>NZ_CP177202.1:0-4989604 GCF_046764225.1 Escherichia sp. F1
GTGTCACTTTCGCTTTGGCAGCAGTGTCTTGCCCGATTGCAGGATGAGTTACCAGCCACAGAATTCAGTATGTGGATACGCCCATTGCAGGCGGAACTGAGCGATAACACGCTGGCCCTGTACGCGCCAAACCGTTTTGTCCTCGATTGGGTACGGGACAAGTACCTTAATAATATCAATGGACTGCTAACCAGTTTCTGCGGAGCGGATGCCCCACAGCTGCGTTTTGAAGTCGGCACCAAACCGGTGACGCAAACGCCACAAGCGGCAGTGACGAGCAACGTCGCGGCCCCTGCACAGGTGGCGCAAACGCAGCCGCAACGTGCTGCGCCTTCTACGCGCTCAGGTTGGGATAACGTCCCGGCCCCGGCAGAACCGACCTATCGTTCTAACGTAAACGTCAAACACACGTTTGATAACTTCGTTGAAGGTAAATCTAACCAACTGGCGCGCGCGGCGGCTCGCCAGGTGGCAGATAACCCTGGCGGTGCCTATAACCCGTTGTTCCTTTATGGCGGCACGGGTCTGGGTAAAACTCACCTGCTGCATGCGGTGGGTAACGGCATTATGGCGCGCAAGCCGAATGCCAAAGTGGTTTATATGCACTCCGAGCGCTTTGTTCAGGACATGGTTAAAGCCCTGCAAAACAACGCGATCGAAGAGTTTAAACGCTACTACCGTTCCGTAGATGCACTGCTGATCGACGATATTCAGTTTTTTGCTAATAAAGAACGATCTCAGGAAGAGTTTTTCCACACCTTCAACGCCCTGCTGGAAGGTAATCAACAGATCATTCTCACCTCGGATCGCTATCCGAAAGAGATCAACGGCGTTGAGGATCGTTTGAAATCCCGCTTCGGCTGGGGGCTGACTGTGGCGATCGAACCGCCAGAGCTGGAAACCCGCGTGGCGATCCTGATGAAAAAGGCCGACGAAAACGACATTCGTTTGCCGGGCGAAGTGGCGTTCTTTATCGCCAAGCGTCTACGATCTAACGTACGTGAGCTGGAAGGCGCGCTGAACCGCGTTATTGCTAACGCTAACTTTACCGGACGGGCGATCACCATCGACTTCGTGCGTGAGGCGCTGCGCGACTTGCTGGCATTGCAGGAAAAACTGGTCACCATCGACAATATTCAGAAGACGGTGGCGGAGTACTACAAGATCAAAGTCGCGGATCTCCTTTCCAAGCGTCGATCCCGCTCGGTGGCGCGTCCGCGCCAGATGGCGATGGCGCTGGCGAAAGAGCTGACTAACCACAGTCTGCCGGAGATTGGCGATGCGTTTGGTGGTCGTGACCACACGACGGTGCTTCATGCCTGCCGGAAGATCGAGCAGTTGCGTGAAGAGAGCCACGATATCAAAGAAGATTTTTCAAATTTAATCAGAACATTGTCATCGTAAACCTATGAAATTTACCGTAGAACGTGAGCATTTATTAAAACCGCTACAACAGGTGAGCGGTCCGTTAGGTGGTCGTCCTACGCTACCGATTCTCGGTAATCTGCTGTTACAGGTTGCTGACGGTACGTTGTCGCTGACCGGTACTGATCTCGAGATGGAAATGGTGGCACGCGTTGCGCTGGTTCAGCCGCACGAGCCAGGGGCGACGACCGTTCCAGCGCGCAAATTCTTTGATATCTGCCGTGGTCTGCCTGAAGGCGCGGAAATTGCCGTGCAGCTGGAAGGTGAGCGGATGCTGGTGCGCTCCGGGCGTAGCCGTTTTTCGCTGTCTACCCTGCCAGCGGCAGATTTCCCGAATCTCGATGACTGGCAGAGCGAAGTCGAATTTACCCTGCCGCAGGCGACGATGAAGCGTCTGATTGAAGCGACCCAGTTTTCTATGGCGCATCAGGACGTTCGCTATTACTTAAACGGTATGCTGTTTGAAACCGAAGGTGAAGAACTGCGCACCGTGGCGACCGACGGCCACCGTCTGGCAGTCTGTTCAATGCCAATTGGTCAATCTTTGCCAAGCCATTCGGTGATCGTGCCGCGTAAAGGCGTGATTGAACTGATGCGTATGCTCGACGGCGGCGACAATCCGCTGCGCGTGCAGATTGGCAGCAACAACATTCGCGCCCACGTTGGCGACTTTATCTTCACCTCGAAACTGGTGGATGGTCGCTTCCCGGATTACCGACGCGTTCTGCCGAAGAACCCGGACAAACATCTGGAAGCAGGTTGCGATCTCCTCAAGCAGGCGTTTGCTCGCGCGGCAATTCTCTCTAACGAGAAATTCCGCGGCGTACGTCTGTATGTCAGCGAAAACCAGCTGAAAATCACCGCCAACAACCCGGAACAGGAAGAAGCGGAAGAGATCCTCGACGTTACCTATAGCGGTGCGGAGATGGAAATCGGCTTCAACGTCAGCTATGTGCTGGATGTTCTGAACGCGCTGAAATGCGAAAACGTGCGCATGATGCTGACCGATTCGGTTTCCAGCGTGCAGATTGAAGATGCCGCATCACAGTCGGCTGCCTATGTTGTCATGCCAATGAGACTGTAATGTCCCTCACCCGCTTGTTGATCCGCGATTTCCGCAATATCGAAACCGCGGATCTCGCTTTATCTCCCGGCTTTAACTTTCTGGTAGGTGCCAACGGCAGTGGCAAAACCAGCGTGCTGGAAGCCATCTATACGCTCGGCCATGGTCGGGCGTTTCGCAGTTTGCAGATTGGTCGCGTCATTCGCCATGAGCAGGAGGCGTTTGTTCTCCATGGGCGATTACAGGGCGAAGAGCGCGAGACGGCGATTGGCTTAACCAAAGACAAACAGGGCGACAGCAAAGTCCGTATTGACGGTACTGACGGGCATAAGGTTGCGGAGTTGGCGCACCTGATGCCGATGCAGCTGATAACGCCTGAAGGGTTTACTTTACTCAACGGCGGCCCTAAATACAGAAGAGCATTCCTCGACTGGGGATGCTTTCACAACGAACCCGGATTTTTCACCGCCTGGAGCAATCTCAAGCGATTGCTCAAGCAGCGCAATGCGGCGCTGCGCCAGGTGACACGTTACGAACAGCTACGCCCGTGGGATAAAGAACTGATCCCGCTGGCGGAGCAAATCAGTACCTGGCGCGCGGAGTATAGCGCCGGTATCGCGGCCGATATGGCTGATACCTGTAAGCAATTTCTCCCTGAGTTTTCTCTGACTTTCTCTTTCCAGCGCGGCTGGGAGAAAGAGACAGAGTACGCTGAGGTGCTGGAACGTAATTTTGAACGCGATCGCCAGCTAACCTACACCGCGCATGGCCCGCATAAAGCGGACTTACGCATTCGCGCCGACGGTGCGCCGGTGGAAGATACCTTATCGCGTGGGCAGCTTAAGCTGTTGATGTGCGCCTTACGTCTGGCGCAAGGAGAGTTCCTCACCCGGGAAAGCGGGCGGCGGTGTCTCTACCTGATAGATGATTTTGCCTCTGAGCTTGATGATGAGCGTCGCGGGCTGCTTGCCAGCCGCTTAAAAGCGACGCAATCACAGGTCTTTGTCAGCGCGATCAGTGCTGAACACGTTATAGACATGTCGGACGAAAATTCGAAGATGTTTACCGTGGAAAAGGGTAAAATAACGGATTAACCCAAGTATAAATGAGCGAGAAACGTTGATGTCGAATTCTTATGACTCCTCCAGTATCAAAGTCCTGAAAGGGCTGGATGCGGTGCGTAAGCGCCCGGGTATGTATATCGGCGACACGGATGACGGCACCGGTCTGCACCACATGGTATTCGAGGTGGTAGATAACGCTATCGACGAAGCGCTCGCGGGTCACTGTAAAGAAATTATCGTCACCATTCACGCCGATAACTCTGTCTCCGTACAGGATGATGGGCGCGGCATTCCGACCGGTATTCACCCGGAAGAGGGCGTATCGGCGGCGGAAGTGATCATGACCGTTCTGCACGCAGGCGGTAAATTTGACGATAACTCCTATAAAGTGTCCGGCGGTCTGCACGGCGTTGGTGTTTCGGTAGTAAACGCCCTGTCGCAAAAACTGGAGCTGGTTATCCAGCGCGAGGGTAAAATTCACCGTCAGATCTACGAACACGGTGTACCGCAGGCTCCGCTGGCGGTTACCGGCGAGACTGAAAAAACCGGCACCATGGTGCGTTTCTGGCCAAGCCTCGAAACCTTCACCAATGTGACCGAATTCGAATATGACATTCTGGCGAAACGCCTGCGTGAGTTGTCGTTCCTCAACTCCGGCGTTTCCATTCGTCTGCGCGACAAGCGCGACGGTAAAGAAGACCACTTCCACTATGAAGGCGGCATCAAGGCGTTCGTTGAATATCTGAACAAGAACAAAACGCCGATCCACCCAAATATCTTCTACTTCTCCACTGAAAAAGACGGTATTGGCGTTGAAGTGGCGCTGCAGTGGAACGATGGCTTCCAGGAAAACATCTACTGCTTTACCAACAACATTCCGCAGCGTGACGGTGGTACTCACCTGGCAGGCTTCCGTGCGGCGATGACCCGTACCCTGAACGCCTACATGGACAAAGAAGGCTACAGCAAAAAAGCCAAAGTCAGCGCCACCGGTGACGATGCGCGTGAAGGCCTGATTGCGGTCGTTTCCGTGAAAGTGCCGGACCCGAAATTCTCCTCCCAGACTAAAGACAAACTGGTTTCTTCTGAGGTGAAATCGGCGGTTGAACAGCAGATGAACGAACTGCTGGCAGAATACCTGCTGGAAAACCCAACCGACGCTAAAATCGTGGTCGGCAAAATTATCGATGCTGCTCGTGCCCGTGAAGCTGCGCGTCGCGCGCGTGAAATGACCCGTCGTAAAGGTGCGCTGGATTTAGCGGGCCTGCCGGGCAAACTGGCAGACTGCCAGGAACGCGATCCGGCGCTTTCCGAACTGTACCTTGTGGAAGGGGACTCCGCGGGCGGCTCTGCGAAGCAGGGGCGTAACCGCAAGAACCAGGCGATTCTGCCGCTGAAGGGTAAAATCCTCAACGTTGAGAAAGCGCGCTTCGATAAGATGCTCTCTTCTCAGGAAGTGGCGACGCTTATCACCGCGCTTGGCTGTGGTATCGGTCGTGACGAGTACAACCCGGACAAACTGCGTTATCACAGCATCATCATCATGACCGATGCGGACGTTGACGGCTCGCATATTCGTACGCTGCTGTTGACCTTCTTCTATCGTCAGATGCCGGAAATCGTTGAACGCGGTCACGTCTACATCGCTCAGCCGCCGCTGTACAAAGTGAAGAAAGGCAAGCAGGAACAGTACATTAAAGACGACGAAGCGATGGATCAGTACCAAATCTCCATCGCGCTGGATGGCGCAACGCTGCACACCAACGCCAGTGCACCGGCATTGGCTGGCGAAGCGTTAGAGAAACTGGTGTCTGAGTACAACGCGACGCAGAAAATGATCAACCGCATGGAGCGTCGTTATCCGAAAGCAATGCTGAAAGAGCTTATCTATCAGCCGACGCTGACGGAAGCTGACCTCTCTGATGAACAGACCGTTACCCGCTGGGTGAACGCGCTGGTCAGCGAACTGAACGACAAAGAACAGCACGGCAGCCAGTGGAAGTTTGATGTCCACACCAATGCCGAACAAAACCTGTTTGAACCGATTGTTCGCGTGCGTACCCACGGTGTGGATACTGACTATCCGCTGGATCACGAATTTATCACCGGCGGCGAATATCGTCGTATCTGCACGCTGGGTGAGAAACTGCGTGGCTTGCTGGAAGAAGATGCATTTATCGAACGTGGCGAGCGTCGTCAGCCGGTAGCCAGCTTCGAGCAGGCGCTGGACTGGCTGGTGAAAGAGTCCCGTCGTGGCCTCTCCATCCAGCGTTATAAAGGTCTGGGCGAGATGAACCCGGAACAGCTGTGGGAAACCACTATGGACCCGGAAAGCCGCCGTATGTTGCGCGTTACCGTTAAAGATGCGATTGCTGCCGACCAGTTGTTCACCACGCTGATGGGCGACGCCGTTGAACCGCGCCGTGCGTTTATTGAAGAGAACGCCCTGAAAGCGGCGAATATCGATATTTAATGGCGTTAACAATGCGAGCGTGCCTGATGCGCTACGCTTATCAGGCCTACGAGACTCCTGCAATATATTGAATTTGCATGATTTTGTAGGCCGGATCAGACGTTAACGCCGCATCCGGCAAGAAGCTATAAGAAAAGGGCGGAGATCATCTTCGCCCTTTTTATTTCTGCAATCCGCAATTATCATCCCGCAGATCTATACTTTTTGAGTCAACACGTAACGCTTTACAGGTGATTATCATGGGGCTTTTTGATGAAGTTGTCGGTGCCTTTCTGAAAGGCGATGCGGGGAAATATCAGGCCATTTTGAGCTGGGTTGAGGAGCAGGGCGGCATTCAGGTGCTGCTGGAAAAACTGCAAAGTGGCGGTTTAGGTGCCATTCTCTCAACCTGGCTGAGTAATCAACAGGGCAACCAACCAGTTAGCGGCGAGCAACTGGAATCGGCGCTCGGCACAAATGCGGTGTCCGATCTCGGGCAAAAACTGGGCGTTGATACCAGTACGGCTTCCAGTTTACTGGCAGAACAATTGCCGAAGATTATTGATGCACTCTCACCGCAAGGTGAAGTGTCACCACAAGCCAATAACGATCTGCTTTCCGCAGGCATGGAACTGCTGAAAGGGAAACTCTTCCGCTAAGCAAATGGGGAGCACGCAACGCGCGTTGCATCCCCCTTTTCCCTCGGGTGTTGTACTGATTTTTGAGCGGAATCGCGTTAGCATGGGTCAGGAACCAATCTACCTGGGGAACTCATGGCTATCAAACTCATTGCTATCGATATGGATGGCACCCTTCTGCTGCCCGATCACACCATTTCACCTGCCGTTAAAAATGCGATTGCTGCAGCTCGCGCCCGTGGCGTGAATGTCGTGCTAACGACGGGTCGCCCGTATGCAGGCGTGCACAACTACCTGAAAGAGCTGCATATGGAACAGCCGGGCGACTACTGCATTACTTATAACGGCGCGCTGGTACAGAAGGCCGCTGATGGCAGCACTGTGGCGCAAACCGCTCTCAGCTATGACGACTACCGTTTCCTGGAAAAACTCTCCCGCGAAGTCGGTTCTCATTTCCACGCGCTGGACCGCACCACGCTGTACACCGCCAACCGTGATATCAGCTACTACACGGTGCATGAATCCTTCGTTGCCACTATTCCGCTGGTGTTCTGCGAAGCGGAGAAAATGGACCCCAATACCCAGTTCCTGAAAGTGATGATGATTGATGAACCCGCCATCCTCGACCAGGCTATCGCGCGTATTCCGCAGGAAGTGAAAGAGAAATATACCGTGCTGAAAAGTGCGCCGTACTTCCTCGAAATCCTCGATAAACGCGTTAACAAAGGTACGGGTGTGAAATCACTGGCCGACGTGTTAGGTATTAAACCGGAAGAAATCATGGCGATTGGCGATCAGGAAAACGACATCGCAATGATTGAATATGCAGGCGTCGGTGTGGCGATGGATAACGCTATTCCTTCGGTGAAAGAAGTGGCGAACTTTGTCACCAAATCCAACCTTGAAGATGGCGTAGCGTTTGCTATTGAGAAGTTTGTGTTGAATTAATCTGTGGGCGGGCAAACAGCATAAACGCGTTTGCCCGCAGCGATTAACAATTTCTGGTAGTGCATAAAATCACGAACTGCAGTGGTGACGTTACTATATCCAGCGTAAGAGTGACTGGTAGCAGCGCATTAACGAGGCCGCGCGGAACGCCATCTGATGCTTTGTACTCATAAAATCCCACCGTAAAGGGTTGATGGAAAACCATCACGTTTGAGTAATCCGCTTTTTTATTTTTCTGGTGGATAGAGCCTTTCAGGCCGTCCAGCATCCATGTACAACGGCGGGTATCACAAATAAAACCATATTGTGTTGCCAGTGCCTTATCTTCTTCGTTGTTCCAGTCGTAATAGAGCGTAATAGCACCAGAGAATTTCTTATTACTGCTGCTTAAAATAAATTTCGCGTTATCAGAAACGGTGATTCTTTCACCATGAATTGCCGGATCGTTCAGCATTTTAACCACCTCACCGCCGCCGGTGGTCAACAGATAGTCCAACGATTCACCAACAAAAACATAGCCTTTCGTACCGTTACTATCTTCTGCCA
Source organism: Escherichia sp. F1 (assembly GCF_046764225.1). NCBI lineage: Bacteria > Pseudomonadati > Pseudomonadota > Gammaproteobacteria > Enterobacterales > Enterobacteriaceae > Escherichia > Escherichia sp. F1. Next base: position 8,137 of record NZ_CP177202.1, read on the forward strand.
GCGATAAACCCTTAATCGTGTCTGACCGCCATTGCTCGGCATGTGGACGGCTTGCAGTATTGGAAACCAATCCCCAGGTGATACATCCGGTCAACGCAAATGCCAAAGAACACAAACCGGCAGCCTTAAAAAATCCCTTAAAATTCAACTTCATGATTAATCCTTTAAACGAGTAGCTAAGCCGTTGAAAGCATACTCTTCTTTCCCTCCTGTTTAGCGCCTGTTCTCCCTTTTCAGATTTCTGCCCGACGCATGTCATTTTTTATGCATTGTTCTTTTTGTGATCTAAATTGTAGTACAACAATATAATTTTGTACTACATTACGCACACGGCAAACGCGAACGTCATCACGCTGGTACTACAAAGTTGCCGCGTTATGCATCGATCGGGGTAAAGTAGAGAAGAACATACAGAGCACAAGGACTCTCCATGACTCTCAATAAAACCGATCGCATCGTTATTACGCTGGGTAAACAGATCGTTCACGGCAAATACGTGCCAGGCTCGCCGCTTCCGGCTGAGGCGGAACTCTGTGAGGAGTTTGCAACCTCGCGCAACATTATCCGTGAGGTGTTTCGTTCGCTGATGGCGAAGCGGCTGATTGAAATGAAACGTTATCGCGGGGCGTTTGTGGCACCGCGTAACCAGTGGAATTACCTCGACACTGACGTACTGCAATGGGTGCTGGAAAACGACTACGACCCACGGCTTATCAGTGCAATGAGCGAAGTGCGAAACCTGGTGGAACCGGCGATTGCCCGTTGGGCGGCAGAACGCGCGACTTCCAGCGATCTGGCGCAGATTGAATCGGCGCTGAACGAGATGATTGCCAACAATCAGGACCGCGAAGCGTTTAACGAAGCGGATATTCGCTACCACGAGGCGGTGCTGCAGTCGGTGCATAACCCGGTGTTACAGCAACTTAGCATTGCGATCAGTTCGTTGCAGCGGGCGGTTTTTGAACGAACCTGGATGGGCGATGAGGCCAACATGCCGCAAACGCTCCAGGAACATAAGGCGCTGTTCGATGCTATACGGCATCAGGACGGCGATGCGGCAGAGCAGGCGGCGCTTACCATGATTGCCAGCTCGACACGAAGGTTAAAGGAAATCACATGACAGCTCGCTACATCGCAATTGACTGGGGATCGACCAATCTGCGCGCCTGGCTTTATCAGGGCGACCACTGCCTGGAGAGCAGGCAATCAGAAGCAGGCGTCACGCGCCTGAACGGAAAATCTCCGGCTGCGGTGTTAGCAGAAGTCACAACCGACTGGCATGAAGAGAAAACGCCAGTGGTAATGGCAGGAATGGTCGGCAGCAATGTCGGCTGGAAAGTCGCGCCGTATTTATCCGTTCCTGCCCGTTTTTCGTCTATTGGCGAACAATTAACGTCGGTTGGCGACAATATCTGGATTATTCCCGGATTATGCGTCTCTCATGACGATAACCACAATGTGATGCGCGGCGAAGAAACACAATTGATCGGCGCGCGCACTTTGGCTCCTTCCTCTCTTTATGTTATGCCCGGAACCCATTGCAAATGGGTGCAGGCCGATAGCCAGCAAATCAACGATTTTCACACCGTAATGACCGGTGAATTACATCATTTACTGTTAAATCACTCATTGATTGGCGCAGGTTTGCCGCCGCAGGAAAACTCTGCCGATGCCTTCGCGGCTGGCCTTGAGCGTGGCCTTAATGCTCCCGCCATATTGCCGCAGCTTTTTGAAGTTCGCGCTTCGCATGTGCTGGGAACACTTCCCCGCGAACAGGTCAGCGAATTTCTCTCTGGATTGTTGATTGGCGCAGAGGTTGCCAGTATGCGCGACTATGTGACCCATCAACACGCCATCACCCTTGTCGCCGGAACATCGCTGACCGCGCGCTACCAGCAAGCCTTTCAGGCGATGGGTTGCGACGTGGCGGCGGTAGCGGGCGACACGGCATTTCAGGCTGGTATAAGGAGCATCGCTCATGCAGTGGCAAACTAAACTCCCGCTGATCGCCATTTTGCGCGGTATTACGCCCGACGAGGCGCTGGCGCATGTTGGCGCGGTGATTGACGCCGGGTTCGACGCGGTTGAAATCCCGCTGAATTCCCCTCAATGGGAGAAAAGCATTCCCGCCATCGTTGATGCATACGGCGATAAGGCGTTGATTGGCGCGGGTACGGTACTGAAACCTGAACAGGTCGATGTGCTCGCCAGGATGGGCTGCCAGCTCATCGTTACGCCCAATATCCATAGTGAAGTGATCCGCCGTGCGGTGGGCTACGGCATGACCGTTTGCCCCGGCTGCGCGACGGCGACCGAAGCCTTTACAGCGCTCGACGCGGGCGCGCAGGCGCTGAAAATATTCCCGTCATCGGCTTTTGGTCCGCAATACATCAAAGCGTTAAAAGCGGTACTGCCACCGGACATCGCAGTCTTTGCCGTTGGCGGCGTGACGCCAGAAAACCTGGCGCAGTGGATAGACGCAGGTTGTGCAGGGGCGGGCTTAGGCAGCGATCTCTATCGGGCCGGGCAGTCCGTAGAACGCACCGCGCAGCAGGCAGCAGCATTTGTTAAGGCGTATCGAGAGGCAGTGCAATGAAAATCACCAAAATTACCACGTATCGTTTACCTCCCCGCTGGATGTTCCTGAAAATTGAAACCGATGAAGGCGTGGCCGGCTGGGGCGAGCCCGTGATCGAAGGCCGCGCCCGTACGGTGGAAGCGGCAGTTCACGAGCTGGGTGACTATTTGATTGGTCAGGATCCATCGCGCATCAATGACTTATGGCAAGTGATGTATCGCGCCGGATTTTATCGTGGCGGTCCAATCCTGATGAGCGCCATCGCCGGGATCGACCAGGCGTTATGGGATATCAAAGGCAAAGTGCTGAATGCGCCGGTCTGGCAACTGATGGGCGGCCTGGTTCGCGACAAAATTAAAGCCTACAGTTGGGTCGGCGGCGATCGTCCGGCGGATGTTATCGACGGCATAAAAACCCTGCGCGAAATCGGCTTCGATACCTTCAAACTGAATGGTTGTGAAGAACTGGGGCTAATTGATAACTCCCGCGCGGTAGATGCGGCGGTCAACACCGTGGCACAAATTCGTGAAGCTTTTGGCAATCAGATTGAGTTTGGTCTTGATTTCCACGGTCGCGTCAGCGCGCCGATGGCGAAAGTGCTGATTAAAGAACTGGAGCCGTATCGCCCGCTGTTTATTGAAGAGCCGGTGCTGGCAGAACAAGCCGAATACTACCCGAAACTGGCGGCACAAACGCATATTCCACTGGCGGCGGGTGAACGCATGTTCTCACGTTTCGATTTTAAACGCGTGCTGGAGGCGGGCGGTATTTCGATTCTGCAACCAGATCTCTCTCATGCAGGCGGTATTACCGAATGCTACAAAATTGCCGGAATGGCAGAAGCCTATGACGTGACCCTTGCGCCGCACTGTCCGCTCGGACCGATTGCACTGGCGGCTTGTCTGCATATCGACTTTGTTTCCTATAACGCCGTACTTCAGGAACAAAGTATGGGCATTCATTACAACAAAGGCGCGGAGTTACTCGACTTTGTGAAAAACAAAGAAGACTTCAGCATGGTCGGCGGTTTCTTTAAACCATTAACGAAACCGGGCTTAGGCGTGGAAATCGACGAAGCTAAAGTTATTGAGTTCAGTAAAAATGCCCCGGACTGGCGTAATCCGCTCTGGCGTCATGAAGATAACAGCGTAGCAGAGTGGTAATTCCTGCCACGTAAGCCCCTCATCGGGCACTAAAACAGCAATACAAAAATATAACCCTCTGTAAATTACAGGGCATGGTGAGCGGCTTCGCTATGCCCAAAATCTGGAGAAAGCTCGCTATGGATATTCCCGTTAATGCAGCAAAGCCGGGGCGTCGGCGTTATCTGACGCTGGTGATGATCTTTATTACGGTGGTCATTTGTTATGTTGACCGCGCTAACCTGGCCGTGGCTTCCGCCCATATTCAGGAAGAGTTCGGTATTACGAAAGCGGAAATGGGCTATGTATTTTCGGCCTTCGCCTGGCTTTATACGTTATGCCAGATCCCCGGCGGTTGGTTTTTAGATCGCGTAGGTTCTCGCGTGACTTATTTTATTGCGATATTTGGCTGGTCAGTGGCGACTTTATTCCAGGGCTTTGCCACGGGCTTAATGTCATTAATTGGTCTGCGCGCGATAACCGGTATTTTCGAAGCGCCCGCTTTCCCGACCAATAACCGGATGGTGACCAGCTGGTTCCCGGAACATGAACGCGCTTCTGCCGTTGGTTTTTATACGTCTGGTCAGTTTGTCGGTCTGGCGTTTCTGACTCCGCTGCTGATCTGGATTCAGGAGATGTTGAGCTGGCACTGGGTGTTCATTGTCACCGGTGGTATCGGCATTATCTGGTCGCTGATTTGGTTTAAGGTTTATCAGCCGCCGCGTCTGACCAAAGGCATCAGCAAAGCTGAACTGGATTACATTCGTGATGGCGGCGGTCTGGTGGATGGCGATGCGCCGGTGAAAAAAGAGGCGCGTCAGCCGTTAACAGCCAAAGACTGGAAACTGGTGTTCCATCGTAAACTGATCGGTGTCTATCTTGGGCAATTTGCGGTGGCTTCTACACTGTGGTTTTTCTTAACCTGGTTCCCGAACTATTTAACCCAGGAAAAAGGAATCACGGCGCTGAAAGCAGGCTTTATGACCACGGTGCCGTTCCTCGCGGCGTTTGTCGGCGTCCTGCTCTCTGGCTGGGTCGCGGATCTGCTGGTACGTAAGGGCTTTTCACTGGGCTTTGCGCGTAAAACGCCGATTATCTGCGGCTTGCTGATCTCCACCTGCATTATGGGCGCTAACTACACTAACGATCCGATGATGATTATGTGCCTGATGGCGCTGGCATTCTTCGGCAACGGTTTTGCTTCGATTACCTGGTCACTGGTCTCTTCTCTGGCACCGATGCGCCTGATTGGTTTAACCGGCGGCGTGTTTAACTTTGCCGGTGGTCTGGGCGGCATCACCGTTCCGCTGGTGGTGGGGTACCTGGCGCAGGGTTACGGTTTCGCACCTGCACTGGTTTATATTTCTGCCGTCGCGTTGATTGGCGCGCTCTCTTACATCCTGCTGGTGGGCGATGTGAAGCGCGTTGGCTAATCTTTCAACTGTGGAATATGCGCCACACCACTGCGCATAATCCACTTTCTTAAAGCCGGTGCGGTCAGGCATCGGCTTTTTACTATCTTGCCGAAGAGTTTTAAACGCAGTTTGCGGGTGGCGCGCCAGTAGGCGGCGTTGCTCTTCTCCGGCTGCTTCAGTAACACCGAACGCAGAATCTCTGCGCTATCCAGCGCATAGCTAATTCCCTCCAGCGAGCTGGCGCTGATAAATCCCGCTGCTTCACCAATCAGAAAGGCGTTGTCCTTACCGCAGACAAAATCCTGCCAACGTGAGGGAAACAACACGGTACATTTCTCACTTTTCACCGCTTTGCCAAACTGGAACTGAAAGGCGCTCATTTTCTCTTTCAGCGTCGCGAAACGCGTCTGACCGTCTTTCATTGGATAGGCACCGCCAAAGATAAAATAACCGTCTTTGCTGATACTCCATGAGTAACAGTCAGTTATCGCATTATCAAAGATGCAGGAGTAGAACGGCACCGGATGCTTCTCTGCGAACCACTGCTGGATAGCGACATATTTACGAATTTGATGGTCCGGGTAGAGATGTCGCCGCACCATCGAGTTGGCACCATCGGCACCGACCAGATAGCGGGCGGTAATATGCTGCTCCCAACCGTCTGCACGAAAAATGACATGCCATTTATCATCCTCACGCCAGATTTTCCGGCACAGGCTATCGTGGTAAACCTCAACGCTGGCGGGGATCAGCGATTTCATCCACAAGTCGAAAGCATGGCGATTAATATTGATATAGCTTCGCTGGTAGTTACGCGTGAGCGATGCGGCGACGTCGACAGTTTTGACGCTGAAAATCTGCGGATTGGCGATCACATCGACAGGAAGCGTCAGTCCATCGCGAATAAAAGATCGCTGCGCGTCCGGTGCCAGCAGACCGCCACAAGGTTTGCTGAAACCTTCAGTACCATGCTGGTGCTTTTTATCCAGCGCGATCACCTGCATTTTGCCTGCTAACTTTCGTGCCAACGCCGACCCTGCCGGGCCGAGGCCAATAATCGCCACGTCGAAATGTTCCATCTTTTCACTCACATTCATCACGATGGCGAAAGACTATTGTCTGAAAGTGAAGTCCTTGTGAAGTATGATGGCGGGAACCGTTTTGTATCAGGACCGCGCCATGAAACAGATAACCTTTGCTCCCCGTAATCACCTGCTCACCAATACCAATACCTGGACGCCCGACAGCCAGTGGCTGGTATTTGACGTTCGTCCTTCAGGGGCGTCGTTTACCGGCGAGACCATTGAGCGTGTGAATATCCATACCGGCGAGGTCGAGGTTATCTATCGCGCGTCACAGGGCGCACACGTCGGCGTGGTGACCGTTCATCCGAAGTCAGAGAAGTATGTCTTCATCCACGGCCCGGAAAATCCTGATGAAACATGGCATTACGACTTCCATCATCGGCGCGGAGTGATTGTTGAAGGCGGCAAGATGAGTAACCTTGATGCGATGGATATTACCGCGCCGTATACGCCAGGAGCGCTGCGCGGCGGCAGCCATGTGCATGTCTTTAGCCCGAACGGTGAAAGGGTGAGCTTTACCTATAACGACCATGTAATGCATCAACTCTGCCCGGCGCTGGATTTGCGAAACGTCGGTGTTGCTGCACCGTTTGGCCCGGTCAACGTACAAAAGCAGCATCCGCGTGAATACAGCGGTAGCCACTGGTGCGTGCTGGTGAGTAAAACCACGCCCACACCGCAGCCTGGCAGCGATGAAATCAATCGTGCTTATGAAGAAGGATGGGTAGGAAATCACGCGCTGGCATTTATTGGCGACACACTTTCGCCAAAGGGCGAGAAAGTGCCGGAGCTATTTATCGTTGAGTTACCGCAAGATGAAGCTGGCTGGAAAGCAGCAGGTGATGCGCCGTTAAGTGGAACGGAAACCACCCTGCCCGCGCCACCGCGCGGCGTCGTGCAGCGACGTTTAACCTTTACCCACCATCGGGCTTATCCGGGATTAGTCAACGTCCCGCGCCACTGGGTGCGCTGTAATCCGCAGGGTACGCAAATCGCGTTTTTAATGCGTGATGATAACGGCATTGTGCAACTGTGGCTTATCTCGCCACAGGGCGGCGAGCCGCGCCAGTTAACCCATAACAAAACGGATATTCAGTCTGCATTTAACTGGCATCCATCAGGAGAATGGTTGGGCTTTGTGCTGGATAATCGAATTGCTTGCGCCCATGCGCAAAGCGGCGAGGTTGAGTATTTAACCGAAAACCACGCCAATCCACCTTCTGCGGACGCCGTGGTCTTCTCGCCGGATGGTCGATGGCTGGCGTGGATGGAAGGCGGCCAGCTGTGGATCACCGAAACTGATCGCTAAATCAGTTATCAGGCATTCTGGCGGGTGGAATAACCGCATTGGTGGCTTGCGCGTTGGCTTCGCTTTTTTCAACGCGTGAGCGCACCGAGCTGTCTTTGCGGAACACATCCCACGGCAGTAAAAGCGTGTCCATCACAGCGGTAAACGGCATATCGAGAATCGCCAGCGACTTAGTGCCCCAGTTGGTTTCATCGTCGCCAATCATGGTGGCGCTGGCGCGGGTGCCGGGATACGTTCCTTCTTTCCCCCCGGTATGGGACATCACGCTGGAGCATCCTCCGAGTAATGTCATTCCGCTGCATATCATGAACGCTAACAACACATTTCTTATCATAATAAATTCATCTGTTGATCGTGGGTGTTGGCCTGATGAGTTATAGCGATCCCTTGCTGAAAATAACATCATCATTACGTCGCACTGTGGCGGCTATCGCACTTTAACGTTTCGTGCTGCCCCCTCAGTCTATGCAATAGACCATAAACTGCAAAAAAAAGTCCGCTGATAAGGCTTGAAAAGTTCATTTCCAGACCCATTTTTACATCGTAGCCGATGAGGACGCGCCTGATGGGTGTTCTGGCTACCTGACCTGTCCATTGTGGAAGGTCTTACATTCTCGCTGATTTCAGGAGCTATTGATTATGCGTAACTTTGATTTATCCCCGCTTTACCGTTCTGCTATTGGATTTGACCGTTTGTTTAACCACTTAGAAAACAACCAGAGCCAGAGTAATGGCGGCTACCCTCCGTATAACGTTGAACTGGTAGACGAAAACCATTACCGCATTGCTATCGCTGTGGCTGGTTTTGCTGAGAGCGAACTGGAAATTACCGCCCAGGATAATCTGCTGGTGGTGAAAGGTGCTCACGCCGACGAACAAAAAGAGCGCACCTATCTGTACCAGGGCATCGCTGAACGCAACTTTGAACGCAAATTCCAGTTAGCTGAGAACATTCATGTTCGTGGTGCTAACCTGGTGAATGGTCTGCTGTATATCGATCTCGAACGCGTGATTCCGGAAGCGAAAAAACCGCGCCGTATCGAAATCAACTAATTCCTTAAGGCCGCCTGGCGCGGCCTGACATCTCCATGCTCGCCGTCAGGGAGCATATGCGAATCTTCGGATTTGCAGGTACTTACTCGCTTCTTAGAAGGAGAAATGACTATGCGTAACTTCGATTTATCCCCACTGATGCGTCAATGGATCGGTTTTGACAAACTGGCCAACGCACTGCAAAACGCCGGTGAAAGCCAGAGCTTCCCGCCGTACAACATTGAGAAAAGCGACGATAACCACTACCGCATTACCCTTGCGCTGGCAGGTTTTCGTCAGGAAGATTTAGAGATTCAACTGGAAGGTACGCGCCTGAGCGTAAAAGGCACGCCGGAGCAGCCAAAAGAAGAGAAAAAATGGCTGCATCAAGGGCTTATGAATCAGCCATTTAGCCTGAGCTTTACGCTGGCTGAAAATATGGAAGTCTCTGGTGCAACCTTCGTAAACGGTTTACTGCATATTGATTTAATTCGTAATGAGCCTGAACCCATCGCAGCGCAGCGTATCGCTATCAGCGAACGTCCCGCGTTAAATAGCTAACTAGCTATTCTCTTTGCCCCGCCATTCTGGTGGGGCTTTTTTTGTCTTTCTTCTTCAACAATGCGTTAATTTTCGCCTGTTTAAGATATTTCGGCACGTTCTTTCCCGTGATAATGTGCGCTATAAGGCAAATCTGCTTCACCGATTCAGCCATAATCCGTAGCAATTAAAATGTTATCTCAAGAGAAATGGACGATGAGTGATATAGCATTAACGGTCAGTATTCTGGCTTTGGTGGCAGTCGTCGGTTTGTTTATCGGCAACGTCAAATTTCGCGGCATAGGATTAGGTATTGGCGGCGTGCTGTTTGGTGGGATCATCGTCGGCCATTTTGTTTCTCAGGCGGGGATGACATTAAGTAGCGATATGCTGCATGTTATTCAGGAATTTGGCCTGATCCTGTTCGTTTATACCATCGGGATTCAGGTGGGTCCGGGCTTCTTTGCCTCATTGCGCGTCTCCGGATTACGCCTCAACCTGTTTGCTGTTCTGATCGTCATCATCGGTGGTCTGGTTACCGCCATCCTGCATAAACTGTTTGATATTCCACTGCCGGTAGTACTGGGGATTTTCTCCGGTGCGGTAACCAATACGCCAGCACTGGGGGCAGGGCAGCAGATCTTGCGCGACCTGGGTACACCAATGGAAATGGTCGATCAGATGGGGATGAGTTACGCGATGGCGTATCCATTCGGCATTTGCGGGATTTTGTTCACCATGTGGATGTTGCGGGTTATTTTCCGCGTCAATGTCGAGACAGAAGCCCAGCAGCACGAGTCTTCACGCACCAATGGCGGCGCGCTGATCAAGACTATCAATATTCGCGTTGAGAACCCTAACCTGCATGATTTAGCCATTAAAGATGTACCGATTCTCAACGGCGACAAAATTATCTGCTCGCGTCTGAAACGAGAAGAAACCCTAAAAGTACCTTCGCCAGATACCATTATCCAACTGGGCGATTTGCTGCATCTGGTGGGGCAGCCAGCGGATTTACATAATGCGCAACTGGTGATTGGTCAGGAGGTCGATACCTCGCTGTCTACGAAAGGCACTGATTTGCGCGTCGAGCGTGTGGTGGTCACCAATGAAAACGTGCTCGGAAAACGTATTCGCGACCTGCACTTTAAAGAACGCTATGACGTTGTTATTTCGCGCCTGAACCGTGCCGGGGTCGAACTGGTTGCCAGTGGCGATATCAGCCTGCAGTTCGGCGATATCCTCAACCTGGTGGGGCGTCCGTCCGCAATTGATGCCGTTGCCAATGTGCTGGGGAATGCGCAGCAAAAACTGCAACAGGTTCAGATGCTGCCGGTGTTTATTGGTATCGGGCTTGGCGTATTGTTAGGTTCTATTCCCGTCTTTGTGCCGGGATTCCCGGCCGCGTTGAAACTGGGGCTGGCGGGCGGTCCGCTGATTATGGCGTTGATCCTCGGGCGTATCGGCAGTATCGGCAAGCTGTACTGGTTTATGCCGCCAAGTGCCAACCTCGCGCTGCGGGAGCTGGGGATCGTGCTGTTCCTCTCGGTCGTTGGTCTGAAATCTGGTGGGGATTTTGTGAATACCCTGGTCAATGGCGAAGGGCTAAGCTGGATTGGTTATGGTGCGCTGATCACCGCCGTTCCGCTGATTACTGTTGGCATTCTGGCGCGGATGTTAGCCAAAATGAATTACCTGACCATGTGCGGGATGCTGGCTGGCTCCATGACCGATCCTCCGGCGCTGGCGTTTGCTAATAATCTTCATCCAACCAGCGGTGCGGCGGCGCTTTCTTACGCCACTGTCTATCCGTTGGTGATGTTCCTGCGCATTATCACCCCCCAATTACTGGCGGTGCTCTTCTGGAGTATCGGTTAACTCTTCTCCGGGTGGAGTCGCCGTAAATGGTACTCCACCTGGTATTCGTTGGCATTTCTGAACATTACTGAATAATTCAAAAACTCCCCGCTCTCGCTATATGACAACGAGGTGATCCGCAGCAGTGGCGTGTGTTCCGCTACCTTCATTTGCCGCGCCAGCAGTCTATCGGCGAGCACCGGCGTCAGGCTTTCATAATTACCGCCAATCAGAATCCCGCACTCTTGTTCAATATATTCAAACTTCGACCCTTCCAGATGTTGCAGCGAAAGGTTACGGAACAGTTTTACCGGCATATAGCTGTCTTCCAGCATCAGCGGTTTCCCTTCCACAAAACGAACGCGACGGGAGAAGTAGATCTGCTCGTTGATTTGAATCCGTAACTGGCTGGCAATGGCCGGAGGCGCAGGCATGATTTCAAAAATCAGCACCTGGCTGGTGACCGTTTTTCCCTGGCGTTTTAACACCTCCACCAGCCCGGTCAGACTGGCGGTTTGATGCAGTACATCTTTGCGCACCAGGTAAGTGCCGCTACCGTGGCGGCGGACCACCAGCCCCCACGCTACCAGCAGGTCAATGGCTTTACGGATGGTCATCCGCGATACCGCAAATTCTTCCGCCAACTTTTTTTCACCGGGAAGAAGGCTGTTTAGCGTGAAATCCGCGGAGTTAAGTCGAATTCTTAACCGCTCCGCAATGCTTTTGTAGATCATCTCTAGATCTCTTTTTTGCCTGCAAGCCCGGGTAATGCGCCCACAAGTTCTGCTTAATCGATTGAAAAAACATCTTTTTTTTAAAGATGTGTTCGATGCTGTGTACCAGTGCTCACAGATGTCTACTTTTTTGCGAAAACGTAGATCTCTACCGCCCAACGAAAAGCATGAAAGCGATCACGAATCCCACTGGGTCGTCATGTTCTGCCGATCGCATCTTCCTATCCTCGCTCCAGGCCTGCCGCATAACCAATCAGGCTTCCTACTTACAGAATTGAGAAAAGAGGATGTGGAAATGCTCAGTCAAATTCAACGCTTTGGCGGCGCGATGTTCACGCCAGTGCTGCTGTTTCCCTTCGCCGGGATTGTGGTGGGTCTTGCCATCTTGCTGCAAAACCCGATGTTTGTCGGGGAATCACTGACCGATCCAAACAGTTTGTTCGCGCAAATCGTACATATTATTGAAGAGGGCGGTTGGACGGTATTCCGTAATATGCCGCTGATTTTTGCTGTCGGTTTACCCATTGGCCTTGCTAAGCAAGCGCAGGGGCGAGCTTGTCTGGCGGTGATGGTGAGTTTCCTGACCTGGAACTATTTCATCAACGCGATGGGAATGACCTGGGGAAGCTACTTCGGCGTCGATTTCACTCAGGACGCGGTGGCAGGTAGCGGTCTGACAATGATGGCCGGGATTAAAACCCTCGATACCAGCATTATCGGCGCAATTATCATTTCCGGCATTGTGACGGCGCTGCATAACCGTCTGTTCGATAAAAAACTGCCGGTGTTTCTCGGCATTTTCCAGGGGACATCTTATGTGGTGATTATCGCCTTCCTGGTGATGATCCCCTGCGCCTGGCTGACGTTGCTCGGCTGGCCAAAAGTACAAATGGGGATTGAATCTCTGCAAGCGTTCCTGCGTTCGGCGGGTGCGCTTGGGGTCTGGGTTTACACCTTCCTCGAACGTATTCTGATCCCAACCGGTTTACACCACTTCATCTACGGACCGTTTATCTTTGGTCCGGCAGCTGTTGAAGGCGGCATTCAGATGTACTGGGCGCAGCATCTGCAAGAGTTCAGTCTGAGCGCCGAGCCGCTGAAATCGTTGTTCCCGGAAGGCGGTTTTGCCCTGCACGGTAACTCAAAAATCTTTGGTGCCGTGGGCATTTCTTTAGCGATGTACTTCACTGCCGCACCGGAAAATCGGGTAAAAGTGGCGGGCTTGCTGATTCCCGCAACCTTAACCGCCATGCTGGTGGGAATTACCGAACCGCTGGAATTTACCTTCCTGTTCATTTCACCGTTGCTGTTTGCGGTACACGCTGTGCTTGCGGCCTCAATGTCGACCGTGATGTACCTCTTTGGTGTGGTGGGCAACATGGGCGGTGGTTTGATTGACCAGGTTTTACCGCAAAACTGGATCCCGATGTTCAGCAACCACGCGGATATGATGCTGACCCAAATCGCCATTGGGTTGTGCTTTACCCTGCTGTACTTCGTGGTTTTCCGCACCCTGATTCTGCAATTCAACATGTGCACGCCGGGACGTGAAGATGCGGAAGTGAAACTCTACTCAAAAGCCGAATACAAAGCCTCGCGAGGCCAAACCACCGCGGCAGAGCCAAAAAAAGAGCTGGATCAGGCTGCCGGTATCCTGCAAGCCCTGGGCGGGGTCGGCAATATCTCCAGCATTAACAATTGCGCGACGCGTCTACGGATTGCACTGCATGACATGTCACAAACGCTGGATGACGAAGTCTTTAAAAAGCTGGGAGCGCACGGCGTCTTCCGTAGTGGCGATGCCATTCAGGTGATCATTGGTCTGCATGTATCCCAGCTACGTGAACAGCTCGATAGCTTAATTAATTCTCATCAATCAGCAGAAAATGTTGCCATTACGGAGGCAGTATAATGACCAAATTCTCAGTGGTTGTCGCAGGCGGTGGAAGCACCTTTACGCCAGGCATCGTGTTGATGCTCCTGGCGAATCAGGACCGTTTCCCGCTTCGTGCACTGAAATTTTATGATAACGATGGCGCGCGGCAGGAAGTCATTGCTGAAGCCTGTAAAGTCATCCTTAAAGAGAAAGCGCCGGACATTGCGTTTAGTTACACCACCGATCCTGAAGTGGCGTTCAGCGACGTTGATTTTGTCATGGCGCACATCCGCGTCGGCAAATACCCGATGCGCGAACTGGATGAAAAAATCCCGCTGCGCCACGGCGTTGTTGGTCAGGAAACTTGCGGACCCGGCGGAATAGCGTACGGCATGCGTTCCATTGGCGGCGTCCTGGAACTGGTGGATTATATGGAAAAATATTCACCAAATGCCTGGATGCTCAACTACTCCAACCCGGCAGCCATTGTCGCAGAAGCCACGCGTCGTCTGCGCCCGAATGCGAAAATCCTCAACATCTGTGACATGCCAATCGGTATTGAAAGCCGGATGGCGCAAATTGTTGGGCTGCAAGATCGCAAACAGATGCGCGTGCGCTACTACGGCCTGAACCACTTTGGCTGGTGGACATCAATTGAAGATTTGCAGGGCAACGACCTGATGCCCCAGCTGCGGCAATATGTCTCGAAGCACGGTTATGTTCCACCGCAGCAAGATACACATACTGAAGCGAGCTGGAACGACACCTATGCAAAAGCGCGGGATGTCCAGGCTCTGGACCCGGATACATTACCGAATACCTATCTGAAATATTATCTCTTCCCGGATTATGTCGTTCAGCATTCCAACCCTGAACATACCCGCGCGAATGAGGTGATGGAGCATCGCGAGAAACAGGTTTTCGATGCTTGCCGCGCCATTACGGCGGCAGGAAATTCAGCGGCGGGCAAGCTGGAAATTGACGAACATGCGTCATACATCGTCGATCTTGCGGCGGCGATTGCCTTCAACACTCAGGAGCGGATGTTGCTGATTGTGCCTAACAACGGGGCAATCCATAACTTTGATGATGAAGCGATGGTCGAGATCCCGTGTCTGGTCGGGCACAACGGACCAGAACCACTGGTGGTCGGCGATATCCCGCAGTTTCAGAAAGGGTTAATGAGTCAGCAAGTGGCGGTGGAAAAACTGGTCGTGGACGCCTGGGAACAGCGTTCATATCAGCACCTGTGGCAGGCGATTACGTTGTCGAAAACGGTACCGAGCGCCTCGGTCGCCAAAGCTATTCTGGATGATTTGCTGGAGGCCAACAAAGCGTACTGGCCAGAGTTACGTTAATTGTGTGGACTGGCATCCGTTGGGTGCTGGTCCGTATTCTTTAGCACGGCTGACGGCGCATAACCAAATTTATGTTTAAAGGCTTTGCTGAAATGAAAGGAGTCGAAGAAGTTGAGCGTATCAGCGACTTCGCCAACCGAGTTCCCTTGTTGCTTTAATAGCGATAGCGCCAGATCCAGACGTGCATCGAGGTAATATTCTTTCGGCGTCTTGCCGGTATAGCGTAAAAACAGACGACGCAACCAGGCTTCGCTACAGGGGATCGTGGCAGCCATATCAGCTACGCTCCAGCGTTGTTGCAGACTGGCATGTAAAGTGGCAATTAGTTTTTCAATTTGCCGCCGTTGTGGATCTTTTTTACCGTCTGAGTACATAAGACAAATCCACTGATAAATAATTTTCGTCAGAAAAGCGACTGCCAGATTATTTTTTATTGCTTCTGGTGAAGTAATTAATTCAGCAACTTCGGTGAGTTCCTGATTATAAATTTCGCCATTATAAATAACGCTTTGCTGACCGACGGGAATATCCATCATACTGGTGGGGGTAAATTCCATCCAGTACTGTTCCCAGACTAAACCTTCACAGTGATAAGAGTGAATATCCATTGGCTTTAAAAATATAATACAGTTGCCATGCAGTGTTATTTGTTCACCATTCTTTAAAATAATTTTTCCACATCCTTGTACGGTATACACCGCAACCCATGAGTTGGCGATAAGCGGTTTCTTCTTGTCCCGCGGCCAGATCACCCGATAATGCTCGTCGGCGTAGGTATGCCAGAGCGAGATCAGAGAAATTCCGCTGGAGATCACATTTTCGTTAATCAATAAGGGAATATTGTACGGAGTTTCGTTTTTTACATCCGAACTTTGCAATTTTCCATTCATTTTAATATCCCTCCGGCGAATTATGCTCACAACCTGAACTTAACAGAAAACAATCCGTTCAGGGATACGATGTTTGTATTTTAAGAATCTGACTGCCTGACCCGACGCATTTTACCTCTCCCTATATTCATGCGTCCGGGACATAAACATAAATAAGGGCTATGAGATGAATTCGTTACAAATCTTGAGTTTTGTCGGTTTTACGCTGCTGGTGGCGGTCATCACCTGGTGGAAGGTCCGCAAAACAGATACCGGATCGCAACAAGGCTATTTTCTTGCCGGACGTTCACTAAAAGCGCCGGTTATTGCCGCTTCGTTAATGTTAACCAACCTTTCCACGGAACAACTGGTTGGTCTTTCCGGGCAGGCCTACAAAAGCGGCATGTCGGTGATGGGCTGGGAAGTCACTTCTGCGGTGACGCTGATCTTCCTCGCGCTAATCTTTTTACCGCGCTATCTGAAGCGTGGCATTGCCACCATCCCCGATTTTCTGGAGGAACGTTATGATAAAACGACGCGTATTATCATCGACTTCTGCTTCCTCATTGCCACCGGCGTCTGCTTTCTGCCGATTGTTCTCTACTCCGGCGCGTTGGCGCTCAACAGCCTGTTTCACGTCGGGGAATCGCTACAGATTTCTCACGGTGCGGCTATCTGGCTATTGGTAATTTTGCTTGGTCTGGCGGGAATTTTGTATGCGGTGATCGGCGGACTGCGCGCAATGGCAGTGGCGGACTCCATTAACGGTATTGGGCTGGTTATTGGCGGGTTGATGGTGCCGATATTTGGCCTGATCGCGATGGGCAAGGGCAGCTTTATGCAGGGCATTGAGCAACTTACCACCGTTCACGCCGAGAAATTAAACTCAGTCGGCGGCCCGACCGATCCTTTGCCGATTGGCGCGGCATTTACCGGTTTAATTCTGGTGAACACCTTTTACTGGTGTACAAATCAGGGCATCGTGCAACGCACGCTGGCGTCAAAAAGCCTGGCGGAAGGGCAAAAGGGGGCGCTGTTAACGGCGGTGCTGAAAATGCTCGACCCGCTGGTACTGGTGCTGCCAGGGTTGATTGCGTTTCATCTGTATCAGGATCTACCGAAAGCCGACATGGCCTACCCGACGCTGGTCAATAACGTTCTGCCAGTGCCACTGGTGGGTTTCTTCGGCGCGGTGTTATTTGGTGCGGTGATCAGTACCTTCAACGGCTTTCTGAATAGCGCCAGTACGTTATTCAGTATGGGTATTTACCGTCGCATCATTAACCAGAATGCCGAGCCGCAACAGCTGGTCACCGTCGGGCGCAAATTTGGTTTCTTTATCGCTATCGTTTCGGTGCTGGTCGCGCCGTGGATCGCCAACGCGCCGCAGGGGCTATATAGCTGGATGAAACAGCTCAACGGTATTTACAACGTGCCGCTGGTTACCATCATCATTATGGGCTTTTTCTTCCCGCGCATTCCGGCGCTGGCGGCAAAAGTGGCGATGGGGATTGGCATAATCAGCTACATCACCATCAACTATCTGGTGAAGTTCGACTTCCATTTCCTCTATGTGCTGGCCTGTACGTTCTGCATCAACGTGGTCGTGATGTTGGTGATCGGTTTTATCAAACCGCGCGCCACGCCGTTCACCTTCAACGATGCGTTTGCGGTGGACATGAAACCGTGGAAAAACGTCAAGATCGCGTCAATTGGCATCCTGTTCGCGATGATTGGCGTCTATGCCGGGCTGGCTGAATTCGGCGGCTACGGTACGCGCTGGTTAGCGATGATCAGTTATTTCATTGCCGCCGTAGTGATTGTCTACCTGATTTTTGACAACTGGCGGCATCGTCACGACCCAGCCGTAACCTTTACTCCCGACGCGAAGGATAGCCTATGAAACGCCCCAATTTTCTGTTCATCATGACCGATACCCAGGCCACCAATATGGTCGGTTGCTATAGCGGTAAACCGCTGAATACGCAAAATATTGATAGTCTGGCGGCGGAAGGTATTCGCTTTAATTCCGCCTACACTTGTTCACCGGTTTGTACGCCTGCACGCGCCGGACTATTCACCGGTATCTACGCTAACCAGTCCGGCCCGTGGACCAACAACGTCGCGCCAGGCAAAAACATCTCCACTATGGGGCGCTACTTTAAGGATGCCGGCTATCACACCTGTTACATCGGCAAATGGCATCTCGACGGTCATGACTATTTCGGCACTGGCGAGTGTCCGCCGGAGTGGGACGCTGATTACTGGTTCGATGGGGCGAACTATCTTAGCGAACTGACGGAAAAAGAGATTAGCCTGTGGCGCAATGGCCTAAACAGCGTCGAAGATTTACAGGCGAACCATATCGACGAAACCTTCACCTGGGCGCACCGCATCAGCAATCGGGCGGTAGATTTTCTGCAACAGCCCGCGCGCGCCGACGAACCTTTCCTGATGGTGGTTTCGTATGATGAGCCGCATCACCCGTTCACCTGTCCGGTGGAGTATTTAGAGAAATACGCTGATTTTTACTACGAACTTGGCGAGAAATCACAGGATGACCTGGCGAACAAACCGGAACATCACCGCTTATGGGCGCAGGCGATGCCATCGCCAGTCGGTGATGACGGGCTTTATCACCATCCGCTCTATTTTGCCTGCAATGACTTTGTTGATGACCAAATCGGACGTGTCATCAATGCCTTAACGCCAGAGCAACGTGAAAATACGTGGGTCATTTATACCTCCGATCACGGTGAAATGATGGGCGCACATAAGCTGATCAGTAAAGGAGCGGCGATGTATGACGACATCACCCGTATTCCGCTGATCATCCGTTCGCCGCAAGGGGAGCGGCGACAGGTCGATACGCCAGTCAGTCATATCGATTTACTGCCGACAATGATGGCGCTGGCAGATATTGAAAAACCAGAGATTCTGCCGGGGGAAAATATCCTTGCCGTAACAGAGCCACGCGGCGTGATGGTGGAATTTAACCGCTACGAGATTGAGCATGACAGCTTTGGCGGTTTTATTCCGGTGCGTTGCTGGGTGACGGATGACTTTAAACTGGTACTCAACCTCTTCACCAGTGATGAACTTTACGATCGCCGTAATGATCCAAATGAAATGCATAACCTGATAGATGATATCCGTTTTGCCGACGTTCGCAGCAAAATGCATGACGCGTTATTGGATTACATGGACAAAATTCGCGATCCGTTCCGCAGTTACCAATGGAGCCTGCGTCCGTGGCGTAAAGATGCACGGCCGCGCTGGATGGGGGCATTTCGTCCACGCCCACAAGATGGCTATTCGCCAGTGGTACGCGACTATGACACCGGCCTACCGACGCAAGGAGTGAAGGTGGAGGAGAAAAAACAGAAGTTCTGACGATAATGCCCGCTGATGATCACCCGGCGGGCATTATTCAGGCTGCTTAAACCAGCGAACCGCCGGTCAGGAAGGAAAAGATAAGGAATATCAGCAAAATGCTGCACACGATGCCGATACCAAAAAGCAAGGTATGGAAAGCCAGCGTCCCGCCGCCAAAAACCAGCGCGCCGCGAATACCCCAGCGATTTTCCTTACGCATACCGCCAATAAATGCGCAAAGTAGCGCAGCAATGGCCAGTGCGATACCGCTTTGATCGAGGATTTTATCGATATCTACGTTCTCTTTTTTCTCCACGGTGGTAATTTTTTCGCCTTTTATTCCGGCGAGAAGACCTCTTTTAATTTCAGCCGTTTTGTCCGCCACGATGCTTTCAAGCGTTGGCGGTGGTGCGGAAAAAGGGCCGAATGAAAAGTGGATAATCCCCATCATTAAAGCGATGGCACCGAACAGCATGCCCAATGAACTGATTTTAGTTTGCGCTATGATACCCATCTGACCTCCTTGTAGCGGATGGCAAAAGCATATCAGGAAACGGGCGGACGAAATTCTTAAAAAAAACCGCTAAAGATAGAGCGTTAGTGAAATTGCAAAGGAGCAACAATGAAAATTTCCCGCCTCGGAGAAGCGCCCGATTACCGCTTCTCGCTGGCTAATGAGCGTACTTTTCTGGCGTGGATCCGTACTGCACTAGGATTTCTGGCGGCGGGAGTTGGGCTTGATCAACTTGCGCCAGATTTCGCCACGCCCGTCATTCGTGAACTGCTGGCGTTGTTGTTGTGTCTGTTTTCCGGCGGATTAGCGATGTATGGCTACCTGCGCTGGTTACGCAATGAAAAAGCGATGCGTCTGAAAGAGGACCTGCCTTACACCAACAGCTTATTAATCATCAGCTTAATATTGATGGTCGTAGCGGTGATCGTCATGGGACTGGTGTTGTATGCCGGATAGCCGCAAAGCCAGACGCATTGCCGACCCAGGGCTGCAGCCGGAGCGTACATCACTGGCGTGGTTTCGTACCATGCTGGGCTACGGCGCGTTGATGGCGTTGGCTATCAAACACAACTGGCACCAGGCGGGCATGTTATTCTGGATTTCGATTGGCATTCTCACCATCGTGGCGCTGATCCTCTGGCACTACACCCGTAATCGCAATTTAATGGATGTCACGAATAGCGATTTTTCCCAATTTCACGTAGTCCGTGACAAATTTTTGATCTCCCTCGCGGTGTTATCTCTCGCAATACTGTTTGCTGTAACGCATATACATCAACTTATCGTATTTATTGAGAGAGTCGCATGACAGGAAGTCAGGTCATTGATGCTGAAGAGGACAGGCATAAACTGGTTGTAGAGTACAAGGATGCTCTGCAACCTGCCGATTTTTATCACAATTTCAAACAACGGGGTATCCGCTCCGTACAGCTCATTCCCCATCTTGAATTTGATGACCGGGGCGATCTGACGGCCGCTTCGGTGACAGCAGAGCTGTGGGGGAAATTTTTAATTGCCCTGTTTGAGTGTTGGGTGCGGGCAGATATCAGTCGTATCTCGATTGAGCTTTTTGACGCCACCTTACAAAAATGGTGTGGCAGCGAAAACCCGCAACCGCGCCGTGGCTGCCAGGCGTGCGACTGGCATCTGCTGTGTCCGCACGCTCGGGAGGAGATGCCAGACAGCGTGCTTTGTGCGGGCTATCAGGCGTTTTATTCTTACTCTGCGCCGCATATGCGGGTGATGCGTGATCTGATAAAGCAGCATCGTTCTCCCATGGAGCTGATGACGATGCTGCGGTGACGTGAGCTTAAACGGGCTGCCCCTGATGCGACATCCGCGTCGCCAGCGGTAGCCAGCACAGCACGATCAACAATCCCATTAAGGTCATCAACAACCCCAGGCTGCCCTGACCGGTTTGCGGCAACATCGCAGAGAGCGACGCCAGCACGCCGGAACCAATGTTTTGTAGACCGCCGACCAGCGCGCCAGCCGTGCCCGCTAGGAAAGGGAACGGCTCCATCGCGCCGCTGGTCGCCAGCGGAAACAGCATCCCGGCACCGAAAAAGAACAGCGCGGCGGGAACGAGCAGCGTCCAGACATTCATCACGCCAAACCAGTCGGGGATCCACATCAGTAAGCCAGCCAGCAGGCAGCAGATAACCGACTGCCACATCAACGTTGAGAAGCGTTTATTAGGACGTCCGGCAAACCATGCCCCAAAAAATGCCGCCGGAATCGGCAGAATAAACAAAATACTGACCGTCATACTGCTCAGCCCTAACACCGCGCCCATCAGCACGCCGGAGCAGGCTTCAAAGGCGGCAATCCCGGCCAGACCGCCAATCAGCATCAGCAAATAACAGTTAAAACCGCTGTTACCGAAAAGCGTTTTATAACTGGTAAGCAGGCGCGTGCGCGGTGCGTCGACCGGACGCGTTTCCGGCATCCAGCGGGCCATACTGAAGGTCACACCGGCACAAAGTACCAACAAAAAGAGATAACAGGCGCGCCAGTTCCACATCGTATCCAGCAGACCGCCGATTAGCGGTGCGAGCAACGGACTGACAAGAATTCCCATGTTTAACAGGCTATTAGCATGGCGCAACTGTGTCCGTTCATATAAATCACGCGGCAAAGTACGCGCCATTACGCCG
The DNA here is from genome assembly GCF_046764225.1 of Escherichia sp. F1. Taxonomy (NCBI): domain Bacteria; kingdom Pseudomonadati; phylum Pseudomonadota; class Gammaproteobacteria; order Enterobacterales; family Enterobacteriaceae; genus Escherichia; species Escherichia sp. F1. The sequence continues at coordinate 29,977 of NZ_CP177202.1, forward strand.
CCAACGCCGGTGCCCATCCCCTGCATCGCGCTGGCGGCAATCAATACTGTCAAACTGGAGGTCGTGACCGCGACCAGCGTTGCCAGCATAAAAATGGACATTCCGACGAGGATCACCGGTCGGCGACCCACACGGTCGGAAATCGGGCCATAAAACAGCTGTGAGACACCGTAAGTCAGCAGATAAGCGCCCATTACGCTCTGCACCGCCCCTTCACGGACGTTGAGATCGCGCGCCATATCGGCAATAGCTGGAATATAAATGGTTTGCGCCATCTGACCGACGGCCACGAGTAATACCAACATCAATAACAAATTGACGTTTCTATGCCTTTTCATTATCACGGATGCTTTTATAAAAATAATTAGAATAAGTCACTACGCATTCCCATAAATGCGGGAGAGGAATCTATCACATTGATAAATGTTAGCCAGATATACGCCAGGAATGGGGAATTGTTTAGCGGCAGAATATGTAAACAAAAGCGGCAATAAATGTTGCCGGGAGGGATGGTAGGGCGGATAAGATGCATCAGCATCGCATCCGACACCAACCCGCACGCTAAATATGAAAGGGGAGCGGTTACCCGCTCCCCTTTGGTGCGACTTGAATCTGAATTACTTCAGGTATTTCAGAACAGCATCAAGCAGTTGCAGTGCTGCAACAATGAGTTTGAGGATAAGAATGGCGATATCCACCAGGCTCATACGCGTCTCCTGTGGTTCAGGAGCACTGCCAGCTGACGTACCTTTCCGCTGCCTGTTGCCAGCTGTTGTGCACGCAGTATCTCAAGGAGAAACGTTGTGCTTGTTGACATAACACAGTGTGCTCACGCGGGGTTAAGGCGCTGACGGCACCACCCGTTTCAGCCAGGACTTAGTGCGCCGGGTAACGATGCGGCCCCCGCATAACACATTGCGTACAGTGATATTATAGAAGTTTACTGTATAAATAAACAGTAATATTTGGACAAAACGCAAACTGTGATCGATACTCAACTATGCACTAAATACGTCAAAATTCGTGCCGAAATTGCGCGTTCTGCGCGGAACACGTATACTTTCTGTGTTGACATAATACAGTGTGCTTTGCGGTTACCAGCCGCGGGCGGCTGACGAAACCTCGCTCCGGCGGGGTTTTTTGTTACCTGCAGTACAGTACAAAACGTGATCAACCCCTCAATTTTCCCTTGCTGAAAAATTTTCCATTGTCTCCCCTGTAAAGCTGTGCTTGTATAAATATTGTTAAACACAAAACCAACAAGGTCCCCAATGACTACTTCCATGTTCAACGCAAAACTACTACCAACTGCGCCATCCGCCGCAGTGGTCGTCGTGCGTGTGGTGGTGGTCGTCGGCAATGCGCCGTAGGGACTGGAACAACACACGATTCCAAAACCCCGCCGGCGCAAACCGGGCGGGGTTTTTCGTTTAAGCACCTCCCGGAAAGTCGGCCCAGAAGAAAAGGACTGGAGCATGGCAAGTTCGGGCACAACATCGACGCGTAAGCGCTTTACCGGCGCAGAATTTATCGTTCATTTCCTGGAACAGCAGGGCATTAAGATTGTGACGGGCATTCCGGGCGGTTCTATCCTGCCTGTTTACGATGCCTTAAGCCAAAGCACGCAAATCCGCCATATTCTGGCTCGCCATGAACAGGGCGCGGGGTTTATCGCTCAGGGAATGGCGCGCACCGACGGTAAACCGGCGGTCTGTATGGCCTGTAGCGGGCCGGGTGCGACTAACCTGGTGACCGCCATTGCCGATGCACGGCTGGACTCCATCCCGCTGATTTGCATCACTGGTCAGGTTCCCGCCTCGATGATTGGCACCGACGCCTTCCAGGAAGTCGACACCTACGGCATCTCTATCCCCATCACCAAACACAACTATCTGGTCAGACATATCGAAGAACTCCCGCAGGTCATGAGCGATGCCTTCCGTATTGCGCAATCAGGCCGCCCTGGCCCGGTGTGGATAGACATTCCTAAGGATGTGCAAACGGCCGTTTTTGAGATTGAAGCACAGCCCGCGGTGGCAGAAAAAGCCGTCGCGCCCGCCTTTAGCGAAGAAAGCATTCATGACGCAGCGGCAATGATTAATGCTGCCAAACGCCCGGTGCTTTATCTGGGCGGTGGTGTGATCAATGCGCCTGCGCGAGTGCGTGAACTGGCGGAGAAAGCGCAGCTGCCTACCACCATGACTTTAATGGCGCTGGGTATGCTGCCAAAAGCGCATCCGCTGTCGCTGGGTATGCTGGGGATGCACGGTGTGCGCAGCACCAACTATATCTTGCAGGAGGCGGATCTGCTGATTGTTCTCGGCGCGCGTTTTGATGACCGGGCGATTGGCAAAACCGAGCAGTTCTGCCCGAATGCCAAAATTATTCATGTCGATATCGACCGCGCAGAGCTGGGTAAAATCAAGCAGCCGCACGTAGCGATTCAGGCGGATGTTGATGACGTGCTGGCGCAGCTGATCCCGCAGGTGGAAGCGCAACCGCGTGCAGAGTGGCACCAGTTGGTAGCGGATTTGCAGCGCGAATTCCCGTGTCCAATCCCGAAAGCGTGCGATCCATTAAGCCATTACGGCCTGATCAACGCCGTTGCCGCCTGTGTCGATGACAATGCGATTATCACCACCGATGTGGGTCAGCATCAGATGTGGACCGCGCAAGCTTATCCGCTCAATCGCCCACGCCAGTGGCTGACCTCCGGTGGGCTGGGCACGATGGGCTTTGGTCTGCCTGCGGCCATTGGCGCGGCGCTGGCGAACCCGGATCGCAAAGTGTTGTGTTTCTCCGGCGACGGCAGCCTGATGATGAATATTCAGGAGATGGCGACCGCTAGCGAAAATCAGCTGGATGTCAAAATCATTCTGATGAACAACGAAGCGCTGGGGCTGGTACATCAGCAACAGAGTCTGTTCTACAAGCAGGGCGTTTTTGCCGCTACCTATCCGGGAAAAATCAACTTTATGCAGATTGCCGCCGGATTCGGCCTCGAAACCTGTGATTTGAATAACGAAACCGATCCGCAGGCTGCATTGCAGGAAATCATCAATCGCCCTGGTCCGGCACTGATCCATGTGCGCATTGATGCCGAAGAAAAAGTGTACCCGATGGTGCCGCCAGGTGCGGCGAATACAGAAATGGTGGGGGAATAAGCCATGCAAAACACAACTCATGACAACGTGATTCTGGAACTCACCGTTCGCAACCATCCGGGCGTAATGACCCACGTTTGTGGCCTTTTTGCCCGCCGCGCTTTTAACGTTGAAGGTATTCTTTGTCTGCCGATTCAGGACAGCGACAAAAGCCATATCTGGCTACTGGTCAATGACGACCAGCGTCTGGAGCAGATGATAAGCCAAATCGATAAGCTGGAAGATGTGGTGAAAGTGCAGCGTAATCAGTCCGATCCGACGATGTTTAACAAGATTGCGGTGTTTTTTCAGTAAGGAGCGACATTAAACCGCTCGGGGGAGTTACTGATGAGCGATTTTTGATAGATCCGTTCAGATATATAGGGTGAAATTGTGCCAGAGACCATCTCAGGCACAATTTATTAGCCCAGGACGTTAATTTAAGTCGCTGCACCGGTAACCTGGGGGTGACAGTTAGGGCTAAATTTTCCAGCGATGGTTTTAAATTCTGATTGCTGTCTATACCAGTGGTCATGACCAGCATTCTATTAATTAATGGTTCATCGTGAGGTATATTATGGCAAGCCCTATAAACAGCGGAACAATGATGTCAAATCCCTGCCCTTCCACCTTTTTGGATAAAAATAGAATTATTGCTGCTGAGCTTAATATCACAAATAACGAGAAAAAATATTCACCTGGCAGTAATTTCGCAAAATGGATGTTACAGGAAATAAAACGCTTAATAGCAAATATTATGTCCGGTTCTCGCAGTGTTAATACCGAAATCCTTAACTATTTTCACCCTATGCCAGGCACTGAAAATAATGGCAATCGTACCTGGATGGCGGCAACTGGAGAGAACGAATATACCGTAATCGAACAAACAGGTGGCAAATCCTTTAAAGTTATACAGTTTGATGCAGGTGAAAAAAATACAAAAAAAATAGTAAAAGAAACATCATATTCTGGAGTGGCTGTGGCGACTATTATCAAATCGCTGTCTGAAAAAACTGCTGCGTTAGAAACACATTCTGCTGACACGGTTTTGAGGAAAAAATTAGTTAATAGTATTGTTATGATGAATACGGATTGTAGTTACGAAATGCCTGCAGACATTGTGAGTAATACATATGATTTATTAAACCTGCGAATTCAAAAAGATGAGGGCCATTTACCTGTTCAGGAAAAAATTGATATTACTGAGGATTATTTACACTCTATGACTATGGATGCTCATAGATGTATAAAAGAACAAACTAAACCAAGTGGCGCTGCAAAAATAACTTGCTGTGGTGTTGAGTTAAGTAAAGATATTCTTAAAATATTTGCAAGCAAAATTGAAATAATTGAAAAAGATCTAAGTTATAGTCAAAAGACACCTGAACAATTGGTTGCACAGGTATGCTTTAATGATGATGATTGTGCTCGGGTAAGAGAATTATTAAAACAATCAAACGGTAATATTACGGATGATAAGATTGATGAAATAATCGCTTGCTTAGCCAGTCCTCAGGGGATTACATGTTTTTATTATTCTTCCGCACAAGGCTATCAGACTTGCTTACAACATACATCTCAAGATGTTCGCGAGTTACTCTCAAAAAGTATTGATAGTTTCATTTCACCAACAGTGGATTTAAAAAAATCAGGAAATTCTTTTTTTGGGTCTGGAAAGTATCTTAATGAAATGGATTTTACTATAAATGGGTTTAGTCAGAAGATGTATTCGATGGCGGTTAATAATGTTGGAAATGAAGTTAAGCTTCAGTGTTCTCGTTATTTTACTACCGGTAGGGTCGACGAACAAAACTCCAAAATCGATAAAGTCACTTTTACATTTTTCGGTGCCGCAACAACTGCTGATTTATGATTTTTGCCTGATAAATCGCGTTTATCATTAAGGTGAACGCGTATTGTTAACCGTCTGTGTATAAACAGTCTTTTGAAATAATGAGCGATTTTTGATAGTGAATAAGTAGAGTTAGTGATGCAATTGCATTGGGAAAATCGTTAAAAATTAACGACACATGGTCTTATTATTGAAATAAATGAAATATAGCGGTTAGCATTGACATATTTATCATGCTAACCATTGATGCTTCTAAAATGTCAAAATATGCAAAGTGTCATATTGCGAGGTTACTATGGTTAGTGTGACGAGTTATACATATCCAACGGAAACAGAGAATGATAATAGCCAGTTTCAGAGTCAGAGTCAGAGTCAGGGCCTGAGCCAGAGTCTAAGAGATAGTATCGAGGGTAATATTGCTGCATTTGATGCGATGGAACAAAGCGGCCTGCTCGATAATTGTAGAACATTATCTAAAGATGCCACTTTTCGTGAAGTTTTCCGAAATATATTATTATACATTTTAGATTCTTTTCATATCTATCGGCATGATATCAGTGGTAAATTGGTTTCTTATTTTCATGTTACGCCTGAATCAGCGAATGCGAATTATAAGACATGGATCGCTACCACAGGCATGGATAGCTATATAAAAATTGAGCAGACCGGCAGTGATAAGTTTAAAGTCACTGATGTGTATCGTGAGTTAAAAGGCAACAGTTTGAAAAAACAGAGTAGAGACAGGGATTTTAGTGGTCGTAATGTGAAAGAGTTTATAGGGTTATTATCAGAGCACGATGTATTGGAAAAGTATCAACTCTCAAAAGTAGCAGTTGCTGCAAATGCTCTTAAGCAAGAAATTGTTAATAATAACTCTGAAATTAAATGCAGCTTTGGAGTTACTGATGCTGAGCGCCAATTAAAAAAAGCGTTAAATGAACAAGCTCAATTAACTCCAGATAAATTAATTCCAGATGATTGTAGTTATAAATCAGACATAAAAAAACTAGATGTTCAGGAGGGAGAGTTTAGTGCACTTCTTGCTGATGCATCAAGACACGTTGGAGAGGGTAGCTCAATTATTTCATGTTGTGGAGTTAAAATAAATAGCACAATCCATGAATTTCTGCGGGGTAAAACCATGGCTTTGTCTGGTCATGGAGGTGTTAGAAAATATAAAGATTTCGAAAAACTTTTTAGTGAAATTGTATTTACGCCAGATGAATGTAATATTGTGAGAAACTCTCTACAGAAAGATGGTGTTGAGATAAATATCACAGAGAATATTATTTCTTGCCTCTCCAGTATTTCAGGAATAGGTAACCTGTATTATGCTTGTTCACAGGCATTTCCTGTCGCGCTTGATAGGGGGGATATTAATGCAATACAGGCAAACGATTCTGTTTCTGCCGGGCTTAATAATAACCCAGGGTTTTGTGCTTTGCTGGGAAAAACAAATTTTCTTGTTGCTGACTTTTCACAGCATACATTCACACAAACTCATTATATTGTAAAAGCCGAAATAAATGAAGCTGGTAACGATTTTAATATTGCTAATTTCATTTATCGAACATACGGTGAGGATTATATTCATAACGACTCAGTGGATGACTCTCTTAATGAGCGTTCCGCTGAAGATTATAGGTTTCTGGATGACTCTTTGTTACCTGAAAACGATTTCCGCAACAGGAGGAGAAATTTTTCAGGCAATATTGCAATCGCAACCTACAAATAATTCGCTTTTTCTCAATAACACGTACCAAACGCTTACCTTTCAGGTAAGCGTTTTGACGATAAGCTCAACATCATTAAGCCAATACATACCCCATATCCAACTTGAACAACATCGCGCTTATCGTTAAGGTATGCGCGTTTTTTATCCGCCAGGACCCAATCATGATCACCGTTGCACTTATAGACGATCACCTCATCGTCCGCTCCGGCTTTGCGCAGTTGCTCGGACTGGAACCTGATTTGCAAGTAGTTGCCGAGTTTGGTTCGGGGCGCGAGGCGCTGGCGGGGCTGCCGGGGCGCGGTGTGCAGGTGTGTATTTGCGATATCTCCATGCCCGATATCTCCGGTCTGGAGCTGCTAAGCCAGCTGCCGAAAGGTATGGCGACAATTATGCTCTCCGTTCATGACAGTCCGGCGCTGGTTGAGCAGGCGCTTAACGCGGGGGCGCGCGGCTTTCTCTCCAAGCGTTGTAGCCCTGACGAACTGATTGCTGCGGTGCATACGGTTGCCACAGGCGGCTGTTATCTGACGCCGGATATTGCCATTAAACTGGCATCCGGTCGCCAGGACCCGCTAACCAAACGTGAACGCCAGGTGGCGGAAAAACTGGCGCAAGGAATGGCGGTGAAAGAGATTGCTGCCGAACTGGGCTTGTCACCGAAAACGGTACACGTCCATCGCGCCAATCTGATGGAAAAACTGGGCGTCAGTAACGACGTTGAACTGGCGCGCCGTATGTTTGATGGCTGGTGATGAAGACGTTGTTCTCCCGCTTAATTACCGTTATTGCCTGCTTTTTTATCTTCTCTGCCGCATGGTTTTGCCTGTGGAGTATCAGCCTGCACCTGGTTGAGCGCCCTGATATGGCGGTGCTGTTATTTCCGTTTGGTCTGCGTCTGGGGCTAATGCTGCAATGCCCGCGCGGATACTGGCCGGTGCTGCTGGGCGCGGAGTGGCTGCTGATTTACTGGCTAACGCAGGCGGTCGGGTTAACCCATTTTTCCTTATTGATGATCGGTAGTTTACTGACGTTACTGCCCGTGGCGCTGATCTCGCGCTATCGCCATCAACGTGACTGGCGCACCTTGCTGTTACAGGGTGCGGCGTTAACGGCGGCGGCGTTGTTGCAGTCGCTGCCCTGGCTTTGGCACGGCAAAGAGTCGTGGAATGCGCTGTTGCTGACTTTAACTGGCGGCCTGACGCTGGCCCCGATATGTCTGGTGTTCTGGCACTATCTCGCCAATAACACCTGGCTGCCGCTCGGGCCGTCGTTAGTTTCTCAACCGATCAACTGGCGCGGGCGGCATCTGGTCTGGTACTTGCTGCTGTTTGTTATCAGTCTCTGGCTCCAGTTGGGCTTGCCGGACGAACTGTCGCGCTTTACGCCATTCTGTCTGGCGCTGCCGATTATCGCGCTGGCCTGGCACTACGGCTGGCAAGGGGCGCTGATTGCGACGTTGATGAACGCCATCGCGCTGATCGCCAGTCAAACCTGGCGCGATCATCCGGTGGATTTATTGCTCTCGCTGCTGGTGCAAAGTCTGACAGGGTTGTTACTGGGCGCAGGCATCCAGCGGTTGCGTGAACTTAACCAGTCGCTGCAAAAGGAACTAGCGCGCAATCAGCATCTCGCTGAACGTTTGTTAGAAACTGAAGAGAGCGTGCGCCGTGATGTGGCGCGTGAGCTGCACGACGATATCGGCCAGACCATCACTGCTATTCGTACTCAAGCGGGCATTGTTCAGCGGCTGGCGGCAGATAACGCCAGCGTGAAGCAGAGCGGGCAGCTCATCGAACAACTGTCGCTGGGCGTGTACGACGCGGTGCGCCGTTTGTTAGGGCGGTTGCGTCCGCGCCAGCTGGATGATCTCACCCTGGAGCAGGCCATCCGCTCACTGATGCGGGAAATGGAGCTGGAAGGGCGCGGTATTGTCAGCCATCTCGAATGGCGAATCGATGAGTCCGCGTTAAGTGAAAACCAGCGTGTGACGCTGTTTCGCGTCTGCCAGGAAGGGCTGAACAACATTGTGAAACATGCCGATGCCAGCGCGGTCACCCTGCAAGGCTGGCAGCAGGATGAACGGTTGATGCTGGTAATTGAAGACGATGGCAGCGGTTTGCCGCCGGGTTCCGGGCAACAAGGTTTTGGCCTCACCGGAATGCGCGAGCGCGTAACGGCGCTGGGCGGCACATTACACATTTCCTGTCTGCACGGCACGCGTGTCAGCGTTTCTCTACCTCAACGCTATGTCTAAGGTTTGATGATGTTGCCGTTTCTGAAAGCGCCTGCCGATGCGCCATTAATGACTGATAAACATGAAATTGATGCCCGCTATCGCTACTGGCGTCGGCATATTCTGCTGACCATCTGGCTGGGTTACGCGCTGTTTTACTTCACGCGGAAAAGTTTTAACGCCGCCGTACCAGAAATCCTTGCTAACGGCGTGCTCAGCCGTAGCGATATCGGCCTGTTAGCGACCCTGTTTTACATTACCTACGGCGTGTCGAAGTTTGTCTCCGGCATTGTCAGCGATCGCTCAAATGCCCGTTATTTTATGGGGATAGGGCTTATCGCGACGGGCATCATCAACATTCTGTTTGGCTTCTCGACGTCGCTATGGGCGTTTGCCGTACTCTGGGTGCTGAACGCCTTTTTCCAGGGCTGGGGTTCACCGGTGTGTGCACGTCTGTTAACGGCCTGGTATTCTCGTACCGAGCGCGGTGGTTGGTGGGCATTATGGAACACGGCGCATAACGTTGGTGGTGCGCTCATTCCCATTGTGATGGCAGCAGCTGCGCTGCATTACGGCTGGCGTGCCGGGATGATGATTGCGGGTTGTATGGCGATCGTCGTGGGGATTTTTCTCTGCTGGCGGCTGCGCGATCGCCCGCAGGCGTTAGGTTTACCTGCGGTTGGTGAATGGCGGCACGATGCGCTGGAGATTGCTCAACAACAAGAAGGGGCAGGGCTGACGCGTAAAGAGATCCTCACCAAGTATGTGTTGTTGAATCCGTATATCTGGCTGCTTTCGTTTTGCTATGTGCTGGTCTATGTGGTCCGGGCGGCAATCAACGACTGGGGCAATTTGTATATGTCCGAGACGCTGGGCGTCGATCTGGTCACGGCGAATACGGCAGTGACGATGTTTGAACTGGGCGGATTTATCGGTGCGCTGGTAGCGGGTTGGGGCTCGGACAAACTGTTTAACGGCAACCGCGGGCCGATGAATTTGATTTTCGCCGCCGGAATTTTGCTTTCAGTCGGTTCGCTGTGGCTGATGCCATTTGCCAGCTACGTGATGCAGGCAACTTGCTTCTTCACCATTGGTTTTTTTGTCTTTGGCCCGCAGATGTTAATCGGCATGGCGGCGGCAGAATGTTCCCACAAAGAGGCGGCAGGGGCGGCGACGGGGTTTGTCGGCTTGTTTGCTTATCTGGGGGCGTCGCTTGCTGGTTGGCCGCTGGCGAAAGTGCTCGATACCTGGCACTGGAGCGGATTTTTTGTGGTTATCGCCATTGCCGCCGGGATTTCCGCACTGCTGTTACTGCCCTTTTTGAACGCCCAGACACCGCGCGAAGCGTGATGCATCTCACCTTTTTACTTCATATCCGGCAAAACTAAGAAATTTTCCAGGTTTTGCCTGGACGCTATCTCAGGCCTGATTTGCTGCTGATTTTTACAATGCCATCATTCATTAATTCTTTCCCAAAATAATTCAAGTTGCAGGAACGCAGCAAACGCGTGAGTCCCGGGAGCATAGTGAACTATGTGACCGGGAGGAATGCGTGCAGCTAAGTCACCTGCGGCTTGAAGTATGAAGGGAAATCAGGAGTAACCCATGCTGGCTTTCTTAAACCAGGTTCGCAAGCCGACCCTGGACCTTCCGCTCGAAGTGCGGCGCAAAATGTGGTTCAAACCGTTCATGCAATCCTACCTGGTGGTCTTTATCGGCTACCTGACGATGTACCTGATTCGCAAGAACTTTAACATCGCGCAGAACGATATGATTTCGACCTACGGGTTGAGCATGACGCAGCTGGGGATGATCGGCCTGGGTTTCTCCATCACTTATGGCGTGGGTAAAACGCTGGTTTCCTACTACGCCGACGGCAAAAACACCAAACAATTCCTGCCGTTCATGCTGATCCTGTCTGCCATTTGTATGTTGGGCTTCAGCGCCAGTATGGGCAGCGGCTCGGTTAGCCTGTTCCTGATGATTGCCTTCTACGCCTTAAGCGGCTTTTTCCAGAGCACCGGCGGTTCGTGCAGTTACTCCACCATCACCAAATGGACGCCGCGTCGTAAGCGCGGGACCTTCCTCGGTTTCTGGAACATTTCTCACAACCTTGGCGGTGCAGGCGCAGCGGGTGTGGCGCTGTTCGGCGCAAATTACCTGTTCGATGGTCATGTCATCGGCATGTTTATTTTCCCGTCGATTATCGCGCTGATTGTCGGTTTTATCGGCCTGCGTTACGGCAGCGACTCCCCGGAATCTTATGGCCTCGGCAAAGCTGAAGAGCTGTTCGGCGAGGAGATCAGCGAAGAGGACAAAGAGACAGAATCTACCGATATGACCAAGTGGCAGATCTTTGTTGAGTATGTGCTGAAAAACAAAGTGATCTGGCTGCTGTGCTTCGCCAACATTTTCCTCTATGTGGTGCGTATTGGTATCGACCAGTGGTCAACTGTGTACGCGTTCCAGGAACTGAAACTCTCTAAAGCGGTGGCGATTCAGGGCTTTACGCTGTTTGAAGCTGGCGCGCTGGTCGGTACGCTGCTGTGGGGCTGGCTCTCTGACCTGGCGAACGGTCGCCGTGGCCTGGTGGCCTGTATCGCGCTGGCGCTGATTATCGCCACGCTCGGTGTGTATCAACACGCCAGCAACGAATATATCTACCTGGCTTCTCTCTTTGCGTTGGGTTTCCTGGTCTTTGGCCCGCAATTGTTGATTGGTGTGGCTGCTGTTGGCTTTGTACCTAAAAAAGCGATTGGCGCTGCCGATGGTATTAAAGGCACCTTTGCTTACCTGATTGGCGACAGCTTTGCCAAGTTAGGTCTGGGAATGATTGCCGATGGGACGCCAGTATTCGGCCTTACCGGCTGGGCAGGCACCTTCGCTGCGCTGGATATCGCCGCGATTGGTTGTATTTGCCTGATGGCGATAGTGGCGGTGATGGAAGAACGCAAAATCCGCCGCGAGAAAAAAATTCAGCAGTTGACAGTGGCATAAACGTAACTGGTGACTTTTGCCCGGCATGACGCCGGGCTTTTTTTTATTATTCAGTGACTTCCAGCGTGGTGAAGGCAAACATCTCGCCATCAAACAGCCCCTGGCTGGTTAGTTTCAGCGCGGGGATCACTGGCAGGGAAAGAAACGCCATCTGAATAAACGGTTCATCGGGTAACGGACCGCATTCACGGGCGGCGGCTTTCAAGGCGTCAATTTGCTCCGCCAGCGACTGCGCCGTGTCGGTGCTCATCAGCCCGGCAATGGGTAACGGCAGATGGCTTTGGACCTGGCCGTTACGTACCACGCACAACCCGCCGCCATCCTGAATCACCTGATTGACCGCCAGCGCCATCTCTTCGGCACTGCGACCGATCACCACAATATTATGGCTGTCATGGCTGACCGTCGCAGCCAGCGCGCCTTCATTCAGGCCAAAGCCGCCGAGCAAACCACAGGCCGGAGCCAGTCGTTGCCCGTAACGCTCAAGTACGGCAATAAAGCACACATCATCGCGATCAAAACCATTTTCGCTGTAGACGCTGGAGTGGGAGTGCGTAATCAATTCGTTATGGATGACGTCAATGACCCGATAGCGTTTTCCGGGCGTAAATTGCAGGGCAAAGTCGCTGGCGGAAACAGGCTGGCGGGCAATGGTATTGCCATACGGCGGAGCGGATTGTGCCAGTCTCGCCGACTCTTCCGCCTGTAAGGTTTGCGCATCAATCGGCTCGCCTTTCACCAGTACCTGCTGCACCGTGACCTTACGCGCATCGCTCAACAGGACGATATCGGCCTGCTTGCCGGGTGCCAGTAAGCCGAGGTGATTCAGACCAAAGTGGCGCGCCGTCGACCAGCTGGCGACGCGATATGCCACATGCAGCGGCACATTGTGTTGTTCGATCAGGCGGCGAATTAAGGCATCGATGTGTCCTTCATGGGCGATCTCCCACGGGTTACGGTCATCAGTACAGAGCATGCATTGCGGGCTGTTAAATTCGTTGATCAACGGTGCCAGTGCGTTGAGATTGCGGGCAGCGGACCCTTCGCGGATCATCAACGACATGCCGAGTTGTAATTTCCGGCGTCCTTCTTCCAGCTGATAACTTTCGTGGCAGTTTTCAATACCCGCAGCAATATAGGCGTTAAGTGCTTTACCACCCAAACCCGGGCAGTGACCGTCCAGCGTCAGGTGGCGAAATGCATCCAGTTTATCGAGCAGCGCATTCTGCCCGCTAATTACGCCAGGGTAGTCCATCATTTCTGCAAGGCCGGTAACCTGCGGATGGTCCCGCCAGGCGTGCATCTGTTCAAGGGTAAAACTGGCACCGTTAACATCGCAGCCTTCCAGAGCGGGTACGCAAGAGCTGACCTGTAAGTACTGGTTTTGCCTTGCCTGTTCGGCACAGCGGGCAAACCAGGCGAAACCGGCTTCGCCCATCACGTTGACGATTTCATGAGGATCGCAAATAACAGTTGTCAGGCCGCGCGGCAGGGTGGCGGTTTCAAAGGTGACCGGCGTCATCATGCTGGATTCAATATGCAGGTGAGCATCAATAAACCCTGGCACCGCCGTTGCGCCGTGGGCATCAATCCGCTGCAAAGCCGGAGCATCAGTGTATTCTGCGCCAACACCGGCAATGTAACGTCCTTTAATCACAATTGGGCCGGAAATTTCTCCGCCATTGATCAGGTCGAGAATAGAGACATTATCAATAATATAATCGGCAACAGCGTCGCCACGGGAAACGGCTAACAATTCCTGGTATTTCGCCCGGCTAATGTGATGAAATTTATGGCTAATAGAATTATTCATATTTTTCTCATTTTGATTTTATCAATTTGATTATTATTTATCATAAAGAAACGTCGCGAGATTATTAAAGAATATCCATTAATGCGCAATTGAAATGTGATAATTATCACTGAACCGTTGTTGTCATTTGTTTTACAAAAGCAAGGGATTAAATCTCCTCCAATGGACAAAAAAATGAATAATGACAATACCGATTACGTGAGTAATGAATCAGGGACGCTTTCGCGATTATTTAAACTACCTCAGCATGGGACCACCGTCCGCACAGAATTGATTGCGGGGATGACCACTTTTTTAACCATGGTGTACATCGTTTTTGTGAACCCGCAAATCCTCGGCGCGGCACAAATGGACCCGAAAGTGGTGTTTGTTACCACCTGTTTGATTGCCGGTATCGGCAGTATTGCGATGGGGATATTTGCTAACTTACCCGTGGCGCTGGCTCCGGCAATGGGGCTGAACGCCTTCTTTGCGTTCGTGGTCGTGGGGGCGATGGGTATCTCCTGGCAGACCGGGATGGGCGCGATATTCTGGGGCGCAATTGGGCTATTTTTGCTCACGCTATTTCGTATCCGGTACTGGATGATCTCCAACATTCCATTAAGTTTACGTATTGGTATCACCAGCGGAATCGGATTATTTATCGCCTTAATGGGATTAAAAAATACTGGCGTTATTGTCGCCAATAAAGACACCCTGGTGATGATTGGCGATTTAAGTTCTCACGGCGTGTTGTTAGGTATTTTAGGGTTTTTTATTATAACCGTGTTGTCATCACGTCATTTTCATGCCGCGGTGCTTGTTTCTATTGTGGTGACGTCTTGCTGTGGCTTATTTTTCGGTGATGTTCATTTTAGCGGTGTCTATTCCATTCCGCCTGATATTAGCGGCGTCATTGGTGAAGTAGATTTGAGCGGCGCGTTAACACTTGAACTCGCCGGTATCATTTTCTCCTTTATGCTGATCAACCTATTTGATTCATCAGGAACATTAATTGGTGTAACTGATAAAGCTGGCTTAATAGATAGTAACGGTAAATTCCCCAATATGAATAAGGCGCTGTATGTTGATAGCGTCAGTTCGGTGGCGGGCGCATTTATTGGTACCTCATCTGTTACCGCCTATATTGAAAGTACTTCTGGTGTGGCGGTCGGTGGTCGCACGGGGCTGACTGCGGTTGTGGTCGGCGTTATGTTCCTGTTGGTTATGTTCTTCTCACCGCTGGTGGCGATGGTTCCTCCTTACGCAACCGCCGGAGCGTTAATCTTTGTTGGCGTGCTGATGACTTCGAGCCTGGCGCGCGTTAACTGGGATGATTTTACCGAATCGGTGCCCGCATTTATTACCACGGTGATGATGCCCTTTACTTTCTCGATCACCGAAGGGATTGCACTTGGCTTTATGTCGTACTGCATCATGAAAGTGTGCACCGGGCGCTGGCGCGATCTGAACCTGTGTGTGGTGGTGGTCGCAGCTCTGTTTGCACTGAAGATTATTCTGGTGGATTAGTAACTGGCGAGGGTTTCCAGATATCATGAGTTCTGATTACGCAGGAGAACTCATGATCTGGATAATGCTCGCCACGCTGGCGGTAGTGTTTGTGGTTGGTTTTCGGGTGCTGACATCCGGGGCCAGAAAAGCGATTCGCCGTCTCAGCGATCGGCTGAATATCGATGTCGTACCCGTGGAGTCGATGGTCGATCAAATGGGAAAGTCAGCCGGTGACGAATTTTTACGTTATTTGCATCGTCCGGATGAGTCGCACCTGCAAAACGCCGCGCAGGTGTTGCTCATCTGGCAAATTGTCATTGTCGATGGTAGCGAACAGAACCTGCTGCAATGGCATCGGATTTTACAAAAAGCCCGCCTTGCCGCGCCGATTACCGATGCTCAGGTCAGGCTGGCGCTGGGTTTTCTGCGCGAAACCGAACCTGAAATGCAGGATATTAATGCTTTTCAGATGCGCTATAACGCGTTCTTTCAGCCTGCCGAGGGCGTTCACTGGCTGCATTAAAACCGCTTCGTCTTATCAGCCTACAGACCGCGCCTGACCTGTAGGGTGGATAAGGCGTTCACGCCGCATCCGGTATCGGAACTGACAGTAGGTGAACGCATTATCTACGTTCTATTTACAGCAGCACCTCCAGCCCGTGTTTTTGCACAATGCTGAGCAGTTTTAATGAAATGCCATTGGGGCGTTTAGCGCCACTTTCCCATTTTTGTACAGTTGAAACGCTGGTATTGAGATAGTGAGCGAAGACGGGCTGACTCACTTTTAATTTTTCCCTCAGTGCTTTTATCTCAACAGGTTGTAAGTCTTGCACGCTGGTCAGGCAGGCTTTGTCAAAAGTACGCATCGTTTCAGCAGAAATAGCATCGACGCTGGACAATCCAGCCGCTGCGCTGTGAATAGCCTCAAATGCAGGACTTTTAAATTTAGTTTTTGCAGTCATAGCAGATCTCTGTCAGTTCTTTAGTGTTAATCATTGCTGTTAGTTGGGCTTTCGTCAGGAAGGCATAATGCTTTGCAAGTTCACGAAACCCAGCCAGTTCCTGACTATTGATGTTCGACATATCCTGTTTTGCATATAAAAACGTGTAAAACCAATTGCTTCCCCCTTTCGCCAGAATAATTGCACGCTCACGATTTTTGTGAAGGCGCTTTTTAAAAACGCCACCACCAAGTACATCAGCTTTACCTTGTTCCGTTTCTAAAATGGCCCGGCACAACTCTTCATCTGTTATTGCATGAGACCTGGCTTCCCTTGCAAACCATTTGGTTTTAAACACGCGCATATCGTTGAGGTCCTGTTATTAAAGTATATCACCAAGTGCAATACTTTATCCCTTGTTCCCAACACAATCGCGAAAATACATATCACCTTGCCCTATGATTTTTATTTCTTCGAGCAGCCTCGAACTTTTCCCACAACACCGTAAAAGTTGCAAAAACGTTAAATACGTCACACATTTCAATGTTAAAGTGGTCGGCTTTTCCCCTGAAACATGCCACGGGTAACACCATGAGTGAATTTATTGCCGAAAACCGCGGCGCGGATGCCATCACCCGACCGAACTGGTCAGCCGTTTTCTCGGTGGCGTTTTGCGTCGCCTGTCTGATTATCGTTGAGTTTTTGCCCGTCAGTTTGTTGACGCCAATGGCCCAGGATTTAGGCATTTCGGAAGGGGTTGCCGGGCAATCGGTGACCGTGACCGCCTTTGTGGCAATGTTTGCCAGTTTGTTTATTACCCAGACAATTCAGGCCACTGACCGCCGCTACGTTGTTATTTTGTTTGCCGTTTTGCTGACGCTCTCCTGCTTGCTGGTTTCCTTTGCTAACTCATTCAGTTTGCTTTTAATCGGTCGTGCCTGTCTGGGGCTGGCGCTGGGCGGGTTCTGGGCGATGTCGGCGTCGCTGACCATGCGTCTGGTACCGCCGCGTACGGTGCCGAAGGCGCTGTCGGTGATCTTCGGCGCGGTTTCTATTGCGCTGGTGATTGCCGCACCGTTGGGCAGTTTTTTAGGCGAGCTTATCGGTTGGCGCAATGTCTTTAATGCGGCGGCGGTGATGGGCGTACTGTGTATTTTCTGGATTATCAAATCATTGCCCTCGCTGCCAGGCGAACCCTCGCATCAGAAACAAAATACTTTCCGCTTATTACAACGTCCGGGTGTGATGGCAGGGATGATCGCCATCTTCATGTCTTTCGCCGGGCAGTTTGCTTTCTTCACATATATTCGCCCGGTGTATATGAACCTGGCGGGATTCGGCGTGGATGGCTTAACTCTGGTGCTGTTGAGTTTTGGTATCGCCAGCTTTATTGGTACGTCGCTTTCGTCGTTCATTCTTAAACGTTCGGTAAAACTGGCCTTAGCAGGCGCGCCGTTAATACTGGCTGTGAGTGCGTTGGTGCTGACGTTGTGGGGAAGCGATAAAATCGTTGCTACCGGCGTGGCGATTATCTGGGGGCTGACTTTTGCATTGGTTCCTGTCGGCTGGTCAACGTGGATCACCCGCTCACTGGCCGATCAGGCAGAAAAAGCCGGGTCTATTCAGGTGGCGGTTATTCAGCTTGCTAATACCTGTGGCGCGGCAATCGGTGGTTATGCGCTGGATAATATTGGTCTGACTTCGCCGTTGATGTTGTCCGGCACATTGATGTTGCTGACGGCGTTATTGGTCACCGCAAAGGTGAAAATGAAGTAACGTATTTACAGGAGGGGTTACTGCTCTGGCGGGAAGCTCTCCTGTTCTTCCTCCTGATAATCCTTGATCAGGTATTGTTCTTATCTTGTTGTTATTTCCATTATTCCGCCTGTATTCATCATTTGCTAATCATGAATCATCATTTTCCCTCATGTTAAAGAAAGGTCATTTAATCTGAACACATAGCGACAGGGATGACAAATGGCAGGGAAAGCGCATGGGAATGGCGATCGTCGGGGCGATATCACCATATGTGGATTGGGGGATCGTCTACGTCGTCTGACCGCCGGTATTTGTCTGATAACACAAACTATATTCCCTGTTATGGCCGCTGCCCCTACGCATATTAACCCTGCGCATTCGGATACTGCCACGTCACTGATCCTGCCGAACGTTAAAACTATTCCATATACCCTGGGTGCGTTGGAATCGCCACCAACGGTCGCGGCACGCTTTGGTATCACCGTTGATGAATTACGTCGCCTGAATCAGTTCCGTACCTTTGCGCGGGGCTTTGACAATGTGCGTCAGGGCGATGAAATAGATGTGCCCCTCATTAACAGTAACAGCCCTGAAGCGCGCAACCTGAAAGCAATGCAGATGGAGCGCGACGGCAAAGATCCGCAAATGCAGGTCGCGGAAGTGGCGCAGCAAAGCGGAACACTTTTAGCGCGCGATATGGACAGCGAACAGGCTGCGAGTATGGTGCGTGGCTGGGTGGCTTCTTCTGCCTCTGCGCAGGCAACGGACTGGCTCAGTCGTTGGGGAACTGCCCGGGTATCTCTTGGTGTGGATGAAGATTTCAGCCTTAAAAGCTCGTCATTTGAATTTCTCCATCCCTGGTACGAAACGCCGGATAACCTGGTCTTCAGCCAGCACACACTTCACCGTACGGATGATCGCACTCAAACCAACCACGGTATCGGCTGGCGTTATTTCACACCGAGCTGGATGTCTGGCGTCAATATGTTTATCGATCATGACCTGACCCGCTATCACACCCGAACCGGGATGGGCGTTGAATACTGGCGCGATTACCTGAAACTGAGCGGCAACGGTTATCTGCGCCTGAGTAACTGGCGTAGTGCACCGGAACTGGACAATGACTATGAAGCACGTCCGGCGAACGGTTGGGATCTTCGCGCCGAAGGCTGGTTACCGGCCTGGCCGCAGCTGGGCGGCAAGCTGGTCTATGAACAATATTATGGCGATGAAGTGGCGCTGTTTGGTAAAGACGAGCGACAAAATGATCCTCACGCGATTACCGCAGGTTTGAGTTACACCCCCGTTCCCCTGATCTCCTTTAGTGCCGAGCAACGGCAGGGCAAACAGGGAGAAAACGACACCCGAATTGGTATGGAGTTGACGTTGCAACCCGGTCATTCACTGCAAAAACAGCTCGATCCGGCTGAAGTTGCAGCACGACGCAGCCTTGTGGGCAGTCGCTATGACCTGGTCGATCGTAATAACAATATTGTCCTTGAATATCGCAAGAAAGAGCTGGTGCGGCTGACGCTGACCGATCCGTTGAAAGGCAAGCCGGGTGAGGTTAAATCGCTGGTTTCTTCCTTACAAACCAAATATGCGCTGAAAGGTTATGACATTGAAGCAGCCTCCCTGCAATCAGCGGGCGGAAAAGTAGCAGTTTCCGGCAAGGATATTCAGGTCACTATTCCTCCCTACCGATTCACGGCAATGCCTGAAACCGACAACACTTACCCGATAGCGGTTACAGCGGAAGATTCGAAAGGAAATTTCTCCCGGCGTGAAGAAAGTATGGTGGTCGTGGAAAAACCCACACTAAGCCTCACCGATTCAACGCTTTCTGTCGATCTGCAAATCCTGCTTGCTGATGGAAAATCAACCTCAACGCTGACCTATACCGCGCGAGATTCCAGCGGCAAGCCAATCCCCGGTATGACGTTAAAAACACAGGCGAAAGGTTTGCAGGATTTCGCCTTAAGCGAATGGAAAGACAACGGTAACGGAACCTATACCCAAATAGTTACCGCCGGGAAGACGTCTGGCGCGTTATCGCTGATGCCGCAATTTAACGGCGACGATATCGCTAAGACGCCAGCGCTGATTGCTATCGTGGCGAATACAGCATCCCGCGCTGACTCCACGATTGAGACAGACCAGGATAATTACGTCGCGGGTAAGCCGATAGTCGTTAAAGTGACCCTGAGAGATGATAACGGCAACGGGGTTACCGGACGAAAAGAACTTCTCAAACAAACCGTTAAAGTTGACAACACGAAGGCTGATGCCGTTAGTGCCTGGACGGAAGAAAGTGAGGGAATTTACAAAGCAAGCTATACGGCCCATCTCATTGGCGACAAATTAACGGCCCAGCTGACGATGCCCGGCTGGCAAACCAAACATTCGGATGCGTTCAGTATTGCGGGTGATAAAGATACCGCCAAAATCGCTGCGATGCAGATCACCGCGAATAACGCAGTTGCCAGACGCGATCACAATACCGTCGCTGTGACGGTCAGGGATGTGCATCAAAATTTACTGCAGGGACAAAATGTTACCTTCACGGTCGTGAATGGTGCGGCGGTTTTTGCCGATCCAAATGGCGGTATTGTGACGACAGATAAAGACGGGATTGCCAGCATTAACCTTGCCAGTGACCAGGCGGTAAACAGTCTTATCAAGGCCGAGATCAATGGCAGTAGTCAGTCTGTGGAAGTGAGCTTTATCACTGGCGATATCTCGCAGCTGACCTCCACCATCAAAACGGACGATGTGACATACACCGCGGGTGGCCAGATAAAAGTGTCCGTCACCCTTATGGATGAGCAGAAAAACCTGGTGAAAGGGATGGCTTCGCTGCTGGCGGGTAGCAGTGTGGTCGAGGTGAGCGGTACAGATAAAAATGAAACGGGTAACTGGAGCGAAGAGTCTGATGGCGTTTACACCACCACCCGAACCGCGAAGATTGCTGGCGATCGCCATTACGCCACGCTGAAACTATCGACATGGAGTAGCGCGCAGCAATCCGATGCGTATGCCATCCGCGAAAGCGGAGCTGTGTTGGCTTATTCCTCCATCGTTACCGACAAAACGACCTACACCGCGGGCGGCGCGATAAAAGTTACGGTAACACTCAAGGATAGCTATGAAAACCTGGTCGGGGGGCAACGAGACGCTATCAACCTGGCTATCCAGCTGCCAAATACAAAAGCGGAAAGCATCGCCTGGAATGAAGATCAAAAAGGAATTTATACCGCAACGTATACCGCCTTACTCCCTGGCACCGGTTTAAAAGCACAGCTACAGATGGCCGGCTGGGCGAGCGCTTTGACTTCAAATGATTACAGTATTAGTGGCGATGCCGCCAGCGCACAAATTGTCGCGATGCAAGTGACAACGGGTAACCCGGATGTGCTGGCGAATGGCAGCGATCGACATACGGTGAATGTCCGGGTGGAAGATCAGTTTGGCAATGTGCTGCCGGAGCAGACCGTCACCTTTACGGTGACGAAGGGGGCGGCTGTATTTGCCAATGCAGGGCAGAGCGCAGATATCAGGACGGATGCGCATGGCATGGCAGAGGTTGATCTGAGCAGTACCGTAGCGGATGCCAGCACTGTTGAGGCTAAGATCAATCAAAGCAGCGATAGTAAAACGGTGAACTTTGTTGCTGATGTTAGCACGGCGCAGGTCGCGGAGCTGGTGGTGATTAAGGATGGTTCAGAGGCGGACGGTTCGACGGCGAACACGCTGCGGGTGAAGGTCACCGATGCGTTCGGTAATACGCTTGCCGGGCAGACGGTCAGCGTGTTGGCGGACAACAGCGCAACGGTTGCTCCGGTGGTCATCACAGGGCCGGACGGCACGGTGGAGATCTCAGTCACCAGCCAGACCGCCGGAACCAGTGCGGTCACCGCCAGCATCAACAACAGCAGCCAGAGCCGGAACGTGACGTTTGTCGCCGATGTCAGGACGGCGAAGATCGCTGATCTGGTGGTCATTAAGGATGGTTCAGAGGCGGACGGTTCGACGGCGAACACGCTGCGGGTGAGGGTGACGGATGCGTTCGGGAATACGCTTGCTGGGCAGACGGTCAGCGTGTTGGCGGATAACGGCGCAACGGTGTCTCCGACGGTCACTACAGAGCCGGACGGCACGGTGGAGATCAGTGTCACCAGCCAGACCGCCGGAACCAGTACAGTCACCGCCAGCATCAACAACAGCAGCCAGAGCCGGGATGTGACGTTTATCGCCGATATCAAGACGGCGCAGATCGCTGATCTGGTGGTCATTAAGGACGGCTCAGTGGCAGACGGTGCAATGGCGAACACGCTGCGGGTGAGGGTGACGGATGCGTTCGGTAATGTGCTTGCCGGGCAGACGGTCAGCGTGTTGGCGGACAACGGCGCAACGGTCACTCCGACGGTCACCACACAGCCGGACGGCACGGTGGAGATCTTTGTCACCAGTCAGACGGCGGGGATCAGTACAGTCACTGCAACCATCAACAACAGCAGCCTGAGCCGGAACGTGATGTTTGTCGCGGATGTCAGGACGGCGCAGATCGCTGATCTGGTGGTCATTAAGGACGGCGCAGTGGCAGACGGCGCAATGGCGAACATGCTGCAGGTAAAGGTTACCGACGCGTTCGGTAATGCGCTTGCCGGACAGACGGTCAGCGTGTTGGCAGGCAACGGTGCCACGGTTGTCCCAACGGTGATTACAGAGCCGGACGGCACGGCGAAGATCCCTGTCACCAGCCAGACGGCGGGAGTCAGTGCAGTCACCGCCAGCATCAACAGCAGCAGCCAGAGCCGGGATGTGACGTTTATCGCCGATGTCAGAACGGCGCAGATCGCGAGTCTGGAGGTGACGCAGGATAACGCCGTGGCTGACGGCGCAATGGCGAACACGCTGCAGGTGAGGGTCACCGATGCGTTCGGTAATACGCTTGCCGGGCAGACGGTCAGCGTGTTGGCGGACAACGGCGCAACGGTTGCTCCGGTGGTCACCACGCAGCCGGACGGCACGGTGGAGATCAGTGTCACCAGCCAGACGGCGGGCAGCAGTGCGGTCACCGCCAGTATCAACAACAGCAGCCTGAGCCGGAACGTGACGTTTATTGCGGATGTCAGGACGGCGAAGATCGCTGATCTGGTAGTCACCCGGGATAACTCAGTGGCAGACGGTGCAATGGCGAACACGCTGCGGGTGAGGGTCACAGATGCGTTCGGGAATACGCTTGCCGGGCAGACGGTCAGCGTGATGGCAGACAACAGCGCAACGGTGTCTCCGACGGTCACTACAGAGCCGGACGGCACGGTGGAAATCAGTGTCACCAGCCAGACGGCAGGCACCAGTGCGGTCACCGCCAGTATCAACAGCAGTACCGCGAGCCGGAACGTGACGTTTGTTGCAGATGTCAGGACGGCGAAGATCGCTGATCTGGTGGTCATTAAGGACGGCTCAGTGGCTGACGGCGCAATGGCGAATATGCTGCTGGCGAGGGTCACCGATGCATTCGGTAATGCGCTGAATGGACAGACGGTCAGCGTGACGGCAGGCAACGGCGCAACGGTTGCTCCGGTGGTCACCACGCAGCCGGACGGCACGGTGGAGATCAGTGTCACCAGCCAGACGGCGGGCAGCAGTGCGGTCACCGCCAGTATCAACAACAGCAGCCTGAGCCGGAACGTGACATTTATTGCGGATGTCAGGACGGCGAAGATCGCTGATCTGGTGGTCATTAAGGATGGTTCAGAGGCGGACGGTTCGACGGCGAACACGCTGCGGGTGAGGGTGACGGATGCGTTCGGTAATGCACTTGCCGGGCAGACGGTCAGCGTGTTGGCGGACAACGGCGCAACGACTGCCCCGACGGTCATCACAGAGCCGGAAGGTACGGTGGAGATCTCAGTCACCAGCCAGACGGCGGGAGTCAGTGCAGTCACTGCAACCATCAACAGCAGTACTCAGAGTCAGAACGTGACATTTATCGCCGATGTCAGGACGGCGAAGATCGCGGATCTGGTGGTCATTAAGGATGGTTCAGAGGCGGACGGTTCGACGGCGAACACGCTGCGGGCGAGGGTGACCGATGCGTTCGGTAATGCGCTTGCCGGGCAGACGGTCAGCGTGATGGCAGGTAACGGCGCAACGGTCGCTCCGACGGTGATCACAGAGCCGGACGGTACGGTGGAGATCTCAGTCACCAGCCAGACCGCCGGAACCAGTGCGGTCACCGCCAGCATCAACAACAGCAGCCAGAGCCGAAACGTGACGTTTATTGCCGATGTCAGCACGGCGCAGATCGCTGATCTGGTGGTGACGCAGGACGGCTCAGTGGCAGACGGTTCGACGGTGAACATGCTGCGGGTGAGGGTCACCGATGCGTTCGGTAATGCGCTTGCCGGACAGACGGTCAGCGTGTTGGCAGGCAACGGCGCAACGGTTGCTCCGACGGTCACCACGCAGCCGGGTGGCACGGTGGAGATCAGTGTCACCAGCCAGACGGCGGGGATCAGTACAGTCACTGCAACCATCAACAACAGCACCCTGAGTCAGAACGTGACATTTATCGCCGATGTCAGGACGGCGAAGATCGCGGACCTGGTGGTCATTAAGGACGACTCAGTGGCAGACGGTGCAATGGCGAATATGCTGCGGGCGAGGGTCACCGATGCGTTCGGTAATACGCTTGCCGGACAGACGGTCAGCGTGTTGGCAGGCAACGGTGCCACGACTGCTCCGACGGTCACCACGCAGCCGGACGGGACGGTGGAAATCAGTGTCACCAGCCAGACCGCCGGAATCAGTGCGGTCACTGCAACTATCAACAACAGCACCGCGAGCCAGAACGTGACATTTATCGCCGATGTCAGGACAGCGAAGATCGCTGAACTGGAGGTCATCCGGGATAACGCGGTGGCAGACGGTTCGACGGCGAATACGCTGCAGGTGAAGGTCACCGATGCTAACGGTAATACGCTTGCCGGACAGACGGTCAGCGTGATGGCAGACAACGGTGCAACGGTCGCTTCGACGGTGACCACAAAGCCGGACGGCACGGCGGAGATCTCTGTCACCAGCCAGACGGCGGGCACCAGTGCGGTCACCGCCAGCATTAACAACAGCAGCCAGAGCCGGAACGTGACGTTTATCGCCGATGTCAGCACGGCGCAGATCGCGGATCTGGTGGTCATTAAGGATGGTTCAGAGGCGGACGGTTCGACGGCGAACACGCTGCGGGCGAGGGTCACCGATGCGTTCGGTAATACGCTTGCCGGGCAGACGGTCAGCGTGTTAGCAGACAACGGTGCAACGGTCGCTTCGACGGTCACCACGCAGCCGGGCGGCACGGTGGAGATCTCTGTCACCAGCCAGACGGCGGGGATCAGTACAGTCACCGCCAGTATCAACAGCAGCAGTCAGAGCCGGGATGTGACATTTATCGCCGATGCCAGCACGGTGCAGATCGCGGACCTGGTGGTCATTAAGGACGGCTCAGTGGCAGACGGTTCGACGGCGAATACGCTGCAGGTGAAGGTGACCGATGCGTTCGGGAATGCACTTGCCGGACAGACGGTCAGCGTGTTGGCGGACAACGGCGCAACGGTTGCTCCGACGATGACCACAAAGCCTGACGGGACGGCGGAGATCTCTGTCACCAGCCAGACCGCCGGAATCAGTGCGGTCACTGCAACCATCAACAACAGCACCGCGAGCCGGGACGTGACGTTTATCGCCGATGTCAGGACGGCGAAGATCGCGGACCTGGTGGTCATTAAGGATGGTTCAGAGGCGGACGGTTCGACGGCGAACACGCTGCGGGCGAGGGTGACCGATGCATTCGGTAATACGCTTGGCGGACAGACGGTCAGCGTGATGGCAGACAACGGAGCAACGACTGCCCCGACGGTGATCACCGAGCCGAACGGGACGGCGGAGATCTCTGTCACCAGCCAGACGGCAGGAATCAGTGCAGTCACTGCCAGCATCAACAGCAGCAGTCAGAGTCAGAACGTGACGTTTGTCGCCGATGTCAGGACGGCGAAGATCGCTGATCTGGTGGTCATTAAGGACGGTTCAGAGGCGGACGGTTCGACGGCGAACACGCTGCGGGTGAGGGTCACCGATGCGTTCGGGAATGCGCTGAATGGGCAGACGGTCAGCGTGATGGCAGGCAACGGTGCAACGACTGCCCCAACGGTGATTACAGAGCCGGACGGCACGGTGGACATCTCTGTCACCAGCCAGACGGCAGGAACCAGTACCGTCACTGCCAGCATCAACAACAGCACCCTGAGCCAGAACGTGACATTTATCGCTGATGTCAGGACGGCGCAGATCGCGGATCTGGTGGTCATTAAGGATGGTTCAGAGGCGGACGGTTTGACGGCGAACACGCTACGGGCGAGGGTGACCGATGCGTTCGGTAATGCGCTTGCCGGGCAGACGGTCAGCGTGTTGGCGGACAACGGCGCAACGGTCGCCCCGACGGTCACCACGCAGCCGGACGGTACGGTGGAGATCTCTGTTACCAGCCAGACGGCGGGGATCAGTGCGGTCACAGCCAGCATCAACAACAGCAGTCTGAGCCGGAACGTGACATTTATCGCCGATGTCAGCACGGCGAAGATCGCTGATCTGGTGGTCATTAAGGATGGTTCAGAGGCAGACGGTTCGACGGCGAATACGCTGCAGGTGAAGGTCACCGATGCTAACGGTAATACGCTTGCCGGACAGACGGTCAGCGTGTTGGCAGGCAACGGTGCCACGACTGCTCCGACGGTCACCACGCAGCCGGACGGCACGGTGGAGATCAGTGTCACCAGCCAGACGGCGGGAGTTAGCGCAGTCACCGTCAGCATCAACAGCAGCAGTCAGAGCCGGGACGTGACATTTATCGCCGATGTCAGGACAGCGAAGATCGCTGAACTGGAGGTCATCCGGGATAACGCGGTGGCAGACGGTTCGACGGCGAATACGCTGCAGGTGAAGGTCACCGATGCTAACGGTAATACGCTTGCCGGACAGACGGTCAGCGTGTTGGCAGGCAACAGCGCAACGGTCGCTTCGACGGTGACCACAAAGCCGGACGGCACGGTGGAGATCAGTGTCACCAGCCAGACGGCGGGCACCAGTACAGTCACCGCCAGCATCAACAACAGCAGCCTGAGCCGGAACGTCACCTTTGTACCGGGTGACGCATCGCAGCTCACTTCAACCGTTGAAACAAATAAGTCGAACTACACGGTTGGAGAGACAATCACCATCACGGTAACGCTCCGGGATGCGTTCGATAATCTGGTAACCGGTGCAGCTTCACAGTTAGCCGCTGATGGTGTGCTGACGGTGGCTGGCACTGACCCGTCAGAAACGGGAAGCTGGGTTGAATCAGGTGGCGTGTATACCACAACCCGAATGGCGACGATTGCCAGTACCAATCAGCACGCCAACCTGCAATTGCAGACGTGGAGTGATGGCGTAACGTCAGATCGCTATGACATACAGTCCGGTTCTCCGGCGCAAGCCACATCAACTATCGCTACGGATAAAAACGCCTACACCGCTGGTGACACTATAACCGTCGCTGTGACGCTGAAAGACGCGCACGGTAACCTGGTTGAAGGGGGCGAGTCCTTATTGTCTGGTGATAACGTAACAGTAGAAGGAGCCGTACGTTCAGGAGGATGGTCTGAAACCGCCGGTGTTTATACTGCTACATGGTCGGCGCAAATGGCGGGAGACTCTCACCACGCGACGCTGAAGTTGTCTGAATGGGGCAGCAGTAAACAATCAGAGAGTTATTCCATCCACAGCGGTGCTCCGGTGCAGGCAAATTCTGCTATTAGGACAGATAAATCGGCATATATCGCCGGGGAGCCATTAACCGTCACAGTAACGTTACGGGATGAGTTTGGTAACCCTGCTTTCGGGCTGACATCAGAAGTCATCGAGTCTTATATCGATAATTTCGCGGTAGGCGGCGCAACTCCCGATTCTATGCAGTGGGTCGAGCAGAATAATGGTGAATATACCATTGTTTGGACAGCATGGGTTGCCGAGGAAAATCTGGTTGCCAGTCTGAAATTAAAAACATGGGCAGCGGAGATTAAGTCCTCTCTATACGGGATACAACCAGGTGCAGCGGCAAAAACTCAATCAACGATTGTCGCGGACAAAACTATATATATCGCTGGGGATAGCATAACGGTGACCGTTGTTCTTAAAGATGCCCAGGATAACTTTATTACTGATGGCGTTGTTCAGCTTAATGAGGAAAACGTACAAGTCAGGAATGCGGATCCTATCCAGGGCAATAATTGGGTTTACAATGGCAATGGTATATATCAAAGACAGTATATGGCGCATTTTGCGGAAGCGAACTTGAATGCGCAATTGAAGATGACTGGTTGGAGCGATGCCAATTATTCAAATAGCTACATGATTAAACCAGGTGAAGTAAGTATGCTTCGTTCACAGCTTCGTATACGCGAAGTTTTAGTGGTAGCTGGGGCGGATATACCTGTTAGTGTTCTATTATCTGATGAATTTGGTAATCCGGTTGATAACGGTCTGGAATTGCTGACAGAGGATGCGGTGTTCTTACAAAATGTGGAAAAGAAAGAGGGGACTAAATGGGTGTCAGTGGGTGAAGGCAGATATGAGCGTACCTATAGGGCCTACAAAGAAGGAGAAAACTTAAACTCATATCTACATATTAATGGTTGGTATGTAAACGGGCAACCGTCTTATACCATCCTACCTTTTGTCGAAGTCGAGTCGCTGAGTGTTAATGGTGTAAGATTCAGGGCGACAGATGGTTTTCCAGAAACAGGGTTTGATGGTGCAAAATTCACGCTGTTACTAACCCATAATATGAGAAATACGGATTATAATTGGACGGCTGGGATTTATGGAATTAATGTTGACAGTAATGGAGAAGTAACATTATCTCTGCTAATAAGAAGTGAAGTTACTATTACCGGGAAACCCAAGAATGGTAAAGGGAATGATGTTGTATTTAAATTCAAGATTAAAAAATGGTTTACTAGTTTAGGTGCTGCCAGTAGTAATACCTGGGATATCATAAATGCTTCATGCAGCTATGGTCAAATGCCGTCATCTTTAGAATTAGCGCAGCGGCCAAGCGGTGGGGTAGTACCGCGAAAAGTAGGTACGTTGTGGGGCGAATATGGTAATTTGAAAACTTATGGGAACGCTTTTAGCGGTACGGATTATTGGACAACCACTCAGCTCTTAGGGGTACACGAGAAATTTAATCCTGAAACTGGTATATCAGAGCTTGGGACAGGAAAGTCTTCTGGCTTGTGTGTAGAGTATTATTAACGAAGTAATCACTAAATTGCCCTGCATCAGCAGGGCAATTTATATTAGTTCTTACGCAGAAGTACGCATCACACCGATAGTATTAAATTCATTTTTTACACTGAGCAAACGGGGGTCATGAAGCAAAACATTTGACCATAAATCATTGTCTTTAATTAATTGTTGCCAGCGCTTTTCATATTCTTTTTTACCATACACAGTGTAAATCAACGGCAAAATAACACCATTGATTTTGTTGGTGTTAATATTTGCCAGTAACTTCATAATGTCATTTTTTATAGATGCGCCATAGATCAGAAATTTCGTATAAAGCGAGTTAACACAGGTGTAATCAAGACCATGTTCAGGCTCAAGTTTAAGCAATAAACTTTTGGCTTTGTCATTATGTCCTTTCAGTGCCATGAACATAGCCAGAATAGAGGTAATAATTGGATTATTACAGGTGTTTTGACTGTTAAGATTTAATGCAAAAGATATCGCGTTATCGAGGGGGGATGTGTAATAAAGTATAATTAATTTAAGAATGCTTATACCCATTTTATTGGGTTCAAGAGCAATACTTTTTTCTATTAGATTAAATGCTCTTGCAAGGTCACCGTTCAAAAAACATAGCAGAGACTGATAATAATAAACGTCTGGCGAATTAGGTTTGAGTAAATGTGCTTGCTTAAATAGCACATTAGACACTGAATGTTCATCTTTTAGCCCACTGATTAAACCCAGTAAACCCAATGCCTGAGAATTTGAAGGGTTAATTTCAAGAGCCTTTTCAATGGAGGTTACTGCCGTAGTTATTGCTTGTTTTTGTTCACTGAGTCCAAGGAGGGCTAATGATATATGGCATTCCGCCAGGCAACAGTAGGGCAAGGTATTTTGCGGTTGCGTACTCACACAATCTCTAAATATTACTAATGCTCGTTTCAAACTCTCTGGTGTATAACGATACATTTCCATTCTGCCATTCATATACATAACAGCAGAATCCAGAGATGGCATTTGTTGTGTATTAATAGATTTAAAATTAATGTTGGGTATTTTTTCAATAAGAATATTAATTACTTGTGATAATAATACGGAAAGAGGATTATCGGGGTGGAAATCAATACTTTGATGATCAATCAATTTATGTGTTCTGGCATGAATTAACTCAATAAATAAACGCCAGTTTTTACCATAGTGAACGACCTGACCCATAATATAATATTCTGGACCTGTTTTATTGATAAACTGATGGATAGTGGAAAAATCACTGGCCTCATTTGTTACCGAAGCGGGTAAAATATCTAAACCACAAAAAGCATATTTAGAAAGGCCTTGGACAAGTTCGTAATGGAGTTTTAGAACATTGATCGAACCTTCAGTACGAAAGGGAAAAACGGCAAGAGTGGTGGTCGACTTTACCGGTTCATTATCGGTCACAATCACAATAGGTACAGTAAAACGGTATCCACGACCATAGACCGTTTCGATATACTTACACTGTTTATTCTCATGCAAAAGTTTGCGCAATGCATAAATACATCGTGTTAGAGATTCATCACTGGCAACACTCGCGCTCCAGACCTTATCGATAATCTCTTCTTTGCTAACAATTTCACCGTCAGCATTAAGCAATAGAATAATAACGCCAAGTTCTTTAGGGGGAATATGATATTCTTTGTTTTTGAATAATAATATTCCATTGTTTTTTAATACAAAGTCGCCAAATATATATTGTTGTGTATTATTTTTTCCATGTTGCAGTTGCATAGAACGCTCCTTCCGTTTTCTCTATTCATAGTATTAATTTGATTAATATAAAATAAAGTATTGGCAGAATTGCTCTATCAAAAAACGCTCATTTTGTAAGATTGTGATGAAGAAATGAATGAAAGTTGATGCTTAATAATATGAAACGCTGGTCCCATTTTTCGGGACCAGATAGTGGGCGATAATTGTGGGTGTTACTTAATCAGAAACGTAAATAATCTTTCGCTGAATCAAACAACGCAGTAATGGTTGAAGATAATAATTTGATAATTGTATCGTAGGTGGAGTTGGCTGTACTGTATTTAGTCGTGATAACCTGCACGTCGGTTTTCATGTTTTCTGCCTGGCCGTTATAACCCGCCAGCCATGCCTGGTATTCAGCTGTGCTTATTTCGTAGCCGGTGAATTCTTTAGATATATTTTTTTCCTTCCCTTTATCGTCCCTATGCACCATTGAGTCTGAAGACTGACTCATACTGTCAATAATCTGGGGGTTGGGAATAATAACATACAGACCGCTACCTTGCGGTTCAACTTCGACAATCGGAGAAGGTGTGCGGTGTTTGGGATCGGGTGGAATTACCGGAAGTCCTAAAGCGGCGCACCATTTTTCTGCTTCTTCCAGTGGAACACCAATTTTGTCAGCAGGTGCCGGAGGGTATAAAACATAGTCTGGATTGTAGTGATAATGAAAGTCACCATTAGGATATTTATCGATATAATAAAAATGCATCAAGGCTTTTTGGAATGCATTGACGTCAAAAACTATCGCATCGCCTTTTTTATTAGAGTGAGTCCATTTTCCCATATTGCTTTGGATATGTTCACTGAAGTCCTGCCAGTATGCGCTCATTATCTCAACGCTATTCGCATAAATTTCGAGGTAGTCGCTACCGAGCACACTCATCAAATCAGCAATATCACTGCATATATATTTATCACTTTTAAATTCGTTTGAACTACTGGCCGTTAAAGTACTGCTGGTTGCTGAACTTCTTACTTCAGGTGCAGAACTATCTAAAGAAGCGATAGCGTGATTTAAGGTATCTTTGGTCGATGCCATTGCACTTGACCCGGTTGTGTTGTGAGCAACGTTAGCTAGGGTTTTTCTCACAGAGTTATGCAAGGTCAATATTTTAGCGGGATCCTTTAATTTTCCGTCAATAGTATTAACATTTTCTGTAAGCTGCAGAACTTTTTTTATCAGCGAATAACTTTCGTGTAAGAGCGCAGATCCTTTCTCTGACAGGTTTTCAGCAGGGAAATTTCTGAGCATGTTTTTAACGAAGTTAAGTTGTATATCATGCTGGCATTTCCAGTCTTCATTTCGCGGGCTACGTTCACTGACTAAAGTTGATAGTTTTTCAACATCTTTCTTGAGCATAGCGCCAATATTATTATCCTTACTGGCGCTGTTATACAAATTACCCTCGCTTTTGCTGTTTTCCAGTTGATGAGGCTCCTCACTTTGTGAGGATGCCTCTTTAAGAGGAATGTTTGCATTCTGCTGACGTAAAATATCTATATTTAAATTATTATCTTTATTAATCATGTGCCATTCCTCCTTAAATATAATTAACTATTATTGCAATAATTTATGAGCGAATGCCTTGAACGATAGCGCTATCAGTATCAATAATGGTTTGTATTATTTGCTGTAATAAATTAAGTGCCTGATCTCTTCCTTGAACATCACGATTAATTTGATCCAGATAGCTACTCATAACTGAATGCATAACATTTTTAGCTTGCTCAACAATGTCTTTTTCTGCATGAGTAGTACTTTCTAGAATTCTAAGTGATGCTTGAGTTGATTGATTAACAAGCTGTGAAAGTACATCTGCTTTACCTATAGTAAAATATTTATTATATCTTTTGTTATGTTTTATACTAATACGCTCGTTTTTATCTCTAATCTTTTCTTCCGTAGTTTCTTTTTCTTTATCGTAATATTTCAGGGTCTCTTCTTTTTGTTCTTCATCAAGTGTTGTATCTTTCGTTGTTGTTTTTATTTCTTCATCTATTTGCTTGAGATAAGCTTGTTGATCTTGAACTTCCCTTTTTAATCCTCGCTGTGTTTTATCATCAGTTCCACTGATAGTGTGCTTCTGATCAGGTGTAAGGGTTTGCATCTTTTCGGGAGGGCTTCTAAAATTTGCTACAACAGATGCTGCAGCTCCGGCTGCGCCAACTGTTGACCCGGCAAGAACACCAGCCGAACTTGCCATTGTAGCGTGTACGGTTTCTGTTTTCTGATACTGGACAAGTTGTTCAAAAACGTTGCTCATAATAGCCTCAGACATAGCAGAGGCTTTATACATTGATGTGAATACCCTTAAAAATTCCTCCATAACAGCCTGTTGTCGCATGGTCAAATTATCTAGCATATCAAGGATATTATATTTAGATATTTTAATAGAACTCTGTTCTGCAGAACTGCTTGATTGACTGGATGAAATTGTAGCTTGGTCAAGGTCACCCCTCAAATTATCTAGCGTACTCCTTGAGTAATTAAGATTATCCAATAGTTTTATTCTTAGTTCCGGACAGACTTCTCTGTCTGTATTTTTTAATATTATAAACTGAGAGCTTATGTCATGATTAATATCTTTAAGGTTATAGTATCGCACAATTTTATTATCATTTGGTATGTTGTTTTTTTTACTATAATCTCTATCAAAGATTGTTTTATCAAGACTGTTAATATTAGATGTGCTGGACGCATTTTTAATTTCATAGGTGGCCATGTTAAAACCCTCTTATACGATAGAATGGGAAGCAAATTTTAAGGCTTCAGTTCGGTGTTGTAATACTCGTACCATCTGGCTTACCTCTTGTTCGACGGTTTTATCCACCCTTTGCAATACTGAAAGCATTTGTTCACGCGTTTTTGATAGATTACTCATGTCCTGTTGTAAAATTGCCATGTCGGCAGAGTTACCAGCAACAAAACAATTCATCGTCGATGTTGCTATTGCACAGATAAGTAAGCCTATTTTCTCCAGGCCATTACTTATTTTGGCAATCAACTTCAACACTACGGCTGATGTTTGTAGCACGCTGCATACGCTGTCTAATACCTTTATAATATTTTTTGAAACTGAATTAATAATTGATTCAATGGTTGATTTTATAGTGCTTGTTATTTCTTTGGTGACTTCTTCGGCGGCTGTTTTTGATAATGCAGAAACAACGGCCCCTATTGCTACAGAACATATTACAGCTGCACCAATCATTACTGTCGCCATGACAATAGAAGCGGCTGCACTTGCGTAAATACTTTTAACCAGTTCAATCGTATCTTGATCGACACCAATAACGTCCAGAAGCGTGGTGATTGCGAGCAGAGTGGGATCAACTGTTTTAATCGCAGCCGAAAGACCTTCTACAACTTTCCCTAAAATCCAGCCGGTAGCCGTGGTGCCCAGAGCGATTTGACAAGTGATATCTACACCTAATACTACTGCGCCCGCTATTCCTCCAATAAGTGCCAATGCACCCGCAATACTTGAACCACCACTTGGAACTGCAGCAAGAAGACCAACAACAATTAAGATTGCGCTCATGGCAATGGTAGCTACTGTTACACAGTCATTAATGATTTTTAAAACTTTAGTCGTGGTAGTATATTTACGCGCTGTTTCATTGAGTTTATTTTCCCTGACATGGTTGATTTCTTTCATTACCTCAGATTGATTTTTGATCGATTCGCAATTGGTATCACCAATAACTTCCATTACTGAGGTAATCAAAAGGATAAATGTGGCTGTTGCGTTTCTGTTTTTCTGGTTTTCCTGGGTCAGGCAAATATTGGTGGTGAAGTTATTAATCTGTTCTTGCTGTTGAATTTCGTCAAAAATTTCCATACTTTGGCCGATCGCAGCATCAGCATCCATAATGGCTGTATTTAACGATTTCTCAGCTAACGATTTTTTTTGTAATGACAGCGTGAGTGTTTTTTCAGCCGCATTTTTTTGCGTCAGTACTTTATTATATTGCGGATCGCCAGGTTGCAGTTGCGACAGCTCTTGATTCAATGTGTTGACTTTTTTCTCCAGCGATTGCACCTTTTTATCGACCGCATTATAATTATTGTTGGCCTGATGCATGATATCGTCAGCTTTTTGCGCAGAATCTAATGAGGATGCATAGGCGTCGCTTAATTCACGAAACTTATTATGTACCATTTCGTGTCGAAGCAGGGTGCTGTCAAGGTTATTATGCAATCGTGTTGTAATATCCTGATCGGCAATGCCTGTTAAATTACCCAAAATCATTGTCAGGCGGGCATCGTTCGTCTTTGCTGTAGTGGCGTTGTCGGAATCTGAAACCTGCATTTCAGGCGGAGCAAGCATAGGTTTGTTTTCAAGACGAGCGCGAATATCGTTATCAAGGGACTTCGGGTTTTTATTAAGCCGCATGGGATCAACTTGCGTTTTGTTGCTGTCCTGCAGTCTTTTTTCCGCATCGCTATACTGTGTGCGCAATGTTTCGCTGATTTGTTCAAACGTGATCGTTTGTCCCGTAATCGGTGCCGACATAATTCACCTCCTTTTTAAGCTATCATCGGGTGTAATTAATTCTTTTTTATTTAACTCATGGCAGATGTTTATTCCCATCTAAAATGGCATCAACGGGAAAGTAAGTAATGTGTTTATTGTTATTCTTCTCATTTATTTTATCGCCATGGTTATTTTTTAAATCAACCGGGGCTTCCTCATGATATTTCCTGATTAACTCTTCAGGCGTAAAAGAAGACTTTTTTCCGTTTATGTTCATTTTGCCGACTCACTCTGTTTGAACTTCTTCTTCGGTATTGGCTGTCAAGAGTTCAAGATAAGCAGTAGCCATCTCTTTAACTTTTTCATTTTGGCTGTAGGTTACGACTGTATTAAATAACTCCGTGGCCATTTTAGTGTTTTTTAAGCCCATCTGGCATTGGCCCATATAATAAACTAAAGAGAAATCGTTATCGGGAGATAGCATTAAACAGATATGATACATGTCGAATGCCTTTTGATAATCTTTCTTCAACTGACAGACGGCGGCATATCCTTTTAAATAGTTATAATTTTGGAAATCATAAATACAGAGAAATTTAAAAAAGAGCTCAGCTTCGTCAAGTCTTCCTTTTTCATAAAAGTTATAAGCGTAAGCATAAACGCCTTCAAGGGTATCCGGAGTAATGCCATGCAGCTCTGCAAGTGTTGCTCCCATACCTAATGCACGTTCGAACTTACTGGCAATTTCTTTATTTTCTTCTAAATCCTGATTTGCGCTTTCCATCTCTACTCTCTCCTTTCGAACATTCTTTGTTCAGACTTCACCATTTTTTAGAGGGGGGTGATATCAAAATTCGCTCATTTTTATGCCCATCCGTTGGGCTTCCTTTTCTGCATTAAAAACAAGTATTGTTTCAATGAGATAAGATTTTCTATGTGATGAAATGAAAACAATGTAGAGGGAAATTTATCCACAATCCTGATGAACGGGTTCAATTTTGATTGGAATTTGAAAAAGCAGGTGATTTACTGATGTGCGAGCGTACGTCAGCGGCTGCTGGCCTGAGCGCGGAGGTGTGCGAAATTCACATATCCGGGCATTCCACCTTACCCAGCGCTTCCCAGTAGTTATTCTGATTATTACGCTCCATCGCCACAATAGCTTCGCGGATATGTTGTTTGTTACTCTCATCAGACAACATTAATTTTTCCCACGCGTCGTCTGATAATGACGCCTGTGGCGTGCAAATTTTACGTAAATCTTGCAATACCGTGGTTTTCTCTTTTGCCGACTGTAGCGAGCTGAATGGCGACTCGGCCTGAGAAATGGCTGGAAAAGTCAGGAATACGGTAATCATGAGTAGCATCGTTGGCTTCATAGCTGCAACCTTCTGCAAATGTGCATCGAATGAAGCATAAGTGTAGTTTGCTTTTACCGCTCTCATCATGCTGTACGAAAGGTGTTTGCGTGGTCAGTAAGAAGTGCCAGTTTTTTATACCTTTTTCTTCTATTCGATAGCTTTTCGTTTTTTAAATCGTAGTGATCTTGCCATTATAGTCAGTTAACGATTAAAAAAAGGATAAAAAAGTGAAACTGACAACACATCATCTACGGGCGGGGGCCGCATTATTACTGGCAGGAATTCTGCTGGCAGGTTGCGACCAGAGCAGCAGCGATGAAAAGCACATTAAAGTGGGCGTTATTAATGGCGCAGAACAAGATGTCGCGGAAGTCGCTAAAAAGGTGGCAAAAGAGAAATATGGCCTCGATGTTGAACTGGTAGGATTTAGCGGTTCGTTGCTACCGAACGATGCGACAAATCATGGCGAGCTTGATGCGAACGTCTTCCAGCATCGACCCTTTCTTGAACAAGATAATCAGGCGCATGGTTATAAACTGGTAGCGGTGGGAAATACGTTTGTCTTCCCTATGGCGGGTTATTCCAAAAAAATCAAAACCGTGGCGCAAATAAAAGAAGGCGCGACAGTGGCGATCCCCAACGACCCGACCAACCTTGGTCGCGCGCTTTTACTGTTGCAAAAAGAGAAGCTAATTACTCTGAAAGAGGGAAAAGGGTTATTACCTACCGCGCTGGATATAACCGATAATCCTCGTCATTTGCAGATTATGGAACTCGAGGGGGCGCAGCTCCCGCGCATACTGGATGATCCCAAAGTTGATGTGGCGATTATCAGCACCACTTACATTCAGCAGACCGGACTTTCTCCGGTGCACGACAGCGTATTTATTGAAGATAAAAATTCGCCGTATGTGAACATTCTGGTAGCAAGGGAAGATAATAAGAATGCAGAAAACGTGAAGGAATTTCTGCAATCTTATCAATCATCCGAAGTCGCTAAAGCGGCAGAAACCCTCTTTAACGGTGGCGCGGTGCCTGGCTGGTAATTCTCATTCATCCCGCGCCGGACGATTTATTTTTCTGGCGCGGCGACGGGAATCCATTGAAATCAAAATCACTGATGACAGAATCAGAAGCGTTCCCAGCCAGTCCGGTAATGTGAATGTGATCCCCAGCAACAGCAAAGAGAGCAGCGCGCTACTTAATGGTTCTGCACAGCTCAAAATGCTGGCTTTTGGACCGCCAATGAGCTGTGCGCCTTTCAGATATAGACTAAAGGTTAGCGAAGTTCCGATTACCACCAGATAGAAAAACGCCAGAATCAGGCTGCCATTAACCACGAAGTTTGTTCCTTGCCCGGCATAGAAGGGCAGCAGGATCAGACCGCCGATCAGCATACTCCAGCCGACGACAGGCAACGTGCCATAGCGGGCAATCAGCGTTGAGGGATAGGTGGTATAGAATGCCGCAGCAAATGCCAAGGCAATGCCCCAGAATAACGCGGCAGGAGAGATCGATAATGACGTCGGATTACCGTGTGTCACCAGTAAAAAAGTCC
Organism: Escherichia sp. F1; assembly: GCF_046764225.1. Classification (NCBI taxonomy): domain Bacteria; kingdom Pseudomonadati; phylum Pseudomonadota; class Gammaproteobacteria; order Enterobacterales; family Enterobacteriaceae; genus Escherichia; species Escherichia sp. F1. The sequence continues at coordinate 68,462 of NZ_CP177202.1, forward strand.
CGACCAGCGATGTCAAAATAGCGCAAAAAACCAGAATGCCCGGGCGGGATTTACGCACCAGTGAGAACCAGGCGACGATAATCGTCGGTGAGAGGAATTGCAGCACCGTTGCCGTGGCTGCGTTCGATTTTTCGATGGTTAGCAAAAAAGTGAGCTGTACGGTTAGCGCGCCAACCACGGAAAAAATCAGCAGACTAATGGCATCTTTGTGATTGTTAATAATAGAAAAGATTTTATCGCCATGAACAAATGACAGCGTCAGCAGAATCAAACCGGCGAATATCAAACGCGTCATAGTCAAAAACTGCGACGACATCTGGCTTTGCTCCATGATGTATTGCGCGCAGACCCCTGAACTTCCCCACAACACGGCGGCAATCAGAACGTTCAGCATCCCCTTTCTGGTGGAACCCATTTTTCCCTCTGCATACTGTTTTGTCGTTTATGTATGCAGGCATGATAGCAAAAATGGCGAGGATGGCTCTGTTTGCGCCACGCCGATTTTTCTTAGCCCAGACTGGTGAGCTAAATATCTTTAATAAACAGCAGGCAAATCATCGCAATACCCAACATCCCTATCGCCAGCCAGAACAACGCGTGGTAGCTCCAGATTTCAACCATAATTCCGTCAACAGAGCCGGCGATAATCCAGCCGACGCGTGAGGTATTTGCATATAACGTTGTCGCAGAGCCTATTTTTTCAGGCATCAGGTCCTGAAAATAAAGCATGCCGATACCACAGAGAATACCAAGGAAGATGGCATTTAGAATTTGCAATTCCAGCTCAACTGCCGGAGTCGTCGCCATGAGTACGCTGGCGTAAAAACACATTCCACTCACGATAGCAATGAGCATTAATAGTCGCTTGCCAATACGTTTCATGTAATAGCCTGCGATTAACATCATCGGAATTTCCAGACCGGCAGCGATACCAATCATTTCTCCAGCCAGTTTATCGGTTAAATGTAGTTCATCAATAATAAATAGCGGCATATTTATCATGTAGAGATTATTCGCCGCCCACATCATTGAACAGACCACAAAAAGTAGCCGCGTATCCCGCTTCCTATGGGTGGAGAGTAAAATTTCTACGGGTTGGGTAACGACAGGAATATTTCTTTGTATTGATGGCAAAAACAACCAGACTATCAGCCCGCAAACAACAAATGCGATGGCAGCGGTGAGATACATCACTTTAAAACTAAATCCCATTGCCAGTTCATAAGCGAGCGGTGGCCCGATAACCCAGGCAAGCGAGATCTGAGCACGTAAAAATGTACTGAACATTACCGTCTCACGGCCTGTTCTGTCGGCGTGTTCACGGGCGAGGGCGAACATTTGCGGGTTTGCGGTGGAAGCAAAACTACTCAGAAGTACGCCCGTTGAGAGCAGAATGAAGTAGTTGCGATTCCACGCAAAAAGCGTGCAGGCCAGCACTCCAAATAAGCAACATAGCAGAATCAGTAATTTACGGTCGCCTTGTTTATCGGAGTGCCTTGCCAGAAATTGACTGACCAGAATCCCCATAATAGCGCTACCGGTGAAGAAAAAACCTACCATTATAGGACGGGCTTTCAGTTCATCTGCAAGGAATATACTTAGGGTGGGAGTCTGGAGAGCGCCCGCAATACCAGTCAGAAAGGCGACAAGTAAAAATGCCGCGGCGGTGAGATCAAGTATTTTTGATGGAGTGGTAGCCGTTTTTTGCATTCTTCTGAATCACCGGGCGACAAAATATAACTGAGTTACAAATAAGTACCAGTCGAATGAGTATTGTATTAAGAATTTTTGAGTATCGCTGATACAACCAGAAAACAATGCTAGCGCAATATTATAGGGCCAGCAATTGAGATTATTAGCAAAAGCATGTTAAGAATTAATCACCGAATTTATATATTAATTATAGTAAGGCAATGAGCTTTTTTTGATAGTAAAAATAAAACAAGTTGATTTGATATATTAAATGAACAAATTAATCTTGATGGCAGTCTGATTATTGGTGAAGTTTATAGGTCAGTTTTTTTTGCCAGCGGTTAAAGGAATAGAATAGTCGTATAAAAAAGGGTGTTCTGGAGCGTGTAAAACAACATCTGCACCTTAATGGCGATACAGTTGGCTGAGAGTCAGCAGGGGGCAAATCACCTGCAATTAAACACGGCGCATGCTGGTGCGAATATCGCGGATGCGTTCGAGGACAGAAGAACCGACAGGCGGATTCTTCAGTCGCTCATCGTCCATCATAAAACCTTTGATCAGGTATTCCTGAAGCCGATTGAATATTGAGCAGTAGAAAATATCTGGATTGACAGTATTACAAGGGGTTGGAGAATGTCAGAAGAGGCATTTTGGCGGAAGATCACAGGAGTCGAACCTGCCCGGGACCGCTGGCGGCCCCAACTGGATTTGAAGTCCAGCCGCCTCACCGGAGACGACGATCTTCCGCGCCTCGATTGCTACATGGAGGCGGGGCGCATTATAGCTACTTCCTTGAGTTTCTACATCCCCCAGATCAGTTTTTTCCGCCTAATACACGCAGCGTATTATCACGAAAGCATTATAATTCATATAAAACCCATATTTTACAATGATATATGAGCGGAATTAACGCTACCACGATCACATAAAACAAGAATCATAAATTAATAACCAGATATCGGAATATTCGCTCTCACAGGGATGGTTTACAAAATGCGTTATCGGTCTCAGCACCCCTATAGCATCAAGGAAAAGCAGATGAAGAGTGAAGTGTTGTCCGTTAAAGAGAAAATTGGTTATGGCATGGGAGACGCCGCCAGCCACATTATTTTCGATAACGTAATGTTATATATGATGTTCTTTTATACCGATATTTTTGGCATACCTGCCGGATTTGTCGGAACCATGTTTTTGGTCGCTCGTGCACTGGATGCGATTTCCGATCCTTGCATGGGGTTGTTGGCCGATCGAACGCGCTCTCGCTGGGGTAAATTTCGTCCGTGGGTACTGTTTGGCGCACTGCCATTTGGGATCGTCTGTGTACTGGCCTATAGCACGCCAGATCTCAGTATGAACGGAAAAATGATTTATGCAGCAATTACTTACACCCTACTTACCTTACTTTATACCGTCGTCAATATCCCTTACTGCGCATTGGGTGGTGTAATCACCAATGACCCGACTCAGCGTATCTCGCTGCAATCCTGGCGTTTTGTGCTGGCGACCGCGGGAGGCATGCTCTCTACTGTTCTGATGATGCCACTGGTTAATTTAATTGGCGGTGATAATAAACCACTCGGTTTCCAGGGCGGTATCGCGGTCCTTTCCGTGGTGGCATTCATGATGCTGGCATTCTGTTTCTTCACCACTAAAGAACGCGTTGAAGCACCACCTACAACGACGTCTATGCGGGAAGATTTACGTGATATCTGGCAAAACGACCAGTGGCGGATTGTCGGTTTACTAACCATTTTCAATATCCTGGCGGTGTGCGTCCGCGGTGGAGCGATGATGTATTACGTCACATGGATTTTGGGCACGCCGGAAGTGTTTGTCGCTTTTCTCACCACTTATTGCGTAGGTAACCTGATTGGTTCCGCACTGGCGAAACCGCTGACCGACTGGAAATGTAAAGTCACTATCTTCTGGTGGACTAACGCCCTGCTGGCAGTGATTAGCCTCGCGATGTTCTTTGTTCCTATGCAGGCCAGCATCACCATGTTTGTCTTCATCTTCGTGATTGGTGTGTTGCATCAACTGGTGACACCTATCCAGTGGGTAATGATGTCCGATACCGTCGACTACGGCGAGTGGTGCAATGGTAAACGCCTGACCGGGATCAGTTTTGCTGGCACGTTGTTTGTGCTCAAACTGGGGTTGGCCTTCGGCGGCGCTCTTATCGGCTGGATGCTGGCTTATGGCGGATATGATGCGGCAGAAAAAGCGCAGAACAGCGCCACGATTAGCATCATTATCGCGCTATTCACGATTGTTCCGGCGATCTGTTACTTGCTGAGCGCGATTATCGCTAAACGCTACTACTCACTCACGACGCACAATCTGAAAACCGTTATGGAACAGCTGGCCCAGGGCAAACGCCGTTGCCAGCAACAATTCACCTCTCAAGAAGTGCAGAACTAAGGAACGGCAATGAAAATTAGCGATGGAAACTGGTTGATTCAACCTGGCCTCAATTTGATTCACCCGCTTCAGGTGTTCGAGGTTGAACAGCAGGGTAATGAAATGGTGGTCTATGCTGCCCCCCGTGATGTACGTGAACGTACCTGGCAGCTTGACACGCCTTTATTTACGCTGCGCTTTTTCTCCCCACAGGAAGGTATTGTCGGTGTACGGATTGAGCATTTTCAGGGGGCGCTGAATAACGGTCCTCATTACCCGCTCAATATTTTGCAGGACGTGAAGGTCACAATCGAAAACACAGAACGTTACGCTGAGTTTAAAAGTGGCAACTTAAGTGCGCGTGTCAGCAAAGGTGAGTTCTGGTCACTGGATTTTCTGCGTAACGGCGAACGTATTACCGGTAGTCAGGTGAAAAATAATGGCTACGTGCAGGACACGAATAATCAACGAAATTATATGTTTGAGCGGCTGGATCTTGGCGTTGGCGAAACAGTTTACGGTCTGGGAGAGCGCTTTACTGCGCTGGTGCGCAATGGCCAGACGGTAGAGACCTGGAACCGGGACGGCGGCACAAGTACTGAACAGGCGTATAAAAATATTCCGTTCTATATGACTAACCGTGGTTATGGGGTACTGGTCAATCATCCTCAATGCGTCTCTTTTGAAGTGGGATCGGAGAAAGTCTCCAAAGTGCAGTTCAGCGTTGAGAGTGAATATCTCGAATACTTTGTTATCGACGGCCCGACGCCGAAAGCGGTACTTGATCGTTATACCCGTTTTACTGGTCGTCCGGCGCTGCCGCCCGCGTGGTCCTTCGGCCTGTGGCTAACCACTTCATTTACCACCAACTACGACGAGGCGACGGTAAACAGCTTTATCGATGGTATGGCGGAACGCAATCTGCCACTGCATGTTTTCCACTTTGACTGTTTCTGGATGAAAGCCTTCCAGTGGTGCGATTTTGAGTGGGACCCGCTGACTTTCCCGGACCCGGAAGGGATGATCCGCCGCCTGAAAGCGAAAGGGCTAAAAATCTGTGTCTGGATTAACCCCTATATCGGGCAAAAATCCCCTGTCTTTAAAGAGTTACAAGAGAAAGGCTATTTACTCAAACGCCCGGACGGTTCGTTATGGCAGTGGGATAAATGGCAGCCAGGTCTGGCGATTTATGACTTTACCAATCCGGATGCCTGCAAATGGTACGCCGACAAACTGAAAGGTCTGGTCGCGATGGGCGTTGATTGCTTTAAGACCGACTTTGGCGAACGTATTCCAACCGATGTTCAGTGGTTTGACGGTTCCGATCCGCAGAAAATGCATAACCATTATGCGTACATCTACAACGAACTGGTGTGGAACGTGCTCAAGGAAACCGTTGGCGAGGAAGAAGCCGTCTTGTTTGCTCGCTCGGCCTCCGTTGGTGCGCAGAAATTCCCGGTACACTGGGGTGGTGACTGTTACGCTAACTACGAATCAATGGCGGAAAGCCTGCGCGGTGGTTTGTCTATTGGCCTTTCAGGTTTTGGCTTCTGGAGCCACGATATCGGCGGCTTTGAGAATACCGCTCCGGCGCACGTTTACAAACGCTGGTGCGCGTTTGGTTTGCTCTCCAGCCATAGCCGTTTACATGGCAGCAAATCTTATCGTGTGCCGTGGGCCTACGATGATGAGTCCTGTGATGTGGTGCGCTTCTTCACGCAACTGAAATGCCGCATGATGCCGTATCTGTATCGTGAAGCTGCTCGTGCGAACGCGCAGGGTACGCCGATGATGCGGGCCATGATGATGGAGTTCCCGGACGATCCGGCTTGTGATTACCTTGACCGTCAATACATGTTAGGCGACAACGTGATGGTTGCGCCGGTGTTCACTGAAGCGGGCGATGTGCAGTTCTACTTGCCGGAAGGTCGCTGGACACATCTGTGGCACAACGATGAACTCGATGGTAGTCGCTGGCATAAACAGCAGCACAGCTTCCTGAGTCTGCCCGTTTATGTGCGTGATAACACCCTACTGGCGCTGGGCAACAACGAGCAACGTCCCGATTACGCGTGGCACGAAGGCACGGCATTCCAGCTCTTTAATCTGCAAGACGGGCATGAAGCTCTTTGTGAAGTGCCCGCTGCTGACGGTTCGGTGATCTTTACTCTAAAAGCAACACGTACTGGTAACACGATTACTGTGACTGGTGCGGGCGAGGCGAAGAACTGGACACTGTGCTTGCGCAATGTTGTGAAAGTAAATGGTCTGCAAGGTGGTTCGCAGGCTGAAAGTGAGCAGGGGCTGGTGGTGACGCCTCAAGGGAATGCGCTGACAATTACGTTGTAATCAATTTAAGAAATGCCGGGTACGTCTCAATCGTACCCGGCGAGATTGATTTTTACTGCACCGGCTCCGTCGACGTAACTTCACCACTGGAAACGACGCCTGCATTCATGGTTTGAGTCACTTGCTGCTTTGTGGCGTTCACGGCATGCAATTGCCCGCTAACCGTAGGTTTCAGCGGGACATTGGCCTGAATATCGCCACTGGCAGTAAGTTGAATATTGCCGTCGCCAGTCAACGGTAATTCAGGCCATCCCCACTGTTGCAAAATATTCACCGGCACACCGCGTCCATTCAGGCTGATATGGGTCTGACGTTGTGGCGTTTGTGAAACACTGGCGGTGGCTTCCAGAATGCCTTTTTCAGTAAATGCACTCAGTTCGCTGATATTCACCGTGCTGCTGTTGGCGGTCAGCGCCAGCGATGGGCGACGAACATCAACACGATTGAATGTCGCGGCGGCGGCATTCAGATTCGCCGAACCACTCCAGACGCCCCATTTATGATCGGTAACCAGCGTCAGGTTGGCACCGTAACCATCGAGCGCGGTGAGCTGCCACGGGAAGTCAGGGTCGATATCAATGATCAGATTGCGGCTGGCGCTAAATCTCTTCAGTTGCAGGCTGTTTAACCAGCCGGGTGTCGTTTCCATCCACAACTGTTGCCAGTTTTTCGGCAAGGTATATTCCAGCCCGGCAATTGCCGCATCATCAAGGATCAACGTTTTCCCGTTGCGCAGCCAGTTCCCGGACGTTCTGACCATGCCCCCTTCCCAGCGGCTGGTGAACTGGCGCAGCGCTACGCCCTGCGGGGAAAATTCCGCGTTTATAATCGGGTCAAATAAATGCAGCGAACTATAAATGAACTCGCTGGCGTTCATCGACAGTTTGCCTTCCTGTGTCTGCCAGTCATCTTTACTGAAGGTCATGTTGCGCAAGCTGAGATCGAGGTCGGTCACCGCCCAGTCCGGACCTTGCAGGCGAGCGTCGATGACTTCCAGGCGACCAATCTGCAACGACGGGACAGGGCGTAATGGCGCAAAGAAGTCGGTTAGCGATTTTTCGCTTTGTAGACGGATATCCGCCATGCGCAGATTTTCCACTTGCCAGCTGCCGTCGGCGTTACGCTGCGCGTTTCCGGTTAATGTCCCGCGGGCGATGTCGGCACCCAGGTTAGTCAGCGTAACGCGATCGTTATCAATACTGCCTTCAATCAGTACATTGGTGGCAGGAACATCATTGAGCGAAAGCGATCCGGCACTAAACTGAATCTGCGCCTTCGTACCCAGCACTTTACCGGCTTCTGGTGACCACGGAACCACGCCGCCATTTACCCGCTGCGCGCTCAGTTTCCATTCGCTATTCGGGCTATTAAACGCCATATCACGCAGTTGCAGACGATCGGCTTTGAACGGTAGCGGCGCGGTCTGGTCGGTGAGATTCAGCGTCCCGTTTTCCAGCAGGATGGTATCGACATGGCGTGGTTCGGTCAGTTGGCGACTGCTTAGCGCAATGTCGACACTTTTGGCCACCAGGGTCGCGGGCTGACCATCACGACCAAACGTGACGTTCTCCAGCACGATATGAGATGGCGCGGAAAAACGGTGATCCATCGCCCCGAAGGCCAGATGATAGTCACTATTTTCGGAAACCCATGCGCTGATATGTTCTGCTCCCCAGCGGGTTTGCAGAAGAAAATAGAGGCCAGCGATCACCACTAACAGAGCGATGAGAATGTAGAGAAGCAGCTTCCCAATAAATTTCATGGTCTTCCATCCCGTGAAAAGCACATAAGGGAGTTATGCACGATTTACGCGCAATCCTCAAGGCGGGAATGGTGAAAGAGGTGAGACTGCGGCGGTAATTATCTTACCGCCGCCAGTGAATTACTGTTTTTCTGGTGGGAAAATCAGATTCAGCACGATGGCAGTAATACCGCCCGCGGCGATCCCGGAGGAGAGCAGGTTTTTCAGCCATTCAGGGGCAAACTGCAAAATCAGCGGCTGCTGAGACACGCCCAGACCGACCGCCAGCGACAGCGCGATAATCAGAATCGCCCGACGGTTCAGCGGCTCACGAGAAACGATACGCACACCGGAGGCGGCGATGGTGCCAAACATTACAAGCGTTGCGCCGCCCAGAACCGGTTCAGGAATGTGTTGTACAAAACCGCTCACTGCCGGGAACAGACCCAGCACGATCAACATCAGCGCGACGACAAAACCGACATAGCGGCTGGCAACACCGGTCAACTGGATCACACCGTTGTTCTGCCCGAAGCAGGAGTTCGGGAAAGTGTTAAACACCGCCGAAACAAACGAGTTCAGGCCGTTTGCCAGCACGCCGCCTTTCAGGCGTTTCATGTACAGCGGACCGGACACTGGCTGTTCGGAAACGTCAGAGGTCGCCGTGATATCGCCAATGGTTTCCAGTGAAGTGATCATAAAGACCAGCATCAGCGGTAGCAGCAGACTCCATTCAATGCCAAGACCGTAATAGAGCGGCGTTGGCACCATAATCAGTTCTTGCGTCATCGGTTCGTTGCTTTCTGGCAACATGCCCATAAACCACGCCAGCGCATATCCGGCCGCCATCGCAATCACCAGTGAGGCCACGCGCAAATATGGGTTACGCTGACGGTTAAGCAGGATAATTAAGGCTAAGACCACGCCCGCCAGCAGCAGATTTTTCGGTGCGCCGAAGGTGTTATCGCTCATGGCTGCGTAACCGCCGCCAATGGAGGTCAGCCCCACCTGAATTAGCGACAGGCCGATAATCATCACCACAACGCCAGAAACCAGCGGCGTAATAATGCGGCGCGCCAGATGCAGAACGCGGGAGATCACCATCTCGGTGCAACTTGCCAGCATCAACGTGCCGAACAAAGCCGCCATCATGGTAGGAACATCAGCACCACCGGTTTTCAGCGCGGTACCGCCCATAATCAGCGGGGCAACAAAGTTGAAGCTGGTGCCCTGAATAGACAACAACCCGGAGCCAACCGGACCCCAGGCCTTAATTTGAATAATCGACGCCACACCGGAGGCAAACAGCGACATACTAATAATGTGTTGCGTGTCTTGTGCCGGTAAACCCAGCGCCTGGCAGATTAATAGCGCTGGCGTGATCACCGCAACGAACATCGCCAGCAGATGCTGACAGGCGGCAAACAGGGTTTGAGGAAGCGGCGGACGATCTTCAAGACGGTAAATCAGTTCGCTGTTTTGAGTCTGCGCAACCGGTTGCGCATTTTCTGACTCGAGGGTGGAAACAGACATCGAAAACAATCCCGTGGTAGCAAAGCGGGCATTTTAGCTGACCGAAAGAGAAAAGCAAACGTTTGCCACATCCTCATCTAAATATTTAAATGAGATAAATGCACTTTTTTATATAACTTTTGGTATTTTTCTGCTTAAAATCCATGCCATTTGTTCATTAACAGCTGAGAATTTGACCCAGGAAAGCATAACTCGATACCCGTCATAGTTCATAAGTTGCCACTGCGCGATGAAGTATGACGAGTATGAAAGAGTGATGCGGATACAAAGGAGTAACTATGTTTCATCTCGATACTTTAGCAACGCTTGTTGCCGCAACGCTGACGTTGCTGCTCGGGCGTAAGTTGGTCCATTCCGTCTCCTTTTTGAAGAAATACACCATACCGGAACCTGTTGCGGGTGGTTTGTTGGTGGCGTTAGCGCTACTGGTACTGAAAAAAAGCATGGGCTGGGAAGTCAACTTTGATATGTCCCTGCGCGATCCGTTAATGCTGGCTTTCTTCGCCACCATTGGCCTGAACGCCAACATTGCCAGTTTGCGTGCTGGTGGGCGTGTGGTTGGCATCTTCTTGATTGTGGTTGTTGGTCTGTTGGTGATGCAAAATGCCATTGGCATTGGTATGGCTAGCCTGTTAGGGCTTGATCCGCTGATGGGGCTGTTGGCCGGTTCTATTACGCTTTCCGGCGGTCACGGTACGGGCGCTGCGTGGAGTAAATTGTTCATTGAACGCTATGGCTTCACCAATGCGACGGAAGTGGCGATGGCCTGTGCGACGTTTGGTCTGGTGCTGGGCGGCTTGATTGGCGGTCCGGTAGCGCGCTATCTGGTGAAACACTCCACCACGCCGAACGGTATTCCGGATGACCAGGAAGTCCCGACGGCGTTCGAAAAGCCGGATGTGGGCCGCATGATCACCTCGCTGGTGCTGATTGAAACTATCGCGCTGATTGCTATCTGCCTGACGGTGGGGAAAATTGTTGCGCAACTTTTGGCTGGCACTGCTTTTGAACTGCCGACCTTCGTCTGTGTACTGTTTGTTGGCGTGATTCTGAGCAACGGTCTGTCAATGATGGGCTTTTACCGCGTCTTTGAGCGTGCGGTATCCGTGCTGGGTAACGTAAGCCTGTCGTTGTTCCTGGCGATGGCGCTGATGGGGCTGAAACTATGGGAGCTGGCTTCGCTGGCGCTGCCGATGCTGGCGATTCTGGTGGTACAGACCATCTTCATGGCGTTGTATGCCATCTTCGTTACCTGGCGCATGATGGGCAAAAACTACGATGCGGCGGTGCTGGCTGCGGGTCATTGTGGTTTTGGCCTCGGTGCAACGCCAACGGCAATCGCCAACATGCAGGCGATCACTGAACGTTTTGGCCCGTCGCACATGGCCTTCCTGGTAGTGCCGATGGTCGGTGCGTTCTTTATTGATATCGTTAACGCGCTGGTGATTAAGCTGTATTTAATGTTGCCGATTTTTGCCGGTTAACCGATGAAGCGGCGGTAGAAGTGCCGCCGCAACAAAGACAAATGCCTGATACGCTTCGCTTATCAAGGCTGCGCATTGATTCACAATTTATTGAATTTATAAGTTTTTGTAGGACGAAGCACATCCGGCAGGAAGGTAGGGTAACCTGAAATGGCGGTCTTCTCACCGCCGCCTTTTACGCATTCGAGTAACGTTCCGTCTCCGGCATCCAGCGTTCTATCAGGGCTTTTGCTTGTTGTGGGTAACGTTCGTGAATATGTCGCGCCAGGCGCTGAACTTCCGGGATCATCGCCTGGTCGCGCAGTAAATCCGCCACTTTAAACTCAGCATTACCCGTCTGACGCGTACCTAACAGTTCACCCGGTCCGCGAATCTCTAAGTCTTTCTGTGCAATCACAAAACCGTCGTTGCTGTCGCGCAGCACTTGCAGCCGAATTTGCGCGGTTTTGGAGAGCGGCGTTTTGTAGAGCAGCACGCAGTGAGAAGCCACCGCACCACGACCTACACGCCCGCGAAGCTGGTGTAACTGCGCCAGACCCAGACGCTCCGGGTTTTCGATAATCATCAGGCTGGCGTTAGGCACATCAACGCCGACTTCAATAACGGTAGTGGCAACCAGCAGGTGTAACTCGCCTTGTTTAAATGATGCCATGACGGCCTGCTTCTCGGCTGGTTTCATCCGTCCGTGTACCAGACCAACATTCAACTCTGGTAGCGCCAGTTTCAACTCTTCCCAGGTAGCTTCCGCCGCCTGCGCTTCCAGTAACTCTGACTCTTCAATGAGTGTGCACACCCAGTACGCCTGACGACCTTCAGTCATGCAGGCGTGGCGCACGCGGTCAATGATGTCGGTACGGCGAGTATCAGGAATAGCGACCGTAGTCACTGGCGTGCGGCCTGGCGGCAGTTCATCAATGACCGAGGTGTCGAGATCAGCATACGCGGTCATCGCCAGCGTGCGGGGGATCGGCGTCGCGGTCATGATCAACTGATGCGGATGGAAGCCCTGCTGCTGGCCTTTCTCCCATAACGCCAGACGCTGATGCACGCCAAAACGATGCTGTTCGTCGATAATCACCAGCGCCAGACCGTTAAACTGCACCTGTTCCTGGAAGATGGCGTGTGTTCCGACAATCATCTGCACCTGACCGCTGGCGATGGCTTCCTGCTGTGCCAGCCGCGCTTTACCTTTCTGCTTACCGGCGAGCCAGCCCACTTCGATACCGAGCGGTGCAAACCAGTTACGGAAGTTATTGGCGTGCTGTTCGGCGAGTAATTCGGTTGGTGCCATCAATGCCACCTGTTTGCCGTGGGCAATCGCACGCAGCGCGGCGAGGGCGGCGACCAGCGTTTTACCGGAACCTACATCGCCCTGTACCAGGCGCATCATCGGCACATCCAGCGCCATATCGCGCTCGATCTCCGCCGCTACGCGTGCCTGTGCGCCCGTTGGCTTGAACGGTAAGGCTGCGAGGAGTTTATTTTTCAGCGCGTCATTGGCGCTCAGTGGCTGGGCATGAAAACGCTGTGCTCCGGCACGTAAGGCTAACATGCTGAGGTTGTGCGCCAGCAGTTCTTCCAGAATCAGACGGCGTTGTGCTGGATGCTGCCCGGTTTCGAGATCGCTAAGCTGTAGCGTCGGCGGCGGGCGGTGCAAAGTGCGCAACGCTTCCGGTAGCGTCATCATTCCTTGTGACAGTTCCGGCGGCAGGAGTTCTTCAATGGCGCAGGTGTCGAGCAGATCCAGCGCCTGGTCGGTTAATTTACGCAGCGTGGCCTGCTTTACGCCTTCCGTTGTTGGGTAAACCGGCGTTAGCGTTTCCTGCAACTCTGGCGTACTGAGATCGCCCTGCACGCGGTATTCCGGGTGGATCATCTCCGCGCCATATTTACCGCGCTTTGCTTCTCCATAGGCCAGCACGCGGCGGCCCGTCGTCAGGCTATTTTTCATTGCCGCGTTGAAGTTGAAAAAGCGCATGGTGAGAATGCCGGAACCGTCGCTGATCTGGCAGGTCATCATCCGCCGACCGCCGAAGGAGATATTGCAATTCAGTACTTCGCCTTCTACCGTGGCATAAACGCCCGGTAGTAGTTCTCCGATGGGGTAGAGATGGGTGCGATCTTCGTAGCGCAGGGGAAGGTGTAAGAGTAGATCCTGCACGGTATGCAGGTTGATTTTCGCCAGCTTGTTACTAAGCGCTGCACCAACGCCCGTTAGGGAACTGAGCGGGACAGCATCTAACAGGCGACCTTTCATGGTACTTACCCTGCAGCTTGCATAGTGGCCCACCAGTCGGCATCGGCTTCAATTTCGCCCTGCTGATTGACGTGGGGGTAAGGCAGGCCTTTGCGTTTTGCGACTTTCGCCAGCACCGGATAGCCGCCTTCAAACAGCAGGCGTTGTTGCTCTGCTTCCGGCAACATGCTGTTTTCACGCAGGTACATGCCCGCATTTTGCCGCTGGCGCTGGGCTTCGTAAAGAATGAGGGCTGAGGCAACGGAAACATTCAGCGATTGCACCATGCCAATCATCGGAATGATGATGTCCCGATCCGCCAGGGCCAACGCTTCCTGCGTGATGCCTGTTTTCTCCTGTCCCATCAAAATACAGGTTGGGCGAGTGTAATCAATTTCGCGGAAATCGACAGCGTTATCAGAAAGATGGGTTGCCAGAATCTGCATGCCCTGGCCTTTCAGATGAGCGACGGCATCGCCAATGGTGCGGTGCGTTTTCACCTGTACCCAGCTGTTACTACCCGCAGCTGCCGAAGCCATGGTGCGCATCCGGCTACCAGGCCAGACGGCATGAACTTCATGTACACCAACGGCATCTGCGGTACGAATAATCGCAGAAACGTTATGAGGTTTGTGGACCTGCTCCATGCAGACGGTCAGATCAGGCTGCCGCCTGGCGAGCATTTCGCAGATACGTGCATAACGTGTTGGGTTCATAAAACATTAATTTCGGTTTCGGGTGACTTTAATCACGTCTGGCATCACGCGGATTTTGCGCATGATATTCGCCAGATGCACACGGTCACGGGCGGTCAGACGAATAAAGGCGCTGTAGACGCGACCATCTTTCTCTTCCGTATTCAAACTTTGAATATTCGAGGTGGTGGTGTTAATTGCCGCTGTCAGGTTTGCCAGCGCGCCCTGATGATTGAACATCTCCACCTTGATTTCGGTGATGAACTCCTGCGCCGTCTCTTTATCCCATTCCACAGCCATAAACTTCTCTGGCTCTTTCTGGTAGCCACGGATGTTACGGCAGGATTCATGGTGGATCACCAGACCTTTACCGGGGCTGACGTGAGCGATAATCGGGTCGCCAGGAATAGGGCGGCAGCATTTCGCAAAGGTGATCAGCACGCCATCGGCACCTTTAATGGGCAGATGTCCGTGACTTTGGGTTGCCGGTGGAATGGAGGCGTCCCCATGTTGCAGATTTTTCGCGACCACCACGCTCATTGCGTTACCAAGGCCGATTTCAGCCAGCAGATCGTCAAGCGTTGCCAGCTTCATGCGATCCAGCTCGCGCTGAATATTTTCCTGCGGGATTTCATTGAGCTTACGGCTACCACCCAACGCATGGTTGAGCAGACGACGTCCCAGGCTTACAGAATCATCACGCTTGAGGTTTTTCAGCAATTGACGAATTTTGGCGCGCGCTTTCGAGCTAACGACAAAGTTCAGCCACGCGGCATTCGGGCGAGCGCCCGGTGCGGTAATAATTTCAACGGTTTGACCGCTGGTAAGCGGCTGCGACAGCGGGTAAGGCTGGCGGTCGACGCGTGCGCCCACGCAGGCATGACCGATATCGGTATGCACCGCATAAGCGAAGTCGACGGGCGTTGCACCGGCAGGCAGCTCTACAATGCGCCCTTCCGGTGTGAAAACGTAAATTTCATCCGGGAAGAGATCGGATTTAACGCTCTCGATAAATTCAAACGAGCTACCGGCACTCTGTTGCAGCTCCAGCAGGCTTTGCATCCAGCGCTGGGCGCGGATTTGTGCGGTAGTACTGGTTTCGCCGTGCTCTTTATAAGCCCAGTGCGCGGCAACACCCATCTCTGCCATCTGATCCATATCTTCGGTACGGATCTGGACCTCAACCGGCACGCCGTGCGGGCCAATCATCGAGGTGTGCAAAGACTGATAGCCGTTCGCTTTTGGAATGGCGATGTAGTCTTTCACGCGACCCGGACGCGGCTTGTACAGGCTATGCATTTGCCCGAGCACGCGATAACAGGTGTCGGAATCATTGACGATCACGCGGAAGGCGTAGATGTCCATGATTGAGTGAAAACGCTGCTCTTTGAGCACCATTTTGCAGTAGATCGAATAAAGATGCTTTTCGCGACCACTGACGCGGCACGGTATTCCCGCTTCCTGCAAACGCCCTTCGATTTCAGAAAGAATCTTCTGGATCATCTCTTTACGGTTGCCGCGCGCGGCTTTCACCACTTCTTTGATTACGCGATAACGGTTGGGATACAGCGCCTCAAAACCCAGCTCTTCGAGTTCGGTTTTAATGTGGTGGATACCTAAACGGTGCGCCAGCGGGCTGTAAATTTCGAGTGTTTCACGGGCGATGCGGCGACGTTTGTCCGGGCGAAGTGAGCCCAGCGTGCGCATGTTGTGGGTACGGTCGGCAAGTTTGATGAGAATGACGCGGATATCCTGCACCATCGCCATAATCATCTTGCGAAAGTTTTCGGCCTGCGCCTCTTTCTTATCGCGGAACTTGAGCTTATCAAGTTTCGACACCCCCTCTACCAGCTCGGCGACGCTTTTACCAAAAAGCTGTTCCATGTCCTGGTAGGTGGCGGGAGTATCTTCAATCACGTCATGCAGCAGTGCCGCCATTAGCGTTTCATAGTCGAGTTTCATCTCGGCCAGAATGCAGGCAACCGCCACCGGGTGCGTGATATAGGGTTCACCGCTTGAACGTGTTTGCCCCTCGTGAGCATCACGTGCAACGAGATACGCCTGCCGCAGACGCTTGATTTGGTCTTCCGGCAGGTAGGTTTGAATCAGTTGATTCAGGCTTTCAAACAGATACAAGGGCGACCCGCTTTGTGATTAACGACGACCTTCAGCAATAGCGGTAACGGCTTGTAATTCAGCGGCTTCCTGCTCTTGCTGTTCCTGGCGTTCGCGAACGTCGAGGATCTGGTTGTTGATCAGACCTTCTTCGATTTCGCGCAGCGCGATTACAGTGGTTTTATCGTTTTCTTCCGGTACCAGCGGATCCTTTCCGCCTACCTGCATCTGACGAGCGCGACGCGCGGCGACCAGTACCAGGTCAAAACGGTTACCAATTTTCTCTACAGCGTCCTGAACAGTTACGCGTGCCATACTTAAAAAGCTCCACAGGTGAAGAAATGACTGGGCATGATACTGAAATCAGGTTCAGTCTGCCAACAATTTGCTGATTAAAGCGTCATGACGCTGCTTTTGGCGGCTCATGCGCAGACGTTCGGCGCGAATAATGGTCTTCAAATCGGTCAACGCGGTATCGAAGTCATCATTCACAATCAGGTAATCATATTCGGCGTAATGGCTCATTTCTGCAACAGCTTGCGCCATACGCTTTGCAATGACCTCTTCGCTGTCCTGACCGCGACCGCGTAGACGGCGGTCCAGTTCAATTTTGGACGGCGGTAAAATAAAGATACTCCGCGCGTGCGGCATCTTCTGGCGAATTTGCTGCGCACCCTGCCAGTCGATATCGAGAAAAACATCGACACCGGTCGCCAGGACTTGCTCAATGGCCTCACGCGAAGTGCCATAGTAATTACCAAAAACTTCTGCGTGTTCGAGGAACGCATCTCTGCTAATCATTTCTTTAAATTCATCATGATTAACAAAGAAATAATGTTCACCGTGGACTTCACCAGGACGCGGTTGGCGTGTGGTGTGTGAAACAGAAACCTGGGTGTCATACAACGGTTGGGTTTTTAATAAAGCCTGAATCAGGCTGGATTTACCCGCGCCACTGGGGGCAGAAACAATATAAAGCGTGCCTTGAGCCATGAGTATCTTTCGTATGTGATTAGCGAAATAAAGCCTACATACGAGCTTATTATACACGGCGCGGCCATGTGACGTAGCCCTTGCTCACACTTTTTGCGCAAAGTTGTTGCGTTTTGCGTAGCTGCTTCCGCATTTGCCTGTGATTCACTGCAATAAAGACGATTCTCAGGAAGCGTCCTCGCAGACTCCGTTTTTGCCACTCGGCTTTGCTTTCATCACGTTGTATATCTGACTGACTATCTACAGCGGAGGTGATGATGAAAGTATGGATGGCGATATTAATAAGTATCTTGTGCTGGCAATCATCTGTGTGGGCGGTCTGTCCGGCCTGGTTGCCAGCCAGAGCACAGGAAGAAATTTCCCGCCTGCAACAGCAAATAAAACAGTGGGACGATGACTACTGGAAAGAAGGGAAAAGTGAGGTGGAAGACGGTATTTACGATCAGTTAAGCGCCCGTCTTACGCAGTGGCAACGCTGTTTTGGGAACGAGACCCGCGATGTGATGATGCCGCCTTTAAACGGTGCGGTTATACATCCGGTTGCCCATACGGGTGTACGCAAAATGGCGGATAAAAACGCATTAAGTCTGTGGATGCGCGAACGTAGCGATCTTTGGGTGCAGCCAAAAGTTGATGGCGTTGCGGTAACCCTGGTTTATCGGGACGGGAAACTGAATAAAGCAATCAGTCGCGGCAATGGCCTGAAAGGCGAGGACTGGACGCAGAAAGTTCGCTTAATTTCCGCTGTGCCGCAAACCGTTAGCGGGCCTTTAGCCAACAGTACGCTTCAGGGGGAAATATTTCTCAAACGCGAGGTGCATATCCAACAACAAATGGGGGGAATAAATGCCCGCGCAAAAGTTGCTGGTCTGATGATGCGCCAGGACGATAGCGACACGCTGAATTCTCTGGGCGTTTTTGTCTGGGCATGGCCGGATGGACCGCAGTTAATGACCGATCGTTTAAAGGAGCTGGCTACCGCAGGTTTTACTCTAACGCAGACGTATACCCGTGCGGTGAAAAATGCTGATGAGGTTGCGCGCGTACGCAATGAGTGGTGGAAAGCGAAATTACCCTTCGTCACCGATGGCGTGGTTGTGCGAGCGGCTAAGGAACCCGAATCCCGTCATTGGCTACCGGGCCAGGCGGAGTGGCTGGTGGGCTGGAAATATCAACCGGTAGCTCAGGTTGTCGAAGTGAAGGCGATTCAGTTTGCGGTGGGTAAGAGCGGTAAAATATCGGTGGTTGCGTCACTCGCACCTGTCATGCTGGATGATAAAAAAGTCCAGCGGGTGAATATTGGTTCCGTCAGGCGCTGGCAGGAGTGGGATATTGCGCCTGGTGATCAGATCCTCGTCAGCCTTGCCGGTCAGGGTATTCCTCGCATTGATGATGTGGTGTGGCGCGGTGCAGAACGTACAAAACCGACACCACCAGAAAACCGCTTTAACTCGTTGACCTGCTACTTTGCTTCTGATGTTTGTCAGGAACAGTTCATTTCACGCTTAGTCTGGCTGGGGTCAAAACAGGTTTTTGGGCTGGATGGCATTGGTGAGGCCGGCTGGCGCGCGCTGCATCAGACTCATCGCTTTGAGCATATCTTTTCCTGGCTTTTATTAACGCCAGAGCAATTACAGAACACGCCGGGGATCGCGAAAAGTAAAAGTGCGCAGTTATGGCATCAGTTTAATCTGGCTCGTAAGCAGCCTTTTACTCGCTGGGTGATGGCAATGGGAATACCGCTAACCCGGGCGGCGCTTAATGCCAGTGATGAACGGTCCTGGTCGCAACTTTTATTTAGCACGGAACAGTTCTGGCAGCAGCTGCCGGGGACTGGATCGGGGCGAGCCAGACAGGTTATTGAATGGAAGGAAAATGCGCAAATCAAGAAGCTGGGCAGTTGGCTGGCTGCCCAGCAGATCACAGGTTTTGAACCTTAGTGACCTTCGTGGCTGTAGTAAAAGACCGGTAATCCCAGCTTAAGACGTAGCGCCAGTAAACGGGCAAAAAAGCCGAAAACCAGGGTGGAGATAATCACCACATCATGGTTAGAAACATAGTGTTGCAGCGCGATGTACAGCACGGCGGAGGCAAATGAGACACCGGCATACAACTCTTTCTGGAATACCAGTGGGATGCGTTTACAGAACATATCGCGCAAAACGCCGCCAAATACGCCGGTCGTCACAGCTGCGACAACGGCAATGATCGGGCCGTGTCCCATATCCAGCGCAACCTGTGCGCCAATGATAGAAAAGACTACCAGTCCGAGCGCATCGAGCACCAGAAACACTTTGCGCAGGTAAGGCATTACAGGAGCAACAATAGTGGTGAGTACTGCGGCGGTAGCGACGATAATCACATATTCCGGGTGTTTGACCCAGCCGAGCGGATAGTGGCCCAGCAGAATATCGCGCACTGACCCTCCGCCAATTGCGGTGGCGGTCGCAATAATAATTACGCCAAATGTATCCATGCGCCGTCGTCCGGCCGCCAGCGCCCCCGTCATGGCTTCGGCAGTAATGCCAACCAAATACAAAATGTGTAACAGCATGGTTCTCTCCCTAAAAAATCTGTCTGGCAGGGTAGCGATTTGTGCGTATTGTCACGATTGAGATTTTTTAAGGTGAGAGGAAATTGATAACTTGTAGTTATGTGAAATCGCTATTTTCTGTAGCGTAGATGCATTCTTCTGACTTCTTGTCTGAGAAAATGCATAAGAAAAAATAGGTTAAAATTGAGGGGTGGAAAAGAAAGGTGCAATGTTTAGCCATTGTGTTCACCGCACCTGGACTTTGGCTTACGCATCGGGTATCTCAATCAACAAAAAGAGTTTTTAGTTTCTGCTATTTCTTCTCTGTAATTTTTACACTGTTTTCCAACTGCTTGATGCTGACCTGCGGGGTCGGCAACTCCTCAGGCATGGTTCCGCCAAGTTCCTGAATGGTTTGCCTCACCTTGCTACCCACGTCAAAGTGTGTGGTATTAGCTTGCTGTTTTGAATTCACGCCATCCCGCTTGAGTTTTTCTTCTGTTTGGGTAGCTCGAAAGAGATTAGCCGCCAGTTCTGTTGAACCCATATGATCCAGGATCTTCTGACTCTTTTTCAGCCCCTTCCGCTGATGGATAGCTTTCTGATCTAATCCACCATACAGTCCCCGGTAACCATGATTCTGAAATATGGCGAAATCGATAGCTGTCGCTACCCCAGCTTGCTGCGCTGCCTCAACTAATTGTTTGTTATGTTCTTTCAACTCATTTCTCAGAAAAAGACGCTTTTCGTCTTCACGAAGTTGCCTGAAAGCTTCATCGTCAGCCAGCTCCTGCCGTCGGGTCTGGATAGCAAAATAAGTTTGCCCTGCCGCAATAACCGGTTTCGCAGGGTCGCCGTTTTGTACTACCAGGTAACAGGCATAGCGGGAGAGTACGATGTCTTTTAATGCTCTTTTGGCATTTGAGCCAATTTTGACCATATCGAGGATCTCCTCGAAATGGTCATCAATTGTGTGACCACTATTCAGACAAGCTTCTTTGGCGCGCGTTAATACAGGTATAAAGTGACGATACTCTGAATAACCCAGTAGTTTTCCAAGTTGTCTTGCTGACCATTGTTCTGCTCCGTTTGCATTAATCAGCTTTATCTCTTCAAAAGGTTGATGATGTTCGTTCATTGCCCACTCCATGTGATATCGATTGCAAGGAAAGTAAGTCTACAACTGTGTTTATATACAGTTGTAAGTATCTCACGTTCTCACTGCGCTGGGCAAAAAAACATCGCAAAATCTGGAGCAGGCACGCAAAACAGAATTGAATGTTGCGGGGAGGAAAAATGCCGCTCTGTTTGAGTGGGCGGCATTTGTGAAGGCTGAAAAGGAAGAATTGGCGTTACGAGTTATTCAATGTTCTGGATCTGCTCGCGCATCTGCTCAATCAACACTTTCAGCTCGATGGCAGAATTCGTCACTTCGGCATTGATAGATTTCGACGCAAGAGTGTTCGACTCGCGGTTGAACTCCTGCATCATAAAGTCCAGACGACGACCAACCGCTTCTTTTTTCTTCAGAATGTTGTAGGTCTCTTTGACATGCGCTTCGAGGCGGTCCAGTTCTTCGGCAACGTCAATTCGTTGTGCCAGCAGAACCAACTCCTGCTCCAGACGGTTGTTTTCCAGTTGCACCTGAGCATCTTCCAGCTTCGCGACCAGACGCTCACGTTGCCATTGCAGGATTTCCGGCATATGGGCGCGGACTTTGACCACTTCGGCGGTGACGCCTTCCAGACGCTGCTCGATCAATGCTTTCAGCGCCTGACCTTCGGTTTCGCGTGCGACGATAAAGTCGTCCAGCGTACCATCCAGCGCCGCGAGAATTTCAGCGGCAATCGCGTCGAGATCCTGCTCCTGGGCTGCCATTACGCCCGGCCAGCGCAGAATATCAACCGGGTTTATTTCCCCTTCGTCGCTCTGCATTTTTACCCAGTTCGCGGCGGTTACCAGCTGTTTAGCCAGTTTTTCGTTGAGGATCAGCTCACCTTGTGCGCTAACATCTGGTTCATAGCGCAGGGTACATTCCACTTTACCGCGCGTCAGGCGAGAACGAATACGCTCGCGAACGACAGGTTCAAGGCTACGGAACTGCTCCGGCAGACGAAAGTAAGTTTCCAGATAACGCTGGTTTACCGAGCGCATTTCCCAGGTTGCGCTCCCCCATTCACCCTTGATTTCACGCCGGGCGTAGGCGGTCATACTGCGGATCATAGACGTTCCTGTTTATAAAAGGAGAGGTGGAAGGATTATAGCCATCGATGCCTTGTCAGGATAGGAATAACCGCCGGAAGTCCGTATAATGCGCAGCCACATTTGTTTCAAGCCGGAGATTTCAATATGCGTCCAGCAGGCCGTAGCAATAATCAGGTGCGTCCCGTTACCCTGACTCGTAACTATACAAAACATGCAGAAGGCTCGGTGCTGGTCGAATTTGGCGATACCAAAGTATTGTGTACCGCCTCTATTGAAGAAGGCGTGCCGCGCTTCCTGAAAGGTCAGGGCCAGGGCTGGATCACCGCAGAGTACGGCATGCTGCCACGTTCTACCCACACCCGTAACGCGCGTGAAGCGGCGAAAGGTAAGCAGGGTGGACGCACCATGGAAATCCAGCGTCTGATCGCCCGTGCTCTTCGTGCGGCAGTAGATTTGAAAGCGCTGGGTGAGTTCACTATTACGCTGGACTGCGACGTGCTTCAGGCTGATGGTGGCACGCGTACCGCGTCGATTACGGGTGCCTGCGTGGCGCTGGCAGATGCGCTACAGAAGCTGGTGGAAAACGGCAAGCTGAAAACCAACCCGATGAAAGGGATGGTAGCCGCAGTTTCTGTCGGGATTGTGAACGGCGAAGCGGTTTGCGATCTGGAATACGTTGAAGACTCTGCCGCTGAAACGGACATGAACGTGGTGATGACCGAAGACGGGCGCATCATTGAAGTGCAGGGGACGGCAGAAGGCGAGCCGTTCACCCATGAAGAGTTACTCACCTTGTTGGCGCTGGCCCGAGGGGGAATCGAATCCATTGTAGCGACGCAGAAGGCGGCGCTGGCAAACTGATTTTTAAGGCGACTGATGAGTCGCCTTTTTTTTGTCTGTAGAAAAGTAAGATGAGGAGCGAAGGCATGAAACCATATCAGCGCCAGTTTATTGAATTTGCGCTTAGCAAGCAGGTGTTAAAGTTTGGCGAGTTTACGCTGAAATCCGGGCGCAAAAGCCCCTATTTCTTCAACGCCGGGCTGTTTAATACCGGGCGCGATCTGGCACTGTTAGGCCGTTTTTACGCTGAAGCATTGGTGGATTCCGGCATTGAGTTCGATCTGCTGTTTGGCCCTGCTTACAAAGGGATCCCGATTGCCACCACAACTGCCGTGGCGCTGGCGGAGCATCATGACCTGGACCTGCCGTACTGCTTTAACCGCAAAGAAGCAAAAGACCACGGTGAAGGCGGCAATCTGGTCGGTAGCGCGTTACAAGGACGCGTAATGCTGGTGGATGATGTGATCACCGCCGGAACGGCGATTCGCGAGTCGATGGAAATTATTCAGGCCAATGGCGCGACGCTTGCTGGCGTATTGATTTCGCTCGATCGTCAGGAACGGGGGCGCGGCGAGATTTCGGCAATTCAGGAAGTTGAGCGTGATTACAACTGCAAAGTGATCTCTATCATCACCCTGAAAGACCTGATTGCTTACCTGGAAGAGAAGCCGGAAATGGCGGAACATCTGGCGGCGGTTAAGGCCTATCGCGAAGAGTTCGGCGTTTAAAGAAACTCGCCGGATGAAAAGTCATCCGGCGTCATATTACTGCAACTGTGCGGCAATTAGCGGCCAGCGGGCGTCAAAATCATCCGTCGGGCGGTATTTAAACTCGCTGCGGACAAAGCGTGACAGCATACCTTCACAGAAGGCCAGAATCTGGCTTGCCAGCAGGGTTTCATCAGTGGTGTAACCTTCACCCTCACGCATTCTCTTTTCGCGCAATACCTGACGCAACTGCACTTCAATACGCTCGAACAGCTGGTTGATGCGCCCTTGCAGGCGATCCTGTTCAAACATTAGTGCATGACCAGTGAGGATGCGGGTCAGGCCAGGATTACGCTCACCAAAACCGAGAAGCAGCAACACAATCAGACGCAGGCGCGCTGTGGTGTCCTTCTCATCTTTCAGAATCAGATTGATGCGAGTAATCAGGCTATCTTCGATAAACTCAATCAGGCTATCGAACATGCGGGTCTTACTGGGGAAGTGGCGATACAGTGCCGCTTCGGAAACGCCGACAGAGGCGGCCAGTTTTGCCGTCGTGATACGTTGGCTTCCATCGCTGGATTCCAGCATCAGCGCCAGAGACTGAAGTATTTCCTCGCGACGGTTCCTTTTCGCAGTTTGTTTTTCTGCCATGTTACAAAATACCCCTGAAAATAAGCACTTGCCAGGCGGCACCCACGCTATGACCGCAAACGAAATGTTTGCGGCTATGTTATGACGTTATTCGGATGCGTATGTGTTACTGACGACCAGAGTGACCAAAGCCGCCTTCACCGCGGTCGGTGGCGTCGAAATCTTCCACCAGATTAAATTCAGCCTGTACTACCGGAACAAAAATCATCTGGGCGATGCGTTCGCCAGGTTGAATGGTGAAGCTGTCCTGACCACGGTTCCACACGGAAATCATCAACTGGCCCTGATAGTCAGAATCGATCAATCCTACCAGGTTACCAAGCACGATACCGTGCTTATGTCCCAATCCGGAGCGCGGCAGCATCATTGCCGCCAGTGAAGGATCGGCAATATGAATCGCCAGCCCGGTCGGAACCAGCGTAGTGTCACCCGGAGCCAGTTCTACGGCGTCGTCGAGACAGGCACGCAGGTCAAGTCCGGCAGAGCCAGAGGTGGCATAAGTCGGGAGCGGAAATTCCTTCCCAACGCGCGGGTCCAGAATCTTAACGTCGATTTTTTTCATCATAACGGGTCACGATCTCGTCGAGTAATAATTGGCCAAGGAGCTCTTTGCGCTCAAGCGGTAAGACTTTATCTCCGTCCTGCCAGAAAAGGTGTAATGCGTTGTTGTCGCTGTTAAATCCTTGAGTTGGCTGGGAAACATCGTTCGCGCAGATCAGATCAAGGTTTTTACGGATACGTTTTTGCCGGGCGTATTCTTCCACATTATTTGTTTCGGCGGCAAATCCAACGACGTAGGGTCGATGGTCTTTTAGTGCGGCAACGCCTGCGACGATATCGGGGTTTTTAACCATTTTTATTGTTAATTCATCACCCTGCGTGGCCTGCTTTTTGATTTTTTCTGGGGCCACGGTAGCTGCGCGATAATCCGCCACGGCGGCACAGCCGATAAAAATATTTTGCTGCTGTACAGATGCATTCACGGCGGCTTCCATTTCCAGCGCGGTCATCACATCAACACGTTTAACAAACGGTGGCGTCGGTAGTGAAACCGGACCTGATACCAGCGTGACGTTCGCGCCACGACGGGCAGCGGCGGCGGCGATAGCAAAACCCATCTTGCCTGAGCTGTGATTAGAGATATAACGCACTGGATCGAGCGGTTCACGCGTCGGGCCGGCGGTAATCATAATGTTCAGATGTTTCAGGTCGTTGACGGGCGAAAAATGCGCTACCGCCATATCAACAATGGTTAACGGATCGAGCATTCGCCCAGGGCCGATATCACCACAAGCCTGACTGCCACTGTCTGGCCCCCAGATGAGCAAACCACGGGAAGCAAGCACCTCTAAATTATGCTGCGTGGCAGCGGCACGGTACATCTGCTGGTTCATGGCGGGGAGCACGGCTACAGGCGCAGGTGTGGCCAGACAAATCGTCGATACCAGATCATTCGCCATTCCGGCAGCAACACGGGCAATCAAATCTGCCGTGGCAGGGGCGAGAATCACTAAATCAGCCCATTTACCCAGCTCAATATGGCCCATAGCGGCTTCGGCTGCCGGGTCCAGCAGACTGTCGGAAACGGGATAACCAGAAACCGCCTGCAAGCTAAGTGGGGTGATAAAGGCTTTTGCCGCTTCGGTCATGGCTACGCGGACGTCGGCCCCGCGATCGCGCAAACGACGCACCAGTTCAGGGGCTTTATAGGCAGCAATACCGCCGCTGACGCCGAGAACGATTTTTTTACCGGCCAGGCTCATGATGATTTTTCCTGTTGGGTGACACCAGAAGTTGGCGATTTTATCACAATACTTTTGTTGTCGTGCCTTCACCTGAGAATCACTTTGCGAGGCGCTTTCCAGGATTGAAAACTGGCCGTCGATTTAACGGAACGGCTATGACAGGATGCGAGCACCACAAAGGAGGTGAAGGTGAAAAACAATTCACAGCTGTTGATGCCGCGCGAAAAAATGCTGAAGTTTGGTATTAGCGCCTTAACGGATGTCGAGCTGCTGGCGCTATTTCTGCGTACCGGAACGCGCGGTAAAGATGTATTAACCCTGGCAAAAGAGATGCTGGAGAATTTCGGCTCTCTTTATGGCTTGTTAACCTCTGAATATGAACAATTTAATGGTGTTCATGGAATTGGCGTGGCGAAATTTGCCCAGCTAAAGGGGATTGCTGAACTGGCGCGGCGTTACTACAACGTGCGGATGCGTGAAGAAAGCCCTTTACTCAGCCCGGAGATGACGCGGGAATTTTTACAAAGCCAGCTCACGGGTGAGGAGCGGGAGATCTTTATGGTGATCTTTCTCGACTCACAACACCGGGTTATAACGCATAGCCGTCTTTTTTCCGGCACGCTAAACCATGTTGAAGTCCATCCTCGGGAAATTATCCGCGAAGCGATAAAAATAAATGCCTCGGCGCTGATCCTTGCACATAATCACCCTTCGGGTTGTGCTGAACCCAGTAAAGCGGATAAACTCATTACTGAACGGATAATAAAGAGTTGTCAGTTCATGGATTTACGCGTGCTCGACCATATCGTGATTGGGCGTGGAGAGTATGTTTCTTTTGCCGAACGCGGCTGGATTTAACCCGCTATGCGCGATCCTTCGGGATCTTTGTCTGTTCGGGACTTGAGCACATCGCTGAGTCAGCGTATACTACGCCACCTTTGAGAATCTCGGGTTTGGCATTTGGGCCTGGCAATCGAGAGTTCACATAGAACTGCGATGACCGGGCTGTAAAGCCTGACGAGGCGCCAATACCCCATACGAAGCTCGAGCTAATTTGATTTTTGGAGAATAGACATGTCCCGAGTCTGCCAAGTTACTGGCAAGCGTCCGGTGACCGGTAACAACCGTTCCCACGCACTGAACGCGACTAAACGCCGTTTCCTGCCGAACCTGCACTCTCACCGTTTCTGGGTTGAGAGCGAGAAGCGTTTTGTCACCCTGCGCGTATCTGCTAAAGGTATGCGTGTAATCGATAAAAAAGGCATCGATACAGTTCTGGCTGAACTGCGTGCCCGTGGCGAAAAGTACTAAGTACTTAGAGGAAATAAATCATGGCTAAAGGTATTCGTGAGAAAATCAAGCTGGTTTCTTCTGCTGGTACTGGTCACTTCTATACCACTACGAAGAACAAACGTACTAAGCCGGAAAAACTGGAACTGAAAAAATTCGATCCAGTTGTTCGCCAGCACGTGATCTACAAAGAAGCGAAAATCAAATAATTTTTGCTTTGATGTAACGAAAAACCTCGCCCCGGCGGGGTTTTTTGTTATCTGCCTGCCCCCATATTGACTGCATCTGTTCATTCCTGGAGATGCTATGCCTGAATTACCCGAAGTTGAAACCAGCCGTCGCGGCATAGAACCGCATCTCGTTGGTGCAACCATTCTTCATGCGGTGGTGCGCAACGGACGCTTGCGCTGGCCGGTTTCAGAAGAGATCTACCGTTTAAGCGACCAACCAGTGCTTAGCGTGCAGCGGCGGGCTAAATATCTGCTGCTGGAGCTGCCGGAGGGCTGGATTATCATTCATTTGGGGATGTCTGGCAGCCTGCGCATCCTTCCAGAAGAATTTCCCCCTGAAAAGCATGACCATGTTGATTTGGTGATGAGCAACGGTAAAGTGCTGCGCTACACCGATCCGCGCCGCTTTGGTGCCTGGCTGTGGACCAAAGAGCTGGAAGGGCATAATGTGCTGGCCCATCTTGGACCGGAGCCGCTTAGCGACGATTTCAACGGTGAGTACCTGCATCAGAAGTGCGCGAAGAAAAAAACGGCGATTAAACCGTGGCTGATGGATAATAAGCTGGTGGTAGGCGTAGGGAATATCTATGCCAGCGAATCTCTGTTTGCGGCGGGGATCCATCCGGATCGGCTGGCGTCATCACTGTCGCTGGCAGAGTGTGAATTGTTAGCTCAGGTGATTAAAGCGGTGTTGCTGCGTTCGATTGAGCAGGGTGGTACAACGCTGAAAGATTTTCTGCAAAGTGATGGTAAACCGGGCTATTTCGCGCAGGAATTGCAGGTTTACGGGCGAAAAGGCGAGCCCTGTCGGGTGTGCGGTACGCCGATTGTGGCGACTAAACATGCGCAGCGGGCAACGTTTTATTGTCGGCAGTGCCAGAAGTAATTGATGCGCGCCGGATGGCATACCATCCGGCATAAACGCTACGCTAACTTCGCCATCAGCGCCTGATGGACATTCTCCGGCAGGAAATGGGTGACATCGCCCTGATGGCGCGCCACCTCTTTCACCAGGGATGAAGAGATAAACGACCACTCTTTCGACGGCATCAGAAACACACTTTCCAGTTCCGGCATTAAGTGGCGATTCATATGCGCCAGCTGCATTTCATATTCAAAATCCGCCACCGCACGCAGGCCACGAATCAGCACCGTAGCGTGTTGATTACGGGCGAAGTTCGCCATCAAATCACTAAACCCGACCACTTCCACGTTCCCCAGATGCGCGGTTGCCTGCTGTGCCAGCGCCACACGCTCTTCCAGAGTAAACATCGGTTTTTTACTGGGGCTGGCGGCAATCGCCAGAATAACGTGATCGAACATTTGCGTGGCGCGCGTCACGATATCGATATGACCATTGGTAATGGGATCGAAAGTACCCGGATAAATCGCCCGTTTTTGCATAACAACCTCAATGCGTTTTCGGTGGCAGGTAAGGTTCCAGCAGTTGAAGCAGACGCTGTAGCGCGCCCTGGTTTTGATACAGTACTTCAACGGCATGACGGCCATAGAAACTACGGTAATCGGCGTCGGTGAGTAAAGAGGAAACCTCTTTTGCAAGCGTAGTGGCATCGGTAACGGTAATCAGCCCGCTTGCCTGTTCCAGCCGCGCGCAAATGTCTTTAAAGTTAAAAGTATGCGGCCCCATCAATACCGGAATAGCGTGTGCGGCAGCTTCCAGCGGATTATGCCCACCACGTTCAACCAGTGAACCGCCAACAAAGGCGAGATCGGCAATACCGTACAGTAACATCAGCTCGCCCATCGTATCGCCAACCACAACCTGCGTGCTGGTGGAAGGGACTTCCCCTGAAGAGCGTGTGATATAGCTTAGTCCAGCCTGGCGGACAAGGTTAATCGCATCCGGGAAGCGTTCTGGATGACGGGGTACCAGGATGAGCAATAAATTCGGGAATTGCTGTAACAATGCCTGATGTGCGGCGATCACCACACTCTCTTCGCCTTCGTGAGTGCTGGTGGCAATCCATACCGGGCGATGAGGTGCCCACTGGCGGCGCAGCGTCACGGCTTTAGCAGCCAACTGCGGCGTTACAGAAATATCGAATTTAAGGCTACCGGTAACGGTCACCTGATTATTTTTTGCGCCCAGCGCCACAAAACGCGCACCATCTTCTTCATTTTGGGCGGCAATCAGCGTAATACGACGCAGCAAGCGACGGACGAATTTACCCAGTTTGGCGTAACCTGCGGCCGAGCGGGCAGAGAGTCGCGCGTTAGCGATCACCAGCGGAATTTTACGTTTATGTAGCGCCGCAATCAGGTTAGGCCATAGTTCGGTTTCCATAATCAACACCAGTTTGGGGTCGACTTTATTCAGGAAACGGTTGAGCGCATCGGGCAGGTCATACGGCAGATAAACGTGCTGAACATCCTTCCCAAAAGCCGATTGTACGCGCTCCGAACCGGTTGGCGTCATGGTTGTAACGGTGATCGGTAAATCAGGATAACGATGACGCAGCGCGCGCACCAACGGGATCGCCGCCAGAGTTTCACCGACGGAGACGGAGTGCAGCATGATGCCGCCTGGTTTTAGCGGATGGCGGTAAAAACCGTAACGTTCACCCCAGCGTTTTCGATAGGCCGGAGCCTTACGTCCGCGCACCCAGAGCCGTATCCAGATCAGCGGCTGAATAAGGTAGAGAAGGGCGGTGTAAAGCAATTCGAGCATAGTAAATAGCTGACTTATGGATGTGCTGGGGATTCTATGTATTTAGCTGTGGCTTTACCATTACTTTTCCCGTTTTTGACTTAAATAGCAATTTACCCGCCAATTCTTGCTGAACATCTATACTTTTTTTGTATTTTTATGCGATTCATTGATTTCTGCTGTACGTGCAGGAAGGAATCGCAGAGCAACAGTGAAAGAATATGGTTGCTAATGATTTTATTTGATTGATTTCTTTATTGAAAATTAACAATGTGCTTAAAAATCATTCGGGTCGGATTGCCGCGAAAGAAGTGATACACTAGCGCGTCAATATCAGTGCGGTATCAGTATTCAGGTAGCTGTTGAGCCTGGGGCGGTAGCGTGCTTTTTCTGCTTCACCTTAATCGGATAATCTCAACAAAAAGAGTTACTTGTGGATAAGCCATTTCGAAGAATTTTGCTCATTAAGATGCGTTTTCATGGGGATATGTTATTAACTACTCCCGTCATTAGTTCGCTGAAAAAAAATTACCCTGACGCAAAAATCGATGTGCTGCTTTATCAGGACACCATCCCGATCCTGTCTGAAAATCCAGAGATTAACGCGCTCTACGGCATAAAAAATAAAAAAGCAAAAGCCGCAGAAAAAATTGCCAACTTTTTTCATCTCATCAAGGTATTACGTGCCAATAAGTATGACCTTATCGTCAATCTTACCGATCAATGGATGGTTGCTATACTGGTTCGCTTATTAAATGCCCGTGTGAAAATTTCCCAGGATTATCATCATCGGCAGTCTGCTTTTTGGCGTAAAAGTTTCACTCATTTGGTGCCGTTGCAGGGTGGAAATGTGGTGGAAAGTAACTTATCCGTGCTGTCGCCATTGGGACTTGAATCGTTGGTGAAGCAGACAACCATGAGTTACCCGCCTGCAAGCTGGAAACGTATACGTCGCGAACTTGATCATGCAGGTGTTGGACAAAATTATGTGGTTATCCAACCTACGGCGCGGCAAATCTTCAAATGTTGGGACAACGCCAAGTTTTCCGCTGTGATTGATGCCTTACATGCTCGTGGTTATGAAGTCGTTCTGACGTCCGGCCCAGATAAAGACGATCTGGCCTGCGTCAATGAAATTGCGCAGGGATGCCAGACGCCACCAGTAACGGCGCTGGCTGGAAAGGTGACCTTCCCGGAACTTGGTGCGTTAATCGATCATGCCCAGCTGTTTATTGGCGTTGATTCCGCACCGGCGCATATTGCCGCTGCAGTTAATACGCCGCTGATATCGCTGTTTGGTGCGACAGACCATATTTTCTGGCGTCCCTGGTCAAATAACATGATTCAATTCTGGGCGGGAGATTACCGGGAAATGCCAACGCGCGATCAGCGTGACCGAAATGAGATGTATCTTTCGGTTATTCCGGCGGCAGATGTCATTGCTGCTGTCGATAAATTACTGCCCTCCTCCACGACAGGTACGTCGTTATGATCGTTGCTTTTTGTTTATATAAATATTTTCCCTTTGGCGGTTTGCAGCGCGATTTCATGCGTATTGCTCAGACAGTCGCCGCTCGAGGTCATCATGTTCGGGTTTATACCCAGTCGTGGGAAGGCGAATGCCCTGATGTATTTGAACTGATCAAAGTGCCGGTTAAATCGCATACCAATCACGGGCGCAATGCGGAGTATTTTGCCTGGGTGCAAAAACATTTACGCGAACATCCCGTCGATAGAGTCGTTGGATTCAACAAAATGCCGGGGCTGGACGTTTATTATGCCGCTGATGTTTGTTATGCCGAGAAAGTAGCGCAGGAGAAAGGCTTTTTCTATCGCCTGACGTCACGTTATCGCCATTATGCCGCCTTTGAGCGGGCAACCTTCGAACAGGGTAAGCCGACACAGCTGCTGATGCTGACAGATAAGCAAATCGCCGATTTCCAGAAACATTATCAGACTGAAGCGGAGCGTTTTCATATTCTGCCACCGGGGATTTACCCTGATCGTAAATATAGCCAGCAGCCAGCCAATAGCCGTGAAATCTTCCGTAAGAAGAATGGAATAACCGAACAGCAATATTTATTGTTGCAGGTCGGTTCAGACTTCACGCGTAAAGGTGTCGATCGCTCCATTGAAGCACTTGCTTCGTTACCGGATTCGCTGCGCCACAACACATTGCTATATGTTGTTGGGCAGGATAAACCGCGAAAATTTGAGGCGCTGGCAGAAAAACGCGGCGTGCGCAGTAATGTTCACTTCTTCTCGGGGCGCAACGATGTCTCGGAATTAATGGCGGCGGCGGATTTATTACTGCATCCTGCCTACCAGGAAGCGGCGGGAATTGTGCTGCTGGAAGCGATTACTGCAGGATTACCGGTACTAACAACAGCCGTTTGTGGCTATGCGCCTTATATTGTCGAGGCCAATTGTGGCGAGGCTATTGCTGAGCCATTCCGCCAGGAAACATTGAATGAGATTTTACGCAAAGCGTTAACGCAATTTTCATTGCGCCAGGCCTGGGCGGAAAATGCGCGACATTATGCTGATACACAAGATTTATACAGTCTGCCAGAGAAAGCGGCGGATATCATAACGGGTGGTCTGGATGGTTGAACTTAAAGAGCCGTTTGCCACGTTATGGCGCGGAAAAGATCCTTTTGAGGAAGTTAAAACTTTGCAGGGTGAGGTATTTCGTGAACTGGAAACTCGCCGTACTCTGCGCTTTGAAATGGCGGGCAAAAGCTATTTTCTCAAATGGCATCGCGGCACGACCCTGAAAGAGATAATCAAAAATTTACTCTCATTGCGGATGCCAGTATTAGGCGCAGACCGCGAATGGAATGCGATTCATCGACTGCGGGATGTCGGCGTTGATACTATGTATGGGGTGGCATTCGGCGAAAAAGGCATTAATCCGCTGACCAGAACCTCGTTTATTATTACCGAAGATCTGACACCAACCATCAGTCTGGAAGATTACTGTGCTGACTGGGCGACCAACCCTCCAGATGTTCGCGTAAAGCGTATGCTTATTAAGCGTGTCGCGACGATGGTGCGCGATATGCATGCTGCGGGCATTAACCACCGTGACTGTTATATCTGTCATTTCCTGCTGCACTTGCCTTTTTCCGGTAAGGAAGAGGAGTTAAAAATTTCAGTAATTGACCTGCACCGGGCGCAGCTTCGCACGCGCGTTCCACGTCGTTGGCGCGATAAAGATCTTATTGGACTTTATTTTTCTTCGATGAATATTGGCCTGACTCAGCGGGATATCTGGCGGTTTATGAAAGTGTATTTTGTCGCCCCGCTTAAAGACATTATCAAGCAGGAACAAGGGCTGCTGTCGCAAGCAGAAGCAAAAGCCACAAAAATCAGGGAAAGAACGATTCGAAAATCGTTGTAATTTCCGGAGAGAAATATGAGTGCCCACTATTTTAATCCACAAGAGATGATCAATAAGACAATCATCTTCGATGAAAGGCCAGCGGCGTCAGTGGCATCATCATTCCATGTTGCTTATGGCATTGATAAAAACTTTCTTTTTGGTTGTGGTGTTTCAATCACGTCAGTTTTGTTACATAACAACGACGTGAGTTTTGTTTTCCACGTTTTTATTGATGATATCCCTGAAGCCGATATCCAGCGTTTAGCCCAATTGGCGAAAAGCTATCGTACCTGTATCCAGATCCATCTAGTAAATTGTGAACGGCTTAAGGCATTACCGACGACCAAAAATTGGTCTATTGCCATGTATTTCCGTTTTGTAATTGCAGATTACTTTATTGATCAACAAGATAAGATCCTTTACCTGGATGCTGATATCGCCTGTCAGGGAAACTTAAAGCCGCTGATAACAATGGATCTTGCCAATAACGTTGCTGCTGTTGTTACTGAACGCGATGCTAACTGGTGGTCGTTACGGGGTCAAAGTCTGCAGTGTAATGAACTTGAAAAGGGTTACTTTAATTCAGGTGTCCTGTTAATTAATACACTAGCGTGGGCGCAGGAGTCCGTTTCTGCTAAAGCGATGTCGATGCTTGCTGATAAAGCCATCGTTTCCCGTTTAACCTATATGGATCAAGATATCCTTAATCTTATCCTGTTAGGGAAAGTTAAATTCATTGATGCTAAATACAATACGCAATTTAGTTTAAATTATGAATTAAAAAAATCATTTGTTTGTCCAATTAATGATGAAACCGTATTAATTCATTATGTCGGCCCGACAAAACCCTGGCATTACTGGGCCGGTTATCCAAGTGCGCAACCTTTTATCAAAGCCAAAGAAGCATCGCCCTGGAAAAATGAACCGTTAATGCGGCCAGTTAACTCAAACTATGCTCGTTATTGCGCTAAGCATAATTTTAAACAAAATAAACCAATTAACGGGATAATGAATTATATTTATTATTTTTATTTAAAGATAATAAAATGAAATTGAGAAAAGTTAAATGAATGAATTTATAAAAGAACGGTTTTCGTATTTAGCCGATAATAAAAAAGAAAACGCCCCAGAGCTAAATGTTTCCTACGGTATCGATAAGAATTTTTTGTATGGTGCTGGCGTTTCAATTTCTTCCGTTTTAATTAATAATTCAGATATTAATTTTGTTTTTCATGTTTTCACTGATTATGTAGATGACGATTATTTAAAGTCATTTAATGAAACGGCAAAACAATTTAATACTTCAATTATTGTATATTTAATCGACCCAAAATACTTTGCTGATCTGCCGACGTCACAGTTTTGGTCGTACGCAACATACTTCAGGGTATTGTCCTTTGAATATCTGAGTGAAAGTATTTCTACACTGCTGTATCTGGATGCCGATGTCGTTTGTAAAGGAAGTCTGAAGCCTCTCACAGAAATTATATTTAAAGATGAGTTTGCTGCGGTCATTCCTGACAATGATAGTACTCAGGCAGCATGTGCAAAACGCCTCAACATTCCCGAAATGAATGGACGTTATTTCAATGCAGGCGTTATCTATGTCAATCTTAAAAAATGGCATGAAGCAAATTTGACACCGTATTTGCTAACGCTTTTACGAGGGGAAACTAAATATGGCTCTCTTAAATATTTAGATCAGGATGCGTTGAATATCGCATTTAATATGAATAATATCTACCTCGCGAAGGATTTTGATACTATTTATACCCTGAAAAACGAACTTCATGATCGTAGTCATCGAAAGTATCAGCAAACCATTACCGATAAAACAGTATTGATTCACTATACAGGGATAACTAAACCATGGCATAGCTGGGCTGGATATCCGTCTGCATCATACTTTAATATCGCGCGTGAACAATCTCCCTGGAAGAAATATCCTCTTAAAGAGGCGCGGACTGTTGCAGAAATGCAGAAACAATATAAGCATCTATTTGCCCATGGTGAGTATATTAAAGGCATAACTTCATTAATTAAGTACAAGCTTAAGAAATAAATTACTATTATGATTACAAGTATACGCTATCGCGGCTTCTCATTTTATTACAAAGATAATGATAATAAATATAAAGAAATCTTTGATGAGATACTGGCCTATAATTTTAAAACAGTAAAAGTATTACGTAATATTGATGATACCAAAGTATCGTTGATTGATACGAAATATGGTCGCTATGTTTTTAAAGTCTTTGCCCCGAAAACGAAAAGGAATGAACGTTTTTTAAAATCTTTTGTAAAAGGTGACTACTATCAGAATTTGATCGTTGAAACCGATCGTGTCAGAAGTGCAGGTCTTACTTTTCCTAATGATTTTTATTTTCTGGCTGAGCGTAAAATTTTCAACTATGCCAGTGTTTTTATCATGCTTATCGAGTATGTCGAGGGCGTAGAGCTCAATGATATGCCGATCATTCCAGAGGATGTTAAAGCAGAAATTAAGGCTTCAATGGAAAAGTTGCATGCATTAAATATGCTATCGGGCGACCCACACCGGGGTAACTTTATCGTTAGTAAAGATGGTGTCAGGATAATTGACCTATCCGGTAAAAGCTGTACGGCAGAGCGTAAAGCTCGTGATCGTCTGGCCATGGAACGTCACCTGGGTATTGCCAACGAAATAAAAGATTATGGCTACTATTCAGTAACCTACAGAACCAAACTACGCAAATTTATTAAAAAAATAAAAGGCAAAGCGTAAACCACACAGTCAAAACGGAACCAACATGGATTTATTAGCTGAGAGTATTACTGAAGTCGCTGTCTCTGGGGAAATTGCTAACACCGATCGTGTGTTAAATATCGCTTACGGTATTGACCGCAACTTTTTATTTGGTGCGGCAGTATCTATGCAATCAGTTGTTATGCATAACCCGGACTTTGCGGTTAAGTTTCATCTCTTTACCGACTACATTGATGAAGATTATCTACAACGTGTTAATGCTTTTACCAGCAAAAATGCTAACGTTGAAGTAAAAATTTATAAAGTCTCCAGTGCCTTTATTGATATCTTCCCCAGCCTGAAACAGTGGTCTTATGCAACATTCTTCCGTTTAGTTGCGTTCCAGTATCTGAGTGAGACTATTGAAAATCTGTTATATATCGATGCTGATGTCATCTGTAAAGGCTCATTAGCTGGATTGCTTGATATTAATTTTGATGGCGATAAGTTCGCAGCTGTTATTAAAGATGTGCCTTTTATGCAGGAAAAACCAGCGAAGCGTCTGGCTATAGAGGGACTGCCAGGGAATTATTTCAACGCTGGTGTAGTATATCTGCAGCTTGAAGCATGGTCGAAAAATGATTTTATGAATAAAGCCATTGCTATGCTGGCAAGTGACCCGCAGCACACGAAATATAAATGCCTTGATCAGGATATTTTAAATATTCTGTTCTTTGGTCATTGTATTTTTATTAGCGGCGATTATGATTGCTTTTATGGCATTGACTATGAGTTAAAAAATAAAAGCGATGAAGATTATAAAAAGACCATTACCGATGATACTAAGCTGATTCATTATGTTGGCGTAACGAAGCCCTGGAACGACTGGACGAATTATCCCTGCCAGAAGTATTTTAATGAGGCTTATCAGGCTTCTTGCTGGAATGATGTGGCGTTTATTCCAGCCACGAATGAAAAGCAGTATCAAGTGAAATATCAACATGCAAAGAAAAATGGTGATAAGTTTAACGCTTTTATTTACTTCATTAAATTCAAATTAAATAAGTATAAAAGAAAACTATTTGGGCAATAAAAAATCATGGATGTCTGAGTTACAATAATAATTAAGGATGAGTACTATCATATTTTATTAGTTCAGGTAAGAGAACACGATGAGCAATGATTACCCTTTAGTGTCCATAATAATACCGACGTATAATTCATCTGATTACATTACTGAAACTCTAACGAAATTAGAAAAACAAACTTACCCAAATTTTGAAATTGTTATTGTTAATGATGGTTCTAAAGATAACACATCAAACGTTTTGAGAGAGTATGGGTTAACCCACTCTCAATTAATTATTATCAATAAAGAAAATGGCGGTGTTTCGTCTGCCAGGAATACAGGTATCCGCAAGGCGCAAGGACAGTTTATATGTTTTATGGATGATGATGATGAGATAGATCCTAACTATCTGCTGAATATGTATTCCAGACAACATGAGACGGGAGGGGATGCGATTTATTGTGGGCTTTATGGCCATCATATAAAAAATGGTGTTACTTACTCACCTATAAATACAGAGTTTAATGAAGGATCTTTACTTTTCGACTTTTTTTATAAAAAGGTCAGATTCCATATAGGGTGCCTGTTTATAAGAAAACAACTTCTGGAAGATAATAATCTTTTTTTTGATGAAGATTTACGACTAGGAGAAGATCTGGATTTTATCTATCGACTGCTAATTACATGCGATATGTATGCGGTTCCATATTATATGTATAAGCATAACTATAGAGAAAATTCCTTAATGAACTCATGTAGAACCATCACTCATTATCGACATGAGTCATTTGCGCACGAAAGAATCTACTCTTCTGTGATGCAGTTATACAAAGGTAACCGGAAAGAAGAAATTCATACATTATTGAGTCAAAATAGAACTTATCATAAAACTCGTTATTTATGGAATGTTCTACTTAATGGTGATTTTGAACTATTAAATCAATTAGTTGAAAGCAATGAAAAAGAATTGAAAGATTGTAATATTTCTGGCAAGAGAGATAAGAGGCGAGCAAAAATATTAGTATCAAAAAATTATATTCTCTGGAGGGTGGTCAGACTGGTAAATAGAAAAAAGAATCAATATTAGATCTTGCATTAAATAATCCATCCTCGTAGCATAGGTTGAAACTATATGTCATTTTGTTGGAATGAAATTAATTCTGGTGTAAAGTCTTTAATTCTCATATTATGTATTTTTTCTTTGATGACTTTGTCTTTATGGGATGATGTTGCAACTAAGTTTCTTCATGCAGCTGGAATTATATCTGCATTGTATTTTCTTGTGACACCCAAAAAAACAATAACTAATAATCCTACTTTGTTAATTTTCATCTCATTATGTTTTTTGGGTATCATAAATATCATCTGGTATTCACATTATAAAGTTTCAGGCTCTGTTTATACCAATGCATATCGTGGCCCAATGGAAACTGGGAAAATTGCCTTGTGTAGTGCTTTTATTTTCTTGGTTCTTTTTGCTAAAAATGAGTTGAGAACAAAAATAAAATTTGGGAAACTAATTCTGTTCGCATCCCTGGCAACGCAGTTACTTTTTTTTTCGCATGCCATGTGGCAACATTTCTATTTAAAAGTCGACCGTGTTGCATTATCAGCTTCCCACGCTACAACAGCAGGCTACATCATCCTTTTCCCTTCTTTACTGGCATCAATTCTCATTTTAAAATGCGACTTTAGACATAAAACAACATTATATACAATTAACTTCATGCTTAGCTTATGTGCTGTCATAGTAACTGAAACGCGTGCAGCCATATTAGTGTTTCCATTCTTTGCGTTAATATTAATCGTAATGGATAGTTATATTAATAAGCGAATTAATTATAAGTTATATTGTTTTATTGCGATTGCATTATTAGCAGGTGTATTTTCTTTTAAAGATACATTGCTTATGAGAATGAATGACTTAAATAACGATTTAGTTAATTATTCGCATGATAACACCAGAACTTCAGTCGGTGCCCGTCTGGCAATGTATGAAGTTGGCTTAAAAACATATTCTCCAATAGGACAATCACTGGAAAAACGTGCGGGAAAAATACATGAACTAGAAGAAAAAGAGCCTAGATTAAGTGGCGCTTTACCCTTTGTAGATTCTCATTTGCATAACGATCTCATAGATACGTTATCAACGCGTGGTATTCCTGGAGTTGTATTAACAATTTTAGCATTTTCAGCAATACTCATATATGCCTTAAGAACTGCTAAGGAACCTTATATTTTAATCTTGCTTTTTTCACTACTGGTAGTAGGCCTAAGTGATGTAATACTTTTTTCTAAACCAGTTCCGACAGCTGTGTTTGTCACCATAATATTGCTTTGTGCTTATTTTAAAGCACAATCGGACCAATGTTTATTAGAGAAGTAATGAATATGTGAAATAAAATCAGCAAGGAGGCTGATTTTATTTCAAAATTATCTATTAAGGAGTTGTAATTTAAATCATAGCAGCGTTTTCTTCAATGAATCGCTTAACAGCATTTGCTGTCAATTGAGACAACTCATTCCCTGGAGCCCTACAAACCATCTGATTCTTCCCATACCCACCAATTAATCCAGGATCGGTTGGTCCATAAACCGTGATATTGGGTCTATCCAGTGCCGCCGTTAAATGGCTTAACCCCGTATCCACCGACACTACAAATTTAGCCCCGGCCAGCACGCGGGCAACGCCTTCCAGACTCATCTTCGGCAATACTTCAACATAAGCAAATCCTTCCGCCAGTCGTTTCGCCCGTTCTTCCTCATGTGGCGCGCCCCACGGAAGTTTAATCCGTATTCCTGAATCAGCCAGTAAACCAATCAATTCTCGCCAGTGTTCTTCCGGCCAGTGTTTATCATCTCGGGTTGTTGCATGAAGAAATACGGCATATTCGCCAGCATCTGTAGGCAGGTTCGTCAGGAAATGCTGTGCGATAGCATAATCGCCCTGGGTTTGCGGTTTGCTATAGCCCAGACTTTTGGCAAACAGTTCGCGGGTGCGTTCTACGGCGTGCTGCTGTTTTGCAATATGATGCTTACGATTGTAAAACAGGCTGGCTAAAGGTTCGCGAGCGGTTTGCCAGTCCATTCCATGCTTTACGCCATGTGCCAGACGCGTCACCAGCGCCGCGCTTTTTACCAGCCCCTGAGCGTCGATAACTGCGTCATAGTTCTCTGCTTGTAGCGCTTCACGAAACGCTTTCCGTTCAGCTTTTATGGGGGCCGAGAACCAGGCTTTACGCCAGCGACGTATTGCGACAGGAATAACTCGCTCAACGGCGGCGTGCCAGGAAGGAATCTGTGCGAACCCTTCTTCCACCACCCAGTCAAACTTAATTCCTGGGATTGCCTGCTGGGCATCAGTGAGTGCGGGCAGCGTGTGGAGAACATCGCCCATCGACGATGTTTTAACGATCAAAACCCGCATCCGTCAGGCTTCCTCTTGTAACAATAGTGCGTTGAGTTCTTCCAGTACGCGCTGGGGAGTAATGTCGATCAGACTCTGGTGATATCCTTCTGCGGCATCGCCTTTACGCACTTTGTGATAGCCGGTAATCAGACGGATCACGCGCGCTTTATGGGATAGCGGCGGTGTGAAGTCCGGGCTACTCGGACCATACAGGGCAACCAGCGGACGATTGAGCGCCGCCGCAACGTGCATCAGGCCAGAATCGTTAGTGACAATGGCTTTACAGGCTGCAATCAGGATAACCGCTTGATCAAGCTGTGTTTCCCCCGCCAGGTTACGACACCATGCCTGCTGCTCGGTATTCAAAGCGGCAAGAATCTCATTGCCCGCTTCATGATCTTTCGCCGAGCCAAACAGAACCACCTGATAACCTTCATCAATCAGCTGCTTTGCCAGCTCCGCATAGTGGTAGTGTGGCCAGCGTTTTGCTGGACCAAACTCCGCTCCGGGGCAAAAGCCAATCATCGGACGTTCTGATGAAAGCGAAAATTGATTACAGGTATATGATTTTTCACCTTCGCTCACCTGCAACTGCGGCCATAACAATGGTTGCGGCAGATCTTGTGCTGTGCGCATAACGCCTTTGTCATAGGCCAGCGCGACATAGCGTTCCACCATTAGCGGCCAGGCTTCTTTATCGAGCACGCGTACATCGTTGAGTAAACCGTAGCGCATCTCGCCGCGCCAGCCGGTGCGATGAGGAATACCTGCGAAGAAAGGCACTAATGCGGATTTGAAGGAGTTAGGTAAGACGTAGGCGCGGTCGTAGCGCTTTTCACGCAGGCTATGACCCAGTTTGCGGCGTTCGCCGATTTCCAGCGCTCCGTGACCGAGAGGCATAGGGATAGCTTCGTTAACTTCCGGCATCCGCGATAATAATGGACGGCACCATGCCGGTGCCATCACGTCGATTATCGCCTGGGGATAGCGCGCCTGGAGCGTGCGATAGAGACTTTGCGACATCATCATGTCGCCAACCCAAGACGGGCCGATCACCAGTATTTTCATGCAGAGCTCTTATGCGTCGCGATTCAGCCAAGCCATGTATTCCGTTACACCTTCGGCAACGGTTTTGAACGGTTTGTCGTAACCCGCCGCGCGCAGATTTGTCAGATCTGCCTGCGTGAACGCCTGGTAGCGGCCTTTCAGTTTATCCGGGAACGGAATGTATTCGATTTGGCCTTTCTTGTGATAAGCAAGCGTAGCATCTGCTACCGCCTGGAAGGATTCCGCACGACCAGTACCGAGGTTGAAGATGCCGGAAACGCCATTTTCCAGGAACCACAGGTTTACATCTGCCACGTCGCCTACGTAAACGAAGTCGCGTTTGAAGTTCTCGCTACCTTCGAACAGCTTCGGCGATTCACCGTTGTTAAGCTGAGTGTTGAGATGGAAAGCGACGCTCGCCATGCTGCCTTTATGGCCTTCACGCGGTCCATAAACGTTGAAATAGCGGAAGCCAACAATCTGCGAGTTCGCTTCTGGCAGGATTTGACGAACATATTCATCAAACAGGAATTTTGAGTAACCGTAGACATTCAACGGTTTTTCGTACTCGCGGGATTCAATAAAGTCGGAGGTGCGTCCGCCGTAGGTGGCTGCGGAAGAGGCATACAGGAACGGGATTTCGCGCTCCAGACAGTAGTGCAGCAGCTCTTTGGAGTATTGATAGTTGTTATCCATCATATACTTGCCGTCCCACTCGGTGGTGGAAGAGCACGCACCTTCGTGGAAAATCGCTTCGACATCGCCGAACTCTTCGCCAGCCATAATCTGGATCAGGAAGTCTTCCTTATCCATATAGTCCGCGATATCCAGATCCACCAGGTTCACAAACTTGGTGCCGTCTTTCAGGTTGTCCACCACCAGAATATCGGTGATGCCTTTATCATTCAGGGCTTTAACGATGTTGCTGCCGATAAAGCCCGCGCCGCCGGTAACGATGATCATAACTGTAACCTTCGAATTATGGAGTCAGAGACAATCTCAGACACGAATACTTCTATCATATCACTACACGGCGTTGGCTTCAGCCATTCGCCAAAAGTGAGATTGATGGACGTTATTTATCCTGAATTTTGCAGAAGTGTTAACGCGTCATCTCGTCGCGACCTATAAGTTTGGGTAATATGTGCTGGAATTTGCCCTGTCTGGAGAATCGCAATGCGTGGAGAATTTTATCAGCAGTTAACCAACGATCTGGAAACCGCACGGGCGGAAGGGTTGTTTAAAGAAGAGCGCATTATTACGTCTGCGCAGCAAGCAGATATCACTGTGGCTGATGGAAGCCACGTCATTAACTTTTGTGCCAATAACTATCTCGGACTGGCGAATCATCCGGATCTGATTGCGGCGGCAAAGGCGGGAATGGATTCTCACGGTTTCGGCATGGCTTCGGTGCGTTTTATTTGCGGCACTCAGGACAGCCATAAAGAGCTTGAACAAAAACTGGCGGCCTTCCTGGGAATGGAAGATGCGATTCTCTACTCTTCCTGCTTTGATGCTAACGGTGGCCTGTTCGAAACGCTGTTAGGCGCGGAAGACGCCATTATCTCCGACGCACTGAACCACGCGTCTATTATTGATGGTGTGCGTCTGTGCAAAGCTAAACGCTATCGTTATGCCAACAACGATATGCAGGAGCTGGAAGCACGTCTGAAAGAAGCGCGTGAAGCCGGTGCGCGTCATGTGCTGATTGCCACCGATGGTGTGTTCTCGATGGACGGCGTGATTGCCAACCTGAAAGGTGTTTGCGATCTCGCAGATAAATACGATGCCCTGGTGATGGTAGACGACTCCCACGCGGTCGGTTTTGTCGGTGAAAACGGTCGTGGTTCCCATGAATACTGCGATGTGATGGGCCGGGTCGATATTATCACCGGCACGCTCGGTAAAGCGCTGGGTGGCGCTTCTGGCGGCTACACGGCGGCGCGCAAAGAAGTGGTTGAGTGGCTGCGCCAGCGTTCTCGTCCGTACCTGTTCTCCAACTCGCTGGCACCGGCCATTGTTGCCGCTTCCATCAAAGTGCTGGAGATGGTTGAAGCGGGTAGCGAGCTGCGTGACCGTCTGTGGGCGAACGCGCGTCAGTTCCGTGAGCAAATGTCGGCGGCGGGCTTTACCCTGGCGGGAGCCGATCACGCCATTATTCCGGTCATGCTTGGCGATGCGGTAGTAGCGCAGAAATTTGCTCGTGAGCTGCAAAAAGAGGGGATTTACGTCACCGGTTTCTTCTATCCGGTCGTTCCGAAAGGTCAGGCGCGTATTCGTACCCAGATGTCTGCGGCGCATACCCCTGAGCAAATTACGCGTGCAGTAGAAGCATTCACGCGTATTGGTAAACAACTGGGCGTTATCGCCTGAGGATGTGAGATGAAAGCGTTATCCAAACTGAAAGCGGAAGAGGGCATCTGGATGACCGACGTTCCTGTACCGGAACTCGGGCATAACGATCTGCTGATTAAAATCCGTAAAACAGCCATCTGCGGGACTGACGTTCACATCTATAACTGGGATGAGTGGTCGCAAAAAACCATCCCGGTGCCGATGGTCGTGGGCCATGAATATGTCGGTGAAGTGGTAGGTATTGGTCAGGAAGTGAAAGGCTTCAAGATTGGCGATCGCGTTTCTGGCGAAGGCCATATCACCTGCGGTCACTGTCGCAACTGTCGTGGCGGTCGTACCCATCTGTGCCGCAACACGATCGGCGTCGGCGTTAACCGTCCGGGCTGCTTCGCCGAGTATCTGGTGATTCCGGCGTTCAACGCTTTCAAAATCCCCGACAATATCTCCGATGATCTGGCTTCCATTTTTGATCCCTTCGGTAACGCCGTGCATACCGCGCTGTCGTTCGATCTGGTGGGCGAGGATGTGCTGGTCTCTGGTGCAGGCCCGATTGGTATTATGGCGG
The DNA here is from genome assembly GCF_046764225.1 of Escherichia sp. F1. Lineage (NCBI taxonomy): Bacteria > Pseudomonadati > Pseudomonadota > Gammaproteobacteria > Enterobacterales > Enterobacteriaceae > Escherichia > Escherichia sp. F1. The sequence continues at coordinate 113,130 of NZ_CP177202.1, forward strand.
CGGCGGTGGCGAAACACGTTGGTGCACGTAACGTGGTGATTACTGATGTTAACGAATACCGCCTTGAGTTGGCGCGTAAAATGGGTATCACCCGTGCGGTTAACGTCGCTAAAGAGAACCTCAATGATGTGATGGCAGAACTGGGCATGACCGAAGGCTTTGATGTCGGTCTGGAAATGTCCGGTGCGCCGCCAGCGTTTCGTACCATGCTCGACACCATGAACCACGGCGGTCGTATTGCGATGCTGGGTATTCCACCGTCTGATATGTCTATCGACTGGACCAAAGTGATCTTTAAAGGCTTGTTCATTAAAGGTATTTACGGTCGTGAGATGTTTGAAACCTGGTACAAGATGGCGGCGCTGATTCAGTCTGGCCTCGATCTTTCGCCGATCATTACCCATCGTTTCTCTATCGATGATTTCCAGAAGGGCTTTGACGCCATGCGTTCGGGCCAGTCCGGGAAAGTTATCCTGAGCTGGGATTAACACAAACAAGGGCTGGTATTCCAGCCCTTTTTCCTGAGGATAATCTGTTAAATATGTAAAATGCTGTCAGTAAAATAAAGAATGGGTAATTGCGCTGATCTCTTATATAGCTGTTCTCATTATCTCTCTACCCTGAAGTGACTCTCTCACCTGTAAAAATAATATCTCACAGGCTTAATAGTTTCTTAATACAAAGCCTGTAAAACGTCAGGATAACTTCAGAGGTCGTCGGTAATTTATGATGAACAGCACCAATAAACTTAGTGTTATTATTCCGTTATATAATGCGGGTGATGATTTCCGCACTTGTATGGAATCTTTAATTACGCAAACCTGGACTGCTCTGGAAATCATTATTATTAACGATGGTTCAACGGATAATTCTGTTGAAATAGCAAAGCATTACGCAGAAAACTATCAGCACGTTCGTTTGTTGCATCAGGTGAATGCTGGCGCATCGGTGGCGCGTAATCGTGGGATCGAGGTGGCGACGGGCAAATATGTCGCTTTTGTCGATGCTGACGATGAGGTGTATCCCACCATGTACGAAACGCTGATGACCATGGCGTTAGAGGACGACCTCGACGTGGCGCAGTGCAACGCTGACTGGTGTTTTCGTGAAACGGGAGAAACCTGGCAATCCATCCCCACCGATCGCCTTCGCTCAACCGGCGTATTAACCGGCCCGGATTGGTTGCGGATGGGGCTTTCTTCCCGCCGTTGGACTCACGTTGTCTGGATGGGGGTTTATCGCCGCGATGTTATTGTTAAAAATAACATTAAATTTATTGCCGGATTACATCATCAGGATATTGTCTGGACAACAGAATTTATGTTTAATGCGCTGCGTGCGCGATATACCGAGCAATCGTTATATAAATATTATCTGCATAATACGTCAGTGAGTCGGTTGAATAGACAAGGGAATAAAAACCTTAATTATCAACGTCACTATATTAAAATTACCCGCCTGCTAGAGAAATTAAATCGAAATTATGCCGACAAAATTACGATTTACCCGGAATTTCATCAGCAAATAACTTACGAAGCATTGCGTGTTTGCCATGCGGTGCGCAAAGAGCCGGATATTATTACCCGCCAACGGATGATTGCCGAGATATTTACTTCCGGTATGTATAAGCGCCTGATTACCAATGTGCGCAGCGTGAAGGTGGGTTATCAGGCGTTACTGTGGTCTTTCCGCTTATGGCAATGGCGCGACAAAACGCGGTCGCACCATCGCATTACGCGTAGCGCCTTTAATTTGCACTAGCGTTAAGTTTTGCCGCTTCGGGCTGTTTGCCCCAGCCTTGCCACTGATGCTGGAAGTAAACGATCAGCGTGCTCTGGCTGATGCTTTCGCTTAATACTTCAAAGAAGCGATTAGCATAAACAGGTTCTATCGGTTTCTTCGGTTTGCAGAGCTTCACGCCACGGAACGGATTACGCGGTGTGTCGGGCACAGTGTTTTTCGGCGGTGTAGACGTATCAACCTGCGGTTCATTCAGCAAGCTGCTGGCTTTCACCAGCGTAATGTCTGGCGGCAGGTTATAAACCATCTGTTGTAACACGCGTACCGTGGAAGGGTGAGGATGCCCAATGGCAATGGTCGAACCGTTGCGACGCGCGAGGTCAATTGCGCGATTGAACTGCACACGGATGTCCGCTTCATTTTGCGAATCGTCGAGGAACACTTTCCGTTTGATCACCTTCACGCCAGTGCCTTGTGCGGCGCGCATCGCTTGGGTATTACCGATGGTTACGCTGTCGAGGAAGTAAAGATTGTAACGCTCCAGCGCCTGCATCACTTTCTGCATACCAAACAGGTTAGAGGTCATCTTGCTGCCCATGTGGTTGTTGATCCCCACGGCATAGGGCACGTTATTGACCGCACTACGAATAATGCGCTCAATTTCGTCGCTGCTCATCTCCGGGCGTAGCGTATTTTTCTCCAGCGGCTGTTTACTCAACGGTGCCATTGGCAGATGAATCAACACTTCGTGACCGCTGTTATGCGCTTTGGTCGCCATCTCTCTGGCGTGCGGTGAATCGGGTAATACAGCGACGGAGATAGCGGAAGGCATCGCCAGCACCTGGTTTTCGTTGTGCGGGCGATACCCAAAATCATCAATGACGATGGCAAGTTTGCCAGCAATTACGGGGGAGGAGAGCGCCAACAGAGCGGCAAATGCAAGAACGTTACGACGAAATGGAAACAAAACTTATCTTCCCAACCACGGCTGTGGATTGACCGCCTGACCCTGGCGGCGAATTTCGAAATAGAGTGAAGGCCGACCCTGACCGCCACTGCTGCCCACCAGTGCAATCGGCTGGCCCGCGCGAACCTGCGAACCAACGCTCACCAGTGCGCTCTGATTATAGCCGTAAAGACTCATGTCGCCTTTACCATGCTCAACCACCACCACCAGACCGTAGCCTTGCAGCCAGTCAGCCAGAATCACCCGACCGTCGGCAATTGCTTTAACTTCAGTACCTTCAGAGGCACCGATAACCATTCCTTTCCAGCGTAATTCGCCCTGTAGCTGCTCGCCATAGCGATGCAGCGTCGGCCCGCGAACTGGCCAGAATGCCTGACCACGCGGCGCACCCAGGCCACCAGTTCGGGACATCAGCGATTTTTCGCTTTCGGTCGGTTTGTAGGTGGTGCCTTTGCGCGTCGCTTCTTTCTGGCGGTCGCGAACCGCCTGGGCCTCACGCGCTTCTCGTTCAGCACGCGCTTTCGCCGCGGCTTCCGCACGGGCAATGCTGTTACGCAGACGGGATTCGTTGGCGCGCAGCTCGCTCAACTGTTGCTGACCTTGCTGGATGGAAGACTCCAGCCCTGCCAGCGTCTTTTTACGTTCGTTCAGCGCCTGGGTCAGCTTCGCCTGTTGGGCGCGCTGCTCATACAACAGCGTTTGTTGCTCGCTCTGTTTCTCTTCCAGCTCGGCGCGTTGCATAGCGACTTCTTCACGCGTTTGTTTCAACTGAGCAATGGTTTCTTGTCGCGCCTGGTTGAGATAGCCGAAATAAGCCTGTAAACGCTGTCCACGCTGGCTTTCTTCACCGCTGAGAATCAGCTGAATACCGGTATGCTCGCCCTGACGGAATGCGGCATCCAGTTGTGCGGCGAGGCTGCGCTCCTGGGCGGCTTTTTGCTGCTCCAGTTTGGCAATCGACGCGTTCATCTCATCAATCTGTTTATTCAGTTGATTGAGCGTGTTTTGCGTTTCGCGCAGCTTACGGGTGGCTTCCGAGATCGCTTCTTCCTGCTTTTTCAACTGAGCAAGCAGGCTGGAGCGTTGTTGTTGCTTTTGGCGTACCGCGCGCTCTTTCGCGGCGATATCTGCCTGAATAGATTTGAGTTGGTCACGCTCATCCGCGTGGGCGGAAAAGGCGCACAACAATACGCCAGCGCTAAGAACGCTGGCGTAGATGATGGGCCTGATTGCAAACCTGCGCGGTTTCACGGCCCGTGTCATGGTATTAATCGCCTTTCCCCTCATGGGGAGGGATTATTCCACGATGAACAGCGGCTTACCAGTCATCTCTTGCGGGATTTCCATACCCATCAGCGACAACATGGTCGGCGCGATGTCAGAAAGTTTGCCGCCTTCAACCGCTTTCACGTTCTTATCACCAACGTAAATCAGCGGAACTGGCAGGTTGGTGTGTGCCGTGTGTGCCTGACCCGTTGCCGGATCGCGCATCTGTTCAGCGTTACCGTGGTCAGCGGTGATCAGCAGTTGTCCACCCACGGACTCAACCGCTTTCGCGACTTCTTCCACGCAGTGATCCAGCGCTTCAACCGCTTTAACCGCCGCTTCCATCACCCCGGTGTGACCTACCATGTCGCCGTTCGGATAGTTACAGATAATGGTGTCGTATTTGCCGCTCTTGATTGCCGCAACCAGTTTTTCGGTCAGCTCTGCGGAGCTCATTTCCGGTTGCAGATCGTAGGTAGCCACTTTCGGTGAGTTGATCAGAATGCGATCTTCGCCTTTGAACGACTCTTCTACGCCACCGTTGAAGAAGAAAGTAACGTGGGCATATTTTTCGGTTTCGGAAATACGCAACTGAGTTTTGTCGTTTTTCGCCATCCACTCGCCGAAGGTGTTAACCAGGGACGCTGGTGGGTAAGCAACCGCAGTTTTGATGTCAGCGGCGTATTCGGTCAGCATCACGAAATCGACGTTAACCACTTTCTTGCGCGCGAAGCCATCGAAATCAGCGTTCACGAATGCACGAGTGATTTCACGCGCGCGGTCAGCACGGAAGTTCATGAAAATTAGCGCATCGCCGTCTTCCATTGCCGCGTCTGGCTGACCTTCTGCACGAATAACGGTCGCTTTCACGAATTCGTCGTTTTCGTCGCGAGCATAAGCAGCCTGCAAACCAGCAACGGCGGTATCGGCCTGGAACTCACCCTGCGCCAGAGTCAGCAGGTCATAAGCTTTTTCAACGCGATCCCAGCGGTTATCGCGGTCCATGGCGTAGTAACGACCAATGATGGACGCTACGCGGCCTTTACCCAGCGCGGCAAATTTCTCTTCGAATTTTTTCAGCGAGGATTCAGCACTGCGCGGCGGAGTGTCGCGACCGTCAAGGAATGCGTGCAGGTAGATTTTTTCTGCGCCGCGTTCAGCGGCCAGTTCTACCATCGCCATGATGTGATCTTCGTGGCTGTGTACGCCGCCTGCGGAGAGCAGACCCATAATGTGAACTGCTTTGCCTGCGTTTTTCGCTTTATCTACCGCGCCAGTCAGTACCGGGTTAGCGAAGAAAGCGCGATCTTTGATTTCAACGTCCAGACGAGTCAGGTCCTGATACACGATGCGGCCGGCACCCAGGTTAACGTGACCTACTTCGGAGTTACCCATCTGACGGTCAGGCAGACCAACTTCCAGACCGGAAGCGTCGATCAGGGTATGCGGACGATTGGCCCACAGTGCATCCATTACCGGGGTTTTAGCACTAAAAATGGCGTTATCCTGCTGTTCTTCACGATAGCCATAGCCATCCAGAATCACCAGTACCATAGGTTTTTTAGAAACCGACATTGCGACAACCTCATACTCAAGAGTCAAAATTTGCGTAATTTTACTACAGCTGAATCGATAAAATAGCCTCTGAAGATCAAAATATACGACCGCTCGCAGCAAGCCGATGCCAGATTTGCGCTTTTTTTTCGTCGCGCCCCGCAAAATTGCATTCCAGTTAACGCGCTGGCTGTATTTGCCGCACCGCGCAGGTATACTCCTTTCCTGGTTTTTTTAATCACTACGTCGGGAGTTGTTACCCCCCATGCAAGAAATTATGCAATTTGTTGGCCGTCATCCCATACTGAGTATCGCCTGGATCGCGTTACTGGTGGCGGTTCTTGTGACTACGTTTAAGAGCCTGACCTCGAAAGTGAAGGTGATTACTCGTGGTGAAGCTACGCGTCTGATCAACAAAGAAGATGCTGTGGTTGTGGATTTACGTCAGCGTGATGACTTCCGTAAAGGCCATATCGCAGGTTCTATCAACCTGTTGCCGAGCGAAATCAAAGCCAACAATGTTGGTGAGCTTGAGAAGCACAAAGACAAACCGGTTATCGTGGTAGACGGTTCTGGCATGCAGTGCCAGGAGCCTGCAAACGCGCTGACGAAAGCTGGTTTTGCGCAAGTATTCGTGCTGAAAGAGGGCGTTGCTGGCTGGGCTGGCGAAAACTTGCCTCTGGTGCGCGGCAAATAATTTACCTGTCGTCTTTCATGATGCAGGCCGTTAGCTGCAATTAGGCCCCCAGCGACTTATTGTTATAAGCTTCTGGGGACACTCCATTTTGCAGCCGCCCTGCAACATGAAATTTCAGGGTAAAAAAACAGGAGCTAAGTTATGGCCAATGTTGAAATCTATACCAAAGAAACCTGCCCGTATTGCCATCGTGCAAAAGCACTGCTGAGCAGCAAGGGCGTGAGTTTTCAGGAGTTGCCGATCGATGGCAACGCCGCTAAGCGTGAAGAGATGATCAAACGCAGCGGTCGCACCACGGTTCCCCAGATTTTTATTGACGCACAGCACATTGGCGGCTGTGATGACTTGTATGCATTGGATGCACGTGGTGGACTGGATCCCCTGCTGAAATAACGTGTGAACGTTGGCATTACATTGCGCAGTATTTAAGGACAACACTTAAGGGTTTTCTACACATGTCAGAACAAAACAACACCGAAATGACTTTCCAGATCCAACGTATTTATACCAAGGATATTTCTTTCGAAGCGCCGAACGCGCCGCACGTTTTCCAGAAAGATTGGCAGCCAGAAGTTAAACTTGATCTGGATACGGCATCTTCTCAACTGGCAGATGACGTTTACGAAGTGGTACTGCGTGTTACCGTAACGGCCTCCCTGGGCGAAGAAACCGCGTTCCTGTGTGAAGTTCAGCAGGGCGGTATTTTCTCCATCGCGGGTATCGAAGGCACCCAGATGGCACATTGCCTGGGTGCATACTGCCCGAACATTCTGTTCCCGTATGCTCGTGAGTGCATCACCAGCATGGTATCCCGCGGTACATTCCCGCAACTGAACCTTGCGCCGGTTAACTTCGATGCGCTGTTCATGAACTATTTGCAGCAGCAGGCTGGCGAAGGTACTGAAGAACATCAGGATGCCTGATGAACCAACGTAATGCTTCAATGACTGTGATCGGTGCCGGCTCGTACGGCACCGCTCTTGCCATCACCCTGGCAAGAAATGGCCACGAGGTTGTCCTCTGGGGCCATGACCCTGAACATATCGCAACGCTTGAACGCGACCGCTGTAACGCCGCGTTTCTCCCCGATGTGCCTTTTCCCGATACGCTCCATCTTGAAAGCGATCTCGCCACTGCGCTGGCAGCCAGCCGTAATATTCTCGTCGTCGTACCCAGCCATGTCTTTGGTGAAGTGCTGCGTCAGATTAAACCGCTGATGCGTCCTGATGCGCGTCTGGTGTGGGCGACCAAAGGGCTGGAAGCGGAAACCGGGCGTCTGTTGCAGGACGTGGCGCGTGAGGCGTTAGGCGATCAAATTCCGCTGGCGGTTATCTCTGGCCCAACGTTTGCGAAAGAACTGGCGGCAGGTCTACCAACGGCTATTTCGCTGGCCTCGACCGACCAGACCTTTGCCGATGATCTCCAGCAGTTGCTGCACTGCGGCAAAAGTTTCCGCGTTTACAGCAACCCGGATTTCATTGGCGTGCAGCTTGGCGGCGCGGTGAAAAACGTCATTGCCATTGGCGCGGGGATGTCCGACGGTATCGGTTTTGGTGCGAATGCGCGTACGGCGCTGATCACTCGTGGGCTGGCTGAGATGTCGCGTCTTGGCGCGGCGCTGGGGGCCGATCCTGCCACCTTTATGGGCATGGCGGGGCTGGGCGATCTGGTGCTTACCTGTACCGACAACCAGTCGCGTAACCGCCGTTTTGGCATGATGCTCGGTCAGGGCATGGATGTACAAAGCGCGCAGGAGAAGATTGGTCAGGTGGTGGAAGGCTACCGCAATACGAAAGAAGTCCGCGAACTGGCGCATCGCTTCGGCGTTGAAATGCCAATAACCGAGGAAATTTATCAAGTATTATATTGCGGAAAAAACGCGCGCGAGGCAGCATTGACGTTATTAGGTCGTGCACGCAAGGACGAGCGCAGCAGCCACTAAACCAAGGGAACCTTTGTTACCTCTATGACCCGGCCCGCGCAGAACGGGCCGGTCATTATCTCATCGTGTGGAGTAAGCAATGTCGTGTGAAGAACTGGAAATTGTCTGGAACAATATTAAAGCTGAAGCCAGAACGCTGGCGGACTGTGAGCCAATGCTGGCCAGTTTTTACCACGCGACGCTACTCAAGCACGAAAACCTGGGCAGTGCACTGAGCTACATGCTGGCGAACAAGCTGTCATCGCCAATTATGCCTGCTATTGCTATCCGTGAAGTGGTGGAAGAAGCCTACGCCGCCGACCCGGAAATGATCGCCTCTGCGGCCTGTGATATTCAGGCAGTGCGCACCCGCGACCCGGCGGTGGATAAATACTCAACCCCCTTGTTATATCTGAAAGGTTTTCATGCCTTGCAGGCCTATCGTATCGGTCACTGGCTGTGGAATCAGGGCCGCCGCGCACTGGCAATCTTTCTGCAAAACCAGGTTTCTGTGACGTTCCAGGTTGATATTCACCCGGCAGCAAAAATTGGTCGCGGTATCATGCTTGACCACGCCACGGGCATCGTTGTGGGTGAAACGGCGGTGATTGAAAACGACGTATCGATTCTGCAATCTGTGACGCTTGGCGGTACGGGTAAATCTGGTGGCGACCGTCATCCGAAAATTCGTGAAGGTGTGATGATTGGCGCGGGCGCGAAAATCCTCGGCAATATTGAAGTTGGGCGCGGCGCGAAGATTGGCGCAGGTTCCGTGGTGCTGCAACCGGTTCCGCCGCATACCACCGCCGCTGGCGTTCCGGCACGCATTGTCGGTAAGCCGGATAGCGATAAACCGTCAATGGATATGGATCAGCATTTCAACGGTATTAACCATACGTTTGAATATGGGGATGGGATCTGACGTCCTGTGATTGTGCCGGATGCGATGTAATCATCTATCCGGCATACAGTAACTAATCTCTCAACACCGCTCCCGGATATCCCAGCTGCCGCCAGGCTTCATACACCACGACCGACACCGCATTGGACAGGTTCATGCTGCGGCTGTCCGGCACCATTGGAATGCGAATTTTTTGTTCAGCGGGCAGGGCATCAAGAATGCTTGCTGGCAGGCCGCGCGTTTCCGGGCCGAACATCAGATAATCGCCATCCTGATAGCTTACGGCGCTGTGAGCAGGCGTACCTTTCGTGGTGAGGGCAAACAGGCGCTGGGGATTTTCTGCTTCGAGGAACGCGCGATAGTCATGATGACGCGTAACGGCGGTAAACTCGTGATAGTCCAGCCCCGCGCGGCGCAGGCGCTTATCGTCCCAGGCAAATCCCATCGGTTCGATGATATGCAGACGAAAGCCGGTATTAGCGCAAAGACGGATGATGTTGCCAGTATTTGGCGGAATTTCTGGTTCGTAAAGTACGATGTTTAGCATACTGCCCCCTTAGTGCGGGGGCAGGATAGCAGAAAATTGGTGATTGGTACGGCCTTTTCCCCTCACCCCCAACTATGCCGCATTCCCTTTCGCCATCGGAGCCAGTGCCGCAGGCAATTCTTTACCCAGCCCCTGCACCAGCGAATCTTGCGTAATTTCGCTAATCGATTTCGCGCCAGTCAGCGTCATTGCCACTTTCATCTCTTTTTCGATCAGATTCAGCAGGTTAGCTACACCCGCCTGGCCCGCTGTTGCCAGCGCATACAGGAAAGCACGACCCAGCAGTACGGTGTCGGCACCGAGCGCAATCATACGCACGACATCAAGCCCGTTACGAATTCCGCTATCCGCCAGAATGGCTATATCACCTTTCACCGCATCTGCAATAGCGGGCAACGCACGAGCGGAAGAGAGTACACCGTCCAGCTGGCGGCCACCGTGGTTAGAAACTACAATCCCATCAGCACCAAAACGTACTGCATCGCGCGCATCTTCCGGATCGAGGATCCCTTTGATCACCATCGGACCATCCCAGAAATCGCGGATCCACTCAAGGTCTTTCCATGAGATGGATGGATCGAAGTTATTCCCCAACCAGCCGATGTAATCTTCCAGTCCGGTCGGTTTGCCGAGGTAAGCCGAGATATTACCTAAATCATGTGGACGACCGTTCAGGCCCACATCCCACGCCCATTGCGGATGCGTCACCGCCTGCAAGTAACGGCGCATTGCCGCATTTGGGCCGCTCATACCCGAGTGTGCATCACGGTAACGCGCGCCCGGTGTCGGCATATCCACGGTGAAAACCAGCGTCGAGCAGCCTGCCGCTTTTGCTCGCTCCAGCGCGTTACGCATAAAGCCGCGATCGCGCAGCACATAAAGCTGGAACCACATCGGACGTTTAATGGCTGGAGCGACTTCTTCAATCGGGCAAACGGAAACCGTCGAGAGAGTAAACGGAATGCCATGCGCATCCGCCGCTTTGGCAGCCTGAACTTCGCCACGACGCGCATACATGCCACACAAACCCACCGGAGCCAGCGCCACCGGCATCGACAATTTCTCATTAAACAGCGTCGTTTCCAGGCTTAAGTCAGACATGTTTTTCAGAATACGCTGGCGCAGCGCCACTTCTGACAAATCTTCCACGTTGCGGCGCAGCGTGTATTCAGAATATGCACCCCCATCCATATAGTGGAACAGGAACGGCGGCAGAATGCGTTGTGCTGCGCCGCGATAATCGCTGGCTGCGGAAATAATCATGCGTTTTTCTCCCTCGAATGCTCATTATGGTCACCAGGCAGGCGGGTAATGCGTGCATGGCGAGCTTGATCTTCATCGAATCGTTTCATGGTGGTGTGAACAAAGCTAAGGTGCGCCATCATTGCTTTACGCGCCCCGTCAGCATCACCGGCAAAAATGGCGTCAATGACTGCCTGATGTTGTTCGGTCAGCTGTGAAAAAACCGGGGGTACCAGATACATCCGCTGGCGGCTATGCTTCACAGAGGATTGCAGGACATCGAAGAAACCGCGCATGGTTTGCAGCAGCACGATGTTATGTGAGGCTTCGGCAATCGCCAGATGAAAACGAACGTCCGCTTGTGAGGCGAGATCCGGGTCTTCACTTAGCGTTGCTTCAAAGCAAAGCTGAATTTTCTCTTTTTCGCCAGGTGTGGCGCGCATTGCCGCATGCCACGCGGTGCTGGCTTCAATGGCGTAGCGAGCTTCCAGAATATCGAAACTGTAATCCGGATCATCGGCCATCAGCGTTTTCAGCGGCTGGACGATGTTTTGCTCCGACCATGTGTCATGACGCCAGCGAATAAACGTCCCGCCGCCGCGTCGGCTAAGCAGCACGCCTTCGCTCACCAGTTTTGCCAGCGCCTCGCGCAGTGAATTACGCGATACGCCGAGTTGCATCGCCAGTTGACGTTCAGCGGGCAACTTCATGCCCGCCTCCAGGTTTTTTTCATCAATCAGCGCCCGCACGCGATCGGCAACCTCGTCTGACAGGCGTCTGGGTAAAACAATCATTAAGGAATCATCCACGTTAAGACATAAGCCTGAAGCGTGGTGATCACGCCCACCATACAGGTGAAGATCAGGCTGTGTTTGACGGTAAAGCGGAACAGATCTGACTCTTTGCCTACCAGGCCTACCGCCGCACAGGCGATAGCGATAGATTGCGGAGAGATCATCTTACCGGTGACACCACCGGTGGTGTTGGCGGCAACCAACAACAGGTCAGAAACGCCAATTTGTTGTGCTGCAGTGGCTTGCAGCGCAGCGAACAGGGCGTTAGATGAGGTATCCGATCCGGTCAGGAAGACACCAAGCCAGCCGAGGAACGGCGAGAAGAAGGTGAATGCATGGCCGGTGTGCGCCAGTGCCAGCGCCAGCGTTGATGATAGTCCGGAATAGTTCGAGATAAAGGCGAACGCCAGCACCATACCGATGGAGTAGATAGGCAGAGCCAGTTCTTTCAGCGTGCTGCCGAAGGTGCTGATAGCGTCAGATGGTTTCATCTTCAGCCAGACAATCGAGAGCAGGGCAGCAAAAAGAATGGCGGTACCGGTGGCAGAGAACCAGTCGAACTTAAACACGGCGGCATACGCTGTCGCTTCGCTGACCACTGGCGGCATACGGGCAACCAGTTTATCGAGGTACGGCACCGGAATATTGATCACCCATTCATACAGCGCACCACCCGAAGCGAACAGGGCTTTAAACGGTGGAATACTCCACAGCGTTACGGTGGCGGTCAGGAACAGGAACGGTGTCCAGGCGCGAAGCACCTGACCTGCGGTGTAACCGGTGTGAGCCAGCGTCATATCAACCTGTGACGCCCCCAAGTCACCGAAGCGGAATACGCGCACTGGTTGCCAGCGTTTGAGGAACAGCGTCAGGCAGAGCAGTGATACCAGCGAAGAGATAATGTCTGGCAGTTCCGGCCCAATGAAGTTAGAGCTGAGGTATTGAGCAATGGCAAACGAACCACCTGCAACCACGACCGCAGGCCACGTTTCTTTGATTCCGCGCCAACCGTCCATAATCGCCATGATCCAGAACAGCACGATAATGGTCATAAACGGCAGCTGACGCCCCACCATCTGACCAATCTCAAAGCTGTCGATGCCTGTTACCTGCCCGGCGACCAGAATCGGAATGCCCATCGCACCAAATGCCACTGGCGCGGTGTTAACAATCAGGCACAGTCCGGCGGCGTACAGTGGTTTAAAGCCCAGACCGACCAGCAATGCGGCGGTAATTGCTACCGGTGCGCCAAAGCCTGCGGCTCCCTCAAGGAAAGCGCCGAAACAGAAACCGACGATCAGCATTTGCAGTCGCTGGTCAGGGGTTATCGAAAGAATAGACGAGCGGATGATGTCAAACTGCCCGGTTTTCACCGAGATCTTATAGACGAACACCGCTGCAATAATGATCCACGCGATGGGCCACAAACCGTAGAAGAAGCCATAAATCACCGAGGCCAGCGCGTTAGCGACCGGCATTTTATAGAACAGCAAAGCCACGGCAAGGGCGATTGCCACCGTCCATGAGGCGGCGACATAACCTTTGAGTTTGAGCTTAATCAGCGCAAAGAAGAAAAACAGGATGGGAAGCGATGCTATCAGGCTGGAAAGCCAGATATTCCCGGCGGGATCGTAGTTTTGTTGCCAGAGATTCATTGCAGGTCTCCTGCAGTCCACACACGCCGTGTAATGAGTCTGTTGCCCATCTCTTTGTCACACGTTGTGTAAAAGTGGCACTGCCAATTGTGTTGTGTAGGGATAATGACAATGAATGGTTAACTAAATGTTATGCATTGGCAACATTGATGTGAGTTTTAATTGGGGAATTGTGAACCAGAGGTCAGATAAGCGAAGAATTGGTAGGGCCAATTCTTGGTGGAGGGAGATGTCTGGTAAAGAAAAGGGCAATCCTCATCAGAGAATTGCCCTTAGTCACACTAAGTTAATGGATCATTACCACTGAATACCGGCACCGAGTGCGGCGGAGTATTCACCCTGGCTATTGGTACTACCTTGTAATTTGTAGACCCAACGACCATTGGCGCTCACCATCGACACACCTAAAGCAACAGCCGATTCACCATTGTAAGTACCGCCACCAATAGAGGCCATGCTGGCACCTGGAGTGTAAGCCTGCGGCAGACCGGTCATTGCCATTGCAGAAGCGATACCACCGCTCAACTTGCTTTCGGTTTTGGACAGTTTGTTATCCATCTCAACCATCCGCTGATCGGTATATTGCTTCGTTTCCTGCACGCTTTGCTTCAGCTGCGCATAGTTCACTGCGTCGTTGTTGTTGACGCCAGCGGAGACGTTGCTGATGCGAGTCGTACCGCCATTACCACCACCGAGAGTGATGTTGCTGTAGTCTACAGAGCCATCAGCTTTGGTGTCGTAACGAACGCCGCCTGCCTCAGAAGACTTCAGCTGCGAAACGTTAACCGCATCGGTGGCATTAACACCTGCAGCAACGTTGGTGATACGACGCTGGTTGGTAGAAGAACCCACAGAGATGGTGTTTTCTTCGTTGGCCACGGAACCGGTACCCAGCGCGACGCTGTTGTCAGCGGCAGCAATGGAACCAGAACCAATCGCAACACTGTCTTTACCCTGCGCGTTGGCATCTACGCCATCGGTGTTGGTCTTGAAGTATTTGGTGCTACCGGTGGTTACGATATCGCCAATGCCGTTTTCGATATTGGTAACGCGAGTATCCAGATTCGTCACCTGATTGTTCAGGTTAGTAATGCTCTGGGTATTCTGGGAAACCTGCGCGTCCGTTACTTTCAACTGACCCACGTTAACCGCATCGGTATCAGCCGAACCAGCCGCGACGTTGGTGATCTGACGTTGACCGTCTTCACTGCCGACAGAGAACTCACCCACAGAGTTCTGTGGTGCGTCCATGTTGTAGGCGGTGTAGCCAGTTTGAGCACCACGAGTCGTCTGTGAGCCATTACCCATAGCAATGCTGTTTGCATGGTTTGCACGCGCGTTGCTACCAATAGCAATACCGTTGATCGCATCAGACAGAACCAGAGTGTTCAGGCCGATACCAATGCCCGCATTACCATTAACGATAGTATTCGCGCCCATTGCCAGCGAGTCTTCCCCGACAGCCAGTGAGTCTTCAGCCGTTGAGTTGGCGTGGAAGTATTTAGTCGGCGTGGTTGCGACCGCACCAATGGCATTTTGCAACTGGCGAACCGTAACGGCGTCATGGGCTTCGGAACCATCGGCTACGTTGATGATTTGACGATATTTACCGTCATCACCAATAGACAACGCACCAAGTAGTTCGCCATCCGTGGTGTCATAACCAATCACAACACCTTCTTCCGACACGCTGGTGTCACGAGAACCTTTAACTATTACACGGCTGGAAACAGAACTGCTACCCAGGGCGATACCCGTATCAACGGAGCTGCTGCTGCCCTGACCGATGGCTACGCTGCTTTCGCCTGAGGCAACAGAGTTATAACCCACGGCGGTAGAGCCAATACCTGAAGCGCTGGCATCGTTGAATGCTAAGCCGTTGTCGTTGGTACGCACATAGTTAATACCCGCGCCATTTTCTTCGATATAGGTTTCGCTGGTGTTACCGGCAAGCTGATTGATGATTTCGCTGTTCTGCTGGATCAGCATATTGGTGTTAAACAGCTGAGAACCGTTGATGGCGTCGGTACTGCCTTCGCCAATGTTACCATCAGCAACGTTTGTGATGATGCTGGCCTTGCCGTCATGGCTGGCGTTGTAGGCACCTGCATCTTCGTCCCACAGTAGAGCATTCTCATCGAGCGCATCCAGAGCTTCACCAACGTTGTTGTAATCGGTATTTGCAATGGTGTAAGTCGGCGCAGTAATAGAACCATCAGCGTTGACTTCTGCGTCACCACCCAGCGCATCAGCGATGTACTTATTGGTGGTATAGAGTTGTGAGCCGTTAATAGCATCGCTGCTGGTGGAGGAAATTGCACCGTCTGCGACGTTAGTAATGACGCTGGCCGTTTTATCTACCCCGCGACCGGCGCTAAATGCACCATTGCCATCATTGGCTGTTGCATCCCACAACAGAGCGTCATCCAGCGTGGTATCGATCGCTTCCAGCGCGTCACCGACGTTGCTGTAACTGCCGCCAGCGATGGCATAAGTCGGTGCGGTGATTGTGCCGTCAGCATTGACTTCTGCGTCACCACCCAGAGTATCGGCAATGTACTTGCTGGTGTCATAGAGCTGTGAGCCGTTAATAGCGTCGCTGCTGGTAGAGGAAATTGCACCGTCTGCAACATTAGTAATGATGCTGGCTGTGTTATCTGTCCCGCGACCGGCGCTAAACGCACCGTCACCGCCCTTGGCGGTCGCATCCCAGAGTAGGGCATCACCGAGTGATGTGCTAAATGACGTGTTAATGGCAGCCAGAGCATCACCGACGTTATTGTAGTCAGTACCACCAATAGTGTAGGTTGGCCCGGTTAATACACCCGCATCACTGATATCAGCACCACCGCCAAGGTATGACGTAAATGAATCAGCTAAGCCATAAAGTTGTGAGCCATTAATGGCGTCAGTGCTATCAGAGGATACAGTGCCTGCCAGTAAGTTGGTGATTTTGCTATCAGTACCGTTGGTACCGTGTTTGGCACTGAATGCACCCGCCGTAGCATTCCACAGCAGAGAGTCGTCACCGAGACTGTCAACAGCATCAGTCAGGTTGTTGATATTGGTAGTGTTGGTGGTGATATTGGCAGTATTGGTCGCCACGTTATCGTTGGTGGTTTTCAGCTGAGAGCCGTTAACCGCGTCAGTACTGCCAGCCGCCAGTTCACCGTCTTTGACGTTAGTGATTTTGCTGGTGGCATCGGTGCCGTGCGCGGCGCTGAATGCTTTCGCTGCATCATTCCACAGCAGAGAGTCATCACCGAGACTGTCAACAGCATCAGTCAGGTTGTTGATATTGGTAGTGTTGGTGGTGATATTGGCAGTATTGGTCGCCACGTTATCGTTGGTGGTTTTCAGCTGAGAGCCGTTAACCGCGTCGGTGCTGCCAGCCGTCAGGTCACCGTCTTTGACGTTAGTGATTTTGCTGGTGGCATCGGAACCGTGAGCGGCGCTGAATGCTTTCGCTGCATCATTCCACAGCAGAGAGTCATCACCGAGACTGTCAACAGCGTCAGTCAGGTTGGTGATGTTGGTGGTGTTCGTGGCGATATTGGTGGTGTTGGCTGCCACGGCATCGTTAGTGGTTTTGAGCTGAGAGCCGTTAACCGCGTCGGTGCTGCCAGCCGTCAGGTCACCGTCTTTGACGTTGGTGATTTTGCTGGTGGCATCAGTACCGTGCGCGGCACTGAATGCCCCCGCAGTAGCGTTCCACAGCAGAGAGTCATCACCGAGACTGTCAACAGCGTCAGTCAGGTTGGTGATGTTGGTGGTGTTCGTGGCGATATTGGTGGTGTTGGCTGCCACGGCATCGTTAGTGGTTTTGAGCTGAGAGCCGTTAACCGCGTCAGTGCTGCCAGCCGTCAGGTCACCGTCTTTGACGTTGGTGATTTTGCTGGTGGCATCGGTACCGTGAGCGGCGCTGAATGCGGTGCCATTCCACAGCAGGGCATCGTCTTTAAGGTCGCCAACGGAATCAGTCAGGTTGGTGATATTGGTGGTGTTGGTCGCTACGTTATCGTTGGTGGTTTTCAGCTGAGAGCCGTTAATGGCGTCTTTACTGGTAGCCGAAATATCGCCATCTTTTACATTGATGATTTTGTTTTCTGCTACGGTACTGGCAATCGTTCCATCAGCATTTTTAACAATATAACTGGCGCTGAAAGCCCCTTTAGCTGAGTCCCAGTGCAGAGTTTCATTGTCAAGGTACTGGAGTGCTTCACCAACGTTATTGAAATCCCTTTTCTTCAGTTTATAAGACATCCCCTTTATTGTTCCGTTACTGGCTACATCTGCTCCGCCTCCCAGCCTGTCTGCTACCGACCGACTAATGGCGTAAAGTTGTGAACCGTTAATGGCTTCTTTACTGTCTGTTGAGATTTCACCTGCCGCCATATTGACGATGCGACGCTGTGCTGACCCTGAGCCGACCGACACAACGTTGTCTTCATCTGCAGTAGAGCTTGCACCAATCGCGACGGAATTATTCCCTCCTGCAGAAGATGAACTTCCCAATGCAAGACTGTTTGATCCAACCGCAGAACTTCCTGTACCGATCGCAATAGCATTTGCGGTTGATGCGCTGCTGTTCTGGCCTAATGCAATGGTGTTTGTGTTTGATGCTTGCGCATTTTGCCCCAAGGCAAGAGCACTTGCGCCAGCAGCCGCTGCTGTATATCCCAGGGCAACAGAACCTTCACCTGTTGAATCACTGTTTGCACCTAATGCAAGACTGTTTTTGCCTCGAGCTTTCGCTTTAGTACCTACAGCCGTCGCATTTTCAGCGGCTTCGCTTTCAGCACCAATCGTAATGGCGTTCGCTGCACTGGCAAGTGATTGTCTACCTAATGCGAGGCTGTCTACGCCAGCAGCAGCACTGTTGCGGCCTACTGCAATCGCGTTAGCCGCAGATGCGGCGCTACTTGCACCCAGCGCCATTGAATATTCTTTTGACGCATTGGCATTATCACCGAGGGCGATGCTCATAATTTCGTAAGCTTTAGCCGTATTTCCTAACGCAATAGTTTTTTCACCATCGGCAAGGGAGGAGTCCCCAACAGCAAGAGATGTAAAACCGTTCGTCTTTGCGTAACGACCAAGAGCCATCGAACGATCGCCAGTTGCTGTTGAAGATGCACCCAGCGCGACACTTCTGTCACCTAATGCTTTTGCACTAACCCCAAACGCCATGGATGCTCCACCACTTGCGAGGGTTTTTGACCCGATGGCAGAGCTGTACTCACCTTCGGCTATCGCGTCATAACCTAAAGCTGTACTCGCGCCGCTTGTGTTCATAAAGGTATTTGCTTTTGAACCTTTACCGATAGCAACCCAGCCGTCACCTGCTGAGCCATCGCCATAATCAGTTGGCTGCCCCTCGTAGTTATTAGCTAACGCTCCAAATGACGACAACAACCCACCCGCAACCAACGCAGAAATTAACAGCTTACTGCGCCCGCTCTTTTTGCCACGACTCTTCGCCGTTTCGCTGGCAACGCTGTAACTGCCCGTCGCTGGATTCCAGATAACTTTAAAAATTTTGTTCATTATTGATGCTCTCTATTCCTTGATATAAGCGCAGAAGCTGCATTTATTTTTTGTTTTTTCGCTGCCGAGTTTCAGCAGATTGAACAGTGTCGAACTGGAGATTTGCCATATTGATGGACAACTTCAGATACTTCAGGTTATTAGGCGAAACGCCTTTTAATGTCAGATTAATGTCTTGCCATTGACCAGGCATTAATTGCAGAGTGGAATTCATGGTGGTGTTGAAAAGTAATTGTTGCCACTTCGCCAGAGCTTTGGCATCGGTGGGTCTTTCATTGCCCCATGTCGCATGAAAGCCAATATTTGATACGGGAACGCTTAATAGATTGACTAGTGAAATACGAATAACGCTGCCGTTTTCAACCGCATCAATAGCCAGCACCCGACCTGCCAAACCGACAGAACCGTTATTTAGAATGAAGTATTGTGTTTGTGCCGGGTTAAATTCTGTAAAGACAAATTCGTCCTGTTTGTCTTTAACCGCCTTCACCACGCCAGCGAGCGTCTTGGTACTATTTATGATAGTAGTTTGTTGTTTTTCAAAATGTTCTATCTTTCGCTTATCGAGTTCCTGTTGTTTCTCAAGCGCCTCAATTTTGCTTTTTTGCAACTCTTGCTGTGTAACGAGGTCGTCGACCTTACTCGCTTTTTCAATATAGTCACACCCTGCCAATAAGCAGAGAGGCACTATTATTAACACGCTTAACAGTGTTTTCTTTAGGTTCATAGGATGAATTCCTTTTCATAATCCCGATACAGTTGATAATTACGGCACAATCATTTTTTTTATGAATGATTAGAGTGGAGCATATCCGACAAATAAATTTGTTAGAGAATTTTTGTATTAATTGGTTGTGCGAATATGTTATTAAGTGTCAAACAATTTCGGTTTGTAGCCAATAATATTAATCGCGCGGATTTTAATGATCGGTGTCAATCAATGTCAAATGTTTCACCGGATAAAGGCCTAGGGCAGGGAAAGGTAAATATTCAGTTGAGTGATGTTTTATTGCGAAGTTTGCGATGCTGATAGAAAAATTTAAATAATTAATTATGTTTCAAGCATTGATATGCGGCGATTCATTGTTAATATTGATACATCATTCTTTAATTTGTACCTGATTTTCAGAATTTAGCCTGCTCCGAGCGCTCAGAAGTGTAGGTGGAGTTAAATATATAATGTTAAGAACGTTATAAATATTCGATCTCTACAACAGGCTCCTGCATGTGCCAGCAGGAGCGAGTAAATCGTGAGTGGCTGTAATTACAGCGACGAGAAAGGAACTTAAAACGCGGTCTTAGAGAACCCTGTCATCTCTTGTAGGCCCATTTCGCGGCCCAGCGCGGTCATTGGGTGCACAACGACCAGTCCGCGAACGCTCTTCTTCAGTTTGCCCATATCAGCTTGCTCTTTTTTAGTAATCGCGCGCTGGAACGGCATCTTCATCAGCTTCTGTGCTTCCTTACTGAGTTTCTGGCTGTGAACTTCGCGCAGGCGAGCAATTTCTGCTTCCAGAGTGGCTTTCTCTTTTTCCAGTTCGGCGTATTTGTCTGCGGCTTCAACCAGCGACAGATCGGCCTGCTGGTGACGGATGGCGTCCAGGCGATCGCTGAGACGTTTGATTTCGTTTTTTTCGACTTCTTTCATGTGATGGCTTCTGATAAAGATAAATTTATAGCCCCTAGTATGCGCGACCAGGTGCTTTGTTCACAACTGATGACATTGCAATAGTTCTATAACGTAAACATTAACATGCTTAAAAACTACGCAATTTATTGATTAGTTAAGAAATTTAAAGAAAAAAGATAGTTAATAGAAACGGATGATTATTGAGGATTGAGCACGTTTTCCTTAATGTCATTTATACCGGGATCTAAACTAAAATTGGCGGCCGCGCATTCCCGGCGCGGGGTAATACGGAGATATCATCATGGGCAAATTAGGTGAAAACGTTCCGCTTCTTATCGATAAAGCCGTAGATTTCATGGCATCGAGCCAGGCGTTCCGGGAGTATCTGAAAAAACTACCTCCCCGTAACGCGATTCCGTCCGGAATACCTGATGAAAGCGTGCCGTTATATCTACAACGTCTGGAGTATTATCGTCGGCTTTATCGGCCGAAGCAGGTAGAGGGGCAGTAAGCAGACGTTGCTTACTTTTGGAAGGCTTTTTTTAAGCTGATTTTGGAAATCAGCTCTGTCAGTGAAAGGACCATTGTTGATCGCACAGCCTGTTGGTAACGCTGAATTTGCATTGCATACAAACTGGAGTCTGCAGGTTCAAACTGTGGCGGCGGTGGTAACGCCGCCACGCAATGCAGTTCACCAAAGGGTCCAAGGATTTCGTCGTCGGTAAACGCGTACTCGTTGCCGTCGTGATTTAGCTCTTCACGCAATGCCATCAGTAGCTCCGCATCTTCGTATTCCTGGCGGTTAATGACGCCCAACCCGTAAATGAGTTTTAAACGCACAGAAAGATCGCCCAGCGGACCGTCGCCGTCGAGTAACGGTTCTACAGCATACTTCACCGCGTAATCGTCTTTGCGGAATACCTGAAGCACCAGAAGATTTACCGCCTCGGTCAAAAGCTCGACGGCGGTGATCAGAAAGCTTCGCACGGTTTTGCCAGCATTCAGACGCTCAAGCACACGGTTTTCAAAGGCCTGGGTTTGTTCCATTGTTGCCTGCATATCTGACAATCTGTTATTCGGGCGCAGGGTGTCCTGCGCCTGGTCCACCATTATTGCATTGCTTTATAAGCGGTTACCGCCTCGGATACAACCTCGCTGTTGGCATCAAGACCAGAAATCTGTGCCAGCGCCGCCTGCGGACCTTTGTCGGCGATCAGCGCTGCCAGTTCCTGAGCCTGCGGATCATCTTCACTGCGGAAGTGCATTGCAGCGGCAATCCCCTGAATCAGATTCTTGTGCGGAAGGCCGTATTCCAGCGTACCGAGCAGTGGCTTGATCAGACGGTCGCCAGCACTCAGTTTACGCAGCGGCTGACGGCCTACGCGCTCTACATCATCTTTCAGATACGGGTTCTCAAAACGACCAAGGATTTTCTGGATGTACGCCGCATGTTTGTCAGCGTCAAAGCTGTAACGCTTGATCAGTACCGCGCCGCTTTCT
The DNA here is from genome assembly GCF_046764225.1 of Escherichia sp. F1. NCBI lineage: Bacteria > Pseudomonadati > Pseudomonadota > Gammaproteobacteria > Enterobacterales > Enterobacteriaceae > Escherichia > Escherichia sp. F1. The sequence goes on from NZ_CP177202.1 coordinate 135,091, forward strand.
TCCATCGCACCTTTTACCACCGCGCGGATTTTCTCGTCGAGAATCGCATCACGAATGGTCTGATGACCCGCCAGTTTTCCGAGGTACGCGGTTATAGCATGACCCGTATTCAGGGTGAAGAGTTTACGTTCGACAAATGCCATCAGGTTGTCGGTTAACTCCATGCCTGGGATGTTCGGCAGCGCGCCTTTGAACTGGGTTTTATCAACAATCCATTCGCTGAATGTTTCTACCGTCACTTCCAGCGGATCGTTGGTTGCAGAAGCCGAAGGCGGCACGATGCGGTCAACGGCGGAATCAACAAAGCCAACGTGTTCTTCTACCCACGCTTTGGCATCTTCCGGCAGGGCGTTCATCACATGGCCTTTCAGCTGCGTGGTGCCGCGTACCATGTTTTCACAAGCGATGATGTTCTGCGGGGATTCATTACCTTGTTCTTTACGTTTCACCAGCCCTTTGGCGATTGCCGGAGCAATACGTTCCAGCACAACCGGACCAACGGCGGTAGTGACTAAATCGACCTGAGCGATTAAATCAACGACATCATCACCAATGCTGCTGACGGCATCGACACCAGAAACGGTATCTACCTGCTCGGTTTCACCGACCACATGAACCTGATAGCTATGACGGGCATTCAGGGCATCAAGTACCACCTGATTGACATCGGCAAACGTCAGTTGGATACCCGCGTCTGCCAGCAGTTTACCGATAAAGCCACGACCGATATTACCTGCGCCAAAATGTAATGCTTTCATAGTATTAACCTTCATCAATGTTTTTACCCGAGAGGGCTGGGGTGAGGCTTTTCCCTCACCCAAACCCTCTCCATGTGGAGAGGGGCCGTGCCGGATGCGGCGTAAACGCCTTATCCGGCCTACAAGAACGTGCAAATTCAACAAACTGCGCTTTGTTTTGTAGGCCTGATAAGCGTAGCGCATCAGGCAATAAGCCCCACCTTCTCCATGTGGAGAGGTGGGATTGGATTACTTACGACCTGCCAGCAGTTCCAGCACTTCATCCACGCTGGTAGTGTGTGCCAGACGCTCGATGACAGACTCATCATCCAGTGCATTGGTCAGGCTGGTGATAACCTGAATGTGCTCGTTGTTACGGGCAGCAATACCAATCACCAGACGGGCAATGTCATCTTCTTCTTCACCGAAGCGTACGCCTTCCGGGTACTGGCAGAACACGACGCCCGTTTTGAGTACGCGATCTTTCGCTTCAACCGTACCGTGTGGCACCGCGATAGACTCACCCAGATAAGTCGGGGTCAGTTTTTCACGATCCAGCATCGCCTGAACGTATTCTGGCTCAACGTAACCGCCTTTCACCAGCTGCTCGCCAGCAAAACGAATCGCTTCTTCTTTGGTTGCCGCTTTGCGACCGAGGAAGATGTTCTCCGCGCCCAGTTTGAACAGGTTAGCACTGGAATCGTCAAAGCTGTCTTTCAGACTGTCTTTCACTTTTACTTCGTTTTCAGTATGGCGCTGGGCAGCAACCAGACGTTCGGTCAGGCTGGTGTACAAGCCGCTGTCGAGGAAGTTGGTCAGCGAAATATGCTGTGCCTGCGGAACCTGGCGCATAGCGCGTTCGGTCAGGTCACGGTGAGTGATGACCAGGTCCACATCTGGCGGCAGGTTGTTGATCGCGCTGTTAGTAACAGAAATCTGCGACAGACCTGCATCCTGAATTTTCTTACGCAGCACACCTGCGCCCATCGCACTGGAACCCATACCGGCGTCACAGGCAACGATGATTTTACGTACGTGGCTCAGGTCGTTAGTCACATCGCCCGCAGACAGCGGAGACGCACCTTTAGACTCAGCTTTCATTTCCTGAACGCGACGTGCAGCAGCTTCAATATCATCTTCTTCTTTCACTTTGCTGGTTTTCAGCAAAATAGCAGAGACAACGAAGGAGACAGCCATCGCCGCACACACACCCGCGATGTTAGCGAAATAAGCACCTTTTGGTGTCATCGCCAGTACAGCAAGGATAGAACCCGGAGATGCCGGAGAAACCAGACCACCGCCCAGGATAGTCAGCGTGAACACGCCAGTCATACCGCCGAGGATAACGGCCAGAATCAGACGCGGATTCATCAGCACATACGGGAAGTAGATTTCGTGGATACCACCCAGGAAGTGGATGATTGCCGCACCGCCCGCAGATTGTTTAGCACTGCCACGACCAAAGAACATGTACGCCAGCAGCACGCCCATACCTGGACCTGGGTTAGCTTCAATCAGGAAGAAGATGGATTTACCCAGTTCATGGGACTGCTGAATACCCAGCGGCGAGAAGATACCGTGGTTAATGGCGTTGTTGAGGAACAGGATTTTCGCCGGTTCAACAAAGATAGACGCCAGCGGCAGCATGTCATGGACAACCATGAAGTTAACGCCCGCAGCCAGCATTTTGGACAGGGCTTCAACAATCGGGCCAATGCCGAGGAATGCCAGAATAGCGAGGATCATCCCGATGATGCCTGCGGAGAAGTTATTCACCAGCATCTCAAAACCGGATTTGATCTTACCGTCTACCCAGCGGTCGAAGTGCTTAATGCACCAGCCGCCCAGTGGACCTGCAATCATCGAACCGAGGAACATCGGCATGTCTGCGCCGACGATAACGCCCATGGTAGTGATGGCACCGACTACGCCGCCACGTTCGCCGCCTACCAGCTTACCACCGGTATAACCGATCAGCAGCGGCAGGAGATAAGTGATCATCGGCCCGACCAGCTTCGCCAGCGTTTCGTTCGGTAACCACCCTGTTGGAATAAATAACGCGGTGATGATACCCCACGCGATAAACGCGCCGATATTTGGCATCACCATGTTGCTGAGGAAACGACCAAAGCTTTGCACTTTGATCTTAATATCGGATGACATAAAAACACCCCTTCTTATGTTTGCTGTCGCGCAGGCTGGAAGCCCGAGGTTTTTTGTTAATGTGGCGGCAGAGGTAGCCGGACCTTGTAGATACTGCGAAATCTGGCACTGAATCGGTTAACTGTCCAGTCGACGGCCTTTTGTGTGATATCGGTCACATAAATATAGGGGGTAGAGAGGTAATTGACGTGATGCTCATCACAAAACTCTTGTGTAAAAAAGCAACAAGGCGGCGATTTTCGCTAAAAATGGCATTTAAATGTGAGTAATGTCACATTTTTGTTTTGTTGGTTTGTTGAATCTTTGTGATCTGAATCACAAGATATTTTCTTACGGCGTTCACCTGATGTGATCTGCAGCATGTTATGCCCTCGTCATAAAATCGTTATGTAACTAAGCAACTCATCACCTCTAAAAATTATTCTTTGGTGTTATGGCGAGAATCGCGAACCCGAATTATTGTCAAAATATCAGCCTGACTCCCTTCTGGCTGCCAGCCAAAAAACAACACTGATAAACGTGAATCCGAGGCAGATATGTTTCTAAACTATTTCGCGTTGGGAGTGCTGATCTTCGTCTTTCTGGTGATTTTTTATGGAATCATCGCGATACATGACATCCCTTATCTGATTGCCAAAAAGCGCAACCATCCCCATGCCGACGCTATTCATACGGCGGGCTGGGTGAGCCTGTTTACTCTGCATGTTATCTGGCCGTTTCTGTGGATCTGGGCGACGCTCTATCAACCGGAGCGTGGCTGGGGTATGCAGTCACATGTTGCGTCGCAGGAGAAAGCGACTGACCCGGAAATCGCCGCACTTTCTGACCGAATTTCCCGGCTGGAGCATCAACTCGCCGCCGAGAAAAAGACTGACTATTCCACGTTCCCGGAGATCTAAATATGGATCTATTGATTGTATTAACTTACGTGGCGCTGGCGTGGGCGGTCTTTAAAATCTTCCGCATTCCGGTAAATCAGTGGACGCTGGCGACGGCGGCGCTGGGAGGCGTGTTTCTGGTGAGTGGTTTGATTTTGTTGATGAACTACAACCACCCTTACACTTTTACCGCGCAAAAGGCAGTGATTGCGATCCCTATCACGCCACAGGTGACGGGAATTGTTACTGAAGTCACCGACAAAAATAATCAGCTTATTCAAAAGGGCGAGGTGCTTTTTAAACTCGACCCGGTTCGTTACCAGGCGCGAGTTGACAGACTTCAGGCTGACCTGATGACGGCGACGCATAATATAAAGACGCTGCGCGCGCAGCTCACTGAAGCGCAGGCCAACACCACCCAGGTTTCAGCGGAGCGCGACCGTCTGTTTAAAAATTATCAACGTTATCTGAAAGGCAGCCAGGCGGCGGTGAATCCGTTCTCGGAACGTGACATCGACGATGCGCGGCAAAATTTCCTCGCGCAGGATGCGCTGGTGAAAGGCTCGGTGGCGGAGCAGGCGCAGATCCAGAGCCAGCTCGATAGTATGGTTAACGGCGAGCAATCGCAGATTGTGAGCTTAAGAGCGCAACTTACTGAAGCAAAATATAACCTTGAGCAGACTGTCATTCGCGCGCCGAGCAATGGCTACGTTACTCAGGTACTGATCCGCCCAGGTACATACGCAGCTGCCTTGCCGTTGCGTCCGGTGATGGTTTTCATCCCCGAGCAAAAACGGCAAATTGTCGCCCAATTTCGGCAAAACTCGCTGTTACGTCTGAAACCCGGCGATGATGCGGAAGTGGTGTTTAACGCGCTACCTGGGCAGGTGTTCCACGGCAAACTGACCAGTATTTTACCTGTCGTGCCAGGCGGTTCTTATCAGGCGCAGGGGGTATTGCAATCATTAACGGTCGTGCCCGGCACGGACGGTGTGCTGGGAACCATTGAACTGGACCCTAACGATGATATCGATGCCTTACCCGACGGCATCTACGCCCAGGTGGCGGTTTACTCCGACCATTTCAGCCATGTTTCGGTGATGCGGAAAGTGCTGCTAAGAATGACCAGCTGGATGCATTATCTTTATTTGGATCATTGAGACTTATATCACCTGTGTTTTGCGTGAGCCTGAGCCATACTGATATTTTTCCTCGCACAAAGGACTCGGCATGAAACTCGTCGGTAGCTACACCAGCCCGTTTGTACGCAAACTTTCTATTCTGTTGTTAGAAAAGGGCATAACTTTCGAATTTATTAATGAACTGCCCTATAACGCGGACAACGGCGTGGCGCAATTTAACCCGTTAGGGAAAGTGCCGGTGCTGGTGACCGAAGAGGGCGAATGTTGGTTTGATTCGCCGATCATCGCTGAATATATTGAATTAATGAATGTCGCTCCGGCGATGTTGCCGCGCGATCCGCTGGAGTCGTTGCGGGTGCGCAAAATTGAGGCGCTGGCGGATGGCATTATGGATGCCGGGCTGGTATCGGTGCGTGAACAGGCGCGTCCGGCGGCGCAGCAGTCTGAAGATGAATTGTTACGCCAGCGGGAGAAAATCAACCGCAGTCTGGATGTGCTGGAAGGATATCTGGTCGATGGCACGCTCAAAACCGATACGGTCAATCTGGCGACTATCGCCATTGCCTGTGCCGTCGGATATCTCAATTTCCGCCGCGTTGCGCCAGGCTGGTGTGTCGACCGCCCACACTTAGTCAAACTGGTCGAAAACCTGTTTAGCCGCGAAAGTTTTGCTCGCACCGAACCGCCAAAGGCTTGATGCGCGATATGTCCTCCTGACCCATCTCACGTTACAATCCGTGGTTATGTTAAACGCCCTTCTCCGTGTGAGAGGGCCTTGATCAGCCAGGTTTCCTATGACAACCGAAACGCGTTCCCTCTATAGTCAACTTCCGGCTATTGATCGCTTATTGCGCGATAGCTCCTTCCTTTCTTTGCGTGATACTTATGGTCACACCCGCGTGGTGGAATTGCTGCGTCAGATGCTTGACGAAGCGCGAGAAGTGATTCGTGACAGCCAGACGCTGCCCGCATGGTGTGAAAACTGGGCGCAAGAAGTCGATGCCCGACTGACGAAGGAGGCGCAGAGTGCGCTGCGTCCGGTGATCAACCTGACGGGAACCGTGCTGCATACCAATCTTGGGCGAGCTTTACAGGCAGAAGCCGCGGTGGAAGCCGTTGCGCAGGCTATGCGTTCGCCAGTGACCCTCGAGTACGATCTGGACGACGCCGGACGCGGACATCGCGATCGGGCGCTGGCGCAGCTGCTGTGCCGCATTACGGGAGCGGAAGATGCCTGTATCGTTAATAACAATGCGGCGGCGGTGTTATTGATGTTGGCGGCCACTGCCAGCGGGAAAGAGGTGGTGGTATCTCGCGGCGAACTGGTGGAGATTGGCGGCGCGTTTCGTATTCCTGATGTCATGCGTCAGGCAGGCTGCACCCTACACGAAGTGGGGACCACCAACCGCACGCACGCTAATGATTATCGTCAGGCGGTGAATGAAAATACCGCGCTGTTGATGAAAGTACATACCAGTAACTACAGCATTCAGGGATTCACCAAAGCGATAGATGAAGCGGAACTGGTGGCGCTCGGCAAAGAGCTGGATGTTCCCGTAGTGACTGATTTAGGCAGTGGCTCGCTGGTTGATCTTAGCCAGTACGGTTTGCCGAAAGAGCCAATGCCGCAGGAGTTGATTGCGGCGGGTGTCAGTCTGGTGAGCTTCTCCGGCGACAAGTTGTTAGGCGGGCCGCAGGCAGGAATTATTGTTGGTAAAAAAGAGATGATCGCCCGCCTGCAAAGCCACCCGCTGAAGCGTGCATTACGCGCGGATAAAATGACCCTCGCGGCGCTGGAAGCCACGTTGCGTCTTTATTTACACCCTGAAGCTCTGAGTGAAAAATTACCGACCCTGCGCCTGCTTACCCGCAGCGCAGAGGTCATTCAAATCCAGGCACAACGTTTACAGGCTCCCCTTGCCGCACATTACGGCGCGGAGTTTGCGGTACAGGTTATGCCATGTCTTTCGCAGATTGGCAGTGGTTCGCTGCCGGTTGATCGCCTGCCGAGCGCGGCATTAACGTTTACACCCCATGATGGACGCGGTAGCCACCTTGAGTCATTAGCCGCCCGCTGGCGTGAATTGCCAGTGCCGGTGATTGGTCGTATTTATGACGGACGATTGTGGCTGGATTTACGCTGCCTTGAAGATGAGCAACGGTTTTTGGAGATGTTGTTGAAATGATTATTGCGACTGCCGGACACGTTGACCACGGCAAAACAACCTTATTGCAGGCGATTACTGGCGTAAATGCCGACCGTCTGCCGGAAGAAAAAAAGCGCGGCATGACCATCGATCTCGGTTATGCCTACTGGCCGCAGCCGGATGGCCGCGTGCCTGGTTTTATCGACGTACCCGGTCATGAAAAGTTTCTTTCCAACATGCTGGCGGGCGTTGGTGGTATCGATCACGCGCTGTTGGTGGTGGCGTGCGATGACGGCGTGATGGCACAGACCCGTGAGCATCTGGCGATTTTGCAGCTGACCGGTAACCCGATGCTGACAGTGGCGCTGACCAAAGCCGATCGCGTGGACGAAGCGCGTGTTAATGAGGTTGAACGCCAGGTAAAGGAGGTGCTGCGGGAATACGGTTTTGCTGAGGCAAAACTGTTTATCACCGCAGCAACCGAAGGTCGGGGAATTGATGCCCTGCGCGAGCATTTGCTTCAGTTACCAGAACGTGAACACGCCAGCCAACATAGTTTCCGCCTCGCGATCGACCGTGCATTTACCGTAAAAGGTGCCGGGCTGGTCGTCACCGGTACGGCGTTAAGCGGGGAAGTGAAGGTAGGCGATTCACTCTGGCTGACTGGTGTAAATAAACCGATGCGCGTGCGTGCGCTACATGCGCAAAATCAGCCAACAGAAACTGCCCATGCCGGTCAGCGTATCGCGCTTAACATCGCGGGTGATGCGGAAAAAGAGCAGATTAACCGTGGTGACTGGCTGCTTGCCGATGCGCCGCCGGAGCCTTTCACACGGGTGATTGTCGAGCTTCAAACCCATACACCGCTGACCCAGTGGCAGCCGCTGCATATTCACCACGCCGCCAGCCACGTCACGGGACGCGTTTCGCTGCTGGAAGATAACCTTGCCGAGCTGGTGTTCGACACGCCGCTGTGGCTGGCGGATAACGATCGCCTGGTGCTGCGCGATATCTCGGCCCGCAACACGCTGGCGGGGGCGCGTGTGGTGATGCTTAACCCGCCGCGTCGCGGTAAGCGTAAGCCGGAATATCTGCAATGGCTGGCGTCTCTTGCACGGGTGCAGAGCGATGCCGATGCGTTATCTGTTCATCTGGAACGCGGAGCGGTTAACCTTGCAGATTTCGCCTGGGCACGGCAGCTCAACGGCGAAGGGATGCGCGAACTGCTGCAACAGCCTGGTTATATTCAGGCTGGTTATAGCTTGTTGAATGCGCCGGTTGCCGCCCGCTGGCAGCGGAAAATTCTCGACACATTAGCGACTTATCATGAGCAACATCGCGATGAACCTGGTCCTGGGCGAGAACGTCTGCGACGTATGGCGTTGCCAATGGAAGATGAAGCGCTGGTACTGTTGCTGATTGAAAAGATGCGCGAAAGCGGCGACATCCTCAGTCATCACGGTTGGCTGCATCTGCCGGATCATAAAGCGGGCTTCAGCGAAGAGCAGCAGGCCATCTGGCAAAAAGCAGAGCCGCTGTTTGGTGACGAGCCGTGGTGGGTGCGTGATCTGGCAAAAGAGACGGGAACCGACGAGCAGGCAATGCGCCTGACGCTACGCCAGGCGGCGCAGCAAGGAATTATTACCGCGATCGTTAAAGATCGTTATTACCGTAACGATCGGATTGTCGAGTTTGCCAATATGATCCGCGATCTCGATCAGGAGTGTGGTTCAACCTGCGCGGCGGATTTCCGCGATCGCTTAGGTGTTGGTCGAAAACTGGCAATTCAAATTCTGGAATATTTTGACCGCATTGGCTTTACGCGTCGTCGTGGAAATGATCATTTATTGCGCGACGCATTATTATTTCCGGAAAAATAAGGAAATGATTAATTAAGTTTTAAAATAAATTAATACAAAATTCTTATGAATTTAAAAAAAGCACATTGTTTAATGAATACAATGTGCTTTTTATTAGATTAATTTTGATAATCAATAATACTGATCATATTTTTGAATGAAAATCCTCAGTAAGCTGCCCGCCCTTTTTTACACTTTCAGGAGTGTGTTATGGCAGCTTCAACCTTTTTTATTCCTTCCGTGAATGTTATTGGTGCTGATTCATTGAATGATGCAATGAATATGATGGCAGATTATGGATTTACCCGTACCTTAATTGTCACTGACAATATGTTAACGAAATTGGGTATGGCGGGTGATGTGCAAAAAGCACTGGAAGAACGCAATATTTTTAGCGTTATTTATGATGGCACCCAACCTAACCCCACCACGGAAAACGTCGCTGCAGGTTTGAAATTACTTAAAGAAAATAATTGCGATAGCGTGATTTCCTTAGGCGGTGGTTCTCCACACGACTGCGCAAAAGGTATTGCGCTGGTGGCAGCCAATGGTGGCGATATTCGCGATTACGAAGGCGTTGACCGCTCTGCAAAACCGCAGCTGCCGATGATCGCCATCAATACCACGGCGGGTACGGCCTCTGAAATGACCCGTTTCTGCATCATCACTGACGAAGCGCGTCATATCAAAATGGCGATTGTTGATAAACATGTAACTCCGTTGCTTTCTGTCAATGACTCATCTCTGATGGTCGGTATGCCGAAGTCACTGACCGCCGCAACGGGTATGGATGCCTTAACGCACGCTATCGAAGCGTATGTTTCTATTGCCGCCACGCCGATCACTGACGCTTGCGCACTGAAAGCGGTGACCATGATTGCCGAAAATCTGCCGTTAGCCGTTGAAGATGGCAGCAATGCTAAAGCGCGTGAAGCAATGGCTTATGCCCAGTTCCTCGCTGGCATGGCATTCAACAACGCTTCTCTGGGTTATGTTCATGCGATGGCGCACCAGCTGGGCGGTTTCTACAATCTGCCGCACGGTGTATGTAACGCCGTTCTGCTGCCACACGTTCAGGTGTTCAACAGCAAAGTCGCTGCTGCGCGTCTGCGTGACTGTGCTGCTGCTATGGGCGTGAACGTGACAGGCAAAAATGACGCGGAAGGCGCAGAAGCGTGCATCAATGCCATCCGTGAACTGGCGAAGAAAGTGAATATCCCGGCAGGCCTACGCGACCTGAACGTGAAAGAAGAAGATTTCGCGGTTCTGGCGACTAATGCCCTGAAAGATGCCTGCGGCTTTACTAACCCGATCCAGGCAACTCACGAAGAAATTGTGGCGATTTATCGCGCTGCGATGTAATCATCATTCCCCCAATGGCTGGCTAATTGTCAGCCATTTTTTAAACTCTCTCAAAATTTGCGATTTTTGAGAGAGTTTTAGTTATCTCTGTAATCCTTGCCCGTAAATTCGTGATAGCCGTCGTAAAGCTGTTACCGACTGGCGAAGATTTCGCCAGTCACGTCTACCCTTGTTATACCTCACACCGCAAGGAGACGATCATGACCAATAATCCCCCTTCAGCACAGATTAAGCCCGGCGAGTATGGTTTCCCCCTCAAGTTAAAAGCCCGCTACGACAACTTTATTGGCGGCGAATGGGTAGCCCCTGCCGACGGCGAGTATTACCAGAACCTGACGCCGGTGACCGGGCAGCTGCTGTGCGAAGTGGCGTCTTCGGGCAAACGAGACATCGATCTGGCGCTGGATGCTGCGCACAAAGTGAAAGATAAATGGGCGCATACCTCGGTGCAGGATCGCGCGGCGATTCTGTTTAAGATTGCCGATCGGATGGAGCAGAACCTCGAACTGTTAGCGACCGCTGAAACCTGGGATAACGGCAAACCCATTCGCGAAACCAGTGCTGCTGATGTGCCGCTGGCGATTGACCATTTTCGCTATTTTGCCTCGTGTATTCGGGCGCAGGAAGGCGGTATTAGTGAAGTGGATAGCGAAACTGTGGCTTATCACTTCCACGAACCGTTAGGCGTGGTGGGGCAGATTATTCCGTGGAACTTCCCGCTGCTGATGGCGAGCTGGAAAATGGCTCCCGCGCTGGCGGCGGGCAACTGTGTGGTGCTGAAACCCGCACGTCTTACCCCGCTTTCTGTACTGCTGCTAATGGAAATCGTCGGTGATTTACTGCCGCCGGGCGTGGTGAACGTGGTTAACGGCGCAGGTGGGGAAATTGGCGAATATCTGGCGACCTCAAAACGCATCGCCAAAGTGGCGTTTACCGGCTCAACGGAAGTGGGCCAACAAATTATGCAGTACGCCACGCAAAATATTATACCGGTGACGCTGGAGCTGGGCGGCAAATCCCCAAATATCTTCTTTGCTGATGTGATGGATGAAGAAGATGCCTTTTTCGATAAAGCGCTGGAAGGCTTTGCACTGTTTGCCTTTAACCAGGGCGAAGTTTGCACCTGTCCAAGCCGTGCTTTAGTGCAGGAGTCTATCTACGAACGCTTTATGGAACGCGCCATCCGCCGTGTTGAAAGTATTCGTAGCGGTAACCCGCTCGACAGCGTGACGCAAATGGGCGCGCAGGTATCTCACGGGCAACTGGAAACCATCCTCAATTACATTGATATCGGCAAAAAAGAGGGCGCAGATGTGCTTACCGGCGGGCGGCGCAAGCTGCTGGAAGGCGAACTGAAAGACGGCTACTACCTCGAACCGACGATTTTGTTTGGTCAGAACAATATGCGCGTGTTCCAGGAGGAGATTTTTGGCCCGGTGCTGGCGGTAACCACCTTCAAAACGATGGAAGAAGCGCTGGAGCTGGCGAACGATACGCAATATGGCCTGGGCGCGGGCGTCTGGAGCCGCAACGGTAATCTGGCCTATAAGATGGGGCGCGGCATTCAGGCCGGGCGCGTGTGGACCAACTGTTATCACGCTTACCCGGCACATGCGGCGTTTGGCGGCTACAAACAGTCGGGCATCGGACGCGAAACCCATAAGATGATGCTTGAGCATTACCAGCAAACCAAGTGCCTGCTGGTGAGCTACTCGGATAAACCGTTGGGGCTGTTCTGATATAAGAAGCTGGTCGCATTGGGTATTCATTGCCTGATGCGACGTTTGCGCGTTTTATCAATTCAAATGTCTACGTCTTGAATGACTGAATATTGATTGAACTTAATTACGAGTCTCCTCGCATATTTTCTACCAATTACTGCACACCGTTATTCTTCTTCCGAGTGGCATTCCTGAGTCAACTTTATCCCCCTGACGGCCCATATAAATCGCGCTATCGTGATTGTTATCGCTAATTGTGTGTGTATCGTGTGTATAATCATGGAAGGGCAGGGATGTGAAAAGTGCAGACGTGATCGCCATCCTGAAGCAGCATGGCTGGGAACATATTCGAACCCGTGGCAGTCATCATCAGTTCCGCCACCCTGTTCATCCGGGTCTGGTGACGGTTCCGCACCCTAAAAAAGATATTAAGCCCGGTACGCTGGCGCAAATTGGGCGTCAGGCTGGTTTAACATTTTAAAATTTCAGGAGGCAATATGTTTTATCCCGCCTATATCCACAGTGATCCTGACGGCAGCGCCAGCGGTTTTTTCCCTGATGTTCCAGGCTGTTATTTTGCTGGTGATACGCTGGACAACGCTTTCCAGGATGCGCGAAGTGCACTGGTCGCGCACTTCGAAACCTTATGCGAGATGAATGAAGAGTTGCCGCTTCCAGGCTCTGTGGAAACACATCTGGTCCAGCGTGCGCAGGACTTTATTGGCGGGCAATGGTTGCTGGTGGATATCAATATGAATCAGTTCGAAGGTCGGGCTGAACGTATCAATATTACGATGCCGAAAAGGTTACTGAACAAGATTGATACCTACGTGCGCAATAACCCAGACTACGCCAACAGAAGTGCGTTTCTGGCAGAAGCTGCCCGGCGTGTATTGCCGGGCGTTTAATCTCGCGTTTCGATGGTTAGCGGGCAACCGCACCGATATGTTGATACTGATAAGACGCGTTAAGCGTCGCATCATGCGCTGGTTTCCTCATTCACCCAGATCCGCATTTCGCCTTCACCCCGGTTAGCCCAGCTAAACCACGGGATAAACGTCAGAGTTTGCGGCTGGCGTTTGGCTGGCGCACTGTCGTAATGCCAAAGCGGTTGCTGCTCTGGATTGCTCTGTTCATACCGGTAACCCGGTGCCTGGATTAAGATCTTATGGCTGAACAATCCCTTGCCTTCAAAGGTCGTAAATGGCGCATCGGCGGGCAGCCACAGGTTATGCAGTGACTCGCCGTTGTCGGCCTGTTCCAGGCAATACACCAGCGGGCCGCGCTGAATCGCCACTTTTCCGGCGACGTGACGCACCAGAGGGTTACCGTAAACGCGGCGTACCGGCATCGGCAAAGTCAGATTCAGCGTATCGCCCTCCTGCCATTCGCGGGTAATGTGCAAATACCCTTTACGAATATCCTGCTCGACCTCTTCCCCATTCAATATGATCTGCGGCTGTGTGCACCAGTCCGGCAGACGTAAAGCCAGCGTATGACGCACCGGCTGGGGCGATTCAACCGCAATTGTCACCTGTTCCTGCCACGGATAGTTCCCGCTAACCCGCAGGCACAACGTGCCATTTTCTACCGGCACTTCCATGCTGTTTCCTGCGTATATGTTGATATACAACGCATCTTCACGCGGCGTGTAGAGATAATGACCAATCGAGGTCAGTACGCGGGCGATATTTGGCGGACAACAAGCGCAACCAAACCAACGCTGGCGGATCGGCTTAACGTGATCGTAGATATGGTTGAATTTCAGCGATTTTGGATGTACTTCCAGCGGATTCACATAGAAGAAATGTTTGCCATCCAGTGCCATGCCGCCGAGCACAGTGTTGTACAGCGCGCGCTCCATCACATCGGCATATTGACTGTCGCCTTCCATTTCCAGCATTCGCCGGGCAAACATCATCAGGCCGATGGAGGCGCAACTTTCAGCGTATACCGTGTCATTCGGCAGATCGTAATCGCTGCTGAACGCTTCGCCGCTGCTTTGTGAGCCAATGCCGCCGGTAATATATAACTGACGCTGGGCCATATTGTTCCACAGCCGCAGGCAGTCCTGACGCTTGCTTTCATCGTGACTTAAACGCGCGAGATGCGCGACGCCGGTCATCAGGTAGACAAAACGTACCGCGTGACCAATAGCGGTTTGCTGCTGTGCGATGGGCAAATGTGCCTGGCTGTAGGCTTTGTCTTTCACCATCCACGCCGGGCCGTAGGTGTGCCAGTGCGAGGTCTGCCCGCGCTTTTCATATTCCTGGTCGTAATAGTGCGGTTGCGCACCACGCTGTTCGACAAAATAGTTCGTCAGCGCCAGGTAGCGCGGCTCTTCGGTCACTTCATACAGGCGCATTAGTGCCAGTTCAATTTCCGGGTGACCAGGATAACCGTGTAACTTACTTTCACCTGGACCAAATACGCTGTCGATATGATCGGCCAGACGGCAAACCACTTCCAGCAAGCGCCGCTTGCTCGTGGCCTGGAAGAAGGCGACTCCGGCTTCAATCAGATGACCGGCGCAGTAAAGTTCATGACACTCCGCCAGATTGCTCCAGCGTTCTTCGGGCGCTTTTACCGTAAAGTAAGTATTGAGATAGCCATCTTCGCACTGGGCGGAAGCGACCAGTTCGATTACCTCGTCGGCGGTTTTTTCCAGTTCGGCGTCCGGCTTCTGGCACAGCGACCAGGCTACCGCTTCCAGCCATTTGGCGACGTCGCTGTCCTGAAACACCATCCCGTAAAATTCACCGTCTTGCAGTCCGGCGGCAATGCGAAAGTTTTCAATCGCATGGCTGGGTTCCGCTTCTGGGATACGATCGTTCAAGGCATCCCACTGATAAGGAATCACCACGTCGCGGACCAGTTGTTGGTACTGACCGAGGAACGGATCGCTGACCGTCAGTTTATGCAGATCGACTTCCGAAATGTTCATCTTGTGCTCCTTAAGGCTGTACATGACGCTGACGCAGGTCGCTAGCAATGCGTGACATCATAGGGTTATTGAGTTTGCAAAAGCGGATCGCCCCTGCCAGCAGCAGGTGGAATAGCGCAGGCAGTAATGTTTCCATCGCCGCGATCCCGCCCAGCGAACTGGTGGTCTGGTTTTCCACGCCTGGCTGGTAGGCGACAAAAATAAACAGCAGGCTGATGATCCCGGCGCTGGAGGCCCAGGCCAGTTTGATGAAAAACAGATTGAAGGCGAAGTTCATGCCGGAAGAACGTACGCGGGTTTTCCACTCGCCGTAGTCATCGGCAAAGGCCATCAATGAGAAGTGCAATGGCAATGTGAAGCCAAGAATCACGCCATTACCGAGGATCACCGCCAGCCACAGCGTTTGATAAGCCGGGCCAGAAGGCAGGAACCACATCAACACCGCCAGCGCGGCGAGGAGCAGGTTGGTGTAGTAGTAAATTTTGACGGTATCGAAACGTCGCGTTAACGGGCTGACAATCACCGAGCCGATAATGGAGGCGAAGGTGACCATGGTGAAGAACAGCGACGTGTAGCCCGTACTGCCTTGTAAGACGTAGGTAATGAAGTACATATACCCACCGCCGCGAATGTTAAAGACGTTAATCAGCAGGAAAGACATGACCAGCATCAGCAGTAGTTGGTCGTTGTTCCGCAGCCCGGCAAGATGTTCGCGCAGGGTAAATTTCCCCATTGTGGAGAGCGGTACCCGTTCACGAACCCAGAAGAAACAGCACAGGAACATCACCACGGCGGTGGCGCACAGTACGCCGACGCCCAGTTGATAGCCGCGCGCGGCATTACCCTGACCGAAGAGATCCACCATCCACGGCAGGCCAACCGAAACCAGAAATCCCGCTACGCCGCAGAGAACGAATCGCCAGGACTGGCAGGAGATCACTTCATTGTGGCGGGTGGTCATGGTGTTGATCAGCGCGCAGTACGGCACGTTAATGGCGGTATAACCGACTGAAAGGAGCAGGTAAGTGCCGAACGCCCAGGCGATTTTTACTCCCATGCTGGCATCTGGCACGGTGAACGTCAGGATACCGATAATGCCGATGGGAATGGCAATCCATAACTGCCACGGACGAAAGCGCCCCCAGCGACTTTGCGTCCGGTCGGCAATGACGCCCATCACCGGGTCGGAGATGGCATCAAACACGCGCAGTGCAATAAACAGCGTGCCGACCAGCGCCGGAGTTAAGCCAAAAACGTCGGTGTAGAAAAAGGTGAGAAAGTTCATGATCAGGCAAGTTATTACGGTGCCGCCTGCGTCACCCAGGCCGTAGCCTATTTTTTCCCGTACAGATAACGCATCGTCAATTTTACCTTTAGCGATATCAGCGGCAGTAATCGGTGTAGAGGTCATAGATATTCCTCGTGAATAGGGAGCAATTTTTAGTTTTATTGCAATGACATGATTAATTCTGCCGTGAACGGGAATATCAACAAGGCGAGAAAAGAGTAAAAAAAGGTGACGATTCCGACCTGAATTTAAAAGTGTGAAATGGATCAGGTGAAATTAATGTTTTTGATTAATAATCAAAAGGTAATGTGTATAATCATTAATGAATAAGCGGGAAATTACATATCAATGCTCGAATTATCCATGACGTTACCGATTAAAGTGCAAAATGGTGGATTATTTATTTCCCGTGGCGTAGGGAGGCATCCGGCAAGGCGGCTGGAGTCATGGGAAATTATCTTTGTCGAAAAAGGTCGATTAGCGATTCAGGAAGAAGAGCGGATATTTCTGGTCGATGCGGGAGAGAGTTTATTACTCTGGCCGAACCGACAGCATGTTGGGGTAGAGGATTTTCCCGCCGATCTCAAATTTTACTGGCTGCATTTTGAGGTTAAAGCGCCGGATAGCGACCCGCGCTGGCTCACTCATCTTAGCGTGCCGCAACAAACGAAGGTTGCCGATCCGCAGGCGCTGGTGGCCCTGTTTCGCCAGTTCTTAAGCGAACAGGAAAAGCATCAACGCACTCCGGCGCTGGAGTTTATTGTGCTGCTGATTTTGCAGCAACTCACCCGTGACGCGCGTCTTGATGAACAGGCCGATGCCGCAGGTACCACGCTTGCCTGGAAAGCGCAGAAACTGATCCGCACGCAATATCATCGCCCGCTTTCTACGGCGCTTTTAGCCCGCGAGCTGTACTGCAATGCCGATTATCTTGGGCGCGTCTATCGGCGGGTGTTTCATCTGACGTTAACAGAAGCAATCCATCGCCAGCGAGTGCGCGAAGCCGAAAAGCTGTTAATTAGCGAAGCGCGATCGCTCACTGAAGTGGCGGCGTTGTGCGGGTTTAATGACGTTGGCTATTTCCGGCAGATTTTTCGCAAACACACTGGTTTAACGCCAGCAGCGTGGAAGCGGCGTTACAGCAAGGAACATATCAATTCGTAGTGCCGGGGCAATGAAGCCCCGGCGTGAGGGATTACTGCCCGTAATAGGCATTGGCCCCATGCTTACGCAGGTAGTGCTTATCCAACAGTTCGTTTTGCATCGCAGGGAGCTGCGGCGCAAGCTGGCGCGAGAACAGGCCCATATAGGCGCATTCTTCCAGTACTACGGCATTATGCACCGCATCGGCGGCGTTTTCACCCCATGCGAACGGGCCGTGAGAATGCACCAGCACCGCCGGGATTTGCGCCGGACTCCTGCTGCGTTCTTCGAAAGTTTCAATGATCACTTCGCCGGTCTGGTATTCATACTCGCCGTTGATCTCCTCTGCGGTCATCTGTCGCGTGCAGGGGATTGCGCCATAGAAATAATCAGCGTGCGTGGTGCCCCAGGCGGGGAGATCCAGCCCGGCCTGTGACCAGATGGTGGCGTGGCGCGAGTGGGTATGCACAATGCCACCGATTTCGGCATAGCGACGGTAAAGCGCCAGATGCGTTGGCGTATCGGACGAGGGCTTTTTGCTACCTTCCACCACCTTGCCGCTGGCTATCTCAACCACCACCATATCGTCGGCGGTCATCACGTCGTACTCGACGCCGGAAGGTTTGATTACCATCCATTGCCGCGTTTCGTCTACCGCGCTGACATTGCCCCAGGTGAACGTCACCAGATGGTGAGCGGGAAGTGCCAGATTTGCCGCCAGCACGTCGGCTTTCAGTTGCTCTAACATATAAATCCAGCCTCCTGCATACGCGCTTCAATCCAGCGCCGCGCCTGAATAATCTCCAGCACCGGCTCTTTGGCTTTTTCGGTCCACATCTCAATCAGGAAAGAACCGCGATAGTTCAGTTCATGCAGCGTTTTGAAGATGCCAACGAAATCGACGCAGCCTTCGCCAAACGGCACGTCGCGGAACTGTCCGGGGCTTTGCCCGGTGACTGGCAGGGTGTCTTTCAGGTGGATCGCGGCGATACGATCAATGCCCAGTTTCAGTTCGGCGGGAACATCATTGCCCCAGGCGCTGAGGTTGCCGACGTCCGGGTAGACGGTGAACCACGGCGAGGCGAGCATCTCGTCCCACTTTTTCCATTTGCTGATGGAGTTCATAAACGCGGTATCCATAATCTCCACTGCCAGCATTACTTGTGATGCCGCCGCCTGTTCGACCGCCCACGCCAGCCCTTCAGCAAAACGTTGCTGGGTGCCTTCGTCGTGGTCTTCGTAATAGACGTCGTAGCCCGCCAGCTGGATGGTGCGAATGCCGAGATCGCGCGCCAGGCGAATCGCTTTACTCATGATTTCCCGCGCCCGTTCGCGCACTGCCTCGTCCCGACTGCCAAAGGGGAAACGACGATGGGCAGACAGGCACATTGACGGAATGGCAACACCCGTTTCGATCATCGCAGTGACCAGCGAAGCACGTTGTGCGGCGCTCCAGTCAAGACGTGAGAGCCGTTCGTCAGTTTCATCCACCGACATTTCGACAAAATCAAAACCGCAGCTTTTCGCCAGCACCAGCCGCTCCGGCCAGGAGAGATCTTTCGCCAGCGCTTTTTCATAAATCCCTAACGGATGATTACGCACGCTTGCCTCCCCAGATAGCGTCGATTTGCGCATGGAAATCGCCAGCCACCTGCGCCGGATTTGCTGCGCCTGCCAGCGCCCGCCCGGCAATAAACGCTTTCACGCGGATATCTTTAAACAGCGGCAGGTCAGCAGGGGTAATCCCGCCGGTAATGGAAAGCTCAAGGCCGATATCGGAAAGTGCCTTCATGCGTGCCAGATCGGCTTCGCCCCACTGTTGCCCGCTGGCCTGTGCATCACGACCACGATGATAAATGGCCTGCCGCACGCCAATACGATGCCAGTCGCGGGCGTCGTCCAGCGTCCAGTTGCCGAACAGTTCTATCTGAATTTCACCACCGCAGCGTTGCGCCATGGCGTGGCCTTTTTCCACCGTCGCGAGCGGCGCGGCGCAGATGATGGTCATCCAGTTGGCACCCGCGCCAAACGCCTGTTGCGCGAGCGTTTCACCCGCGTCGGCGACCTTCCAGTCGGCAACGATGATTTTGTCCGGGCACTGTTCGCGCAAGGCTTTCACCGCGCCAAGCCCTTCGTTTAAACAGAGAATGGTGCCCGCTTCGACGATATCGACGCTGTCTTTTAACAGCGTCACGTCGCGCTGCGCGGCTTCAAGTGATGAGTGGTCGAGGGCCAGTTGCAGAAGTGGTCGGCTCATAATGTGTGCTCCTTGATGCGGGCGTGAAAGCCCTGAAGTGCGGCAATGAGATGCTGATAGCGTTGGTATTTTTGTTGGTAAAGCTGATGGGCGGTCATATCCGGCAGCAGGGTGCGTACCGGGTGCTGCAAGTCACGTTGGGCTTCGCTGAAATCGCGATAAACCCCGGTGCCGACGCGGGCGGCAAGCGCCGCGCCAAAACAGCCCGTTTCTTCCACCTGCGGCAACTCGATACGCAGACCGCTGACGTCCGCCAGCATTTGCATCCAGACATCGGAGTGCGCCGGGCCGCCAGTGACGCGCAGGGTGTGCACATCAGTAAAACGTTCGCGCATCCGGTTGAGATGGGTCATATGGCTGAACACCACGCCTTCATAAATGGCCTGCAACAGGTGTACGCGGGTGTGAATGGCCTGCATCCCGTAGAAACCGCTGGTCATCTCGAGTCCGGCGTTGCTGCCGTACAGGAACGGCAGGAAAAAGAGATCGCCACCGGCTTTCGGCAAGCTGGCAACGGCCTGGTTGATCTCATCAAACGAGATTTCTCCCCACTGTGCGGTAAACCATTCGAGGTTGCCGGAAGAAGTAGGGCTTGCTTCATGAACGATAAATTGACCATCGTTAACGTAGCGACCATAGACATACGGATGCGCTTCACCGTCACGTAAACCACGGGTTATGCCGCTGGTCACCGCCCAGGTTCCCATCACCGCATTGAGGGTAAATTCGTCTTCGAGCCCGGCGCAGAGTGCGGTGGAAACCACATCAAACAGGCCGCCGACAACGGGCGTACCCGCTTTCAGACCGGTCAGTGCGGCTGTCTGAGCGGTGATCTCCCCGCAGATTTCGGCAGATCCCACAACAGGCGGCAGGGCGTGGTTGATTTCAGCGATCCCCAGCCAGTCGGTGAGGCACGGGTCATATTCCCCAAGACTCATGTTGTAGAGATTTGACTCGGAAATATTGCTCTCTTCGCAGCCTTTGACGCCGGTTAAACACCAGCGCAGGTAGTCGTGCGTCATCATCACGCAGCCAATTTGCGCGTAGCGTTCCGGTTCGTGCTCTTTCAGCCAGCGTAACAGCGACACCGGATGCCCGGTCCACAAGGTTTGTCGGGTCAGCGGATAGAGTTTTTCCGGGATGCCATCTTCCTGCCAGCGACGAACGATTTCCATCGCCCGGCGATCCGAGGACAAAATGGCGTTACCGAGCGGCTTATCGTTTTTATCCAGCAAAAACAAGCCCTTTCCCTGTGCGGAGATACCGATACCCACTATTTGTTCCCCGCTAACGCCGGAATGGGTAAGCAGTTCGCGAATGACAGCCATGCAGCATTGCCACAGTTCTGCCATATCGCGCTCTGCCCAGCCTGGCTGCGGGCTTAATGCGCACAGCGGCAGGCGCTTCACGCCCGCCTCCCGGCCTTCGCGGTCATACAGCCCGGCTTTCAGCCAGCTACCGCCACAATCTAACCCCAGCCAGTATTGCGTCATGGTTTATTGCACCTCATCCACGGCTTTCAGCAGATCAGCGCCCTGCGGAACATCTTTAACAAACATGTCGCGGACCTGATTACCCAGCGCGTCGCTAAAGGCTTTGCGGTCGAGATCGGTAATCACTTCCACGCCCGCGTCTTTCATACCGTCGATGATTTTTTGCTGATCTTCGGCGACCAGTTTGCGCTGATAGCTACCCGCTTCCTGCGCAGATGAGATCAGTGCCTGCTGGAACTCAGGCGTTAAGCCATCAAACTTCGATTTGTTGATCACCACCAGAAGTGGCGAATAGGCGTGGTGCGTCAGAGAAAGGTACTTCTGTACTTCGAAAAATTTTGCTGACCAGACGACGTTGATCGGGTGTTCCTGAGCGTCGATAGTGCGCGTTTCCAGCCCGGTATAGACTTCGGCAAACGGCATCGGGATCGGGTTAGCGCCAAAGACTTTGAATGCGGCGATATTCATCGGGCTATTGTTGGTGCGGATTTTCAACCCTTTCAGGTCTGCGGGGGTTTTAACTGGTGCGCGGGAGTTGGTGACATCGCGCCAGCCGTTTTCCCAGTAGGCAAGTACTTTCAGTCCTTTACCTTCAAGTGAGGCTTTCAAATCATCACCGACTTTGCCGTCGAGCGTTTTATGCGCGTGAGCGGTATCGCGGAACAGGAAAGGGACATCAAGCAAGTTCATCACTGGTGATAACCCGGCAAAGTTATTCGAGCCGGACATTTCCATATCGATGGTGCCGCCACGTACGCCGCTGATCATCGCCTGCGCGTTACCGAGAGTGCTGTCCGGGAACAGTTTTAATTTCAGCTCGCCTTTGGTTCTCTCCTGCAATAAATCATTGAATTTTTTCGCCGCAATATGTTGCGAGTCGGTTTGTGAGGTTTCATAACCGAAACGTAAAGACTGCGCCGCCATTGAAGATGTACTAAATGCAGCCAGGCCAGCAATGAATAATGCGTAGGTTACAGAGCGTAATTTCATAATATTTTCCTTTTAATTAATCCATTTCAAAGGGAGGATGATGAGATCGGGAATAAAAACAAATACGACTAATAATGAATATAAAACCAGGACGTAAGGGAAAACGCCTCTGACTGCATCATCGAATTTGAGTTTTGCCACCCCTGAAATAACGTTAAGCACATTACCGATAGGCGGTGTAATTAAGCCGATTGAGCAGTTAATGATAAACATGACACCGAAATAAATCGGATCGATTCCTGCCTCTTTAACTAAAGGCATTAATACCGGGGTAAGAATTAATACCGTCGGCGTTAAATCCATGACCATGCCGACAATCAGGATAGCCACCATAATGACGATAAACAGCAGACGCGGTGAATCGACCAGCGGTTGCAGTAAATCAGAAACCATCATCGGCAGTTCAGCAATGGTGATCAGCCAGGCGGAAACTTGTGCCGAGGCCACCAGAAACATCACCACTGAGGTCGTTTTCGCTGCGCCAATGAGCACATGCCAAAGTGTGGCGAAGGTCATTTCACGGTAAATAACTGTGGCGACAAACAGCGCATAGAAAGCAGCAACGGCCCCGGCTTCGGTAGGGGTAAACAGACCGGAGCGAAACCCGCCAATAATGATGACTGGAAGAAACAGCGCCCAGATACCGGAGACAAAAGAGTGCCAGATTTCCTGCATCGTTGCTTTTTGCTGGCGGGGTAAATTAAGGCGACTGGCCTGCCACCACCAGGTAAGCATCAGCGTTGCGCCCATCATCATGCCAGGGGCAATGCCCGCCATAAACAGCTTACTGATGGATAATCCGCTGGAAACGCCGAAAATAATAAACGGAATGGAAGGGGGAATAATTGGCGCGATAATGCCGCCAGAGGCAATCAGCCCCGCCGCCCGGTTGACCGGGTAGTTGGCGCTGCGCATCATCGGCACCAGTAGAGCGGCAACGGCGGCGGTATCCGCAACGGCAGAACCAGAAAGGCTTGCCATAATCATAGCCGCCAGCACGCCGACGTAGCCCAGCCCGCCTGGTTTATGCCCCACCAGTTTCATCGGCAGGTCAACAATGCGTTTTGACAAGCCGCCCGCATTCATGATTTCACCCGCCAGCACAAAGAACGGAATCGCCAGCAGGGAGAAGCTGTCGGCTCCGTTCACCAGCGTTTGTGCCATGATCTGGACATCAAACATCTCCAGCCAGAACATTAACGCCGCCCCGCACAACAACAGTGCCCAGGCAATAGGCAAACCGATAGCAATACCACCCAACAGACAGCCCAGAAAAATCAGCACAGCCATGATTAAGCTCCTTGCGGTGGCGACGTTAGAGAATTGCTACGCGTGATGAGTTGATATAAATGACGCAGTTCAAAGAATGCGATAACGAGGCTGGTGGGCAGACAAGCGGCATACATCAGGCCGATGGGCAAACCGAGGATCGGTGAATAATCGCTCCAGTCCTGAATTGTTTTTAGCGTTGCGCCCCAGGCCAGTGCGCCACAAATAAATAAGATTAAGGAATGGGTAACCAGAGCGACTCGTCGCTGCCATGCGGGGGAGAGTTTCTCCACCAGAAAGGTGACCTGAACGTGGGCGTTATCCATAAAAGCCACAATCGCGCCAATAAATGTTAACCAGACAAATAAATAACGTGACAATTCATCTACAGATAAAATGCTTGTCTGAAAACCATATCTTAAAATAATGTTTATAAACACAATACAGGAAAGTACGGCGAGATTAATCGCCAGTATTGCTTCAAGTATTTTTTTCATAGCTATTCCTTGAGGCTATGTCTGTCATAATTCAAGTTGCATGTGCAGCAACCTAAATTATTAATATAGTTAGAGCAATAACATTACCCAGGCGTTCTGGCGTAGACGATTATTCGATTAATTCAGCGCTGTTAATGCGACTTTAACCACAATTTTTCGTATCTCAGAGGCTGTTTGCAGAATACAACCTGGTCGATGAACATCCTGCGGGAAGAAAATAGCGTAGCTGCCCGGTATCATTTCTATAAATGATTCATGTTCACTATCGTGATAAAAAATAATATCGCGCTGCTCTAATAGTGATTCGCTGACTTTATTATTTCCCGTATCAATAGCAATGCCGATTTTCTCTTCACCCCACGCCAGAAACTGAATATCGATATACCGACGATGCACTTCCGGACGGTTTTCGATTTTATCTCGCGTCGTTAAGTCGATAATTTGCGCATAAATATTCTTGCCGTCGATTTCGACAACACCCGGCTCCAGGGCGTTGAAATCGGTAGCGCGCAGAAAATCGAGCGCCTTTTCAATGGCGGCAGGCAAACGGCACGGGTCAGGCTGCGCGATATGTCCAAAAATCATGACTTATCTCCTCATAACGCCTGGATTTTGGCCCACACGCTGTCATCAACGGTGATGCCGTTACGGCGGTTTTCGGCCAGCAGGGTAGTAAATTCGTGGCCGGGTAAGCGGATGGCCTGGTTTTCGTCAGCGCGTTCAGCGGTAGTAACGTAATCCATGATGCGTTGCAGCTTGGCATCGCGGGTGGGGCCGTCGATCAATTTATCCACTTCGATGGCGATAAAGATTTGCGAAACGCCGTATTCGTCGCTGTTGTCCTGGGTGACTTCGGCAACCGATGCGCCGTCAGAAAGGAGAGTGGCGATCATATCCAGCACAATCGACATGCCCGAACCTTTCCAGTAACCCATCGGCAAAATGCGGCGATTTTTCTCGATAACGCCAGGTTCTTTGGTCAAATTGCCCTCATCATCAAAGCCACCATCTACCGGGAGCTGACGACCTGCCAGACGGTTAACTTCTAACATGCCGTAAGAGAACATCGACATCGACATATCGACCATGGTGATTGGGGTAGAAGGAATGGCGACGATCAGCGGGTTGGTGCCGATGCGACACTCTTTTGCGCCCCACGGCGGCATTACGGCGATGGAGTTGGTCCAGCAAATGCCAATATAGCCTTTTTCCGCCGCCTGCCAGCCGTAGCTGCCGCCGCGCATCCAGTGGTTGGCATTACGTAGTGCCACCAGACCAATACCATGATCGGCAGCCAGTTCGATGGCGCGATCCATCATCTTTTTCGCTGTCAGGTTACCGATCGAACGCTGGGCGTCCCACTGTTCAATTGCGCCGAGGCTGGTTATACGTTTGGGTTGGGCATCAGGAATGATATCGCCGTTTTCCAGTTGTTGAATGAAACGAGGGAAACGGTTGACGCCGTGAGAATAAACGCCGGATTCGGTGGTGCGGGCGAACATTTCGGCACAGGCATCAGCCGTTTCGCTGTCAACGCCGCGTGAAATTAAGACTCGATTAAAGGCTGCTTTTAACTGCTCAAATGTCACTTTCATCCCTGGCTTCCTTGTTTTTTTTGATCGCTTTTTTGGCTTAAAATTTCAATATGCGAAATCTGATTTCAAATATATCGATCGCTTTTTAACAAAGCAATCTGATTGATGAATTTCAAAAAACTTAAAAATCAAGTGGTTATAAATTATCTGTCGAGATCGTGAACTACGACACACTTTGCGCTACCATCAGGACGCGACAAAATGGGGAAAGAAGTGATGGGAAAAAAAGAGAACGAGATGGCGCAGGAAAAAGAGCGTCCAGCCGGAAGCCAGAGTCTGTTTCGCGGGTTGATGCTGATTGAGATTTTGAGCAACTATCCAAACGGTTGTCCGTTGGCGCATCTTTCGGAACTGGCTGGTTTAAATAAGAGTACCGTCCATCGCTTATTGCAGGGATTACAGTCCTGCGGCTATGTGACCACCGCGCCCGCCGCAGGGAGTTACCGCCTGACTACCAAATTTATTGCCGTCGGGCAGAAGGCGCTGTCTTCGCTGAATATCATTCATATCGCCGCTCCGCATCTTGAGGCACTGAACATCGCCACTGGTGAAACCATTAACTTCTCCAGCCGCGAAGACGATCACGCTATTTTGATTTATAAGCTGGAACCCACAACCGGGATGCTGCGAACCCGTGCCTATATAGGCCAGCATATGCCGCTCTACTGTTCCGCAATGGGCAAGATCTACATGGCGTTTGGTCACCCGGACTACGTGAAGTCATACTGGGAAAGCCATCAGCATGAGATCCAGCCGTTAACCCGCAATACCATTACCGAGCTGCCCGCGATGTTCGACGAACTGGCGCACATTCGTGAAAGCGGAGCGGCGATGGACAGAGAAGAAAACGAACTCGGCGTCTCCTGTATTGCTGTTCCGGTGTTTGATATTCATGGGCGGGTGCCGTACGCCGTGTCGATTTCTCTTTCGACATCACGTCTGAAACAGGTGGGGGAGAAAAATCTCCTGAAACCACTGCGTGAAACCGCGCAGGCTATTTCTAATGAACTGGGATTTACTGTCAGGGACGACCAGGGCGCGATCACATAACCCTTTGGACAAGTGCCAAAACTTTAACATTTCCTTCGTTGGATCAAAGCAGTAGAGACGCGCTCTCTGGCACTCTGCTGTTTTAGTGCAAAGGAGTGATCATGAACCGGTTTATTATTGCGGATGCGACGAAATGTATCGGTTGCCGTACCTGTGAAGTGGCTTGCGCAGTGTCGCATCAGGAGAATCAGGATTGCGCTGCGTTGTCACCAGACGAGTTTATTTCCCGTATTCGTGTTATTAAAGACCACAGCTGGACCACGGCTGTAGCCTGCCATCAATGTGAAGATGCACCGTGCGCGAATGTCTGCCCTGTTGACGCGATAAGCCGCGAACATGGGCATATTTTCGTTGAACAATCACGTTGCATTGGCTGTAAAAGCTGTATGCTGGCTTGCCCGTTTGGTGCGATGGAGGTCGTTTCTTCGCGCAAAAAGGCGAGGGCGATTAAGTGCGATCTGTGCTGGCATCGGGCGACGGGACCGGCCTGTGTTGAAGCCTGCCCGACAAAGGCGTTGCAGTGCATGGATGTCGAGAAAGTGCAGCGACATCGGCTACGGCAGCAGCCTGTTTGAAACGTTTTTCCGGCGTTTCTCAACGCCGGGATAGTGCGCTTTGTTTATGCCGGATGCGGCTAAAACGCCTTATCCGGCCTACAAATTCTACCAAATTCAATATATTGCAGAAATCATGTAGGCCTGATAAGCGTAGCGCATCAGGCAATTTTTAGTGACTTTCAGCCCAGGCTATTTCTATCTCTTCTGCCAGAATCTTCACACCCGCCTCAATTTTCTCCGGCTCCGGCACGTAGTTCATGCGCATACATTGATGTGTATGTGGCCACGGTTTATCCAGCCCTGGGAAGAAGTTGTGCCCCGGCACCATCAGCACGCCCCGTGCTTTCAGGCGCTGGTAGAGCTGCTCGGTCGTAATTGGCAAATCCTTAAACCATAGCCAGAGGAAAATGGCTCCTTCGGGTTTATGAATCAGGCAGCGATCTTCCGGTAAATAGCGGCGAATGATAGCGATAGTTTCCTGAACACGCTGGTAGTAAAACGGTTTGATGACTGTTTCAGACAGGCGCAGCAGATCGTTACGCTTAATCATTTCACACATCATCGCCGGACCAATACCGCCAGGTGCCAGGCTGATAATGCCGTTCATATTGGTGATGGCGGTGATGATTTTTTCATTGGCGATGATAATGCCGCAGCGGGAGCCTGGTAGACCCAGCTTGGAAAGACTCATGCACAGTACGATATTCGGATTCCACAGCGGGCGCGCTTCGCTGAAGATGATACCCGGGAACGGGACGCCATAAGCGTTATCAATCACCAGCGGAATGCCGTGTTGATTCGCCAGCGCGTCAAGCTTCAGCAACTCTTCGTCAGTAATCACATTGCCTGTTGGATTCGTCGGCCGGGAGACGCAAATCATCCCAGTTTCTTCGCCAATATGCAGATGCTCAAAATCGACGTGGTATTTAAACTGGCCTTCCGGCAGCAGTTCAATATTCGGACGCGCAGAGACAAACAGATCTTCTTCCAGTCCGGCGTCAGCGTAGCCAATGTACTCCGGTGCCAGCGGGAACAGCACTTTTTTGACCCGACCATCGGCACGGCGTCCGGCAAACAGATTAAATAAGTAGAAAAACGCGCTCTGGCTGCCGTTTGTTAGTGCAATATTCTGTGGTTCGATATCCCAACCCAACTTCTCGCGCAGCATTCCGGCAAGCAGTGTGAGTAGCTCCGTTTTCCCCTGTGGACCGTCGTAATTGCACAGTGCATCAGTCGCTTTGCCACTTTCCAGCATGTCGGTCAGTAGCGTCTGGAAGTAGTCCTGCATTTCCGGGATCTGCGCCGGATTACCGCCGCCGAGCATAATCGCGCCGGGCGTGCGTAAACCGTCGTTCAGATCTTCCATCAGCAGCGTAATGCCGGAGTGGCGGGTAAATTTGTCACCAAAAAGGGAGAATGTCATAGCGGGATATCTGTCGAACTCTGTAGCAAGGAAGGTAACAATAACGCTACATTTGCTGGGGTGCAAATCGCTCTGTTGAAGAGGGAGCGGTGCTTTATCCTGCAACGCTGATTAGCTCTGACATTTTATCCTGGTTGGCGGCTTCCCGAGGTACTGACGAACGGGAAGCCGGAAAAGTCACTGTTGCCCAGCCCAGATGACCAGCACTTTATCGTCGCCATGCTCACGAACAAAGCCGTAGCCCTGCTTCAGCGAAAGTGTCGTTTGTTTGCCCTCGCCAATTGCGGGATGGCGGGCGCGGAACTGGCTGATTTTCTGCCAGTGCGCGACGCTGGCGGCAGATTTACCGCTAACATCCTGCCAGTTCATATCCGAACGCGTACCTTGCAGCGGATCTGAACCGGTGGGGCCGAACGGACGTGAGGATTCATCACCATAAAAGATTTGTACCGCGCCTGGCGCTAATAATAATAACTCTGCTGCTTTGTCGCCCCCTTCACGGAACAGGCGGGTATCATGCGACGAGAGGTAGCTCAACACGTTGAAATCCTGCAATTTCTCCGCCATTTGCTGCCAGGTCGTATCCATCTGCGCCAGACAATCGACTGCTTTAGCCGCCTGCTCCTGATAATCGAAATTGATCATCGCATCGAAGCCGTGGCGATAGTAGTCACTTTGCATCACGCCGTGGCCCCAGGCTTCACCGGTCATCCAGAACGGTTTGTCATCTAATGTTTTGTCGGGGTTAGCTTTTTTCCATTCGCGAAGTGCGGCGCTGGCTTCGGTTTTCAGTTGCTGCCAGGCGGGCAACTCAACATGTTTGGCGGTGTCGACCCGAAAACCATCAATCCCATAGTCGCGGACCCACTGACTTAACCAGTGGGTTAAGTAATCGCGAGGGGTAAAGCCGTCGATGACTTTAGCGTGGGTATCCGTTTTGTTTTTATAGAATACCGGCAGACCAGAAGCGGTCGTTGATTCGGTTTTGATATCCGGCAAAAAGGCCAGCGACATAGTGAGATCGTCGAATCCAGGATTGTCGTAATCGCCGATATCGGTTCTGATCCAGTTTTTTCCCCACCATTTATCCCAGCCTGTTTTGTCGCTGAAATTAATGTAATCGTTAAAGCTATGCCAGGTTTGCCCGGCGGCAGGTTTCCAGTCGCTCCAGCGTTCACCCAACGTTTTTTTCACTTCGTCACCAGAAAGATATAACGCGCCAAACTGATACTCCTGCATATCCGCCAGTGTGGCATAGCCGGTGTGGTTCATCACGACATCAAAGAGAATACGAATACCGCGCTGATGCGCGCTATCAACCACTGTCCGTAGATCGGCTTCACTGCCCATATTGGCATCAAGATTCGTCCAGTCCTGTGTGTAATAACCGTGGTAGGCATAATGCGGGAAATCGCCTTTTGTACCGCCGCCGACCCAGCCGTGAATTTGCTCAAATGGGGCACTTATCCATAAAGCATTGACGCCCAGCTGCTGGAGGTAATCCAGTTTGTTGGTCAGGCCGCGTAAATCGCCGCCGTGAAAAGTGCCAATTTCTGCCATACCGTCTTTATGACGTCCGTAACTCTGGTCATTATTGGGATCGCCGTTTTCGAAACGATCTGTCAGCACAAAGTAAACCGTGGCGTTATGCCAGTCGAAAGGGGCGGATGTGTCAGTTTCTGCCCGTTCCAGCAGGAGTAAACCGTTGCTGGTGGCAGCGGGTTGTAACGTTATTTGACCGTTCTTCACTATCGCAATTTGCTGGCTGTAATAATCCCGGACAGCGGCTCCCTCCGGAAAAGTGGCGCTGACATCCAGTGTGAGCGGTAATCCATCCCATTTCGGGCATTCACGGACCAGGCTTGCTACCGGTTCGACGGCGTTCTGGATGGAAATCATCAATGTTGGTGTACCGGAGCGGGTGTCTAGTTGCAGCGTATATTCGCCGTCCCTGAACAATCGCCATTGAGGCGGCGTGTTGCTACAAGGTTGCAGGGAAAGCATCTGATTGAGTTTTATCGCATCCGCAGGCTGCCAGCACTGTTGGTCAAAATTTAGCGTTAGTGGACGCGTACCTTTGGGCAACTGCGCGTGGCTGACAAATGTTCCCGTCCCCTGTTCGCTAAAGGCAGGGAATCCCGGAGAAGTCCAGCTGGCGGCAACGGCGAAGCCAGGAAGGAGTGTCAGAAAACAGACGGCGAGTTTCATGGCGGATGAGTCCTTATTGCTGCGATTTCAGACAGTTTGCCAGCGATAAGCCAGACAAAACTCATCCCTGAGCGGTAAGTCCACAGGATGAGAAGCAAGGGTGAGCGATCGCGCGCAAAAAACGGCTGAATTTTGCGATAAACCCCACATTTTCTGCGATTTAGCGCCAATCTGAATCGTTAACTCGTGACATAGTTTCAGATTTGGACTATTCCTTGGGGTGCTCTTGACAGCTATTTTTGATATGATTTGAGATTCAACTCTCAAATTTGTGAAAAATATAAGGTGTTGGAATGATTAAATCCGACCAGGAGACCTGATGATTTTGACTCCCATACGACGATATGGGGCGATGATTCTTATGTTACTCACTCTGGTGTTTTCGAGTGAGGTGTTAGCGAAGACGCACACAACAACAGCGAGTCAAAAGTCCCACTTAACTAAAGCTAGTAATAAACAGGTAAGCAGTAAACAAGAGTATTCTCGCAATAGTGCAAAGAGTAGTTCACTTCCTGATTTGCGAAAATACCCTTCCGGAACACCAAGGAAAAAGGCGTTTCTCCGGACTGTAATGCCTTACATTACCAGCCAAAATGCGGCCATTACTGCGGAACGTAACTGGCTCATTTCAAAACAGTATCAGGGCCAATGGTCACCTGCTGAGCGTGCGCGTCTGAAAGACATCGCCAAACGCTACAAGGTGAAGTGGTCTGGTAATACGCGCAAAATCCCGTGGAATACCTTGCTTGAACGCGTAGACATTATCCCCACTAGTATGGTGGCGACGATGGCTGCAGCAGAAAGCGGTTGGGGAACGTCGAAGCTGGCGCGCAACAACAACAACCTGTTCGGCATGAAATGCATGAAAGGACGTTGTACTAATGCGCCGGGTAAAGTGAAGGGGTACTCACAGTTTAGTTCTGTCAAAGAATCGGTGAGCGCCTATGTCACTAACCTGAATACTCACCCGGCTTACTCTTCGTTCCGTAAATCGCGTGCACAGCTGCGTAAAGCGGATCAGGAAGTGACTGCCACAGCGATGATTCACAAGCTGAAGGGCTACTCGACCAAAGGGAAGAGTTATAACAACTACCTGTTCGCAATGTACCAGGATAACCAACGGTTAATCGCGGCACATATGTAATTGCATTTCCTCGAGCCTTATCCGACTTGTCAGTCGGATAAGGCTTTTGCTCGTATCAGGTGGTTGTGCTGGGTTACCTGATGTGACGCCGACAATTCTCATCATCGCTACAACATGACCTCGCTATTTACATCGCGATACTCTTTTGGCGTCGTGTCATATGCTTTTTTAAAAACAGAGTAGAAATATTGCAGCGATGGATAACCGCACATTTGCGATATCTCATTGATCGACAAGGTGGTTGAAATCAGCAGACTGCGCGCTTTCTCCAGCTTCTCGGCATGAATCATGGCATGGATGGTTTCACCCACCTCTTCTTTAAAACGCTTCTCAAGATTGGAGCGCGAGATCCCGACCGCATCGAGTACCTGATCCACTTTAATCCCTTTACAGGCGTGATTACGAATGTAATGCATGGCCTGAATAACGGCGGGATCGGTCAGCGAGCGGTAATCTGTTGAGCGCCGTTCAATGACGCGAACTGGTGGGACCAAAATCCGCTGTAGCGGCATTTCTTCTTTATCTAATAATCGATGCAACAGTTTTGCCGCCTGATAGCCCATTTGCCGCGCGCCCTGAGCGACCGAAGAAAGGGCGACACGCGACAGATAGCGGGTCAGTTCTTCGTTATCGATGCCAATCACGCATAATTTTTCCGGTACGGGAATGTGTAGATGTTCACATACTTGCAGAATATGCCGCGCCCGGGCGTCAGTAACGGCAATAATCCCGGTTTGCGGTGGCAGCGTTTGTAGCCAGTCTGCCAGCCGATTTTGCGCG
The DNA here is from genome assembly GCF_046764225.1 of Escherichia sp. F1. Lineage (NCBI taxonomy): Bacteria > Pseudomonadati > Pseudomonadota > Gammaproteobacteria > Enterobacterales > Enterobacteriaceae > Escherichia > Escherichia sp. F1. The sequence goes on from NZ_CP177202.1 coordinate 167,738, forward strand.
TGTTGCCAGTTCTCTGGCGCGGTTTCTAATCCCTGATAAACCACTCCGCGATACTTTTCTTCGGCGACAAGCTGACGAAATGCATATTCGCGTTCAGTGGCCCAACGTTTACCGCTTGATTCCGGAAGACCATAAAAAGCAAAGCGGTTAACGCCTTTCTCTTTTAAATGCAAAAATGCGCTTTCAACCAGCGCATAGTTATCGGTGGCAATGTAATGAACGGGTGGGTAACTTTCGGCAAGGTGATACGAGCCACCAACCCCAACAATGGGGACGTCGACATCAGCCAGCGCTTGCTCGATTTGTTTGTCGTCGAAGTCGGCAATGACGCCATCTCCTAACCAGTCCTTGATTTTATCAATGCGGGCGCGGAAATCTTCTTCAATGAAAATATCCCATTCCGATTGTGACGCCTGTAAATATTCCCCTACGCCTTCTACTACCTGCCGGTCATAGGCTTTATTGGCATTGAACAGTAATGTGATGCGGTGACGTTTAGTAAACATGGTTCTTTTCCTGCTGAATCATGCAAAAACTCAAAACCGGTAATACGTTACCGGCTTTGAGAAAATTTTTATCAAAATCAAGAACGGCGTTTGGTTGCGGAGTCCATCCATACTGCCAGCAACAGAATCGCACCTTTAACGATATACTGCCAGAAGGTCGGTACATCCATCATACTCATGCCGTTATCCAGTGAAGCCATGATGAATGCCCCCATAACCGCTCCGGCCACGCTCCCGACGCCGCCTGCCAGACTGGTGCCGCCAATCACACATGCGGCAATTGCGTCCAGTTCGGCGATATTTCCCGCAGAAGGTGAACCAGCGCCAAGTCGAGAACTGAGGATTAATCCGGCGATAGCGACCATTAATCCGTTAATAGCGAATACGGCAAGTTTGGTGCGTTCAACGTTAATCCCGGAGAGACGTGCTGCTTCCAGATTGCCGCCGATGGCATAAATGCGTCGTCCAAATGCCGTCCGCGTTGCCATAAACATTCCGCCGAGTAACAGCAACGTCAGCATCAGAACAGGAGTGGGAACGCCACGGTAATCGTTCAACAGCCAGATTGCGCCTAAGACGATAATCGCCGTTAATGCCTGGCGACCGACAACTGCGGTAGAGGCCGGAGACTGCAAACCCAAAGCCTGACGGCGCATTCTTCCGCGCCATTGCCAGCCAACAAAAGCCATTAAGCCAAGCGCGCCAATGATGAAGCCGGTGCTGGCGGGTAGATAGCTTTGCCCGATTTGTGACATCGCGGCGCTGGTGGGGGAAACAGTCGTGCCGTTGGTGATGCCAATGAGTATGCCGCGAAATGCCAACATGCCCGCGAGGGTGACAATAAATGAAGGGACTTTGCGGTACGCGACCCACCATCCGTTCCAGGCACCGAGAAGCAGTCCCAGAACCAAAGTCACAATGATGGTAAGTGGCAAAGGCCAGCCTAGCCAGACGTCACAAATCGCCGCGACGCCACCTAATAGCCCCATCATTGAGCCGACGGAAAGGTCGATTTCAGCAGAAATTATGACGAACACCATTCCTACCGCGAGGATGCCGGTAATCGCGGTCTGGCGTAACAGGTTGGAGACGTTACGAGCGCTTAAGTAGGCACCATCGGTGGTCCAGGTAAAGAACAGCATGATTGCGATGATAGCTGCAATCATCACGAAGACCTGCAAATTCAGTGACTTCAACCCGGAAAAGCCACCGGATGTCGGTACGGCCAATTTCACTTCAGACGGATTGCTTTTCGACATGATGTTCGCTCCTCAATGCGGCTTCCATCACCTGCTCCTGAGTCAGGTTATGATTTATCAGGTTGGCTTTTAGTTTCCCTTCATGCATCACCAGTACACGATCGCTAAGGCCGAGCACTTCAGGTAATTCGGAAGAGATGACAATAACGGCAATACCCTGCTGGACGAGTTGGTTAATTAATTTGTAGATCTCGTATTTCGCGCCAATATCGATACCCCTGGTGGGCTCATCAAGAATGAGAATGCGCGGGTTGAGTAACAGGCAGCGAGCGAGGATCGCTTTTTGCTGATTACCGCCGCTCAAACGTCCAATAGCAAGGTCGGGGGACGACGTTTTAACTTTGAGTTGCTGGATTGATTCCAGAATACATTTTTGCTCTGCCGCGTCATCAAGCTGGCTAATACCGCCGGTAAATTTATTGAGTGCGGCGAGGGTAATATTTTTACCAACCGCCATTACCGGAACGATGCCGTCGCGCTTTCTGTCTTCGGGTACCATCGCAATCCCCTGGGCGATGGCTTGCTGACAGTTACGAATATCTACCTGTTTGCCATCAATATAAATTTTTCCTTCCCATTGTCCGGGCCACACGCCAAACAGGCACTGAATGGTCTCGGTACGTCCGGCACCAACGAGTCCGGCAATACCCAGTATTTCGCCACGTTTCAGGGAAAACGAGACATCATTAACTCGTTTAATATGACGATTGACCGGATGCCATGCCGTCAGATGTTCAATACGTAATATTTCATCTCCGGTGGTATGTGGTTCATTAGGGTAAAGCGCGGTTAACTCTCGCCCGACCATCATGGTGATAATATCGTCTTCACTCATTCCGGCAGCATCACGCGTACCAATGTGCTGACCGTCGCGAATAACGCAAATCGTATCGGAAATCGCTTTGACTTCGTTGAGTTTGTGCGAAATATAAATACAGGCGATACCGTGCTGTTGTAGATCGCGAATAATATCCAGTAAAACCGACGTTTCCTGCTCAGTTAATGAGGCTGTCGGCTCATCGAGAATTAACAAACGCACCTGTTTATTAAGTGCCTTGGCAATTTCAACCAGTTGTTGTTGCCCAAGCCCTAAATCGCCAACGCGGGTATCTGGTGAAATAGATAAACTGACCTGTGCGAGCAGCTTCTGACAGCGTAGCGTCATCAGATCATAATCCATAATGCCATTATGGGTTATTTCGTTACCCAGGAAGATATTTTCCAGCACGGTCAATTCTTTCACCAGGGCCAATTCCTGGTGAATGATGGCGATACCTTTGCGTTCGGTATCGCGGATGTGACTCGCCTGAATCTCTTCTCCCGCAAAAATAATTTCGCCTTCGTAGGAGCCATGGGGATAAATACCACACAGCACTTTCATCAGCGTTGATTTACCAGACCCATTTTCCCCACAGAGTGAGACGATTTCGCCAGCATTCAACCGCAAGCTGACGTTATCAATCGCCTTCACACTGCCGAAGGTTTTGGTAATGTTCTTCATTTCAAGTAGATAAGGCATAACGACTCCACCTAAGCCAATTCATTCACGCGGCATGGAGAGAAATCACGCCCCCGCTCCTCGCCGGGGCGTAACGCTTACAGCTCGCTCTCTTTGTGGAATCCGTCTTTAACTACCGTTTCTTTGATGTTGTTTTTATTCACATCGATCGGTGTCAGCAGGCGGGAGGGAACATCTTTCAGACCATTATTCAGAGTGGTATCTGCTTTTGGTTCCTGACCATTGCCCAACTCAACGGCAATTTCTGCGGCAGTATTTGCCAACAATGTAATAGGTTTATACACCGTCATAGTTTGCGTACCGGCAGCAATACGTTTAATACCTGCGAGATCCGCATCCTGGCCGGAAATTGCTACTTTCCCTGATAAACCTTGCGCGCTTAATGCCTGAATTGCCCCACCTGCGGTGGCATCGTTTGAGGCAACTACAGCATCAATTTTGTTATTATTGGCGGTTAGCGCGTTTTCCATAATTTTCAATGCGTTTTCCGGTAACCAGCCATCAACCCATTGGTCACCAACGACTTTAATTTTTCCGGAATCAACGTAAGGTTTTAACACTTTCATTTGCCCGGCGCGGAACAGCTTGGCGTTGTTATCTACCGGCGAGCCGCCCATCAGGAAGTAATTACCTTGCGGAACAATATCGACCAGGGCTTTTGCCTGCAGTTCACCGACTTTTTCGTTATCGAAAGAAATATAAAAATCGATATCCGCATCGTTAATCATACGGTCGTAAGCTAATACTTTAATACCTTCTTGTTTGGCTTCTTTTACAACGTTACTTAATACCTGACCGTTATACGGAATAATGACAAGAACATCGACGCCCCGGTTAATCATGTTTTCAATCTGCGACATTTGTGTTTCTTCATTGCCATTTGCAGACTGTACAAATACTTTCGCGCCGAGAGATTCTGCCTTTTTCACAAAAATATCTCGATCTTTTTGCCAGCGTTCAAGACGGAGATCATCAATCGCCATACCTATTTTGACTTCTTTGGCGTGTGCCGCAACGTTGGTAAGCAGAAGTGAGGTGCAAAGGGTGAGTAGAATGTTCTTTATTTTCATGGTGTAGGGCCTTCTGTAGGTAGAGGACAGCTTTAATAAGTAACAATCACCGCGATAAACGTAACCAATTTTTAGCAACTAAACAGGGGAAAACAATTACAGATTTTTATCTTTCGATTACGATTTTTGGTTTATTTCTTGATTTATGACAGAGATCTTACTTTTGTTGCGCAATTGTACTTATTGCATTTTTCTCTTCGAGGAATTACCCAGTTTCATCATTCCATTTTATTTTGCGAGCGAGCGCACACTTGTGAATTATCTCAATAGCAGTGTGAAATAACATAATTGAGCAACTGAAAGGGAGTGCCCAATATTACGACATCATCCATCACCCGCGGCATTACCTGATTATGGAGTTCAATATGCAAGCCTATTTTGACCAGCTCGATCGCGTTCGTTATGAAGGCTCAAAATCCTCTAACCCGTTAGCATTCCATCACTATAATCCCGACGAACTGGTGTTGGGCAAGCGTATGGAAGAGCACTTGCGTTTTGCCGCCTGCTACTGGCACACCTTCTGCTGGAACGGGGCGGACATGTTTGGTGTGGGGGCGTTTAATCGTCCGTGGCAGCAGCCTGGTGAGGCACTGGCGTTGGCGAAGCGTAAAGCAGATGTCGCATTTGAGTTTTTCCACAAGTTACATGTGCCATTTTATTGCTTCCACGATGTGGATGTTTCCCCTGAGGGCGCGTCGTTAAAAGAGTACATCAATAATTTTGCGCAAATGGTTGATGTCCTGGCAGGCAAGCAAGAAGAGAGCGGCGTGAAGCTGCTGTGGGGAACCGCTAACTGCTTTACAAACCCTCGCTATGGTGCGGGTGCGGCGACGAACCCAGATCCAGAAGTCTTTAGTTGGGCGGCAACTCAAGTTGTTACAGCGATGGAAGCAACCCATAAATTGGGCGGTGAAAACTATGTCCTGTGGGGCGGTCGTGAAGGTTACGAAACGTTGTTAAATACCGACTTGCGTCAGGAGCGTGAACAGCTGGGCCGCTTTATGCAAATGGTGGTTGAGCATAAACATAAAATCGGCTTCCAGGGTACGTTGCTTATCGAACCGAAACCGCAAGAACCGACTAAACATCAATATGATTACGATGCTGCGACGGTGTATGGCTTCCTGAAACAGTTTGGTCTGGAAAAAGAGATTAAACTGAACATTGAAGCTAACCACGCGACGCTGGCAGGTCACTCTTTCCATCATGAAATAGCCACCGCCATTGCGCTTGGCCTGTTCGGTTCTGTCGACGCTAACCGTGGCGATGCACAACTGGGCTGGGACACCGACCAGTTCCCGAACAGTGTGGAAGAGAATGCGTTGGTGATGTATGAAATTCTCAAAGCAGGCGGTTTCACCACCGGCGGTCTGAACTTCGATGCCAAAGTACGTCGTCAAAGTACTGATAAATATGATCTGTTTTACGGTCATATCGGCGCGATGGATACGATGGCGTTGGCGCTGAAAATTGCAGCACGCATGATTGAAGATGGCGAGCTGGATAAACGCATCGCGCAGCGTTATTCCGGCTGGAATAGCGAATTGGGCCAGCAAATCCTGAAAGGCCAAATGTCACTGGCAGATTTAGCCAAATATGCTCAGGAACATAATTTGTCTCCGGTGCATCAGAGTGGTCGCCAGGAGCAACTGGAAAATCTGGTAAATCATTATCTGTTCGACAAATAACGGCTAACTGTGCAGTCCGTTGGCCCGGTTATCGGTAGCGATACCGGGCATTTTTTTAAGGAACGATCGATATGTATATCGGGATAGATCTTGGCACCTCGGGCGTAAAAGTTATTTTGCTCAACGAGCAGGGTGAGGTGGTTGCTTCGCAAACGGAAAAGCTGACCGTTTCGCGCCCGCATCCACTCTGGTCGGAACAAGACCCGGAACAGTGGTGGCAGGCAACTGATCGCGCAATGAAAGCCCTGGGCGATCAGCATTCTCTGCAGGACGTTAAAGCATTGGGTATTGCCGGCCAGATGCACGGTGCAACCTTACTGGATGCCCAGCAACGGTTATTACGCCCTGCCATTTTGTGGAACGACGGGCGCTGTGCGCAAGAGTGCACTTTGCTGGAAGCGCGAGTTCCGCAATCGCGGGTGATTACCGGTAACCTGATGATGCCCGGATTTACTGCGCCTAAATTGCTATGGGTTCAGCGGCATGAGCCGGAGATATTCCGTCAAATCGACAAAGTATTATTACCGAAAGATTACTTGCGTCTGCGTATGACGGGGGAGTTTGCCAGCGATATGTCTGACGCAGCTGGCACCATGTGGCTGGATGTCGCAAAGCGTGACTGGAGTGACGACATGCTGCAGGCTTGCCACTTATCTCGTGACCAGATGCCCGCATTATACGAAGGCAGCGAAATTACTGGTGCTTTGCTACCTGAAGTTGCGAAAGCGTGGGGTATGGCGGCGGTGCCAGTTGTCGCAGGCGGTGGTGATAATGCAGCTGGTGCGGTTGGTGTAGGAATGGTTGATGCTAATCAGGCAATGTTATCGCTGGGGACGTCGGGGGTCTATTTTGCTGTCAGCGAAGGGTTCTTAAGCAAGCCAGAAAGCGCCGTACACAGCTTTTGCCATGCGCTACCGCAGCGTTGGCATTTAATGTCTGTAATGCTGAGTGCAGCGTCGTGTCTGGATTGGGCTGCGAAATTAACGGGCCTGAACAATGTCCCAGCTTTAATCGCGGCTGCTCAACAGGCTGATGAAAGTGCCGAGCCAGTTTGGTTTCTGCCTTATCTTTCCGGCGAGCGTACACCACACAATAATCCCCAGGCGAAGGGGGTTTTCTTTGGTTTGACTCATCAACATGGCCCCAATGAACTGGCGCGAGCAGTGCTGGAAGGCGTGGGTTATGCGCTGGCAGATGGCATGGATGTCGTGCATGCCTGCGGCATTAAACCGCAAAGTGTTACGTTGATTGGTGGCGGGGCGCGTAGTGAGTACTGGCGTCAGATGCTGGCGGATATCAGCGGTCAGCAACTCGATTACCGCACGGGGGGGGATGTGGGGCCAGCTCTGGGCGCAGCAAGGCTGGCGCAGATTGCGGCGAATCCAGAGAAATCGCTCATTGAGTTGTTGCCGCAACTGCCGTTAGAACAGTCGCATCTACCAGATGCGCAGCGTTATGCCGCTTATCAGCCACGACGAGAAACGTTCCGTCGCCTCTATCAGCAACTTCTGCCATTAATGGCGTAAACGTTATCCCCTGCCTGACCGGGTGGGGGATAATTCACATCTATATATCTCAGTAATTAATTAATATTTAGTATGAATTTATTCTGAAAATCATTTGTTAATGGCATTTTTCAGTTTTGTCTTTCGTTGGTTACTCGTAATGTATCGCTGGTAGATATGGAGATCGTTATGAAAACCTCAAAAACTGTGGCAAAACTATTATTTGTTGTCGGAGCGCTGGTTTATCTGCTTGGGCTATGGATCTCATGCCCATTGTTAAGTGGAAAAGGCTATTTTCTTGGCGTGTTAATGACAGCAACTTTTGGTAACTATGCATATCTTCGCGCAGAAAAACTCGGGCAACTGGATAATTTTTTTACCCATATCTGCCAGTTAGTCGCGTTAATCACTATCGGTCTCTTGTTTATCGGTGTTTTAAATGCACCTATCAATGCTTATGAAATGGTGATCTACCCCATCGCCTTTTTTGTCTGCTTGTTTGGTCAAATGCGTTTGTTTCGCTCGGCATGAGCAACATAAAGCTCTTACACATTCAGGAATGAAGGAATACTGTGATGGACAACAAAATATCAACCTATTCACCGGCCTTTAGTATTGTGTCATGGATAGCTCTCGTTGGTGGTATCGTTACCTATCTGTTAGGGCTATGGAATGCAGAGATGCAGTTAAATGAAAAAGGATATTATTTTGCCGTACTGGTATTAGGACTGTTTTCTGCTGCGTCTTATCAAAAGACCGTTCGGGACAAGTATGAAGGCATACCGACCACTTCCATTTATTATATGACCTGCCTGACTGTCTTTATTATCTCTGTTGCATTACTGATGGTAGGTCTGTGGAATGCGACATTATTACTCAGCGAGAAAGGTTTTTATGGACTAGCTTTCTTCTTAAGCTTGTTTGGTGCAGTAGCGGTGCAGAAAAATATTCGTGATGCCGGAATAAACCCACCAAAAGAAACACAGCTTACCCAGGAAGAATACAGCGAATAATTCACATAAGCCCGGTCAGTCCAATGTGACCGGGCTTTTATTTAACTCACTAGTCTGTTTCTGTCGATTCGTTGTACCAGCATAGAAAGTAACAAACTCGCTGCCAACGTCGCGCAAAAGATCCAAATAATATCGAGTATTGGCCAGTTTTTAAGCTCAATCCCCCGGGTGCGCAGTGCATGGATAATCAAGGCGTGGAATCCGTATATACCCAACGAATGGCGGGAGATTAAGCCAAGTCCACGAACGGTACGCGTATCCAGCGTGTTTTTAACCAGAGTCAATAGCGTGATTGCGCAGATAAAAACCATCGGCCCACAGTAAAGATACCAGGTATCGGCAAAATTTCCGCGCCACTGCAATTCATATAATGTCCCGCGAGAGATAATAAAAACCCCCGTCACAAACAGTGCGGCGCACACCCACGACAGTGCTTTATGCTGTGTGTCCATCATCCCTATAGCGCGGCCCAACATGCCATACAGGATGTAGTAAAAAGTATCGCCATTGATATATAAGTTAATTGGCAGCCATTCAAAACCGTCAATTTTCTGCGGCACTGTGTTTGGGTTAGCGATAATGCCAATCACCACCATTAGCACCAGCAACATTTTTCCGCCGACGTTCTTCACCTGAATCAGCGGTGAAACCAGATAAATCACCGCAATCGCGAAGAAAAACCACAAGTGGTAAAACACTGGCTTTTGCAGCAGGTTTTTCAGCGCTAACTCCATATTGATGGAGGTAAACAGCGCAATGTAGAGCAGTGCGATTGCGCTATAAAAAAGCAGACATAAGCCGATACGCAAGAAATGGCGCGGCTGGGCGCTGCGTTCGCCAAAAAAGAGATAGCCGGAAATCATGAAAAATAGCGGCACGCTGACACGAGAGGCAGAATTCAGAACATTGGCGATATCCCATGTGACGGGGCTAACACTATGAGCATTGGTCACATACCAGGTAGTGGTGTGAATCATCACCACCATTAAACACGCTATCCCTCGCAGGTTATCAATCCAGTAAATTTTGGGCTGCATCTGTGTCTCTGTATCTGGTTAAAAAAAGTCTGACCGATAAATCATTCGGTTGGCGCACTGGAATAATCTGAGTTTTATCACTACAGCTTATAGAGGCTTAAGGAAATTCGTAAGATATCAGCCACTATACCGATATAAATAATAAGACTCACCTGCAAACCAGACGGTAATTTAATGATGATGAACTCTTTCTTTCCGGCAATGGCGCTTATGGTGCTTATGGCGCTAGTGGGTTGTTCTACACCGCCACCCGTGCAGAAAGCACAACGGGTAAAGGTTGATCCTCTGCGTTCGTTGAATATGGAAGGGCTATGCAAAGATCAGGCGGCAAAACGCTATAATACAGGTGCGCAAAAAATCGACGTCACCGCATTTGAACAGTTCCAGGGGAGCTACGAAATGCGCGGTTATACCTTCCGTAAAGAGCAGTTTGTCTGTTCTTTTGACGCAGATGGCCATTTTTTGCATCTTTCCATGCGTTAAGCCCTGCTTTTTCCCGTTTCGTACTGTATATCTTCCATCCAGCGGGTATACTGATCCCTTCCTTTAAATCCACACGTATCCAGCACGAAATAATATGCAAAAGTTTGATACCAGGACCTTCCAGGGCTTGATCCTGACCTTACAGGATTACTGGGCTCGCCAGGGCTGCACCATTGTTCAACCATTGGACATGGAAGTCGGCGCGGGAACCTCTCACCCAATGACCTGTCTGCGCGCGCTGGGGCCAGAACCGATGGCGGCTGCTTATGTTCAGCCTTCTCGTCGCCCGACCGATGGTCGCTACGGCGAAAACCCCAACCGTTTACAGCACTACTATCAGTTCCAGGTGGTCATTAAGCCATCGCCGGACAATATTCAGGAGCTGTACCTTGGTTCTCTGAAAGAGCTGGGCATGGACCCGACCATCCACGACATCCGTTTCGTGGAAGATAACTGGGAAAACCCGACGCTGGGTGCCTGGGGGCTGGGCTGGGAAGTGTGGCTGAACGGCATGGAAGTGACGCAGTTCACTTACTTCCAGCAGGTTGGTGGTCTGGAGTGTAAACCGGTTACCGGCGAGATCACCTACGGTCTGGAACGTCTGGCAATGTACATTCAGGGCGTAGACAGCGTTTACGACCTGGTCTGGAGCGACGGCCCGCTGGGTAAAACCACCTACGGCGACGTGTTCCATCAGAACGAAGTGGAGCAGTCCACTTACAACTTCGAATACGCGGATGTGGACTTCCTGTTCACCTGCTTTGAGCAGTACGAGAAAGAAGCGCAGCAGCTGCTGGCGCTGGAAAATCCGCTGCCGCTGCCAGCCTACGAGCGTATTCTGAAAGCCGCCCACAGCTTCAACCTGCTGGATGCGCGTAAAGCCATCTCCGTCACCGAGCGTCAGCGCTACATTCTGCGCATTCGCACCCTGACCAAAGCAGTGGCAGAAGCATACTACGCTTCCCGTGAAGCCCTCGGCTTCCCGATGTGCAACAAAGATAAGTAAGAGGCGGCTATGTCTGAGAAAACTTTTCTGGTGGAAATTGGCACTGAAGAGCTGCCACCAAAAGCACTGCGCAGCCTGGCTGAGTCCTTTGCTGCGAACTTTACTGCGGAGCTGGATAACGCTGGCCTCGCACACGGCACCGTTCAATGGTTTGCTGCTCCGCGTCGTCTGGCGCTGAAAGTAGCTAACCTGGCGGAAGCGCAACCGGATCGTGAAATCGAAAAACGCGGCCCGGCGATTGCTCAGGCGTTCGACGCTGAAGGCAAACCGAGCAAAGCGGCAGAAGGCTGGGCGCGTGGTTGCGGTATTACCGTAGACCAGGCTGAGCGTCTGACTACCGATAAAGGTGAATGGCTGCTGTATCGCGCCCACGTGAAGGGCGAAAGCACCGAAGCACTGCTGCCGAATATGGTTGCGACTTCGCTGGCGAAACTGCCGATCCCGAAACTGATGCGCTGGGGCGCAAGCGACGTGCACTTCGTGCGTCCGGTGCACACCGTGACTCTGTTGCTGGGCGACAAAGTTATTCCGGCTACCATTCTGGGCATTCAGTCCGATCGCGTAATTCGCGGCCACCGCTTTATGGGCGAGCCGGAATTCACTATCGACAATGCCGATCAGTATCCGGAAATTCTGCGTGAGCGCGGGAAAGTCATCGCCGATTACGAAGAACGTAAGGCGAAGATTAAAGCCGATGCCGAAGAAGCGGCGCGTAAGATTGGCGGTAACGCTGACTTAAGCGAAAGCCTGTTGGAAGAAGTGGCTTCGCTGGTGGAATGGCCGGTTGTGCTGACCGCAAAATTCGAAGAGAAATTCCTCGCGGTGCCGTCTGAAGCGCTGGTTTACACCATGAAAGGTGACCAGAAATACTTCCCGGTGTATGCGAACGACGGCAAACTGCTGCCGAACTTTATCTTCGTTGCCAATATCGAATCGAAAGATCCGCAGCAAATTATCTCTGGTAACGAGAAAGTCGTTCGTCCACGTTTGGCGGATGCCGAGTTCTTCTTCAACACCGACCGTAAAAAACGTCTGGAAGATAACCTGCCGCGCCTGCAAACCGTGTTGTTTCAGCAACAGCTGGGTACACTGCGCGACAAAACTGACCGCATCCAGGCGCTGGCTGGCTGGATTGCTGAACAGATTGGCGCTGACGTTAACCACGCTACCCGTGCGGGCCTGCTGTCTAAGTGTGACCTGATGACCAACATGGTCTTCGAGTTCACCGACACCCAGGGCGTTATGGGGATGCACTACGCGCGTCACGATGGCGAAGCGGAAGATGTCGCGGTGGCGCTGAATGAGCAGTATCAGCCGCGCTTTGCCGGTGATGACCTGCCGTCCAATCCGGTAGCCTGTGCGTTGGCGATCGCTGACAAGATGGATACTCTGGCGGGTATCTTCGGTATCGGTCAGCATCCGAAAGGCGACAAAGACCCGTTTGCGCTGCGTCGTGCCGCACTTGGCGTGCTGCGTATTATCGTTGAGAAGAACCTCAACCTTGATCTGCAAACGCTGACCGAAGAAGCGGTGCGTCTGTATGGCGATAAGCTGACTAATGCCAACGTAGTTGATGATGTTATCGACTTTATGCTCGGTCGCTTCCGCGCCTGGTATCAGGACGAAGGTTATACCGTTGATACCATCCAGGCGGTACTGGCGCGTCGTCCGACTCGTCCGGCAGATTTCGATGCCCGTATGAAGGCGGTATCGCACTTCCGTACCCTGGATGCAGCTGCTGCACTGGCGGCGGCGAACAAGCGTGTATCTAACATTCTGGCGAAGTCTGACGAAGTGCTGAGCGATCGCGTGAATGCTTCTACTCTGAAAGAGCCGGAAGAAATTAAACTGGCGATGCAGGTGGTTGTGCTGCGCGATAAACTGGAGCCGTACTTTGCTGAAGGTCGTTACCAGGATGCGCTGGTCGAACTGGCTGAGCTGCGTGAACCGGTTGATGCCTTCTTCGATAAAGTGATGGTCATGGTTGATGACAAAGAATTGCGTATCAACCGTTTGACCATGCTGGAGAAACTGCGCGAACTGTTCCTGCGCGTTGCGGATATTTCGCTGTTACAGTAATAACGCCGTTATTAAAAAGCCTGCCATCTGGCAGGCTTTTTTATCGCTAAATAATAGAGCAACCTTTAATAATCTTCTGCTGAATAAAGATTGTCTCATATATTAATTTTATGAGATTTTTTTAGGATTATATCAAGGAGAAGAAACGAACTTATTAAGCTAGAATAGCTGCGGGTGCTTGAGACTGTTTGTCTCAGGTATTCACCGAAAGGCAGACAGAGAAAAGCCCCACCTGACTATAAATCAAAGTGAGGCTACCCTATGCCTGAACACCATAAGGTTAGCCTCTTACTCGTTGGAAATCAACACAGGGGGCTGGGAATGCCGCAGAAATATAGATTACTTTCTTTAATAGTGATTTGTTTCACGCTTTTATTTTTCACCTGGATGATAAGAGATTCACTGTGTGAATTGCATATTAAACAGGGGAGTTATGAGCTGGCGGCATTTTTAGCCTGCAATTTGAAAGAGTAAGAGTTTTCGGCGGGAAGTTATTCCCGCCTTTCTTACGGCGTTGCGCATTCTCATTGCACCCAAATTTATTTTTCACAAAAATAATAATAGATTTTATTACGCGATCGATTATTTATTTCCTGAAAAACAAATAAAAAAATCCCCGCCAAATGGCAGGGATCTTAGATTCTGTGCTTTTAAGCAGAGATTACAGGCTGGTTACGTTACCAGCTGCCGGGCCTTTAGCGCCGCTTTCGATGGTGAAGGACACTTTCTGACCTTCGTCCAGAGATTTGTAACCATCGTTCTGGATAGCAGAGAAGTGTACGAACACGTCTTTAGAGCCATCGTCAGGAGTGATGAAGCCGAAGCCTTTGTCAGCGTTGAACCATTTTACGATACCAGTCATTTTACCGGACATAGTGTATTACCTTTAATAATTAAGTGTGCCTTTCGGCGATATGGCGTGCTTTACAGATTTTGAAGCGTTAAAGGAATGTGCACTACGAGGGGTATCAACGATAACTCTTGAAGGGACTTGCCTTACTACACTGCTTTAATGGTCTGTACGTCAAACCGTTGATGTGCATTAAGCCACGCATTGGCGGGTGATGCAACAATTATTTTTCATATTTATGATTAATCGGTTGGAAAACGGTCCTGTCATCAGGACCGTAAACAGCAATAAAGTGGATAAAAGTCTATTCCATCAACTGCTTACTTAATGCCGGGTTGGCTTGAATCAAACGCATCAATTTTAGTTCGGCACTTGAAGGCTTCACGCGTCTGGATTCCCATTCCTTTACCATGGCGACTGATACGCCCAAAACCCGGGCGAAATCATCGATTTTTAATCCTGTCCCTTTTCGTAACTGCTCAATTTCGGTACAGGATGTTGTTCTGTGCGTCAGGGTAATTTTCTGCGTTTCATCTTTAAAAACAATCTGTTCCAGGCTGCTCAACAGCTCATGCATTGGATCTTTATATTCCATTGAAAACTCCTCAAATCACACTGCGGGATCGTGAATTGCATCGAAGCTCATTAAGAATAGTCGGGAAAAACAGACACAGCGGGGTGTAGTCAGGGCATGCTCTGGCTATGATTCGATTCAGCCAGTCATTTAGCGTGACTTATAGCCACCTAACGATCTGATAAATGCCGATATATCTCTTACCACTCCCGGTTTGTAAAGATTTCGAAAATCTAACGTTCTGAGAAGGCGTAAATCTCTGGCAACAAAAAAAGCAACGGCACTATCATTTTTTAACAATGAAACAACAAATTAACCTTGTTTCATTTTCTCCATGATTTTACCAGGAAGATTACGTAGAAAGGGTATCCTGCAAGCCTGTCCTGGACTATCCTTGTCACGTCAGACACGCGTGTGTCGTTGTGCGCTTTTTTTGGGTGAAAGGAGTAAGAAAATGGCGACAGGAAAGTCCTGCTCTCGCTGGTTTGCGCCTCTTGCGGCGTTATTAATGGTAGTTAGCCTGAGTGGGTGTTTTGATAAAGAAGGCGATCAGCGTAAAGCGTTTATCGACTTCCTGCAGAATACAGTGATGCGTAGCGGTGAACGTCTACCAACCCTGACTGCCGATCAGAAAAAACAGTTTGGTCCTTTTGTCTCTGATTACGCGATTCTGTATGGTTATTCTCAGCAGGTGAATCAGGCGATGGATTCCGGTCTGCGCCCGGTTGTAGACAGCGTTAACGCAATTCGCGTACCGCAGGATTACGTTACGCAAAGCGGCCCACTGCGTGAAATGAACGGTTCTCTGGGTGTACTGGCGCAACAGCTGCAAAATGCGAAGTTGCAGGCCGATGCTGCGCACTCTGCGCTAAAACAGAGCGATGACCTGAAACCGGTCTTCGATCAGGCATTCACCAAAGTGGTAACGACGCCAGCTGATGCGTTGCAACCGTTGATTCCGGCGGCACAAACTTTCACGCAACAACTGGTGATGGTTGGAGACTACATTGCCCAGCAAGGTACTCAGGTGAGCTTTGTAGCAAATGGCATCCAGTTCCCGACGTCACAGCAGGCAAGTGAATATAACAAACTGATTGCGCCATTACCGGCACAGCATCAGGCGTTTAATCAGGCCTGGACTACAGCAGTTACTGCAACCCAATAAAGAGTAAAAGCCCGAGCGATTATCGGGCTTTACTCCACGCAGTCGCGGCTTAGTCCGCGACGTGCGGATTCACACAGTTCTTCTCAACCTTTCCTTGTAACGCATCAATCAAATTATCCACGGCACAGGCGGCCATGCCATAACGCGTCTCATGAGTGGCAGATCCAATATGCGGTACTGCGACGACGTTGGCCATTGAGAGCAACGGCGAATCTACAGACAGTGGCTCTTGTTCGAAGACATCCAGCCCGGCAGCGTGAATTTCCCCTTTCTGCAATGCAGCAATCAGTGCATTTTCATCAACCACCGGGCCACGTCCGGCATTAATGAATATGGCGGAGGATTTCATTTTGGCGAATTGTTCTGCGCCAAACAGATGATGCGTTTCATCAGTTAACGGCAGGATCAGGCAAACGAAATCTGACTCTTGTAACAGTGTATCCAAATCGCAGTAGCGGGCGTTGAAGCGTTCTTCTGCTTCTTTATGGTGGCGGCGCGCGTTATAGAGGATGGGCATGTTGAAGCCAAAGTGCGCACGTTGTGCCAGCGCCATGCCGATCCGTCCCATCCCGACAATGCCCAGTGTTTTATGGTGAACGTCAGTGCCATACCAGTCCGGGCCTATGCTCGCGGTCCATTCGCCTGCTTTTACCCGTTCTGCTACCTCCACAACACGACGAGCGGTAGACAACACCAGCGCCATCAGCGTATCGGCGACGGTTTCTGTTAATACGGTTGGCGTGTGCATCAGCAGAATTTTTCGGGCGGTAAGCGCATCGACATCAAAATTGTCATAGCCTACGGAGATCGTTGATGTGGCACGCAGTTTCGGCATTTTTTCCAGCAATGCGGCATCAACATTCTCGTTTGAACCCAGTAAACCTTCAGCTTCGGCAAAAATTGCTGCATTTTGTTCGACGGTTTGTGGGCTGAGGTTTGCCACCTGGTGAACGGTGAAATGCTCTTGCAGGCGTTGCAGTAAATCATCAGGTAAGGCTTTGTAGAGGATAACGGACGGCTTCATGCTTCTCTCCATTCACTGATAAGGCGATCACCTTAGCCTGAAATATGATGAAGGAAAACTGAAGAATGCCAGGTGATTTTTGCATCACCTGGCATGAAAGGGATTACAGCGGGCTTAAGGTAATTTCTACACGGCGGTTTTGCGCCTTACCTTCTGCGGTGCTGTTGCTGGCGATTGGGTTAGCCGGGCCAAGGCCCTGAGTACGGATGCGGCTGGCGTCCACGCCCTGGGTGATCAACGCGCTGGCAACGGAATCCGCACGCTGCTGGGAGAGACGCATGTTCAGGTCGTGCCCACCCGTGCTATCGGTATAACCAATCACGTTAACCGCCGTTTTCGGATACTCTTTCAGCACCATTGCCACGCCGGTCAGGGTGTTAGCGCCTGCCGGTTTCAGGGTCGCGCTGCTGCTGTCGAAGGTCACATTGTTCGGCATATTGAGGATAATGTTATCCCCGCTGCGGGTTACGCTAACACCAGTGCCGCGCATTTTGTCACGCAGCTTCGCTTCCTGCACATCCATGTAATAACCAACGCCGCCGCCCAGAGCTGCACCCGCTGCTGCGCCAATCAGCGCGCCTTTACCGCGATCTTTCTTCGAAGAAGAGAGCGCACCAATACCTGCGCCAACGAGAGAGCCCAGACCTGCGCCGATAGCAGATTTACCTGCTTCGCGTTCGCCGGTGTAAGGGTTAGTTGTGCAGCCAGATACCGCCAGAGCGCCACTCACTACGGCGGCAATAAGATAAACACGTTTCTTCATTGTTAATCCTTAATAACCTTTTTATTCTTTGCCACGGGTTCCGTGGCGGGAGATTATGCCGCGTGAACATGAAGATTATTCCTGGGAATACTCGGAAATTTGTAAGTAATATTTAACTGCTCAATACATCTAACCTTTCAGGAGTCTTCGGTTTGGCCAACTCATCCTCACGATATTCCGTTCTGACTGCCGCCCACTGGGGGCCCATGCTGGTTGAAACCGACGGCGAAACCGTGCTTAGCTCGCGTGGCGCGTTAACCACAGGAATGGAAAACTCCTTGCAGAGCGCGGTTCGCGACCAGGTTCACAGCAATACGCGGGTACGATTTCCAATGGTGCGCAAAGGCTTTCTTGCGTCACCGGAAAAACCGCAAGGCATTCGCGGGCAGGATGAATTTGTTCGTGTGAGTTGGGATGAGGCGCTGGATCTTATTCACCAACAACATAAACGCATTCGTGAGGCTTATGGTCCGGCATCGATTTTTGCTGGTTCCTACGGCTGGCGTTCAAACGGCGTGCTGCATAAGGCCTCGACATTATTACAACGCTATATGGCGCTGGCAGGCGGTTATACCGGGCATCTGGGGGATTATTCGACCGGCGCGGCACAGGCGATCATGCCGTATGTCGTGGGTGGCAGCGAAGTTTATCAACAGCAAACCAGTTGGCCGCTGGTGCTGGAATATAGCGATGTTGTGGTGCTGTGGAGTGCTAATCCACTCAATACGCTGAAAATTGCTTGGAATGCATCCGATGAGCAGGGGCTTTCTTACTTTTCCGCACTGCGTGACAGCGGGAAAAAGCTGATCTGCATTGATCCAATGCGATCGGAAACCGTCGATTTCTTTGGCGATAAAATGGAGTGGGTGGCACCGCACATGGGCACCGATGTTGCGCTGATGCTGGGGATCGCCCATACGCTGGTGGAAAATGGTTGGCACGACGAAGCGTTTCTGGCGCGTTGCACCACCGGTTATGCCGTCTTCGCCTCTTATTTGCTGGGCGAGAGTGACGGAATAGCCAAAACCGCCGAATGGGCGGCAGGGATTTGTGGGGTTAACGCAGAGAAAATCCGCGAGCTGGCGGCTCTTTTCCACCAAAACACGACCATGCTGATGGCTGGCTGGGGAATGCAGCGTCAACAGTTTGGTGAGCAAAAACATTGGATGATCGTCACGCTGGCGGCAATGTTGGGGCAAATCGGCACACCCGGCGGCGGTTTTGGTCTTTCTTATCATTTTGCCAATGGTGGTAACCCCACGCGGCGTTCTGCGGTGCTCTCTTCCATGCAGGGCAGCTTGCCTGGCGGCACCGATGCGGTAGATAAAATCCCTGTTGCCCGCATTGTTGAAGCACTGGAAAACCCTGGTGGCGCATATCAACACAACGGTATGAACCGACATTTCCCGGATATTCGTTTTATCTGGTGGGCGGGCGGTGCCAACTTTACTCATCATCAGGATACCAATCGCCTGATCCGTGCCTGGCAAAAACCGGAGCTGGTGGTGATCTCTGAATGCTTCTGGACGGCTGCGGCGAAACACGCGGATATCGTTCTGCCTGCGACTACCTCTTTTGAGCGTAATGATCTCACCATGACCGGTGATTACAGTAATCAGCATCTGGTGCCGATGAAACAAGTGGTGCCGCCACGTTATGAAGCGCGTAATGATTTTGATGTCTTTGCCGAGTTGAGTGAGCGTTGGGAGAAGGGCGGCTATGCGCGGTTTACGGAAGGAAAAAGTGAGCTGCAATGGCTGGAAACGTTTTATAACGTTGCCCGGCAACGCGGGGCAAGCCAGCAGGTTGAATTGCCGCCATTTGCTGAGTTCTGGCAAGCCAACCAGTTAATTGAGATGCCGGAAAACCCGGACAGCGAGCGGTTTATTCGCTTCGCCGATTTTCGCCGCGATCCGCAGGCGCATCCATTAAAAACCGCCAGCGGCAAGATTGAAATCTTCTCGCAGCGTATTGCCGATTACGCTTATCCGGATTGCCCTGGGCATCCAATGTGGCTGGAGCCGGACGAATGGCAGGGCAATGCCGAACCGGAACAGTTGCAGGTACTTTCTGCTCATCCGGCACATCGTCTGCATAGCCAGCTGAATTACAGTTCTCTGCGCGAATTGTACGCGGTGGCAAATCGTGAGCCTGTCACCATTCATCCTGACGATGCCCAGGCGCGCGGCATACAAGATGGCGATATTGTTCGGTTGTGGAACGCACGCGGGCAAATTCTTGCCGGAGCGGTCATTAGCGAGGGAATTAAACCTGGCGTGATTTGTATTCATGAAGGGGCATGGCCGGATCTGGATTTAACCGCTGACGGTATTTGTAAAAACGGCGCGGTGAACGTTCTGACCAAAGATCTCCCCAGCTCGCGGCTGGGGAATGGCTGTGCGGGTAATACGGCGCTGGCATGGCTGGAAAAATACAACGGTCCGGAACTGACACTTACAGCGTTTGAACCACCGGCCAGCTCATAATCCAGGTGGGTAGTTGGGTTTCATCCTGCCATGCGCAGTCGACAATGTGAAAACCCTGCGCATGGTAAAAATCTATCGCCGGTTGATTTTTTTGATAAACCTCCAGCATCAGATGGGGATGGCGCTGCTGCACATACTGCATTAGCGCCTTACCAATACCGCGTCTGACGGCCTTCGGTGCGACAAACATTGCAGCCAGAAATCGGCCTTCCATAATGCTGACAAAACCGAGAAGCTTACCGTCTTCTTCCCAGACCCAGTTTTGCGCGTTGGCAAGATAGGCATCCCGCACCAGCGGAATGCAATCACGCCAGTAATTCGCTTTTATAAAGGGATGCCCCCAGGTTGTACTTTCCAGCCACAGTTCGAGGATCGCGGGGAGTTCTGAACGTTGCGCTTCCCGAATCATGGTTTATTTCCCGGATAGCAACAGCAGCCAACCACATGATCATTCACCAGCCCACATGCCTGCATAAAGGAGTAACAGATTGTGGTACCAACAAACTTAAAACCACGCTTTTTCAGGGCTTTAGATAGAGCGTCGGAGGCGGGCGTAGATGTAGGGATTTCGCTCAACGTTGTGGCTTGTGTCACCTGTGGTTGATGATTGACAAACGACCAGACAAAGTCGGCAAACGGTTCGCCGTTCTGTTCCATTTGCAGGTACGCCCGCGCATTACCAATAATTGCCTGAATTTTCCCGCGATGGCGGATAATCCCGGCGTCCTGTACCAGTCTTTCGACATCCTCTTCCTGCATTGCAGCCACCTTCACCGGATCGAACTGATGAAAGCTGGCGCGATAGTTTTCGCGTTTTTTGAGGACGGTGATCCACGATAATCCAGCCTGCTGCCCTTCAAGGCAGATCATTTCGAACAGTTTTTTACTGTCAGTTTCAGGCACGCCCCATTCATTATCATGGTAGGCAATATAAAGCGGGTCCTGACTCACCCAGCCGCAACGTTCCATACTTTCCCTCGCTATGTACCCGATCGTAAAAATTTCAGCAGCTTTTCTTGACGCATCGGTGAAAAAGTCAATATTTAATACAGGGCTACTATGCCCGATATCCTTCATACAATGACAATAATATTGCCGAATTCGGCTCTTCCCTGGAGTCGTGTTAATGATCATAAAAAAAAGCGGTGGTCGCTGGCAGCTAAGCCTGCTGGTGAGCGTGGTAATCAGTGCCTTTTTTCTCAACACAGCTTACGCCTGGCAACAAGAATATATCGTTGATACGCAACCCGGACATTCCACAGAGCGTTACACCTGGGATAGTGATCATCAACCTGATTACAACGATATTTTGTCGCAACGTATTCAAAGTAGCCAAAGGGCGCTGGGACTGGAAGTCAATCTGGCGGAAGAAACCCCTGTGGATGTCACAAGTAGTATGAGTATGGGCTGGAATTTTCCTTTATATCAACAGGTTACAACCGGTCCGGTCGCGGTATTACATTACGATGGCACAACCACCTCGATGTATAACGAGTTTGGCGACAGTACTACCACGCTGACCGATCCGTTATGGCATGCCAGCGTGAGTACTTTAGGCTGGCGTGTTGACTCCCGGCTTGGCGATCTCCGACCCTGGGCGCAAATCAGCTATAACCAGCAATTTGGCGAGAATATCTGGAAGGCGCAATCAGGCCTGAGCCGGATGACGGCGACAAACCAGAACGGCAACTGGCTGGATGTCACCGTAGGCGCTGATATGTTGCTCAATCAAAATATTGCTGCCTATGCTGCGCTATCTCAGGCAGAAAATACCACTAACAATAGCGACTATCTGTATACGATGGGGGTTAGTGCCAGATTTTAACGTTATAGATACAATTGAAACCATTGGATAACAACAGTTGTGGCGATAGTGGGTGCTAACTTACTAAATAATAAATTTGGTGAATAATTGTCGAGTCATTCATTCCTGAACTAATGCATTTCATTCCGTTCTGATGGCATTTCATGCCGTTTTTCCCCAGGCATAAAGTGCACTTCGTTATGGTTGTCAGCAGAGATTTTTCCTTTTTATTACTGCAGGAATACTGCCATGACACCTTCAAATTATCAGCGTACCCGCTGGTTGACACTCATCGGTACTATCATTACCCAGTTTGCCCTTGGGTCGGTTTATACCTGGAGCCTGTTTAACGGCGCGCTTTCTGCCAAGCTGGATGCGCCGGTAAGCCAGGTCGCTTTCTCTTTCGGCTTGTTAAGTCTGGGGCTGGCAATTTCATCTTCTGTTGCGGGGAAATTACAGGAACGTTTTGGCGTTAAACGCGTCACTATGGCTTCCGGCATTTTGCTGGGATTAGGCTTCTTCCTGACAGCGCATTCTGACAACCTGATGATGCTGTGGTTAAGCGCCGGTGTGCTGGTCGGTCTGGCGGATGGCGCGGGTTACCTGCTGACGCTCTCTAACTGCGTGAAGTGGTTCCCGGAGCGTAAAGGTCTGATCTCCGCGTTCGCTATCGGTTCTTATGGTCTGGGTAGCCTGGGTTTCAAATTTATCGACGCGCAGCTGCTGGAAACGGTGGGTCTGGAAAAAACATTTGTGATTTGGGGAGCGATTGCGCTGGTGATGATTGTTTTCGGCGCAACGTTAATGAAAGACGCACCAAAACAGGAAGTGAAAACCAGCAATGGTGTCGTGGAGAAAGATTACACGCTGGCAGAGTCGATGCGTAAACCGCAGTACTGGATGTTAGCGGTAATGTTCCTGACTGCCTGCATGAGCGGCCTGTACGTGATTGGGGTAGCGAAAGATATAGCCCAAAGTCTGGCGCATCTTGATGCAATTTCCGCAGCCAATGCTGTGACGGTTATTTCCATCGCCAACCTTTCAGGTCGTCTGGTTCTGGGGATACTGTCTGACAAAATCGCCCGAATCCGTGTTATCACCATTGGTCAGGTGATTTCGCTGGTGGGTATGGCGGCCCTGCTGTTTGCACCATTGAATGCAGTGACGTTCTTTGCAGCGATTGCCTGCGTGGCGTTTAACTTTGGCGGCACCATTACCGTTTTCCCGTCACTGGTCAGTGAGTTCTTCGGCCTCAATAACCTGGCGAAAAACTACGGTGTGATTTATCTCGGTTTCGGTATCGGCAGCATTTGTGGGTCGATTATCGCCTCACTGTTTGGCGGGTTCTATGTGACGTTCTATGTCATCTTTGCTCTGCTGATTCTGTCATTGGCGCTTTCTACGACCATTCGCCAGCCAGAGCAGAAAATGTTGCGTGAGGCGCATGGCTCCCTTTAATGCTCAGCCGTGAGCTACTGGGCTTCAGCTTCAGTGTGCATCAAACGCATCAACGAAATGTATAAACAATAACGCGTAAAATTTGGGCCAGTTAACTGGCCCTTTTTACTGCTTTTTGTAACGCTAAAGTCTCTTTTCAAACTTGCATTTTTGTAAATTTGTGCTTCGTGCACACTCTTTCCCCACACTTTTTCCCTTTGCTGTGGTCTACTTATTCGCGCGTGTAGATTTTACTTATCTGACTACCTCCGCACTTTTCCCCTGCCTGGCCTGAAAAGCCACTAAGCAGGGTGTTATCACCTGTTTGCCCAGGGTTTGTTTGCATGAGATACATCAAATCGATTACACAGCAGAAGCTGAGCTTTTTGCTTGCAATCTATATTGGCCTTTTTATGAATGGCGCGGTTTTTTACCGCCGCTTCGGCAGCTATGCGCACGATTTTACCGTCTGGAAAGGCATTTCTGCTGTTGTTGAACTGGCCGCCACCGTACTGGTGACCTTCTTTTTACTACGTCTTCTTTCGCTGTTTGGCCGCCGCAGCTGGCGTATTCTGGCATCGCTAGTTGTGCTCTTTTCCGCCGGTGCCAGCTATTACATGACCTTCCTTAATGTGGTCATTGGTTATGGCATCATCGCTTCCGTCATGACCACCGATATCGACCTGTCAAAAGAAGTTGTTGGTCTGAACTTTATTCTCTGGTTAATCGCCGTTAGCGCATTGCCTCTTATCCTTATCTGGAATAACCGCTGTCGCTACACCTTGCTCCGACAACTGCGAACCCCAGGGCAGCGTATTCGCAGCCTGGCGGTCGTCGTACTGGCGGGTATTATGGTTTGGGCACCGATTCGTTTGCTGGATATCCAGCAGAAGAAAGTGGAGAGGGCGACCGGCGTTGATTTGCCCAGCTATGGCGGCGTCGTAGCGAACTCTTATCTGCCATCAAACTGGCTTTCTGCGTTGGGGTTGTATGCCTGGGCGCGGGTCGATGAATCTTCCGATAATAATTCATTGCTTAATCCGGCGAAGAAATTCACTTATCAGGCACCGCAAAACGTTGATGACACTTATGTCGTGTTTATCATCGGTGAAACCACGCGTTGGGACCATATGGGCATTTTCGGCTATGAGCGTAATACCACGCCGAAGCTGGCCCAGGAGAAAAATCTGGCGGCGTTCCGTGGCTATTCTTGTGACACGGCGACCAAACTTTCTCTGCGTTGCATGTTTGTACGAGAGGGTGGAGCGGAAGATAATCCGCAGCGCACATTAAAAGAACAGAACATTTTCGCGGTGCTGAAGCAGTTAGGATTCAGTTCTGACCTCTACGCTATGCAGAGCGAAATGTGGTTCTACAGCAATACGATGGCGGACAACATTGCTTATCGTGAGCAGATTGGTGCGGAGCCACGTAACCGTGGCAAGCCGGTAGATGATATGTTGCTGGTAGACGAAATGCAGCAATCGCTGGGGCGCAACCCGGATGGTAAGCATCTGATCATTCTGCATACCAAAGGCTCACACTTTAACTACACCCAGCGTTACCCGCGCAGCTTTGCGCAGTGGAAGCCGGAATGTATTGGTGTTGATAGCGGCTGTACCAAAGCGCAGATGATCAACTCCTATGACAACTCGGTGACCTATGTGGATCACTTTATCTCCAGCGTGATTGATCAGGTTCGCGATAAGAAAGCGATTGTGTTCTACGCAGCTGACCACGGTGAGTCAATTAATGAACGCGAGCACCTGCACGGCACACCGCGTGAACTGGCACCGCCGGAGCAGTTCCGTGTGCCGATGATGGTCTGGATGTCAGATAAATATCTGGAAAATCCGGTCAATGCGCAGGCATTTGCGCAGCTGAAAAAAGAAGCCGACATGAAAGTGCCACGCCGTCACGTAGAGCTGTACGACACCATCATGGGGTGTCTTGGCTATACTTCACCTGATGGTGGAATTAACGAAAACAACAACTGGTGTCACATCCCGCAGGCAAAAGAGGCTGCGGCTAACTAAGCGGCCTGCTGACTTTCTCGCCGATCAAAAGGCATTTTGCTATTAAGGGATTGACGAGGGCGTATCTGCGCAGTAAGATGCGCCCCGCATTCGGTGATTGGCGCAGCCTGGTAGCGCACTTCGTTCGGGACGAAGGGGTCGGAGGTTCGAATCCTCTATCACCGACCAAATTCGAAAAGCCTGCTCAACGAGCAGGCTTTTTTGCATCTGCAGCTCATGAGGATGAGAACCTCCGGGGGCAGGGAGGTTCGACTCGAGCGAAGCGAGAGAACGTTGCGTCAGCAACGGCCCGCAGGGCGAGCCACGAAGTGGCGAGTAATCCTCTGGCACCGACCAAATTCGGCACCGCACTCATTGTGGGATACAGCGTATCCGTCTTATCCGATCTAAACGGCAACACACCACACATTTCCCTGCCAAATTTGCGCCCCATATCTCACTATTCATTAACGGATTTGTGACAGAAACCATTGTCTTTTTTTATATTTGCTTAAATCTTTTTTTGCGTTACTTATGACTGGCGCTGGCATTTTCCGCTGTGCGTTTTAGCGTTCATGGTATTAATCGCTCAGATATCCACCTTTTCCTCAGATTTTTTTCACAAAATGCATAAAACTTAATCACCAATTGTTGCTAAATATTAAGCTGATTGTTCTGGTCATGTTGGAGTAGCACAAATTTCTCTGCTGCAAATAGCTGTTTGAAGTTTTTTTAATCTTTGTTTGTGGATTCTCACCGTTGGTGTAAATCCCGGTTGGCTGTATTGACGTTTTCACATTCTGTTGACAGATTGTAGGTCACGAGGGGCATTTTATGGAGGATCCGCACTGTTACACTGATGTTAATTAGTACGGCATCCCCACCTCATAACGTTGACCCGACCGGGCAAAAAACAAAAAAGGTCAGGCAGCGACAACCCACTGCAAAGGGTTAAAACAACAAACATCACAATTGGAGCAGAATAATGCGTATTTCCTTGAAAAAGTCAGGGATGCTGAAGCTTGGTCTCAGCCTGGTGGCTATGACCGTCGCAGCAAGTGTTCAGGCTAAAACTCTGGTTTATTGCTCAGAAGGATCTCCGGAAGGGTTTAACCCGCAGTTGTTTACCTCCGGTACTACCTATGACGCCTCTTCCGTGCCGCTTTATAACCGCCTGGTTGAATTTAAAATCGGCACCACCGAAGTGATCCCGGGCCTCGCTGAAAAGTGGGAAGTCAGCGAAGACGGTAAAACCTATACCTTCCATCTGCGTAAAGGTGTGAAGTGGCACGACAATAAAGAATTCAAACCGACGCGCGAACTGAACGCCGATGACGTGGTGTTCTCGTTCGATCGTCAGAAAAACGCGCAAAACCCGTACCATAAAGTTTCTGGCGGTAGCTACGAATACTTTGAAGGCATGGGCTTGCCGGAGCTGATCAGCGAAGTGAAAAAGGTGGACGACAACACCGTTCAGTTTGTGCTGACTCGACCGGAAGCGCCGTTCCTCGCTGACCTGGCAATGGACTTCGCCTCTATTCTGTCAAAAGAATATGCTGACGCGATGATGAAAGCCGGTACACCGGAAAAACTGGACCTCAACCCAATCGGCACCGGTCCGTTCCAGTTACAGCAGTACCAAAAAGATTCCCGTATCCGCTACAAAGCGTTTGATGGCTACTGGGGCACCAAACCGCAGATCGATACGCTGGTTTTCTCTATTACCCCTGATGCTTCCGTGCGTTACGCGAAATTGCAGAAGAATGAATGCCAGGTGATGCCGTACCCGAACCCGGCAGATATCGCTCGCATGAAGCAGGATAAATCCATCAATCTGATGGAAATGCCGGGGCTTAACGTCGGCTATCTTTCATATAACGTGCAGAAAAAACCACTTGATGACGTGAAAGTTCGCCAGGCTCTGACCTACGCGGTGAACAAAGACGCTATCATCAAAGCGGTTTATCAGGGCGCGGGCGTGGCAGCGAAAAACCTGATCCCGCCAACCATGTGGGGCTATAACGACGACGTTCAGGACTACACCTACGATCCCGAAAAAGCGAAAGCCTTGCTGAAAGAAGCGGGCCTGGAAAAAGGCTTCTCCATCGACCTGTGGGCAATGCCGGTACAACGTCCGTATAACCCGAATGCTCGACGCATGGCAGAGATGATTCAGGCAGACTGGGCGAAAGTGGGCGTGCAGGCCAAAATTGTCACCTACGAATGGGGTGAGTATCTCAAGCGTGCGAAAGATGGCGAGCATCAGACGGTAATGATGGGCTGGACTGGCGACAACGGGGATCCGGATAACTTCTTCGCCACCCTGTTCAGCTGCGCCGCCTCTGAACAAGGCTCCAACTACTCAAAATGGTGCTACAAACCGTTTGAAGATCTGATTCAACCGGCGCGTGCTACCGACGACCATAACAAACGCGTTGAACTGTACAAGCAAGCGCAGGTGGTGATGCACGATCAGGCTCCGGCACTGATCATCGCTCACTCCACCGTGTTTGAACCGGTACGCAAAGAAGTTAAAGGCTATGTGGTTGATCCATTAGGCAAACATCACTTCGAAAACGTCTCTATCGAATAATTAAAAGCCATACCCGGTGGCGCTGTGCCTCTGCGTGCAGCGCCATCCGGCAGCAATACTTCATTCCCTGCCCGACCTGGGCGGGAATTGATTTGTGAGCAATACAGACACGCAGTTCCAGGCTGCGGGTCACTACAGAGAATCCGGGTTATGTTGCAGTTTATTCTCCGACGTTTGGGACTCGTCATCCCCACGTTTATCGGTATTACCCTTCTCACATTTGCCTTTGTCCACATGATCCCGGGCGATCCGGTGATGATCATGGCGGGCGAACGTGGGATCTCCCCAGAGCGTCACGCGCAGCTGCTGGCTGAACTCGGCTTAGATAAACCGATGTGGCAGCAGTATCTCCATTACATTTGGGGCGTTATGCATGGCGATCTAGGCATTTCAATGAAAAGCCGCATCCCGGTTTGGGAAGAGTTTGTGCCGCGCTTTCAGGCCACGCTGGAGCTTGGTGTCTGCGCGATGATTTTTGCGACTGCGGTCGGCATTCCGGTTGGTGTGCTGGCTGCGGTTAAACGCGGTTCCATTTTCGATCACACAGCGGTTGGCCTGGCGCTGACCGGCTACTCCATGCCGATCTTCTGGTGGGGCATGATGCTGATCATGCTGGTTTCGGTGCACTGGAACCTGACGCCTGTCTCCGGTCGGGTGAGCGACATGGTGTTCCTCGATGATTCCAATCCGTTAACCGGTTTTATGCTGATCGACACCGCCATCTGGGGTGAAGACGGTAACTTTATCGATGCCGTCGCCCATATGATCCTGCCCGCCATTGTGCTGGGTACGATACCGCTGGCGGTGATTGTGCGTATGACGCGCTCCTCGATGCTTGAAGTGCTGGGTGAAGATTATATCCGCACCGCGCGTGCCAAAGGGCTAACCCGGATGCGGGTGATTATCGTCCACGCGCTGCGTAACGCGATGCTGCCGGTAGTGACCGTTATCGGCCTTCAGGTGGGAACATTGCTGGCGGGGGCGATTCTGACCGAAACCATCTTCTCGTGGCCTGGTCTGGGGCGCTGGTTGATTGACGCACTGCAACGCCGCGACTATCCGGTAGTGCAGGGCGGCGTATTGCTGGTGGCGACGATGATTATCCTCGTCAACTTGCTGGTCGATCTGCTGTACGGCGTGGTGAACCCGCGTATTCGTCATAAGAAGTAAGGGGACATCATGTCAAAGGTTACTGAAAATAAAGTGATTAGCGCACCGGTGCCGATGACCCCGTTACAGGAGTTCTGGCACTATTTTAAACGCAACAAAGGCGCGGTCGTCGGGCTGGTTTACGTCGTCATCGTGCTGTTTATCGCGATCTTTGCCAACTGGATTGCACCCTATAACCCGGCGGAACAGTTCCGCGATGCACTGCTCGCCCCGCCAGCCTGGCAGGAAGGCGGCAGCATGGCGCACTTGCTGGGCACCGATGACGTAGGCCGCGATGTGCTGTCGCGTCTGATGTACGGTGCGCGATTGTCACTGCTGGTTGGCTGTCTGGTAGTTGTGTTATCGCTGATTATGGGCGTTATTCTCGGCCTGATCGCCGGTTACTTCGGCGGCCTGGTCGATAACATCATCATGCGCGTGGTCGATATCATGCTGGCGCTGCCAAGTCTGCTGTTGGCACTGGTGCTGGTGGCGATTTTCGGCCCGTCGATTGGTAACGCCGCGCTGGCGCTGACCTTCGTTGCCTTGCCGCACTATGTGCGCTTAACACGCGCCGCCGTGCTGGTGGAGGTGAATCGCGATTACGTTACCGCGTCTCGCGTGGCAGGTGCCGGGGCGATGCGTCAGATGTTTATTAACATCTTCCCGAACTGCCTTGCGCCTCTGATTGTTCAGGCGTCGCTCGGTTTCTCTAACGCCATTCTCGATATGGCTGCTCTTGGTTTCCTCGGCATGGGCGCGCAGCCGCCAACGCCGGAGTGGGGCACCATGCTCTCCGATGTGTTGCAGTTCGCGCAAAGCGCCTGGTGGGTCGTGACCTTCCCGGGTCTGGCGATCCTGCTGACGGTGCTGGCATTTAACCTGATGGGTGACGGTCTGCGTGACGCGCTCGATCCCAAACTGAAGCAGTAAGAGGTTCGAGATGGCGTTATTAAATGTAGATAAATTATCGGTGCATTTCGGCGACGAAAGCGCACCGTTCCGCGCCGTAGACCGCATCAGCTACAGCGTAAAACAGGGCGAAGTGGTCGGGATTGTGGGTGAGTCCGGCTCTGGTAAATCGGTCAGTTCGCTGGCGATTATGGGGCTGATTGATTATCCGGGCCGCGTAATGGCGGAAAAGCTGGAGTTTAACGGTCAGGATTTACAGCGTATCTCAGAAAAAGAGCGCCGCAACCTGGTGGGTGCCGAAGTGGCGATGATCTTCCAGGACCCGATGACCAGCCTTAACCCGTGCTACACCGTGGGTTTCCAGATTATGGAAGCGATAAAGGTGCATCAGGGCGGCAACAAAAGTACCCGCCGTCAGCGAGCGATTGACCTGCTGAATCAGGTCGGTATTCCCGATCCGGCATCGCGTCTGGATGTTTACCCGCATCAGCTTTCCGGCGGCATGAGCCAGCGCGTGATGATCGCCATGGCGATTGCCTGTCGGCCAAAGCTGCTGATTGCCGATGAACCAACCACTGCGCTGGACGTGACCATTCAGGCGCAAATCATTGAACTACTGCTGGAGCTACAGCAGAAAGAGAACATGGCGCTGGTGTTGATCACTCATGACCTGGCACTGGTGGCGGAAGCGGCACATAAAATCATCGTGATGTATGCAGGCCAGGTAGTAGAAACGGGCGATGCGCACGCTATCTTCCATGCGCCGCGTCACCCGTATACTCAGGCATTGCTGCGTGCGCTGCCGGAATTTGCTCAGGACAAAGAACGTCTGGCGTCGTTGCCAGGTGTCGTTCCCGGCAAGTACGACCGCCCGAACGGCTGCCTGCTTAACCCGCGCTGCCCCTACGCCACTGACAAATGCTGTGCTGAAGAACCGGCGCTGAATATGCTCGCTGACGGGCGTCAGTCCAAATGCCACTACCCACTTGATGATGCCGGGAGGCCGACACTATGAGTACGCAAGAGGCCACCTCGCAACAACCGCTGTTGCAGGCTATCGACCTGAAAAAACATTATCCGGTGAAGAAAGGTATGTTCGCGCCGGAACGTTTGGTTAAAGCGCTAGACGGCGTTTCGTTTAACCTTGAACGCGGCAAAACGCTGGCGGTAGTAGGGGAGTCTGGCTGCGGTAAATCGACCCTCGGTCGGTTGCTGACGATGATCGAAACGCCCACCGGTGGTGAACTGTATTACCAGGGGCAGGATCTGCTCAAGCACGATCCGCAGGCGCAGAAGCTGCGTCGGCAGAAAATCCAGATTGTCTTCCAGAACCCTTACGGTTCGCTGAACCCGCGTAAAAAAGTCGGGCAAATTCTTGAGGAGCCGCTGCTGATTAATACCAGCTTAAGCAAAGAACAGCGTCGGGAAAAAGCCCTGTCGATGATGGCGAAAGTCGGCCTGAAAACCGAACATTATGACCGCTATCCGCATATGTTCTCCGGCGGTCAGCGTCAGCGTATCGCCATTGCCCGAGGTCTGATGCTCGACCCGGATGTGGTGATTGCCGATGAGCCGGTTTCTGCGCTGGACGTCTCGGTGCGTGCGCAGGTGCTCAACCTGATGATGGATTTGCAGCAGGAGTTGGGGCTGTCTTATGTCTTTATCTCCCACGACCTGTCGGTTGTGGAGCACATTGCCGATGAAGTGATGGTGATGTACCTGGGCCGCTGCGTGGAGAAGGGAACGAAGGACCAAATCTTCAATAACCCGCGTCATCCGTACACTCAGGCGCTACTCTCCGCGACGCCGCGCCTGAACCCGGACGATCGCCGCGAGCGCATCAAGCTCACCGGTGAACTGCCAAGCCCGCTCAATCCACCGCCGGGCTGCGCGTTTAACGCCCGCTGTCGTCGGCGCTTCGGCCCCTGCCCCCAGTTGCAGCCGCAGCTAAAAGACTACGGCGGTCAACTGGTAGCTTGTTTTGCTGTTGATCAGGATGAAAATCCGCAGCGTTAACTCACAAAACCGGGGCCATGCGCTCCGGTTTACTCAATCAACTTCAACAGTGGCGACAAGCATAACAAAATGCCGTACAGCAGAATCAGCCAGGCTTTAAACCCGCGAAGTTTTTCCAGTTGTGCGACTTTATAGATCAGGAAAAATGGAATGAGGCACGACACAATGCCATATAACGGGCTTCCCAACTGAAAGAACACCAGCACCGATACACGAAACGAAACCCAAATCGTCAACGTAATGACGATAAAAGCGCAGATCGCCAGAGTCAGCATGCGTGAGTTAATTTTCTTGGTATCAATAATTCGGCTTAACAGATTGAGAATAATGCCTTTAATGGCCTCGTGGAAACCGAGATAAATGCCAAAGAATGCGGTCAGTACGGCAAAGATATTCAGCACCGTAGAGGTGATATGAATGATATGCCCAGGGATCACCTGCGCGGCCAGTGCCAGTGCCGAGATATTTTGTTCAAAGGCAGAAACGGCTTCTTCGTGGCTAATTGAGAAGGTAAACGAAAAGGCAAAAAACAGTATCACCGCGATGAGCGTGATATAACTAATTCGGTGGGTACGCAGCGCGAGCCGGGTTGCCAGTACTTTATCCGCTTCCCGTTTACGATAGGCAATATTCATTGGGTTAAGTACCTGAATAAATACTGCAGAAAAGAAGCAAAATGGAATGGTAAGCAGGACATCGCGGAAAAAGACGGAGGCTTGCGGGAAGGCGGTTATATTGGCGAAATTCCAGTGCGGGATCATCGCAAAACCGAACACGACAATAATCCCTACTTTGACCACCACCATTGGCCCAGAAATCTTAAACAGTAATCGTTCACCACCAGACGCAATCGCCACCAGTACGGCGAAAATAGCGACTTTATAAAGTAGAGATTGTGAAAGATCGGCATCGGTTAAACCGAAGGTTTTCAGGTACGAGGCGCTGTCGAAAACCACGGAGAGAGAGTAGATAAAAATCCCGTGGATAATCATCAAAAAGTAGATAACCCCGAGGAAAATTCCCCAGTTCTTCCCCAGGTAATGACTGATAATATCGGTGTAGTCATTACAGGAATCGCTTTCAGAAAGGGTTTTTAAATAAATGTCCTGCACTACCCAGGTGGCAGGATAAGCAATGATCGCTGCGGTAATAAATACCCAAATTCCCTTCAAGCCAATTTGTACTGGCATCAGCACGGTTCCGGCACCAATCGCCATGCCTATGCATAATAAAACCCAGCCGAAGTCGTAGCGTGTAAACGGCAATTTCTGATCGTGTTTCGGTAGTGTGTTGTGCTGCATAAAGTCCTGTCCAGAAAGAAGTCGGCCTCGCAAAAATGAATAAACCCAGTTTCTCTTGCGCAACAGGTGGAGAAGTCGAATACGCAGTATGTAAAAAATGAGGCAACAGATTCACTGGGGAGGTCGCGAGGAGGCGCAATTCTACAAAATTGCGCATTTCACTACCAGTCTGGAGTCAGCCCGGATATGAACTGCAACTATTGCAAATAAAGAAATTAAGCTGGAAGGCATCACGCAATGAGGAAGATAGCCGGGTGCTGACAGTAAAAAGCAATCGTAAAATCAGCGGCAAGCCGGAAAGGTTCCGGTGAGGCGCAATGTTGCGGGGGCTTAATCCCTGGTGGCATTGGTTGCTGGAGAGAGAAAACCCCCGCACGTTGCAGGTATGCACCTGACAACATCACGGGGGCTAATCTTGACTCTAGACCACTCAAGAATAGCCGCGAAACGTTGTCATTACAACAGAGGCGGCTATATGACGCTCGCAGAGCTGGGCATGGCCTTCTGGCATGATTTAGCGGCTCCGGTCATTGCTGGCATTCTTGCCAGCATGATCGTGAACTGGCTGAATAAGCGGAAGTAACGTGTCAGACGGGCGTCAGGCTGCCGTAATGGCAATTTGCGCCCGGACCAGGCCGCAGGGATAAAACTCTGCGGCCTTTTTCGTAAGAAAAATGCAACGGTTGCAAGCGGATAATATTCTGCGGAATGCGCAGCACAGAGTGAAGAAGTGATGGATTTCGACGAACAAAAATGGCCGTAGAATCAGCAGCAAGCCGGAAGGGTTCCGGTGAGGCGCAATGTTGCGGGGGCTTTATCCCTGGTGGCATTGGTTGCTGGAGAGAGAAAACCCCCGCACGTTGCAGGTATGCACCTGACAACATCACGGGGGCCATTCTTGCATCCAAACAATACAAGAATAGCCGCGAAACGTTGTCATTACAACTCAGGCGGCTATATGACGCTCGCAGAACTGGGCATGGCCTTCTGGCATGATTTAGCGGCTCCGGTCATTGCTGGCATTCTTGCCAGTATGATCGTGAACTGGCTGAACAAGCGGAAGTAACGTGTCATGCGGGTGCCAGGCTGCCGTAATGGCAATTTGCGCCCGGACCAGGCCGCAGGGGTGAAACTCTGCGGCCTTTTTCGTGCTTACTGCGGGTAAGGCACCCAGTCGCCGCCGTTCAGGCGAACGTACGGTTTATCCTGGTATTGAATAACTACTGCATTTGAGTTCTCGGAGACCGGTGCTGTTTGTGGTAACCCACTGGTGAGTTTTTTCCAGTCAACATTGTCTTCGGAGAAAATCTTGCCATCAAGAACGCGAACCACCAGATCGGAGATAGCCAGGAAGCTGCTCGGTTGGTCGATGACAATCGGTGCCCCCTGATGTGGTGCCTTCATGCCGAAGAATTTCACCCCAACGGGGACGTCTGTGATAGACGGGCTAGGGATATCACGTAGGCCAGATACCTGCATTCTGTCGCCCTTCAGCGCGCCACCGTGTTCCGGCACCACGACCACCATCACTTTACGACCCGATTTCTCCAGTTCTGTAAAGAAGGCGTCCAGTTCATCAAAGAATTTCTGCGCCCGCGCTTTGTAATCCGCTGTTTTGCTGACGCCCGGATAATGGTTGCCGTCATGCAGTGGAAGCGTGTTGTAGAACGTGGCACTACGGCTGTTTTTATCTTTTTCGGTAACGTCCAGCCAGCGGTTAAGCACGGCGGTATCGTCATAAACCGGCGAACCATCAAAGCCCAGCAAAATAACCGGCAGATTTGTTTGATCCATCAATTCGGTCTGCATGCCGCCATTTTCGCGAACTTCTTTCAAAAAACCGCCGAACTGGCCGTTATGTCCCATCATCAGGTGCTGGGTAAAGCCCAGTTTCGACAGGTTATCAAACAGATAGCAGTCATTATTTGCCGGTTGATACAGATTAGTGTGCGAAGTCTGCCCGCAGCTGGCGCGCAGTAAACGGATCGCTGCCGGGCCACTGTAGGAGGTGGCGGAGTTAAAGTTCTTGAACTCAATATCGAAATGCGACCACAGCGGATGCGACATCAACCCGGCGGCTTCTATATCCGACCAGGAAAGCGAACAGATATTAATCACCAGTAGTTCAAATGGCTGAGCATCAGCGGGCAGCGAAGATGGGAAGATCGATTTACGTTTCGCCTCTGCGTTATAGAAATTATTCAGCCAGGCGTTAAGGTTCGCCGTTGTTGGCGGTGCTGTTTGTGCGGGCATATCACCCACTAC
This sequence comes from Escherichia sp. F1, assembly GCF_046764225.1. Lineage (NCBI taxonomy): Bacteria > Pseudomonadati > Pseudomonadota > Gammaproteobacteria > Enterobacterales > Enterobacteriaceae > Escherichia > Escherichia sp. F1. The sequence continues at coordinate 203,257 of NZ_CP177202.1, forward strand.
CGGTGCGCCACCCGTCGCCGCAACGGTTGCCGCTGCGTTACCACCCGTCGTTGTTACAGTGGTCGTCGGTTGACCGGCTGGCCACAAGGAGAAACTTGGTCCCGCCAGGGTAAGTACGTTCAGCCATAGCAGAATGGCAACCACAAAAACGGTAATGCGAATCCATTGTGACAGGAATAACCAGGCCACTAATAAAACAAAAATGGCCCCAATCATCTGCCAGTTAATAAAGCGTGTGACAAGGTCGATTAAATAATCGGTACTGAACCCCGCCACCTGCGAACCCTGGCTCATTATGCTTTCCGGGCCAGGCAACCAGGTGTCATGCCAGAACAAAGCAAAGCCGATCGGCAGGGCAATCCAGTGGCGTAAGCGATGCAGGCTGTAGCGCGGAATGGGCATCAGCAGAAACGCGGCAAACACCAGATTGAGGAGCGGATGGAAGTTAAGATATCCCGCCCACAACAGGCCGAACTTAACCAGAAAATAGAAGTTCCAGCCGGAAAGGCCGCGCCAGTATTGCCAGAGGGAAGAAGGCATGGCGGTATTTTGCGTAAATTGAGTCATTTTTTGGTTGCCCTGGCTTTTTCCGTGCGGCGTAACGTCCCGGCCGGTTTAACATAACGAGGTTTAGCAAAGAACAAACGTAAGGTGTCGCGAATGCGTCGCAAAGAGTGCCGCGCCAGATAGCCCAGCGGGAAAAATATCAGTGCGCAAACGACAATAATTTCAATGATATCGCTGATGGTCATCATGATGAGCGCTCCACAGCATCATCTAACAGTCGCATTGGTTCTGGTATTCGTCGCCAGTGGCGACCATCGTGCTCGGCATTAATGACCGGTTTAGAATTTTGCGTTAAAGGCAGCGGCATGCCCCATTGTTCTGGGGCAAGCAGGCGCATCTGCACCAGCTCGGCACTGATTTGATCATCTTCAAACCAGACCATACGGTTTGAGAAAATGTCGCCAGTCGGCAATGGGAAAATATGGTTCAACGCGGTATCCAGATCGTTAATCCGACAGAATGAGAGAAACAGCACCAGCCGATTACCGCCAATAGTCATGATATCGCCGGTGCGGTTAGGGCGACACAGCGTCAGGGCTTGCTCAACGCGGATACCCGGTACCGGACGTAGGGCAACCAGAACGCCTTTACCGTGGGCAGGCAAGAGGGGGTTATTCATCATGTTGTTGACGGCATTACAGAACACATCCCACTTCTGGAAACCACGCAGTTTGAGCGGCTGGGTCATTGACAGCAAGGTAGTGATATCTTCCGGCACATAGCGACTAAACTTCTGCCCTTGCACGCTTTCGATCATCGTCAGACAGCGGGAGAGTGGGGCATTCCATGGGATAACCATATTTGCACCGCAGGCCAATAACAAACGTTCATCGGTGGCGCGCAGGCTTGCGGTATTTTCCCGTACGAGGATTTTCATCGCACTACCGCGCTGGCGACGCAGAGTATGAATGCTGCGGGCCAGTGGCTCGATTTGCGCATTTTGTTGTAAAGAAAAGACCACCGTCGCCGCCTGAGCGGTACGGGCTTCATTGAACAGGACTTCGTTATTGTTGAACAGTTGCCAGTGTTCTGATAGCGGCGGCGCACCTTCCAGTACAGCAACATTACTCAGAATGCGTTTTTCGTCGCTGCGTGGTTGGATCTCCGCCTCTTCGCTTTGAACTAAGGTCCAGATACCCTTTTGTTGCTGAACGCTAAGCTGCTGACGGGCGCTGACCCCTTTTTCGTTGCACCAGAAGGCAATATCCAGCAAATGTTGGTCGCCCTGAAAACGCAAACTGGCAAGACCAAAAAGTGAACGGTATTCCTCAAGCAACAATGAAAATTGTTTATCGTTATTATTTCCGGGATTAATTACCAAAAGCGAACAATGGTTTAACCTGCTCCATTTATTCATTTTATCCAACCATGAGCGAAGCCGCTCGGCAGGAATGTTTTGCCATGCGTTATTTGCGCAAACAAGAATAAAAAGGTAATTATGGGGATCAATAGAACACTGCAAATCACGGGCCAAATAGTATAGACCTTTTTCATGATTTAGCATTGAAAATAATTTTATTTTTTCCGGCCCTTGAGAATCATCTAATTGAAAGATTTTCGCCGGATCGCTGTCCATGCTAATGACCGCGACGTGTGCGGTTTCAGCCTGGGATGCAATTGTTTGATTCGCCAGACTGATAGCATCTTCATGGCGATCGACGTTAAACCACCAGACGCCGCCTGCTGGCATATGTCGCAGCTCATCCCATAATGATGAGATACCGATAGAGAATACAGGGTCCACAATGTCCCTCATGTCATCATTTTGTCTGATTATCAGTTTACTAGCGAAAGCTAAGAAATAAACCTACCATTGAAATTAAAACTTATCAGATTTAGCATGTGAATCAATTTAGCAGGTCACAAGACGTGTGATTTTAGTCTTTTCGTTTTTAACTTTTTTTGTTGCGTAACGGAAAGTCAAAAAGTGAGCAAATTCCCGTCTCGCCGTAAACAATAAACCGGCGAAATGCTCACGGTTAGAATTGTCTCATGAACGGTACGGTTATTTCATAGGGATCAAGCAAATGAATAACAATGAACCAGATACTCTGCCTGATCCCGCGATAGGCTATATCTTCCAGAATGATATTTTGGCGTTAAAGCAGGCATTTTCACTGCCTGATATTGATTATGCCGATATTTCCCAACGCGAACAGTTGGCCGCGGCATTAAAACGCTGGCCGTTGCTGGCAGAGTTTGCGCAACAAAAGTAGGGGATTGGTGAATGGCCGTACTGGGATTGCAGGGGGTGCGGGGAGGCGTGGGGACAACAACCATCACCGCCGCATTAGCCTGGTCATTACAAATGTTGGGAGAAAATGTCCTGGTGGTCGATGCCTGCCCGGACAACTTGTTGCGCCTGTCATTTAACGTTGATTTTACCCACCGTCAGGGCTGGGCCAGAGCTATGCTGGATGGCCAGGACTGGCGTGACGCTGGGTTGCGCTATACCTCGCAACTCGATTTGCTGCCTTTTGGTCAGTTATCCATTGAAGAACAAGAAAATCCACAGCACTGGCAAACCCGGCTGAGCGATATTTGCTCCGGCTTACAGCAACTAAAAGCCAGCGGGCGTTACCATTGGATTTTAATCGACTTACCGCGTGATTCCTCGCAGATAACCCACCAGCTGCTGAGTTTGTGCGATCACTCGCTGTCAATCGTCAATGTGGATGCCAACTGCCATATCCGACTGCATCAGCAAGCGCTGCCGGATGGCGCGCATATTTTGATTAATGACTTCCGTATCGGCAGTCAAGTTCAGGACGATATTTACCAGCTTTGGTTGCAAAGCCAGCGCCGATTACTGCCGATGCTCATTCATCGTGATGAAGCGATGGCTGAATGCCTGGCGGCTAAGCAACCAGTCGGTGAATATCGCAGTGATGCGCTGGCGGCTGAAGAGATACTGACGCTGGCGAACTGGTGCCTGTTGAACTATTCCGGGCTGAAAACGCCAGTCGGGAGTGCATCATGAGTATCCTGACCCGGTGGTTGCTTATCCCGCCGGTCAACGCGCGGCTTATCGGGCGTTATCGCGATTATCGTCGTCACGGCGCGTCGGCTTTCAGCGCGACGCTCGGCTGTTTTTGGTTGATCCTGGCCTGGATTTTTATTCCGCTGGAGCACCCGCGCTGGCAGCGTATTCGCGCAGAACATAAAAACCTGTATCCGCATATCAACGCCTCGCGTCCGCGTCCGCTGGACCCGGTCCGTTATCTCATTCAAACATGCTGGTTACTGATCGGTGCATCGCGCAAAGAAACGCCGAAACCGCGCAGGCGGGCATTTTCAGGTCTGCAGAATATTCGTGGACGTTACCATCAATGGATGAACGAGCTGCCTGAGCGCGTTAGCCATAAAACACAGCATCTTGATGAGAAAAAAGAGCTCGGCCATTTGAGTGCCGGGGCGCGGCGGTTGATCCTCGGTATCATCGTCACCTTCTCGCTGATTCTGGCGTTAATCTGCGTTACTCAGCCGTTTAACCCGCTGGCGCAGTTTATCTTCCTGATGCTGCTGTGGGGTGTAGCACTGATCGTACGGCGGATGCCGGGGCGCTTCTCGGCGCTAATGTTGATTGTGCTGTCGCTGACCGTTTCTTGCCGTTATATCTGGTGGCGCTATACCTCTACGCTGAACTGGGACGATCCGGTCAGCCTGGTGTGCGGGCTTATTCTGCTCTTCGCTGAAACGTACGCGTGGATTGTGCTCGTGCTCGGCTACTTCCAGGTGGTATGGCCGCTGAATCGTCAGCCGATGCCATTGCCGAAAGATATGTCGCTGTGGCCGTCGGTGGATATCTTTGTCCCGACTTACAACGAAGATCTCAACGTGGTGAAAAATACCATTTACGCCTCGCTGGGTATCGACTGGCCGAAAGACAAACTGAACATCTGGATCCTCGATGACGGCGGCAGGGAAGAGTTTCGCCAGTTTGCGCAAAACGTGGGGGTGAAATATATCGCCCGCACCACTCATGAACATGCGAAAGCGGGCAACATCAACAATGCGCTGAAATATGCCAAAGGCGAGTTCGTGTCGATTTTCGACTGCGACCACGTACCAACGCGATCGTTCCTGCAAATGACCATGGGCTGGTTCCTGAAAGAAAAACAGCTGGCGATGATGCAGACGCCGCACCACTTCTTCTCACCGGACCCGTTTGAACGCAACCTGGGACGTTTCCGTAAAACACCTAACGAAGGCACGCTGTTCTATGGTCTGGTGCAGGATGGCAACGATATGTGGGACGCCACTTTCTTCTGCGGTTCCTGTGCGGTGATTCGCCGTAAGCCGCTGGATGAAATTGGCGGCATTGCTGTCGAAACTGTGACTGAAGATGCGCATACTTCTCTGCGTTTGCACCGTCGTGGCTATACCTCCGCGTATATGCGTATTCCGCAGGCGGCGGGGCTGGCGACCGAAAGTCTGTCGGCGCATATCGGTCAGCGTATTCGCTGGGCGCGCGGGATGGTGCAAATCTTCCGTCTCGATAACCCGCTCACCGGTAAAGGGCTGAAGTTTGCTCAGCGGCTATGTTACGTCAACGCCATGTTCCACTTCTTGTCGGGCATTCCACGGCTGATCTTCCTGACTGCGCCGCTGGCGTTCCTGCTGCTTCATGCCTACATCATCTATGCGCCAGCGTTGATGATCGCCCTGTTCGTGCTGCCGCATATGATTCATGCCAGCCTGACCAACTCGAAGATCCAGGGCAAATATCGCCACTCTTTCTGGAGTGAAATCTACGAAACGGTGCTGGCGTGGTATATCGCACCACCGACGCTGGTGGCGCTGATTAACCCGCACAAAGGCAAATTTAACGTCACCGCCAAAGGTGGACTGGTGGAAGAAGAGTACGTCGACTGGGTGATCTCGCGGCCCTACATCTTCCTTGTTCTGCTCAACCTGGTGGGCGTTGCGGTAGGCATCTGGCGCTACTTCTATGGCCCGCCAACCGAGATGCTCACCGTGGTCGTCAGTATGGTGTGGGTATTCTACAACCTGATTGTTCTTGGCGGCGCAGTTGCGGTATCGGTAGAAAGCAAACAGGTGCGCCGATCGCACCGCGTGGAGATGACGATGCCCGCGGCAATTGCCCGCGAAGATGGTCACCTCTTCTCGTGTACCGTTCAGGATTTCTCCGATGGTGGTTTGGGGATCAAGATCAACGGTCAGGCGCAGATTCTGGAAGGGCAGAAAGTGAATCTGTTGCTTAAACGCGGTCAGCAGGAATACGTCTTCCCGACCCAGGTGGCGCGCGTGATGGGTAATGAAGTTGGGTTGAAATTAATGCCGCTCACCACCCAGCAACATATCGATTTTGTGCAGTGTACGTTTGCCCGTGCGGATACATGGGCGCTCTGGCAGGACAGCTATCCGGAAGATAAGCCGCTGGAAAGTCTGCTGGATATTCTGAAGCTCGGCTTCCGTGGCTACCGCCATCTGGCGGAGTTTGCGCCTTCTTCGGTGAAGGGCATATTCCGTGTGCTGACTTCTCTGGTTTCCTGGGTTGTATCGTTTATTCCGCGCCGCCCGGAGCGGAGCGAAACGGCACAACCATCGGATCAGGCTTTGGCTCAACAATGATGATAACGCGATGAAAAGAAAACTATTCTGGATTTGTGCAGTGGCTATGGGGATGAGTGCGTTCCCCTCTTTCATGACGCAGGCGACGCCAGCAACGCAACCACTGATCAATGCTGAGCCAGCTGTAGCCGCCCAGACGGAACAAAATCCGCAGGTTGGGCAAGTGATGCCGGGCGTGCAGGGCGCTGATGCCCCCATCGTGGCGCAGAACGGTCCTTCGCGTGATGTGAAGCTGACCTTTGCGCAAATTGCGCCGCCGCCGGGCAGCATGGTGCTACGTGGCATTAACCCGAACGGCAGCATTGAGTTTGGTATGCGCAGCGATGAAGTGGTGACGAAGGCGATGCTCAACCTCGAATACACGCCATCGCCATCGTTACTGCCTGTCCAGTCGCAGTTAAAGGTTTATCTCAATGATGAACTGATGGGCGTGCTGCCAGTGACCAAAGAACAGTTGGGTAAAAAAACGCTGGCACAAATGCCCATTAACCCACTGTTTATTACCGACTTCAACCGTGTGCGGCTGGAGTTTGTCGGTCATTATCAGGACGTGTGCGAAAACCCGGCCAGCACCACGCTTTGGCTGGATGTTGGGCGGAGCAGTGGACTGGATTTGACCTATCAGACCCTGAATGTGAAGAATGACCTGTCACACTTCCCGGTACCATTCTTTGACCCGCGTGATAACCGTACTAACACCTTGCCGATGGTCTTTGCGGGTGCGCCGGATGTCGGGCTGCAACAAGCATCTGCCATTGTCGCCTCGTGGTTTGGTTCGCGTTCTGGCTGGCGTGGGCAGAACTTCCCGGTGCTCTATAACCAATTGCCGGATCGCAATGCCATCGTTTTTGCCACCAATGACAAACGCCCGGATTTCCTGCGCGATCATCCGGCGGTAAAAGCCCCGGTGATTGAGATGATCAACCATCCGCAGAATCCTTACGTCAAACTGCTGGTGGTGTTTGGTCGTGACGACAAAGACCTGTTGCAGGCAGCGAAAGGTATCGCTCAGGGTAACATCCTGTTCCGTGGTGAAAGCGTGGTAGTGAATGAAGTGAAACCGCTGCTACCGCGTAAGCCGTACGATGCGCCGAACTGGGTGCGTACCGATCGTCCGGTCACCTTTGGTGAACTGAAAACCTATGAAGAACAGTTGCAATCCAGCGGTCTTGAGCCAGCAGCGATTAATGTTTCGCTAAACCTGCCGCCAGATCTCTACCTGATGCGCAGTACCGGCATTGATATGGATATCAACTATCGCTACACCATGCCGCCGGTGAAAGACAGTTCGCAGATGGATATCAGCCTGAATAACCAGTTCCTGCAATCCTTCAACCTGAGCAGTAAACAGGAGGCGAACCGCCTGCTGCTGCGGATTCCGGTATTACAAGGTTTGCTGGATGGCAAAACGGATGTCTCTATTCCGGCGCTGAAACTGGGCGCGACCAACCAGCTGCGCTTCGACTTTGAGTATATGAACCCGATGCCGGGCGGTTCGGTGGATAACTGCATTACCTTCCAGCCGGTGCAGAATCATGTGGTGATTGGTGACGATTCCACCATCGACTTCTCGAAGTATTACCACTTCATCCCGATGCCGGATCTACGCGCCTTTGCTAACGCGGGCTTCCCGTTCAGCCGGATGGCGGATCTGTCACAAACCATCACCGTGATGCCGAAAGCGCCTAACGAAGCACAGATGGAAACCTTGCTGAATACCGTTGGCTTTATCGGTGCGCAGACGGGCTTCCCGGCGATTAACCTGACGGTGACCGATGATGGCAGCACCATTCAGGGCAAAGATGCCGACATCATGATCGTCGGTGGTATCCCGGACAAACTGAAAGACGATAAGCAGATCGACCTGTTGGTGCAGGCGACCGAAAGCTGGGTGAAAACGCCGATGCGCCAGACCCCGTTCCCCGGCATTGTACCGGATGAGAGCGATCGCGCGGCAGAAACTCAATCAACGCTGACCTCTTCCGGTGCGATGGCGGCGGTGATTGGCTTCCAGTCGCCGTATAACGACCAGCGTAGCGTGATTGCGCTGCTGGCAGATAGCCCACGCGGTTATGAAATGCTTAACGATGCGGTGAACGATAGCGGCAAACGCGCCACCATGTTCGGTTCGGTCGCGGTGATCCGCGAGTCCGGTATCAATAGCCTGCGTGTTGGCGACGTCTATTACGTTGGCCATCTGCCGTGGTTCGAACGCTTATGGTATGCCCTGGCAAACCATCCGATTCTGCTGGCGGTGCTGGCGGCAATCAGCGTCGTGCTGCTGGCCTGGGTACTGTGGCGTCTGCTGCGTATTATCAGCCGTCGTCGTCTTAACCCGGATAACGAGTAATTGAAGATGAATGTGTTGCGTAGTGGACTCGTGACGATGCTGCTGCTGGCTGCCTTTAGTGTTCAGGCAGCCTGCAACTGGCCTGCCTGGGAGCAGTTCAAAAAGGATTACATCAGTCAGGAAGGGCGCGTCATTGACCCAAGTGACGCGCGTAAAATCACCACTTCCGAAGGGCAAAGTTACGGCATGTTCTTTGCCCTGGCGGCTAACGACCGTGCAGCTTTCGATAATATTCTCGACTGGACGCAGAACAATCTCGCTCAGGGTTCTTTAAAAGAACGTTTGCCCGCATGGCTGTGGGGCAAGAAAGAGAACAGTAAGTGGGAAGTGCTGGACAGCAATTCGGCCTCCGATGGTGATGTCTGGATGGCCTGGTCGTTGCTGGAGGCGGGGCGTTTGTGGAAAGAGCAGCGTTATACCGACATCGGCAGCGCATTGTTAAAACGTATTGCGCGGGAGGAAGTGGTGACGGTGCCTGGACTGGGTTCCATGTTGTTGCCAGGCAAAGTGGGATTTGCTGAGGATAACAGCTGGCGTTTTAACCCCAGCTACCTGCCGCCGACGCTGGCGCAGTATTTCACCCGCTTTGGCGCGCCGTGGACCACGCTGCGCGAAACCAATCAACGTTTATTGCTGGAAACCGCCCCGAAAGGCTTTTCGCCAGACTGGGTGCGCTATGAGAAAGACAAAGGCTGGCAGCTAAAAGCCGAAAAAACATTGATCAGCAGCTACGACGCTATCCGCGTTTACATGTGGGTAGGCATGATGCCTGACAGCGATCCGCAAAAAGCGCGGATGCTCAACCGGTTTAAACCGATGGCGACATTCACTGAGAAAAACGGCTATCCGCCAGAAAAAGTGGATGTGGCTACGGGGAAAGCGCAGGGTAAAGGACCGGTCGGTTTTTCTGCCGCCATGCTGCCCTTTTTACAAAACCGCGATGCGCAGGCCGTTCAGCGCCAGCGCGTGGCCGATAACTTTCCCGGCAGCGATGCCTATTACAACTATGTGCTGACCCTGTTTGGACAAGGCTGGGATCAACACCGTTTCCGCTTCTCGACAAAAGGTGAGTTATTACCTGACTGGGGCCAGGAATGCGCAAATTCACACTAAACATATTCACGCTTTCCCTCGGTCTGGCCGTCATGCCGATGGTCGAGGCAGCACCAACCGCTCAGCAACAGTTGCTGGAGCAAGTTCGGTTAGGCGAAGCGACCCATCGTGAAGACCTGGTGCAACAGTCGTTGTATCGGCTGGAACTTATTGATCCGAATAACCCGGACGTCGTTGCCGCCCGTTTCCGTTCTCTGTTACGTCAGGGCGATATTGATGGCGCGCAAAAACAGCTCGATCGGCTGTCGCAGTTAGCGCCGAGTTCAAATGCGTATAAATCGTCGCGGACCACAATGTTGCTTTCCACGCCGGATGGTCGTCAGGCACTGCAACAGGCAAGATTGCAGGCGACTACTGGTCATGCAGAAGAAGCTGTGGCGAGTTACAACAAACTGTTCAACGGTGCGCCGCCGGAAGGTGACATTGCCGTCGAGTACTGGAGTACGGTGGCGAAAATTCCGGCTCGCCGTGGCGAAGCGATTAATCAGCTAAAACGCATTAATGCGGATACGCCGGGCAATACGGGCCTGCAAAACAATCTGGCGCTATTGCTGTTTAGTAGCGATCGCCGTGACGAAGGTTTTGCCGTCCTGGAACAGATGGCGAAATCAAACGCCGGGCGCGAAGGGGCCTCTAAAATCTGGTACGGGCAGATTAAAGACATGCCCGTCAGCGATGCCAGTGTGTCGGCGCTGAAAAAATATCTCTCGATCTTTAGTGATGGCGATAGCGTAGCTGCGGCGCAATCGCAACTGGCAGAACAGCAAAAACAGCTGGCCGACCCTGCTTTCCGCGCTCGTGCGCAAGGTTTAGCGGCGGTGGACTCTGGTATGGCGGGTAAAGCCATTCCCGAACTACAACAGGCAGTGCGGGCGAACCCGAAAGACAGTGAGGCTCTGGGGGCGCTGGGCCAGGCGTATTCTCAGAAAGGCGATCGCGCCAATGCGGTGGCGAATCTGGAAAAAGCCCTCGCCCTGGATCCGCACAGCAGCAACAACGACAAATGGAACAGTCTCCTGAAAGTAAACCGCTACTGGCTGGCGATCCAGCAGGGCGATGCTGCGCTGAAAGCCAATAATCCTGACCGGGCAGAACGGCTGTTCCAGCAGGCACGTAATGTCGATAACACCGACAGCTATGCAGTGCTTGGGCTGGGCGATGTGGCGATGGCGCGCAAAGATTATCCCGCCGCCGAACGCTATTACCAGCAGACCTTGCGTATGGACAGCGGCAACACTAACGCCGTGCGCGGGCTGGCGAATATATACCGCCAGCAATCACCAGAAAAAGCTGAAGCGTTTATCGCCTCGCTCTCTGCCAGTCAGCGGCGCAGCATTGATGATATCGAACGCAGCCTGCAAAACGACCGTCTGGCACAGCAGGCAGAGGCACTGGAAAAGCAGGGCAAATGGGTGCAGGCGGCAGCACTTCAGCGGCAACGACTGGCGCTGGACCCCGGCAGTGTATGGATTACTTACCGACTTTCACAGGATCTCTGGCAGGCCGGACAACGCAGCCAGGCCGATACGTTAATGCGTAATCTGGCGCAGCAGAAGCCGAACGACCCGGAGCAGGTTTACGCTTATGGGCTGTATCTCTCTGGTCATGACCAGGACAGAGCGGCGCTGGCGCATATCAACAGCCTGCCGCGCGCGCAGTGGAGCAGCAATATTCAGGAGCTGGTTAATCGACTGCAAAGCGATCAGGTACTGGAAACCGCTAATCGCCTGCGAGAAAGCGGCAAAGAAGCTGAAGCGGAAGCGATGCTGCGCCAGCAACCACCTTCCACGCGCATAGACCTCACGCTGGCTGACTGGGCGCAACAACGACGTGATTACACCGCCGCTCGCGCTGCATATCAGAATGTCCTGACGCGGGAGCCAACTAACGCCGATGCCATTCTTGGTCTGACGGAAGTGGATATTGCTGCCGGTGACAAAGCGGCGGCACGTAGCCAGCTGGCGAAGCTGCCTGCCACCAATAACGCCTCGCTGAACACTCAGCGGCGCGTGGCGCTGGCACAGGCGCAGCTTGGCGATACCGCAGCGGCGCAGCAGACATTTAATCAGTTGATCCCGCTGGCAAAATCTCAGCCGCCGTCGATGGAAAGTGCGATGGTGCTGCGCGACGGTGCGAAGTTTGAAGCGCAGGCGGGCGATCCAAAGCAGGCGCTGGAAACCTACAAAGACGCGATGGTCGCATCCGGTGTGACCACGACGCGTCCGCAGGATAACGACACCTTTACCCGGCTGACCCGTAACGACGAGAAAGATGACTGGCTGAAACGCGGCGTGCGCAGCGATGCAGCGGACCTCTATCGCCAGCAGGATCTTAACGTCACCCTCGAGCACGATTACTGGGGGTCGAGCGGCACCGGTGGTTACTCCGATCTGAAAGCGCACACTACCATGTTGCAGGTGGATGCGCCGTATTCTGACGGGCGGATGTTCTTTCGTAGTGATTTCGTCAATATGAACGTCGGCAGTTTCTCCACTAATGCCGATGGCAAATGGGATGACAACTGGGGCACCTGTACATTACAGGACTGTAGCGGCAACCGCAGCCAGTCGGATTCCGGTGCCAGCGTGGCGGTCGGTTGGCGAAATGACGTCTGGAGCTGGGATATCGGCACCACGCCGATGGGCTTCAACGTGGTGGATGTGGTCGGCGGCATCAGTTACAGCGATGATATCGGGCCGCTGGGTTACACCGTTAACGCCCATCGTCGGCCCATCTCCAGTTCTTTGCTGGCCTTTGGTGGGCAAAAAGACTCTCCGAGCAATACCGGGAAAAAATGGGGCGGCGTGCGTGCCGACGGCGTGGGGCTAAGCCTGAGCTACGATAAAGGTGAAGCAAACGGCGTCTGGGCATCGCTTAGCGGTGACCAGTTAACCGGTAAAAATGTCGAAGATAACTGGCGCGTGCGCTGGATGACGGGCTATTACTATAAGATCATCAACCAGAATAATCGCCGTGTGACCATTGGTCTTAACAATATGATCTGGCATTACGACAAAGACCTGAGTGGCTACTCACTCGGTCAGGGCGGTTACTACAGCCCGCAGGAATACCTGTCGTTTGCCATACCGGTGATGTGGCGGGAGCGCACGGAAAACTGGTCGTGGGAGCTGGGGGCGTCTGGCTCGTGGTCGCATTCACGCACCAAAACCATGCCGCGTTATCCGCTGATGAATCTGATCCCGACCGACTGGCAGGAAGAAGCTGCGCGGCAATCCAACGATGGCGGCAGCAGTCAGGGCTTCGGCTATACGGCGCGGGCATTACTTGAACGACGTGTTACTTCCAACTGGTTTGTCGGCACGGCAATTGATATCCAGCAGGCGAAAGATTACGCACCCAGCCATTTCCTGCTCTACGTACGTTATTCCGCCGCCGGATGGCAGGGTGACATGGATTTACCGCCGCAGCCGCTGATACCTTACGCCGACTGGTAAGTTTTCAGATAGCGCCTCTCTTAATGCCGCTGCGATCGGGTATACTCGGGCGGCAATCTGGGATTTCCGGGGGGAGACAATTTGCGCGTAAGTCGCTCGTTAACAATCAAGCAGATGGCAATGGTGGCAGCCGTTGTCCTGGTGTTCGTTTTTATTTTTTGCACCGTTTTGCTGTTCCATCTGGTCCAGCAGAATCGCTATAACACGGCTACGCAACTGGAAAGCATTGCTCGCTCTGTCCGCGAACCCTTATCTTCAGCTATTTTGAAAGGCGATATTCCCGAAGCGGAAGCTATTCTTGCCAGCATTAAACCGGCAGGCGTGGTCAGCCGTGCCGATGTAGTGCTGCCTAACCAGTTCCAGGCGCTGCGTAAAAGTTTTATTCCAGAGCGTCCGGTGCCGGTAATGGTTACTCGCCTGTTTGAGCTACCGGTGCAAATCTCGCTGGGCGTCTACTCGCTGGAACGTCCGGCAAATCCGCAGCCAATTGCCTATCTGGTGCTACAGGCGGATTCCTTCCGTATGTATAAGTTCGTGATGAGTACCCTCTCAACGTTAGTGACCATTTACTTACTTTTGTCGTTAATATTGACGGTGGCGATTAGCTGGTGCATTAACCGCCTGATTTTGCATCCGTTACGCAATATTGCTCGCGAACTTAACGCCATCCCTGCCCAGGAGCTTGTTGGTCACCAACTGGCATTACCACGTCTGCATCAGGACGATGAAATCGGTATGCTGGTGCGCAGTTACAACCTCAACCAGCAATTGCTGCAGCGCCATTATGAAGAACAGAACGAAAACGCGATGCGCTTCCCGGTGTCGGATTTGCCGAACAAAGCCTTGCTGATGGAGATGCTGGAGCAGGTTGTCGCGCGTAAACAAACCACCGCGCTGATGATCATCACCTGTGAAACCCTGCGTGATACTGCGGGCGTGCTGAAAGAGGCGCAACGAGAAATTCTGCTGCTGACGCTGGTGGAAAAACTCAAATCGGTACTGTCGCCACGTATGATCCTCGCGCAGATTAGTGGTTATGACTTTGCTGTCATTGCCAATGGTGTACAGGAACCGTGGCACGCAATCACTTTAGGTCAGCAAGTGCTCACTATCATGAGCGAGCGCCTGCCGATTGAACGTATTCAACTCCGTCCGCACTGTAGCATTGGCGTGGCGATGTTCTACGGCGATCTCACCGCCGAACAGCTTTACAGTCGTGCTATTTCTGCGGCATTTACCGCTCGCCATAAAGGCAAGAATCAGATTCAGTTCTTTGATCCGCAGCAGATGGAAGCCGCCCAACAGCGGTTGACGGAAGAGAGCGATATCCTTAATGCACTGGAAAATCATCAGTTTGCGATTTGGTTACAGCCACAGGTCGAGATGACCAGCGGTAAACTGGTCAGTGCGGAAGTGTTACTGCGTATCCAGCAACCGGATGGCAGTTGGGATCTGCCGGATGGCTTAATCGATCGCATTGAATGCTGTGGGCTGATGGTTACCGTTGGTCACTGGGTGCTGGAAGAGTCCTGTCGACTGCTTGCTGCCTGGCAAGAGCGCGGCATTATGCTGCCCTTGTCGGTAAACCTCTCAGCGCTGCAACTGATGCACCCGAATATGGTGGCGGATATGCTGGAACTGTTAACCCGCTATCGCATTCAGCCGGGAACACTGATTCTGGAAGTGACAGAAAGCCGACGTATTGACGACCCTCATGCTGCGGTGGCAATCCTCCGTCCGCTGCGCAATGCCGGAGTTCGGGTGGCGCTGGATGATTTCGGCATGGGCTATGCGGGGCTGCGTCAGCTGCAGCATATGAAATCGTTGCCAATCGACGTACTGAAAATCGACAAAATGTTTGTTGAAGGCTTGCCGGAAGATAGCAGCATGATTGCTGCAATTATCATGTTGGCGCAAAGCCTGAACTTACAAATGATTGCCGAAGGCGTGGAGACTGAAGCACAACGCGACTGGCTGGCAAAAGCGGGCGTTGGTATTGCCCAGGGCTTCCTTTTTGCTCGCCCACTCCCTATTGAAATCTTCGAAGAGAGTTACCTGGAAGAAAAGTAGCTACCCCAAACTGATTACAAAACTTTAAAAAGTGCTGGTTTGTGCGAGCTAGCTCAAACTTTTTAACCTTTTTGTTTCAATTATGATCCAGGTACATTTCTGTGATGTTGTCTGGGTGTTATTTTAAGGCCGCAGGTACCCCATAACCTTACAAGACCTGTGGTTTTACTAAAGGACACCCTATGAAAACCTCTCTGTTTAAAAGCCTTTACTTTCAGGTCCTGACAGCGATAGCCATTGGTATTCTCCTTGGCCATTTCTATCCTGAAATAGGCGAGCAAATGAAACCGCTTGGCGACGGGTTCGTTAAGCTCATTAAGATGATCATCGCTCCTGTCATCTTTTGTACCGTCGTAACGGGCATTGCGGGCATGGAAAGCATGAAGGCGGTCGGTCGTACCGGCGCAGTCGCACTGCTTTACTTTGAAATTGTCAGTACTATCGCGCTGATTATTGGTCTTATCATCGTTAACGTCGTGCAGCCTGGTGCCGGAATGAACGTCGATCCGGCAACGCTTGATGCGAAAGCGGTAGCGGTTTACGCCGATCAGGCGAAAGACCAGGGCATTGTCGCCTTCATTATGGATGTCATCCCGGCGAGCGTCATTGGCGCATTTGCCAGCGGTAACATTCTGCAGGTGCTGCTGTTTGCCGTACTGTTTGGTTTTGCGCTCCACCGTCTGGGCAGCAAAGGCCAACTGATTTTTAACGTCATCGAAAGTTTCTCGCAGGTCATCTTCGGCATCATCAATATGATCATGCGTCTGGCACCTATTGGTGCGTTCGGGGCAATGGCGTTTACTATCGGTAAATACGGCGTCGGCACACTGGTGCAGCTGGGGCAGCTGATTATCTGTTTCTACATTACCTGTATCCTGTTTGTGGTGCTGGTATTGGGTTCAATCGCTAAAGCGACTGGTTTCAGTATCTTCAAATTTATCCGCTACATCCGTGAAGAACTGCTGATTGTACTGGGGACTTCATCTTCCGAGTCGGCGCTGCCGCGTATGCTCGACAAGATGGAGAAACTCGGCTGCCGCAAATCGGTGGTGGGGCTGGTCATCCCGACAGGCTACTCGTTTAACCTTGATGGCACATCGATATACCTGACAATGGCGGCGGTGTTTATCGCCCAGGCCACTAACAGTCAGATGGATATCGTCCACCAAATCACGCTGTTAATCGTGTTGCTGCTTTCTTCTAAAGGGGCGGCAGGGGTAACGGGTAGTGGTTTTATCGTGCTGGCGGCAACGCTCTCTGCGGTGGGCCATTTGCCGGTAGCGGGTCTGGCGCTGATCCTCGGTATTGACCGCTTTATGTCAGAAGCTCGTGCGCTGACTAACCTGGTCGGTAACGGCGTAGCGACCATTGTCGTTGCTAAGTGGGTGAAAGAACTGGACCACAAAAAACTGGACGATGTGCTGAATAATCGTGCGCTGGATGGCAAAACGCACGAATTATCCTCTTAATCTCACCACTTATGCCCGCACTCCCTTCCCCGAGTGCGGGTGTTTGCGCATAATTGACCCCTGTGCCTGAACTTACCACCTGGGTGAGTTCAGGTTTATTTCACTTCTTCCGTGACATTTTCATGTTCTTGCGGTCTAACACGAAGTGTTTTTAACGTCATTTAGACTGACCGACAACGGGCAGTTTTTTATTACCAGGATAGTTGATCAGGGGTTCACATGCAGGGCACAAAAATTCGACTTTTAGCGGGCGGTTTGCTGATGATGGCCACTGCTGGCTATGTGCAGGCAGATGCGCTCCAGCCTGATCCAGCATGGCAACAGGGGACGCTTTCCAACGGTTTACAGTGGCAAGTGCTGACCACGCCCCAGCGTCCCAGCGATCGTGTTGAAATTCGCCTGCTGGTTAATACCGGTTCGCTCGCCGAAAGTACACAACAGAGCGGTTACAGCCACGCCATCCCTCGTATTGCGTTAACGCAAAGCGGTGGCCTTGAAGCAGCACAGGCGCGTTCATTGTGGCAGCAGGGGATCGACCCTAAACGCCCGATGCCGCCGGTAATTGTCTCTTATGACACCACGCTGTTTAATCTGAGTTTGCCCAATAACCGTAACGACTTGCTGAAAGAAGCGCTCTCTTATCTGGCAAATGCCACTGGCAAACTGACTATCACGCCAGAAACCATCAACCACGCGCTGCAAAGTCAGGACATGGTGGCAACCTGGCCTGCCGATACTAAAGAGGGCTGGTGGCGCTATCGTCTGAAAGGATCAACCTTGTTAGGTCACGATCCTGCCGATCCGCTGAAACAACCCGTTGAAGCGGAAAAGATTAAAGATTTCTATCAGAAATGGTACACCCCGGATGCAATGACGCTGCTGGTGGTGGGAAACGTGGATGCGCGCTCGGTCGTCGACCAAATCAATAAAACGTTTGGCGAACTGAAAGGCAAACGTGAAACACCGGCTCCGGTGCCGACGCTTTCTCCGCTGCGTGCGGAAGCGGTGAGTATTATGACCGACGCGGTGCGTCAGGACCGGCTATCTATCATGTGGGATACGCCGTGGCAGCCGATTCGTGAATCAGCCGCACTGCTGCGCTACTGGCGTGCGGACCTGGCCCGTGAGGCGCTGTTCTGGCATGTTCAGCAAGCGTTAAGCGCCAGTAACAGTAAAGATATCGGTCTTGGATTTGACTGTCGTGTGCTGTATCTGCGTGCGCAGTGTGCCATCAACATCGAATCACCAAACGACAAGCTGAACAGCAACCTTAATCTGGTGGCGCGTGAACTGGCGAAGGTTCGCGATAAAGGTCTGCCGGAAGAAGAGTTCAATGCGTTAGTGGCGCAAAAGAAACTGGAGCTGCAGAAACTGTTTGCCGCCTATGCGCGAGCTGATACCGATATTCTGATGGGGCAGCGGATGCGTTCGTTGCAAAATCAGGTCGTCGATATCGCGCCGGAGCAATATCAGAAACTGCGTCAGGATTTCCTTAACAGCCTGACGGTGGAGATGTTAAATCAGGATCTGCGTCAGCAGTTGTCGAATGATATGGCGTTAATACTGCTGCAGCCGAAAGGCGAGCCGGAATTTAACATGAAAGCGTTGCAGGCGGCCTGGGATCAAATCATGGCCCCATCGACTGCGGCTGCCGCCACCTCTGTCGCCACGGATGACGTACATCCTGAAGTGACGGATATTCCACCTGTACAGTAATGCCTGATGGTGATGAGTTAGCACAACCATCAGGTATTTATGGATGAGCTGGATAGAGGGGTAACACTCTATCCAGCCTTTTGCATATGCTGCTTTTACGCTGGCATCGCTTCACGCGGGATAATCGCGCCGCGATACTGAATAACGGTACTTGCGGTCAGGTGCCCGCGTTTCGCCGCGTTTTCCGCACTGCCGCCCGTCAAACGTACCGCCAGATAACCGGCACTGAAAGAGTCGCCAGCTGCGGTGGTATCGATCACTTTTTCTTTCGGCAGTTTCACCGCTGGAACATCCACTAACCCTTCGCCAGCAATGGACACCAGGCAAGAATCCGCCCCGCGTTTCACCACCACTTCTTTCACGCCCGCGTTATGGGTGCGCGCAATGACATCTTCCACCGGCTGTTGACCCCATAGCGCGTCTTCGTCGTCCAGCGTCAGGAAGGCGATATCCGTGCATTCCAGCATTTGCTGGTATACCTGCTGTGTCTCTTCTTTGCTGGCCCACAGGCGCGGACGATAGTTATTGTCGAAAATTACTTTTCCGCCGTTGGCGCGGCATTCGCGCAACAAAGAAAGCAGTTTCTCGCGGCTGGTCGGGCTTAAGATCGCCAGGCTAATCCCGCTCAGGTAGAGATAATCGAAATTCGCCAGCTCTTCGCAAATCGCCGCAGACTGCTCGCTCTCCAGCCAGAATTTGGCGGCGGCTTCGTTACGCCAGTAGTAGAACGTACGTTCGCCGGTGCTGTCGGTTTCAATGTAGTAAAGGCCCGGCAGACGGTTTTCCATCCGTTGGGTCAGGGAAGTATCAACGTTCTCGCCGTGCCAGGCGTCCAGCATTTGCTGGCTAAAACTGTCCGTTCCCAGCGCCGTTACGTAATGAACGGTTAATGCCGCAGGATCGACCTGACGGGCGATATAGACGGAAGTGTTCAGGGTATCGCCGCCGAAACCGCGCTTAACGTCCGCGCCTTTCTCGGAAAGCTCAATCATGCATTCGCCAATCACGGCAATCTTTTTGGACATAGTCGTGAACCTGATCTGTAAAAAATTAGCGTTAGTTTGCGCTGTGGTGGTTTGCTGGTCAACCATATTAAAACAGTGTTCCATTATTTTTTTGAGCCAGCACGTATTCCTGAAAGATTCCGTTGTGGAGTGGGGAAATTTACTCCGGTCAGGCGGTAAAGTTCTGCCCTTGCGCGCCGATAATCTTTGTCGAGTCCGGGCAGCATCACTTTTAAACACAGGACATCTTTGATGATAAGGCAGGTTATCCAGCGAATAAGCAACCCTGAAGCAAGCATCGAGAGCTTGCAGGAACGGCGTTTTTGGTTGCAGTGTGAGCGTGCTTACACCTGGCAGCCGATCTATCAAACATGCGGACGGTTAATGGCCGTGGAGCTATTAACGCTGGTCACGCATCCCTTGAACCCTTCGCAACGCCTGCCACCGGATCGCTATTTTACTGAAATCACCGTCAGCCACCGGATGGAGGTTGTGAAAGAGCAGATTGATTTGCTGGCGCAAAAAGCCGACTTCTTTGTAGAGCACGACCTGCTGGCATCGGTCAATATTGATGGCCCTACGCTCATCGCCCTGCGTCAGCAACCAAAAATCCTGCGCCAGATTGAGCGTCTTCCCTGGCTGCGTTTCGAACTGGTGGAACACATCCGTCTGCCGAAAGATTCAACCTTTGCCTCGATGTGTGAATTTGGCCCGCTGTGGCTGGATGATTTTGGCACCGGGATGGCAAATTTCTCTGCGCTAAGTGAAGTGCGTTATGACTACATCAAAATCGCGCGAGAGCTGTTTGTGATGCTGCGTCAGTCGCCGGAAGGACGCACACTCTTTTCTCAGCTTTTACATTTAATGAATCGCTATTGTCGCGGGGTGATTGTCGAGGGCGTAGAAACACCGGAAGAGTGGCGTGATGTTCAGAACTCGCCCGCATTCGCCGCACAAGGCTGGTTTCTTTCACGCCCGGCACCGAT
The DNA here is from genome assembly GCF_046764225.1 of Escherichia sp. F1. Classification (NCBI taxonomy): domain Bacteria; kingdom Pseudomonadati; phylum Pseudomonadota; class Gammaproteobacteria; order Enterobacterales; family Enterobacteriaceae; genus Escherichia; species Escherichia sp. F1. The sequence continues at coordinate 223,582 of NZ_CP177202.1, forward strand.
AGAAACGCTGAATACGGCGGTTCTGGCGCTATAAGCTGCCTCATTTTCCGCCTGGCTGGACTATCTTTAGGACTGGCACAGGAAGAATATGAGGAAGCGAACGATGAGCAAGGCAGGCAAAATAACCGCTGCGATTTCAGGGGCTTTCTTGTTGTTGATTGTCGTGACGATCATTTTGATTGCAACTTTTGACTGGAATCGACTCAAACCGACCATCAACCAGAAAGTCTCTGCGGAGTTGAATCGTCCGTTCGCTATCCGTGGCGATCTGGGCGTGGTGTGGGAGCGACAAAAACAAGAAACTGGCTGGCGCAGCTGGGTGCCGTGGCCCCATATACACGCGGAAGACATCATTCTCGGCAACCCACCAGATATTCCCGAAGTCACAATGGTGCATTTGCCACGCGTAGAGGCAACACTGGCCCCGCTGGCGCTGCTGACCAAAACGGTCTGGCTACCGTGGATCAAACTGGAAAAGCCCGACGCACGCCTGATTCGCCTCTCTGAAAAGAACAACAACTGGACATTTAATCTCGCCAGCGATGACAACAAAGACACGAATGCAAAGCCGTCGGCATGGTCGTTTCGGCTGGATAATATTCTGTTCGATCAAGGGCGGATCGCCATTGATGACAAAGTAAGCAAAGCGGATCTGGAAATTTTTGTCGATCCGTTAGGCAAGGCGCTGCCGTTCAGCGAAGTTACTGGATCGAAAGGTAAAGCGGATAAAGAAAAGGTGGGTGATTACGTTTTTGGCCTGAAGGCGCAGGGACGTTATAACGGTGAACCGCTCACTGGTAAGGGAAAAATAGGCGGTATGCTGGCGCTGCGTGGCGAAGGGACGCCGTTTCCGGTACAGGCTGATTTCCGCTCTGGTAACACCCGTGTTGCTTTTGATGGCGTCGTGAATGACCCAATGAAGATGGGTGGTGTCGATTTACGGCTTAAATTTTCTGGCGATTCGCTGGGTGATCTCTATGAACTGACGGGCGTTCTGCTGCCCGATACCCCGCCGTTTGAAACGGATGGTCGGCTGGTAGCGAAAATCGACACTGAAAAATCGTCGGTCTTTGATTATCGCGGTTTTAATGGGCGAATTGGCGATAGCGATATCCACGGTTCTCTGGTCTACACCACCGGCAAGCCACGACCAAAACTGGAAGGTGATGTCGAGTCGCGGCAATTGCGGCTGGCGGACTTGGGACCGTTGATTGGCGTTGATTCCGGGAAAGGAGCTGAAAAGTCGAAACGGTCTGAACAGAAGAAGGGGGAAAAAAGCGTTCAGCCTGCGGGCAAAGTGCTGCCTTATGACCGCTTCGAAACCGATAAATGGGACGTCATGGATGCCGATGTTCGCTTCAAAGGGCGGCGCATTGAGCATGGCAGTAGCCTGCCGATTAGCGATCTTTCTACTCATATCATCCTCAAAAATGCTGACCTGCGCCTGCAACCGCTGAAATTTGGCATGGCGGGCGGCAGCATTGCGGCGAATATTCATCTGGAAGGTGATAAAAAACCGATGCAAGGGCGGGCAGATATTCAGGCTCGTCGGCTGAAACTGAAAGAACTGATGCCCGATGTAGAACTGATGCAGAAGACGCTGGGGGAAATGAACGGTGACGCGGAACTACGCGGTAGCGGTAACTCGGTGGCGGCGCTTTTAGGCAACAGTAACGGCAACCTGAAACTGTTGATGAATGACGGGCTGGTGAGCCGCAACCTGATGGAGATTGTCGGGCTGAATGTCGGTAACTACATTGTCGGTGCGATATTTGGTGACGATGAGGTGCGGGTGAACTGTGCGGCGGCGAATCTGGATATTGCCAACGGCGTGGCGCGTCCGCAGATTTTTGCTTTTGATACTGAGAATGCGTTGATCAATGTTACCGGCACGGCAAGTTTTGCTTCGGAGCAACTGGATTTGACTATCGATCCAGAAAGTAAAGGGATTCGGATTATCACGCTGCGTTCGCCGCTGTATGTGCGTGGGACATTTAAAAATCCGCAGGCTGGGGTGAAAGCCGGGCCGTTGATTGCCCGTGGTGCTGTTGCGGCGGCACTGGCAACGCTGGTTACGCCAGCGGCGGCGTTACTGGCGCTGATCTCACCTTCCGAAGGGGAGGCTAATCAGTGCCGGACAATTTTGTCGCAGATGAAGAAGTGATGATAATTGCCGGATGTCTGACATCCGGCAATTAAACAGATTTAGAGTGTTGGCAAAGTGTGCTTTGTTCATGCCGGATGCGGCGTGAACGCCTTATCCGTCCTACAAATCTTTGCGAATTCAATATATTGTATGGAAATTCAGGCCTGATAAGCGTAGCGCATCAGGCTTTTCACTCTTATTACAACGATTGATGTCGCGTCTCATGGGTCAGCAGTAGGGCGATTAAGGTCAAGCCAGCCATCGCCGCCAGATATAACCCCACCGCACCTAACCCGTAGTTAGTCTGCAACCAGGCTGCGATATACGGCGCAACGGAAGCCCCGAGAATCGACGCTACGTTGTAAGAGAACGATGCTCCGGTGTAACGCACTTCTGTCGGGAACAGCTCTGGTAACAGCGCGCCCATCGGCCCGAAGGTCAGTCCCATCAGACTTAACCCCAGCAGCAGGAAGGCAAAAACCAGAATCGGGTTGCCAGAACCGAGCAGAGGGTTAAAGGCGAACAGCGCGAACAGGATGATCAGCGTGGTGATGATTACCATGCTTTTACGGCGACCAAAGGCATCAGCCAGTAATCCGGCGACTGGCACCATCACGCCAAAACCAATCACTGCCATCATCAGCATCCACAACACTTCGTTACGCGGCAGGCCAAGCCCAACTGGCGCGGCGGCGGTACTAAAGGTCATAGAGTAGACCGTCATGATGTAAAACAGCGTATAGGTTGCCAGCATAATGAACGTACCCAGTACGGTTACGCGAACATGTTTGGTCAGCAGCGTACCCAGCGGGATCTTCACCTGTTTTTTCGCTTTAGCGACTTTCTCAAACACCGGCGACTCATGCAGCGACACGCGAACATACAGGCCGATAATGACCAGCACCGCCGAGAAGATAAACGGCACGCGCCAACCCCAGCTCATAAACTGCTCGTCGGTCAGTAGCCAGGAAAGCAGTAAGAAAGTGCCGTTGGCAAAGAAGAAGCCAATCGGTGCGCCCAGCTGCGGGAAGGAGCCGTACAGTGCACGTTTGCGCGGTGGGGCGTTTTCAGTCGCCAGCAGCGCCGCTCCGCCCCATTCGCCGCCTAAGCCCAGACCCTGACCAAATCGAGCCAGTGCCAGCAGCAGCGGGGCGAAAATACCAATCGTGGCATAGCCCGGCAGCAGACCAATCACCACGGTCGAAATCCCCATCGTTAGCAACGAGGCGACCAGCGTCGCTTTACGCCCAACGCGATCGCCAAAATGACCAAAAACGGCAGAGCCAATGGGGCGCGCGACGAAGGCGATGGCGAAGGTGGCGAGCGACTGGAGCGTTGCTGCCGTAGGATCGCCCTGCGGGAAGAAGATATGCGGAAACACAATAACGGCCGCAGTGGCGTAAATATAAAAGTCGAAGAACTCAATGGCCGTGCCAATGAGAGAGGCGACAAGGACTTTATTACGCGAGTTGATCGGCGTGTATTCTTGCTCGTGGTCGAGTGTTGTGGCTGTTGCTTGCATAATCTTTTCTTATTTTTTGGCTAACGAATAGCCATATTACGCACAGCAAAAGTGATATTTCAATGTGTAACAAATCGCGGAAATGGTCAAAAATCAGGCAAAAAGGGGATAATGTTTAGGCCAGTGATTTTTCTTCTATGAAATGCTTCACATAATTTTATAAATGGTGGATAAAACTGGTTTCAGGTTAAATAAAAGTTACCAACTGGATTTATATGCTGGGGTTATGAGTTGGTATGAAATTGTTTGCTCCCGAATAGATGGCTAAAGAGGCTCTGGGAAAGAGTTTTAAGAGGTTATGTGCGCATTATAGCCGGATGCGATGCTGGCGCATCTTATCCGGCCTACGGGGAGCCAGGCCGAATAAATTCGTATGCCGGATAAGGCGTTTACGCCGCATCCGGCATATTTTAAGGCTGCGTTTTCCCCGGCATTCGCGGGTCGTCTTTATATTCGGCGGTGGCAATCCACGCCGCGCAAAACAGCGTCAAACGGGCGAAGAAGTAGAAAAACGCCATCAGTCCCAGCACGGAACCAAATGCTGCGCCAGAGGGGGATTTCATCAGCGATGGCAGGGTGTAGGTCATCACGATTTTAATCACTTCAAAACCAATCGCAGCCAGAAATGTTCCGCGAATCAGGGCTTTTTTGCGCGGACGGTGGCGCGGCAAGCGCCAGAAGATCCAAAAGAAAAGCAGATAGTTGGCGAAGATGGAAATCGCCAGGCCAATCAACCGCCACGTCGGTTTCAGCCACTCAATGCTGTTCAGGTGCAGGGCGCTAATAATCATTTGCTGCGCCGAACCGGCAACCGAGGTGATCGAAAGCGTCACAATCAGTGCAATCAACAAACCAATCAGCGAAATAAAATCACGCAGATATTTTACCCAGAACTTCTCCTGATCTTGCGGCGAGCGTTCCCAGACATCGCGTGACTGGGCGCGAATCGCTTCACGCAGGTTACCCATCCAGTTGATGCCGGAATAAAGCGCCACCGCCAGGCCGACAAGCCCTACGGTAGTACGCTGCTGAACGGCGGTGTTGATGGTGTTTTTCAACGTGGCGGCTAGCGTCGGATCGCTGATGTTTTGCAGAATTTTGTCGAAGATATCCTGTAGCAACATCGGATGGGAGGCCAGCACAAAGCCCCCTGCGGCAAACGACACCATCAAAATCGGGATCATCGATAAAAATGAGAAATAGGTGATAGCCGCACCAAACTGGTTACCCAGCCGATCGTTAAAGCGTTCTGTCGCGCGAATCAGGTGCGCAATAACCGGTTGGCGTTGGACTTTTTCGGCCGTGGTGGTGACGGTTTCCAGCGCCTGGCTAACTTTGCCGCCTTTCTCGCTATTATCCAACTGCTTAATCGGCTCGTGCTCCAGATCCTGGGTGGGACGTTTGATCTCGTTTTCCTGCGTCATCCGCTCTTTTGTCCTTCTGTCGTGGTCATTCTTAAAAAGTATAGTCGGTCAGTCCAGGTGCTCTTTCACTACGCCAGCCAGCCACTGCATAAACAGGTTTACACGCCGGGAAAGCTCCCGACGCTGCGGATAAATCAGCGAAAGGGAGAGCGGCTCGGCACGGTAGCCAGGCAACACTTCAATAAGCCGCCCGGCACGCAGGGCTTCGCGCACGGCAATGCGCGGGATCTGAATAATCCCCAGACCGGCAAGACCGGCGGCGAGATAGTTTTCGCGACTGTTTACCGTCAACATGCCGCCAGACTTAAACCACTGGACGCCATTAACGCTGGCAACCTCAAAACCTAACGGATGTACACCCAGGTGCGGTGTGTAACGCACTATTGCGTGCGAAGTCAGATCGTCGGGGCTTTGCGGATAACCAAAGCGCGTCAGATAGTGCGGACTGGCACAGTTGACCATGGTCAGTTTGCCGAGGGGACGGGCGATAACGCCATCTTCCGGTAACGCGCCAGTGCGTATCACGCAATCAAAACCATCATGAAGAATATCTACCGGACGGTCATGGCTACTCAGTTCCAGCTCAATTCCCGGATGCAGATAGAGAAATTCCGACAGGCGCGGCAGTAACAGGCTTTTCGCGATTCCTGGCGGGATGTCGATGCGTAATTTACCGCTGATACTGGTGGCATCCTGTTGAAACAGACCGTCCAGTTCGTTGAGATTACTCAACACATCTTTTGCCCGTTGATAATAGGTCATGCCTTCTGGCGTGAGTTTGACCCGCCGCGTGGTGCGCTGGAGAAGCTGGGTGCCAAGTTGATGTTCCAGTGCCTGTATCTGGCGCGAAACACTTCCCTTTGGCAAAGCAAAGAAATCCGCTGCGCGGGAAAAACTTTCCAGCTCCGCGACTTTGATGAACAACTGCATTGCGTGAATTTTATCCATTTCTTTGACCGATTGTTGTTCACAGCGAAACAGTAACGCGCATATCGCATTGTTTATTGTTTTTTCTAACATCTAATGCCGGGTTTCACAATGTTGTCATGACGAATGTGGCGATTTCTCAGCAGGAAAAGGGCGGAATAGCTTTATGAGAAAGGTGAATTTACCTAAACAGAGCGTATTTTTCAGCGATTCCCTTTAAAGTGAACAGAGGACGTATTGGCTATTTGTGCTTATTTTTGTCTCATTGCCATTTGTTATTTTGGCTTGTGGTCGCGGAATTTCATTTTTAATTGCATGCGTACTAACCACTAATATAAGGAAATCCTCAAAATTGTTTTAAATAGTGCCCTCGACATGTAATTTCAGGCGTTTAGCTGTAACTATTTATATCGGTAACTATTTTCTACGCGTCATCTCTGTAGAATGGCCACCGCCAAATGGCGAATTCTTATTTTTTCTCGCGGGTAATACCCTTCCACTACTTAAGTCTTTTTAACGTATTCAGGTGGAGATTCAGTTATGCAAATAGTCATGTTTGACAGGCAGTCAATATTTATTCATGGAATGAAAATCAGTTTACAGCAACGTATTCCAGGAGTGAGTATTCAGGGGGCCAGTCAGGCAGACGAGTTATGGCAAAAGCTGGAAAGTTACCCTGAAGCCTTAGTGATGCTCGATGGCGATCAGGATGGTGAGTTTTGTTACTGGTTGCTGCAAAAAACCGTGGTGCAATTTCCTGAGGTTAAGGTGTTAATTACGGCGACGGATTGCAATAAACGGTGGTTACAGGAAGTTATCCATTTTAATGTGCTGGCCATTGTGCCTCGTGATTCAACCGTCGAGACATTTGCGTTGGCGGTAAATAGTGCGGCGATGGGGATGATGTTTCTGCCTGGAGACTGGCGGACGACGCCGGAAAAGGACATTAAAGATCTCAAATCGTTAAGCGCCCGCCAGCGGGAGATTTTAACCATGTTAGCGGCGGGCGAATCAAATAAGGAGATCGGCAGGGCGCTGAATATCAGTACCGGAACGGTAAAAGCGCATCTGGAATCCCTGTATCGCCGTCTGGAAGTGAAAAATCGCACCCAGGCGGCAATGATGTTAAATATCTCCTCCTGAAGAGGATAATTTTACAGCCAGCAGGAAGTTAGCGGCTGGCTGTAAAAATATTATGGTTCACCGTACAAACCAATTAAACGGCGCACCACACCGTTAGTCCAGCCAAACCCATCCTGCAACGGATACTCGCCACCGCCGCCTTCGCGGGGAACACCATCGGCAATATGGTATTTCTCGATCAGTTTGTGCTGTTCCAGATAGAACTGATTCACCGTCTTCAGCCAGCTGCGCGCGATTTCATCACCCAGAAGGTCATCGCCATACATTTTAAATCCCTGAATCGCCATCCATTGTAACGGTGCCCAGCCGTTGGGTTTATCCCACTGTTCACCGGTTTCGTACTCGCTTGCCAGAATCCCGCCAGGTGTCAGTAATCGGCTGCGCACGGCGTTTGCCAGACGATCGGCCTGTTCATGGTTCGCCATACCGACATAGAGCGGCACAATGGCGGCAGCGGAAAACAGCGCCAGTTGCTCGCGTCGCCAGTCGTAATCGCGGTAGATACCGTTTTCATCATCCCAGAGGTAACGGTTTACCGCATCGCGACGGGCACAGGCCTTCTGGCGGAACAGTGCTTCTGTCTCTTTCTCGCCTTTCAGCGCCGAGATGTTGGCGATGGCGCTCTCCAGTTTAAACAGGAAGGCATTCAGATCGATGGGGATGAACTGGGTGGTACGAATGCTCGCCAGACGACCAGTATCACGCAGCCAGCGGGAAGAGTAATCCCAACCGGAGGCCGCCCCCGCGCGTAAATCGCGGTACACCTCGTTGGGCGGGCGACCAGAATGTTTCGCGGTTTCAACGTCCTCAAGCCAGGATTCGTCACGCGGTGTGTCGCGATCGTCCCAGTAACGGTTGAGCAGCGATCCGTCCGGCATCCGCACAACATGGCGATAGGCCTGATTAGGGATCAACGATTCTGCACCGTCCATCCAGAAGGCATATTCCATTTTCAGGTGGTCGAGATAGCGGCGCGCACCGCGTACACCATCTTCTTCAAACAACTCCACCATCAGCGCAAAAACCGGTGGTTGCGAGCGGCTCAAATAATAGGTGCGGTTGCCGTTGGGGATGTGACCGTAGTTTTCGATCATCCAGGCGAAGTTATCGGCCATGCATTTCAGCAAATCTTCCCGACCACTTTCCGCCAGCCCCAGCATGGTGAAATAGGAATCCCAATAGTAGGTTTCGCTAAAACGGCCGCCCGGGACAATATATGACTGCGGCAGCGCCAGCAGAGAAGACCACGGAATGTGATCCTGCGGTTCGCGGGTTAGCACCGGCCACAGCTGGTCGATATGCTCTTTCAGGGAATTTTGCGGGTCCGATACATACTCGCTGGAGTAGACCTCCGGCAGCCAGAAGTGGTTTTCAACAAACTTGCGCAAGTCAAAATCACGATGACGGCGCACTTTACGGTAGCGGATTAAGATATCCAGCGGGTCCATTTTAGGTGCGCAGTCGGGAAAGGTTTTACTGTCGGGGAAAATTTTCGCCGACTGAACATGCTCGAACAGTTCGAGATAGCGATCGGCAGGCGTCAGCGCATCAGAGGCGGGCAGCCCTTCAATCATCTCGGGTTCCGGTTCTGCCTCGATCATCTCATCCAGTTTTAATTCATACGGGTCCAGCTCATAGCAGAGATCGACCTCGATCATCAGTTCGTCTGGATTAGGGTTTTGAATTTTCTGATTGAGCATAAGGATCCAACCTCCGAAATTCGTCGCTAATTATCGGGCTTTTCTTTAAGGGTAGTCATTCGCTCCGCCTGGTGGGCGACAAACCGTGCGGTGGATCACGTTTATTAACCTGTCAAAAAATATAACGTACTAATATCCATGGAATTTATAAAAATACAGATTTCGTGTTGTTTTTCATTTTCAGAACATTCAATTCTGCTCTCGCCGCAATCATGATATGCCATTCCTGATCTGGGTAATAGGCACAGGCTATCTTATTGATAGTTTATATTCATGTAATTGATTGATTCCTATCAAAAAGCATATTTCCCTGTTTTTTATGATGGCTTTGTCTCGCAGAGACGTTTGCAGCATTCTGGAAAATTTTCTGGGTCACAATAACTCACCACCGTGAGGGAAGAATAATGAAAATGGTCTCACGTATTACCGCGATCGGCCTGGCTGGCGTCGCGATTTGCTATTTAGGGTTATCTGGTTATGTGTGGTACCACGATAATAAACGCAGTAAACAGGCTGATGTTCAGGCATCTGCTGTCAGTGAAAATAATAAGGTTTTAGGCTTTCTCCGCGAAAAAGGATGCGACTATTGCCACACGCCTTCGGCAGAATTACCCGCCTATTATTATATTCCTGGCGCGAAACAGTTGATGGATTACGACATTAAGCTTGGATATAAATCTTTTAACCTCGAGGCCGTGCGTGCGGCTCTGCTGGCTGATAAACCCGTTTCGCAAAGCGATCTGAATAAGATTGAATGGGTGATGCAGTATGAAACCATGCCACCAACGCGTTATACCGCGCTACACTGGGCGGGTAAGGTGAGTGATGAAGAGCGGGCGGAAATACTCGCCTGGATTGCAAAACAACGCGCAGAATATTACGCCAGTAATGATACTGCTCCGGAGCATCACAATGAACCGGTGCAGCCCATCCCGCAAAAACTGCCTACCGATGCGCAAAAAGTGGCGTTGGGCTTTGCGCTGTATCACGATCCCCGTTTATCGGCTGATAGCACCATTTCATGCGCTCATTGCCATGCGTTGAATGCGGGGGGCGTCGATGGCAGAAAAACATCGATTGGTGTTGGTGGCGCAGTGGGGCCGATTAACGCGCCGACGGTATTTAACTCAGTATTTAACGTTGAGCAGTTCTGGGATGGTCGTGCGGCAACATTGCAGGATCAGGCTGGTGGACCGCCGTTGAATCCGATTGAAATGGCGTCGAAATCCTGGGACGAAATTATTGCTAAGCTGGAAAAAGATCCGCAGCTTAAAGCGCAGTTCCTCGAAGTCTATCCGCAAGGTTTCAGTGGCGAAAATATTACTGATGCCATTGCTGAATTTGAGAAAACATTAATTACGCCGGATTCCCCATTTGATAAATGGTTGCGTGGAGATGAGAATGCGCTGACGGCACAACAGAAAAAAGGCTATCAATTATTTAAAGATAATAAATGTGCAACTTGTCATGGTGGTATTATTCTCGGCGGACGTTCCTTCGAACCGTTGGGGCTGAAAAAAGACTTTAACTTTGGTGAAATTACGGCGGCGGATATTGGTCGTATGAATGTTACTAAAGAAGAGCGCGATAAATTGCGTCAGAAAGTACCCGGTTTACGTAACGTTGCACTAACGGCACCGTACTTTCATCGCGGTGATGTGCCGACGCTGGACGGGGCGGTGAAACTGATGTTGCGCTATCAGGTAGGCAAAGAGCTGCCGCAGGAGGATGTGGATGATATCGTAGCTTTCCTGCACAGTCTGAACGGGGTTTACACGCCGTATATGCAGGATAAACAATAATTAATTTAATCGCCCGAACAGGAATGTTTGGGCGATTTTCATTACGATAATAAAGTCTGTTTTTAATATTATCATGTTAAATGTTTATATTATAAAAAGTCGTTTTTCTGCTTAGGATTTTGTTATTTAAATTAAGCCTGTAATGCCTTGCTTCCATTGCGGATAAATCCTACTTTTTTATTGCCTTCAAATAAATTTAAGGAGTTCGAAATGGACCAGAAGCTGTTAACGGATTTCCGCTCAGAACTACTCGATTCACGTTTTGGCGCAAAGGCCATTTCTACTATCGCGGAGTCAAAACGATTTCCGCTGCACGAAATGCGCGATGATGTCGCATTCCAGATTATCAATGATGAATTATATCTTGATGGCAACGCTCGTCAGAACCTGGCCACTTTCTGCCAGACCTGGGACGACGAAAACGTCCATAAATTGATGGATTTGTCGATCAATAAAAACTGGATCGACAAAGAAGAATATCCGCAATCTGCAGCCATCGACCTGCGTTGCGTAAACATGGTTGCCGATCTGTGGCATGCGCCTGCGCCGAAAAATGGTCAGGCCGTTGGCACCAACACCATTGGTTCTTCCGAGGCCTGTATGCTCGGCGGGATGGCGATGAAATGGCGTTGGCGCAAGCGTATGGAAGCCGCAGGTAAGCCGACCAACAAACCAAACCTGGTGTGCGGTCCGGTACAAATCTGCTGGCATAAATTCGCCCGCTACTGGGATGTGGAGCTGCGTGAGATCCCTATGCGCCCCGGTCAGTTGTTTATGGACCCGAAACGCATGATTGAAGCCTGCGACGAAAATACCATCGGCGTGGTGCCGACTTTCGGCGTGACCTACACCGGTAACTATGAGTTCCCGCAACCGCTGCACGATGCGCTGGATAAACTCCAGGCCGACACCGGTATCGACATCGACATGCACATCGACGCTGCCAGCGGTGGCTTCCTGGCACCGTTCGTTGCCCCGGATATCGTCTGGGACTTCCGCCTGCCGCGTGTGAAATCGATCAGTGCTTCAGGCCATAAATTCGGTCTGGCTCCGCTGGGCTGCGGCTGGGTTATCTGGCGTGATGAAGAAGCGCTGCCGCAGGAACTGGTGTTCAACGTTGACTATCTCGGTGGTCAGATTGGGACTTTCGCCATCAACTTCTCCCGCCCGGCGGGTCAGGTGATTGCACAGTATTATGAATTCCTGCGCCTCGGTCGTGAAGGCTATACCAAAGTACAGAACGCTTCCTACCAGGTTGCCGCTTATCTCGCGGATGAAATCGCCAAACTGGGGCCGTATGAGTTCATCTGTACCGGTCGCCCGGACGAAGGCATCCCGGCGGTTTGCTTCAAACTGAAAGAGGGTGAAGACCCGGGATACACCCTCTACGACCTCTCTGAACGTCTGCGCCTGCGCGGCTGGCAGGTTCCGGCCTTCACTCTCGGCGGTGAAGCCACTGACATCGTGGTGATGCGCATTATGTGTCGTCGCGGCTTCGAAATGGACTTTGCTGAACTGTTGCTGGAAGACTACAAAGCCTCCCTGAAATATCTCAGCGACCACCCGAAACTGCAGGGTATTGCCCAGCAGAACAGCTTTAAACATACCTGATAACATAACGTTGTAAAAACCGAATGCCCAACCTTTAAAAAACAGCTGGGCATTCGGTTGCTTATTAATCGCAATAATATATTGGCTGTCTATTCATCGTGTTGATAAGATATATGTTATATGAATGTTTATTAAATGTAGCAATTATATTTAATGTAACGAAAAGGGATTATTTGCTTACTATTAATTTCCCTGCGTTCTTAAACACGTTTTTGTATTATAAATCCAGTCATCCTGCCCGTAGAACATCACACATTATCATCCTGTTCTCCCGCTTCGTTTAAATTTATTTATCAATCAATTTGACTTAAGAGAGCGGCGTGCTACATTAATAAACAGTAATATGTTTATGTAATATTAAGTCAACTATGCAATCATTACATGGGAATTGTCTAATTGCGTACGCAAGACATAAATATATTCTCACCATGGTTAATGGTGAATATCGCTATTTTAATGGCGGTGATCTGGTTTTTGCGGATGCAAGCCAAATTCAAGTGGATAAGTGTGTTGAGAATTTCGTATTAGTTTCAAGAGACACGCTTTCATTATTTCTCCCGATGCTCAAGGAGGAGGCATTAAAACTTCATGCACATAAAAAAGTTCCTTCATTACTCGTTCATCACTGTACCAGAGATATTCCTGTTTTTCAGGAAGTTGCGCAACTATCGCAGAATAAGAATCTTCGCTATGCAGAAATGCTACGTAAAAGGGCATTAATCTTTGCGTTGTTATCTGTTTTTCTTGAGGATACGCAGTTTATACCGTTACTTCTGAACGTGTTGCAACCGAATATGCGAACACGAGTTTGTACGGTCATCAATAATAATATCGCCCATGAGTGGACATTAGCCCGAATCGCTAGCGAATTGTTGATGAGTCCAAGCCTGTTAAAGAAAAAATTGCGCGAAGAAGAGACATCATATTCACAGTTGCTTACTGAGTGTAGAATGCAACATGCTTTGCAACTTATTGTTATACATGGTTTTTCAATTAAGCGAGTTGCAGTGTTCTGTGGATATCACAGCGTGTCGTATTTCATTTATGTTTTTCGAAATTATTATGGGATGACGCCCACAGAGTATCAGGAGCGATCGGCGCAGGGATTGTCGAACCGTGACTCGGCGGCAAGTATTGTTGCGCAAGGGAATTTTTACGGCACTGACTGTTCTGCGGAAGGAATAAGATTATAGAGTTTTACTCAGACATAAAAAAAACCCGGCATAGGGGACCGGGAAGAGGATAGTCTGCCGTCTCCAGACTAATAAACCGTTATAACACTCCCTGTTGGCACGGGAAACTTTGTGCTCTCAGTAAGTTAAATATAACTTTTACTGGAAATAAGATCAGCCATTTTTTTATAAACATAAGCTATACGCTGTGCGAAAATATATTCGTGCTGCATTTACTTATTATCAATTAACTGTTATGCAAAACTACTTTGTGGATAAATTTTGGTCCTACCAAATCTGGCAGTTTTTGCGCTAAGAAACAGTCTGGCATCATTTCATTAGTATACTGAAATTGAAATAATCGCAGTAATGAAATATAAGGGATAGTCATGACTCATGTCTGCTCGGTGATCCTCGTTCGTCGTTCATTCGATATTTATCATGAACAGCAAAAAATATCGTTGCACAACGAGAGTATCCTGTTACTGGATAAAAATTTGGCAGACGATTTTACGTTTTGTTCACCGGATACGCGACGACTGGATATCGATGAGCTGACAGTTTGCCATTACTTACAAAATATTCGTCAGATACCACGCAATTTAGGGTTACATAGCAAAGACCGTCTGTTAATTAACCAGTCCCCCCCCATGCCGCTGGTGACGGCGATTTTTGATAGTTTCAATGACTCCGGGGTAAATTCACCGATACTGAGCAAAATGCTCTATCTTTCCTGTTTATCGATGTTTTCTCATAAGAAAGAACTGATCCCCTTACTTTTCAATAGTATCAGTACTGTTTCAGGAAAAGTTGAACGCCTTATTAGCTTTGATATCGCCAAACGTTGGTATCTGCGCGATATTGCGGAAAGAATGTATACCAGCGAGAGTCTAATCAAAAAAAAGTTGCAGGATGAAAATACCTGTTTCAGTAAAATATTACTCGCCTCCAGGATGTCGATGGCCAGACGATTACTCGAGTTACGTCAAATTCCTCTGCATACTATTGCGGAAAAATGTGGCTATAGCAGTACATCGTACTTTATAAACACATTTCGACAATATTATGGTGTAACGCCACATCAGTTTGCGCAACATTCGCCAGGTACCTTTTCCTGACATATTTTGCATTTGAATATTGGTCAGGATCTCACACCTGCTTCATGTGAAACTCTTCCCTGATGATTTCTGCCGGGCTACCGGCTAGTTCTCTTTCGCAGTTTGCCAGGCGGTATAGGTATTTTCAGGAGGAAAAGACTCGGCATGTTTGGGATTATTAAGCTGACAATTCATACGATTACGGGAATGTGGGTCAGTATTGTGTTGTTTAAATTGATGACGAATGGCTGGAGTGGTTTCTACTTTCAGTGCTGTGTACTAAGCCTGGTATTCCTGACGGTTAGCTGGTTGTTGAGTGGTGAATGGTTAGCAGGAAAGAGTAAGGCTGAACCCTCACGTTCAACCTTACTCTCATTTACACGTTACGCTTTTTTAAAGCGGGCAAAGAGATGTTCCACTACAACGAAAAAGACCGGAACGAAGTAAATTGCCAGCACTGTTGCGGCAAACATCCCGCCCATCACGCCGGTACCTACCGCGTTTTGCGCGCCAGAACCGGCACCATGACTGATAACCAGCGGCAGCACGCCGAGAATAAAGGCCAGAGAGGTCATCAGGATTGGGCGTAAACGCATTCGCGCCGCTTCGATGATCGCCTCTATCGGCGTTTTCCCTTCTTTCTGCATCATCTCAACGGCAAATTCGACAATCAGGATGGCGTTTTTGGCGGAAAGCCCGATGGTGGTCAGCAAACCAACCTGGAAGTAGACGTCATTACTTAAGCCGCGTAGATCGGTGGCCAGTAATGCGCCAACGACGCCTAACGGTACAACCAACATCACCGAGAACGGAATTGACCAGCTCTCATAAAGTGCGGCGAGGGCGAGGAACACCACGACCAGTGAAATGGCATACAGCGCGGGAGCCTGGTTTGAGGATAACGCTTCCTGATACGACAGTCCGGTCCATGAGTAGCCGACGCCTGCCGGAAGTTTAGCGACCAGGTCTGCCATAAATTTCATGGCGTCACCGGTACTTTTCCCGGCTGCCGCTTCACCTAAAATCTCCATTGACGGGATGCCGTTGTAGCGTTCCAGTCGCGGTGAACCATAGGTCCATTCGGTAGACGAATAGGCAGAAAGCGGTGCCATCGTGCCAGAGGCGTTGCGTACATACCACTGGTTGATGTTATCCGGCAACATACGGAACGGCGTGCCTGCCTGGACATACACTTTTTTCACCCGCCCCTGGTTGAGGAAGTCGTTCACGTAGCTGCTGCCGAAGGCGGTGGAAATTGTCTGGTTGATATCAGACAGCGCCACACCCATTGCCTCGGCTTTCGCGGCGTTGACGTTCACTTTGAACATCGGTGTATCTTCCAGGCCGTTCGGGCGTACCCCGGTGACTTGATTCGGTGATTGCGCTGCCAGTGATAATAGCTCGTTTCGCGCCTGGGTCAGTTTTTCGTGTCCCAGGTTGCCGTTGTCCAGCAGTTCCATATCAAAACCTGACGCGGTACCCAGTTCAGCCACCGCGGGTAAGTTGAACGGGAAGACGACGGCTTTATTGATACTGCTTAACGCAATCATTGCCCGCTGAATGATCGCGGTAACCGAGTTTTCCTCACCGACACGTTCAGACCACGGCTTGAGACTGATAAACGCCAGGCCGTTGTTTTGCCCCTGGCCGCTGAAGCCAAAGCCGCCAACGGTAAATACCGACTGGACATTATCTTTCTCTTTAGTCAGATAATAATCCGTCACCTGTTGCAGCACTTTCGTGGTGTTAACCATGGTGGCACCGGAAGGTAACTGCGCGGTGGTCATAAATACCCCCTGATCCTCTTCTGGTAAGAAAGAGGTCGGCGTGCGCAGGAACAGCACCGCCATCCCGGCGCAAATCAGGAGGTAGACCACCATGTAGCGACCGGTACAACGCAACAGCGAGCGGGTGCTATCGGTATAGTGCTGAGTTGATTTTTCAAACAGCGTGTTGAAGCGTGCGAACAGGGCGTTAGGTTTATGACCGCCTTCCGGCGCGGCTTTCAGAATGGTGGCGCACAGGGCAGGGGTCAGGCTCATTGCCACAAATACTGAAAGCAGCATGGAGGAGATCAGCGTGATGGAGAACTGGCGGTAGATCTCCCCGGTTGCACCGCTCATAAAGGCCATCGGCATAAACACTGCGGAAAGAACAACGGCAATCCCGACCAGCGCACGTTGGATCTGCCCCATCGATTTATGCGTCGCTTCCTTCGGCGGTAGTTTATCTTCCGCAATGACACGCTCGACGTTCTCCACCACCACGATGGCGTCATCCACCAGTAACCCTATCGCCAGCACCATCCCGAACATAGTTAACGTGTTGATGGTGAAACCGACCGCCGACAAGATCGCAAACGTCCCGAGAATAACCACCGGTACGGCAATCGTCGGGATGATTGTGGCACGGAAATTCTGCAAAAACAGATACATGACCAGGAAGACGAGGATGATAGCCTCAACCAGTGTTTTAAAAACTTCCTGAATAGAAATTTCGATAAACGGCGTGGTGTCGTAAGGATAAACCGTCTTCAGACTTGCGGGGAAATAGGCTGATAAGCGGTTCAGCTCCTCTTTGACTGCCCGCGAGGTATCCAGGGCGTTTGCTCCGGTAGCCAGTTTGATGGCGATCCCGGCAGCAGGTTTGCCGTTATAGCGCGCCACGGTGGAATAATCTTCCGCCCCAAGTTCGACGCGGGCGACATCACGCAGCAGCACTTGCGAGCCATCTTGCTGAACTTTCAACAGGATTTTGCCAAATTCTTCCGGCGTTTGCAGACGCGTCTGCACAATGATCGAGGCGTTTAGTTGCTGGTCTGCCGCCTGTGGCATGCCACCCAGTTGACCACCAGAAATCTGGTTGTTCTGCACCTTAATCTGGGAAATAACATCGGAAGGTACCAGATTGTATTTATTGAGTTTTTGCGGGTCCAGCCAGATACGCATGGCGTACTCGGAACCAAAGAGCTGTACGCTACCAACGCCCGCGGTACGGCTTAGCGGGTCTTTGATATTAGACGCTACATAGTCCGCGATATCGTACTGGTTGAGGCTACCGTTATCAGAAATAAACGCCGCTACCATCAGGATATTACTGCTCGACTTATCGACGCTAATCCCCTGCTGCTGCACCGCTTCAGGTAATGAAGGCATAGCGAGCTGCAGTTTATTTTGCACCTGAACCTGTGCGATATCAGGAGATGTCCCAGTCTCGAAGGTCAGAGTGATAGAGGCATTACCCGCCGCATCACTGGTTGAAGACATGTACATCAGGCCATCAAGCCCATTCATATTTTGCTCAATCACCTGAGTGACCGAGTCTTCTACCGTTTGCGCATCGGCACCTGGATAGGTAGCGCTGACGGTAATGGTCGGTGGCGCAATCTGCGGATACTGCGCAACCGGTAAGTTCATGATCGCCAGACCGCCTGCAAGCATCATAATAATGGCAAGTACCCAGGCAAAAACCGGGCGATCAATAAAATAGTTAGCCATGAAAGTCCCCTTAAGCCTGCAACGTTATTGTTTCGATTCGGTGCTGGCGTTTTCCTGGCTGGAGGAAATTGCTCGTGCTTTGATACCCGGACGAATGCGTTGCAAACCGGAAACGATCACCCGATCGCCAGCCTGCAAGCCAGAGGTGACAACCCACTGGTCGCCGATGGCTTTGCTGGCTTCGATTTCGCGTAGCTGCACGACATCGTCTTTATCCAGAATGAGCGCCGTTGCTTTACCCTGGGCGTTGTGGGTGACGCCTTCCTGCGGCACCAGTAATACATTCTGGCGGCTACCTTCATCCACTAATGCCGTAACGTACATGCCAGGCAGCAAGTCACCATTTGGGTTGGGGAAAATCGCCCGTAACGTCACGGAGCCCGTGGTTTCATCCACCGTCGGGTCGGAGAATTTCAGCGTGCCGGTCTGGCTGTAACGTTTACCATTTTCCAGATTGAGCTGTACTGGCGTACTGCCCTGAACCTGTTTGATTTGCCCACTGGCGATCTCTTCTTTCATGCGCAAGAAATCCTGCACTGACTGCGTGAGATCGACATAAATCGGGTCCAGACGTTGTACGGTAACCAGCGAATCTGCCTGATTAGCGGTAACGAGTGCGCCGACGGTCACCGACGATTTCCCGCTGACGCCCGTAATCGGCGAGGTGACATTCGCGTATTGCAGATTGATCGTCGCCTGTTCAACAGCTGCTTTGGCGACGGTGACATTGGCTTCTGCTTCATTCAACTGGGTGCGCGCGGTGTCGTAATCCTGACGGCTAACGTAGTTGGTCTTCAGCAACGATGCCTGGCGGTTAAAGGTGATGCGGGCATTGCTGGCGGTAGAGAGCGCTTTCGCCAGCGTGCCTTTGGCGGAGTTCAGCTCGGCCTGTAAAGGTGCAGGATCAATCTGATACAGCGAATCGCCCTGGTTCACTTTATCGCCTTCGATAAAGTTGCGTTTAATGATAATACCGCCCACCTGGGGACGTATCTCGGCAACTTCATAAGGAACGGTTCTACCGGGCAATTCGCTCAACACATTGACCGAACCGGGGGAGAGTGTGACGACACCGACCTCAGGCGTCATGGCTGCGGCGTTTTCCGCCGATTTGTCATCGCAGGCGGTGAGCATCGCGCCGCAGAATAACAACGGTATTAACAGCTTTCTTCTTCTGTTCATTTTAGTCCCTGAAAATTCTTGAGAAATAACGGTTCTTTAAATTGCGCGCGAGGAGAGATATGAGGGATTTACAGACCAGCGGCATAGTGGGGTTGTCAGCCAGTAAGGTGGGATACAGGCACAGTGATCGACATGGTGAGGTCAACGACAAAAAAAATGTTGCCGTTCTGCCAACAGTTCCTGCCAGCATTCGGGCAACGAAGGGTTCTACTGGTGGATACATATACCAGGGGAATAAAGTCGTTTTCGCCTCTCCTTTAGTAATCACCGGGGGTAATGAAATCAGCATCTGCATCCCTCGTCATGCCAGCCATCAATTTCAGTTGCTTATGTCCTGACTAAAAATAAGATGTGATACCCAGGGTGACGATGTCGCTCATACGTCTTAGTTTCAGCTTGTACATAATGTTGAATTTCTGAATCTTTAATGTTTGTTGCGAAATATTGAGCGTCGACGTGATATTGCTTTCATTTTTATTTTTCAGAATCAGTTGCATAATTTTGAACTGATTATGTGAAAAACATAATTGTGAATTCTTATGGGGCAAGTGTTTACCATAAGTAATCTCAAGAAGATTTTTGATACTTTCTTTGCGGCTGACAAAATAAATAGGCGCTTTAGCTTTTAGTTTACTGATGTGATAAGGTGCCAAAACAATAATTCTCTCGGCATCTGATTTCTCCAGAAATTTAATCGCTTCTTCATCAAGGATATGATTGTGATAGGTATCAATGATAACCTTGAAGGGTTTATTGCCTACTTTTTTGATCTCTGACAGGGAATTGATTTTTATCATTTCGTGATTATCTTTCAACTGCCAAAAGCCCTGTAAAAGAAAAGAATCTTTCGTCATGAGAAAAATCATAACTTGCTCCTTAGCCGTTATCGTTTCGAACATGTCATCCTTTTCATTATTTACATCCTTGTCCGAATCGTTGTTCAATATAGTAAACGCCTATAAGAACTTTGCCCTTCGTGAACTAATACGTCTATTAACACTAATCAATACTTCAGATTTATCCATCACGCACTCCATATATTGATCCTAAGTAAGATTCCTGGTTGTTATCAGTTTGTAAATGGTAAACAAAAAGTTAACGTCTGCGGATTACTGCCCAAGAATAAGTTATCAATAACCAGTTTGTGATCTCTGAAGAATATTACTAAAGTTAAAATGTAATCCGATTTAAATATCGAGTCTCCTTGTTTCGACTTAAGCTGGCAATTGGATTGCCAGCTTTCTTTTAACGCATTCAAATTACCTGAGTAGATAACTCATTCATGTCTTCAGGTTTTTATATAGCGTCTGGAGACACGGATATTTATGCACTGTAATCAACGCCAGTTGCAAAAAATGAACCCGGATTACTTATTTAACCGCCCATAGCATCAACGCTTACGGAACTCTTTGTTCACTTTCCCACAGCACTTTTAAAACATTAAACCTGACTACGGAAAATATCAGCCATGATAATGTTTGAAATGGCTAATTTGCCATGGAATGAAAAAAATTAGATGAAATTCAGTAGGTTGAAATAATCATCAGCAGGTAATTATTTCAATGATAGTGCGCAATTGATCTACAACGCTGTGTAGCGGAGAGAGTATTAATCGGATCATAGTCACATCAAGTGACTATGATCCGGGTGACAACAGGGATAATTATTGCTGCTTAACGAACAAACTGGCGAAGCTGAACAGGCTGGCAGCGCTAAATATCAGTTCAATACCCACCAGTGTGGAAACCAAAGTTACAGACACCATCGGCGTTGCACCAAGGAATATCCATGCAATGACGATATCCAGCACACCAATAACGAGCTGTAGCCAGCTGCCTTTCATTGAACGCTGACGATACCAACTCATCAGGCGAATAACCCCTGCAACACAGAACAAACCGGCAATAAATGCCGCAATGGCAAAAATGCCCAGCTCCGGTGCGCGGATGAAGAAATAGCCGATCAATAAATAGGCGACTGCGACGAGGAAACCGGATAATACCGGCCAGAAATTATGACTGCGGTTGCTGAATAATCCAACAATAAGCGCAACGCCCGAGCAGATTAATAATGCACCCACTACCGTGCTTAAAATATCGCCAGAGACGAACGGGAAACTGATACACAGCAACCCGACGATAAACAGTAGCACGGCAATAAACTGGATTGCTCTGCGATGCTTTTTCAGCATCTCCAGATCAAACTTCAAAATTGTTGCCTTATCTATATATAACATAGAACCACCCTATAAAATTAAGAAGAAAATCCCCTGCTATCAATCTATGCCAAAAACGCGTCTAAGAATGCAGTCGATTTAATAAAAATTTCCTAATTACAGTATCTGATGCATCTGTAACTCATTGTATTGAAATAAAAATATCTGATTTTGATATTTTCCATCAACATGACATATACAGAAAACCAGGTTATAACCTCAGTGTCGAAATTGATTCGTGACGGCTCTTTCACTTTATAGTTGAGGATATTACGATGAAAAAAGTATTAGGCGTTATTCTTGGTGGTCTGCTTCTTCTGCCAGTTGTGAGCAATGCAGCGGATGCGCAAAAAGCAGCTGATAACAAAAAACCGGTCAACTCCTGGACCTGTGAAGATTTCCTGGCTGTGGACGAATCCTTCCAGCCAACTGCAGTTGGTTTTGCTGAAGCGCTGAACAACAAAGATAAACCAGAAGATGCGGTTTTAGATGTTCAGGGTATTGCAACCGTAACCCCAGCTATCGTTCAGGCTTGTACTCAGGATAAACAAGCCAACTTTAAAGATAAAGTTAAAGGCGAATGGGACAAAATTAAGAAAGATATGTAATTCCGGGAATGCGTTACATCGTACTTCCTTGCATATTGAACAGGCCGGAATATCTTCTTTAAAAGCAGCTATTCCTCCTGTTCATATATAATCTCTATATTGAATGGGTTACAAAATGAATATTTCATCTCTCCGTAAAGCGTTTATTTTTATGGGCGCTGTAGCGGCTTTGTCACTGGTGAACGCACAATCTGCGCTGGCAGCCAATGAATCCGCTAAAGATATGACCTGCCAGGAATTTATTGATCTGAATCCAAAAGCAATGACACCGGTTGCATGGTGGATGCTGCATGAAGAGACAGTATATAAAGGTGGCGATACCGTTACTTTAAATGAAACCGATCTCACTCAAATTCCTAAAGTGATCGAATACTGCAAGAAAAACCCGCAGAAAAATTTGTATACCTTCAAAAATCAAGCATCTAATGACTTGCCGAATTAATGAGGTACAAGTAAAAAGGAGTAGCAAGTTGAGCCATCTTGCTGCTCCTTTTTGCATTTTTATATGACAGCAGAATTTATTATACGTCTTATACTCGCAGCAATTGCCTGTGGCGCTATTGGCATGGAAAGGCAAATGCGCGGCAAAGGAGCAGGGTTACGCACACATGTATTAATTGGCATGGGAAGCGCCCTGTTTATGATTGTTTCGAAATATGGTTTTGCTGACGTGCTGTCTTTAGATCACGTCGGACTGGACCCCAGCCGTATTGCTGCTCAGGTGGTGACGGGCGTCGGGTTTATCGGTGCAGGTAACATTCTCGTTCGTAACCAAAATATTGTAGGTCTGACGACGGCAGCGGATATCTGGGTGACCGCCGCCATTGGTATGGTTATTGGTAGCGGTATGTACGAACTGGGCATTTATGGTTCAGTGATGACCTTACTGGTGCTGGAAGTCTTCCATCAATTAACCTTCCGCCTGATGAACAAAAATTACCATTTACAGCTGACATTAGTGAACGGTAATACGGTATCAATGCTCGACTGGTTTAAGCAGCAAAAAATAAAAACTGATTTAGTTTCGTTGCAGGAAAATGAAGATCATGAAGTGGTCGCCATTGATATCCAGCTTCATGCCACAACGTCGATAGAAGATCTGTTGCGATTATTAAAAGGTATGGCAGGGGTGAAAGGCGTTTCAATTAGCTAATCTTTATAGTTATTTATTCGCAGGAGTACCAGTGCGGTACTCCTGTTGGTTTTAATGATCGAGGACGATCAGTGGTGAATGGTTGGCAGGATCTTTAAGTACGGTAATATCCGCGCCGTAGAGCATTGTCAGCGCCTGCTGTGTCAATACATCCTGCGGTTTACCATTTGCGATAACCTTTCCTTTTTGCATTAATACAATACGGTCTGCATAACGTGCGGCAAGATTTAGATCGTGCAATACGCAGCAAACATTGAACTGCCGTTCGTGAACTAACTGGCGTAATAAACGGAACAAGTGCTGCTGATGGTGAATATCCAGCGCCGAAGTTGGTTCATCAAGAAATAACCATTTCGGTGAGGGAGTAGGTTCCCAGAGTTGCACCAGCAGGCGCGCTAATTGCACGCGCTGTTGTTCACCACCGGATAATTGCCGATAGTCGCGGTTTGCTAACGCCTGACAGTCACATAACGCCATTATTTGTGCTGTTTCATTATCCTGATTACCAGTGCGATGCGGATGCCGCCCCATCTGGATAACTTCTTGTACGCTGAATGGAAACGCCATGTGGCTATTTTGACGCATCACGGCCCGGTGTTTCGCCAGTTCAGTAATCGACCATTCATTTAATGGCTTATTAAACAACCGACATTCGCCGCTATCAGGTTGAAGATAGCCGGTTAACTGGCGAAGCAGCGTAGATTTTCCCGCACCATTAGGGCCGAGAATGGCAACAATTTCCCCACCGGGAAAAGTCAGCGAGACATTGTCAGTCAGACGCCGCCCCTGAAGGCTATAAACCAGATTCTGGGCGCTGATCATGTGATCCTCCGGTTGCGCAGAATCAACCACATAAAATAAGGACCGCCAAGCAGGCTGGTTAATAATCCCACGGGCATTTCTGCTGGCTGTACCAGCGTGCGGGCAAGCGTGTCTGCCATCAGCAATAAACAGGCTCCGGCGAGGGCGGAGCAAGGGATTAGCCAGCGGTGATTTGCCCCGGTAGTCATACGAATCAGATGCGGGATCACCAGGCCAATAAAGCCGATAATGCCGCTTACCGATACGGCGGCACCAACGAGCAGTGAGCTCACTAACAGTAATTGCTGGCGCTTACGCTTAACGTTCACGCCGAGGTAGTGGGCTTCTTCATCACCGAGCTGCAGTAAATTCAGCGTTCCGGCGAGACAAGTTGTTGCGATAATGGCCGGTAGGATGAATGAACTGGCAACCAATAACGTCGGCCATTGCGCCTGTCCAAGATTGCCCATCATCCACAATGTGAGTTGTCGTAGCTGCTGCTCATCGCCGATATAGCTCAGGATGCCGATCGCTGCGCCGCACAGGGCATTGATGGCGATACCGGCGAGTAATAATTGCATCATGCTGCCATCGCGATGGCGCTGCGTGATGAGAAAAATGATGGTGCAGACCACTAAACTTCCGGCAATGGCAAACACCATTTGCTCATAGAGCACCAGCACCACTGGGAAGGAGAAGGGCAGCACAATAGCAACGCCAACCATTAATGCAGAACCGCTACTGACGCCGAGTAATCCAGGGTCAGCCATTGGGTTGCGAAAAAGCCCCTGCATAATTACCCCGGCGGTTGCCAACGCTGCACCTACCAGCACCGCCAGCAAAACCCGTGGTAGACGAATATTGAGCCAGATATCGCGGTATTCCTCATCAAAAAGGGCATCAAAACTGATCTTTAACGCTCCCTGACTGGCACCGAACAGCACCAGAGCTAGCAATAATAGTGATAGCCCCATAAAGACCCTGGCGGAAGAGAGTGAATCCTTGAGCACGCAAAACTCCGTTACGACATTACGGCGCGGACATGCCGCGCCGGGGTATCACGCCGGTTTCAGGTCCGGTTCAATCAGACTGTAGACCTGCTGGTTAAGTGCTGGCGCATTTGCCAGTTCATGGATATGTGCGGCGACATCGGCACGGTGAACAAAACCATGACACTCCTGATTTTGTATCCGTTGTGCTTTGCCCGTTGCCGCCCCATCAAGCAGACCGCCAGGGCGGAGAATGGCGTAATCAAGCTGGCTGGTTTGCAACCAGCTTTCCGCCAGCGTTTTTTCCCGTACCGCCTGACCAAACGCAGCCTTTGCTCGCTCCGATAAAAACGGCCAGCTATCGCCGCATCCCAAAGAGGTCACCAGAATCATGCGACTGATGCCGGCCTTTTCGGCCTCATCAATCACTGTTCTGTGCGCCAGATAATCCTGAGCTCCGCCCATTGTTGAGATGATAAGCGCATCCGGGCCAGCTGCGCGGCAAGCATCCGCGACTACGCTGGCATCACAGGCGTCGCCTGTAAAAACCTGTACGCCTTGTTGCGCCAGTTTCGTGGCGGCATCGGCATGACGAACGACAGCAACGACCGGACGTTGTTCCGCCAGCGCCAGTTCAAGCGTTCTGGCACCCACACCTTTTCCGCCTGCGCCAAAGAGTAGCCACGGTGTCATCAGGCGTGTTCCTTTAACGATGCTGCCAGAGCATGGAAGGCGCTGACTTGTTCGCTCAGGAGCTGACGATGGTCATCCCTGCCGAGGAAGATTTTCAGCATGGCGCTGCCTTCCTTATTGAAAAAGAGAATAGAGGCGGTGTCCATGCCCATAAATTTACGTTCGATCAAGGCAATATGCGTGCAGTTTTCTGCTTTGATATGCCCGGACATGCCGTGCTTTCCGCGTAGGTTGAAATAGCCGTGGCGGTGGAAACCCGAAGGCAGTTCGCCGCTAAATTCGAGGATTACATCGGCAGTATGTACTAACGTGGTGACGTTGCCCCATTCGCAGACGGTATCCCAGACAGTATCGAATTTATCGCCTGACACTATGGTAGAGGAGGGCAGATTTTTCACTACTTCCAGCAGTGTGGTGTTGTATTGTTCGGCTACCACCTCCAGCGTACCGTCCGGCTCCGTTTTCAAAAATTCTTGTAACGAGACATGGCTCATAAATCACTCCTGTTATGGTTTTTCACGCACAATCGCTGGCGCATTAAGTACCTGAATTAGTTCATTAAGAGACTGCAAAATATTGCTTGCCCAGAAACGACCTTCATTAGTCAGCCGCAGGCAAGTTGACGCATCGCGGCTTAAGCCTTTTTGGTGCCATTGAGCCAGTAACGGCGCGAGTTTTTCGGCATGTGGCGTAAGTTCATCCAGCGGTACACGCGCTGTTTCAACACCTGACTGCAAGGTATGACGCCATTGCGCATTACGTTCGGCGTTACGCATGATCATCATCAGCGGTTTTTTGCCTGCCGCGACGGATTCATGCCAGGTCTGAAGATTGCGTTCGTTCATCCAGGAGTAACCATTAATCGAACCGCCGGCTCCGGAACCAAAGGCCAGACAATCGGCACCTTGTTTAATCAGCAGGTTATAGAGATTGCGTTCGCGTGTGGTACGGCCCCAGTGGCTGTTACTAATACAGCGCCAACCGGCTTCGTCCATGAAGTCACACCCTTGCAGATAAAGATCGCGACGTTCTGCCGGAGAGGGCACGGTAGTACGCCCATTTTCCACGGCTTTGCCCAGCGGTGTGTTGGGCAGGACATTGAGTGCATAGAGATCGACGCCGTCGAGACCGATATCGCGGGCAATAGTCAGATCTTCTCCCCAGGTTTGCGCATCCTGACCCGGCAGGCCAAACAGCAGGTCACAGACCACCGCAGCACGGTCACGTTTGACCAGGCTTTCCATAAACGCAATGGCGGTTGGGCCATCCGAGGTGCGGGCCATTTTCTTGCGGATTTTGCTGTTAAACGACTGGATACCAATTGAGAAGCGGTTTGCTCCTGCATCAAGACAAGCATCGATTCGCTCAGCGTCAAAATTCAGTACCCGGCCTTCGATAGTGATTTCACAATCAGGGGCCAGTGGCAGCTTTTCTCGTAATGTGGTGATAATTCTGGCCAAATCGTGTGCCGAAAGCGCGGAAGGCGTGCCGCCACCGAAATAGACCGCGTGGATGGGGGCAGACTGATGCAATACGCTGTCCGCTTCCATTTCTATTTCACGAATCAGGGCGTCGGTATAATGAGCACACGCATCTTCATTAAAACGGTTCTGATAAAAACCACAAAACGTGCAGTGTGTTGCACAAAAAGGAATGTGTAGATAAACCAGTCGCTTACGTGGTGATACCGTTTGATTGATCATCTCTTGCCAGGTCTGTGCCAGTTGCTCTTTGGCAACCGGAATGGCCCCACGAAACGGCATCATGGCGCGCCTGTCTTTAAATGGCTGATCACCGTCTAAAGCAAAATGTGGCGTGAGATCCAGGGTGTTATTTACGTTCATTCGTCTGATTTAAATCCATTTATTGCGGCCAAAGCTGCTGGTGTAAAGACTCAACGACATCAGCAATACGCGGACCCATTCCCAGAATCAGGTTTTGATCAACGGTGATAATGCGCTGGTTTTTCCATGCGGCAGTGTGGGTAATTCCGGCAATAGAACGTAGCCGATTTATATCGCCATCGACCATTTGTGAGGTTACGACAATCACTTCTGGATTGGCCGCAATCAGTGATTCTGCACTGTAGCTTTTGTACTGCTGGTGGGTTGCGACGTTTTCTGCTCCGGCAAGCGAAAGAATGGCGTCCGCGACGCTGCCTTTACCGGCAACCTGTGGCGCACTTCCGCCTGCGGAGAGAATAAACATGGCTTTAACCGGGGCTTTTTTGGCCGCCACGTTTTGCTGTACTCGCTCCAGGCGTTGGTTGATCTGTGTCACCAGCGCCTCGCCTTGTTCAGGAACCTGTAGCGTTTTTGCCAGTTGGCGAATGTTGGCGTACATCTGCTGAAGGGTGGCAGGCACACGCGGCAGGGTGACGACGTTGACTTTCTGCGCTCGTAGTTGGTCGAGCACAATTTGTGGCCCGGCATCCTGCCAGGTAATTACGCTATCCGGGCGAAGTGACAAAATGCCTTCGCTGCTGAGTTGTTTCCAGTAGCCAATATGCGGCAGTTTGGCGGTTTCTGGTGGATAAGATGTCGTTTCATCGACACCAACCACGCGTTCGCCAGCGCCCATCGCGTAGATTAGCTCCGTCAGCGATCCTCCTGCGACCACGATACGTTCGGCAGCCGTTACGCTAAAAGCCCAGCTAAGAGCCAGTACTGCCGTAAACAATTTTTTTCGTTTTACCGCGGTCTTCGCGGCAGAGGCCACGGCTGAAATACATAACGTCAGTGGGGAAAAAAGAAACGGCCTGGTGATGATCCTTGGCATAATATGAGAACTCTTATCAAATTGAGAATGATCATGATTATCATTTGAGTTATATATGAAATACAACCGTCGATTCAATACGTAAGGCGTTACAAGCGTATTTATTTTTGATTTTTATCAAGATGCTTCGTCAGCTAACGTTCTTGTTACCGACTAAATTTAAGCGCGGGAAAAAGCTGAGAACCCAGAGATATCGAGGCTTGCAGAGCAAAGCGAAGAGAAAATTATCACTGTTAACGACAAAGTTTAGTGATGAGGTCATGGGGGAATAACCATAAAAACAAAGTGGTTTCCAGGGCGCAGGATAAGTTTCATAACCCCCTGTTTATTGTGTTAATGGCGGTTAAAAAAAAGCTTGATCATAAAAAATTGATCGATAATAATTCTCATTATCACGTTTGCATTTAACAAAATACGGCCATATGGATAACAAAGCCATATCATTTACAAGGGTAACGCACAGCGCTCTTCACTCCTGATGGGGCATATCGTTTTGCCTGACAAAGAGGGCGTGCTTTTGCGTATTTGCCGAGATACCAGGCAATTTCATGGGATATAAACGCCTGTAAACTCACCCGGCGAATATTATCGCTCTGAATTTTAAATAAATTTATTTTTCGCCAGCCACCCCGGTATTAACCCAGGCAGCCAGCATTTTTTATTTTCCTCATGGAGAATCGCTATGTCACGTCCGCAATTTACCTCGTTGCGTTTGAGTTTGTTGGCTTTGGCTGTTTCTGCCACCTTGCCAACGTTTGCTTTTGCTACTGAAACCATGACCGTTACGGCAACGGGGAATGCCCGTAGTTCCTTCGAAGCGCCTATGATGGTCAGCGTCATCGACACTTCCGCTCCTGAAAATCAAACGGCTACTTCAGCCACTGATTTGCTGCGTCATGTTCCTGGAATTACTCTTGATGGTACCGGACGAACCAACGGCCAGGATGTAAATATGCGTGGCTATGATCATCGCGGCGTGCTGGTTCTTGTCGATGGTGTTCGCCAGGGAACGGATACCGGACACCTGAATGGCACTTTTCTCGATCCAGCGCTGATCAAGCGTGTTGAGATTGTTCGCGGACCTTCAGCATTACTGTATGGCAGTGGTGCGCTGGGTGGAGTGATCTCCTACGATACGGTCGATGCAAAAGATTTATTGCAGGAAGGACAAAGCAGTGGTTTTCGTGTCTTTGGTACTGGCGGCACGGGGGACCATAGCCTGGGATTAGGCGCGAGCGCGTTTGGGCGAACTGAAAATCTGGATGGTATTGTGGCCTGGTCCAGTCGCGATCGGGGTGATTTACGCCAGAGCAATGGTGAAACCGCGCCGAATGACGAGTCCATTAATAACATGCTGGCGAAAGGGACCTGGCAAATTGATTCAGCCCAGTCTCTGAGCGGTTTA
Organism: Escherichia sp. F1; assembly: GCF_046764225.1. Taxonomy (NCBI): domain Bacteria; kingdom Pseudomonadati; phylum Pseudomonadota; class Gammaproteobacteria; order Enterobacterales; family Enterobacteriaceae; genus Escherichia; species Escherichia sp. F1. The sequence goes on from NZ_CP177202.1 coordinate 253,447, forward strand.
GTGCGTTACTACAACAACGACGCGCGTGAACCAAAAAATCCGCAGACCGTTGAAGCTTCTGATAGCAGCAACCCGATGGTTGATCGTTCAACAATTCAACGCGATGCGCAGCTTTCTTATAAACTCGCCCCGCAGGGCAACGACTGGTTAAATGCAGATGCAAAAATTTACTGGTCGGAAGTCCGTATTAATGCGCAAAACACGGGGAGTTCCGGCGAGTATCGTGAACAGATAACAAAAGGAACCAGGCTGGAGAACCGTTCCACTCTATTTGCCGACAGTTTCGCTTCTCACTTACTGACATATGGCGGTGAGTATTATCGTCAGGAACAACATCCGGGCGGCGCGACGACGGGCTTCCCGCAAGCAAAAATCGATTTTAGCTCTGGCTGGCTACAGGATGAGATCACCTTACGCGATCTGCCGATTACCCTGCTTGGCGGAACCCGCTATGACAGTTATCGCGGTAGCAGCGACGGCTACAAAGATGTTGATGCTGACAAATGGTCATCTCGTGCGGGGATGACTATCAACCCGACCAACTGGCTGATGTTATTTGGCTCATATGCCCAGGCATTCCGCGCCCCGACGATGGGCGAAATGTATAACGATTCTAAGCACTTCTCGATTGGTCGCTTCTATACCAACTATTGGGTGCCAAACCCGAACTTACGTCCGGAAACTAACGAAACTCAGGAGTACGGTTTTGGGCTGCGTTTTGATGACCTGATGTTGTCCAATGATGCCCTGGAATTTAAAGCCAGCTACTTTGATACCAAAGCGAAGGATTACATCTCCACGACCGTCGATTTCGCGGCGGCGACAACTATGTCGTATAACGTCCCGAACGCCAAAATCTGGGGCTGGGATGTGATGACGAAATATACCACTGATCTGTTTAGCCTTGATGTGGCCTATAACCGAACCCGCGGCAAAGACACCGATACCGGCGAATATATCTCCAGTATTAACCCGGATACCGTTACTAGCACCCTGAATATTCCGATCGCTCACAGTGGCTTCTCTGTTGGGTGGGTCGGTACGTTTGCCGAACGCTCAACACATATCAGCAGCAGCTACAGCAAACAACCTGGCTATGGTGTGAGTGATTTCTACGTCAGTTATCAAGGACAACAGGCGCTCAAAGGCATGACCACTACTTTGGTGTTGGGTAACGCTTTCGACAAAGAGTACTGGTCGCCGCAAGGCATCCCACAGGATGGTCGTAACGGAAAAATTTTCGTGAGTTATCAATGGTAATCATCTGCCCCGATATTTCGGGGCATTTATCTTATCTGGAAGGAAGAGAGACAATGAACCACTACACACGCTGGCTTGAGTTAAAAGAACAAAATCCCGGAAAGTACGCGCGTGACATCGCAGGTTTAATGAATATTAGCGAAGCAGAACTGGCATTTGCGCGCGTCACGCACGATGCGTGGCGGATGCGCGGCGATATCCGTGAAATTCTGGCGGCGCTCGAAAGTGTTGGCGAGACCAAATGTATTTGCCGTAATGAATATGCAGTCCATGAGCAAGTTGGTGCGTTCACAAACCAGCATTTGAACGGACATGCCGGATTGATCCTCAATCCACGCGCGCTGGATTTGCGTCTGTTTCTCAATCAATGGGCCAGTGTTTTTCACATTAAAGAAAATACGACTCGTGGCGAACGCCAGAGTATTCAGTTCTTTGATCATCAGGGCGATGCATTACTAAAAGTTTATGCCACCGACAATACCGATATGGCGGCATGGAGTGAGCTTCTGGCACGGTTTATCGCCGATGAGAATACGCCGCTTGAGTTAAAAGCCGTTGATGCGCCAGTCGTTCAAATGCGAGCCGATGCCAGTGTGGTTGAGCAAGAGTGGCGGGCGATGACCGACGTTCATCAGTTTTTTACGTTGCTCAAGCGCCACAACCTGACGCGCCAACAGGCGTTCAATCTGGTGGCAGATGATTTGGCCTGCAAAGTATCCAACAGTGCGTTGGCGCAAATTCTTGAATCTGCACAGCAGGATGGCAATGAAATCATGGTGTTTGTTGGCAACCGTGGCTGCGTACAGATTTTCACTGGCGTGGTAGAAAAAGTGGTGCCAATGAAAGGTTGGCTGAATATTTTCAACCCGACGTTTACTCTTCATCTATTAGAAGAGAGCATTGCTGAAACCTGGGTAACCCGTAAACCTGCTAGTGACGGTTATGTGACCAGTCTGGAATTGTTTGCCCATGATGGTACGCAGATAGCGCAACTTTATGGTCAACGTACAGAAGGCGAACAGGAGCAAGCGCAATGGCGTAAGCAAATTGCTTCGCTGATACCGGAAGGCGTTACTGCATAACGTATAATTAACGGGAGGTCTGGCTATTTATTGCTGGGCCTCTTTATATTAATCAATCGATCACACCAGATAATCAATATGCTGATGGCGTACCAACTCATTGATCCGCTTAAGATTGAGGATCATCATGATATTGTGTTTATGGCAGTAGAACGTTTTTAGCGATATTTTCAGTTTCTCCAGAATATCTTCCGTTGTCATTTGATTCGCAATGCAGCTCAGAACCTGATGCTGCTTGCGCGAAAGGGACACATCCGCTTCAGGCACAGAGCAGTAACTGCCATTGATGAGTGCGACAAAGTCGATGATGGTGATAGTTCGCGGAACAAAGGTCACCGGTACTTTCCCCAGGCAGCGTTTAATATTAAAGGGGGAGAAAATAATCACATGGACAGGTTTTAATCGTTCAATTTGAGTGAGCAAATTAGAATGAAATACATTATTCATTAATGTATCAATAATGACGAAGGCATGCTGATGCAACATTACGTCGATCTCTTCTTCGTTCTGTATATGAACGACATTACCTTTACTCAGAATGTTTTTCATCGCAGTGAAGAACATCGTATCCCTGGTAATTATAAGAAACATAACCGACTCCTGGTGCGGACATTAACTTTATAATCAGTTTGCCAAAGGTAATTAACAGGACAGGGCTTATAATAATAGTTAGCTGGCTGTGTATTAATTTGATGTAATGCATGATGCAGATGCTGAGAAAGCATCTGCATCTCTCGGTGGTGTTATTTGACCAGCTCAGGTGTTACCTGACTCACCGCATTGGTGTAGTAAGGCGCGCCCCAGCCCGGTTCCGGCCAGAATGCACCATAGCCGTAATCCCACAGGTTATAGGTGGTATTAACCACTTCTCTCAAATGCCACACCTGGATGCCCTGCATATTCACTTCGAGGAAGTTATACGGGACTTTATTGATAAAGCCAGGTTGTTCACCCTGAATGGTACCGAGGATGGTAACAAAGTGATTACGATAGTTCACTGGATCAAGGAAGCCGCTTTGTCTGGCGAGCAGTCGGCCCTGATAGTTGGCTTCAATATCAGGCTTCGCATAGCTATCCAACGGTAATACAGCGATTTCTAACAACGTATCCGTTTTGCCATTGATAACGTTGATAACCTTCCCACCAAAGCGCGCTTGTTGACCAACATATAACCCCGGCTGGTTATGAACAGCAACAAAACTTTTTTGAATATCAGGTTGGTTATTGCCTTTGATATTTTGCGGAATTGAACTACATGCGGCAAGCAAAAATGAAAGGCTGAGGATGAGTGCACCTTTTGTCATGTTCATGTTACTATCCTTATCAACAAATATTAAAACCATAATAGATATTTCTTTATAGTTTTCATCTGATTCTGAGGCGATATGCCTGATAGTAACGTAAACCTGTCTGATGTTTATATCCCTTCTGTTTAGTTTAATTCTGTTAATTTTGGGGCGTGACATGAGTATCCATCGCCCCATAAAATAGCCTTTTTTTAAAGGTACATAAAATCTATTTTTATTCAATGCTTATAAAGCGCTAATAATCAATATTATGGTATTATATTCTGATAATGATTTGATAAGCGAATTCTTTTGCCGGATGGTATTTCTATTTCCACCCCATAATTTATAGTTTTTTCATCAGGTAGCGATCTCTTTAAATAAGGCGTGCGTGACATTTTTTTTGGGTTAAGTGTCTCGTATTGAAATACTTCGAATTGATATTCAGACATTTCTGCCCATGTTTGAATTTTATTGTATCGGGAGAGTGTCGTAAAGGCTTTAACTTGCTTATAACATTGTTTTTGGAATTCTTGCTGATATTTTAATATGTCATTGTATGAAAGATTGGTTATCCTGGCCTCTAAGAATTTAATTATTGTCGAAGCAATTTCCGCTTTTGCTCGTAAAAAGTTGTCATTAATGGTTAATAATGTTGAAAATAAACCTTCGATTTGTTTGTCAAGATATTGTTCGTCTTTATATAATTTTGGGGTAGGGTGTTCTTTATGTGAAAAAATAGTGTCACCTAAATTTGCGTCAGTGAAATTTATATTAAGTAGATCTTCGAAATAAAACCTTGACAAGGTTAGAACGAACCCGGACAGGTTCTGTCCTGTCATATTGAAATCAATAAAGTTGGTTCCGGCAAAGACTTTCATCCTGTTTTTATTTTCACTGTGTTCAATATATAACTTCGTCATTTTTTGATACAGGCTTTGAATATCTTTTATATTAGTCGGTAAGTCAGCTCGTTGTTCAGCATTAAAATTAGTATCTGAAAACATGGTTTGGACACTGAATCTTACTGGTATTCCCTCTTCTACGCTAATTTTAGTTATGATTGCCTTGTCGGGTTTAGGATTAGCGACAACAATGATTCGACATTCAGAATTTTTATTCTTTTCGTATCTAATGTTATTAATTTGATTAAGTAGTCCCTGTGCCTGCCGCGTAAGTGGTGTCGAACTTATCGATTCAATGTTAGTAATAAGACTTACAAGTTGAGCCACAACTTTGGAGTAGTCTGCATTTGTATATGTGGTGTTCGTGCGGCACGCATAAATTTGTGGGAGGTGTTTCCGCGCTAAATCATATTGATCAGAGGTATATCCTTCTCCAGAGAATGTGGAATTAATGGGTTGTTGTTCTTCCCAATTATCGCAAGGCCACTTCGGTGTATCTGGCGTTTTAGCATTATCGGTATTTGTTGTGCAGTTATAAATATCGCCGTGATATGTATTTATTATACCTGGGGTAAAGTCAATTGACATAAAATTCCTTATTCATCATTTGTTTTATGCTAAGATGTTTAAATTGGATAATTAGAACAGGAATGGATTTTCTTCTACACACAATAAATGTAATGCGTTATCTCTTCCTGATATAATTACCTTTGATTTCCCTTTTATCTCCACCCGGTAATATTTGTGTATAAAAAAAGGGCAGTGATAGTATCGTAAAGGAAAACGTTAACAACTATCAAAAAGCGCTCATTTTAAAAAGTTATGATGTTCACCGATAGTGTGTGAAGTGATATTTTTGTGATGTTTTAGATGTGTAATAATGAACCAGGTTAAAGTGTATTTAAAAATGTGTTGTATTGGCGACTGAAATCTGCCCTTTAAAAGGGGGATAGCACTGAAACAAAGAGACATTGCTTCTCCGATAAAATGTCAGAGAAGCATGATTGCGTGGTGATTGTCGATTGATGACTTACTGACGGATCCGTCATCATTCTCAAAGCATTAGTTAAGTTATTTGTGATTTTTAAGGATTATCCTATCTATGATTTTCTACTCAGAAGGATAAGGCACTCACAATGCTCCTTATAGTTTACTGCTGGCATCTATTTAAAATAGCATTTGAGTCAAATAGCCCATCAAGATAGCCATACCTAAGATAACCGTCAGGAATGCAGCTATCATCGGCATTCTGAACATTGATTTAAGTAATATCACTTCCGTCAGGCTTGCTCCGGCACTGCCGATGATTAATGCCATTAATGCTCCCAGCCCCATTCCTTTTGTCATCAGAACAGATGCCAGAGGGATAACCGCCTCTGCCCGGATATACAGCGGAATTCCGACAACGGCGCTCAATGGGATGGCGAAGGGATTATCTGCCCCTGCATGAGCGGCAATCCACTCTGAGGGAATAAAGCCATAAATAAAAGAGCCTATTAATACCCCTAACAAAAGATATGGCAGTACATCTTTAAACTGTTGCAACGCATCTTTGGTGGCTAGTTTTATGGGATTAATACTTACCACAGCTTTGGTACTGCAACAGTTTACTACAGGTTTCTCAATGGCTTTAGCCGCTGGACTACAGCAACTCACTTTTATTGGCGTATATGTCGTCCCCGGCGAAGTTTTGGCTGGAGCACAACAATTTGCTGATGAGCTTTTACTGGCAATGATATGACGTTCAAATCCCAGGGAATCCAGGATAATACTGGCAAGTACGGAGACGCCGGCGGCGATAATCGCGTACAACAAGGTAACTTTCCAGCCAAAGGTCACCCACATTAACCCGACGATAATGGGATTAAGTAATGGGGAAACAAATAAAAAAGTGAGAGTCGGACCAAACCCGGCTTTCGCTGATAACAATCCACGTAACATGGGGATTGTCGAGCAACTACAGAACGGGGTAACGGCTCCCAACAGAGCAGCCAGGAGATAGCCTTTCCCTTTTCTTGCCCCCATCATCTGCTGGATTTTATGGTCTGGCACCTTTTGTCTTATCAGGCTGACACCGGCACTAATCACTATAAACAGCAAAGAAAGCTCGACGGCGAGAAACACAAACATCTCTGCGGCATCTTGCAGCATCGCAAGCCAACTACTCATACGTAACCTCATTGAATGAATCCATATTTCCAGAATAATCGAAATGAAATTCAGATCAAGATATTTCTGGTATTATCGAAATATCAACCAGACAAAGGGGGTGTCATATGCAGTTGGAAGAAGTTGCTAAAGCGCTGAAAGAGCTAGGTCACCCGACCCGTTTGTTCATATTCAAACACCTGGTCAAAGCGGGGGAACAAGGTTTGCCGGTCGGTGAGTTGCAAAAGCAGCTTGGGATCCCCGGCTCCACACTCAGTCACCATATTTCAGCACTGGTATCGGTAGGGCTGGTCAAACAAAACCGTGAGAGTCGAACGCTGATGTGTGTTTCGCAATACGCAATGCTGGAAGCGATAATTGAATTCTTACGTGAGGAGTGCTGCGTAAATAGCAAAATTGCCTGATGCGCTACGCGCTACAGATTTCATGCCATGCACGGTTTTGTAGGTCGGATAAGACGCGTTAGCGTCGCATCCGACATAAACAAAGCGCACTTTACCAACTATGGGCAGTGGATATCGCCGCTTTATTTCAAGCGTTTACCCGCTTCATCAACCACTTTCTCGCCATCTTCCTTGGTGAACGCGCCTTGTTGCGCATCTGGCAGAATTTCCAGCACGACTTCTGAAGGGCGGCACAGGCGAGTTCCCAGCGGCGTCACCACAATCGGGCGATTAATCAGAATCGGGTGCTGAAGCATAAAGTCGATTAACCGATCGTCAGTAAATTTATCTTCTGCAAGGCCCAGTTCCTCATACGGCTCGACGTTTTTACGCAGCAGCGCGCGTACGGAAATCCCCATATCGGCAATGAGTTTGACCAGTTCATCACGCGTCGGTGGGGTTTCCAGATAATAGACAATGGTCGGTTCTGTGCCGCTGTTGCGGATCATCTCCAGCGTATTTCGCGACGTGCCGCAGGCTGGGTTGTGATAAATGGTAATGTTGCTCATATCAATATCTCATTACAAAGTGAAAGAGAGACGTAGCGCCAGCGCAGCCAGCGTCACAAAAAGCACCGGCAGGGTCATGATAATCCCTGTACGGAAGTAATATCCCCAGCTGATAGTCATATTCTTCTGCGAAAGTACGTGCAGCCAGAGCAGCGTCGCCAGGCTACCAATTGGGGTAATTTTCGGCCCCAAATCGCAGCCAATCACGTTGGCATAAACCATCGCTTCTTTGATAACGCCAGATGCCGTGCTGCCATCAATGGACAACGCGCCAACCAGTACCGTCGGCATATTGTTCATAATAGAAGAGAGGAAGGCGGTGAGGAATCCGGTGCCGAGCGTCGCGGCCCACAGGCCGTTTTCCGCCAGCACGTTGAGTACGCCAGAAAGATATTCCGTTAGTCCGGCATTGCGCAGGCCATAAACCACCAGATACATGCCGAGCGAGAAGATGACAATCTGCCAGGGCGCACCGCGTAGCACCTTACCCGTATTAATTGCATGACCGCGTTTAGCGACGGCAAATAATATCAGCGCGCCCACTGCCGCAATGGCGCTGACCGGAATGCCGAGCGGTTCCAGAACGAAAAATCCCACCAGCAGAAGCAGTAAAACAACCCAGCCAGTTTTGAACGTAGCAGGATCTTTAATCGCTTCTGCGGGAGATTTCAGCAGCGCCATGTCGTAGTTCTGCGGAATATCTTTGCGGAAATAGAGATGCAACATCACCAGCGTGGCAACAATCGCGGCGATATCCACCGGCACCATCACCAAGGCATATTCGCGAAAGCCGAGGCCAAAGAAATCTGCGGAAACGATATTCACCAGGTTGGAGACAATAAGCGGCAGGCTGGCGGTATCGGCAATGAACCCGGCCGCCATCACGAACGCAAGCGTCGTGCCTTTACTGAACCCTAAAGCCAGCAGCATGGCGATGACAATCGGTGTCAAAATAAGCGCCGCGCCATCATTGGCAAACAGAGCTGCAACGGCAGCACCGAGCAGGACAATCCAGGTAAACAGCAAGCGACCGCGTCCATTGCCCCAGCGTGAGACGTGCAGCGCCGCCCATTCAAAAAAGCCGGACTCATCCAGCAGCAGGCTGATGATAATGACGGCAATAAACGCCGCCGTCGCGTTCCAGACGATATTCCACACCACCGGAATATCACCCGGATGAACCACGCCCGTAAGCAACGCCAGTACCGCGCCGAGCGTTGCACTCCAGCCGATGCCTAAACCTTTCGGCTGCCAGATAACCAATACGATGGTCAGGACAAAGATAGCGCCTGCCAGTAACATAATGCCTCCCGGAAAAAACACATGTGCAAATCCATATGTGTTTAGATAAATTTTTTAACTACAAATGTTCTTACTGTCTTCGGAACAATTTTGTCGAGCCAGGTTGCGGACAATCACCTGAACCTTTTCCTGTTCGCATCGCCAGGCCTGCTCAATAATTTTCGCGGCCCATGATGGAATATGCGGTGATAAGCGGTAATGAACCCACTTACCCTGCTTGCGATCCAGCAATAGCCCACTTTCACGCAGCAATGCCAGGTGGCGGGATATCTTGGGCTGCGACTGATCGAGGGCAGTACAGAGATCGCAGACGCATAATTCTCCCAGCTCGCTGAGCAGTAAAACGATGCCCAGACGGGTTTCATCAGCAAGAATTTTGAACAGTTGGATGGGTAACAGAAATGACATATTGCGCTCCTGATTGTTGCAGGTAGTGTCTCTCTTCGAAGCGGATAAGTCAAAAACATATATGGTTTAACGAATGTGTATGTGCAGAGGAAGGTAATAGGTGTGAATTTTGAGTTGGCTATTCATTTGAAAGGAGGTCTGAATCAGGACGTAAAAAAACCGACTTTGCGTCGGTTTTTTACTTTCCAGCCCTGAGTTGGTGGCTCTGGCTGGAGTGAGAGAGCTCTTATCTAACAGTTCAATACTATTAGCCAGTGGCTAACATTGCAAGAATTAGCGATTTCTTCAGCTGGAGAAGGGACAGTTTGCTATACATGTTGGTGAAAGAGGATTTATATACTTTCATCGGGTCGCTGCCGTACCAAGCCTTGTCCGAATCCGGACGTAAAAAAACCGACTTCGCGTCGGTTTTTTACTTTCCAGCCCTGAGTTGGTGGCTCTGGTTGGAGTGAGAATGCCATCATCTAACGCATCAATGCTAATACCATACTGAAACTATTGCAAGGACGTGCTGGTTTTATAACCTGCATGTACTGTATGATTATCCAGTTAGCTCTGAGGCATTTTCACTCTGGTAATGCGCATAAACGCTTTCAAAGTCCTGGTCAGAAGTACGGGTGGTGCCGTTAACTGATGCTCTGGCCGGAGTGAGAGAGTTCTTATCTAACAATGAGACATGCGCCGTGACAGGCAGTGGATGAGTAAGCGGATGCATTCTCACTCCATCGCATGGAGAAAACGGGTGATTGATAAAGCAATCATCGTTCTTGGGGCGTTAATTGCGCTGCTGGAACTGATCCGCTTTCTGCTTCAGCTTCTGAACTGATAGCGGAAACGTAACTAAGGGCAAAGAGCACACCACTCTTTGCCCTTTAACATTTAACGCATGGTCACGAACTCTTCTGCCGCCGTCGGGTGAATGGCGACGGTATTGTCGAAGTCTTTTTTGGTCGCCCCCATCTTCAGCGCCACCGCGAAGCCCTGCAACATTTCATCCATACCAAAACCAATGCCGTGAATACCGACAATCTTCTCTTCCGGTCCAACACATACCAGCTTCATGCGGCACGGCTGGCGGTGAGTGGTGACTGCGGTATACATCGCGGTGAAAGAGGATTTATACACTTTCACCTGATCGTCGCCGTACTGCTCGCGCGCCTGCGGTTCCGTTAAACCAACAGTCCCAATCGGCGGATGGCTGAAGACCACGGTCGGAATGTTGCTGTAATCCAGATGCTCATCAGGCTTGTTATTAAACAGGCGTTCAGAGAGACGGCGACCCGCTGCAACTGCTACCGGTGTCAGTTCCACTGCACCCGTGTTATCGCCCACCGCGTAAATACCTTCAACGTTGGTGTTTTGATATTTATCGACGACGATATAGCCTTTTTCGTTGGTTTTTACACCAGCGGCTTCCAGGTTGATGTTGTCATTGGCAGGCTCGCGACCAATCGCCCAAATCAGGCAATCCACCGTTTCACTGCGACCATCTTCCAGCTCCAGCGTCAGGCTACCATCGGCATTTTTCACTACCGCTTTCGGGATGGCGTTGGTGTGCAACTGCGGACCTTCGGCATTCATCACTTCAACCAGCGTTTCAGAGATCATCGGGTCGAAGCTGCGCAGCGGCGCATGTTTACGCACAAACAGATGCGTTTTCGCGCCGAGGCCGTTAATCACGCCCGCCAGTTCAACGGCGATGTAACCCGCGCCAACAACCGCTACGCGCTCTGGCAGCGCCGGCAGGGCGAAGAAGCCATCAGAATCAATACCGTATTCCACGCCCGGAATATCCGGGTGGCTCGGACGACCGCCGGTGGCGATCAGAATATGATCGGCCGTGATGGTTTCGCCGTTTACCTCCAGCGTTTTGGCATCAACGAAGCGGGCAAAGCCTTTGATTACATCAACGTTATTTTTACCGAGCACATTTTCATAGGAAGTATGAATTCGGTCGATATAGGCGGTACGGCTGGCGATCAACGTTTCCCAGTTGAACTTATTGATAGTGGTATCGAAACCATAATCCGGGCCGTACATGTGGATCGCTTCACGGATTTGCGCCGCGTGCCACATCACTTTCTTCGGCACGCAGCCGACGTTCACGCAGGTGCCGCCCAGTTCTTTGGCTTCAATCAGCGCGCATTTCTGGCCGTACATAGCCGCGCGGTTGATGGAGGCGATACCGCCGCTGCCGCCGCCGATGGCGATGTAATCATAGTGTTTAGTCATGACATATTGTCCTTATCGTTGATTACCGCGATTGTAGCGCGAGACATAATAGGTGCCAGCGATGGCTGCAATTACTCCGGCACGATCCAGCTTACGGTGGCATGCCCGGTGCCAGCCGGAACCAGTTTGCTGTGCAGCCATGACAGCACGTTATTCATCTGCTGTTCCAGCTTCCACGGCGGGTTAATCACAATCATGCCGGAAGCGGTCATGCCACGGCGATCGCTGTCTGGCAGTACCGCCAGTTCAATTTGCAGAATTTTGCGAATGCCGGTCGCTTCCAGGTCGTGGATCATGCGCTTAATTTGCTGGCGCAGCACCACCGGATACCACAGTGCGTAAGTGCCAGTGGCGAAACGTTTGTAACCTTCTGCTATCCCGCTGACCACCGCCTGATAGTCGGTTTTCATTTCATACGGCGGGTCGATAAGGATTAAACCACGGCGGGAAACCGGCGGCAGTTTGGCCTTAAGCTGCTGGAAACCATCGGCTTTTTCGACGCGCGCACGATTGTCTTTCTGAAATTCAGAACGCAGCAACGGGTAATCGCTCGGGTGCAGCTCGGTCAGTTGCAGGCTGTCCTGTTCACGCAGTAACTGACGGGCAATCAACGGTGAACCGGGGTAGTAACGCAACTGACCGCTACGGTTGAAGTGTTTTACCACATTGATGTACGGCTCCAGCTCCGCAGGCAAATCGTCCTGCTGCCAGATACGGGCGATACCTTCGAGATATTCGCCGGTACGCTCGGCATGTTCGCTGCCTAACTGATAACGCCCGGCCCCTGCGTGGGTATCGAGATAGAGAAACGGTTTATCTTTCTCTTTCAGCGATTCGATGATCAGGCTCTGAACGGTATGTTTAAGGACGTCGGCGTGGTTGCCAGCGTGAAAGCTGTGGCGATAACTGAGCATGGGTAAAGGTGTTCCGGTAAGTAAAAATCGGCCCGTATTCGGGGCGCACAAAAGCCTATCAGGACAGTATACCGAAAAGAGGCCGCCGCCGCGAAAGCGTAACGTTTCTCATTGAAATTCACTACACTTAACCCCATGCTACAAACATTATGTAAAGCGCCTGTTGAGCGCTTCCTTAACCTCTTTAACCAGGACTGCGCTAATGACGAATCCGTTACTGACTCCCTTTGAATTGCCTCCGTTTTCTAAAATTCTCCCGGAACATGTCGTTCCAGCCGTGACTAAGGCGCTGAACGACTGCCGCGAAAATGTGGAGCGCGTAGTAGCGCAAGGGGCACCGTACACCTGGGAAAATCTCTGCCAGCCGTTGGCGGAAGTGGACGATGTGCTGGGGCGTATCTTCTCCCCGGTCAGCCATCTGAACTCGGTGAAAAATAGCCCGGAACTGCGTGAAGCGTACGAACAAACCCTGCCGCTGCTGTCAGAATACAGCACCTGGGTAGGGCAACATGAAGGGCTGTATAAAGCATATCGCGACCTGCGCGATGGCGATCATTACGCCACGCTGAACACGGCTCAGAAAAAAGCGGTTGATAACGCACTGCGCGACTTCGAACTCTCTGGCATCGGTCTGCCGAAAGAGAAACAGCAGCGTTACGGCGAAATTGCTACCCGTCTTTCTGAACTGGGCAATCAGTACAGCAACAACGTCCTCGATGCGACGATGGACTGGACCAAACTCGTTACCGACGAAGCGGAGCTGGCGGGGATGCCAGAAAGCGCGCTGGCTGCGGCAAAAGCCCAGGCCGAAGCGAAAGAGCTGGAAGGTTATTTGCTGACGCTGGATATCCCAAGCTACTTGCCGGTAATGACCTACTGCGACAACCAGGCTCTGCGCGAAGAGATGTATCGTGCTTACAGCACCCGCGCTTCCGATCAAGGCCCGAACGCCGGAAAGTGGGACAACAGCAAGGTGATGGAAGAGATCCTCGCGCTGCGTCACGAACTGGCGCAACTGCTGGGTTTTGAAAACTACGCCTTTAAATCCCTTGCCACTAAAATGGCAGAAAATCCGCAGCAGGTGCTTGATTTCTTAACCGATCTGGCAAAACGCGCGCGTCCGCAAGGTGAAAAAGAGCTGGCGCAACTGCGTGCCTTCGCTAAAGCCGAATTTGGCGTGGATGAGTTGCAGCCGTGGGATATCGCGTACTACAGCGAAAAACAAAAACAGCACCTCTACAGCATCAGTGACGAACAACTGCGTCCGTACTTCCCGGAAAACAAAGCGGTTAACGGCTTGTTTGAAGTGGTGAAACGTATTTACGGCATCACCGCTAAAGAGCGTAAAGATGTTGATGTCTGGCATCCGGATGTACGTTTCTTCGAACTGTATGACGAGAACAACGAACTGCGCGGCAGCTTCTACCTCGACCTGTATGCCCGTGAGAACAAGCGCGGCGGGGCGTGGATGGATGACTGCGTAGGCCAGATGCGTAAAGCCGACGGTTCGCTGCAAAAACCGGTCGCGTATCTGACCTGTAACTTCAACCGCCCGGTGAATGGTAAACCGGCGCTGTTTACCCATGACGAAGTGATCACCCTGTTCCACGAGTTCGGTCACGGCCTGCACCATATGCTGACCCGCATTGAAACTGCTGGTGTATCTGGTATCAGCGGGGTGCCGTGGGATGCGGTCGAACTGCCGAGCCAGTTTATGGAAAACTGGTGCTGGGAGCCTGAGGCGCTGGCGTTTATCTCCGGTCACTATGAAACCGGCGAACCGCTGCCGAAGGAGCTGCTGGATAAAATGCTGGCGGCTAAGAACTACCAGGCGGCGCTGTTTATTCTGCGCCAGCTGGAGTTCGGCCTGTTTGATTTCCGCCTCCATGCCGAGTTCCGCCCGGATCAGGGAGCGAAAATCCTCGAAACTCTGGCAGAAATCAAGAAACTGGTTGCCGTAGTACCGTCTCCATCCTGGGGCCGTTTCCCGCACGCTTTCAGCCATATTTTCGCCGGTGGTTATGCCGCAGGTTACTACAGCTACCTGTGGGCCGACGTGCTGGCGGCAGATGCCTTCTCGCGCTTTGAGGAAGAGGGCATTTTCAACCGTGAAACCGGACAGTCGTTCCTCGACAACATTCTGAGCCGTGGCGGTTCAGAAGAGCCGATGGATCTGTTCAAACGCTTCCGTGGTCGTGAACCGCAGCTGGATGCGATGCTGGAGCATTACGGCATTAAGGGCTGATCATTCAGTGAAAATCTGCTTAATTGATGAAACAGGCACCGGAGACGGTGCCTTATCTGTTCTGGCGGCCCGCTGGGGGCTGGAACATGATGAAGACAACCTGATGGCGCTGGTATTAACGCCGGAGCATCTGGAACTGCGCAAGCGTGATGAGCCAAAACTTGGCGGCATCTTTGTTGATTTTGTTGGCGGGGCGATGGCGCACCGTCGCAAATTCGGCGGCGGACGTGGGGAGGCAGTGGCGAAAGCGGTGGGTATTAAAGGCGATTATTTGCCAGACGTGGTGGACGCTACCGCAGGGCTGGGGCGCGATGCCTTTGTGCTGGCTTCGGTCGGCTGCCGCGTGCGGATGCTGGAGCGTAATCCGGTGGTTGCTGCATTGCTCGACGACGGCCTGGCGCGTGGTTATGCGGATGCGGAAATCGGCGGCTGGTTGCAGGAGCGGTTGCAGTTAATTCACGCTTCCAGCCTGACGGCGCTGACCGATATTACTCCGCGCCCGCAGGTGGTCTATCTCGACCCGATGTTCCCGCATAAGCAGAAAAGCGCGTTGGTGAAAAAAGAGATGCGAGTCTTTCAGTCGCTGGTGGGGCCGGATCTTGATGCCGATGGATTGCTGGAGCCTGCACGCTTGCTGGCGACCAAACGCGTGGTGGTAAAGCGCCCGGACTACGCGCCGCCGCTGGCGAATGTCGCCACGCCAAACGCGGTAGTGACCAAAGGGCATAGGTTTGATATCTATGCAGGTACGCCGGTGTAAAAGTCAAGCAGGGTAGCGTTATCGCTACCCTGCTTTCTGCAAGAATAATTAATGGCTTTCGGGCGTCGCAATCATTCGTTTCAGCCACGGCACCATCAGCAGCATCACCACCGCAACGCCCAGCGTAACCAGGCCAATCTTACCAAACACGTTGGTATAGACGGGCAACGTCTCAAGCGGATCGGTAATGTTGTCTGGTACTGCGGTAAATGTTGCCACATAGCCGCCCAGCAAGAACGCGGCAGCCTGCGTCAGGAACCACATCCCGAGAATAAAGCCCATCAAATGCTGCGGCACCAGGGCAGCAATCATCGCCAGACCCAGGGCGCTAATAAACAATTCACCCAGGCTCTGGAACAAGTAAACCAGCACGATAAACCACGGCGATGTCAGTCCTTGTGCATCAGCAAACCACATTCCCGCAGCGGCGGCTGTAAGAAAGCCCAGCGAGCACATAAACATTCCGAGAGTAAATTTCATCGGCATCGAGAGGTCTTTGCCTTTGTTACCCAGATGCGTGTAAATGCCTGCCAGTATTGGGCTGGCGAGTACCACCCAGAACGGGTTAAGCGCCTGGAAGCTGACCGGGTTGATGGAAAAGCCGAGAATTTCATGATGCACGTTGTTGATGGCAAAGAAGTTCAGCGACGTTGGCATCTGGGCGTAGAGAATGTAAAACACCACCGCTTCGAGCATCAGGACAAAGGCGACAAACATTTTATTGCGCCCGGTTTTATCCAGCTTGAATGCCTGACGAAAGAAGATGATGGTGACGACGATGGAGAGAACAATCAGCACCAGATTGGCGACTTCTACGTTGTGCATCAGCCATGCACAGACGAAGATCATCACCACGCTGCCAAGTAACACGTACAACAGTTTGCTGAAGCTCATCGGCCGGAAGTCGGGTTCAGAACCAATGTCTTTCACCATTCCGCGACAGGCGATGTAAACCAATAGCGCGATAATTAATCCCGCACCGCACAGGTTGTAGGTGACTGAATAGCCGAATCTATCAGCGATCACAGGGGCTAGCGATAACGCTATCAACGAGCCGATGTTGATCGACATATAGAACAGGGTAAATGCGCCATCAAGCCGCGGATCTTTCGGTGGATAGCACTTCGAAAGCAAGCTGGCTGGGTTAGCTTTAAACAGGCCGTTACCGACAGCGATAGTCCCCAGGGCGATGAAAATCAGGTCAGGCTTAAGTAGCGACATGCCGGTCATGAAGTAGCCAATCGCCAGCACAAGTGCTCCGAGAACAATGGTGCGTTTGGTCCCCAGCAGGTGGTCGCCGACATAGCCGCCAATGGAAATGAGGCCATAGACCAGCGCAGCAAAAGCACCAAAAGTGACAAAAGCCTGTTCTTGCGAGAATCCAAGCTGCTTAACGAAGAAAACCGCCAGTACGCCCTGCACGCCGTAGTAGCCGAATCGCTCCCATAACTCGACAAAAAAGATCATGAAAAATGGGCGAGGTTGCTGCAGCATCCCCATGGGTGTTGTTGTATTCATATTTATTAACCTTCCAATACCATCCTGAAAAGTATGAACGCGTAAGGGATAACGCGCGAAAAAGTTTACATCTGTCAGAGATTCTTAATATTGATGCGGTGAATAGATTAATACACTATTACAACAGAAAATAACCAGCTGATCACACTAATGATGGAAAATATGATGGTGTTAAATGTTGTATTGGTAGGGGATTTTGATTGCGTACGCAGACCGTAGGCCAGATAAGGTGTTTACGCTGCAAGGTAACAAGGCGCGCCAAAAAGCAAAACGCCCGCATATGCGGGCGTTCAGGAACACGTCGTAGAGGGAAGATTATTCTTCTTCGTCGCGCAGCGGAACAATCAGCATATCAACGTGAACGGTGTTGATCAGCTGACGTGCGGAAGACATCAGTTTGCTCCAGAAGTCCTGGTGGTGACCACAAACCACCAAATCCATATCGTATTTCTTGATTGCATCGACCAGAACCTGACCCAGGTCGCCGCTGCCGCTCAGGGTTTCAGTGATTGGGTAGCCTGCATTAGTGGAAAGCTCGGTCAGCGCATGATGTGTCTCTTCAGAGATGCGTTTCTGCATATCACCCAGATTCACATCAATAAGCCCGGTGTATAGGTCAGAGTAGTTTACATCTACGTGGATCAGAGAAACTTTCGCATTGTAGGGGCGAGCCATAGAGACTGCTTTCTCTACCAGAACTTTGCTTTCCGGGGAGAGATCGACCGCGATGAGAATGTGTTTATAAGCCATAGTGTTACTCCTTCCATAAAGTTGTCGATGACTGGCCAGCTAGCGTTTCTTGTGCCGTTACGTCACCCGCGTCCTGCGAACTACGTGCGCGGGGCTAACCCAGCCGTAATGATTCAGTGTTAAGACCATCCTTACCTTATAGCGACCCGGATGATCCGTCAATCCGCCTTGCTTACCCGTTAGATAAACAAATTTTCGACATGAATATATTGATAGTGGTTAACCTTCTGGAAAAAAAACAACCTGATCTCCTACACTATCTATAGAGCCGCTCGGATGTTGGTCACCACAAAAGCGGTTTCTCCAGGACCTGGTGTTAACTGATTGGCAGCGTATCGGGAGCGGTAGCCCCGGGGTGGAACTCCGCGGGCAGGTCGCCGGGGAGGAGGTATGATAAGCACCGTCGCATTATTTTGGGCTTTATGTGTCGTTTGCATTGTTAACATGGCGCGCTATTTCTCATCACTACGCGCGTTGTTAGTGGTACTGCGTAACTGCGATCCATTGCTCTATCAATATGTTGATGGAGGGGGCTTTTTTACCTCACATGGCCAACCCAACAAACAGGTGCGTCTCGTTTGGTATATCTATGCCCAACGTTATCGCGATCATCACGATGATGAGTTTATTCGCCGCTGTGAGCGGGTGCGTCGGCAGTTTATTCTGACCAGCGCATTGTGTGGTCTGGTGGTGGTCAGTCTGATTGCATTGATGATTTGGCATTAAGCACTTCAGCAAAAATAACGCATAAAAAAAGCGGGCCAGTAAACTGACCCGCTCGTTTTGGTGCGTGTGATTACAGGAACTGCAAGGAGAGCCAGTACAGCCCGCCGGAAAGCAGTACCGCAGCCGGAAGGGTAAACACCCAGGCCATCAGAATACTGGTTACGGTTTTACGCTGTAAGCCGCCGCCATCTACCACCATCGTCCCCGCGACAGAAGAGGAGAGTACGTGGGTAGTGGAAACCGGCATCCCGGTATAACTTGCCAGGCCGATGGACACTGCCGCCGTCATCTGGGCAGACATCCCCTGAGCGTAGGTCATGCCTTTCTTACCGATTTTCTCACCGATAGTCGTTGCCACACGACGCCAGCCAATCATCGTACCGATACCTAACGCCAGCGCGACCGCCATGATGATCCACACCGGCGCATACTCGATGGTGCTAAGCATGTCGGACTTCAGTTTCTTCAACAGGCGCTGATCGTCTGCACTCACGCCAGGCATCTTCACCACTTTGTCGATAGTGTCAGAAACGCACAGCATAATGCGGCGCATCTGGCTACGTTGATCAAGCGACAGCTTGTCGTAGCTTTCCACATCAGTAGTCAACATGCCTTTCAGGCGGTTGAGCGCGTTAATGGTATTCGACGGATGGCAATGGAACTCCGCAGGTTGCGTTGCGCCAGCTTCCGGAGCCGGTACTAACTGATCAGCACCGGTAGCCTGTTTCAGCAGCGCAGGGTGCTGCTCAAAGTAAGCTTCCACGTTGTTGATGGCATCACGGGTACGGGTGATTTCGTAGCCAGTGGCATTCATGTTCACCACGAAGCCTGCTGGTGCGACGCCAATCAATACCAACATAACCAGACCAATGCCTTTCTGACCATCGTTCGCGCCGTGCGAAAACGCCACGCCGATAGCGGAAAGGATCAGCGCAATACGCGTCCAGAACGGCGGCTTTTTCTTGCCGTCTTTCTTTTCACGCTCCGCTGGGGTCAGGTGGATACGGGCGCGTTTCTTGGTGCCGCTCCAGTAGCGACGCAGCAAGAAAATCAGACCGCCAGCAAACACCAGGCCGACAATAGGGGAAACGATCAGAGAACCGAAAATACTTAATACTTTCGGGATATTGAGTGCATCCACCACTGACGTCCCGGTCATCAACGCATTGGTTAAACCAATCCCGATGATCGCGCCAATCAGCGTATGAGAGCTGGATGCAGGTAAACCAAAGTACCAGGTACCCAGGTTCCAGATAATCGCCGCCAGCAACATAGAGAACACCATGGCAAGGCCATGAGACGATCCCATATTAAGCAGCAGATCCGTCGGCAGCATATGCACAATGGCATAGGCAACACTCAGACCACCCAGCAAAACACCCAAAAAGTTGAACACCGCCGCCATAACCACGGCGAGCTGAGAACGCATCGCGCGGGTATAGATAACGGTTGCCACGGCGTTGGCTGTGTCATGGAAACCATTGATGGCTTCGTAGAACAGCACAAAAGCCAGTGCAAGCAATAATAACAGCCCGGTATGCAAATCCAGGCCAGCAAACAAATGTAGCATAGGACGTTACGCCATTTTGAGGACATGAACGCGGCGCATTATCAGTGACTTTCGCGGCGCGGGCAAAGTGAAATATAGACTTTTTTTGATTTGCCTCCTGTATGGATTTCACTCAAAAAATAATTATCTTATATAATTCAGGCAAATACTTCCTTTTAGTAATATTGATGCTGGTGCGACCACTGAGGAATCTTTACAATTCACGCCCGTTTTTTCTTAGAGGAGCGCAACGTGGAAAGGTTTGATGCCATTATTATAGGCGCTGGTGCGGCGGGTATGTTCTGTTCTGCGCTGGCAGGTCAGGCAGGGCGCCGGGTTCTGCTGATCGATAATGGTAAAAAACCAGGGCGCAAAATCCTCATGTCTGGCGGTGGGCGCTGCAACTTTACCAATCTTTATGTCGAACCGGGCGCTTATCTGAGCCAGAATCCGCATTTTTGTAAATCTGCACTCGCGCGTTTTACCCAGTGGGATTTCATTGATCTGGTCAATAAACACGGCATCACCTGGCACGAGAAAACGTTAGGGCAACTCTTCTGCGATGACTCCGCGCAGCAGATTGTCGACATGCTGGTGGATGAGTGCGAGAAGGGCAATGTGGCCTTCAGATTGCGTAGCGAAGTGCTGAGTGTGGCGAAGGATGAAACAGGCTTCACGCTTGAACTGAACGGCATGACTGTCGGTTGCGAAAAGCTGGTCATCGCGACCGGTGGACTGTCAATGCCGGGGCTGGGCGCGTCGCCGTTTGGTTATAAGATTGCCGAACAATTTGGCCTCAACGTGCTGCCGACCCGCGCGGGCCTGGTGCCATTCACTCTGCATAAACCGTTGCTCGAAGAGTTACAGGTGCTGGCGGGCGTGGCGGTACCTTCCGTGATTACCGCTGAAAACGGCACCGTTTTCCGTGAGAACTTACTCTTCACCCACCGCGGCTTATCTGGACCGGCGGTGTTGCAAATTTCCAGCTACTGGCAACCGGGTGAATTTGTCAGTATCAATCTGCTACCGGATGTGGACCTCGAAACCTTCCTGAATGAGCAGCGTAATGCACATCCGAATCAGAGCCTGAAAAACACTCTGGCGGTTCATCTACCGAAGCGGTTGGTTGAACGTTTACAACAACTCGGGCAAATCCCGGATGTCTCGCTAAAACAGCTCAACGTGCGTGACCAACAGGCACTGATTAGCACATTGACCGACTGGCGCGTACAACCCAACGGCACTGAAGGCTATCGCACTGCCGAAGTGACGCTCGGCGGCGTGGACACCAACGAACTCTCTTCACGGACGATGGAAGCGCGCAAAGTGCCTGGGCTGTACTTCATCGGCGAAGTGATGGACGTCACCGGCTGGCTGGGGGGCTATAACTTCCAGTGGGCGTGGTCGAGTGCATGGGCTTGTGCGCAGGATTTGATTGCAGCGAAGTCGTCCTGAGCTATTTCCTAAAGATGAAAATTATTAGAGTCGCATTAAAAATGAGCTAATTTTGATAGTGGTTATCTTGTGATTATTTTCTAATGAGCCTGTGAACTGAAACCCTCCAGGCTTAACATAAGGTGGAAGGAAAGGTGATTGAAAACTCACCCAGTGGCCAGATCTTTATAAAATATGAACAGGCTGAAAAAATCAGCAACTTTGCTGTTTTTTTATACTTAACCACTATGCATTAATGCTGCGTTATTTCATGATACCTAAGAAAAACCAGCGTTACGCAAATAATCAACGCTGGTTTTAACCGGTACGTTGCAATTATTTTTTAGCAGAACCCGCTTCTAATATTGAAACGATTGAGAACAACGTAAAGCATACCGCTCCCAAACCGACCAGAACCCGCGAAGGAATAAAATACCCTATGTCGGTCTGCGCCATTTCCGCAAGAAACGATGCCAGGAAAAGGCAAAACAGGCAGGTGAAGACGGGAATCATCGGTATTCTGTTGGCTAACGAACAGGTACGTCTCCAGACCAGTGCCAGTAGCCAGACTTTTGAGAATATGCTGTAACAGATCATTCCGAGGCAAATGAGGATAATGCCGGGAGCCAGTCGGGCGCTTGCATCGGAGCTGACTAACACGTATATGCCCTGCAGCACCGTGATTGAGCCGAGAATAATAACCCAATAACACCACAGCCAGTGCTCTTTGGATGAGAACGTATTACGTGTTTGATGGACGATTGTGGCAACAAGGCCAATTAGACAGGCACAGATTGCGGTTAACCCAAGCAATACGTGACCGGCGACATAATGCGGAGTTATGTCGGCACTACGTAACAGCGTAATAGACCAAATGAAACCGAGCAGGGTGAGTAAAACGGGAACGGCAATGAGGCAATTACCGATTAATGACGAATAAGCCTGTACCGGTGTTCCATCGCTCTTGCTCCCTGCTGCGTTTTTGGGAATGAGCAGAAAGTGACCGGATGACGCTGCCACTGTCGATACACAGGCGGCAATCATACCAACGCCAAAAATAACATGGCCGGCAACAAACTCGTCTGCCATCACATCATTGCCTGCTAACAGTGCCCAGCCCCATATCATGGTGATAATTGACCCCGCATAGCCAATAATGGGGAACAATGTATTGTAAAACGTATTAACGCCGCGCGTGAGCTGCGAAATGATAATAAATGCGGTAGTGAATAATGCCAGGCATATGGCTGCCAGAGAAATCAGCACATGACCCGCGACGAAATACTCACTTTGCCCAGAACTTTCCAGCACAAAGCCACCTAACGCGATACAAATTAAGCCCATAATCAAAGGGATTAATTTGAAAAGCCACCCGATATATATGTTCACTTTAAACTCCTCAGGTATCCCTGCTAATATTGAAATGTGCATTAATGATAATTTCAGCCTGTTAATATAATGACGAGATATCATTAAAGACAAATGCATAGCATAACTATAGCGGGATTTACTTTGCAGAGCGCTACTTTTCAGCGTTCAAAAGGCCATGGTAAATAAATATTTATCCTAAGATTAATTCTTATTCTGTTGTTTTTTACAATTATCTTCCAGGGAGGGATTCTTTTTCATTATTTGGTAAAAGACCGGATAGTATCGGTGCTTAAAATCAGCGAACATATACGCATTATTGCTTTATATCGTCGAAAATATGTCTTTCAGACATGTATTATTTATTTTGTTACAAACAAGTCAAAAATATCACAGGTTATTTATGAAAGCAATTCACAATCAGATTATAAACATCTCTTCAAGCCATCAAGATAAGCATTCAGATAAAGTTAACGGTCATCAACACCATGGCAAGGTTGATAAAAAACATCGTGCAAAGATAGTTGAAATTGATAAGCTGAATAAACATTCGCAAATAGATAACGATTTTGGCCTGCATATCATCTATTTCCTGCAACATGGTCACTGGAAGGTAAATGATCGTAGTCACCAGATGGAGAAAGTATGGTTTTACAATAGTGAACCTTCTATAGATATTCAAGAATATAATAGATTCGCCGACAATACTACTGACACGTTTATCTTTACAATTATACCAGACAATAACCATGTGTTAAAATTATCGTCTCCCATTACCGTTACTGTTGAGTGTAAGGGCGGTTATTATTTTATTAATTCCTCTGGAGATAAATCAGATGTAATTTATAAAGTTGATGGGCTTTCTATCATAGCGAGAAATTTCTTTACTCTTCTTAGTGGTAATTTCAAACCTGACTGGCGTTGGGATGTTTCTAAAGAGACGTTTCCTAAGGATAAGTTTGCTAACTATATTAAATCTGTGTTTTCAAAAATAGACTTTTATAAACAGTGTGGTGTGATTAACCCACAAAATGCCAACACGGCTTATTTTGGCGATACAGATGGAAGAGTAGGCGCTGTACTTTATGCATTGCTCGTTTCAGGGCATATAGGCATCAGGGAAAAGGGTTGGAGTTTATTATGTGAATTATTAAAACACGAAGACATGGCTTCATTTGCATACAAACATAAAAATAATAAAGTGCTCTACGATTTATTAAATACGAGAGACATGATCTTGAATGAGTTGCATCAACATGTTTTTTTAAAGGACGATGCGATAACCCCTTGTATCTTCCTTGGGGATCATACAGGCGATAGATTTAGTACTATTTTTGGTGATAAATATATCCTTACTTTGCTAAATTCTATGCGAAATATGGAGGGTAATAAAGATAGCCGTATTAATAAAAATGTCGTCGTTCTGGCTGGAAATCATGAAATCAATTTTAATGGTAACTATACTGCACGATTAGCAAATCATAAACTCTCTGCCGGTGATACGTATAACTTAATTAAAACGCTCGATGTTTGTAATTATGACTCAGAAAGGCAAGTTTTAACCAGTCATCACGGAATAATAAGAGATGAAGAAAAAAAATGTTATTGTCTCGGTGCCTTGCAGGTTCCATTTAATCAGATGAAAAATCCTACTGATCCTGAAGAATTAGCCAATATTTTTAATAAAAAACATAAAGAACACATGGATGATCCTCTATTCCATCTAATCCGAAGCAATACTTTGAAACCCACACCTGTATATGCTAATTATTTTGATAACACTACTGATTTCAGACCAGCACGTGAACGTATCTTCATATGTGGGGAGACACTCAAAGGTGAAGACCCCAGCAAATACATTAGACAAAAATATGGGCATCATGGGCCAGGGGTAGATCAGAATCAACAATTTGATAATGGTATTATGGGGCTAAATTCCCTGAAGGAAGCACGTGATAAAAATAATAAAATAATTTATTCCTCAGGGCTTAGTTGTTTTCAATCTCATTAAAACTCCATGAATACGGTGGTATGTCTTTTTAATCCTGCCAGTATTTCATAGGTTTTCTTAATCGATTGTAGAGGCATATACTGATGACGCCTCTACAATCTTTAGGGACTTTCTCTACTATGAGATAAGAAATTTCATATTATGCTTTAAGGCTGAATGATTTGTGCAAAATATAATTATTTTCCCGTCGAACATGAGGTGTATGTCATAAGATTAAATGATAACTATGTATTCCTTGCGGTGAATTATATGAGGTAAAAGATGAAACTTGGAACTGTGGCAGGCACTAACGACAGTACAACGACAATCGCAACAAATGATATGGTGCAAGAGCATGTTACTAACTTCACTAAAGAACTGTTTGGGTATATTGCAAATGGTATAGGTGATGATATATCAAGTATTGCCAGGACAATGCTCGGTGAAGTTGTGGAAAAAATTGATGATTGGCAAATAGAACGTTTCCAACAATCTTTTCAAGATGACAAAATTTCATTTACCATACAAACGAATCATTCAGAAAAATATAGTATGCTATCGGGTATGCGTGCCCATATTCTACGTAGGAATAATAGTTATCAGTTTATTGTGACAATTAATAGTAAAAATTACGGTTGCCCTCTTGATGATACCGATATTAATTGGTGCAGCATTGTTTATTTACTTAATAATATGACAGTAAATGATAATGCTAATGATGTTGCAGTTACTGAGTCGTACAAACCCATCTGGAACTGGAAAATATCGCAATACAATGTATTTGATATTAAATTCGAAACAATTATAAAACCCCAGTTCGCTGACAGAACCTATTTCTCCAATTGTTCACCTGTTGATCCCACAAGTACCAGGCCGACCTATTTTGGCGATACCGATGGCTCAGTCGGTGCAGTTTTGTACGCGCTTTTGGCAACGGGACATTTGGGAATCATGGCTGAAGGAGAAAATTTCCTTAGCCAGTTGCTTAATATAGAAGATGAAGTTCTCAACGTATTGCTAAGGGAGAACTTTAATGAGCAACTTGACACTAATGTTAATACAATAATCAGTATTCTGAACAGAAGAGATATAGTTTTAGAAAGTCTTCAGCCTTATTTAGTTATTAATAAAGACGCTGTGACGCCATGTACGTTTCTTGGCGACCAAACCGGCGATCGATTTAGTAATATCTGTGGCGATCAATTTATCATCGATTTGTTAAAACGTATAATGAGTATCAATGAAAACGTTCATGTATTAGCTGGAAATCATGAAACAAACTGCAATGGTAACTATATGCAGAACTTCACGCGTATGAAACCACTTGATGAGGATACCTACGCTGGGATAAAAGATTATCCTGTATGTTTCTATGACCCTAAATACAAAATAATGGCAAATCATCATGGGATAACTTTTGATGATCAGCGAAAACGTTACATTATAGGACCGATAACAGTCTCTATTGATGAAATGACCAATGCTCTCGATCCGGTCGAATTAGCGGCAATTATTAATAAGAAGCATCATGCCATCATTAATGGTAAAAAGTTTAAAACTAGCCGGGCTATCTCTTGTCGATCCTTTAATCGTTATTTTTCTGTTTCGACAGATTACAGACCGAAACTTGAAGCACTATTAGCATGCTCACAAATGTTAGGTATAAATCAAGTTGTTGCACATAATGGTAATGGTGGAAGAGAACGCATAGGTGAAACGGGGACAGTTTTAGGTCTTAACGCCCGTGACAGTAAACATGCTGGAAGAATGTTCAGCATGCATAATTGCCAAATTAACCCTGGTGCGGGGCCTGAGATAACCACTCCCTGGAAGTCTTACCAGCATGAAAAAAACAGAAATGGACTTATGCCTTTGATTAGAAGGCGCACAATGTTACAGCTCTGAACCATAGACAACATGAATATTAATGTTACTATCTGGTTGAGACTGTTGATAAAACGTAAAAAGGAATGCTCTGTTCCTGCAACTGAACAGGCGTGAAACGCTATCCAACAGGATGGATACCGTTTTGTCAGCCAGTTTTATAGATCACACTTATGAGTATGCGTGTTTCATTTACGGCCAGGAATGCTGATGATGACAACATTACTACCCGTTTTCACTAAGCCTTCCCCATTGGCGCTCAATGCTCTGCGCGCTGGTCGTATTTGCCGTTTCCTTCTTATCCCGGATGGAAGAATCCGCTGAACGTCGTTCGGCGGCAGTTGTAACACGCGTCGTTTGTTTACAGGGATTATGGCGGGTCGATTATGGATAAGAGTAAGCGCCATCTGGCGTGGTGGGTTGTCGGGTTACTGGCGGTGGCTGCCGTCGTGGCGTGGTGGCTGTTGCGCCCGGCAGGTGTGCCGGAAGGCTTTGCCGTCAGTAATGGGCGCATTGAAGCGACGGAAGTGGATATCGCCAGCAAAATTGCCGGGCGTATCGATACCATTCTGGTGAAAGAAGGCCAGTTTGTTCGCGAAGGCGAAGTGCTGGCGAAGATGGATACTCGCGTGTTGCAGGAGCAGCGACTGGAAGCCATCGCGCAAATCAAAGAAGCGCAAAGCGCCGTTGCTGCTGCACAGGCTTTGCTGGAGCAACGGCAAAGCGAAACTCGCGCCGCACAGTCGCTGGTCAATCAACGCCAGGCCGAACTGGACTCCGTGGCTAAACGTCATACGCGTTCCCGCTCGCTTGCCCAACGTGGAGCTATTTCTGCGCAACAGTTGGATGACGACCGCGCCGCCGCCGAGAGCGCCCGAGCCGCGCTGGAATCGGCGAAAGCCCAGGTTTCAGCCTCTAAAGCGGCTATAGAAGCGGCCCGTACCAATATCATTCAGGCCCAAACTCGCGTCGAAGCGGCACAAGCCACTGAACGGCGCATTGCCGCAGATATCGATGACAGCGAACTGAAAGCCCCGCGTGACGGACGCGTGCAGTATCGGGTTGCCGAGCCAGGCGAAGTGCTGGCGGCAGGTGGTCGGGTACTGAATATGGTCGATCTCAGCGACGTCTATATGACCTTCTTCCTGCCAACCGAACAGGCGGGCACGCTGAAACTGGGCGGTGAAGCCCGGCTGATCCTCGATGCCGCGCCAGATCTGCGTATTCCTGCAACCATCAGTTTTGTCGCCAGCGTCGCCCAGTTCACGCCAAAAACCGTCGAAACCAGCGATGAACGGCTGAAACTGATGTTCCGTGTCAAAGCGCGTATCCCACCGGAATTACTCCAGCAGCATCTGGAATATGTCAAAACCGGTTTGCCGGGCGTAGCGTGGGTGCGGGTGAATGAAGAACTTCCGTGGCCTGACGACCTGGTGGTGAGGTTGCCGCAATGACGCATCTGGAACTGGTTCCCGTCCCGCCTGTCGCGCAACTGGCGGGCGTGAGCCAGCATTATGGAAAAACCGTTGCGCTGAACAATATCACTCTCGATATTCCGGCCCGCTGCATGGTCGGGCTGATTGGCCCGGACGGCGTCGGGAAGTCGAGCTTGTTGTCGTTGATTTCCGGTGCCCGTGTCATTGAGCAGGGCAATGTGATAGTGCTGGGCGGCGATATGCGCGACCCGAAGCATCGCCGCGACGTCTGCCCGCGCATCGCCTGGATGCCGCAAGGGCTGGGCAAAAACCTCTACCACACCTTATCGGTGTATGAAAACGTCGATTTTTTCGCCCGCTTGTTCGGTCACGACAAAGCGGAGCGGGAAGTGCGAATTAATGAGCTGCTGACCAGCACCGGGTTAGCACCGTTTCGCGATCGTCCTGCGGGGAAGCTCTCCGGCGGGATGAAGCAAAAACTTGGGTTATGCTGCGCGTTAATCCACGACCCGGAACTGTTGATTCTTGATGAGCCAACGACGGGGGTTGATCCGCTCTCTCGCGCCCAGTTCTGGGATCTGATCGATAGTATTCGCCAGCGACAAAGCAACATGAGCGTGTTGGTCGCCACCGCCTACATGGAAGAGGCCGAACGCTTCGACTGGCTGGTAGCGATGAATGCCGGAGAAGTGCTGGCAACTGGCAGCGCCGAAGAGCTGCGGCAGCAAACGCAAAGCGCCACGCTGGAAGAAGCATTTATTAATCTGTTACCGCAAGCGCAACGCCAGGCGCATCAGGCGGTAGTGATCCCACCATATCAACCTGAAAACGCAGAGATTGCCATCGAAGCGCGTGATCTGACCATGCGTTTTGGTTCCTTCGTTGCCGTTGATCACGTCAATTTCCGCATTCCACGCGGGGAGATTTTTGGCTTCCTCGGTTCGAACGGCTGCGGTAAATCCACCACCATGAAAATGCTTACCGGACTGCTGCCCGCCAGCGAAGGTGAGGCGTGGCTGTTCGGGCAACCGGTTGATCCAAAAGATATCGATACTCGCCGTCGGGTGGGCTATATGTCGCAGGCGTTTTCGCTCTATAACGAACTCACCGTGCGGCAAAACCTTGAGTTACATGCCCGTTTGTTTCACATCCCGGAAGCGGAAATTCCCGCAAGAGTGGCTGAAATGAGCGAGCGTTTTAAGCTCAACGACGTTGAAGATGTTCTGCCGGAGTCATTGCCGCTCGGCATTCGCCAGCGGCTTTCGCTGGCGGTGGCGGTGATTCATCGCCCGGAGATGTTAATCCTCGATGAGCCTACTTCTGGTGTCGATCCGGTGGCGAGGGATATGTTCTGGCAGTTGATGGTCGATCTCTCGCGTCAGGACAAAGTGACTATCTTCATCTCCACCCACTTTATGAACGAAGCGGAACGTTGCGACCGCATCTCCCTGATGCACGCCGGAAAAGTGCTTGCCAGCGGTACACCGCAGGAGCTGGTTGAAAAACGCGGAGCCGCCAGTCTGGAAGAGGCATTTATCGCCTATTTGCAGGAAGCGGCAGGGCAGAGCAACGAAGCCGAAGCGCCGCCTGTGGTACATGACACCACCCACGCGCCGCGTCAGGGATTTAGCCTGCGACGTCTGTTTAGCTACAGCCGTCGCGAAGCACTGGAACTGCGCCGCGATCCGGTACGTTCGACGCTGGCGCTGATGGGAACGGTGATCCTGATGCTGATAATGGGTTACGGCATCAGTATGGATGTGGAAAACCTGCGCTTTGCGGTGCTTGACCGCGACCAGACCGTCAGTAGCCAGGCGTGGACGCTCAATCTCTCCGGTTCCCGTTACTTTATCGAACAACCACCGCTCACCAGTTATGACGAGCTGGATCGCCGGATGCGTGCGGGCGATATCACGGTGGCGATTGAGGTTCCACCCAATTTCGGGCGCGATATCGCGCGTGGTACGCCTGTGGAACTCGGCGTCTGGATCGACGGAGCGATGCCCAGTCGTGCCGAAACGGTAAAAGGCTACGTGCAGGCTATGCACCAGAGCTGGTTACAGGATGTAGCGAGCCGACAATCCACGCCCGCCAGCCAAAACGGGCTGATGAATATTGAGACGCGCTATCGCTATAACCCGGATGTAAAAAGCCTGCCAGCGATTGTTCCGGCGGTGATCCCGCTTCTGCTGATGATGATCCCGTCAATGCTAAGCGCTCTTAGCGTGGTGCGGGAAAAAGAGCTAGGGTCGATTATCAACCTTTACGTGACACCCACCACCCGTAGCGAATTTTTGCTTGGCAAACAGCTGCCGTACATCGCGCTGGGGATGCTGAACTTTTTCCTGCTCTGCGGCCTGTCGGTGTTTGTGTTTGGCGTACCGCATAAAGGTAGTTTCCTGACGCTCACCCTGGCGGCGCTGCTGTATATCATCATTGCCACCGGAATGGGGCTGCTGATCTCCACCTTTATGAAAAGCCAGATTGCCGCCATTTTCGGTACGGCGATTATCACGTTGATCCCGGCGACACAGTTTTCCGGGATGATCGATCCGGTAGCTTCGCTGGAAGGTCCAGGACGCTGGATCGGCGAGGTTTACCCGACCAGTCATTTTCTGACTATCGCCCGCGGGACGTTCTCGAAAGCGCTGGATCTGACTGATTTGTGGCAACTTTTTATCCCGCTGCTGATAGCCATCCCGCTGGTGATGGGCTTAAGCATCCTGCTGCTGAAAAAACAGGAGGGATGATGCGCCATTTACGCAATATTTTTAATCTGGGTATCAAAGAGTTACGCAGTCTGCTCGGTGATAAAGCGATGCTGACGTTGATTGTTTTCTCGTTTACGGTATCGGTGTATTCGTCAGCGACCGTCACGCCAGGATCGTTGAACCTCGCGCCGATCGCCATAGCCGATATGGATCAATCGCAGTTGTCGAACCGGATCGTTAACAGCTTCTATCGCCCGTGGTTTTTGCCACCGGAGATGATCACCGCCGATGAGATGGATGCCGGACTGGACGCCGGACGCTATACCTTCGCGATAAATATTCCGCCTAATTTTCAGCGTGATGTCCTCGCCGGACGCCAGCCGGATATTCAGGTGAACGTCGATGCCACGCGCATGAGCCAGGCATTCACTGGCAACGGTTATATCCAGAATATTATCAACGGTGAAGTGAACAGCTTTGTCGCGCGCTACCGTGATAATAGCGAACCGTTGGTATCGCTGGAAACCCGGATGCGCTTTAACCCGAACCTCGATCCCGCGTGGTTTGGCGGGGTGATGGCGATCATCAACAACATTACTATGCTGGCGATTGTATTGACCGGATCGGCGCTGATCCGCGAGCGTGAACACGGCACGGTGGAACACTTACTGGTGATGCCGATAACACCGTTTGAGATCATGATGGCGAAGGTCTGGTCGATGGGGCTGGTGGTGCTGGTGGTATCGGGATTATCGCTGGTGCTGATGGTAAAAGGCGTGCTGGGCGTACCGATTGAAGGCTCGATCCCGCTGTTTATGCTGGGCGTGGCGCTCAGTCTGTTTGCCACCACGTCAATCGGCATTTTTATGGGGACGATAGCGCGTTCAATGCCGCAACTGGGGCTGCTGGTGATTCTGGTGCTGCTGCCGCTGCAAATGCTTTCCGGTGGATCCACGCCGCGCGAAAGTATGCCGCAGATGGTGCAGGACATTATGCTGACCATGCCGACGACACACTTTGTCAGCCTCGCGCAGGCCATCCTCTACCGGGGGGCCGGATTCGAAATCGTCTGGCCGCAGTTCCTGACGCTGATGGCAATTGGCGGCGCATTTTTCACCATCGCACTGCTGCGATTCAGGAAGACGATTGGGACAATGGCGTAAGGAAGGGAAACTTGACTTCATACTGTGATG
This sequence comes from Escherichia sp. F1, assembly GCF_046764225.1. Classification (NCBI taxonomy): domain Bacteria; kingdom Pseudomonadati; phylum Pseudomonadota; class Gammaproteobacteria; order Enterobacterales; family Enterobacteriaceae; genus Escherichia; species Escherichia sp. F1. The sequence goes on from NZ_CP177202.1 coordinate 285,521, forward strand.
TCATACTATTGATGTCATAAAGTGAAGTCATAAGGACATGCCATGAGAACCAAGGTACAGGCTTTACGGAAGAAACAAAAAAATACATTGGATCAAATATTTAAAACTCCTGTTCCTCAAGGGATCAAGTGGTCTGATATAGAGTCACTGGTTAAAGCATTAGGCGGAGAAATTAAGGAAGGAAGAGGTTCGCGTTGTAAGTTCATACTAAATATGAGCGTTGCGTGTTTCCATCGGCCTCATCCGTCGCCAGATACCGATAAAGGCGCTGTAGAAAGCGTTCGTGACTGGTTACTAAGTATAGGGGTAAAACCATGATCAAACTGAAGACGCCAAACTCTATGGAGATTGCCGGGCAACCTGCTGTTATCACTTACGTGCCAGAACTGAATGCATTTCGTGGCAAATTCCTGGGCTTGTCAGGTTATTGTGATTTTGTCTCTGACAGCATTCAGGGGCTGCAAAAAGAAGGGGAGCTTTCCCTGCGAGAGTATCTTGAGGATTGTAAAGCTGCGGGTATTGAGCCGTATGCGCGTACAGAAAAGATTAAGACTTTTACATTACGCTATCCAGAATCGCTGAGTGAACGCCTTACTAATGCGGCTGCGCAGCAACAAGTCTCTGTAAATACTTATATTATTGAAACGCTAAATGAGCGTTTGAATCATTTATAAATTTTAGCGGCGTACATTACGCAGAATATCTGCCTTTACAGGATCTATCTATGCAACTGAACTTAATTTTATAAATTAAGTTCAGTTAATATCTTTTCTTTCCTCGTTTTAGAAATAACTCAATCTTCCTTCGGCAGGCACTGCAAATGCCCGTGCCGCACGCCGCGCTGGGCGATGACGTCATCGGCAAAATGCTGCACGTCGCCCATGTCACCTTTCAACACGGCGATTTCCAGACAGTCGTCGTGATTAATGTGCACATGCAGAGTAGCAACCGAGAGATCGTGGTGATGATGCTGGGTGGAGACAATACGGCTGGCTAAGTCGCGTTTTTCGTGTTCATACACATACGACAGCACCGCGAAACCTTGTGTGCCGTGCTGCTGGGTAGCTTCCTGCGCCAGGGCGCTACGCAGAATATCGCGGATAGCTTCGGAACGGTTGTTATAGCCACGACGCTGGCTCAGGCTGTCCAGCGTCTCCAGTAAATCGTCATCAAGCGTGATGGTGACTCGTTGCATTTGCGTTAAACCTTTTTTGTGGTGCGACGGCGCACGGGGAATGCGGGTAATACCGCGTTTTGTAGCACACGTCCGGCGTCAGAGGAAAAGGTTAATTTATCTCCCACCACCTGGGTTTCGACGATTTGCCCGTTGTCCATCACCATCACTCGCTGGCAAAAGCGTTCCACCAGGCGTAAGTCATGAGTGATGAACAGGCAGGCAGTGCCAAACTGTTGTTGTAGCTTTTTCAGCAGGCGAATGACGCCCGCCTGTAACACGAGATCAAGGTTAGAAACGGCTTCATCCAGAATCAGTAGTTTCGGTTCGACCGCCAGCGCGCGCGCCAGACAGACGCGCTGGAGCTGACCGCCGCTTAACTGCGGTGGGCGTTTGTCTAGAACGCTGTCATCGAGATCGACCGCCTTCAGCATTTCGCTGGCGCGCGCCAGTTGTTCGGCTTTTTTCAGCGATAGCAGGTGGCGCATCGGTTCACGCAGGATCTCGCGCACGGTTTTGCGCGGATTCACGGCGCTGATGGAGTCCTGAAACACCATCTGAATATCGCGGCGGAACGCTTTACGTTGCGCGCGATTGAGTTTCGCCAGCGGTTCGCCGCGCCAGTTGATATTCCCCTGTGCGGGCGATTCTAAACCTACCAATAGCCGCGCGAGGGTGCTTTTTCCGCAGCCGCTGCGCCCCAGCAGAGCGACGGTTTCGCCGCTTTTCAGGTTCAAAGAAACGTTATTCAGCACCGCCTGGTGCTGATGTTTGCCGCTAAATCCACCGTGCGCATAGTGATGTGAAAGGTCGCAGACGTTAAGTAAAGTCATGATGCCAGCTCCATACCGTAGAGGGCGAGATGAGCGGAAACCAGGCTGCGCGTTACCGCATGTTTGGGGGCATTAAACAGCGTTTCGACATCGCCCTGTTCGACAATTTTACCGTGTGACATCACCGCCACGTCATCCGCCAGACGCGCCACAACGCCCATATCATGGGTCACCAGCAGCATTCCCGGCGCTTGTTTTTGCATAATGCTTTCCAGCAGATCGAGGATGCGCGCCTGTGCTACCACGTCGAGATCGGTGGTCGGTTCATCGGCGATGATAAACGGCGATTCACACAGCACCGCCATCGCAATCATCATGCGCTGCAACATACCGCCACTCATCTCGAACGGGTAGAGCTTCAGCACGCGCGCGGCGTTTTCCAACCCCACCGCTTCTATGGCAGCGGTAAGCGTAGCGTCATCGGCGGGTTTCCCCAGCGCCAGGCAGGTTTCACGCGCGTGGGTGTGCATGGTGTGTAGCGGATTAAAGGCGCTGCGCGGGTTCTGCATGATGGTGGCAATTTTGATGCCGCGCAGGGCACAGGGAGAAACAGGTTTGCCATCGGCTAAAATTTCCCCCGCCGTCTGGCGAACGCCTGCGGGCAGAATGCCCAGCGTCGCGGCGCAGGTCAGTGATTTCCCGCTGCCGCTACCGCCGACTAACGCCAGCACACGCCCGCGTTTAAGGGTTAACGATACGCCGTGCACCAGCGGCTGCGCGGCCTGTAGCGCGATATTACGTAGTTCAATCTGTTGCGGCATTAGTGTGCGTGCTCCGTCACCAGATGAGGGTCCAGATGATCGCGCAGTGCGTCACCCACCAGGTTAAAGGCCATCACGCTGATAAACAGCGCCAGCCCCGGCCAGAACATTTGCAGCGGCTGGGTCCAGATATACTGGCGCGCGTCGTTAATCATCACGCCCCATTCGGCGGTCGGCGCGGTCACGCCGAGGCCGAGGAAGGACATCCCCGCAACGTGCAGCATCATATGGCCGATATCCAGCGTCGCCAGCACCAGCAGCGAGGGGATCACCGCACCTGCCAGATGATCAACAAACACCCGCACATGGCCCGCGCCAGAAAGCCGTGACGCCAGTACAAACTCGCGCTGGCGTAGCGAAATCACCAGGCTGCGCACCATGCGCGCATACCACGCCCAGTGCGACAGGGCGATGGCGATAATCACGTTGGTCAACCCGGTGCCGAGTACGCCGACCATAAAGAACGACAGAATCGAAGTCGGGAAGGTCATAAACATATCCGCGACGCGCATGGTGGCCTGATCAACGCGCCCGCCAATCAGCCCGGCGCTGCCGCCAATAACCAGCCCTAATGTCAGCACCAGCAGCAGGCAGGCCATTACCGAGCCGAGCGACACGCGGGTCGCCGCCATCAGCCGCGAGAAAATATCGCGCCCTAAATGATCGGTACCCAGCCAGTGCTGCGCATCCGGTGAAAGCAGGCGAGACGGTAGATCAATCGCCTGTGGGTCATACGGCAGCCACCACTGGCTGGTGAGCGCAATCAGCGCCAGCAGGGCGATAATGATCAGCGCCAGGCGTACCGACCAGCGGGAAGAGAGGAAAAAGTTCACGCGTGGGCTCCTTCATGACGACGAATGCGCGGGTCCAGCGCGGCGTTGAGCAAATCGACAATCAAATTACAGACCACAAAAACCACCACCATCATCAGCGTAAAGCACTGGATCACCGGATAGTCACGGTTAAAAATCGCCGACACCGCATAGCGCCCGACGCCCGGCCAGGCAAAGATGTTTTCGATAATCATCGTCCCGCCAATCAGTTCGCCAATGTGCATCCCCACGGCGGTGATCATCGGCAGCGAGGCATTGCGCAGAATATGACGACGTTCGGTCTGTTTGTCGTTCAGGCCGCGTAGCCGCGCCCAGGTGACGTGACGCTGACCGGCGACGTCCAGCATACTGGCGCGCAGTAGCCGTGCATTAATCGCCAGCGACATAAAGGCAATGGAAACCGCAGGCAAAATGATGTGCTGCCAGCCGCCGTAGCCCATCGCGGGTAGCCATTGCAGATACACCGAAAACGCCATCACCAGTAAAAACGCCAGCCAGAAGTTAGGCATCGACACGCCGAGAAACGCGATGAAACGTACGGCGAAATCCGGCAGACGGTCGCGATGGCGCGCCGCCCAGATACCGAGCGGCACGGAAGTGAGCAGAATTAATACCAGCGCGGCACCTGCAAGTTCCAGCGTGGCGGGCAGGAAGTTCAGCATATCGTCCAGCACCGGGCGTTGGCTGGCGAATGAGATACCAAAGTCAAGATGCAGCGCCTTCCACAACCAGGTGCCGTACTGGACGTACAGCGGCTGATCCAGCCCGAGCATGGTGCGGGTAGAAGCCAGCATCTCCGGCGTCGGCGGCAGGTTAGATAAACGCAGATAATCGAGCGCCGGGTCGCCGGTACCGAGGCGCAGCATCAGAAAAATGATCACCGAGGCGGCGAGCACCATCGGGATCAGCAGCAGAAAGCGGCGTAATACGTAACGCAACATTAAGGTTTCACCGGTTTAATCTGTTCGAACGGAATTTCGGTGGCGATCGGCGCGTAGGGGATGTTACCCAGCTCCGGTTTTGATACCACCATCATTGAGATGTAACTGATAGGCAGATAAACCGCCTCGTCATGCAGACGGGTCAGAATGTCGCGATACAGCGCCTGACGTTGCGTTTCGTCATGGGTCGCCAGCACTTCGCCGATCTCTTTATCAATCAGCGGCTTGTCGGCTAATCCTTGCTGTGCCTGGAAATCAGCGTGCGACGGTACGCGCATTGAACTCAGGAAGGCGTGTGGATCGTATGGCGCGCCCCAGGTGCGATGGAAAATCATGCCAAAACGACCGTCGCGCTGACGAGCATAGATACTGCTCTCTTCTTCGCCAATCAGTGAGACATCTGCGCCAATCTGGCGCATATCAGCCTGAATGATTTCCGCCATCGATTTGCTTAACGCATCGGTGCCGATGAACGACAGTTCAATGCGCAGCGGCTGACCATTTTTCTCGCGGATGTCTTTGCCCGCAGGCAACGTCCAACCGGCTTTTTCCAGCAACGCTTTCGCTTTCTGCGGATCGTACTGGCGCGGTTTCAGGCCGAGGTTGGCATAGGGCACAGAAGGAGCAAACAGGGTGTCTGCGACCTGCTGGGTGCCATACAACGCGTTATCAATCAGCGATTTTTTGTTTACCGCGTAATTAAGAGCTTCACGTACGGCCAGCTCGTTGGTGGGGGCTTTGGCGGTATTGAGCGCCAGCATCACGGTTTCGATCGGCTGTGACAGTTGGGTGTGGTAAGCCGGGTTCTGGCTAAAGCGGGCGAAGGTATCGAGCGGTAATAACCCTTCGTTTCCGTACAGCAGGTCGATATCGCCAGTTTCAAACGCCACCGCGCGGGTAGTCGGGTCCGGGATGACGTTAAAAGTGATCTTCTTAATCGCCGGCTTCTCGCCCCAGTAGTTTTCGTTACGGACAAAGACATCGTACTGATTCAGTTTCGATTCCTGCAAAACCCACGGCCCGGTGCCAATTGGCGCTTTAATCCCGTTCATGGTTTCATGGTTTTTAAACTGCGAGGGGGCGATAAAGCGGAAAGGGCGCGGCAGGGCCAGTTCTTGCAGGAAAGGATAGTAGGCGCTTTTCAGGGTGATTTGCAGCTCTGTTTTACTGAGTGCTTTGACATCAACAATCTGGTTTGCCAGCTCCAGCCAGGCGTGACGTTGACGGTTATCGAGCACTGCGCGGAAGTTTTCTGCCGCCGCCTCTGCATCAAACGGTTCGCCGTTGGAGAATTTCACGTCATCACGCAGGGTGAAGGTCCAGGTTTTACCATCTTCTGAATGAGTCCAGCTTTTTGCCAGCCACGGGATCACCGAACCGTCTGCCTGATATTTCACCAATGGTTCATAAACCATGCTCTGGGCGAACATCTGGTTAGGCGTGTAAAGGTGCGGGTTTAGTGGCCCGACATTCACCGGCCAGGCGGCGGTGATTTCATCTGGTGCAGCGGCATGGACGATAAAAGACGCACAAGCCAGCAGCGCAAATAGAGTGCGGCGGAGTGTGGAGAGCATGGTAACCCCAATGGATTAAAATAGATGGCGGAAATAAGTATGACGATTTTAAGTATTCGTCATACTGATAACCTGTTCTGGATCAAAAGATGGACAGTCGGGTGGGCGGATCAGTTAACTGAATCGATCCATTGCACACTGTCGGCGGTGAGCGTAAAGGGGGTAGGGGTGCAGATCGCCAGGCTTAAATTTTCTAGCTGACAATGGCTGACTGACAGCGAGGAGTGATAGGTGCTGTCTACGCTGACGATTTGCCAGGCGCTGCCGCCACGCTGTTTCACGATGGCTTCTTTGCGCGTCCAGATGCGCCAGAACATTTCCAGTTGCTGATCAGGATGCACGGCGTCCATCTCAGCGTGTTCCCCGAGGCTGAACACGGCGTTCGCCAGCCAGCGCCAGTTGGCGCGCGGGCGAATCACTTCGATATCGCAGCCGACTTCGCCTTCATCGCTCAACAGCAGGGCGATATCGTCACCGCTATGGCTTAAGTTGAACCATAGCGGCGTTTCCGGCGCGAATGCCGGTTTGCCTTGTTCGCCATAGATGATCTCCGGTAGCGGGGAAAGCGTGTGCGAAAGCAATGCACGCCCCGCCAGCCAGCGTTCGCGTCGTGGACCTTGCGGTGCTTGATCGCGTAAAGCCGGTGGCAGTGGAGCTGCGCTTAAGGTCGAAACTTTCCCCAGAACTATCCGATACATATCAGGGCCAACGTTTAATGGAAAATGAAAGTGCGTATCGTAACACTTGTCGCCTCATCCCGGTAACCGACTTTTCGGTCTGCCTGGTCCCAGTAAAATCGCCAGTTTGCTACCGCCTTTCGTAGTTTCCATCCAGATTTTACACACGCTGGTTAATGGCACCGAAAGTAGCATCCCTACCGGGCCGAGCAGCCATCCCCAAATTAACAATGAAAGAAATACCACCATGGTGGACATCCCCAGGCGATGGCCCATCATCCGTGGTTCTAAAATATTGCCGATGACCATATGGACCACTAAAAACAATGCGCCGACCAGAATACATTCGTAAATACCATTAAAAAGCAGCACCTGAACCATTGGCGGTACGGCGGAAATTACCGCGCCGATATTGGGCACGTAGTTGAGCAAAAACGCCAGTACTGCCCACATCAGCGCAAACTGTACGCCCATTAGCGCCAGCCCCAGCCAGACGATGACACCTGTCCATAAACTGAGTAGCGTCTTCAATGCAAGATAGTGCGAAACGCCTTTAAGTGCGCGGTGTAATCCTGCGATGTGAATCTGTGGGTTATTCAGCGCAAAACGCATTTTGTAAGGGACGTGGCGCACTTCAAACAGCATGAAAACTACGGTCATCACCAGCAAAAGCACGCTCGCCATTGCCCCGGAAAGCCCGGTCATTAGCGCCGTGGTGAAGGTAACCACTTTTTCCGAGTCCATCCGCTGCAGTATTCGCTCCGGCGACATATGCAAATTAAGAAAAGGCAACATCTCCTGCAATTTAAAAAGTTTGCGCGTCAGCTCCTTATTAAACTTCGGCAGCATAGAGATAAATTCGTTAAACGATGCCGCCAGTACGCCGACCAGCGCAGTTAGTGCGATCAGCATCACCACCACCACAATCGTAATGGCAACGGGGCGTTGTACTCCCCGACGAATAAACCAGGTGACGAGCGGGTTGAGGACGATGGCAAAAAACAGCGCCAGTAACAGCTGCACAATGATATCTGCCGCTGCGTGAATGCCCGCGAGGATCACTACCAGCGAGGCCAGCTTGAGCAGAATGTGCATGCCCGTTTTATCGGGTTGAGGGGTTTCCATTGGGGCTTCCTTGTGACTTTTTGTATTAAGTGTAGCGGGAGTCACGCCAGCAATATTCTGATTCTTACTGCTGATTTTCACGTCAGCACGTGGTAAAAATGAAACACTGTTGTAAAAATGTGGTGATCCTCATGCCCGAACCCGTAGCCGAACCCGCGCTAAACGGATTGCGCCTGAATTTGCGCATTGTCTCCATTGTCATGTTTAACTTCGCCAGCTACCTCACCATCGGGTTGCCGCTCGCTGTATTACCGGGCTATGTCCATGATGTGATGGGCTTTAGCGCTTTCTGGGCAGGATTGGTTATCAGCCTGCAATATTTCGCCACCTTGCTGAGCCGCCCTCATGCCGGACGTTACGCCGATTTGCTGGGCCCCAAAAAGATTGTCGTCTTCGGTTTATGCGGCTGCTTTTTGAGCGGTTTGGGATATCTGACGGCAGGATTAACCGCCAGTCTGCCCGTCATCAGCCTGTTATTACTGTGCCTGGGGCGTGTAATCCTTGGGATTGGACAAAGTTTTGCCGGAACGGGATCGACCCTGTGGGGTGTTGGCGTGGTTGGTTCGCTACATATCGGGCGGGTGATTTCGTGGAACGGCATTGTCACTTACGGGGCGATGGCGATGGGTGCGCCGTTAGGTGTCGTGTTTTATCACTGGGGCGGCTTGCAGGCGTTAGCGTTAATCATTATGGGCGTGGCGCTGGTGGCCATTTTGTTGGCGATCCCGCGTCCGACGGTAAAAGCCAGTAAAGGCAAACCGCTGCCGTTTCGCGCGGTGCTTGGGCGCGTCTGGCTGTACGGTATGGCGCTGGCGTTGGCTTCCGCCGGATTTGGCGTCATCGCCACCTTTATCACGCTGTTTTATGACGCTAAAGGTTGGGACGGTGCGGCTTTCGCGCTGACGCTGTTTAGCTGTGCGTTTGTCGGTACGCGTTTGTTATTCCCTAACGGCATTAACCGTATCGGCGGCTTAAACGTGGCGATGATTTGCTTTAGCGTTGAGATAATCGGCCTGCTACTGGTTGGCGTGGCGACTATGCCGTGGATGGCGAAAATCGGCGTCTTACTGGCGGGGGCAGGGTTTTCGCTGGTGTTCCCTGCATTGGGTGTAGTGGCGGTAAAAGCGGTTCCGCAGCAAAATCAGGGGGCGGCGCTGGCAACTTACACCGTATTTATGGATTTATCGCTTGGCGTGACCGGACCACTGGCTGGGCTGGTGATGAGCTGGGCGGGCGTACCGGTGATTTATCTGGCGGCGGCGGGACTGGTCGCAATCGCGTTATTACTGACGTGGCGATTAAAAAAACGGCCTCCGGAACACGTCCCTGAGGCCGCCTCATCATCTTAAAACTTACTGAATAACCAGCGTATTAATGATGTTTTCTGCGGTGGTCTGCGCTTTTTGCTGATCGTCAGCGGGCAGCGTAATTTGCATGGTCAGCAGTTGATTACCCACGTTACCCAGAATAACGGAAGAGTACGCCGTCTGGCCTTTCGCGGAGATAATGCTGTCTAACTGCTGCATTTTGTGACCTTTCAGCTCAATGGCTTTATTGGTTACCACTTGCAGCTGCGGATCGCGGCTACGTTGCTGATCTTCCAGACGCTTCGCCAACACCGCCAGATCTTCTTTCGGATCATCGCCCATGATGACGATGACTGCTTTCTGCCCGGTGGCATCGGACCAGACATGCATGTTATTGGCCTGCGTTCCCAGCTTACCGCTCTGGTCGGTCATATCCGCTGGCAGCGAGAAACTTAACTTGCCATCAAGCAGGTTGACGGGATTCCCGGTAGCGTTACTTTCCGCGACCGAACCCTGCGCCGTAGCGTTAGTGTCTTTATCATCACAGGCCGCAAGCCCCATAACCAGCAGGCCAATTCCGACATATTTAACCAGATTGCGCATTGACTTCTTCCTTTCGATAAACGGCCATAACGGCTCATTCATCCATCTTATCACAACTCTGATAACGAACCTTTAACTCGCCTGCAAAGCGTTGATTTCAGATTTATCTGCCAGTCTTTTCAACAGCATATTGAGTAATACGCCATACATTGGCAGGAAGAAAACGATACTGATTAACACTTTGAAACAGTAATCGACCAGCGCGATTTCCATCCAGTGTTCAGCCATAAAGGCATCGGGGCTGCGCCAGAAGGCAATGAAGAAGAAGGCCAGCGTGTCGCTGACGTTCCCAAACAGGGTGGAAGCTGTTGGTGCCAGCCACCAGCGGCGACTCTGACGCAGGCGGTTAAAAACGTGCACGTCGAGGATCTGGCCCAGCGCGTAGGCCATGAAACTGGCGGTGGCGATACGGGCGACAAACAGGTTGAAGTGAGCGAGTGCGCCGAATCCCTGCCAGGAGCCCATATAGAACAGCGACGAGATGACGTAGGAGATCAGCAACGCCGGGATCATCACCGCAAAGATGATACGACGGGCCAGCGGTGCGCCAAAAATACGCACGGTCAGGTCGGTAGCAAGGAAAATAAACGGAAAGCTAAATGCGCCCCAGGTGGTATGGAAACCAAAAATGGAGACGGGAAGCTGAACCAGATAGTTACTGGAGGTGATCACCAGCAGATGAAATAACGATAACCAGAACAACGCCTTATAGCGTTGAGTTTGCGAGAAAACGTTCATATTGTACCTTTTTGATTAACCATTGGGGTGAGGGAACCCAATACGTACGACACGTCTGTTACCTTAACATAATAACGTGCTGACCCTTTTTTCGAGCCGCCGCATGATACTGCTTTACGTTGACAATGCAATGGTTAATTTTCACGCAATCGTTAACCTGGTTTGCTTACGGACTCACAGGGCGTAAACTAGCGCCGTTTTTTTATGTGATGAGAAGAAAATGACCGATCTCTTTTCCTGCCCTGACCACACACTCGACGCACTTGGCCTGCGCTGCCCGGAACCAGTAATGATGGTGCGCAAAACCGTGCGCAATATGCAGCCAGGTGAAACGTTGCTGATTATTGCTGACGATCCGGCGACGACCCGCGATATTCCTGGGTTTTGTACCTTTATGGAACACGAACTGGTTGCTAAAGAGACGGATGGACTGCCTTATCGTTATTTGATTCGTAAAGGCGGTTGATGGGGGAAGATTGGCTTCGATGCCGCCTTTTCCCCTCACCCTCACCCTAACCCTCTCCCCAGAGGAGCGAGGGGACCGATCGCGCTCAATGTTGCGATCGGTTTGCCTTATTTCCTGCGCAACAGCCTTAACGCATTCGCCGTCACCAGCACCGTCGCACCGGTATCTGCCAGCACCGCCAGCCACAGGCCGGTCATCCCTAAAAGTGTGGTGACGAGGAAGATCCCTTTCAGCCCCAGCGCAATAGTGATGTTCTGGCGGATATTGGCGTGAGTGGCGCGTGCCAGTTCAATCATTTGCACCAGGCCGCGCAGGTGGTTATGGGTTAATGCTGCGTCGGCGGTTTCCAGGGCCACGTCTGTGCCACTGCCCATTGCAATCCCAATAGCGGCGGCTTTCATCGCTGGCGCGTCGTTAATACCATCACCGACCATCGCCAGCGGCGCATGTTGATTCAGCTCGGTCACCGCTTTGACTTTATCTTCCGGCAACAGGCCCGCTTTAAACTCCAGCCCCAACTCCCCGGCAATTGCCGCCGCTGCGCGTGGATTATCGCCGGTGAGGATCACCCCTTTGACGCCCAGCGCGTTCAGTTCACTGATGGCAGTTGCAGCATCGGCGCGCAGGGTATCCTGCAATGCAATTACGCCAAGCACGTCATCGTTACGCACTACCAGCACTACCGTTTGCCCGGCGCTTTCCAGTTCATTAATCAAACCAGCAAATGCAACAGCCGGATGTTTTCCGGCAGCGCATATCAACACGCGCTCACCGTTAACCTGCGCTTCAATGCCAGACCCAACCAGCGCCCGCTGTGATTGGGCGGCGGGAATGGCGAGTTCAGCAACCTGTGCTTCGCGCACAATGGCTTGCGCCAGTGGATGCGTCGCGCCTTGCTCGACCGCCGCTGCCAGTGTCAGCAGTTCGGATTCACTAATACCCGTTGCCGGATGAATCGCGGTAACGCGCGGTTTACCGACGGTCAGCGTACCGGTTTTATCAAACGCCACCTGGGTAACACGACCTAGTTGTTCCAGCGCCGCACCGCCTTTAATCAACGCCCCACGACGCGCTGCTGCTGCCAGCCCGGAGGTTATCGCCGCGGGCGTGGAGATAACTAACGCACACGGGCAACCAATCAGCAGCAGCGTCAGCCCTTTATAAATCCACTCTTGCCAGCTGGCGGCAAACAGCAGCGGCGGCACCAGCGTTACCAGCAGGGCGACGGCCATAATCGCGGGCGTGTAGATACGGCTGAAACGGTCGATAAACCGCTCAATGGGGGCGCGACGCTCTTCGGCTTCTTCGATCAGTTTCAGAATCCGGTCAATGGCGCTGGCACCCGGTTCTGACAGCACTTCCAGCGTTACCAGACGGTCTACGCTGGTGGCTCCTGCAGGAACTTTATCGCCCGTCGCGCGCTCCACCGGAATGGATTCGCCGGTCAGGGCGCTTTCATCAAAACTGGCAAACGGTGAGAGCAGTTTACCGTCGGCAGGCAAACGTCCACCTGCGGCGACTTCAATCACATCGCCAGGGCGCAGGCTGTTAATCGCCACCTCTTCCCGCTCACCGTTACGCAGGCGCGTGGCGGTTTCTGGTTTCAGCGCCATTAACGCGCTAACGCCCTGACGCGCGCGGCTGGCGGCCCAGCCTTCCAGTCGTTCACCAATCAAAAACAGCAGCAACACCATCGCAGCTTCAGCCGTTGCGCCAATAAACAGCGCACCAATAGCGGCTACGCTCATTAACGTTTCAATGGCGAAGTAGCTGCCGGATTTGATCAGCCGTAATGCCTGACGAGCAATCGGGTACAGCCCAACCAGCGTGGTCGCGATAAACGCCAGTTGCCCGAACGGATGATTGAACTGCTCCAGACCCCAGCTGATTGCCATCATCACGATTAGCGTAATCAGCGGCAGATTCTCTTTCAGGCGTGATGCTTGTGGTTCGTCGGTAGCCTGTTCATCGCGCAGGGAATAGCCCGCTTTTTGCACCGCAGATTCAACTTGTGCACGGATGTCATTGTCGGCATCAACCACCAGTTTTTCGGTGGCGAACAGTACCTGCACCTGATTCACGCCTGCAAGCTGGCGCACGGCATTTTCTACCTTGCGCGCACAGGCGGCGCAGTCCATGCCGCTGACTTTCCAGCTATAGCGGGTGCCGGAGACGTTTTCAGAGAGAGTTGGCGTGCTGGAACATGCGCCGTCGCAGCAACAGTCGTTGGCGTTCTGTACCGTGGTTAGCGGTTTGAACGCAGCAAATTGAGGGGCTTTCTTGCCGTGATTGTCAGGAGTCGACATGGCATCCTCCGGTTAAGTTTTTTCTCATTAACCGAAGGATACACTCTGGAGTCGACTCCAGAGTCAAGTTTTATCAGAGATACAGCGAGCGAACGATGAGGAAATGACCGGCAAAGTAGCAGGCCGCAGCAATCGCGTTGTCCGCACGGAAGCGTCGGCGATAGTGACTACCCAGCCAGACAAAGTTACTGATAAACAGCAACGAAGCGCCGACAAACGCAGAGAGCGCCGGAGCGGTCGGACGGAAGAACCACAGTTCACCTGCCAGCCACACCATCACCAGCGTCATGCCGATAAACGTGCAGATAGGCCAACGATACTCTTCCAGACGCGTCCAGATAATCGCCAGTAACAGCGCGCCCAGAACCAGCAACACCAGTGGCAGAGGCCAGAAGAAAGAGAGCGTCATCTGACTGGCGAAATAGATGGTGTACAGCAGGTGCGAGAGGAAAAACGCGCCGATGGCGTACATCAGACGTTGACGTGGCAACAGGGTTAGCGCATCGCCCAGCAGTGAGGCGCACAGCCCCGCCAGCACCAGATAGCTAATGGCGTCGAACATTGGCGCTTGCCAGGCCAGTAACAGCAGGAGAAGAAGGGTTAACGGTTTAAACACCCAGCGTTGCCAGGTTGGCCCACGATACGATGCATCCACAGATAGCCATGCGGAAAGACAGACAGCGATAAACGACCAAAGCATCTTAGTTCCTTGAATTCGTTATTTTTTCGTAAGCGGAATGCCTACGGTCTTGCTTCCAGTTTAGTGGCGAGGGTGGACGGATGACAACACCATAACTGGCAGGGTATGCTTAATTCCGCATTTTCCGATGAGGGATAAAGATGAGCAAACCACCTCTTTTCTTTATTGTTATCATTGGCTTAATCATCGTCGCCGCATCGTTTCGTTTTATGCAACAACGACGGGAAAAAGCTGATAATGATATGGCACCGCTCCAGCAAAAGCTGGTGGTGGTGAGCAACAAGCGGGAAAAACCGATTAACGATCGCCGTTCGCGCCAGCAGGAAGTAACTCCGGCAGGCACCAGTATGCGCTATGAGGCAAGCTTCAAACCGCAAAGCGGAGGAATGGAGCAGACGTTTCGCCTCGACGCCCAGCAGTACCACGCCCTGACAGTGGGCGATAAAGGTACGCTGAGCTATAAAGGAACGCGCTTTGTCAGCTTTGTAGGCGAACAATAAGGTTATTTTTTAACTTTAAATTTCTTCTGCCAGACCAGCAGTTCAAACACGCCGAAAAGGAAAATCCGCACCTTTTCGGCGGTGGTCATCTGCGGGCCATCTTTCGGTAAAGTGGATTTCAATAGCGCCAGTTGCATACCATGCATCAGCACGGTAAAAATCAGCGCCACGTTAACGAAAATATTCAGCGGACGCGGGAAGGGATGCACCAAGTTGAGGATTAAAAATCCCCAAACACAGAGCATTAACAAACGACCAATATTAATCAGCATCACTTTCTCCTTGTGCTTCGCGTTGATACAGCCGATAAGCCACCTGACCCGCCACTTTTTCCCGATGTAATGACCAGTTCGCCGGAACGGTGGGCAGACCGTTTTCGACTTCGCTTTCGACATAAATCAGGGCTTCGTCAGCCAGCCAGCCGTTATCTTCCAGTAAATTTATCGTCTCTTCTAACAAGCCACGGCGGAACGGTGGATCGACAAACACGATATTATGCGGTATGCCTTTTTGCGCCAGGAATGACATCGCGTTGCTGTTCACCACGCGTGCATTGCCTGCTTTTAGTGTCGCCAGATTCTTAATTAACTGCTGAGAAACCGCGCGATCCATCTCAATCAACGTGGCCCCCGCAGCGTAGCGCGATAACGCTTCCAGCCCCAGCGCGCCGCTCCCGGCGAAGCAATCCAGACATTGGGCATCAACAATGACCGGAGCCAGCCAGTTAAACAACGTTTCGCGTACGCGGTCGGTGGTGGGGCGCAGACCTGGGCTATCAGGAACCGGGAGTTTACGGCCTCGCCACTGCCCGCCAATAATGCGGATTTGGCCGCTGCCGGAATGATTCGGTTTTTTCATGATAAATTGCTCAATCCGCCAGATAACACATACTTGCAGGCGGTGATGTGAATTAAGTTAAGTGATAGACTATTTCATCATTTTTTTAGCTGCTATGTACATAGCGTTAACGCTGTGCCATGAAGCAACAGCGAGGAGTGTAGTCGCAAATGGCGAAAGAAAAAAAACGTGGCTTTTTTTCCTGGCTGGGCTTTGGTCAAAAAGAGCAGACCCCGGAAAAAGAGACAGAAGTTCAAAATGAACAACCGGTTGTAGAAGAAATCGTTCAGGCGCAAGAGCCTACGAAGGCTTCTGAACAAGCCGTTGAAGAGCAGCCGCAGGCGCATACTGAAGCCGAGGCGGAAACTTTTGCTGCCGAAGTTGTGGAAGTCACTGAACAGGTTGCTGAAAGTGAAAAAGCGCAGCCTGAAGCGGAAGTCGTTGCACAGCCGGAACCGGTCGTAGAAGAAACGCCGGAGCCAGTGGCTATCGAACGTGAAGAGCTGCCGTTGCCGGAAGACGTCAACGCCGAAGAGGTTTCGCCAGAAGAGTGGCGGGCTGAAGCGGAAACCGTAGAGATTGTCGAAGCGGCGGAAGAAGAAGCGGCTAAAGAAGAAATCACCGACGAAGAGCTGGAAGCACAGGCGCTGGCTGCCGAAGCGGCAGAAGAGGCGGTGATGGTGGTTCCTCCGGCAGAAGAAGAGCAGCCGGTGGAAGAAATCGCTCAGGAGCAGGAAAAACCGACCAAAGAAGGTTTCTTCGCGCGCCTCAAACGCAGCCTGTTAAAAACCAAAGAAAATCTCGGTTCAGGATTTATCAGCCTGTTCCGCGGTAAAAAAATCGACGATGATCTATTTGAAGAGCTGGAAGAACAGCTGTTGATCGCCGATGTGGGTGTGGAAACCACACGTAAAATTATCACCAATCTGACGGAAGGCGCATCCCGCAAGCAGCTTCGTGATGCCGAGGCGCTCTATGGCCTGCTGAAAGAAGAGATGGGCGAGATTCTGGCGAAAGTCGATGAGCCGCTGAATGTTGAAGGTAAAACGCCGTTCGTGATCCTGATGGTGGGCGTCAACGGTGTGGGTAAAACCACGACGATTGGTAAGCTGGCACGTCAGTTTGAGCAGCAGGGTAAATCGGTGATGCTGGCGGCGGGCGATACTTTCCGTGCAGCAGCGGTTGAGCAGCTTCAGGTCTGGGGTCAGCGCAACAATATTCCGGTGATTGCACAGCATACCGGGGCGGATTCCGCCTCTGTTATCTTCGACGCCATTCAGGCCGCTAAAGCGCGTAATATCGACGTCCTGATTGCCGATACCGCCGGACGCCTGCAGAACAAATCGCACCTGATGGAAGAGTTGAAGAAAATCGTCCGCGTGATGAAGAAACTCGACGTTGAAGCGCCGCATGAAGTTATGCTGACTATCGATGCCAGCACCGGGCAGAACGCGGTAAGCCAGGCCAAACTGTTCCATGAAGCCGTTGGCTTAACCGGCATCACGCTAACGAAACTGGACGGCACGGCGAAAGGCGGGGTAATTTTCTCGGTGGCTGACCAGTTTGGTATCCCTATCCGCTACATTGGTGTCGGCGAACGTATTGAGGATTTGCGTCCGTTTAAGGCGGACGACTTTATAGAGGCACTTTTTGCCCGAGAGGATTAACAATGATTCGCTTTGAACATGTCAGCAAGGCTTATCTCGGTGGGAGACAGGCGCTGCAGGGCGTTACGTTCCATATGCAGCCGGGTGAGATGGCGTTTCTGACCGGTCATTCCGGCGCAGGGAAAAGTACCCTCCTGAAGCTGATCTGTGGGATTGAGCGGCCCAGCGCCGGGAAAATCTGGTTTAGCGGCCATGACATCACGCGTCTGAAAAACCGTGAAGTTCCGTTTCTGCGCCGCCAGATTGGCATGATTTTCCAGGATCACCATCTACTGATGGACCGTACTGTCTATGATAACGTGGCGATCCCGCTGATTATCGCCGGTGCCAGCGGTGACGATATTCGTCGTCGTGTATCGGCGGCGCTGGATAAAGTCGGGCTACTGGACAAAGCGAAGAACTTCCCTATTCAGCTTTCTGGCGGTGAACAACAGCGTGTTGGCATTGCCCGCGCGGTGGTGAACAAGCCCGCGGTACTGCTGGCGGACGAACCGACTGGTAACCTGGACGACGCGTTGTCGGAAGGGATTCTACGTCTGTTTGAAGAGTTTAACCGCGTTGGGGTAACCGTATTGATGGCAACGCACGACATCAACCTGATTTCACGGCGTTCCTATCGCATGCTCACCCTGAGCGATGGTCACTTGCATGGAGGCGTGGGCCATGAATAAGCGCGATGCAATCAATCATATTCGGCAGTTTGGCGGGCGTCTTGATCGCTTCCGTAAATCGGTCGGCGGCTCTGGCGACGGCGGTCGTAACGCACCGAAACGCGCGAAATCCTCGCCAAAACCGGTAAATCGCAAAACCAACGTTTTCAACGAACAGGTACGCTATGCCTTCCACGGCGCATTGCAAGATCTGAAAAGTAAACCGTTCGCCACGTTTTTAACGGTGATGGTTATCGCCATCTCCCTGACGCTGCCCAGCGTCTGTTATATGGTGTACAAAAACGTTAACCAGGCGGCGACGCAATATTATCCGTCACCGCAAATCACTGTTTACTTGCAAAAAACGCTGGACGATGACGCCGCTGCGGGTGTGGTGGCACAGTTGCAGGCCGAGCAAGGCGTAGAGAAAGTGAATTATCTTTCTCGTGAAGACGCACTGGGCGAGTTCCGTAACTGGTCTGGTTTTGGTGGTGCGCTGGATATGCTGGAAGAAAACCCGCTTCCGGCAGTGGCGGTGGTGATCCCGAAACTCGATTTTCAGGGGACGGAATCACTGAATACGCTGCGTGATCGTATCACCCAGATTAACGGCGTTGACGAAGTGCGGATGGATGACAGCTGGTTTGCCCGTCTGGCGGCGTTGACCGGGCTGGTCGGGCGCGTTTCGGCGATGATCGGCGTGTTGATGGTGGCGGCAGTGTTCCTCGTCATCGGCAACAGTGTGCGTCTGAGCATCTTTGCTCGCCGTGACTCCATTAACGTGCAGAAACTGATTGGTGCGACGGATGGTTTCATCCTGCGCCCGTTCCTGTACGGAGGCGCATTGCTGGGATTTTCTGGCGCATTGCTGTCATTAATTTTGTCAGAAATTCTGGTACTGCGTTTGTCATCGGCGGTTGCGGAAGTGGCACAGGTTTTCGGAACGAAGTTCGATATCAATGGCTTATCGTTCGATGAATGCCTGCTATTGCTGCTGGTATGCTCGATGATTGGCTGGGTGGCAGCGTGGCTTGCCACGGTACAACATTTACGCCACTTTACGCCGGAATAATAAAATCGTGTTATACTCTTTCCCTGCAATGGGTTCCGTAGCAGGGAAAGAGACCCCGTTGTCTCTTCCCGGTATTTCATCTCTATGTCACATTTTGTGCGTAATTTATTCACAGCGTTGCATTGAACTTGTGGATAAAATCACGGTCTGATAAAACAGTGAATGATAACCTCGTTGCTCTTAAGCTCTGGCACAGTTGTTGCTACCACTGAAGCGCCAGAAGATATCGATTGAGAGGATTTGAATGACTGACAAAATGCAAAGTTTAGCTTTAGCCCCAGTTGGCAACCTGGATTCCTACATCCGGGCAGCTAACGCGTGGCCGATGTTGTCGGCTGACGAGGAGCGGGCGCTGGCTGAAAAGCTGCATTACCATGGCGATCTGGAAGCAGCTAAAACGCTGATCCTGTCTCACCTGCGGTTTGTTGTTCATATTGCTCGTAATTATGCGGGCTATGGCCTGCCACAGGCGGATTTGATTCAGGAAGGTAACATCGGCCTGATGAAAGCAGTGCGCCGTTTCAACCCGGAAGTGGGTGTGCGCCTGGTCTCCTTCGCCGTCCACTGGATCAAAGCAGAGATCCACGAATACGTTCTGCGTAACTGGCGTATCGTCAAAGTTGCGACCACCAAAGCGCAGCGCAAACTGTTCTTCAACCTGCGTAAAACCAAGCAGCGTCTGGGCTGGTTTAACCAGGATGAAGTCGAAATGGTGGCCCGTGAACTGGGCGTAACCAGCAAAGACGTACGTGAGATGGAATCGCGTATGGCGGCACAGGACATGACCTTTGACCTGTCTTCCGACGACGATTCCGATAGCCAGCCGATGGCTCCGGTGCTCTATCTGCAGGATAAATCATCTAACTTTGCTGACGGCATTGAAGATGATAACTGGGAAGAGCAGGCGGCAAACCGTCTGACCGACGCGATGCAAGGTCTGGACGAGCGTAGCCAGGATATCATCCGCGCGCGCTGGCTGGATGAAGACAACAAGTCCACGTTGCAGGAACTGGCTGACCGTTACGGTGTTTCCGCTGAGCGTGTGCGCCAGCTGGAAAAGAACGCGATGAAAAAACTTCGCGCTGCCATTGAAGCGTAATTTCCGCTACTCAGCAGAGAACCCTGGATGAGAATCCGGGGTTTTTGTTTTTTGGGCCTCTGTAATAATCAATTTCCCCTCCGGCAAAACGCCAATCCCCACGCAGATTGTTAATAAACTGTCAAAATAGCTATTCCAATATCATAAAAATCGGGTATGTTTTAGCAGAGTATGCTGCTAAAGCACGGGTAGTCATGCATAAAACGAAATAAAGTGCTGAACAACAACATCACAACACACGTAATAACCAGAAGAATGGGGAACCTCAGGATGAACATGAAGGGTAAAGCGTTACTGGCAGGATGTATCGCGCTGGCATTCAGCAATATGGCTCTGGCAGAAGATATTAAAGTCGCGGTCGTGGGCGCAATGTCCGGTCCGGTGGCCCAGTACGGTGACCAGGAGTTTACTGGTGCTGAGCAGGCGGTTGCGGATATCAATGCTAAAGGTGGTATCAAAGGCAACAAACTGCAAATCGTGAAATATGACGATGCCTGTGACCCGAAACAGGCGGTTGCGGTGGCGAACAAAGTCGTTAACGACGGCATTAAATATGTGATTGGTCACCTCTGTTCTTCATCAACGCAGCCAGCGTCAGACATCTATGAAGATGAAGGCATTTTAATGATCACCCCAGCGGCAACCGCGCCAGAGCTGACCGCTCGTGGCTATCAGCTGATCCTGCGCACTACCGGCCTGGACTCCGACCAGGGGCCGACGGCGGCGAAATATATTCTTGAGAAAGTGAAACCGCAGCGTATTGCTATCGTCCACGACAAACAGCAGTACGGCGAAGGTCTGGCGCGTGCGGTGCAGGACGGCCTGAAGAAAGGCAATGCTAACGTGGTGTTCTTTGATGGTATCACCGCTGGGGAAAAAGATTTCTCAACGCTGGTGGCGCGTCTGAAGAAAGAGAATATCGACTTCGTTTACTACGGTGGTTATCACCCGGAAATGGGGCAAATCCTGCGTCAGGCACGCGCGGCAGGGTTGAAAACTCAGTTTATGGGGCCGGAAGGTGTGGCTAACGTTTCGCTGTCTAACATTGCGGGCGAATCAGCGGAAGGGCTGCTGGTGACCAAGCCGAAGAACTACGATCAGGTTCCGGCGAACAAACCCATTGTTGATGCGATCAAAGCGAAAAAACAGGACCCAAGCGGCGCATTCGTTTGGACCACCTACGCCGCGCTGCAATCTTTGCAGGCGGGCCTGAATCAGTCTGACGATCCGGCTGAAATCGCCAAATACCTGAAAGCGAACTCCGTGGATACGGTGATGGGGCCGCTGACCTGGGATGAGAAAGGCGATCTGAAAGGCTTTGAGTTCGGCGTATTTGACTGGCACGCCAACGGCACGGCGACTGATGCGAAGTAATCATTAATCGGCAACTTTGGGTTGCCGCCAAATTGCTAATATCGAGTACGTTGCTTCATGCCGGATGCGGCGTAAACGCCTTATCCGGCCTACAAGATCCAAAGAAATCAGTAGATTGCAACACACGTTGTAGGCCTGATAAGCGTAGCGCATCAGGCAATTTCTCGTTGGTCATCACTTTGGAAATCAAACTTTACGATTAACGCTTCTCCCAGCCGTCCTGTTGTGCCGTAAACCCCAATGCCTGCATAAACGTCGCCATCACGCCGCGATCTTCCACGCCTGCATCCGCCATCCACCAGCATGAAACGCCAGGATTGTTACGCAAAACCTCTTCCAGCAGATATTGCCCCACACCGCGACGGCGGGTGACTTCCCGCACGCGCAGGGAATCCAGTGCGCCCTCCGTGCCGCTTAAGGTTACCCGTACGGCCGCGAGCAGACGCTCGTTAAAAAGCGCGGCGTAGATACGGTGGTTATCGTCAACCTGTAACGAGGAAGGGGAATACTCCGGCCAGATCTTTTGCAGGTCAATCCGGTCCTGGTCGCTAAAGTTTTCTAATCGAATGATGGTCAGCTTCATGGGTAACCCGTGTAAATCACAAAAGTGGAACCAGTGTAGCGAAATAATTTAATCGGAGGCTTTCTCTTTTTTATTTCTTTTGGCAGGTGATTAATTTTTTTTCAGCAATAATTACAAAGTTAAAACATTAGAGAATGAAAAATACCCAGCATAATCCCCTGAATGGTAGTGAATTATTCCGCCCTTTGTACCGTTATTTTATGCTGACAACGGCGCTTTTTTCTGTTTATCTATCAATAAATTCAGAATATTATCTGTTCTTAATCGACTGAAAAATAGGGATTTTAATCGCTATCATCACAAAATACTGCGCTAAACCCTTAATCAGACAGGCAAAAACAGTGCAGTATAAAAAAAGAACAGTCTGATTTGTTAACACATAAGAACAAAGCAACACAACATCACGAATGGGGATTTTTGACTATGAAACGGAATGCGAAAACTATCATCGCAGGGATGATTGCACTGGCAATTTCACACACCGCTATGGCTGACGATATTAAAGTCGCCGTTGTCGGCGCGATGTCTGGCCCGATTGCCCAGTGGGGCGATATGGAATTTAACGGCGCGCGTCAGGCGATTAAAGACATTAATGCCAAAGGGGGAATTAAAGGCGATAAGCTGGTTGGCGTGGAATATGACGACGCCTGCGACCCGAAACAAGCCGTTGCGGTCGCCAACAAAATCGTTAACGACGGCATTAAATACGTTATTGGGCACCTGTGTTCCTCCTCTACCCAACCTGCATCAGATATCTACGAAGACGAAGGTATTCTGATGATTTCGCCGGGAGCGACCAACCCGGAGCTGACCCAACGCGGTTATCAACACATCATGCGCACTGCCGGGCTGGACTCTTCCCAGGGGCCAACGGCGGCAAAATACATTCTTGAGACGGTGAAGCCCCAGCGCATCGCTATCATTCACGACAAACAACAGTATGGCGAAGGGCTGGCGCGTTCGGTGCAGGACGGGCTGAAAGCGGCTAACGCCAACGTCGTCTTCTTCGACGGCATTACCGCCGGAGAGAAAGATTTCTCCGCGCTGATCGCCCGCCTGAAAAAAGAAAACATCGACTTCGTTTACTACGGCGGTTACTACCCGGAAATGGGGCAGATGCTGCGCCAGGCCCGTTCCGTTGGCCTGAAAACCCAATTTATGGGGCCGGAAGGTGTGGGTAATGCGTCGCTGTCGAACATTGCTGGCGATGCTGCCGAAGGCATGTTGGTCACTATGCCAAAACGCTATGACCAGGATCCGGCAAACAAAGGCATCGTTGATGCGCTGAAAGCAGACAAGAAAGATCCGTCCGGGCCTTATGTCTGGATCACTTATGCGGCGGTGCAATCTCTGGCGACTGCCCTTGAGCGTACCGGCAGCGATGAGCCGTTGGCGCTGGTGAAAGATTTAAAAGCTAACGGTGCAAACACCGTGATTGGGCCGCTGAACTGGGATGAAAAAGGCGATCTTAAGGGATTTGATTTTGGTGTCTTCCAGTGGCACGCCGACGGTTCATCCACGGCAGCCAAGTGATCATCCCACCGCCCGTGAAATGCGGGCGGGTTTAGAAAGGTTACCTTATGTCTGAGCAGTTTTTGTATTTCTTGCAGCAGATGTTTAACGGCGTCACGCTGGGCAGTACCTACGCGCTGATAGCCATCGGCTACACCATGGTTTACGGCATTATCGGCATGATCAACTTCGCCCACGGCGAGGTTTATATGATTGGCAGCTATGTCTCATTTATGATCATCGCCGCGCTGATGATGCTGGGCATTGATACCGGCTGGCTGCTGGTGGCGGCGGGATTCGTCGGCGCAATCGTCATTGCCAGCGCCTACGGCTGGAGTATCGAACGGGTAGCCTATCGTCCGGTGCGTAACTCTAAGCGCCTGATTGCGCTTATTTCCGCAATCGGCATGTCTATCTTCCTGCAAAACTACGTCAGCCTGAACGAAGGTTCGCGCGACGTGGCGCTGCCCAGCCTGTTTAACGGTCAGTGGGTGGTGGGCCATAGCGAAAACTTCTCTGCCTCTATTACCACCATGCAGGCGGTGATATGGATTGTTACTTTCCTCGCCATGCTGGCGCTGACGATTTTCATTCGTTATTCCCGTATGGGGCGCGCCTGCCGTGCCTGCGCGGAAGATCTGAAAATGGCGAGCCTGCTTGGCATCAACACCGATCGGGTAATTGCGCTGACCTTTGTGATTGGCGCGGCGATGGCGGCGGTGGCGGGTGTGCTGCTCGGTCAGTTCTACGGCGTAATTAACCCCTACATCGGCTTTATGGCCGGGATGAAAGCCTTTACCGCTGCGGTGCTCGGTGGGATTGGCAGCATTCCGGGAGCGATGATTGGCGGCCTGATTCTGGGGATTGCGGAGGCGCTCTCTTCTGCCTATCTGAGTACGGAATATAAAGATGTGGTCTCATTCGCCCTGCTGATTCTGGTGTTGCTGGTGATGCCGACCGGTATTCTGGGTCGCCCGGAGGTAGAGAAAGTATGAAACCGATGCATATTGCAATGGCGCTGCTTTCTGCCGCGATGTTCTTTGTCCTCGCTGGCGTCTTTATGGGCGTGCAACTGGAGCTGGATGGCACCAAACTGGTGGTCGACACGGCTTCAGACATCCGTTGGCAGTGGGTGTTTATCGGCACGGCGGTGGTCTTTTTCTTCCAGCTTTTGCGACCGGCTTTCCAGAAAGGGCTAAAAAGCGTTTCCGGGCCGAAGTTTATTTTGCCCGCGATTGATGGCTCCACGGTGAAGCAGAAACTCTTCCTCGTGGCGCTGCTGGTGCTTGCGGTGGCGTGGCCGTTTATGGTCTCACGCGGGACGGTGGATATCGCCACTCTGACCATGATCTACATTATTCTCGGCCTCGGGCTGAACGTGGTGGTAGGGCTTTCCGGCCTGCTGGTGCTGGGGTACGGTGGCTTTTACGCCATCGGCGCTTACACCTTTGCGCTGCTCAATCACTATTACGGTCTGGGCTTCTGGACCTGTCTGCCGATTGCTGGATTAATGGCAGCGGCGGCGGGCTTCCTGCTTGGTTTTCCGGTGTTGCGTCTGCGCGGTGACTATCTGGCGATCGTTACCCTCGGTTTCGGCGAAATTGTGCGCATATTGCTGCTCAATAACACTGAAATCACCGGCGGCCCGAACGGAATCAGTCAGATCCCGAAACCGACGCTCTTCGGACTCGAGTTCAGCCGTACCGCCCGTGAAGGCGGCTGGGACACGTTCAGTAATTTCTTTGGCCTGAAATACGATCCCTCCGATCGCGTCATTTTCCTCTACCTGGTGGCGTTGCTGCTGGTGGTGTTAAGTCTGTTTGTCATTAACCGCCTGCTGCGGATGCCGCTGGGCCGTGCGTGGGAAGCGTTGCGTGAAGACGAGATCGCCTGCCGTTCGCTGGGCTTAAGCCCGCGTCGTATCAAGCTGACTGCCTTTACCATCAGCGCCGCGTTTGCCGGTTTTGCCGGAACGCTGTTTGCTGCGCGTCAGGGCTTTGTCAGCCCGGAATCCTTCACCTTTGCCGAATCGGCGTTTGTGCTGGCGATAGTGGTGCTCGGCGGTATGGGCTCGCAATTTGCGGTAATTCTGGCGGCAATTTTGCTGGTGGTGTCGCGCGAATTGATGCGTGATTTCAACGAATACAGCATGTTAATGCTCGGTGGTTTGATGGTGCTGATGATGATCTGGCGTCCGCAGGGTTTGCTGCCCATGACGCGCCCGCAACTCAAGCTGAAGAACGGCGCAGCGAAAGGAGAGCAGGCATGAGTCAGCCATTATTATCTGTTAACGGCCTGATGATGCGCTTCGGCGGCCTGCTGGCGGTGAACAACGTCAATCTTGAACTGTACCCGCAGGAGATCGTCTCGTTAATCGGCCCTAACGGTGCCGGAAAAACCACGGTCTTCAACTGCCTGACCGGATTCTACAAACCCACCGGCGGTACCATTTTACTGCGCGATCAGCACCTGGAAGGTTTACCGGGGCAGCAAATCGCCCGCATGGGCGTGGTGCGCACCTTCCAGCATGTGCGTCTGTTCCGTGAAATGACGGTGATTGAAAACCTGCTGGTGGCGCAGCATCAGCAACTGAAAACCGGGCTGTTCTCCGGCCTGTTGAAAACGCCCTCTTTCCGTCGCGCCCAGAGTGAAGCACTCGACCGCGCCGCCACCTGGCTTGAGCGTATTGGTTTGCTGGAACACGCCAACCGTCAGGCGAGTAACCTGGCCTATGGTGACCAGCGTCGTCTGGAGATCGCCCGCTGCATGGTGACGCAGCCGGAGATTTTAATGCTCGATGAACCGGCGGCGGGTCTTAACCCAAAAGAGACGAAAGAGCTGGATGAGCTGATTGCCGAACTGCGTAACCATCACAACACCACTATCTTGTTGATTGAACACGATATGAAGCTGGTGATGGGGATTTCAGACAGAATTTACGTGGTCAACCAGGGGACGCCGCTGGCAAACGGTACGCCGGAGCAGATCCGTAATAACCCGGACGTGATCCGTGCCTATTTAGGTGAGGCATAAGATGGAAAAAGTCATGTTGTCCTTTGACAAAGTCAGCGCCCACTATGGCAAAATCCAGGCGCTGCATGAGGTGAGCCTGCATATCAATCAGGGCGAGATTGTCACCCTGATTGGCGCGAACGGGGCGGGGAAAACCACCTTGCTCGGCACGTTATGCGGCGATCCGCGCGCCACCAGTGGGCGAATTGTGTTTGATGATAAAGACATTACCGACTGGCAGACAGCGAAAATCATGCGCGAAGCGGTGGCGATTGTTCCGGAAGGGCGTCGTGTTTTCTCGCGGATGACGGTGGAAGAGAACCTGGCGATGGGCGGCTTTTTTGCCGAACGCGACCAGTTCCAGGAGCGCATAAAGTGGGTGTATGAACTGTTTCCACGTCTGCATGAGCGCCGTGTTCAGCGGGCAGGCACCATGTCCGGCGGTGAGCAGCAGATGCTGGCGATTGGTCGCGCGCTGATGAGCAACCCGCGTTTATTGTTGCTTGATGAGCCATCGCTCGGTCTTGCGCCGATTATCATCCAGCAAATTTTCGACACCATCGAGCAGCTGCGCGAGCAGGGGATGACTATCTTCCTCGTTGAGCAGAACGCCAACCAGGCGCTGAAGCTCGCTGATCGCGGCTACGTTCTGGAAAACGGTCATGTGGTGCTCTCCGATACCGGCGACGCGCTGCTGGCAAATGAAGCGGTGAGAAGTGCGTATTTGGGCGGGTAATAATATTTTGAGTAAAAAGGAGTCGAATGACTCCTTTTTTGTACTTGTTAGTTGTACAATTTAATTGTACTTAATATGGAGGGTATCATGCATACCATGAACTACAGCGAAGCGCGGCAGAACCTTGCATTGGTTCTGGAAACAGCGGCGACAGGTACTCCGGTAACGATCACGAGGCGTGGGCATAAGGCAGCTGTGATTATTAGCGCAGAAGAGTTTGAACGTTACCAGAAGGCTAAACTGGATGCGGAATTTGACGCCATCATGGCTATTCATGGCAGCGAAATTAAGGAGTTAGCGGATAAATGACCATTCAGTTTATCTCAGCGGAGGAGATAATTTATTTCCACGATAAATTGCTTAGCGTTACACCAGGTGTAACAGGAATGTCCGATCCAGGGCGAGCAGAAGCGCTTTTGTACCGGGTACTGAATAAGTATGAGTATGAAGGCGTTTCTGATCTTTGGCTGCTGGCGGCGATGCATCTATTGGCAATCTCGCGCGGTCATATCTTTAATGATGGTAATAAGCGCACCGCACTGTTTATCACGCTATTATTCCTTAAACGTAACGGCATCATACTTGCTGCAAACCCAGAGTTTGTAGAATTGACGGTTGATGTGGCGGCGGGAAAAGTATCGTTAGAAGATATCGTTACCCGCTTGCGTCAACGCGGTACCTGACAAGGTTCTTAGCCATTCTGCTTTTTATCCGTGCCCCATCTCCCATTTTCCCTCACCCGTACCGTCACCGCCTTGTCATCTTTCTGACACCTTACTATCTTACAAATGTAACAAAAAAGTTATTTTTCTGTAATTCGAGCATGTCATGTTACCCCGCGAGCATAAAAAGCGTGAATTCGCGCATTCGGTACAACAAGAGAGATAAACGATGAAACCGTTACATTATACAGCTTCAGCACTGGCGCTCGGACTGGCGTTAATGGGGAATGCACAGGCAGTGACGACCATTCCGTTCTGGCATTCTATGGAAGGGGAACTGGGTAAAGAGGTGGATTCTCTGGCCCAACGTTTTAACGCCGAAAATCCGGATTACAAAATTGTACCGACCTATAAAGGCAACTACGAACAGAATTTAAGCGCGGGGATTGCCGCATTTCGTACCGGCAACGCGCCGGCTATTTTGCAGGTTTATGAAGTTGGCACCGCCACCATGATGGCGTCGAAAGCCATTAAACCGGTATATGACGTGTTTAAAGAGGCGGGGATTCAGTTCGATGAGTCGCAGTTTGTGCCGACGGTTTCAGGCTACTACTCCGACAGCAAAACCGGCCACTTACTCTCCCAGCCGTTCAACAGCTCGACTCCCGTTCTCTATTACAACAAAGACGCCTTCAAGAAAGCCGGTTTAGACCCGGAACAGCCGCCGAAAACCTGGCAGGATCTGGCGGACTATGCCGCGAAACTGAAAGCCTCCGGTATGAAGTGCGGCTACGCCAGCGGCTGGCAGGGCTGGATCCAACTGGAAAACTTTAGCGCCTGGAACGGTCTGCCGTTTGCCAGCAAAAACAACGGCTTTGACGGCACAGACGCGGTGCTGGAGTTCAACAAGCCGGAGCAGGTGAAACACATCGCTATGCTCGAAGAGATGAACAAGAAGGGCGATTTCAGCTACGTCGGGCGTAAGGATGAATCCACTGAGAAGTTCTATAACGGTGATTGCGCGATGACCACCGCCTCTTCCGGTTCTCTCGCCAACATTCGCGAGTACGCCAAATTTAACTATGGCGTAGGCATGATGCCTTACGACGCCGATGCGAAAGATGCGCCGCAAAACGCCATTATCGGCGGAGCCAGCCTGTGGGTAATGCAGGGTAAAGATAAAGAAACTTATACGGGTGTGGCGAAGTTCCTCGACTTCCTCGCGAAGCCAGAAAACGCTGCCGAGTGGCATCAGAAAACTGGTTATCTGCCAATCACCAAAGCGGCGTATGACCTGACCCGTGAGCAGGGCTTTTATGAGAAAAACCCAGGTGCGGATACCGCGACGCGTCAGATGCTGAATAAGCCGCCGTTACCGTTCACCAAAGGGCTGCGTTTGGGCAACATGCCGCAGATCCGCGTGATTGTGGATGAAGAGCTGGAGAGCGTGTGGACCGGTAAGAAGACGCCACAGCAGGCGCTGGATACCGCCGTTGAGCGTGGGAATCAGTTACTGCGCCGCTTTGAGCAGTCTACGAAGTCTTAATTCTCTTACCCTCACCCTAACCCTCTCCCAAAGGGAGAGGGGACCGATCGGCGTGGTATCCAGGTGCCGTGTCGGTTTGCAACTTCGCTCGGTGGGAAAGTATGCACCGCCTTTCTCCCTCGCCCCTCTGGGGAGAGGGCCGGGGTGAGGGGAACACAACACGAAGAGTTTAACTATGTCATCATCCCGTCCGGTGTTCCGCTCGCGCTGGCTGCCCTATTTGCTGGTCGCGCCGCAGCTCATCATCACCGTTATCTTTTTTATCTGGCCTGCGGGCGAAGCGTTGTGGTACTCGCTGCAAAGCGTCGATCCGTTTGGTTTCTCCAGCCAGTTTGTCGGCCTGGATAACTTCGTCACGCTGTTTCATGACAGCTACTATCTCGACTCCTTCTGGACGACGATAAAATTCAGCACCTTTGTCACCGTCAGTGGTTTGCTGGTGTCGCTGTTCTTTGCGGCGCTGGTGGAGTACATCGTGCGCGGCAGCCGTTTCTATCAAACCTTGATGCTGCTGCCGTATGCCGTGGCTCCCGCCGTTGCCGCCGTATTGTGGATCTTCCTGTTTAACCCTGGTCGCGGGCTGATCACCCATTTTCTCGCTGAGTTCGGCTACGACTGGAACCACGCGCAAAACAGCGGTCAGGCGATGTTTCTGGTGGTGTTTGCCTCGGTGTGGAAGCAAATCAGCTACAACTTCCTGTTCTTCTATGCCGCGCTGCAATCCATTCCCCGTTCGTTGATCGAAGCCGCAGCCATCGACGGTGCAGGCCCGATTCGCCGCTTCTTTAAGATTGCGCTGCCGCTTATCGCTCCGGTGAGTTTCTTCCTGCTGGTGGTGAACCTGGTGTATGCCTTCTTCGACACCTTCCCGGTGATCGACGCCGCCACGTCCGGCGGGCCAGTACAGGCCACCACGACGCTGATTTATAAGATCTACCGCGAAGGCTTTACCGGACTGGATCTGGCTTCGTCTGCCGCGCAGTCGGTAGTGTTGATGTTCCTCGTCATCGTGCTGACGGTGGTGCAGTTCCGCTATGTTGAAAGCAAGGTGCGTTACCAATGATTGAGAACCGTCCGTGGCTGACAATATTCAGCCATACCATGCTGATCCTCGGGATCGCGGTGATCCTCTTCCCACTGTACGTGGCGTTTGTCGCGGCGACGCTGGATAAACAAGAAGTCTACGCCGCGCCGATGACGCTTATTCCCGGCACGCATCTGCTGGAAAACATCCACAACATCTGGGTGAACGGGGTAGGCACGAATAGTGCGCCGTTCTGGCGGATGTTGCTTAACAGCTTTGTGATGGCGTTTAGCATTACGCTCGGCAAAATTACCGTCTCGATGCTCTCGGCATTTGCCATTGTCTGGTTTCGTTTTCCGCTGCGTAACCTCTTCTTCTGGATGATTTTTATCACTCTGATGTTGCCGGTTGAAGTGCGTATTTTCCCGACGGTGGAAGTCATCGCCAATCTGAAGATGCTCGACAGCTACGCCGGCTTAACGCTGCCGCTGATGGCCTCGGCGACCGCCACGTTTCTGTTTCGCCAGTTCTTTATGACCCTACCGGATGAACTGGTGGAAGCCGCGCGGATCGACGGCGCGTCGCCAATGCGTTTCTTTTGCGACATCGTTTTTCCGCTGTCCAAAACTAATCTGGCGGCGCTGTTTGTGATCACCTTTATTTACGGCTGGAACCAGTATTTGTGGCCGTTGTTGATTATTACCGACGTGGATCTCGGCACCACCGTGGCGGGGATTAAAGGGATGATCGCCACTGGCGAAGGCACCACGGAATGGAACTCGGTGATGGCGGCGATGTTGTTAACGCTGATCCCACCAGTAGTGATTGTTTTAGTGATGCAGCGTGCCTTCGTGCGCGGCCTGGTCGATAGTGAGAAATAAGATGGCAGGACTGAAATTACAGGCAGTAACCAAAAGCTGGGATGGCAAAACCCAGGTCATTAAACCGCTGACCCTTGATGTGGCGGATGGCGAATTTATCGTGATGGTCGGGCCGTCTGGCTGCGGGAAATCGACGTTATTGCGAATGGTGGCCGGACTGGAGCGGGTGACGGAAGGCGATATCTGGATCAACGACCAGCGGGTGACCGAAATGGAGCCGAAAGATCGCGGGATTGCGATGGTGTTCCAGAACTACGCGCTTTATCCGCATATGAGCGTCGAAGAAAACATGGCGTGGGGGCTGAAAATTCGCGGCATGGGCAAGCAGCAAATTGCCGAGCGCGTTAAAGAAGCGGCGCGCATTCTGGAGCTGGACGGCCTGCTCAAACGTCGCCCGCGTGAGCTATCCGGCGGTCAGCGTCAGCGTGTGGCGATGGGCCGCGCGATTGTGCGCGATCCGGCGGTGTTCCTGTTTGATGAGCCGCTCTCTAACCTCGATGCCAAGTTGCGTGTGCAGATGCGTCTTGAACTGCAACAGCTGCACCGTCGCCTGAAAACGACTTCACTCTACGTTACCCACGATCAGGTTGAGGCGATGACGCTCGCCCAGCGAGTAATGGTGATGAACGGCGGCGTTGCCGAACAGATTGGCACGCCAGTTGAAGTGTACGAAAAGCCCGCCAGCCTGTTTGTAGCGAGTTTTATCGGCAGCCCGGCGATGAACCTGCTGACAGGCCGCGTGAATAACGAAGGCACGCATTTCGAACTGGACGGCGGTATTGCGCTGCCGCTAAACGGTGGCTACCGTCAGTATGCCGGGCGTAAAATGACCCTCGGCATTCGCCCGGAACATATAGCGCTAAGCTCGCAGGCAGAAGGTGGTGTGCCGCTGGTGATGGACACGCTGGAGATCCTCGGTGCAGATAACCTGGCGCACGGACGC
The DNA here is from genome assembly GCF_046764225.1 of Escherichia sp. F1. Taxonomy (NCBI): domain Bacteria; kingdom Pseudomonadati; phylum Pseudomonadota; class Gammaproteobacteria; order Enterobacterales; family Enterobacteriaceae; genus Escherichia; species Escherichia sp. F1. The sequence continues at coordinate 317,657 of NZ_CP177202.1, forward strand.
TGGGGCGAACAGAAGCTGGTGGTGCGACTGGCGCATCAGGAGCGCCCGACGGCAGGCAGCACGCTGTGGCTGCATCTGCCGGAAAATCAGCTGCATCTTTTTGATGGTGAAACAGGACAACGAGTATGAGTAACTGGCCTTATCCCCGCATCGTCGCCCATCGTGGCGGCGGTAAACTGGCCCCGGAAAACACCCTGGCGGCAATCGACGTGGGGGCAAAATACGGTCATAAGATGATCGAATTTGACGCGAAGTTATCGAAAGATGGCGAGATCTTCCTGCTCCATGACGACAATCTCGAACGTACCAGCAACGGCTGGGGCGTCGCGGGTGAACTGAACTGGCAGGATTTACTGCGCGTGGATGCAGGCAGTTGGTACAGCAAAGCGTTTAAAGGTGAGCCGCTACCGTTGCTTTCGCAGGTGGCGGAACGCTGTCGCGAACACGGGATGATGGCGAATATCGAAATCAAACCCACCACTGGCACCGGGCCATTAACGGGCAAAATGGTGGCGCTGGCGGCACGCGAACTGTGGGCCGATATGACGCCGCCGCTGCTGTCATCCTTTGAGATTGATGCTTTAGAAGCTGCACAACAGGCTGCACCGGAACTGCCGCGCGGTTTGTTGTTGGATGAGTGGCGCGACGACTGGCGAGAACTGACCGCGCGACTGGGCTGCGTCTCTATTCATCTCAATCATAAGTTGCTTGATAAAGCGCGAGTGATGCAGTTGAAAGACGCCGGATTACGGATTCTGGTTTATACCGTCAATAAACCCCAGCGCGCGGCAGAGTTGCTGCGCTGGGGCGTGGATTGCATCTGCACCGATGCGATTGACGTGATTGGACCGAACTTTACGGCCCAATAGTTTTCAACGGAATATTAGGCTGCGGCGTGCTGGGCTGATTCAGCATGTCGCCGTTTCTCCTCTCCGGCAACATATGCTGCTGATTCAACGAACTATCCGGATTACGGTTGCTGTTTAACATCCCGCCGTTGGTGTTGGGCAGCATTTGCTGCCGGGCGGGATTTCGCTCCCCCGGCTGTGACTGCAACACCCGCTGAGAATTATTGTTGATCTGGTTTTCTAAATGCTGCTGTTGCAACTGCGTTTGCGTTTTCAGTTGCTGATTCAGCATCCCTTTTTGCTGGATTTGCTGCGTTTGCATTTGAGTCTGCATCCGCTGCTGGCTGGGGATCTGATATCCCGGCTGGTTGGGGTTGTTCAGAGTATTAATGGGCTGTGCAAAGCCGACAAACGGCAGGAGTGCCGTCAAAAGCAGAAGTCGTTTCATCGCGTATCCTCCTCTGAAGATATTCTTTAAGTTTACTCGCTTCCCGGCAAAACGATGATTAATTCAGAGTTATATACCAGGCTTAGCTGGGGTTGCCCCTTAATCTCTGGAGAATAACGATGATAAAACCGACGTTTTTACGCCGGGTAGCCATTGCTGCTCTGCTCTCAGGAAGTTGTTTTAGCGCCGCCGCCGCGCCTCCTCCGCCACCTGTTTCTTATGGCGTGGAGGAAGATGTCTTCCATCCGGTACGCGCGAAACAGGGGATGGTGGCGTCTGTAGATGCTACTGCCACTCAGGTGGGCGTGGATATCCTCAAGGAGGGCGGGAATGCCGTTGATGCTGCCGTGGCGGTGGGCTACGCGCTGGCGGTAACGCATCCGCAGGCGGGGAATCTGGGCGGCGGTGGTTTTATGCTGATCCGCACTAAAGATGGCAACACCACGGCTATCGATTTCCGTGAGATGGCACCCGCTAAAGCGACCCGCGATATGTTCCTCGATGACCAGGGCAACCCGAACAGCAAAAAATCACTCACTTCGCATCTGGCCTCCGGTACGCCAGGTACGGTCGCAGGTTTCTCGCTGGCGCTGGAGAAGTACGGCACCATGCCGTTAAATAAAGTGGTGCAGCCGGCGTTTAAACTGGCACGCGATGGTTTTATCGTTAATGACGCGCTGGCTGACGATCTCAAAACCTACGGTAGCGAAGTGTTGCCGAATCACGAAAACAGCAAGGCTATCTTCTGGAAAGAGGGCGAGCCGCTGAAAAAGGGCGACAAACTGGTGCAGGCGAACCTGGCAAAGAGCCTGGAGATGATTGCCGAAAATGGCCCGGACGAATTCTACAAAGGCACAATAGCGGAGCAGATCGCTCAGGAGATGCAGAAAAACGGCGGCCTGATCACGAAAGAAGATTTAGCGGCCTATAAAGCGGTCGAGCGCACACCAATAAGCGGCGATTATCGCGGGTATCAGGTTTACTCCATGCCACCGCCATCTTCCGGCGGGATCCATATCGTACAAATCCTCAATATTCTGGAAAACTTCGATATGAAGAAATACGGCTTTGGCAGCGCCGACGCGATGCAAATCATGGCAGAAGCTGAGAAATACGCCTACGCCGACCGCTCGGAATATCTTGGCGATCCGGATTTTGTCAAAGTCCCGTGGCAGGCGCTGACCAATAAAGCCTATGCCAAATCTATTGCCGATCAAATCGATATCAATAAAGCGAAGCCATCCAGCGAAATTCGCCCTGGCAAGCTTGCGCCTTATGAGAGTAATCAAACTACCCATTACTCTGTAGTGGATAAAGACGGTAACGCGGTGGCGGTGACCTATACGCTGAACACCACCTTCGGTACGGGCATTGTCGCGGGCGAGAGCGGTATTCTGCTTAATAACCAAATGGATGATTTCTCCGCCAAACCGGGCGTGCCGAACGTTTACGGGCTGGTGGGTGGTGACGCTAACGCGGTCGGGCCGAATAAACGTCCGCTGTCGTCGATGTCACCAACCATTGTGGTGAAAGACGGTAAAACCTGGCTGGTCACCGGAAGCCCAGGCGGGAGCCGGATTATCACCACCGTGCTGCAAATGGTGGTGAACAGCATCGATTATGGTATGAATGTCGCCGAAGCGACCAATGCACCGCGTTTCCACCATCAGTGGTTGCCGGACGAGCTGCGTGTCGAAAAAGGGTTTAGCCCGGATACGCTCAAGCTGCTGGAAGCAAAAGGTCAGAAAGTGGCGCTGAAAGAGGCGATGGGTAGTACACAAAGCATTATGGTTGGGCCGGACGGCGAGTTGTACGGCGCATCCGATCCGCGCTCGGTGGATGATTTAACGGCGGGGTATTAATATCTTAAGCCCTCCCGGTAGGTGAGGGCTTAAATGACAAACTTAGATTGCAAATTCTCTATTTCACCCGCGCCATATAATACGCATCGATATATTCACCATTACGAAAAGCGTAATTTTTGCCGGTGCCTTCTATGTGAAATCCGAATTTTTTATAGACGGCGATTGCCGGGGCGTTATCCGCAAATACCGTCAACTCAATACGATCTATCCGTAGCCAGTTATCGCACATTTCAATCAATTCGCGGATCAGGGCGCTGGCGACGCCGCGGTTGTGCCAGCGGGAGTCAACACAGATACCAAAAGTTGCAACATGACTGCGGCGTGGGCCTTGATAAGCCTCAATGAAAAGATGACCCACCACGATGCCATCAATGCAGGCAACCAGTTGTTTAAACCCCTGGCGATCTTTCAATCTTTCTGGCCACCAGCCTTCCGAAGGATGAGGTAGTTGTAGTGTGTTGCAATACACCTCCGGCTGGGCGTGAATCTGCCTGATGGCCTCGTAATCCCGTGTTTCTGCGTGGCGTATCACTATCTCACTCATTCCTTTGTCCTCTTTGGGGTAAATGTCCCTTTCAACATCATTGACTTTCACATACGAGTCAAATGCATTTTTTTGCAAAAAGTGTTGGACAAGTGCGAATGAGAATGATTATTATTGTCTCGCGATCAGGAAGACCCTCGCGGAGAACCTGAAAGCACGACATTGCTCACATTGCTTCCAGTATTACTTAGCCAGCCGGGTGCTGGCTTTTTTTTTGATCTTTCGTTCTCAATTTATCCACGGGGGGCTTGTGTTCGTTATGCGCACTCCAGTAGGAACCGCGTCCGCTTTGCGCTAAGGTGTAAATAACCACCTTAATAAGGACGAAATCATGGTCATCAACTGCGCCTTTATTGGCTTCGGCAAAAGCACCACCCGTTACCATCTGCCGTATGTACTTAACCGCAAGGATAGCTGGCATGTCGCGCATATTTTTCGTCGCCATGCGAAGCCGGAAGAACAGGCTCCCATTTATTCCCATATCCATTTCACCAGCGATCTCGACGAAGTACTAAACGATCCCGATGTTAAGCTAGTTGTGGTCTGCACCCATGCGGACAGCCACTTCGAGTACGCGAAGCGCGCGCTGGAAGCCGGGAAAAATGTGCTGGTCGAAAAACCGTTCACCCCGACACTTGCGCAGGCGAAAGAGCTGTTTGCACTGGCGAAAAGCCAAGGGCTGACCGTCACGCCGTATCAGAATCGTCGCTTTGATTCCTGCTTCCTGACAGCGAAAAAAGCGATTGAAAGCGGCAAGCTGGGAGAGATTGTCGAAGTGGAAAGCCATTTTGACTATTACCGCCCAGTGGCAGAAACCAAACCTGGACTGCCGCAGGATGGCGCGTTTTATGGCCTTGGTGTGCATACGATGGACCAGATTATTTCTCTGTTCGGTCGCCCGGATCACGTCGCTTATGACATCCGCAGCCTGCGTAATAAAGCCAATCCTGACGACACCTTTGAAGCGCAGCTGTTTTATGGCGACCTGAAAGCCATCGTCAAAACCAGCCATCTGGTGAAAATCGATTATCCGAAATTTATCGTTCACGGTAAGAAAGGTTCGTTTATTAAATACGGTATCGACCAGCAGGAAACCAGCCTCAAGGCTAATATTATGCCGGGCGAACCGGGATTCGCGGCGGATGATTCGGTCGGTGTGCTGGAGTATGTCAATGACGAGGGCGTGACGGTCAGAGAAGAGATAAAGCCGGAGATGGGCGATTACGGGCGCGTTTATGATGCGTTGTATCAAACCATCACTAACGGTGCGCCAAATTACGTCAAGGAATCTGAAGTTCTTACCAATCTGGAAATCCTTGAACGAGGATTTGAGCAAGCCTCTCCCTCCACAGTGACTCTCGCGAAGTAAGTTTGATGGCCCCTCGAATAGTTCAATTTTTTTGAACAGAGGGGTCAATTTTCACCCTCTATCATCCCAGGCGGATCGGGTCCACACTAAGCCCATCGAAATCATTCAGGGGGCGAATAAAAATGATCTACTTACGCAAAGCAAATGAACGTGGTCATGCAAATCATGGCTGGCTGGACTCCTGGCATACTTTCTCTTTTGCCAACTATTACGATCCGAACTTTATGGGCTTCTCCGCGCTGCGCGTGATTAACGACGACGTGATTGAAGCAGGGCAGGGCTTCGGCACTCACCCGCATAAAGATATGGAAATTTTGACCTACGTGCTGGAAGGTACTGTTGAGCATCAGGACAGCATGGGCAATAAAGAGCAGGTTCCGGCGGGTGAATTCCAGATTATGAGTGCGGGTACGGGTATTCGTCACTCAGAGTACAACCCAAGCAGCACCGAGCGTCTGCATCTGTATCAGATCTGGATCATGCCTGAAGAAAACGGTATTACGCCGCGTTATGAACAGCGTCGCTTCGATGCCGTACAGGGCAAACAGCTGGTGCTCTCGCCGGATGCGCGAGATGGTTCGCTGAAAGTGCATCAGGATATGGAACTGTATCGTTGGGCATTGCTGAAAGATGAGCAGTCGGTGCATCAGATTGCCGCTGAACGCCGCGTCTGGATCCAGGTGGTGAAAGGCAATGTCACCATTAACGGCGTGAAAGCCTCGACCAGCGATGGTCTGGCAATCTGGGATGAGCAGGCAATCTCCATTCATGCGGATAGCGACAGCGAAGTGTTACTGTTCGATCTGCCGCCGGTTTAAAACTCAACGGTATCTTTGAAGCCTGCCTTTTTGCAGGCTTCCTCGCTCGCTCCGGTCGCGTGCTGATGTACGCTTCCGGGGTTTTGCCGCGTCGTTAGCACAATGCGATGCAATTGATTTAGTGTATATCTAATAATTGTAAACAAGCACTGTTTTCCCCGGGAAGGTTCTGATGCGTCCGTGTTAAACTAAGAGAATCTATCTCTTTTGTACCTTCAGGACGATGAAAAAGAAAAGACCCGTACTTCAGGATGTGGCTGACCGTGTAGGCGTGACCAAAATGACGGTCAGCCGTTTTTTACGCAACCCGGAGCAGGTTTCCGTCGCTCTACGCGGCAAGATTGCCGCCGCTCTTGATGAACTGGGTTATATTCCCAATCGCGCACCCGATATCCTCTCTAACGCCACCAGCCGGGCGATTGGCGTCCTGTTACCTTCTCTCACCAACCAGGTTTTCGCGGAAGTATTACGCGGAATCGAAAGCGTCACCGACGCGCACGGTTATCAGACCATGCTGGCCCACTACGGTTATAAACCGGAAATGGAGCAAGAGCGCCTCGAATCAATGCTCTCATGGAATATCGACGGACTGATCCTCACCGAACGTACCCACACGCCGCGCACCTTAAAGATGATTGAAGTGGCGGGGATTCCGGTGGTGGAGTTGATGGACAGCAAGTCGCCGTGCCTCGATATTGCCGTCGGTTTTGATAACTTTGAAGCGGCACGCCAGATGACCACCGCCATTATTGCTCGCGGGCATCGCCACATTGCCTATCTTGGCGCACGTCTCGACGAACGTACTATCATCAAACAGAAGGGATACGAACAGGCGATGCTGGATGCAGGCCTGGTGCCATATAGCGTGATGGTTGAGCAATCTTCTTCTTACTCTTCCGGTATTGAACTGATTCGCCAGGCGCGGCGGGAATATCCGCAGCTGGATGGCGTGTTCTGTACCAACGATGACCTGGCGGTCGGCGCGGCGTTTGAATGTCAGCGTCTGGGGTTAAAAGTTCCTGACGATATGGCGATTGCCGGTTTCCACGGTCATGACATTGGTCAGGTGATGGAACCACGGTTGGCGAGCGTACTGACGCCGCGTGAGCGGATGGGCAGTATCGGCGCTGAACGCCTGCTGGCGCGTATTCGTGGCGAATCTGTGACACCGAAAATGTTAGATTTAGGTTTCACCTTGTCACCGGGCGGATCTATTTAAGCCCACAAATTTGAAGTAGCTCACACTTATACACTTAAGGCACGGATGGATATTGCTTCTGATATTGTCCGGCCGGACAATGTTACCGATAACAGTTACCCGTAACATTTTTAATTCTTGTATTGTGGGGGCACCACTTTGAGCACGACTAACCATGATCACCACATTTACGTTCTGATGGGCGTCTCAGGCAGCGGCAAATCTGCGGTCGCCAGTGAAGTGGCGCATCAACTTCATGCCGCGTTTCTTGATGGCGATTTCCTCCATCCGCGCTGCAATATCGAAAAAATGGCGTCTGGTGAACCGCTGAATGACGACGATCGCAAACCGTGGTTGCAGGCGCTGAACGACGCCGCGTTTGCTATGCAGCGCACCAATAAAGTGTCGCTGATCGTCTGTTCTGCACTGAAAAAACACTATCGCGATTTGCTGCGTGATGGTAATCCGAATCTCTCGTTCATCTACCTGAAAGGCGATTTTGATGTGATTGAAAGCCGCCTGAAAGCGCGCAAAGGCCATTTCTTTAAAACCCAAATGTTGGTGACGCAGTTTGAAACGCTGCAGGAGCCGGGTGCAGACGAAACCGATGTACTGGTGGTAGATATCGATCAACCGCTGGAAGGTGTTGTGGCAAGCACCATTGAGGTTATTAAAAAAGGCAAATAAGTAGTGACTACATTAACGCTTGTTTTAACAGCAGTAGGGTCTGTTTTACTGCTGCTGTTTTTAGTCATGAAGGCACGTATGCACGCTTTCCTGGCTTTAATGGTGGTGTCTATGGGGGCTGGCCTTTTTTCCGGTATGCCGCTCGATAAAATCGCAGCGACGATGGAAAAAGGGATGGGAGGCACTCTCGGCTTCCTGGCGGTTGTTGTCGCCCTGGGAGCTATGTTTGGCAAGATCTTACATGAAACCGGCGCAGTCGATCAGATTGCCGTCAAAATGCTCAAATCCTTCGGCCACAGCCGCGCGCATTATGCCATCGGCCTTGCGGGGTTGGTCTGTGCGCTACCGCTGTTCTTTGAAGTGGCGATAGTTCTGCTGATTAGCGTTGCTTTCTCAATGGCGCGCCACACCGGTACGAACCTGGTGAAGCTGGTAATCCCATTATTCGCAGGCGTGGCGGCAGCGGCGGCGTTCCTGGTGCCAGGGCCAGCGCCAATGCTGCTGGCATCGCAGATGAACGCCGATTTTGGCTGGATGATCCTGATTGGCCTGTGTGCGGCAATTCCGGGAATGATTATTGCCGGGCCGCTGTGGGGTAATTTCATCAGCCGCTACGTGGAGTTGCATATTCCTGACGACATCAGCGAACCGCATCTCGGCGAAGGCAAAATGCCATCTTTCGGATTCAGCCTGTCGCTGATCCTGTTGCCGCTGGTGCTGGTGGGGCTGAAAACCATTGCCGCGCGTTTTGTGCCAGAAGGCTCTACCGCTTACGAATGGTTCGAGTTTATTGGTCATCCGTTTACCGCGATTCTGGTTGCTTGTCTGGTAGCGATTTATGGCCTGGCAATGCGTCAGGGCATGCCAAAAGACAAAGTGATGGAGATTTGCGGTCACGCGCTGCAACCGGCGGGGATCATTCTGCTGGTGATTGGTGCGGGCGGCGTGTTCAAACAGGTGCTGGTTGACTCTGGCGTAGGTCCGGCACTGGGCGAAGCGTTAACCGGCATGGGCCTGCCGATTGCTATCACCTGCTTCGTGCTGGCCGCTGCAGTGCGCATCATTCAGGGTTCTGCAACCGTAGCCTGTTTAACGGCGGTGGGACTGGTGATGCCAGTCATTGAACAACTGAACTACTCCGGTGCGCAAATGGCGGCGCTGTCGATTTGTATCGCCGGTGGTTCGATTGTTGTCAGCCACGTTAACGACGCCGGTTTCTGGTTGTTCGGTAAATTTACCGGCGCGACCGAAGCCGAAACGCTGAAAACCTGGACCATGATGGAAACCATCCTCGGCACTGTTGGTGCCATCGTTGGGATGATTGCGTTCCAGCTGTTGAGTTAATTACTGCGACAAATTACTGCGAGCTTGCTCGCAGTAATTCATTTCTCTTATCTCCTCTCTTCATCTTTTTGATCTCTCTCGCAAATTTACCTGCTAATAATCCGTTCTAATCACTGCCTAAAGATCGCAGGAGATAAAGATGGAAAAGCACGGAGCTGAATTGCTTTTACAGCGGATGTTAGGAAATACCACCGCTACTTTCAGGGAAGGGCAATGGGAAGCCATAGACGCGGTGGTGAACCAACGGCGAAAACTGCTGGTTGTCCAACGCACTGGCTGGGGGAAAAGTGCCGTGTACTTCATCGCCAGTAAAATCTTCCGCGATCGCGGCGCTGGCCCGACAATTATCATCTCTCCTTTGCTTGCCCTGATGCGTAACCAGGTTGCCGCCGCTGAACGGTTAGGTATTACGGCTGAAACGTTGAATTCTACAAACAGAGAAGAATGGCAGCGCATTAGCGATAAGTTGCTGCAAGGTGAGGTCGATTGCTTGCTGGTTTCCCCGGAACGTTTGGCAAACCAGGACTTTATCGAAACGGTTTTATATCCTATAGCCGATCGTATTGGCTTGCTTGTGGTCGACGAGGCGCACTGCATCTCTGATTGGGGCCACGATTTTCGCCCGGATTACCGACGTATATTAGATATTTTGCGCCAACTGCCTGCGAATACCCCTGTTCTGGGTACAACCGCGACAGCGAATAATCGTGTCGTTGAGGATATCCGTCAGCAATTGGGTGACATTATGATTCAGCGTGGAACGCTGGCTCGCGAAAGTTTGGCGCTTGATGCCTTAGTCTTAGGTGAACAGTCATCCCGTCTGGCATGGTTAGCAACGGTTATCCCTCAGTTTTCCAAATCGGGAATTGTTTATACCCTGACTACTCGCGATGCCGAACTTGTCGCCGAGTGGTTAAGGACAAATGGTATCAGTGCATTTGCTTACTACAGCGGCGTGACTTGTGAAGGCGCGGAAGATTCTAATACTTCCAGGGAATATCTGGAGCAGGCGCTGCTGGCAAATAAAATCAAAGTGCTGGTCGCGACGACGGCATTAGGTATGGGGTTTGATAAACCTGATTTAGGTTTTGTCATTCATTATCAAATGCCGGGGTCTATTGTCGGTTACTACCAACAGGTAGGGCGTGCCGGGCGTGCTATAGATACCGCTGTTGGCATATTGCTTTGTGGTGGTGAAGACCGCGCTATTCATCAATTCTTCCGTGAAAGCGCCTTTCCTGCGGAGGCGCAAATTGATGAAATACTCAACGTACTTAGCGAGAATGACGGTCTTACCCTACGAGGCATTGAACAACGGACGAATCTCCGTTATGGGCAAATAGAAAAAGCACTGAAATTATTGGTAGCTGAAAATCCATCGCCTGTGGTGTATACCGAGAAATTATGGCGCAGAACTATCGTCAGTTTTTCTCCTGATCATGAACGAATTAACCATTTGATGAATCAGAGAAAAAGTGAGCTGTCAGACGTTGAAAGCTATATCACGACCAAGGAGTGCAAAATGCAATTTCTGCGCCGCGCACTCGATGAGTCAGGTGCCGAACGTTGTGGTAAATGTAGCAGTTGTCTTCAGCGTCCGTTGTTGTCGCCCGACATTGATAGCGGCTTACTCCATGCGGCAAATTTATTTATTAAACATGCTGACCTGCCATTAAATCTCAATAAACAGGTGGCAGCTGGGGCTTTTACGCAATACGGATTTAAAGGGAACTTGCCTGCGGGTTTACAAGGATCTACGGGGCGAATCCTTTCTCGTTGGGGAGATTCCGGGTGGGGAAAGCAGGTAGCACAAGAGAAAAAAACGGGGCGTTTCAGTGATGAGCTGGTGGAGGCATGTGCGGAAATGGTTCGCCAGCGCTGGAATCCGCATCCTGAACCAACCTGGGTATGCTGCGTTCCTTCATTAAGGCACCTCGACCTGGTTCCTGATTTTGCCCGGCGACTGGCGGCGAAACTTGGCTTACCTTTTATTGATGCCATTGAAAAAGTCGTGGACAATCCACCGCAGAAAATGCAGCAAAACCGTTTTCACCAGTGTCAAAATCTCGACGGGGCGTTTGTGATTACCCCTCCTTTGATGCCAGGTCCGGCGTTGCTGGTTGACGATATCGTGGATTCTGCATGGACGCTGACAGTTCTGACAGCACTGTTACGCCAGGCAGGTTGCCCGACGGTTTATCCTCTTGCCCTTGCTTCTACCTCGGTAAAAAATTGATGAATCTTTCAGCCAATGCACAAGCAACTCTCCTGCTAACCAGCGATTTTTCTCGCGCGGCGGCGAGTGAGTATAAACCTCTTAGTAATAGTGAATGGGGGAAGTTTGCATTATGGCTGAAGCACCAACGTATCAGTCCCGCCGAGCTTCTGGTGCCGCAACCGCAAGAGAAACTTACAGGCTGGAGCGATCCGCGTATTTCTCAGGAGCGTATTCTTGGCTTGCTGGCGCGTGGTCATAGTCTGGCGTTGGCGGTAGATAAGTGGCAACGCGCCGGTTTATGGATCATAACCCGAGGAGATGCTGATTATCCCGTTCGCTTGAAAAACCGATTGCGAATGGATGCACCTCCCGTTTTATTTGGCTGCGGGAATAAAGCATTACTGCAAGCGGAAGGTATGGCGATTGTTGGCTCGCGAGATGCTCCGACTGACGATTTGCGCTATACCCAACAACTGGCCGCGAAACTGGCCCAACAGGGGATTTGCGTTATCTCTGGTGGTGCGCGAGGTATTGATGAATGTGCAATGGCGTCGGCACTGGAGGCCGGGGGAACTGCCGTTGGCGTATTAGCTGATAGCTTGTTAAAAACGAGCACATTAGTGAAATGGCGTGAAGGGCTTATAGCAGGCAACCTGGTGTTGATTTCGCCGTTTTACCCAGAGGTACGTTTCACCGTCGGCAATGCGATGGCGCGAAATAAATATATTTATTGCCTTGCTGAAAGCGCAATGGTTGTACGTGCGGGAATGACCGGTGGAACGATAACCGGGGCGATAGAGGCATTAAAACATCAGTGGCTGCCTGTGCAGGTAAAACCAAATCAGGATATGCAATCAGCCAATTCACGATTAGTAGAAAATGGGGCGTCATGGAGTGCTGAACAGGCTGAGAATGTGACGATCAGACAGCCAGACGTTCCTGGGCTGATGTATGACAGAGCACTCCGTAACGCTCAACCAGAACTGTTTTCGCTGCATGAAGATGACGCAAATTACGCAGTAATGCCCGCGCATACGCCTGTCGATTTTTATCAACTCTTTGTGGCGGAACTGGCGATCTTTGCAAAAGAATCGATAAGTATTGAAAGGCTGGCGTCTTGTACTGGTTTAACCATCGAACAAATTAGTGTGTGGCTGAACCGCGCAGAAGAAGAGGGAAGGGTTATCCGATTGGGCGAAGGTCATTATCAGTTCAGGTAATAAAACAGGTGCCGCGTCTGGTTGTGTGCAGCACCTGTTTCAACCTTACCCCTTCATCCACATTCGAATGCCGTCGAGGAACATCTGAGTTGCCATCATCACCAGAATCAATCCCATCAGGCGTTCAAGTGCGTTCACCCCTTTCTCGCCCAGCAGACGTAAAAATAGCGAAGACTGTAGCAGGATGACAAAGGTGCCGCCCCAGGCCAGTAGCAGAGCAATTACCAGATGTCCCATTTGATTCGGGTACTGATGAGACAACAACATCAGCGTGGCGAGAATAGTCGGCCCGGCGACTAACGGAATTGCCAACGGCACGATAAACGGCTCTTCACCTGCCGGAAGCCCGCTGCTATTTCCTGAAGCACTGGGGAAAATCATCTTAATGGCGATCAGAAACAGAATGATGCCGCCAGAAATGGAGACGGTTTCTGCTCGCAGGCTGAGAAATGCCAGAATTTTCTCACCCGCAAACAGGAACACCAGCATCACCAGGAGAGCAATAAGCAACTCTCGCACCATGATTGCCCGCCGTCTTTTCGGTTCAGTATGTTTCAGTACGGACATGAAAATAGGTAGGTTTCCGAGCGGATCCATAATCAGGATCAATAAAACTGCTGCAGAAATGATTTCATTCATAACTCAAATTCCCTGATAATTGCCGCGGACTTTCTGCGTGCTAACAAAGCAGGATAAGTCGCATTACTGATGGCTTCGCTATCATTGATTAATTTCACTTGCGACTTTGGCTGCTTTTTGTATGGTGAAAGATGTGCCAAGAGGAGACCGGCACATTTATACAGCACACATCTTTGCAGGAAAAAACGCTTATGAAAAATGTTGGTTTTATCGGCTGGCGCGGTATGGTCGGCTCCGTTCTCATGCAACGCATGGTTGAAGAGCGCGACTTCGACGCCATTCGCCCTGTCTTCTTTTCTACTTCTCAGCTTGGTCAGGCTGCGCCGTCTTTTGGCGGAACCACTGGCACACTTCAGGATGCCTTTGATCTGGAGGCGCTAAAGGCCCTCGATATCATTGTGACCTGTCAGGGCGGCGATTATACCAACGAAATCTATCCAAAGCTTCGTGAAAGCGGATGGCAAGGTTACTGGATTGACGCAGCATCGTCTCTGCGCATGAAAGATGACGCCATCATCATTCTTGACCCCGTCAATCAGGACGTCATTACCGACGGATTAAATAATGGCATCAGGACTTTTGTTGGCGGTAACTGTACCGTAAGCCTGATGTTGATGTCGTTGGGTGGTTTATTCGCCAATGATCTTGTTGATTGGGTGTCCGTTGCAACCTACCAGGCCGCTTCCGGCGGTGGTGCGCGACATATGCGTGAGTTATTAACCCAGATGGGCCATCTGTATAGCCATGTGGCAGATGAACTCGCGACCCCGTCCTCTGCTATTCTCGATATCGAACGCAAAGTCACAACCTTAACCCGTAGCGGTGAGCTGCCGGTGGATAACTTTGGCGTGCCGCTGGCGGGTAGCCTGATTCCGTGGATCGACAAACAGCTCGATAACGGTCAGAGCCGCGAAGAGTGGAAAGGGCAGGCGGAAACCAACAAGATCCTCAACACATCTTCCGTAATTCCGGTAGATGGTTTATGTGTGCGTGTCGGGGCATTGCGCTGCCACAGCCAGGCATTCACTATTAAATTGAAAAAAGATGTGTCTATTCCGACCGTGGAAGAACTGCTGGCTGCACACAATCCGTGGGCGAAAGTCGTTCCGAACGATCGGGAAATCACTATGCGTGAGCTAACCCCAGCTGCCGTTACCGGCACGCTGACCACGCCGGTAGGCCGCCTGCGTAAGCTGAATATGGGACCAGAGTTCCTGTCAGCCTTTACCGTGGGCGACCAGCTGCTGTGGGGGGCCGCGGAGCCGCTGCGTCGGATGCTTCGTCAACTGGCGTAATCTTTATTCATTAAATCTGGGGCGCGATGCCGCCCCTGTTAGTGCGTAATACAGGAGTAAGCGCAGATGTTTCATGATTTACCGGGAGTTAAATAGAGCATTGGCTATTCTTTAAGGGTGGCTGAATACATGAGTATTCACAGCCTTACCTGAAGTGAGGACGACGCAGAGAGGATGCACAGAGTGCTGCGCCGTTCAGGTCAAAAAAATGTCACAACCAGAAGTCAAAAATCCAGTTGGATGGGGTGACACAATAAAACAGGAAGACAAGCATGTCCGATCGTATCGATAGAGACGTGATTAACGCGCTAATTGCAGGCCATTTTGCGGATCCTTTTTCCGTACTGGGGATGCATAAAACCACCGCGGGACTGGAAGTCCGTGCCCTTTTACCCGACGCTACCGATGTGTGGGTGATTGAACCGAAAACCGGGCGCAAACTCGCAAAACTGGAGTGTCTCGACTCACGGGGATTCTTTAGCGGTGTCATTCCGCGACGTAAGAATTTTTTCCGCTATCAGTTGGCTGTTGTCTGGCATGGTCAGCAAAACCTGATAGATGATCCTTACCGTTTTGGTCCGCTAATCCAGGAAATGGATGCCTGGCTATTATCTGAAGGTACTCACCTGCGCCCGTATGAAACCTTAGGCGCGCATGCAGATACTATGGATGGCGTCACAGGTACGCGTTTTTCTGTCTGGGCTCCAAACGCCCGTCGGGTCTCGGTGGTTGGGCAATTCAACTACTGGGACGGTCGCCGTCATCCGATGCGCCTGCGTAAAGAGAGCGGCATCTGGGAACTGTTTATCCCTGGGGCGCATAACGGTCAGCTCTATAAATATGAGATGATTGATGCCAATGGCAACTTGCGTCTGAAGTCCGACCCTTATGCCTTCGAAGCGCAAATGCGCCCGGAAACCGCGTCTCTTATTTGCGGGCTGCCGGAAAAGGTTGTGCAGACTGAAGAGCGCAAAAAAGCGAATCAGTTTGATGCGCCAATCTCTATTTATGAAGTTCACCTGGGCTCCTGGCGTCGCCACACCGACAACAATTTCTGGTTAAGCTACCGCGAGCTGGCCGATCAACTGGTGCCTTATGCTAAATGGATGGGCTTTACCCACCTCGAACTGCTGCCCATTAACGAGCATCCGTTCGATGGCAGTTGGGGTTATCAGCCAACCGGCCTGTATGCACCGACCCGCCGTTTTGGTACCCGCGACGACTTCCGTTATTTCATTGATGCCGCACACGCAGCTGGTCTGAACGTGATTCTCGACTGGGTGCCAGGCCACTTCCCGACCGATGACTTTGCGCTTGCCGAATTTGATGGCACGAACTTGTATGAACACAGCGATCCGCGCGAAGGCTATCATCAGGACTGGAATACGCTGATCTACAACTATGGTCGCCGTGAAGTCAGTAACTTCCTTGTCGGTAACGCGCTTTACTGGATTGAACGTTTTGGTATTGATGCGCTGCGCGTCGATGCGGTGGCGTCAATGATTTATCGTGACTACAGCCGTAAAGAGGGGGAGTGGATCCCGAACGAATTTGGCGGGCGCGAGAATCTTGAAGCGATTGAATTCTTGCGTAATACCAACCGTATTCTTGGTGAGCAGGTTTCCGGTGCGGTGACAATGGCGGAGGAGTCTACCGATTTCCCTGGTGTTTCTCGTCCGCAGGACATGGGCGGTCTGGGCTTCTGGTACAAGTGGAACCTCGGCTGGATGCATGACACCCTGGACTACATGAAGCTCGACCCGGTTTATCGTCAGTATCATCACGATAAACTGACTTTCGGGATGCTCTACAACTACACTGAAAACTTCGTCCTGCCGTTGTCGCATGATGAAGTGGTCCACGGTAAAAAATCGATTCTCGACCGGATGCCGGGCGACGCATGGCAGAAATTCGCTAACCTGCGCGCCTACTACGGCTGGATGTGGGCATTCCCGGGCAAGAAACTGCTGTTCATGGGGAACGAATTTGCCCAGGGCCGCGAGTGGAACCATGACGCCAGCCTCGACTGGCATCTGTTGGAAGGCGGCGATAACTGGCACCACGGTGTCCAGCGTCTGGTGCGCGATCTGAACCTCACCTACCGCCACCATAAAGCAATGCATGAACTGGATTTTGACCCGTACGGCTTTGAATGGCTGGTGGTGGATGACAAAGAACGCTCGGTGCTGATCTTTGTGCGTCGCGATAAAGAGGGTAACGAAATCATCGTTGCCAGTAACTTTACTCCGGTGCCGCGTCATGATTATCGCTTCGGCATTAACCAGCCGGGCAAATGGCGTGAAATCCTCAATACCGATTCCATGCACTATCACGGCAGTAATGCCGGCAATGGCGGCACGGTACACAGCGATGAGATTGCCAGCCACGGTCGTCAGCATTCATTAAGCCTGACACTACCACCGCTGGCCACTATCTGGCTGGTTCGGGAGGCAGAATGACACAACTCGCCATTGGCAAACCCGCACCCCTCGGCGCGCATTACGACGGTCAGGGCGTCAACTTCACACTTTTCTCCGCTCATGCCGAGCGGGTAGAACTGTGTATCTTTGACGCCAATGGCCAGGAACATCGCTATGACTTGCCAGGGCACAGTGGCGACATTTGGCACGGTTATCTGCCGGATGCGCGTCCGGGTTTGCGTTATGGTTATCGCGTTCATGGCCCCTGGCAACCCGCCGAGGGGCATCGCTTTAACCCGGCGAAGTTGTTGATTGATCCTTGCGCGCGGCAAATTGACGGGGAGTTTAAAGATAACCCGCTGCTGCACGCCGGTCATAATGATCCTGACTATCGCGACAACGCCGCCATTGCGCCGAAATGCGTAGTGGTGGTTGATCACTATGACTGGGAAGATGATGCCCCGCCGCGCACGCCGTGGGGCAGTACCATCATTTATGAAGCCCATGTCAAAGGATTAACGTACCTGCACCCGGAGATCCCGGTCGAGATCCGTGGCACTTATAAGGCCCTGGGGCATCCGGTGATGATCAACTATTTGAAACAGTTGGGCATTACCGCGCTGGAACTGCTGCCGGTGGCGCAGTTTGCCAGCGAACCACGCCTGCAACGTATGGGGCTTAGTAACTACTGGGGTTACAACCCGGTGGCGATGTTTGCGCTGCATCCGGCGTATGCCTGCTCCCCAGAAACGGCGCTGGATGAGTTTCGCGATGCAATCAAAGCACTGCATAAAGCGGGTATCGAAGTCATTCTTGATATCGTGCTCAACCATAGTGCGGAACTGGACCTCGACGGCCCGTTATTCTCTCTGCGTGGGATCGACAACCGTAGCTATTATTGGATAAGAGAAGACGGCGATTATCACAACTGGACCGGTTGTGGCAACACGCTCAATTTGAGTCATCCGGCGGTGGTGGATTATGCCAGCGCCTGCCTGCGTTATTGGGTAGAAACCTGCCACGTCGATGGTTTCCGCTTTGATCTGGCGGCAGTCATGGGCCGTACGCCAGAGTTTAGTCAGGATGCGCCGTTGTTTACCGCTATCCAGAACTGCCCGGTGCTCTCGCAGGTGAAGTTAATTGCTGAACCGTGGGATATTGCTCCTGGTGGTTATCAGGTGGGAAATTTCCCGCCGCTGTTTGCCGAGTGGAACGATCATTTCCGCGATGCTGCCCGTCGTTTCTGGCTTCATTATGATTTGCCTCTGGGGGCGTTTGCCGGGCGTTTTGCTGCCTCCAGCGATGTTTTTAAACGTAATGGTCGTCTGCCGAGTGCCGCGATTAATCTCGTCACCGCGCATGACGGTTTTACGCTTCGCGACTGCGTTTGCTTCAACCATAAACATAATGAAGCAAACGGAGAAGAAAATCGCGACGGGACCAACAACAATTACAGTAACAATCATGGTAAAGAAGGGTTAGGCGGTACTCTTGACCTGGTTGAACGGCGTCGCGACAGCATTCACGCCCTGTTAACAACGTTGTTGCTCTCCCAGGGTACGCCGATGTTACTGGCCGGTGACGAACATGGTCACAGCCAGCATGGCAATAACAATGCCTACTGTCAGGATAACCAATTAACCTGGTTGGACTGGTCGCAGGCAAGCAGTGGTTTAACCGCATTTACCGCCGCGTTAATCCATCTGCGCAAGCGCATTCCCGCTTTGGTGGAGAATAGCTGGTGGGAAGAAGGCGACGGCAATGTCCGTTGGCTAAATCGATATGCTCAACCTTTAAGCACGGATGAGTGGCAAAACGGGCCGAAACAGCTGCAAATTCTGCTCTCGGATCGCTTTTTGATCGCAATTAACGCCACGCTTGAGGTAACAGAGATTGTTTTACCTGCTGGGGAGTGGCACGCCATTCCCCCATTCGCTGGAGAGGATAACCCAGTGATTACGGCTGTCTGGCAGGGACCTGCACACGGATTGTGTGTGTTCCAGAGATGATAAAAAAGGAGTTAGTCATGGTTAGTTTAGAGAAGAACGATCACTTAATGTTGGCGCGCCAGCTGCCATTGAAATCTGTTGCCCTGATACTGGCGGGAGGACGTGGTACCCGCCTGAAGGATTTAACCAATAAGCGAGCAAAACCGGCCGTACACTTCGGCGGTAAGTTCCGCATTATCGACTTTGCGCTGTCTAACTGCATCAACTCCGGGATCCGTCGTATGGGCGTGATCACCCAGTACCAGTCCCACACTCTGGTGCAGCACATTCAGCGCGGCTGGTCATTCTTCAATGAAGAAATGAACGAGTTTGTCGATCTGCTGCCAGCACAGCAGAGAATGAAAGGGGAAAACTGGTATCGCGGCACCGCAGATGCAGTTACCCAAAACCTCGACATTATCCGCCGTTATAAAGCGGAATACGTGGTGATCCTGGCGGGCGACCATATCTACAAGCAAGACTACTCGCGTATGCTTATCGACCACGTCGAAAAAGGCGCACGTTGCACCGTTGCTTGTATGCCAGTACCGATTGAAGAAGCCTCCGCATTTGGCGTTATGGCGGTTGATGAGAACGATAAAATTATCGAATTCGTTGAAAAACCAGCTAACCCGCCGTCAATGCCGAACGATCCGAGCAAATCTCTGGCGAGTATGGGTATCTACGTCTTTGACGCCGACTATCTGTATGAACTGCTGGAAGAAGACGATCGCGATGAGAACTCCAGCCACGACTTTGGCAAAGATTTGATTCCCAAGATCACCGAAGCCGGTCTGGCCTATGCACACCCATTCCCGCTCTCTTGCGTACAATCCGACCCGGATGCCGAGCCGTACTGGCGCGATGTGGGTACGCTGGAAGCTTACTGGAAAGCGAACCTCGATCTGGCCTCTGTGGTGCCGGAACTGGATATGTACGATCGCAATTGGCCAATTCGCACCTACAATGAATCATTACCGCCAGCGAAATTCGTGCAGGATCGCTCCGGTAGCCACGGGATGACCCTTAACTCACTGGTATCCGGCGGTTGTGTGATCTCCGGTTCGGTGGTGGTGCAGTCCGTTCTGTTCTCGCGCGTTCGCGTGAATTCATTCTGCAACATTGATTCCGCCGTATTGTTACCGGAAGTATGGGTAGGTCGCTCGTGCCGTCTGCGCCGCTGCGTCATCGATCGTGCTTGTGTTATCCCGGAAGGCATGGTGATTGGTGAAAACGCAGAGGAAGATGCACGTCGTTTCTATCGTTCAGAAGAAGGCATCGTGCTGGTAACGCGCGAAATGCTACGGAAGTTAGGGCATAAACAGGAGCGATAATGCAGGTTTTACATGTATGTTCAGAGATGTTCCCGCTGCTTAAAACCGGCGGTCTGGCTGATGTTATTGGGGCATTACCCGCAGCACAAATCGCAGACGGCGTTGACGCTCGCGTACTGTTGCCTGCATTTCCCGATATTCGCCGTGGCGTGACCGATGCGCAGGTAGTATCCCGTCGTGATACCTTCGCCGGACATATCACGCTGTTGTTCGGTCATTACAACGGGGTTGGCATATACCTGATTGACGCGCCGCATCTCTATGATCGTCCGGGAAGCCCGTATCACGATACCAACTTATTTGCCTATACCGACAACGTATTGCGTTTTGCGCTGCTGGGGTGGGTTGGGGCAGAAATGGCCAGCGGGCTTGACCCATTCTGGCGTCCTGATGTGGTGCATGCGCACGACTGGCATGCAGGTCTTGCGCCTGCGTATCTGGCGGCGCGCGGGCGTCCTGCGAAGTCGGTGTTTACTGTGCACAACCTGGCCTATCAAGGCATGTTTTATGCACATCACATGAATGACATCCAATTGCCATGGTCATTCTTTAATATTCATGGGCTGGAATTCAACGGACAAATCTCTTTTCTGAAGGCCGGTCTGTACTATGCCGATCACATTACGGCAGTCAGTCCAACCTACGCTCGCGAGATCACCGAACCGCAGTTTGCCTACGGTATGGAAGGTCTGTTGCAACAGCGTCACCGTGAAGGGCGTCTTTCCGGCGTACTGAACGGCGTGGACGAGAAAATCTGGAGTCCAGAGACGGACTTACTGTTGGCCTCGCGTTACACCCGCGATACGTTGGAAGATAAAGCGGAAAATAAGCGCCAGTTACAAATCGCAATGGGGCTTAAGGTTGACGATAAAGTGCCGCTTTTTGCAGTGGTGAGCCGTCTGACCAGCCAGAAAGGTCTCGACCTGGTGCTGGAGGCCTTACCGGGTCTTCTGGAGCAGGGCGGGCAACTGGCGCTACTCGGCGCGGGCGATCCGGTGCTGCAGGAAGGTTTCCTTGCGGCGGCAGCGGAATACCCCGGCCAGGTGGGCGTTCAGATTGGCTATCACGAAGCATTTTCGCATCGCATTATGGGCGGCGCGGACGTCATTCTGGTGCCCAGCCGTTTTGAACCGTGCGGCTTAACGCAACTTTATGGATTGAAGTACGGTACGCTGCCGTTAGTGCGGCGCACCGGTGGGCTTGCTGATACGGTTTCTGACTGTTCTCTTGAGAACCTTGCAGATGGCGTCGCCAGTGGGTTTGTCTTTGAAGATAGTAATGCCTGGTCGCTGTTACGGGCTATTCGACGTGCTTTTGTACTGTGGTCCCGTCCTTCACTGTGGCGGTTTGTGCAACGTCAGGCTATGGCAATGGATTTTAGCTGGCAGGTCGCGGCGAAGTCGTACCGTGAGCTTTACTATCGCTTGAAATAGTTTTCAGGAAACGCCTATATGAATGCTCCGTTTACATATTCATCGCCCACGCTTAGCGTAGAAGCTCTTAAGCACTCTATCGCTTACAAGCTGATGTTTACGATTGGAAAGGACCCGGTCGTCGCCAATAAACATGAATGGCTGAACGCAACGTTATTTGCTGTGCGCGATCGTCTCGTGGAGCGCTGGTTACGTTCAAACCGTGCCCAGTTGTCGCAAGAAACTCGCCAGGTTTACTACCTGTCGATGGAGTTTTTGATTGGCCGTACGCTCTCCAACGCCATGTTGTCGCTAGGAATTTACGAAGATGTACAGGGCGCACTGGAAGCGATGGGGTTAAATCTCGAAGAGCTGATTGATGAAGAAAATGACCCAGGCCTCGGTAACGGTGGCCTGGGACGTCTGGCGGCTTGCTTCCTTGATTCTCTGGCGACGTTAGGGTTGCCGGGGCGCGGTTACGGCATCCGCTATGACTACGGTATGTTCAAGCAGAACATCGTTAACGGTAGCCAGAAAGAGTCACCTGACTACTGGCTGGAATACGGTAACCCGTGGGAATTCAAACGCCACAACACGCGCTATAAAGTCCGTTTTGGCGGTCGCATTCAGCAGGAAGGTAAAAAAACGCGCTGGATTGAAACCGAAGAGATTCTGGGAGTGGCTTACGATCAGATTATCCCGGGTTACGACACTGACGCGACCAACACGCTGCGTTTGTGGAGTGCGCAAGCCAGTAGCGAAATTAACCTCGGTAAATTCAACCAGGGTGACTACTTCGCGGCAGTGGAAGATAAAAACCACTCCGAGAACGTATCTCGCGTACTGTATCCGGACGACTCCACCTACTCCGGGCGTGAGCTGCGCCTGCGTCAGGAATATTTCCTGGTTTCCTCGACCATTCAGGACATTTTAAGCCGCCATTATCAGTTGCATAAAACCTACGATAACCTGGCGGATAAAATCGCGATTCATCTCAACGATACCCATCCGGTGTTGTCGATTCCTGAGTTGATGCGCCTGCTGATTGATGAGCACCAATTTAGTTGGGACGACGCGTTTGGGGTCTGTTGCGAGGTTTTCTCTTACACCAACCACACGCTGATGAGCGAGGCGCTGGAAACCTGGCCGGTTGATATGCTGGGTAAAATTCTGCCGCGTCATCTGCAGATCATCTTTGAAATTAACGACTATTTCCTGAAAACCTTGCAGGAACAGTATCCGAACGATACCGATCTGCTGGGACGGGCGTCGATCATTGATGAATCCAACGGTCGTCGTGTGCGTATGGCCTGGCTGGCGGTTGTGGTGAGCCACAAAGTTAACGGTGTATCGGAACTGCACTCTAACCTGATGGTGCAATCGTTGTTTGCCGACTTTGCGAAAATCTTCCCGGGTCGTTTCACCAACGTCACCAACGGTGTGACGCCGCGTCGCTGGCTGGCGGTTGCGAACCCATCGCTTTCAGCCGTGCTGGACGAACACCTGGGCCGTAACTGGCGCACCGACCTTAGCCTGCTTAATGAGCTGCAACAACACTGTGATTTCCCAATGGTTAATCACGCGGTGCATCAGGCGAAGCTGGAGAACAAAAAGCGTCTGGCGGAGTATATCGCCCAGCAGCTGAATGTGGTGGTAAATCCGAAAGCGCTGTTCGATGTGCAAATCAAACGTATTCACGAATACAAACGTCAATTGATGAATGTGTTGCACGTGATCACCCGCTATAACCGCATCAAGGCCGACCCGGATGCGAAGTGGGTACCGCGCGTGAATATTTTTGGCGGTAAGGCGGCTTCAGCCTATTACATGGCGAAGCACATTATTCATTTGATCAATGACGTAGCGAAAGTGATCAACAACGATCCGCAGATTGGCGACAAGCTGAAAGTCGTGTTCATCCCGAACTACAGCGTTAGCCTGGCGCAGTTGATCATTCCGGCGGCCGATCTGTCTGAACAGATTTCACTGGCGGGGACGGAAGCTTCCGGCACCAGTAACATGAAGTTTGCGCTTAACGGCGCGCTGACTATCGGTACGTTGGACGGTGCGAACGTCGAGATGCTGGATCATGTCGGTGCTGACAATATCTTTATCTTTGGTAATACAGCGGAAGAAGTGGAAGAACTGCGTCGTCAGGGCTACAAACCGCGTGAATACTATGAGAAAGATGAGGAGCTGCATCAGGTGCTGACGCAAATCGGCAGCGGTGTATTCAGTCCGGAAGATCCGGGTCGCTATCGCGATCTGGTTGATTCGCTGATCAACTTCGGCGATCACTACCAGGTACTGGCGGATTATCGCAGCTATGTCGATTGTCAGGATAAAGTCGACGAACTCTACGAGCTTCAGGAAGAGTGGACCGCAAAAGCGATGCTAAACATTGCCAATATGGGCTACTTCTCTTCTGACCGTACGATCAAAGAGTACGCCGATCATATCTGGCATATTGATCCAGTGAGATTGTAAGTTCGCAAAGTGGTAACTGCCGTGTGTTCTCTTAAAGCTATCGTTAATGGGCACACGGCATTTTTATATCAGATAAACGATATGTCATGACAATTTACAGACAGCATCGATATATAATTCATATTTATTAATTTTTAATAATGATTCTCATCTGAGTATGTATCATACAATAAGCATTATAAATAACTAATAAATTATTTATTATATTTATATATTACCCCACTCTTCAGTTATCCTGTCTAAAATAAATCTCTTTGTTTTCAAATGACTGTATTTTTATATAAAGTCAATCATTGCGAGCATGGATTCTTTTAGTTATATTACCAAGCAGCTCATATAATATTTTCAAGCCATTCTATCTCTTATTTTTTCTGTGGTTAACTACACCAGCTTTATTTAAATAATTTGACTTATTAAAGCTGAATGTAAAAATAATCGCCAATATTGCTTGGATTTTTTAACAAAAGGAAAGGTATAAATGAAATTCAATCTATCTAATTTATCCGCAGTTTTACTCGCATCAGGTATGCTGATGTCAACTGCAGTAACCGCTGCGCCAGGCGATGCATCACAATTTGGTGGTGCGGATACAGACTGGAGCACCGTTGATTATCCAAAACTCACCGATATGGATAACAACACCGATGCGATGGGCGGAAACATCCGCTTTACTGGTCGTGTGGTTAAAGCGACGTGTAAGGTTGCTACAGAATCGAAACAGATTGAAGTGGTACTGCCAGTCGTACCTTCTAACGCTTTCACGGGCATTGATACCGAAGCAACGGGTGCCAGTAACCAGACTGACTTCAACATTAAACTGACTGATTGTAGCAATACGGACAGTCAAAATATTGAATTTCGTTTTACTGGCGTAGCAGACGGTGCCAACCAGACGCTTGCCAATGAAGTGGAAGGAGCTGCTGATGCTGATGGTACTGGCGAAGCGGGAGCTACGGGTGTAGGGATTCGTATTTATTCTAAAAACACGACAACTGATGGCCTGATTAAGCTGAACACACAAACTCCCCAGGGGAGTAGTTCTTCCGCAGCCTACGTGATTCCTGGCGATGCTGCCACTCATGATTTTACTGCGGCATTTACCGCGGGCTATGCTCAGAACGGTAGTACCGTTGCACCAGGTCTGGTGAAATCGACGGCAAGTTTCGTCGTGCTGTACGAATAATTACAGCAAGATAATTTCAGGTTACAGTTACTTGTAACCTGAAATTAATATTACGTGTTTATTTGTAATAAATAGACTCGTATCAGTAATTACAATTAATTTCATCTACAAGGATGCAGTATGAGATGGATTTCAAAAAATAAATGTTTTACGAATAGAAACATTAATTCTTTGCAGAAGACCCAATATGTCATAAGGGCCGGTGCTCTATTTTTACTATCCGCCATATCTATCAATGCTATTGCTGCGGGTGGCTTCGGTCTTGGTTCTACGCGTCTGGTTTATCCATCTGACAGTCAGCAAATTACGCTAAGTGTACAGAATGGTGGGGCTAACACCAGCTATTTAATCCAGTCATGGATTGATGACAATCAAAGCAGTAAAAAAAGTCAGGATTTTGTGGTTACGCCTCCTTTATTTATGTTACCAACGCGAAAAGAAGCCTCATTGAGGATAATGTTTATTGGTAAATCACAGTTACCGACTGATCGCGAAACATTATTCTGGATGAATGTGAAAGCGATTCCGCCAACGGATGAGAAGAATACCCAGAAAAACACGTTACAACTGGCGTTACAAAACAGAATTAAATTATTTTACCGTCCGACTAATTTACCCGTTCAAGCTGGTAAAGCACGGGATATGCTGCGATTTAAATACGAAGGTAAACAGCTAAGAGTCATTAACCCTTCTCCCTATTATCTGACGGTGACTGGAATCAGGGTGCAAGGGGCAAAATTACCTAATGCGTTTGTTCCACCGAAAAGTGACGTAACAGTGTCTTCACCAGTGACGTTAGCCGGTGAAATTACTTATCAAACTATCAATGATTACGGTGCCACAACGGCCAGGCAAAAGGGAACGATGCAATAAACCTGGAAGATTAAAACGTTAAAGCAACTCAGGTCAGGGATATGAACCTAAAGCTCAGAAAACTCGAACACAGGATGGCAAGGCAGAAGCAGATGAGGCGGTGTATGCTGCTTCTACTGACACTTTTGCCTGCGTGTTCAGTGGCGGGTATGCGTTTTAACCCTGCATTCCTGTCGGGTGATACAGAAGCTGTTGCTGATTTATCTCGTTTTGAGAAAGGGATGACATATCTACCTGGTAGTTATGAGGTTGAAATATGGGTCAATGATTCGCCTTTGACATCACGTAAGGTTACTTTCAAAGCTGATGAGCAGAATCAGTTGATCCCCTGTTTTTCGCTCGATGAGTTAGTTACTTTAGGAATTAACAAAAGTGCATTGCCGGAACAGGCGCAAGCAGAGGGAAATAATTGTCTCGATTTACGTATATGGTTCGCAGAAGTTCAATACACTCCTGAACTGGATGCGCAACGACTCAAACTGACCTTTCCGCAGGCAATATTAAAGCATGAAGCCCGTGGTTATATTCCACCTGAGGAATGGGATAATGGTATCCCGGCCATTCTTATTAATTATGATTTTTCTGGCAACAGTGATCGTGGAGACTATGCGTCTGATAGTTATTATTTAAATCTCCGTTCAGGTTTAAATTTAGGGGCGTGGCGTTTTCGTGATTATTCTACATGGAGTCGTTCAGGTAATTCACCGGGTAAAATTGCACATGTGAGTAGTACGTTACAACGAGTAATTATTCCTTTTAAAAGTGAATTAACACTAGGTGATACCTGGTCTTCATCGGATGTTTTCGACAGTGTGAGTATTCGTGGTGCTAAACTTGAATCCGATGAAAACATGCTACCCGATAGCCAAAGTGGTTTTGCCCCCACTGTGCGCGGTATTGCTAAAAGCAATGCTCAGGTAACGATCAAACAAAATGGCTATGTTATTTATCAGACATATACTCCTCCCGGACCTTTTGAAATCAACGATCTGAACCCTACGTCTTCCGCTGGGGATTTGGAAGTTACGATCAAAGAGTCTGATAATTCCGAAACTATCTATACCATTCCTTACGCCGCTGTTCCCATTCTTCAACGCGAAGGGCATATTAAATATTCGGCAACTGCCGGTAAATATCGTAGCAATAGCTATAATCAAAACAGTCCGAATGTCTTTCAAGGAGATTTGATTTGGGGGTTACCCTGGGATATTACCGCCTACGGAGGGATGCAATACTCAAATAATTATCGGGCAATAGCACTCGGGCTTGGGTTCAACCTTGGTATGTTTGGTGCGACGTCATTTGATTTAACGCAAGCCAATAGCACGCTTGCCGATGGCAGTAAACATCAAGGGCAATCGTACCGTTTCCTATATTCAAAATCGTTAGTGCAGACAGGTACGGCGTTTCAGATTATTGGTTATCGCTATTCGACGGAGGGATTTTATTCGTTGAGTGATACCACATACAAACAAATGTCGGGTACGGTTATCGATCCAGATACCCTTAATGAAAAAGACTATGTTTATAACTGGAATGATTTTTATAATTTACGTTATAACAAAAGAGGAAAGTTTCAGGCAAATATATCGCAACCATTGGGCGAATATGGCTCTATGTATTTGGCGGCAAGTCAACAAACTTACTGGAATACGAATAATAAAGATACCTTGTATCAGGTCGGCTATAATACGAGTGTACATGGGATTTATTTAAATATTGCTTATAATTATAGTAAGTCACCAGGTTCAGATGCGGACAGAATCTTATCCGTAAATGTCTCATTGCCGATCAGCAATTGGTTATCACCAGCTGTCGATGGGCGTACTGCGACAAATTCTATGACAGCAACTTATGGTTATAGTCAGGATAATAGCGGTCATGTGAATCAGTATACTGGAGTATCTGGATCGCTGCTGGAACAACATAATCTCAACTATAATATTCAACAAAATTTTGCTAACCAGAATAATGGCGAAAATGGCTCGGTAGGGTTAAATTACCGCGGTACTTATGGTTCACTAAATTCCGGATACAGCTACGATAATAATGGTAACCAGCAATTTAACTATGGTTTAAGTGGTGCCATGGTTGTTCACGAAAATGGTTTAACGCTAAGTCAGCCGTTAGGTGAAACAAATATACTGATAAAAGCACCAGGAGCCAACAATGTAAATGTGGAGCACGGAACGGGGGTTAAAACAGACTGGCGTGGCTATGCTGTCGTGCCTTATGCCACGGAATATCGGCGTAATAATATCTCTTTAGACCCTATGTCTATGAGTATGCATACAGAATTAGATGCCACTACTATGGAAGTGATACCCAGTAAAGGTGCTTTAGTTCGCGCTGAGTTTAATGCACATGTCGGTATTCGTGGTTTATTTAATGTTCACTATCGTAATAAACCAGTTCCATTTGGTGCGACGGTCAGTGTACCCACTGAGGGGACAACTCAGATTACAGGAATAGTGGGTGACAGTGGGCAGGTTTATCTCTCCGGTTTGCCTTTACAAGGCATAATAAATATACAGTGGGGAGAAAGTGCTTATCAGCAATGTCGGGCAAGTTATCAATTACCGAAAAGCGAACTGGATAATGCCATTAGCTATGCAAATCTGGAGTGCCGCTAATGAATATATTACAAAAATTTATTCTATTAATGTTTAGATCATTGTTCATGATGGTGATTTCATATAACGCACTGGCTAACGATACTGTAGTGGTCACATTTACAGGAAAATTATTAGCAAAAACGTGTGATATTACAACTGGAAGTAAAGACCAGCCAGTAAACATGGGAACTTATGACGTCAATGATTTTTTGAATGTAGGGGATGTTTCTGGCAGCCATACATTTACGATCAATCTGGAAGGATGTCCTACAACAACCAGTACTGTTTATAGTTCAGGAGTAAGTGCTAATGTGCAGTTTACCGGGGATGCTGATGCTATAAATACCACTTTATTACGCCTTACTTCCAGCGCGGATAGTGCAACTGGAGTGGGCATCGAAATTTTAGACAGTAATGATAAAATTATAGCAATTAATAGTGAGTCAGGATTCAAAGAGTTAATTTTAAATAATAATGGCGATGCCAGTTTAACCTTTAAACTCCGCTATAAGTCAACTCAGCAAAACGTACATGCGGGACAGGCGAATGCACTATTGTACTTTGATATAGACTATCAGTGAGGTTAATATGACACGATATTGGAATTTAATTGCCCTATTATTCTCTGTGATATCTATGTCATCCATTGCTGATGATACAACGCATGCAGGTGTTGTACGCATCGAAGGAATTATAACAGCAAAGACTTGTATTGTTGCCGATGAGTCTAAAAATTTCACAGTTAACATGCCTGATGTTCCCAGTTATACGGTGAGAAATTCAGGGAGTGTTACTGAAAAAATTGGCTTCTCTTTAAAGTTAACCCGTTGTGGCAGTGATGTCAGTAATGCCAATGTCACGTTTGATGGAATACCAGTTAGTGAAGACGCGGCCCTATATAAACTGGAAGAGGGCTCAGTCGATGGGTTAGCACTGGCTATTTTTGATAACAACAGACAAAGTATTAGTAATGGTATAAAGAGTACAAGTTATGCCCTTACACCATTGGTAGATAATACATTGCATTTCTTTGCTGCTTATAAAGCTATAAAAAATGATGTACAACCAGGAGATGCGAATGCATCAGTTTCCTTTATCGTCACTTATGATTAACGTGCTGATATGCATTTTAATATGTTGCACAAATGCGCAGGCAGGAGTTGTTGTTGGCGGTACTCGTTTTGTTTACCCAGAAAAGCAGTCATCAATTTCGGTCGAGCTTAAAAATACTGCCAGTAAAGATATGCTGGTTAAAATTTCCGTGACACCTGATGATGGACGTCAGTTAAAAGGGACACTGGAATCCCAGCCTTTACTTCCAGATAAGGCGTTTATTGCCACACCACCATTATTGGTACTTAAACAAGATAAAAATACCAAAATAAGAATCAATCGCGTGGGGGGGCAGTTACCTATAGATCGTGAGAGTTTATTTATACTGAATGTTGCAGCGTTACCTGCTCAGGAACAAAACTCACAGCTCAAGAATGAAAATCAACTCCAGGTGGCTGTACGTAATAGGATGAAAATATTTTACCGCCCGGAGACGTTATCAGGTAATCCACTTGACGCTTATCAACAGTTACGCTGGTCGCGAAAGAATGAAGCTGTCACCGTTTTTAACCCTACGCCCTGGTATGTGACACTCTATAATTTATCTATTGATGGTAAAAGCATAAATGGTGGCATGGTTGCACCGTTTAGTCATCGCCAACAGGATTGGTGTCAGCGGCAAGGATATTGTGAGATTAACTGGCAAACACTGGATCTTTACAATAATGCCTTACCCGTATGGAGCGTAAAATTAAATGTTTTACAAAATAATGTGATGAGTGCAGTAGCGATACATGGATAATCGGAGAAGCATGATGCTTACTTATTTTTGGGGAAATACAAAGGCAATTTTTATATTGTTGGCTCTTTTAATCAGTAGTTGCTATCACATCGTATATGCTGAAGATATGGGACGGGATCGCGCTTTTTGTTATCCTGGCTCACCAGGTAATAATACTACTCCAGCGACGTTTTCTTATAATTTTGGCACTGTTACTGTTTCTGATGTTAATAATAATTCACCTGGAACAGTACTACCAGTTCAGAACTGGAAAATAGGGCATTATAATGCTTACTGTAATTCATTGGATGATTATGAAATTTATTTTACAGCTACATCTGGTATAGATCCGTCAGGTGCATCTGGTGATCATCAGAGCAACGATATATTTATTCCATTAACTCATGAGATATCTGTCTCTACGCATATTAAACTTTATAATAAAAACGGAACAATGACAGATAAGACAGTACCTTTTGACAACTATAGCACCAATTATCCAGCAGACAGAAGTAAACCATCGAGTTGGGCTTCAGGAACAGAAGGTTATATAAAAATCAGACTTGATAAAAAAATAATATCCGATATATCAATAAATAACGTATTGCTGGTTTCTTTGTATGTCAGCCAGTTTCCAACAGAGCACGGACCAATTCCAGTATTTAATGCTTATATTGGCAACTTAAATATTGAAGTTCCACAAGGTTGCACAATTAATGAGGGAACTAGTTTTACCGTTAATATGCCGGATGTCTGGGCCAGCGAATTAAGTCGGGCTGGTGCTGGAGTAAAACCAACAGGTATTTCTCCAGTGGCAACCACTATTCCGATAAATTGTACGAACAAAGATATTGATGCCGTAATGACGCTGGTTTTCGATGGCAATATTTCATCAACGAGAGATGTTAATGGTCGGCAAAGCATTATTCAGGCGGAGGATAACCCCGACGTTGGTATTATGATTATGGATAGCCAACAGGAATCCGTAGACTTGAACGCTCTTGCTGCGCATGTTGGTGTGCCATTTAAGTTAGTTGAAAACCAGGCTGAGTCAGCTCAGACGGCAGATGTGACTTTTCTGTCTCTCCCTGTAAGTACCACAGGGCGACGCCCTGCTGCAGGCCGTTATAATGCCCTGGCTGTTTTGCGGGTGGAATACCAGTGATGTGTGAGTCAGTGCAGAATCGGATTAGCCCGTTTTTAGCCATCGGTAGGGTAAAGTTTGATGGAAAATATGGGTTATGTGCCGATGTATCCCACAATGAAATAACCCTCGAGGGAAAGGAATCAGCGCGATGAACAAATTCACGGTGTTTTGCTGCTAGGTGTGGTATTTCTCGGCTTTATTATTGTACCGTTCTTGATATGGCCGACGGTGGTTGCGCTGGCTGCTTGTATTATTACGCTGAGTTTTCTGGGGAGATACTGTTCTCTATCCCGCTCATGATCAGGCATATTTCACTTCTGGAATTACAACTTTGGTTATCGGTTGTATATGCGCTTTGTCCATGCCGGATGCGACGTGAACGTCTTATTGGCCTACAAAATCATGCAAATTCAATACATTGCATAAGCCACGTAGGCCTGATAAGCGTAGCGCATCAGGCAATTTTGTATTTGTCATCAGTCTCAGACCAGATCGAAATCTGACCTGACCACCTTACGTTAAATCACGAAGCCAGCGACAACTTCTGCTGCGTATACTCCACCAGCCACTGACTCACACGAGATTGTTGATCCGCATTCAGCCACATGCCTTGTTTTGTGCGACGCCACAGGGCATCGTCGGCGCGGCGGACCCATTCGTGATCCACCAGGTATTTCAGTTCCGCTTCGTAGAACTCATGACCGAAATCTTCCCCGAGGTCGCTTATCGCTCCCGCATTGCCGAGCAGCAGTTCGCTGTTGCTGCCGTAAGTGCGTGCGTAATGACATGCCAGCGATTCGGTCAGGAATGGGTAACGGCGGCGCAGACGCGCGGCGTAATCGTCGCGGTCGCCTTCAATGGCTCCGCCCGGTAGCACGCTCTCTTTCGTCCACGCCGGACCAATGCCCTGATAATATGGCGTCAGTTTTTCCAGCGCGTGTTCCGCCAGTTTGCGGTAGGTAGTCAGCTTACCGCCGAATACCGACAGCAGCGGGGCTTTGCCGTTTTCATCATGGATATCAAGGGTGTAATCACGGGTAATAGCCTGCGGCGAGTCGGACTCATCATCACACAGCGGACGCACACCGGAGTAGGTCCAGACGATATCGTCCCGGCTTAACTGCTTTTTAAAGTGCGTGTTATACACTTTCAGCAGGTAATTGATTTCACTCTCTTCAATCTTCACTGTTTTTGGATCACCTTTGTATTCCACATCGGTGGTGCCGATGATGGAAAACTCGTCCATCCACGGGATCACGAACACAATACGTTTATCTTCGTTTTGCAGAATGTAGGCTTGCTTCTGGGTATGCACGCGTGGCACCACAATATGGCTGCCTTTGATCAGGCGAATGCCATAAGGCGAAGGCAGATGCATCCCCTCGTCGAAGAACTGTTTCACCCACGGGCCGGTGGCGTTCACCAGGCCGCGCGCCTGCCAGGTGTATTTTTTGCCGGTATCGATATCTTCTGCTTCCACAATCCACAGGCCGTTTTCGCGGCGAGCAGAAGTGGCACGAGTACGAGTAAGCACTTCACCGCCTTTACGTACCACCATCTGGGCGTTGGCGAGTACCAGACGGGCGTCATCTACCCAACAGTCGGAATATTCGAATCCGCGCTTAATTTCCGGTTTTAACACTGAATTTGCGCCAAAACGCAAACCGGTTGATCCCGGCAGGCTGGTGCGTTTACCCAGATGATCGTACATAAACAGACCAATACGAATCATCCACGCTGGGCGCAGATGCGGACGATGCGGCAGGCGAAAACGCATCGGGAAGGCGATATGCGGGGCCATTTTCAGCAGCACTTCACGTTCAGCCAGCGCCTCGCTGACCAGGCGGAATTCATAGTGCTCAAGGTAGCGTAGGCCACCGTGAATGAGTTTTGAACTGGCGGAGGAGGTCGCGCAAGCGAGATCCTGCGCCTCCAGCATCAGCACGGATAAACCGCGTCCAGCGGCGTCTGCCGCGATACCAGCACCATTGATGCCGCCACCTATCACAATCAGATCTTTGGTTTCCATGCTGCCCTCATTCACTTTCGTTAAAGCTCATAAATGTTCGTTATCGAACATATTAGCAAAGAATTGCGCTTTAGGTAACATTGAAAAAACATTTTAGAGTGATATGTATAACATTATGGCGTTTATCTGCCGCTTCGACGTAAACTGTGCGGTAAATTTGCCCACTTGTTTGTAAAGAAAGAGAGACGCATGGATCAGTTCGAATGTATTAACGTTGCCGACGCGCACCAGAAGTTGCAGGAAAAAGAGGCGGTGCTGGTCGATATTCGCGATCCACAGAGTTTCGCAATGGGGCATGCGGTGCAGGCTTTCCATTTAACCAACGACACACTGGGCGCGTTTATGCGTGATAACGACTTTGACACTCCGGTGATGGTGATGTGTTACCACGGCAATAGCAGCAAAGGCGCGGCGCAGTATCTGCTGCAACAGGGCTACGATGTGGTCTATAGCATTGACGGCGGCTTTGAAGCCTGGCAGCGTCAGTTTCCTGCAGAGGTGGCGTACGGCGCGTAACGCTTTATACTGTCCCCTTTTGTGTGGAATAAGCGACAGCAACGATGTTGATGATTACCTCTTTTGCTAACCCCCGCGTGGCGCAGGCGTTTGTTGATTACATGGCGACGCAGGGTGTTATCCTCACGATTCAACAACATAACCAAAGCGATGTCTGGCTGGCGGATGAGTCCCAGGCCGAGCGCGTGC
Source organism: Escherichia sp. F1 (assembly GCF_046764225.1). Classification (NCBI taxonomy): domain Bacteria; kingdom Pseudomonadati; phylum Pseudomonadota; class Gammaproteobacteria; order Enterobacterales; family Enterobacteriaceae; genus Escherichia; species Escherichia sp. F1. The sequence continues at coordinate 352,177 of NZ_CP177202.1, forward strand.
GGGCGGAGCTGGCGCGTTTTCTCGAAAACCCGGCAGATCCGCGTTATCTGGCGGCCAGCTGGCAGGCGGGCCATACCGGCAGTGGCCTGCATTATCGCCGTTATCCTTTCTTTGCTGCCTTGCGTGAACGCGCAGGTCCGGTAACCTGGGTGATGATGATCGCCTGCGTGGTGGTGTTTATTGCCATGCAAATTCTCGGCGATCAGGAAGTGATGTTATGGCTGGCCTGGCCATTCGATCCAACACTGAAATTTGAGTTCTGGCGTTACTTCACCCACGCGTTAATGCACTTCTCGCTGATGCATATCCTCTTTAACCTGCTCTGGTGGTGGTATCTCGGCGGTGCGGTGGAAAAACGCCTCGGTAGCGGTAAGCTAATTGTCATTACTCTCATTAGCGCCCTGTTAAGCGGCTATGTGCAGCAAAAATTCAGCGGGCCGTGGTTTGGCGGGCTTTCTGGCGTGGTGTATGCGCTGATGGGCTACGTCTGGCTACGTGGCGAACGCGATCCGCAAAGTGGCATTTACCTGCAACGTGGGTTAATTATCTTTGCGCTGATCTGGATTGTCGCCGGATGGTTTGATTTGTTTGGGATGTCGATGGCGAACGGAGCACACATCGCCGGGTTAGCCGTGGGTTTAGCGATGGCTTTTGTTGATTCGCTCAATGCGCGAAAACGAAAATAATTCCAGGGATTTATAAATGAAACAAACACAACGTCACAACGGTATTATCGAACTGGTTAAACAGCAAGGTTATGTCAGTACCGAGGAACTGGTGGAGCACTTCTCCGTCAGCCCGCAGACTATTCGCCGCGACCTCAACGAACTGGCAGAGCAAAACCTGATCCTGCGCCATCATGGCGGTGCGGCGCTGCCTTCCAGTTCGGTTAACACGCCATGGCACGATCGTAAAGCCACCCAGACCGAAGAAAAAGAGCGCATCGCCCGCAAAGTGGCGGAGCAAATTCCTAATGGCTCGACGCTGTTTATCGATATCGGCACCACCCCGGAAGCGGTGGCGCACGCGCTGCTTAATCACAGCAATTTGCGCATTGTCACCAACAATCTTAACGTTGCTAACACGCTGATGGTAAAAGAGGATTTCCGTATTATTCTCGCCGGTGGCGAATTACGCAGCCGCGATGGCGGGATCATCGGCGAAGCAACGCTCGATTTTATCTCCCAGTTCCGCCTTGATTTCGGCATTCTGGGGATCAGCGGCATCGATAGCGACGGCTCGTTGCTGGAATTCGATTACCACGAAGTTCGCACCAAACGCGCTATTATTGAGAACTCGCGCCACGTTATGCTGGTTGTCGATCACTCGAAATTTGGCCGTAATGCGATGGTCAATATGGGGAGCATCAGCATGGTTGATGCTGTCTACACCGACGCCCCGCCGCCAGTAAGCGTGATGCAGGTGCTGACGGACCATCATATTCAACTGGAGCTGTGCTGATCCTGCACGGCTTCCCACGTCAGACCAAAACGCGCCAGGTATTTGCGTAGCCGATCCGCGTCATTGACGCTGGCTTTGCCCTGGCGCGAAACATCAAAAAGCTGTCGTCCGGCAGCAGAAAGCGACTTTGCCTGGCGGCAGATAGCGATAACGTGTTCCAGTTGCATACGGTCGAAGAGATCGATGTTTTCTGCCTCAGCGCCCAGCAGTTGCGTAAGCGCGGAGGGACGGCTCTCCTGCCAGTTATAGCGCAGACGGTTTATCTCATCTTCAACCACGTCCAGAGTGATGCGTCCGCTAGTGGCAAAGGTTGCCATCCGTGTGACGCTGGCAGAAAGTTCGCGAAAGTTACCGCGCCATGTTGCCTGGGGAGATGTCGCAAAGGCCAGCCAGGCGCGCCGTGCTTCGGTGTTAAAACGCACGCTGTCGCCGGTGAGTGAGGCGTGGCGCTCCACTTCATAATCCAGGTTAGGTTCAATATCTTCCTGGCGCTGGTGTAGCCCCGGCAGGGTGAAGGTCCAGAGATTGATCCGCGCGTACAGATCTTCGCGAAATTTGCCTTCGGCAACCAGCTGGCGCAAATCGCGCACCGTTCCGGCGATCAGCTGAAAATCACTGCTCACCTGGCGATCGCTGCCAAATGGGTAAAAGGTTTTCTCTTCAATGGCTTTCAGCAACATAGCCTGTTCGTCTGCGCCCAGTTCGCCAATCTCATCAAGAAATAACATCCCGCCGTTGGCGCTGCGTAATAATCCTTCCCGCGACTCCCGCGCCCCGGTAAACGCGCCTTTCACATGACCAAACAGCGTCGACATGGCGGTATCGCCACGCAGGGTGGCGCAGTTCACTTCCACAAACGCGCCGCTAAACTGATGCCGCGCCTGTTTCAATTCAAAGATGCGTCGCGCCAGAAATGACTTACCCGCCCCGATCGGGCCGTTGAGCAGGATCGGTGCGCGGGATTTGATCGCCACTTTTTCGATCTGCTCAATCATGCGGTTGAAGTGGGGGTTACGCGTGGCAATGCCGGACTTAAGAAAATCAAGCGTTTGCTGGCGTTCCTCGGCAAAGCGGCTGGCGATGGCGTTATAACGGCTTAAATCGAGATCGATAATCGTCACTTCACCTGCGCCGCGCGGCTGTTCTTTTTTGCGCGGAGGTGAAGATTGTATCAACCGGGCGGGCAGGTAACGCGCTTCCGCCAGCAGAAACCAGCAAATCTGCGCGACGTGGGTACCGGTGGTGATGTGAATTAAATAGTCTTCTTTTTCTGGCTGGAACGCGTAACCACGGGCGAAATCATGCAGGCAGGCGTAAACCTCTTCGAAATCCCACGGGTTATGCAGTTCTATCTCAACGCCCACCACTTCTGTTTCTGGCGAAACGCTGGCGATATCGCGTTTAAGCGTTTCGAATAGCGAGCGCGAGCGGGCGTCGTGCAATAATTCCAGCCGATCGATAACTAACGATTCTTGCTGGCATAGACAGAGTGTCGGACGCCATTTTGACCAGCGCTGACTGCCGCGCCCGGCATAATCCAGCACCGTTCCGACAAAACCAAAAGCCACTGTTTTACGCATCTTAGATATCCTTATAAAAGACGATATTTCATTATCGGTAAATTGGCTTTGCGGGAAATCTCCGTTTACGGACGTAAAGATTTAATCTATTAAAAACAATGAATTAAAAAATTAAGCTGCTTATTTAATTTTCTGGCACGACGGTTGCAATTATCAGGACAGCAAACAACGAAAAGAGAAAAACAAAATGAATTACGAATTACTGACCACTGAAAATGCCCCGGTAAAAATGTGGACCAAAGGCGTGCCGGTAGAGGCCGATGCGCGTCAGCAACTTATTAATACGGCGAAGATGCCGTTTATTTTCAAACATATTGCGGTAATGCCGGATGTACACCTGGGTAAAGGTTCCACCATTGGTAGCGTTATCCCGACCAAAGGGGCGATTATTCCGGCGGCGGTGGGCGTGGATATCGGTTGTGGAATGAACGCGCTGCGTACCGCGTTAACGGCGGCAGACCTGCCTGAAAACCTGGCGGAGCTGCGTCAGGCGATTGAAACGGCCGTGCCGCACGGACGTACCACTGGCCGTTGTAAACGTGATAAAGGCGCATGGGAAAACCCGCCTGTTAACGTCGATGCGAAATGGACTGAGCTTGAAGCCGGTTATCAGTGGTTAACGCAAAAATATCCCCGTTTCCTTAACACTAACAACTATAAACACCTGGGAACGCTGGGAACGGGTAACCACTTTATTGAAATCTGCCTTGATGAGTCGGACCAGGTGTGGATTATGCTGCACTCCGGTTCACGCGGAATTGGTAACGCCATCGGGACTTACTTTATCGATCTGGCGCAAAAAGAGATGCAGGAAACGCTTGAAACGTTGCCGTCGCGTGATCTGGCGTACTTTATGGAAGGTACGGAATACTTTGATGATTACCTGAAAGCCGTGGCCTGGGCGCAGCTTTTTGCCAGCCTTAACCGCGATGCGATGATGGAAAACGTGGTAACGGCGTTGCAGAGCATTACGCAGAAAACGGTCAGACAGCCACAAACGCTGGCGATGGAAGAGATCAACTGTCACCACAACTATGTGCAAAAAGAACAGCACTTTGGTGAAGAGATCTACGTGACGCGTAAAGGCGCGGTGTCTGCGCGTGCTGGTCAATATGGAATTATTCCAGGGTCGATGGGAGCGAAAAGCTTTATCGTCCGTGGGCTGGGAAATGAAGAGTCGTTCTGTTCGTGCAGCCACGGTGCCGGGCGGGTTATGAGCCGTACTAAAGCGAAAAAAATGTTCAGCGTGGAAGATCAAATTCGTGCCACCGCGCATGTGGAATGCCGTAAAGATGCCGAAGTGATCGACGAAATCCCGATGGCGTATAAAGATATTGATGCGGTGATGGCGGCACAAAGCGATCTGGTGGAAGTTATCTATACCCTGCGTCAGGTGGTGTGCGTAAAAGGATAAATGATGAAAAGGATGATTGCGCTGGATGGCGCACAGGGCGAAGGCGGCGGGCAGATCCTGCGCTCGGCGCTGAGCCTGTCGATGATAACTGGCCAGCCATTTACCATCACTGACATTCGTGCCGGGCGGGCGAAACCGGGGCTGTTGCGCCAGCATCTGACCGCGGTTAAGGCGGCGACGGAAATTTGCCGAGCAACGGTGGAAGGCGCGGAGCTGGGGGCGCAGCGTCTGATCTTCCGGCCCGGCACCGTGTGCGGCGGCGATTACCGCTTTGCTATCGGTAGTGCCGGAAGCAGCACGCTGGTGCTGCAAACGGTGCTACCCGCGCTGTGGTTTGCTGATGGGCCTTCGCGTGTTGAAGTGAGCGGCGGCACCGATAACCCGTCGGCACCGCCTGCGGATTTTATCCGCCGGGTGCTGGAGCCGCTGCTGGCGAAAATGGGCATTCATCAGCAAACCACATTATTACGCCACGGTTTTTATCCTGCTGGAGGCGGGGTGGTGGCAACGGAAGTCTCGCCCGTGGCATTGTTTAACACCTTGCAACTTGGCGAGCGCGGGAACATTGTGCAGATGCGTGGAGAGGTGCTATTAGCTGGCGTGCCGAGGCATGTTGCTGAGCGTGAAATCGCTACGCTGGCGGGTAGTTTTTCCCTGCATGAGCAGAATATTCATAACCTGCCGCGTGACCAGGGGCCGGGTAATACCGTCTCGCTTGAAGTCGAAAGTGAAAATATCACCGAACGCTTTTTTGTCGTCGGTGAAAAGCGCATCAGTGCCGAAGTGGTCGCGGCACAGTTGGTGAAAGAGGTGAAACGCTACCTGGCAAGCCCGGCGGCGGTGGGGGAATATCTCGCCGACCAGCTGGTACTGCCGATGGCGCTGGCGGGCGCGGGAGAATTTACGGTCGCCCATCCCTCATGCCATCTGCTGACCAATATTGCGGTGGTGGAGCGTTTCTTGCCAGTGCGGTTTAGTCTGGTGGAGGCGGATGGCGTAACGCGGGTGAGCATTGAATGATATAAAGATGTAAGCCGGATCCGACGTATTATCCGGCTAAACTCACACCCCATATCCCATCATCTTCAGCAGTTTCTGCGCGTGTTGTACCGCGGCCTGACGGTGGGCGACGCCGAGTTTTTGGTACAGATTGCGGATATGCGTCTTGATGGTGGTTGCCGCCACTTCCAGTTCACCCGCTATTTGTTCGTTGCTATAACCGGAGTAAATCAGCCCCAGTACCTGCCATTCACGTTGCGTGAGCGGGCTAGTGCGAATCAGCTCTGGCACTTCCGGATGATTTAGCAGACGTTCAACGAAATTCTCATCGAAATGGGCGAATTTATGCCGATGATGTTGATTGATTTCTCGCAGAATACGCTGCGCACGATGCTGTTCCAGTTCCGGCAGCGTATTGAGTTGAATCAGCTGGCGCAGTTGTTGCGCCATCGCTTCGCCTTCAATCACAAAATGGCTGATAAATCCTGTGCGATTCGCCAGTTTTAATGCGTCCAGCAACACGCGCTGAGCGTCACTTTTACGTCCGGCCTGCCAGTACAGTTGATTAAGCAGCAACAGGTTACGGTTGAGATCGCTCATCAACCGCAGACTGCGGGCGTTTTCATTGAGTTCTTCGAGAACAATTTCTGCCGGTTCAAACTCGCCCAGCAAGATTTGTGCACGGGCAATGTTGCGCCATTGACCTTGCAGGAAGTGGTTGTTCGCAAACTCCGGTTTAGCCGTATGGCGCAACCAGTTGGCAGCGGCGGCTTTATCGCCGGTCATTTGCCAGTAAATCACCCGGACTTTGTTGGCGTTAGAGATCCAGTCGCTGTGATATTTGCCATTCCCCAGCAGGTTTTCCAGACGGTTCAGCTGGCTACGGGCGTTATCTAAATCACCACGGGCTAGCGAGCATTGAATCAACATTGCCAGGCACTGAAGCTGTTGCTGAGGCTGATAAGACGACAAGACTTCAATCCCGCTACGCGCCGACGCTTCGGCTTCATCCAGCCGTGCCCAGGCCCATAACAGCTGTGCACGAATGCGCACCAGAAACTCATGCATTGGCAGCTGTTCCAGATGCTGCTCGTTGATCAGCTGGAACGCTTTTTCCTGCGTTTCCCACGCGGTTTGCAGGAACCCTTGGGCAAACAGAATTTCACTTTGCTGGATTAAACTCCATAAGGCGTAGTGCCAGACATCGTGCTGGCGCGCCATCTGTTCGGTTTGCTGCATTAGCGCCAGTGAGCGGGTCAATTCGCCTTTGCAGTGCAACACTTCACCCAGCACCGAGGTTGCCACAATGCGGCTATAGAACCAGCCCGGAGGCAGTTCTTCCAGTGCCAGTTTCGCCAGCCGTTCCGCTTCATCCGGATTACCATCGTTAATCGCTACCTGGGCGCGCAGAGCGTTAAATTCTGCGTGCATGGTGCCTTCTCTGATGTCCTTGATTTCATGTTCAGCACGGGCCAGCAGGGTGTTAACTTCGCCGTAGCGATGTTGGCTTTGCATCAGCCACGCCTGCAATAACACCAACTGCGGATTTTCCAGCAAGCTGTCCCACGGCAGGGCCTTAAGCGACTCTTCCAGCAGCGACAGTTCGCTATGGTTGAACAGACTCCAGGCGTGATTAAGCAGAATATCGCGCAGCATCAGCGCATCGCCTGCCGCCAGCGCATGATGAATCGCTTCGCTGGGAAATCCCTGGGCCATCCAGCTTTCTGCGGCGGCACGGTGGATTTCCGGCAGCTCCGCCGCCAGTTCCCACTGGCAGCGCTGGCGCAGGAAGTTACCAAACAGCGGGTGATAGCAGAACCACTCGCCGGTATCATCCATCCGCTGTAAAAACAGCCCCTGGCGCTCAATCTCTTCGAGGCGCATTTGCCCGTTTTCTTCGCCGGTCACACGGGTGATGAGTGCATCGTTCATTGAGCGCAAAATGGCGCTTTTCAACAGAAAATGGCGCGTTGCGAGATCGACGTTATCCAAAACCTCATCGACCAGATAATCTGAAAGATGGCTGGCATTGATTCCCGCCAGGCGGCGTGCCGACTTATGGGCTGAGTGGGTATTCTGCCGGGCGGAGAGGGCGATTAGCTGCAGTGCCGTCGCCCAACCGGAAACGTCATCACAAATCCGACTGCTTTCTGCGGCTTCAATCGGCGATGACAGACGGCAATCAAAAAACTGCTTCGCTTCCTGATGGGTAAATGCCAGTTGCTGACTGCCAATTTCCAGCAGTTGGTCACGAACACGCAGATTGGCAATGCCCAGTTGCGGAAGGTTGCGTGACAACACCACCAGGGTGAGATTTTCTGGTTGATGGCGAATAAAGAAGCGCATTGACTCGTGGATCACTGGATTAGTGATCAGATGATAGTCATCGATGACCAGATAAAGTGGGCTATGCCATTCCGCCAGCTCAATGAAAAGCTGGGCGAAGAGTGACGTCAGGCTGGCATATTGCCGTTTTTGCGCCATCGTCTCACATATCGCACAGTGACCGTTGGTTGCCTGCTGCACGGCGGCAATGAGATAGCTGGCGAAACGCTCTTGCTGGTTATCACCTTCATCCAGCGAGTACCAGCCGATATCGTTTTTGCCTGCCGCCCACTGGGAAATGAGCGTGGTCTTTCCGTAGCCCGCAGGACTTGTGATCAGCGCCAGCCGGAAGTTGTTCGCGCCGGAAAGTTTAGCCAGCAGGCGCTCACGAACCACGGTATGGTCGAGTCGAACCGGACGACTTAATTTTGACGGAATCAGCATAGTTAATCACTTCACTGTGGAAAATGAGGAAATATTATTTTTTTTGCGCTTCGTAATTAATGGTTATAAGGTCGGCCAGAAACCTTTCTAATGCAAGCGATGACGTTTTTTTATGTGTCTGAATTTGCACTCTGTCACAATTCCAAATCTTTATTAATGACTCACCTAAAACGACGCTGATACAGCGTGAATGCTGGGTTGTACGGTATTTCCCTTATGTTCATCAGATTCATTTAAGCAAGGGTTTCTTCTTCATTCCTGATGAAAGTGCTATCTAAAAAGATGATCTTAATAAATCTATTAAGAATGAGATGGAGCACACTGGATATTTTACTTATGAAACTGTTTCACTCCTTTACTTAATTTATAGAGTTACCTTCCGCTTTTTGAAAATACGCAACGGCCATTTTTTGCACTTAGATACAGATTTTCTGCGCTGTATGGCATTGATTTGCTGCTAATCCTGTGGTTTGCACTAGCTTTAAGTGGTCGAGATCACATTTCCTTGCTCATCCCCGCAACTCCTCCCTGCCTAATCCCCCGCAGGATGAGGAAGGTCAACATCGAGCCTGGCAAACTAGCGATAACGTTGTGTTGAAAATCTAAGAAAAGTGGAACTCCTATGTCACAACCTATTTTTAACGATAAGCAATTTCAGGAAGCGCTTTCACGTCAGTGGCAGCGTTATGGCTTAAATTCTGCGGCTGAAATGACTCCTCGCCAGTGGTGGCTGGCAGTGAGTGAAGCACTGGCCGAAATGCTGCGTGCTCAGCCATTCGCCAAACCGGTGGCGAATCAGCGGCATGTTAACTACATCTCAATGGAGTTTTTGATTGGTCGCCTGACGGGCAACAACCTGTTGAATCTCGGCTGGTATCAGGATGTACAGGATTCGTTGAAGGCTTATGACATCAATCTGACTGACCTGCTGGAAGAAGAGATCGACCCGGCGCTGGGTAACGGTGGTCTGGGACGTCTGGCGGCGTGCTTCCTCGATTCAATGGCAACTGTTGGTCAGTCTGCGACGGGTTACGGTCTGAACTATCAATATGGTTTGTTCCGCCAGTCATTTGTCGATGGCAAACAGGTTGAAGCGCCGGATGACTGGCATCGTGGTAACTATCCGTGGTTTCGCCACAATGAAGCACTGGATGTGCAGGTTGGAATTGGCGGTAAAGTGACGAAAGACGGACGCTGGGAGCCGGAATTTACCATTACCGGTCAAGCGTGGGATCTCCCCGTTGTCGGCTATCGTAATGGCGTGGCGCAGCCTCTGCGTCTGTGGCAGGCGACGCACGCGCATCCGTTTGATCTGACTAAATTTAACGACGGTGATTTCCTGCGTGCCGAACAGCAGGGCATCAACGCGGAAAAACTGACCAAAGTTCTCTATCCAAACGACAACCATACTGCCGGTAAAAAGCTGCGCCTGATGCAGCAATACTTCCAGTGTGCCTGCTCGGTAGCGGATATTTTGCGTCGCCATCATCTGGCGGGGCGTAAACTGCACGAACTGGCGGATTATGAAGTTATTCAGCTGAACGATACCCACCCAACTATCGCGATTCCAGAACTGCTGCGCGTGCTGATCGATGAGCACCAGATGAGCTGGGATGACGCCTGGGCCATTACCAGCAAAACTTTCGCTTACACCAACCATACCCTGATGCCAGAAGCGCTGGAACGCTGGGATGTGAAACTGGTGAAAGGCTTACTGCCGCGCCACATGCAGATTATTAACGAAATTAATACACGCTTTAAAACGCTGGTGGAGAAAACCTGGCCGGGCGATGAAAAAGTGTGGGCCAAACTGGCGGTGGTGCACGACAAACAAGTGCATATGGCGAACCTGTGTGTGGTTGGCGGTTTCGCGGTGAACGGTGTAGCGGCGCTGCACTCGGATCTGGTAGTGAAAGATCTGTTCCCGGAATATCACCAGCTATGGCCGAACAAATTCCATAACGTCACCAACGGTATTACCCCACGTCGCTGGATCAAACAGTGCAACCCGGCACTGGCGGCTCTGTTGGATAAATCACTGAAAAAAGAGTGGGCTAACGATCTCGATCAACTGATCAATCTGGAAAAATTCGCTGATGATGCGAAATTCCGTCAGCAATATCGCGAGATCAAGCAGGCGAATAAAGTCCGTCTGGCAGAGTTTGTGAAAGTTCGTACCGGTATTGAGATCAATCCACAGGCGATTTTCGATATTCAGATCAAACGTCTGCATGAGTACAAACGCCAGCACCTGAATCTGCTGCATATTCTGGCGTTGTACAAAGAAATTCGTGAAAACCCGCAGGCTGATCGCGTACCGCGCGTCTTCCTCTTTGGCGCGAAAGCGGCACCGGGCTACTACCTGGCGAAAAACATTATCTTTGCGATCAACAAAGTGGCTGACGTGATCAACAACGATCCGCAGGTTGGCGACAAATTGAAGGTGGTGTTCCTGCCGGATTATTGCGTTTCGGCGGCGGAAAAACTGATCCCGGCGGCGGATATCTCCGAACAAATTTCGACGGCAGGTAAAGAAGCTTCCGGTACCGGCAATATGAAACTGGCGCTCAATGGTGCGCTTACTGTCGGTACGCTGGATGGTGCGAACGTTGAAATCGCCGAGAAAGTTGGTGAAGAAAATATCTTTATTTTTGGTCATACCGTGGAACAAGTGAAGGCAATTCTGGCCAAAGGCTACGACCCGGTGAAATGGCGGAAGAAAGATAAGGTGCTGGACGCAGTATTGAAAGAGCTGGAAAGCGGCAAATACAGCGACGGCGATAAGCATGCCTTCGACCAGATGCTGCACAGTATCGGCAAACAGGGCGGCGATCCGTATCTGGTGATGGCGGATTTCGCAGCCTATGTAGAGGCACAAAAGCAGGTGGATGTGCTGTACCGCGACCAGGAGGCCTGGACTCGCGCGGCGATCCTCAATACCGCCCGCTGCGGTATGTTTAGCTCGGATCGCTCTATTCGCGATTATCAGGCTCGTATCTGGCAGGCAAAACGCTAAGGAAGCTCGATGGAAAGCAAACGTCTGGATAATGCCGCGCTGGCGGCGGGGATTAGCCCCAATTACATCAATGCCCACGGTAAACCGCAGTCGATTAGCGCCGAAACCAAACGGCGTTTGCTTGACGCGATGCATCAACGTACCGCCACGAAAGTGGCGGTAACGCCAGTCCCGAATGTCATGGTTTATACCAGCGGCAAAAAAATGCCGATGGTGGTGGAGGGCAGCGGCGAATATAGCTGGCTGCTGACCACCGAAGAAGGAACGCAGTACAAAGGCCATGTAACGGGGGGCAAAGCGTTCAATCTACCGACGAAGCTGCCGGAAGGTTATCACACGCTGACAGTCACCCAGGACGACCAGCGCGTGCATTGCCGGGTGATTGTCGCCCCGAAACGCTGTTACGAACCGCAGGCGTTGCTGAACAAACAAAAGCTGTGGGGTGCCTGCGTTCAGCTTTATACGCTGCGATCGGAAAAAAACTGGGGTATTGGGGATTTTGGCGATCTCAAAGCGATGCTGGTGGATGTGGCAAAACGTGGCGGGTCGTTCATCGGTCTGAACCCGATTCATGCGCTCTATCCGGCAAATCCGGAAAGTGCCAGCCCGTATAGCCCGTCTTCTCGCCGTTGGCTGAATGTGATTTATATCGACGTTAACGCCGTTGAAGATTTCCATCTTAGCGAAGAGGCTCAGGCCTGGTGGAAGTTGCCGACCACGCAACAGACGCTGCAACAGGCGCGGGATGCCGACTGGGTCGATTACTCCACGGTTACCGCCCTAAAAATGACAGCATTACGAATGGCGTGGAAAGGTTTCGCGCAACGTGATGATGAACAGATGGCCGCGTTTCGCCAGTTTGTTGCAGAGCAAGGCGACAGCCTGTTCTGGCAGGCGGCGTTTGACGCACTACATGCCCAGCAAGTGAAAGAGGACGAAATGCGCTGGGGCTGGCCTGCATGGCCAGAGATGTATCAGAACGTGGATTCACCAGAAGTGCGCCAGTTCTGCGAAGAACATCGCGATGACGTCGATTTTTATCTCTGGTTGCAGTGGCTGGCTTACAGCCAGTTTGCCGACTGCTGGGAGATAAGCCAGGGCTATGAAATGCCGATTGGCTTGTATCGTGATCTGGCGGTTGGCGTAGCAGAGGGTGGAGCAGAAACCTGGTGCGACCGGGAGTTGTATTGTCTGAAAGCGTCGGTTGGCGCACCGCCGGATATCCTCGGCCCGTTGGGGCAGAACTGGGGATTGCCGCCAATGGACCCGCATATCATCACCGCGCGTGCCTATGAACCGTTTATCGAGCTGTTGCGCGCCAATATGCAAAACTGCGGCGCATTACGAATTGACCATGTGATGTCGATGCTGCGTTTGTGGTGGATACCGTATGGCGAGACGGCGGATCAGGGCGCGTATGTACACTATCCGGTGGATGATCTGCTCTCGATTCTGGCACTCGAAAGTAAACGTCATCGCTGCATGGTGATTGGTGAAGATCTCGGCACGGTACCGGTAGAGATTGTCGGTAAGCTGCGCAGCAGTGGTGTGTACTCCTACAAAGTGCTCTATTTCGAAAACGACCACGAGAAGACGTTCCGTGCACCGAAAGCGTATCCGGAGCAGTCGATGGCGGTTGCGGCGACACACGACCTGCCAACGCTGCGTGGTTACTGGGAGAGCGGGGATCTAACGCTGGGTAAAACCCTGGGGTTGTATCCGGATGAAGTGGTACTGCGCGGTCTGTATCAGGATCGCGAACTGGCGAAGCAAGGACTACTGGATGCACTGCATAAATATGGTTGTCTGCCAAAACGTGCCGGGCATAAGGCATCGTTGATGTCGATGACGCCGACGCTTAATCGTGGTTTGCAGCGCTACATTGCCGACAGTAACAGTGCTCTGTTAGGACTACAGCCGGAAGACTGGCTGGATATGGCCGAACCGGTGAATATTCCTGGCACCAGTTACCAGTATAAAAACTGGCGACGCAAGCTTTCCGCAACGCTTGAGTCGATGTTTGCCGATGATGGCGTGAACAAGTTGCTGAAGGATTTGGACAGACGGCGCAGAGCGGCAGCGAAGAAGTAGTAGGGTGCGGTTGATGCCGGATGCGATGCATCCGGCAGTCAGTGTTATCAAATCACCATATTCAGCAGCAGACAGCCTACCAGACCGCACACCGAGATAATGGTTTCCAGCATCGACCAGGATTTGATGGTCTCGCCGATAGTCAGGTTAAAGTACTCTTTGAACAGCCAGAAGCCCGGATCGTTCACGTGAGAGAAAATCACACTACCGGAACCAACCGCAATAACCATCAGCTCCGGGCTAACACCCGTCGTTGCAATCAGCGGTGCCGCGATACCACCCGCAGTGATTGCCGCAACGGTTGCGGAACCCAGCGCGATACGCAGTACGGCAGCAATCGACCAGGCCATCAGCAGCGGAGAAATGTTGGTTTCGTGCATCATGGAAGCAATGTATTTGTCCACGCCGCTGTCTACCAGCACCTGCTTGAACGCACCGCCACCACCGATAATCAACAGCATCATCGCAATGATTTTGATGGAAGAAACCAGCGTGTCGTTAATCTGATCCATTGAACGACCACGGTTCAGACCAAAGGTGAACATCGCAATCAGCACGGCAATCAGCGTTGCCATTACCGGGTCACCGAGGAACTCCGCTACCGGCAGGAAAGCGTGACCTTTCGGCAGGATCATTTCGGCAATCGCACGCATCGCCATCAGTACTACCGGCACCAGAGAGGTCCAGACGCTGACGCCAAAGCTCGGCATCTCTTCTTCGCTGAAGGTTTTCGCGCTGTACAGACCTTCCGGGATCGGCTTATCTATACCTTTCAACACGCGAGCGTAAACCGGACCGGCGAGAATCACGGTCGGGATTGCCAGAATAGTACCGTACAGCAGGGTTTTACCCATGTCGGCATTGAAAATGGTGGCAATCGCAGTCGGACCCGGATGCGGTGGCAGGAAGCCGTGGGTCACAGACAGTGCAGCCGCCATTGGTACACCAACATACAGCAGTGGAATATTCGCGGAAGCCGCGATGGTAAACACCAGCGGCAGCATCAGCACGAAACCCACTTCATAGAACAGGGCAAAACCAACGGTAAAACCGGTCAGTACCACCGCCCACTGGATGTGTTTTTTACCAAATTTAGCAATCAGCGTGGTGGCGATACGTTGTGCGCCACCGCAGTCTGCCAGCATTTTGCCCAGCATCGCGCCAAAACCCATGATCAGGGCAAGGCTACCGAGCGTCCCGCCGACACCGGCTTTGATGGAGCCAATAACTTTATCCAGCGGCATTCCTTGCATTAATCCAACAGCAAGCGCCACGAGGACGAGAGCGATGAAGCCGTTCATTTTGAAACGGATCATCAGGAGCAACAACAAGATTACACCGATAGCAACAATGACTAATGGCATGATTTACCTGGCCTTTCATTTGTTATGGGTAACGTCAATTTTCTGACGACAAACTCTAATTATCCCAATCGGGAACAGAGATATTGCGGCACCACGACTGATACCCACTAAAACTAATTATTGTAGTCAGATGTCAGGAGTATGTTTGGTACCCATGTGAATGATACGGGTAACATCCGGCGTTTGAGAATCACCAGAGCGGGGTAAATTTAAATTATGAGAGGTTGGTCATATTATCGCGGGGAAACGAAGGGAGGGGGTTGCCAAAGCAATGCTGCGCCAACGTCTGGCTCATGTTCAACGTAGGCCCGAAATGACGCTTTAGCGTCGCATCGGGCAATCTACAAAAGAGGGGATAACTTAGTAGTAGGAGTGCTCGCCGCGCTGGTGTTCGGTGAGATCGCGCACACCTTTCAGCTCCGGGAATTCGTTCAGCAGCTGCTTCTCGATCCCTTCTTTCAGCGTCACATCTACCATAGAACAACCGTTACAGCCGCCGCCAAATTGCAGAATGGCGTAACCGTCTTCGGTGATTTCCATCAGCGAAACGCGACCACCGTGACCAGCAAGCTGTGGGTTGATCTGCGACTGCAGCATATACTCCACGCGCTCCATCAGCGGTGCATCGTCTGCGACTTTACGCATTTTGGCGTTAGGCGCTTTCAGCGTTAACTGGGAACCCAACTGGTCTGTAACAAAGTCGATCTCTGCATCTTCCAGGTAAGGAGCGCTTAACTCATCAACATACGCGGTCAGCAGGTCAAATTTCAGGGCAGTGTCGGTGGCTTCCACGGCATCCGGCGGACAATAAGAAACACCACATTCAGCGTTAGGCGTGCCAGGGTTAATCACAAATACGCGGATTTGTGTCCCTTCTTCCTGGTTTGCCAGCAGTTTGGCAAAGTGCGCTTGTGCAGCATCGGAAATACGGATCATAGTAATGGCCTAATAGTTGACTATTTTAGTTGGTTATAATACGCCCATCATCGAGGCTCTACAAGGTTCGACAAAGGCACCAGACCTGGACAGTCGCCGCACCATTGCGTAAAAGCAGCTGCGCAATCTCTGCGACGGTACTTCCGGTGGTGACGACATCATCCACTATCACCATATGGCGACCTTGCACAGGCAATTCAAGGCGAAAGGCATTTTTCAGGTTGCGCTTGCGCAGCCGGGCACTGAGAAAATGCTGGGTCGCAGTGGCCCGTGTTCGTGTGACGGCTTCGCTATCCCATCGGCAGTGCAACCAGCGTGATAACGGCTGACACAGCAAATCGCTCTGATTAAATCCCCGACGCCAGTGACGCCGCTGCCATAACGGAACGCTGATAATGCGATCCGGCAATTGCAACCCGGTGGTGCGACGAGCGTGTAAGACTTCCAATAGTAACAGACGTGACAGGGCGCTGGCGATTTCGCTGTGGCGGGAAAACTTAAGCTGGTGGATAAGCGGACTTAACGGCGGCGCATAGTCGGCAACCGTGACCAGTCTTTGCCAGGGCGGTGGTTTATGCAGGCAGCGACCGCAGGGAAGATGGGTGTGTGTGGCGGGTAATCCACATTGTGGGCATAACGTTTTATCTGTACGGGCGGCGCGTGAACAGACCGAACAAATCCCCCAATGACCTAACGCCAGTGGCATTCGGCATAGCCAGCATAATCCCGGTACTGTTAGCATATGTTCATCCTTGTAAGTCAAAAGAGAACAATAGCGGATGAATAACATCTGGTGGCAGACCAAAGGTCAGGGGAATGTTCATCTTGTGCCGTTGCACGGATGGGGACTGAATGCCGAAGTGTGGCGTTGCATTGACGAGGAACTTAGCTCGCATTTTACGCTGCACCTTGTTGATCTGCCCGGTTTCGGGCGCAGCCGGGGATTTGGTGCGCTGTCGCTTGCTGATATGGCCGAAGCCGTGCTGCGACAGGCACCTGATAAAGCCATTTGGTTAGGCTGGAGTCTGGGCGGGCTGGTGGCAAGCCAGATTGCGTTAACCCATCCCGAGCGTGTTCAGGCGCTGGTCACCGTGGCGTCGTCGCCTTGTTTTAGTGCTCGTGACGAGTGGCCGGGGATAAAACCGGACGTGCTGGCGGGATTTCAGCAGCAGCTGAGTGATGATTTTCAGCGTACAGTGGAGCGGTTCCTGGCGTTACAAACCATGGGTACTGAAACGGCGCGCCAGGATGCGCGGGCGTTGAAGAAAACCGTACTGGCGTTACCGATGCCGGAGGTGGACGTGCTCAATGGTGGGCTGGAAATCCTCAAAACGGTCGATCTCCGTCTGCCGCTGCAAAACGTGTCCATGCCGTTTTTGCGATTGTATGGTTATCTCGATGGTCTGGTGCCGCGCAAAGTGGTGCCGATGCTGGATAAACTCTGGCCGCACAGCGAGTCGTACATTTTCGCCAAAGCGGCCCATGCGCCGTTTATTTCGCATCCGGTCGAGTTTCGTCACGTGCTGGTGGCGTTGAAGCAGAGGGTGTAGGTGGCTTTTGAAATGGCGAGACAGAACTTTACTGACTCGCCGCAGCCAACTCTTCTTCTGACACCCCGGTAAAACGCATGATGTCCGCAAGAGGGACTCCGGATTACAGCATTCTTTTGGCGATATCCGGGGCTTCCAGGCGTCGATCCAATAAATAACCAATCAGGTAACTAATAAGATATTCTCTTTCTGCATCTGTCATTAAAACCATCCTTTACGTTATTGATGATTTATTTCAGCAAGGTCTTCAACCGTCAGGCTGGTAAATCGCAGAACGTCCTCAAGAGAGACTCCGGCATCCAGCATGGTTTTGGCAATATTTAGGGCGTTGGTACGTATACCTTTCTGAAACCCCTCTTGCCGCAATCTTTCCGCAATAGTCATTAAACTCTCCTTGTGTTTCGGTGAACGTTCGGCAACACCGTCGATAAAATCGTTAAAACGTACCGCATCGCCAGTTTGCAGTATGTAATTAAACAGCCCTTTGATTTGTCTGTCATTAGCGTATCCACTACTTAATAAGCAGGCCATTTGCTCTACCAGCCCCATCAGGTCGCGTTGACGAATATGTTTTTGAATTAACTCCAGCAGCGCCATACGTCGGTGCTGCATGATTTCATCATCAGGCATGACGGTGACATCAATCAGCGGAAATGCAGAGGCATAAAGCTGCCTTGCCAGGTTGGGATCGGCGAAACAATCAAGCCAACACAGCGAATAGGGATAGGGGCTTTCAATACCGTGGTAAAACAACAATGGCACCACCATCGGCAACGTTTTGTATCCGGCATCAAGGTGATTTTGCATTGCGGCAATGGCGTAACGCATCATGCGAAATGCGATCAGTTTGTTTGAGGTGCTTTGATGTTCAATCAGACAATAGATATATCCTGGTCCTTGTTCCGTTTTCACCGACCACAGCACGTCGGAATAGCTTTCACGCAGATCGTCATCAATAAAGCTGCTCGACTCCAGCTTGAGGGTTTTCATATCACAGAGCGCGTGAATGGGTGCCGGTAAATGAAACGCAAGAAAATCGCGTGCCGTCTCCGGTTGGCGTAAAAAGAGTTTGAACAGCGCATCGTGTGGGGTGGAACTCTGCTTTTTGCTCATGGCGTTCCTTCACCTGTTGTTTGAATGCCGCGACTCTACGCGCCACTCCACACCTGTGCATTAGCCAGTTTTCATCCCTGCGAGACGCTTTCAGAGGAACTTACGTCGCGCTGCAAGAATTGCATTTTTATGGAAAGCCGCACGCAAAAAAGCCCGGATGCAAACGCATACCGGGCTTTTCAAAACAGGCGATGGAGTATGGTTAACGCAGCGCCCACCACTCGCGCAGACAGACTTTGCCTTCCGGGCAGCTTTTACAACTGCCAGAGAGGCAGCCGTCAGGTTCTTCCTGAATCCGCACGGCTTTGCCCATGCTTTCCAGCTGTTGCAGCATGGCGTTAATCATTGGCTGCGGCGTATTCAATGCCTGGCTTATCTGGGCCGCTTCCATACGGCCCCGTAACGCCAGCAAATCACGTACCTGAATAAGTGAAGCCATTAATGGCAATCACCGGTGGTGCTGGCTGCGCAGCAACTGCTTACCGATTTGCGCGTTGCCAGCAGTTCGATATTCACCCGGCTACGCGCGCGGCGCAGCAGACCGATAACCACGATGTTAAACAGGATAACCGCCAGAATGCACACCAGGCTGTAAGTTGGATGCTGGCTGTAGCTGGCGACTTGATAGAACAATGTTGCCAGTGAGTAAGCGATATTCAGCCCCCACAGGATGGAGAAGCCCATCCAGCCACGGCTTGATTCACGGGCGATAGCCCCCATTACCGAGATGCACGGTACATACAGCAGGACGAAAATCAGGTAGCTGTATGCGGCAGCTGCGCTACCGAATTTCTGATCCATCACGCCCATCGCCCCTGTACCCATTTCGCCGTCGCCTTTGCTCGCTTCAATGGGATTCATCAGTACGCTAAGGCTGAAGGTGTCTTTCAGGCTCTGCCAGGTTTCATCTACCGCGCTGAACAGCTCTTCACCGAGGTTAAATTCCGCCGGATTGAACTCTTCGTCCTGAATATTTTCTGCGGTGTAGAGGGTGTTGAGCGTACCCACCACCACTTCTTTCGCCATTGCGCCTGTAAACAGGCCAACCGTTGCCTGCCAGTTATCTTCATGCACGCCAATCGGCTTGAAGACTGGGGTGATCACCCGGCTGACGGAAGCCAGCGCCGAGTCGTTGATGTTATCGACGATTTTCCCGCTCAGAGAGAAGCTGTTGAAAGCACTCAGGAAAATGCTGACGATGATAATCACTTTACCAGCACGCAGAACGAAGCCTTTCAGACGCTGCCAGGTCTGAATAATCAGGCTTTTAACGTGTGGTACATGGTAGACCGGCAGCTCCATGACAAACGGCGTCGCTTCACCGCGCATGATGGTGTACTTGAGCATCAGGCCAGTCAGCACCGCCATCACGATACCCAGCATATACAGCGAGAAGACCGCCAGCGCACCGTTCTGCCCGAAGAAGGCAGCCGCAAATACTGCGAAGATAGCCAGACGCGCGCCGCAGGACATAAACGGTGCCATCATGATGGTCATCAGACGTTCACGCGGTGCATCAAGCGTACGTGCGCCCATTACCGACGGTACGTTACAACCGAAACCAACGATCAGCGGCACAAAGGATTTCCCCGGCAAGCCCAGCGCCTGCATCAGACGGTCCATCACAAACGCCGCACGCGCCATATATCCGGAGTCCTCGAGGAAGGAGAGGAACAGGTACATCATGCCGATCTGCGGCACCAGTGGCAGCACGGTGTTAATACCGCCGCCCAGGCCCTGGGCGAGGAAGATAGTCAGCCAGTCCGGGAAGTGGAGCGTGTAGCCAATCCACTGAATACCATGCACAAACAGCGCCACGGAACCGACATCAAACAGCGGCTGTAACGCCCCGCCGATGTTGATAGCCAGCAGGAACATCAGGTACATCACAAAGAGGAAAATCGGCAGACCGAGGAAACGGTTGAGCACGATTTTATCTACCGCAGTGGTGAAGCGGCTGGGTTCTGCCGTCAGGGTGTTGCTTACCACATCACAGATGGCAGCAATGCACTGGTAACGCGCATCGGCAATGTGCAGCGCCGGATCATCCATCTCATTACGCAGACGGGCGAGGGCGGCATCAAGATGCTGCGACGCTTCACCGGCGTAGGCGCGGCTGTAGATATCGCCTTCCAGCATTTGCAAGCCCAGCCAGCGACGTTGTTTCAGCGGGATGTCGGAAGGCATCACTTTTGCCAGTGAATCTGCTTCGTTGAGCAGCGGCTGTGCGTAATGCACCAGTTCCACATTCTCGTTAGCTTTATAGCGATCAATCGCCAGCTTGAGCGCTTCAATACCGCGACCACGGGTTGAAACCAGCGGGATCACCGGGCAGCCAAGACGCGCCGACAGAGCATCAATTTCAATACGAATATTTTGCTTCTCGGCAATGTCGAGCATGTTCAGTGCCACGATGCAGGGAATGCCGAGTTCCAGCAGTTGCAGCGTCAGGTACAGGTTACGCTCAAGGTTAGACGCATCCACCACGTTAATCAGCAGGTCAGCGTCGCCACTCAAAATGTAGTGACAGGCGATTTGCTCATCGAGCGAGGTCTGCGATGAGATGGTGGTCAGAGAATAGGTGCCGGGCAGGTCCACCAGCGTGACCTGATGATCGGTGGTGGAGAATTGCCCTTCTTTACGTTCGACGGTAACGCCAGCCCAGTTACCTACACGCTGACGTGCGCCAGTGAGCTGGTTAAATAAGGTTGTCTTGCCAGAATTTGGATTACCAATTAAGCCAATGGTTAATTTTTTCATTGTTGTTATCACCGTATTAACAGGAAACCGCTTCCACTTCTAATAAGGCCAGATCTTTTTTGCGTAATACCAGGCTCACACGACGGGTTTCGATATGAATGGGGTCGCCGAGTGGAGCGACGCGCACCACATTAAAAGAGGAGCCAGGTAACATGCCTAGAGAAAGCAGTTTTTGGCGATATGCCGGGCTGATTTCACGGGAAAAGCCAGTGATTTTCCACGCAGTATCTGGAGTGTATTGCATAGGTGCCTACTTGTTTCTCATTAACTGGATAACTACCTCATGGGGCGTTTGACAGCGACATGAGACCAGATGATTTGCCAACGAAGGAGAGATTAAATAATCAACAACACAATGATAATGAGAATGGTTTCTATCAGCAATACTTAAAATGTGTGCGAATGTTGGTTTGAATAATAATCTGACTCAATGTTGATGTGGCTCAAGGTTATATCGCAGCGAAAATATAATTCGAATAGCGAATTACCAGGACTGGTTAATGTTTAATTAAGGTTTCAGTTGTTAATGAAGTGATAAATATTAACGGGATATATTGAGAGTTTGGTTGTGGAATAAAAAGGCCGGAGATATTCTCCGGCACTTTTATGTCAGGCAAGGCGTTCGTTGCCAGATGCGGCGTGAACGCTTTATCTGGCAGGTTTACGTTTGTCTATCAGGGCGTTTAACGTTTTTTGCCCATTGCCGCCGCCAGCGCATCCATCATCGCGCTGTTACCGGCAGGCTGCGCTTCACGCCCACGCGGTTTGGCTGCCGGGCGGTTGTTTTGCGGGCGTTCATTACCGCCGCCGCGACGGGCGTTGGTTTCGCCAGGCTGCTCGTCCAGACGCATAGTCAGGGCGATACGTTTGCGCTGAAGATCCACTTCCAGCACTTTCACCTTCACAATATCGCCCGCTTTCACCACGGTATGCGGATCTTCCACAAACTTATTCGACAATGAAGAGATGTGAACCAGGCCGTCCTGATGCACGCCGATATCGACAAACGCGCCAAAGTTGGTGACGTTGGTCACTGCGCCTTCGAGGATCATACCCGGTTGCAGGTCGTTCATTGTCTCGACGCCATCGGCAAACTGAGCGGTTTTAAATTCCGGACGCGGATCGCGACCCGGTTTTTCCAGCTCTTTGATGATGTCAGTTACTGTCGGCACACCGAATTTCTCATCGGTAAAGTCAGACGCTTTCAGGTTACGCAGCTCGCTGCTGTTACCCATCAGATCTTTCAGTGCCTGCTGTGTTGCTGCCAGAATGCGTTCCACCACCGGATAGGCTTCCGGGTGAACGGTAGAGGCGTCCAGCGGGTTATCGCCGTGGTTAATACGCAGGAAGCCCGCACACTGCTCGAAGGCTTTCGGCCCCAGACGGCTCACTTTCAGCAGTTGCTGACGGTTCTGGAACTGACCGTTCTCATCGCGCCAGGCCACGATGTTTTGCGCCATCATGCGCGTCAGGCCCGCCACGCGGGTTAACAGCGGAACAGAAGCGGTGTTGAGATCGACGCCAACAGCGTTTACGCAGTCTTCTACTACTGCATCCAGTTTGCGGGCCAGCTGCGTCTGGCTGACGTCATGCTGATACTGACCTACGCCGATAGATTTCGGATCGATTTTCACCAGCTCCGCCAGCGGATCTTGCAAACGACGGGCGATAGATACCGCGCCACGCAGCGAAACGTCGAGATCCGGGAACTCCTGCGCTGCCAGCTCGGAAGCCGAGTAAACCGACGCGCCTGCTTCGCTGACGATCACTTTCTGCGCGGTCACTTTCGGGAACTGCTTCTGCACGTCGAGATAGAAACGCTCAGTTTCGCGGGAAGCTGTACCGTTGCCGATCGCCACCAGTTCAACATTATGCTTTTCACACAGGGCAGCAACGGTCATCGCTGCTTTTGCGGCTTGTCCGGTGTGCGGGTAAATGGTATCGGTCGCCACCAGTTTGCCAGTTGCATCGACCACCGCTACTTTTACCCCGGTACGCAGACCCGGATCGAGGCCCATCGTTGCACGCAGTCCGGCTGGGGCCGCCATCAGCAGATCGTGCAGGTTACGGGCAAAGACGTTGATTGCTTCATCTTCCGCGCGTTCGCGCACGGTGCCCATCAGTTCGGTTTCCAGATGCATCAGCACCTTGATGCGCCACGTCCAGCTCACCACGCCTTTGCGCCAGCTATCCGCCGGGGCATTGTTCAGGCGCAGGCCGAGATGATCCATAATGATTTGCTCGCAATAGCTCTCTTTTGGCGGCTCATCGAACTGCGGATCGGCATTCAGCGAAAGTTGGAGTACGCCTTCGTTACGCCCACGGAACATCGCCAGCGCGCGGTGAGAAGGCACCGTTGACAGCGGTTCGTGATGATCGAAATAGTCGCGGAATTTCGCCCCTTCCTCTTCTTTACCACTCACCACCGTAGAAACCAAATGCGCGTTCTTCCACAGATAATCACGCACTTTCGCCAGCAGCGCGGCATCTTCGGCAAACCGTTCCATCAGGATATAGCGCGCGCCGTCCAGCGCGGCTTTGGTATCTGCCACGCCTTTATCGGCATCAACATATTGTGCAGCGGCGACTTCTGGCGTGTGTGATGGAGAGCTCCACAGCAGGTCAGCCAACGGCTCAAGCCCTGCTTCAATGGCGATTTGCCCGCGGGTGCGGCGTTTAGGTTTGTAGGGCAGGTAGAGGTCTTCGAGTTCGGTTTTGCTTAGTGTGGCGTTGATGGCATTCGCCAGCTCGTCAGTGAGTTTGCCTTGCTCGGAAATGGACTTGAGGATCGCCTGACGTCTCTCTTCCAGCTCGCGCAGATAGCTCAGACGCGTTTCCAGATTACGCAGCTGCGTGTCATCCAGACCGCCGGTGATTTCCTTACGATAACGTGCGATAAACGGCACGGTATTCCCTTCGTCAAGCAGGCGAACGGCAGCGTCAACCTGTTCCGGGCGCGCCTGAATTTCACCCGCAATAATGCGGCAGAACGAATCATTCATCATGGTTTGAGTTCATCTTTTCGGAT
Source organism: Escherichia sp. F1 (assembly GCF_046764225.1). Taxonomy (NCBI): domain Bacteria; kingdom Pseudomonadati; phylum Pseudomonadota; class Gammaproteobacteria; order Enterobacterales; family Enterobacteriaceae; genus Escherichia; species Escherichia sp. F1. Next base: position 376,258 of record NZ_CP177202.1, read on the forward strand.
CAAAAATCAGGGGATAGTTATACGGACTGGCTGGCAAAAATGCCAGCCATCGGCAGGAGGTTAAGACTCTTCCTTACGGTTTCACGTACTCGATAGCATTAACATACCAGCTCGCTTCCCCGGCAGGGGTATTCACCACCGCCAAATCGCCCACCTCTTTTTTCAACAATGCGCGAGCCATCGGGGAATCGATAGAGATGTAATCTTTACGGCCAAAAATTTCATCGTAGCCGACAATACGGAAACGGTGAGTCACGCCATCGTCGTTTTCAATCTCCACCCACGCGCCAAAAAAGACTTTGCCTTCCTGCTGCGGGGAGTAATCGACGATTTTGAGATTTTCCATGCATTTAGTGAGATAGCGCACGCGACGGTCGATTTCACGCAGACGCTTTTTATTATACTGATAGTCAGCATTTTCGCTGCGGTCGCCCAGACTTGCGGCCCAGGTCACCTTTTTTGTGACCTCCGGGCGTTCTTCACGCCAGAGATAATTAAGCTCTTGTTTGAGTTTTTCATACCCTTCCCGGGTAACCAGGGGCGTTTTCATCTCGTTGATTCCCTTTGTCTGTTTGATAATGCGCACATTGGGTATAACGTGATCATATCAACAGAATCAATAATGTTTCGCCGAATAAATTGTATACTTAAGCTGCTGTTTAATATGCTTTGTAACAATTTAGGCTGAAATTCATACCAGATTTAGCTGGTGACGAACGTGAGCTTTTTTAAGAATACACGCTTACAAATTGTTGCGAACCTTTGGGAGTACAAACAATGCAAGAGAACTACAAGATTCTGGTGGTCGATGACGACATGCGCCTGCGCGCGCTGCTGGAACGTTATCTCACCGAACAAGGCTTCCAGGTTCGAAGCGTCGCTAATGCAGAACAGATGGATCGCCTGCTGACTCGTGAATCTTTCCATCTTATGGTACTGGATTTGATGTTACCTGGTGAAGATGGCTTGTCGATTTGCCGACGTCTTCGTAGCCAGAGCAACCCGATGCCGATCATTATGGTGACGGCGAAAGGGGAAGAAGTGGACCGTATCGTTGGCCTGGAGATTGGCGCTGACGACTACATTCCAAAACCGTTTAACCCGCGTGAATTGCTGGCCCGCATTCGTGCGGTGCTGCGTCGTCAGGCCAACGAACTGCCGGGCGCGCCGTCACAGGAAGAGGCGGTAATTGCTTTCGGTAAGTTCAAACTTAACCTCGGTACGCGTGAAATGTTCCGCGAAGATGAGCCGATGCCGCTCACCAGCGGTGAGTTTGCGGTACTGAAGGCACTGGTCAGCCATCCGCGTGAGCCGCTCTCCCGCGATAAGCTGATGAACCTTGCCCGTGGCCGTGAATACTCCGCAATGGAACGCTCCATCGACGTGCAGATTTCGCGTCTACGCCGCATGGTGGAAGAAGATCCGGCGCATCCGCGTTACATTCAGACCGTCTGGGGTCTGGGCTACGTCTTTGTACCGGACGGTTCTAAAGCATGAGGCGATTGCGCTTCTCGCCACGAAGTTCATTTGCCCGTACGTTATTGCTCATCGTCACCTTGCTGTTCGTCAGCCTGGTGACGACTTATCTGGTGGTGCTGAACTTCGCGATTTTGCCGAGCCTCCAGCAGTTTAATAAAGTCCTCGCGTACGAAGTGCGTATGTTGATGACCGACAAACTGCAACTGGAGGACGGCACGCAGTTGGTTGTGCCTCCCGCTTTCCGTCGGGAGATCTACCGTGAGCTGGGGATCTCTCTCTATTCCAACGAAGCTGCCGAAGAGGCAGGTCTGCGTTGGGCACAACACTATGAATTCTTAAGCCATCAGATGGCGCAGCAACTGGGCGGCCCGACGGAAGTGCGCGTTGAGGTCAACAAAAGTTCGCCTGTTGTCTGGCTGAAAACCTGGCTGTCGCCCAATATCTGGGTGCGCGTGCCGCTGACCGAAATTCATCAGGGCGATTTTTCTCCGCTGTTCCGCTATACGCTGGCGATTATGCTATTGGCGATAGGCGGGGCGTGGTTGTTTATTCGTATCCAGAACCGACCGTTGGTCGATCTCGAACATGCTGCTTTGCAGGTCGGTAAAGGGATTATACCGCCGCCGCTGCGTGAATATGGCGCTTCGGAGGTGCGTTCCGTTACCCGCGCCTTTAACCATATGGCGGCTGGTGTTAAGCAACTGGCGGATGATCGCACGCTGCTGATGGCGGGGGTAAGTCATGATCTGCGTACGCCGCTGACGCGCATTCGCCTGGCTACCGAGATGATGAGCGAGCAGGATGGCTACCTGGCAGAATCGATCAATAAAGATATCGAAGAGTGCAACGCCATCATTGAGCAGTTTATCGACTACCTGCGCACCGGGCAGGAGATGCCGATGGAAATGGCGGATCTCAACGCAGTGCTCGGTGAGGTGATTGCCGCCGAAAGTGGCTATGAGCGGGAAATTGAAACCGCGCTTTACCCCGGCAGCATTGAGGTGAAAATGCACCCGCTGTCGATCAAACGTGCGGTGGCGAATATGGTGGTCAACGCCGCCCGTTACGGCAATGGCTGGATCAAAGTCAGCAGCGGAACGGAGCCGAATCGCGCCTGGTTCCAGGTGGAAGATGACGGTCCGGGAATTGCGCCGGAACAACGTAAGCACCTGTTCCAGCCGTTTGTTCGCGGCGACAGTGCGCGCACCATTAGCGGCACGGGATTAGGGCTGGCGATTGTGCAGCGTATCGTGGATAACCATAACGGGATGCTGGAGCTTGGTACCAGCGAACGGGGCGGGCTTTCCATTCGCGCCTGGCTGCCTGTGCCGGTAACGCGGGCGCAGGGCACGACAAAAGAAGGGTAAATAAACGGGAGGCGAAGGTGCCTCCCGTTTTGCTTTCTATAAGATACTGGATAGATATTCTCCAGCTTCAAATCATTACAGCTTCGGACCAGCCGCTACCAGCGCGGCACCCGCTGGGGTGTCGGTGTATTTATCGAAGTTGTCGATAAACAGTTTCGCCAGAGTTTCAGCTTTTTCCTGCCACTGTTCCGGAGAAGCGTAGGTGTTACGCGGATCGAGAATCTTCGTGTCTACGCCCGGCAGTTCGGTTGGGATCGCCAGGTTAAACATCGGCAGAGTGAAGGTTTCTGCGTTATCCAGCGAACCGTTGAGGATGGCGTCGATAATAGCGCGGGTATCTTTAATGGAGATACGTTTGCCAGTACCGTTCCAGCCGGTGTTAACCAGATACGCCTGCGCGCCTGCCGCCTGCATACGTTTCACCAGCACTTCTGCGTACTGCGTCGGGTGCAGAGACAGGAACGCCGCGCCGAAGCAAGCGGAGAAAGTTGGCGTCGGTTCGGTGATGCCGCGCTCTGTACCAGCCAGTTTGGCGGTGAAGCCAGAGAGGAAGTGGTACTGGGTTTGATCGGCGGTCAGACGAGAAACCGGCGGCAGCACACCAAAGGCGTCTGCGGTCAGGAAGATAACTTTAGTTGCGTGGCCCGCTTTGGACACCGGCTTAACGATGTTTTCGATGTGATAGATCGGATAAGAAACGCGGGTGTTCTCGGTTTTTGAACCATCATCAAAGTCGATAGTGCCATCTTCACGCACGGTGACGTTTTCCAGCAGCGCATCACGACGGATAGCGTTGTAGATTTCAGGTTCCGCTTCTTTCGACAGCTTGATAGTTTTTGCGTAGCAGCCGCCTTCGAAGTTAAATACGCCGTCATCGTCCCAGCCGTGCTCGTCATCGCCAATCAGGCGGCGTTTTGGGTCGGTGGAAAGGGTGGTTTTACCGGTGCCGGAAAGGCCGAAGAACACCGCAACATCGCCTTTCTCGCCAACGTTGGCGGAGCAGTGCATAGAAGCGATACCTTTCAGCGGCAGCAGGTAGTTCATCATCGAGAACATCCCTTTCTTCATTTCGCCGCCGTACCAGGTGCCGCCAATCAGCTGCATGCGCTCGGTCAGGTTAAACGCCACGAAGTTTTCGGAATTCAGACCCTGTTCTTTCCACTGCGGGTTAGTGCACTTCGCGCCGTTCATAACGATAAAGTCTGGTTTGAAACCTGCCAGCTCTTCATCGCTCGGGCGGATAAACATGTTTTTGACGAAATGCGCCTGCCAGGCCACTTCGGTAATGAAACGGACGGAAAGACGAGTATCCGGGTTCGCACCACAGAAAGCGTCGACAACGAACAGACGTTTGCCGGAAAGCTGTTTGGTCACCAGGCCTTTAAGATGCTGCCAGGTTTCCGGAGAGAGAGGTTTGTTGTCGTTCTTACCTTTGCCTTTGTCTGCCCACCAGAAAGTATCGCGAGTGGTATCGTCACGGACGATATACTTATCTTTTGGTGAACGACCGGTGAAGATCCCGGTATCGACGGCAACGGCACCCAGATTAGTTAACACCCCGCGCTCATAACCTGTCAGGCTCGGATCGAGCTCTTCCTGATACAGCAGGTCGTAGCTTGGGTTGTAAACGATATCATGTACGTCACTGATACCATAAGCCTCGAGTTCTTGCGGGGTCAAACCATTGTTAACGCGCATTTCACTGCTCCTTAGCCAATATGTATTGCCTGAATAGTAAAGTCTTTTTGGGGGTGTTAACCGCGACAAGGCTCATAGATTTACGTATCTGGAGAAATTCATATTTGACAAAAAACTCCGTGATTCCTGTCACGAATCGGTTGCTATTATCGCAGAAATAGCATTTTAGGTGTGGAAAATGTTCTTAAAAGGTTAAATCTTGGTTTATATGGCGGGAATATTGTGAGTGGAATCGCATTCCTGAATGAAATTGATGCAAATTCAATCGGTAAAGTATCGATTCACCACGCTAACTTTTTTTGATTATTTTCTGAAAAAAGCAAAATACTACGGCCCGGATGCGATAATTAACCCACTTTTTGATTCTGGATAACTAACATGGATAACGTTGAACTTTCACCCGCAACACGCTGGGGGATGATTGCTACCGGATTACTTCAGGGTCTGGTTTGCTACCTGCTGATCGCCTGGCTTGCCGGAAAAAATCTCAGTTGGATTGTTTATGGCGTGCCTGCGACCGTCGCGTTTTCATCCGTTTTACTCTTCTCCGTGATCTCCTTTAAACAGAAGCGCCTTTGGGGATGGCTGGCGCTGGTGTTTATTGCCACGCTGGGGATGAGCGGTTGGCTAAAGTGGCAAATTGATGGCATGAACCACTGGAGAGCAGAAAAGGCGCTTTGGGATTTTGGCTGCTATCTGCTGCTGATGGCAATGTTGTTGCTACCGTGGATACAACAAAGCCTTCGCATCCGCAATGACAGTAGCCGCTATCGCTATTTTTACCAGTCAGTATGGCATAACGTACTTATATTACTGGTGATTTTTCTCGCCAATGGCCTGACGTGGCTGGTGCTTTTACTGTGGGGTGAGTTGTTTAAACTTGTTGGCATCACGTTTTTCAAAACGCTCTTTTTTGCAACCGACTGGTTTATTTATCTCACGTTAGGTCTGGTTACCGCGCTGGCGGTGATCCTCGCGCGAACACAGTCACGTTTAATCGACTCTATTCAAAAGTTGTTCACGTTAATCGCCACGGGGTTGCTGCCGTTAGTATCATTGCTAACCCTGATGTTTATCATCACCCTGCCGTTTACGGGCCTGAGCGCGATTTCTCGCCACATCTCCGCCGCTGGGTTGCTGTTAACGCTGGCCTTTTTGCAATTGATCTTAATGGCTATTGTCCGCGATCCGCAAAAATCGTCACTTCCCTGGACGGGGCCGTTGCGTTGCCTGATTAAAACCGCTCTGCTGGCTGCTCCGCTGTATGTGTTCGTCGCCGCCTGGGCGTTATGGCTGCGGGTCGCTCAGTACGGCTGGACTGTCGACCGCTTGCAGGGCGCGCTGGCGGTGCTGGTGTTACTGGTATGGTCGCTGGGGTATTTTGTCAGTATCGTCTGGCGTAAAGGGCAAAACCCCCTTGTTCTTCAGGGCAAAGTGAACCTTGCGGTTTCGTTATTGGTGTTGGTAATACTGGTGCTTCTTAATTCTCCGGTGCTGGACAGTATGCGCATTAGCGTGAACAGTCATATGGCGCGTTATCAGAGCGGCAAAAACACGCCAGACCAGGTAAGTCTCTATATGCTCGAACAGAGCGGTCGCTATGGACGTGCGGCGCTTGAGTCGCTGAAAAGCGATGCCGGGTTTATAAAAGACCCGAAACGCGCGCGGGATCTGCTGATGGCGTTAGATGGAGAGCAACATCTTCAGGAACAGGTATCGGAAAAAGTATTAGCCGATAATGTGTTAATTGCCCCTGGTTCTGTTAAACCGGATGCGACATTCTGGTCGGCCTTAATCCAGGATCGCTATAACGTGATGACCTGCATTGAAAAAGACGCCTGCGTCCTGGTCGAGCAAGATCTGAATAGTGATGGCAGGGCAGAGCGGATCCTCTTTGCCTTTGATGATGAAAGATACATTGTCTATGGCTTTGATCCTGACAAGAAAGAATGGCAAGAGCTTACGATGAGTTTACTTCCGCGTGATATAACGAAAGAAAAATTACTCACAGCTGCGAAGGATGGAAAACTGGGAACGAAGCCTAAAGCGTGGCGCGATCTTGTAGTGGATGGTGAAAGGCTGGATGTGAATCTGAATGAGTGACAAAGCGCATCAGGTGTATTAGTCGTAAAATCCGGCAGAGCCCTCTCTGCCGGACATACTCATTAATGAATTTGCGGATCTGCCGGAGACGCGTTGTTGCGGATTTCAGCAATATCCATCGCATTGAACAGATAGTGGTTACCGCAGTAATCACAATGCATGTCAATTTCGCCATCTTCCGCCAGGATGCTATCGACTTCTTCATCAGGCAGCGTTTTCAGCGCATCGGCGCAACGTTCACGCGAGCAGGTGCATTTGAACTCCACATCCTGCGGATCGTAAACCGTCACCTCTTCTTCGTGATACAAACGCCACAACACTTCGTTTGCCGGTAAGGTCAGCAGTTCTTCGGTTTTGATGGTTTCGGTTAGCGTCGCCAGGTGGTCAAAGTCGTCCTGCTGGGCATTTTGCGCAGGCATTACCTGCAACAACATACCGCCTGCAGCCGGTTTGCCGTCTACGTCGCCGGTGCGAATAAACAGGCGCGTCGGCAGCTGTTCAGAACGCATAAAGTAATCTTCCAGGCAGGCCGCCAGGGTATCACCTTCCAGACCCACCACGCCCTGATAGCGTTCACCTTCGCTCGGGGTGATGGTGATCACCACGTAACCATTGCCGACCAGCGTTTTCAGGTCGGCATTTTCCGGAATTTCGCCCTGCACGCGCGCCACACCGCGCATCTGCTGGTTGTTGTTACCGTTAATAACCGCCAGATTCATCGGACCGTCGCCTTGCAGCTGTACGGTGATATCACCATCAAACTTCAGCGTAGCGGTTAACAGGCTGGTCGCAACCAGCAGTTCTGCCAGCACGTTTTTAACGGGCTGCGGATAATCGTGGTTCTCAAGGATCTGTTGCAGGGTTTCCGAAACGGTTACCAGTTCTCCGCGAACGGCAAAGTTTTCAAACAGATAGCGATGTAATTGGTCATGTTGCGGCATAATCATCTCTCTTGCAGGTGACAGTTATTCACTGTCGCCATGTTTAAATCGTAACAGGTCGCGGCGCTCTTTTTTGTCCGGGCGTCGGTCCGGGTGCGGCATGGTTAAGGCATTAAGTTTACGTGCCAGCGCCATTTTTTCGCGTTTCTCTACACTTTCTGCAGTCTCTTCATACAGCAAGGCTGCCTCGCTGGCGGGGCGACGCTGTTCAGTAATCGCCTTTACAATCACCGTGCGTTCGTCATTTCCCTGGCGCAGAGTGAGCGTGGCATTCAGCTCGACGATTTTGCTCGGCTTGCTGCGCTGCCCGTTGTAATGCACCTTACCGCCTTCAATCATTTCACGGGCCAACGCGCGGGTTTTATAAAAACGGGCAGCCCATAGCCATTTATCCAGTCGAACCTCAACAGCAGGTTTTTCTTTCATGGCGTCTCCTTCACATTAGCGAGGGGATCAGGCGGCGGTAGTCATTCAGTGACGGATGGCGTTGATACTGTTTCTCGGCAATCCCGGAATCAGGATTAGTCACGCCGAGGCAGTAACGAATACCAAATTGCGCGGCAGCATCGAGAATCGCTTCGCTGTCATCAATAAACAGCGTTCTTTCAGCTTTCAGACCCGTAGCTTCGGCCACCGCATGCCATAACCGCTGATCCTCTTTCGGATAACCAAATGTGTGGGTGGAAAGTAATAAATCAAGGTGTGCGTCCAGACCGGTATGCTCAAGTTTTACCGCCAGGTTGTGCGGATGAGCATTGGTGAGCAAAATTCGCTGCTTACCGCTGGCTTTCAGTGCCTCAAGAAACGGAATGGCATCTTCACGCAGTACGGCGCGCGGTCCCATCTCGGTGGTCATCGCACAGATATCCAGACCCAGTTGCTCACTCCAGTAATCAAGACAGTACCAGTTTAGCGTATGCTGTACGTCGTGATATTGCTGGCGCATATATTCCATCGCTTCCTGTGGCGTAACCCCGTTTTTCGCGCCCCATGTTTCAGGCACCAGCTTTTGCCAGAAATAGTTATCGAAGGCGAGGTCGAGCAACGTGCCGTCCATATCCAGCAGAACGGTATCTACGTCCTGCCAGGCAATGTTGATATGCATGAGAGAAATCTCCAGAGTGAAGCAATTTGCGCGACAGGGTAGCATAACCTGCCGCGCAAACGTGTTATTCGATAAGGCTTTCTGAAGGGGTGATCAGTTGCGGGTTCAGGCAGCTTTCATAATAGGCCTGAATCTTCATCATGCGAGTACGATGACGCTGGTAACGACGCCAGGCCTGTACGCCATTATAAATGGCGCTACCCAGCATCGTCAGTAGCAGCAGTGTGGTGCTGAGATAGCGCCACAGGCCGGAACGATCCGGGATCGGATGAAGGCCTATATGCTGCGTACCATTGGCATCAGTGAAGATTTTTGTGACGATACCTTCGGCGTTAAACGGCGTATGCATCAGCATTTGTGCCAGTTTCTGGAAAGCGTTCCACTGTTCTTGCGGCGGATAGTCGTAAAGTGATGCCGAAGGCCAGGGCTGATCAACAAAATCGCTGCCTTCGTCGCTGACAATCAGGAATCCGCCGGGGGCCGGACTGTTTAGTGATTGTGCCGCTCGCGCCGTTTCATGCGTGATAAACGGCGCGGTAGAGGTGGCCACCAGGTTATCCAGCGATTCCGCACTCACCGGGCGTAATAACACATTCACGCCATCGAGTTTCCCGGCGTTGGCGCGTTTTACCAGCGCGTCCCAGTCTTTACTGTTACCGAGATTGACCAGCGCATTTTTCAGTCGCACACAGTCATCTTTGGCAGAACACAGATCCGCTGTCTTCAGTACAATGTCGCCAAAATCATCAAGCAATACCATACCGGATTTTTGAATTGCTGAACGTAATGAGGCACTGACGCGAGATTCATCTTCCGGTTTAGGGTGCAGCTGGCGATTAACTGCTTCGGTCAATGCCGTCGCTTTGTTGACCAATTCAGATTCTGGTAATGGCAATGAGCGGGCGTCATTCCAGATGATCTGCGAGCAGTCAAACGGTAAAAAAGGTGAGTTGGTTTTCGCGCTCCAGGTACCGGAAGTGCGAATATTACACATTCCCGTACCGCTAATACGCAATGTATCGCCAACCCGCACGCCAGCGTCAGCCAGTTGTTTCACGCTGGTGGCTTCAATGGTCTGCGCGCCTTTCATCCACGAGAGGGTGAATTTCAGCGGCATATCCAGCGGGATCCAGAATAACAGCATAAACAGCACCAGTAGCGAGCCCGCAGCGATAATCGTACTGCGCAGCCAGTGCTGTAACGGAAAGTTTTTTACTTCATCATGGAGCGAAAGATATCGCCCCTGACGCACTACGTGGCGGTCGAGATAGATATCGATATCGGTTTGTTGACCGAGATCCTGAGCAATGTATGGCTGCCAGTGTGCGGGGTAGACCAGGTCGATAATACCGAGTGAAATATTGTTGATCTGTTCCTGATCGTTTTCGCCAAACAATCCCCAACGACGGGGTGTACCGCGCAGGCAATGAATTTCCCGCAGGGAGGATTTTGCCGGGGGCGCGAATAGCCCCCACAGTCCTGCGCCCAGCAGCAGTAACGCGCCGCCTGCCAGCCACGGAACAAATACATCCGGGGTAATCAGGCAGAAAAAGAACATCAGGAAGGAGGCGACAATCAGCAACGCTTCGCGCAGCCCGCGCGGACGACTTAGCGCATACTCTTCGTGCGTTTCTTTGCGAATATTGAGTAGCTCGATTTGCTCACTCTCTTCCCCGCGAATCGACGCCTGTGTTGACGGAACAGGTTGCAAGGCATAGCCGCGAGTTTCCTGCATGTACTCCTGCAGCGTATGACCGTTGAGTGAAATAACCAGCGGCAGCGAATCGGTATGAATCAGTTCAACGGTATTCTCATCGTTGATGTACTGTTCCCAGAAGGGGGGCAGGTGGACTTCTACCGAATCGAGGTAGTAACGCCATTTATTCGGATCGTCGGTAGAGATGCCGTAACGCGTGATAGCGTGTGTCAGCATCATGACGTTGTTGCTTTCGGCATTCAGCGCCAGAGAGATCGGTGCCGCGCTGGCTCCCGTTGGGCCAGGCACCTGTAATACCTGCGTCAGGCTCTCAAGATAATTTTCAACGGCGCTATGTTCTTCAGGTGTGAGTTTACGCGTTTGCGCATCCGCGAAGGCGTTGGTCCAGGGCAGCTGACGCCGTCTGGATCGCACTTTTATCAGCCATCCCGCAAGTAGTGAGCAGGCCAGCAAAGCAGCTAAAAAAATCACAATGGTGCTCATGCTTTCCCCATCTTACTTAGTCTGTCAGGCGTGGTCAGTCGCACCGGACACAAAACATGATTCTGCGGTTGGCTATCGGCAAGCGTGGAGTTTAACTTGAGCATCATTAAGCACATCACAGTAACCGCTGATCATAGCAAACCCTCTGAAGGCGGAATATCAGCAAATTCCTGGAGTTATTTCAACCTATTGACTTTTAATTTGATTTGAGGACGATTATTTATTAAGTTACATAAATGTAAATAACATGCAATTCACATTGCCGAAAGCGTGTCCGATATCGCACAATAACCGCTGATTTCACAGCATAGATCCCACGATGAGCAAATCATTACAAAAACCCACCATTCTGAATGTTGAAACTGTAGCCCGTTCCCGACTGTTTACCGTCGAAAGCGTGGATCTGGAGTTCAGCAATGGCGTGCGGCGTGTTTATGAACGAATGCGTCCAACTAACCGGGAAGCAGTGATGATTGTGCCGATTGTGGACGATCACCTGATCCTGATCCGCGAATACGCAGTGGGAACTGAATCCTACGAATTAGGTTTTTCGAAAGGATTAATTGATCCGGGTGAAACCGTCTTCGAAGCCGCTAACCGCGAGCTAAAAGAAGAGGTTGGATTTGGTGCGAACGATCTGACTTTTTTGAAGAAGCTCAGCATGGCACCGTCTTACTTTTCCAGCAAAATGAATATCGTGGTAGCGCAAGATCTCTACCCGGAATCGCTGGAAGGCGATGAGCCAGAGCCGCTACCACAGGTGCGCTGGCCGCTGGCGCATATGATGGATTTGCTGGAAGACCCTGACTTCAACGAAGCGCGTAATGTCAGCGCGCTGTTCCTCGTGCGCGAATGGTTGAAGGGGCAGGGGCGGTTGTAAATGCGTGAAGTTTGCCTGATGCACAACGCTTATCAGGCCTGTGCGGCTCCTGCAATATATTGATTTTTCTAGATGTTGCTAGACGGGTAAAGTGTTCACGCCGTATCCGGTATAAACAAAGTGCACTTTGTCAGCAAACTTAAAAAGGCGCTGAAGCGCCTTTTTAATCAGAACAATTCCTGTGCCTCGCCATTATCGATAATGGTCGTTCCCACCTCGTGCACCGCCTGTTGTGTCGGCTGCGTACCTTCGATGAAATACTCTTCGCGGCTGTTGCCACCATTAGCTAACTGCCCGGTGCTGCGATCGATATTCACCGTCACAATACCCGGCGGCGGCGTCAGCGGCTGCTCCGGCACACCTTCAAGAACGGCTTTCATATAAGCGTCCCATGCAGGCTGGGCACTCTTGGCACCGCCTTCGTAACCTGAGATCTGATCTTTAATCGCTCCGGAAGCCGTTGTATGACCGAGATTACGACGGTGATCATCAAAGCCAATCCAGACCGAGGTCACAACGCCCGGACCGTAACCCGAAAACCACGCATCTTTCGAACTGTTAGTGGTACCGGTTTTCCCGCCGATATCGCGACGCTGCAAATCACGACCTGCACGCCAGCCGGTACCCTGCCAGCCTGGCTCACCAAAGATATTGGTGTTCAAAGCACTCTTAATCAGGAATGCCAGCGGAGTGTTGATGACGTGCGGTGCGTACTCCTGCGCGCCAGTCTTCGCCACTAACGCCTGATTTGCCTGCTCCAGCTGCGGCATTGGCACAGAAACATTCTGCTGCTCGCGGGAGATAGCGACATCTTCAACATCGTTATTTTCCAGCACGTTCGATTTCTGCGTATCACCGTAAATCACCGGAATATCGCATTCCGGGCAGGCTACTTTCGGTTTCGCTTCGAAAATCACGCCGCCCTGATCGTTTTCAATTTTGCTGATAAACCACGGGTCCACCAGGAAGCCGCCGTTCGCCATGACCGCGTAGCCGCGCGCCACCTGCATTGGGGTGAAGGACGCTGAACCCAGCGCCAGCGATTCGGTGTGGACAATGTTTTGTGCCGGGAAGCCGAAGCGTTGCAGATATTCTGCAGCGTAGTCGACGCCCATCGCCCGCATTGCGCGTACCATCACCACGTTTTTCGACTGACCCAGCCCCTGACGTAAGCGAATTGGACCAGCATATTGTGGCGGCGAGTTTTTCGGCTGCCAGTCAGAACCGGCACCTGCGTCCCAGCGAGAAATTGGCACATCGTTCAACATACTTGCCAGCGTCAGACCTTTATCCATCGCCGCGGTGTAGAGGAACGGTTTGATGTTGGAACCCACCTGACGCAGTGCCTGGGTGGCGCGGTTAAACTTGCTCTGATTGAAATCAAAGCCACCGACCAGCGCCATAACGGCACCGTTTTGCGGATTGATCGACACCAGCGCCGAGTTCACTTCCGGCACTTGCGCCAGCCACCATGCATCGCCAACCTGACGAACCCAGATTTGCTGACCCGTTTGCAGAACATCGGTCACTTTACGCGGCGTCGGTCCCTGCTGAGTATCCGAACGGTAAGGACGCGCCCAGCGAACGCCTTCCATACTCAATGCGACGGTCGACCCGTCCGCCAGCATCGCCGTCGCTTCCTGAGGATTGGCGCTGGTGACTGCGGCAGGCAGCAGCGGACCATAGGTCGGCAGCGCCTTCAGCGTATCGGTAATTTTGTTGTTGTCCCACGCCGATTCGCCCACTTTCCACAGCACATTTGCCGGGCCGCGATAGCCGTGGCGCATGTCGTAGTCCAGCACGTTATTACGTACTGCCTGCTGTGCGGCCTGCTGTACTTTGCGGGTGATGGTGGTGTAAATGCGATAACCGTCTTCATAGGCACTTTCGCCATAACGGTTATACATCTCCTGGCGCACCATTTCGCTCAGGTACGGCGCAGAGAAAGCAATCTCCGGCGCGTGATAGTTAGCGTTAATCGCCTCAGTGCGTGTCTGATCGAACTGTTGTTGGGTGATATACCCTTCATCCAGCATCCGCGACAGTACGACGTTACGCCGCGCGACGGCACGATCCATTGAGTAGAGCGGGTTGAAGGTGGAAGGCGCTTTCGGCAGCCCGGCTATCACCGCCATTTCGTTCAGCGTCAGTTGGTCGACCGTTTTACCGAAATAGACTTGTGCCGCAGCACCGACACCATAGGCGCGGTAACCGAGGTAAATCTTGTTCAGATAAAGCTCGAGGATCTCGTCTTTCGTCAGCAACTGTTCAATGCGAATCGCGAGGAAGACTTCCTTAATCTTACGCATCAGCGTGCGTTCTGGACTGAGGAAGAAGTTTCTCGCCAGCTGCTGGGTAATGGTACTCGCCCCTTGTGACGCGTGGCCGGAGAACAGCGCCACGCTTGCCGCACGGAAGATCCCCACCGGGTCAACGCCGTGATGCTCGTAGAAGCGGCTGTCTTCCGTCGCGATAAAGGCTTTCACCATCTCCGGCGGGATTTGATCCAACGTAACCGGAATACGACGTTTCTCACCGTATTGAGCAATCAGCTCGCCATCGGCGCTGTAAATCTGCATCGGAATTTGCAGGCGAACATCTTTTAATGTCGCCACATCCGGCAGTTGTGGCTCGATGTAGCGGTATAGGCCATAAATCGAGCCTGCTCCCAGCAGAATGCAACAGACTGCAAGGATCAAAAAATACTTTACGAACTTCACTGGAAATTTCCCATTTAGTTTCATTTGGGCAGTTTATAAACAAACGCGCGGTAGTATAAAGGCAAGCCAGACGCATTGATATACCCGTCAGAGTGACGGGTGATAAGGAGATCATCACAATGGCATTTAAGATCTGGCAAATTGGTTTGCATTTACAACAGCAAGAAGCGGTAGCGGTTGCGATCGTGCGGGGCACAAAAGAATGCTTTTTGCAACGCTGGTGGCGGTTGCCGCTGGAGAACGACATTATCAAAGATGGGCGGATTGTTGATGCGCAGCGGCTGGCTAAAACGTTGTTACCGTGGAGTCGCGAACTGCCGCAGCGTCATCACATTATGTTGGCGTTTCCCGCCAGTCGCACATTACAGCGGTCATTTCCACGCCCGTCGATGTCCCTTGGTGAGCGGGAGCAAATGGCCTGGCTGTCCGGGACGATGGCCCGCGAGCTGGATATGGATCCGGACTCCCTGCGCTTCGATTACAGCGAAGACTCACTCAGTCCCGCCTATAACGTGACTGCCGCGCAAAGCAAAGAGCTGGCAACGCTGCTTACTCTGGCAGAAAGGTTGCGTGTTCATGTTAGCGCGATCACCCCGGATGCCAGTGCATTACAGCGATTCCTGCCTTTTTTACCTTCTCATCAGCAATGTCTGGCCTGGCGTGATAACGAACAGTGGCTGTGGGCGACGCGCTATCGCTGGGGGCGCAAGCTGGCGGTGGGGATGACTAGCGCGAAGGAGCTGGCGGCAGCGTTATGCGTTGATCCCGAAAGCGTCGCGATATGTGGCGAAGGCGGATTTGACCCCTGGGAGGCGGTTTCTGTTCGTCAGCCGCCGCTACCGCCGCCAGGTGGAGACTTTGCCATCGCGCTGGGGCTGGCGCTTGGGAAGGTGTACTGATGAACCCGCCAATTAATTTTTTGCCCTGGCGACAGCAACGCCGGACCGCTTTTCTTCGTTTCTGGTTGCTGATGTTCGTTGCGCCTCTGCTGCTGGCCGTCGGGATAACGCTAATACTGCGTCTGACAAGCAACGCCGAAGCACGCGTAGACACCGTTTTGCTTCAGGCGGAACAACAACTCGCCCGCAGCTTACAGATAACGAAACCACGTTTGCTGGAACGCCAGCAGTTACGCGAACAGCGTTTGCAAAGGCAGCGCCAGCGACAATTTACCCGCGACTGGCAATCTGCGCTGGAAGCACTGGCGGCGCTTTTACCCGAGCACGCCTGGCTGACAACGATAAGTTGGCAGCAGGGAACGCTGGAGATCAAGGGGCTGACAACAAGCATTACCGTGTTAAACGCGCTGGAAACGTCACTCCGTCAGGATGCTTTTTTTCATCTCAATCAGCGGGGGGCCACGCAGCAGGATGCGCAGGGACGCTGGCAATTTGAGTATCAGTTAACAAGGAAGGTTAGCGATGGACATGCTCTTTGACTGGTGGTTCGCCGCATCACCCCGCCTCCGCCAGCTTTGCTGGGCATTCTGGTTGATGATGTTAGTTACGCTCATTTTTCTGTCATCGACACACCAGGAAGAGAGCGACGCATTAATTCGACTACGGGCGAGTCATCACCAGCAGTGGGCCGCACTGTATCGCCAGGTAGACACCACTCCCTTCAGCGAAGAAAAAACGCTGCCCTTTTCGCCACTGGATTTTCAGTTATCCGGCGCGCAACTGGTTTACTGGCATCCATCCGCGCAGGGAGGTGAGTTGGCGTTGAAAACGCTGTGGGAAGCAGTGCCGTCGGCATTTACACGGCTGGCAGAGCGCAACGTCAGCGTGAGCCGTTTTTCGTTAAGCGTGGAAGGTGATGACCTTTTGTTCACGCTACAACTGGAGACGCCGCATGAGGGGTAAACGCTGGTTGTTGGCAGGTATTGCATTGTGCCTTTTAACCGGTATGCGTGACCCTTTTAAACCGCCGGAAGATCTATGCCGGATTAGCGAACTTAGCCAGTGGCGCTATCAGGGGATGGTAGGGCGAGGCGAGCGCATCATCGGTGTAATAAAAGACGGGCAAAAGAAATGGCGACGGGTGCAGCAAAACGATGTGCTGGAAAACGGCTGGACAATTTTACAGCTGACGCCAGACGCACTAACGCTGGAAACCGGAACAAACTGCGAACCGCCACACTGGTTGTGGCAACGGCAAGGAGATACAAATGAAGCAATGGATAGCCGCACTACTGTTGATGCTGATACCCGGCGTACAGGCGGCAAAGCCGCAAAAAGTGACGCTGATGGTGGATGACGTTCCGGTAGCTCAGGTGTTGCAGGCGCTGGCTGAACAGGAGAAGTTGAACCTGGTCGTGTCGCCAGACGTCAGCGGTACGGTGTCGTTACATCTAACAGATGTTCCCTGGAAGCAGGCACTACAAACTGTAGTGAAAAGCGCCGGACTGATAACGCGCCAGGAGGGCAACATTCTCTCGGTGCATTCCGTTGCCTGGCAGAATGACAATATCGCCCGTCAGGAGGCGGAGCAGGCGCGGGCGCAGGCAAATCTGCCGCTGGAAAATCGCAATATTACTCTGCAATACGCCGACGCCGGAGAGCTGGCGAAAGCGGGGGAGAAGCTACTGAGTGCCAAAGGGAGTATGACCGTCGATAAACGCACTAATCGCCTTTTGCTGCGAGATAACAAAGCGGCGTTAAGCGCGCTTGAACAGTGGGTAGCGCAAATGGATCTGCCGGTCGGGCAGGTTGAGCTGTCGGCGCATATTGTCACCATTAATGAAAAAAGTTTGCGTGAGTTAGGCGTGAAATGGACGCTGGCCGATGCGCAACACGCTGGTGGCGTTGGGCAAGTCACCACGCTTGGCAGCGACCTCTCCGTAGCGACGGCGACAACGCATGTCGGTTTTAACATTGGACGCATCAACGGACGTTTACTGGATCTTGAGCTTTCCGCGCTCGAACAAAAACAGCAGCTGGATATTATCGCCAGTCCGCGTCTGCTGGCCTCACATCTTCAGCCTGCCAGCATTAAACAGGGGAGCGAAATTCCATATCAGGTTTCCAGCGGGGAAAGTGGCGCGACGTCGGTGGAATTTAAAGAGGCCGTCCTGGGGATGGAAGTTACGCCCACGGTGTTACAAAAAGGTCGCATCCGGCTGAAATTACACATCAGCCAGAACGTTCCGGGGCAGGTGCTACAGCAGGCCGATGGCGAAGTGTTGGCGATTGATAAGCAGGAGATCGAAACGCAGGTCGAGGTCAAAAGCGGAGAAACGTTGGCGCTGGGCGGCATTTTTACCCGTAAAAATAAATCGGGTCAGGATAGCGTACCGTTGCTTGGCGACATTCCCTGGTTCGGGCAATTATTTCGTCATGACGGAAAAGAAGATGAACGACGCGAGTTAGTGGTGTTTATCACGCCACGACTGGTTTCCAGTGAGTAAACAGCCGTAAAAGCGGTAATGTTTTTACGCTGAACGTGTTTCATCTATTTGACGCGCGCAGGTATTTAGCATACAAGGAGTACCGATTTGAGAGTTGGTGCTCTTCGCTGCCTGCGTTCCATGATGATGATTTATCATTCAGGCGGCATTTTGCTGTCTTTTTTACGCTAATCTTACCCGGTGATTTATCGCCAGAGCGGTGGTAGCAAGGCAGCGCGCTTGCAGCGACCAGATATGCAGAGGGATGGGTGATTTATTCAGTTGCCAAACCCGCTGGAGTATTGAGATAATTTTCAGTCTGACTCTCGCAATATCTTATGAGGTTTCAGTTCATGTCCTGCGGCGCTCTCTGAGCGAAGCGGGTTTATCATTAACGAATAGTCTTAGTAGTACCGAAAAAATGGCAGAGAAACGCAATATCTTTCTGGTTGGGCCTATGGGTGCCGGAAAAAGCACTATTGGGCGCCAGTTAGCTCAACAACTCAATATGGAATTTTACGATTCCGATCAAGAGATTGAGAAACGAACCGGAGCTGATGTGGGCTGGGTTTTCGATTTAGAAGGCGAAGAAGGCTTCCGCGATCGCGAAGAAAAGGTCATCAATGAGTTGACCGAGAAACAGGGTATTGTGCTGGCTACTGGCGGCGGCTCTGTGAAATCCCGCGAAACGCGTAACCGTCTTTCCGCACGTGGCGTTGTCGTTTATCTTGAAACGACCATCGAAAAGCAACTTGCACGCACGCAGCGTGATAAAAAACGCCCGTTGCTGCACGTTGAAACACCGCCGCGTGAAGTTCTGGAAGCGTTGGCCAATGAACGCAATCCGCTGTATGAAGAGATTGCCGACGTGACCATTCGTACTGATGATCAAAGCGCTAAAGTGGTCGCAAACCAGATTATTCACATGCTGGAAAGCAACTAATTCTGGCTTTATATACACTCGTCTGCGGGTACAGTAATTAAGGTGGATGTCGCGTTATGGAGAGGATTGTCGTTACTCTCGGGGAACGTAGTTACCCAATTACCATCGCATCTGGTTTGTTTAATGAACCAGCTTCATTCTTACCGCTGAAATCGGGCGAGCAGGTCATGTTGGTTACCAACGAAACCCTGGCTCCTCTGTATCTCGATAAGGTCCGCGGCGTACTTGAACAGGCGGGTGTTAACGTCGATAGCGTTATCCTCCCTGACGGCGAGCAGTATAAAAGCCTGGCTGTACTCGATACCGTCTTTACGGCGTTGTTACAAAAGCCGCATGGTCGCGATACTACGCTGGTGGCGCTTGGCGGCGGCGTAGTGGGCGATCTGACCGGCTTTGCGGCGGCGAGTTATCAGCGCGGTGTACGTTTCATTCAAGTCCCGACGACGTTGCTGTCGCAGGTCGATTCCTCCGTTGGCGGCAAAACTGCGGTCAACCATCCCCTCGGTAAAAACATGATTGGCGCGTTCTACCAGCCTGCTTCAGTGGTGGTGGATCTCGACTGTCTGAAAACGCTTCCCCCGCGTGAGTTAGCGTCGGGGCTGGCAGAAGTCATCAAATACGGCATTATTCTTGACGGTGCGTTTTTTAACTGGCTGGAAGAAAATCTGGATGCGTTGTTGCGTCTGGACGGTCCGGCAATGGCGTACTGTATTCGCCGTTGTTGTGAACTGAAGGCAGAAGTTGTCGCCGCCGACGAGCGCGAAACCGGGTTACGTGCTTTACTGAATCTGGGACACACCTTTGGTCATGCCATTGAAGCTGAAATGGGGTATGGCAATTGGTTACACGGTGAAGCGGTTGCTGCGGGTATGGTGATGGCGGCGCGGACGTCGGAACGTCTCGGGCAGTTTAGTTCTGCCGAAACGCAGCGTATTATAACCCTGCTCACGCGGGCTGGGTTACCGGTCAATGGGCCGCGCGAAATGTCTGCGCAGGCGTATTTACCGCATATGCTGCGTGACAAGAAAGTCCTTGCGGGAGAGATGCGCTTAATTCTTCCGTTGGCAATTGGTAAGAGTGAAGTTCGCAGCGGCGTTTCGCACGAGCTAGTTCTTAACGCCATTGCCGATTGTCAATCAGCGTAACAACAAGAAAGGTCAGGCCGCTTATCAAGCGGTCTATTAGCTTCAGGTTAATTGCAACGTGGTAAGCATTAACCTTTTAGTGGGGTGTTAAATGGATGAATTCAAACCAGAAGACGAGCTGAAACCCGATCCCAGCGATCGTCGTACTGGTCGTTCTCGTCAATCTTCTGAACGTTCTGAGCGTACTGAACGTGGCGAACCGCAGATCAATTTTGATGATATTGAACTTGATGACACTGACGATCGCCGTCCGACTCGTGCGCAAAAAGAGCGCAATGAGGAACCGGAACTCGAAGAAGAAATTGACGAATCCGAAGATGAAACCGTGGATGAAGAGCGCGTAGAGCGTCGTCCGCGTAAGCGCAAAAAAGTAGCCAGTAAACCCGCTTCTCGTCAGTATATGATGATGGGCGTCGGCATTCTGGTTCTCCTGCTGTTGATCATCGGTATCGGTTCTGCGCTAAAAGCCCCCTCGACCTCTTCCAGCGATCAAACCGCGTCTGGCGAGAAGAGTATTGATCTTGCTGGCAATGCGACCGATCAGGCGAATGGCGTGCAGCCAGCGCCGGGAACCACGTCTGCGGAAAATACTCAGCAGGATGTTTCTCTGCCGCCGATCTCTTCTACGCCGACTCAAGGGCAAACCCCGGCGGCAACGGATGGTCAACAACGTGTTGAAGTGCAGGGTGACCTGAACAATGCGCTGACCCAGCCACAAAATCAGCAACAGTTGAACAATGTGGCGGTCAATTCCACGTTGCCGACTGAACCCGCGACTGTCGCGCCTGTTCGCAATGGCAATGCATCGCGTGACACGGCGAAAACGCAAACCACTGAACGTCCGGCCACCACGCGTCCAGCTCGTCAGCAGGCGGTGATTGAACCGAAAAAACCGCAAGCAACCGTAAAAACGGAGCCGAAGCCGGTAGCACAGACGCCGAAGCGTACTGAACCAGCTGCTCCTGTGGCAAGCACGAAGGCACCGGCTGCGACCTCTACGCCAGCACCAAAAGAGACCGCAACTACGGCTCCAGTACAGACGGCATCCCCGGCGCAAACCACGGCAACACCAGCCGCTGGAGGGAAGACCGCAGGTAATGTTGGTTCGTTGAAATCGGCACCGTCCAGCCATTACACTCTGCAGCTGAGCAGTTCCTCTAACTACGACAACCTGAACGGTTGGGCGAAGAAAGAGAATCTGAAAAACTACGTTGTCTATGAAACGACGCGTAATGGTCAGCCGTGGTATGTCCTGGTTTCTGGCGTGTACGCTTCGAAAGAAGAGGCGAAAAAAGCGGTATCTACATTGCCAGCAGATGTCCAGGCCAAAAACCCGTGGGCGAAACCGCTGCGTCAGGTACAGGCCGATCTGAAGTAATCAAGGTTATCTCCCGCAATGGTTTATCATCGCGGGAGTTGCCTGAAGCGCTGGATGCTGTCGGAGCTTTCTCCACAGCCGGAGAAGGTGTAATTAGTTAGTCAGCATGAAGAAAAATCGCGCTTTTTTGAAGTGGGCAGGGGGCAAGTATCCCCTGCTTGATGATATTAAACGGCATTTGCCCAAGGGCGAATGTCTGGTTGAGCCTTTTGTAGGTGCCGGGTCGGTGTTTCTCAACACCGACTTTTCTCGTTATATCCTTGCCGATATCAATAGCGACCTGATCAGTCTCTATAACATTGTGAAAATGCGTACTGATGAGTACGTACAGGCCGCACGCGAGCTGTTTGTTCCCGAAACAAATTGCGCCGAGGTTTACTATCAGTTCCGCGAAGAGTTCAACAAAAGCCAGGATCCGTTCCGTCGGGCGGTACTGTTTTTATATTTGAACCGCTACGGTTACAACGGCCTGTGTCGTTACAATCTGCGCGGTGAGTTTAACGTGCCGTTTGGCCGCTACAAAAAACCCTATTTCCCGGAAGCAGAGTTGTATCACTTCGCTGAAAAAGCGCAGAATGCCTTTTTCTACTGTGAGTCTTACGCCGATAGCATGGCGCGCGCAGATGATGCATCCGTCGTCTATTGCGATCCGCCTTATGCGCCGCTGTCTGCGACCGCCAACTTTACGGCGTATCACACAAACAGTTTTACGCTTGAACAACAAGCGCATCTGGCGGAGATCGCCGAAGGTCTGGTTGATCGCCATATTCCAGTGCTGATCTCCAATCACGATACGATGTTAACGCGTGAGTGGTATCAGCGCGCAAAATTGCATGTCGTCAAAGTTCGACGCAGTATAAGCAGCAACGGCGGCACACGTAAAAAGGTGGACGAACTGCTGGCTTTGTACAAACCAGGAGTCGTTTCACCCGCGAAAAAATAATTCTCAAGGAGAAGCGGATGAAACAGTATTTGATTGCCCCCTCAATTCTGTCGGCTGATTTTGCCCGCCTGGGTGAAGATACCGCAAAAGCCCTGGCAGCTGGCGCTGATGTCGTGCATTTTGACGTCATGGATAACCACTATGTTCCCAATCTGACGATTGGGCCAATGGTGCTGAAATCCTTGCGTAACTACGGCATTACCGCCCCTATCGACGTACACCTGATGGTGAAACCCGTCGATCGCATTGTGCCTGATTTCGCTGCCGCTGGTGCCAGCATCATTACCTTTCATCCAGAAGCCTCCGAGCATGTTGACCGCACGCTGCAACTGATTAAAGAAAATGGCTGTAAAGCGGGTCTGGTATTTAATCCGGCGACACCGCTGAGCTATCTGGATTACGTGATGGATAAGTTGGATGTGATCCTGCTGATGTCCGTCAACCCAGGTTTCGGCGGTCAGTCTTTCATTCCGCAAACACTGGATAAACTGCGCGAAGTACGTCGTCGTATCGACGAGTCTGGCTTTGACATTCGACTGGAAGTGGACGGTGGCGTGAAGGTGAACAACATTGGCGAAATCGCTGCGGCGGGCGCGGATATGTTCGTCGCCGGTTCGGCAATCTTCGACCAGCCAGACTACAAAAAAGTCATTGATGAAATGCGCAGTGAACTGGCAAAGGTAAGTCATGAATAAGTTTGAAGATATTCGCGGCGTCGCTTTTGATCTCGATGGTACGCTGGTGGACAGTGCTCCTGGCTTGGCTACCGCAGTAGATATGGCGCTGTATGCGCTGGAGTTGCCCGTCGCAGGTGAAGAACGCGTTATAACCTGGATTGGTAACGGCGCAGATGTTCTGATGGAGCGCGCATTGACCTGGGCGCGTCAGGAACGTGCGACTCTGCGTAAAACAATGGGTAAACCGCCCGTTGATGACGACATTCCGGCAGAAGAACAGGTACGTATTCTGCGTAAATTGTTCGATCGCTACTATGGCGAGGTTGCCGAAGAGGGGACGTTTTTGTTCCCGCACGTTGCCGATACGCTGGGCGCATTGCAGGCTAAAGGCCTGCCGTTGGGCCTGGTCACCAACAAACCGACGCCGTTCGTCGCGCCGCTGCTCGAAGCCTTAGATATCGCCAAATACTTCAGCGTGGTGATTGGTGGTGATGATGTGCAAAACAAAAAACCGCATCCGGACCCGCTGTTACTGGTGGCTGAGCGGATGGGAATTGCTCCACAACAGATGCTGTTTGTTGGCGACTCACGCAATGATATTCAGGCAGCAAAAGCGGCAGGTTGCCCATCAGTTGGCTTAACCTACGGATATAACTACGGCGAGGCTATCGATCTCAGCCAGCCTGATGTAATTTATCAGTCTATAAATGACCTTCTGCCCGCATTAGGGCTTCCGCATAGCGAAAATCAGGAATCGAAAAATGACTAAGCCCATCGTTTTTAGTGGCGCACAGCCCTCAGGTGAATTGACCATTGGTAACTACATGGGTGCGCTGCGTCAGTGGGTAAACATGCAGGATGACTACCATTGCATTTACTGTATCGTTGACCAACACGCGATCACCGTGCGCCAGGATGCACAGAAGCTGCGTAAAGCGACGCTGGATACGCTGGCCTTGTATCTGGCTTGTGGTATCGATCCTGAGAAAAGCACCATTTTTGTTCAGTCCCACGTGCCGGAACATGCACAGTTAGGCTGGGCACTGAACTGCTATACCTACTTCGGCGAACTGAGCCGCATGACGCAGTTTAAAGATAAATCTGCGCGTTATGCCGAGAACATCAACGCTGGTCTGTTTGACTATCCGGTGCTGATGGCTGCGGACATCCTGCTGTATCAAACTAATCTGGTGCCGGTGGGTGAAGACCAGAAACAGCACCTGGAACTGAGCCGCGATATCGCCCAGCGTTTCAACGCGCTGTATGGCGATATCTTTAAGGTGCCAGAGCCGTTTATTCCGAAATCTGGCGCGCGCGTAATGTCGCTGCTGGAGCCGACCAAGAAGATGTCCAAGTCTGACGATAATCGCAATAACGTTATCGGCCTGCTGGAAGATCCGAAATCGGTAGTGAAGAAAATCAAACGCGCGGTCACTGACTCCGACGAGCCGCCGGTAGTTCGCTACGATGTGCAGAATAAAGCGGGCGTTTCCAACCTGCTGGATATCCTTTCTGCGGTAACGGGCCAGAGCATCCCGGAACTGGAAAAACAGTTCGAAGGCAAGATGTATGGTCATCTGAAAGGCGAAGTGGCTGATGCCGTTTCCGGTATGCTGACTGAATTGCAGGAACGCTATCACCGTTTCCGCAATGACGAAGCCTTCCTGCAACAGGTGATGAAAGATGGCGCTGAAAAAGCCAGCGCACACGCTTCCCGTACGCTAAAAGCGGTGTACGAAGCGATTGGTTTTGTGGCGAAGCCGTAATTTAACATTAATGCCAAAAACCGGGGAAACCCGGTTTTTTTATCCTCATTTGCAATAATCCGAAAAAATGTGAAGCGTCTCGCCGTTTCCACATCTCGCAGTTGCCACTTATCTTCATTTTTATGAAGATATAAATATTCACTTTATTGAAAATTTACTATGCGTCGAACGTTTATCAAAAAAGAAGGCGTCGTCATCACGACACTGGCCCGTTATTTGTTGGGTGAAAAGTGCGGTAATCGACTGAAAACCATAGATGAACTGGCAACTGAATGCCGTTCATCCGTTGGCCTGACGCAGGCCGCGTTGAAAACGCTGGAATCAAGCGGAGCGATACGGATAGAACGCCGTGGGCGTAATGGCAGTTATCTGGTGGAAATGGATAACAAAGCATTGCTGAGTCATGTGGATATCAACAATGTGGTGTGCGCGATGCCCTTGCCCTATACCCGTTTGTACGAAGGCCTGGCGAGCGGATTGAAAGCCCAATTTGATGGCATTCCTTTTTACTATGCGCACATGCGCGGCGCGGATATTCGCGTGGAGTGTCTGCTTAATGGCGTGTATGACATGGCGGTGGTTTCCCGACTGGCGGCGGAAAGTTATCTCACGCAAAAAGGGTTATGCCTCGCGCTGGAGCTGGGGCCGCACACCTACGTTGGCGAGCACCAGTTGATTTGCCGTAAAGGCGAGTCCGCAAACGTGAAGCGCGTGGGGCTGGATAACCGTTCGGCGGATCAGAAAATCATGACCGATGTCTTTTTTGGCGATAGTGATGTGGAACGTGTCGATCTCTCTTATCACGAGAGTTTACAACGCATTGTTAAAGGCGATGTCGATGCGGTTATCTGGAACGTGGTGGCGGAAAACGAACTGACCATGCTGGGATTAGAAGCGACGCCGCTCACAGACGATCCGCGATTTTTACAGGCCACCGAAGCCGTGGTTTTGACGCGAGTCGATGATTACCCGATGCAACAATTGCTGCGTGCAGTTGTTGATAAACAGGCCCTGCTTGCCCATCAACAACGAGTGGTCAGTGGGGAACAGGAACCCAGTTATTAAACCAAAGGCATCTGAAATGGAAACCAGACTCAACCTGCTTTGCGATGCAGGCGTTATTGATAAGGACATCTGCAAAGGCATGATGCAGGTCGTCAACGTACTGGAAACAGAGTGTCATCTACCGGTGCGCAGCGAGCAAGGAATGATGGCGATGACACATATGGCGAGCGCACTGATGCGCAGTCGCCGTGGTGAAGAAATAGAGCCGCTGGACGCCGAATTGCTGGCAGAACTGGCGCAATCCAGCCACTGGCAAGCCGTTGTGCAATTGCATCAGGTGTTGTTGAAGGAATTTACACTGGAAGTTAACCCGTGTGAAGAAGGCTATTTGCTGGCCAACCTTTATGGATTATGGATGGCTGCTAACGAAGAGGTTTGAAGCTCCCGACAAATCCACGTCGCACAACCTAAATATTCAAAAAAATGAATATTTAATTCAAGGAACAGAAACGAGGCAACAAGATGTTTGTAGAAGCATTGAAACGCCAGAACCCGGCGCTAATTTCCGCCGCACTAAGCTTGTGGCAAAAGGGCAAGATCGCCCCGGACAGCTGGGTGATCGACGTGGATCAGATACTGGAAAACGGTAAGCGGCTGATTGAGACGGCGCGGCTTTACGGCATTGAACTGTATCTGATGACCAAGCAGTTTGGTCGTAATCCGTGGCTGGCGGAAAAACTGCTGCCATTAGGCTACAGCGGCATTGTGGCGGTGGATTACAAAGAGGCGCGAGTCATGCGCCGCGCCGGTTTGCCGGTGGCGCATCAGGGGCATCTGGTACAAATCCCTTGTCATCAGGTTGCTGACGCCGTTGAACAGGGCACCGACGTTATCACCGTGTTTACTCTCGACAAAGCGCGGGAAGTTTCTGCGGCAGCGGTGAAGGCCGGACGTGTGCAGTCTGTGCTGCTCAAAGTTTATAGCGACGATGATTTTCTTTATCCGGGGCAGGAGAGCGGTTTTGTACAGCATTCGCTGCACGAGGTGGTTGCTGAAATTAAGAAACTGCCGGGGTTGCATTTAGCTGGACTAACCCATTTCCCTTGCCTGCTTTGGGATGAGGCTGCCGGGAAAGTTTTGCCGACACCGAATCTTCACACGTTGATACAGGCACGGGAGCAACTAGCGAAATCTGGTATTGCGATTGAGCAACTGAACGCACCTTCTGCGACCAGCTGCACTTCGCTGCCATTGCTGGCGGAATACGGTGTGACTCATGCCGAACCCGGTCATGCGCTGACGGGCACTATTCCGGCAAACCAGCAGGGCGATCAGCCTGAACGTATCGCGATGCTCTGGTTAAGTGAAATCTCCCATCATTTCCGTGGCGACAGCTACTGCTACGGCGGCGGTTACTACCGTCGTGGTCATGCGCAACATGCGCTGGTGTTTACGCCAGAAAATCAAAAGATTACTGAAACCAATCTCAAAACTGTGGATGACAGCAGTATCGACTACACCCTGCCGCTGGCAGGCGAGTTTCCGGTAAGCAGTGCAGTAGTGCTCTGTTTTCGCACGCAGATTTTTGTCACCCGTAGCGATGTGGTGTTGCTGTCCGGTATTCACCGTGGCGAACCAGAAATCGTCGGTCGTTATGACAGTCTTGGAAACTCTCTGGGGGCGTAATGGCGCGATTTGTGGTGTTAGTGATTGATAGCTTTGGCGTAGGGGCAATGAAAGATGTCACGTTGGTGCGTCCGCAGGATGCCGGGGCGAATACCTGTGGTCACATCCTGAGCCAGTTGCCGCATTTGCAGCTACCAGCGCTGGAGAAGCTGGGGCTAATCAACGCATTGGGTTATGCGCCAGGTGATATGCAGCCATCAGACTCCGCAACCTGGGGTGTGGCAGAGCTGCAACATGAAGGTGGCGATACCTTTATGGGGCATCAGGAAATTTTAGGCACGCGCCCGTTACCGCCGCTGCGGATGCCTTTTCGCGATGTGATTGACCGTGTTGAGCAGGCATTAGTTTCCGCTGGCTGGCAGGTTGAGCGTCGTGGCGATGATCTGCAATTTCTGTGGGTCAATCAGGCGGTTGCGATTGGCGATAATCTCGAGGCGGATTTAGGTCAGGTCTATAACATCACCGCCAATCTCTCTGTGATCTCTTTTGACGACGCAATCAAAATTGGTTGTATCGTGCGTGAGCAGGTACAGGTCGGTCGGGTCATTACATTTGGTGGCCTGTTAACCGACAGCCAGCGCATCCTCGATGCCGCAGAAAGCAAAGAAGGGCGCTTTATTGGCATCAATGCGCCGCGTTCTGGCGCTTATGACAACGGCTTCCAGGTCGTGCATATGGGCTACGGCGTCGATGAAAAAGTGCAGGTGCCACAAAAATTGTATGAAGCGGGCGTGCCAACCGTGCTGGTGGGTAAGGTGGCGGATATCGTCAGCAATCCTTATGGCGTGAGCTGGCAAAACCTGGTGGATAGCCAGCGGATTATGGATATCACCCTCAACGAATTTAACACCCATCCGACGGCGTTTATTTGTACCAATATCCAGGAAACCGACCTCGCTGGTCATGCAGAAGACGTCGCACGTTATGCGGAACGTTTGCAGGTCGTTGACCGTAACCTTGCCCGGCTTATTGAGGCGATGCAGCCAGATGATTGCCTGGTCGTGATGGCGGATCACGGTAACGATCCGACCATTGGTCACAGCCACCATACCCGCGAAGTGGTGCCAGTGCTGGTTTATCAGCAAGGGATGGTCGCTACGCAGCTTGGTGTGCGCACCACGCTTTCTGATGTGGGGGCTACCGTATGTGAATTTTTCCGTGCGCCACCGCCACAAAATGGTCGCTCTTTTCTTTCCTCCCTCCGGTTTGCAGGAGACACCCTATGAGTTTTGATCCGACGGGCTACACCCTCGCCCATGAGCATCTGCATATTGATCTCTCCGGCTTTAAAAACAACGTGGACTGCCGCCTTGATCAGTATGCGTTCATTTGCCAGGAAATGAACGACCTGATGGCCCAGGGCGTGCGTAATGTGATTGAGATGACCAACCGTTATATGGGGCGCAATGCGCAATTTATGCTCGATGTAATGCGCGAAACCGGCATCAACGTGGTGGCCTGTACCGGTTATTACCAGGATGCGTTTTTCCCGCAACATGTGGCGACCCGCAGCGCGCAGGAACTGGCGCAAGAGATGGTCGATGAAATTGAACAGGGTATCGATGGCACGGAGCTGAAAGCCGGGATCATCGCGGAGATCGGCTCCAGCGAAGGGAAGATTACGCCGCTGGAAGAGAAGGTATTTATTGCCGCCGCGCTGGCGCATAACCAGACCGGACGCCCGATCTCCACGCATACCTCTTTTAGCACCATGGGGCTGGAACAACTGGCGCTACTGCAAGCCCACGGAGTTGATCTTTCGCGCGTCACTGTTGGCCACTGCGATCTGAAAGACAACCTCGACAACATTTTGAAGATGATCGATCTCGGCGCGTATGTGCAGTTCGACACCATCGGCAAGAACAGTTACTACCCGGACGAAAAGCGCATTGCGATGCTTCACGCGCTACGTGACCGTGGTTTGCTGAACCGCGTCATGCTGTCGATGGATATTACGCGCCGCTCCCATTTAAAAGCCAACGGTGGTTATGGCTATGACTATTTATTGACCACCTTTATTCCGCAATTGCGCCAGTCAGGATTCAGTCAGGCCGATGTGGATGTGATGTTACGTGAAACTCCCTCTCAATTTTTCCAATAAGGACAGACTCATGAAAAAGATTGGCGTTGCAGGCTTACAGCGTGAGCAGATTAAAAAAACCATTGAAGCGACGGCTCCTGGCTGTTTTGAAGTTTTCATTCACAACGACATGGAAGCGGCAATGAAAGTGAAATCCGGGCAACTGGATTACTACATCGGCGCGTGTAATACCGGTGCGGGCGCGGCATTGTCGATTGCCATCGCGGTGATTGGCTATAACAAAAGTTGCACCATTGCCAAACCAGGCATTAAAGCGAAAGACGAACATATCGCCAAAATGATCGCCGAAGGGAAAGTGGCGTTTGGGCTTTCCGTTGAGCATGTCGAACACGCGATTCCGATGCTGATTAACCATCTGAAATAAAAGGCACGACTATGGATCTGTATATTCAGATTATCGTGGTGGCGTGCCTGACGGGTATGACATCGCTTCTGGCGCATCGCTCGGCAGCCGTTTTTCATGACGGTATCCGCCCGATCCTGCCGCAACTGATTGAAGGCTATATGAACCGTCGCGAGGCGGGGAGTATCGCTTTTGGTCTGAGCATTGGTTTTGTGGCCTCGGTGGGGATCTCTTTTACCCTGAAAACCGGGCTGCTCAACGCATGGTTACTCTTTCTTCCTACCGATATCCTCGGCGTACTGGCGATAAACAGCCTGATGGCGTTTGGTCTTGGCGCTATCTGGGGCGTGTTGATCCTTACTTGCCTGTTGCCGGTAAACCAGCTGCTGACCGCGCTACCGGTGGATGTATTAGGTAGCCTGGGGGAATTAAGCTCGCCGGTGGTTTCAGCTTTTGCACTATTCCCGTTGGTGGCGATTTTCTACCAGTTTGGCTGGAAGCAAAGTCTGATCGCCGCCGTGGTGGTACTGATGACCCGTGTGGTGGTAGTGCGCTATTTCCCGCATCTCAATCCGGAATCCATCGAAATCTTTATTGGCATGGTGATGCTGCTGGGGATCGCGATAACTCACGACCTGCGTCATCGTGATGAAAATGATATTGATGCCAGCGGGCTTTCGGTGTTTGAAGAACGCACGTCGCGGATTATCAAAAACTTACCGTATATCGCCATCGTGGGAGCATTGATTGCCGCCGTTGCCAGCATGAAGATTTTCGCCGGTAGTGAAGTGTCGATCTTCACTCTGGAGAAAGCGTACTCCGCAGGCGTAACGCCGGAACAATCGCAAACGCTGATCAACCAGGCGGCACTGGCAGAATTTATGCGCGGGCTGGGTTTTGTACCGTTGATTGCCACCACCGCCTTAGCAACGGGTGTGTATGCAGTTGCGGGCTTTACCTTTGTTTATGCGGTGGGCTATCTCTCGCCGAATCCGATGGTTGCAGCGGTATTAGGCGCAGTGGTTATTTCGGCGGAAGTCTTGCTGCTTCGTTCGATCGGCAAATGGCTGGGACGCTACCCGTCGGTACGTAATGCGTCGGATAACATCCGTAACGCCATGAATATGCTGATGGAAGTGGCTCTTCTGGTCGGTTCGATTTTCGCAGCAATTAAGATGGCGGGTTATACCGGATTCTCTATCGCGGTTGCCATTTACTTCCTCAACGAATCCCTGGGCCGTCCGGTACAGAAAATGGCGGCACCGGTCGTGGCCGTAATGATCACCGGTATTCTGCTGAATGTTCTTTACTGGCTTGGCCTGTTCGTTCCGGCTTAAGGAAGGCACCTATGAAGACGTTTCCTCTGCAAAGCCTGACGATTATTGAGGCGCAGCAAAAGCAGTTTGCGCTGGTGGATAGCATTTGTCGCCATTTTCCTGGTAGCGAATTTCTTACCTGCGGTGATTTGGGCTTAACGCCGGGACTGAATCAACCGCGCATTACCCAGCGTGTGGAACAGGTGCTGGCTGATGCATTTCACGCACAGGCTGCGGCGCTGGTGCAGGGCGCGGGTACTGGCGCGATTCGTGCGGCGTTGGCGGCTTTGCTCAAACCGGGGCAGCGTCTTCTGGTGCATGACGCGCCGGTTTACCCGACGACTCAGGTCATTATTGCGCAGATGGGGCTGACGCTTATTACTGCTGATTTCAATGACCTGTCGGCACTTAAGCAGGTCGTCGACGAGCAACAACCAGATGCCGCGCTGGTGCAGCATACGCGCCAGCAGCCGCAGGACAGCTATGTGCTGGCAGATGTGCTGGCAACGTTGCGCGCGGCAAGTGTTCCAGCCTTAACCGATGACAACTATGCGGTGATGAAGGTGGCACGCATTGGCTGTGAATGCGGGGCGAATGTCTCGACATTTTCCTGCTTCAAGCTATTTGGGCCAGAGGGTGTTGGTGCGGTGGTAGGCGATGCTGATGTTATTAACCGTATTCGCGCCACGCTCTACTCCGGCGGCAGCCAGATTCAGGGCGCTCAGGCGTTGGAAGTCTTGCGTGGGCTGGTGTTTGCGCCAGTGATGCACGCGGTGCAGGCGGGGGTATCTGAACGGTTGCTGGCTTTACTTAACGGTGGCGCAGTGGCGGAAGTGAAAAGCGCGGTGATTGCCAATGCGCAGTCGAAAGTGTTGATTGTGGAATTTCATCAGCCGATTGCCGCCAGGGTGCTGGAAGAGGCGCAAAAGCGCGGTGCCTTGCCTTACCCGGTTGGTGCAGAGTCGAAATATGAAATTCCGCCGCTTTTTTATCGACTTTCCGGAACGTTTCGCCAGGCGAATCCGCAACTCGAACATTACGCGATTCGCATTAACCCAAATCGCAGCGGTGAAGAGACGGTGCTGCGGATTTTGCGTGAGAGTATTGCCAGTATTTAATCTTGTGCATGATGTTTTCGAAAAGAATGCAGAAATAAATACGCCCTCGGGTAACCCCGAGGGCGTCAGGCAATTAAACCGGTGTTAGCCGATTTCTGTCAGAGACTTACTGTGCAGTAGGACCGCAACCGCCAATGATTTTAGAAATAGAAATTGCCGGGTGCAGCAGGTAGTCGTAAGAGCAGTTCTTATCACGGTTTTCAATATGACCAGTACATGCAGTTAACGTAGCCAGTACTGCGCCTACCAGTGCAACTTTAATAAATTTGTTCATTTACATTCCCTATGTATTATATATTAATTAATATTCATTGATTATATGAATATAAGCAGACTGCTCATTAAGAACGATACAGGAATATTCAATTAGCGTCAGTGAGCGATTGATTTAATTTTGTAAGTCGCTGTAACGGTGAATATAACCCATTAGCAGACAATATTTATTAAGGGGGTATGTTTTTATCTGCTGAATATATAAAGAGAGTTGTAAACGAAAAAGGCCAGACTTCTCTGGCCCTGGTTAAATTAATGGTTAGAGAACCAGTTCAATTTATCGCGCAGGCCAACAACCCGACCAATAATAATTAGCGATGGACTGTTCATTTGCTGCGCCAGTTCGCCCAGCTGCGTGAGCGTACCGTCAATCACGCGCTGCGTGACTGCCGTTCCGTTTTCGACAATTGCCACCGGCATTTCGCCAGGCATACCGTGTTCAATCAGCTTTTGCTGAATAGTCGCAGCCTGATTCAGCCCCATATAAAACACCAGCGTCTGTTTTTCTGCCGCCAGGTTTTCCCAGTCCAGTTCGCCACCGGTTTTTAAGTGTCCGGTAATTAAGCGTACGCTCTGGGCATAATCGCGATGCGTGAGCGGAATACCCGAATAGGCAGAGCAACCAGAAGCTGCGGTAATACCCGGAACCACCGAGAACGGAATACCCGCGTTACACAGTGTTTCCAGCTCTTCGCCACCACGGCCAAAAATAAACGGATCGCCGCCTTTCAGCCGCACCACGCGTTTGCCTTTTTGCGCTTCCCGCAGCAGGATCTGGTTTATCTCTTCCTGCGGTACGCAGTGGTATCCCGCGCGTTTGCCGACGAAAACGCGATCAGCATCGCGGCGTACCAGATTCATAATATCGTCAGAAACCAGACGGTCGTAGACCACCACATCTGCCTGCTGAATTTGTTGCAGACCCTTCAGTGTCAGCAGCCCGGCATCGCCCGGACCTGCGCCAACCAGCACCACTTCACCGCGATGGTCGAGCGGTTCGTTGATTAACTGTTCGGTCGTTTCAGTAATGGCTTTCTGATCGTTGTTTGCCAGCGACTGCGCCAGGCGGTCATTAACGAACAGTTTTTCCCAGAAACGGCGACGTTCACCCATTGTGGCGAACTGTTGTTTCACTCGCCCGCGTAATTGCCCGGCGTATTTCGCCACCTGGCCCAGATGCAACGGCAGCAGTGATTCAAGTTTTTCGCGTAACAGGCGCGCCAGAACCGGAGAGGTGCCGCCAGAGGAGACCGCGACCATTAGCGGTGAGCGGTCAATAATCGACGGCATAATAAAGCTGGCGGCTTTCGGCGCATCGACCACGTTACAGAAGATGCGACGAGCTTCAGCGGCTTCACTGACGCGCTGGTTAAGCGCGTCATCATCCGTCGCAGCAATCGCCAGCCAGCAGGTGTCGAGAAGGCTTTCATCAAATGGCCCTTCGACGAGGGTTAACATGCCTGCATCTGCCCATGCGGTGAACTGTGGAATAAACGCTAATGCATTCACCGTTAAGCGAGCGCCTGCGTCTAACAGCAACCTTGCTTTGCGTTCCGCGACATCACCACCGCCGACAATCAGACAGTCGCGATCGCGTAATTGGCAAAATATAGGCAAATGATCCACGTAAAAACCCCTTAGTAATTAACCGGCAGCTGTTTCAGTTTGATTAAATTTGTCCGCAACCGGACGATTCGCTTTCGGCGTAGCATACCAATAACCCAATCCCATGAATACGGCACCTGATAAAGTATTACCCAGCGTCACCCACAGCAGGTTATGACCAATACCCGCCAGCGTGTAGGCTTCGCTGTGGTTGCCAAACCAGGAGAGAGCGAACAGCGTCATGTTAGCGATGGAGTGCTCGTAGCCGGACGCGATAAATGCCAGCAGACACCACCAGATAGCGATAAATTTCGCCGCCCCTTCAGTGCGCAGCGCCATCCAGATTGCCAGGCAAACCAGCCAGTTACACAATGCACCTTTGAAGAACAGTACCATTGCCGGTGCAGTGGTTTTTGCCAGCGCGACGGAGTGAACGATGCTGGTATCTACCGGCAGCAGGCTACCGCCACCCCAGCTATAGAGCATGGCGACAAAGACGGAACCGACCAGGTTACCCAGCCAGGTTTGCGGCAGGATTGCCCACATTTGCCCGTGGCTGATAGTGCCCGCTTTCACTCCAAAGGTGAGGAACATGGTGTGTCCAGTGAACAGTTCAGAACCGGCGATAATCACCAGCGTTAAGGCGATACCAAAGGTCGCGCCCATCACCAGCGGACGTACGGACGGGGCGAGCAAATTACCGAGCGTGAAAATCAGGATGATCCCAAGACCCACATACGCCCCCGCCATTGCGGAGCTGACCCAGAAGCCGAGCGGGTTATTTGCCGACAGGCGTGCAATGCGCGCAGCGTTAGCTGCACACTTATTAATAGTGTCTGTAAACATTTGATTATCCTTTAAAAAATAAAAGCAAAAAATAAAACAAAAAGTTTAAAAAATGTCCTGCAATATATCGAAGGTTATTACAGGACCATGCAAAAAGGGGAGGCATTGCGCCTCCCGTTAAAACATTAACCGCGTAGCTGCACCACGCCGTCTTTCACTCGCGCGTCGTAATGCTTGACGGAAAACTGTTCGTCTTCCATGCACAAGCCGTCGCTTAAGCGAAAACGCTGTTTTTTCAGCGGGCTGGCGACCCACAGCTCGCCCTGGTGTTCCGCAATCAGCCCGCGTGACAGCACGCTGGACTCGAAGAACGGGTCGATGTTGCTGATCGCAAACACCTGGTCGCTGTGATACGGGCGGAAAATTGCTACCTGCTCGTCACCTAACAGCGCGCAGACGCCGGTTTCAGGCAGGATGTCATCGATTTTGCAGATGTCTTTCCACTGGCTCATGCGTTGTCCTCCACCAGAGTTACCGGGATACGTTCATACGGCGTTGCCGGACGGTGCTGTTCGCGCTCTGGCACCATCTGCACGTTCGGGTCACGCTTGTCGCTGTTGATGAAGTGTTTGAAGCGAGTCTGCGCGGACGGCGTATTGACCGTTTCAGTCCACTCACATACTACCGCTTCACGCAGGCGCGCCATCTCTTCTTCCAGATGTGCGTTCAGCCCCAGTTTGTCGTCAATGATCACCGCTTTCAGGTAATCGATGCCGCCTTCAAGGTTTTCTAACCACGGCGCGGTACGCGTCAGTTTGTCGGCGGTACGGATGTAGAACATCATGAAGCGGTCGAGATATTTGATCAGCGTTTCGCGATCGATATCCGCTACCAGCAGATCCGCATGACGCGGTTTCATGCCGCCGTTACCGCAAACATACAGGTTCCAGCCTTTTTCAGTGGCGATAATACCCACGTCCTTACCCTGAGCTTCTGAACATTCACGGGTACAGCCGGAGACACCGAACTTCATTTTGTGCGGAGTCCGGATGCCTTTGTAGCGGTTTTCCAGTTCCACGCCGAGGCCGACGCTGTCGCCCACGCCGTAGCGGCACCAGGTGCTACCCACGCAGGTTTTCGCCATACGCAGTGCTTTCGCATAGGCATGACCGGTTTCGAAGCCGGCTTCAATCAGCTGACGCCAGATCTCCGGCAGATCGTCTTTCTGTGCGCCAAACATCGCCAGGCGCTGGGAGCCGGTGATTTTGGTGTAGAGATTAAATTCACGCGCGATACGACCTACTGCCATCAGCCCTTCCGGGGTGATTTCACCGCCCGGAGAACGCGGGATCACCGAGTAGGTGCCGTCTTTCTGGATGTTAGCGAGGAAGTTGTCGTTAGAATCCTGCAGCGGAGTATGTTCCGGTTTCAGAATGTATTCGTTCCAGCAGGAGGCCAGCAGCGAACCGACGGTCGGTTTACAAACTTCACAACCGTAGCCTTTGCCGTGTTTCGCCAGCAGTTCTTCGAAGGTTTTAATGCCTTCAACGCGGATTAAATGGAACAGTTCCTGACGCGAATAAGCAAAGTGTTCGCACAGGTTGTTGTTAACTTCGATGCCCTGTTTCGCCAGTTCCGCGTTCAGTACCTGAGTGACCAGCGGGATACAGCCACCGCAGCCAGTACCCGCTTTGGTTTCAGCTTTCAGCGCCGCAACGGTGTGGCAGCCTTTGTTGATGGCAGCAATCAGATCACCTTTGGTGACGTCGAAGCAGGAGCAGATTTGCGCGCTGTCCGGCAGTTTATCAACACCGATAGACGGCTTACCGCTACCAGAGTGCGCCGGCAGAATCAGAGAATCCGGGTTTTCCGGCAGCTCGATAGCATTCAGCACCAGTTGCAGCAGGTTGCCGTAGTCGCTGGTATCGCCCACCAGTACCGCACCGAGCAGGGTTTTGTTGTCTTCGCTGACAATAAGGCGTTTGTAGATCTCTTTGCTTTCGTCGAGGTAAACGTAGCTACGTGCGCCAGGTGTGCGACCGTGCGCATCACCAATACCGCCTACGTCTACGCCCAGCAGTTTCAGCTTGGCGCTAAGGTCAGCACCTTCAAAGGCGTTTTCGCTACCGAGAATATGGTCAACGGCGACCTGCGCCATTTTGTAGCCTGGTGCTACCAGACCAAATACACGGTTGTTCCAGCTTGCGCATTCACCGATGGCGTAGATATCCGGATCGGAAGTCTGGCAGGAATCATTTATGACGATACCCCCACGCGGAGCAACGTCCAGACCACACTGGGTTGCCAGCTTATCGCGCGGACGGATACCAGTAGAGAAGACGATAAAGTCGACTTCCAGTTCGCTGCCGTCGGCAAAACGCATGGTTTTACGCGCTTCGACACCTTCCTGCACAATCTCAAGGGTGTTTTTGCTGGTGTGAACGCGCACGCCCATACTTTCGATTTTGCGACGCAGCTGCTCGCCACCCATCTGATCAAGCTGTTCCGCCATCAGCATAGGGGCAAATTCGATAACGTGGGTTTCAATACCTAAGTTTTTCAGCGCGCCAGCGGCTTCCAGACCTAACAGGCCGCCACCAACAACGGCACCGCGTTTGCTGCGACGGGCACAGGATTCAATGGCGTTGAGGTCTTCAATGGTGCGATAGACAAAGCAGTCCTGAGTATCAGAACCTTTGATTGGTGGGATCCACGGGTAGGAACCGGTCGCCATGATCAGCTTGTCATAAAAAACGGTGCGCCCGGCGCTGGAGTGAATCACCTTCTCCTGACGGTTGATGGTGATAGCGCGTTCGCCGACCAGAACTTTGATGCCGTGTTTCTCGTAGAAGCCTTCGCGCACCAGCGACAGCTCTTCGGCGGTGTGGTGAGAGAAGTAAGACGAGAGGTGTACGCGGTCATAAGCGATGCGCGGTTCTTCACAGAAAACGGTAATATCAAAGTTGGCCGCATCAGATTTATCAAGAAGATCTTCGATAAAGCGATGGCCGACCATACCGTTACCGATAATTGCGAGTCTGACTTTGCTCATTTTTGCCTCGATTTCTTTTCTATTACCGCCTACCTTAACGATTCAGCAACCCCGCTTATTGATGTAAATCAAATTCACCTTTATATACTCCTTAAGGGGTATATTGCTGATTTGTATAAATTTTCTTAAGTCACGGAATTGTCTGACATTTCATGTTTGTGCAAAAAACAGACAAAATGAACGGATTTATAGAAATAGATGTACGTAGCAGGGTAAGAGAGGAAAAGACCGGACGACGATAGCGCCGCCCGGCATGAGCAATTAATGAGAGGTCAGGGTGTTATGCTGACGGTGACGGCTGACGAAACCTAACAGGAAGCACATCACAAAGACGACAGCGTACAGACCGTTTGCTGTAAGCAGTGCCGCCTGTGGACCGCTATGTTCAACAATCGGCCCGGTAACCACAAAGGTCAACATAGTACCGATGGTCCCGCAGGTCAGGACAAAGTTAACCAGTTTTGGCGACGGTACTTTGGTCTGCTGTGAACCCAGGGTGATGATGGTGGTATAGATCGCGCTGGAGAAGAAGCCCAGGGCGAGAATTGACCACGCCATATGTGTCGGTGTTCCGGTGTTAAAGACGTACATCAGAATCGCAGCCAGACCAGCCAGTACGGTCAGGATACGTTGCAAATCAAAGAAGCGAAGAATAAAGCTGAACGCCCACATGCCGACCATATATGACATCCAGAAGTTACTCACCAGCGTGCCAGCGTCGTTCAGGCTCATGCCCAGGCCTTTGGCATACTCCGGCACCCAGGAGATAAAACCTAACTGACCGAGGATGTAGCACAGCGCCGCAACAGAGAGAAACAGCACGCCGATCCCCCACTTTTCTTTCTCTACCGGAGCATCCGTTTTTGGTGCATGTTTGCCCAGTGCCGGGAACTCACAACCGAAGGTCAGAATAAAAATAGCGACATACACCAGCCCGATGCAGGCATAAACCCAGTACCACTCAATGCTGCGCGCCAGTAGAAACGCGGCGATCATTGGGAAAATCATCCCGGCCATACTGAAGAAGGAGTCGGTAAATAACAGGCGGGAACCGCGCTGACGCCCTTCATACATTTGTGTTATCAGGAATGTACCAATCGACATGGTGATGCCGCTGACCACCCCGAGAATGAACATCGCCGCCGAGAACAGCGCCAGGCTGTGGCTGAACATCAAACCGGCAACCGCCAGCACCATCAGGAGAAAGCCAAAACGTAACTGCGTTTTCAACGGGACGATTTCCATCAGCCAGGCGTTGAGGAAGATAGAGATTAAAATGCCGGCGTTGAGGAAGGTGAAGGTGTTACTCATACTGGAAACAGGCAGATTGAAATAATCGGCGATATTTCCCATCACCATCCCGGTGACAATAACCAACGCACCAGTCAGTGCGTAGGAGAGAAAGCTAATCCATGTGAGCTTGATGCGATTGCTGTTAGTCATGATTGGCCTGCGTTCAAAAATAAAATGGCATAGCGGGCTATGCCGCGAGCGGGCGATTTTAGGTGATTTTGTGATCTGATTAAATGTTTTATTGCAATCGGTTGCTAAATTGCATCTTAAGAGGTGATTTTGATCACGGAATAAAAAGTAATCGTCAGGTTACATATATTTCAGATACGTAAAATTAGGTAAAGGGATGGCCTTGTTCTTGAAGGCTATTTAGAATCTCTTCACTTGCTTTTTTTCTGCTCTGTTTGTTAAGGAAATCTCATGTTCAAATCGACCCTGGCGGCGATGGCTGCTGTTTTCGCTCTTTCTGCTCTTTCTCCCGCAGCAATGGCAGCGAAAGGGGACCCGCACGTATTGTTGACAACCTCAGCTGGTAACATCGAACTGGAACTGGATAAACAAAAAGCGCCAGTGTCTGTGCAAAACTTTGTCGATTATGTGAACAGCGGTTTTTATAACAACACTACCTTTCACCGCGTCATTCCTGGCTTTATGATTCAGGGCGGCGGTTTCACCGAGCAGATGCAGCAGAAAAAACCAAACCCGCCAATCAAAAATGAAGCCGATAACGGCCTGCGCAACACGCGTGGCACCATCGCGATGGCGCGTACCGCTGACAAAGACAGCGCCACCAGCCAGTTCTTTATCAACGTTGCCGATAACGCCTTCCTTGACCACGGTCAGCGTGATTTCGGTTACGCGGTATTTGGTAAAGTGGTGAAAGGCATGGACGTTGCCGATAAGATTTCCCAGGTGCCGACTCATGACGTTGGTCCGTACCAGAATGTGCCGTCAAAACCGGTAGTTATCCTTTCCGCTAAAGTCCTGCCGTAATGATTTCTCGCGCGGGCAATCTTGCCCGCGCTTCTGCTCTCCCGGCGTAACCCGGATTTGCCGCTTATACTTGTGGCAAATGGACACGTTCAGGGAGGCATCAAGTGAAGAAACTCACCGATAAGCAAAAGTCCCGTCTCTGGGAGCTTCAGCGTAATCGTAATTTCCAGGCCAGTCGCCGTCTTGAAGGCGTCGAGATGCCTTTAGTCACTCTTACTGCCGCAGAGGCTTTAGCGCGCCTTGAAGAGCTGAGGAGGCACTATGAGCGATAAATTCGGCGAAGGGCGCGATCCGTATCTTTATCCTGGCCTTGATATCATGCGTAACCGGCTGAACATCCGCCAGCAGCAGCGGCTGGAACAGGCCGCTTACGAAATGACGGCGCTGCGTGCTGCGACCATTGAGCTTGGTCCGCTGGTGCGCGGTTTACCGCATTTGCGCACTATCCATCGCCAGCTGTATCAGGATATTTTCGACTGGGCGGGGCAATTGCGTGAAGTTGATATTTATCAGGGCGATACGCCGTTCTGCCACTTTGCCTATATCGAAAAAGAGGGCAATGCCCTGATGCAGGATCTGGAGGAAGAAGGTTATCTGGTTGGCCTGGAGAAAGAGAAGTTCGTCGAGCGGCTGGCACATTACTATTGTGAAATCAACGTGCTGCATCCCTTTCGTGTGGGAAGCGGACTGGCACAGCGGATCTTCTTCGAGCAACTGGCGATTCATGCGGGCTACCAACTGAGCTGGCAGGGTATCGAAAAAGAGGCCTGGAATCAGGCAAATCAGAGTGGGGCAATGGGGGATCTCACCGCACTGCAGATGATATTTAGCAAAGTGGTAAGCGAAGCCGGGGAATCTGAGTAAAATAGCGCGGTTCTTTCGTACCGGAGCCGCCATGATCCTGCTTATAGATAACTACGATTCTTTTACCTGGAACCTCTACCAGTACTTTTGTGAACTGGGGGCGGATGTGCTGGTTAAGCGCAACGATGCGTTGACGCTGGCGGATATCGACGCCCTTAAACCACAAAAAATTGTCATCTCACCCGGACCCTGTACGCCAGATGAAGCCGGGATCTCGCTTGACGTTATTCGCCACTATGCCGGGCGCTTGCCGATTCTTGGCGTCTGCCTCGGTCACCAGGCAATGGCGCAGGCATTTGGCGGCAAAGTTGTGCGCGCCGCAAAGGTCATGCACGGCAAAACCTCGCCGATTACACATAATGGTGTGGGCGTATTTAAGGGGCTGGCAAATCCACTTACCGTGACACGCTACCATTCGCTGGTGGTGGAACCTGACTCATTACCTGTGTGCTTTGAAGTGACGGCCTGGAGCGAAACCCGCGAGATTATGGGTATTCGCCATCGCCAGTGGGATCTGGAAGGTGTGCAATTCCATCCAGAAAGTATTCTTAGCGAACAAGGACATCAACTGCTGGCTAATTTCCTGCATCGCTGATTTCTGATTGCTATTAAGTGATTTTTTATGCATATTTTGTGATTATAATTTCACATTGGTTTATGCGTAACAGGGTGATCATGAGATGGCAATTGAACAAACAGCAATTACACGCGCGACTTTCGATGAAGTGATCCTGCCGATTTATGCTCCGGCAGAGTTTATTCCGGTAAAAGGTCAGGGCAGCCGAATCTGGGATCAGCAAGGCAAGGAGTATGTCGATTTCGCGGGTGGCATTGCAGTTACGGCGTTGGGCCATTGCCATCCTGCGCTGGTGAACGCGTTAAAAACCCAGGGCGAAACTCTGTGGCATATCAGTAACGTTTTCACCAATGAACCGGCGCTGCGTCTTGGGCGTAAACTGATTGAGGCAACGTTTGCCGAACGCGTGGTGTTTATGAACTCCGGCACGGAAGCTAACGAAACCGCCTTTAAACTGGCACGCCATTACGCCTGTGTGCGTCATAGCCCGTTCAAAACCAAAATTATTGCCTTCCATAACGCTTTTCATGGTCGCTCGCTGTTTACCGTCTCGGTGGGCGGGCAGCCAAAATATTCCGACGGCTTTGGGCCAAAACCGGCAGACATCATCCACGTTCCCTTTAACGATCTCCACGCAGTGAAAGCGGTGATGGATGATCACACCTGTGCGGTGGTGGTTGAACCGATCCAGGGCGAGGGCGGTGTGACGGCAGCGACGCCAGAGTTTTTGCAGGGCTTGCGCGAGCTGTGCGATCAACATCAGGCATTATTGGTGTTTGATGAAGTGCAGTGCGGGATGGGGCGGACCGGCGATTTGTTTGCTTACATGCACTACGGCGTGACGCCGGATATTCTGACCTCTGCGAAAGCGTTAGGTGGCGGATTCCCGATTAGCGCCATGCTGACCACGGCGGAAATTGCTTCTGCGTTTCATCCTGGTTCTCACGGTTCCACCTACGGCGGTA
Organism: Escherichia sp. F1; assembly: GCF_046764225.1. Lineage (NCBI taxonomy): Bacteria > Pseudomonadati > Pseudomonadota > Gammaproteobacteria > Enterobacterales > Enterobacteriaceae > Escherichia > Escherichia sp. F1. The sequence goes on from NZ_CP177202.1 coordinate 418,965, forward strand.
ATCCTCTGGCCTGTGCAGTAGCGGGCGCGGCGTTTGATATCATCAATACCCCTGAAGTGCTGGAAGGTATTCAGGCGAAACGCCAGCGTTTTGTTGACCATTTGCAGAAGATCGATCAGCAGTACGATGTGTTTAGCGATATTCGCGGTATGGGTCTGTTAATTGGCGCGGAGCTGAAACCACAGTACAAAGGTCGGGCGCGTGATTTCCTGTATGCGGGCGCAGAGGCTGGCGTAATGGTGCTGAACGCCGGACCGGATGTGATGCGTTTTGCGCCGTCGCTGGTGGTGGAAGATGCGGATATCGATGAAGGGATGCAACGTTTCGCCTACGCGGTGGCGAAGGTGATTGGGGCGTAAATACGACGCATCAGGCAAAAGATGTCGGATGCGGCGCGAACGCTGTATCTGATGGTTTAGCCTGCATTACGCCTTCGAATCCCGCAACTTGCGACTCAGCCAAATCCCGTGATGCGGTCGCTGACGCCATGCCATCGACGAAATGGTGTGCATGGTGTTCAGATGACCAATAACCCGCTGTAGATGCTGCTCCAGCGTACCTGCCGCGCCTTCGTGCGGCTGCATCTCCGGCGCATCCATGATATTGGCATCGCCGGAACTACCCGGTTCGTCATACTCCAGCCGCTGCTGACAACGCTGAATGGCGATTTCACAAGACTGCAAATATTCTTGCGCCAGTTCAGGTGGCAATGCCCGGTGTTCCCGTGCCAGCGTGGTCATGGCATTGATATGCTCAACAATAAACTGACTGTGCGTTACCCACAGTTTCATATCTGCCAGATAATGGCTGTTGAATGCCGGTTCCTGCATCGCCTGATTCAATGAGTTATACAGAGTGTTATGCGCCTGATTCACCCGCATTCGCTGCCAGGCCAGTGGCGTAGGTTGCGGATCCTCGCTCAGAATCAAACGAATCGCTTCCTGATAGGCTTCTAAAGCGTCATGGGCGTTCTTACGCAATAACCCGCTCTGCCACTGCGGCCACAGCCAGACGGTACCACCGAAAGCAATTAAACAACCAATAATGGTATCGATAAGACGCGGAAGGATGTATTGCTCGCCGTTCAACCACAATAGTTGCAGGGTATACACTGCGGTAATGGTAAAGCCGACCGTCGCCCAGCCGTAGTTTTTGCGCAATATCAGGTAGCTGGCGAGGGTGGTAATCAGCATCAAGGTCAGGGTGTAACCTTCGGGAATTTTAAAGTGCAGCGCCACGCCCGCAATGATTAACCCGACAACGGTTCCCACGGAGCGATTCACAATCCTCAGACGGGTTGCGCCATAGCCATTTTGCGTCACCAGCAATACCGTCATCAGGATCCAGTACGACTTCGGCAGATGCAGCGCGGTGCCCATCAGGCTGGCAACGCTTAACATCACACTGAGTCGTCCGGCATTGCGTAGCGCCGGAGACTTTAGTGACAGATAACTTTTCAGCGCCGGAAGTAACGGCATTCGCCGCTGTTTATCGGCCAGTAAGTCACGGGCATAGAGCGGTTTTTGGGTGCGCAGCACGCGGGCGATGCGGCTGAAATGCCAATAGCAGAATTGCCCAACCGGATTATCCGGATGTTGGCGGGCGATTTTTTCCAGTGCGCCAATTTGCTTTTCCATCGTAAAACGCGTCGGCAGGCGATGGTAAAGAATGTCATCAGCCAGCACGCGCAGGCGAGCGGCGACGGTTTGCGCATTCCAGCGGATAACTTCTTCCGCATGGCTACGCTCGACCAGCTTTTGCACCTCTTCCGGCTGATGCAAACTGACCGAAATATGTTCCTGCAAATCCAGCGCCTCCTGGAAAATACGCAGCATCCGCTTGTAATCGGTATTATTTTGCGCGGAAAGCATATGCATTTGCTGATAGCACTGGGTAATTAGATCGACCGCTTTTTGCTGGCGCACCAGCAGCGGCGGCAGCGCTTTTTCAGGGTCGGTGTGCTGGGTAAGCAGGCTGTATTTGGCTTCACAATAATCTGCCAGTTCACGGTACAGCAGACTTAGTGACTCGCGCAGCGGTTGTTCGCGCCAGATCCAGAACCAAAACCAGTTAAACAATCCGTACCAGAGAGTGCCCAACGCATAGATGAGCAACGGTTCCCAGACCGGCATGTATCCCGCCAGACTGAGGGTAAAAATGGCTGCCAGCAGCGATGCAGGAAGCAATTTTGCGTGCAATGGCCCCAACTCAGCAGTGACGCCAAGTACCAGCGTTAATCCGGTCAGCAAAAAGGGCAGGGGAACATCTTTTGCCAGTAGCAGCTGTGTCAGTAAGCTACAGGTGGCAAACAGCGACGCACCAATGATTAAGCGTTTGAAAAAACGTTTATGAGGCGTATCAAGGCCCGCAATATTGCAACAGGCAGGAACGAGAGAGAAGAGCAGACCGAATCGTAATTCGCCAAGCATTAACCCAACGGCCACGGGCAAACATAGCACCAGCGTTTGTCGCAGTGCATAGTTAATATCGGGGTGATAAATCAGTCTGCGCCACATCGGGGGAAACAAAATGGCGCGCTACCAGGTAACGCGCCACTCCGACGGGATTAACGAGTGCCGTAAACGACGATGGTTTTACCGTGTGCGGAGATCAGGTTCTGATCTTCAAGCATCTTCAGAATGCGTCCCACGGTTTCACGAGAACAGCCGACAATCTGACCGATTTCCTGACGGGTAATTTTGATTTGCATACCGTCCGGGTGAGTCATAGCGTCTGGTTGTTTTGCCAGATTCAGCAGAGTCTGTGCAATGCGGCCCGTCACGTCGAGGAACGCCAGGTTGCCCACTTTCTCTGAAGTGACTTGCAGACGACGCGCCATCTGTGCAGACAGACGCATCAGAATGTCCGGGTTTACCTGAATCAATTGGCGAAATTTTTTGTACGAAATTTCAGCCACTTCACAGGCGGTTTTCGCACGTACCCATGCGCTACGTTCCTGGCCCTCTTCAAACAGGCCCAGTTCGCCAATAAAATCACCCTGATTCAGATAGGAGAGGATCATTTCTTTACCCTCTTCGTCTTTGATCAGCACTGCCACAGAGCCTTTAACGATGTAGTACAGCGTTTCCGCTTTTTCACCCTGGTGAATAAGCGTGCTCTTGGATGGGTACTTATGAATGTGGCAATGAGACAAGAACCATTCGAGAGTCGGGTCTGTTTGCGGTTTGCCAAGCACCATGCGCGGTTATCCTCTGTTATAAGCTTTCTCCAGAGCCAGATAACGCCGCTGTCTCTGGATTGCCGAAATATGCTTCCCGCTACCTGGGAAGGGGCTATCAACTGTACTGCACGGTAATGTGACGTCCTTTGCATACATGCAGTACATCAATGTATTACTGTAGCATCCTGACTGTTTTAGCATAGCTTTCGCTTTGTGTCTCCTGGTGTCTCGCTTCAGCATGACCCAGGTCGCCTTCCGTTGCGCGATTTGGTTAGTACGCGTACTCTGTCAGGAAAATTGACGCAGTGGAGTAGCAAAAATGCAAGCGCGAGTGAAGTGGGTCGAAGGGTTAACTTTTCTGGGCGAATCCGCCTCTGGTCATCAGATTTTAATGGACGGCAACTCAGGCGATAAAGCACCAAGTCCGATGGAAATGGTGTTGATGGCGGCGGGTGGTTGCAGTGCCATCGATGTGGTTTCGATCCTGCAAAAAGGGCGTCAGGATGTGGTCGATTGTGAAGTAAAATTGACCTCTGAACGCCGCGAAGAGGCACCACGCCTGTTTACGCACATTAATCTGCATTTTATCGTCACCGGTCGCGACCTGAAAGACGCAGCGGTTGCGCGTGCGGTTGATCTCTCTGCCGAGAAATATTGTTCAGTGGCGTTGATGCTGGAAAAAGCGGTGAATATTACTCACTCGTATGAAGTGGTTGCCGCGTGATTTAACTATCCCGTTGTGAAGCCGGATAGTATTTTATCCGGCATAATAGCAAAGTTACTCGATTTTCTTTCCTTCCATCAATCGTTGCACCAGCGGCAGCATAATTAATTCCATTGCCAGACCCATTTTGCCGCCGGGCACCACTAACGTATTGATGTGGGAAATGAATGAGCCTTGCAACATCGCCAGCAGCCAGGGGAAATCGATCCCTTCCAGATTACGAAAATGGATCACCACAAAGCTTTCATCCAGCGACGGGATACCTTTTGCCGCGAACGGGTTTGAAGTGTCGACGGTGGGAACGCGCTGGAAGTTAAGATGGGTGCGGGAAAACTGCGGTGTGATGTAGTTGATATAGTCTTCCATTGAACGCACTACTGAGTCCATCACTGCTTCTCGTGAGTGCCCGCGCTCGCTGGTGTCGCGGATCAGTTTTTGAATCCACTCAAGGTTAACGATAGGCACCACGCCGACCAGTAAATCTACATGCTGCGCAACGTTATGCTGTGGTGTGACGACACCGCCGTGTAAACCTTCATAAAACAGTACATCAGTGGGTTCCGGTAAAGGTTGCCATGGGGTGAATGTCCCCGGTACCTGATTCCACGGTACGGCTTCGTCGTAGGTATGCAGATATTTGCGAGATTTCCCTTTGCCGCTCTGACCATATTCAATGAAGGTTTGTTCCAGCAGGCCAAAGTCGTTCGCTTCGGGGCCGAAGTAGCTGATATGCCGCCCGGCGTCGCGCGCTTTGCGGATCGCCATGTCCATTTCCGGGCGGGTGTAACGGTGAAAACTGTCGCCTTCCACCTCGGCTGCATGCAGATTTAACTGCGCGAATATTTTACGAAACGCGAGGCTGGTGGTGGTGGTCCCCGCGCCGCTGGATCCTGTTACCGCAATGACCGGATGTTTGGCAGACATAGTAACTCCATGACTTAGCTATCATTATTATCTCGTCCGCCGACGGTTGCAGGTTATTCGCGAAACTGACTGCGCGGCATGATATTGACCGTTTCGTGCAGCTCTGACCATACCAGCACCGCTTCTCCGCACTGTAGCTGGCGTTTGACGTCGGCGACTTTCTGTTCAAGTGTACGCTCATGTTCACCATAATCGGTGCCTTCACGTAACACAAAGCTTTCAATTAAATTTTCCAGCGTTTCGGGGGAGAGGTCTTGCCACGGAATCAACATGATTTCGCCTCCAGATACGTTGTTAACCAGTCAGGAATGCGTGACTCCAGCCACATTTGCGGATGAAGTAATGTACCGCCAATAAAGCCAACATGACCGCCATGTTCAGTCAGTTGATACTCCACCTGCGGGGGGAGACTTTCCGGTTTCGGGATCACCTGATGATCCATAAACGGATCGTCTTTGGCGTGAATAATCAGCGTCGGTTTGGCGATCCGGTTCAGCATCGGCATGGCGCTACACTGACGATAATAGTCGATAGCGTCAGCGTAGCCGTGAATTCTGGCGGTGATGAGATCGTCAAATTCACGGATGCGACGTACCGATTTTAACTGCGCGAGATTAATCGGCAGCGTACCGGGGTAGGCCGCCAGCTTGCGCGCAGCATTGGCTTTTAACAGGTTCAGCAAGTAACGCTGATAAACGCGGGAAAAGCCCTTTTCCATATGGTAACTACAGGCCTCCAGCATAAACGGCGCAGAGACAATCACCGCGGCATCAACCGGGAGATCATTGCCTTCTTTTGCCAGCAAACAGGCCAGCATATTACCGCCGAGCGAATAGCCGACGGCAGCCGTTGGCGCATGACCAAATTCGCGTTGCAGCCAGCGTAAAAACCAACTTGCGTCTTCGGTTTCGCCCGAATGGTAAATGCGGTGCATACGGTTTGGTTCACCGCTGCATCCGCGAAAATGCATCACCACGCCCAGCCAGCCGCGCTTTTGCGCCGCCTCAACCAGACCGTGGGCGTAAGGGCTATTGAGACTGCCTTCCAGCCCGTGAAACACCACTAAACGCGGTTTATGTTTCGCCTGTGCGGGGTCTTCACTCCACGCGAGATCGACAAAATCGCCGTCGGGCAACTCCAGTCGCTGCCAGTGTGGGGTGAATTTCACCTGACGACGAAACAGACGCGGCAGCATGGTTTGTAGATGACAATTGCTAAAGCCGCGCATGGGGGTGAATTCAGCACTGCTGCTGAATTCATTGGCATCGGTCGTCGTTATCTGCGCCATCAGTTGCTTTGGCCTTCCAGCAGCATCTGCTCAAGCTGCTCCTGGGCTTCCAGCCACGCCATTTCGCACTCTTCCAGGCCGGATTTGGCGCTGGCTTGCTGTTGCAGGCAGGCGGTCAGTTCTGCTTTACGGCTTTGATCGTACAGTTCGCTGTCGCCGAGTTTCTCTTCCGCCTGCGCCAGCTGTGCGTTCAGCTTTTCCATCTCTTTTTCCAGACGGGCAATCTCTTTACGCAGTGGCTGGGTTTGCGCACGCAGCTCCGCTTCCCGACGCTTCTGATCTTTACGTGCCTGGGCGCTGTTCGCGTTCTCTTTTGGCGCGTCGTCGGCCTGGTTTTCCTGCTTTTGTACGTCGCTCAACCACTGTTGATAATCTTCCAGATCGCCGTCGAACGGTTCGACTTTACGATCGTGAACCAGGTAGAGATCGTCAGTGGTGGAACGCAGCAAATGACGGTCGTGCGAGACGACAACCAGCGCGCCTTCGAACTCGATTAATGCTTCGGTGAGTGCCTGACGCATGTCGAGGTCAAGGTGGTTGGTCGGTTCGTCGAGCAGCAGCAGATTCGGACGCTGCCAGACGATTAATGCCAGCACCAGGCGGGCTTTTTCCCCACCGGAAAAGCGGCGCGTTTCTTCCGTCACTTTATCGCCCTGGAAACCAAAGCCGCCGAGGTAGTCACGCAGTTTTTGTTCCAGCTCCTGCGGCGCTAAACGTGCCAGATGTTGAATAGGCGATTCGTCGGCGCGCAGGTATTCCAGTTGATGCTGGGCGAAGTAGCCGAGCTTGATCCCTTTCGCCAGACCAATTTCACCGCTGACTGGCGCAAGTTCGCCAGCTAACAGTTTGATTAATGTCGATTTACCCGCGCCGTTGCGGCCTAGCAAACCAATGCGCGAGCCGGGGACCAGATTCAGTTTAATCGAGTCGAGAATAATGCGATCACCATAGCCTGCGCTGACTTTTTCCATCTTTAATAACGGATTAGGCAGGCTTTCCGGCGCGCGGAAGCTAAAACGAAACGGGTTGTCAACGTGCGCCGGGGCAATCAGCTCCATACGCTCAAGCATCTTAATGCGGCTCTGGGCCTGCTTCGCTTTGGTGGCTTTGGCACGGAAACGGTCGATATAACTTTGCAGATGCGCCACGCGTTCCTGCTGGCTTTCGTACATCGCTTGTTGCTGCGCCAGACGGGTGGCGCGCTGTACTTCAAACGAACTGTAGTTGCCGGTGTACTCGAACATGCTTTGTTGTTCGATATGAATAATTTTATCAACGATCGGATCGAGGAAGTCGCGGTCGTGAGAGATCAGGATCAGCGTGCCCTGATAGCTCTTCAGCCATTTTTCCAGCCAGATAACGGCATCGAGATCGAGGTGGTTAGTCGGTTCGTCGAGCAGCAGCAAGTCTGAACGGCAAATCAGCGCCTGGGCAAGGTTAAGACGCATACGCCAGCCACCAGAGAAATCACTTACCGGGCGCTCCAGTTGTTCATTGCTGAAACCGAGGCCGTGCAGCAGGCTGGCGGCACGGGAGCGAATACTCCATGCGTCAATAGCATCCAGCTTGCCATGAATAGTGGCGATGGCGTGCCCGTCGTTACGTTCGTTGGCGTCGTGTAGCTGCGCTTCCAGTTGACGATATTCACGGTCGCCGTCAATGACATATTCCAGCGCCGCTTGCGGTAACGCCGGCGTTTCCTGATTCACCCACGCCAGTTGCCAGCTTCCCGGAAAGGTGTAGCTGCCGCCGTCGGCGCTGATTTCATTTTTCAGCAATGCCAGCAGGGTAGATTTACCACAGCCGTTTTTACCCACCAGGCCGACTTTCTGCCCGGGGTTGATGGTGGCGGTGGCATTATCCAGCAGGACGCGCACGCCGCGACGAATTTGTAACGAGGAGAAAACAATCATAAGGTGCCGTATGTTCAGACTATGTTAACTTATCATTATGATAATGTAATGTATGGGCGAGCTGCCGCACCGGGCGCAATGGTAGCCCAAAACAGCGACTATACACAAAAACCATACCGGGAGGGGGATGATGTCTCAGCCAGCGAAAGTTTTGCTGCTGTATGCCCATCCGGAATCTCAGGACTCGGTGGCAAACCGGGTACTGCTTAAACCGGCCACGCAGCTCAGCAATGTTACCGTGCACGACCTTTACGCGCACTATCCCGATTTTTTTATTGATATCCCCCGTGAGCAGGCATTACTGCGCGAGCACGAGGTGATTGTCTTTCAGCATCCTCTTTATACCTATAGCTGCCCGGCGCTACTGAAAGAGTGGCTGGACCGGGTATTAAGCCGTGGTTTTGCCAGCGGGCCGGGAGGAAACCAACTGGCGGGAAAGTACTGGCGTAGCGTGATTACCACCGGCGAGCCGGAAAGTGCTTACCGTTATGACGCCTTGAATCGCTACCCGATGAGCGATGTTCTGCGCCCCTTTGAACTAGCGGCGGGCATGTGCCGGATGCATTGGTTGAGTCCCATCATTATTTACTGGGCGAGACGGCAAAGCGCACAGGAGCTGGCGAGTCACGCCAGAGCCTACGGTGACTGGCTGGCAAATCCGCTGTCTCCAGGAGGCCGCTGATGGAAGGTTCCGATTTTTTACTCGCAGGAGTGTTGTTTCTCTTCGCGGCGGTGGCTGCGGTGCCGCTGGCATCGCGGCTGGGTATTGGCGCTGTGTTGGGATATTTGCTGGCAGGGATTGCAATTGGCCCGTGGGGGCTGGGTTTTATTAGCGACGTCGATGAGATCCTCCACTTTTCGGAGCTCGGCGTGGTGTTCCTGATGTTTATCATTGGCCTGGAGTTGAATCCCTCCAAGCTTTGGCAATTGCGGCGTTCGATTTTTGGCGTAGGTGCGGCACAGGTGCTGTTAAGCGCGGCGTTGCTGGCGGGATTATTGATGCTGACGGATTTCGCCTGGCAGGCGGCGGTGGTCGGTGGTATTGGCCTTGCGATGTCCTCAACCGCAATGGCGTTGCAACTGATGCGTGAGAAAGGGATGAATCGCAGCGAATCCGGGCAGCTAGGTTTTTCGGTTCTGCTGTTTCAGGATCTGGCGGTGATCCCGGCGCTGGCGTTAGTGCCGTTGTTGGCGGGGTCGGCAGACGAACATTTCGACTGGATGAAGATCGGCATGAAGGTGCTGGCGTTTGTCGGCATGCTGATTGGCGGGCGCTATTTACTGCGTCCGGTATTCCGTTTTATTGCAGCTTCTGGCGTGCGGGAAGTGTTCACCGCCGCGACGCTGCTGTTGGTGTTGGGTTCCGCATTGTTTATGGATGCGTTGGGGCTGTCGATGGCGCTCGGTACGTTTATTGCGGGCGTGCTGCTGGCGGAAAGTGAATATCGTCATGAACTGGAAACGGCTATCGATCCCTTCAAAGGCTTGCTGCTCGGTTTGTTCTTTATATCTGTCGGCATGTCGCTCAATCTCGGGGTGCTTTATACCCATCTGTTGTGGGTAGTGATAGCTGTGGTTGTGCTGGTGGCGGTGAAAATTCTCGTGCTGTATCTGCTGGCGCGATTGTATGGCGTGCGTAGCTCAGAGCGGATGCAGTTTGCCGGCGTGTTGAGTCAGGGCGGTGAGTTTGCCTTTGTGCTCTTTTCTACCGCTTCTTCACAACGCTTATTCCAGGGTGACCAGATGGCGCTGTTGCTGGTGACGGTGACGCTTTCCATGATGACCACGCCGCTGCTGATGAAGCTGGTAGATAAATGGCTATCCCGCCAGTTTAACGGACCGGAAGAAGAGGATGAAAAACCGTGGGTCAACGATGATAAACCGCAGGTCATTGTCGTGGGCTTCGGGCGTTTTGGTCAGGTGATTGGTCGTTTGCTGATGGCAAATAAAATGCGCATTACTGTGCTGGAGCGGGATATCAGCGCCGTTAACCTGATGCGCAAATATGGCTACAAAGTTTATTACGGTGATGCCACGCAGGTAGATCTTTTACGTTCTGCGGGTGCAGAGGCCGCTGAGTCTATCGTCATTACCTGTAACGAGCCGGAAGACACTATGAAGCTGGTGGAAATATGCCAGCAGCACTTTCCGCATTTGCATATTCTTGCGCGAGCGCGCGGACGTGTGGAGGCGCATGAGTTATTACAGGCAGGGGTGACGCAGTTTTCTCGTGAGACATTCTCAAGTGCGTTAGAGCTGGGGCGCAAGACGCTGGTCACGCTTGGCATGCATCCACATCAGGCACAGCGGGCGCAACTGCATTTTCGCCGCCTGGATATGCGGATGCTGCGAGAGCTTATCCCAATGCATACCGATACCGTACAAATTTCTCGCGCCAGGGAAGCCCGACGCGAACTGGAAGAGATTTTCCAGCGTGAAATGCAACAAGAACGACGCCAGCTGGACGGCTGGGATGAATTTGAGTAGAGGGTAAAGATGGCAATCCGAAAACGTTTTATTGCGGGCGCAAAATGCCCGGCCTGTCAGGCACAGGATTCAATGGCGATGTGGCGCGAAAATAATATTGATATTGTTGAATGTGTTAAGTGTGGACATCAGATGCGAGAAGCAGACAAAGAAGCCCGCGATCACGTTCGCAAAGATGAGCAAGTGATCGGGATTTTTCATCCGGACTAGCGATATGCGCCGAGTTTTTTTAAGCTAGTGAGTACACGGCTGCAGAATTCCGCTACAATCTGCGCCACTATTCTTCCCATGCTCAGGAGATATCATGAAAGTAGCAAAAGACCTGGTGGTCAGCCTGGCCTATCAGGTACGTACAGAAGACGGTGTGTTGGTTGATGAGTCTCCGGTGAGTGCGCCGCTGGACTACCTGCATGGTCACGGTTCCCTGATCTCTGGCCTGGAAACGGCGCTGGAAGGTCACGAAGTTGGCGACAAATTTGATGTCGCTGTTGGCGCGAACGACGCTTACGGTCAGTACGACGAAAACCTGGTGCAACGCGTTCCTAAAGACGTATTTATGGGCGTTGATGAACTGCAGGTAGGTATGCGTTTCCTGGCTGAAACCGACCAGGGTCCGGTACCGGTTGAAATCACTGCGGTTGAAGACGATCACGTCGTGGTTGATGGTAACCACATGCTGGCCGGTCAGAACCTGAAATTCAACGTTGAAGTTGTGGCGATTCGCGAAGCGACTGAAGAAGAACTGGCTCATGGCCACGTTCACGGTGCGCACGATCATCACCACGATCACGACCACGACGGTTGCTGCGGTGGTCATGGCCACGATCACGGTCATGAACACGGTGGCGAAGGCTGCTGCGGCGGTAAAGGTAACGGCGGTTGCGGTTGCCACTAATACCGAAAAAGTGACAAAAAAGCGGGGAATCCCCGCTTTTTTTACGCCTCAATAATGTGGCGGTGGCGTTTCTTCAGCCTGCGACGCGATGTTCGACGGCTGGCTGGCTTTTAGCTTCTCGGTCAGCAGACGCAGATGATCGCGCAGTTTCGCCATCTCCATTTCATGAGCGGTCACCGTGACGTTCAGTTCTTCAATGGTGATTTCCTGAAAAGCCAGTCGGCTCTCCAGCTCTGCCAGGCGTGCTTCCAATGATAAATCCTGCATGATTCACCTCTTTTGTCGAATGGTCGCCGCGGATTCTACTTAACTTTGCTGCCCGAGACAGCACTCATTTCGCGGTCATCGAAACTAATTTAAACAAAAAGAGTCTGAAAATAGATGATAATAGGGCGTGTCTGTATGTAGATTTGTTCGACAACGCTTTATAGTACCCTTCTGATAATAGTTAACCCTGGGGTGAGATGCCCCGATCCTGGAGATATGGATGAAATCACTGTTTAAAGTAACGCTGCTGGCGACCACAATGGCCGTTGCCCTGCATGCACCGATCACTTTTGCTGCTGAAGCTGCAAAACCTGCTACAACTGCTGACAGCAAAGCAGCGTTCAAAAATGACGATCAGAAATCAGCTTATGCACTGGGTGCTTCGCTGGGTCGTTACATGGAAAATTCTCTTAAAGAACAAGAAAAACTGGGCATCAAACTGGATAAAGATCAGCTGATCGCTGGTGTTCAGGATGCATTTGCTGATAAGAGCAAACTCTCCGACCAAGAGATCGAACAGACACTGCAAGCATTCGAAGCTCGCGTGAAGTCTTCTGCTCAGGCGAAGATGGAAAAAGACGCGGCAGATAACGAAGCGAAAGGTAAAGAGTACCGCGAGAAATTTGCCAAAGAGAAAGGTGTGAAAACCTCTTCAACTGGTCTGGTTTATCAGGTAGTCGAAGCCGGTAAAGGCGAAGCACCGAAAGACAGCGATACTGTTGTCGTGAACTACAAAGGTACGCTGATCGACGGTAAAGAGTTCGACAACTCTTACACCCGTGGTGAACCGCTCTCTTTCCGTCTGGACGGTGTTATTCCGGGTTGGACAGAAGGTCTGAAGAACATCAAGAAAGGCGGTAAGATCAAACTGGTTATTCCACCAGAACTGGCTTACGGCAAAGCGGGTGTTCCGGGGATCCCACCGAATTCTACCCTGGTGTTTGACGTAGAGCTGCTGGATGTGAAACCAGCGCCGAAGGCTGATGCAAAGCCGGAAGCTGATGCGAAAGCCGCAGATTCTGCTAAAAAATAAGCATTAAGAACCGCCGCCTGACCAGGCGGCGGTTTTTTTATTACAGGCCGGATATAATTAGTGCTGGAAAGCGGAACCTCCGCTGTATTAATTTAGTTACCCGCATCATTAATGAGCCTGCCCTGAAAAGTTAACGACAGGCTCCTGAAAAGGAGTGTTTTTTTTCATGTCCAGGTCGCTTTTAACCAACGAAACCAGTGAGTTGGATTTACTGGATCAACGTCCTTTCGACCAGACCGATTTTGATATTCTGAAATCCTACGAAGCGGTGGTGGACGGGTTAGCGATGCTTATTGGCTCCCACTGTGAAATCGTTTTGCACTCTTTGCAGGATCTAAAATGTTCAGCCATTCGCATTGCTAACGGTGAACATACAGGCCGGAAGATTGGTTCGCCAATTACCGACCTGGCGCTACGTATGCTGCACGATATGACGGGAGCGGATAGCAGCGTTTCTAAATGCTACTTTACTCGCGCCAAAAGCGGCGTATTAATGAAGTCCCTGACTATCGCGATTCGTAACCGCGAACAGCGTGTAATTGGTCTGCTGTGCATCAATATGAATCTTGATGTTCCCTTCTCGCAGATTATGAGCACTTTTGTGCCGCCAGAAACCCCGGATGTCGGTTCAAGCGTCAACTTTGCCTCTTCTGTTGAAGATCTGGTTACCCAAACGCTGGAGTTCACCATCGAAGAAGTGAATGCCGATCGCAATGTTTCTAATAACGCAAAAAATCGTCAGATCGTGCTAAATCTCTACGAGAAAGGGATCTTCGATATTAAAGATGCGATCAACCAGGTTGCTGACCGCCTGAACATCTCCAAACACACTGTCTATCTCTACATCCGCCAGTTCAAAAGCGGTGATTTCCAGGGGCAAGATAAGTAATGCGTTTTGCCATCGTGGTGACCGGGCCAGCATACGGTACGCAACAGGCGAGTAGTGCTTTTCAGTATGCGCAGGCGCTGATTGCAGAAGGCCATGAGTTAAGCAGCGTCTTTTTTTATCGGGAAGGGGTCTATAACGCTAACCAATTGACCTCACCGGCAAGTGACGAATTTGACCTTGTGCGCGGCTGGCAACAGTTGAATGCGCAACATGGTGTGGCGCTGAATATCTGCGTAGCGGCAGCGTTACGCCGCGGTATCGTCGATGAAACGGAGGCCGGAAGACTGGGGCTGGCTTCGTCAAACCTTCAGCCGGGATTTACCTTAAGCGGACTTGGCGCGCTGGCGGAAGCCTCGCTGACCTGTGACAGGGTGGTACAGTTCTGATGAAACGAATTGCGTTTGTTTTTTCTACTGCGCCTCATGGTACAGCTGCTGGTCGGGAAGGTTTAGATGCTTTACTGGCAACTTCCGCATTAACTGACGATCTGGCTGTCTTCTTTATTGCTGATGGCGTTTTTCAGCTGTTGCCAGGACAAAAGCCCGATGCAGTGCTGGCGCGTGATTACATTGCCACTTTTAAATTGTTGGGTCTGTACGACATTGAACAGTGCTGGGTTTGTGCGGCTTCACTGCGCGAACGCGGGTTAGATCCGCAGACACCCTTTGTTGTCGAAGCCACGCCGCTCGAAGCAGATGCCTTACGCCGCGAACTCGCCAACTACGATGTTATTTTGAGGTTTTGAGGCGTTTATGCTGCACACATTACATCGTTCACCCTGGCTGACGGATTTTGCTGCGCTGCTGCGTCTGCTCAGTGAAGGCGACGAACTGCTGTTATTGCAAGATGGTGTAACTGCCGCAGTTGACGGTAACCGCTACCTTGAAAGTCTGCGTAATGCCCCCATTAAGGTCTATGCCCTGAACGAAGACCTTATTGCCCGCGGTTTGACTGGTCAAATTTCGAACGATATCATTCTCATTGACTATACTGATTTCGTCAGACTTACGGTTAAGCACTCCAGCCAGATGGCCTGGTGATGGCGGGATCGTTGTATATTTCTTGACACCTTTTCGGCATCGCCCTAAAATTCGGCGTCCTCATATTGTGTGAGGACGTTTTATTACGTGTTTACGAAGCAAAAGCTAAAACCAGGAGCTATTTAATGGCAACAGTTAACCAGCTGGTACGCAAACCACGTGCTCGCAAAGTTGCGAAAAGCAACGTGCCTGCGCTGGAAGCATGCCCGCAAAAACGTGGCGTATGTACTCGTGTATATACTACCACTCCTAAAAAACCGAACTCCGCGCTGCGTAAAGTATGCCGTGTTCGTCTGACTAACGGTTTCGAAGTGACTTCCTACATCGGTGGTGAAGGTCACAACCTGCAGGAGCACTCCGTGATCCTGATCCGTGGCGGTCGTGTTAAAGACCTCCCGGGTGTTCGTTACCACACCGTACGTGGTGCGCTTGACTGCTCCGGCGTTAAAGACCGTAAGCAGGCTCGTTCCAAGTATGGCGTGAAGCGTCCTAAGGCTTAATGGTTCTCCGTTAAGTAAGGCCAAACGTTTTAACTTAAATGTCAAACTAAACTCGTAGAGTTTTGGACAATCCTGAATTAACAACGGAGTATTTCCATGCCACGTCGTCGCGTCATTGGTCAGCGTAAAATTCTGCCGGATCCGAAGTTCGGATCAGAACTGCTGGCTAAATTTGTAAATATCCTGATGGTAGATGGTAAAAAATCTACTGCTGAATCTATCGTATACAGCGCGCTGGAGACCCTGGCTCAGCGCTCTGGTAAATCTGAACTGGAAGCATTCGAAGTAGCTCTCGAAAACGTGCGCCCGACTGTAGAAGTTAAGTCTCGCCGCGTTGGTGGTTCTACTTATCAGGTACCAGTTGAAGTCCGTCCGGTTCGTCGTAATGCTCTGGCAATGCGTTGGATCGTTGAAGCTGCTCGTAAACGCGGTGATAAATCCATGGCTCTGCGCCTGGCGAACGAACTTTCTGATGCTGCAGAAAACAAAGGTACTGCAGTTAAGAAACGTGAAGACGTTCACCGTATGGCCGAAGCCAACAAGGCGTTCGCACACTACCGTTGGTAATCCCTTCGGAGTTTTAGTCACCAGGCGGGCGCTTCCAGTAAGCAGCCCGCTTTGGGCTACTTAAATTGAACGCCTAAAAGATAAACGAGGAAACAAATGGCTCGTACAACACCCATCGCACGCTACCGTAACATCGGTATCAGTGCGCACATCGACGCCGGTAAAACCACTACTACCGAACGTATTCTGTTCTACACCGGTGTAAACCATAAAATCGGTGAAGTTCATGACGGCGCTGCAACCATGGACTGGATGGAGCAGGAGCAGGAACGTGGTATTACCATCACTTCCGCTGCGACTACTGCATTCTGGTCTGGTATGGCTAAGCAGTATGAGCCGCATCGCATCAACATCATCGACACCCCGGGGCACGTTGACTTCACAATCGAAGTAGAACGTTCCATGCGTGTTCTCGATGGTGCGGTAATGGTTTACTGCGCAGTTGGTGGTGTTCAGCCGCAGTCTGAAACCGTATGGCGTCAGGCAAACAAATATAAAGTTCCGCGCATTGCGTTCGTTAACAAAATGGACCGCATGGGTGCGAACTTCCTGAAAGTTGTTAACCAGATCAAAACCCGTCTGGGCGCGAACCCGGTTCCGCTGCAGCTGGCGATTGGTGCTGAAGAACATTTCACCGGTGTTGTTGACCTGGTGAAAATGAAAGCTATCAACTGGAACGACGCTGACCAGGGCGTAACCTTCGAATACGAAGATATCCCGGCAGACATGGTTGAACTGGCTAACGAATGGCACCAGAACCTGATCGAATCCGCAGCTGAAGCTTCTGAAGAGCTGATGGAAAAATACCTGGGTGGTGAAGAACTGACTGAAGAAGAGATTAAAGGTGCTCTGCGTCAGCGCGTTCTGAACAACGAAATCATCCTGGTAACCTGTGGTTCTGCGTTCAAGAACAAAGGTGTTCAGGCGATGCTGGATGCGGTAATCGATTACCTGCCATCCCCGGTTGACGTACCTGCGATCAACGGTATCCTGGACGACGGTAAAGACACTCCGGCTGAACGTCACGCAAGTGATGACGAGCCGTTCTCTGCACTGGCGTTCAAAATCGCTACCGACCCGTTTGTTGGTAACCTGACCTTCTTCCGTGTTTACTCCGGTGTGGTTAACTCTGGTGATACCGTACTGAACTCCGTGAAAGCTGCACGTGAGCGTTTCGGTCGTATCGTTCAGATGCACGCTAACAAACGTGAAGAGATCAAAGAAGTTCGCGCGGGCGACATCGCTGCTGCTATCGGTCTGAAAGACGTAACCACTGGTGACACCCTGTGTGACCCGGATGCGCCGATCATTCTGGAACGTATGGAATTCCCTGAGCCGGTAATCTCCATCGCAGTTGAACCGAAAACCAAAGCTGACCAGGAAAAAATGGGTCTGGCTCTGGGCCGTCTGGCTAAAGAAGACCCGTCTTTCCGTGTATGGACTGACGAAGAATCTAACCAGACCATCATCGCGGGTATGGGCGAACTGCACCTCGACATCATCGTTGACCGTATGAAGCGTGAATTCAACGTTGAAGCGAACGTAGGTAAACCGCAGGTTGCTTACCGTGAAACTATCCGCCAGAAAGTTACCGATGTTGAAGGTAAACACGCGAAACAGTCTGGTGGTCGTGGTCAGTATGGTCATGTTGTTATCGACATGTACCCGCTGGAGCCGGGTTCAAACCCGAAAGGCTACGAGTTCATCAACGACATTAAAGGTGGTGTAATCCCTGGCGAATACATCCCGGCCGTTGATAAAGGTATCCAGGAACAGCTGAAAGCAGGTCCGCTGGCAGGCTACCCGGTAGTAGACATGGGTATTCGTCTGCACTTCGGTTCTTACCATGACGTTGACTCCTCTGAACTGGCGTTTAAACTGGCTGCTTCTATCGCCTTTAAAGAAGGCTTTAAGAAAGCGAAACCAGTTCTGCTTGAGCCGATCATGAAGGTTGAAGTAGAAACTCCGGAAGAGAACACCGGTGACGTTATCGGTGACTTGAGCCGTCGTCGTGGTATGCTCAAAGGTCAGGAATCTGAAGTTACTGGCGTTAAGATCCACGCTGAAGTACCGCTGTCTGAAATGTTCGGATATGCAACTCAGCTGCGTTCTCTGACCAAAGGTCGTGCATCATACACCATGGAATTCCTGAAGTATGATGAAGCGCCGAGTAACGTTGCTCAGGCCGTAATTGAAGCCCGTGGTAAATAAGCCTAAGGGTTAATACCAAAGTCCCGTGCTCTCTCCTGAAGGGGAGAGCACTATAGTAAGGAATATAGCCGTGTCTAAAGAAAAATTTGAACGTACAAAACCGCACGTTAACGTTGGTACTATCGGCCACGTTGACCACGGTAAAACTACTCTGACCGCTGCAATCACCACCGTACTGGCTAAAACCTACGGCGGTGCTGCTCGTGCATTCGACCAGATCGATAACGCGCCGGAAGAAAAAGCTCGTGGTATCACCATCAACACTTCTCACGTTGAATATGACACCCCGACCCGTCACTACGCACACGTAGACTGCCCGGGGCACGCCGACTATGTTAAAAACATGATCACCGGTGCTGCTCAGATGGACGGCGCGATCCTGGTAGTTGCTGCGACTGACGGCCCGATGCCGCAGACTCGTGAGCACATCCTGCTGGGTCGTCAGGTAGGCGTTCCGTACATCATCGTGTTCCTGAACAAATGCGACATGGTTGATGACGAAGAGCTGCTGGAACTGGTTGAAATGGAAGTTCGTGAACTTCTGTCTCAGTACGATTTCCCGGGCGACGACACTCCGATCGTTCGTGGTTCTGCTCTGAAAGCGCTGGAAGGCGACGCAGAGTGGGAAGCGAAAATCCTGGAACTGGCTGGCTTCCTGGATTCTTACATTCCGGAACCAGAGCGTGCGATTGACAAGCCGTTCCTGCTGCCGATCGAAGACGTATTCTCCATCTCCGGTCGTGGTACCGTTGTTACCGGTCGTGTAGAACGCGGTATCATCAAAGTTGGTGAAGAAGTTGAAATCGTTGGTATCAAAGAGACTCAGAAGTCTACCTGTACTGGCGTTGAAATGTTCCGCAAACTGCTGGACGAAGGCCGTGCTGGTGAGAACGTAGGTGTTCTGCTGCGTGGTATCAAACGTGAAGAAATCGAACGTGGTCAGGTACTGGCTAAGCCGGGCACCATCAAGCCGCACACCAAGTTCGAATCTGAAGTGTACATTCTGTCCAAAGATGAAGGCGGCCGTCATACTCCGTTCTTCAAAGGCTACCGTCCGCAGTTCTACTTCCGTACTACTGACGTGACTGGTACCATCGAACTGCCGGAAGGCGTAGAGATGGTAATGCCGGGCGACAACATCAAAATGGTTGTTACCCTGATCCACCCGATCGCGATGGACGACGGTCTGCGTTTCGCAATCCGTGAAGGCGGCCGTACCGTTGGCGCGGGCGTTGTTGCTAAAGTTCTGGGCTAATTACACGTTAATTAGTTTCGAATTAAAAAGGGCGCTTCGGCGCCCTTTTTGCATTTGTTGACTGCATATCTTATTCGTACTGTCAGAACGAATAAATTATTCATATTTAAAATATAAATTAAATTTAATATCTTAAATATGAATGTTTCTGTTTTTAAAATGCTTCTTTTGTCAGGCTTTTTTCTTATTTTTAATGCCGTAATTTAATTCATATTGAAGGGTTCTCGTAAAACGTAAATAATTCCTGCGTAGGACTTTTGTTTTGCAGTTTTTACGTCACAAGGGATTATAATGAAATTAAATATATTTACTAAATCTATGATTGGTATGGGGCTGGTGTGTTCCGCTCTGCCAGCATTGGCAATGGAAGCATGGAATAACCAACAAGGTGGTAATAAATATCAGGTTATTTTCGATGGCAAAATTTATGAAAATGCCTGGTGGGTTTCTTCTACAAATTGCCCGGGAAAAGCAAAAGCAAATGATGCAACTAACCCATGGCGTTTAAAGCGTACCGCGACAGCTGCTGAAATTAGTCAGTTTGGCAATACACTTTCCTGCGAAAAGAGCGGCAGCTCATCTTCTTCAAATTCAAATACGCCTGCATCCAATACGCCGGCTAATGGCGGTTCGGCTACACCAGCACAGGGCACTGTTCCGTCTAATTCTTCTGTAGTTGCCTGGAATAAACAGCAGGGCGGTCAGACCTGGTATGTCGTCTTTAATGGTGCGGTATATAAAAATGCCTGGTGGGTAGCCTCTTCTAACTGCCCGGGTGATGCGAAAGGCAATGATGCCAGCAACCCATGGCGTTATGTTCGTGCCGCTACGGCAACGGAAATCTCAGAAACCAGTAATCCACAGTCCTGTACTTCAGCACCACAGCCTGCACCGGATGTGAAACCGGCACCGGACGTTAAACCGGCTCCTGATGTTCAGCCAGCCCCAGCTGATAAGTCAAACGACAACTATGCTGTCGTAGCCTGGAAAGGTCAGGAAGGTTCTTCTACATGGTACGTTATCTACAACGGCGGCATTTATAAGAACGCCTGGTGGGTAGGCGCGGCAAATTGCCCAGGCGATGCGAAAGAAAACGATGCCAGCAACCCATGGCGTTATGTTCGCGCGGCAACGGCAACAGAAATCAGCCTGTATGGTAATCCGGGTTCCTGTTCCGTTAAGCCGGATAATAATAGCGGTGCTGTGACTCCGGTTGATCCAACTCCGGAAACACCGGTAACTCCAGTTACTCCAACTCCGGATAATAACGAGCCATCAACACCAGCGGATAGCAGTAACGATTACTCACTGCAGGCGTGGAGTGGCCAGGAAGGTAGCGAAATTTACCATGTTATCTTCAATGGTAATGTTTATCAGAATGCCTGGTGGGTTGGTTCTGAAGATTGCCCACGTGGCACTAGTGCAGAAAACTCCAATAACCCATGGCGTCTCGTGCGTACAGCTACCGCTGCGGAAATGAGTCAGTACGGTAACCCGACTACCTGTGAAATTGATAACGGCGGCGTCATTGTTGCGGATGGTTTCCAGGCCAGCAAAGCGTACAGCGCGGACAGCATCGTAGATTATAACGATGCACATTATAAAACCTCTGTCGATCAAGACGCATGGGGCTTTGTCCCGGGCGGCGATAACCCGTGGAAGAAATACGAACCGGCGAAAGCATGGTCCGCTTCCACCGTGTACGTGAAAGGTGATCGCGTTGTTGTTGATGGGCAGGCTTATGAAGCGCTGTTCTGGACGCAAAGCGACAACCCTGCTCTGGTTGCGAACCAAAACGCCACCGGTAGCAATAGCCGCCCGTGGAAGCCGTTAGGTAAGGCTCAGAGCTATAGCAACGAAGAGCTGAATAATGCGCCGCAGTTTAATCCAGAAACGCTTTATGCCAGCGATACGCTGATTCGCTTTAACGGTGCGAACTACATTTCTCAGAGTAAAGTGCAGAAAGTTTCTCCTTCTGACAGCAACCCGTGGCGTGTTTTTGTTGACTGGACCGGAACCAAAGAACGTGTAGGTACGCCGAAGAAAGCGTGGCCGAAACACGTTTATGCACCGTATGTTGACTTTACGCTGAATACGATCCCGGATCTGGCTGCGCTGGCTAAGAATCATAACGTCAACCACTTCACGCTGGCGTTTGTGGTGAGTAAAGATGCGAACACCTGTCTGCCGACATGGGGTACCGCTTACGGTATGCAGAATTACGCTCAGTACAGCAAAATCAAAGCTCTGCGTGAGGCTGGCGGCGATGTGATGCTGTCTATCGGTGGTGCTAACAACGCTCCGCTGGCTGCTTCCTGTAAGAACGTAGACGATCTGATGCAGCATTATTATGACATCGTTGATAACCTGAACCTCAGAGTCCTGGACTTCGATATCGAAGGCACCTGGGTTGCGGATCAGGCATCTATTGAACGCCGTAACCTTGCTGTGAAGAAAGTGCAGGATAAATGGAAGTCAGAAGGCAAAGATATTGCTATCTGGTACACCTTGCCAATTCTACCGACTGGCCTGACGCCGGAAGGGATGAATGTCCTGAGCGATGCCAAAGCGAAAGGTGTTGAGCTGGCGGGTGTGAACGTGATGACAATGGACTACGGTAACGCGATTTGTCAGTCTGCAAATACCGAAGGCCAGAACATTCACGGTAAGTGTGCAACGTCTGCGATTGCCAACCTGCATTCACAATTGAAAGGCCTCCATCCCAACAAGAGCGATGCAGAAATTGACGCTATGATGGGTACCACGCCGATGGTTGGCGTGAACGACGTTCAGGGCGAGGTGTTCTATCTCTCTGATGCTCGTCTGGTCATGCAGGATGCGCAGAAGCGTAATCTCGGTATGGTTGGTATCTGGTCAATCGCGCGCGACCTGCCGGGCGGCACTAACCTGTCTCCGGAATTCCACGGCCTGACTAAAGAACAGGCACCGAAGTACGCATTTAGCGAAATCTTCGCGCCGTTTACTAAGCAATAAATGTGTTGGCGATACCTTCCGGTATCGCCGCATTTTTTGTCAATGGGCTACTTTTGGTAGCCCATTATTTTTATTCATATTTCTATTTTTTGCTTAAAAAAGAGTCTTTCCGTAATTGAAATAAGAACTATTTTCATTTATTTTTGAAGAAAGTATACGGGAGTCTCTATGTACGTTTGTCTTTGTAATGGTATCAGCGATAAAAAAATTCGTCAGGCTGTGCGCCAGTTTTCCCCTCACTCGTTCCAGCAATTAAAAAAATTTATTCCGGTCGGCAATCAGTGCGGTAAATGTGTCCGGGCCGCGCGTGAAGTGATGGAGGACGAATTAATGCAGCTGCCGGAGTTTAAGGAGTCCGCATAAACGGAGTGTGTTTTTTGACTTACTCGTAAGCCGTTCTACGCTTCAAAGAGTGGAAGCGAAGGAGTCAAAAAATGAAAGGTGATACTAAAGTTATAAATTATCTCAACAAACTGTTGGGAAATGAGCTTGTCGCAATCAATCAGTACTTTCTTCATGCCCGGATGTTTAAAAACTGGGGTCTTAAACGTCTCAATGATGTGGAGTATCATGAATCCATTGATGAGATGAAACACGCCGATCGTTATATTGAGCGCATTCTTTTTCTGGAAGGTCTTCCAAACTTACAGGACCTGGGCAAACTGAACATTGGTGAAGATGTTGAGGAAATGCTGCGTTCTGATCTGGCACTTGAGCTGGATGGCGCGAAGAATTTGCGTGAGGCAATTGGTTATGCCGATAGCGTTCATGATTACGTCAGCCGCGATATGATGATAGAAATTTTGCGTGATGAAGAAGGCCATATCGACTGGCTGGAAACGGAACTTGATCTGATTCAGAAGATGGGCCTGCAAAATTATCTGCAAGCACAGATCCGCGAAGAAGGTTGAGCCGTGTCGGGAGGGAGAACCCTCCCGGTTAATACGAGATCCAGGCCAGATACCCCAGGTTTATCATGCTGCCGAGCGCAAGCCACGGGCCGAATGCGATAGTGGTTATAGTCCGGCGTTGCAGAAGTTGTGAAACGATGGCGTAACCAATGCCACCCAGCGAGGCAATCAGCAGTATCATTGGCAACGTTTGCCAGCCACACCATGCGCCTGCAGCGGCCAGTAGCTTGAAATCACCGTAGCCCAATCCCTCTTTGTGACAAACTAACCAGACGCCCCAGTAAACACACCACAGCACCCCATAGCCCGCTACCGCGCCGTAAACCGCATCATGTAAATCAATTAATCCATACTGCGCATTAAATACCAAGCCAAGCCAGAGCAGCGGTAAGGTGAGTTTGTCGGGCAGGAGCTGAGTGCGAAAATCAATAACACTGAGCGTGAGTACGAAACAGAAATAGAGAAAGAGTGCGCCAGTCACGATGGGCGTGAAAGGTGCCAGGGCGCAGGCGATAGCAGCAGCAACGCAAAGTATCAGGGGCACTGTATCATGCCAGGCATATTTTTTTTGCCTGAAATGAATCAATACCTGGCGAAACGTTAACGCCGTTTTATCCTCCAAAGGCGAGAGGTGATAGGCCATGGCATTAACAAAATAACCTGCCATAAAACCAACCAGAATGAAGAGCGGCAGTAGCATTGCCATTATTGTTGCTCCCTGAAGGACAAATGCTTGAGGGTGATCTCTTCGTTTCCGGCAAGAGTAAACTGAAGATCTTCAATAACAATACCGTGTGTTATCTGTGCCGTAGTGAGCCAACGGGAGACGTTTTCGAGGGGAGCTGTGACAGGATGAATTGTCAGAGTATTGTCCGGACCGTTTTCCAGCGTGATAGTCAAATTCTCACGTTTTGCTTCCTCGAGAAGGATATTTTTGATGGGCTGCGTAAGCGCAGGATGACCAAGTAAACCATGGGTGCTCGCTTGATCCTGCATCCATTTGATGTCCTTCTTAATTTTTTGCGCGTGGGACTGATGCTCTGCAATGTAGGTATCTATCGGTTTTATCACCCCAAGCCAACAAAAAACGCCGAGCGAGAGAACCGCCAGTGCCGCAACGATCTGTTTTTCCGATGTGGATTTTTCTGCCCACCATGATTTAATCATTTCCCTGAGTTCCTTACTGTCCATACACCACTGACCGGATCTTTTTCTGTTTTTTCCATCGGAAGCCAGGACTGTGTTAACTCACAGAAACGATCGATATTGGCTTCACTCTTAGCACTCATTTTTAAGGTCAGCGACTTTTGCTTCTGGCTATAGTTCGCCTCCATTAACTGCAGTTCAGGGTGTTCCAGCAGAAGTGTTTGTAAATGATAGAGCAACGGCACAGCTTCAGGATATTGCTGAGCGAGTTGCTGCTTAAAGTAAAAACGAAAGTTGTGGGTGCGTTTGATCTGCGGGAAATAACGTTGCCAGGTTTCTTGCTGTTGTTGCTGAAGTTGATCTTCAATCTTAAGCGTATGCCAGAGCGCGATGCCCCGGCTGCCAACAAAAGAAAGAATGGCGAGAACGAGACAGCTTACTGCCAGGCGGGCGAGCCATTTTCCCGATTTGCTTACAGTTTTCTGTTTACGAAAAACACCATGCAGCATGTCATAGCGCTGGAATGCAATATCGGCAGAATACAAACTCAGTGATGGTATTTCAGGATGCTGGATAAGTGGATTGGTCGCTGCAACGCCGTGAGGTGCTACACCATAACAAAGCATATTCTCAGGCGGAAACTGGGCAGCAAGATGCTGTAACCAGTGTTCATCCAGTTCGTTGAATGCATGTGCGGCACTGCGAATGAGCCAGCTTGTTTGCTGGTTAACCAGAGTCCAGCTATCTACTTCCCAGGGAAGATAGCAGCCATCTGGCAAAACCCGCGTCACGTTGAGTCCGGCAGTATGTAAACGCTCAAGATAGCGACTGAGTTTCTCCGACTGAATGCCTATCACCTCGACACTTTCGTTTTGTTTATCGACAACCGTCCAGTGCCAGTCCTGGGTGTTATCGGGTAACGTCTCCTCTGCCAGCCATTGCAATGTTTGTGCGGTGAGTTTGTATTTGACGTTGGGCAGCGTGAGGGAACGATATAAAAGGCCCTCTGGTGGGATCAAAAGATGAACATTTCCGGCACCGGGCTGATCGGCCAGCGACTCCAGCGGAAGATCGTCTGTGAGCGTATGTACCGAAGATACGCTATCTGCGGAGAACGTCATCCATTCCCAATGCTTACGCAGCGTCGAGGAAGAACGTATAACCATCAACGATTCAGGCATCACGATCCTTATGATTAGTAGAGTTGCAGCGTACGCCGATAGATTTGGGCGCTCTGCTGTTTACGGTTGAAAAAAATATGGCTTTGCCATCCCTGGGATTGTTCGTCGCTGATACTTTCCGTACTCAGCGTAAAATAGCGGCTATAGGGAAAGAGATGCCCTTTCACCTGAGCTACCAGAGGCTTCACGCCGGAGAAATCCTGCTGCGCCCAGTAAAGAAATGCATCCGTGGTTAGCCAGCCTTCCCTGGGCCTTTTTTGTAATAAGACCCGAGCGTCAGCATCCGTGATGTTATTGAGGAATAACGCTCTGAAGAGCGGAATATCGTTCTCCGTAAGCATATTAAGATTGATGCTAAGTTCCGTGGTTGGGAGAACGCAGACATACGGGATAAGCCGCTGATAGATGTTTTCGGTTATGCCTTTTATCTGACGCAATTCGCCGGTCAGAAAAAGCATCTGATTGGCGCTATGGCGAGGCGGCGTTTGGCTTTGGTAAAAGTTATCTTCTGCGCCGTGAAAGCGTGGCGAATCATCGGCATCAATATAGTCAGCGATTGATTGCACGATCTCATCGGTGTTTCCGCGATCGATACCGGCGTTAATCAGCAGCGCACTGAATACCTGGGCGGGGAAATCAGGGGAAGCCAGCGGGTCGTCAGAGATTTTTGCTAACGCATTGAGATTAAAACAGTGCTGGGCATCGCGTAACTGCCACTTCACTGTATTGCCATTTTCCAGCTGCAACTGTTGCGGTTGTGCCCAGTACTGCTGCAACGTGGTTTGTCTGTCGTTATCTTTAACGTCCTGGGTGAGACTGGCAAGCGCAAGTTTCTCCGCCAGTTCAATATCATATTGCCGTTGCAAATGATGGTTTACCTGGCGGGTTCGCTGAAGCTGGCTGTGAAAACTGAGCGTCATGTCTGCTGCCAGAGCAGCCATGAGCGCCAGTAACATGAGTACAATGAGCAGCGCGACGCCGCGTTGTTCATTATTCATGGTTATTATTCCCGGCCTGCGTCTGAGCTGGCGACTCTTCTCTCGCTAACTGCTCAGGTAATGCAAAACGGCGCTGTAACACCCCATATTGCTGAGTCTGCAGATGTAACGTGACTGAGAGAGGAAGTTCCTGGCTTTCCCCGCTGTTACTTTCCAGAAGAAAGCTCTCGACATGTTCCAGCATCGCCTGGGCGGGTTGATCCTTCCTGCCATCCACAGAAGTACGAACAGCACGGTAGAGCGTATGATTTCGCAGATACCAGTGAACTGTGAGTAAGGTTTGTGCTTCACTGAGAGGAGCCAGCGGATCGCGACTTTGCGTGGTAAAAATAGCTTCTTCACCCAACACCATGATCTTGTCCGTACTCCGATTCCTCCGGGCGACCAATTGCAGGAGATCGTTATCAAGAATGGTGATGGTGCGCTGTAGCTGATTGAACTGCTGGATTTCTTTCTGTGAACGTTGATGCAACTCGGAAGCTTGCGAAAAAATCATAAACGCCAGCACGCCAAGCATTGAGAAGATCGCCAGCGCCGCCATGACTTCCAGCAATGTGAAACCTTGTTGGCGATTAATCATCTTGCGCCTGCCCGGATCTATCATGGATGCTCTGATAACGAGTCAGAGCGGTTTTCTGACCGTTGGGTAACGTCACCGTTATGGTGCGTTCCAGAAGCGTGCCGTCTTTGCTTGAATGGACATCGCTGCGCCATTTCCACTCTTCGCCATTAATTATCTCTTTGCCTGAACTGGACGTGTTTTCATCGTTGAATGTATCTTGCGACTTAAGCTGGTTATCTGCGATCCACAGCGCCAGCGTCTCATTACGCATCCGCTCGATGGCATTTCGTTGCCCTTGCATGCTGCTCATTAAAGCCAGCGCAACAGTGGCGAAAATACTCATCGCCAGTAAGACTTCAAGCAGTGTCATCCCTGATTGTTTGTTCATGGGCGGGTATCTCTGGCGAGCATTTGATCCAGGGGCCATGAGCCTGAACTGACTAACGTCAGGAGCGGCTCACCGGTCCCTGCGTTAGCCATCATCAAAGAGAAGGGCGTGATTTGTCCGTCGGCCAGAATCACCACCTGCGGTTGGTTGCTGTCATCAGGTTTAAATGGCTGAAGATGAATTGAGAGTTCTTCATCCCAGTCATTTTTGCTCTCGTCTGCGGCATCTTCTTGTAATGGAACCCAGCGCCAGGCTGATGGTTTTTTGCCCGGTACCATAATGCGCCATGCTGAATCAGAGAAATGGATACCGACAGGCTGACCACTGAGCGTAGCGCGGTCGATGGCTAATTCAAGTGCAGCGGTAAACCGCGCCGCTGTTTCGCGCGCACGAGTGTTGGCGACATCCTCCCGACCATATGTGAAGAGCACCACACTTGCCGTGATAGCGACCAGCGCCAGCACCAGCATCATCTCCAGCAGGGTAAACCCGCGTTGCTGATTCATCGCTGACTTACTTTTTCTTCTTGCTCAAACCCCAGTTGGTGATGTCGTCCTCGGTTCCCATTTCACCATCGGGCCCTGCTGAAAGCAGATCGTATGCACCATGTTCACCAGGATTAACGAGGACATAATCATTGCCCCAGGGATCGGCAGGCAGACGCTTGATATAACCTTCCTTGTTATAGTTTGCGGCCAGCGGTGGCAGTGTCGGCGCTTCGACTAAGGATTCAAGCCCCTGATTTGTGGTTGGATAGCGATGATTGTCGAGTTTGTACATATCCAGGGCGTTTTCCAGTGCCACGATATCGCTGACGGCTTTTTGCTTATCCGCCTTTTCTTTATTGCCCATCAGGTTGGGAACCACCAGGCTGGCAAGTACGCCAATGATGACAATTACCACCATAATTTCCAGTAATGTAAAACCGCGTTGCTTATCCGTTGCGCGCATTGTTTTTCCTTAATTAATCATTGAGTTAAGTTGAAGAAGAGGTTGGAGTACCGAGACGACAATAAACAGGACGATCAGTGCCATCGTAATAATGAGTGCGGGCTCGAAGATGGAGAGCGTTAAGGCGATCCGATTTTGTTGGAGTGTCTCCTGGTTATCTGCTGCTCTGACCATTAACGTGCCGAGCTGCCCGCTTTTTTCGCCAGAGGCCACCATGTAGAGCATCATCGGCGGGAAGATTGCGGTTTGTTCCAGCGAAAGATGAATGCTGTTACCCTGCCGAACGTTTTCTGCCGCATTTGCCAGACGCTGGCGGATTTCGAGGTTGCTGAGACTTTCGGTGGACAAATTCATCCCATCCAGCAGAGGGACGCCGCTGGATTGCAAAATACTTAAAGTGCGGAGATAGCGTGCGCTGTTAATGGCGCAAATCAGCGGGCCGATGAGTGCAACGCGCAGCAACATGGCATGAAAACGGTGGCGGTTATTGCCGCGTTTTAACCAGAGCCAGAAACCTACAGCGACAATAAACACTGTCGCTAGTAATGTTGGGCCGGTATGTTGCAACGTGTCGCTCAGACCTAAAAGAATGCGTGTACTCAGCGGCAGTTGCTGCTTCATATGCACGAACTGTTCGGTAATTTTGGGCACGACAGCAGTGAGGAGAATAATCACGACCACAATCGCCACCGCAGTCAGCATGCAGGGGTAGATCAGCGACTGAATGAGTTTGCTGCGGATTTTCTGCCGATTTTCATTGTAATCAGCCAGTTTTTCCAACACCGGGGCCAGCAGGCCGCTCTTTTCGCCCGCTTTAACCAGGGTACGGTAGAGCGAATCGAAAAGCGTGGGAAAATGTTGTAACGCATCGGAAAGGGGATGCCCTTCAAGGATGGCGCTGCGTACCTGATTTAACACATCAGCCAGTCGTTTATTACTGCTTTGTTGACCGATTACGGCAAGGCTCTCTTCCAGAGGTAATGCCGCTGCGCTTAAGGTTGCCAACTGCCGGGTGAAAAGCGTCAGTTCACTATGGCTGATCCTCGGGCGACGTGTTTTTACTCCCGAACTTTTTTGGGGGCGAATATCCAGCAGGAAAAGCCCTTCTTCACGCAGCCGCAGTCGTGCCTGACGTTCATCGTTAGCATCAATGATCCCTTGCAATTTTTGACCATCCTGGGTCATGGCGCGATAGCGATAATTCATGCTTCGCTCTCCAGCGTGGCACTGGCGACGCGCATAACCTCATCCCAGGAGGTGTCACCGCTTATCACTTTTTGCAGGCCATTTTTGATTAAGGCGTTGTGTTGTTGCCGGACTAGTCGCTCCAGTGTTTGTTCATCCACATTTTCATGAATAGCGGCCCGCAATTCCGGCGTCACCACCATCATTTCGTGGATCGCCATGCGCCCCTGATAGCCGGATTGATGGCAATGAGGGCAGCCTACGGGAGTGCCAATTGCTGTCACCGCGAGCTGATGATATTTAAACATCTGCGCTTGTTGGGGTGATACGGGCGTGAATTGTCGGCATTGCGGACACAGGCGACGAACCAGACGTTGCGCGATAATCCCTGCCAGTGAAGACGAAAGCAGGAATGATTCGACGCCCATGTCGCGTAGCCGGGTGACTGCGCCTGATGCACTGTTAGTGTGGAGTGTTGAGAGTACCAGATGGCCGGTGAGCGAGGCCTGAACCGCAATTTGCGCGGTTTCTGTATCACGAATCTCCCCCACCATGACGACATCCGGGTCCTGGCGAAGTATGGCGCGCAGGCCGCGAGCGAAAGACATATCCACGCGGGTATTCACCTGCGTTTGTCCTATGCCTTCCAGTTCATATTCCACGGGATCTTCTACCGTCAGAATATTACGGCCAGGGGTATTAAGCGCCGAAAGAATGGCGTAGAGCGTGGTGCTTTTACCGGAGCCTGTCGGCCCTGTCACCAGGATAATACCGTGCGGAAGCTGAATGAGATTTTCTAAATCCTGCTTATCCGCTGCCGTCATCCCCAGGTTGTTCAATGAAAGCTGGAGGCTGTTTTTATCCAGCAGGCGGAGCACGGCACGTTCACCATAGATGGACGGCAGTGTGGATACGCGGACATCTATGTTACGTCGCCCGATACGCAAACTAATTCTTCCATCCTGTGGAATACGTTTTTCGGCGATATCAAGACGAGCCATGACCTTAATTCGGGAGATAAGCAGTGCCGCCAGTTTTTTGTTTGGCTGTAAAATTGTCCGCAAAACGCCGTCGATGCGAAAACGGATCGACATTGTTTTTTCATAGGTTTCAATGTGGATATCGGAGGCGGTTTCTTTGATGGCCTCACTCAAAATCGCATTGATCAAGCGGATAACGGGTGCCGCTGAATCTTCATTCAGGAGATCTTCATTTGCGGGCATCTCTTCCGAAAGCGAGAGAAGATCGACGGATTGATCGATATCCTGCGCAATCTGTTGCGACTCACCGGTATTCTGATGGAACACCGCTTCCAGCCGGGCTTCAAAATCAGCCTGTGACAAGCTGGTCATGGTCTGGCACTGGCCAACCTGACGTTGAATATCGAGTAACCGTTCGAATGGCGTATCGGCGAGATAAATAATCTCGCCCTCTGAATAGAGATAACCAATTCGTTGTGCCAGCGCCCAACTGGCGGGGTACGGTGAGTGAATTCTCATAAGAATGCCTTACCGTGCCGAGGGCGCAGGGGTATGGCTGTTGAACGTGTTCTCATCCAGCACCGGCAAATCTTCCGAGCCAACCAGCGCTTTTGATTTCCCGTCGATCCGCTGTTGTTGCTCCTGGCGGTAGCGGGTGTATTTCTCTTTTGACAACGAGCGATAAACATCATCGTCACGGATAATCGTCGGACGGATAAATACCATCAGGTTGCGTTTAGCGCGCTCGGTCGAGGTATAGCGGAAGAGTTGCCCCACTAAAGGAATATCGCCAAGCAGAGGAACCTTTGACACTTGCTCTTTAGAGAAATCGTCCAGCAATCCGCCCAGGACCACCGTTTCACCGGTTTTTACCAGCACGGCGTTTTGAATAGTACGGGTGTTAAATGTCGGGCCGAGCGTCGAATTAGACGAAGAGTCAACGCTGGAAACCTCCTGCTCTATTTCGAGCAGTACCGCGTCGCCTTCATTAACCTGCGGAGTGACTTTGAGTTTTGTGCCCACCGTTTTGCGTTCGACGGTATTAAAGACGTTATCCCCTGAAGTGGTCTGTGACCCGGATAGCACCGGCACATCCTGGCCAACGTTGAAGGACGCGAGTTTATTATCCAGCGTTACGATGCTCGGGGTGGCGAGGATGTCATTTTTATTGTTACTGGCCAGCGCAGTCAACAATACGCCCCAGTCGCCATTGAAGAAGCCTGCGGCCATGCCATTGTAGGCGCTAAACATATCCCAGGCAGGATTCGCGCTGGTGATCCCACCATTCTTTTTATAATCAGCCACACCTTGTGCAGCGTTAAAAATCGGTAATCCCGTATTGGTAAATTGCTGTGCGCCAACGTTTTTATTCGCCCATTGCACGCCGAGGTTGAGTCCATTTCCATCCTGAACTTCAACGATGATTGCCTCAACCAGCACCTGTGCACGGCGAATATCCAGACGTGCAATTACCGTGGCGAGTTTCTCCTGGACGGGCTGGTCAGCGGTAATGACCAACGAGTTGGTCTGTTCATCGGCGGTAATGGCCACATTATCCATCGCAGAAGTAGAAGAAGGCTTACGCGAATTCCCTTTTTCATCTTTCAGCTTTTCGGAAACACCGGTTAGCACTTCCACCAGATTCGTGGCTTTAGCATATTTCAGGTAATAGACCCGGGTATTTCCTTCCTCGCTCTCTTCTACATCAAGGCTCTTCAGTAATGAAGTGATGCGCTGGCGTGCTTTTTCCGGCCCGCTGATGATAAGAGAGTTGGTTCGCTTATCCGCCACAATCTTCGCGGAAAGGAGGGCAGGCATCTGGCTTTTACCATGGCTTTCGCTGATTAATTGATTAAGAATCTCTGCGAGATCTTCCGCTGACGCATATTCCAGATGAATAATTTGCTGCTTCTCTGTGCCGATGACATCAACGCGCTTTATGACTTCAATCAGTTTATTAATGGTGGAGGCACGACCGGTCAGAATAAGAACGTTGGAGGGTTCATAATGCACGACATTGCCGACGCTGCCGCCATCCATCATTTGGCGAAGCAGAGGGGCAAGATCACGAGCAGGAACGTTCTCAAGCGGTACGATACGAGTGACCAACTCATCACCAGCGCCAGGACGAGAACTGTCAGCAATCATCCCTGGTGATGTTTTTACATTAGCTGAGCGCACCACTTTCAGAAAACCATTATCCAGCGTGATCACGGAATAACCGTAAAGATCAAGAATACTTAAAAAGAACTGGTAGTACTCCTGTTGGCTAAACGTATCATTACTGCGTACGGAAATGGTTCCCTGTACCGAAGGGTCGATCAGGATCGTTTTGCCAAGATGCTGACCCACTATTTCCACGAACTGGCGGATATCGGCGTTATTGAAGTTCGCGCCGTATTGTTCGTTCTCAGCGTGCCCTGCACAAGGCATGAGTAGTGCTGCCAGCAAGCAGCAGGTGATTTTATTGAGTCCTTTCATGACGCTGTCCATTCATTCCTGTAAGTTCCGCGACGGAAACATTTATCAAGCGGGGTACGCCGTTGCGACGAATTGTAAACTGAGCACTTTGTTGAGTTAGCAGTAAACTTAATGCCTGTGAAACCTCATCAGGGTGGGTCAGCGAAAGATTATTGATCCTGAGGGCGATATCCCCTGGTTGTAGCAAGCTGGTGGTAAATGCATTGAGGCCCTTACGAGGGTTCAATCGAAGCCCGTATATCTGTTCTCCATCACGTATAGGCGTGGCGATAATATAATCAGCGAGTACATTTTGACTTTCCGAATCAGGCTGCTTGATGATGTCAGGTAGCCCTGGATGGAGAGTTACTTTTTCGTAATGCCCGTGAGTTTCAAACACAACGCTGGTTTTATTTATTTTTCTAATAAACGTTCCCGGCGCTGACTCAAGGGCTTCGTTGAGGGAGTATCGCTTTTGTTCGCTCCCCTCATTAATTAAGACAAAAGAAGTCTCATCATTCGATGTGAGTACAATACCATTAAGCGCTATAGAGAGCTTCGGTGTTTCCTGATTAACTGCCACGGGATTTGCATCTTTTACCCCAGCATGATTATCGTTGCGCCATAAAGCGGCAAGGCTGAACTCAGACTGAAATGCATTTGTTGGTTGATTAATGATCTGTCCATTTTTAACTATAGTTGTATGGAAATAATTCACATTAAAAATAATCAGCCCTATACTTATAAATATAATCAATATATTGATGGCAGCATCTTTATTATGATTCGCCAGGTGGAAGGGGAAGCGTAGTGTGGGCACGATGTATGTTCTAATAAAATAGATTGGGTGGGTTGTATATTGACGTTAGTATAAATAGTATTAATGCCGCTTGCATGAATCAAGCAAAATTTATTTATATTAGTAATATGTATTTAATTAATAAATACATACATTATTTTTATGATTAAGGATAATCAATAATTAAAACAGGAAGTTCTATGTCTACGAGAAGAGAAGTTATTCTTTCCTGGTTGCGTGAGAAACGTCAGACCTGGCGTCTGTGCTATTTGTTGGGTGAGGCTGGAAGTGGAAAAACCTGGCTGGCGCAGCAACTACAAAAAGATAAACATCGCCGTGTGATTACTTTAAGCCTCGTTGTTTCCTGGCAAGGTAAGGCCGCATGGATCGTTACCGACGATAATGCGGCTGAACAGGGCTGCCGTGACAGCGCCTGGACGCGAGATGAGATGGCGGGTCAATTACTGCATGCGCTTCATCGAACTGATAGTCGCTGCCCTCTTATTATTATTGAAAATGCTCACCTGAATCACCGCCGCATACTTGATGATCTCCAACGCGCGATATCTCTTATTCCTGACGGTCAATTTTTGCTGATCGGCAGACCCGATCGAAAAGTCGAACGTGATTTTAAAAAACAGGGCATTGAACTTGTCTCGACAGGACGTCTGACGGAGCACGAGCTTAAGGCAAGCATCCTTGAAGGTCAGAATATTGACCAGCCCGATCTCCTTTTAACCGCCAGAGTTCTGAAACGGATAGCTTTATTATGTCGGGGGGATCGCAGAAAGCTGGCGCTTGCCGGCGAAACAATTCGCTTATTACAGCAAGCCGAGCAGACCAGCGTTTTCACAGCAAAACAATGGCGAATGATTTACCGCATATTGGGTGATAACCGCCCCCGGAAAATGCAGCTTGCCGTGGTGATGAGTGGAACCATTATCGCACTTACCTGTGGTTGGTTACTGCTGTCCTCTTTTACAGCTCCGTTACCCGTTCCTGCGTGGCTGATACCCGTAACGCCAGTAGTTAAACAAGATATGACTAAGGATATTGCTCATGTGGTGATGCGCGATAGTGAGGCGCTAAGCGTGTTATACGGCGTATGGGGGTACGAGGTCCCAGCCGATTCGGCCTGGTGCGATCAGGCAGTAAGAGCGGGGCTGGCATGTAAAAGTGGGAATGCTTCTTTACAAACATTGGTAGATCAGAATTTGCCTTGGATCGCATCGCTTAAAGTCGGGGACAAAAAATTGCCTGTTGTGGTCGTTCGCGTCGGTGAGGCTACCGTTGATGTCCTCGTAGATCAGCAAACCTGGACTCTGACACATCAATGGTTTGAGTCGGTATGGACGGGTGATTATCTTCTGTTGTGGAAAATGTCGCCGGAAGGGGAGAGTACCATTACGCGTGATAGCAGCGAGGAAGAGATTCTCTGGCTGGAAACGATGTTAAACCGTGCATTGCATATTTCGACAGAACCTTCGGCGGAGTGGCGTCCCTTCTTGGTAGAAAAAATAAAGCAATTTCAAAAAAGCCACCACTTGAAAACTGACGGTGTTGTTGGCTTTTCAACGTTAGTACATCTCTGGCAGGTGGCAGGGGAGAGTGCCTACTTATATCGGGATGAAGCAAATATTTCCCCGGAAACAACAGTGAAGGGGAAATGACATGTTTGAATTCTATATCGCCGCGCGTGAGCAGAAAGAAACAGGTCACCCTGGTATCTTCTCCCGACAAAAACACAGCACCATAATATATATCATTTGTTTATTGCTGATGTGCCTGTGGTTTGCAGGAATGGTGTTGGTTGGTGGGTATGCCAGGCAGCTATGGGCGCTTTGGATAGTAAAAGCAGAAGTCACAGTAGATGCTGAAACGCCCACTTTTAAACAATCAACACAACACTATTTCTTCAAAAAACAGCCACTCCCCGTCGTCGAATCCGTCGAGGAGGAAGATGACCCAGGCGTCGCGGTTGAGAATGCCACCACTTCTTCTGAAGACGAAGAAAATACTGTAGAAGAAAGCGACGAGAAAGCCGGTTTAAGAGAGCGTGTCAAAAATGCGCTGAACGAACTTGAGAGATAACCCGAAAGCTGTTTACTTTACTAGCAATACGCTTGCGTTCGGTGGTTAAGTATGTATAATGCGCGGGCTTGTCGTAGTTGACAGCAGGTTCAATCTGAACCTCAGTTAGCCGAATTTGGCTACCTAACAATGCTCCCAATCGGGGAGCTACGTAAGAACGGTTACACTCTCCCATCAATCGTAATGGGTCTGAGGAGTAATCATTTTCGTTTATAAAATAATTGGAGCTCTGGTCTCATGCAGAACCAAAGAATCCGTATCCGCCTGAAAGCGTTTGATCATCGTCTGATCGATCAAGCAACCGCGGAAATCGTCGAGACTGCCAAGCGCACTGGTGCGCAGGTCCGTGGTCCGATCCCGCTGCCGACACGCAAAGAGCGCTTCACTGTTCTGATCTCCCCGCACGTCAACAAAGACGCGCGCGATCAGTACGAAATCCGTACTCACTTGCGTCTGGTTGACATCGTTGAGCCAACCGAGAAAACCGTTGATGCTCTGATGCGTCTGGATCTGGCTGCCGGTGTAGACGTGCAGATCAGCCTGGGTTAATCAGGTCATTGAGCGATTGAGAGGTTGAAACAATGATTGGTTTAGTCGGTAAAAAAGTGGGTATGACCCGTATCTTCACAGAAGACGGCGTTTCTATCCCAGTAACCGTAATCGAAGTTGAAGCAAACCGCGTTACTCAGGTTAAAGACCTGGCTAACGATGGCTACCGTGCTATTCAGGTAACCACCGGTGCTAAAAAAGCTAACCGTGTGACCAAGCCTGAAGCTGGCCACTTCGCTAAAGCTGGCGTAGAAGCTGGCCGTGGTCTGTGGGAATTCCGCCTGGCTGAAGGCGAAGAGTTCACTGTAGGTCAGAGCATTAGCGTTGAACTGTTTGCTGACGTTAAAAAAGTTGACGTAACTGGCACCTCTAAAGGTAAAGGTTTCGCAGGTACCGTTAAGCGCTGGAACTTCCGTACCCAGGACGCTACTCACGGTAACTCCTTGTCTCACCGCGTTCCGGGTTCTATCGGTCAGAACCAGACTCCGGGCAAAGTGTTCAAAGGCAAGAAAATGGCAGGTCAGATGGGTAACGAACGTGTAACCGTTCAGAGCCTTGACGTAGTACGCGTTGACGCTGAGCGCAACCTGCTGCTGGTTAAAGGTGCTGTCCCGGGTGCAACCGGTAGCGACCTGATCGTTAAACCAGCTGTGAAGGCGTAAGGAGATAGCAATGGAATTAGTATTGAAAGACGCGCAGAGCGCGCTGACTGTTTCCGAAACTACCTTCGGTCGTGATTTCAACGAAGCGCTGGTTCACCAGGTTGTTGTTGCTTATGCAGCTGGTGCTCGTCAGGGTACTCGTGCTCAGAAGACTCGTGCTGAAGTAACTGGTTCCGGTAAAAAACCGTGGCGCCAGAAAGGCACCGGCCGTGCGCGTTCTGGTTCTATCAAGAGCCCGATCTGGCGTTCTGGTGGCGTGACCTTTGCTGCTCGTCCGCAGGACCACAGTCAAAAAGTTAACAAGAAGATGTACCGCGGCGCGCTGAAAAGCATCCTGTCCGAACTGGTACGTCAGGATCGTCTGATCGTTGTCGAGAAGTTCTCTGTAGAAGCGCCGAAAACTAAGCTGCTGGCACAGAAACTGAAAGACATGGCTCTGGAAGATGTGCTGATCATCACCGGTGAGCTGGACGAAAACCTGTTCCTGGCTGCGCGCAACCTGCACAAGGTTGACGTACGCGATGCAACTGGTATCGACCCGGTTAGCCTGATCGCCTTCGACAAAGTCGTAATGACTGCTGATGCTGTTAAGCAAGTTGAGGAGATGCTGGCATGATTCGTGAAGAACGTCTGCTGAAGGTGCTGCGTGCACCGCACGTTTCTGAAAAAGCGTCTACTGCGATGGAAAAATCCAACACCATCGTACTCAAAGTTGCTAAAGACGCGACCAAAGCAGAAATCAAAGCTGCTGTGCAGAAACTGTTTGAAGTCGAAGTCGAAGTCGTTAACACCCTGGTAGTTAAAGGGAAAGTTAAACGTCACGGACAGCGTATCGGTCGTCGTAGCGACTGGAAAAAAGCTTACGTCACCCTGAAAGAAGGCCAGAATCTGGACTTCGTTGGCGGCGCTGAGTAAGTCGGAGGAGTAATACAATGGCAGTTGTTAAATGTAAACCGACATCTCCGGGTCGTCGCCACGTTGTTAAAGTGGTTAACCCTGAGCTGCACAAGGGCAAACCTTTTGCTCCGTTGCTGGAAAAAAACAGCAAATCCGGTGGTCGTAACAACAATGGCCGTATCACCACTCGTCATATCGGTGGTGGCCACAAGCAGGCTTACCGTATTGTTGACTTCAAACGCAACAAAGACGGTATCCCGGCAGTTGTTGAACGTCTTGAGTACGATCCGAACCGTTCCGCGAACATCGCGCTGGTTCTGTACAAAGACGGTGAACGCCGTTACATCCTGGCCCCTAAAGGCCTGAAAGCTGGCGACCAGATTCAGTCTGGCGTTGATGCTGCAATCAAACCAGGTAACACCCTGCCGATGCGCAACATCCCGGTTGGTTCTACTGTTCATAACGTAGAAATGAAACCAGGTAAAGGCGGTCAGCTGGCACGTTCCGCTGGTACTTACGTTCAGATCGTTGCTCGTGATGGTGCTTATGTCACCCTGCGTCTGCGTTCTGGTGAAATGCGTAAAGTAGAAGCAGACTGCCGTGCAACTCTGGGCGAAGTTGGCAATGCTGAGCATATGCTGCGCGTTCTGGGTAAAGCAGGTGCTGCACGCTGGCGTGGTGTTCGTCCGACCGTTCGCGGTACCGCGATGAACCCGGTAGACCACCCACATGGTGGTGGTGAAGGTCGTAACTTTGGTAAGCACCCGGTAACTCCGTGGGGCGTTCAGACCAAAGGTAAGAAGACCCGCAGCAACAAGCGTACTGATAAATTCATCGTACGTCGCCGTAGCAAATAATTTTAGAGGATAAGCCATGCCACGTTCTCTCAAGAAAGGTCCTTTTATTGACCTGCACTTGCTGAAGAAGGTAGAGAAAGCGGTGGAAAGCGGAGACAAGAAGCCCCTGCGCACTTGGTCCCGTCGTTCAACGATCTTTCCTAACATGATCGGTTTGACCATCGCTGTCCATAATGGTCGTCAGCACGTTCCGGTATTTGTAACCGACGAAATGGTCGGTCACAAACTGGGTGAATTCGCACCGACTCGTACTTATCGCGGCCACGCTGCTGATAAAAAAGCGAAGAAGAAATAAGGTAGGAGGAAGAGATGGAAACTATCGCTAAACATCGCCATGCTCGTTCTTCTGCTCAGAAGGTTCGCCTTGTTGCTGACCTGATTCGCGGTAAGAAAGTGTCGCAGGCTCTGGATATTTTGACCTACACCAACAAGAAAGCGGCTGTACTGGTCAAGAAAGTTCTGGAATCTGCCATTGCTAACGCTGAACACAACGATGGCGCTGACATTGACGATCTGAAAGTTACGAAAATTTTCGTAGACGAAGGCCCGAGCATGAAGCGCATTATGCCGCGTGCAAAAGGTCGTGCAGATCGCATCCTGAAGCGCACCAGCCACATCACTGTGGTTGTGTCCGATCGCTGAGACTCTGGAGACTAGCAATGGGTCAGAAAGTACATCCTAATGGTATTCGCCTGGGTATTGTAAAACCATGGAACTCTACCTGGTTTGCGAACACCAAAGAATTCGCTGACAACCTGGACAGCGATTTTAAAGTACGTCAGTACCTGACTAAGGAACTGGCTAAAGCGTCCGTATCTCGTATCGTTATCGAGCGTCCGGCTAAGAGCATCCGTGTAACCATTCACACTGCTCGCCCGGGTATCGTTATCGGTAAAAAAGGTGAAGACGTAGAAAAACTGCGTAAGGTCGTAGCGGACATCGCTGGCGTTCCTGCACAGATCAACATCGCCGAAGTTCGTAAGCCTGAACTGGACGCAAAACTGGTTGCTGACAGCATCACTTCTCAGCTGGAACGTCGCGTTATGTTCCGTCGTGCTATGAAGCGTGCTGTACAGAACGCAATGCGTCTGGGCGCTAAAGGTATCAAAGTTGAAGTTAGCGGCCGTCTGGGCGGCGCGGAAATCGCACGTACCGAATGGTACCGCGAAGGTCGCGTACCGCTGCACACTCTGCGTGCTGACATCGACTACAACACCTCTGAAGCGCACACCACTTACGGTGTAATCGGCGTTAAAGTGTGGATCTTCAAAGGCGAGATCCTGGGTGGTATGGCTGCTGTTGAACAACCGGAAAAACCGGCTGCTCAGCCTAAAAAGCAGCAGCGTAAAGGCCGTAAATAAGGAGCGTCGCTGATGTTACAACCAAAGCGTACAAAATTCCGTAAAATGCACAAAGGCCGTAACCGCGGTCTGGCGCAGGGTACGGATGTTAGCTTCGGCAGCTTCGGTCTGAAAGCTGTTGGCCGTGGTCGTCTGACTGCACGTCAGATCGAAGCAGCACGTCGTGCTATGACCCGTGCAGTTAAGCGTCAAGGTAAGATCTGGATCCGTGTGTTCCCGGACAAACCGATCACTGAAAAGCCGCTGGCAGTGCGTATGGGTAAAGGTAAAGGTAACGTGGAGTATTGGGTTGCCTTGATTCAGCCGGGTAAAGTCCTGTATGAAATGGACGGTGTTCCGGAAGAGCTGGCCCGTGAAGCATTCAAGCTGGCAGCAGCGAAACTGCCGATTAAAACCACCTTTGTAACTAAGACGGTGATGTAATGAAAGCAAAAGAGCTGCGTGAGAAGAGCGTTGAAGAGCTGAACACCGAGCTGCTGAACCTGCTGCGTGAGCAGTTCAACCTGCGTATGCAGGCTGCAAGTGGCCAGCTGCAACAGTCTCACCTGTTGAAGCAAGTGCGTCGCGATGTCGCACGCGTTAAGACTTTACTGAACGAGAAGGCGGGTGCGTAATGACCGATAAAATCCGTACTCTGCAAGGTCGCGTTGTTAGCGACAAAATGGAGAAATCCATTGTTGTTGCTATCGAACGTTTTGTGAAACACCCGATCTACGGTAAATTCATCAAGCGTACGACCAAACTGCACGTACATGACGAGAACAACGAATGCGGTATCGGTGACGTGGTTGAAATCCGCGAATGCCGTCCGCTGTCCAAGACTAAATCCTGGACGCTGGTTCGCGTTGTAGAGAAAGCGGTTCTG
Organism: Escherichia sp. F1; assembly: GCF_046764225.1. Lineage (NCBI taxonomy): Bacteria > Pseudomonadati > Pseudomonadota > Gammaproteobacteria > Enterobacterales > Enterobacteriaceae > Escherichia > Escherichia sp. F1. Next base: position 459,976 of record NZ_CP177202.1, read on the forward strand.
TAATACAGTACACTCTCTCGATACGAATAAACGGCTCAGAAATGAGCCGTTTATTTTTTCTACCCATATCCTTGAAGCGGTGTTATAATGCCGCGCCCTCGATATGGGGATTTTTAACGACCTGATTTTCGGGTCTCAGTAGTAGTTGACATTAGCGGAGCACTAAAATGATCCAAGAACAGACTATGCTGAACGTCGCCGACAACTCCGGTGCACGTCGCGTAATGTGTATCAAGGTTCTGGGTGGCTCGCACCGTCGCTACGCAGGCGTAGGCGACATCATCAAGATCACCATCAAAGAAGCAATTCCGCGTGGTAAGGTCAAAAAAGGTGATGTGCTGAAGGCGGTAGTGGTGCGCACCAAGAAGGGTGTTCGTCGCCCGGACGGTTCTGTCATTCGCTTCGATGGTAATGCTTGTGTTCTTCTGAACAACAACAGCGAGCAGCCTATCGGTACGCGTATTTTTGGGCCGGTAACTCGTGAGCTTCGTAGTGAGAAGTTCATGAAAATTATCTCTCTGGCACCAGAAGTACTCTAAGGAGCGAATCATGGCAGCGAAAATCCGTCGTGATGACGAAGTTATCGTGTTAACCGGTAAAGATAAAGGTAAACGCGGTAAAGTTAAGAATGTCCTGTCTTCCGGCAAGGTCATTGTTGAAGGTATCAACCTGGTTAAGAAACATCAGAAGCCGGTTCCGGCCCTGAACCAACCGGGTGGCATCGTTGAAAAAGAAGCCGCTATTCAGGTTTCCAACGTAGCAATCTTCAATGCGGCAACCGGCAAGGCTGACCGTGTAGGCTTTAGATTCGAAGACGGTAAAAAAGTCCGTTTCTTCAAGTCTAACAGCGAAACTATCAAGTAATTTGGAGTAGTACGATGGCGAAACTGCATGATTACTACAAAGACGAAGTAGTTAAAAAACTCATGACTGAGTTTAACTACAATTCTGTCATGCAAGTCCCTCGGGTCGAGAAGATCACCCTGAACATGGGTGTTGGTGAAGCGATCGCTGACAAAAAACTGCTGGATAACGCAGCAGCAGACCTGGCAGCAATCTCCGGTCAAAAACCGCTGATCACCAAAGCACGCAAATCTGTTGCAGGCTTCAAAATCCGTCAGGGCTATCCGATCGGCTGTAAAGTAACTCTGCGTGGCGAACGCATGTGGGAGTTCTTTGAGCGCCTGATCACTATTGCTGTACCTCGTATCCGTGACTTCCGTGGCCTGTCCGCTAAGTCTTTCGACGGTCGTGGTAACTACAGCATGGGTGTCCGTGAGCAGATCATCTTCCCAGAAATCGACTACGATAAAGTCGACCGCGTTCGTGGTTTGGATATTACCATTACCACTACTGCGAAATCTGACGAAGAAGGCCGCGCTCTGCTGGCTGCCTTTGACTTCCCGTTCCGCAAGTAAGGTAGGGTTACTAAATGGCTAAGCAATCAATGAAAGCACGCGAAGTAAAACGCGTAGCTTTAGCTGATAAATACTTCGCGAAACGCGCTGAACTGAAAGCGATCATCTCTGATGTGAACGCTTCCGACGAAGATCGTTGGAACGCTGTTCTCAAGCTGCAGACTCTGCCGCGTGATTCCAGCCCGTCTCGTCAGCGTAACCGCTGCCGTCAAACAGGTCGTCCGCATGGTTTCCTGCGGAAGTTCGGGTTGAGCCGTATTAAGGTCCGTGAAGCCGCTATGCGCGGTGAAATCCCGGGTCTGAAAAAGGCTAGCTGGTAATTGTCACCAATTGAATCACGGGAGTAAAGACAGATGAGCATGCAAGATCCGATCGCGGATATGCTGACCCGTATCCGTAACGGTCAGGCCGCGAACAAAGCTGCGGTCACCATGCCTTCCTCCAAGCTGAAAGTGGCAATCGCCAACGTGCTGAAGGAAGAAGGTTTTATTGAAGATTTTAAAGTTGAAGGCGACACCAAGCCTGAACTGGAACTTACTCTGAAGTATTTCCAGGGCAAAGCTGTTGTAGAAAGCATTCAGCGTGTCAGCCGCCCAGGTCTGCGCATCTATAAACGTAAAGATGAGCTGCCGAAAGTTATGGCGGGTCTGGGTATCGCAGTTGTTTCTACCTCTAAAGGTGTTATGACTGATCGTGCAGCGCGCCAGGCTGGTCTTGGTGGCGAAATTATCTGCTACGTAGCCTAATCGGAGGAAAAAATGTCTCGTGTTGCTAAAGCACCGGTCGTTGTTCCTGCCGGCGTTGACGTAAAAATCAACGGTCAGGTTATTACGATCAAAGGTAAAAACGGCGAGCTGACTCGTACTCTCAACGATGCTGTTGAAGTTAAACATGCAGATAATACCCTGACCTTCGGTCCGCGTGATGGTTACGCAGACGGTTGGGCACAGGCTGGTACCGCGCGTGCCCTGCTGAACTCAATGGTTATCGGTGTTACCGAAGGCTTCACTAAGAAGCTGCAGCTGGTTGGTGTAGGTTACCGTGCAGCGGTTAAAGGCAATGTGATTAACCTGTCTCTGGGTTTCTCTCATCCTGTTGACCATCAGCTGCCTGCGGGTATCACTGCTGAATGTCCGACTCAGACTGAAATCGTGCTGAAAGGCGCTGATAAGCAGGTGATCGGCCAGGTTGCAGCGGATCTGCGCGCCTACCGTCGTCCTGAGCCTTACAAAGGCAAGGGTGTTCGTTACGCCGACGAAGTCGTGCGTACCAAAGAGGCTAAGAAGAAGTAAGGTAACACTATGGATAAGAAATCTGCTCGTATCCGTCGTGCGACCCGCGCACGCCGCAAGCTCCAGGAGCTGGGCGCAACTCGCCTGGTGGTACATCGTACCCCGCGTCACATTTACGCACAGGTAATTGCACCGAACGGTTCTGAAGTTCTGGTAGCTGCTTCTACTGTAGAAAAAGCTATCGCTGAACAACTGAAGTACACCGGTAACAAAGACGCGGCTGCAGCTGTGGGTAAAGCTGTCGCTGAACGCGCTCTGGAAAAAGGCATCAAAGATGTATCCTTTGACCGTTCCGGGTTCCAATATCATGGTCGTGTCCAGGCACTGGCAGATGCTGCCCGTGAAGCTGGCCTTCAGTTCTAAGGTAGAGGTGTAAGATGGCTCACATCGAAAAACAAGCTGGCGAACTGCAGGAAAAGCTGATCGCGGTAAACCGCGTATCTAAAACCGTTAAAGGTGGTCGTATTTTCTCCTTCACAGCTCTGACTGTAGTTGGCGATGGTAACGGTCGCGTTGGTTTTGGTTACGGTAAAGCGCGTGAAGTTCCAGCAGCGATCCAGAAAGCGATGGAAAAAGCCCGTCGCAATATGATTAACGTCGCGCTGAATAACGGCACTCTGCAACACCCTGTTAAAGGTGTTCACACGGGTTCTCGCGTATTCATGCAGCCGGCTTCCGAAGGTACCGGTATCATCGCCGGTGGTGCAATGCGCGCCGTTCTGGAAGTCGCTGGGGTTCATAACGTTCTGGCTAAAGCATATGGTTCCACCAACCCGATCAACGTGGTTCGTGCAACTATTGATGGCCTGGAAAATATGAATTCTCCAGAAATGGTCGCTGCCAAGCGTGGTAAATCCGTTGAAGAAATTCTGGGGAAATAAACCATGGCAAAGACTATTAAAATTACTCAAACCCGCAGTGCAATCGGTCGTCTGCCGAAACACAAGGCAACGCTGCTTGGCCTGGGTCTGCGTCGTATTGGTCACACCGTAGAGCGCGAGGATACTCCTGCTATTCGCGGTATGATCAACGCGGTTTCCTTCATGGTTAAAGTTGAGGAGTAAGAGATGCGTTTAAATACTCTGTCTCCGGCCGAAGGCTCCAAAAAGGCGGGTAAACGCCTGGGTCGTGGTATCGGTTCTGGCCTCGGTAAAACCGGTGGTCGTGGTCACAAAGGTCAGAAGTCTCGTTCTGGCGGTGGCGTACGTCGCGGTTTCGAGGGTGGTCAGATGCCTCTGTACCGTCGTCTGCCGAAATTCGGCTTCACTTCTCGTAAAGCAGCGATTACAGCCGAAGTTCGTCTGTCTGACCTGGCTAAAGTAGAAGGCGGTGTTGTAGACCTGAACACGCTGAAAGCGGCTAACATTATCGGTATCCAGATCGAGTTCGCGAAAGTGATCCTGGCTGGCGAAGTAACTACTCCGGTAACTGTTCGTGGCCTGCGTGTTACTAAAGGCGCTCGTGCTGCTATCGAAGCTGCTGGCGGTAAAATCGAGGAATAAGTAGCAGATGGCTAAACAACCGGGATTAGATTTTCAAAGTGCCAAAGGTGGCTTAGGCGAGCTGAAACGCAGACTGCTGTTTGTTATCGGTGCGCTGATTGTGTTCCGTATTGGCTCTTTTATTCCGATCCCTGGTATTGATGCCGCTGTACTTGCCAAACTGCTTGAGCAACAGCGAGGCACCATCATTGAAATGTTTAACATGTTCTCTGGTGGTGCTCTCAGCCGTGCTTCTATCTTTGCTCTGGGGATCATGCCGTATATTTCGGCATCGATCATTATCCAGCTGCTGACGGTGGTTCACCCAACGTTGGCAGAAATTAAGAAAGAAGGGGAGTCTGGTCGTCGTAAGATCAGCCAGTACACCCGCTACGGTACTCTGGTGCTGGCAATATTCCAGTCGATCGGTATTGCTACCGGTCTGCCGAATATGCCTGGTATGCAAGGCCTGGTCATTAACCCGGGCTTTGCATTCTACTTCACCGCTGTTGTAAGTCTGGTCACAGGAACCATGTTCCTGATGTGGTTGGGCGAACAGATTACTGAACGAGGTATCGGCAACGGTATTTCAATCATTATCTTCGCCGGTATTGTCGCGGGACTCCCGCCAGCCATTGCCCATACTATCGAGCAAGCGCGTCAAGGCGACCTGCACTTCCTCGTGTTGCTGTTGGTTGCAGTATTAGTATTTGCAGTGACGTTCTTTGTTGTATTTGTTGAGCGTGGTCAACGCCGCATTGTGGTAAACTACGCGAAACGTCAGCAAGGTCGTCGTGTCTATGCTGCACAGAGCACACATTTACCGCTGAAAGTGAATATGGCGGGGGTAATCCCGGCAATCTTCGCTTCCAGTATTATTCTGTTCCCGGCGACCATCGCGTCATGGTTCGGGGGCGGTACTGGTTGGAACTGGCTGACAACAATTTCGCTGTATTTGCAGCCTGGGCAACCGCTTTATGTGTTACTCTATGCGTCTGCAATCATCTTCTTCTGTTTCTTCTACACGGCGTTGGTTTTCAACCCGCGTGAAACAGCAGATAACCTGAAGAAGTCCGGTGCATTTGTACCAGGAATTCGTCCGGGAGAGCAAACGGCGAAGTATATCGATAAAGTAATGACCCGCCTGACCTTGGTTGGTGCGCTGTACATTACCTTTATCTGCCTGATCCCGGAGTTCATGCGTGATGCAATGAAAGTACCGTTCTACTTCGGTGGGACCTCACTGCTTATCGTTGTTGTCGTGATTATGGACTTTATGGCTCAAGTGCAAACTCTGATGATGTCCAGTCAGTATGAGTCTGCATTGAAGAAGGCGAACCTGAAAGGCTACGGCCGATAATTGGTCGCCCGAGAAGTTACGGAGAGTAAAAATGAAAGTTCGTGCTTCCGTCAAGAAATTATGCCGTAACTGCAAAATCGTTAAGCGTGATGGTGTCATCCGTGTGATTTGCAGTGCCGAGCCGAAGCATAAACAGCGCCAAGGCTGATTTTTTCGCATATTTTTCTTGCAAAGTTGGGTTGAGCTGGCTAGATTAGCCAGCCAATCTTTTGTATGTCTGTGCGTTTCCATTTGAGTATCCTGAAAACGGGCTTTTCAGCATGGAACGTACATATTAAATAGTAGGAGTGCATAGTGGCCCGTATAGCAGGCATTAACATTCCTGATCATAAGCATGCCGTAATCGCATTAACTTCGATTTATGGCGTCGGCAAGACCCGTTCTAAAGCCATCCTGGCTGCAGCGGGTATCGCTGAAGATGTTAAGATCAGTGAGCTGTCTGAAGGACAAATCGACACGCTGCGTGACGAAGTTGCCAAATTTGTCGTTGAAGGTGATCTGCGCCGTGAAATCAGCATGAGCATCAAGCGCCTGATGGATCTTGGTTGCTATCGCGGTTTGCGTCATCGTCGTGGTCTCCCGGTTCGCGGTCAGCGTACCAAGACCAACGCACGTACCCGTAAGGGTCCGCGCAAACCGATCAAGAAATAATCGGGGTGATTGAATAATGGCAAAGGCACCAATTCGTGCACGTAAACGTGTAAGAAAACAAGTCTCTGACGGCGTGGCTCATATCCATGCTTCTTTCAACAACACCATCGTGACTATCACTGATCGTCAGGGTAACGCGTTGGGTTGGGCAACAGCCGGTGGTTCCGGTTTCCGTGGTTCTCGCAAATCCACTCCGTTTGCAGCTCAGGTTGCAGCAGAGCGTTGCGCTGACGCCGTGAAAGAATACGGCATCAAGAATCTGGAAGTTATGGTTAAAGGTCCGGGTCCAGGCCGCGAATCTACTATTCGTGCTCTGAACGCCGCAGGTTTCCGCATCACTAACATTACTGATGTGACTCCGATCCCTCATAACGGTTGTCGTCCGCCGAAAAAACGTCGCGTATAACGCTTCGTTTTCCAGGTTTGTTGGAGAAAGAAAATGGCAAGATATTTGGGTCCTAAGCTCAAGCTGAGCCGTCGTGAGGGCACCGACTTATTCCTTAAGTCTGGCGTTCGCGCGATCGATACCAAGTGTAAAATTGAACAAGCTCCTGGCCAGCACGGTGCGCGTAAACCGCGTCTGTCTGACTATGGTGTGCAGTTGCGTGAAAAGCAAAAAGTTCGCCGTATCTATGGTGTGCTGGAGCGTCAGTTCCGTAACTACTACAAAGAAGCAGCACGTCTGAAAGGCAACACCGGTGAAAACCTGTTGGCTCTGCTGGAAGGTCGTCTGGACAACGTTGTATACCGTATGGGCTTCGGTGCCACTCGTGCAGAAGCACGTCAGCTGGTTAGCCATAAAGCAATTATGGTAAACGGTCGTGTTGTTAACATCGCTTCTTATCAGGTTAGTCCGAATGACGTTGTAAGCATTCGTGAGAAAGCGAAGAAGCAGTCTCGCGTGAAAGCCGCTCTGGAGCTGGCTGAGCAGCGTGAAAAGCCAACCTGGCTGGAAGTTGATGCTGGCAAGATGGAAGGTACGTTTAAGCGTAAGCCGGAGCGTTCTGATCTGTCTGCGGACATTAACGAACACCTGATCGTCGAGCTTTACTCCAAGTAAAGCTTAGTACCAAAGAGAGGACACAATGCAGGGTTCTGTGACAGAGTTTCTAAAACCGCGCCTGGTTGATATCGAGCAAGTGAGTTCGACGCACGCCAAGGTGACCCTTGAGCCTTTAGAGCGTGGCTTTGGCCATACTCTGGGTAACGCACTGCGCCGTATTCTGCTCTCATCGATGCCGGGTTGCGCGGTGACCGAGGTTGAGATTGATGGTGTACTACATGAGTACAGCACCAAAGAAGGCGTTCAGGAAGATATCCTGGAAATCCTGCTCAACCTGAAAGGGCTGGCGGTGAGAGTTCAGGGCAAAGATGAAGTTATTCTTACCTTGAATAAATCTGGCATTGGCCCTGTGACTGCAGCCGATATCACCCACGACGGTGATGTCGAAATCGTCAAGCCGCAGCACGTGATCTGCCACCTGACCGATGAGAACGCGTCTATTAGCATGCGTATCAAAGTTCAGCGCGGTCGTGGTTATGTGCCGGCTTCTACCCGAATTCATTCGGAAGAAGATGAGCGCCCAATCGGCCGTCTGCTGGTCGACGCATGCTACAGCCCTGTGGAGCGTATTGCCTACAATGTTGAAGCAGCGCGTGTAGAACAGCGTACCGACCTGGACAAGCTGGTCATCGAAATGGAAACCAACGGCACAATCGATCCTGAAGAGGCGATTCGTCGTGCGGCAACCATTCTGGCTGAACAACTGGAAGCTTTCGTTGACTTACGTGATGTACGTCAGCCTGAAGTGAAAGAAGAGAAACCAGAGTTCGATCCGATCCTGCTGCGCCCTGTTGACGATCTGGAATTGACTGTCCGCTCTGCTAACTGCCTTAAAGCAGAAGCTATCCACTATATCGGTGATCTGGTACAGCGTACCGAGGTTGAGCTCCTTAAAACGCCTAACCTTGGTAAAAAATCTCTTACTGAGATTAAAGACGTGCTGGCTTCCCGTGGACTGTCTCTGGGCATGCGCCTGGAAAACTGGCCACCGGCAAGCATCGCTGACGAGTAACCGGATCACAGGTTAAGGTTTTACTGAGAAGGATAAGGTCATGCGCCATCGTAAGAGTGGTCGTCAACTGAACCGCAACAGCAGCCATCGCCAGGCTATGTTCCGCAATATGGCAGGTTCACTGGTTCGTCATGAAATCATCAAGACGACTCTGCCTAAAGCGAAAGAGCTGCGCCGCGTAGTTGAGCCGCTGATTACTCTTGCCAAGACTGATAGCGTTGCTAATCGTCGTCTGGCATTCGCCCGTACTCGTGATAACGAGATCGTGGCAAAACTGTTTAACGAACTGGGCCCGCGTTTCGCGAGCCGTGCCGGTGGTTACACTCGTATTCTGAAGTGTGGCTTCCGTGCAGGCGACAACGCGCCGATGGCTTACATCGAGCTGGTTGATCGTTCAGAGAAAGCAGAAGCTGCTGCAGAGTAATCTGAAGCAACGTAAAAAAACCCGCCCCGGCGGGTTTTTTTATACCCGTAGTATCCCCACTTATCTACAATAGCTGTACTCTTTTTGTTCATCCCCTGGAGTATTTATGTGGTTACTTGACCAGTGGGCAGAGCGTCATATTACTGAGGCACAATCCAAAGGTGAGTTTGATAATCTTCCGGGAAGTGGCGAGCCATTGATTCTGGATGATGATTCACACGTGCCACCGGAATTACGTGCGGGGTATCGCTTGCTGAAGAATGCCGGTTGCTTACCGCCAGAACTTGAGCAGCGGAGGGAAGCAATACAGCTTCTGGATATCCTCAAAGGTATCCGTCATGATGATCCGCAATATAAAGAGGTTAGTCGTCGATTGTCATTACTGGAATTGAAGCTGCGACAAGCTGGATTGAGTACCGATTTTTTACGCGGCGATTATGCTGACAAGTTGTTGAACAAAATCAACGATAACTAGTGGAGTATGTATGTATCGCATTGGTGAGCTGGCAAAAATGGCGGATGTAACACCCGACACGATTCGTTATTACGAAAAGCAGCAGATGATGGAGCATGAAGTGCGTACGGAAGGTGGGTTTCGCCTGTATACCGAAAGCGATCTCCAGCGATTGAAATTTATCCGCCATGCCAGACAATTAGGTTTCAGTCTGGAGTCGATCCGCGAGTTGCTGTCGATCCGTATCGATCCTGAACACCATACCTGTCAGGAGTCAAAAGGAATTGTGCAGGAAAGATTGCAGGAAGTCGAAGCACGGATAGCCGAGTTGCAGAGTATGCAGCGTTCCTTGCAACGCCTTAACGATGCCTGTTGTGGGACCGCCCATAGCAGTGTTTATTGCTCGATTCTTGAAGCTCTTGAACAAGGAGCGAGTGGCGTTAAGAGTGGCTGTTGATTTTTTGCACTGGCAGGATTACACTCGCGCCGTTAAATAACCAACTGGAGTTTTTATGAGCCGATATCAGCATACTAAAGGGCAGATAAAGGATAATGCGATAGAAGCATTACTACATGATCCCTTATTCCGACAGCGAGTAGAGAAAAATAAGAAAGGGAAAGGCAGTTACATGCGAAAAGGAAAACATGGCAATCGGGGGAACTGGGAGGCCAGTGGCAAGAAAGTAAATCACTTTTTTACCACTGGCCTTCTGCTTTCAGGCGCTTGTTAAGAGCGGTTATTCTGCTCTTTCAGCAAATCACGAATTTCTGTCAGTAATACTTCTTCTTTAGTTGGTGCAGGCGCGGCTGCTGGTTCTTCTTTTTTCCGATTCAGTTTGTTGATTAGCTTAATCGCCATAAAGATGGCAAAGGCTACAATCAGAAAATCAAAGACGTTTTGGATGAAGACACCGTAATGCATCACAACAGCAGGGATATCCCCCTGCGCATCGCGTAGCGTGACAGCAAACTGTTTGAAATCGATCCCGCCAATTAATAAGCCCAGAGGTGGCATAATGATATCGGCAACCAGTGAAGATACAATCTTCCCGAATGCCGCACCGATAATGACACCCACCGCCAAATCCACCACGTTCCCGCGCATCGCAAATTCGCGAAATTCTTTAATAATGCTCATGTTATTCTCCCTATGAAGCCGACAATCATAAGTCTAACAAATGTTAAGCTATTTTCCTGCCAGGAATGGATTTAATTAATCCTTGATAATCAAAGGGAAATAATAAGGCGTCATTAGACGCCTTATTAATTACAAGAAGAAAGGACTTGGCTGGAAGAGTCTTTCGACGTCGGTAATAAACTTTTTATCTGTGAGGAACATAATTACGTGATCGCCTTGCTCAATGCGCAGATTGTCATTGGCAATCATCACATCGTTTCCACGTACCACCGCTCCAATAATCGTTCCTGGCGGTAGCTTGATTTCATCAATGACTCTGCCGACAACGCGTGAGGTGCTTTCATCACCGTGAGCAACGGCTTCAATAGCTTCTGCTACGCCGCGGCGCAATGAGGAAACACCAACAATATCTGCTTTTCGCACATGGCTAAGCAACGCAGAAATAGTTGCTTGTTGCGGTGAAATCGCAATATCGATCACGCTCCCCTGAACCAGATCCACATAAGCGCGACGCTGGATCAATACCATCACCTTTTTCGCACCCATACGTTTGGCAAGCATGGCGGACATGATATTGGCTTCGTCATCGTTGGTGACGGCAATAAACAGATCAACTTGATCGATATGTTCTTCGGCCAGCAGTTCTTGATCCGACGCATCACCAAAAAAGACGATCGTATTCTGCAACTTTTCCGCCAGTTCGGCAGCGCGTTGCTGATTACGTTCGATGAGTTTAACGCTGTAATCTTTTTCCAGACGACGCGCCAGCCCTGCACCGATATTACCGCCACCAACCAGCATGAGCCGCTTATACGGTTTTTCCAGTCGCTGTAATTCACTCATCACCGCGCGGATATGCTGTGAAGCGGCAATAAAGAACACTTCATCACCAGCTTCAACAATGGTCGAACCTTGCGGACGGATGGGGCGATCATGGCGGAAAATTGCTGCCACACGAGTATCGATATGTGGCATATGTTCGCGCATGGTCGAAAGTGCATTACCAATCAGCGGGCCGCCATAATAGGCTTTAACCACAGCCAGGCTGACTTTACCCTCAGCGAAGTTCACCACCTGCAATGCGCCGGGATACTCAATCAGTCGGTAAATATTATCGATAACCAACTGCTCTGGTGCGATCAGATGATCAATCGGTACAGCATCTGAATGAAATAGTTTATCGGCATCGCGCACGTAGTCTGGTGAGCGGATACGAGCGATGCGATTAGGGGTGTTGAAAAGTGAGTAGGCTACCTGGCAGGCAACCATATTGGTTTCATCTGAACTAGTTACAGCAACCAGCATATCGGCGTCGTCGGCACCTGCCTCCCGCAATACGCGTGGATGAGAGCCATGCCCCTGCACGACTCGCAGGTCAAATTTATCCTGCAAGGTCCGCAGACGCTCACCGTTGGTATCGACAACAGTAATATCGTTGTTCTCGCCAACCAGGTTTTCCGCCAGTGTGCCGCCAACCTGGCCGGCACCCAGAATGATAATTTTCATCAGTCGCGACCCGTTATCTCATCACTTTTTGATTAGCTTAGCGTAAAAGAAGCCGTCGCCCTCTTCGGCACCAGGCAGATTTTGCTTACCCGATTGTTCTGGTGTTCCTGTTTCGCAAAGTTCGGCATCAGCGGTACGTTGCAAAAAGGCTTTAATCTGCAGGCTATTCTCTTCCGGTAACACCGAACAGGTGGCATAGACCAGGGTTCCACCGGATTTTAAATGCGGCCAAATGGCGTCGAGAATTTCAGACTGCAATTGCGCGAGTTCCGGGATATCGCGATCGCGACGTAACCATTTAATATCCGGATGGCGACGAATCACACCGGTTGCTGAACAAGGCGCATCTAATAAAATGCGATCAAACTGTTGCTCGCCACACCATTGGGAAGGGTAGCGGCCATCACCTTGTTTCACGGTCGCCTTCATACCAAGGCGTTTTAAATTGTCGTACACGCGAGAGAGGCGCTGTTCGTCAATATCAACCGCAACAACCTGCGCTTCTGGTGCCACCTCAAGGATATGCGTTGTTTTACCGCCGGGGGCGGCACAAAGATCCAAAATGTGTTCACCGTTTTGTGGCGCAAGCCAGCTCATGCAACCTTGTGCTGATGCATCCTGAACGGTAACCCATCCGTCTTCAAAACCAGGTAGCGCATGAACAGGTGCAGGTGTTTCCAGCCGTACAGCATCAGGGTAATCCGCATGCGGGAAACCTTTCATTCCTGCTTCATCCAGCAATGCAAGCCAGCTGTCGCGGGAATGATGCGTACGATTAACGCGCAGCCACATTGGCGGACGCTGGTTATTGGCTTCAACGATGGATTGCCATTGCTCTGGATACGCTTTTTGCAGACGCTTCAGCAACCAGGAAGGATGCAGATAACGTGCATCACTGGCATTAAACTCGGCTAATAACTCTTCTTGCTGACGTTGGAACTGGCGTAATACGCCGTTAATCAACCCTTTAAGTTGCGGACGCTTAATTGCGACAGCACCTTCAACCGTTTCAGCCAGCGCAGCATGAGGTGGAATGCGGGTATAAAGCAGTTGATACAAACCAACCATAATCAGGTAATGCACAGTGCGCTGTTTGCCGGTCATCGGACGGGCCATTAACTTATTAATCAGCCAGTCTAACTGTGAAAGCGTACGCAGTACGCCAAAGCACAACTCTTGAAGAAGTGCTTTGTCTTTATCGGAAACTTTTTGCTGGAGCGGTGGCAGAATGTTGCTTAATGATTGCCCTTGCTCGACGACTTGTTCAACGGCTTGTGCCGCCATGCTACGTAAATTACGTTGTTTTTTCATAAGTATAAAAATGCCCGGCAAGACCGGGCTTAGAAGAGTGGACTATCAGACCAGACGGTTGCCCGGAACAAACCATTCCCGACGAGAATTCAGGAGGTCTTGCGCGCTCATCGCTTTCTTACCCGCAGGTTGTAACGAGAGCAGGTTCAGGATGCCATCACCAGTCGCAACCTGAATGCCTTGTTTATTGGCTTCAAGGATCGTTCCTGGTGCAGCGTTGGTTGCCGTATCAATGACCGACGCTTTCCAGACTTTAACCGGCTGTCCTTCAATTTCCAGCCAGCTCATTGGCCATGGATTGAAAGCGCGAATGCAGCGTTCAAGCTGCGCTGCCGAAAGCGACCAGTCAATACGCGCTTCTTCTTTACTCAACTTTTCGGCGTAAGTGACAAGAGTTTCGTCCTGAACTTCTGGTTTCGCCGTGCCGTCTGCCAGTTGTTTCAATGTGGTGATAAGCCCTTGTGGGCCAAGCTCTGCCAGCTTGTCGTACAGCGTACCACTGGTATCTTCTGCAGTAATCGGGCAGGAGAGCTTATAGAGCATGTCACCGGTGTCTAAACCAACATCCATTTGCATAATGGTCACACCAGTTTCTGCATCACCCGCCCATAGTGAGCGTTGGATTGGTGCAGCACCGCGCCAGCGTGGCAGCAGTGAACCATGAACGTTGATACAGCCAAGACGCGGCATCTCCAGCACTGCTTTAGGCAGAATTAAGCCATAGGCGACGACAACCATAACATCAGCCTGTAGATCGGCGACCAGTTGCTGGTTTTCTTGTGGACGCAGGGAAACCGGTTGAAAAACGGGCAGACCTTTTTCCTCAGCCAGAATTTTAACCGGGCTGGGCATCAGTTTTTTACCGCGTCCTGCCGGTCGGTCTGGCTGGGTGAACACGCCAACGACGTTATGACCAGAAGACAACAGCGCGTCGAGATGACGCGCTGCAAAGTCAGGTGTACCCGCAAAAATAATACGTAGTGATTCTGACACGTTAGTTCTTATCCTTAAGCCCGGGCTTTCAGACGATCCAGTTTTTCAACTTTCTGACGAATACGTTGTTGTTTCAGCGGTGACAGATAATCCATAAACAGTTTGCCGACCAGGTGATCCATCTCATGCTGAATACAGATGGCTAACAGACCCTCTGCTTCCAGTTCAAATGGTTTACCGTCGCGGTCCAGGGCGCGAATTTTAACTTTCTCTGCGCGTGGCACTAAAGCACGTTGTTCAGGGATCGACAGGCATCCTTCTTCAATGCCTGTTTCGCCGCTTTTTTCTAAAAGCTCCGGATTGATTAACACCAGCCGTTCGTCACGGTTTTCCGAAACATCAATAACAATGATACGTTGATGGATATCGACCTGGGTTGCCGCCAGGCCAATGCCTTCTTCTGCGTACATCGTCTCGAACATATCATCGACGATACGCTGAATTTCTGCATTCACTTCTTCTACCGGTTTAGCAACTTTGCGAAGCCGCTCGTCCGGAATATGTAACACTTGCAAAACTGACATAAATCTCCAGAGATGTGTTCAGGAGTTAGAAAGATTATTTCTTCTATTCTAGACAAATCCCCCTCTGATTGACAGCATCACTGACCAATCGCAAAGATTGCTAAGGCTGCTTATGGCAGGGAGATAAGGATGGTCGATACAGAAATTTGGCTGCGTTTAATGAGCGTCAGCAGCTTGTACGGCGATGATATGGTCCGTATAGCTCACTGGCTGGCAAAACAGTCGCATATTGATGCGGTTGTATTGCAGCAAACTGGGCTTACATTGCGGCAGGCACAACGCTTTCTTTCATTTCCGCGAAAGAGTATCGAAAGCTCACTTTCTTGGTTGGAGCAACCCAACCATCATTTAATTCCTGCGGACAGCGAATTTTATCCTCCTCAACTTCTTGCGACGACAGATTACCCCGGCGCACTGTTTGTTGCAGGAGAACTGCACGCGCTGCATTCATTTCAGCTTGCCGTAGTGGGGAGTCGGGCGCATTCATGGTATGGCGAGCGATGGGGACGATTATTTTGCGAAACTCTGGCGACGCGTGGAGTGACAATTACGAGTGGACTGGCGCGTGGAATCGATGGTGTGGCGCATAAAGCGGCCTTACAGGTAAATGGCGTCAGCATTGCTGTATTAGGGAATGGACTTAATACCATTCATCCGCGTCGCCATGCCCGACTGGCTACCAGTTTGCTTGAACATGGTGGGGCTCTTGTCTCGGAATTTACCCTCGATGTTCCTCCCCTTGCTTACAATTTCCCACGAAGAAATCGCATTATCAGTGGTCTAAGTAAAGGTGTACTGGTGGTGGAAGCGGCTTTGCGCAGTGGTTCGCTGGTGACTGCACGTTGTGCGCTTGAGCAGGGGCGTGAAGTTTTTGCCTTGCCGGGTCCATTAGGGAATCCGGGAAGCGAAGGGCCTCACTGGTTAATAAAACAAGGTGCGATTCTTGTGACGGAACCGGAAGAAATTCTGGAAAACTTGCAATTTGGATTTCACTGGTTGCCAGACGCCCCTGAAAATTCATTTTATTCACCAGATCAGGAAGACGTGGCATTGCCATTTCCTGAGCTCCTGGCTAACGTAGGAGATGAGGTAACACCTGTTGACGTCGTCGCTGAACGTGCCGGCCAACCTGTGCCAGAGGTAGTAACTCAACTACTCGAACTGGAGTTAGCAGGATGGATCGCAGCTGTACCCGGCGGCTATGTCCGATTGAGGAGGGCATGCCATGTTCGACGTACTAATGTATTTGTTTGAAACCTATATTCACACAGAAGCTGAGTTGCGTGTGGATCAAGACAAACTTGAACAGGATCTTACCGACGCAGGATTTGATCGAGAAGATATCTACAATGCCCTGCTTTGGCTGGAAAAGCTTGCGGATTATCAGGAAGGACTGGCAGAACCGATGCAACTGGCCTCTGATCCACTCTCCATGCGTATTTATACCCCTGAAGAGTGTGAAAGACTGGATGCCAGCTGTCGTGGTTTTTTGCTTTTCCTTGAGCAAATTCAGGTGCTTAACCTTGAAACCCGTGAAATGGTGATAGAGCGAGTGCTCGCGCTGGATACCGCAGAGTTCGACCTGGAAGACCTGAAATGGGTAATCCTGATGGTGTTGTTCAATATTCCGGGCTGCGAAAATGCGTACCAGCAAATGGAAGAATTACTCTTTGAAGTGAATGAAGGTATGCTGCATTAATCATTTCTTTAATTCAGCATAAGTTGTTATGGCGAAATCAGCACTGTTCACGGTGCGTAATAATGAGTCTTGCCCAAAGTGCGGGGCTGAACTGGTTATTCGATCCGGGAAACACGGTCCGTTTCTTGGATGCTCACAGTATCCGGCGTGTGACTACGTCCGTCCTCTGAAATCTTCAGCGGATGGACATATCGTCAAAGTTCTGGAGGGGCAGGTTTGCCCTGCATGTGGCGCAAATCTGGTATTACGCCAGGGACGCTTTGGTATGTTTATTGGTTGCAGTAACTACCCTGAATGCGAACATACCGAACTTATCGATAAACCGGACGAAACAGCAATTACATGCCCCCAATGCCGGACGGGCCATCTGGTCCAGCGCCGCTCCCGTTATGGCAAAACGTTTCACTCCTGTGATCGCTACCCGGAGTGTCAATTTGCCATTAACTTCAAACCCATAGCTGGAGAATGCCCTGAGTGTCATTATCCGCTACTCATCGAAAAGAAAACCGCGCAGGGTGTAAAACACTTTTGTGCCAGTAAACAATGTGGAAAGCCGGTTTCGGCGGAATAATAACGTGAATAATAACCTGCAAGGAGACGCTATCGCAGCTGCGATAGATGTCCTCAATGAAGAACGTGTCATCGCCTATCCAACGGAAGCCGTTTTCGGTGTCGGGTGCGATCCTGATAGCGAAACAGCAGTGATGCGACTGTTGGAGTTAAAACAGCGTCCGGTTGATAAAGGGCTGATTCTAATCGCCGCAAATTACGAGCAGCTTAAACCCTATATTGATGACACCATGCTGACTGACGCGCAGCGTGAAACTATATTTTCTCGCTGGCCAGGTCCTGTCACCTTTGTTTTTCCCGCGCCTGCGACAACACCGCGCTGGTTGACGGGCCGCTTTGATTCGCTTGCTGTACGAGTCACCGACCATCCGTTGGTGGTTGCTTTGTGCCAGGCTTATGGTAAACCGCTGGTTTCTACCAGTGCCAACTTGAGTGGATTGCCACCTTGTCGAACAGTAGACGAAGTTCGCGCACAATTTGGCGCGGCGTTCCCGGTTGTGCCTGGTGAAACGGGAGGGCGTTTAAATCCTTCAGAAATCCGCGATGCCCTGACGGGTGAACTGTTTCGACAGGGGTAACATAATGGAAACCTATGCTGTTTTTGGTAATCCGATAGCCCACAGCAAATCGCCATTCATTCATCAGCAATTTGCTCAGCAACTGAATATTGAACATCCCTATGGGCGCGTGTTGGCACCCATCAATGATTTCATCAACACACTGAACGCTTTCTTTAGTGCTGGTGGTAAAGGTGCGAATGTGACGGTACCTTTTAAAGAAGAGGCTTTTGCCAGAGCGGATGAGCTTACTGAACGGGCAGCGTTGGCTGGTGCTGTTAATACCCTCAAGCGGTTAGAAGATGGACGCCTGCTGGGTGACAATACCGATGGTATAGGTTTGTTAAGCGATCTGGAACGTCTGTCTTTTATCCGTCCTGGTTTACGTATTCTGCTCATCGGCGCTGGTGGAGCATCTCGCGGCGTACTACTGCCACTCCTTTCCCTGGACTGTGCGGTGACAATCACTAATCGGACGGTATCTCGCGCAGAAGAGTTGACTAAATTGTTTGCGCACACTGGCAGTATTCAGGCGTTGGGTATGGACGAACTGGAAGGTCATGAGTTTGATCTCATTATTAATGCAACATCCAGTGGCATCAGTGGTGATATTCCGGCGATCCCGTCATCGCTCATTCATCCAGGCATTTATTGCTATGACATGTTCTATCAGAAAGGAAAAACTCCTTTTCTGGCATGGTGTGAGCAGCGAGGCTCAAAGCGTAATGCTGATGGTTTAGGAATGCTGGTGGCACAGGCGGCTCATGCCTTCCTTCTTTGGCATGGCGTTCTGCCTGATGTAGAACCGGTCATCAAACTATTGCAACAGGAGTTGTCAGCGTGAATCAGGCCATCCAGTTTCCGGATAGGGAAGGGTGGGACGAGAATAAAAAATGTGTATGTTTTCCCGCTCTCGTGAATGGTATGAAACTGACATGTGCGATCTCTGGCGAGAGTCTGGCGTATCGCTTTACTGGAGATACGCCAGAACAGTGGTTAGCGAGTTTTCGTCAGCATCGCTGGGACCTGGAAGAAGAAGCGGAAAACTTAATTCAGGAACAAAGTGAAGATGATCAAGGTTGGGTCTGGTTACCTTGATCCAGATATTCGTCCTTCCATTTCACGTAGTTATTTGCGGAATAGCGTAACCCAGCCTTCTCTTCATCACTTAACGGGCGGATCTGTTTGACGGGGCTACCGAGATACAGATATCCGCTCTCCAGCCGTTTATTTTGTGGGACCAGGCTACCCGCACCAATCATCACATCATCTTCTACTATTGCGCCATCAAGTAAAATTGAGCCCATCCCAACCAAAACTCGATTGCCAATGGTGCAGCCGTGGAGCATCACCTTGTGACCAACAGTGACATCTTCGCCAATGGTTAATGGGTTGCCATCTGGGTTGTACGAGGATTTATGAGTGACATGCAACATACTGCCATCCTGGATATTGGTGCGTGCTCCGATCTGTACATAATGTACATCTCCACGAATCACAACGAGCGGCCAGATCCCCACATCATCAGCCAGACGAACGTCACCAATCACGACGCTGCTATCGTCGATCATTACGCGCTGACCGATTTGTGGAAAAAGATCGCGGTATGGGCGTAAAACATCAGACATAATTACCTCAACAATAAATGATTTACTAATGACTTTGGGTGCATTATTGGCCTTGTGCAAGTCTTTTAGCATGCAAAAAAGCACCGTTTTGTGTGCGAATGCAGCAAAAAGGATGAAAAAGCAACAAACAGAAAAAAAGATCAAAAAAGTACTTGTGCAAAAAATTGGGATCCCTATAATGCGCCTCCGTTGAGACGACAACGTGAAACACTTCACAAGATGGTCGTAACAACAAAGAGAAAAAATCCTGAAATTCAGGGTTGACTCTGAAAGAGGAAAGCGTAATATACGCCACCTCGCGACAGTGAGCTGAAAGCCGCGTCGCAACTGCTCTTTAACAATTTATCAGACAATCTGTGTGGGCACTCGAAGATACGGATTCTTAACGTCGCAAGACGAAAAATGAATACCAAGTCTCAAGAGTGAACACGTAATTCATTACGAAGTTTAATTCTTTGAGCATCAAACTTTTAAATTGAAGAGTTTGATCATGGCTCAGATTGAACGCTGGCGGCAGGCCTAACACATGCAAGTCGAACGGTAACAGGAATCAGCTTGCTGATTTGCTGACGAGTGGCGGACGGGTGAGTAATGTCTGGGAAACTGCCTGATGGAGGGGGATAACTACTGGAAACGGTAGCTAATACCGCATAACGTCGCAAGACCAAAGAGGGGGACCTTCGGGCCTCTTGCCATCGGATGTGCCCAGATGGGATTAGCTAGTAGGTGGGGTAACGGCTCACCTAGGCGACGATCCCTAGCTGGTCTGAGAGGATGACCAGCCACACTGGAACTGAGACACGGTCCAGACTCCTACGGGAGGCAGCAGTGGGGAATATTGCACAATGGGCGCAAGCCTGATGCAGCCATGCCGCGTGTATGAAGAAGGCCTTCGGGTTGTAAAGTACTTTCAGCGGGGAGGAAGGGAGTAAAGTTAATACCTTTGCTCATTGACGTTACCCGCAGAAGAAGCACCGGCTAACTCCGTGCCAGCAGCCGCGGTAATACGGAGGGTGCAAGCGTTAATCGGAATTACTGGGCGTAAAGCGCACGCAGGCGGTTTGTTAAGTCAGATGTGAAATCCCCGGGCTCAACCTGGGAACTGCATCTGATACTGGCAAGCTTGAGTCTCGTAGAGGGGGGTAGAATTCCAGGTGTAGCGGTGAAATGCGTAGAGATCTGGAGGAATACCGGTGGCGAAGGCGGCCCCCTGGACGAAGACTGACGCTCAGGTGCGAAAGCGTGGGGAGCAAACAGGATTAGATACCCTGGTAGTCCACGCCGTAAACGATGTCGACTTGGAGGTTGTGCCCTTGAGGCGTGGCTTCCGGAGCTAACGCGTTAAGTCGACCGCCTGGGGAGTACGGCCGCAAGGTTAAAACTCAAATGAATTGACGGGGGCCCGCACAAGCGGTGGAGCATGTGGTTTAATTCGATGCAACGCGAAGAACCTTACCTGGTCTTGACATCCACGGAAGTTTTCAGAGATGAGAATGTGCCTTCGGGAACCGTGAGACAGGTGCTGCATGGCTGTCGTCAGCTCGTGTTGTGAAATGTTGGGTTAAGTCCCGCAACGAGCGCAACCCTTATCCTTTGTTGCCAGCGGTCCGGCCGGGAACTCAAAGGAGACTGCCAGTGATAAACTGGAGGAAGGTGGGGATGACGTCAAGTCATCATGGCCCTTACGACCAGGGCTACACACGTGCTACAATGGCGCATACAAAGAGAAGCGACCTCGCGAGAGCAAGCGGACCTCATAAAGTGCGTCGTAGTCCGGATTGGAGTCTGCAACTCGACTCCATGAAGTCGGAATCGCTAGTAATCGTGGATCAGAATGCCACGGTGAATACGTTCCCGGGCCTTGTACACACCGCCCGTCACACCATGGGAGTGGGTTGCAAAAGAAGTAGGTAGCTTAACCTTCGGGAGGGCGCTTACCACTTTGTGATTCATGACTGGGGTGAAGTCGTAACAAGGTAACCGTAGGGGAACCTGCGGTTGGATCACCTCCTTACCTTAAAGAAGCGTACTTTGCAGTGCTCACACAGATTGTCTGATAGAAAGTGAAAAGCAAGGCGTCTTGCGAAGCAGACTGATACGTCCCCTTCGTCTAGAGGCCCAGGACACCGCCCTTTCACGGCGGTAACAGGGGTTCGAATCCCCTAGGGGACGCCACTTGCTGGTTTGTGAGTGAAAGTCACCTGCCTTAATATCTCAAAACTCATCTTCGGGTGATGTTTGAGATATTTGCTCTTTAAAAATCTGGATCAAGCTGAAAATTGAAACACTGAATAGTCGAAAGATTATTCGTGAGTCTCTCAAATTTTCGCAACACGATGATGAATCGAAAGAAACATCTTCGGGTTGTGAGGTTAAGCGACTAAGCGTACACGGTGGATGCCCTGGCAGTCAGAGGCGATGAAGGACGTGCTAATCTGCGATAAGCGTCGGTAAGGTGATATGAACCGTTATAACCGGCGATTTCCGAATGGGGAAACCCAGTGTGATTCGTCACACTATCATTAACTGAATCCATAAGTTAATGAGGCGAACCGGGGGAACTGAAACATCTAAGTACCCCGAGGAAAAGAAATCAACCGAGATTCCCCCAGTAGCGGCGAGCGAACGGGGAGCAGCCCAGAGCCTGAATCAGTGTGTGTGTTAGTGGAAGCGTCTGGAAAGGCGCGCGATACAGGGTGACAGCCCCGTACACAAAAATGCACATGCTGTGAGCTCGATGAGTAGGGCGGGACACGTGGTATCCTGTCTGAATATGGGGGGACCATCCTCCAAGGCTAAATACTCCTGACTGACCGATAGTGAACCAGTACCGTGAGGGAAAGGCGAAAAGAACCCCGGCGAGGGGAGTGAAAAAGAACCTGAAACCGTGTACGTACAAGCAGTGGGAGCCTCTTTATGGGGTGACTGCGTACCTTTTGTATAATGGGTCAGCGACTTATATTCTGTAGCAAGGTTAACCGAATAGGGGAGCCGAAGGGAAACCGAGTCTTAACTGGGCGTTAAGTTGCAGGGTATAGACCCGAAACCCGGTGATCTAGCCATGGGCAGGTTGAAGGTTGGGTAACACTAACTGGAGGACCGAACCGACTAATGTTGAAAAATTAGCGGATGACTTGTGGCTGGGGGTGAAAGGCCAATCAAACCGGGAGATAGCTGGTTCTCCCCGAAAGCTATTTAGGTAGCGCCTCGTGAATTCATCTCCGGGGGTAGAGCACTGTTTCGGCAAGGGGGTCATCCCGACTTACCAACCCGATGCAAACTGCGAATACCGGAGAATGTTATCACGGGAGACACACGGCGGGTGCTAACGTCCGTCGTGAAGAGGGAAACAACCCAGACCGCCAGCTAAGGTCCCAAAGTCATGGTTAAGTGGGAAACGATGTGGGAAGGCCCAGACAGCCAGGATGTTGGCTTAGAAGCAGCCATCATTTAAAGAAAGCGTAATAGCTCACTGGTCGAGTCGGCCTGCGCGGAAGATGTAACGGGGCTAAACCATGCACCGAAGCTGCGGCAGCGACACTATGTGTTGTTGGGTAGGGGAGCGTTCTGTAAGCCTGTGAAGGTGGCCTGTGAGGGTTGCTGGAGGTATCAGAAGTGCGAATGCTGACATAAGTAACGATAAAGCGGGTGAAAAGCCCGCTCGCCGGAAGACCAAGGGTTCCTGTCCAACGTTAATCGGGGCAGGGTGAGTCGACCCCTAAGGCGAGGCCGAAAGGCGTAGTCGATGGGAAACAGGTTAATATTCCTGTACTTGGTGTTACTGCGAAGGGGGGACGGAGAAGGCTATGTTGGCCGGGCGACGGTTGTCCCGGTTTAAGCGTGTAGGCTGGTTTTCCAGGCAAATCCGGAAAATCAAGGCTGAGGCGTGATGACGAGGCACTACGGTGCTGAAGCAACAAATGCCCTGCTTCCAGGAAAAGCCTCTAAGCATCAGGTAACATCAAATCGTACCCCAAACCGACACAGGTGGTCAGGTAGAGAATACCAAGGCGCTTGAGAGAACTCGGGTGAAGGAACTAGGCAAAATGGTGCCGTAACTTCGGGAGAAGGCACGCTGATATGTAGGTGAAGCGACTTGCTCGTGGAGCTGAAATCAGTCGAAGATACCAGCTGGCTGCAACTGTTTATTAAAAACACAGCACTGTGCAAACACGAAAGTGGACGTATACGGTGTGACGCCTGCCCGGTGCCGGAAGGTTAATTGATGGGGTTAGCGCAAGCGAAGCTCTTGATCGAAGCCCCGGTAAACGGCGGCCGTAACTATAACGGTCCTAAGGTAGCGAAATTCCTTGTCGGGTAAGTTCCGACCTGCACGAATGGCGTAATGATGGCCAGGCTGTCTCCACCCGAGACTCAGTGAAATTGAACTCGCTGTGAAGATGCAGTGTACCCGCGGCAAGACGGAAAGACCCCGTGAACCTTTACTATAGCTTGACACTGAACATTGAGCCTTGATGTGTAGGATAGGTGGGAGGCTTTGAAGTGTGGACGCCAGTCTGCATGGAGCCGACCTTGAAATACCACCCTTTAATGTTTGATGTTCTAACGTTGGCCCCTGATCGGGGTTGCGGACAGTGTCTGGTGGGTAGTTTGACTGGGGCGGTCTCCTCCTAAAGAGTAACGGAGGAGCACGAAGGTTGGCTAATCCTGGTCGGACATCAGGAGGTTAGTGCAATGGCATAAGCCAGCTTGACTGCGAGCGTGACGGCGCGAGCAGGTGCGAAAGCAGGTCATAGTGATCCGGTGGTTCTGAATGGAAGGGCCATCGCTCAACGGATAAAAGGTACTCCGGGGATAACAGGCTGATACCGCCCAAGAGTTCATATCGACGGCGGTGTTTGGCACCTCGATGTCGGCTCATCACATCCTGGGGCTGAAGTAGGTCCCAAGGGTATGGCTGTTCGCCATTTAAAGTGGTACGCGAGCTGGGTTTAGAACGTCGTGAGACAGTTCGGTCCCTATCTGCCGTGGGCGCTGGAGAACTGAGGGGGGCTGCTCCTAGTACGAGAGGACCGGAGTGGACGCATCACTGGTGTTCGGGTTGTCATGCCAATGGCACTGCCCGGTAGCTAAATGCGGAAGAGATAAGTGCTGAAAGCATCTAAGCACGAAACTTGCCCCGAGATGAGTTCTCCCTGAGACTTTAAGTCTCCTGAAGGAACGTTGAAGACGACGACGTTGATAGGCCGGGTGTGTAAGCGCAGCGATGCGTTGAGCTAACCGGTACTAATGAACCGTGAGGCTTAACCTTACAACGCCGAAGGTGTTTTGGCGGATTGAGAGAAGATTTTCAGCCTGATACAGATTAAATTAACCGGCGACAAGCGGGTTAATAAAACAGAATTTGCCTGGCGGCCTTAGCGCGGTGGTCCCACCTGACCCCATGCCGAACTCAGAAGTGAAACGCCGTAGCGCCGATGGTAGTGTGGGGTCTCCCCATGCGAGAGTAGGGAACTGCCAGGCATCAAATTTAGCGTGCTGATATGGCTCAGTTGGTAGAGCGCACCCTTGGTAAGGGTGAGGTCCCCAGTTCGACTCTGGGTATCAGCACCACTTTTTAGGTTAAAGTTCGGCAGATTAGAAAAGAATTTGTCTGGCGGCAGTAGCGCGGTGGTCCCACCTGACCCCATGCCGAACTCAGAAGTGAAACGCCGTAGCGCCGATGGTAGTGTGGGGTCTCCCCATGCGAGAGTAGGGAACTGCCAGACATCAAATAAAACAAAAGGCTCAGTCGGAAGACTGGGCCTTTTGTTTTATCTGCTGTTTGTCGGTGAACACCCTCCCGAGTAGGACAAATCCGCCGGGAGCGGATTTGAACGTTGCGAAGCAACGGCCCGGAGGGTGGCGGGCAGGACGCCCGCCATAAACTGCCAGACATCAAATCAAGCGAAAGGCCATCCGAAAGGATGGCCTTTTTGCTTTTCGAACTAACATTCAATTAATGGATTACCTGCGATAAAAATGCCCTCGTACGCTCTGATTTAGGATGCGCAAAAAATTCATCAGGTGCAGCTTGCTCCACTATTTCCCCACGATCCATAAAAATCACCCTGTCAGCGACGGTTCGTGCAAACCCCATCTCATGTGTTACACACAACATTGTCATACCCGACTGCGCCAGCCCAATCATCGTATCCAGCACTTCTTTCACCATCTCCGGATCGAGCGCTGACGTAGGTTCATCAAATAGCATGATCTTTGGTTTCATACAAAGTGAACGTGCTATGGCAACGCGTTGCTGCTGACCACCAGAAATCTGTCCGGGAAACTTCTGGGCATGTTCGGCAATTCTCACCCGCTCAAGGTAATGCAACGCCAGATCTTCAGCCTCTTTCTTAGGCATCTTGCGTACCCAAATCGGTGCCAGGGTACAGTTCTGTAGAACGGTCAGATGAGGGAAGAGATTGAAATGCTGAAAAACCATTCCCACTTCCTGCCTGACACGCTCAATATTGCGGATATCTTCATTAAGTTCGATGCCATCCACCACGATCCGTCCCTGTTGATGTTCTTCCAGATGATTAATACAACGAATGGTTGTCGATTTACCGGAACCAGAAGGGCCACACAGAACGATCCGTTCTCCCGGTTGCACGGTTAAATTTATATTTTTCAAAACATGGAATTGCCCATACCATTTATTGACGTTTTCCAGCGTAATCATCGCGTTAGCAGGTTGCAGTAAAATTTGGCTCATAGTGTCCTCAATGCGGTGTACGCCCGGTGTTAAAACGTTTTTCCAGATGTTGGCTATAACGTGACATGCTGAAACAGAAGATCCAGTAGATCAGTGCGGCGAAAACATACCCTTCCGTCGACATACCCAACCAGGCGGGATCAACGGTTGCCTGCTGAACGCTACTGAAAAGATCGAACAACCCGATGATGATCACCAGGCTGGTATCTTTGAAGAGTGCGATGATGGTATTTACCAGCCCAGGAATTACCAGCTTCAACGCCTGTGGCAGAATAACCAGCCCCTGAGTTTTCCAGTAACCCAACGCCAGCGACTCTGCCGCTTCATATTGCCCTTTAGGCAGCGCCTGTAATCCGCCTCGCACGACTTCCGCAACATATGCTGACTGAAACAGGATCACGCCAACCAGCGCGCGGATCAGTTTGTCGATACTGGTGCCTTCTGCCATAAACAACGGCAGCATGACCGAAGACATAAACAGAACGGTAATCAGCGGTACACCGCGCCAGAACTCGATAAAAATGACCGATAAGATACGCACAATCGGCATATGGGAGCGGCGACCTAACGCCAGTAAGATCCCCCACGGCAGCGCCCCCGCAATCCCAACTGATGCAATAATTAAAGTTAGCGTCAGCCCGCCCCATTGCCGAGTTTCAACCCGCTCAAGACCAAGAAACCCGCCATACATCAGCCACCAGACAATCAGTGGGTAAATCACCGCCCATACCGCAATATAGCGACCGCGATGCGGGAGTATTTTCCAGAACATTGGTGCGATCGACACAAGCCCAATCAGTAATGCGAGGTTAATTCGCCAGCGTTGGTCGTGTGGGTAAAGCCCATACATAAACTGACCAAATCGTTCGTGGATGAAGACCCAACAGGCACCGGCTTTTGTGCAGTCGGTACGCGTTGAGCCAACCCAGTTAGCCTGCAAAAATGCCCAGTTCAGCAACGGTGGAATCAGTTCCCACATCAACCATATGCAGCCAATAGTCAGCAGGCTATTGCTCCAGCTGGAGAACAGATTTTTTCGCACCCACACCATCGCGCGGCTTGAGTTATGGCTCGCCGGGCGCGGGGGATGAGACAGCAATACTTTTGTCATCATGACTCCTTAGCGTTCAACGATCGCGATGCGGCGGTTATAGATATTCATCAGCAGCGAGATAGTCAGGCTGATAATCAGATAGACCGACATGGTCATGGCTATCGTCTCGATGGCTTGCCCCGTCTGGTTCAGCACGGTGCCAGCAAACAGCGAAACCATATCCGGATAGCCAATAGCGGCGGCAAGAGAGGAGTTTTTGACGATGTTGAGATACTGGCTGGTTAACGGCGGAATA
Source organism: Escherichia sp. F1 (assembly GCF_046764225.1). Lineage (NCBI taxonomy): Bacteria > Pseudomonadati > Pseudomonadota > Gammaproteobacteria > Enterobacterales > Enterobacteriaceae > Escherichia > Escherichia sp. F1. The sequence goes on from NZ_CP177202.1 coordinate 487,124, forward strand.
ATCACTCGCAGTGCCTGGGGAATAATGACCTGGCGTAGCGTAACCGGATTGGGTAATCCCAGTGACCGAGCCGCTTCATGTTGACCATAAGGCACTGCCTGGATCCCAGCGCGGATAATCTCGGCGATAAATGCAGAGGTATAAACCGAAAGCGCCAGCGTTAAGGCTGCCAGTTCAGGAATTAAAACCATCCCGCCACGGAAGTTAAAGCCTCGTAGGGCTGGAACATCCCAGTGTAGTGCTGCGCCAAAAAGCCATTGCGCCAGTAAAGGCAAACCTATGATCAACATAACGGCGACCGGCCAGGTTCGGCGCAATTGTCCGGTCTTTATCTGGTACGTTTTATTAAAACGGAATAGTCCAACAGAAATGGCTATAGCAATAACAACAGTCACGATAAACGCAATAAATCCGTCTCCCAGCTGCGGCGATGGAATATAAAGCCCACGATTGCTCAAAAAGGCCAGATCAAACGCACTCACTGCCTGGCGTGGTCCGGGCAAATTGCGCAACACGGCAAAGTACCAGAAGAAGATTTGCAGCAGCGGCGGAATATTACGGAAGATCTCAATATAAATTGTGGAAAGCTTTCGTAGCAGCCAGTTATCCGAAAGTCGCGCCAGACCGATAAAGAAGCCCAGAACAGAAGCGAATACAATACACAATGCAGAAACCAGTAGCGTATTGAGTAAGCCAACAATGAAAACGCGTCCGTAGGTATCACCCTGCTGGTAATCGATCAAATGCTGGACAATACCGAAGCCAGCGCCGCGATCCAGAAAGGCAAAACCTGAAGTAATGCCACGATTACTGAGATTCGTCACAGTGTTGTGAAATAGCCAACCAACAATTCCGACAACAGCAACAACGGCAAAGATCTGGAATAACCAGGCGCGAACCGTAGGGTTGGCAAAGGAGAGTGAGCCTTTAACGGTTGAGCGGCGATGAGACATAGAAACCTCGGAAAGCATAACGCTGAAGAGAGCGCCGCCGTAGCGACGCTCGTTACCTCACACCGACTTAACGCACGGGCGGCGCGTACTGAATACCGCCGTTATTCCAGAGATTATTTTGCCCACGTTTAATTTTCAGCGGGCTTTCTGAACCTACGTTACGCTCAAAAATTTCCGAGTAGTTACCCACCTGTTTGATGATGTTGTAAGCCCATTTATTATCCAGCTTCAGATCCTTGCCGTAATCGCCCTCTTTACCCAGCAGATGTGCCATATCGGGCGTTGCTGGATTAGCCGCTTTTTCATCGACGTTTTGCGAGTTAACGCCCATCTCTTCAGCATTCAGCATGGCGAAAAGCGTCCAGCGTACAATTGAGAACCATTCATCATCGCCACGACGAACTACCGGCCCAAGCGGTTCTTTAGAGATAACTTCCGGTAAGACAATCCATTCAGCTGGGTTGCTTAATTTGATGCGCAGGGCATACAGTTGTGATTGATCCGAGGCCAACGTATCGCAGCGACCAGATTCCAGTGCCTTCGCTGATTCGTCAGAGCGATCGAAAGTCACTGGTGTGTACTTCATATTGTTTGCCTTGAAGTAATCAGCAACATTGAGTTCGGTATCAGTACCCGCCTGAATGCAGACTGTTGCACCATCCAGTTCTTTCGCGCTTTTTAGCCCCGCTTTATCGTGCGTCAGGAAGCCAATGCCGTCGTAATAAGTGACGCCAGTAAATGCCATTCCCATTCCTGCGTCGCGGGATGAAGTCCACGTCGTATTACGGGAGAGCAAATCCACCTCTCCTGACTGTAAAGCGGTGAAACGTTCTTTTGCTGTGAGCGGGGTATATTTCACTTTCGTATCGTCACCGAATACAGCCGCGGCAACACCACGACAAACATCTACATCAATACCTGAAAACTTACCGTCAGCATCGGCATAAGAGAACCCTGGTAATCCATCACTGATCCCGCATTGCACAAAACCTTTTTTCTGAACGGCATCAAGCGTCGCGCCAGCATGCGCCTGATTTGCAACGGCAAGCAGCACGCTGGCGGCAGCCAGTGTGGCTATCATCATCTTTTTCATAATGCTTCCTGTGAGGCGAAAATTATCGTTATAGGACGTTTGGGAAACGTCTTTTACCTGTCTGTGGCCATCCTCTTATAAGCAAAAGTAGTGCCAGTTTTTGCGCACGATTTCGCGTCGCAATAAGCTGAGTGTAGACAGGAAATAATAAAAACAGCGCCCCGCAATGGTGCGAAAATGAAACATGCGCCACATTTTGGCGCAAAATATTTACGCGTTTTTTACTAAGCAGAATAATGATTGTTAGCGTGAGTATAATTCTGGTGTGAAGTGTGAAAATTAAATTGATGCGTTATTTCGAAAGCAGCGAAATAACGCGATATAACATGCTAAATCAGGAGGGAATTACCCAGAAGAATATAGCAATATTTTATCTTATGGAGAGATACTGTATCGTTAAACAGAGCGCGGTACTCCGCGCCCTGTGCAGTTATTTCGACAGCGCGATGATCCCCATCGTCAGGCCAGCAACAGCTGCTGCCCCGCCAGCAATAGCCCCAGCCGTTTCCCAGTTATCCTGAGTCGTGCCTTTCATACAGGTATTAGTGTGAACCAGTCGACCCTGATCGTCATAAACCGGAACGCAGGGCGAATCGTGAGCACAGCCCGCCAGCAATGCGGTGAGCAATGCCACAGGAATTAATCTTTTCATGGTGTTACCTCAGTAATAAACGCTAACGCTTAATAAGTTAACTCTCTTATTAACGAGCTGAATGCCATTTTATCACTGGAGGTTATAAATCTTGCGGAATGAATAATGACAAATTATGTGAATTGTAAAAATAGTGAAGGGAGCGGGAACTATAGAAAGTTTTTAAAAAGTGAGTAGAGGAATATCTTATTAATTTTTATGGGTTTCACTGGAAATAATAAAGGCACCCGAAAGTGCCTTTATGTTTCTGATTTATCCTTTAAAGCAACGGCGGATCACCACAAAGAACACCGGCACGAAGAAGATTGCCAGCAACGTTGCAGAAACCATCCCGCCCATTACCCCGATACCCACTGCGTTCTGCGCGCCACTGCCGGCACCGTTACTGATAGCTAGCGGTAATACGCCGAGAATAAAGGCGAGAGAGGTCATCAGGATAGGACGCAGACGCATACGTACTGCCATCAGTGTCGCTTCAACAACACCTTTACCCTCTTTCTCCATGAGATCTTTAGCGAACTCAACAATCAAAATAGCGTTTTTGGCCGACAAGCCAATTGTCGTTAGCAAGCCCACCATAAAGTAGACGTCATTTTTTTGATTAAAGAGTGTCGCCGCCAGTAGCACGCCGACAATCCCTAACGGCACGACCAACATAACCGAGACAGGAATTGACCAGCTTTCATAGAGTGCAGCAAGGCACAGGAAAACAACCACAAAGGAAATTGCTACCAGAGCGGGAGCCTGGTTTCCCGATAAGCGTTCCTGATATGACATACCCGTCCAGTCATAACCAATGCCAGCTGGTAATTGTGATGCAAGGTTTTCCATCAACGCCATGGCATCGCCGGAACTGGTTCCTGGCGCGGCTTCCCCCTGAATCTCCATTGACGGCAGACCGTTGTAGCGCTCCAGTCGCGGAGAGCCATACACCCAATGTGCGGTGGTAAAGGCCGAGAATGGCACCATTTCGCCGTTGGCGCTGCGGACATAAAGTTTATCGACATCTTCTGGCAGCATACGGAATTTGGCATCCGCCTGAACATACACCTTTTTCACGCGACCACGGTCAATGAAGTCGTTAACGTAAGTCCCACCCAACGCCGTTGAAATGGTCTGATTGATGTCAGAAAGTGAAACACCTAATGCCTGCGCCTTTTCCTGGTCAACTTCCAGTTTAAACTGCGCGGTGTCTTCCAGACCATTAGGACGCACGCTGACTAAGCTGGCAGGATGTTGCGCCGCCATGCCAAGCAACTGGTTACGGGCCTGGGTCAGGGCATCGTGACCCAGCCCAGCCTGATCAATTAACTCAAAGTCGAAACCCGTTGCCGTGCCCAGTTCAACAATGGCTGGCATATTGAATGGAATGACAAAACCGTCGCGGATCTTGCCCAATTCCATTTTGGCACGATGGATTACCGCTTCCGCACTGTTTTCGTCACCACTACGCTCTTCCCACGGTTTCAGACTGACGAAGGCCATACCGGCGTTTTGTGCCTGGCCGCTGAAGCTAAAGCCGTTAACCGTAAAGACACTTTCAACGTTCGCTTTCTCGTTCTTCAGATAGTAATCCGTCACTTGATCCAACACTTTTTGCGTCCGCTCTTGCGTCGCGCCAGCGGGTAACTGAATCATAGTCAGAAAGACACCCTGATCCTCTTCAGGTAAGAAGGAAGACGGAAGACGTAAAAACAACACCACCATTCCAGCAACAATTAGTGCATAGATCAGTAAATATCGTCCTGTGGAACCGAGGATTTTGCCGACGCTGTTGGTGTAGTGGTTAACGCTATGATCGAAGGTGGTATTAAACCAGCCGAAGAAACCGCCCTTATTTTCGTGATGCTCAGCAGAGACGGGTTTGAGCAGTGTTGCACATAACGCTGGGGTAAGAATCAATGCCACCAGAACAGAAAGCGCCATTGCCGAAACGATGGTGATAGAGAACTGGCGGTAAATTGCCCCAGTAGAACCGCCGAAGAATGCCATCGGAATAAATACCGCTGACAGCACCATCGCGATACCCACCAGTGCGCCCTGAATTTGCGACATCGATTTTTCCGTCGCTTCTTTTGGCGGGAGCTTATCCTCCATCATCACGCGCTCGACGTTCTCCACCACCACTATCGCATCATCGACGAGCAGCCCGATGGCAAGCACCATCCCGAACATCGTTAGTGTATTGATGGAGTAACCAAAAGCGGCGAGGATGGCAAACGTCCCTAACAACACCACGGGTACCGCAATGGTGGGGATCAGCGTTGCTCGCATATTCTGCAAGAACAGATACATCACCAGGAACACCAGCATAATAGCTTCGAACAGCGTTTTTACCACTTCGTGAATAGAAAGCTGGACGAATGGTGTGGTGTCATAAGGGTAGAGAACCTTCATTCCCTGCGGGAAGAATGGCTGTAATTCCGCCAGTTTTGCCTTAATGGCTTTCGCGGTATCAAGAGCATTCGCGCCGGTTGCCAGCTTAATACCCAGGCCCGCCGCCGGTTTACCGTTGATGCGAGCGATAACGTTATAGTTTTCACCGCCAAGTTCAACCCGTGCGACATCTTTCAGGCGTACCACCGAGCCGTCACTGTTTACGCGCAAGGTCACTTTGCCGAATTCTTCCGGATTTTTTAACCGCGTCTGAGCAATAATCGAGGCGTTCAACTGTTGCCCTGGTAACGCTGGCGTTCCGCCCAACTGCCCGGCAGCGATCTGATCGTTCTGTACCTTCAACTGGTTAATCACATCAACCGGCGTCAGTTTGTATTTGTTTAGCAGATCAGCGTCCAACCAGATACGCATCGCATACTGTGCGCCGAAAAGTTGTACGTCACCGACGCCATTCAGACGGCTAAGCGTATCTTTAACGTTAGAGGCCACATAGTCCGAGATATCGTCCTGTGTGGTGCCTGGGTTATCAGAGACAAAGCCCGCCACCATCAAATAGCTGCTACTGGACTTTTCAACACTGATCCCCTGCTGCTGTACCTCCTGAGGCAGCAACGGCGTGGCGAGCTGGAGTTTGTTCTGCACCTGCACTTGCGCGATATCTGGATCGGTCCCGGACTGGAAGGTAAGGGTAATTGTCACGCTACCGGCGGAATCGCTGGTGGAGGACATATACATCAGGTTATCGATACCATTCATATTCTGTTCGATAACCTGCGTCACCGTATCCTGCACGGTCTGCGCATCAGCGCCCGGATAGTTTGCCGAAACAGAAACTGCAGGCGGCGCAATGGTTGGGTATTGGGCGACGGGCAATTGTAGGATCGCCAGTACACCCGCCATCATCAGAATAATGGCCAGCACCCATGCAAATATCGGTCGTCGAATAAAAAAGTTTGCCATGTCAGATTGCCTTACTTCGATGCAGAATCTGCGGGGGTATCGGTAGTGGCTTTAACCTGCTCTCCCGGACGAGCTTTTTGCAGGCCGCTGACAATGACTTGATCGCCAGATTTCAGCCCTTCGCTAATCAACCATTTATCGCCAATCGCCTGGCTGGCAACGACAGGGCGCGCTTCAACCTGACTTTTATCGTTAACAATCAGCACGGTTGCATCACCACGCGGTGTGCGGCTAACGCCTTGTTGCGGGATAAGAATGGCATCAGATTGGACGCCTTCATCAATCCGTGCGCGCACAAACATACCAGGTAAAAGCGTATGTTGCGGGTTAGGGAAGACGGCACGTAGAGTTATGGAGCCGGTGCTTTCATCAACGGTAACATCGGAGAATTGCAGCGTACCTTTCAGGGGATAGGTTTGACCGTTCTCCATGACCAACTCTACGTTGCTGGTGGCGTTCTCCTTATGCAAATTTCCTTGCTCTACGGATTGCTTCAGCCTCATAAAATCGTTGCTGGATTGGGTCACATCAACGTAGATAGGATCGAGCTGCTGGACAGTCGCCAGTTCGGTCGTTTGCCCATTAGTGACAAGAGCGCCTTCGGTCACAGTCGATTTGCCGATACGTCCACTAATTGGCGCAGTCACTTTGGTATAAGCGAGATTGATGCGAGCACTTTCGACCGTGGCTTTTGCGGCAATCACGGCGGCATCGGCCTGGCGAGCATCAGCAATGGCCTGGTCGTACTCCTGCTGACTGATGTATTTCGTACCCACGAGCGGAACGTAACGTTTTACCGTCAAATGCGCGATGGCGGCGGCGGCTTCACTTTTCGCCAGTTCGCCTTTCGCGCTGTTATAACTTGCCTGATAGGTCGCGGGATCGATCTGGTACAGAGACTGGCCTGCTTGCACATCGCTGCCTTCAGTGAAATTGCGACTCAGTACGATCCCGCTAACCTGTGGGCGAACTTCGGCTATACGGTAAGCATTGGTGCGGCCTGGTAATTCAGTCTTAACTTCTAACGGGGCCGTTTTTACAATATGAACGGTAACCTGCGGTTCACCGACGTGAGCTTTCTCTTCTCCCTTATCGTTACAGCCGGCGATTAAAGCCGCGGAGATCAGAATAAAGGAGGGCAGGAGGAAAAACCTGGCATGTTTCGTCATTACTATTCCTCAAAAAACCAAAAGCGCGTTATTTACCCAAAAAGGGAACGCGTTAACTCGCAGAAAGAAAAATACAGTTCGCTATCCTACAAATTATCATTCGTCGATGTAAGGAATAGTTATGAATACAGGCGTCTCAAGGCACATAAACACAAAAAAAGATTAATATTCTACTGTTTTATTTTGACGCGGGTTGAAAGAGGCAGAATTAAAACCTCGTAAATTGAAATATATATTGATAGAGTGAATGTATTTTAGGTGAATAATAAGTGTTATTTATTTGACGATTTATAGCAACTCAATATTATCCTCTCGTATAAATATACATTAGGTGATAGATTAACCTTCGCTATTTTCTCATCCTGTATCGAATATATTTATTTCCTGAATAATTAATCATGGCAAAAAGAACCAAAGCTGAAGCCCTGAAGACCCGGCAAGAACTGATTGAAACTGCCATCGCCCAGTTTGCGCAGCATGGCGTAAGCAAGACGACGCTCAACGACATTGCCGACGCCGCTAACGTTACGCGTGGCGCTATCTACTGGCACTTCGAGAACAAGACCCAACTGTTTAATGAGATGTGGTTGCAACAGCCTTCATTGCGGGAGTTAATCCAGGATCACTTGACTGCTGGGTTAGAGCATGACCCGTTTCAGCAATTGCGTGAAAAATTGATTGTTGGCTTGCAATATATTGCCAAAATTCCCCGCCAGCAGGCGTTGCTGAAAATCTTATATCACAAATGTGAATTTAATGATGAGATGCTGGCAGAGGGAGTGATACGCGAAAAGATGGGCTTTAATCCGCAGACTCTCCGCGAAGTATTGCAGGCATGTCAGCAACAAGGTTGTATAGCAAATAATCTCGATTTAGATGTTGTGATGATTATTATTGATGGTGCCTTCAGCGGAATTGTTCAAAACTGGTTAATGAATATGGCGGGTTATGATCTTTATAAACAAGCACCCGCACTGGTCGATAACGTATTAAGAATATTCATGCCAGATGAAAACATAACGAAATTAATTCATCAAACGAATGAATTAAGTGTCATATAAATTCACATTCTGTCCTGAAAATTCAGTTCGTCACAGTTAACCAGTTTTAGTGGATTAACTGAGTTCATATTGCGGCATTTGTCTGTTTCTGTTGCCAGCAGTTCAATCCACTGCATCAGTAAAGTATCAAACAGAAAAACGAAGACAGCGAAAACGACGAGCCACCAATACTTGCGAATCATTACCTGAGCCTGTGCATGTTTAACCAAGTCTGGCAGGAAATATACACGAAATGAATAATCTGAAAACCAGGCTTACACTTCCTTTACTTTGCAATGAGATCGGGGTCAACTTCGCTTAACCTGCTTCGTTTTGACAGGTTGCCGGTCTTTCTTTTTTTCACTTTCGCCAGTTCTTCCGCAGAGTAATGCGACGCGACATCCAGCCGTCGAAGCCCCATTTTGATGTACTCGCTGTTGATCTCAATACCAATGAATTTTCGCCCACTGGCGACGGCTACGGCACCGGTAGTAAAGCTACCAGCAAACGGGTCGAGAACGATATCGCCTGGGTTGGAAGAGGCGAGAATAATGCGTTTCAGTAAGGCTTCCGGTTTTTGCGTCGGGTGGTTTTCATATTCATCCATCAAATAACGCACGCGCGGAAAATCCCAGACGTTACCCGGTACTTTTTGATGATTGTAAGGCTGTGGAGGGTTTTTGCGATAATCGATCAACGCGCGCTGCGATCCGGTTTTGGCTTCTACCAGAATAGCATCACCGTTGAATGTGTAGTTCTTTGCGTCTTTCACCATCATCAGGATGGGTTCGTACATGGAGCCGTAGTGTTTTTTCGCCTGCACTCCAGAACTGTCATATGACCAGACGATGCGACTTTTGATGGTAAAAAGCTTGCGGCACTGGAGATCGATAAAGGGCATGTTTTCCGTGCTATTCATGATGTACATGCTGCCCTGCTTTTTCAGAACGCGATGGCACTCTGCAATCACTTCAAACAGCCAGTCGATAAACAGATCTTCTTTCCAGGCTTCGATCAGACCATCAAAATTTTTACCGATGTTATACGGTGGGTCGGCAAAGATCAGATCTACACTTTCGGCGGGGATCTTTTTAAGTTCGGTTAATGCATCACCCTGGATGATGGTCTTTGCTTCATTACCAAATCGGGTCGGTTCACATCCTGTTCTCATGGTCACTCCCTTTGTGACACCTATAAAAAAGGCGCTTCCCCATGCCGAGTAGCGCCTTTTTAATCAAGCATTTAGCTAACCTGAATTAGTTCATGCCGTATTTTTTCAATTTTTTACGCAGCGTACCACGGTTGATGCCCATCATCAGCGCAGCACGGGTCTGGTTACCACGGGTGTATTGCATCACCATGTCCAACAGGGGCTGTTCTACTTCAGCCAGTACCAGCTCATAGAGGTCATTCACATCCTGACCATTCAGTTGAGCAAAATAGTTCTTCAGTGCCTGTTTAACCGAGTCACGCAGGGGTTTTTGGGTTACCTGATCCTGAGAGTTAACGGTAGAAACGGTCAGTACGTCAGAATTTACGCGTTGTTCGAACATAGTTCTGTCAGCTCTTTATTTCTGTTTACGCAAAATTTTCGAAGTATGCCTCCAACGCCTCCAGCTGTTCGCTGGCATCCTCAATGGCGTTGAATGTGCGCCGAAACTGGTCATTTGGAGCGTGTTCCTGGAGATACCAGGAAACGTGTTTACGTGCAATTCGGTACCCTTTTGCCGGACCATAAAAGTCATGCAGTTCCCGAACGTGCGCGCAAAGCAAGCGCTTAACCTCTGCCAAAGGCAGCGGGGGCAGCAACTCCCCAGTGTCCAGATAATGCTGGATTTCCCGAAAGATCCAGGGTCTTCCCTGAGCTGCGCGGCCTATCATCAGGGCATCCGCCCCTGTATAGTCGAGCACAGCTCTGGCTTTAAGCGGGTCAGTAATGTCGCCATTCGCGATAACCGGAATGGAAACTTTCTGCTTAACTGCCCGAATACTGTCGTACTCAGCTTCTCCATTGAACAAACAGGCGCGTGTACGGCCATGAATGGTCAGAGCCTGAATGCCACAGTCTTCAGCCAGTTGGGCAATCTCTTCGCAGTTACGGTGTTCCGGTGCCCAGCCAGTGCGAATTTTCAGGGTAACAGGAACGTCCACTGCATTGACGACCTCGGTAAGGATCGATTTAACGACATCCGGGTACTGCAAGAGGGCTGAACCTGCGAGCTTGCGATTCACTTTTTTAGCCGGGCAACCCATATTGATATCAATAATCTGGGCACCGCTTTCCACGTTAATACGTGCTGCATCTGCCATTTCTTTCGGATCGCTACCAGCAATTTGCACGGTGCGAATACCGGGTTCATCAATGTGCACCATCCGTAAACGAGATTTGTCGCTTTCCCAAACCTGAGGGTTAGAAGACATCATCTCGGATACTGTCAATCCGGCTCCCATCTCGTAGCACAACGTCCGAAAAGGTCTGTCTGTAATGCCAGCCATGGGCGCTGCGATCAGGCGATTTCTGAGCTGATATTGTCCGATGCGCATGAGTTAAGAAATGACCATACTGTGACTGCAAGGCGGCGTATATTACGCATTTTTTGCACGAGATGAAAGGCCAAACTTTGACCAATCCTCTGAGATGGATCAAAGAATTGCATTTAAAATGAGCGTAGCGCGATAATTACTCATAAAAATCATCATATTAGAAAATAGTGACTAAAATTTACACTCAAAGAAATTTGAGTAAGTTCTCAATTTTTCTTTATGAATGAAAATTTTGGCACGCAAATTTGCGTAAATAATCGGCAAATTAACGTGCCTTTTGTGACATCGCTCGCACTTCGCTCTGCGTCACCCTACGGCGATGCGAAGGTTAATTCTTACGACCGGTAATGCGGCACCACTCTTCTTTTTCCACGACCGGGTCCAGAGCGAAGCTGTCGGCATAAGCTTCGCAAACGCTCTCTGCCTGGCTTGCCAGAATACCGGAAAGGCCCAGCAAACCGCCTGAAACTGGCAGGACGCTGATTAACGGTGCCAGTTCACGTAATGGGCCTGCAAGGATGTTAGCGACCACCACGTCGGCTTTCATTTCTTCTGGCTGATCTTTCGGTAAGTAGAGTTCCAGACGATCAGAAACGCCATTACGTTCGGCGTTATCGCGGCTGGCCTGGATCGCCTGCGGATCGATATCAATACCAATGGCTTTTGCTGCACCCAGTTTCAGCGCCGCGATAGCCAGAATGCCGGAACCACAGCCAAAGTCGATGACTGTTTTATCGGTTAAATCGAGGCTGTCGAGCCATTGCAGGCACAGAGAGGTAGTTGGATGGGTACCCGTACCAAACGCCAGCCCAGGGTCTAACATCACGTTGACGGCGTTTTCGTCCGGCACATCACGCCAGCTTGGGCAGATCCACAGTCGTTCACCAAAGCGCATCGGGTGGAAATTATCCATCCATTCGCGCTCCCAGTCTTTATCTTCCAGTTGTTCGATTTTATGCGCGAAGCCTGCGCCGAGCAGCGGATGGTTTTCCAGAATCGCCACCACGTCGTTCATATCGGTTTCAGCATCGAACAGACCAATCACATCGGTGTCGCCCCACAGGCGCGTTTCGCCCGGCAGCGGCTCAAATACAGGCGTATCGTGGGTATCCTGAAAAGTGATAGAAACGGCACCCGCTTCCATCAGCGCATCGCTAAGATCTTCCGCGTTCGCGCCGGTAGTGTTCAGTTTCAGTTGGATCCAAGGCATGGCAAAACTCTTTATTTATCAGTAGTCAAAACGGTAGCTTGCGGGACGGGTGTACCGAAACGGTTTCCGACCAGGAAAGCCAGCAAACTTAGTAGTAACGAGGGCACGATAGGGTGGAAGCCCAGGTACTGAATATTCAGCGTCGCGAGTACGGCATACAGTACGCCGCCAACGATCATCGCACTTAGCGCGCCTTTGGCGTTGGCGCGTTCCCAGTAAAGACCCAGCACCAGCGGCCACAGGAAAACGGCTTCCAGCCCACCGAAGGCCAGCAAATTCAGCCAGATGATCATTTCTGGCGGCTTCCAGGCGGCAAGCAGCAGCAACGCACCGAGAACTAACGTAATTACCGCCGACATCCGCTTCAGACGCGTCTCATTTTGCATTTGATCCGGACGGATATTCAGATAGAGATCTTTAATGATCGTAGCGGAACTTTGCAGCAACTGGGCATTGATCGTCGACATGATCGCAGCCATAGGTGCAGCCAGGAAGATCCCGGCAGCAAACGGTGGCAACACTTTTACCATTAACGTCGGGATCACCAGGTCCGGTACGGTGAGATCGGGGATCACCGCCCGACCTAACGCTCCGGCCAGGTGCATACCGAACATCAGGATTGCGACCACAATCGTACCGATGATGATCCCCCGATGTACGGCTTTGCTGTCTTTATAAGAGATACAGCGCACCGCAGTATGCGGCAGGCCAATCACGCCAAAGCACACCAGTACCCAGAACGACGTCATAAAGGCAGGCGACAGAATATCGTCAGCGCCTTGTGGCGTAACCAGTTGCGGATCGATGGTTTGCAACGTCTCTACTGCGTTGCTTAAGCCACCTGCGGCATGTACCACGCCAATAAGCAGCACAATGGTGCCAATCAGCATCACCAGCCCTTGCATAGTGTCGTTCAGCACGCTGGCGCGAAAGCCACCAAAGGCGGTATACAACGCAATGCTGATACCGAAAATCAGCAGCCCGGTTTCATAAGGAATACCCGCCGCGGTTTCCAGCAGGCGCGCGCCGCCGATAAACTGCACGGTCATCGCGCCAATAAACGCGACCAGCAAACTCAAACTCGCCAGCCACACCAAAAGACGACTCTGGTAGCGGGCAAACAGCATGTCGTTCAGTGTCACCGCATTGTAGCGGCGCGCAAGAATCGCGAACTTCTTGCCGAGAATACCAAGCGAAAGCCAGACTGCAGGAAGCTGAATCATCGCCAGTAATACCCAACCCAGGCCGTATTTATAAGCAGCTCCAGGCCCGCCGATAAACGAACTGGCACTGATATAGGTCGCGGTGAGCGTCATCGCCAGCACAATACCGCCCATAGAGCGGCTGCCGAGGAAATACTCATTAAGGAAGGTGCCGGTGCTCCGTTTACGCATCGCATAAACAGAGATACCGAACACCACCACCAGATAGGCGACCAGCGGTAGAATCACTTCAAGCTGCATCGTCATCCTCCAGTGGGATATCGCGATAGATAAATTTCACCATCGCCCAGCACAGTCCAATAAATAGCAGCGGCGTCAGGATGCAGGCCATCTCAAACCAGCGCGGAAAGCCGGTAAAACCGGGGGCAACGCCAGGTAAGTAAGCGGCTACTAACCATACCGCCAGATACAAAAGGGTCAGCCCCAGCGCCCAGCGCGCCTCTTTATGGGCCTGAACAAAACGAGTGTCCATTTTTTGTCCCTGATGGGTGAAGAAAGCGGGGATTGTACCTTATGGGGGTTGTCGATCCCCAGTAATAAAAAAGGCCGGAAAATCCGGCCTTTTGACGCTTTTGCAGTCTTATTTTTCCTGAAGACCGAGTTTTTTCTCCAGATAGTGGATGTTAGTGCCACCATGCTGGAAGTTCTCGTCATTCATGATGCGGATCTGCAGATCAACGTTGGTTTTGATACCGTCGATGATCAGCTCCTGCAGCGCATTCTTCATGCGGGCAATCGCCACGTCACGGTTTTCACCGTAGCAAATCAGCTTACCGATCATTGAGTCATAGTACGGCGGTACGGTGTAGCCCGCGTAGATATGAGACTCCCAACGCACGCCAAAACCGCCTGGTGCGTGGAAACGGGTGATTTTGCCCGGGCTTGGCAGGAAGGTGTTCGGATCTTCGGCGTTGATACGGCATTCCACCGCATGGCCGCGAACGTGAACTTCTTCTTGCTTGATCGACAGCGGTTGACCGGCAGCGATACGCAGCTGTTCTTTGATCAGGTCAACGCCGGTGATCATTTCTGTAACCGGGTGTTCTACCTGAATACGGGTGTTCATTTCGATGAAATAGAACTCGCCGTTTTCGAACAGGAACTCGAAAGTACCTGCACCGCGATAGCCGATATCAACACACGCTTTAGCGCAACGTTCGCCGATGTAGCGACGCAGTTCCGGGGTAATGCCCGGTGCTGGTGCTTCTTCGACCACTTTCTGGTGGCGGCGCTGCATGGAGCAGTCACGTTCCGCCAGATAGATAGCGTTGCCCTGACCGTCAGCCAGTACCTGAATCTCGACGTGGCGAGGATTTTCCAGGTATTTCTCCATGTAAACCATATCGTTGCTGAAAGCAGCTTTCGCTTCCGCACGGGTCATAGAGATGGATTGTGCCAGTTCAGCGTCGCCGCGCACTACGCGCATACCGCGACCGCCGCCGCCGCCGGAGGCTTTGATAATTACCGGATAACCAATGCGTTTAGCAATGGCGCGGTTTTTATCCATATCGTCGCCCAGCGGGCCGTCAGAACCCGGTACGCAAGGAACGCCCGCTTTTTTCATCGCCGCGATTGCGGATACTTTGTCGCCCATCAGGCGAATGGTTTCTGCTTTCGGGCCGATGAAGATAAAGCCGGAGCGTTCAACCTGCTCGGCAAAGTTGGCGTTCTCGGAGAGGAAGCCGTAGCCCGGATGGATTGCTACTGCGCCGGTGATTTCAGCGGCGCTGATGATTGCCGGGATGTTCAGATAACTTTTTACTGACGGAGCAGGGCCGATACAGACCGTTTCATCTGCCAGTAATACGTGTTTTAGATCGCGATCCGCGCTGGAGTGCACAGCGACAGTCTTGATGCCCAGTTCTTTACAGGCACGAAGAATACGCAATGCAATCTCGCCGCGGTTGGCAATAACAATTTTATCCAGCATGTTCGCCTCGTTACTCGATGACGACCAGCGGCTCGTCAAATTCTACCGGTTGTCCACTTTCGACCAGAATTGCTTTCACGGTACCGGATTTGTCCGCTTCGATCTGGTTCATCATTTTCATGGCTTCAACGATGCACAGGGTATCGCCCACGTTGACTTTCTGACCCACTTCGATGAACGCTTTCGCGTCCGGGCTTGGGGTGCGGTAGAAAGTACCAACCATCGGGGAACGTACGATGTGACCACTGATTTCCGCTGCTGCTGGCGCTTCCATTGAAGGAACGGTCGCCGGAGCGGCTGCGTTAGATTGAGCTGGCTGCTGCATCATTGGTGCAGCGTAAGCTTGTTGCATCACAGGGAAACTTGCGGCAGGAGCTGCACGGCTAATGCGTACTGACTCTTCGCCTTCAGAAATTTCCAGTTCGGAGATGCCTGATTCTTCAACCAGCTCGATCAGTTTTTTAATCTTACGAATATCCATGAGTGGGTTCCGTACTCTTTGTTTAGTGTGATTGTGACAGGCGTTTCACCGCCGTCTGTAAAGCGTATGCCCCGACAGCTGTATGCATAGCGATAAATTCCAGCAGGCCGGGACGCCGGTCTATTTTGCCCCAGAGTGTCAATGTTAGACTTGACGGACATTGTGCAGCGATCTGCTGCTATCCTCCGGCAAAAAACAAAATATACCTTCGTTGCGCCAATGTCACCTTTTCCGCAGCGCAAAAACTGCGTCAGGGAGGACGAGGTCGCACATTATAACGATTTCGTAGCAATTGGCAGCTAAATACTGGTCTTATCAGGGAAGATAATCAACAGCTAACATGTAAATAACCTTCAACACCGTGTAATTTGCAACAAGCCGCACAATTCACGAAATTAGCGCCATCATCGACGGAACTTCTTATAACGTAAGGCTAAAAGCTGTAAAGCCAGCCCTGCGAAGATGAGGGGCTGCAATGAGATAATCTTCACAGACCACAAATAATGTAGGGATGCCAGGATCGCGACAAGATAGACGACATTACGCAGCGGTTGCTGGGGATTACGCAATTTTCACTTCATCGTCTGGATAGATGTGAATGCTAAAGCACGCAAAATCAACCGTCTGACAATGCTCAGCATCAAATACGTTCGAGTGGTTAATTTGTAGGCAAATAAAATCAGATTATTCACCCCATGGTACCAGAAATCAGTAACAGGTTAAGCGTAGCGACGTCCAGGCAAAGCACCATAAACCTAACAGGCGACGGAGGCGTATCAATAATGGCTGTTTAGTGGAGTAACAGTGCGCATCAATTTATGGTCAGTCGAAATCATGACTTTCCAGTTTGGATGATGTTGTACAACTTCATGACCAAGATGTTCGACGAAAGCTGTCCGGCTAACCGCTTTTCCTGTTAACCGATTGAATAATGATTTCAAAATGAGTTCCCTCTCTTATTATTCCCTGCTAAATGGTTAGTTAACCTTCACCAGCGTGCGACCCTGGATCTGGTTATTAATGATGGCCTCGGCAAATTTCGGTGCCTCTGCCAGAGATATTTCTTTTGCCGCCTGGGTATAGAATGATTCCGGTAAATCGGCGACCAGTCGCTGCCAGGCTTGTGCGCGGCGTGCTGGTGGGGTCATCACTGAATCCACCCCCTGTAAACGGACATTACGCAGAATAAATGGCATGACCGTGGTTGGCAGAGTAAAACCACCCGCCAGACCACAGGCCGCCACGCAGCCGCCGTAATTCATTTGCGCCAGCACTTTCGCCAGCACTTTGTCGCCAACGGTGTCAATTGCCCCAGCCCAGAGTTGTTTTTCCAGAGGACGGGATTCGGCAAACTCATCGCGAGAGAGAATACGGCTGGCTCCTAAACTTTTCAGATATTCATGGGTACTTTCGCGACCAGAAACGGCAACGACCTGATAACCCAACTTATGCAGCAGCGCCACGGCGGTACTGCCGACGCCACCACTGGCACCCGTCACGACAATCTCCCCATCCTGCGGGCGAACACCGGCATCTTCCAGCGCCATCACACACAGCATGGCGGTAAAACCGGCAGTACCGATAATCATTGCTTTACGCGCGTCCAGCCCTTGCGGCATGGCAACCAGCCAGTCACCTTTCACTCGCGCCTGTTCCGCCAGCCCCCCCCAGTGGTTTTCACCAACGCCCCAGCCAGTGAGTAACACCTCCTGACCGGCATGAAAACGCGGATCTTCGCTGGTGCGTACAGTTCCGGCAAAATCGATCCCAGGAATCATCGGAAAATTACGGATGATTTTTCCCTTACCGGTAATTGCCAGCGCATCTTTGTAGTTCAGGCTCGACCAGTGAACATCAACCGTGACATCGCCCTCCGGCAGGCGACTTTCGTCCAGAGTCTGTACCGATGCGAGAGTTTTGCCGTCCTGCTGTTCTAAAAGTAACGCCTGCATAAGTGGTCCTCATGTGCATGATGGATTGGAAAATAATTTCTGAAGACTATACTCGCTAATGGAAAAGCAAAGCCGATGAAGCGCAATAAATTGCGAGATAAATCTGATTTGCTAGTATGCCCGCTTCCTCACTATCGGAGTTAACACAAGGATGAGATTAACGACGAAATTTTCGGCCTTTGTTACGCTGCTCACCGGGTTAACAATTTTTGTGACTTTGCTGGGCTGTTCGCTAAGTTTCTACAACGCCATTCAGTATAAGTTTAGTCATCGCGTTCAGGCGGTGGCGACGGCGATTGATACCCATCTTGTGTCGAATGACTTCAGCGCATTAAGGCCACAAATTACCGAATTAATGATGTCAGCAGATATCGTTCGTGTAGACCTGCTGCATGGTGATAAACAGGTTTATACCCTCGCCAGAAATGGTAGTTATCGTCCGGTTGGCACCAGCGATCTGTTTCGCGAACTGAGCGTTCCGTTGATAAAGCATCCGGGGATGTCGCTGCGTCTGGTTTATCAGGATCCGATGGGCAACTATTTCCATTCGTTGATGACCACCGCGCCGCTCACGGGGGCGATTGGCTTTATCATTCTTATGCTCTTTCTGGCGGTACGCTGGTTACAACGGCAACTTGCCGGGCAAGAATTGCTGGAAACCCGGGCTACTCGTATCTTAAACGGTGAGCGTGGCTCTAATGTGTTGGGAACCATCTATGAATGGCCGCCCAGAACCAGCAGTGCGCTGGATACGCTGCTTCGTGAAATTCAGAACGCACGCGAACAACACAGCCGTCTTGATACGCTGATCCGCTCTTATGCCGCCCAGGACATGAAAACCGGCCTCAATAACCGACTCTTTTTCGATAATCAGTTAGCAACGTTACTGGAAGATCAAGAGAAAGTAGGTACCCACGGGATCGTGATGATGATTCGTCTGCCGGATTTCAATATGTTGAGTGATACCTGGGGGCACAGCCAGGTTGAAGAACAGTTCTTCTCTCTGACGAATCTGCTGTCGACATTTATGATGCGCTACCCTGGCGCACTGCTGGCGCGTTACCACCGCAGTGATTTTGCTGCGCTGTTGCCCCACCGGACGTTAAAAGAGGCTGAGAGCATAGCCAGTCAGTTAATCAAAGCCGTCGATACCTTGCCGAACAATAAAATGCTCGATCGCGACGATATGATCCACATTGGTATCTGTGCCTGGCGTAGTGGTCAGGATACCGAGCAGGTAATGGAACATGCAGAGTCTGCCACGCGTAATGCGGGATTGCAGGGCGGCAATAGCTGGGCTATTTACGATGACTCGTTGCCTGAAAAAGGACGCGGTAATGTTCGCTGGCGTACGCTTATCGAGCAAATGCTGAGTCGCGGCGGCCCGCGCCTTTATCAAAAACCGGCGGTTACTCGCGAAGGTCAGGTTCATCATCGCGAACTCATGTGCCGCATCTTCGATGGTAACGAAGAGGTTAGCTCGGCGGAGTATATGCCGATGGTCTTGCAGTTTGGCTTATCGGAAGAGTATGACCGCCTGCAAATCAGCCGTCTGATTCCACTATTGCATTACTGGCCGGAGGAAAATCTGGCGATTCAGGTTACCGTTGAGTCGCTGATTCGCCCGCGTTTTCAGCGTTGGCTGCGCGATACGTTAATGCAATGTGAAAGATCGCAACGAAAACGCATAATTATTGAACTTGCAGAGGCCGATGTAGGTCAACATATCAGTCGCTTACAACCTGTTATTCGTTTAGTGAATGCTTTAGGGGTACGGGTAGCTGTCAACCAGGCTGGTTTGACGCTGGTAAGCACCAGTTGGATCAAAGAACTTAATGTTGAGTTACTCAAGCTCCATCCGGGGCTGGTCAGAAACATTGAGAAGCGAACGGAGAACCAGCTGCTGGTTCAAAGCCTGGTGGAAGCCTGCTCCGGGACCAGCACCCAGGTTTACGCCACCGGCGTGCGTTCGCGAAGCGAGTGGCAGACCCTGATTCAGCGCGGTGTTACAGGTGGGCAAGGGGATTTTTTCGCGTCCTCACAGCCACTTGATACTAACGTGAAAAAATATTCACAAAGATACTCGGTTTAACCTGCCGTTTAATCCGTTTTCACGTAGAATAACGCGCGCTGCGTCTCATGGGAGTGTGCTTGTCTGCTCGCCAGATTGTTGCAGCACATATGCAGATGAATGACCTTACGCGGTTGCAAACAGGCGAGGAATGCTGCTGATGCATTAAGCCTTTCTGGACTCAGGCAGAGATTTGTAACAAAGGAAACGAACTGCACTAATTTTCACCGTAGCAGATGATTTTTGCGCCTTGTCGCTGCTGCGTGTGGTTGGTAAAGTAAGCGGATTTTCTTTTCCGCCCCAGCTTTCAGGATTATCCCTTAGTATGTTGAAAAAATTTCGTGGCATGTTTTCCAATGACTTGTCCATTGACCTGGGTACTGCGAATACCCTCATTTATGTAAAAGGACAAGGCATCGTATTGAATGAGCCTTCCGTGGTGGCCATTCGTCAGGATCGTGCCGGTTCACCGAAAAGCGTAGCTGCAGTAGGTCATGACGCGAAGCAGATGCTGGGCCGTACGCCGGGCAATATTGCTGCCATTCGCCCAATGAAAGACGGCGTTATCGCCGACTTCTTCGTGACTGAAAAAATGCTCCAGCACTTCATCAAACAAGTGCACAGCAACAGCTTTATGCGTCCAAGCCCGCGCGTTCTGGTTTGTGTGCCGGTTGGCGCGACCCAGGTTGAACGCCGCGCAATTCGTGAATCCGCGCAGGGCGCTGGTGCCCGTGAAGTCTTCCTGATTGAAGAACCTATGGCTGCCGCAATTGGTGCTGGTCTCCCGGTTTCTGAAGCGACCGGTTCTATGGTGGTTGATATCGGTGGTGGTACCACTGAAGTTGCTGTTATCTCCTTGAACGGCGTGGTTTACTCCTCTTCCGTGCGCATTGGTGGTGACCGTTTTGATGAAGCTATCATCAACTATGTGCGTCGTAATTACGGTTCTCTGATCGGTGAAGCCACCGCAGAACGTATCAAGCATGAAATCGGTTCGGCTTACCCGGGCGATGAAGTCCGTGAAATCGAAGTTCGTGGCCGTAACCTGGCAGAAGGTGTTCCACGCGGTTTTACCCTGAACTCCAACGAAATCCTCGAAGCACTGCAGGAACCGCTGACAGGTATTGTGAGCGCAGTAATGGTTGCACTGGAACAGTGTCCGCCGGAACTGGCTTCCGACATCTCCGAGCGCGGCATGGTGCTCACCGGTGGTGGCGCGCTGCTGCGTAACCTTGACCGTTTGTTAATGGAAGAAACCGGCATTCCAGTCGTTGTTGCTGAAGACCCGCTGACCTGTGTGGCGCGCGGTGGCGGCAAAGCGCTGGAAATGATCGACATGCACGGCGGCGACCTGTTCAGCGAAGAGTAATCGGATGCAGGCAGGGGAAGCGTCTGTTTACCCTGCCTGGTCTGATACGAGAATACGCATAACTTATGAAGCCAATTTTTAGCCGTGGCCCGTCGCTACAGATTCGCCTTATTCTGGCGGTGCTGGTGGCGCTCGGCATTATTATTGCCGACAGCCGCCTGGGGACGTTCAGTCAAATCCGTACTTATATGGATACCGCCGTCAGTCCTTTCTACTTTGTTTCCAATGCTCCTCGTGAATTGCTGGATGGCGTATCGCAGACGCTGGCCTCGCGTGACCAACTAGAACTTGAAAACCGGGCGTTACGTCAGGAACTGTTGCTGAAAAACAGTGAACTGCTGATGCTTGGACAATACAAACAGGAGAACGCGCGTCTGCGCGAACTGCTGGGTTCCCCGCTGCGTCAGGATGAGCAGAAAATGGTGACTCAGGTTATCTCCACGGTTAACGATCCTTATAGCGATCAAGTTGTTATCGATAAAGGTAGCGTTAATGGCGTTTATGAAGGCCAGCCGGTCATCAGCGACAAAGGTGTTGTTGGTCAGGTGGTGGCCGTCGCTAAACTGACCAGTCGCGTGCTGCTGATTTGTGATGCGACCCACGCGCTGCCAATCCAGGTGCTGCGCAACGATATCCGCGTAATTGCAGCCGGTAACGGTTGTACGGATGATTTGCAGCTTGAGCATCTGCCAGCGAATACGGATATTCGTGTTGGTGATGTGCTGGTGACTTCCGGTCTGGGCGGTCGTTTCCCGGAAGGCTATCCGGTCGCGGTTGTCTCTTCCGTAAAACTTGATACTCAGCGCGCTTATACTGTGATTCAGGCGCGTCCGACTGCGGGACTGCAACGTTTGCGTTATCTGCTGCTGCTGTGGGGCGCGGATCGTAACGGCGCTAACCCGATGACGCCGGAAGAGGTGCATCGTGTTGCTAATGAACGTCTGATGCAGATGATGCCGCAGGTATTGCCTTCGCCAGACGCGATGGGGCCAAAGTTACCCGAACCGGCAACGGGGATCGCTCAGCCGACTCCGCAGCAACCGGCGACAGGAAATGCAGCTACTGCGCCTGCTGCGCCGACACAGCCTGCTGCTAATCGCTCTCCACAAAGGGCTACGCCGCCGCAAAGTGGTGCTCAACCGCCTGCGCGTGCGCCGGGAGGGCAATAGTGGCGAGCTATCGTAGCCAGGGACGCTGGGTAATCTGGCTCTCTTTCCTCATTGCGCTGTTGCTGCAAATCATGCCCTGGCCGGATAACCTGATTGTTTTCCGGCCAAACTGGGTGTTACTCATCTTGTTGTATTGGATCCTGGCTTTGCCTCATCGCGTAAATGTGGGCACAGGTTTTGTGATGGGTGCCATACTGGATCTGATCAGCGGCTCGACACTTGGCGTACGCGTATTGGCGATGAGCATCATTGCTTACCTGGTGGCGCTGAAATATCAGCTTTTCCGCAACCTCGCATTATGGCAGCAGGCGCTGGTCGTCATGTTGCTTTCGCTGGTGGTGGATATTATTGTTTTCTGGGCAGAGTTTTTAGTGATTAACGTCTCTTTCAGACCGGAAGTGTTCTGGAGTAGTGTAGTCAATGGAGTGCTCTGGCCGTGGATTTTCTTGCTGATGCGTAAAGTCCGTCAGCAGTTTGCAGTGCAATAAAGGTTTCTATGACTTCTCTGTATTTAGCTTCCGGTTCTCCGCGTCGTCAGGAGTTACTTGCGCAACTTGGCGTGACCTTTGAACGTATTGTTACGGGCATTGAGGAGCAGCGTCAGCCGCAGGAGAGCGCGCAGCAATATGTTGTGCGTCTGGCGCGCGAGAAAGCACAGGCGGGTGTCGCGCAAACGGCGCAGGATCTCCCGGTGCTGGGTGCGGATACTATCGTTATCCTGAATGGAGAAGTGCTGGAGAAACCGCGCGACGCAGAGCATGCGGCGCAGATGTTGCGCAAATTATCGGGGCAGACCCATCAGGTGATGACGGCAGTGGCGTTGGCCGACAGTCAGCACATTCTCGATTGCCTGGTGGTCACCGATGTGACTTTCAGAACGTTAACAGACGAAGACATCGCGGGCTATGTCGCCAGCGGTGAACCGTTAGATAAAGCAGGTGCATACGGTATTCAGGGGCTGGGTGGCTGTTTTGTCAGGAAGATAAATGGCAGCTATCACGCCGTAGTCGGCTTACCGCTGGTTGAAACGTATGAATTATTAAGTAATTTTAACGCACTGCGTGAGAAAAGGGATAAACATGACGGCTGAATTGTTGGTAAACGTAACGCCTTCGGAAACGCGAGTGGCGTATATTGATGGCGGTATTCTGCAGGAAATTCATATTGAACGTGAGGCGCGACGCGGAATAGTAGGCAATATCTACAAGGGTCGTGTAAGTCGTGTACTTCCGGGTATGCAGGCGGCTTTTGTAGATATTGGGCTGGATAAAGCCGCGTTTCTTCATGCATCTGACATCATGCCGCACACCGAATGTGTGGCGGGTGAAGAACAAAAGCAATTCACGGTGCGCGACATCTCGGAACTGGTTCGTCAGGGGCAAGATCTGATGGTGCAGGTGGTGAAAGATCCGCTTGGCACTAAGGGGGCGCGCCTGACCACGGATATCACGCTGCCTTCTCGCTATCTGGTATTTATGCCAGGGGCTTCTCACGTTGGGGTTTCCCAACGAATTGAAAGCGAATCAGAACGTGAACGCCTGAAAAAAGTGGTCGCAGAGTATTGCGACGAGCAGGGCGGGTTTATCATCCGTACCGCAGCGGAAGGGGTTGGCGAGGCTGAACTGGCCTCCGATGCCGCTTATCTGAAACGCGTCTGGACCAAAGTTATGGAGCGTAAAAAGCGCCCACAGACCCGTTATCAGCTGTACGGCGAACTGGCGCTGGCGCAGCGTGTTCTGCGTGATTTCGCCGACGCCGAACTGGATCGCATTCGCGTTGACTCACGCCTGACTTACGAAGCATTACTTGAGTTCACCTCGGAGTACATTCCCGAGATGACCAGCAAGCTGGAGCATTACACCGGACGCCAGCCGATTTTCGATCTCTTTGATGTCGAAAACGAAATCCAGCGAGCGCTGGAACGCAAAGTAGAACTGAAATCCGGTGGTTATCTGATTATCGACCAGACCGAAGCGATGACCACCGTGGACATCAATACCGGAGCGTTTGTCGGTCATCGCAATCTGGACGACACCATTTTCAATACCAATATTGAAGCGACGCAGGCTATCGCTCGCCAGTTACGGTTGCGCAATCTGGGCGGGATTATCATTATTGATTTCATCGACATGAATAATGAAGATCACCGTCGCCGCGTGTTGCATTCGCTGGAGCAGGCGTTGAGCAAAGACCGGGTGAAAACCAGCGTTAATGGTTTTTCGGCGCTGGGGCTGGTGGAGATGACGCGTAAACGCACCCGCGAAAGCATTGAGCACGTACTATGTAACGAATGCCCAACCTGCCACGGTCGCGGAACGGTGAAAACCGTGGAAACGGTATGCTATGAAATCATGCGCGAGATTGTTCGTGTACACCATGCTTATGATTCCGACCGTTTCTTGGTCTATGCTTCTCCGGCAGTAGCTGAAGCCTTGAAAGGCGAAGAGTCACACTCGCTGGCGGAAGTGGAAATTTTCGTTGGTAAACAGGTTAAAGTACAAATTGAACCGCTCTATAACCAGGAGCAGTTTGATGTCGTAATGATGTAAACAGATGCTGGGCCGCCATCCGGCAAAGGGTTTTTGAGTCACATTTTTAGCAGACAAGGAGTGACGGGTGAGGCGATTGCCGGGGATTTTACTGCTTACTGGAGCCGCGCTCGTTGTGATCGCTGCCCTGCTGGTTAGCGGCCTGCGTATTGCTTTACCGCATCTTGACGCCTGGCGTCCGGAAATCCTCAACAAAATAGAATCCGCGACTGGCATGCCGGTAGAAGCCAGTCAGCTCTCAGCCAGCTGGCAGAATTTTGGCCCGACGCTTGAAGCGCACGACATCCGTGCAGAACTAAAAGATGGCGGCGAATTTTCGGTTAAACGCGTTACTCTGGCGCTGGATGTCTGGCAAAGCCTGTTACATATGCGCTGGCAGTTTCGTGATCTCACTTTCTGGCAGCTGCGCTTTCGCACCAACACTCCTATCACCAGCGGTGGTGGTAATGATAGCCTGGAAGCCAGTCACATCAGCGATCTGTTTCTTCGTCAGTTCGACCATTTCGATCTCCGCGACAGTGAAGTCAGTTTCCTGACGCCATCCGGTCAGCGCGCCGAGCTGGCGATCCCACAACTCACCTGGCTGAACGATCCACGTCGACACCGTGCAGAAGGCCTGGTAAGCCTCTCCAGCCTTACCGGACAGCACGGCGTGATGCAGGTGCGCATGGATTTGCGCGATGATGAGGGGTTGTTAAGCAATGGTCGCGTCTGGCTCCAGGCGGATGACATCGACCTGAAGCCGTGGCTCGGTAAATGGATGCAGGACAATATTGCGCTGGAAACGGCACAGTTCTCCCTTGAAGGCTGGATGACGATCGACAAAGGCGATGTAACCGGCGGTGACGTCTGGCTGAAACAGGGCGGTGCCAGCTGGTTGGGCGAGAAGCAAACGCATACGCTGTCG
Organism: Escherichia sp. F1; assembly: GCF_046764225.1. Classification (NCBI taxonomy): domain Bacteria; kingdom Pseudomonadati; phylum Pseudomonadota; class Gammaproteobacteria; order Enterobacterales; family Enterobacteriaceae; genus Escherichia; species Escherichia sp. F1. The sequence continues at coordinate 512,793 of NZ_CP177202.1, forward strand.
GTGGATAATCTGACCGCGCATATTACGCGTGAAAATCCAGGCTGGCAGTTCTCTATTCCCGATACACGGATCACGATGGACGGCAAACCCTGGCCGAGCGGAGCATTGACGCTGGCCTGGATACCGGAACAGGACGTTGGCGGCAAAGACAATAAACGCAGTGACGAACTCCGGATTCGCGCCAGTAATCTGGAGCTGGCAGGCCTGGAGGGCATACGCCCGCTGGCCGCGAAACTTTCACCTGCACTGGGTGATGTTTGGCGCTCCACACAACCGAGCGGCAAGATTAACACGCTGGCTCTGGATATCCCGCTTCAGGCGGCAGACAAGACCCGTTTTCAGGCATCGTGGAGCGATCTGGCCTGGAAGCAATGGAAATTATTACCGGGTGCGGAACACTTCTCCGGGGCGCTTTCCGGCAGCGTAGAAAATGGTTTGCTTACAGCGTCGATGAAGCAGGCAAAGATGCCTTACGAAACGGTATTCCGTGCGCCACTGGAAATCGCCGACGGCCAGGCTACGATAAGCTGGCTGAACAATGACAAAGGTTTCCAGCTGGATGGACGTAATATTGACGTTAAAGCCAAAGCCGTCCATGCGCGCGGCGGTTTTCGTTACCTGCAACCAGCTAACGATGAACCCTGGCTGGGTATTCTGGCTGGCATCAGTACCGATGATGGTTCACAAGCCTGGCGCTATTTCCCGGAAAACTTGATGGGTAAAGACCTGGTTGATTACTTAAGTGGCGCGATTCAGGGCGGTGTAGCGGATAACGCGACGCTGGTTTATGGTGGCAATCCGCAACTCTTCCCCTATAAACACAACGAAGGTCAGTTTGAAGTGCTGGTGCCGCTGCGCAACGCGAAGTTTGCCTTCCAGCCGGACTGGCCTGCATTAACTAACCTTGATATTGAACTGGACTTTATCAACGACGGTTTATGGATGAAAACCGATGGCGTTAATCTGGGCGGCGTGCGCGCGAGTAATCTCACCGCAGTGATCCCTGACTACTCGAAAGAAAAACTGCTGATTGACGCTGACATTAAAGGTCCGGGTAAAGCCGTCGGCCCTTACTTTGATGAGACACCGCTGAAAGATTCTCTGGGTGCAACCCTGCAAGAACTCCAGCTCGACGGCGATGTGAATGCTCGCTTACATCTTGATATCCCGCTGAACGGCGAACTGGTAACCGCGAAAGGTGAAGTGACGCTGCGTAATAACAGTCTGTTTATCAAACCACTCGACAGCACCCTGAAAAATTTGAGCGGTAAATTCAGCTTTATCAATGGCGATTTGCAAAGTGAACCACTGACAGCAAGCTGGTTTAATCAGCCGTTGAACGTGGATTTTTCCACCAAAGAAGGGGCAAAAGCCTACCAGGTCGCGGTGAATCTCAACGGTAACTGGCAACCAGCGAAAACCGGCGTTCTGCCTGAAGCGGTGAACGAAGCATTAAGTGGCAGCGTGGCGTGGGATGGTAAAGTGGGCATTGATCTGCCTTATCATGCTGGCGCGACCTATAACGTAGAGCTAAACGGCGATTTGAAGAATGTGAGCAGTCACTTACCTTCACCGTTAGCCAAACCTGCGGGTGAACCACTAGCGGTAAACGTTAAGGTTGATGGCAATCTCAACAGCTTTGAGTTAACCGGACAGGCTGGTGCAGATAACCATTTCAATAGCCGCTGGTTGCTTGGTCAAAAGCTGACGCTCGACCGTGCTATTTGGGCGGCAGACAGTAAAACGCTCCCGCCGTTGCCGGAACAAAGTGGCGTTGAACTCAATATGCCGCCGATGAATGGTGCCGAGTGGCTGGCCCTGTTCCAGAAAGGCGCGGCGGAGAGTGTCGGTGGTGCAGCGAGTTTCCCACAACACATAACGTTACGTACGCCTATGTTGTCGCTGGGAAATCAGCAATGGAATAACCTGAGTATTGTTTCGCAACCGACGGCAAATGGCACCCTGGTTGAGGCGCAAGGGCGTGAAATCAACGCCACGCTGGCGATGCGTAATAACGCGCCGTGGCTGGCGAATATCAAATATCTTTATTACAACCCTAGCGTGGCGAAAACTCGTGGTGATTCAACACAGTCATCACCTTTCCCGACAACGGAGCGCATTAACTTCCGTGGCTGGCCGGACGCCCAAATACGATGCGCAGAGTGCTGGTTCTGGGGGCAAAAATTCGGGCGCATTGACAGTGATATCACCATTTCTGGCAATACATTAACGCTGACCAATGGACTGATTGATACTGGTTTCTCGCGGCTTACTGCCGATGGTGAATGGGTTAACAATCCGGGAAATGAACGCACCTCGCTGAAAGGAAAACTGCGTGGGCAGAAAATTGATGCCGCCGCAGAATTTTTTGGTGTCACGACGCCCATACGCCAGTCGTCATTTAATGTGGATTACGATTTACACTGGCGCAAAGCACCCTGGCAACCAGATGAGGCGACGTTGAATGGCATCATTCATACTCAACTGGGCAAAGGCGAAATTACCGAAATCAATACCGGACATGCCGGGCAATTGCTGCGCTTATTGAGCGTTGATGCCCTGATGCGTAAGCTGCGTTTTGATTTCAGAGACACCTTTGGTGAAGGGTTCTATTTTGACTCCATTCGCAGCACCGCGTGGATTAAAGACGGCGTTATGCACACCGACGACACGCTGGTGGATGGCCTGGAAGCGGACATTGCCATGAAAGGGTCGGTAAATCTGGTGCGTCGCGACCTGAATATGGAAGCGGTTGTCGCACCAGAGATTTCTGCGACGGTGGGCGTGGCTGCGGCTTTTGCGGTTAACCCCATTGTTGGCGCGGCAGTGTTTGCCGCCAGTAAAGTGCTGGGGCCGCTGTGGAGCAAAGTCTCCATTTTGCGCTATCACATTTCGGGTCCGCTGGACGATCCGCAAATCAACGAAGTGTTGCGCCAACCGCGTAAAGAAAAAGCGCAATGATTTGACGAGGGCGCGTAATTGCCCCAATCTCATATGATAATCGTTGCCAAAGGCCAACGAGCCGGAACATAACCGTAGGCCGGATAGGGCGTTCACGCCGCATCCGGCAGCCGTAAAAAATCCTCTACTGCAGTAACTAACGAGTAGCAAAAACGATGAGTCTGAACCTGGTAAGTGAACAATTGCTAGCGGCGAACGGCCTGAAACATCAGGACTTGTTCGCGATCCTCGGTCAACTGGCCGAACGTCGCCTTGATTATGGCGATCTCTATTTTCAGTCGAGCTATCACGAATCCTGGGTTTTAGAAGACCGTATTATTAAAGATGGTTCTTACAACATCGATCAGGGTGTTGGTGTGCGCGCGATTAGCGGTGAAAAAACCGGTTTCGCCTACGCCGACCAAATCAGCCTGCTGGCGCTGGAACAGAGTGCGCAAGCGGCGCGTACTATTGTGCGTGACAACGGCGATGGCAAAGTACAGACGCTGGGCGCGGTAGAGCATAGCCCGTTGTATACCTCGGTAGATCCGCTGCAAAGCATGAGCCGTGAAGAGAAGCTGGATATCCTGCGTCGCGTCGATAAGGTTGCCCGCGAAGCGGACAAGCGCGTACAGGAAGTGACTGCCAGCCTCAGTGGTGTCTATGAATTAATTCTGGTTGCGGCCACCGACGGCACGCTAGCGGCGGATGTCCGTCCGCTGGTGCGTCTTTCCGTGAGCGTTCTGGTCGAAGAAGATGGCAAACGCGAACGCGGTGCCAGTGGCGGCGGCGGTCGTTTTGGTTATGAGTTCTTCCTTGCCGATCTCGACGGTGAAGTCCGTGCGGATGCATGGGCAAAAGAAGCTGTGCGTATGGCGCTGGTCAATCTTTCTGCCGTTGCTGCACCAGCGGGCACCATGCCGGTAGTACTTGGCGCAGGTTGGCCGGGCGTGCTGTTGCATGAAGCGGTGGGGCACGGTCTGGAAGGCGACTTCAACCGCCGTGGCACTTCAGTATTTAGTGGACAGGTCGGGGAGCAGGTGGCTTCAGAACTGTGTACCGTGGTTGATGACGGTACGATGGTCGATCGCCGTGGTTCGGTGGCGATTGATGATGAAGGTACGCCAGGTCAGTACAACGTGCTGATTGAGAATGGCATCCTGAAAGGCTACATGCAGGATAAACTCAACGCGCGTTTGATGGGGATGACGCCGACTGGCAACGGTCGCCGTGAATCCTACGCTCATCTGCCGATGCCGCGTATGACTAACACCTATATGCTGCCGGGTAAATCGACCCCGCAAGAAATTATTGAATCCGTTGAGTACGGTATCTATGCACCGAACTTTGGTGGCGGTCAGGTGGATATTACATCCGGCAAATTCGTTTTCTCCACTTCAGAAGCGTATCTGATTGAAAACGGTAAAGTAACGAAGCCGGTGAAAGGCGCAACGTTGATTGGTTCCGGTATCGAAACCATGCAGCAGATTTCGATGGTTGGCAACGACCTGAAACTGGATAACGGTGTGGGTGTCTGCGGTAAAGAAGGGCAAAGTTTGCCGGTTGGCGTGGGCCAGCCAACGCTGAAAGTTGATAATCTGACTGTTGGCGGTACCGCGTAATAATTTCAGTATGTTCAGAAGGATAATTAATCCTTCCACGTGCATGAACGGTCCCCTTGCCCCTCTGTGGAGAAGGTTAGGGGAACCCGTTGGCACAGGTTTGTACAACGTAACAGTACAATATTAATTACTTCTCTTTCCCGCGCCCGTGCATCTCCTGAAACAATTTACCGACCTCAACAAAATAATCCGTTAGCGAGTTGATCACGACTTGTACCTTCAGCGGCAGCTTATCTTTTTCGGTATATAACGCATAAACCGGGCGTGGATCTGACTGATAACGCGGCAGCAGGATCTCCAGCTCCCCACGATTGATCTCGTTGATCACCCACATCAGCGGCACGTAGGCGATCCCGGCACCCGCCGTCAGCCAGCGCACCAGCGTCATCGGATCATTAGTCACAAATCTTCCTTGTGGGATCAGGCGAGTCGAGATCCCTTCCGGTGCGATCAGTTCAAATTCATTGTCGGGCCGCACGCTGTATTCAAGCCATGAATGACTACTCAAATCGGCGGGTTTTTCCGGTATGCCGTATTGTGTGAGATAGCTTTTTGCGGCGCACACCACCATTGGCATCGCGCCCAGACGGCGGGAAAACAGGCTGGAATCCTGCAACGCGCCGACGCGGATCACCACATCCAGACCATCGGCAATCAGGTCGGGGGCAGGAATTCCGGTAACCAGATTGACGCTCAAACCTGGGTATTCTTTCAGCATTTTTGCTGTCAGCCCGGCGAGAACATTTTGTGCCATAGTTGAAGAACAGCCAATGCGCAGCGTCCCGATGGGGGTGTTATTGAAGGCATACAGTTGCTCATGAACATCCTGCACTTCATGGAGCATCCGACGGCAGCCCTGGTAGTAAATTCTACCGGCTTCGGTCAGGCCAATGCTGCGTGTACTACGGTTTAACAGCTTTACCTGTAACTCATCTTCCAGTTTTGACACCGTCTGACTGATGGACGAAACGCTCATCTGTAGCTGTCTGGCGGCGGCGGTAAAAGAGCCAAATTCAACTACTTTGGCAAACACCGACATGCGTTTTAGTCGTTCCATTATTCACTCTGACTTAAAAGTGATTTAGATCACATAATATAGATAACAGCATAACAGTTACGCTAATATATTAAATATCAATCTACAGCAATGTTGCTCTCGCCCGGCTTTCCATGCCCTTCTCTGCGGCGACAGATGCTGAAAATAATAACGCCTGCTCTCTCTATACAACCAAGGTCAACATGAGTCTGTTTCCCGTTATCGTGGTGTTTGGGCTGTCCTTCCCACCGATATTTTTTGAATTGCTTTTATCACTGGCGATTTTCTGGCTGGTGCGCCGGGTACTTGTGCCAACAGGTATCTACGACTTTGTCTGGCATCCGGCGTTGTTCAACACCGCGCTCTATTGCTGTTTGTTTTATTTGATATCGCGACTGTTCGTTTGAGGTTGAAGTGAAAACACTAATAAGAAAATTCTCCCGTACGGCCATCACGGTCGTATTAGTCATTCTGGCCTTCATCGCAATTTTTAATGCCTGGGTCTATTACACCGAATCCCCCTGGACGCGTGACGCGCGCTTTAGCGCTGACGTCGTTGCGATCGCGCCGGACGTTTCTGGACTCATAACCCAGGTGAATGTTCATGATAACCAGCTGGTGAAAAAAGGACAGGTACTGTTCACCATCGACCAGCCGCGCTATCAAAAGGCGCTTGAGGAAGCGCAAGCCGATGTTGCTTATTATCAGGTACTGGCACAGGAGAAACGCCAGGAGGCCGGACGTCGTAACCGTCTCGGTGTGCAGGCGATGTCTCGCGAAGAGATCGACCAGGCCAACAACGTACTACAAACGGTTCTGCATCAGTTAGCGAAAGCGCAGGCGACCCGCGATCTGGCAAAACTGGATCTTGAACGCACGGTGATCCGCGCGCCAGCAGATGGCTGGGTGACCAACCTCAACGTCTATACCGGTGAGTTTATTACCCGTGGATCAACGGCGGTTGCGCTGGTGAAACAGAACTCCTTCTATGTACTGGCCTATATGGAAGAAACTAAGCTGGAAGGGGTGCGCCCTGGGTATCGTGCAGAGATCACGCCGCTTGGCAGTAACAAAGTGCTGAAAGGGACTGTTGATAGTGTTGCCGCTGGGGTCACCAACGCCAGCAGCACGCGTGACGACAAAGGGATGGCGACCATCGACTCTAACCTTGAATGGGTGCGTTTGGCGCAACGTGTTCCGGTTCGTATTCGTCTCGACAACCAGCAAGAGAACATCTGGCCTGCGGGCACCACTGCTACAGTGGTGGTCACTGGCAAACAAGATCGCGACGAAAGCCAGGATTCGTTCTTCCGTAAAATGGCCCATCGCCTGCGTGAGTTTGGTTAATCACGATGGGTATTTTCTCCATTGCTAACCAACATATTCGCTTTGCGGTAAAACTGGCGACCGCCATTGTACTGGCGCTGTTTGTTGGCTTTCACTTCCAGCTGGAAACGCCACGCTGGGCAGTACTGACAGCGGCGATTGTTGCCGCCGGTCCGGCCTTTGCTGCGGGAGGTGAACCGTATTCTGGCGCTATTCGCTATCGTGGCTTTTTGCGCATCATCGGCACATTTATTGGCTGTATTGCCGGACTGGTGATCATCATTGCGATGATCCGCGCACCATTATTGATGATTCTGGTGTGCTGTATCTGGGCCGGTTTTTGTACCTGGATATCCTCGCTGGTACGAATAGAAAACTCGTATGCGTGGGGGCTGGCCGGTTATACCGCGCTGATCATTGTGATCACCATTCAGCCGGAACCATTGCTTACGCCGCAGTTTGCCGTCGAACGTTGTAGCGAGATCGTTATCGGTATTGTGTGTGCGATTATGGCGGATTTGCTCTTTTCTCCGCGATCGATCAAACAAGAAGTGGATCGAGAGCTGGAAAGTTTGCTGGTCGCGCAATATCAATTAATGCAACTCTGTATCAAGCATGGCGATGGTGAAGTTGTCGATAAAGCCTGGGGCGATCTGGTGCGACGCACCACGGCGTTACAAGGTATGCGCAGCAACCTGAATATGGAATCTTCCCGCTGGGCGCGGGCCAATCGACGTTTAAAAGCGATCAATACGCTATCGCTGACTCTGATTACCCAATCCTGCGAAACTTATCTTATTCAGAATACGCGCCCGGAATTGATCACTGATACTTTCCGCGAATTTTTTGACACGCCGGTAGAAACCGCGCAGGACGTCCACAAGCAGCTCAAACGCCTGCGGAGAGTTATCGCCTGGACCGGGGAACGGGAAACGCCTGTCACCATTTATAGCTGGGTCGCGGCGGCAACGCGTTATCAGCTTCTCAAGCGCGGCGTTATCAGTAACACAAAAATCAACGCCACCGAAGAAGAGATCCTGCAAGGCGAACCGGAAGTCAAAGTAGAGTCAGCCGAACGTCATCATGCGATGGTTAACTTCTGGCGAACCACACTTTCCTGCATTCTGGGGACGCTTTTCTGGCTGTGGACGGGCTGGACTTCCGGTAGTGGTGCAATGGTGATGATTGCGGTAGTGACGTCACTGGCAATGCGTTTGCCGAATCCACGCATGGTGGCGATCGACTTTATCTACGGGACGCTGGCAGCGCTGCCGTTAGGGCTGCTCTACTTTTTGGTGATTATCCCTAATACTCAACAGAGCATGTTGCTGCTGTGTATTAGCCTGGCAGTGCTGGGATTCTTCCTCGGTATAGAAGTACAGAAACGGCGACTGGGCTCGATGGGGGCGCTGGCCAGCACCATAAATATTATCGTGCTGGATAACCCGATGACTTTCCATTTCAGTCAGTTTCTCGACAGCGCATTAGGGCAAATCGTCGGCTGTGTGCTCGCGTTCACCGTTATTTTGCTGGTGCGGGATAAATCGCGCGACAGGACTGGACGTGTACTGCTTAATCAGTTTGTTTCTGCCGCTGTTTCCGCGATGACTACCAATGTGGCACGTCGTAAAGAGAATCACCTCCCGGCACTTTATCAGCAGCTGTTTTTGCTGATGAATAAGTTCCCAGGGGATTTGCCGAAATTTCGCCTGGCGCTGACGATGATTATCGCGCACCAGCGCCTGCGTGATGCGCCGATCCCGATTAACGAGGATTTATCGGCGTTTCACCGACAAATGCGCCGCACAGCAGACCATGTGATATCTGCCCGTAGCGATGATAAACGTCGTCGGTATTTTGGACAGTTGCTGGAAGAACTGGAAATCTACCAGGAAAAGCTACGCATCTGGCAAGCGCCACCGCAGGTGACGGAACCAGTACATCGGCTTACGGGTATGCTCCATAAGTATCAACATGCGTTGACCGATAGTTAAGTCAAAACCGACGCCCGAAGCGTCGGTTTTTTCATGGCTATACTTAGCGATGAACGGCAGAACTCGCCGCGAAACGTGACGGTGGCAACAGATGAATATTTATACCTTTGATTTTGATGAGATTGAGAGTCAGGAGGATTTTTATCGCGACTTCAGCCAAGCCTTTGGTCTGGCGAAAGATAAGGTACGCGATCTCGACTCACTATGGGATGTGTTAATGAACGATGTCCTGCCGCTACCACTTGAGATTGAATTTGTTCATCTGGGAGAGAAAACGCGTCGCCGTTTTGGCGCGTTAATATTGCTGTTTGATGAGGCAGAGGAAGAGCTGGAAGGGCATTTGCGTTTTAATGTTCGTCATTAGCGCAAAAAAAAGCCCCCGAACCGGGGGCAATATCGTCGGACAAGACGATGAGGGTTTATTTGTACAGTTCAGCCGTAGCGTGCCAGGTGTCACCGCTACGAGCTTCCGTAATCTGGTAGGCCGTTGCGCCTTTCTCTTCCGCTTTTTTGTTCAGCATTTCACGCATATCCATTGGCGAAGACGCCACACCACTTACGGATACGGTCCCGATTGCTTCACGATTTTGTGCTTGTGCAGCATCAATGGAGTCGGCAGCGAATGCACCGAAAGAGAAAACAGAAAGTACGCTTAATGCAGCAACAGTGGTTTTGATTTTCATGATTTTTACCTCGACATAATCTTTTAGCTGGGCCTTTGTTTCGTGACCCATATCACAAAATCAAGTATACACTAATTATTGAACTAATTAATACCACGCTAACTGTTTCAGTTGATACTAAGTGTTAAAAATGTGAGTTTTAATAACAAAAAAGAATTAAAAACACGGTTACTTATTATTAATTCTATTATTTTCAATTAGATAATTAATTTTGCATAATGTGCTTTTTTTAACTCATGTATTTATTATGTGAGTGATATGTCGCGATAAAACGCACTATTCGTTAAATTAATCGCAGGAGAAAGCAGGGGGGGGTGAGAGGGAAAAACAACATTTTCCCCGCCGCCAGAAGCGACGGGGCAGAGATTAAAGCTCCTGGTCGAACAGCTCTAAAATCGCTTCGTACAGGTCTTTGACGGTGAAACCGTTAGCAGGGGTGGTAAAGATGGTGTCATCGCCAGCGATGGTGCCCAGAATACCTTCTGCTTTGCCCAGTGAATCCAGCAGGCGAGCAATTAACTGCGCCGCGCCAGGGCTGGTATGAATCACGACAACTGCATCGTTGTAGTCGATATCCAGCACCAGATTCTTCAATGGACTGGAGGTAGTTGGTACACCCAGTTCAGCTGGCAGGCAGTAAACCATTTCCATTTTGGCATTGCGTGTACGTACAGCACCAAACTTGGTCAACATCCGCGAGACTTTAGACTGATTAATATTGTCAAAGCCTTGCTCCTGCAACGCGGCGACGATTTCGCCCTGGGAGCTAAATTTCTCTTCTTTAAGTAATGCTTTAAATGCTTTAACTAGTTCTTCTTGCTTAGCCGAGCTTCGCATAAGTCACCCGATATGGTGGTTGATACAACATTATTGTGCATACAGATGAATTTTTATGCAAACAGTCAGCCCTGAAGAAGGCTGAAATAATGTTATGAAAGAGCGGGATTTTATCAAATTTCGTTATTGAGAAACATGCCTGCGTCACGGCATGCAAATTCTGCTTAAAAGTAAATTAATTGTTATCAAATTGATGTTGTTTTGGCTGAACGGTAGGGTATATTGTCACCACCTGTTGGAATGTTGCGCTAATGCATAAGCGACTGTTAATTACGTAAGTTAGGTTCCTGATTACGGCAATTAAATGCATAAACGCTAAACTTGCGTGACTACACATTCTTGAGATGTGGTCATTGTAAACGGCAATTTTGTGGATTAAGGTCGCGGCAGCGGAGCAACATATCTTAGTTTATCAATATAATAAGGAGTTTAGGATGAAAGTCGCAGTCCTCGGCGCTGCTGGCGGTATTGGCCAGGCGCTTGCACTACTGTTAAAAACCCAACTGCCTTCAGGTTCAGAACTCTCTCTGTATGATATCGCTCCAGTGACTCCCGGTGTGGCTGTCGATCTGAGCCATATCCCTACTGCTGTGAAAATCAAAGGTTTTTCTGGTGAAGATGCGACTCCGGCGCTGGAAGGCGCAGATGTCGTTCTTATCTCTGCAGGTGTAGCGCGTAAACCGGGTATGGATCGTTCCGACCTGTTTAACGTTAACGCCGGCATCGTGAAAAATCTGGTACAGCAAGTTGCGAAAACCTGCCCAAAAGCGTGCATTGGTATTATCACTAACCCGGTTAACACCACAGTTGCGATTGCTGCTGAAGTGCTGAAAAAAGCCGGTGTTTATGACAAAAATAAACTGTTCGGCGTTACAACACTGGATATCATTCGTTCCAACACCTTTGTTGCGGAACTGAAAGGCAAACAGCCAGGCGAAGTTGAAGTGCCGGTTATTGGCGGTCACTCTGGTGTTACCATTCTGCCGCTGCTGTCACAGGTTCCTGGCGTTAGTTTTACCGAGCAGGAAGTGGCTGATCTGACCAAACGTATCCAGAACGCGGGTACTGAGGTGGTTGAAGCGAAAGCCGGTGGCGGGTCTGCAACCCTGTCTATGGGCCAGGCAGCTGCACGTTTTGGTCTGTCTCTGGTACGCGCACTACAGGGCGAACAAGGCGTTGTCGAATGTGCCTACGTTGAAGGCGACGGTCAGTACGCACGTTTCTTCTCTCAACCGCTGCTGCTGGGTAAAAACGGCGTGGAAGAGCGTAAATCTATCGGCACCCTGAGCGCATTTGAACAGAACGCGCTGGAAGGTATGCTGGATACGCTGAAGAAAGATATCGCCCTGGGCGAAGAGTTCGTTAATAAGTAATTGATTAGCGGATAATAAAAAACCGGAGCACAGACTCCGGTTTTTTGTTTTGAGCGCACGACTTAATTGGTTGCCGGATATTCCTGAATGGTGACCTGCAGCGTTAACTGCTTATCATCACGCATCACTACAACCGGGATCACCGAGCCAGGGCGAATTTCCGCCACCTGATCCATCGTCTCCAGAGCAGAGATGGCCGGTTTGTTATCCACCGAAATAATCAAATCGTTGACCTGAATACCCGCATTCGCCGCCGGGCCGTCAGGTGACACTTCATTAACCACGATCCCTTGCAGTTGATCTATACCACCGCCCTGCGCGTGCAGTGGTGCGATCTCACGTCCGCCGATACCAATGTAGCCGCGGATCACGCGACCATCGCGGATCAGTTTATCCATAATTTTGGTTGCTAACTGGAAAGGAATCGCAAAGCCGATACCTTCCGGCGTTTCGCCATCGTTACTCTTATCAAACGACAGCGTGTTAATGCCCATCAGTTCGCCCAGCGAGTTCACCAGCGCGCCGCCAGAGTTACCGTGGTTAATGGAAGCATCTGTTTGCAGGAAGTTTTGCCGCCCGGTCGGGTTCAGACCGATTCGACCCGTGGCACTAATAATCCCCTGGGTAATGGTCTGCCCGAGGTTGTACGGGTTACCGATCGCCAGTACCACGTCGCCAATGTGCGGTACGCGACGTGCATTGATTGGAATGGTAGGTAAACCGCCAGTGGCATTAATTTTAAGTACCGCCAGATCGGTTAGAGAGTCAGATCCCACCAGCAATGCTTCAAATACACGTCCATCCTGTAAGGCGACGATGATCTGATCGGCGTCGTTGATGACGTGTTTATTGGTGATGATATAACCGCGTTGATCCATGATTACACCGGATCCCAGGGTGCGGATCTCAAGCTGGTTGTGAGAGTTGGTGTTCAAACCACGGTTGTAAACGTTAACCACCGCTGGCGCGGCGCGGCGAACCGCCAGATTATAGCTGGCAGGCGTCTCATCGGTACTGTCAAATTGCGGAGTGGAAAGCGGGTTAAGGCTGCGCAGCGAAGGCATGGCAACCAGCAGAATAGCGCCGACAATTAATCCAATCGCAACGGAACGTAAGAGCTTCACAAACATGATGGAGGCGTCATTAAAAAAGGGAACGGCAGCAGCATACCACGAGTTAACCGGACATCACACGTCAGCCTGATGCCCGGTTTACGACATTAACGCATCAGCAGATAGATGCTTTCATTGCCGCGTACAATTTGCAGGGCGATGATGGCCGGTTTTGCCGCCAGCACTTTACGCATTTCAGCAATCGAGTTCACCCGATCGCGGTTGACGCCAATGATCACATCGTCTTTTTGCAAGCCAGCCTGAGCAGCTGGGCTTCCTTTGACAACTTCATCGATTTTAATACCTTTGCCGCCATCTTTTAGCTGACCATCGCTCAACGTTGCACCTTCCAGCGCTGGCGTGATCATTTCAGCGCTGGCCGACGAAGAGGTGCTGGTATCGAGCGTCACTTCTACTTCCAGTGGTTTGCCGTTACGCAGCAGGCCAAGCTTCACTTTCGTGCCCGGCTCGGTGGTTGCGATACGAGAGCGCAACTCAGCAAAGCTATTCAGCGGTTTGCCGTTGAGGCTGGTAATAATATCGCCCGCTTTGACGCCCGCTTTTGCCGAGCCAGAACCTGGCAACACTTCGCTGACAAACGCGCCACGCTGCACGTCAAGGTTGAAGGCTTTGGCGATATCGGCACTCATCTCTGTGCCTTTGATGCCTAACAGACCGCGTTTGATTTCACCAAAGTCGATAAGCTGCTGCGCCAGTGTTCGCGCCATATTACTGGGGATGGCAAATCCAATCCCGACGCTCCCGCCGCCAGGCGCAAGGATTGCCGTGTTGATGCCAATTAACTCACCGTTAAGGTTTAACAGTGCACCGCCGGAGTTACCGCGGTTAATGGAAGCATCTGTCTGGATAAAGTTTTCCAGACCTTCAAGATTCAACCCGCTGCGGCCTAATGCGGAAACAATGCCAGAGGTGGCGGTTTGCCCAAGGCCAAATGGGTTACCGACCGCCACGGCAAAATCACCGACGCGCAATTTATCGGAGTCGGCAATAGCGATTTGCGTTAATTTGCTCGGGTTTTGAATTTGCAACAGGGCGATATCGCTCTGGTCATCGCTACCAATCAGTTTTGCATCAAACTCGCGCCCATCATTGAGCTGAATACTGATTTTCTGTGCTTGATTAATCACATGGTTGTTAGTCAGCACATAGCCTTTACTGGCGTTGATGATGACACCGGAGCCTAAACCTTCGAAGGGTTGTGCAGGTTGATCCGGTAAATCATCACCAAAAAACTTTTTGAATTCTTCCGGGATTTTCTGTCCCTGACTGGCCGTTCCTTCCACCCGTACGCTCACCACTGCCGGAAGCACTTTTTCCAGCATTGGGGCCAGACTGGGGAGAGGGGCCTGATCGGCAACCTGGCCTGGAATCGACGCAACGGCCTGAAAAGACGCCGAGAGAGTTAACCCGACACTTAACGCTAATGCACTCAACAGCTGGGTTTGTTTTTTCATTATTCCTGCTCTCGTACCTGAATGATAAGAAAAGAGATTCAAAACAGTTTGATGTTATTGAATTTTCAGACGGCTAACAATGAGACACCAGATTAAATGATAGTCGGGGAGGGAGAGAAGAGGAGGGCGCAATGGCTGCGCCCGAAAAATAAATTAGTCGCGCTTCGCGCCAGTACGCAGCAGGCCGGATGCGCCTTCAGAATAGTCGCGAGGCATCTGCACCGGTGCCTGATCGTTACTGGCTTCAGACTCTGCCAGACGATTACGGAACGGGTTTGCTTCAGCAGACAGTTCCGGCAGCAGGCTGCTGGAGCTTTTCGCCATGTGTTGATACAGCTGGCGATAGTCGTGCGCCATGGTATCCAGTAATTCCGCGCTGCGGGCAAAGTGGCTAACCAGCTCTTCGCGATACTCGTCCAGTTCAGCTTTATTCTTTTCCAGTTCGTACTGCAACGCCTGTTGCTGGCGTAGTTTACGATTACCAAAACGCATGGCCACAGCACCAATAATGATGCCGACGACTAACCCAATTAGCGCATATTCCCAGGTCATGAACATCTCCCGTTGTCTTTTGTTTCCGTAGGGTGTTGGCTTCAGGCTCCATGCCTGCGGCTGATTATGCCACTATAACCGTTAATTCCACAGAAGTGGAATCCCGACTGCATATCGCGTAGTGTAGAACGGCCTTTTTTTCGTCAACCGTGAACAACGGCGCACCGATTATTCAAGGAATAACAATAAGATCATGCAAAGCGTTACCCCAACATCGCAATACCTGAAGGCGCTCAATGAAGGCAGCCATCAACCCGACGACGTTCAAAAAGAGGCCGTCAGCTGCCTGGAAATTATTTATCAGGAACTCATCAATAGCACGCCTCCAGCCCCCAGGACGAGTGGGCTAATGGCGCGGGTCGGTAAGCTGTGGGGTAAACGCGAAGACACAAAGCATACGCCAGTGCGTGGCTTATATATGTGGGGCGGTGTAGGACGCGGGAAAACCTGGCTGATGGACCTTTTCTATCAAAGCCTGCCGGGAGAGCGGAAACAGCGTCTGCACTTTCACCGTTTTATGCTGCGGGTGCACGAAGAGCTGACCGAATTACAAGGCCAAAGCGATCCGCTGGAAATTATTGCCGATCGCTTTAAAGCCGAAACTGACGTGCTCTGTTTTGACGAATTTTTTGTTTCTGATATTACCGATGCCATGCTACTTGGCGGTCTGATGAAAGCCCTGTTCGCCCGCGGTATTACCCTGGTAGCGACGTCAAATATTCCGCCGGACGAACTTTATCGAAATGGCCTACAACGTGCGCGTTTTTTGCCTGCAATCGATGCCATTAAACAGCATTGTGATGTAATGAACGTGGACGCTGGTGTTGATTATCGACTGCGTACACTCACTCAGGCGCATCTGTGGCTTTCACCCCTCAACGATGAAACCCGGGCGCAAATGGATAAACTATGGTTGGCGCTGGCGGGGGCGAAACGAGAAAATTCACCGACATTAGAAATCAACCATCGGCCATTGGCGACAATGGGCGTCGAGAACCAGACGCTGGCGGTCTCTTTTACTACGCTGTGCGTCGACGCCCGCAGTCAGCATGACTATATTGCGCTCTCACGCCTCTTTCACACGGTCATGTTGTTTGATGTACCAGTTATGACGCGGTTGATGGAGAGCGAAGCGCGGCGCTTTATTGCGCTGGTGGATGAGTTTTACGAGCGCCATGTCAAATTAGTGGTGAGTGCAGAAGTGCCGCTGTATGAAATTTATCAGGGCGATCGGCTGAAGTTTGAGTTCCAGCGTTGCCTGTCACGTCTGCAAGAGATGCAAAGCGAAGAGTATCTGAAGCGCGAGCATTTAGCGGGTTAAAACCTGCCACAAATCACAAAAAGGGGTCGATCTTTGACCCCGACTTCTCTATAATCCTGCGACCCCACGTTACAAGAAAGTTTTTTTCCCAAAACTTTTTGTGTGCTGGCATAGGCTATTCGAAGGGGTAGGTTTGCCGGACTTTGTCGTGTGAACCTCAACAATTGAAGACGTTTGGGTGTTCACCAACGTGTAACTATTTATTGGGTAAGCTTTTAATGAAAACTTTTACAGCTAAACCAGAAACCGTAAAACGCGACTGGTATGTTGTTGACGCGACCGGTAAAACTCTGGGCCGTCTGGCTACTGAACTGGCTCGTCGCCTGCGCGGTAAGCACAAAGCGGAATACACTCCGCACGTAGATACCGGTGATTACATCATCGTTCTGAACGCTGACAAAGTTGCTGTAACCGGCAACAAGCGTACTGACAAAGTGTACTATCACCACACCGGCCACATCGGTGGTATCAAACAAGCGACCTTTGAAGAGATGATTGCTCGCCGTCCTGAGCGTGTGATTGAAATCGCGGTTAAAGGCATGTTGCCAAAAGGCCCGCTGGGTCGTGCTATGTTCCGTAAACTGAAAGTTTACGCGGGTAACGAGCACAACCACGCGGCACAGCAACCGCAAGTTCTTGACATCTAATCGGGATTATAGGCAATGGCTGAAAATCAATACTACGGCACTGGTCGCCGCAAAAGTTCCGCAGCTCGCGTTTTCATCAAACCGGGCAACGGTAAAATCGTAATCAACCAACGTTCTCTGGAACAGTACTTCGGTCGTGAAACTGCCCGCATGGTAGTTCGTCAGCCGCTGGAACTGGTCGACATGGTTGAGAAACTGGACCTGTACATCACCGTTAAAGGTGGTGGTATCTCTGGTCAGGCTGGTGCGATCCGTCACGGTATCACCCGCGCTCTGATGGAATACGACGAGTCCCTGCGTTCTGAACTGCGTAAAGCTGGCTTCGTTACTCGTGACGCTCGTCAGGTTGAACGTAAGAAAGTCGGTCTGCGTAAAGCACGTCGTCGTCCGCAGTTCTCCAAACGTTAATTGGCTTCTGCTCCGGCAGAAAACAATTTGCGAAAAAACCCGCTTCGGCGGGTTTTTTTATGGCTAAATTCTGAATCAGCGTAAAAAATGGAAAGTTGCTTTTTGCTGCCGTCTGACAGACAGGCAAAACAAAAACCACATCGCCAATAAGGGACTAAGTCAACTATTTCAGACTAAAGCGCATCTCTTTTTCCCCATTTCCGGCATCGACTCACCACAAAGGTCGCAAAATCTGGTAAACTATCATCCAATTTTCTGCCCAAATGTCGGGTATTGCTCATTTTTTGTTTGATTTTCGAACAAAGAGAGTCGTTCCTTACTGGGTAACACAACTTCTGACTGGCCACCTGGTGGCTGGTAGCAGTAAAAATTCTGACTATACCTGGAGGTTTTCATGGCTGTCGCTGCCAACAAACGTTCGGTAATGACGCTGTTTTCCGGTCCTACTGACATCTATAGCCATCAGGTCCGCATTGTGCTGGCTGAGAAAGGTGTAAGTTTCGAGATCGAACACGTGGAAAAGGACAATCCGCCTCAGGATCTGATTGACCTCAACCCGAATCAGAGCGTTCCGACCCTGGTGGATCGTGAGCTGACCCTGTGGGAATCTCGCATCATTATGGAATATCTGGATGAGCGTTTCCCGCATCCGCCACTGATGCCTGTTTACCCGGTAGCTCGCGGTGAAAGCCGTCTGTACATGCATCGCATCGAAAAAGACTGGTACACGCTGATGAACACCATCATCAACGGTTCAGCTTCTGAAGCAGATGCCGCACGTAAGCAACTGCGCGAAGAACTGCTGGCGATTGCGCCGGTCTTCGGCCAGAAGCCGTACTTCCTGAGCGATGAATTCAGCCTGGTCGATTGCTACCTTGCTCCGCTGCTGTGGCGTCTGCCGCAACTGGGTATCGAGTTCAGCGGTCCAGGTGCGAAAGAGCTGAAAGGCTATATGACCCGCGTCTTTGAGCGTGACTCTTTCCTTGCTTCTTTAACTGAAGCTGAACGTGAAATGCGTCTGGGCCGGAGTTAATCTGTATGGATTTGTCACAGCTAACACCACGTCGTCCCTATCTGCTGCGTGCATTCTATGAGTGGTTGCTGGATAACCAGCTCACGCCGCACCTGGTGGTGGATGTGACGCTCCCTGGCGTGCAGGTTCCTATGGAATATGCGCGTGACGGGCAAATCGTACTCAACATTGCGCCGCGTGCTGTCGGCAATCTGGAACTGGCGAATGATGAGGTGCGCTTTAACGCGCGCTTTGGTGGCATTCCGCGTCAGGTTTCTGTGCCGCTGGCTGCCGTGCTGGCTATCTACGCCCGTGAAAATGGCGCAGGCACGATGTTTGAACCTGAAGCTGCCTACGATGAAGATGCCAGCATCATGAATGATGAAGAGGCATCGGCAGACAACGAAACCGTTATGTCGGTTATTGATGGCGACAAGCCAGATCACGATGATGACACTCATCCTGACGATGAACCACCGCAGCCACCACGTGGTGGTCGACCAGCATTACGCGTTGTGAAGTAATACTAAAACAGGCCCTGGCGGCCTGTTTTGTCTTTTTAATCGCTTAATAAAATAGCGTGATAGTGGCAATCATATTCACCACGAAACCGACTGCCATGGGGATCGCTGTCCGCTTCACTACCGCAAAAGGCGAAACGCCTGCAATTCCTGACGTAACGACCACCACCGCAGTAATCGGCGAAACCGCGCGCGCTAGCGTCGTGGCAAAATGCATCGGCATAATCATTACAACCGCTGGCACATGTAGTCCGGCTGCGATATTCGGAATAAGACTGGCAAATGACATAAACGGCGCATTGCCTGAGCCCATCACAATGGCACAAATGGCAATGACCAGCGCCATAATAATCATCACGCCAATACCGCCCAGACCAGAATGCTCCGCACCCCTGATTACCGCATCGACAGTGCCAATCGTCGTTAAGCCTTTCGCAAATATTTCACCCGCGACCACCAGCGTTACCACGTTGGCAAACTGCGTACCCATGCCGTCAAAAAACGCCTGCACATCGTCCATTGTTTCGCGCAAGTTATGCTTGCGGAAGAACTCAACAAACATCGTCACCGTCAAACTCAGTAACATCACCACCACCAGATGCAGTTCTGACTGCATCAGCCCGACGTGGGCAAGGAACAGCGAGCCGAGCATCAGGATTAACGGCATCACCGGTAAAATGGCGTAATAGAGCGGCGGGACATTATCGAGAGCTTTTTGCTCTGCCTGTTCGTGATTGATATTTTTATCTTTTTTGTCGAAAGCGCGTTGCACGAAAAAGTGGGAGATCGCCACCGAGATAATGACGCAAGAGGCGACCGGAAGCTGGTAGTGGAAGAAGTAAGTGGCAATTTTCATTCCTGCGACCTGGGCAGCAAAAATGGAGTTCGTTTCCAGAATCCCCCACTCAATGGACATCGTGGTTGCGATAACCGCCACTGCAGAGAGGCGACTTACTCCCAGACTCACCAGCGTCGGAAATAAGGTGACCATCAGCAACATACCCAGACCGGAGGCGCTGGTAATAAACTGCGCCATGATTTGGCCGATGACGTAAGTTGCCGACAGAATAATATACGGCGAGCGAATGAGTTTTAACGGGCGGCTTAACAAGCTCACCATCGCGCGACTTGCCCCTATGCGCTCCATATAGCGGGCATAACCGCCCACTGCCATAATCGACAGCCCCAATCCGGCAATGCGGTTGGACAGCATGCGCAGGATTTCATTATAAATATCGACGATCAAGTAGCCGCTGCTTTTGGCGGGATCGAGCACACCACCGAACCCTAACCAGACACCGCACATCATCAGGAAGATACCTGCGGCAGCCAGCACCACCTGAGGTTTGTAGTTTTTCAGGATCAAATAGCCCATCGTAATTAATACGATGCCAGATATAATTATGCCGAACATTGTTGAACTCCGTGTCAAAAGAAAACGGTCAATCCCATAAACGGCAGATTGAAAACAATGATGTTATATTTTTTGCAAGGCCATTTATGGTGCGGATGTCGTGTTTTTAATTGTAGGTGAGGTGATTTTTCATTAAAAAATATGCGCTTATGATTATTTTGTAAGAACACATTCATAATATTCATAATGCTCGTGAATAGTCTTATAAATAATTCAATCGGGATGTTTTTATCTGCGTTACATTAATTTTTCACAATAGTTAATTATTCCGTTAATTATGGTAATGATGAGGCACAAAGAGAAAACCCTGCCATTTTCCCCTACTTTCAATCCTGTGATAGGATGTCACTGATGATGTTAATCACACTGACCTTACAGAATGGGCCTTATGAACGCATTTGATTCGCAAACCGAAGATTCTTCACCTGCAATTGGTCGCAACTTGCGTAGCCGCCCGCTGGCGCGTAAAAAACTCTCCGAAATGGTGGAAGAAGAGCTGGAACAGATGATCCGCCGTCGTGAATTTGGCGAAGGTGAACAATTACCGTCTGAACGCGAACTGATGGCGTTCTTTAACGTCGGGCGTCCTTCGGTGCGTGAAGCGCTGGCAGCGTTAAAACGCAAAGGTCTGGTGCAAATAAACAACGGCGAACGCGCTCGCGTCTCACGTCCTTCTGCGGACACCATCATCGGCGAGCTTTCCGGCATGGCGAAAGATTTCCTTTCTCATCCTGGCGGGATTGCCCATTTCGAACAATTACGTCTGTTCTTTGAATCCAGCCTGGTGCGCTATGCGGCTGAACACGCCACCGATGAGCAAATCGATTTGCTGGCAAAAGCACTGGAAATCAACAGTCAGTCGCTGGATAACAACGCAGCATTCATTCGTTCAGACGTTGATTTCCACCGCGTGCTGGCGGAGATCCCCGGTAACCCAATCTTCATGGCGATCCACGTTGCCCTGCTCGACTGGCTGATCGCCGCACGTCCAACCGTGGCTGATCAGGCTCTGCACGAGCATAACAACGTTAGCTATCAACAGCATATTGCGATCGTTGACGCGATCCGCCGCCACGATCCCGATGAAGCCGATCGCGCGTTGCAATCGCATCTCAACAGCGTCTCTGCTACCTGGCACGCCTTCGGTCAGACCACCAACAAAAAGAAATAATGCCACTTTAGTGAAGCAGATCGCATTATAAGCTTTCTGTATGGGGTGTTGCTTAATTGATCTGGTATAACAGGTATAAAGGTATATCGTTTATCAGACAAGCATCACTTCAGAGGTATTTATGGCAACGAATTTACGTGGCGTAATGGCCGCACTCCTGACTCCTTTTGACCAACAACAAGCACTGGATAAAGCGAGTCTGCGTCGCCTGGTTCAGTTCAATATTCAGCAGGGCATCGACGGTTTATACGTGGGTGGTTCTACCGGCGAAGCCTTTGTACAAAGCCTTTCCGAGCGTGAACAGGTACTGGAAATCGTCGCCGAAGAGGCGAAAGGCAAGATTAAACTCATCGCTCACGTCGGTTGCGTCAGCACTGCTGAAAGCCAACAACTTGCGGCATCGGCTAAACGTTATGGCTTCGATGCCGTCTCCGCCGTCACGCCGTTCTACTATCCTTTCAGCTTTGAAGAACACTGCGATCACTATCGGGCAATTATTGATTCGGCGGATGGTTTGCCGATGGTGGTGTACAACATTCCAGCCCTGAGCGGGGTAAAACTGACTCTGGATCAGATCAACACCCTGGTTACGCTGCCTGGTGTAGGTGCGCTGAAACAGACCTCTGGCGATCTCTATCAGATGGAGCAGATCCGTCGTGAACATCCGGATCTGGTGCTCTATAACGGTTACGACGAAATCTTCGCCTCTGGTCTTCTGGCGGGCGCAGACGGTGGTATCGGTAGTACCTACAACATCATGGGCTGGCGTTATCAGGGCATTGTTAAGGCGCTGAAAGAAGGCGATATCCAGACCGCGCAGAAACTGCAAACTGAGTGCAATAAAGTCATTGATTTACTGATCAAAACGGGCGTATTCCGCGGCCTGAAAACTGTCCTCCATTATATGGATGTCGTTTCTGTGCCGCTGTGCCGCAAACCGTTTGGACCGGTAGATGAAAAATATCTGCCAGAACTGAAGGCGCTGGCCCAGCAGTTGATGCAAGAGCGCGGGTGAGTTGTTTCCCCTCGCTCGCCCCTACCGGGTGAGGGGAAATAAACGCATCTGTACCCTACAATTTTCATACCAAAGCGTGTGGGCATCGCCCACCGCGGGAGACTCACAATGAGTACTACAATCCAGAATATCCCGTGGTATCGCCATCTCAACCGCGCACAATGGCGGGCATTTTCCGCTGCCTGGTTGGGATATCTGCTTGACGGTTTTGATTTCGTTTTAATCGCCCTGGTACTCACCGAAGTACAAGGTGAATTCGGGCTGACGACGGTGCAGGCGGCAAGTCTGATCTCCGCAGCCTTTATCTCTCGCTGGTTCGGCGGCCTGATGCTCGGCGCTATGGGTGACCGCTACGGGCGTCGTCTGGCAATGGTCACCAGCATCGTTCTCTTCTCGGCCGGGACGCTGGCCTGCGGCTTTGCGCCAGGCTACATCACCATGTTTATCGCTCGTCTGGTCATCGGCATGGGGATGGCGGGTGAATACGGTTCCAGCGCCACCTATGTCATTGAAAGCTGGCCAAAACATCTGCGTAATAAAGCCAGTGGTTTTCTGATTTCCGGCTTCTCTGTGGGGGCCGTCGTTGCCGCTCAGGTCTATAGCCTGGTGGTTCCGGTCTGGGGCTGGCGTGCGCTGTTCTTTATCGGCATTTTGCCAATCATCTTTGCTCTCTGGCTGCGTAAAAACATCCCGGAAGCGGAAGACTGGAAAGAGAAACATGCTGGTAAAGCACCAGTACGCACGATGGTAGATATTCTCTACCGTGGTGAACATCGCATTGCCAATATCGTAATGACACTGGCGGCGGCTACTGCGCTGTGGTTTTGTTTCGCCGGTAACCTGCAAAATGCCGCGATCGTCGCTGTTCTTGGGCTGTTATGCGCCGCAATCTTTATCAGCTTTATGGTGCAAAGTACGGGCAAACGCTGGCCAACGGGCGTAATGCTGATGGTGGTCGTGTTGTTTGCTTTCCTCTACTCATGGCCGATTCAGGCGCTGCTGCCAACGTATCTGAAAACCGATCTGGCTTATAACCCGCATACTGTCGCCAATGTGCTGTTCTTTAGTGGCTTTGGCGCGGCGGTGGGATGCTGCGTAGGTGGCTTCCTCGGTGACTGGCTGGGAACCCGCAAAGCGTACGTTTGTAGCCTGCTGGCCTCGCAGCTGCTGATTATTCCGGTATTTGCGATTGGCGGCGCAAACGTCTGGGTGCTCGGTCTGTTACTGTTCTTCCAGCAAATGCTTGGACAAGGGATCGCCGGGATCTTACCGAAACTGATTGGCGGTTATTTCGATACCGACCAGCGTGCAGCGGGCTTGGGCTTTACCTACAACGTTGGCGCATTGGGCGGTGCACTGGCCCCAATCATCGGCGCGTTGATCGCTCAACGTCTGGATTTGGGTACTGCGCTGGCATCGCTCTCGTTCAGTCTGACATTTGTGGTGATCCTGCTGATTGGTCTGGATATGCCTTCCCGCGTTCAACGTTGGCTGCGCCCGGAAGCATTGCGTACTCATGACGCTATCGACGGCAAACCATTTAGCGGTGCCGTGCCATTTGGCCGCGCCAAAAACGATTTAGTCAAAACCAAAAGTTAATCCTGTTGCCCGGTCTCTGTACCGGGCCTTTCGCTAAGGGAAGATGTATGTCGTTACTTGCACAACTGGATCAAAAAATCGCTGCTAACGGTGGCCTGATTGTCTCCTGCCAGCCGGTCCCTGACAGCCCGCTCGATAAACCCGAAATCGTCGCTGCCATGGCATTAGCTGCAGAGCAGGCGGGTGCGGTCGCCATTCGCATTGAAGGTGTGGCAAATCTGCAAGCCACGCGTGCGGTGGTGAGTGTGCCGATTATCGGGATTGTGAAACGCGATCTGGAGGATTCTCCGGTACGCATCACGGCCTATATTGAAGATGTCGATGCGCTGGCGCAGGCGGGCGCGGACATTATCGCGATTGACGGTACCGACCGACCGCGTCCGGTGCCTGTTGAAACGCTACTGGCACGTATCCACCATCACGGTTTACTGGCGATGACCGACTGCTCAACGCCGGAAGACGGCCTGGCATGCCAAAAGCTGGGAGCCGAAATTATTGGCACTACGCTTTCTGGCTATACCACGCCTGAAACGCCAGAAGAGCCGGATCTGGCGCTGGTGAAAACGTTGAGCGACGCCGGATGTCGGGTGATTGCCGAAGGGCGTTACAACACGCCTGCTCAGGCGGCAGATGCGATGCGCCACGGCGCGTGGGCGGTGACGGTCGGTTCTGCCATTACGCGTCTTGAACACATTTGTCAGTGGTACAACACAGCGATGAAAAAGGCGGTGCTATGACCACACTGGCGATTGATATCGGCGGTACTAAACTTGCCGCCGCGCTGATTGGCGCTGATGGGCAGATCCGCGATCGTCGTGAACTTCCTACGCCAGCCAGCCAGACACCAGAAGCCTTGCGTGATGCCTTATCCGCATTAGTCTCTCCGTTGCAAGTTCATGCGCAGCGGGTTGCTATCGCTTCAACCGGAATTATTCGCGACGGCAGCTTAATGGCGCTAAATCCGCATAATCTCGGTGGATTACTACACTTTCCGTTAGTTAAAACACTGGGGCAGCTTACCGATTTGCCGACCATTGCCATTAACGACGCGCAGGCCGCAGCATGGGCGGAGTATCAGGCGCTGGAAGGCGATATAACCGAGATGGTGTTTATCACCGTTTCCACTGGCGTCGGCGGCGGTGTAGTGAGCGGCGGCAAACTGCTTACCGGCCCTGGAGGTCTGGCGGGGCACATCGGGCATACGCTTGCCGATCCGCATGGTCCAGTCTGCGGCTGTGGACGCACAGGTTGCGTGGAAGCGATTGCTTCTGGTCGCGGTATTGCAGCGGCAGCGCAGGGTGAACTGGCGGGCGCGGATGCGAGAACTATTTTTACACGCGCCGGGCAGGGCGACGAACAAGCGCAATGGCTGATTCATCGCTCCGCACGTACGCTTGCAAGGCTGATCGCTGATATTAAAGCCACAACTGATTGCCAGTGCGTGGTGGTCGGTGGCAGCGTTGGGCTGGCAGAAGGGTATCTGGCGCTGGTGGAAACGTATCTGGCGCAGGAGCCAGCGGCATTTCATGTTGATTTACTGGCGGCGCATTACCGCCATGATGCAGGTTTACTTGGGGCTGCGCTGTTGGCCCAGGGAGAAAAATTATGATGATGGGTGAAGTACAGTCATTACCGTCTGCTGGGTTACATCCTGCGTTACAGGACGCGTTAACGCTGGCATTAGCTGCCAGACCGCAAGAAAAAGCGCCGGGTCGTTACGAATTACAGGGCGACAATATTTTTATGAATGTCATGACGTTTAACACTCAATCGCCCGTCGAGAAAAAAGCGGAATTGCACGAGCAGTACATTGATATCCAGCTGTTATTAAACGGTGAGGAACGGATCCTGTTTGGCATGGCAGGCACTGCGCGTCAGTGTGAAGTGTTCCACCATGAAGATGATTACCAGCTTTGCAGCGCCATTGAGAATGAGCAAACCATCATCCTGAAGCCGGGAATGTTCGCCGTGTTTATGCCTGGAGAACCGCATAAGCCGGGATGCGTTGTCGGCGAACCTGGTGAGATTAAAAAGGTGGTAGTGAAGGTTAAGGCTGATTTAATGGCTTAAAACTTAGTTCGTTTTAAAGATTCTGCAGACACTGTCTGCAGAATTCGAAATTGCTGAAATTATCGGCGTCTATAGCCTTCCTCTAGCACCGCCTGTGTTCGAACGAGTTCATCCGCGAGTCGTTTTTCATCAGGTAGTTGCATCTTATATTCACTCGCCAGAACGGTGTTAGGCAAACCAGCCAGTGCATAATGCGCTTCTCCGACTCCTTTCTCTGCACAGAGAATCAGACCGATGGGCGGATTTTCATCCGGTAGCGTCCAGTGCTCTTTGGCGTAGTTGAGATACATATTCATCTGTCCGGCATCGCTATAGCTAAATTTGCCCACTTTTAGATCGACGATTAGCAGGCAGCGTAAACGGCGGTGGAAAAACAGCAGATCGACCCGAAACCAGTTGTCATCAATGCGTAACCTTCGCTGCCGACCAACAAAGGCAAAATCATCCCCAAGTTCCAGCATGAAATCCATCAGGTGGTTGATCAGCGCCTCCTCAAAATCAGATTCTGAGTATTCATCTTTCAACTCCAGAAATTCGAGCACAAAGGGATCGCGTATCGCCTGTTGCGGAAGAATATGCATCTCGGCAGGAGCGTGTTGTTGCAGCATGGCTGATTTATCATGTGACAGTAGTGTTCGCTCATAAAATTGGGTCGCAATTTGCCGCTCTAGCTGGCGGACAGACCAACCACAGCGGAGCGTCTCTTTTTCATAAAAGCTGCGGGCGTCAGCGTTTTTAACGGAAAGTAGACGGACGTAGGTGGACCAGGGCAGGGGGAAAGATTTGGCAGACAGCGTCTGCCAAATCTTTGCCGATGGGAATTCTGCAGACGGTGTCTGCGGCATTCCCAATGGTGTTAATTCGCCAGACACTGTCTGGCGAATTTCAACATGTTGAAAAAAGAGGTAAAAAAGCCTCATTTGGCGTAAGTTTTTTGCAGAGAACCCACGCTTATACCTTAGACTTAAATCCTTTGATAGTCGCTTGATTAGCTGCGCACCATACGCAGCCCTGGCCTCACCGCCTTGTTCAAATTCGACAATTCGTCGGCCAATTTCCCAGTACGTCGCGGTCATTAACGCGTTAACACTACGTACCGTTTCCGTCCGGGCGCTATCGACCAGATGAATAATGCCGTCGTGGATTTGCTGGTAGCCTGCTGTGGTTCTCTCTGAGAGCGATTCCATTATCTGTCCCTTTATATGGCGCTGTGTTGAATAATGGAATCAGCTATACGCCGGGCATCTGCCGGTAACAATCCAGATGAGCGTATTACATTGGTTTTCTTCAGATTATGCGAGGCGCTTTCTAGAAAGAAAGGAGAATTTCAGCGCCGACTCTTTTCTGAGGAGGCGGCGCTGGGACAGAGCTTAAACTTCCAGCCAGTTCATAATGCCGTCTGCCGCCTTACGACCTTCGGCAATAGCGGTTACTACCAGGTCGGAACCACGGACAATATCGCCGCCAGCAAAGATTTTCGGGTTGCTGGTCTGGAAAGCGTTGTCGCTGCCTTCCGGGGCGATAATGCGCCCTTGCGAATCCAGCTCGACGCTGTGTTTTGCCAGCCATTCCATGCTGTGTGGACGGAAACCAAACGCCATGATCACCGCATCTGCCGGAACGATATGTTCGGAACCTGCAACGATCTCCGCGCGGCGACGGCCTTTGGCGTCCGGTTCGCCCATTTCGGTACGCACCATTTTTACGCCGCTGACTTTGCCGTTACCATTCACTTCAATACCCAGTGGCTGGACGTTGAATTTGAACTCTACGCCTTCTTCCCGCGCGTTTTTCACTTCGCGGCGGGAACCTGGCATGTTCTCTTCATCACGACGATAGGCACAGGTAACGTGCTTCGCCCCCTGGCGTACAGACGTGCGCACGCAGTCCATCGCGGTATCGCCACCGCCAAGTACTACCACGCGTTTGCCTTCCATGCTGACGAACGGTTCTTCACGAGTTTCGCCAAAGCCCATTAACTGTTTGGTGTTGGCGATGAGGAACGGCAGCGCTGCGTACACGCCATCGGCGTCTTCGTTTTCCAGCCCGCCGCGCATTGACTGATAAGTCCCGACGCCAAGGAACACGGCATCGTAATCACTCAGCAGATCGTCCATCTGCACGTCGCGGCCCACTTCGGTATTGAGTCTGAATTCAATACCCATGCCGGTGAAGATTTCACGGCGGCGCGTCATTACCTCTTTTTCCAGCTTGAAAGCCGGAATACCGAAGGTCAGCAGGCCGCCAATTTCCGGGTGACGGTCGAAGACGACTGCTTTTACGCCGTTGCGCGTCAGGACATCTGCACACGCCAGACCCGCCGGGCCTGCGCCGATAATCGCCACTTTTTTACCGGTCTGTTTCACGCCAGACATATCCGGACGCCAGCCCATTTCGAACGCTTTATCATTGATATAACGCTCAATGTTGCCGATGGTCACTGCGCCGAACTCATCGTTCAGGGTGCAGGAGCCTTCGCACAGACGGTCTTGCGGGCAGACACGTCCGCAAACTTCCGGCAGGGTATTGGTCTGATGCGACAGTTCTGCCGCTTCAAAAATACGCCCCTCGTTGGCGAGCTTCAGCCAGTTCGGGATGTAGTTGTGTACCGGGCATTTCCACTCGCAGTATGGGTTGCCGCACGACAGGCAGCGGTCAGCCTGCGCTTTGGCCTGGCCTTCGGAAAACGGCTCGTAAATTTCAACAAACTCAATTTTGCGGATCTTCAGCGGTTTCTTTGGCGGATCAACGCGCTGCAGGTCGATAAATTGATAAACATTCTGACTCATTGTTGCTACCCCTTACTGCGCCTGCACGCGCAACTCTGCTGCGCTACGACTACGGTGACCCAGCAGTGCTTTTACATCACTGGACTTCGGTTTAACCAGCGCGAATTTCGTGGCGAAGGTTGACCAGTTCGCCAGAATCTCTTCACCACGCTGGGAACCGGTATGCTGCACATGCTCGGTGATAAGTCCACGCAGATGCTCTTCATGGATCGCCAAATCGTCAACGCTTAATACTTCCACCAGTTCCGGGTTAACGCGTTTGCGGAAATCGCCGCTTTCATCGAGAACGTAAGCGAAGCCGCCGGTCATGCCCGCGCCGAAGTTAACGCCGGTTTTACCGAGAATACAGACAATACCGCCTGTCATATATTCACAGCCATTGTCGCCAATGCCTTCTACCACGGTGATAGCACCGGAGTTACGCACGCCGAAACGTTCACCCGCGCGGCCTGCGGCATACAGACGACCACCGGTCGCGCCATACAGGCAGGTGTTGCCGATAATGCTTGCTTCATGGCTGCGGAAGGCTGAGCCAACCGGAGGACGAATGGCGATTAAGCCGCCCGCCATGCCTTTACCAACATAGTCGTTGGCATCACCGGTCAGGTACAGTTCCACGCCGCCCGCGTTCCACACGCCGAAGCTCTGGCCTGCGGTGCCGTTGAAGTACGCTTTGATCGGATCGGCTGCCAGACCCTGATCGCCGTGCGTCTGGGCGATATAGCCTGAAAGCGACGCGCCGACAGAACGGTCGGTGTTGCGAATATCGAACCAGAAGGTTTTGCTCTGACGCTCATCGACAAACGGTTTTGCCTGTTGCAGCAACTGCGCGTTCAGCAGACCGTTATCAAACGGCGGGTTGTTTTCGGTGCAGTAAAGTGCCTTACCAGCATGCGGCTCGGCAGTCTCCAGCAGCTTCGACAGTGCCAGTTTCTGCTGTTTGGCGGTGAAGCCGTCCAGCTCTTTCAGCAGGTCGGTACGACCAATCAGATCTACCAGACGCGTTACGCCCAGCTGTGCCATCAGCTCGCGGGTTTCTCGGGCGATAAACTCAAAGTAATTCGTCACCTTGAACGGCAGGCCGTGATAGTGATTCTTACGCAGTTTGTCATCCTGAGTTGCTACACCCGTGGCGCAGTTGTTCAGGTGGCAAATACGCAGATATTTACAACCGAGCGCCACCATCGGGCCAGTGCCGAAGCCGAAGCTTTCTGCGCCGAGAATCGCCGCTTTGATGATATCGACACCCGTTTTCAGGCCGCCATCGACCTGCAAACGAATTTTGTGACGCAGACCGTTAGCAACCAGCGCCTGTTGGGTTTCCACCAGGCCGAGTTCCCACGGACAGCCTGCGTATTTCACCGATGAAAGCGGACTTGCGCCGGTGCCGCCGTCATAGCCTGCGATGGTGATCAAGTCCGCATAAGCTTTCGCCACGCCAGTCGCGATGGTGCCGACGCCCGGTTCGGACACCAGCTTCACGGAGATCATCGCTTTCGGGTTAACCTGCTTGAGGTCGAAAATGAGCTGCGCTAAGTCCTCGATAGAATAGATATCGTGGTGCGGCGGCGGGGAGATCAGCGTCACTCCGGGCACCGAATAGCGCAGTTTGGCGATGTAAGGAGTGACTTTGTCGCCCGGCAACTGACCGCCTTCGCCCGGCTTCGCGCCCTGGGCGACTTTAATCTGAATAACGTCGGCATTGACCAGATACGCCGGAGTAACCCCAAAGCGACCAGAAGCCACCTGCTTGATGCGCGACACTTTGTTAGTGCCATAGCGCGCCGGATCTTCGCCGCCTTCACCGGAGTTCGAGTTACCGCCGATGCTGTTCATCGCTTCCGCCAGCGCCTCGTGGGCTTCCGGGCTTAACGCGCCGATAGACATCGCAGCGGTATCGAAGCGTTTAAACAGTTCGCTTGCCGGTTCAACATCGGTAATGTTGACTGCGTTTTCACCCGGCGTAATTGCCAGCAGATCGCGTAGCGTGGTTGCCGGACGCTCATTAACCAGCTTCGCGTATTCCTGATAGTCGCTATACTCGCCGCTTTGTACCGCCTGTTGCAGCGTGCGCACCACGTCCGGGTTGTAGGCGTGGTATTCGCCGCCGTGCACATATTTCAGCAGGCCGCCCTGGCTGATGGGCTTACGCGCCAGCCAGGCACGTTTCGACAGATTCAGCAGATCCTGCTGGAAGTCTTCAAAGCTTGCCCCGCCAATGCGGCTGACCGCGCCCTGGAAGCACAGGCCCACTACATCATCGTGTAGACCGACCGCTTCAAACAGTTTCGAGCAGCGGTAAGAGGCGATGGTGGAGATGCCCATTTTGGACATGATTTTGTACAAGCCTTTGTTGATGCCGTTACGGTAGTTGAGCATCACGGTACGATAATCTTTGGCAATCGCATGGGTGTCTACCAGGCGGCCCAGCGTTTCATAGGCAAGGTATGGATAAATAGCCGTCGCACCGAAGCCCAGCAACACGGCGAAATGGTGCGGATCGCGGGCGCTGGCGGTTTCGACGATGATGTTGGCATCGCAACGCAGGCTTTGATCGACCAGACGGGTCTGGATCGCGCCAACCGCCATCGGAGCCGGAACCGGCAGGCGATCTTTAGCGATATTCCGGTCGGAGAGCACCAGCAACACGGTGCCGCTACGTACCATTTTTTCAGCTTTGTCGCACAGCTCTTTGACCGTCGCTTCGAGCGTGGTTTTAGTGACGTCAAAGGTGATATCCAGTGTATCTGCGCGGTAGTGCTCCTCTTTCATCGTCGTGAGCTGTTTGAAATCGGAGTAGAGCAGAATCGGCGATTTAAAACTTAAACGGTGCGCCTGGCCCTCTGCTTCACAGAAGACGTTCATTTCACGCCCGATGCTGGTGGCGAGCGACATAACATGCGCTTCACGCAGTGGGTCGATTGGCGGGTTGGTGACTTGGGCAAATTGCTGGCGGAAGTAATCGTAAATAATGCGCGGCTGACTGGAGAGCACGGCGAATGGGGTGTCGTCGCCCATCGAACCGACCGCTTCCTGACCGTTTTCGCCCAGTACGCGAATTACGGAGTCCAGCTCTTCCGCGCTGTAGTTAAACTGTTTCTGGTAGCTGGCAAGCGTGTCGTCGTCCAGTTCGCGGCTACCCACTTCTTCATCGGGCAGATCTTCAAACGGTACCAGTCGGCGGACGTTTTTCTCCATCCACTCTTTATATGGATGGCGGCTTTTCAGATCGTCATCAGTTTCTGCCGAGTGCAGAATGCGCCCACTGCGGGTGTCGATAACCATCAGTTCGCCTGGCCCCACGCGGCCTTTTTCGACCACTTCGTCAGGCTGATAATCCCAGATACCGACTTCAGAGGCGCAGGTGATGAGCTTATCTTTGGTGATGACGTAGCGCGCCGGACGCAGACCGTTACGGTCGAGGTTACAGGCGGCAAAACGACCATCGGACATCACGATGCCTGCCGGGCCATCCCACGGCTCCATATGCATGGAGTTAAAGTCAAAGAAGGCGCGCAGTTCCGGGTCCATATCCGGGTTGTTCTGCCAGGCAGGTGGCACTAATAGACGCATGGCACGGATGATATCCATCCCGCCTGCCAGCAGGAGTTCCAGCATGTTATCCATCGAACTGGAGTCAGAGCCGGTTTCGTTGACGAACGGCGCGGCGTCGTGCAGGTCAGGGATCAGCGGCGTCTGGAATTTATAGGTACGCGCACGCGCCCATTGGCGGTTACCGGTGATGGTGTTGATTTCACCGTTATGCGCCAGGTAGCGGAACGGCTGCGCCAGCGGCCAGCGCGGTACGGTGTTAGTGGAGAAGCGCTGGTGGAACAGGCAGATGGCCGATTCCAGACGCAGGTCCGCAAGATCCAGGTAGAAGCGCGGTAGATCCGCCGGCATACACAGACCTTTATAGATGTTCACCAGATTCGACAGGCTACAGACGTAGAAGTCTTTGTCGGCTTCGAGACGCTTTTCAATGCGGCGGCGGGCGATAAACAGACGGCGCTCCATATCGCGCGGACGCCAGCCTGCCGGGGCGTTCACAAAAATTTGCTCAATGCGTGGCAGAGAGGAGAGGGCGATTTCACCCAGCACGCCTTCGTTAGTGGGGACATCACGCCAGCCCACAATCGACAACGTTTCGCGTTGCAGCTCTTCTTCAACGATGCGGCGTGCGGCAGCAGCGAGTTCAGGATCTTTATTCAGGAATAGCATCCCGACGGCGTAGTTTTTTGCTAAACGCCAGCCGCGCTCCTGCGCAACGATGCGAAAAAAGCGATCCGGTTTTTGTAACAGCAAGCCGCAACCGTCACCGGTTTTACCATCGGCGAGAATCGCGCCACGGTGCTGCATGCGGGCCAGTGCGTGTATTGCAGTACGCACTACCTTGTGGCTAGGTTCGCCTTCTATGTGGGCGATCAGGCCGAAACCACAGTTATCCCTCTCAAGGGATTTATCGTACAACATATCGTGAACCTCCCCCAGGCTCTGCGGGAACCCCACTTCCGAACCGCTGCGCACGGGCACAGAAAGAGCGTGGCGACGGGGGTTGCGTGTCATACGCGCGCCTCGCATTCGCCCCCTTGTTGTCCTTTTCGCATCGGTTAATACGGTGAAGAGGGGATCTCAATTACTGCATAAATATGATGAGCAGGCTGCTCATCCAGAAAGCTTCCAGCGGATTTCCAACTTATCGGGAAAGCTGATACAGGTCAAATGGCAAGCTTATTGGTACAGAAATGTGCTTTAGCGCAAAATTCTTTATTAATTTGCTGAAATTAAAGTGGATTTTCTATTTAAGGCTAAAAGGGGCGTCGTTAGAGAAACAGTCAATTCCTGACTGTCATAAAGGCGTGTTAACCCTTATCCTACCTTGAACTGACGAGAAAGCCAGCATTTTATACTGCTTTAATTGGTAATGGCATTTTATGCTACTGTTTTTGCCTAAAATCCATAAGGAGATAAAAAAATCTGACACAAGATAAGCAAAAATGATTTATGTGATCATGCATGAAATTTCGGTAATTTTGATTGATTATGCAGTTGATAAAAGCAGGCCGGGACGATTGATCCAGGTCATCGCCGAATTGAGCTAAAAATGGCAGGCTTTGGCCTCTTTTCAAGGCGCGGTCTATCAGATTATGCAGTTACAGAAATTAGTCAATATGTTTGGTGGTGATCTCACCCGTCGTTATGGGCAAAAGGTGCATAAGTTGACGCTGCACGGCGGTTTTAGCTGCCCTAACCGTGACGGTACCATCGGGCGTGGTGGCTGCACATTCTGTAATGTTGCCTCGTTTGCCGATGAAGCGCAGCAGCATCATTCCATTGCCGAGCAACTGGCGCACCAGGCGAATTTAGTTAACCGCGCTAAACGCTATCTGGCCTACTTTCAGGCGTATACCAGCACCTTTGCGGAAGTTCAGGTGCTGCGTTCTATGTATCAGCAGGCGGTGAGCCAGGCCAATATTGTCGGTTTGTGTGTTGGTACCCGCCCGGACTGCGTGCCGGATGCGGTGCTGGATCTGCTTTGCGAATATAAGGACCAGGGTTACGAAGTGTGGCTGGAGCTGGGGCTACAAACCGCCCACGACAAAACGCTGCATCGCATCAATCGCGGTCATGATTTTGCCTGTTATCAGCGCACGACGCAGCTGGCGCGTGAGCGTGGGCTGAAGGTGTGTTCTCACTTAATTGTCGGCCTGCCTGGCGAAGGGCAGGCTGAATGTTTGCAAACGCTGGAGCGAGTGGTTGAAACTGGCGTGGACGGCATAAAGCTGCATCCGCTGCATATTGTGAAAGGCAGCATTATGGCGAAAGCCTGGGAAGCGGGGCGTTTGAACGGTATTGAACTGGAGGATTACACGCTCACTGCCGGAGAAATGATTCGCCATACGCCACCGGAAGTGATCTACCACCGCATTTCCGCCAGCGCCCGTCGCCCGACGTTGCTTGCTCCGCTGTGGTGCGAAAATCGATGGACGGGAATGGTCGAGCTGGATCGCTATCTGAATGAACATGGCGTACAAGGATCGGCGCTGGGACGCCCGTGGCTACCTCCAACGGAGTAGACCATTGAGGGGAATTCCGCATTTCTCACACAATTTATAACGTAACTGTCAGAATTGGGTATTATTGGGGCAGGTTGTCGTGAAGGAATTCCCTAATGAAGCAAATTCGTCTGCTGGCGCAGTATTATGTTGACCTGATGATGAAGTTAGGTCTGGTGCGCTTCTCAATGCTGCTGGCGCTGGCCCTTGTTGTACTCGCCATTGTGGTACAAATGGCAGTGACCATGGTGCTGCATGGTCAGGTCGAAAGCATTGATGTTATTCGTTCTATCTTCTTTGGTTTGCTGATTACGCCGTGGGCGGTCTACTTTCTATCGGTGGTCGTCGAGCAACTGGAGGAGTCACGGCAACGTCTGTCACGGCTGGTGCAAAAACTGGAGGAGATGCGCGAGCGCGATTTGAGCCTCAACGTTCAGTTAAAAGATAATATTGCCCAGCTAAATCAGGAAATCGCCGTTCGTGAAAAAGCGGAAGCAGAACTGCAGGAAACCTTCGGCCAACTGAAAATTGAAATTAAAGAGCGTGAAGAGACACAAATTCAGCTCGAACAGCAATCCTCATTCTTACGTTCCTTTCTTGATGCTTCACCCGACCTGGTTTTTTATCGTAACGAAGATAAAGAGTTTTCCGGCTGTAACCGCGCGATGGAGCTGCTGACCGGAAAAAGCGAAAAACAACTGGTTCACCTGAAACCTGCTGATGTTTACTCACCGGAAGCCGCCGCAAAAGTCATTGAAACCGATGAAAAAGTGTTCCGTCATAATGTGTCACTGACCTATGAACAGTGGCTGGATTACCCGGACGGGCGCAAAGCCTGTTTTGAAATCCGTAAAGTGCCGTACTACGACCGCGTGGGTAAACGTCACGGTTTGATGGGTTTTGGTCGCGACATTACCGAGCGTAAGCGGTATCAGGATGCGCTTGAACGCGCCAGCCGCGACAAAACGACGTTTATTTCCACCATCAGTCACGAATTGCGTACACCGCTGAATGGTATCGTCGGCCTGAGCCGCATTCTGCTGGATACCGAACTCACCGCCGAGCAGGAAAAATATCTCAAAACCATCCATGTTTCGGCCGTCACGCTCGGGAATATCTTCAACGATATTATCGACATGGATAAGATGGAACGGCGTAAGGTCCAGCTTGATAATCAGCCGGTTGATTTCACCAGCTTCCTTGCCGATCTGGAAAATCTCTCCGCATTGCAGGCGCAACAAAAAGGATTGCGCTTTAATCTGGAGCCTACGCTGCCATTACCGCATCAGGTCATTACCGACGGGACGCGTTTACGGCAGATCCTGTGGAATCTCATCAGTAACGCCGTCAAATTCACCCAGCAAGGCCAGGTTACTGTGCGCGTGCGCTACGATGAAGGCGATATGCTGCATTTTGAAGTGGAAGACTCTGGTATCGGCATTCCGCAAGATGAGCTGGATAAAATCTTCGCCATGTATTACCAGGTGAAAGACAGTCATGGCGGTAAACCTGCCACCGGCACCGGTATTGGTCTGGCCGTTTCTCGTCGTCTGGCGAAAAATATGGGCGGCGATATTACGGTTACCAGCGAACAGGGCAAAGGTTCAACCTTTACGTTGACGATCCACGCACCGTCGGTAGCAGAAGAGGTTGATGATGCGTTTGATGAAGACGATATGCCTTTACCGGCGCTGAATGTGCTGCTGGTGGAAGACATTGAACTGAACGTGATTGTCGCGCGTTCTGTGCTGGAAAAATTAGGTAACAGCGTTGATGTCGCCATGACCGGCAAGGCGGCGCTGGAGATGTTTAAACCGGGCGAATACGACCTGGTATTGCTGGATATTCAGTTGCCAGATATGACCGGGCTGGATATCTCTCGTGAACTGACGAAGCGTTATCCGCGCGAGGATTTACCGCCGCTGGTGGCCTTAACCGCTAACGTGCTGAAAGACAAGCAAGAGTACCTCAATGCTGGAATGGATGATGTGCTGAGTAAGCCGCTTTCTGTTCCGGCGCTAACCGCGATGATCAAGAAATTCTGGGATACCCAGGATGATGAGGAGAGTACGGTGACGACAGAAGAGAACAGTAAATCAGAAGCATTGCTCGATATTCCCATGCTGGAACAGTATCTCGAACTTGTAGGACCGAAGCTGATCACCGACGGGTTAGCGGTGTTTGAGAAGATGATGCCGGGCTATGTCAGCGTGCTGGAGTCGAATCTGACGGCGCAGGATAAAAAAGGCATTGTTGAGGAAGGACATAAAATTAAAGGTGCGGCGGGGTCAGTGGGGTTACGCCATCTGCAACAGCTGGGTCAGCAAATTCAGTCTCCTGACCTTCCCGCCTGGGAAGATAACGTCGGTGAATGGATTGAAGAGATGAAAGAAGAGTGGCGTCACGACGTAGAAGTACTGAAAGCGTGGGTGGCAAAAGCCACTAAAAAATGACCCCGGCTAGACCGGGGTGCGCGAATACTGCGCCAACACCAGGGAAATCTTGGCTGCGCCGTAAATTATTATGATGAGTTACAAGGGCACAGCACTGTTTTTCAGGCCGCACGCAGTTAAGATAGCAAAACTTAAATGATTTGTTACATGAATCAGTTAAATGTGTGATGCGTAGCATTTTTATTAAAAAAATTAATGTGTTTCAGTCAATTGCGAAAGGATGATCACAATGAAGAAAATTGGCGTAATTCTGAGCGGATGCGGCGTCTATGACGGTTCTGAAATTCATGAAGCGGTGTTGACGTTGTTAGCTATTTCACGCAGCGGTGCGCAGGCGGTCTGCTTTGCACCGGATAAGCAGCAGGTTGATGTTATCAACCATTTAACGGGCGAAGCGATGACGGAAACGCGCAATGTGCTGATTGAAGCGGCACGAATAACGCGCGGTGAAATCCGTCCTCTGGCCCAGGCCGATGCCGCTGAACTGGATGCGTTGATTGTGCCGGGGGGTTTTGGCGCGGCGAAGAATTTAAGCAATTTTGCCAGTCTTGGTAGCGAATGCACCGTTGACCGTGAATTAAAGGCGCTGGCACAAGCGATGCATCAGGCCGGAAAACCGCTTGGTTTTATGTGTATTGCCCCGGCGATGCTGCCGAAAATTTTCGATTTCCCGCTGCGTTTGACCATCGGTACTGATATCGATACCGCAGAAGTGCTGGAAGAGATGGGCGCGGAGCATGTGCCGTGTCCTGTCGATGATATCGTGGTTGATGAAGACAATAAGATTGTCACCACCCCGGCATATATGCTGGCGCAGAACATTGCAGAAGCGGCGAGCGGCATTGATAAGCTGGTTTCCCGCGTGCTGGTCCTGGCGGAATGAGTAAAAGCCGCTTAACGGTGTTTAGTTTCGTTCGCCGTTTTCTTCTGCGGTTAATGGTTGTCCTCGCCGTTTTCTGGGGCGGGGGCATCGCGTTGTTTAGCGTTGCGCCTGTTCCTTTCTCAGCGGTAATGGCCGAGCGACAAGTCAGCGCCTGGCTGCATGGCAATTTTCGTTACGTGGCACATTCTGACTGGGTCAGTATGGATCAAATTTCGCCGTGGATGGGACTGGCGGTGATTGCCGCAGAAGATCAGAAGTTTCCTGAGCACTGGGGCTTTGATGTCGCCTCCATTGAGCAAGCCCTGGCCCACAACGAGCGCAATGAAAACCGTATTCGCGGTGCGTCAACGATTTCTCAGCAGACAGCCAAAAATCTCTTTTTATGGGATGGGCGTAGCTGGGTTCGAAAAGGGCTGGAAGCTGGATTAACGCTGGGGATAGAAACTGTCTGGAGCAAAAAGCGTATCCTGACGGTTTACCTGAATATCGCCGAATTTGGCGACGGTGTGTTTGGCGTCGAAGCTGCGGCACAACGTTATTTCCACAAACCCGCGAGCAAACTTACCCGCTCGGAAGCTGCATTACTGGCAGCTGTATTACCTAATCCACTTCGTTTCAAAGTCTCCGCGCCATCGGGCTACGTGCGTGGCCGTCAGGCGTGGATTTTACGGCAGATGTATCAGTTAGGCGGTGAGTCGTTTATGCAACAGCACCAGCTTGATTAAGCTTCGCGCGAAGTGAGGGCCAGCGTTTTGCTCTCACGAGGTTGCAGATCTTTCTGCAGGGCAATAGCCAGCGCCGGTTGGGCGATAAATCGTTTCCATAACCGCTCTTGCTTACGCAGACAACACCGCTTCGACCAGGTCGCCAGTGGAATCAATGTGCTTTCACCAATGTTGTCGCAGACGACGGGGATAACCTCTGACTCACTGATGCGGTGACAGAGGATATTCTGCGGCTTCAGCGACATCGTCACGATACGGTTATCCTGCAAATAACGCTTCAGCTGTTTCAGTAACTGGCGCAGTTGTGCAATGTCTTCTTCGTAACGGCATTGTTCTGCAAATTCGGTCAGCGTAATGGAAGGCTTGCCGTCGAAATCGGCAATCACATCGTAGACATAACCGGTTCCGCAATCCGTCTCAACGGTACCGTGATAGCGCGGTATTCCACTCCAGTCTTTTAACCGGCGACCAAGATGCGCGTAGTACTTTAACTCACGGCGGATCTCTTTATCGCCACCATCGCCACGATGGTAGACAATCTTGATACAGCGTTGGGCATCTTCCGGATGCGCATAACATTTCCGATGTCTTCCGGTGCCCAGGGGACTTTGTTCAGATAAGCGAATCATGCCATCTCCTGGAAATATTTTCTGACGATCTCCAGTATGGTCGATTAACTTAAACGAAACCTAAACAATGCTTCTTAAGGTTTTCTTAAGGTTCTTCTGAAAGTAAAAAGCGCACGAAATGTACAATTGACGTTGATTGAGAACGATTTCAGTACGCGCTTTTCTTATTGCCGGGGGAGCTTGAAGGGATTTGAATGTCAAAGTGATGAAGATTAATCTTCATCAAAACCAGAGTTAAAGAGGGCGATAACGGCGGCCAGTGCTTCCTCTTCCTGTGGGCCGGTCGCTTCAACTTCAATCTGCCGTCCTTTGGCAGAATCCAACATCAGCAGCGCAATAACGCTGTTGGCTTCGGCCTCGGTGCCTTCGTCATTACGTAACAGCACTTCTGCGTCAAAACCTTGCATTAATTCAAACAGCTTCATTGCAGGCCGGGCATGCATGCCCAGCTTGTTTGTGATTTCAACAGTTTGCTTGACGGTCATGGTTTACGTTTTTCCAGCGTACGATGGCGTGACTGGACGTTTTTACCGCGCGAGCGGAAGTAGTCTGCCAGTTGCTCTGCAATATACACCGAACGGTGCTTCCCGCCGGTACAACCAATGGCGACCGTCAAGTAGCTACGGTTGTTGGTTTCCAGCATAGGTAACCATAGCTCAAG
The DNA here is from genome assembly GCF_046764225.1 of Escherichia sp. F1. NCBI lineage: Bacteria > Pseudomonadati > Pseudomonadota > Gammaproteobacteria > Enterobacterales > Enterobacteriaceae > Escherichia > Escherichia sp. F1. Next base: position 553,117 of record NZ_CP177202.1, read on the forward strand.
ATAGCTTCGCGTCTGGTAGATAAAATTGTGTACTTCTGTGTGGCGGTCGAGGAACGCGGCGACAGGTTTATCAAGACCTGTCATTGGACGCAGTTTCGGATCCCAGTGCGGGTTCGGCAAGAAGCGCACGTCAAAGACGTAATCTGCATCGATAGGGATACCGTGTTTGAAGCCGAAAGACTCAAAGACCATGGTCAGTTCGCGTTCACGTTTACCCAGCAGACGGGTACGCAGCATTTCAGCCAGCTCGTGAACGGACATTTCTGAGGTATCGACAATCAGATCCGCTCGCGAACGCAGAGGCTCCAGCAAATCGCTTTCTTTGTCGATAGCACTTTCCAGCGACAGGTTTTTGCTGGAAAGCGGATGCAGTCGGCGCGTGTCACTGTAACGACGAATTAAGGTATTACGGTCGGCATCCAGGAACAGTAGTTGCGGTGAGAAAGCGTCAGGCAGGTTACTCATCGCCTGTTCGAATATTTCTGGTGACTCCGGCATATTACGAACATCAATGCTGACGGCGGCAGAAATCTCGCGATCGGCCAGGGTTCGAGCCAGATCGGGTAACAACACTACGGGAAGGTTATCCACGCAGTAAAAACCCATATCTTCCAGCGCACGCAGGGCGACAGATTTACCTGAACCTGAACGTCCGCTGACGATCATCAGTACCATGTACTGTTTCTCCTCACAACGTCTAAAAGAGACATTACCGAATAACTACGCTTCATCCGGAGTACCTTCGGTATCCGTAATGATTTGATACAGCTCTTCATCGCTCTGGGCTGCGCGTAAACGGCGGCAGATGGTTTTGTCCGCCAGACGTTTCGCCACCAGTGACAGAGTATGCAGGTGCGTTTTAGTTTGGTCTGCCGGCACCAGCAGGGCAAAAAGTAAATCCACCGGTTGGTTGTCGATGGCATCGAAAGCTATAGGCGTTTCGAGCTGAACGAAAACGCCAACGGCGCGCAGAGTATCTTCTTCCAGTTTGCCATGCGGAATAGCAATACCATTGCCGATACCGGTACTGCCCATTTTTTCCCGCGTCAGGATAGCTTCAAAAACCACCTGAGGCGGCAGACTAAGTTGTTTCGCCGCCAGCTCGCTGATGATTTCCAGGGCGCGTTTTTTGCTCTGACAGTGGACGCGGCTTCGCGTACATTCCCTGTTAAGAACACTGCTAAGCTGTAGAGTTGTATCATTATTTGTCATAATTTCACCTAAGAACCTGCCCACTCAAACAGTGGAACAGGCTCGGAGCATTAACCGTACAAATGGCCCGTTGTGCCGCACAACAGGCCGCCATGCACATGCTAATTGCCCGGACAATTAGTGTTGTTTCAGTTTATCTTTATGTTTGGTCAACTGGCGTGCCAGCTTATCAATTAAGCCATCAATGGCAGCGTACATGTCCTGACCTTCCGCGCTGGCATGAATTTCACCACCGTTTACATGCAGTGTTGCATCTGAGGTGTGGGTGACTTTCTCCACTTTCAGAACAACATAGACCTGGTTGATTCGGTCAAAATATTGCTCAAGTTTGGCAAATTTGGCTGTAACAAATTCGCGCAGTGCCTCGGTGATCTCGACGTTATTTCCGGTAATGTTGAGCTGCATAGTGTCTTCCTTATCGGTTGGGTCAAACGAGCTGTTTACGCTGGTTTGACGGCGGAATGGATAAAGACTCTCGGTACTTCGCAACAGTGCGGCGTGCCACCATGATACCTTGTTCCGACAGCAAAGAGGTTAACTTGCTGTCGCTCAATGGTTTCGCTGGGTTTTCCGCCGCGATTAATTTCTTCACCAGCGCACGAATCGCCGTGGAGGAAGCTTCGCCGCCGCCCTCGGTATTGACGTGACTGGAAAAGAAATACTTCAGTTCAAAAATGCCTCGTGGACTATGCAGGTATTTTTGCGTGGTCACGCGAGATATCGTCGATTCATGCATTTCGACAGCCTGGGCGATATCGGCCAGTACCATCGGTTTCATATATTCTTCACCTTGCTCAAAGAAGGCTTGCTGCTGTTCAACGATACAGCGACTCACGCGCAGTAGCGTATCGTTACGGCTTTCCAGACTCTTGATCAACCATTTGGCATCCTGCAGATTGCTGCGGATAAACTGGCTATCACCATCGTTGCGCGCGTTATTGCACATCGAGGCGTAGTGCTGGTTGATTTGCAGACGCGGAATGCTGTCACTGTTGAGTTCTACCGTCCAGTGACCGTTATGCTTACGCACCAGCACATCTGGAATGACATACTCAGGTTCGCCAGTCTGGATCGACTGCCCGGGGCGCGGATCGAGCGACTGGATCAGATTGACGGCTTCTTTCAGCACATCTTCTTTCAGACGCGTGACGCGCATTAAAGTGCGGAAGTCGTGATTGGCTAACAGATCGAGATGATCGCTAATAATCAGTCTGGCCTCTTCCAGCCACGGCGTGGTTTTATCGAATTGGGAGAGTTGGATAAGCAGGCAGTCACGCAGATCTTTTGCCGCCACACCGACCGGATCAAACCGTTGGATCCGCTTAAGGACGGCTTCAACCTCGTCGATGTCGATCTCTTCATCGCCCATACTTTCGAGAATATCTTCCAGCGGGACAGTCAGATAACCGGTGTCATCAACGGCATCGACGATAGAGGTAGCAATAGCGCGGTCAGTGTCGGAAAACGGTGTCAGCTCGACCTGCCACATCAGGTAATCCTGCAAGGTCTGCGTCGTTTCGCCCTGATAGACCGGCAGCTCGTCGTCAATGTAGTCACCGCTGGTGCCGGATGGTGTACCAGCGGTGTAAATGGTGTCCCAACTGGCATCGAGCGGCAGCTCTTCCGGCATCTCTTTTTGTTCGAGCGCGTCGGCGGTGTCCAGCGTTTCACTGTCTTGCGTTTCGCGGGTGTCGATTTCTTCATGAGTGTCGATTTGCTCAAGCAGCGGATTACTCTCCAGTGCCTGCTGTAGCTCCTGCTGAAGTTCCAGCGTCGACAACTGCAACAGACGAATTGCCTGTTGGAGCTGTGGCGTCATCGCCAGTTGTTGGCTAAGCCTGAGTTGCAAACCTTGCTTCATGTTCAGAATCGTACTCTCCTGCTAAAACGTCGCAAACTTCTACCCTATCAGAGTCTGAAGTCTTCCCCAAGGTATACACGCTTAACGTGTTCGTCTTGTAAGATTTCCGTAGGCGTGCCGTGGGCGATCAAATGCCCCTGACTGACGATATAAGCGCGTTCACAAACCGCCAGTGTTTCACGCACGTTGTGGTCAGTGATCAGTACGCCCAGGCCGCTGTCGCGCAGGTGCTCAATGATGCGTTTAATGTCGATAACCGAGATCGGGTCAACCCCGGCAAACGGTTCGTCGAGCAGAATAAATTTCGGATTCGCAGCCAGTGCGCGGGCAATTTCTACACGGCGACGTTCACCCCCGGAGAGTGACTGCCCCATGCTGTCACGCAGGTGCTCAATGTGAAACTCTTCCATCAGCTCGTTCGCGCGGTCTTCACGTTGTTCAGCAGACAAGTCGTCACGAATTTGCAGTACCGCCATCAGGTTATCGTAAACGCTGAGGCGACGGAAAATGGAGGCTTCCTGTGGCAGATAGCCGATACCGCGGCGCGCGCGTGCATGCAGAGGCAGCAGACTGATATCGTCATCATCAATAATGATGTTGCCCGCATCGCGCGGCACAATGCCTACAACCATGTAGAAAGTGGTGGTCTTACCGGCACCGTTTGGCCCCAGCAGACCGACAATTTCCCCGGAGTTGACGGTCAGGCTGACGTCTTCTACCACGCGACGGCCTTTATAGGCTTTTGCAAGGTTCTTTGCAGTTAATGTTGCCATAACGAATTAATTACCCTTCTTCTGTGCCGGGGTCTGGCCTTTGTTGTTTTTGTCCTGCAGCTGCGACGGCACCAGAACGGTGGTTACGCGCTTACCTTTGTCGCTGAAAGCCTGCATTTTCTGCTCTTTCACCAGGTAAGTGATCTTATCGCCCTTAATGTTGCTATCGACCTGCTGCAGATAAGCATTACCCGTCAGAACGACAAAATCTTTTGCCAGTTCGTAGTGCATCTGGGAAGCGTGACCTTCAACGGGTTTACCATTGTCCTGCATCTGGTAGAACGTTGCCGGTTTACCGTAGCCGTCAATCACTTCTTTACCTTGTTCGCCGCCCGGACGGGTAACGACCACTTTGTCGGCATTAATTTTGATGGTGCCCTGGGTGACGATGACATTACCGGTAAAGGTAACCACGTTGCCTTGCATATCAAGAGATTGCTGGTCCGATTCAATGTGGATCGGCTGATCAGTGTCTCCGGTTACGGCAAATGCCGGAATGCTGGCGGCCAGAAGTGAGCTGGCAAGCACAAGATTAAGGCTGAGTTTGTTTGTTTTGAATTTCATAGGATGTTCTAACCTTTTCAATCAGCTCGGCGTTCTTGCTGCGTAAGTTGCCGCGCATTTTCAGACCGCTGGAGTTAAATGTTGTTCCGTATAACGTGACGAGGTCTTCAGAGGTAACATCCTGCGTCACCAGATTGATCTGCGCGTTATCCGTCGTGATTCTGCGAAGTTGAGAGTCCGGCACAAGTGCGTTGACTTCAACGTGTCCATATAAATAGAGCATCCGGTCATTGGTCAGCTTGGCTTTATCTGCTTTTACGGACCATGTCGGGATTTTATCCTTATCAAACGTGGTAAGTACCGGCTGCGTAAACCACGAAACGGCCTGATCGGAATAATATTCAACATGTTGAGCAATCAATCGATAGCTTAGTGCCCCTTCTGGGTTATAGACGAGCGTGTCCGTATGCTCGCTTTTATAGGTGGGATCATTGTTGTTGACGACCACCTGGGCGGTATCGTCTTTTTCGGCCATATTAATGCCGATCATCACCAGAACCGCCAGTGATAGCACAATGATAACCCAACGTCTGGCTTTACTCATATCGATTGCCCTTTGGCTTCATCCAGTTTGCCCTGCGCCAGGAGTAATAAGTCGCAAACTTCACGCACTGCACCACGACCGCCAGCAATGCGCGTCACGTAATCGGCGCGCGGGAGCAACAGTGGATGCGCATCGGCCACGGCGACGCTTAAACCCACTTTTTCCATTACCGGCCAGTCGATGAGATCATCGCCGACATAAGCCACATTTTCCGGGGCAATCGCCAGTTTTTCCAGCAAATCGCTAAAGGCGATCAGTTTGTTTGACTGCCCCTGATACAAGTGAGTGATCCCCAATGTGGCACAACGATCTTCTACCAGTTTAGCCTTTCGCCCGGTAATGATAGCGACTTCAATATCAGAGGTGAGCGCACAACGAATGCCATAACCGTCACGAACATTGAACGCTTTCAGCTCTTCGCCATTATTGCCCATATAAATCAGGCCATCTGACAGTACGCCATCGACATCGAGGATCAGCAGACGAATGTTCTCTGCTTTTGCTATAACGTCGGCGCTGACAGGGCCGTAACAGGTCGCAAGCGACGCACCTGCTTTGCTCATTGTTGTTTATCCTTGAATCTTTACACTACGCCTGCACGCAGTAAATCATGCATATGTAACACACCGAGTAAATGGTCGCCATCGGCAACCATCACGGAGGTGATATGGCGGGACTGCATTAAGTTCAGTGCCTCAACGGCCAGAATGCCAGGGCGCACGCGTATTCCCCCCGGCGTCATAACATCGGCAATACTTAACTGACGAACATCCACGCCCATATCGAAGACACGGCGTAAATCACCGTCGGTAAAGATGCCTTCAATCATCATATTGTCATCGCAAATGACAGTCATACCAAGATTTTTGCGGGTAACTTCCAGCAATGCGTCACGCAGACTGGCCGTTTTCTTAACATGCGGGATCTCATCGCCCGTATGCATAATATCGTTTACGCGCAGCAGAAGTTTACGACCCAGTGCGCCGCCTGGATGTGAGAGCGCAAAATCTTCGGCAGTAAAGCCGCGTGCTTTTAACAGCGCGACAGCGAGGGCATCGCCCATAACCAGCGTGGCGGTGGTGCTGCTGGTCGGTGCCAGCCCTAACGGACAGGCTTCTTTCGCTACTTTAACACACAGATGCACATCTGCGGCGCGCGCCATGCTGCTCTCCGGGCGACCGGTGATGCAGATTAACGGTACGTGAAGACGCTTAAGCACTGGAATTAAGGCCGTGATTTCGCTGGATTCACCTGAGTTAGAGATAGCAATCACCACATCCTGTGGGGTGACCATGCCTAAATCACCATGCGCGGCTTCACCGGGATGGACGAAAAATGAAGGTGTACCGGTGCTGGCAAACGTTGCCGCCATTTTGCGCCCGATGTGCCCCGATTTCCCCATCCCCATGACGACAACTTTCCCTTTACACCAGAACATCTTTTCACAGGCAAGCGTGAAATTCTGATTGATGTATTGATCAAGCTCCGCTAGGCATTCACGTTCAATCGCCAGGACTTCTTTACCTGCTTGCTGAAAGTCAAAACCCGGTTGTAACTCTACGTGCGACATAATGCGTTTCCAGTTATTCAACGAGTATTGGCGATAACCAGTACAACATCGCCAGCCATACGATAAATCCGCCAGTTAATAATACCCCTACACCACGGCCCGATTGCGGGGAGCGCCGCCAGCACAGCAACGCAAAAATAATGCTCACCAGCAACATCACGCTGTAGTCACGACTGTACGCCAGTGGATCAATCTCTCCTGGCGTTATCAGCGCGGGTAAACCCAACACGATGACAATATTAAAAATGTTTGCGCCAATGATATTTCCGACAGCAATGTCGTTTTCACCTTTGCGAACCCCCGCTATTGCGGTTGCCAGTTCCGGCAGGCTGGTTCCGATAGCAATTGCCGTCAGACCCATCGTCAACTCGCTGATGGCAAAGTAATTCGCCAGCACCGTGGCGTTATCAACCACCATCCGCGTGGCCACTGGCATGATGATAAGCGCAATGCCGAGCCATAAAAACGCGACGGGCAATCCACCTTCACGCGGCAGCTCTGCAAGCTGCTCTCTGGTCAGACTGTCAGTCCCCTGACGTTCAGCCTGACGTGCAAGTTTAACAATGAACAGCAGCCATAGCACAGCCAGAAAGAGGAGAAAGATACCATCGCTGCGACTAAGTTGTCCGTCATAGAGTACGGAACCGGCCACCACGCTGACCAACAACATTAAGGGTAATTCACGGCGTAGAACATCAGAATGGACGGTAAAAGGACGAACCAGCGCAGCCAGACCGAGGATCAGCAATATATTGATAATGTTTGAGCCGAGGGCTGTACCAACGGCTAAATCGCGTTGTTCGTGCAAAGACGCGGCAAGCGAGACGATGATTTCTGGTAACGATGTACCAATACTGACCACCGTCATGCCGATGATCAGCGGCGGGATGCCAAAGGTTCGGCAAAGAATAGACGCGGCAAAAACCAGGCGGTCGGCACTGTAAACGACCAAAAGTAAACCAACAATTAACAGTGCCGTAGCTAAAAGCATCTAACGTCCTTTCTTCAGGTATACTCGCCGGTCCGCTGAAGATTTTCAGAAAGCCGTAACGGATTCTTAATTTTGACTTTATGCGGCTAAAAAGTAAAACAAATGCCAGCTTTCGCTAACCACGGCGGGTAATATTCTGTAAATATGTTGGGTTCAAGGTTAAATTGAGCGCCATGCTTAGAAAATCAACGCAAGACGAAGGGTGAATTATGGAGCAGTCTGTGGCGAATTTAGTCGATATGCGCGATGTCAGTTTTACGCGTGGCAATCGCTGCATCTTCGATAATATTTCCCTGACCGTGCCGCGAGGGAAGATCACGGCGATCATGGGGCCATCGGGCATCGGTAAAACGACGCTACTCCGTCTGATTGGCGGGCAAATCGCACCAGATCATGGTGAGATTCTTTTCGATGGTGAGAATATTCCGGCGATGTCTCGTTCGCGCCTGTATACAGTGCGCAAACGGATGAGCATGTTATTTCAGTCCGGGGCGTTGTTCACTGATATGAACGTATTTGACAACGTCGCCTATCCACTGCGCGAACATACTCAACTTCCCGCGCCATTGTTGCATAGTACGGTGATGATGAAGCTGGAGGCCGTGGGGCTGCGTGGAGCGGCTAAACTAATGCCTTCTGAACTTTCCGGTGGGATGGCGCGGCGTGCAGCGCTGGCGCGTGCGATTGCGCTGGAGCCGGATCTCATCATGTTTGATGAGCCCTTTGTTGGGCAAGATCCCATCACCATGGGCGTACTGGTGAAGCTGATTTCTGAGCTGAACAGCGCGCTGGGTGTGACTTGTGTGGTGGTTTCTCACGATGTGCCGGAAGTGTTAAGTATTGCCGATCACGCCTGGATCCTGGCGGACAAAAAAATTGTCGCTCATGGCAGTGCCCAGGCGTTGCAGGCGAATCCTGATCCACGCGTACGTCAGTTTCTGGACGGGATAGCTGACGGGCCTGTTCCGTTCCGCTATCCTGCCGGCGATTATCACGCTGATCTTTTACCAGGGAGTTAAGCCACTCATGCTGTTAAATGCGCTGGCGTCGCTCGGACATAAAGGGATTAAAACCCTGAGAACGTTCGGGCGGGCCGGGTTAATGTTATTCAATGCGCTGGTCGGCAAACCGGAATTTCGCAAACATGCGCCGCTGCTGGTGCGCCAGCTCTATAATGTCGGCGTCCTGTCGATGCTGATTATTGTAGTTTCTGGCGTGTTCATCGGAATGGTGTTGGGGCTGCAAGGTTATCTGGTTCTGACCACTTATAGTGCGGAAACCAGTCTGGGTATGCTGGTGGCGTTATCGCTACTGCGTGAACTGGGGCCGGTGGTTGCCGCGTTGTTGTTTGCCGGGCGTGCTGGTTCGGCGCTAACCGCAGAAATCGGCCTGATGCGCGCTACAGAGCAACTCTCCAGTATGGAGATGATGGCGGTGGATCCGCTGCGTCGGGTTATTTCTCCCCGTTTCTGGGCTGGGGTTATTTCATTACCACTGTTGACGGTTATTTTCGTCGCCGTGGGGATCTGGGGCGGATCTCTGGTCGGCGTCAGTTGGAAAGGCATTGATAGCGGGTTCTTCTGGTCGGCAATGCAAAATGCCGTCGACTGGCGTATGGATCTGGTCAACTGTCTGATTAAGAGCGTGGTGTTCGCCATCACGGTGACGTGGATTTCGTTGTTTAACGGCTACGACGCCATCCCGACGTCTGCCGGGATTAGCCGGGCAACCACTCGCACCGTTGTCCACTCGTCTCTGGCTGTTCTGGGGCTGGATTTTGTGCTGACCGCATTGATGTTTGGGAATTGAGTTCATGCAAACGAAAAAAAATGAAATTTGGGTGGGTATCTTTTTATTAGCAGCACTACTGGCGGCGCTGTTTGTTTGCCTGAAGGCGGCGAACGTGACGTCCATACGTACTGAACCGACCTACACGCTTTATGCGACGTTCGATAACATTGGCGGCCTGAAAGCGCGCTCTCCGGTCAGCATTGGTGGTGTTGTTGTGGGCCGGGTGGCGGATATTACGCTGGACCCGAAAACCTATCTGCCGCGCGTAACGCTGGAAATTGAACAACGTTATAACCACATTCCTGATACCAGTTCGCTGAGCATTCGTACTTCCGGCCTGCTGGGGGAACAATATCTGGCATTAAACGTCGGTTTTGAAGACCCGGAACTGGGGACTGCTATCCTGAAGGATGGCGATACAATTCAGGACACCAAGTCTGCGATGGTGCTGGAAGATCTTATTGGTCAGTTCCTTTACGGTAGTAAAGGCGATGACAATAAGAATAGTGGCGATGCGCCAGCTGCTGCGCCAGGTAATAATGAAACCACTGAACCTGTGGGTACAACGAAATAATTTCAGGAGAACCGACGCATGTTTAAACGTTTAATGATGGTCGCTTTGCTGGTGATTGCACCGCTGAGTGCGGCAACCGCGGCAGACCAGACCAATCCGTATAAGCTGATGGACGAGGCGGCGCAGAAAACGTTCGATCGCCTGAAGAATGAGCAACCGCAAATTCGGGCCAACCCGGATTATCTGCGTACCATTGTCGATCAGGAACTGTTGCCATACGTACAGGTGAAATACGCCGGTGCGCTGGTGCTGGGCCAGTATTACAAGAGTGCGACCCCTGCTCAACGTGATGCTTACTTTGCCGCTTTCCGTGAGTACCTGAAGCAGGCTTACGGTCAGGCGCTGGCGATGTATCACGGTCAAACCTATCAGATTGCGCCAGAACAGCCGCTGGGCGATAAAACCATTGTGCCTATTCGCGTTACCATTATTGACCCGAATGGCCGCCCGCCGGTGCGCCTAGACTTCCAGTGGCGTAAAAACTCCCAGACGGGCAACTGGCAGGCTTACGACATGATTGCTGAAGGCGTCAGTATGATCACCACCAAACAAAACGAGTGGGGAACGCTGCTGCGTACCAAAGGTATCGACGGCCTGACTGCACAACTGAAATCGATTTCTCAACAGAAAATCACTCTGGAAGAGAAAAAATAATGAGCGAGTCACTGAGCTGGATGCAGACGGGTGACACGCTGGCGTTATCCGGAGAGCTGGATCAGGACGTTCTGCTACCGCTTTGGGAAATGCGTGAGGAAGCGGTGAAGGGGATTACCTGCATCGATCTTAGCCGTGTGTCCCGCGTGGATACGGGTGGACTGGCACTGCTGCTCCATCTTATCGATCTGGTGAAAAAGCAGGGCAACAACGTGACGCTTCAGGGGGTAAACGATAAAGTGTATACCCTGGCGAAATTGTATAATTTGCCTGCTGATGTTCTGCCTCGTTAAATTTTTTCAGGCCGGATATGGTGTTAACCGCCTGTCCGGCAAACCTGCCTGCAAGTCGAGCCTTGTCTGATTTATCAGCGAGGCTTTTTGCTTATTTATGCCAGCGCAACTTTGCTCTAAGATGTTTCGCTGGTTTATTAACTGATGATTGAAGATCCCATGGAAAATAATGAAATTCAGAGCGTGTTGATGAACGCTCTCTCCCTCCAGGAAGTCCACGTTTCCGGCGATGGCAGCCACTTTCAGGTTATTGCCGTGGGTGAGTTGTTTGACGGCATGAGTCGGGTTAAAAAACAGCAGACGGTCTATGGCCCGCTGATGGAATATATTGCGGATAACCGCATTCATGCTGTGTCGATCAAAGCGTATACCCCTGCGGAGTGGGCGCGCGATCGCAAACTGAACGGCTTTTGAGCTATGGGCGATTCGCCGGTAGCGGATATGAATTGTTAACTGAGAACAAACTAAATGGATAAATTTCGTGTTCAGGGGCCAACGAAGCTCCAGGGCGAAGTCACAATTTCCGGCGCTAAAAATGCTGCTCTGCCTATCCTTTTTGCCGCACTACTGGCGGAAGAACCGGTAGAGATCCAGAACGTCCCGAAACTGAAAGACGTCGATACATCAATGAAGCTGCTAAGCCAGCTGGGTGCGAAAGTAGAACGTAATGGTTCTGTGCATATTGATGCCCGCGACGTTAATGTATTCTGCGCACCTTACGATCTGGTTAAAACCATGCGTGCTTCTATCTGGGCGCTGGGGCCGCTGGTAGCGCGCTTTGGTCAGGGGCAAGTTTCACTGCCTGGCGGTTGTACGATCGGTGCACGTCCGGTTGATCTACACATTTCTGGCCTCGAACAATTAGGCGCGACCATCAAACTGGAAGAAGGTTACGTTAAAGCTTCCGTCGATGGTCGTCTGAAAGGCGCACATATCGTGATGGATAAAGTCAGCGTTGGCGCAACGGTGACCATCATGTGTGCTGCAACCCTGGCGGAAGGTACCACGATTATTGAAAACGCAGCGCGTGAACCGGAAATCGTCGATACCGCGAACTTCCTGATTACGCTGGGTGCGAAAATTAGCGGTCAGGGCACCGATCGTATCGTCATCGAAGGTGTGGAACGTTTAGGCGGCGGTGTCTATCGCGTGCTGCCGGATCGTATCGAAACCGGTACTTTCCTGGTGGCGGCGGCGATCTCTCGCGGCAAAATTATCTGCCGTAACGCGCAGCCAGATACTCTCGACGCCGTGCTGGCGAAGCTGCGTGACGCTGGAGCAGACATCGAAGTCGGCGAAGACTGGATTAGCCTGGATATGCATGGCAAACGTCCGAAGGCTGTTAACGTACGTACCGCGCCGCATCCGGCATTCCCGACCGATATGCAGGCCCAGTTCACGCTGTTGAACCTGGTGGCAGAAGGGACCGGCTTCATCACCGAAACGGTCTTTGAAAACCGCTTTATGCATGTGCCAGAGCTGAGCCGTATGGGCGCGCACGCCGAAATCGAAAGCAATACCGTTATTTGTCACGGTGTTGAAAAACTTTCTGGCGCACAGGTTATGGCAACCGATCTGCGTGCATCAGCAAGCCTGGTGCTGGCTGGCTGTATTGCGGAAGGGACGACGGTGGTTGATCGTATTTATCACATCGATCGTGGCTACGAACGCATTGAAGACAAACTGCGCGCTTTAGGTGCAAATATTGAGCGTGTGAAAGGCGAGTAATTGTCTGAGAGCTGGCAGCCCCGTTCGCGGGGCTACCGCCAGACCACTCATTTTTTCGGTTTAGTGTAGCTACGCATCAACTGCGTTCTGTCGATAAACTCATGGGTCTGCGGATCATGGTAGCGAGATGGCCAGATAATCCAGGGGTCAGTACCCAGGGCTTTCGCAATAATCATCTCTCCTTTCGGCCAGGGGCGCGATAATGCGTTCGCCAGCGTTGAGGAACTCAAACCATTTCTGCGAGATTCCGCCGCCATTGACGTTCCCTTCTTGCGCAAACCCGCAATGATGTCAGCGGGATGCCAGTCAATGAAATTACTTTCCATCTTTCCTCACTCCTTAAGTTAGTCGCTTTCATTCAGAACACTTCTTCTGTCGAGCATCACTATACTCCTGATGGCCTATTGCTCTAAAAAGTTCCTGTAAAGAGTGTGAATATTCAGAATATATAAAGATGTACAGCCCTATTTTTCAGGTGTTATAGAGCTGAATAAGTGTTTTTATGGAATTTACTGGAATCATCCCGCGCGCTGCGCGGGATGAGGGGAGGGGATTAACGATCGCGTTGAACAGCGATGTGCGCGAGGCCGATGAGTGCTTCTCGCCACGGGGTGTCCGGGAGCACCTGTAACGCTGCGATGGCTTTGTCTGCTTCTTCCTCGGCACGCTGACGCGTCCATTCAAGAGATCCACAAGCGTTCATTGCTTCCAGAACCGGTTCCAGAAGATGGCGACCGTTACCCTGTTCGATGGCGGTACGAATCATCTGTGCCTGTTCTGGTGTGCCATGATGCATTGCATGCAGCAGCGGAAGCGTCGGTTTACCTTCGTTCAGATCGTCGCCGACGTTTTTACCTAACTGTTCGCCATCGGCATTGTAATCGAGTAAATCGTCGATCAACTGGAAAGCAGTGCCGAGATAGCGCCCATAATCCTGCAGGCCTTTCTCCTCCTCCGGCGTACAGCCAGCCAGAATCCCGGAACACTGCGCGGCAGCCTCAAACAGACGCGCGGTTTTGCTATAGATAACGCGCATGTAGTTTTCTTCAGTGATGTCCGGATCGTTAACGTTCATCAGTTGCAGAACTTCACCTTCTGCGATGACGTTTACGGCTTCTGACATGACTTCCAGCACTTTGAGCGAGCCGAGGCTGGTCATCATCTGGAACGCGCGGGTATAAATAAAATCGCCTACCAGCACGCTGGCGGCATTGCCAAATGCGGCGTTGGCGGTAGCTTTACCCCTGCGCATATCTGATTCATCCACAACGTCGTCGTGCAGCAGAGTCGCCGTGTGGATAAACTCGATCAGGGCAGCAATGGTGACATGCGCATTTCCCTCATAGCCAACAGCTCGTGCAGCCAGTACAGCAATCATCGGACGAATACGTTTACCGCCGCCGCTGACGATGTAATAGCCTAACTGATTGATCAGTTGGACGTCGGAATTAAGCTGCTCAAGGATTGCCGCATTAACACCCGCCATATCTTGCGCGGTTAACTCATTGATTTTTTCTAAATTCATCGCAAAAGCCGGGCTTTTCGCCCCGATTACCTTACTGTGAACAAAGGCAACTTAGGGTTTATGGTTAGGAATATAGGGTGATTGTACTGAAAAAATGGCACAGATAAACGTTACCGTACAAGTTGTGTTTTTTTTCTTCGTGTATTGACTGTAGCACTTGTCAAAGGCGTGCGTTTTGCGTAATATTCGCGCCCTATTGTGAATATTTATAGCGCACTCTGAATCATTGAAAAGGTGTGCGCGGAAGCGGAGTTTTATATGTACGCGGTTTTCCAAAGTGGTGGTAAACAACACCGAGTAAGCGAAGGTCAGACCGTTCGCCTGGAAAAGCTGGACATCGCAACTGGCGAAACTGTTGAGTTCGCTGAAGTGCTGATGATCGCAAACGGTGAAGAAGTCAAAATCGGCGTTCCTTTCGTTGATGGCGGCGTAATCAAAGCTGAAGTTGTTGCTCACGGTCGTGGCGAGAAAGTTAAAATCGTTAAGTTTCGTCGTCGTAAACACTATCGTAAGCAGCAGGGCCATCGTCAGTGGTTCACTGATGTGAAAATTACTGGCATCAGCGCCTAAGACCTGAGGAGAGATTTCAAATGGCACATAAAAAGGCTGGCGGCTCCACACGTAACGGTCGCGATTCAGAAGCTAAACGCCTGGGCGTTAAGCGTTTCGGTGGCGAATCCGTTCTGGCGGGTAGCATCATCGTTCGTCAACGTGGTACCAAATTCCACGCTGGCGCTAACGTAGGTTGCGGTCGTGACCACACTCTGTTTGCTAAAGCAGACGGTAAAGTGAAATTCGAAGTTAAAGGCCCGAAAAACCGTAAATTTATCAGCATCGAAGCTGAATAAGTTTTTCGCGTCCCGGTAACGGATGAAAGCCCCGCAACACGTTGCGGGGCTTTTTACATTCGATAACCGGTAAAAATGCGCATGGTGCGACGTTAATCCGCAAATGCGCTTTGCAGGGAATACGGTATGAAGCAGCAGGCAGGCATTGGCATTCTTTTGGCGCTCACCACAGCAATTTGCTGGGGGGCGTTGCCAATCGCAATGAAGCAGGTGCTGGAGGTGATGGAACCTCCGACAATCGTGTTTTACCGTTTCTTGATGGCGAGTATTGGCCTGGGTGCCATTCTTGCGGTGAAGAAGAGGTTGCCGCCATTACGCGTGTTTCGTAAGCCACGCTGGTTGATTTTGTTGGCAGTGGCGACCGCCGGGTTGTTTGGGAACTTCATCCTGTTCAGCTCATCCTTGCAATACCTGAGTCCGACCGCTTCGCAGGTGATTGGACAACTCTCGCCAGTTGGCATGATGGTTGCCAGCGTATTTATCCTGAAAGAGAAAATGCGCAGCACTCAGGTTGTAGGGGCATTGATGCTCCTGAGCGGCCTGGTGATGTTTTTTAACACTAGTCTGGTCGAGATATTTACAAAGCTCACCGATTACACCTGGGGAGTTATCTTTGGGGTCGGTGCGGCGACGGTTTGGGTGAGTTATGGCGTGGCGCAAAAGGTTTTATTGCGTCGGCTGGCCTCACCGCAGATCCTGTTTTTACTGTACGCTTTATGTACAATTGCGCTCTTCCCTCTGGCAAAGCCTGGAGTGATAGCGCAGCTTAGCCACTGGCAGCTCGCATGTTTAATTTTTTGCGGACTGAATACCTTGGTAGGATATGGCGCCCTGGCGGAAGCGATGGCTCGCTGGCAGGCAGCGCAGGTGAGCGCGATCATCACGCTCACCCCACTGTTTACGCTGTTTTTTTCAGATCTTTTATCACTGGCCTGGCCCGATTTCTTCGCCAGACCGATGTTAAACCTTTTAGGTTATCTCGGTGCGTTTGTCGTGGTTGCGGGCGCGATGTATTCCGCCATTGGTCATCGTATTTGGGGCGGATTACGTAAGCATACAACGGTGGTATCGCAACCCCGCGCAGGCGAATGATTTACGGAGAATAAAATGAAGTTTGTTGATGAAGCATCGATTCTGGTCGTTGCAGGTGATGGCGGTAATGGTTGCGTGAGCTTCCGCCGCGAAAAGTATATTCCGAAAGGCGGCCCGGATGGCGGCGACGGCGGTGACGGCGGTGACGTATGGATGGAAGCCGACGAGAACCTGAACACGCTTATCGATTATCGTTTTGAAAAATCTTTCCGCGCAGAGCGTGGTCAGAATGGCGCAAGCCGCGACTGTACCGGTAAGCGCGGTAAAGACGTGACGATTAAAGTGCCGGTAGGTACGCGTGTAATCGACCAGGGTACCGGTGAAACCATGGGCGATATGACCAAACACGGTCAGCGTCTGCTGGTTGCTAAGGGCGGCTGGCACGGTCTGGGCAATACCCGTTTCAAATCGTCAGTTAACCGTACACCACGGCAGAAAACTAACGGTACGCCGGGCGATAAGCGTGAGCTGCTGCTGGAGCTGATGCTGCTGGCTGACGTCGGTATGTTGGGGATGCCAAACGCGGGTAAATCGACCTTTATTCGTGCGGTATCGGCGGCTAAACCGAAAGTGGCGGATTATCCGTTTACCACTCTGGTGCCAAGTCTGGGTGTGGTACGAATGGACAACGAAAAGAGCTTCGTTGTTGCCGATATTCCAGGACTGATTGAAGGCGCTGCGGAAGGCGCAGGTCTGGGCATTCGCTTCCTGAAGCACCTGGAACGTTGCCGCGTCCTGTTGCACCTCATCGATATCGATCCGATTGACGGCACCGATCCGGTTGAAAACGCGCGTATTATTATCAGCGAGCTGGAAAAATACAGCCAGGATCTGGCGGCGAAACCGCGTTGGTTAGTCTTCAACAAGATCGATCTGCTGGATAAGGTAGAAGCCGAAGAGAAAGCGAAAGCGATCGCTGAAGCGCTGGGCTGGGAAGATAAATATTATCTGATCTCTGCGGCGAGCGGACTGGGCGTGAAAGATCTCTGCTGGGATGTGATGACCTTTATCATTGAAAACCCGGTCGTGCAGGCTGAAGAAGCGAAACAGCCAGAGAAAGTCGAATTCATGTGGGATGATTATCACCGCCAGCAGCTTGAAGAGATTGCTGAAGAGGATGATGAAGACTGGGATGACGATTGGGACGAAGACGACGAAGAAGGCGTTGAGTTCATTTACAAGCGTTAATCAGCAAAACCCCGGCCATGCGCCGGGGTTTCTCTTTAGACTAATTGTTCTGGTAAATATCTTTATACAAACGGCTTTCAAAACGTACCAACGGAATACGGCGATTACGCTGATCCGCCGGTTCTACTGCATAGCCAGAAAGATATTGTACAAATGCCATTCGTTGCCCGCTCGCTGTGGTAATGAATCCCGCCAGGTTATATACCCCCTGCAACGAACCGGTTTTCGCTGAGACTTTGCCATCCACGCCCGCCTGATGCAGACCTGCACGGTACTGCAAAGAGCCGTCATAGCCCGCCAGCGGCAGCATGGAGATAAAGTTAAGTTCATTGTCGTGTTGGGCAATGTATTGCAGCACCTGCATCATGGTGGCGGGGGCAATCAGGTTATGCCGCGAAAGCCCTGAACCATCGGCAATAATGGTATTTCCAATATCGACACCGGCTTGCTGGCGCAGGATCTGACGCACGGCGTCCGACCCGGCCCGCCATGTTCCAGGCACATTGAAGCGCGCATGGCCTATCATGCGGAAAACCGTATCGGCGATCATGTTGTCTGACTTTTTCAGCATAATCTTAAGCAGATCGTGCAGCGGGGCCGACTGTTTACTGGCAACTACCGTTCCAGGTTCGTTAACCTGAGTCTGGCGCAGCAGTGTTCCGCTCCAGGTGATACCCGCCTGTTTTAACTCATCTTTCAGAATTGCCCCGGCATAGCTGGCTCCATCCTGTACGGCAAAAGCCAACGGGAGCGGCTCAGAACGTTGTGGCAGGCATCCCGTCAGCGTAAAGCGGTTCAGGTCGCCTGGTACGACATCCAGTTCGCAGTATTGCGCTTCGGCAGAACCACGGGGGAGGGTGCGTACCTGGCTGAACATCGTAACGGGGTAATAAGATGCCACGCGTATAAAAGCCATATCACCAGGTTTTGGGGCACTGTAGAGCGAGACGGAGAAACAGTTGCGGTCAACTATGGCGGCGGCAGGCGGAGCGCTAAAGCATTGTGTCATGTCATTCCATGGCCAGCCGGGGGCTTTATCGTGGCTGGCGAAAATGGAGGTATCTATAAACACATTGCCATCGATTTGGTTGACGCCAGATTTTTTCAAAGTCGCGACCATATTGCGAATATCCTGACGTCTTAACGTCGGATCGGCACCAAATCGCGCCACTAAGTCACCCTTAAGTACGCCGTTTTCCACATTGCCTTTGGTTTCAAGCGTCGTGGTAAAACGAAAATCGGGGCCGAGTTGAATCAACGCCGCCAGTGCAGTAATCACTTTCTGCGTACTGGCGGGCAGCGCCATCTGCTGACTGTGGTAATCAATAGCGGGGGCCGACGCGCCGACTTTTTGCACCATCAGGGCAAGGTTGGCACCAGCGGGGAGTTGAGTAATGTACTCATCAACATTTGCGGCCTGAACACTGAACGCTATACAGCTGGTCAATCCGATGATAAATCTGGAAAATCGCATAATCTCGCGCTAACAACCTGGAATCGAGCCGTCATACTACGGCGCAACGCCCTATAAAGTAAACGATGACCCTTCGGGAACTTCAGGGTAAAATGACTATCAAAATGTGAATTGTAGCTGACCTGGGACTTGTACCCGGGTCGGTATTTTTTTGCTTCTGGTCCCGGTGAGGAGTTATGCCGGGCAGGCCGAACAGCCGGGGTGGGTGAAGACTTGCCCCATCAGGAATATTCAAGAGGTATAACAAATGCAAGCTATTCCGATGACCTTACGCGGCGCTGAAAAATTACGCGAAGAGCTGGATTTTCTGAAATCTGTGCGCCGTCCTGAAATCATTGCTGCTATCGCGGAAGCGCGTGAGCATGGCGACCTGAAAGAAAACGCCGAATACCACGCAGCTCGTGAACAGCAGGGCTTCTGCGAAGGCCGTATCAAAGACATCGAAGCCAAGCTGTCGAACGCGCAGGTGATTGATGTCACCAAAATGCCCAACAATGGGCGCGTTATTTTTGGTGCTACCGTAACGGTGCTGAATCTCGATTCTGACGAAGAACAGACTTATCGCATCGTTGGCGATGACGAAGCTGACTTTAAACAAAACCTGATTTCTGTAAACTCACCTATTGCTCGTGGCCTGATCGGCAAAGAAGAAGATGATGTTGTGGTCATCAAAACGCCGGGCGGCGAAGTAGAATTTGAAGTAATTAAGGTGGAATACCTGTAAGAATTACCCAATACTCAAGATGTTGATGTATTGTAAAGAAAGGAAAAAGGCCGCTATGCGGCCTTTTATCAACGAACAGAGCGTGGCATTTTGCTCTCCTGCCTGCGGAAAACCCCTCGTTTTACACAGCAAATGTGTGTAACTTTAGGATAATCTTAGCGTGGCAGCGAGATTTTACGTTCTTTAGTTGGGCGATAAAGCACCAGCGTTTTACCGATGACCTGTACATTACAGGCGCCGGTTTCGCGCACGATAGCTTCCACGATCAAGGTTTTAGTTTCGCGATCTTCGGTGGCGATTTTCACCTTGATGAGTTCATGGTGCTCTAACGCTTGTTCAATCTCGGCCAGCACCCCTTCGGTCAAACCATTACTGCCAAGCAGAACAACTGGCTTGAGCGGATGTGCCAGACCTTTCAGGTGCTGTTTTTGTTTAGTACTCAGATTCATCGTATTTTTTGCTTACGTTGGGATTGAAAACGGGTCATTCTACCGCCATCTCCCATATATCACCAAATAGGCGCGTAAAAATTTACGCAATTGGTTACGATGAGTTATCCCAATGGGAAAGTTAAATGACAGGTAAGAAGCGTTCTGCCAGCTCCAGCCGCTGGCTTCAGGAACACTTTAGCGATAAATATGTTCAACAGGCACAGAAAAAGGGGTTACGTTCCCGTGCCTGGTTTAAACTTGATGAAATACAGCAAAGTGACAAACTCTTTAAACCGGGAATGACGGTTGTCGACCTTGGTGCTGCGCCGGGTGGTTGGTCACAATATGTGGTCACCCAAATTGGCGGCAAAGGCCGTATCATCGCTTGCGATCTTTTACCTATGGATCCTATCGTTGGTGTGGACTTTCTTCAGGGCGATTTTCGTGATGAACTGGTGATGAAAGCACTGCTGGAGCGCGTTGGCGACAGCAAAGTCCAGGTTGTCATGTCCGATATGGCACCAAACATGAGCGGAACACCGGCGGTGGATATCCCCCGTGCCATGTATCTGGTGGAACTGGCGCTAGAAATGTGTCGTGATGTATTAGCGCCAGGTGGCAGTTTTGTAGTGAAGGTGTTCCAGGGCGAAGGTTTCGATGAGTATCTAAGGGAAATTCGCTCCCTGTTTACGAAGGTCAAAGTTCGTAAGCCGGACTCTTCTCGTGCACGTTCGCGGGAAGTGTATATTGTAGCGACCGGGCGTAAACCCTAACCGGGAGATTTCAGACGAAAGTTTGAAAGATGCTGGATATAGAGTATCCTGACGCTGTTTTTAACACAGTTGTAATAAGAGGTTAATCCCTTGAGTGACATGGCGAAAAACCTAATACTCTGGCTGGTCATTGCCGTTGTGCTGATGTCAGTATTCCAGAGCTTTGGGCCCAGCGAGTCTAATGGCCGTAAGGTGGATTACTCTACCTTCCTACAAGAGGTCAATAACGACCAGGTTCGTGAAGCGCGTATCAACGGACGTGAAATCAACGTTA
This sequence comes from Escherichia sp. F1, assembly GCF_046764225.1. NCBI lineage: Bacteria > Pseudomonadati > Pseudomonadota > Gammaproteobacteria > Enterobacterales > Enterobacteriaceae > Escherichia > Escherichia sp. F1. The sequence goes on from NZ_CP177202.1 coordinate 574,001, forward strand.
CCAAGAAAGATAGTAACCGTTATACCACTTACATTCCGGTTCAGGATCCGAAATTACTGGATAACCTGTTGACCAAGAACGTCAAGGTTGTCGGTGAACCGCCTGAAGAACCAAGCCTGCTGGCTTCTATCTTCATCTCCTGGTTCCCGATGCTGTTGCTGATTGGTGTCTGGATCTTCTTCATGCGTCAAATGCAGGGCGGCGGTGGCAAAGGTGCCATGTCGTTTGGTAAGAGCAAAGCGCGCATGCTGACGGAAGATCAGATCAAAACGACCTTTGCTGACGTTGCGGGCTGCGACGAAGCAAAAGAAGAAGTTGCTGAACTGGTTGAGTATCTGCGCGAGCCGAGCCGCTTCCAGAAACTCGGCGGTAAGATCCCGAAAGGCGTCCTGATGGTCGGTCCTCCGGGTACCGGTAAAACGCTGCTGGCGAAAGCGATTGCAGGCGAAGCGAAAGTTCCGTTCTTTACTATCTCCGGTTCTGACTTCGTCGAAATGTTCGTCGGTGTGGGTGCATCCCGTGTTCGTGACATGTTCGAACAGGCGAAGAAAGCGGCACCGTGTATCATCTTTATCGATGAAATCGACGCCGTAGGCCGCCAGCGTGGCGCAGGCCTGGGCGGTGGTCACGATGAACGTGAACAGACTCTGAACCAGATGCTGGTTGAGATGGATGGCTTCGAAGGTAACGAAGGTATCATCGTTATCGCCGCGACTAACCGTCCGGACGTTCTTGACCCGGCGCTGCTGCGTCCTGGCCGTTTCGACCGTCAGGTTGTGGTTGGCTTGCCAGATGTTCGCGGTCGTGAGCAGATCCTGAAAGTTCACATGCGTCGCGTACCATTGGCACCCGATATCGACGCGGCAATCATTGCCCGTGGTACTCCTGGTTTCTCCGGTGCTGACCTGGCGAACCTGGTGAACGAAGCGGCACTGTTCGCTGCTCGTGGCAACAAACGCGTTGTGTCGATGGTTGAGTTCGAGAAAGCGAAAGACAAAATCATGATGGGTGCGGAACGTCGCTCCATGGTGATGACGGAAGCGCAGAAAGAATCGACGGCTTACCACGAAGCGGGTCACGCGATTATCGGTCGCCTGGTGCCGGAACACGATCCGGTGCACAAAGTGACGATTATCCCACGCGGTCGTGCGCTGGGTGTAACTTTCTTCTTGCCTGAGGGCGACGCAATCAGCGCCAGCCGTCAGAAACTGGAAAGCCAGATTTCTACGCTGTACGGTGGTCGTCTGGCAGAAGAGATCATCTACGGGCCGGAACATGTTTCTACCGGTGCGTCCAACGATATTAAAGTTGCGACCAACCTGGCACGTAACATGGTGACTCAGTGGGGCTTCTCTGAGAAATTGGGTCCACTGCTGTACGCGGAAGAAGAAGGTGAAGTGTTCCTCGGCCGTAGCGTAGCGAAAGCGAAACATATGTCTGATGAAACTGCACGTATCATCGACCAGGAAGTGAAAGCACTGATTGAGCGTAACTATAATCGTGCGCGTCAGCTTCTGACCGACAATATGGATATTCTGCATGCGATGAAAGATGCTCTCATGAAATATGAGACTATCGACGCACCGCAGATTGATGACCTGATGGCACGTCGCGATGTACGTCCGCCAGCGGGCTGGGAAGAACCAGGCGCTTCTAACAATTCTGGCGACAATGGTAGTCCAAAGGCTCCTCGTCCGGTTGATGAACCGCGTACGCCGAACCCGGGTAACACCATGTCAGAGCAGTTAGGCGACAAGTAAGTTCCCGCATCAGATGACTGTATTTGTACCGAAAACCCCGGGGCGTGCTCCGGGGTTTTTTCTTATCAATTCATACCAGGGATAACACCATGAAACTCTTTGCCCAGGGCACTTCACTGGACCTTAGCCATCCTCACGTAATGGGGATCCTCAACGTCACGCCTGATTCCTTTTCGGATGGTGGCACGCATAACTCGCTGATAGATGCGGTGAAACATGCGAATCTGATGATCAACGCTGGCGCGACGATCATTGACGTTGGTGGCGAGTCCACGCGCCCAGGAGCGGCGGAAGTTAGCGTTGAAGAAGAGTTGCAACGTGTTATTCCTGTGATTGAGGCAATTGCTCAACGCTTCGAAGTCTGGATCTCGGTCGATACATCCAAACCAGAAGTCATCCGTGAGTCAGCGAAAGTTGGCGCTCACATTATTAACGATATCCGCTCCCTTTCCGAACCAGGGGCTCTGGAGGCAGCTGCAGAAACCGGTTTACCGGTTTGTCTGATGCATATGCAGGGAAATCCAAAGACCATGCAGGAAGCCCCGAAGTATGACGATGTCTTTGCGGAAGTGAATCGCTATTTTATTGAGCAAATAGCACGTTGCGAGCAGGCGGGTATCGCAAAAGAGAAATTGTTGCTCGACCCCGGATTCGGTTTCGGTAAAAATCTCTCCCATAACTATTCATTACTGGCGCGCCTGGCTGAATTTCACCATTTCAACCTGCCGCTGTTGGTGGGTATGTCACGAAAATCGATGATTGGGCAGCTGCTGAACGTGGGGCCGTCCGAGCGTCTGAGCGGTAGTCTGGCTTGTGCGGTCATTGCCGCTATGCAAGGCGCGCATATCATTCGTGTTCATGACGTCAAAGAAACGGTAGAAGCGATGCGGGTGGTGGAAGCCACTCTGTCTGCAAAGGAAAACAAACGCTATGAGTAATCGTAAATATTTCGGTACCGATGGGATTCGTGGTCGTGTAGGGGATGCGCCGATCACCCCTGATTTTGTGCTTAAGCTGGGTTGGGCCGCGGGTAAAGTGCTGGCGCGCCACGGCTCCCGTAAAATCATCATTGGTAAAGACACGCGTATTTCTGGCTATATGCTGGAGTCAGCACTGGAAGCTGGTCTGGCGGCTGCGGGCCTTTCCGCACTCTTCACTGGTCCGATGCCCACACCGGCCGTGGCTTATCTGACGCGTACCTTCCGCGCAGAGGCCGGCATTGTGATTTCTGCATCGCATAACCCGTTCTACGATAACGGCATTAAATTCTTCTCTATCGACGGCACTAAACTGCCGGATGCAGTTGAAGAGGCCATCGAAGCGGAAATGGAAAAAGAGATCAGCTGCGTTGATTCGGCAGAACTGGGTAAAGCCAGCCGTATCGTTGATGCTGCGGGTCGCTATATCGAGTTTTGCAAAGCCACGTTCCCAAACGAACTTAGCCTCAGTGAACTGAAGATTGTGGTGGATTGTGCAAACGGTGCGACTTATCACATCGCGCCGAACGTGCTGCGTGAACTGGGAGCGAACGTTATCGCTATCGGTTGTGAGCCGAACGGTGTAAACATCAATGCCGAAGTGGGGGCTACCGACATTCGCGCGCTACAGGCTCGTGTGCTGGCTGAAAAAGCGGATCTCGGTATTGCCTTTGACGGCGACGGCGATCGCGTGATTATGGTTGACCATGAAGGCAATAAAGTCGATGGCGATCAGATCATGTATATTATCGCGCGTGAAGGTCTTCGTCAGGGCCAGCTGCGTGGTGGCGCTGTGGGGACATTGATGAGCAACATGGGGCTTGAACTGGCGCTGAAGCAGTTAGGTATTCCATTTGCGCGCGCGAAAGTGGGTGACCGCTACGTACTGGAAAAAATGCAGGAGAAAGGCTGGCGTATCGGTGCAGAGAACTCCGGTCATGTGATCCTGCTGGATAAAACCACTACCGGTGACGGTATCGTTGCTGGCTTGCAGGTGCTGGCGGCGATGGCGCGTAACCATATGAGCCTGCACGACCTTTGCAGCGGCATGAAAATGTTCCCGCAAATCCTGGTAAACGTGCGTTACACCGCAGGTAGCGGCGATCCGCTGGAGCATGAATCAGTCAAAGCTGTGACCGCAGAAGTTGAAGCGGCGCTGGGTAGCCGTGGACGTGTGCTGTTGCGTAAATCCGGCACCGAACCGTTAATTCGCGTGATGGTGGAAGGCGAAGACGAAGCGCAGGTGACTGAATTTGCACACCGCATCGCCGATGCAGTAAAAGCCGTTTAAAACGATAAATAACTGGCTAAAAAGGCGGCGATAGTCGCCTTTTTTCTCAGCGAACACATCGATTTTGCTGTTTTTTTCCGCAGTTGATACAATGCAATAAAATTGCCCTTGCGAAGGTCATTCGCTTTGGTTAGTATTCACACCCGCTTCAGTGGGAAAGATTAAAAACTCCCGCTTTATTGGTTGAAGCATTGGTACGCGGCAACTCCGCAAGGAACAGGTTGATTATGTACGAAGCTCTTTTAGTAGTTTTCCTTATTGTGGCAATTGGCCTTGTTGGTCTGATCATGCTGCAGCAAGGTAAAGGCGCTGATATGGGAGCCTCCTTCGGAGCAGGCGCTTCCGCTACGCTGTTTGGTTCAAGTGGTTCTGGTAACTTCATGACCCGCATGACGGCGCTGCTGGCAACGTTATTCTTCATCATCAGTCTGGTGCTGGGTAACATCAATAGCAATAAAACCAATAAAGGTAGCGAATGGGAAAACCTGAGTGCGCCGGCGAACACCGAACAAACTCAGCCAGCTGCTCCGGCTAAGCCGACCAGCGATATCCCGAACTAAAAAGTAGTATCCGTGCCGAGGTGGTGGAATTGGTAGACACGCTACCTTGAGGTGGTAGTGCCCAATAGGGCTTACGGGTTCAAGTCCCGTCCTCGGTACCAAATTCCAGAAAAGAGACGCTGAAAAGCGTCTTTTTTCGTTTTGGTCCTGGTCTGAGGAATGGTTGTCAGGTATCTGTATCTCGTCCAGTTGCTTTACTCGTAGCTGGTACTTTGAAACGATGGTGCCGGTACGCCTTAGTTATAAACTTTTCCCTACTGCTGACATAATTGGCACTTTATTGTGTCAACTCCAGTTCCGGTACGAATACGGATATGTTTACTTCTCGATAAACCATCCTGCTCCTGTCAGTATAACTACTGATGGCTACGTTCTGCGTAATGTTTAGAGACGCATTGATAATGTTATTTAATTACTGAGAACGCAATGGCCGCATCATTTAAAAAGAAAAAACTAACAGTGTTTCGGTCTGATATGGATCAGAGTTGAAAAACATGTCTGATATAAAATTGAACATTGTTGATAATTGTTTATATTGGTTGTGAACTTGGATTTCTGGATGACAGTATTCAACAAATTTGTTAGAAGTTTTAAATCTCATTGGTTGTTGTATCTTTGTGTTATTGTTTTTGGTATTACGAACTTAGTCGCCTCTTCCGGAGCGCATATGGTTCAGCGATTGCTGTTCTTCGTTCTGACCATCCTGGTTGTTAAACGTATATCATCCCTTCCGCTTCGCCTGCTTGTTGCCGCACCATTTGTGTTACTGACAGCGGCAGACATGAGTATTAGCCTCTATTCATGGTGTACCTTTGGTACAACTTTCAATGATGGATTTGCGATTAGCGTGCTGCAGAGTGATCCGGATGAAGTTGTCAAAATGCTGGGGATGTATATCCCTTATCTATGTGCTTTTGCCTTTTTATCCCTTCTTTTTTTTGCAGTAATAATAAAATATGATGTTTCCTTGCCGACGAAAAAAGTGACAGGAATATTATTGCTGATTGTCATTTCGGGCAGTTTATTTTCCGCTTGTCAATTTGCTTATAAAGATGCAAAAAATAAAAAAGCGTTCAGTCCATATATACTAGCGTCGCGATTTGCTACCTATACGCCGTTTTTCAATCTCAATTATTTTGCTTTAGCAGCGAAAGAGCATCAAAGATTACTCTCAATTGCAAACACGGTGCCGTATTTTCAATTATCAGTCAGGGATACAGGTATTGATACCTACGTGTTGATTGTGGGGGAGTCTGTACGTGTCGACAATATGTCTTTGTATGGATATACACGCTCTACGACACCGCAAGTCGAAGCACAAAGAAAACAGATCAAACTGTTTAATCAAGCAATAAGCGGTGCACCTTACACTGCGCTGTCGGTTCCCCTTTCTTTAACTGCTGATTCTGTTTTGAGTCATGACATTCATAATTACCCGGACAACATTATTAATATGGCTAATCAAGCAGGATTTCAGACTTTCTGGCTAAGCTCGCAATCCGCTTTTCGGCAGAATGGTACAGCAGTTACCAGTATCGCCATGCGCGCCATGGAAACAGTCTATGTCAGAGGATTTGATGAATTGTTGTTGCCGCATTTATCGCAAGCATTACAGCAAAATACGCAGCAAAAGAAACTGATTGTTCTTCATTTAAATGGAAGCCATGAACCGGCTTGTAGCGCCTATCCGCAATCCAGCGCCGTGTTTCAACCGCAGGACGATCAGGATGCCTGCTATGACAACTCCATTCATTACACAGATAGTTTGCTAGGTCAGGTTTTTGAATTATTAAAAGATCGCCGCGCCTCGGTCATGTATTTTGCCGACCACGGCCTGGAACGTGACCCTACGAAGAAGAACGTCTATTTTCATGGAGGCAGGGAGGCTAGCCAGCAGGCATATCATGTCCCGATGTTTATCTGGTATAGCCCCGTTCTTGGGGATGGCGTGGATCGCACAACGGAAAACGATATCTTTTCCACTGCGTACAATAATTACCTGATTAATGCGTGGATGGGGGTAACAAAGCCGGAACAACCGAAAACGCTGGAGGAAGTGATTGCACACTATAAAGGAGACTCACGGGTTGTGGATGCAAACCATGATGTTTTCGATTATGTGATGCTCAGAAAGGAGTTTACAGAGGATAAGCAAGGTAACCCCACCCCTGAAGGGCAGGGTTGATGTCGAATTACTGGCCTTTATTTTCCAGATTCTCCACCTGCGGCACGCCTGAAGCGGCAGAGGAGGAGAGCAGGCCAGTTTTGGCATAACCGAAAAGTTTCTCGCGGGTATCGGTGATATCCAGGTTACGCATGGTCAATTGACCGATACGATCATCTGGCGAGAACACCGAGTCGCCTTTTTCCATCGTCAGACGCTCTGGCTTGTAGGTCAGGTTCTCTGAGACGGTATTCAGGATTGAATAATCGTTCCCGCGGCGCAGCTCCAGAGTAACTTCACCAGTGATCTGGCTGGCAACCCAGCGTTGCAGAGAGTCCCGCAGCATCAGCGCCTGGGAGTCAAACCAACGTCCCTGGTACAGCAGACGACCCAACTGACGACCATGCGCGTGATACTGCTCAATGGTGTCTTCGTTGTGAATACCGGTCAACAAACGTTCATACGCAATGTGCAGCAGTGCCATCCCAGGGGCTTCATAAATGCCGCGGCTTTTTGCTTCGATGATACGGTTTTCAATCTGGTCGCTCATGCCCAGGCCGTGACGACCGCCGATGCGGTTAGCTTCCAGCATCATTTCTACGTCGTCGCTAAAGGTTTTACCGTTCAGCGCCACCGGATGACCTTGCTCAAAGCGTACTGTGACTTCTTCTGCCGGGATTTTCACGCTCTCATCCCAAAACTTCACGCCCATAATTGGATTGACGATTTTGACGCTGGAGTTGAGGTATTCCAGATCCTTCGCTTCATGCGTTGCACCAAGCATGTTGGAGTCCGTGGAGTAGGCTTTTTCGACAGACATTTTGTAGTCGAAACCGCAGGCAATCATAAATTCAGACATCTCATGACGGCCGCCCAGTTCATCAATAAAGTCAGTATCAAGCCACGGTTTGTAAATCTGCAGTTCAGCATTGGTCAGCAGACCATAACGATAGAAACGTTCGATATCGTTTCCTTTATAGGTGCTACCGTCACCCCAGATATTCACGCCATCTTCTTTCATGGCAGCAACCAGCATGGTACCAGTCACGGCGCGGCCCAGCGGCGTCGTGTTGAAATAGGTCAGGCCGCCGGTGGTGTTATGAAATGCGCCACACTGAATAGCGGCAATACCTTCGGCCACCAGTTGTTTGCGGCAGTCGATCAGACGTGCGTTCTCCGCGCCGTATTCCATGGCACGACGAGGGATCGCATCATAATCCTCTTCGTCTGGCTGGCCCAGGTTTGCAGTATATGCATAAGGAACCGCTCCCTTTTGTCGCATCCACAGCAGTGCGGCACTGGTGTCCAGACCGCCGGAAAAAGCGATACCAATACGTTGACCTACCGGGAGATGCTTGAGAATCGTCGTCATAAAATAACACCCTGCTTAATTAACTGATGATGAGCCTGGATTTCCGCTCTCACTGAATTTTTATGCAAAATAAATGAGTTTTCATTTAATCATCTTTTATCGGAGACAGGAAGAGTTTAGTGTGTTTTTTGTAAAATAATGCGCTTAAGGGAGAGCAGGAGAAGGCAAAAGTATTCAACAAATGAAAGTGAACCGGATATTCATTCACGTGATTAGCAATAAACGTTGACAAAATGTGGCATGGATCACTATAATGCCTGCAGATTTTACGTCCCGTCTCGGTACACCAAATCCCAGCAGTATTTGCATTTTTTACCCAAAACGAGTAGAATTTGCCACGTTTCAGGCGCGGGGTGGAGCAGCCTGGTAGCTCGTCGGGCTCATAACCCGAAGGTCGTCGGTTCAAATCCGGCCCCCGCAACCACTTTCCCTTAGAGTCCTTTTTCAAATATACTGTGAAGACTTCGGCCTTCGTAGTGGGATTTGAAAAAATCCTTCTGGAAAGTGCTCCAGACCGCAGTTGCGGTTATAGGGTTCAGTTATATAAAGCCCCGATTTATCGGGGTTTTTTGTTATCTGACTACAGAATAACTGGGCTTTAGGCCCTTTTTTTATGTCTTGGGGGTGGGCTTGTCCACATTAGAGCAAAAATTAACAGAGATGATTACTGCGCCAGTTGAGGCCCTGGGTTTTGAACTGGTTGGCATCGAATTTATTCGCGGTCGCACATCCACACTGCGCATCTATATTGATAGTGAAGATGGCATCAATGTTGATGATTGTGCTGATGTGAGCCACCAGGTAAGTGCTGTGCTGGATGTTGAAGATCCCATCACCGTTGCTTATAACCTGGAAGTCTCCTCACCGGGTCTCGATCGCCCACTGTTCACGGCTGAACACTACGCCCGTTTCGTCGGAGAAGAGGTGACTCTGGTTCTCCGCATGGCGGTACAAAACCGTCGTAAATGGCAGGGCGTTATCAAAGCGGTAGACGGTGAAATGATCACAGTTACCGTCGAAGGTAAAGATGAAGTGTTCGCGCTGAGTAATATCCAGAAGGCGAACCTGGTTCCCCACTTTTAATAGTCTGGATGAGGTGAAAAGCCCGCGATGAACAAAGAAATTTTGGCTGTAGTTGAAGCCGTATCCAATGAAAAGGCGCTACCTCGCGAGAAGATTTTCGAAGCATTGGAAAGCGCGCTGGCGACAGCAACAAAGAAAAAATATGAGCAAGAGATCGACGTCCGTGTACAGATCGATCGCAAAAGCGGTGATTTTGACACCTTCCGTCGCTGGTTAGTTGTTGATGAAGTCACCCAGCCGACCAAGGAAATCACCCTTGAAGCCGCACGTTATGAAGATGAAAGCCTGAACCTGGGCGATTACGTTGAAGATCAGATTGAGTCTGTTACCTTTGACCGTATCACCACCCAGACGGCAAAACAGGTTATCGTGCAGAAAGTGCGTGAAGCCGAACGTGCGATGGTGGTTGATCAGTTCCGTGAACACGAAGGTGAAATCATCACCGGCGTGGTGAAAAAAGTAAACCGCGACAACATCTCTCTGGATCTGGGCAACAATGCTGAAGCCGTGATCCTGCGCGAAGATATGCTGCCGCGTGAAAACTTCCGTCCTGGCGACCGCGTTCGTGGCGTGCTCTATTCCGTTCGCCCGGAAGCGCGTGGCGCGCAACTGTTCGTCACCCGTTCCAAGCCGGAAATGCTGATCGAACTGTTCCGCATTGAAGTGCCGGAAATCGGCGAAGAAGTGATTGAAATTAAAGCAGCGGCTCGCGATCCGGGTTCTCGTGCGAAAATCGCGGTGAAAACCAACGATAAACGTATCGATCCGGTAGGTGCTTGCGTAGGTATGCGTGGCGCGCGTGTTCAGGCGGTTTCTACTGAACTGGGCGGCGAGCGTATCGATATCGTCCTGTGGGATGATAACCCGGCGCAGTTCGTGATTAACGCAATGGCACCGGCAGACGTTGCTTCTATCGTGGTGGATGAAGATAAACACACCATGGATATCGCCGTTGAAGCCGGTAACCTGGCGCAGGCGATTGGCCGTAATGGTCAGAACGTGCGTCTGGCTTCGCAGCTGAGCGGTTGGGAACTCAACGTGATGACCGTTGACGACCTGCAGGCTAAGCATCAGGCGGAAGCGCACGCAGCGATCGACACCTTCACCAAATATCTCGACATCGACGAAGACTTCGCGACTGTTCTGGTAGAAGAAGGCTTCTCGACGCTGGAAGAACTGGCCTATGTGCCGATGAAAGAGCTGTTGGAAATCGAAGGCCTTGATGAGCCGACCGTTGAAGCACTGCGCGAGCGTGCTAAAAATGCACTGGCCACCATTGCACAGGCCCAGGAAGAAAGCCTCGGTGATAACAAACCGGCTGACGATCTGCTGAACCTTGAAGGGATAGATCGTGATTTGGCATTCAAACTGGCCGCCCGTGGCGTTTGTACGCTGGAAGATCTCGCCGAACAGGGCATTGATGATCTGGCTGATATCGAAGGGTTGACCGACGAAAAAGCCGGAGCACTGATTATGGCTGCCCGTAATATTTGCTGGTTCGGTGACGAAGCGTAATAAACTGTAGCAGGAAGGAACAGCATGACAGATGTAACGATTAAAACGCTGGCCGCAGAGCGACAGACCTCCGTGGAACGCCTGGTACAGCAATTTGCTGATGCAGGTATCCGGAAGTCTGCTGACGACTCTGTGTCCGCACAAGAGAAACAGACTTTGATTGACCACCTGAATCAGAAAAATTCAGGCCCGGACAAATTGACGCTGCAACGTAAAACACGCAGCACCCTTAACATTCCTGGTACCGGTGGAAAAAGCAAATCGGTACAAATCGAAGTCCGCAAGAAACGCACCTTTGTGAAACGCGATCCGCAAGAGGCTGAACGCCTTGCTGCGGAAGAGCAAGCGCAGCGTGAAGCGGAAGAGCAAGCCCGTCGTGAGGCAGAAGAATCGGCTAAACGCGAGGCGCAACAAAAAGCTGAACGTGAGGCCGCAGAACAAGCTAAGCGTGAAGCTGCTGAACAAGCGAAACGTGAAGCTGCGGAAAAAGACAAAGTGAGCAATCAACAAGACGATATGACTAAAAACGCCCAGGCTGAAAAAGCCCGCCGTGAGCAGGAAGCTGCAGAGCTCAAGCGTAAAGCCGAAGAAGAAGCGCGTCGTAAACTCGAAGAAGAAGCACGTCGCGTTGCTGAAGAAGCACGTCGTATGGCGGAAGAAAACAAATGGACTGATAACGCGGAACCGACTGAAGATTCCAGCGATTATCACGTCACTACTTCTCAACATGCTCGCCAGGCAGAAGACGAAAGCGATCGTGAAGTCGAAGGCGGCCGTGGCCGTGGTCGTAACGCGAAAGCTGCGCGTCCGAAGAAAGGCAACAAACACGCTGAATCAAAAGCTGATCGTGAAGAAGCACGCGCAGCAGTACGTGGCGGTAAAGGCGGAAAACGTAAAGGTTCTTCGCTGCAGCAAGGCTTCCAGAAGCCTGCTCAGGCCGTTAACCGTGACGTTGTGATCGGCGAAACCATCACCGTTGGCGAACTGGCGAACAAGATGGCGGTTAAAGGCTCTCAGGTCATCAAAGCGATGATGAAGCTGGGCGCAATGGCGACCATCAACCAGGTCATCGACCAGGAAACCGCACAGCTGGTTGCCGAAGAGATGGGCCACAAAGTTATCCTGCGTCGTGAAAACGAGCTGGAAGAAGCGGTAATGAGCGACCGTGACACGGGGGCAGCGGCTGAACCGCGCGCGCCGGTTGTGACCATCATGGGTCACGTTGACCACGGTAAAACCTCTCTGCTGGACTACATTCGTTCAACGAAAGTGGCCTCTGGCGAAGCGGGCGGCATTACCCAGCACATTGGTGCATACCACGTTGAAACTGAAAACGGCATGATCACCTTCCTGGACACCCCGGGGCACGCCGCGTTTACTTCAATGCGTGCTCGTGGTGCGCAGGCAACGGACATCGTAGTCCTGGTTGTTGCTGCCGACGACGGCGTAATGCCGCAGACCATCGAAGCAATCCAGCACGCGAAAGCGGCGCAGGTTCCGGTGGTCGTTGCAGTGAACAAGATCGATAAACCAGAAGCCGATCCGGATCGCGTTAAGAACGAACTCTCCCAGTACGGCGTCCTGCCGGAAGAGTGGGGCGGTGAAAGCCAGTTCGTACATGTGTCTGCGAAAGCGGGTACTGGTATCGATGAGCTGCTGGACGCTATCCTGCTGCAGGCGGAAGTTCTGGAACTGAAAGCGGTACGTAAAGGTATGGCGAGCGGTGCGGTTATCGAATCCTTCCTCGATAAAGGTCGTGGTCCGGTTGCTACCGTTCTGGTACGTGAAGGTACTCTGCACAAGGGCGATATCGTTCTGTGTGGCTTCGAATACGGTCGTGTTCGTGCGATGCGTAACGAACTGGGTCAGGAAGTGCTGGAAGCGGGTCCGTCCATTCCGGTGGAAATCCTCGGCCTGTCCGGCGTTCCGGCTGCGGGTGATGAAGTTACCGTTGTACGTGACGAGAAGAAAGCGCGTGAAGTTGCACTCTATCGTCAGGGTAAATTCCGCGAAGTTAAACTGGCGCGTCAGCAGAAATCTAAACTCGAGAACATGTTCGCCAACATGACCGAAGGCGAAGTTCACGAAGTGAATATCGTCCTGAAGGCAGACGTACAGGGTTCTGTGGAAGCTATCTCCGACTCCTTGCTGAAACTGTCTACTGACGAAGTTAAAGTGAAGATCATCGGTTCTGGCGTAGGTGGTATCACCGAAACCGACGCTACCCTGGCTGCGGCGTCCAACGCCATCCTGGTTGGCTTCAACGTACGTGCTGATGCCTCTGCACGTAAAGTGATTGAAGCGGAAAGCCTGGATCTGCGTTACTACTCCGTCATCTATAACCTGATCGACGAAGTGAAAGCGGCAATGAGCGGTATGCTGTCTCCGGAACTGAAACAACAGATTATCGGTCTGGCGGAAGTTCGTGACGTATTCAAATCACCGAAATTTGGTGCCATCGCAGGTTGTATGGTTACCGAAGGTGTGGTTAAACGTCACAACCCGATCCGCGTTCTGCGCGACAACGTGGTTATCTACGAAGGCGAGCTGGAGTCCCTGCGCCGCTTCAAAGATGACGTTAACGAAGTCCGTAACGGTATGGAATGTGGTATCGGCGTTAAGAACTACAACGATGTCCGCACTGGCGATGTGATCGAAGTATTCGAAATCATCGAAATCCAACGTACCATCGCTTAAGGTTTTTAGGGTTCCATGCGGGATAAGGCGTTTACGCCGCATCCGGCATGGATTGCCTGATGCGACGCTGGCGCGTCTTATCAGGCCAACGTGAACAGCCCTTCCACCTGAAATTAATTTTAAAAAGGGGCTAACAGCCCCTTTTTTGTCAGGAGAATTTATTATGGCGAAAGAATTTGGTCGCCCGCAGCGCGTAGCGCAGGAAATGCAAAAAGAGATCGCTCTCATCCTGCAGCGTGAAATTAAAGATCCTCGCCTGGGCATGATGACCACCGTTTCCGGTGTCGAAATGTCTCGCGACCTGGCGTATGCCAAAGTATATGTGACGTTCCTCAACGACAAAGATGAAGACGCGGTTAAAGCGGGCATCAAAGCGCTGCAGGAAGCTTCTGGTTTCATCCGCAGCCTGTTGGGGAAAGCGATGCGCCTGCGTATCGTGCCGGAACTGACCTTCTTCTACGACAACTCGCTGGTTGAAGGGATGCGCATGTCAAACCTGGTGACCAGCGTGGTCAAACATGACGAAGAACGTCGTGTTAACCCGGACGACAGCAAGGAGGACTAATGAGTCGTCCTCGTCGTCGCGGTCGCGACATTAACGGCGTGTTGTTGCTGGATAAACCGCAGGGTATGTCCAGCAACGATGCGCTGCAAAAAGTGAAACGGATTTATAACGCCAACCGTGCCGGGCATACCGGTGCGCTGGACCCGCTGGCAACTGGCATGTTGCCAATTTGCCTCGGGGAAGCGACGAAGTTTTCCCAGTATCTGCTGGACTCCGACAAACGCTATCGGGTGATTGCGCGTCTTGGACAGCGTACCGATACGTCTGACGCCGATGGACAAATCGTTGAAGAACGTCCGGTAACCTTTAGCGCAGAGCAACTGGCGGCGGCACTGGATACTTTCCGTGGCGATATCGAACAGATCCCATCGATGTATTCAGCACTGAAATACCAGGGCAAAAAACTGTACGAATATGCGCGTCAGGGCATTGAAGTACCGCGTGAAGCGCGCCCGATTACCGTTTATGAATTGCTGTTTATTCGCCACGAAGGCAATGAGCTGGAGCTGGAAATTCACTGCTCAAAAGGCACTTATATCCGCACCATTATTGATGACCTGGGTGAAAAACTCGGTTGTGGCGCGCATGTTATTTACCTGCGTCGTCTGGCGGTAAGTAAATATCCGGTTGAACGGATGGTGACCCTGGAACATCTGCGTGAACTGGTTGAACAAGCCGAACAGCAGGATATTCCAGCCGCGGAGTTACTTGATCCATTACTGATGCCAATGGACAGTCCAGCTTCGGACTACCCGGTGGTGAATCTTCCGTTAACGTCTTCTGTTTACTTCAAAAATGGTAACCCGGTTCGTACATCCGGTGCGCCGCTGGAAGGACTGGTTCGCGTTACAGAAGGTGAGAACGGCAAGTTTATCGGTATGGGCGAAATTGACGATGAAGGCCGCGTCGCGCCTCGTCGCCTGGTGGTTGAATACCCGGCGTAATGTTAACCGTCTTGCGATAACAGGTCGCTACGAGTAGAATACTGCCGCTTAACGTCGCGTAAATTGTTTAACACTTTGCGTAACGTACACTGGGATCGCTGAATTAGAGATCGGCGTCCTTTCATTCTATATACTTTGGAGTTTTAAAATGTCTCTAAGTACTGAAGCAACAGCTAAAATCGTTTCTGAGTTTGGTCGTGACGCAAACGACACCGGTTCTACCGAAGTTCAGGTAGCACTGCTGACTGCACAGATCAACCACCTGCAGGGCCACTTTGCAGAGCACAAAAAAGATCACCACAGCCGTCGTGGTCTGCTGCGCATGGTTTCTCAGCGTCGTAAACTGCTCGACTACCTGAAACGTAAAGACGTAGCACGTTACACCCAGCTCATCGAGCGCCTGGGTCTGCGTCGCTAATTCTTGCGAGTTTCAGAAAAGGGGGCCTGAGTGGCCCCTTTTTTCAAGCTGACGGCAGCAATTCACTGGAAACTAATGTATTGTTGCTATGAATGATCTTCCGTTGCAGAGGTTCGCGCGGCTAATGAGAGGCTTTACCCACATTGGGCTGGGTTAGGGTTGTCATTAGTCGCGAGGATGCGCAGAAGATCGGGTATTAACACCAGTGCCGTAAGGTACTGTCTAAGAAAGAGAAAGGATATTACATTGCTTAATCCGATCGTTCGTAAATTCCAGTACGGTCAACACACCGTGACTCTGGAAACCGGCATGATGGCTCGTCAGGCTACTGCTGCTGTTATGGTTAGCATGGATGACACCGCGGTATTTGTTACCGTTGTTGGCCAGAAAAAAGCCAAACCAGGTCAGGACTTCTTCCCACTGACCGTTAACTATCAGGAGCGTACCTACGCTGCTGGTCGTATCCCGGGTAGCTTCTTCCGTCGTGAAGGCCGCCCAAGCGAAGGCGAAACCCTGATCGCGCGTCTGATTGACCGCCCGATTCGCCCGCTGTTCCCGGAAGGCTTCGTCAACGAAGTTCAGGTTATCGCCACCGTGGTTTCTGTTAACCCGCAGGTTAACCCGGATATCGTCGCGATGATTGGTGCTTCCGCAGCACTGTCTCTGTCTGGTATTCCGTTCAATGGTCCGATTGGTGCTGCCCGCGTAGGTTACATCAATGACCAGTACGTACTGAACCCGACTCAGGACGAGCTGAAAGAGAGCAAACTGGATCTGGTTGTTGCGGGTACTGAAGCCGCTGTACTGATGGTTGAATCTGAAGCTGAACTGCTGAGCGAAGACCAGATGCTGGGCGCAGTAGTGTTCGGTCATGAACAACAGCAGGTTGTTATTCAGAACATCAATGAACTGGTGAAAGAAGCCGGTAAACCGCGTTGGGACTGGCAGCCGGAGCCGGTAAACGAAGCGCTGAACGCGCGCGTTGCTGCACTGGCTGAAGCTCGTCTGAGCGATGCTTACCGCATCACCGACAAACAAGAGCGTTATGCTCAGGTTGATGTCATCAAATCTGAAACCATCGCGACGCTGCTTGCTGAAGATGAAACCCTGGACGAAAACGAACTGGGTGAAATTCTGCACGCTATCGAGAAAAACGTTGTTCGTAGCCGCGTACTGGCAGGCGAACCGCGTATCGACGGTCGTGAAAAAGATATGATTCGTGGTCTGGATGTGCGTACTGGCGTGCTGCCGCGTACTCACGGTTCTGCGCTGTTCACCCGTGGTGAAACTCAGGCGCTGGTTACCGCAACGCTGGGTACTGCACGTGACGCGCAGGTTCTTGATGAACTGATGGGCGAACGTACTGACACCTTCCTGTTCCACTACAACTTCCCTCCGTACTCCGTAGGCGAAACCGGCATGGTCGGTTCTCCGAAGCGTCGTGAAATTGGTCACGGTCGTCTGGCGAAGCGCGGTGTGCTGGCAGTCATGCCGGATATGGACAAATTCCCGTACACCGTACGTGTGGTGTCTGAAATCACCGAATCCAACGGTTCTTCTTCTATGGCTTCCGTGTGCGGCGCGTCTCTGGCGCTGATGGACGCAGGTGTGCCGATCAAAGCTGCTGTTGCGGGTATCGCAATGGGTCTGGTGAAAGAAGGCGACAACTACGTTGTACTGTCTGACATTTTGGGCGACGAAGATCACCTGGGCGATATGGACTTCAAAGTTGCGGGTTCCCGCGACGGTATCTCTGCATTGCAGATGGATATCAAAATTGAAGGTATCACCAAAGAGATCATGCAGGTTGCACTGAACCAGGCTAAAGGTGCGCGTCTGCATATCCTGGGCGTAATGGAACAGGCGATCAACGCGCCGCGCGGCGATATCTCTGAGTTCGCTCCGCGTATCCATACCATCAAGATCAACCCGGACAAGATCAAAGACGTTATCGGTAAA
This sequence comes from Escherichia sp. F1, assembly GCF_046764225.1. Classification (NCBI taxonomy): domain Bacteria; kingdom Pseudomonadati; phylum Pseudomonadota; class Gammaproteobacteria; order Enterobacterales; family Enterobacteriaceae; genus Escherichia; species Escherichia sp. F1. The sequence continues at coordinate 591,306 of NZ_CP177202.1, forward strand.
GGCGGCTCTGTTATCCGTGCCCTGACCGAAGAAACTGGCACCACCATCGAAATCGAAGATGACGGTACTGTGAAGATCGCAGCGACCGACGGCGAGAAAGCGAAACATGCTATTCGTCGTATCGAAGAGATCACTGCAGAAATCGAAGTGGGCCGCGTCTACAATGGTAAAGTGACCCGTATCGTTGACTTTGGCGCATTTGTTGCCATCGGCGGCGGTAAAGAAGGTCTGGTACACATCTCTCAGATCGCTGACAAACGCGTTGAGAAAGTGACCGATTACCTGCAGATGGGTCAGGAAGTACCGGTGAAAGTTCTGGAAGTTGATCGCCAGGGCCGTATCCGTCTGAGCATTAAAGAAGCGACTGAGCAGTCTCAACCTGCTGCAGCACCGGAAGCTCCGGCTGCTGAACAGGGCGAGTAAGGTTGCCATTTGCCCTCCGCTGCGGCGGGGGGCTTTTAACCGGGCAGGACGCCTTGTTAGCAACCGGGAACAGGACGTTCATTCAACCGTGGTCTTCGGGAGTGGGAAATGAAGCCTTTTTTGCGCTGGTGTTTCGTTGCGACAGCACTTACGCTTGCAGGATGCAGTAATACTTCCTGGCGTAAAAGTGAAGTCCTCGCGGTACCATTGCAACCGACTTTACAGCAGGAAGTGATTCTGGCACGTATGGAACAAATCCTTGCCAGTCGGGCTTTAACCGATGACGAACGCGCACAGCTTTTATATGAGCGCGGAGTGTTGTATGATAGTCTCGGTCTGAGGGCATTAGCGCGTAACGATTTTTCGCAAGCGCTGGCAATCCGACCGGATATGCCTGAAGTATTCAATTACTTAGGCATATATTTAACGCAGGCAGGCAATTTTGATGCTGCCTATGAAGCGTTTGATTCTGTACTTGAGCTTGATCCAACTTACAACTACGCGCACTTGAATCGCGGGATCGCATTATATTACGGCGGTCGTGACAAGTTAGCGCAAGATGATCTGCTGGCGTTTTATCAAGACGATCCCAATGATCCTTTCCGTAGTCTGTGGCTTTATCTCGCCGAGCAGAAGCTCGATGAGAAGCAGGCTAAAGAAGTGTTGAAACAGCACTTCGAAAAATCGGATAAGGAACAGTGGGGATGGAACATTGTCGAGTTCTACCTGGGCAACATTAGCGAACAAACGTTAATGGAAAGGCTCAAGGCGGACGCAACGGATAACACCTCGCTCGCTGAGCATCTCAGTGAAACCAACTTCTATTTAGGTAAGTACTACCTAAGTCTGGGGGATTTGGACAGCGCCACGGCACTGTTCAAACTGGCGGTTGCCAACAACGTTCATAACTTTGTTGAGCACCGATACGCATTGTTGGAATTATCGCTCCTGGGCCAGGACCAAGATGACCTGGCAGAATCGGACCAGCAATAGCTGACGTACACATCAGCCCGTAATCTTTTTTGATTGCCATCACCTTAACGGGTGAGGGCGTTGTTGTTCGTTAATACACCTACTTTGAGCCGGTTCACACTTTTCAATGAAAATTGCTGATCAATTTCATGATGAGTTATGTAGACTGGCCGCCATTAATTTTGAGGCACACGTACTACATGGCTGAATTCGAAACCACTTTTGCAGATCTGGGCCTGAAGGCTCCTATCCTTGAAGCCCTTAACGATCTGGGTTACGAAAAACCATCTCCAATTCAGGCAGAGTGTATTCCACATCTGCTGAATGGCCGCGACGTCCTGGGTATGGCCCAGACGGGGAGCGGAAAAACTGCAGCATTCTCTTTACCTCTGCTGCAGAATCTTGATCCTGAGCTGAAAGCACCACAGATTCTGGTGTTGGCACCGACCCGCGAACTGGCGGTACAGGTTGCTGAGGCAATGACGGATTTCTCTAAACACATGCGCGGCGTAAACGTGGTTGCCCTGTACGGCGGCCAGCGTTATGACGTGCAATTACGCGCCCTGCGTCAGGGGCCGCAGATCGTTGTCGGTACTCCGGGCCGTCTGCTGGATCACCTGAAACGTGGCACTCTGGACCTTTCTAAACTGAGCGGTCTGGTTCTGGATGAAGCTGACGAAATGCTGCGCATGGGCTTCATCGAAGACGTTGAAACTATTATGGCGCAGATCCCGGAAGGTCATCAGACCGCTCTGTTCTCTGCAACCATGCCGGAAGCGATTCGTCGCATTACCCGCCGCTTTATGAAAGAGCCGCAGGAAGTGCGCATTCAGTCCAGCGTGACTACCCGTCCTGACATCAGCCAGAGCTACTGGACTGTCTGGGGTATGCGTAAAAACGAAGCACTGGTACGTTTCCTGGAAGCGGAAGATTTTGATGCGGCGATTATCTTCGTTCGTACCAAAAACGCGACTCTGGAAGTGGCAGAAGCTCTTGAGCGTAACGGCTACAATAGCGCCGCGCTGAACGGTGACATGAACCAGGCGCTGCGTGAGCAGACACTGGAACGACTGAAAGATGGTCGTCTGGACATCCTGATTGCGACCGACGTTGCGGCCCGTGGCCTGGACGTTGAGCGTATCAGCCTGGTAGTTAACTACGATATCCCGATGGATTCTGAGTCTTACGTTCACCGTATCGGTCGTACTGGTCGTGCGGGCCGTGCTGGCCGTGCGCTGCTGTTCGTTGAGAACCGTGAGCGTCGTCTGCTGCGTAACATTGAACGCACCATGAAGCTGACCATTCCGGAAGTTGAACTGCCGAACGCAGAACTGCTGGGCAAACGTCGTCTGGAAAAATTCGCCGCTAAAGTACAGCAGCAGCTGGAAAGCAGCGATCTGGATCAATACCGTGCACTGCTGAGCAAAATTCAGCCGACGGCAGAAGGTGAAGAGCTGGATCTCGAAACTCTGGCCGCCGCACTGCTGAAAATGGCACAGGGTGAACGTACTCTGATTGTTCCGCCAGATGCGCCGATGCGTCCGAAACGTGAATTCCGTGACCGTGATGACCGTGGTCCGCGCGATCGTAACGACCGTGGCCCGCGTGGTGACCGTGAAGATCGTCCGCGTCGTGAACGTCGTGATGTTGGCGATATGCAGCTGTACCGCATTGAAGTGGGCCGCGATGATGGTGTTGAAGTTCGTCATATCGTTGGCGCGATTGCTAACGAAGGTGACATCAGCAGCCGTTACATTGGTAACATCAAGCTGTTTGCTTCTCACTCCACCATCGAACTGCCGAAAGGTATGCCGGGTGAAGTGCTGCAACACTTTACGCGTACTCGCATTCTCAACAAGCCGATGAACATGCAGTTACTGGGCGATGCACAGCCGCATACTGGCGGTGAGCGTCGTGGCGGTGGTCGTGGTTTCGGTGGCGAACGTCGTGAAGGCGGTCGTAACTTCAGCGGTGAACGCCGTGAAGGTGGTCGTGGTGATGGTCGTCGTTTTAGCGGCGAACGTCGTGAAGGCCGCGCTCCGCGTCGTGATGACTCTACCGGTCGTCGTCGTTTCGGTGGTGATGCGTAATCATCGCTAAACAGCGAACACAATCTGTAAAATAATATATACAGCCCCGATTTTTACCATCGGGGCTTTTTTTCTGTCTTTTGTACTCGTGTACTGGTACAGTGCAATACATAACAACGCAGTCGCACTATTTTTCACTGGAGAGAAGCCCTCATGGCAACACTAACCACCACCCAAACGTCACCGTCGCTGCTTGGCGGCGTGGTGATCATCGGCGGCACCATTATTGGCGCAGGGATGTTTTCTCTGCCTGTGGTCATGTCCGGGGCGTGGTTCTTCTGGTCAATGGCGGCGCTGATCTTTACCTGGTTCTGTATGCTGCATTCTGGCTTGATGATTCTGGAAGCTAACCTGAATTACCGAATCGGTTCGAGTTTTGACACCATCACCAAAGATTTGCTGGGCAAAGGTTGGAACGTAGTCAACGGCATTTCCATTGCCTTTGTGCTCTATATCCTGACTTACGCCTATATTTCTGCCAGCGGTTCGATTCTGCATCACACCTTCGCGGAGATGTCGCTGAACGTCCCTGCACGGGCAGCTGGATTTGGTTTTGCACTACTGGTGGCGTTTGTGGTGTGGTTGAGCACCAAAGCGGTCAGCCGGATGACGGCGATTGTGCTGGGGGCGAAAGTCATTACGTTTTTCCTCACCTTCGGTAGCCTGCTGGGACATGTGCAGCCTGCGACATTGTTCAACGTCGCCGAAAGCAATGCGTCTTATGCACCGTATCTGCTGATGACGCTGCCATTCTGTCTGGCATCGTTTGGTTATCACGGTAACGTGCCGAGCCTGATGAAGTATTACGGCAAAGATCCGAAAACCATCGTGAAATGCCTGGTGTACGGTACGCTGATGGCGCTGGCGCTGTATACCATCTGGTTGCTGGCGACGATGGGCAACATCCCTCGTCCGGAGTTTATCGGCATCGCCGAGAAGGGCGGTAATATTGATGTGCTGGTACAGGCATTAAGCGGCGTGCTGAACAGCCGTAGCCTGGACCTTCTGCTGGTCGTGTTCTCAAACTTTGCGGTAGCAAGTTCGTTCCTCGGCGTAACGCTGGGTTTGTTTGACTATCTGGCAGATCTGTTTGGTTTTGATGACTCTGCCCTGGGCCGCTTTAAAACGGCGTTGCTGACCTTTGCCCCGCCTGTTGTGGGTGGTCTGCTATTTCCGAACGGATTCCTGTATGCCATTGGTTATGCTGGCTTAGCAGCTACTATCTGGGCGGCAATTGTACCGGCGCTGTTGGCCCGCGCATCGCGTAAACGCTTTGGCAGCCCGAAATTCCGCGTCTGGGGCGGCAAGCCGATGATTGCGCTGATTCTGGTGTTTGGCGTTGGCAACGCACTGGTGCATATTTTATCGAGCTTTAATTTGCTGCCGGTGTATCAGTAATCAGCGGTGCCTTATCCGACATTTCTGCTGCCTACACAATGCCTGATGCGCTTCGCTTATCAGGCCTACGTAGGACAGCGTTGCCAGCTCGGATAAGGCTTCCCGCGTTAAGACACACTATCCCAACAACTCTTCCTTAGCATCCATCGCCAGTTCAAACGAATGCAGGCGCGCCTGGTGATCGAAAATCTGCCCGTTAACCATAATCTCATCGGCGTCGGTTTCGCGCAGGATCGACTGCAAGCCATGACGCACTTTCGCTTTATCACCCACCAGCGACATACTCAGTGCCTGCTGCACGCCATACTGCTCGGACGGTGACCAGAACTGATCCATATTTTGAATCGGCGGCGGTAGTTGCCCGGTTTCGCCACGGCGCAGCTTCACAAAGGCTTGCTGCATTGAGGTAAAGAGAAATTCAGCGTCGCGGTTGCTGTCGGCGGCGATAATATTGATGCACACCATCGCATACGGTTTTTCCAGCCGTGCCGACGGTTTGAAGTTGCTGCGATAAAGATGCAGCGCCTGGAACAACATATCCGGCGCGAAGTGTGAGGCAAACGCAAACGGCAGACCAAGCTGCGCCGCCAGTTGCGCGCTGTAAAGGCTGGAGCCTAACAACCACACGGGGATTTTTTCGCCATAGCCTGGTACCGGGCGCACATGTGGATTGGGATCGCGGGCGTCAAACCAGTCCACCAGCTCCGCGACATCGCGGGGGAAATTATCAATATCGCCGCTCATATGACGACGTAGAGCCATCATGGTTCGCTGGTCACTACCCGGAGCACGACCCAGCCCCAAATCGATTCGCCCCGGATAGAGCGTATTAAGCGTGCCGAACTGTTCGGCGATCACCAATGGTGAGTGATTAGGCAACATCACGCCGCCAGACCCCAGATGCAGCGTAGTGGTATTCGCCGCCAGATAGCCAATCAAAACTGATGTTGCAGCACTGGCAATGCCAGTCATATTGTGGTGTTCTGCCAGCCAGTAGCGATGATAGCCGCGCTTTTCAGCCAGACGGGCGAGATCGAGAGAGTGGGAGAATGCTTCTCGCGCTGAAGAACCTTCGGGAATGGGGGCCAGATCGAGTAGCGAAAACGGAATGGTTTTATCAGTCATAACAGCTCACTTTGTTACCGATTAATCTTTAATACTGCATTAAAGAGTAGTTAAAGTTGTTAACAAAGTGAGCTATATACTTACGCTTGCAGCTCCAGCCCGGCCAGCCGCCGCCAGTAGCCGTTACAATCGCTGTTTGCCGTCAACGGCAGTGGTGCAGCGCCATTTTCATTGGCGCGGAAGGCGTCGAGCATTGCGAAAGTGTCAGTACCCTGCGGTGACAGGCGGACCACATCGACCAGCCCCTGCATGGATGTCAGCTCGTTACCGAGGTTGTAAACGTAGCCGCTCATGGTCTGAATGCCATTGAGTACAAACACTTGTTGGTTTTCCTGCGATAGCACGTTGCGCCCGTTCGGATACTTAATGCAGCAGGTTTCACACTCATCTTTCGGGCGGTCTTCCGAACGCGCGGTAAAGCAGCGGGCGGAGTAGGCCAGCGGCAGATGACCGTAGCTCAGGACTTCCACTTCAAACTGGTTGCGAATGCCCAGCTCATCGCACTGATTAAGCAGATTCACCAGCCAGTCGCGGGATAGCTCCACCGGCATACACCAGCGCATCATGCCCTGTTTAAGCAATATTTTCAGCGTCACCGCGTTGTAGCAGTTCAGCGCATGTCCGGCGACGAACGGCAGTTTGCGTTCAGCGCACATATTCACCACGCCGAGATCGCTGGCTTCAATCAGAAACTCACCGTTCTCAACATAGCGTTTCAGTTCGCCCAGTTCAGAGGATGCCTGCACCAGCGCCAGCGTGGAGAGCACAATCTGCTTACCACTTCCGGCGAGTGATTTTGCCATCTCCAGCCAGTCGCCAACTTTGGTTGCCCGGCGCTTGCTGCATACCGCTTCACCAAGATAAATCACGTCGGCGCTGCTGGCGGCGGCCTGCTGATAAAATTCTTCCAGCGTCTCTTTTGGCCAGTACCACAGCACTGGCCCTAAGGAATATTTCATTGCTTTTCTCACTGCCATTTACGGTGATACGCGCCAAGGGTGGTCTGCGTGCCTTCGGACATCGACCCGAGCGTCTCCATCCACGCGCTTTGCGGTACGAAGTTTTGCGGATCGGCCTTACAACGGTCGATAGCCTGACGCCAGACTTTCGCCACCTGGCTGACATACGCCGGGCTACGCTGGCGGCCTTCAATTTTCACCGAAGCAATATTCGCTGCCATTAACTCCGGCAGCAGTTCCAGGGTATTGAGACTGGTGGGTTCTTCCAGCGCGTGATAGCGCTCGCCGTCCACCAGATAACGCCCTTTACACAGCGTCGGATAACCTGCGTTTTCGCCGTCCTGATAACGGTCGATCAGCACTTCGTTCAGGCGGGATTCCAGCCCCTGCGGCGTTTGCTGCCAGCGCACGAAGCGAGCCGGAGAACATGCACCGACGGTGTTGGGCGATTCACCCGTCAGATATGACGACAGATAGCAACGGCCTTCCGACATAATGCACAGGCTGCCGAAAGCAAAGACTTCCAGTGGTACAGGCGTGACCCGCGCCAGTTGTTTCACCTGATGAATCGACAACACGCGCGGCAGCACCACGCGGGCAACGTCAAAATGGCGATGATAAAAGTTAATCGCCTCTTCATTGGTCGCCGAAGCCTGCACTGACACATGACGCTCAATATGCGGGTAACGCTCGGCGGCGTACTCCAGCATGGCGAGGTCGGCGAGGATCAGCGCGTCGGCACCCAGCTGCGCCGCCATATCCACGGCGCGCTGCCAGCGGGCGTAACCGTCCGGGTGCGCAAAAGTGTTAATCGCGATGTGAAGTTTGCGGCGATGTTGATGGACAAAACTCACCGCTTCCTGCAATTTTTTCTCGGTAAAGTTAAGGCCGGCGAAGTGACGGGCATTGGTATCATCTTTTAGCCCGATATAAACAGCATCTGCGCCGTTTTCGATGGCCGCCTTAAGCGCCGGGAGATTTCCGGCAGGGCAGAGCAGCTCCATAATTTTTCCTGAAGGTTGCGCTATCAAAGCGCAAAAATGTTAACGAACTGGGATTTTAGTTAACCTTGCTGCGACAATTTTTGATTTAAGGCAGTTAAAGTTGTATTGGTGGTAGCAGCAATTTCATATGGAATTGTTGATTTATACCGCTATGTTATTTTTCTGATATGGCAAAATAGGATGATTGTTGAAACAGGGAGTAAAACTCGTGTTGGATAAACTGCGTTCCCGTATTGTGCATTTGGGGCCATCTCTGTTGAGTGTACCGGTAAAACTGACGCCATTTGCGCTAAAACGCCAGGTTCTTGAGCAGGTCTTAAGCTGGCAATTCCGTCAGGCGCTGGATGATGGCGAGCTGGAGTTTCTTGAAGGCCGCTGGTTAAGTATTCATGTGCGTGATATTGACCTGCAATGGTTTACCTCGGTGGTGAATGGCAAACTGGTCGTTAGCCAGAACGCGCAAGCTGATGTGAGTTTTAGTGCCGACGCCAGCGATCTGCTGATGATTGCGGCGCGTAAACAAGATCCGGATACGCTCTTCTTCCAGCGTCGGCTGGCGATTGAAGGCGATACGGAGCTGGGGCTGTATGTGAAAAACCTGATGGACGCCATTGAACTGGAGCAAATGCCGAAAGCCTTACGCATGATGCTGCTGCAACTGGCGGATTTTGTTGAGGCGGGAATGAAAACCGCGCCTGAAACCAAACAGACATCGGTAGGTGAACCATGCTAATTCGAGTAGAAATTCCCATTGATGCGCCGGGTATTGATGCCCTGCTGCGTCGTTCATTCGAAAGTGATGCGGAAGCGAAGCTGGTTCACGATCTGCGTGAAGATGGCTTTCTGACGTTGGGGCTGGTGGCGACAGATGACGAAGGTCAGGTCATTGGCTATGTGGCATTTAGTCCGGTTGATGTGCAGGGCGAAGACCTGCAATGGGTCGGCATGGCACCGCTGGCGGTAGATGAAAAATACCGTGGACAGGGGCTGGCACGCCAACTGGTCTATGAAGGACTCGATTCGCTCAATGAGTTCGGCTATGCCGCAGTGGTGACGCTGGGCGATCCGGCGCTGTACAGTCGTTTCGGCTTTGAACTGGCGGCTCATCACGATCTGCGTTGCCGCTGGCCGGGCACTGAAAGCGCCTTCCAGGTACATCGTTTAGCGGATGACGCGCTGAACGGCGTAACCGGTCTGGTTGAGTATCACGAGCATTTCAATCGCTTTTAATCTCCGGGGTTTGCAGGCTGCTCAACAGCTCTGCAAACCCTGCGCCTTCCGCTACCAGACGCTCTTTTTGCCGTTTGGTCAGTTGCTTAACGCGATATTCCGCCCGTAGTGCCAGCGAACGATCGCCCACTGGCGCGGAAAACGCCAGCGTTAGTTCTCCTTTCCCGCGCAGTGCTTTCGCCCCTTTGCCGCTTTGGTGCTGCTGATAGCGGCGTTCGACATCCGTGGTGATCCCGGTATAAAGCTTATTGTCGGCGGTACGGATCAAGTAAAGAAACCAGGGTGTCATCGTCTGCGTCGCATGTTAAGGTCAGGCCCACAGTATAAAAGAGAACAGCAATGGAAACACTCACCGCCATCAGCCGTTGGCTGGCAAAACAACATGTTGTCACCTGGTGTGTGCAGCAGGAAGGGGAATTGTGGTGCGCCAATGCCTTTTATCTTTTTGATGCGCAGAAAGTCGCCTTCTACATTTTGACGGAAGAAAAAACGCGCCACGCGCAGATGAGTGGGCCGCAGGCGGCAGTTGCCGGAACTGTAAACGGTCAGCCGAAAACGGTAGCGTTAATTCGCGGCGTGCAATTTAAAGGCGAGATCCGCAGGCTTGAAGGTGAGGAAAGCGACCTCGCACGCAAGGCGTACAACCGTCGCTTTCCGGTTGCCAGAATGCTGTCGGCCCCGGTATGGGAAATCCGGCTTGATGAAATCAAATTCACCGACAACACGCTGGGCTTTGGTAAAAAAATGATCTGGCTACGTAACTCAGGCACCGAGCAGGCGTAACGCCTCGCGGTTAAACGCTGGCAGATCGTCCGGCGTTCGGCTGGTAACCAGCTGATCTTTATCGACCACCACTTCCTGATCGTAAAATTCCGCGCCCGCGTTTTTAACATCAATAATGATCGGTTTAACTGCAGTCAGTTTGCGCCCCCGAATCACATCGGCACTGATCAGCAACTGCGGGCCGTGACAGATGGCGAAAACTGGTTTGCCGCTATTCACAAAATCACGGGTGAAAGTGACAAAACGGTTGTCGCCACGCAGATAATCCGGTGAATGGCCGCCCGGTAGCAGCAGGGCATCAAACTCCGCTGGCGTCACTTCATCGATGGATTTATCGATGGTCACACTGGCTTCTCCTTTTTTGCCTTTCACCGTTTTACCCGCTTGCTTTTCAATGGTAATCACTTCGTGTCCGGCTTTACGGAACTCGTCTGCGGGTGAAGTAAATTCTGAATCCTCAAATTCATCACTGATTAAAACGGCAATTTTCTTACTCATGCTTCCTCCGCGATGTTGCATTGGATGAGGCGAATTTCCCACAATCGGGGATAATTACCTCATGGTCTATTAAGCCTGGTGCATGAGCCGTGGAGCGCAAGGCAGACAATTCTGTAAAGGAGCGAAGATGAGTCAGGTACTGATTACAGGCGCAACGGGGCTGGTGGGCGGTCACCTGCTGCGGATGTTGATTAACGAACCGAAAGTTAACGCCATAGCCGCGCCGACGCGACGTCCGTTGGGCGATATGCCAGGGGTGTTTAATCCCCATGATCCGCAACTGACCGACGCGCTGGCGCAGGTCACCGATCCCATCGACATTGTGTTTTGTTGTCTCGGCACCACGCGGCGAGAAGCGGGGAGTAAAGAGGCGTTTATTCATGCCGATTACACGCTGGTTGTGGACACCGCATTAACCGGGCGGCGGTTGGGCGCACAGCATATGCTGGTAGTCAGTGCTATGGGTGCTAATGCCCACTCGCCGTTTTTCTATAACCGCGTGAAAGGGGAGATGGAAGAGGCCTTAATTGCCCAGAACTGGCCGAAACTGACCATCGCTCGCCCGTCGATGTTGCTGGGCGATCGTAGTAAACAGCGGATGAACGAAACGCTTTTTGCGCCGCTGTTCCGTCTACTGCCAGGTAACTGGAAATCCATTGATGCGAGAGACGTGGCGCGGGTCATGCTGACAGAGGCGATGCGGCCCGAGCATGAAGGTGTGACGATTTTAAGCTCTTCAGAATTACGCAAAAGAGCTGAATAATTATTCCCAAGAATTGATAGTGAGCGTAATATTCACGCGCTCAATTATCATAACTTATTCCTGGGGAATGCTATGACTGGTCAGTCTTCATCTCAGGCGGCAACGCCCATTCAGTGGTGGAAACCCGCGCTTTTCTTTCTCGTTGTCATTGCTGGTCTCTGGTATGTGAAATGGCAACCTTACTACGGCAAAGCGTTTACTGCTGCCGAAACCCACAGTATCGGTAAATCTATCCTTGCGCAGGCAGATGCTAATCCGTGGCAGGCGGCGTTGGATTACGCGATGATCTATTTCCTCGCGGTATGGAAAGCGGCGGTGCTGGGGGTGATCCTCGGTTCGTTGATTCTGGTGCTGATCCCGCGTGACTGGTTGCTGCGTACGCTTGGGCAATCGCGCTTTCGCGGCACGCTGCTGGGAACGCTGTTTTCGCTGCCGGGTATGATGTGTACCTGCTGTGCGGCTCCGGTCGCGGCGGGAATGCGTCGCCAACAGGTATCGATGGGCGGGGCGCTGGCATTCTGGATGGGGAATCCGTTGTTAAACCCGGCGACGCTGGTGTTTATGGGGTTTATCCTCGGCTGGGGCTTTGCTGCGATTCGTCTGGTGGCGGGGTTGGTGATGGTGTTGCTGATTGCGACGCTGGTGCAAAAATGGGTACGTGAAACACCGCTAACGCAGGCACCGGTCGAAATTGACATACCGGAAGCGCAGGGCGGATTTTTTAGCCGCTGGGGCAGGGCGCTATGGACGCTTTTCTGGAGTACGATCCCGGTTTACATCCTTGCCGTACTGGTGTTGGGTGCCGCTCGCGTCTGGTTATTCCCCCATGCTGATGGTGCTGTCGATAACAGCCTGATGTGGGTGATTGCGATGGCGGTAGCGGGATGCTTGTTTGTCATTCCCACGGCGGCAGAAATTCCAATTGTACAAACGATGATGCTGGCAGGCATGGGAACCGCTCCGGCGCTGGCATTGTTGATGACGCTCCCGGCGGTGAGTTTGCCGTCACTGATTATGCTGCGCAAAGCGTTCCCGGCGAAAGCCTTATGGCTGACGGGGGCGATGGTGGCAGTATCTGGTGTGATTGTCGGCGGGTTGGCGCTGTTGGCCTAAGATGTTGGATGCTCCTGAATACAGCACTGGACGGTCCCCTCTCCCCTTTGGGGAGAGGGTTAGGGTGAGGGGAACAGGTCGGCTAAGGTGTGAATATTTACTTCAACGACCGATCAATGGCTTATTTAATAAACGTAAACGCTGTGGTTACCCGCTTCACGCCGCTTACCCGGCTGGCAATATCTGCCGCCGCTTTCGCTTCACGTTCAGTCACCAGCCCCATCAGGAACACTTCACCGTTTTCGGTGGTCACTTTCACGTTGGACGATTTCACCAGGTCGCTGGTTAAGAGCTGCGAACGCACTTTGGTGGTGATCCACGTATCGTTAGACGCTTCGCCCAGACCAATCGGCTGGCCCTGACGAATCTCGTTATACACTTCGTTGGCACCGTCTACGCCCATCGCAATTTGTTTAGCGCGAGCCGAAAGTTCAGAGTTTGGTGACTGCCCTACCAGCAGCACTTTGCCCTGATACGCCGTGACATTAATACGGGTTTCTTTCTTAATCTGTTCGTCTTTCGACAATGCGCTGTTTACGCGCACTTCCAGGGTACCATCGTCCACCTGGGTGCCGACACTGCGTGGGTCAGTTGCGGCTTTGGTACCCACAGCAGCAGTACCCACTACGGCAGCGGCAACACAACCTTGCAACAGCAGCGCGGAAATAAGGACTGCGATTGGCGATAATGCCTTCATGTATTCTCCTTAAACATCCTGGTGAGGGAAAAGCGTGTTATCGATCAGATCGCACAGGCAATTTACCGTCAGCATATGCATTTCCTGAATGCGAGCACTACGATGCGAAGGAATGCGGATCTCCACATCCTGTGGCCCTAACAAACCTGCAAGTTCACCGCCGTCATAGCCGGTTAATGCCACAATGGTCATATCACGCGTAACGGCAGCTTCTACCGCTTTTACAATATCGCGGCTGTTGCCACGGGTGGAAATGGCTAACAATACATCTCCCGCATGACCCAGCGCCCGCACCTGTTTTGCATACACTTCATCATGTAAGCGATCGTTGGCAATCGCCGTTAAGACAACATTATCAGTATTTAGTGCAATGGCAGGTAAGCTGGGCCGCTCCGTTTCGAAACGGTTGATCATGCTGGCAGCAAAATGCTGTGCATTGGCAGCGGAAGTTCCATTACCACAACAGAGGATTTTGTTGCCATTGAGCAGAGACTGAACCAGCGTCATAGCTGCACGCGAGATGGCATCCGGAAGCGCCTCTGCCGCCGCAATTTGAGTTTGAATGCTTTCAGTGAAGCAAGCTTTAATTCTTTCTTGCACGCTAATCCTTAAACCTTAATTATGAGTGGTCATTAAAGGCATCCTTAATCCACTCAACCTCATTCCCGGTGAAGGCTACCACATCGAACCGGCAATCCACAGTATCAAAACTCCCATTATGACGCGCGAGCCACAAGCGGGCAGTCTGTAATAATTTGTGTTGTTTGCTGCGGGTCACACTGGCTGCCGCGCCGCCATAAAGCGCAGAGCGGCGGTAACGCACCTCGACAAAAACGGTGATCCGGCCTTCACGCATTATCAGATCGATCTCGCCGCCACGCTCGTTCACGTTAGCGGCGATAAACCGCAGTCCTTTGCCTTCCAGCCAGCGACGCGCTTGTGCTTCCCACGCATCGCCGGTCTGTTTGGTGGTTAACTGGCGGGGACTACCTGACCTTGTTGGTACTGTAGCCATGATAACTTCCTGTTAATCACGCAATCCGGGTTAGCCGTCAGACTTCCGGTATTACCGTTGATTTCAAAACCCTGAACCTGGCGCATTTGTGAGAAATGATTTGCCAACGACCAGGCATCGACGCCCATCGCATACATGCGAGCCAGCGAATAATCGTTGTTCACCGCGCTGAGCGCCTGCTGCATTAACGGCAGATTACCGCCTGCCAGCATCGGGATTTCGCTGTACTGCAAGCCTTCCATCTCCAGGCGGAAATCCGGGCCAGCGGTCCCTTGCGCACTGCGGGAGCTGGCGTACAGCGTTGCACCGCTCTGGCTACCGTTACGCATGGCGATCATTGGTTTGATAAAAGCGATTTCACCCGGCGTTGCCACAATGTACACCGCATCGACACGACCGCCATTATTGGTGAACTGATCATCGGTTGGCGTGGTTTGCAGCGTTGGATTGTTGGTCGTCATGCCGGAGTCGGTTGTTTCTCTGGGAGTAATCGGGCTACCCGTTAAAGCGATACCCGAACCGCCGTTAACACCCGCGCGTAATTCGCTGGTGGAACCAAATTTTTGTTGCAGAACGGGGCCGCCGCCCAGTTTCTGCCACTCTTGCGCAAACGCATTGGCTACGCGATCGCCCAATGAACTGCGTGGGATCAGCACCAGCGGCGCTTGTTTACCCTGGTCACGAATATGACGCGCTGCATCGCGCGCTTCGTCTTCCGGTGAAAGCGCGAAGTAACAAATATTGACGCGGTTTTCGATGTTCTCCGGCTGGTTCAGTGCCAGCACGTTCAGCGGAGTGTTGCTCTTCAGCAACTCTTCAACGTTATTTTTCAGCAACGGACCGACCACAATACTCGCGCCATCCTGCTGAACCTGGCTTAAGATCTGGCTAAGTGGTTGTGATGAGGTATCGTAGATTTTCAGCTCTGCGGATGGATTTGCGGGTGCGCTTACCGCTGCGGTGCTTGTCGCCGGGGCGCTTACAGGCACCGGCTGGGCCGCAGGCTGTTCACCGGTCAGATCGCTAACCGAGGCTTGTGCCGGGCTGGCAACGCCATCCACGGTTTGCGGCTGAGGTTGTTCTGCTACGTCTGCGGCAGGTGCGGCAGCTACCTGGGCCGCCACTGGCTGAGTGCCGATATTTTTCGCCGCTTCAAAGCCTTGCTGAATAGTGCGACCAAATACCGCTGCCTGGCCATTCAGTGGCAACAGCAGGGCGATTTTGTTGGTCGATGCGGGTTTAAACGCTTTTACGTTAACCAACTGCGTTGGCAGCATTTTCGCGCCCGGGTTGTTCGGATAACGTTTCTGCCAGTCGGCGATCCCGGCTTTCATCATGTCGGGATCGTTACGGTTATCAAACCAGATGCGCTGCAGATCCAGCCAGCCTTGCAGAATATTTTCGTCGGCATTGATCACCAGCGTATTCGCCTGTTCCTGAGTCATGGAGGAGAGCGCCTGCCAGGTGGCGTCAATATTCTGCTGCTTTTCTTTCGCGCCGAGCAGCGGTTCCTGAGCAATTAACGCGCGCAGTAAATCAATGGAAGGACGCCCCTGGCTGGCATCGATTTTTGCCTGCCAGTAACGCGCTTGCTGGTTTTGTTCTAAATCTGCAGGTGTGATTTTCGCCAGCAAGTTTTGCGCGCCAGCAAAATCTTTCTGCGCCAGTTTAATCTCTGCCGCCAGCAGTGTTTTCTCGCGACGCTGAGAATCGTTCAGTTCTTGCGGTAGTTGGTTAAACAACTCCACCGCCTGTCCGGTTTTACCTTCTTTCACCAGTGCACGAATGGCGAGTAATTGCCAGTTGATCCTGGTATCATCAGAACTTTGCTGCATCTGTTGCAGGTAAAAGGCAGAATCAGCCTGCGCCGTGCCCTGCATATAAGCAGTGGACTGATCGGGAGTATGGGTGCCACAACCGGCGAAAATCAGGGCTGCCAGAACAACAGGCAGACAACGCGCGGCTTTCAAACGAGAAAATGTTGAGGGTACCATAATGTATCCAGTGATATTTTTTTTACGCAATGCTCAATATTAAATCGGCAATACGGACGACACAATGAAACAACACCAATCGGCGGATAATTCTCAGGGCCAGCTTTACATTGTACCGACGCCAATCGGCAATCTGGCGGATATCACCCAGCGTGCGTTGGAGGTATTACAGGCCGTTGATCTGATTGCCGCCGAGGATACGCGTCACACCGGTTTATTGCTGCAACATTTTGGGATTAATGCTCGGTTGTTTGCGCTGCACGACCATAACGAACAACAAAAAGCCGAAACGCTGCTGGCGAAGCTGCAAGAGGGGCAAAACATTGCGCTGGTTTCCGATGCCGGAACGCCGCTAATTAACGATCCTGGCTACCATCTGGTGCGTACCTGCCGTGAAGCGGGGATTCGCGTGGTGCCGCTACCCGGGCCGTGTGCTGCTATCACTGCGTTAAGCGCCGCGGGTTTACCATCCGATCGTTTTTGTTATGAAGGCTTTTTACCTGCCAAATCAAAAGGCCGCCGTGATGCGCTAAAAGCCATTGAAGCGGAGCCGCGCACGCTGATTTTTTATGAATCTACCCACCGTCTGTTAGATAGCCTGGAAGATATCGTTGCGGTATTAGGCGAATCCCGCTACGTCGTTCTGGCGCGTGAGCTGACCAAAACCTGGGAAACCATTCACGGCGCGCCCGTTGGCGAGCTGCTGGCGTGGGTCAAAGAAGATGAAAACCGTCGCAAAGGCGAAATGGTGCTGATTGTCGAAGGCCATAAAGCGCAGGAAGATGACCTGCCTGCTGATGCCCTGCGCACGCTGGCGCTGCTACAGGCAGAACTGCCGCTGAAAAAAGCGGCAGCGCTGGCCGCAGAAATTCACGGCGTGAAGAAAAATGCGCTGTATAAGTATGCACTGGAGCAGCAGGGAGAGTGATTACAGGCGTCGCAGCAGGAATAGCGTTGCAACGCCTGTAGCAGGCGAGTTAACGACGACACATCTCATCAATCATGCATGTGAAATAGTTATGCAGCCATAAAAACGAAGCCGGGATAGCGGTGGAGACTTTAGCCGTGAGAAAACGTTCTGTCGCATCCTGCTTTCCTTCGCCAGTCACCAGTAACAAAACTTCGCGGGCATTGAGAATATCCTTCAGGCCTAAGGTGATCCCACGAGTCACGGGACGGCCCGCGGTTTTTAACATCTCATGTTGCTGTGTTCTGGCATCAAGTTGACTGATATGGCAGGCCGGTTGCAGGCTTTCTCCCGGTTCGTTCAGCCCAAGATGACCGTTTTTCCCCAACCCGAGAACGCATAAATCCAGACCGCCTTTGCGCGCAATCAGGTTCGTTACCCGTTCGCACTCTGTCTCATTTATCTCTTCGGAGCGAAAGCTGATGAGTTGGTCTTCACGCAGCCCCAGCGGCTGCACGATATGCTGTTGTAGGAAAGTTTCGCAGGTGCCAGGCATCGTTAATGGCAGATCCACCCATTCGTCGAGCTTCACGAAGGTGAGCTGGCTGACATCAACCTGCTGCTGGTGGATTTTTTCTACCAGATAATGATACGTCAGTAATGGCGTGGCTCCGGTCGCCAGGCAAATCACGGCATCCGGTTTGCTTCGGATCACGGCCAATAAATATTCGCTGGCACGTTCACTTAACGCCGTATAGTTTTCAACTTGTTGAAGGGTTTGCACAGGATGAAATTCCTTAAGTAAAGAGGCACCGCCAGACGCGGTGCCTCGTTCCATTTACAAAATGCCGAATGCAGAACAAACAATAGAAAGAACAAACGTCACGCCGATTAACAGCACCGGATGCGCTTTTTTCACCCGCAGGAAGTAATACATCAGCAGGGTGTAGGCCATCGGTAAAATATTCGGGAAGACTTTATCGAAGAAATCCTGCTGCAGCGCGACGCTGTGGGTACTGTCGATGGCAAACGATGTCACCACGTTAATATGCACATACGAAGCGATCAGCCCGCCGATTACCGTGATCCCGAGGATGGTTGCCGAACGAGCAATCATCTGCGAGTTCTCTCGCACTTTATCGATCGCCTTCACGCCGACTGAATAACCGACGTGGGTCCAGCCGACGCGCAGGAAGAAGATAAGCAGGTAAACGGCGAAAAATAGAATCGGCCCCAGCAAGTTTCCCTGGCTGGCAAATGATGAGCAAATTCCCGCCATAATCGGCAATAAGGTAAACCAGAAAATCGCATCGCCAATCCCGGCGATTGGGCCAAACAGTGCCACTTTGAGGCCTTTAATGGTGTCGCGGTTTTCTCCTTTTTCTTCCATCGAAATTAATAACCCCATCAGGAATCCGACCAGATTCGGGTGGGTATTAATAAATTCGAGGTTATCTTTCATCGCCGCGCTTAGGCCCGGTTTGTCGTCCTTATAAATCTTTTTCAGGATCGGCAACATCGCCCAGGTAAAACCGCCCGCCTGCATCCTTTCGTAGTTAAAGCTCGCTTGCAGCAGTGACGAACGAAAGCCCAGACGGGTGATATCTTTTTTACTGATTTCAGATCCCATTGCTGTAGTCCTCTTCTTCATTTTTACTGGCAACGGGCTGCGGTTGCGCTTGCTGCCGGGATTTCGCATTGAAAAACTCATACACCGCAAAGCCTGCGCCCAGTACGGCAACCGGCAACAGGTTGCTGACCTGGATGTAGCAAACAAACAGGAAACCGGCGATCAGGTAAGGGATATATTGCGCTTTGAACATTACGCGCAGCAGCAAGCCAAAACCAACGGCAGGCAGAATACCGCCAGCCACTTCAAAGCCGTGGGTCAGCCAGGCGGGCATCGCTTTCACCAGCGCCTGCATCGCCCCTTGTGCCAGGTAAGTACAGAGGAAAGCAATCACCGCATACGCTGAAGCAACGATGAGCATCGTTGTCCAGTTAAGTCGGGAAAACGCTGCCGTATCCGCTTCTTTCGCGCATTTATCGGCTTTGGTCATAAATAATGAGAAAGCAGAATAGAAGAACAGAATGACGTACTGCATTAACAAACTAAACGGCAGGCCAAGACCAATTGCCGTTTTGGCATCAACGCCCGTAGACCATGCAATGACGGTGGTCATCAGACCCGCCATAATCGGGTTGGGCGGCTGAACACCACCTGCAGGGGTTAATCCGGCGAAAGCCAACTCTGTCAGACCACCGGTAATTAAGCCAGTCTGAATATCACCGAGAATAGCGCCAGTTAGGGTACAAACGATTATCGGGCGGAATAAAAATAAGGCTTCCAGCCAAAAATCAATCCCCAGAAAGAAAACTAACGCCGCCAGGGATAATCCCTGGAGTAGGGTTATTTCATGCATTTTTATTACCTCAAACCAATATTAAGGCGATTTTAGATTTAGTCAGGGATTTGTTCTTTTTGATCGCCAGGGACGTCCTGAATGAAAACATTCACGCCACGTTGTTTAATAAAACGTAAGTCCGTGAGATCCTGGTCATCGACATAAACTTTACTGCTGATTTGCTTTTTCCCTTCCGAGAAATGCATATTGCCGACGTTGACATCTTTCAGGTCAATGCCACCTTCTACCAATTTACGTACCGTTTGTGGCGTACGGCAAATCAGGAAGATCTTTTGATGCGGTGCAGCTTTGCCGATGACATTAATGGTTTTTTCGATAGTAAAGAAACGAATGCCAAAGCCGTAGGTTTCCGCGGTAATACCCATTAATTTCTGTTGAATATCATCGTTAGCGACAACATCATCCACGACTACCAGCAGATTTGCACCGATGGTAGATGTCCAGGTCACGCCAACCTGACCGTGAACCAGACGGTTATCAATACGGGTTAAGAGAATATTTGGACTGCTCATTGTGTAATCCTCACCATAAAGTTGAATAATATAATTTTTTTAAATATATTATTGTTGCGATATTGTACTGATGTATTTATTAAGGTTTAGTTATCTCCTTTACCATTAAGGCACTCCCCGATATTAATCGGGAAGTACATTGGGATAAATCATAAAAAACTAATGATTATGCTGAAATTCGATTCGCTGAACCACAGACATTAATTTTATTTCTGACAACTTCTTTCATCGCATCCATACCGACGCGCATATAATAACGAGGATCATTACCCTGCGGATTTTCCGCAAACCAGGCTTTAACCGCGCCAGCGAAGGCTATTTTTAATTCTGTGGCAACGTTCACTTTTGTGACGCCAAGTTCAATAGTGCGACGGACAAATTCATCCGGAACATCGCTGGCACCATGCAGCACCAGAGGAACATCCACCACTTCACGAATTTCCGCCAGCCGCTGGAAATCAATCTTCGGCGTTTTGCTGTATAAGCCGTGCGCCGTACCAATCGCTACCGCCAGGCTGTCGACGCCAGTCAGTTCGACAAAGCGTTTAGCTTCTTGTGGATCGGTCAGGAATGCACTTTCGGCGTCAACGCTCATGTCATCTTCAACACCGCCCAGGCGGCCCAGTTCTGCTTCCACGCTGCAATCCTGTGAGTGGCAGAAGTCGACAACCGATTTCACCAGCTTTACGTTCTCGGCAAACGGGAAGTGGCTGCCGTCGATCATCGCACTGCGCACGCCTGCGTGGACTTTACGGCGAATATCATCCAGCGATTCGTGGTGGTCGAGATGCAGCGCCAGTGGCATGTTGTAGGTTGTGGAATAGGCGCTACACAGGGCGTAGATCTCTTCCAGCGCGATATGTTTAAAGGTCCCCGGCGTTCCGGCGAGGATCACCGGCGATCGCATTTCACTGCACACTTCGAGGATCGCCTGGATCGTCTCGGCGTTATGAATGTTAAAGGCAGGCACCGCGTAGCCATTGGCCTGGGCGTCCTGTAACAGATATTTGGTGGAGATAATGCTCATAATGCGATCCTCTTATGCCTGCCACGGATGAATGATTACGCCTTGCACCACGCGGTTAACGGTGCCACTGGCTGATGGGGTATCCGGCGTATTGCCCATGTGCAGCGACTGCATCAGTGCAAACGTCTGGGCGTACATCAGGAAGCAAAATGCCTGCTCAACGTCGATAAAGTGACGTGACGGCGGCAGGATAATATGTGGACCGGCAGCAACGATGTCTGTGCTTTCCGCGGCGATGGCGATTACGCGCATCGCCTGGTTATCGCGGCGAAGTTCAGCCAGTAGATCAAGATCATACTGACGGGTGTAGGGGTGGCTGGAGATAAATACCACCACCAGCGTTTCGTCATCGACCAGCGATTTTGGTCCATGACGGAATCCGGTTGGGGAATCATAAAAGGCCGCCAGTTTACCCGCCGTCAGTTCCAGCACTTTCAGCGCCGACTCGCGTGCTGCGCCCTGTAAGCCACCGCTGCCGAGATAAACGATCCGTTTCCACGGTGCGTAACCAAACACACCTTCGCTGAAATCGCCCAGTGAGGTCAGGATCGCCTGGCAACGTTCCGCCACGTCGCGGAAGCTCTGGCTGTTGATCGTCTCAGGTGCGAAAACCGCGAGGCAGCTGGCCATCATGGTGGTAATGCTGCTGGTCATCGCAAAGCCGCGATCGTGCGTTTCTGCGGGCATCAGCAGGGCAAACGCGTTATCGCTGTTGATCGCGTTTTGGTAAAGAGCGCCCGCTTCGTTGCAGGTGATCGGCAGGTGATAGCACTCGGGTACAAATTGATTTGCCAGTTCCACGGCGGCGACGCTTTCCGGGCTGTTGCCGGATCGACCGAAGGAGATCAACAGCAGTGGATGAGCTGGGTTCAGGTAGTCCATCGGATTAGTGACCAGATCGGTGGTCGGTACGGCGCTGAAGTTTTTACCGGTATGGCTGGCGAGCCACGGCGCGATGATGTCACCGATAAATGCCGAGGTTCCGGCTCCGGTCAGGATTACCCGCAGATTCTCTTTGCGCAGTAACGGTTCAAGGAAGTTATTGAGCGCGGAACGTAGCGCGTCGATGTTGGTGAGTGAACGGATCCATGCGCGAGGCTGATGGCGGATCTCTTCTTCAGTCCATGTACCGGTTGCGGCAGCAGCAGGGGTGTAATTTTCTGGCATAACTCAATCCTTAGTCTGATGAACTTGACGTCGGGCGTTGTCGCTTTCGCTTACCTTTCGTTTCATTTCACTTGGTGATGTCTTTCGTTGATTAAAATCTATAGAAAAGAAACTGAAAGTTCAATGGAGAAAAAAGAAATAAAACGAAATTTGTGATCGTTGAAAGAAAAGACAAGGGAAGATTAAAGAATTGCATGATGACGTTGCTATGTGCACCGATTGCCGGATGCGGCGTACCGTAGGTCGCATAAGACGCGTCAGCGTCGCATCCGACACCGCTGCACAGATCAAAAAGAAAGAAAAAGAAAGGCCTTACGGGGGAAGTGAAGGCCCAATAAAGGAGCAAACCATCAAAACGAAGCTAATTGACCCTGAATCCAGATTTGTTGCACATGCAGCCCGCTATCCAGCGCAACGACGCTGGCGCGTTTGCCCGGTTTAAGCGATCCCAGAACATCATCAACACCCAGCATACGCGCCGGATGCAGCGACGCCATATGGATGGCTTCCGCAGGCGTTACGTCCGTCAACTCGACCATATTGCGCACTGCCGCATCAACAGACAGCGTACTGCCCGCCAGTCCACCGGACGCGGTACGGACAACGCCACCGTGCATCTGCACTTCTTCGCCACATAACGTATAGCGACCATCCGGCATCCCGGCTGCCTGCATCGCGTCGGTGATCAGCACGATTCTCTCTTTCGCACAGCAACAACACAGCGACATCGCCGCCGGATGCACATGATGACCATCGGCTATCAGTTCCAGCCAGGCGCGCTTGTCCGTTAATCCCGCGCCAACCATTCCCGGTTCGCGGTGATGTAAACCTGTCATCCCGTTATAGCAATGCACCAGACCGTCGGCACCAGCGTCAAACGCGGCACGGGTTTGTTGCCAGGTCGCCGCGCTATGCCCCAGCATCACCCGTACGTTTTGCTGTTTAAGATGGCGGATGGCCTGCAATGCCCCTTCTTTTTCCGGTGCCAGCGCTACCACGCGCAAGGTGTGCTGAGAAACGGCAATCAATTGATCCAGCTCGGTAATTTCCAGCTCGCGAAACAGCTTCGGCGGATGCGCGCCTTTATTCTGCGGCGTGAAGTACGGTCCTTCGAGATAACTCCCCAGCACTTGCGCACCAGGTCCGCCGCGTTGGCAACGTTGAGCAATACGTTTCAGCGCCGCATGAATGGTATTAAGCGGCGCGGTTACGGTGGTCGGTAACCAACTGCCGACACCTTCGCGTGCCTTGTGCATTGCCAGCTTGTCGAGCACATCCGGCGCGTCATCCATTACATCAACGCCCGCACCACCGTGTACATGGATGTCGATGTAAGCGGGGCAGAGCAGTTCCGCATCGCGTTCAGTCACGCCCACTGGAATCGGTTCGATTGCTGCGATGACACCGTCAGCAATACGCAACTGATGGTCATCGAGCCATCCCTCTTCAGTCAGCAGCCTTCTGGCGCGCAGAACGTGTGTCATATTCCTTCCTCGACCGGACATTCTTCATGGCAGCGGCCTAACTCGTCCACCAAACTGGTCAGCCCACGGTGTCCACACTCCAGCGCCTGCACACGGAACTCTTCACCGCTTAACCCTTCGCGCTCCAGCACCATCTCCAGTAGCAGTTGCAAATTGGTGCCGGTGATCACTTCACAGCCCGGTTTTTGTATCGCCAGCGTTGAAGCTACGCGAAACGGCGTGCCGCCCAGCAAATCCGTCAGAAAAACAATGCCGTCTTCACAATCCAGTTGGGCGAAGGCCTCTTCAAGCTGCGATGTAAGCAGCGCGGTGCTTGAGGTTTCCGGAAAATCGATGGCGATAAACTGCGATTGCTCGCCGAGGATTTGCTTCATTGCTTTTTCCATGCCGCTGGCAAATCCGCCATGCCCTGTCAAAATAATACTTAACATCTAATACCTCATTGTATTTAAAGGAAATGACAGAATTTACCGACGATGCCGAGAACCACGGTCACTGCAATCAGGCGCAGCGGACTCCAGCCGCGGCGTACCAGCCAGAACATGGTCAGGGTGTAGACCAGCGGTAAGAAGGCAGGCATCAGTTTGTCGATAACATCAGCCTGTAACTTAACCACTGCGTCGCCCGCTGTGATTTCCAGCGTGGTGCTTAAACGAACATAGGTTGCCACCAGCGCGCCGATTACCGTCATCCCAACGATAGACGCAGCATGGCCGACTTTTTTGGTATTCGCTTTAATGAGTGGAATCGCCGCCACGCCCATGCGGTAAGCATAATGCGCCAGACCAAAACGCAGCCCCAGGTGTACCACGTTGAACAGCACAATAAAGACGACTGCGCCAAGAATGGAGCCTTGCAATGCCAGACTGGCTCCAATCCCGCCACAAATCGGCAGTAGCGTTAGCCAGAACATTGCATCGCCAATCCCGCCAAGCGGCGCACCGACGGCAATTTTGGTGCTCTGAATACTGTTAACGTCCTGCTTAGAACGCTCCATCGCAAGGATAATGCCGATAACAAACGTCACCAGAAACGGATGGGTATTGAAGAAACCCATATGCCCCTTCATGGCGCGCGCCAGGTCGCGTTTATTAGTGTGGATCTTTTTCAGAGCAGGCAGCAGACCGTACAACCAGCCAGAAGCCTGCATACGTTCGTAGTTAAAAGACGCTTGTAACAGCATGGAACGCCAGGCGACGCGGTTGATATCTTTTTTCGTCAGCTCCGCGCCAATGCTCTGATCTTCATACACGTTTTCATTGACGCCAGTCAGCAATGTTTCTTCGTTTTCACTGACGTTCGGCAGGGTGGTTTGATTAGATGCCATCTTCAAATTCCTCTTTCTGTGCCGCAGGTTGAGTCGGTTCAGGAGATTTACGCAGCAGATCGATCAGCGCCATCGCCAGCGCGGCGGCAGCAATAGCCAGCACCGGTAACTTGAGCCAGGCGGCGGCAACAAAGCCCAGGATGAAGTAGGGGATGTAGACGTTTTTCATCATGATTTTCAGCAGCACGGCAAAACCGATTGCTGGCATGATGCCGCCCGCGACGCCGAGGCCGTCGATTAATCGTTGCGGCAGGACATCAATGATGGTTTTGGCATGTTCTGCGCCGAAGTAGATAGGCAGGAAAGCGCAGAGAAAATAGAAAGTGCCGAGTGCCAGCAATGCCAGATAGTTCACGCGTTCAATGCCGCGTGTATCGGCGTTCTCCGCCATCCGGTCGCAGCGAGACATCACGCCAGACATCACCGAGAACAGGAAGGTAATCCCCATCTGTACTGCAACAGCGAAAGGTACGGCGACACCGACCGCGACATCGGGTTTCACGCCAGTAGTAATGGCAAACGCCGTGCCGACGATAGTACCGATAATCACGTTAGGCGGTTGTGCGCCTGCCAGCGGGGCCAGCCCCATCCACACCAGTTCCAGCGTACCGCCGGTTAAAATACCGGTATGCAGATCGCCAAGTACCAGCCCGACCAACGGGCCGAGGACCACCGGGCGGTGCATATGGGTTAGGCCGTTAAACATATCCAGGCCAGCGATAAAGGCGATAATGCCCAACGCGAATGCCTGCAACAGACTGATTTCCATGATGAATCCCTCAAAGTAATTTAAAGAGGTCCACAGCAGGCTCTGTCGGGACGCCCTGAACGAAGCATTCCACCCCAGCGGCTTTCAGGTCGTTAAATGCTGCGATATCGCCCGCATCTACAGAAACCGTTTTGGCGATTTGTTGCTTGCCATTGGCGTAGTGCATATTGCCAACGTTAATGCGATTCACCGGAACGCCACCTTTCACCAGCGTCAGGAAATCGGCAGGTGTTTTACAAACCAGCAGGATTTTCTGTCGATCGGCGGCGCGATGAATGTTGTCGATGACTTTTTGCAGCGTCCAGAAACGTACGGCGATCCCTTCTGCCAGTACCATTTCCATCAGGTTTTGTTGTACCGGATCTTCGGCAACCTCATCGTTGGCTACCAGCACCAGATTTGCCCCCGCAAATCCGACCCACTGAACGCCGACCTGACCGTGAATCAAGCGTTCATCAATCCGGCTTAAAACAATATTTGGCATAGCGTGTTCCTCTTTGTTTTGCTTATTGGCCTTCACAGGCTGTGTGGTACTGCGCCAGGATGTCCTGAATATGGTTGATAATGAGTTCCCGTGGCGTCGGTTGTAGCTTGCCGGAGCGAACTTTCACGTATTGCAGCGGCAGATACTGGCTGATGAGCGGTAGCGGAATTGGTGAATCCGCCAGATTACGAACCAGATGAGCGAAAGCGTCATCAATCTGGCTGTCTGGCCAGTAATAGCGCACGCGGTCCGAGTAGCTATAACCACGCGCCAGACGACGCGCGTTACCGTCACCGTGGTAGTGGCTTTGCCAGTATTCCGGGCGGTCGAGCATCACGTTTTCCAGCACCTGACGCAGACCAGAACAGGCTTTTGCTGGCACCAGTTCTTCTTCAATCGCTGCCAGAGAGAACAGAGCTTCACGCAGGGCGAAGGTCAGCGCCGGGCCAACTTTCAGAATGGCAAAGTGGTCAATCACCAGCTGGCGCAGCGATTGCGGCGTTTGATAATCGGTAGAGTGCGCTTCGAAAATCAGCGTTTCGTAGTTTTCGACCATCTGGCTTAAGGCGGTCGCTTTAGCTGGCTGATAATCAATAACGTTGGTGTGATCGAATTCGACGCCGGGTTGAACCACCAGGGCAATGATGCGTGACCAGATGGCATTCAAACCTTGCTTTTCAAAGGCGTGACGATGGGCTTCCAGCGTGGCGCGGGCGGCATCCGGCGTGGTGACCGCCAGCTCGCTTAAGGTTTCATGCGCGCCGCCAGGTACCGGTACTTCGGTACCAATGACATACTCCAGATCGGCTTCGCCAAAGTGTTCAAGACAGGTTTCTTCCGCCACTTTCGCCAGACGTGCGGCGCGTTCAGCCACGATGTCATCAGTTAAGGGAATTGGATCGTCCTGACAGGACATGCTGCAATCAAGGTGAATTTTTTTGAATCCTGCCGCCACGTAGCTTTTAATCAAATCATCGGCATTGGCCATTGCCTGAGCGGCTGGCAGGTTTTGCCAGCGGTTTGGCCCCAGATGGTCGCCTCCCAAAATCAACGCATCCTGTGGGAAATTCAACGAGTCGGCGAGCTGACAAACAAAGCCGCGAAAATCGGCGGGCGTCATTCCAGTATAACCGCCGAACTGGTCTACCTGATTGGAGGTTGCTTCAATCAGTAACGGCGTTTGGTTTGCACTGGCGTAGCGGATTGCAGCTTCCAGCACCAGCGGATGTGCGGAACAAACGGCATAAATTCCATTTGTTTTGCCCTCTTTGTGCTGTCTCACCATTTCTGTCAGATGTTTCACTTTCCTCTCCAGTTCAGATTACTGCGATATTAATCTTTCGTTTTGTTTCAGTTGATACTGCGCCATGGTGAGATAAAAATAAAACGAAAGATAATGGTTTTCTGATCTGATTCACAAAAGAAACATAATGAAAGCCACTGAAACGAGAGTAGCTTGCGCCAATGGGCAAGGTGGGCTTGCATTTGCTTAATAGAAAGGCGTTAATAGGCAAAACGAAATGAAACGAAAGTTTTACGAAAGGACTTACTATGAGTAATACCGACGCTACAGGTGAGAAGCGAATGACAGGCACCAGCGAGCGACGAGAACAGATCATTCAGCGTCTGCGACAGCAAGGGAGTGTGCAGGTTAACGATCTGTCGGCATTGTATGGCGTATCTACTGTGACGATCCGCAACGATCTGGCGTTTCTGGAAAAGCAGGGGATCGCTGTGCGTGCCTATGGCGGCGCGTTGATCTGCGATAGCACGACGCCGTCAGTCGAGCCATCAGTGGAAGATAAAAGCGCGCTGAACACTGCGATGAAACGCAGCGTTGCGAAAGCTGCCGTTGAGTTGATTCAGCCAGGTCATCGGGTGATCCTCGATTCTGGGACCACCACTTTTGAGATTGCTCGTCTGATGCGCAAGCACACTGACGTAATTGCGATGACCAACGGTATGAACGTGGCTAATGCGTTGCTGGAAGCGGAAGGCGTTGAGCTGCTGATGACCGGCGGGCATTTGCGCCGTCAGTCGCAATCTTTTTACGGCGATCAGGCTGAACAATCGCTGCAAAATTACCACTTCGATATGCTGTTTCTTGGCGTAGATGCGATCGATCTGGAGCGCGGCGTCAGCACGCATAATGAAGATGAAGCTCGTTTAAACCGTCGGATGTGCGAAGTTGCGGAACGGATCATCGTGGTCACCGATTCCAGTAAGTTCAATCGTTCCAGTTTACATAAGATCATTGATACTCAACGTATCGACATGATCATTGTTGATGAAGGCATTCCTGCGGATAGTCTGGAAGGCCTGCGAAAGGCTGGGGTTGAAGTGATTCTGGTCGGGGAGTGAGAAAGGGTGCCCGCTGGTCAACACGAATGCGTTCGGCGGGCATTGTGAACACCATCAATGGGTTTCTTCTGCCTCTCGGGTGAGGGTTTCCCAGTCGGCAGGAGGATGTCCTCTTTTTAACATTTTGCTGAATACGGTATAAGCATCTGTTTTTTTACCGTAGGTGCGCAGAGTGTTTTCATCGTTCATCCATCCCAGAATGATGACTTTCTCTTTTTCACTATAACGAAAGAAGAGACGATAACGACCAGCACCAAATTTTACCCGTGACCAGTCTTTATTTTTCCCAGAGCCTAACGACTTGCCATGACGGAATGCCGGTGATGATGGATTGACCGTGATATGCTCCTCAATCACTTTATGGACTACCGCCAATAACTTTGTGGCGGCTTTTCTCTGATAATTTTCAGGATCTTTTCCCTTTAATATCTCGACTTCGGCAACTAAAGCGTCGTAGGTTTCCTGAAAACAGGGATGAGCATATAGCGCCCAACCATTAACCCTTTGTGGAAAATCCATTATTCGTCGTCGCCAATCTCATCATCAATGTTGACGTCCATGCCAGCGACAAGTTTCTTTCCTTGTTGAATGTTGAATGGATGAGTTTTTTGCGGGGTGTTCTGGATATCTGCATCCAGAAAACGCAAAAATGCATTCATAGTATGATCCTCCTGTTCATCTCCCAGTCGGCACATAAATACTTGCCCACCAGGCAGAATTTCGTAATGAATGCTGTCCTGGCCTGGCTTCAGTTTTAAGGCCTCACGCACTGGCGCGGGGATAGTTGTTTGTCCGCGTATCGTGACCTTTGATTCAGTGGTCAGTACAGCGTGAGAGCGAGCATTAGCGGGCATGATTCACTGTCCTTTTACAGCCTGTTTTCTGCTCAAATTATAAGCTTGAACTAAGGTAATGCAAATGCATTATTAATGGACGTGGGGGCTTTAAACAATAAAAACATGGCACTAAGGCCATGTTTTGCGAGGGACGTTCCAAAAGAAATCAGGTCACCGGTGCCGGGTTAAACACCGCCAGCTGGTTATGCAGTCCCCATTGATCTGAGAAGGTTTTCTTCTTCCCGCTGGCGACGTCGAGAATAAAGTGGAACAACTTCCAGCCCACCTCTTCAATAGTTTCTTCGCCGGTAGCGATGGTGCCCGCATTAATATCCATTAAATCAAACCAGCGGTTCGCCAGCTCGGTGCGGGTTGCCATTTTAATGACGGGTACCGCCATCAGGCCGTACGGCGTACCACGGCCGGTCGTAAACACTTGCACGGTGATACCCGAAGCCACCTGTTGCGTGCCACAGACAAAATCGCTGGCTGGCGTCGCGGCGTAAATTAATCCGCGTTTAGTCGGGCGTTGACCGGGCGACAGCACTTCAACAATTGCACTTTTACCCGATTTAGCAATGGAGCCGAGCGCTTTCTCCACCACATTTGCCAGACCGCCTTTCTTGTTGCCCGGCGAAGGGTTGGCGCTGCGGTCGGTTTTTCCCATATTGAGATAGTTATCGTACCACTCCATCTCCTCCAGCAGCCGTTTGCCGACCTCTTTGTTCACTGCGCGTGGTGTCAGCAGATGGATCGCGTCACGCACTTCCGTGACTTCTGAAAACATCACCGTTGCGCCGCAGCGCACTAGTAGATCAGACGCATACCCAACCGCCGGGTTTGCCGTTACGCCAGAAAACGCATCGCTACCGCCGCACTGCATGCCGACAACCAGTTCTGAAGCCGGACAGGTTTCTCGCTGCCGTTGATTCAGTTTGTGCAAATGGCGTTCGGCGACCTGCAAAATATCCTCGACCATGGACTGAAAACCGACATGCTTTTCATCCTGCAAACTGACAATGCTGGCGCTTTCTACTGGAATAGCTTGCACATCATCCGTTCCAGTCAGCAGGCGTTCAGGCTGCAACTTTTCACAACCCAGACCAATCACCATTACTTCGCCGCCAAAGTTAGGGTTCAGCGAAATATTGTGAATGGTACGGATAGGCACAACTGCCGCCGGTGCGTTAATCGCCACGCCACAACCGTACAAATGATTCAGCCCCACCACGCCATCGACGTTCGGGTATTTCGGTAGCAGATCGCGTTCAATGATTTTTACTACGTAGTCCACCACGCCTGCCACACAGTGGACGCTGGTGGTGATGCCGAGCAGGTTTTTAGTGCCCACGCTGCCATCGGCATTGCGATAGCCCTCAAAGGTGTATCCTTCCAGCGGCGGTAAGGGTTCCGGGACTTTGGTTGCCAGTGGCAGCGTGTGTAACGGTGGCGCTTCCGGTAGTACAACCATTGATTCGTCGATCCAGCTTCCGCGTGGGATTGCGCGCACGGCGTAACCAATCACTTCGCCATAACGAATAATTTCACCATTAGCCGGAATGTCCAGCAATGCGACTTTATGCCCCTGGGGAATATGTTCAATTAATTCCAGCCCATCCGGAAAACGCGTTCCTGCTTTCAGGCCATTATCATTAACAATAATTGCCACATTATCTGTGTCGTGAACTTTTATATAAAACGCAGTTGGCGTTTCTTGTCTGATTTCGATGTTGGCCATTGTGCAATATTCTCCAGCCAGGGGTTATTAAAATGAGGACCTGGTCTCATTTAAAAATAAATGACTTCATTGGGTGAAATAAGAATGTCAGGAGTTTAAACGCAGAAATGTGATCAATGTCAATCATTTCAGGGATTGCAGTGCCGCCCGGTAAGGTAAAGCGCAAATCTGTGCTTTAGCGCGCAACCTTATGTGCATATGCTCAAAATAATATTTAAATAGTACTGATTAAATTAGCATTTGCACAATGATTATTATTCTCCCGCTGCTTATACTAATTCCCGAGTTCATTGTCGTAACGGCATAAATAAAACTCATAAATAACACCTTCCCCATAATAATAAAAATCAGCATAAGTACCCGAGGTAAATAAAATGATTCTGGACACCGTTGACGTAAAAAAGAAAGGCGTGCATACCCGCTATTTAATATTACTGATTATTTTTATTGTTACCGCCGTTAACTACGCCGATCGTGCAACGCTGTCTATTGCTGGTACCGAAGTGGCAAAAGAGTTGCAGTTAAGTGCGGTTTCGATGGGTTACATCTTCTCTGCTTTTGGCTGGGCCTACTTGCTGATGCAAATCCCCGGCGGCTGGCTGCTTGATAAGTTTGGTTCGAAAAAAGTTTACACCTACAGCCTCTTTTTCTGGTCGCTATTCACCTTCCTGCAAGGCTTTGTTGATATGTTCCCGCTGGCCTGGGCAGGGATCTCCATGTTCTTTATGCGCTTTATGCTGGGGTTCTCGGAAGCGCCATCATTCCCGGCGAACGCCCGTATTGTCGCCGCCTGGTTCCCAACGAAAGAACGTGGTACTGCCTCCGCCATCTTTAACTCGGCGCAATATTTCTCGCTGGCGCTCTTTTCGCCGCTGCTTGGCTGGCTGACTTTCGCCTGGGGCTGGGAGCACGTCTTTACCGTTATGGGGATAATTGGTTTTGTGCTGACGGCTCTGTGGATCAAGTTGATTCATAACCCGACAGATCACCCACGTATGTCTGCGGAAGAGCTGAAGTTTATCTCAGAAAATGGCGCGGTGGTCGATATGGACCACAAAAAGCCGGGCAGTGTGGCAGCAAGCGGTCCCAAACTGCATTACATCAAGCAATTGCTCTCTAACCGCATGATGCTGGGCGTATTTTTCGGACAATATTTTATCAACACCATCACCTGGTTCTTCCTCACCTGGTTCCCAATTTATCTGGTGCAGGAAAAAGGCATGTCGATTCTGAAAGTGGGTCTGGTCGCCTCGATTCCGGCACTGTGTGGCTTTGCGGGCGGCGTGCTGGGAGGTGTCTTCTCGGATTATCTGATCAAACGCGGTTTGTCCCTGACCCTGGCACGTAAGCTACCGATTGTGCTGGGAATGTTGCTGGCTTCCACCATTATCTTATGTAACTACACCAACAACACCACGCTGGTGGTCATGCTGATGGCGCTGGCTTTCTTTGGCAAAGGATTTGGTGCGCTGGGCTGGCCGGTAATTTCTGACACCGCGCCGAAAGAGATTGTTGGCCTCTGCGGCGGCGTCTTTAACGTCTTTGGCAATGTTGCCTCCATTGTCACTCCACTGGTGATTGGCTACCTGGTAAGTGAACTGCACTCCTTCAATGCAGCACTGGTTTTCGTGGGATGTTCAGCGCTGATGGCGATGGTCTGCTACCTCTTCGTAGTTGGCGACATTAAACGTATGGAATTGCAGAAATAAGCAAAGGTATAAGCGATGAATAACGATGTTTTCCCGAATAAATTCAAAGCCGCACTGGCTGCGAAACAGGTACAAATTGGTTGCTGGTCAGCACTCTCTAACCCGATTAGCACTGAAGTTCTTGGTTTGGCTGGGTTTGACTGGCTGGTGCTGGATGGCGAACATGCGCCAAACGATATCTCCACGTTTATTCCGCAGTTAATGGCCCTGAAAGGCAGCACCAGCGCGCCAGTAGTGCGAGTGCCGACCAACGAGCCGGTAATTATTAAGCGTCTTCTGGATATCGGTTTCTATAACTTTCTGATTCCTTTTGTAGAAACAAAAGAGGAAGCAGAGCAGGCCGTGGCATCGACGCGTTATCCGCCAGAAGGCATTCGCGGCGTCTCCGTTTCTCACCGCGCCAATATGTTTGGCACCGTGGCGGATTATTTCGCTCAGTCGAACAAGAACATCACTATTCTGGTCCAGATAGAAAGTCAGCAGGGCGTAGATAACGTCGATGCCATTGCCGCTACCGAAGGTGTAGACGGCATCTTCGTCGGTCCCAGCGATCTGGCTGCGGCATTGGGCCATCTCGGCAATGCCTCACACCCGGATGTACAAAAAGCAATTCAGCACATTTTTAACCGTGCCAGTGCGCACGGCAAACCCAGCGGTATCCTCGCACCGGTCGAAGCCGATGCGCGTCGTTATCTGGAATGGGGTGCGACGTTTGTGGCTGTCGGCAGCGATCTCGGCGTCTTCCGCTCTGCCACTCAGAAACTGGCTGATACCTTTAAAAAATAACCACCACCGCAACAAGAGAGATGATTGATATGACTATGAAAGTTGGTTTTATTGGCCTGGGGATTATGGGTAAACCAATGAGTAAAAACCTTCTGAAAGCAGGTTACTCGCTGGTGGTTGCTGACCGTAACCCAGAAGCTATTGCTGACGTGATTGCTGCAGGTGCAGAAACAGCCTCTACGGCTAAAGCGATCGCTGAACAGTGCGACGTCATCATAACCATGCTGCCAAACTCCCCTCATGTGAAAGAGGTGGCGCTGGGTGAGAATGGCATTATTGAAGGCGCGAAGCCTGGTACGGTATTGATCGATATGAGTTCTATCGCACCGCTGGCAAGCCGTGAAATCAGCGAAGCGCTGAAAGCGAAAGGCATTGATATGCTGGATGCTCCGGTGAGCGGCGGTGAACCGAAAGCTATCGACGGTACGCTGTCAGTGATGGTGGGCGGCGACAAGGCTATTTTCGACAAATACTATGATTTGATGAAAGCAATGGCGGGTTCCGTGGTGCATACCGGGGAAATTGGTGCAGGTAACGTTACCAAACTGGCGAATCAGGTCATTGTGGCGCTGAATATTGCCGCGATGTCAGAAGCGTTAACGCTGGCAACTAAAGCGGGCGTTAACCCGGATTTGGTGTATCAGGCAATTCGCGGTGGACTGGCGGGCAGTACCGTGCTGGATGCCAAAGCGCCGATGGTGATGGACCGCAACTTCAAGCCGGGCTTCCGCATTGATCTGCATATTAAGGACCTGGCGAATGCGCTGGATACTTCTCACGGCGTCGGCGCGCAACTGCCGCTCACAGCTGCGGTTATGGAGATGATGCAGGCACTGCGAGCAGATGGTTTAGGAACGGCAGATCATAGCGCCCTGGCGTGCTACTACGAAAAACTGGCGAAAGTCGAAGTTACTCGTTAATGACGTCGTGCCCGGATGGCGTATTGCAATCCGGGCCTGGAATCCAGGCCGAATAAGAGAAACGCCCTCCGGCGTCATGTGGTAACAGGCATAGGTATGAAAATCGTAATCGCCCCAGACTCTTATAAAGAAAGTTTATCTGCCAGCGAGGTTGCGCAGGCGATAGAAAAAGGATTTCGGGAAATTTTTCCTGATGCACAGTACGTTTCTGTTCCTGTTGCCGACGGTGGCGAAGGAACGGTGGAAGCGATGATTGCAGCCACCCAGGGTTCCGAACGTCACGCCTGGGTTACAGGGCCGCTGGGCGAGAAAGTGAATGCCAGTTGGGGGATCTCCGGCGATGGCAAAACCGCGTTTATTGAAATGGCGGCGGCCAGTGGGCTGGAGCTGGTACCTGCGGAAAAACGTGATCCACTCGTGACCACTTCACGCGGCACAGGCGAGTTAATTCTGCAGGCGCTGGAGAGCGGCGCGACAAACATTATTATCGGCATTGGCGGTAGCGCTACAAATGATGGCGGTGCAGGCATGGTACAGGCGCTGGGGGCGAAATTATGCGACGCCAACGGCAATGAAATTGGTTTTGGCGGCGGTAGTCTTAATACTCTGAATGATATTGATATTTCCGGCCTCGATCCGCGCTTAAAAGATTGCGTCATTCGCGTCGCTTGTGATGTCACCAATCCGCTGGTGGGCGATAACGGTGCATCGCGCATCTTTGGCCCACAAAAGGGAGCCAGTGAAGCGATGATTGTTGAGCTGGACAATAACCTCTCTCACTATGCCGATGTCATTAAAAAAGCGCTGCATGTTGATGTGAAAGATGTCCCCGGCGCAGGAGCTGCGGGTGGTATGGGCGCGGCGCTAATGGCGTTTCTTGGTGCGGAACTGAAAAGTGGTATTGAAATCGTCACTACGGCGCTGAATCTGGAGGAACATATTCACGATTGTACGCTAGTGATCACCGGTGAAGGGCGTATTGACAGCCAGAGTATACACGGCAAGGTTCCGATTGGCGTCGCAAACGTGGCGAAAAAGTACAATAAACCGGTGATTGGCATTGCGGGTAGCCTGACCAATGATGTTGGCGTTGTACATCAGCATGGCATTGATGCGGTCTTCAGCGTATTGACCAGTATTGGTACGTTGGACGAAGCATTCCGCGGGGCTTATGACAATATTTACCGTGCTTCACGTAATATCGCCGCGACACTGGCGATTGGAATGCGCAACGCGGGGTGACAAGGGCGCGCAAACCCTCTATACTGCGCGCCGAAGCTGACCAGACAGTCGCCGCTTCGTCGTCGTCCTCTTCGGGGGAGACGGGCGGAGGGGAGGAAAGTCCGGGCTCCATAGGGCAGGGTGCCAGGTAACGCCTGGGGGGGAAACCCACGACCAGTGCAACAGAGAGCAAACCGCCGATGGCCCGCGCAAGCGGGATCAGGTAAGGGTGAAAGGGTGCGGTAAGAGCGCACCGCGCGGCTGGTAACAGTCCGTGGCACGGTAAACTCCACCCGGAGCAAGGCCAAATAGGGGTTCATAAGGTACGGCCCGTACTGAACCCGGGTAGGCTGCTTGAGCCAGTGAGCGATTGCTGGCCTAGATGAATGACTGTCCACGACAGAACCCGGCTTATCGGTCAGTTTCACCTGTTTTACGTAAAAACCCGCTTCGGCGGGTTTTTGCTTTTTGGAGGGGCAGAAAGATGAATGACTGTCCACGACACTATACTCAAAAGAAAGCGGCTTATTGGTCAGTTTCACCTCTTTTAACGAAAACCCGGCAGCGTAAACTGGCGGGTTTTTGCTTTTTGGAGCATAGTGTAAGATGAATAAATATCTACGGTATTAATAATAGACTTTGTAAGAAATTATTAAGTCTATATTGCATTTAAAAGGTCGTAATCATACGTATAGTCCTCTCTGGTAAAATATTGCTTCTCTGAGTTATAAGCTTCATATGTGTTATATTTTACGACCTCAAAGCCATTGTCTGGAGAATTTTCGTCTTTCTCGAGTGTATTATCTGGAAGGAATTCCTCTGAGCTAGAGTCCTCTATGTTTAAATCTGTATTGTAATTAATTTTTGGAACGATTAGATAAGCATTTTCTTTGACGCTTTCATAATCTTTAATGATTATATCGATGTAATAATCTATTTTTTCTAATGAGAACACTTTCATCTCTGGTAATTTAATTCTGTTCAAGTAATTGTTAATTTTCGATGAGCTTTTATATATTTCTTTTGTTAATTCATTTTCTAATTCATCAGTTAGAGTTGCTCTTGGTATAGATTCTATAATTGCAAGTCTCATAATTTTTAATTGTTCTTCGGTAATATCTCCAAGCGCATTTAAACAACTTTCGACAAGCTTAATTTTTTCTTCAGAATACATATCGTTAATGCTTGTTATAACAGGCGTTATTTTTAGTAAATAATCCCATGAGATTGTGGCGTTTTGTTTTGAACTAACGAAATTTACCTGAAACATGTTGGCATTAGTAAAATCTGTGTCATCCAATTTAAAAGGATTTAAAATTGTATTGGCCATATGTTTATCTGTAAAATCATAAAGTTCTAAATCGACATTCCGTAAGTCCAGAGAGGATAGATCAACTATACCTCCAGTCCCACAACTAAAGATTACGTTCAATCTCCTGATTTCATTGTAAATGTCTTTCAATGGGCAATTAACATTGATATTGCCTGTGGATATTTCCTGGTTTTTTAACGGTTCATTAATTGTAAGTTCACAGGTATTGTCTGATCGTTGAATAATTCGGGCGTTATAACCAAAAAAATCCAGACGAAGAGAGGAGTCATTATAAAGAATTACATTTTGTAAGTACGCTAATTCTTTTTGAAAATCACCAGTGATAATGCATTTCCCACCTGGTTGTAACGCGTTAAGTAAAGTGACCATTTCAATAGAGGTCTGTTTTAGTTTTTCTATGCCTGGTGCTAGTGCTTCGAGGTTATTTCCTATGGGGCTTTCAGGAAGGTCATTCATTTTTCGACGGGCTAAATCACTACTAATATCATTACCAATTGATGAAACAGGGGACATTATTTTATCCTTTATAAATAATCAATAAAAATCATTATTAAAATGATCGGGTGAAAAAAAGAGAATTTGCCAACAATCTGAAGGAATGGCGGTTTTATTAAAGTACGTAGGGGGGGTTAAGATGGCTTCTTTTCGGGTGAATTTTGCACAATACTTAGAAATCGTCTCCTTAATACACTCCAGCTCTTTTTTATTGACGGCTGAGCAAGTACATTGTTCGCCAAAAGGTGCAAAAGTGCCTACATCTAATGTTTGTATGATATAATCGTCATGTTCTCCTGTAGAAATATCTATGATGAATGGACTCATATTTTCCGGTTGGATTCGAATCATGACAGAAGGAACATCGCCTTGATAGAAATTCAATGCAGTAATTGCAGATAATACTCTCCGCAGTTCATTACTTATACTGTATATTTTATTAACGTCATTGGTGGAGACAATTTCTGCAAACTTTCTTTTTACCGTCCAATAATCAATATTTCTGTTGTGATTGTTAACCACTGCGTGCATTGGCGGGATTGAAGGGTGAAAAATATGTGCAATTGGGAAGCCTTTCATTGATGCCTGCCTTGTCATCATGACAAACAATAATAGATGCTTATTTTCCTCGCAGGGTTCTTTCGCACTATCAAAAAACGCTCATTTATCCGGCGTTACAGTAAACGAAGCAACATTCTGTGGCCTACGCCGATCAAAAGCTCTGTGAAAATTCCCCTTGTTGTCTTTGGCTGACCTTATCGCGGCGACCAGCAATTATTCGTTTTGTGATCCTCAACACAAAATGCTATTCGTCACCTATGAGGGGAGAAGAATTTATGGAAAACGATTGCATTCACAAAATGACGTCCTGTCATGAGGGAGAAAGTTGACGTTAATCAATTGTTCGAGATGATCAATACCTGTATTCGAAATTTTAACATATTGATAAAATAAATGTTTGTTCTCCAACAAATAGCGTGAAAAAATGTGACGTGCCGCATTATTTATCGCTGAAAATGATTTATTTATAATAAAATTTGAGAACTTGCTCATTAAATTTAACTCAAAATTTGCCTGGTAATTATCCGGTAATTGCTTGAAATATGGTCTCAGCCCCTTTTTTGTATTAACCACATAACGAATGATGTTATCGCCATAAAATATGGTTATCCCCGTCATTTTTTTTGACAAAAATCAGGGTTTATGCTGATTTTTATACTTTAACTTATTGATATATAAAGATATTTAATTGGAATAACGATACCATGGAAAGTATTGAAAGTTAATTTGTGAGTGGTCGCACATATCCTGTTCATTTCATTTTGATACACTTCATGCCGTCAATGAGGTAATTAACGTAGGTCGTTATGAGCACTATTCTTCTTCCGAAAACGCAGCACCTGGTAGTCTTTCAGGAAGTCATTAGAAGTGGTTCTATCGGCTCGGCTGCAAAAGAATTAGGGTTAACTCAACCGGCTGTCAGTAAAATCATTAACGATATTGAAGATTATTTTGGCGTGGAATTAGTGGTGCGGAAAAATACCGGTGTAACATTAACACCTGCCGGTCAATTGTTACTCTCCCGTTCCGAATCCATTACCCGTGAAATGAAAAATATGGTTAATGAGATAAGCGGTATGTCTTCTGAGGCGGTGGTGGAAGTCTCATTTGGTTTTCCTTCATTGATTGGTTTTACTTTTATGTCCGGGATGATCAACAAGTTCAAAGAGGTGTTCCCGAAAGCGCAGGTTTCTATGTATGAAGCGCAACTGTCTTCGTTCTTACCGGCAATCCGCGACGGTCGACTGGATTTTGCGATTGGTACGTTAAGCGCAGAAATGAAGCTTCAGGATTTACATGTTGAGCCGCTGTTCGAGTCCGAGTTTGTGCTGGTAGCCAGTAAGTCCCGAACATGCACCGGCACCACCACGCTGGAGTCGTTGAAGAACGAACAGTGGGTGTTGCCACAAACCAATATGGGGTACTACAGCGAGCTGCTCACCACGTTACAAAGAAATGGCATCAGTATTGAAAACATCGTTAAAACCGACTCAGTCGTGACAATTTATAATCTTGTTCTCAATGCTGATTTCTTAACTGTAATTCCTTGTGATATGACATCACCTTTTGGTTCAAATCAATTTATTACTATTCCGGTTGAAGAAACATTACCTGTGGCACAATATGCCGCGGTATGGTCGAAAAATTATCGTATTAAAAAAGCAGCATCGGTTTTGGTGGAATTAGCCAAAGAGTATTCATCTTATAATGGGTGTAGACGAAGGCAATTAATTGAAGTTGGTTAGTTATTTGTTTTTATTTAAACATAAATAATCCACCTGTCTGTTTTGCAGGTGTCGGTTACGGTTACCTACATATTTAATTCAGGCTAAGAGGTTTTATAATGCATATTACATACGATCTCCCGGTTGCTATTGATGACATCATTGAAGCTAAACAACGACTGGCTGGGCGAATTTATAAAACAGGCATGCCTCGCTCCAACTATTTTAGTGAACGTTGCAAAGGTGAAATATTCCTCAAATTCGAAAACATGCAGCGTACCGGTTCATTTAAAATTCGTGGCGCATTTAATAAATTAAGTTCACTGACCGATGCGGAAAAACGTAAAGGTGTAGTGGCCTGCTCTGCGGGCAACCATGCGCAAGGGGTTTCGCTCTCCTGCGCGATGCTGGGTATCGACGGTAAAGTGGTGATGCCAAAAGGCGCGCCGAAATCCAAAGTAGCGGCAACGTGCGACTACTCCGCAGAAGTCGTTCTGCATGGTGATAACTTCAACGACACTATCGCTAAAGTGAGCGAAATTGTCGAAATGGAAGGCCGTATTTTTATCCCACCTTACGATGATCCGAAAGTGATTGCTGGCCAGGGAACGATTGGTCTGGAAATTATGGAAGATCTCTATGATGTCGATAACGTGATTGTGCCAATTGGTGGTGGCGGTTTAATTGCTGGTATTGCGGTGGCAATAAAATCTATTAACCCGACCATTCGTGTTATTGGCGTACAGTCAGAAAACGTTCACGGCATGGCGGCTTCTTTCCACTCCGGAGAAATAACCACGCACCGAACTACCGGCACCCTGGCGGATGGTTGTGATGTCTCCCGCCCGGGTAATTTAACTTACGAAATCGTTCGTGAATTAGTCGATGACATCGTGCTGGTCAGCGAAGATGAAATCAGAAACAGTATGATTGCCTTAATTCAGCGCAATAAAGTCGTCACCGAAGGCGCAGGCGCTCTGGCATGTGCTGCATTATTAAGCGGTAAATTAGACCAATATATTCAAAACAGAAAAACCGTCAGTATTATTTCCGGCGGCAATATCGATCTTTCTCGCGTCTCTCAAATCACCGGTTTCGTTGACGCTTAATTAATTCGTTGAGGATAGGATATGAGTACTTCAGATAGCATTGTATCCAGCCAGACAAAACAATCGTCCTGGCGTAAATCAGATACCACATGGACGTTAGGCTTGTTTGGTACGGCAATCGGCGCCGGGGTGCTGTTCTTCCCTATCCGCGCAGGTTTTGGCGGACTGATCCCGATTCTTCTGATGTTGGTATTGGCATACCCCATCGCGTTTTATTGCCACCGGGCGCTGGCGCGTCTGTGTCTTTCTGGCTCTAACCCTTCCGGCAACATTACGGAAACGGTGGAAGAGCATTTTGGTAAAACTGGCGGCGTGGTTATCACGTTCCTGTACTTCTTCGCGATTTGCCCACTGCTGTGGATTTATGGCGTTACTATTACCAATACCTTTATGACGTTCTGGGAAAACCAGCTCGGCTTTGCACCGCTGAATCGCGGCTTTGTGGCGCTGTTCCTGTTGCTGCTGATGGCTTTCGTCATCTGGTTTGGTAAGGATCTGATGGTTAAAGTGATGAGCTACCTGGTATGGCCGTTTATCGCCAGCCTGGTGCTGATTTCTCTGTCGCTGATCCCTTACTGGAACTCTGCAGTTATCGACCAGGTTGACCTCGGTTCGCTGTCGTTAACCGGTCATGACGGTATCCTGATCACTGTCTGGCTGGGGATTTCCATCATGGTTTTCTCCTTTAACTTCTCGCCAATCGTCTCTTCCTTCGTGGTTTCTAAACGTGAAGAGTATGAGAAAGACTTCGGTCGCGACTTCACCGAACGTAAATGTTCCCAAATCATTTCTCGTGCCAGCATGCTGATGGTTGCAGTGGTGATGTTCTTTGCCTTTAGCTGCCTGTTTACGCTGTCTCCGGCCAACATGGCGGAAGCCAAAGCGCAGAATATTCCAGTGCTTTCTTATCTGGCTAACCACTTTGCGTCCATGACCGGTACCAAAACAACGTTCGCGATTACACTGGAATATGCGGCTTCCATCATCGCACTCGTGGCTATCTTCAAATCTTTCTTCGGTCACTATCTGGGGACGCTGGAAGGCTTGAATGGCCTGATTCTGAAGTTCGGTTATAAAGGTGACAAAACCAAAGTGTCGCTGGGTAAACTGAATACTCTCAGCATGATCTTCATCATGGGCTCCACCTGGGTTGTTGCCTACGCCAACCCGAACATCCTCGACCTGATTGAAGCCATGGGCGCACCGATTATCGCATCCCTGCTGTGCCTGTTGCCGATGTATGCCATCCGTAAAGCGCCGTCTCTGGCGAAATACCGTGGTCGTCTGGATAACGTGTTTGTTACCGTGATTGGTCTGCTGACCATCCTGAACATCGTATACAAACTGTTTTAATCCGTAACTCAGGATGAGAAAAGAGATGAATGAATTTCCGGTTGTTTTGGTTATTAACTGTGGTTCGTCTTCGATTAAGTTTTCCGTACTCGATGCCAGCGACTGTGAAGTATTAATGTCAGGTATTGCCGACGGTATTAACTCGGAAAATGCATTCTTATCCGTAAATGGGGGAGAGCCAGCACCGCTGGCTCACCACAGCTACGAAGGTGCATTGAAGGCAATTGCATTTGAACTGGAAAAACGGAATTTAAATGACAGTGTGGCCTTAATTGGCCACCGCATCGCTCACGGCGGCAGTATTTTTACCGAGTCCGCCATTATTACCGATGAAGTCATTGATAATATCCGTCGCGTTTCTCCACTGGCAC
The DNA here is from genome assembly GCF_046764225.1 of Escherichia sp. F1. Classification (NCBI taxonomy): domain Bacteria; kingdom Pseudomonadati; phylum Pseudomonadota; class Gammaproteobacteria; order Enterobacterales; family Enterobacteriaceae; genus Escherichia; species Escherichia sp. F1. The sequence goes on from NZ_CP177202.1 coordinate 633,990, forward strand.
CCCTGCATAATTACGCCAATTTAAGTGGTATTGAATCGGCGCAGCAATTATTCCCGGGCGTAACTCAGGTGGCGGTATTTGATACCAGTTTCCACCAGACGATGGCTCCGGAGGCTTATTTATACGGCCTGCCGTGGAAATATTATGAAGAGTTAGGTGTACGCCGTTATGGTTTCCACGGCACGTCGCACCGCTACGTTTCCCAGCGCGCGCATTCTTTGCTGAATCTGGCGGAAGATGACTCCGGCCTGGTCGTGGCGCATCTTGGCAATGGCGCGTCAATCTGCGCAGTTCGCAACGGTCAGAGTGTTGACACTTCAATGGGAATGACGCCGCTGGAAGGCTTGATGATGGGTACCCGCAGTGGTGATGTCGACTTCGGGGCGATGTCCTGGGTCGCCAGCCAAACCAACCAGAGCCTGGGTGACCTGGAACGCGTAGTGAATAAAGAGTCGGGATTATTAGGTATTTCCGGTCTTTCTTCGGATTTACGTGTTCTGGAAAAAGCCTGGCATGAAGGTCACGAACGCGCGCAACTGGCAATTAAAACCTTTGTTCACCGAATTGCCCGTCATATTGCCGGACACGCAGCCTCATTACGTCGCCTGGATGGAATTATATTCACCGGCGGAATAGGAGAAAATTCAAGTTTAATTCGTCGTCTGGTCATGGAACATTTGGCTGTATTAGGCGTAGAGATTGATACAGAAATGAATAATCGCTCTAACTCCTGTGGAGAGCGAATTGTTTCCAGTGAAAATGCCCGTGTCATTTGCGCCGTTATCCCAACCAACGAAGAAAAAATGATTGCTTTGGATGCCATTCATTTAGGCAAAGTTAACGCGCCCGCAGAATTTGCATAATTTAGTTGAAGTATTGTAGAGAGATTATTTTTCATGAAGGTAGATATTGATACCAGCGATAAGCTGTACGCCGACGCATGGCTTGGCTTTAAAGGTACGGACTGGAAAAACGAAATTAATGTCCGCGATTTTATTCAACATAACTATACACCGTATGAAGGCGATGAATCTTTCCTCGCTGAAGCGACGCCAGCCACCACGGAATTGTGGGAAAAAGTGATGGAAGGCATTCGTATCGAAAACGCAACCCACGCGCCGGTTGATTTCGATACTAATATTGCTACCACCATTACCGCTCATGATGCGGGATATATTAACCAGCCGCTGGAAAAAATAGTGGGCCTGCAAACGGATGCGCCATTAAAGCGTGCGCTGCATCCGTTCGGTGGCATTAATATGATTAAAAGTTCATTCCACGCCTATGGCCGTGAAATGGACAGTGAATTTGAATATCTGTTTACCGATCTGCGTAAAACCCATAATCAGGGCGTATTTGATGTTTACTCACCGGATATGCTGCGCTGCCGTAAATCGGGTGTACTGACTGGTTTGCCAGATGGTTATGGCCGTGGGCGCATTATCGGTGACTACCGCCGCGTGGCGCTGTATGGCATCAGTTATCTGGTGCGTGAACGCGAACTGCAATTTGCCGATCTCCAGTCCCGTCTGGAAAAAGGCGAAGATCTCGAAGCCACTATCCGTCTGCGTGAGGAGCTGGCAGAGCATCGTCATGCGCTGTTGCAGATTCAGGAAATGGCGGCGAAATATGGCTTTGATATCTCTCGCCCGGCGCAGAATGCGCAGGAAGCGGTGCAGTGGCTCTACTTCGCTTACCTGGCGGCAGTGAAATCGCAAAATGGCGGCGCGATGTCGCTGGGTCGCACGGCATCGTTCCTCGATATCTACATTGAGCGCGACTTTAAAGCTGGCGTACTCAATGAGCAGCAGGCACAGGAACTGATCGATCACTTCATCATGAAGATCCGTATGGTACGCTTCCTGCGTACACCGGAATTTGATTCGCTGTTCTCCGGCGACCCAATCTGGGCGACGGAAGTGATCGGCGGGATGGGGCTGGACGGTCGTACGCTGGTGACCAAAAACTCCTTCCGCTATTTGCACACCCTGCACACTATGGGGCCGGCACCGGAACCTAACCTGACCATTCTTTGGTCGGAAGAATTACCGATTGCCTTCAAAAAATATGCCGCGCAGGTGTCGATCGTCACCTCTTCCTTGCAGTATGAAAACGACGATCTGATGCGTACTGACTTCAACAGCGACGATTACGCGATTGCCTGCTGCGTCAGCCCAATGGTGATTGGTAAGCAAATGCAGTTCTTTGGTGCACGCGCTAACCTGGCGAAAACGCTGCTGTACGCAATTAACGGCGGGGTGGACGAGAAGCTGAAGATTCAGGTCGGGCCGAAAACAGCACCGCTGATGGACGACGTGCTGGATTACGACAAAGTGATGGACAGCCTCGATCACTTCATGGACTGGCTGGCGGTGCAGTACATCAGTGCGCTGAATATCATTCACTACATGCACGACAAGTACAGCTACGAAGCTTCGCTGATGGCGCTGCACGATCGTGATGTCTATCGCACTATGGCATGCGGCATCGCGGGCCTGTCGGTGGCGACGGACTCCCTGTCTGCCATCAAATATGCCCGCGTGAAACCAATCCGTGACGAAAACGGCCTGGCGGTGGACTTTGAAATCGACGGCGAATATCCGCAGTACGGTAACAACGACGAGCGCGTAGACAGCATTGCCTGCGATCTGGTTGAACGCTTTATGAAGAAAATTAAAGCGCTGCCAACCTATCGCAACGCCGTCCCTACCCAGTCGATTCTGACTATCACTTCTAACGTGGTGTACGGCCAGAAAACCGGTAATACGCCGGACGGTCGTCGCGCCGGAACACCGTTCGCGCCGGGCGCTAACCCGATGCATGGTCGTGACCGCAAAGGTGCCGTGGCCTCATTGACGTCGGTGGCGAAACTGCCGTTCACCTACGCCAAAGACGGGATCTCGTACACCTTCTCGATTGTGCCTGCGGCGCTGGGCAAAGAAGATCCAGTACGTAAAACCAACCTTGTCGGCCTGCTGGATGGGTATTTCCACCACGAAGCGGATGTCGAAGGCGGTCAACACCTCAACGTCAACGTAATGAATCGGGAAATGCTGCTGGATGCCATCGAGCACCCGGAAAAATATCCTAACCTGACAATCCGTGTCTCTGGCTACGCCGTGCGCTTCAACGCACTGACCCGTGAACAGCAACAGGATGTTATTTCACGTACTTTTACCCAGGCGCTCTGACGCCGGAGGATGTATGAAAAAGATTATCGAAACGCAACGTGCCCCAGGCGCAATCGGCCCTTATGTTCAGGGCGTTGATTTAGGCAGCATGGTCTTCACCTCCGGTCAAATTCCGGTTTGCCCACAGACCGGTGAGATACCGGCTGATGTGCAAGATCAGGCGCGTTTAAGCCTCGAAAACGTCAAAGCGATCGTGGTTGCTGCCGGGCTGAGCGTGGGCGATATCATCAAGATGACCGTGTTCATCACCGATCTGAATGATTTTGCCACCATCAATGAAGTCTATAAGCAGTTCTTCGATGAGCATCAGGCGACCTACCCGACCCGGAGCTGTGTGCAGGTCGCGCGTTTGCCGAAAGATGTGAAGCTGGAAATTGAAGCCATCGCAGTACGTAGTGCGTAAAGCCTCGTGAGCGGGACGGTCGCAAGGTCGTTCCGCTCCACTTCACTGAACGGCAATCCGAGGGTGTGGATATGATTAGTGCATTCGATATTTTCAAAATTGGGATTGGTCCCTCCAGTTCGCATACCGTGGGGCCAATGAATGCCGGAAAAAGTTTTATTGATCGGCTGGAAAGTAGCGGCTTATTAACCGCGACGAGCCATATTGTGGTCGATCTGTACGGGTCGTTGTCACTGACGGGCAAAGGCCATGCCACGGATGTCGCCATTATCATGGGACTGGCAGGAAACAGTCCGCAGGATGTTGTCATTGATGAGATCCCTGCATTTATAGAGTTAGTAACGCGCAGCGGGCGGCTGCCAGTGGCATCTGGTGCGCATATTGTTGATTTTCCTGTAGCAAAGAACATTATCTTCCATCCCGAAATGTTGCCTCGCCATGAGAACGGAATGCGGATCACTGCCTGGAAGGGACAGGAAGCGCTATTAAGTAAAACCTATTACTCTGTCGGCGGCGGGTTTATTGTCGAAGAAGAACACTTCGGCCTGTCGCACGATGTCGAAACGTCCGTACCTTACGATTTCCACTCAGCAGGTGAACTGCTGAAAATGTGTGATTACAACGGCCTGTCTATATCTGGCCTGATGATGCACAACGAGCTGGCGCTGCGCAGCAAAGCGGAAATTGACGCAGGGTTTGCCCGTATCTGGCAAGTGATGCATGACGGTATTGAACGCGGGATGAACACTGAAGGCGTGCTGCCTGGTCCGCTCAATGTGCCGCGCCGTGCCGTAGCGCTGCGTCGTCAGCTGGTTTCCAGCGATAACATCTCTAACGATCCGATGAATGTCATCGACTGGATCAACATGTATGCGCTGGCGGTTAGTGAAGAAAACGCAGCTGGCGGGCGTGTGGTAACGGCACCGACTAACGGTGCGTGCGGCATTATTCCGGCAGTGCTGGCTTATTACGATAAGTTCCGTCGTCCGGTAAACGAGCGGTCAATTGCCCGCTATTTTCTGGCAGCGGGGGCTATTGGCGCGCTGTATAAAATGAACGCCTCCATCTCTGGCGCGGAAGTCGGCTGTCAGGGGGAGATTGGCGTGGCCTGTTCAATGGCGGCGGCAGGGTTAACTGAACTCCTGGGCGGCAGTCCGGCGCAGGTATGCAATGCGGCGGAAATCGCGATGGAGCATAATCTTGGGCTGACCTGCGATCCGGTTGCCGGACAGGTACAAATCCCGTGCATTGAACGTAATGCCATTAATGCCGTGAAAGCAGTAAACGCCGCGCGGATGGCGATGCGCCGCACCTCGGCACCGCGTGTTTCACTCGATAAAGTGATCGAGACGATGTATGAAACCGGCAAAGATATGAACGATAAATACCGCGAAACATCACGCGGAGGACTGGCCATTAAAGTGGTCTGCGGCTGACATTGCTGTCAGCTTTCATCCTTGGGTGCACAAATGTGCACCTTTTTTTTGTGATCTGCCGCAAATAGAGAATGAATATTCTCTTGTGATTAATTTAGTAGAAAATTCTTATCCATCTCCGTTATTTCAAAGTCTTGATTGTGAAGATTTTCTCTGACCTCGCGCGTATCATTTCTTTATTCTAATAACTCGCCTGCAAAAACGTAGACCGCATATCGCCTTGATGCGGCTCGGAAAAAAATAATAAGCCCTACAAAATATTGAGCGAGAAATTATGGAAATTGCATCGAATAAAGGCGTCATTGCAGACGCTTCGACCCCGGCGGGTCGTGCTGGAATGAGTGAGAGCGAGTGGCGAGAAGCGATCAAATTCGACAGTACTGACACCGGCTGGGTGATTATGAGTATCGGGATGGCGATTGGCGCGGGGATTGTTTTTCTCCCGGTGCAGGTCGGTTTGATGGGATTGTGGGTATTTTTGCTCTCATCGGTGATTGGTTACCCGGCAATGTATCTGTTTCAGCGGTTGTTTATTAATACGCTGGCAGAATCACCAGAATGTAAAGATTACCCGAGCGTCATTAGCGGTTATTTAGGTAAAAACTGGGGCATCCTGTTAGGTGCACTCTATTTCGTAATGCTGGTGATTTGGATGTTCGTCTATTCCACCGCCATCACCAACGATAGTGCTTCCTACCTGCATACCTTCGGCGTGACGGAAGGGTTGCTGTCAGACAGTCCCTTTTATGGTCTGGTACTGATTTGCATTCTGGTGGCGATCTCCTCACGCGGCGAGAAATTGTTATTCAAAATTTCGACGGGGATGGTGCTGACCAAGCTGCTGGTGGTCGCGGCGCTGGGCGTGTCGATGGTGGGAATGTGGCATCTGTATAACGTCGGTTCGCTACCGCCGCTGGGGCTGCTGGTGAAAAACGCCATTATTACGCTGCCGTTTACCCTGACGTCGATTCTGTTTATCCAGACGTTAAGCCCGATGGTGATCTCTTATCGCTCGCGGGAAAAATCGATTGAAGTGGCGCGGCATAAAGCATTGCGGGCAATGAATATCGCGTTTGGTATTTTGTTTGTCACCGTCTTTTTCTACGCCGTGTCGTTCACGCTGGCGATGGGACATGACGAAGCGGTAAAAGCCTACGAGCAGAATATTTCCGCGCTGGCAATTGCGGCGCAGTTTATTAGCGGTGACGGCGCAGCGTGGGTGAAAGTGGTCAGCGTCATTCTCAATATCTTTGCAGTAATGACCGCGTTTTTTGGCGTCTATTTAGGCTTTCGCGAAGCAACGCAAGGGATCGTAATGAACATCCTGCGTCGCAAGATGCCTGCCGAGAAGATTAACGAAAATCTCGTTCAGCGCGGCATCATGATTTTCGCCATTTTGCTGGCCTGGAGCGCCATCGTACTGAACGCACCGGTGTTGAGCTTCACCTCTATCTGTAGCCCGATTTTCGGCATGGTAGGGTGCCTGATCCCGGCGTGGCTGGTTTACAAAGTACCGGCATTGCACAAATACAAAGGGATGTCTCTGTACCTGATTATCGTCACTGGTTTGTTGCTTTGTGTTTCTCCGTTCCTGGCATTTTCTTGATTTACCTGAAATTTTAAGGTTTTTAATATGTTTGATTCGACTTTAAATCCGTTATGGCAGCGTTACATCCTCGCCGTTCAGGAGGAAGTAAAACCGGCGCTGGGATGTACTGAACCGATTTCACTGGCGCTGGCGGCGGCGGTTGCTGCGGCAGAACTGGAAGGTCCGGTTGAACGTGTAGAAGCCTGGGTTTCGCCAAATCTGATGAAGAACGGTCTGGGTGTCACCGTTCCCGGTACAGGAATGGTGGGGCTGCCAATTGCGGCGGCGCTGGGAGCGTTAGGTGGAAATGCTAACGCCGGGCTGGAAGTGCTGAAAGACGCAACTGCGCAGGCAATTTCCGATGCCAAAGCACTGCTGGCGGCGGGGAAAGTCTCAGTTAAGATCCAGGAACCTTGCGATGAAATCCTCTTCTCACGCGCCAAAGTCTGGAACGGTGAGAAGTGGGCGTGTGTCACCATCGTCGGCGGGCATACCAACATTGTGCATATTGAGACGCACAATGGTGTGGTGTTTACCCAGCAGGCGTGTGTGACAGAGGGCGAGCAAGAGTCGCCGCTGACGGTGCTTTCCAGGACGACGCTGGCTGAGATCCTGAAGTTCGTCAATGAAGTCCCGTTTGCGGCGATCCGCTTTATTCTCGATTCTGCGAAGTTAAATTGTGCGTTATCGCAGGAAGGTTTGAGCGGTAACTGGGGGCTGCATATTGGTGCGACGCTGGAAAAACAGTGCGCGCGCGGTTTGCTGGCGAAAGATCTCTCTTCATCCATTGTGATTCGTACCAGCGCGGCATCCGATGCGCGTATGGGCGGTGCTACGCTTCCGGCGATGAGTAATTCAGGCTCGGGTAACCAGGGGATCACTGCAACAATGCCTGTGGTGGTGGTAGCAGAACACTTCGGGGCCGATGATGAACGGCTGGCGCGTGCGCTGATGCTTTCGCATTTGAGCGCGATTTACATCCATAACCAGTTACCGCGTTTGTCTGCGCTTTGTGCCGCAACGACCGCAGCAATGGGGGCCGCCGCCGGGATGGCATGGCTGGTGGATGGGCGTTATGAAACCATCTCGATGGCGATCAGCAGTATGATCGGCGATGTCAGCGGCATGATTTGCGATGGTGCGTCGAACAGCTGCGCGATGAAGGTTTCGACCAGTGCTTCGGCTGCGTGGAAAGCGGTGTTAATGGCGCTGGATGATACCGCCGTGACCGGCAATGAAGGGATTGTGGCGCATGATGTTGAGCAGTCGATTGCCAACCTGTGTGCGTTAGCAAGCCATTCGATGCAGCAAACGGATCGGCAGATTATCGAGATTATGGCGAGCAAGGCCAGATAAACGCCAGGTTTTGGGTATCGTGCCGGATAAGGCGTTTACGCCGCATCCGGCACCTGTCTTTACGCGGTAGCTTCATCCTCGGCTAAACGCGTTTCAGCATCCGCGACGATGGCTTCCAGCTCGCTCAACATCTCTTCATAGCCAAAATTATTGGCGGTGCGAGCAGGTTCTTTCGCCACCACGGGCTTCACTGGCTGACGCTTTTTGGCCGATTTTTTACTCATCATCATCTCCCTGTAAAAACAACTAGACAGGCAAATCTATCAGCAAAGCGCGCAGTGGGGAATCGGCAACCAGCGTAATGTTAGCCTCGTCACGAATAAACGCCCCATCACCGCAGGTCAGCGCCGCTTTCTCTTCATGATGCGTAAGTGCATGAAATTTCCCGTGAATCGATTGCAAATACGCGCGTGGCCCATGCAACTGGAAATTTGCACTTTCGCCTTTGTCGAGCACAATATGATGCAGCCACACTTGCTGGCGCAATTGCAGGCTTCCCATCGCACCCTCTGGCGAGGCGATTAATTGCTGCTTGTCCATATTAAGCGCCAGCTTTTGAATCAGTGGATTCTCTCGCTGCGGGCAGGCATCCAGCCAAAGCTGCATTCGCGTTAACGGTTTGTCTTTGCTGAGATTGTGTTCGCTATAGCTGACACCCGGCTGGGTAGAGAGCAGCAACACCTCACCAGCGCTGGCCTGAACATGATTGCCTTCGCTGTCGCGATACTCAGCTTCTCCATCCAGAATCACATTTAAAATATCGACTTTGGGATAGGTTCGCGGCTGAAAGGCGGCACCTGGGGCCAGCACTTCCTGGTTAAGCACGCGCAGGGAGGCATAGCCTAACAATTTCGGGTCGAAGTAGTGTCCAAAGGAAAAAGTATACCGGGCCTGCAACCATCCGTAGTCTGCTTGTCCACACTGCCTGGCAGTTCGGGTAGTAATCATAATTCTTGACCTCTCTTTACTTCCTTTTATGGTAAGGGGCTGGACGCTACATTGTTAGCCAGATATTCTGCCCGGTATGTTCAAATTTCCTGAATGAGAACGAAATGGCCAAAGAAAGGGCATTAACGCTGGAAGCACTACGGGTTATGGATGCGATCGATCGCCGGGGCAGTTTTGCGGCGGCGGCGGATGAGCTGGGACGCGTGCCTTCCGCACTTAGCTACACCATGCAAAAACTGGAAGAAGAGCTGGATGTGGTGCTGTTTGACCGCTCGGGCCATCGCACCAAATTCACCAATGTCGGGAGGATGTTGCTGGAGCGAGGGCGCGTTTTGCTGGAAGCCGCAGATAAACTGACTACCGATGCGGAAGCCCTCGCGCGCGGTTGGGAAACGCATCTCACCATTGTGACCGAGGCGCTGGTACCGACACCTGCCTTTTTCCCGTTAATTGACAAACTGGCGGCAAAAGCCAATACCCAACTGGCAATCATCACCGAAGTGCTGGCGGGGGCGTGGGAACGACTGGAGCAGGGGCGGGCGGATATCGTTATCGCGCCGGATATGCATTTTCGTTCCTCGTCGGAGATCAACTCGCGCAAGCTCTATACGTTAATGAACGTCTACGTTGCCGCGCCTGATCACCCGATTCATCAGGAGCCGGAACCGTTATCTGAAGTGACGCGCGTGAAATATCGTGGAATTGCGGTGGCGGATACCGCTCGTGAGCGCCCGGTGTTGACCGTACAGCTGCTGGACAAACAGCCGCGCTTAACGGTGAGCACGATTGAAGATAAACGTCAGGCATTACTGGCGGGGCTTGGCGTGGCGACGATGCCGTATCCGATGGTCGAAAAAGATATCGCGGAAGGGCGGTTGCGTGTCGTCAGCCCAGAATCGACCAGCGAGATCGATATTATTATGGCCTGGCGTCGTGACAGTATGGGGGAAGCGAAATCCTGGTGTTTGCGGGAAATTCCCAAACTTTTTAGCGGAAAATAATATTTGTTATTGTTAATAAAAAGGGGCGAAATATCGCCCCAATTTTAATATTAATTTGAACCAAACTTCGGATCGTTTCCGTAACGATTGCTGCCAGAATTGCCCTCTAAACAGGCAAATACAAACAGAACTAACCAGCCAATGACCGGTACCAGATAGAGAAGCGCCCACGCACCTGAACGGTCAGTATCGTGCAGACGACGAACGCACAGAGCAATGACCGGAATGATTGTTGCTGCCAGGTAAATGAGAGAAAGGAATGGAAACTCTAAACCTAAAATCAATTGAATGACATTGATAATAGCGCCGACGATGGCGTTAATCAGAGTAAACATCCAGTACTCTTTACGACGTGCGCGACCAGAGAAACCAACATAATTTTTTAATACGGCTAAATACCACTGCATAAAAACATCCCTTTAATTAAAAGTTGCGAAAGTCTATTCCGGGGATGGAGTAAATGCTATTCGTATCTTTCTTTTTCGGATGTTATAAAGGTTTTGATATTTAAGATAAATATATGGTTATTTTTTATAGGTAATTTATATAACGACATTGAAATATTTTAAATAAACATTAGTAAATTATTCATTCATCAACATAATGATAAAAGCCGGATGAGTCAGACATCCGGCGAGTAGATTTGTTTTAAGGTTCCAGTTTTGGATCAGGTCCAAAGCGGTTTTCGCCTGGCGTACCCGCCTGGCAGTTAAAGACGATGATAATAAGCCAGCCGATAAACGGGATTAAGAATAGCAGTGCCCACCACGCCGAGCGGTCGGTGTCGTGCAGGCGGCGGAACTGAACTGCCCACCATGGTAAAAACACCAGAATACCGTAGATTGTCGTCAGGATGCCTTCGCCACCGGCACGTTGCCAGCCTAACATTTTATCCAGTAGCCCCAGCACGAACGTAAAGATGATGTTGACCAGAATAAACATCCAGTACTCTTTGCGCCGCGCACGACCCCGGAAACCGACATAATTTTTTAGTACTTTCAGATACCAGTCCATTTTTGCCTCAATTTTGCTCAATCACTTGTTTTTAAAGCAGCAAATTAAGAATAGACGTGAATGAAATGGCAGTAAATATTCGTTCAATGAATTAATAAGGTGCTTTGAAGGCGCGCTAAAACTGATGACAAGTGCAAAATTGCCAGATGCACTACGCTTATCTGGCTTACGCTGTCCTTGCAACATATTGAATATAAAAAGTTTTGTGGGTTGAATAAGGCGTTCACGCCGCATCCGACATGCACAACATGCACTTAGCTAATAATCAGAGGCACCTCGTAAGGTGCCTTTTTTTAACCGAAGCGAACATCTCGTCCATGCGGTTCATCGAGATCCTGCCACGGACCAATTGAAATAATCCCCGTAGGGTTGATGGTCTTATGGCTGCGGAAGTAATGATTACGGATGTGATCGAAATTGACTGTTTCGGCGATCCCCGGCATCTGGTAGATATCGCGCAGGAAGCCATACAGATTCAGGTAATCGCTGATGCGGTGCTTATCACACTTGAAGTGGGTGACATACACCGGATCAAAACGCACCAGCGTGGTCCACAGGCGAATATCGGCTTCGGTTAGCTGGTTGCCGGTCAGGTAACGATGCTGGCCTAAAATCTGTTCCAGTCGCGCCAGCGATTCAAACACTTTCACTACCGCCTCGTCGTAGGCTTGCTGGCTGGTGGCAAAACCGGCTTTATACACGCCGTTGTTAACGGTGTCATAAATCCAGCCGTTAAGTTCGTCAATTTTCGGTTGCAGGGCTGGTGGGTAGTAATCTCCAGCTTTCGCACCCAGCGCATCAAACGCGGTATTGAACATGCGGATGATTTCCGCTGATTCGTTGCTGACGATGGTGTGGTTCTTTTTGTCCCACAGCACGGGAACAGTAACTCGTCCGCTGTAGTGTGGATCGGCGTGGAGATAAAGCTGATACAGAAATTCATGTTGATAGAGCGTATCTCCGGTTGCTCCCGGAAAACTGTCATCAAAGGTCCAGCCGTTTTCCAGCATCAGCGGGTTCACTACGGAAACGGAAATAAACGGTTCCAGTCCTTTGAGTTTACGCATGATCAGCGTGCGGTGCGCCCACGGGCAGGCGAGTGAAACATAGAGATGATAACGATCTTTCTCTGCGGTAAAACCGCCTATGCCAGTGGGGCCAGGAGTGCCATCGGCAGTGAGCCAGTTACGAAATGCGGAAGCTGAACGTTGAAATTTACCGCCGGTGGATTTGGTATCGTACCAGGTGTCATGCCAGACGCCGTCAATCAGTTGACCCATTTTTCTCTCCTCCAATAGCAAAAACGAGGAGCTTCCTCCTCGTTTTTTATCGTTAAGTATAGCGCGTGCTTACCACTTTTTATTCAGCAGGCGGTCGATGCTATACGCGCCCGGACCGGTAATTGCCAGTAGCAGGAATCCGCCAGAAATTGTCAGGTTTTTCATGAACATCAGCGAGTTGACGCCTTCAGCAAAGTTGCTGTGAAATAAAAATGCCGTCAGCAGCGTAAAGCCCGCAGTAAACAGGGCTGTGGTGCGAGTCAGGAAACCAAACAGGATTGCCAGACCACCACCAAACTCAAGCAGAATCACCAGCGGCAGCATAAAACCCGGGACGCCCATCGCTTCCATATATTGTTGCGTACCCGCGTAGCCAGTAATTTTTCCCCAGCCGGCCGTAATGAACAGAATCGGCATTAAAATGCGCGCTACCAGTACACCAACATCTTCTAATTTTTTCATCATACTCTCCACTGCGCCACTCAGGCTGCTGATTGTTTTTTTGTGCAAGGGCGCGGTATTAGCGTCGTTGCTGTCGATGGAGAGAATCATAAACGTGGTGAATGATGATTGTTAGCAAGGAAAACTGTCAAAAATCTTCAAAAAATTTGAGGGATAAGGCCGGAATGGCTCCGGCCAGAGGGAAGTTAACCGCGAAGCTGTTGCTGCTTGAGGGTCGTTTTAACCAGACGCCAGGCGCTCCATACGCCAAAACCGCGTCTGGCCCAGCGGACCAGCATATTAGGATGGCGAATCGTCCAGATCGCCATCACGCTACTGCCAACCAGCGCCCAGGAGCGCAGACTTAGCAGCATATTCCAGCGACGATCGTAAGCGCCTGTTGCCTCCAGCCATTCACGACGACTGGCGGAAAGATCCAACCGTTGTTGCTGGATCTGGCTAAGCAGTTGCGCCTTACGTCGTTCACGTTCGACTTTACTGCTCACGGGACTCCTCCTCGAGCAGCTGCCGATCGTTTGCCAGCTCATGGCGTGTATGGCGCAGCAGGGTGGATTTACGCGATTTACGTAACGTCCAGATGCCGCCAATCAGTGCCAGTAGCAGCAACACCACGGTGGTGGCAATCATCGCATTCAGGCGATATTGCGGATCAACCGCCCAAATAATCAGCACCATCAGGCTCATAAGACCAAATGCAGCGAAAAGCATCGTCAGGCCCAGCATCAGTAAAAGTTGAAAGAGATTCGCTTTTTCCTCTTCCAGCTCCACCACCGCCAGCCGCAGACGTGTTTCCACCATTTCAACCATGATGGAAACAATTCGCTGCCCGATGCCCAGAACGCTTTTACCGGGCCCTTGCGCGTGATGAGTGTCCGCCATAATTAACGACGCGACAGCAGAACGCCGAGCACTACACCGATTGCAGCGCCAATGCCCACGCCCGTCCACGGGTTTTCACGCACATACTCATCGGCACGCGCTGCCGCAACACGGGTTTGTTTGGCGATGGCATCACCGGTTTCACCCAGGCGATAACGGCTCTGTTTCAGTGCCTGCTCCGCTTTGCTACGAATCTTACTCAACTCTTCTTTCGACTTCTCGCCAGATGAGCTAAGCACCTCTTCCAGCGTATCGGAAAGGGATTTCAACTCAGCACGCAGATGTTCCGTAGTGTGTTCTTTCGACATAGTTTTCTCCAGGTGAGTAAGTAGTGACTATTGTGAGTTAGTAGTCGCGCGCTTCCAGCTTTTTCAGCTCTTCCTGCGCTTCTGCCAGTTTCCGTTCGCGTTTGGCAATCTTATCGGCATCGCCTTTTTGCTTCGCCTCGGTTAAATCTTGCTGGCGTTCCGCCACCTCATCTTTCTGCTTTGCGATTTTCTTCTGATGATCGGCACGCAGCTGGCTATCTGAACAGTTGGCCCGGACTTCACTCAGGGCTTTATTCAGACCGTCAATACGATTCTGGTTTTGGTGTTTTTCGGCATAGCTGATCTCCTTAAGGATATTTTGCTCCTTTTCCTGACACAGGGTAGTGGCATAACTACCGGCACTAAGAGCAAAAAGAGAAACAGCTAAAGCGATGCGGTATTTCATTCTTGAACCTTCCATTGTGATTCGGACCTATTACAAAGGAACGATTGTCCAGACAACGAAGCGGTAGTGTTAACCACCGCCTCATTAATCATAGACAGTTACGGTGAAATCACCAAAGTCAGTGATATGTTTCGGATAACAGGAAGTTATCCGAAGCGATGAGAGTTATCCCGCAACCGGGTCAGCCACTGCATAGCCTGACTATTATTGTCCTGCTGCGCGATGATGTAGCCATGGGGCAATGTTCTGTCGAGGACCGCTTTTGCGGCGGCACTCTGGTCGCTGGAGTCAAAGGTAATTAACAGAGTGTCATTTTTGGGGGTGATACTTTTGAAAGGAATGCCGTGAGCGTCAAGGTGATGCCAGATTGAAAAACCGTCTGGCATCGTTGTCCCTTGATGAACGGCACGAATCGCCAGCGTAGACTCTTGCTGGCGAACCGCGGACCAGGCCAGCAACAGTGTGCCGACCAGAAGTAAAACAGCGCCGGACCAGGCTAGCTGGCGAAGCGACATGCGAGGTATTTGCATCCCTTACCCCCGATTTCCATATTTCTTTTTCCATAACACGACCAGAGAACCTGCCAGGCCAAACACCAGCAGCACCACCGGGAGCAGCATCAGGCATGACATCAGCTGGTCCTCGTACTTTAAAAATACCGGCGTTTTGCCGAGCATGTAACCCAGAGTTGTCAGGATCAATACCCACAGCAGACCGCTCATCCAGTTGAAGAACTGAAAGCGCGCGTTATTCAGCCCTGATAATCCGGCAATCGTCGGCAGCAGTGTTCTGACAAATGCAATAAAGCGACCAATTAACAGCGCCGATAAACCGTGTTTATGAAAAAGATGGTGTGCGCGTTGATGATAATGCGCGGGTAAATGAGATAGCCAGTTTTGTACTGTGCGGGTATTGCCCAGCCATCGCCCCTGAATATAGCTGACCCAGCAACCGAGGCTGGCGGCAACGGTCAGCAGCAGAATCGTTTGCGGATAGCCCATCGCGCCTTTCGCAATCAATACGCCGACCAACACCAGTAAACTGTCGCCCGGTAAAAAGGCCGCCGGAAGCAAGCCGTTTTCAAGGAACAAAATTACAAACAAGACAAAATACAACATGCCAATCATCGACGGATTGGCCAGGGTTTCAAAATCCTGCGCCCACAGGGCTTGCAGCAATTGGGTCAAAAGTTCCATTCATTATTCCTGGTGAATCGGTTAACGCCACGCTGGTTTTAAAAGATGCACTACCGCAATGTTATTGCTGTTTTGGTATGTTTTGCGGGTTTGATACATCAACACAGCCTGAACTATTCCCTGTTAAATCGTGAGATAAGAAAGCATTCAAAAGCATAAATTCAAATTGAATCTAATTGTAACAAAGGTGAACGTTGTTCGTTATCAAAATTACATGTCCGTGGAGTCTGATTTTGCTGATTGCAGGGGAGGGTGGCGAGAGGATTTACACAGGCTGACACTTTATACTTTTCGCTTACCGACGAAGCAAACAGGCGCATTGCAGCGCCTGTCGGATGGAAATTTCATTTGCTGCCGCTGGCGGCCGTATCGAGATGCACTACCGGGTTTTCTGCGAACAGATAGCGGTCGGCATTGAACTCGAAATCGTCGCTGGTTTCGTTAAATAACATGATTTTGGTGTTTTCCAGATGCTGCCACATTGCCAGCTTAGCAGCATGAGGATCTTTGCGAATTAACGCCTTGAGGATCTGATCGTGGTCATCGCACCAGTTATCGACAGTACGGGCATCAATGTGTTCGTGTAGTTTTTTCCAGTACGGGTTATGGCTACGTTGGGTCCACATTTTTTCAACGATAGCCGCCAGGGCGGAGTTCTGCGTCGCCAGGGCTACCTGAATGTGGAACTGCAAATCCCACTCGGAATCACGGAAGCATTGTTCGCCGCGCGCCTGCTCCTGGATGGCCATCAGTTTCATGATGTCCTGTTTCGTTACCTGAGTTGCCGCGAACTCGGCAATATTACTTTCGATGAGCTGGCGAGCCTGGAGCAACTCAAACGGACCGTAATTGGCGAATTCCATATTATTGTCCGCCGCCTGCTGATGACGCGGCTGGTTGGAAACCACGTGAATACCTGAACCTTTACGCACCTCCACATAGCCTTCAACTTCCAGCATGATGATGGCTTCACGAACTACCGTACGGCTGACGTTCTTTTCATCGGCAATAAAGCGCTCAGCAGGCAGTTTATCACCCACCAGATAGACGCCCTGTTCGATGCGCTCTTTCAGATCAGCGGCAAGTTGTTGATACAAACGGCGTGGTTCAGTGATTTCCATATGCGCTCCAGGCATGATACGGCAGACTATATTTGTTATACCACTTTTGCGAGTTTAGCTCTACTCACAGTGATGAAAAAGCCGCCTGAGAAGGCGGCTTTGAAGGGAAACTAAAACTTACACGAAGCCTTAATGTTGCGGTGCAGGATCGTTATGTGTTTCCTGCGCCACCTCAATCGCCGGTTTGTTCTGCAACACCGTCCAGATAACCAGCGCACCCAGCAGGTCAAATACTGCCAGAACTGCGAACAGCGGGCTGAAGCCGATGGTGTCAGCCAGTGCACCGACAACCAGCGCAAACAGCGTACTTGCCAGCCATGCGGACATCCCGGTTAAACCGTTCGCCGTTGCCACTTCGTTACGACCAAACACGTCGGAAGAGAGCGTAATCAGCGCGCCAGACAGTGCCTGGTGGGCAAAACCACCGATACACAGCAGCATAATTGCGACATACGGGTTGGTGAACAGACCGATCATACCCGGGCCAATCATCAGCACTGCACCCAGCGTTACGACCATCTTACGAGAAACGATCAGGTTCACACCAAACCAACGCTGGAACAGCGGCGGCAGGTAACCACCGAGGATACAACCGAGGTCAGCAAACAGCATCGGCATCCAGGCGAACATCGCAATCTCTTTCAGGTTAAAGCCGTAAACTTTAAACATGAACAGCGGGATCCACGCGTTAAAAGTACCCCAGGCCGGTTCTGCCAGGAAACGCGGCAGCGCGATACCCCAGAACTGACGGTTACGCAGGATCTGACCAACGGACATTTTCTTCGCCGTGCTCACCTGGTGCTGGGCTTCCTGACCATTAATAATGTAGTCGCGTTCTTCATCGGTCAGATGCTTCTGGTCGCGCGGATGTTTATAGAAAATCAGCCATGCCATTGCCCAGATAAAGCTCAATGCACCGGAGATGATAAATGCCATCTGCCAGCTGTGCATCACGATTGCCCATACCACCAGCGGCGGTGCAATCATCGCACCAATCGAAGAACCTACGTTAAAGTAACCTACCGCGATGGAACGCTCTTTCGCCGGGAACCATTCGGAGCTGGCTTTCAGACCCGCCGGGATCATCGCTGCTTCCGCGGCACCGACCGCACCACGAGCAACAGCCAGGCCGCCCCAGCTACCTGCCAGCGCGGTTGCACCACAGAACACGGCCCACAGCACAGCAAACATTGCATAACCGATTTTCGTACCCAGCACATCCAGTACATAACCTGCTACCGGTTGCATGACCGTATAAGCAGCAGAATAGGCTGCGATGATATAGGAATACTGTTGGGTGGAGATGTTTAACTCTTCCATCAGAGTTGGCGCAGCTGCCGCCACAGTGTTACGCGTCAGGTAACCAAGCACGGTGCCGAGCGTCACCAGTGCGATCATATACCAACGTAACCCTTTAATTTTACGCATGTAAAACCTCATCGTTTTGTTATATCCGCAGGAAGCGCGGCCATCATCCCGCCAGAGGCTGAAGATGTTAGTTACGACCGGGTAACCGAAAAAAAACCGGCACGCCCCGAACGTTGCCATGAAAGTTTCGTGCTAATTCGGCTTCCGTACCGGTTAACCCGATTCATCTAACAAATGAATGAATCGGCAATTTGCATTCCGTCGACTTATGATTTGCGACGGCAGAAAGATAACTTGTCATACAACTTTAAAAGGTGAGAGCCATCACAAATGTGCGAATATTTGTAGGGACATTACCTGACGGCTACGAGGCCAGTACTGGCGCGGCCTGCAGCGAGATTTACCACTTTGAGAGTAATTTTTTTAACTACGTTTATTGATCTAACTCACGAAAATATCTTCGGACTCTGGAAATTGGTGTGATAACTTTGTCAGCATCGCACCATAAGCAAGCTAGCTCACTCGTTGAGAGGAAGACGAAAATGACTCCGTTTATGACTGAAGATTTCCTGTTAGATACCGAATTTGCCCGCCGTCTGTATCACGACTACGCAAAAGACCAGCCGATTTTCGATTACCATTGCCATTTGCCGCCGCAGCAGATTGCGGAAGACTATCGTTTTAAAAACCTGTATGACATCTGGTTGAAGGGCGATCACTACAAATGGCGCGCTATGCGTACCAACGGTGTGGCTGAGCGTCTGTGTACTGGTGATGCGTCTGACCGTGAAAAATTTGACGCCTGGGCGGCGACTGTTCCGCACACTATCGGCAACCCGTTATACCACTGGACGCACCTCGAACTGCGTCGTCCGTTCGGTATCACTGGCAAATTGCTTTCTCCGTCAACTGCCGATGAAATCTGGAACGAATGTAACGAACTGCTGGCGCAGGATAACTTCTCCGCGCGCGGCATCATGCAGCAAATGAACGTGAAAATGGTCGGCACCACCGATGACCCGATCGATTCTCTGGAGCATCACGCAGAGATCGCCAAAGACGGCTCTTTCACCATCAAAGTGCTGCCGAGCTGGCGTCCGGACAAAGCCTTTAACATCGAACAGGCGACCTTTAACGACTACATGGCGAAGCTGGGTGAAGTCTCTGATACCGACATCCGCCGCTTTGCTGATCTGCAAACTGCCCTGACCAAACGTCTGGATCACTTCGCCGCTCACGGCTGTAAAGTGTCTGACCACGCGCTGGATGTGGTGATGTTTGCTGAAGCGAACGAAGCGGAACTGGACAGCATTCTGGCGCGTCGTCTGGCTGGCGAAACCCTGAGCGAGCACGAAGTGGCACAGTTCAAAACTGCGGTGCTGGTGTTCCTTGGTGCCGAATATGCGCGTCGCGGCTGGGTACAGCAGTACCACATTGGCGCGCTGCGTAATAACAACCTGCGTCAGTTCAAACTGCTGGGGCCGGATGTAGGTTTTGATTCCATCAACGACCGTCCGATGGCGGAAGAGCTGTCTAAGTTGCTGAGCAAGCAGAACGAAGAAAACCTGCTGCCGAAAACCATTCTCTACTGCCTGAACCCGCGCGATAACGAAGTGCTGGGCACCATGATCGGTAACTTCCAGGGCGAAGGTATGCCGGGCAAAATGCAGTTCGGTTCCGGCTGGTGGTTTAACGACCAGAAAGACGGTATGGAACGTCAGATGACCCAACTGGCGCAGCTCGGTCTGCTGAGCCGCTTTGTCGGTATGCTGACTGACAGCCGTAGCTTCCTGTCATACACCCGTCACGAATACTTCCGCCGCATTCTGTGCCAGATGATTGGTCGCTGGGTGGAAGCGGGCGAAGCGCCGGCGGATATCAACCTGCTGGGCGAGATGGTGAAAAATATTTGCTTTAACAATGCGCGTGACTACTTCGCCATTGAACTGAACTAAGGTCTGGGGTTGATATGC
Organism: Escherichia sp. F1; assembly: GCF_046764225.1. Classification (NCBI taxonomy): domain Bacteria; kingdom Pseudomonadati; phylum Pseudomonadota; class Gammaproteobacteria; order Enterobacterales; family Enterobacteriaceae; genus Escherichia; species Escherichia sp. F1. The sequence goes on from NZ_CP177202.1 coordinate 653,920, forward strand.
AATACATCAAGATCCATGCGCTGGATAACGTCGCGGTCGCTTTAGCAGATTTGGCTGAAGGCACAGAAGTCAGTGTCGATAACCAGACTGTTACGCTGCGCCAGGATGTTGCTCGTGGACATAAATTTGCGTTAACGGATATCGCAAAAGGGGCCAACGTCATCAAATATGGCCTGCCGATTGGTTATGCATTGGCGGATATTGCGGCGGGGGAACACGTTCACGCCCACAATACGCGCACGAATCTGAGCGATCTGGATCAGTATCGCTATCAACCTGATTTTCAGGATCTGCCTGCGCAAGCGGCAGATCGTGAAGTGCAGATCTATCGTCGCGCTAACGGCGATGTCGGGGTGCGTAATGAGCTGTGGATCCTGCCAACCGTGGGCTGTGTCAACGGCATCGCGCGGCAGATCCAGAACCGTTTCCTGAAAGAGACCAACAACGCCGAAGGTACTGACGGCGTGTTCCTCTTCAGCCACACCTACGGCTGCTCGCAGCTGGGCGACGATCACATCAATACCCGCACCATGCTGCAAAATATGGTGCGCCACCCGAACGCGGGCGCAGTGCTGGTGATTGGCCTGGGTTGTGAAAACAACCAGGTTGCCGCATTCCGTGAAACGCTGGGCGATATCGATCCTGAACGCGTTCATTTCATGATCTGCCAACAGCAGGATGATGAGATCGAAGCCGGGATCGAGCATTTGCATCAGCTGTATAGCGTGATGCGCAACGATAAACGCGAACCGGGCAAACTCAGCGAACTGAAGTTTGGTCTGGAGTGCGGTGGTTCTGACGGTCTTTCTGGTATTACTGCTAACCCGATGCTGGGGCGTTTCTCTGACTACGTGATTGCTAACGGCGGTACTACCGTACTGACCGAAGTGCCGGAGATGTTTGGCGCAGAGCAGTTGCTGATGGACCATTGCCGCGACGAAGCAACGTTTGAAAAACTGGTCACCATGGTCAATGACTTCAAGCAGTACTTTATTGCCCATGACCAGCCGATCTATGAAAACCCATCGCCGGGGAACAAAGCGGGCGGTATCACCACGCTGGAAGATAAATCACTTGGCTGTACCCAGAAAGCGGGTTCCAGCGTCGTGGTTGACGTGCTGCGTTACGGCGAGCGTCTGAAAACGCCGGGGCTGAACTTGTTAAGTGCGCCGGGTAACGATGCCGTAGCGACCAGCGCCCTGGCGGGTGCGGGCTGTCATATGGTGCTGTTCAGTACTGGTCGTGGAACGCCGTATGGTGGATTTGTGCCGACGGTGAAAATCGCCACCAACAGTGAACTGGCGGCGAAGAAAAAACACTGGATCGACTTTGACGCGGGTCAGCTGATCCACGGTAAAGCGATGCCGCAGTTGCTGGAAGAATTTATCGACACCATCGTTGAGTTTGCCAATGGTAAACAAACCTGCAACGAGCGTAACGACTTCCGCGAACTGGCGATCTTCAAAAGCGGCGTAACGCTATAAAGTCGAAATGAGTTGTTAATAAAAAACGGCGTTTCATAATGTGAAGCGCCGTTTGCTTTTCCATACCTGCTAAGGATTTATCATGACCGCGTATTGGCTGGCCCAGGGCGTGGGTGTCATCGCCTTTCTGATTGGTATCACAACATTTTTCAACCGTGACGAACGTCGCTTCAAAAAGCAGCTTTCGGTCTATAGCGCCGTTATTGGCGTACATTTTTTTCTTCTGGGCACCTATCCCGCCGGTGCCAGTGCCATCCTTAATGCCATTCGTACATTGATTACCTTACGCACGCGCAGCTTATGGGTAATGGCGATTTTTATTGTGCTGACTGGCGGAATTGGCCTCGCGAAGTTCCATCATCCTGTCGAACTATTGCCGGTTATCGGCACGATTGTCAGTACCTGGGCGCTATTCCGCTGTAAAGGGCTGACCATGCGCTGCGTAATGTGGTTTTCAACGTGTTGCTGGGTGATTCACAACTTCTGGGCGGGGTCGATAGGCGGCACGATGATTGAGGGGAGTTTTCTGCTCATGAATGGCCTGAATATCATTCGTTTCTGGCGGATGCAGAAAAGGGGAATTGATCCGTTTAAAGTAGAGAAAACCCCTTCCGCCGTAGACGAAAGGGGTTAAACAATTAATTACGCAGGGCGCTATTTGCCAGACGATCGTCTTCTGCCTGGCAAGCTGCCGCAGTGAACAGCACGTCAGTTGAAGAGTTCAGCGCGGTTTCGCAAGAGTCCTGCAATACGCCGATGATAAAGCCGACGGCAACCACCTGCATGGCGATATCGTTCGAAATACCGAACATATTACAGGCCAGTGGGATCAGCAGCAGAGAACCCCCCGCCACGCCGGATGCGCCACAGGCACACAGAGAAGCCACTACGCTCAACAGCAGCGCTGTGGGCAGATCGACCGGAATACCCAGCGTATTAACCGCAGCCAGCGTCAACACGGTAATGGTGATTGCTGCGCCCGCCATATTGATGGTGGCACCCAGCGGAATAGAAACGGAATAGGTATCGCGATCCAGATTCAGCTTTTCACACAGCGCCATATTCACCGGAATGTTCGCCGCAGAGCTGCGGGTGAAGAAGGCGTACACGCCGCTTTCGCGCAGGCACAGCAGCACCAGCGGGAACGGGTTACGACGAATTTTCCACCACACCAGCAATGGGTTAACCACCAGCGCCACCAGTAACATACAGCCAACCAGCACGACCAGCAGTTGCGCGTAGCCCCACAGTGTGGAGAAACCGGTGGTTGCCAGGGTAGAAGAAACCAGACCAAAAATACCGATCGGTGCGAAGCGAATGACCAGTTTCACCATAAAGGTGACGGCATTCGACATATCGTTGACCAGGTTTTTGGTGGTCTCGTTACCGTGACGCAGTGCGAAACCGAGGCCAATTGCCCACACCAGAATCCCGATGTAGTTACCTTTCAGCAGCGCGTCGATGGGGTTGGAAACCATGCTCATTACCAGCCCGCGCATCACTTCTACAATGCCTGACGGTGGCGAAATATCACCCGCGCTACTGGACAAGTGCAGGGTAGAAGGGAAGGCAAAGCTGAAGACTACCGCGGCCAGAGCAGCAGAGAAGGTGCCCAGTAGATAGAGGAACAGAATAGGGCGAATGTTGGTTTTCTGCCCGTGCTGGTGGTTAGCAATAGATGCCATTACCAGCATCAGCACCAGAATTGGCGCTACAGCTTTCAGTGCGCCGACGAACAAAGTGCCTAACAGACCAACAGCTTCTGCCGCCGGTTTTGATATCCATGCCAGAAGAATCCCCAGAACAAGGCCGACCAGGATTTGTTTTACCAGGCTGCCATGAGCCAGACGCCGGAATAGCCCCGGTGAACGTTGCGTAGTCATTTTTCGATCCTTTCATTGTGTTGTCGCACATCCCTGGTGCGTTCTGTCGACGCATCTTTCAGGATGTAACAAAGTGTTTGCAAGGTCGAGTATAAGGAAAGTTACAGCTTCGGGAAGCGAAAAATGCTGGATTTTAAAGAGAGGTCATATTTTGCAACTTAATGGTTACATTTATTTGACATAAAAATAAAGCCAACGTGCGGCTTCCAGACTGATGACAACGTCAAAAAAGTACTCGGTCAGTCCCCTCTCCCCGGAAGGGAGAGGGAGAAAACGGTGCTCATGTTGATGACAGGGTACACGGCTTAGGCAGATTAAAAATCATCCAGCCCGCTGCTTATCATGCCGATAATTCACCCAGGCGTTGATAATAAACGTCATCACCAGAATGCCAAAAACCACGCCCAGCGAGACGGCGATTGGAATATGGTAGAAGTCGACAATCAGCATCTTGATACCGATAAACACCAGAATCACCGCCAGGCCATATTTGAGCATCGAGAAACGTTCTGCTACGCCCGCCAGCAGGAAATACATCGCACGCAGGCCGAGGATCGCAAACAGGTTTGAGGTCAGCACAATGAACGGGTCAGTGGTCACGGCGAAGATAGCCGGAATGCTATCCACGGCGAAAATCACGTCGCTCAATTCCACCAGAATCAGCACCAGCATCAGCGGCGTGGCATACAGCAAGCCATTCTTACGCACAAAGAAATGCTCGTTGTCGATGGTGTCGGTCATTCGCAAATGACCGCGCAGCCAGCGCACCAGCGGCTTGTCGCCAATGCCTGATTCATCTTCATGGGCCAGCGCCATCTTCACGCCGGTAAACAGCAGGAAGGCACCGAAGATATACAGGATCCAGTCGAACTGCGAAATCAGCCAGCTGCCAGTGAAGATCATGATGGTACGCAGAACAATCGCCCCGAGCACGCCATACACCAGCACGCGCCGTTGTAATGCCGCCGGAACAGAGAAATAGCTGAACAACATCAGCCAGACAAAGACGTTATCGACCGCCAGCGATTTCTCAATCAGATAACCCGTGAGAAAGGCCAGTGCCTGTGGATCGGCAACGGCGCGACCTTCGGTTTGCACCAGATACCACCAGAAAGCGGCGTTAAACAGTAACGACAGCGTCACCCAGACCAGCGACCAGGCCGCAGCCTGTTTCATGGTCATGGCATGTGCCCCACGACGCCCCTGCAACAACAGGTCGATAGCCAGCATAATGGCGACAACAACAGCGAATCCGCCCCATAGCAACGGCGTGCCGACAGTATTCATAGAAGTTCCTTACACATAAAAAAACGGCCAACGTCGGAAGACGTCAGCCGCTGCTTTTTATGCATAGACCTCGCCTTCCGGCAAGGTCTCACTTACAACAAAAAAGGAATACGTCTGCGTATTCCTTTCGGGTTGCCCGGTGACCGGATGTGGTTTTTCACACATCGTAATGACGATCGACCGGCAATGAAGTTACTCCCCTTTGCAGGTAACAAAGTATGACAGACCATTCAGCCAGTCAATGGTCTGTTACATACCTTTTACACTGTTTTACTTTGGCAATTATAGTTTTACGCTATCTGCCGGAAAAATCACCCCAGTCTGGCGGCGGATCTCGGTCAGCAGTTTGGCGGTGATGCGACTGACCGCCAGCCCTGGATGATCCACCAGATGCTCATCCACCAGTTCAGCAAACAGCTCTGCTTCGTAGAGCATGGTATTAATATGCTGCGGCTGGGTGAGATCCTGCATCTGGCTGCCACGCGGAACAAAGCAAACTTTCTGGCATTCAGACAGTTTTTCAATCACCAGCGATCCCGCTTCGCCCTGAATCTCGCTTGCCAGGACAGAATCACTCACTTTTGAGTGCTGCAACGTAACGCTGAAATCACCGTAATCCATCACCACCACGCCGTGGGCATCTACACCGCTTGCCAGCAAACTGGCGGTTGCCTGCACGCTTTTCGGTTCACCGAATAATGCCACCGCCGACGCCAGGCAGTAAAAGCCGATATCCATAATTGAACCGTTAGAGAATGCCGGATTAAAGGTGTTGGGATTCTCACCATCCAGGTAACGTTGATACCGCGAGGAATACTGGCAATAGTTGAAAAAGACTTTACGCAGTTTGCCGACTTTCGGCAGTGCCTGGCGTAACAGATGAAAGTTCGGCAGGCTGGCGGTTTTAAATGCCTCAAACAGCACCACCTGATTTTCCCGCGCACAGGCAATGGCGGCATCCACTTCCGCCAGATTCGATGCCAGCGGCTTCTCGCAAATCACATGAATTTTGTGGCTAAGGAAAAGTTGTGTCTGGGAAAAGTGCAGGGCATTCGGGCTGGCAATATACACCGCGTCAATGGCATCGCTTTCTGCCATCGCTTCCAGCGAGGTAAACAGATGCTCGACAGAAAAATCATTGGCAAAGTGCTGGGCCTGTTCAAGGCTGCGGGAATATACGGCGGTTAACTTGTATTTACCGCTCTCATGGGCGGCCTCGACGAACTGGCGAGTGATCCAGTTCGTACCAATCACAGCGAAACGTATCATAACGCGTGGATACTCCATAAAGGGATTCTGCCGTCAATGTAGCACGCCTTTTTCATCTTCGACGTGCGCAGATACGCATTATTTCTGCGCCGGACAGCCATGCTCACTAAACGGCCCAATCATGACCGATGGCCCGAGATATTTCGGCTGGCGATGGAGGATTTTGGCGTCAATCACCGCGCTGACTCTGGCGAGTTTCTCCCGTAACTGAGTATAAAAACCGTGCTTCATATTGAGGTCTGGCGCGTTAAAGCCGATAGCGTCGATGCCGTACTGTTTTGCCAGCCAGATGGCGCGTTGGTTATGAAATTCTTGCGAAATAATGGTGATATGGTTTTCCCCAAACACCTTTTTGGCACGCACCACCGAATCAAGCGTTGAGAATCCGGCATAGTCGCAGAAGATCACTTTCGCCGGTACGCCTTTAGCGATCAAAGCCTGCTGCATACCTGAGGCTTCATCGTAATTTTTACGTCCGTTATCGCCACTTACCAGTAGCCATTTCACTTTTCCGGCGTGGTACAACGCTGCTGCGGTATCAATACGTCGGGTAAAGTAGCGATTACCCGGCCTGGCTCCCAGCAATAAACCCACGTTACGCGCCGGAACTGCGTTGACATCGCTCCAGGTCAGCTGCTTGCTGGTGTTGACCATAACGCGATCGGCAATAAAAAGGGTCGCTCCTGCTATAAGCAACAATAAACAGCCAATCTTAAGAGTCCGGCGAGAAAAACAAATACGGAGAAGAAGGCGGGGCTGCATGGTCGTTATCCTTAACGAAAGGGGGGAGGTCGATTTTAGGCGCTATAGGAAGAAAAGATAACGCCTGACATCATTTTCAGATTTTGTTCTGCCCAAGCGACAACTGCGTTAGCCACAGCCGGGTGTCGAACTCAAGCTGGTGGTACTGCGGTTCCATATGACAGCACAACTGGTAAAACGCTTTGTTATGCTCTTTCTCCTTCAGGTGCGCCAGCTCGTGCACCACGATCATGCGCAAAAACGGTTCCGGCGCGTTGCGAAACACGGTAGCGACGCGGATCTCTGCTTTTGCTTTCAGCTTGCCGCCCTGCACACGCGAAACGGCGGTATGTAACCCGAGCGCGTTTTTCAGCACGTGGATCTTATTGTCATACATCACCTTATTGATCGGCGGGGCATTGCGCAGAAACTGATTTTTAAGATCCTGAGTATATTGCCAGAGGGCTTTATCGGTGGCGTAGTCGTGTGTTCCCGGATAGCGTTTTGCCAGCACATCGCCCAGACGCTGTTCGTTAATCAGCGTTCGCACCTGGGAAAGTAGCTGGTCGGGATAACCCTGAAGATAAGTAAGATTGCTCATAACCGCCCACGAAAAAGAGAAAAAGGGTATACTCACGCACCCTTTTCAGGGGCAACGTCGAAATTTTATCATTCAGGAGGGCCGATGAGCCACTTAGACAACGGTTTCCGTTCACTGACACTACAACGTTTTCCGGCGACGGATGACGTTAACCCACTACAGGCGTGGGAAGCGGCGGATGAATATTTGCTGCAACAGTTGGACGACACAGAAATCCGCGGCCCGGTGTTGATCCTGAATGATGCCTTTGGTGCGTTAAGTTGTGTGCTGGCGGAACATAAGCCATACAGCATTGGCGACTCATACATCAGCGAACTGGCGACGCGCGAGAATTTACGCCTCAACGGGATTGATGAGTCGAGCGTGAAGTTTCTCGACAGCACCGCCGACTACCCGCAACAGCCGGGCGTGGTACTGATCAAAGTACCGAAAACACTGGCGTTGCTGGAACAACAACTGCGTGCGCTGCGCAAAGTGGTCACGCCGGATACACGTATTATTGCCGGTGCCAAAGCCCGTGACATCCACACTTCCACGCTGGAACTGTTCGAAAAAGTGCTCGGCCCGACCACCACCACGCTGGCATGGAAGAAGGCACGCTTAATTAACTGTACTTTCAACGAGCCGCCGCTGGCCGATGCGCCGCAGACCGTTAGCTGGAAACTGGAAGGTACTGACTGGACTATCCACAACCATGCGAATGTCTTCTCCCGCACCGGGCTGGATATTGGCGCGCGCTTCTTTATGCAGCATCTGCCAGAGAATCTCGAAGGTGAGATTGTCGATCTCGGTTGTGGTAATGGCGTTATTGGTCTGACGCTGCTTGATAAAAACCCGCAGGCGAAAGTGGTGTTTGTCGATGAATCGCCGATGGCGGTTGCTTCCAGCCGTTTGAACGTTGAAACCAACATGCCAGAGGCGTTGGATCGCTGCGAGTTTATGATCAACAACGCGCTCTCCGGCGTGGAGCCTTTCCGCTTTAATGCTGTGCTCTGCAACCCGCCGTTTCATCAGCAACATGCGCTGACCGATAACGTCGCCTGGGAGATGTTCCACCACGCCCGCCGCTGTCTGAAAATCAACGGCGAGCTGTATATCGTTGCCAACCGTCACCTGGATTACTTCCATAAACTGAAGAAGATTTTCGGCAACTGCACCACCATCGCCACGAATAATAAATTTGTGGTGCTGAAAGCAGTGAAGCTGGGGCGTCGTCGGTAAGATTGGCAGCTACCTGCCAGATAAGGCGTAAACGCCTTATCTGGCATACGTTCAGCACATTACCCCCAGGTCGGATAAGACGCGGCAAGCGTCGCATCCGGCGCTTCAAATAACGATTTAAATCTCCAGCGCCAGCCGTGTTCCCTGGGCAATTGCCCGTCGTGCGTCCAGCTCCATAGCCACATCGCAGCCGCCAATTAAATGCACAGTTTTCCCGCTATCAATCAGCGGTTGCGCCAGCGCGCGGTTTGGCTCTTGCCCTGCGCAGATCACCACATTGTCCACTGCTAATACCTGCGTTTCGCCGTTGATCACCACATGCAGCCCGTCATCGTCAATCTTCTGATAACTTACGCCTGGGATCATTTTCACACCCCGCGAGAGCAGGGTGGTGCGATGGATCCAGCCGGTGGTTTTGCCTAACCCCTGTCCCGGTTTGCTGGCTTTGCGCTGGAGCATCACAATCTGCCGTGGGCTACGCGGGATCTGCATTCCCTGCGGGCTTAAGCCACCAGCCTGTTGCAGGCTGCTGTCGATCCCCCACTCATTACAGAACTCGGCAATGTTCTGGCTGGTGGACTCACCCGGCTGACTTAAAAACATCGCCGTATCAAAACCAATCCCGCCACAACCGATGATTGCTACCTTTTTGCCCACAGGCGCTTTGTCGCGCAGTACGTTGAGATAACTCAACACCTTCGGATGATCGATTCCGTCGATAGGTGGAATGCGCGGTACGATCCCGCTAGCGAGGATCGTTTCATCGAACGACTGTAACTGATCCGCCGTCACGGTGTGATTGAGTTTCAGCGTCACGCCTGTTACTTCGATCATCCGGCGGTAATAGCGCAGCGTTTCGTAAAACTCCTCTTTGCCTGGGATCTGTTTGGCGATATTAAACTGCCCGCCGATCTCGTTGTGTGCATCAAACAACGTTACCTGATGACCACGCGCCGCCGCGTTAATGGCAAACGCCAGCCCAGCCGGACCTGCGCCGACCACCGCCAGATTTTTTTTCTGCACGGCAGGAAGGATCGGCATTTTGGTTTCGTGGCAGGCGCGAGGATTCACCAGGCACGAGGTGACTTTGCCAACGAAGATCTGATCGAGGCAGGCTTGATTGCAGCCAATACAAGTGTTGATCTCATCGGCTCGCCCTGATTGCGCTTTTGACAGCAGCTCCGCATCAGCAAGAAACGGTCGCGCCATCGATACCATATCGGCATCACCGCGCGAGAGAATGTCGTCGGCAACCTGCGGATCGTTAATCCGGTTGGTGGTCACCAGCGGCAGCGAGACGTGGCCTTTCAGTTTGCGCGTGACCCAGCTAAAGGCACCGCGCGGCACGGGCGTGGCAATGGTCGGAATACGTGCTTCATGCCAGCCAATGCCGGTGTTGATAATGGTCGCGCCCGCCGCTTCAATGGCCTGCGCCAGCCCTACCGTTTCGGCAAAAGTACCGCCGCCTTCTACCAGGTCGAGCATCGACAGACGGTAGATAATAATGAAGTCATTGCCGACGCGTTCGCGCACTGCTCGCACCACTTCAACTGCAAAGCGCATCCGGTTAGGGTAATCGCCGCCCCACTGGTCGTTACGCTGGTTAGTGCGCAGGGTCAGAAATTCGTTGATCAAATACCCTTCGGAACCCATCACCTCTACGCCATCGTATCCGGCCTCCCGCGCCAGTTGCGCGCAGCGGGCGAAATTGTCGATCAGTTGCAGGATCTCTTCATGGCTTAACTCATGGGGCACGAAACGGTTGATGGGAGCCTGCAATGCGGAAGGAGCGACCAGATGCGGTTGGTAGCTGTAGCGCCCGGTATGCAAAATTTGCAGGGCGATTTTGCCGCCTTCCTGATGTACGGCTTCGGTTATGGTGCGATGGTGCGGGATCTGGCTTGCGTCATTGAGCATTGCGCCGCCTTCCATGCCAACGCCTGTTAAATCTGGTGCAATACCGCCGCTGACAATCAACGCCACGCCGTGACGGGCGCGTTCAGCATAAAACGCTGCCAGCCGTTCAGCGCCGTCCGGGTATTCCTCCAGTCCCGTGTGCATTGAACCCATCAGTACTCGGTTTTTTAACGTGGTGAAGCCTAAATCCAGCGGGGCGAACAGCGACGGGTAGCTCATAAAATTGTCCAGTATGTAAAATAATTGTTATGTGGTCGGATGAGTTCTAATTTAGCCATCGCCAGAGAAAAGGGAAAAGGGGAGTGCGGGGTTTGTGATGGGATTCAAAAAGAATACGCCCTTTGGAAATGCCGGATACGACGCTTGTCGCGTCTTATCTGTATATGGACACCTCTCGTTGTGCAAGTACGGTGTTCGAAAAATTAATAGGTAACGTGGTGGTCGTCCTGACAGAACGGCAGGCTACGGAGATAGTAAATCACGCTATCTTTAGCCCGCTCATCCGGGGGCATCTTCGACCATTTCAGGATGACTTCGTCGATAATGGGGGCTTTTTAGTCCCTTTCTGTCTTGCCCGGACGGAGGGCAATTGCGGGCCATGCTCATGTTCCGCACTCTGATTTCCATCTATCAGTAAGGGCTGTGAAGACCTGAAACTTCGGATGTTTTTGACGTGGGGGCTGGCCCTTTTGGCCACTTTCCGCCTTACCTGGACGCGGGGGCGGGTGGGCAGTGGCGGGGTAGCCTCATTTTCCGTGCTCAGGTTTCCTTCCGCCAGGAAGGGGAGGGAGGATCTGAAATCAAGTGTTCCTTGCTGGTTGCTTGATACCAGTGCTGCGGCAATGGTGTGAAACAGAGTACGGTCAGCTGTTGCACAAGCTGGCACCCCGCCCCCACAGACCTTAAGGTTCACAGAGCGACTATACCTTCCCGGCGTGACGGTGATGGTATGGCCGGAAAACCCGAAACTGAACGATTCAGGGATTATCTGCTTATCACCCCTCACCGTCTGGTACCGATATAGTGCGTTCGTCATGGCAACTGCCAGTTCGTTAACCCGGTCAGGAACAGCTATGCTGCGGTCCGTATCCGCGTTGATTAATTTTATCATCAGCTTCAGAATTACCCGACTGTGCAGGGTCTGCTGCAGGGCCAGGGAAGTTGCAGCGGCCTCACTGATACGGCATGACACCATTGCCGCGGCAATGGTGCGAAACCGGGCACTGCCAACACATTCACGGACCGTCACCCCGCCCCTACTGACCTCAATCTGCACTAATTTGCTATTACTCTCCGCCTTCGTAAAGGTGATGGTGTGGCTGGAAAAAAAGAAACTGAACCTGAACGGCTCAGTGAATGGCTCAGTGCGTTGCAGCTCAGTCCTCACCACCGTCTGATACAGAAACAGCGCGTTCGTCATGGCAACTACCAGTTCATTAACCTCGTCCGTATCCGCGTTGATTAAATTTATCATCTCTTCCAGACGTGTTCTGCAGCTCTCCTGGTTCTCCAGGGCCAGGGGCAATGTCATACCTGCACTGGCTTTGATGTGGCATGGTGTTACCATGTAATGAATTCCTTTCTCTCAGGGGGGCCAGATAGTGCCGTGTTTGCTCACAGGCCCCCGGAGAGCGGCTGACCCGTTTGTTCAACTCAACAGCTCCAGCACCAGTCAGTGAACAGGGCGCATAACCGTCGGACCATTAAACGTCAGACGGCAAATCAGTATTATTTTATTAATTTCGGTCAGTTGCATTCCGGTTTTTACCGCAGTTTAAAAGAAAAGAGTGCGTATACCCCCGATGCCGCGGGCCAGGGCGGATAAGGCGTTCACGCCGCATCCGCCAGCTGTTGCAAATTACTGCTTACGGAAAAAACCGTTATACAACATATACAAATGCGCGGCGCTCCAGGAGAAATTTGGTGCTCCTTGCTGTGCGCCGGTCAGCGGGTTGTAATTTTCCTGAATCGGGCCGTCGGCGGTTAACCCTTTGGCGTGCCGGAAGAACGTATCCGCCAGTTTCAGGGCATCATCGCGATAACCGTAACGTTCCATCCCTTTCAGACCAAACCAGAACTGATCCACCCATACGCGCCCGCGCCAGTAGATATCAGCGCCAAAAGCCGGATTGGTTAACGCCGCCGTTCCCAGCGGAACAAAGGTGTTGAACTCTTTAGGATCGAGCATCACCTTCACCACCGCGTCTGCGTTGGCCTGCGTTGCCGCACCGTTAAACAGCGGTGACCAGCCTTCTGGCCCTTTACCGCGCTCGACAATCGGTTTGCCCGCGCAGCCGTTCGCCAGTGGTTTATCTTCAATGCGCACGTCATAGTAGAACTGTGTAGTCGGGTCGAACATACAGGTGTTGATGTAGTCCGCGAGCTGCTGTGCCAACTGGCGATAGCGTTTGGCCTCTTCCGGCTTACCGAGTATGGTTGCCATCTCCGCCAGATAATGGTTATCGCTGTACATATAGCTGGCTTGATCCACCGACTCCTGCAATAGCGAGTAGCCCAGCAACGTTCCGTCCTGACTGCGGTTTTCGGCGAATTTCACCGTCCAGTCGCTACGTTTGCCGCCATTAGCGACATATTTATCCAGCTGTTCTTTGTCGATAAACCCAAAGACGGCGGCGTCATCACGACCTGATTCCCACGACGCAGCAACCTGTGCCGGAATTTCCAGACTGTCGTACTGGCCTTTCTCCACCACGCGGGCGTAGTTGTTCAGCCCAGACTGCGTCTCTTCTTTGTCACCTTTTTTCACCGTAAACAGCATCTCGCCGCTCTCAGTGTTGTGGGCTTTGTCGCGGGTCGCGCCATATTCCGGCACGCCGTTGCTGTTATGATCGCGGTTACGTAACCACCAGTCGTGATAGGCCACCAGTTTCGGGTACATCTCTGCCAACCAGGCTTTATCCTGGGTGACGTTGTACACTTCCATCACCGACCAGGCGGCAAGGCTGGGTTTGGTATTACGTTCGTTCCAGTTGCCGCCATCGCCGCCACGCTCGGGGCTAAGGTTCCACGCTATCAGGTCGGGGACAAAGCCCACATCCTGCGGACGCACGCGGTCGCCGGGCTGGATCTGCCAGGAGAAGACCGCGCGGATATTCTCTTTGGCGATGTCCGGATTGAAATGCGCCATCGCAAACGCCTGCTTCCAGGTATCCCACGGCCAGGTCTGGTTGCCGGAGAACCAGCGTCCGGTCACCGACGGCGTGACGGTGTTATATTTCACCGCCCCCCCAGGCGAGCGCCAGTTACCGTTGAGCGTTTCGATTGCTTTTACTGCGACGCGCGTCTGTTCCGGCGTCGCATCCGGATTGGTTAACCCTTTCTTCAGGTATTCTTCCCAGCGTTGCTGCGAGGCGGTGAGATAAAACGCCGGACGCGCCAGAATATCGCGGATCTGCATTTGCTCTTTGCTAACTTCCTGAGCGGTCAGCAGGTGGGAGTAGGTGGTATAGAGCGTGGTCGAACCGTTGATATGCGCCTTACTGGTAAAGCGATTGCCGTTGATTTCAGTCTGCACTGGCAGGGATTTATGCACCTGATATTCTGATTCACCGGAGGTCAGCAGATCCCAGGTGGCGCGCACTTTGCCAAAGGTGACTTTCAGGCCATCACGGGTGGCGCTGATTTTGCGCTGATAGTCAGGGTACTCGCCAGCAATGGTTTTATCGGAAAGCGGTTTCCCTTCTTTCGCTTCCAGTTTTTCCAGCAGCTCGCCGTCCCACACCAGATCCAGCGGTTTATTGCTGATGATTTTAGTTTCCAGTAGTGATGTGCGCGGCGTGGCGAAGCGCAGAGTCATTTCAACCTGCACATCTTTTGCTGTCAGTTTTTGCACCAGCGCGCCGGGAATACTGTATGCCTCCAGCGTGAAGTCGACTTTCTTACCGTCCTGCCAGACGGTCAGGCGGTCGAAATTGCTGGCCATAAAGTTGATGTACTCTTCCGTCAGCAGCGCAACGCCCGGAAAGCCGCCCATGGTGTTCGGGCCGTCTGGCAACAGATGACCATGCCAGGCTCCGAGATCGAAAAACGGATTAAAACGCTGGTGATCGTCGTAATCGTAATCCTTCATGTACTGCGGCGCGCCAGTACGGTTAATCACGTTTTTATAATTGTCGGCGTTAGCGGCATGGGCGGAAAAACTTATCAGCAGAGCGCAGGTTACTGGTGTTAAAATAGTTTTGATTTTCATGAGATTACAGTCCTTATTACCAGTAGAAATATTGCATCAGGAAGAGTTGGTCGCTGGGATCGTGAGAGGCATTTTTCATGTAGAAGCGGCTATCAAAAGCCGTTGCGAAACGTCCGCCGCCGTATTCGTACCAGATACCAAACTGCATGAAAGAGGTGGTTTCATCGTCAGCGTGGTCAGGGCGATGTTTGGCGTAGGTGTAAGCGGTGGAGAGATAAACGCCTTTTAACGCTTCATACATGGCGCTCGCCATTATCCCGCTTTCACTTCCCGGTACGTCCAGCCCGTCGGCGCGTCCGGTATGGTGCCAGGCGCGAGCGGCAAAGTTAGGGGTAAGCAGTCCCGTCAGATAGAGTTGCCCTGTGCCGTCGGTGATTTCCAGACCGTTCATCCAGGTGATGCCTTCGGCAAGGTCATACTGGATGTAACCGTTCATCATTGCCGGGTAGGTGTATTTGTCGTCGTAGCGATCGTACTTGCCAAAATGTAGCCAGGCTTTGCTTTCGTCATGATGTCCGGCAGGTGTGGCGGTGACGCTATAACGAAAGTTGCCGCTTAAGTTCTGCACCTTCAGCGCAGTCATAATGTCGCGGGTATTGGGAATGACGTAGCCCAGATCGGGCGTGAAATCGCCCCACCATTGCAGGTCATCCAGCGAGGAATCCTGACGCAGACTGAGCATGATTTCGGTGCCATCATTGGTACGATAACCGCCATAGAAACGGTTAATCCCGCCCTCGAAACCGCCCCAGCTATGGTCAGGCACCCAGGCATTACCGTCGTGGTCGGCCTGCACGGTCCAGCCTTCGCCGTAAATCAGGCCGAACCAGGAGCCGTACTTCATCTCCAGGCCACCTTCAATATAGGTGCCGTCGCTGTATTTATGTTTATTCTCACCCTCTAAATCCATATATCCACCAACCCCTAATTCGCCGTAAAAACGAAATGAAGGAGAAGATGTCGAGGTAATGGCGGGTGTTTTTGTGTCGTCATGTTCTGCCGGACGTGCTTCTTCAGCGGCCGCAGAAAAGGCGTAGCAAAACGGCAGAGCAAGTAATGCTCTGCATGGTGCAGTGATTAATTTCATTGTGTTAATCCATGAGCTAAAGAAAAAGTACAGCCTTTTATCGTTGTAATTATAAAGATATAAAGGCAGAAACTATTTTCCCTCTCCCCATCCAGGAAGAGGGAAAATGCCTGCTCATTTTTTATTAGTCTGCTTAATCAACATTGCTGGCTGGCGTCGCTTCAATATGGCGCTCTTCAGCCGTTAATCCCTTTATATATTTACTGTATTTCCACCACGCAAAGCCAAGGAAGATAACAATACCGCCGACGTTATAAAAAATGATGGTCAGAATATTCGCGCCAGTCGGGAATGTCGAAGCGACAAACCCTACGGCAAATATCGCAATCAGCATTGAAACAACGATAATACCGGTGCGGCGGGAACCCATACGGAAATCACGTGGCAGGTGATCTAATTTGGCGCGTAAATTCAGGTAAGCCAGCATGATGAATAACGGCGGAAGCATGGACGCTGCGGCGGTCATATTAATAATGGTATTCATCAGATCCTGCACGGTATTGGAACCGAGCATCGGGATAATCATCAGCGGGATGACGATCAGGAATTGGATCCACGCTGCACGCGCCGGAACGCCATTTTCGTTCAGTTCGACGGTTTTCTTACCAAAGATGCCTTCCGGGATTTCGGAGAAGAAAATTTTCACCGGCGTTGCGGTCCACATCAGCAGGGAACCGAACATAGCGGTAAAGGATACCAGACCGACAAAGCGATTCATCAACGCTTCCGGCAGACCAAAATACGCCGCCATGCCGTGGAATACCTGTACCGAGCCGCCAGTAAATTTCAACTCTTTGCTGCTGACGAAGACGTTAATCAGCACCGAGGAGACGGAATACAGCACACCGATAAAAATCCCGGCGAGGATGATCACTTTAACGAACGATTTCGAACCGCCTTTGACGTCGTTAACGTACACCGCGACGGACTCCGCGCCACCTGCGGCCATAAAGATCCAGGTGGTAACGCCGAGGAACGCCCAGTTGAAGTTCGGGATCATCGCGTCAACGGTGATCGGATCGGCAGGCTGTACGCCGCCAACCAGTGCCGTACCTGCCAGTAAAATGTAGGAGAGCGTTAACAGCAGCATCAGCGTTGAAGTGACGGAGGTAATTGGCCCCAGCATTTTCGCCCCGTTGGTGGAAACCCAGGTGGAGAAGGCGAACAGCACCATACTGATAATGGTGGTGGCAACCGGCGTCATAATATATTCGTAGCCGAGGAAGGCATACGAAGCATAAGCAATAACGCGCGGCAACAGTGAGGTGAAAAAGAACAGGTTTACGAACCAGTAGGTATAGGCAGTAATAAATGCCCAACGCCCGCCCAGCGAACTTTTTACCCACGCGTATACACCAGCTTCTGAGTTTTTATTTAACGAAACAAATTCTGCGATGATCAGACAGAAGGGAATAAAATAAAAAATCGTCGCGAGGAAAAACATCGGTGCCGAGGCCAGTCCAAGCTCAATATTATTATTGATAACGTTGTTAAAGCTGTAAACGGCGGCAAAAGTCAGCGAGAGTAAGCCGAATTTGCCGATTGTATTACGTTTGGTATCAGACATAACACATCTCCGAAAATGTGTAGGGTAGCGGTGGCGGCAAACTCCTTTTGCCGCCGTAGTTGTTATTTGTTATGGAAATAACCATCTTCGATGGTGACTTTGAGAACCACTTTTTTGACCGCGTTATTGCAGATAAACCGATACGCTTCATGGATATCGCAAATAACGATTTGCCCTTCGTGGACCTCAACGGTTTCTCCGCAGCCTTTTAAATATTCACGGTCAGTTTCATCACGATAATATTCCACTACCTGTAATGTCTCTTTCGGCGCATATTCAATTTTTTGCTGCCCTTGCAGGTAGTAATGCACTTCAAAATAGCGTCGATGCCCGGTAAATAGCGCATCGGTCGCGGAGTCATTTTCCACACGGTAGGTCAATGAATCACCGATGGAGTGGGCGACGCCAGGCTGAATGTTGTCGATATTTTCAATCGCTTCAACGCAGCGTTGCCACTTCTTGCCAGAGGCGTAAATCTGGCGGAACTGTTCTAAGTTATCGATGATCCTCATTGCTTATTCTCGCTGTGCAAATTCGTGGAAAAGAACCCTGCGCCGAACTCATACGACGCCAGGCTTTGCGCGGTAGCTTCTCCGCCAGAAACCGGCAGCAACGTAAAGCCGTAGCTGAAGTCACGGAACCAGACGCGCCAGGAGTCCAGCACCTCGCTGCCCCAGGAGTTAGAGCCGAGGCCAAGCAGCTGGTGGTCGAGATTCAGGGTGATATCATCACTGCGCTGCAGCTCGTTACAGTGCTGGGCAGCGTGGATGTTTTCCTGGGTATAGTGCCAGGCGCTGAAGTTAATTGGGCGCTGCGGAACCACCAGCAGACCGTTGCCGTGGCGGTTAGTGAGTGCCGTCCAGCGGACATGCTGACGGTTGCCGTTGTTCTGCGGGAAGGGATAGTTCTCGAACATGGCATCGACGGTGCTGCGCCAGATTTCGATGATGTTAGCTTGCTGGCTGTCGGCGTAGTTTTCGCCCGGTCCACGACCGTAATACGCCACCTGGTCGTATTCGCCGTTAATCCCCATGGTGAAACCGATACACGGAATGATGTGCGGATAGTCGCCGTAACGCTCGCCGGAAAGCGCCACGTTAACCTGGCCATCGGCAGCGATGCGCCAGATGTAGGTGCAGCGCATCCCGAAGTCAAACACCGGTGGGGCAATAACCGTGCGGCTGATGATCAACACTTCACCATCGCTCTGTTCTACGGCAAAGTCGCGCAGATGTTCCTGCATGATCTGCAAATGATTCGGCTGCCACAGCCCTTCGTACTCCTGCTTGTGGTTGTCGATCATCGGCTTGAAGAAGTTGATCTTTGGCTCGCGGGTCAGCAGCGATTCGCCATTTACCTGCCAGGATGTCGGTTTACCACTCGTTTTTGAGAAGGTGATCGCAAAGTTGTAGCCGCGAACGGTGCAGCTCAAACGATCGTCTTCCAGCGTCAGCGGACGGGCGTTATTTGGTGCGAAAGGTACAGGCTGCGCGGTGTTTTCCTTCAGCGGGAACTGATAAGTGGCTATAGGGTGTCCGGCTTCGCTGTAGCGGGTGCGGGAATCTTTGGTCACCGTAATGTTGAGGAACGCTTCGCGGGCGTCCAGCTGTGGCAGCGTGATCTGCAAGGGGGCTTCGCTGTTCGGCGCAACGTCGCGCAGTTTAATCTGCTGCGTCGCGAGCGTTTCACCTTCGGCGCGCACCTCTGCGTGCAGGGTGTAGTCATCAAGCGTGGTAAACCACAGTTTATTTTCGACTTTCAGCTCGCCGCGAGTCAGATCCAGTGCGTGGATTTTTACCGGCGCGATAACCTGTTTGTACTCTTTCAGGCCCGGTCCCGGCGTCTGATCGGAATAGATCAAACCATCAAGACAGAAGTTATAGTTGTTGGGATAGTCGCCGTAGTCGCCGCCGAATTTATACCAGACATTGCCGTTGTCATCCTGCGCCTGGATCCCGTGGTCGCACCATTCCCAGACATAATGTCCCTGAATGCAATCGTGCTTATAGAAGACGTTCTGGTACTCCGTCAGCCCGCCCGGTCCGTTCCCCATCGCATGAGCATATTCACAGATGATGCGCGGCTTCGGATGCGGGTATTCACCAAACTCATTCATCAGCGGCACGCGGGTGTACATGGTGGAAATAATATCGACCACTTCAGCATCGCGATCTTCTTCGTAATGCACCAGTCGCGTGTCATCCAGCGCCTTCGCTGCATGGTACATCGCGCGGATGTTACAGCCATAGCCGGATTCATTGCCCAGCGACCAGATGATGATCGACGGATGGTTTTTCTGCGCGTGAATATGGCGAACAATGCGCTCGACGTAGACTTTTTCCCACTGCGGATCGTCGGTAATACGGCTGATATCGCCGACATTAGCAAAGCCGTGCGATTCGACGTCGGTTTCCGCCATCACAAACAGGCCGTAGATATCACACAGTTCGTAAAAACGCGGATCGTTCGGGTAGTGAGCGGTACGCACGGAGTTGATGTTGTGCTGCTTCATCAACTGGAGATCTTTCTCGACGCGATCCATCCCAACGGCGCGGCCTTTGCGATGATCGTTGTCGTGACGGTTGACGCCGTGCAGCATCACATAACGGTTATTGATCCAGAACAGACCGTCGCGCACTTTGATATCACGGAAGCCAACGCGTTGTGGCACCACTTCCAGAACGTTGCCGTCGGCGTCTTTCAGCGTCATGACCAAATGGTAAAGATAAGGGGATTCTGCTGACCATTGCTGCGGCTGTTCGACAGTAAAAGCAAAGCTGGCGCTGGTCAGTTTTTCAATTGCCAAATGATCAATGGCGCTACTGTGCACCACGCGTTCGCCATCAAACAGGGTATATTCCAGCGTCGTGACGACAGGGGAGGCGGCGAGATTTTCCAGCACCACTTCGCAGGAAAGCGTGGCATCGCAATAGGCTTCGTCAAAGTCGGTGCGCACGGTGAAATCGTTAATATGCGTGAGTTGTTTTCCGATCAGATAAACATCGCGAAAGATCCCCGCCGACCACCACATATCCTGGTCCTCTACGTAGGTGGAGTCCGCCCACTGCATCACGCGCACACACAACAGGTTGTCGCCGGTTTTAACCATCGCGCTGATGTCAAACTCTGCGGTCAGGCGACTGCCCTTGCTGAACCCCACATACTGACCGTTAACGTAGACTTCAAAATAGGTTTCGACGCCGTCAAATTTGATCAGCGTCTGTTTACCCTGCCAGCCGTCGCTGAGGGTGAAAATACGTTGATAGGCACCGGTTGGGTTATCGCTGGGGACAAACGGCACATCGATAGGGAACGGAAAACCTTCGTCGGTATATTGCAGTTTGCCGTGACCTTCCATTTGCCACATGGCGGGGACGGTAATATGCCCCCAGTCAGCCATTAACTCAGAGGTGAAGGCTTCTGGCACTTGCAGCGGATGGTCAAAAAAGTGGAAATTCCACTGACCGCTTAAGGGCAGAAACAGGCTGCTCGTTTCGCGGGCAAAGGTACGCGCCTGCGCAACAGAATCATATGAAAAAAAGTACGCACGCGGCGCAAGTCGGTTTTCGTGGGTGAGCTGAATGTTTTCCCAGCGATTCATAGGGCCTCCCGGTAGAGAGATATCGGAACCATTCATGGTGATGGTAGTTTGTGTAATTGCTGGGGAGTTTAGTAAAATTTTTACTAAAAAGTAGCGAGTAAATGCATTTACTTTAACTGGATCACGAAAATAAACGGCAGCACCGTCCGGCAAAAACGATTGCCGGACAGTGTGTAAGGGGAATTAGCGGGTTGTACCGCGCAGTTTTAATTTGCTGGGAACGAAGACTAACAGCGGCAGCGCACGACCATCGCGGGCTTTTTCATACACCAGATTAACGCCCTGACTTCCCATCATTTCGGAATGGATGCGCACGGTGGAGAGCGGCGGAAAGGTAAATCGCGCGGTGGGGATGTCGTTCACGCTGATAAGCGAAATATCCTGTGGGATGTTCAGGCCACGTTCATGAATTGCCCGCAGTACGCCAATAGCAATGGAATCGGAAGCAACAAACAGTGCCTTCGGATAGTCTTCCTGCGCCAGCATCTGTTTTGCCAGTTCATAGCCCGACGAACTGGAAAAACCGCCGCGCCAGATATCCTCTTCGCGTACCACTTGTTTCAGTCGGCCATATTCCGCAAAGGCGACCTCACGAATATCCGCCTTGCCTGGCTCATCTTCACCGCCAATAAAACCAATACGATTAACGCCCTGGTTGATATAGAAGTCGATGATTTCTTTACTGATGCGTGCCAGATCGATATCCACCGCATCGTAACCGCTGCCGGGTTCGTGAAAGTCGATAAAACAGATATTGTCGGTCAACGCACAGGCGGCGGCGCGCAGGGCGGGCGTGGGTTTGCCGACAATTAAAATACCGGTGACGTTTTTAATGTCTGGTAATCCGCTGTGTTCATAACAGTTGGTCAGTTCGATCGCCAGCTTTTCGCACTGAGTTTCAATGCCGTGGCGGATCGCCAGATAGTAAGGATCGTTGATCTCCAGCTCCTGTTGGTAGCTGTAGATAGCCAGAATATGGTGTTGGTTGACTGCACCTGTCTGGAGTTTACGGGCACTACTGGTCTTGTACTCCAGCTTTTCGGCGATCTCCAGAATGCGATGTTTCGTCTCTTCTTTCACATTCAATGTCGGATCGTCATTTAAGACCCTGGATACTGTCGCCAGGGATACGCCAGCTTCGATTGCGATGTCTTTTAGTGTTGCCATGTTTACCTTTTTTACTTTCCCTGATGTGCGCCTCCATTGTAGAGGAAGTGCTTATCGGATCACCTGTTTTCAGTAAATAAAGCGCGTTTCTTTGACGCTGTAACGGTAACACAGCGGCTTGCGAATGTGATCACGCCTGCATTCTCCATTTTTAGCCTACAGGATTGAGAAAAACTTTTGCTATAGTTTAGTAAAATTTTACCCGAAGGGAGGAAACAATGGAAACCGTGGCTTACGCTGATTTTGCACGTCTGGAAATGCGCGTCGGAAAGATTGTGGAAGTGAAACGTCATGAAAACGCCGACAAGCTGTACATCGTACAGGTTGATGTGGGGGAAAAAACACTGCAAACCGTGACTAGCCTGGTGCCGTACTACAGCGAAGAAGAGTTGATGGGGAAAACGGTGGTGGTCTTATGCAATCTGCAAAAAGCGAAAATGCGTGGTGAAACGTCGGAATGCATGCTGTTGTGTGCGGAAACCGATGACGGCAGTGAAAGCGTGTTGTTAACGCCGGAGCGGATGATGCCTGCGGGCGTTCGTATCGTATAAAACAATCGGATGGCGACGTCGAATCGCCATCCGATTTGATATTACGCTTCTTCGACACTTACTCGCATGGCCGCCAGCGCCTTACGCGCCGCTTTGATCACCAGTTCACACTGTTCAATGGTCAGTGTCAGTGGCGGTTCAATGCGGATCGTTTTGGCGTTATTGAGCGTTCCGGCCACCAGGACGCGCTGACGGAACATCTCGCTGGCAAAGTTATAGCCGATTTCGTTATCAACAAACTCAATCGCCATCAACATTCCTTTACCACGCGCCTCTTGCACCAGATCGGGATATTCCCGCGTCAGTTGACGGAAACCGTCCAGCAACATATCGCCTTTTTGTTCAGCCTGAGCCGGTAAGTTCTGCTCCAGCAACACATTGATGGTCGCCAGCGCCGCCGCACAGGCCAGCGGGTTGCCGCCAAAGGTGGTGGTATGCAGGAACGGATTGTCGAACAGGACTGAGAACACCTCTTCAGTGGCGATGGTTGCGCCAATCGGCATCACGCCGCCGCCGAGCGCTTTGGCAAGGCAGAGGATATCCGGCTGTACGTTCTCATGCTCGCAGGCGAACATCTTGCCCGTGCGCCCCATGCCCGTTTGCACTTCATCGAGGATCATCAGTGCGCCGAACTCATCGCACAGCTTACGCACGGCGGTGAGATAGCCCGGCGGCGGCAGAATTACGCCACCTTCACCCTGAATCGGTTCGAGGATCACTGCAGCCACATCATCACCGGTTTTTTTGCACTCGTTAAGAGCCGTGCGCATGGCTTCGATATTGCCAAACGGCACATGACGGAACCCTGGCAGCAGCGGCATAAATGGTTTGCGGAAGGTCGATTTCGCCGTGGCTGACAGCGCGCCAAGTGATTTACCGTGGAACGCGCCGCTGGTGGCAATAAAAGTAAACTTGCCGCGCGGTGACTGGTAAGCCTTCGCCAGTTTCAGCGCTGCTTCAACGGACTCGGTGCCGCTATTACAAAAGAAGCTGTATTTCAGTTTACCGGGCGTCAGTGCAGCAAGTGTTTTTGCCAGCATCGCCCGTAACGGATCGAGCAGCTCCTGGCTGTGCAGCGGTTGTTTCGCAAGTTGATTCTGTACGGCGGAAACCACAACTGGATTACGGTGCCCCACGTTGAAAATTCCAAAACCTCCAAGGCAGTCGATAAACTCCTGTCCCTGGGTGTCGACAAGCGTATTTAAACCTCCCGCTTGCCACTCTACGGCTCCGTAATCCCCGCCGGCGGTAACAGATTTGCGATACTCTAAAAACCCCGGATTGACATGCTCTTTAAAGTATTCAATCACCTCTCGGTTAAGTGCTTTCATCTCCTCATGATCCAGAGTTCGCTTCTCAATGAGATTCAGGGCGTGGGCGCTGCACGCTAAAGCCGATGCGCTCGAAGGTAACCTGTTCAAAATATGCTCCGGAGGCTCGCGTATCACATGATACCGATTTAAGTATTGCAGGGATTACGCCACTCCGGCTGCGATCGCGAAAATCGGGATAAACACAAATGTGGTCATCATTTGCGCAATATTTAATGCTATTTGTTAACATCTGTTGTTATTTTGCACGGTTTTTGTCGGGTATGGATTTGGCGATTGCTTCACAAATGCACACTTTCAGGGCAACAACTGCCTGATTTTTGGGCAAGATAATTAACGTTTTCGTATAGTAACAGAGTGAAAGTATTTTAAATCAAGGGATTAGATTTATGCTTTAATCGCAAATTGCGATCTAAATCAAATTAATCAGTTAAAGATAACCGCAGCGGGGCCGACATAAACTCTGACAAGAAGTTAACAACCATATAACCTGCACAGGACGCGAACATGTCTTCTCATCCGTATGTCACCCAGCAAAATACTCCGCTGGCGGACGATACCACTCTGATGTCCACTACCGATCTGCAAAGCTATATCACTCATGCTAATGACACTTTTGTGCAGGTGAGCGGCTTTACCTTGCAAGAGTTACAAGGGCAGCCGCACAACATGGTGCGTCACCCGGATATGCCAAAAGCGGCGTTTGCAGATATGTGGTTCACCCTGAAAAAAGGGGAGCCCTGGAGCGGCATCGTGAAAAATCGCCGCAAAAATGGCGACCATTATTGGGTGCGGGCCAATGCGGTACCGATGGTGCGCGAGGGAAAAATCAGTGGCTATATGTCGATTCGTACCCGGGCGACGGATGAAGAGATCGCGGCGGTGGAGCCGCTGTACAAAGCGTTGAACGCCGGACGTACCAGTAAGCGTATTCATAAAGGCCTGGTGGTGCGTAAAGGCTGGCTGGGTAAACTGCCTTCATTACCGCTTCGCTGGCGGGCGCGTGGCGTGATGACCCTGATGTTTATCTTGCTGGCGGTCATGCTTTGGTTTGTTGCTGCCCCGGTGGTGACGTATATCCTCTGTGCGTTAGTGGTATTGTTGGCAAGCGCCTGTTTTGAATGGCAGATTGTCCGCCCGATAGAAAATGTCGCCCGTCAGGCACTGAAGGTGGCGACCGGAGAGCGTAATAGTGTTGAGCATCTGAATCGCAGCGATGAGCTGGGGCTGACATTACGCGCGGTAGGGCAGCTTGGCCTGATGTGCCGTTGGCTAATTAACGATGTCTCAAGCCAGGTGTCCAGTGTCAGAAATGGCAGTGAGACGCTGGCGAAAGGCACCGATGAACTGAACGAACATACCCAGCAGACAGTTGATAACGTTCAGCAAACGGTGGCGACCATGAACCAAATGGCGGCGTCGGTGAAACAGAACTCTGCCACGGCGTCGGCTGCCGATAAACTTTCTATCACTGCCAGTAATGCGGCAGTGCAGGGCGGGGAGGCGATGACCACGGTGATCAAGACAATGGACGATATCGCCGACAGTACCCAGCGCATTGGCACCATTACTTCGCTGATTAACGATATTGCGTTTCAGACCAATATTCTGGCCCTGAATGCGGCGGTGGAAGCGGCGCGAGCCGGCGAACAAGGCAAAGGTTTTGCAGTCGTGGCAGGGGAAGTGCGTCATTTAGCCAGCCGCAGCGCCAGTGCCGCCAACGATATTCGCAAGCTGATCGATGCCAGTGCTGATAAGGTGCAATCCGGTTCGCAGCAGGTACACGCAGCCGGACGGACGATGGAAGATATTGTGGCACAGGTGAAAAACGTCACCCAGTTGATCGCCCAGATTAGCCATTCAACGCTGGAACAGGCCGATGGGCTTTCCAGCCTGACCCGTGCAGTGGATGAGCTTAACCTCATCACCCAGAAAAATGCCGAGCTGGTGGAAGAGAGTGCGCAGGTGTCGGCGATGGTGAAACACCGCGCCAGCCGACTGGAAGACGCGGTGACGGTGCTGCATTAATCGGTATGTCGCATCCGGCAATCGGTGATTAATCCAGTTGCGTAATATCAAAAGCGGCGCGGTCGATCACCGCAATGATCTTTTTTATCTGCACATCAGTGATATCGCTCTGGTTGACGCGTAAATCCAGCACCGCTTTAAAATTATCCAGTGCCCGCTTCATTTGCGGGTTCTGGCGGAGTGCAGCACCAATGCAACGCGCTTTGATGCGTTCTTCGATCATCTCCACCTGTTCGCGGTTTTCTTCCAGCCACTGCGCGCCCTGTTCGGTCAGCGCAATCTGCTTCTTACCACCTTCCTCTTCGCGGATGGTAATCAGCGACTGCTCCTGGAGAAAATCCAGCGTCGGGTAGATGACGCCCGGGCTTGGGGTGTAATTCCCCTGGGTTAGATTCTCAATCGCTTTAATCAACTCGTAACCGTGGCTGTCATCGCGCGAGAGAATATCCAGAATCACCAGACGCAATTCACCGTGACCAAAGAAACGCTGCCGACGACCGCCGCCGCGACCGTGGCGACCACCGCAGCATTGACCGTGTTCATGCTGGTGACCGTGTCCGCAGTGCTCATGTTCTGACTTCTCACCTTTGCAGCAGCCTTCATGGCGTGGCTGGCCTTCATGTTTACAACACCCTTCGTGATGATGGCTCATATCAGCCTCCTTTTGCTTGATTAGATATATCTAATTTATATCTGATATGAGCGCTCTTGCAAGTATAAAAATGATTTTTAAACGTGGATGCACCTCACATCCAGGCCGGATAATGCGTTCACGCCGCATCCGAAAGCCTTGCTACGACGCTGAATGTCTTCTCATACTTCAGATATATCAGTTCTACAAATCGCTTGCATTTATCATGATTAACAATCATTATCATTTGCGAAATTTATTTAGATATATCTGATTACTATCACGAAGGCGATAACAATGAATAACTCCCCCCGCTACCCGCAGCGCGTTCGCAATGATCTGCGCTTCCGTGAACTGACTGTGCTACACGTTGAGCGTATTAGCGCCGGTTTTCAGCGCATTGTCCTTGGCGGCGAGGCGCTGGACGGTTTTACATCGCGCGGCTTTGACGATCACAGCAAACTCTTCTTTCCTCAATCTGATGCTCACTTTGTGCCGCCAACAGTAACGGAAGAGGGCATCGTCTGGCCGGAAGGACCACGCCCACCGTCGCGTGACTATACACCGCTGTATGACGAACTACGCCATGAACTGGCGATTGATTTCTTTATTCACGAAGGTGGCGTCGCCAGCAGCTGGGCAATGCAGGCGCAACCGGGCGATAAACTCACGGTGGCAGGTCCGCGCGGTTCGCTGGTGGTGCCGGAAGATTACGCGTATCAGCTGTATGTCTGCGATGAATCCGGAATGCCCGCACTGCGCCGCCGCCTGGAAACGTTGAGCAAACTTGCCGTTAAACCGCAAGTTAGCGCGCTGGTTAGCGTGCGGGATAACGCCTGTCAGGATTATCTCGCGCACCTTGATGGTTTTAATATCGAATGGCTGGCACATGATGAGCAGGCAGTAAATGCGCGTCTGGCGCAGATGCAAATCCCTGCCGATGATTACTTCATCTGGATAACCGGCGAAGGCAAAGTCGTTAAGAATTTAAGCCGCCGCTTTGAAGCGGAACAGTATGACCCACAGCGGGTACGTGCAGCGGCTTACTGGCACGCAAAGTAACTGATATATAAAAAGAAAAAGGCTGACGATTTCTCGTCAGCCTTTGCTATATCTGGTGGCCCCTGCTGGACTTGAACCAGCGACCAAGCGATTATGAGTCGCCTGCTCTAACCACTGAGCTAAGGGGCCATGGTAGCGGATTATAAAGTAACTCCGTGTCGCAATCCAGCCATTACCGCGCGCCTGCTGTTTTTATAAACAATGTATTTTCAATCCGTTATACTTTTCCTGGTGATGTTAGAAAGGAGTAAATATGGTTGAGGATATTTTGGCTCCAGGGTTACGGGTCGTGTTTTGCGGTATCAACCCTGGGCTTTCATCCGCCGGGACTGGTTTTCCCTTTGCTCATCCGGCAAATCGCTTCTGGAAGGTGATATATCAGGCCGGGTTTACCGACCGTCAGTTGAAGCCGCAGGAGGCACAGCATCTGCTGGATTATCGTTGTGGCGTCACCAAACTGGTAGACCGTCCAACGGTGCAAGCCAATGAAGTTTCAAAGCAGGAGCTACACGCAGGCGGGCGTAAGCTGATTGAAAAAATTGAAGATTATCAGCCGCAGGCGTTGGCGATTCTGGGCAAACAAGCATATGAACAGGGATTCAGCCAGCGCGGTGCACAGTGGGGGAAACAAACGCTCACCATTGGTTCGACGCAGATTTGGGTGCTGCCAAATCCCAGCGGTTTAAGTCGCGTTTCACTGGAGAAACTGGTTGAAGCGTATCGCGAGCTGGACCAGGCGCTGGTAGTGCGTGGGCGATAAAAAACGCCACCGAAAAGGTGGCGTTTGTGCAGAGGGCCTAGTGCCGGGTGCGGCGTAACGCCTGATCCGGCCTACCGATTAATCGTCCAGGAAGCTACGCAGCACTTCAGAACGGCTCGGGTGACGCAGTTTGCGCAGCGCCTTCGCTTCGATCTGACGGATACGTTCGCGGGTAACGTCGAACTGTTTACCCACTTCTTCCAGCGTGTGGTCGGTGTTCATATCGATACCGAAGCGCATACGCAGAACTTTCGCTTCACGCGCGGTCAGGCCAGCCAGCACGTCGTGCGTTGCCGCACGCAGGCTTTCGGTGGTCGCAGAATCCAGCGGCAGCTCGAGGGTGGTATCCTCGATGAAATCCCCCAGATGCGAATCTTCATCATCACCGATCGGCGTTTCCATGGAGATTGGCTCTTTGGCGATCTTCAGCACTTTGCGGATCTTATCTTCCGGCATAAGCATACGTTCAGCCAGTTCTTCCGGCGTCGGTTCACGGCCCATCTCTTGCAGCATCTGGCGAGAAATACGGTTGAGTTTGTTGATAGTCTCAATCATATGCACCGGAATACGGATGGTGCGCGCCTGATCCGCGATAGAACGGGTGATCGCCTGACGGATCCACCAGGTTGCGTAGGTGGAGAACTTGTAACCACGACGGTATTCGAATTTATCAACCGCTTTCATCAGGCCGATGTTACCTTCCTGAATCAGGTCAAGGAACTGCAAGCCACGGTTGGTGTATTTCTTGGCGATAGAAATAACCAGACGTAAGTTCGCTTCAACCATCTCTTTCTTCGCACGGCGGGCTTTCGCTTCACCGATGGACATACGACGGTTGATATCTTTAACCTGCTCGATGGTCAGGCCCGTTTCTTCTTCAATCTGCTGCAGTTTCTGCAGGGCGCGATGCACTTCTTCAGAGACATCGTGCAGTTTTTCCGACCACGGCTTGTTCATTGCAATTGCCGCGTTGAACCAGGTATCGCTGGTTTCGTTGCCGGTAAACAGGGTAATGAAGTTTTTCTTCGGCATTTTGCACTGCTCAACGCAGAGCTTCATGATCAGACGTTCTTGCGTACGAACGCGGTCCATCATGACGCGCATGCTGTTGACCAGGTAGTCAAACTGCTTCGGCACCAGGCGGAACTGTTTGAATACTTCAGACAGTTTCAGGATCTCTTCCTGAGCGGCAGCGTGACTGCGACCTTTCGCTTTGATGGTGTCACGCGTTACAACGTACTGAGCGCGCAGTTCCGCAAATTTTTCACGAGCCAGTTCCGGGTCGATGCTGTTGTCATCATCGGCGCTGTCGTCATCGCCATCTTCTTCGTCTTCATCTTCGTCATCGTCCAGATCTTCCTGGGAAAGCTCAGAACCGACGTGAGTGGCGGTAGGTGCCAGATCTTCTTCTGCGTTCGGGTCAACAAAGCCGGTGATCAGATCGGACAGACGCGCTTCTTCTGCTTCAACACGATCGTACTGTTCCAGCAGATAGGTGATCGCTTCCGGATATTCAGCAACGGAGCATTGAACCTGGTTGATCCCGTCTTCAATACGCTTAGCGATGTCAATTTCGCCTTCGCGGGTCAACAGTTCAACGGTGCCCATTTCACGCATGTACATGCGTACCGGGTCAGTCGTGCGCCCGATTTCAGATTCCACGCTGGAAAGCACCTGCGCGGCGGCTTCGGCAGCATCTTCGTCCGCGGTGTTTTCAGCCAGCATCAGATCATCGGCATCCGGTGCTTCTTCCATCACCTGAATGCCCATGTCGTTGATCATTTGGATGATGTCTTCGATCTGATCTGAATCGACGATATCTTCCGGCAGATGGTCATTGACCTCGGCATAGGTCAGATAGCCTTGCTCCTTACCACGGGTGACAAGAAGTTTCAGCTGTGACTGCGGGTTTTGCTCCATAAGACGGTATCCACACTTATTTCATGAGGTTGGTGTTGGGCGATTGACCCGATGTCCTTCAGCCGTTAACGCTGAAATCCAACGGTTGTTTACCGCCAACGATAATTACGAGGGCGTACTTATATATTTGCCGCTGCCTCTCAGTGCGGCTGTCGGGGGCTTCCCGATCGCTCTTCGGCACTTAAGCCGTTAAATCACTTTTTCGCCAGCTCCTGGTTTAATGTCCAGAGCTCCAGGCGTTCTTCGTTGCTTAAACCATGCGTGCGCTCACGAGCGATTAACTCTTCCTGGCGCAGTTCAAGCAGCGAATCAAACATATGGTTGAGTGAGTCGGTGAAGGTTTGCTCAGCAATATTCTTATCTGCTATATCGTCCCACATCGACAGTTTTTCAAGGGTGGCAGCATTATTTGTACCACGATAGTGCTCTAAAAGTTGCCCGGTGGTCAGACCTGGCTGGGAGAGACAAGTGTTGACCAGTTCTCTGAATAAGCCAAGTCCAGGGAGCTTATTTTCATCCAGATTCTCAAGCGGCGGGACCAACGTCGCTAATTCTGGATTTTGCACCAGCAACCCTATAAGTATACGCATGGTCGTGCGTTTTAGCTGCGGAACAGGGCGAGAAACGCCGCTCTCTGCCGCTTTTGGCATTAATCGTTCAAGCTGGCTGTCATCAAGTATGCCTAATTTGTTGCCTAATTCCTGACGAAGATATATTCGCAGCGTTTCGCCCGGCACTTGCGATATCAGTGGCAGTGCCAGCGTACTCAAACGTGCGCGCCCGTCAGGGGTACTCAGATCAACTTGCGGCATCAGACTGTTAAACAGAAATGCGGAGAGTGGCATCGCCTGCTCCATCCGCGCTTCAAACGCTTCTTTACCTTCTTTTCGTACCAGCGTGTCAGGGTCTTCGCCATCAGGCAAAAACATAAAGCGTAGCTGACGACCGTCTGTCATGTAAGGCAACGCCGTTTCCAGCGCTCGCCATGCGGCATCGCGGCCTGCACGGTCGCCGTCATAACAGCAAATGACATTGTTGGTCGCGCGGAACAACAGTTGTATGTGATCGGCGGTGGTTGACGTACCTAACGACGCAACGGCGTAATTAATACCGTATTGCGCCAGCGCCACCACGTCCATATAGCCTTCGACCACAAGCAGACGATTGGGTTCAGCGTTATCCTGCTGCGCTTCATAAAGACCGTAAAGCTGGCGGCCTTTATGGAAAATGTCCGTTTCCGGCGAGTTTAGGTATTTGGGGGTATCGTTGCCCAGCACGCGTCCGCCAAAACCAATCACCCGACCGCGTTTATCACGAATGGGGAACATCACCCGCTCGCGGAAACGATCGTAACTGCGACCCTGATCGTTAGTGACCAACATGCCCGCATCAATCAATGACTGGCGATTTTCTGGATTGCCGCCAAACCGCTTCAGGACGTTGTCCCAGCCAGGGGGGGCAAAACCAATCGCAAAGCGGGCGATAACCTCGTGGCTTAATCCGCGTTTTTCCAGATACTGGCGCGCAGACGTGGCAACAGGTTGCTGTAAAGATTGTTGGTAAAACGTATTCAGACCGTCCATCAACTGATAAAGCGTTTGCCGCTGATGGCGCTCGATCTGGCTGGGGCCGCTGCCTGCTTCAAATGGCACTTCAAGATTGTGCATTGCTGCCAGCTCTTCGACCGTTTCGACGAACTCGAGCTTGTCGTAGTTCATCAGGAAGTCGATCGCGTTGCCGTGCGCGCCACATCCAAAGCAGTGGTAAAACTGTTTCTCACCGTTAACGGTGAATGACGGGGTTTTCTCGTTGTGGAATGGACAACACGCGTGGAAATTCTTGCCCTGCTTTTTCAGCTTCACACGGGCATCGATCAGATCGACGATGTCAGTGCGTGCCAGCAGATCATTAATGAATACGCGTGGGATTCGTCCAGCCATAGGCCCCGATTTTTAGCAATTCATAAACGAAAATAAGCCGCGCATTCCTTTCGGAAGCACGGCCTTACAACTACAACTCGGTCTGATCGGAGAGCAACGCTCTCGGGGAATTAGTACAGACGAGTGCGGCGTGCGTTTTCGCGAGCCAGTTTCTTCGCGTGACGTTTCACTGCAGAAGCTTTAGCGCGCTTACGTTCGGTAGTCGGTTTTTCATAGAACTCACGACGACGAACTTCCGCCAGAACACCTGCTTTTTCGCAGGAACGCTTGAAGCGACGCAGAGCTACGTCGAACGGCTCGTTTTCACGTACTTTAATTACCGGCATGTGCCTCTCACCTTTGATTAATTCGGTTTGCCGCTGGCATCAACGCCAGCTTATTTCAAAATGGTGCGGAATTTTACTGCAATTGCTGCTGCTTTGTAAAGCACCGCGGCCTTTTTTGAAAGGGACTTTTATAAGGGTGAGGAGTATACACGAGGCTTTCTCCAGGGGCGAACAAAGTTTTACATCAACCCGCATTGGTCCTACACTGCGCGGTAATAAAGCGAGGTAAAACAAGTCATGCGTGTACTGGGTATTGAAACTTCCTGCGATGAAACCGGCATCGCCATTTACGACGATGAAAAAGGTTTGTTAGCCAACCAATTGTATAGTCAGGTGAAATTGCACGCTGACTACGGCGGCGTCGTGCCTGAACTGGCCTCCCGCGATCACGTGCGTAAAACCGTACCGTTGATCCAGGCGGCGCTAAAGGAGTCTGGTTTAACGGCAAAAGACATTGATGCTGTGGCCTATACCGCAGGCCCTGGATTAGTCGGCGCGCTGCTGGTTGGCGCGACCGTGGGGCGTTCTCTGGCGTTTGCCTGGGACGTTCCGGCGATCCCTGTACACCATATGGAAGGGCATCTGTTAGCGCCGATGCTGGAAGATAACCCACCGGAATTTCCGTTTGTCGCGCTGCTGGTTTCCGGCGGTCATACGCAGTTAATCAGCGTCACTGGCATTGGTCAGTACGAGCTGCTCGGAGAGTCTATCGATGATGCGGCTGGTGAAGCGTTTGATAAAACCGCGAAGCTGCTGGGGCTGGATTATCCTGGCGGGCCATTACTGTCGAAAATGGCGGCGCAGGGTACAGCCGGGCGCTTTGTCTTCCCGCGCCCGATGACCGACCGTCCAGGGCTGGATTTCAGCTTTTCTGGTCTGAAAACCTTCGCGGCAAATACCATTCGTGATAACGGCACCGACGACCAGACGCGTGCTGATATCGCCCGCGCCTTTGAAGATGCGGTGGTCGATACGTTGATGATTAAGTGTAAGCGAGCGCTGGATCAGACGGGCTTTAAGCGACTGGTAATGGCAGGCGGCGTGAGTGCTAACCGCACGTTACGGGCGAAGCTGGCTGAAATGATGAAAAAACGCCGTGGCGAAGTGTTCTACGCGCGTCCGGAATTTTGTACTGATAACGGCGCGATGATCGCCTATGCCGGAATGGTGCGGTTTAAAGCAGGCGCGACGGCGGATCTCGGCGTTAGCGTGCGTCCGCGCTGGCCGCTGGCGGAGTTACCGGCTGCGTAAAACTATTGGGTGCCGGAGAGTCACTTCCGGCACCGTCCTCACTTAAAGCAACACCACGGGCATCCACAGTAAGCCGGTAATCACCAGCAATACGAGGAATATCAGCCCAAAAATCGCCCCCAGTCGCCAGTAATCCGCCGTTGGCAGATAACCACTGCCGTAGTAAATCGGACTGGGGCCGGTGGCGTATGGTGTAAGAATGCTCCCCAGACCAATTGCCGCACCAACCATCAGGCAGAACACCGGCAGCGGGATTTCCGGCATCGCCAGCGCAGCGGCAATCATCATCGGCGCGAGAGCGGAGGTATACGCCGTGGCGCTGGCAAAGAAGTAGCGCAGCAGATAAAAGACCACAATCAACGCCACCATCACCATCGTTGGCGAATAACCGTTTAAGCTGCCTGCTAACAGTTTGCCAAACCAGCTAATAAAACCGGTGTTGTTGAGTCCGGTAGCGAGGGTGATAAGCGAGGCCAGCCAGAAGAAAACGTTCCACGCCGCTTTATTACTGACAATATCGTCCCAGCAGATAATGCGCAGAAGCAGCATCAGTGCCACCACGCTGTAACCGACCATCGCGGCATCGATATAATCACCGCCAAAAATCCACAGCACCAGTGCGCCTACCATCAGCCCCAGCATCCGTTTTTCACGCGAACAGAGCGGGCCCATTGCCTGCAGTTCCGTCTCTGCCCAGCGCGGCACCTGATCGCCAGACTTCAGTACCGGCGGGTACAGCACGTAAGCCAGCCAGGGAACCAGCAGAACCAGTAAAATACTGAGCGGCAACATCCCGAGGAACCAGTCGCCCCAACTCAGTGTGGCGTGAGATGCGCTTTTCATCAGGCCAATTAACAGCAAGTTAGGTGCCATCGCCGTCAGGAAAATGGCGCTGGTCACGCAGTCGGCAACAATCCCCATCCACATGATGTACGAGCCAATGCTGCGCGAACTGCTGTCGTTTGGTTGTGATTGATAGAGCGGTGGCAGGTTACGGATGATGGGATAGATAATCCCCGCACCGCGCGCCGAGTTGGACGGTGTTACAGGTGCCAGGATCAGCTCGGAGAACATCACCGCATAGCCGAGAAACAGCGTACGATGCCCCATCTTTTTCACCAGAATCAGCGCGATACGTCGCCCCAGCCCGGTTTTTTCATAGCCTGTGCCAAACATAAAGGCGGCGAAAATCAGCCAGATAACCGAATTAGAAAAACCAGAAACCGCCCACGAGAGGGATTTGGCGGTGAACTTAAAACCTGGTTGGGCGAGCTGCTCCGGGCTAAACAGCAGCCACGGCGAGAGAATGGCGATAATGGAGATACCCACCATCGCCACCACGGCACCCGGCACGGGTTCGAGGATCAGTCCAACGATCACGCCAGTAAAAACGGCAAAGTAGAGCCAGGTATGACTCTCCAGCCCTGCGGGAACCGGAATTAGAGCAATAATGGCGATGACCGCCAGCGGCGCAAGGTATCGCCACCATTCAGTGGAAGGTTTCATCGTGTTATGCCTGCGAAAAAGGAGAGGGGGTGAGCCTCTCCGGGAGGGTTATTTGATGTAGTGGACGTGCTCGCAAATCTCTTCCACGATGGGATCGCGGCGTTCGGCGAACAGCTTTTTGTTTTCGGCTATCAGGTTGTTGCCGTGGGTATCAATAGAGACAATCAGCGGACCGAACTCTTTGACCCGGCAGACCCACAGCGACTCCGGCATCCCGAGTTCTGTCCAGTGCACTTCTTCAATCTCTTCCACCTGGGTTGCCGCCAGTACTGCGCAGCCTGCCGGGAAAATCACATGTAGCGCCTTGAATTTCTGACAGCCTTCTTCGGTCAGCGGCCCCATTCCGCCTTTGCCGACCACCAGTTTCACGCCGGTCTGCTCGATAAATTCACGTTCAAAACTTTCCATACGCATACTGGTTGTCGGACCGACGGATACCATCTCCCATTTGTCGCCGTTTTTGCGCACGATGGGGCCAGCGTGGAAAATCGCTTTGCCGTTGAGATCGTAAGGGATCGGACGTTTCAGTTCGATCAAGCGGCGGTGACAAACGTCACGGCAGGTCACCAGCGTACCGGTCAGGTAGATCACATCGCCGACGCGAATATCTTGCAGATCTTCAGCTTTGATCGGGGTTGTCAGGATCTTTTTCATAACGCGCTCCGGGTGTGAGACAGATTTTCAAAGGAGAGATCGGCATGAACCAGCAGTGTGCCGCGACGATGCGCCCAGCAGCCTGTAGAAACAGCAACGCCGATGGTTGACGGATGGCGAGCGGCAGATTCGATATGTACGCCCATCACTGAACTGTTGCCAGTCAGCCCTTGTGGACCAATCCCCAGACGGTTGAGTCCTTCTTCCAGGCGTAGCTCCAGCTCTGCCGCTTTCGGATTGGGGTGGCGGCTGCCAATTGGGCGCAAAATGGCTTT
The DNA here is from genome assembly GCF_046764225.1 of Escherichia sp. F1. Classification (NCBI taxonomy): domain Bacteria; kingdom Pseudomonadati; phylum Pseudomonadota; class Gammaproteobacteria; order Enterobacterales; family Enterobacteriaceae; genus Escherichia; species Escherichia sp. F1. The sequence goes on from NZ_CP177202.1 coordinate 690,190, forward strand.
ACGTGAGAGCACAGCGGCGGTTTCCACCGAGGTGGCGATGCCCACGCCTACCAGTACCGGTGGACAGGCGTTTACGGCGAGGGTGGAGATATTTTCGAAGACGAATTTCACTACGCCTTCGTAGCCTTCCGACGGCATTAACACTTTCGAACGACCAGGCAACGTGCAGCCGCCGCCTGCCATGTAAACTTCGATTTCCGCATCGTCATTGTCGGGGATGATGTCCCAGGTGACCCACGGTACGCCGCTACCGGTATTTTTGCCGGTATTTACTTCGTCAAAAATTTCCACCGCGTTGTGGCGCAGTGGCGCTTTGACGGTTGCCTCTTCCACGGCTTGCTTAAGAATGCTTTGCAGCTCGCCAAGCAGTGGGAAGCGGGAACCGACTTTAACGAAGAACATAATCTCCCCGGTGTCCTGACAGGCAGGACGATTCAGGTCAATCGCTTTTTGCATGTTGTCGAACATCGTATGGTAGATAATTTTCCCCATCGACGACGTTTCGGCATTCTTTAGCTGTTTTAGTTTATCCACCACGTCATCAGGCATTCGGGTAGAAATCATGGCGGTAAAGTTAGCGACAATCTCTGTCAACTTATTCACTGCCTGTTGCTTATTACTTTCGCTCATCATGGCAACTCCAGTTTCTGTATTTGTCTGGAAAAATTTACCGTCACAAACTACCACTAAAAATGTGGTTTTATATTTTTTGCCACCGTGAATATGTAATTAACAGTTCGTGAATCAACGCGAAAATAAGAATGAATATTGCGCCAGAGCAGGGAATGGCAATGTTTTGCGAAATACACTGCGCTTATCACAACTGCGGATAATTAACGATGCTGAATAGCTGGCCTTTAGCCAAAGATTTGCAGGTACTGGTAGAAATCGTCCACAGCGGGAGTTTTAGCGCCGCAGCGGCGACGCTTGGGCAGACGCCTGCATTTGTCACCAAGCGGATCCAAATCCTTGAAAATACGCTGGCAACAACGCTGCTGAACCGCTCCGCTCGCGGCGTGGCGCTGACTGAAAGTGGCCAACGTTGTTACGAGCATGCGCTGGAAATCCTCACCCAATATCAGCGACTGGTCGATGACGTCACGCAAATCAAAACGCGCCCGGAGGGGATGATTCGTATTGGTTGCAGTTTTGGTTTTGGGCGCAGCCATATTGCGCCAGCCATTACCGAACTGATGCGCAATTATCCTGAGTTACAGGTGCATTTTGAATTGTTCGATCGGCAAATTGATTTAGTGCAGGATAATATTGATCTGGATATTCGTATTAATGACGAAATTCCTGATTATTATATTGCGCATCTGTTAACGAAAAATAAAAGAATATTATGCGCAGCACCTGAGTATCTGCAAAAATATCCGCAGCCACAATCCTTACAGGAATTAAGTCGTCATGATTGTCTGGTGACCAAAGAGCGCGATATGACCCACGGAATATGGGAGTTGGGGAACGGTCAGGAGAAAAAATCGGTGAAGGTAAGCGGGCATCTTTCCTCCAATAGCGGCGAGATAGTGTTGCAATGGGCGCTGGAGGGCAAAGGGATTATGCTGCGTTCTGAGTGGGATGTTTTACCGTTTCTGGAGAGTGGCAAACTGGTGCGAGTATTGCCGGAGTATGCACAAAGCGCCAATATCTGGGCTGTTTACCGGGAGCCGCTCTATCGCAGCATGAAATTACGTGTCTGCGTGGAATTTCTGGCGGCATGGTGCCAGCAACGGCTGGGCAAGCCCGACGAAGGCTATCAGGTTATGTAGACTCGCGAAAAATCACTCAGGATCCTTTTCGCGCTTTCTTTTGAATTTCGTCCAGATTTTTGTCTCTTGACGACGCCACAGACGCTGGATGTTGTCATGATGACGCAGCAGGATCAGGCAAGAGAGCATCGAAACCGGGAAGGTGAATTGTGGCTTAAACCACCAGACATAAAACGGAGCAATCAGTGCACTGACAATCGCTCCCAGCGACGAATATCCGCTCAATAGCACGGTCAGTAACCAGGTTCCCGCCATTACTCCGGTAAGATCCCAGCCAATTGGTGCGATGGCACCAAAAGCGGTAGCAACGCCTTTTCCTCCTTTAAAACCGAAGAAAACGGGCCAGATGTGTCCAAGACAGGCGGCGATGGCAATTAAGCCTAGCCAGAAGGGGCTGACACCTAATTCATACGCGCCCCAGACAGGCAACATTCCTTTCAGAACGTCGAAAATCAGTACTGCTACGGCTGCTCCCTTGCCACCGATACGTAACACATTGGTTGCGCCAGGATTGCCGGAGCCGCTGGTTCGCGGATCGGGCAGCCCACACAAGCGGCAAACCAGAATGGCACTGGAAATGGAGCCGCAGAGGTACGCGATGAGGATCATTCCAGGCGCGATTGCACTCATAAGCTGTTCCGTTTTGAAAATTCGTGTTCAACGATGAATCTGTGGATAATACGCACATTTCGCCGGAAGTGGTATCCGGTTAGCCAAAAAGCAGGCAGGACGTGATGGATATTGTATTTATAGAGCAACTTTCGGTAATCACCACCATTGGTGTTTACGACTGGGAACAGACCATCGAACAGAAGTTAGTGTTCGATATCGAAATGGCGTGGGATAACCGTAAAGCGGCGAAAAGTGATGATGTGGCGGATTGCCTCAGTTACGCTGACATTGCAGAAACGGTGGTCAGCCACGTCGAGGGGGCGCGTTTTGCGCTGGTGGAACGTGTGGCGGAAGAGGTGGCGGAGCTGCTGTTAGCACGCTTCAACTCGCCGTGGGTGCGTATCAAACTCAGCAAGCCAGGCGCAGTGGCGCGGGCGGCGAATGTTGGCGTCATCATTGAGCGTGGCAATAATCTGAAAGAAAATAATTAATTTTACAGCTGTTAAACCAAACGGTTATAACCTGGTCATACTGCAGTAGTTCGGACAAGCGTTACATTTTTATAATTTAGGGGTTTATTGATGAGCGATATGCACTCGCTGCTGATAGCGGCAATATTGGGTGTGGTCGAAGGATTGACAGAATTTCTGCCGGTATCCAGCACGGGCCATATGATTATTGTCGGTCACTTGTTGGGATTTGAGGGCGACACGGCGAAAACCTTTGAAGTCGTGATCCAGTTAGGATCAATTCTGGCAGTGGTTGTCATGTTCTGGCGACGTCTGTTTGGCCTTATTGGTATTCACTTTGGTCGCCCGTTGCAGCACGAAGGAGAAAGCAAAGGTCGTTTAACGCTGATCCACATTTTGCTGGGGATGATTCCGGCGGTGGTACTGGGGCTGTTGTTCCACGACACGATTAAGTCATTGTTTAACCCGATAAATGTGATGTATGCGCTGGTCGTTGGCGGTCTGTTGCTGATTGCCGCCGAATGCCTGAAACCAAAAGAACCGCGTGCGCCGGGTCTCGATGATATGACCTATCGTCAGGCGTTTATGATTGGTTGCTTCCAGTGTCTGGCGCTGTGGCCGGGTTTCTCTCGCTCCGGGGCGACCATTTCAGGTGGGATGCTGATGGGCGTGAGCCGTTACGCTGCTTCCGAGTTCTCGTTCCTGCTGGCGGTGCCGATGATGATGGGTGCAACGGCGCTCGATCTCTACAAAAGCTGGGGCTTCCTGACAACCGGCGATATCCCGATGTTTGCCGTTGGGTTTATCACCGCTTTTGTGGTGGCACTGATAGCGATTAAAACCTTCCTGCAATTGATTAAGCGCATTTCGTTTATCCCGTTCGCCATTTATCGCTTTATTGTGGCAGCTGCGGTGTATGTCGTGTTCTTTTGATTGAGGGATAGTGTCGGATATGACGCATGTGCGTCTTATCCGACCTGGACGGTGTTTGCAATATATTGAAATTCAAGTGCTTAATCAGGCTTTGGGCAACGTTGTTCCTTCCAACTGGCTACCGCCGCAATCCGCCGTCGGGTCAGCTCCTCGCGAATCTCCACACCTTTAAATCCCGCTTCAACGACGGCTTTTGTCGGCACTGACTGCGCCACTTCCCAGGCTTCGCGCAACCAGCGGCCTTGCGGGTAGTCCGCTGATTCAAAACCGGTTCTGCCGCGCACGTCAGCCTCGCTGGTCAGCGCCAGTTGCTCGACACGCTGCGGTTTACGCCAGGCGTCGATGGAATCAAACAATTTGACGATGGTTTTTGGGTTCAGCATTGGGAAGGTGTGGATGAGATCGTGAAACTCAGCCACCAGTCTGGCTAAATCGCGAATTTCATTTGGCACGCGCAGACGCTGACAGAGTTGTTCCACTAACTTAATACCCGCCGGGCCATGACCATGATGACGCGGCCAAAGTTCTGGCGGCGTGAGTCCTTTACCGAGATCGTGGCATAGCGTTGCGAAACGGACATCGACCTGCGGACTCAGAATCGCCGCCATTGAGAGCGTCATTAAGGTGTGAATACCGGTGTCGATTTCCGGATGCCACCTGGCAGGGGCTGGAACGCCAAACAGGGCGTCAATTTCCGGGAATAAAACGCGCAGTGCGCCGCAATCGCGCAGTACCTGGAAGAACACCTGGGGATTGCGGGTAGTGAGGGCGCTTTCCGTCTCTTTCCACACCCGTTCAGGCGTCAGGTGTTCCAGTTCACCCGCGTGGGTCATCTCGCGCATCAGCGCCAGAGTTTCATCGGCAATACGAAAACCGAGGTGGGCATAACGCGCAGCAAAACGCGCCACGCGCAGTACGCGTAACGGATCTTCGCCAAAAGCGGGGGAAACATGGCGCAACAGACGATTTTGCAGATCGCCCAGACCGTTGTACGGGTCGATAATCTCGCCGTTATCGTCCTGGGCCAGCGCATTAATGGTCAGATCGCGACGCTTAAGATCATCTTCCAGCGTGACATCCGGTGCGGCATAGCAGGTAAAACCGGTGTAACCGGAACCGGATTTCCGTTCGGTACGTGCCAGCGCATACTCTTCATGCGTTTGCGGATGCAGAAAAACAGGAAAATCGCGGCCTACCTGCTGGTAGCCCGCGTCGAGCATCTCCTGTGGCGTACTGCCGACTACCACCCAATCTCTGTCTTTGACCGGTAGCCCTAACAATGCATCCCGAACAGCACCACCGACCAGATAAATCTTCACGCCATCATCCCTTCGTCAAATACACAATTCCTAATAATAAGACAGTGCAACGAAGAAGGCGATTTAGTTCATCCAGCGATCTTTGCGTTTGCGGCTTGGGATCAGGTGCGGCAGTACCAGACCGAGCAGCAAGCCAAGCCCCAGCACGCCGCCGCCATACATAAACCACTGCATGATGATGGTGCGCTGTTTGTCATCCAGCTGTACGCTGGCGGCATCGACCTTTTTCTGTGCGACAATCAGCTCGTTTTTCAGTTTCTGATTTTCTTCTTTTAACCCGTTGATCACGCTGTCGCTCTGCGCCACTTTTTGCTGCATTTCTGCGGTGCGCTGATTCCAGGTGTTATCGATATTGGTGAGTTTATCGGTCAGGGTTTTGACCTGATTTTCCAGATCTGGCACACGGGAGCGCAGGCTTGGCTCAGTGCTAAGTTGTTTCAACGGGATCCAGGCGGTACGGCCAGAGCTGTCTTTCACCTGGGCATAATTGGTGTTGGCGTCAGTTTGTAATAAGGTCACTTCCTCGCCGGCGTTAACCGTGCCCACGAGGCGATAATGATCTCCCGGACCGCTACGGACCCAGGTATTCAGTTCATCAGAAACATAGCGCGTTTCTTCAGCGTGTGAGACGGCAGTGGCGCTAAGTGCGAGTAAAGTTAATCCGATCAGGCGTAATTTTGGCATCAGGCTGTCGTTATTGTCATGGAAAGTGGAACGATAGTAGTGGCATCAGTGTCGCTACGCAAAGCATTCGACATCAATCGGAATCCTCTGTGTCAGGTCTTGCCACTGCTTCAAACTTTTACGCCCGTCAAATTGCCCGTTGCATGGCAATTTGGCGCAAAATACTATCTACTGACAAAAAAGATCGCATTAAGTTCGCCGTTCATCGTCACTTATGTGACATAACCGATAAGTAAAGGCCATGGCTCAGGAAATCGAATTAAAGTTTATTGTTAATCACAGTGCCGTTGAGGCGTTGCGTGACCATCTCAATACGCTGGGCGGCGAGCACCATGACCCCGTGCAGTTGTTGAATATTTACTACGAAACGCCGGATAACTGGCTGCGTGGGCACGACATGGGCTTGCGTATTCGTGGCGAAAACGGTCGCTATGAGATGACCATGAAAGTTGCAGGAAGAGTGACAGGCGGCTTACACCAGCGCCCGGAATATAACGTGTCGTTGAGCGAACCGACGCTCGACCTGGCGCAGTTACCGACGGAAGTCTGGCCGAACGGCGAATTGCCTGCCGATCTCGCTTCCCGCGTACAACCGCTGTTCAGCACCGATTTTTATCGCGAAAAGTGGCTGGTAGAGGTTGATGGTAGCCAAATTGAAATCGCCCTCGACCAGGGGGAAGTGAAAGCGGGTGAATTTGCTGAACCTATCTGCGAGCTGGAACTGGAACTGCTTAGCGGCGACACGCGCGCGGTGCTGAAACTGGCGAACCAACTGGTATCGCAAACCGGATTACGCCAGGGCAGCCTGAGCAAAGCGGCGCGTGGCTATCATCTGGCGCAGGGCAATCCGGCGCGTGAAATCAAACCGACCACCATTTTGCATGTTGCGGCAAAAGCCGATGTGGAACAGGGGCTGGAAGCGGCGTTCGAGCTGGCGTTAGCGCAATGGCAGTATCATGAAGAACTGTGGGTACGCGGCAACGATGCGGCGAAAGAACAGGTGCTGGCAGCCATTGGCCTGGTCCGTCATACGCTGATGCTGTTCGGTGGCATTGTGCCGCGTAAAGCGAGCACTCACTTACGTGATTTATTGACTCAATGCGAAGCGACCATCGCTTCAGCGGTTTCTGCCGTGACGGCGGTCTACTCTACCGAAACGGCAATGGCGAAGCTGGCATTGACCGAATGGCTGGTAAGCAAAGCCTGGCAGCCGTTTTTAGATGCCAAAGCGCAGAGTAAAATGAGCGATTCCTTCAAACGCTTTGCCGATATCCATCTTTCCCGCCATGCCGCTGAACTGAAAAGCGTTTTCTGCCAGCCGTTGGGCGATCGCTACCGTGACCAGTTGCCACGCCTGACGCGTGATATTGACTCAATCCTGTTGCTGGCGGGTTACTACGATCCTGTCGTCGCGCAAGCCTGGCTGGAGAACTGGCAGGGGCTGCGTCACGCTATTGCGACCGGGCAACGCATCGAAATTGAACATTTCCGTAATGAGGCAAACAATCAGGAACCGTTCTGGTTGCACAGCGGAAAACGTTAATCAGGCAAGGATAAAATCGCTTATGAAGCCGCTCTCTTCACCGTTACAGCAGTACTGGCAGACCGTTGTTGAGCGGCTGCCAGAGCCTTTAGCCGAGGAATCACTTAGCGCACAGGCGAAGTCAGTACTTACTTTTAGTGATTTTGTGCAGGACAGCATAATTGCGCATCCAGAGTGGCTGACGGAACTGGAAAGCCAACCGCCGCAGGCCGACGAATGGCAGCATTACGCTGCCTGGTTGCAGGAGGCGCTCAGTAATGTGAGTGACGAAGCCGGGTTAATGCGTGAACTGCGGCTATTCCGGCGGCGCATTATGGTGCGCATTGCCTGGGCGCAAACGCTGGCACTGGTTACTGAAGAGAGCATATTGCAGCAGCTCAGCCATCTGGCGGAGACGCTGATTGTTGCGGCGCGTGACTGGCTGTATGACGCCTGCTGCCGCGAATGGGGAACGCCGTGCAATGCGCAGGGCGAAGCGCAACCGCTGCTGATTTTAGGCATGGGTAAGCTGGGCGGCGGGGAACTGAATTTCTCCTCTGATATCGATCTGATTTTTGCCTGGCCGGAACATGGTTGTACGCAGGGTGGACGCCGGGAACTGGATAACGCCCAGTTTTTTACCCGCATGGGGCAGCGGCTGATTAAAGTGCTGGATCAACCAACGCAGGATGGCTTCGTCTATCGCGTGGATATGCGGCTGCGTCCGTTTGGCGAAAGTGGCCCGCTGGTGCTGAGCTTTGCGGCGCTGGAAGATTATTACCAGGAGCAGGGGCGCGACTGGGAGCGTTACGCGATGGTTAAGGCGCGGATTATGGGCGATAGCGAAGGCGTCTATGCTAACGAGTTGCGTGCGATGCTGCGCCCGTTTGTTTTCCGTCGTTACATCGATTTCAGCGTGATTCAGTCGCTGCGCAACATGAAAGGGATGATTGCCCGCGAAGTGCGTCGACGCGGTTTGACCGACAACATCAAACTTGGCGCGGGTGGCATTCGTGAAATTGAATTTATTGTCCAGGTATTCCAGCTCATTCGCGGCGGGCGCGAACCATCGCTGCAATCGCGCTCTTTACTGCCAACGCTCAGCGCCATTGCCGCGCTGCATCTGCTTTCTGAAAACGATGCTGAACAATTGCGAGTGGCGTATCTGTTCCTGCGGCGTCTGGAAAACCTGCTGCAAAGTATTAACGACGAACAAACCCAGACGCTTCCTTCTGATGAGCTTAACCGTGCGCGGTTGGCGTGGGCGATGGACTTTGCTGACTGGCAGCAACTGACTGGGGCGCTGACCGGACATATGACCAATGTGCGCCGGGTGTTTAATGAATTGATTGGCGACGACGAAAGTGAAACTCAGGAAGAGTCGCTGTCGGAACAGTGGCGTGAGCTGTGGCAGGACGCGTTGCAGGAAGATGACACTACACCAGTGCTGGCGCATCTTAGCGAGGACGATCGCAAACAGGTGCTGACGCTGATTGCCGATTTTCGCAAAGAGCTGGATAAGCGTACCATCGGGCCGCGCGGGCGTCAGGTGCTCGACCATCTGATGCCGCATCTGCTAAGTGATGTCTGTGCGCGTGAAGACGCTGCTGTCACGCTGTCGCGCATTACCGCCTTGCTGGTGGGGATTGTTACTCGCACCACTTATCTTGAGCTGCTTAGTGAATTCCCTGCGGCGCTTAAACATTTGATTTCTCTGTGTGCTGCATCGCCGATGATTGCCAGCCAACTGGCGCGTTATCCATTATTGCTGGACGAACTGCTCGATCCAAACACTCTCTACCAACCGACGGCGACGGATGCCTACCGTGATGAACTGCGCCAGTATTTGCTGCGTGTGCCGGAAGATGACGAAGAACAACAGCTTGAGGCGCTGCGTCAGTTCAAACAGGCGCAACTGTTACGTATTGCGGCAGCGGATATCGCCGGTACGCTACCGGTAATGAAAGTGAGCGATCACTTAACCTGGCTGGCGGAGGCTATGATAGATGCCGTCGTTCAGCAGGCGTGGGTTCAAATGGTTGTCCGCTACGGTAAGCCAAATCACCTGAACGAACGCGAAGGGCGTGGTTTTGCGGTGGTCGGCTACGGCAAGCTGGGCGGCTGGGAGTTAGGCTACAGTTCCGATCTTGACCTGATCTTCCTCCATGATTGCCCAATGGATGCGATGACTGACGGCGAGCGGGAAATCGACGGGCGACAGTTTTATCTGCGTCTGGCGCAACGCATTATGCATCTGTTCAGTACGCGAACCTCTTCCGGCATTTTGTATGAAGTGGATGCACGGTTGCGTCCGTCCGGGGCGGCGGGAATGCTGGTGACATCCGCAGAAGCGTTTGCCGATTATCAGAAAAACGAGGCCTGGACGTGGGAACATCAGGCGCTGGTGCGTGCGCGTGTAGTGTACGGCGATCCGCAGCTCACCGCGCACTTTGACGCAGTACGCCGGGAGATTATGACGCTGCCGCGCGAAGGCAAAACCCTGCAAACAGAAGTGCGGGAAATGCGCGAGAAAATGCGCGCTCATCTCGGCAATAAACATCGCGATCGCTTTGATATCAAAGCCGATGAAGGCGGAATTACCGATATCGAATTTATTACCCAATATCTGGTGTTGCGCTACGCTCATGAAAAACCGAAGTTAACGCGCTGGTCAGACAACGTGCGTATTCTGGAGCTGCTGGCGCAAAACGACATTATGGAAGAGCAGGAAGCGATGGCGCTGACCCGTGCTTACACTACGCTGCGCGATGAACTTCATCATCTGGCATTACAGGAATTGCCGGGCCATGTGTCGGAGGATTGCTTCACCGCAGAGCGTGATCTGGTGCGGGCAAGCTGGCAGAAGTGGCTGGTGGAAGAATGAAGTATGGTATTATCGCGCGCAAATTTTGAATCTCTCAGGAGACAGGAATGAAAGTAACGCTGCCAGAGTTTGAACGTGCAGGAGTGATGGTGGTTGGTGATGTGATGCTGGATCGTTACTGGTACGGTCCCACCAGCCGTATCTCGCCGGAAGCGCCGGTGCCCGTGGTTAAAGTAAATACCATTGAAGAACGTCCGGGCGGCGCGGCTAACGTGGCGATGAATATCGCTTCTCTCGGTGCTAATGCACGCCTGGTCGGGTTGACGGGCATTGACGATGCGGCGCGCGCGCTGAGTAAATCTCTGGCCGACGTCAACGTCAAATGCGACTTCGTTTCTGTACCGACGCATCCGACCATCACCAAATTACGGGTACTTTCCCGCAACCAACAGCTGATCCGTCTGGATTTTGAAGAAGGTTTCGAAGGTGTTGATCCGCAGCCGCTGCACGAGCGGATTAATCAGGCGCTGAGTTCGATTGGCGCGCTGGTGCTCTCTGACTACGCGAAAGGTGCGCTGGCAAGCGTGCAGCAGATGATCCAACTGGCGCGTAAAGCGGGCGTTCCGGTGCTGATTGATCCAAAAGGCACCGATTTTGAGCGCTACCGCGGCGCTACGCTGCTGACGCCGAATCTCTCAGAATTTGAAGCTGTTGTCGGTAAATGTAAGACCGAAGAAGAGATTGTTGAGCGCGGCATGAAACTGATTGCCGATTACGAACTCTCGGCTCTGTTAGTGACCCGTTCCGAACAGGGTATGTCGCTGCTGCAACCGGGCAAAACGCCGCTGCATATGCCAACCCAGGCGCAGGAAGTGTATGACGTTACCGGTGCGGGCGACACGGTGATTGGCGTCCTGGCGGCAACGCTGGCTGCGGGTAATTCGCTGGAAGAAGCCTGCTTCTTTGCCAATGCGGCGGCAGGCGTGGTGGTCGGCAAACTGGGGACATCCACGGTTTCGCCGATCGAGCTGGAAAATGCAGTACGTGGACGTGCAGATACCGGCTTTGGTGTGATGACCGAAGAGGAACTGAAGCTTGCTGTAGCGGCGGCGCGTAAACGCGGTGAAAAAGTGGTGATGACCAACGGCGTCTTCGACATCCTGCACGCCGGGCACGTCTCCTATCTGGCAAATGCCCGCAAACTGGGTGACCGCCTGATTGTCGCTGTGAACAGCGATGCCTCCACCAAACGGCTGAAAGGGGATTCCCGCCCCGTTAACCCTCTCGAGCAGCGTATGATTGTGCTGGGTGCACTGGAAGCGGTCGACTGGGTGGTGTCGTTTGAAGAAGACACGCCGCAGCGCTTGATCGCCGGGATCTTGCCAGACCTGCTGGTGAAAGGCGGCGACTATAAACCAGAAGAGATTGCCGGGAGTAAAGAAGTCTGGGCCAACGGTGGCGAAGTGTTGGTGCTCAACTTTGAAGACGGTTGCTCGACGACCAACATCATCAAGAAGATCCAACAGGATAAAAAAGGCTAACCGGAAAGCGGTTCACAGATCTCGCTTCGAACCTGGCAGACCTATTGACGCTGTTTTTTTTTCAACCTAAAGTAAAGGAACAAGGGTGAGGGAGGATTTCTCCCCCCTCTGATTGGCTGTTAATAAGTGGCGAAACTTACAAGTAACAACACAATCAGTATGATGACGAGCTTCATCATAACCCTTTCCTTCTGTAAGGCCCCTTCCTCGGGAGGGGCTTTCCCGTTTCAGCCCTTTGCTGACTTCCCGATTGTTGATGAGCGTCAGACCCCGCGCAATGCTTTCCCAGAGGCAGTTTTGCCTTCCCCGAGCGGTCACGCAAAAGGCTGCAACGACCTGAGCATTTGCAGTTTTTTGCGGAATGCAGATATAAAAAATCCCCGGCTTTTTGGGCCAGGGATGTTCATAGTTGAAAATTTATTCTACGTTTTCGGCGACGGGAGTTGTTGAGGTTAAGGGTGAAGTCAATGCCGCCAGCGAGCCGCCAGAAACACCGATTTCATTGAGCAAGGAGTCAATCAGTGGTGCCTGTGTGCGGTAAGAGAGTGCGGCAGACAATGCCTGTTCTGCCAGGTTTCCGCCACTAACGCTGCCTGATGCTGCATCCCCCGCAGCACCACCTCGGTTTAATCCATCGACCTGAATAATCTTGATGCCGTCGATAGACTTCATCGGCTCAACGGATTTCTCTATTACTGCAGGTAACGACTGTAATAGCGCCAGTTTGAATTTAAGGCTGGTTTGTTCATCAGAAAGTACGTTGATAGCGTCGTTCAGCGCACGTTGCGCTTCTGCTTCCGCCAGACCCTTTTTACGCGTAGCTTCGGCTAACTCAACGATTGCCGCCGCCTGCATCTCTGCGGCTTCTTTCTCTGCTTTCGCCCGCACGGTCAGTTCAACCGCTTTGGTTTCTGCATCCTGCGCGGCAGCGATTAGGGCAACTTGTTTAGCACGATCGGCTTCTGCGGTCTGGCGAGTTGTTTCTACGTTTTGCTGGGCGCTTACCGCTTCTGCAAGTGCAAGGTTGGCACGCGCTTCCGCTTGTGACTGCTGTTCCGATTTGGCGGCAATAGCGATCGATTTCGTCTGGTTGGCGATTTCGGTGACCTGCTGCTGTTCGATCTCTTTAATGCGAACTTCACGTTCAGCTTCAACTTTTCTGGAACGGACGGCCTGTTCGCGGTCGATTTCCGTTTCCTGAATCTGTCGTTCAGCCAGAATTCGCGTCTGCTCTGCTTCCCGACGACGCTCGGCCTCAAAAGCCGCAATTTTCGCATTCTGCTCAGCGGTACGGGTTTTAACCTGCTGCTCCTGCTCAAGCGTCATAAACGCTTCTTGTTGTTCAATCTCCAGCTTCCGCGAAAGTGCATCACGGTTTTTCTCACGCACCGCAACTTCTACATCCTGTTCAACTTCGTTACGTTCGCGACGACGGCGCTCCGTCTCCTGCGTCAGCTTGGTTAAACCTTCGGCGTCAAAGGCGTTGTTAGGATTGAAATGTTCTTTCGACGTCTGGTTAAAGTTGGTAAGTGAAACGCTTTCCAGTTCCAGGCCATTTTTCGACAGATCTTCAGCTACGGTATTTTGTACGCCCTGCACGAAGTTCTCGCGGGTATCCTGTAACTCATGCATGGTCATTTGTGCAGCTGTTGCACGGAGGGCATCGACAAATTTATCTTCAACCAACATACGTAAGTCTTCAGGCGACAGGGTGCGTTGCCCCAGCGTCTGGGCGGCGGTGGCAATACCTTCCACTGACGGTTTTACCCGCACAAAGAAAGCGACAACGACATCGACGCGCATACGATCTTTCGTAATCAGGCTATCAATGGTTGAGCGGCTGACTTCCAGCTTCAGAGTATTCATATTGATGGGGATTATTTCATGAAAGATCGGCATCACGATTGCGCCACCGCTCATTACCACTTTTTGCCCACCTAAACCAGTACGAACAAAAGCTTGCTCTGCCGAAGCGCGACGATAGAGCCTGGCGAAAATAATTCCAATAATAAACAGAATGCATACGGCAATAATTGCGGTAAACATCCAGGAGGGCACAGAATTAACAATATCATCCATTATTAAATTTCCTTTTGATTAATAAATTACAATATTTGGGGCCAGGGATTGTTTTCCGCCAAATATCGCGTTGCAGAAAGTCGGCAAATAATTAACACTTTGTCTCCTTTAGTGAAAATTTTTCCTTCTTCAGGCTCCAGTAGTAAATAATGTATTTGGCCAAATTGATCGGTGAGTTTTCCTTCGCAGGGATTACCTGAAGTGGCCTGATGACCGGTAATTAATGCCATGCTACCAATATATTCTTCTTCTGTAATAGCTGAACTATGGTCGCGTGGAATCCAGGGCGCAACTATTTTACCGGTATAATGCACCGTAATAATCGTAAACAGTAAACTGACAGGAACCACGAACAGGTTCGACAGTGGTGATTGCCAGACCATGATGCAGGCATGCTGCAACAGGATGCCAATAAGACCAAAAAAACCAGCCAGCAAGCAGAGAACGACGAGAGCTGGCAATCTTCCGATATTGAGATAATGAAGTGCCTGGCTAATATGACCTGTGGTTATGGAATCATAATGGTCAAGATGTGCATCAAGTGCACCGGAGAGCATGTGACCGCAGATAAGCGCAAAAATTTCTAAAAGGCCGATCAACAGTACAAAGGAAATAGCGAAAAGATAAGGGGTGTTATAGTCGGCGAATAAAATCATATGTCACTCCAATGTCCATTTAGTGACGCAATATTTACTTTAGGATAGTTTCCTTGCTTACATTTATCTTTGTTAATAATAACACATGTTAGAGAAGTTCTGGAAGAGAAAGTCTTTTAATATGGTTTTTTATTTTTCACTAAAAAGTGTGATCGGGGACAATATATTTACGCACGTTATGTTTAAAGGCACTACACTGATTGGGGAATACTGAAATCAGAAAAAGCATATGGCCTTAAAAGGTATGCGATAACCGGAGGATGTGCTTATGGATCATAGTCTTAATTCTTTAAATAATTTCGATTTCCTGGCGCGTAGTTTTGCCAGAATGCACGCAGAAGGTCGCCCGGTCGATATTCTGGCCGTTACTGGTAACATGGATGAAGAACATAGAACCTGGTTTTGCGCACGTTATGCCTGGTATTGCCAACAGATGATGCAAACCAGAGAACTTGAATTAGAACACTGATATTACGGGCCGTCTGGCCCGTTTTTGTGTTGCTTTATTCTGCTTTATCAATAGGCGGGATAGCCGGAGGAGATTGAAGGTCTGCTACCGAATTATTGCGCGCTTCCAGTTCACTGATGCGCTGCTCCAGTAATGCCAGTTTCTCACGAGTCCGTAACAGGACTTGCGTCTGTACGTCGAATTCTTCGCGGCTCACCAGATCGAGACGCGTCAGCTGCGCTTGTAGGGTTTGGCGGATTTTTTTCTCCACATCTTCCCCGAACTCCCTGATTCCTTTAGGCATTGATTCGTGAACCTGGCGAGCGATTTGCTCAATTTTTTTCGGGTCAATCATTGTAGTTTCCCTGTACTGATAGGTGTTGAGTGCCATTGTAGTGCGATAAGGGTAAGTCATAAACCAGAATTATGTGAAGCTATGCGTTGCTGCCGCTAATCATTAGCGTTATAGTGAATCCGCTTATTCTCAGGGCGGGGCGAAATTCCCCACCGGCGGTAAATCAACTCAGTTGAAAGCCCGCGAGCGCTTTGGGTGCGAACTCAAAGGACAGCAGATCCGGTGTAATTCCGGGGCCGACGGTTAGAGTCCGGATGGGAGAGAGTAACGATTCTGTCGGGCATGGACCCGCTCACGTTATTTTGGCTATATGCCGCCACTCCTAAGACTGCCCTGATTCTGGTAACCATAATTTTAGTGAGGTTTTTTTACCATGAATCAGACGCTACTTTCCTCTTTTGGTACGCCTTTCGAACGTGTTGAAAATGCACTGGCTGCGCTGCGTGAAGGACGCGGTGTAATGGTGCTTGATGATGAAGACCGTGAAAACGAAGGCGATATGATCTTCCCGGCAGAAACCATGACCGTTGAGCAGATGGCGCTGACCATTCGCCACGGTAGCGGTATTGTTTGCCTGTGCATTACTGAAGATCGCCGTAAACAACTCGATCTGCCAATGATGGTAGAAAATAACACCAGCGCCTATGGCACCGGTTTTACCGTGACCATTGAAGCGGCTGAAGGTGTGACTACCGGTGTTTCTGCCGCTGACCGTATTACGACCGTTCGCGCAGCGATTGCCGATGGCGCAAAACCTTCTGATCTGAATCGCCCGGGCCACGTTTTCCCACTTCGCGCGCAGGCAGGTGGAGTACTGACGCGTGGCGGTCATACTGAAGCAACTATTGATCTAATGACGCTGGCAGGCTTTAAACCGGCTGGTGTGCTGTGTGAGCTGACTAATGACGATGGCACGATGGCGCGTGCACCAGAGTGCATTGAGTTTGCCAATAAACACAATATGGCGCTCGTGACTATTGAAGACCTGGTGGCATACCGTCAGGCACATGAGCGTAAAGCCAGCTAATGAGATGAAATACTAAATATGAAAATGCCGGGGTGTTCCCGGCATTTTGCTGTTTAGTGGTAGTTGATTTTAACTATCAGGTCTTTCTGAAATGGGCCATAGACGAGTGGTTCACCAGGTTTTTGGGTTAATTCGGCCTGGTAATCGCGGGTTGCCATTGCCGCACTCTGACCGGGAATATAAGTACTAAATAATTTGAACTGGTTAAATTTAATATCTTCTTGCGTTTTTTGATCAGTAATTCGCATGAGCAAGCCGTTACCTATTTCCAGATGCGTATTGTCATATAATGTATCTGAAGTAAAGAAACTGGTTGCAACATCAAACTGTTCGGTACAATCAGACGCAATGTCTTTTATGGTAGAAACGCTGAATGCTGCCTTCGGTGGGAAAGTTGCAATGGAATTCGCAGCGATCTGCCCAAAATTGACTATCTGACTTTCCGGGGAAATGCGGACGTCGACACTACAGTCAAGGAATGAAATATTATCTAACCCCGTAATTGCATAGCGTAAATTTTTCGCGTTGGGGGCCATGTTCGCCCCGCCTTCACCGTCGAATTGCAGCACGTTGACTGTGCCAAAGTTTACCGTCTGATCTCCTGCCGGGCGGCTTTTGAATTTTACATAGACGCGAAAATGGGCGTTAAATGTTACATTTTTTTGAAGAGTGCTGCCATTGCATACAGGGTCATGATAATACCCATTATAGTATTGTTCATATTTATCCAGGCACGCATGAGTATCAATTTTTTCATTTGTCCCTTCATAATCTACACCATTATAAGTCACGCCAAATGTTAAATACGGATTATTCAACATATCGGCACTATTTATTTGGGGCAATTTGATCCAGGCATAGACATTTTCTGATGGGTTATTACTTGACCATCCTGGTGCATTGTCACAATAAACTGTGATATTAATATCTCCGCTCTCCCAAATTTTTTGCCCAGGTTGCGCATTCTCTGGAATTTTGAACGTTGGTAAATCTCCATTTATGAGGGTTGTTCCTCTGTACCCATCCTGATAGCAATCAACAGCAAAAGCTGAAACGTTAAAAAAAAGGCAAAGAATCGCCAGTAGTCGAAAAAGTGTAATCATATTTTCCCCTTCTTCGCAGGAGTACTTTGGCAGAGGGACTGGACGGAATTACATACTACTTTAAACATCTCCAGCCCGCCGTAGTCCGCCACAAAGCCTAACTGGAACGTAGAGGGCAGGTTGTTTAAGTGTTGAGTCGCAGAAGCAAATGGTGCCACCATAATACTGTCCGCACCAGGCATCAGTGTCTTGCCATTAGTGCCGATATAGCCGACGGTAATATGATAAGGCGTCGGGTTATTCAGGGTCAGCCCGGCGGCGGTGCGGGTAATCGTCACTTTTTGCAGAGGAACCATCTCTCCTTCTTTTAACTCAATCGCTTTCGGTCGCCAGAATAGTTTCAGACGGCTTTGCATGGCGATTTGCATGACATTCTGTTCTTTGGCACGCGGCGGAATTTCCCGCACGTTATAGTAGAATAGCGTTTCTCTGTCCTGTGGTAAGTTATTTAACGAGGCCAGCGCCATCAGGCGAATTTGTACCTGTTCATCAGGCTCAATACGTTCCATCGGCGGCAGTGTTGAAATGTAATCACGCGTTTTTTTACCGCTGGCATCTTCAATCCACGATTGAGCAAGATAAGGATCGATTTTACTTTGGTTGGTCAGGCGAACCGTTGCGCTTTTATTCGAAGCATTAAAAATGATGCGTGTCCTGTCGGGGGAGACAGTAGCCTGGGCAAAGTTGCAGATCCCCAGAAAACAAATCATTCCTGTTGTGATTAATGGTAATTTCATTATATTCATCCTGAATTATTTGACTGTTTTACAAGGTAAAATTATCGCGCTTTCACTAATGTTACTTTGGTTTGGCGGCGTGACTTCACAGGTATTATCACCCCAGGTTAAATGCAGAATACTGTTTTCCTGAATACCGCTGAGATAAACGAAGCCATCTTCCGCTACCAGGCCCACATCTTTACCTGTCGCTTTATCCGTGACATTCACACCTAGTGGAGGGAAGCGGCCATTTTCCTGACGAATAACGCCGACGATTTGGTATCCGGTGGTGGCATTCAGTTTTGCGTAGCCGATGGCACCCTGGGTGAGCGTAGTACGAATAACCGAGTTTTCGACATCGACACCTTCAGGCAGATCGTTATTGTTCACCCGCAACATGGAGGTGGTGTAGTTCGATAACGAAGGTATCACGGCGATGCCCAGCCCGTTGGTAACAGTTCGGTTAGAGTTGATTTCAACGCCGGAGATGCCATCGGTATCGACCATCATGCGGGCATTATCGCCATAGCTATAATCGTGAAGGGCGACACCATGACGTGTAGCGGTAAGTGAACCGTACCAGCCTGCGGTAACAGAATTGTACTGATTCGGCTGTACACTGCCATTAATGTTCAGACGTCCCCACGGCGAATAGTGCTGGTAGCTGCCGCGCAGTGTGGGTTCGCCATCACGTATATTGTCGTCAGTTGCCGACGCAGAAATATTCCAGATATTGTTGCGATCTGATGAATCGTACCAGGAAATCATCTGCGAAGTATTACTGCTTCCCGTACGCTGCATACTGTAGGAGATGTTGCGGTTTTGTTGTAAAGGTAGAGAGAAAGAGAAGTAATATTGATTCTCTTCGTCGTCATCCCAGCGGATTCGACTTACTGCCAGCGATGCAGAGATACCTTTGAAATTGCCAATATCAAAGTTTTTGCTTACAGATACGGAGTAGTTGGTATTGCTGGCGCTGTCCCAATAAGTATTGCGTGTAACGTTGAGATAAGAGTTTAATTCCAGCGTTTCAAAGTACTGGTTCAAGGAAATGACATAACTCTCTTTTTCATTATCAATTGACTCATCGCCATTACGCGAGCTTAGGTACTCACTCATCGACACGTAATCTTTATCTGAGAAGCGATAACCCGCGAAGGTAATCTGACTACCTGTCGATTCGAAATGCTTTGCATAGTTGAAGCGATAGCTGTAACCACGCAGATTGTCGCTATTTTGTTGCTGCAGAGAGGCGTCTGCTCCGGTGACATCAAAAGAAAGCGAACCGAATTGGTTAAGGTTAAAGCCAATACCGGTAGTGATAGCCTGATAATCATCAGCGGTGAACATGCCGCCACCATACAGCGACACATTGTTCAGCCAGCCCCAGGAGGCTTCCGCCGTCCAGAAAAAGGGATTATTGATATCGTTATGCCCGACGGATGTTGGTTTTCCCAGCGACGTCTTATAGCGCACTTGCCCTTTACGGGTTAAATAGGGAATGGATGCGGAGCCAACCTGGAAGGTGCTGGTGCGGCCATCTTCTTCTTCCACTGTGACATCCAACTGCCCCTGAAACGATTGCCCCAAATCAGAAATAGTAAAAGGGCCTGGCGCGACAGTGGTTTGATAAAGTACGCGACCATTTTGTGCCACAGTCACTTTAGCGTTGGTCTGCGCGATACCGGTAATTTGTGGCGCATAACCCTGTAAATCTGGCGGCAGCATGCTTTCATCACTTTCCAGCGATGCGCCAGTAAAGTGGAAGGTATCGTAAAGATTGGAGCTCAGGTCGTACTGGCCCATAGTGAATTTTGACGACCAGGAGGGGATAGGGCGAAACAGATAAGTTCGCGCAAATTCGCTGTCGTGGTTTACCGAGCGTCCATCAGCAAAATTCTGATTATATTGGTAATCGCTACGTAAGCGCCATGCGCCGAGGTTAAAGCCTAACGTACCATAGGAGCTGACGTTTTGGGTGCTGTCTCCGTGATGTGGGGCATACTGGCTGGCGTACACGTTGTAATCAAGGATAAACCCGGCGATACCGGCATCCCAAAACTCTGGTGGCGTCCAGTTTGTTGCCTGGTATTTTAACCATGCCTGGGGAACACTTAGCGATAATATCATCGTAGCTTTATCAAGCCGTGTCGTTAATTCCTGAGGTTGGCTTAAATTGAGACATTCGCTGCCAGCTATGGTTTGCAATGATTCAATAAATTCCGTATTAAGACCGAAACTAGTCAGATTTTCTTTGGTTAAGCAGAGTAACGAACCACTTTCATTATCGGCTTTTACCCATTCCAGTATTAACGTTTGTGGCAACATATTTTTATTTATCTGCACACGAACGAGATATTTACCAGGAGTAATATAGCCTTTTTTCTCAAAACGCGAGATATCGATGTTTTCACGGTCTTCAACGTCAATCATATCGACGTTGAATTCCACTGCATGAACAGGTAAAACGAAGAGTAGCGAACACACAACGCCAGACAGGGCATTTTTAATTGCGTGGGATAATGTATCCCCGGTAAACGTGTTTTTATTTTTCATAAAAATCCATTTCAAAAAGACCCAAAGTTGCCGATGAATTTTCATCGGCTTTACTGCCTGACGTTGTGTAGGTACTAATTGCCGCTTACTTGTAGTCGAGTACGTAATTAGCTTGTGCCTGCACGTTACCTGGGGTCGCGGTGCGTCCCAGAGATTCCATACGGGCTTTAAAGTTCAACTCCTGGTAGGAGTTAGTCGTCGGGAAGTTGATAGTGATTGGAGTGCCAAGAGTCACGTTGGTGTTGTCTGATTTCACCAGACGTACGCCTACATCAGTTGCGCCGCCGATGTTACCTTCCAGAGTGTTTTTAAGCAGGTTGGAATCGGTAGCGTCAACACTGGCAGAACTAAAGGTGATTTTGACTTTATCAACAGTATTAGTGCCGTCAGATAAAATACAATCCTGCAAGTGAATGGTGACATCTACAGGCAGAGATTTCTGACCGCTTTTTAATACGGTATCAGCAACTTCACCGAGGTTTATTGTCTGATCTTCATCACCAGGAGCAATAGAACAAGGTGCATCGATAACTTCACCTTTAAAAGTAATTTTACCGGACCCCTGATTAGCATCGTCAGCAAGAGCGTTAAAAGCAACGCCTGATAACAATGCGGTTGCGAACATAGATAACAATGTTTTTTTAAACATGACTATAATCCTTTATAAATTAGAAAGGTTATTAATGAGGAAAATATAGGTTTGAATCTGATATTAATTCCGCTATGGAGATTACCATAGTTAGAGATGACTTAGCTTGTTATTAATATTAAATACTGATTAAGTAAAACTTAAATCATACACTTTCATTATATATTAAGATGCGTATACCTGGATATTTGTTGTATATCGTTGTGAATAATAATTTTTTTGTATGAGTTGTGGTGAAAAAATGAACATCCATTGACAAAAGTTTACGTATGATATTGTAAGGTGGTAAAGTATGTTTATTAAAACGAGTAGTGACGCAAGAATCGTGAAGATATAATATATATCTAGTGGTGCTTATTAAGTTTTATCATTAATTAGTGATATTTCATCCCAGAATAAGATGCATTAATAGCCTTAACTGTTCTTTTTTTAATCGGATATGGTATGTAATACAACACTTACTATGATCGAAATCATATACTTGATTCAGAATTATGCGAGTATATGAATATATTCGATGATGGATATGTGAAATTTTAACGCTAAATGTTTAGTAATGTTAAATTTTGAAGGTGAAAAGGATGTTTATTGCCTGGTACTGGATTGTATTAATTGTTCTACTGGCTGGTGGCTATTTTCTTCATCTTAAACGTTACTGTAAAGCTTTTCGCCATGACAGAGATGCGCTGTTAGCTGCCCGAAGTAAATTAGATAAACGCTCCGATAAAGAAGTGTTTGAAAAGCATCAATAATACCTTTAATAACGATACAGATGTTGCCTTTAGCAATGGGCAACATCTGTCATTATCGTCTTTAACCAATTCCCGCCGTTTGTAGCAGCACTAAAC
Organism: Escherichia sp. F1; assembly: GCF_046764225.1. Classification (NCBI taxonomy): domain Bacteria; kingdom Pseudomonadati; phylum Pseudomonadota; class Gammaproteobacteria; order Enterobacterales; family Enterobacteriaceae; genus Escherichia; species Escherichia sp. F1. The sequence goes on from NZ_CP177202.1 coordinate 712,307, forward strand.
TGAATCCCATCACTGACATTCCACATAGTACGCCATAGCTGGGGTTATTATTAGGGTCAATCTCTTTGGCGAGCGGCATTAATTCATCAACCGAGAGCGCCACCATAATTCCTGCAACCGCCGCCATGATTGCCGCCATGACCACCGGGGAAATCATGCTACCGAGGATTAACCACGCCAGCACACCACCAAGAATTTCTGCCAATCCAGAAATCCCCGCCCAAAGAATCGCGGTGCGTTTAGAACCCGTTGCTGCATAAACCGGGCCTGCAACCGCCAGACCTTCAGGGATATTGTGCAACGCGACGGCCAGTGCGATGCCAAATCCCAGCTCCAGGTTGCTGCTCGCAGTGACAAAGGTGGCAATCCCTTCCGGGAAGTTATGCAGACTGATGCCGAGAGTGAGCAGAATGGCTGTGCGCTTGATCGATTTTGGCAACGGCTGCACCGATTTTTGCATTAAATCCTGCGGATGCGCATGTGGCAACATGCGGTCCAGGCCAAAATAGCCAAGCAGACCGAAGATAAACATTCCATAACCCAACACAGGCGACATTCCTTCGGCGGCTAGTGCGGCAGGAAGCATTTCCATTAATGAGATGAGCAACATGATCCCCGCCGCAAATCCTAGCGAAAACGCCAGTAAGCGGTTCGAGGGTTTTTGCCCGAGAACGCCGAGAAACGCGCCAATAAACGTGGCTGCCCCCGCCAGTATGGTCAGAATGAGAGGTACTGACATCGACAACTCCTTATAAATCTTCACCTTCAGGCAGATCGTCAAAATAACTGATGATCATCATCATTGTTATCCGGGTTCTTACTCCGCCGAACAAGCGTATTGTGAGGATATCAAAATGACACCTTTAGTTAAGGATATCATCATGTCTTCAACACGTATGCCAGCATTGTTTTTAGGTCACGGTAGTCCGATGAACGTGCTGGAAGATAATTTGTATACCCGCAGCTGGCAGAAGTTGGGGATGACATTGCCACGCCCGCAAGCGATTGTGGTGGTTTCGGCTCATTGGTTTACCCGTGGAACAGGAGTGACCGCGATGGAGACGCCGCCCACGATTCATGATTTTGGTGGCTTCCCGCAGGCGCTGTACGACACCCATTATCCGGCTCCTGGATCACCGGCTTTGGCTCAGCGATTGGTTGAGCTGTTAGCGCCAGTGCCTGTCACACTGGATAAAGAAGCCTGGGGCTTTGACCACGGTTCCTGGGGTGTGCTGATTAAGATGTATCCTGACGCCGATATTCCGATGGTGCAGTTGAGTATCGACAGTAGCAAACCTGCCGCCTGGCATTTCGAAATGGGGCGCAAACTGGCAGCGCTGCGGGATGAAGGAATAATGTTGGTCGCCAGCGGTAACGTGGTGCACAACCTGCGTACGGTGAAGTGGCACGGTGATAGTTCACCGTATCCTTGGGCGATGTCGTTTAATGAGTATGTGAAAGCGAATCTGACGTGGCAAGGGCCGGTAGAGCAGCATCCTCTGGTGAATTATCTCGACCATGAAGGTGGCGCGTTATCTAACCCAACGCCAGAGCACTATCTGCCGTTGTTGTATGTCTTAGGTGCGTGGGATGGGCAGGAGCCAATTACCATTCCGGTCGATGGTATAGAAATGGGCAGTTTAAGTATGTTGTCGGTGCAGATAGGCTAATAATTACCGGATGGCGAGTGCCATCCGGTATCATGGCTTATTCAACAAAAATATGTGGATAAAACCGAGACATATCCTGGGTGATCAATGCACGGTCTTCACGAATGCCAATTCCGGCAGGTTGAGCGTTCACCAGCCAGCTACCAATCAGCATATAGCTGTCGCCGAATTTCGGTAACGGGTGGAATTGCTGAACAATCATCCCTTCTTCGCCATACGGACCTTCCGCTGCTTCAATGGTTTTGCCGTTCTCAATGATCGACACGTTTGCGCCTTCACGGGAGAAGATCGGTTTAACCACATATTTTTCCATTTGCGGATGATCATCTTCCGCAAAATAAGCGGGCAGCAGGTTCGGGTGATTCGGGAACATCTCCCACAGTAGCGGCAGAAGCGCTTTGTTGGAGATAATGCTCTTCCACGCCGGTTCCAGCCAGCGTACGCCTGCATCCTCCAGCTTGGTGGAGAACATCTCACGCAGCATAAATTCCCACGGATACAGCTTGAACAGGTTAGAAATCACCTGATCTTGTAAATCCGTGAACTGACCTTTTTCGCCTAAACCGATATCGTCGATGTAGAGGAATTCAGTAGCGATTTCAGCTTCTGTCGCGCAGTCCTGCAAATACTGGATGGTTCCGCGATCTTCCACCGTGTCGCGACAGCAGGTGAGATGCAGCAACTGGAAGCCATACTGTTCACGCAACTCGACAAAGCGATCGATTAGCTTTTCTTGCAGACTGTTAAACTGGTCGCTGCCTTCCGGCAGGTTACCGGCGTTAAGCTGATCTTCCAGCCAGATCCACTGAAAGAATGCGGCTTCATACAGTGACGTTGGCGTATCGGCGTTATTTTCCAGAAGTTTAGGTTCGCCAGTACCATCCCACGCCAGATCAAGACGCGAATAAAGCGATGGCTGGTGAGTCAGCCATGACTGGCGCACAAAACTCCAGGTGTGTTTTGGAATGCGGAATTTGGTCATCAGCTCATCGCTGGCGATCACTTTTTCAACCACTTTCAGGCACATCTGGTGCAGTTCGGCGGTGACTTCTTCCAGCTTTTCAACCTGGGCGAGGGTCAACTTGTAGTAAGCATCTTCACACCAGTACGGTTCGCCGTACATGGTGTGAAAATTGAAACCGTATTCGTGGGCTTTTTCGCGCCAGTCCGGGCGCTCGGTAATACTGACTCTTTCCATCGGTATCAGCCACCCATTGAACGAGAAGAGGTGCCGGTTGCGCTACGCTGCATAGTGCTTTGTTTGGCAACAGATTCACCAAAACCGCCACGAGTAACGGTGGTAGTGGTTGCCGGTTTTGGTGCCATTGCCGTCTTCGGTACGGTCATGGTGCGGCCTGGCTGGGCTGCGCCATAGTTTTTACCGGTCGCGTCGGTATATTTACCGTAAGCCGGGCTGGCCGGGTTTTTCGAGGAGAACAGCGGCTGCTGTGCAAATCCCGCGCCGCCGCCCATCAGACGACCCATCATGTAACCGGCCATCAGCGGCATCCAGAAACTCCCGCTGGATTGCTGGGCCTGCGCCTGGTTTTCTGGTGCCATGCCAGCCTGGGCTGGTGCCTGCTGGCACTGACCTTCACCAAATTCAGCAACACAGTCTTCACGGGTGGCGTATTTCGGCGCAGTACGTTCGGCTTCTTTCAGCGCATTGTTGTACGCGGTGGTACATTCGGCGCTTTTGCCTGGGTTTGCAGCTGAACAGTCGTCAGCATTTTGATAGAGAGACACTGTTTCATCACTCTTTTCACAGCCAGCCAGCATAAAAACAGTGGCAACCGCGAGAGCGACTGGTGTCAGATGGCGTGCGCTCCAGTTTTTGCGGAACGATGCGTGGCGTATGGATTTTGTCCGTTTCATTTTTGTCTTCCGGGACCAGTGGTAAATACCCATCAGAATAGAGGATGGCTGGTCGAAATTGAAGCGAGAAGGGGGAAGAATGCGGCAGATAACCCGTATCTTTACGTTGCCTTACGTTTAGACGGGGCCGAAGCCCCGTCGTAGTCATCAGTTACGGAAAGGGTTATGACCGTTACTGGTGGTAGTGCGTGCGGATGTTTGCTGAACGACGGGTGCCGGGCTATCAGGCGCATAACCATCAGCAATAGCATTCTGTTCCGGCGTTTGCGGGGCAACGTTTTCCGGGTTAGTGGAAACCGGTTTGCTCAGCGCATTGTTCAGTGCCAGCAGATCCTGCTCGTTCAACGTACCCAGGGCTGACTTAATATTCAGCTGATTAATCAGGTAGTTATAACGTGCATTCGCCAGCTCTTGCTTGGCGTTGTACAGCGTGGTGGTCGCATCCAACACATCAACAATGGTACGCGTACCAACCGAGTAACCCGCTTCCATCGCGTCTAATGAGCTTTGAGCGGAAACTACGGCTTGTTTGTAGGCGTTAATGCTACTGATAGAAGCATTAATGTTGTTGAAGGAGGAACGTACGGTTTGCACGACGCTACGATGGGCGCTTTCCAGTTGCTCACTGGCACCAACAAAGTTGTACTGGGCCTGTTTCACCTGCGAGTTAACCATTCCGCCCTGATAAATCGGCAGCGAGAAGCTCAGGCCAACTTTGTTCTGGCCCATATTGCTATCGTCATACTGGGTACCAGCGGCACCTCGGGTTTTCGAACCGCTATATGAGGTGTCAGAAATCCCGGTAGAAGCCGTTAAATCCAGAGTCGGTAAGTGACCATCCTGCGCCTGGCGAATTTGCTCGCGTGCCAGGTCCTGGCTCAAGCGCGCCTGTAACAACGACAGGTTGCGTTTTTCGGCTTCTTTCAGCAGCGTGTTAACCGGCTGTGGTTTGTCGGTTTTAAAGTTTTCGACATTCAGCGCCGCCAGTTCCGGATAGTAGTTACCGGTGATCTGGCGCAGCTGCTCTACCGCGTTATCAAGGTTATTACGTGCGGTCACTTCGTTCGCCAGCACGGTATCGTACTGTGCGCGGGCGTTCTGCACGTCAGTGATCGCTACCAGGCCCACGTTAAAACGTTGGGTGGTTTGATCTAATTGACGGTAGATCGCTTCTTTTTGCGCCTGTGTATAGGAAAGAACGTCAATAGCATTCAACACGTTGAAATAAGCGGTCGCGGTGTTGAGGATCAAGGTTTGTTGATCGGTCTGATACGTGACGTCCTGAATCCCAGCTGCTTTTTCCTGCAGCGTTAACGCACGCCATTTCGACATATCAAAAATGGATTGAGTTAACTGCAGGGACGCACTGGTCGCGTTAGAGTTGATGCCGTTCGCGTCGCGGTAGCCGTTGCTATAGGTGTAATCTGCACCTAAACCTAGCTGTGGCAGTAATGGACTGCGCGCTTCATTAATTTTTTCAAAGGCAGCATCACGATCGGCGGCAGACTTACGCAATTCCGGGTTACTAAGGCGTGCTTGCTGATAAACTTGCATCAGGTTCTCGGCCTGGCTCAACGAACTGAACCCAGAGAGGCTCAGGCCGATAAGAATGGGGAGCAATTTCTTCATTTGCATTCCTTGTGGTGAAGCAGTATTTAGCGCGATCAAACTGTAAAATTATTGCGGATTCTAGCAGAAGCCGCTACCGCAAAAGGTTGGCGTTACGTGCCATAGGGCGTTAATGTGCCTCAATTTAACACATGACTGCTCAAACGGCAGTCAAACGTCGCTGAAATTCACATTTAATTCACTATTAGTGCCAGGACATTAACAATGCTTAAGCCAGACAACCTGCCCGTTACATTTGGCAAAAACGATGTAGAAATTATTGCACGAGAAACACTTTATCGCGGCTTTTTTTCATTAGATCTTTATAGATTTCGTCATCGTCTATTCAACGGGCAAATGAGTCATGAGGTACGGCGGGAAATTTTTGAGCGCGGTCACGCCGCAGTCTTGCTACCCTTTGACCCAGTGCGTGATGAAGTTGTGCTGATTGAGCAGATTCGAATTGCCGCGTACGACACTAGCGAAACCCCCTGGCTACTGGAGATGGTTGCCGGGATGATTGAAGAGGGGGAAAGTGTGGAAGATGTTGCCCGTCGCGAAGCGATTGAAGAGGCGGGGCTGATAGTCAAACGGACCAAACCGGTGTTAAGTTTCCTGGCAAGCCCGGGGGGCACCAGTGAGCGTTCGTCAATTATGGTGGGCGAAGTGGACGCCACGACCGCAAGCGGTATTCACGGTCTGGCTGATGAAAACGAAGATATTCGCGTTCATGTGGTAAGCCGGGAACAGGCATACCAGTGGGTAGAAGAGGGGAAAATCGACAACGCAGCGTCGGTCATCGCTTTGCAATGGCTACAGCTGCATCATCAAGCGTTAAAAAATGAGTGGGCATAAATGAAGCGTTACACACCTGACTTTCCTGAAATGATGCGCCTGTGCGAGATGAACTTTTCACAATTGCGCCGTTTGTTGCCGCGCAATGACGCACCCGGCGAAACTGTAAGCTATCAGGTGGCAAACGCACAATATCGGCTGACGATTGTGGAATCGACCCGATACACTACCCTGGTGACAATAGAACAGACTGCGCCCGCGATCAGTTACTGGAGCCTTCCGTCAATGACGGTGCGTCTGTATCATGACGCGATGGTGGCTGAAGTGTGTTCAAGCCAGCAGATTTTTCGCTTCAAAGCGCGGTATGATTATCCTAATAAAAAGTTGCATCAACGCGACGAAAAGCATCAAATTAACCAGTTTTTAGCGGACTGGTTGCGATACTGTTTAGCACATGGAGCGATGGCGATTCCGGTTTACTAGCGTCGTGAAACCTAAGGACACCATTTGGAAAGCCTGTTAACCCTTCCTCTGGCTGGTGAGGCCAGAGTCAGGATTTTACAAATTACCGACACTCACCTGTTTGCACAAAAGCACGAAGCCCTGTTAGGGGTAAACACCTGGGAAAGCTACCAGGCGGTGCTGGAGGCGATTCGGCCACACCAGCACGAATTCGACCTGATTGTCGCGACAGGTGATTTAGCGCAGGATCAATCCTCTGCGGCCTATCAGCATTTCGCTGAAGGCATCGCAAGTTTTCGTGCGCCCTGCGTCTGGCTGCCGGGCAACCACGATTTCCAGCCCGCGATGTACAGCGCGTTACAGGATGCGGGTATCTCCCCGGCGAAGCGGGTGTTTATTGGTGAGCAATGGCAAATCCTGTTGCTGGATAGCCAGGTGTTTGGCGTGCCGCACGGTGAGCTGAGCGAGTTTCAGCTTGAGTGGCTGGAACGTAAACTGGCCGATGCGCCAGAACGCCATACGTTGCTGCTGCTGCATCATCATCCGTTACCTGCGGGTTGTAGTTGGCTTGATCAACACAGCCTGCGTAACGCGGGCGAACTGGATACCGTGCTGGCGAAGTTTCCGCACGTCAAATACTTGCTGTGCGGTCATATTCATCAGGAGCTGGATCTCGACTGGAACGGTCGCCGCCTGCTGGCAACGCCGTCGACCTGTGTGCAGTTTAAGCCGCACTGTTCCAACTTTACGCTGGATACCATCGCGCCCGGCTGGCGTACTCTCGAGTTACATGCTGATGGCACGCTGACCACCGAGGTGCATCGCCTGGCGGACACACGTTTCCAACCTGATACCGCTTCAGAAGGCTACTGATGTCTACGCTTCTTTATTTACACGGTTTCAACAGCTCGCCGCGCTCTGTAAAAGCGAGCTTGTTAAAAAACTGGCTGGCGGAACATCACCCTGACGTAGAGATGATTATTCCGCAGTTGCCGCCGTATCCTTCTGACGCGGCAGAACTGCTGGAATCCATTGTCCTGGAACATGGCGGCGATTCGCTGGGTATTGTCGGTTCGTCACTGGGGGGATATTACGCCACCTGGTTGTCGCAATGTTTTATGCTGCCCGCAGTGGTGGTCAACCCGGCGGTGCGCCCGTTTGAACTGCTGACGGACTATCTCGGTCAGAACGAGAACCCCTACACCGGGCAGCAATATGTGCTAGAGTCACGCCATATTTACGATCTCAAAGTCATGCAGATTGACCCGCTGGAAGCGCCGGATTTGATCTGGCTGCTGCAACAGACGGGAGATGAAGTGCTGGATTACCGCCAGGCGGTGGCGTACTACGCTTCCTGCCGCCAGACTGTCATAGAAGGCGGCAACCACGCATTCACGGGCTTCGAAGATTATTTCAACCCGATCGTCGATTTTCTTGGTCTGCACCATCTCTGACGATCAACTCGAATTGCTAACTTAAACCATGACGCAAACTTATAACGCTGATGCCATTGAGGTACTCACCGGGCTTGAGCCGGTTCGCCGCCGTCCGGGGATGTATACCGATACCACTCGCCCTAACCATTTGGGGCAAGAAGTTATTGATAACAGTGTCGATGAAGCACTGGCGGGTCACGCAAAACGCGTGGATGTAATCTTACATGCTGACCAGTCGTTAGAAGTGATTGACGATGGGCGCGGGATGCCGGTGGATATTCACCCGGAAGAGGGTGTACCGGCGGTTGAACTGATTCTTTGCCGTCTGCATGCAGGCGGTAAATTCTCTAACAAAAATTACCAGTTCTCTGGCGGCCTGCATGGCGTGGGGATTTCGGTGGTTAACGCCCTGTCGAAGCGCGTAGAAGTTAACGTACGCCGCGATGGTCAGGTTTATAACATCGCCTTTGAAAATGGCGAAAAGGTGCAGGATTTACAGGTTGTCGGCACTTGCGGTAAGCGCAATACCGGTACCAGCGTGCACTTCTGGCCGGATGAAACCTTCTTTGGCAGCCCGCGTTTTTCTGTTTCACGCCTGACACATGTGCTGAAAGCCAAAGCAGTACTGTGCCCGGGTGTTGAGATCACTTTTAAAGATGAGATCAACAACACCGAACAGCGCTGGTGCTATCAGGACGGTCTGAATGATTACCTGGCGGAAGCGGTAAACGGTTTACCGACGCTGCCAGAAAAACCGTTTATCGGTAATTTCGCTGGCGATACTGAAGCGGTGGACTGGGCGCTACTGTGGCTGCCGGAAGGCGGTGAACTGCTGACCGAAAGCTACGTCAACCTGATCCCAACGATGCAGGGCGGTACGCACGTTAATGGCCTGCGTCAGGGCCTGTTGGACGCGATGCGTGAGTTCTGTGAATACCGCAACATTCTGCCGCGCGGCGTGAAGCTGTCGGCGGAAGATATCTGGGATCGCTGCGCCTATGTTCTGTCGGTGAAAATGCAGGATCCGCAGTTTGCCGGGCAGACCAAAGAGCGTCTCTCTTCGCGTCAGTGTGCGGCATTCGTTTCGGGCGTGGTGAAAGATGCCTTCATCCTGTGGCTGAACCAGAACGTTCAGGCGGCGGAGCTGTTGGCAGAGATGGCGATTTCCAGCGCCCAGCGTCGTATGCGTGCGGCTAAAAAAGTGGTGCGTAAAAAGCTAACCAGCGGCCCGGCGTTGCCTGGCAAACTGGCTGATTGTACCGCGCAGGACCTTAACCGTACCGAGCTGTTCCTTGTGGAAGGTGACTCCGCAGGCGGATCTGCCAAGCAGGCGCGCGATCGCGAATATCAGGCTATCATGCCACTGAAAGGTAAGATCCTTAACACCTGGGAAGTCTCCTCCGACGAAGTGCTGGCTTCGCAGGAAGTGCACGATATTTCGGTAGCGATCGGTATCGATCCTGACAGCGACGATCTGAGCCAGCTTCGTTACGGCAAAATCTGTATCCTCGCAGATGCGGACTCTGATGGTCTGCACATTGCCACGCTGCTCTGCGCTTTGTTCGTAAAACACTTCCGCGCATTGGTGAAACACGGTCACGTTTACGTTGCACTGCCACCGCTCTACCGTATTGACCTCGGGAAAGAGGTTTATTACGCGCTGACGGAAGAAGAGAAAGAGGGCGTACTTGAGCAATTAAAACGCAAGAAAGGCAAGCCGAACGTTCAGCGTTTTAAAGGTCTGGGGGAAATGAACCCGATGCAATTGCGCGAAACCACGCTTGATCCGAACACTCGCCGTCTGGTGCAGTTGACTATCGATGATGAAGACGATCAGCGTACTGACGCGATGATGGATATGCTGCTGGCGAAGAAACGCTCGGAAGATCGCCGCAACTGGTTGCAAGAGAAAGGCGACATGGCGGAGATTGAGGTCTGATAATCCTCCCGCCAGAAGAATAAAACATAGCCCGGTATACAAGTGTATACCGGGCTTTTTTGATCAAAATTCCATTTTCACCGTGAATTGCACTTCACGCGGATCGCCAATCTGATTCCCCAGATTATTTGTGGCGATGGAAGAGGTGTAATACGTTTTATCAAACAGGTTTTTGACGTTTAATTGCAGTGTGACCGGATACTGCAATTTCATTTTGTATGCGGCGAAGGCATCGGCAACGAAATAGCCTGGCAGATAATAGTCAGCCCCATTGGTTGCCGAACGACGGCTTACGCCATGTCCACCACCGCCAAACGTCAGTGTGTTATTGCCTGGCATGTTATGAATGTCATAGGTCAGGAATAGCGAACCGGTATGACGAGGAACATTCGGCAATGGTTTCCCTGCATAATCAGGATCTTCCAGAACCTTAGCATCGGTATAGCCGTAGCTGGCAATGATATTAATGTTTTCAGTTAATGCTCCCGCAAGGTCGACTTCTACCCCTCTTGAACGAACGCGGCCTGCCGTTTTGGCGATGGTTTCATCACCAATACTTTCGGTATACAACACGTTACGTTTATGGATATCAAACAGCGCAATATCTGCGGTGATACCATCGAACAGCTCGAATTTTGCCCCGACTTCGTAAGCATTAGATGATTCCGGTGGAAGATCTCCGATGTAGCTGGCAATTGACGATTGCGGCATAAATGTTTGCGAATAATTAGCAAATAAGGATACCGATGGCGTCAGTTTGTAGACTAACCCCAGTTTGGGCGTCCATTGTTCATCGCGGCTGTCAGTATTGACATTAAAAGGACGGCCTTTACCCGCATACTGCGTGTAATACTGATAGCGGATCCCGGCGACGGCAATCCAGTTATCGGTCAGATAGAGCGCGTCCTGTGCATACGCTGAGTAGCTCTCCTGTTTGATCGTCTGATCGCTGTCCGACGCCGAGACAGTTGTGCATTTGCTGGTATTGCCGTAAACAGGGTTGTAGATATTGAAATCTTTAGCGTTTTTACAGCGAATCATATCTGTGCGCAGAAGATCATAATATTCATATGACACCCCACCCAGAATCTCATTATAGAACCCAGCAATATCAACATTCCCTTGCAGATCCGCACGAGTAGCATGCATACGCTGGGTAGATCCCTGAGTTGCATCAACACGCCGTGTCAGCGTTCCTGTCGTTGCATCATACGCGGTAACACGAGCCTGATTATCGCCGTATTTATCCTGGCTGTAGCTGTAATCAAAGCGCGCTGTCCACTGGCTATTGAGATGATATTCTGCGTTGAGTTGCGCCAGATCGGACTGACCATCTGTAATATTAAACGGTTCGTCAAAACGTATTTTTCGATCAACGTTTACGGGCTGTTTCGTCGTAAGGTCGAAAATCGTTCCACGATCGAACGGAGTTTTATAATCCCGATGGGAATAGAGCATGGTTACTGTTGCATTATCACCAAACCAGGTGAGTGATGGGGCAATAAATGTACTGCGCTCTTTACCAAAGTTTCGCCAGTAATCTTCATCCTGCACTTCCCCGGTAAGGCGATACGCCAGTTGAGTGCCTTCAATGGGGCCAGTGATATCAAGTTGCCCGGTGCCACCACCGAAACTGGAGGACGTGGCTGAGACAGAACCATGGAATGTTTTTTCCGGGCGCTTGGTCACGACGTTAATCAATCCACCAGGATCGAGAATGCCATACAGCGTGGAGGCCGGACCTTTTAGCACTTCCACACGCTCTGTGGCGGCGTTGAAACTGCGAGGAAGTACAGTTCGCAGGCCGTTGGTCATGATGGAGCCATCCCGGTTAGCACCAAACCCACGACGTACAAAGGCGTCCTGAGTTCCGCCTAATGTATTGGTCTGTACCACGTTACTGACGTTATAAAGCGCTTCATCCAGCGTCGTCGCATTCTGATTTTCCAGAACCTGATCGCTAACCGTATTGACCACCTGCGGGATATCCAGCATCGGCATATCGGTTAATGTCGCCGTGGAAGTGCTCAGAGGTTGATAACCATCGGTCGCCTCAGTTGCGGTATTTGCATCCGCTGTAACAGTGATTGTTTCGCCATCTTTGGTCGTTACAGAGTCTGTTGCATGAATCATCGGTGCCGCAAAAAGCAGTGAAAAGAGCGCCCGACCTTTGAGTCCTGAGAATGAAGGTGTGAACATAGCCATTTAGTCTGTTATCCCAAAAACTCGCGGATTGTCGCGAGTGAAAATTGTTTCTTATTGCTCACTAAGCACTATCCGTTTGTTATTTCGCCATCGGATATGTAATTGAGAATCATTCAATCATGCGGTAATGTAGTAGTAAATGAGAAATAACAAAAAATTGCTACATGTGTTTTTATGAGAGGTTAATGCAATTCAATTGATGGTAATTTATTAATATTTAATGGTTTTATTTTTATCTTTAAAAATATTTCACCTGTTATTTACCTTGTTTTTGTATGGCTTTTAACTTCTTGACTACTACATTTTGTGGCGTCAAACTCTCAAAAGAGAATGAGTTTTATTTTTGTTTGTCTTTGATTAAGTTGGCGTACACGTGGCACATAACGCAAAAGGGCAGGGGCTGATCCTCGACAATGTTTCTGCTGGGTATCACACGAAAATCATTGTTGATGGTGTTTCTTTCTCCGTTCCCACAGAAAAAATGACCGTTCTGGTTGGGGCAAACGGCTGTGGAAAGTCGACGTTGCTCAGCACCATAGCACGTATCTTGCAACCTATGGGCGGCTCGATATTGCTGGATGGTAAAGCGATTCACGAGCAACCAACGAAAGCGTTATCCCGTAGACTTGGGATCTTGCCGCAGTCGCCATTATTGCCGGAGGGCTTAACCGTTTATGAACTGGTGTCGCGTGGGCGTTTTCCCTGGCAGAATTTCATTCGTCAATGGAGCGACGCCGACGAGCAGGCGGTAGAAGAGGCCCTGAAATTAACCGGTACGCAGGAGTTTGCACATTTACCTGTTGAAAAACTTTCTGGTGGGCAGCGCCAGCGTTGCTGGATTGCGATGGTGTTGGCGCAAAAGACGCCTTATATCCTGCTGGATGAACCCACAACCTGGCTTGATTTACGTTATCAGGTTGAAATTCTTGAGTTATTACATGATTTAACGCGTCATCACGGGCGTACAGTCGTCGTGGTGTTGCATGATCTGAATTTTGCCGTCAATTATGGTGATACGTTGATATTTTTACGCCAGGGGAAAGTGGTGCGTGTGTTGAATGAGGGGGAGCATTGCACGCCTGAGCTGGTAAAAGCTGTCTTTGACGTTGATGTTCACGCATCAATAAATCCTCTGACGGGAAAGCCGTTCTTCATGCCGTTTCGTGGTGTAGAAAAAGTATGATGCGCACAGGGCTGGTTACTGTAATTTTCCTCGCCTTACTGCTGGTGGGATGCGTGGTATATCCAGGGATTGGTGCCCGATTTATTGCACCACAAACGGTGTTGCAGGCATTTCTTCATTTTGAACCGCAAAACTTCGATCACAACGTAATTGTAAGACTCCGTTTGCCGCGTTTAGCGGCAGCATTGCTTACCGGTGCTTCTCTTGGAGTTGCTGGTGCTTTGTTGCAGGCTGTCATTCGTAACCCATTGGGGGAGCCACATATTTTAGGCTTAAATGCCGGAGCCGCTCTTGCTGTCGTTGCTGCCAGTGCGCTTGGGCTGGCCTTTCCGGTTGGACGCCCACTGCTGGCATCTACGGGCGGCGCGTTATTGTTCCTGTTGATATTGCTGCTTTCCTCCGCAGGGCGTTCAGGGTTAACGCCAATGAAAGTTACTTTATGCGGCGTGGCGCTATCGGCGTTCGTGTCCTCAATAACGGCTGCAATCCTGATTCTTGACGAACAAACACTGCTGGCGATGCGGACATGGCTAGCAGGTGATTTAGCGGGGCAGGATTGGGCGACGCTGGGTACGTCCGCCTGGTTTTCTCTGGGGGGGGTTGTGTTAGCCATTTACCTTGCGCCCTCTCTTAACATGTTGGCACTGGGTGATCGCATGGCGCAGGGGCTGGGCGTCTCGGTACTCCGCACGCGAACATTCACTCTGCTTGCGATCGCGTTGCTCTGTGGCGCAGCCGTATCGATTGCTGGCCCCATTGGTTTTGCCGGTCTGCTAGTACCGCAGATTGTCAGGCGTCTGGTATCAGCGGATCTGCGCGTTCTGCTCCCTCTTTCAGCTTGTGTCGGCGCGCTTTTGTTATTACTGGCAGATATTATTGCTCGGACGCTTTTCACGCCCCATGAGTTAGCGACCGGTGTCATGACGGCGTTAGTTGGTGCGCCTGTTTTTGTCATTATGGCGACGAGGATGTTCAAATGAGTCGGATAATGAACGTCGGGCTACGTCCACTACGTGTTGGTAAGTTTTCGACACTGGTACGCCCTAAAAATCTGGTGTTGCTTGGTGGGCTGTTTCTGTTTGCGGTTGGAATACTGATATTCGGTCTGATGCATGGTTCTTTTTCTGTCCCGGCATCGGAAGTAGGACGAGCGTTGTTTGCTCCAGAAAACGTAAGCACAGACGCACGTTATATTGTGCAGGATATTCGCTTGCCGAGAGTCATCATGGCATTGCTATGCGGAGCCATGTTAGGTATGGCGGGGGCCGCGATGCAATCCATTGCGCGTAACGGCCTTGCCGATCCTGGTTTAATCGGCGTCAAAGAAGGATGTAGCGTGGCGGTGCTGTGGCTGATTTTCCAGTTTCCAATGCTGGGAATGTTCTGGCGTCCAGTGGCTGGTCTTGCTGGTGGCTTGTTGGTGGCTTTAATCGTGATTTTTTGTGCGCGCGATATTTCCCGCCCGCGATTTGTTCTGATTGGTATTGGTGTTTCCTGGTTTTTCGCCGCCGGTATCGGTGTATTTATGACCACTGCAGATGTTCGAGATGTACAAACTGCATTGATGTGGTTATCGGGAAGCCTGCATGCAGCTAACTGGATGTTAGTCGGTATTTCAGCCTGTTGGATGTTGCCAGCCGCTCTTTTATTGCTGTTCACCGCCAGGACGGCGGATATCGCTCTGCTTGGTCATCAGGTTGCAACCGGGTTAGGGGTGAATAGTTCTCGTCTGGCGTTGTTACGTGTCGCCGCACCAATAATCCTGACAGCCGTCTGCGTTTCGTGTGTTGGTAACATCGGTTTTGTCGGATTGATAGCACCCCATATATCACGTTTTATTCTACGTGGCGGGCAGACGACATTACTGCTGGGGAGCGCCGTATCGGGGGCGTTGTTAGTCATCCTGGCGGATAGCATTGGTCGTTTGGCTTTTTTGCCTTTGCAACTGCCTGCCGGAATCATTATTTCATTGATTGGTGGACCATTCTTTTTGCTACTGCTCTGGCAGCGCAGGAACAGTTTTTAATGGGAGTTATATGCGTTTATTTTTTTCTCTGCTGATACTGTTGTCATTCTTTGCCCGCGCGACAGAACCTGTTCAGGTCTTTACTGATGATTTAGGGCGCAAAGTTACTGTTCCTGCTCATCCAAAGAGAATTGTCTCTTTACACGATCTTGATATCACTATTCCTCTGATTGAGCTCGGTGTACCTCCTGTCGCCAGCCACGGGCGAACCCGGCCTGATGGTAGCCATTTCATTCGATCAGGCGCGTTATTGACAGGTGTCGACTTTGATAATTCATCGATCGCTTTTATTGGCACCGCTGATATTGATATTGAAGCGATTGTGGCGGCAAAGCCTGACCTGATCATCACAGAACCGACCCGTAATACGCCCATTGAACAACTGGAAAAAATTGCGCCCACGGTGAGCATTGATCATCTCAAAGGAGGCGCGCCAGAAATCTACCGCAAGCTGGCAGAACTTACAGGAACGCAGTCGCAGCTGGCGATACTTGAACGCCGCTATCAGGCACAAATCAATGCGCTGAAGGCGACGCTGGACAGCCAAAAAATAACGGTATCGGTGATTCAGGCAAATCAGGGAAAAATTAATGTGATGCATAGCTATCATTCGCTGGGGCGGGTATTACGCGATGCTGGTTTTCGCTTTCCGCCGCTGATTGAGAGCATTCCTGAAGGTGGGCGAATGGATGTGAGCGCAGAGCGTTTACCTGAACTGGATGCCGATTTTGTTTTTGCAACCTGGCGCGGTGACACCGGTGGTAAACCTCAGGATGAGCTGGCAGCAATGGAAAAAGTCATGCCGGGATGGTGTCAGTTTCTGACGGCCTGTCGTTCCGGGCGCTATGTGCTGATTTCTCGTGAAGAGGCGATTTCTAACTCCTTTGCATCTCTGGGGCTGATGGCTGCGCAGATACAATCACAAATTGCGGGACGACCTCTACCGGAGGCTAAATGATCCAGAAAGACAAAACGCGGGTTGATATTTATGGTGAGCGTTTTCGCACTCGCGCGAGTCAGTTAACGCCTGGGTTAAGAGCTGTCGCAAGCTACATTAATGAGCATCGTGAAGTGGTACTCGAGCAAACGGCGATGGAAATTGCGGCCACGTTGAACACTTCCGATGCCACAGTTATCAGGGCTATACAGGCTCTGGGGTTTGCCGGGCTGCGTGATCTGAAACGCACTCTGGAACAGTGGCTTGGTCCAGCCCTTAGTTCCAGCGAAAAGATGTCTACGACGGTGAGTAACTTGACGAGCGATGTTAACACCGCAATCGACTTTGTTCTTGAAGGGCATTTGTATACTTGTAATGTCCTGTCAGAGCCTGAAAACCGCCACGCGCTTGCGCAAGCTGTAGCGTTGTTGGTGCAGGCACGGCAAGTCGCTATTTTTGGCATTGGCGCTTCGGGTATCCTGGCGGACTATACCGCACGACTATTCAACCGCATAGGTTTGCCTGCCACGGCACTAAACCGTACGGGTATTGGCCTTGCCGAGCAACTGATCGCGCTTCAACGTGGCGATGTTCTGATCATGATGGCGCAAAAATCTGCGCACCGGGAAGGGCTGACAACGCTTCGTGAGGCGAGGCGGCTGGGGATCCCTGTTATTTTGCTGACAAACGCGCTGGATTCACGTTTTAGCAAAGACGCCAGTATCGTGATTCATGTTCCGCGCGGGGATGAAAAGGGGAAAACGCCACTACATGGTACGGTATTGTTGTGTCTGGAAATGATTGTCTGGTCGGTAGCTTCCGCAGTGCCGCAGCGTGCGGTTAAAACCATTAAGCGAATTAACGATTTCCATCGAGGACTGAAAACGGGAAGAAAGAATGGCTAATCTGGGCTGAGACCGGTAGCAGCACCGGCCTCTTTTCAGGAATGTTAAATCCCCGGTTGCAGAATACGGATATTCATCTCCAGCACGTCGCCTTTTACGGCTTCGCTGTACGCCTTCATGTGCGGGGTTTGCAGATGCGCTTCAAGATGCGCGATGCTTTCCCACTGCTCAATCATCACGATAGAATCCGGTGCCATAGACTGGAAACTCACGCCAGCAGCGCAATCCACCATTGGCGCATAGCCGTGGCAACCTTCTTCTTTCAGTACGGTTGGAACGATTTTAGCAAACTGATCCAATACTGCCTGACGGTGATGTTGACCAGGACGAGTACGGATTTCTGCGATTACGGTAAGCATGGTTAACTCCTTCTAAAGCCTGAGCTCTAGTTAACCAAAAATTTCCACAAGATGCTTGCGATATTCTTCAGTATAGCGGGGAACATCAGGCATTTTTATCACGTCATTAGCGATAAATGTCGGCAGCGGTTCCATGCCAAGGAATTGGTTTGCTTTATGGAACGGCAGATACACACCGTCAACGCCAACGCCGTGGAAGAACTGATCTTTTTCGGTGAAGGCTTCCATTGGTGCGTTCCAGGTCAGAGAAAGCATATATTTTTTGCCCTGTACCAGGCCGCCGGAACCGTATTTTTTCGACGGATCTTTGCGGGTACGACCATCGCTGGCATACAGAGTCCCGTGACCTTCGGTGAATACATCATCAATGTATTTTTTCACTGTCCACGGCGCGCCCATCCACCAGCCTGGCATCTGCCAGATCACCACATCAGCCCAGAGAAAGTTTTGTACTTCCGCTTTGACATCGTAGTCGCTGTCGGCGCGAACGATGCGAACATCATGCCCGAGGTCGCGCAGTGTGCCATCCGCGACTTCGGTCAGGGTGTCGTTCAGTTGACCATTGGAGTGGGCGAATTTTTTCGCGCCGTTGATAATCAGGATGTTGCTCATTTTTTAACCTCAAGGTGAGACGTTTGTCGACTATAGTACGTCACAGAACGGTACAGTGAAATTAGCAAAATGTGCAAAGTCTTTTGCTAATTTAGCAAAAGTCTTACCCTTACCAGCTCACCTTCGCCTCAAATCCACCTTGTTCCGCATTCCCAAACTCAACATTTATGCCATGCAATTTGGCGATTCGCTGGACAATCGATAGCCCAAGTCCACTGCCGGTAGCGGTTTGTCCGGGTGGGCGATAGAAGCGTTCGCCAATTCTCGCCAGTGCCTCTGGCGTCACACCGGGGCCGTTATCCCTCACGATGAAACTATCGGCATTCAGCGTGACGTCCACCACGCTGCCCTGTGGACTGTAGCGCACGGCGTTATCCAGAAGGTTTCGTACCAACAAACTTAGCAACAGCGGTTGTCCGGTGCGTTTGATGCCGTGGGCATTGAGTGTCAGTCGCACGTCAATTTTCGCCTGCTGCGCCGTGTGGTAAATATCCATCACCGACGATTGCAGGAGATCTTCAAGCGGGATCTCCGCGACGTCCTGAAGGTTATCCAGTGAGTCCAGCCGCGATAGCGTGAGCAGTTGATCAACCAGACGAGTAGCGCGATCGATCCCGGAATGTAATTGGAGCAGCGCTTTTTTCCGCGCCTGCGGATCATCGTCAGAGAGCTGAGCAACTTCGGTTTGCACTTTCAGCGCCGTTAACGGGCTACGAAGTTCGTGAGCTGCGTCGGAGGTAAAGCGTCGTTCACGAACCATCATCGCATGTGTACGGGCGAACAGTTGATTCAACGACTCAACCAGTGGACGCACTTCGCTGGGTACGCCCGTCGCGTTTAGTGGTTTTTCCGAGTCAGGGTCACGCATACGTAGTGCCAGCGCCAGTTTGTTCAGCGGCGCGAGTTCACGACCCAGTAGTACCATCATGATGATTAACATAATCGGCAGTGCGACCAGCCACGGGATCAATTGTCCGGCAACAATCGCCAGCGCCATGTCTTCACGGTATTCCCATTCCTGACCAACAACGATGCGATATTTGCCATCATGTGAGGTCATCCAGACAAAACGCCAGGGATCGTCTTCACCGACCAGTTGCCCGTCAGCAAAACCTTCCCGCTGATAGCTATAGGGAATATCTTCTCCGTTATCGCCATCGTTAAGGACCATTCTGCCGTCGTGGGTAAAGATGGCAAAGGTCAGCGCATCGTCATCAACATGACCGTGTTTTAATTTATTTGGCGTCTGTGCCATGCGATCCGCCGCGTTGATTTCGTTGAGATCGAGCGTACTTAACCGTTTGGCAAACAGCATCAGTTGGGTGTCGAACAACTCATCGACGTTATCCGTTGTTTGTTTCCAGGCGACAAAGCTGGAAAGCAGCCAGGTCACTGAGGCCAGAATTAAAAAGATTAGCGTCAGCCTGACTCGCAGACTAAGACGTTGGGTAAATTTCATTTCTCACCTAATGTGTAGCCAATACCATGAACGGTACGAATAAAATCACTGCCGAGTTTGCGTCGCAGATGATGCACATGCACTTCAACGGCATTACTGGTGACCTCTTCGTCCCAGGTATACAGTTTCTCTTCAATCAGTTTGCGCGGCAGTACCCGACCAGCGTTACGCATCAGTAATTCCAGCAGGGCAAATTCTTTTGGTTTCAGCGTTAAGGGTTCGCCAGCCAGCGTGGCGATACGTTTGCCGGGGTCGAGCATGACGTTACCGTGGCGCAGTTCGTTGCTGGCCTGGCCGTTGGTTCGGCGCATCAGAGCTTCCAGCCTGGCGGCGACTTCTATCAACGCAAAAGGTTTACACAGATAATCGTCAGCTCCCAGACGCAGCCCCTCTACACGTTCCGCTAACGCATCGCGCGCGGTCAGGATCAGTACCGGCTCACGCTGACCTTTTTCTCGCCATTCGCGCAAAATATCGCGACCATCCATGCCTGGTAAGGTTAAATCCAGGATCACCGCATCATAAGGCGCACTATATAGCGCCTCTTTTCCCTGACGACCTTGTGTAAACCAGTCGACGCTAAAACCCATTTTACTAAGGCCCGTTTTGATGCCGTCGCCAATCAGCATGTCATCTTCTATCAGTAAAATTCGCATTTTTTCATCCCTGCGATAACCGTATTTGCTGCCAGTAAACCGTGTTGTAACGCGCTCTGTACAGCATTAAATTTTATTTTTTTACCTTAAGAAGTTGTTAAGGACTATCTTGTTAAATGCTCGGAAACAGACATTAAAGGGAGTAATAAACATGAAAAAATTCGCAGCAGTAATCGCAGTAATGGCCCTGTGCAGCGCACCGGTGATGGCAGCAGAGCAGGGCGGTTTTTCTGGCCCATCGGCAACGCAAAGTCAGGCCGGAGGATTCCAGGGGCCGAACGGCAGCGTAACGACCGTAGAAAGCGCAAAATCCCTGCGTGACGACACCTGGGTAACCCTGCGCGGCAATATCGTTGAACGCATCTCTGACGATCTCTACGTGTTCAAAGATGCCAGCGGTACTATCAATGTTGATATCGACCACAAACGCTGGAACGGCGTGACGGTGACGCCGAAAGATACAGTTGAGATTCAGGGTGAAGTCGATAAAGACTGGAATTCTGTTGAAATTGACGTCAAACAGATCCGCAAAGTAAATCCGTAATTGTTACCGCTCCCGGGACACGTTCCCGGGAATAATTTCGCAGGGAGGCAAAATGACAAACCTGACACTGGATGTAAATATTATCGATTTCCCATCAATCCCTGTGGCGATGTTGCCGCACCGCTGTAGCCCTGAGTTGCTCAACTACAGCGTGGCGAAATTTATCATGTGGCGTAAAGAGACGGGGCTTTCTCCTGTTAACCAAAGCCAGACTTTTGGCGTCGCCTGGGACGACCCTGCCACCACCGCACCGGAAGCGTTTCGCTTTGATATCTGCGGCAGCGTTAGCGAACCGATTCCCGATAATCGTTATGGCGTAAGTAATGGTGAACTTACCGGTGGACGTTATGCTGTGGCCCGCCATGTTGGCGAGCTGGACGATATTTCACACACGGTATGGGGCATCATTCGCCACTGGCTACCTGCAAGCGGCGAGAAAATGCGTAAAGCACCGATTCTGTTTCACTACACCAATCTTGCCGAAGGGATGACAGAGCAGCGACTGGAAACGGATGTTTATGTACCGTTAGCGTGATGGAGAATCTTTACCGGAGTGTGAGCCAAATCACTCGCGATAAGTTTGAGCGAACAATGCCACAGGCGTATTGTTGTCGGGCTTATAAGTTCTCCGGTAAGGAATGCCATGTATACGCGAAATTTATTATCCGGTGCGCCGTAAGCCGTCTCGAGGGTACCCATGAGCAGGCCGCACTTATGGCAGGAGGCGCGGGGCACAGGTGGAGACACTGCTAAGCTGGGCTGAACCGTATACTTACAGACGACTACTTTGATGCTTTAGGCTTCCCTGGACTCGCATAACCTCAACTTCTCGAATCGCCCGGTGCGGACCCGCATGCCGAGTGGTGTGGCATGGGCGCAACCTTGTGTTGCCCCCTATGCCGATCAAGTCTACAGCAAAGAGTTGTATATCAAGGCACATTGATGCCTTTATCGCCGTCGGAGCACGTCCGGCGGCGCTATTCACGCTGATCTCCTGTGACTCGACGCGGCAGATAATGTAGTATCTCCGGCAATATTGCCCCTTTGAAGGCTGGCGAATAAGTTGAGGAATCAGAATTAATGAGCGATATGGCAGAGCGCCTTGCGCTACATGAATTTACGGAAAACGCCTACTTAAACTACTCCATGTACGTGATCATGGACCGTGCGTTGCCGTTTATTGGTGATGGTCTGAAACCTGTTCAGCGCCGCATTGTGTATGCGATGTCTGAGCTGGGCCTGAATGCCAGCGCCAAATTTAAAAAATCGGCCCGTACCGTCGGTGATGTACTGGGTAAATACCATCCGCACGGCGATAGCGCCTGTTATGAAGCGATGGTCCTGATGGCGCAGCCGTTCTCTTACCGTTATCCGCTGGTTGATGGTCAGGGGAACTGGGGCGCGCCGGACGATCCGAAATCGTTCGCGGCAATGCGTTACACCGAATCCCGGTTGTCGAAATATTCCGAGCTGCTATTGAGCGAGCTGGGGCAGGGGACGGCTGACTGGGTGCCAAACTTCGACGGCACTTTGCAGGAGCCGAAAATGTTGCCTGCCCGTCTGCCAAACATTTTGCTTAACGGCACCACCGGTATTGCCGTCGGCATGGCTACCGATATTCCACCGCATAACCTGCGTGAAGTGGCTCAGGCGGCAATCGCATTAATCGACCAGCCGAAAACCACGCTCGATCAGCTGCTGGATATCGTGCAGGGGCCGGATTATCCGACTGAAGCGGAAATCATTACTTCGCGCGCCGAGATCCGTAAAATCTACGAGAACGGACGTGGTTCAGTGCGTATGCGCGCGGTGTGGAAGAAAGAAGATGGCGCGGTGGTTATCAGCGCATTGCCGCATCAGGTTTCAGGTGCGCGTGTACTGGAGCAAATTGCTGCGCAAATGCGCAACAAAAAGCTGCCGATGGTTGACGATCTGCGCGATGAATCTGACCACGAGAATCCGACCCGTCTGGTGATTGTGCCGCGTTCCAACCGCGTGGATATGGATCAGGTGATGAACCACCTCTTCGCAACCACCGATCTGGAAAAGAGCTATCGTATTAACCTCAATATGATCGGTCTGGATGGTCGTCCGGCGGTGAAAAACCTGCTGGAAATTCTCTCCGAATGGCTGGTGTTCCGCCGCGATACCGTGCGCCGCCGACTGAACTATCGTCTGGAGAAAGTCCTCAAGCGCCTGCATATCCTCGAAGGTTTGCTGGTGGCGTTTCTCAATATCGACGAAGTGATTGAGATCATTCGTAATGAAGATGAACCGAAACCGGCGCTGATGTCGCGGTTTGGCCTTACGGAAACCCAGGCGGAAGCGATCCTCGAACTGAAACTGCGTCATCTTGCCAAACTGGAAGAGATGAAGATTCGCGGTGAGCAGAGTGAGCTGGAAAAAGAGCGCGACCAGTTGCAGGGCATTTTGGCTTCCGAGCGTAAAATGAATAACCTGCTGAAGAAAGAACTGCAGGCAGACGCGCAAGCCTACGGTGACGAACGTCGTTCGCCGTTGCAGGAACGCGAAGAAGCGAAAGCGATGAGCGAGCACGACATGCTGCCGTCTGAACCTGTCACCATTGTGCTGTCGCAGATGGGCTGGGTACGCAGCGCTAAAGGCCATGATATCGACGCGCCGGGCCTGAATTATAAAGCGGGCGATAGCTTCAAAGCGGCGGTGAAAGGTAAGAGCAACCAACCGGTAGTGTTTGTTGATTCCACCGGTCGTAGCTATGCCATCGACCCGATTACGCTGCCGTCGGCGCGTGGTCAGGGCGAACCGCTCACCGGCAAATTAACGTTGCCACCTGGGGCGACCGTTGACCATATGCTGATGGAAAGCGACGATCAGAAACTGCTGATGGCTTCCGATGCGGGTTACGGTTTCGTCTGCACCTTTAACGATCTGGTGGCGCGTAACCGTGCAGGTAAAGCTTTGATCACCTTACCGGAAAATGCCCATGTTATGCCGCCGGTGGTGATTGAAGATGCTTCTGATATGCTGCTGGCAATCACTCAGGCAGGCCGTATGTTGATGTTCCCGGTAAGCGATCTGCCGCAGCTGTCGAAGGGCAAAGGCAACAAGATTATCAACATTCCATCGGCAGAAGCCGCGCGTGGAGAAGATGGTCTGGCGCAACTGTACGTTCTGCCGCCGCAAAGCACGCTGACCATTCATGTTGGGAAACGCAAAATTAAACTGCGTCCGGAAGAGCTACAGAAAGTCACTGGCGAACGTGGACGCCGCGGTACGTTGATGCGCGGTTTGCAGCGTATCGATCGTGTTGAGATCGACTCTCCTCGCCGTGCCAGCAGCGGTGATAGCGAAGAGTAATATGCCGGGGAGGGCGCTGTTTCCTCCCGCTTGCAAGGAACGCCGGATGAAACGTTAAGTCGTCATCCGGCAGCGTATTCAACCCCCGGAAACGATAAAAATTCCCTTGAAACCGTTGTTTATTCATGCGTTGCGATTAACAATACGCTTTTCCAGAGAGCGGCTTTTAACAATGCCCTAACCTGATTTCAGGTGACGTACAATGCCAGTCTCTCAGACCTTCAGAGGGTGTTATGCTATATATCTTTCGTCTTATTATTACCGTGATTTACAGCATCTTAGTCTGTGTATTCGGCTCCATTTACTGCCTTTTCAGCCCGCGTAACCCGAAACATGTGGCCACCTTTGGGCATATGTTTGGTCGTCTTGCGCCGCTGTTCGGCCTGAAAGTTGAGTGCCGCAAACCTGCAGATGCTGAAAGCTACGGCAATGCTATCTATATCGCTAACCACCAGAACAACTATGACATGGTGACAGCATCGAACATTGTGCAACCGCCGACGGTGACGGTAGGTAAAAAGAGCTTGCTGTGGATCCCCTTCTTCGGGCAGTTGTACTGGTTAACCGGCAACCTATTGATCGACAGAAACAATCGCACTAAAGCTCACGGCACTATTGCGGAAGTCGTGAATCACTTCAAAAAACGCCGTATTTCCATCTGGATGTTCCCGGAAGGAACCCGCAGCCGTGGTCGCGGCCTGCTACCGTTCAAAACCGGGGCATTTCACGCGGCAATTGCGGCGGGCGTCCCGATTATTCCCGTGTGCGTCTCTACAACTTCGAATAAGATTAATCTTAATCGACTGCACAACGGTCTGGTGATTGTCGAAATGCTGCCGCCAATTGACGTCAGTCAGTATGGCAAAGATCAGGTTCGCGAGTTGGCTGCCCATTGTCGTTCGATAATGGAACAAAAAATCGCTGATCTCGATAAAGAAGTCGCAGAGCGCGAAGCCGCCGGAAAAGTTTAAGTCGGCAATCTGTATTTTTGCGGGGAACACTTTCCTGCACGGTATTACTTTAGCCAGTTTTACATGGAGCAAATATGTCACTCAGTCGGCGTCAGTTCATTCAGGCATCGGGGATTGCACTTTGTGCAGGCGCTGTTCCCCTGAAGGCCAGCGCAGCCGGGCAACAGCAACCGCTACCCGTTCCGCCGCTGCTTGAATCTCGCCGTGGGCAACCGCTGTTTATGACTGTACAACGTGCGCACTGGTCATTTACGCCAGGGACACGCGCGTCGGTTTGGGGAATCAATGGTCGTTACCTGGGGCCGACTATCCGCGTCTGGAAGGGCGACGATGTTAAGCTTATTTACAGCAACCGCCTGACAGAAAATGTCTCAATGACGGTGGCCGGGCTACAGGTACCTGGCCCGCTGATGGGCGGTCCGGCACGGATGATGTCGCCAAACGCTGACTGGGCACCCGTACTGCCTATTCGCCAGAACGCAGCTACTCTGTGGTATCACGCCAATACTCCCAACCGCACGGCTCAGCAGGTCTATAACGGCCTTGCCGGAATGTGGCTGGTGGAAGATGAAGTCAGTAAATCGCTGCCTATCCCCAACCATTATGGTGTGGATGATTTTCCGGTCATTATCCAGGATAAACGGCTGGATAACTTTGGTACGCCAGAATACAACGAACCGGGAAGCGGCGGCTTTGTTGGTGATACGCTGCTGGTTAACGGTGTACAAAGCCCGTACGTTGAAGTCTCGCGTGGCTGGGTGCGCTTGCGTCTGTTGAACGCGTCGAACTCTCGTCGCTATCAACTACAGATGAGCGATGGTCGCCCGTTACATGTGATTTCTGGCGATCAGGGATTCCTGCCCGCTCCTGTATCGGTGAAGCAACTTTCGCTGGCACCGGGCGAGCGTCGTGAGATTCTGGTGGATATGAGCAACGGTGATGAAGTGTCGATCACCTGTGGCGAAGCGGCGAGCATTGTTGATCGTATTCGTGGCTTCTTTGAGCCATCCAGCATTCTGGTTTCTACGCTGGTGCTAACGCTGCGCCCAACCGGCCTTCTGCCGCTGGTCACAGACAGTCTTCCGATGCGCTTGCTGCCAACTGAAATCATGGCTGGTTCGCCGATTCGCAGTCGTGATATCAGTCTGGGTGATGACCCGGGTATTAATGGGCAGCTGTGGGACGTCAACCGTATTGATGTCACCGCGCAGCAAGGAACGTGGGAACGCTGGACGGTACGCGCGGACGAGCCGCAAGCGTTCCATATTGAAGGCGTGATGTTCCAGATCCGTAACGTGAATGGTGCGATGCCGTTCCCGGAAGACAGAGGCTGGAAAGATACCGTTTGGGTTGACGGACAAGTGGAGCTGCTTGTTTATTTCGGTCAGCCTTCCTGGGCGCACTTCCCGTTCTACTTCAACAGTCAGACGCTGGAAATGGCGGACCGTGGCTCGATAGGGCAACTGTTGGTCAATCCGGTACCTTAATCTTCATACTCGCCCGAGGAGGGCGAGTATGGAATACCTTTCGATTTCTCTTTCGTTCCGGCTTATAATCCCCGGCCTTTGATTATTTTTTTATCATTTCTGGAAGCAAAATGAGCTCTATCTCCCTGATCCAACCGGATCGCGACCTGTTCTCCTGGCCGCAGTACTGGGCCGCCTGTTTTGGACCGGCACCGTTTTTGCCGATGTCTCGTGAAGAGATGGATCAACTTGGCTGGGATAGCTGCGACATCATTTTGGTTACTGGCGACGCGTATGTCGATCACCCAAGCTTCGGGATGGCGATTTGCGGTCGTATGCTGGAAGCGCAGGGCTTTCGTGTCGGGATCATTGCCCAACCGGACTGGAGCAGCAAAGACGACTTTATGCGTCTGGGTAAACCGAATCTGTTTTTCGGTGTTACTGCTGGCAACATGGACTCGATGATCAACCGCTATACCGCCGATCGCCGTTTACGTCATGACGATGCCTACACACCGGATAACGTCGCGGGTAAGCGCCCGGATCGCGCCACGCTAGTTTATACCCAGCGTTGTAAAGAGGCGTGGAAAGATGTGCCGGTGATCCTCGGCGGTATTGAGGCTAGTCTGCGCCGTACCGCGCATTATGATTACTGGTCCGATACCGTGCGCCGTTCTGTGCTGGTGGATTCCAAAGCCGACATGCTGATGTTTGGTAACGGTGAGCGTCCGCTGGTGGAAGTGGCGCATCGTCTGGCGATGGGCGAGCCGATTAGTGAAATCCGCGATGTGCGTAATACCGCGATTATCGTAAAAGAGGCGTTGCCAGGCTGGAGCGGCGTGGATTCCACCCGTCTCGATACCCCAGGGAAAATCGACCCGATCCCGCATCCGTATGGCGAAGATCTGCCGTGCGCGGATAACAAACCTGTTGCGCCGAAAAAGCAGGAAGCGAAAGCCGTAACCGTGCAGCCGCCGCGCCCGAAACCGTGGGAAAAAACCTACGTATTGCTGCCTTCTTTCGAGAAAGTGAAGGGCGATAAAGTGCTGTACGCCCATGCTTCGCGTATTCTGCACCACGAAACTAACCCAGGCTGCGCCCGCGCATTGATGCAAAAACATGGCGACCGCTATGTGTGGATCAACCCGCCTGCTATTCCGCTCTCTACCGAAGAGATGGACAGCGTTTTTGCGCTGCCGTACAAGCGCGTGCCGCATCCGGCCTATGGCAATGCTCGTATTCCGGCTTACGAAATGATCCGTTTCTCGGTCAACATTATGCGCGGCTGCTTTGGCGGCTGCTCTTTCTGTTCTATCACCGAGCACGAAGGGCGCATTATTCAGAGCCGTTCGGAAGATTCGATCATCAATGAGATCGAAGCGATCCGCGACACCGTTCCAGGTTTTACGGGCGTAATTTCCGATCTCGGTGGGCCAACTGCCAACATGTATATGTTGCGCTGCAAATCGCCACGCGCTGAGCAAACCTGCCGTCGTTTGTCGTGCGTTTATCCGGATATTTGTCCGCATATGGACACTAACCACGAACCGACGATCAACCTCTATCGCCGTGCGCGCGATCTGAAAGGCATTAAAAAGATCCTGATCGCTTCCGGCGTACGTTATGACATCGCCGTGGAAGATCCGCGCTATATCAAAGAGCTGGCGACCCATCACGTCGGCGGTTATCTGAAGATTGCCCCGGAACATACCGAAGAAGGGCCGTTGTCGAAGATGATGAAGCCGGGCATGGGCAGCTATGACCGCTTTAAAGAGTTGTTCGATACCTACTCGAAACACGCAGGTAAAGAGCAGTATTTGATCCCGTATTTCATCTCGGCACACCCCGGTACGCGCGATGAAGATATGGTGAATCTGGCGCTGTGGCTGAAAAAGCACCGCTTCCGCCTCGACCAGGTGCAGAACTTCTATCCGTCGCCGCTGGCGAACTCAACCACCATGTATTACACCGGGAAAAACCCGCTGGCGAAGATTGGTTATAAAAGTGAAGACGTCTTTGTACCGAAGGGCGACAAGCAGCGTCGCCTGCATAAAGCGTTGTTGCGTTACCACGATCCGGCAAACTGGCCGTTAATCCGCCAGGCGCTGGAAGCGATGGGCAAAAAGCATCTGATTGGCAGCCGTCGCGATTGCTTAGTGCCTGCGCCAACCATTGAAGAGATGCGTGAGGCTCGTCGCCAGAACCGCAATACCCGTCCGGCGTTGACTAAACATACGCCGATGGCGACCCAGCGTCAGATGCCTGCTACAGCAAAAAAAGCGTCGTCTACGCAATCTCGTCCGGTGAATGCTGGTGCGAAGAAACGCCCTAAAGCGGCGGTTGGACGTTAAAAAATATCCCCGGCAACTGACACGCTACCGGGGATTTTTTTATCATTCTGCGTACATACGCAAGCAGCGCAGGCAATCAAAATAGTCCTGAGCATCAAGACGCGTATTGGCTCTGTCAGCGTCGGATTTGGCAGCATAGATTTGTGGGCGTAATGCTTTCATATCCTGCTCAAGCCGGGCGATTTTGGCATTTAATGTTTGCACATTGCTCGCCAGCTGATTGACCTTTTGCTCATTGACGCAGCCACTGAGCAAGCAGGTTGCCAGAACAACAGCTCCCACGGTGAAAATCGTTTTCATATAGTGTTCCCTTTTATTTATTGTTCCGGCTAATTGTTATTTAATTCAGCTCATTGTTTTAATCTGGCGGCGGTTTTTGCCTCAATCTGCTTAAGTAGGCTGCCGCTGTTCGGGCGGATAAAATCAGCGATTTCCCACTTACCTTCGCGCCGCTGTAAAATCAGTTCTTGCTCTTCGTTGTTGCCATTGGTCAGCGTAAAACGAACATGAATGCGGGCGGAATCGGCGGTTTTCTCCAGGACTCGAATTTCATCAACGCGGGAAAATAACGACTCTTCGCCAAAACAGATCGGATTGTCGTAAATAAATTGCCGTTCTATTTGCATATCTTCATCGGGATTGTTGGCAGTCTTGAAGGTGGTTTTATAGAAGGCATTGACCGCCTGGCGGTAAGAGTCGGAAACCACCCACGTCCACGGCCAGCTATAATCAGCAATATGTTCAAAGAGTTCGGCAACAAAGGCTTCCGGCTGTTCTTTTTGCAACGAAGCTATAGCGGCCAGCGTTTTTTCATTCTCGCTATTAACTGCTTGTAAGACGCTGCCATGATTGCTGACAATATCGTCAATGACCCAACGACCATTTTCCGCCACCATTTTCAGTGTCTGCATGGTCTTTTCTTTATCGTCTTTAAAGATACGAAAGCGCACAACGGCATCGGCATGATCGGCGTCAGGTTGGGTTATCGCTACGCTTTCTAACACCAGATCGCCAAAATCCTGACAATCACAAACCGGATCATAATCCAGCCAGCCAATATTGCCCGGTAGTGTAAGATTGTCGTTCAGGGTAAGCGCCTGTTGAATACGCGCTGAAGTTATCGCCTGCTCTCCGGTTTCACCGAAATAAGGCGTACTGGCATCTGATTTATAGTTCTGATAAATCTGCCGGACTGTTTGTTCTACGGTCTGTGAAGGAGGCTGCGCGTGTACGGTAAAACTTGCCAGGGCTGCTAAAAACAGAAGTATTATTTTCATCTGTTTTTCACCTCTCCGTTGCGTTTATCCCGGGTGTAGATGAGTTGTTCCTTTAAGAGCTTCCGGCTCTGCATGATGATGTCCTTATATTTGGCATTCCTGAACAAGGAAGAGTAACAATGGGCAGGACGCGAGGGGAATAAATGATTTCTGAAAAGTCCGGTAGCGGAACATTACCGCCACCGGGAAAATTTGCATGTTAGCCGCCAAACTGGTCAGGATCGGGACCGAGACGCTTGCCCTGATCGAGTTTTGCAATTTCGCCGAGTTCGTCTTTGTCGAGACGGAAATCCCAGACATCAAAGTTTTCGGCAATACGTGAAGGTGTGACCGATTTCGGGATCACCACCAGGCCGCTATCCAGATGCCAGCGGATAACAATCTGCGCCGGGGTTTTGCCGTATTTATCTGCCAGATCGCGAATGACTTTCTGATCGAAAACGCCTTTCCCTCCTTGCGCTAATGGGCTCCAGGATTCGGTCTGGATTTTGTGTGTCGCGTTCCAGGCATGTAGCTGGCGTTGTTGCATCAGCGGGTGAAGTTCGATCTGATTAATAACAGGCGTCACGCCAGTTTCATCAATCAGGCGTTGCAGGTGATGGATCTGGAAGTTGCACACGCCGATGCTTTTGATTAATCCCTCTTTTTGCAATTCGATCATGCCTTTCCATGCTTCGACATAATGGTCGATAGCGGGAACGGGCCAGTGCATTAAGTAGAGGTCGATATAATCAAGCTGGAGTTTTTTCAGGCTGTCGAGCAGGGCTTCGCGGGGGCGCTTGTGGTCGTCGTTCCACAGCTTAGTGGTGATGAACAGTTCTTCTCTGTTGACTGAGGCATTTTTCAGGGCTTTGCCGACACCTTCTTCGTTCTTATAGGCCGCGGCGGTATCAATCGAGCGATAACCCACTTCTAACGCTTTTTGAATGGCGGTGATTACTTCCTCATTACTTGCTTGCCAGACGCCCAGTCCCAGCTGGGGCATGACATTGCCATCCTGTAGCTTAATAACGGTTGGATTAGCCATACGTTCCTCCTTTATATGAACTCACCGGAGCAGGCTCCGGTGAGGTGTTGTGAACTTAAGTCTGGACGAAATGCCCGAAAACGAAAGTTTGAGGCGTAAAAAGCTTAGCGGGCGGCTTCGTATATACGGCGGCTGACATCCAGCGTAATGTCATGATTTTCGCCCAGTTGGGTCATACCGTGCTCTTCCAGTTTTTTCAACAAAGCCGGGATGGAGCTGCCGTCCAGACCGTAGTCGGAGAGGTGGGTCGGCACGCCTAATTGCTCAAAGAAATTGCGGGTTGCGGCAATCGCGGCGTCAATACGCTCATCGTCGGAACCTTCTGTGATGTTCCAGACGCGTTCAGCATATTGCAGCAGCTTAGCGCGCTTGGTATCGCGTTTTTCATTCCACAGTGCAGGCAGGACGATAGCCAGTGTTTGTGCGTGATCGAGACCGTGCATCGCAGTCAGTTCGTGGCCTAGCATATGCGTTGCCCAGTCCTGCGGTACGCCAGCGCCGATCAAACCGTTCAGCGCCTGAGTCGCCGCCCACATAACGTTGGCGCGCACATCGTAGTTTTCTGGCTCTTTCAGGGCTTTCGGACCATCTTCGATCAGCGTCAACAAAATGCCTTCTGCGAAACGGTCCTGAATTTTGGCATCAACCGGTTTGGTAACATACTGTTCCACGGTGTGCACAAAGGCATCCACTACACCGTTAGCCACCTGACGCGGCGGCAGAGTGTAGGTATAAACCGGATCGAGCACGGCAAATACGGGTTGAACATGGGCAGAATGGAATGCCTGCTTGTCGCCTGTGGTTTTACGGGAGATCACCGCGCCTGCGTTGGATTCTGAACCGGTTGCTGGCAGCGTCAGCACACAGCCCATCGGGATGGCGCTTTTAATTTCTTTACCGCCCGTTTGCAGAATGTGCCACGGATCGATATTTTCCGGATAATTAGCCGCTGCGGCGATAAATTTGGTGCCGTCCAGTACAGAACCGCCGCCAACCGCCAGCAGGAAAGTCACTTTTTGTTCGCGAACCAGTTTCACGGCGTTCATCAGCGTTTCATAAGCCGGGTTTGGCTCAATACCGCCAAATTCCAGCACGTCCATGCCTTTCAGGGCATCCAGAACTTGATCGAGAACGCCGGTTTTTTTTACGCTGCCGCCGCCGTAGGTAATCAATACGCGAGCATCGTGAGGAATTTGTTCGCGTAAACCAGCGATTGCGCCTTTACCAAACAGAATGCGAGTTGGGGTGTGCAGATTAAAGTTGTTCATTACTTGCTCCCTTTGCTGGGCCAATATGAGGGCAGAGAACGATCTGCCTGATGTTTTTCATTGTGATCGCCAGCGCCCTGGCTCTCAATACTCATTTCTGCCAATGTCTTGCCTATTTCTCCAGAGTGCTGGAGAAATGCTACAAAATTGCGCACAATCAAATTGCCGCATTATTCCTAAGAAATTACGCGATATGAAACGTGAAGAGATTTGCCGCTTGCTGGCGGATAAAGTTAATAAACTGAAAAATAAAGAAAAAAATTTGTCAGAGCTGTTGCCCGATGTGCGTTTGTTGTATGGCGAGACGCCTTTCGCACGTACACCGGTAATGTACGAGCCTGGCATCATAATTCTCTTTTCCGGACATAAAATCGGTTATATCAATGAACGCGTGTTTCGTTATGATGCCAATGAATACCTGCTACTGACGGTGCCGTTGCCGTTTGAGTGCGAAACCTATGCCACGTCAGAGGTGCCGCTGGCAGGGTTGCGTCTCAATGTCGATATTTTGCAGTTACAGGAACTGTTGATGGACATTGGCGAAGATGAGCATTTCCAGCCGTCGATGGCAGCCAGCGGGATTAACTCCGCCACGTTATCAGAAGAGATTTTATGCGCGGCGGAGCGGTTACTCGACGTGATGGAGCGACCACTGGATGCGCGTATTCTCGGCAAACAGATCATCCGCGAAATTCTGTACTACGTGCTGACCGGACCTTGCGGCGGCGCGTTACTGGCGCTGGTCAGTCGCCAGACTCACTTCAGCCTGATTAGCCGCGTGCTGAAACGGATTGAGAATAAATACACCGAAAACCTGAGCGTCGAGCAACTGGCGGCAGAAGCCAACATGAGCGTATCGGCGTTCCACCATAATTTTAAGTCTGTCACCAGCACCTCGCCGTTGCAGTATTTGAAGAATTACCGTCTGCATAAGGCGCGGATGATGATCATCCACGACGGCATGAAAGCCAGTGCGGCAGCGATGCGCGTCGGTTACGAAAGCGCATCGCAATTTAGCCGTGAGTTTAAACGTTACTTTGGTGTGACGCCGGGGGAAGATGCGGCAAGAATGCGGGCGATGCAGGGGAATTAAATACGTTCCCGGTACAGCAACCGGGAACGGGGAAAATCGTCAGGCGTTACAGTATTTTTTTTTAATCACCACAAACAGCGTGCCTAACAAGCCAGCGGTTAACAAGGCAATTGGCAGGATCATCAGGAACGTCATTACCTGATCTTCATGGCGTTTAACGAACGGAATCATACTTAAGGCATAGCCGAAACTGGTTACCACGCTGACCCACAGCAATCCGCTTAACCAGTTGAAAAACTGGAAACGGCGGTTTGGCAAACCGGAAATTCCCGCCATGGTTGGCAGCAGCGTACGGACAAATGCAAGAAAACGTCCAGCCAGCAGCGCCAACAGACCGTGGCGGTCAAACATGCAGGTGGCGCGCTGGTGATATTTAGCGGGAAGCTGTGCCAGCCAGCCTTTCACCGTTTTGGTATTCCCTAACCAGCGCCCCTGAATATAACTTAACCAGCAGCCCAGACTTGCTGCGGCGGTCAGAATCGCAATCGTAGGCAGAAAATCCATAACCCCCTGGGCAATCAATGCGCCAGCCAATATCAACAAGCTGTCGCCTGGCAAAAATGAGGCGGGCAGCAGGCCGTTTTCTAAAAACAGCGTGGCAAACATGACAAAGTAAACAACGCTAACAATATGAGGATCCGCCAGCGCGGCAAAGTCGTGTTGCCAGAGCGCAGCGATGATATCTTGAATAACAGCCATGGACTTTCCTGTGGAACAGCGTTTAAGCCTTTATCTGCCTATTGTACTCCTGAATCGTCCGGGACGCCTTGATCCCGGACGCAACAATTTAAGACTTTTCACAATTAAATGTCTGCAAATTTGTCCAAAACTGGCAACGTTACACAATTCGCGCAAAACCGGCGTCCAGATCGGCAATCAGATCGTTGACATCTTCCAGACCAATATGCAGGCGAATCAAGGTCCCGCTAAAATCGATCTCGCCTTGTGGACGAATGGCGGCGATATGTTCTGGTTGATTTGCCAGGATCAACGATTCATAACCGCCCCACGAGTATGCCATGCTGAATAAACTGAAGTTATCCAGATAGTTCGCCAGCTCTTCATCATTGAGTTTTTTCTTAAGCACAAAGGAAAATAGCCCGCTGCTACCTGTAAAGTCTCGTTTCCAGAATTCGTGGCCTTTACTGCCAGGCAGAGCAGGGTGGTTAACTCGCGCTACTTGCGGATGTTCTGCCAGCCATTCAGCCACTTTCAGACTGCTTTCATGATGTTGACGCAGGCGAACACCCAAAGTGCGCAGGCCACGGCTGGTTATATAGGCGGTATCGGCATCGACCATCTGGCCCATCAGATAGGCGTTTTCCCGTAGCTGCTCCCAGCAACGGGCATTGCACACCGCAGTGCCAATCATCGCATCTGAATGCCCAACCAGATATTTGGTGGCGGCCTGAATAGAAACATCGATGCCAAAATCCAGCGCCTTAAACAGCACACCGGCCGCCCAGGTGTTATCGATCATAATGATGGCATCCGGCACCACACTGCGCACGGCGGCAACAATCGCCGGAACGTCGTGGACTTCCATGGTGATGGAGCCTGGGGATTCCAGAAACACGATTTTAGTGTTTGGCTGCACATGTTTAACGATATCTGCGCCAATCAGCGGATCAAACCACGATGTCGTTACGCCCAGTTTGCTGAGGATTTTGCTACAGAAATCCTGACTCGGTTCATAGGCGGTGTTGGTCATCAACACATGATCGCCCTGTTCGACAAAAGCAAGAATAGAATTAGCAACCGCCGCCGCCCCGCAGGGGAACAGCACGCAGCCTGCGCCACCTTCCAGTTCGCACATCGCCTCTTGTAAGGAGAAATGGGTTAACGTTCCGCGCCGTCCATAAAACAACTCGCCATTGGCGCGATTGCGCGTCGCGTGTTTTTTGGCTTCCACACTGTCAAAGACCAGCGAAGAAGCGCGCTGAATCACGCTATTTACCGCGCCGAGAGTGTATTTTTTGCTGCGTCCTGCATTCACCAGTTGAGTATCAAGCTTTTTGTCCGCCATCTCGGGATTCCTGTTTTTATACGTCTGGATGTCTAAACTAGCATGAATATTCGCGGGCGCATCCTGAAGAATTGGCATAAAGCAGAAAATTTTCGCAAATGGCGTGCTGGTGACTTTTTTACTGCGTAAACGCAAGGAAAAGAAAGCAAAGGTACGGCAGTATGCAAATAGTAATGAGAACGACTATCAATTCAACGTCGTTTTGATATTATTATGCGCAGATTTTGTGACTTGCGTCCTGGAGATACACAGTGGGTAATAATTTAATGCAGACGGACCTTTCCGTCTGGGGTATGTATCAGCACGCCGATATTGTCGTTAAGTGCGTGATGATTGGGCTTATTTTGGCCTCCGTAGTCACCTGGGCAATCTTCTTCAGTAAGAGCGTAGAGTTCTTCAATCAGAAGCGTCGCCTTAAGCGCGAGCAGCAACTGCTGGCTGAAGCGCGTTCCTTAAACCAGGCCAACGATATCGCCGCTGATTTTGGTAGCAAAAGCTTAAGCCTGCATTTGCTCAATGAAGCGCAGAATGAGCTGGAACTGTCAGAAGGCAGCGACGATAACGAAGGTATTAAAGAACGTACCAGCTTCCGTCTGGAGCGTCGGGTCGCCGCAGTAGGTCGTCAAATGGGCCGCGGTAACGGCTATCTGGCAACCATCGGCGCGATTTCGCCGTTTGTGGGCCTCTTTGGTACGGTCTGGGGCATCATGAACAGCTTTATTGGTATCGCGCAAACGCAGACCACTAACCTGGCAGTCGTTGCGCCGGGTATTGCAGAAGCTCTGTTAGCAACGGCAATCGGCCTCGTGGCAGCGATTCCGGCGGTCGTTATCTATAACGTATTTGCACGCCAGATTGGCGGCTTTAAAGCGATGCTGGGTGATGTTGCAGCGCAGGTATTGTTGCTGCAAAGCCGTGACCTGGATCTGGAAGCCAGCGCCGCTGCGCATCCGGTTCGTGTCGCACAAAAATTACGCGCAGGATAATGTCCGATGGCAATGCATCTTAACGAAAACCTCGACGATAACGGCGAAATGCATGATATCAACGTGACGCCGTTTATCGACGTGATGTTGGTTCTGCTGATTATCTTTATGGTGGCGGCACCGTTAGCGACGGTAGATGTGAAGGTGAACTTGCCTGCTTCTACCAGCACGCCGCAGCCGCGCCCGGAAAAACCGGTTTATCTGTCGGTGAAGGCAGACAACTCGATGTTTATCGGTAACGATCCGGTCACCGATGAAACAATGATTACGGCGTTGAATGCGTTAACTGAAGGTAAGAAAGACACCACCATCTTCTTCCGAGCGGATAAAACCGTCGATTACGAGACGTTGATGAAGGTAATGGATACGCTGCATCAGGCGGGTTACCTGAAGATAGGTCTGGTCGGCGAAGAAACTGCCAAAGCGAAATAAAAATGATGCCCGGTTGCTTTTCACAACCGGGCATTTTTTTAGCCTAAATGCTCGCCGCCGCACACGCCATGCACTTCTGCGGTGACGTAGCTAGACTCCTGACTTGCCAGATAAACATATACAGAGGCCAGTTCCGCCGGTTGCCCCGCACGCTTCATCGGCGTTTTCTGACCAAACTGCGGGATCTTATCCTGCGTCTGTCCGCCGGAAATTTGCAGTGCTGTCCAGATCGGGCCAGGTGCAACAATATTCACACGAATACCTTTCTCCGCGACCTGTTTTGCCAGGCCTCGGCTGTAGTTCAGAATCGCCGCCTTCGTAGCCGCATAGTCCAGTAAATGCGGGCTTGGCTGGTATGCCTGGATTGACGAAGTGGTGATGATACTTGCACCTTTCGGTAGCAGGGGTATCGCTTCCTGGGTTAGCCAGAACAGTGCGAAAACGTTAATGGCAAAGGTCTTTTGAAACTGTTCGCTGGTGAGGTCTGCAATATCAGGAATGGCAACCTGTTTCCCGGCGACCAGCGCCATAATATCCAGCCCGCCTAAGGCCTTATGCGCTTCGTGAACCAGCGAACGGGCAAATTTCTCATCGCTTAAATCGCCTGGCAGCAGGACGGCTTTGCGTCCGCATTCTTCAATGATCTTTTTCACATCCTGAGCGTCTTCTTCTTCCACGGGAAGATAACTGATCGCCACGTCAGCCCCTTCACGCGCGTAAGCGATGGCGGCAGCGCGACCGATTCCGGAATCGCCCCCTGTCACCAGTGCTTTACGATCTTTCAGGCGACCGCTACCAACATAGGTTTTCTCGCCGCAATCCGGTACCGGTGTCATCTTCGCCTGGATGCCTGGCGTCGGTTGTTTCTGTTTGGGATATTCACCAGTGTAATACTGCGTGGTCGGGTCTTTTAAATGAGACATCGTTTTTCTCCCTTCAGGTTCAACGTCCTTTAAGGGTAGACGCTCTCGATGCGTTGATAAGGGAACCAGGAAGATCCCTAAACCTCGGATTTATGCGACAAAGGTTTAACGGATATGTTGATTTGCTGTTGCGCGCTGTTTACTCAATTGCGATATACTGTTGCCCGTTTTAACTACACGACAGGAATGTATGGAACGTTTTCTTGAAAATGCAATGTATGCTTCTCGCTGGCTGC
This sequence comes from Escherichia sp. F1, assembly GCF_046764225.1. Classification (NCBI taxonomy): domain Bacteria; kingdom Pseudomonadati; phylum Pseudomonadota; class Gammaproteobacteria; order Enterobacterales; family Enterobacteriaceae; genus Escherichia; species Escherichia sp. F1. The sequence continues at coordinate 750,373 of NZ_CP177202.1, forward strand.
TTGCCCCCGTGTACTTTGGCCTTTCGCTGGCGTTAGTTGCCCTGGCGCTGAAGTTCTTCCAGGAGATTATTCACGTACTGCCGAATATCTTCTCGATGGCGGAATCAGATTTGATCCTCGTGTTGCTGTCGCTGGTGGATATGACGCTGGTTGGCGGTTTGCTGGTGATGGTGATGTTTTCCGGTTATGAGAATTTCGTCTCGCAGCTGGATATCTCCGAGAACAAAGAGAAGCTGAACTGGCTGGGGAAAATGGACGCAACGTCGCTGAAAAACAAAGTAGCAGCGTCGATTGTGGCAATTTCTTCCATTCACTTACTGCGCGTCTTTATGGATGCGAAAAATGTCCCGGATAACAAACTGATGTGGTACGTCATTATCCATCTGACGTTTGTGCTCTCTGCATTTGTGATGGGCTATCTTGACCGACTGACTCGTCATAATCACTGATCTGATTCGGGCGCGGTTCTCGCGCCCGTTATTAACAGGTCATTTATCGGAAGACGCCTGCCACAGATTCAGCTCGCCATCGGCGATATGCTGATCAATCTGCGCCAGCTCCTCGGTGCTAAATGTCAGATTATTCAGCGCCTGCACGTTCTCCTCAAGTTGCTCCGCGCGGCTGGCACCAATCAATACCGACGTCACGCGATCATCTTTCAGCAACCAGCTTAACGCCATTTGCGCCATTGATTGTCCACGCTGCTGTGCCATTTCATTCAATAAGCGCAGGCTGTTGAGGTTGGCTTCGGTGAGCATTTTCGGCGTCAGACCACGAACTTTATTCCCTTCACGATGCATCCGTGAATCTTGCGGAATACCGTTGAGATATTTTCCGGTCAGCAATCCCTGAGCCAGAGGAGTAAAGGCAATGCAGCCCACGCCGTTATTTTGCAGGGTATCCAGCAGGCCGCTTTTATCCACCCAGCGGTTCAGTAAATTGTACGAAGGTTGATGAATTAACAGCGGAATTTTCCACTCGCGCAGTAACTCGACCATTTTTTGCGTCCGCTCTGGCGAGTAAGAGGAGATCCCGACATACAGCGCCTTACCGCTTTGTACCGCATGAGCCAGCGCAGAGGTGGTTTCTTCCATCGGCGTATTTTCATCGACGCGATGAGAGTAAAAGATATCGACATACTCAAGCCCCATACGCTTCAGGCTTTGGTCGAGGCTGGCGAGCAGGTATTTACGTGAACCGCCAGAGCCGTAAGGGCCGGGCCACATATCGTAGCCAGCCTTGGTAGAGATAATCAGTTCATCGCGATAAGCGGCAAAATCCTCGCGCAGCAGGCGACCAAAGTTCTCTTCTGCGCTTCCTGGAGGCGGCCCGTAATTGTTGGCTAAATCAAAGTGCGTAATGCCCAAATCAAACGCTTTACGCAGGATCGCTCGCTGTGATTCCAGCGCGTTAACGTGACCGAAATTGTGCCATAAACCGAGCGATAACGCGGGCAGGCGTAAACCGCTTTTTCCGCAATAACGGTACTGCATCTGCCCGTAACGCTCGGGATTCGCTAACCAGACCATGACCTCTCCTTTCCACCATTCAATTTCGAAACAATGTTTCTAGTTTAGCGATTCATCAGCGCGTATCCCGTAGTCTGGCTCACAGAGTGACGAAAAACTGGGCAAAAACACGTGCTTATGCTTTGCTTAAAAAAACACCAGCTGAGGAGTGCAATGATGCCGCGTTTAACCGCCAAAGATTTCCCACAAGAGTTGCTGGATTACTACGACTATTACGCTCACGGGAAAATCTCGAAACGTGAGTTCCTCAACCTTGCGGCGAAGTATGCGGTAGGCGGGATGACGGCATTAGCGTTGTTTGATTTGCTCAAGCCAAATTATGCGCTGGCGACTCAGGTAGAGTTTACCGACCCGGAAATTGTTGCTGAGTACATCACGTATCCTTCGCCAAATGGTCACGGCGAGGTGCGGGGTTATCTGGTGAAGCCCGCAAATATGAGCGGCAAAACGCCAGCCGTAGTGGTAGTGCATGAGAATCGTGGACTGAATCCGTATATCGAAGATGTGGCACGGCGAGTGGCGAAGGCGGGGTATATCGCCCTGGCACCTGACGGCTTAAGTTCCGTTGGAGGTTATCCGGGAAATGATGATAAAGGTCGTGAGCTGCAACAGCAGGTTGATCCAACCAAACTGATGAATGATTTCTTTGCCGCAATTGAGTTTATGCAACGCTATCCGCAAGCGACAGGCAAAGTGGGTATTACCGGATTTTGCTATGGCGGTGGCATATCGAACGCGGCGGCTGTCGCGTATCCGGAACTGGCCTGCGCGGTGCCGTTTTATGGTCGTCAGGCCCCCACTGCCGATGTGGCGAAGATTGAAGCGCCTTTACTACTCCACTTCGCGGAACTGGACACCCGAATCAACGAGGGCTGGCCTGCTTACGAGGCGGCGTTGAAAGCCAATAATAAGGTCTATGAGGCGTATATCTATCCGGGGGTTAATCACGGATTCCATAATGATTCCACGCCCCGTTATGACAAATCTGCCGCCGATCTTGCCTGGCAAAGGACGCTGAAATGGTTCGATAAATATCTCTCCTGATAGGTTTATCTCTTACGGGATTACGTCTTAAACAAGCATGAAAAAATAGCGTGCGCAAAAGTCGTTCTTTGCCTAAAATATCGCTATATATTGCAATATATAGCGAATGAGGTGAACGATGAATAACCATTTTGGTAAAGGCTTAATGGCGGGATTAAAAGCAACGCATGCCGACAGTGCGGTTAATGTGACAAAATACTGTGCCGATTATAAACGCGGTTTTGTATTAGGCTACTCACACCGGATGTACGAAAAGACCGGAGATCGCCAGCTTAGCGCCTGGGAAGCGGGTATTCTGACGCGCCGCTATGGACTGGATAAAGAGATGGTAATGGATTTCTTTCGTGAGAATAATTCCTGTTCTACGTTGCGCTTTTTTATGGCCGGTTATCGCCTCGAAAATTGATCAAACATACGTATTATCTTGCTTTAATTAATTACACTAATGCTTCTTCCCTTCGTTTTAGTGCCCCGCCGCAGTATCATGATATCGATAACCATAATAAATGTGTGGTAAATGGCGCATCGATCGCATTATTGATTTTGCGATTGAGGCAAAATATATGCCAGGTCTTCGCAACGGAATAACTATAAATGACTGGAGATAACACCCTCATCCATTCTCACGGCATTAACCGTCGTGATTTCATGAAGCTTTGTGCAGCATTAGCCGCCACCATGGGGTTAAGTAGCAAAGCCGCTGCAGAGATGGCCGAATCGGTTACTAACCCGCAGCGTCCGCCAGTTATCTGGATTGGCGCGCAGGAGTGTACCGGTTGTACGGAATCTCTGCTTCGTGCAACGCATCCAACGGTGGAAAACCTCGTGCTGGAGACTATCTCTCTGGAATATCACGAAGTGCTTTCCGCCGCCTTCGGTCATCAGGTCGAAGAGAACAAACATAACGCTCTCGAGAAGTACAAAGGGCAGTATGTGTTAGTGGTGGATGGTTCCATCCCATTAAAAGATAATGGTATTTATTGCATGGTTGCCGGTGAGCCGATTGTGGATCACATCCGCAAAGCGGCGGAAGGCGCAGCAGCCATTATCGCTATCGGTTCCTGCTCTGCGTGGGGCGGTGTTGCCGCAGCTGGAGTTAACCCAACTGGCGCAGTCAGCCTGCAAGAAGTTCTGCCAGGCAAAACTGTAATCAACATTCCTGGCTGCCCGCCGAACCCGCACAACTTCCTCGCGACCGTTGCGCACATTATCACTTACGGCAAGCCGCCGAAACTGGATGACAAAAACCGTCCGACCTTCGCCTATGGCCGTCTGATTCACGAACACTGCGAACGTCGCCCGCACTTCGATGCTGGTCGTTTTGCCAAAGAGTTCGGTGATGAAGGCCACCGCGAAGGCTGGTGCCTGTACCACCTCGGCTGTAAAGGGCCAGAAACTTACGGCAACTGCTCAACGCTGCAATTCTGCGATGTTGGCGGTGTGTGGCCGGTGGCGATTGGTCACCCGTGCTATGGCTGTAACGAAGAAGGTATCGGCTTCCATAAAGGCATCCATCAGCTTGCCAACGTCGAAAATCAGACTCCGCGTTCACAGAAACCGGACGTTAACGCTAAAGAAGGCGGCAACGTCTCTGCGGGCGCTATTGGTTTGCTCGGCGGTGTGGTTGGGCTGGTTGCCGGTGTCAGCGTGATGGCGGTGCGTGAACTGGGTCGTCAGCAAAAGAAAGATAACGCTGACTCACGGGGAGAATAACCGTGAACAGACGTAATTTTATTAAAGCAGCCTCCTGCGGGGCATTGCTGACGGGCGCGCTGCCGTCTGTCAGTCATGCGGCTGCTGAAAACCGCCCGCCAATTCCGGGATCGCTGGGGATGTTGTACGACTCGACCTTGTGCGTAGGCTGCCAGGCTTGCGTCACCAAGTGTCAGGATATCAACTTCCCTGAACGTAACCCGCAAGGGGAACAGACCTGGTCGAACAACGACAAACTGTCGCCGTATACCAATAACATTATTCAGGTGTGGACCAGCGGCACGGGTGTCAACAAAGACCAGGAAGAGAACGGCTACGCGTACATTAAGAAACAGTGTATGCACTGCGTCGATCCGAACTGTGTCTCCGTGTGTCCGGTCTCTGCGCTGAAAAAAGATCCGAAAACCGGCATTGTCCATTACGACAAAGATGTGTGCACTGGCTGCCGTTACTGCATGGTCGCCTGCCCATACAACGTGCCGAAGTACGACTACAACAACCCATTTGGTGCGCTGCATAAGTGTGAACTGTGCAACCAGAAAGGTGTGGAACGTCTTGATAAAGGCGGTCTGCCTGGCTGCGTAGAAGTGTGCCCGGCGGGCGCGGTGATTTTTGGTACGCGTGAAGAGCTGATGGCTGAGGCGAAAAAACGTCTGGCGCTGAAGCCAGGCAGCGAATACCACTATCCGCGTCAGACGCTGAAATCTGGCGACACTTACCTGCATACGGTGCCGAAATATTATCCGCATCTGTACGGCGAGAAAGAGGGCGGCGGTACTCAGGTTCTGGTACTGACCGGTGTGCCTTACGAAAATCTCGACCTGCCGAAACTGGACGATCTTTCTACCGGTGCGCGTTCCGAAAATATTCAACACACCCTGTATAAAGGCATGATGCTACCACTGGCTGTGCTGGCGGGCTTAACCGTGCTGGTTCGTCGCAACACCAAAAACGACCATCACGACGGAGGAGACGATCATGAGTCATGATCCACAACCGCTGGGCGGCAAAATCATCAGTAAACCGGTCATGATTTTTGGACCGTTAATCGTCATCTGTATGCTCCTGATTGTGAAGCGTCTGGTGTTCGGTCTGGGCTCTGTCTCTGACCTGAACGGCGGCTTCCCGTGGGGCGTGTGGATCGCGTTTGACCTGCTGATTGGCACCGGCTTTGCCTGTGGCGGCTGGGCGCTGGCGTGGGCGGTATACGTCTTTAACCGTGGGCAATACCATCCGCTGGTGCGTCCGGCGCTGTTGGCGAGTCTGTTTGGTTACTCACTGGGTGGCTTGTCGATCACTATCGACGTGGGTCGCTACTGGAACCTGCCGTACTTCTACATTCCGGGTCACTTCAACGTGAACTCGGTACTGTTCGAGACGGCGGTCTGTATGACCATCTATATCGGCGTGATGGCACTGGAGTTTGCTCCGGCACTGTTTGAACGTCTGGGCTGGAAGGTGTCGCTACAGCGTCTGAACAAGGTGATGTTCTTCATCATTGCACTTGGCGCGCTGCTGCCGACTATGCACCAGTCTTCAATGGGGTCGCTGATGATCTCGGCGGGCTACAAGGTGCATCCGCTGTGGCAGAGCTATGAAATGTTGCCGCTGTTCTCGCTGCTGACGGCGTTCATAATGGGCTTCTCGATTGTCATCTTTGAAGGTTCGCTGGTGCAGGCGGGTCTGCGTGGCAACGGTCCGGATGAAAAGAGTCTGTTCGTTAAGCTGACCAACACCATCAGTGTGTTGCTGGCGATTTTCATCGTGCTGCGCTTTGGCGAGCTTATCTATCGCGACAAGCTGTCGTTAGCGTTTGCCGGTGACTTCTATTCCGTGATGTTCTGGATTGAAGTCCTGCTGATGCTCTTCCCGCTGGTCGTTCTGCGTGTGGCGAAGCTGCGTAATGATTCCCGCATGCTGTTCCTGTCAGCACTGAGCGCGCTGTTAGGTTGTGCAACCTGGCGTCTGACCTATTCGCTGGTGGCATTCAACCCGGGCGGCGGTTACGCCTACTTCCCGACCTGGGAAGAACTGTTGATTTCTATTGGTTTTGTGGCTATTGAGATTTGCGCTTACATCGTACTCATTCGTCTACTGCCGATACTTCCTCCTTTAAAACAAAACGATCATAATCGTCATGAGGCGAGCAAAGCATGAGCCAGAGAATTACTATTGATCCGGTAACCCGTATTGAGGGGCATTTACGCATCGATTGCGAAATCGAAAATGGCGTCGTTTCGAAAGCATGGGCTTCCGGTACCATGTGGCGCGGCATGGAAGAGATCGTGAAAAACCGCGATCCGCGCGATGCATGGATGATTGTGCAACGTATCTGTGGCGTATGTACTACCACTCACGCGCTGTCTTCCGTTCGTGCGGCAGAAAGTGCGCTGAATATCGACGTTCCGGTTAACGCGCAATACATCCGTAACATCATTCTGGCTGCGCACACCACGCATGACCATATCGTTCATTTCTATCAACTTTCGGCGCTGGACTGGGTGGATATCACTTCTGCACTGCAAGCTGACCCAACCAAAGCCTCCGAAATGCTGAAAGGCGTTTCGACCTGGCATCTGAACAGTCCGGAAGAGTTCACTAAAGTTCAGAACAAGATCAAAGATCTGGTTGCCAGCGGTCAGTTGGGTATTTTCGCCAATGGCTACTGGGGTCACCCGGCGATGAAACTGCCGCCGGAAGTGAACCTGATTGCGGTAGCGCACTACCTGCAGGCGCTGGAGTGCCAGCGTGACGCTAACCGCGTCGTGGCGCTGCTGGGCGGTAAAACGCCGCACATTCAGAACCTGGCAGTAGGTGGGGTCGCTAACCCGATCAACCTCGACGGTCTGGGCGTGCTGAATCTTGAGCGTCTGATGTACATCAAGTCCTTCATCGACAAGCTGAGCGACTTTGTTGAGCAGGTTTATAAGGTTGATACCGCGGTTATCGCCGCGTTCTACCCGGAATGGCTGACGCGCGGTAAAGGTGCGGTGAACTACCTGAGCGTGCCGGAATTCCCGACCGACAGTAAAAACGGCAGCTTCCTGTTCCCGGGCGGCTACATTGAGAATGCGGATCTGTCCTCGTATCGCCCGATCACTTCCCACTCCGATGAATACCTGATCAAAGGCATTCAGGAAAGCGCGAAGCACTCCTGGTATAAAGACGAAGCGCCGCAGGCACCGTGGGAAGGTACCACCATTCCGGCTTATGATGGTTGGTCTGACGACGGGAAATATTCCTGGGTGAAATCACCGACTTTCTACGGCAAAACGGTAGAAGTGGGTCCGCTGGCTAATATGCTGGTGAAACTGGCGGCAGGACGCGAGTCTACCCAGAACAAACTGAATGAAATCGTTGCGATTTATCAGAAACTGACTGGCAACACGCTGGAAGTGGCACAGCTGCACTCCACGCTGGGCCGTATTATTGGTCGTACCGTTCACTGCTGCGAATTGCAGGATATCCTGCAAAATCAATACAGTGCACTGATCACCAATATCGGCAAAGGCGATCACACCACCTTTGTGAAGCCGAACATTCCGGCAACGGGTGAGTTCAAAGGCGTAGGTTTCCTCGAAGCACCGCGCGGTATGCTCTCTCACTGGATGGTTATTAAAGACGGTATCATCAGCAACTACCAGGCAGTTGTTCCATCAACCTGGAACTCTGGCCCACGTAACTTCAATGATGACGTCGGTCCTTACGAGCAGTCGCTGGTGGGTACACCGGTTGCCGATCCGAATAAACCGCTGGAAGTGGTGCGTACCATTCACTCCTTCGACCCGTGCATGGCCTGTGCGGTACACGTAGTGGATGCCGACGGCAACGAAGTGGTTTCAGTGAAGGTTCTGTAATGCGTATTTTAGTCTTAGGGGTCGGCAATATTTTGCTGACCGATGAAGCCATCGGTGTGCGGATTGTCGAAGCGTTAGAGCAACGATACATTCTGCCGGATTATGTTGAGATCCTCGATGGCGGCACGGCGGGAATGGAGCTTCTTGGCGACATGGCAAATCGCGATCATCTGATTATCGCCGATGCCATTGTGTCGAAAAAGAACGCGCCGGGAACGATGATGATCCTGCGGGATGAAGAAGTTCCGGCGTTGTTTACCAACAAAATCTCTCCGCATCAGCTTGGCCTGGCCGACGTATTGTCGGCCCTGCGCTTTACCGGCGAGTTTCCGAAAAAGCTGACCCTGGTCGGCGTGATCCCGGAATCGCTGGAGCCGCACATCGGCTTAACGCCGACGGTCGAAGCGATGATTGAACCTGCGCTTGAGCAGGTTCTGGCTGCGCTGCGCGAATCAGGCGTGGAAGCCATCCCACGGGAGGAAGCTCATGACTGAAGAGATCGCAGGTTTCCAGACCTCCCCGAAGGCGCAAGTACAGGCAGCTTTTGAAGAAATTGCCCGGCGTTCGATGCATGATCTCTCTTTTCTGCATCCTTCAATGCCGGTGTATGTTTCTGACTTTACGCTGTTCGAAGGTCAGTGGACGGGGTGTGTGATCACCCCGTGGATGCTGAGTGCAGTTATCTTCCCCGGCCCGGATCAACTCTGGCCGCTGCGCAAAGTGAGTGAAAAAATTGGTCTGCAACTGCCGTATGGCACCATGACCTTTACCGTTGGCGAACTGGACGGTGTTTCGCAATACCTCTCCTGCTCGCTGATGTCGCCGCTTTCGCACAGCATGTCGATTGAAGAGGGCCAACGCCTGACGGATGACTGCGCACGAATGATCCTTTCGCTGCCAGTCACGAATCCGGATGTACCACACGCAGGGCGTCGCGCCCTGCTGTTTGGCCGCAGGAGTGGCGAAAATGCATGAGTTGTCGCTTTGCCAGAGCGCCGTTGAAATTATCCAATGGCAGGCGGAGCAGCACGATGTTAAGCGCGTCACCGCCGTGTGGCTGGAAATTGGCGCGCTCTCCTGCGTTGAGGAGAGCGCCGTCCGTTTTAGTTTTGAAATTGTCTGCCACGGAACGGTGGCGCAAGGGTGCGATTTACATATCGTCTATAAACCCGCCCAGGCCTGGTGCTGGGATTGCAGCCAGGTGGTGGAGATTCATCAGCACGATGCGCAGTGTCCGCTCTGTCATGGCGAGCGGTTGCGTGTCGATACCGGCGATTCGCTGATCGTCAAAAGTATTGAAGTTGAATAACCGGAGTTAACAATGTGTATTGGCGTTCCAGGCCAGGTGCTGGCTGTCGGTGAGGATATTCACCAGCTTGCGCAGGTTGAAGTATGTGGTATCAAGCGCGACGTGAATATCGCCCTGATTTGTGAAGGTAACCCTGCCGATCTGCTGGGCCAGTGGGTGCTGGTACACGTCGGATTTGCCATGAGCATCATCGACGAAGATGAAGCCAAAGCCACATTAGACGCACTGCGCCAAATGGATTACGACATTACCAGCGCGTGATGATTAAAGCCGGATGCGGCGTAAATGCTTTATCCGGCTACATAGCGATAAGCCTGCCAATGTTGCGACTTACCCCTGACGCTTATCTTCCGTATTCGTCTCGAAATCACTGGCGTCATGGCGTTCATGCAACTGCTCGTTCAGCGGTCCGTTGGTGCGGTTAACAATACGCCCACGCTTCACCGCCGGACGTTCGCCCACTTCTTTCGCCCAGCGTTGTACGTGTTTATAACTACCTGCATCAAGAAACTCTGCGGCATCATACACGCCGCCTAACACCACGTTGCCAAACCACGGCCAAATCGCCATATCCGCAATGGTGTACTCATCGCCCGCAACAAACTTATGCTGCGCCAGTTGCTTATCCAGCACGTCGAGCAGGCGCTTGGTTTCCATGGTAAAGCGGTTGATGGCGTACTCAATTTTCACCGGCGCGTAATGGTAAAAGTGACCAAAACCACCGCCGAGGAACGGCGCGGCACCCTGTAACCAGAACAGCCAGTTCAGCGTTTCAGTCCGTTTTGCCAGATCCTGCGGCAGGAAGTAGCCAAATTTCTCCGCCAGATAAAGCAGAATCGATCCAGACTCAAACACGCGGATCGGTGGATTATGAGTATGATCGCGCAATGCCGGAATCTTCGAATTCGGGTTCACTTCGACAAAGCCGCTGGAGAATTGATCGCCATCGCCTATGCGTATCAGCCAGGCATCGTACTCTGCACCAGTAACGCCCAGCGCCAGCAGCTCCTCAAGCATAATCGTTGCTTTCTGACCGTTCGGCGTTCCCAGCGAATAGAGTTGTAAGGGGTGTTTGCCAACGGGCAGCGTTTTTTCATGCGTCGGACCAGAAACCGGGCGATTGATATTGGCGAACGCGCCGCCAGCGGATTTATCCCACGTCCAGACTTTCGCGGGCTGATAAGTATTGTCTGTCATAGTGAGTTGCCTTCTGAGTGGTAGTGTTGAAGCAGTGTAGCAGGTCACTTGCTGTACAGAATGTGAATTTTTTAACCCTTTGCGCCAGCCGCTGCGATGAGGTGTATGATTAGTCTGACCTCTGTCCGGTTAATGTCGCTGAGCAGGTAATCAGAGCACAACAATTACGCCAACTGCTTAGGTTGTATTGTTAAAGGTAAAGTGATGAGCAAAGGAACGACCAGCCAGGATGCCCCGTTCGGGACATTATTGGGCTACGCCCCAGGTGGGGTAGCAATCTACTCTTCAGATTACAGTTCTCTCGATCCGCAGGAATACGAAGATGACGCCGTATTCCGTAGCTATATCGACGACGAATATATGGGCCACAAATGGCAATGCGTTGAATTTGCTCGCCGTTTTCTCTTTCTGAATTACGGTGTGGTCTTTACTGACGTGGGTATGGCGTGGGAGATTTTCTCGCTGCGCTTCCTGCGTGAAGTGGTTAATGACAACATCCTGCCATTGCAGGCATTTCCTAATGGCTCGCCGCGTGCACCGGTCGCGGGCGCGCTTCTTATCTGGGATAAAGGCGGTGAATTTAAAGACACTGGCCATGTCGCCATCATTACCCAATTGCATGGCAACAAAGTCCGTATTGCGGAACAGAACGTGATTCATTCCCCGTTACCGCAAGGGCAACAGTGGACACGCGAGCTGGAGATGGTGGTCGAAAACGGCTGCTATACCCTTAAAGACACTTTTGATGACACCACCATTCTGGGCTGGATGATCCAGACGGAAGATACTGAATACAGCTTACCGCAGCCGGAAATTGCAGGCGATCTGCTGAAAATCAGCGGAGCGCGCCTGGAAAACAAAGGCCAGTTTGACGGTAAATGGCTGGATGAAAAAGATCCGCTACAAAATGCCTACGTGCAGGCCAACGGTCAGGTGATCAATCAGGATCCGTATCATTACTACACCATTACCGAGAGTGCCGAGCAGGAGCTGATTAAAGCCACCAACGAGCTGCACCTGATGTATCTTCACGCCACCGACAAGGTGCTGAAAGATGACAACCTGCTGGCGCTGTTCGACATCCCAAAAATCCTCTGGCCACGTTTGCGTCTCTCCTGGCAGCGTCGCCGTCACCATATGATCACCGGTCGTATGGATTTCTGTATGGACGAACGTGGCCTGAAGGTCTACGAATACAACGCCGATTCCGCCTCCTGTCATACCGAAGCGGGCTTGATCCTCGAACGTTGGGCGGAGCAGGGCTATAAAGGCAACGGCTTCAATCCGGCGGAAGGGCTGATTAACGAACTGGCCGGTGCCTGGAAACACAGTCGTGCACGTCCGTTTGTCCATATCATGCAAGACAAAGATATCGAGGAAAACTATCACGCGCAGTTTATGGAGCAGGCGCTGCACCAGGCGGGCTTTGAAACGCGTATCTTGCGCGGGCTGGATGAACTGGGCTGGGATGCTGCCGGGCAACTGATTGATGGGGAAGGGCGACTGGTTAACTGCGTGTGGAAAACCTGGGCGTGGGAAACCGCGTTTGATCAGATTCGTGAAGTTAGCGACCGTGAGTTTGCTGCGGTGCCGATCCGTACCGGTCATCCGCAAAATGAAGTGCGTCTTATCGACGTATTGCTGCGCCCGGAAGTGCTGGTCTTTGAGCCGCTGTGGACGGTGATCCCCGGCAACAAAGCGATTCTGCCGATCCTCTGGTCGCTGTTCCCGCACCATCGCTACCTGCTGGATACCGATTTCTCCGTGAATGATGAACTGGTGAAAACCGGTTATGCAGTGAAACCGATCGCTGGTCGCTGTGGCAGTAACATCGACCTGGTCAGCCATCATGAAGAGGTGCTGGACAAAACCAGCGGTAAATTTGCTGAGCAGAAAAACATCTATCAGCAACTGTGGTGTTTGCCGAAAGTGGACGGTAAATACATTCAGGTATGTACCTTCACCGTTGGCGGCAACTACGGTGGGACGTGTTTGCGCGGTGATGAATCACTGGTCATTAAAAAAGAGAGTGATATTGAACCGTTAATTGTGGTGAAAGAGTAATACATGTTGTAGCAACCCCGCACTGATTATGAAGAATAATCAGTGCGGGGATTAATCAAAATATTCAATATTTATATATTCAAATATTTATTCATTTCATGTGTGAATGTATTAACCAGTGGAATGCCTGTGTTTTGATTATTTCTAAAGGTTTTGAATGAATGCTTATTATCTGATACACAAGAAATAACACTCTTTTTATCGTTAAAAAATGATATTTCACTTTGCCCACGCCGTTAAAGTCACTGATAATGCGTCCGTTCGTAAATTCAAAATGGCGTAATCTAATATATGCTAAATTTATTTGTTGGCCTTGATATATACACGGGGCTTTTGTTATTACTTGCTCTGGCATTTGTGTTGTTCTACGAAGCAATCAATGGTTTTCATGATACGGCGAATGCGGTGGCAACCGTTATTTATACTCGTGCCATGCAACCACAACTTGCTGTGGTGATGGCGGCATTTTTTAACTTTTTTGGCGTATTGCTAGGCGGACTTAGCGTTGCCTATGCCATTGTCCATATGTTGCCAACCGATTTGTTGCTGAATATGGGGTCAACTCACGGCCTGGCGATGGTCTTTTCCATGCTGCTGGCGGCGATTATCTGGAACCTGGGAACGTGGTTCTTTGGTTTACCGGCCTCCAGTTCGCATACCTTGATTGGTGCGATTATCGGCATCGGTTTAACCAACGCGCTGTTAACCGGCTCATCGGTGATGGATGCGTTAAACCTGCGTGAAGTGACCAAAATTTTCTCCTCGCTGATTGTTTCCCCTATCGTCGGCCTGGTCATTGCGGGTGGTCTGATTTTCCTGCTGCGCCGTTTCTGGAGCGGGACGAAAAAGCGTGACCGTATTCACCGCATTCCGGAAGATCGCAAAAAGAAAAAAGGCAAACGTAAGCCGCCATTCTGGACGCGTATTGCGCTGATTGTTTCCGCTGCGGGCGTGGCGTTTTCGCACGGCGCTAACGACGGGCAGAAAGGGATCGGCCTGGTGATGCTGGTACTGGTGGGGATTGCCCCTGCTGGCTTCGTCGTCAATATGAACGCGTCCGGCTATGAAATTACTCGTACCCGCGATGCCGTCACCAACTTCGAACACTACCTGCAACAGCATCCTGAACTGCCGCAGAAGTTGATTGCGATGGAACCTCCATTGCCTGCGGCATCGACTGATGGCACGCAAGTAACGGAGTTTCACTGTCATCCGGCAAATACCTTTGATGCGATTGCGCGCGTTAAAACGATGCTGCCAGGCAATATGGAAAGTTACGAGCCGTTAAGCGTGAGTCAGCGCAGCCAGCTGCGCCGCATTATGCTGTGCATCTCTGATACTTCCGCGAAGCTGGCGAAACTGCCAGGCGTCAGTAAAGAAGACCAGAACCTGCTGAAAAAACTGCGCAGCGATATGTTAAGCACCATTGAGTACGCTCCGGTGTGGATCATCATGGCAGTAGCTCTGGCGCTCGGCATTGGCACCATGATTGGCTGGCGTCGTGTAGCGATGACCATCGGTGAGAAGATTGGTAAGCGCGGCATGACGTATGCGCAAGGCATGGCGGCACAAATGACGGCGGCAGTGTCTATCGGCCTTGCCAGTTATATTGGGATGCCCGTCTCCACAACACACGTACTCTCATCTGCCGTAGCAGGAACGATGGTGGTGGACGGCGGTGGGTTACAGCGTAAAACGGTAACCAGCATCCTGATGGCGTGGGTGTTTACTTTACCGGCGGCGATTTTTCTTTCTGGTGGGTTGTACTGGATAGCATTGCAGTTGATTTAACCTTCCTGAAAATGCCCGGTCCTGGCGATCGGGCATTTCCATTTTTCACTAGTGATAACCACGCGCGGTCATGAAATCCATTATCGCTTTTTCCGCATCAACCAGCACTTGTTCCAGCGGTTGATTGGCATCGATATCAACCAGTTGCGCGCCTCCAAAGGTTAACTGTGGCGTTATGGCTATCTTCCTCGCCAGCGATTCCCGTTTATGGTCGGGTTTACGCGCGCAGGCAACTTCAAGGTCAACATTGAGTTTGATGACCAGATCAGGTTTATGGCTCGCCATCCAGTGAAACGCTTTACGTTCCTGGCTTGCCAGCCATGAGACAAACCGGCCGCCTTCAACGTTAGGCGGGAACACTGTACCATCGTAAGCGCCAGGAATTTGGTCCTGAGGATAACGGTCGGTTAGAACAATTAACCCGCGACGACGACAGGCAAGCATATGACGAAAGCGCAGTAAGCGACGGGCGACAAACGCTGTAATTACCAGCGCCGGAACAGGGCCAGGCAATTTTTTTGCTGTTTTCACCTGATTTCGTTCAATTGTTTTATGTAAGGATTTTCCCATCAACGGTAATTTTGTCACTGCACGACCGACATTTCCGGCCTGTTTTCCTAAATGAACTCTTTCGGCAGCACCATATTTTTCGACAACGGTAATGAGATGTTCACACACCGTTGACTTGCCTGAACCATCGCTACCAATAACGGCAATTAATGGAGGTGTTATTGACTGCATGAATATATCCTTTAATTTAAATATCCATTAAAAATATTTATTTGGTTAATATGTTTTTATGAAAGCGTAATTCAGGTCAATGTCACAATTAACCATTGTCACAATAAGGTTGAACGGATATTCTGAGCACGGACCACGTAATATTCAATACATTATTTTCTGCCGGGTTTTTCGTGAATCAACGTAATATGTCAATAATTAATTCCACGCCAGTGCGTGTTATTGCCATTGTAGGATGTGATGGTTCAGGTAAATCGACCCTCACGGCAAGCCTGGTAAATGAACTGGCAGCAAGAATGCCAACAGAACACATTTATCTCGGGCAATCGTCCGGGCGAATTGGCGAATGGATTTCACAGCTCCCTGTTATTGGCGCACCTTTTGGGCGTTATCTGCGAAGTAAAGCGGCACATGTGCACGAAAAGCCCTCAACACCGCCTGGCAATATTACTGCGCTGGTTATCTATCTGCTTTCCTGCTGGCGGGCGTATAAGTTTCGCAAAATGTTGTGTAAAAGCCAGCAAGGCTATCTGCTCATCACCGACCGCTACCCGCAGGTTGAAGTGCCGGGTTTTCGCTTTGATGGCCCGCAATTGGCAAAAACCACGGGCGGTAACGGTTGGATAAAAATGTTAAGGCAGCGCGAGCTGAAGCTGTACCAATGGATGGCGTCTTATTTGCCCGTATTGTTGATTCGTCTTGGCATTGATGAACAAACCGCGTTTGCGCGTAAACCTGACCACCAACTGGCAGCGTTACAGGAAAAAATCGCCGTTACGCCGCAACTGACATTCAATGGCGCAAAGATCCTTGAACTGGATGGTCGGCAACCAGCCGATGAAATTCTGCAAGCGTCACTACGCGCAATTCACGCTGCGCTTTCCTGATCACCAAAATGGATAGGGGATGATTTAACGAATGGACGCACTACAAACACAAACTGTTAATAGTACAACCGCGCCGCAGCCCAACTACATTCCGGGGCTGATTGCGGTGGTCGGGTGTGATGGCACCGGTAAATCCACACTGACCACCGACCTGGTGAAATCGCTGCAACAACACTGGCAAACCGAGCGGCGCTATCTGGGGCTGCTCTCGGGCGAAGACGGCGACAAGATCAAACGATTGCCGTTGGTTGGCGTCTGGCTCGAACGGCGACTGGCGGCCAAATCCTCGAAAACCCAAAGCATGAAAACCAAATCTCCAGCGCTATGGGCGGCGGTGATTATGTACTGCTTCTCGCTGCGAAGAATAGCGAATCTACGCAAGGTTCAGCGACTGGCGCAAAGTGGCGTTCTGGTGGTCAGCGATCGCTTCCCGCAGGCTGAAATTTCGGGCTTTTATTATGACGGACCGGGGATCGGCGTCGAACGTGCGACCGGGAAAATCAGCATGTTTCTGGCGCAGCGCGAACGGCGTTTATACCAACAAATGGCGCAATACCGTCCTGAATTAATCATTCGCTTGGGGATTGATATTGATACTGCCATCTCCCGCAAGCCTGACCATGACTATGCCGAGCTGCAGGACAAAATCGGCGTCATGTCGACGATTGGCTATAACGGCACAAAAATTCTTGAGATTGATTCCAGAGCGCCTTACAGCGAGGTGCTGGAACAGGCACAGAAGGCGGTTTCTCTGGTTGCCATCGTTTCTGACCGCCGAAGTTTAACTTAAGGCAGGCGGGATACTTTTTACTATCAACGATAAGGTCAGGCTGAATTGGCGGTTTTTAACATCAAACATTGGTTTGCAGATGGCGCGTTTCGCACCATTATTCGCAATAGCGCCTGGTTAGGCTCCAGTAATGTCGTGAGCGCTTTGCTGGGTCTGTTGGCGCTCTCGTGTGCCGGTAAAGGGATGACGCCCGCCATGTTTGGCGTACTGGTGATTGTACAATCGTACGCCAAGTCGATCAGCGATTTTATTAAGTTTCAGACATGGCAGCTGGTGGTTCAGTACGGAACACCAGCATTAACCAACAATAATCCGCAGCAATTTCGCAATGTCGTCTCTTTTTCCTTCTCGCTGGATATCGTCAGCGGCGCGGTGGCGATTGTCGGCGGCATTGCCTTACTCCCTTTTCTTTCCCATTCATTAGGTCTGGATGACCAAAGCTTTTGGCTGGCCGCGCTGTATTGCACGCTCATTCCTTCAATGGCTTCCTCCACGCCGACCGGCATTCTGCGTGCGGTAGATCGCTTCGATCTAATTGCTGTACAGCAAGCGACGAAACCTTTTCTGCGCGCAGCGGGGAGCGTCGTAGCCTGGTATTTTGACTTTGGTTTTGCGGGTTTTGTTATTGCCTGGTACGTGTCGAATCTGGTTGGCGGCACCATGTACTGGTGGTTTGCCGCGCGCGAATTACGCCGCAGAAATATCCATAACGCGTTCAAATTGAATCTGTTTGAGTCTGCCCGACACATTAAAGGCGCGTGGAGTTTTGTCTGGTCAACCAACATTGCCCACTCCATCTGGTCGGCGCGTAACTCGTGCAGCACAGTGTTGGTGGGGATCGTGTTAGGACCCGCTGCCGCCGGGTTATTTAAAATCGCCATGACATTCTTCGACGCCGCCGGAACGCCAGCGGGTTTGCTGGGTAAAAGTTTTTACCCAGAGGTGATGCGTTTAGATCCGCGTACCACCAGACCGTGGTTGTTAGGCGTGAAGTCAGGTTTACTGGCGGGCGGAATCGGTATTCTGGTGGCGCTCGCGGTGTTGATCGTCGGCAAGCCGCTCATTTCGCTGGTGTTTGGCGTTAAGTATCTCGAAGCGTATGACCTGATTCAGGTGATGCTGGGCGCAATTGTGATCTCGATGCTGGGCTTCCCTCAGGAGTCATTGCTATTGATGGCGGGAAAACAGCGCGCTTTTCTCGTGGCGCAAACCATCGCCTCAATCGGCTACATCGTATTGCTGTTCATGTTCTGTCATCTGTTTGGCGTGCTGGGGGCTGCATTTGCTTACTTCGGTGGGCAATGTCTGGATGTGGTGTTCTCGCTAATTCCGACCTTAAAGGCATTTTTTCAGCGCCATTCCTTGCTTTATAACTCAGCCGGAGAGAAATCCTGATGATGAGAAAATATTTCCCGCTTGAGGCGAGCGAGCGTCTATTTGTTGCGATTGAAGAAGATGATGTTGTTGATGCACAGGTCAGTTTGCCGCCGACTATCGCACTAAGTTGTACCACCGAAATCATCCATGATAATTACGCGTTATGCCTGCAATTCTGGCTCAATGGCGTCAATCGCCAGGAGTTACTGCGTTTAATATGCAAACAGGCCAAAGGCGATGAGCTGACTGCTGATGAGCGCAAACAATTTAAATACATGCGAGCGCGCTACAAGCACCTGCGTTTTGCGCAACGGCTGTATTTAAAAAAGCATCAGGCCGGATTTTTATTCGGCAAAACGACCGTTTTTTTGGGGCGTTTTCAGGACGGCTTTCGTAACGGTAAGAAAAATATTGTGTCGTATTACGGCAACCTGTTACGGGTTTATTTAAGCTCTCCGGTCTGGTCGTTGGTGAACTATTCATTACGCCATAGCCAGTTAGAAAGCGTAAGCGGTTTTATTGCCTATCGGCAAAAGCAAATGCATACCCTGAAAGAGATAATTGCCAAACCGCGACTAACTGGCAGGGAATTTCATGATGTGCGAAAAATCATCAGCCAGCAGGTTTCTTATTACGACACCCTAAGATCGCTTGATCCTGAAAATAAAGAGGCGTTACAGATTTCCCGCTTCCTCGCCGCCATTAATGGCCTGATGGGGGATAAACACGACGACATGGTGGCGGATGATATGGAAAACCGCCAGTCGTATGATGCACCGGTGGCGCTGGATAGCGATATTCGCCAGCGCTTAGAGCTGCTGATTTCGCGTTTTCCGCTATAACCGGAGCAATGATGTCATCTCGTTTGATTATTGCGCTGATTATCATGCTCTTAGCCCCGGGTGTGCAGGCACACAATTTCGTCACTGGCAAAACGGTTACCCCTGTTTATATCCAGGAAGGCGGCGAGCTGCTTCTGAATAGCGACGACGAAATTCACTACCAAAAGTGGAACAGCACACAGCTGGCGGGAAAAGTTCGCATTATTCAGTATATCGCCGGGCGTAAGTCGGCGAAGAAAAAGAACTCACTGTTAATTAAAGCGGTTGAAGCGGCAAACTTTCCGCAGGATCGTTTTCAGCCCACCACCATTGTGAACACCGATGATGCCATTTTTGGTACTGGCTATTTTGTCGTTGGCAAAATCGAAAAAAATAAACGCCGCTATCCGTGGGCGCAATTCGTTATTGACGGCAATGGACAGGGACGCGTTGCCTGGCGGTTGCCGGAGCAGAGTTCAACCATTCTGGTGCTGAATAAAGCCGGGCAAATTCAGTGGGCAAAGGACGGCAGCCTGACGCCGGAAGAGGTAGAACATGTCATTGCGCTGGCGCAGAAACTGATCAATGAATAAAAAATTCAAAGGATTGAGGGCGTTAGTGAGATGAAGCTGGTTGAACACTACATCATGCGTGGTACGCGCCGTCTGGTGCTGATTATCGTCGGTTTTCTGATCTTTATTTTCGCCAGCTACTCCGCACAGCGTTATCTGACCGAAGCGGCAAATGGGACATTAGCTCTTGATGTTGTGCTGGATATTGTTTTCTACAAGGTGCTGATTGCACTGGAGATGTTGTTACCTGTTGGACTGTATGTGTCAGTTGGCGTGACGCTAGGGCAGATGTATACCGACTCGGAAATTACCGCTATTTCTGCGGCGGGGGGCAGTCCGGGACGCTTGTACAAAGCCGTTCTTTATCTGGCGATACCGCTAAGCATTTTTGTCACCCTTCTGTCGATGTATGGTCGTCCGTGGGCTTATGCGCAGATTTATCAACTGGAGCAACAGTCACAGTCGGAGCTGGATGTTCGCCAGTTGCGGGCAAAGAAATTTAACACTAACGATAACGGACGAATGATCCTTTCGCAGACGGTTGATCAGGATAATAATCGCCTGACTGACGCGCTGATTTATACTTCTACTGCCAATCGAACCCGCATTTTCCGCGCCCGTTCGGTTGATGTGGTTGACCCATCACCTGAGAAACCGACCGTTATGTTGCATAACGGGACCGCCTATCTTCTCGATCATCAGGGGCGTGACGACAACGAACAGATCTACCGTCATCTGCAATTACATCTGAATCCGCTGGATCAAAGCCCTAACGTCAAACGCAAAGCAAAATCGGTCACGGAGCTGGCGCGCTCCGTCTTTCCAGCCGATCATGCCGAACTGCAATGGCGACAAAGCCGTGGCCTGACCGCATTGTTGATGGCGCTGCTGGCCATTTCATTAAGTCGGGTAAAACCGCGGCAAGGGCGATTTTCAACGTTATTGCCACTGACGTTGCTGTTTGTTGCCATTTTTTATGGCGGCGACGTCTGCCGTACGCTGGTGGCTAACGGTGCGATTCCCCTCATTCCTGGTTTGTGGTTAGTACCCGGACTCATGCTAATGGGCCTGCTGATGCTGGTCGCACGCGACTTCTCTTTGCTGCAGAAATTTTCCCGATGAATGTTTTCAGTCGCTATTTAATCCGTCATCTCTTTCTCGGTTTTGCCGCCGCCGCAGGGCTATTGCTGCCGCTTTTTACCACCTTCAACCTGATTAACGAACTGGATGATGTCAGCCCGGGCGGTTATCGCTGGACTCAGGCGGTGCTGGTGGTGCTGATGACCTTACCGCGTACACTGGTCGAACTTTCGCCGTTTATCGCATTATTGGGAGGGATTGTTGGCCTGGGGCAGTTATCGAAAAACAGTGAGCTTACCGCCATTCGCAGCACTGGGTTTTCTATCTTCCGTATTGCACTGGTGGCGCTGGTTGCCGGGATATTGTGGACTGTTTCGTTAGGCGCGATAGATGAGTGGGTGGCGTCGCCATTGCAGCAACAGGCGCTGTAAATCAAATCGACTGCCACCGCGTTGGGGGAGGACGATGACATTACCGGCAATATGCTTTGGGCCAGGCGTGGTAATGAATTTGTGACGGTGAAATCGCTGAACGAGCAGGGCCAGCCTGTGGGTGTGGAGATATTTCATTATCGCGACGATCTCTCGCTCGAATCCTACATTTTTGCACGCAGTGCCACCATTGAAGACGACAAAACGTGGATCCTGCATGGTGTGAATCATAAAAAATGGCTGAATGGCAAAGAAACGCTGGAAACATCAGATAATCTTGCCTGGCAATCGGCCTTCACCAGTATGGATCTTGAAGAGTTATCGATGCCGGGGAATACTTTTTCTGTCCGTCAACTTAATCATTACATCCATTATTTGCAGGAAACCGGGCAACCCAGCAGCGAATACCGCCTTGCACTGTGGGAAAAACTGGGACAACCCATCTTGACCCTGGCGATGATTTTGCTGGCTGTGCCGTTTACCTTTAGTGCCCCGCGTTCGCCTGGGATGGGTAGCCGTCTCGCTGTAGGCGTCATCGTGGGCTTACTCACCTGGATCAGCTATCAAATCATGGTCAATCTGGGGTTGCTATTTGCGTTGAGCGCACCTGTTACCGCGCTCGGTTTACCGGTAGCGTTTGTGCTGATGGCGTTGAGCCTGGTGTATTGGTATGACAGACAACATTAAACCCGCCGTGGCGCAGCGCCACAGCGGGCTCACATTACTGCTTCAGAGTAGCGAACGCTTGAATGATGGCATCAATTTGCTCACGACTGTGGGCAGCGTTTACGCTACAGCGCAGCAGCGTGATGCCTGCAGGCGCGGCAGGTGGCAGGATAAGATTCACATAAACGCCCAGCGAAATAAGCTCGCGCCAGATGCGTAAACCTTCCTCTTTCGAACCGATTATTACTGGCACTACCGGGCTAATATGTGAACTTAACTCGTAACCCAGTTTTTGCAGACCGTCATACAGATGGTTGGCGTTATCCATCAGCTTTTGCCGCAGCTCTGGTTGTGAGGCAATGGTTCTTAACGACGAGCGCACGGTCGCAATGCAGGACGGAGAAGGAGAGGCGGTAAAAATATACGGGCGGCTGCCGTAGCGCAGCACTTCCATCGCTTCCGAACCGACAGCAAAACCGCCAATCGAGGCCAGACTTTTACTGAAGGTACCAACGATAATATCCACATCATCTTCAACGCCAACGGCTTCAGCCAGTCCGCGCCCCGTTGCGCCTAACACGCCAAACGAATGCGCTTCATCGACAATCAAATAACCACCGAGACGACGTTTGATATCAACAATTTCCGCTAACGGCGCAACGTCACCGAGCATGCTGTAGATACCCTCAACGATGATAATCGCCTCTTTCGCCCGTTCGCCGAGGCGAACCATGCGCCGTTCCAGATCGTTGGCATCGTTATGGCGGAAACGAATAATTTCCGCTCCACCGAGAGAACAGGCGTCATAAATACTGGCGTGGCTATCGGCATCCAGTAACACCACGGCGTTATGGTCGGCAAGTGCGCTGATGACGCCTAAATTAGCGGTATAACCGGTTGAAAACACGATAGCGGTAGGGCGATTGAAAAACTCGGCAATCTCTTTCTCTAACGCCAGATGCGGCGCATAACTGCCATTAGCCATACGAGAACCGGTGGTGCCGGTGCCTTGGGCCGCTAACGCTGCCTGACCTTCGGCGATGGCATCATGATTAAAGGTTAAACCGAGATAATTATTGGTCCCGGCCAGAATCACTTTTTTATTGCCGATCCGGCCTTCGGTGGCGGAATACACTTCATCAATACAGGTGCCAAACGGTGTTAACCCGTTGTCACTAAATTGCAGTCGCTCGCCAGCAAGACGTGCATATTTATCGTATAGCCCCATTATTTATTCTCCAGCCATGGAAGTAGTGTTTCCATTAATTGCGCAGGGGTTTTGACATCCAGCAGAATATTAATAGGAATGGAAATATCGAATCTGTCTTCCAGCATCATTAAGAGATCCATCACTTTGATCGACTCCAGGCCAAGATCGTTGACGAGATCGCTGTCGGGCTTAATTTCCACACCGTTTTCGACCAAATCCTGTAAACAGGAAAGGATGTAATCCATTACTATTTCACGATTTACCATAGAAACGTTAACACACCTTTAAACAAGACAATCAAAATAGCCCGTTGCGTAATGCGTGTTCCAGGCTAATCCCGGGAAACCAATTAATATCTTCAGAAATACGGTTATTACTTGCTGACCAGTCGGCGTGGGTTAATTCACGGATTTTCGAGCGGGTCAGCATAGGTTCTTTACCTGCCAGGCGACTCAACGTGGTACTGATATCCGCAAGGCAGGTGAGTACCGACAGAGGAATACCAACCATTCGAACGGAACCGCAACGGGCGTCGGCGGCAAGCTGTCTTACGCGTTGCCAGTCATAGCCGCCGGCGACGCCATCGCATAATTCATAGGTTTGCGTCTGTACAGTTTCGGCGCTTAACCACTGCCCCACGGCTTGCGCGAAATCGGTGACGTGCAGGAAAGAGAGCTGTGTATCTGGCGCACCAAGTCGTGGCAGCAGGCCGCGCAGCATCCAGTCAAACAGCGGTTTTAACTCTTTATCGCCGGGACCATACACGGCTGTCGGGCGAAAAACGCCCAGCGTAATTTCATCAGCCATTGCAGTCAGTCGTTGTTCGGCGACGTGTTTGGAATTTGCGTACCAGGAGAGTTCGGGATGGCGCGCCGCCAGCGAAGAGATAAACAGAAAACGTTGGCAAAAGCCGCTCTCTTTTGCCGCTTGCATCAGTCGCAGGCTGCCGTCAACGTTACAGCGGGTAAAAATCTCTTCTTTGTGCCCGCGCACTTGCCCGGCGCAATGGACCACCGCGCTGGCTCCGGCAACCAGTTCGCTAAGTGAATGAGTATCTTCCAGAGAACCGCGCACCCAGATGAGATTGTCATTGACGTGAGCGCGGGCAGTACGCGTCAATGCGCGAACGTGAAAGCCGCGGGCGAGCAGGTTATCGATAATATATTTACCGATAAACCCGGTAGCGCCCGTCACCGCGACAGTTTGATTCATGCCAGGGATTCCTGCACATGAAGGCTTGCAGCATAAGCCTTCTGATAACGTTTTTTCGCTTCCGCACGGGCAGGCTTGCCGGAGGACGTTCGGGGAATACTGTGGGGCGGCAACAGATCGATAGCCGCGGTCACGCCAAATTCGCTTTGGATCCGTGCTGCCAGCGCGTGGATAAGCTGCCCGCGACGTTCTTCATCGCTGATCCGACACTGGATCTGCAAAATGATTTTTTCCTGGGCGGTAACAAAAGCAATCGCATCGCCAGAATGAATTTCCGGTTCCTGTTCCGCAATATATTCAATATCCTGCGGCCAGATATTACGGCCACGAATAATAATCAGATCTTTAATGCGTCCGGTGACATACAGATAACCGTCCAGCAGATAACCGAGGTCGCCGGTGTCTAACCAGCCCGTCGCGGCAATCTCGTCTTGTGAAATCTGGTCGCCAAAGTAACCGCTCATCAGGCTAGGGCCGGAGATGCAAATATGGCCTACCGCACGTTCCGCGACAGGTATACCTGCTTCATTGCGGATTTCAATGCCATGTTCCGGCAACGCTTTACCGCAGTTGACGAAAGTCGATACGGCGCGTGTTTCAGCATCCGGCGCGACGGCTTTGCCCTGATATTCAAGGATGTCGCGATCCACTTCGTTAACCACAACCCCGGAAGCTTCATCAGAGAAGCTGACAGCCAGCGCATTTTCTGCCAGTCCGTAGCACGGCATGAAAGTTTTATCGTCAAAGTTGACCTGACGGAAACATTCAGCGAATTGATGGAGTTGTTCTGCGGAGATGGGTTCTGCGCCAATACCAGCGACGCGCCAGCAGGAAAGATCCAGTTCAGCGAGATCTTTTTCATTCACGCGGCGCTGGCACAATTCATAGCCAAACGGCGGCGCAACGGAAACGGTGCCGCGATTTTTACTGATCAATTTAAGCCATTGCAGAGGACGCATGGCAAAATCCTGAGTGCGCAAATAATCTACTGAAAGCTGCGTGGCGACGGGGGTCAGGAGAAAGCCGACCAGTCCCATATCATGGTAGAAAGGCAGCCAGGAGACGCAGCGGTCGCCAGGGCGTAATTTAATACCATCGTGGCTTATAGCACGTAGATTAGCCATCACTTCGCGATGGGTGATAATGACGCCACGGGGAAAACGGGTGCTGCCGGAGGTGTACTGGAGGTAGGCGATATCGTTCGGAACTGGACGCTGGAGCGCAACATCGGCTTCCGGTAATGCCTTAAACCAGGCGTGGCTTAAAACATGTAATTCGGGGTTGTTGTTATGCGTCGCGGCATTGACCAGCGGTAACCACTCATCACCAGTGATAATGGCTGCGGGCTGGCAACTTGCCAGTAAACCCTGCAGTTTGGCGCTCCAGGAATCCCGCTGACCGACGCCCATTGGAATCGCCAACGGGACGGCGACTAAGCCGGCATACTGGCAGGAAAAAAAAGCCTCTACGAACCCGCTACTGGTTTCGGCAATCAGCGCCACGCGATCGCCTTTTTTCAGGTTCAGCGATAACAACCGCTTCGCACCAGCTTCGGCACGCGCTTTTAACGTCTGATATTCCAGTTGATCTTCAAGTTGGCAACGTCTGTCATAAAAATTCATTCCGGCGCTACTCAGAGCGGCGTAGTCCAAAGCATCAACCAGCGTTGGAAAATCGGCATAGCGCATAGGTAGGGAATGCGTAAAGATTTTATTAGACATATACACCACGAAAAAATTGGATATCAAAAATAAAATGACAATAATGCGGTGGATTATATAGGCATAAAAGATAAATGAGATAGTATTTTCATCAGTGTGAAAATGAACATTGATTTAAATAATGAGTTTGAGTTTTTTTGTTTTTATTGTGAATGATATTTAATTTATGAATGTATTAAGAAGAAGCCTTGTCCGGTCGCCTTAAATCGACAAAAGGCATTGTGGCGCTTCTGTGTAGTCTCTGACCTTATCGTAATCATTAATAAATACTATTTATTCGTCGTTTGTATTCATTGGGTTGATTATTAAGGTGCCGTTCGTTGCTGTTGCAACCTGTTTGTCACCGTTAATTATTTGTTACCCACAGAACTATGGAATGCGATCTGCTGATGATTAAAATTGAAAAAGTAATTAATAAAAATGACCTTAAGGCATTTATCGCTTTTCCGTCATCACTTTATCCCGACGATCCAAACTGGATACCCCCTTTATTCATTGAACGCAACGAGCATTTGTCTGCGAAAAATCCGGGGACGGACCATATCATCTGGCAGGCGTGGGTGGCAAAAAAAGCGGGGCAGATAGTTGGGCGTATTACCGCGCAAATAGATACCTTGCACCGCGAGCGTTACGGTGAAGATACCGGTCATTTCGGCATGATTGACGCCATTGATGATCCGCAGGTTTTTGCCGCGTTGTTTGGCGCAGCGGAAGCGTGGTTGAAGTCACAAGGTGCAAGTAAGATCAGCGGTCCTTTCAGCCTGAATATCAATCAGGAAAGCGGATTACTGATTGAAGGTTTCGATACACCACCCTGTGCGATGATGCCGCACGGTAAACCGTGGTATGCCGCGCATATTGAACAATTGGGTTATCACAAAGGCATTGATTTACTAGCGTGGTGGATGCAGCGAACCGATCTCACTTTCTCTCCGGCGCTAAAAAAACTGATGGATCAGGTGCGTAAGAAGGTGACCATTCGCTGCATCAATCGCCAGCGGTTTGCCGAAGAGATGCAGATCCTGCGTGAGATTTTCAACTCTGGCTGGCAGCACAACTGGGGATTTGTGCCGTTTACCGAACATGAATTCGCGACCATGGGCGATCAACTTAAATATCTGGTGCCGGACGATATGATCTACATCGCTGAGATTGATTCTGCACCCTGCGCGTTTATTGTCGGCTTGCCAAACATCAACGAGGCGATTGCCGATCTGAACGGATCGCTCTTTCCCTTCGGCTGGGCAAAATTGCTGTGGCGTTTAAAAGTCAGCGGTGTGCGAACTGCGCGAGTACCGCTGATGGGCGTGCGGGACGAGTATCAGTTCAGCCGCATCGGCCCGGTGATTGCGCTGTTATTGATTGAAGCCTTACGCGATCCGTTTGCCCGCCGGAAGATCGATGCGCTGGAGATGTCATGGATCCTCGAAACCAATACAGGCATGAATAACATGCTGGAACGCATTGGGGCGGAGCCGTACAAGCGTTACCGATTGTATGAAAAGCAGATTTGATGGCAGTCACCCCTGCTTCATCTCCAGCGGCACCGCCGAGCGAATCAAATGGTGGCCTTCCAGCTCGATATCGTGGAGATTCTTTTTCACGGTCCGCACATGATCGCGTGCTGCGCGCTGGGCGACGTGCGGCAGACGCTGCAACACCGCGTTGTAGATCCGCGCATGCTGGCGATCGATCTGCTTTTTTTGCTGTGGTCGATGGTAGAGATTATTTACGCTGGCAAACACTGAATTAAACATCAGATCGGTCAATGATTGCAGCGTAAACACCAACACCTGATTGTGAGAAGCCTGACAAATGGCGAGATGGAAAGCGTGATCCAACTGCGCATGTTCGATCAGCGAAATCTCTTTGTTGTTCTCACTGGCGGCGAGCATTTTTTCATAACAGCGGGTTATCACAACAAAATCAGCCTGCGTTCCCAGCGTTGCCGCCAGCCTTGCCGATTCGCCCTCCAGCAATGCGCGAACGTCGAGCAGATCATACAGCGTTCGCGGCTGCGTACTGAACAGATGGATCAGCGGGCTGGTGTCCTGCACCCGATTAAGCCGTGCGACACGAGAATCGCGACCCTGCGCCGTTTCAATAATCCCGCGCCCGCGCAGCACGGTCAGCCCTTCAC
Source organism: Escherichia sp. F1 (assembly GCF_046764225.1). NCBI lineage: Bacteria > Pseudomonadati > Pseudomonadota > Gammaproteobacteria > Enterobacterales > Enterobacteriaceae > Escherichia > Escherichia sp. F1. Next base: position 778,525 of record NZ_CP177202.1, read on the forward strand.
GCAGTGCGGAGCGTGAGAAGCCGAGCTTTTCACACAGTCGACGTTCCGAGGGAAGCGGCTGACCGACCTTCAGTACGCCGTCGATAATTAACCGTTCGATACTCTCTGCAACCACTTCGCAAATAGGGCGACGTTCATCTTTCATTCCCGGACCTCGTGCACAGGTAGGACCAATTTTTCTGTTCTTGACTCGCAAAACACGCACATCACGTAAGTGATTATGTTACATAAATTTAACATTAAGTTAACCAAGACAAGGTCACAGAGCTGGAAAAAAAATGGTCTGACCGGTAGCTAAAGAGATAGACGAAAACGAAAAGCCCGCTTAATAACTGTTCACAGAAGCAGCGCGCAAAAATCAGCTGCCACACAACACAACAAAGCGAAGCCTACTCATGAGCATCTTGTACGAAGAGCGTCTTGATGGCGCTTTACCCGATGTCGACCGCACATCGGTACTGATGGCACTGCGTGAGCATGTCCCTGGACTGGAGATTCTGCATACCGATGAGGAGATCATTCCTTACGAGTGTGACGGGTTGAGCGCGTATCGCACGCGTCCATTACTGGTTGTTCTGCCTAAGCAAATGGAACAGGTGACATCGATTCTGGCTGTCTGCCACCGCCTGCGTGTACCGGTGGTGACCCGTGGTGCAGGCACCGGGCTTTCTGGTGGCGCGCTGCCGCTGGAAAAAGGTGTGTTGTTGGTGATGGCGCGCTTTAAAGAGATCCTCGACATTAACCCCATTGGTCGCCGCGCGCGCGTGCAGCCGGGCGTGCGTAACCTGGCGATCTCCCAGGCCGTTGCGCCGCATAATCTCTATTACGCGCCGGATCCGTCCTCACAAATCGCCTGTTCAATTGGCGGCAATGTGGCGGAAAATGCCGGTGGCGTCCACTGCCTGAAATATGGTCTGACCGTACATAACCTGCTGAAAATTGAAGTGCAAACGCTGGACGGCGAGGCGCTGACGCTGGGATCGGATGCGCTGGATTCGCCTGGTTTTGACCTGCTGGCGCTGTTCACCGGATCGGAAGGTATGCTCGGCGTGACCACCGAGGTGACGGTAAAACTGCTGCCGAAGCCGCCCGTGGCGCGGGTTCTGTTAGCCAGCTTTGACTCGGTAGAAAAAGCCGGACTTGCGGTTGGTGACATCATCGCCAATGGCATTATCCCCGGCGGGCTGGAGATGATGGATAACCTGTCGATCCGCGCAGCGGAAGATTTTATTCATGCCGGTTATCCCGTCGACGCCGAAGCGATTTTGTTATGCGAGCTGGACGGCGTGGAGTCTGACGTACAGGAGGACTGCGAGCGGGTTAACGACATCTTGCTGAAAGCGGGCGCGACTGACGTCCGTCTGGCACAGGACGAAGCAGAGCGCGTACGTTTCTGGGCCGGTCGCAAAAATGCGTTCCCTGCGGTAGGACGAATCTCCCCGGATTACTACTGCATGGATGGCACCATCCCGCGCCGCGCCCTGCCTGGCGTACTGGAAGGCATTGCCCGTTTATCGCAGCAATATGATTTACGCGTTGCCAACGTCTTTCATGCCGGAGACGGCAACATGCACCCGTTAATCCTTTTCGATGCCAACGAACCCGGTGAATTTGCCCGCGCGGAAGAGCTGGGCGGGAAGATCCTCGAACTCTGCGTTGAAGTTGGCGGCAGCATCAGTGGGGAACATGGCATCGGGCGCGAAAAAATCAATCAAATGTGCGCCCAGTTCAACAGCGATGAAATCACGACCTTCCATGCGGTCAAGGCGGCGTTTGACCCCGATGGTTTGCTGAACCCTGGGAAAAACATTCCCACGCTACACCGCTGTGCTGAATTTGGTGCCATGCATGTGCATCACGGTCATTTACCTTTCCCTGAACTGGAGCGTTTCTGATGCTACGTGAGTGTGATTACAGCCAGGCGCTGCTGGAGCAGGTGAATCAGGCGATTAGCGATAAAACGCCGCTGGTGATTCAGGGCAGCAATAGCAAAGCCTTTTTAGGTCGTCCTGTCACCGGGCAAACGCTGGATGTGCGTTGTCATCGCGGCATTGTTAATTACGACCCGACCGAGCTGGTGATAACCGCTCGTGCCGGAACGCCGCTGGTGGCGATTGAAGCGGCGCTGGAGAGCGCCGGGCAAATGCTCCCCTGCGAGCCGCCACATTATGGTGAAGAAGCCACCTGGGGCGGGATGGTCGCCTGCGGGCTGGCGGGGCCGCGTCGCCCGTGGAGCGGTTCGGTCCGCGATTTTGTCCTCGGCACGCGCATCATTACCGGCACTGGAAAACATCTGCGTTTTGGTGGCGAAGTGATGAAAAACGTTGCCGGATACGATCTCTCACGGTTAATGGCCGGAAGCTACGGTTGTCTGGGTGTGCTCACTGAAATCTCGATGAAAGTGTTACCGCGACCACGCGCCACCCTGAGTCTGCGTCGGGAAATCAGCCTCCAAGAAGCCATGAATGAAATCGCCCAGTGGCAACTCCAGCCATTACCCATTAGTGGCTTATGTTACTTCGACAATGCGTTGTGGATCCGCCTTGAGGGCGGCGAAGGATCGGTAAAAGCAGCGCGTGAACTGCTGGGGGGCGAAGAGGTTGCGGGTCAGTTCTGGCAGCAATTGCGTGAACAACAACTGCCGTTCTTCTCGTTACCAGGTACCTTATGGCGCATTTCCTTACCCAGCGATGCGCCGATGATAGATTTACCCGGCGAGCAACTGATCGACTGGGGCGGGGCGCTACGCTGGCTGAAATCGACAGCCGAGGACAATCAAATCCATCGCATCGCCCGCAACGCTGGCGGTCATGCGACCCGCTTTAGTGCCGGAGATGGTGGTTTTGCCCCGCTACCGGCTCCTTTATTCCGCTATCACCAGCAGCTTAAACAGCAGCTCGACCCTTGCGGCGTGTTTAACCCCGGTCGCATGTACGCGGAACTTTGAGGAGCAGGCTATGCAAACCCAATTAACTGAAGAGATGCGGCAGAACGCGCGGGCGCTGGAAGCCGACAGCATCCTGCGCGCCTGTGTTCACTGCGGATTTTGTACCGCAACCTGCCCAACCTATCAGCTCCTGGGCGATGAACTGGACGGGCCGCGCGGGCGCATCTATCTGATTAAACAGGTGCTGGAAGGCAACGAAGTCACGCTTAAAACACAGGAGCATCTCGATCGCTGTCTCACTTGCCGCAATTGTGAAACCACCTGTCCTTCTGGTGTGCGCTATCACAATTTGCTGGATATCGGGCGTGATATTGTCGAGCAGAAAGTGAAACGCCCACTGCCGGAGCGAATACTGCGCGAAGGATTGCGCCAGGTAGTGCCGCGTCCGGCGGTGTTTCGTGCGCTGACGCAGGTAGGGCTGGTGCTGCGACCGTTTTTACCGGAGCAGGTCAGAGCAAAACTGCCTGCCGAAACGGTGAAAGCTAAACCGCGTCCGCCGCTGCGCCATAAGCGTCGGGTTTTAATGCTGGAAGGCTGCGCCCAGCCTACGCTTTCGCCCAACACCAACGCGGCAACTGCGCGAGTGCTGGATCGTCTGGGGATCAGCGTCATGCCAGCTAACGAAGCAGGCTGTTGTGGCGCGGTGGACTATCATCTTAATGCGCAAGAGAAAGGGCTGGCACGGGCGCGCAATAATATTGATGCCTGGTGGCCCGCGATTGAAGCAGGTGTCGAGGCAATTTTGCAAACCGCCAGCGGTTGTGGCGCGTTCGTCAAAGAGTATGGGCAGATGCTGAAAAACGATGCGTTGTATGCCGATAAAGCGCGTCAGGTCAGTGAGCTGGCGGTCGATTTAGTCGAATTTCTGCGCGAGGAACCGCTGGAAAAACTGGCAATTCGCGGCGATAAAAAACTGGCCTTCCACTGCCCGTGTACCCTACAACATGCGCAAAAGCTGAACGGCGAAGTGGAAAAAGTGTTATTTCGTCTTGGATTTACCTTAACGGACGTTCCCGACAGCCATCTGTGCTGCGGTTCAGCGGGAACATATGCGTTAACGCATCCCGATCTGGCACGCCAGCTGCGGGATAACAAAATGAATGCGCTGGAAAGCGGCAAACCGGAAATGATCGTCACCGCCAACATTGGTTGCCAGACGCATCTGGCGAGCGCCGGTCGTACCTCTGTGCGTCACTGGATTGAAATTGTAGAACAAGCCCTTGAAAAGGAATAACAAAATGAAAACTAAAGTCATTCTTAGCCAGCAAATGGCGAGTGCAATTATTGCCGCAGGTCAGGAAGAGGCGCAGAAAAATAACTGGTCTGTTTCCATTGCTGTTGCCGATGACGGCGGTCATCTGCTGGCGTTAAGTCGCATGGATGATTGCGCGCCAATTGCGGCTTACATCTCCCAGGAGAAAGCGCGTACCGCCGCGCTGGGGCGTCGTGAAACTAAGGGCTATGAAGAGATGGTGAACAACGGACGTACCGCGTTCGTGACTGCGCCGTTACTGACGTCGCTGGAAGGCGGCGTACCGGTTGTTGTGGATGGGCAAATTATTGGTACCGTGGGAGTTTCTGGTTTAACCGGAGCACAGGATGCGCAGGTCGCGAAAGCGGCAGCAGCGGTGTTGGCGAAATAAGCGAAAACGAGGAGATAAATAATGAGTGAAACCATAACCCAGGGCCGTTTACGCATTGACGCCAATTTTAAACGTTTTGTGGATGAAGAAGTTTTGCCGGGAACAGGGTTGGACGCTGCGGCGTTCTGGCGCAATGTTGATGAGATCGTTCACGATCTGGCACCAGAAAATCGTCAGTTGCTGGCAGAACGCGATCGCATTCAGGCGGCGCTTGATGAGTGGCATCGCAGCAATCCGGGGCCGGTTAAAGATAAAGCGGCCTATAAATCTTTCCTGCGTGAACTGGGCTACCTGGTGCCACAACCGGATCGCGTGACGGTGGAAACCACGGGCATTGACAGCGAAATCACCAGCCAGGCGGGGCCACAGCTGGTGGTTCCGGCAATGAACGCCCGCTACGCGCTGAACGCGGCGAACGCTCGCTGGGGCTCACTGTACGATGCGTTATACGGCAGCGACATCATCCCGCAGGAAGGGGCGATGGTCAGCGGCTACGATCCGCAGCGCGGTGAGCAGGTTATCGCCTGGGTTCGGCGTTTCCTCGATGAATCACTACCGCTGGAAAACGGCAGCTATCAGGATGTGGTGGCGTTTAAGGTGGTTGATAAACAATTACGCATCCAGTTGAAAAATGGTAAAGAAACCACGTTACGCACCCCGGCGCAGTTTGTCGGTTACCGTGGCAATGCCGCTGCGCCGTCCTGCATTTTGCTGAAAAATAACGGCCTGCATATTGAGCTGCAAATCGATGCCAACGGGCGGATTGGCAAAGACGATCCGGCGCATATCAACGATGTTATCGTCGAAGCGGCCATCAGTACCATTCTCGACTGCGAAGATTCGGTCGCGGCGGTTGATGCGGAAGATAAAATCCTGCTGTACCGCAATCTGCTGGGTCTGATGCAGGGAACTCTGCAAGAGAAAATGGAAAAAAACGGTCGGCAAATCGTGCGTAAACTGAATGACGATCGTCATTACACCGCCGCCGATGGCTCTGAAATTTCTCTGCACGGACGCTCGCTGCTGTTTATCCGCAACGTGGGTCATTTGATGACCATTCCTGTGATTTGGGACAGCGAAGGCAATGAAATCCCGGAAGGCATTCTTGATGGCGTCATGACTGGCGCGATTGCCCTCTATGATTTAAAAGTGCAGAAAAACTCGCGCACTGGCAGCGTCTATATTGTGAAACCGAAAATGCACGGTCCGCAGGAAGTGGCGTTCGCCAACAAACTGTTTACCCGCATTGAGACAATGCTCGGTATGGCACCGAATACCCTGAAAATGGGCATTATGGATGAAGAACGTCGGACCTCGCTGAACTTGCGTAGCTGTATCGCTCAGGCGCGCAACCGCGTGGCGTTCATCAATACCGGTTTCCTCGACCGTACCGGCGATGAAATGCATTCGGTGATGGAAGCTGGCCCGATGCTGCGTAAAAATCAGATGAAATCGACGCCGTGGATCAAAGCCTACGAGCGTAATAACGTGCTTTCCGGTCTGTTCTGTGGGCTGCGCGGTAAAGCGCAAATTGGTAAAGGCATGTGGGCAATGCCGGACCTGATGGCAGACATGTACAGCCAGAAGGGCGACCAACTGCGTGCCGGGGCAAACACAGCCTGGGTTCCGTCACCAACCGCTGCTACGCTCCATGCGCTGCACTACCACCAAACCAACGTACAGAGCGTGCAGGCCAACATTGCCCAGAGCGAGTTCAATGCTGAATTTGAACCGCTGCTGGACGATCTGTTGACCATTCCGGTTGCTGAAAACGCTAACTGGTCGGTGGAAGAGATCCAACAAGAGCTGGATAACAACGTGCAGGGGATTCTGGGGTACGTGGTGCGTTGGGTGGAGCAGGGGATTGGTTGTTCAAAAGTGCCGGATATTCACAACGTGGCGCTGATGGAAGACCGCGCAACGCTGCGTATCTCCAGCCAGCATATCGCCAACTGGTTACGTCACGGTATTCTGACCAAAGAACAGGTGCAGGCGTCGCTGGAGAATATGGCGAAAGTGGTTGATCAGCAAAACGCTGGCGATCCGGCTTATCGTCCGATGGCGGGGAATTTCGCTAACTCGTGTGCTTTTAAAGCTGCCAGCGATTTAATCTTCCTCGGCGTGAAACAGCCAAACGGCTATACCGAACCGTTATTACACGCCTGGCGTTTACGCGAAAAAGAAAGTCATTAATAGCGTCAAAAAAGCCCCGGCAAGTTTTATTGTCGGGGCTATGATAGTAACTGCGGTAGTACATTTATCCCGGAAATAACCGGAGCGATTATCAGGGTTTAACAATATTAAATACCCGTAGCGCATTACTAGCGGGCCTAAAACAACAATATGGACATCTTAACGATATTCTGCGCCTGCGTGTGCGGAACAGAAACCCTTACCCGATATACTTGTTATGCCAGAGGTAGCAATTGCGTTAGCGGCGTACTGTTGCTGTAAAGTATAACGCCTATATTTTACAGTTCAGTCCTCTTTTGCTTATTACAACCTTAAGTATATCAAGCATATAAAGATAATAAGAGACTGAACAATATGGTTACCTGGACCCAAATGTATATGCCGATGGGAGGACTGGGGCTATCCGCTCTGGTCGCCCTGATCCCGATAATATTCTTCTTCGTTGCACTCGCGGTATTACGTCTGAAAGGACATGTCGCTGGAGCAATAACCCTTATATTATCTATCCTGATTGCAATATTCGCCTTTAAAATGCCGATTGATATGGCATTTGCTGCTGCGGGCTATGGCTTTATTTATGGATTATGGCCTATTGCGTGGATTATTGTTGCGGCGGTGTTCCTCTATAAATTAACCGTTGCCAGCGGTCAGTTCGATATTATCCGCAGCTCGGTTATCTCCATCACTGACGATCAGCGTTTGCAGGTGTTACTGATTGGTTTCTCCTTTGGCGCGCTGCTGGAAGGGGCGGCTGGCTTTGGTGCGCCGGTGGCGATTACCGGTGCGCTGCTGGTGGGCCTGGGCTTCAAACCGTTATACGCGGCGGGGCTGTGTCTGATTGCCAACACTGCGCCGGTGGCGTTTGGTGCGTTGGGCGTGCCGATTCTGGTCGCCGGTCAGGTAACGGGAATCGATCCGTTCCACATTGGCGCAATGGCGGGACGTCAGTTACCGTTCCTGTCGGTTCTTGTGCCGTTCTGGCTGGTAGCAATGATGGACGGCTGGAAAGGGGTGAAAGAGACGTGGCCAGCGGCGCTGGTTGCTGGGGGAAGCTTCGCTGTCACGCAGTTCTTTACCTCTAACTATATTGGTCCGGAACTGCCGGATATTACTTCGGCGCTGGTGAGTATCGTCTCACTCGCTTTATTCCTTAAAGTCTGGCGGCCGAAAAATACCGAAACGGCAATCAGCATGGGACAATCCGCAGGTGCGATGGTGGTGAATAAACCATCTTCTGGCGGTCCCGTGCCTTCAGAATATAGTCTGGGGCAAATCATTCGTGCGTGGTCACCGTTTTTAATCTTAACGGTGCTGGTCACCATCTGGACCATGAAGCCGTTTAAAGCGTTATTTGCTCCGGGCGGCGCGTTTTATTCACTGGTGATTAATTTCCAGATCCCTCATTTGCATCAACAAGTGTTGAAAGCGGCACCCATTGTCGCCCAACCAACGCCAATGGATGCGGTGTTTAAATTCGACCCTCTCTCGGCTGGCGGCACCGCTATTTTTATTGCGGCGATTATCTCTATCTTCATCCTCGGCGTGGGCATCAAGAAAGGGATTGGCGTCTTTGCCGAAACGCTAATTAGTCTGAAGTGGCCGATATTGTCGATTGGCATGGTGCTGGCGTTCGCCTTCGTCACCAACTATTCCGGTATGTCCACCACGCTGGCGCTGGTACTGGCAGGTACAGGCGTGATGTTCCCGTTCTTTTCGCCATTCCTCGGCTGGCTGGGGGTATTCCTTACCGGCTCGGACACTTCCTCTAACGCCCTGTTTGGTTCACTGCAATCGACCACGGCGCAGCAAATCAACGTCTCTGACACTCTGCTGGTGGCAGCAAACACCAGCGGCGGCGTAACTGGCAAGATGATCTCCCCGCAATCTATCGCCGTGGCCTGCGCCGCGACGGGCATGGTGGGCCGAGAATCTGAACTGTTCCGCTACACCGTGAAGCACAGTCTGATTTTTGCCAGCGTTATCGGCATTATCACGCTGTTGCAGGCGTATGTGTTTACTGGGATGTTAGTTTCGTAAATCAATAAAGCCGGATGATCGTTAATATCATCCGGCTTCATTTACATTATTCTGTCTTATTAATGGGGAATTATTTCCTGCTTTATTATCCATGAAATAATAATGTTTTACGTTCAGATAACCTGCTAAATAATTAAGAGCGTGAGAATATCTGTTTTTTTATCACGCAAAACAAGTCTGTATTAATTATGTTCGCTTGATGAGCAAACACCGTTCTATCTGTTGCTTTTGCAATCTTAATCGTTAAAACTACCAACAAATTTATATAGTTATGTTGTGAGAAATTGTTAATTTTTTGTTTGTTGAAATTTCGTAAAAATAAACAGACAGACATCAAATAGGGGTTATTCTTATAAATTTCACCTGTTTTTCTATCAGTGATGCCGTTTTCTTAAGAATGGAGGAAGTTATTAGAGAAGATAAAGCATAAAACTATTTCTCCCAGTTACGAATTTTTTAACATTGTTTTGTCACTTGCGTTATTAATGAATAAGAAATTTAAATATAAGAAATCGCTTTTAGCGGCTATTTTGAGCGCAACCCTGTTAGCCGGTTGTGATGGCGGTGGTTCCGGATCTTCCTCCGATACGCCGCCTGTAGATTCTGGAACAGGGTCTTTGCCGGAAGTGAAACCTGATCCAACACCAAACCCGGAGCCGACGCCTGAGCCAACGCCGGACCCAGAACCTACGCCGGAACCGACACCTGATCCAGAGCCAGAACCGGAGCCAGAACCTGTTCCTACGAAAACGGGTTATCTGACCCTGGGCGGAAGCCAGCGGGTAACTGGTGCTACCTGTAATGGTGAATCCAGCGATGGCTTTACATTTACACCTGGTGAGGACGTTACTTGCGTGGCGGGTAACACGACAATTGCCACCTTCAACACTCAGTCAGAAGCTGCGCGTAGCCTGCGTGCGGTTGAAAAAGTGTCGTTTAGTCTTGAGGATGCGCAAGAACTGGCGGCTTCCGATGACAAGAAAAGCAATGCGGTTTCGCTGGTAACGTCCAGTAACAGCTGTCCGGCGAATACAGAACAGGTTTGCCTGACGTTCTCCTCAGTGATCGAGAGTAAACGCTTCGACTCGCTGTATAAGCAAATCGATCTGGCACCGGAAGAGTTCAAAAAGCTGGTCAATGAAGAGGTGGAAAACAATGCTGCGACCGATAAAGCGCCATCCACTCATACCTCACCGGTCGTGCCTGTCACCACGCCGGGAACAAAACCGGATCTGAACGCTTCCTTCGTGTCGGCTAACGCGGAACAGTTTTATCAGTATCAACCTTCGGAAATCATTCTCTCCGAAGGCCGACTGGTCGATAGCCAGGGATATGGTGTTGCTGGCGTCAACTACTACACCAATTCAGGCCGTGGCGTGACAGGGGAAAATGGTGAATTTTCCTTTAGCTGGGGCGAAACCATCTCCTTTGGTATCGATACCTTTGAACTGGGGTCAGTGCGCGGCAATAAGTCGACCATTGCATTGACTGAACTGGGTGATGAAGTTCGCGGGGCGAATATCGATCAGCTTATTCATCGCTATTCGACGACCGGGCAAAATAATACCCGTGTTGTTCCGGACGATGTACGCAAGGTCTTTGCCGAATATCCCAACGTGATCAACGAGATTATCAATCTCTCGTTATCCAACGGTGCGACGCTGGATGAAGGTGAGCAAGTTGTTAATCTGCCAAACGAATTTATTGAGCAGTTTAAGACGGGTCAAGCCAAAGAGATCGATACCGCGATTTGTGCGAAAACCGACGGTTGTAACGAGGCTCGCTGGTTCTCGCTGACGACGCGCAATGTTAATGACGGCCAGATTCAGGGCGTTATTAACAAGCTGTGGGGTGTGGATGAAGATTACAAATCGGTGACGAAATTCCACGTCTTTCATGACTCTACCAACTTCTATGGTAGCACCGGTAATGCGCGCGGTCAGGCGGTGGTGAATATCTCTAACGCGGCCTTCCCGATTCTGATGGCGCGTAATGATAAAAACTACTGGCTGGCGTTTGGCGAAAAACGCGCCTGGGATAAAAATGAGCTGGCGTACATTACGGAAGCGCCTTCTCTTGTTGAGCCGGAAAACGTTACGCGCGATACCGCCACCTTTAACCTGCCGTTTATTTCGCTGGGGCAAGTCGGTGAGGGCAAACTGATGGTTATCGGTAACCCGCACTACAACAGCATTTTGCGTTGTCCGAACGGTTACAGCTGGAACGGGGGCGTTAATAAAGACGGGCAGTGTACGCTCAGCGGTGATTCAGATGACATGAAGCACTTCATGCAGAACGTACTGCGCTATCTGTCCGACGATAAATGGACGCCGGACGCGAAAGCCAGCATGACCGTAGGCACCAACCTGGATACTGTCTATTTCAAACGTCATGGTCAGGTTACAGGAAACAGCGCTGAGTTCGGCTTTCATCCGGATTTTGCGGGTATCTCCGTTGAGCATTTAAGTAGCTATGGCGATCTCGATCCACAGGAAATGCCGCTGCTGATCCTTAACGGCTTTGAGTATGTGACTCAGGTGGGGGGCGATCCCTATGCAGTGCCTCTGCGTGCAGATACCAGCAAACCGAAGCTGAGCCAGCAGGATGTGACCGATCTGATCGCCTATCTGAACAAAGGCGGTTCGGTGCTGATCATGGAAAACGTGATGAGCAATCTTAAGGAAGAGAGCGCGTCTGGCTTTGTGCGTCTGCTGGATGCCGCAGGCCTGTCAATGGCACTGAACAAGTCGGTGGTGAATAACGATCCGCAGGGGTATCCGGATCGCGTTCGTCAGCAGCGCGAAAAAGGTATCTGGGTATATGAACGTTATCCGTTTGTTGATGGAAAACCGCCGTATACCATTGATGAAACAACGAATGAAGTTATCTGGAAATACCAGCAAGACAACAAGCCTGATGACAAGCCGAAACTGGAAGTGGCCAGCTGGCTGGAAGATGTCGATGGTAAACAGGTCAAGCGCTATGCCTTTATTGATGAGGCGGAGCATGAAACAAACGAGTCCTTGGAGGCGGCAAAGGCAAAAATCATTAAGGCATTTCCTGGATTAGAGGAGTGTAAGGACTCGACATATCACTACGAAATCAACTGCCTGGAATACCGTCCTGGCACGAACGTTCCGGTTACTGGTGGCATGTATGTTCCGCGCTATACGCAACTGAATCTCAGCGCTGACACTGCAAAAGCGATGGTGCAGGCTGCGGATTTAGGCACCAACATTCAGCGTCTGTATCAGCATGAGCTCTACTTCCGGACCAATGGTCGCAAAGGTGAGCGTCTGAGCAGCGTCGATCTGGAACGTCTGTACCAGAACATGTCGGTCTGGCTGTGGAATGAAATTGAATACAGCTATGACAGCAGCAAGGAAGACGAGCTGGGCTTTAAAACGTTCACCGAGTTCCTGAACTGCTACGCCAACGATGCCTATACTGGCGGCACGCAGTGTTCTGATGAGCTGAAAAAATCGCTGGTCGATAACAACATGATCTACGGCGAGAAGAGCGTTAATAAAGCGGGCATGATGAACCCGAGCTATCCGCTCAACTATATGGAAAAACCGCTGACACGTCTGATGCTGGGTCGTTCCTGGTGGGATCTGAACATCAAAGTTGATGTCGAGAAGTATCCGGGAGCAGTATCGGAAGAGGGGCAGGAGGTTACTGAAAGCATCAGCCTGTACTCGAATCCGACCAAATGGTTTGCGGGTAACATGCAGTCTACTGGTCTGTGGGCTCCGGCTCAAAAAGAGGTCACCATTAAGTCCAATGCGGACGTTCCTGTGACTGTCACCGTGGCGCTGGCCGACGACCTTACCGGACGTGAGAAGCATGAAGTTGCGCTGAACCGTCCGCCAAAAGTGACTAAAACGTACTCTCTGGACGCTAGCGGTACGGTGAAGTTCAAGGTGCCTTACGGTGGCCTGATTTATATCAAGGGCAATAGCTCTACCAATGAATCTGCCAGCTTCACCTTTACTGGCGTGGTAAAAGCACCGTTCTATAAAGACGGCGCATGGAAAAACGATCTGAACTCTCCTGCCCCGCTGGGCGAACTGGAGTCTGCGTCGTTCGTCTATACCACACCGAAGAAGAACCTGAATGCCAGCAATTACACGGGCGGACTGGAGCAATTCGCTAACGATCTGGATACCTTTGCCAGCTCGATGAATGATTTCTACGGTCGTAATGATGAAGACGGTAAGCACCGGATGTTTACCTATAAAAACTTGACGGGCCACAAGCATCGTTTCACCAACGATGTGCAGATCTCCATCGGTGATGCGCACTCGGGTTATCCGGTAATGAACAGCAGCTTCTCGACGAACAGCACCACGCTGCCGACGACGCCGCTGAACGACTGGTTGATCTGGCACGAAGTAGGGCACAACGCCGCCGAAACGCCGCTGACTGTTCCAGGCGCGACCGAAGTGGCGAACAACGTGCTGGCGCTGTACATGCAGGATCGCTATCTCGGCAAGATGAACCGTGTCGCTGACGATATTACCGTCGCACCGGAATATCTGGAGGAGAGCAACGGTCAGGCATGGGCGCGCGGCGGTGCGGGTGACCGTCTGCTGATGTACGCACAACTGAAGGAATGGGCAGAGAAAAACTTTGATATCAAACAGTGGTATCCAGAAGGCTCTCTGCCGGCGTTCTACAGCGATCGTGAAGGGATGAAAGGCTGGAACCTGTTCCAGTTGATGCACCGTAAAGCACGCGGCGATGATGTTGGTAAAACCAAGTTTGGCGAAAGAAATTACTGTGCTGAGTCAAACGGTAACGCTGCCGACACGCTGATGCTGTGCGCCTCCTGGGTCGCCCAGACGGATCTTTCGGAGTTCTTTAAGAAATGGAATCCAGGTGCGAATGCTTACCAGCTGCCGGGGGCGAGCGAGATGAGCTTCGAGGGCGGTGTGAGCCAGTCGGCGTACAACACGCTGGCGTCACTCAAGCTGCCGAAACCGGAACAGGGACCGGAAACCATTAACAAGGTTACCGAGCATAAGATGTCTGTCGAGTAATCCTGTATGCCGGATAAGGCGTTCGCGCCGCATCCGGCATGAAATAAGGCGCATCGGGTTGCGCCAGCTTACCGGGCCTGGAGGAAAGCCGTATGGCATACACCTGCAGGCCCGCATCCGGCAAGTTACAACAAACAACCTTTAACCATGCTTTTTGATATTTTTCAGCAATACCCTGCGGCGATGCCCGTCCTGGCTACCGTCGGAGGATTGATCATCGGCAGTTTTTTGAATGTGGTGATTTGGCGTTACCCAATCATGCTGCGCCAACAAATGGCGGAGTTTCACGGTGAAATGTCGAGTGCGCAGTCAAAAATAAGCCTTGCGCTGCCGCGTTCGCACTGTCCGCATTGCCAGCAGACTATCCGCGTTCGTGACAATATTCCGCTGCTCTCCTGGTTGATGCTCAAAGGGCGCTGCCGCGACTGTCAGGCGAAAATCAGCAAGCGTTATCCGCTGGTGGAGTTATTGACGGCACTCGCTTTTTTGCTGGCGAGTCTGGTGTGGCCAGAAAGTGGATGGGGGCTGGCGGTGATGATATTATCCGCCTGGCTGATTGCCGCGAGCATCATTGACCTCGATAACCAATGGCTGCCCGATGTTTTTACTCAGGGCGTATTGTGGACCGGGCTGATTGCGGCATGGGCGCAACAGAGTCCGTTAACGCTACAAGACGCAGTTACCGGCGTACTGGTGGGATTTATCACTTTTTACTCCCTGCGCTGGATAGCCGGAATAGTTCTGCGTAAAGAAGCATTAGGCATGGGCGATGTATTACTCTTCGCCGCTTTAGGTGGCTGGGTGGGGGCGTTATCACTGCCCAACGTTGCTTTAATCGCCTCATGCTGCGGCCTGATATATGCCGTTATTACAAAAAGAGGATCAACCACACTGCCTTTTGGACCGTGTTTAAGTCTGGGCGGTATAGCAACACTTTATCTACAGGCATTGTTTTAATGATAACCACGTCATTATCAAAGTGACATTTTAACTCTTATTAATAACCTTAGAGATTATTTACCATGTCGATAAAACAAATGCCAGGGAGGGTATTAATATCGCTATTGTTGAGCGTTACAGGATTATTAAGTGGCTGTGCCAGCCATAATGAAAACGCCAGTTTACTGGCGAAAAAACAGGCGCAAAATATCAGCCAAAACCTGCCGATTAAATCTGCGGGATATACCTTAGTGCTGGCACAAAGTAGCGGCACGACGGTAAAGATGACCATTATCAGCGAAGCGGGTACTCAGACCACGCAGACGCCTGACGCCTTTTTAACCAGCTATCAACGACAAATGTGCGCTGACCCAACAGTGAAATTAATGCTCACTGAGGGAATTAATTACAGCATAACGATTAATGATACACGTACAGGTAACCAGTATCAGCGGAAACTGGATCGTACCACCTGTGGAATAGTCAAAGCATAACGTCGGGTAGATATAAATTGGCGCGGGTTGTTTTTCGTGACGCACGAATTTATCTCATTCAATGGCTGACAAAAATTCGTCACACTCTTAACCAGAGACAATCTCTTAATACAGACAAAGAGCATCTGCGAAAAATTGTACGCGCGATGTTCTGGCTGATGCTGCTTATTATTTCTGCAAAAGTGGCGCATTCACTCTGGCGCTATTTCTCCTTTTCTGCGGAATATACGGCGGTTTCCCCATCGGCGAATAAACCGCCCCGTGCAGATGCAAAAACGTTCGATAAAAATGACGTGCAATTAATCAGCCAGCAAAACTGGTTTGGCAAATATCAGCCCGTCGCCGCACCGGTAAAACAACCTGAACCTGTGCCTGTGGCAGAAACACGTCTTAATGTGGTGCTGCGCGGGATCGCCTTTGGTGCCAGACCCGGCGCGGTTATTGAAGAAGGCGGTAAACAGCAGGTCTATTTGCAGGGTGAAACGCTTGGCTCGCACAACGCAGTGATTGAGGAAATCAATCGCGACCATGTGATGCTGCGCTATCAGGGAAAAATAGAGCGCCTGAGCCTGGCAGAAGAGGAGCGTTCCACCGTAGCCGTGACCAACAAAAAAGCCATCAGTGACGAAGCAAAGCAAGCTGTTGCTGAGCCTGCTGCCAGTGCGCCAGTTGAGATCCCGACTGCTGTGCGTCAGGCACTGGCGAAAGATCCGCAGAAAATTTTTAACTATATCCAGCTTACGCCTGTGCGTAAGGAGGGGATTGTCGGTTATGCAGTGAAGCCGGGGGCAGATCGTTCTCTGTTCGATGCCAGCGGTTTCAAGGAAGGCGATATCGCCATTGCGCTAAATCAGCAGGATTTCACTGATCCACGAGCAATGATTGCTCTGATGCGGCAGTTACCTTCAATGGATTCCATTCAACTTACGGTTTTACGCAAGGGTGCGCGCCACGACATTTCCATCGCGCTGCGCTAACCGCATTTAATCCAGGAGAATCATTCATCGTGTTTTGGCGTGATATTACGTTGTCGGTCTGGCGTAAGAAGACAACTGGCCTCAAAACAAAAAAGCGTTTACTGCCGCTGGTGTTGGCAGCGGCATTATGCAGTTCACCGGTCTGGGCGGAAGAAGCCACTTTCACCGCCAATTTTAAAGATACCGACCTGAAATCGTTCATCGAAACCGTCGGCGCTAACCTTAATAAAACCATCATTATGGGGCCGGGCGTACAGGGGAAAGTGAGTATTCGCACCATGACCCCGCTCAATGAACGCCAGTATTACCAGCTATTCCTTAACCTGCTGGAAGCACAGGGGTATGCCGTCGTACCGATGGAAAACGACGTGCTGAAGGTGGTGAAATCCAGCGCCGCGAAAGTCGAGCCACTGCCGTTGGTCGGTGAAGGTAGCGACAACTACGCGGGCGATGAAATGGTCACCAAAGTAGTGCCGGTACGTAATGTGTCGGTCCGCGAGCTGGCACCGATCCTGCGCCAGATGATCGACAGCGCGGGGTCTGGAAACGTAGTTAACTACGATCCCTCCAACGTAATTATGCTCACCGGACGCGCCTCCGTCGTGGAGCGCCTGACGGAAGTGATCCAGCGCGTGGATCACGCGGGTAATCGCACTGAAGAGGTGATCCCGCTGGATAACGCCTCGGCTTCGGAAATCGCCCGCGTGCTGGAAAGCCTGACCAAAAACAGCGGCGAGAACCAGCCAGCAACGCTGAAATCTCAAATTGTCGCCGATGAACGCACCAACAGTGTGATTGTCAGTGGTGATCCCGCCACGCGGGACAAAATGCGCCGCCTGATCCGTCGGCTGGACTCAGAAATGGAACGCAGCGGCAACAGCCAGGTTTTCTATCTCAAATACAGCAAAGCCGAAGATCTGGTCGATGTGCTGAAGCAGGTCAGCGGCACGCTCACGGCGGCTAAAGAAGAGGCGGAAGGCACGGTCGGTAGCGGGCGTGAGGTTGTCTCCATCGCCGCCAGCAAACACAGTAATGCCCTGATTGTTACCGCGCCGCAGGACATCATGCAGTCGCTGCAAAGCGTGATTGAACAACTGGATATTCGCCGTGCTCAGGTGCATGTCGAGGCGTTGATCGTGGAAGTTGCTGAAGGCAGCAATATCAACTTCGGCGTGCAGTGGGCGTCGAAAGATGCCGGATTAATGCAGTTTGCTAACGGTACGCAGATCCCTATCGGTACGCTGGGCGCAGCGATTTCTCAGGCAAAACCGCAGAAAGGCTCGACGGTGATCAGTGAAAACGGTGCTACCACCATAAATCCGGATACTAACGGCGATCTCTCCACGCTTGCTCAGCTTCTTTCTGGCTTTAGCGGTACGGCGGTTGGCGTGGTGAAAGGCGACTGGATGGCACTGGTACAGGCGGTCAAAAACGACTCCAGCTCGAACGTGCTCTCCACGCCGAGCATCACCACGCTAGACAACCAGGAAGCCTTCTTCATGGTGGGCCAGGATGTTCCGGTATTAACCGGCTCTACCGTTGGTTCCAATAACAGTAATCCTTTCAACACGGTAGAGAGGAAAAAAGTCGGCATCATGCTGAAAGTCACGCCGCAGATTAACGAAGGTAACGCGGTACAGATGGTGATTGAGCAGGAAGTCTCGAAAGTGGAAGGGCAGACCAGCCTCGACGTCGTGTTTGGCGAGCGCAAACTGAAGACTACCGTGCTGGCTAACGATGGTGAGCTGATCGTGCTTGGCGGCCTGATGGACGACCAGGCAGGAGAAAGCGTGGCGAAAGTGCCGCTGCTGGGCGATATCCCGTTGATTGGTAACCTGTTTAAATCGACGGCGGATAAAAAAGAAAAACGTAACCTGATGGTGTTTATCCGCCCGACCATTCTGCGTGACGGTATGGCGGCAGACGGCGTGTCGCAGCGCAAATATAACTACATGCGCGCCGAACAGATCTATCGCGATGAGCAAGGCTTAAGCCTGATGCCGCACACCGCGCAGCCGGTACTGCCAGCGCAAAACCAGGCCTTACCGCCGGAAGTACGCGCATTCCTCAATGCCGGGAGAACGCGTTAATGGTGCCTGTAGCACAGGAAACCACCGCTAACACCGTGCGCCTGCCCTACAGTTTCAGCCGTCGGTTTAGCCTGGTGGCATGGTGCGAAGCGTCGCTGGAGATCCTCCACGTTCATCCGCTATCGCTCTCTGTTTTGCAGGAGCTGCAGCGGGGGCTGAACGCGCCCTTTACGCTGCGACAAATCGACGGGGCCGAATTTGAACAGCGGCTGAATGCGGTCTGGCAGCGGGACTCTTCCGAGGCCCGCCAGCTGATGGAAGATCTCGGTTCTGCTGAGGACTTTTTTACTCTCGCTGAAGAACTGCCGGAAACGGAAGATCTGCTGGAAAGCGACGACGACGCGCCAATCATCAAACTGATCAACGCTATGCTGGCAGAGGCGATTAAAGAAGGCGCTTCGGATATCCACATTGAGACATTTGAAAAGAGTCTGGTGATCCGTTTTCGCGTTGACGGCACATTACATGAAATGCTGCGTCCGGGGCGCAAACTGGCCTCGCTGCTGGTATCGCGTATCAAGGTGATGGCGCGGCTGGATATTGCCGAAAAGCGCGTACCGCAGGATGGACGTATTGCGCTGCTGCTGGGCGGCCGGGCGATTGACGTGCGTGTCTCCACCATGCCATCCGCCTGGGGCGAGCGCGTGGTGCTGCGACTGCTGGACAAAAACCAGGCCCGCCTGACGCTGGAGCGTCTGGGGCTGAGCCAGCAACTGACCGCGCAGTTGCGCCAGCTGTTACACAAACCGCACGGCATCTTTCTGGTGACGGGGCCGACGGGTTCCGGCAAAAGCACCACGCTGTACGCCGGATTGCAGGAGCTGAACAACCACTCGCGCAACATTCTCACAGTTGAAGACCCCATCGAATACATGATTGAAGGGATCGGTCAGACGCAGGTCAACACCCGCGTCGGCATGACCTTTGCCCGTGGCCTGCGCGCGATTTTGCGTCAGGACCCGGATGTGGTGATGGTCGGTGAAATCCGCGATACTGAAACCGCAGAAATCGCCGTCCAGGCATCGCTTACAGGGCACCTGGTACTTTCCACGCTGCATACCAACACGGCGGTGGGGGCGATTACGCGTTTGCAGGATATGGGGGTAGAGCCTTTCCTGCTCTCTTCCAGTCTGACGGGCGTGATGGCGCAGCGACTGGTCCGTACGCTGTGCCCCGACTGCCGCCAGGCCCTGCCTGCCACTGACGAAGAAAAACGCCTGCTGGGAATTACCGACGCCCGTACCGTCACTCTGTACCATCCACAGGGCTGTCCCGCCTGTAATCACAAAGGTTTCCGCGGGCGTACTGCCATCCATGAGTTGATCGTGGTGGACGCCACATTGCGTGATTTGATCCACCGTCAGGCCGGGGAGCTGGAGCTGGAACGTTATGTCCGGCAACACTCTGCGGGCATCCGCAGCAACGGCATTGAGAAAGTGCTCGCCGGAGAAACCTCTCTCGATGAAGTTCTGCGGGTAACCATGGAGGCGTAATGGCACTGTTTTACTATCAGGCGCTGGAGCGTAATGGTCGCAAAACCAAAGGTATGATTGAGGCGGATTCCGCGCGTCATGCCCGCCAGTTGTTGCGCGGTAAAGAGCTTATCCCCGTGCACATTGAAGCACGGATGAATGCTTCGACAGGGGGAATGTTGCAGCGTCGGCGGCACGCACATCGTCGCGTGGCGGCGGCAGATCTGGCGCTGTTCACGCGCCAACTGGCAACGCTGGTGCAGGCAGCAATGCCGTTGGAAACCTGCTTACAGGCGGTCAGTGAGCAAAGTGAAAAACTGCATGTGAAAAGCCTCGGAATGGCGCTGCGCAGTCGGATTCAGGAAGGCTATACCCTGTCGGACAGCCTGCGCGAACATCCCCGCGTCTTTGACTCCCTGTTTTGTTCGATGGTCGCTGCCGGAGAAAAATCCGGACATCTCGACGTGGTGCTCAATCGCCTGGCGGATTACACCGAACAGCGGCAGCGTCTGAAATCACGCCTGCTGCAGGCCATGCTCTACCCGCTGGTACTGCTGGTGGTGGCAACGGGCGTGGTCACTATTTTGCTGACGGCAGTAGTGCCGAAAATTATCGAACAGTTTGATCATCTCGGACACGCGCTGCCCGCCTCTACCCGAATGCTCATCGCCATGAGCGACGCGTTACAGGCCAGCGGCGTGTACTGGCTGGCGGGTTTGCTGGGGCTTCTGGTGCTGGGGCAACGGCTACTCAAAAATCCTGCGATGCGCCTGCGCTGGGATAAAACCTTGCTGCGTTTGCCCGTGACGGGGCGTGTTGCGCGCGGACTGAATACGGCGCGTTTTTCCCGCACATTAAGCATCCTCACCGCCAGCAGTGTTCCGCTGCTGGAAGGTATTCAGACCGCCGCCGCCGTGTCGGCAAATCGTTATGTCGAGCAACAACTGCTGCTGGCGGCAGATCGCGTCCGCGAAGGAAGCAGCCTGCGCGCCGCACTGGCGGAGTTGCGCCTGTTCCCGCCGATGATGCTGTACATGATCGCCTCCGGCGAACAGAGCGGCGAGCTGGAAACCATGCTTGAGCAGGCCGCAGTTAACCAGGAACGGGAATTTGATACCCAGGTGGGGCTGGCGTTAGGGCTGTTTGAACCGGCGCTGGTGGTGATGATGGCGGGCGTGGTGCTGTTTATCGTCATCGCCATCCTCGAGCCGATGCTGCAACTGAACAATATGGTTGGAATGTAATTTACGGAGTTATCACATGAATTCGTTATCCCGCACACAAAAACCACGGGCAGGTTTTACCCTGCTGGAAGTGATGGTGGTGATTGTTATTCTTGGCGTCCTGGCAAGTCTGGTGGTGCCTAACCTGTTGGGCAACAAAGAGAAAGCCGATCGGCAAAAAGCCATCAGCGATATCGTGGCGCTGGAGAATGCGCTGGATATGTACCGACTGGATAACGGGCGTTATCCGACCACCGAACAGGGACTGGAGGCGTTGATCCAGCAACCAGCCAATATGGCGGACGCCCGCAACTACCGTACCGGTGGATACATTAAACGACTGCCAAAGGATCCGTGGGGCAATGATTATCAGTATCTCAGCCCGGGTGAAAAAGGGCTGTTTGATGTTTATACCCTGGGGGCAGATGGTCAGGAAAACGGGGAAGGCGCTGGCGCAGATATCGGTAACTGGAATTTGCAGGAGTTTCAGTAATCAGTGCCTGAACGCGGATTCACTCTTCTGGAAATCATGCTGGTGATTTTCCTTATCGGCCTTGCCAGTGCGGGCGTGGTACAGACGTTTGCGACCGATTCTGAATCGCCCGCGAAAAAAGCGGCGCAGGATTTTCTGACTCGCTTTGCGCAGTTTAAGGACAGGGCAGTGATCGACGGGCAAACACTCGGTGTGCTAATCGACCCGCCTGGCTATCAGTTTATGCAGCGTCGCCATGGGCAGTGGCTGCCCGTTTCTGCGACCCGCTTATCGGCACAGGTTACGGTGCCAAAACAGGTGCAGATGCTGTTACAACCCGGCAGTGATATCTGGCAGAAGGAGTATGCGCTGGAACTGCAGCGTCGTCGCCTGACGCTGCACGATATTGAACTGGAGCTGCAAAAAGAGGCGAAAAAGAAGACGCCGCAGATCCGTTTTTCGCCTTTTGAACCCGCCACGCCGTTTACGCTGCGCTTCTACTCGGCGGCGCAAAACGCATGTTGGGCGGTAAAACTGGCGCACGATGGCGCGTTATCCCTCAATCAATGTGATGAGAGGATGCGATGAAGCGCGGATTTACCTTGCTGGAAGTGATGCTCGCGCTGGCGATTTTTGCGCTGGCTGCCACGGCAGTGTTACAGATTGCCAGCGGTGCGCTGAGTAATCAGCACGTTCTTGAGGAAAAAACAGTAGCGGGCTGGGTAGCTGAAAACCAGACCGTGCTGCTCTACCTGATGACCCGTGAACAACGGGCGGTCAGGCACCAGGGCGAGAGCGATATGGCTGGAAACCGCTGGTACTGGCGCACCATACCGCTGAATACAGGTAACGCGCTGCTCCAGGCGGTGGATATTGAAGTCAGTCTTCATGACGACTTTTCGCCAGTGATTCAGTCACGACGCGCCTGGTTTAGCGCCGTGGGAGGCCAACAGTGAGAAGGACTTGCGCTGGTTTCACGTTACTGGAAATGCTGGTGGCAATTGCCATTTTTGCCTCGCTGGCACTGATGGCGCAGCAGGTGACTAACGGCGTCACACGTGTGAATAGCGCCGTCGCCGGACACGATCAAAAACTAAACCTCATGCAGCAAACGATGAGTTTTCTGACCCACGATCTGACACAAATGATGCCGCGTCCGGTAAGAGGCGATCAGGGCCAGCGTGAACCAGCGTTACTGGCTGGCGCTGGCGTGCTGGCGTCTGAGAGTGAAGGGATGCGCTTTGTGCGCGGCGGCGTGGTTAATCCGTTGATGCGTCTGCCGCGCAGTAATCTGCTCACCGTCGGTTACCGCATTCATGACGGTTATCTCGAACGGTTAGCCTGGCCGCTGACCGATGCCGCAGGCAGCGTGAAGCCGACAATGCAAAAGTTGATTCCGGCCGATTCGCTCCGTTTGCAGTTCTATGATGGTACGCGCTGGCAGGAGAGCTGGTCATCAGTGCAGGCAATCCCAGTGGCGGTGCGCATGACCCTGCATTCGCCACAATGGGGCGAGATTGAACGCATCTGGTTGTTACGCGGGCCGCAATTATCATGATCACCTCACCACCAAAACGCGGAATGGCACTGGTCGTGGTGCTGGTATTGCTGACGGTTATGATGCTGGTGACCATCACGCTTTCCGGGCGAATGCAGCAACAACTTGGGCGAACGCGCAGCCAGCAGGAGTACCAGCAGGCGCTGTGGTACAGCGCCAGTGCGGAAAGCCTGGCGTTGAGCGCACTCAGTCTGAGCCTGAAAAATGAAAAGCGCGTGCATCTGGCGCAGCCGTGGGCTTCCGGCCCTCGTTTTTTCCCACTGCCGCAGGGGCAAATCGCCGTTACTCTGCGTGACGCACAGGCCTGCTTTAACCTGAATGCCCTCGCTCAGCCGACGACAGCGTCGCGTCCGCTCGCGGTACAACAACTGATTGCCCTGATCACGCGCCTGGATGTGCCTGCTTATCGGGCCGAATTAATTGCTGAAAGCCTGTGGGAGTTTATTGACGAAGACCGCAGCGTGCAGACGCGTCTGGGCCGTGAAGACAGCGAGTATCTCGCCCGTTCGGTGCCGTTTTACGCCGCTAATCAACCGCTGGCTGATATCAGCGAGATGCGCATGGTGCAGGGAATGGACGCCGGACTTTATCAAAAACTGAAACCGCTGGTCTGTGCGCTGCCGATGACCCGCCAGCAAATCAACATCAACACCCTGGATGTCACGCAAAGCGAGATTCTTGAGGCGCTGTTTGACCCGTGGTTAAGCCCTGTACAGGCGCGGGCGTTATTACAACAACGTCCGGCGAAGGGCTGGGAAGATGTCGATCAGTTTCTTGCACAGCCGCTACTCGCAGACGTCGATGAGCGTACTAAAAAACAGCTAAAAACCGTCCTGAGCGTGGACAGCAATTACTTCTGGCTGCGTTCAGATATCACCGTGAATGAGATTGAACTGACGATGAATTCGTTAATTGTCCGCATGGGCCCACAACACTTTTCTGTTCTCTGGCATCAGACAGGAGAAAGTGAGTGAGTTCCATGCTTGAGATTTTTATCCCGCTTTGCGCCTCCGATCCCATCCGTTGGCAGCACCGTACCACCGACGTGGAGCACGGCATCTGGTCTGACGTTGACAACGAACAGCTCCAGCAATGGCTGCAAACTGATGCGATTCGACTCTACATTCCCGGCGAATGGATCAGCGTCTGGCAGGTTGAACTGCCTGATGTCGCCCGCAAGCAGATACCGACTATTCTGCCCGCCTTGCTGGAAGAAGAGCTGAACCAGGATATCGATGAACTGCATTTCGCCCCGTTGAAAGTCGACCAGCAACTGGCAACCGTAGCTGTGATTCACCAGCAGCATATGCGCAACATTGCGCAGTGGTTGCAGGCAAACGGCATCACCCGCGCTACCGTCGCGCCGGACTGGATGTCCATTCCTTGTGGGTTTATGGCTGGCGATGCGCAACGGGTTATCTGCCGCATCGATGAATGCCGGGGATGGAGCGCCGGGCGGACGCTGGCCCCGGTCATGTTCCGCGCCCAGCTCAATGAGCAGGCGTCACCGATTTCGCTGACCGTAGTCGGAATCGCGCCGGAAGAGCTATCTGCATGGGCTGGCCCAGACGCTGAACGTCTGACCGTTACGGCTCTGCCCGCCATTACCACTTATGGCGAACCGGAAGGGAACCTGCTAACAGGGCCGTGGCAGCCCCGCGTCAGCTACCGAAAACAGTGGGCGCGCTGGCGGGTGATGATTCTGCCGATATTGCTGATTCTGGTTGCGCTGGCAGTGGAACGGGGCGTGACGTTATGGAGTGTCAGCGAACAGGTGGCGCAAAGCCGCGCCCAGGCGGAGAAACAGTTCTTAACGCTGTTCCCGGAACAAAAAAGGATTGTGAATTTACGCTCTCAGGTGACGATGGCGCTGAAAAAATATCGCCCACAGGCCGACGATACCCGGCTGCTCGCAGAATTGTCAGCGATAGCCAGCACCCTGAAATCAGCATCACTTTCCGACATCGAAATGCGTGGTTTCACCTTTGATCAAAAACGCCAGACGCTCCACCTTCAGTTGCGGGCCGCGAACTTTGCCAGTTTCGACAAACTGCGTAGCGCACTGGCGGCAGATTATGTTGTGCAACAGGACGCGTTACAGAAAGAGGGTGATGTGGTTTCCGGCGGCGTAACGTTGCGGAGGAAATAACATGTTACGCGATAAATTTATTCACTATTTTCAGCAATGGCGTGAACGCCAGTTAAGCCGTGGCGAACACTGGCTGACACAACACCTGGCGGGGCGTTCTCCGCGTGAAAAAGGCATGTTACTGGCAGCGGTGGTGTTCCTGTTTAGCGCCGGATATTACGTTCTCTTCTGGCAGCCGTTGAGCGAACGGATAGAACAACAGGAGACGATGTTGCAGCAGTTGGTGGCGATGAACACCCGACTGAAGAACGCCGCGCCGGATATTATTGCAGCGCGAAAATCTGCCACAACAACGCCTGCGCAGGTATCGCGGGTCATCAGTGACAGTGCTTCCGCGCACTCGGTGGTCATCAAGCGAATAGCCGAGCGCGGGGAGAATATTCAGGTCTGGATAGAACCTGTGGTGTTTAATGACCTGCTGAAATGGTTAAACGCACTGGATGAAAAATATGCGCTGCGGGTGACACAAATTGATGTCAGTGCTGCTGAGAAGACTGGGATGGTGAATGTGCAGCGGCTGGAGTTTGGACGGGGATAAAGTATCAGGAGATTAATATCAATAAAATTACTCTCGTTAACGTGGCGAGAGTAATTCCCCCAGACTTTATAAGCTAATTTTTTTCGTGAAGGTTATTGTCAGATCCAAAAGCAAAAACCCGCCTTGTGGGCGGGTTCTTAAGAATTAGTGGTGCCGGACTCGGAATCGAAAATTTCTTTTATCATGTTGATATTAATACAATTTGTTTGGTTTGATTAAAAATGTACCCTCAATTATACCCGCAGTCCCTTTTGATATCGAAAGGGAATCACACTCGGGATCAGGCTGAGAGCACAGAAGGAAAGTACCTGGCTATTATATCGTTAATTCTGTCAATCAGTTCCAGCCTTTTGAAAGTGATGTGTGCAGATCCCTTCTTAAAGTATTTAATGATGAACATCTCGTCTTCATAGCGCTCTTTACCCTGAACGGACTGGATATGACCATCCAGACGAATAGTGATGTTTTCCCGGTTGTCGGGGATCGGTTTGCCGCTGAACAGATGTAGCATTCTTTCCAGGTCGACGAGTCGGTCAGTCTGTTGCCCGGTGATAAGATGAAACCCCCACCGGTCCCACCTCACCAGGTTGTTGACGATAATTTTACTGCCAAATTTGCAGGGGCAATTGGTTTTGTAATTCCAGCTCAGTCCCCTGAAGATGTTGATCACCCCTCGCTCAAACACCTCATCCTTATTCTGGTGTAGTTGTTCAAATGTGCTCAGAATGTTCGCTTCACTGATTTCCGGAAAATTATCGTACTCCAGTGACCGGTACCATGTATCACGGGCCTGTGCATCCATTAAGGAAAGCATCCCTGAACGTTGCATCAGGTCACGCCAGATTTCGCGATCGAGATTGCGTGTGATGGCTTTCATTGCGGTTTCCGGTTTCTCCATCAGCCAGCAGCCGCAGCGAAAATCCTGTTTCATGGCCCAGTCCGGGGCGGCTTTACCGCCAATACTTTCTGTCATTGCTGATATTTCAGCCAGTTGCCGGATAAGTGTGTCGATTTGCAGCAGTGTACTCTTTCGTACAGCCAGAATGTGGCGGATACTGGTTGAGCAGATAACGTCCGTATGCCCGGTGACCACTTCCGGACGGGAGATTGTGATGTCTGACATTATCGGTTTCCCTTTTGGTTTATAAACGAAAACGCCAGCCCTGTTCAGGTTGACGTCAGTGGAATGAAGTATGGTGAGTGATATTTACCGGTTCTGGTGCAGAAGCTGCAGATGACGAAGAGTACGGACATCCTCCCGGGCCTGTTCGATACAGGGCAACAGTGCTGCCGAATCCGTTTTATCCTCATCGTTGTCAAAGATAATTCCCGATTCGCAGTCGATATTGTCCTGCAGCCACGCAATGAGGATATCCAGCGCTGTTTCAGTGGTTAATGGCATCACGCTCTGTATCACTGTATTGTCTTCCGGCAACTGATGAGGGCTGGCAGAAGTCGCCGGTGTTTCGGTAGCGTCACGTTCATCCACCACGCGGAGTGAATAACCGTTTTCAGCGACTTTGTTAATCAGTTCAGCGAGCTCAATACCATCGACGTCAACGACAATGCGCCCCATGTTCAGCGCCTGCGCATTAATGCTGTCGGCTTCCAGCGTCAGGGCCAGTTTCATTGTTTCGCCTCCGGATGCTTACCCAGAGTAATGTTATTTACTGTTCGGTAATTGTCGCGGGTCATCAGGCCGGTCGCCCTGCGAGCCCGGAGGATATCGATGCTGTTTATTAACTGAGAGCGGGTACAGGCGCTGAATCCCGGCTGGTCGGTACGCACCAGCGCGTATTTTTCCACGAGAAAGTTCACCGCATCACACAGTGAAATGCCTGCCTCAATATGCTGCTCAATCACACGTTCATCAGCGAACGGTGTGTCATTCAGTGTGAGGCCGTAATGCTGGTCCAGCAGTCGGGTGAGCAGTGTCTGCCAGATGGTGACGGGAGACGGGCAGTACGATGCCTCCCGTACGTGTGTGTCAGGTAATGTTTTCATCTTAAGTTCTCTGTAACTGGTAGTGCTAAAGGTGAGATATTCGGGGTTATGAGGTGGTTGCGGGTGCCAGTGTCGGATAAACAGCCATATAAACGTAACCACAGGAGCCGAGGGTGTCGGCTTCACAGGCCAGCCCCTTCGCATACAGTGTCACGGTATGCTGATGGCGGGGATTCAGTTCACCGCTGGTGAGCATGAGCTCCAGTTGTTTCATCAGCAGCGGAAAGGCCTGGTCCAGATGGTACGCATCCGCATCTCTGAACCGGCCTCTGATACCGGCGCGGTCGGCAAGGTAATGCAGGCGGTTACCCTCCTGCACCAGACGGGCGCCGAAACAGGGCGTCACGGTGCAGGGCAGTCCCCACCAGAGGCGGTCGTGATTGTCGTCGGGAAGTATTGTCCCGGGGAGTGTGTCTGACACGATAAAATCCTCACAGAAAATCGGTTAAGAATGGTCCGGTGGTGGCGATAATTCTGCTCATCTGAATGCCCTTCCAGACTCAGTTCAGGGTGACGCTCATCAGCCGGACATACGGGCCAAAACTGTCCTTACGGCGTTCAGCAAACACAGCCAGCACACCGGGAATATCCTGCACTTCACGACCGGTATACGCTTCAGCGCTGCCGTGCCAGCGGTACTTACCGGTACAGAACGGAAAAAGACGGGATGCAGGATGCTGTTGGTGAATACGCATGGCTTCACCACGGGTGATAATTTTCATGATGGGATACCTCTGAAGACAGAAGATAAAAGTGAAAACAAGTGTGATGTAGTTGTGACGGTGACGGGTTAAAGCAGACCGTGTTCGGCAAAGGAGAAAACCTGGTTGCCACCGACTATCAGATGGTCCGGCACCCGGATATCCACCAGGCCCAGTGCCTGTACCAGACGTTCTGTGATAAGGCGGTCTGCCTTACTGGGTGTGACTTCACCGGACGGGTGATTGTGCGCCAGCACCACGGCAGCGGCATTGTGGTACAGGGCGCGTTTAATCACTTCCCGGGGATGGACTTCCGTGCGGTTGATGGTGCCGGTGAAGAGGGTTTCACCGGCAATCAGCTGATTCTGGTTATTCAGATACAGTACCCGGAACTCTTCACGCTCCAGTCCCGCCATGTTCAGAATCAGCCATTCCCGTGCCGCACGGGTGGAGGTGAAGGCCACGCCGGGTTCATGAAGATGGCGGTCCAGGGTTTTCAGGGCCCGCAGAATGAGACTGCGCTCGCCGGGCGTCATCTCTCCTGGCAGAAAGGAAAGTTGTTGCATTGTGCTTCTCTCCATTCAGTCGATGATGCGCATAATGGCGCTGCATTCCGGATGCTGCAGGGCGTAATCCCGCAGCCGGTAATAATGGACCGTCATGGCATAACACTCCGTACGACAGGCATGATGACTGTACGTCATCAGACAGGCAGCAATGCCGGCGGCTTCCGGGCTCATTTCAGCGCGGTTACCGTTCATGACATTGAACAGTACCCATGTTTCGTCATCATCGTCATCCGGTTCGGGTGCCATAAATGCCCCTCCGTTATTCAGTGTGTACAGATTCCAGATACCACCGCAGTAGTCTTCACACAGACGGTCCATCCAGCCGAAGATACGGGGCTCCAGGGTCACCCACTGTGGAATGAGGCCAAAGTGCTGTGGCCAGAAGCTGATGCGCTGTTCATCAGGGACGGGAGTGGCAACCAGTTGAGACTGGTTATTCCCTGATGCAGTAGTTACGGAAACAGAAGGTGTGGTGGAATTATGTGAAACGGTTGTCATGATATTATTCCTTATAAAAAGCAAATGAATGAAGAAGGCTCGGGGGCAGGGACAGACGTGAGTCAGGACGGCGCTTTCAGGTAAACGGTATCAGCGCATGTTCTCCAGCAGCGTTTCCGCCATCACCCATAATGCGCGATTGAGCTTAATATCGGTGTCGATGCTGTGAATGGCCCGGGTATGGATACGTTTTCCTCTGGCACTGCGGCCGGAAATTCCGCCTTTCAGCATATTCTCCTGGATGGTCTGATATGCGCTCCACAGGTCCTTACCGTAATCCTCCCTGCGTCGTGGCGTAAGAATGTCAGCGGTGGTGACGGGCTGATGTTCGTCACCATAACGGTAAGTCAGGGCCGCCTGTGCCAGCGCCTGGCGTGCCGGTGGCGGCAGGACCAGCGACTGCATGGCATCACGCTTCTCCTCTATCCGGTCAAACACGCCCACCACCTCGTAAGCCCCTTCAATGACTCTGTCCACCACATTTCCCCGGTGCGGAACACGTACTTCCCCCAGAGACTGACCACAGACGCAGCCGTTCTGGCAGACGAAGCGGAAGTAACCCGGCAGCATCTGATAACTGGAGGTACCGTCATGGGAGTTGAGCAGAATGATTTCAGGGACATGTTGTCCGGTTATCTCTCCGGCCCGCCGCAGACGCAGCATGTGTTTGGTGTATCCCCGGCGGCCCGGGTCGCGCACACGGGTCTGGCAGGCGAAGAATGGCTGAAAACCTTCCCGCTGCAGGCTTTCCAGCACGGTGATTGTGGGGATCCATGTATAGTTCTCGCTTCTTGATGTGTGCTTATTTTCCCCGAATACGCTGGGGACGACCTGCATCAGTTCTTCGCGAGTTAAGGGGCGGTCACGGCGTATCTGGTTCGCATAACCAAAACGGCTGGCTAATCGCATAATTGGCTCCTTATGAATGATTAAGCGGTATAAATGAAAAAGCCGCGTCTCCCGGAGAAGGCGCGGCCTGATGGGTGAAATGAATGACGTTTATTGTCTGAGAAGCCCTTCACTGGCGAGCCACACATTAAGCTGTTTTCCGGCGTTAGACTCAAAATTCCAGCACCGCCAGCGCAACTGACCTTCAGCATTACGGATAACCCGCCGGAAATGCGTTCCCTGGTCATCTTCAGTAAACACATTGCGGCAAACTGTTGTAACAGCAACCACCTGTTCGCGCGAAAAAGGGCCTTCGGGCAATAAACGTGGTGTACAACCCGGCATATCTGTTACTCCCTGAAAGTAAAAAGCCCCGGTCATGATGACCGGGGCCTGAAGGGGAGTGACCTGATTATCAGAAAGTCACATTCAGCGTGGCCTGACCGTTATAACCTTCAGCGCTGCTGCCGCTGACGCTGTGGGCATAACCGGCCTGAACGCCCAGGGTGATATTTTCCCGGACACGGGCTTCCAGTCCGGCCTGCAGGTCCAGTGACGTGCCATTCTGGGACGGTGAGAACGTCATGTTACTGCCGGCGGCGGCTGTACCCATGCTCATGTCACCCCGGGAGCTGAAAGTGCGGATAACAGAAGGCTGTACCCACCAGTTCACCGGCAGTTCACTCACACGGTGTTTTGCACTGTCGCGCAGAGTGTCACGGGATGAGGTGCCTTCGCCAAAGGTCATATCGTTGTGGCTGCCCAGACGGAAGCCGGCACGCACATGTTGTGCACTGCCATGCCCGAACTTCACATAACCGGCGTTATCCTGGCCGTCATCCAGGGAGAGCCCCTGCCAGGTGTACTGCAGTTGTGGCTCCAGCATCAGGTTGTCAGTGATACTGAAGGGCAGACCGGTTTCCAGTGAGCCCAGCCAGCCCCAGCCCCGGGCGCGGAAGTCGTTATTGTCCGATGACGCTTTCATGCTGTGGCGGGTTCCCTGTGCCACAATGTCAGCCCACAGGCCGGAGGACGTGTGTGTCAGATTCAGGTATCCGCCCAGGCTGCCGGCATCATCCCGAACCGTGCCGGCGCGGGAACCGTCATCATCCTTAACATCAACGGAAGAATGGCCAGCAGCACCATATACCCCTGTCGTCAGAGACATACCGGCAACCTCTGTTCTGAGCAGGTCACTCTCCAGACGGACGAAGCCATAGCTGCCGCTGCTTTCCGGCGTGGCTCCACGGGCAATACCGCCGTTGTTATCGTGACCGAGATGACCGCCCTGAATGCTGAGACGGACGCTGTTATTTTCACCGTTTACACCGGTCTGATGGCTGCGGGAGCCTGCCAGAATCCGGTCATAGTCCATTGCCTGTGTCAATATGGAGGTATACAGGGGGACTTCAGCACGATAAGCATTTTCACTGCGCAGGTACCAGTCTTCATCGCTGTCACGGTTCAGGGTGTAGTTTAAGGCGCCGGCCTGAAGCGGGCGGCTCAGGGCAAACGCACCTTCTTCTGTGGTGGCACCATTCTGTGCATCCACAACCCGGATACCCTGTCCGGTGGTTGCCACCCCGAGGTTACTGTTTCCGACATTTGTGAACGCAAGCCAGGTTTTGCCGGTTGCCTGACCACCATTAATTACCAGCTGGTCTGAGGCATTACTGCCATCAAGGCTAACACGCATATTGATGGTGCCGCCTTGGCCGGTGAGGTTATTGGTGGTCAGTTTATGGAACGTTACCGGGGAGTTACTTTTTGCAACAGCACGGCTCAGCGCGGCATCCGGTGTTGTCTGATTATCAAAGCGAATCTCCCCTGCGTTAACAATATCGCCGGTACTGACCACATCGCCATTCAGTACCATGCTGGCATCTTTACTGAGCTGTGTTCTGCCACTCAGACTTCCCCCGGCAGCCAGCGTCAGTGTTCCACGATGTCCGACAGTGGTGTTGCTGGCCAGTCCTCCGGCATTAACCGTAAAGCTGCCGCCATTTTCCAGCAGCAGGCCGCTGGCCTGACCGGATGTGCCATCAATACTGAACTTACCGCTGGCATTGGTCCCCTCAACAGTGGCACCACTGTCTGCAATCAGGGCACCACCAGATGTTATGGTGACACTTGTCGCCTTACCACCGGCAGACACTGCCAGGGTACCGCCGTCATCCACCAGTGTTTTCCAGGCTGAATGGCCCTCCAGTACATCCAGGCGACCACCGGACTCCAGAACAACACCGTCAGCCTTACCGTTTTCCACCGCGAAATTGCCCAGACGGTTGCTGCCGGTGACGGTTGCCGCCGTACTGGTGACCAGTGCGCCCCCCTGGTTCAGGGTGACATTCGTGGCTGTACCACCGGCGTTCACCTGCAGTTTGCCTTTCTGGTTAACGGTGGTGAAATCCGCCAGACCACCTTCCTTGACAATCTGCCAGCCGTCACTGTTTACAACCGTGTCAGAGGCTGTGCCTCCGTTGTGCACATACTGGTAACCGCCATTCAGTGTGGTATCCAGCGCATGCCCGTGTACCGTCTGGTCGCCGCCGGCATAAACCACAGTGGTATTTGCTGTTCCTTCAGCAGCCACAATCTGACGACCATTTTTATTGATAGTGGTACGTACGGCATTTCCGCGAACAAACTGCCCGGTATCACCATTTTCTGCATCTGGTCCCCCTTCCGCGCCGGTATTCACAACCGTGTCGGTTGCCATTGCGCTGGATTTGACGGCCTGCCAGCCCTTCTCATTAATGACGGTACCCGTTGCAATCCCGCCTTCATGTACCCACTGCTCACCGCCGTTCAGAGTGGTATTCACTGCCTGCCCCTGAAGGCTCTGTCCGCCTCCGGCACTGATAACCGTGTCTGAAACGCTTCCTCCGGCATTCACTCTCTGAAGACCACCACCGGTGACAGTAGTGTTGTTGGCGATACCGCCATTTTGTATCCATTGCCCGCCGGTATTGGCCTCGTTATCCGGCCCATACTCCAGACCGGTACTGATGGTCATTCCGTTGGCCGTACCGAAGACAATCTGGTTGTCATGATTTTCCAGTGCTCCGCCGCTCACGGTTTCTCCCGCCTGTACAACCGTGTCAGCAGCCAGTGCCGGGACTGATGTGACAGCAGCAAGAGACAGCGCAACCGCCACACCGGCGCGTTTTCCCCGTGAGCGGGCCAGTTCGGGGGCCACCACCAGGGTGCCCGTAATGTGATTCCATACCAGCCTGTAGCTGGTGTTCAGATGTCGTTTCATCAGCTTTTCCTTACAGAGGGTGAATAAAAAAGCCGGTACCCACAAATGTGGATACCGGCAGGTACAAAACAGCATGGTCAGATAAAGTGGTTTTTCCCGGGCATAAATGCTTCCCCTCTCTCATCCGCCAGAGAAGTATCAGTCCGTTGTGTGCAATTCCGTTCTGCATGATGAAGAGATTCAGCTGCCTTTTCGCAGACCATTAACCACTATAAACGATCGATGGTAACGATCGATACCTGTTTTATCGATCGTTTTATTCTATTAATAACAAGGCGGCCACGCAAGAGAAACAGGAGGGGTATGAGGTGTTTGTGTCATGTTTTCAGTTGGTTAACGCAATGTAATCAGGCATTTCCCCTGACAGACTGTTCAGAAGAAAATCCAGTTCCATACCGCGCGGGCAACAGAGACCACCGTGTCACGGACGGCACGCAGAACCGTGCGTGCAACAGAGGCAACACAGACGTTCTCCGCCGTGTCAAATATCCGGTCCACCGCACCGGTAAACTGTTCACGGGCCTGACCCCGGACAGATTCCGTGCGCAGCTCGTCCTGCAGGCGGGTCATCAGGGGACTGGCGGCATGGTCGGGAAGCGCTGTCATGAGCGCACTGACCAGCGTATCCAGTTCCCAGCTGGTGCGGGCCGATACGGCAACAACCGGATGTACGGGCCGGAACAGCCGGAATACCGCATCTGTTTTTTCGCGAATGTTCTGTGCCTGTGCGGGAGAAGGCTGAATGCCGGCCATATCCCATT
Organism: Escherichia sp. F1; assembly: GCF_046764225.1. Taxonomy (NCBI): domain Bacteria; kingdom Pseudomonadati; phylum Pseudomonadota; class Gammaproteobacteria; order Enterobacterales; family Enterobacteriaceae; genus Escherichia; species Escherichia sp. F1. The sequence goes on from NZ_CP177202.1 coordinate 812,982, forward strand.
CATGGCAGGGCTCCGTTTTGTCGGCCTGCGTCACCACAAACAGCACCTGCTGATGTCCCCGGTGCAGGATGTGTCGCCAGAAATACTCATCCACAGACAGGGCCCGGTCATCGGCTTTAATCAGCCACAGTACCAGGTCCAGTTCAGGCAGAATGTCACGGTACAGGGCTTCATACTCTGCATCCCTGTCCCGGCTCTCGCCCACCCCGGGCAGGTCAGTGATAACCATGCTGTGACCGTGGCCACTCAGACGGAAGCGCCGCACTTCCCGGGTGCCGGCGTGAACATCACTGACCGGGGTGACCTCCCCCTGAAACAGTGCATTACAGAGTGAGGATTTACCGGCCCCGCTTTTCCCCATAATGCCAATCACGGGTTCGTGACTGGTGAGTTTGCGCAGATGTTCCTGGATGTGACGGGAAAGTGAGTAAGGCAGGGAGGAGAGCGGTTTTTCAATTGCCTCAATGGCATCAGACGGATTCATACATGTATTCCCGGTGAAAAAAGACAAGACCCCGCACACCGGAAAGGTGGCGGGGGATTCACGGAGATAATATCTGTCTGAAATTATTTTGAATGGTTTTATTTTTTAATTTTACTACGGTAAATCATGTCCAGAGCACTTTCAATAACCCGATCATTTGAGATACCCTCGTTCATGGATAATTTTCTCAGTTTGTCATATGCCTCCTGTGAAATATTTACGTTCAGGGGGCGCAGCTTTTTATCAACCCTGTTTTTTATTCTGTTTTTTTGGGTAGCCCAGGCGCTTTTAAACTTCCGGGTAAACAGTTCTACTGAGTCTGGTGAATTCTGGTTGTTTTTTTTCCATGTGAAGTAACTGGCATAACACCAGGCCATAATCTCTTCAGATGATTCTCCACAGACATAGTTCAGGGAAATATTCGTCTTTTCCTGAATATATTTTTTGAGCCATGAGCAGATATCAACATTTCTGGCCTTAACCTCTCTGAAAATATCATCTTTTTCGAGCAGTGTGGTCCATTCAATACTTTTCTGGTTCAGGTAATTTGATGGTGTGTATAAAATGAAAGGCCAGTTATCAATACACCTGCGTATGGCATCTACCCTCACGCTGTGGTGAGAAGGTAGTGACTCCGGAGATAAACAGGTAAGGGTATTTTCATAACCGTTTATCTTAATCATTTCATATAATTCACAAGTCAACCATAAACTGGCGCGGGCATCATTACGATACCAGTTAAGATCATTCTCAGATGGTAAGGAATCGAAGTAACGCTGGTCTGTTTCAGCCAGAAAATTATTTATTTTCAGTGTGTCAACACCCTGTGAGATAAGAGTGTTTAAAATCCGTTTCTGATACGATAAATAATCTTTATCGGCCAAGCTTGATGGTAAATAAAACCCATTTTCATTTAAGCGCCTTTCAAGATATCGTATTCTGCTTCTTTCATCTTCCACAACCTTAACCATAGTATCTCTCCTTCAGTCAGGATAATCACACGTGATTTTAAGTAAAATCAAAGCATCTTTAGCATGATTTTCTCATAAATTTCAGTTCATTTCACGTGTATAAATTAAGGGGGTGGGAGGTACCTCATGTTATCTTTTTGTCTCTGCTGACAGGGGGAGCTTTTTATAACAGTACATTCTTTGCCAGGACGGTTGAAGTGCATTCACAGGAGTGAACCGCTCTTTTTATTTTCCGGGAAGAGCGCTTTCTCCTCTCATCCTGTTATTATTAACTTACTTTCGTTTTCGCCTTCGGGCAACTCCCCCCTTTGCCTTAAACAACACAGTTAATCCCGCGTCAGGTTATTAAGGTAAATGTTGATCTGAATTTTACCAGAGACGATGAGTTTCATTGTGAGAATCATTGTATCCTGTATTTTGATGCGTCTCTCCATGACGTTAACAGAGGACTTCATAATTTCATTTACGATAAGTCTGGTTTTACGTTACCGGAGATAAAATAATTAAAAGTCATCACTTTCCTCATTAATCACTCTTACAGATATGGTATCCAGAATTATCATAACATTTCATTCGTTGACATTATTTACCCGGTCTAATAGCTTATTTTAATAAAGCTGACTTTCAGAACTCGCTTCCTGAGACTACTGTTTTTTCGGTATTAGTTCACGGTGGTGGCAAAGAAAAAATTTAAAAATCACCAGTCCTTTAATTTACAACAATGTACTCAGGCTGCGTGGTTCGCTGACAGCCAGACCTGATATGGCCGCTATTTCTGCATGAACTGACGTGTGTACCGTCTGAAGCTCGTTGTCGACTGCTTCACAACACTGATATGTTAGCATGATAAGAGTTCCCGGACTGTTACTTCAGGTTTTACAGGGCGTTATTGATTTTAAGCTGATGGGGTTACTGTTATGCTGGGCAGATTACTTTCTGGTTAGCAGGTGGGAAAAGCACGTTAGCGTCAGCATCAGAAGCCAGCCCTCTGCGAAATTTGAACCGCCCCGGGTTTCCTGGAGATTGTTTTATTTGTGAACTCAGGCTGCCAGATCATCGTTTCTGATGGAAGCATAATAAGCTTTTTCTGCTTCTGCCGGAGGGATATGATCCAGCCTTCCCAGCAATCGTCGATTGTTATACCAGTCCACCCACGTTAGTGTGGCCAGTTCCACTTCTGTCCGGTTTTTCCAGCTATTACGGTGTATTACCTCCGCTTTGTAAAGACCATTGATGCTCTCCGCCATCGCGTTGTCATACGAGTCGCCTGTGCTCCCTGTTGATGCCAGTAATCCTGCTTCCTTAAGCCGCTGCGTGTAGGCCAGCGATACATACAGAGAACCTTTATCACAGTGATGGATAGTGCCAGACGGACGACGGTCCCATACTGCCTGCTCCAGTGCATCCAGCACGAATGTCGTTTCCATGGACGATGAGACCCGCCATCCCACGATGTATCCGGCGAACACATCAATGATGAACGCCACATAAACGAAGCCCTGCCATGTGCTGACGTAAGTAAAATCAGCCACCCACAACTGGTCAGGACGTTCTGCCCCGAACTGACGGTTTACGCGGTCGCCTGCGGTAATGGCTTTCCGGCTGACGGTAGTGCGGACCTTTTTACCCCGGAGAACACCGGCAAGCCCCATAACCGCCATGAGACGTGCCACAGTGCACCTGGCCACTCTGATACCTTCCCGTAACAACTGACGCCAGACTTTACGTACACTGTATACCTGATGATTCTCATCGTATACGCGCAGTATCTCTTTCTTCAGCCAGTCATCGCGCTGCGCACGGGTACTGCGTTTATCAGGACGATGTCGCTGTTGCTGACAGTGGTAATACGTTGACGGGGCAATATGCAGTTCACTGCATATAAGCGGAAGTCTGGCGAAGGATATCGTTACTGCGGCGCAGTTCACGATTTTTACGCTCCAGCTCTTTCAGACGCTGACGTTCAGTGGTGGTGAGCCCACCATCACCGCCTCCGGTATCCCGCTCATGCTGGCGTACCCAGACACGCAGAGTCTCCGGCGTACAGCCAATCTTTGGGGTAATGGAACAAATTGCCGCCCATTGTGAGTCATATTCGCCCTGACTTTCCAGAACCATACGAACTGCCCGTTGACGGACTTCGGGGGAAAAACGTGTATTTTTAGTCATCCTATTTACCTCTTTCTCAGGGAGTTTAGTCTCCAGGATTTCCGGGGCGGTTCACCTCTGCCTGCATATTCAGTCCGTAGAGAACGTGGCGTGTAGCTGGCTGTAAAGAACATCCCTGTCCGTGGCTTTCATCCACTGGTGGTGTTCATGTCAGTTCAGTAATGACAGGATGCCCTTAAGCCATTCATCATGGCTCAGTATGATGACGACGAACACGCTCTGCAGGTGAGCAGGCGGGGCCGGGAGCATAATTCCCGTATTTTGCCGCACCTTCCGGAAGCAACCGGCATCAGTTACGGTTATCGTCAACCGTTGTGCGGTATGCCAGGAGCACGTACTGATCCATCAGATCCGTCAGTGCTGCGTTCTGCTTCTGACGGTCGATGATCCATTCCTCCAGCTCTTTTTCTGATTTCCGTTTCAGGTTCTCTGTCCAGTCTTCAAGGCTGTTTCCGGTCATTAAATCAAGCCAGCAAAGCCAGACCAGTTTGAGGCGCAACTCCGTGCCACCAAACTGACGGAAGAGGCTGATCAGTTTATTTGCCAGAGAATGATGTTTCAGACGTTCACATTCAGACAGCAGAATGCCTTCCAGCATCGGATGATGAACCAGCAGATGTTCACTGGTGCATAAGTTCACCACCAGATCATCATCCAGAGGCGGCGTGGTCCGTTTGTCAGGGCCATAAATCAGCCGGTGCAGACTCTGGGGTACGATGGCAATCTTCGGTTTTTCACCATTGAATGACACCCACCCGGGCGTCAGATTATGGAAGTAGTGGATATTCGGATGACACACGCCCCAGGATACGGCGTGCCGGGTGAAGCCGGTCAGCCATTTCTGGTAGCTTTCGTGGAGTAGCTCGTAACGGGTCTGATACTGTGGTTTCATTTTCATATTCCTCACGGGGGATAACAGGCAGCAGAGCGCCGCCGGCAGGCCGGAGATTGCGTCTGCTGTGGGCGAAGGGTCAGTGGTTAAAAATTACGGACGGGACTGTGCAATACGCGCCTGCAGCCAGGCTTCCACTTCACTTTTCAGCCAGCGGGAGCTGCGGCCGAGTTTGATGGGAGCCGGAAAGGCCCCATCCTTGATGAGCTTGTAAAACCACTTATCGGTCAGGCCGGTCAGCTGAGTGATAAACGCCATATCGACCATCTGGTCATCCATCAGCGAAACTGTGGTGGTCATGAGAATGTTCCTCCGGATGTTGTTAAACCAGCCGGTGTGGTCATGAAAACAACGCACCACCTTCACCGGCATAACAACCGGGGAGAAACGTAAAAAATAATCAGGAATGTGACCGCCAGGAGATAAACGGGGGGATTGCGGTGGCTGAGCCGTGCCGGTATGCCGGGTGATTGTTGCAAAACGATGCTTCTGCACGCGCGCGATAAAGACAGGGATGATTTTCGTGAGGAAGAGGGGAAAACTGGCGTTCTGATAATTGCAGAGTTGTTTTCGGAGGTGGTTGTGGTGAATCAGCCTGTGGCTGGCGGGAAGGCAACAGATATTACCGGGGGGATAAGACAGTCTGATTGGTATTATAAATATAAGAAGTTATCAGAGAGTAACGTAAGGGAGTTAGTTGCCAGAGTAACCTAAGAGAGTAAATCTCTCTGGTAACAGAGCGCTGTGAAGCATTCTGCATCAGAGTACAGATACATGAACGCTGATACGTAAAATCAGCAGTGACACGTCAGCTCCTCATATACTCATCCCTGTATAAAACATGAACTGAGCGTATGAATGCTCCTGTCTGAGCCTGATCCGGTGAGTGAGAGTCTGAGAAAACCCTCGTCCTTACCCCGCTCTCTACCCGGTTTCCCCGGTTATTGAGATAACATCAGAGACTTGATAACTAAACGTACCGTTAAGACTACATGTCGGGAGCCCGGTAACTAAAAGTCAGGAAGTAACACGTTCAGGAAGGGGATCAGTGTGCGGTATACTGACAGCATCCTGTTAACCGCAGCATAAAGTAACGGAGGCTAATGGAAGTTAAAACCAAAGAAGACTGGCTGTATCAGTTCCGTCGTTGTTCATCCCGCGAGACACTGGAAAAGGTGATTTCCCACACGCGTTATAAACTTACCCCTGCGGAGCTGGAAGCTTTCAACTCTGCGGTCGATCACCGGCTGGCAGAACTGACGATGAACAAACTTTACGATCGCGTGCCGGCTTCCGTCTGGAAATATGTCACCTGAATGTTCGGTAATCACAGCGATATTGCGCCAGATGTTATCTGCTCTGTGTGATTCTTTTGGGGTTTTCTCAGGTTGTTAAAAGCTGAATATGTTCCTGTTGTCGGGAACCAGGATAATACCGGGAACGTTAAACGGTATAGCGCCAACAAAGAATTTGAAATCAAAAGGGAATGGTGTCCGGAGGCGTGGGCGGTAATGGGCTGATTTTCGGGCATTACCGACCTCTGCTGAGGTTTTCTCGTATTTCTGGGGAGCCGGTGCGTTACTGTCACTGTCTGGCACAGCAAGCTCAGAGGCGACGGGGCGCTTTGCTCCGCTGATTCCGGATAATCCCTCCCCTGTAACCTACTGCAACAGTACAAATAAACTGACGCCTGAAACGACAGCCAGAATCAGCACAGGCAGTAACGTCAGTAGACAGAGCAGACGATCGGTATTTCGGTAATAGCCTGAGGGAGGCGTTGACGCGCAGTCCGGGAAACATTCCGTATTATGAGGGATGGCGTTATCATAATCTCTGCACACTGTTTTGCGTATCACCATCACGCCCTCCTCACAACCTTCCCCGTAACTGGCTTTTTGCATTAAAAAAACAACGCAGCCGTCAGTCCGGAGACGACAGTCGGGTTATCACAGAGTGCCTGAGCAGGGAGGACTCTGCGCATTTTTTACGGCGTGGTTATTCCGTATGAACGAAACCATACGGAGATTTATCCATGACCTACAAATACAATCCCTTCTGGCAGCAACGTATTCGTGAGACGGTGCTGCACGCACTGAATGTTCATCCACGCCTGACGGCACTTCGGGTTGACCTGCATCTCCCGGATGTACCGGCAGCAACGGACGCGGCTGTGATATCCCGCTTCATCAATGCCCTGAAAGCCCGAATCGACGCTTACCAGAAACGTAAGCATCGGGAGGGTAAACGCGTGCATCCCACAACCCTGCATTACGCCTGGGCCCGGGAGTTCGGGGTATTCAGGGGCAAAAAACACTATCACCTCCTGCTGCTGGTCAACCGGGATACCTGGTGTCGTGCCGGCGATTATCGCGATCCGGGGTCACTGGCCGGAATGATTGAACAGGCCTGGTGCAGTGCCCTGGGGGTGGATGCCGGATGCTATGCCACGCTGGTGCATTTTCCGGTCAGGCCGGCGGTGTGGCTGGAACGCGATGATGATGCTGGTTTACGGGATATGCTGAAGCGTGCTGACTATCTCGCGAAAGAGTACACCAAAGTCAACGGTACCGGTGAGCGCAATTTTGGCTGTAGCCGGAGTTGAACACGACAGGCGCACCAATACCCGGCAAACCAAAAGTATGGGTTGTTGTCTGGCGGCAACGATGTATCCACTCGCCCACTGACTGTTTTTTACGTCAGTGTTCCATTGTGTGACAACCACAGTGCGGTAACAGCAACCAGCCTGCTTTACCCAAACTCCAGTCCAGATTTTAACTGAACCGCCATTCACACCCTGACCACGCTGCCCATACCGGGACGGCTGTTGCCTGCGTGTCGTCTGGCGGCTGAGGAATATGACTATGTACGCAAAATCCTTTCTCGCTCTTGATGGCAACGGACGTCTGACGGGCGCCCGTACTGCACAGGCCGCACCTTATGCTCACTACACCTGCCACCTTTGCGGCAGTGCACTCAGATACCACCCGCAATACGACACTGAGCGTCCCTGGTTTGAACACACTGACGACGGGCTGACAGCGCACGGTCAGCAGTGTCCTTATGTCAGGCCGGAGCGCAGAGAGGTACGCTTGATTAAGCGTCTGCAGCAATTCGTACCGGATGCCTTACCCGTGGTGCGTAAAACCAGCTGGCACTGCAGACAATGTCACCACGATTATTATGGGGAGCAGTACTGCACACACTGTCATACAGGGCGTTTCAGTGAGGAGGCAGTGGCAGGATGAACGGTCTAAAAACGGGGCTGGGGATCACGCCGGGTGAGCACATTATCAGTGCCGATTCTGCGCTCAGCAGAAATATCAGGCATTGTTTCTGCCTTTCCTGTCGTGGTCGGTTGATTTTGCAGACAGATGCTCAGGGGGCGTGGTTTGAGCATGATTTACATGCCCTGACCGCGCAACAGAAGACGGACTGCGTGGTGCTGAATCCGGAAAAATCCCACCCTTACATTGAGGATATGGCGATGTTTTTATCGCCATTACCGACCGTGCTGGAGTGGCATTGTGTGATGTGCGAGAGGTTTTTTCATGGGAAGAAGTTCTGTGAGGCATGTGGTACGGGGATTTATTGCAGAGCGGTATGTACAAAGTCTGTTTACAGGTACCAGCCAGATTTGCTCCGGGACCTGGAGTGAGGAGGACGCAACATAATAACTTTATCATGACAGGAACGCTTATGCCGGAGCCTTACGGTCCGGCGTTTTGTTCCGCAAACGGTGGATCACTGGCTGCATCTGCTGGCGATCTGTTTTACGCACCACTCAGACAAGAGAGACATTGACGAACTTCATCACCTGCGGACAAATGTTTTGGGTATTTAACGAAGTTGCGCAGAATAACCATAGCCACTGGTTATGGCAACAATTTTTCGTCGATGACTGGATGAATCATCTGTGCTTCTGTTGATTTTTATGGACTGATGGCGTTTTGTCAGCTGAATATTTATACGGGATTCTCTTCAGTACGATTACACGAATTGACTATCTTTTTTCCAGTGGTTGTTTATCAAGACATCACAGCTAATGAGGCCGAAGAGGTCAGCAGTCAGAAAAAATGCGGAGTTATCATGGGATACTGCATCAGTAATCTGTATCTGAGAGTGGTATAAAAAGACTCTTGATTAGGCAACATTTCAGTTAACGCCGTAAAGTAACAATATAAGTTCTTGATTGTTAAATCATGGTTATATTTCAGTAGAGGAGTGAGTGAAGTTTATGCAGAAAAAATGCATGTTTTTATTAATACTTTTCCGTTTCCCTTGCTACCTCCCATAAAGTACGGGCACCACGACGAAGAGGCGTACGCCTTATTTTTCCTTCTTTTTCAAGACACATAAGATAATGGCGGGCCTGATAGGCACTCATTTCAAAACGCGAGACAATATCAGTCGTTCTGCATGGTGCCTTTATTTCCTGAATAAAATCCAGTATCTGCTTTTTCTTCATCTTCTGTTAACACTCTTAGCTGTAATCCTTTTTATTATACATCCTTACTTACGTTGAATCTCATTGCCATCTTTTATCATTGCAACCACATGAAAATAAAGGATGTTAGTAATGGTAGTGCTCTGTTTTGACTGTTTATTGCTTTATTGAGTGGTTAGTGACTGGGCATATTTTTGTTTCTGTGTTTTTAATTTCCATGTTTAATATTTTTTATTATTCTAAATTCATATTTTTTGTGAAAATTGGGATCTGTTTTTTGATGAATATCTAAATAAGAACAAAAAACCTATCCAGTAGGCAATATTGGTGTTTACAAAAACAACGATCTTTTTATCTGTTTTTTGTTTTTGGTTTTTTATTCTATGTTTATTGGTTTTAGCGGTGTTTTGTGCCATTAAATGGTTGTTGTTTGGTCATAAATATCGTTAAATTAGTGTTTTTCGCTATAAAGCACCGTGATAGTCTTCACCACAGAAAACAGGACGGCAGCAGAGTGAATGCGTTTTTGTTATCCGGATTTATGCCGTCTTTTTGTCTGGTTATATTTCTGGAATAGATGTAAATGAACAGCAGTGACCTGTATCTGAGCAAGAAGCACGGGCGTACTTTGTCGCCCGGAAAAATGTCAGAGAGCCAGTTCTGGTTATTAGCTGAAATATCTCCGGTTCACAGTGAAAAAGTTCTTAATGCGCTGAGGTATTTTCTGGTTCTGGGTTATACCCGAAGGGAGGCCTGTGAACGATATGAGGTTTCTCAGGGATATTTCTCTGGTGCTCTCGGGCGTATTCAGCGTACCCATCAGGCGGTAAACAGGCTGGTTCCTTTTTATATATCAGAAGCCGGTATTCCATATACGGGATAACAGTTGCATGAAAAATTTATCGCTTTCAGTACTTCTGCTTCTGGCAGGGGGCGGGGTTTCTCACGCCGCTGTTCAGAAAACCGTATTCAGTGCTGACGTGGTGGCTTCGGCCTGTCATGTGGTGGTGGATGCGGACAGCACCGGCAACAGTGGTCGGCTGACATTCGGAACTTACCGCAAGTCCTCGGGGGCGTCTGTGCCTCCGCGTGACTTCACTGTGCGTCTGTATGAGTCCGGTGCCACGGTTCAGGGCTGCTCAGCATTCAAGGCCGGGCAGGTCGCCACCCTGGATTTTGGTAACCCGGGGCAGCTGGATGCAGGGGGCGTGGTCACCCGCGGTGCCGGTGATGGTGTTCGCGTGGATGTGCGGGCGGTGGATGCGCAGGCAGATTATCGCGGACGTCTGACTCAGGACAGTCATTCGGTGAATTACCCGGTGGAGTTTGCTGCTAAAGGACAGTTCCGTTTTCGTGCGCAGCCGGTGTTTCCGGCGAACGTGAAGGCGGGGGAATACACGGGTGCACTGACCTTTGTGGTCACGTATCAGTAACGGAGAAAAGGATTGTGTGTACAGGAAAGAAGGCAGTTGCAGAGCCGGTTTCGTCCGTGTTTTTCCGTCGGGCCGCACTTGCGCTTGCCGTATCAGCTGCTTTTGCCAGTACCACAGGTAGCGAAGTAGGCTTGATCCATAGGTGCCTGTACACTCAACACCAATTCGCTTTAATGCCCCAAACGAAGTCATCCATGCCAGCATCTGCCGGTAACCTTGCCGTGTTGTGGAGAAAAACTGGGTCCCCAGAACTTTATTGTTCTGATCTACGACAGCGGCAACATGCAGATCTTTATGTGTATCCACGCCACCCACAACAGCGGCTTCCGTAACTTTACCTGCCATAACAGAGCTCCTGTGAGGAAACAGAGTTGAATCTCCAGACTGATAACCCGGACAGGCCAGTAACGAGACAAGCCGTCAGGCCTTTCTTGGGTCACGCGCACCGGTGAGGAGATGCCTCGCATGAAGGCGCTTCCGGTAACCGACGAGTCCAGGGCAGGACACAAGAGGTCGATCGCTGTGTGAGTCAGGATGCGGGAAGGTCTTCACTGCATCAGTAATCACACCAATCGGGTTAAACGGCAAACTGTAGTGGTCAAGTAATACTGGCCACGGTTTTACAGTAAAAATGGTATCTGTTCTCTGACTCTTCCGGCGTCAGCCCTCCGTTATAATGGTGAGGCCTGACGCTATTGTAATAATTCAGAATATAACTGCTGATTTGCTGCCGGGCCACGTCTTTGCCTGTGTAGCCATCGGTTGGCACCCATTCTGTTTTCAGACTGCGGAAGAAGCGTTCCATTGGACTGTTATCCCAGCAATTTCCCCGTCGGCTGACACTTTGCTTTATCCTGTAACGCCAGAGAAGTTGTTGATATTTCAGTCCTGTATATTGACTTCCCTGGTCGCTATGAAACATGACGTCCCGCGGCTGACCACGCATTTATAGGCCATCCGCAGGGCATTGCTTAACAGTGCGGTATTGGCATCCGCTGACAGACCCCAGCCGATAACCTTGCGGGCAAAAGGATCCATGACGACCACCAGATAGCACCAGCTATTTCCTGCCCAGATATACGTAATATCTTCGCACCATACCTGGTCTGGCTCCGGCACAGCAAACTGACGCTCAAGCAGATTCGGCAGGCTGGTATGCTCCTGGCGGGCATTTTTGTACTGATGTTTTCCGGGCTGGCACCTGCTCAGGTTCAGGTATTTCATCAGCCGCCCGGCACGATAACGGCTCATCGGGATGCCATTTTGAATCTGCATATCTGCCAGAGTGCGCGCACCTGCGGAACCCTGACTCTGGTTCCAGGCACGGCGTATTACGCTATACAACCTGACTCGCGCCGGATCAATGGTATCACGCCGCTTCTGCCAGTACCGGTAACTGCTGCGATGTGCGCCCAGAGCAGCACAAAGGCTGACAACCGTGTGGCTGCCGCTCAGTCTGTAACTATCGCAAACCGTTCAGCGAGTCGGACATCAAGAGCGCGGTAGCCTTTTTTAATATTGTATTTTGTTCCTCCAGACGATGAACCTGCTTTTCCAGCTCACGAATACGTTGCTGCTCTGATGTGAGTGGTGATGCAGAAGACGTGATACCCTAACGTTCTCGCCTGAGCTGACGTATCTATGCCTCCAGAGTAGAGTAACCAACATTCATAGCTTCACTGGTTTTCCGATATGAGTAACCTTTATCAACGATAAGCTGGGCGCATTCCAGCTTAAACTCAGGAGAGAAGGTTCGTTTTGTTTTCTAGTTCATTAAGTCACCTGTTTTATGTTGTGGTGAGGATATCACCTTTAATCAGGTGGCCAAAATTACTGTGCCACTACAGAGATACTTTTCATCCTTTGTTGATAGCAAAATTAAGTAAATCACTACATCTCATAATCAGGTCATCGATAATCAGTATCAGCTCAAAGGCATATTGAATATCTAATACTCGACAAATCGTTCTGATAATATCATCCGTCTATAATTAAACTCAGAGGACAGTATCATGCAAAACTATATTGCTAAATCTGTTGATGTTTCCGGCTTTGATCTTATTATCACTGATGCATCGGGCAATAAACAAACTATTAAGGATGGTCTTTCTTCTCTTTTAATGGGGGAGGTTGAGATTGTTTCCCCATCTGGACAAAAAATTACGTCCCAGGCTGTTGTGGATTCTCTAAGTGGTGCCGAACTGGGGTTAGATAGCTCCTTCTACGACGAACTAATTAAGTCAGATAAGAGTGTTGATACCGAAACTAAAGAGGCTCTTGTTGTTACGAATGAAACAGTTGAGGATGAGGCTAACAAAGAACTTACTCAGCTGAAAGCACAGCTTGAAAACTATAAGGAAGCTCTTGAGGAAATGCTGGTGAAGGAAATGCAATCTCAAGAGGAAAATCCAGCACCAGAACAGAAGGAAATCCAAGAGGAGAGGATTGCTACAAAGCTATCAGAGCAATTGAGACCTGAGGACATGGTGGTGCAGGTATCGACTCCACAGACAGCTTCGAAACCGAGCAGTGTCTCTGGTTCATCGTCTTCTTCAAGTTCTCAGGTTACCAAGCAGGAGTCTGTCCAGGAGTCTACAGAGCAGAAGCAAACGCTACTATTCATTACTGGTGCGCTAGATGAATCATCTGATTCCGGTACACTCAATGATGGTGTGACGAATATCTCTCAGCCCGTCCTTGCCGGTAAAGCCACGCCAGGCATGACAGCCGAACTGATGTTTGACGGCAAAACGTATCCATTAAGTGTGGATCTTAATGGTGCCTGGAAGTTCACCTTACCTTCTACGTTTGAAGATGGTTCTTATACTTACGAGTTACGCATTACTAATCCAGAGACAGGCGAGTCGTACAGTATTGAACAGAGCATCATTATTGATACTTCTGTCAGTCTGTTGATGGCTGGTTTGGCCCCTGAGGATGACACAGGTGTCAGTCAGACGGATGGAATAACCAGCCACACAATGCCTCTACTGACAGGTAAGACTGAACCCAATTCCACACTGACGGTAAAATTGGGCAATCAGTCATGGACGGTTAAGGCAGATTCAAAAGGCCAGTGGCAGGTAAAAGTTCCTCAAGCGCTTGAGGATGGTGAGTACACCTACAATGTAACAGCACAAGATGCTGCAGGTAACACTATCACCAAAGAGTTTACATTCACAGTCGATACGCAAACCTTTCTGACTGCTTCTATTGAAGGAACCTACATGGGAGAAACGGAGGGCCACTTTCTGTCTCCCCATGCCAAACCGGTTTTTCAGGGAGAGGCAGAAGCTGGCAGCTCGCTGGTACTGAATATAAACGGTAAGGAATATTACGTCACTGCAGATAAAAATGGCAAATGGGCCATTTCCCTACAGGATATCTTGCCGGATGGACTGTATGTTTATGAAATCATCGTGACTGACGTAGCAGGTAACAGCCAGCGTCTGGAAGGAAAGCTTGAAATCGACACAACGCCTCCCGAGGTGCAGGTTGCCTTGGAGGATAGCTGCGACTCATCGGTAAAGGGCGACTGGCTGACTAACGTAGATAAACCAGCCTTTGTCATCACGACCGATCCTGGTTCAAAAGTAATCGTGACCTTAGATGGTAAGCGTTATGAGCTTGTTGCAAGCGAAGACGGTAGCGTAACAATTCAGTCTGAATACGTCCTGGCAGATGGCGAGCATGTTATTACTGTGGAAGTTGCCGACAGATTTGGTAATGTTTCTACTGTCAATAAAACCCTGACTATTGATACCCAGGAACCTGAAGTGACAGGTGGACTGGATAAAGATAGTGACAGTGGTATTTCTTCCTCCGATAACCTGACAAATGTTAAAAACCCCATATTAACCGGTCAGACTGAAGCCGGAGCATCTGTGGTCATTAAGCTAAACGATCAAGAATGGCTGCTGGAAGCTGATGATAATGGCAATTGGCGTCTTCAACTGCCCGAAACTCTAATGCTTAATGACGGAATATATACTTATACTGTGACAGTCACGGACAAGGCAGGTAACAAGAGCGAGCAGGAGTTCAGTTTCACACTTGACACCCAGGTGTCATTGAGCGTAGCGCCAGAGAATGCGACGCTGAAAGATGATAAGTATATTACCAATAACAAATTACTTTCGTTTGCCGGTAAATCTGAACCCGGAAGCGTTATCACGCTATTCATTGATGGCAAATCCTTTAATACAACGGTCAAAGAAGATGGCTCATGGTCATTTGAGTTACCGGAACAACTCGCAGACGCTGAATACACATACACGGTAAGCGTCACCGACGCAGCTGGTAATACAACTCAGGAAGAAGGCAAAATCAGTATCAGCACTAATCCGCCAGTTATATCTGTCTCTCTGGCAGGCGAATCAGATTCAGGTATCAAAAATGACTGGATCACCAACCACAAAAAACCAGAGATCATACTAACAGCCCCGGAGAACTGTGCAATCAAAGTTACGATTGCAGGTGAAGAAGTATCTGTTACAAAACAGGAAGACGGTCATTGGATAGTTAGTTTTGACAAAGAACTGGTTGATAATAAATATCCTTTTAAGGTTGAGGTTACCGATATTTATGGCAACGTAGCTGTATTTGAGGAAACTCTTATCATTGATACTCAAGCTCCAGAAGTCACTGGCGGAATTGATAGTGCATTTGACACAGGAGAGTCTGATTCCGACAGCATTACGAACATAAAAAAACCCGTACTGGCCGGGAAAACGGAGCCGCTGACAAAGGTTGTTCTTGAATTTAATGAACAACGTATAGAGCTAACATCAGATGAAAAAGGAAACTGGCGATATAATATTCCGGAAGACTTAGATGACAATACTTATAGCTACAACGTGACGGTGACAGATGCTGCGGGAAACATTACTCAGGAAACATTTGAATTTACAGTAGATACCAGTATCAGCCTTACTGCTGGACTCGATCAGGCCTATGTAATAGAAGGGCAAAAGAATGCTACCAGCAGCCTTCGCCCTAACCTGAGCGGAATGACAGATCCTAACAGTAAGGTTATCGTCAACTGTGGCGGTAAAAGATATGAAACCGTTGCAGATGAAAGTGGGAAATGGAGTGTCAGTCTGACGCAGAATGCTGATATGGGTGAAAATACTTATACGGTGACGGCTACAGACAAGGCTGGTAATACCATCACAACGGAGTCTAAGTTTACCTATGTTCCGGATGGTATTAAACCACCTTATGTCACTATTGAAATTGAAAGGGAAAGTGATACCGGAATTGTAGGCGACTATATTACGTCTAACAAACGACCTGTACTCACCGGGAGTGCCACGCCGGGACTTACTGTGCTGCTGACCGCAGGCGGTCAGACCTATTCAGTTGAGGCTAATGATCAAGGGATATGGCGCTTGGAGCTGACAACAGATCTGACAGAAGGCCTGAATAGTATTGAGGCAAAAGTCACTGACTCTTCTAATGGGCTAACTAGTACTGCAAATTCAAGCGTATTTATTGATACGGGGGTTCCGGTGGTGGATTTTTCGCTGGAAGAGATCCGTGATACTGGCATTAAAGGGGATTTTATCACCCAAAACCGCTGGCCTGTTTTTGTGGGTAAAAGTGAGCCTAACTGTACGGTAACTTTTCAGCTCGGTGAAACAACTGTATCTGTCAAAGCTGATAACCAAGGCAACTGGCGCGTCGCATGGCCTAATCAAATGGCGGCTAACTCAACAAACAACTTCACTATTACAATTGAAGATGTGGCAGGTAACTCCACGCAGGATAATGTAACCCTCGTTGTAGATAACAGTGCACCGAATCTAACATTTTCTGGTGTATCTGATGAAAGTAATACAAGCTCTGTGGGCCCTTGGTATACAACAGATTTAACACCAACTCTAACAGGACAGTCTGAACCTGGAGTACAAATAAGCATTAGATTTGGTTCTTGGACCTGGACTACAACAACCGATAATAACGGTAAATGGGAATTTACCTTACCAGAAGGTGTTATTCCGGATAACGGCAGACAACAGCAGCTTAGTTTCACCATTACAGCTACTGACGCAGCAGGAAACTCAAAAGAGCTTCGTAATTGGGTTGTCAATGTCCACAAAAAGCATAATTTTTCTGCTACCAGTGAGCTGACTCCAGAAACGGACAGTGATCAGAAGGGGGATATGGTAACCACCAATGCTCGACCTTCATTTCAGGGAAATATTAATCTGGATGGGGGGGGAAGCGTTATTGGTGGTGAGTTAGTTATCAACGGTACAACCTATCCTGTAGTGATTCATCAGAGCGGTAATAGCTGGTCATGGAGCTGTGCATTAACGAGTGATCTGCCTTCAGGTCAGCATGATTACACGGTAACTATCCGTGATTCATGGGGTAACGTGACCACCACTACGGACACTGTCACGATCACCAATCTGTCTGTACATTTAGATGAAAAGTCTGATACCGGGGCTCTGGGTGATAACATCACTTCAGACGATACTCCTCGTTTGACCGGTACCTGTACGCCCGGCGCTGTCGTTCGCGTGGAGATCAATAATAAGGTCTATGACGCAATAGTAAGCGATGGAAAATGGTATGTAGACATTCCGGACGAACTTACCGACGGGACTCACAGTTACAAAGTTATCGAGTCAGCGGGGGGGATTCAGTCATCCGTAATAGGTGAGATCACAATTGATACCCAAAATAATCGGCTAACGGCAACACTTGAACCGAGCGGTGATAGCGAAAGTATTATCAACTGGAGACAACCCGCCTTTCAAGGTACTGGAGAACCAGGCGCTACCATATCTATCAAGGTGAATGGTAAAACCTGGACCACCACTGTGAATCAGGACGGTCGTTGGAATCTGCAGTTGGCAAATGCAAATTTGCCTGATGGAGACTATACCGCCGAGATTATCAGCACAGATAAAGCAGGTAATCAGACTAGTATAACGACATCATTTACTATGGATCGAACTGCACCTGTTGTGAACTATGGCCTGAGTGATGATGCACTGGTAAGCAATGGGGTGCTGTATACGAACAGTACTTCAGCTATTCTGCATGGGCGGGGGGAGCCGGGTAACACGATAAAAGTTGTTGTGGGCAATAAAACTTACAACACGACCGTGGATAAATCAGGTAAATGGCAGGTTGATATTACAGGCCAGCTGCAGGGCAACACCACCACGTTGAACGTCAGGATTGAAGAAACGGATAAAGCGGGTAATACAGGAACTGTCAGTACCCAACTGGTTTATGATACCGAGACACAGGAGATTACCACCGGGCTTGATGCTTCCTCTGCAACCGGTGAGACAGGATGCACGAATGATAAAACACCGACACTCACCGGGACCGCGGAGGCCGGAGCTACAGTAACCATTACCCTGAACAATCATGACTATACTGTTACCGCCGATAACAAAGGTCAGTGGACTTTTACACTGCCTGAGCTGAGCGATGGTACACACAAGGTCTCGGTCAGCTATACCGACAAAGCCGGTAACACCTCTGACAGGAAGGAATTTGAGTTTGAGGTAGGCACTAAACCGGTTCATGTAGCTGATACCACACCAGTAGGGAATAGTGATGAGCATTATTTCAAGGGGCAAACCCATACGCTGACAGGAACCGCCTCTCCGGGCAGTACTGTGGTCGTGGTGGTAGACGGAACGTCACATAGCGTTACTGTAGAACAGAATGGGTCGTGGAACCTGACACTGAATAACCTGACTGATAAGGAATATACCTATACTATTACAGCTACCGATAAGTTTGGTAACAGCAACAGTGTCCAAGGGCAGTTCGTTATCGATAATGAAAAACCTGATACAACCTGTGAACTAGTGACGGACTCGGGTGACAAAGGTGATAACATCACCAACGTCACTAACCCCGTCTTCGCCGGACAAACTAAGCCTGGTGCAAAAATTGAGTTCGAGATTAACGGGCATAAATATGCGACTACTGCAGACGGCAGCGGTAAATGGCAGATCACGGTAGAAGATGCTCTGGGTGAACAAGACTATCAGTACACTATCAAGGTTACCGACAAGGCGGGTAATGAGAACGTCCCGCAACAGGGCAATGTGACGATTGTACTGAACAATGCACAACAGGTTCAGGACGTTGTGCTGGCTGACAGCGTAGATATTGATGGCCAGAAGGTAACTAAAGATACGTCGCCTCAGTTGCAGGGCAAAGCCCCGTCTAATGCGCTGGTGATAGTGACCATTGCTGGTAATCATTACTATGCCACTGCCGGTATGGATGGTTCTTGGGCTATAGAGATCCCTGGGCCGCTGAATGACAAAACATATAACTACAGCATTCAGGTACAGGACCGCGCAGGTAACCTGGGGCCTGTGGTAAACGGAACGTTTGTCATTGATACCACTGCCAGACTGGAAGTGACGGGCGTACAGCATGACAGCGCTTCCAGTGTGCCCGGGCATATAGCTGGTACATCCACCCCTACTCTGATCGGTAAGGCTGAGCCAGGCTCAGTAATAGTGGTGACAATAAATGACGTGCAGTATAAGGCAGATGCGAACGAGAATGGACAATGGTCCATCAATGTTAGCCACTCTCTCCCGGACGGTGTCTGGAACTATACGGTCCAGGTCACTGATAAGGTGGGAAATACGTCGCAGGTTACGGGCTCTCTGACGGTGGATACAGCGGCCCCGCTCATTAATGAGGCTTGTCTGGCAGAGGAGAGTGAAACAGGCTTTGCGGGTAGTCAGCTGACGAAATACTCGTGTCCGAAGTTTACAGGAATCACCGAGCCGAACGCGACGATCACTCTGAAAGTCGGTGAGCAGACCTTTACGTTTAAAGCCGATCATACAGGGCACTGGACATTCACCATACCTGAAGAGAACAAGCTGACGGATGGTAAATACGAATATACCGTCACGGTTGTCGACCAGGCCGGAAATGCAGCAGAGACAGAGTTTAAAGGCGAGATCACAGTTATGGCTACGCCCCCTTCGGCTGATGCACAACTGAGTGCAGAGTCCAACACTGGTGGTCAGAATGACATGGTGACAAAGAATCAACAGCCTACACTGTGCGGAAAGACAACGCCGGGTTCTGTTGTCGTAATCACTGTAAACGAGCAGCAACATCTGGCTAAGGTTGATGCTGAGGGTAACTGGACGTTCACGTTTAATGAAAATCTGAATGAGGGTGACCATGCCTTTACGGTGAAGGTCACCGATCCGGCAGGTAATATTAGTACCGCTCAGAATAAGGTGACCATCGATCTGACCAGCCCTGAGCTGTCCGATGTGCAGGTTGAGGATAAAGACGTTATGCTTTCAGACGAGGAACACGCGAGTGAGTCACTGCTTACGAACAGCCTGAGGCCACGTTTTGAGGGAAATAGCGAGCCTTATTCTGTAATCAAGCTCACTATTGGGGGGCATACCTATACTACTGTTGCGAATGAACATGGAGCTTGGTCTCTGGAAGTGGCGAATGAGCTGGACAATAAGGAGCAGCCTTACAGTCTGGTAACCATCGATCGGGCCGGCAATGAGAGTGTGTCATTCGGCTCACTCACGATAGACAATGAGGTGGCAGCAACAGACGTTGAGCAGGCTCTGAGCGTGGGGATGGATGAGGTGCAGCTGATCGGCAGGGTGGAAGACGACGTTGTGAGCGTGAAGGTCACGATTGGTGAACACACCTATAATGCAACAATTGTGGACGGAACCTGGTCGGTAGGCATTGATGCCTCTCTGTACAAGAATGGTCAGGAGTATTCCGTCGAAGTGACTGACCAGGCCGGTAACGTGGCAACGAAAGAAGATGCTTTTGCTGTCGACAGGGAGATCAACACGCCGCAGGTGGAACAACATCTGTGGATTGGTGGCGATCAGGTGCAGATTACCGGTTCTGCTGATGAGGATGTAACCAGGCTGTCGCTGGTAATTAATAATACCGACTATGAGGCAACGGTAAGCGATGGTAAGTGGAGCGTCAATATTCCACAGTCGGTGTTTGATTCAGCACAAAATTATACTATTACCGCAATTGATAAGGTCGGAAATATGATTTCTGAAACGGTGGAGTTCAGAAGTGATGAGACGAACATGGGAACAGAAGATAATAGTAATACTCTCTCCCCAACTAATGTACAGGAGGATATTTCAGAACCTGCCGTTCAGGTAGATTATGAAATTGACATCCAACATGAATATTAAACAACTTATTTACTAATTAAAGATAAAAATAAAGCCTCCGAGAAAGATTAATGTATTGGGGGCTTTATTGAGAGCAGAGCTCTGTTTACCATGAACCTCTCCAAAAACAGGACAATATATATATTATCTCTGTTTTCTACGTGAGGTTTTTTCAGAATGGTGAACTTTCGATAATTTTTAATGTTGAATATAAGGGAAACCATCATGGAGATCTCCTGGAGCCGCGCGCTATGGCGCAATTTTTTGGGCCAGTCCCCCGACTGGTACAAACTCGCCCTCATCATTTTCTTAATCGTAAACCCGTTAATTTTCCTCATCAGCCCTTTCGTCGCTGGCTGGTTACTGGTAGCGGAATTTATTTTCACTCTGGCGATGGCCCTGAAATGCTACCCGCTACTCCCCGGTGGTCTGTTGGCTATCGAAGCGGTATTCATCGGCATGACCAGCGCGGAACATGTTCGTGAAGAAGTTGCGGCAAATCTTGAAGTCTTGCTGTTACTGATGTTTATGGTGGCGGGTATCTATTTTATGAAACAGCTGTTGCTGTTCATATTTACCCGTTTGCTGTTAAGCATTCGCTCCAAAATGCTGCTGTCGCTCTCTTTTTGCATGGCGGCGGCGTTCCTCTCCGCGTTCCTCGATGCCTTAACCGTCGTGGCGGTGGTGATCAGCGTCGCAGTCGGTTTTTATGGTATTTATCATCGCGTAGCCTCTTCCCGTGCCGAAGATACCGACCTGCAAGACGATAGTCATATCGACAAGCATTACAAAGTGGTTCTGGAACAGTTCCGTGGCTTTCTGCGTAGTCTGATGATGCATGCCGGTGTCGGCACCGCATTAGGCGGCGTGATGACCATGGTGGGCGAACCACAGAACCTGATCATCGCTAAAGCGGCTGGCTGGCATTTTGGCGATTTCTTCCTGCGCATGTCGCCGGTGACCGTCCCGGTTCTGATTTGTGGCCTGTTAACCTGCCTGCTGGTAGAGAAGCTACGTTGGTTTGGCTACGGTGAAACGCTGCCGGAGAAAGTCCGCGAAGTGCTGCAACAGTTTGACGATCAAAGCCGCCACCAGCGTACCCGTCAGGATAAAATCCGTCTGATTGTCCAGGCGATTATCGGCGTCTGGCTGGTGACTGCGCTGGCACTGCATCTGGCGGAAGTTGGTTTGATTGGTTTGTCAGTCATTATTCTGGCGACATCATTGACCGGTGTCACCGATGAACATGCTATCGGTAAAGCCTTCACCGAATCTCTGCCATTCACCGCACTGTTGACGGTGTTTTTCTCGGTCGTCGCAGTGATTATCGACCAACAACTGTTTTCGCCGATTATTCAGTTTGTGTTGCAGGCATCGGAACATGCTCAGCTGTCGCTGTTCTATATTTTCAACGGTCTGTTGTCATCCATTTCGGATAACGTCTTCGTGGGGACGATTTATATCAACGAAGCGAAAGCAGCAATGGAAAGTGGCGCTATCACGTTGAAGCAATACGAGCAGCTGGCGGTCGCCATTAATACCGGTACCAATCTGCCCTCCGTCGCTACGCCGAACGGTCAGGCTGCGTTCCTGTTCCTGCTGACCTCTGCACTCGCGCCATTGATTCGCCTCTCTTATGGCCGCATGGTGTGGATGGCCCTGCCTTACACCCTCGTCCTGACATTCGTCGGGCTGCTCTGCGTCGAGTTTACGCTTGCCCCTGTAACCGAATGGTTTATGCAAATGGGCTGGATAGCAACGCTTTGATAACAACTTACCGGGCATATAAATGCCCGGTTTGCCTTTTCGCCCGATAATTGTCCAATTGCGTCCTGTTTTTGCTGCCTCCTGGTGGCGCAGCGAATGAATTGGTTTAAACTGCGCACGCTATGCATATTGCCAGGAAGTAAATCGGAACCATAGGTATAGTAATCTGCATTTGAAATCGACCCGACCTGCATTTACCCCGATTTTCAGCCCACATTAGCTGCAATCGCTACTAGTTACAAACCCATAATACCTGCACATAACCCTCCATCTTCGCGGAAAACGCAAAACAGCACAATGCCCTGAATGCCTTAAACGCAGCGACTCTGTTCATAGTTGTCGTCGGCGCCGGATACAGCATCTACCCTGCTCAGGGCAGACGCTATGGCTTGTATTTTCCGTCCGCCACTGGTACTGCCGTAACCCGGCTTGTTCACGTAAAATTTTTGCCGAGTCGCTTGCCCCCTTCGCCGGTTCACACCAGCAGTCTTCACAGGCGTTACAAAATTTACAACGTCAACTGGGATTAATAGTAAGCGTCAACGGAGCACCGTATTGACGCTTATTTATTGGTGAGAACTACGTTCCATGGCAGGAGTTCATCAACACGGTTGGAGGGCCATTTCTATAGTACGCTCAGAATATGGCGCAGATGCGCTTTCGGAGTGATACCGTTCAGACGGCAGGTGCCGATCAGCCCGTACAGCAGTGCACCACGCTCGCCGCCGTGATCGCTACCGAAGAACACGTAGATGATATGACCTTTATATACTCACTATAGCATTGGGGGGATATTCCAGAGGAGGTCATCATGCATTCGGAAAATATTGCGGCTTACGTCGGGCTGGATGTGCATAAAGAAACGTTGGCGGTTGCTATTGCTGCACCTGAACGGCTTGGCGAAGTTCGTTATTATGGTACGATTAACAACGAAGCCCAGGCTGTACGTCGATTATTTCAGAAATTGCAAGGACTTTACGGAAACATTCTTTCCTGCTATGAGGCTGGCCCTTGTGGTTTTGGGCTATATCATCAAATCACAGCGATGAATATAAAATGCCAGGTTATTGCCCCTTCCCGGATACCAAAATCACCGACAGACAGAATCAAAAATGATCATCGGGACGCAATTTCTCTCGCCAGGTTACTGCGGGCTGGAGAACTTACCCCTGTCTGGATCTCTGACCTGACTCATGAAGCTATGCGGGATCTAATCAGAGCCTGTGCAGCAGCTAAACGAGACAGCAGAGTTGCCCGACAGCGAATTCTGAGCATGCTATTGCGAACAGACAAACATTATGCTGGAAAGCACTGGACAGGAAAACACCGAACCTGGTTAGCTAATCAATCATTTAGTCAGCCATCTCAACAGATTGCTTTTCAACACTATTGTCAAAGTCTGGAGCAGATTGAAGATCGTATACTTCAACTCGACCAGGAAATATCTCGCCTGTTACCTGAGTGGTCTCTGTGCAATCTGGTCTGCCAGTTGCAGGCTCTTAAAGGTGTTGGTCAGCTAATTGCAATAACACTGGTTGCTGAACTGGGTGATTTTTCGCGATTTTCCAATCCCAAACAGCTCATGGCTTTTCTGGGACTGGTGCCAGGTGAATATTCCAGTGGAAACAGCGAACTGAGGCGTCTGCTTTACGAAGCCGCCTAGTCTTATCGTACACCTGCAAAAGTTGGTGCATGGCTTATATATTACCGACCGGACTCTGTAACACAATATTCCAAAGATATTGCATGGAAAGCTCAACAACGATTGTGTTCTCGTTACCGAAGTCTGACAGCAAAAGGGAAAAAATCACAAGTAGCCATTACGGCGGTGGCTCGTGAGTTGACTGGATTTATGTGGGATATTGCACTTGCTGCCCAATCATCATTCAGTCAGCAGAAGCAAAATTAACCCCTGAAGCAGTCAGACACGGAATGAGTGATCCTCGTAAAAGAATTCAGGGAAGCCAGAATACGCTAATACCTGCACGTAGAAAGAGGCCAGCTCACTGCGTAAATCGTCATGGGGCTAAAATCCCCGAATAAGAGTTTGTAAAATCCAAGATACAGTCTGACTGTTTCAGGTTCTTTAATCCGCGATATAACGAAGCTCCCGGAGCTGCGTAAGGTTTTTTTGGGCTTAATATTTGACAAAGGTCATAAGAATTTTTCTTTCCGAGACAGACTGCACGAAGCGCTCTTTCCGCTGTGTTATTGTCCGCCTCCGCCAGACCGTCATCACTGTAATAACAGAGGGCGTCCCATTCTTATCCACCATCCATTCCTGCAGCGAGGTCAGTAACGCTTTACTTCGCTGCTGCCTGACTGCAAGACGCTCTGACTCTGGTAATCCCCGTATTTCATCCTCGATGGCGTACAGCTCACTGATTCGCTTCAGGGCTTCTTCTGCCGTCGCACTTTTGCTGCTGATGTATACATCGTGGATTTTTCTCCGGCATGGGTCCAGCACGCAACTTCTGTCAGCGCACCATCTTCACGTTCTGCACTGAACAGCCTGTCGTAACCTGTGAACGCATCCACCTGCAGGATACCCCGGAAGGGGCGGAGGTGTTGCTCTGCGGGGGGCCCCCTGCCGGTTCGGTGAGTACGCGAACCAGACCGCCGGAGGAGATGACGAACCCGCATTGCGATCATCCTGGACATACGTCCAGATGCGCCCTGTTTTCGTCTTTTTCAGGCCCGGTGCCAGTATGTTTACCGGTGTGTCGTCAGTGTGAAGGGGGATGCGGACGATTTCCTAGACTGCTTTATTATGCCACCCCACATTGTTGGCGGTACATTTCAGGTCTGACTGCACCCAGCGATAATTTTATACGCCGCTCGTTATACCATCTGATGTAAGCATCCACATGCCGCATGAACTTTTCAGGCGTGATGCTCCGGCACTGTCTGCCAGCCAGACGATGCTGAACAGAGGCGATGTGAGGCCACAAGTTTCTCATTACTGTAGATCCTCAACTCGTCATCCAGTGATATTCGTATCGATACCGGCTTACCACACATCGCTTCGGGAACGCTGTAACGATTACCGCCAACCTCGATATAGCTGTCCCAGGACACATGGCGGATGTCGAAGTAACTGGTATTGAAGTCCGTATCCGGTAACGGCTGAAAATGTTCCTGCTCCAGCGCGAAGCGCTGTTCCGGCGTTTCTTTGAACTGGCGAAGCTCCAGTTTGTCATCCACATCGGCTATCCTTTGCTCCAGTTGTTGATTGACAGGAGTGAAGCTGTCGAATCTGCGGTACTGGACGAAGAAGTTCTCCTTGAGGTATTTCACCATCCGTTCCACCTTACCTTTGGTTTTGGCCCTTCGTGGACGGTTGGCCCGTGGCAGGAAGCCATAGTGATCGGCCAGCAGCAGGAATCCGGAGTTGAACACGACTTTCCCGTTGTTATTTTTCAGCACCGCAGCCTTCTGGTTATCAACCAGCACCGTTTTCACGCGGCCACCAAAGCGCAGAAGGCTCTTGCAAGTGATTCATGGTTATGTTCTGCATCCTGTCTGGGAGTGGCAAAAACATAGACACAATATGAGAGCCCCAGTGTGTTAACCTCGAAGATAATCCCGCATCGTTGTCCTGCAATCTCAGATTCGACTTATCCTCAGTCATACTGGAGCTGATAACCCAGCAGAATTTCGAAGCAAACTGTTTTCTTTGATAGCCACATCTTACGCCTGGACTGGATATAGTAATGCAACATGGCTCGTCCACCGGGATAGTCCAGATTCTTTATTTCTACGAGGATAACTTCGGCGTTTCAGACATTTTCTACTATACGCTCTCAATATAATCCATGAATGGTCTGTGCAGTGAGATTAAAAAAAGAAGATATCCAAACAGATTTTCTACCCATTAGTTGGTATGTTAATTGGTTCACTATAGGTATACCTGAATGTGGCAGAACATCATTGAGATTAAATAATAAACAATACAAGAAGATTAATCTTATCTTTATATGAATGGGCTTGTTTTGATATTGTGCGTAATTTTTTGACAATTAAAATTATCAGCAACAATAATTTTGTACAGGTATTAAATCAGGTTGTAAGCGTTAATAATGAATAATACAGAAGACGAATTTAACAATGATGATGAATTAGCACCAATGGTAGATGGATTAAGTGGTGCACTATGCGTTCTGATATTAATATCAACCGTTTTTATGATATCCGGTACTGGTAAAGCATATGAGGAGATGACTGGAGGACTTCTTAAATTTAAGGATTCGACTGTTGATCTTAATGGTAAAGTTATAGTTTTTAATGAAGGGGTATTACTAAATCAGGAACAAAAAGATGCTATTATAGAAAATATTAATAAAACAAAAGGAGATAGTGTCAGTGTTTATAGTTATATGCCTGAGAGAGTGGTAAATAGAAAAAATAAGATGATTTATAATCTATTCTATTTCAAAACAAATATACAAACTAACAAAAGTATCGTGCTGAAAATTGGTGATGAAAAACATTGCCCTACAGATAAGTCTTGTCTTTACTGGGAGATGAATTAAATGTTCTTAGCAGGCACTCTGATATACATCATTGTAATTGCTTCTTACTTCATATTTGATACGGTGCAGAGTACGATCAATGAGTCGATTACATTGGCGCCGGAAATAACTTATGCGATGTTATTTCTGTACGCTGTGCCTTTAGTGATTCATTTGGTGCATGTATTCCTTCGTAAAGCAAAAGTCGAAGACTGGATTGTGCTGGATAAACAAACAAAACTAGCAGCATCTGTATCGGTCTCATTAGGTCTGATAGGTACTTTTCTAGGACTGACATCCATGGTATCTGCAATAGCAGGAGCTCTGGGCGGTGAAGGAGATATGGCCGCACAAATAGCCAAAATGATGTCATCGGTTGCTTCAGCTCTTGCTGCCATGTCATTTGCTTTCCTGACATCGATTATAGGTGTTACTGTATCTGTATTATTACTGCTTAGTCTGAACTTTTGGCAAGCCTATTACACTAAAACAAAAAAAGAAGTAACAGAAAAATATGAATATGCAAGAGAGTTTGAGTTTATATCTTCACGATTAGATACACTAAGTGAATTGAGTATAAACCTTAACAAAAAGCTTATTGTTGTTTCAGATAATAAAGACTCAACTGAACTAGTGCTAAAAGAGTTATGTGATATTAATACTCATTTATGTCAGCTCATTGAAATGAAGAGAACGCTAGTTGAAATTCAAAAAGAAACCATTATTGAATTAAAAGAATCGACTAATGAAATTATTCATGATAACAGCAATAGACAGGATAATCTTATTTCAGAACACATTACGTTCAAAAATGAGTTGTTTTCTTTATTAAGCAATAAAGATAATAATATAAATTCTCAACTGGATGATATCGTTGAGTCAATTAAAAATATGAGGCAAGAAATATCGCTTTCAAATGATATCGCATGTAAGGGTGTACAAAACTTACAGGATGCATCGAAGGAATATTATTCCATAAAAAACAAAATAATGAAAGTAATGGAGCTAATCTATGATAAATAAAACTCTATCTTTTATTGCTTTATTTTTTTTCTCCCTATCCTCTCTTGCTGAAGAAGGCGTAAATTATTTAAGGTTTTATGATGAGTTAAAGAATAATTCGTCAATTATTAAAGTTAAACAATATGAAGTGGAAGCAGAGTACGAAAAAAGTAAACAGACAAAACTCTATTTTCTTCCACAAGTAGATGTTAGTTATACGGCAAAACAAGAAGTCAGCGACTATAAAAATGAATCTAAAATATCTGCTAATTCGACACTATATAGTTCAGATCTTCCCGATAAGTTTGAGCAAGCAGAGAATCAACTATTGATGAGCAAACTGGCTTTGCACCAGGAAGAAGAAAAGCTATATCGTCTGTTGATTGAGAATGTTATTAGCATAAAACTCTATACAGAGCTGCTTCATGAAGCTCAGTCATTAAAAAAACAATCGATAAAAATATATGAGCAGATTAGTACAAACTACGCTTTGGGGCTTGCAAAAGCTAGTGACCAGAACCAAGGCAAGCTACTTATAGATAGGCTTCAAACCGATATAGAAAGTATAGAACGTGAAATTGAACTTTTTAGATCAAATATTGAACAGTACACTGGAGTCACATATCCTGAATCTGGAGTATATATTGATAATAATACTATGAAGAAAATAGAAGAATTTATCCCTGATAATGAAAGAATCAATAACAATACGGATCTCAAAATCCTTCGGAAAAAGGCTATTGTGGCTCGGAGTGAGATAAGCCAGCAAAGTCCTTTTATGAATATCAATATTGTTTCAGAATACAAACAAACAGATAATAAAAAAGAAGATGATTCCTATATAGGATTACAAGCACAATTTA
The DNA here is from genome assembly GCF_046764225.1 of Escherichia sp. F1. Lineage (NCBI taxonomy): Bacteria > Pseudomonadati > Pseudomonadota > Gammaproteobacteria > Enterobacterales > Enterobacteriaceae > Escherichia > Escherichia sp. F1. Next base: position 841,699 of record NZ_CP177202.1, read on the forward strand.
ATGTCTTTAATTATAACAACATCTCAAACAAACTGGCAAAAGAAAAGCTATATCTTGCAGCACAGGAAGAAGCTGACAATAAATACAAAGAGCTTACATCCAAACTTAGAACAACTACTTTCACAAGGCGTTCAAATATCGAGGAAATGAAGAGTTTACAGCAGCAGATTGAAACAACAGAGAATATCTTAGATAATCAAATGACAGAGTATGACATTTCTCAGTCTTCGTATTATGAAATGCTCAACACTCGCTATGATTTATTCTCAACAAAGAGAAAGCTAATAGATAAAAGAGTTAATATTTATTTAAACAGCATAGAAATGCTGCAAATTAGCGGCGAATTGATCTAAATGAAACGTATAATAAAAAGTAAGGTATCAATCAGTGTATTTATTCTCACTATCTTATTGATAATGCTCTCTGCATTTAAAATTGACATAGTAACCCCTGGTACAGGGGTTATTTCTGGGTCTTCTGATAAAATTGAAGTTACTAGCCCAAGTTCAGGCCTGATTAATGAGTTTTCTATTAAAAAAGGACAACAAGTTCTTCCCGGAGATGTGCTTTTTTCATATACAAACCTTGATGTTTTCTATAAAGAGAAGTCATTAAGAGACTTACTGGAACTTAATGGTCAGAAGTATAATAATCTGCTTAAAGATCTCGAGCTTTTATCAAAACTTTTACAAGGTAATTTTACAGAAGTTGAATCTATACTTAATAAAACTGACACTAACACCCTCTCCGAACTATCCTCATATCGTTTTTATACGGAGCATAAAGCGCTTGAAATAGAGAAGAGTATTTTCGAGAAAAAAAAAGAAAGCTATCTTAATGAAAAGAATGCACTAAGTATTCAAAAGGATATTCTTAATACTAAAGCTCAATTATTAAATAAATCCCAAGCACCGGCAATTGATAAACTAAACAATCAACTAGAAATATCTAAGTTGACATCACAAATTAACTCTCAAGAAATGTCTTTCCTTTCTTCAGAAAGTGATATAAATAATAAAAACAAAGATTATCTTAGCCGGTTGATAGACAAGATTAATGAAGTAAATAACAGAATCTATGAATTTAGAAAAAATAACAAAGAGCAACATGGTGAGGCTGAACTTCTTAAAAACAAAATTATTGCTAATACTGTTGTATCTCCAGTACAAGGTGTGATTCTCGATGTGGAGAGAAACTTAACCAATAACTCCTATATTGAAACTAACCAAAAGATTCTGACTATAAAAAAGTCTCATAGCATCCGTATTATTGACGCCAAATTTGATGCAAGGTATAGGCCATTTATCTATACATCTGGTAAAGTAAAAATATCTGTTGACTCTCCAGGATTTAAAAAGACCTTATCCGGGAAGATTACAAAAATCAGTGCTGACTCTTTTTTGGATGAAAAAAAAGGTGACAATATAAGATACTATGAGGTTGAAATAACACCAAACGAACAACAAAGTATTACACCGGAATATGAAGGAGTTCAGGTTAGAGTTTTTGCTATTAGCAAAAAAATATCAATACTGAATTATCTTACCGCATTAGTTAATGATAGTTTCACTTTTAATGTATGGTAATAAAATATGTTAGGTTTTGTTTCTGCTCTTTCATCTGCAGTAGCCGTCATGATTTTAATCATGACAACTTTACTTATCAATCTTGGCACAACAATGCTAGCCAGGGAGAAAGCATTGAAAAGTATCCAGATTGATGAGCTATCATCTACGCAACATAACCAAAATGAAATAAAAAAAACACATGAAAATATATTGTTTGGTGGATTATCACTTTCAACTAGCGATTTGAAAAAAATTAAAGAAAGTGGCGTCGCCACATTGATTATCTATTGTCAATATGGTTCAAATCTATCAAAAACAGTAGCGACTAAGATTTCTACGTTAAATTACTTACGTCTTAAGAAATCTCTTGGAGACAAAACAGAAGTTATTTTGCTTTCACCTCCTTATGTTGAAACAACTAACAGTTGCTATGTAGAGATAAAAAATGATTGATGCACTGAAAATTTACTTTGAATATTGTGGTGAAACCCTGTCCGATCTTGACCTCATAGATCCTATTGAGATCAAAGAATGTATTAATAATCATATTGATAATAAGTTATTCGAATATCAGTATGTTAATAAAATATTCGATAACTCCAATGAGTTATTTATTTTTAATTCCATTGAAGATAAATATATTGTTGTAAAAAAAGAAATTCATGGTTATTATGATTTAACAAATAAAAGAACGCTAGAAACTGAAGTTTTCTATGGCAAGGAAATTTTTCTTTTTAAGAAAAAGCCTTTGATTACAGATGACGTTGATCTGTTTAATAAATTTATTAGCATGACACCTCGGGTGGGTCTTTGGTCTCTCCCTCTGGTACTGTTCGCTTTATTGAGCCCTTTTTACTCAAATATTTTTAACTCAAGACTTGTATACAGTGATTCGGCATTGTCGTTTTTCTTCATTTCATTGATATTTGTCTTTTTGATGATTCTTGAAATGACAATCAAATCGTCTATTTACGAAAAAACAACAGAAAAGATCATGCAGAATAATATATTGTGTAATCTCTACTGGCTTGATTTTTTGAAATATTCAAGATGTCGTTCCTTTTCTATTAAAATTAGAGCGATTGATCACGCCCTGAATTATATATGGGAGTCGTTCTCTATTATTATTACAGATTTTAGCCTGTCATTACTTTATTTTACCACTTTAGCATTCTTGTTAGGAAAGTATGTATTTATTATTTTTATATATTATCTTGTGGTATCAGTCTTGTTGATCTATACTAGATTTAAAACATATAAAAGAAATCTTTTGCTAAATGCTACTACATACGAAAAATTAGGAGTTAATATTTCTCTTGAAGCAAATAGAGATGATTTACCATTCATTCCGGAATATGGACTTAAAAGTCATTTGTCTGATAGGTTCCATCATGATGAAATGAATAGGATTACCATGCAAAGAGAGAATCATCACTGGTCTGAAGTAATCAGAACTAATTCTTTTATATCAATGGTTGTATTGTATGCTACATGTTATTTTTCCATTCAGTATGGGGAGATGCAATATAGTATTATCATTGCGTTAATGATAATTAACTCGAGGCTTTCAGCGGCACTTATCGGTGTTACGAACAGAATTTATATGGCTAAAATTCAGATCTACCATCTAAAAGAAAACTTACACCTTCTTTTTCAGAACCGTGTAAATTATATCACTTGCGGTGTGCATCTGGATAGAATTAACTCGTTTGATATTCATAATCTGACAGTCAGTGCAGGCTCTTCAGTTTTGTTAGCAAACTTTAGCAAAACATTAACTCGTGGAGATTGCCTCGGGATAAATGGCCCCTCTGGTTGCGGCAAAACCACATTTATTAAGACCCTGTTAGGGCTTCTCCCAATGTCTGCAGGAGAAATAAAAGTTAACAACATCCACCTTACTGAACTTGATCAGTTATTTATACAAAATAAATTTACATATCACTCGAGTGACAGTAGGTTTATACGGGGCTCTTTGATAGATAATTTTAAAATGAGAGGGGTTGATGATAATGAACTTATTATTAGTATAATCAGAAAGTGTTGTCCCAAACTGATTATAAGCAAAGAAAATCTTTCTGATAAAGATGCTGAAGATCTTTTACTTTCAAATGGTGAAAAACAAAAAATCTTACTGGAAATGGCTTTGAGTAAGAAACCAGACATCATATTCTTGGACGAGTCTACTTCATATTTACCTTCTAATGAGGCATTTAATGTAATAAATGATATAAAAAGACGATTCCCTGAGGCTATTTTGATTATATCAACACATGATTCATCATTATTAACATTGTGTAACCACACTATTACATTAGGAAAAAAAAGTATAATGTCAGGTGATTTACCTGGAAGGAAAGTTATTAATGTTTCAATGTAAAATATGTGAACAATTCTCTGATATTTTTATTACTTTATCTTGTAGGTGATATGAATTTATCTACTATTGTATTGAATGAGCCCGTTGCATATTGAACTAGATCTAGATTAGCTACATGTCTGACAAATATTTTTATGTTGAGTTAAGAGAACTCTTTACAAAAGTTATTGAAATGAAGGTATCCCAAGATAGTTGTGGACAACCAAACTTACGTTTCCTTCTTTATGAAGCTAGGCAGGCCGTGATCGAAGCAACTCTTATCTTTACGAATGGCAACCAGAGCAAAGCTGCAACTCTCCTTGGCTTAAACAGAATGACGATTGCCAGAGTAATAAAGAAGACAAATAAACTAACTTTATAGAGTTTCTATAGTTTGCTCATAATTTTTCGTAGTTAATTTATCTTAACAGAAGACAACTATCATGATGAAACTTATAAAATTAATACATGACAATAATATTCCAATAAATTATCATTCATGTGTTGATGCTTCAGAGTTTTATCTTTTATTTAACAATAACTGCACAGTAACTATATCTTACGGTAACAAAAAATTCTCTCTGCCTCCTCCCTGTATGATTGCTTTATGTTGCCGGGAAAAGATTAATATTCATATAGACTCACATGGCAAGAAGAGTATGCTTTGGTGTCTCAGGGTACCTAAACGATTTGTACCGGAACTAAACGCAAAAGTCTATTTAGACAAACATAACGCGAAATTGTATAATAACATGGTTATACTTAGAGCATCAATACTTCCCGGTTTTTTTGAAATATTCATGAGCCTTATTGCATTTTCTCCGCCTCAAGATAAAGAAAATGAATCACAAGAATACTCTTATATGATTATGTATATTTTAATGTGGTTTTCTCGCTCGTTTGATAAAGAACCGTCATATCGGAAAATTTCTGTTTCCGGGAAAGTATATAATCTTATTATAAATGACTTAAGTCTCCACTGGACTCTACGGAAAGTGGCTGACCAACTATTTATGAGTGAATCAACATTAAAGCGAAAGTTAAAAAATGAGGGAGCATCTTTTTCAAAGATCTACAATGATGCAAGGATGATTCATGCAAAAAGGCTTTTAGAGAATAATCCGTCAGGATTGAAAATAAAAAAAATTGCACAAATGTGTGGTTTCAGAAATGAATCATATTTTATCTCCTGTTTCAAAACAACCTTTGGCTTAACTCCTGCGGCTTACACTCGAATTGCAGGAATAACATAGTAAATCCACAAAATCTTTTAAATAACAGTTCGCAGATACTGTATAGTTCCTTATCCAGAAACTGTAACTATGTTTTGTCTATAATTATTTTTAATGTTATATTAAACATATCAAAATCAGGCAATTATACAAATCTATGTACTAGCGTTGAATGGCGGCACCTTCCTGAAACACAGGCACTGTTTACAATTTATTGATAATACTCTGACTAAAAATGAATTACTATAATTTTCCATGTTATGTAAGATGTTATATAAAAGAGCATAGAATAACAGCTCATATATGGGTGTATCCGCCACTGACAGAAACGGAGTGTGAGGTACTTGAATTATTAGTAAAAGGCTATTCAGTCACCAAAATATCAGAGTTCAGATTTCGTAGTGTTAAAACTGTTTCATTACAGAAGCACCAGATTTACAAAAAACTGGGAATTCGTAATGATACTACGTTCTGGTTGGATCTCTCGTTATCCTCGAGTGTAAAAATGAGACTTATCGATAAAGAGGGAAAAATCAACACTATCATAAAGTGAATAATACATCAAACAACATACATTATAATTTCATGCTAAACATTTAATAAGATAAAATAAGATTATGTCTTAGATAAGTGCTGATAAATATTTCTTACTGGTATAGACTTGGACATTGTCCCGCGGTCACGTTCAGAGACCGCGTTTTTTTTACAAAAAGAAAATGCAGAGCAAGTGATATTTACATCACTTTTATATATCAGATATTCATCTGCTGATGATAAGGTTAGACAGAGAAGTTATGATACGGGGGACAGGTAGTGTGAAATGTGAGATTTTATCAACAGACAGTCTTATGCACGCACTCAGTAATGATGAATTTGAACCGTATCTTCAGCCGGTGGTTTCTGCATCAGACTTTACCATATCTGGTGCTGAGCTGTTGGTTCGTTGGCACATGCCGACGGGAGAAATTATTTCACCAGCATTTTTCATGAATAGGGTGGAATCTGCCGGTCTGTTATTACCCCTGACGGAAAAAATACTGAACCGTGCGGTGGCCGGACTTTCGGAGGTTAAAGCCATGCTGCCGCGTGGTTTCCGGCTTGCCGTGAACGTGACACCGGCTCTGCTGGCTGAGCGTGAGTTCACTCAGATGTGTCTGGCGCTGGCAGGGCATGACAGCATACATCTGGTTCTGGAGCTGACGGAGCAGCAGCCGTTTAACATGGACAGACAGACTGAACAGAAACTGGGGCGGCTGATTGATGCCGGTGTTGAATTTGCCCTAGATGATTTCGGAACCGGATGTTCCGTATTATCGTACCTGAAGCACTTCCCGGTCAGTTATATAAAAATGGACAAAAGCTTCACACAGGACATTCTGAATGAAAAAACATCCCGGCATATTGTGGAAAGCGTTGTCGGGCTGGCAGGAAAGCTGGGTATTGATACGGTGGCAGAAGGTGTGGAAACACAGGCGCAGGTGAACTGTCTGTGTTCTCTGGGAGTGGATTATCTACAAGGGTTTTATTTCGGCAGACCGGAAAAGGTGGATACATTTTGTTGTGAATATAAATAACGCCAGCTGTATAATTAGTAAGTTACTCTTGAAAAATAAAATTAAACATATTTAAGTAAATTCACTTTATTTTGTGATACCCGGACACTCTGGTGTCGCATTTTTCAGACTCCGGCAGTGTTTTTCTTCTGTAACCGGTTCACCAGAATCGTATTGATATGTGTGATTCATAGACATCGTTTCACTATAATGCCTAACTATGAGAAGGAAAATTCAGCAGCGGCTACAGTGGGTAAAACTCTATGAAACGTCCGGTGATGCGGGGTTCGTATGCCGTCGCTGTGGCATTTCTCGTCCCACATTGCGTAAATGGTGGCGCAGATATCTGGCTCAGGGCATCGCTGGTCTGGAAAGCCACAGCCGTCGCCCTAAGCGTTCGCCATCAACGAAAACCGGCACTTGCGAAGTCGCTCTGATTCTGGAGTTACGTTCCCAGCGAAATCTGGGTGCAAGACGGATTCAAAGCGAGTTAAAACGACTTCATACAATCTCACTTGTAATGGCAACTATCCACAAAGTTCTTTGCCAGAATCAGGTTAAACCTGTTATTAAATTCTGGCGTAAAGCTGATTTCATTCGCTACGAACGCCCGTAAGCGGCTCATCAGAACCGTATTGATATTTACTGAGAGGTCAGATCAACTTTCCAGGGCAACAGATCGCGTACCCGGTTTGCCGGCCAGTCTTGGATATGCTCAATAACGTAACGCAGCCATTTTTCTGGCTCTACATTGTTCAGACGGCAGGTGCCGATCAGCGAGTACAACACCGCCGCATGTTCGCCACCGCTGTCGGAACCCGCGAAGGGCCAGTTTTTCCGGCCTACGGCCACTCCCCGTAAGGCGTTCTCTGCGATGTTGTTGTCGATTTCCACCCAGCCATTACTGCAGTACACGTTCAGTCTGTCCCACAGTTTCAGCAGGTATGCGAACGCTTTTGCCGTATCCGAGTGACGCGACAGTGTTTTCATCTGAGTCTGTATCCAGTCATACAGTGACTGCATCAGTGGCGCAGCTCTGGCTTTTCTTGCTGCCAGACGCTGTTCTGCTGAACATCCCCGGACTTCTGCCCCGATGACATACAGTTCACCGATACGCTGCAGGGCTTCCGTTATTCTGCCGGATTCGTATAACCCCCGGTAACCACCGTAAGCATCGGCCTGAAGCACACCGCTGTAACCGGCCAGATGATTTTGTGGATGGATACCTTTTCGGTCCGGTGAGTACGCGAACCAGACCGCCGGGGGCATCTGTGAACCGGCATTACGGTCATCACGGACGTAGACCCACAGCCGGGCAGTCCTTGTTTTACCACTGCCCGGCTCCTGGACCGGAACGGGGATATCATCCGCATCCCCTACGGGGACAAAATCTGGTTGTCCATCTGGGTGATGCGCGTCTTATGCTTCTTAATCAGCTGAGGTTCGAAGGTGTTTTCACGGTCACGTGGCGTCTTCAGTTCTATCTCGCCGTCATCGCACAATACCGTTTTTGACGAGTAGCCATTGAGGGTATTTGAGCCTGTTTTGGGCGCATTTTTCTTATACCCGATATAGTCAGTTAGTTCCGCATTAAGCGCTGTTTCGACAGTTAATTTCGTCAGCATACGGGAAAACTGATTGAGGTCGGCCTCGGTTTTGAGGCCTTTAGCCAGTTCAGCCGCAAGGGTTTTAAACTTATTTTCGTCCATAATTTGCCTGTCTTCTTTGTTGGAGTGAACATATCAAAAACAGGCAATTACATAATTTTAATTACAGTCTCGGTTTAAATGAGCCGGTTACGTTAATTCTACAATCTTACTATTATCAATTAAATTAAAACCGTTCTCGGGCATATCCAAGTGTTCATGTAATTCAGCAACGAGCAGTTCAAGAATAGTATTGTATACCAGAACCCGCTCTTTAACATTAGCAGGCGTTGCCTGTCTTTTACAAAAATGGCATTGCTCTGGCTTAACGTCACCAGAAAGAGGCATTCCGAAAAAGTCGGTGGAAACCTAAAGAAACTCTGCCAGTGCATTCCTCACATCATCAGCGGGTGTTCGAACCTCACTTTCGTACTGATGTATACTTTGTCGGGTTACACAAACAGCATCACCAAGCTCTTGCAGAGTATACCCTTTAACAACCGCGCTAGCCGTAGCCGCTCGCCATAAAATTCTATAGCCATAATTTACTAACCATTACTTGAGCCACCATTCTCGGCCTTTTTATCTTTCCTTTTCAAAGAGATTGTTGCTTTCTGAGTTTTGACTAGCTCAGGCAATTCGGTATCAATGGGGCTGAAAGCAGGAACTCTTTTATCCAGCGGAATTTCCCAGCATGAAATCTGCATGCCTTCTAAAACGCCAGTAAAGGTTACACGCTCAACATAGCGGAAATCATCAACTTCATCAGGCAACAAACTCATCTGACTCAGCGCTTCTGCGCAAGGTATCAGCCTGCGCTCTTCCGGACGAGTAGGGCTCCCCGGTACAAACGGACTGGCACGGAATCAATAGAAAAGGTAAATTTCCCATCGTCTTTCGCTATGCCAGGCTAGGGCCATTCTTTGTATTGAGTTGCAGCACGAATTCTTCTCGTTCGGCTATATTCATAGACCTTCAGCCCAGTTGAGCGAGCAGAATCACTAGGCTCTTCATTATGTAAATCAATCACATCATCCCTGAAATTTCGAATTAGGGATGCAAGTTGTTTTAGTCGCTCTATTTGTAAAGTTGGGGTTAGCTCCCTTGGGGGCTTCTTAATTATTCCCAAAGAAAAATAGTCATTCAAAGTACCCCGGGCATATTGCCCGGGAATTATTACTATTTTAATGGATTGTTAATCATTGCATACTCAAACGGGCTGATGCATTGTTCACTGTTCGCATCCAGAAAATCTGCCCACCACTGTAGCATCAGTCGGCGTTCTTCCAAATGTTCTGCTTTATGGATATACGCAGCACGTACACCATTACGCTCCTGATGACTCATCTGACGTTCAACCGCATCACGCGACCATAAACCTGATTCTATTAACGCACTACATGCCATCGCCCTGAACCCATGCCCACAGACATCCTGGGTTGTATCATACCCCATCACCCTCAGGGCTTTATTTACAGTATTTTCACTGATTGGTTTACGCGGGTCATGTGTACCCGTAAATATCACACCATTTTCACCAGCCCATGTCTGAAGTTCTGTCAATATGGCTACAGCCTGTTTGCTGAGAGGAACAAGATGCGGTGTTCGCATCTTGGAGCCCCGGTGCGAGAATTTTACGCCCGGGAGTGGTTCACGCTCGGCAGGAATAGTCCACATGGCATTGTCAATATCAATTTCAGACCAGCGGGCGTATCTGAGTTCACTGGAACGAATAAAAACCAGTAAATTCAGCATAACTGCCAGTCGGGTGACAGGCTGGCCTTTATAGCCGTCAATACGCGACAGAAGTTCAGGCAGGCGTGAAAGATCCAGAGCAGGGCGATGCTTGCGTTTTACTGTGGTCAATGCACCAGCCATATCCAGGGCCGGGTTATATCTGATGATGCCAGACTGTACGGCATAACGCATTACAGCAGATATTCTTTGCTGCAGACGACTGGCGATTTCATAAATTTGTTTAGCTTCTGCAGCACGAACAGGGATAAGCAGGTCCGGGGTATTGAGTGTTGTGATATCCCGATTGCCGATAAAGGGGAATACGTGTGTCTCGAGGCTTTTGAGTACTTTATCGCTGTGTGATTGTGCCCATTGTTTATTACTGGTATGCCAGCGTCGTGCAATATGTTCAAAAGAGAGTTGTAAATCAGGGACTACTTTTTTAGCTCTTTTCTGTTCGCAAGGGTCAACCCCCTCCGAAATCAGTTTTCGGGCCTTATCCCGTTTTGTACGAGCTTCGGAGAGAGAAACTTCTGGATACACACCAAGTGCCAGAGTCTTCTCCTTACCCAGAATACGATAACGGAGACGCCAGTAACGGGAACCATTAGGATGAACAAGCAGGAACATGCCAGCCCCGTCAGTGAGTTTATAAGCCTTGTCAGTGGGCTTTGCAGCCCGGATTTTTGCGTCAGTCAGTGCCATAGTACAGCCTTCTGAATGCGTTAAAGAGGGTACAAATTCTGTCGAACTGGGGTATACCCGCAATTATACCCACACAATGGGGTTGATGTGGGGGGAATCTGGTTGAGTTCGGTAGAATTGATTTATAGATAGAACGCTTAAATCGTGGCGTTCTGAAACGAAAAACGGACCTCCGTGGAGGTCCGTTGATATGAATTTGGTGCCCGGACTCGGAATCGAACCAAGGACACGGGGATTTTCAATCCCCTGCTCTACCGACTGAGCTATCCGGGCAACGGGGCGCATTAAACCTGATTCGCCTCGTCTCGTCAATCAAATTTCTTCAATTTACTGCAGACTGCACAATCTATCATCACTTTGCCGCTATTGCACGCATTGTCAGGCAAACCAGGCGGTCCAGGCGGCGGAAAGCGGCATTGCCAGAAGGAGTGCTGGAAGCATGTTGACCACCGGGAACATTTTAATGCCACAGATGCGTAATCCGGTTGCCAGCAGCAATAAACCGCCTACGGCGCTGAAGTCTGCCATCATCGACGGTGTGGTCAGCGGTAATATCAGCGCGGCAGCCCACGCCAGCGTTAACTGGATGATCAGTAATGGGATACTAATTACCGACACCGCAATACCCAACGAGCAGGCGAAGATCATCGCCGTAAAGAAATCGAGAAATGACTTGGCGATTAAAATACTCGGATCGCCGGTCATCCCTTCGTTCATCGCCCCGAAGATCCCGGTGCCGCTGGCGCAAAACAGGACAATAATCGCGACATAATTCTGAATAAAAGATTCATGCGCTGGCTTCTTACGTGAGTGGCGAAACAGATTTTGTGCTTTGGTGACCGCGGTATTGACGCCTTTTTCCAGCAGACAAATTTCGCCGATTAATGCACCGAGTAAGGTTGCTAAAACCATCGCCGGAAGGTTGGCGCATTTCACCACCAGTAAAATACCAATCCCCAGCGATGCCAGACCAAAAATTGATGTCATGGAGACGCGGATACGTTCCGGTAAGCGTTGGCTAAGGAGTGCACCGAGAACGCCACCCAGTAATACTGCACTTGCGTTGATAAAAGGACCGATGACCACAAGAGTTCCTGTTAGCTGCATTGTCTGATTTTCTTATTATGACCGTTTGGCACCTTCGATGGCTTGTTTGTTCGCAAAGTCCTGGCTTGCACGCTCTGGTGAAAGGTGCCATGATTGCGCGAATTTTCTCCTCTCTGTACGGAGTTTGCCCGATGCACGCCACCTCCTTACATTCTCTCGCTTATCGCCGTTTCGCGCGAAACTCCTCCCCTTTTCTGCTCATGCGGTGAAGTTAACGCACGCTCACTGCAGGACAACAGTAAAATCAGAGCGTTTCTGCTTTTACTGATGTCTGGCGGTCGGAGCTGGTGACCAGTTTGACCCATATCTCGTGGGGCAGGGTTTTTCACCTTGTCCGGTATTCTTACTTCCCCGAAACGGGTTTTGCGCTTATGAAATCAATGAATATTGCCGCCAGTAGTGAACTGGTATCCCGACTTTCTACTCATCGCCGCGTGGTGGCGTTGGGAGATACTGATTTTACGGACGTCGCGGCAGTCGTCATTACCGCTGCGGATAGCCGCAGTGGCATTCTTGCGTTGCTTAAGCGCACCGGTTTTCATCTACCGGTGTTTTTGTATTCCGAACATGTTGTTGAATTACCTGCGGGCGTTACGGCGGTAATCAACGGCAACGAGCAGCAGTGGCTGGAGCTGGAATCCGCAGCCTGTCAGTATGAAGAGAATTTGCTGCCACCGTTTTATGACACGCTGACGCAGTACGTTGAGATGGGCAACAGCACCTTTGCTTGCCCTGGACATCAACATGGTGCGTTCTTTAAAAAGCATCCTGCCGGACGCCATTTTTACGATTTCTTTGGTGAGAACATCTTTCGCGCCGATATGTGTAACGCTGACGTAAAATTGGGCGATCTGCTTATTCATGAAGGATCGGCGAAAGATGCGCAGAAATTCGCAGCCAAAGTCTTTCATGCCGATAAAACCTATTTTGTCCTGAACGGCACATCGGCAGCGAATAAAGTGGTGACGAATGCGCTGTTAACGCGTGGCGATCTGGTGCTCTTCGACCGTAACAACCATAAGTCGAATCATCACGGCGCGCTGATTCAGGCGGGGGCGACGCCGGTCTATCTGGAAGCTTCACGTAACCCGTTTGGTTTCATTGGCGGTATTGATGCGCACTGTTTTAATGAAGAGTATCTGCGCCAGCAAATTCGCGACGTTGCGCCAGAAAAAGCGGAGTTGCCGCGCCCGTTTCGCCTGGCGATTATTCAGCTGGGAACCTATGACGGCACTGTCTATAACGCCCGCCAGGTGATCGATACCGTTGGGCATCTGTGTGATTACATTCTGTTTGATTCCGCGTGGGTCGGTTACGAACAGTTTATCCCGATGATGGCGGATAGCTCGCCGCTGCTGTTAGAACTTAACGAAAACGATCCGGGGATCTTTGTGACCCAGTCAGTGCACAAACAGCAGGCGGGATTCTCACAGACGTCGCAGATCCATAAAAAAGATAACCATATCCGCGGACAGGCGCGTTTTTGCCCGCATAAGCGGTTGAATAATGCCTTTATGCTCCATGCTTCTACCAGCCCGTTCTATCCGCTGTTTGCTGCACTGGACGTTAACGCCAAAATTCATGAAGGGGAGAGTGGGCGTCGGCTGTGGGCGGAGTGTGTTGAGATAGGGATTGAAGCGCGCAAGGCTATTCTTGCGCACTGTAAGCTGTTCCGCCCGTTTATCCCGCCCGTTGTTGATGGCAAATTGTGGCAGGATTATCCGACATCAGTGTTAGCCAGTGACCGTCGTTTTTTCAGTTTTGAGCCGGGGGCGAAGTGGCACGGCTTTGAAGGATATGCCGCGGATCAGTATTTTGTTGATCCGTGCAAGCTGTTACTCACTACACCAGGTATTAATGCCGAAACTGGCGAATATAGCGACTTTGGCGTTCCGGCGACGATTCTGGCGCACTATCTGCGTGAGAACGGCATTGTGCCGGAGAAGTGCGATCTCAACTCCATTCTGTTCTTATTAACTCCGGCGGAAAGCCACGAGAAGCTGGCGCAACTGGTGGCGATGCTGGCGCAGTTTGAACAGCATATTGAGGATGACTCGCCGCTGGCTGAGGTGTTGCCGAGCGTTTATAACAAATATCCGGTGCGCTATCGCGACTACACCCTGCGCCAGTTGTGTCAGGAGATGCACGATCTGTATGTCAGTTTCGACGTCAAAGACCTACAAAAAGCGATGTTCCGCCAGCAGAGTTTCCCGTCAGTGGTGATGAACCCCCAGGATGCGCATAGCGCTTATATTCGCGGTGAAGTGGAGTTGGTGCGGATTCGTGATGCCGAAGGGCGAATTGCGGCAGAAGGGGCGTTGCCTTATCCACCAGGCGTGCTTTGCGTGGTACCCGGAGAAGTCTGGGGTGGGGCGGTTCAACGTTATTTCCTTGCGCTGGAAGAAGGGGTGAATTTGTTGCCGGGATTTTCGCCGGAGCTGCAAGGTGTCTATAGCGAAACCGATGCAGATGGCATGAAACGGTTGTACGGGTATGTGTTGAAGTAAGAAAAAAACGGGTCACCTTCTGGCGACCCGTTTTTCTTTGCGTAATTAGTGGCTAACCGTCTGTGTGCCTGTCGGGACACGAACGTGTTTATATTTGAACATCGCCATGAACGCGAAGGCCAGAACCACGGAGTAACCTGCGAAAATCAGCCATACGGTCTGCCAGTCGGTAATGCCGTTTTGGGTGTACATCTCAACCACTTTACCGCTCACGATGCCGCCGAGGATACAGCCGAAGCCGTTAGTCATCATCAGGAACATCCCCTGCGCACTGGCGCGAATTGCCGGGCTAACTTCTTTTTCGACAAACACCGAACCAGAGATGTTGAAGAAGTCGAATGCGCAACCGTAAACGATCATCGACAGTACCAGCAGTACAGTACCGAACGGAGTCGGGTCGCCGTAAGCAAACAGCGCAAAACGCAGGATCCACGCCACAATACTGATCATCATTACGTTCTTAATACCGTAGCGGCTTAAGAAGAACGGGATAGTCAGAATGAACAGGGTTTCAGAAATCTGCGAAATCGACATGATGATTGACGCATGCTGCACAATAAAGCTGCTGGCAAACATCGGATCTTTGTCGAAGCTGTGCAGGAAGGTGTTACCGAACATGTTGGTAATCTGCAGTTCCGCGCCCAGCAGCATTGAGAAGATGAAGAAGATTGCCATACGCTTGTTTTTAAACAGCGCGAATGCATCGAGGCCCAGCAGGGTTGTCCAGCTCTGATTCGCTTGCTGTTTAGCAACCGGAATGTGCGGCAGAGTCAGGGTAAACAGAACCAGAATGGCGGAAAGTGCTGCGCCAATATACAGCTGCATGTGGCTTAATTCGAAGCCAGACAGGCTCACCACCCACATTGCCATGATAAAGCCGATGGTGCCCCAGATACGGATTGGCGGGAAGTCAGTAACGATATCCATCCCGGCATTTTGCAGGCGATAGTAAGAGATGGTGTTGATTAACCCAAGCGTTGGCATATAAGCAAACGAGTTAATCAATATCACAAGGAACATCGCTTCCGGCGTCGTGACCTGTGCCGCCATGAACAGCGTGATAGCGCCAATGGTGTGGCAAATGGCATATACCCATTTCGCACTTAACCATTTGTCGGCCACAATCCCCAGCAGCGCAGGCATAAAGACCGCGGCGATACCCAGTGAACTATAAACTGCGCCAATAGAAGCACCGTCAAACTTCAGGGTAACAAACATATAGGAGCCGAGGGTCGTCAGCCAACTTCCCCACAGACAGAACTGCAGAAAAGAGAGGATTTTCAGCTGCAGCTTAAGATTCATGTTAATTTCCTCACATCGTGATGCGGATGAGTGTTTGAAAAAGCACATTTGACCGTGCGAGATGATGGGATTCTATCAACTTCGCGGACTGGTTTTTTGTTACCTGTGGCAAATAATTGCAAACATTCCCAATTTGCAAAACGAAATTGTGATGTGGATAACATTTTTACCCCTGAGCATCGTCAGGGGCGGTTAGTGGAATTATCGGCGGCGGTAGGATTTTTGCGCGGTATTCACTTTATAAAGATAACGGCGAGATTCCGCAGAGGGATGGCGGGTCGTCAGCGTTTGATAAACATCGCCCGGCGTCATGGTGTTAATAATATTGGCCGCCTGAATCTTGTCATTCGAAAAGACTCGCAGCACGCTGCCTGCGCCGCCGTTATAGGCGGTGATGACGGCATAACGCCGGGATGTAGGGTTATCAATTCCGCCGAGATAAACGTTGTTCAGCATCGCGAGATACGCGGTGCCGGTATCAATATTGCTGGCAGGATCAAACAAGAAACTGCGGCTCGGCGTGCCGGATTTTCCCTGCGAGCGGAACACATCTTTCCCGGCAGTATGTTGTACCACTTGCATTAACCCCAGCGCATCGGAACGGCTGACCGCATACGGGTTAAAGGAAGATTCAGTCTGCATAATTGCCAGAATCAGCGACTCATCAATGCCATATTTCCGTGACGCCTGGCGGACCATGCCGAGATATTTGTGCGCACGTTTATCAAGGTGGTTCGGCACCATGTTAATGGTGACGCTGTAGATGATACGCAGCCCGTTACTGCGGCTCTTCAGACGGTTTTTCAGCAGATAATCCGCGAAGTTGCTCGCGCGACCTTCCCAGCGAATCGGCTGCCCGGTGTTGTCCACCACCTGACCGTAAAGGAAAGGTTCTTTCGAAATCGTAATATCATCAACGTCGGAATAGAGATCGACCGAACCCGGATCGTCACCCATCAGCAACGTTTTAATAATTGCCCGACGCAGATGCGCGGCAGGTTCTGTCCCGGCGATGGTTTCGATAGTGATCGTACCGTCATCGAAGTTGATGTGGCTGCGGGTCTGATATTGATCGGTGTATTTCACGTAGTCCTTAGGACCGGCGATCACTACCTCTTTGAATCCCCAGATGTTCTCAATATTGTGGGCAAATTGCCCCATCAGAATATCAAAACCGTTGGTATCTTTGACCCAGGCTTCGTTATAGGTATCGCCTTTTTTGGTCGTCGAACAGGAGATGAGCAACGGCGCAATCAAAGCCAGCGCGAGATATTTTTTCATCATTCCGGGTGCGTGTTGTGTTTGTTTTATGCAAGTTGCCGGAGGCGTGCTCCGGCACTGTTTTTATTTTTTATCTTCCGGCGTATAGCCCTCGATATGCACCTCTTTACCCTCGAACAGGAAGTTGACCATCTCCTGTTCCAGCAGCTTGCGGTGCTCGGCATTCATCATGTTGAGTTTCTTTTCATTAATCAGCATGGTTTGTTTGTGCTGCCACTGCGCCCAGGCTTCTTTGGAGATCTCGTTATAGATGCGTTTTCCCAGTTCGCCGGGGTACAGCTGAAAATCCTGACCTTCTGCTTCACGTTGCAGGAAAGTACAAAAAATCGTTCTGCTCATAAATCATCCTCTTTATCGACTCACGCGCTAAACCGGCGCGCCAGTGCGTAACTGCTGTAACAAACGCTCCACGGGAGCCGCCAGGCCAACTGACGGCGGTTGCGCTAAGTTATACCAGAGCGCATTGCCTTCATCCATGCAGCCGGTGAATGACGACACGGGAAGCCACATAGGCACAATATCTAAGTGGAAATGGCTGAAGGTATGCCGAAACGCGGTCAGCTGCGTCAGGTTATCGGCAGAAATCTGTCGTTGCGCCAGCCACTGCCGCAAACTTTCTTCATCGGCAAACTGCGGGAAACAGTATAAACCGCCCCACAATCCGCTCGGCGGACGCTGCGCCAGCAATACTTCATCTTCGTGCTGTAACAGCAAAAAGTAGCCGGTGCGCTCTGGCAGCGTCTGTTTCGGTTTTTTGCCCGGATAAAGCGACCAGCTATTGTTGGCGGCGGCAATACATCCGTTTTGTAGCGGACAGAGCGAACATTTCGGCTTAGAGCGCGTACAAATCATCGCGCCCAAATCCATCATCGCCTGATTAAACCGTTCCACGCCAACCGCGGGCGTCACCTGCTCGCTCAAACTCCATAGTTTATTCTCGACCTCTTTTTTCCCAGGCCAGCCGCTTACAGCATAGCAGCGCGCCAGCACCCGTTTGACGTTACCGTCGAGAATCGGAAAGTGCTTACCCAGAGAAAGCGAGAGAATCGCGCCTGCGGTGGAACGCCCGACGCCCGGTAACGCCGCGACTTCTTCAAAGGTTTCCGGGAATTTACCACCGTGTAAGGTCGCCACTTGTTGTGCCGCCTTATGCAGATTGCGCGCGCGGGCGTAATAGCCAAGCCCGGTCCACAAGTGGAGAACTTCGTCGAGCGGCGCATTGGCGAGATCGGTCACCGTCGGGAAGCGCGCCATAAAGCGTTCAAAATAGGGGATAACGGTCGCAACCTGAGTTTGTTGCAACATCACTTCTGAGAGCCATACTTTGTAGGGCGTCTTGTCAATTTGCCAGGGCAGCGTTTTCCGCCCGTATTTATCGTACCAGTCCAGAGCCTGGGCTGAAAATTGCGACGCTTGCATGGTCACCGAATTCACTGTTGTTGGGGGCAAGATTGCAGCACAGCGACGGCAGGGTGTAAACCGGAACTTTCCGCAGCCACGGCCTTATCATGCTTGCATCCGGCAACTAACTTTGGATAATGCCCGTTTTCAGAACACTTTCACAAGCGACTAAATCTTTATGAAAAACGACGTCATCTCACCGGAATTTGATGAAAACGGCCGCCCGCTGCGCCGTATCCGTAGTTTTGTGCGCCGCCAGGGGCGACTGACCAAAGGCCAGGAACATGCGCTGGAAAACTACTGGCCGGTGATGGGCGTTGAGTTCAGCGAAGATATGCTGGATTTCCCTGCGCTTTTTGGCCGTGAAGCGCCGGTGACGCTTGAGATTGGTTTTGGCATGGGGGCGTCGCTGGTGGCAATGGCTAAAGATCGCCCCGAGCAGGACTTCCTCGGCATTGAAGTGCATTCACCGGGCGTTGGTGCGTGCCTGGCTTCTGCGCATGAAGAGGGCTTAAGCAACCTGCGCGTGATGTGTCACGATGCGGTTGAAGTGCTGCATAAAATGATTCCTGACAATTCATTGCGCATGGTACAGCTCTTTTTCCCTGACCCGTGGCACAAAGCGCGCCATAATAAACGCCGTATCGTTCAGGTGCCGTTTGCCGAGCTGGTAAAAAGCAAACTGCAGCTGGGGGGCGTATTCCATATGGCGACCGACTGGGAACCTTATGCGGAACATATGCTTGAAGTGATGTCTTCTATTGACGGTTATAAAAACCTGTCAGAGAGCAATGATTACGTACCGCGTCCGGCATCACGTCCGGTGACGAAATTTGAACAACGTGGTCATCGTCTTGGTCACGGAGTATGGGACTTAATGTTCGAGAGGGTGAAATAATGGCAAAGAACCGTAGCCGTCGTCTGCGTAAAAAAATGCACATCGACGAATTCCAGGAATTAGGATTTTCGGTGGCATGGCGATTCCCGGAAGGTATATCGGAAGAACAGATTGATAAAACCGTTGATGACTTTATTAACGAGGTTATCGAACCGAACAAACTGGCCTTTGACGGCAGCGGTTATCTGGCCTGGGAAGGTCTGATCTGCATGCAGGAAATCGGCAAATGCACCGAAGAACATCAGGCGATTGTGCGTAAGTGGCTGGAAGAGCGCAAACTGGGCGAGGTACGCACCAGCGAACTTTTCGACGTTTGGTGGGACTAAGAAAGCATACGGGCGATGACAAAGTTAAAAAAAGCGCTCGGATAGTCCCCTCGCCCCTCCGGGGAGAGGGTTAGGGTGAGGGGAACAGACCAGCACTGGCGCGATTATTTACCCTCACTCCGACCCTCTCCCTAAAAGGGCGAGGGGGAAAACCGTGCCCCTTTTGACTTTTAAGCCAGTTTGTTATCAATCTGGGGCCAGCAAATGCTGGCCTGATTTGTTCTTGAGGGAAGACTATGATGCGCAAAATGCTGCTGGCGGCAGCACTTTCAGTGACGGCGATGACCGCTCACGCCGACTACCAGTGCAGCGTCACGCCGCGTGACGATGTGATTGTCAGCCCGCAAACCGTGCAGGTGAAGGGCGAAAACGGCAATCTGGTGATCACGCCAGACGGCAACGTGATGTATAACGGTAAGCAATATTCCCTGAATGCCGCCCAGCGCGAGCAGGCGAAGGATTATCAGGCTGAACTGCGTAGCACCCTGCCGTGGATTGATGAAGGCGCGAAAAGCCGCGTCGAAAAAGCCCGTATTGCGCTGGATAAAATTATCGTTCAGGAGATGGGCGAAAGCAGCAAAATGCGCAGCCGTCTGACCAAACTTGATGCGCAGCTGAAAGAGCAGATGAACCGCATTATCGAAACGCGCAGCGATGGCCTGACGTTCCACTATAAAGCCATTGATCAGGTTCGCGCCGAAGGCCAGCAATTAGTGAATCAGGCAATGGGCGGAATTTTACAGGACAGCATTAATGAAATGGGCGCGAAAGCGGTGCTGAAAAGCGGCGGTAACCCATTACAGAATGTGCTGGGAAGCCTGGGCGGTCTGCAATCCTCAATCCAAACCGAATGGAAAAAGCAGGAAAAAGATTTCCAGCAGTTTGGCAAAGATGTTTGTAGCCGCGTTGTGACTCTGGAAGATAGTCGCAAAGCCCTGGTCGGGAATTTAAAATAATCCTCTATTTTAAGACGGCATAATACTTTTTTATGCCGTTTAATTCTTCGTTTTGTTACCTGCCTCTAACTTTGTAGATCTCCAAAATATATTCACGTTGTAAATTGTTTAACGTCAAATTTCCCATACAAAGCTAAGGGATAATGCGTAGCGTTCACGTAACTGGAGGAATGAAATGGAGTTTTTCAAAAAGACGGCACTTGCCGCACTGGTTATGGGTTTTAGTGGTGCAGCATTGGCATTACCCAATATCACCATTTTAGCAACCGGCGGGACCATTGCCGGTGGTGGTGACTCCGCAACCAAATCTAACTACACAGCGGGTAAAGTTGGCGTAGAAAATCTGGTTAATGCGGTGCCGCAACTGAAGGACATTGCGAACGTTAAAGGCGAGCAGGTAGTGAATATCGGCTCCCAGGACATGAACGATAATGTCTGGCTGACACTGGCGAAAAAAATTAACACCGACTGCGATAAAACCGACGGCTTCGTCATTACCCACGGTACCGACACGATGGAAGAAACCGCTTACTTCCTCGACCTGACGGTGAAATGCGACAAACCGGTGGTGATGGTCGGCGCAATGCGCCCGTCCACGTCCATGAGCGCAGACGGTCCATTCAACCTGTATAACGCGGTAGTGACCGCAGCTGATAAGGCCTCAGCTAATCGTGGCGTGCTGGTGGTGATGAACGACACCGTACTGGACGGTCGCGATGTCACCAAAACCAACACCACCGACGTAGCGACCTTCAAGTCTGTTAACTACGGTCCTCTGGGTTACATTCACAACGGTAAGATTGACTACCAACGTACCCCGGCACGTAAGCACACCAGCGACACGCCGTTCGATGTCTCTAAGCTGAATGAACTGCCGAAAGTCGGCATTGTTTATAACTACGCTAACGCATCCGATCTTCCGGCTAAAGCACTGGTAGATGCGGGCTATGATGGCATTGTTAGCGCTGGTGTGGGTAACGGCAACCTGTATAAAACCGTATTTGACACTCTGGCGACCGCCGCGAAAAACGGCACTGCAGTCGTGCGTTCTTCCCGCGTACCGACGGGCGCTACCACTCAGGATGCTGAAGTGGATGATGCGAAATACGGCTTCGTCGCCTCCGGCACGCTGAACCCGCAAAAAGCGCGCGTTCTGCTGCAGCTGGCTCTGACGCAAACCAAAGATCCGCAGCAGATCCAGCAGATCTTCAATCAGTACTAATCACCTCGCCCCGGTATCGTGCCGGGGCTTTTTCACTTCAGACTTACGTCCATTGCCAATTTTTATTACCCTAATGATAATCACGCGGAATAAATTATTCCGCGTGAGGGTTTTCGGGTGAAAAAGCAATGGATTGTTGGCACGGCGCTGCTTATGTTGATGACTGGTAATGCCTGGGCAGATGGCGAACCGCCAACTGAAAATATCTTAAAAGATCAATTCAAAAAGCAGTATCACGGCATTCTCAAGCTTGATGCCATCAGCTTAAAAAATCTTGATGCTAAGGGTAATCAGGCCACCTGGTCAGCGGAAGGCGATGTCTCTTCCAGTGACGATCTCTATACCTGGGTCGGTCAGTTGGCAGATTACGAACTGCTCGAACAGACCTGGACGAAAGATAAACCGGTAAAATTCTCGGCGATGTTAACCAGTAAAGGAACGCCCGCGTCTGGCTGGTCGGTGAACTTTTACTCTTTTCAGGCGGCAGCCAGCGATCGTGGACGGGTGGTCGACGATATCAAAACGAATAATAAATATCTGATCGTGAATAGCGAAGATTTCAATTATCGCTTTAGTCAGCTTGAATCAGCGTTGAATAACCAGAAGAACTCGATTCCTGCGCTGGAAAAGGAAGTGAAAGCGCTTGATAAGCAAATGGTGGCGGCGCAGAAAGCAGCGGATGCATATTGGGGAAAAGATGCAAACGGTAAGCAAATGACCCGCGAAGACGCCTTTAAAAAAATTCACCAACAGCGTGATGAGTTTAATAAACAGAATGATAGCGAGGCGTTCGCGGTTAAATATGACAAAGAGGTTTATCAACCGGCGATTGCGGCATGTCATAAACAGAGTGCAGAGTGTTATGAAGTGCCGATTCAGCAGAAGCGAGATTTCGATATCAACGAACAACGGCGACAGACTTTTCTGCAATCACAAAAACTTAGCCGTAAATTGCAGGATGACTGGATAACGCTCGAAAAAGGGCAATATCCTTTAACGATGAAAGTTTCAGAAATAAACAGTAAAAAAGTCGCGATTTTGATGAAAATTGACGATATCAACCAGGCTAATGAACGCTGGAAAAAAGATACCGAACAACTGCGGCGCAATGGGGTGATTAAGTAACTCATGTTAAGTACCTTTGCCGGATAATATAAAAAGTTATCCGGCAAATTATTTTTTACATTAGCCCTAGTAGCTGTGGAATGAACAAGGATATTTGCGGGATGTAAGTGATCATCATCAACGCGATTAACAATGCGGCATAAAATGGCAGCAATGGTTTGATCAAATGTTGAATCTTCACACCTGAAATAGAACAACCAACAAATAGCGCACTACCCACCGGCGGTGTTAACAGCCCAATACAAAGGTTAGCCACCATCATAATACCGAAATGTACCGGATCCATTCCCAGCTCTTGTGCAATCGGCAAGAAGATCGGTGTGAAGATTAGTACAGCCGGTGTCATGTCCATAAAGATGCCGACAATTAATAAGACGATATTAATCAGCAGCAATATGACCAGTGGGTTATCAGAAATCCCCATCAACGCGTCGCTGATCATATAAGGAATATCAGCATTGGTCATTGCCCAGGACATGCCCACGGAAAAACCGATCAACAGTAATACAATCGAAGTGGTAACAACCGATTCCAGAATCAGTTTGGGTAAATCGCGCCATTTTACTTCCCGGTAAATCAGCACCGAGAGAATAAATGTGTAGACAACGGCAATTGCTGACGCTTCAGTTGCGGTAAAAATGCCGCCCAGAATGCCGCCCATTACAATGAACACCAGAAGCAAACTTGGTAAGGCATCCAGAAACGCTTTACAGGCCTGAGCAAAGGTTGCTCTTTCTGAAAGCGGGTAGCCACGGCGTTTAGCAATAATGCCGCAGACTATCATTACCGCAAGACCCATTAAGATCCCTGGCAAATATCCCGCCATAAATAACGATGCTACAGAAACGCCACCAGCTGTCAGGGAAAACACAATTAACACGTTTGAGGGCGGTATCAGTAATCCAGTAATACAGGATGAGACGTTTACAGCGGTAGAAAATGCCGGATCATAACCTTCTTTGGTCTGAATGGGATTCAGTGTGCCACCAACGGCAGCAGCTGCCGCAACGGCTGAACCAGAAATGGAACCAAACATCATATTCGCCAGGACGTTCACATGACCAAGCGAACCAGGAACGCGGCCAACCATTACCTGGGCGAGGTTAATCAAACGTATCGCAATACCGCCGCTGTTCATCAGTGTTCCGGCAAAGATGAAAAAGGGGATTGCCAACAGGGCAAAGTTATCCAGTCCATTAGCCAATCGTTGCGAAACAGTGATTGCCGCGATATCCCAGGGAAACATCAACAGCATTGAAGCTACAGTCGCAATACCGATTGAGAACGAAATGGGCACACCAATAAAGACCAGCACAAAAAAACAGCCAAACAGTGTAATCGCGATATAACTATCCATTAACTGGCCTCCTGCGCAGGTTGTTTCAGTTGTTGAATGCTTTGATTAATAAAACACAAGGCATAAAACATCATCACCACTCCACTTAATGGCAGAATGATATATACGTATCCCATCGGTATTTGCATTGCGGCAGATACCTGTGATGTTGCCAGTGTTTTATCAATTAATTTCAGGCCACCAGTCACAATGACCGAACCGGCAAAACCTAAAATAAGAACGTTAATGACTATACTAAGAAGTAATTGCTTGCGCTTATTCAGGGCGAGAGCAAATAAATCGATAGAGAGATGTCTCTGCGCGCCGACGGTATATGCAGCACCTAATAATCCTACCCAGATCATCAAAAAGCGTGCCAGCTCATCGGTTAATGTACTTGGCTGGTTAAGTACGTAGCGGCTAAATACTTGCCAGACTACGCATACAACCAGAGCAAGCATTACGGCGACAGAAAACGCGGCAATGACGCGGTCTACCGCAAGTTTCAGGCGGTTAAATATCATTGTAAGCATCCTGGAAAATCAGGGCCAGAGACTGGCCCGAAATATTATTGAGCAGCGTTGTCGAATTTCTCTAACAAAGCAGCTTGTTTTGGATCTTTTTTGAAGTCGTCAAACAGAGGTTGAACTGCGGCACGGAATGGGGCTTTATCAACCTTAACGATTTCACCACCCATAGCTTTCGCTTGAGCACGTGTGTCAGCGTCAATTTTTTCCCACAATTTTTGTTGATAAGCTTCGGATTTCTTCGCCGCTGTTTCGAGGATTTGTTGCTGTTCTGGGGTTAATTTATTCCATGTTTTGGTGGAGATAACCAAAAAGTCAGGAATTGAGGCATGTTCATCTTCAGAAAAGACTTTGGCAATTTCGATATGTCGAGTCTGCACCCAGGAAGGCACGTTATTTTCTGCGCCATCTACTACACCTTGCTGCATCGCAGTATAAACTTCGCCAAATGAAATTGGAGTGGGTGAGCCACCCATCAGTTCAATCATTTTGATGGTGGTCGGGCTTGGCTGAACACGAATTTTCAGCCCTTTAAGATCTTCTGGCTTAGTAATCGGTTTTTTCGCATAGAAACTGCGTGTACCCGCTACATAAGCTGATAAAGCAAAAAAGCCTTTATCTTTTGTTGAATCCATAATTTCTTTACCAACTTCACCAAAAACCACTTTGTTGAAGTGCGCCTGATCTTTAAATAAGAACGGCAAATTATAGATAGCATAAATATTATCAAAAGACTCCAGATCACTGGCGGAACCTTTGGTCATATCCAGTGCACCATTTTGCAACAACTCCATAGTTTCTCGCGCATTACCCATCTGGCTGCTGGGGTAAATACGGATCACCATATTACCTTTTGACAGCTGTTTTACTTCTTTCGCCAGCTCTTCAAAACTCTGATGTACAACATGACTTCTTTCCAGGTTGTGTGCTAACTTTAACGTCACTTTTTCTGCGGCGTTTACGCCAGTGCTAACCAGAGCCAGCAAGGATGCGCAGACTAATGAGCGGGTAAATGACCTCATTTTCATAAAAAAACTCCCTGTTGAAGAATGGAAATTGGTTGATATCTAATTGTGCTTATCAGTGCTTTGTGCGACAAATTGGTTAACCTGTCTGACAACTTGTCTATGTTTATCACAACTTGAAATAAAGTCAGAAATTAAATATTAATTTTGTGCGCCAGGTTGTACATGTTTATAATCAATAAATGATGAGTAAATATTCACTAAATATATATAATAAATATCGTCGATATTTATTCAGTAAGAAATATATTTTTGCCGAAGTTAATTAACGGGGGGGGTAAAAGAAGTGATTAATGCGCCCGCAGGCGCATTAATGATTACTCAGCGAGGAATAATTCAAGAAGTGAGTTTAAGAATAATTTACCATGCTCGGTTATCTGCCAGTAATCCGCACATTCTGTGAGATAACCCTGAGCGATAGCCTCGTCTAACTGAGAGCGAATAACTTCTTCAGAAAGGCCAGTATACTGGCTAAACTCCACGCGCGGCGCGGCTTCCAGCAGACGGAAGCGATTCATAAAGAACTCAAACGGTTTATCTGCAGCTTCGACATCACGCTGGCTTTCCAGATATCTTCCCTGCATAAAACCACGCGGATGACGCGTTTTGGTGGTACGCAGAATGCGACCATCCGGGAAGGTGACTTTGCCGTGCGCGCCGCAGCCAATACCGATGTAGTCGCCAAATCGCCAGTAGTTGAGATTGTGCTGGCACTGATAACCTGGTTTGGCGTAAGCGGATGTTTCATACTGCTGATAGCCCGCTGCGGTTAATAACTGATGCCCCTGTTCGAATATATCCCACAACGCATCGTCGTCCGGCAGCACCGGCGGGCGAGAGCCAAACAGCGTATTAGGTTCGATGGTCAGTTGATACCAGGAAAGATGCGGCGGATTCAGTTCAATGGCCTGGCGCAGATCGCCTAGCGCCTCTTCCAGTGATTGATCCGGCAGCCCATGCATCAAATCAAGGTTAAAGCTACGTAACCCTAAACCGCTCGCCAGCTTCGCAGCTCGTTTCGCTTCTTGCGGGCCATGAATGCGCCCAAGTCGTTTCAGCTTTTCTTCGCTAAAACTCTGCACACCAATAGAGATGCGGTTCACACCAGCACGCTGATAATCGACAAAGCGATCCGCTTCTACCGTGCCTGGGTTCGCTTCCATGGTAATTTCTGCATCCGCTGCCAGCGGCAAACGCGCACGCACGCCGTCCAGCAGCGTTTGCATCGCCGGGCCGGAAAGCAGGCTCGGCGTACCACCGCCAATAAAGATTGTCTGCACTTCACGGCCCTGAGCGTAAGCCACATCGTTGTCCAGATCGTTAAGCAGATGCTGAACATAATCGTCGTGCGGCACTTCTCCTTTCAACGCGTGAGAGTTGAAATCGCAGTACGGGCATTTCTGCACGCACCACGGGATGTGAATGTAGAGACTCAGCGGCGGTAATTTAACCATTACGTAAAGCGTCCAGCAGCAGTTTTAATGCCTGACCACGGTGGGAAATGGCGCTCTTTTCTTCGCGGGTCAGTTCGGCAGCGGTTTTCCCTTCGGAAGGAACGAAGAAAATTGGATCATAACCAAAGCCACCAGTACCCGCTGGTTCTCGAGTAATCACACCCGGCCAGCTGCCGTGGCACACCAGCGGAGTGGGATCTTCCGCGTGACGCAGATATACCAGCACGCAGTGGAAACGCGCCTGACGTTGGTCGTCCGGTACGTCTTTCAGTGTTTCCAGCAATTTTTGCAGGTTCTTTTGATCGGTCGCGTCTTCACCGGAATAACGCGCGGAGTAAATGCCCGGCGCACCACCCAGCACATCTACCGCCAGACCGGAGTCGTCGGCAATTGCCGGTAAACCGGTCACTTTTGCCGCATGGCGTGCTTTCAGAATCGCGTTTTCGATAAAGGTCAGGCCGGTTTCTTCAGCGGAATCTACGCCGAGGTCTGTTTGGGCCACGATATCAAGACCGAAGTCGCTAAGCAGCGACGCCAGCTCACGCACTTTACCGGCATTGCCGGTTGCGAGGACAACTTTTTGCATAGGATACCTAATTAAGTAACGCCGCGATTTCTGGCGGGATTTGTTGCGGATTAATGATTTTAATTTGTTTGTGGCGGCCAAGTTCGCCTTTTTCAATCACCACCTGGCTTTTGGCAACCCGGAATTGCTTACCGAGAAACTTCACCAGATGACTGTTGGCCTGGCCGTCAACCGGCGGCGCGGTAATGGCGACTTTAACTTCGTCGCCATGTAAACCGACAATAGAATCACGGCTGGCTTTCGGCTGAATATAAAGCCGTAAAACCAGACCGTCATCATTAACTGTTACGGCACTCATAACGCCATCCACAGCCCCGGCAGCAGCATATTTCCGGTTGCCTGTAATACTTCTGCGACACCCATATTGATGACATACAGCAGCAGAACGAGGATCATCGGCGAGAAATCAATCCCACCCATTGCCGGTAGCAGGCGGCGAATCGGGCGCAGCAGCGGATCGGCCAGCTGAATCAGCACGTATTCAATCGGGCTACGCCCCTGGCTTACCCAGCTCATAATCGCCATCACCAGCAGGACCCAGAAAATCAGCAGGCCGATGGTTTTCAGCAGAACCAATAAACCGGCAATCCAGATGATTGGCAGGAAGGTCACCACTTTAAACAGCACGATGGCTTTGATAAAACTGAGAATGTACGCAACCAGCAGTGAGGCGCTGTCAATTGGCCCCATTGCCGGAATAACGCGGCGCAGTGGCCCGATAATTGGCTGCGTTACCTTCACTACAAACTGTGAGAAGGGGTTGTAAAAATCACAATGAGCCCACTGCATCCAGATGCGTAATAACAGCACCATGGTATACAGCTCAATGACCGTTGAAAGCAGGAAAGTCAACGTATTCATGGCGTTCCTTTAATTCCTTATTTTTTAGAGTAATCACGCGCACCAAAAATTGCAGTGCCGATACGAACCATCGTGCTACCTGCCGCAATGGCGGCTTCCATATCGTCCGACATTCCCAGAGAGAGCGTGTCGATATGCGGGTAGCGCGTTTTCAGTCCGGCAAATGCTACAGCCATTTGGCGTGCAACTTCAAACTGCCTTACATATTCTGACTCAGGTGCAGGGATTGCCATCAGCCCGCGCAGACGTAAACGCGGTAGTTCAGCGACCGCAGCTGCCAGCTCGTCCAGTTCAGCCAGTTGAATCCCGGACTTACTGTTTTCATCACTAATGTTAATTTGAATCAGTACGTTAAGAGGGGGAAGTTCTGCCGGGCGCTGGTCGTTCAGGCGGGTAGCGATGCGCAAACGGTCGATGGTATGACACCAGTCGAAATGCTCTGCCACCAGGCGGCTTTTATTAGACTGCAACGGGCCAATAAAATGCCATTCTAATCCTGTTACGCCCAGTTCCCGAAAGTGGCGAATTTTATCTACCCCTTCCTGAACGTAGTTTTCACCAAATTGACGCTGCCCGGCATCAATGGCTTCTGCGATGGCGCTCGCAGGTTTTGTTTTACTGACTGCAAGCAGCGTAATTTCTTCTGGAGAACGGCCGCAACGCGTTGCAGCCGCTGAGATTTTGTCCCGGACCTGTGCCAGGTTATGCGCAATATCGTTCATTTTCCGAGGATCTTAGTATGAATATGGAAGAAATTGTGGCCCTTAGTGTAAAGCATAACGTCTCGGATCTACACCTGTGCAGCGCCTGGCCCGCACGATGGCGCATTCGCGGCAGAATGGAAGCTGCGCCGTTTGACGCGCCGGACGTCGAAGAGCTACTGCGGGAGTGGCTGGATGACGATCAGCGGACAATATTGCTGGAGAATGGTCAGCTGGATTTTGCTGTGTCGCTGGCGGAAAACCAGCGGTTGCGTGGCAGTGCGTTCGCGCAACGGCAAGGTATTTCTCTGGCATTACGGTTGTTACCTTCGCACTGTCCACAGCTCGAACAGCTTGGTGCGCCACCGGTATTGCCGGAATTACTCAAGAGCGAGAATGGCCTGATTCTGGTGACGGGGGCGACGGGGAGCGGCAAATCTACCACGCTGGCGGCGATGGTTGGCTATCTCAATCAACATGCCGATGCGCATATTCTGACGCTGGAAGATCCTGTTGAATATCTCTATGCCAGCCAGCGATGTTTGATCCAGCAGCGGGAAATTGGTTTGCACTGTATGACGTTCGCATCGGGATTGCGGGCCGCATTGCGGGAAGATCCCGATGTGATTTTGCTCGGAGAGCTGCGTGACAGCGAGACAATCCGTCTGGCGCTGACGGCAGCAGAAACCGGACACCTGGTGCTGGCAACTTTACATACGCGTGGTGCGGCGCAGGCAGTTGAGCGGTTGGTGGATTCATTTCCGGCGCAGGAAAAAGATCCCGTGCGTAATCAACTGGCAGGTAGTTTACGGGCGGTGTTGTCACAAAAGCTGGAAGTGGATAAACAGGAAGGACGCGTGGCGCTGTTTGAATTGCTGGTTAACACACCCGCGGTGGGGAATTTGATTCGCGAAGGGAAAACCCACCAGTTACCGCATGTTATTCAAACCGGGCAGCAGGTGGGGATGTTAACGTTTCAGCAGAGTTATCAGCAGCGGGTGGAGGAAGGACGTTTGTGAGGCTAAATTGGTTGATTAGCTTCGTAAATATGCCTGATGCGCTACGCTTATCAGGCTTACAAATGTAGTCATTCACGCCGCATCCGGCAATAAGGAGCGATGACGTAAATCGCCTTAATATCCCTGCTCGAAATAACTTTCGAGAATGATAACCGCAGAGGCAGAGTCAACTTTGCCTTTGTTGAGCGCCCGATAGCCGCCCTGTTCAAACAGACCGGAACGGGCTTCCACAGTGCTAAGACGCTCGTCATGGAGCTTTACTTCAACACCGAAACGACCATGAATACGGTTGGCAAATTTACGCGCTCTGGCGGTTAACGGCTGTTCGGTGCCGTCCATATTCAGCGGCAAACCGACGATGATTTCGTCCGGCTGCCACTCTTTCAGTAAACGCTCGATAATGTTCCAGTCCGGCGTACCGTCCTGTGCTTTAATTGCAGGCAATGGGCGAGCGGTGCCGGTAATGCGTTGGCCGACCGCTACGCCAATGCTTTTGGTGCCGAAGTCGAAGGCGAGTAAGGTTCCACTCATCAGGCGTGTCCTGCCACACCAGGCATGGTGAGAATATCCACACCAATCAGTTTTGCCGCCTCGCGCCAGCGGTCGGCAATCGGCGTTTTGAACAGAATATTCAGATCTGCCGGGGCCGTTAGCCACGCGTTGTCGAGAATTTCTTGTTCCAGTTGACCTTTCTCCCAGGAGGCATAGCCCAGAGCCACCAATATGTCAGACGGTTGTTTATCGGTGCCGAGCGTTTCCAGCACATCGCGGGAAGTGGTCATCACCGTGTTGTCTGAAATGCGAATGCTGGAAGCAAAATTGGAGGGCGGAGTATGCAAAATAAACCCGCGATCTTCAGCCAGTGGGCCGCCGAGCATAACCGGTTTATCCAGACGGATTGATTCATCACGCGGCTCCGGCGTGATCTTCAGCTTTTCCAGAATCCCTTCAATTTTGAGATTTTCCAGCGGCTTGTTGACGATGATCCCCATTGCACCATTGGTATTATGTTCGCAAATGTAGACCACGGAACGACGGAAAATCGGATCCTGGAGAGCAGGCATGGCAATAAGAAAGTGATGCTGTAAATTCATTGTCAGAGGTTCTGTTTCCTGGTTCAAAAAAGCAACAGCGCCCAGTATGCGTGGAAAGAAGGGCGCTGTCACTCAGAGTCTCAACGAGATCCTTCTCGCTAAGGTGGGTTACTGCTGCTGTAAACGTGCTTCGATGGCATCCATTAACATTCCGGTGATCGACACCGGAAACTCTGCTTCAATCTCACGAATACAGGTTGGGCTGGTGACGTTAATTTCAGTCAGACGGTCGCCGATGATATCCAGACCAACAAAAATCAGCCCTTTTTCTTTCAGCGTCGGCCCGATCTGACGGGCGATTTTCCAGTCACTTTCCGTCAGCGGACGAGGTTCACCGCGACCACCGGCAGCCAGATTGCCACGGGTTTCGCCCCCCTGCGGAATACGCGCCAGGCAATATGGCACCGGCTCGCCATCCACTACCAGCACGCGTTTGTCGCCATCTTTAATGGCTGGCAGGTAATTTTGCGCCATGCAGTAGCGAGTGCCATGCTCAGTCAGGGTTTCGGCAATCACGCCGAGGTTTGGATCGCCTTCTTTCACGCGGAAAATCGACGCGCCGCCCATACCGTCCAGCGGCTTAAGAATGATGTCGCTGTGTTTCTCCCAGAACGCTTTTAGCTGCGCTTTATTGCGCGTAACCAGCGTTTCTGGCGTTAAGTCAGAGAACCAGGCAGTAAACAGTTTTTCGTTACAGTCGCGCAGGCTCTGCGGCTTGTTAACGATCAGCGTCCCTTTCTCTTCGGCACGTTCCAGAATATAGGTCGCGTAGATAAACTCGGTATCAAACGGCGGGTCTTTACGCATCAGGATCACATCGAGATCGGCTAGCGGCAGATCCTGTTCACCGACGAACGAAAACCACTCTTCGTAGTTCTGCTTCACGTTCAGCGTGCGGGTATGGGCGCGGGCTTCGCCATTGATCAGATACAGATCGCCCATCTCCATATAGTGAAGTTCGTAACCACGACGCTGTGCTTCCAGCAACATAGCGAAACTGGAATCTTTCTTGATGTTGATGTTTGCGATGGGGTCCATCACGATGCCGAGCTTGATCATTATTCTTCTCCGTTAGCCCAAATCGCCAAATCGTACTTGTAGCGCGGTAATGGCGGTGAGCGCAGTTGTCTCTGTACGCAAAACGCGAGGTCCCAACAGGATATCAGTAAATTGATAGCGGGCAGTCATGGCAATTTCATCTGCCGATAAACCGCCTTCCGGGCCAATCAGCAGGCGGACACGTTCAACCGGTAACGGCAACGTATTGATGCTGTTACTGGCGCGCGGGTGAAGATTCAGTTTCAGTCCTTCATCCTGCTCTGCACACCAGGCTTCCAGATCCATCGCTGGACGGATTTCCGGCACCCGGTTACGACCACACTGCTCACAGGCAGCAATTGCAATCTTCTGCCACTGCTGGAGCTTCTTGTTCAGACGTTCACTATCCAGTTTAACGCCGCAGCGCTCAGAAAAAAGTGGCGTAATGAGGCTTACACCGAGTTCGATCGATTTCTGGATCGTAAATTCCATTTTTTCACCACGCGACATCACCTGACCGAGGTGAATATGCAGCGGAGATTCGCGATCGTCGATCTGGCCTTCCAGTACCTTCACTTCCACGCTTTTTTTGCTGGCGCTGGTAATTTCGGCGTCAAAGACCTGGTTGCTACCGTCAAACAATTGCAACGCCTGCCCCGGCCCCATGCGCAGTACGCGCCCGATATGGTTGGCAGCATCTTCGCAAAGCGCGATATGAGAATGGCTGGTCAGTGGTTCAGGATGATAAATGCGGGGGATACGCATAGTTAAAAATCCGCGTCGTCTCCCCACGCGGTTGTTCGCGTGGGGTAGGGGTTAACAAAAAGAATCCCGCTAGTGTAGGTTAGCTCTTTCGCGCCTGGCAAGCGCGTTGCACATACGGGTTATGATTGCCCTGCACCTTCGCGATGCGTTCATCGCGCTCGCACTCCCAGTCGGTAACCGGATACATCTTGTTCCATGCGTTGAACAGCTGCGTTTGCTGGCGAGAGAGTGTCAGGTTGTATTGGTCACGCATATAGAAGTAGGTGCGCGCAATGGCACCGCGTGCACGCGCTGGTGGTTCGGCAGCTTTTTCTTTGAAATCGACCTTCATGGCGCATTGACCGTACTGGCCTTCGCCGCCATTCCACTGGCTGTACATAAAGTTGCCGCGATCGCCATTCACCTCGCCGACTGACGGCTGCAGGTTATGCATATCGCTTTCCATCTTGCGATAGACCGGATCTTTAGCGCAGTTTTTACGTCCACCGTCCTGCCAGCACTGGCGCTGGTGACCGAATTGCCAGGCGGGAACGACGTGTTCCCACTCTACGCGGCTGGCGCGGTTTTCATTTTTGCGCACCTGATAGCCGCACGATTGCAGATCAACAACGCCTTTTTTGCCCTGCCAGTTAATTTTACATCCGCAATAAAACGTACCGGGCGCGTCAGCGTGGACTTTTACCGCCGCGGCTTTCGCCTGAGAAAAACTATTGATACCTTCGGCCAACGCCGGGCCGGAAAATGCTGCGCTCAGTACCACCGCAGCAATAGACAAATAACGGTACATCACTTACTCCGTGTTAAAACGAGCCAGCAACGTAGCGAAAGTTGTTTTGGTATGCAATCAGCCAGATCAGGAAAGTTCCTGATAGTTCAGGTGGTTACTTTGCAATCAGCTGTTCACCGCAGTGAACACAGCGATAGACGGCCTCGCCACGAACTACGCGATTATGGCGGCGTACGGTAAGCTGATGCTCCTGGCACTTGCAGCGGTAGGGGAAGGTGTTGCGACGCACGGATTGCAGTTCGAACTGATGCGTACGACGGGCGGGAACGCCCAGCACGCTTTCCATCATCCACTTCCACTCTTTGCCATGTGGCGCTACGCGGCCGAAATGTTTCCATACCAGCAAATGTGCCAGTTCGTGCGGCACCACTTCTTCAATAAAGGCTTCACTGTTTTCCAACAGCAAAACGGGATTGAGGCGGATTTCATAGCTTTCCAGCCAGGCTGTTCCGGCGGAGGTTCCGCGCTGGGTGTAAGAGAGTTTTGGCTCCGGGTAGTTACGCCCTAGCTTCAGGTTGGCCTGGGCGAGTTTTTCCCGCAGGCGACGCATAACGGCCTGTTGGATGGCGATAGGGAGACGGGATGTTTTCATAGCGGCAGAGGATAGAGCGAAGAAAAGATGACTGCAAGAGGCGGCTTCCTCCGCGACGGGAGGAAGCCTGAGGAGATTAATCGTGAGCGCCGATTTCGCGCAGTTTACGACCTTTCATCAGATTACGTTCAATATGTTCCAGCGAAACGTGTTTGGTTTCCGGTACCAGCCACAATGTCAGCAGGATAAACAGTACGTTCAGAGCCGCATACACCCAGAAGGTGTTGGCGTTACCCAGCGTGTTGAGCATGGTCAGGAACGTTGCGCCAACGATCATGTTGGCAATCCAGTTGGTGGCGGTGGAGCAGGTGATGCCAAAATCGCGGCCTTTCAGCGGCTGAATTTCGGAGCACAGTACCCAAATCAGCGGACCGGCACTCATGGCAAAGCCAACAATAAACATCAGCAGCATGGCGATGGCGAAATACTGCGCCGACGGAGAGTGGATACCGATATGCATCATTGTACCGAGTACGCCCATGCCAGCAGCCATCACCAGGAAGCCCAGCGTTAGCGTTGGTTTACGTCCCCAGCGGTCAACAAGGCCGATTGCGATAAAGGTGGCGAGTACGTTAGTCAGGCCGACGATCACCGTCCCCCACATTTGCTCGGTAGTGTTGGTATAACCCGCCAGTTCGAAGATTTTCGGCGCGTAATACATGATGACGTTCATCCCGGTGAATTGCTGCATTACCTGCAACAGTACGCCAAGGAACACCGCGCGGCGGAAGTTGCTGTTCTCTTTAAACAGCGCCCAGCCACTCTGTTTAACCTGCAAACTTTCACGGATTTCATCCAGTTCACGTTTCGCTTCAGCGCTGGTGTCACGCAGGCGCAGCAGCACGCGTTCGGCATCAACAAAACGGCGTTTGGCGGCAAACCAACGAGGGCTGTCTGGCAGGAAGAAGACACCAATCAGCAGCAAAATTGCCGGGATGATAATCACACCCAGCATCCAGCGCCATGCACCGGTGTAGCTGAAGGCGGTATCAGAAAGATAAGCACCGAGGATCCCGATAGTGATCATCAACTGATACATCGAGATCATACTGCCGCGAATTTTTTCCGGCGCAATTTCTGACAGGTACAGTGGTGCGGTATAAGAGGCCACACCCACCGCCAGCCCCAGCAGAACGCGGGAAAGAATCAGTACTTCAACGTTTGGCGCAGCCGCAGAGAACAGTGAACCGGCAACAAACAGGATTGCGCCGATCATCAGGCTCTTTTTGCGGCCGAGTTTAAAGGAGAGCCAGCCGCTGCCCACCGCACCGACTGCCGCACCGAACATCATGGAGCTTACGACCCATTCTTGCGTGTGCGAAGTAATCTGGAATTCATCTGCAATAAACGGCAGTGCGCCAGCAATTACACCGATATCCAGGCCAAAGAGTAATCCCGCCAGAGCAGCAAGGAAGCAGACGAAAAACGTCATTGCCTTGTTTGACCGCCCCTGTTTTTTAGCGTCAGGCATGATGCCCTCCAATATGGTTATTTTTTATTGTGAATTAAGATAGGTGAGTACGACGTAAAAAGATGTGAAGCAAATCACATCAGTGTAATCGCTTACACTAACATTTATCTTGGTTATGATTTAAGTGCATGAAAATAATTGAGTTATATCATCATAGATTAAACGCTGTGATCTGCAATTAAGACTTTACTGAAAAGAAATGTAACAACTATGAAATCCGAATAATAATATGAAAATATTACAAATATTTGGCTGGTGTGGTTGGTGTAATCGGTTTCAGTCTTGATGATAATTTGCGGTAAAACGTGTTGAGGAAGAATGATGTTATTGTGCGGGCGGTTTTTTGCCAGATGCGGCGTGAATGTCTATCCACCGCGGTGAGGTAAAAGAAAAAGGCCAGCGCGAGGCTGGCCTTTGAAAGCAGGTGAAGAAAGATTACTTCAGACCGGCAGCATCGCGCAG
The DNA here is from genome assembly GCF_046764225.1 of Escherichia sp. F1. NCBI lineage: Bacteria > Pseudomonadati > Pseudomonadota > Gammaproteobacteria > Enterobacterales > Enterobacteriaceae > Escherichia > Escherichia sp. F1. The sequence continues at coordinate 878,342 of NZ_CP177202.1, forward strand.
CAGCTGCGCTTTGTCGGTTTTTTCCCACGGGAAATGTTCGCGACCAAAGTGACCGTATGCTGCGGTTTCTTTGTAGATCGGGTGCAGCAGATCCAGCATCTGAATCAGACCGTATGGACGCAGGTCAAAGAACTCACGTACCAGCAGAGTCAGTTGTTCAGAAGGCACTTTCTCGGTACCGAAAGTTTCCACCATGATGGAAGTCGGTTCAGCCACGCCGATTGCGTAGGAAACCTGAATTTCACAACGATCGGCCAGGCCAGCAGCAACGATGTTTTTCGCGACATAACGTGCTGCGTACGCTGCGGAACGGTCCACTTTTGATGGATCTTTACCAGAGAATGCACCACCACCGTGACGTGCCATGCCGCCGTAGGTATCAACGATAATTTTACGACCAGTCAGACCGCAGTCACCCATCGGGCCACCGATAACAAAACGACCGGTCGGGTTGATGAAGAATTTGGTGGCAGAAGTCAGCCATTCAGCCGGCAGAATCGGCTTGATGATCTCTTCCATTACCGCTTCTTGCAGCGATTTCTGGTCGATCTCTTCAGAGTGCTGAGTGGAAAGCACGACAGCATCGATACCAACGATTTTTCCGTCGTCATACTGGAAAGTCACCTGGCTTTTCGCGTCCGGGCGCAGCCACGGCAGAGTGCCGTTTTTACGCACTTCAGCCTGACGCTGTACCAGACGGTGTGCATAGGTGATAGGTGCTGGCATCAGCACGTCGGTTTCATTAGTTGCGTAGCCAAACATCAGACCCTGGTCACCCGCGCCCTGTTCCAGCGGATCGGCACGGTCAACGCCCTGGTTGATGTCAGGAGACTGTTTGCCGATAGCGCTCAGAACCGCACAGGAGTTAGCGTCAAAGCCCATGTCGGAATGCACATAGCCAATTTCGCGAACGGTGTTACGGGTGATCTCTTCGATGTCTACCCAGGCGCTGGTGGTGATTTCGCCGCCAACTAAAACCATGCCGGTTTTTACGTAGGTTTCGCAAGCAACGCGTGCTTTCGGATCCTGTTCGAGGATCGCGTCTAAAACGGCATCAGAGATTTGGTCAGCAATTTTGTCAGGATGCCCTTCAGAGACGGACTCGGACGTAAAAAGGTGTTTTGCCATATTTAATATCACCTAAAGAGAATTTGGTTAGCTCAAACTGTTGTGTGGATTTTCTGTGGTAGCGGATCCTACCACGACTCTGCAGGTTAAAAACACTGGCAGTCTGAGTGTTAATCGGTATGGATGGATTAACATCTGGATGGCTATTTTAGGTCAGTTCTTCACCCAATTTCCACTTTTTTTTGAATCGTGTCTCATTCTGTTAAAAACGTGGCTGGAAATTTTTCCTGACAATGCTGGCATTCTGCGTATTTATCTTTTGCAATTTTCTGCCATTGTGGGGTATAAAACGCGGCGCGCGGCTTAAATAAAAAGCACACGACGTTTCTTTCGTGTTGCCACTTCCAGCCGGGTTGAAATCAGAGTTTTGGCTTGTGGGTTCGTCTTAACAGGCGGCCGTGGAGGTGATACGAAATAATGAACCGTTGTCTGCTGCTTAACCTGTCTCACCGTTCTGGTGAAGATTCGTTCCCCGCACTCTGCATCTCTGCTTTGCATACCTGCCGATGTTATACCCATCTCGGCGCTTCTCAGGATTCAAGAGCTGGTTACAGTTACTGAGGACTGAACAAGGGCGCTCTTGTAAAAACAAGAGTTTTCTCGTGGTTTCGCCGAACTGTCACACTTACGTTCGGTTATGTGCTTAATAATGTTATGAAAAAGAAACCGGTTGCGCAGTTGGAGCGTCAGCATTCACTGCTGGAAAATCCATGTGCTTATGGGTTGTTATCGCAGTTCCAGGCTGCGATAGTCGTTAACTGTTTTACACTTAATAAAATAATTTGAGGTTCGCTATGTCTGACGACATGTCTATGGGTTTGCCTTCGTCAGCGGGCGAACACGGTGTACTACGCTCCATGCAGGAGGTTGCAATGAGCTCCCAGGAAGCCAGCAAGATGCTGCGTACTTACAATATTGCCTGGTGGGGCAATAACTACTATGACGTTAACGAGCTGGGCCACATTAGCGTGTGCCCGGACCCGGACGTCCCGGAAGCTCGCGTCGATCTCGCGCAGTTAGTGAAAACTCGTGAAGCACAGGGCCAGCGTCTGCCTGCACTGTTCTGTTTCCCACAGATCCTGCAGCATCGTTTGCGTTCTATTAACGCCGCGTTCAAACGTGCGCGGGAATCCTACGGCTATAACGGCGATTACTTCCTCGTTTATCCGATCAAAGTTAACCAGCACCGCCGCGTGATTGAGTCCCTGATTCATTCGGGCGAACCGCTAGGCCTGGAAGCCGGTTCCAAAGCGGAGTTGATGGCGGTGCTGGCACATGCTGGCATGACCCGTAGCGTCATCGTCTGCAACGGTTATAAGGACCGCGAATATATCCGCCTGGCATTAATTGGCGAGAAGATGGGCCACAAGGTCTATCTGGTCATTGAGAAGATGTCAGAAATTGCCATTGTGCTGGATGAAGCAGAACGTCTGAATGTCGTTCCTCGTCTGGGCGTGCGTGCGCGTCTGGCTTCGCAGGGCTCCGGTAAATGGCAGTCCTCCGGCGGGGAAAAATCGAAGTTCGGCCTGGCGGCGACTCAGGTACTGCAACTGGTTGAAACCCTGCGTGAAGCCGGGCGTCTCGACAGCCTGCAACTGCTGCACTTCCACCTCGGTTCGCAGATGGCGAATATTCGCGATATCGCGACAGGCGTTCGTGAATCCGCGCGTTTCTATGTTGAGCTGCACAAGCTGGGCGTCAATATTCAGTGCTTCGACGTCGGCGGTGGTCTGGGCGTGGACTATGAAGGCACCCGTTCGCAGTCCGACTGTTCGGTGAACTACGGCCTCAATGAATACGCCAACAACATCATCTGGGCGATTGGTGATGCGTGTGAAGAAAATGGTCTGCCACATCCGACAGTAATCACCGAGTCGGGTCGTGCGGTGACTGCACATCACACCGTGCTGGTGTCGAATATCATCGGCGTGGAACGTAACGAATACACGGTGCCGACTGCGCCTGCAGAAGACGCACCGCGCGCCCTGCAAAGCATGTGGGAAACCTGGCAGGAGATGCACGAACCGGGAACTCGCCGTTCTCTGCGTGAGTGGTTGCATGACAGCCAGATGGATCTGCACGATATTCATATCGGCTACTCTTCCGGCACCTTTAGCCTGCAAGAACGCGCATGGGCTGAGCAGCTTTATTTGAGCATGTGCCATGAAGTGCAAAAGCAGCTGGATCCGCAAAACCGTGCTCATCGTCCGATTATCGACGAGCTGCAGGAACGTATGGCGGACAAAATGTACGTCAACTTCTCGCTGTTCCAGTCGATGCCGGATGCGTGGGGGATCGACCAGTTGTTCCCGGTTCTGCCGCTGGAAGGGTTGGATCAAGTGCCGGAACGTCGCGCTGTGCTGCTGGATATTACCTGTGACTCTGACGGTGCTATCGACCACTATATTGATGGTGATGGTATTGCCACGACAATGCCAATGCCGGAGTACGATCCAGAGAATCCGCCGATGCTCGGTTTCTTTATGGTCGGCGCATATCAGGAGATCCTCGGCAATATGCACAACCTGTTCGGTGATACCGAAGCGGTTGACGTGTTCGTGTTCCCTGACGGTAGCGTAGAAGTAGAACTGTCTGACGAAGGCGATACCGTGGCGGACATGCTGCAATATGTACAGCTCGATCCGAAAACGCTGTTAACCCAGTTCCGCGATCAAGTGAAGAAAACCGATCTTGATGCTGAACTGCAACAACAGTTCCTTGAAGAGTTCGAGGCAGGTTTGTACGGTTATACCTATCTTGAAGATGAATAATTAAGATTATTCCGCTGGCGGGTCGATTTATTTACGTAAATCGGCCCGCTTTCTTTTTATATATTCTTAAAAATAATTTAGCTGCTTTTCTTATTAAATAATCCCCCTACAATCGCTGCATTAATTAAATACAGAGGGAACGGTTATGAAAAAAGGGAAAGTACGTAGCGCGTTGATAGCATTAGCCGTGCTGCTGGCCGGTTGTTCCAGTAATGCGCAGTATAATAGCAGTGCATCGGGCAATGTCGGCACCGCCTGGGGTGGGGATGTGCACTCATCGGTTCAGGGCGTATCTGCTGAGCGAGCCTGGCGCGATCCGGCAGAGATGATCGTTATTAGTTATTCGACTAATGTTCCTTCCGGCTATGACCGCGTTTATAGCATTCGTATTAACGAACTGGAATATGCTATTCGCGATGGTAATTTTAATTCTCTACCTATTACGCGTGTTTATGATTCATCCAATAATGAACCACGCTATATTGTCCATGCCAGAGTCGGAATGAATTATCAATTATATGTCCGTAATTACAGTCGTAACACCAACTACGAGATCGTTGCTACGGTTGATGGCCTGGATGTGCTGAACGGCAAGCAAGGTTCGCTGAATAACAACGGCTATATTGTGAATGCCGGAGATTCGTTAGCGATTAAAGGATTTCGCAAAGATAAACATACCGAAGCGGCTTTTCAGTTCGCCAACGTTGCTGATTCCTACGCAGCCAATTCGGCGCAAGGCGATGTGCGTAATACCGGGGTAATCGGCTTTGCCGCCTTTGAATTACAAGGCTCGGCGCAAAACGCGATGCCGCCGTGCTCTGGACAAGCCTTTCCGGCAGATAACAATGGCTATGCGCCGCCACCGTGTCGGAAATAGCAACCTCGCTTGATGCCTCGTCCATTTAAGGCGATAATTAGCGCAAACTTGTGTTTCGCAAATCCAACCCTTCCTCGTCGGGCCTAACGACGCGGAAGGGTTTTTTTATATCGACTTTGTAATAGGAGTCCATCCATGAGCACCTTAGGTCATCAATACGATAACTCACTGGTTTCCAACGCCTTTGGTTTTTTACGCCTGCCGATGAACTTCCAGCCGTATGACAGCGATGCAGACTGGGTGATTACTGGCGTGCCGTTCGATATGGCCACTTCTGGTCGTGCGGGTGGTCGTCACGGTCCGGCAGCTATTCGTCAGGTTTCGACGAATCTGGCCTGGGAACACAACCGCTTCCCGTGGAATTTCGACATGCGTGAGCGTCTGAACGTGGTGGACTGCGGCGATCTGGTATATGCCTTCGGCGATGCCCGTGAGATGAGCGAAAAACTGCAGGCACACGCCGAGAAGCTGCTGGCTGCCGGTAAGCGTATGCTCTCCTTCGGTGGTGACCACTTTGTTACGTTGCCGCTGCTGCGTGCACATGCGAAGCATTTCGGCAAAATGGCGCTGGTACACTTTGATGCCCACACCGATACCTACGCTAACGGTTGTGAATTTGACCACGGCACCATGTTCTATACCGCGCCGAAAGAAGGTCTGATCGACCCGAATCATTCCGTGCAGATTGGTATTCGTACTGAGTTCGATAAAGACAACGGCTTTACCGTGCTGGACGCCTGCCAGGTGAACGATCGCAGCGTGGATGACGTTATCGCTCAGGTGAAACAGATTGTAGGTGATATGCCGGTTTACCTGACTTTTGATATCGACTGCCTGGATCCTGCTTTCGCGCCGGGAACTGGTACGCCGGTGATTGGCGGCCTGACCTCCGATCGCGCTATTAAACTGGTACGCGGCCTGAAAGATCTCAACATCGTTGGGATGGACGTAGTGGAAGTGGCTCCGGCATACGATCAGTCGGAAATCACCGCTCTGGCTGCGGCGACGCTGGCGCTGGAGATGCTGTATATCCAGGCGGCGAAAAAGGGCGAGTAAGCGCCGGATAAGATGCGTTATGCGTCAAATCCGGCGTAATAAAATGCTTACTTAACTCCATCCGCGCTCATACGATCGCGAATATGCTGGGCGCGTTCGGCGGATGCTGGATGGTCGTCAAACATTGAGCTTTGACGGCCTTCTTCCAGCTTCGCCAGTTTTTCAAAGCTGGTGGCAAGACCTGCCGGGCTGATGCCGCGTTGGCGCAGAAGATCGTAAGAATAATCATCGGCTTCTGCTTCCTGGCGCTGGGAGAATTGCGAATTAACTAATTTCTCGCCCAGATCACCGAGTTGTGATTGAGATAAACTGCCGACAATCCCGCCCGCAGAGGCCGCAGCTACTCGCACGGCATTTGTACCAAGTGCCACCTGCATCCCTTTTTTCACATGGCCTAACGCCACGTGCCCCATTTCGTGACCGATCACCGCTTCGACTTCGTTATCCGTCATCATATCCATCAGCCCGCTATAGACGCGGATACAGCCGTTAGCCATTGCAAAGGCGTTCACATCCTTCGCCATATACACTTTGTAATTCACCGGCTGACCGTTGATATTGTTGCCTAGCGCATTGGCAATAGTTGTCAGACGTTTAGCGTATTCGCTATTGGCTGGCGCAATCGTCGCCTTGCTGTCCATCTCCTGACATGCCTGATCGCTCAGGGTTTTCACCTGCGCATCACTCAAACTGTAAGCCTGAAAAGCTTCCGCTCCTGATGAGAGCAGTCCGTTGGAGTCCATATTCTGGCAACCGGTCAGTACCGTTGCCACGCTCATTGCTACCAATAAGGCGCGAATTTTCATGTTTTCTCTTCCGCACAAGGTCAGGATTATTCTAAAAATGCGCCGTTTGCAGGTGAATCGACGCTTAGTCTCAGTATAAGGAAAAGCGCAGCGGACGGGCGAGCAGATTGCGCAACATGCGAGCATGATCCAGAGATTTCTGAAGCGGCAAAAGGATGTTCCATGTACATGACGCGCGGCTTGCGGTAAATTGTTGGCAAATTTTCCGGCGTAGCCCAAAACGCGCTGTCGTCAAGTCGTTAAGGGCGTGCCCTTCATCATCCGATCTGGAGTCAAAATGTCCTCACGTAAAGAGCTTGCCAATGCTATTCGTGCGCTGAGCATGGACGCAGTACAGAAAGCCAAATCCGGTCACCCGGGTGCCCCTATGGGTATGGCTGACATTGCCGAAGTCCTGTGGCGTGATTTCCTGAAGCACAACCCGCAGAATCCGTCCTGGGCTGACCGTGACCGCTTCGTGCTGTCCAACGGCCACGGCTCCATGCTGATCTACAGCCTGCTGCACCTCACCGGTTACGATCTGCCGATGGAAGAACTGAAAAACTTCCGTCAGCTGCACTCTAAAACTCCGGGCCACCCGGAAGTGGGTTACACCGCTGGCGTGGAAACCACTACTGGTCCGCTGGGTCAGGGTATTGCCAATGCAGTCGGTATGGCGATTGCAGAAAAAACGCTGGCGGCGCAGTTTAACCGTCCGGGCCACGACATCGTCGACCACTACACCTACGCCTTCATGGGCGACGGCTGCATGATGGAAGGCATCTCCCACGAAGTTTGCTCTCTGGCAGGTACGCTGAAGCTGGGTAAACTGATTGCGTTCTACGATGACAACGGTATCTCCATCGATGGTCACGTTGAAGGCTGGTTCACCGACGACACCGCAATGCGTTTCGAAGCCTACGGCTGGCACGTTATTCGCGACATCGACGGTCATGACGCGGCATCCATCAAACGCGCAGTAGAAGAAGCGCGCGCAGTGACTGACAAACCGTCCCTGCTGATGTGCAAAACCATCATCGGTTTCGGTTCCCCGAACAAAGCCGGTACCCACGACTCCCACGGTGCGCCGCTGGGCGACGCTGAAATTGCCCTGACCCGCGAACAACTGGGCTGGAAATATGCGCCGTTCGAAATCCCGTCTGAAATCTATGCTCAGTGGGATGCGAAAGAAGCAGGCCAGGCGAAAGAATCCGCATGGAACGAGAAATTCGCTGCTTACGCCAAAGCTTATCCGCAGGAAGCCGCTGAATTTACCCGCCGTATGAAAGGCGAAATGCCGTCTGACTTCGACGCCAAAGCGAAAGAGTTTATCGCTAAACTGCAGGCTAATCCGGCGAAAATCGCCAGCCGTAAAGCGTCTCAGAATGCGATTGAAGCGTTCGGCCCGCTGTTGCCTGAATTCCTCGGCGGCTCTGCTGACCTGGCACCGTCTAACCTGACCCTGTGGTCTGGTTCTAAAGCAATCAACGAAGATGCTGCGGGTAACTACATCCACTACGGTGTTCGCGAGTTCGGTATGACCGCGATTGCCAACGGTATCTCCCTGCACGGTGGTTTCCTGCCGTACACCTCTACCTTCCTGATGTTCGTTGAATACGCACGTAACGCCGTACGTATGGCTGCGCTGATGAAACAGCGTCAGGTGATGGTTTACACCCACGACTCCATCGGTCTGGGCGAAGATGGCCCGACTCACCAGCCGGTAGAGCAGGTCGCTTCACTGCGCGTGACCCCGAACATGTCCACATGGCGTCCGTGTGACCAGGTTGAATCCGCGGTCGCGTGGAAATACGGCGTTGAGCGTCAGGACGGCCCGACTGCGCTTATCCTCTCCCGTCAGAACCTGGCGCAGCAGGAACGTACTGAAGAGCAGCTGGCAAACATCGCGCGCGGTGGTTATGTGCTGAAAGACTGTGCCGGTCAGCCGGAACTGATTTTCATCGCTACCGGTTCTGAAGTTGAACTGGCTGTTGCTGCCTACGAAAAACTGACTGCCGAAGGCGTGAAAGCGCGCGTGGTTTCCATGCCGTCTACTGACGCATTCGACAAGCAGGATGCGGCTTACCGTGAATCCGTACTGCCGAAAGCGGTTACTGCACGCGTTGCGGTGGAAGCTGGCATTGCTGACTACTGGTACAAGTATGTTGGCCTGAACGGTGCTATCGTCGGCATGACCACCTTCGGTGAATCTGCTCCGGCAGAGCAACTGTTTGAAGAGTTCGGTTTCACCGTTGACAACGTTGTTGCGAAAGCGAAAGAACTGCTGTAATTAGCATTTCGGGTAAAAAGGTCGCTTCGGCGACCTTTTTTATTACCTTGACATGTCCGTTTTCGGACAAACAATAGATAAAGCGTCGTGTAGATCACAAATATTTATATGCAAAAAATATCAATTATGTAATATGCATCACGATATACGTGTTGACATTTATTATTATACCTATAACTCAATGTTATATAAGAAATTAATAATTCACTGTTTTCAAAACACCGGTTTTCCCGCTCAATTGCTTTCATTAAACCGCACGAGTATTTTATTTTTACCGCCGGACGGTACCCTAAAAATAAAATAAGGATAATTTATGCGGCTTAGTGATTATTTTCCAGAATCATCAATCTCAGTTATACATTCAGCAAAAGATTGGCATGAAGCTATCGATTTCTCGATGGCATCATTGCTGGATAAAAACTATATCAGCGAGAATTACATTCAGGCAATTAAAGATTCCACCATTAACAATGGCCCTTATTATATTCTCGCGCCAGGTGTGGCAATGCCTCATGCGCGACCGGAATGTGGGGCGCTTAAAACCGGGATGTCTTTGACGTTACTTAAACAAGGCGTTTATTTTCCGGGGAATGACGAACCGATTAAATTACTCATCGGGCTTTCTGCTGCCGATGCCGATTCGCACATTGGCGCTATTCAGGCGTTAAGTGAATTACTGTGCGAAGAAGAAATACTCGAACAACTCTTAACAGCATCATCAGAAAAACAATTAGCGGACATTATCAGCCGCGGATAATTACTCTCTCCTCTACAGGATAATATTATGGAAAACAAGTCTGCTCGTGCAAAGGTCCAGGCTTTTGGGGGGGTTTTGACGGCAATGGTTATCCCCAATATCGGTGCTTTTATTGCCTGGGGCTTTATAACTGCGTTATTTATTCCCACCGGTTGGCTGCCGAATGAACATTTCGCCAAAATTGTCGGCCCGATGATTACCTATTTATTGCCCGTGATGATTGGTTCTACCGGTGGTCACCTGGTCGGCGGTAAACGCGGCGCGGTCATGGGCGGAATTGGTACGATTGGTGTGATCGTCGGCGCTGAAATCCCGATGTTCCTTGGCTCGATGATTATGGGACCGCTCGGTGGGCTGGTCATAAAATATGTCGATAAGGCACTGGAAAAACGCATACCTGCCGGTTTTGAGATGGTTATCAATAACTTCTCATTAGGTATCGCGGGGATGCTCCTTTGTCTGCTGGGTTTTGAAGTGATCGGCCCGGCGGTGTTAATTGCCAATACTTTCGTCAAAGAGTGTATCGAGGCGCTGGTACATGCGGGTTATCTGCCTCTGCTGTCAGTCATCAATGAACCGGCGAAAGTGCTTTTCCTCAATAATGCGATCGATCAGGGCGTCTATTATCCGCTGGGAATGCAACAGGCTTCGGTTAACGGTAAATCTATCTTCTTTATGGTGGCGTCCAATCCTGGGCCTGGATTAGGGCTGCTGCTGGCGTTTACCTTGTTTGGTAAAGGGATGAGTAAACGTTCTGCGCCCGGGGCGATGATTATTCACTTCCTCGGCGGTATCCACGAACTGTATTTCCCATATGTGCTGATGAAGCCGCTGACCATTATTGCCATGATTGCGGGCGGTATGTCTGGCACCTGGATGTTTAACTTACTGGACGGTGGTCTGGTGGCTGGCCCAAGTCCGGGGTCTATCTTTGCTTACCTGGCGCTGACGCCGAAAGGCTCATTCCTGGCGACAATTGCTGGTGTTACGGTAGGTACCCTGGTGTCCTTTGCTATCACTTCGCTGATACTGAAGATGGAAAAAACGGTGGAAACGGAGAACGAAGATGAGTTTGCTCAGTCAGCCAATGCGGTTAAGGCGATGAAACAAGAGGGTGCATTCTCGTTAAGCCGGGTTAAGCGTATCGCCTTTGTTTGCGATGCGGGGATGGGCTCCAGCGCGATGGGCGCAACCACCTTCCGTAAACGTCTGGAAAAAGCGGGGCTGGCAATTGAAGTAAAACATTACGCGATAGAAAACGTGCCTGCGGATGCGGATATCGTTGTTACTCATGCCAGTCTGGAAGGGCGCGTGAAACGTGTGACGGATAAACCGCTGATACTGATTAATAACTATATTGGCGATCCAAAACTCGACACTTTATTTAATCAATTAACCGCCGAACATAAAAACTGATTGCCGAGGTAAAAATGAAAACCAAAGTTGCTGCTATTTATGGCAAGCGGGATGTCCGTCTGCGCGAATTTGAACTGCCAGAAATTACCGATAATGAACTGTTAGTGAGTGTAATTTCTGACAGCGTCTGTTTATCGACCTGGAAAGCGGCGTTACTCGGTAGTGAACATAAACGCGTACCCGACGATTTAGAAAATCATCCGGTCATTACCGGGCATGAATGTGCCGGGGTTATTGTTGAAGTGGGTAAAAATCTCACCGACAAATATAAAAAAGGCCAGCGTTTTGTATTGCAACCGGCGATGGGGTTACCAAGCGGATATTCAGCGGGCTACAGCTACGAATATTTTGGCGGTAACGCCACCTATATGATTATTCCCGAAATCGCCATTAATTTGGGCTGCGTATTACCGTATCACGGCTCTTATTTTGCTGCGGCGTCGCTGGCAGAGCCTATGTGCTGCATTATTGGCGCTTATCATGCCAATTATCACACCACGCAATATGTTTATGAGCATCGCATGGGCGTTAAACCTGGCGGCAATATTGCGCTGCTGGCATGTGCTGGTCCGATGGGCATTGGCGCTATCGATTATGCTATTAACGGCGGCATACAACCGTCGCGGGTGGTGGTGGTCGATATCGACGATAAACGCCTGGCGCAGGTACAAAAGCTGCTGCCGGTGGAACTGGCGGCCAGTAAAGGCATTGAGCTGGTGTATATGAATACCAAAGGGATGAGCGATCCTGTCCAGATGCTGCGGGCGCTTACAGGAGATGCCGGGTTCGATGACATTTTTGTTTATGCGGCGGTGCCTGCTGTCGTTGAGATGGCTGATGAATTACTGGCGGAAGATGGCTGCCTGAACTTCTTTGCCGGGCCGACGGATAAAAACTTCAAAGTGCCGTTTAATTTCTACAACGTCCATTACAACAGCACGCATGTCGTCGGTACGTCCGGCGGTTCAACGGACGACATGAAAGAGGCGATTGCGCTTAGCGCCACGGGGCAGTTACAGCCTTCCTTTATGGTGACCCATATCGGTGGCCTGGATGCAGTGCCAGAAACCGTGCTCAATTTGCCGGATATCCCCGGCGGTAAAAAACTCATTTATAACGGCGTGACCATGCCGCTGACTGCCATTGCCGATTTTGCCGAAAAAGGCAAAACCGATCCGCTGTTTAAAGAGCTGGCGCGGCTGGTTGAGGAAACGCATGGCATCTGGAATGAGCAGGCCGAGAAATATCTGCTGGCGCAATTTGGCGTTGATATCGGGGAGGCCGCGCAATGATGTCCCTGGCGTGGCCATTATTTCGCGTTACGGAACAGGCAGCGTTGGCTGCCTGGCCGCAAACCGGATGTGGCGACAAAAATAAAATTGATGGCCTGGCGGTCACCGCGATGCGCCAGGCGTTGAACGACGTTGCTTTTCGTGGGCGAGTGGTTATCGGCGAGGGAGAGATTGACCATGCGCCGATGCTGTGGATTGGCGAAGAGGTGGGCAAAGGCGATGGGCCAGAAGTCGATATCGCGGTTGATCCCATTGAAGGTACGCGGATGGTGGCGATGGGGCAGAGCAATGCGCTGGCGGTCATGGCTTTCGCCCCTCGAGATAGCCTGTTACATGCGCCCGATATGTATATGAAAAAGCTGGTTGTTAATCGACAGGCTGCCGGGGCGATTGATCTGTCTTTGCCTCTGGCGGACAACTTGCGAAACGTGGCGAAAGCGTTAGGCAAACCGCTGGACAAACTGCGCATGGTTACGCTGGATAAACCGCGCCTGAGTGCCGCAATTGAGGAAGCAACACAGCTGGGCGTGAAGGTTTTTGCCCTGCCGGATGGCGATGTCGCCGCCAGCGTGCGGACCTGCTGGCAGGATAATCCTTACGATGTGATGTACACCATCGGCGGTGCGCCGGAGGGCGTGATTTCTGCCTGTGCCGTTAAAGCATTAGGCGGGGATATGCAGGCCGAGCTGATTGACTTTTGTCAGGCTAAAGGGGATTACACGGAAAATCGGCAGATTGCAGAGCAGGAGCGCAAGCGTTGCAAGGAAATGGGCGTTGACGTTAACCGTGTGTACTCGCTCGATGAACTGGTGAGGGGGAACGATATCCTCTTTAGCGCTACGGGCGTGACGGGCGGCGAGTTGGTGAACGGAATCCAACAGACGGCGAATGGGGTGCGGACGCAGACATTACTGATCGGCGGCGCGGACCAAACGTGTAATATAATAGACTCCCTGCATTGATGGTGATCTATCGGAAGACCAATGGCGACGCTGACAGAAGATGATGTGCTTGAGCAACTGGATGCACAGGACAATTTATTTTCATTTATGAAAACTGCGCATTCTATTTTGCTCCAGGGGATACGCCAGTTTCTGCCGTCGCTGTTTGTCGATAACGATGAAGAGATCGTGGAATATGCAGTGAAGCCGTTACTCGCCCAAAGCGGCCCGCTTGACGATATTGATGTTGCGCTGCGTTTGATTTATGCGCTGGGGAAAATGGATAAATGGCTGTACGCCGATATCACGCATTTTTCCCAGTTCTGGCATTACCTGAACGAACAGAATGAAATGCCCGGATTTGCCGATGACATGACCTGGGATTTTATTAGCAACGTCAATAGCATAACCCGCAATGCGACGCTCTATGACGCGTTGAAAGCGATGAAGTTCGCCGATTTCGCCGTCTGGTCAGAGGCGCGTTTTAGCGGGATGGTCAAAACGGCGCTGACGCTGGCAGTAACGACCACCTTAAAGGAATTAACGCCGTGAAAATTGAATTAACGGTGAATGGTCTGAAGGTACAAGCACAGTACCATGTTGATGAGATAGAAAATGTACATAAACCGTTGCTGCGCATGTTGGCGGCCTTACAGACGGTAAATCCGCAGCGGCGTACGGTGGTTTTTCTTTGCGCTCCGCCGGGGACGGGTAAATCTACCCTAACCACCTTCTGGGAATATCTCGCGCAACAAGACCCGGAACTACCCGCTATTCAGACGCTGCCGATGGATGGTTTTCACCATTACAATAGCTGGCTGGATGCGCATCAATTTCGCCCCTTCAAAGGCGCACCAGAGACATTTGACGTTGCGAAACTGGCGGAAAATCTGCGCCAGGTCGTGGAAGGGGATTGTACGTGGCCGCAGTACGATCGACAAAAGCATGATCCTGTTGAAGATGCGTTGCACGTTACCGCACCACTCGTCATCGTCGAAGGAAACTGGTTATTACTGGATGATGAAAAGTGGCAGGAGTTGGCATCTTTCTGCGATTTTTCTATTTTTATTCATGCACCTGCTCAAATTCTGCGGGAGCGCTTGATTAGTCGTAAAATTGCGGGAGGATTATCGCGGCAAGAAGCCGAAGCTTTTTATGCCCGAACCGATGGTCCCAATGTCGAGCGTGTTCTGGTGAATAGTCGTCAGGCCAATCTGATAGTAGAGATGACCGAAGAAGGCAGATATCACTTCAAAAGCTGACAATTTATTCCAGTTATTGCAGGGGTATTATTACGCCAGCCTGGAATAAAGCCCCCTACAAAAGGGGATAAAAGTGTGATGTAAGTCAGATAAATGTCTTCTTCGGCTGGACAATCATTCCTTTTATTCCACGTTTCGCTTATCCTAGCTGAAGCGTTTCAGTCGATTAAATGTTCGACAATTAACCAATCAGTCGCAGTTTGCGACAGGTAAGGTTTCCCCGGACGATTTGCTGGATTACTCTGTCTGGCAAATTTGCTCAGGGAAAACCTTGCAGGAGATCTATGACCGTACGCGTAGCGATAAATGGCTTCGGTCGCATCGGGCGTAATGTGGTTCGTGCTTTGTATGAATCCGGACGCCGGGCGGAAATTACCGTGGTGGCAATCAACGAACTGGCGGATGCTGCGGGCATGGCGCATTTGTTGAAATATGACACCAGCCATGGCCGTTTTGCATGGGAAGTACGACAGGAACGCGATCAACTTTTTGTTGGTGATGACGCCATCCGCGTATTGCATGAACGTACACTGCAATCGCTCCCCTGGCGTGAACTTGGCGTTGATGTAGTCCTCGACTGCACCGGCGTATATGGCTCCCGCGAGCATGGCGAAGCGCATATTGCCGCCGGGGCCAAAAAAGTGCTCTTTTCACATCCTGGCAGTAACGATCTCGACGCGACCGTTGTTTACGGCGTCAATCAGGATCAACTTCGTGCGGAACACCGCATCGTTTCTAACGCTTCCTGTACCACGAATTGCATAATTCCCGTCATCAAATTGTTAGATGATGCGTACGGTATTGAGTCCGGCACTGTGACCACAATTCACTCCGCCATGCACGATCAACAGGTTATTGATGCATACCATCCTGACCTGCGTCGCACCCGGGCAGCCAGCCAGTCGATCATTCCGGTCGATACTAAACTGGCCGCCGGTATCACACGATTTTTTCCGCAATTTAATGATCGCTTTGAAGCGATTGCGGTACGTGTGCCAACCATAAATGTGACGGCAATCGATTTAAGCGTGACGGTGAAGAAACCTGTAAAAGCCAATGAAGTCAACCTGTTGCTGCAAAAAGCAGCACAAGGTGCATTTCATGGTATAGTTGACTATACGGAATTGCCGTTGGTCTCTGTAGATTTTAACCACGATCCGCACAGTGCCATTGTCGATGGCACCCAAACCCGGGTTAGTGGCGCACACCTGATCAAAACGTTGGTCTGGTGCGATAACGAATGGGGCTTTGCTAACCGAATGCTCGACACGACGTTAGCTATGGCTACTGTTGCTTTCAGGTAAGACGCAAGCAGCGTCTGCAAAACTTTTAGAATCAACGAGAGGATTCACCATGTCTGTAATTAAGATGACCGATCTGGATCTTGCTGGGAAACGTGTATTTATCCGTGCGGATCTGAACGTACCAGTAAAAGACGGGAAAGTAACCAGCGACGCGCGTATCCGTGCTTCTCTGCCGACCATCGAACTGGCCCTGAAACAAGGCGCAAAAGTGATGGTAACTTCCCACCTGGGTCGTCCTACCGAAGGCGAGTACAACGAAGAATTCTCTCTGCTGCCGGTTGTTAACTACCTGAAAGACAAACTGTCTAACCCGGTTCGTCTGGTTAAAGATTACCTCGACGGCGTTGACGTTGCTGAAGGTGAACTGGTTGTTCTGGAAAACGTTCGCTTCAACAAAGGCGAGAAGAAAGACGACGAAACCCTGTCCAAAAAATACGCTGCACTGTGTGACGTGTTCGTAATGGACGCATTCGGTACTGCTCACCGCGCGCAGGCTTCTACTCACGGTATCGGTAAATTCGCTGACGTTGCGTGCGCAGGCCCGCTGCTGGCAGCTGAACTGGACGCGCTGGGTAAAGCACTGAAAGAACCTGCTCGCCCGATGGTGGCTATCGTTGGTGGTTCTAAAGTATCTACCAAACTGACCGTTCTGGACTCCCTGTCTAAAATCGCTGACCAGCTGATTGTTGGTGGTGGTATCGCTAACACCTTTATCGCGGCACAAGGCCACGATGTGGGTAAATCTCTGTACGAAGCTGACCTGGTTGACGAAGCTAAACGTCTGCTGACCACCTGCAACATCCCGGTTCCGTCTGATGTTCGTGTAGCGACTGAGTTCTCTGAAACTGCACCGGCTACCCTGAAATCTGTTAACGATGTGAAAGCTGACGAGCAGATCCTGGATATCGGTGATGCTTCCGCTCAGGAACTGGCTGAAATCCTGAAGAATGCGAAAACCATTCTGTGGAACGGTCCGGTTGGCGTGTTCGAATTCCCGAACTTCCGCAAAGGTACTGAAATCGTGGCTAACGCTATCGCAGACAGCGAAGCGTTCTCCATCGCTGGCGGCGGCGACACTCTGGCAGCAATCGACCTGTTCGGCATTGCTGACAAAATCTCCTACATCTCCACTGGCGGCGGCGCATTCCTCGAATTCGTGGAAGGTAAAGTACTGCCTGCAGTAGCGATGCTCGAAGAGCGCGCTAAGAAGTAAAAAATCACAGGGCAGGGAAACCTGCCCTTGTTGCAGCGCGCTTTTAAAGCACGCACTTTTTCATACTCTAAATAATTCGAGTTGCAGGAAGGCGACAAGAGAGTGAATCCCATGAGCTTACATAAGTAAGTGACTGGGGTGAGCGAACGCAGACGCAGCACATGCAACTTGAAGTATGACGAGTATAAGGCCCGACGATACAGGACAAGAGACATGTCTAAGATTTTTGATTTCGTAAAACCTGGCGTAATCACTGGTGATGACGTACAGAAAGTTTTCCAGGTAGCAAAAGAAAACAACTTCGCACTGCCAGCAGTAAACTGCGTCGGTACTGACTCCATCAACGCCGTACTGGAAACCGCTGCTAAAGTTAAAGCGCCGGTTATCGTTCAGTTCTCCAACGGTGGTGCTTCCTTTATCGCTGGTAAAGGCGTGAAATCTGATGTTCCGCAGGGCGCTGCTATCCTGGGCGCGATCTCTGGTGCGCATCACGTTCACCAGATGGCTGAACATTATGGTGTTCCGGTTATCCTGCACACCGACCACTGCGCGAAGAAACTGCTGCCGTGGATCGACGGTCTGCTGGACGCGGGTGAAAAACACTTTGCAGCTACCGGTAAGCCGCTGTTCTCTTCTCACATGATCGACCTGTCTGAAGAATCTCTGCAAGAGAACATCGAAATCTGCTCTAAATACCTGGAGCGCATGTCCAAAATCGGCATGACTCTGGAAATCGAACTGGGTTGCACCGGTGGTGAAGAAGACGGCGTGGACAACAGCCACATGGACGCTTCTGCACTGTACACCCAGCCGGAAGACGTTGATTACGCATACACCGAGCTGAGCAAAATCAGCCCGCGTTTCACCATCGCAGCGTCCTTCGGTAACGTACACGGTGTTTACAAGCCGGGTAACGTGGTTCTGACTCCGACCATCCTGCGTGATTCTCAGGAATATGTTTCTAAGAAACACAACCTGCCGCACAACAGCCTGAACTTCGTATTCCACGGTGGTTCCGGTTCTACTGCTCAGGAAATCAAAGACTCCGTAAGCTACGGCGTAGTGAAAATGAACATCGATACCGATACCCAATGGGCAACCTGGGAAGGCGTTCTGAACTACTACAAAGCGAACGAAGCTTATCTGCAGGGTCAGCTGGGTAACCCGAAAGGCGAAGATCAGCCGAACAAGAAATACTACGATCCGCGCGTATGGCTGCGTGCCGGTCAGACTTCGATGATCGCTCGTCTGGAAAAAGCATTCCAGGAACTGAACGCGATCGACGTTCTGTAAGTCATTCCTTTCTGCTTATCTCAAGGCCCGCTCTGCGGGTCTTTTTTTCGCCAAAAGCAAGGTGATACAGATGAGAAATCTGTGATCTATTTGGCAAAATTATGCTTTATTGTTTACCCTTGTCAGACTGCCCGTCATAAGGCGGCGGAGTGTATTTCTCCATTTTGAGTCAGTTGAAAAGGAATATTGAATGGAAGATTTGAATGTTGTCGATAGCATAAACGGCGCGGGAAGCTGGCTGGTGGCTAACCAGGCGCTGCTGCTAAGTTATGCAGTAAACATCGTGGCGGCACTCGCGATCATCATCGTTGGTTTGATTATCGCGCGGATGATTTCCAACGCGGTGAATCGCCTGATGATCTCCCGTAAAATCGATGCCACTGTTGCTGATTTTCTTTCTGCATTAGTCCGTTACGGTATTATCGCCTTTACGCTAATCGCTGCACTGGGACGCGTGGGTGTACAAACCGCGTCCGTCATTGCTGTACTCGGTGCCGCAGGCTTAGCTGTTGGTCTGGCTTTGCAGGGGTCACTGTCTAACCTGGCCGCTGGCGTGTTACTTGTCATGTTCCGCCCGTTCCGTGCCGGAGAATATGTTGACCTCGGCGGCGTAGCCGGTACTGTGCTGAGTGTGCAGATTTTCTCCACCACCATGCGTACTGCAGACGGTAAAATTATCGTTATTCCGAACGGTAAAATTATTGCCGGAAATATTATTAACTTCTCCCGCGAGCCAGCTCGCCGTAACGAGTTTATTATTGGCGTGGCGTATGATTCCGATATCGATCAGGTTAAGCAGATCCTGACCAATATTATCCAGTCTGAAGATCGCATTTTGAAAGATCGCGAAATGACTGTGCGCCTGAATGAACTTGGCGCATCGTCGATTAATTTCGTGGTCCGCGTCTGGAGCAACAGCGGCGATCTGCAAAACGTGTACTGGGATGTGCTGGAGCGT
The DNA here is from genome assembly GCF_046764225.1 of Escherichia sp. F1. Taxonomy (NCBI): domain Bacteria; kingdom Pseudomonadati; phylum Pseudomonadota; class Gammaproteobacteria; order Enterobacterales; family Enterobacteriaceae; genus Escherichia; species Escherichia sp. F1. The sequence continues at coordinate 897,685 of NZ_CP177202.1, forward strand.
ATTAAACGTGAATTTGATGCCGCCGGTATCAGCTTCCCGTACCCGCAAATGGATGTGAACTTTAAGCGGGTGAAAGAAGACAAAGCTGCATAATCAACGCTGAGGCCAGATAATACTCTCTGGCCTCTCTCTTATTAGTTTTTCTGATTGCCAATTAATATTATCAATTTCCGCTAATAACAATCCCGCGATATAGTCTCTGCATCAGATACTTAATTCGGAATATCCAACGTGTTTTCTTATTACTTTCAAGGCCTTGCTCTTGGGGCAGCTATGATTCTGCCGCTCGGCCCACAAAATGCTTTTGTGATGAATCAGGGCATTCGTCGTCAGTACCACATTATGATTGCCTTACTTTGCGCTATCAGCGATTTGGTCCTGATTTGCGCCGGGATTTTTGGTGGCAGCGCGTTATTGATGCAGTCGCCGTGGTTGCTGGCGCTGGTCACCTGGGGCGGCGTAGCCTTCTTGCTGTGGTATGGTTTTGGCGCTTTTAAAACAGCGATGAGCAGTAATATTGAGTTAGCCAGTGCCGAAGTCCTGAAGCAAGGCAGATGGAAAATTATCGCCACCATGTTGGCAGTGACCTGGCTGAATCCGCATGTTTACCTGGATACTTTTGTTGTACTGGGCAGCCTTGGCGGGCAACTTGATGTGGAACCAAAACGTTGGTTTGCGCTCGGGACTATTAGCGCCTCTTTCCTGTGGTTCTTTGGTCTGGCTATTCTCGCAGCCTGGCTGGCACCGCGCCTGCGCACGGCAAAATCACAACGCATTATCAATCTGGTTGTGGGATGTGTTATGTGGTTTATTGCCTTGCAGCTGGCGAGAGACGGTATTGCTCATGCACAAGCCTTGTTCAGTTAGGCGCTATCTGATGGAAAAATAAAACAGAGGCGCTAAGCTTGCCTCCAGAGGTCCTGAATTTTAGGCAAGTCAATTAACACGGAGAGACTAACGTGAAGTTCAAAGTTATCGCCCTGGCGGCATTAATGGGTATTAGCGGGATGGCAGCGCAGGCTAACGAATTGCCGGATGGACCGCATATTGTCACCTCCGGTACGGCAAGCGTGGATGCGGTGCCAGACATTGCCACTCTTGCGATTGAAGTCAACGTGGCCGCGAAGGATGCCGCTACTGCCAAGAAACAGGCGGATGAGCGCGTCGCACAATACATTTCCTTCCTTGAACTCAATCAGATCGCGAAAAAAGATATCAGCTCAGCGAACTTACGCACCCAGCCAGATTATGATTATCAGGATGGTAAAAGTATCCTGAAAGGCTACCGTGCTGTGAGAACGGTGGAAGTCACGCTCCGTCAGTTAGACAAACTGAATTCCTTGCTGGATGGCGCGCTGAAGGCGGGTCTTAACGAAATTCGTTCTGTGTCGCTGGGCGTGGCGCAGCCGGATGCCTATAAAGACAAAGCGCGTAAGGCAGCGATTGATAACGCGATTCATCAGGCGCAGGAACTGGCGAACGGCTTTCATCGTAAACTGGGGCCGGTATATAGCGTGCGCTACCATGTTTCCAACTATCAGCCCAGCCCAATGGTGCGGATGATGAAAGCCGATGCCGCGCCGGTGTCCGCCCAGGAAACTTACGAGCAGGCCGCTATTCAGTTTGATGATCAGGTCGATGTGGTCTTCCAGTTAGAACCTGTGGATCAACAACCCGCTAAAACACCTGCAGCACAATAATATTTGTAGCCCGACGTATTCGTCGGGCTAATGCCTTTACCCGATATTGCCTCCTTTTTCTGTAATTTTCTGTAAAACCATGACGTAATCACCTATCTTTGCTCGCGGTTTCATCAAGGATAGGCTGACTGAAACGGTTAAGCGGACAAGGATGCGGGGGAGGGAGTATGGACATTTTTATTTCGAAAAAGATGCGCAATTTCATTTTATTAGCGCAAACCAATAATATTGCCCGCGCGGCAGAAAAAATCCATATGACGGCTTCGCCATTTGGCAAAAGCATTGCCGCGCTGGAAGAACAAATTGGCTATACGCTATTTACCCGCAAAGATAATAATATCAGCCTCAATAAAGCCGGGCAGGAACTGTATCAAAAACTGTTCCCGGTTTATCAACGACTTTCTGCGATTGATAATGAAATCCATAACTCAGGACGTCGTTCACGAGAAATTGTGATTGGCATAGATAATACTTATCCGACAATTATTTTCGATCAGTTGATTAGTCTCGGAGATAAGTATGAAGGCGTGACCGCCCAGCCAGTTGAGTTCAGCGAAAACGGCGTTATCGATAATCTTTTTGACCGTCAGTTAGATTTTATTATCTCCCCACAGCATGTATCTGCACGAGTTCAGGAACTGGAAAACCTGACTATCAGTGAACTACCACCGCTGCGATTGGGCTTTCTCGTTTCTCGCCGTTATGAAGAGCGACAAGAGCAAGAGCTGCTTCAGGAGCTACCCTGGCTGCAAATGCGCTTTCAGAACCGGGCCAACTTCGAAGCAATGATTGATGCGAATATGCGACCTTGTGGGATCAATCCCACCATTATTTATCGTCCCTACAGTTTTATGGCCAAAATCAGCGCCGTGGAGCGCGGACATTTTCTGACGGTGATCCCGCATTTTGCCTGGCGACTGGTGAATCCGGCAACTCTGAAATATTTTGATGCGCCGCACAGGCCGATGTATATGCAGGAATATCTTTATTCAATCAGAAATCATCGTTATACCGCCACGATGCTTCAGCATATTGCTGAAGATCGTGACGGGACGAGTCATTAACCCAGCATCGAGCCGGTTGCAATTAAATTACGGTGTAAATCGAAGACGTGGCTAAGATCGTGGTGAATATGTCCGCCGGGCGCATTTTCCAGATAGCGATGCAGATAATCCCGATACATAGGATGTGCACAATTATCAATGATAGTGCGGGCGCGTTGAAGCGGGGAAAGACCACGCAGATCGGCGATGCCTTGTTCGGTGATGATCACTTTGACGCTGTGTTCGCTGTGATCAACATGGCTGCACATTGGCACGACGGTTGAGATCTTGCCTTCTTTAGCAATCGACGGGGCCATAAAGATCGACAGATACGCGTTGCGTTCAAAATCACCGCTGCCACCGATGCCGTTCATCAGATCGACCCCGGCTACGTGCGTTGAGTTGGCATGCCCGTAAATATCAAACTCCAGGCCGACGTTCAGAGCGATGACGCCCAGACGACGGATGATTTCCGGATTATTGGAAATTTCCTGCGGACGCAACACAATGCGGCTGGCAAAGTAATCCATATTGTCGTAAATCTTGCGCAGGGAATCGGCCGAGATAGTCAGGCTGGAGGCGCTGGCCCCGCTGATTTTGCCCGTTTCCAGTAAATGCACCACCGATTCCTGTAGCACTTCCGAATACATCATGAACGGAGGAATTTCCGGGTTTTCCCCTAGTCGCGCCATGACTGCATTATTGATATTGCCCACGCCACTTTGCAGCGGCAGAAATTCCGGCGGAATACGCCCATGCGCCATTTCCTGCAACAAGAACGTGACCACGTTATCGGCAATCTGCTGGCACATGGGATTTTGCTTATCCAGCATATTACCGGCGTCAGGCAAGTTGGTTTCCACGACGGCGATAATCTTTTTCGGATCGATTTGCACATAGCGGGTACCGACGCGATCCATTGCATGGAAGATCGACACGCTATTGCGCCGCGGTGGCGCGCCAGGAATCACAATATCTGCCAGTTCTGCAACGCGCGGATCGTGATAGTGATTGAGTTCAATGATCACTTTCTTCGCCCGCAGCAGCCAGGTCGGCGCATTACCGATCCCGCTGGTTAACCAGACTCGACCATCCGGTGCCAGTGCCGATGCTTCAATGACGGCAACATCAATGTCGCCGAAGAAACCGTAATTGACCATTTGCGCCACTTCGCTCAAATGCAGGTCAACGAAACTCACCGCGCCCTGATTGATCTTTTTACGTAAACCGGACGATGTTTGATATGGCGCACGCCAGGAAACAGCATCGGCGTCAGAAAGTACATCGTCAGCGGCGGCGCTGATTGACGCCCCCGTCAGCAGGCGAATTTGATACGGCTTTTTGGCCTCATGCTGTTCGTTAGCTCTGCGGGCAATGGCGGTGGGAAGGGCTTTCGGCGAACCCGCCGGGGTAAAGCCGCTAAATGCCACCATGTCGTTATGCTGGATAATTTCTGCCGCTTCATCGGCGGTCATCCTTGTCCACTGAGTTTCCATTTTTACTCCTTCGTTCGCAGGGATTAATGACCAACGAAATTAGGTTTACGTTTTTCGAGGAAAGCGTTCATCCCTTCCTGGTAATCTTCGCTGTCATAAACCGCGCGGCGCATCCCCTGAATACGTTCAAATTCATCGGAGTTCATGGTGTGCGCTTCGCCCAGTACACGCAGCTCTTCTTTGATAACGGCAATGGCTAACGGCGCTTTCTCAGAGATGTGGTGCGCCATTTGTAAGGTGAAATCTTCCAGTTCTTCCAATTCCACAACATGGTTGAGGATGCCGACAGCCAGCGCGCGCTGGGCGGTGATTGGCGAAGCGGTAAAAATCAGCTCTTTGACAATGTGGAAGCCCGCGTCGCGGGTCAGGTTGTGAATGCCGACCAGGTTATACGGGACACCGAGGTTTACAGGTGTCATTGAGAAGGTTGAGGTACTGGCGGCGATAATCAGATCGGAACTCATGATCATTTCAAATGCGCCACCCCAAACACTACCTTCCACCATCGAAATGATCGGTTTCGGGAATTTTTGGATCATGCGGGTGATTTGACGCAATGGATCATCATAGGAGAGCGGATCGCGACCGCCAGACGGCAGTTCGTGAATATCGTGACCTGCGGAGAAGACTTTGGATCCACTCGGCGCGCGCAAAATGATACAGCGAATTTCCGGCCGGTTGAGATCGCTTAACGCCTGCATAAGATCATCGATAAAGACTTTACTTAAGGCATTAAGTTTGCGGCCATAGTTAAACTCAATGACCGCCACTTTGTTGATAGTGGCAACGTTCACATACTGATAAGACATAAAAATTCCTTTAATCAAAATATTGCGTCTGGATAAATTCACTGAGCTGCCGCAGGCCGGTGCGCGGTGAGAGCGTATTGTTTTTGACCGCTAAAAGCGTCTGGCGGTAATAGCGATCGAAATCTTCATTCGCGAACAGGTGATTCAGTACTTCTTCTTCGGTTTGTTTACGCAGCCATTCCACCGATTGTTGTTGCCGCACTTGTTGCAAACGACCACTGGCAGTTAGCGCGGTTTTGAAGTCGATGATGGCGTGCCAGATCTCATCGATTCCACGTTTTTCCAGTGCGCTACAAGTCAGAACCCGTGGCTGCCATTCGTCGTATTTACGTCGCAGAATATGCAGGGCACTCTCGTACATATGCCGGGCAATGGCGATATTGGTATGGTTATCGCCATCGTCTTTGTTGATAACGATCAGATCTGCCACTTCCATCAGCCCCTTTTTAATGCCCTGCAGATCATCGCCGCCACCGGCAATTTGCAACGAGATAAAACAGTCCACCATGCGGGCGACTTCCGTTTCTGACTGCCCGACGCCAACCGTTTCGACAATCACTACGTCATAACCCGCCGCTTCGCATAACAGCATTAATTCCCGCGCTCGCTGACTGGCACCGCCCAGATGGCCGGAGGAGGGTACCGGGCGAATAAACGCCGCCTCGGCACGCGCAAGGTCATTCATGCGGGTTTTATCCCCGAGAATGCTACCGCCAGTGACCGGGCTGCTGGGATCGACCGCAATAACCGCAACCTTTAATCCCTCACGAATCAACAACATGCCAAAGGCTTCAAGAAAGGTACTTTTCCCCGCGCCGGGTGTGCCGGTAACGCCCAGTCGCAGGGCGTTACCACAGAACGGCATAATGGCGTCAAGCAGCTGTGTACTTAGCGCCTGATGACGCGGGTGACGGCTTTCCACCAACGTCATGGCCTGGGCGAGCGTGGCACGCTCACCCTGACGTAAGCGGCGAATACTTTCTGCCAGCGTGGCTTCATTAATCATGATGCTGGCTTATCAGATTCAGTACGTCGCGCACGCTGTCGAGCATAGGTGTACCTGGACCATAAATCGCCGCCACGCCGCGATCTTGCAGGAAGGCGTAATCCTGCGGCGGAATGACGCCACCCGCGACCACGCAGATATCTTTGCGTCCCCATTTTTTCAGCGCTTCGACCAGTTCCGGGATCAGCGTTTTATGACCGGCAGCCAGTGAGGATGCGCCCACTACGTGAACGTCGTTTTCTACGGCCAGGCGGGCGATCTCTTCAGGTGTAGAGAACATCGGGCTTAAATCTACGTCGAAACCGAGATCGGAATAGGCGCTGGCGATCACTTTCGCGCCGCGATCGTGCCCATCCTGGCCCATTTTAGCGATCAGAATGCGCGGGCGACGACCATTGTCGGCAAGGAACTGCTCCGTTTGCGCAACAATGGCATCGAACTCGGAGGCCGATTTCTCAGACTGATGATAGCTTTGCGCAATCACGCCGGTAACACACTGGCTTGGCACCAGATAACGGTCGAAAGCGGCTTCCAGCGCATCGGAAATTTCACCCAGGGTGGCGCGAACGCGAGCAGCATTAACAGCGGCAGCCAGCAGGTTTTCGTTATGCTGTGCGGCGTGAGTCAGGGCGTTCAACGCGGCGGTTACGGCGGCATCATCACGGGTGGCGCGAATGCGTTCCAGCGAAGCAATTTGCTCGTTACGCACCATCACGTTGTCGATCTCAAGTACATCGGTTTCGTCTTCGTGATCCAGTTTGTACTTGTTGACACCAACGATGACACGCTTGCCCTGGTCGATCAGCGACTGTTCGCGCGCTGAGGCCTCTTCGATCATTCGTTTTGGCAGACCTGCTTCGATCGCTTTCGCCATACCACCGGCTTCGTCGATCTGTTGGATAATAGCTCTGGCTTGTTTGACGATTTGATCGGTCAGCGACTCAACGTAATAGGATCCGGCCAGTGGATCGACGGTGCGGCAGAGTTCTGATTCTTCCTGAATGATGATCTGGGTATTGCGGGCAATGCGTGCTGAGAAATCGGTAGGCAAACCAAGCGCTTCATCAAAGGCGTTGGTATGCAGTGACTGAGTACCGCCCAGCGTTGCAGCCAGTGCTTCAATGGTGGTGCGGATAACGTTGTTATACGGATCCTGTTCAGTCAGGCTCCAGCCTGAGGTCTGGCAGTGGGTACGCAGCGCCAGTGATTTCGGATCCTGTGCGCCAAATCCACTGACCGCTTCGCTCCATAAATAACGTGCCGCACGCAACATGGCGACGTTCATAAACAGATCCATGCCAATGCCGAAGAAGAACGACAGGCGAGGAGCGAAGTCATCAATTTTCAGCCCAGCGGATATTGCTGCTTTGATGTACTCAATCCCATCGGCGAGCGTAAATGCTACCTGCTGCACGCAGTTGGCACCCGCTTCACCCATGTGGTAACCGCTGATACTGATGGTATTAAATCGCGGCATGTTGCCGGAACACCAGGCGATGATGTCGGCGATAATGCGCATTGACGGTTTTGGCGGGTAAATATAGGTGTTGCGGCAGAGGTACTCTTTGAGGATATCGTTTTGAATGGTGCCGGTCAGTTTATCAGGTGTAACACCTTGCTCTTCCGCGGCGACGATATAAAACGCCAGTACTGGTAGCACTGCGCCATTCATGGTCATCGAAACCGACATTTTATCCAGCGGGATCTGGTCGAACAGGACTTTCATATCTTCCACGGTGTCGATAGCGACGCCCGCTTTGCCGACGTCGCCCGCCACGCGTGGGTTATCGGAGTCGTAGCCTCGGTGGGTGGCAAGGTCAAACGCAACGGAAAGACCTTTTTGCCCGGCGGCCAGGTTACGGCGATAAAAAGCGTTGGACTCTTTTGCTGTTGAAAAACCAGCATACTGACGGATGGTCCACGGTTGGGCGGTATACATAGTGGCACGCGGGCCACGAACGTAGGGAGGCAAACCAGGAAGGGTACCTGTCACCTCCAGATTATCGAGATCGGCTTCGGTATACAGCGGCTTGATGGCGATCCCTTCCGCGGTTTGCTGAACCAGCGAGTCGACAGTTTTCTCCCGACGGCTCAATTCCTTGTTGGCAAGCTGTTGCCACTCCTGCACGTTAGACATTATTTGCTCCGTAAAACGCAATCAAAATGAGGGTATTTGCGCCTACGGTGAGCTTTTTACGTGGGTTTGTCGCCAGCAAAAAAAATGCATTCAGACGTCGTTTTTTGCCGCCTGAGATTTGTCTATTTTGTGATGTGATTCAAGGAATACAAAAAGAAGTGAGGACAACGCCTGATATGTGCTATCAGGCATTATTTGATGGATTAATCCTGACGAAGGACTTTGTGACCATAATCGAGTAACGCATCAGTGACTTTACGCATCATGCGGCTTTCAGGAGCAAAGCGGTGCCAGTAGAGCATCCGTCGTTGAAATAGCCCAGGCGTTAAGTCAATCAGTTCACCGCTGGCCAGCTCTTTCTCGATTTGCAGGTGCGGGATCATACAGCAGGTGGTGCCCTGGCGAGCAAGTTGCACGAACGCTTCTGAAGAATTAACAATATGGCACGGTACGCTGCCTGGGGGCAGATCGAAGTTTTGCTGCAAAAAGGCCTGGTGCATATCGTCAAGATGGTCAAAGGCGACCACTGGCGCTTTTAGCAGAGCCGAACGCGTTACGCCGTTAGGGAAATATTTTTCGGCAAACGGTTTTGAGCTGACGAATAGATAGTCGAGCGCACCGAGCTTATCGACAAGACAACTCGGCAGCGCCTGATGTTGAATACTCACCGCGCCGACCACTTCGCCGCGGCGCAGACGTTCCTGAGTGCGGGTTTCATCTTCTACCTGCAAGTTGAGGCGGATAGGCGAATCAGCTAACACAGGAGCCAGCGCCGGAAGCAACCACGTCGCCAGACTGTCTGCGTTGACCGCCAGTGAAAGCAGCAGCGGAGTCGAACCGGTTTGTTCATCGCCCAGCCACTCTTCTTCCAGCAACTCCACCTGGCGCAGCAGTGCCAGCAGTTTTTGCCCTTGTTCTGTCGGGCGCGGCGGTACGGTACGCACCAACAGCGGCTGCCCGAACATATTTTCCAGTTGCTTAATGCGCTGTGAGACGGCTGATTGTGTAATGCACAGCTTTTGTGCCGCGCGCTCAAATCCTCGTTCACGTATCACCGCATCCAGTGCCTGTAATGTTCTGTAGTCCGGGCGTTTCATTGCTGTTGTCTGCTCCTGGTAAATGCTTTTTCCTGCACTATGACACAATTTTGTGTCAGGTTGCATATACCGAAGCCGTCGGCGGGTAACATTTGTATCAATGGTTAAACGCGCAGCTTAAAAGATCAGGGATTTGCGCTATTGCATTTCGCTTAGCGACTTCGCGCCCTGGTTATGTTGAATGGCGTGGCGTTATTGCCTCTGTTCGCACCGTGGAGCGGCATACCCAGACCGTTGTATGCTTTATTTGCCGGGCGAAAGGGGATGCCCGCCATTGCGCGATATTTTATGGATGAGTTAACCACGCGGCTTGCCAACGGGGTCTGAATCGCTTTTTTTGTATATAATGCGTGTGAAATTTCATACCACAGGCGAAACGATCATGACGCAGGATGAATTGAAAAAAGCAGTAGGATGGGCGGCACTTCAGTATGTTCAGCCCGGCACCATTGTTGGTGTAGGTACAGGTTCCACCGCCGCACACTTTATTGACGCGCTCGGCACGATGAAAGGCCAGATTGAAGGGGCCGTTTCCAGTTCGGATGCTTCCACTGAAAAACTGAAAAGCCTCGGCATTCACGTTTTTGATCTCAACGAAGTCGACAGCCTTGGCATCTACGTTGATGGCGCAGATGAAATCAACGGCCACATGCAAATGATCAAAGGCGGCGGCGCGGCGCTGACCCGTGAAAAAATCATTGCTTCGGTTGCGGAAAAATTTATTTGTATTGCAGACGCTTCTAAGCAGGTTGATATTCTGGGCAAATTCCCGCTGCCAGTAGAAGTTATCCCAATGGCACGTAGTGCAGTGGCGCGCCAGCTGGTGAAACTGGGCGGTCGTCCGGAATACCGTCAGGGCGTGGTGACCGATAATGGCAACGTGATCCTCGACGTCCACGGCATGGAAATCCTTGACCCGATAGCGATGGAAAACGCCATAAATGCGATTCCTGGCGTGGTGACTGTTGGCTTGTTTGCTAACCGTGGCGCGGACGTTGCGCTGATTGGTACACCTGACGGTGTCAAAACCATTGTGAAATGATCTGACGGGGGAACCTCCCCCGTTAAAAAAATTCTCTTCATTAAATTTGGTGACATGTGTCACGTTTTTACCTGGCTATTGTCGATTGCTCTAAATAAACCCTCTAAACCAGCATATTCATCCAAGAAATACCTTTGCGTGATATTTCCTCAACATCGCGACGCAAACGTTCATATTGCCGCAATATTATTTTTTGATATGTTGAAAGGCGGATGCAAATCCGCACACAACATTTCAAAAGACAGGATTGGGTAAATGGCAAAGGTATCGCTGGAGAAAGACAAGATTAAGTTTCTGCTGGTAGAAGGCGTGCACCAAAAGGCGCTGGAAAGCCTTCGTGCAGCGGGTTACACCAACATCGAATTTCACAAAGGCGCGCTGGATGATGAACAATTAAAAGAATCCATCCGCGATGCCCACTTCATCGGCCTGCGATCCCGTACCCATCTGACTGAAGACGTGATCAACGCCGCAGAAAAACTGGTCGCTATTGGCTGTTTCTGTATCGGAACAAACCAGGTTGATCTGGATGCGGCGGCAAAACGCGGTATCCCGGTATTTAACGCACCGTTCTCAAATACGCGCTCTGTTGCGGAGCTGGTGATTGGCGAACTGCTGCTGCTATTGCGCGGCGTGCCGGAAGCCAATGCTAAAGCGCACCGTGGCGTGTGGAACAAACTGGCGGCGGGTTCTTTTGAAGCGCGCGGCAAAAAGCTGGGTATCATCGGCTACGGTCATATTGGTACGCAATTGGGCATTCTGGCTGAATCGCTGGGAATGTATGTTTACTTTTATGATATTGAAAATAAACTGCCGCTGGGTAACGCCACTCAGGTACAGCATCTTTCTGACCTGCTGAATATGAGCGATGTGGTGAGTCTGCATGTACCAGAGAATCCGTCCACCAAAAATATGATGGGCGCGAAAGAAATTTCACTAATGAAGCCCGGCTCGCTGCTGATTAATGCTTCGCGCGGTACTGTGGTGGATATTCCGGCGCTGTGTGACGCGCTGGCGAGCAAACATCTGGCGGGGGCGGCAATCGACGTATTCCCGACGGAACCGGCGACCAATAGCGATCCATTTACCTCTCCGCTGTGTGAATTCGACAACGTCCTTCTGACGCCACACATTGGCGGTTCGACTCAGGAAGCGCAGGAGAATATTGGCCTGGAAGTTGCGGGTAAATTGATCAAGTATTCTGACAATGGCTCAACGCTCTCTGCGGTGAACTTCCCGGAAGTCTCGCTGCCACTGCACGGTGGGCGTCGTCTGATGCACATCCACGAAAACCGTCCGGGCGTGCTAACTGCGCTGAACAAAATCTTCGCCGAGCAGGGCGTCAACATCGCCGCGCAATATCTACAAACTTCCGCCCAGATGGGTTATGTGGTTATTGATATTGAAGCCGACGAAGACGTTGCCGAAAAAGCGCTGCAGGCAATGAAAGCTATTCCGGGTACCATTCGCGCCCGTCTGCTGTACTAAATCCCCTTCTCTGAAAATCAACGGGCAGGTCACTGACTTGCCCGTTTTTTTATCCCTTCTCCACACCGTTGCCGCATTGCGCATTCTACTTTGCGAGTCTGCTCCAGAAAATAAATCAAAGTCAGATCAATGCGTTGTGTTTATTTAATGGGGATTTACGATGGCAGGGCAGCATGGGGCTGTAACGGTAAAGCCCTCACCGAAGCGAGGGCTTGAAGGAGAAGGGTTATGATGCGACTTGTCATCATACTGATTGTACTGTTACTCATAAGTTTGCCAGCTTATTAACAGTCAGTCACAGGGGAGGAGTAATCCTCCCTTACCCTTACTCACTAAATTAGGTTAAAGAATCAACGATGTCAATCAGGGCGATGCAGGTGTGTCGCCCTCACCACTCCCAGACTTTCGACGGTGTAACCACCGCAGGAAGAGGGATATCCCACTCTTCAACGGGGAGTTTTTCCACCAACTGACAATCATGCGCATAACCCACCGGTTGCATTTTATAGTGCTGCCAGTTTTGTAAGGTCCGATCATAAAAACCACCGCCCATTCCCAGGCGCTGGCCGTACTCATCAAAGGCGACCAGCGGTGTGATCAACACGTCTAATCGGGAAAGGGGGAGCACGTCACGCACATCCAGTTTTGGCTCATGGATCTTCAACCTGTTCATCACCAGTTCGCTTTGCGGATGGTAATTCAGGAACAGCAAATTACCGGCACTAAAGGGATGCAAAACTGGAAGATATACGCGCTTACCGGCGCGCCAGAGTTGTTCTATAAGTGGCTGGGTGTCGAGTTCGCCATCAAAAGAGAGGAATACAGCGACCGTATGCGCCATCACCACTGGGGGATAAGTCATCATCCGGGTAGCAGCTTGTTGACCCATTTCCTGCTGTTGTTCCGGCGTTAACGCACGACGACGTTGCCGAATCATTTTGCGGATTTCTTGTCGGGATAATGTCAGTGGGAGTTCTGGTAGTTGCGTCATGGCTGGTGCCAGATAAGAAGGGAATCTCCGAGATGCCGCCGCAGGCTGTAACCCTTGAACCCTTGGTTCAAGGTGAATGTGTCGTCGCAGTTTTAAGGCTTCTCGGACGGACCGAGCATGCTCACCAACCGCGGAGCGCCACATTCTTGTGGTATGAAATATCGGCTCAGGGGACTGGCCCGCTTGCGAACATCTCAGAGAAATTTTGTCTTCACGGTTACTCTACCACAGTAAACCGAAAAGTGTCATTCAAAGTTTTGGTTAGTTTTTTCGGTGATGCGACCTTGTTCAAGTAACGCTTGTTCTATGGTCTGCTGCAGCATCCGAATACGCTGTTCCATACTTGCCGCGTAGTCACGAGTCTTCGCTTTTTCTTGCGCTAACTCATAGCTGATATTCAATGCGGCAATGAAGACCAACTGTTCAGTATTTGTGACTCTAGTGCGTTCTTTCAGATCTTGCAACCGTTGGTTCAGATCGTCCGCTGCCTGATTCAACGCATCCCTTTGGTCAGGCGGGCAGTTCACACGCAGTGAACGGCCAAAAATTTGGATATCGACGGGTTGTGCAGACATGCCACCTTCCTGCTGATTGACTGCGCTGCCTTCGTCTTTAGACCCATGGTCTGCGAAGGGGCGACACTATAGCTACCCTGATGAGAAGAGACAAGCCCTTTTCTGGTCCACCAGGGCCCAAAGTGGTAGCATATCATGAATATTCCTCCCTTTGACGACGAATGCTTATGTCTATACAGAACGAAATGCCTGGTTACAACGAAATGAACCAGTATCTGAACCAACAAGGGACGGGTCTGACCCCTGCTGAGATGCATGGTTTAATCAGCGGGATGATATGTGGCGGTAACGATGACAGCTCATGGCTGCCGCTACTTCACGACCTGACGAACGAAGGCATGGCTTTCGGTCATGAGCTGGCACAGGCACTGCGTAAAATGCACTCTGCCACCAGCGATGCCCTGCAGGATGACGGCTTCCTTTTTCAGCTTTATCTGCCTGATGGCGATGATGTCAGCGTTTTTGATCGGGCTGATGCACTGGCAGGTTGGGTCAATCACTTCCTGCTTGGTCTTGGCGTTACGCAACCGAAGCTGGACAAAGTGACCGGAGAAACCGGTGAAGCCATCGACGATCTGCGTAACATCGCGCAGCTGGGCTACGACGAAGACGAAGATCAGGAAGAGCTTGAAATGTCGCTTGAAGAGATCATCGAATACGTTCGTGTTGCCGCGCTGTTATGCCACGACACCTTTACTCATCCGCAACCGACCGCGCCAGAAGTACAAAAACCGACTCTACACTAAAAACAAAAAACGTAAGGAGAGTGTTATGAGTGAGATATCCCGGCAAGAGTTTCAGCGTCGCCGTCAGGCCCTGGTGGAGCAAATGCAACCCGGCAGCGCCGCGCTGATTTTTGCTGCACCAGAAGTAACACGTAGCGCCGACAGCGAATACCCCTATCGTCAGAACAGTGACTTCTGGTACTTCACCGGCTTTAACGAACCGGAAGCGGTGCTGGTGCTGATTAAAAGCGATGACACTCATAACCACAGCGTTTTGTTTAACCGCGTTCGCGACCTGACGGCAGAGATCTGGTTTGGTCGTCGCTTAGGCCAGGATGCCGCGCCAGAGAAACTGGGCGTTGACCGCGCACTGGCATTCAGCGAAATCAATCAGCAACTTTATCAACTGCTTAATGGTCTGGATGTGGTTTATCACGCTCAGGGCGAATATACCTATGCTGATGAAATCGTGAACAGCGCGCTGGAAAAGCTGCGTAAAGGCTCGCGACAGAATCTCACCGCCCCGGCAACGATGATCGACTGGCGTCCCATGGTACATGAAATGCGCCTGTTCAAATCACCAGAAGAGATTGCCGTACTTCGCCGCGCGGGGGAAATCACCGCTCTGGCGCATACCCGGGCGATGGAAAAATGCCGTCCGGGAATGTTCGAGTACCATCTGGAAGGCGAAATTCACCACGAATTTAACCGCCACGGTGCGCGCTATCCTTCCTACAACACCATTGTCGGCAGCGGTGAAAACGGCTGTATTCTGCACTACACCGAAAACGAGTGTGAACTGCGTGACGGTGACCTGGTGTTGATTGACGCGGGCTGTGAATACAAAGGTTATGCGGGCGATATTACCCGTACCTTCCCGGTCAACGGCAAATTCACCCAGGCCCAGCGTGAAATCTACGACATTGTGCTGGAGTCTCTTGAAACCAGCCTGCGCCTGTATCGTCCGGGAACCTCCATTCTGGAAGTCACCAGTGAAGTGGTGCGTATCATGGTTAGCGGCCTGGTAAAACTCGGCATCCTGAAAGGTGATGTTGATGAACTGATCGCTCAGAACGCCCATCGTCCTTTCTTTATGCATGGCCTTAGCCACTGGTTAGGACTGGATGTCCATGACGTGGGGGTTTATGGTCAGGATCGCTCGCGCATTCTGGAACCGGGGATGGTACTGACCGTAGAGCCAGGTCTGTATATCGCGCCGGATGCGGATGTGCCAGAACAATATCGCGGTATCGGCATTCGTATTGAAGACGACATTGTGATTACCGAAACCGGCAACGAAAACCTCACCGCCAGCGTGGTGAAAAAGCCGGAAGAAATCGAAGCGTTGATGGCTGCTGCGAGAAAGCAATGAGCGTAATCATCGTCGGTGGCGGCATGGCGGGCGCGACGCTGGCGCTGGCTATTTCCCGGTTAAGTCACGGGGCGCTGCCGGTACATTTGATTGAAGCGACTGCGCCAGAGTCACATGCTCATCCGGGCTTTGATGGACGAGCTATTGCGCTGGCGGCGGGTACCTGTCAGCAACTGGCGCGCATCGGCGTCTGGCAATCTCTGGCTGATTGCGCAACCGCCATCACCAGCGTGCATGTCAGCGATCGTGGTCATGCCGGATTCGTCACCCTCGCCGCAGAAGATTACCAACTGGCGGCGCTGGGGCAGGTTGTCGAATTGCATAATGTCGGGCAACGGCTGTTTGCATTGCTGCGCAAAGCACCTGGCGTAACGCTGCATTGCCCTGATCGCGTGGCTAACGTTGCCCGTACTCAGAGTCACGTTGAAGTGACGCTGGAGAGTGGCGAGACGCTGACGGGCTGCGTGCTGGTAGCCGCTGATGGCACCCATTCAGCGTTAGCCACTGTGTGCGGCGTTGACTGGCAGCAGGAGCCTTACGAACAACTGGCTGTGATTGCCAACGTTGCGACTTCCGTTGCGCACGAAGGGCGCGCTTTTGAACGCTTTACGCAACATGGCCCGCTGGCGATGTTGCCGATGTCTGACGGACGCTGTTCGCTGGTCTGGTGTCATCCACTGGAACGGCGCGAAGAGGTACTGTCTTGGAGCGACGAGAAGTTTTGCCGTGAACTCCAGTCGGCCTTTGGTTGGCGACTTGGGAAAATTACCCACGCTGGTAAACGCAGTGCTTATCCGCTGGCATTAACCCGCGCCGCCAGACCGATTACCCATCGCACTGTGCTGGTGGGCAATGCGGCGCAAACTCTGCACCCCATCGCCGGGCAAGGGTTCAACCTCGGTATGCGTGATGTGATGAGCCTTGCAGAAACCCTGACTCAGGCGCAGGAGCGCGGAGAAGACATGGGTGATTACGGCGTATTGTGCCGTTATCAGCAGCGTCGACAGCGCGATCGCGAAGCAACCATCGGCGTCACGGACAGCTTTGTACATCTTTTTGCCAACCGTTGGACCCCGCTGGTTGTCGGGCGCAACATCGGGCTGATGACGATGGAATTATTTACCCCGGCACGCGATGTGCTGGCGCAGCGCACCCTCGGTTGGGTGGCGCGTTGAAGGCGGTTTTAAGGAATAAACAATGCAAAGTGTTGATGTAGCCATTGTTGGTGGCGGCATGGTGGGGCTGGCGGTTGCCTGCGGCTTACAGGGGAGCGGCTTACGCGTTGCCGTACTGGAGCAGCGCGTACCGGAACCTCTGGCGGCGGATGCACCACCACAACTGCGCGTTTCGGCTATCAATGCCGCCAGCGAAAAATTACTCACCCGTCTTGGCGTCTGGCAGGACATTCTCTCTCGTAGGGCCAGCTGTTATCACGGCATGGAAGTGTGGGATAAAGACAGCTTTGGTCACATTTCGTTTGACGATCAAAGCATGGGCTATAGCCATCTTGGGCATATCGTTGAAAATTCAGTGATTCACTACGCGCTGTGGAACAAAGCGCAGCAGTCGTCAGATATCACTCTGTTGGCCCCCGCAGAATTACAGCAGGTCGCCAGGGGAGAAAATGAAACCTTCCTGACGCTGAAAGATGGCAGCATGTTAACGGCGCGTCTGGTGATTGGCGCGGACGGCGCTAATTCCTGGTTGCGCAACAAAGCCGATATTCCGCTGACTTTCTGGGATTATCAGCATCACGCGCTGGTAGCGACCATTAGCACGGAAGAACCGCATGATGCGGTGGCGCGGCAGGTTTTCCATGGCGAAGGCATTCTGGCCTTTTTACCGCTTAGCGATCCGCATCTTTGCTCGATTGTCTGGTCACTGTCGCCAGAGGAAGCGCAGCGGATGCAGCAGGCAAGTGAAGACGAATTTAATCGCGCGTTAAATATCGCTTTTGATAATCGCCTGGGCTTATGTAAGGTTGAGAGTGAGCGCCTTGTGTTCCCACTGACGGGGCGTTATGCGCGCCAATTTGCCGCGCACCGTCTGGCGTTGGTGGGCGACGCCGCGCATACCATTCACCCGCTGGCGGGGCAGGGGGTAAATCTCGGCTTTATGGATGCTGCAGAGCTAGTTGCTGAACTGAAACGGTTGCATCGTCAGGGGAAAGACATCGGGCAGTACATTTATCTGCGTCGCTATGAGCGTAGCCGCAAGCACAGTGCGGCGCTGATGCTGGCTGGTATGCAGGGATTTCGCGATCTGTTTTCCGGTACCAATCCGGCGAAAAAACTGCTGCGTGATATTGGTTTAAAACTGGCCGACACGCTTCCTGGCGTTAAACCACAACTTATCCGCCAGGCAATGGGATTAAACGATTTGCCTGAATGGCTGCGTTAAAAATTTCTCTTCTGCTGTTTATTTGATACCCATCACACTTTCATCTCCCGGTTTTTTCGCCGGGAGATTTTCCTCATTTGAAATAAACTAATTTCACCTCCGTTTTCGCATTATATTTTCTAATGCCACGAATTTTTGATTTAGTGTTTTTTGACATTTTTTTAGTTCTTAATATTGCATTAATCAAATTAACTTTCTCATCTGTTTATCTTTATATAGAGATTTGTTCATTTTTTGGTTTTTTATTCTGTTGTGATTTTGGCGTTTTTTAACCATAAGCTAATGTGATGATCAATTTTACCTTATGGTTAACAGTCTGTTTCGGTGGTAAGTTCAGGCAAAAGAGAACGATTGCGTTGGGGACCGGGAGTGGCTCCGATGCTGGGTTTCGTGGTGATAATTTCGCCATGGAAAAGTTGTCAGCCCCGCTTATTCAATGAGGACAAGATGGCACAACAGACTCCTTTGTACGAACAACATACGCTTTGCGGCGCTCGCATGGTGGATTTCCACGGCTGGATGATGCCGCTGCATTACGGTTCGCAAATCGACGAACATCATGCGGTACGTACCGATGCCGGAATGTTTGATGTGTCACATATGACCATCGTCGATCTTCGCGGCAGCCGCACTCGGGAGTTTCTGCGTTATCTGCTGGCGAACGATGTGGCGAAACTCACCAAAAGCGGCAAAGCCCTTTACTCGGGGATGTTGAATGCCTCTGGCGGTGTGATAGATGACCTCATCGTCTACTACTTTACTGAAGATTTCTTCCGCCTCGTTGTTAACTCCGCCACCCGCGAAAAAGACCTCTCCTGGATTACCCAACACGCTGAACCTTTCGGCATCGAAATTACCGTTCGTGATGACCTTTCCATGATCGCCGTACAAGGGCCGAATGCGCAGGCAAAAGCTGCCACACTGTTTAATGACGCCCAGCGTCAGGCGGTGGAAGGGATGAAACCGTTCTTTGGCGTGCAGGCGGGCGATCTGTTTATTGCCACCACTGGTTATACCGGTGAAGCGGGCTATGAAATTGCGCTGCCCAATGAAAAAGCGGCCGATTTCTGGCGTGCGCTGGTGGAAGCGGGCGTTAAGCCATGCGGCCTGGGCGCGCGTGACACGCTGCGTCTGGAAGCGGGTATGAATCTTTATGGTCAGGAGATGGACGAAACCATTTCTCCGTTAGCCGCCAACATGGGCTGGACTATCGCCTGGGAACCGGCAGATCGTGACTTTATTGGTCGTGAAGCTCTGGAAGCGCAGCGTGAACATGGTACAGAAAAACTGGTTGGTCTGGTGATGACCGAAAAAGGCGTGCTGCGTAATGAACTGCCGGTACGTTTTACCGATGCGCAGGGCAACCAGCATGAAGGCATTATCACCAGCGGGACTTTCTCCCCGACGCTGGGTTACAGCATTGCGCTGGCGCGCGTGCCGGAAGGTATTGGCGAAACGGCGATTGTGCAAATTCGCAACCGTGAAATGCCGGTTAAAGTGACGAAACCTGTTTTTGTGCGTAACGGCAAAGCCGTCGCGTGATTTACTTTTTTGGAGATTGATTGATGAGCAACGTACCAGCAGAACTGAAATACAGCAAAGAACACGAATGGCTGCGTAAAGAAGCCGACGGCACTTACACCGTTGGCATCACCGAACACGCTCAGGAGCTGTTAGGCGATATGGTGTTTGTTGACCTGCCGGAAGTAGGCGCAACGGTTAGCGCGGGCGATGACTGCGCGGTTGCTGAATCAGTAAAAGCGGCGTCAGACATTTATGCGCCAGTAAGCGGTGAAATCGTGGCGGTAAACGACGCACTGAGCGATTCCCCGGAACTGGTGAACAGCGAACCGTATGCAGGTGGCTGGATCTTTAAAATCAAAGCCAGCGATGAAAGCGAACTGGAATCACTGCTGGATGCGACCGCATACGAAGCATTGTTAGAAGACGAGTAACGGCTTTATTCCTCTTCTGCGGGAGAGGATCAGGGTGAGGAACTTTTACGCCTCACCCTCACTCTCTTCGCAAGGAGAGAGGTTCACAATTCACTGCACGTTTCAGGAACCATCGCTCATGACACAGACGTTAAGCCAGCTTGAAAACAGCGGCGCTTTTATTGAACGCCATATCGGACCGGACGCCGCGCAACAGCAAGAAATGCTGAATGCCGTTGGCGCACAATCGTTAAACGCGCTGACCGGCCAGATTGTGCCGAAAGATATTCAGCTTGCGACCCCGCCGCAGGTTGGCGCACCGGCGACCGAATACGCCGCGCTGGCGGAACTCAAGGCTATTGCCAGTCGCAATAAACGCTTCACGTCTTACATCGGCATGGGTTACACCGCCGTGCAGCTACCGCCGGTTATTCTGCGTAACATGCTGGAAAATCCGGGCTGGTATACCGCGTATACTCCGTATCAACCTGAAGTCTCCCAGGGCCGCCTTGAAGCACTGCTCAACTTCCAGCAGGTAACGCTGGATTTGACCGGGCTGGATATGGCCTCTGCTTCTCTTCTGGACGAGGCCACTGCTGCCGCCGAAGCAATGGCGATGGCGAAACGCGTCAGCAAACTGAAAAATGCCAACCGCTTCTTCGTTGCTTCTGACGTCCATCCGCAAACGTTGGATGTGGTACGTACTCGTGCCGAAACCTTTGGTTTTGAAGTGATTGTCGATGACGCGCAAAAAGTGCTCGACCATCAGGACGTCTTCGGCGTGCTGTTACAGCAGGTTGGCACAACCGGTGAAATCCACGACTACACTGCGCTCATCAGCGAACTGAAATCACGCAAAATTGTGGTCAGTGTCGCCGCCGATATTATGGCGCTGGTGCTGTTAACTGCGCCGGGTAAACAGGGCGCGGATATTGTCTTTGGTTCGGCGCAACGCTTCGGTGTGCCGATGGGCTACGGTGGCCCACACGCAGCATTCTTTGCGGCGAAAGACGAATACAAACGCTCAATGCCGGGCCGTATTATCGGTGTATCGAAAGATGCAGCTGGCAACACCGCTCTGCGCATGGCGATGCAGACTCGCGAGCAACATATTCGTCGTGAGAAAGCGAACTCCAACATTTGTACTTCCCAGGTGCTGCTGGCAAACATCGCCAGCCTGTATGCCGTTTATCACGGCCCGGTTGGCCTGAAACGTATCGCTAACCGCATCCACCGTCTGACCGATATCCTGGCGGCGGGCCTGCAACAAAAAGGTCTGAAGCTGCGCCATGCGCACTATTTCGATACTTTGTGTGTGGAAGTGGCCGACAAAGCGGGCGTGCTGGCGCGTGCCGAAGCGGCTGAAATCAACCTGCGTAGCGATATTCTGAACGCGGTTGGGATCACCCTTGATGAAACCACCACGCGTGAAAACGTGATGCAGCTTTTCAGCGTGCTGTTGGGCGATAACCACGGGCTGGACATCGACACGCTGGACAAAGACGTGGCTCACGACAGTCGCTCTATTCAGCCTGCGATGCTGCGCGACGACGAAATCCTCACCCATCCGGTGTTTAATCGCTACCACAGCGAAACCGAAATGATGCGCTATATGCACTCGCTGGAGCGTAAAGATCTGGCGCTGAATCAGGCGATGATCCCGCTGGGTTCCTGCACCATGAAACTGAACGCCGCCGCCGAGATGATCCCCATCACCTGGCCGGAATTTGCCGAACTGCACCCGTTCTGCCCGCCAGAACAGGCCGAAGGTTATCAGCAGATGATTGCGCAGCTGGCTGATTGGCTGGTGAAACTGACTGGTTACGACGCCGTTTGTATGCAGCCGAACTCCGGCGCACAGGGCGAATACGCGGGCCTGCTGGCGATTCGTCATTATCATGAAAGCCGCAACGAAGGGCATCGCGATATCTGCCTGATCCCGGCTTCTGCGCACGGAACTAACCCCGCTTCTGCACATATGGCAGGAATGCAGGTGGTGGTTGTGGCGTGTGATAAAAACGGCAACATCGATCTGGCTGATCTGCGCGCGAAAGCGGAACAAGCGGGCGATAACCTCTCCTGTATCATGGTGACCTATCCTTCCACCCACGGCGTGTATGAAGAAACGATCCGTGAAGTGTGTGAAGTCGTGCATCAGTTCGGCGGTCAGGTTTACCTTGATGGCGCGAACATGAACGCCCAGGTCGGCATCACCTCACCGGGCTTTATTGGCGCGGACGTCTCGCACCTTAACCTGCATAAAACTTTCTGCATTCCGCACGGTGGCGGCGGCCCAGGTATGGGACCGATCGGCGTGAAAGCGCATCTGGCACCGTTTGTGCCAGGTCATAGCGTGGTACAAATAGAAGGCATGTTAACCCGTCAGGGCGCGGTTTCTGCGGCACCGTTCGGTAGTGCCTCTATCCTGCCAATCAGCTGGATGTACATCCGCATGATGGGCGCAGAAGGGCTGAAAAAAGCAAGCCAGGTGGCAATTCTTAACGCCAACTATATTGCCAGCCGCCTGCAGGATGCTTTCCCGGTGCTGTATACCGGTCGCGACGGTCGCGTGGCGCACGAATGTATTCTTGATATTCGTCCGCTGAAAGAAGAAACCGGCATCAGCGAACTGGATATTGCCAAGCGTCTGATCGACTACGGTTTCCACGCGCCGACCATGTCATTCCCGGTGGCGGGTACGCTGATGGTTGAACCGACCGAATCCGAAAGCAAAGTGGAACTGGATCGCTTTATCGACGCGATGCTGGCTATCCGCGCAGAAATTGACCAGGTGAAAGCCGGTGTCTGGCCGCTGGAAGATAACCCGCTGGTGAACGCGCCGCACATTCAGAGCGAACTGGTCGCCGAGTGGGCGCATCCGTACAGCCGTGAAGTTGCGGTATTCCCGGCAGGCGTGGCAGACAAATACTGGCCGACAGTGAAACGTCTGGATGATGTTTACGGCGACCGTAACCTGTTCTGCTCCTGCGTACCGATTAGCGAATACCAGTAATTCACTGATTCGACTATTTTCTAAAGGCGCTTCGGCGCCTTTTTAGCTTGTTAATAAAGTGCGCTTTGTGTGTTTCGACTGAGGCGTAATATAAAATATTGCGAGCTCAATATATTAAAAGAGTGCCAGGCCTGATGAGCGTAGCGCATCAGGCACATCGGCTAATTACAGATTCTCGCCGTTGCTGGCAATCACCTCTTTGTACCAATCAAAGCTCTTCTTACGTGAACGCGACATATCGCCAGTACCGTCGTCATGTTTATTCACATAGATAAAGCCGTAGCGCTTGCTGTACTGCCCGGTGGTGAACGACACGCAGTCGATGCAGCCCCATGGTGTGTAGCCCATCAGGTCGACACCATCGTAAGTCACCGCTTTTTTCATCTCTTCAATATGGGCGCGCAGGTAGTCAATGCGGTAGTCGTCGTTGATGCTGCCATCTTCTTCCATCTTGTCGTAAGCGCCAAAACCGTTTTCGACAATAAACAGCGGCTTCTGATAACGCTCATACAGTTCGCAAAGTGCATAGCGCAGACCCACAGGATCAATCTGCCAGCCCCAGTCAGACGCTTTAACATACGGGTTTGGTACGCTGCCTTCAAAACCAGAGATCGCATCGCCGGTGCCGCCTTCGGCCTTCACCGCGTTGGTCATGTAATAGCTGAAACCGAGATAATCGCAGGTGCCTTCGCGCAGCACATCGAGATCGCCGTCTTCCATTTTGATGTTAAATCCGCGACGCTCCCACTCGTTCAACACATAGGACGGGTAATAGCCACGCAGTTGCACATCGGTAAAGACGTAGCGTTCGCGCATCGACTCCTGGGCGAACATCACATCGTCCGGATTACAGGAGTAAGGGTAAAGCGGCACCATCGCCAGCATACAGCCGACTTTCATTTCCGGGTTAATGCGACGCGCGGCTTTCACCGCCAGGGCGCTGGCGACAAACTGGTGATGCAGCACCTGGTACATCGTCTCTTCCGGGTTTTCATGCTCGGTATACACCACGCCGGAGCAGCAGTAACCGAACAGCGGTGCACGCCAGTTACGCTGGTTGTTAATTTCGTTGAAGGTCATCCAGTATTTGACTTTATGCTTATAGCGTTCAAATACCACTTCTGCGAAACGGACAAAGAAATCAACCACTTTACGGTTGGTCCAGCTACCGTATTGCTGCACCAGATGCAGCGGCATTTCAAAGTGGGAGAGGGTGATCACCGGTTCGATGTTGTATTTCAGCAGTTCATCGAACATATCATCGTAGAACTTCAGCCCTTCTTCGTTTGGCTGAGCTTCATCGCCTTTTGGAAAAATGCGCGTCCAGGCGATGGATGTACGAAAACATTTGAAGCCCATTTCGGCAAATAGCTTGATGTCTTCCTTGTAATGACCATAAAAATCAACGGCTTCATGGTTCGGATAGTATTTTCCTGGCAACACTTCTTTGGTGATTTCGCGCGGCACGCCGTGTGCGCCACCGGTCAGAACGTCACAAATGCTCGGCCCTTTGCCGCCTTTGTTCCAGCCGCCTTCGACCTGATGAGCGGCAACTGCGCCGCCCCATAAGAAATCTTTCGGTAAGGTGAGTTTTTTCACTATCATAGGCTCCAGATGAGTCAATTCTTACAGGAAATAGTACCATGCAGCCAAACGACATCACTTTTTTTCAACGTTTCCAGGATGACATTCTGGCTGGGCGTAAAACCATCACCATCCGCGACGAGTCTGAATCGCACTTCAAAACGGGTGATGTGCTTCGTGTCGGGCGTTTTGAAGATGACGGTTATTTTTGCACGATTGAAGTCACCGCAACCTCAACCGTAACGCTGGATACGCTGACGGAAAAACATGCAGAGCAGGAGAATATGACCCTGCTAGAACTGAAAAAGGTCATTGCCGACATCTATCCCGGCCAGACACAGTTTTATGTGATTGAATTTAAATGCCTTTAAATTGAACTCACGCCTGTTAGTTGAAATTTTGCATTTAATTTCATGATTTTTAGGAGATTAGTCCCAAATCAGAATTTATTTTAGCTAACAGGTGTTCACTGGAACTATTCTCAGTTACGCTGGAGAGGTATACATGTGCGTGTACGTTTCTCCGGAGTAAGTTATGGTTCAGAAGCCCCTCATTAAGCAGGGATATTCGCTGGCAGAGGAAATTGCCAACAGCGTCAGTCACGGCATTGGGTTGGTGTTTGGTATCGTTGGGCTGGTGTTGCTACTGGTTCAGGCGGTGGATCTCAATGCCAGCGCCACAGCGATAACCAGTTACAGCCTCTATGGCGGCAGTATGATCCTGCTGTTCCTCGCTTCGACGCTCTATCACGCCATTCCTCATCAACGGGCAAAAATGTGGCTGAAGAAATTTGACCATTGCGCTATTTACCTATTGATTGCCGGAACCTACACGCCGTTTTTGCTGGTGGGGCTGGATTCTCCGTTAGCGCGCGGGTTGATGATTGTTATCTGGAGCCTGGCATTGCTGGGGATTCTGTTCAAACTGACCATCGCGCACCGATTCAAAATTTTATCTCTGGTGACCTATCTGGCGATGGGCTGGCTGTCGCTGGTGGTGATTTATGAAATGGCAATTAAGCTTGCGGCGGGCAGCGTTACCTTACTGGCTGTAGGCGGCGTGGTTTACTCGCTCGGGGTGATTTTCTACGTCTGCAAACGCATTCCCTACAACCATGCCATCTGGCACGGCTTTGTGCTCGGCGGCAGCGTGTGCCACTTTCTGGCGATCTATTTATATATTGGGCAGGCGTAATGGGTGTGCCTTTGTAGGCCTGAAAAGACACACCCTTGCCGCATCAGGCGATAAATGCATGATGCGACACAGAGATTTACTCTTCGAGTGAATACGGCAGCGGCTCGATATGCAATGTATTCGCATCGTCACGCACGCGGAAGATGCTGTCCGGTTCCATATCGTTATTCATGACGACCTGTACCACGACCTGACCATCTTCCAGTTTTACCGCAGCCAGCACGGTTCCGGTACGACGCCAGTTCTCGCCCATTTTCAGCTCTAAGTCTTCACCGGCTTCCGGCAGTCGGCTGGCGCTACCCGTCAGCAACCAGAGCGCGCGTTTGTTGGCACCACGGAATTTAGCTCGCGCCACCATCTCTTGTCCGGTATAGCAGCCTTTTTTAAAGCTAATGCCGCCCAGCGCCTGGAGGTTGGTCGCCTGTGGGATAAACTGCCCGCTGTTGGCGGCATCAATCACCGGGAAACCCGCTTCAATGTTTAATGCCAGCCACTGTTGGCTATTGTTCAGTTCCGCTTCACCGCGCAGTTTATCGGTCAGCATATTGGCAGTGGCTTCATCGGTTACGATCAGGAAACGTTCTGCAGGGTGTTCAAACCATAGCAAAGTGGTCGCGCCTTCTTTAACTACCTGTTTTTCTTTCGAAGGCAGTTCACTAAAGATATTTGCCAGCGCGGCGCGCGCCTGAAAACCGGCAACACCAAGCAGCACACGCTCATCGTCCGGCGCGATGGTCACTTTAGAGAACACCGCATATTTTTTCAGTTCAGTCAGCTGCGGTTCACGCACACTGCGCCGTTCAATCCATGCAAAGCCATCGCCGTCGCGGAACAGACGTAAATTGCTCCACATTTTACCTTTGGCGTCGCAATGGGCGGCGAGCAGATGCTGATTTTCTGTCATCTGGCTGACATCTGCTGTCACCTGACCCTGCATATATTTTTCGCTGTCCGCGCCAGTAATGGTGGCAAGCGCCCAGTCATCAAGCGTTATCAGCGTCAGCGGTAAACGGGCAGACGCCGTAGGCTGACGGGGAGGAAAAGGTGTAAAAGCCATAATAGAGTCCTGAGTTGCTTAACGGCGTATTAATGACTAATGGTAAAAGAGCTATGAGGCAATGCAAGTGCTTTCACTACGCGATCTGTGCCTTCTGCGAGGCGACTTCCAAAAAAATGAAGCCCTTGAATTGTTGTGAATTAATTTCGCGATCGCGATTGTGTTTACTGATATTCCCGCAAAAGAAGTCGAAAAACACGTTACAATAGCCAGGTACTGGATTTTCGTGAGACAGGAAGAAGATGGACATTAACAACAAAGCCCGCATTCATTGGGCATGCCGCCGTGGTATGCGCGAACTCGATATTTCAATCATGCCGTTTTTCGAACATGAGTACGACAGCTTAAGCGATGACGAAAAACGCATCTTTATTCGTCTGCTGGAGTGTGACGATCCCGATCTGTTTAACTGGCTGATGAACCACGGTAAACCGGCCGATGCAGAACTGGAAATGATGGTCCGACTCATCCAGACACGGAACCGGGAACGTGGTCCTGTGGCAATCTGATTTGCGCGTCTCCTGGCGCGCACAGTGGCTTTCCTTGCTGATTCATGGGCTGGTTGCCGCTGTTATTTTACTCATGCCCTGGCCGCTCAGTTACACCCCGTTATGGATGGTGTTACTTTCGCTGGTGGTGTTTGATTGCGTTCGCAGCCAGCGGCGCATTAATGCTCGCCAGGGGGAAATTCGCCTGTTGATGGACGGGCGTTTGCGCTGGCAAGGGCAGGAGTGGAGCATCGTCAAAGCGCCGTGGATGATTAAGAGCGGCATGATGCTGCGTTTACGTTCTGACAGCGGTAAACGGCAACATTTATGGCTGGCAGCCGACAGCATGGACGAAGCCGAATGGCGGGATTTACGGCGGATTTTGTTGCAACAAGAGACGCAAAGATAAAGATGACGGCAAAGCATATGCGCTAAGCCGTCAGTGACATCAGGCGTAATGCTCTGCCATTTCGTTGAGGATTTGTTCGCACCAGCTCTGAATACGCTCGTCACTAAGATCATACTGATTAGTTTCGTCCAGCGCCAGACCCACGAACAGTTGCCCGTCAGCAATCACCGGTTTCGGGCTGGTAAATTCATACCCTTCCGTTGGCCAGTAGCCGACGAACTTCACGCCTTTGGTCGAGAGTTTGTCATGCAGCATACCGAGCGCATCGAGGAACCACTCGCCGTATCCCAGTTGATCGCCAAGCCCATACAGCGCAACAATTTTACCTTCAAGGTTCAGGTCGTCGAGCTGATCCCAGACGGCTTCCCAGTCTTCCTGGATTTCACCAAAATCCCAGGTCGGGATACCCAGAATGAGCACATCGTACTGCTCCATTAATTTCGGGGAGTCGTCCTTGAGGTTATGTAAGGTCACCAGTTCTGGGCCGATAATATCGCGGATTTTTTCTGCCGCCATTTCGGTGTAACAGGTGCTGGAACCGTAAAAAAGACCCATATTCATAACGTAAGCTTCTCGATTCTGCTGTGGCTTTTGCGGCTAGTGTATCAGAATCGCTTTAGTCACGGCACAATAAGGCATAATGGATCAAATGAGTGACCATAAGGGGCGCAAGTGAAACAGGATCTGGCACGCATCGAGCAGTTTCTTGATGCTCTGTGGCTGGAAAAAAATCTGGCTGAAAATACGTTGAACGCTTACCGTCGCGATCTGTCAATGATGGTGGAGTGGTTGCATCACCGCGGGTTGACGCTGGCGACGGCGCAAAGTGACGATTTGCAGGCATTACTGGCAGAACGGCTGGAGGGCGGGTATAAAGCCACCAGCTCAGCGCGTTTGCTGAGTGCAGTGCGCCGATTGTTCCAGTATCTTTATCGCGAAAAGTTTCGTGAAGACGATCCCAGTGCGCATCTCGCTTCACCGAAATTGCCACAGCGTTTGCCAAAAGATTTAAGCGAAGCGCAGGTCGAACGTTTATTACAGGCACCATTAATTGATCAGCCACTGGAGCTACGCGATAAAGCCATGCTTGAAGTGTTGTATGCTACAGGGCTGCGTGTCTCTGAACTGGTCGGGCTGACAATGAGTGATATCAGCCTGCGTCAGGGCGTAGTGCGGGTCATTGGTAAAGGCAACAAAGAGCGCCTGGTACCGTTAGGTGAAGAGGCGGTTTACTGGCTGGAAACGTATCTCGAGCATGGGCGACCGTGGTTGTTGAACGGTGTCTCTATTGATGTGTTGTTCCCCAGCCAGCGTGCGCAGCAGATGACGCGACAGACCTTCTGGCACCGCATTAAACATTATGCCGTGCTGGCGGGTATCGACAGCGAAAAGCTGTCACCGCATGTGTTGCGTCACGCTTTTGCCACTCATTTATTAAATCATGGTGCGGATTTACGCGTGGTGCAGATGCTACTGGGCCACAGCGATCTCTCCACCACGCAAATTTATACGCATGTCGCTACCGAGCGTCTGCGGCAACTTCATCAACAGCATCACCCGCGGGCGTGATGTCTGAAAAGAACGGGAAGATTTATGAAGAAAGGTTTTATGTTGTTTACTTTGTTAGCGGCGTTTTCAGGCTTTGCTCAGGCTGATGACGCGGCAATTCAACAAACGTTAGCCAAAATGGGCATCAAAAGCAGCGATATTCAGCCCGCGCCCGTAGCTGGCATGAAGACAGTTCTGACTAACAGCGGTGTGTTGTACATCACCGATGATGGTAAACATATCATTCAGGGGCCAATGTATGACGTTAGTGGCACAGCTCCGGTCAATGTCACCAATAAGATGCTGTTAAAGCAGTTGAATGCGCTTGAAAAAGAGATGATCGTTTATAAAGCGCCGCAGGAAAAACACGTCATCACCGTGTTTACTGATATTACCTGTGGTTACTGCCACAAACTGCATGAGCAAATGGCAGACTACAACGCACTGGGGATCACCGTGCGTTATCTTGCTTTCCCGCGCCAGGGGCTGGACAGCGATGCAGAGAAAGAAATGAAAGCTATCTGGTGTGCGAAAGATAAAAACAAAGCGTTTGATGATGTGATGGCAGGTAAAAGCGTCGCACCAGCCAGCTGCGACGTGGATATTGCCGACCATTACGCACTTGGCGTCCAGCTTGGCGTTAGCGGTACACCGGCAGTTGTGCTGAGCAATGGCACACTTGTTCCGGGTTACCAGCCGCCGAAAGACATGAAAGAATTCCTCGACGAACACCAAAAAATGACCAGCGGTAAATAATTCGCGTGAAACAACAGATACAACTTCGTCGCCGTGAAGTCGATGAAACGGCAGACTTGCCCGCTGAATTGCCTCCCTTGCTGCGCCGTTTATACGCCAGCCGGGGAGTACGCAGTGCGCAAGAACTGGAACGCAGTGTTAAAGGTATGTTGCCCTGGCAGCAACTGAGCGGCGTCGAAAAGGCCGTTGAGATCCTTTACAACGCTTTTCGCGAAGGAACGCGGATTATTGTGGTCGGTGATTTCGACGCCGACGGCGCGACCAGCACGGCTCTAAGCGTGCTGGCGATGCGCTCGCTTGGTTGCAGCAATATCGACTACCTGGTACCAAACCGTTTCGAAGACGGTTACGGCTTAAGCCCGGAAGTGGTCGATCAGGCCCATGCCCGTGGCGCGCAGTTAATTGTTACCGTGGATAACGGTATTTCCTCCCATGCGGGGGTTGAACACGCTCGCTCGTTGGGCATCCCGGTTATTGTTACCGATCACCATTTGCCGGGCGACACATTACCCGCAGCGGAAGCGATCATTAACCCTAACTTGCGCGACTGTAATTTCCCGTCGAAATCACTGGCAGGCGTGGGTGTGGCGTTTTATCTGATGCTGGCTCTGCGCACCTTTTTGCGCGATCAGGGCTGGTTTGATGAGCGCGGCATCGCAATTCCTAATCTGGCAGAACTGCTGGATCTGGTCGCGCTGGGGACAGTAGCGGACGTCGTGCCGCTGGACGCTAATAATCGCATTCTGACTTGGCAGGGGATGAGTCGCATCCGTGCCGGAAAGTGCCGTCCGGGGATTAAAGCGCTGCTGGAAGTGGCCAATCGCGATCCACAAAAACTCGCCGCCAGCGATTTAGGTTTTGCGCTGGGGCCACGTCTCAATGCTGCCGGGCGACTGGACGATATGTCCGTTGGCGTGGCGCTGTTGCTGTGCGACAACATCGGCGAAGCGCGCGTGCTGGCAAATGAACTCGATGCGCTAAACCAGACGCGAAAAGAGATCGAACAGGGAATGCAAGTTGAAGCCCTGACCTTGTGCGAGAAACTGGAGCGCAGCCGCGACACGCTACCCGGCGGGCTGGCAATGTATCACCCCGAATGGCATCAGGGCGTTGTCGGTATTCTGGCTTCGCGCATCAAAGAGCGTTTTCATCGTCCGGTTATCGCCTTTGCGCCAGCAGGTGATGGTACGCTGAAAGGTTCCGGTCGCTCCATTCAGGGGCTGCATATGCGTGATGCGCTGGAGCGATTAGACACACTCTACCCCGGCATGATGCTCAAGTTTGGCGGTCATGCGATGGCGGCGGGTTTGTCGCTGGAAGAGGATAAATTCG
Source organism: Escherichia sp. F1 (assembly GCF_046764225.1). Taxonomy (NCBI): domain Bacteria; kingdom Pseudomonadati; phylum Pseudomonadota; class Gammaproteobacteria; order Enterobacterales; family Enterobacteriaceae; genus Escherichia; species Escherichia sp. F1. The sequence goes on from NZ_CP177202.1 coordinate 928,881, forward strand.
AACTCTTTCAACAACGGTTTGGCGAACTGGTTACTGAGTGGCTGGACCCTTCGCTATTGCAAGGCGAAGTGGTGTCGGACGGTCCGTTAAGCCCGGCCGAAATGACCATGGAAGTGGCGCAGTTGCTGCGCGATGCTGGCCCGTGGGGGCAGATGTTCCCGGAGCCGCTGTTTGACGGTCATTTCCGTCTGCTGCAACAGCGGCTGGTGGGCGAACGTCATTTGAAGGTGATGGTCGAACCGGTCGGCGGCGGTCCGCTGCTGGATGGTATTGCTTTCAATGTCGATACCGCCCTCTGGCCGGATAACGGCGTGCGCGAAGTGCAACTGGCTTACAAGCTCGATATCAACGAGTTTCGCGGCAACCGCAGCCTGCAAATTATCATCGACAATATCTGGCCAATTTAGCGTCATCTTCTCTATAAAAAAGAGCGTGGATTGGGTACAATCCCGCTCTTATCACCGCATTTTGACTAGCTCAATAAAAGAAATCAGACCATGTTTGAAATTAATCCGGTAAATAATCGCATTCAGGACCTCACGGAACGCTCCGACGTTCTTAGGGGGTATCTTTGACTATGACGCCAAGAAAGAGCGTCTGGAAGAAGTAAACGCCGAGCTGGAACAGCCGGATGTCTGGAACGAACCCGAACGCGCACAGGCGCTGGGTAAAGAGCGTTCCTCCCTCGAAGCCGTTGTCGACACCCTCGACCAAATGAAACAGGGGCTGGAAGATGTTTCTGGTCTGCTGGAACTGGCTGTAGAAGCTGACGACGAAGAAACCTTTAACGAAGCCGTTGCTGAACTCGACGCTCTGGAAGAAAAACTGGCGCAGCTTGAGTTCCGCCGTATGTTCTCTGGCGAATATGACAGCGCCGACTGCTACCTCGATATTCAGGCGGGGTCTGGCGGTACGGAAGCACAGGACTGGGCGAGCATGCTTGAGCGTATGTATCTGCGCTGGGCAGAATCGCGTGGTTTCAAAACTGAAATCATCGAAGAGTCGGAAGGTGAAGTGGCGGGTATTAAATCCGTGACGATCAAAATCTCCGGCGATTACGCTTACGGCTGGCTGCGTACAGAAACTGGCGTTCACCGCCTGGTGCGTAAGAGCCCGTTTGACTCCGGCGGTCGTCGCCACACGTCGTTCAGCTCCGCGTTTGTTTACCCGGAAGTTGATGACGATATCGATATCGAAATCAATCCGGCGGATCTGCGCATCGACGTTTATCGCGCGTCCGGCGCGGGCGGTCAGCACGTTAACCGTACCGAATCTGCGGTGCGTATTACCCACATCCCGACCGGGATCGTGACCCAGTGCCAGAACGACCGTTCCCAGCACAAGAACAAAGACCAGGCCATGAAGCAGATGAAAGCGAAGCTTTATGAACTGGAGATGCAGAAGAAAAATGCCGAGAAGCAGGCGATGGAAGACAATAAATCCGACATCGGCTGGGGCAGCCAGATTCGTTCTTATGTCCTTGATGACTCCCGCATTAAAGATCTGCGCACCGGGGTAGAAACCCGCAACACGCAGGCCGTGCTGGACGGCAGCCTGGATCAATTTATCGAAGCAAGTTTGAAAGCAGGGTTATGAGGAACCAACATGTCTGAACAACACGCACAGGGCGCTGACGCGGTAGTCGATCTTAACAATGAACTGAAAACGCGTCGTGAGAAGCTGGCGAACCTGCGCGAGCAGGGGATTGCCTTCCCGAACGATTTCCGTCGCGATCATACCTCTGACCAATTGCACGCAGAATTCGACGGTAAAGAGAACGAAGAACTGGAAGCGCTGAACATCGAAGTTGCCGTTGCTGGCCGCATGATGACCCGTCGTATTATGGGTAAAGCGTCTTTCGTTACCCTGCAGGATGTGGGTGGCCGCATTCAGCTGTACGTTGCCCGTGACGATCTGCCGGAAGGCGTTTACAACGAGCAGTTCAAAAAATGGGACCTCGGCGATATCCTCGGCGCGAAAGGTAAACTGTTCAAAACCAAAACTGGCGAACTGTCTATCCACTGCACCGAGCTGCGTCTGCTGACCAAAGCACTGCGTCCGCTGCCGGATAAATTCCACGGCTTGCAGGATCAGGAAGCGCGCTATCGTCAGCGTTATCTGGATCTCATCTCTAACGATGAATCCCGCAACACCTTTAAAGTGCGCTCGCAGATCCTCTCTGGTATTCGCCAGTTCATGGTGAACCGCGGCTTTATGGAAGTTGAAACGCCGATGATGCAGGTGATCCCTGGCGGTGCCGCTGCGCGTCCGTTCATCACCCACCATAATGCGCTGGATCTCGACATGTACCTGCGTATCGCGCCGGAACTGTACCTCAAGCGTCTGGTGGTCGGTGGCTTCGAGCGTGTATTCGAAATCAACCGTAACTTCCGTAACGAAGGTATTTCCGTACGTCATAACCCAGAGTTCACCATGATGGAACTCTATATGGCTTACGCAGATTACAAAGATCTGATCGAGCTGACCGAATCGCTGTTCCGTACTCTGGCACAGGATATTCTCGGTAAGACGGAAGTGACCTACGGCGACGTGACGCTGGACTTCGGTAAACCGTTCGAAAAACTAACCATGCGTGAAGCGATCAAGAAATATCGCCCGGAAACCGACATGGCGGATCTGGACAACTTCGACTCTGCGAAAGCGATTGCTGAATCTATCGGCATCCACGTTGAGAAGAGCTGGGGTCTGGGCCGTATCGTTACCGAGATCTTCGAAGAAGTGGCAGAAGCACATCTGATTCAGCCGACCTTCATTACTGAATATCCGGCAGAAGTTTCTCCGCTGGCGCGTCGTAACGACGTTAACCCGGAAATCACAGACCGCTTTGAGTTCTTCATTGGTGGTCGTGAAATCGGTAACGGCTTTAGCGAGCTGAATGACGCGGAAGATCAGGCGCAGCGCTTCCTGGATCAGGTTGCCGCGAAAGACGCAGGCGACGACGAAGCGATGTTCTACGACGAAGATTATGTCACCGCACTGGAACACGGCTTACCGCCGACAGCAGGTCTGGGAATTGGTATCGACCGTATGGTAATGCTGTTCACCAACAGCCATACCATCCGCGACGTTATTCTGTTCCCGGCGATGCGTCCGGTAAAATAAGCATTACGTTATGCTCACAACCCCGGCAAATGTCGGGGTTTTTTAATTGTGCTGCGCGAAAGCAGACAACAATTTTCTTGCTTCACTATTGGCTGCCTGCATCACCATCCACGGACTGAACGCCCACGGCGTGGCATCAATACCGCGTAATACATCTGCTAAATCACACCATTGATAATCCATCACTTCATCATCGTTGATCTGTAACGCACTGGTCGTGCGTGCAGCAAATACCGGACACACTTCATTTTCCACAATGCCATTCGGATCGGTGGCGCGGTAGCGAAAGTCAGGATAGACCGGTTCTGGTGCTGTTATTTCCACACCCAGTTCAAAGCGGCAACGGCGGATCACCGCGTCTTCGTTGCTTTCGCCCAGTTGTGGGTGCCCACAAACCGAGTTAGTCCACACGCCCGGCCACGCTTTTTTGCTAAGGGCGCGGCGGGTAACTAATAATTGCCCTTTGGCATTAAACAGCCAACTGGAGAACGCGAGATGTAAGAGAGTGTCTGCCGTGTGTGCGGCATACTTTTCCAGCGTACCCGTGGGAACTCCCTGTGCATTCAATAAAATGACGTGTTCCGTTTGCATAATTTCTCACATGTAATTCTAATCACTCATCATTATAGATAATTGAAGAGTGAAATGATTAACCAAGTGAGCGTTTATCGACAACCGCCCGTTTTGAGCGGATGTCGACAGGTAAAAACCATTTAAAAAAGCAGCATCATATATTTGAAGCGACTTTCAATGGCCATTGCAACACAGTCAGAAATGACAGGAATAGAGAGAGTAAAAAGCAACAACAGACTGAATATAGCGCGCATTAAAAGATTCATATTATTCTCCATGCTCATTTTTCTTCAGCTTGCGCATCAGAAGCCACATACGTACTGTCCTGACTTTTAAATCTTTATCAGAGACGGATTCCTTCACCAGATCAGCATGATGCTGATAGCCATTAAAGAAGACGTTCAGCACAACGGCGCTAAGGGTTGCGAGCATAATGCCGCTATGCAGCAACGGTTGCAGTACGGCCGGTAACTTAGAAAAGAAATCGTGAGAGAGCGTCGGAGTCATGCCAACGCCGAGACTGATCGCCACAATATAGAGGTTGTAACGGTTGGTGGTGTAGTTACAGCGCGACAGAATTCGAATTCCTGTCGCCAGTACCATGGCGAACATCACCAGCCCAGCACCGCCCAGCACAAATTGCGGAATGGAGGCGACCAGCACCGCCATTTTTGGCACCATGCCAAACAGGATTAATATAATTCCCGAAGAAATACACACCCAGCGGCTATGAACGCGCGTCACGCTAACCAGGCCAACGTTTTGTGAAAATGACGTGTGGGGGAAGCTGTTAAACGTTCCGCCTATCATTGTCCCTACGCCATCGACACGCAACCCGCGAATAATATCGTGTGAAGAGAGTTTACGACCGACTATTTCACCCAGTGCCAGGAACATCCCCATCGACTCGATAAACACGATGATTAACACGGCAGTCATGGTCAGAATGGAAACGGGATCGAAAATCGGCATACCAAATGACATCGGCGTGACAATCGCAAACCATGAAGCATCATGTAGCCCGGATAAATTGACTTCATTCATCATCCACGAAAGTAAAAAGCCAAATACAATCCCCAGTAATACGGCGACGTTGGACATAAATCCTTTCGCATAGCGAGTAATGAGCAAGATAAAAATTAAGACGGCAAAGGAGATACCTAAATAAACGGGATTACCATATTGCGGATTCCCTTTACCTCCTGCGGCCCAGTCAATACCCACCTGAATGATGCTAAGTCCGATAGAAGTAATAACCACACCGGTAACCAGTGGCGGGAATAAAGGCATCAAGCGACCGATAAGTGGCGCTAATAATGTGGTGATAAAACCCGCGGCGATAGTGGCACCAAATATCCCCAGCAGGCCGATATCCGGGTTCATCCCAATGGCTATCATTGGTGTTACAGCGGCGAAGGTCACCGACATAATCACCGGCAGGCGGATCCCCATAAAGCGGCCGATACCGATACATTGCAATAATGTGACGATCCCGCAGCAAAAGAGATCCGAGCTAATGAGCATCGCAATAGCTTCTTTTGAGAGGCCCAGTCGGTCACCAATCATAAGAGGAACAGCGACTGCACCTGCGTACATGACAAGGACGTGTTGCAGACCGAGTATGATCAGCTTTCCTGGTGATAATATGCGGTCAACCTCATCAGTTGGGCGGTCTTGCCCTGAAGATGAGGGAAGTTGGGAATCTATGGCGCTCATCAGTGTTTCTCCTTTCGCCCGCCAGAGTAAAAAGCAACCGTTTACGTTAATGAAACTATCTAAACACATGCTCGTGGAGTGCCAGTTTTTGCGAGGAAGGGGAGTTAGAGACAGGAATTGCGGAGGCAATCACATAATCGTGGTTAAACCACGATTATGAGAAGAGAACCTGACAATGGAATTATCTGTAATTTTCTCATATTGATATTTCATTAATCATTCTGGCATGTCGCACTCTCGCATTTAATCGTTTTTATCGGGATAGCGCTCTTTTGATCGGCAATGTTGAAATAATGAAAGCGGCATAGATTGAGGGGCAATAATTTGAACTCAGTCGCAAAATTATAATTAAAACGGTCATGCTACCTAATATATGCCCGTTTATTGCATCGCGAAATTTGAGAAGACATAACTCATTAAATGAAAGGGATGCAAATGAATAAGTTTATCGCTGCTGAAGCTGCGGAATGTATAGGCTGTCATGCTTGTGAAATTGCCTGTGCGGTGGCACACAATCAAGAAAACTGGCCGCTGAGTCACAGTGACTTTCGACCGCGTATCCACGTTGTAGGGAAAGGCCAGGCTGCGAATCCGGTGGCCTGCCATCACTGCAACAATGCCCCTTGCGTTACGGCTTGTCCGGTTAATGCTCTGACTTTCCAGCCCGATAGCGTACAACTGGACGAGCAAAAATGTATTGGTTGTAAAAGATGCGCAATCGCTTGCCCCTTTGGCGTCGTTGAGATGGTCGATACGATTGCGCAGAAATGCGACCTTTGTAACCAGCGCAGTTCCGGCACGCAAGCCTGTATTGACGTATGCCCAACACAGGCGTTACGGCTGATGGACGATAAAGGGTTGCAGCAGATAAAGGTGGCCCGCCAGCGCAAAACGGCAGCAGGAAAAGCGTCATCAGACGCTCAGCCATCTCGCAGTGCAGCGTTGCTCCCCGTTAACTCGCGTAAAGGCGCAGATAAAATTTCAGCGAGTGAACGGAAAACCCACTTTGGCGAAATCTATTGCGGGTTGGATCCACAACAAGCGACTTATGAGAGTGACCGCTGTGTTTATTGTGCCGAAAAAGCTAACTGCAACTGGCATTGCCCGCTGCATAACGCTATTCCTGATTACATCCGTCTGGTACAGGAAGGAAAGATTATTGAAGCGGCAGAACTTTGCCACCAGACCAGTTCCTTACCAGAAATCTGCGGCAGAGTTTGCCCACAGGACCGTCTTTGTGAAGGCGCATGTACTTTGAAAGATCACTCTGGCGCAGTCACTATCGGTAATCTGGAACGCTACATCACCGATACCGCGCTGGCGATGGGCTGGCGTCCCGATGTCAGCAAAGTTGTTCCCCGTAGCGAAAAAGTGGCGGTGATTGGCGCAGGGCCTGCAGGGTTAGGGTGTGCTGATATTCTGGCGCGCGCAGGAGTTCAGGTTGATGTCTTTGATCGCCATCCAGAAATTGGCGGTATGCTGACTTTTGGCATACCTCCTTTCAAACTCGATAAAACGGTATTAAGCCAGCGGCGAGAGATATTCACCGCAATGGGAATCGACTTTCATCTTAACTGTGAAATTGGCCGCGATATTACCTTTAGCGATTTAACTTCTGAATATGATGCAGTTTTCATCGGCGTGGGGACTTACGGGATGATGCGAGCAGATCTGCCGCATGAAGATGCGCCCGGTGTCATTCAGGCTCTACCGTTTCTGACTGCCCATACCCGCCAGCTCATGGGGTTGCCGGAGTCTGAAGAGTATCCGCTGACGGATGTGGAAGGTAAGCGAGTCGTGGTATTGGGCGGTGGCGATACGACCATGGATTGTTTGCGGACTTCCATCCGCCTCAATGCCGCCAGCGTGACCTGCGCGTATCGTCGTGATGAAGTCAGTATGCCGGGCTCGCGCAAAGAGGTGGTCAATGCGCGCGAGGAAGGTGTCGAGTTTCAGTTCAATGTTCAGCCGCAATATATCGCTTGTGACGAAGATGGGCGTTTAACTGCGGTGGGCCTGATTCGTACAGCCATGGGTGAGCCGGGGCCGGATGGTCGCCGTCGTCCTCGTCCGGTAGCGGGTTCAGAATTTGAATTGCCCGCCGATGTTCTCATTATGGCCTTTGGTTTCCAGGCGCATGCCATGCCGTGGTTGCAGGGCAGTGGAATTAAACTCGATAAATGGGGCCTGATTCAAACCGGCGACGTCGGGTATTTACCTACCCAGACGCATCTGAAAAAAGTCTTTGCTGGTGGTGATGCAGTTCATGGCGCGGATCTGGTTGTCACTGCAATGGCCGCAGGAAGGCAGGCGGCGCGCGATATGTTAACTCTGTTTGATACGAAGGCATCGTGATGAAATCGTTAATTATCGTTAATCCGGCTGACTGTATTGGCTGCCGTACTTGTGAAGTGGCCTGTGTGGTCGCTCACCCTTCAGAACAGGAGTTGAATGCCGATGTCTTTTTACCCCGGCTGAAGGTACAGCGACTGGACAGCATCAGTGCGCCGGTGATGTGCCATCAGTGTGAAAACGCCCCTTGTGTTGGCGCTTGCCCCGTGGGGGCGCTGACGATGGGCGAGCAGGTGGTGCAGACCAATTCTGCCCGTTGTATTGGCTGTCAGAGTTGCGTCAGTGCGTGCCCGTTTGGAATGATCACCATTCAGTCGTTGCCGGGGGATACCCGGCAACAAATCGTGAAATGCGATCTCTGTGAACAGCGGGAAGAGGGGCCAGCCTGCGTTGAATCTTGCCCAACACAGGCGCTGCAGTTGCTTACTGAAAGAGAACTCAGGCGAGTCCGCCAGCAGCGTATTGTTGCCAGCGGTGAGAATCCTCTGTGAAAGAAATCTCCGCGCTGAAAGGCGCGGAGAATCTATTAGATTGCCCAACCACCCGCGTAAAATGCGACCAGTGCGGCAGTAATGATCACCGTACCAATATTCAGCTTTTGCCATTCGCGTGCAAAGACGCGGCCTACGACCAGTGTCACAAAGCCCAGCATAATACCGGTAACGATATTACAAGTCAGAACGATGAACACGGCACACACCAGGCCAGCCATTGCGTCAATAAAATCATTGAAATCCAGCTTCGAGACGTTACTTAACATCAGCAAACCTACGTACATCAGAGCGGGTGCAGTGGCGTAACCAGGGATCAAAAATGACAACGGTGATAAGAACAAAATCAGCAGGAATAACGCCCCCACTACGGTTGCGGTCAATCCTGTTTTACCCCCGGCGGCGGTTCCTGCCGCTGATTCGATATAAACCGCTGCGGGCGCTGCGCCCACCAGGCCGGAGAATATTGAACTTACTGAGTCACTGGTCAGGGCTTTGCCGCCGTTGATGATCTGGTTGTCTTTATCCAACAAATTCGCCTGACCGGCGACGGCACGGATGGTACCAGTGGCGTCGAACACTGCGGTCATCACCAATGCTAGTACACTCGGAAGTACAGTTGGCTGGAGTGCGCCCATAATATCGAGGCTGAAAATCAGAGACTTACCATCTTCGCCAGTCAGGCTTGGCATCGCCACCAGACCGTGGTATTTCACCGCTGGATCAAAGATTAAGCCGATGATCGAAATTGCAATAATCACCAACAAGATCCCGCCTGGTACGCGGCACTTTTCCAGACCGAAGATGACCGCCAGCCCCAGCAAGCTCATCATCACCGGGAAGGAGGTAAACGCACCGAGCGCCACTGGCAAGCCTTCAATCGGGTTTTTGATAACCATTCCCACACCGTTAGCAGCAATCAGCAGCAGAAACAGGCCGATACCGATACCTGTACCGTGAGCTATCCCCATCGGTAAATTACGTAAGATCCAGGTACGCACACCGGTTACGGAAATGGCGGTGAAGATGACGCCCATCAGAAAGACCGCGCCCAGTGCGACAGGAACGCTAATTTGTTGCCCGAGAACCAGACTGAATGCGGTAAACGCCGTCAAGGAAATCGCGCAACCAATCGCCATTGGCAAATTGGCCCATAATCCCATCAGCAACGAGCCGAAGCCCGCGACCAGACAGGTGGCAACAAACACAGCTGCGGGAGGAAAACCTGCTTTGCCCAGCATTCCCGGAACGACGATAACGGAATAAACCATGGCCAGAAAGGTCGTTAAGCCAGCCAGTACTTCCTGACGAACGGTACTGCCACGAGCGGTAATTTTAAAATAATTATCCAGCGCGCCCTGTGGCTTTGGTGCGTCCGGTGTTTGTAGGATGTCTCCAGACATAATGATGTCCTCACGAGGATGTTAAAGTTTTATTATTAGTTGCGTTCGTACACCAGACGACCATCAACGTAGGTGCGGTAGATCGAACGGTCATCGCCCAACGTCATCATCACGAACAATTTGTCGACTAAAGAAACAGAGTTGTCATAGCGCAGCTGTTGTAGCGGAGTGGCGGTGGGTTCCATCACCACGAAATCAGCCTCTTTGCCAGGTAAAAAGTTGCCAATCAAATCGTCAAGGCCCAGAGATTTCGCTCCGCCGAGCGTGGCCAGGTAAAATGCTTCATATGCTGAGAGGCGATAGCCTTGTAGTTGCAACACTTTGTAGGCTTCGTTTAGCGTTTGCAGCATGTTGAAAGTTGTTCCGGCACCGATATCCGTTCCCATGCCCACTTTGACTTTCTTCTGCCATGCTTTTTTCAAGTTGAATAAGCCGCTGCCGAGGTAAAGGTTGGAGGTCGGACAGAAAGCAATGCTGGATTTGGTTTCGCTGAGACGATCCCACTCTTTTTCTTCGAGATGGACGCAGTGAGCAAAGACACAGTTTTTACCTGTCAGGCCATACTGGTGATAAACATCCAGATAACCATCATGTTCAGGATAAAGTTCTTTCACCCAGGCAATTTCATCTTTGTTTTCACAGAGATGGGTATGTACCCACGTATCCGGATATTCTTCTTTCAGGCGTTTCGCCATCGCCATCTGTTCAGGAGATGAGGTAGGGGCGAAGCGTGGCGTAATCGCATACAACAGACGACCATTTTTGTGCCAGCGCTCGATCAGTTCTTTGCTTTGGTGATAGCTGCTTTCGGCAGTGTCGAGCAGATAATCCGGTGCGTTACGGTCCATCATCACCTTACCGGCAATCATACGCATATTGATATGACTGGCGGCTTCAAACAGCGCATCAACGGATTGCGGATGAACAGTGCCAAACACCAGCGCCGTGGTGGTTCCGTTACGTAAAAGCTGCTTGATGAAGAACGCCGACATTTCGCGGGCGTACTCTAAATCCTCATAACGACGTTCAGTAGGGAAGGTGTGTTTATTCAACCACTCCAGCAATTGCTCACCATAGGCCCCCACCATTTCACTTTGCGGATAATGGATATGTGTATCGACAAAGCCCGGTACTATCAGTTTGCCGCGATAGTCGCGCACGCGAATGGTGTCAGGAATTTGATGTTTTCCGTTTTCCCATTCGCCAAACCATTCCACTTTTCCCTGTTTAATGAGTAATAAACCATCCTCAATAAACCGCAGCGCAGAGGCAATCTCTTCCGGGTTATCGACCGTACGGGTGACATCAATAAAACTGCCTCGTACCGCTTTTAACGTGTGTTCTCCTGACATCATTGACTCCTTTACTGTTAATCCATCTCTTCCGCTGAGGTAATACCAGGCAGAACGTTTTCCTGTCGGTAGCCACCAGGGAGGATAATATTTAATAAAATCGCAGTTAACCCGCCAGCACAAATAGGGTTTTCAACTAGTACATAAATAGAGGCTGGCAATATTTTAAAAATTTCGGGATCGTAGGAGACGCCAAGCCCTAAACCTAAAGAAGTGGCGACAATAAGTGTTTCTCGGCGCTTTAAACCGTTGGTGATGATGATGCGAATCCCAGCGATAGCAATCATGGAAAACATCAACGTCATTGCGCCTCCCAGAACTGCCGAGGGTATGGTTGTGAAGAAGCCGCCAATCATCGGAAACAAGCCGAGGATAACCAGCATTACCGCGATGGTTCGCCCGACATAACGTGAAGCGACGCCAGTCATCTGAATAACCCCATTATTTTGCGCAAACGTGGTTAAGGGTAATGAACCGACAGCGGAGGCGATAACAGAAACCAGACCATCTGCCAGCACGCCGCCTTTCAGTCGGGACTGATACTCTTCCCCCTGAATAGGGCGGCGAGAAACCATTGCCGTGGCGGTGATATCGCCGACAGCTTCCAGCACGCTAAGCAAATAAATCGTGCCAACCACCAGGAACTGATGGAAGCTGAAACTAAAGCCGTATTTGAACGGATGCGGGATGGTGATTAACGGCAAATTGCGCATACTGCTGAAATCCACCATACCCAGGCATAACGACACGATATAACCGACGCAAAGGCCAATGGCGATCCCTCCCATGCGTAGCAACGGACTGCGACAGCAGTTAAAGCCGATCACCACAATCAAAACCAATAAACCAACGCCGAGATGTTCGTAATTGCCGAACGTACCGCTGCTTTTGGCCGCAAATCCTCCACCAAAATCAATAATGCCGACTTTAATCAGGCTTAAGCCGATCATCAGCACCACAATGCCGCTGACGGTAGGCGTAATAACCCGACGTAAATAGGGCAGGATAAAAGAAGAGCCGACAACCAGAAATGCGCCAACGAAGGAGACGCCGAGGAGCGACGACATGATTAACTCTTCGTGAAAACCGTCGCTTTTCATGCTGCTGCCCAGCGCAATCATGACCGTAACAAATGAAAAATTGACTGACTGAATTGAGAGAAGACCAGAACCGACGATGCCGTAGCGGTTTACTTGTAACCAGGTACCAATACCAGAGGCGATCATCGCCATAGAAACCAGATAAGCGGTTGTTTCAGCGGAAAGCTGTAAGGCCGCACCCACGATTAACGCGGGGGTTACCATCGGAACGAAAATTGCCAACAGATGGGTAATGGCACCAACGAGAGCCTGATGAAAGGGAGGGCGATCCTCCAGTTCAAATATAAGGTCAGAACCTGCATGGTTTATATCAGACATCCCTTCACTCCTTTTAAAGTAAATTTGATCATCTGAATCAGTAAAATAAATTCCCACGAATTTGGGGCGCAGGACGCCTTGAGAACGGCTTATCTCATTTTCGCAGTCACTATTTGGTCGTCGTTCAAACAGAGAAACAGGCCGCCGAAGCGGCCATTTGTTATTTATATTTTTTCCAGCGCGGTGAGTATTTTCTCCGGTGTGAAATGCCATTCGCGTAACCAGATGCCGCATGCATCGTGAATTGCGGTAGCAATCGCCGGAGCTGCGCCATTTACACCGATTTCCGAGATCGATTTCGCCCCGAACGGGCCGACTTTATCGTCGCTCGGCACCAGCACAGCGCGGAAATCACGCGGAATGTCACCAATTTTCGGTGCGCCGTAACTGCGTAAATCACGCGTTAACGGGTGACCTTCGGCGTCATAAATGATTTCTTCGCTCATACTGTGGCCGATTGCACGAAGGGTGGCACCGTAGATTTGTCCCAACGCTAACTCTGGATTGACCGGTGTACCGCAATCCAGCAAGGCGTAGAATTTATCCAGGCGGATTTCACCCGTACGCGTGTTGACGGCGACTTCAGCAAAGTTTGCGCCATACGGGAAGGCGAAATCAGGCGTGATATAACTGCCAGTTCCCACCAGTGAACCAAAGCCTGTGCCGGTTTCGCCTTTATGGGCAATATCCCCGAAACTAACTTCACCTTTCTTGCCGCGTACGACGCCCGGCGTTGCTAGTTGGACATCTGCCACTGGCTCACCCAACATTTGCGCACCGTGGAACAGAATTTTCTCCCGCAGATTTTCTGCTGCCAAGCGCGCCGCGTTACCCGAGAAGCAAGTACCGGACGAGGCATATGCGCCTTTATCAAACAACGCATGATCGGTATCACCGGAGATAACATGCACGTCCTGCGGTGGGCAGTGCAGCACTTCTGCTGCCAGTTTCGTCACCACGGTATCCAGACCAGTACCAATATCCGCACCGCCAGAATGAACGATAAAGGTACCGTCTGATTCCAGTTTGATCATGCAGTTAGCCTGATCGATATCCGGGATCCCTGATTTCTGCATGATAATGGCGACGCCACGACCGATGTGCCAGTCACCGTTTTGTGGTTTTGGTGAAGACCATTGGATCATCTCGCGACCCTGACGCAGGATCTCTTCCAGTGCGCAGCTGGCGGCGGAAGGAACGGAGGTCGGCGCTTTACCTTCACCGATTGCACCGAGAATTTTCAGCTCTTGCCCTTCGTGTACCCGGTTACGTTCGATAATTTCCAGTTGGTCGATCTGTAACTGTTCAGCCAGTTCCGCTAATGCCATGGTGATAGCGAAGTTACCTTTCGGTGCGCCATAACCCTGATAAGCACCATTTGGGCAAATGTTGCTGTAGTAGGTGGTGACCTGGAAATCGACGTTATCGCACGGATATAACGGCAGCGACAGCGCCGGTCCGTTACACGGTACGGTGAGTGAGTGGTTGCCGTAAGGGCCAGTGTTGGCGCGGAAATCCATCTTCACTGCCGTCAGGCGACCATCTTTTTTCGCTCCCAGTTTGACGGTGACTTTCGCGACGTGACGAGAGGTGTTAGCAATAAACTCTTCTTCACGGGTGTAGCGGAACAGTACCGGACGCCCGGTCACGCAGGTTGCCCAGGCGCACACTTCTTCCAGCAGGATGTCCTGTTTAGACCCAAAACCGCCGCCAACTCGCTCTTTAATGACATGAACTTTATGTTGTTTCATGCCCACGAGGCGCGCGACCTGGCGGCGTAAGTGCCATGGTACCTGGGTGGAGGCGTGGATAACCAGACGATCGCCGTCCATACGGGTAAAGCAGATATGAGTTTCAGTCGGGCACTGCTGCGCCTGCGTTGAGTTATAGGTTCGCTCAATGATCACATCGGCATCGGCAAAGCCTTTGTCCATATCGCCAATATGACCATGAATACTGGCGGCGATATTTTTACGGGGGCGAGAACCGATCGGGAAGTTGATGATCATATGCTCGCCGCGCTGGGCTGCATGGCTGTTATCGTCTTCCAGAGTATCTGGCGCACCAGCAACATACACCACCGGTTCATCGTGCACGACAGGCGCATCTTCCGCCATTGCTTCGTCGATCGACATTACAGGTTTAAGCACTTCATATTCAACGTCGATGAGCTTCAGTGCTTCGAGCGCAATTTCTTCACTTTCTGCGACGACCGCAGCAACGCGATCGCCGACGTGACGCATTTTCTTGCCGAACATACGGCGGTCAAGCGGTGACGGTTCCGGTGCGCTCTGACCGCCCGGGGTATAGTAGATATCCGGGCAATTCAGGTGAGTAATAACGTGAACGACGCCTGGTAAGGCTTCAGCTTTGCTGACATCCAGATGAGTAATCAGTGCGTGAGCGTGTGGGCTACGTAACATTTTAATGACGCAGGCATCAGCCGTTACGCGGTCTTCAACATAGCAGGGTTTCGCCTGCACCATTTTCGCGGCATCAGTTTTAGGATAATGCTTACCAATGACTTCAAGGTCATCGCGGAAAGTCGGAGCGATATCAATGGTGGCCTGCGGATTATTTTTACGTGCAACCGCCAGTTCAATGACCTGATAGTATTGTTGCCAGCCTGCATCGCGGCTGAACAAACCAGAAAGCGCGTCGTCGATCTCTTCGCGGGTCGGTGCGGCAATGCGATCGAGAAGATCGGTGATAATCAGAGCCGCAGCTGGATCGTTATAACCAGACTGCACCACGCCAACATCAACCATTGCCTGTTGAACCAGACTTAACTCGTTCCATTTGCCCAGAGACTCTGTGGTACGAATATCTGCCTTCTCTAACTGTGCGGCGATAAGCAAGGACGCGTTAACGATATTACCGTTAAAGATAATTGCGTCAGAACCGGCAAACCCGAATCCATCATCGCTGTTGCGTACAGAGTGCATTCCCATGTTAAACAACAGCTTTTGCACGTTTTCGCCTGGATTAACGGTTAGCTCCTGAGGCGCGCCATTTAAAGTAAAGTGGATGATCATACGGCTTCCTCCCCAGCCTGTTGGCAGTCGGCATAAAGGTCGGCTACCAGAACTCCCGTGATATAGCTTTTATAGGCCACGCTGCCCCGCAAATCTTCCTGCGGGAAAATGGCGTTGGCGACAGCCTGTTCAAGTGCATTGCCTTCCAGATTTTGTTTTTCAACATCGTGCAGACGCAGGGCTTTACTGGCGACGCCATCCAGCGCAATTCGCATACCGTCGTGGTCTGTCATTGCAACGGCTGCCGTCACGACGGTTAAACCTGCCTGAGAACGGCTAATTTTGCGGGTCGCACAGGTGCGATACGGATCTTTAATGATAATTTCGGTTAGCAGGCGATCGCATGGGCAGGCCAGGTAGTCCTCGATTGACAGCGTTTCGCCGTTGCCAAAAACCAGTTCAGCATCCAGTGCCAGCAGGACGGGAAGCAGCACAGACTCTTCCTGCCGGGCGGCGATTTCACCACCAATGGTCGACTGATTACGAACATGGCGTGAGTAAACAAAACCGAGGGCTTCACGCAGTGCTGCAGGAATAAATCGCGCATCACGCAGTGGCTGCAAGCGAGACATTGCGCCAATCCGCAGTGCACCGTTATCCCAGTCAACCCAGTCCAGCTCCAGATCCTGTAAGGAAATGGCAATCTTTTTATCGGTACGGGTTGGTGTAGCGTTGAGTTTGCTGCCCCCGGCGAACCAGACGGCTTCATCCTGGTAACGGCGCTTCAGTTCCAGCGCCTGTTCGACAGAGTCGGGCCTGAAAAATTGTTCAATCATCTTCTTTCCTTATTTAACCCTCTTCCCAGCGGGAAGAGGGTATTTGTCATTTATGCCAACGCATCCATCCGACGCCACATACTGGCAGCGGCTTTTCTGGCTTGCGCATAAATGGAATCGCAATCGAAGTTAAACTGACGGTCTTCATAGACCATCACGCCATTGACCATCACGCTATGAACGCTGCCTGAGCCCATACCGAAAGCGATATGCCCGGCGATATTGTCTGCCAGCAGCGGTGTCGGCGAGTTGTAATCGCAAATGGTTAAATCGGCTTTGTAACCGGCTTCCAGAAGGCCAAATTTCGCGCCAAAGTTGCGGCTCATCAGTTCGTTGCCGTTAGCCAGTGCTTTGGCAAAACTGTCAGGCCACAGCGGGCCACCCGCATCGCGATGTTTAAAGAAGGCAAATTTCATCTCTTCAAACATGTCCGAACCAATGCCGTCCGTTCCCAACGCCAGATTGCGGATGTCGCTAAGGTGATGGTTGTAGCCGACATGGTTGTTCATGTTTGAACGGGCGTTATGCACCAGGAACGCATCGCGCTGATTGAGTAGGGCGATGTCATCTTTCGACAAGTACAGCCCATGAGCGACCAGCGTTTTGCTGTCGATGAGATCGAATTGCGCCAGTCGTGCCAGCAGGTCTTTGCCGTACCAGTGGTGACTGTAGGAAACGTCGTAAAGGTCTTCCGCAGCGTGAATATGCAAACCACGACCTGTGGTTTTCACGGCTTCACGCAGCATCTCCAGACCGGCATCCGGCACGGTAAACGGCGCGTGAGCGCCGATATGTGCTTCCACCAGATACGGCTCGGTTGCTGCTTTCTTCGCCTCATCAATCTGACGGGCGAAGCGGATGTTTTCTTCTACACCTTCCTGCAACTCTTTGATGCCGTTGTTACGGTCAGTAGTTTCAAAACAGGTCATCGCGCGCAGGCCAACTTTTAAAAATGCGTTGCGCAATGTGGAGAGCGACCCGTCGATGTACGCCGGAGAGGCATGGTGATCGATAACCGATGTACATCCGCTCTTAATCGCTTCCAGGGAACAAATCAGTCCGCTGTAATAGAGCGACTCTTCATCAAGGGCGCGATCGAGCCGCCACCAGAGATTTTTCAGCGTTGAGATGAAATCCGGGCAGGGGGCGATGTTTGCCATAATTCCGCGGGAAAGTCCCGAGTAAAAATGGTTGTGCGAGCAGACAATTCCTGGCATCACAATCCGACCATGCATCTCTTTGTAGCTGGCATCGGGGTAGCGTTGCGTCAGGGCATCGCCGATAGCGACAATCACATCATTTTCGATGGCGATATCAACGCCTTCCTGCACTTTCGCTGGGTGTAACTGCACTGCGGTGACATTCTTCAGAATCAACATGATTACACCTCCACACGGCCCAGCAGATAATGATGATGCTGGTGGACATGGCTAATGATGCGGCACATATCGTTCAGCTCCGGTGGTACGTTGTTGAACTGACCTTCGCTGTTGATGCTTAACACCCAGCTTTGGTTATTCAGACGTACTCGTACCCGGCAATCTTCCACAAGGAAGCCTGGGTTGCTGCTGTTATCAAAGTCTTGCGACAGGCTGAAGACGGTGATTTTGTCTTTGTACGGTTTACCGTTCCACGGGCAGAACTGAGCGCAGTTGCCGCATTCGTTACAGTAAGCGTCGAGGTGCAGCGTCTGGAAACGGTTCTGGAAGCCAGGGACCGCAATGGATACGTTGGCGCGGTTCGGGCAGACATCCACACACTTGCTGCAAACGTAGTTACATTCAAGGCAGCGTGCGGCTTCCTGGGCGACAAACGCGTCACGATCGTCGCTATCCACCAGGGTGATAGAGATATCGCCTTTGCGTTGATAGATTTCCGCCGGATTAACGTTGTTCCAGTATTTATCGTTCTGGTGGGAACGGATATTTTCCCGACTAAGGATGGCATCGGTCGCCCGACGCGCGGTTCCGACAGCAGCGACAATGGAGGATGGTCCGCGCTGTACGTCGCCGATCATAAAGACGTCAGTCAGACGAGTTTCGCCATTATGGTCGACGTCTGGCCAGCCGTTTTTGTCCAGCGGCACGCCCATCGCATTCAGGGCTTCAGTATCCTGCTGTTCACCAATGGCGGTGATCAGGCTGTCTACATGCAGTGTTACTGTTTCGTTGGTTTCAACCGGACGGCGACGACCTTTCTCATCAGGTTCGCCAAGCGACATAACGCGCAAGGTTAAGGTGCCATCAGCATCGAAACGTTCCGGATTATTCAGGAAACGGAACTCCACGCCGTCGTGCAACGCTTCTTCATACTCTTCGCGCCATGCTGGCATCTCTTGCAGTGAACGACGGTAAACGACCGTTGCTTTTTCTACGCCTGGAACGCGTAACGCCGCACGAGCGCAGTCCATTGCCGTGTTACCCGCCCCGACAACGACCACATGTTTGCCCAGCTTGAGCGCTGTGCCCTTGTTGTATTCACGCAGGAAGGGGAGTGATTTCCAGACATTTTGGTTGTCGCCCGCCAGTTTCACACCGCTATTTTTATCAGTGCCGGTGGCAATCAGAACATAGTGGAAGCCCTGCTTTTTTAACTGTTCAACGGTCAGATCGGGTGAGCAGCCATACTCAAATTTCACGCCGTGAGCGGCAACAAAATCGATATCGTGCTGAATTAACTCTGCAGGAATACGGAACTGAGGAATGATATTTTTCACCACGCCTCCCGCATTGGCTTCGCGTTCAAACAGCGTAACCGGATGGCCCGCTCTGGCAAGGAAGTAACCTGCTGCCAGACCCGCCGGACCTGCACCAATCACGGCAACCGGATGGCGTGAACCAGAACCGGCTGGTTTGTGCCAGCGTTGCTTATATTCATCCCAACCTTTTTCCAGCGCGACTTTTTTCAGTTCGCGGATATTCAGCGCACTGTCGTAATCCAGGCGGGTACAGTTGTATTGGCACTGGTGATCGCAAATATGACCGGTAATGGCGGGCAGGGCGTTGCGTTGGTAGATGAGTTCCAGCGCGTCGGCATAGCGGTGTTCGCCAAGCAAACGGATGTATTCCGGAATATCTTGCTTGATAGCGCAGGCAGTAACACAGGGGGCAACGTAGCAGTCGGTTAGCGGCAGGTCTTCTGCCACTTCAATACGCTCTTCTGGCTTCCAGTGTTTCTGAGTGTATTCCATGGTTAACGCGTCTGCTGCCAGTTTGTTCAGGCGTTCGACGTCAACATGGTCAAGCCCCCAGGCGTCGGAGCCTTCCAGCTCGCGCATGCAGGCACTTAAGCGCAGATAGCCGCCAGGTTTCAGCAGGTCGGTTGCCATAGTAATAGGGCGAATACCAGTATCAAAAATATCGCGGATAGTCAGCTGACTGGCACCACCGGAATAAGAAATGGGCAGTTTGCCGTCAAAGGCGCGAGAGAGAACTGCTGCAACATTGATGGAGAGCGGGAACAGCGCACGGCCTGACATATACATCTCTTCACCAGGCAGTGCGCCTTTATTGTTGATGGTGCCGAGAGTGTTAGTCAGTTTTACGCCAAAGCCGAGTGATTTTTCTTTTGCCAGTGCCATCAGGCGTTCCAGCATTTCCAGCGCTTGCGTCAGCTTGAGGTCGTGATCAAATGACTCTTCTTTTAAGCCTATGTAACCGAAACCGCAGACATCGAGGATCTCACGAACACGCGCGTACCCCAGTAAGGTTGGGTTGAGTTTCACAAAGGTGTTGAGCCCTTTTTCTTCCAGCATGTAGCGGCAAATGGCTTCGATTTCATGCGGAGGACAGCCGTGCATGGTGGAGAGGGTGACGCCCTGCACCATGCTGGTGGGGATGCGAGCGGGTAAGGCTTGCAAGCTTTCGCGTTTTTCCTGCAATCCGTGGCGGGCTAAAAATGCGTCATCCTGGAGTAATTTATTCAGCGTATCGCGATATTGAGCGAATTTCGGATGGTTAGATGCGTCCATCATATTGTCGATGAACTGTTGCATCGGCGGTTGCTTAATACCTTCGAGGTTGTAACCGACGCTCATATTAAAGATGAACGATTTACCGGAATCAGAAGGCTGGAACATCGCTTCGAGAAGGTGCAGGGCAAACCAGGCTTTGAGGTATTCATCCCAGGCTTTAAGCAGGGTAAATTCGGTGGACCATTCGGTGTTAAAGCACTCGTCTTCGGCATCAATACAGGGCTTTTCCAGCTCCAGGCGGTCAAGAATTTGGACGGTTTTTAGTTCGATGAAGCGTCCGCCAGTCAGCCAGGAAGTGACAATATTTTGCGCGAGCTGCGTGTGCGGGCCAGCGGCAGGGCCGACGGGAGTGGCACAGGTTTCACCGAAGACGCTAACAGTTTTACCTTTTACGGGTGAGTAAAACTGTTGCTCGGGAATACCAAAGATTGAGCGTTGTTGTTGGTATTCATCAAATATGCGCGTCAAAAGTTCCTCAAACGGAATGGGACGCATAATATCCCCCATAACCCTCTCCTTAGCTTATACAGATATCATTGAGTGACCGGTGTTGAGAAATCCGGTGGTTTAGGGGGATAGAGCAACAATCGCACCACTCTTGCCAGGTTTGGCGGGAAATATAAAAAAATGTGAGGCGGCTCGAAACTTAAGGGCTTTTTGTGAATGAACTCACAGGTGCCAAATGAGAATTAAAATCACTCCTGAAAATTATTATTGCCAGCCCATTTATCACTTTTTCTCTTTTCTCAAAATCAGTGATTCCTTATCATTATGATAAAGAGTGCCGGAAGGATTAAATATTTGAACGCAATCGTTTAACTACGTTTTCTAAATTTCAGTATACCTTTTCTTCGCTGTAATAAAGTCGTCAGGAGTATCAATATCTAAAATTATTTCTGCATTTTCTATTTCGACGGAATAATGATCTCCCATAAGGAGTGCCTGACGCATATTGGTGATATTGGGACGCTGGATTGCCTGCATCAGGCATGGCTTTGACACTAAAATCGGATGGCCGGGAATGCCATTATGGAGTGGCAGTATTGCGCCATCATTTCGTAACGACCAGATTTTCCTAAAAATATCGATGGTGAGGGTAGGCATGTCACCGTGGGTGAGAAAACAATATTCTGTTTTTACCGCGGGTACTGCGGCCTTTACTGATGTGAGTAAACCCTGCGCATAATCTGGGTTGTGAATAATAGTGATATTGCTCTGGTTCGCATAACGTTCGTGCAGTTCATTACCACGATAGCCGGTGACTAAAATAATTCGGCTACAAAACTGCAACGCATTTTTGATACTTGTATCAAGAATTGTTCCCTGTTGCCAGGGTAACATCATTTTCCATTGCCCCATTCTTGATGATAATCCGGCAGCGGTAATTATACAGTCGATGGCTGACATAGTGGTTCCATTATTTATAGGGGCTAATAACGCCTGATAATTGCGTTACTTCCTGATGGATTAAGTTGGGGATAATTTATCCCAGAGAGGTCATAAAGACTCGTGAAAAGTATAGTTGACCCATCGGCATTATTCATTGATTTAGGTGCGCAGAAACGTCCCACTGTGATTTCTGTTGTTGGTGCTGGGGGGAAAACCAGCTTGCTTTTTTGGCTGGCAGAACTGCTCCAGGCTAGCGGCAGGCGTGTGTTAATCACGACGACGACACATATGTTTATGCCAACGTCTCACTGGCCCGTGGTTTTCTGTCGTGATCCCGCCATGCTTCCTCATGCGTCTTTTATATCCCCCATTTCATTTTGTTTTCACAGCTGGAAAGCGAACCAGGGAAAAGTGCAGGGATTTACGCCAGAAGCGATTGATGCACTGGTACAACGATCAGAGTGTGACGTAATTCTCATTGAGGCAGATGGCTCGCGTGGAATGCCGTTAAAAGCGCCTGATGAGCACGAACCTTGCATACCTAAAAGCAGTTGCTGCGTGATTGCTGTGATGGGAGGACATATTTTGGGCGCGAAAGTGAGCACAGAAAATGTCCATCGCTGGTCGCAGTTTGCTGATATTACCGGGTTAACACCTGATGCAACCTTGCAACTGAGCGATCTCGTTGCGCTGGTTCGCCACCCTCAGGGCGCATTTAAAAACGTACCGCAAGGTTGTCGGCGAGTCTGGTTCATTAACCGTTTTTCTCAATGTGAGAATGCGATTGCGCAAAGCGAGCTCCTTCAACCGCTGCAACAACACGACGTAGAGGCAATCTGGCTGGGCGATATACAAGAACATCCTGCAATCGCGCGCAGATTTGTGAATTAGCGGCCCGGGTATTCCGGGTTACTGAAAGGATATCCATTGAGGTTGGTATGAATATTTTCACAGAGGCTGCAAAACTCGAAGAGCAAAATTGTCCGTTTGCGATGGCGCAAATTGTAGATAGCCGAGGCTCTACTCCCCGCCATTCTGCACAAATGTTAGTGCGCGCCGATGGTTCTATCGTCGGTACAATTGGTGGTGGAATGGTTGAGCGGAAGGTGATTGAAGAGTCGCTTCAGGCATTGCAGGAACGTAAGCCGCGATTATTCCATGGACGTATGGCTCGTAACGGTGTGGATGCTGTCGGGTCAGATTGTGGAGGTGCAATGTCCGTGTTTATCAGCGTCCATGGTATGCGTCCTCGTCTGGTGTTGATTGGCGCGGGGCATGTCAACCGGGCGATAGCCCAGAGTGCGGCGCTATTAGGATTTGATATTGCCGTTGCCGATATTTATCGCGAAAGCCTTAATCCTGAATTATTCCCACCATCAACCACGCTTCTCCATGCTGAGTCGTTTGGTGCGGCAGTGGAAGCACTGGATATTCGCCCTGATAATTTTGTCCTGATTGCCACGAATAATCAGGATCGTGAAGCCCTCGACAAACTCATTGAACAGCCCATTGCATGGCTGGGGTTGCTGGCAAGTCGTCGCAAGGTTCAGCTTTTCCTGCGTCAATTGCGTGAGAAAGGCGTGGCTGAAGAACATATTGCCCGTTTACATGCGCCCGTTGGTTACAACATAGGTGCGGAAACGCCGCAGGAGATCGCCATCAGCGTGCTGGCAGAAATATTACAGGTGAAAAATAACGCGCCGGGTGGGCTGATGATGAAACCTTCTCATCCTTCCGGACACCAGCTGGTGGTGATTCGCGGTGCGGGGGATATCGCCAGTGGTGTGGCGCTACGTCTGTATCATGCGGGTTTTAAAGTGATCATGCTGGAAGTGGAAAAACCGACAGTGATTCGTTGTACCGTGGCGTTTGCCCAGGCCGTGTTCGATGGCGAAATGACGGTCGAAGGCGTCACTGCCCGCCTGGCAACTAGCTCTGCGGAAGCGATGAAACTTACCGAACGCGGATTCATCCCTGTGATGGTAGATCCCGCCTGTTCATTGCTTGATGAACTGAAACCGCTTTGCGTGGTGGACGCTATTCTGGCGAAACAGAATTTGGGAACGCGGGCAGATATGGCACCAGTAACAATCGCGCTTGGGCCGGGCTTTACTGCTGGGAAGGATTGTCATGCGGTAATTGAAACAAATCGCGGGCACTGGCTCGGTCAGGTGATTTACTCTGGTTGTGCGCAGGAGAATACCGGTGTTCCCGGCAATATTATGGGGCATACCACTCGACGGGTGATCCGTGCTCCTGCTGCAGGCATTATGCGATCCAACGTGAAATTAGGCGATCTGGTGAAAGAGGGTGATGTGATTGCCTGGATTGGTGAGCATGAAATTAAAGCACCGTTGACGGGGATGGTGCGTGGCTTGTTGAACGACGGACTGGCGGTGGTCGGTGGTTTTAAAATTGGTGATATCGATCCACGTGGTGAAACGGCTGATTTCACCAGCGTTTCTGATAAAGCCCGGGCAATTGGCGGCGGCGTACTTGAGGCGTTAATGATGTTGATGCATCAGGGCGTAAAAGCGACAAAAGAAGTGCTGGAAGTGGCTTAAATGAAAATGGCCGGATGGTATTACCCACCCGGCCTTTAAATTACTGACAAATCACCGTTCCGGTTTTGCCTTCAATCCCTTCTTTCGCTTTGCTCAATACGGTAATCAGTGCTTCACGACCTGCGCGAGAGCGAGCAAACGAGGCGGCTGCTTCCACTTTAGGCAGCATAGAACCTTTCGCAAAATGACCTTCTTCGATAAAGCGTTCAGCATCACTTAATGACAGGCGATCGAGCCACTGTTCATTCTCTTTACCGAAGTTAATGGCCACTTTTTCTACCGCAGTCAGAATGATCAGCATATCGGCATCAATCATTTCTGCTAAACGGGCGCTGGCCCAGTCTTTATCAATAACCGCGCTGGCACCACGCAGATGGTTACCTTCACGAATAACAGGAATACCACCACCGCCAACGGTGATCACTACCTGGCCTGCATCTACCAGCGCTTTTACCGTCTCTTTTTCAATGATATCAACCGGTTTTGGTGAGGCAACAACACGGCGATAGCCGCGACCAGCATCTTCTTTCAGAGTGTAACCCTGTTTTGTCAGTTGCTCTGCTTCCTGCTCGGTAAAGAACGAACCGATCGGCTTGGTCGGGTTGAGGAATGCCGGATCGTTAGCATCGACTTCGACCTGGGTAACCAGCGTTGCTACAGGTTTATTAATGCCACGAGAAAGCAGTTCTTCTCTTAAGGCGTTTTGTAGATCGTAACCAATATAGCCCTGGCTTAAGGCAACACAGACAGACATCGGCAGCATTGGCGAGTGCGCTTCAGTTTTTGCGGCAGCTTCAAAGGCCTGGTTAATCATGCCCACCTGTGGCCCGTTACCGTGAGTGACGATGACCTCATGTCCCTGGGCAATTAAATCAACAATTGCCTGAGAAGTAATTTTTACCGCTTTCATTTGTCCGGCCAGGTCGTCGCCCAGCGCATTCCCGCCCAGGGCGAGAACAATTTTCTTACTCATTTTTCCTCACTCATCATTCTTGATTATGTATAGATCCCTGGCAGTGGTTAGAGCACGGGAGGGACAAACGGTTTGCGTCGCAGGAAACGACCTCGCCCGGCTTTGCCTGTAAAGCTGCCGTCACAGAAAATCGTTTCACCACGGGATAATGTTCTGACAATCGCGCCCTGACAGGTAAACCCCTCCCAGGGCGAGTAGTCGGCGTTGTCGTGGAGATGGCGATGCTGAATTTGTTGGCTCTGACGTGGGTCGATAATCACCACGTCACCATCGGAACCGGGCGCTAATATCCCTTTTTGCGGCCACAGGCCAAACAGCCTGGCGGGCATTGCGCTGGTTAGTTCAACAAAACGTTCCGGTGTTATACGTCCCGTCATTACACCACTGGAAAACAGTAACTGCATGCGGTTTTCCACACCGGGTAAGCCATTTGGGCAGCGACTGAAATCGCCTTTAGAAATTTGCAGGCGTTGAGCCATCGAGAAGGTGCAGTGATCGGTCGCCACCACGTCAATCGCACCATCGCTGATGCCACACCACAGTTTGTCCTGCTCGCGTACGTTACGCAGCGGTGGGCTAAGAATGAACTTCATGCCATCTTCTGTATCGTAACTGCGTTCGTCCAACAGGAGATATTGTGGGCAGGTTTCAACCCAGACTGGCTGGTGATTCGCACGGGCAAGACGCAGATAATCCAGACCTAAGCCGTTAGACAGGTGGACGATATAGAGCGGGGCGTTACCGGCAATTTGTGCCAGGTTAATCATGCGGGCGATGGCTTCCGCTTCGCATTCCAGAGGGCGACTCAAGGCGTGATAGCGCGGCGCGGTTAACCCTGCGGCGATAAATTCCGCCCGCTTGCTGGCGATAGCCGCATCATTTTCCGGGTGCACGGTGGTCAGCGCGCCGGACTCATGCAAGCGGCGTAACGCCTGCAAAACCTCGTCATCGTTGAGTTTGTATTGATAGGTTAAATAGAGTTTAAAACTGCTCAGTCCTTCTTCGACCATCATCGGAATTTCGTCGAGGATGGCGTGATTAATGTGCTGGATCACACCGTGAAAGCTGTAGTCGATGACCGCCTTATGGGCGGCATAGCCACGATAAACTTCCAGTTGATGGCGTAATCGGCAGCCATTCGGGCCAAATCCCATATGGTCAATAATGGTTGTTGTACCGCCACACGCAGCTGCGCGGGTACCGGTAAAAAAATCATCACAACTGCGCGCGATGCCGACATCAATATTGAAATGCGTATGGACATCCACGCCGCCAGGGAAAACGTAACAGCCAGTGGCATCAATTTCTTCATACGGGAGCTGCGGCGAAATATTGCTGCCCAATTGGCGAACAATCCCGCTCTCAATCAGCAAATCTTGTTTGGCTTGTCCATCTGCGTTAACGACAGTGCCGTTTTTGATCAATACGCGCATAGCAAACTCCAAAAACCCTCCGGCGAACCGGAGGGGAATAAGTGAAGAGTAATTATTCGGTTGCCAGCCAGCTTAACGGGATTGCAGCGTACATCGCGGCACAGGTCACCAGGTGAGATTTCCAGGTTTTTTCGTTAGGTGCATGCGCTTCAGGTTCTTTACCCGGGCCAAAGCCGATCACCGGAATGCCGTGACGGCCCATGATAGATACGCCGTTAGTTGAGAAGGTCCACTTATCAACAACCGGCGCTTTGCCAAACAGACCTTCGTAGGCATTCACCAGTGCTTTAACAGTGAAGTGATCTTCTTCCACTTTCCAGGTCGGGAAGTAGCATTCGGTTGGGTAAACCAGGCCAGTCCAGGACGGACGGTCGTAGTTGTACATAGAAACAACCGCGTTAGCTTTCTGTACCGCAGGCAGGGCGCGGATTTCGTCCAGCGCGCCTTCCCAGGTTTCGCCCCAGGTCAGACGACGGTCGATTGAAACTGCGCAGCTATCTGCTACAGCGCAACGGCTTGGGGATGTGAAGAAGATTTCAGAAACGGTGAGGGTGCCTTTGCCGAGGAATTCATCATAGCCCAGGCGCTGGGAGAGTTCTTGTAATTCGCCAAGAATCGGACCCATTTTGAAAATGGCGTTGTCACCGCGTTCTGGTGCAGAACCGTGGCAGCTAACACCTTGAACATCAATGCGAATTTCCATACGACCGCGTTGACCACGGTATACCTGGCAATCAGTCGGTTCAGTACTGACCACAAATTCCGGGCGAATGCCGGATTGTTCAATAATGAACTGCCAGCACAGACCGTCGCAGTCTTCTTCCTGCACCGTACCGGTAACCAGCAGGGTATATTCATCTTCCAGACCGAGGTCTTTAATGATTTTACCGGCATAAACCATAGATGCCATGCCGCCTTCCTGGTCGGAAGTACCGCGACCACCGATCAGCTCATCAGTTTCCATGCCTTCGTACGGATCGAAGTCCCAGTTTTTGATGTTGCCAATGCCGACGGTATCAATATGAGCGTCCATTGCCACCAGACGCGGGCCGTGGCCGATATAACCGAGAACGTTGCCCATCGGGTCGATTTCAACTTTATCGAAGCCGACTTTTTCCATCTCTTCTTTAATACGATGTACTACGCGTTTCTCGTCGCAGCTTTCACTGGGAATAGCAACCATGTCGCGCAGGAAGCGAGTCATATCCGCCTGGTAATCTTTTGCTTTTTCAAGAATCAGTTTGAATGGAATATTCTTAGCCATTATTTTTCTCCAGATTTTTTACTCCCCGTTTTGCAGGGAGCAGTTCCAATAGGGTGATTAAGGTGCTACAGCGTGTTTGCCTTCCCAGACAACTTCGCGGTAGTGCTTCACGTCGGTGTCGCCTTCAGTGCTGATAACCAGCACCACGGCATCTTTGTTCAGCGCCAGTTTTTCCATCAGGCTTTGACGTTGTGGGTGATAATGAACCGCTGCGAGAACGCCCAAACCGACAGCGCCGGATTCGCCGGAGATGATGCGCGGGTCGTTGCCGTACGGATTACCCAGCACGCGCATACCTAATGCGGCAACGCTGTCCTGGCAGGAGATGAATTGGGTGGCGCAGTTACGTAGAATTTCCCAGCCCAGCGGGTTAGGTTCGCCGCAGGCCAGACCCGCCATGATGGTGGCCATATCGCCGCCAACGTTGACGATGTCGCCTTTGACGCCGGAGCGATAAATACAGTCAGCTTTGTCAGGTTCAACAATAATGCTGTGCAGATTTTGCGGGCTATAGACGTCGACCAGATAACCCAGCACACCACCGGCCATTGCACCGACACCAGCTTGCAGCAGAACGTGCGTCGGGGTTACGCCCATTTCACGCATTTGCTCGACGGCTTCATCTGCCAGTGTTGCATAGCCTTGCATGATCCAGGTTGGGATTTTGGTGTAACCTTCCCAGGCGGTATCTTGCACCACTTCCCAGCCGTGCTGCTGCGCGTGTTGCATGGTCAGGCGAACGGTATCGTCATAGTTCATATCCGTGACGATGCACTCGGCACCGAGGTTCAGAATGGCGTCAACGCGTTCCTGAGCAGAACCTTTCGGCATGTAAATCACCGCATTCTGTCCGAGTTGCTGCGCTGCCCACGCCACACCGCGCCCGTGGTTGCCGTCGGTGGTGGTCGCGAAAGTCATTTTTTCGCCGATGGCATTTTTCAGGTGCTCAAATGACAGCGTTTCGATATCAAGATGATATTTTTCACACAATAATTGAGCGATGGCGTATGCACCGCCGAGCATTTTGAAGGCGTTCAGACCGAATCGTTTTGATTCGTCTTTGACGAGAATTTTCTTCACACCAAAAAGGTTTGCGAGATCGTCCAGCGCACAAAGCGGTGTTGGGCGATAACCAGCAATTTTCTGGTGGAACTGGCGCGCCAGTTTGGCCTGGCTTTGCGAAAAGAGCGGTGATGTTTCGCCGTTGAAAAATTTGTTATCGGCGATATCAATCTTCAATGAGAAAACGGACATATCCTATCCTTTTGGCCTCTGGAAATAGAGGGCCGACCAGCTGATCGGCCCGAGGGGTTATTTCACGCGTTCTTGCGCTTCTTTCAGCAGTTGCTCGAGCAGTGCACCTGGTTTGGCGTATTTACGGGACAGGATCATCGCGGCGATGATATAAGGCTTCCAGCTGGCTTCTTTGTAGGTCGCGATACGGTATTTTTCGAATACGCCTTCAGTCACTTCACCTTCTTTGCAGGATACGCCGCTGATATCAGCTGGCAGGCAGTGCATGTACAGGGCTTCGCCATCACGGGTCAGTTCCATCATCTCTTCGGTGCAATGCCAGTCTTTGTGCTGAGCGTTCTGCGCCAGACACTGTTTTTCCAGTGCTTTTAAGCCTTCGTGATCGTTAGCGCGCAGCAATTCAGTACGCTCTTCCATCACTTTGTAAGGTGCCCATGACTTCGGATAAACGATGTCTGCGTCTTTGAAGGCTTCTTCCATGCTGGTGACCTGACGGAAGCTACCGCCAGAGGCTTTAGCATTGTTTTTCGCCACTTCAACGACATCCGGGATCAGGTCGTAGCCTTCCGGATGGGCCAGGGTGACATCCATACCGAAGCGAGTCATCAGACCGATGATGCCTTGTGGTACAGAGAGCGGTTTGCCATAGCTTGGGGAGTAGGCCCAGGTCATGGCGATTTTTTTACCTTTCAGGTTTTCCAGTGAACCAAAGTGTTCACGTAACCATGCGAGGTCAGCCATTGACTGAGTCGGGTGGTCAATATCGCATTGCAGGTTCACTAAAGCCGGACGCTGCGGCAGTACGCCCTGCTTGTAGCCGTCATCAAGTGCAGCGCCAACTTCACGCATATAAGCGTTGCCTGCGCCCAGATACATATCGTCACGAATACCGATGGCATCGGCACAGAAGGAGATCATATTGGCGGTTTCACGCACGGTTTCGCCGTGAGCGATTTGTGATTTGCCTTCGTCGAGATCTTGCTGTGCAAGGCCGAGCAGGTTAAGCGCGGAAGCATAAGAGAAGCGGGTACGGGTGGAGTTGTCACGGAATACGGAAATACCTAATCCACTATTAAAGACTTTGGTTGAGATGTTTTCAGCACGCAGTGCTTTTAATGCTGCGGCAACGTCCAGTACTTGTTTCAGTTCATCTGGCGTCTGTTCCCACGTTAACAAAAAATCTTTCTCGTGAAGGTGAGAGGTCAGCGAATTGATATCCTTAATCAGCTCATTAACAGTTTTCATCATAAAGTCCCGGTAGTGGAATGACAGGCAAAGAGGTTTATTTCACTGTGACTTGCCAAAGTGATTGGTGTTTTCACAGCTATACCTGGGACTAACAATAAGTGTGCCAGAATTATCCACGGGGCTGCAAAAGACTAATTTGACGGATAATGTGTGGGGTTGATCACAAATTGATGCCAGCTTCCGGTTGTTTGTAAAATACGAAAACGTTTGGCTTTTTTTATTGCGTTATTTATTTGCTGCTAAGTATCAGAAATAAGATAAAGGGGCAGGCTATCCCTCGTCAGTTTGATAAACTCACCGCCGTAATTCTCATATTGATATAGAAATGTGATATCTCTTCCATAATTTCATTAGAAAGTGATAAAAATCTTATGTTTTTATCAAAGCCAATTTCGCCTGAGTTAATATCATCATGATCTGTGAACCATCAACGTCTTCAATGATCGACTTTTAAGTAAGTCTGGAAGGTAAAGCTATGGAGCTTGCTACTACGCAGTCAGTACTGATGCAAATTCAACCGACAATTCAGCGTTTTGCCAGAATGCTTGCCAGCGTGTTGCAGCTTGAGGTTGAGATCGTTGATGAAAACTTGTGTCGCGTCGCCGGAACGGGCGCGTATGGGAAGTTTCTTGGCCGCCAGTTGAGCGGCAACTCACGCCTGCTTCGCCACGTCCTGGAAACGAAAACTGAAAAGGTTGTGACACAATCTCGCTTCGATCCCCTTTGCGAAGGTTGCGATAGTAAAGAAAATTGCCGTGAAAAAGCATTTCTGGGTACGCCTGTCATTTTACAGGATCGTTGTGTTGGGGTGATAAGTTTGATTGCCGTTACCCACGAGCAACAAGAACATATCAGTGATAATTTACGCGAATTTTCTGATTACGTTCGCCATATATCCACCATTTTTGTTTCGAAACTTCTGGAGGATCAGGGGCCAGGAGATAACATCAGTAAAATATTCGCGACCATGATCGATAATATGGATCAGGGCGTTTTAGTTGTTGATGACGAAAATCGGGTTCAGTTTGTTAATCAGACTGCCTTAAAAACACTCGGTGTTGTGCAAAATAATATTGTTGGGAAACCTATCCGTTTCAGACCATTAACATTTGAGAGTAATTTTACCCATGGACATATGCAGCATATTGTTTCGTGGGACGATAAAAGTGAATTAATCATTGGTCAATTGCATAACATTCAGGGCCGACAATTATTTTTAATGGCGTTTCACCAATCGCATACCAGTTTTTCTGTAGCAAATGCACCTGATGAACCGCATATTGAACAATTGGTTGGCGAGTGCCGTGTTATGCGGCAATTAAAACGACTCATTAGCCGTATTGCACCCAGCCCATCCAGCGTTATGGTGGTTGGTGAAAGCGGCACGGGTAAAGAAGTCGTCGCCCGTGCAATCCATAAGTTGAGCGGAAGACGGAATAAACCCTTTATTGCTATCAACTGTGCCGCGATTCCGGAGCAGCTTCTGGAGAGCGAACTGTTCGGTTATGTTAAAGGCGCATTTACTGGCGCTTCTGCCAACGGTAAAACAGGGTTGATTCAGGCGGCGAATACGGGCACGCTGTTTCTCGATGAAATAGGTGATATGCCATTAATGTTGCAGGCTAAATTACTGCGCGCTATTGAGGCGCGTGAAATTCTGCCGATTGGTGCCAGTAGCCCAATACAAGTCGACATTCGCATCATTTCTGCAACTAACCAGAATTTGGCCCAGTTCATTGCCGAAGGTAAATTCCGCGAAGATCTCTTCTACCGACTTAATGTTATCCCGATAACTCTGCCACCGCTGCGTGAACGTCAGGAAGATATTGAACTACTGGTGCATTACTTTTTACATCTGCATACCCGTCGTCTGGGATCGGTTTATCCGGGCATTGCTCCCGATGTCGTCGAAATATTGCGTAAGCATCGTTGGCCCGGAAACCTGCGCGAGTTAAGCAATTTGATGGAATATCTGGTTAACGTGGTTCCTTCAGGTGAAGTTATCGACAGCACGCTATTGCCGCCAAATCTGCTGAATAATGGCACAACGGAGCAAAGTGATGTAACAGAGGTCAACGAGGCGCACCTGGCACTCGATGATGCGGGCGGCACGGCGCTGGAGGAGATGGAAAAGCAAATGATCCGCGAGGCGCTTTCACGTCATAACAGCAAGAAGCAAGTTGCTGATGAACTGGGCATCGGCATTGCTACGCTCTATCGCAAGATTAAGAAATATGAGTTGTTAAACACATAACCTCAGTGAATCCGGCCTGAATTCAGGCCGGATACCCTTTTACTTCGTTTTCTCGCAATCCAGAACTGTATTTACAATCATCTGATACCCCGTGCAGCGACAAAGATTTCCTGCCAGTCCGCGACGAATTTCCGTAATGGTTAATGGCTTCTCGCGTGGTTTCGCCAGCATTGCTGTGGTAGCCATAATCAGGCCAGGCGTACAAAACCCGCACTGCACTGCGCCGGATTTCGCATAAGCCTGCTGAACATGAGAAAGTTTTCCGCCTTTCGCTTCACCTTCCAGCGTGCGGATCTCTTTTCCTTCAGCCCAGGCGGCAAGGTATAAGCAACTGTCTATTGCTGTGCCGTCGACCAGCACCGTACAGGCACCACATTCACCCACGCAGCACCCTTGTTTGACACTTAACAGTCCTTGATCGCGGAGTAATTCCGAGAGCGGCATGCCTGGTGCGGCGTGAAGCTGAAAAGGCATCCCGTTAATGGTGCATTCGATGATAATTGTTTCGCTGTGATTCATTGCAATTTTCCCCCCGCCGCGGCGACGGCTTCGCTAATCACTTTTTTGGTCATCGTCTGGATGAGATGCAGACGAAACTCTTTACTGGCCCGCCATGAAGAACGCGGGGCGACATCCTGCAGGACTGATTCGCTGATGGCTTCCAGCGTTTGCAGGTTTAATGGCGCATTTTGTGCAGTCTGTTCGGCATGTTGGCAGCGAATCGGCGTTGGCGCGGCAACACCAAATGCCAGACGTAATTCGCTGAAATTGCCGTTATCCAGTCGGCAATGTGCGGCGCAGCCAATCGTTGAAATATCCATTGCGTCGCGCATGGCATATTTAAAATGCGCGCTGCCCACGTGTTCTTTCGGTTGGGGCGGAAAATGAAAGGAAACAAGGATTTCGTCATGCTCAAGAGACACTTTGCCCGGTCCAGTGTGAAAGCCATTAATCGGGACGAAACGAACACTGCGTGGGGAGTGGATCTCCAGTTTCGCGTCATAAATGAGCGTTGGCGTGGCAGAATCTGCGCTGGTGGCACCGTTGCAAATATTTCCACCGTAGGTAGCGACGTTACGGATCTGCGGTCCAGCAATGGACGAGGCCGCAGCACATAACGCCGGGAGAAGACGTTGAGTTATAGGATCTTCAATGAGCTGGGTAAATGTCGTTGCAGAGCCGATACGTATCGAGCCATCTTCCGCCAGCGTAATTCCCCGCAGCTCCGCCAGATTATGAATATCAACAATATGGCGATAACGGTCATTGTGATGGTGGAGCTGAATCAGTACGTCAGTGCCACCGGCGAGCAGTTTGGCCTGCGGGTTGTCAGCCAGCAGGTTGATGGCATCGGCAAGGGTTGCTGCGCGATGGTAAGAAGCAAAATCAAACATGATGTTATCCTCAAATCAATCCTGCCAGATGGAACTCTTCATATAACCGTTTTGGCGTCAGCGGCAGTGTATTGATTGCAACACCGGTAGCCATCTTCACCGCGTTACGAATAGCAGCGGCAACAGGAATTATTGGTGGCTCACCCAGTGACTTATGTCCGTATGCGGATTGCGGCTCATTGATTTCGACGAACGCGCTTTCCAGTTGTGGCAGATCCGGCATGGTCGGCATTTTGTAATCCAGCAGGTTGGGGTTACGGACCACGCCGCTTTTCGCATCAATGATCATCTCTTCAAATAGCGCCCAGCCAATGCCCATTCCCATTCCGCCGTGTACCTGACCTTCTGCCAGTAGCGGATTAAGAATATGGCCCGAATCATGAACGTTGAGGATGCGGTTGATGGTGACTTTGCACAGCGCAATATCGATCGTCAGATCAACAAAGGTACAGCCAAACGCTGGTGGGTTAGTGGTGGTTTTGATGGAGCTTTCGGCAGAGAGCTGCCCGCCGCGTTCAGGGTGGTAGAAGGCATCCATCGCCAAATCTTTTAACGACATTAACGGCTCTTCCGGTCGTTCAACCAGCACGATATAGCCTTTTATCAAGGTAAGATTCATCGCTGACTGATGTAGCATGACAGCGGCGTGAGCGATGATTTTCTCCTTTAATAACAGTGCCGCACTGCGCAGCGCGGGCGCGGCAACATAGCTCTGGCGCGAGGCAAATGCACCGGGATCGAACGGCGTAACGTCGGTATCTTGTGTTGAAATAACGCGAACGTCGCTGACCGGAACCCCCACGGTTTCTGCCACCATTTGCGAGAACACGGTGTCGGCACCCTGGCCGATTTCCGTGGCACCACTCTGTACGTTGATGGTTCCATCCTGATTCATCAACAGGCGCGCGCCAGCAATTTCTACGCCGACAGGCCAGGTGTTAGAGGTGTAGCTAAAACAGGCGACGCCAACGCCGCGGCGTAAATTGCCTTGCTGGTTCTGGCACTCTGCACGGCGTTTTTCCCATTCAAAGATTTTCCGGCCTTTTTCAAGACACTCCGGCAACCCTGCGCTGTAAATACGTTTGCCTGTGAGCGGATTAGCATCTCCTTCGCGGGCGGCGTTGCGGAAACGAATTTCAACAGGATCAATACCTAACGCTGTCGCGGCGTCATCAAGCATAGACTCAACGGCAAATACGACTTGTGGCGCGCCATAACCACGCATCGCACCAGCCGAGGGGAGGTTGGTATAGCAGGTCTTTGAACTGTAAGCGTAGGCACAACGAGGATAAAGGTAAGCGACTTTATTCCCCCCTGCAGAAGCGATGGAGTGCCCGTGAGATGCATAAGCGCCGGTGTTAGACAGAACATCCAGACTATAACCTTTCAATGTTCCGTCGCGGTTCACGCCCATTTGCCCGTCAATAGTAAAAGCGTGGCGGGTACGGGTTGCGAGGAAACACTCTTCACGGCTAAGGGAAACTTTCACCGGAATGCCGCCAAGCTTGCTGGTCAGGAATGCCGCCATTGGCTCTTCCAGTACATCCTGTTTATTACCAAAACCGCCACCGACAAACGGTTTGATGACTCGTACGCATGACCAGGGAATATTCAGCGCCTGACCAACCACACGGCGAACAATGTGCGGGATCTGGGTGCTGGAAACGATGGTAATTCGCGAGTCATCCTCCATCCATGCCAGCGATGTCACGCTTTCCATGTGACAATGTTGAATGACCGGCGTCTGATAGTGCCCCTGCACCTGGTAATCGGCGGCATCGATTGTTTGTTGGACATTACCCGTCGACATCGAGCTTTGTTTTAGTAAATTGCCGCCGTTATGGATTGGTGCAGCGTCATCTGCCAGCGCCGCTTCTGGCGTGGTGATAACGGGTAATTCTTGCCACTCAATGCTGACCAATTGCGCCGCTTTTTCTGCCGTGAGTTCATCACGGGCCACGACGATGGCAACGGCGTCACCATGATGACGAACATGGCGAGTTAGCAGTGCGCGATCGGCGGTATCGCGCTTGTTTTCGTCAAGTGTCCAGGCATGCCCAGCTGTAGCGAATGGGATATCAGGTACATCTTCCCAGGTAAAAATCGCCAGTACGCCTGGTAAACTTCTGGCTTGTTCATCATTAATACTTACGGCATAACCATGTGCGATAGGGCTACGTACATATTTCGCGTAACACATGCCCGCCATAACATAATCGTCAGTATATCGTGCCTGCCCGGTGACCTTAGCAATGGCATCGACGCGCATGCAAGATTCACCCGTAGCGGTTGCTTCCCGCGCTTCCATAGAAATCCCCTCGATTTGAACATTTGGTTCTTATGGCAAAGATTTAGTCTAAGCAGGCAAGATTTACGCCAGAAACGACGATAAGCGTTAGGGGAGGAAGGAAGTGTGATGACGTTAAAAAAACACAGATATGATACGAAACAGGACTCTGAATAGGGGCAGTGATACGTATCAATATGAGTGGCGATAAAATCAATGTGATAAATCAGGATTATTACGCATCAGGATGGGAAATAGGGTAAAAAAGTCAGGAAATTCGATACCTCTGCAGCGAATATTTTGCTGATGATACTTCCCTTTGCCAAATGAAATTAACCTCTTTCTCTATTACCGCGTTTTTCGAGAAGCAAGAGATTGGGTATCCAGAGGCTGGCTGCTATGATATGGCGTCTTGTTTTTTAAGCGAGGAAAGATTTTGAGTGCGGGACGCCTGAATAAAAAATCTCTGGGTATCGTGATGTTGTTATCGATTGGACTGCTTTTGGCGGGCTGCTCGGGTAGCAAATCATCCGATACAGGAACGTATTCCGGCTCCGTTTACACCGTGAAACGGGGGGATACGCTATATCGTATTTCGCGCACCACGGGAACCAGCGTAAAAGAGCTGGCGCGACTGAACGGCATTTCCCCCCCTTACACCATTGAAGTTGGTCAGAAACTAAAACTGGGTGGGGCGAAAAGTAGCAGTACACGTAAATCAACCGCCAAATCAACGACCAAAACCGCATCGGTTACACCGTCATCAGCAGTACCGAAATCTTCCTGGCCGCCAGTAGGGCAACGTTGTTGGTTATGGCCAACGACAGGGAAAGTTATCATGCCGTATTCGACAGCTGATGGCGGCAATAAAGGGATTGATATCTCAGCTCCACGGGGTACACCTATTTACGCCGCGGGTGCAGGAAAGGTGGTGTATGTGGGCAACCAGCTGCGTGGCTACGGTAATCTCATCATGATTAAACACAGTGAAGATTACATTACGGCTTACGCCCATAATGACACGATGCTGGTAAATAATGGGCAAAGCGTGAAGGCTGGGCAAAAAATCGCCACTATGGGGAGCACTGATGCGGCATCGGTTCGCCTGCATTTCCAGATTCGTTACCGTGCAACGGCAATTGATCCGCTACGTTACTTGCCGCCTCAGGGCAGCAAGCCAAAATGCTGATGGCGAATTAATCAGCAGTCAGCAGCGCGGCACTTGCTAAGGAGAGCGTAAGGTTTATAATGCCTTACGCATCTCGAAGCGGGCGTAGTTCAATGGTAGAACGAGAGCTTCCCAAGCTCTATACGAGGGTTCGATTCCCTTCGCCCGCTCCAATTTATCTTCACCTCATCAACCTGCCATTTTTGTTGTATCTGATTTTCTATATTATCTTAATTCAATCGCTTCAGACTTTTCGCAATCGCCGTAATACTTCCCCATTTTTTTGTAAATAAAAGCGTTTACACAATGCAATCCATTTGTAACAACCCAGGTAAAACACCTTATTTTCAAGTTGTTAAATAAGTGGTTATCTACGCTTTTAACAAACGATTGATGGAATCTTTTATGAAAGGGAAATCTACATTAACTCTTCTGCTCGCTGGTATATTTTCATGCGGCACATGCCAGGCGACAGGGGCAGAAGTGACGAGTGAATCTGTATTTAACATTCTTAATTCCACGGGGGCAGAAACTGATAAAAGTTATTTATCGTTAAATCCAGATAAGTATCCTAATTATCGTCTTCTGATTCACTCAGCCAAATTAAAAAATGAAATAAAGAGCCACTATACCAAAGACGAAATTCAAGGATTGTTAACATTAACAGAAAATACACGAAAGTTAACGTTGACGGAGAAACCCTGGGGAACATTTATTCTTGCTTCTACTTTCGAAGATGACAAAACAGCGGCAGAAACCCACTATGATGCTGTCTGGCTGAGGGATAGTTTATGGGGCTATATGGCATTAGTATCAGATCAGGGAAATAGTGTAGCCGCAAAAAAGGTTCTGCTCACTCTGTGGGATTATATGTCTACGCCCGACCAGATTAAGCGGATGCAGGACGTCATTAGCAACCCAAAACGACTGGATGGTATTCCTGGGCAAATGAATGCTGTACATATCCGATTTGACAGCAACTCCCACGTGATGGCAGATGTGCAGGAAGAAGGCAAGCCGCAGCTGTGGAACCATAAACAAAATGATGCTTTAGGTCTTTATCTTGATCTCCTTATACAAGCCATCGACACTGGTACTATTAACGCTGAAGACTGGGAAAAAGGTGACCGATTAAAATCGATTGCGCTGCTGATTGCTTATCTGGATAAAGCCAATTTCTATGTTATGGAAGATTCCGGAGCGTGGGAAGAAGATGCCAGATTAAACACATCTTCCGTTGCACTGGTGACCTCTGGACTGGAACGTTTGTCGAACTTACTCTCGAAGAAAGACTCTGTTTTTGTCTCTGATTTACTACGCGAAGCTAAAGCTAATGAACTGGATGAACCTCTTTCAACAACGAGGTTGAACCACCTCATAGATAAAGGTTATGAAAGAATAACGTTACAGCTTGATTTAGGGGGAGAATCCCCAGGTTATCTGGAAAAAGATAAACATTACAGAGAAGCCGATGCGGCTTTACTTAATGTTATTTATCCTGCAAATCTTTCAAAGATAAATACCAGAAGAAAAGAGCAAGTTCTAAAAATAGTTAAAAAACTAGCAGGTCCGTATGGTATAAAAAGATACGAGAAGGATAATTATCAGTCGGCAAATTTTTGGTTCAATGATATTAAAACTGATACCGATCAAAATTCACATGCGAAAAGAGAAATGAGCTTCATTCCATCAACAGAAGCAGAATGGTTTTTTGACTCATGGTATGCAAAATCAGCAGCAATTGTTTATAAAGAATCAAGAAAAGAAGAGTATTTGAATGACTCAGTGCAATTTATGAATAGATCATTGGCCCAAATAACAGGCGAGAATATGATTGGTGCAAATGGCAGGAGTGTACCTGAAATGGCACTTCCCGAAAGCTATAACTATATCCACAAGTCGGGAACTTTGCATGAAGCGCCAAGCCCTATCATTCCGCTAAATTGGTCGAAAGCTTCAATGACTCTCATGTTGAAAGAGATGTCCAACCTTATCAATGATGAGGGAAATAAATAGTTTTCATAATGAGGCGGTCCTGGATTAAAAGGACCGCTCAAAGAGAAATCGTAAGGGAGGTAAAAGTGATCAATAAATTACTGTTAGCTTACCTGATAGGTCTGGTTGTGACATCGACCTTAATATTTATCTTCTCGGAAGAAAAAGTAACATATCGGTTGTTTGCTGCAGTAATTACAGGGTTGACCTGGCCGCTTAGCCTCATTCCATCCATCATAAGTCTCATGATTCGTAAATCCGACTAACAAGAAAATTATATGAACGATTAAGAAAAATAGAATCGAAAAAGAGAATAAAATATATGCGGGGAGTAACAAAACACTCGCAGTGCGTTAATGTGTAACTAACAAATATGATTTTTATTGAAAATAGTCACCAAACAAGTGTTATAAGAAATACGGGGTATGTTTAAGTAAAACATATAAACAGTTGCAATTCTGTATATGGACAGAATGACTTACTACTGTAAGTGGCTGATAGCTATTCGCTCATAACAAAATCATTATTTTATAAATAGGAATCATCACTTTTTAATCATGTTTTTATTGCAAGTTTATGGAGAATGAGAATATGGAATAAGGAGATGAAACATGATTGAAGAAGGGCTGTTACTTCCAATGAATGTTTTGCTTCAAGGACAGAAGTTAACCCTACTGGACCCTGAAATGTGGTTCTTACGGGGAAATGAAAACAAGGATGTAACCCTTGTTATTACGATTGGTAATAACCATCAAAAATTAATGGTAGTGGAAGACATATTACTGCTCATTGACCGAAGCCAAATTGAGGTAACTGCAGGGAAAGTAATTTATCATCCACTTCGCATTGATATCCTGAGTAAATTATTAGCTTTTATTGATGAATCAACGGGGAGTGTGGAAAGGGAACACCATGAGTTGTTTGCTGATGCCTTGCCCTTTGCATCAGAAGTTGTGCTATTCAGTAAAGTTGCAAGTGAAGCCTGGTTTTTAGCCACTTATCTGAGCAGCGATAATATTAATGAAATTCTGTTTCAGCATCTAAGAAAAACAGAATGCTATAAACTGGTTCGCTATTTATTATCGCAATCGCTCATACAGACTTCACTCTATGATCTTGGTGAGCTTTACGGCGTATCGTATTCACATTTTCGCCGTTTATGTAGTTATGCATTGGGTGGTAAAGTTAAAACGGAATTATGTGGCTGGAGAGTTGCCAGAGCCGTGTTGGAAATCATTGAAGGAAACAGTGATATGACAACTATTGCGCATAAATATGGCTACTCATCCTCATCACACTTTTCAGCCGAAGTAAAAAGCCGGTTAGGAAAAACACCGAGAGAACTATGTAAAAAGTTATGAAAATAAAATTACGTATTACTATTATATTAATTTCAGCCTTATGCATTTTTAATGGATTATTGACTCCTGGTGCATATGCCGCAACAGCGAATGGATACGTAGCAAATAAAGAAAATCTACGTAGTTTTTTTGAAACGGTTTCATCATATGCGGGTAAGCCTACAATAGTAAGTAAGCTTGCCATGAAGAAACAGATCAGCGGAAATTTTGATTTAACCGAACCCTATGCCTTGATTGAACGCCTGTCGGCGCAGATGGGACTTATTTGGTACGATGATGGCAAAGCTATTTATATCTATGACTCATCAGAGATGCGTAATGCGCTGATTAATCTGAGAAAGGTATCGACGAATGAGTTTAATAATTTTTTAAAAAAATCGGGTCTGTATAACTCTCGTTATGAAATTAAAGGGGGCGGCAATGGTACTTTCTATGTATCGGGGCCACCAGTTTATGTTGACCTGGTTGTTAATGCTGCAAAATTAATGGAGCAAAACAGTGATGGCATCGAGATCGGACGCAATAAAGTAGGGATTATTCACCTGGTCAACACATTCGTTAATGATCGGACTTATGAATTACGTGGCGAAAAGATAGTTATTCCTGGCATGGCAAAAGTACTATCGACGTTGTTAAATAATAACATTAAGCAAAGCACTGGGGTTAACGTACTTTCTGAAATTTCAAGTCGTCAACAACTAAAAAACGTATCACGTATGCCTCCTTTTCCTGGTGCTGAAGAAGATGATGATCTACAAGTAGAGAAAATAATATCGACAGCTGGAGCGCCAGAGACTGACGATATACAAATTATTGCATATCCTGATACCAACAGTTTACTTGTTAAAGGAACAGTATCTCAGGTTGATTTTATCGAGAAGTTAGTAGCTACACTCGATATTCCAAAGCGACACATTGAATTATCTTTATGGATAATAGATATTGATAAGACTGATTTAGAACAGTTAGGAGCTGACTGGTCGGGCACGATAAAAATTGGATCCAGCCTAAGTGCATCATTTAATAATTCAGGTTCAATTAGTACCCTGGATGGGACACAGTTTATTGCAACAATACAGGCACTTGCGCAAAAAAGAAGAGCCGCCGTTGTTGCGCGTCCTGTCGTTTTAACACAGGAGAATATTCCTGCTATATTTGATAATAACCGTACTTTCTATACTAAATTAGTCGGCGAGCGTACTGCGGAGTTAGATGAAGTAACCTATGGTACGATGATTAGCGTGCTACCACGATTTGCTTCACGAAATCAAATTGAATTACTCTTGAATATTGAAGATGGCAATGAAATCAATTCCGACAAGACCAATGTTGATGATCTGCCTCAGGTTGGTAGAACGCTTATAAGTACTATTGCGCGCGTGCCTCAAGGGAAAAGTCTTTTGATTGGTGGATATACACGAGATACGAATACCTATGAAAGTCGTAAGATCCCAATATTAGGCAGTATTCCATTTATTGGTAAATTATTTGGATATGAAGGAACAAATGCGAATAACATCGTTCGTGTCTTTCTTATTGAGCCAAGAGAGATCGATGAGCGCATGATGAATAATGCGAATGAGGCTGCGGTTGACGCCAGAGCAATAACACAGCAAATGGCAAAAAATAAAGAAATCAACGATGAATTACTACAGAAATGGATAAAAACTTACCTGAATCGTGAAGTCGTCGGAGGATAGTGAAATGGCGATTCATGTAGAACATGTCGGTGTATTAGAAAGAGCCAGAGAAGTTTCTCGCTTAGAGGACATTATCACAGAAGATAATGAAGATATTGAAGCTGAAATGCCTAAAATGGGGGATGATCCCGCCGGTAAAGAAGCTCGATTCTTACAAGCTACTGACGAGATGTCAGCAGCGTTAACGCAGTTTATGAAGAAAAAAATCTACGAAGAACAACTGGCCAACTTTCTGGACGGAGAAGAATATGTCCTGGAAGATCAGCCAATAGAAAAAACCGATAAAGTCATGGAGGCGCTTAAGGCAGCAACTACCCATGACTATGAAGTGTATAGTTTTGCTAAAAAATTTTTCCAGATGAAAGCGATCTGGTGGTTGTATTACGTGCAATTTTACGTAAAAAACAAATATCTGAAAATGTGCGGCTAAACGCTGAAGCATTACTTAAAAAAGTTAATCAAGAGACAACTAAAAAATTCATTAATAGCGGTATTAACTCGGCATTAAAAGCAAAGTTATTTGGCTAGGCGTTGTCATTAAATCCAAAATTACTAAGGGCAAGTTATCGACAATTTTTAATGGCAGAAGACGATGCTGTAGATACTTATGTCGAATGGATTGGTAGTTATGGCTATCAAAATAGAATGCTGGTGACAAAATTTATCAAAGAGACGCTTTTCTCAGATATAAATGCACTTGATGCGAGCTGTTCATCATTGGAATTTGGTATGTTTCTCAATAAGTTGTCACAACTATTGTCTCTTCAGTCAGCAGAGGCTTTATTTCTGAAAACTTTAATGAATAACCCAATAATTAAAAATTTTATTAGCGCAGAAGATTATTGGATATTTTTTCTGATATCGTTAATAAAATTTCCTGAGACTGCAGAGGAACTCCTGAAAAATGCACTGGTAACCCTACCCGCAGATGCTAGTTATAAAGACAAAACGTTACTCCTGAAGGCGATTTACAGTGGATGTACAAATCTTCCATTTTCACTTTTTATTAATAATGAACAATTATTAGAGATTAGGGAGTGTTGTAAACAGGCAATAAAAGTAACATTTGCAGCAGAGCTCTTTGATACACAAAACAGTAATAAAAAACAAAATAAAAAACCATGGAAGAAGGTAATGTTCAATGTTTAACAAAGTTTTGATAGGGTTAAGGAGTCATCCAGAATTAATAATTCTTGGATTAATGGTGATGATTATCGCCATGCTCATAATTCCATTGCCCACCTACTTAATCGATTTTTTGATTGGGCTGAACTTAACATTGGCAATACTTGTGTTTTTAGGATCATTCTATGTTGAGAGGATCTTAAGTTTTTCTTCATTCCCATCAATTCTTCTCATCACAACGTTATTTCGTTTGGCGCTGGCGATCAGTACCAGCCGACTTATACTTCTTGAGGCGGACGCCGGAGAAATTATAACGAGTTTTGGTGAATTCGTTATTGGAGATAGCCTGGTAGTTGGTTTTGTTATTTTCTCCATTGTTACTATTGTTCAGTTTATCGTCATTACTAAAGGTTCGGAACGTGTGGCTGAAGTTGCTGCCCGCTTTTCGCTTGACGGTATGCCAGGTAAACAAATGAGTATTGACGCCGATCTACGCGCCGGGATCATTGATGCAGATTTAGCAAAAGAACGTCGTAGCGTATTAGAACGAGAGAGTCAGCTGTATGGTTCCTTTGATGGTGCGATGAAATTTATCAAAGGTGATGCTATTGCAAACATTATTATTATCTTTGTTAATATTATCGGTGGGCTATCAGTAGGAGTAGGCCAAAATGGAATGGATTTCTCGACAGCGTTGACCGTCTACACAATTCTTACCGTCGGTGATGGTCTTGTTTCTCAAATTCCAGCTTTATTAATTGCTATTAGCGCAGGGTTTATCGTAACGCGCGTGAATGGCGATAGTGATAATATGGGGCAAAATATAATGTCCCAGTTATTAAGTAATTCTTTTGTCATTATTGTGACATGTGTCCTCGCGCTAAGTATTGGGTTGCTTCCAGGTTTTCCCCTTCTTGTGTTTTTATGTTTGGCAGTAATCTTAGGAATTTATTTTTACTTTAAATTCAAAAAGAAAGGGGTTGAAGAAACGGTTGTTGAGGGAGATATCACCGTTGGGTTGGAACCCTATAATCAGGATGATGATATTTCATTAGGTATTATTAATAAACTTGATCAGGTTATTACCGAAACGGTACCCTTGGTTTTGATTATGAATAGTGTACAGGCTAAAAAATACACTGAAATCAATCTTGCTGATAGGATTCGTAGTCAGTTTTTTATTGAGTATGGTATCCGTATTCCCGGTATTGTCATTCGCGAGGGGGAAGGCCTTAATGATGAAGATGTCATATTAATGCTAAATGAAGTCAGA
This sequence comes from Escherichia sp. F1, assembly GCF_046764225.1. NCBI lineage: Bacteria > Pseudomonadati > Pseudomonadota > Gammaproteobacteria > Enterobacterales > Enterobacteriaceae > Escherichia > Escherichia sp. F1. The sequence continues at coordinate 973,775 of NZ_CP177202.1, forward strand.
GCCTCGCAATTTAAAATTTATCATGATCTTGTCTTGTTGGTTGAATATTCAGATGAAGTGGTTTCGACTTTGATCAAGAAACCTGTCATCGTAAATAGTAATGGTGAACAATATTATTGGGTTACAAAAAGTGATGCCCAAAAATTAACAAAAATTGGCTGTTATACTCGCACGGCCATGGATGAAATGTACAATCATTTATCTGTATGTCTGGCTCATAATATTAATGAGTATTTTGGTATACAAGAAACCAAATATATTCTTGATCAATTAGAGATGAAGTATCCTGATCTATTAAAAGAAATATTAAGATATATAACCGTGCAGCGCATTTCAGAGGTAATTCAGCGTCTGATCCAGGAGCGAATTTCAGTGCGCAATATGCGTTTAGTTATGGAGGCTTTAGCATTATGGAGCCCACGAGAGAAAGATATAATTACACTCGTCGAGCATGTACGAGGTGCATTAGGTCGCTACATTTGCCATAAGTTTTCATATTCTGGAGAAATTAAAGCAATTGTGATTTCGCCTGAAATAGAGGACAGAATCAGAGATGGTGTCAGGCCTACCGCTGGCGGTACTTTTCTTAATCTCGATGCATCCGAAGCTGAGATGATTCTGGATAATTTTAAACTGGCACTTTCTGGAATCAATATTCCTATTAAAGACATTATTTTACTGGGATCTATGGATATTCGTCGTTTTATCAAAAAACTTATTGAATCTAGTTATCGAGACCTCGAAGTACTTTCGTACGGGGAACTAACGGAAAATGTTCCCGTTAATATTCTGAAAACTATTTAGGATAATGTCTTGCGATATGGAGCATGCTGGTATGAAAAAATTAAAACTATTAAATAAATACAGCTACTTACATAGCATAAACGGCTCGCTGATTGAAGCAGAGCTTGACGACGTTTCAGTGGGCGAAGTATGCGAAATTTATGCGAGCTGGCAAGCAAATGAACGTATAGCCAGGGCTCAGGTCGTTGGCTTTCGCAATGGAAAGACATTATTAAACCTTATAGGCAGCTCTGTGGGGCTTACACGTACTGCAGTTTTGAAACCAACGGGAGAGCAGTTAACCATACAGATCAGTGATGCCTTTCTTGGTTCAGTTTTGAATGCTTCTGGTCAAATTATGGAAAGGTTTGTCCCGGACACTCCAGGCGATAGGGGAAATTTACGCCTGATTGATGAACTGCCACCGTCGTATCAGGAGCGTCGAGTTATTAATACACCACTAGAGACACGGATAAGAGTCATTGATGGCGTACTGACATGTGGCATTGGTCAACGTGTTGGGATTTTCGCATCGGCTGGCTGTGGCAAAACGGTTTTAATGCATATGCTTGTAAACAACACTGAAGCTGATGTGTTTGTTATTGGCTTGATTGGCGAACGTGGTAGGGAAGTTACGGAATGCGCGGAATCGCTGAAAAAATCAGTAAATGCAGCAAAATGTGTTTTGGTTTATGCCACCTCTGATTTTTCGTCAGTAGATCGGTGTAATGCCGCCCTGATGGCGACAACCGTGGCAGAGTATTTTAGAGATCGAGGAAAGAGAGTTGTACTTTTTATCGACTCAATGACGCGGTATGCACGAGCACTACGCGATATGAAGCTGGCAGCGGGTGAACCACCTGCCAGACGTGGTTATCCTGCTTCTGTTTTTGACAGTTTACCTCGCTTACTGGAGAGGCCGGGACCAACACTAAAAGGAAGTATTACTGCGTTTTATACCGTATTACTGGAGGGGGAGGATGAATCAGACCCACTGGGTGATGAAATTCGCTCAATCCTTGATGGCCATATCTATCTAAGTCGCAAACTCGCTGGGCAAGGTCATTATCCGGCAATAGATGTACTAAAAAGTGTGAGTCGAGTATTTGGTCAGGTCACTGATGAAAAACACAGAGATAATGCTGCGCGGGTAAGGAAGATCCTCACAACTTTGGAAGATCTACAGGTGTTTATTGATTTAGGGGAATATCGCGCTGGGCAAAATGCTGAAAATGATTTTGCTATGAATGCACGGCCTAAACTCACAAATTGGTTGAAACAGTCAGTTAATGAAAAAATGCCAATGAGTGAAACGCTAAAAGAGCTTGAACGAATTGTTAAGTAAAGTTAATCGACTTATCAGAAGAACAGCGCAGAGCCTGGCTGCATGTGAAGCATCATTACAAAAGTTAAATGCAGAAAAAGAAAAGTTAGCCGAAAAGGAACGCCTGTATGATATGCAACTTAAAAACCTACAGTCACTGTTAGATATGAAAGAGTTACTCGGCGAAGTTGTATTTCGACAGGATATATTTTACTCGTTACGTAAAGTTGCAGTCATTCAGCAGCAGATCGCTGAGATAAATCTTGAAAAGCAAAAAATAGCAGAGCGGCGAAAAATACTTAACAAGGAAATAGTTCAACAGCAAGCACAAAGAAAACACTGGTGGCTAAAAGGAGAAAAGTACGATCGACTAAAGAAGCGCATCAAAAAACAACTTTTAAATCAGATGCTTTATCAAGACGAGCTTGAACAGGAGGAAAAATATAATGGACGAAGTCAAGAAAATTGAACACTGTAAAATTTTAAACACAGACACACCCGATAATTCTGCTTCAGATTTAGACAGTTTCTTAAAGAAAAACAAAAAAAATAAAGAAATGAGTGAGATTGTCGCTGGAACCATTCTCCAGTTATTACGTCAGACTCAGGATAGCCAATTTTCTACGTTGGGGAAAAAAAATGGGCACATGGAGTCTATTGACAACAAATCATCTCTCCAGGTTGACAGGAATCCATCTCTTTCTTTGCAAACAAATGGAACAGAGAAATTTTCTACAAAGAAAATTCTCAATATGACTTCACGAGATCAGGGGAATGATTCTGAACCATCTAATAAAACGATACAATTTAAGGAAAAAATCCATAATGGTATCCATACAGAATACATCACAGATCAAAAACACAGTAATAATAAAGATCGTGAAAAAAATACCGCGATGGAGACAAAATAAATGGACCGCAGGCCCATTCATTAGACATTACTAACGAAAGAAGGTTTGCTGATAACAGAACCATGTTTACTCAACATATCGAAAAGCAAAGGAATGTTCATACGCTCAATCAGAATGATATAAATAATTCTGCTAATAATGCCAATGCGCGCGAAAATGAATTGACATATCAGTTTCAGCGTTGGGGACAAAATCATACAGTCCGGATTCTGGAAAGTAGTGAAGGGATACGACTAAAACCATCAGACACACTTGTCTCCGACAGACTCCATGAAGCCCAACACAATGATGTTACAGCACAACGCTGGGTATTGACTGAGCAAGATGAACGACAAGGGCAACGACATCAGCCTCATGATGAGCAAGAAAATGAAGGTAAATTCGAAAACGATCAGAAGGACGAAAGTTAATGTTCGGTCTGAGAAAAGTAAATGGAAACACTCATTCCTTTGAAACCACTTTTCAAAATTGGAAAGAAAAGGGTGAAGATGTTGCGTTATTAATGCCCGAATTTAGCGCCAAATGGCTACCGATAGCAGAAGAGAGCGGCAGCTGGTCTGGATGGGTGTTACTTCGAGAGTTATTTCCCTTAATTTCTGCCGAGCTCGCTGGGATGGCTTTAATGCCAGAAACGGAAAGGTTAATAGGGGAATGGCTCAGTTTATCTAGTACCCCGTTAAATCTAAAGTATCCTGAACTAAAATATAATCGTTTGTGTGTCGGTAAAGTATTTGATGGAGTATTGAGTCCAGCTCAACCACTGATAAGAATATGGACAGGGGAATTAAATATTTGGTTAGATAAAGTCACAGTCTGCCAATACGAAAACGCTCCAACGCTAGACAAAAAATCATTATATTGGCCCATTCACTTTGTAATTGGATTTAGTAAAACATGTTATAGAACCATTGTTGATATTGAAGTTGGTGATGTTTTATTAATTTCAAATAATTTTGCTTATGCGGTTATTTATAATACAAAGATTTGTGATTTAATTTATCCAGAGGAGTTAAAAATGGTTGATCATTTTGAGTACGAGGAAGATTTTGAAACAGATGACTTTGATATCAAAAAAAGCGAAATCGAGATTAATGATGAAAATGACTATCAGCAGATTAATAGTTTTGAAGACTTGCCTGTAAAAATTGAGTTTGTTCTTGGAAAGAAAATAATGAATCTATATGAAATAGATGATCTCTGTGCAAAAAGAATTATATCTTTGCTTCCTGAAGCGGAGAAAAATATAGAGATACGTGTAAATGGCGCGCTAACTGGCTATGGCGAACTTGTTGAAGTGGATGATAAATTGGGCGTAGAAATTCATTCTTGGTTATCAGGGAATAATAATGTCAAATAGCATTTCGCTGATAGCGATATTATCATTATTTACACTATTACCGTTTATAATAGCATCCGGGACATGTTTTATTAAATTCTCGATTGTTTTTGTTATTGTACGAAACGCTTTGGGACTTCAGCAAGTGCCATCAAATATGACACTTAATGGGGTAGCTTTGCTATTGTCAATGTTCGTAATGATGCCGGTTGGGAAGGAAATATATAATAACAGTCAGAATGAGAATCTTTCATTCAATAATGTTGCGTCGGTTGTTAATTTTGTTGAGACAGGCATGAGTGGTTATAAATCATATTTGATAAAATATTCTGAACCGGAGTTGGTTAGCTTTTTTGAAAAGATTCAGAAGGGGAATAGTTCTGAAGATAATGAAGAGATAATCGATGATGAGAATATTTCAATTTTCTCGTTACTCCCGGCATATGCGTTGAGTGAGATAAAAAGTGCATTTATTATAGGTTTCTATATCTATTTACCCTTTGTTGTAGTTGATCTGGTTATATCCAGCGTTCTGTTAACGTTAGGTATGATGATGATGAGTCCGGTAACCATATCTACACCGATAAAATTAATTCTGTTTGTCGCGATGGACGGTTGGACAATGTTATCGAAAGGACTCATTTTACAATATTTTGACCTATCCATTAATCCCTGAGGAAAAAAATATGGACGACATTGTTTTTGCGGGGAATAGGGCGCTGTATCTGATTTTAGTTATGTCTGCAGGACCTATTGCAGTTGCGACATTCGTTGGTTTATTGGTAGGGCTTTTTCAAACGGTAACACAGTTGCAAGAACAGACGTTGCCATTTGGCGTCAAATTATTGTGCGTAAGTATTTGCTTTTTTTTAATGAGCGGATGGTATGGTGAAAAATTATATTCGTTTGGTATCGAAATGCTGAATTTAGCATTCGCGAGAGGATAGCATGGGGGAGGCGATGCTCTATCAGTTGCATAGTCTGCTGGCTGCTACAGCGCTCGGTTTTTGCCGATTGGCACCAACTTTCTATTTGTTACCATTTTTCGCCAGTGGGAATATACCAACAGTAGTCCGTCATCCAATAATAATAGTGGTATCATGTGCATTAGTTCAGCATTACCACTATGAATTATCTACCCTAAATGAAATAGATATCGCTTTGTTTGCTGCCAGAGAAATTATCATAGGGTTGTTTATTGCTTGCTTATTAGCATCCCCATTTTGGATTTTCCTTGCTATAGGCAGCTTTATCGATAACCAACGTGGTGCAACGTTAAGTAGTACTTTGGATCCGGCTACAGGTGTCGATACATCGGAATTAGCAAGATTATTTAACCTTTTCTCTGCAGCAGTTTATCTTACTAACGGTGGATTGAACTTTATTCTGGAGACTCTATGGCAAAGTTATAACTTATGGCCTTCAGGAAATTTTAATTTTCCTAAATTAGAGCCTTTATTCTCATATATTAATAATATAATGACTCATACTATCGTTTACGCAAGCCCCGTGATTGCGGTTATGCTGGGCGGTGAAGCTGTCCTGGGATTGCTGGCACGTTATGCTTCACAACTAAATGCTTTTGCCATCTCACTGACTGTCAAAAGTGCGCTGGCATTTTTAATATTAATTATTTATTTTGGCCCAATACTGGCTGAACGAGTTATGCCGTTATCCTTTTTCCCAGAACAATTGCAATTATACATTGATAAATAGAGTGTTTCATGGCAAATAAAACTGAAAAGCCAACACAAAAGAAACTCCAGGATGCTTCTAAAAAAGGTCAAATTCTAAAAAGTAGAGACTTAACAGTCTCTGTAATAATGCTTGTGGGTACTTTATATCTCGGATATGTATTTGATGTGCATCACATTATGTCGATTCTTGAATACATCCTTGATCATAACGCTAAACCGGATATTTGGGACTATTTTAAAGCTATGGGGATAGGTTGGTTGAAAACGATCATTCCTTTTTTGCTGGTTTGTATGTTTACAACAATACTTGTTTCATGGATTCAAAGTAAAATGCAATTAGCAACTGAAGCTATTAAGTTTAAGTTTGATTCATTAAATCCAGTAAATGGCTTAAAACGTATATTTGGCTTAAAAACCGTAAAAGAATTTGTTAAAGCAATACTTTATCTTATTTTTTTTGCATTGGCGATCAAATTATTTTGGAGTAACCATAAATCACTGCTTTTTAAAACTCTTGATGGAGATATCATTTCTTTATTATCAGATTGGGGAGAGATGCTGTTCCTTCTCATACTATATTGTCTCGGCAGTATGATAATTGTTCTAATATTTGATTTTATCGCTGAGTATTTTTTATTTATGAAAGATATGAAAATGGATAAACAAGAAGTTAAAAGAGAATACAAGGAACAAGAAGGAAATCCAGAAATTAAGTCTAAACGTAGAGAACGCCATCAAGAAATTCTGTCAGAGCAATTGAAATCTGATGTCAGTAATAGCCGTCTGATGATTGCCAACCCTACGCACATTGCCATAGGGATATACTTTAAGCCACATCTTTCACCTATACCATTGATTTCTGTGAGAGAAACTAATGAGGTAGCATTAGCCGTAAGGAAATATGCAAAGGAAATCGGAATACCAATTATTACAGATAAAAAATTAGCACGAAAAATTTATGCTACCCATCGTCGCTACGATTATGTTAGCTTCGAAAATATAGATGAGATCTTGCGTCTTCTGCTGTGGCTTGAAGATGTGGAGAATGCTGGACAACCTGTTCCAGATGAACTGCTCCCCTCAGAAGATAAATTCAAAGAAGGTGAAGACACAAAAAGCGAGAATAAAGACAATAATTAAAAAATTAAACATCTATCATAGTCGGAAATTTATAAGAATCTACACGCAAAAAGCGTGTAGATTCTTATTTAATGTGTTAAACGATCTTGCGAAATGACAAGCAATTGATACATACTCATCTCTTTATAAGCTGGAACAGTAGTAACCTGCGCAAATTCGCGATATAGCTTCTGCTCTAGTTCTGCTGATGATATATATTCCGGGTGTTCGCTAAAGAACTGTCTTGCATCTACTATCGCTTGAGATTCGCCACTTCTTTTATTCTGAGTATCCTTTAATGAATTTTCTCTGGTGCATGCAGAGAGCAACGATATCAGCGCGACAGTTATTATGATTTTACTATTATATCTTACTAATGACATATCAACTTTCTCTTATGCAAGATTGGAGTTTAAAATAATGTTTATCCCATTCACAGAGTGCTATAAACAACTCAACAGTACCTTTTATGTTAAGTTTATTTAGGGCTCTTATTTTGTGATATGATACTGTTTTATAATCAATTCCTTTGATAATGGCTATTTGTTTTAACGAATAAGAAACACATAACCGCAGGATATCTATCTCATCATGGGTAAGTGGTTCTTGAGTGGAATACACATTTTGTGTATGAAGATTCGAAACCAGGAAATGCGTTAAATCAGATAATGTAATATTCTTATTGATCCTGATGAAATTGTTGCTCAAAAGGGTGTTTACAGGTTCTGTATTTGGTTTGAGATTTCGATGTTGGTGCTCATCAATAACAACGAACGAATGTCCAAGATCAACCAACGCAACCAAATCGCTGTAATATTCCTTTTGGGATGCTAATAATGCATTAGTGCCTACAGTGAAGTAGACATCACTGGAAAAGACTTGCATATGCCAACCTGCACTCTAAAATCATTTAGGGTAAATATTACGTGTAAAATTTAAAATAATGGTAATTGTTATATTTGCATATCAATGAGGGAATAGGGTGTATACCTTAAATTGCAAATAAAGTTATGTATGTAGGCATTTAAAATGGTTCTCGAAAATTATAATCTTTTTATTGTGTGTCATCATAATTTGGTCATGAAATTTCCGTCTTGTTACACTACTCTAAACTAGAGCTTATGGAATTAGCGGGTGGTATTCATGGAAAATAATGATAAATTCTTATCACAAGACTTATTGGAATCTTATGCCATTCGTTTATTGAGCGGACCATTGAATGGATGCGAGTATGAAATACTTAATGGGCGTGTACTCGTTATCGTTGGTAATGATGTTTCGTTAGGAAGAAGTGATTCTTTTTCTGAGTTACCAGAGAATACGATAGTCATTCCTTATGGAGAGCTTACAGGCAGTTTTGAGGTAATAATCACTACCGACCCTGATCTGGTTGTAACAATCAGAGAATTAACAGCACAAGAACCTGAAGATAGAACGTTAAAATTGAATCAGCAAATAGAAGTTTTAGGCCTCAAATTTGCTGTAAAAGGAAAAAATGAAGTTTGGCAGTATTCAATACCAGGTATTGTTGAAAATAACATTACTTCAACAAGGCAACATTTCTTTAGAAGTACGCAGTTTAAATATGTAACGCTATTTTTTCTTTTTGCTATCATTTTAATAGCTTTTTATATTGTTAATGCCAGTAATGATCCGCAGCTGAGACATATCGATAAAATTCTTGTAAACAAAAATAGAAATTATGAAATTTTATATGGTAGGGATCATGTCATCTATATCAATACCAATAGTTTGGATGAAGCTGTCTGGGTCAAACAAGCATTGGAAAAAAATCAACCAGGAAAGCCAGTACGGGTGATAAATCCTGATGATGAATCGATACGAATTTTTTCATGGCTTGCTGATAATTTCCCAGATCTACAATATTTTAAACTACAGCTATTAGATGCCAGTAATCCAAGACTGACAGTGAGTAAGCAACGGAATGCTATCACACAGCAACTAATCGATAATCTTATTAAAGGATTACTGCAAACTATGCCATATGCCAGCAATATAAGTATTGCGGTATTAGATGATAATGTATTAGAAAGTCAGGCAATTGAAACATTGTCGGCAATAGGTCTTTCTTATGAAAAATATAAAACAGCTAACAATGTATATTTCAATATCATTGGTACGTTAAGCGACAGTGAATTAAATAAAATTAATAATTATGTCGATGAATATTATAAACAATGGGGTAAACAATATGTAAGATTTAATGTGAATTTGAAAAATCAGGACACAAATAATAGTTCATTTAGCTACGGAGATAATCGATTCGAGAAGTCTCAAGGTAGCAAGTGGACATTTCAGGAATAATTGAGGAGGACTTATGGCAGATTGGAATGGTTATATTATGGATATCAGCAAACAATTTGATCAGGGCGTTGATGATCTGAACCAGCAAGTTGAAAAAGCGTTGGAGGATTTAGCAACCAATCCTTCCGACCCGAAATTCCTTGCCGAATATCAGAGTGCATTAGCTGAGTATACATTATATCGAAATGCGCAATCTAACGTTGTAAAAGCGTATAAAGATCTTGATTCGGCAATCATACAAAACTTCCGCTAAACTGGATAAGGATTTTATTATGTCAGTAAGCAATATGCCACCTATTGATAGAGCTGAGCAATCAGCTGCTCATGAAATACAGCAAGCGAAAGTTATTGATTTAAATGACCGGGTTCTCAATCTTGATAACCCGGATGATAAAATGATCTCCGCTTTTGCTAACTATGCGGTACAAACTGAAAATTGGCAGCAAAATGCGTTACAAGCATTAAGGTCTGATAAAAAGGGGTTAACTCCTGAAAAATTATTAGTCTTGCAGGATCATGTGCTTAATTATAATGTCGAGGTTTCATTGGTGGGAACATTAGCAAGAAAAATTGTCGCTGCAGTTGAGACGTTGACTCGCTCATGAAATATATATCATTATTCTTGTTTATCCTGCTGTTGTGCGGTTGCAAGCAGCAGGAATTACTGAACCATCTTGATCAACAGCAAGCTAATGATGTCCTTGCTGTTTTACAAAGACATAATATTAATGCTGAGAAGAAGGATCAAGGCAAAACTGGATTTTCAATCTATGTAGAACCAACGGATTTTGCTTCTGCGGTGGATTGGCTAAAAATCTACAATCTCCCGGGTAAGCCTGATATTCAAATATCGCAGATGTTCCCTGCAGATGCACTCGTTTCCTCTCCACGAGCGGAAAAAGCAAGATTGTATTCTGCTATTGAACAGCGTTTAGAGCAATCTCTCAAAATTATGGATGGCATTGTTTCTTCAAGAGTACATGTTAGTTACGATGTTGATACAGGTGATAGTGGCAAAACTGCTTTACCAATTCATATTTCTGTACTTGCTGTATATGAAAAAGATATCAATCCAGAAATAAAAATAAATGACATTAAGAGATTTATTGTTAATAGCTTTGCAAGCGTACAATATGAGAATATTTCAGTCGTATTGTCAAAACGAAGAGATATTATTGAACAAGCACCAACATATGAAATTAACGAACCTATTTTTGCTTATGATAAGACTATGCCGGTTTCTATCTTACTTGCATTAATGTCCATTGCGACTTGCTGGCTGTTATGGAAGTACAGGGCTATTCTAACTAATTTAATCAGGTTAAAAAATAAGTAGACATATGAGAACGTTATGAATCTTGCCCTAAGAAAGATTATATATGATCCAATTAGTTATATTCATCCTCAACGAGTAAGTTTGAATAATGCACGTATTAGCAATCCGGTACTTAGATCTATTACCAATGAAATGATACTCCTACAGTACAATCTTTCAGTTGAGCATTTCAGTCTGAATAGTTCACTTATTTACTACATAAACAATTGGAAATTATTTCCATTGATCTGTTTACTCAGTGGTTGTCACTTTTATCGAGAAAGGTTTGCAGAACGCGGATTTTTTTACAAGGTTCCTGATGTGCTAAGGAATTATTTATCAGCTATACCGGTGGAAATAAATGAAAAGGCACGATATAAACCTGGTATCGTTAACTATCAGAATATCATCACATGTGGTTTTTCAACGTTGTTGCCCTATGTAAGGCAACAACCGTTGGCAATGCAGCAACGATTTAATTTATTATTTCCTGATTTTGTTGACCACATACAATTGCCGTTACCACTTGCGTCTACTCTTTTGGAGAGAATTACATTTTATGCGAAAAAAAATAGAGATGAGCTTGATAAACTCTCCTGCAAATGGTGTTGTGATTAAAAGAATAATTTCTGATGGATTGAAAGAAATAGTTTCTCTAAAAGAACAGATCCTTCTTGAAACCACCGCAAAAATTCAGAGTATTGAGGAAAAGAGAGCAGAAAAAGTTATTCAAGGTTATTATGATGGCTATGCGAAAGGCATTATTGATGTGATGGATAATTTTATACCCTTGATAAGTTTGCTGAGCTCAGAATTAGAAAAAAACAGAATAAACATGATAAACGATCTGAAGAGCATATTGTTAAAATCTTCAGAGGAAGTTGAAGTTTTTATCAAAATTTTTGAAAGTTGGGTAACAAAATTACCGTCAATATCAGGCCCTTTAAATCTCTATATACCTACCAGTTTCAAAGATAAGTCTATTGAAGTAGAGTCATATTTTGTCGACAAGTCAATATGGAATGTCCATATTTCATATCATGATGACAAACGTTTTATTTTTTTTACAGATCAATTTATTGCTGAATTTAGTCCGCAGGAATTTGTGGATAATTGTGAGCAATATTTAATTAGCAATCACTGTTTTTCCCCTGACAAGGTTAATGAAATCTGTGAACATGCCAGACATTATTTAGTTGAAAGAATGTGTGAAATAGATTCTTTGGCTATGAATAATTCTGATTTGACGAACCCAGAGGACTTATAGATCACTGTCTCCGGCTTAATGACTTGAATATAATCTAATTCTAATATTTTAAACGCCTAATGATTTTTCAACACGGGTGTTATTCTGCTTACGCAAAAATTTTATTATTAATTATATTTCATTATTATTTCATCAATGTATTCTTTGGATTTTGCTTATAATAATAATGGAAGGGATGATTATAAATGAATGCGTTATAGCATTTACACTCAGGATGAATATATGGGAAAGATTAAAATTGTAGTTTCAGATCAGCAGCCGTTTATGATTGATGGGATAATTGGATTTCTCGGACATTATCCCGATTTATATGAGGTTGTTGGGGGCTATAAAGATCTGAAGAAAGCTATAGCGGAGTGTAACAAATCTGCAGCCCAAATATTTATTTTAGGAGAATTTGCAGGTGGAATGATGGGGGCCGAACTCATTAAATGGGTTAAATCGCATAAAATAGATGCTCATATTATTACATTTGTAGCAAAAATGCCGTATATTGATTCAATAAAATTGCTTGAAGCCGGTGCAAAAGGATGCGTATGGAAAACCAGTCACCCGGCGAAACTAAATCGCGCTATTGATTCGATTAGTAATGGTTACACTTATTTTGATAGTGTACACATGGATTGTGAAAAAATATCTTCAAGATATTCCTCTGATAATCAACTTACAAATCGTGAGTCTGAAATACTACAACTCATAGCTGATGGAAAAACAAACAAAGAAATCGCTAATTTCTTGCAGTTAAGCAGGAAAACAGTCGAAACTCATAGACTCAATATCATGAAGAAATTAGATGTTCACAGTGGTATCGAGTTGATCAAAACAGCTTTACGTATGGGTGTTTGCACTATATAAAAAAAAGAGGCTTTAGGCTCATTTTGCTAAAGCCTTACGTTTGTCTATTTCATTAAGTCTGGTATATACAACATATATTTTTTTTGCATATTGCAGCCTCTTTTTTTGGTTTTCCATTGCAAAACCCGCGTTATAAGTCCCCAGACATTGCCACGTTACCCCACAACGTGAAAAATGATTATATAAAATCTCGGTCCCTATTTTAATGTTCAGACAGGGGTTATCTAACAAATCTCGTTCATCTTTTATTATTCCACGTTTTTTTAACATGGGAATGTGCATCTGGTTTATCTGCATTAAACCATAATCAAAACTCTTTATATTGTTTTTCTTATCCCTGTTCTTTCCGATGCTATCATTTTTTAAATTACTTTCAACAAGAGCGATAGCTTTGATCAAATTTGGTTCGATTCTGAAAATTGATCCTGCTTCATTAAAGCAAGCGCTACTGGCGAAAGACATTTTTGTAATTAATATAGAAAACATGAAGATGGATAAGATTTTAACTTTGGGTAAGCGCATATATTTTTATGTGTAGGATTGAAGGAAAGGAACGAGATACTAATATAATCAGTATCTCGTTAATCATTTAAGTGGTTAATTGTCTACCATTCCAGTTCATAGTAAGGAGAGATAGGATTATCTTTTGAATACATATCATTTTGAAAAGATGCCATCCATGTTGAAACTATAAATGCTTGTATTTGATCTGTATCAGTAGCACTGGTGGTGATGTGTTTATCTAATGAAACGACTTCATCACCTGTTGCGGTTGCTATATTTAAACTTTGAGAAAAATTATTCATATTGATTGGATTAGTCATAAAGTTCCCTTTTTTATTTGTCCAGGCCAATAGCCTATACGCAATACTTTTTAATCTAAAGTATTTGATATATATTGCAATAAGGTAATTATCTTAGATGTTTTCATCTCTGTTGTTTACATAACCAGTTCCATAAATCTAAACAATAAAATTGCGACAATAAAGATTTATCGCATACAAATTCTCGTCAGTTGCTTTAGTTTCAAAATGTTGTCAATTATAACTCGATGGCTTTCACTCGAAGTTTCTTTATAGTAGAGTTTCATGTTGCTTTTGAGCGGGTTAGGCACATACATATCTACACACTCTTTTATCACAACTGCTTTTCGTCTTCTGGGTTCGAGTTGTAGTGATTTGTCTATACAAATCCTTGCCTCTTCAATTCTTTCATTATGAAAGTTGACAAGTGCTCTATAGTAGTAGAGAGAGGCTATATCAGTTGTGTGTATCTTAGCCTGTTCAAATAAGATATGAGATACTTTTGCTTGTCCAGACAGACCAGTTATCAGTCCCATAATAGCTAAAATTTTTCCATCGACATTGGTTATGTCTGATACATAATGTAAAAGCTCTAATGCTTTTTGAGCAGCAAGTTCAAGTTCATACTTTCCATGAAGTGCCAAAGACATATGGCATTCCGCTAGCAGACAATAACATTCTATTTTTAGCGTCTGTATATCACTTTTATTTTGTAATCCATCAAATATAGCCATAGCCCTGTAAATGCTTTCAGGAGTAAACTCGTAAAGTTCTTTCTTACCAGCCAACAGTTCATCTGATAAATAATGATTCTTGTTACCTTGGTCCGGTTTAGCTAATCTTACAGAACGCTCTGGATTATGTACCGTTTGAAGGATATTATCTATAATAAATTGTGATGTGTTATGTAGTTCATCAACAGGAAGATGATTACTGGCGATGAGGAAAATATTTTTAGCATCGATCAGTTCAATGTATAAAGTTTTCACTGCGTTATTCTGGTTTATTCTTCCTGTAACGAAATAATCTGGCTTGAATCTTCTCAAAAATGAATTTTGCGATATGTGATCATTACAAAAATTTGTCGCAGCCATCGGATAGGTATAAAGGCCATCGATTTTTTTATTCGAAATGTTTTGCACTAATTCCTGATTAAGTATTAATGGATCCAGAGTATTCAATGAAGTGGTGAAAGGAAATATAGCTATGGAATAGTCTGAAGTGTTATCTTCATTTATTTTAGTTTTGAAAACCTGTCCACTGAAACGATAACCTTTCCGGTAGATTGTTTCTATGCAACGATCATAGCCAATTTTTTCAAAAATGCAGCGCAAAGAATAGATACATCTTGTCAGGGACTCGTCACTTACAATAATATTTTTCCATACTGATTCGATGATCATATCTTTCAGGACAACATGACCAGCGGATTCAAGTAATACGATCAATACTCCTAACTCTTTCGGTGGAATATAAATCTGCTCATTTCCTTGAGTAAGAATTCCATCTTCCGTGAGCGTTAATCCCTCAAGAAAATGATATGAGAATTTATTTTCTAAGTCCATTAGTTAACCTCTATGAAAAAATTGGTTTCTTGCATCCTGCATAAGCAATAGAAATTGTGGCTATTCATATTTATGTGTCATTAATGCTATAGGAGTTTACATTCGACATATCTATGGTTGTGTTCACTAATTTATCTTAGGAATTCAGTGATGTAATCTGAAATAGCCTTATTCAATTTTGATAAAATAGATTGTTCTCTAACGCGTTGAAAAATAATAATTTATAGTGTGTTCTTAACTGTTTTAAGATGTTGATTTAAGAAAACATAAGAGAAGCTGGTCATAGTAGTTAACTGCACTATAACCAGCAATTTTAACCAAAAGATTGTAATGCTTAGCCATTATCTTCTGAATTATCAGTTAAGAGTTCAATATATGCCTGTGCTTTGCTCTTAACACTTTCATCCTCACAATTGTTAATAATATGATAGAAACATTGCATTGCGTTATCGATATTTTTAGCCCCAATTTGACATTGACCCATACGATAAATAACTGAATAGTCATCATACGGGGAGTAATTGTAACTTAGTTTGTAAAGGTCATATGCTTGTTGATATTTCTTTTTTGACTGGCATACTGATGCAAAACCTTTTAGATATTCATGATTTTCGAACGCATAAATGCACAGAAATTTATAATAAATTTCTGCGTCCGTTATATTACCTTTTTCATGGTAGTCGAATGCATATGCATATATTCTATCAAGGATATCAGGAGTCAATCCATGTAGTAATGCCAGATTTTCTCCTTGTGATAATGCGTGTTTTAGTTGACTTGCCCATTCATCACTGTTATTGAATATTTCAAGTGTATCTGTGCTCATAATATTCCTCTGTGATGTGTTTCGTGATGCTAAATTATTATTAATTGACTCATTATTTTTTTGCATTTATCTTTTTTGAATTATGAGTTTTAAGCTTGCATTGCTTATGGGTATATTGGTTCATTATTAGTAAAAATACTGACCACTATAAACCAATAATGTCATTAGTTGTTTTGCTAATATTCACCTTATTAGTTATCTTATTTACGACATTTCATAAATGCCTTAATATGCATGACCTTGATTCATATTATCAATTTCCATTTTTTCGATGAAAATTAAAAAGGGGATTTTTGCGAAGGGCAGTAAGTCGTCTGGTTTTTTTTCTTTATTATGTCTGGTGACGAGGGGGGATAGAACGTCGGTGCATATAGTAGAGAATTTATTCAGGTCTAAATTATTCTCTATTTTGGCCAGTTTTATGAGTTCATTTGTAGCCATACTCATTAAATCATCTGTTATCGGAAATTTATATATGCTCATAGCCGATAATATTGCTTGCTGAATTATTTCTTCAGAAATATCCGCTATCTTTATTGACAAATCATGTGTTAGATATTTTCCTCCAAGAGATTCTTGTTCAATATAATTTAAACCAGACCTCATCGTAATTTTAACTTGATTCACGTATTTCTCTTCATTTTTCTTATTTTTGTTCTCCTGATCAGGAACTAATGGTTGCAGTGGTAGGCTATTATTAATATTTCGTGGCTTCATTTTACATTTCTCTCATTTGATTAGAGCAAAATCCGAATTCGCAGCTTCTGATAATGTCAAATATCACCTTTTCTCATGCTTTATTCTATCAAAAATCGCTCATTTTTACTTTTTTTACCATAATGTTACCTAGTAGCATCGGCAATTTACATAACTTACATGTTGTTTTTTATATCCTGAAAAAACAGATAGATAGTGTGCACACTCGAAATGATATTGGTAACATAAATAGCTTTATTCGTGACAAACATCTCAAAAGATTTCCTTTATTATTTTCGAAATTCATTTGATCAAGGTTATCACCTTATGGAGACGTTACGTAGAATGACTATATTTGTTATCGGCACATTAGGGGTATTAAATTTAGTATTGATGGAAGGTGATTATTGAACAGTAACATCGAGTCACGGTAAAAATGTGAGGTATATAATGGACATTGAGTTTTCGCAGATTCATGAAATGGTCTATATGCATGATATTGTAAATTCGGACTCGAAAAAGAAACCAAGGATTCCGTTAAAAAAATTCCTTAATGCTGAGAAGGTTCTCACGCAAACAACATCATGGGCACTAAATTCAAGATATGTGAATGTTAATTCTGTCAGTAAAGTCAACGTAAAGAGTAAAGTTAAAAACAGCTATATCTCACGATCTGTCAATGATGAGTTTAGTTTAACAGATGATGAAATCAATTCTTTTAAAGAAACGTTAGTCCTTTCCTCTATTGATTCACTAAGTAAACTGGTTCTTAATAATCCTCTTTCTGTATTGTTTACATCGACTGTACGAAGGAATAATAATAGAGCTAAGATGAATGTTGAGTTCGCCTCATGGATTTGCACCAGATGTTGTTGATGCATGATATTTTACATTGCAAGGTGATATCTAAAATGAAAGATGTTGATCAAAACTTTGATGCTTTATACTGGCATATACTACAAGCATATTTAATTTTATTGTTTTATGATTAACGAGGTTCCATCTTTTTATTATCTGTTTAAGTTTACCTTGTACAATGCATTATTGCTCTGTTACCAATACTCAAAATAAAAGCATGCTTACCTTGCTTTAGTATATTATAGCTTACACTTTTTTCTGGAAAGACATAAAAATCAGGAATAAGTTCTGCAAGTCTATCATCATCGACTTGATCCATGATCTCAAATTTATTAACTTTCTTTGATGTTAAATGGGCTGTGTCATAGTTTTCAATCCATGTGTATTCAATATTTCGCCGTATTGACTTACTTTCTCTGTTACCTTGTTGCCAGGTTCCGCTCAACGCAACAGTTCCTGTTTTATTTTTTTGGTTATACATAAAGTCGATGGTAAGATTTGCTCGCCCCTTGTCATTAAAAATTACCCAATTTGCAGTGCATGTTTCATTATATGTCATTTTTTCTGCAGTATAAGAGTAAACAATGAAGAGAATAAACCCACTGATAAAAACTAAAATAAATAATAAGTTTTTTTTATAATCAATCACGATTAACCTCACGGTAAGACAGGGTTAAACAGCCTGCCACTTCATGTTGGTTATAGTTTTTATTGCATGCCATAACAATCATCCCTGGTGAGGATTTTGCAAGAGGGAAGTATAACCACGGATATTTTTTACAGTTAATCCCCGAATCCAGTATCCGTGTCTTATATTTATCGAACTCTTTCAACCCATCAATTGTATCTTCTGTCACATTAAAATGGCAGCCATTAATTTCCGCAACAGTCTTGTAATCCTTGAAGAATGGCTTCGGTTGATTATTATTCCATAGCCAATGTGCAGAATATATGCCTATAGCAAATATGCTCAACATAATTAGATAACTTTTTATATGTTTGAGGATTTTGTTATTGAAATTGTTTGCGCCACCAATGCTCTCTTTGTACCCCGCATTACCTTTTACGGCAGGTGGGGCATTGTGTGTATGTGCGTCTGTTGAAGAGTTTATTGCATGATTTTGTATGTTAATGTCATTATGAATCTTGAATCCTCTTCTCGGCACGGTTGCAATAAGCGAGTGGGTGGTATCACCAACAGCGCGAAAACCGCGTCTGATAATGGATATGTTCTGATATAACGTGTTAGTTGGCACACGCATACCTTCTTCTTCCCAGACTCTGGTGAAAAAATCTTGTTGTGCAACCACATCAGGAAAAGCTTCAAGTAGAAGTGATAAACAACGACTGGCTGGCGTTGTCAGAACGACGTTAAGATCGGCGTTATGTACCGATATTAATTTTCGGTGCTCAGGCCAGAACTCGATATTATCGTTAATAATCCAGTACATACGTCAATAGACACTAAATCAATCGAAATGGAAATCACATAGTTTGCTAAGTATATTGGTATTTACGGCATAAATATATATTAATTTTATATTTATCATAATGATTGAAATGAGGCTTTAATGTCGCAACGTAAAACTTTACGTAAATTAACATGATTAACATTTATGCCACTATTGTTTGTAAATTCATATTTCGTAATGCTTCTGAATTTTTCGTGTGATGGTTTTAAATACCATGTTGTTTACTCTTGGGGGTACTGCTTATTTGTAAAATACGGGCATTTCAATAGATGCCCGTATAAGCAGAGTATGATTCTGGCAGATTATTGAGTATCAATGTTGGACCGAATGTGAACGAATAAATAACTCGTTTATTTTACCACCCATTCTCTTTTCGATTCGTTGCTTGTACGCGTAGATGCTACGGATATCCATATCCAGAACTTCAGCAATCTGATATGGATTATAACCAGAAACCATATATCCCATTATGGTGAATTCCATCTGAGTTAATGTGTTCCCTCTGGTAAATGATAAATAACGACCAATAAATAGTTGTCTGATCTTTTCATTGGCAACATCAAGACCATCATCATTATATATGACAGCAGATATTGCAGAGTTGTGTTTTCGCCAGTAGTTAGCTAACGATTGCATATTGCGGTCGCTGACTAAAACAATCCCCATGTCAGTACTTGCAAGATAGTCAATCCAGTCTTTTTCAAGGAATAGACGTAAAAAACTTACTGAAAAATCGACAAAAATATATCCGCTTAATCTCGCATTGTGGTTTTTTGTTAAAATACCTTCCACCACACCACGATTAAAATATGAACTTTCTTCGGGCCACATACAAAAACACGAGTTTGCGCAATACTGCAAACGCGGTGACTCTTCTGGCATTATTTGGCAATGCATTGAGCAACTATTGCATGTAAGACTTTTATAACGACTACAAAGCCCCATGTTAAGAACCTCCCTATCCGTATATAATTGCATAATTTCATTGGTTATTGATGATGTCAATACACCATGATTTTGTAAATTTGCTGGGAAAAATTGCGATTAATCTGAATTTGCTATAATTCTGAGTAAAGCATTTAAAAATGCATTTCTCGTTATTAAATATGATTATGTTTCACTGATTTAATCTTACCTGGTTGATGGTGGTTCAGATAACTATCTCATGGTATGAGAATATCTATATCGCAAATTGTTTTTGAATGACCAAAAGATATCTTGCGAATCTAAGTTATGCATCTTAAATAGTCTTATTTAAGATGTTCAGATCTCTTTGTGTGTTTAACTAACTGATAATACTAGGATATGACGAGAGAAGTGATAGAGCGGAATTATAACAAATGAACATTATGAAAACTGGAATGGTTCAAAATTGTAGCAATTTTGAACCATTCACAATGGATATTAGCTAAAGAACATTACCGATACGCACAGGATACCCACGATCAGCGTAATCAGATTTCCGATGGAACGCCAGGGTTTAAGCGCTGGGATGAGATACGTTGACAGCGTAGGCATGATGAACAGTATCATGGCAATGAGCGGGCCGCTGATCGCGTAAATCATCGAAATCGCGTTCGGGTTAATGCAACAAACAATGAAGGTAATCAGCGATACCAACATAATTGATAGTGCGCGGTTAAATGCACGACTTTTCTTTACACCAACCTGCTGTAATGTTGTTTTGACGACCTCTGTGGCACCTTCAATAACGCCAAAGTACGTACCCAGGAATGATTTCGACATCGCAACTACTGCGACAATAATCCCGGAAATTGACAACCATGCTGGGGCGTTCGGCAGCATAGAAAGCGCCGATAAAATGGTAACCCCTTCTTCTTTAGCCGCTTCAATATACGAAGGTGGAATAGAAAGCAGGCAGCTAAAGACAAAGAACAGTACACTTATGCAGATGATGAGATAAGCGACTTTCATAATTTTTTTGCATTTATCCATAGCATGTTCGCCATATTTTTCACGTCTGTCTATGGCAAACGTAGAAATAATGGGCGTATGGCTAAAGGCGAAAACCATCACGGGAATCGATATCCATATCTGGTGAAGGGTATTCTGATTGAACTCTACCTGGGTAGTTAATAGTTCAGGTTGCCAACTACCGACCAGGTAAATAGAAAGAAATAAGAAATAGGCAATCAATGGGAATACCAAAAATCCCATTACCCGAATAGTGGCATGGCGTCCCATCAGAAAAATGAGATTCAGGATTAATACAACACCCAGACTCACCAACATACGGATGCGAAGATCAATAACCATATGCTTTGCCAGCTGTTCCGTAAGTGAGTTGGTAATTGCAACGGCATATATCAACACGACGACAAAAAAGGCGATGAAGTACAGCGTGGTAATCAGATTACCAATCTTCTTGCCATAGTAGTGTGTTACCGCGCCCGTTATCCCTTCACCTGCTGATGTTTTTGATGAGAGGATGAACTGGCATAAGGCTTTATGTGGCCAATATGTTAAAGGCCAGGCGACCAGAGCAGTAATAAACAGGACCACAGCCCCTGCCGAACCTAACTGAATAGGAAGGAAGAGCGTGCCTGCACCAACGGCTGTGCCGTAGAGCGCGAAACTCCACAGAGTTTCTTCTTTTGACCAAATATTAGACATTATCTGAACGTATCATCTACAAATTAAACAAAATGGAGGGCAATTTACCATAAACCAGGTTAAGTATGGGAGATTAACGCCCTTTCTACCTCTCTATTGGTGGGTTAGTGGTTGCAAACCTTACGTGCCAGTTATGTCTCTGACTGCTGGTCAGGCGTATTTCCTTTGTGATAAAAATCACTTTTTTTAAACAATTAAGATAACTGTAATTAACAATCATTTACTATTGCACTGTTAATTGGTGTGAGGTTGTGATGAAAGACGTTGTGATTGTCGGGGCGTTACGGACACCTATCGGCTGCTTTCGTGGTGCGTTAGCGGGTCATTCCGCCGTGGAACTTGGCAGCCTGGTCGTGAAAGCGTTAATAGAACGTACCGGTGTTTCTGCATATGCGGTGGATGAAGTGATTCTTGGTCAGGTGTTGACTGCAGGGGCAGGGCAGAATCCGGCAAGACAATCGGCTATTAAAGGTGGTCTTCCTAACAGCGTTTCTGCAATCACGATTAATGACGTTTGCGGTTCCGGGCTTAAAGCACTGCATCTGGCTACTCAGGCGATACAGTGTGGCGAGGCTGATATTGTCATCGCCGGTGGTCAGGAAAACATGAGTCGCGCACCACATGTTCTGACTGATAGCCGCACCGGTGCACAGCTTGGCAATAGCCAGTTGGTTGATAGTCTTGTGCACGATGGGTTGTGGGATGCCTTCAATGATTATCATATTGGTGTCACCGCCGAAAATCTGGCTCGCGAATATGGCATCAGCCGTCAGTTGCAGGATGCTTACGCACTTAGCTCGCAACAAAAAGCGCGAGCGGCGATTGACGCCGGACGATTTAAAGATGAGATCGTCCCGGTAATGACCCAAAGTAACGGTCAGACGTTGGTTGTTGATACCGATGAACAGCCACGCACTGACGCCAGTGCAGAAGGCTTAGCCCGTTTAAATCCTTCATTTGATAGTCTCGGCTCTGTGACAGCGGGTAATGCATCATCCATAAACGATGGCGCAGCTGCAGTAATGATGATGAGCGAAGCCAAAGCACGAGCGTTGAATTTACCCGTGCTGGCCCGCATCCGCGCATTTGCCAGCGTTGGTGTAGATCCGGCATTGATGGGAATTGCGCCGGTGTATGCGACCCGCCGTTGCCTGGAGCGTGTTGGCTGGCAGTTGGCTGATGTCGATCTTATCGAGGCTAATGAAGCGTTTGCTGCACAGGCGCTTTCGGTTGGCAAGATGCTTGAATGGGATGAGCGTCGGGTCAATGTCAATGGTGGCGCGATCGCACTCGGTCACCCAATAGGCGCTTCCGGTTGCCGAATCCTCGTTTCTCTGGTTCATGAAATGGTGAAACGTAATGCCCGCAAAGGACTGGCTACGCTTTGTATCGGCGGGGGCCAGGGCGTGGCATTGACCATTGAACGTGACGAATAGCTCTGCATTTCCTCCTTACCGATAAATATCAGCCGTCATTAATCTGTTGAATAATGGTGGCTGGCGAGTCGACATACATTTTCAGGGCTCCCTGATTTTTCCATTCTCATGACATATTCGTGATCGACACTGCACTTTTTTCAGTCCTTAACTTAAAAATGAAACATTGTTTTATTTTTAATTGAAAACCCTATCCCGTGGGCATATCATCCCCTTATAGAGAAAACGAAACAGCGTTTCACTATCGTTTTCTATTTTCACGCTTCACTGATTATCGGAGGTTGATGTGGACGTAAGACAGAGCATCCACAGTGCGCATGCAAAAACGCTGGATACCCAGGGGCTGCGCAATGAATTTTTGGTTGAAAAGGTATTTGTCGCCGATGAGTACACCATGGTTTACAGCCACATTGACCGTATTATTGTTGGCGGCATTATGCCGGTAACTAAAACGGTTTCCGTTGGCGGGGAAGTTGGTAAACAACTCGGCGTAAGCTATTTCCTGGAACGTCGCGAGTTAGGTGTTATCAATATTGGCGGTGCCGGTACGATTACCGTCGATGGTCAATGCTATGAAATCGGTCACCGCGAAGCCCTGTATGTTGGTAAAGGCGCAAAAGAAGTTGTCTTTGCCAGTATTGATACCGCTACTCCGGCGAAGTTTTATTACAATTGTGCACCTGCGCATACGACGTATCCCACCAAAAAAGTCACACCGGACGAAGTATCTCCAGTCACGTTAGGCGATAACCTCACCAGTAACCGTCGCACGATTAACAAATATTTTGTCCCGGATGTACTGGAAACCTGCCAATTGAGTATGGGGCTGACGGAGCTGGCTCCGGGTAACTTGTGGAACACCATGCCGTGTCACACCCACGAGCGCCGGATGGAAGTTTATTTCTATTTCAATATGGATGACGACGCCTGCGTTTTCCACATGATGGGGCAGCCGCAAGAAACGCGTCATATTGTGATGCATAACGAGCAGGCGGTGATCTCCCCGAGCTGGTCGATCCATTCCGGTGTCGGAACCAAAGCTTATACCTTTATCTGGGGCATGGTCGGTGAAAACCAGGTCTTTGATGATATGGACCATGTGGCCGTTAAAGATTTGCGCTAGTTGTGGGCATAAACGAATAAGGTATTGTTATGATTTTAAGTGCATTTTCTCTCGAAGGTAAAGTTGCGGTCGTCACTGGTTGTGATACTGGACTGGGTCAGGGGATGGCGTTGGGGCTGGCGCAAGCGGGCTGTGACATTGTTGGCATTAACATCGTTGAACCGACTGAAACCATCAAGCAGGTCACGGCGCTGGGGCGTCGTTTTTTAAGCCTGACCGCCGATCTGCGAAAGATTGATGGCATTCCAGCACTGCTGGATCGCGCGGTAGCTGAGTTTGGTCATATTGATATCCTGGTGAATAACGCCGGATTGATTCGGCGCGAAGATGCTCTCGAGTTCAGCGAAAAAGACTGGGACGATGTCATGAACCTGAATATCAAGAGCGTATTCTTCATGTCTCAGGCAGCGGCGAAACACTTTATCGCGCAAGGCAATGGCGGCAAGATTATCAATATCGCGTCAATGCTCTCCTTCCAGGGCGGGATCCGTGTGCCTTCTTATACCGCATCAAAAAGCGGCGTAATGGGCGTGACGCGATTGATGGCGAATGAATGGGCTAAACACAACATTAATGTTAATGCGATAGCTCCGGGTTACATGGCGACCAACAATACTCAACAACTACGGGCAGATGAACAACGTAGCGCGGAAATTCTCGACCGCATTCCAGCTGGCCGTTGGGGACTGCCGAGTGACCTGATGGGGCCGGTAGTGTTTCTTGCCTCCAGTGCTTCAGATTATGTGAATGGTTATACCATTGCCGTGGATGGCGGTTGGCTGGCTCGTTAATCCATTCTTCTTACTTTTATGACCCTGCCGCATGGCAGGGTTTTTTATACCTGTAGATCATCATAATCCATATCATGGTTATGAAATAATCCATATCAATTATCAATTAATAAACTTTATGAATTTTATCTGCTTTAAAATTAGGTGGTTAATAATAATCTCAATTATTCAACTTAATTTGAAAATTGGAATATCCATCACATAACGACATGTCGCAGCAATTTAATCCATATTTATGCTATTTCCGACCTGACACCTGTGTGAATTGTTCACGTATTTTTTCACTATGTCTTACTCTCTGCTGGCAGGAAAAAATGGTTACTATCAATACGGAATCTGCTTTAACGCCACGTTCTTTGCGGGATACGCGGCGTATGAATATGTTTGTTTCGGTAGCTGCTGCGGTCGCAGGATTGTTATTTGGTCTTGATATCGGCGTAATCGCCGGAGCCTTGCCGTTCATTACCGATCACTTTGTGCTGACCAGCCGTTTGCAGGAATGGGTGGTCAGTAGCATGATGCTCGGCGCAGCAATTGGTGCGCTGTTTAATGGTTGGCTGTCGTTCCGCCTGGGGCGTAAATACAGCCTGATGGCGGGGGCCATCCTGTTTGTGCTCGGCTCGATAGGGTCCGCTTTTGCGACCAGCGTAGAGATGTTAATCGCCGCTCGTGTGGTGTTGGGCATTGCTGTCGGGATCGCGTCTTACACCGCTCCTCTATATCTTTCTGAAATGGCAAGTGAAAACGTTCGCGGTAAGATGATCAGCATGTACCAGTTGATGGTCACTCTCGGCATCGTGCTGGCGTTTTTATCCGATACAGCGTTCAGTTATAGCGGTAACTGGCGCGCAATGTTGGGGGTTCTTGCTTTACCAGCAGTTCTGCTGATTATTCTGGTGGTCTTCCTGCCAAATAGCCCGCGCTGGCTGGCGGAAAAGGGGCGTCATATTGAGGCGGAAGAAGTATTGCGTATGCTGCGCGATACGTCGGAAAAAGCGCGAGAAGAACTCAACGAAATTCGTGAAAGCCTGAAGTTAAAACAGGGCGGTTGGGCACTGTTTAAGATCAACCGTAACGTCCGTCGTGCTGTGTTTCTCGGTATGTTGTTGCAGGCGATGCAGCAGTTTACCGGTATGAACATCATCATGTACTACGCGCCGCGTATCTTCAAAATGGCGGGCTTTACGACCACAGAACAACAGATGATTGCGACTCTGGTCGTGGGGCTGACCTTTATGTTCGCCACCTTCATTGCGGTCTTTACGGTAGATAAAGCAGGGCGTAAACCGGCTCTGAAAATTGGTTTCAGCGTGATGGCGTTAGGCACTCTGGTGCTGGGTTACTGCCTGATGCAGTTTGATAACGGTACGGCTTCCAGTGGCTTGTCCTGGCTCTCTGTTGGCATGACGATGATGTGTATTGCCGGTTATGCGATGAGCGCCGCGCCAGTGGTGTGGATCTTGTGCTCTGAAATTCAGCCGCTGAAATGCCGCGATTTTGGCATCACCTGCTCAACGACGACAAACTGGGTGTCGAATATGATTATCGGCGCGACCTTCCTGACACTGCTTGATAGCATTGGCGCTGCCGGTACGTTCTGGCTCTACACTGCGCTGAACATTGCGTTTGTGGGCATCACTTTCTGGCTCATTCCGGAAACCAAAAATGTCACGCTGGAACATATCGAACGCAAACTGATGGCAGGCGAGAAGTTGAGAAATATCGGCATCTGATTTCACGGGCCGGATGTGCTGTACATCCGGTCCTTTTTTCGTTAATAGAGATTGGGCACCTGGCCGTTGAGGCGTTTGTCTCGTTCCTTATTCAGCCTTGTTGCGGTAACACACATCAGGAGAGAGGAATGAAAACAATTGGTTTGCTGGGAGGAATGAGCTGGGAATCCACCATTCCTTACTATCGTTTGATAAATGAAGGCATTAAACAGCGGCTTGGTGGGCTTCACTCTGCGCAAGTGCTGCTACATAGCGTCGATTTTCATGAAATAGAAGAGTGCCAGCGTCGCGGGGAATGGGATAAAACCGGGGACATTCTGGCTGAGGCTGCGCTTGGCTTACAGCGGGCGGGCGCAGAAGGTATTGTGTTATGTACCAATACGATGCATAAAGTGGCGGATGCCATTGAGTCACGTTGCACTCTGCCTTTCTTACACATTGCGGATGCCACCGGACGTGCAATTACCGGGGCCGGAATGACTCGTGTGGCGCTGCTGGGTACGCGTTACACCATGGAACAGGATTTTTATCGCGGGCGGCTGACGGAACAATTTTCCATCAACTGTCTCATTCCTGAAGCGGATGAACGGGCGAAAATTAATCAGATTATCTTTGAAGAACTGTGTCTGGGGCAATTTACCGAAGCGTCACGCGCTTATTATGCGCAAGTGATTGCTCGCCTTGCAGAACAGGGCGCACAGGGCGTTATTTTTGGCTGCACAGAAATTGGTTTACTGGTGCCAGAAGAGCGCAGTGTTTTGCCTGTGTTTGATACCGCGGCGATCCATGCCGAGGATGCTGTCGCTTTTATGCTGTCGTAGCTGACGACAAAATAGCGTCAAGAGAAGTGACCAGTTTCGGTAATCCCGCTTGTAAATGCTCACTAAACGCCTGCACCAGCGCTGATGACGGGCGGTGCAGGGGGCGGATCAGGCTGACGGTGAATGGAACCGCAATGCTGAACCGCCGCACCACTAAACCGCTTGCCGCATAATCCAGTGCGGTGAGTGGGTTAACTACCGAAACGCCTACCCCCGCCCGTACCATTGCGCAGACTGACGCGGCGCTGTGGGTTTCTACGATCATGCGTCGTTTAACCTGATTCTCAGTAAACAATTGATCCAGCAACTGGCGATAGCTGTCAGTACGGGAAAGGCTGATGTAGTTTTCACCGTGAAAATCATCCGGCGTTAATACCTTTTTTACCGCCAGCGGATGGCCCGGAGGTAACACACACACTTCATCTAAAGAGAGTAATTCGGTACGTTCTGTTCCAGCAGGCGTATGGAGTGTCTCAGTGAGTCCTAAATCATGACGCTGGGCCGAGAGCCACTCTTCAAGTAGAGGTGATTCCTGGGGCACGATATTTAAGCTGACATCGGGATAACGTGCCAGAAAGGGTTGCAGGAGCTGCGGTAAAAAAGATTGCGAAAAGACCGGCAGGCAGGCTATAGACAGTTCTCCCTGGCGAAACTCGCGCAGACTTTCTGCGGCGCTGACAATGCGATCCAGTCCGTACCAGGATCGTTGCACTTCTTCAAACAGACGCAGTCCTTGCACGGTAGGATGTAATCGTCCACGTACGCGCTCAAACAATTTCAGCCCGATCACCTTCTCAAAGCGCGCCAGTTCGCGGCTGACGGTTGGCTGTGAGGTGTGTAGCAGTTGTGCCGCCTCGGTCAGGCTTCCGGCGGTCATTACCGCATGAAAAATTTCAATATGACGTAAGTTAACGGCGGCCATTAGCGCTCTCTCGCAATCCGGTAATCCATATCATTTTTGCATAGACTCGACACAAATCGATATTTTTTATTCTTTTTATGATGTGGCGTAATCATAAAAAAGCACTTATCTGGAGTTTGTTATGCCACATTCACTGTTCAGCACTGATACCGATCTCACCGCCGAAAATCTGCTGCGTTTGCCCGTAGAATTTGGCTGCCCGGTGTGGGTCTACGATGCGCAAATTATTCGTCGGCAGATTGCAGCGCTGAAACAGTTTGATGTGGTGCGCTTCGCACAGAAAGCCTGTTCCAATATTCATATTTTGCGCTTAATGCGTGAGCAGGGCGTGAAAGTGGATTCCGTCTCGTTAGGCGAAATAGAGCGTGCGTTGGCGGCGGGTTACAATCCGCAATCGCACCCCGATGATATTGTTTTTACGGCAGATGTTATCGATCAGGCGACGCTTGAACGCGTCAGTGAATTGCAAATTCCGGTGAATGCGGGTTCTGTTGATATGCTCGACCAACTGGGTCAGGTTTCGCCAGGGCATCGGGTATGGCTGCGCGTTAATCCGGGGTTTGGTCACGGGCATAGCCAAAAAACCAATACTGGTGGCGAAAACAGCAAGCACGGTATCTGGTACACCGATCTGCCCGCCGCACTGGACGTGATACAACGTCATCATCTACAGCTGGTCGGCATTCACATGCACATTGGTTCTGGCGTTGATTATGCCCATCTGGAACAGGTATGTGGTGCTATGGTGCGTCAGGTCCTCGAATTCGGTCAGGATTTACAGGCTATTTCTGCGGGCGGTGGGCTTTCTATTCCTTATCAACAGGGTGAAGAGGCGGTTGATACCGAACATTATTATGGTCTGTGGAATGCCGCGCGTGAGCAAATCGCCCGCCATTTGGGCCATCCTGTGAAACTGGAAATTGAACCGGGTCGCTTTCTGGTAGCGCAGGCTGGCGTATTAATTACTCAAGTGCGGAGCGTCAAACAAATGGGTAGCCGCCACTTTGTGCTGGTTGATGCCGGGTTCAACGATCTGATGCGCCCGGCAATGTACGGTAGTTACCACCATATCAGTGCCCTGGCAGCTGATGGTCGTTCTCTGGAACACGCACCAACGGTGGAAACCGTCGTCGCCGGGCCGTTATGTGAATCGGGCGATGTCTTTACCCAGCAGGAAGGGGGAAATGTTGAAACCCGCGCCTTGCCGGAAGTGAAGGCAGGGGATTATCTGGTATTGCATGATACGGGGGCATATGGCGCATCAATGTCATCCAACTACAACAGTCGTCCGCTGTTACCAGAAGTTCTGTTTGATAATGGTCAGGCGCGGTTGATTCGCCGTCGCCAGACCATTGAAGAATTACTGGCGCTGGAATTGCTTTAACTGCGGTTAGTCGCTGGTTGCATGATGACTTGCCTCCAGCGACGGAGTTGACACTGAATGGCGACGTACCAGCGTCGGACTAAAGACATTAGTGATTTCCGGGAGAGGGCGATTATCCGCCAGCGCCAAAGCCAGTTCGGCAGCCTGCGTCGCCATCGTCACGATTGGGTAACGCACGGTGGTCAGACGCGGGCGCACATAGCGTGACACCAGCACATCATCAAAGCCAATTAACGAAATCTCACCCGGTACATCAATACCATTATCATTGAGAACGCCCATCGCGCCCGCCGCCATTGAATCGTTATAACAGGCTACCGCAGTGAAATTTCTGCCTCGTCCCAAAAGCTCGGTCATTGCCTGTTCGCCGCCGCTTTCGTCTGGTTCGCCAAATGTCACCAGCCGGTCATTGGCCGCAATACCACTTTCAGCAAGGGCATCGTAATACCCTTGCAGACGATCTTCGGCGTCAGAAATAGAGTGGTTAGAACACAGATAACCAATGCGGGTATGACCTTGCTGAATTAAATGACGCGTTGCCAGCCAGGCACCGTAACGATCGTCCAGAGCAATACAACGGTTTTCAAAGCCAGGCAGGATACGGTTGATCAGCACCATACCGGGCATTTGTTTCATTAATGAGGCTAAATCGGCATCCGGTATCATTTTGGCATGGACGACCAACGCAGCACAGCGATGGCGGATCAGTTGCTCAATGGCCTGACGCTCTTTTTGTTCGTTGTGGTAACCGTTGCCAATCAATAAAAAATTACCAGTGTGATAAGCCACCTGTTCGACCGCTTTCACCATTGCACCGAAAAACGGATCGGAAACATCACCAACGACCAGACCGACCGTTTCAGTGGTCTGCTGCGCCAGCGCACGGGCGTTGGCGTTCGGGTGATAGCTAAGAGACTCCATTGCACTATGCACAGCCAGCCGGGAAGCTTCGCTGGCTTTGGGTGAATTATTAATGACGCGGGAAACGGTGGCGACTGAAACGCCTGCCAGTCGGGCTACATCCTTTATGGTCGCCATGAAAATACCTTAGTGGGTAAACGCTTACATTGTTTCAGTGTTACGGAAAACGCCCGTTGGTTCAAGGGGCGGCGTGTTTTCATCGTGGGAATGTGAGCCAAACGCAAATAAGTAAGACAAAAAAAGAGATTGCAAACCTTTGGTTACACTTTGCGAAACGCTGTTGCGATTGACCGCTGGTGGCGTTTGGCTTCAGGTTGCTAAAGTGGTGATCCCAGAGGTATTGATAGGTGAAGTCAACTTCGGGTTGAGCACATGAATTACACCAGCCTGCGCAGATGCGCAGGTTTTTTTTTGCCGGTCATCAATCTGTAACAGTAACCGACAATTTACACACCTCGTTGCATTTCCCTTCATTCCTTTGCGTTTTCTCGCTGGCGAAGAGTCGTCGTGCAGACCACAATCAAGATCCCAGAGGTATTGATTGGTGAGATTATTCGGTACGCTCTTCGTACCCTGTCTCTTGCACCAACCTGCGCGGATGCGCAGGTTTTTTTTCGCACCTAATTTACTGTCGCTCGCGTTCTTTATCTCGTGTAATCTCCCTCCATTCGCTTTTACTGAATCAGAGCAAAGGGAGTTGGAATGCTTTTTAGCTTTTTTCGAAATTTGTGCCGTGTTTTGTATCGCGTTCGCGTTACGGGTGACACCCAGGCACTGAAGGGCGAGCGCGTTCTAATCACGCCTAATCACGTCTCTTTTATTGATGGCATACTGCTGGCATTGTTTTTACCCGTACGTCCGGTATTTGCCGTTTACACCTCAATAAGCCAACAGTGGTATATGCGTTGGCTGAAATCATTTATCGACTTTGTTCCTCTCGACCCGACGCAACCTATGGCGATTAAACATCTGGTACGTCTGGTGGAACAGGGCCGACCAGTGGTGATTTTCCCTGAAGGACGAATCACCACCACAGGCTCGCTGATGAAAATCTACGATGGTGCGGGTTTTGTCGCGGCGAAGTCTGGTGCAACGGTTATTCCTGTGCGTATTGAAGGGGCGGAACTTACGCACTTCAGCCGCCTGAAAGGTCTGGTTAAACGTCGCTTGTTCCCGCAAATTACTCTGCATATTTTGCCACCAACGCAGGTGGAGATGCCGGATGCGCCGCGTGCCCGTGACCGTCGCAAAATCGCTGGCGAAATGCTGCATCAAATAATGATGGAAGCGCGTATGGCGGTGCGCCCGCGTGAAACGCTGTACGAATCTTTACTGAGTGCAATGTACCGCTTCGGAGCCGGGAAGAAATGTGTCGAAGACGTCAACTTTACCCCAGACTCCTATCGCAAATTGCTTACGAAAACGCTGTTTGTTGGACGCATCCTTGAAAAATACAGTGTTGAAGGCGAACGCATCGGCTTAATGCTACCCAATGCAGGCATCAGTGCGGCAGTGATTTTTGGGGCCATCGCCCGTCGTCGCATTCCTGCAATGATGAACTACACCGCTGGGGTAAAAGGGCTGACCAGCGCCATTACGGCAGCTGAAATCAAAACCATCTTCACTTCCCGCCAGTTTCTCGATAAAGGTAAACTCTGGCATCTGCCGGAGCAACTTACTCAGGTGCGCTGGGTCTATCTGGAAGATTTAAAAGCAGATGTCACCACTGCCGACAAAGTGTGGATTTTCGCTCATTTGCTGATGCCGCGTCTGGCACAGGTAAAACAGCAGCCGGAAGAAGAGGCGCTGATCCTTTTTACCTCCGGTTCTGAAGGCCATCCGAAAGGCGTCGTCCATAGCCATAAAAGCATTCTGGCGAATGTCGAGCAGATTAAAACGATTGCCGACTTCACCACCAACGATCGCTTTATGTCGGCGTTACCGCTGTTTCACTCCTTTGGGCTGACGGTAGGCCTGTTTACGCCACTGCTCACAGGTGCAGAAGTGTTCCTTTATCCAAGCCCGCTGCATTACCGCATTGTGCCGGAGTTGGTGTATGACCGCAGTTGCACCGTGTTGTTCGGTACCTCGACTTTCCTCGGTCACTACGCGCGTTTCGCCAACCCGTATGACTTCTATCGTCTACGCTATGTGGTGGCAGGCGCAGAAAAACTACAAGAAAGTACCAAACAGCTTTGGCAGGATAAATTTGGCCTGCGCATCCTTGAAGGCTACGGTGTGACCGAGTGCGCGCCTGTCGTTTCTATCAACGTACCGATGGCGGCGAAACCCGGTACGGTAGGGCGTATTCTACCAGGTATGGACGCGCGCCTGTTGTCGGTTCCTGGTATCGAAGAGGGCGGACGCCTGCAACTGAAAGGGCCGAACATAATGAACGGCTATCTGCGGGTGGAGAAGCCAGGTGTACTGGAAGTGCCCACCGCCGAGAATGTTCGCGGCGAAATGGAGCGCGGCTGGTATGACACTGGCGATATTGTGCGTTTTGACGAGCAGGGCTTTGTGCAGATTCAGGGCCGCGCAAAACGCTTTGCCAAAATTGCAGGCGAAATGGTGTCGCTGGAAATGGTGGAACAACTGGCACTTGGTGTTTCGCCAGATAAAGTCCATGCCACTGCGATTAAGAGCGATGCCAGCAAAGGCGAGGCACTGGTGCTTTTCACCACAGATAACGAACTGACGCGCGATAAGTTACAACAGTATGCCCGCGAGCACGGCGTGCCGGAGCTTGCTGTACCGCGCGATATTCGCTATCTGAAACAGATGCCATTACTTGGCAGCGGCAAACCTGACTTTGTCACGTTGAAAAGCTGGGTAGACGAAGCGGAACAACACGATGAGTGAGTCAGTGCACACTAACACTTCGTTGTGGTCGAAGGGGATGAAAGCGGTTATCGTGGCGCAGTTTCTCTCTGCGTTTGGCGATAATGCGCTGCTGTTTGCCACTCTGGCGTTACTGAAAGCGCAGTTCTATCCGGAGTGGAGCCAGCCCATCCTGCAAATGGTGTTTGTAGGTGCTTACATTCTTTTTGCGCCGTTTGTCGGACAGGTGGCGGATAGCTTCGCCAAAGGCCGGGTGATGATGTTTGCCAACGGCCTGAAGCTGCTAGGCGCAGCCAGTATCTGCTTTGGTATCAATCCGTTTCTCGGCTATACGCTGGTGGGTGTTGGTGCTGCAGCCTATTCACCGGCGAAATACGGTATTCTCGGCGAATTAACCACGGGTAGTAAGTTAGTGAAAGCTAACGGTTTAATGGAAGCTTCTACCATAGCGGCGATTTTGCTCGGTTCCGTAGCCGGTGGTGTGCTGGCTGACTGGCATGTCCTGGTCGCCCTGGCCGCATGCGCACTGGCCTACGGTGGTGCGGTCGTTGCCAATATCTACATTCCCAAACTGGTGGCGGCGCGTCCGGGGCAGTCCTGGAATCTCATCAACATGACCCGCAGTTTCCTGAATGCCTGCACCTCGCTATGGCGCAATGGTGAAACGCGTTTTTCGCTGGTGGGCACCAGTTTATTCTGGGGAGCAGGTGTCACGCTGCGTTTCCTGTTGGTGCTGTGGGTACCGGTGGCGCTGGGCATTACCGATAACGCTACGCCGACCTATCTCAACGCGATGGTAGCGATTGGTATCGTGGTTGGCGCAGGTGCGGCAGCGAAGCTGGTTACGCTGGAAACCGTGTCACGCTGTATGCCAGCCGGGATTTTGATTGGCGTGGTGGTACTGATTTTCTCCCTGCAACACGAGCTGCTGCCAGCCTATGCCTTGTTGATGCTGATTGGCGTGCTGGGGGGCTTTTTTGTAGTACCGCTCAATGCGTTGCTACAGGAGCGGGGTAAAAAAAACGTCGGGGCGGGGAATGCGATTGCAGTACAAAACCTTGGCGAAAACAGCGCCATGTTGTTGATGCTGGGCATTTACTCGCTGGCGGTAATGGTAGGCATCCCGGTCGTGCCCATTGGCATTGGCTTCGGTGCGCTATTTGCGCTGGCAATAACGGCGCTGTGGATCTGGCAGCGCCGTCATTAATATTTAACGCCGGTTTTAACCGGCGTTAATCTTATGGTGCCGGATAAGTATAAACCTGATGTACCGCTTCAATTTCAGCTAATACGTCTTCGCTTAACTCCAGATGCAAACTTTCGACGTTAGTTTTCAGCTGCTCCATCGTGGTTGCGCCCAGCAGAGTGCTGGCAACAAACGGTTGACGGCGTACAAAAGCGAGCGCCATCTGTGCAGGATCCAGGCCATGACGTCTGGCTATATCAACATACGCCGCGACGGCTTTTTGCGTTTGCTCACCGCTATAGCGGGTGAAGCGACTAAAGAGCGTATTACGTGCGCCAGCGGGTTTTGCACCATTGAGATATTTCCCGGTCAGTGTGCCGAAACCCAGGCACGAATAGGCCAGCAGTTCGACCCCTTCATACTGGCTGACTTCTGCCAGACCTACTTCAAAACTGCGGTTTAACAGGCTGTAGGGGTTCTGAATGGTGACAATACGCGGCAGATCGTGTTTGTCCGCCAAATGCAGGTAGCGCATTACGCCAAATGCAGTTTCGTTCGACACGCCGATATAACGAATTTTTCCCGCGCGTTGGTACTCTGCCAGTGCGTCCAGCGTATCCAGCAGCGAAACCGCAGGCGCAGAATCTGTCCAGCTATAACCGAGTTTGCCGAAGCAGTTGGTTGGGCGCTGCGGCCAGTGCACCTGATAAAGATCGAGGTAATCAGTCTGCAGACGCTTGAGGCTGTCATGCAGTGCTTCGCGGATATTCTTCCGATCCAGCGCCTGATCCGGGCGGATGCCTTTGTCATTATTGCGCGACGGTCCGCTCACTTTGGAGGCGATAATTAACTTTTCGCGGCTGCCATGTTTCGCCAGCCAGTTGCCGACGTAGGTTTCAGTCAACCCTTGCGTTTCGGGGCGCGGAGGTACTGGGTACATTTCGGCAACGTCGATAAGGTTAATGCCCTGAGCGACGGCATAGTCGAGTTGTGCGTGGGCGTCGGCTTCGCTGTTCTGTTCACCAAACGTCATCGTGCCAAGCCCCAGCGTGCTGACTTCCAGCGAACTGTGGGGTATACGGTGATATTGCATAGCCGTTTCCTTTTTATAATCACGACATAAGGAATATAAAAATGGCAGAGGGAAGGGAAAAGGGAAAGAGAAAAATCTTAAGGCCAGCCGGATGCTGACCTTATTAGTTAACGTTCAATAATTTGCGAAACATCATCACGGTTAATTTGCATCGCGTTACCTTGCTGATCGTGATAACTCACCAGCCCGGTATCATCATCAATTTCAGGTTTTCCATCGGTCAAAATCATACGGCCATCTTTGGTCGCCATGACGT
The DNA here is from genome assembly GCF_046764225.1 of Escherichia sp. F1. Taxonomy (NCBI): domain Bacteria; kingdom Pseudomonadati; phylum Pseudomonadota; class Gammaproteobacteria; order Enterobacterales; family Enterobacteriaceae; genus Escherichia; species Escherichia sp. F1. Next base: position 1,010,068 of record NZ_CP177202.1, read on the forward strand.
AATCACTGGAACACCCGGAAACAGCAAACGCCAGTCCGACTGCAGAAATTATTACTGCCCATTTTTTCATCCGGTTATCCTCATTTGGCCCACCTATGATAATAGTCTGTTTATAAACCGACGTTATATATCTTGAAAGCAGGAAAATCTTAAACTGTGAGGGTAACAGGAGTGAGTACGCCCTCCCGCAGGAGAGCGTACGGAGTATCAGAGCGGGTTCTTTTTGTTGCGAATCAGGTTGAGGCTTTCAACCGCAATAGAGAAGAACATCGCGAAGTAGATGTAACCTTTCGGTACGTGGATGTCGAAACTTTCCAGAATCAGGGTAAAGCCCACCAGAATCAGGAAAGAGAGCGCCAGCATTTTTACCGAAGGATGGCGTTCGACAAAATCACCAATCGAGCGCGCGGCGAACATCATCACGCCTACGGCAATCACCACGGCTGCCATCATAATAAACAGGTGATCTGACAGACCCACAGCGGTAATCACCGAGTCGAGGCTGAAGATAATATCCAGCAGCATAATCTGCACGATAGCGCCGAGGAATGATGAAACGCGTGTTTTCAGCCCTTCTTCTTCACCTTCAATGGATTCGTGGATTTCCTTGCTGGCTTTCCAGATAAGGAACAAGCCACCCAGAAGCAGAATCAAATCACGGGCGGAAATTTCCTGGCTGAATATTGTAAAAAGCGGATTTGTCAGGCGCGTAACCCAGGCGATTGATGCCAGCAGCGCCAGACGCATAACCATGGCTCCCGCCAACCCCAGACGCCGCGCATGAGCACGTTGTGCTGTGGGGAGCTTTGCCACCACCAGAGAAAGAAAAATAATATTGTCGATCCCAAGAACGATCTCCAGCAGCGTCAGCGTACCGAGCGCAAGCCAGGCGTTAGGATCGGTTATCCATGCAAATAACATCTAAAAAGCCCTGCCAAAAAAATGAAGCGGTAATTATATGCCCGGAAAGCGGCAGGTCAAAGCGATGGCTACTGGATCAGAAAATGACGGGCCAGTAGCGCACTGGTGAAATTCTTCTTCAAATAAAATCCGCGCGGCAGCGTCAGAATCCGTTCGCCCCGGGCACCAATGGCTTCGGTAAGCGCTTTCGCATTCGCTGCTTTCGGTCGTATCTGTAAATATTCCCCGTGACGAGCGGTAATCCGCTCAACCTGACCGAGAACAATCATATCCATTAATTCTTCCCAGTCTTCGCGTAGCTGTCGGTCTTCCTCTTCATTCGGGCTCCACAGTAACGGTGATCCTACGCGACGCTGCGCCAGCGGGATGCTGCGCTCTCCTTCAACCGGTATCCACAGTACGCGTTTGAGCTTGTGGCGCACGTGGCTGGTTTCCCAGGTCACTCCGCTATTGCCCGTTAACGGGGCAACACAAACGAATGTTGTTTCCAGCGGACGACCAAGACTATCCACAGGGATAGTTTTAAGTTCCACGCCCAGAGCAGCAAAATCTTGCTCAGGTTTACTCCCTGCGCTGGCACCTAGCCAGATCTCCAGTAACACGCCAATCCAGCCCTTATCGCGTTTTAAATTCTCTGGCGTAACCAGCCCGGCAAGTGCCGCCAGTTCTCCCAATGTATAACCAGAAAGTTGTTGTGCTTGCGCTAACAACTGTTCTTCAGTTTCGGGAGGAGAGAGCAGTGGGCGAGGTTGGGACATGTCACGATACCTTGGTTAAAAAACAAACAGCAATTATGTGCCGAATATTCGCAGTGTAACTTTTTCCACATGCGTTGTTCAATTCTCTGATTTATATTGCTTTTTAGGCTTCCTGTAATCGAGTTGCGCAACACTGCAACGGGTTTTCCAAATCTGGTCACTGAAAATAAACAGGATCTTACACCATGTTATCCACAGAAAGCTGGGATAACTGTGAAAAACCTCCACTACTGTTTCCATTTACAGCCTTGACGTGCGACGAAACTCCAGTTTTTAGTGGTTCAGTGCTTAACTTAGTGGCACATTCTGTGGATAAATACGGCATTGGTTGATCTTTCGCCAACCCGTAAATGAGAGGTGTGACCTGGGTCACGAATTACTCTTTTTTATTACTCAAATTACATGTAATGCATTGACTGATAATGAATATTTTAAAATGTCTATATCGGGCTTATTCAGAATGCTCCGGGTTTTCCCGTAGTAATTCCGTAGTTCTTCACAACTCTATCCACAGAAAAGGTGAATAAAAACGGCTATCCACCCCTTCCTCTGTTTATAACTCTGCACATAACTGTGAGTTATTCAATTGTTATTAGTGTGTAATGCCCTGCAGAGAGTGGTTTACCGTCTTCCTGGAGTATGAAACAATCATTCGTATATAAAGCTTTATTTTGAGGTAGTCCGGTGATTGATGACGATGGCTACCGCCCAAACGTAGGTATCGTGATTTGTAATCGCCAGGGGCAGGTAATGTGGGCCCGGCGATTTGGTCAGCACTCCTGGCAATTTCCGCAAGGCGGAATCAACCCCGGAGAATCCGCAGAGCAGGCGATGTACCGTGAATTGTTTGAAGAAGTAGGATTAAGCCGTAAAGACGTTCGAATCCTTGCTTCAACGCGTAACTGGTTGCGCTACAAATTACCGAAACGTTTGGTGCGTTGGGACACGAAGCCGGTTTGTATCGGCCAAAAACAAAAATGGTTTCTCTTGCAGCTGGTGAGCGGCGATGCAGAAATCAATATGCAAACCAGCAGTACACCAGAGTTTGACGGCTGGCGATGGGTAAGTTACTGGTATCCGGTCAGACAGGTGGTGTCATTTAAACGTGATGTCTACCGTAGGGTAATGAAAGAGTTCGCGAGTGTGGTGATGTCACTGCAGGAAAATACGCCAAAACCACAAAACGCATCTGCTTATCGACGTAAAAGAGGTTAAGTCACGCCAATTATGCTCACTCGCCTGCGCGAAATAGTCGAAAAGGTAGCCAGCGCACCACGCCTGAATGAGGCGTTAAATATTCTGGTTACCGACATCTGTCTTGCGATGGACACCGAGGTCTGTTCGGTTTACCTTGCCGATCATGATCGACGTTGTTACTACCTGATGGCGACCCGGGGGCTGAAAAAACCACGCGGTCGCACTGTAACGCTCGCGTTTGATGAAGGGATCGTCGGCCTGGTTGGCAGGCTGGCGGAACCGATAAACCTTGCAGATGCGCAAAAGCACCCCAGCTTCAAATACATCCCCTCCGTAAAAGAAGAACGTTTCCGCGCGTTTTTAGGCGTACCAATTATTCAACGTCGCCAGTTGCTTGGTGTACTGGTGGTACAGCAACGAGAGTTGCGCCAGTATGACGAAAGTGAAGAATCCTTCCTGGTGACGCTTGCCACTCAGATGGCAGCTATTCTTTCTCAGTCGCAGTTGACTGCCTTGTTTGGACAATATCGCCAGACGCGAATCCGTGCATTACCGGCAGCGCCTGGTGTGGCGATTGCCGAAGGCTGGCAGGATGCCACGTTACCTTTAATGGAACAGGTGTATCAGGCATCAACGCTGGATCCGGCTCTGGAACGCGAACGACTGACCGGGGCGCTGGAAGAAGCGGCAAACGAGTTTCGCCGCTACAGCAAACGCTTTGCCGCCGGTGCACAAAAAGAAACGGCGGCTATTTTCGATCTTTACTCGCACCTGCTTTCGGACACCCGGCTGCGGCGCGAATTGTTTGCCGAGGTTGATAAAGGCTCGGTGGCAGAGTGGGCGGTAAAAACGGTCATTGAAAAATTTGCCGAACAGTTTGCCGCGCTAAGCGATAACTATCTCAAAGAGCGGGCTGGCGATTTACGTGCGCTGGGTCAGCGATTGCTGTTTCATCTTGATGACGCTAATCAAGGGCCGAACGCCTGGCCGGAACGTTTCATTCTGGTGGCAGATGAACTGTCAGCAACAACGCTTGCTGAGCTGCCCCAGGATCGCTTAGTCGGTGTTGTCGTGCGCGATGGCGCAGCCAACTCCCATGCTGCGATCATGGTACGTGCGCTGGGGATCCCTACCGTAATGGGCGCGGATATTCAGCCTTCGGTGCTGCATCGTCGGACGTTGATCGTCGATGGTTATCGCGGTGAATTGCTGGTCGATCCGGAGCCGGTACTGCTGCAAGAATATCAGCGGCTAATTAGTGAAGAGATTGAGCTTAGCCGTCTGGCGGAAGATGACGTCAATTTACCCGCCCAGTTAAAAAGCGGCGAGCGCATTAAAGTCATGCTCAATGCCGGTTTAAGCCCGGAACATGAAGAAAAACTGGGCAGCCGTATTGATGGCATAGGACTTTATCGCACTGAAATCCCATTCATGCTGCAAAGTGGTTTTCCGTCGGAAGAAGAACAGGTGGCGCAGTATCAGGGGATGCTGCAAATGTTCAATGATAAACCCGTCACCTTGCGTACGCTGGATGTCGGAGCAGATAAGCAGCTGCCTTACATGCCGATCAGCGAAGAGAATCCATGCCTGGGTTGGCGTGGGATTCGCATTACGCTCGATCAGCCGGAGATCTTCTTGATCCAGGTGCGGGCGATGCTGCGTGCTAATGCCGCTACGGGCAACCTGAATATTCTGTTGCCGATGGTCACCAGCCTCGATGAAGTTGACGAAGCACGCCGCCTGATTGAACGTGCCGGACGTGAAGTCGAGGAGATGATCGGTTACGAAATTCCCAAACCACGTATCGGCATCATGCTGGAAGTGCCGTCAATGGTATTTATGCTGCCGCATCTGGCAAAGCGGGTCGATTTTATCTCTGTTGGCACCAACGATCTGACTCAATACATCCTGGCCGTTGATCGCAACAATACCCGGGTGGCGAACATTTATGACAGTCTTCATCCTGCAATGTTACGAGCTCTGGCGATGATCGCCCGGGAAGCGGAAATACATGGAATCGATCTCCGTTTGTGCGGTGAAATGGCGGGCGATCCCATGTGCGTGGCAATCCTCATTGGGCTTGGGTATCGCCATCTGTCTATGAACGGACGTTCTGTAGCGCGCGTAAAATACCTGCTGCGGCGCATTGATTATGCCGAAGCAGAAAATCTTGCGCAGCGTAGTCTGGAAGCGCAACTGGCGACCGAAGTTCGCCATCAGGTTGCAGCCTTTATGGAGCGTCGCGGCATGGGCGGGTTGATTCGCGGAGGGTTATAGCGCGGATCATATACATATCTTTTAACGGTATCCGGCAACCAGCCAGGTCCCCTTGTGCTATTATTCGCACCTTTGGAGCGCCTGAAACCTGCGGCGCGCATTTCAATCGCTGTTCTCTTTCAGCGAAATAACAAGAACTTGTGGTGACAGATGACCAGTAGCTATCTGCATTTTCCGGAGTTTGATCCGGTCATTTTCTCAATAGGACCCGTAGCGCTTCACTGGTACGGCCTGATGTATCTGGTGGGTTTCATTTTTGCAATGTGGCTGGCAACACGTCGGGCGAATCGTCCGGGCAGCGGCTGGACCAAAAATGAAGTTGAAAACTTACTCTATGCGGGCTTCCTCGGCGTCTTCCTCGGTGGACGTATTGGTTATGTTCTGTTCTACAATTTCCCGCAGTTTATGGCCGATCCGCTGTATCTGTTCCGTGTCTGGGACGGCGGCATGTCTTTCCACGGCGGCCTGATTGGCGTTATCGTGGTGATGATTATCTTCGCCCGCCGTACTAAACGTTCCTTCTTCCAGGTCTCTGATTTTATCGCACCACTCATTCCGTTTGGTCTTGGTGCCGGGCGTCTGGGCAATTTTATTAACGGTGAATTGTGGGGCCGCGTTGACCCGAACTTCCCGTTTGCCATGCTGTTCCCTGGCTCCCGTACAGAAGATATTTTGCTGCTGCAAACCAACCCGCAGTGGCAATCCATTTTCGACACTTACGGTGTGCTGCCGCGCCACCCATCACAGCTTTACGAGCTGCTGCTGGAAGGTGTGGTGCTGTTTATTATCCTCAACCTGTATATTCGTAAACCGCGCCCAATGGGAGCAGTCTCAGGCTTGTTCCTGATTGGTTACGGCGCGTTTCGCATCATTGTTGAGTTTTTCCGCCAGCCCGACGCGCAGTTTACCGGTGCCTGGGTGCAGTACATCAGCATGGGGCAAATTCTTTCCATCCCGATGATTGTCGCGGGTGTGATCATGATGGTCTGGGCATATCGTCGCAGCCCACAGCAACACGTTTCCTGAGGAACCATGAAACAGTATTTAGAACTGATGCAAAAAGTGCTCGACGAAGGCACACAGAAAAACGACCGTACCGGAACCGGAACGCTTTCCATTTTTGGTCATCAGATGCGTTTTAACCTGCAGGATGGATTCCCGCTGGTGACAACTAAACGTTGCCACCTGCGTTCCATCATCCATGAACTGCTGTGGTTTCTGCAGGGCGACACTAACATTGCTTATCTACACGAAAACAATGTCACCATCTGGGACGAATGGGCCGATGAAAACGGCGACCTCGGGCCAGTGTATGGTAAACAGTGGCGCGCCTGGCCAACGCCAGATGGTCGTCATATTGACCAGATCACTACGGTACTGAACCAGCTGAAAAACGACCCGGATTCGCGCCGCATTATTGTTTCAGCGTGGAACGTAGGCGAACTGGATAAAATGGCGCTGGCACCGTGCCATGCATTCTTCCAGTTCTATGTGGCAGACGGCAAACTCTCTTGCCAGCTTTATCAGCGCTCCTGTGACGTCTTCCTCGGCCTGCCGTTCAACATTGCCAGCTACGCGTTACTGGTGCATATGATGGCGCAGCAGTGCGATCTGGAAGTGGGTGATTTTGTCTGGACCGGTGGCGACACGCACCTGTACAGCAACCATATGGATCAAACTCATCTGCAATTAAGCCGCGAACCGCGTCCGCTGCCGAAGTTGATTATCAAACGTAAACCCGAATCCATCTTCGACTACCGTTTCGAAGACTTTGAGATTGAAGGCTACGATCCGCATCCGGGCATTAAAGCGCCGGTGGCTATCTAATTACGAAATATCCTGCCAGAGCCGACGCCAGTGTGCGTCGGTTTTTTTTACCCTCCGTTAAATTCTTCGAGACGCTTTCCCGAAATTTTGCAACCTCCTGCAACGGCGTAAATAGTCCGGAAGATGCGCCGAAGAAATAGAAACTGGCCCTCGTCTTTTTTTCTCCTCGCTCCATACTGCCGGCATGAAAACACAACGTGGTTATACGCTGATTGAAACGCTGGTCGCGATGCTGATTTTGGTCATGCTAAGCGCAAGTGGACTCTATGGCTGGCAATACTGGCAGCAGTCGCAACGGCTATGGCAAACCGCCAGCCAGGCGCGGGACTATTTGCTCTATTTACGTGAAGATGCCAACTGGCATAACCGCGACCACAGTATCAGCGTTATCAGGGAGGGGACGTTATGGTGCCTTGTGAGTTCCGCTGCTGGGGCGAATACCTGTCATGGCAGTTCACCATTGGTCTTTGTGTCACGCTGGCCCGAAGTCGAAATGAGCGACCTGACACCTTCGCTTGCTTTCTTTGGCCTGCGCAATACCGCATGGGCCGGGCATATTCGCTTCAAAAACTCAACGGGCGAGTGGTGGCTGGTGGTTTCGCCGTGGGGAAGACTCCGGCTTTGTCAGCAAGGAGAAACAGAAGGATGCCTGTAAAAGAGCAAGGTTTTTCTCTGCTGGAAGTGTTGATTGCTATGGCGATCAGTAGCGTATTGTTGCTGGGGGCGGCACGCTTTCTGCCTGCGTTACAGCGTGAAAGTTTAACGAGCACCAGTAAGCTGGCGCTGGAAGATGAAATCTGGCTGCGGGTATTTACCGTCGCGAAGCATCTCCAGAGGGCGGGTTATTGTCATGGCAGCTGTACCGGCGAAGGGCTGGAAATTGTCGGACAGGGTGACTGTATCATTGTGCAGTGGGATGCGAACAGTAACGGTATCTGGGATCGCGAACCGGTAAAAGAGTCCGACCAGATTGGATTTCGTCTGAAGGAGCATGTGCTGGAAACGCTACGCGGTGCGACATCCTGTGAAGGTAAGGGCTGGGATAAAGTCACTAATCCGGATGCCATCATTATCGACACTTTTCAGGTTACCCGACAGGATGTCAGCGGTTTCTCGCCGGTGTTGACGGTTAATATGCACGCTGCCAGCAAGGCTGATCCGCAAACCGTGGTGGATGCCAGCTATAGCGTGACAGGATTCAACCTGTGAACCGCGAAAAGGGTGTTTCGTCACTGGCTCTGGTCCTTATGCTGCTGATTTTGGGTAGCTTGCTATTACAAGGAATGAGCCAACAGGATCGCAGTTTTGCCTCTCGCGTGAGCATGGAAAGTCAGTCATTGCGCCGCCAGGCCATCGTTCAGTCGGCGCTGGAGTGGGGAAAAATGCACTCCTGGCAGACGCAGCCCGCAGTTCAGTGCTTACTGTATGCTGCCACCGGTGCCCGGGTTTGTCTGCGTTTATTGGCAGATAATGAGGCCGTATTGATTGCCGGTTATGAAGGCGTTTCGTTGTGGCGAACAGGCGAAGTCATCGATGGAAACATTGTTTTTTCGCCACGCGGCTGGAGCGATTTTTGTCCGCTGAAAGAGAGGGCGTTATGTCAGCTTCCCTGAAGAATCAACAAGGCTTTAGCCTGCCGGAGGTAATGTTGGCGATGGTGTTGATGGTGATGATTGTCACTGCGTTATCGGGTTTCCAGCGAACATTAATGAACAGTCTTGCCAGCAGAAACCAGTACCAACAGCTCTGGCGGCATGGCTGGCAGCAAACGCAACTGCGTGCGATTTCGCCACCTGCCAACTGGCAGGTCAACCGAATGCAGACATCGCAGGCGGGATGTGTCAGCATCAGCGTTACGCTAGTTTCACCCGGGGGCAGAGAAGGCGAGATGACCCGCCTGCATTGCCCGAATCGTCAGTAGTCAGGAGCCGCTATGTTAAGGGTCTACCATTCCAATCGTCTGGATGTGCTGGAAGCGTTGATGGAGTTTATTGTCGAACGCGAACGGCTGGACGATCCTTTCGAACCAGAGATGATTCTGGTGCAAAGTACCGGTATGGCACAGTGGCTGCAAATGACCCTGTCGCAAAAGTTTGGTATTGCGGCAAACATTGATTTTCCGCTGCCAGCGAGCTTTATCTGGGATATGTTCGTCCGGGTGTTACCGGAGATCCCCAAAGAGAGCGCCTTTAACAAACAGAGCATGAGCTGGAAACTGATGACTCTGTTGCCGCAATTGCTGGATCGCGAAGACTTTACCCTGTTGCGGCATTATCTGACTGACGATAGCGACAAGCGAAAACTGTTCCAGCTTTCCTCAAAAGCGGCGGACCTGTTTGACCAGTATCTGGTCTATCGTCCGGACTGGCTGGCACAGTGGGAAACAGGACATTTGGTTGAAGGGCTGGGAGAGGCGCAGGCCTGGCAAGCGCCGTTGTGGAAGGCGTTGGTGGAATATACCGACGAACTCGGGCAACCGCGCTGGCACCGCGCCAATCTTTATCAGCGCTTTATCGAAACGCTGGAGTCCGCGACGACCTGCCCGCCGGGGTTACCTTCGCGCGTCTTTATATGCGGTATTTCCGCGTTACCGCCTGTTTATCTCCAGGCGCTACAGGCGCTGGGTAAACATATTGAAATCCATCTCCTGTTTACCAACCCCTGCCGTTATTACTGGGGCGACATTAAAGATCCTGCTTATCTGGCGAAACTACTGACTCGCCAGCGCCGACACAGTTTTGAAGATCGCGAATTACCGCTATTTCGCGACAGCGAAAATGCCGGGCAGCTCTTTAACAGCGATGGTGAACAGGATGTCGGCAACCCGCTGCTGGCCTCATGGGGCAAGCTTGGGCGCGACTACATTTATCTCCTTTCTGATCTGGAGAGCAGCCAGGAGCTGGACGCTTTTGTCGATGTTACGCCAGATAACCTGCTGCATAACATTCAGTCTGACATTCTGGAACTGGAAAACCGCGCCGTTGCTGGTGTAAACATCGAAGAGTTTTCCCGTAGCGATAACAAACGCCCGCTTGATCCACTGGATAGCAGTATCACCTTTCACGTTTGCCATAGCCCGCAGCGTGAAGTTGAAGTTTTACACGATCGCCTGCTGGCGATGCTGGAGGAAGACCCGACACTCACTCCGCGCGACATCATCGTGATGGTGGCCGACATCGACAGCTACAGTCCGTTTATTCAGGCTGTGTTTGGTAGCGCACCTGCGGATCGTTACCTGCCTTACGCCATTTCCGACCGTCGGGCGCGGCAGTCACATCCGGTACTGGAAGCGTTTATCAGCCTGTTATCACTGCCTGACAGTCGCTTTGTGTCAGAGGATGTGCTGGCGCTGCTGGATGTGCCGGTGCTGGCGGCGCGGTTTGACATCACCGAAGAAGGGCTGCGTTATTTACGCCAGTGGGTCAACGAATCCGGCATTCGTTGGGGGATAGATGACGACAACGTTCGCGAGCTGGAACTCCCCGCCACCGGACAACACACCTGGCGGTTTGGCCTGACGCGTATGTTGCTGGGCTACGCGATGGAGAGCGCGCAGGGCGAGTGGCAATCGGTTCTACCTTATGATGAATCGAGCGGCTTAATTGCAGAACTGGTGGGGCATCTGGCTTCACTGCTAATGCAGCTAAACATCTGGCGTCGCGGGCTGGCGCAGGAGCGTCCGCTGGAAGAGTGGTTGCCGGTTTGTCGCGATATGCTCAACGCCTTCTTCCTGCCGGATGCGGAAACCGAAGCGGCGATGACGCTGATCGAACAACAATGGCAGGCGATTATCGCCGAAGGTTTAGGTGCGCAGTATGGCGACGCGGTGCCGCTGTCACTATTGCGTGATGAACTGGCACAGCGCCTGGATCAGGAACGTATCAGCCAGCGTTTTCTCGCCGGACCGGTTAACATTTGTACTCTGATGCCAATGCGTTCCATCCCATTCAAAGTGGTTTGCCTGCTGGGAATGAACGACGGCGTTTATCCACGCCAGCTTGCGCCATTGGGCTTTGACCTGATGAGCCAGAAACCGAAGCGTGGCGACCGTAGTCGTCGCGATGACGACCGCTATCTGTTCCTGGAAGCGTTAATTTCCGCGCAGCAAAAACTCTATATCAGCTATATCGGGCGTTCTATTCAGGATAACAGTGAACGTTTCCCGTCGGTACTGGTGCAGGAACTGATCGACTACATCGGGCAAAGCCATTATCTACCGGGCGATGAAGCGCTCAACTGTGATGAAAGCGAGGCAAGGGTAAAAGCGCATCTTACTTGCCTCCATACCCGGATGCCGTTTGATCCGCAAAACTACCAGCCAGGCGAACGACAAAGCTATGCTCGTGAATGGCTACCTGCGGCCAGCCAGGCTGGTAAAGCACATTCTGAATTTGTTCAGCCGCTGCCGTTTACCTTACCGGAAACCGTGCCGCTGGAAACGCTACAACGATTCTGGGCACATCCGGTACGGGCGTTCTTCCAGATGCGTTTGCAGGTGAACTTCCGTACTGAAGACAGCGAAATCCCCGACACCGAGCCATTTATTCTGGAAGGGCTTAGCCGTTATCAAATCAATCAGCAGTTATTGAATGCACTGGTTGAGCAGGATGATGCCGAACGCTTGTTCCGCCGCTTCCGGGCGGCAGGGGATTTACCGTATGGCGCTTTTGGTGAAATTTTCTGGGAAACACAGTGCCAGGAGATGCAGCAGCTTGCCGACAGAGTCATTGCCTGTCGCCAGCCGGGGCAGAGTATGGAAATTGATCTCGCCTGCAACGGTGTGCAGATAACTGGCTGGTTGCCGCAGGTGCAGCCGGATGGCCTGTTGCGCTGGCGTCCCTCTTTATTAAGTGTGGCGCAGGGAATGCAACTTTGGCTGGAACACCTTGTCTACTGTGCCAGCGGTGGTAATGGTGAAAGTCGCCTTTTTCTACGCAAAGACGGCGAGTGGCGTTTTCCGCCGCTTGCAGCCGAACAGGCATTGCATTACCTCTCACAACTGATTGAGGGGTATCGTGAAGGAATGTCCGCGCCATTGCTGGTGTTACCTGAAAGTGGCGGCGCGTGGCTAAAAACCTGTTATGACGCGCAAAACGATGCCATGCTGGATGACGATTCCACGTTACAAAAAGCCCGTACGAAATTCCTTCAGGCTTACGAAGGCAACATGATGGTGCGTGGCGAAGGTGATGATATCTGGTATCAACGGCTCTGGCGGCAATTAACACCAGAGACAATGGAGGCCATCGTTGAACAGTCGCAACGTTTCCTGTTACCGCTGTTTCGCTTTAATCAGTCATGAGTGCTGTATAAAAATTGCGCAATATATCTGCTTGCTTTATGATGCGCACCAGTCACGGACTGATGGATATATAGACATAGGCTGACTCGTGCAGCACAAGATTAAATTCTGGCAGATGATTTGCGTTAACCTGTTGAATCTGGCCAGAAAATAAAGTTGATTATGAGGTCCGTGAATGCCCAGCAGCACCTGGTTCAAAGCATTATTGTTGTTTGTTGCCCTTTGGGCACCCTTAAGTCAGGCAGAAACGGGATGGCAGCCGATTCAGGAAACCATCCGTAAAAGTGATAAAGATAACCGCCAGTATCAGGCTATACGTCTGGATAACGGTATGGTGGTCTTGCTGGTTTCTGATCCGCAGGCGGTTAAATCGCTCTCGGCGCTGGTAGTGCCCGTTGGGTCGCTGGAAGATCCCGAGGCGTACCAGGGGCTGGCACATTACCTTGAACATATGAGTCTGATGGGGTCGAAAAAGTACCCGCAGGCTGACAGTCTGGCCGAATATCTCAAAATGCACGGCGGCAGTCACAATGCCAGCACGGCACCGTATCGCACGGCTTTCTATCTGGAAGTTGAGAACGACGCCTTGCCCGGTGCGGTAGACCGCCTGGCGGACGCTATTGCAGAACCCTTGCTCGACAAGAAATACGCCGAACGTGAACGTAATGCAGTGAATGCCGAATTAACCATGGCGCGTACGCGTGACGGGATGCGCATGGCACAGGTCAGCGCAGAAACCATTAACCCGGCACACCCCGGTTCAAAGTTTTCTGGTGGTAACCTCGAAACTTTAAGCGACAAACCCGGAAATCCGGTACAGCAGGCGCTGAAAGATTTTCACGAGAAATATTACTCTGCCAATCTGATGAAGGCGGTTATTTACAGCAATAAACCGCTGCCGGAGTTGGCAAAAATGGCGGCGGACACCTTTGGTCGCGTGCCGAACAAAGAGAGCAAAAAACCGGAAATCACCGTGCCGGTAGTCACCGACGCGCAAAAGGGCATTATCATTCATTACGTCCCGGCGCTGCCGCGTAAAGTTCTGCGCGTTGAGTTTCGCATCGATAACAATTCAGCGAAGTTCCGTAGTAAAACGGATGAATTGATTACCTATCTGATTGGTAATCGCAGCCCAGGTACACTTTCTGACTGGCTGCAAAAGCAGGGATTAGTTGAGGGCATTAGCGCCAACTCCGATCCTATCGTCAACGGCAACAGCGGCGTATTAGCGATCTCTGCTTCTTTAACCGATAAAGGTCTGGCGAATCGCGATCAGGTTGTGGCGGCCATTTTTAGCTACCTCAATCTGTTACGTGAAAAAGGGATCGATAAACAATACTTCAATGAACTGGCGAATGTGCTGGATATCGACTTCCGTTATCCGTCAATCACCCGTGATATGGATTACGTCGAATGGCTGGCAGATACCATGATTCGCGTTCCTGTTGAGCATACGCTGGATGCAGTCAATATTGCCGATCGGTACGACGCTAAAGCAGTAAAAGAACGCCTGGCGATGATGACGCCGCAGAATGCGCGTATCTGGTATATCAGCCCGAAAGAGCCGCACAACAAAACGGCTTACTTTGTCGATGCGCCGTATCAGGTAGATAAAATTAGCGCACAAACTTTCGCTGACTGGCAGAAAAAAGCCGCCGACATTGTGCTCTCTTTGCCAGAGCTTAACCCTTATATTCCTGACGATTTCTCGCTGATTAAGTCAGAGAAGAAATATGACCACCCAGAGCTGATTGTTGATGAGTCGAATCTGCGCGTGGTGTATGCGCCAAGCCGTTATTTTGCCAGCGAACCCAAAGCTGATGTCAGCCTGATTTTGCGTAACCCGAAAGCCATGGATAGCGCCCGTAATCAGGTGATGTTTGCGCTCAATGATTATCTCGCAGGGCTAGCGCTTGATCAGTTAAGCAACCAGGCGTCGGTTGGTGGCATTAGTTTTTCCACCAATGCTAACAACGGCCTTATGGTTAATGCCAATGGTTACACCCAGCGCCTGCCGCAGCTGTTCCAGGCTCTGCTGGAGGGCTACTTTAGCTATACCGCTACGGAAGATCAGCTTGAGCAGGCGAAGTCCTGGTATAACCAGATGATGGATTCCGCAGAAAAGGGCAAAGCGTTCGAGCAGGCGATTATGCCCGCGCAGATGCTCTCGCAAGTGCCGTACTTCTCGCGAGATGAACGGCGCAAAATTTTGCCTTCAATCACTTTGAAAGAGGTGCTGGCCTATCGCGACGCCTTAAAATCAGGGGCTCGACCAGAGTTTATGGTTATTGGCAACTTGACCGAAGCCCAGGCAACAACGCTGGCACGCGATGTGCAAAAACAGTTGGGCGCTGATGGTTCGGAGTGGTGTCGTAACAAAGATGTCGTGGTCGATAAAAAACAATCCGTCATCTTTGAAAAAGCCGGTAACAGTACCGACTCCGCACTGGCAGCGGTATTTGTACCGACTGGCTACGATGAATACACCAGCTCAGCCTATAGCTCTCTGTTGGGGCAGATCGTACAGCCGTGGTTCTACAATCAGTTGCGTACCGAAGAACAGTTGGGCTATGCCGTGTTTGCGTTTCCAATGAGCGTGGGACGTCAGTGGGGTATGGGCTTCCTGTTGCAAAGCAATGATAAACAGCCTTCATTCTTGTGGGAGCGTTACAAGGCGTTTTTCCCAACCGCAGAGGCAAAATTGCGGACGATGAAGCCAGAAGAGTTTGCGCAAATCCAGCAGGCGGTAATAACCCAGATGCTGCAGGCACCGCAAACGCTCGGCGAAGAAGCATCGAAGTTAAGTAAAGATTTCGATCGCGGCAATATGCGCTTCGATTCGCGTGATAAAATCGTGGCCCAGATAAAACTGCTGACGCCGCAAAAACTTGCTGATTTCTTCCATCAGGCGGTGGTCGAGCCGCAAGGCATGGCTATTCTGTCGCAGATTTCCGGCAGCCAGAACGGGAAAGCCGAATATGTGCATCCTGAAGGCTGGAAAGTGTGGGAGAACGTCAGCGCGTTGCAGCAAACAATGCCCCTGATGAGTGAAAAGAATGAGTGATGTCGCCGAGACACTAGATCCTTTGCGCTTGCCCTTACAGGGCGAGCGCCTGATTGAAGCCTCTGCCGGCACAGGCAAAACCTTTACGATTGCGGCGCTCTATTTGCGCCTGTTACTTGGACTAAGCGGTTCTGCCGCCTTTCCCCGCCCGCTGACCGTTGAAGAACTGCTGGTGGTCACCTTTACCGAGGCTGCCACGGCAGAATTGCGCGGTCGTATCCGTAGCAATATCCACGAGTTGCGCATCGCCTGTCTGCGTGAAACCACCGACAATCCACTGTACGAACGCCTGCTGGAAGAGATCGACGATAAAGCGCAAGCCGCGCAGTGGTTGTTGTTAGCCGAACGGCAGATGGATGAAGCGGCAGTCTTTACTATTCACGGTTTTTGCCAGCGCATGCTCAACCTGAATGCCTTTGAATCCGGCATGCTGTTTGAGCAGCAGCTGATTGAAGATGAGTCTCTGCTACGTTACCAGGCCTGCGCCGATTTCTGGCGTCGCCACTGCTACCCGCTGCCGCGTGAAATTGCCCAGGTCGTCTTTGAAACCTGGAAAGGGCCGCAGGCGTTACTGCGCGATATTAATCGTTATCTGCAAGGCGAAGCGCCGGTTATCAAAGCGCCGCCGCCCGATGATGAAACGCTGGCTTCCCGCCACGCGCAAATTGTGGCGCGTATTGATACGGTAAAACAGCAGTGGCGCGACGCGGTGGGTGAACTGGATGCGCTGATCGAATCTTCTGGTATTGATCGACGCAAGTTTAACCGTAGCAATCAGGCTAAATGGATCGAGAAGATCAGCGCCTGGGCAGAAGAAGAGACCAACAGTTATCAGTTACCGGAGTCGCTGGAAAAATTCTCTCAGCGTTTCTTAGAAGATCGCACGAAAGCCGGGGGGGAAACCCCGCGACATCCACTGTTTGAGGCGATCGATCAACTGCTTGCAGAACCATTGTCGATCCGCGATCTGGTGATAACCCGCGCATTGGCTGAGATCCGCGAAACAGTAGCGCGTGAAAAACGCCGCCGTGGCGAATTGGGTTTTGATGACATGTTAAGTCGGCTCGATTCTGCGCTGCGTAGCGAAAGCGGCGAGGTGTTGGCAGCGGCGATCCGTACGCGATTCCCGGTGGCAATGATCGATGAATTTCAGGATACCGACCCCCAGCAGTACCGAATTTTTCGCCGTATCTGGCATCATCAGCCGGAAACCGCATTGTTGCTGATTGGCGACCCGAAACAGGCCATATATGCATTCCGGGGTGCGGATATCTTCACTTATATGAAGGCGCGTAGCGAAGTTCACGCCCACTACACCTTAGATACCAACTGGCGCTCCGCACCAGGAATGGTGAACAGCGTGAATAAGCTTTTCAGTCAGACTGATGACGCGTTCATGTTTCGCGAAATACCGTTTATTCCAGTGAAATCAGCCGGGAAAAATCAGGCGTTACGTTTTATGTTTAAAGGTGAAACGCAGCCTGCGATGAAAATGTGGCTGATGGAAGGCGAAAGCTGCGGCGTTGGCGACTATCAAAGTACCATGGCGCAGGTATGTGCTGCGCAAATCCGCGACTGGCTACAAGCCGGACAGCGGGGCGAAGCGTTGCTGATGAACGGCGACGACGCGCGTCCGGTGCGTGCTTCGGACATCAGTGTGCTGGTGCGCAGCCGCCAGGAGGCCGCTCAGGTGCGCGATGCCTTAACGCTGCTGGAAATCCCTTCCGTTTACCTTTCGAACCGCGACAGTGTTTTTGAAACTCTGGAAGCGCAGGAGATGCTTTGGCTGTTGCAGGCGGTGATGACTCCCGAACGTGAGAACACCCTGCGCAGTGCGCTGGCAACGTCAATGATGGGGCTGAATGCGCTGGATATTGAAACGCTGAATAATGACGAACATGCGTGGGATGCGGTAGTCGAAGAGTTCGATGGTTATCGGCAAATCTGGCGCAAACGTGGCGTTATGCCGATGCTGCGGGCGCTGATGTCGGCGCGTAACATTGCAGAAAACTTGCTGGCAACAGCAGGCGGTGAGCGGCGTCTTACCGATATATTGCATATCAGCGAACTGCTACAAGAAGCCGGAACGCAGCTGGAAAGTGAACATGCGCTGGTACGCTGGTTATCGCAACATATCCTCGAGCCAGACAGTAATGCCTCCAGCCAACAAATGCGCCTCGAAAGTGATAAACATCTGGTGCAGATTGTCACGATCCATAAATCAAAAGGGCTGGAATATCCGCTGGTTTGGTTGCCATTTATTACCAATTTCCGCGTCCAGGATCAGGCGTTCTATCACGATCGCCACTCGTTTGAGGCTGTTCTGGATCTTAACGCTGCGCCAGAAAGTGTCGATCTCGCGGAGGCCGAACGTCTGGCGGAAGATCTGCGTTTGCTTTACGTGGCGCTGACGCGTTCGGTTTGGCATTGCAGTCTCGGCGTTGCACCGCTGGTGCGCCGTCGTGGCGATAAAAAAGGTGACACCGACGTCCACCAAAGTGCGCTCGGGCGTTTGCTGCAAAAAGGGGAACCGCAAGATGCGGCAGGGCTTCGCACCTGTATTGAAGCGTTATGCGATGATGATATTGCCTGGCAAACGGCACAAACTGGTGATAACCAGCCCTGGCAGGTTAATGATGCTATAACTGCAGAACTGAATGCGAGAACACTACAACGATTGCCCGGCGATAACTGGCGTGTCACCAGCTACTCCGGTTTGCAGCAGCGTGGTCACGGTATCGCTCAGGATCTGATGCCACGGCTGGATGTTGATGCCGCAGGCGTGGTCAGCGTCGTTGAAGAACCGACGTTAACACCGCATCAGTTCCCGCGCGGTGCGTCACCGGGGACATTCTTGCACAGTTTGTTTGAAGACCTCGATTTTACCCAGCCGGTTGACCCGAACTGGGTACAGGAAAAACTGGAACTCGGCGGCTTTGAATCGCAGTGGGAACCGGTGTTGACCGAGTGGATCACGGCTGTCCTCCAGGCACCTCTCAATGAAACGGGTGTTAGCCTGAGTCAGCTTTCCGACCGCGATAAACAGGTGGAGATGGAGTTTTACCTGCCGATTAGTGAACCGCTCATCGCCAGCCAGCTTGATGCACTAATTCGCCAGTTTGATCCGCTATCCGCTGGCTGCCCGCCGCTGGAGTTCATGCAGGTACGCGGCATGTTAAAAGGCTTTATCGACCTGGTATTCCGCCACGAAGGGCGTTATTACCTGCTCGACTATAAATCCAACTGGCTGGGTGAAGACAGTTCGGCTTACACCCAACAGGCTATGGCAGCGGCGATGCAGGCACACCGCTATGATCTGCAATATCAGCTTTATACCCTGGCGCTGCATCGTTATCTGCGCCATCGCATTGCTGATTACGACTATGATCGTCACTTTGGCGGCGTTATCTATCTGTTCCTGCGTGGCGTTGATAAAGAACATCCGCAACAGGGGATTTACACAACCCGACCCAACGCCGGGTTGATTGACCTGATGGATGAGATGTTTGCCGGTATGACCCTGGAGGAGGCGTAATGAAATTGCAAAAGCAATTACTGGAAGCTGTGGAGCACAAACAGCTACGCCCGCTGGATGTGCAATTTGCCCTGACCGTGGCGGGAGATGAACATCCTGCCGTCACCCTCGCGGCAGCCCTGTTAAGCCACGACGCCGGAGAAGGGCATGTCTGTTTACCGCTCTCACGACTGGAAAATAACGAGGCGTCGCATCCGCTGTTGGCGACCTGTGTCAGTGAAATCGGTGAGTTACAAAATTGGGAAGAATGCTTGCTGGCTTCACAAGCGGTCAGCCGGGGAGATGAACCAACGCCGATGATCCTCTGTCGTGATCGTCTTTATTTGAATCGCATGTGGTGTAACGAGCGCACAGTGGCACGCTTTTTCAACGAAGTGAATCATGCCATTGAGGTTGATGAAGCTCTACTGGCGCAAACCCTGGACAAACTTTTTCCAGTAAGCGATGAAATTAACTGGCAAAAAGTTGCGGCGGCAGTGGCGCTGACGCGGCGGATCTCGGTGATTTCCGGCGGCCCTGGCACCGGTAAAACGACCACCGTAGCGAAGTTGCTGGCAGCGTTAATTCAAATGGCAGACGGCGAACGCTGCCGTATCCGTCTGGCTGCACCAACGGGTAAAGCTGCCGCGCGCTTAACCGAATCTCTCGGCAAGGCTTTGCGCCAGTTACCGCTGACCGATGAACAAAAGAAACGCATTCCGGAAGATGCCAGCACTTTGCACCGATTGCTGGGTGCGCAGCCGGGTAGCCAGCGTTTACGTCATCATGCCGGTAACCCGTTGCATCTTGATGTGCTGGTGGTAGATGAAGCGTCAATGATCGATCTGCCTATGATGTCGAGACTGATCGACGCCTTGCCCGATCATGCGCGAGTGATCTTTCTCGGCGATCGTGATCAACTGGCCTCGGTTGAGGCTGGGGCTGTGCTGGGCGATATCTGCGCTTATGCCAACGCGGGCTTTACCGCCGAGCGTGCCGGGCAGTTGAGCCGCCTGACGGGAACTCACGTTCCGTCAGGAACTGGCACAGAAGCGGCATCTTTGCGCGACAGTCTCTGCCTGCTGCAAAAAAGCTATCGTTTCGGCAGCGATTCTGGCATTGGTCAGTTAGCTGCGGCGATCAACCGTGGTGATAAAACGGCAGTGAAAACCGTTTTTCAGCAGGATTTTTCTGATATCGAAAAACGGCTTTTACAGAGCGGCGAAGATTATATTGCGATGCTTGAGGAAGCTCTTGCGGGTTATGGACGTTATCTGGATCTGCTGCAAGCGCGTGCCGAGCCGGATTTAATCATTCAGGCGTTCAATGAGTACCAACTTTTGTGCGCCCTGCGGGAAGGGCCATTTGGCGTGGCTGGACTGAATGAGCGAATTGAGCAGTTTATGCAACAGAAGCGCAAAATTCATCGTAATCCGCACTCTCGTTGGTATGAAGGCCGACCGGTGATGATTGCCCGTAATGACAGCGCGCTTGGGTTGTTTAATGGCGATATCGGTATCGCTCTGGATCGTGGGCAGGGGACGCGCGTCTGGTTTGCGATGCCGGACGGCAATATTAAGTCTGTGCAACCGAGTCGCTTGCCAGAGCACGAAACGACGTGGGCGATGACGGTACATAAATCGCAGGGATCGGAGTTCGACCATGCGGCGTTGATTTTACCGAGCCAACGCACGCCGGTAGTAACACGAGAGCTGGTTTACACCGCGGTGACCCGCGCGCGTCGCCGTCTGTCGCTGTATGCCGATGAGCGCATATTAAGTGCGGCAATCGCCACGCGCACCGAGCGGCGCAGTGGTCTGGCGGCGTTGTTTAGTTCACGGGAATAAACGTAATTGCCGGATGCGACGCACGAGTGTTACGCATGTCGCATCCGACGATTTTCATCGCTTACCCCAAATCCGCCATCAGCACTTTGGATTTACGCTGGTAGTTGTACAACTGCTTTTTGCTCTCGGGCAGTAAATCAATATCCACTGGGGTAAATCCACGTTCCTGGAACCAGTGAATACTGCGCGTGGTCAGCACAAACAATTTGCTTAAGCCGCTCTGCTTCGCCTGAGCGGCAATGCGTTCCAGCAGAACCTCGCCCCGTGATGAGCTGCGGTAATCCGGGTGAACTGCCACACAGGCCATTTCCCCAATCTTCTCTTCCGGGAACGGATAGAGCGCGGCGCAGGCAATAGTCGTGTTATCGCGCTGAATAATGGTGAATTTATCGATTTCCATCTCCAGCTGCTCGCGAGAACGGCGTACCAGAATACCTTGCTGCTCCAGCGGGCGAATCAACTCCAGAATACCGCCAATATCGTTGATTGTTGCGCGACGAATCTGCTCGGCGCTTTCCATCACAATCTGCGTACCGATACCGTCGCGTGAGAACAACTCTTGCAACAGCGCGCCATCTTCCTGATAACTGATTAAATGACAGCGACGCACGCCGCTGCGGCAGGCTTTCACTGCGCCACGTAAAAAGCGCACCGTACCGGAGTTGTAATCGCCTTTCTCTTCCTGGGCTTCTACCCGCGCTTGCGCTTCGTTAGGGAAAAGTTCGGAGACAATATCACCGTCGTCATTAGTGACGCCCTGGGAAGAGCAAAAACCAATCATCTTTTCAGCTTTCAGTTTGATGGCCAGTTGAGTGGCAATCTCTTCCGAGGTCAGATTAAAGCTCTCGCCAGTGACAGAAACAGCGACCGGCCCCATTAGCACTATTGCACCGCTGTCCAGTTGACGATGGATCGCGTCTTCATCAATCCGCCGGATACGCCCGCTATGACAGTAATCCACGCCGTCATCGACGCCCAGCGGCTGGGCAATAATAAAATTACCACTGACGACGTTGATATGCGCGCCCTGCAGCGGTGTATTATTGAGACTCATCGACAGGCGAGCAGTAATATCCAGTTGCAATGTTCCCGCAGCCTGCTTCACCAGTTCCAGCGTTTTGGCGTCGGTCACACGTATATTCTTGTGATACAGCGGTTCGTGGTGATGTGCAGCCAGATTTGCGTCGATCTGCGGACGTGCGCCATAGACCACCACCAGACGGATGCCGAGGCTGTGCAACAACCCGATATCATTAACGATACTGGAGAAATTCTCATGCTCAATGGCTTCACCGCCGAGCATGATGACAAACGTTTTTCCCCGGTGGGTATTGATATAGGGAACCGAATGGCGGAATCCCTCGACCAGCTCGGTTTTACGTTCCTTTACCACGGTACACCTCTTTGCATGATTATTCGAAATTATTGTATTTTTATTCTGTTTTTTCGCAGGGTGCAAGTGTAAATTTTATGCGGGAGCGACTTTTTTATCAGTAATACCGTGAATATAAAAAGAATGTTTACCGTTTTATAGATGACAGATTATGCGTCTTTCGCTAAAGTTTCCGGTCAAATTGGTCGTTCACTTGTTACACAGCTTAGATTTCTTTTGCTCGGGAGAGGCATGTCAGGATCCAATACTGCAATCAGCCGTCGTCGTTTACTGCAAGGCGCGGGTGCCATGTGGCTATTGAGCGTAAGTCAGGTCAGCCTGGCTGCGGTCAGCCAGGTCGTGGCGGTGCGCGTCTGGCCTGCGTCCAGCTACACCCGCGTGACGGTAGAATCAAATCGTCAGCTGAAATATAAGCAGTTCGCGTTGAGTAATCCTGAACGCGTGGTGGTGGATATCGAAGATGTAAACCTGAACTCGGTGCTCAAGGGGATGGCGGCACAAATTCGCGCTGACGACCCGTTCATCAAGTCGGCGCGCGTCGGGCAATTTGACCCGCAAACCGTACGCATGGTTTTTGAATTAAAGCAAAACGTAAAACCGCAGCTGTTTGCCCTTGCGCCGGTCGCCGGGTTTAAAGAGCGTCTGGTGATGGACCTCTATCCGGCCAATGCACAGGATATGCAGGACCCGCTGCTGGCGCTGCTGGAGGATTACAACAAAGGCGACCTCGAAAAGCAGGTGCCGCCAGCACAAAGTGGTCCACAACCGGGTAAAGCAGGGCGCGATCGTCCGATTGTCATTATGCTTGACCCTGGCCACGGTGGCGAAGACTCCGGTGCGGTGGGGAAATACAAAACGCGCGAAAAAGACGTGGTATTGCAAATAGCTCGCCGTCTGCGCTCTCTGATCGAGAAAGAGGGCAATATGAAGGTGTACATGACGCGCAATGAAGACATCTTCATTCCGTTGCAAGTGCGCGTAGCAAAAGCCCAGAAACAGCGTGCTGACCTGTTTGTCTCTATCCATGCCGACGCCTTTACCAGTCGTCAGCCGAGCGGTTCCTCTGTGTTTGCGCTCTCAACCAAAGGTGCAACCAGTACTGCGGCAAAATATCTGGCACAAACCCAGAACGCCTCGGACTTGATTGGTGGCGTGAGCAAAAGCGGTGACCGCTATGTCGACCACACCATGTTCGATATGGTGCAGTCGCTGACCATTGCCGACAGCCTGAAGTTTGGTAAAGCGGTGCTGAATAAGCTCGGTAAAATCAACAAGCTGCATAAAAATCAGGTTGAACAGGCCGGGTTTGCCGTACTAAAGGCACCAGATATTCCCTCCATTCTGGTCGAAACGGCGTTTATCAGTAACGTTGAGGAAGAACGTAAACTGAAAACGGCGACTTTCCAGCAGGAAGTTGCGGAGTCTATTCTTGCGGGGATTAAAGCGTATTTTGCCGATGGGGCGACGCTGGCGAGAAGGGGATGATAAAAAGGCGCTGAATGGCGCTTTTTTTATGGGAGACCAGAAACACAAAAACACCCGTTAGGGTGTTCAATAATTGGTTGCGGGGGCCGGATTTGAACCGACGACCTTCGGGTTATGAGCCCGACGAGCTACCAGGCTGCTCCACCCCGCGTCACCGTACTGCTATTACTTCATCAAATTTTGATTGGTTGCGGGGGCCGGATTTGAACCGACGACCTTCGGGTTATGAGCCCGACGAGCTACCAGGCTGCTCCACCCCGCGTCACCGTACTGCTTTACTTCATCAAATTTTAATTGGTTGCGGGGGCCGGATTTGAACCGACGACCTTCGGGTTATGAGCCCGACGAGCTACCAGGCTGCTCCACCCCGCGTCCGTGGATGCGCACTATACTCCGCTCGCGTTTTCATGCAACCTTTTTTTTAACCCGATCACGGATTCGGCATGATTTTGAACAAAAACAAATCACTAAAGCCTATTTTTTGTGCAAAATTTGCGTCAGGGAGAGGCTGCTCATTTCATTAAACGCGGCGGTTTGTTATCTTCGTTGCGCCTTATTTTTTAACCTGAAGAAGAGAACAATGAAAGGACGTTGGGTAAAGTACCTTCTTATGGGCACGGTTGTGGCAATGCTTGCCGCCTGCTCTTCCAAACCAACCGATCGCGGACAGCAATATAAAGACGGGAAATTTACCCAGCCTTTCTCTCTGGTGAACCAGCCAGATGCCGTTGGCGCGCCGATTAACGCCGGTGATTTTGCCGAGCAAATTAACCATATCCGTAATTCGTCACCGCGTCTGTATGGCAACCAGAGTAATGTTTATAACGCGGTGCAAGAGTGGCTGCGCGCAGGCGGTGATACCCGCAATATGCGCCAGTTCGGCATTGATGCCTGGCAGATGGAAGGTGCCGACAACTATGGTAACGTGCAGTTTACAGGCTATTACACGCCGGTAATTCAGGCGCGCCATACCCGCCAGGGCGAGTTCCAGTATCCTATTTACCGTATGCCGCCAAAACGTGGTCGTTTGCCGTCTCGTGCGGAGATCTACGCGGGGGCATTGAGTGATAAATATATTCTCGCTTACAGTAACTCCCTGATGGATAACTTCATTATGGATGTGCAGGGTAGTGGGTATATCGACTTTGGTGATGGCAGTCCGCTTAACTTTTTCAGCTATGCAGGGAAAAACGGTCATGCCTATCGCAGCATCGGTAAGGTGCTGATTGACCGTGGCGAAGTGAAAAAAGAAGATATGTCGATGCAGGCGATTCGTCACTGGGGCGAAACACACAGTGAAGCTGAGGTTCGCGAGCTGCTTGAGCAGAATCCTTCATTTGTTTTCTTTAAACCGCAATCTTTTGCACCGGTGAAAGGAGCAAGTGCAGTACCGCTGGTTGGTCGCGCTTCAGTTGCCTCTGATCGTTCCATTATCCCACCAGGTACAACCTTGCTGGCAGAAGTGCCGCTGCTGGATAATAACGGCAAATTCAACGGTCAGTATGAACTGCGTCTGATGGTGGCGCTGGATGTTGGTGGCGCAATCAAAGGCCAACACTTCGATATCTATCAAGGGATCGGTCCGGAAGCCGGGCACCGCGCAGGTTGGTACAATCACTATGGACGTGTCTGGGTGCTGAAAACGGCTCCGGGCGCAGGTAACGTCTTTAGCGGCTGATGTGATATTCTGTATACCGTTTTGACGGATACGACAGGGTGAGGGATAACCTCGCCCTTTTTAATTCTGAGGTGCTATGTCTGTGGTAATTAGTGATGCATGGCGTCAGCGTTTTGGTGGCACAGCGCGTCTGTATGGTGAAAAAGCGTTGCAACTGTTTGCTGACGCGCATATTTGTGTGGTCGGTATTGGCGGTGTCGGTTCCTGGGCGGCGGAAGCGCTGGCGCGCACAGGGATTGGCGCAATCACGCTTATCGATATGGATGATGTGTGCGTCACCAATACCAATCGGCAAATTCATGCCCTGCGCGATAACGTGGGGCTGGCAAAAGCGGAAGTTATGGCGGAGCGTATTCGCCAGATTAACCCGGAGTGCCGTGTAACGGTGGTGGATGATTTCGTGACGCCGGATAACGTAGCGCAGTATATGAGCGTGGGTTATTCGTACGTGATTGATGCCATTGATAGTGTACGGCCCAAAGCGGCGCTGATTGCTTATTGTCGGCGCAATAAAATCCCACTGGTCACAACCGGTGGCGCGGGTGGGCAGATTGACCCGACGCAGATTCAGGTTACCGATCTGGCGAAAACGATTCAGGACCCGCTGGCAGCGAAGTTGCGTGAGCGCCTGAAAAGCGATTTTGGCATAGTGAAAAACAGTAAAGGTAAGCTCGGCGTGGATTGCGTATTCTCTACCGAAGCATTGGTGTACCCGCAGTCAGACGGTACGGTGTGTGCTATGAAAGCTACGGCGGAAGGGCCAAAGCGAATGGATTGTGCATCTGGATTTGGTGCTGCGACGATGGTGACCGCCACCTTTGGTTTTGTTGCGGTTTCTCATGCGCTGAAGAAGATGATGGCGAAAGCGGCGCGTCAGGGGTAAACAATCAGGTCGGATGCGACGCGAACGTCTTATCCGACCTGGTTCTGTGCTTAAACCTGCTTCGCCGCAGCGATAATCGCCTCGCTTAACGCATTCAACCCCTGGCTGCGTGAGGCGCTAAGCTGCGCACGCAATCCCAGCTCATCAAACAATGCCAGCGGCGACTGTGCCTGCAATTCGGCGGCGGTTTTCCCCTCAACGGCAGTCAACAACACCGCCAGCAGGCCGCGCACAATGCGCCCTTCGCTGTCGCCAAAGAAGTGCATTTTACCGTTTTCAGCCACGGTATATCCCAGCCAGACGCGGTTTTCGCATCCGGCAATCTCTTTAGCCTGCGCTTTTAACTCGTCTGGCAAAGCCGGAAGCTGTTTCCCCAGCATGATCAACTGGCGATATTTATCTTCCCATTGCGTCAACGGTGCGAAGGTATTGCGTAACGTTTCTGCGGTTACGGTTGTGCCGAACGGATGTCCGGCGAATTGCGGGTTCGTCATTAATCCACCAATAATTCCAGCGCGCGGTCAACGGCATTCACCAGCGCATCCACATCACTCTTTGTATTATATGGCGCAAAAGAGGCGCGCAGTGTGCCGGTTACGCCTAATTCTGCCAGTAGCGGCTGAGCGCAATGCTGCCCGGCCCGCAGGGCAATACCGTACTCCGCCAGCAGCGTCACCATATCGCTGTGATGAACGCCAGCAAAATCAAAGGCCAGCAGGCTGGAATCCTGGCAGCGAAATGAGCGGAAGCCAGGACGTTTTGCCAGCGCATCTTCCGCTAGCGTTGCTAAGCTACGGCTCCAGCTTTCGGCCTGGTTGATATCGTAATCTGCCAGCCATTCCAGCGCCGCGCTTAATCCTATGACACCAGCGACATTTGGCGTTCCGGCTTCCAGTTTCCACGGCGCAGATTGAGTCGTGAAGCCGTCAAAACTCACTTCGTGAATCATTTTGCCGCCACCCAGCCAGGGTGACATCGCTTCCAGCAGTTCTGATTTGCCATACAGCACGCCGATACCCGTCGGGCCATACAGTTTGTGACCAGAGAAAGCATAGAAATCAATATCCAGTTGCTGAACATCCGCAGGGAAATGCACCGCCCCCTGAGCACCATCAACCATCACCACCATCCCGGCAGAATGAGCAAAGGTAATCGCTCGCGCCAGATCCGGGCAACCGCCAGTGACGTTCGACATTTGTCCCAGAGCAAGAATTCGACTACGAGGTGTGATCAGTTCTGGCAACAAATCGACATCCGGCAATCGCTGCGCATTAAGCGGCAATTTCACCACTTTGGCTCCCGTTTGTTGGGCGACCATCAGCCAGGGGACGAGGTTAGCGTGGTGTTCTGCCACGCTGACAATAATCTCATCGCCCGGTTGCAGACGCGGACGCGCATAGCATTGTGCCACCATGTTGATGGATTCAGTGGTGCCGCGCGTCCAGACGATAGTTTTATCATCCGGTGCATTCAGTAATTGCGCCACTTTCTCTCGTGCAGCTTCATAACGCGCGGTCAGGCGTTGGGCTTCGGCAAACTGGCTGCGATGGACGTTTCCGGCGCTCAGGCTGTAAAACTGTCGAGTGGCTTCAACCACGGCTTCAGGTTTAAGCGCGGTCGCGGCGCTGTCGAGATAGACGCCCGCATCCTGTAGCGCGGGAAACTGGGCGCGAAACTGCGCGGGATTAAAAACGTTCATGGTACTCCTCGGCTTGATGCACCGATCGTGACGCAAAATTCACTTTGATACAAGGAGGGGGCTAACCATCAGAATTATCTGGATATCCTGGCGAAGCCGCGTCAGTAACATATGCTGAATAGTGTTAGGCGTTAATTTTAGCCTGTTAATCAATACTATTAAGATTTATTAATCGCTTTAAGGAGAAGATGATGAAAAAGACTGCCGCAATTATTTCTGCCTGTATGCTGACTTTTGCCCTGAGCGCCTGTTCCGGTTCGAACTATGTGATGCACACCAATGACGGACGTACCATCGTCTCTGACGGCAAACCACAGACTGATAACGATACCGGTATGATTTCGTATAAAGACGCTAATGGCAACAAACAGCAGATCAACCGTACCGACGTGAAAGAGATGGTCGAACTGGATCAGTAATTCGCGATCGCAAGGTAAAAAAAAGCACCGCAATTAGGCGGTGCTACATTAATCACTATGGACAGACAGGGTAAATGTACAGGAAGTGAAAAAAGGTAGCTTTGCTACCATGGTCTGAATCGCAGACCAATTGCAAACACAACAACACAACATCACAACCGTAAGCCAAAAGTTCACCAGAACACGCATTCCGATAAAACTTTTCGTTCCGGCTCAGGAAGTGCCGCCACTATAGGTATTTGCTGGTAGAAGCTCAACGGACAATTTATAATGGCTCAGATTAAAAAAACTAATAGGTTACACAGTGTGATCTAATTGTTAGATTCATTTAACATCAAAGTTTAAAAGCCATGTCTAAACGATTACCACCGCTAAATGCCTTACGAGTTTTTGATGCCGCAGCACGCCATTTAAGTTTCACTCGCGCAGCAGAAGAGCTTTTTGTGACCCAGGCCGCAGTAAGTCATCAAATCAAGTCTCTTGAGGATTTTCTGGGGCTAAAACTGTTCCGCCGCCGTAATCGTTCACTCCTGCTGACCGAGGAAGGTCAAAGCTATTTCCTCGATATCAAAGAGATATTTTCGCAATTAACCGAAGCGACGCGTAAACTCCAGGCCCGTAGCGCCAAGGGGGCGTTGACGGTCAGTTTACTCCCCAGTTTCGCCATTCATTGGTTGGTTCCGCGACTTTCCAGCTTTAATTCAGCTTATCCGGGAATTGACGTTCGAATCCAGGCGGTTGATCGTCAGGAAGATAAGCTGGCGGATGATGTTGATGTGGCGATATTTTATGGTCGGGGCAACTGGCCGGGGCTACGGGTGGAAAAACTGTACGCCGAATATTTATTGCCGGTGTGTTCGCCGCTACTGCTGACTGGCGAAAAACCCTTGAAGACCCCGGAAGATCTGGCTAAACATACGTTATTACATGATGCGTCGCGCCGTGACTGGCAGACATATACCCGACAGTTGGGGTTAAATCATATCAACGTTCAGCAAGGGCCAATTTTTAGCCATAGCGCCATGGTGCTGCAAGCGGCTATCCACGGGCAGGGAGTGGCGCTGGCAAATAACGTGATGGCGCAATCTGAAATTGAGGCCGGACGTCTTGTTTGCCCGTTTAATGATGTACTGGTCAGTAAAAACGCTTTTTATCTGGTTTGTCATGACAGCCAGGCAGAACTGGGTAAAATAGCCGCCTTTCGCCAATGGATCCTGGCGAAAGCCGCTGCTGAACAAGAAAAATTCCGCTTTCGTTATGAACAATAATTTACGTAGGGTACGACCATGACCAGCCGTTTTATGCTGATTTTCGCCGCCATTAGCGGCTTCATTTTTGTGGCTCTGGGCGCTTTTGGCGCGCATGTGTTAAGTAAAACCATGGGGGCCGTTGAGATGGGCTGGATCCAGAC
This sequence comes from Escherichia sp. F1, assembly GCF_046764225.1. NCBI lineage: Bacteria > Pseudomonadati > Pseudomonadota > Gammaproteobacteria > Enterobacterales > Enterobacteriaceae > Escherichia > Escherichia sp. F1. Next base: position 1,039,743 of record NZ_CP177202.1, read on the forward strand.
CGGTCTCGAATATCAGGCGTTCCATACGTTGGCGATCTTAGGTCTGGCGGTGGCAATGCAGCGTCGCATCAGTATCTGGTTTTACTGGAGTAGCGTTTTCCTCGCGTTAGGCACGGTGCTGTTCAGCGGCAGCCTTTATTGCCTGGCGCTGTCCCATCTGCGTTTGTGGGCATTTGTCACACCGGTTGGCGGCGTGAGCTTCCTCGCGGGCTGGGCGTTAATGTTAGTTGGTGCTATCCGTTTAAAGCGCAAGGGCGTAAGTCATGAATAAGGTTGTATTGCTGTGCCGTCCGGGCTTTGAAAAAGAGTGCGCCGCAGAAATTACCGATAAAGCCGGCCAGCGGGAAATTTTCGGTTTTGCCCGCGTGAAAGAGAATGCGGGTTATGTCATTTATGAATGTTATCAACCTGATGATGGCGATAAGTTAATCCGTGAGCTGCCGTTCAGTTCATTAATTTTTGCCCGCCAGTGGTTTGTGGTGGGGGAACTCCTGCAGCATTTGCCGCCAGAAGATCGTATTACTCCCATTGTCGGCATGTTACAGGGCGTAGTAGAGAAGGGCGGTGAACTGCGTGTTGAAGTTGCCGATACCAACGAAAGCAAAGAGTTGCTGAAATTCTGCCGTAAATTCACCGTGCCGCTACGCGCTGCCTTGCGCGATGCGGGTGTGCTGGCGAACTATGAAACGCCGAAGCGTCCGGTTGTGCATGTATTCTTTATTGCACCAGGCTGCTGCTATACCGGTTACTCATACAGCAACAATAATTCGCCGTTCTATATGGGCATTCCGCGCCTGAAATTTCCGGCAGATGCGCCGAGTCGTTCCACGCTCAAACTGGAAGAGGCATTTCATGTGTTTATTCCTGCGGATGAGTGGGATGAACGCCTGGCGAACGGGATGTGGGCGGTGGATTTAGGCGCTTGCCCAGGCGGCTGGACCTACCAACTGGTGAAGCGCAACATGTGGGTTTATTCCGTCGACAACGGCCCGATGGCGCAAAGTCTGATGGATACCGGACAGGTGACGTGGCTGCGGGAAGACGGTTTCAAATTCCGTCCGACGCGCAGCAATATCTCCTGGATGGTATGCGATATGGTTGAAAAACCGGCGAAAGTTGCGGCATTGATGGCGCAGTGGCTGGTTAATGGCTGGTGTCGTGAAACCATTTTCAACCTCAAACTGCCGATGAAAAAACGCTACGAAGAAGTGTCACACAATCTGGCGTATATTCAGGCACAGCTTGATGAACATGGCATAAATGCTCAGATCCAGGCGCGGCAGTTGTATCACGATCGCGAAGAAGTGACGGTGCACGTCCGCCGTATCTGGGCTGCGGTGGGTGGTCGTCGCGACGAGCGATAACAGGCAAGGCCGGGGCGTCGTCTCCGGCCTGCTACCCTTTCCGTCAGGCTGTTACCAAAGAAGTTGCAACCTGGCGCTCATCAGAAATAATGTGCGTTACCTCATCAAGATGCCCGATGCGGGCTTCCCCTGAACGATTAAATTTACTTTTATCAATCAATAACAACGATTGCGCGGCGCGTTTTAATAACATTGATTTGTAATCAGCGTTGATGGCATTGGAGTCCCACAGTGCGCCGCTGCTATCGATCCCTTCACAAGAAAAAATAAACAGATCGATTTCCAGCGATTTAAGTTGGGAAATCAGCGAGGGATTGACGTAACAGCCATATTTGCGCTCAAGTGTGCCGCCGGAACTGATTAGTTGAATGCGTTCGCGTTTACCGAGTTCATGGCAAATCGGATGGCTATTGGTGAAGACCTGGATGTTGATGTCAGGCAACTGGCGTGCCAGATACCAGCAGGTTGAACTTGCGTCTAAGGCTATTACCATCCCTTCTTCAATCCACGCGAGCGCCTCGCGCGCGATATCTGCTTTATGCGCATAATGGCTTTTCAGCCGGATGTGAAAGGGATCGCCACTGTCTTGATTTTGACGGTGGATATATTTAGCGCGCCCATGATTGCGCAGAATTTTACCCTGCGTCTGTAATTCATTGAGATCGCGACGAATGGTTTCTTTACTGACCTTTAGCTGTTCAGAGAGAGCTTCCGTGGTCAGGCTGGTATGGTTCAGCAGCAGGTCGACTATCGCTTGCTGGCGTGCCGCTTTCATATTTTTCACCCCATCATTCGATAACCGCCCGCGTCATGCGGGCGTACCGGTATGAGATTACGGTGTTACCCCTTTTTTTAAAAGAATATTCCCGTACTTCGCTCGTTCGCCTGTGATAACGATCGCAAAGGCTTTTTGTGCCCGTTCATAAAACGCAAAACGATTGATGCGGATGATGTCAGGACACGGGGCTTGTAGTGAAAGCGCATTACGGTAACGTCGTTCTACTTCAGGATCGAGAGTGTCACCTTCTACCGCCGCCATCATCACCAGCGGCGGTGCATAACTGTCCAGCTCAAATAATGGGATAATCGCCTGGAGCAAGTCGCTCACCAACAGGCCATCAGCGCGGATCACCTGCGGTCCCATCGAATGGGCGGGAAAGTGAGCATCGGAAAAAATAATTTCATCTCCATGTCCCATCTCTGCCAGCACTTTCAATAGTTCGGGAGAAATTAACGGCGAAATTGTTTTCAGCATTTCACACTTCCTCTATAAATTCAGGTTCAGTTTGCGGGTAGAAATAACGGTACTGATAATGAATCTGCGCGCGAGCTTCCTCCGGGCTGTTAAATTCCCCTACGCCATACCAACCGAACAGCGCAGCTCCTGCGACGGTCGTTTCGGCGTCGTCGAGAACTTTTACCGGAATATCAAGCATATTGGCTTTAATCTGATTCCACAAAGTGTTGCGACTTCCTCCACCGACTAACAATAATTCAGAGGCTTTAAAGTGCCCGATTTTTTCCAGCATCTGTAGATTGTGCTGTAATTGCGCAGTTAACCCTTCCAGCGCCGCGCGATAGAAATGCCCCCGCGTGGTATTAAGCGTCACTCCTTGCCAGCCAGCGTTCTGACACGACAATAAATCACACTGCATTTTCACGCCATCCGCGCCAGGCGCGATCAGACGAGCCTCTTCAATCAACATTTGCCAGGGAGTTTCAGCCGTCCAGAACAGTTTTCTCACCCATTCCAGCACGCCGGATGCCAGCCATTGCATACCTGGGTTATACAACCCTGCCTGACTATCCAGTTCGCAGGTCGAACCGGCGTACTGACTTAACAGCGAAGTATCAACCTGGGTGCTACGGACCATTAAAATTTCCCATGTACCGGAAGAGAGCACGGGTTCATTTTGGTCGGCACCAGCGCCAAAAAGGGCGAACTGGGTATCGTGACCTGCGGAAATCACCGGTATGCCAACGGGTAAGCCGAGCATTGCTGCGGCGCTGTTCTGTAACGTACCAATCTGTTCACCCGCTTCCACCAGACGAGGGAAGAGTCGGCGTGGAATACCGGTGGCTTGTAAAATTTGCGGACTGAAATCGCGTTGCTGGATATCCAGCATCTGGCTGGTTCCGGCCATCGTGATATCAGTAGAGAATTCGCCGGTTAAACGGTGGTTAATCAGCGACGAAATAAAGAGCCAGGCGTGCGCGCGTTCCAGCAGTTGTGGATGATTTTCTTTCAACCACACCAACTTATATAACGTATTGAAACTAAAGGCTCCGACGCCAGAAATAGCCTGCAACCGCTGTGCGGAGATCAACTGTTCAATATTGTCCATAACCGCTGCTGTTCGCGGACATTTCCAGCTAATGATCGGATAGAGCAGATTGCCTTGCTTATCTACCAGAGCGCCATCCACACCAAAGGTGGTGACGGCGATACCGCGGATGTGGCAATCAGTCAGTTCACTATTGATTTGCCGACAGCAATCAGCAAAGCGTTGCAAAATGGCGTCTAAAGACCACTGGTGCCAGGTGTTGTTTTCCATCGCGATATCGCTGGCATTAGGCGTTGAGGCGCGGGCAACAATTTTTCCCTGCCGATTAACCGCGATGGCCCTGACATTGGTCGCGCCACAGTCGAGTACCAGGATAACTTCTTGTTTCATAATCGCTCCTGCAATATAGCCGGATAACATTGTTTATCCGGCTAACCACTCTTGCTTGTTCTGGCCCGGTAGCCGGAGCGACCGGGCATCACATCAGGGAGTAATGTATTAACGCTTGTACAACGGGCCGTAGTTCTGGCAAGCGCGGTAATCCTGGCCTTCAATATCCATGCCGTGCGCGGCCCAGGCAGAAGGACGATATACTTTGGTCTCTTCAACGTTGTGCATACATACCGGGATACGCAGCATGGAGGCGAGAGTGATAAAGTCTGCGCCAACGTGGCCGATGGTCAGAACCCCGTGGTTAGCGCCCCAGTTCGCCATTACCGAATACACATCCGTAAACGGCCCTTTACCGGTGAGGCGCGGTGCAAACCAGGTGGTTGGCCAGGTTGAGTTGGTGCGTTTGTTGAGGATGTCATGCACATCCTTCGGTAACTCAACGCTCCAGCCTTCCGCGATTTGCAGTACCGGGCCCAGGCCTTTGATGATGTTGACACGGGTCATGGTGAACGGGACGCCGCCTTCGGTAAGGAAGCGGGAAGAGTAACCGCCGCCACGGAAGTATTCGTGGATCGCCGGGCACCATTCGGTAGCGGCGAGGCAAGCGTCAGCCTCTTGCTGAGAGATTTCCCAGTGCGGCTTCATCGTCGGGTTACCTTCGCTGTCGCGTTGTTTACAGGAACCGTCCAGCGCAGCAGAACCGGAGTTGATCAAATGGATGATGCCGTGTTCTGCCAGTCCGTCCAGTTTATGCCCCGTTACACGCTCAATTGCTTCTGGTGACCAGTAGGTACGCACATCGGCAAATACCTGAGCGGTGCCGGTGAGTTGGTGACCCATTAGCATTGCCACGCCGTTAAGACTGTCGTTTTCGGTCGCCACGACAAAGGGTTCGCGCACGCCATTCCAGTCAAATGAACTGTTAAGGATCGCTTCGGCGGTGTCACCATTGGGATATTGATCGGTCCAATGACGTTGCCCCTGGAAGCCCGCAGCGATGGCGTTGTAGCCAAGTGATTCTTCCACGCGACCAATATCGGCCAGTTTGCTGTTGCCTTGCATCATGTCGCGGATACACATCGCCATCAGTAAACTTTCGCGCAGAACTGCGCGGCTTTGCTCGGCATTGCGTTGATACTGTTTGTTATTTTCATCTTCGCCATAGCGGAAGTTTTTATCAGCCCAGGCCAGCGCCATTTCCAGTTCGGCTTCGTCGTAAATCTTCTGATCGATACGGCGACGCAGTTCGGTCATATCCACCGCCTGGACTTTCATTCCCAGCCAGGATTCAAAGAAGTTGTGATCAACAATGGAACCGGCGATACCCATCGAAACGCCGCCCAGCGACAGATAGCTTTTACCTTTCATGCTGGCGACTGCTAAACCGGCGCGGGCAAAGCGCAGCAGTTTTTCTTCAACATCGGCAGGAATCGATGTGTCATCGGCATCCTGAACATCATGACCGTAAATGGAGAATGCCGGGATGCCTTTCTGGCTGTGAGCTGCCAGAGCCGCTGCCAGGTAAACAGCGCCGGGGCGTTCAGTGCCGTTAAAGCCCCAAATGGCTTTCGGGCGGGTTGGATCCATGTCGATAGTTTCACTGCCATAGCACCAGCAAGGCGTTACCGTAATGGTGAGGCCTACATTCTGACTGCTGAATTTTTCTTCGCAAGCAGCGGCTTCAGCCATACCCGCGATACAGGTATCGGAAATGACACACTCGATGGCAGCTCCGCAGGCATGGCGCAGTTTCTCGGTCAGCAGTGCGGCCGTAGCTTTCGCCATATTCATTGTTTGTTCTTCAAGCGACTCACGAACACCCATGCGACGACCGTCAATAACCGGGCGGATACCAATTTTCGGTAAGCTGATTTTTTTCATTACAGATTCCTCACTTTATTCGGAAAATATGTTCAGTTAGTTGCCGTTTGAGAACGGAAACGGGCAAAGATAAAGATGACCGCGAAGCAGAGTGCCGGGATCAGTTCGGCAGTGGGGATGTTGCCCGCTGCGTCACTGACAAAACCCATGACCGGAGTGACAATACCGCCGCCAATAATGGTCATAACGATGAAGGACGAACCGTATTTGGTGTCCTGGCCGAGATTCTTAATGCCCAGCGAGAAGATTGTTGGGTACTGAATCGACATAAAGGCACTGCATAATGTCAGGGCTATTAAGCCCACATGACCGCCAGCGAAGGCTGAGATCAGGCACAGTGCCATAGCGATTAATGCGTAGGCTGCCAGGACTTTGTGTGGTGCGAAGCGACTGATGAGCCAGGTACCGGTGAAACGACCAATAAAGAAGCACACCATGGTTCCGGTTAAATAGTTAGCGGCAAAGCCTGCGGTCATACCTGGAATTTCTTCTACAGCGTAGCGAATCAAATAGCTCCAGCAGGCCGTTTGCGCGCCGACATAGCAGAATTGCGCTAATACCGCCCAGCGCCAGTGACGAATACGCGCCAGACGAGAAAGCGATGCGGAGAACGATCCTTGTTTGGCGTCACTGTGATTATCACTCTGCAATGCCGGGAATTTCGTCAGCATGATCAGCAGGGCGACCAGTAACACGATAGCCACGATGATCATATAAGGTGTCTGTACCGATAATACCAGGCTGTGTTTATACGCACTCAATTGCTCTGGAGACATTTTATCGAGAACGTCTTGCGATTGATGTGGCACGTTAGACAAAATAAGACTTTGTCCAAAGACAACCGCGATAATTGCGCCAAACGAGTTAAATGTTTGCGCAAGATTTAAGCGGAAGTGACCACTGCTTTCCGGCCCTAATACCGTAACAAAAGGGTTTGCGGCAGTTTCCAGACAACCTAATCCGGCTGCAATAATAAATAGGCCAACTAAAAATAAGGTGTAGTTCATTATTTCTGCAGCGGGCCAGAATAATGCAGCGCCCAAGGCATATAAAAATAATCCGGTAATAATCCCTGCTTTATAACTGAGTTTTTTCATCAATATCCCAGCAGGGATTGGGATAATGAAATAACCAAAGTAAAAGGCCGATTGGATCAGGCCAGCCTGGAAATTTGTCAGCGTAAAAGCCTGCTGGAATTGAGGTAATAAAATGTCGTTAAGGTTATTGGCTACCGCCCAAAGAAAAAACAGTGAGCACAGCAGCGCGAATGGAATAATGTAACTTCTGCTTTGCCCTGCATCTTTATCTACCGCACGGTAACTCTGCGTTTGTATTGATGTGTTTCCCATAGCATCCTCTTAGGTTCAGAAGCTTAAGCACGTAATCGGTTATGTTTTCAAAAGTGCAAAACCAGCGAGTTCGGGCTTCATATCAGTGAATATTTGCCTGTCAGAAATGAACTCATGGATTCATTTTCAAATAAAAAACGCTCTGTAATATGACGGCGGTCACACTTATTAGCTGGGAGGTGACTTTATGTGACTACCATCACTTTAATAATCGAAATTTCATGCCCGTTTCAGAAAATAAATCATAAAAAACACAAACCCGATGACCGTATTAATTGTTTGTGCCGAAAACGGGCATTTCTGGCGAGAGGGAATGGAAAAATGACCGTTTTGATAAATATTTTTAAGAGCGGTCATTTTTAATGGGGTTATAAAAAGAGAAGTTGCAGTTATTTACTGTGATTAGTTGAACCAGGTCACAAAATATAAGCTTGTGAATTTCTTTCTGGTTAATCAGGAAGAAGATGGTGGGTAATTAAACGGCTAATTCAATAGTGTGAAAGGAACAACATTATTGCCCTGTTTTGAATCAGAGAGAGGTAGCTAATGGAACGAAATAAACTTGCTCGTCAGATTATTGACACTTGCCTGGAAATGACCCGCCTGGGACTGAACCAGGGGACAGCGGGTAACGTCAGTGTACGTTATCAGGATGGGATGCTGATTACGCCTACAGGTATTCCATATGAAAAACTGACGGAGTCGCATATTGTCTTTATTGATGGCAACGGTAAACATGAGGAAGGAAAGCTCCCCTCAAGCGAATGGCGTTTCCATATGGCGGCCTATCAAAGCAGACCGGATGCCAACGCAGTTGTTCACAATCATGCCGTTCATTGCACAGCAGTTTCCATTCTTAACCGACCGCTCCCCGCTATTCACTACATGATTGCGGCGGCTGGCGGTAATTCTATTCCTTGCGCGCCTTATGCGACCTTTGGAACACGCGAACTTTCTGAACATGTTGCGCTGGCTCTCAAAAATCGTAAGGCAACTTTGTTACAACATCATGGGCTTATCGCTTGTGAGGTGAATCTGGAGAAAGCGTTATGGCTGGCGCATGAAGTTGAAGTGCTGGCGCAACTTTACCTGACGACCCTGGCGATTACGGACCCGGTGCCAGTGCTGAGCGATGAAGAGATTGCCGTAGTGCTGGAGAAATTCAAAACCTACGGGTTACGGATTGAAGAGTAATTTCGTAAAGCAACAAGGAGAAGGATGATGGCTAACAGAATGATTCTGAACGAAACGGCATGGTTTGGTCGGGGGGCTGTTGGAGCTTTAACCGATGAGGTGAAACGCCGTGGTTATCAGAAGGCGCTGATCGTCACCGATAAAACGCTGGTGCAATGCGGCGTGGTGGCAAAAGTGACCGATAAGATGGATGCTGCAGGGCTGGCATGGGCGATTTACGACGGCGTAGTGCCCAACCCAACAATTACTGTCGTCAAAGAAGGGCTCGGTGTATTCCAGAATAGCGGCGCGGATTACCTGATCGCTATTGGTGGTGGTTCTCCACAGGATACTTGTAAAGCGATTGGCATTATCAGCAACAACCCGGAGTTTGCCGATGTGCGTAGCCTGGAAGGACTTTCCCCGACCAATAAACCTAGTGTACCGATTCTGGCAATCCCCACCACAGCAGGCACTGCGGCAGAAGTGACCATTAACTACGTGATCACTGACGAAGAAAAACGGCGCAAGTTTGTTTGCGTTGATCCGCATGATATCCCGCAGGTGGCGTTTATTGACGCTGACATGATGGATGGTATGCCTCCAGCGCTGAAAGCCGCGACGGGTGTCGATGCGCTCACTCATGCTATTGAGGGGTATATTACCCGTGGCGCGTGGGCGCTAACCGATGCGCTGCACATTAAAGCGATTGAAATCATTGCTGGGGCGCTGCGAGGATCGGTTGCTGGTGATAAGGATGCCGGAGAAGAAATGGCGCTCGGGCAGTATGTTGCGGGTATGGGATTCTCGAATGTTGGGTTAGGGTTGGTGCATGGTATGGCGCATCCACTGGGCGCGTTTTACAACACGCCACACGGTGTTGCGAACGCCATCCTGTTACCGCATGTCATGCGCTATAACGCTGACTTTACCGGTGAGAAGTACCGCGATATCGCGCGCGTTATGGGCGTGAAAGTGGAAGGTATGAGCCTGGAAGAGGCGCGTAATGCCGCTGTTGAAGCGGTGTTTGCTCTCAACCGTGATGTCGGTATTCCGCCACATTTGCGTGATGTTGGGGTACGCAAGGAAGACATTCCGGCACTGGCGCAGGCGGCACTGGATGATGTTTGTACCGGTGGCAACCCGCGTGAAGCAACGCTTGAGGATATTGTAGAGCTTTACCATACCGCCTGGTAAATGCGCTGATGTGATAATGCCGGATGCGACGCTAGCCGCGTCTTATCCGGCATATAAGTGCATTAAATTCAATGTGCTGATAATCGTTTGCATCCGGCACGTCGTTACCGTACCAACCGCAATTGCTGTAAATTGCCGTCGATATGCAAATCGGTTTGTAAGCGGGCAATATCGCGGCACAGAAACGCCATCTCTTTATGGGTTTCTAATTTTTTGCGCCACTTTTCGGCAACCGCATCCAGATTCTCATATATCCCTTCCAGACTCTGAAACTCGACCAGCAGCTGCGTGGCGCTTTTTGGTCCGATTCCCGCAACACCCGGTACCTTTGAACTGCTTATTCCGGCAAGTCCCCAGTAATCGGGCAACTGCTGCGGTTGAACGCCAAATTCTTTATCGATAAATGGCGCATCCAGCCAACGTTTCTGGAAGTAATCACGAATACGTAATGTCGGTGAAAGTAACTGACAGTAGCCTTTATCTGTCGAAACAATCGTTGCCTGATGCCCGGCCTGTGTCACTTTGACCGCCAGCGTGGCGGCTAAGTCATCGGCTTCGTTACCGCTGGCTGACCAGCACGGGACGCCGCGTTGCTCAAAGGCGGTGCGTAGTGCAGGCATCTCGTCGTGCAACTCTTCCGGCATTGGCGGTCGACCCGCTTTGTAATCTGGTAAACGCTGATGACGCCAGCCGCTATTGCGGTTTTCATCATCAAAAACGGCGACCGCGTGGGTTGGTTGGCTGTGCATAATGAGCTGATCGAGCGCGTGCTGGCAGGTTTCGACACAGGGCGAACCCTGAACGGCATGAATGCGACGAATAAGATTCAGTGCATCGACAATAAGCAAATGAACAGCCACGATAACCCCCTTAAAGATCAGGCGATAAGGGTAACATTCGATGCCGGAACAGGCTATGGCTGGTTGAGAAAACGGGAAGAGGCCTCGCAAAACGAGGCCTCCGGGAGAGATTAATCGCAGGCAACGATCTTCATTGCCAGGCCACCGCGAGAGGTTTCGCGGTACTTGGCGTTCATATCTTTACCTGTTTCGTACATGGTCTCGATAACTTTATCGAGGCAGACGCGCGGCTCGCTGGTACGGCGCAGCGCCATACGCGCGGCGTTCACCGCTTTTACTGCCGCAATGGCGTTACGCTCGATGCACGGTACCTGCACCTGTCCAGCAACCGGGTCACACGTCAGACCGAGGTTATGCTCCATGGCGATTTCCGCCGCGATGCACACCTGCGCCGGGCTTGCGCCTAATAGTTCTGCCAGACCAGCAGCCGCCATTGAGCACGCCACACCCACTTCACCCTGGCAACCCACTTCAGCACCAGAAATTGAGGCGTTCATCTTATAAAGAGAACCAATGGCGCTGGCTACCAGCAGGTAACGAGCCAGTGAGTTAGCGTTCACTTCGCGGATAAACTTATCGTAGTACGCCAGCACAGCCGGGATAATCCCGCACGCACCGTTAGTCGGCGCAGTCACCACGCGACCGCCAGCAGCGTTCTCTTCATTCACTGCCAGTGCAAACATGTTGATCCAGTCAACAACCGCCATCGGGTCAGTGGTGGTTTTATCCTGGCTGACCAGCATCCGGCGTAGTGCCGCAGCACGGCGTGGAACGCGCAGTTTGCCAGGCAACACGCCTTCGGTGGAAATACCGCGCTCAATACCGCCACGCATGACTTCCCAGACGTTCGCCAGGTGCTGTTCCAGCTCTTCTTTGCTGTGCAGCGCCAGCTCGTTTTTCATCATCAGGCCAGAGAGTGACAGCCCGGTTTCCTGACAATGTTTTTGCAGATCGGCTGCTGAACTGTACGGATAAGGAACTTCAACCGGTGCGCTATCCTGCTGACCAAAATGTTCTTCATCAACAATAAAGCCACCGCCGATAGAGTAATAAGTCTGGCTGTAAACGACTTTATCGCCCGCCAGTGCGGTAATGCGCATACCGTTTTCATGCAGAGAAAGGTTGTCGGCATGGAAGTTCATGCACTGATCAACCGGGAACTCCACTTCATGCTGACCGTTTGCCAGCATCAGGCGACCATGAGTATTCACATCCTGAATAAAACCAGGGATGGAATCGATATCCACGGTATCCGGCAGGTTACCCGCCAGACCCATAATAATGGCGATATCAGTGTGGTGGCCTTTACCGGTCAGAGAGAGCGAGCCGTACACGTCAACCACCACGCGGGTCACGTCTTTAAGCAGGTTACGGGCAATCAGATCGTCGGTAAATTGTTTACCCGCTTTCATTGGTCCAACGGTATGAGAACTGGAAGGGCCAATGCCGATTTTGAAAATATCGAATACGCTAATCATAGGAAATACATCGCGTTAAAACGGAGGAAGCGCCGCCCGAAAGCGGCGCGAAAGGACTTAGCTGAACAGAGAGTAGAAGATTGCGGAGATTGCAATCAGACCCATCACGACAACGAATACGTTGCTGATGTGACCGCTGTACTTACGCATTGCCGGTACTTTCTGAATTGCGTACATCGGCATCAGGAACAGGATCATCGCGATGATTGGGCCGCCCAGGGTTTCAATCATACCCAGGATGCTCGGGTTCAGGGTGGCAACAATCCAGGTCGTTACCAGCATGAACAGCGCAGTGATACGGTTCAGCTTGTTGATTTCGATAGACTTACCTTTACCACGCAGAGATTTAATCACCATACCGTTGAAGCCTTCACGTGCGCCCAGGTAGTGGCCGAGGAAGGATTTGGTGATAGCGATAATCGCGATAATCGGTGCCATCCATGCGATAACCGGTGCGTTAAAGTGGTTAGCCAGGTAAGACAGAATCGAGATGTTCTGCTCTTTAGCCGCAGCCAGGTCTGCCGGAGTCAGGCTCAGTACACAGCTGAATACGAAGAACATTACGGTCAGCACCATCATGATGTGTGCGAATGCCAGGATCTTCGAGCATTTCTGTTCTGCCATATCGCCGTACTCTTCACGCTTCGCAACGGCGAAAGAAGAGATGATCGGAGAGTGGTTGAACGAGAACACCATTACCGGAATTGCCAGCCACAGGGTCATCCACAGACCGTTTCCGGTTGCAGATGCAGTGTCCAGAGACAGCGTTTCCAGTGCTGCGCCGTTCCACTGCGGGATCAGGTACAGAGCCAGCAGCATCAGTACGCCAACAAACGGGAATACCAGAATACTCATCGCTTTAACGATCATCTGCTCACCGAAGCGAACGATGGTCATCATACCCACGATCAGGATCAGCGACAGAATCGCACGCGGCGGTGGTGTCATACCCAGCTGGTGAGACATGAAGCTTTCAACTGTATTGGTGATTGCCACGCTATAAACCAGCAGGATCGGGTAGATAGCGAAGAAGTAGAGCAGGGTAATCAGTTTACCTGCGCCAATACCAAAGTGTTCTTCTACAACCTCGGTGATGTCTTCGCCTGGGTTTTTACCAGACAGTACGAAGCGAGTCAGACCGCGGTGAGCAAAAAATGTCATCGGGAACGCAAGGATAGCCATGATGATCAGCGGGATCATACCGCCAACACCGGCGTTGATTGGCAGGAACAGCACGCCCGCGCCGATTGCCGTGCCGTAAAGGCCCAGCATCCACATGGTGTCTGTCTTGCGCCAGGCACTACGAGAGTCTTTCGACGCAATCGTGCTGGTTTGAGTCGTTTCCATCTATTTCTCCTGGAGGAATGCAAATAATTCAGCTTTTAGCCAGTTCAGCCCGGGAAGGTGCCTGACCGTAAAAATGAAATCTGTCTATCGGCGATGGCTTAATCATTTACCGCCGTAATAATTTGAGGGCGGAAAGATACACACAAGTTATGTATCTATCAGTGATCTTGATCCCAAATACAATAATCTACTTGGAAGATAGATTATCCCAACGCTTTACTCTGTAAATCAAAAGTAAAAGAGAATTTAAGGGCAATATTTGCCCATTAAACGACATCTGACTTCTTCCGGGGCGCGCAATATATGTAGGTTGAACTGAAAAAATCAATACTTTTAGTTAATCATGGCGATAATTTCTTTTTCATAGCGATAAAATGTGGTTTATGAAAATAGGGAAACGTTTGCGTTACAACATAAATTGTATGACATATTAACTGTAATGATATTTGTTGCGTGAGGGTGGTAAGAAACATTCATATAACAAATGAAATGAGTTGATGAGTAAGTGACCAAAAACGAGAAAACCCGGCAACAAACGTCACCGGGGGAGGGGAGATTACGTGCAGATTTCGTAGCAAGGGATGTAGGCTGAGCCTGGCAACTTCATACGATGCTGGGCAACAAAACCCTGTAGCAGGTCATCCATACGACGCATAATCTCTTTATCGCCGTTGATTTTATAAGGACCAAACTCTTCAATGGCGCGAATACCGACTTCTTTTACGTTACCCGCCACAATACCGGAGAACGCACGGCGCAGGTCGGCAGCCAGCACTTCAACGGGTTGATCCGGGTAAAGCTTCAGATTAGCCATATTCTCGTGAGACGGCTCAAACGGCATTTGCAAATCTGGCGCAATGCGCATTGACCAGTTAAAGCTGTAGGCATCGCCTGTGTCGCGGCGATTTTCTTTCACCAGCGGCATCGATTTTTTCATCTGACGAGCGACTTCAGCGGCGTCATCAATGATGATGCGGTAATGGCGGCGCGCGTTTTCACCCAGCGTATGCACGACAAACTCGTCCAGTACGCGGAAGTAGTCGGCGCTCTCTTTCGGGCCGGTGAGGATCAATGGTAAAACCTGATCTTTGTTGGCCGGGTTCATTAAAATTCCCAGCAAATACAGCAACTCTTCTGCCGTACCCACACCGCCAGGGAAGATAATGATACCGTGAGCGATACGGACAAACGCTTCCAGACGTTTTTCGATATCCGGCATGATGATCAATTCGTTGACCAGCGGGTTAGGCGGTTCAGCGGCGATAATCGACGGCTCTGTCATACCAATAAAACGACTGTCTTTGTAACGCTGCTGTGCGTGTCCGACCGCAGCGCCTTTCATCGGCGCTTCCATCGCTCCCGGACCACAGCCGGTGCAGATATTCAGCTCACGCAGGCCCAGCTGATTCCCGACGCGACGGGCATACAAATACTCGTTTTCGTTAATTGAGTGCCCGCCCCAGCAGACCACCATATTTGGCGCTTCACCAACATGCAGCGCGCGAGCGTTACGCAAGATGGAAAAGACCAGGTTAGTGATGTGGACGGAGTTGTCGAGATTCAGGTTGGGAAAACGAACGGTGTTATGGATTTGCCCGTAAACGAAGAGAATGTCGCGCAGAACCGCGAACAAGTTGGCCTGCAAAGCGCGAATAATTCGCCCATCGACAAAAGCCTCTTCCGGGGGATTAATCAGTTCCAGCTTTACGCCGCGTTCACGGCGCAGGACGTTAATATCGAAATTTTCAAAACGAGACAGCAATTCTTTGCTGTTATCGGTCAAACTACCGGAGTTCAGTACGGCAAGTGAACAGTTGCGAAACAGTTGATAGAGGTCGCTGCTGGCGGTGCGTTTAAGCATATCCACTTCCAGCTGCGACAACATATCCATGGAGCCAAGCGGGCTAATATGTGTAATCAAGAAAAACTCCTTATGGGACGAATATCGTCATTCCCTTTGATTACAATAGCCCTGCCTGATGACCTTTCACAACCTTCTGCGTGAATCCAGCACGCAAAATTGAGAAAAAATTTATTGCCGAACCAGTCTTGTGGTCGATGGGACAAAATCGCTATTACTGCGCCACGGGTTAATGTCCAGACCGCCACGACGGGTATAACGTGCGTAAACGCTCAATTTCTCTGGCTGGCAGAAGCGTAACAGGTCATTAAAGATGCGTTCCACGCACTGTTCGTGGAACTCGTTGTGATGACGGAAAGAAACCAGGTAACGCAGCAGTTTTTCTCTGTCAATTTGGCGTCCACGATACTGAATTTGGATCGATCCCCAATCTGGTTGATGGGTGATCAGGCAATTTGATTTCAGCAGGTGGCTGACGAGCGTCTCTTCTACTACTTTTTCGCCACTGGTGGCATTCTCCAGATAGTCAGTAGTGAATTCATAGTTATCGATAGTGATATCCTGGTCATCAATGCAAGTGCCATTGAAATGACCTATCGGTTGGCCTTCCAGTTCATCAAGACGATATAACGCCACGCTAACCTTACCCTGAGCGCAAGTGCTTAAGTCGCGCTCCAGCGTCTGGCGCACCTCATCCCAGTTATTAAAACGCGTCTGGTTAAAACTGTTGAGATAGAGCTTAAAACTCTTCGACTCAATCAGATTTGCGCTGGTGTAATCAAGTTCAACATGACCGACGGCGACCTGCGGCAAACCTTTCGCATTCAGCCAGGAAAGTTCATATAGCGTCCAGATATCCGTACCGTGAAAAGGCAGGTTATCCGCTTTCAGACCCAGCGGATCGCGATTCAGACTACGCGGAACGCCTTGCAGTAGGCTGGCGTCATAGGTATCCCGGTAATCGGTTGATTTTCCAAGAGTCAGGCCCGCAAGTGCCTGATGGTTTGCATAAGAAGACATGTTTCACCGTCATAAACCAGATAAACTAAACGACAAGTGTATCTGGTTTAAGTGAAGAGAGAAATTAGTGGACGATTTGACCGCACAAGCCCTGAAAGATTTTACTGCACGCTACTGCGATGCGTGGCATGAAGAGCATAAAAGCTGGCCGTTGAGTGAGGAACTGTACGGCGTTCCTTCACCGTGCATTATTTCAACCACCGAAGACGCCGTATACTGGCAACCCCAGCCGTTTACCGGGGAACAAAATGTAAACGCGGTTGAACGCGCTTTTGATATTGTGATACAACCCACAATTCATACCTTTTATACGACTCAGTTTGCCGGGGATATGCACGCGCAGTTTGGCGATATTAAACTGACATTGCTGCAAACCTGGAGTGAAGACGACTTCCGTCGGGTGCAGGAAAATCTGATTGGTCATCTGGTGACTCAGAAAAGGCTAAAACTGCCGCCCACGCTATTTATCGCGACGCTGGAAGAAGAGTTAGAGGTGATCTCGGTGTGTAATCTCTCCGGTGAAGTGTGCAAAGAGACGCTGGGAACACGTAAACGGACGCATTTAGCCTCAAATCTTGCGGAATTCCTTAATCAACTTAAGCCTCTTCTGTAATCCAAATACCCCATCTGGTTGTGAGAGATCTCTTACAGACTCTGTAGGAGATCGCCAGGAAATAAGCGAATACTTAAAAAGATAAGAATCGTTATTTTCATTTAAAATCAATATATTGCTTGTCAATTCTTAACTTTCATATGAAATTTTCCTTAAGGCATTGTCTGTAAGCGCCTTGTAAGACTTCGCGAAAAAGACGATTCTATCTTCGTCGACAGGGAGTCAGACAACGAAGTGAACATCAGGATGATGACACTTCTGAAGGACACACCAGGATGGTGTTTCAGGGAAAGGCTTCTGGATGAAGCGAAGAGGATGACGCAGGACGCGTTAAAGGACACCTCCAGGATGGAGAATGAGAACCGGTCAGGATGATTCGGTGGGTCAGGAAGGCCAGGGACACTTCAGGATGAAGTATCACATCGGGGTGGTGTGAGCAGGAAGCAATAGTTCAGGATGAACGATTGGCCGCAAGGCCAGAGGAAAAGTTGTCAAGGATGAGCAGGGAGCAACAAAAGTAGCTGGAATGCTGCGAAACGAACCGGGAGCACTGTGAATACAGTGCTCCCTTTTTTTATTCCTGCTATCCTTCGCGGCAGTTTTTCTTATTGAGGTTGCTTTATGACCACTCATGACCGCGTTCGTCTCCAGTTGCAGGCGCTTGAAGCGTTACTGCGTGAACATCAGCACTGGCGAAACGATGAACCCCAGCCGCATCAATTTAACAGTACCCAACCGTTCTTTATGGACACCATGGAACCACTGGAGTGGTTGCAGTGGGTGCTGATCCCGCGAATGCACGATTTGTTAGAAAACAACCAGCCGTTACCGGGCGCTTTTGCCGTTGCTCCCTATTATGAAATGGCGCTGGCGACGGACCACCCGCAACGCGCGCTTATTCTGGCTGAGCTGGAAAAACTGGATGCTCTTTTTGCGGATGATGCGAGCTAATGCTGGAAATACTCTATCAGGATGAATGGCTGGTTGCGGTAAATAAACCCTCCGGCTGGCTGGTTCACCGCAGCTGGCTGGATCGCGACGAGAAAGTAGTGGTCATGCAAACCGTGCGTGACCAGATAGGCCAGCATGTGTTTACTGCTCATCGTCTGGACCGACCAACTTCTGGTGTGTTGTTGATGGGATTATCCAGCGAGGCCGGACGGCTGCTGGCACAACAGTTTGAACAGCACCAAATCCAGAAACGTTACCATGCGATTGTGCGCGGCTGGTTGATGGAAGAAGCAGTTCTGGATTATCCACTGGTGGAAGAACTGGACAAAATCGCTGATAAATTTGCCCGCGAAGATAAAGGCCCGCAGCCAGCAGTGACGCATTATCGCGGTCTGGCGACCGTAGAAATGCCGGTAGCGACCGGACGTTACCCGACCACGCGCTACGGCCTGGTGGAACTGGAGCCGAAAACCGGACGCAAGCACCAGCTCCGTCGCCATCTTGCCCATTTGCGCCACCCGATTATTGGCGACAGCAAACATGGTGATTTACGCCAGAATCGCAGCGGTGCTGAACATTTTGGCCTTCAGCGGTTAATGCTGCATGCCAGTCAGTTGTCATTGACGCATCCTTTTACTGGCGAGCCGCTGACTATTCACGCGGGCCTGGACGACACCTGGATGCAGGCGTTATCACAATTTGGCTGGCGGGGTCTGCTTCCTGAAAATGAAAGGGTTGAGTTCAGTGCGCCATCGGGTCAGGATGGAGAGATAAGTTCCTAATCCAGGGAGAAAACGGTATGGCGGAAATTGGTATTTTTGTGGGCACTATGTACGGAAATTCGCTGTTAGTGGCGGAAGAAGCGGAAGCGATTCTGACCGCGCAGGGCCACAAAGCAACGGTATTTGAAGATCCTGAATTAAGCGACTGGCTGCCCTATCAGGATAAGTATGTTCTGGTGGTTACGTCCACGACCGGGCAGGGCGACCTTCCTGATAGCATTGTGCCGCTCTTTCAGGGAATCAAAGATAGTCTGGGCTTCCAGCCGAATCTGCGTTATGGCGTGATTGCGCTCGGCGACAGTAGTTATGTGAATTTCTGCAATGGCGGCAAACAGTTCGATGCATTGTTGCAGGAACAGAGCGCTCAGCGGGTTGGCGAAATGCTGTTGATTGACGCCAGTGAGAACCCGGAACCGGAAACGGAATCAAATCCGTGGGTCGAACATTGGGGCACGCTGTTGTCCTGATACGTTCAGCGAGCGGTAAATGCCGTTTTAGCGGTGCTGAATCGAATCTTTTCAGGCAAATGCCAGTAAAAACTGCTTCATAGCGCGGATTTTTACTGGCGTTTGCCTGGAGTCAAGCGATCCATTTCATACTCTTCTTTATTTCTTCATTTTAACCCTTCCTTTCTTGTTTTTGTTTTCATTTCCGTGAAGTGGATTCCACCGTCCAGGGCTAATGCCAAAATCGGGCCTCATTGAACGCATTAATGTTGTGTTGTTGCACGGTGAGCCGCTATGGCGCGCTTTTTATACTGCTATTGCCAGATATAAACACGCGCCGTATTCGGCGAACGACCTATAAAAACGGCAAAAAACACCCTACGTCACCTCTGATTTCCTGGCGATGTCGCAGTCCAGAGTGAGCGTGGCTAACGCGAATTTTCAGGAGTGCAACAATGAGTTCTTTAAGTCAGGCTGCGAGCAGTGTGGAAAAACGCACGAATGCTCGTTACTGGATAGTGGTGATGTTGTTTATCGTCACATCCTTCAACTACGGCGACCGCGCTACGCTCTCTATCGCCGGTTCGGAAATGGCCAAAGATATCGGCCTTGATCCTGTGGGAATGGGCTATGTGTTCTCTGCTTTCTCATGGGCTTATGTTATCGGGCAGATCCCTGGTGGCTGGTTGCTGGACCGTTTTGGTTCAAAACGCGTCTACTTCTGGTCGATCTTTATCTGGTCGATGTTTACCTTGCTGCAAGGCTTCGTCGATATCTTTAGTGGATTCGGCATTATCGTTGCCCTGTTTACTCTGCGCTTCCTGGTCGGGCTTGCTGAAGCGCCATCTTTCCCCGGCAACAGTCGCATTGTTGCGGCCTGGTTTCCGGCGCAGGAAAGGGGAACGGCGGTGTCGATTTTTAACTCCGCTCAATACTTCGCAACGGTGATCTTCGCGCCGATTATGGGCTGGCTGACGCATGAAGTGGGCTGGTCACACGTCTTCTTCTTTATGGGCGGTCTGGGGATTGTCATCAGCTTTATCTGGTTGAAAGTCATCCACGAGCCAAATCAACATCCGGGGGTAAATCAGAAAGAGCTGGAGTACATCGCCGCGGGTGGCGCGCTGATCAATATGGATCAGCAAAACACCAAAGTTAAAGTGCCGTTCAGCGTGAAGTGGGGGCAGATCAAACAACTGCTCGGGTCACGGATGATGATCGGCGTTTATATCGGTCAGTACTGTATCAACGCCCTGACTTACTTCTTTATTACCTGGTTCCCGGTTTATCTGGTGCAGGCGCGTGGGATGTCGATTCTGAAAGCGGGCTTTGTGGCTTCCGTTCCGGCGGTTTGCGGTTTTATCGGCGGTGTGCTGGGTGGGATTATTTCCGACTGGCTGATGCGCCGCACGGGATCGCTGAACATTGCGCGTAAAACACCGATCGTAATGGGCATGTTGCTGTCGATGGTGATGGTGTTCTGCAACTACGTCAACGTTGAGTGGATGATCATCGGCTTTATGGCGCTGGCCTTCTTCGGTAAGGGCATCGGGGCGCTGGGTTGGGCAGTAATGGCAGATACCGCGCCAAAAGAGATCAGCGGTCTTTCCGGTGGCCTGTTCAACATGTTCGGTAACATTTCTGGCATCGTCACGCCAATCGCAATTGGTTATATCGTTGGCACGACTGGCTCGTTTAATGGGGCGCTGATTTATGTTGGTGTTCATGCCTTAATCGCGGTACTGAGCTACCTGGTGCTGGTGGGCGATATCAAACGTATCGAGCTGAAACCTGTTGCGGGGCAATAAGATGGCGACACAATCCAGTCCTGTTATTACTGATATGAAAGTCATTCCGGTGGCCGGGCATGACAGCATGTTGCTTAATATTGGTGGTGCACATAACGCATATTTCACCCGCAATATTGTGGTACTCACCGATAACGCCGGGCATACCGGTATTGGTGAAGCGCCGGGCGGAGAGGTGATTTATCAGACACTGGTCGATGCTATTCCGATGGTGCTGGGCCAGGAGATCGCACGACTGAATAAAGTGGTTCAGCAGGTGCATAAAGGTAATCAGGCAGCCGATTTTGATACCTTCGGCAAAGGTGCCTGGACTTTTGAATTGCGCGTTAATGCCGTGGCGGCGCTGGAAGCC
This sequence comes from Escherichia sp. F1, assembly GCF_046764225.1. Classification (NCBI taxonomy): domain Bacteria; kingdom Pseudomonadati; phylum Pseudomonadota; class Gammaproteobacteria; order Enterobacterales; family Enterobacteriaceae; genus Escherichia; species Escherichia sp. F1. The sequence goes on from NZ_CP177202.1 coordinate 1,060,903, forward strand.
GCCTTGCTTGACCTGCTAGGTAAGGCGCTGAATGTTCCGGTCTGCGAACTGTTGGGGCCAGGCAAGCAACGCGAGGCTATTACCGTCCTCGGTTATCTGTTTTATATCGGTGATCGGACCAAAACCGATCTTCCTTATCTGGAAAATACGCCGGGCAACCATGAGTGGTATCAGTTGCGCCATCAGAAAGCGATGAACAGCGAAGCCGTTGTGCGTCTGGCGGAAGCCTCACAGGATCGCTACGGCTTTAAAGATTTCAAACTTAAGGGCGGCGTGTTACCTGGCGAGCAAGAAATCGACACTGTTCGTGCATTGAAGAAACGCTTCCCGGATGCGCGGATTACCGTTGATCCCAACGGTGCATGGCTGCTTGATGAAGCTATTTCTCTGTGCAAAGGGCTGAATGATGTTCTTACCTATGCCGAAGATCCATGTGGCGCTGAACAGGGTTTCTCCGGACGTGAAGTGATGGCGGAATTTCGACGGGCGACCGGCTTGCCTGTCGCGACTAACATGATCGCCACCAACTGGCGTGAAATGGGTCATGCGGTAATGCTCAATGCAGTAGATATTCCACTTGCCGATCCGCACTTCTGGACGCTTTCCGGTGCAGTCCGCGTGGCGCAACTTTGCGACGACTGGGGGCTGACCTGGGGCTGCCATTCCAATAACCACTTTGATATCTCTCTGGCGATGTTTACCCATGTGGGTGCGGCGGCACCGGGTAATCCTACCGCTATCGATACCCACTGGATTTGGCAGGAGGGAGATTGTCGCCTGACCAAAAATCCGCTGGAGATTAAAAACGGAAAAATTGCCGTTCCTGATGCGCCCGGTCTGGGCGTGGAACTGGACTGGGAGCAGGTACAAAAGGCGCATGAGGCCTATAAACGTCTGCCTGGGGGTGCGCGTAACGACGCGGGCCCGATGCAGTACCTGATCCCCGGCTGGACCTTTGACCGTAAACGTCCCGTTTTCGGCCGTCATTGATTTTGAAAAAGGACATAAAGATGAGTTCTCAATTTTCGACGCCTGTTGTTACTGAAATGCAGGTCATCCCGGTGGCGGGCCATGACAGTATGCTGATGAATCTGAGTGGTGCACACGCACCGTTCTTCACGCGTAATATTGTGATTATCAAAGATAATTCTGGTCACACCGGCGTAGGGGAAATTCCCGGCGGCGAGAAAATCCGTAAAACGCTGGAAGATGCGATTCCGCTAGTGGTGGGTAAAACGCTGGGTGAATACAAAAACGTTCTGACGCTGGTGCGTAATACATTTGCCGATCGTGATGCCGGCGGGCGCGGTTTGCAGACATTTGATTTGCGGACCACTATTCATGTGGTTACCGGGATAGAAGCGGCAATGCTGGATCTGCTGGGGCAGCATCTGGGGGTTAACGTGGCATCGCTGCTGGGCGATGGTCAACAGCGTAGCGAAGTCGAAATGCTCGGTTATCTGTTCTTCGTCGGTAATCGCAAAGCCACACCGCTGCCGTATCAAAGCCAGCCGGATGATAAATGTGACTGGTATCGCCTGCGTCACGAAGAAGCGATGACGCCGGATGCGGTGGTGCGCCTGGCGGAAGCGGCATATGAAAAATATGGCTTCAACGATTTCAAACTGAAGGGCGGTGTACTGGCCGGGGAAGAAGAAGCAGAATCTATTGTGGCACTGGCGCAACGCTTCCCACAGGCGCGTATTACCCTCGATCCTAACGGTGCCTGGTCGCTGAACGAAGCGATTAAAATTGGTAAATACCTGAAAGGTTCGCTGGCTTATGCAGAAGATCCGTGTGGTGCGGAGCAAGGTTTCTCCGGGCGTGAAGTGATGGCAGAGTTCCGTCGCGCGACTGGCCTGCCGACCGCAACCAATATGATCGCCACTGACTGGCGGCAGATGGGCCATACGCTCTCCCTGCAATCCGTTGATATCCCGCTGGCGGATCCGCATTTCTGGACGATGCAAGGTTCGGTACGTGTGGCGCAAATGTGCCATGAATTTGGCCTGACCTGGGGTTCACACTCTAACAACCACTTCGATATTTCCCTGGCGATGTTTACCCATGTAGCCGCTGCTGCACCGGGTAAAATTACTGCTATTGATACGCACTGGATCTGGCAGGAAGGCAATCAGCGTCTGACCAAAGAACCGTTTGAGATCAAAGGCGGGCTGGTACAGGTGCCGCAAAAACCAGGATTGGGCGTAGAAATCGATATGGATCAGGTGATGAAAGCCCACGAGCTGTATCAGAAACATGGGCTTGGTGCGCGTGACGATGCGATGGGAATGCAGTACCTGATTCCTGGCTGGACGTTTGATAACAAGCGCCCGTGCATGGTGCGTTAAAACAGAAAACCAAAACCGGCTCTGTCAGGAGCCGGGTTGAGTCTGATGCCAAACGCAAAATTGCCTGTTGCGCTACGTATCAGGCCTACATTATTTTTTTAATTCATTGAATTTAATTGGTGTTTATGCCGAATAAGGCGTTAACGCCGCATCCGGCATAAACACAGGCACTTTGTCACCAATCTGAAACCAGCGTCATAAAAAGCCGATTGCTACTCGGCAAGACGGTCCATTACCCTAGAATTTTGCTGGCTTCGCGCGCTACATTATCCATCTCGTCCAACAGTTCCAGCAGCTCCGGCTCCAAATCTTCTTCTTTAGTACCGCTACGTAGCTGTTGTTCGATCAGTTGGCAGAGATTCTTCATACGCGGCACACCGCTATAGCCGCAACTGCCATGCAGTTTATGAATCAAATCAACCAGGCCTTCCGGGTTTTCTCCAACCAGCTGTTCCTCAACTTTGTTGCGAACTTCAGGCAGGAAATCGAGTAACATTTGCAGCATATCGCGCGCTAAATCGGTTTTTCCTGCTGCCTGGCGTAGTGCCAGTTGCCAGTCGAGGGTCGCATTCGGGTTCACCACAATTTCGTTGACTTCGGGCGTCACGACGCGAGAGGAAATACCGCTGCCAGGCTTGTAGCGCAACAACAAATTATGCAATCGCTCTTCTTCAATCGGTTTCGCCAGATAATCGCTCATCCCTGCGCCAAGCAGCTTCTCTTTTTGCCCGGCCATTGCATGCGCCGTTACCGCGATAACTGGCGTTTGTTGCTGATGGGGGAGCTGGTGGATGAGTTCGCAGGCCCGAATGCCGTCCATGTCCGGCATTTGAATATCCATTAAGATCAAATCGAACGGCATCTGTTTCGCCCGTTCAACCGCCTGATGCCCGCTATCGCAAAGTTCCACATGTTGCACCATATCTTCCAGCAATGCGCCGATAAGTTTCAGGTTAGCGGGGTTGTCATCAACCGCCATGACTGTCATTGCCAGCTTACTTTCATCGGTTACAGGCAAAAGCGTGTTTTGTTTGTGATGACAAAATTCCGTCAGGGCAGGTAACAGGCGCGTAGGTGTTAATGGTTTCAGCAGACACGCGCCGATACCATCTTGCTTAAGTTTTTCAGCATTGACTTGTGCATGGCAAGGAAGTGCCAGCATGAGAAAATCGGTCATCGATACTGCTTTCGCTAATCGCTCATGTTGCATTGTTAGCGGCTCGCGGAAGGTCACCGCGATGCCTAACAACATCATGTCGTAATGCGCGGGAGGCAGCGCGGAGAACGTTGGGCTATAAACCACTTCCAGCGGCGTTTCACTTAAAATATCCAGCGTGCATTGCGCTGCTGCGGAGTTTGGTTCGACATAGGCCAGGCGCTTGCCGGCTAGGCACTGGGTGGATGGCCCTTCGATAATAATGTTCGGGTTCAGATCGAGATTAATGTGGAACCAGAAAGTTGAACCGCGATTCGGCTGGCTATGGAACGAAATATCGCCGCCCATTTCATTAACCAGTTTTTGTGTAATCACCAGCCCCAGCCCGGTACCACCATGACGGCGGGAAATACTGGCATCAGCCTGTCGGAAGGCCTGGAATAAGCGCGATTGATCGCGTTCAGGAATACCAATGCCGGTATCCCGAATCTGCACTTCAATCTGCACTTTGGTATTACTCAGCGCACGTTTTTCTACCAGAATATCAATGTTGCCATTCTCGGTGAATTTAATTGCATTCCCCACCAGGTTAGTGATGATTTGCTGTAATCGTAGAGGGTCGCCGATAACGTTATCAGGCACGTCGCTTTTAATATTGAGCGTCAGTTCCAGCCCTTTATCGTGAGAAGAATGTGCCAGCAGGGTAACGACTTCATCCAGCGTGCTGCGTAGTGGGAATGGAATACTTTCCAGAATCAGCTTACCTGCTTCCAGTTTCGAGAAGTCGAGAACATCATTAATAATTGCCAGCAAATTATTTGCCGAACGTTCAATCGTATTCAGGTGATCGCGCTGCGTTGGTGTTAATTCTGTTTTCAGCGTCAGGCGGGTAAAGCCAATAACACCATTCAGTGGTGTACGCAGCTCGTGTGACATATTTGCCAGAAACTCGGATTTAATACGCGCCGCTTCCTGGGCGCGCTTTTTCGCCAGATCCAACTCAACGTTCTGAATTTCCATCTGCTCCAGCGTTTCACGCAGATCGGACGTCGCCTGGTCGATATTGTGCTGCATCTCTTCGTGATAAGCAGCCAGCGACATTGCCATCGAGTTGATACCGTTTTTCAGCATATCCAGCTCGCCGAGCATAAATCCTTCCACCCGGCTGTCGAGTTGCCCGCGACGGATGCGGTCGACGGTATTCACCATATTGCGAATCGGACCGGTTACATCGCGCATTAAGCGCCAGCCAAAAATAAGCGCAATACCGATACAAAACAGCATCATCACGCTGGAAATAAAAATCTCTTTATATTGCTGCAAGCGAACCGATTTAAGATCCAGCTCAAGCGCAATATATCCCAACATATTTTGACTATTTTTGGCATCGCTACTGGGCGATTCGTCGGGGGAGTAACTCTCAGAAATAATCGGCGTGCGGAGGATCATAATATCGCCGTCACGGGTGACAGTGAGCTGGCGAGGAAACGGCACGTTGCTGCCGAGCTGCATTGATGAGGGATCAAGATGAAAATTGGAGGTGACAAAGAGTCGGTTATTTTCATCATAAACCGAAATCGCGCGAACAATATCGGAATGGCGACGATGCAGTACGCTTATTAACTGACCGATAGATTCGCGATTTTGCAGGCTCATGCCATATTCAGTAGAAACTGCAAGCGGCTCAATAATGCTGGCTCCGGCATCTTCCAGTTGACGCTGCAAGTCGTTATAGCGATGCACAACGAAAAAGATACTCAGCAATAAACCAATAAGGACGGTCGGTGCCAGGATCAGAATCATCATGCGTGCGCGCAGGCTGTAGTTGGTCATGGAGTTCCGTTATGGGACAATTAAGGTCACACTGTTAAATTGAGAAAGTCTCGCCAATGGCGCAATTCTACTCTGCAAAACGACGCACGACGACGCGTCAGATCATAACTGTTTCAGTCAACGACCTCGACTCTTTTGGTCAGGGCGTGGCACGACATAACGGCAAAGCGTTATTTATTCCTGGATTATTGCCACAGGAAAACGCGGAAGTTACTGTTACTGAAGATAAAAAACAATACGCCCGCGCTAAAGTCGTACGCCGGTTAAGCGATAGCCCGGAACGCGAAACGCCACGCTGCCCTCATTTTGGCGTATGCGGCGGCTGTCAGCAACAACACGCCAGCGAGGATTTACAGCAGCGAAGCAAAAGTGCGGCACTCGCCCGATTAATGAAACACGAGGTCTCTGAAGTGATCGCCGATGTTCCCTGGGGCTATCGCCGTCGCGCGCGTTTAAGTTTGAACTACTTACCGAAAACACAGCAACTTCAGATGGGGTTTCGCAAAGCGGGCTCCAGTGACATTGTCGACGTTAAACAATGCCCCATTTTAGTGCCCCAACTTGAAGCATTGCTGCCCAAAGTCAGGGCATGCCTGGGCAGCTTACAAGCTATACGCCATCTTGGTCATGTTGAACTGGTACAGGCAACCAGCGGCAAGCTGATGATTTTGCGCCATACCGCACCGCTAAGTTCGGCAGATCGCGAAAAACTGGAACGCTTTTCGCATTCTGAAGGCCTGGATCTGTATCTCGCCCCCGATAGTGAGATACTCGAAACCGTCTCTGGTGAGATGCCCTGGTATGACTCAAACGGCTTGCGCTTAACTTTTAGCCCGCGCGATTTTATTCAGGTCAATGCGGGTGTGAACCAAAAAATGGTAGCGCGTGCGTTGGAATGGCTGGATGTGCAACCTGAAGATCGCGTACTGGATCTGTTCTGCGGTATGGGCAACTTTACACTGCCATTGGCGACACAAGCTGCCAGTGTGGTCGGTGTAGAAGGTGTTCCGGCGCTGGTGGAAAAAGGCCAGCAGAATGCGCGTCTTAATGGCTTACAGAATGTGACGTTTTATCACGAAAATCTTGAAGAAGATGTCACAAAGCAGCCGTGGGCGAAAAACGGCTTCGATAAAGTGTTGCTGGACCCGGCGCGAGCAGGTGCCGCAGGTGTTATGCAGCAAATTATAAAACTGGAACCTATTCGTATAGTTTATGTATCCTGTAACCCTGCAACGCTGGCTCGGGATAGCGAAGCGTTATTAAAAGCAGGATATACCATTGCGCGACTGGCGATGCTGGATATGTTCCCACACACGGGACATCTGGAATCGATGGTACTTTTCTCGCGCGTTAAATAGTTGCGATTTGCCGATTTCGGCAGGTCTGGTCCCTAAAGGAGAGGACGATGGTTGCGGTAAGAAGTGCACATATCAATAAGGCTGGTGAATTTGATCCGGAAAAATGGATCGCAAGTCTGGGTATTACCAGCCAGAAGTCGTGTGAGTGCTTAGCCGAAACCTGGGCGTATTGTCTGCAACAGACGCAGGGGCATCCGGATGCCAGTCTGTTATTGTGGCGTGGTGTTGAGATGGTGGAGATCCTCTCGACATTAAGTATGGACATTGACACGCTGCGGGCGGCGCTGCTGTTCCCTCTGGCCGATGCCAACGTAGTCAGCGAAGATGTGCTGCGTGAGTGCGTCGGTAAGTCGGTCGTTAACCTTATTCACGGCGTGCGTGATATGGCGGCGATCCGCCAGCTGAAAGCGACGCATACCGATTCTGTTTCCTCCGAACAGGTCGATAACGTTCGCCGGATGTTATTGGCGATGGTCGATGATTTTCGCTGCGTGGTCATCAAACTGGCGGAGCGTATTGCTCATCTGCGCGAAGTAAAAGACGCGCCGGAAGATGAACGCGTACTGGCGGCAAAAGAGTGCACCAATATCTACGCGCCGTTGGCGAACCGTCTTGGGATTGGACAACTGAAATGGGAGCTGGAAGATTACTGCTTCCGTTATCTCCACCCGACCGAATACAAACGCATCGCAAAACTGCTGCATGAACGCCGTCTCGACCGCGAACACTATATCGAAGAGTTTGTCGGCCATCTGCGCGCTGAGATGAAAGCTGAAGGCGTTAAAGCTGAAGTGTATGGTCGTCCGAAACACATCTACAGCATCTGGCGCAAAATGCAGAAAAAGAACCTCGCCTTCGATGAGCTGTTTGATGTGCGTGCGGTACGTATTGTCGCCGAGCGTTTACAGGATTGTTATGCCGCACTGGGGATAGTGCACACTCACTATCGCCACCTGCCGGATGAGTTTGACGATTACGTCGCTAACCCGAAACCAAACGGTTATCAGTCTATTCATACCGTGGTTCTGGGACCAGGTGGCAAAACCGTTGAGATCCAAATCCGCACTAAACAGATGCATGAAGATGCAGAGTTGGGTGTTGCTGCGCACTGGAAATATAAAGAGGGCGCGGCAGCTGGCGGCGCACGTTCGGGACATGAAGACCGGATTGCCTGGCTGCGTAAACTGATTGCGTGGCAGGAAGAGATGGCTGATTCCGGCGAAATGCTCGACGAAGTACGCAGCCAGGTCTTTGACGACCGGGTGTACGTCTTTACGCCGAAAGGTGACGTCGTTGATTTGCCTGCGGGATCAACGCCGCTGGACTTCGCTTACCACATCCACAGTGATGTCGGGCACCGCTGCATCGGGGCAAAAATTGGCGGGCGCATTGTGCCGTTCACCTACCAGCTGCAGATGGGCGACCAGATTGAAATTATCACCCAGAAACAGCCGAACCCCAGCCGTGACTGGTTAAACCCAAACCTCGGTTACGTCACAACCAGCCGTGGGCGTTCGAAAATTCACGCCTGGTTCCGTAAACAGGACCGTGACAAAAACATTCTGGCTGGGCGGCAAATCCTTGACGACGAGCTGGAACATCTGGGGATCAGCCTGAAAGAAGCAGAAAAACATCTGCTGCCGCGTTACAACTTCAATGATGTCGACGAGTTGCTGGCGGCAATTGGTGGCGGGGATATCCGTCTCAATCAGATGGTGAACTTCCTGCAATCGCAATTTAATAAGCCGAGTGCCGAAGAGCAGGATGCCGCCGCGCTGAAGCAACTTCAGCAAAAAAGCTATACGCCGCAAAACCGCAGTAAAGATAACGGTCGTGTGGTGGTAGAAGGTGTCGGCAACCTGATGCACCACATCGCGCGCTGCTGTCAGCCGATTCCTGGTGATGAAATAGTTGGTTTCATTACTCAGGGACGCGGTATTTCAGTACACCGCGCCGATTGCGAACAACTGGCGGAACTGCGCTCCCATGCGCCAGAACGTATTGTTGATGCGGTATGGGGCGAGAGCTACTCCGCCGGATATTCGCTGGTGGTCCGCGTGGTGGCTAATGATCGTAGTGGGTTGTTACGTGATATCACGACCATTCTCGCCAATGAGAAAGTGAACGTGCTTGGCGTTGCCAGCCGTAGCGATACCAAACAGCAACTGGCGACCATCGACATGACCATTGAGATTTACAACCTGCAAGTGCTGGGCCGCGTGCTGGGTAAACTCAACCAGGTGCCGGATGTTATCGACGCGCGTCGGTTGCACGGGAGTTAGTCTTACATAGCTGGATATGGCGTCAGCCGTATCCAGCGATATCTTTTACTCGAAGGTATTACACCTGACAGACCCGCAATTTTCAGGACAATTCAATGAATCAAATCGACCGTTTGCTCACTATTATGCAGCGCCTGCGCGATCCGGAAAACGGCTGCCCGTGGGATAAAGAGCAGACATTTGCCACCATTGCGCCTTACACCCTTGAAGAAACCTACGAAGTGCTGGACGCCATTGCCCGTGAAGATTTTGACGATCTGCGCGGTGAACTCGGCGATCTGCTGTTCCAGGTGGTGTTTTACGCACAAATGGCCCAGGAAGAAGGGCGCTTTGACTTTAATGATATTTGCGCCGCGATCAGCGATAAATTAGAACGTCGCCATCCGCATGTTTTTGCTGACAGTTCTGCCGAAAACAGTAGTGAAGTGCTTGCCCGTTGGGAGCAAATCAAAACCGAAGAGCGCGCGCAGAAAGCGCAGCATTCGGCGCTGGACGATATTCCTCGTAGTTTACCGGCTTTAATGCGTGCGCAAAAAATCCAGAAACGTTGCGCCAACGTTGGTTTTGACTGGACGACGCTTGGCCCGGTAGTCGATAAAGTCTACGAAGAGATCGATGAGGTGATGTACGAAGCGCGGCAGGCTGTTGTCGACCAGGCTAAACTGGAGGAGGAAATGGGTGACCTGCTGTTTGCCACAGTCAATCTGGCTCGTCATTTAGGGACAAAAGCGGAAATCGCATTGCAAAAAGCGAACGAAAAATTCGAGCGTCGTTTTCGCGAAGTGGAGCGTATTGTTGCCGCGCGTGGACTGGAAATGACAGGTGTTGACCCCGAAACAATGGAAGAAGTCTGGCAACAGGTAAAACGGCAGGAAATTGATCTCTAAGGGAATTACGCGGTCAAGCGCCATTTGTGTCATTTTTTAAATGACAAGCGCTTGATTTGCGTCAAAAACATTTACCCCAAAGGGGCTATTTTCTCACTCCTGATTTCAATAGTGCGCTGGCGAAGAGGAGGGATAATGAAAGTTTGTGGCACAGGTCATGTTCGGGTATACTGCTTTCCCGTCCTGGTTATTCCATCGTCTTTTCAACCTAACTTCTCAGGTTCAGCATGACAACGAACTATATTTTTGTGACCGGCGGGGTCGTATCCTCTCTGGGTAAAGGCATTGCCGCAGCCTCCCTCGCAGCCATTCTTGAAGCCCGTGGCCTCAATGTGACCATCATGAAACTGGATCCGTACATCAACGTCGATCCAGGTACTATGAGCCCAATCCAACACGGGGAAGTGTTCGTTACTGAAGACGGCGCTGAAACCGACCTGGACCTGGGGCACTACGAGCGTTTCATTCGTACCAAAATGAGCCGCCGCAACAACTTCACCACGGGTCGTATCTACTCTGACGTTCTGCGTAAAGAACGCCGCGGTGACTACCTCGGCGCAACCGTACAGGTTATTCCGCACATCACTAACGCTATCAAAGAGCGCGTGCTGGAAGGCGGCGAAGGTCATGACGTGGTACTGGTCGAAATCGGCGGTACAGTAGGTGATATCGAATCCCTGCCGTTCCTCGAAGCGATTCGCCAGATGGCTGTTGAAATTGGCCGTGAGCACACCCTGTTTATGCACCTGACGCTGGTGCCGTACATGGCAGCGTCTGGTGAAGTCAAAACCAAACCGACTCAGCACTCTGTAAAAGAGCTGCTCTCCATCGGTATCCAGCCTGACATCCTGATTTGTCGTTCAGATCGCGCCGTTCCGGCGAACGAACGTGCGAAGATTGCATTGTTCTGTAATGTTCCGGAAAAAGCGGTTATTTCTCTGAAAGACGTCGATTCCATCTATAAAATTCCGGGCCTGTTGAAATCGCAGGGGCTGGACGATTATATTTGTAAACGATTCAGCTTAAACTGCCCGGAAGCGAATCTGTCCGAATGGGAACAGGTTATCTTCGAAGAAGCGAATCCGGTAAGTGAAGTCACCATTGGTATGGTCGGCAAGTACATAGAACTGCCGGACGCTTACAAATCCGTGATCGAAGCACTGAAACACGGTGGGCTGAAGAATCGTGTCAGCGTCAACATCAAACTGATCGATTCACAAGATGTTGAAACGCGCGGCGTTGAAATCCTTAAAGGTCTGGACGCAATCCTCGTACCTGGCGGTTTCGGCTATCGTGGCGTAGAAGGCATGATTACGACCGCGCGTTTTGCGCGTGAGAACAATATTCCTTATCTGGGCATTTGCCTGGGTATGCAGGTGGCGTTAATTGATTACGCTCGCCATGTTGCCAACATGGAGAACGCCAACTCTACGGAATTTGTGCCAGACTGTAAGTACCCGGTTGTGGCGCTGATTACCGAGTGGCGCGATGAAAACGGCAACGTTGAAGTTCGTAGCGAGAAGAGCGATCTCGGCGGTACCATGCGTCTCGGCGCACAGCAGTGCCAGTTGGTTGACGATAGCCTGGTTCGCCAGCTGTACAATGCGCCGACAATTGTTGAGCGTCATCGTCACCGTTACGAAGTCAACAACATGCTGTTGAAACAGATTGAAGATGCAGGTCTGCGCGTTGCGGGCCGTTCCGGGGATGATCAGTTGGTCGAGATCATCGAAGTTCCGAATCACCCGTGGTTCGTGGCTTGCCAGTTCCATCCGGAGTTTACTTCTACTCCACGTGATGGTCACCCGCTGTTTGCAGGCTTTGTGAAAGCCGCCAGCGAGTTCCAGAAACGTCAGGCGAAGTAAGTAAAAAAGTTAGAACGGCAACGCGTACCCTGGGTACGCGTTGTTTGTCTGGAGTTTCAGTTTAACTAGTGACTTGAGGAAAACCTAATGTCCAAAATCGTAAAAATCATCGGTCGTGAAATCATCGACTCCCGTGGTAACCCGACTGTTGAAGCCGAAGTACATCTGGAGGGTGGTTTCGTCGGTATGGCAGCTGCTCCGTCAGGTGCTTCTACTGGTTCCCGTGAAGCTCTGGAACTGCGCGATGGCGACAAATCCCGTTTCCTGGGTAAAGGCGTAACCAAAGCTGTTGCTGCGGTAAACGGCCCGATCGCTCAGGCACTGATTGGCAAAGATGCCAAAGATCAGGCTGGCATTGACAAGATCATGATCGACCTGGACGGCACCGAAAACAAATCCAAATTCGGCGCGAACGCAATCCTGGCTGTATCTCTGGCTAACGCCAAAGCTGCTGCTGCCGCTAAAGGCATGCCGCTGTACGAGCACATCGCTGAACTGAACGGTACTCCGGGCAAATACTCTATGCCGGTTCCGATGATGAACATCATCAACGGTGGTGAGCACGCTGACAACAACGTTGATATCCAGGAATTCATGATTCAGCCGGTTGGCGCGAAAACTGTGAAAGAAGCCATCCGCATGGGTTCTGAAGTTTTCCATCACCTGGCAAAAGTTCTGAAAGCGAAAGGCATGAACACTGCTGTTGGTGACGAAGGTGGCTATGCGCCGAACCTGGGTTCCAACGCTGAAGCTCTGGCTGTTATCGCTGAAGCTGTTAAAGCTGCTGGTTATGAACTGGGCAAAGACATCACTCTGGCGATGGACTGCGCAGCTTCTGAATTCTACAAAGATGGTAAATACGTTCTGGCTGGCGAAGGCAACAAAGCGTTCACCTCTGAAGAATTCACTCACTTCCTGGAAGAACTGACCAAACAGTACCCGATCGTTTCTATCGAAGACGGTCTGGACGAATCTGACTGGGACGGTTTCGCATACCAGACCAAAGTTCTGGGCGACAAAATCCAGCTGGTTGGTGACGACCTGTTCGTAACCAACACCAAGATCCTGAAAGAAGGTATCGAAAAAGGTATCGCTAACTCCATCCTGATCAAATTCAACCAGATCGGTTCTCTGACCGAAACTCTGGCTGCAATCAAGATGGCGAAAGACGCTGGCTACACTGCAGTAATCTCTCACCGTTCTGGCGAAACTGAAGATGCTACCATCGCTGACCTGGCTGTTGGTACTGCTGCAGGCCAGATCAAAACTGGTTCTATGAGCCGTTCTGACCGTGTTGCTAAATACAACCAGCTGATTCGTATCGAAGAAGCTCTGGGCGAAAAAGCACCGTACAACGGTCGTAAAGAGATCAAAGGCCAGGCGTAAGTCTGACTTTATCTGATTTAAAAATGCCAGCCTTCGGGCTGGCATTTTTTATGGTTGAGTTACCAGCGACCGGACGCGCCGCCACCGCCAGAAGAACCGCCCCCGCCGCTAAATCCGCCGCCACTTGAGCCGCCACCGGAACCGCTGTTGTCTGAATGATAACTTCTACCAGATGCTTTTTTCTGAAGTACACATAAACAGGTAAAGACCATAATGGTGGTGAAAGTAAAAAAGAAGAAAAATACAGCAATGGAAAAAGTTTTATCGGAGAACAGGAATACATCTAAAAGATAGATTGCTGAAATACAGACACTGCTTTTACATGCGCGACAAAAATTACTGCCTTGATGAAAAAACCAGAAAGGGAAGAACATCACTGCAAATACCCAAAAAATAGCAAAGTAATAATGATCACTGGAAGACGCTGATTCAATTTCTGAAGGATTAGCCGGATATTGGTGTTGTGAAGTGAGTTGGTTATTCAAAGCGTTTATAGCTAGCTCTAATCCCTGAGCTAATTTTTGTTGTTTAAATGCGGGTATCATGTTGCTACGGATGATATCTCCAACCAGAGCATCGGTTACCTTTTCTTCCAGCCCATAACCTACCTGGATGCGGACAGTACGATCCGACCAGGCAACAATGATCAGTATCCCATCATTACGTTTGGCATCTCCTAAACGCCAATTGTCAAAAACCCGTGTAGCATATTTTTCAATTGTCTCGTCTTTGGTTGTGGGAACAATTAATACAGCAATTTGCACTTGGGTATTATTGAAAATAGATTCTAACTTGTACGTCAGTTCTTTCTTTTCTTGTGAGTTTAAGCTACTCGTAAGATCCGTAACTTGTTGCTGTAATGATGGGACAATAGTTGGTTGGGCTGCAACAAAGGAACACACGAATGTGAACATTAGTATGAAATAGCGCATTATAAATTTCTCATTAAATCTGGATAAATAAATTGACGACGGCATCGGTAATTTGAGATTCGTTATAATTAAAAACGAATACAGAAAAAATAAATATAAATTTGGTGAATGTTTTTGACATGATTAAATCCATTTTCTTTATTTTCTTCTGACATAATACGTTACTCCCTTTAATTATTAACGATATGTTTCGCATTTTTCTTGAAACCTGCCTGTAACAGAATGTTAATAAGACATGATTGTTGTGGCAGGATCTGCAATAATTAACAATTATCCACTTCACAGAGAATGCTATGCAGTACCCGATTAACGAGATGTTCCAGACCCTGCAAGGTGAGGGTTACTTTACCGGCGTCCCCGCCATTTTTATTCGTTTACAGGGATGTCCGGTTGGCTGTGCCTGGTGCGACACCAAACACACCTGGGAAAAGCTTGAGGATCGGGAAGTCTCCCTTTTCAGCATTCTGGCGAAGACCAAAGAGAGTGATAAGTGGGGGGCGGCGAGCAGTGAAGATTTGCTGGCTGTCATTGGCCGTCAGGGATACACCGCGCGTCACGTGGTGATTACGGGTGGTGAGCCTTGCATTCATGACTTGATGCCACTAACTGACCTGCTCGAAAAGAACGGTTTCAGTTGCCAGATAGAAACCAGCGGTACTCATGAAGTGCGTTGTACGCCGAATACCTGGGTCACCGTGTCGCCAAAGCTAAATATGCGTGGTGGTTATGAAGTATTGTCGCAAGCCCTGGAGCGAGCTAACGAAATCAAACACCCAGTTGGACGCGTACGTGATATCGAAGCACTGGATGAATTGCTTGCGACGCTGACCGATGATAAACCGCGAGTCATTGCACTGCAGCCGATTAGCCAAAAGGATGATGCCACACGTTTGTGCATTGAAACTTGCATTGCGCGTAACTGGCGTTTGTCGATGCAAACACATAAATATTTAAATATTGCCTGATTACACATTTATATACGTTATAAATGGGTGGAACCTGTAAAGACTTCCACTCATTTATATTTTTTGTCGCCTCTGAAAACTCATCCATTTTGCCCATTCCGGACTAATCATTGTCATTATCTACAAGTTCTGTGGCGTTAATTTTTCTCTGGGGTGAAAATTATTACGTCGGAGTTTGGTAGATTTTAGTTTGTATAGAGTTATTTTAAATATTTACCTTTTCAATCAATGGATTAAGTGCTCTTTAACATAATAGATGTGTTGTTTGTGTGATACTGTAAAGTTGGTAGATTGTGACTGGCTTAAAAAATCATTAATTAATAATAGGTTATGTTTAGAGAGTTCCCCGCGCGAGCGGGGATAAACCGAAAACCCTAAAAATGATTTGCTGGATTCAGTTGAGTTCCCCGCGCGAGCGGGGATAAACCGGCAAAAAATACGATCTCGCCGGTGTTTTCAGTGAGTTACCCGCGCCAGCGGGGATAAACCGTATAACCCGCCGTCTATTTCTCGTGTTATTTCGAGTTCCCCGCGTCAGCGGGGATAACCATTCAGGTACGTTCATGCCGGGCAGTTTCCCGCCCGGCCTTCCTCACTTACGCATTCGACCAGCTCTGGATCGAATCCGCATTCCCCAATTCCCCATGCATCACTTCATACGATTTTTTCAGGATTACATCAGTATGTTTGGTTAACTCCTTGAAAATGCCTTTATTCATCGCGTCGTAGCGTTTGGCATTGTTCTCAACAGGCATAAAGATATCTTTCACGCGAACCATTTTGTCGACAGCCGTTGCGTAATCCGGGTATAGCCCCAGACCTACCGCCGTATTAATCGCTGCCCCCAGGCTTGCACAACCATTAATGGCGTTACGGCGTGCCGGAAGGTTGAACACGTCGGCAAAAATCTGCATAAACAGATCGCTGTTCGAACCGCCGCCAGTAATGATCACATGCTTTGCAAAGTGATTCATTTCATTACACATATTGTCGTAATTGTTCTTCAGCGTCAGCGCCACGCTTTCCAGTATCGAACGATATATCCATGCGTAATCCATGCTGGAATCAAAACCGATCATAATCCCGCGTTTGTACGGTTCCCACGGATTGGTCAGCCAGTCCAGCACCGTCATCAGACCATTACAGCCAGGCGGCACACAAGAAGCTTTTTTGTTGAGCAAATCTTCCGGTGAAAGATCCTGTGCTTTGGCATCCTGAATTAACGACTCGCCTAGCATGTCGCGTAGCCAGCTCACCGTCCACATGCCTTTGCGAATACCGTAACCTTCATACAGCAATGTTTGCGGAATAGAAGACATAATCGGCCAGTACGCTACCGGATCTTTCGGCAGTGCTTTGCCGTTCATCATCAACGCGATGTAAGTGCCAAGAGAAATTACCGCAGTTTCATCATCCAGTAACCCGGCTCCCAGTGCTTCTACCGGTTTATCACTGGTGGTACAAACAACCGGCAGCCCAGCTGGGAAATGTGTCGCCAGCGCGGCTTGAGGAGTGATATGCCCAAGAACAGTGCCCGGCATTTGCACATCAAACAGCATATGACGGGGGATATTAAACTTCTCCATGACTGCGGCATCTTCACTCCATGCCCAGGTCTTATAATCCACCGGCCACTGACCAAAATAGTTGGCGATATTGTCTTTAAACTCGCCGGTTAAGCGATGCGTCAGATAACCTGAAAAAGAGGTGACATATGCCACGTCAGGATTCGTATGTTCGTAAGGGCGTGTAACGCGTGCATCCTGCCAGCTAATCAACGGCGCAGCTGGCGTGCCATCGGCTTTCAATAACGCACGGCAGCAACGGATGGATCCCAGACCAATACCGACAATATCTTCTTTATTCCCGGCAAACTGACTCATCAAATCGTGACCGGCAAAACATAATGATGCCCATAAATCGTCGTCAGGATGTTCTGCGGTATCGGCATCTGGCGTGTGCATCGGCTGCAATAAGCCTTTGCCTTCGCAAACCACATTACCTTCCAGATCATACATCACCACTTTTGTGCTCTGACTTCCGCCATCAATCCCTATGATGTATTTTTTCGACATGATTTTTCTCCTGTAATTTTCTGGACTTACTTGCTGCTAGCCATAGCAGGGGCGCTATCAGCAGTACGAATTTTTTGGAACAGCAAAAAGGTAAAGACGATCACCATGGCAAGCGCCGCCATGCCCATCAGCCACATATTGCGGTAGGCTTCTGCAGCGGGCAGGGTGTCTTGCCAGTAGCCGATAATCGGGTAAACGAAGACATCCGGCAGGAATCCAATCACCGAACAAATACCTACCGTGGTGCCCATAATGTAAGACGGTGTTCTCGCTTCGCCAGGGCAGGCCCAGTACAGCCCGCGTGAGGCGTAACAGGTGAATCCCAGCAGTAAAATCAGGCCAATCCCCATCGCGACCGATTGCGGGTTAGAGTTCGTGACGAGCAGGGCTGTTAACGCCAGCAAGCCGAGTACGGAAAGGATTTGGATCACGCGGGTAGGGGATTTCACTTTGCTGTAGGTGGTGATAATGCCACCAAGTGGGCCGCACAGTGCGCGGAAGATTTTGTTGATCACAATCCCCATGTAGCTCGCCGCCACCAGCGACATGCCGTACATTTCGGTCAGATAGTTGGTGGAGTAACTCAGAATGGCGTAGATGGTGAAGACACCAAAAATCACCATGCTGCAATACCAGGTGGTGCTGATGCGCAAAACAGCCAGGATGTCGCTAAGCTGGAATGACTGTTTTTCTTCGTTATTGGTATTGCGCAGGTTGTTGTTATCGCTAACAAAAAACCAACACAAAATGTCCAGCAGAATGTAAACCACACTATAGATAATAATGACCGTTTTCAGGCTGGCGCTGTCATCCGGTGCAAAGCGAGAAAAGACCCACATGGTAAACACCGCCAGCGACATTACACCGACGCCGCGCAGCCCTTCCATCCAGCCCATAATTTTCCCTTGCTCGCTATGATCGCCCAGCAACGAGGCGGCTTTAATCGACACCGACCACAGCATTAAAATCGTCGTTATCGCAAAGGCGACCTGAATACAGAGCATTACCCACAGCGGTGGATATGTTGCCATTAACAGACCCAGTAATCCGGTAATGATCATCGCGGAAGTAATCATTTTGCGGTGTGAAAATTTATCGGCAATAACGCCGCTGGGGGCATAAAGAATAATAGCCGCAATACCAAAGGTACTCATTATTAAACCTATCTCGGTATTGCTGAATCCCATAAATTTCGCCATGGGAATTTGATAAATATAACGTAAATAAGCCAGGTCGAAACTAACGCCGCCGCTAAAACTAATTATCGCGAGGGTTATCCAACGGCGATATGAGTTGTGTTGCATATCGTATTCCCATTTGTAATAGACAAAAAAAAGAGAAAAGTAAGCCGCCCTTTCAGGTGGATTACTTTTCTCAGGTCTCTAGTAATTGCAATAAGAAATAACATGGAAAGCAGTGGTGTTGTGTGAGAGTAATCACGCTTCTGCTTTTTAAAATTATTTGACAATTCGAATATCACACTGTGATTACGATCACATTAGCGATTATGCCCTTATGATAAAAATTATCTCCAGTTACCAGAGATAATGAGAAAGGTAACTTCCCTCTCGCGGGGGAAGTTACCTTTCTTTTTTTTTGCCTTACGGAAATTGGAGCTAACTATGTCAATCGAATCTCTCAATGCGTTCTCAATGGATTTTTTCTCCCTGAAAGGTAAAACCGCAATTGTTACCGGCGGGAATAGCGGTTTAGGCCAGGCATTTGCCATGGCGCTGGCCAAAGCAGGCGCAAATATCTTTATTCCAAGCTTCGTTAAAGATAACGGCGAAACAAAGGAAATGATTGAAAAACAGGGTGTTGAGGTGGACTTCATGCAGGTGGATATCACCGCAGAAGGCGCGCCGCAGAAGATAATCGCCGCCTGTTGCGAACGTTTCGGTACCGTCGATATTCTGATTAACAATGCCGGTATTTGTAAGCTGAATAAGGTGCTGGACTTCGGTCGTGCCGACTGGGACCCGATGATTGATGTGAACCTGACCGCCGCATTCGAGTTAAGCTATGAAGCTGCAAAAATTATGATCCCGCAGAAAAGCGGTAAAATCATTAATATCTGTTCATTATTCTCTTACTTAGGTGGACAATGGTCACCTGCATATTCTGCCACTAAACATGCTCTTGCCGGGTTCACCAAAGCTTATTGTGATGAACTAGGTCAATATAATATTCAGGTAAATGGTATTGCCCCTGGCTATTATGCAACAGATATTACGCTGGCGACACGCAGTAATCCAGAAACTAATCAGCGCGTTCTTGATCATATTCCGGCAAACCGTTGGGGCGATACTCAGGATTTAATGGGCGCAGCCGTATTCCTCGCAAGTCCGGCATCGAATTATGTCAACGGACATTTATTAGTGGTTGATGGCGGTTATTTAGTGCGCTAATCCATAACGGTGGTTTCTGTTTTCTCTTATTAATGATTATTCCATTTTTATTATCAGGAAGGAATTACTATGTCTTTATCTCGCGCAGCGATTGTCGACCAGCTAAAGGAAATTGTTGGTGCAGATCGCGTAATTACCGATGAAACAGTATTAAAGAAAAACAGTATTGACCGTTTTCGTAAATTTCCGGATATTCATGGTATTTATACTTTGCCGATTCCGGCAGCGGTCGTAAAACTCGGTTCCACAGAACAAGTCTCCCGTGTGCTGAATTTTATGAATGCGCACAAAATTAACGGTGTGCCACGTACCGGTGCTTCCGCCACCGAAGGTGGGCTGGAAACCGTTGTGGAAAACTCGGTGGTGCTCGACGGCTCTGCCATGAATCAAATCATTAATATTGATATTGAGAATATGCAGGCCACGACGCAATGTGGCGTTCCGCTGGAGGTGCTGGAAAACGCGTTGCGTGAAAAAGGTTACACCACGGGGCATTCTCCGCAGTCAAAGCCGCTGGCACAGATGGGCGGCCTGGTAGCAACCCGCAGTATCGGGCAGTTCTCCACACTCTACGGCGCAATCGAAGATATGGTCGTTGGTCTGGAAGCAGTACTGGCAGATGGCACCGTAACACGCATTAAAAACGTACCACGCCGCGCGGCAGGCCCGGACATTCGTCACATCATCATCGGCAACGAAGGTGCATTGTGCTATATCACTGAAGTAACTGTGAAAATCTTTAAGTTCACCCCGGAAAACAACCTCTTCTACGGCTATATCCTGGAAGACATGAAAACCGGCTTCAACATCCTGCGTGAAATCATGGTGGAAGGGTATCGTCCGTCGATCGCTCGTTTGTATGACGCTGAAGATGGCACCCAACACTTCACCCATTTTGCCGATGGTAAATGTGTGCTGATCTTTATGGCTGAAGGTAACCCTCGCATTGCGAAGGCGACAGGCGAAGGGATTGCGGAAATCGTGGCACGTTACCCGCAATGCCAGCGAGTGGACAGCAAGCTGATCGAAACCTGGTTTAACAACCTGAACTGGGGGCCGGATAAAGTGGCCGCTGAACGTGTGCAGATCCTCAAAACCGGCAACATGGGCTTTACCACCGAAGTGTCCGGCTGCTGGAGCTGCATCCACGAAATCTACGAAAGCGTTATTAACCGTATTCGTACCGAGTTCCCGCACGCCGACGACATCACCATGCTGGGCGGTCACTCCTCTCACAGCTACCAGAACGGTACCAACATGTACTTCGTTTACGACTACAACGTTGTTGACTGTAAGCCGGAAGAGGAAATCGACAAGTACCACAATCCGCTCAACAAAATCATCTGCGAAGAAACCATTCGCCTCGGCGGTTCGATGGTGCACCACCACGGTATTGGTAAACATCGCGTTCACTGGAGCAAACTGGAACACGGCAGCGCGTGGACGTTGCTGGAAGGTTTGAAAAAACAGTTCGATCCTAACGGCATTATGAATACGGGTACTATCTATCCGATTGAAAAATAATGTGTGAGGCAGCGTTCCGCTATGAGGGGCGTTGCCTTTTCGGCTTCTCAGGCGAGAAGCCGTTCTTATTACCGGACAATGAAGGGGTAAAGATGAACACTTCACCGGTGCGAATGGATGATTTACCGCTTAACCGTTTTCACTGTCGAATTGCTGCGCTCACTTTCGGCGCGCACCTGACCGACGGTTATGTTCTCGGCGTCATTGGTTACGCCATTATTCAGCTCACACCCGCCATGCAACTGACGCCGTTTATGGCGGGAATGATTGGCGGCTCGGCGCTACTTGGCCTGTTTATCGGTAGCCTGGTTTTGGGGTGGATCTCCGACCATATTGGTCGGCAAAAAATCTTCACCTTCAGCTTTTTGCTGATTACGCTCGCTTCGTTCTTACAATTTTTTGCCACCACGCCAGAGCATCTTATTGGACTGCGCATTTTGATCGGCATTGGTCTGGGAGGCGATTACTCAGTAGGCCACACCTTGCTGGCTGAATTTTCCCCGCGCCGCCATCGCGGTATTTTGCTGGGCGCATTCAGTGTGGTGTGGACGGTGGGCTATGTGCTGGCAAGTATTGCCGGACATCACTTTATTAGCGAAAGCCCGGAGGCCTGGCGCTGGCTGCTGGCATCAGCGGCGTTACCAGCCTTGCTGATTACGCTGCTACGTTGGGGCACGCCGGAATCGCCACGCTGGCTACTGCGCCAGGGGCGTTTTGCTGAAGCTCACGCTATCGTGCATCGCTACTTTGGTCCCCATGTTTTACTGGGCGATGAAGTGGCAACGGCGACCCATAAACACATCAAAACCTTGTTCTCTTCGCGCTACTGGCGGCGCACGGCGTTTAACAGTGTCTTCTTTGTCTGCCTCGTAATCCCATGGTTTGTGATTTATACCTGGCTGCCAACTATCGCCCAGACTATTGGTCTGGAAGATGCGTTGACCGCTAGCCTGATGCTTAATGCGTTGTTAATTGTGGGTGCGCTGCTGGGATTAGTTCTGACGCACCTGCTGGCACATCGCAAATTTTTGCTGGGAAGTTTTTTGCTGCTGGCGGCAACGCTGGTAGTGATGGCTTGTTTGCCTTCCGGCAGTTCATTAACGCTGCTGCTTTTTGTTCTCTTCAGCACCACCATTTCGGCAGTCAGTAATCTGGTGGGCATTTTGCCTGCGGAAAGTTTTCCTACTGACATTCGCTCGCTGGGCGTCGGTTTTGCCACCGCCATGAGTCGGTTGGGGGCGGCGGTAAGTACTGGCCTGCTGCCGTGGGTGCTGGCGCAGTGGGGAATGCAAGTCACCTTAATGCTCCTGGCGGCAGTGTTGTTGGTTGGTTTTGTTGTGACCTGGCTATGGGCACCAGAAACCAAAGCACTCCCGCTGGTGGCGGCGGGAAATGTAGGAGGTGCGAATGAACATTCTGTTAGCGTTTAAAGCCGAACCGGATGCCGGAATGCTGGCGGAAAAAGAGTGGCAGGCGGCGGCTCAGGGTAATAGCGGACCGGATGTTTCGCTTCTGCGAAGTTTACTCGGTGCTGATGAACAGGCTGCCGCCGCGCTGCTGTTGACGCAGAGAAAAAACGGTACGTCGATGTCTTTAACCGCGTTGAGCATGGGGGATGAACGGGCGTTGCACTGGCTGCGCTATCTCATGGCGCTTGGGTTTGAGGAAGCTGTATTGCTGGAGACGGCGGCAGATCTGCGCTTTGCGCCGGAATTTGTCGCTCGCCATATTGCCGAATGGCAGCGTCAGAATCCGCTGGATCTGATAATTACTGGCTGCCAAAGCAGCGAAGGGCAGAATGGGCAAACGCCATTTTTGCTGGCGGAAATGCTGGGCTGGCCCTGCTTCACCCAGGTGGAGCGTTTTACTCTCGACGCGCCGTTTATCACCCTCGAACAGCGTACTGAAAACGGGCTGCGCTGTTGCCGGGTTCGCTTGCCTGCGGTGATTGCCGTGCGTCAGTGCGGTGAAGTGGCCTTGCCAGTACCGGGAATGCGCCAGCGTATGGCGGCGGGGAAAGCAGAAATTATCCGTAAAACTGTTGCTGCCGAATCGCCAGCGATGCAGTGTCTGCAACTGGCAAGAGCAGAGCAACAACGCGGAGCGACGCTGATTGATGGGCAAACGGTAGCAGAAAAAGCGCAAAAGCTATGGCAGGACTATTTACGCCAAAGGATGCAGCCATGAATATCGCAATTGTGACAATAAATCAGGAGAATGCCGCAATAGCGAGCTGGCTGGCAGAACAGGATTTCAGCGGTTGTACCCTGGCACACTGGCAGATTGAACCTCAGCCCGTAGTGGCGGAACAGGTGCTGGATGCGCTGGTGGAACAGTGGCAGCGAACGCCAGCGGACGTTGTTCTCTTTCCGCCGGGAACGTTTGGCGATGAACTGTCGACCCGGCTGGCCTGGCGTTTACATGGTGCAAGCATCTGCCAGGTGACTTCGTTAGATATTCCAACTGTAAGCATGCGCAAATCCCACTGGGGAAATGCGCTAACGGCGACGCTGCAAACAGAAAAACGCCCGCTATGCCTTTCCCTTGCCCGCCAGGCGGGAGCACTGAAAAACGCCACGTTGCCCTCTGGTATGCAGCAACTGAACATTGTCCCCGGCGCGCTTCCCGACTGGCTGGTTAGCACAGAGGATCTGAAAAATGTTACCCGTGACCCATTAGCTGAGGCCAGACGGGTGCTGGTGGTGGGGCAGGGCGGAGAGGCAGATAACCAGGAAATCGCTATGCTGGCAGAAAAGCTGGGAGCCGAAGTGGGCTACAGTCGGGCGCGAGTGATGAACGGTGGCGTTGATGCTGAAAAAGTGATTGGTATTTCCGGACATCTGCTGGCACCTGAGGTGTGTATTGTTGTTGGCGCTTCCGGCGCAGCAGCGTTAATGGCGGGCGTACGCAATAGCAAGTTTGTGGTGGCGATTAATCATGACGCCAGCGCAGCGGTATTTTCACAGGCAGATGTTGGCGTGGTTGATGACTGGAAAGCGGTGCTGGAGGCACTGGTGACAAACATTCACGCAGATTGCCAATAACGTGCTGCCGGATGATCCTGCCTACGGTTCTGGCCTGGGGACTTGTAAGCCTGATAAGACGCGTCAAGCGTCGCATCAGGCGCTGAATGTCGGATGTGGCGTGCAGCCTACAAATCACACAAATTCAATTCGTTAC
The DNA here is from genome assembly GCF_046764225.1 of Escherichia sp. F1. Lineage (NCBI taxonomy): Bacteria > Pseudomonadati > Pseudomonadota > Gammaproteobacteria > Enterobacterales > Enterobacteriaceae > Escherichia > Escherichia sp. F1. Next base: position 1,085,105 of record NZ_CP177202.1, read on the forward strand.
GATTATCCCGTCAAAGCAATTTTTTCGCTAGCGTCCAGACCCCGGTATTCGTGGTGGAAAGCGCCACAACACCCGCGTTAATCGCATTACGCGCATCTTCTTCATCGCACACCAGCCCGCCAGCAATCAGCGGTTGGCGGATTTTCTCCGTCACCCAGCCCAGCACTTTGGGCATACAGCCAGGCAGGATCTCAATACAATCCGGATTCGATTGCGCAACTTGCTTATCAATGTTGTGAAACGAAATTGAATCAACAATAAACAGGCGATGAATACAGAAAAAACCTTCCGCTCTTGCCGCTTTCAACATTGAGGCTTTGGTACTGATAATGCCGTCCGCCTCAGTCACCAGTTTCAAAAACTGAATCACCACTTCTTTATTTGACGCGCCTTCCAGCAAATCAACATGAATAAAAGCATATTTTCCGGCATTTTTAATCTTTTTAACGATTTGACTAATGGTGCAGATATTGCCGTACAACACGGAAATAAACTGGCATTCAGAGTCGATTGCCAGTTGCAGGCTGGCATTATCTTTAACGGCAGCAATCACCGGATTCTGGCGGAGCAGGTGTAAGAGGGGCATAAATTATCCTTATTATTTATCCAAAACGGTAGGTGATGCCGAATCCGGAAGGCGGATAGCGCCACTGTTGTAGTGTTGATTCGTCGCACAGCAAACGGCAGGTGCCACACTCCAGGCAGCCGCGATAATCAACGCGTAAGTCACCTTCCGGTGTGAGCGAAAAAAGACCAGCCGGACAAGCGTTAATCAACCGTTGTACCGTCTGGCGCTCAACGGAGTCAGCCGGAACAATGTGCGGCGCATCGGCAACGCGCCAGAGATTACGGGCTACAGACATCGCAGACTCCTGATAACATCGCCCGCCAGATGCCACAGGCCGTGACGACGTAAATGACGCCAGAGCAACTGGCGCAGCGGCGGAACAGGTTTATCACCCTGATCCCATAAATCACGGGAAATATCCTGCATTAACGCAGGCCACGCCCGATACCAGCCAGGGCGTTGCAAAAGCGCCGGAACATGCTGATAGCGCTGTAAAACATCCCACAGCAGGCTGCGCTCGACGTTGTGATGATAAAGCGCAAACAGATTTTGCGGCTCGCGGTGCTGGCAGGCGCTTATCAGCGTTTGTGCCGCCGCCTGCGCGCCAGTTAGCGCCATATCCATGCCGCGCACGGAAATTCCGGTATTGACGCAACTGCGCAACGCATCGCCCACCAGCAGCCAGCCGTTACCGGCGTATTGCATCGGCATACTGTGTAAGCCACCTTCTGGCACCAGATGCGCACCATACTCCAGTGATTCCGTGTTTTTGATAAGCGGGCGCACTGCCGGATGCGTTTTAAAGCGAGCCAGCAGCTCGCTTGCCGGAACACGACTTTGCGTAAGTGAAGAGAGCGGGCAAACAATCCCTAACGAGAGCGTTCGTTGATTAGTATAAAGAAATGCGCCGCCGGGTAAGTCATCACAGATCCCGCCGCTGAACAGCAACGCTGCGCCTTCGTTATTCTCCAGATGAAAACGTTCTTCAATAGCGGATGTTTCCAGCGACAGCACTTCTTTGATCCCCAACGCCATCGCTTCGCCAGCAGGACGAGTCACTAACCCGTGACGCTCAGCCAGGACGCTGTTGGCACCTTCTGCCAGCACCACATAACGGGCGCGGAGAATATCGTCACCACAAATGACACCACACACCCTGCCGTTTTCTTCATACAGCGCATCCACCGTCGCACCAGGGATGCATTCGACACCTTCTTTTTCGGCTTCGGCAACCAGCCACGGATCGAACCGTGCACGTAATACACTCCAGGATTCACCGCCGGGCTGTAAGCTGGAAAACGTCGTTGCGCCATCCGGCGTTAGCAGAGAAAGGCTTTCGTGAGTGATGCGTCGTTCAAGAGGCGCGGTCAGATGAAATTGCGGGAGGAGTTCCGCGAGCGCATGGGTGTATAAACGCCCGCCGGAAAGATTTTTGCTGCCGGGGATTTCAGCGCGTTCCAGTAACAGAACGGACAAACCTGCCCGCGCGCAGCGTAAAGCACAAGCGGTGCCTGCTATACCCGCACCAATAATAATAATGTCGCAGTTGTCTTCCATGTCATGCCCCAGATATCCAGAACACAACACCCTAACATGGCGTTACTTAAGGGAAATTGACCGCCGACACACTCTTATCATTCGCCGCGATAGATACAGCCTGCAGTACAGGTTTCTTTTACCATCACCGCACTTAACAGCGGCACAACGGGTTTAACCTGATCCCAAATCCATTTGGCTAAAACTTCGCTGGTTGGGTTTTCCAGACCTGGAATATCATTGAGATAATGGTGATCGAGGCGCTCATAAGTTGGCTTAAACGCCGCTTTCAGTTCAGCGAAATCGATAATCCAGCCCGTATGCGGATCGACTTCCCCGGTAATTTCCAGTCGCACCATAAAGGAATGCCCGTGCAGGCGACCACATTTATGCCCTTCCGGGACGTGTGGTAAGCGGTGAGCGGCTTCGAAGGTGAAATCTTTAAATAACGTGGTGGACATCATAATTTCTCTACAGGACGATAAAACCGCCGTAGAGTACCGGAAAGGCTGTTTTTTCGCATTATCTAAAACGACTTTGTTGCGCAAAATCGCTGATTTATCTTATTGATGGGCAATATTCATTTGTTTTTCATTGGGTTGGTTAATCTATTTTGTTGTTAAAGACTATTGCTAAAACAGGTTAGTCGATTTGGTTATTAGTTATCGCTATCCCGTCTTTAATCCACACCGTTCACCCCGTTAACCTTATCTTCTCTTCTGTTTTATGGGCGCTGACAGGGCGCAGAAACAGCTTTGCTTACTGGAACATAACGACGCATGACGACACAGGTCCCACCTTCCGCGTTGCTTCCGTTGAACCCGGAGCAACTGGCACGCCTTCAGGCGGCCACGACCGATTTAACTCCCACCCAGCTTGCCTGGGTTTCTGGCTATTTCTGGGGCGTGCTCAATCAGCAGCCTGCTGCGCTTGCAGCGACGCCAGCGCCAGCCGCAGAAATGCCAGGTATAACTATTATCTCCGCTTCGCAAACCGGCAATGCGCGCCGGGTTGCTGAAGCATTACGCGATGATTTATTGGCGGCAAAACTGAACGTTAAGCTGGTGAACGCGGGCGACTATAAATTCAAACAAATCGCCAGCGAAAAACTGCTTATCGTGGTGACGTCAACGCAAGGAGAAGGGGAACCGCCGGAAGAAGCCGTCGCGCTGCATAAGTTCCTGTTCTCCAAAAAAGCGCCGAAGCTGGAAAACACCGCATTTGCCGTGTTTAGCCTCGGCGATAGCTCTTATGAATTTTTCTGCCAGTCCGGGAAAGATTTTGACAGCAAGCTGGCGGAACTGGGCGGTGAACGCCTGCTCGACCGTGTCGATGCCGACGTTGAATACCAGGCTGCTGCCATCGAGTGGCGCGCCCGCGTGGTTGATGCGCTTAAATCGCGTGCGCCTGTCGCGGCACCTTCGCAATCCGTCGCTACTGGCACGGTAAATGAAATCCACACCAGCCCGTATAGCAAAGACGCGCCGCTGGCGGCCAGCCTTTCGGTTAACCAGAAAATTACCGGGCGTAACTCTGAAAAAGACGTTCGTCACATTGAAATTGACTTAGGTGACTCTGGCCTGCGTTACCAGCCGGGTGACGCGTTGGGCGTCTGGTATCAGAACGATCCGGCACTGGTGAAAGAACTTGTCGAACTGCTGTGGCTGAAAGGCGATGAACCTGTCACCGTCGAGGGCAAAACGTTGCCTCTGAACGAAGCGCTACAGTGGCACTTCGAACTGACCGTCAACACCGCCAACATTGTTGAGAACTATGCCACGCTTACCCGCAGCGAAACGCTGCTGCCGCTGGTGGGCGATAAAGCGAAGTTACAGCATTACGCCGCGACGACGCCGATTGTCGACATGGTGCGTTTCTCTCCGGCGCAACTGGATGCCGAAGCGCTGATTAATCTGCTGCGCCCGCTGACCCCGCGCCTGTATTCCATCGCCTCCTCGCAGGCGGAAGTCGAGAACGAAGTGCACGTTACCGTTGGTGTGGTGCGTTACGACGTGGAAGGCCGCGCCCGTGCCGGTGGTGCCTCCAGCTTCCTCGCAGATCGTGTGGAAGAAGAGGGTGAAGTCCGCGTCTTTATCGAACATAACGACAACTTCCGCCTGCCAACCAATCCGGAAACCCCGGTGATCATGATTGGCCCTGGCACCGGCATCGCGCCGTTCCGTGCCTTTATGCAGCAGCGTGCTGCCGACGAAGCGCCGGGTAAAAACTGGCTATTCTTTGGCAACCCACACTTTACGGAAGATTTCCTCTACCAGGTGGAGTGGCAGCGCTACGTGAAAGAAGGCGTATTGAGCCGCATCGATCTTGCCTGGTCGCGCGACCAAAAAGAAAAAGTTTATGTACAAGACAAACTGCGCGAACAGGGCGCGGAGCTGTGGCGCTGGATCAATGACGGTGCCCACATTTATGTCTGCGGCGACGCTAATCGCATGGCGAAAGACGTTGAGCAGGCACTTCTGGAAGTGATTGCCGAATTTGGTGGCATGGACACCGAAGCGGCGGATGAATTTTTAAGTGAGCTGCGCGTAGAGCGCCGTTATCAGCGAGATGTCTACTAATGAGCGAAAAACATCCAGGGCCTTTAGTGGTCGAAGGAAAACTGACAGACGCCGAGCGCATGAAGCTTGAAAGCAACTACCTGCGCGGCACCATTGCGGAAGATTTAAACGACGGTCTGACCGGCGGCTTTAAGGGCGACAACTTCCTGCTGATCCGCTTCCACGGCATGTATCAGCAAGATGACCGCGACATCCGCGCCGAACGTGCTGAACAGAAGCTGGAGCCACGTCATGCAATGCTGTTGCGCTGTCGTCTGCCGGGTGGGGTGATTACCACCAAACAGTGGCAGGCGATCGATAAATTTGCCGGTGAAAACACCATCTATGGCAGCATTCGCCTGACCAACCGCCAGACGTTTCAGTTCCACGGCATTCTGAAAAAGAACGTCAAACCGGTGCACCAGATGCTGCACTCGGTCGGTCTTGATGCGCTGGCGACTGCTAACGACATGAACCGTAACGTACTCTGCACCTCGAACCCTTACGAGTCGCAGCTACACGCGGAAGCGTATGAATGGGCGAAGAAAATCTCTGAACATCTGCTGCCGCGTACCCGCGCGTATGCGGAGATCTGGCTCGATCAGGAAAAAGTCGCCACCACCGATGAAGAACCGATCCTCGGTCAGACTTATTTGCCGCGTAAATTCAAAACCACGGTAGTGATCCCGCCGCAGAACGATATCGATCTGCACGCCAACGACATGAACTTCGTGGCGATCGCCGAAAACGGCAAGCTGGTGGGCTTTAACCTGCTGGTGGGCGGTGGGCTTTCCATCGAGCACGGCAACAAGAAAACCTATGCCCGCACGGCGAGTGAGTTTGGTTATCTGCCGCTGGAGCATACGCTGGCGGTGGCAGAAGCCGTCGTGACGACTCAGCGCGACTGGGGTAACCGAACCGATCGTAAAAATGCCAAAACCAAATACACGCTGGAGCGCGTAGGGGTTGAGACGTTTAAAGCGGAAGTTGAACGTCGCGCGGGGATCAAATTTGAACCGATCCGTCCGTATGAGTTCACCGGACGCGGCGATCGTATTGGTTGGGTTAAGGGCATTGATGATAACTGGCACCTGACGCTGTTTATCGAAAATGGTCGCATCCTTGATTATCCGGGGCGTCCGCTGAAAACTGGCCTGCTGGAGATCGCGAAGATCCACAAAGGTGATTTCCGCATTACGGCGAACCAGAATCTGATCATCGCCGGTGTGCCGGAAAGCGAGAAAGCGAAGATCGAGAAGATCGCCAAAGAGAGCGGGTTAATGAATGCCGTCACGCCGCAGCGTGAAAACTCAATGGCCTGCGTGTCATTCCCGACTTGCCCGCTGGCGATGGCGGAAGCGGAGCGTTTCCTGCCGTCTTTTATCGACAACATCGATAATTTAATGGTGAAACATGGTGTCAGCGATGAGCATATCGTGATGCGTGTAACAGGCTGCCCGAACGGTTGTGGTCGCGCGATGCTGGCGGAAGTGGGCCTGGTGGGTAAAGCGCCGGGGCGCTACAACCTGCATCTTGGCGGCAACCGCATTGGGACACGTATCCCACGGATGTATAAAGAAAACATCACCGAGCCGGAAATCCTGGCATCGCTTGATGAACTGATAGGGCGCTGGGCGAAAGAGCGCGAAGCGGGTGAAGGCTTCGGCGACTTTACGGTGCGTGCGGGCATCATTCGCCCGGTGCTCGATCCGGCGCGCGATTTGTGGGATTAACCATCAGCCCGGTCTTGTAGGCCTGATAAGACGCGTGAGCGTCGCATCAGGCAAGGCAAACAGTGAGGAATCTATGTCCAAACTCGATCTAAACGCCCTGAACGAACTGCCGAAGGTAGATCGCATTCTGGCGCTGGCAGAAACTAACGCCGAACTGGAAAAACTGGATGCTGAAGGCCGCGTTGCCTGGGCGCTGGATAATCTGCCCGGTGAATATGTACTTTCTTCCAGTTTCGGCATTCAGGCGGCGGTGAGCCTGCATCTGGTGAATCAGATTCACCCGGATATCCCGGTGATCCTGACCGATACGGGTTATCTGTTCCCGGAAACCTACCGCTTTATTGACGAGTTAACGGACAAACTCAAGCTCAACCTGAAAGTGTACCGCGCTACCGAAAGCGCCGCCTGGCAGGAAGCGCGCTACGGCAAACTGTGGGAGCAGGGTGTTGAAGGCATTGAAAAGTACAATGACATCAACAAAGTCGAACCGATGAACCGGGCGCTGAAAGAACTGAATGCGCAAACGTGGTTTGCTGGCCTGCGCCGCGAACAATCCGGCAGTCGCGCCAATTTACCGGTGCTGGCAATTCAGCGTGGCGTATTTAAAGTGCTGCCGATTATCGACTGGGATAACCGAACGATATATCAGTATCTGCAAAAACATGGCCTTAAATATCATCCATTATGGGACGAAGGATATTTATCCGTCGGTGATACCCATACAACCCGTAAATGGGAACCCGGCATGGCGGAAGAAGAAACGCGTTTCTTTGGCTTAAAAAGGGAATGTGGGTTACACGAAGGGTAAATATTGCTGGATAAAATAAACGCCCCTGTCAGAAATGATGGGGGCGTTTTTATTTTGCGAGCAGCATTCCTGATTTTAAACGTGAACGCCGCTGGAAGAATTATCAGGTATAGAATGGCGTTGGGTGCTTGAGGCTGTCTGGCGTTAAGCATTCGCGAGGTTCCAGATGGACAAAAGCCCCAGGCGATATTTCTATCAACCTGAGGCCAGCGTTCGAACCCAAACAATTCGAATGTTAGTCTCTTCTTTGCAGGGAGGCAAGACATGCTGACAAAATATGCCCTTGTGGCAATCATAGTGCTGTGTTTTACAGTACTGGGATTCACGCTGATGGTAGGCGACTCGTTGTGTGAGTTGAGTATCAGAGAACGTGGTATGGAGTTTAAGGCAGTTCTCGCTTACGAATCGAAGAAGTAGCCACCACGCGGGGGTAAAACCCCGCGTATTGAATTGTTAAAGTTTGGCCTCCTGCACCCCTTTTTTATACTCTGTTTCTGGTGGCATTGATTTCCTGCAGGCAAGGGAGTAATCATTTCAAACCCATCAAGACGCCTTCGCCAGCTCTTTCACCAGAGGTAGCATTATCCGCATAACATCACGGCAGCGACGTTCTATTCTTCCTGGAAGTGCCTTATCAATATGTTGTTGATTATCCAGTCTTACGTCATGCCAGCTATTTCCCGCAGGGAATGCAGCTGTTTTTGCGCGTTGCTGATAACCATCCTTATTCCCAAGATTCCAATTTGTTGCTTCTACCGAAAGTACGGCAATACCGGCTTTGTCGAAAACTTCGGCGTCATTACAACAGCCAGTACCCTTCGGATAATTTTTATTCAAACCCGGATTGGTCGTTGCGGCAATTCCATGACTACGCGCAATTGCCAGTGCCCTGTCGCGCGTTAATTTCCTTACTGCTTCAGGGGTTTTTACACCACTGTTGAAATACAATTTATCGCCAACAATTAAGTTATCGAGATTAATCACCAGCAGCGTATTTTTCTTTTCGGTGTCACTCATCCGCTTGAGTAAATTCTCAGCACCTAATTTCCCTTCCTCTTCACCACTGGTCGCCACAAATCGAATACCATACTCGGTAGGCGTATTTTTCAGGCGTTCTGCCAGTTCCAGCATGACACCTAAACCTGCGGCGTTATCATCTATTCCTTGTAACGTCAGCCCGCCGAGATTGGCATCGGCGTCAGCATCGCTCAGCGGAGCGTAAGTATCCAGATGCGCCATAATGATGATCTGCTGCGGAGCTTTGCCTTCATGAGCGGCAATCACCGTACTTCCCGTCACGTTATGCCAGCTCTTGCGATTATCGCGGGCGGTATAAATATACCGACTATTAAATGTCCGAATATCACTGCGATAACCCATTTGCTGAAACTGTTGGCGAATATAATCGGCAGATAACATTTCTGCAGGAGTTCCGGTCATGCGTCCCGGAAAGAAAGTAGCAATATGTCGTGCCTGAGTATTAGCAAAATCGCCAGGTTTAGGTGACGAGGCGTGTACGGGGAGAATAAAGCATACGCCGAGCGCCAGGGCAGCGGTACGGTGGCGCAATGCGGAAAACATAGTGAGTCCTTAAATACCATGCAAATTTTTTTACCGCCATAGTATGAAACTGCCGCTGCGCTAAAACAATTTCAAATCTTCCTAAACGCCCGAAATCCGGTGCCTTAAGCACTTTTTGATATTAGCTTTGCCAAATCGTTATTCCGTTAAGGAACTACTCATTCTAATTGGTAATTTCATTCGTTCTCTTACGCTCCCTATAGTCGAAACATCTGATGGCAAGAAAATAGCGGTATTGCAAAGGAACGGTTATGGATCAAAAACGACTTACTCACCTGCGGCAACTGGAGGCGGAAAGCATCCACATTATTCGCGAGGTGGCGGCAGAATTCTCAAATCCGGTGATGCTCTACTCTATCGGTAAAGATTCCAGCGTCATGCTGCATCTGGCGCGCAAGGCGTTTTATCCAGGTACGCTGCCTTTCCCGTTGCTGCATGTCGATACCGGCTGGAAATTCCGCGAGATGTATGAGTTCCGCGATCGTACGGCGAAAGCCTACGGCTGCGAGCTGCTGGTGCATAAAAACCCGGAAGGCGTGGCGATGGGGATTAATCCATTCGTGCACGGCAGCGCGAAACATACCGATATTATGAAAACTGAAGGCCTGAAACAGGCGCTGAACAAATACGGTTTTGATGCCGCCTTCGGTGGTGCGCGCCGTGACGAAGAGAAATCCCGCGCTAAAGAGCGAATCTACTCTTTCCGTGACCGCTTCCATCGCTGGGATCCGAAAAATCAGCGCCCGGAGCTGTGGCACAACTACAACGGGCAAATTAACAAAGGCGAAAGCATCCGCGTCTTCCCGCTCTCTAACTGGACCGAGCAGGATATCTGGCAATATATCTGGCTGGAAAATATTGACATTGTTCCACTGTATCTCGCTGCGGAACGACCGGTTCTGGAACGCGACGGTATGTTGATGATGATTGATGACAACCGTATCGACCTGCAACCGGGAGAAGTGATTAAAAAACGGATGGTGCGTTTCCGTACGCTGGGCTGCTGGCCGCTGACCGGTGCGGTGGAGTCAAATGCACAAACACTGCCGGAAATCATCGAAGAGATGCTGGTTTCCACCACCAGTGAACGTCAGGGCCGCGTGATTGACCGCGACCAGGCGGGGTCTATGGAGCTGAAAAAACGTCAGGGGTATTTTTAAGATGAACACCGCACTTGCACAACAAATCGCCAATGAAGGCGGCGTCGAAGCCTGGATGATTGCGCAACAACATAAAAGCCTGCTGCGTTTTCTGACCTGTGGTAGCGTCGATGATGGCAAAAGTACCCTGATTGGTCGTCTGCTGCACGATACCCGCCAAATCTACGAAGATCAGCTCTCATCGCTGCATAACGACAGTAAGCGTCACGGCACCCAGGGCGAAAAGCTGGATCTGGCGCTGCTGGTGGACGGTCTGCAAGCTGAGCGCGAACAGGGCATCACTATTGATGTGGCCTACCGCTATTTCTCTACCGAGAAACGTAAATTTATTATCGCCGACACCCCAGGGCACGAGCAGTACACCCGCAATATGGCGACTGGCGCATCGACATGTGAACTGGCGATCTTACTGATCGATGCCCGTAAAGGCGTACTCGATCAAACCCGTCGTCACAGTTTTATCTCCACGCTGTTGGGGATCAAACATCTGGTCGTGGCGATCAACAAAATGGATCTGGTGGATTACAGTGAAGAGACGTTCACCCGTATTCGTGAAGATTATTTAACCTTTGCTGGGCAGCTGCCGGGTAATCTGGATATCCGCTTTGTGCCGCTCTCCGCACTGGAAGGCGACAACGTGGCTTCGCAAAGTGAAAGTATGCCGTGGTACAGCGGTCCGACACTGCTCGAAGTGCTGGAAACCGTGGAGATCCAGCGAGTGGTGGATGCCCAGCCAATGCGCTTCCCGGTGCAGTACGTTAACCGCCCGAATCTCGATTTTCGTGGTTACGCCGGAACGCTGGCATCCGGTCGCGTGGAAGTCGGGCAACGTGTCAAAGTGCTACCCTCTGGTGTGGAGTCAAACGTCGCGCGAATCGTGACTTTTGATGGCGATCGCGAAGAAGCCTTTGCCGGAGAAGCGATCACCCTGGTGCTGACGGATGAGATCGACATCAGCCGTGGCGATCTGCTGCTGGCGGCAGACGAATCGTTACCGGCTGTGCAGAGCGCGTCGGTGGATGTGGTATGGATGGCGGAACAGCCGCTTTCCCTAGGCCAGAGTTACGACATCAAAATTGCCGGTAAGAAGACGCGTGCTCGTGTTGATGGCATTCGTTATCAGGTTGATATTAATAACCTTACCCAACGCGAAGTTGAAAACCTGCCGCTGAACGGCATCGGCCTGGTGGATCTCACTTTTGACGAGCCACTGGTGTTAGATCGTTATCAGCAAAATCCGGTTACCGGTGGGCTGATTTTTATCGATCGCCTGAGCAATGTGACCGTGGGTGCCGGTATGGTGCACGAGCCAGTTAGCCAGGCAACTGCTGCGCCATCTGAATTCAGTGCATTCGAACTGGAATTGAATGCCCTGGTTCGTCGCCACTTTCCGCACTGGGGCGCGCGCGATTTGCTGGGGGATAAATAATGGCGCTGCATGACGAAAACGTCGTCTGGCATAGCCATCCGGTCACTGTGCAACAACGCGAGCTACACCACGGTCATCGTGGTGTAGTGCTGTGGTTTACCGGCCTCTCCGGGTCCGGTAAATCAACGGTCGCCGGGGCGCTGGAGGAGGCGTTACATAAACTCGGCGTCAGTACGTATCTGCTGGATGGCGACAATGTTCGCCACGGATTATGCAGCGATCTCGGTTTTAGCGATGCCGATCGTAAAGAGAATATCCGTCGCGTCGGTGAAGTGGCGAATTTGATGGTTGAAGCCGGACTGGTGGTGCTGACCGCATTCATCTCGCCACACCGCGCCGAACGCCAGATGGTTCGTGAACGCGTAGGAGAAGGGCGCTTTATCGAAGTGTTTGTCGATACGCCGCTGGCGATTTGCGAAGCCCGCGATCCAAAAGGCTTATATAAGAAAGCGCGTGCCGGTGAACTGCGCAACTTTACGGGAATAGATTCCGTTTACGAAGCGCCTGAATCGGCAGAAATTCATCTCAATGGTGAACAATTAGTAACAAATTTGGTACAGCAATTATTAGATCTGTTGAGACAGAACGATATTATCAGATCCTGAGACACCACCGGGTTTCCATGCCCGGTTCGTCAAAGTAACAGGATCAAATATGCGTAATAGCCATAACATTACACTAACAAATAACGACAGCCTTACTGAGGATGAAGAAACCACATGGTCACTGCCTGGTGCCGTGGTCGGTTTTATCTCATGGTTATTTGCGCTGGCGATGCCGATGTTGATTTATGGCTCTAACACGCTGTTCTTCTTTATCTACACCTGGCCTTTCTTTCTGGCACTGATGCCTGTCGCGGTAGTGGTGGGGATTGCGCTGCATTCATTGATGGACGGAAAGCTACGCTACAGTATTGTTTTCACCCTGGTGACAGTAGGCATTATGTTTGGCGCACTGTTTATGTGGCTACTGGGCTAATTTGTACTTTCTTGTCTCCTCTGTTCATAATTCAAACCGTAACTAATAATGAGATTATGTTCTGCACGCCCTGGGTATACGTAACAATGGACAAATGTGGTACATTTGCCCGCGTTGTCGCGGTATCCCCAACAGAGGATGTAGAGTCGTCTTCGGATGCATGGGATGATGATGCCGTTTTTCAGGGGGCAGGATGGGTAAACTAACGCTGCTGTTGCTGGCTATTCTGGTCTGGCTACAGTATTCGCTGTGGTTCGGTAAGAACGGTATACATGACTATACCCGCGTCAATGATGATGTGGCGGCACAGCAAGCTACAAACGCGAAACTTAAAGCGCGAAACGATCAACTTTTTGCCGAAATTGACGATCTCAATGGCGGCCAGGAGGCGCTCGAAGAGCGTGCGCGTAATGAACTCAGCATGACCAGGCCGGGCGAAACTTTTTATCGTCTGGTGCCTGACGCGTCGAAGCGCGCACAGTCTGCGGGGCAAAACAATCGATAAATCAGCCCAGGAATTAACATGGCAACCACTCATTTGGATGTTTGCGCCGTGGTTCCGGCGGCCGGATTTGGCCGTCGAATGCAAACGGAATGTCCTAAGCAATATCTCTCAATCGGTAATCAAACCATTCTTGAACACTCGGTGCATGCGCTGCTGGCGCACCCCCGGGTGAAACATGTCGTCATTGCCATAAGTCCTGGCGATAGCCGTTTTGCACAACTTCCTCTGGCGAATCATCCGCAAATCACCGTTGTAGATGGCGGTGATGAGCGTGCCGATTCCGTGCTGGCAGGTTTGAAAGCCGCTGGCGACGCGCAGTGGGTATTGGTGCATGACGCCGCTCGTCCTTGTCTGCATCAGGATGACCTCGCGCGATTGTTGGCGTTGAGCGAAACCAGCCGCACGGGGGGGATCCTCGCCGCACCAGTGCGCGATACGATGAAACGTGCCGAACCGGGCAAAAATGCCATTGCTCATACCGTTGATCGCAACGGCTTATGGCACGCGCTGACGCCGCAATTTTTCCCTCGTGAGCTGTTACATGACTGCCTGACGCGCGCTCTAAATGAAGGCGCTACCATTACCGACGAAGCCTCGGCGCTGGAATATTGCGGATTTCATCCGCAGTTGGTCGAAGGCCGCGCGGATAACATTAAAGTCACGCGCCCGGAAGATTTGGCACTGGCCGAGTTTTACCTCACCCGAACCATCCATCAGGAGAATACATAATGCGAATTGGACACGGTTTTGACGTACACGCCTTTGGCGGTGAAGGCCCAATTATCATTGGTGGCGTACGCATTCCTTACGAAAAAGGATTGCTGGCGCATTCTGATGGCGACGTGGCGCTCCATGCGTTGACCGATGCATTGCTTGGCGCGGCGGCGCTGGGGGATATCGGCAAACTGTTCCCGGATACCGATCCGGCATTTAAAGGTGCTGACAGCCGCGAGCTGCTACGCGAAGCCTGGCGTCGTATTCAGGCGAAGGGTTATACCCTGGGCAACGTCGATGTCACTATCATCGCTCAGGCACCGAAGATGTTGCCGCACATTCCACAAATGCGCGTGTTTATTGCCGAAGATCTCGGCTGCCATATGGATGATGTTAACGTGAAAGCCACTACTACGGAAAAACTTGGATTTACCGGACGTGGGGAAGGGATTGCCTGTGAAGCGGTGGCGCTACTCATTAAGGCAACAAAATGATTGAGTTTGATAATCTCACTTACCTCCACGGTAAACCGCAAGGCACCGGGCTGCTGAAAGCCAATCCGGAAGACTTTGTGGTGGTGGAAGATTTGGGCTTTGAGCCTGATGGTGAAGGTGAGCATATTCTGGTTAGAATCCTCAAAAACGGCTGCAATACCCGTTTTGTGGCGGATGCACTGGCGAAATTCCTGAAAATTCATTCCCGTGAAGTCAGCTTCGCTGGGCAAAAAGACAAACATGCTGTTACGGAACAGTGGTTATGCGCTCGCGTGCCGGGCAAGGAAATGCCCGATCTGAGCGCCTTTCAACTGGAAGGCTGCCAGGTGCTGGAGTATGCGCGGCACAAGCGCAAGCTGCGTTTAGGCGCGCTGAAAGGTAACGCCTTTACCCTGGTTCTGCGCGAAGTGAGCAATCGCGATGACGTTGAACAACGTCTGATCGATATTTGCGTAAAAGGTGTACCGAACTACTTCGGTGCCCAACGTTTTGGGATTGGCGGTAGCAACTTGCAGGGCGCGCTGCGCTGGGCGCAAACCAATACTCCGGTGCGCGATCGCAATAAACGGAGTTTTTGGTTGTCGGCAGCCCGCAGTGCGTTGTTTAATCAGATTGTTGCTGAGCGCCTCAAAAAAGCAGACGTTAATCAAGTTGTTGACGGCGATGCGCTACAATTAGCCGGACGTGGTAGCTGGTTTGTCGCAACCACCGAAGAACTGGCGGAATTACAGCGTCGCGTCAACGATAAAGAGCTGATGATAACCGCCGCATTGCCGGGCAGTGGCGAATGGGGAACTCAGCGTGAAGCGTTGGCATTCGAACAAGCAGCTGTCGCCGCAGAAACTGAATTACAAGCCTTACTGGTGCGCGAAAAAGTTGAAGCCGCGCGCAGAGCGATGCTGCTGTATCCGCAACAATTAAGCTGGAACTGGTGGGATGACGTCACCGTAGAAATCCGTTTCTGGCTTCCGGCGGGTAGTTTTGCAACCAGCGTTGTCAGGGAACTTATCAACACAACAGGTGATTATGCGCATATTGCTGAGTAATGATGACGGGGTACATGCACCCGGTATACAAACGCTGGCGAAAGCCTTGCGTGAGTTTGCTGACGTTCAGGTGGTCGCCCCCGATCGTAACCGCAGCGGCGCTTCAAATTCTCTGACACTGGAATCCTCCCTGCGCACGTTTACCTTTGAAAATGGTGATATTGCTGTGCAAATGGGAACCCCGACCGATTGCGTCTATCTTGGCGTGAATGCTCTGATGCGTCCGCGCCCGGACATTGTTGTGTCCGGAATTAACGCCGGGCCGAATCTGGGGGATGATGTTATTTATTCCGGTACGGTAGCCGCCGCGATGGAAGGCCGCCATTTAGGTTTTCCGGCGCTTGCCGTCTCGCTTGACGGGCATAAACATTACGACACTGCCGCGGCGGTAACCTGTTCAATTTTGCGCGCTCTGTGTAAAGAACCGCTGCGCACCGGGCGTATTCTTAATATTAACGTTCCGGATTTACCATTGGATCAAATCAAAGGTATTCGCGTGACGCGCTGCGGTACACGACATCCGGCAGATCAGGTGATCCCGCAGCAAGATCCGCGCGGCAATACGCTGTACTGGATTGGCCCGCCGGGCGGTAAATGTGATGCCGGTCCGGGGACCGATTTTGCTGCGGTAGATGAGGGCTATGTCTCCATCACGCCGCTGCATGTGGATTTAACTGCGCATAGCGCGCAAGATGTGGTTTCAGACTGGTTAAACAGCGTGGGAGTTGGCACGCAATGGTAAGCAGACGCGTACAAGCACTTCTGGATCAATTACGTGCGCAAGGTATTCAGGATGAGCAGGTGCTGAATGCACTTGCCGCCGTGCCGCGTGAAAAATTCGTTGATGAAGCGTTTGAACAAAAAGCCTGGGACAATATCGCCTTGCCGATAGGTCAGGGGCAGACAATTTCGCAGCCGTATATGGTGGCGCGAATGACCGAATTACTCGAACTGACGCCGCAGTCGCGGGTGCTGGAAATTGGCACCGGTTCGGGATATCAAACGGCAATCCTGGCGCATCTTGTGCAGCATGTTTGCTCGGTTGAACGGATTAAAGGCTTGCAGTGGCAGGCGCGTCGCCGCCTGAAAAATCTTGATTTACATAATGTTTCAACCCGTCATGGCGATGGATGGCAAGGTTGGCAGGCACGTGCGCCGTTTGACGCTATCATTGTTACGGCGGCACCGCCGGAAATTCCAACTGCGCTAATGACGCAGCTGGATGAAGGCGGGATTCTCGTCTTACCTGTAGGGGAGGAGCACCAGTATTTGAAACGGGTGCGTCGTCGGGGAGGCGAATTTATTATCGATACCGTGGAGGCCGTGCGCTTTGTCCCTTTAGTGAAGGGTGAGCTGGCTTAAAACGTGAGGAAATACCTGGATTTTTCCTGGTTATTTTGCCGCAGGTCAGCGTATCGTGAACATCTTTTCCAGTGTTCAGTATGGTGCCTTGCACGGTAATTATGTCACTGGTTATTAACCAATTTTTCCTGGGGGATAAATGAGCGCGGGAAGCCCAAAATTCACCGTTCGCCGCATTGCGGCTTTGTCACTGGTTTCGCTATGGCTGGCAGGCTGTTCTGACACTTCAAATCCACCGGCACCGGTCAGCTCCGTTAATGGCAATGCGCCTGCAAATACCAATTCTGGTATGTTGATTACGCCACCGCCGAAAATGGGGACGACGTCTACAGCTCAGCAACCGCAAATTCAGCCGGTACAGCAGCCACAAATTCAGGCCACTCAACAACCGCAAATCCAGCCGGTGCAGCCAGTAGCTCAGCAGCCGGTACAGATGGAAAACGGACGCATCGTCTACAACCGTCAGTATGGGAACATTCCGAAAGGCAGTTATAGCGGCAGTACCTATACCGTGAAAAAAGGCGACACACTTTTCTATATCGCCTGGATTACTGGCAACGATTTCCGTGACCTTGCTCAGCGCAACAATATTCAGGCACCATACGCGCTGAACGTCGGTCAGACCTTACAGGTGGGTAATGCTTCCGGTACGCCAATCACTGGCGGAAATGCCATTACCCAGGCCGACGCAGCAGAGCAAGGAGTTGTGATCAAGCCTGCACAAAATTCCACCGTTGCTGTTGCGTCGCAACCGACAATTACGTATTCTGAGTCTTCGGGTGAACAGAGTGCTAACAAAATGTTGCCGAACAACAAGCCAACTGCGACCACGGTCACAGCGCCTGTAACGGTACCAACAGCAAGCACAACCGAGCCGACTGTCAGCAGTACATCAACCAGTACGCCTATCTCCACCTGGCGTTGGCCGACTGAGGGCAAAGTGATCGAAACCTTTGGCGCTTCTGAGGGGGGCAACAAGGGGATTGATATCGCAGGCAGCAAAGGACAGGCAATTATCGCGACCGCAGATGGCCGCGTTGTTTATGCCGGTAACGCGCTGCGCGGCTACGGTAATCTGATTATCATCAAACATAATGATGATTACCTGAGTGCCTACGCCCATAACGACACAATGCTGGTCCGGGAACAACAAGAAGTGAAGGCGGGGCAAAAAATAGCAACCATGGGTAGCACCGGAACCAGTTCAACACGCTTGCATTTTGAAATTCGTTACAAGGGGAAATCCGTAAACCCGCTGCGTTATTTGCCGCAGCGATAAATCGGCGGAACCAGGCTTTTGCTTGAATGTTCCGTCAAGGGATCACGGGTAGGAGCCACCTTATGAGTCAGAATACGCTGAAAGTTCATGATTTAAATGAAGATGCGGAATTTGATGAGAACGGAGTTGAGGTTTTTGACGAAAAGGCCTTAGTAGAAGAGGAACCCAGTGATAACGATTTGGCCGAAGAGGAACTGTTATCGCAGGGAGCCACACAGCGTGTGTTGGACGCGACTCAGCTTTACCTTGGTGAGATTGGTTATTCACCACTGTTAACGGCCGAAGAAGAAGTTTATTTTGCGCGTCGCGCACTGCGTGGAGATGTTGCCTCCCGCCGCCGGATGATCGAGAGTAACTTGCGTCTGGTGGTAAAAATTGCCCGCCGTTATGGCAATCGTGGTCTGGCGTTGCTGGACCTGATCGAAGAGGGCAACCTGGGGCTGATCCGCGCGGTAGAGAAGTTTGACCCGGAACGTGGTTTCCGCTTCTCAACATACGCAACCTGGTGGATTCGCCAGACGATCGAACGGGCGATTATGAACCAAACCCGTACTATTCGTTTGCCGATTCACATCGTAAAGGAGCTGAACGTTTACCTGCGAACCGCACGCGAGTTGTCCCATAAACTGGACCACGAACCAAGTGCGGAAGAGATCGCAGAGCAACTGGATAAGCCAGTTGATGACGTCAGCCGTATGCTTCGTCTTAACGAGCGCATTACCTCGGTAGACACCCCGCTGGGTGGTGATTCCGAAAAAGCGTTGCTGGACATCCTGGCCGATGAAAAAGAGAACGGTCCGGAAGATACCACGCAAGATGACGATATGAAGCAGAGCATCGTCAAATGGCTGTTCGAGCTGAACGCCAAACAGCGTGAAGTACTGGCACGTCGATTCGGTTTGCTGGGGTACGAAGCGGCAACACTGGAAGATGTAGGTCGTGAAATTGGCCTCACCCGTGAACGTGTTCGCCAGATTCAGGTTGAAGGCCTGCGCCGTTTGCGCGAAATCCTGCAAACACAGGGGCTGAATATCGAAGCGCTGTTCCGCGAGTAAGTAAGCATCTGTCAGAAAGGCCAGTCTCAAGCGAGGCTGGCCTTTTTCTTTTATTTGGGGAGTTGGTGTGTTTTGTCGCCTGGATAAAACACGTCAGTGTCCCACCCGGCAATCAGCATCCTATTTGCTCATCATCTTGCGCACCAACTGCATAAACAGCTCCTTCTCTTCTGCACTCAAACGCCCCAAAAATTCCTCATCCACACTGTCACCAATCGGTATCGCCGCAGCAAGTACCTTTTCTCCTTCGGCAGTCAGCCAGACAAAGCGACGCCGCTTGTCAGCGGCGTCATGTTCACGTCTGACTAAGCCACGATTTTCCATTCTTGCCAACATTTCTGCCAGCGTTGCTTTGGTGCTGACTGCTGCTTCTATCAGTGCCACCTGTTCGATACCAGGCTTATCAGCAATGGCGCGCATCACCGCGTACTGTGGTTTGGTCAGGTCAGGTAACTCGACCCTGGCTCAAGCCCGGCGGGGATCACCGACAAGCTGATTCTCGACGCTACCACGCCTGTCGCCCCGGACAACCGTGGTCACTACAGCCAGCCGGTGGTGGATTTGCCGGAAACCAAAGCCTGGGCTGAAAAACTGACTGCTATGCTGGCCGCACGTAAATAAGGAGAACAAGATGATTTGTCCACGTTGTGCCGATGAACAGATTGAAGTGATGGCGAAATCGCCGGTGAATGATGTCTGGACGGTCTACCAGTGCCAGCATTGCCTTTATACCTGGCGCGATACCGAACCGCTACGCCGCACCAGCCGCGAGCATTATCCCGAAGCGTTCAGCATGACGCAGAAAGATATTGATGACGCGCCGATGGTGCCGAGCATCCCGCCGCTGCTGGCGGCAGATAAGCGTTAATAAAAAGTGCCGGGTAGTGGCTTTGCTTTACCCGGCCTCATTACTTTATTTTATAAAATGACAGCCGCCCGCTTTTCGGCGATCCGGTATCAATATAAATCTGGTTTGCGAACGTCTGAATGTTATCAAACACCATATGTCCAAATATAAAATAATCAGCGCCGTTTATTTGTTGTAACTCGCCATTAAGCGATTTCTGCACACGATCAACAGGCCAGAGTAATTCGCTCTCCGCTATTTCTTTACCAAAGAGATATTCATTCCCCGGATAATCTGCATGTGTGATGACATATTTTATGTTGTCGTTAGTAACTTCAATAATATGTGGAAGGTGATGGAATTTCAGCAACAGATCTATTGCCGCTTGTTGCTCTGAATCATTTAAATCGAAAAACCAGTCGCCGCCGCTGGCAAGCCACATATTGCCATCGCCGGTCGCGAACGCATCCAACGCCATCGCTTCGTGGTTGCCTTTAATCGACGTAAACCAGGGTTGGTTTAGCAGGCGTAGTACGTTAAGACTCTCCGGCCCACGATCAATATTATCGCCGACAGAAATAAGTAAGTCGGTTTCAGGGCAAAAAGAGAGTTGATGTAAGCGGGATTGTAATAATTGATAGTCACCATGAATATCACCAACGGCCCATATATGGCGATAGTGATGGGCATTGATTTTTTGATAGCGTGTAGATGGCATGGTTTTACCCTGTAAAATAAGATTTCCTATTATACAGGGTATTTTTATTTGATTCGTCAGTTGTCGTTAATATTCCCGATAGCAAAAGACTATCGGGATTTGTTATTAAACCAGACTCTTCAAGCGATAAATCCACTCCAGCGCCTGACGCGGAGTCAGTGAATCCGGGTCCAGGTTTTCCAGTGCTTCGACTGCAGGCGACGTTTCTTCTGGCACTGACAGCAAAGACATTTGCGTACCATCCACTTGCGTAGCGGCGGCGTTCGGCGAAATGCTTTCCAGCTCACGCAGTTTTTGCCGTGCCCGCTTAATAACCTCTTTTGGCACGCCCGCCAGAGCGGCAACCGCCAGGCCGTAGCTTTTGCTCGCCGCGCCATCCTGCACGCTGTGCATAAAGGCAATGGTGTCGCCGTGCTCTAGTGCATCAAGATGCACGTTGGCGACGCCTTCCATTTTTTCCGGTAACTGGGTCAGCTCGAAATAGTGGGTGGCAAACAACGTCAACGCTTTAATCTTATTCGCCAGATTTTCCGCGCACGCCCACGCCAGCGACAGACCATCGTAAGTGGAAGTTCCGCGCCCAATCTCATCCATCAGCACCAGACTGTACTCGGTGGCGTTATGTAAAATATTGGCGGTTTCGGTCATTTCCACCATAAAGGTTGAACGCCCGGATGCCAGATCGTCCGCTGCTCCTACGCGGGTAAAGATACGGTCGATCGGGCCAATCTCGACTTTTTGCGCCGGTACATAGCTGCCGATGTAGGCCATCAGCGCAATCAGTGCGGTCTGGCGCATATAGGTACTTTTACCGCCCATATTCGGACCGGTAATGATCAACATGCGACGCTGCGGCGACAGGTTCAGCGGGTTGGCGATAAACGGCTCATTCAGCACCTGTTCAACCACCGGATGGCGGCCTTCGGTGATGCGAATACCCGGTTTATCAATAAAGGTCGGGCAGGTGTAGTTCAGGGTATAGGCCCGCTCCGCCAGGTTAACCAGCACATCAAGTTCTGCCAGTGCGCTTGCGCTCTGTTGCAACGCTTCCAGATGCGGCAACAGCAGGTCGAACAGCTCTTCATAAAGCTGTTTTTCCAGTGCCAGTGCTTTGCCTTTTGAAGTGAGAACTTTGTCTTCGTACTCTTTTAGCTCTGGAATAATGTAGCGTTCGGCGTTTTTCAGCGTCTGGCGGCGCATGTAGTTAATCGGTGCCAGGTGGCTTTGCCCTCGGCTGATCTGAATGTAGTAGCCGTGCACCGCATTAAAGCCAACTTTCAGCGTGTCCAGGCCGGTACGTTCACGCTCGCGGACTTCCAGACGCTCCAGATAATCGGTCGCGCCGTCAGCCAGCGCGCGCCACTCATCCAGCTCTTCGTTATAGCCCGATGCGATAACACCACCGTCGCGTACCAGCACTGGCGGTGTGTCGATGATTGCTCGCTCCAGCAGATCGCGCAGCTCGGCAAACTCGCCCATTTTTTCACGCAGCGCCTGTACCGGAGCGCTATCGACATTTTCTAATAGCGCACGCAGCTCCGGCAGTTGCTGGAAAGCGTGACGCATACGGGCCAGATCGCGTGGGCGAGCAGTTCGTAAAGCCAGACGCGCCAGAATACGTTCCAGGTCGCCGACCTGACGCAGTACCGGCTGCAGCTCGGCGGTGAAATCCTGCAATGCGCCAATAGTTTGCTGGCGCTCAAGCAAGACGCGGGTATCGCGCACTGGCATATGCAGCCAGCGTTTCAGCATACGGCTGCCCATCGGCGTGACGGTGCAGTCGAGCACAGAAGCCAGCGTGTTTTCCGCACCGCCCGCCAGGTTCTGGGTAATTTCCAGGTTACGACGCGTCGCGGCATCCATAATGATGCTGTCCTGCTCACGTTCCATAGTGATAGAACGAATATGCGGCAGAGTCGTACGTTGGGTATCTTTCGCATACTGCAACAGACAACCGGCAGCACAAAGTCCGCGCGGCGCGTTCTCGACGCCAAAACCGACCAGATCGCGGGTGCCAAATTGCAGATTCAACTGCTGGCGCGCGGTGTCGATTTCAAACTCCCACAGCGGGCGACGGCGCAGTCCGCGACGACCTTCAATCAGCGACATCTCGGCGAAATCTTCTGCATACAACAGCTCTGCCGGATTAGTGCGTTGCAGCTCTGCCGCCATCGTTTCGCGGTCAGCCGGTTCGCTCAGGCGAAAACGCCCGGAACTGATATCCAGCGTCGCGTAGCCGAAACCTTTACTGTCCTGCCAGATAGCCGCCAGCAGGTTATCCTGACGCTCCTGCAACAGCGCTTCATCGCTGATGGTGCCCGGCGTAACGATACGCACAACTTTGCGCTCAACCGGACCTTTGCTGGTCGCTGGGTCGCCAATTTGTTCGCAGATGGCAACGGACTCGCCCTGATTCACCAGTTTGGCGAGGTAGTTTTCCACCGCATGGTAGGGGATCCCCGCCATCGGGATCGGTTCTCCCGCCGAAGCACCGCGTTTGGTCAGTGAAATATCCAGCAGTTGCGACGCGCGTTTTGCGTCGTCATAAAACAGTTCATAAAAATCACCCATCCGGTAAAACAGCAGGATCTCGGGATGCTGGGCTTTCAGCTTGAGATACTGCTGCATCATGGGCGTATGGGCATCGAAATTTTCTATTGCACTCATGGGGTTATGTCCGGTTCCCTGATATTAAATGAGGTGTGATGGTTTTTATTTTCGTTGTAATCACATAAGGCGCACATGATACCGGAGTTAATCATTTCAGGGGAAGAAGCGAACGGCGAGTTCTTGATGGTGATTCCGGGAAAGATGCTGTTTTGCAGCTTTTGCGTGATGCTTATGAAGCAGGTACGCAAAATTGCGTCGGTTGAATAAACCTCCTCCTTCAGAGCCATAGTCCCCTTTCAAATTAAGTTGTAATATAAATACACCTTAAGAGTATGGAGGCAGCATGTCCGGCAAGCGTATCTCTCGTGAAAAACTGACGATTAAAAAAATGATCGATCTTTATCAAGCGAAATGCCCGCAGGCGTCAGCGGAGCCGGAGCATTACGAGGCGTTGTTTGTTTACGCGCAAAAGCGGCTGGATAAATGTGTGTTCGGCGAAGAGAAACCAGCCTGTAAGCAGTGTCCGGTGCACTGTTACCAGCCTGCAAAGCGTGAAGAGATGAAACAGATTATGCGTTGGGCCGGGCCGAGAATGCTGTGGCGTCATCCGATCTTAACCGTGCGTCATTTCATCGATGACAAGCGTCCGGTGCCAGAACTGCCGGAAAAATATCGTCCAAAGAAATAAATCTGCCGGAGAGCCATACTCTCCGGCAAATAAGGCGCTTACGCTTTGGTGGCAATCAGGATGGCTGATGCTTTGATCAATGCAATAACGCGCGAGCCAGTGGTGAGTTTCATTTCATCCTGACTTTCATTTGTTACCACTGCCACAATTTCAAAACCCGCATCCGTTTTGATATGGACAGTGGCGTTCACTGCGCCTTCGGTGATTGTCGACACGCTGCCAGCAAACTGGTTGCGAGCAGAGAATTTCAGTCCACAGTCTTCCGTTGCCAGCGTTACCCACGGGGCTTTAATCAGGGCAATCGCTTCTTTCCCTTTCGCCAGACCCAGCGCTTGCTGGCTGCTGTGAGTCACAATTGCCACCAGCTTTGCACCACCTGCCAGCGTCAGTTCTACTTCGTCATTCACCGCGCCCATTGCTACTGCGCTAACTGTTCCGGTTAATTGATTTCTTGCTGAAACTGCCATACTGCCTCCTTTCATTGAATGTTGATCGAGTATAACCACATCTGTTAAATCAATGCCGATTTATCAATTCCCAGTCGCTTCATCCGTGACAGCAGAGTCGTGCGTTTCAGCCCTAGACGTTGCGCAGCGCCTTTAGGCCCGGCAACCACGCCGTTGGTTTCTTTCAGCACGCGAACAATCAACTGATATTCATCTTCGCCCTCCTGGGCGACAACCGTTGCGGCAGGCGGCGTTTCTGGTTCCGGTAAAACAATATCTGGCAGTGACAGCTGCAGCACGTTGCCGCGTGTTAGCAATACCGCGCGCTCAATGACGTTTTCCAGTTCGCGTACGTTACCCGGCCACTCCATGTTGCTCAGGATGCGCAGCGTCTCGGCAGGAATGCTGTCGATATTGCGCCCCAGACGACGGGCAATTTTGAAGGTAAAGGCTTTCGCCAGCAGCGGAATATCTTCCGGACGCTCGCGTAGTGGCGGCAGGTGAATCGGGAATACATTCAGGCGGTAATAGAGATCGCTACGGAACTCACGGTCGGCGACCATTTTTTTCAGATCGCGGTTAGTCGCGGCAATTAAACGCACGTCCGTCTGAATGATTTTGTTGCTGCCGAGACGTTCAAACTCCTGTTCCTGTAATACACGCAGCAACTTCGGCTGTAACTCCAGTGGCATATCGCCCACTTCGTCGAGGAACAGGGAGCTTTTATCCGCCAGTTCAAAACGACCAATGCGCTGGGCGCTGGCACCGGTAAAAGCCCCACGCTCATGACCAAACAGATCGCTCTCCAGCAATCCGGCAGGCATCGCCGCGCAGTTCATTTTTACCATGCGGCGATTATTACGCCCACTGAGATTATGGATCGCGCGGGCAATCAGCTCTTTACCTGTACCAGTTTCACCGAGGATCAGCACGGTACTGTCACTTTGCGCCACCATTTCAACTTGTTTAAGTACGCTGTACATGGCTTCGCTGCGGCCAATAATCTCGCCAAATTCACTATCAACATTGTTGAGCTGCTCGGTCAGGGCGAGGTTTTCATCAACCAGCCGTTCTTTCAGACGATGAATTTCCTGATAGGCGAGGGCGTTATCGACAGCGATTGCCACACGTTCGGCAATCTGGCGCAGTAAGCTCAGATTGGTAGTGGTAAAGACTTTCTCTTCGCATTGCGCCAGTTTCAGCACGCCCAGCATGGTGTCGCCAGACATCAGCGGTAACAGGCACAAGGTTTGAATCTGGTTGCCCCAGGTGTCGAACAACATGCGTTCATAGGGGGCTAAATCGTCCCGCTCGTGGAGATTAATCAGCAGCATCTCTTTGCTTTTGAAGACGCGTTCGGTGAGGGTTCCGGCTTCATCGACTTCGCTCTGTTCGTGGGCGGGATGCTGTTTATCAAGATAGTGAGTGGAGTAGATGTTGAGTTTGTTTTTACGGTGGCTGCGTAAGACGATGCTGATATCGTCAATGTCGAAGTAGTAATGGATTTCTTTGGCGACTTCGCTGACCAGTTCGTCCATATCCAGGCGGGAAAGCACCGCGTTGGTAATGGCAACCAGGATGCGGAAGTTATCGCGCTCCCGGCATAACAACTCATAGTCGACATTATTGACGACGCGGCTCTGGATTTGTTCGGTGACGACAGAAACGATCTGCGTAAATGTTTGCAGACGATTGAACTCTTTTTCGCTCCAGGGGCGATCGTCATAACGAATAAATTCACAGCCACCAAAAATATGCCCTTCCGCCGCCAGTGGCATCAGGCAATAGTGACCAAATTTTGGGTATAGCCCACCTGCGGCCAGCTGCGGCCAGGTTTCACAAAATTCTTCGTAACTGCAATGCAGCGTATCAGGGCGCGACAAAATGCTGCGTACCGGACCGTGTGCCAGAACAGTTTCGTCTTCATATTTAATGGGGGTGTCTTTTTCACGCGACGCGTAATAAGACGCACGTTGAGTCTGCGCTTGCCACAACACAATAGCCGCGTTGTCGGCGAGCGCAGAACGCTTTACCAGTTGCGAAAGAGCCTCACACAGCGAGGCCAGATCGGGCTGCTGCAATAGTGTCCGAGTGATGTCGAACAACCCTTGTTGTCCGAGATCACTCATCGGTGTATATGACATTTTGTTCTTCCAGGAAAGCACCGCAAAGCGGTGCAAAAGGTCATTGACTAACTATAGGAGATTTAGAATTTTATTAGCATATACGCGGAAGCGGTTCGGCGTGCGGTAGATCGAGGGTTCGTTTCACGCCATACAGACCGGCAAGACGAACACCTTTACGTTCCACCACTTCACCAATCAGCGCCGCGTCTTTTCCCAGTGGATGGGAATGTAACGCTGCCAGCACTTGCTCTGCCGCGTTGCGTTCAACGGCGATCACCAGTTTGCCTTCGTTGGCAAAGTTAAGGGCGTCCAGTCCCAGCAGTTCGCAAACGCCGCGCACAGCAGGTTTAACCGGCAGTGCCGCTTCTGAAATTTCAATACCGCAACCGCAGGCTGCCGCGAACTCATGAACTACCGCGTTCACACCACCACGGGTGGCATCACGCAGCGCTTTCACGCCGGGAATGTCACGAAGCGTCTGAATAAGCGGCGTTAGTACCGCACAGTCGCTGACCAGTTCGCCATCCAGCCCCAGCTGCTCACGCAGGTTAAGGATAGTCGCCCCGTGGTCGCCGAGTGTACCGCTAACCAGCAATACATCGCCTGCGGTTAGCGTCTGTGCGCCCCAGTGAATATTCGCCGGAATTGCGCCCATGCCAGCGGTGTTGATAAACAGTTTATCTGCCGCGCCGCGCTGCACCACTTTAGTATCGCCAGTGACGATGGCAATGCCTGCCGCGCGGGCGGTTTCTGCCATGCTGGTCACTACGGCTTTCAGTGTCTCCATCGGCAATCCTTCTTCGAGGATAAAGCCACAGGAGAGATAGCGCGGAATAGCGCAACTGACCGCAACGTCATTCGCGGTTCCGCAAATCGCCAGCTTGCCGATATTACCGCCAGGAAAGAACAGCGGATCAATGACGTAACTGTCGGTGGAGAACGCCAGACGGTCGCCTTCCGCTACCAGCTGCGCCAGATCAAGACGTGCCTGATCTTCCTGCTCTGCCAGCCACGGGTTGGCAAAGGCTTCCATAAACAGGCTGTTGATTAATTGCTGCATCGCCTGGCCGCCGCTACCGTGGGCGAGTTGGATATTATTCACGCTTCACTCTCCTGCTGACGATACTGATACCACGCGGCGCACGCTCCTTCGGAGGAAACCATCAGCGCACCAAACGCGGTTTGAGGATTACAGGTGTTACCAAACAGCGGGCATTGATGCGGCTTACATTTGCCCGTTAATACTTCGCCACAACGTGCGCGCGGGTCATCGCAGACCTGCTGCGGTGCCGGGCGGAAATGCGCTTCGGCATCGAATCGTTGATAATCCGGCGTCAGGTGTACACCAGAAGATTCAATCACGCCTAAGCCGCGCCATTCGCTGTCGCCGTTGACACAGAACACATCGGCAATCGCCTGTTGCGCCAGCAGGTTACCGGCATCCGGCACCACCCGACGATACTGATTCTCTACCTTGCTGTGGGCCGCTATTTTCTGCTCCACCAGCATCACCACGCCTTGCAGTAGATCAAGGGGTTCGAAACCAGCGACCACCAGCGGACGATGAAAATCGCTGGTGATAAAATTATAGGCATCAGTGCCGATAACCATACTAACGTGACCGGGCGCAAGAAACGCGTCGATACCGTTATCCGGCTCTTCCAGCAAACTGCGCAGCGTCGGGATAAGCGTAATATGCTGGCAGAAGAAGTAAAAATTCTGCACATCACGCGCTTTCGCCTGTTGCAGAGTGATGGCCGTCGTCGGCATGGTGGTTTCAAAACCTAAGCCGAAGAACACCACTTTGCGGGTTGGATTCTCCTGCGCCAGTTTCAACGCATCCATCGGCGAGTAAACGATGCGCACATCGGCACCGCGTGCTTTTGCCTGCAACAGCGATCCCTGTTTCCCCGGCACGCGCATGGCGTCGCCAAAGGTACAGAAGATGACTTCCGGATGGCTGGCAATCTCCACGCAGGTGTCGATTCTACCCATCGGCAGTACACACACCGGGCAACCGGGACCGTGGATAAACTCAACGTTTTCCGGCAGCAACTGGTCGAGGCCGAATTTAAAAATGGCGTGGGTATGACCACCGCACACTTCCATAATCCGCAGAGGGCGTTCGGCGGTGTAAGAGAGATGTGAAGCACGTTCGCGCAGATGCTCAATTAACTGCATCACCTGTTCCGGCGAGCGATATTCATCAACAAAACGCATTATTTTTCCTCGCCATACAACAGCGCACCGACATCCGGCTCAACGTCAAACATGTTTTGTAAGGCGTCGAGAGTGTCGCGCGCTTCGGCTTCATTAATTACGCTCATGGCAAAGCCAACGTGAACCAGTACCCACTGGCCTACGCGTGGCTGACCGTTTTCATCGCAGCTACTGACTAACGTTAAATCGACATCGCGCTGAATGCCGCAGACGTCGACTTTCGCCTGGTTGCCGTCAATGGTGCGGATCTGGCCGGGAACGCCTATGCACATCGCTGTGTCTCCAGCCAGTTCAGCCACTGGTCCATCCCTTCGCCGCTGGTGGCGGAAATAAGGATGATTTCAATTTCTGGATTGACTTCGCGGGCGCAGGCGATGCACTTCTCAACGTCAAAGTTGAGATACGGCAACAGGTCAACTTTGTTGAGCAGCATCAGCGAGGCGGCGGCAAACATATGCGGATATTTCAGCGGTTTGTCTTCACCTTCGGTAACGGAAAGCACCGCCACTTTGTGTTTTTCACCGAGATCGAAGCTGGCCGGGCAAACGAGGTTACCAACGTTTTCGATAAACAGAATACCGTTATCGTCCAGTGGCAGGCGCGGCGCGGCGTCGGCAATCATCTGTGCGTCAAGATGGCAGCCTTTACCGGTGTTCACCTGAATCGCTGGCGTGCCGGTAGCACGAATGCGCGCGGCATCGTTCACGGTTTGCTGGTCGCCTTCAATAACTGCGCACGGAACGCTGTCTTTCAGGCGCATTAAGGTTTCCGTCAGCAGGGTGGTTTTACCGGAACCAGGGCTGGAAACCAGGTTGAGCACCAGTTGCTTGCGGGCAGCAAAGCGCGCGCGGTTGCGTTCAGCCAGACGGTTATTTTTGTCCAGCACGTCAATTTCGACTTCCAGCATCCGACGCTGGCTCATGCCCGGCGCGTGAGTACCCGCTTCGCCATGACCGTAATGCAGGTCGCCTTCTTCAGTCTGGCTGGGGGTAAATTCAGGCGTTTTAATGCCGGTGATTTTCATCTTCGGGCGTGCCGCCGGGGCAAATGGCGCGCTACGAAACGCGGAATGAGGGTTATGTTCATCACCCTCGATATACAGGTTGCCTTCACCGCAACCGCATGTTGTACACATCGCTCACTCCTGGTCTATTTCTATCCGCCGAATCTGTAAACCGTCGTCTGCCACAATCTGTAGCATGTCACCATGACACTGTGGACAGCGGCGGACGCGCTGGGTCAGTAGCGTCACATACTGTTGGCATGTTTCACACCAGCATTCGGCCTCTTGTTCTTCGAGGTGCAGTTTACAACCTTCCGCCACGCTGCCGCGGCAAACCAGATCAAAACAAAAGGCAAGAGAGGTGGTTTCGACACAAGAAAATGCGCCAATTTTGAGCCAGACCCCAGTTACGCGTTTTGCGCCGTGTTTTGCGGCCTGCTGTTCGATCAATTCCAGTGCCCGTTGGCAGAGGGTTATTTCGTGCATATCGCCTCCCATTAACTATTGCCAGCTACAAGCAATAATTGTGCCAGTGTTGATTATCCCTGCGGTGAATAATGTCGATGATGTCGAAATGACACGTCGACACGGCGACGAAATTCATCTTTAGCTTAAAAATCGCTTTAATAACAATAAATTAAAAGTTGGCACAAAAAATGCTTAAAGCTGGCATCTCTGTTAAACGGGTAACCTGACAATGACTATTTGGGAAATAAGCGAGAAAGCCGATTACATCGCACAGCGGCATCGTCGCCTACAGGACCAGTGGCACATCTACTGCAATTCGCTGGTTCAGGGGATCACGTTATCGAAAGCGCGCCTGCATCACGCCATGAGCTGCGCGCCGGACAAAGAACTCTGTTTCGTCCTTTTTGAACATTTTCGTATTTACGTCACCCTGGCGGATGGCTTTAACAGCCACACCATCGAGTATTACGTCGAAACAAAAGATGGTGAAGACAAACAGCGGATTGCGCAGGCGCAACTGAGCATTGACGGCATGATTGATGGCAAGGTCAACATCCGCGATCGCGAACAGGTTCTGGAACACTATCTCGAAAAAATCGCTGGCGTTTACGACAGCT
Source organism: Escherichia sp. F1 (assembly GCF_046764225.1). Classification (NCBI taxonomy): domain Bacteria; kingdom Pseudomonadati; phylum Pseudomonadota; class Gammaproteobacteria; order Enterobacterales; family Enterobacteriaceae; genus Escherichia; species Escherichia sp. F1. The sequence continues at coordinate 1,115,654 of NZ_CP177202.1, forward strand.
TATACACCGCCATTGAAAACAATGTGCCGGTGAATTTAAGCCAACTGGTAAAGGGACAAAGCCCGGCAGCATGAGCTGAGGCTTTGCCCGTTTTGCAGGCGTTACGCCTGTTTGGGGATGGGCGTGTCGATGAGTGTCGAAAATGACATTTCATCGGCATGTTTTCGTCAAAAATGACAATCACCTGAGGAATGCCTGGTGAATCGTTTTGTAATTGCTGACTCCACGCTCTGTATCGGCTGCCACACCTGTGAGGCCGCCTGTTCAGAGACGCATCGCCAGCACGGCCTGCAATCAATGCCGCGCCTGCGAGTGATGCTCAATGAAAAAGAATCTGCGCCGCAGCTCTGTCACCACTGTGAAGATGCGCCCTGTGCGGTGGTTTGCCCGGTTAACGCCATCACCCGCGTTGATGGGGCCGTGCAGTTGAATGAAAGTCTGTGCGTAAGCTGCAAACTGTGCGGCATCGCCTGCCCGTTTGGCGCAATTGAATTTTCCGGCAGCCGTCCGCTGGATATTCCGGCAAACGCCAATACCCCGAAAGCGCCACCGGCACCGCCTGCTCCGGCGCGTGTCAGCACATTGCTTGACTGGGTGCCAGGTATTCGCGCGATCGCCGTCAAATGTGACCTTTGTAGTTTTGATGAACAAGGTCCGGCCTGCGTGCGGATGTGCCCGACTAAAGCCCTGCATCTGGTGGATAACACCGATATCGCCCGCGTCAGCAAACGTAAGCGTGAGCTGACTTTTAACACGGACTTTGGCGATCTCACCTTGTTTCAGCAGGCTCAAAGTGGAGAGGCTAAATGAGCGCAATTTCCCTGATCAATAGCGGCGTGGCGTGGTTTGCCGCCGCCGCTGTTCTGGCATTTCTCTTTTCTTTTCAAAAGGCGCTGAGTGGCTGGATAGCCGGAATTGGCGGCGCGGTGGGTAGCCTGTATACGGCAGCCGCGGGCTTCACTGTGCTGACTGGTGCGGTTGGCGTGAGCGGTGCGCTGTCGCTGGTAAGCTACGATGTGCAAATCTCTCCGCTTAACGCGATTTGGCTGATTACGCTCGGCCTGTGCGGTCTGTTTGTCAGCCTCTACAACATTGACTGGCATCGCCACGCGCAGGTGAAATGCAACGGCTTGCAGATCAATATGTTGATGGCTGCCGCCGTCTGTGCCGTCATCGCCAGCAACCTCGGCATGTTCGTGGTAATGGCCGAAATCATGGCCCTGTGTGCGGTGTTCCTCACCAGCAACAGCAAAGAGGGCAAACTGTGGTTTGCGCTGGGGCGTCTTGGCACTCTGCTGCTGGCGATTGCCTGCTGGCTGCTGTGGCAGCGTTACGGCACGCTGGATCTGCGCCTGCTGGATATGCGTATGCAACAGCTGCCGCTCGGTTCCGATATCTGGCTGCTCGGTGTGATTGGCTTTGGCCTGCTGGCCGGGATTATTCCGCTGCACGGCTGGGTGCCACAGGCACATGCCAACGCCTCTGCGCCAGCTGCCGCGTTGTTTTCCACGGTAGTCATGAAAATTGGCCTGCTGGGCATTTTAACCCTGTCACTGCTGGGCGGTAATGCACCGCTGTGGTGGGGGATCGCGCTGCTGGTGCTCGGTATGATCACCGCGTTTGTCGGCGGTCTGTATGCGTTGATGGAACATAATATCCAACGTCTGCTGGCTTACCACACCCTGGAGAATATCGGCATTATCCTGCTGGGGCTGGGCGCTGGCGTAACGGGTATCGCGCTAGAACAACCGGCGCTGATTGCCCTTGGTCTGGTCGGTGGTTTGTACCATCTGCTTAACCATAGCCTGTTCAAAAGCGTACTGTTCCTCGGGGCGGGGAGCGTCTGGTTCCGTACCGGGCATCGCGATATCGAAAAACTTGGCGGTATTGGCAAGAAAATGCCGGTTATCTCCATCGCCATGTTAGTCGGGCTGATGGCAATGGCTGCGCTGCCGCCGCTGAACGGGTTTGCCGGGGAATGGGTTATCTATCAATCCTTCTTCAAACTGAGCAATAGTGGCGCGTTTGTTGCCCGTCTGCTGGGGCCGCTGCTCGCTGTGGGGCTGGCAATTACCGGTGCGCTGGCGGTGATGTGTATGGCGAAAGTCTATGGCGTCACGTTCCTCGGCGCGCCGCGTACCAAAGAAGCCGAAAACGCCACCTGTGCGCCGCTCCTGATGAGCGTAAGCGTGGTGGCACTGGCGATTTGCTGCGTCATTGGCGGTGTTGCTGCGCCGTGGCTGCTGCCGATGCTCTCTGCTGCTGTACCTCTGCCGCTGGAGCCTGCTAACACCACCGTTTCTCAACCCATGATCACATTGCTGCTGATTGCCTGCCCGCTGCTGCCATTCATCATTATGGCGATTTGCAAAGGCGATCGTTTGCCGTCGCGTTCCCGCGGCGCGGCCTGGGTGTGCGGCTACGACCATGAAAAATCAATGGTGATTACTGCTCACGGTTTTGCCATGCCGGTGAAACAGGCGTTTGCGCCGGTGCTGAAACTGCGCAAATGGCTGAATCCGGTGTCGCTGGTACCGGGCTGGCAGTGCGAGGGGAGTGCGTTGCTGTTCCGCCGGATGGCGCTGGTTGAACTGGCGGTACTGGTGGTGATTATTGTTTCACGAGGAGCCTGAGAATGAGTGTTTTATATCCGTTAATTCAGGCGCTGGTGTTATTTGCCGTTGCGCCGCTGCTCTCCGGTATAACCCGCGTGGCGCGCGCCCGCTTGCATAACCGTCGCGGGCCGGGCGTGTTGCAGGAGTATCGCGACATTATCAAACTGCTGGGTCGCCAGAGCGTTGGCCCGGATGCCTCCGGCTGGGTGTTCCGCCTGACGCCGTATGTGATGGTGGGCGTCATGCTGACTATCGCTACTGCGCTGCCGGTGGTGACCGTTGGTTCTCCGCTGCCGCAACTGGGCGATTTGATCACCTTACTGTATCTCTTTGCCATCGCGCGTTTCTTCTTTGCCATTTCCGGTCTGGATACCGGTAGCCCGTTTACTGCTATCGGCGCGAGCCGTGAAGCGATGCTTGGCGTGCTGGTCGAACCGATGCTGCTGCTTGGTCTGTGGGTTGCCGCACAGGTTGCCGGTTCCACCAACATCAGCAACATCACCGACACCGTTTATCACTGGCCGCTGAGCCAGAGCATCCCGCTGGTGCTGGCGCTTTGTGCCTGTGCGTTCGCCACTTTTATCGAAATGGGCAAACTGCCGTTCGACCTGGCGGAAGCCGAGCAGGAGTTGCAGGAAGGTCCGCTCTCCGAATACAGCGGTAGCGGCTTTGGCGTCATGAAATGGGGTATCAGCCTGAAACAGCTGGTGGTGTTGCAGATGTTCGTCGGGGTGTTTATTCCGTGGGGACAAATGGAAACCTTCACCGCTGGTGGACTGCTGCTGGCGCTGGTGATTGCCATCGTCAAACTGGTGGTTGGCGTCCTGGTTATCGCGCTGTTCGAAAACAGCATGGCCCGTCTGCGTCTTGATATTACTCCGCGCATTACCTGGGCTGGGTTTGGCTTTGCATTTTTAGCGTTCGTCTCCTTGCTGGCGGCGTGATTAAAGAGAGTTTGAGCATGTCTGAAGAAAAATTAGGTCAACATTATCTCGCCGCGCTGAATGAGGCATTTCCGGGCGTCGTGCTGGATCACGCCTGGCAGACCAAAGATCAGCTGACCGTGACCGTGAAGGTGAACTACCTGCCGGAAGTGGTGGAGTTTCTCTACTACAAGCAGGGGGGCTGGCTGTCGGTGCTGTTTGGTAACGACGAACGCAAACTGAATGGTCATTACGCCGTTTATTACGTGCTGTCGATGGAGAAGGGCACTAAGTGCTGGATCACGGTTCGCGTCGAAGTTGACGCCAACAAACCGGAATATCCGTCCGTGACACCGCGCGTTCCGGCGGCGGTGTGGGGCGAGCGCGAAGTGCGCGATATGTACGGTTTGATTCCGGTTGGTCTGCCAGATGAACGCCGTCTGGTGCTGCCGGATGACTGGCCGGATGAACTTTATCCGCTGCGTAAAGACAGCATGGATTATCGTCAGCGTCCGGCACCGACTACCGATGCTGAAACCTACGAGTTCATCAACGAACTGGGCGACAAGAAAAACAATGTCGTGCCGATTGGTCCGCTGCACGTCACTTCCGACGAACCGGGTCACTTCCGTCTGTTCGTCGATGGCGAAAACATTATCGACGCCGACTACCGCCTGTTCTATGTCCATCGCGGCATGGAAAAACTGGCGGAAACCCGCATGGGTTACAACGAAGTGACCTTCCTCTCTGACCGTGTGTGCGGGATCTGCGGCTTTGCTCACAGCACCGCCTACACCACGTCGGTGGAAAACGCGATGGGTATTCAGGTGCCAGAACGTGCGCAGATGATCCGCGCCATTCTGCTGGAGGTAGAACGCCTGCACTCGCATCTGCTCAACCTCGGCCTCGCCTGTCACTTTACCGGCTTCGACTCCGGCTTTATGCAGTTCTTCCGCGTGCGTGAAACCTCCATGAAAATGGCAGAGATCCTTACCGGTGCACGTAAAACCTACGGCCTGAACCTGATCGGCGGGATTCGTCGCGATCTGCTGAAAGACGACATGATCCAGACCCGCCAGCTGGCACAACAGATGCGTCGTGAAGTGCAGGAGCTGGTGGATGTGCTGCTGAGCACACCGAACATGGAACAGCGCACCGTCGGCATTGGTCGTCTGGACCCGGAAATTGCCCGCGACTTCAGTAACGTTGGCCCGATGGTCCGCGCCAGCGGACACGCTCGCGATACCCGCGCCGATCACCCGTTTGTTGGTTATGGCCTGCTGCCAATGGAAGTCCACAGCGAGCAGGGCTGCGACGTTATTTCCCGTCTGAAAGTGCGTATCAACGAAGTCTATACCGCGCTGAACATGATCGACTACGGTCTGGATAACCTGCCGGGTGGTCCGCTGATGGTGGAAGGCTTTACCTACATTCCGCACCGTTTCGCGCTGGGCTTTGCCGAAGCGCCGCGCGGCGACGATATCCACTGGAGCATGACCGGCGACAACCAGAAGCTGTACCGCTGGCGCTGCCGTGCCGCGACCTACGCGAACTGGCCGACCCTGCGCTACATGCTGCGCGGCAACACCGTTTCCGATGCGCCGCTGATTATCGGTAGCCTGGACCCTTGCTACTCCTGTACCGACCGCATGACCGTGGTCGATGTGCGTAAGAAGAAGAGCAAAGTGGTGCCGTACAAAGAACTCGAGCGTTACAGCATTGAGCGTAAAAACTCGCCGCTGAAATAAGGAATCGCCATGTTTACCTTTATCAAAAAAGTCATCAAAACCGGCACGGCGACCTCGTCTTATCCGCTGGAGCCGATTGCGGTTGATAAAAACTTCCGTGGTAAGCCAGAGCAGAACCCGCAGCAGTGCATCGGCTGCGCGGCCTGCGTCAATGCCTGCCCGTCAAACGCCTTAACGGTTGAAACCGACCTCGCCACAGGAGAGCTTGCGTGGGAGTTCAATCTTGGACGCTGCATCTTCTGTGGACGCTGCGAAGAAGTCTGCCCGACGGCGGCGATCAAACTGTCACAAGAGTACGAACTGGCTGTGTGGAAGAAAGAAGACTTCCTGCAACAGTCCCGTTTCGCGCTGTGTAACTGCCGCGTCTGCAATCGTCCTTTTGCCGTTCAGAAAGAGATCGACTACGCCATTGCGCTGCTTAAGCACAACGGCGACAGCCGCGCGGAAAACCACCGCGAAAGCTTTGAGACTTGCCCGGAATGTAAGCGCCAGAAATGCCTGGTGCCGTCCGACCGTATTGAACTGACTCGCCATATGAAAGAGGCCATCTGATGAGCAATTTATTAGGCCCCCGTGACGCCAACGGCATTCCGGTCCCGATGACGGTGGATGAATCCATCGCCAGCATGAAGGCGTCGTTACTGAAAAAAATCAAACGTTCTGCCTACGTTTACCGCGTGGACTGCGGCGGCTGCAACGGCTGCGAAATCGAAATTTTCGCCACTTTGTCGCCGCTGTTCGATGCAGAACGCTTCGGCATTAAAGTCGTTCCTTCACCGCGTCATGCGGATATTTTACTGTTTACCGGCGCGGTCACCCGTGCAATGCGATCCCCTGCGCTGCGTGCGTGGCAGTCCGCGCCGGACCCGAAAATCTGTATCTCCTACGGTGCCTGCGGTAACAGTGGCGGGATCTTCCACGATCTCTACTGCGTGTGGGGCGGTACGGATAAAATCGTCCCGGTGGATGTCTACATTCCGGGCTGCCCGCCAACGCCTGCCGCTACGCTATACGGCTTTGCAATGGCGCTCGGCCTGCTGGAGCAGAAAATTCACGCCCGTGGGCCGGGTGAGCAGGATGAACAACCGGCAGAAATTCTGCATGGCGATATGGTGCAGCCGCTGCGCGTGAAAGTGGATCGCGAAGCACGCCGCCTGGCGGGTTATCGTTACGGTCGTCAGATTGCCGATGATTACCTTACACAGTTAGGGCAGGGCGAAGAACAGGTTGCACGCTGGCTGGAAGCGGAAAACGATCCGCGTCTGAACGAGATTGTCAGCCATCTGAATCATGTTGTTGAAGAGGCGCGTATCCGATGAGTGAAAAGGTGGTGTTCAGTCAACTGAGCCGTAAATTTATTGATGAGAACGATGCCACGCCCGCCGAGGCGCAGCAGGTGGTCTATTACAGCCTGGCGATTGGTCACCACCTTGGGGTTATCGATTGCCTGGAAGCGGCGCTCACCTGTCCGTGGGATGAATATCTGGCATGGATTGCCACTCTGGAGGCGGGCAGCGAAGCCCGCCGCAAAATGGAAGGCGTGCCGAAATATGGTGAGATTGTCATCGACATTAACCATGTGCCGATGCTGGCCAACGCATTCGATAAAGCCCGGGCAGCGCAAACTTCGCAGCAGAAGGAATGGAGTACAATGCTGTTAAGTATGCTGCATGATATTCATCAGGAAAACGCCATCTATTTGATGGTGAGGAGATTGCGTGACTGACGTTTTACTCTGTGTTGGCAATAGCATGATGGGCGATGATGGCGCAGGCCCGCTACTGGCGGAAAAGTGCGCCGCCGCGCCGAAAGGTCACTGGGTGGTGATTGACGGCGGTAGTGCACCGGAAAACGACATTGTCGCTATTCGCGAACTGCGCCCGACACGACTGCTGATTGTCGACGCCACGGATATGGGGCTAAACCCCGGCGAGATCCGCATCATCGATCCGGATGATATCGCCGAGATGTTTATGATGACTACCCATAACATGCCGTTGAACTACCTTATCGACCAGTTAAAAGAAGACATTGGCGAAGTGATTTTCCTCGGCATCCAGCCGGATATCGTCGGCTTTTACTACCCGATGACCCAGCCGATTAAAGATGCGGTAGAAACCGTTTATCAACGACTGGAAGGCTGGGAAGGGAATGGCGGATTCGCGCAGTTAGCGGTGGAAGAAGAGTAGTTCGTAGACAAACATGTTCACGTTTTGGAATTTGGACGTGCAATTGTGACGTGTAGACGGGTGTTTACATATTGTGAACACCCGTGTGATCAACTACTATAGAAAAATAAATCCGAAGGAATGGTAGTCCAGGTTTAGTCATTCAGGCGCTAATAAGGAAGTTAAAATGCACATCATTTCGAAAGCGCCATTTGAAGAGTGTGCGCGCAAATATTCTAACGACGCTCTGGCTCTACACTCATTGTATCGGGTTATTAAGGAAACGGATTTTTCTACGCCAGAAGAAATGCGAACGGCGTTTCCCAACCTCGACAATTTTAAATATCGCAATAAATGGTACGTTCTGGATGTCGGCGGGAACAATCTTAGGGTTATTGCCTACATAAACTTTGTTAATAAGCGGTTCTTTGTGAAGCACATAACGAATCACGCAGAGTATGACAAACTGACACGTTACTACAGAGAGAACAAAGAATGACTGCTAATGCTGCACGCGCTGTTAAAGCAACAAGAGAACTGGTCAATGCAGTCCCCTTTCTGGGAGGTAGTGACTCAGAAGATGATTATCGTGAAGCACTGGAACTGGTCGAATATTTGATTGAAGAAGATGACACCAATCCACTTATCGACTTTCTGGCGAGCCGCATTGCAGAGTATGAAAACAACAACGAAAAGTTTGCAGAGTTCGACAAAGCCGTTGCTGCAATGCCGGTTGGCGTGGCGTTACTTCGTACGCTGATTGATCAACATAATCTGACCTATGCGGATTTGAAGAACGAAATCGGCTCTAAATCCCTGGTCAGTCAGATTTTGTCTGGACAACGATCCCTGACGATATCCCACATTAAGGCACTTTCAGCCCGATTTGGCGTTAAGCCGGAATGGTTTCTTTGATTTTTGACTGATGCCAAACGCCAGATTGCCCGATGCGCTGCGCTTATCGGACCTACCTGGTTCGTGCGACATGTAGGCCGGATAAGGCGTTCACGCCGCATCCGGCACGGTTACTTACTCTAAATCTTCACCATTACTGGCAATTACTTTTTTATACCACCAGAACGATTTCTTACGTGTGCGCGTCAGCGTGCCGTTGCCTACGTCGTCACGGTCTACGTAGACAAAACCGTAGCGTTTGCTCATTTCACCCGTTGAGGCGGAAACCAAATCAATACAGCCCCAGGTGGTGTAGCCCATCAGCGGAATGCCGTCTGCAATCGCTTCGCCCATTGCGCGGATATGTTCGCGTAAATAGCTGATGCGATAGTCATCGTTAATCTCACCGTTGGCAGCAAATTCATCTTTTGCGCCGAGGCCGTTTTCCACCAGAAACAGCGGCTTCTGATAACGGTCGTACATCATATTCATGGTGATACGCAGACCGAGTGGATCAATACCCCAGCCCCAGTCGCTTACCTGTAGATATGGGTTACGCAGCGATTTCACCACGTTCGCCGCACTGCTGTTGTTGGCGTTCATCTCCGCCGAGGCGCAGCGCGAGGCGTAATAGCTGAAGGAGACAAAATCGACGGTGTTTTTCAGGATTTCATCATCGCCCGGTGCTTTGTTGATGGTTACCCCTTTTTCGCGGAATACGCGGGCAGAGTAAGCCGGATACGCGCCCCGCGCCTGCACATCGATAAAAAACAGGTTTTCCCGATCTTTCTCCAGCGCCGCCCAGACATCTTCCGGTTTGCAACTGTAAGGGTAGAAGTTACCGCCCGCCAGCATACAGCCCACCTGATTTTGCGGGTTAACCTCATGGGCGATTTTGGTGGCTAGCGCACTGGCAACCAGCTGGTGATGCGCGGCCTGATATTTCACCTGATCCTGATTTTCACCTTCTTCAAACACCAGACCCGCGCCGGAGAACGGGCTATGCAACATAATGTTGATTTCATTGAAGGTGAGCCAGTATTTCACCAGACCATCAAATGCTTCAAAGCAGATTCTGGCGTAGCGGCTGAAAAACTCCACCAGCTTGCGGTTACGCCAGGAGCCATATTCGGTGACCAGATGCATCGGCACATCGAAGTGGCACAACGTGACCAGCGGTTCGATACCGTACTTTTTACACTCTTCAAAGACAGAACGGTAAAAAGCAATGCCCTGCTGGTTGGGCGTCAGTTCATCGCCCTGCGGGAAGAGGCGGCTCCAGGCAATTGAGGTACGGAACACTTTGAATCCCATCTCTGCCATCAGGGCGATATCTTCTTTATAACGATGATAAAAATCCGTCGCCTCATGGCTGGGATAAAACTCGTCATCGCGCAACTGAAAACGTTTTTCCAGCCCCAGTTTCACCGCCATTCGATGCTCGCCGTGCGGGATCATATCGACCGTGGTCAGTCCTTTGCCGCCTTCGCGGAACGCACCTTCAGACTGGTTGGCGGCCAGCGCGCCGCCCCATAAAAAACCTTCTGGAAATACTGACATTTTCATCCTCAATTAAGACTTACTTCTTTGGCGACGGTCGGTTGTACGCTCTGATGCTTTCGCGCCTGGGCAGCCGCTTCCTCAACAGGAATATCCTCAAAGCCGAGCAACAGTGTGAGGATAAACGACAGCACCACCGCCAGCGCCATGACCGCGAACACCCAGACGATGCTCATTGGATTCGCCGGATCGAAGAACTGCACGCTGGTAAATAGCCCCGGCGCTGCCATTGAGTGGCTGGCAAGCCCCGCCATACCGGCAACCGCGCCGCAAATAAAACCGCTGATAAGACTGGCGATAAGCGGACGTTTCAGTCGGATCGCCACGCCATATAACGCCGGTTCGGAAATCCCCGCCATAATGGCTGATGCCGCCGCAGCCAGCGCCGTCTGACGCAGTTCCGGGTTTTTCGTTTTCCACGCCACTGCCAGTGATGAACCGCCCAGCGACAGGTTAGCGCCGATCTCTGACGGCATGACCATCCCTTCTTTGCCGGTTTCGGCAATGGTCTGAATGATGGTTGGCGTAAAGACGCGGTGCATCCCGGTCATTACCAGCAGAGGCCACAGCGCGCCCATAATGGCGACTGAAAGCCAGCCCAGATAACCATGAATGGTGTAAACCAGCGCCGAAATGGCGCTACCGATCCAGATACCAATCGGGCCAATCAGCAGGATTGCCAGCGGTGCGGCAATCAACACAATCAGCATTGGCTTGAGGAAGTTTTTGGTCACCGCCGGGGTAATGCTGTCCACCCAGCGTTCGATATATGACAGGCACCAGGTCATCACCAGCGCCGGGATCACCGTGTAGGTGTATTTCACCGCGGTGACCGGGATCAGGGCAAATTCTACATGTTCACCCTGGGCCGCTTTCGCCATTAATTCAATAAAACTCGGATGTACCAGCACACCCGCGATGGCAATCGCCAGCGACATATTGGTTTTAAATTTGATGGCGGCAGATGCCGCGACCATTAGCGGCAGGAAGAAGAAAGCACCGTCACCAATCACATTCAGAATGGTTAAGGTCGGCGATCCTTTTGTCAGCACGCCGCTCATCTCGAGGATCATCGCCAGCAGTTTGACCATCGATCCGCCGATAATCGCCGGGATCAGCGGTGACATGGTGCCGATCAGCGCATCGAGGATCCCCGCACCAATGCGACGCAGCGTGAGTTTGGGTTTACCCACGGGCTGTGCGGGCTGCATATCTCCCGGCAGCAGGCTGACGACTTCCTGAAAGGCTTGTGAAACGGTATTGCCGATAATCACCTGACACTGGTTGTCACTACGTACCACGCCGAGCACGCCGGAGATGGTTTTCAACGTCGGACTGTCGATAAGCTGGTCATCTTTGATAACAAAGCGCAAACGTGTCATACAGTGCGTGACTGCCGAGATGTTATTAACGCCGCCCAGTGCCGCTATCACCGAGCGTGCCAGCGCCGCATAATTTTTGGCCATCGGATTTTATCCTGTTATCAGTAGGGTAGATGTAGTTGTTATCAGTCGACGTGACGGAAAAATGCCGATGCTGAAACGGAATTAGGAAACCGGTTTCACAAAATCATGAATAGTTGTCACTAAATAAGCAAGAGAGTTAATTGTTCATTTTTTATATTTGTGAAACCGGTCACCTGAATATTTTTCCCGCCGATTGCGCAAGGACAATCGGCAAACGGTGCAGTACACTGCGTTGATTGCGTGTAAAGGGATGAAAATGATGACGACGATGCTGGAAGTGGCGAAGCGCGCCGGGGTTTCAAAAGCGACCGTTTCCCGCGTGCTTTCAGGTAATGGCTACGTCAGCCAGGAGACTAAAGATCGCGTGTTTCAGGCGGTAGAAGAGAGCGGTTACCGCCCAAACTTGCTGGCGCGCAATCTGTCGGCGAAGAGTACTCAGACGCTGGGGCTGGTAGTGACCAACACGCTTTACCACGGCATTTATTTTAGTGAATTACTGTTTCATGCCGCGCGAATGGCGGAAGAGAAAGGGCGACAGTTGCTATTGGCAGATGGTAAACACAGCGCCGAAGAAGAGCGCCAGGCGATTCAGTATCTGCTGGATTTGCGCTGCGACGCCATTATGATTTACCCGCGTTTTTTAAGTGTGGATGAGATCGATGACATCATTGACGCGCACAGTCAGCCGATAATGGTGCTTAATCGCCGCCTGCGCAAAAATAGCAGCCATAGCGTCTGGTGCGATCATAAACAGACCAGCTTTAACGCCGTGGCAGAGTTGATAAACGCCGGACATCAGGAGATTGCTTTCCTTACCGGCTCGATGGATTCCCCCACCAGCATTGAACGTCTTGCCGGGTATAAAGACGCGCTGTCGCAGCATGGTATTGCGCTCAATGAAAAACTTATCGCTAACGGTAAATGGACGCCCGCCAGCGGGGCCGAAGGGGTAGAAACGTTGCTCGAACGTGGGGCTAAATTTAGCGCGTTAGTTGCCAGTAACGACGATATGGCGATAGGTGCGATGAAAGCGTTGCACGATCGCGGCGTAGCGGTGCCAGAGCAGGTGTCAGTTATCGGATTCGATGATATCGCTATTGCCCCCTACACTGTTCCGGCGCTCTCCAGCGTAAAAATTCCGGTAACTGAGATGATTCAGGAAATTATTGGACGGCTGATTTTTATGCTCGATGGCGGGGATTTCTCACCGCCGAAAACCTTCAGCGGAAAACTGATCCGCCGCGGCTCCCTCATTGCTCTTTCGCAATAAACATTGTCATCACATGTCATCGTCACTAGTGTCGATGACATCGTTTTTCCTGCATTACAGAATTTAATTTCCTTAAATAACAGTAAATTAAAAACTGGCATGATTTGTGAATGTATCGGCGCATTAACTGTCATTGCTGGAGAATTTGATGAACCGTTTCATCATTGCTGACGCGAGTAAATGTATTGGTTGCCGTACCTGTGAAGTGGCGTGCGTGGTTTCTCATCAGGAAAATCAGGACTGTGCATCGCTGACCCCGGAAACATTTTTACCGCGTATCCATGTCATTAAAGGTGTGAACATTTCCACGGCGACAGTTTGCCGTCAGTGTGAAGATGCACCGTGCGCTAACGTCTGCCCGAATGGTGCTATCAGCCGTGATAAAGGGTTTGTTCATGTCATGCAGGAACGTTGCATTGGTTGCAAAACCTGCGTTGTGGCTTGCCCGTATGGCGCGATGGAAGTGGTGGTACGTCCGGTGATTCGCAACAGCGGCGCAGGGCTTAACGTACGGGCTGACAAAGCCGAAGCCAATAAATGCGACCTCTGTAACCATCGTGAAGACGGCCCGGCGTGTATGGCTGCTTGCCCGACCCATGCGCTGATTTGTGTCGATCGTAATAAACTTGAACAACTGAGCGCAGAAAAACGCCGCCGTACGGCGCTGATGTTCTAAAAATCTTACAGAACTGTTCTGGCATCAAAGGAATTCCCGGAAATATTCGTAGAATACGGAGCGGGCGGTATCGCCGACCTGTGATTGCCGGATACGACGCTGTCGTGTCCGGCAGGGCGGGTTACGCAATTCATGATGGCGGGAATAACTCAATGGCAAAAAACACATCTTGCGGTGTCCAACTGCGTATTCGTGGCAAAGTGCAGGGCGTCGGTTTTCGTCCGTTTGTCTGGCAGCTGGCACAGCAATTAAATCTTCACGGCGATGTCTGTAATGACGGCGATGGAGTGGAAGTCCGGCTGCTGGAAGACCCGGAAACGTTTCTTGTGCAGTTGCATCAGCACTGCCCGCCGCTGGCGCGTATTGATAGCGTCGAGCGTGAGCCGTTTATCTGGTCACAACTGCCCACCGAGTTCACTATACGCCAGAGCACAGGCGGCACCATGAATACGCAAATTGTTCCCGATGCCGCTACTTGCCCTGCCTGTCTTGCCGAAATGAATACCCCAGGCGAGCGGCGTTATCGTTATCCGTTTATCAACTGTACTCACTGTGGCCCGCGTTTCACCATTATTCGCGCCATGCCTTACGACCGCCCGTTTACCGTAATGGCGGCGTTTCCGCTGTGTCCAGCCTGTGATAAAGAGTACCGCGACCCGCTCGATCGTCGCTTCCACGCCCAGCCGGTGGCCTGCCCGGAGTGTGGCCCACATCTTGAATGGGTAAGTCATGGTGAACATGCGGAACAAGAGGCGGCATTACAGGCAGCTATCGCACAGTTAAAAATGGGCAACATTGTCGCCATCAAAGGGATTGGCGGATTTCATCTTGCCTGCGATGCACGTAACAGTAACGCGGTGGCGACACTTCGGGCGCGCAAACATCGCCCGGCGAAACCGCTGGCGGTCATGTTGCCAGTGGCTGACGGTTTACCAGACGCTGCGCGCCAGTTGCTTACCACGCCCGCCGCGCCGATTGTGCTGGTGGATAAAAAATATGTACCTGAGCTTTGTGATGATATCGCCCCTGGCCTTAACGAAGTCGGGGTAATGTTGCCTGCGAACCCGCTCCAGCATTTGCTGTTACAGGAACTGCAATGCCCGCTGGTGATGACCTCCGGTAACCTGAGCGGTAAACCACCGGCTATCAGCAACGAACAGGCGCTGGCGGATTTGCAGGGCATTGCCGACGGATTCTTGATACATAACCGCGACATCGTGCAGCGGATGGATGATTCGGTGGTGCGCGAAAGCGGCGAAATGCTGCGCCGTTCGCGGGGGTATGTGCCGGATGCGCTGGCTTTGCCTCCGGGCTTTAAAAATGTTCCACCTGTGCTATGTCTCGGCGCGGATCTGAAAAATACCTTCTGCCTGGTGCGCGGTGAACAAGCGGTGTTGAGTCAGCATCTGGGCGATTTAAGTGACGATGGCATCCAGATGCAGTGGCGCGAAGCATTACGCCTGATGCAAAACATCTACGATTTCACTCCGCAATACGTTGTGCATGACGCGCATCCGGGCTATGTCTCCAGCCAGTGGGCGCGCGAAATGAATCTGCCGACGCAAACGGTGCTGCATCATCATGCTCATGCGGCGGCGAGTCTGGCAGAGCATCAGTGGCCGCTGGATGGCGGTGATGTCATTGCGTTGACGCTCGACGGTATCGGTATGGGGGAGAACGGCGCTTTGTGGGGCGGCGAAT
Organism: Escherichia sp. F1; assembly: GCF_046764225.1. NCBI lineage: Bacteria > Pseudomonadati > Pseudomonadota > Gammaproteobacteria > Enterobacterales > Enterobacteriaceae > Escherichia > Escherichia sp. F1. The sequence goes on from NZ_CP177202.1 coordinate 1,130,675, forward strand.
GCCTGCGGGTGAACTATCGCGAATGTGAGCACCTGGGCGGCTTGCCTGCGGTGGCGCTTCCGGGGGGCGATTTGGCTGCAAAGCAGCCGTGGCGTAACCTGCTGGCGCAGTGCCTGCGCTTTGTGCCGGAGTGGCAGAATTACCCTGAAACGACAAGTGTGCAACAGCAAAACTGGAGCGTGCTGGCGCGGGCCATTGAGCGTGGAATTAACGCGCCGCTGGCGTCATCGTGTGGGCGTTTGTTCGATGCTGTGGCGGCGGCACTGGGCTGTGCGCCAGCCACGTTAAGTTATGAAGGTGAAGCGGCTTGTGCTCTGGAGGCGCTCGCAGCCTCATGCGACGGAGTGACGCATCCGGTGACGATGCCGCTGGTGGACAATCAACTGGATCTCGCCACTTTCTGGCAGCAGTGGCTGAACTGGCAGGCACCGGTTAATCAACGCGCGTGGGCGTTTCATGATGCGCTGGCGCAGGGTTTTGCCGCGTTGATGCGTGAGCAGGCCACGATGCGCGGTATCACTACACTGGTATTTAGCGGCGGAGTTATTCATAACCGTTTGCTGCGTGCACGTCTGGCGCATTATCTCGCTGATTTCACATTGCTCTTTCCACAGAGTTTACCGGCGGGCGATGGCGGGTTGTCTCTGGGGCAGGGGGTTATTGCTGCGGCGCGCATCCTGCATACTGCATAGTGGTGGATGTGGCGTAACTAAGCGTAAATAGAGCGCGGACAGTCCCCTCGCCCTTTGGGCGAGGGAGAAAACCATGCCTACACCGGCAACGTTTTCAACAATCCAAATGCCTCTTTCATCCGATCCTCACTGACCACAAAGGCGCGAAGCTGGTCGGCATCGTCAACGCCGCGCGCCACCATTCCCTGGCGTTCGGTATTAATCTGCCAGCGTAAATCCTGACGCTGGGTTTCGCCTGCCAGATGCAGCGGTAATTCTGGCGTTTTGATTTTCACCAGCATCGCCGGGAGTTTCAGCGGCGTGTTATTGCCGAGAAGATTTTTTGCCAGCACCATCGCGCTAAGTTGAATTGGCTGGAGGAACGGCAATACCTGACCGTTAATTTCCGCGCAATCGCCCAGCGCATAAATATCGGCATTACTGGTTTGCAGATAACTATCGACGCAAACGCCGCGATTAATCGTCAGCCCGGCGCGTCGTGCCAGGGCGGTTTCCGGGCGCAGCCCGGTGGCGGCAATTACCGCATCCACTTCGATGCTGCGCTGGCGGTCCAGCGTTGCCAGAATGCCAGAATCCGTTTTTTCCAGCCCCTGCAACTGAGATTTCAACAGCAGATGAACGCCCATCTCCGTCAACCGATGCTGCAAGCGGCTGCTTACTTCCGGTGGCATTAACGACGCCAGAATACTGGCAGCGTTGTCGATTAGCGTGACCGCTTTGCCTGCACGACAAAAATCCATCGCCAGTTCGCTACCAATCAAGCCACCGCCAACAATCAACACGCGTCGGGCATCCCGCAGTTGCGTTTCACAGGCGCGATACTCTTGCTGACTATTTAACGTCAGCATTAACTCACGCCCAGGCACTGGCGGGACAAAGGCACTGGCACCAGTTGCCAGCACCAGCTTGTCGTATTGCCACTGATTATTCTGACTTTTCACCACATGGGCTTCGGCATCGATATCCGTTACCCAGGTGTGCGGAAACAGGCGCAGATTAAACTGCTCGGCAAATTCACCTGCCGTCTGGCGGGTAAGGTCGTCGGCACGTTGCCCCTGACTGATAACATGGCTGAGGTCAGGTTTGTTGTACTCATCCATGCTGTCGGCGGCAATCAGGGTTAATGGAATAGTGGCGTCCTGTTTGCGAATATTTTTCACCAGTTGGCGGGCGGCGAAGCCCGAACCAATGATCACAATGCCGTTGCTCATTTTGCCTCCGATGCCAGTTCGTCAAAGACGTCTTTGCCGAGGGAGCATTCCGGGCACAGGAAGTTATCCGGGACTTCACTCCACGGCGTTCCTGGCGCAACGTCCTGCATTGGCTCGCCTTTTGCCGGATCGTAAATCCACTGGCAGACGCTGCACTGCATCCGTGGGCCGAGGTCAGCCGTCGTGGTGGCAGAGGTTTCTTCTTTAACCACCGTATTCACCGTGCTCTGCGGCAGCGGCGCGAGCGCCCACTGACGGGCGATTTCGCGACCGTGTTCACGGCATAACTCCAGAGCGTCCTGGTCCGGTCGCCATTTGGCTTTCAGGCTAAGCGACATTTCGAAACCTGCATCCTGCAGGCGTGTGGAAAGACGATCCACCGCACCGCCGCTCCAGCCGTGAGAGCCGAAAGCACTGGCGCGTTTGTTACGGAAGCGTAATCCGGTCATCTCTTCCACCAGCCCGGCGATTTTCGGCATCATCACATTATTCATCGTAGAAGTGCCGACCAGCACGCCTTTTGAGCGGAAGACATTGGTCAGGATTTCGTTTTTATCGCTTCGGGCGACGTTGAAAATTTTTACCGCCACGCGTGGGTCGGTTTCCGCAATACCCTGGGCGATAGCGTCAGCCATCATGCGGGTGTTATTCGACATGGTGTCGTAGAAAATGGTGATTCTGTCTTCCTGATAATCCGCCGCCCATTTCAGGTACAGCTCGACAATTTGCGTCGGGTTATCGCGCCATACCACGCCGTGAGAGGTCGCTATCATATCGACTGGCAAGTTAAAGCCCAGGATCTCGGTAATTTTCGGCGTTACCAGGCGGCTGAACGGCGTCAGGATATTGGCGTAGTAACGCTGGCACTGCTCGAAAAGCTCCGTCTGATCCACTTCATCATTGAACAGATGCTCATCGCAGTAGTGCTGACCGAAAGCATCGTTACTGAACAGCACCGCGTCGCCTGTCAGGTAAGTCATCATGCTGTCCGGCCAGTGCAGCATTGGTGTTTCGACAAAAATGAGCTGTTTGCCGTTGCCGATATCCAGCGTGTCGCCAGTTTTCACCACATTAAAATTCCACTCCGGATGATGGTGATGACCATTTATCGAGTCGATAGCGTTAGCAGTACAGTAGATCGGCGTATCGGGAATTTGCGCCATCAGTTCGGTCAGCGCCCCGGCGTGGTCCTCTTCAGCATGGTTAATCACGATGTAATCGATATCCGCCAGATCGATTTCATTACGCAGGTTCTGCACAAATTCGCGGCTGAATTTATGGTCGACGGTGTCGATCAGCACGTTTTTTTCTTCGCGGATGAGGTAGCTGTTGTAGCTGCTGCCGCGCAGCGTTTTATATTCTGTGCCGTGAAAATCACGCACTTCCCAGTCACGTTGACCAACCCAATGAATGTTATTTTTCACCACAATAGACATAGCAACCTCAATTTATTCAGCGTGTTCTAAAAAGATGTCTTGCTAATTGCAGATTGCGTGCCAGTTTTTTATCTGATTGATTTTTATGTGTAAATTAATTCATGCTCATTAATGAGTAGTCAAAATGACTATTAATCAAATGGTCGATATGACAATATCTATAGTCAAATTGACAGTGAGGCAAAGATGAGTTTTTCCGTTGATGTGCTGGCGAATATCGCCATCGAATTGCAGCGTGGGATTGGTCATCAGGATCGTTTTCAGCGCCTGATCACCACGCTGCGTCAGGTGCTGGAGTGCGATGCGTCTGCATTGCTGCGTTACGACTCGCGGCAGTTTATTCCGCTTGCCATCGACGGGCTGGCAAAGGATGTACTCGGTAGACGCTTTGCGCTGGAAGGGCATCCACGGCTGGAAGCGATTGCCCGCGCCGGGGACGTGGTGCGCTTTCCCGCAGACAGCGAATTGCCCGATCCCTATGACGGTTTGATTCCCGGGCAGGAGAGTCTGAAGGTTCACGCCTGCGTTGGTCTGCCATTGTTTGCCGGGCAAAACCTGATCGGCGCATTGACGCTCGACGGGATGCAGCCCGATCAGTTCGATGTTTTCAGCGACGAAGAGTTACGCCTGATTGCCGCGCTGGCGGCGGGAGCGTTAAGCAATGCGTTGCTGATTGAGCAACTGGAAAGCCAGAATATGCTGCCGGGCGATGCCGCGCCGTTTGAAGCGGTGAAACAGACGCAGATGATTGGCTTGTCGCCAGGCATGACGCAATTGAAAAAAGAGATTGAGATTGTGGCGGCGTCCGATCTCAACGTCTTAATCAGCGGTGAGACGGGAACCGGTAAGGAGCTGGTGGCGAAAGCGATTCATGAAGCCTCGCCACGGGCGGTGAATCCGCTGGTCTATCTCAACTGTGCCGCACTGCCGGAAAGTGTGGCGGAAAGTGAACTGTTCGGGCATGTGAAAGGGGCGTTTACTGGCGCTATCAGTAACCGCAGCGGGAAGTTTGAAATGGCGGATAACGGCACACTGTTTCTCGATGAGATCGGCGAGTTGTCGTTGGCATTGCAGGCCAAGCTGCTGAGGGTGTTGCAGTATGGCGATATTCAGCGCGTTGGCGATGACCGCAGTTTGCGGGTCGATGTGCGCGTGCTGGCGGCGACTAACCGCGATTTACGCGAAGAGGTGCTGGCAGGGCGATTCCGCGCCGATTTGTTTCATCGCCTGAGCGTGTTTCCACTTTCGGTGCCGCCGCTGCGTGAGCGGGGCGATGATGTCATTCTGCTGGCGGGGTATTTCTGCGAGCAGTGTCGTTTGCGGCTGGGGCTCTCCCGCGTGGTATTAAGTGCCGGGGCGCGAAATTTACTGCAACACTACAGTTTTCCGGGAAACGTGCGCGAACTGGAACATGCTATTCATCGGGCGGTAGTACTGTCGAGAGCTACTCGCAGCGGCGATGAAGTGATTCTTGAGGCGCAACATTTTGCTTTTCCTGAGGTGACGTTGCCGCCGCCAGAAGCAGCGGCGGTGCCCGTTGTTAAGCAAAATCTGCGTGAAGCGACAGAAGCGTTCCAGCGTGAAACCATTCGCCAGGCACTGGCACAAAATCATCACAACTGGGCTGCCTGCGCGCGAATGCTGGAAACTGACGTCGCCAACCTGCATCGGCTGGCGAAACGTCTGGGATTGAAGGATTAAATAATCCCGGCCTGATAGAAATCCTGCAGGTTAATTGCGCCGGTGAGTTTGCCGTTTTCATCCACCACCGGTGCGGCAGTGATTTTGCGCTTCATCAGGATCTCTTTGGCGTCGATGGCACGGCTTTGCGCCTGTAATGTGGTGCCGCCTGTCGTCATCGCTTCATTAACTGGCGTGGTGAGTGCGCCGCCGCCAACCAGCCAGCGACGTAAATCGCCGTCGGTAAAGACGCCTTGTACCTGTTGTTGAGCGTCACATACCGCCACCAGCCCCAGACCGGTGCGGCTGAGCTCCAGCATCGCATCCATCACGCTGGCGGTTAACGCTACCTGCGGGATAGCGTCATCACGGCGCATCAGATGATGCACTTTATTCAGCAAGCGAGCGCCCAGTGCTCCAGCAGGGTGGGAGCGGGCAAAATCTTCTTCATTAAATCCGCGCGCCTGCATGACCGCCATCGCCAGCGCGTCACCCATCATCAGGGTATTGACGGTGCTGGAGGTCGGCGCAAGGTGCATCGGACAGGCTTCGCGTTCTACGGAGATATCCAGCACCGCTTTCGCCGCCAGGCCCAGCGGTGACGTCGGTTTGCCGGTCATCGCCAGCAGCGCGATAGATTTATCTTCCAGACGCGGAATAATCAGATCCAGTTCCTTCGCGCCACCGGAGTAAGAGATAAACAGCATCACATCGCGGCTTTCGATCATCCCCAGGTCGCCGTGCAATGCCTCTGCCGGATGGACAAAAAAGGCAGGAGTGCCGGTGCTGGCAAGCGTTGCGGCGATTTTCTTACCAATGTGGCCCGATTTGCCAATTCCCGAAACCACCACTTTGCCTTCGCAGTGCAGGATGATATTGGCGGCGCGAACAAAATCATCGCCCAGACGTTCCGGTAAACGGCTTGCTTCCTGCAACTCCAGCATTAACGTCTGACGTCCCGCGTTCAGTAGTGCTTCACTCATTGCTCTCTCCGGTTATGATCACATCGATCCCTTTCTTTTCCAGCGCCTGACGAAACGCTGGATCGATACCTGCGTCGGTAATTAGCTTATCGACGCTTTCAAGACTGCAAACTACGTTGGGGCTTTTACGGCCAAACTTTGATGAGTCTGCCATCAAAATCACTTCGCGCGCGGCATTGCACATTGCCTTACTGACGGTATAAACCTCGTTGAACGTGGTTACGCCCGCATTGAGATCGATGCCGTCGGTGCCCATAAACAATTTATCGAAGGTGAAATGCTCGAAGGCATTCTCTGCCAGTTGCCCGTGAAATGAGGCCGATTTTTTACGAAATGTTCCGCCTGGCATCAGGATAGTTTGTTCGTTATCCAGTTCGGATAGCGCATTGACGATATGCAGGCTGTTGGTCATCACTGTGATGTTATTAAAGCGCGAGAGCAGGGGAACCATCTGCAAAACGGTACTGCCAGCATCAAGAATGATCGAATCGCCATCATGGATAAAACTAACGGCAGCTTCTGCAATCAGCTCTTTCTTGTGGGTGTTGATGAGTGTTTTATGATCGATAGGCGGATCGGATTCCTCTTTATTCAACACCACTCCGCCATAAGTACGAATGACGGTTCCGGCATGTTCCAGAATGACCAGATCTTTGCGAATGGTTGTGCCTGTGGTGTCAAAGTATTGCGCCAATTCTTCAACCGAGCATTTACCCTGCTTTTGCAGATACTCCAGAATGGCGGCCTGACGCTGACGAGGTTTCATGGGCGTGATTACCTGATTTAGGTTTCAAAATGATAACTTCGCAAGCAAGTAACATTCACAACGAAATTATCCACGTTTCAGTTTAAGCGCCAATGATAGAGCATTCTGTGATAGTGGATCATGGGGAAAGATCACATCGGGCTGTAAATCACCCGCATGCATACCGGTAATTGCGGGAATTTTTTGCGGTCGGGCGAAGACGGTTAGTCCTTTCATAAACAAGGTGTCGACGATGCGTTGCTGATCGTCCAGCGCGATGGCGACCACGACCCGCGGTTTAAAGCGCCCGCTGGAACGGCCCACGCCAACCCGCCCTTGCTGGCATAGTGTGTCGAAGGCACGGTTAAAACGAGAAATTTGCCAACCGCCTAAGGCCAGTTGCGCACACCAGGCGATAACGGCGACGGTGATGAGTGCGGATACCATAACTTTTCCTTAATGTAGTGGCGGAAGTCCTGTATGCCTGATGAGCGTAGCGCATCAGGCATTCTATTAGTCGCGCGGAGATCCTTAAAAGATCTCCGCTGTTGATCAGAACATCACCTGACCGCCGGTGACATTGATCGACTGACCAGTGCAGTACGACGCCTTAGGACTGGCGTAGAACAGCAGCATATTCAGCACATCCTGATAATCGCAGCCGCGTTTGAGCGGTACTTTGTCGATGTAATACTGCTCGACTTGATCCGGTTTGATACCCAGCTTGGTCGCATATTGTGGCAATAGCGACTGAAACATCGGCGATTTCAGCAGATTACCGAGCATCAGTGAATGCACCGTAATGCCGTACTCCGCCAGATCCAGCGCCAGTGATTGAGTCAGCCCGACGCCACCAAATTTCGCGGCGCTATAACCAGAGTTGTGTTTGCTGCCCACTTTGCCGGATTTCGAGTTGATCTGAATAATGCGCCCCTGAATCCCGTCGCGGATCATCAAACGCGAAAATTCACGGGCACACAGGAAATAACCCACCAGATTCACTTGTAGCGAACGGTCAAAATCGCCGAGCTGGAAGTCGCTGATAAAGGCTGCTTTTGCAATTCCGGCGCTGTAGACCAGCAAATCCACGCGACCAAAGATTTCATCTACCCCACGAGAGAGCGCCAGAACGCTTTGCTCGCTGGTGGCGTCAGCACCAAAACCATACGCTGTTCCTTCACCATATTCGGCGTTAATTTCTTGTGCCACATTTGCGGCTTTGTCGCTCTGAATATCGACAACCGCGACGCGATACCCCTCAGCAGCCAGACCGTGGCACAGGAACGCGCCTAAGGTTTGCCCACCACCGATGACAACGGCAACCTGATTCATTTTTTACTCCTTAACAGATTCAAACTTCAAAACCGATCCCGGCGCGATATCGTCGGGTACAGGGCCTGCCACATGGACAGTGCCCGGAAATTCCGCTTCGTTTAAACCATCGAAGCGCAGGGTGACATGACCCAGTTCGCGAAGGTTGTCTTCCGCCACACTGCCAACGGCGGTCACCGGATAGCGATGCTGCCCGAGCGTAAATTGCAAACCGGGATGGAGTGCACCTTTCAACTCGCCGTGGCAATGAATGAAGCAATACTCTTCGAGATCCGCAGGCGCGCCTTCACGAAAGGTGATGAGCATCTGGTCGCTGAGGGCGTCAGTGGCGCTCGCGCCAATACGGGTGATGGTGGTCTGATAAATAACGGTCATGTTTCAGCCTCTATTGATAGATAAAACCGGAGACAAACCAGGCGATCAGTACAGTTGGCGCGCCGGTTAAAAAGCGGCTCACCAGAACAGAAGGGACACCGACGCGAACCGTGTCCTGACGAGCTTCCGCCAGCGACAAACCGACCGGGATGAAGTCGCAGGCCGCCTGCGCGTTGATGGCAAACAGTGCAGGTAAAGCCAGATGCGGCGGAATATTGCCGAGACCAATCTGCACGCCAATCAATACGCCGATAACCTGTGCGATAACTGCGCCTGGGCCGAGGAAAGGTGAAAGCAGCGGGAAGGAGCAGATGAGCGCCAGCATGACCAGCCCCAGAGGATGGCTAGCCAGCGGAGCAAGACCGTGGGCAATCCAGTCGCCAAGACCGGAAGCCATAATGATGCCGATAAGCGCCGAGACGAACGCCATAAACGGCAGAATGGTTTTTAATACAGTGTCGATGGTGTCACGACCAGATTGAAACAACACGGCAACGGCAGAACCCATACCCATTCCCACCTTCGCCAGTAAACCATCGCTTTGTTCGGTGATTTTCTTGCTGGTGTCATAGTCACGGCCCACGGAAGAGGGTTGTGGTGTCGCATCACCCACTACAGTGATGTTTTCTTCTTTCACGCCAGAGACATAAATATCTTCCACAATATACTGCGCCAGCGGACCGGACTTGCCCGTCGAATGGATATTAATGGTGGGAATACGCCGTTTCGGATAAATGCCGCAGCGTAATGTGCCGCCACAGTCGATTACCGCGACACCAATTTCCGCCTCCGCGGGTTCACCTTCTTTAAATCCGTCAATAGCCTGCCAGCCAGTAAGCTGTGCCAGTTTGTCAACAATCGCAGGCCGGGTACCGGCGGTGATATAGACGATTTTTTTGCCCGGCGTGGCTTCCAGCTCAAGCGGGCCGCCCCAGCCACCCGTTCCTTTTTCGATCCGAATACGCGTCATGATGTTGCTCCTGCCAGGTGAACTTTTTGTTCAAGTTGAATGCCCATCTTTTTCTCAAAAATGGCGGTGGTCAGATCGGTCACCCAGCCGCGGAAGAAGTTGGTGACCAGACCAACCAGCAGATAACTCACCGCCAGTGGGCCAAGTGGCAGGTTCAGTGTTGTCAGACCGCTGGCAATGCCAAGATAAACAAACAGTTCGCCTGGGTTGATATGGGGGAAGAGGCCATTCATTGAGTGGCAGCTATAAGAGGCGGCCGCGTAGTAGCTGGGTTTGTACTTTTCCGGCATAAAGCGACCCAGGCTTAAGGTCATCGGATTGCAAAAGACAAACGTGCCAATGCACGGTAACAGCAGGTAACGGGAAACAGGGTTACCGGCGCAACGTTGAGCAAAACGTTCAATACGATGCTGACCGATAAAATTAATCAGTGCGTTCATGATAACCAGCAGACTAATCAACAGCGGAAGAATGCCGGTCACCATCCCGGTAAACACCTCTCCGCCCTTTTGGAACAGCCCGATAAACCACTCTGCACCATGAGTAATGGTTTCTATCATTGTTCTCTCCTTCAGGATTTATTGTTTTATTACCAAACGGCAACCTAATCTAATCAGATTGAAAGATTTAAAAGTGTTATTTTGATCGCAAAATGAAAGATAAATATTTTAATTTGAAAGTTTGAATAAAAGGATAGCGAGGAGAATGAGTTGAGTTATGTAAAGTCCGTATCGGGCAGTGACTACCGCTTCCTTGTGCGGGGCGTGATGCTTTACCATACTTGCCCCTGGTTGAATCTGTTAAATGGACCCCTCATGTTCAAGCGTCGTTATGTAACATTGCTTCCCCTTTTTGTGTTGCTTGCCGCCTGTACCAGCAAGCCAAAACCTACTGAGACTGAAACGACCACCGGAACGCCGTCTGGCGGCTTCCTGCTTGAGCCGCAGCACAATGTGATGCAGATGGGCGGCGATTTCGCTAATAACCCGAATGCCCAGCAGTTCATCGACAAAATGGTGAACAAACACGGTTTCGATCGTCAGCAGTTGCAGGAAATTCTCTCCCAGGCGAAACGTCTGGATTCGGTATTGCGGCTGATGGATAACCAGGCACCAACTACTTCGGTGAAACCGCCATCAGGTCCGAACGGCGCATGGCTGCGTTATCGCAAAAAATTTATTACGCCGGACAACGTGCAGAATGGTGTGGTTTTCTGGAATCAGTATGAAGATGCGTTGAATCGCGCGTGGCAGGTGTATGGCGTACCGCCGGAAATTATCGTCGGGATTATCGGCGTTGAAACCCGCTGGGGGCGCGTGATGGGGAAAACCCGTATCCTCGATGCGCTGGCAACGCTGTCATTTAACTACCCACGCCGCGCGGAGTATTTCTCTGGCGAGCTGGAAACTTTCCTGCTGATGGCGCGCGATGAGCAGGACGATCCGCTCAATCTGAAAGGTTCCTTTGCCGGGGCGATGGGCTACGGACAGTTTATGCCGTCGTCTTACAAACAATATGCGGTAGATTTCAGCGGCGACGGGCATATCAACCTGTGGGATCCGGTTGATGCGATCGGTAGTGTGGCGAACTATTTCAAAGCGCACGGCTGGGTGAAAGGTGATCAGGTTGCGGTGATGGCAAACGGTCAGGCTCCAGGCTTGCCAAATGGCTTCAAAACCAAGTACAGCATTTCGCAGCTTGCCGCGGCAGGTTTAACGCCACAGCAGCCGCTGGGCAACCATCAACAAGCCAGCCTGCTGCGTCTGGATGTCGGTACCGGTTACCAGTACTGGTACGGTCTGCCGAACTTCTACACCATCACCCGTTACAACCACAGTACCCATTACGCAATGGCGGTCTGGCAGTTAGGACAAGCCGTGGCGCTGGCGCGCGTGCAGTAACTATTTGCAAGAGGGGAGCGTGAGCTTCCCTCTGGCTAATCAGCTTTTTTCTGAATCCTCCTCGTAAAATTGCAACGCCAACACCATCTTCCTGACGAAAGTGCTATCTTGTCCGGCATAAATTTTTGACTGACAGAGGTTGTGATGACTGACAGTGAACTGATGCAGTTAAGCGAACAGGTTGGGCAGGCGCTGAAAGCCCGTGGCGCAACCGTAACAACTGCTGAGTCTTGTACCGGTGGTTGGGTAGCGAAAGTGATTACCGATATTGCCGGCAGTTCCGCCTGGTTTGAACGCGGATTTGTCACCTACAGTAACGAAGCCAAAGCGCAAATGATCGGTGTACGCGAAGAGACGCTGGCGCAGCATGGCGCGGTGAGCGAACCTGTCGTGGTGGAAATGGCGATAGGCGCACTGAAAGCGGCTCGTGCTGATTATGCTGTGTCTATTAGTGGTATCGCCGGGCCGGATGGCGGCAGCGAAGATAAACCTGTCGGCACCGTCTGGTTTGCTTTTGCCACTGCCCGTGGTGAAGGCATTACCCGGCGGGAATGCTTCAGCGGTGACCGTGATGCGGTGCGACGTCAGGCTACTGCGTATGCATTGCAGACCTTGTGGCAACAATTTCTACAAAACACTTGATACTGTATGAGCATACAGTATAATTGCTTCAACAGAACATATTGACTATCCGGTATTACCCGGCATGACAGGAGTAAAAATGGCTATCGACGAAAACAAACAGAAAGCGTTGGCGGCAGCACTGGGCCAGATTGAGAAACAATTTGGTAAAGGCTCCATCATGCGCCTGGGTGAAGACCGTTCCATGGATGTGGAAACCATCTCTACCGGTTCGCTTTCACTGGATATCGCGCTTGGGGCAGGTGGTCTGCCGATGGGCCGTATCGTCGAAATCTACGGACCGGAATCTTCCGGTAAAACCACGCTGACGTTGCAGGTGATCGCCGCAGCGCAGCGTGAAGGTAAAACCTGTGCGTTTATCGATGCTGAACACGCGCTGGACCCAATCTATGCACGTAAACTGGGCGTCGATATCGACAACCTGCTGTGCTCCCAGCCGGACACTGGCGAGCAGGCACTGGAAATCTGTGACGCCCTGGCGCGTTCTGGCGCAGTAGACGTTATCGTCGTTGACTCCGTGGCGGCACTGACGCCGAAAGCGGAAATCGAAGGCGAAATCGGCGACTCTCACATGGGCCTTGCGGCACGTATGATGAGCCAGGCGATGCGTAAGCTGGCGGGTAACCTGAAGCAGTCCAACACGCTGCTGATCTTCATCAACCAGATCCGTATGAAAATTGGTGTAATGTTCGGTAACCCGGAAACCACTACCGGTGGTAACGCGCTGAAATTCTACGCCTCTGTTCGTCTCGACATCCGTCGTATCGGCGCGGTGAAAGAGGGCGAAAACGTGGTGGGTAGCGAAACCCGTGTGAAAGTGGTGAAGAACAAAATCGCTGCGCCGTTTAAACAGGCTGAATTCCAGATCCTCTACGGCGAAGGTATCAACTTCTATGGCGAACTGGTTGATCTGGGCGTGAAAGAGAAGCTGATCGAGAAAGCAGGCGCGTGGTACAGCTACAAAGGTGAGAAGATCGGTCAGGGTAAAGCGAATGCGACTGCCTGGCTGAAAGATAACCCGGAAACCGCGAAAGAGATCGAGAAGAAAGTACGTGAGTTGCTGCTGAGCAACCCGAACTCAACGCCGGATTTCTCTGTAGATGACAGCGAAGGCGTAGCAGAAACTAACGAAGATTTTTAATCGTCTTGTTTGATACACAAGGGTCGCATCTGCGGCCCTTTTGCTTTTTTAAGTTGTAAGGATATGCCATGACAGAATCCACGCCCCGTCGCCCGGCATATGCTCGCCTGTTGGATCGTGCGGTACGCATTCTGGCGGTGCGCGATCACAGTGAGCAAGAATTGCGACGTAAACTCGCGGCACCGATCATGGGCAAAAATGGCCCGGAAGAGATTGATGCCACGGCAGAAGATTACGAGCGCGTTATCGCCTGGTGCCATGAACATGGCTATCTCGATGACAGCCGATTTGTTGCGCGCTTTATCGCCAGCCGTAGCCGCAAAGGTTATGGACCTGCGCGTATTCGTCAGGAACTGAATCAGAAAGGTATTTCCCGCGAAGCGACAGAAAAAGCGATGCGTGAATGTGACATCGACTGGTGCGCACTGGCGCGCGATCAGGCGACGCGAAAATATGGCGAACCTTTGCCAACTGTCTTTTCAGAAAAAGTTAAGATCCAGCGTTTTCTGCTCTATCGTGGCTATCTGATGGAAGATATCCAGGATATTTGGCGAAATTTTGCCGACTGAACGCATACGGTATTTTACTTCCCAGTCAAGAAAACTTATCTTATTCCCACTTTTCAGTTACCAGCCCGGCGGTTAAGACACGCTGTAGCTGGTGGCGATATTTCGTTAGCTTGATTTCAGGATAATTATGAGCAAGAGCACCGCTGAGATCCGTCAGGCGTTTCTCGACTTTTTCCATAGTAAGGGACATCAGGTAGTTGCCAGCAGCTCCCTGGTACCCCATAACGACCCAACTTTGTTGTTTACCAACGCCGGGATGAACCAGTTCAAGGATGTGTTCCTTGGGCTCGACAAGCGTAATTATTCCCGCGCTACCACTTCCCAACGCTGCGTGCGTGCGGGTGGTAAACACAACGACCTGGAAAACGTCGGTTACACCGCGCGTCACCATACCTTCTTCGAAATGCTGGGCAACTTCAGCTTCGGCGACTATTTCAAACACGATGCCATTCAGTTTGCATGGGAACTGCTGACCAGTGAAAAATGGTTTGCCCTGCCGAAAGAGCGTCTGTGGGTTACCGTCTATGAAAGCGACGACGAAGCCTACGAAATCTGGGAAAAAGAAGTAGGGATCCCGCGCGAACGTATTATTCGCATCGGCGATAACAAAGGTGCGCCATACGCATCTGACAACTTCTGGCAGATGGGTGACACTGGTCCGTGCGGCCCGTGCACCGAAATCTTCTACGATCACGGCGACCACATTTGGGGTGGCCCTCCGGGAAGTCCGGAAGAAGACGGCGATCGCTACATTGAGATCTGGAACATCGTCTTCATGCAGTTCAACCGCCAGGCAGATGGCACGATGGAACCGCTGCCGAAGCCGTCTGTAGATACCGGTATGGGTCTGGAGCGTATTGCTGCGGTGCTGCAACACGTTAACTCTAACTATGACATCGACCTGTTCCGCACGCTGATCCAGGCGGTAGCGAAAGTCACTGGCGCGACCGATCTGAGCAATAAATCGCTGCGCGTAATCGCTGACCACATTCGTTCTTGTGCGTTCCTGATCGCGGATGGCGTAATGCCGTCCAATGAAAACCGTGGTTATGTACTGCGTCGTATCATTCGTCGCGCAGTGCGTCACGGCAATATGCTGGGCGCGAAAGAAACCTTCTTCTACAAACTGGTTGGTCCGCTGATCGACGTAATGGGCTCTGCGGGTGAAGACCTGAAACGCCAGCAGGCGCAGGTTGAGCAGGTGCTGAAGACTGAAGAAGAGCAGTTTGCCCGTACTCTGGAGCGCGGTCTGGCGCTGCTGGATGAAGAGCTGGCAAAACTTTCTGGTGATACGCTGGATGGCGAAACGGCTTTCCGTCTGTACGACACCTATGGCTTCCCGGTTGACCTGACGGCTGATGTTTGTCGTGAGCGCAACATCAAAGTTGACGAAGCTGGTTTCGAAGCAGCAATGGAAGAGCAGCGTCGTCGCGCGCGCGAAGCCAGCGGCTTTGGTGCCGATTACAACGCAATGATCCGTGTTGACAGCGCATCTGAATTTAAAGGCTATGACCATCTGGAACTGAACGGCAAAGTGACCGCGCTGTTTGTTGATGGTAAAGCGGTTGATGCCATCAATGCAGGCCAGGAAGCTGTGGTCGTGCTGGATCAAACGCCATTCTATGCGGAATCCGGCGGTCAGGTTGGTGATAAAGGCGAACTGAAAGGCACTAACTTCTCCTTTGCGGTGGAAGATACGCAGAAATACGGCCAGGCGATTGGTCACATCGGTAAACTTGCTGCGGGTTCTCTGAAAGTGGGCGACGCGGTGCAGGCTGATGTTGATGAAGCTCGTCGCGCCCGTATTCGTCTGAATCACTCCGCAACGCACCTGATGCACGCGGCGCTGCGCCAGGTTCTGGGTACTCATGTATCGCAGAAAGGTTCACTGGTTAACGACAAAGTGCTGCGCTTCGACTTCTCACACAACGAAGCGATGAAACCAGAAGAGATTCGTGCGGTCGAAGACCTGGTGAACGCACAGATTCGCCGTAACTTGCCGATCGAAACCAACATCATGGATCTCGAAGCGGCGAAAGCGAAAGGTGCGATGGCGCTGTTCGGCGAGAAGTATGATGAGCGCGTACGCGTGCTGAGCATGGGCGATTTCTCCACCGAGCTGTGTGGCGGTACTCACGCCAGCCGCACCGGTGATATTGGTCTGTTCCGCATCATCTCTGAATCGGGTACTGCTGCAGGCGTTCGTCGTATCGAAGCGGTAACCGGAGAAGGCGCTATCGCCACCGTTCATGCAGACAGCGATCGCTTAAACGAAGTCGCGCATCTGCTGAAAGGCGATAGCAATAATCTGGCTGATAAAGTGCGCTCAGTACTGGAACGTACGCGTCAGCTGGAAAAAGAGTTACAACAGCTTAAAGAACAAGCTGCCGCACAGGAGAGTGCAAATCTTTCCAGTAAGGCAATTGATGTTAATGGTGTTAAGCTGTTGGTTAGCGAGCTTAGCGGTGTTGAGCCGAAAATGTTGCGTACCATGGTTGACGATTTAAAAAATCAGCTGGGGTCGACAATTATCGTGCTGGCAACGGTAGTCGAAGGTAAGGTTTCTCTGATTGCAGGCGTATCTAAGGACGTCACAGATCGTGTGAAAGCAGGGGAACTGATTGGTATGGTCGCTCAGCAGGTGGGCGGCAAGGGTGGTGGACGTCCTGACATGGCGCAAGCCGGTGGTACGGATGCTGCGGCCTTACCTGCAGCGTTAGCCAGTGTGAAAGGCTGGGTCAGCGCGAAATTGCAATAATATAAGCGTCAGGCAATGCCGTGGACTCGCTTCACGGCATTCGCATTAACGCTATCGACAACGATAAAGTCAGGTTGAAGTTGTGTATATCGGCTAAACTTAGGTTTAACAGAATGTAATGCCATGACTGCTTACATGTAATGTGTTTGTCATTGCTTACTTTTTGGCGTTATATGATGGATAATGCCGGGATACAGAGAGACCCGACTCTTTTAATCTTTCAAGGAGCAAAGAATGCTGATTCTGACTCGTCGAGTTGGTGAGACCCTCATGATTGGGGATGAGGTCACCGTGACAGTTTTAGGGGTAAAGGGCAACCAGGTACGTATTGGCGTAAATGCCCCGAAGGAAGTTTCTGTTCACCGTGAAGAGATCTACCAGCGTATCCAGGCTGAAAAATCCCAGCAGTCCAGTTACTAATCTTTCCGCGTCTCATCTTTATCGGTGAGACGCACCCTCAAAATTTCTTCTTCACTCCATTGTCTTTTCGCTTTACTCCCGTTCATTCAACTTAAGTCTCCATTTTTTTGCATTACGGCTATCTCTCAGACCTCCGTTTTTCTGTTGATAAAACACTCTTTTTGACGTTTTTACAGACTAATTGAGCGTGAAGTGTGCAAACGATAAAAGTGTGGGAAAAATTGTTTGACTTATAAGTCTCAGAAAGTAATATGTGCGCCACGCAGCGACGATGAGCGATAAACAAGTTCTTCGAAGCACTCGTAAGAGGCGTGTGGTGAGGTGGCCGAGAGGCTGAAGGCGCTCCCCTGCTAAGGGAGTATGCGGTCAAAAGCTGCATCCGGGGTTCGAATCCCCGCCTCACCGCCATTTGCATCCGTAGCTCAGCTGGATAGAGTACTCGGCTACGAACCGAGCGGTCGGAGGTTCGAATCCTCCCGGATGCACCATCTCTTACTTGATACGGCTTTAGTAGCGGTATCAAAAAATCTGCAGTAAAGTAAGTTTCCCGATGCATCCGTAGCTCAGCTGGATAGAGTACTCGGCTACGAACCGAGCGGTCGGAGGTTCGAATCCTCCCGGATGCACCATCTCTTACTTGATATGGCTTTAGTAGCGGTATCAATATCAGCAGTAAAATAAATTTCCCGATGCATCCGTAGCTCAGCTGGATAGAGTACTCGGCTACGAACCGAGCGGTCGGAGGTTCGAATCCTCCCGGATGCACCATATTCTCCGTAATCATCAGTGATGATGGTTAAGATGGGTTTTCTTATTTGATATGGCTTTAGTAGCGGTATCAATATCAGCAGTAAAATAAGTTTTCCCGATGCATCCGTAGCTCAGCTGGATAGAGTACTCGGCTACGAACCGAGCGGTCGGAGGTTCGAATCCTCCCGGATGCACCATATTCTCCGTAATCTTCAGCAATGAAGGTATCGAAGAGGTAGCGGTACTAACCGCAGGCACCATCTTCTCCCACAAATTTCCTTCAAAAATATCTCATTTCTAAATAACTACTTTATCCATTTCCTGAATATTCTTCTCCTTCGCCATCAGCGACAAAATCAAGCAATTACGCTAAAGTAGCGTCATATTTTTCGACTTGCGAGAAGACCATGTACGAGCGTTATGCAGGTTTAATTTTTGATATGGATGGCACAATCCTGGATACGGAGCCTACGCACCGTAAAGCGTGGCGCGAAGTATTAGGGCACTACGGTCTTCAGTACGATGTTCAGGCGATGATTGCGCTTAATGGCTCGCCCACCTGGCGTATTGCTCAGGCGATTATTGAGCTGAATCAGGCAGATCTCGACCCGCATGCGTTAGCGCGTGAAAAAACAGAAGCAGTAAGAAGTATGCTGCTGGATAGTGTCGAGCCGCTTCCTCTTGTTGAAGTGGTGAAAAGTTGGCATGGTCGTCGCCCAATGGCTGTAGGAACGGGGAGTGAAAGCGCCATCGCTGAGGCATTGCTGGCGCACCTGGGATTACGCCGTTATTTTGACGCCGTCGTCGCTGCCGATCACGTCAAACACCATAAACCCGCGCCAGACACATTTTTGTTGTGCGCGCAGCGTATGGGCGTGCAACCGACGCAGTGTGTGGTCTTTGAAGATGCCGATTTCGGTATTCAGGCGGCCCGTGCAGCAGGCATGGACGCCGTGGATGTTCGCTTGCTGTGAGTGAAGCGTTATCGCTTTTCTCGTTGTTTGCCAGTAGTTTTCTCAGCGCTACACTATTACCCGGCAACTCCGAAGTCGTGCTGGTGGCAATGTTGCTTTCCGGGATCAGTCATCCCTGGGTTTTAGTTTTAACAGCAACAATGGGTAATAGCCTTGGAGGGTTAACTAACGTTATCCTTGGGCGTTTCTTTCCATTGCGTAAAACATCGCGCTGGCAAGAGAAAGCTACCGGCTGGCTGAAACGCTATGGTGCAGTCACGCTATTATTAAGCTGGATGCCCGTGGTTGGCGATTTACTGTGTCTGTTAGCGGGATGGATGCGCATCTCGTGGGGACCGGTAATCTTTTTTTTGTGCCTTGGTAAAACGTTACGCTATGTTGCAGTTGCAGCAGCTACCGTTCAGGGCATGATGTGGTGGCACTAATTGTAGGCCTGCACATATGGTCACCATTACAGTTATGCTAATTAAAACGATTTTGACAGGCGGGAGGTCAATTTGATCCCGGACGTATCACAGGCGCTGGCCTGGCTGGAAAAACATCCTCAGGCGTTAAAGGGGATACAGCGTGGGCTGGAACGCGAAACTTTGCGTGTTAATGCTGATGGAACACTGGCAACAACAGGTCATCCTGAAGCATTAGGTTCCGCACTGACGCACAAATGGATTACTACCGATTTTGCGGAAGCATTGCTGGAATTCATTACACCAGTGGATGGTGATATTGAACATATGCTGACCTTTATGCGCGATCTGCATCGTTATACGGCGCGCAATATGGGCGATGAGCGGATGTGGCCGTTAAGTATGCCATGCTACATCGCAGAAGGTCAGGACATCGAACTGGCACAGTACGGCACTTCTAACACCGGTCGCTTTAAAACGCTGTACCGTGAAGGGCTAAAAAATCGCTACGGCGCGCTGATGCAAACCATTTCCGGCGTGCACTACAATTTCTCTTTGCCAATGGCATTCTGGCAAGCGAAGTGCGGTGATATCTCGGGCGCTGATGCCAAAGAGAAAATATCTGCGGGTTATTTCCGCGTTATCCGTAACTACTATCGCTTCGGTTGGGTCATTCCTTATCTGTTTGGTGCGTCTCCAGCGATTTGTTCTTCTTTCTTGCAAGGAAAACCAACGTCGCTGCCGTTTGAGAAAACCGAGTGCGGTATGTATTACCTGCCGTATGCGACCTCTCTTCGTTTGAGCGATCTTGGCTATACCAATAAATCGCAAAGCAATCTTGGTATTACCTTCAACGATCTTTACGAGTACGTGGCGGGCCTTAAACAGGCAATCAAAACGCCATCGGAAGAGTACGCGAAGATTGGTATTGAGAAAGACGGTAAGCGACTGCAAATCAACAGCAACGTGCTGCAGATTGAAAACGAACTGTACGCGCCGATTCGTCCAAAACGCGTTACCCGCAGCGGCGAGTCGCCTTCTGATGCGCTGTTACGTGGCGGCATTGAATATATTGAAGTGCGTTCGCTGGACATCAACCCATTCTCGCCGATTGGTGTAGATGAACAGCAGGTGCGATTCCTCGACCTGTTTATGGTCTGGTGTGCGCTGGCTGATGCACCGGAAATGAGCAGTAAAGAACTTGCCTGTACACGCGTTAACTGGAACCGGGTGATCCTCGAAGGTCGCAAACCGGGCCTGACGCTGGGTATCGGCTGCGAAACCGCGCAGTTCCCGTTACCGCAGGTGGGTAAAGATCTGTTCCGCGATCTGAAACGCGTTGCGCAAACGCTGGATAGCATTAACGGCGGCGAAGCGTATCAGAAAGTGTGTGATGAACTGGTCGCCTGCTTCGATAATCCCGATCTGACTTTCTCTGCCCGTATCTTAAGGTCTATGATTGATACTGGTATTGGCGGAACAGGCAAAGCGTTTGCTGAAGCGTACCGTAATCTGCTGCGTGAAGAGCCGTTGGAAATTCTGCGCGAAGAGGATTTTGTAGCCGAGCGCGAGGCGTCTGAACGCCGTCAGCAGGAAATGGAAGCCGCTGATACCGAACCGTTTGCGGTGTGGCTGGAAAAACACGCCTGACAGAAAAGAAAAAGGCCACTCGTGAGTGGCCAAAATTTCATCTCTGAATTCAGGGATGATGATAACAAATGCGCGTCTTTCATATACTCAGACTCGCCTGGGAAGAAAGAGTTCAGAAAATTTTTAAAAAAATTACCGGAGGTGGCTAAATGCCGTTGTTAGATAGCTTCACAGTCGATCATACCCGGATGGAAGCGCCTGCAGTTCGGGTGGCGAAAACAATGAACACCCCGCATGGCGACGCAATCACCGTGTTCGATCTGCGCTTCTGCGTGCCGAACAAAGAAGTGATGCCAGAAAGAGGGATCCATACCCTGGAGCACCTGTTTGCTGGTTTTATGCGTAACCATCTTAACGGTAATGGTGTAGAGATTATCGATATCTCGCCAATGGGCTGCCGCACCGGTTTTTATATGAGTCTGATTGGTACGCCAGATGAGCAGCGTGTTGCTGATGCCTGGAAAGCGGCAATGGAAGACGTGCTGAAAGTGCAGGATCAGAATCAGATCCCGGAACTGAACGTCTACCAGTGTGGCACTTACCAGATGCACTCGTTGCAGGAAGCGCAGGATATTGCGCGTAGCATTCTGGAACGTGACGTGCGCATCAACAGCAACGAAGAACTGGCGCTGCCGAAAGAGAAGTTGCAGGAACTGCACATCTAGTCAGTAAACTATCTTCACAATTAATTGAAAAAAGCCAGTTCAAATGAACTGGCTTAGTTGTACTTAGTGCGCACCACCTCCGCCGCCACCTGCGCCAAATGGCGGTTTAGCAAACCACACCAGCCCCAGCAAGACGAGGAATATCCCGGCTGACATCCAGAAGATCTCATTGGCGGAAATAATCAGCCCCTGATTGGTGATCTGCTGGGCAATCCAGCCTGATGCCTGCTGTTGCGTCATCCCAAGCCCTTCCAGTTGACTATACATCGCCTGGGCATTCGGGTTGAACGGGTTTACCGACTCAGTCAACTGCGCATGGTGCATCGACTCGCGGTTGGTCCACATGGTTGTGGTTATCGACGTGCCGATAGACCCCGCCAGCGTACGCGTAAAGTTGGAGAGGCTCGATGCCGCCGCCAGTCGTTCCGGTGGCAAACCAGACAGCGTAATGGTGGTCAGCGGCATAAAGAAGCAGGCCACCGCAAACCCCTGGATAAACTGCGGCCAGGCCGACGCGCCAAAATCCATACCTGGTTCAAAGGTATAGGCACGCCAGTAGAAGCAGACGGCATACATAATAAAGCTGAAGGTTACCAGCCGCCGCATATCCAGTTTATGCGCGAACCGGCCGATAATCGGCGACAGGATCACCGGAATAATTCCTACCGGCGCAGAGGCCAGACCTGCCCACGTTGCCGTGTAACCGTAGACCTCCTGCAACAACTGCGGCAGCAGAACAATAGCGCCGAAGTAGAGCATATACGCGAGGCTGATACACAAACAGCCGATGGTGAAGTTGCGCGACTTAAACAACGACAGATCGACTATCGGGTTATCGTCGGTCAGCTCCCAGACAATCAGGAAGCAGATAGCCACCACTGCCACCACGGTAAGGATGATAATTTCCTGTGATGAGAACCAGTCCAGCTCTTTACCGCGGTCGAGCATAATCTGCAGGCTACCGATACCAATAACCAGCAGTGCCAGCCCCACGGCATCAATCCGCCGCCGTTCGGTGCGGGTTTCACGTCCGCGCAGGGTTTGCAGTGTCATCAACACCACCGCCACGCCAATCGGTACGTTGATGAAGAATATCCAGCCCCAGTGGTAATTGTCACTGATATACCCGCCGAGGATCGGGCCGCAAATTGGCGCAACAATCACCGTCATCGACCACAACGCCAGCGCGATCGAGCGTTTGGCTGGCGGGTAGTTATTCAGCAATAGACTTTGCGAAAGCGGAATTAACGGCCCGGCGACAATCCCCTGAATCACGCGGAAGAAAATCAGCATATTCAGGCTGCTGGAGACACCACACGCCCACGACGCAATAGCAAAGGCGATGGTGGACCAGAGGAACAGTTTCACTTCCCCGACGCGCTTTGCCAGCCAGCCGGTAAGCGGGATCGAGATGGCATTCGCCACCCCGAAAGAAGTGATTACCCACGTTCCCTGGCTGAGCGATGAGCCCAGATTCCCGGCGATAGTGGGGATCGCCACGTTAGCAATGGTGGAGTCCAGCACCTGCATGAATGTCGCCAGTGACAGCGCAATCGTCATAATGACCAGTTGCGCGCCTTCCAGCGGTTTTTGCTGTTGCATCACACGCACCTCTGGATTAGCCAGCGTTAGCTTTTACGATATCGTCGATCAGTTTATTGACAGGTGCCAGGCTGATTTCACGCGCGGTGCTTACCGCTACCGGTGTGGAACGTACTTTATTTGCCAGTACCTGACCGTCACGGTTAGTGGTATTGACGCTCACCAACGTGGATAAACCGATACGCAGCGGGTATTGCTCGAGCTGTTTCTGGTCCAGTTCAATACGCACAGGCAGACGCTGAACGACTTTGATCCAGTTACCGGTGGCGTTTTGCGCCGGAAGCAGTGAGAACGCGCTACCTGTGCCCATATCCAGACCAACCACTTTACCGGTGTATTTCACATCATCGCCGTAAATATCGGTGGTGATGGTGACCGGTTGACCGATACGCATATTGGCAATCTGCGTCTCTTTAAAGTTGGCATCCACCCACATATTGGTGGCTGGAACGACCGCCATCAGCGGCGTCGTTGGGCTAATTTGCGCCCCAGGCTGTACCGCGCGGCGGGAGACATAACCGGTCATCGGACTGACAATACGGGTACGCTCCAGCGCCAGCCAGGCGTTACGTACTTCGGTGGCAGCCTGTTGCACGGCAGGCTGATCTTCCAGTTTAGTCCCCAGAATCATCGCCTGATTGGCATTGTATTGTTGAATAGCGACGTCCAGTTGTGCCTGGGCACTGGTAACGGCGTCGCGGGCGTGTTGCAGCTCTTCGCGACCAATCAGGTTGGCATTGCCCAGCGGCACACGGCGGTTGTAGTCGCTTTGTGCTTTCGCGAGGGCGATTTTTTGCACCTCAATATTCGCCTGCAACTGTTTGCTGTTAATCATCAGCTGGTGGGTTTGGCGAACGCTTGAAGCCAGTGCAGTTTTGGCTTTTTCAAACGCCTGGCGAGCATCTGTCGGGTCGAGAGTGACCAGCACGTCGCCTTCTTTTACAAAATCGGTGTTATCGGCCCAGACTTTCGTCACGCTGCCAGACACCTGAGACATAATTTGAATCTGATTCCCTGCCACGTATGCGTCATCGGTTTCTTCGAAATGACGCAGTACCAAAAACCAATAAATCCCTATCGCTACGGCAATAATTATAAAGAGCAAGGTGAGAAGCAGGAGCAGACGCTTACGTTTGCCGCTCTTCTTTACCGGTTGCTGCGGGGTTTGAGTCTCCGCATTTGCGCTCATATTGTTCTCCACGATCTTCTTAACTCATCGGCTGAGCCGACCTGCTTGCCAAAAAGGCCAGCATGTTGCGATGCTGGCCGGTCATTTTTTCTTTTATAAATCTGGATTTTTGAGCGAGATGACGCGTTAGCTCATCGCTTCGAGAACCACACCGTCTTGTTCCATCTGGTCGAGACGGGAGAGCAATTTGCGGGTGATTTGCTCGAGCTGATCTTTTTCTGTTGTGCTGAGCGCGGACCAGAGTTGATGCAGGCAGTTATGCTGCGGTGGTAAAACCTCGCGCAAAAACTCGTGACCTTTTTCCGTTAATTGCAGATGCAGGCAGCGGCGATCGTTATCGCTTTCACGACGTTCGATCCAACCGCGTTTTTCCAGTTCATCGGCAATACGCGTCGCGTTGGTACGGGATGATCCAAGAGCACAACTCAATTCAGAAGGCTGAATACTGTGGTTTTCCTGAGACTCCAGCGTAATCAACGCCATAAACAACGTCTCGTTAATCCCCTGAGCCTTCAGCATTTTATTGCGGTTCTCCAGCAGCTTGCTTTGCATGTGCATGCAAAGACGAGTCAGAAGGATCTCCTGATAAGGAAAATCTTCGTGGCGGCTGGCGCGAAATTTTAGCATTTGTTCAATGGGCGTAAACGAACTATCCATTTGGGTATGACCTCATTAATTTCAGCCGATATAGTAACGACAGTGACAAATAAAGTAAATGTATTGTTTTAGAAAAATGATTCTTGTGGGTTATATAATCGCCATCACTTTCCAGGCGAGCCCGTAGGCCAGCGCACTAAGCAGTGTTGGGATGATAATGCTGCGTGTTTTATAGAAACTGGCACCCAGTACCGCGAAGCCGACCAGAGTGGGCACGAAACGGCGTGTATCGTGCATCACTTCTGGTGCGGTAGAGACAACCAGCAGAGCGCATATCGAGGCGATGCCAATGGTGTCGAGCAAAATACCTACCGCGCCACGTTTGGTTGGGCGGGCATTACCCACACGCAGGCGCAGCGGCAGATAGCGGAAGCAATAATTCGCCGCGCCAACCAGTAACCCAAGCAGCAGAACCTCATAGCTCATCGGGCGCTCCTTGCCAGAATGCCTGGATTAACGCAGTGAGGCAGCCACAGACAATGCCTGCCAGAATGGCGACGGGAATAGAAAATAGCGTTACGCCTGCAAGGGCACCAACTAACGCTGCGGTAACGCAAAGAGATTGTTTGCGCTGGAAAGAGGCGAGCAGGAAACTCATAAAGAGTGCCGGAAGCATAAAACCTAATGCTGCTTCAACGGCGGGATATCCTTGCAGCAAGCCGCTGCCGGAGAATGCCCCTATTACCGTACCAAATACCCACGATGACCATGAACTGAAGGCAATGCCGATCATCCAGTTCTCGCTCCAGCGGCGATTATTGCGTACCAGTTTTGCGGTTGCGGCGGCAAAAACCTCATCCGTCAGGCCAAATGCCCACAGGGCGGTTTTCGATTTTTGCAGACGCTGAATAATACGGCTACGCAGTGACGGGCCATACAAAACATGGCGAACATCCATTGCCATGACGGTCAGTGCAGCAACCCACAAACTACTCCCGGCTGCCAGCATCGCGGTAATGACGAACTGGCTCGCGCCTGCATAAATGATGCAGGAGAAAAAAACGCTTTCGAGAGGAGAGAATCCCAGACGGGTCGCATTCAGACCGAACGCAAAGGCCACCGGAATATAACTAATAACAATCGGTAAACTGTCTTTGCATCCTTCCATGAAGGTCGCCGAACCAGGAGCAGGCTGTGGAGTAGGGCTTTCCATAGAGTGTACGCTTAACGATTGTTAATATTATAAATAGACTGAATGAATATCTTAACCTTATCAGACTGATGGGCTTCTTAACACCCTTATAAGTGTAAAGCCACGAAAACGGTTGCTGATTGCTTAATTTGCGGCTTCCTGACGATGAAAACCTCGCCACCAGACCAGTAAGTTAACCAGGGCAATCGTCGCGCCAGCCAGACAAACGCCAGCCCAACCGCCATGTTGCCAGGCTGAGGCTGAAATTAGCGAACCGGCGGCACCGCCAATAAAGTAGCTGGTCATGTAACCTGCGGTCAGGCGATTACGCGCATCAGGATGTATTCGATAAATTACCGTCTGGTTAGTGATATGCACGCCCTGCACGGTGAGATCCAGCACCAGGATGCCGATAATCAAGGCCAGTACGGAAGTGTGGCCAAACCAGATCGCCAGCCATGAAAGTAATAGCAGCAGCAGACCGAAAGTAGTGGTGTGGTGCGATTTACCCTTATCGGCAAAACCGCCCGCCGGACGAGCACCCAACGCTCCGGCAGCTCCCGCAAGTCCAAACAGACCAATGACGCCATCGCTGTAATTAAAAGGTGGAGCGGCAAGCAAAAAGGCCATTGAGGTCCAGAGAATGCTGAAGTTGGCAAAGGTCAGGCAGCCCAGCAACGCGCGGGTGCGCAGAATTTTATCGCTGATAAACATGCTGAAAACGGAACCCAACAACTGTGGGTAGTTGAGGTGGGTTTCTGATTTCATTTGTGGCAGACCACGCCATAATGCCAGCGCCATCAGTGCCATTAACACCGAGGCAACCCAAAAGACGGTGCGCCAGCCGCCGAGGTTTGCCAGCAACCCGGCAACGGTTCGTGCCAGCAAGATCCCCAATAGCAGACCGCTCATAATGGTGCCGACCACTTTGCCGCGTTTGTCCGGTGAAGCCAGCGTCGCTGCCAGCGGAACCAGAATTTGTGCCACGACTGAGAATAAACCGGTTAATGCCGTACCGAGGATCATCATCGCCAGTGACTGACTGCTGGCAGTGATTAACATACCGCCCGCTGCCAGTAAGGTCATCGAGACAATCAGGCGGCGGCGTTCAAACATATCACCGAGGGGAACAAGAAACAGTAGACCTGCGGCATAGCCCAACTGCGCGGCGGTAACAATAAAGCCCGCCGAACTGGCGGAAAGGGAAAAGTTACGCGCGATGGTGTCGAGCAATGGCTGGGCGTAATAGTTGCTGGCGACCGCCAGACCGGTGGCGATAGACATCAGCACGATCAGCGCCGGGCTAAGCTCATGATTAGGTTTAGTCATTATTTTTGTTCATCAGGTGATGATTAAGCTGGAAATCAATAATAGCGGATGTTTATGAATGTGGGGCGAAAGATAGATTGTTAAAATGTGCGGGTAATGGGGAGAGGGTATTTGAAGGTGAAATATGCCACTAAGGCAAATGTTACGTTCACTTCCAGACTATAGCTACTTTGTCACTATTTTGCTGGTGAACGTGCCAGGGTGGCTCAGTCGCCACCACCCTGGCGACCCAGGCTTTTGGCACAAAATCGCCGCTATGCGGTACATTCGACTTATTTCTTACGGCTATCGGGTACGGGCGCGAGGTAACATCCCTGTAAGACGCGCCCTCGCCGCGCATCCCTGCGCGTCGCCCCGGCCTTCAGAAAACGTCTCATCGATTTTCAGCCGGATTAAAACCATCGCTGCAATTGTTTTACTCACATGAGCATTATCTGCGCGGTTATCAATATTTACTTCTGCGCTGCCAGCGCCTCATTCACCCAGCCATCGAACTGCTGCTGGTGGGCTTTGATCCAGCCATCAACGTGGCCCTGAATATCGCCTTCTGAGGCTTTGCCGTCATGCATAATGGCGTTCTGGGCGTTAATATCTGCCACTGGTAACTGCATAATGGCAAACAGTTTCGCTGCTGCCGGGTTTTTCTCGGCCCAGGCTTTGTTGGCAACGATATGCATGGTACTGACCGGGAAGCCGTAATTCGCGCCATTCGGCAGTTTGGTATCGGCATTTTTATCGCCCGGCAGTGCGGAGAACGGCACCTGCAACCAGACCACATCTTTCCCCGGTTTCAGTTCGTTACTCACCCAGTACGGCGTCCAGGTGTAGTAAAACACCGGCTTACCCTCTTTGTAACGACTGATGGTGTCAGCCATCATCGCTGCGTAGTTCCCCTGATTATGCATCACGGTATTGGTCAGTCCATACGCGGCAAGCTGGTGGTTGATCGCACCTTCGCAGCCCCAGCCAGGGTTACAGCCAGTCAAATCCGCTTTACCGTCGCCGTTGGTATCGAACAGTTTGGCGATCTTCGGATCTTTCAGTTGCGCGATGTTGGTGATTTTGTACTGGTCGGCAGTTTTCTTATCGATCAGGTAACCCTGTGCCGCGCCGTTAACAAATACTCCTTCACGATAAAATTTCTTATCGCCACCGGCAGCTTCGTACATGTTGTCATGCAGTGGCGTCCAGTTCACTGCGGTGAAGGTTGCATCGCCGGAAGCAAGCGAGGTGTAGCCAACGTTGTAATCCACTTCGCTGGGTTTATTGACGGTATAACCTAATTTCTCCAGCGCGCGGCTGACCAGCAGCGTCTGGAAAGTTTCTTCGGTGATGGTGCTCTGAACCGGATTAACAGTAATGCCTTTGCCCGGCAGGTCGGCAGCAAAAGTTTGTGTAGAGATAAGCGTGGCAAACGCTGTCGCAAAAAGTACGCTATGTCGCATTGTTATTCCTTTTTTTGGCAGGGTGATAATGCCCGGCGTCACCGGGCAAGTGCAGAGTTACTTAATGAATGGGCGGGTCAGCAGACCGACAGGGCCAGTGGTGTACCAGCGACGGTTGCCGCGACTGCGTGAGTCGCGCCCAACGGCCTGCGTCAGGCGGTCGAGGATAATGGCGAGGATCACAATCCCGACGCCGCCAACGGTGGCAAGCCCCATATCCAGACGACCGATACCGCGAAGCACCATCTGACCCAGCCCGCCGACGGCAATCATCGAGGCGATGACCACCATAGAAAGGGCCAGCATCAGCGTCTGGTTAACGCCCGCCATAATGGTCGGCATCGCCAGCGGTAACTGAACTTTGAACAGCATCTGGCGCGGGCTGGCACCGAATGAGCGCGAGGCTTCAATCAGATCCGCCGGAACCTGGTTAATTCCCAGAATCGTCAGACGGATAATCGGCGGCAGAGCAAAGATGATCGTCACCACCACGCCCGGCACGTTACCGATACCAAACAGCATGACGATTGGCACCAGGTAGACAAACGCTGGCGTGGTCTGCATGGCATCAAGCAGTGGACGAATAATTTTCGCCGCTCGCGGACTTCTCGCCAGCCAGATCCCCAACGGTAAACCGATGACGATACAGAACAGCAGGGCGGTTAACACCAGCGCCAGGGTAACCATGACCTGCGACCAGGCACCGATTGCGCCGATGGCAATCAGCGAAACCAGCGTCGCCACGCCCATTCCGACCCCGGAAATCTGCCAGGCGATGAGAGCGAAAACGATAATCGCCACTGGCGCTGGCATACCCAGCAGCAATTGCTGGAAACCGTTGAGGATATAATCAACCGGAACGCGCACGCCCTGGAAGACGGGACGGAAATGGGTAACGACCCAGTCGATCCCTTCAGTGACCCAACTGTCGAGCGGGATCAGCGTTTTATGGAACGGATCGAGAATATTAAAATGCTCGACGTTTGGCGCAGGCGTACTGGTCAGCCAGTCAGCACCACCGCCGTCAGTCGGTGCAGCAGCCGGTGTACCCCAGGCGTCTGCGGACTGTGCGGCACTGTCCGCCGCTGGCGTGGTATCCCACGGATTATTTTGATCAGCCATTATTTACCCCCTCACGATCTAAAGCGCGCAGCAGCATTCCTTTCGAAATGATGCCGACATACTGTTGGTCCTCGTCGACCACGGGCACCGCACAGGGGGCCTGTCCGACATGAGAGAGCAACTCGCTAAGAGGCGTTTGTGCATCGACCGCTAACGGCGCATCAATCAGCGCCGCATCAAGACCTTGCTGCTGCGTTAACGCGGCTTTAAGCGAATCGATAGACACAGCGCCGACAAACTTATTACCGCGTTCGATGACGTAGCCATATTCGCGATCTTCATCCTGCAATAATTTCAGTGCCGAACGCGGGCCGAAGCCGGGGGTTTTACGAATTAAGCCGTTCGGTGTACGACGGGCAATATCTTTCGCACTGAACACCTGGCTAATATCGACGCCACGGAAGAAGGTACGGACATAATCATTCGCCGGATTATTAAGAATTTCATCCGGTGTACCAACCTGCACCACTTCACCATTTTGCATAATGGCAATTCGGTCACCAATACGCATAGCTTCATCGAGATCGTGGGAAATAAAGACAATGGTGCGCTGATGTTTCGCCTGTAATTTTACCAGCTCATCCTGCATCTCGGTGCGAATTAATGGATCGAGCGCCGAGAAGGCTTCGTCCATTAATAATATATCCGGATTAATCGCTAACGCGCGGGCTAATCCCACACGTTGACGCATCCCGCCAGAGAGTTCATCCGGGTAGCTGTGGGCATAATTTTCCAGCCCGACCTGACGCAGTGCATCAAGGGCTTTTTCCCGGCGTTCTTCGGCATTAATTCCGGCCAATTCCATACCGAACGCAGTATTGTCCAGCACGGTCATATGCGGCATTAAGGCAAAGGACTGGAAGACCATCGCAATCTTTTTTCTGCGCACCTCACGGAGTTCGGCGTCGGATATTTTGGCAATATCCACACCATCAATCAGCACTTGCCCGCGGGTGGGTTCAATCAGGCGATTGAGAAGGCGTACCATTGTGGATTTACCCGAACCGGATAATCCCATGATGACAAATATCTCGCCTTCTTCAATGGCCAGACTGGCGTCTTTTACGCCAAGCGATAGCCCAGTTTTTTCCAGAATTTGTTCTTTTGAAAGTCCTTGTTCGATATATTTGAAAGCTCGCTGTGGATGCTCACCAAATATTTTATAAAGATTTTTAATTTCTAATTTAATTGCCATGCAATAGAAAGATTCCTGTTATTTGTTTATGTCGATACATTACCTAATGGAAATAGTCACTTTTTTCTACCCTAACATACTGAGAATCTGAGGCAACCCCTGATGGCAAATGTGGCATGAATATTGATGTGAGCAAATCGCCGGAATTTCCCATGATATAAGGGCTGAGAGCAAATCGAGAAAAGTTGATATTTTTTGTCAAAGATAGCAAAAAAACGCCTGAATATTGTGGTTTCAGGCGAATAATGCAACAGAGTATCAGTGTAGATCACCACAAATTATTTGCGTGATATAAAGCTATTTGGCGGGAATTATTTCCCTGCTGCGGGTAGTGATATTTTTGAAAAATAACACCCTCAGAAATTCCAGTCTTCATCTTCTGTTTCGACCGCTTTTCCCATCACATATGAAGAGCCTGAACCGGAAAAGAAATCGTGATTTTCATCGGCATTCGGCGAAAGCGCGGCGAGGATTGCCGGATTCACTTCCGCCATTTCTGCGGGAAATAACGGTTCGTAGCCCAGATTCATCAACGCCTTATTGGCGTTGTAACAGAGAAACGCTTTCACATCGTCAGCCCACGGGGTTTCGGCGTACAGCTCATCGGTGTATTGCAACTCGTTGTCATAAAGTTCCAGCAACAAATCGAAGGCGAAACTCTTCAACTCTTCACGTTGTGCCTGGGAGATCTTTTCCTGGCTTTTCTGATATTTATAGCCGATGTAGTAACCGTGGACTGCTTCATCGCGGATAATCAGACGGATCAGGTCTGCGGTATTGGTCAGCTTTCCGCGGCTGGAAAAATACATCGGTAGCCAGAAACCGGAATAGAACAAAAAAGATTCAAGAAACACACTGGCGATTTTCTTTTTCAGCGGATTATCACCGCGATAATGTTGCTGAATAATCTGAGCTTTTCGCTGCAACGGCGCGTTTTCTTCACTCCAGGCGTAGGCGGCATCGACATCTTTGGTCTGGCACAGCGTCGAGAAAATCGAACTGTAAGAGCGGGCATGAACCGCTTCCATAAAGCTGATATTCGATAATACCGCCTCTTCATGAGGCGTGAGCGCATCGGGCATCAGCGAAGGCGCGCCGATAACATTTTGCAGCGTGTCGAGCAGCGTCAGGCCAGTAAAAACGCGCATCGTCAGTTGTTGTTCTACGACACTTAATGTCTGCCATGCAGGAATATCGTTCGACAGCGGCACCTTTTCTGGTAGCCAGAAATTGCTGGTCAGGCGATTCCACACCTCCAGATCTTTATCGTCAGATATCTTGTTCCAGTTGATGGCGCTGATACGTGAGAGTTTCATAGATATTCCTTAAAGTGCACAGGAGACGCAGCCTTCAATTTCAGTGCCTTCCAGCGCCATCTGACGCAGGCGGATGTAGTAGAGCGTTTTGATACCCTTGCGCCAGGCGTAAATCTGCGCTTTGTTGATATCGCGAGTGGTGGCGGTATCGGGGAAAAACAGCGTCAGCGACAGCCCCTGATCGACATGGCGAGTCGCTTCCGCGTAGG
Source organism: Escherichia sp. F1 (assembly GCF_046764225.1). Lineage (NCBI taxonomy): Bacteria > Pseudomonadati > Pseudomonadota > Gammaproteobacteria > Enterobacterales > Enterobacteriaceae > Escherichia > Escherichia sp. F1. The sequence goes on from NZ_CP177202.1 coordinate 1,163,169, forward strand.
TGTCGATGATCTTTTCTGCGCCGATTTCGTAAGCGTCCTGATACAGCGCCAGATTTTCGTTAGTCATAAACGGGGCAGGGTAGTAAACGCGTCCTGTTTTGCCCTCTTTGCGTATCTCTACTTTCGCCACAATCGGATGAATACTCGACGTGGCATGGTTGATATAAGAGATGGAACCGGTTGGCGGCACCGCCTGGAGATTCTGGTTGTATATGCCATAGCGCATCACGTCGTCGCGCAGCTGCGCCCACATCTCACGGGTAGGTAACGTAATACCGCTGCGGGCAAACAGTTCGCCAACTTTCGCCGTTTTCGGCTGCCAGTTCCCTTGCAGATATTGGCTGAAATATTCACCATTGGCATAGCGTGACTGTTTGAACCCGGCGAAGGTTTCACTGCGTTCGCGCGCCAGCAACATCGAGGTACGCAGTGCGTGCCAGGTGATGGTATAGAAATAGAGATTGGTGAAATCCAGTGCTTCCGGCGACCCATAAGCGATGCCTTCTCGCGCCAGATAGCCGTGTAAATTCATCTGCCCCAGTCCGATGGCGTGTGAGGCGGCATTTCCGGCTTCGATGGACGGCACGCTGCGGATATGACTCATATCTGACACCGCCGTTAAACCGCGCACGGCAGTCTCTACCGTGCGGGCAAAGTCGGGGGAATCCATGGTGTGGGCAATATTCAACGAACCTAAATTGCAGGAAATATCATGGCCTGTGCGGGCATAGTCGAGATTCTCGTCATACTCTGAGGCGCTGTTAACCTGCAAAATTTCTGAGCAGAGATTGCTCATATTTATGCGCCCGGCGATAGGGTTAGCACGGTTAACCGTGTCTTCATACATGATGTAGGGATAGCCGGACTCAAATTGGATTTCTGCCAGTCGCTGGAAGAAATCACGGGCGTTGATGTATTTTTTGCGAATGCGTTCATCGGCAACCAGTTCGTCATAGTGTTCGCTAATGGCGACATCGGCAAACGGCTTGCCATAAACTCGCTCTACGTCATAAGGCGAAAACAGCGCCATCTGCGCATTCTCTTTTGCCAGATGGAAAGTGATATCCGGGATCACCACGCTCAGCGACAGTGTTTTAATGCGGATTTTTTCGTCGGCATTTTCCCGTTTTGTATCGAGAAAACGCAGAATATCGGGATGATGAGCATGTAAATAGACTGCACCTGCCCCCTGACGCGCGCCGAGCTGGTTGGCATAGGAAAATGCGTCTTCCAGCATTTTCATCACCGGAATCACGCCAGAAGATTGATTTTCAATACGTTTAATTGGCGCGCCCGCTTCCCGCAGATTCGACAGCAAAAATGCCACGCCGCCGCCGCGTTTCGACAGTTGCAGTGCGGAATTTACCGCCCGACCAATCGACTCCATATTGTCTTCAATACGCAGCAAAAAACAGGAAACCAGTTCGCCGCGCTGCTGCTTACCGCAGTTGAGGAATGTTGGCGTGGCTGGCTGAAAGCGTCCTGACAGCATCTCATCGGTCAGTTGCGTCGCCAGTGTTTCATCGCCTTGTGCCAGCGTCAGCGCCACCATCGTGACTCGATCGGCAAAATCTTCCAGATAACGCTTACCGTCGAATGTCTTCAACGTATAGCTGGTGTAAAACTTCCATGCTCCGAGGAATGTCTGGAAACGAAAACCGCTGGCGTGCGCGTGGGCAAACAGCGTAATGACAAAATCGCGAGAGTAGCGATTAAGGACGCTTTCATCATAGTAACCTTCGTTAACCAGCCAGTTCAGGCGCTGCTGCTGGCTACTGAAGGCCACACTGTTCGGACGCACATGCGTCGTTATAAAGGCGTCTACTGCCTGGCGATCTTTATCGAACTGAATGCGACCTGCGCTATCGTAAAGGTTAAGCATCGCATTCAGCGCGTGGTAATCCATCGTTTCCTGCGTCAGGCGTTCTGCGGTTGTCGTTGCCAAAATTCGGTTACTCCTTTACGAACGTTTTCGATATCGCTTTGCGTACCCATGAGTTCAAAACGGTACAGCCACGGCACGCCGCATTTCTGAGCAATCACATCTCCGGCGCGGCCATACGCCTCACCAAAGTTGCGATTACCCGAAGCAATAACGCCGCGCAGCAACGCCCGGTTATGCTCGTCGTTTAAAAAGCGAATGACCTGTCGTGGCACCGCGCCAGCCGTACCGCCGCCGTAAGAGGGCACGATCAGGATGTAAGGCTCGTCTACCTGAATCCGTTCCCGCTCATTGAGCGGGATGCGCACCGCGGGCAGCCCTAAACGTTCAATAAAACGCTGCGTATTTTCGGAGCTGCTGGAAAAGTAGACGAGCTGGCTCATGCACTGGCCGCGTGTGGCGCTGGATGCAGACGATTGATCATGTCCGGGCGGAAACCAGACCAGCTAAGATCGCCTGCAATCACAACCGGCAACTGACGAAAGCCCTGAGCACGCAGCGCTTCTGCCGCTTCAGGAACGCGATCGACATTAATCATTTCAAAATCAAAGCCCCGGTTTTCCATCGCCCGTTTGGTGGCGTGGCACTGAACGCAATCGTTACGAGTGTAAATAGTAATGCGCATGATTCGTATTTCCGTTTAAAATGAAGATACGGCGCGATGATACGCGTCGGGTTGTCTCTCTGTTGATACAGAGATACTAGATGTAGTTGAAAAAAGATTCAACCATACAAGATATGGGAATTTTAGATTGATTACGCCACCGATGAATGGCTCAACGGGGTAGGGGATTTTGTGTTTTTTTGCCGGGTGAATACCCGGCATCAAGAAGTTACATCCGCATGGAAACGGCCAGACGGTTAAAACAATTCATCAGCCCGATGGCAAACGTTAAGTCGCTGATCTCTGCTGCGCTGAAATGCTCAAGCAAAGGCTGATAAACCTCGTCTTCCGCATGGGTTCTGGCAATTTCGGTTACCGATTCCGCCCATGCCAGCGCCGCCCGCTCGCGTTCATCAAAATGATGGCTTACGCGCCAACCTGCCAGGGCGTCCAGTTTGTGCTGTGGCACGCCGGATTTGCGCAATGCTTTGCTGTGCATCTCCAGACAAAATGCGCAGCCGTTGATTTGCGAGACGCGCAAATAAACTAACTCCATCAACGTGGTATCCAGCGTGCTATTTTCCAGTGCCGTTTTGGCCTGCACTAGTGCGTTATACACTGCCGGGCTAAGTTCGTAGTAAGGCTGACGTAATGTAGTCATACAGTTTCTCCTCTTATTAACGCCCGCAATGTAGCACTATAATGGACTGCTAAAGAGAGCCATAAATTACCTAAAAAAGCAGACCATATGCCGCGCTATCAGGATATCGCCCGTCAGTTAAAAACGGCTATTGAGCAAGGGGAACTGAAACCCGGCGCAAGGCTGCCTTCAAGTCGTACCTGGTCGCAGGAGCTGGGGGTGTCTCGATCCACTGTCGAAAATGCGTATGCTGAGCTGGTGGCGCAAGGATGGCTGATCAGGCGGGGACAGGCTGGCACATTTGTCAGTGAGCGGATATATCCGCAACAATCTACTGTACAAGTTGTAGCTTTTGCCGGTGAAAGTCAGCAACCGTTGCCATTTCAAATGGGATTACCCGCACTCGATCTCTTTCCGCGAGAGCTGTGGGCGCGGGTGATGGGGCGTCGCCTTCGTACCCAGACGCGCTTTGATTTGGCGTTAGGCGATGTCTGCGGTGAGGTGGCGTTGCGCGAGGCAATAGTTGATTACTTACGCGTTTCACGTGGGATTGATTGTCAGCCAGAGCAGGTCTTTATCACTCACGGTTATGCGGCCTCAATAGCTTTAATTCTGCACGCGCTGGCGAAACCGGGAAACGGGATGTGGATAGAAGATCCCGGCTTTCCACTGATTCGCCCGATTGTCACTCGCCATGATGTGGAAATTTTGCCTGTGCCGGTTGATGACAATGGACTGGATATCACAAGCGGAATACAAAATTATCCTGATGCGCGTTTTGCCCTGATAACACCAGCACACCAAAGTCCGCTGGGTGTGGCGCTCTCTTTAGCGCGCAGGCATCAGATACTGGAATGGGCAGATCGTAGTCAGGCATGGATTATTGAAGATGATTATGACAGTGAGTTTCGCTATCACGGTAAGCCGTTACCGGCGTTAAAAAGTCTCGACGCACCGCAGCGGGTAATTTATGCCGGAACATTCAGCAAAGCGCTATTTCCTGCATTGCGCTGTGCGTGGCTGGTGTTGCCAGTGAAGCAAATTGCACAATTCCGCCACCAGGCGTCACTGGCTCCATGTGCGGTACCTGTTCTATGGCAGAACACACTGGCAGACTTTCTTCGCGAGGGGCATTTCTGGCGGCATCTGAAGAAAATGCGTCAGCATTATGCTCAACGTCGGCAATGGATTGAGCAAGCGTTGACGCAGCAAGGATTTCAGGTTGTGCCGCAGAAAGGTGGTATCCAGATGGTGATCAGAATGATAGGCGATGATATTGCCCATGCGCGTAAAGCCAATGCTGCAGGCCTTGCTGTGCAGGCACTTAGCGACTGGCGTATCCGTTCAAGTGGGGAAGGTGGATTACTGCTCTCGTTTACTAATATCGTTAACGAAGGTATGGCGCGACAGGTTGCACAACAATTACGTAAAGCCTTAAGCTAAAAAACCCCGAAGCCAGGCTTCGGGGTCAAAGACGCGTATTTATTATCATTTTTGCACTACGATTTGCGCATGCTTAACAGTGCGCCGATAAAAATACCCACCGCTGCCGCTGTACCCACACTACACCAGGGTCTTTCACGAACAAAAGAATCCGCGCAGCCAACGGCATCGCGCGCGGCTTGCTGGACGCGAGTACGACCATGCATTCGCGCCCTGGTTTCTTTCAGTAGAGCCTGCGCTTTACCACGAGCGGCTTCGGCTTCCCCTTTGGCGTCGCTGCCCCAGGACTTCAATACAGATTCGAGGCTGTCAGCTAATTGATTGACATCATTCTGGATATCCTGCACGCCATCATCAACGTCGTTGCGGTTCGGTCGGTTAAACATATGATCCCCCATTAGAATTCGATGTAATTTTCAGTGTAGACCATAATTTTCTTAACTGAGGTTCATCGCGGCTTTATGGACTTTTCTGAAAGCGTTGTGAATGCGCAATCAGGTAAGGTAGGCCCGCGGTTGATAATAACGAGGATCAAATATGTATTTACGACCAGACGAGGTGGCGCGCGTACTTGAAAAAGTCGGTTTTACTGTCGATGTGGTAACCCAGAAAGCGTATGGTTACCGCCGTGGGGAAAATTATGTCTATGTTAATCGCGAAGCGCGAATGGGACGTACCGCACTGGTAATTCATCCAACATTAAAAGAACGTAGTTCGACACTGGCTGAACCCGCTTCCGATATTAAAACTTGCGATCATTATCAACAATTTCCGCTCTATTTAGCAGGCGAGCGACACGAGCATTACGGTATCCCGCATGGCTTTAGTTCGCGTGTTGCGCTTGAACGTTATTTGAATGGTTTATTTGGCGAAGCCAGTTAAAGACGCGACTGGCGATGCCAGTCGCGAAAAGAAGGGTCAGGCTTTTACCTGCTGGTAACGGCTGACTTTAAACAGTCGGCGGCAATAATCGAGGAAGTAGCCATAAACCGCCCCCATCAACATCGAAACAACGATGTTTGAACTGACCGCCGCCATAATCTGATGCCAGTCTGCGCCCACCACTAACAAGATCGCCACATACACCGGTGACTGGAACGTCACATAAGCCATGATATCCGCCAGATTTTTTATCCAGCCCGACGGGCTAACTTTGCGTGCTGCGCGCATAAACAGATCGCGGTACATACCGTATGGCCATGCAATTAAGATGTTCACCGGAATCGCTACCAATCTGGAATAAAAAGACTGTTCGAAGCTCATTCCGGAGAGGAAAACTTCAATACACATGTTCACGACAGAACAGTAAACAACCATCGCGAACGTATCTGCAACTGCATGACGCAAGCGTGACTGCGGTGAGAACATGCTAATGCTCCTTAATAAAAGCGTAATGGGATGTGAATGGAGATGAAATCAGTGGATCTCATTGCCATCTGCATTTTCGCATAGCGTATATCGCTGGCTATGACTAATCAATTAGTGAAAAATTTTTATTTAAACTGTTTTTGTAGATAAAATATTCCGTAACGGCGCGTTTTTTGTACATTGTGGATTTTTACATGCCGATATGGTTTATTTTTAATTAAATCAATTGGATATGTGTTTACCTTTATTTTCACTCATGAAGGTTTGGGGGGGAGGTAACGCTATAAGCGTAGAGAATTCGGTGTATGTAGTGATCGGGTCATTTTCAGCATTTTTTATGCCAGATAATGTACATTGACAGCAGAAAACACCAGTGATGGGTGTTTATTTTTATTCGTATATACTGCATTTTTATTCACTTTGGTTTTGTCAGGCTTGCGGAATTAGCGAGCAGAGAGCGCCGCTCTGCTCACAAATAACCTAAATTACTCATCAAAATGGCTAATATATAATCTTGAAATTATTCTGAGAGTTTCAGAAAATAACAGCTGAAATAATCTCGCGCAGGACTGTAAATAGATTAAATTTTGTGGAAATATAATAAGTGATCGCTTACACTACGCGACGAAATACTTTTTTGTTTTGGCGTTAAAAGGTTTTCTTTATTATGTCCGTAATGTTACAAAGTTTAAATAACATTCGCACTCTCCGTGCGATGGCTCGCGAATTCTCCATTGACGTTCTTGAAGAAATGCTCGAAAAATTCAGGGTTGTCACTAAAGAAAGACGTGAAGAAGAAGAACAGCAGCAGCGTGAACTGGCAGAGCGCCAGGAAAAAATTAGCACCTGGCTGGAGTTGATGAAAGCTGACGGAATTAACCCGGAAGAGTTATTGGGTAATAGCTCTGCTGCTGCACCACGCGCTGGTAAAAAACGCCAGCCGCGTCCGGCGAAATATAAATTCACCGATGTTAACGGTGAAACTAAAACCTGGACCGGTCAGGGTCGTACACCGAAGCCAATCGCTCAGGCGCTGGCAGAAGGTAAATCTCTCGACGATTTCCTGATCTAATTACTGAGGCCGGATGCCGCCGCTATGGCGCGTCCGGCGTCGCTTCTCAAGCTCGTTGGTTCCACGGCATCTTACCTAACAACCTTGCCATCCCACAAAAACCGCTAATTCCTGCAAACAGTAACCCGGCACCAACAAAGCCGCTTAATAAGAAGAAACCGCTATTTACGGTATAACCTAGTATAACTCCGATTAATATTAAACCACCCGCAGCGATCTGCACCTGGCGCATTAACGGCAAGGGTTGAGATTTATTTACCGCTACTGGTAATCCTGCTTTTTTCCAGCCATCAATCCCATCTTCGAGTAAAAAGATTTCTGCGGGGGCGGCAATCGCTGCTAATTTATCGGCGTTATTACTGGTGCGTTTACCTGCCTGGCAGTGGAATATAATTTGCTCGTGACGTAATTTAGCCGGAAGACCTGACTGTTCCAGCACGGATAATGGAGCCAGATCTGCTTCAGGAATATGCTCACGAAGATATTCATCAGCGTCACGAATATCGATTAACTTTGCGCCGCGTGCGATTAATTCTTGTGCATCATGCGGCGAAATGGTTGTCAAAGCCATAGTGACTCCTTACGGACAATAGACATTTTTCAGGGTGGCGATAATGGCATTTACCGCCTCATTTTTAATGGAATATAGAATGCGTTGGGCATCCCGTTGGCTGTCGATAAGCCCTTCGTCCCGCATACGAGCGAGATGCTGTGATGTTGCAGAGGCACTTAGTCCGGTAATGCGCGTCAGCTCTCCCGCACTGGTGCCGGGGGAACCGCTAAGCATGCACAGAATCAGCAACCGTTTAGGGTGGCTCATTGCTTTCAATAAGGCCGCTGCCTGTTCGGCACTGGCCTGTAATTGCGCGAGTTCAGTCATATTTATTTAAGTATTTTCTAAATTAAGTAAACTCTAAACTAAAAATGCAACATATACCAGCCTCAGCAGCGTAAATGAGAGTAAAAGCGTAAGCTGAAACTGGCAGGCTCCGCTAAAATTACTACGCTTAAGAGATAAAATCTCTTTTTAAACAATGAGTAATTTTCTTATAGGGAGTACATATGGGTTTCTGGAGAATCGTCATCACCATCATTCTGCCGCCGCTCGGCGTGCTGCTCGGTAAAGGGTTCGGTTGGGCGTTCATTATTAATATTCTGCTGACACTGCTTGGGTATATCCCCGGTTTGATTCACGCTTTCTGGGTGCAAACCCGCGATTAAACCTGTCCTCACCCCCGCGGCGTTAACGCGCCGCGTTCCTCTGCTACACTTTCTGAGTGTTTCCGTTAACGAATGAGGTAGCTATGGGTCTGTTCAATTTTGTGAAAGATGCCGGAGAAAAACTCTGGGACGCGGTTACAGGTCAGCACGATAAAGACGATCAGGCGAAGAAGGTGCAGGAGCATCTGAACAAAACCGGTATACCGGATGCCGATAAAGTGAACATTCAAATTGCCGACGGCAAAGCGACGGTCACTGGTGACGGCTTAAGTCAGGAGGCAAAGGAGAAAATCCTTGTTGCGGTGGGAAATATTTCCGGTATTGCCAGTGTCGATGATCAGGTGAAAACGGCGACACCAGCCACTGCCAGCCAGTTTTATACCGTTAAGTCTGGCGACACTCTGAGTGCCATTTCCAAACAGGTCTACGGTAACGCTAATCTGTACAATAAAATCTTCGAAGCGAATAAACCGATGCTAAAAAGCCCGGATAAAATTTACCCGGGGCAAGTGTTGCGTATTCCTGAAGAGTAGTTAATTGCCAGCCATCGCCTGCTGGATAATGGGAATTGGCGTCAGTAAATGCTGGCGCATTAACTCACTGGCGCGCGCGGTATCTCGCGCCAGTACCGCCGCAGTCAGGGTCTGGTGCTGATCGCGTTTATCTTCCAGCATTTCCACCGAAAGCACTGTTCGCCGCAGCCAGATAAATCGATAGCGCGCCGCCAGATCAAACAACCGTTCACGCATTTGCAGCAAATAGTGAGAACCACAGCCCGCCACAATTGCAGTATGAAACGCCTGATGACGCAGATCCCACTCATCAAGCATTTTCTCACTGGCGTCACAGGCCTCCAGCTTACTCAGCAGATGCGCTTTTGCGAGAACGTCTGCCTCCCATTCATCGCCACCGCGGGCAATCGCCAGACTGACCAGCATCGCTTCCATATTGGCGCGGGCGTCGAAAATATCGAGCAGCTCCTGCTCTGACATAGACGCCACCCGATACCCTTTTTGATTCACCACCGTGACCAGTCGTTCTGCTACCAGTTGCGAAAGCGCTTCCCGCAACGGCCCAACGCCAAGTGCGTAACGCGATGTCAGCAAACTCATCCGTAATTTTTCATCCGGTTGAAAATTACCGCGAATAATATCGTTCTTCAGCCAGCGATAGCCATCCAGAGACGTAATGGTCATGGTGTGACTCCTGATCATTATTAGCGCGTATTATGAACGGGTGTTTTTTGCCACAATACCAGTTTTTTCCAGCGAGCCATAATTGGCACGGTACAGATAATCCCTATCGCTAATAAGCCGGTGGAGATTACTTCTAACTGTTGCGCCGGGCGGAATAGCATCACTACCAACACAAAGGTAATAAAGCCGATTACCAGCCAGGTGAGCCACGGATAAAGCCACATCCGCAGGCGAATTTCGCTTCCTTCTGCTCGCAGAATTTTGCGCATCCGCAATTGTGAAACGGCAATGACTAAATAAACCAGCAGGGCGATAGCGCCGGAGCTATCGATCAGAAATTTAAACACTTTTGCAGGCGCGTAATAATTCACCACCACCGTTAAAAATGCCGCGCCGGTGGAGAGTAATACCGCCACATACGGGGTTTTACTGCGGTTGATTTTACCCATTACCGCGGGAGCATCACCGCGACGGCTTAAGGAGTAGAGCATCCTGGAAGCGGTATACAGCGCCGAGTTCAGACAGCTGGTTACGGAAAGTAATATCACGCAGTCCATGATTAATTTCGCATGGGGAATATTGAGCAACTCCAGAACCGAGCGATAAGATCCAACGGCTTTCAGCTCCGGCATATTCCACGGTATTAATGCCACGACGACAAAAATAGAGCATAAATAGAAGATAGAAATACGCCAGATAACCGAGTTGGTGGCGCGGACAATATGTTTTTCCGGCGTGTCAGATTCCGCGGCGGCAATAGTGACAATTTCTGCGCCCATAAACGAGAACATGGTGATCAACATCGCGCTTAATACCGCACCGAAGCCGTTGGGCATAAAGCCGCCGCTATCCCACAATCTTGAGATCCCGCTCACTTCGGCATAAGGGTAAAAACCGCTAATTGCGACTGCACCAAGGAAAATAAAGGCCAGGATAGCGATGACTTTGCACAGCGCCAGCCAGAACTCAAATTCGCCGTAGTTTTTAACGCTTAATAAATTACTGCCAGTCAAGGCGAGGGTAATGACCAGGGAAAATAACCAGATGGGAATGCCTGGAACCCACGAGTGCAGGATCATAGCGGCGATGTTGGCTTCCAGTGGGATAACCAGTACCCAAAACCACCAGTACAACCAGCCGATGGTATAGCCCGCCCAGCGGCCAATGGCTTTATCGGCATAGGTGGAAAACGAACCGGTATCGGGCGTGGCAACTGCCATTTCCGCCAACATTCGCATAATCATAACCACCAGTAATCCGGCGAACAGATAGGCCAGTAATACCGCCGGGCCCGCTTCGGCGATGGCGACGCTGGAACCGACAAACAGACTTGCGCCGATAACACCGGCAATAGACAACATGGTGACGTGGCGTGACTTCAGCCCGCCGCCTAACTCATGTGGTTGCGATGATTGCCCCATCCTGAATCCTCTCGAAAGTGTGTCACTTGGGAGAGCGCCCCGACATTTCCCGCGTCGGGTCACGCGTTTAATTGTTATTGATTCTTTTTACCGGAGAGCGGCTCCGCCTTACCCGGCCGACATAGATTTATTCCTGTTCACGTACAGATTGTCGGATGCAGCGTAAACGCTTTATCCGACCTGGATTCGCGTAGGCCGGACAAGACGCGCAGCGTCGCCTCCGGCATGGGTACGGATCTACTGCTTCGCCTCATCAAAACACTGGCTGATGATTTCCAGACCCTGACGGATCTGAGCGTCTTCAATGGTGAGCGGTACAAGGATGCGCAGCACGTTGTAATACGGGCCGCAGGAGAGAAGAATCAGGCCCTTATCGCGGGCGCGCGCCACGATCTCGGCGGTGAGTTTTGCGTCCGGATTGCTGTGATCGCCATCTTCAAACAGCTCGATGGCGATCATCGCTCCCAGCCCGCGTACGTCGCCGATCTCCGGGTGTTTTTCGGCTATCGCCAGCAATCCGTCTTTCAACTTCTGCCCCAGATCGTTGGCTTTTTGCAGCAGATTTTCCTGCTCAAACACCTTCAACACTTCCAGCGCAGCCACGCAGGCAATCGGGTTACCGGCATAGGTGCCGCCCAGACCGCCTGGAGCGACGGCATCCATCACTTCCGCGCGCCCGGTGACGCCCGCCAGCGGGAAGCCGCCCGCGATCGATTTCGCAAAGGTGGTAAGATCCGGCGCAACGCCCATCTGCTCCATCGCAAACAGCGTGCCGGTACGCCCCGCGCCGCTCTGCACTTCATCGGCAATCAGCATGATCCCGTGCTCGTCACACAGCGCGCGTAAACGCTGCATAAAGGCTGGCGTCGCGGCGTAGAAACCGCCTTCGCCCTGAACCGGCTCAATCACGATGGCGGCGATATCTTCCGGCGCAGCGTCATTTTTAAAAATTCGGTGAATGCTGGCGATAGCGTCATCTTCACTGATGCCGTGCAGCGGGCAAGGATAAAGCGCGCGATAAACGTGCCCAGGCATCAGTCCCATGCCCGCAGAGTACGGATTCACCTTGCCGGTCAGCGCCAGCGTGTAATGCGTGCGCCCGTGATACGCGCCGCTAAAGGCGATGGTCCCGCTGCGTTTGGTGGCGGCGCGGGCGATTTTCACCGCGTTCTCCACCGCTTCAGAACCGGTCGTTACCAGCAGCGTTTTTTTGGCGAAATCTCCCGGCACCTTCTGATTCATAATCTCGCACAGCTCCAGATACGGTTCGTAAGCCAGCACCTGGAAGCAGGTGTGCGACAGCTTTTTCAACTGCGCTTCCACCGCCGCAACCACTTTCGGATGCAGGTGCCCGGTATTGAGCACCGCAATGCCGCCCGCGAAATCAAGATACTCACGGCCTTCAACGTCCCACACCCGGCAGTTTTCCGCGCGGTCCGCGAAAATGGGGTGAATTTGCCCAACGCCACGGGGAATCGCCTGACTGCGGCGCTGCATTAACTCTTTATTGCTGCTCATTCGCGTTCTCCAGTTAAAGACCGATGCACATATATTTGATTTCTAAGTAATCTTCGATGCCATACTTCGAACCTTCACGACCCAGACCCGAGGCTTTAATGCCACCGAACGGGGCCACTTCATTGGAAATAATGCCAGTATTAATGCCGACGATGCCGTACTCCAGCGCCTCGCCCACGCGGAAGACGCGGCTTAAATCACGGGCGTAGAAATAGGCGGCAAGGCCAAACTCGGTGTCATTGGCCTGCGCAATCACATCGGCTTCATCTTTAAAGCGGAATAGCGGGGCAAGGGGGCCGAACGTCTCTTCTTTCGACACTTTGGCGTTGGCCGGAACGTCCACCAGAATGGTCGGCTGGAAGAAGTTGCCGCCGCGTTCATCCGCTTTACCGCCGCAAACCACACGCGCACCTTTCTCCAGCGCATCGGCAATATGCTCTTCCACTTTTGCTACCGCTTTTTCATCAATCAGCGGCCCGATGGTGACGCCATTCTCCAGCCCGTCGCCGATGTGCAGTTTGCTCACCGCCTGCTGTAATTTTTCGGCAAAGCGGTCATACACGCCGTCCTGCACGTATAAACGGTTGGCGCAGACGCAGGTTTGCCCGGCGTTGCGGAATTTCGAGGCCAGTGCGCCTTCCACGGCTTTGTCGAGGTCGGCATCGTCAAAGACGATAAACGGCGCGTTGCCGCCCAGCTCCAGCGACACTTTCTTGATGTCTTTCGCGCACTGTTCCATTAACTGGCGGCCAATTTCGGTCGAGCCGGTAAACGACAGCTTGCGCACCAGCGGATTGCTGGTCAGTTCGTTACCCACCGCGCCCGCCGAACCGGTGACCACGTTAAATACGCCAGCCGGAACGCCTGCGCGAATCGCCAGCTCCGCCAGCGCCAGCGCAGAGAACGGCGTCTGACTGGCGGGCTTCAGCACCATGGTGCAGCCTGCCGCCAGCGCCGGACCGGCTTTGCGGGTAATCATCGCCGCCGGGAAGTTCCACGGCGTGATAGCCGCGGTGACGCCAATCGGCTGCTTGATAACAATCAGGCGTTTATCGGCCTGATGACCAGGAATGGTGTCGCCATAAATGCGTTTGCCTTCTTCGGCAAACCACTCAATAAAGGAGGCGGCGTAGCTAATTTCGCCTTTCGCTTCAGCCAGCGGTTTGCCCTGTTCTAGGGTCATCAGGCGCGCTAAATCGTCCTGATGCTCCATCATCAAATTGAACCAGTTGCGCAGAATGGTGGCGCGTTCTTTGGCGGTGAGCGCACGCCAGGCGGGCAGGGCGCGGTTGGCGGCGTCGATAGCGGCGCGGGTTTCATAAGCGCCCATTTTGGGAACGCTACCCAGCTTGTCGCCGTTCGCCGGATTGGTAACGTCGATGACCTCGCCATTGTTGGCGTCCAGCCATTCCCCGTTAATCAACGCCTGCTGGCGGAATAAGTTACTGTCGTTAAGTTTCATTGTTACGTCCTGTTTTCAAAGGTTATTGATTAAATGCGGCGTGTAAGGCATCCACACTACGTGCCGCTCGCAGCGTGCGTCCGGGGTTACTCTGGCTTGCCAACAGCGTTTGTACCTTGCTGACAATATGCGCACCAATAGGAATTGCTGATGTCGCTGCCGGGGAGGGCGCATTGCAGGTGTGGATCGTGCGCGGGGTGGTGACAAACAGAAAATCGTCAATCAGCTTGCCGTCCGGCGATACCGCCTGTGCCCGCACACCGGCGGGCCAGGGCTGGAGATCGCTTAACGAAAGCCGGGGACAATACTTTTGCACCAGCCGCAGATAGCCGCTTTTGCACAGCGAGTTTTTCATCTCGCCCAATCCTGAGCGTAGATGGTTTTGCAGCACCCGGCGAATCCCCGACGAGCCTAAAATCTCCAGCGTGTCACTAAACGAGAAATCGCGCTTGCGATAGCCTTCGCGTTTAAAAGCCAGCACCGCGTTTGGCCCGACGGTCACGCTGCCATCGATCATGCGGGTGAGATGCACGCCCAAAAATGGCATCGCGGGGTCGGGAATGGGGTAAATCAGGTGGTTAACAATCTGGTTATGCTCCGGCGCAAGGCGGAAATACTCACCACGGAACGGGCAGATGATAAAGCCCGGTTCGAGGCCGAGCATTTTCACCAGCCGGTCAGCCATCAGCCCGGAACAGCTAATCAGCGTCGATGCTTCATATTCGCCGCCCTGACGGGTACGTATCACCACGCCTTTTTTATGCTCACTGAGGGCGCTGACTTCGGCGTTATAAATAATCTCGCCGCCTCTGGCCTGGAAAATTTTTGCCATTGCCGCCGTCACTTCGCGATAGCTGACGATGCCGCTGGACGGCACAAAAATACCGCCAAGCCCGGTGATATTCGGTTCGCGCTCGCGCAGTTCGTCGGCGTTTAGCCACTCGCGCTCGATACCATTCGCCGCCGTACGTTCCCACAACGCGCGCATCCGTTCCATTTCGAGTTCAGAGGTGGCGACCAGCATCTTTCCGCAGTTGTCATAGCGAATGCCGTTTTGATCGCAAAAGGCTTTGGTGGCGCGGTTTCCCGCCAGGCAAAACTGCGCCTTCAGGCTGCCGGGCGTGTAATAGACTCCGGCGTGGATCACGCCGCTGTTGTGGCCCGTCTGGTGACAGGCCGGGCCGGACTCTTTTTCCAGCAACGCAATGCGGGCATCCGGATAGACATCAATCAGTTGCATGGCGGTCGACATGCCGATGATGCCGCCGCCAATAATCACGAAATCATACATCCGCTCAATTCCTTTGCGCTTACTGATGCGTCTGGTAGTGGTTAGAGGCGTAAGCGAAATAGCCACGCTGACGCATCAGTTCACGGCGCAGATCCGGGTGCGGAGTAAAGCGGTCGCGACCGTGCAGCCAGAACAGGTTGTTAATCAACAGGAATTTGCCAACGGGAACGGGTACAGAAAGAATGCCTTTACTGGTTTCAATGGCGTCGGAAAGCTCGCTCAACCACACGCCTTCTTCGAAGTCTTTCGGTTGGACGAACTGGTCGATATAGCGCATCACCGGGCGACCCTGTTGATCAACGTCGAACACTGGATGGAAAACATCTTTGCTGACGTTTTTGCTCGGCGGCGCGGCAAAGCGCATCGGGCGACGCGCCAGTGGATGGCGGAAATAGTGGTCCAGATGTTCCCAGTCATCGAGATGCAGCAGCAACGAATTTCCACCCTGCATGTTCTGCTCGTCGATTTTCATCATCAGCACGTAGTCGGTGATCTCTTCCACGTAGGTGCCGTCGTTGTGCAACTCCATCACGCGGTGCGGCTGACGCAGATAGCTGTCTGAGTTATCGACATTTTTCACCACAAAACGCGCGTAATACTGACCGCTCATCGCGTCGAAATTGGAACGACCAATCAGATGCGCTACCGCCGTTGCCAGCTTCACCATCTCATCCGCTTGCTTCACGTCATCGACACCCACCGCATTGATCAACAGCGCACCCTCAGCGCGGTTTAGCAACGTTTTCAACAGCACCGGTTGCAGTTGATTTGCACACAGATCGTCGAGAATTTTGCCTACCCGAAAACGCAGAAACGATTTGTACTCCAGCGCCTGCACGGGCCATTCGGCAACCTGCTCGAGAAACTGTTTGGTCGTCTGTTCGGTGAAGGTGAGTTCCAGCAGACGCGGGGATTGCGCCGACGGGGTGAGAGTGAATCCGCTATAGTCCTGGCCTGAATCGACAGCGTTATTTTGTACGGCGGTCAGTGCATTCATCAGAAGCGATCCTCTTATGAGATGTAGGGTGACATGGCGATGCTCATTTCGTAGCCATAATCTAAAAATATCTACATTTCTGAAAAATGCGCACAAAAGCGACATATTGTTTTCTTATTGTGATCAAAAGCAACAAATTAGTAACATTTAATGTAGGGTATTAAGGCAAAGTGAGACAGGAAATGAATAACTAAAGCAACAGGTTAGGGAGAGCTACCATCAGAGAACAGATTATCTGGTCGATATAAAACAGTAAATGGCTTCACTGCAAAATGACCGTTAGTAAACTAAACATATTATCTGCCCCGTTTTAGCGGGGCAGATATAACATTAAATTACAAATAGAAATAGTTCGGCGGTTCTCCTGTTTTCCCTAAAAGAAGAGCGCTGCGCCCAGGAATATTGATATTTAGAGCTCCGCCTCTAAGCATAAATGCTTTACCAGGGGGGATAATTTTTCGGGTATTATTAATAATAATGTTAACGCTATTACTCCCCATGTTTTTATATATTCCTGGTTGCAATTTGTTAGGCCAGGTACCTTCAACTTCTTCGTTTCCTTTATTTATTATAACTAGTCCATCATGAGGAGAGTGATTAATGTTCACAGAATCCCCACGACTAAAGGCCAGAACATTTTTAGTTGCAAATACACCCTCAAATGCGCTCCATATTCCTTCTTTATCTATATATAATGCGTGGAATTCATTGTAGAGCTGCTGATAGGTAGAGCAACCTTTATTAAGCCACGCCTCACCGCCGACACGAGTGGACCCATCATCATTTTTAATCTCAGTCGTTGATTTTAATACCTGACCATCCCAGTAAACTAAAGGCCTGCTGAACGGGAGAGCGGCCATATATGCCATTGCTAATTGTTCATCTTGCTGATGGTTAAATAAAAAGTCATTGAAAAGATTACCATTGTTAGGAAAATCGTGGTTAATGTTAATCAATATCCGTCTTTCTGATGGGATGCTTGAGATTGTGGAGCCCGGTTTTGATGCAAGAGTTTGGAGATCGCCACCAAATGAAAAGGCTTTTATCGTCTTCATGAGCAATGAAAAATCAATGGCGCTTAAATCATCTCTTTCATAAAGCAGCGATGACATTTGTTGTTCATCTAACGGACAAGTTACCAGGTATTCCATGTAATTCATAACAGCTTTTTTTTGATATTTTGGATTAAATAAATTTGTATTGTGCAACCGCTCATTATAATTTTTAAGCGGTGGGGTTATCGACCTCTCTATTTGTTCATGTTTTGAGTGTTTTGCTGCATCATAACGTAAACCTCGTACGCCATATTTTCGCATTTCACGAACGTATTGATTTTGCAACATAATAACCTGGTCACTTTTGGGTGTTGTTTTAGGCATTCCATTTAAACGCTTTTCTTTTAATGCATGGAGGTTTTCCCATTCATCCTTAGAAATATTATCTTTACTTGCTTCGAAGTCTTTTGCAGTGAGATGTATATCTTCTGGATGGATTTGGTCACGTTCTTTTGTTAATGGATCTATAATAAAGGGAATCAAGACCTGACCTTGCCAATAGCCAGGGATACCACTTTCTATATCTTTACTGATCTTCGCTCGTATATCGGCAGAGGGATAATCCAGATCATTTTTACCACTACCCCCGATTCCCATAAAGTTAAATGTATAATCAGGGATGATATCGATACCAAATTTTTTGGCATCTTTAACCAATGCGATAAAATCCTGCAAATCTCCCATTGGATTATGGATAGTACAAAGATCTTCGGGTTGATAAGCGTGAAACCAGTAACCTTTTTCTTCTTCGGGAGTTTCTGGTCCGTCGGCGCGGAAAGTGGTTACGGGAGGGATTTGTATATACCCATAATGACAACGTGCAAACTCAGATATATTTTTCCTGATTTGCTGATAGGTGGCATTAAAAGCATGAAGAATCGCTTCGCCAGGTTTTTTGGGGGTGATGATTTCACATTGTGATTTCTGAACAGCAGTAAGAGATTTACGCTCAAGTGTTTGCCGTAGATGTTCTGGATTGATTAATATTTTAAATGTTTCTTGCTGGCCGGTAGGTGACGTTACGTTAATATTATATACATCAGCTGCCAGTTCATAGTCAGGAATGTTAATAGCATATGCAACATACTTATCTTTTGGGGACGGTTTGTCAGATATAATGTGAGTGAAATGTTCAGCTGGACCATACTGATGAACACCGCTGTTATCACCTCTTTCAACCATTGTATCTCGTTGATAAACCCATGTTTTTCCTTCTCCTATCCTGTCTGGCGCTGTAATGCTACGCTGTGCTGCTTTATTCAACTCTCGGTAAGTTGTATCTGGAAAAAGGGAAATTTTATAATCGTTTTTTAACAGATCATTAATAACTTTTTCTGCGTGAAAAGTTGATATAATTTCTCTGTGTTTTAAATCCTGAGGATAAACTCCACAAGAATTAATAATATTTGTTATACAGTTTAGATATTCTAATGTATTTAATTTGGAATTTAGATCCCCGTCAGTAATGTTCCATGATAACAATGTGGGGTTGCCGATAGGTAAATTTCTTGGTCCTGGTTTTATAGAAAACATAATAAAGTTCCTCTAATGGTAGAGTAATATGGTGTATACGGAAACATAAAAATGTTTAATTGTTGTGAAAGTAATTGCAAACAGATGTCCTACTTTTATCCAATATTTATATGGAAAAGGATAATGCTTAAATCTGTTTTTTTAATTATCGATGTGGTCTGGAGAGGCAACTGTCAAAAATCGCTCATACGAAACTAATGATTAGCAGAATAAGATCTATGAAAGAATATATTGCTATATGAAGTTTATTTTTATGGGGTGAAAAGTAACAGATATCATAATGATGCGAAAACTCTTCAACTAATGTAATAAAGTTTTATTATTAGATACAAAATCATTACAAACTTTCATTGAATCGATGGTAACTATAAATAGTGCTAAGTATTAGCATTTGCTTGTTGACTGAGAGTATCGACTTTGTGAATGGAAGCGGTGTCGGGTTTTATGTCGCAGGTAATGACGACCCAGGATGAATGAGAACGCATAAAAATCTGTTATTTACATCATAAGATCATCATGTTTATTGCGTGGTTTATAAGTATTGTTATTGCATACTCAAGGCCCTTTAGCTCAGTGGTTAGAGCAGACGACTCATAATCGTCCGGTCGCTGGTTCAAGTCCAGCAAGGGCCACCATATCAGCATTCACGTATCAGGAAGAGTTAAGGGTACAAGGGGTACTCGATGGCGGTCTATATTTCACGACTAACGCCATTTCAAGGAAGAAGTTTGGTGGGTGGTTTCGAATGAGGGCTGGTGTTTTGGTACGTGGCACGCCACTGCAATGTATTTATCCATCAGTACTCATTCAAAAGTACCTGGAAAAAATGCCCGCTATGCCAAGCGGGCAAATTGCTTACATGTGGAATTAAGTAATTAACGATAAAGCCAGAGTATTATCATTTATTATACCCCTTCATTTAATCAGGTTAATTACTCAAATCACTGAACTATTCTCTTTTCGCTCACTTATGCTGAGTGAGTACCACGACCAATGTATGTAGAACAATGCCTTAGAGTAAGGATGAAATGTCTCTGCCACGCCTTAAACATCTACTACTGACTAGAACCGCCGTCGAATGCAGAAGAGTCTTGTGAGCGTTACAGGAGTCTGGCTTTGGTCATTAATCAACGCTATTGAGATATACATTTCTAACACTCAAAAAACGATTTTCACTAATAAATTATAACGGGTGGTTTTTATCATACAGCGAAATAACCTTTTGTTTATTAAATTTAACATTCCTGTGCTAAATTAATTAAAAGTGCCATGTATAGCATATGAAGCTGCTAATGCCAGCAATTGTCTCAAATGAGCGATTTTTTATAGTGACAAACAATAATAACATTAAAAATAGCCATGTAGACATTAACTGAGGAATAGACAATGTTAGTTAGTAAAAGCAACGAAATTAACACTAGCACATTTATAAATAGTGGAAGTTGTAATGAAAGAAAATCTTCTAAATCCATGGAGTTACTAGCTTATAGTATTATAAAATTAATTTGTAAGGAAGCTGCCACAGGGACGTATAACGGTGCTCTTGAAATTTTACAAAAAATGATGTCTGAATGTAAATATCATGAAAGCAATGCTTTTGTCATTATGGGAGCCGGAGAACAATTAAAACGTATTAAATATGATGTTAATGAAAATAAATTAAAAGTATACAACGTACACTTTGATAATAATCAAGAGTTAGTTGCTGATGGTGAGCCTGACGTAGTATTTTTAAAAAAAACGGTGTGGGAAGACCTTCTCGTTAAACTAAAGCTGGAGAACAAAGAAAATGCGGTTTCTGAAGTTCATAAATCAGCGAATAAAGGTGAGATTGAGCAATTAGTTGAATGCTCTAAGAGAAATGAAAAGACGCTTCTTGATAATATAAGTAAAAATACTGCTATCTATAATATTTACAATAACCAACGAGCAACAAACATTACTACATCTTTATCTGAACCACCTGCACAAGGTAAAAGTAATGATGTAGATAAATTAAAACAAACGCAGTTTATCAATGCTAGTCAATTTGATATTAATGAGCTTCAGCAGAGTTCTGCTTTTTTAGCGTCAAAATATCACACCATAGATATTCAAGAAAAAACAGATGCGTTTGTGAAGAAGTTCAAGGGGATATTATTTGATAAAAATGGAAGGTCTTCAGAGCTTCTGTTTAATTTTTATGAGTGTTGCTATAAGTTTTTACCAAGAGCGCAGCCTCAAGATAAAATTGAAAGCTATAATTCAGCACTGCAAGCTTTTTCCATCTTTCGTTCATCTACTTTGAATAATAATGATGTAGGGTTTAATTTCAAATTATTCCCAGAAGTCAAGCTGTCTGGAGAACATCTTGAAACGGTATTCAAATACAAAAATGGCGATGATGTCCGGGAGATAGCCAAAATTAACATTACTCTCCAAAAAGAAGAGGGTGGTTTATATAATTTACGTGGATTGGATTTTAAGGGATGCTTCTTTTCTGGACAGAACTTCAGTAACTATGATATTCAATATGTGAACTGGGGAACGTCATTGTTTGATGTTGATACTCCGTGTATTTTTAATGCGCCTGCTTACAACAAGAGTAATGAAAAATCATTAGAACGCGTCAGCGAAAACGGTTTAAGTGGAGTCTTGTCTGATCGTAATAATAAAATAAAACTCATCACGGGCGTGGCACCATTCGATGATATTTTATTTATGGATGATGACTTTGATGATAGTTCTTCTGAGGATGATCCCGTTGAAAATAGTCCTGTTGTGACTAGTCCCCTTGTATCAAGTTCTAAAAGCAGTTTTCAATGATAAATAAATGGCAATTTTTACAAAGAGATAATAACGTAGATTGAAACAATATGTATTATTGATTGATTAAACGGGATTATTTTTTACACTACAACCATTTTGCTGCCACTACCAAAGAAAAAGGGGCTACGCTTTCACGTAACCCCTTGATTTATTTGGTGGGCTGGCGGTGTCTGAATTGGTGCTGTAATGGGTTGAAATATTTCATCTAATGTCTGGTTCAACTTTCCTTAGCTGCCTGAAAGTTTTTTTGATATTACCCATCAATAATAGGGTTACGGTGTACCACGCCTGACTGATGAACTGCGTGCTCAGAGTTACCACTTCAGCGCATAACCGTGGCAGCAGACCCGGACAGAGCAAACGGCTCAGGACATTATCGGTAGGGGACGTACTGGTAGTATGGAAACTGAACCGACTGGGGCGCAGTATGCGACATCTTGCCGTGCTGTTGGAGGAGCTGTGAGAACGTGGTATTAACTTTCGTGCTCTGACTCTACCAATATTTGCCCAATAATGGGGGGACGAAAGCTGTAAAAGTAAAACAATCTGCAATCTCAATGTTATTGTGTGATTTTTATGTGAGCAGAAGATATTCATCAGAAACGATTATGTAAATCATTTTATTTTTCCGACGGCTTCAATGTCGAAAGAAAAGAATACGCCCGTATTTCCTGAATAGATTGACTTTTTTATCCAACCACACTTCAGCGCACTGCGTTTAAAAAATGCCTCTTTCTTATGCGGAATATCATCATTTCATCATGATGTCTTTGATGAGCGGTGAACACAATACACTTGCGCTGTCTCTTCAGGATGAATCCCCTGGTCTGGTGCCTGTGGGCTGATGTTGCAGCAGAGCTACGGTCGCTTAAACGCTACTCAGTATTCACTTTTCAGAGGATGAAATTTATGAACAGGACCAGTCCCCATTATTGTCGCCGCTCAGTACTTTCCTTATTGATATCTGCCTTGATATATGCCCCGCCAGGGACGGCGGCCTTCACTCCTGATGTTATTGGTGTGGTAAACGATGAGACTGTAGATGGCAGCCAAAAAGTAGATGAACGAGGTACAACAAATAACACTCATATTATCAACCATGGCCAGCAGAATGTTTATGGCGGGATATCTAATGGAAGTCTTATTGAATCGGGTGGATATCAAGATGTAGGAAGGCATAACAATTATGTGGGGCAGTCTAATAATACAACCATTAACGGGGGCAGACAGTCAATTCATGACGGGGGTATTTCCACAGGTACGATAATCGAGAGTGGCAATCAGGACGTTTATAAAGGGGGTATCATCAATGGAACGACAATTAAGGGCGGTACTTCACGCGTAGAGGGGGGGACTGCGAATGGAACAATCATTGATGGTGGTAGCCAGATAGTAACAATTCAAGGGCATGTTGACGGTACAACGATAAATAAGTCTGGCTCTCAGGACGTAGTACAAGGAAGTCTGGCGACGAACACAACCATAAATGGTGGTCGACAGTATGTTGAACAGAGCACAGTAGAAACAACCACCATTAAAAATGGCGGTGAGCAAAGAGTATATGAAAGCCATGCGCTGGACACGACGATTGAAGGTGGAACTCAGTCTCTGGATAGTAAGTCAACGGCAAAAAATACTCAGATCTATTCTGGTGGTACGCAAATTGTTGATTACACCAGCACCTCGGATGTTATTGAAATTTATTCCGGTGGCGTGCTTGATGTTAGAGGTGGTATGGCAACAAATGTTACTCAGCACGATGGAGCCGCTTTGAAAGTAACGACTTACGATTTGACGGTGAGCGGTACGAATAGTGAAGGGGCATTCTCCATCCACAATAACGTGGCAGACAATGTGTTGCTGGAAAACGGTGGTCATTTAGACGTATATGGTTCGGCAACCAGGACGATAATTAAAGATAAAGGAACAATGTCAGTTTTAACGAATGCTAAAGCTGATGCGACCCGAATAGATAACGGCGGCGTTATGGATGTTGCCGGAAACGCGACAAATACCATAATTAATGGTGGCACACAGAATATTAATAATCATGGTATTGCCACGGGCACCAATATCAACAGCGGAACACAAAATATCAAGAGCGGCGGGAAAGCTGACACGACAAATATCTCCTCCGGAAGCCGGCAGGTTGTTGAGAAAGATGGTACGGCAACTGGCAGCAATATTAGCGCCGGAGGCTCGCTGATTGTCTATACCGGTGGTATTGCACATGGGGTTAACCAGGAGACGGGCAGTGCTTTAATTGCCAACACGGGCGCAGGGACTGATATCGAAGGATACAACAAGCTCTCTCACTTCACTATTACCGGAGGAGAGGCTAATTATGTTGTGCTGGAAAATACCGGCGAACTGACGGTAATGGCTAAAACCTCGGCGAAAAATACTACCATTGATGCTGGCGGTAAGCTGATTGTCCAGAAGGAGGCTAAAACAGATAGCACCAGACTTAATAATGGTGGCGTTCTGGAGGTTCAGGACGGTGGTGAGGCTAAGCATGTTGAGCAACAATCCGGCGGCGCATTAATTGCTTCCACGACCTCCGGAACACTTATCGAAGGAACCAACAGTTATGGTGATGCTTTCTACATCAGGAATTCAGAAGCTAAAAATGTAGTGCTGGAAAACGCTGGCTCATTAACAGTCGTCACTGGTTCCCGGGCAGTTGACACGATTATTAATGCCAACGGCAAAATGGATGTTTATGGAAAAGATGTTGGTACTGTGCTTAATAGTGCTGGTACCCAAACAATATATGCCAGTGCCACTTCTGAAAAAGCAAATATCAAAGGTGGCAAGCAAATGGTATATGGTTTAGCCACTGATGCAAATATTGAAAGTGGTGAACAAATTGTTGATGGTGGGTCAACAGACAAAACGCACATCAATGGCGGTACGCAAACCGTTCAGAATTATGGTAAGGCGATCAATACCGATATCGTCTCTGGCCTACAACAAATTATGGTAAACGGGACAGCGGAAGGTTCCATTATTAATGGCGGTTCACAGGTAGTTAATGAGGGCGGTCTGGCTGAAAACTCGGTGCTTAATGAAGGCGGCACTCTCGATGTGCGGGAGAAAGGCAGCGCAACGGGGATACAGCAAAGTAGCCAGGGCGCGTTGGTTGCAACCACCAGAGCGACGCGGGTCACAGGGACACGCGCTGATGGCGTCGCGTTCAGCATTGAGCAGGATGCGGCGAACAATATCCTGCTGGCAAATGGCGGCGTGTTAACCGTGGAGTCAGACACCACTTCCGCCAAAACACAGGTCAATGCGGGCGGTCGGGAGATCGTCAAAACAAAAGCCACTGCGACTGGCACGACGCTCACTGGCGGTGAACAAATCGTCGAGGGTGTGGCAAATGAGACAACGATTAACGACGGCGGAATACAAACAGTTTCGGCTAACGGTGAGGCAGTAAAAACAACGATTAATGAAGGCGGTACGCTGACAGTCAACGATAATGGCAAAGCGACAGATATCATCCAGAACAGCGATGCCGCTCTCCAGACGAGCACGGCTAACGGTATTGAAATCAGCGGTACTCACCAGTACGGCACCTTTTCCATTGCCGGAAATTTAGCGACCAATGTGCTGCTGGAAAATGGCGGTAATTTATTGGTATTAGCAGGTACCGAAGCTCGC
This sequence comes from Escherichia sp. F1, assembly GCF_046764225.1. Taxonomy (NCBI): domain Bacteria; kingdom Pseudomonadati; phylum Pseudomonadota; class Gammaproteobacteria; order Enterobacterales; family Enterobacteriaceae; genus Escherichia; species Escherichia sp. F1. The sequence goes on from NZ_CP177202.1 coordinate 1,188,406, forward strand.
GATTCCACGGTTGGCAACGGTGGGGCAATGCAAAACCTGGGTCAGGACTTCGCCACAAAGGTTAATTCTGGTGGGCAATATACCCTCGGTCGGTCAAAAGATGAGTTTCAGGCTCTGGCCCGGGCAGAAGATCTACAGGTTGCTGGCGGGACGGCAATCGTCTACGCAGGTGCGCTGGCGGATGCATCGGTCAGTGGCGCGACAGGAAGCCTGTCGTTAATGACGCCACGGGATAATGTTACGCCAGTTAAACTTGAAGGGGTGGTCCGGATTACCGATAGCGCGACATTAACTATCGGAAATGGCGTCGATACGACGCTTGCCGACCTGACGGCTGCCAGCCGGGGCAGTGTCTGGCTTAACAGCAATAATTCCTGTGCAGGCACCAGCAACTGCGAATATAGAGTAAACAGTTTGCTCCTCAACGACGGTGATGTTTATTTATCAGCACAAACAGCAGCGCCTGCCACAACTAACGGTATCTACAATACGCTGACCACCAGTGAACTTTCCGGCAGCGGTAATTTCTACTTGCATACCAACGTTGCAGGCTCCCGGGGCGATCAACTGGTCGTCAACAACAACGCCACTGGCAATTTTAAAATCTTTGTTCAGGATACAGGCGTCAGCCCTCAGTCTGACGACGCGATGACGCTGGTGAAAACAGGGGGAGGGGATGCTTCGTTTACGCTGGGTAATACTGGCGGTTTCGTTGATCTTGGGACCTATGAGTATGTCCTGAAAAGCGATGGTAACAGCAACTGGAACCTGACCAATGATGTCAAACCCAACCCGGACCCCAACCCAAATCCGAAGCCGGATCCAAAACCAGACCCAAAACCGGATCCGAAACCAGACCCGACTCCCGATCCAACACCGACACCCGTCCCTGAGAAACGCATCACGCCTTCTACGGCAGCCGTACTCAATATGGCAGCAACATTACCGTTGGTATTTGATGCTGAGCTAAACAGTATTCGCGAGCGGTTGAACATAATGAAAGCGAGTCCACACAACAATAATGTCTGGGGGGCGACGTATAACACCCGTAATAATGTCACCACCGATGCGGGGGCTGGGTTTGAGCAGACGCTGACCGGAATGACAGTGGGGATCGACAGTCGTAATGATATTCCTGAGGGGATTGCCACGCTGGGCGCTTTTATGGGCTATTCACATTCACATATCGGTTTTGATCGCGGAGGACATGGCAGTGTGGGCAGTTATTCTCTGGGGGGCTATGCCAGCTGGGAACATGAAAGTGGTTTTTATCTGGACGGTGTCGTGAAGCTTAACCGTTTTGAAAGTAACGTAGCCGGTAAAATGAGCAGCGGTGGAGCCGCCAACGGCAGTTATCGCAGCAACGGGCTGGGCGGTCACATTGAAACCGGGATGCGATTTACCGATGGTAACTGGAACCTGACGCCGTATGCATCGTTAACGGGGTTCACCGCTGATAACCCCGAATATCATTTATCCAATGGTATGGAATCGAAATCAGTCGATACCCGCAGTATATATCGTGAACTGGGCGCAACGCTGAGTTACAACATGCGTCTGGGGAACGGTATGGAAATTGAGCCGTGGCTGAAGGCGGCTGTGCGCAAAGAATTTGTCGATGATAACCGGGTGAAGGTGAATAATGACGGTAATTTTGTCAATGATTTGTCGGGCAGACGTGGAATATACCAGGCAGGTATTAAAGCCTCATTCAGCAGTTCGTTAAGCGGGCATCTCGGGGTGGGGTATAGCCATGGTGCCGGTGTGGAATCCCCGTGGAATGCGGTAGCTGGTGTGAACTGGTCGTTCTGACCATCAACGAAAAAGCCCACATCTGTGGGCTTTCATATCACCAAGAGCCGCGGCTCCTTTGCGTATCCTTTTATGTCTCCTCACCGTCTGGTCGGTGTTCTGCTGAGACTTCTAACTTCCTGTTTTTGTTGGTGTTGTCCTTGCACCGTTCAATCATGATTGGTGGAGCTGGCGGGAGTTGAACCCGCGTCCGAAATTCCTACATCCTCGGTACTACATGCTTAGTCAGTCTTTACATTCGCTTGCCAGCTGCGGACGGACACGCCACTAACAAACTAGCCTGATTAAGTTTTAACGCTTCAACCCCAGGCAGGGCTTCCACGCGATCTCTTTTGGGTTTGACCTCTCTTGATCCCCGTCCTAAGAGCGGAGGCTAGGGAGAGAGGGCTCTAAGCAGGTTATTAAGCTGCTAAAGCGTAGTTTTCGTCGTTTGCGACTATTTTTTGCGGCTTTTTACGAGGCCAACCGCCCCTCGGCATGCACCTTGGGTTTCGCAAATCCCGTCGAATCCAGAATCAGCCCCAATGTGTAACGGCAAGTATACCAGATTTATGAGCGCCATGACCAGCCTCAATGGCGTTATCGTTAAAGATTTAGCACCCATGTAGCCTGATTTTTATTCGATTAAGCAATGGGATGGCAACATTTGTGTCGGATGTGATAGCCAATAAGATGTGCATTCGCGCCGCCGGAGAGGGAGGCGCGGTGAGGAACTGGTCAATCATTGGAGTGCAGGTTTAACGGTGGGCGTTTTTCATGATACGCGCTTTATCCACCTGCCATTCGCGTTCTTTGATGTCTGAACGTTTATCGTGCTGTTTCTTACCTTTGGCGACGCCGATTTTCACTTTGCACCAGGCATTTTTCCAGTACAGGGAGAGCGCCACTACGGTATAGCCTTCTCGATTGACGCGACCGTACAATGAGTCCAGTTCGCGCTGGTTGAGAAGTAACTTGCGGGTACGGGTAGGATCGCACACCACATGCGTGGAGGCCACAGCCATTGGCGTGATGTTAGCGCCAAACAGAAATGCTTCTCCATCACGTAGAAGGACGTAGCTGTCGCTGATATTGGCTTTTCCTGCGCGCAGGGATTTAACCTCCCAGCCTTGCAGGGCAAGTCCCGCTTCGAACTCTTCTTCGATAAAGTATTCGTGACGGGCGCGCTTGTTAAGCGCGATGGTCGCTGAACCAGGTTTATGTGCTTTTTTCTTCGTCATAAGCGTCGTGAATCATCGGTAATCTGAAATCGAAAACACCCCATATCAATCCTGCGGGGGACAAGGCTCTATCTTAGCATGAACCCGATGTTACCCAGCGCCGGGATAGCGTTTTTTTTACAGCAGGATAAATGATATTATTTGTTGGATTTTTGTTGATGGAAATTGTTATGCCTCAGATTAGCCGGACCGCACTGGTACCCTACAGCGCGGAGCAAATGTATCAGTTAGTGAATGACGTTCAGTCTTATCCTCAGTTTTTGCCGGGTTGTACCGGAAGTCGGATTCTGGAGTCCACTCCTGGGCAGATGACTGCGGCGGTAGATGTCTCTAAGGCTGGGATCAGCAAAACGTTTACTACCCGCAACCAGTTGACCAGTAACCAAAGTATTCTTATGAATCTGGTGGATGGGCCGTTCAAGAAATTGATCGGTGGCTGGAAGTTTACGCCGCTGAGTCAGGAGGCGTGCCGTATCGAGTTTCATCTCGATTTTGAGTTTACCAATAAGTTGATTGAACTCGCCTTTGGCCGCGTGTTTAAAGAGCTGGCGGCTAATATGGTCCAGGCTTTTACGGTTCGTGCGAAAGAGGTTTACAGTGCCAGGTAAAATTGCCGTTGAGGTGGCTTATGCGCTACCTGAGAAGCAGTACCTGCAGCGCGTGACGCTGCAGGAGGGTGCGACGGTTGAAGAAGCTATTCGTGCCAGTGGCTTGCTGGAATTGCGTACCGATATCGATTTAGCTAAAAACAAAGTCGGCATTTACAGCCGTCCGGCAAAACTCAGCGATATTGTACATGATGGCGATCGGGTGGAGATTTATCGTCCTCTCATTGCCGATCCGAAAGGGCTGCGCAGGCAACGAGCAGAAAAATCAGCGAATAAATAACAGACAGAAAAAAGGTGCTCATTGAGCACCTTTTTTAACGTCTTTGAGAGCAACTTTATTATTAGTTACCACTCAGCGCAGGTTTATTATCAATATTGGTCAACACCCCGCTACTATTAAAGGTCAGCGTCAGCGTTTGCTGCGTTACACCTTCATGACCTGGTTGCTGGCGGAAGACATAGAACCAGGTATTCGTACCAAATGGATCGGACATCAGCGGTGTACCCAATGCGTACGCAACTTGTTGTTGCGTCATGCCAACACGTATTTTGGATACGTCGTTAGCGGTCAGATAGTTCCCCTGGTTGATGTCAGGACGGTAAACCACTCGCTCCAGAGTGGAACAGCCTGCGGTCAACATCAATAGTACTGCTGCTGCAGCAGTCAGCGTTTTACAGCGCATAGTGATTTGATTCCTTTTCGGGCCCGAGCAGTACGTGGCTCATCTGTAATATGCCGATGATAATAGACCTTTCATCACTTTAAAACCTTTTGCTTTCCGGTCTTACGGCGTTTTGCTGTTTACTCTGACCGTGAAGCAGGAAAAAAGTTTACGCCGCAAGCAGTTCTTTCGCATTCGCCAGAGTGTTACGTGTGACTTCACTGCCACCAAGCAGGCGCGCCAGTTCTTGTAACCGCGCTTTTTTATCCAGGGATTGCATATGCGTTTCTGTCATCGCACCATCGGTTTCTTTGCTGACAAAATAGTGTTGATGACCACATCCCGCGACTTGTGGCAGATGGGTAACACACATCACTTGAGTTGATTCGCCAAGTTGACGCAGCAGTTTGCCGACAACTGCCGCTGTTGGACCGCTAATCCCTACATCCACTTCATCAAAAATCAGTGCCGGGGTTTCCATTTTACGCGCCGTGATGACCTGAATTGCCAATGCAATGCGTGACAATTCACCACCGGATGCGACTTTGGCAATAGGCTGCATTGGCTGACCTGGGTTGGTGGTTACCCGAAACTCAATACGATCGGCACCGTCAGCGCCCAGGTGATGCTCGTCAAATTTAACATCGATCGTAAACTGCCCATGCGGCATTGAGAGCGCATGCATACTGTCGGTGATCAGCTGTGCCAACTCATTTGCATAATGCTGGCGTTGCAGGTGTAATGCGTGCGCGGTTTCCAGTGCCTGCTGATGATGTTTCGTTACCGCCAGCGCGAGCGTTTCTTGTGAGTCGGCCTGATCGTCCAGTTGCTGCTGTTCTTCCAGTAGCGACTGGTAATACTGTGGCAATGCCTCAGGGCTGACGTGATGTTTACGTGCCAGCGAAATCTGTCTTGAGATGCGCTGTTCAAGTTCAAACAGTCGGTTGGGATCGAGATCCAGACGATCGCAGTAGTGGCGCAGTTCATCGCTGGCTTCAGCAATCTGGATGGTAGCTTCTTCCAGCATATCAAGTACGCCGGACAGTTTGCTGTCCATGCCAATCAATTCGCTCACCAGTTGTTTAGCCGTGTAAAGCTGACTTTGCAGGTTTGCGTCTTCACCGTCGGCCATTAATGCCAATGCATTCTGGCTGGTAGTCAGCAATTGACCGCTGTTCGCCAGACGTTTGTACTCTTCGTCGATTTGCTCAAACTCTCCGGGCTGCGGATTAAATTCGTTAAGTTCTTTTAATTGGTATTGCAGCAGCTCCGCACGGGCAGCACGTTCCTGACTTAACTGTTGATGATGCGCGAGGTCACGGCAGCTTTGATGCCACAACTGATAACGTGCGGTCATTTCCTGAAGTAGAGAGGTTTCATTGGCATAGCCATCAAGCAGGAATTTTTGGTGCTCAGGTTTGGTGAGTAATTGATGAGCGTGCTGACCATGGATCTGAATGAGCAACTGACCCAGTTCGCGCAGTTGTGACAGAGGAACCGCTGTACCGTTGATGAAACCACGGGAGCGACCATCGCTGCTGATTACGCGACGAAGCAAACATTCATGTCCGTCTTCAAGCTGGTTTTCTTCCAGCCAGCGCAGGGCCGCTGGCGTATCTTTCAGAGAAAAACGGGCGCACAGGTCGGCACGAGCAGCGCCGGTACGCACCATGTCGGCTTCAGCGCGACCACCGAGACAAAGGCCGAGGGCATCTATTGCAATAGATTTACCCGCGCCGGTCTCGCCAGTTATTACGGTCATGCCGCTATGAAAATCAATCTCAAGCTCACGAACGATAGCAAAGTTGCTGATGGTCAGTTGTGCCAACATAGTCGTTTTCCTGTATGAAAAACCATTACTGTTATTGTGTACAGTATAAACTGGTTTTATATACAGTAAAGAGGCTGGCGTAAAATTAGAATAATTTTTTTGACCAGCCGAGCTTGGTGCTTAATGTATTGAAATAACTGTAATCTTTCGGATGAATCAGATTCAGATGGTAATCACAGCGACGAATCAGGACATCTTCACCTTCCTGAATAGGTAGTGCTATTTGGCTGTCGCAACTGATTTCCAGGTCGTTACGGCGATGCGAAAAACGCAGACGGATCGTGCTGCTGCTGTTTATCACCAGTGGTCGTGCTGACAACGTATGCGGGAACATGGGCACCAGGGTAATCGCATCCAGAGAGGGTGTCAGAATAGGACCGCCTGCAGAGAGGGAATAGGCGGTGGAGCCTGTTGGCGTCGAAATAATTAGTCCATCGGAACGCTGAGAAAACGCAAAGATCTCGTCGATATACACTTCGAACTCAATCATATGCGCCACTTTACCAGGATGAAGTACCACTTCGTTAATCGCCGTGCTGATGCGTTTCTGGCAATCTTGCTGACAGACTTGCGCTTCCAGCAAAAAACGTTTTTCGCTGATGTAGTGGCCTTCCAGCACATCGGCTAACTGTTGCTGGGCGTTATCGGGATCAAGGTCGGTCAGGAAACCCAGGTTGCCACGGTTGATTCCAATAACTTTAATATCGTAACGGGCGAGTGTGCGTGCCGCGCCCAGCATATTACCGTCGCCACCAACGACTACCGCGAGATCAGCCAGTTGCCCAATCTCCGCGAGCGTGCCAGTTTTCACATTCTTCAGTTGCAGTTCGTGAGCGATTTGCTGCTCAACGATGACCTCGTAACCTTTTGTGCACAGCCAGCGGTAGAGCATTTCATGTGTTGTCAGTGCAGTGGGGTGCCGTGGGTGTCCCACAATGCCAATACACTTGAAATGATTATTCATTTTTCCGAGGTCCTTGTTGCGAAGATTGATGACAATGTGAGTGCTTCCCTTGAAACCCTGAAACTGATCCCCATAATAAGCGAAGTTAGCGAGATGAATGCGAAAAAAACGCGGAGAAATTCATGAGTAGTAAAGAACAGAAAACGCCTGAGGGGCAAGCCCCGGAAGAAATTATCATGGATCAGCACGAAGAGATTGAGGCAGTTGAGCCAGAAGCTTCTGCTGAGCAGGTGGATCCGCGCGATGAAAAAATTGCGAATCTCGAAGCTCAGCTGGCTGAAGCCCAGACCCGTGAACGTGACGGCATTTTGCGTGTAAAAGCCGAAATGGAAAACCTGCGTCGTCGTACTGAACTGGATATTGAAAAAGCCCACAAATTCGCGCTGGAGAAATTCATCAACGAATTGCTGCCGGTGATTGATAGCCTGGATCGTGCGCTGGAAGTGGCTGATAAAGCTAACCCGGATATGTCTGCGATGGTTGAAGGCATTGAGCTGACGCTGAAGTCGATGCTGGATGTTGTGCGTAAGTTTGGTGTCGAAGTGATCGCCGAAACTAACGTGCCGCTGGACCCGAATGTGCATCAGGCTATCGCAATGGTGGAATCTGATGACGTTGCGCCAGGTAACGTACTGGGCATTATGCAGAAGGGTTATACGCTGAATGGTCGTACGATTCGTGCGGCGATGGTAACTGTAGCGAAGGCAAAAGCGTAATTTCTGTTTTCGTAATAATTCACGGCCCTGCATGCGAATGCAGGGCCGTTTTCGTTACTCCGCCACACTCTCGCGCAGCGGTTTTACAGGAAAAACTTTTACCTGCTTAATCATATTGTCCTGTACGTCGAGAATATCGATATCGTACTCGCCAATACGCACGCGGGTGCCTGCGACAGGGATCTCTTCCAGTGCCTCAAGAATGACGCCATTAACCGTGCGGGCATCATCTTCCGGTAGATGCCAGTTAAAGGCTTTGTTGATTTCCCGCACGTTGGCGGTGCCATCGATAATCACCGAACCGTCGTTTTGCGGCGTGACCTCTTCGGCAAGTGTTGGCGACATCGAGGTAGTGAAATCGCCGACAATCTCTTCCAGAATATCTTCAACCGCCACCAGCCCCTGAATGTCTCCATATTCGTTGACGACCAGGCCGACTTTCTTTTTGTTGCGCTGAAACTTTACCAACTGCGTGCTGAGCGGCGTACCTTCTGGCACAAAATAGATCTCGTCCGCAGCACGCAGCATCGTCTCTTTGGTGAACTCTTTTTTCTCCGACATGAGTCGCCAGGCTTCACGCACGCGCAGCATACTGATGGCGTCGTCCAGCGAGTCACGGTAGAGCACGATACGTCCGTGAGGTGAGTGGGAGAGTTGGCGCAGAATCGATTTCCAGTCATCGTTGATATCAATACCGATAATTTCACTGCGCGGCACCATGATGTCATCGACGGTCATCTTTTCCAGATCGAGTACTGACAGCAGCATATCCTGATTGCGACGGGATATTTGTGAGCGCGATTCGTGCACGATGGTGCGCAACTCTTCTTTGCTTAAAGAGCCGCTAACAACGATATCGGTTTTGATGCCCATCATGCGCATTAACATGCGGGTAATAGCGTTCAGCAACCAGACCAGCGGCATCATCAAAATTTGCAGCGGAGCCAGCAGAAAACTACTCGGATAAGCGACTTTTTCCGGGTACAGCGCGGCAATGGTTTTCGGCAATACCTCAGCAAATACCAGTACGACAAAAGTCAGCACACCAGTTGCAATTGCCACGCCCGCATCGCCGTACAAACGCATCCCAACAATAGTGCCGAGCGCGGAGGCAAGAATATTGACCAGGTTATTGCCGATTAACACCAGGCTTATCAGGCGGTCTGGCTTACGCAGCAATTTTTCGACGCGTTTGGCCGAGCGATTACCCTGTTTCGCCATATGTCGAAGACGATAGCGGTTGAGGGTCATCATTCCAGTTTCGGACCCGGAAAAATAGGCTGAAATGACCACCATGATGATCAGAATAATGATCAACGTAGTAGTAGAAATGTGTTCCAGGGGAAACTCCTTTTCTGGGGTTAGCTGATTAACTGCTGGACAATTCGGCTGCCGAAGTAGGCTAGTGTCAGAATGACTGCACCCGCAACGTTAAACCAGACGACGCGACGTCCACGCCATCCTTCATGATAATGTCCCCACAGCAGCACAATATAGACAAACCACGCCACGATAGAGAGCACAGCCTTGTCGATATTTTCCATGCTAAATAAGTTGTGCATGTAGAACAGGCCAGTGCAAAGCGTGAGCGTTAGCAGCACCACGCCAATCTGCGTGATGTGGAACATTTTACGCTCGATACTCATCAATGGCGGCATTTCCTGGTTAAACGCCAGCTTCTTGTTCTTCAGTTGGTAATCAATCCACGCCAGTTGCAGCGCGTACAGGGCGGCGATAATCAGCGTGGCATAGGAAAAGAGCGATAAGCCAATGTGCACCAGCATCCCAGGCGTTGCTTCCAGATGGGTGATGTATTCATTGGGCATGAATGTCGCCAGCGCCAGGTTGATAAGCGCAAAGGCATAGACAATGGGTAGCAGCAACCAGCCACGATTGCGAGAAGCCACAATGGTCATTACCGTACAGATCATCAAACTGACCAATGAACCAACGTTCAGCAGGCTGAGGTTTTGTCCGCTATCACCGTCGGGCAGGATGCGGGCTTCCAGAGCGATTGCGTGGCAGACCAGCGCGATGACCGCAGAAATAATAGCCATGCGCCGCCAGCCGCCGTTTTTTTGCAGCAGACCGGGAACAATCAGCGCAAGACTGACGGAGTAGGCGACAAGCGCGAGCAGAGCAAAAACGGGCATAGTAATGTCGACAGTTTGAGCAATAAGAAAGAGAAGCAGTATAGCGTTAGGTGAACGCTGCTCCAACCGTTGCATAACAACAAAGACGCCTTCATGTTATACTGCGGCAATATACTGATGATGTGTCGCGATTGCGGCCAACCGTTTCCACCCCAGGCGAGAGACAATGTTTGATAATTTAACCGATCGTTTGTCGCGCACGCTGCGCAATATCAGTGGCCGTGGACGCCTCACTGAAGACAACGTAAAAGATACGCTGCGCGAAGTGCGCATGGCGCTGCTGGAGGCGGACGTCGCTCTGCCGGTAGTGCGTGAGTTTATCAATCGCGTAAAAGAGAAAGCGGTTGGTCATGAAGTTAATAAGAGCCTGACGCCGGGGCAGGAGTTCGTCAAAATCGTCCGTAACGAACTGGTTGCGGCGATGGGCGAAGAGAACCAGACCCTGAACCTGGCTGCGCAACCGCCTGCGGTCGTGCTGATGGCGGGCCTGCAAGGTGCCGGTAAAACAACCAGCGTTGGTAAACTCGGTAAGTTCCTGCGCGAGAAGCACAAGAAGAAAGTGCTGGTGGTTTCTGCTGACGTCTATCGCCCGGCGGCAATCAAACAGCTTGAGACGCTGGCAGAGCAGGTGGGCGTTGATTTCTTCCCTTCTGATGTTGGTCAGAAGCCGGTTGATATTGTTAACGCTGCGCTGAAAGAAGCCAAACTGAAATTCTACGACGTGCTGCTGGTGGATACCGCTGGTCGTCTGCACGTTGACGAAGCGATGATGGACGAGATCAAACAAGTCCATGCGTCGATTAACCCGGTTGAAACCCTGTTTGTGGTTGACGCCATGACCGGTCAGGATGCGGCCAATACGGCAAAAGCATTCAATGAAGCGTTACCGCTTACCGGTGTAGTGTTGACCAAAGTGGACGGCGATGCCCGCGGCGGTGCGGCGCTCTCTATTCGTCACATCACTGGCAAACCGATCAAGTTCCTCGGTGTTGGCGAGAAAACTGAGGCGCTGGAGCCGTTTCATCCGGACCGCATCGCGTCGCGTATTCTCGGTATGGGCGACGTACTGTCACTGATCGAAGATATCGAAAGCAAAGTTGACCGCGCGCAGGCAGAGAAATTAGCCAGCAAGCTGAAAAAAGGCGACGGCTTCGATCTCAACGACTTTCTTGAGCAGCTGCGCCAGATGAAAAATATGGGCGGCATGGCTAGCCTGATGGGCAAGCTGCCGGGCATGGGGCAGATCCCGGATAACGTCAAGTCGCAGATGGACGATAAAGTGCTGGTGCGTATGGAAGCCATCATCAACTCGATGACGATGAAAGAGCGCGCTAAGCCAGAAATCATCAAAGGTTCGCGTAAGCGTCGTATCGCCGCCGGTTGCGGGATGCAGGTACAGGACGTTAACCGCCTTCTGAAGCAGTTCGACGACATGCAGCGCATGATGAAGAAAATGAAGAAGGGCGGAATGGCGAAGATGATGAGAAGCATGAAGGGTATGATGCCGCCGGGATTTCCTGGTCGCTAATCGGCCTGGCTTGTTTGCCTTTTTGGCACCGGGGTGTGCTCGTCATCCTCACGTACTGCGTGTACGCTCCGGTGACTGCGCGCACTCCGGCACCAAACTGGCTGCACCGCCGACGGCCTTTTACAGCAGAGTTAGCAACTGTTGATTGCAATTTCCGCAAAAATGAGTAAAATTTTCGGGCTTTTAATATGACACCGGACTCCGTTCCTCGATGGGGTCCGGTTGTTTTATTCACACAAGAGGATGTTATGGTAACTATTCGTTTAGCACGTCACGGCGCTAAAAAGCGTCCGTTCTACCAGGTTGTTGTCGCTGACAGCCGTAATGCACGCAACGGTCGCTTCATCGAGCGCGTTGGTTTCTTCAACCCAATCGCTAGCGAAAAAGAAGAAGGCACTCGCCTGGATCTGGATCGCATCGCTCACTGGGTTGGCCAGGGCGCAACTATTTCTGATCGCGTTGCTGCGCTGATCAAAGAAGTAAACAAAGCAGCTTAATCTGTCACGGTGGTCATGATGAGCAAACAACTCACCGCGCAAGCACCTGTTGATCCCATCGTTTTGGGAAAAATGGGTTCGTCTTACGGTATTCGTGGGTGGCTCAGAGTGTTTTCTTCCACCGAAGACGCCGAAAGCATTTTTGACTATCAGCCCTGGTTTATCCAGAAGGCGGGTCAGTGGCAGCAAGTCCAGCTGGAAAGCTGGAAGCACCACAATCAGGACATGATCATCAAGCTGAAAGGCGTTGACGATCGTGATGCGGCGAACCTGCTGACGAATTGTGAAATTGTCGTGGATTCATCGCAGCTGCCTCAGCTTGAAGAGGGTGACTACTACTGGAAAGACCTGATGGGCTGCCAGGTAGTAACCACTGAAGGCTACGATCTCGGTAAAGTCGTCGATATGATGGAAACCGGATCTAATGACGTTCTCGTCATTAAGGCAAACCTGAAAGATGCGTTTGGTATCAAGGAACGTCTCGTACCGTTCCTCGATGGGCAGGTTATCAAGAAAGTCGATCTCACTACTCGTTCAATCGAAGTAGATTGGGATCCTGGTTTTTAAACCACCGGATAAACGGTAAAAGACGGCGCTATGTGGATTGGCATAATTAGCCTGTTTCCTGAAATGTTCCGCGCAATTACCGATTACGGGGTAACTGGCCGGGCAGTTAAAAATGGCCTGCTGAGCATCCAGAGCTGGAGTCCTCGCGACTTCACGCATGACCGGCACCGTACCGTGGACGATCGTCCTTACGGCGGCGGACCGGGGATGTTAATGATGGTGCAACCCTTGCGGGACGCCATTCATGCAGCAAAAGCCGCGGCGGGTGAAGGCGCAAAGGTGATTTATCTGTCACCACAGGGACGCAAGCTTGATCAAGCGGGCGTCAGCGAACTGGCAACGAATCAAAAATTGATTCTGGTGTGCGGTCGCTACGAAGGTATAGATGAGCGCGTGATCCAAACCGAAATTGACGAAGAATGGTCAATCGGCGATTACGTTCTCAGTGGTGGTGAGTTACCAGCAATGACGCTGATTGACTCCGTTTCCCGGTTTATTCCGGGAGTACTGGGACATGAAGCCTCGGCAACGGAAGATTCCTTTGCTGAAGGATTGCTGGATTGCCCGCACTATACGCGGCCTGAGGTGTTAGAAGGGATGGAAGTTCCGCCAGTGTTACTGTCGGGCAACCATGCCGAGATACGTCGCTGGCGTTTGAAACAGTCGCTGGGCCGTACCTGGCTTAGAAGACCTGAACTTCTGGAAAACCTGGCTCTGACTGAAGAGCAAGCAAGGTTGCTGGCGGAGTTCAAAACGGAACACGCACAACAGCAACATAAACATGATGGGATGGCGTAAGCCCCCGAGATATCAGTTTACCCAGGATAAGAGATTAAATTATGAGCAACATTATTAAGCAACTTGAACAAGAGCAGATGAAGCAGGACGTACCTTCCTTCCGTCCGGGTGATACCGTGGAAGTGAAAGTATGGGTTGTTGAAGGTTCCAAAAAACGTCTGCAGGCATTCGAGGGCGTGGTTATCGCTATTCGTAACCGCGGTCTGCACTCTGCATTCACTGTTCGTAAAATTTCCAACGGCGAAGGCGTTGAGCGTGTCTTCCAGACTCACTCTCCGGTAGTTGACAGCATTTCTGTCAAACGTCGTGGTGCTGTTCGTAAAGCTAAACTGTACTACCTGCGTGAGCGTACTGGTAAGGCTGCTCGTATCAAAGAGCGTCTTAACTAAGGTTTCGCTTAAGCGACATCCTGTTAAGAAGGGCTGGCCAATTGGCTGGCCCTTTTTTTATCTGTTTGCTCGTGTTTTAAGGGGGTGTAATCACCACTGCGACGCGGCGGTTCTCGGCGCGGCCCTGGGCGGTCTTGTTACTGGCTATGGGATATTTTTTTCCTAAACCCTGTGTGGTGAGATTGCTGCGTGGAATTTGTCCACCAATAGCCCATGCATCGGCCACGACATTCGCCCGTTTCAATGATAAGCCTTCGTTGTAACTGTCTTCACCATAGTTATCGGTGTGTCCATCCATACGGGCATGTGTTAGCCCTGTCGAGGCCAATTTGGCTGCCATGGTTTGGATCTGTTGCTGGCTTTCCGGGAGCAATTTGTAGTCATTTTTTGCGAACAGAATGGCATCTGATAAGCCCAGCGACCAGTCGCCGGCGGATTCAGTAAATCCATAAGATTGCATAGCGGCGACTTGCTCAGGAGTAAACTTTCCCTGAGGGGACTGGCAGCCAGTCAGTATTAGTGAGGTGAAAATCAGGGGTGCTACCAGGTGCTTTATCATATCGATATATCCTTGTTATCTCACCAGCTTTTCGGCACGCTGGTGTTTGGCCTGATACATATTGTGATCGGCAAGCTCTTGTAATTTTTCCGCAGAGGCGTGCTCAATGGTCATCGCGTAACCAATGCTTAATGTCATGGTGGTCTGATGGCCATTATGAAGATCAAACGGGAGATTAAAGATTTGTGTCAGTGCTGAGCATATCTGCTGCACTTCAGATTCCGACTGTACATCATAGAGCACCATAGCGAATTCATCGCCGCCCAGGCGGTATGCTTTATGTCGCAGCCCGCCAAATTCAGCTAACCGTTTTGCGATTTCAATCAAGACTCTATCGCCCGTCGCATGACCCCAGGTATCATTGATATATTTGAAATTATCGCCATCAAGAAATAGTAACGCCGACGTTTTTCGGGCATCGGAACTGTTCATCAACGTGTTGATACCGCTACGAAACGCTGCGCGGTTAGCCAGCCCGGTTAATGGGTCATGTAGTGCGGTACGTAGAAGCTGCGCATTTTTGGCCTGTAAACGAAGCTGCCACTCTTCCATTTCATCCAGCAGACTGTTGAAGTCGAGAGCGAAGCGGTGAAACTCTGCGATACGTTCTTCCGAAACTCGTCGGGAAAAATTGCGGTTGGAACGCACATCATGTACGACATCGGTGATGTTTTTTAACGCTTCAACCAGACCATTGTGCAAATGGCGGGTGAGGGTAATTGCGATGCCTGATGCCAGCAGAATGCAGGCGGTCAGGACAGCGAGCGAAAACCAGATGAAATGGCTGATTGAACTGTCGCGAGCGGTTAAGCGAACTTCGCCAATGGTTTCACCATTGTGACGAATCGGCTGAACGATGGGGGCAGGGAAGAGCCAGTGGCTTATGAAATTACTGAAAGTATCGCCTGGATCCTTACGGGTGTAATGCCAGGATACCAGAATATTTTGCTGCTTATCACGCACTTCTGCAGTTGAAAATTGGCCTTGCTGCCCCAGCGCTGCCAGTGTTTCAGTTGCTGCAGAGCCATCGGCAAAAACGACCGCTGCTTCCAGACTGTAAGTCATTGTTGCTGCTGTCAGTGCCAGGTTTTTTTGCGCGTACTGTTTCAGGGTCAGCACCGAGGTCACGGAAAGCAGCAACCAGATCAGCATCATAGTGATAAATATGCTGGTCATACTGATGTTGCGTAATGCTCTTTTAAACGTGGGGCGCTTATTAAGAGAATTATCGTTATCCATCATTTTTCTTCCGTGCGAGCATTAAGACATCCGGGTTGACCTTTACTCCGCTACGCGATAAGGCATCCAGGTTTACGGCAAATCTGACGTCATTATTGTGGATGATCAGACAAAAGGCGCTACCAATAATGCACTCGGTATTTTGTTCGGCAATTAATAATAACGCCTTTGACGGATATTGTTCGGTTAATTCCATCTGGAATGTCGGTGACTCGTTGCCAAAATAAAAACCATTGCAGCCTGAAATCATCGCCTCTTGTTGAGTGTGAATGATGACAGGCAGATAAGGCAAAGATGTCGCGGCATTCTCTTGTAGGGCGGTACTAAAACGTGAAGATGAAAAGATACATAACTTTGGTGGCCCTGATAGCGCAGGCCAGCGGGTGTAACTGACAATACCGGAAACCATCATACGCACGTTTTTCGCAACGTCAGAAGGTTCCTGAGCGAGTATTGGTGCTCCCGTCAGCAGGAGAATCAGCAGTAAGAACAGTCGGTGAGAAAAACGCATTCAGGGATCCTCACCATCTTCGCTCGAAATGCATCGATATTTTTTCAGAATGCTCATTAAAATATCATTCTTTCATGCGGTCGTCATCAATGTGAGAAATAAAACACAATGAGTAAAATCTCATGCTTAATTTATTTGCGGGGGTTTAATTAATTTAATCGTATTGTGCTGGCATTTTCATCAGCCCCTTTTTGCCATACTTCATGCAGTTGACTGGCATTTTCAACATTGTTGCAGCTGGCAGGAAAGCTTTTACCGGAAAGGCCCCGGGCATAAGTAAAATCGGTCTGGCAAGTTTTCTTTTGTCCTTCGGCATATCCTTTAAGGTATAGACCGCGATCCGCCTGTGAATCGCTAAATGCATCGTCATCTTTTATGGCGCTGCCCGATATCGCATCTTCCATACCGACATCATACCAGTCGGTGCTGGTCAAGGTTGGCGCGTGAGTATAAGGATCAATCTGACATCCGCTAACCAGTAAAGCCAACAAGGGGGCAATAAACTTTTTCATCATTTCTTTCTCCTTTTTCAAAGCATAGCGGATTGTTTTTAAAGGTGGTGTAAATTTATTTGTACGAAAATAAGCGTCAAAAGCGCGAATAAATTGCTTGTGTAAATAAAAATGTACGAAATATGGATTGAAAACTTTACTTTATGTGTTATCGTTACGTCATCCTCGCTGAGGATCAACTATCGCAAACGAGCATAAACAGGATCGCCATCATGCAAAAAGACGCGCTGAATAACGTACATATTACCGACGAACAGGTTTTAATGACTCCGGAACAACTGAAGGCCGCTTTTCCATTGAGCCTGCAACAAGAAGCCCAGATTGCTGACTCGCGTAAAACCATTTCAGATATTATCGCCGGGCGCGATCCTCGTCTGTTGGTAGTATGTGGTCCTTGTTCCATTCATGATCCGGAAACTGCTCTGGAATATGCTCGTCGATTTAAAGCCCTTGCCGCAGAGGTCAGCGATAGCCTCTATCTGGTAATGCGCGTCTATTTTGAAAAACCCCGTACCACTGTCGGCTGGAAAGGGTTAATTAACGATCCCCATATGGATGGCTCTTTTGATGTAGAAGCCGGGCTGCAGATCGCGCGTAAATTGCTGCTTGAGCTGGTGAATATGGGACTGCCACTGGCGACGGAAGCGTTAGATCCAAATAGCCCGCAATACCTGGGCGATCTGTTTAGCTGGTCAGCAATTGGTGCTCGTACAACGGAATCGCAAACTCACCGTGAAATGGCCTCCGGGCTTTCCATGCCGGTTGGTTTTAAAAACGGCACCGACGGCAGTCTGGCAACAGCAATTAACGCTATGCGCGCCGCCGCCCAGCCGCACCGTTTTGTTGGCATTAACCAGGCAGGGCAGGTGGCGTTGCTACAAACTCAGGGGAATCCGGACGGGCATGTGATCCTGCGCGGTGGTAAAGCGCCGAACTATAGCCCTGCGGATGTTGCGCAATGTGAAAAAGAGATGGAACAGGCGGGACTGCGCCCGTCTCTGATGGTAGATTGCAGCCACGGTAATTCCAATAAAGATTATCGCCGTCAGCCTGCGGTGGCAGAGTCCGTGGTTGCTCAGATCAAAGATGGTAATCGCTCCATTATTGGTCTGATGATTGAAAGTAATATCCACGAAGGTAATCAGTCTTCCGAACAGCCGCGTAGCGAAATGAAATACGGCGTGTCTGTAACCGATGCCTGCATTAGCTGGGAAATGACCGATGCCTTACTGCGTGAGATCCATCATGATCTCAACGGGCAGCTGACGGCTCGCGTGGCTTAAGAGGTTTATTATGGTTGCTGAGTTGACCGCATTACGCGATCAAATTGATGAAGTCGATAAAGCGCTGCTGAATTTATTAGCGAAGCGTCTGGAACTGGTTGCTGAAGTGGGCGAGGTGAAAAGCCGCTTTGGACTGCCTATTTATGTTCCGGAGCGCGAGGCATCTATGTTGGCCTCGCGTCGTGCAGAGGCGGAAGCTCTGGGTGTACCGCCAGATCTGATTGAGGATGTTTTGCGTCGGGTGATGCGTGAATCTTACTCCAGTGAAAACGACAAAGGATTTAAAACACTTTGTCCGTCACTGCGTCCGGTGGTTATCGTCGGCGGTGGCGGTCAGATGGGACGCCTGTTCGAGAAGATGCTGACACTATCGGGTTATCAGGTGCGGATTCTGGAGCAACATGACTGGGATCGAGCGGCTGATATTGTTGCCGATGCCGGAATGGTGATTGTTAGTGTGCCAATCCACGTTACTGAGCAAGTTATCGGCAAATTACCGCCTTTACCGAAAGATTGTATTCTGGTTGATCTGGCATCGGTGAAAAATGGACCATTACAGGCCATGCTGGCGGCGCACGATGGCCCGGTACTGGGTCTACACCCAATGTTCGGTCCGGACAGCGGTAGCCTGGCAAAGCAAGTTGTGGTCTGGTGTGATGGACGTAAGCCGGAAGCATACCAATGGTTTCTGGAGCAAATTCAGGTCTGGGGCGCTCGGTTGCATCGTATTAGCGCCGTCGAGCACGATCAGAATATGGCGTTTATTCAGGCACTGCGCCACTTTGCTACTTTTGCTTACGGGCTGCACCTGGCAGAAGAAAATGTTCAGCTTGAGCAACTTCTGGCGCTCTCTTCGCCGATTTACCGCCTTGAGCTGGCGATGGTCGGGCGACTGTTCGCTCAGGATCCGCAGCTTTATGCCGACATTATTATGTCGTCAGAGCGTAATCTGGCGTTAATCAAACGTTACTATAAGCGTTTCGGCGAGGCGATTGAGTTGCTGGAGCAGGGCGATAAGCAGGCGTTTATTGACAGTTTCCGCAAGGTGGAGCACTGGTTCGGCGATTACGCACAGCGTTTTCAGAGTGAAAGCCGCGTGTTATTGCGTCAGGCGAATGACAATCGCCAGTAATAATCCAGCGCCGGATGATTCACATCATCCGGCACCTTTTCATCAGGTTGGATCAACAGGCACTACGTTCTCACTTGGGTAACAGCCCAATACCTTCATTGAACGGGTGATTTCCCCTAACTCTTTCAATGCTTTTTGCATTTCCGCTGATTCAAGATTGGCCTGAATATCCAGATAAAACATCTCTTCCCACGGATTACCGTGAATCGGGCGTGACTCCAGACGGGTCATAATCAGATTGTGGTTGCGCAGTACCAGCAACGCTTCAACCAGCGCACCAGCTTGTTGCCCGGTCGCCATTAACAACGTCGTTTTCGCTGGAACCTGCTCAGACACGTTAATGGCTTTACGTGCCAACACCACAAATCGGGTGAAGTTTTGTCGCTGATTCGCTTCAATACGCTCCAGTACCTGCAAACCGTACAAAGTGCCGCCAGCTTCGCTTCCCAACGCAGCAACATGCGGTGATTTTGCCTGTGCAACCTTTTCCATTGCCGCAGACGTACTTTCGGTATATTCAATCTTCCAGTGCGGATAACGATTAAGGAATTTGCTGCATTGCTGGAATGGCTGCGGATGGCTGTAGACCGTATTGATGGTGGATAAATCAGTAGTGCCGGAGACCAACAAACAATGGTCGATAGTTAACGTCATCTCGCCAACAATCGACAAACTGGTATGTTGCAGCAGATCGTAAACGTCATTTATGGCACCGGAGCTGGTATTTTCAATCGGTACGACGGCATAGTCGGCCTGGCCGGTTTCCACCTGATTAAAAATATCGGCAAATTTGGCGCAGCCACTTTCAATGAATTGCTCAAAGTGACGGGCAGCATACTGGCGCGCCGCAAGATGGGAATAAGAACCTTTGGGGCCGAGAAAAGCGATGCGTGCTGAGTGCGGATTAATTTTATTGAGATGTTGCTGGAGCAACGCCTGCTGAGTTAATACGGAATCTTCAATAATGAGCTGGAACAGGCGAGTAATGTAATGGGCGTCCAGATGGTGCGCTTTACCGAGCGTAATTAATCTTTCCAGTAAATCGCGTTCACGATCAATATCACGTACCGGGCGATGCGAGAGCAATTTGGCTTTTCCCACCTCGACGGCCAGTTCGCGCCGCTCTGCCAGTAATGCTAATAATTTTTCATCCAGCGCGCTGATTTTCTCTCGCAGCGCCAGTAATGGATTTTCCGATGTCATAGTGTTGCCTTTTTGTTATCAATAAAAAAGGCCCCCCGATTTGGGAGGCCCTATTGTTCGTCTTCGCATTCTGTTTCACACGACGAAACGCCTCCCATTCAGGGGAAGGTAAAAAAGAATGCGAAGAAAAACGGTGTGTGTTTCATGTTTGTTTCCTTAAGTGACTTCAGTACAGTACCCGTACTGTTTTCACGCTGTCAACAAAAAACGCGCCCGAAGGCGCGTTGGCGATACACTCAATATAAAGGACTACTCTTCTTCAACTTCTTCGACGAAGTTGGCGTCTTTCACCGATGTTGCGGCACGACGTGCTTCGCCTTTGTGCTGCAGTTTATTGAGCTGCCGTTCCAGCTTGTTGATCAATTCGTTAATTGCGGTGTACATATCTTCATGTTTACCACTGGCAACCAGAACGCCGTTAGGTGTATTGATTGTGGCGTCAGCAACAAACCCTTGTGGCTCTTTGGACAGAATGATATGTGGATTAATCAGATGTGTTTGCCATTTTTCCAGTTTGGCGAGACGGTCTGCGACATGTTGGCGGATGGCCGGAGTAATTTCCATTTGTTTGCTGGTAATGTTCATTGTCATAAATTTTACCTCTTGTCTTCCCGTCTTGGTGAATTCAGCATACCGTTCCTGATGTCAAAATGTGTGATGGAAATCTCATAATTTTGTCACTTTTTGTCAACGAATCTTTTTTGTGAGAAATCGCAGGAAGAGGTGTTTTTTTACTTGAGGAATATCTCAAAGCGAGCCATATTTGATGAGATCGATAGTGGCTAAATCGCTTCAGTTTCACAACTAACAGAATAAAAAAACGGCAGCTCAAGGGCTGTAATGCCAGTCAGTTAAGCAACTGACTGGCTCTTTTTCGGGGCTGTGGGGTATTTCCAGGGCCTCTCTTTTACCACTCTCGGGAAGGCCCTTTCCCTTCTTGTCGGTAATTTCACAAGTTGTCCCATACTTGCAAGATCGCGCATCAGCTCCGGTATACGTCCCGGTGAAGCGCCCTGCAATGTCATCAGCATTCTCATCACCATTCCGCATGATTCTGAGAAACTCAGTTGATTCGGCCAGTAACCTTTCAGATGTTCCGCCATTTTAATCATCTGATATCTCACCAGATTATAAGCCAGTAAGACACCCCACAGCTCTTGCTCCACAAGCTCCGGCTTTTTACTTCTCAGCGTCAGCCTGCTCAGTTGCATCGTCTGTTTTATCTCCCTGTATCCCAGTTCGATTTCCCAGCGATGACTGTACAGATCCCCCATTTCTCCTCCGGGGAAGCGCATGGCGTCCGTCATCGACGTCAGCAGATGGCAGACTTTTCCTTTGCGCGTCACGGTCAGCAGGCGGGCTGTTACTTCATTTCCCAGTCCCGGCCACTTTTTTCGTGCCTGCGGGCTGGTTTTCAGCTTCACCAGATGATCGCCTTTACCCAGTTTTCTGATCTCTTCATATTGCGCTCCCTTTCTGAGAGGTATCATCCAGTGGCGGTGTTCTCCCGCCAGGCTCCAGGCATTTAACAGTCCCAGTGAGTAATAACCTTTATCCATTAACGTCAGAGTGTTATCGCCGGTTTGTTCTATAAGTTGCTCAGCAAGCTCATTTTCGCTGTTCTTCATCGTGCCGAAGGCTGCAGCCGTCAGCAGATGGCTGGTCAGTTCCATCTGGCAGACCATTTTGACCTGCGGGTAGAGCGCCGGGTTCCCGGCATGTGTCTGGCGGGGGAAGGCTGCATCGTTCTCTGGTGTATCCGGTGTGCGCCAGAACACACCATCGATGGCCAGCAGGGTCAGGCCGCACCAGTGCGGATGCGGCGTGGCGTTATGCCAGAGCTGCGCTGTTTTCGTGAACACGCGGCGGACAGCCTCACTTCCCAGGCGCTGGCGGGCCTGAATAACGGCACTGGGGGCAACGAAGGGGCGATTGCCTGGCAGCATGATGTCCAGGCGATTCACAATCTGGTGAAGAGGTTCTTTACGCTCAAGCGCCATGCCAACAATACACCAGACCATCATTTCGAGGGGAAGACGGCGCTTGCGTAGCGTTACAGTACCTGATTCGGCAAGGCAACGAGAGATGAGTTCGGGGTCGAGGTAATCCCCCAGAGAAGTCAGTGGGTTACGCAGAGAATCGTAACGGGATACCAGATCAAGAGCCTGTCCAATGTGCATAAAAAAATCCGGAAACAAGTGAGCGTTTCCGGATTCTTACACAGCCACTGGATCGGTCAACTGATCCTTAACTGATCGGCATTACAGCTCAAGGGCTGCCGTTTTGTGTTTCAGGTTTTTGTTATGTATTGCTGCTGTTTGCAGCGATGATTTTCGCTACTTTTTCAGCTTGCGCATTCATCTGCATCTGACGGTATGCATTTTCCATCAGCGGCAGCGCATCACGCGTAGCCTGGGTATCCGGGTAGTCGCGCAACATGCCTTCTACGCGGTTAACGACGGCAACCCATGCACCACGTTCTGTATAATACTCGGCAACGGAGTATTCATATTTCGCCAGACGATCTTTCAGGAATACCAGACGTTTGGTGGCATCGGTGGTGTACTGACTGTTCGGATAGCCGCGCACCAGTTTGGAAAAGTCACTAAACGCAGCTCGTGCATGTTGAGGATCGCGATCGCTACGATCGACGCCAAAGAACCCTTGCAGCGCACTGTCATCCAGCGCCATATTGGTCAGGCCACGCATGTACATGACATAATCGATATTCGGATGGGTCGGGTTAAGGCGAATAAAACGATCGATGGCAGCCTGTGCTAACGGCAAATCGGCGTTTTTATAGTAGGCGTAGATGAGATCCAGCTGCACCTGCTGCGAATACGGACCAAACGGATAGCGATTATCTAACGCTTCCAGTTGCGTTATTGCCTGTCTCCAGTTACCGTCCTGCAGCTTTTGTTGTGCAGTCGCGTAAATTTCATTTGGCGGATTATCAGGTACTTCTTCCTTTGACCCCGAGCAACCCGCCAAAAACAGGCTTAGTGTGGCGGCTGCCACCAGATATTTCATGCGCGTCATGACGTTTTGACTTTCCTCAAAATGTAATACGGGAGATTCTCTGTTCCTGCTCCCGGTTAAGACCAGCTACAATAGCACACTATATTAAACGGCAAAGCCGTAAAACCCCAACGATAAACGAAGAAGCAGTATATATGGCACAACGAGTACAGCTCACTGCAACGGTGTCCGAAAACCAACTCGGTCAACGCTTAGATCAGGCTTTGGCCGAAATGTTCCCGGATTATTCACGTTCGCGGATAAAAGAATGGATCCTCGACCAGCGCGTGCTGGTTAACGGCAAAGTTTGTGATAAGCCGAAAGAAAAAGTATTGGGTGGCGAGCAGGTTGCCATCAACGCTGAGATTGAAGAAGAAGCGCGTTTTGAACCGCAGGATATCCCGCTGGATATCGTCTATGAAGATGAAGATATCATCGTCATTAATAAACCACGCGACCTGGTGGTACATCCTGGCGCGGGTAACCCGGATGGTACGGTACTGAATGCGTTGCTTCATTACTATCCGCCCATTGCCGATGTACCGCGTGCGGGCATCGTCCATCGTCTGGATAAAGACACCACCGGCCTGATGGTTGTGGCAAAAACCGTTCCGGCTCAGACGCGTTTAGTCGAATCTTTGCAACGGCGTGAAATTACTCGTGAGTATGAAGCGGTGGCAATTGGTCATATGACCGCTGGCGGTACAGTAGATGAACCAATCAGCCGCCACCCGACCAAACGTACTCACATGGCGGTGCATCCGATGGGTAAACCGGCGGTCACTCACTATCGCATCATGGAACACTTCCGTGTGCACACGCGTCTGCGGTTGCGTCTGGAAACCGGACGTACGCACCAGATCCGCGTGCATATGGCCCATATCACTCATCCGCTGGTGGGCGATCCGGTTTATGGTGGCCGTCCGCGTCCGCCAAAAGGTGCTTCGGAAGCGTTTATCTCCACGCTGCGTAAGTTTGACCGCCAGGCGCTACATGCAACCATGCTGCGTCTTTATCACCCGATCTCCGGCATCGAAATGGAATGGCATGCGCCTATTCCACAAGATATGGTGGAGCTGATTGAGGTGATGCGCGCCGATTTCGAAGAGCATAAAGATGAAGTGGACTGGTTATGAGTAAGCTGATTGTCCCGCAGTGGCCCCTGCCAAAAGGTGTTGCGGCCTGTAGCTCTACTCGTATCGGCGGCGTGAGCTTGCCCCCGTATGACTCGCTCAACCTCGGTGCTCATTGTGGCGATAACCCGGATCACGTTGAGGAGAATCGCAAGCGACTTTTTGCTGCGGGCAATTTGCCTTCTAAACCGGTCTGGCTTGAGCAGGTACACGGCAAAGATGTGCTTAAGCTTACTGGCGAACCTTATGCCTCAAAACGAGCAGATGCCTCTTATAGCAATACGCCCGGCACGGTTTGCGCAGTGATGACTGCCGACTGCCTCCCTGTGCTGTTTTGCAATCGAGCGGGAACGGAAGTCGCCGCCGCTCATGCTGGCTGGCGTGGACTGTGCGCAGGCGTGTTGGAAGAGACAGTTTCCTGTTTTGCTGATAATCCAGAAAATATTCTCGCCTGGTTAGGGCCGGCAATTGGTCCACGCGCGTTTGAAGTGGGGGCGGAGGTTCGCGAGGCGTTTATGGCAGTAGACGCCGAAGCGAGTACAGCTTTCATTCAGCATGGTGATAAGTATCTGGCGGACATTTATCAGCTTGCCCGGCAGCGTCTGGCGAGCGTTGGTGTTGAACAAATTTTCGGCGGCGACCGTTGTACATATACGGAAAATGAGACTTTCTTCTCTTATCGTCGCGACAAGACCACCGGTCGTATGGCAAGTTTCATTTGGCTGATATAACCTAAAGAATCAAGACGATCCGGTACGCGTGATTTTCTTTTCACATTAATCTGGTCAATAACCTTGAATAATTGAGGGATGACCTCATTTAATCTCCAGTAGCAACTTTGATCCGTTATGGGAGGAGTTATGCGTCTGGATCGTCTTACTAATAAATTCCAGCTTGCTCTTGCCGATGCCCAATCACTTGCACTCGGGCACGACAACCAATTCATCGAACCACTTCATTTAATGAGCGCCCTGCTGAATCAGGAAGGGGGTTCGGTTAGTCCTTTATTAACATCCGCTGGCATTAATGCTGGCCAGTTGCGCACAGATATCAATCAGGCATTAAATCGTTTACCACAGGTTGAAGGTACTGGTGGTGATGTCCAGCCATCACAGGATCTGGTGCGCGTTCTTAATCTTTGCGACAAGCTGGCGCAAAAACGTGGTGATAACTTTATCTCGTCAGAACTGTTCGTTCTGGCGGCACTTGAGTCTCGCGGCACGCTGGCCGACATCCTGAAAGCAGCAGGGGCGACCACCGCCAACATTACTCAAGCGATTGAACAAATGCGTGGAGGTGAAAGCGTGAACGATCAAGGTGCTGAAGACCAACGTCAGGCTTTGAAAAAATATACCATCGACCTTACCGAACGAGCCGAACAGGGCAAACTCGATCCGGTGATTGGTCGTGATGAAGAAATTCGCCGTACCATTCAGGTGCTGCAACGTCGTACTAAAAATAACCCGGTACTGATTGGTGAACCAGGCGTCGGTAAAACTGCCATCGTTGAAGGTCTGGCGCAGCGTATCATCAACGGCGAAGTGCCGGAAGGGTTGAAAGGCCGCCGCGTACTGGCGCTGGATATGGGCGCGCTGGTGGCTGGGGCGAAATATCGCGGTGAGTTTGAAGAACGTTTAAAAGGCGTACTTAACGATCTTGCTAAACAGGAAGGCAACGTCATCCTGTTTATCGACGAATTACATACCATGGTCGGCGCGGGTAAAGCCGATGGCGCAATGGACGCCGGAAACATGCTGAAACCGGCGCTGGCGCGTGGTGAATTGCACTGCGTAGGTGCCACGACGCTTGACGAATATCGCCAGTACATCGAAAAAGATGCTGCGCTGGAACGTCGTTTCCAGAAAGTGTTTGTTGCCGAGCCTTCTGTTGAAGATACCATTGCGATTCTGCGTGGCCTGAAAGAACGTTACGAGCTGCACCACCATGTGCAAATTACTGACCCGGCAATTGTTGCAGCGGCGACGTTGTCTCATCGCTACATTGCTGACCGTCAGCTGCCAGATAAAGCCATCGACCTGATCGATGAGGCAGCATCCAGCATTCGTATGCAGATTGACTCAAAACCAGAAGAACTCGACCGACTCGATCGCCGTATCATCCAGCTTAAACTGGAACAACAGGCGTTAATGAAAGAGTCTGATGAAGCCAGTAAAAAACGCCTGGATATGCTCAACGAAGAACTGAGCGACAAAGAACGTCAGTACTCCGAGTTAGAAGAAGAGTGGAAAGCAGAGAAAGCATCGCTTTCTGGTACACAGACCATTAAAGCGGAACTGGAACAGGCGAAAATCGCTATTGAACAGGCTCGCCGTGTGGGTGACCTGGCGCGGATGTCTGAACTGCAATACGGCAAAATCCCGGAACTGGAAAAGCAACTGGAAGCCGCAACGCAGCTCGAAGGCAAAACTATGCGTCTGTTGCGTAATAAAGTGACCGACGCCGAAATTGCTGAAGTGCTGGCGCGTTGGACGGGGATTCCGGTTTCTCGCATGATGGAAAGCGAGCGCGAAAAACTGCTGCGTATGGAGCAAGAGCTGCACCATCGCGTTATTGGTCAGAACGAAGCGGTTGATGCGGTATCTAACGCTATTCGTCGTAGCCGCGCAGGGCTTGCTGACCCGAATCGCCCGATTGGTTCATTCCTGTTCCTCGGCCCAACCGGTGTGGGGAAAACTGAGCTTTGTAAGGCGCTGGCGAACTTTATGTTTGATAGCGACGAGGCGATGGTCCGTATCGATATGTCCGAGTTTATGGAGAAACACTCGGTGTCTCGTCTGGTTGGTGCGCCTCCGGGATATGTCGGTTATGAAGAAGGTGGCTACCTGACCGAAGCGGTGCGTCGTCGTCCGTATTCCGTCATCCTGCTGGATGAAGTGGAAAAAGCGCATCCGGATGTCTTCAACATTCTGTTGCAGGTACTGGATGATGGTCGTCTGACTGACGGGCAGGGGAGAACGGTCGACTTCCGTAATACGGTTGTCATTATGACCTCTAACCTCGGTTCCGATTTGATTCAGGAACGCTTCGGTGAACTGGATTATGCGCACATGAAAGAGCTGGTGCTCGGTGTGGTAAGCCATAACTTCCGTCCGGAATTCATTAACCGTATTGATGAAGTGGTGGTCTTCCATCCGCTGGGTGAACAGCACATTGCCTCGATTGCGCAGATTCAGTTGAAACGTCTGTATAAACGTCTGGAAGAACGTGGTTATGAAATCCACATTTCTGACGAGGCGCTGAAACTGCTGAGCGAGAACGGTTACGATCCGGTCTATGGCGCACGTCCTCTGAAACGTGCAATTCAGCAGCAGATTGAAAACCCGCTGGCACAGCAAATACTGTCTGGTGAATTGGTTCCGGGTAAAGTGATTCGCCTGGAAGTTAATGAAGACCGGATTGTCGCCGTCCAGTAAATGATAAAACGAGCCCTTCGGGGCTCGTTTTTGTCTATAAGTTAGACGGAAAAGACTATATTTAAGATGTTTTGCCTGAAAAACGAGCGAACGATAAAGTTTTTATATTTTTCGCTTGTCAGGCCGGAATAACTCCCTATAATGCGCCACCACTGACACGGAACAACGGCAAACACGCCGCCGGGTCAGCGGGGTTCTCCTGAGAATTCCGGCAGAGAAAGCAAAAATAAATGCTTGACTCTGTAGCGGGAAAGCGTATTATGCACGCCCCGCGCCGCTGAGAAAAAGCGAAGCGGCACTGCTCTTTAACAATTTATCAGACAATCTGTGTGGGCACTCGAAGATACGGATTCTTAACGTCGCAAGACGAAAAATGAATACCAAGTCTCAAGAGTGAACACGTAATTCATTACGAAGTTTAATTCTTTGAGCATCAAACTTTTAAATTGAAGAGTTTGATCATGGCTCAGATTGAACGCTGGCGGCAGGCCTAACACATGCAAGTCGAACGGTAACAGGAATCAGCTTGCTGATTTGCTGACGAGTGGCGGACGGGTGAGTAATGTCTGGGAAACTGCCTGATGGAGGGGGATAACTACTGGAAACGGTAGCTAATACCGCATAACGTCGCAAGACCAAAGAGGGGGACCTTCGGGCCTCTTGCCATCGGATGTGCCCAGATGGGATTAGCTAGTAGGTGGGGTAACGGCTCACCTAGGCGACGATCCCTAGCTGGTCTGAGAGGATGACCAGCCACACTGGAACTGAGACACGGTCCAGACTCCTACGGGAGGCAGCAGTGGGGAATATTGCACAATGGGCGCAAGCCTGATGCAGCCATGCCGCGTGTATGAAGAAGGCCTTCGGGTTGTAAAGTACTTTCAGCGGGGAGGAAGGGAGTAAAGTTAATACCTTTGCTCATTGACGTTACCCGCAGAAGAAGCACCGGCTAACTCCGTGCCAGCAGCCGCGGTAATACGGAGGGTGCAAGCGTTAATCGGAATTACTGGGCGTAAAGCGCACGCAGGCGGTTTGTTAAGTCAGATGTGAAATCCCCGGGCTCAACCTGGGAACTGCATCTGATACTGGCAAGCTTGAGTCTCGTAGAGGGGGGTAGAATTCCAGGTGTAGCGGTGAAATGCGTAGAGATCTGGAGGAATACCGGTGGCGAAGGCGGCCCCCTGGACGAAGACTGACGCTCAGGTGCGAAAGCGTGGGGAGCAAACAGGATTAGATACCCTGGTAGTCCACGCCGTAAACGATGTCGACTTGGAGGTTGTGCCCTTGAGGCGTGGCTTCCGGAGCTAACGCGTTAAGTCGACCGCCTGGGGAGTACGGCCGCAAGGTTAAAACTCAAATGAATTGACGGGGGCCCGCACAAGCGGTGGAGCATGTGGTTTAATTCGATGCAACGCGAAGAACCTTACCTGGTCTTGACATCCACGGAAGTTTTCAGAGATGAGAATGTGCCTTCGGGAACCGTGAGACAGGTGCTGCATGGCTGTCGTCAGCTCGTGTTGTGAAATGTTGGGTTAAGTCCCGCAACGAGCGCAACCCTTATCCTTTGTTGCCAGCGGTCCGGCCGGGAACTCAAAGGAGACTGCCAGTGATAAACTGGAGGAAGGTGGGGATGACGTCAAGTCATCATGGCCCTTACGACCAGGGCTACACACGTGCTACAATGGCGCATACAAAGAGAAGCGACCTCGCGAGAGCAAGCGGACCTCATAAAGTGCGTCGTAGTCCGGATTGGAGTCTGCAACTCGACTCCATGAAGTCGGAATCGCTAGTAATCGTGGATCAGAATGCCACGGTGAATACGTTCCCGGGCCTTGTACACACCGCCCGTCACACCATGGGAGTGGGTTGCAAAAGAAGTAGGTAGCTTAACCTTCGGGAGGGCGCTTACCACTTTGTGATTCATGACTGGGGTGAAGTCGTAACAAGGTAACCGTAGGGGAACCTGCGGTTGGATCACCTCCTTACCTTAAAGAAGCGTACTTTGCAGTGCTCACACAGATTGTCTGATAGAAAGTGAAAAGCAAGGCGTCTTGCGAAGCAGACTGATACGTCCCCTTCGTCTAGAGGCCCAGGACACCGCCCTTTCACGGCGGTAACAGGGGTTCGAATCCCCTAGGGGACGCCACTTGCTGGTTTGTGAGTGAAAGTCACCTGCCTTAATATCTCAAAACTCAACTTCGGGTGATGTTTGAGATATTTGCTCTTTAAAAATCTGGATCAAGCTGAAAATTGAAACACTGAATAGTCGAAAGATTATTCGTGAGTCTCTCAAATTTTCGCAACACGATGATGAATCGAAAGAAACATCTTCGGGTTGTGAGGTTAAGCGACTAAGCGTACACGGTGGATGCCCTGGCAGTCAGAGGCGATGAAGGACGTGATAATCTGCGATAAGCGTCGGTAAGGTGATATGAACCGTTATAACCGGCGATTTCCGAATGGGGAAACCCAGTGTGATTCGTCACACTATCATTAACTGAATCCATAGGTTAATGAGGCGAACCGGGGGAACTGAAACATCTAAGTACCCCGAGGAAAAGAAATCAACCGAGATTCCCCCAGTAGCGGCGAGCGAACGGGGAGCAGCCCAGAGCCTGAATCAGTGTGTGTGTTAGTGGAAGCGTCTGGAAAGGCGCGCGATACAGGGTGACAGCCCCGTACACAAAAATGCACATGCTGTGAGCTCGATGAGTAGGGCGGGACACGTGGTATCCTGTCTGAATATGGGGGGACCATCCTCCAAGGCTAAATACTCCTGACTGACCGATAGTGAACCAGTACCGTGAGGGAAAGGCGAAAAGAACCCCGGCGAGGGGAGTGAAAAAGAACCTGAAACCGTGTACGTACAAGCAGTGGGAGCCTCTTTATGGGGTGACTGCGTACCTTTTGTATAATGGGTCAGCGACTTATATTCTGTAGCAAGGTTAACCGAATAGGGGAGCCGAAGGGAAACCGAGTCTTAACTGGGCGTTAAGTTGCAGGGTATAGACCCGAAACCCGGTGATCTAGCCATGGGCAGGTTGAAGGTTGGGTAACACTAACTGGAGGACCGAACCGACTAATGTTGAAAAATTAGCGGATGACTTGTGGCTGGGGGTGAAAGGCCAATCAAACCGGGAGATAGCTGGTTCTCCCCGAAAGCTATTTAGGTAGCGCCTCGTGAATTCATCTCCGGGGGTAGAGCACTGTTTCGGCAAGGGGGTCATCCCGACTTACCAACCCGATGCAAACTGCGAATACCGGAGAATGTTATCACGGGAGACACACGGCGGGTGCTAACGTCCGTCGTGAAGAGGGAAACAACCCAGACCGCCAGCTAAGGTCCCAAAGTCATGGTTAAGTGGGAAACGATGTGGGAAGGCCCAGACAGCCAGGATGTTGGCTTAGAAGCAGCCATCATTTAAAGAAAGCGTAATAGCTCACTGGTCGAGTCGGCCTGCGCGGAAGATGTAACGGGGCTAAACCATGCACCGAAGCTGCGGCAGCGACACTATGTGTTGTTGGGTAGGGGAGCGTTCTGTAAGCCTGTGAAGGTGGCCTGTGAGGGTTGCTGGAGGTATCAGAAGTGCGAATGCTGACATAAGTAACGATAAAGCGGGTGAAAAGCCCGCTCGCCGGAAGACCAAGGGTTCCTGTCCAACGTTAATCGGGGCAGGGTGAGTCGACCCCTAAGGCGAGGCCGAAAGGCGTAGTCGATGGGAAACAGGTTAATATTCCTGTACTTGGTGTTACTGCGAAGGGGGGACGGAGAAGGCTATGTTGGCCGGGCGACGGTTGTCCCGGTTTAAGCGTGTAGGCTGGTTTTCCAGGCAAATCCGGAAAATCAAGGCTGAGGCGTGATGACGAGGCACTACGGTGCTGAAGCAACAAATGCCCTGCTTCCAGGAAAAGCCTCTAAGCATCAGGTAACATCAAATCGTACCCCAAACCGACACAGGTGGTCAGGTAGAGAATACCAAGGCGCTTGAGAGAACTCGGGTGAAGGAACTAGGCAAAATGGTGCCGTAACTTCGGGAGAAGGCACGCTGATATGTAGATGAAGCGACTTGCTCGTGGAGCTGAAATCAGTCGAAGATACCAGCTGGCTGCAACTGTTTATTAAAAACACAGCACTGTGCAAACACGAAAGTGGACGTATACGGTGTGACGCCTGCCCGGTGCCGGAAGGTTAATTGATGGGGTTAGCGCAAGCGAAGCTCTTGATCGAAGCCCCGGTAAACGGCGGCCGTAACTATAACGGTCCTAAGGTAGCGAAATTCCTTGTCGGGTAAGTTCCGACCTGCACGAATGGCGTAATGATGGCCAGGCTGTCTCCACCCGAGACTCAGTGAAATTGAACTCGCTGTGAAGATGCAGTGTACCCGCGGCAAGACGGAAAGACCCCGTGAACCTTTACTATAGCTTGACACTGAACATTGAGCCTTGATGTGTAGGATAGGTGGGAGGCTTTGAAGTGTGGACGCCAGTCTGCATGGAGCCGACCTTGAAATACCACCCTTTAATGTTTGATGTTCTAACGTTGGCCCCTGATCGGGGTTGCGGACAGTGTCTGGTGGGTAGTTTGACTGGGGCGGTCTCCTCCTAAAGAGTAACGGAGGAGCACGAAGGTTGGCTAATCCTGGTCGGACATCAGGAGGTTAGTGCAATGGCATAAGCCAGCTTGGCTGCGAGCGTGACGGCGCGAGCAGGTGCGAAAGCAGGTCATAGTGATCCGGTGGTTCTGAATGGAAGGGCCATCGCTCAACGGATAAAAGGTACTCCGGGGATAACAGGCTGATACCGCCCAAGAGTTCATATCGACGGCGGTGTTTGGCACCTCGATGTCGGCTCATCACATCCTGGGGCTGAAGTAGGTCCCAAGGGTATGGCTGTTCGCCATTTAAAGTGGTACGCGAGCTGGGTTTAGAACGTCGTGAGACAGTTCGGTCCCTATCTGCCGTGGGCGCTGGAGAACTGAGGGGGGCTGCTCCTAGTACGAGAGGACCGGAGTGGACGCATCACTGGTGTTCGGGTTGTCATGCCAATGGCACTGCCCGGTAGCTAAATGCGGAAGAGATAAGTGCTGAAAGCATCTAAGCACGAAACTTGCCCCGAGATGAGTTCTCCCTGAGACTTTAAGTCTCCTGAAGGAACGTTGAAGACGACGACGTTGATAGGCCGGGTGTGTAAGCGCAGCGATGCGTTGAGCTAACCGGTACTAATGAACCGTGAGGCTTAACCTTACAACGCCGAAGGTGTTTTGGCGGATTGAGAGAAGATTTTCAGCCTGATACAGATTAAATTAACCGGCGACAAGCGGGTTAATAAAACAGAATTTGCCTGGCGGCCTTAGCGCGGTGGTCCCACCTGACCCCATGCCGAACTCAGAAGTGAAACGCCGTAGCGCCGATGGTAGTGTGGGGTCTCCCCATGCGAGAGTAGGGAACTGCCAGGCATCAAATTAAGCGAAAGGCCATCCGTCAGGATGGCCTTTTTGCGTTGGTGAAAAAAATGCCGGATGCGACGCTGGCGCGTCTTATCCAGCTTACGCAGGCACGATAGGGGGCAGCTTATTCCTCCACATACGCCAGCGAATACGGCTTCCCCAACTTGCTCACTTCCATATGTGTCCTCCTTACCAGAAATCTATCCTTAAGCTCCTTAATAACCATTTTCCTGCTAACTAAATTCATGGTTAAGGTTGCATAATGGTGCGCAACAAATGTATAACATTTTCTTTACCAAAAAAATAAACAACAGCGACCGACAAAAGCATCGGATTACGGCAGGAGATATAATGGCATGGCTGAAAGTACTGTAACGGCAGACAGCAAACTGACAAGTAGTGATACTCGTCGCCGCATTTGGTCAATTGTGGGGGCCTCTTCAGGTAATCTGGTCGAGTGGTTCGATTTCTATGTCTACTCGTTCTGTTCACTCTACTTCGCCCACATCTTCTTCCCTTCCGGGAACACGACGACTCAACTACTGCAAACAGCAGGTGTTTTTGCTGCGGGATTTCTGATGCGCCCGATAGGCGGTTGGCTATTTGGCCGCATAGCCGATAAACATGGTCGCAAAAAATCGATGCTGTTATCGGTGTGTATGATGTGTTTCGGCTCACTGGTTATCGCCTGTTTGCCAGGCTACGAAACAATCGGTACCTGGGCTCCGGCATTATTGCTTCTTGCTCGTTTATTCCAGGGATTATCCGTTGGCGGAGAATATGGCACCAGCGCCACCTATATGAGTGAAGTTGCCGTTGAAGGGCGCAAAGGTTTTTACGCATCATTTCAGTATGTGACGTTGATCGGCGGGCAATTGCTAGCTCTACTGGTTGTCGTGGTTTTACAACACACCATGGAAGACGCTGCACTCAGAGAGTGGGGATGGCGTATTCCTTTCGCGTTAGGAGCTGTGTTAGCTGTTGTGGCGTTGTGGTTACGTCGTCAGTTAGATGAAACTTCACAACAAGAAACACGCGCTTTAAAAGAAGCTGGATCTCTGAAAGGATTATGGCGCAATCGCCGTGCATTCATCATGGTTCTCGGTTTTACCGCTGCGGGCTCCCTTTGTTTCTATACCTTCACCACTTATATGCAGAAGTATCTGGTAAATACTGCGGGAATGCATGCCAACGTGGCGAGTGGCATTATGACTGCCGCATTGTTTGTATTCATGCTTATTCAACCACTTATTGGCGCGCTGTCGGATAAGATTGGTCGTCGTACCTCAATGTTATGTTTCGGTTCGCTGGCAACCATTTTTACCGTTCCTATTCTCTCAGCATTGCAGAACGTTTCTTCGCCTTATGCCGCTTTTGGTCTGGTGATGTGCGCCCTGCTGATAGTGAGTTTTTATACTTCAATCAGTGGAATACTGAAGGCTGAGATGTTCCCGGCACAGGTTCGCGCATTAGGCGTTGGTCTGTCATATGCGGTCGCCAATGCTATATTTGGTGGCTCAGCAGAGTATGTAGCGTTGTCGCTGAAATCAATAGGAATGGAAACAGCCTTCTTCTGGTATGTGACCTTGATGGCCGTGGTGGCGTTTCTGGTTTCTTTGATGCTACATCGCAAAGGGAAGGGGATGCGCCTTTAATTATGCGCCAACTGCCAGACGGTATAGCCAGTAGTTGCACCGGCGACATCCCAGGTAAAATCTTTCCAGCTCCAGCCGCTCCCCTCGGGGCGGCTATCCCAAAGTTCTTTTGACGCGCCCAGCCCAACAGAGAACATCAGCCCGAAAGTGGCACTGCGATCGCGACTCATCCCCTGATGCTGTGCATATTCATTTCCGGCGGCGGAAAGCATCGCCGAGGCGATAAAGTGTTGAGCTTTATCCTGCCCGCTCCAGCTATCGTTAGCCATATGGCTGCATCCAGAAAGTAACAATAGCGAGCAGACAAAAAGAATACGCAAAACGTGGCCTCCAAAAAACAAACCCCGTACAGGACGGGGTTGTGATTACAGGATGCGGCTAATTAATCGGTCGATGCGGATACGGCGCAAACGGCGGATGAGTTTACGAACCTTCACCGGATAATCGGCAATACTTTGCAGATCGCGATAGTGCTTAACGATGGTGGTATGCTCGCGGATCAGCTCCAGTTCTTTCTCTCGCTGCGGCGCAAGCTCCAGTTGTGGATCGTGGATCAAAATGGCGTTTTCCAGATCCAGACGCCAGGCGCGCGGGTTCAGGTTATTACCGGTGATCAACATCCACTTATCATCAACCCACATCCCTTTCAGGTGATAGGTGTTGTCGTCATCTTTCCATAACCGAACCACTAGCTGGTCAGTATTGACGTAATACTGCAAACGGCTCAGGAAACGACGCAGATTGATCTCATAGAGATAAGGCAATGCGCCAATTATCTTGAAAGGTTCATCTTCCGGAATGTAGAAGTCGTTCGCGGTTTTATCACCAACAATAATTTCGACCTTTTTCCCTTCGCGCAGCAACTGGATAATATTGCGCACAAGGATTGCTGGCAGGTTGAAGTATGGCGTACAGATGGTTAGTTTCTGCTCGGCACAAGGCATAAGATGGAAAATGGTCTTGTTCAACAGACTCGATTTCCCCAGCCCCACTAGCGGCGTTACGGAAAGCTGATCGTTGTCGGCATCGCCCTGGAAATGATAAGCGGCATCACGCAGCTCCTGGCGGAACAGGCGAATGTCGTTCTTGATTTCCGGGCTTTTTGGCCGATTAACATCATCCAGACGATTAACGCCGCGGCCATTCATAATATTCTGTGTAACCCATTCAAACATAATGTCTGACATCTTACGGTTACGGATCAGATGATAACGGTCGTAGCGATATTTATCGTGCTGATGCAGGTAAACATCGTTCAGGCTGGCACCGCTATAAAGTACGCTATCGTCGATGATAAAGCCTTTAAAGTGCAGAACACCAAGGGCTTCACGGGTATTGATTGGCACGCCATAAACCGGAACATCTACGCCCGGATTTTCCTGCGCCATGCGGCAGTACCAGTCAGCGTTAGTGTTAGATGCCGCAGCGCCAATGCGTCCACGTTGTGCACGATGCCAGTCGACCAGCACCCGCACATCCAGTTCCGGACGCTGCCTTTTAGCCTCATACAACGCGTTCAGAATGCCTTTGCCACCGTCATCCTGTTCGAGATACAGGGCGACAATGCAAATGCGCTGCTTCGCGCTGGCTATTTTTTCCAGCAGCGTCTCCCGGAAGTCGGCGGGAGCGTAAAAGAAATCGACATCATCAACTGATTGAGAAATCTTGGGTAGTTGGGCAAGGTGTTGTTGATGTTTATTACGCTTAAATTTTGACAACATCACAGTGCATTTCTTCTCTGTTCATTGAAGGGTCCTCTGTGCAATGCAGACGACATAAGCGGGCAATAATAACACCAGTCCCGATTAAGTGGTCAACATTTCCAGTACCTTACTCATGATTCCTCGCGCTGGGCAAGATTTAGCGTAAGCCCAACGATCCCCTCTTCGAGCTGGATATCAACGTTAAACCCGAGCTTGCGGGCCAGCGCCACCATGCCACGATTGTTTGGCATCGTAATACCATTCAGACGTTGCAGTCCGTGATCTCGCGTATAGGTAATCAACTTTTCCATTAAGCGTCGACCTAAGCCTAACCCTTTGAGATCCGAGCGAACCAGCACGGCAAATTCGGCATCGATGTTATCAGGGTCGGAGATCGCACGCGTGACGCCAAGGATCTCTTCCGTTTGATCAATACGTCGTACCGCTACAAATGCCATTTCCCGATCGTAGTCGATCTGCGTCATGTTGGCTAAATCTTCATGGGTAAATTCGTTGATCTCGCTAAAGTAGCGGTAATAAAGATCTTCTTTGGTGACTCGCGAAATGAACTGCTGAAGTTGTGGCTCATCTTCTGGCAAAATCGGGCGGAACAAGCAGCGTTCACCGTTTTTCAATTCTACCCATTCTTCCAGCTGATGCGGATAAGGGCGCACTGCCAGCCGGCTCTCGTTATCGCCTTCAAACGGCGCGATATCCAGCGTGACATCCAGCGCGGTAAATTCACTGCCAGAAGCCAGCAAAGGATGAATGTCCAGACGTTGAATTTCCGGGCAATCGACAATCAAGTTGGAAACCTGCACCAGAAGCTGGCTCAAGCCTGCAACATCCAATGGGCGTAGCGCACTGCGCGCACGAATCTTTTTACTTTTGATCCCCTGAATAACCAGATAGCGGGCCAGGTTCATGTTCAGCGGTGGTAACGCGACGACGGCTTGATCTTCAGGACGCCACTCCACACCGCCTTCGCCCAGCATGATCAGCGGCCCGAAAACCGGATCGTGCTCAACCACAACCCGCAACTCCTGAGCGCCAGCACGGTTAGCCATACTTTGCACCAACAGGCCGTGGATCCGCGCCTGCGGCCAGGCCATTTTTACGCGATCGAAAATAGCGTTTGCCGCTTGCTGGACTTCATTAGCTGTACGCAGGTAGAGCATGACGCCCTGAACTTCCGATTTATGTGGAATATCCGGCGAACGCAATTTCAGCGCCACCGGATAACCAATCTGTTCGGCAATATGCACCGCTTCGGTGCTATCGCTGGCAATCCAGGTGGGGAGCGTGTTCATGCCATACGCTTGCAGGATGGGCTGAACTTCATGGGTATCGAGCGACGTAGCCCCTTCGGCAATCGCCTGTTGCAACAGAAGATGCGCTTCTGCGGTATTGGAGGTCAGATTGCTGGGCAACGCCGGCGTTTCGCGTAGTTGCTTCTGATTACGCCGGTACTCCACCATATGCATAAAAGCAGTGATGGTTCCTTCCGGGGTACGGTAGGTCGGCAGCCCGGCTTCGCTGAATAATCGTCGTGCCTCTTGCGAGGAATGTTCGCCACACCAGTTCGTCAGCAGAGAAACATACTTGCTGCGGGGATGATGCTTTACCGCTTCAATTAATACTTGCGCGCTTTCTGTTGCGGGAGCAGCGGCGCTGGGCGAATGAATAACCATCAGCGCATCAAAATCCTGGCTGTGGAGCAGAATGTCCAGCGTTTTGACATAATGCTCGCTGCTGGCGTCATCGCGCAGATCGAGCGGGTTAGAGATTGCCACATGCCCTGGCAGTGCATCGCGCAGTTTCTGGCAGGTTTCTTCGCTTAGCGTTGCCAGCTTGCCATTGCGTGACCATAAGGCATCCAGCGCCAGCGCGGCAGGCGCAGCACCGTTGCTGATAATCATCAACCGGTCGCCACGCAGCGGGCGCATATGGCTAAGGGTTTCTACCGCCGAAAACAGTTCGTGGGTGTCCTGTACCCGCAACAAACCGGCACGCTGAATAGCCGCATCCCACGCTGGATCCATTCCTGCCGTGGTGTTCAACAGACGTTGAGCCGCCGGGCTACGTCCGCTTTTAATCACCAGAATCGGTTTGTTGCGAGAGGCACTACGGGCCGCCGAAACAAAGCGTCGCGCGTCGCTTAACTGTTCGAGATAGAGCAGGATGGCGCTGGTTTTACTGTCGCGGGCCAGATAGTCGAGCAATTCATCAACGTCGATATCCAGGCTGTCGCCGAGCGCAATAAAGTAGGAAAAGCCCATCTCACGCTGTTGCGCCCAGTCGAGGATGGTGTTGGAGACAGCAGCCGATTGCGAAATAAACGCCAGTTTGCCGCGTTTAATCGGCACAGGCGAAAAGCTGGCATTCAGACCCTGCCAAGGAGCCAGTAAGCCCAGACTGTTTGGTCCAAGCAGGCGCATGTTATGGCGCAGGGCGCAGGCGCGGAGATCTTCGTGTTGCGATGCCGGGGCGGAAAGAATAATGCAGGTTTTACAGCCTTTCTCGCCGAGCTCTTCCAGAAGAGCAAGATTACGGCTGGCATTGGTACATAAAACCGCAAGGTCGGGTGTAAAGGGCAAGCTGGCAATATCCGGCCAGGCCAACACACCCAACACCGCTTTCCAGGCAGGCGTCACCGGGAGTACCGGTCCGTTAAAGCCTCCCGCCAGCAGGTTACGCATCATCAGGTAACCTGCTCGATTGGGTTTCATCGATGCGCCAATTACCGCAATCGATTTTGGTCGCAGTAGTGCTTCCAGTCCTCGCTGACTCATACCGGTCTCCCGCAGAAGTGACCGAATGATTTTAAACGCTTTCTAACTGTTCTGCTGTGATGCTACCCAGATGTTGCGTTTTTCCTGCCAGATAGCGTGTTTTAAAGCGGGTAAAATGCTCGCCTAACCCTGCCGCCGCACCGGTATCGCCGGCCATATCTAACAGTGCGATGGCTACCTCGGCAGT
Source organism: Escherichia sp. F1 (assembly GCF_046764225.1). Taxonomy (NCBI): domain Bacteria; kingdom Pseudomonadati; phylum Pseudomonadota; class Gammaproteobacteria; order Enterobacterales; family Enterobacteriaceae; genus Escherichia; species Escherichia sp. F1. The sequence continues at coordinate 1,227,958 of NZ_CP177202.1, forward strand.
ACAATATTGGCCTTCAGCCTGGGCTTCACGCAGGCGATAGGCAGAAAGCCGGGAAAGATCGACGGAAATGACGGGAAGATTATCCAGATACGGACTTTTACGAAACATCTTGCGAGCTTCCGGCCAGGTACCATCGAGCATGATAAACAGCGGTGGCTTACCGGCAGGTGGTGTGAAGATCACTTCCCGTTGCTCGTCAGCATACGAGGCGGGAAAGACCACCATTGGTTGATAGTCCGGGTTTTGCACCAGCTCCAGCAAGTCCTGCGAGGGTTCGGTTCGCGACCATTGAAACGCAACGGTATCAGGCAAAATATCAGCAATCAGACGCCCGGTATTACTGGGCTTCATTGGCTCGGTGTCGAACATCAGCAAACAGAAGCGACTTTTTGCTTGTGCTGGGGTAATTGTCGAACAGAGACATAATTTCTCTGGCAAAAGACAGCGTTGGCAGCGACGAACGCGATTACCGCGGGCAAGAAAAGGACGTGTTGCGCGCGCAATACGCTCGGCGCGTAACTGGAGAACAGCGTTTTCGGTCATAAGAGAGCGTCGAAAAAACGCCATTGTCGCAGAGGAGAAAACGGGGCACAAGATGCGCCCCGGTAATATTAAAGAGATTCGTTCAGCCAGCTATCAAACGGCGCTTTCGGTACTGCGCCATTAAGCATGTCGACAACCTGACCGTTTTTGAAAATCATGATCGTCGGTATACTACGAATTCCAAAGCGACTGCTCAATTCACGTTCAGCTTCGGTATTCACTTTCACAAAGCGCACTTTACCGCTACGCTCTTGCGCGACATCTTCAAAAATTGGTGCGAAATTACGGCAGGGGCCGCACCACGGTGCCCAGAAGTCGATCACCACAGGTAGATCATCTTTCAGCAATTTGTCGAGCGTTTCACCGGTCGCATTAATCACCTCTCCGTCAAACAAGTCGTGACCGCAGCGTCCGCATTTTGCCGCATCTTCGATCCGATCGTCGGGAATGCGATTGATGGCCTGACAATGGGTACAAACGGTATTCATAACTAACCTCGGGATGAGTAAGGAGACTTATCGGCAACGACGCCGGTATGTTTCTAATATGTTACATATTATCGGGGACATTGTTCCAGACAACAATCTGTTTTATTCAATAGGTATGATAGTCGTAGGCTTTGGTACGAAATCATGGCGAACCGCGCGGACTTCGGGTAATCTGCGCGCTTCGCGCAGCGCTGGTGGAGAAAAGCATGAACGATGAAATGAAAGGTAAAAGCGGCAAGGTCAAAGTGATGTATGTCCGCAGTGATGATGATTCTGATAAACGTACCCACAACCCGCGTACCGGGAAAGGGGGCGGGCGTCCAGGAAAATCTCGTGCTGACGGTGGCCGTCGCCCCGCCCGCGATGACAAACAGAGTCAGCCCCGTGACCGCAAGTGGGAAGAGTCGCCGTGGCGCACAGTTTCCCGCGCGCCGGGTGATGAGACGCCGGAAAAGGCCGATCACGGTGGCATCAGTGGTAAAAGTTTTATTGATCCGGAAGTTTTGCGTCGTCAGCGTGCGGAAGAAACCCGCGTCTACGGCGAAAATGCCTGTCAGGCACTGTTCCAGAGCCGTCCTGAAGCGATTGTTCGCGCCTGGTTTATCCAGAGTGTAACGCCGCGTTTTAAAGAAGCCTTGCGCTGGATGGCAGCAAACCGCAAAGCGTACCATGTTGTGGATGAAGCGGAACTGACAAAAGCGTCAGGCACGGAACATCACGGCGGCGTTTGCTTCCTGATCAAAAAGCGTAACGGTACAACCGTGCAGCAGTGGGTAAGCCAGGCAGGCGTGCAGGATTGTGTACTGGCACTGGAAAACGAATCTAACCCGCATAACCTGGGTGGCATGATGCGCAGCTGTGCGCACTTCGGCGTGAAAGGCGTTGTGGTGCAGGATGCGGCACTGCTGGAGTCGGGTGCGGCTATCCGTACCGCAGAAGGCGGCGCAGAGCACGTTCAGCCGATTACTGGCGACAACATTGTTAACGTGCTGGATGATTTCCGTCAGGCGGGTTACACCGTAGTGACCACTTCCAGCGAGCAGGGTAAACCGCTGTTCAAAACCAGTCTGCCAGCGAAAATGGTACTGGTACTGGGTCAGGAATATGAAGGGTTACCGGATGCCGCACGCGATCCAAACGATCTGCGCGTGAAGATTGACGGTACTGGCAACGTTGCCGGGCTAAATATCTCTGTCGCAACTGGCGTTTTGCTTGGTGAATGGTGGCGTCAGAATAAAGCCTGATAAATCAGCCGGGTGGCAACGCTGCCATCCGGCGTTTTCCTGCAAATTTACTCACTCTCTGCCGGTAATACTGGCATCCAGTCAATCGGTTTCTCGCCACGTTGTTCCAGCCACTGATTTGCCAGCACAAAATGGCTGCAGCCAAAGAACCCACGATGCGCAGAAAGCGGTGATGGATGCGGCGCTTTCAGTACGTGATGGCGTTGCTTATCAATAATCGCCCCTTTCTTTTGCGCATGTGAGCCCCACAACAAAAACACCACGCCTTCGCGGTGCTGGTTAATCAGGCTGATGACTTTATCGGTGAAGGTCTCCCAGCCGAGGCTGGCGTGGGAATGCGCCTGACCTGCGCGAACCGTCAACACAGTATTGAGTAGCAGAACGCCCTGACGCGCCCAGCTTTCAAGATAACCATGATTAGGGCGGGTGAAACCGGGAATAGTATTTTCCAGCTCTTTATACATATTCAGCAGTGACGGCGGTGTCGCAATGCCGGGGCGAACGGAAAATGCCAGACCATGCGCCTGTCCCGGTCCGTGATAAGGATCCTGGCCGAGAATCACCACTTTAACGTCACCCAACTCTGTAAAGCGGAACGCGTTAAAAACATCCTTTTGTGGCGGATAGATAGTGACGCCGGACTGCCGCTCGCTGGCGACGGTCTGTAGGGTATTAAGAAAATAGGGTTGTTGCTTCTCTTCAGCCAGCACGTCATGCCAGGTTAATTCGTTTGCCATCTCGCTCTCCCGCGAATCTTCAATCCGCCTAGCTTAACTGCTTCTTTCTACAGAACAAAATCATGCTCATTTTTTAGACTTAAACGAGTGCAAAAAAATGTAAATTGGTAAAATTTCACACCTGCATAAGTTGATGTAAAACAATAAAATCCATTTGCGACCATACTTGATGTGTGGTTTTTATTGATTTAAATCAAAGATTCAAGGGTGTTTGAGGAGTATATATACACTCAAGCAACAATGGTTTTACCAATTGGCCGCGACAGGCTGAACAAATCAAATAATTTTGCCGGGGAGGCATCACATGATTACAGGTATCCAGATTACTAAAGCCGCTAACGACGATCTGCTGAACTCTTTCTGGCTGCTGGACAGCGAAAAAGGCGAAGCGCGTTGCATCGTTGCGAAAGCAGGTTTTGCAGAAGACGAAGTGGTTGCAGTAAGCAAACTGGGTGACATTGAGTACCGTGAAGTTCCAGTAGAAGTGAAACCAGAAGTTCGCGTTGAAGGTGGTCAACACCTGAACGTAAACGTTCTGCGTCGTGAAACTCTGGAAGATGCAGTTAAGCATCCGGAAAAATATCCGCAGCTGACCATCCGTGTATCCGGTTATGCAGTTCGCTTTAACTCTCTGACTCCGGAACAGCAGCGCGACGTTATCGCTCGTACCTTTACTGAAAGCCTGTAAGGCTTAAGTAGCAAGTTATTAAGCGGAAGAGGGTGACCTCTTCCGCTTTTCTTTTTGTCTTTCAATAGAAAATGCGTACCGCACAATAGACCAGCAACAGCGCCAGCACGATATTTAACTGGCGACCATACTGGCGAAACAATCGCTGAAACAGATGCCCCGCCAGCGCCCAGCACACATTGCCAAACGTCCCAATCATCGCCAGCAAAACGCTGACGCCAACTACCCAGCTTAGCGCCTGCGTTTGCGGCAGGACAAACGTCGACAGTGCCGTAACGCCATACAAAATGATTTTGACGTTCACAAACTGCAAAGCAAAGCTGGCCCAAAAACTGATTGGTTTTGTCTGAAGCCCATCTTCCTTTGTTGAACTGGTAGCGATTTTCCACGCCAGCCAGACAATATATGCCGCTCCCGCCCAACTCAACAGATGCACTGCTGCCGGGTCGATAACAGCCAGTGAAAACGAAATTCCCGCGCATAGCAACATGACGATTAAAAATCCCAGACTCATCCCTGCCAGCACGCGAGTACTCTGACGAAATCCGTGCGTTGTAGCTGAGCTAAGGGCGAGAATATTGTTCGGTCCTGGCGTCATGGCGGTAATCAGGGTGTAAGTCCAAAAAGCACTTAAAAGGGTCGGTGTCACTTGTTATCTCCTCTGTTTTGGTAGACAGTACCCGACACGGAACATTTAAAAAAATGAATGTTTTTACATTCTAAATTCGATATTTTCGATAGGTTTGGGGTTATGGATCTGCGCCGTTTTATTACGCTTAAAACCGTGGTGGAAGAGGGTTCCTTTTTGCGAGCTTCGCAAAAATTGTGCTGCACACAATCGACGGTGACTTTTCATATTCAGCAGCTTGAGCAGGAGTTCTCAGTCCAGTTATTTGAGAAAATTGGTCGACGAATGTGCCTTACCCGCGAAGGAAAAAAGCTGCTGCCGCACATCTATGAACTCACCAGAGTGATGGATACCCTTCGTGAGGCTGCCAAAAAAGAGTCGGATCCGGACGGGGAACTACGCGTTGTTTCAGGCGAAACGTTGCTTTCTTACCGAATGCCGCAGGTGTTGCAGCGTTTTCGGCAACGCGCACCAAAAGTGCGTTTATCGTTGCAGTCTCTGAACTGTTACGTGATCCGTGATGCGCTACTGAATGATGAGGCTGATGTCGGCGTCTTTTACCGCGTAGGGAATGATGATGCTCTGAACCGACGAGAGTTGGGTGAACAATCGCTGGTGCTGGTGGCTTCACCGCAAATTGCAGATGTCGATTTTACTGAGCCGGGAAGACATAACGCCTGTAGTTTTATTATCAATGAACCGCAATGTGTCTTCCGCCAGATATTTGAGAGCACGCTGCGCCAGCGACGGATCACGGTGGAAAACACCATTGAGCTTATAAGTATCGAAAGCATCAAGCGTTGTGTCGCGGCAAATATCGGGGTCAGTTACCTGCCGCGCTTTACAGTGGCAAATGAACTTGCGAGTGGCGAATTAATCGAATTGCCTTTTGGCGAACAGTCGCAGACCATTACGGCAATGTGCGCTCACCATGCCGGAAAAGCGGTTAGCCCGGCGATGCACATTTTTATTCAGTGTGTTGAAGAGTGTTTTTTGCCGGGATAAAAATAATGCCGGGCTTAAACCCGGCATTGAGATTACTCTTCTGTCGTTTGCGGTGGCACGCCCGTTCCGCTCGGTTTACGGCGCTTACCAATATTTTTGGTGTCGCGATGGCGTTTTTTCACCCGCGGCTTCTCTTTCTCTTTAGCTTTTTTCTTCTCGGCGCGTTTTGCCAGTACTTTCTTCGATGGCTTGCCGGTCTGCTTCTCGCTTGGCGCACGCGTTTTCGGGCGTAACTCATCAATTACACGAGCTTTAATTGGCTCTTCAATATAGCGACCAACTTTGCCCAGCAGCAGATGGTCATGGGCTTCTACCAGCGAAATTGCGGTGCCTTTACGACCGGCGCGCGCGGTACGTCCGATACGGTGCAAATAAGTATCGCCACTGCGCGGCATATCGAAGTTAAAGACGTGGCTGACGTCAGGAATGTCGATACCGCGCGCGGCAACATCGGTTGCAACCAGTACGTTTACGCGACCTTCGGTCAAACGCTTGATCGCTTCGTTACGCTTGCCCTGTACCATCTCACCTTCGAGATAGCAGTTGTTGATGCCCGCTTCGCGCAGCCAGTTTGCCAGCTCATGCACACGCTCACGCTTACGCACAAACACAATTGAGCGGGTCGCTTCCGGCTGTTTTAACAGATGCACCAGCAATGCGGTTTTATGTTCCAGGTCATCGGCGCGGTAATACCACTGATGAATTTTTTTGCGCTCACGGGTGGACGGATTGGCAGAAACCTCCACCGGATCTTCCAGCAGACGCTCGGCAAAGTCCTGAATCGCATCGCCTTCCAGAGTTGCCGAAAAGAGCAGGGTCTGTTTACGCCAGCGCGTTTCGCCAGCAATATGTTCGATATCCTGAGCGAAGCCCATATCCAGCATACGGTCTGCTTCGTCGAGGATCAGCGTTTCAACCGCGCGGCAATCGAAGTTCTCTTCTTTTATGTATTGCAGCAGACGTCCGGTCGTGGCGACCACGATGTCCTGATTTTCGCTGAACACTTCCGCGTGGTTCATATAGGCTACGCCGCCGGTGATGGTGGCAATATCCAGATGCGTATGTTTCGCCAGTTCGCGGGCATGATCGGCCACCTGCATCGCCAGCTCGCGAGTTGGGGTGAGGATCAAAATACGCGGCGGACCGGATTTCTTACGTGGGAAATCGAGCAGGTGCTGCAACGCTGGCAGCAGATACGCCGCCGTTTTACCGGTGCCTGTCGGCGCAGAACCGAGTACATCACGGCCATCGAGCGCAGGCGGAATGGCGGCAGCCTGAATGGCGGTCGGGCGAGTGAAACCTTTATCCTGGAGGGCTTCCAGCAGGCTTTCGTCGAGTTCAAGTTCGGAAAAAGTCGTTACAGTCATGTTCTACCTCTGTGTGGGGCGCTGATTATAGACGTTACGGCTGCAATCTTCATCTGTTTGTATGGATATCGCTTCTCGGGTATTGTTCTCACCCGGTGCTATCGCCGTTTTTCCTGCAAGGTTTTATTTTCATGTCACAGTCTACATCCGTGCTTCGTCGTAATGGATTTACTTTTAAACAGTTTTTTGTTGCTCACGATCGTTGTGCGATGAAAGTTGGAACGGATGGCATTTTGCTGGGCGCATGGGCACCGGTGGCTGGGGTAAAACGTTGCCTTGATATCGGCGCGGGTAGCGGGTTGCTGGCATTAATGCTGGCGCAGCGAACCGATGACAGCGTAATGATTGATGCCGTTGAGCTGGAAAGTGAAGCTGCCACTCAGGCGCAGGAAAATGTCGCCCAGTCCCCGTGGTTAGAGAGAATTAACGTCCATACGGCGGATATTCAGCAGTGGATCGCACAGCAGACAGTGCGCTTCGATTTAATCATCAGTAACCCACCTTACTATCAGCCGGGAGTAGAGTGCGCGACACCTCAACGGGAACAGGCTCGCTATACCACTACGCTTGATCACCCATCGTTGCTGGCCTGTGCGGCGGAGTGCATTACCGAAGAGGGATTTTTCTGCGTGGTGCTGCCAGAGCAGATTGGTAATGGTTTTACTGAACTGGCATTAAGTATGGGCTGGCATTTACGTTTGCGGACGGATGTGGCTGAAAACGAAGCGCGACTGCCGCATCGGGTGCTGCTGGCATTCTCCCCGCAGGCGGGAGAATGCTTTAGCGATCGCTTAGTCATTCGTGGGCCAGGCCAGAACTATTCCGAAGCGTATACGGCGCTGACCCAGGCTTTTTATCTGTTTATGTAATGATTGCCGGGGGAAAGGATCGATGGACCGGAATGCGTGAGTAGTTCCGGATAATCCAGCGTGAAATGCAACCCCCGACTCTCCTTGCGCATCATCGCACAGCGAACAATCAACTCGGCAACCTGTACCAGATTACGCAGCTCCAGCAAATTATTTGAGACGCGGAAATGGGCGTAATATTCGTCTATTTCTTGTTGGAGCATGGTTATCCGCCGCAGGGCGCGTTCCAGGCGCTTCGTTGTGCGCACAATGCCAACGTAATCCCACATAAACAGACGTAGCTCGTGCCAGTTATGTTGAATCACCACCCGTTCGTCAGGGTTCTCAACGCGGCTTTCATCCCACGGCGGTAACGTACTGACGCCGTGGGCATAAGGCATACATCTGGTGATATCTTCTGCCGCCGACCAGCCATAGACCAGACACTCCAGCAAGGAGTTAGAGGCCATGCGGTTAGCGCCGTGTAAGCCGGTATAACTCACTTCGCCGATGGCGTACATACCCTCGACGTCCGTACGCCCATGATCATCAACCATTACACCACCGCAGGTATAATGTGCAGCAGGCACAATCGGCACCGGTTCTTTCGTGAGATCAATGCCCAGCCCGAGCAGTTTTTCATAGATCATCGGGAAATGCTGGCGAATAAAATCGGCAGGCTTATGGCTGATGTCGAGATACATACAATCCGCACCGAGGCGTTTCATTTCATGATCAATAGCGCGGGCGACAATATCGCGCGGGGCCAGTTCGCCGCGCTCATCGAAATCGGGCATAAAACGCGTGCCATCCGGGCGCTTGAGATAAGCACCTTCGCCGCGCAGTGCTTCCGTTAACAGGAAATTGCGTGCCTGTGGGTGATACAGCGCGGTAGGGTGAAACTGATTAAATTCGAGATTGGCAACCCGACAGCCTGCGCGCCACGCCATAGCAATGCCATCGCCAGAAGAAATATCCGGATTGGTGGTGTACTGATAAACTTTCGACGCACCGCCAGTTGCCAGCACTACCGCTTTAGCGTGGCAAGTTTCCACTGTTTCTTTATTACGGTTCCACACCCACGCGCCAACAACCCGTCGCGTGCCCGGCAGGCCAATTTTGTCAGAAACAATCAGATCAACCGCGTTGCTGCGCTCCAGCACACGAATATTCGGATGGTTCTGCGCCTTGCTCACAAGCGTGGATTGTACTTCTCTACCGGTGGCGTCGGCGGCATGAAGAATACGACGGTGACTATGTCCACCTTCACGGGTCAGATGGTAGCTTTCTGCACCATTCGGTTGAATGTGGGTATCAAACAACACCCCCTGGTCGATTAGCCATTGCACACAGGATCGTGCATTGCTGGCGACAAATTCAACTGCATGACGATCGCAAATACCAGCCCCGGCAATCAATGTGTCTTCCACATGCGAGTCAATGCTGTCAGTCTCATCAAACACGGCGGCTATACCGCCCTGGGCATAAAATGTTGAACCTTCCGTTACCGGGCCTTTACTTAGAACGATGACCTGATGCTGGTCAGCCAGGCGTAGCGCCAGTGAAAGTCCAGCTGCGCCGCTACCGATAATCAACACGTCACATGAATGTTCAGGGAGAGTATTCATTTTCTTTGTTTAATTTACTAAACATGGTTTGGTCAGCATAGCATCATGTTGTGCGGATAAACACCTGCTATTTTAATATTTGTTACAGTTGCTAAACACGTTGACGCAGGGCGGCGAGAAAAAGAGAAGTTACTGGCTGGTGGAGGATTAGGTGGTGAAATAAAAAGGCCGTTGGGTTACTCTTCAGGCAGTTAAATGGGCATTTCTACACAGATAATGCGATGTTCAGATTCTGTAGACTTATAATGATAGATAATGATCCGTCTACAGCATGACAAACAAAAACAGATGCGTTACGGAACTTTACAAAAACGAGACACTCTAACCCTTTGCTTGCTCAAATTGCAGCTAATGGAGTGGCGTTTCGATAGCGCGTGGAAATTTGGTTTGGGGAGACTTTACCTCGGATGAGCGAGCAGTTAACGGACCAGGTCCTGGTTGAACGGGTCCAGAAGGGAGATCAGAAAGCCTTTAACTTACTGGTAGTGCGCTATCAGCATAAAGTGGCGAGTCTGGTTTCCCGCTATGTGCCGTCGGGTGATGTTCCCGATGTGGTACAAGAAGCTTTTATTAAAGCCTATCGTGCGCTGGATTCGTTCCGGGGAGATAGCGCTTTTTATACATGGCTGTATCGGATTGCTGTAAATACAGCGAAAAATTACCTGGTTGCTCAGGGGCGTCGTCCACCTTCCAGTGATGTGGATGCCATTGAAGCTGAAAACTTCGAAAGTGGCGGCGCGTTGAAAGAAATTTCGAACCCTGAGAACTTAATGTTGTCAGAAGAACTGAGACAGATAGTTTTCCGAACTATTGAGTCCCTCCCGGAAGATTTACGCATGGCAATAACCTTGCGGGAGCTGGATGGCCTGAGCTATGAAGAGATAGCCGCTATCATGGATTGTCCGGTAGGTACGGTGCGTTCACGTATCTTCCGAGCGAGGGAAGCTATTGATAACAAAGTTCAACCGCTTATCAGGCGTTGACGATAGCGGGATACTGGATAAGGGTATTAGGCATGCAGAAAGAACAACTTTCCGCTTTAATGGATGGCGAAACGCTGGATAGTGAGCTGCTTAACGAACTGGCTCATAACCCAGAAATGCAGAAAACCTGGGAAAGCTATCACTTAATCCGTGACTCAATGCGGGGTGATACTCCCGAGGTGCTCCATTTCGATATCTCTTCACGCGTGATGGCCGCCATTGAAGAAGAGCCAGTACGTCAACCGGCGACGTTGATCCCGGAAGCCCAGCCTGCGCCGCATCAATGGCAGAAAATGCCATTCTGGCAGAAAGTACGTCCGTGGGCGGCACAGCTTACCCAAATGGGCGTAGCCGCATGCGTATCGCTTGCAGTTATCGTTGGCGTCCAGCACTATAATGGACAATCTGAAACGTCCCAGCAGCCCGAAACGCCGGTATTTAATACACTGCCGATGATGGGTAAAGCCAGCCCGGTAAGCCTGGGAGTACCTTCTGAAGCGACCGCAAACAATGGTCAACAGCAGCAGGTACAGGAGCAGCGTCGTCGCATTAATGCAATGTTGCAGGATTACGAACTGCAACGCCGACTCCACTCTGAACAGCTTCAGTTTGAGCAGGCGCAAACCCAGCAAGCCGCTGTACAGGTGCCAGGAATTCAAACTTTAGGAACGCAATCGCAGTAATGAAGCAACTTTGGTTTGCCATGTCATTAGTGACAGGTAGCCTGTTATTCTCTGCTAACGCCTCGGCCACTCCCGCGTCCGGGGCGTTATTACAGCAGATGAACCTGGCCAGTCAGTCACTGAATTACGAGCTGTCATTCATCAGCATCAATAAACAGGGTGTTGAGTCTCTGCGTTATCGACATGCACGCCTCGATAACCGTCCTCTTGCACAATTGTTGCAAATGGATGGCCCGCGCCGGGAAGTGGTACAGCGCGGCAATGAAATCAGCTATTTTGAACCGGGACTTGAACCGTTCACGCTTAATGGCGATTACATTGTTGATTCTCTGCCATCGCTCATCTATACCGATTTCAAACGCCTTTCTCCTTACTACGACTTTATCTCCGTCGGGCGCACGCGTATTGCTGATCGTCTTTGCGAAGTTATTCGCGTGGTTGCCCGAGATGGTACACGCTACAGCTACATCGTGTGGATGGACACCGAATCGAAATTACCGATGAGGGTTGATCTCCTTGATCGCGATGGTGAAACGCTGGAACAATTTCGCGTGATTGCTTTTAATGTCAATCAGGATATCAGCAGCAGTATGCAGACGCTGGCGAAGGCAAATTTGCCGCCGTTGCTTTCTGTTCCTGTAGGTGAAAAAGCTAAATTCAGCTGGACGCCAACCTGGTTGCCACAGGGTTTTAGCGAAGTTTCCAGTAGTCGACGTCCGCTACCGACGATGGACAACATGCCTATCGAATCACGTCTCTATTCCGACGGATTATTCAGCTTTTCGGTAAACGTTAACCGCGCTACGCCATCGAGCACCGATCAGATGTTGCGCACCGGACGCAGAACCGTCAGTACAAGCGTACGTGATAACGCCGAAATCACCATTGTCGGTGAACTGCCGCCGCAAACGGCGAAACGCATTGCCGAGAATATTAAGTTCGGGGCAGCGCAATGATCAAAGAGTGGGCTACCGTCATCTCCTGGGAAAACGGGCAGGCGCTGGTTAGTTGTGATGTTAAAGCCTCATGCAGCAGCTGCGCTTCACGCGCCGGTTGCGGTAGCCGCGTGTTGAATAAACTTGGCCCGCAAACCACGCATACCATTGTCGTACCCTGTGATGAACCGTTAGTGCCGGGGCAAAAAGTGGAATTGGGGATCGCCGAAGGCAGCCTGCTTAGCTCCGCATTACTGGTTTATATGTCGCCGTTGGTGGGACTATTCCTCATCGCTTCACTATTTCAGCTACTCTTTGCTTCAGATATTGCAGCATTATGCGGTGCGATTCTCGGTGGCGTTGGTGGATTCCTGATTGCACGTGGCGGCTCTCGAAAGTTTGCTGCCCGGTCTGAATGGCAACCGATCATCTTAAGCGTGGCATTGCCGCCTGGCCTTGTGCGATTTGAAACATCTTCGGAAGACGCGAGCCAGTGATTTCACTGGCTTTGTTGCATTTTGCATAACAAATGCGAGGACGTTTCCAGATACCACAATCCATACGGTATGAACATTTCCTCGCCTCAATGTTGTAGTGTAGAATGCGGCGTTTCTATTAATACAGACGTTAAGCTCAGAACAGCGACTTCTAAAAGCCTGGTTAACCGGGCATTAAGGCACAATAATCATACTTTATGAAGAATATACGTAACTTTTCGATCATAGCTCACATTGACCACGGTAAATCGACGCTGTCTGACCGTATTATCCAGATCTGCGGTGGCCTGTCTGACCGTGAAATGGAGGCGCAGGTTCTCGATTCCATGGATCTTGAGCGTGAGCGTGGCATTACCATCAAAGCGCAAAGCGTGACGCTGGACTACAAAGCGTCTGACGGCGAAACCTATCAGCTTAACTTTATCGACACCCCGGGCCACGTTGACTTCTCTTATGAAGTTTCCCGTTCGCTGGCTGCCTGCGAAGGCGCATTGCTGGTGGTCGACGCCGGGCAGGGCGTAGAAGCGCAAACCCTGGCAAACTGCTACACCGCCATGGAAATGGATCTCGAAGTGGTGCCGGTACTGAACAAGATTGACCTGCCGGCAGCCGATCCTGAACGCGTGGCGGAAGAAATTGAAGATATCGTCGGCATCGACGCCACCGACGCGGTGCGCTGTTCAGCGAAAACCGGCGTTGGCGTACAGGACGTTCTCGAACGTTTGGTGCGCGACATTCCGCCGCCGGAAGGCGATCCGGAAGGCCCGTTACAGGCACTCATTATCGACTCCTGGTTCGACAACTACCTGGGCGTTGTTTCACTTATCCGTATTAAAAACGGCACCCTGCGTAAGGGCGACAAAGTGAAAGTCATGAGTACCGGGCAGACCTATAACGCCGACCGTCTGGGTATTTTCACGCCAAAACAGGTTGACCGCACTGAACTGAAATGTGGCGAAGTAGGCTGGCTGGTATGTGCGATTAAAGATATCCACGGCGCTCCAGTAGGCGATACCTTAACGCTGGCGCGTAATCCGGCAGAAAAGGCGCTGCCTGGCTTTAAGAAAGTCAAACCGCAGGTATACGCCGGTCTGTTCCCGGTAAGTTCCGACGACTATGAAGCCTTCCGTGACGCGCTGGGCAAACTCAGCCTGAACGATGCTTCACTGTTCTATGAGCCGGAAAGCTCCAGCGCGCTGGGCTTTGGTTTCCGCTGCGGCTTCCTCGGCCTGCTGCACATGGAGATCATCCAGGAACGTCTGGAACGTGAATACGATCTGGATCTGATCACCACTGCGCCGACCGTAGTGTATGAAGTTGAAACCACGTCAAGAGAAGTTATTTACGTCGACAGCCCATCAAAGCTGCCAGCGGTAAATAACATTTACGAACTGCGCGAGCCGATTGCAGAGTGTCACATGCTGCTGCCGCAGGCATATCTCGGCAACGTTATTACGCTGTGCGTAGAAAAACGCGGCGTGCAGACCAATATGGTTTACCACGGTAATCAGGTGGCGCTGACGTACGAGATCCCGATGGCGGAAGTTGTGCTCGATTTCTTCGATCGCCTGAAATCTACCTCGCGTGGTTATGCGTCTCTGGATTACAACTTCAAACGCTTCCAGGCGTCCGACATGGTACGTGTAGACGTATTAATCAACGGTGAACGTGTTGATGCGCTGGCGTTGATCACCCACCGTGATAATTCGCAAAACCGCGGTCGCGAGCTGGTGGAGAAGATGAAAGATCTGATCCCACGCCAGCAGTTTGATATCGCCATTCAGGCAGCGATTGGTACGCACATCATTGCGCGCTCCACCGTGAAACAGCTGCGTAAAAACGTACTGGCTAAATGTTATGGCGGCGATATCAGCCGTAAGAAAAAGCTGCTGCAGAAGCAGAAAGAAGGTAAGAAACGCATGAAGCAGATCGGTAACGTCGAGCTGCCGCAGGAAGCGTTCCTCGCCATTCTGCACGTCGGCAAAGACAACAAATAACCCTTAGGAGTTGGCATGGCGAATATGTTTGCCCTGATTCTGGTGATTGCCACACTAGTGACGGGCATTTTATGGTGCGTGGATAAATTCTTTTTCGCACCTAAACGGCGGGAACGTCAGGCAGCGGCGCAGGCGGCTGCCGGTGACTCACTGGATAAAGCAACGTTGAAAAAGGTTGCGCCGAAGCCTGGCTGGCTGGAAACCGGTGCTTCTGTTTTTCCGGTACTGGCTATCGTATTGATTGTGCGTTCGTTTATTTATGAACCGTTCCAGATCCCGTCAGGTTCGATGATGCCGACTCTGTTAATCGGTGATTTTATTCTGGTAGAGAAGTTTGCTTATGGCATTAAAGATCCTATCTACCAGAAAACGCTGATCGAAACCGGTCATCCGAAACGCGGCGATATCGTGGTCTTTAAATATCCGGAAGATCCAAAGCTTGATTACATCAAGCGCGCGGTGGGTTTACCGGGCGATAAAGTCACTTACGATCCGGTCTCAAAAGAGCTGACGATTCAACCGGGATGCAGTTCCGGCCAGGCGTGTGAAAACGCGCTGCCGGTCACCTACTCAAACGTGGAACCGAGCGATTTCGTTCAGACCTTCTCACGCCGTAATGGTGGGGAAGCGACCAGCGGATTCTTTGAAGTGCCGAAAAACGAAACCAAAGAAAATGGAATTCGTCTTTCCGAGCGTAAAGAGACACTGGGTGATGTGACGCACCGCATTCTGACAGTGCCGATTGCGCAGGATCAGGTGGGGATGTATTACCAGCAGCCAGGGCAACAACTGGCAACCTGGATTGTTCCTCCGGGACAATACTTCATGATGGGTGACAACCGCGACAACAGCGCGGACAGCCGTTACTGGGGCTTTGTGCCGGAAGCGAATCTGGTCGGTCGGGCAACGGCTATCTGGATGAGCTTCGATAAGCAAGAAGGCGAATGGCCGACAGGTGTGCGCTTAAGTCGCATTGGCGGCATCCATTAATAGCCCATCTTCGTTCACGTTGTCGCCGTTATGGCGACAACGTGAATTATTTATGAGATAAATCTCCCGTGGCTAACGACATCCCCCGTCGTTGTGTATAGAATATTCCCCCGAAGTTTAAGGTTGGCACCTCCAGGTTGCCACGGCACACGAAACAGCGTTGGTCCCCATATACCGGTAAACTGAAACTGCAGCGAAGCAGTTAGCAGAGCCATGTATATCAGGTCTGTTTCGTGTGCTGAATTGTTGACGCATTTATTTATTGGTATCGCATGAACCCCATCGTAATTAATCGGCTTCAACGGAAGCTGGGCTACACTTTTAATCATCAGGAACTGTTGCAGCAGGCATTAACCCATCGTAGTGCCAGCAGCAAACATAACGAGCGTTTAGAATTTTTAGGCGACTCTATTCTGAGCTACGTTATCGCCAATGCGCTTTATCACCGTTTCCCTCGTGTGGATGAAGGCGATATGAGCCGGATGCGCGCCACGCTGGTCCGTGGCAATACGCTGGCGGAACTGGCGCGCGAATTTGAGTTAGGCGAGTGCTTACGTTTAGGGCCAGGTGAACTTAAAAGCGGTGGATTTCGTCGTGAGTCAATTCTCGCCGACACCGTCGAAGCATTAATTGGTGGCGTATTCCTCGACAGTGATATTCAAACCGTCGAGAAATTAATCCTCAACTGGTATCAAACTCGTTTGGACGAAATTAGCCCAGGCGATAAACAAAAAGATCCGAAAACGCGCTTGCAAGAATATTTGCAGGGTCGCCATCTGCCGCTGCCGACTTATCTGGTAGTCCAGGTACGTGGCGAAGCGCACGATCAGGAATTTACTATCCACTGCCAGGTCAGCGGCCTGAGTGAACCGGTGGTTGGCACAGGTTCAAGCCGTCGTAAGGCTGAGCAGGCTGCCGCCGAACAGGCGTTGAAAAAACTGGAGCTGGAATGAGCATCGATAAAAGTTACTGCGGATTTATTGCTATCGTCGGACGTCCGAACGTTGGCAAATCCACATTGTTGAACAAACTGCTGGGGCAGAAGATCTCCATTACCTCCCGCAAGGCGCAAACAACTCGTCACCGCATTGTGGGGATCCATACTGAAGGCGCGTATCAGGCGATCTACGTTGATACCCCTGGCCTGCATATGGAAGAAAAACGCGCCATTAACCGCCTGATGAACAAAGCGGCGAGCAGCTCTATCGGCGACGTTGAGCTGGTGATTTTTGTCGTAGAAGGCACCCGCTGGACGCCGGACGATGAAATGGTGCTCAACAAACTGCGCGATGGCAAAGCGCCGGTAATCCTCGCGGTGAACAAAGTGGATAACGTGCAGGAAAAAGCCGATCTGCTGCCGCACTTACAGTTCCTGGCAAGCCAAATGAACTTCCTCGATATCGTGCCGATCTCTGCCGAAACCGGGTTGAATGTTGATACTATTGCGGCAATCGTGCGTAAGCATCTGCCTGAAGCGACTCATCACTTCCCGGAAGATTACATCACCGATCGCTCACAGCGTTTTATGGCGTCTGAAATCATCCGCGAAAAACTGATGCGTTTCCTCGGCGCTGAACTGCCGTACTCCGTGACCGTGGAGATCGAACGTTTCGTCTCTAACGAGCGCGGTGGTTATGATATCAACGGTTTGATTCTCGTTGAGCGTGAAGGGCAGAAGAAGATGGTCATTGGCAACAAAGGGGCCAAGATCAAAACTATCGGGATTGAAGCGCGTAAAGACATGCAGGAAATGTTTGAAGCGCCTGTTCACCTTGAGCTGTGGGTAAAAGTGAAATCCGGTTGGGCCGACGACGAACGCGCACTACGCAGTCTCGGTTACGTTGACGATCTTTAAGAGTAACTCCGATGGAAGGCTGGCAGCGCGCATTTGTCCTGCATAGTCGCCCGTGGAGCGAAACCAGCCTGATGCTGGACGTCTTCACGGAGGAATCGGGTCGCGTGCGTCTGGTTGCCAAAGGCGCACGCTCTAAACGCTCTACTCTGAAAGGTGCATTACAGCCTTTCACCCCTCTCTTGCTACGTTTCGGCGGGCGTGGCGAAGTCAAAACGCTGCGCAGTGCTGAAGCCGTCTCGCTGGCGCTGCCATTAAGCGGTATCACGCTTTACAGCGGTCTGTACATCAACGAACTTCTCTCCCGCGTACTGGAATACGAGACGCGCTTCTCTGAACTCTTTTTCGATTACTTGCACTGCATTCAGTCTCTTGCCGGGGTCACTGGTACGCCAGAACCCGCGCTGCGCCGCTTTGAACTGGCACTGCTCGGGCATCTGGGCTATGGCGTCAATTTTACCCATTGTGCGGGTAGCGGCGAGCCGGTAGATGACACCATGACGTATCGTTATCGCGAAGAAAAAGGGTTTATCGCAAGCGTCGTTATCGACAATAAAACGTTCACCGGAAGGCAGTTAAAAGCGTTAAACGCGCGGGAATTTCCTGACGCAGACACACTGCGCGCCGCGAAACGCTTTACCCGCATGGCGCTTAAGCCGTATCTTGGCGGTAAACCATTAAAGAGCAGGGAACTGTTCCGGCAGTTTATGCCTAAGCGAACGGTGAAAACACATTATGAATGATGAGGATTGTCATGGCTGAATTACTGTTAGGCGTCAACATTGACCATATTGCAACGCTGCGTAACGCACGCGGTACTGCTTACCCGGATCCGGTGCAGGCGGCGTTTATTGCTGAGCAGGCGGGAGCGGACGGCATTACCGTGCATTTACGTGAAGATCGCCGCCACATTACTGACCGTGATGTGCGCATCCTGCGTCAGACGCTGGATACCCGCATGAATCTGGAGATGGCGGTGACCGAAGAGATGCTGGCGATCGCCGTTGAAACAAAGCCGCATTTTTGCTGCCTGGTACCTGAAAAGCGTCAGGAAGTAACAACCGAAGGCGGCCTGGACGTCGCAGGGCAGCGTGAAAAAATGCGCGATGCCTGCAAACGTCTGGCAGATGCCGGGATCCAGGTTTCTCTCTTTATCGACGCCGATGAAGAGCAGATCAAAGCTGCGGCAGAGGTTGGTGCACCGTTTATCGAGATCCACACAGGTTGCTATGCTGATGCCAAAACTGACGCCGAACAGGCGCAAGAGCTGGCGCGTATCGCCAAAGCCGCGACCTTTGCCGCTAGTCTCGGTCTGAAAGTTAACGCTGGTCACGGTCTGACCTATCACAACGTGAAAGCTATTGCTGCCATCCCTGAGATGCATGAACTGAATATCGGTCATGCCATTATTGGTCGTGCAGTGATGACCGGACTGAAAGATGCGGTGGCAGAAATGAAGCGTCTGATGCTGGAAGCGCGTGGCTAATGGCAATATTAGGTTTAGGTACGGATATTGTGGAGATCGCTCGCATAGAAGCGGTGATCGCCCGATCCGGTGAGCGCCTGGCACGCCGCGTATTAAGCGATAACGAATGGGCAATCTGGAAAACGCACCACCAGCCGGTGCGTTTTCTGGCGAAGCGTTTTGCTGTGAAAGAAGCGGCGGCAAAAGCGTTTGGCACCGGGATCCGCAATGGTCTGGCGTTTAATCAATTTGAAGTATTTAACGATGAGCTCGGCAAACCACGGCTACGGCTATGGGGTGAGGCATTAAAACTGGCGGAAAAGCTCGGCGTTGTAAATATGCATGTAACGCTGGCAGATGAACGCCACTATGCTTGTGCCACGGTAATTATTGAAAGTTAAAAAAATACCGTTCTCTTTATAAAGTAAAACCCCCGAACTGGTAAGGAACGGGGGTTTTCACTTTACAACTTTAATTTTGTGCAGCACACGATTCCAACAGAAATGATTATGGATCAATTTCGTTATCCTGTACAAGCAACTTGCAATCTCTGACATAAAAAACGCGAGCCTTTACGAAGAAATCGACATTGATAAAAAGATTAACGTGACCGCTTTTTGATAAGTACATTAAAATCGGTTTCGTTATTGGCAATTTTGCTGTGCTTTACACCATGCCACTGAATTCCCCCATTGAAACGAGTGGTGTCGTCAAAGCTCTGGTGTGGAGTGCAGCACTCGATTCCAATAACTCGCACGTTCAGTTTTGGGGAGATGTAAGGGCTAATCTGAACGGCTGCATTCCTTGTTTAAGGAAAAACGAATGACTGATTGCCGATACCTGATTAAACGGGTCATCAAAATCATCATTGCTGTTTTACAGCTGATCCTTCTGTTCTTATAACATAAGGAAACGTACTTAAGGCGCGTCAGGTTAACCAGCCAGGCGCGCCTTTAATAATTATAAATAAGTGCTTATACAGATAGTGTTATCATTCATGAAATAATTGATATTTATGATAACATCACGAAAATAAATATAAGAACCTGAAGGCTCACACTATAAAGTCAACAATAGTCTACTCCAGGAGCAGAATATTAAATTTTATCCGCGTGGTGCATCAGCACAAATTTATCCCACAATTGTTCTTCCGTCTCGACATGTTGCGGATCTTTCACAATAGTATTGGGGATCGGGCACACCTTCTGGCAGGTTGGTGTCTCGTAGTGCCCTACGCACTCGGTACACTTATCGCTGTTAATCTCGTAGATATGATCGCCCATTGAAATCGCCTCATTCGGGCATTCGGGTTCACACATATCACAATTGATGCATTTTTTAGTGATTAACAGCGCCATAAGGAAACTCTCAAAACAACACAAACCGGGCGGGCATTATACGCGCATTCTTTACTCAGACCAGTTTTTTCACCAGCGCTTCACTATGACGAATACGTTCTGGTGCCAGTTCCAGATCCTGCTGAATCAGCGCAATGAACAGCAAATCCGTTAACATTCCCTGCGCGTGACAAGCAGAGATTGAAGCACTGTTTGTCGCTTGTTCTTCGGCAATGGTATACAGGCAATGAGAAGCGCGCTGTTGCAGGGCATTGGGAGTAAAGCCGGTAATCGCCAGCACTTTTCCGCCCACTCGCAGCATCTCATCTGCCGCCAGGTTTAACTCGCGTCGTACACCGGTGTAGGAAATGGCTAATAACAGATCGTCAGGGGACGACGCCTGTACTGTTGCGAGTAGCGCATGCATATCGCGCACTGCGGCAGCATTGAAGCCAATCTTCATCAGCTTCCAGGCAAAGTTTTGCGCCACCAGACCCGAAGCGCCAATACCGGTCAGAATTATCCGCCGCGCAGAGCGCAACATTGCCACGCACTCATGCAACTTCTCTTCACTATTAACGTTTAGCGTTGCGTACATGGCGGCAGTATTTTCTTTAATCAGTTTTTCGCCGACCAGCCGTAACGGATCATCACCGCGGATTTGGTTATGAATGGGCACGGAGGGAGATTCCGGCTGGCTTGCCAGCGCTTCACTCAACGCCAACTTAAGTGCCGGAAAACCTTTATAGCCGAGTTTTTGCGCGAACTTCACGACGCTGGACTGACTGACTCCGGCTTCGTTGGCCAGTTGCTGAGAGCTTAAATGGCGCGCCGTATCAGGTTGTAGCAGCAGATAATCCGCCAGTTTTTTATCACTCTGGGCAAGCCCCTGGTAACGCTGACGGATACGAAGTAAGCCGTTCATATCTTTCCTCGCGATGAAATAGTGGCGACAACAGGCAATATGAGACAAACGCGAGTGAATTTTATATTCCATTGCCGCTAATTTCCATGAATTAAAAATTCCAGTTAGCCATGATGCGGTCGATTGTTGCCGGAAAAGTGATGATCTATCTGTTAGGCTATGTAGTAGCGAAAATTAATCAGGATGTTTCAGTCCAGAGGAGTATGGTTTGGCAACTCACGAGCGTCGTGTGGTGTTTTTTGACTTAGATGGAACATTGCATCAGCAGGATATGTTCGGCAGTTTTTTGCGTTATTTACTGCGTCGCCAACCGCTGAATGCATTGCTTGTCATGCCGTTGTTGCCGATCATAGCCATTGCGTTATTGATAAAAGGTCGTGCGGCACGCTGGCCGATGAGTCTGCTTCTGTGGGGATGCACTTTTGGTCACAATGAAGCGCGTTTGCAGGCGTTGCAGGCCGATTTCGTACGCTGGTTTCGTGACAATGTTACCGCCTTTCCGCTGGTTCAGGAGCGATTAACCACCTACCTGTTAAGTTCCGATGCTGATATCTGGTTGATTACCGGCTCTCCGCAGCCGCTGGTTGAAGCGGTTTATTTCGATACTCCCTGGCTGCCGCGGGTTAATCTTATCGCCAGTCAGATTCAGCGTGGCTATGGTGGTTGGGTATTGACGATGCGTTGCCTCGGGCATGAGAAGGTCGCGCAACTGGAGCGTAAAATCGGCACGCCACTGCGGTTGCACAGTGGCTATAGCGACAGTAATCAGGACAACCCGCTGCTTTATTTCTGTCAGCATCGTTGGCGAGTAACCCCGCGCGGTGAACTCCAGCAACTGGAATAGAGTAAAGCATAGCGTCCGTGTATAATGCGCCGCGCTTTTATAACCGGAGTTTTCTTTTTGTCTGAAGTCGAATTTAGCCACGAATACTGGATGCGTCACGCGCTGACGCTGGCAAAGCGTGCCTGGGATGAGCGGGAAGTGCCGGTCGGCGCGGTATTAGTGCATAACAATCGTGTTATTGGCGAAGGCTGGAACCGTCCGATTGGTCGACATGATCCCACCGCACATGCAGAAATCATGGCTCTGCGGCAGGGCGGTCTGGTGATGCAAAATTATCGTCTGATCGACGCCACGTTGTATGTCACGCTTGAACCCTGTGTAATGTGTGCCGGAGCGATGATCCACAGTCGCATTGGTCGCGTGGTCTTTGGTGCGCGTGACGCGAAAACTGGCGCTGCGGGATCTTTAATGGATGTGCTGCATCATCCGGGTATGAATCACCGAGTGGAAATTACCGAAGGAATACTGGCGGATGAGTGCGCGGCGTTGCTCAGTGACTTCTTTCGCATGCGCCGCCAGGAAATTAAAGCGCAGAAAAAAGCGCAATCCTCGACGGATTAATTTTGTTTCTCTTCACTCCCTTTCCTGGAAAACAGCAGAGAGGGAGAGTGGGTCAAATAGTTTGATGACGACTGGGAAAGAAACGAGAGAAAAGGAAATTTCTCTTTGCCCAACTCCGTAGGCGATACCGCCGGATAATCCTGCGCCAGTTGCATCGCCGCTTCTGTAGCCTGCTTCTCTTTCTCCTGCAGATAACCCACCAGGCTAATCTGATACTTACGAATATTTTCGACATAAGCGTAGGCTTCATGCCCACGAGCGTAGCCGTAAGTCAGCTTGCTGTAATAGGGTTTCTGGCTAAGTAAAGGCAGACGCTGTTTTACGTCAGCCCAACTGTCAGGATTACCTTTGGTTTTTGCCGTCAGGGCGCGGGCATCCAGCATATGCGCATAGCCCATATTGTACGCGGCGAGGGCAAACCAAATCCGTTCGTTCTCCGGCACACTTTCCGGCACTTTACTCATCATATCCTGCAAATAACGCACGCCGCCGCTGATGCTCTGTTCGGCATCGGTACGATCCGTAATGCCGAGGCTTTGCGCGGTATTTTTGGTTAGCATCATCATGCCGCGCACACCCGTCGGTGAAGTGGCCTGCGCATCCCAGTGCGATTCCTGATAAGCAATAGCGGCCAGCAAACGCCAGTCAATTTCTTCGGCGTATTTCTCAAACAGGGGCTTTAACTGCGGCAGTACCGCATCGACGGCGCGTAAAAATGTGCGCGTATCGACGTAATCAAAATCATCGCCATGCCCCAGGTATTTCTCTTCAATGCGTGCCAGAGTACCGTCTTCATTCATTTCGTTGAAGAAATCGAGCAGAGCGGCGGAAAGGGTATTATCGCCATCTAATGGGCTAAACCAGGTCACCGGTTGTTCATCGGTAATGTCGAGCGCTACGGCGAGTTCCGGATGAACGCGCTGAAACAGGCTAATGGCAACAGAATCAGCAATGGTGTAATCGAGTTTTCCTTCGATGACATCTTCCATTAATTCCGCAGAGCCTTTTTTGTCGTCAACCTTCCAGCTTAATTCCGGGAATTTTGTTTCTTTCAGGGTCTGGAGATCGTTAACCACCACATGACCCGGTGCAACGGTGAGTTGCTCCGCCGTCAGGTTGCCCAGCGTACGTGGGCGATACTGACCCACTTTATAAACCAGTTGTTGTGAAACGGAGTAGTAGGTCGGGCCTGGCTGATAATTTTTAACCCTTTCGCTGTTATAGACCAGTCCTGCCGCCAGCAGGTCGGCGTTACCATTATCGAGGTCGTCAACCAGCTGGCTGATATTCTGCCGCACGGTCACTTTCAGTTTTACGCCGAGGTAATCGGCAAACTGTTTCGCCAGTTCGTAATCCAGGCCAAAAGGTTTCCCGTTGATTTCGTTATAAGTCAGGGGAGTATGAATGGTGCTCACACGCAACTCTCCCCGCGCTTGAATGGCGGCGATACGGTTGTCGGCTTTACCAAACCAGGGAATGGATGGCCAGAGAGCGACCGCGAGCAGCAGTGCCAGAATGCCGATGAACAGATAATTAATCTTTAATTTTTTCAATTAGTTAATTCTCTGTGTCGTGCGCGTCCCAGCTTGAAAAAACGTAATAATAGTGAAAGGTTTACTCATAAATGAGCGGCATTTTGCGTAAACCTGCGCCAGTTGGCAACTTATTACAGCCATTGGCGGCACGCGTTGCTAATTCGCGATGGTGATTTTATTTCCACGCAAACGGTTTCGTCAGCGCATCAGATTCTTTATAATGACGCCCGTTTCCCCCCCTTGGGTACACCGAAAGCTTAGAAGACGAGAGACTTATGATGGAAATTCTGCGTGGTTCGCCTGCATTGTCGGCATTCCGAATCAACAAACTGCTGGCACGTTTTCAGGCTGCCAGGCTCCCGGTTCACACTATTTACGCCGAGTATGTCCATTTTGCTGACCTCAATGCGCCGTTAAACGATGATGAGCACGCACAACTTGAACGCCTGCTGAAATATGGCCCGGCACTCGCCAGCCACGCCCCGCAAGGCAAACTCCTGCTGGTGACCCCGCGTCCTGGCACCATCTCTCCCTGGTCTTCGAAAGCGACCGATATTGCCCATAACTGCGGGCTGCAACAGGTAAACCGTCTTGAGCGCGGCGTGGCTTACTATATAGAAGCCGGTACGCTGACCAATGAACAATGGCAGCAGGTTACCGCTGAACTGCACGACCGCATGATGGAAACGGTCTTTTTTGCTTTAGATGATGCAGAGCAGCTGTTTGCACACCATCAACCGACTCCGGTCACCAGCGTTGATTTGCTGGGGCAGGGCCGTCAGGCGCTAATCGACGCTAACCTGCGTCTTGGCCTGGCACTGGCGGAAGATGAAATTGACTATTTGCAGGATGCTTTCACAAAGCTTGGTCGTAACCCGAACGACATCGAACTGTATATGTTTGCCCAGGCGAACTCCGAGCACTGCCGCCACAAAATTTTTAACGCCGACTGGGTTATCGATGGTGAACAGCAGCCGAAATCGCTGTTTAAGATGATCAAAAACACCTTCGAAACCACGCCGGATCACGTTCTCTCTGCTTATAAAGATAACGCCGCCGTAATGGAAGGTTCTGAAGTGGGCCGCTACTTTGCTGACCACGAAACGGGCCGCTACGATTTCCATCAGGAACCGGCGCATATTCTGATGAAAGTCGAAACTCACAACCACCCGACGGCGATTTCTCCGTGGCCGGGCGCGGCGACCGGTTCCGGCGGTGAAATCCGCGATGAAGGTGCCACCGGGCGCGGCGCGAAGCCGAAAGCTGGTCTGGTCGGTTTCTCCGTGTCCAACCTGCGAATTCCTGGCTTCGAACAACCGTGGGAAGAAGATTTCGGTAAGCCTGAGCGCATTGTCACCGCGCTGGACATCATGACCGAAGGCCCGCTGGGTGGCGCGGCATTTAACAACGAATTTGGTCGTCCGGCACTGAACGGCTACTTCCGTACTTATGAAGAAAAAGTGAATAGCCACAATGGCGAAGAGCTGCGCGGTTATCACAAACCGATCATGCTGGCGGGCGGGATCGGCAACATTCGCGCCGATCACGTACAAAAAGGCGAGATCAACGTTGGTGCGAAGCTGGTCGTTCTCGGCGGCCCAGCAATGAACATCGGTCTTGGCGGCGGCGCGGCGTCTTCCATGGCGTCAGGTCAGTCTGATGCCGACCTCGACTTTGCTTCCGTACAGCGCGACAACCCGGAGATGGAGCGTCGCTGCCAGGAAGTGATCGACCGTTGCTGGCAGCTTGGTGATGCCAACCCAATCCTGTTTATCCACGACGTCGGCGCTGGCGGTCTTTCTAACGCCATGCCGGAACTGGTGAGCGACGGCGGGCGCGGCGGTAAATTTGAACTGCGCGATATCCTGAGCGACGAACCGGGCATGAGCCCGCTGGAAATCTGGTGTAACGAATCCCAGGAACGCTACGTGCTGGCGGTTGCTGCCGATCAGTTACCGCTGTTTGACGAACTGTGTAAGCGTGAGCGCGCGCCATACGCGGTGATTGGTGAAGCGACCGAAGAACTGCATCTTTCTTTGCACGATCGTCATTTTGATAATCAGCCGATCGATCTGCCGCTGGACGTACTGCTTGGTAAAACGCCGAAGATGACCCGCGAAGTACAAACGCTGAAAGCGAAGGGCGATGCGTTGGTTCGTGAAGGGATTACTATTGCTGACGCGGTGAAACGCGTGCTGCACCTGCCGACCGTGGCAGAGAAAACTTTCCTGGTGACCATTGGCGACCGCAGCGTAACCGGCATGGTGGCGCGCGATCAGATGGTGGGTCCGTGGCAGGTGCCGGTCGCTAACTGCGCGGTCACTACCGCCAGCCTCGACAGCTACTATGGCGAAGCGATGGCAATTGGCGAGCGTGCGCCGGTTGCGCTGCTGGATTTCGCTGCCTCTGCCCGTCTGGCGGTCGGTGAAGCGTTAACCAATATTGCCGCAACACAGATTGGCGATATCAAACGCATTAAACTTTCCGCCAACTGGATGGCGGCGGCAGGCCACCCTGGTGAAGATGCGGGCCTGTATGAAGCCGTTAAAGCTGTGGGCGAAGAACTTTGTCCGGCGCTGGGCCTGACGATCCCGGTGGGTAAAGACTCTATGTCGATGAAAACCCGCTGGCAGGAAGGTAACGAAGAGCGCGAAATGACGTCGCCGCTGTCGCTGGTGATTTCTGCATTTGCCCGCGTGGAAGATGTGCGTCACACCATCACGCCGCAGCTTTCTACCGAAGATAACGCATTACTGCTGATTGATCTGGGCAAAGGCAATAACGCGCTGGGCGCAACGGCGCTGGCGCAGGTTTATCGTCAGCTTGGCGACAAACCGGCAGATGTACGCGACGTCGCGCAACTGAAAGGTTTCTATGACGCGGTTCAGGCGCTGGTAGCACAGCGTAAGCTGCTCGCGTACCACGACCGCTCTGATGGCGGCCTGCTGGTAACGCTGGCGGAAATGGCCTTTGCTGGTCATTGCGGCATTGACGCGGATATCGCCACTCTGGGTGACGATCGCCTGGCGGCGTTGTTTAACGAAGAACTGGGTGCGGTGATTCAGGTTCGTGCCGCTGACCGTGAAGCAGTTGAAGCGGTACTGGCACAGCATGGGCTTGCTGATTGCGTCCATTATGTTGGGCAGGCGGTTTCCGGTGACCGTTTTGTGATTACCGCCAACGGGCAGACTGTATTCAGCGAAAGCCGCACCACGTTGCGTGTCTGGTGGGCAGAAACTACCTGGCAGATGCAGCGCCTGCGTGACAACCCGGAGTGTGCCGACCAGGAGCACCAGGCGAAATCAAACGACGCCGATCCGGGCCTGAATGTAAAACTGTCGTTCGATATCAACGAAGATGTGGCAGCACCGTATATTGCCACTGGCGCACGTCCGAAAGTTGCTGTGCTGCGTGAGCAGGGCGTGAACTCGCATGTTGAAATGGCGGCAGCTTTCCACCGTGCAGGCTTCGATGCTATCGACGTGCATATGAGCGACCTGCTGGCTGGACGTACGGGCCTGGAGGATTTCCACGCCCTGGTCGCGTGCGGTGGTTTCTCCTACGGTGATGTGCTGGGTGCCGGTGAAGGTTGGGCGAAGTCTATCCTGTTCAATGACCGTGTACGCGATGAGTTTGCAACCTTCTTCCATCGTCCGCAAACGCTGGCGCTGGGGGTATGTAACGGTTGCCAGATGATGTCTAATCTGCGCGAACTGATCCCAGGTAGTGAGTTGTGGCCACGTTTTGTGCGCAATACCTCCGATCGCTTTGAAGCGCGTTTCAGCCTGGTTGAAGTAACCCAAAGCCCGTCTCTGCTGTTGCAGGGGATGGTGGGCTCGCAAATGCCGATTGCTGTCTCTCATGGTGAAGGGCGCGTGGAAGTGCGTGATGCGGCGCATCTGGCGGCACTGGAAAGCAAAGGGCTGGTGGCACTGCGCTATGTCGATAACTTCGGTAAAGTCACTGAAACCTACCCGGCTAACCCGAACGGTTCACCGAACGGTATTACGGCGGTTACGACTGAAAGTGGTCGAGTCACCATTATGATGCCGCACCCGGAACGTGTTTTCCGTACTGTCAGCAACTCCTGGCATCCGGAAAACTGGGGCGAGGATGGGCCGTGGATGCGTATTTTCCGCAATGCACGTAAGCAGTTGGGGTAAGCCGTCAACCCATTGGTTTTGCAGCCGGATGAGGCATTCACGCCGCATCCGGCATTAAGCACCAACCACTATTATTAGCTCCCAACTTCGGGAGCTTTTTTGTGTCTGTAAATCACGACAATGGGTGGTTTACCGTGTCGCTTTCTGGCGACACTTAACTCATTGATTTTAATGGCATCTAATAAGTTTATCTTAAGTTGTCTCTTTTTAGCGACACAGTGGCTGATTTACATTCAAATAGCGAAGAAGCCATAAATCCCTCAAAGCAGCGTATAATCAGTACGTTACCAAACTATTTTCTTTATTGGCACAGTTACTGCATAATAGTAACCAGTGGCTCATTCACCGACTTATGTCAGCCCCTTCGGGACGTGCTACATAAAATTCGAATGACGCACAACAAGGTGCCTGCCGTCCAACTTCTGATATCAGCGTAGCTATATCAACCATCGGGCGAAACGTCGAGTTAGGCACCGCCTTATTCCATAACAAAGCCGGGTAATTCCCGGCTTTGTTGTATCTGAACTTCCCCTCGGTTAGCATCAGGCTATTCGCGTCTGACGAGAGTAACACCTTGAAACGCTGGCCCGTTTTTCCCCGCTCATTACGACAACTGGTAATGCTGGCATTTTTGCTGATTCTGCTGCCCCTGTTGGTGCTGGCATGGCAAGCCTGGCAAAGCCTGAATGCGCTTAGCGATCAGGCGGCGCTGGTTAACCGCACTACGCTTATTGATGCCCGGCGCAGTGAAGCGATGACCAACGCGGCGCTGGAGATGGAGCGTAGTTACCGTCAGTATTGCGTGCTGGACGACCCAACCCTGGCGAAGGTTTATCAAAGCCAGCGCAAGCGTTACAGCGAAATGCTCGATGCCCACGCAGGCGTACTGCCAGACGATAAACTTTACCAGGCATTGCGTCAGGATTTGAACAATCTGGCTCAACTTCAGTGTAACAACAGCGGTCCCGATGCCGCCGCCGCCGCACGTCTTGAAGCCTTTGCCAGTGCCAATACCGAAATGGTACAGGCCACGCGCACAGTGGTGTTCTCTCGTGGGCAGCAGCTTCAGCGTGAAATCGCCGAACGTGGGCAATATTTTGGTTGGCAATCGTTGGTGCTATTTCTGGTGAGTCTGGTGATGGTACTGCTTTTCACGCGGATGATTATCGGTCCGGTAAAAAATATCGAGAGGATGATCAACCGGTTGGGGGAAGGGCGTTCTCTGGGCAATAGCGTCTCGTTCAGTGGACCGAGCGAGTTACGCTCGGTTGGGCAACGTATTCTTTGGTTAAGTGAGCGCCTGTCATGGCTGGAATCCCAACGCCATCAATTCTTAAGACATTTATCTCATGAATTAAAAACGCCGCTGGCGAGTATGCGCGAGGGCACTGAATTACTGGCTGACCAGGTTGTCGGGCCGCTTACGCCAGAGCAAAAAGAGGTGGTGAGCATTCTTGATAGCAGCAGCCGCAATTTGCAAAAGTTGATCGAACAACTGCTTGATTACAACCGTAAACAGGCGGACGGTGCGGTGGAACTGGAGAATGTTGAGTTAGCGCCACTGGTGGAAATGGTGGTTTCTGCTCATAGCCTGCCCGCACGGGCTAAAATGATGCATACCGACGTCGATCTCAAAGCAACAGCTTGCCTGGCGGAGCCAATGCTGCTGATGAGCGTACTGGATAATCTTTACTCCAATGCGGTGCACTACGGGGCTGAATCCGGTAACATTTGCCTTCGCAGCAGTTTACATGGCGCGCGGGTTTATATTGATGTCATCAATACAGGCACACCCATTCCGCAAGAGGAACGCGCCATGATCTTTGAACCCTTTTTTCAGGGAAGCCACCAGCGAAAAGGGGCGGTGAAGGGCAGCGGTCTGGGATTAAGCATTGCCAGGGATTGTATTCGCCGTATGCAAGGGGAACTGTATCTGGTCGACGAGAGCGGGCAAGACGTTTGTTTCCGCATTGAATTGCCGTCGTCGAAAAACACGAAATAATGCTAACAGCCTATCCCATCAGGCTATTTTATTTGCCAGTTTGGCCCCGGAAGTGCTCGAAATCTTCACGTACGACTTGTACGCTCCGGTTTCTCCGCGCTGTCCATGTCCAAACTGCTGCAACAATTACGCCCACTGGGAAAGGCGCTAAGTCTGGTGAATATGCGACACATTTTTCAACGATTATTGCCCCGACGGCTGTGGCTGGCAGGGCTGCCATGTCTGGCATTGCTGGGTTGCGTGCAGAGTCACAATAAACCAGCCATTGATACGCCAGCAGAAGAAAAAATTCCGGTTTATCAACTGGCTGACTATCTTTCTACCGAATGTAGCGACATCTGGGCGCTGCAAGGTAAATCAACCGAAACCAATCCGCTTTACTGGCTGCGGGCGATGGATTGTGCTGATCGTTTAATGCCTGCGCAGTCGCGTCAGCAAGCTCGCCAATATGACGACGGCAGCTGGCAAAAGACCTTTAAACAAGGGATTTTGCTCGCCGACGCCAAAATTACGCCGTATGAGCGCCGCCAGCTGGTCGCGCGCATTGATGCGCTAAGTACCGAGATCCCGGCACAGGTTCGCCCTCTGTATCAACTCTGGCGCGACGGTCAGGCGCTGCAACTGCAACTGGCGGAAGAGCGCCAACGCTACGGCAAACTCCAGCAATCCAGCGACAGCGAGCTGGATACATTGCGCCAGCAACATCACGTTCTACAGCAGCAACTGGAACTCACCACCCGCAAGCTGGAAAACCTGACTGATATTGAACGCCAGCTCTCGACCCGCAAACCGGCTGGAAATTTCTCGCCGGATACGCCGCACGAGAGTGAAAAGCCCGCGCCATCCACCCATGAGGTCACTCCTGATGAGCCATAAACCTGCGCATTTATTATTGGTCGATGACGATCCGGGATTGCTGAAACTGCTTGGCCTGCGCCTGACCAGCGAAGGCTACAGCGTGGTCACGGCGGAAAGTGGTGCTGAAGGATTACGGGTACTGAATCGCGAAAAAGTAGATTTAGTTATCAGCGACCTGCGGATGGATGAAATGGATGGTATGCAGCTGTTTGCTGAAATCCAGAAAGTGCAGCCGGGAATGCCGGTAATTATTCTTACCGCGCATGGTTCTATTCCCGATGCCGTTGCTGCAACACAGCAGGGCGTTTTTAGTTTCCTCACCAAGCCTGTCGATAAAGACGCGCTATATCAGGCAATTGACGATGCGCTGGAACAATCCGCGCCAGCCACCGACGAACGTTGGCGCGAGGCGATTGTCACCCGCAGCCCGCTGATGCTGCGTTTGCTGGAACAGGCGCGGCTGGTGGCGCAATCAGACGTCAGCGTTTTGATTAATGGCCAGAGCGGCACCGGGAAAGAGATTTTCGCCCAGGCTATCCACAACGCCAGCCCGCGCAATAGCAAACCATTTATTGCTATTAACTGTGGTGCATTGCCCGAGCAATTGCTGGAGTCGGAGCTGTTTGGTCATGCGCGTGGCGCGTTTACTGGCGCTGTCAGCAATCGCGAAGGTTTATTCCAGGCGGCGGAAGGCGGTACGCTATTTCTCGATGAGATTGGCGATATGCCCGCACCGTTGCAGGTTAAACTGCTGCGCGTGTTGCAGGAGCGTAAAGTGCGCCCGCTGGGCAGTAACCGCGATATTGATATCGACGTGCGGATTATTTCTGCCACTCACCGCGACCTGCCAAAAGCGATGGCGCGCGGGGAATTCCGTGAAGACCTCTATTACCGCCTCAACGTTGTCAGCCTGAAAATTCCGGCACTGGCGGAGCGCACAGAAGACATTCCGCTACTGGCAAATCACCTGTTGCGCCAGGCGGCAGAGCGACATAAACCGTTTGTCCGCGCGTTCTCCACCGATGCGATGAAACGCCTGATGACCGCGAGCTGGCCGGGTAATGTGCGCCAGTTGGTCAACGTGATTGAACAGTGCGTGGCGCTGACCTCATCTCCGGTGATTAGTGATGCGCTGGTGGAGCAGGCGCTGGAGGGTGAAAATACGGCGCTGCCAACCTTTGTTGAGGCACGTAATCAGTTTGAACTCAACTATTTGCGTAAGCTGCTGCAAATTACCAAAGGCAACGTCACCCACGCGGCGAGAATGGCGGGGCGCAACCGGACAGAATTTTATAAACTGCTTTCCCGACACGAGCTGGATGCAAACGATTTCAAGGAATGAATTGGCGTTATGTGTTACGTTTAGCAGATCAAAAGACAGGCGACCTTTTCAAGGAATAGCATGAAAAAGATTGATGCGATTATTAAACCCTTCAAGCTGGACGATGTTCGCGAAGCACTGGCTGAAGTCGGCATTACCGGCATGACGGTCACTGAGGTGAAAGGTTTTGGCCGCCAGAAAGGCCATACCGAGCTGTACCGCGGCGCGGAGTATATGGTGGATTTTCTGCCGAAGGTGAAAATTGAGATTGTCGTACCGGACGACATTGTCGATACCTGTGTTGATACCATTATTCGCACGGCGCAAACCGGCAAAATCGGTGACGGTAAAATCTTCGTCTTTGACGTGGCACGGGTCATTCGTATCCGTACCGGTGAAGAAGACGACGCGGCAATTTAAACCGCGTCAAGGGTTGCCGGATGTTTCCATCCGGCAACATCAAATCACAGCACCTTATGCGGGCCAAAGCATTCGTAATGAATGTTTTCCTGCTTCACGCCCAGATCCACTAACTGTTTCGCGGCAAACTGCATGAAGCCAACCGGGCCGCAGAGATAGAACTGCATTGTCGGATCGCTGAACGCACCTTCCAGTTTGCTCAAATCCATCAGACCTTCACTATCAAACTGACCTTTAGCGCGATCGGCTTCGCTCGGCTGACGATACCAGGTGTGCGCGGTAAAGCGCGGCAGTGCTTGCCCCAGTTCCTTAACTTCATCGGCAAAGGCGTGAACATCGCCATTTTCTGCCGCATGGAACCAGTTCACTTGTGCTATGTGGCCAGCTTTTGCCAGCGTGTCGAGCATTGCCAGCATTGGCGTTTGACCGACACCGGCAGAGATTAACGTCACTGGTGTGTCATCTGCGACAGCCATAAAGAAATCACCTGCTGGAGCGACCAGTTTCACGACATCGCCAACATTGGCGTGATTGTGCAGCCAGTTGGATACCTGCCCACCCTCTTCGCGTTTCACCGCAATACGATAGCCTTTGCCATCCGGTTTGCGAGTCAAAGAGTACTGACGAATTTCCTGATGCGGGAAACCTTCCGGCTTCAGCCAGACGCCGAGATATTGCCCCGGACGGTATTCTGCCACTGCGCCACCGTCGACCGGCTCCAGTTCGAAGCTGGTGATAAGCGCGCTGCGCGGTGTTTTAGCCACAATGCGGAAATCGCGAGTACCTTCCCAGCCACCGGCTTTGCTGGCGTTTTCGTTATAGATTTCCGCCTCGCGATTGATAAATACATTAGCCAGTACGCCATAGGCTTTACCCCATGCGTCCAGCACTTCCTGGCCCGGGCTGAACATTTCGTCCAGCGTCGCCAACAGGTGTTCGCCGACGATGTTGTACTGTTCCGGTTTGATCTGGAAACTGGTGTGCTTCTGCGCGATTTTTTCTACCGCTGGCAGCAGCGCAGGCAGGTTTTCAATATTACTGGCGTAGGCGGCAATGGCGTTAAACAGGGCTTCACGTTGATCGCCATTACGCTGGTTACTCATGTTAAAAATTTCTTTGAGTTCTGGGTTATGAGTAAACATACGGTCGTAGAAATGGGCGGTTAACTTTGGCCCCGTTTCCACCAGTAAAGGGATGGTGGCTTTTACTGTAGCGATGGTTTGAGCGTCAAGCATATGGTCTTCCTTTTTTTGCATCTTAATTGATGTATCTCAAATGCATCTTATAAAAAATAGCCCTGCAATGTAAATGGTTCTTTGGTGTTTTTCAGAAAGAATGTGATGAAGTGAAAAATTTGCATCGCAAACCTGAAAAGAAATCCGTTTCCGGTTGCAAGCTCTTTATTCTCCAAAGCCTTGCGCAGCCTGAAGGTAATCGTTTGCGTAAATTCCTTTGTCAAGACCTGTTATCGCACAATGATTCGGTTATACTGTTCGCCGTTGTCCAACAGGACCGCCTATAAAGGCCAAAAATTTTATTGTTAGCTGAGTCAGGAGATGCGGATGTTAAAGCGTGAAATGAACATTGCCGATTATGATGCCGAACTGTGGCAGGCTATGGAGCAGGAAAAAGTACGTCAGGAAGAGCACATCGAACTGATCGCCTCCGAAAACTACACCAGCCCGCGCGTAATGCAGGCGCAGGGTTCTCAGCTGACCAACAAATATGCTGAAGGTTATCCGGGCAAACGCTACTACGGCGGTTGCGAGTATGTTGATATCGTTGAACAACTGGCGATCGATCGTGCGAAAGAACTGTTCGGTGCTGACTACGCTAACGTCCAGCCGCACTCCGGCTCCCAGGCTAACTTTGCGGTGTACACCGCGCTGCTGGAACCAGGTGATACCGTTCTGGGTATGAACCTGGCGCATGGCGGTCACCTGACTCACGGTTCTCCGGTTAACTTCTCCGGTAAACTGTACAACATCGTTCCTTACGGTATCGATGCTAGCGGTCATATCGACTACGCCGATCTGGAAAAACAAGCCAAAGAACACAAACCGAAAATGATTATCGGTGGCTTCTCTGCATATTCCGGCGTGGTTGACTGGGCGAAAATGCGTGAAATCGCTGACAGCATCGGTGCTTACCTGTTCGTTGATATGGCGCACGTTGCGGGCCTGGTTGCTGCTGGCGTCTACCCGAACCCGGTTCCTCATGCTCACGTTGTTACTACCACCACTCACAAAACCCTGGCGGGTCCGCGCGGTGGCCTGATCCTGGCGAAAGGTGGTAGCGAAGAGCTGTACAAAAAACTGAACTCTGCCGTTTTCCCTGGTGGTCAGGGCGGTCCGTTGATGCACGTAATCGCCGGTAAAGCGGTTGCTCTGAAAGAAGCGATGGAGCCTGAGTTCAAAACTTACCAGCAGCAGGTCGCGAAAAACGCTAAAGCGATGGTAGAAGTGTTCCTGGAACGCGGCTACAAAGTGGTTTCCGGCGGCACTGATAACCACCTGTTCCTGGTTGATCTGGTTGATAAAAACCTGACCGGTAAAGAAGCAGACGCCGCTCTGGGCCGTGCTAACATCACCGTTAACAAAAACAGCGTACCGAACGATCCGAAGAGCCCGTTTGTGACCTCCGGTATTCGCGTGGGTACTCCGGCGATTACCCGTCGTGGCTTTAAAGAAGCCGAAGCGAAAGAACTGGCTGGCTGGATGTGTGACGTGCTGGACAGCATCAATGATGAAGCGGTTATTGAGCGCATCAAAGGTAAAGTTCTCGACATCTGTGCACGTTACCCGGTTTACGCATAAGCGAAACGGTTAATCTGTTGAAAAAAGGCTTCCTTCGGGAAGCCTTTCTACGTTATCGCGCCATCAAATCTGTCGTAACTGCGCCTCAACATACAAATAGCCAATCCCCAGCACCTGTTGTGCGCGGCTTAATTGCCCAAAGCCAATTTTCGTCGCTTTCACGCTCGGTCCTTCGTCGCGGTCGAACGGGTTAAATCCCGTCTGGCGAATAATGGTATTAAGCCAGTGCTCACCAAAGGCACAACTGCGACCGTACAACCAAATCTGATTAATATTGAGGATGTTGAGGAAGTTATACAGACTCAAACCAATGGCATTGGCAGAGCGATCAACCCAACTGGTGATCCACGGTTCTCCACTCTGCCAGGCAGTGATTAACTGCGCTGTAGTCAGTTTTTCCGGATCAAGCTGAGTATTAACCGGTTGTGATTTTAGCCATACCCGCGCCTGTTTTTTTAATGCACTTAACGAGGCGACGGTTTCCAGGCAGCCATAACGTCCGCAGTCGCAGACGACGCCATCCGGATTAACGATGGTGTGACCAATCTGTCCGCTACCATACAAACTGCCGCGATAAATTTGCTCGTTAATCACGAACGACGAGCCAATGCCGTAATCAACGTTGATCACGCAGAAATCCCGTTCCTGCGAATTATTTTGCCATTTTTCCGCCAGCGCCAGCATCACGCAGTCATTATCGACCATCACCCGAATGCCGAGCTTCTCTTCCAGCAGATATTTTACCTCAACCGGCGTTGTCCACGGCGCTTGCGGCATGGTTTGCGACACGCCAGTCACCGGATCAACCTGACCGTGGATTGCCAGCGCCAGATTGATGGTGCGGTCCGGCCACAATTTACGGTGGCGATGCCAGCATTTTTCGATTTCGGACAGCAGCGCCTGCGGCGTCGGTGCATCAATCTGTAAATACTCAAATTCACCTTTCGGACTTAAACAAGCATTAGCAACCTGACACTCAATACTGGTGGGCGTCACGTTCAGGCACAGCGTCCAGTCACCTTCCGGCGCAATCAGCCATGTACCGCTACTATGCCCGCGCGTCTGGCTTTCATCGTCGATATTCACCACCCGTTTTTCGCTTTCCAGTTCCTGCAAAATATTACTGACTGCCGGAATCGAAATTTGCGCCAGCCGGGCCAGCGTTGATTTATTGGCGCGCTTTTGCCGGTACAGCAGTTCCAGAATCACGCATTTGTTATGGTGGCGAATCTGTTGATTATTAATGCAGGCTCTCATCTTCACTAAACCTTGTTTAGTTAATTGCGTGATTATTCCGCGAAAACATTGCCAGATTGTTCAATACACTGCCACAAATCTTTTAATTCAGTATGTCTTGTTAATATTGAGGGCACCATGACTCCAGTAAAAGTGTGGCAAGAGCGCGTTGAGATCCCGACCTATGAAACCGGGCCGCAGGATATACATCCCATGTTCCTGGAAAATCGCGTTTATCAGGGATCGTCCGGCGCGGTTTATCCCTACGGCGTGACCGATACGCTGAGCGAGCAGAAAACCCTGAAATCCTGGCAGGCGGTGTGGCTGGAAAACGACTACATCAAAGTGATGATCCTGCCGGAACTGGGCGGTCGGGTGCATCGCGCATGGGATAAAGTGAAACAGCGCGATTTTGTCTATCATAATGAAGTCATTAAACCGGCGCTGGTGGGGCTGCTGGGGCCGTGGATCTCCGGCGGGATTGAGTTTAATTGGCCGCAACACCATCGCCCGACCACCTTTATGCCCGTCGATTTCACCCTCGAAGCCCATGAAGATGGCGCACAGACGGTGTGGGTAGGCGAAACGGAGCCGATGCATGGTTTACAGGTGATGACAGGTTTCACCCTGCGCCCTGACCGGGCGGCCCTGGAAATCGCCAGCCGCGTCTATAACGGCAACGCCACGCCGCGTCATTTCTTGTGGTGGGCCAACCCGGCAGTGAAAGGGGGTGAAGGGCATCAGAGCGTCTTCCCGCCGGATGTAACGGCGGTGTTTGATCACGGCAAACGGGCCGTCTCCGCTTTCCCCATCGCCACCGGCACTTACTACAAAGTGGACTACTCCTCTGGAGTGGACATTTCTCGCTATAAAAATGTGCCCGTTCCAACCTCATATATGGCTGAAAAATCACAGTACGATTTTGTTGGCGCGTGGTGTCACGATGAAGATGGCGGTTTGCTGCACGTTGCCAACCACCATATTGCGCCAGGTAAAAAACAGTGGAGTTGGGGACACAGTGAATTTGGCCAGGCGTGGGATAAGAGTCTGACCGACAATAACGGCCCGTATATCGAACTGATGACCGGTATTTTTGCCGATAACCAGCCTGATTTTACCTGGCTTGATGCTTACGAAGAGAAGCGTTTCGAGCAGTATTTCCTGCCTTATCATTCTCTGGGCATGGTGCAAAATGCCTCCCGCGATGCGGTGATAAAACTCCAGCGTAGTGAGCGGGGGATTGAGTGGGGGCTGTATGCCATCTCTCCGTTGAAAGGATACCGTCTGGCGATCCGCGAAATCGGCAAATGCAACGCGTTGCTCGATGATGCCGTGGCCCTGACACCAGCGACCGCCATCCAGGGCGTGTTGCACGGTATCAATCCTGACAGACTGACCATTGAACTCTCCGATGCCGACGGCAATATCGTTCTGTGTTATCAGGAACATCAGCCGCAAGAGTTGCCGTTGCCGGACGTCGCCAAAGCGCCACTGGCAGCACAAGACATTACCAGTACAGATGAAGCCTGGTTTATCGGTCAGCATCTGGAGCAATATCATCACGCCAGCCGTTCACCGTTCGATTACTACCTGCGCGGCGTGGCGCTGGATCCGCTGGATTATCGCTGTAACCTGGCGCTGGCGATGCTGGAATATAACCGCGCAGATTTCCCGCAAGCGGTGGCGTATGCCACTCAGGCGCTGAAACGCGCACATGCGCTGAACAAAAATCCGCAGTGCGGACAGGCGAGTTTGATTCGCGCCAGTGCTTACGAACGTCAGGGGCAATATCAACAAGCCGAAGAGGATTTCTGGCGGGCGGTCTGGAGCGGCAACAGTAAAGCAGGTGGCTATTATGGTCTGGCACGGCTGGCGGCGCGTAATGGTAACTTCGACGCTGGTCTGGATTTTTGCCAACAAAGTCTTCGCGCCTGCCCAACCAATCAGGAAGTGCTTTGCCTGCATA
This sequence comes from Escherichia sp. F1, assembly GCF_046764225.1. NCBI lineage: Bacteria > Pseudomonadati > Pseudomonadota > Gammaproteobacteria > Enterobacterales > Enterobacteriaceae > Escherichia > Escherichia sp. F1. Next base: position 1,266,520 of record NZ_CP177202.1, read on the forward strand.
ATCTGCTGCTGGTGTTAAGTGGTCGTCAGGACAACGCGCGTTTGCAGCGCGAGAAACTGCTGCGTGATTATCCGCTGAACGCCACTCTGTGGTGGCTGAACTGGTTCGATGGTCGTAGCGAATCAGCCCTCGCGCAGTGGCGCGGTCTGTGTCAGGGACGCGACGTTAACGCCCTGATGACCGCCGGGCAACTGATTAACTGGGGAATGCCCACCCTGGCGGCAGAGATGCTGAACGCACTGGACTGCCAGCGCACGCTGCCGCTTTACTTGCAAGCCAGCTTGCTGCCGAAAGCTGAACGCGGCGAACTGGTCACAAAAGCCATTGATGTCTTCCCACAGTTTGTCCGTTTCCCGAATACGCTGGAAGAAGTGGCGGCGCTGGAGAGTATTGAAGAGTGCTGGTTTGCCCGTCATTTACTGGCCTGCTTCTACTACAACAAGCGCAGCTACAACAAAGCCATTACTTTATGGCAACGTTGCGTAGAGATGTCGCCGGAGTTTGCCGACGGCTGGCGCGGGTTAGCGATCCATGCGTGGAATAAGCAACACGATTATGAGCTGGCCGCGCGTTATCTTGATAATGCTTATCAGCTTGCGCCGCAGGATGCACGTCTGCTTTTCGAACGGGATTTGCTTGATAAGTTAAGTGGAGCCACACCGAAGAAACGACTGGCGCGTCTGGAAAATAATCTGGAAATTGCGCTGAAACGCGACGACATGACCGCAGAACTGCTCAATTTGTGGCATCTCACGGGTCAGGCAGACAAAGCGGCGGACATTCTCGCCACGCGCAAATTCCACCCGTGGGAAGGCGGGGAAGGGAAGATCACCAGTCAGTTTATCCTCAACCAGTTATTACGCGCCTGGCAGCATCTTGATGCCAGAGAGCCGCAGCAGGCCAGCGAACTGCTTCATGCCGCGCTGCATTATCCGGAGAATTTAAGCGAAGGCCGTTTACCGGGGCAAACTGATAACGACATCTGGTTCTGGCTGGCAATATGCGCTAACGCGCAGGGCGATGAAACTGAAGCGACGCGTTGTTTACGTCTGGCGGCGACCGGCGATCGCACCATTAACATCCACAGTTATTACAACGATCAGCCGGTTGATTATCTCTTCTGGCAAGGAATGGCGCTGCGACTGCTGGGCGAACAACAAACTGCACAGCAACTGTTTAGTGAAATGAAACAGTGGGCACAAGAGATGGCGAAAACCAGTATCGAAGCGGATTTCTTTGCCGTCTCGCAGCCTGACCTGTTGTCGCTGTATGGCGATTTACAACAGCAGCATAAAGAAAAATGCCTGATGGTGGCGATGCTGGCGGCCGCGGGACTCGGGGAGGTTGCGCAATATGAATCTGCTCGCGCTGAATTGACGGCGATTAATCCGGCCTGGCCGAAAGCAGCATTATTCACCACCGTGATGCCTTTTATTTTTAACCGCGTTCACTAAACCTTATTAACTGTAATATTTGAGCGGCACGCGCTGCCGCTCACGCTCAAATAATTAAAATAAGCCGTTGTAAATAAAAACCCTACAGGAGGCACTATGCCTAAAAAAATGAGAACAACCCGTAATCTATTATTAATGGCTACGCTATTAGGTAGCGCACTATTTGCCAGAGCTGCGGATAAAGAAATGACCATTGGCGCAATATACCTTGATACTCAGGGATATTACGCTGGCGTGCGTCAGGGCGTTCAGGATGCGGCAAAAGATTCTTCAGTACAGGTACAGTTAATTGAAACTAACGCCCAGGGTGATATTTCGAAAGAAAGTACCTTTGTTGATACCCTCGTGGCGCGTAATGTCGATGCCATTATTTTATCGGCAGTGTCTGAAAATGGCAGTAGTCGTACCGTTCGTCGCGCCAGTGAAGCGGGTATTCCGGTGATTTGCTACAACACCTGTATTAATCAAAAAGGTGTCGATAAATATGTCTCGGCGTATCTGGTCGGCGATCCGCTGGAATTTGGTAAAAAACTGGGTAACGCTGCCGCCGATTATTTTATTGCCAATATAATTGACCAGCCGAAAATTGCCGTCATCAATTGCGAAGCCTTTGAAGTTTGTGTGCAGCGACGTAAAGGATTTGAAGAAGTATTAAAATCCCGCGTTCCCGGCGCGCAAATAGTCGCTAATCAGGAAGGGACTGTTTTAGATAAAGCGATTTCCGTTGGTGAAAAACTAATTATCTCCACGCCGGATCTCAACGCCATTATGGGGGAATCGGGCGGTGCGACACTCGGCGCGGTAAAAGCGGTACGTAATCAAAATCAGGCCGGAAAAATTGCTGTTTTCGGTTCGGATATGACCACTGAAATTGCTCAGGAGCTGGAAAACAATCAGGTGCTGAAAGCGGTGGTGGATATTTCCGGTAAGAAAATGGGCAATGCTGTTTTCGCGCAAACTTTGAAGGTTATCAATAAACAAGCCGACGGTGAAAAAGTGATTCAGGTGCCTATCGATCTCTATACCAAAACGGAAGACGGTAAACAGTGGCTGGCAACGCACGTTGATGGTCTGCCCTAATCGCTGATTCGCAGAGGTCCCTATGTTCACGGCAACAGAGGCAGTCCCGGTAGCAAAAGTGGTGGCAGGAAATAAGCGTTATCCCGGCGTCGTTGCGTTGGATAACGTTAACTTCACGCTCAATAAAGGCGAAGTTCGTGCGCTGTTAGGCAAAAACGGCGCGGGCAAATCGACCCTCATTCGAATGCTTACCGGTAGCGAACGTCCGGATAGCGGTGATATCTGGATTGGCGAGACGCGACTGGAAGGTGACGAAGCTACGTTGACTCGCCGTGCCGCTGAACTGGGGGTACGCGCGGTTTATCAGGAGTTAAGTCTGGTGGAAGGGCTGACGGTGGCGGAAAACCTCTGCCTCGGTCAATGGCCCCGCCGCAACGGCATGATTGATTACCCGCAAATGGCGCAGGATGCCCAACGTTGCTTACTGGCGCTGGGCGTTGACGTTAGTCCTGAACAACTTGTTTCAACACTAAGCCCGGCGCAAAAGCAGCTGGTGGAAATTGCGCGGGTGATGAAAGGCGAGCCGCGCGTGGTCATTCTTGATGAACCTACCAGTTCGCTTGCCAGTGCGGAAGTTGAACTGGTGATCAGCGCGGTTAAAAAGATGTCGGCACTGGGCGTGGCGGTGATTTATGTCAGCCACCGGATGGAAGAAATTCGCCGCATTGCCTCCTGTGCCACCGTTATGCGCGATGGTCAGGTGGCGGGCGATGTGATGCTCGAAAACACCTCCACGCATCATATTGTGTCGCTAATGCTCGGGCGCGATCACGTTGATATTGCGCCGGTTTCCCCTCAGGAAATTGTCGATCAGGCCGTGCTGGAAGTCCGTGCGTTATGCCATAAGCCCAAGCTGGAGGATATCAGCTTTACGCTCCGTCGTGGCGAAGTACTCGGCATTGCTGGCCTGCTGGGGGCAGGGCGCAGTGAATTGTTGAAAGCCATAGTTGGGCTGGAGACGTATGAACAGGGCGAAATTGTTATCAACGGCGAGAAAATCACGCGCCCCGATTACGGCGACATGCTGAAACGCGGCATTGGCTATACGCCAGAAAACCGCAAAGAAGCGGGGATCATTCCCTGGCTGGGCGTTGACGAAAATACAGTGCTGACCAATCGGCAAAAAATCAGCGCCAACGGTGTGCTGCAATGGTCCACCATCCGCCGCCTGACCGAAGAGGTGATGCAGCGGATGACGGTCAAGGCCGCCAGTAGCGAAACGCCCATCGGCACGCTTTCTGGCGGCAATCAGCAAAAAGTGGTGATCGGTCGTTGGGTCTATGCCGCCAGCCAGATTTTGTTGCTCGACGAGCCAACGCGTGGCGTCGATATCGAAGCCAAACAGCAGATTTACCGTATTGTCCGCGAGCTGGCTGCCGAAGGAAAAAGCGTGGTGTTTATCTCCAGTGAAGTGGAGGAGTTGCCGCTGGTGTGTGACCGCATCCTGTTATTACAGCACGGTACGTTCTCGCAGGAGTTTCACTCGCCGGTCAATGTGGATGAGCTGATGTCCGCCATTCTGTCTGTGCACTGATGAATTTTACCGAGGAACCTGAAGATGTCTGCTTCGTCATTACCATTGCCGCAGGGCAAGAGCGTCTCGCTCAAAAAATTTGTCAGTCGCCATATTAATGAGATCGGTTTGCTGGTGGTGATCGCCATTCTTTATCTGGTCTTCTCTCTGAACGCGCCGGGTTTTATCTCATTGAATAACCAGATGAACGTGCTGCGCGATGCCGCCACCATCGGGATCGCCGCCTGGGCGATGACGCTGATTATTATCTCCGGTGAAATTGATGTCAGCGTTGGGCCGATGGTGGCTTTTGTCTCGGTGTGCCTGGCATTTTTGCTGCAATTTGAAGTTCCGCTGGCGATTGCTTGTCTGCTGGTGTTGCTGTTAGGCGCGCTGATGGGAACGCTCGCCGGGGTGCTGCGCGGCGTGTTTAACGTGCCAAGTTTCGTGGCCACGCTGGGGCTGTGGAGCGCCCTGCGCGGAATGGGGCTATTTATGACGAACGCCTTGCCAGTGCCGATTGACGAAAACGAAGTGTTGGACTGGTTGGGGGGACAATTTCTCGGTGTGCCGGTATCCGCGCTGATCATGATGGTGTTGTTTGCGCTGTTTGTGTTCATCAGCCGCAAAACCGCCTTCGGGCGCTCGGTTTTTGCCGTTGGCGGTAATGCCACGGCGGCGCAGTTGTGCGGTATTAACGTTCGTCGGGTACGCATTCTTATCTTTACCCTTTCGGGATTATTAGCGGCGGTGACCGGCATTTTGTTGGCGGCGCGCCTCGGTTCCGGTAACGCAGGTGCCGCAAACGGTCTGGAGTTTGACGTCATCGCCGCGGTCGTGGTTGGCGGTACGGCGCTTTCCGGTGGTCGCGGCTCGTTGTTCGGTACGCTGCTTGGCGTACTGGTGATTACGCTAATCGGTAACGGTCTGGTGCTGCTCGGGATTAACTCCTTTTTCCAGCAGGTGGTGCGCGGCGTCATCATCGTGGTGGCGGTGCTGGCGAATATCTTGCTGACTCAGCGAAGCAGTAAAGCGAAACGCTAAACCTAAACGCCCCTGGCGCGGGTGCGGCAGGGATGAAAATTAATCGTATTGTTAATGAGGGATTTATGAAAACGATGCTGGCAGCTTATTTACCAGGAAATTCGACCGTCGATCTGCGGGAAGTTGCGGTGCCGACGCCGGGGATTAACCAGGTACTGATCAAAATGAAATCCTCCGGGATTTGCGGAAGCGATGTCCACTATATCTACCACCAGCACCGTGCTACGGCGGCGGCACCCGATAAACCGTTATACCAGGGATTTATCAACGGTCATGAACCGTGCGGGCAAATTGTGGCGATGGGGCAAGGCTGCCGCCATTTTAAAGAGGGCGACCGCGTGCTGGTGTATCACATTTCTGGCTGTGGTTTTTGCCCGAACTGCCGCCGCGGTTTTCCTATTTCTTGTACTGGCAAAGGAAAAGCGGCTTACGGCTGGCAGCGTGACGGCGGCCATGCTGAATACCTGCTGGCGGAAGAAAAAGATCTGATCCTGCTCCCGGACGCGCTGAGCTATGAAGATGGTGCGTTTATCAGTTGCGGCGTTGGTACAGCGTATGAAGGGATTTTGCGCGGCGAAGTTTCCGGCAGTGATAACGTGCTGGTGGTCGGTCTGGGGCCGGTCGGCATGATGGCGATGATGCTGGCGAAAGGTCGCGGTGCAAAAAGGATCATCGGCGTTGATATGCTGCCGGAACGTCTGGCGATGGCGAAACAGTTAGGGGTGATGGATCACGGCTATTTAGCAACCACCGAAGGTCTGCCGCAGATTATCGCCGAACTCACCCACGGTGGCGCGGATGTTGCGCTCGATTGTTCCGGTAATGCCGCAGGTCGCTTACTGGCGTTGCAATCCACTGCTGACTGGGGACGGGTGGTTTACATCGGGGAAACCGGAAAAGTGGAGTTCGAGGTTAGCGCTGATCTGATGCATCATCAACGGCGGATTATTGGCTCCTGGGTGACCAGTCTATTCCATATGGAAAAATGCGCCCACGATTTAACGGACTGGAAACTGTGGCCGCGTAATGCCATTACCCATCGCTTCTCACTGGAACAGGCAGGAGATGCCTATGCGCTGATGGCGAGCGGTAAATGCGGGAAAGTTGTGATTAACTTCCCGGATTAAGGAGTCAGCGGATGACCATCTATACCTTATCTCACGGGCCGCTAAAGCTGGACGTTTCTGACCGGGGCGGCGTCATCGAAGGCTTCTGGCGTGACGCGACGCCGCTCTTACGTCCCGGTAAAAAAAGCGGTGTGGCAACCGATGCCTCTTGTTTTCCGCTGGTGCCGTTTGCAAACCGGGTGAGCGGCAATCGTTTTGTCTGGCAGGGGCGTGAGTATCAACTGCAACCGAATGTTGAGTGGGATGCGCACTATCTGCACGGCGACGGCTGGCTGGGGCAGTGGCAATGTGTCTCGCGCAGCGAAGATAGCTTGTGTCTGGTGTATGAACATCGCAGCGGTGTTTATCACTATCGGGTAAGTCAGGCGTTTCATTTAACGGCGGATACGCTGACGGTGACACTCTCTGTCACCAATCAAGGGGCAGAGGCGCTGCCATTTGGTACCGGCTGGCATCCTTATTTTCCGTTGTCACCACAAACGCGGATTCAGGCGCAGGCGAGCGGTTACTGGCTGGAGCGGGAGCAGTGGCTGGCGGGTGAGTTTTGCGAGCAGCTACCGCAGGAGCTGGATTTCAACCAGCTCGCGCCGTTGCCGCACCAGTGGGTGAACAATGGCTTTGCCGGATGGAATGGTCAGGCCCGCATCGAGCAGCCGCAGGAGGGTTATGCCATCATCATGGAAACGACGCCACCTGCACCATGTTATTTCATCTTTGTTTCCGACCCGGCGTTTGATAAAGGATATGCGTTTGATTTCTTCTGTCTGGAACCGATGAGCCATGCGCCGGATGACCATCATCGCCCGGAAGGGGGTGATCTCATTGCGCTTGCACCAGGGGAATCAACAACTTCAGAGATGTCGTTGCGGGTTGCGTTGCTGTAATTTATAAAATGCCGGATAAGGCGTTCACGCCGCATCCGGCATCTTTCCTAACGCCGATCGAGAGAAATTGCCCCCGGCCCGGTAATTGCCAACAGCAGGAATGCGCCAGCGATACTGACATTCTTCCAGAAATTAATCATATTTGGCCCAACCGCATCGCCGGTCATATCCCAGTAATGGTGACCAATTACCGCTGTACCCAGCGTGTAGAAAATAAACAGCACCGCCAGCGGACGGGTGAAAAAGCCAAGCACGATTAATATCGCGGCGGGCACTTCCATAACTACCGCAATAATCGCTGCCAGCATCGGCATTGGCGCGCCCAGCGAGGCCATATATTGGACCGTACCGTCAAAACCCATCATTTTGGGAAAACCAAAAATAATGAAAATTAAGACCACGGCGATACGGGCAATTAATAACAAAACGGGGCGTGCAGCTCCAAAATCAAAATAACGTAGTGTGTTCATAACCAATCCCTTTGCAAGATAATGTGATTTAAACGTAATACACACTCTTGCACCTCGCCACGCCCCAGGCATTGAGATATTCGCTAATTATCCTGGTTACAGTGATTTAAGCGCGATGTCCTCATCTATCAGCAGTTTCGCATCAAACGTTTTGCCGCTCTGGATCCATTTGCGGATTAAGCGAATCTCACGCCCCTGATTCAGCGTTACCGCACCGATAAGCACGCCGTTTTGCAGATTAAACCAAATCGCCTTCTGAGTTTCCGGGTTGCCACGACAAATCCAGTCATCGCCATGCATATCGCCAATAAACTGTAAGTTATCACTGTACTGATCGCTCCAGAACCACGGCGGCGGCAGTCGCGGAAGCGGTAGCCCCAACATTGCGGCAGCGGCAATTTGCGCCTGGTTATTGGCGTTTTCCCAGCTTTCGCAGCGGTGTAGTGCACCATTATCAAGACGGGTGATTGCCACATCGCCACCGGCAAAGATCGCGGGATCGCAGGTGCGGCAAGCCTCATCAATGACAATGCCATTGGCAGTATCAAGGTTGGCCTCGCGAGCCAGTTGGTCGTTGGCGCTGATACCAATACCGTAAATCACCACATCGGCCCGAAGCGTTTCGCCACTTTGCAGCGTCAGTTCTACTTTTTCACCATCGACCACATGTTCAATGGCATTATTGAGCAGAATGCGCACACCAGCCTGCTGATGGCGCTGTAAAAGATAGCGTTGCACGGGCGGTGGTGCATTACGGCCCATGACGGTTGCCGCCAGTTCAATCACTGTCACCTTACATCCGCGCTGCGTGGCGCTGGCAGCCAGTTCCAGACCAATAGTTCCGGCACCGACAATCACGACTGACCGTTCGGGCTGCAGAACTTCTCGCAGTCTGGCGGCATCACCGGCATGGCGCAGGGTAAAGCAGCGTTCTCCCAGTGCATCAAGCAACGGCAGCGGTCGAGCTGCCGCGCCGGTTGCTATAAAAAGCTGATCCCAGTGCCAGCTTTCGCCGTTAGCTAACACTAACTCTTGTGTGTCGCGGCCCAATGTTTTGATGGTTACACCGGAATGCAGATGAACATTGTTTTCCTGCCACCAGTGAGCGGGTAACACAGACTGCAACTGTGGGGAATCTTCCAGCAACATGGATTTCGAGAGCGGGGGGCGTTCATAAGGAAGATGTTGCTCATCGGAAAACAGATGCAGCTCACCGCTGAACCCTTGCTGGCGTAGCAAGGCCGCAGCCATTGCCGCCGCTTGCCCGCCACCGACAATAATGATCGTTTTTTCTTTCATCGTACTTCCTTAAAGATCCAGCCCAGCCGCTACGTGGCGAATGCCGCGAATCGCTAAACCCGCATCAGCGTTGATCATCACACCGCTTAATGCGCGATTATTGCGCCGCGATGCCAACATCACATACGGACCCGTAAAATCCGCCGGTTGCGGGAAAAATTGCAGCGGTAAAATGGCGGCAATTTTCTCCGGCGTCAGAGACTGCATTATCGAGGTTTCACTTTGCCCGAGCGCCTGTGGGCCGCGCAGGTCGCTGGCCATACCACACGGGCCGACGCCATTCACCCGCACTTTCGGTGCCAGTTCATAAGCCAGTTGGCGAATAAGTCCGGTTGCGGCATGTTTACTGGCGGTGTACAGCGGGCCACCGCCGCCGGGATACCAGGCGGCATTTGACAGTGTGAAAATCATGCTGCCTTCACTGGCGATTAACGCCGGAGCGCAGGCTTTTGCGCCCAGCAGGTAACCGAGTACGTTGACATTAAACAGCTCGTGGAAGCCGGTTTCGAGCGTCTCTGCGGGAGTATTAACCAGTGAGGCATTGTGATCCCAGATGCCCGCATTGCCGATAAAACAATCCAACTTGCCAGAACGAGTCAGGATCTGATCAACCGCGCGTTGATAATCGGCATAACAGGTCACGTTGCCTTCCACCGCCAGAATATATTCACCAAATCGCTGACGCAGACTGGCGACTTTCGCCGCCGACAGTTCCAGCGTGGCAACCTGCGCGCCTTCTTCGATAAATCTCTCGACCAGCGCCAGGCCTAATCCCGATCCGCCGCCGGTAATAAAGATGGACTCGTTATGCAGATCGCTCATGGCTGCGCCTCCGGTAAGTCGATGAAGATGTCACCACCTTCAACGTGTACTGGATAAGTGGTTAGCGGATCGGTGGCGGGCAGGCATAATGCTTTCCCCGTTTTCAGGCAAAAACTGGCGGCGTGCAGCGGGCACTCCACCGTGGCGTCATCTTCCAGATACCCTTCTGACATCGACGCATTACCATGGCTGCAACGATCGTTAATGGCATAAAACTCGCCGCCAACGTTGAACAGGGCGATGACGGGCGAGGTATCGATCCGGAGAGCCTCACCCTCCGGCACATCCGCAACGGGACACGCATAAATTCGATTCATCAGAACAGTACACTCAGGTTATGGGAAGTGATCACCGTTTGATCCAGGACGATATCCCGTTCCAGCAAGCGCCAGTTGTCATCTTCCAGACGGCGAACTTTGTCAAAACGAGTCCCGACATAGAACGTTTCATCGCGCTCTTTTTGTGCCCGATAAAGCAGATAATTCACCCTCACGGCAAATACGTTTGGGATGTCGGTTTCGCTTACCTGGCAGTTGCTGATTAAGTGACGAGTGCGTGACGGCGGCTCTTCTGCCCAGGCCATGCCCGTTTCCAGACGGGCGATTCGCCGCTCCAGCTGGTCTTTAGTGTCATTAAAAATCCAGGTCGTTGGTGGCTGGACGCCTTTGCGGCGGTCGCGTGTTTGCGCGTTAACCGTGGTGCGCATGGTGTAACGAATCTCTTCGTCGAGCTGTGCCAGCCAGTCACGAAATTTCCAGTCATCCAGCAGACTGGCTTCGTGAAAGAGAAACTGGCTAATGCGGTGATGTAACTCCAGTGAAACTTGCGCACTCATTTCATCACCTCCTGCTGGTAAGCGGCGGTTTTATCGAGCACTTCCTGCCAGCTTTCGCTACTCAGGAGATCGGCCCAGCGTTGGTACATTCCACGAGCGGCCGTTTCTGAGAAGATATAGTTAGTAATGCCTGGAATGCCGTCGTCGCGACGCTTTTCCTGACCAAGCCCCATTTCCAGACACAGTTTGCTGTTGCGGGCGCGGTGACCTTTCAGCAATTTCTGGATTTCACACCAGTTCTCCGAGTCATCCTGCTCGAGAAAACCAGCAGGACCAAAAGCACGAGTGGCGCTGTTTTCAAAAGCGGCTTTAACTTCATCGGAGGCGGCTTTGTCAGTAATACAGAACGCCCACACTTCAACTTGATCAGGGCCGCGCGGATGCCAGACGCGGAGTGTGGCAGTGCCGTTTAGCCATGAAAGCGTGGGGAATATATTGTTATGACCCGCCAGACGCAGGGCGCGAACTTCACCTAAACGTTGTTCTGCTTCGGCATAGGTTTCGCGGTAATAGCTGGAAACCGCGCCATCGACCCAGACATTAGCATCCGGTTTTTCAGTAAAGAAGAAACCGCTACCGTGACCGTCCTGACCAAATTGCAGCGCATCTTTGGCGGTTTCCCACACCGGGCGGGCGGTTTGTCCATCACCGAGACGCTTATCGCTGCCATCATCTTTCGCCCCTAATACCTGAACGGCAGAAGCATGGCTGAACAGAGCATGATACTGGTCACTGGCGAACTGCTCTGCCGGGAATTTCCAGTTGCAGTTGATCACCCACTTTTGTACGCCGCCGACAATTTCGGTGCCGCCTTCGCGACGATCCAGCATGCCATCCAGATACCAGGCAATGTCACCCAGGTAATCACGCAGGCCCGGTGCGCTGGTATCCCAGTTGCCAAAAATCAGCCCTTTATAACTCTCCACACAAGGAACTTCGTTTAGTCCCCAGTGGGATTTACACAACCTTTGTGGGTAGGCGCGAGGTTCCAGCGGTACATCGATCAACTCGCCGTTAATGCCATAAGACCAGCCGTGATACGGGCAGGTAAAGGCGCGAGTGTTGCCGCAATCTGCATAACTCACACGCATGGCCCGGTGGCGGCATTGGTTGAGAAACGCCTTAATGCTGCCGTCTTTCTGGCGCACCACGACAACCGCATCTTCTCCCATGTAGGTGTTAAAGAAATCACCGGGTTTTGGGATCTGGCTTTCGTGGGCGAGAAATAGCCAGCAACGACCGAAAATGCGCTCAAGCTCCAGTTGGTAAATGTCCGGGTCGGTATAAATACGCGGAGTGACCCGACCGTTTTGGGTGTCAATCAGTTGGTAAATGTTCAAATCTGAGGGTGTGGTCATATTTTTTAATCCTGAAAGATAAGATGTATTGACCTTCTATTTTTGTGCCATAAGGATGTTGCTGGTTGGTTGCTAATATGTGAAATAGTTAATTTCTACCAGCTGAGACGTTTTTTCGATAACAAGGGGAAGGTGATGGAACTACGGCATTTACGCTATTTCGTCGCAGTGGCGCAGGCACTGAACTTTACCCGTGCGGCGGAAAAACTGCATACCTCACAGCCTTCGTTAAGCAGCCAGATCCGCGATCTTGAAAACTGTGTCGGTGTTCCGTTACTGGTGAGGGATAAGCGCAAAGTCGCGTTGACGGCGGCGGGAGAATGTTTTCTCCAGGACGCGCTGGCAATCCTCGAACAAGCGGAAAATGCCAAATTACGGGCGCGGAAAATTGTTCAGGAAGACAGACAATTAACCATTGGCTTTGTGCCATCGGCGGAAGTGAATTTACTGCCAAAAGTATTACCGATGTTTCGTCTCAGACAGCCAGATACCTTAATTGAGCTGGTGAGTTTAATCACCACGGAACAGGAAGAAAAAATTCGCCGTGGTGAACTCGACGTCGGCTTAATGCGCCATCCTGTTTATAGCCCGGAGATTGATTATCTGGAGCTTTTTGACGAACCATTAGTGGTGGTGTTACCGGTTGATCACCCTTTAGCACATGAAAAAGAGATCACTGCCGCGCAACTGGATGGCGTTAATTTCGTCAGTACTGATCCAGCGTATTCCGGTTCGCTTGCGCCGATCGTTAAAGCGTGGTTTGCGCAAGAAAACAGCCAGCCAAATATCGTCCAGGTGGCAACGAATATTCTGGTGACCATGAATCTGGTGGGGATGGGGCTGGGCGTCACTTTGATACCCGGTTATATGAATAATTTTAATACCGGCCAGGTGGTATTTCGACCCATTGCCGGAAATGTGCCTTCTATTGCTTTACTGATGGCGTGGAAGAAAGGGGAGATGAAGCCGGCATTACGCGATTTCATCGCCATTGTGCAGGAACGTTTGGCAAGCGTAACGGCATAATTACGCATTATTTTTGCAACATGCGTCGCGGATCGCAGTTTTTTAGTGCTTGTGAACTGGTGTTACAGACATCGGGAAGCAGGCTCGAATATTCTTATTTTTCAACTTGCACCAACATTCGATTAACCCCAGACTAACGCCTCCTGACGGGAGGGACTCATGGTTTTGCAATCCACGCGCTGGTTGGCGCTCGGCTATTTCACATACTTTTTTAGTTACGGCATTTTTCTACCTTTCTGGAGCGTTTGGCTTAAGGGGATTGGCTTAACGCCAGAAACCATCGGCCTGTTATTGGGGGCAGGTCTGGTTGCCCGTTTTCTCGGGAGTTTGCTCATCGCGCCCCGCGTCAGCGATCCTTCTCGCCTGATTTCCGCCTTGCGCGTGCTGGCACTGCTGACACTTCTCTTTGCAGTCGCCTTCTGGGCGGGGGCGCACGTAGCGTGGCTGATGCTGGTGATGATTGGCTTTAACCTCTTTTTCTCACCGCTGGTACCGTTGACCGATGCACTGGCGAATACGTGGCAAAAGCAGTTCCCGCTTGATTACGGCAAAGTGCGACTGTGGGGCTCGGTGGCGTTTGTCATTGGCTCGGCGCTGACGGGCAAACTGGTCACTATGTTTGATTATCGGGTGATCCTCGCGCTGTTGACGTTGGGCGTGGCATCCATGCTGCTCGGCTTTCTCATCCGTCCGACGATTCAGCCACAAGGGGCAAGCCGCCAGCAGGAGAGCACCGGTTGGTCTGCGTGGTTGGCGCTGGTTCGCCAGAACTGGCGCTTTCTGGCCTGCGTTTGTTTATTGCAGGGGGCGCATGCGGCCTATTACGGTTTTAGCGCCATTTACTGGCAGGCCGCTGGCTACTCGGCCTCGGCGGTGGGCTATTTGTGGTCGCTGGGCGTGGTGGCGGAAGTCATTATCTTTGCGCTGAGTAATAAACTTTTCCGCCGTTGTAGTGCACGCGATATGCTGTTGATCTCGGCGATTTGCGGCGTAGTGCGCTGGGGCATTATGGGAGCAACTACGGCGTTGCCGTGGTTGATAGTGGTGCAAATTCTGCATTGTGGCACCTTCACGGTCTGCCACCTGGCCGCCATGCGCTATATTGCCGCTCGCCAGGGTAGCGAAGTCATCCGTTTACAGGCGGTTTACTCTGCCGTCGCGATGGGCGGCAGTATTGCGATCATGACCGTTTTCGCCGGTTTCCTGTATCAATATCTGGGGCACGGCGTGTTCTGGGTGATGGCGCTGGTGGCGCTTCCGGCAATGTTTTTGCGCCCGAAAGTTGTTCCCTCATGCTGATTCGAGCATTTTGCGGATCTGCTCCTGTTGATGTGTTGTCAACGTCAGGTCCGTATAGATCAGCGGTGGTGAAAAGAGCGGTAACGGCATGGTATAAGGAGCAATAATCAGTGCCGCGCCGCGCGGAGCGCCTGTCTGCAAAAATACCTTTACCGACATATGTTTAATGTTGAGCGGCAGTAACGTTAGTTCGCGTAGCTGCTGCTCAATCTGCGCTTCTCGCTCGCTATCATTCCCGGTCAGTAGAATAATCTGTTTCTCATGCAGGTCGTTTTCCTGCATTAGCCAGGCACCAAAAATCACCGCGACCAGACCGCTTTCCTCATCAGAAAGATGGACGCCGTATTCACTTTCAAATCCGGCCAGCGCCGCGCGGGTGGTGCGCACCAGGCGTGGGTACAGGCGGGCGAACTCTTCCGGCAGGGTGTTATCAATACCGATGGCAAACAAACTGCGATTTAACGCCTGGGCGAGGTGGGTATAAAGCTGATCGCATAACCCCTGTTCATCATAAAAACGAACATTTCCCAGCTCACGAAAATGGTTTACCAGGCGTTTGATAGACTTACGCAGTTGTCTGTCCCGCTGATGCGCATCCCGCAGTGGATCGGGAACCCGCAACATGGAAAAAAGTAATGCCATGAACAGTGGCTCATCAGGCGGTACAGGCTGGAGCGCCCGACGCTGCCAGTGGCGTCCAATTTCCTGCGCTACCTGAAATTCAAGGCAGGATTCCGCCCAGCGACGTTGGAGCGGATTAAACTGAGGCGTAATTCCAGCGTGGTGTTGCAGCAAACAATATTGCAGATACAGACACAGGAAATGAATATCGCGTGTTTCAAAGCGTTTTTGCAGCCGTCGGGAGCAGAGATTCACTAACGCTTGTAGATTGGTATCGTCGTAAAAGTTACGCGCAATTCCGCGCCGCTTCAGTTCACTCTTCAGGGCGGGGGTGAAATGGCTGGTAATAAATGACGGACAGAGACGGAAACCACGTCGTAGCCAGTGAAATAAACACAAACGTTGGTTAAGCACTGTACCTTCAACCCGGTAGCTACCGTCATAACCAGTAGTCAGTGTGAGTTGATGATAGCGCAGGATCTCCCGTCCTGTTTCGCTGATATCAAGACTGGCAATATCATCATCCACACCATTAAGCTCGCTGAAAGTTGCCGTGGTGGCGGTCAACCCCGGCTGAAAGAGCGTCAGCAAGATCTGGCAGCGGCGCTGGGGAGCCGAAAGGACAGATGGTGGAGCAAGCGTAGGCATCATCTGTAGATCTCCCATAAGCATAATTGATAAGAATAGCTAAAGTTTGCTCAGGGAAATGGCGAAGGGAATGCTAATCATCAGAAATGTTGGCAAGCGTCACAGAATTTTTCTCATCTTAAACTGTTCTGACCAGTGGATTAGCATGTCTTAAGGTAGTTTTGTGAATGATTATCGTGCTAGCGATCATGGGTTAGTTCTGCGGATTCAACGCGCTAAGGATAAAATCCACTATCTGTTCGCGATAAACATCGCCGTGACGATCGGAAAAAGCATCAATGTGTTCGCCATCCGGGATTAGGATCAACCGTTTTGGCTCTTTTGCCAGGCTATACAACTTTTCGCTGTGCTGCCATGGGATAACGTGATCAGCTTTACCGTGAATCAGTAAAAGCGGGATCGGGCTGACGCTGGCGATGTAATTTTCGCCGCTGTAACTCTCATCAAGTAAGTAGCCACTGCCGGGGATCATCTGGTTGGCGATGGTCGCATAAGAGGCAAATGTGGAGTCGAGGATCACCGCACGTATGCCTTCACGATCACCCTGACCAATAACATCCAGAATATTCGCCCCGCCAATACTCTGCCCGAACAGCACCAGCCGTTGTGGGTTTACATCACTGCGATGGCGCACCACATTGATGGCACTTTGCGTATCGTCCAGCAATCCGGCCTGGGACGGCGTGCCTTTTGATTTACCAAACCCGCGATAATCAAACATAAAAACGTTGAAATTACGCTCGGGTAACCAACTGACCAGCGGCCAGTGGGCGGACATATTTCCGGCATTGCCGTGAGCATGAATAATGGTAGCAATGGCGTTATCAGCAGGGCCCGTCGAAGAAGGGATAAACCAGCCTTGCAGATGAGTACCGTCCTTAGCCGTAAATTCGACGGATTCCGCCGACCAGGGTTCGGGACCGTAAATTTTGTCGTCAGGATAATAGAAGAAATTGATGGCGATGCGCGGTATTAAATAAATGCAGAAGGCAACAACAAAGAGAATAAACAGAATTTTGAGAACGCGTTTGTTCACTGGCAGCGCCATAACCTTTCCTTGCGACTTCTTTATCATCCATTAATCGGGGAAAGATGGTGGGAGAGTGGCGAAAGAAAGTAAAGCGGTGAGGAAGTATTTCGGAATAGCGCCTGAAAGGCGAGGGCGGGTGAGTGACATCACCCGCCAGAGTCATTAACGCTTCAGGGCGTCGCTTAACTCGTCACGCATATTCGCCAGCATGGCTTTAACAACGCGCGGGTTACCAGCAACGATGTTACCGGTCAGCATGTAGTTATGACCACCGGTGAAGTCGCTGACGATGCCGCCCGCTTCACGAACCAGCAGCTCGCCTGCGGCGAAATCCCACGGACGCAGACCGATTTCAAAGAAACCGTCAACGCGACCCGCAGCAACGTAAGCCAGATCCAGCGCCGCAGAACCGGTACGACGGAAGTCTGCACATTCGTTGAACAGTTTGCCGACGATGTTGATGTAGGTAGTGGCGTACTGTTTTGCTTTGAACGGGAAGCCGGTCGCCAGAATAGTACCGTCGAGATCGCGAGCGGTGCTGCCGCGCAGACGGTAGCCGTTCAGCTGTGCGCCCTGACCGCGAGTGGCGGTGAACAGTTCGTTACGCATAGGATCGTAAACCACAGCAACTTCAGTGCGGCCTTTGATACGAACGGCGATAGATACCGCGAAGTGCGGCAGACGTTTGATAAAGTTGGTAGTGCCATCCAGTGGATCGATAACCCATTGAACATCCTGATCAGTACCTTCAAGTTCACCGCTTTCTTCGGTGATGATGGTGTGCTGTGGGTAAGATTTACGAATCGTGTCGATAATCACCGCTTCGGCAGCTTTATCTACGTTGGTCACGAAGTCGTTACTGCCTTTCTGGCTCGCTTCTACAGCGTCCGGGGTTTCATAGTTTTTGGCAATTAAATTACCCGCCTTGCGCGCTGCGCGCACGGCGATGTTCAGCATCGGATGCATCGGTCTCTCTCACTGGATGTTAAAGAACGGGAAAACGGCGCAGAGTATAGCAGCGAGATCGGCATCTGTCTTCGTTTTATGATAAGATGCGCGAATAATCTTTAGACGAAGAAAGACAATGCTGCAAAATATTCGAATTGTGCTGGTGGAGACGTCACACACCGGCAATATGGGTTCTGTTGCCCGTGCCATGAAAACAATGGGATTAACCAATCTGTGGCTGGTTAATCCACTGGTGAAACCTGACTCCCAGGCGATTGCCCTGGCAGCAGGGGCCAGCGATGTGATTGGTAATGCTCATATCGTCGATACGCTCGACGAAGCGTTAGCCGGTTGTAGCCTGGTGGTGGGCACCAGCGCACGCTCCCGCACGCTGCCGTGGCCGATGCTCGACCCGCGCGAATGCGGTCTGAAAAGCGTCGCTGAAGCGGCAAATACCCCGGTGGCGCTGGTTTTTGGTCGCGAGCGTGTTGGCTTGACCAATGAAGAGTTGCAGAAATGCCATTATCATGTCGCGATTGCTGCGAACCCGGAATACAGTTCGCTGAACCTGGCGATGGCGGTTCAGGTTATTGCCTATGAAGTGCGCATGGCCTGGCTTGCAACTCAGGAAAATGGTGAGCAGGTCGAGCATGAAGAGACGCCGTATCCGCTGGTCGATGATCTGGAGCGTTTTTATGGTCATCTGGAACAAACGCTGCTGGCAACCGGTTTTATCCGTGAAAACCATCCGGGGCAGGTGATGAATAAATTGCGTCGTTTGTTTACCCGTGCGCGCCCGGAAAGCCAGGAATTGAATATCCTGCGCGGGATTCTGGCTTCTATAGAGCAGCAGAATAAAGGTAATAAGGCCGAATAATAGTGGTTGCCTGATGCGACGCTTAACGCGTCTTATCAGGCCTGCAGTGCACAGAGCCTCAGGTCGGATAAGGCGTTCACGTCGCATCCGACAACAGGTACAAACGCCACGATAAAAAAATGGCACTGAAGGTTAAATACCCGACTAAATCAGTCAAGTAAATAGTTGACCAATTTACTCGGGAATGTCAGACTTGACCCTGCTATGCAATACCCCCACTTTTACAATAAAAAACCCCGGGCAGGGGCGAGTTTGAGGTGAAGTAAGACATGAGACTGACATCTAAAGGGCGCTATGCCGTGACCGCAATGCTTGACGTTGCGCTCAACTCTGAAGCGGGCCCGGTACCGTTGGCTGATATTTCCGAACGTCAGGGAATTTCCCTTTCTTATCTGGAACAACTGTTTTCCCGTCTGCGTAAAAATGGTCTGGTTTCCAGCGTACGTGGACCAGGCGGTGGTTATCTGTTAGGCAAAGATGCCAGCAGCATCGCCGTTGGCGAAGTGATTAGCGCCGTTGACGAATCTGTAGATGCCACCCGTTGTCAGGGTAAAGGCGGCTGCCAGGGCGGCGATAAATGCCTGACCCACGCGCTGTGGCGTGATTTGAGCGACCGTCTCACCGGTTTTCTCAACAACATTACTTTAGGCGAACTGGTTAATAACCAGGAAGTGCTGGATGTGTCTGGTCGTCAGCATACTCACGACGCGCCACGCACCCGCACACAAGACGCGATCGACGTTAAGTTACGCGCTTAATAAAAAGAATTCAGAATCAGGCCGGGGCGTATCGCGCTCCGTAAACACGGTCGTACATCCAGCCGGTAGCCTGGTTCCTTGCATTGAGTGATGTACGGAGTTTATAGAGCAATGAAATTACCGATTTATCTCGACTACTCCGCAACCACGCCGGTGGACCCGCGTGTTGCCGAGAAAATGATGCAGTTTATGACGATGGACGGAACCTTTGGTAACCCGGCCTCCCGTTCTCACCGTTTCGGCTGGCAGGCTGAAGAAGCGGTAGATATCGCCCGTAATCAGATTGCCGATCTGGTCGGCGCTGACCCGCGTGAAATCGTCTTTACCTCTGGTGCAACCGAATCTGACAACCTGGCGATCAAAGGTGCAGCCAACTTTTATCAGAAAAAAGGCAAGCACATCATCACCAGTAAAACCGAACACAAAGCGGTACTGGATACCTGCCGTCAGCTGGAGCGCGAAGGTTTCGAAGTCACCTACCTGGCACCGCAGCGTAATGGCATTATCGACCTGAAAGAACTGGAAGCAGCGATGCGTGACGACACCATCCTCGTTTCTATCATGCACGTGAATAACGAAATCGGCGTGGTGCAGGATATCGCGGCTATCGGCGAAATGTGCCGTGCTCGCGGCATTATCTATCACGTTGATGCAACCCAGAGCGTGGGCAAACTGCCTATCGACCTGAGCCAGTTGAAAGTTGACCTGATGTCATTCTCCGGTCACAAAATCTATGGCCCGAAAGGGATCGGTGCGCTGTATGTGCGTCGTAAACCGCGCGTACGCATCGAAGCGCAAATGCACGGCGGCGGTCACGAGCGCGGTATGCGTTCCGGCACTCTGCCTGTTCACCAGATCGTTGGTATGGGCGAAGCCTATCGCATCGCAAAAGAAGAGATGGCGACCGAGATGGAACGTCTGCGCGGCCTGCGTAACCGTCTGTGGAACGGCATCAAAGATATCGAAGAAGTTTACCTGAACGGTGACCTGGAACACGGTGCGCCGAACATTCTCAACGTCAGCTTCAACTACGTTGAAGGTGAGTCGCTGATTATGGCGCTGAAAGACCTCGCGGTTTCTTCAGGTTCCGCCTGTACGTCAGCAAGCCTCGAACCGTCCTACGTGCTGCGCGCGCTGGGGCTGAACGACGAGCTGGCACATAGCTCTATCCGTTTCTCTTTAGGTCGTTTTACTACTGAAGAAGAGATCGACTACACCATCGAGTTAGTTCGTAAATCCATCGGTCGTCTGCGTGACCTTTCTCCGCTGTGGGAAATGTACAAGCAGGGCGTGGATCTGAACAGCATCGAATGGGCACATCATTAATCGGTATCGGAATCAGGAGAATTTATAATGGCTTACAGCGAAAAAGTTATCGACCATTACGAGAATCCGCGTAACGTGGGTTCCTTTGACAACAACGACGAGAACGTCGGCAGCGGCATGGTGGGTGCACCGGCCTGTGGCGACGTAATGAAGTTGCAGATTAAAGTCAACGATGAAGGTATCATTGAAGACGCGCGTTTTAAAACTTACGGCTGCGGTTCTGCTATCGCTTCCAGCTCCCTGGTCACCGAATGGGTGAAAGGGAAGTCTCTCGACGAAGCGCAGGCGATCAAAAACACCGATATTGCTGAAGAACTTGAACTGCCGCCGGTGAAAATTCACTGTTCTATTCTGGCAGAAGACGCGATCAAAGCCGCCATTGCGGACTATAAAAGCAAACGTGAAGCAAAATAAGAGTTGAGGTTTGGTTATGTCGATTACACTGAGCGACAGTGCAGCAGCGCGAGTAAATACCTTTCTGGCTAACCGCGGCAAAGGGTTTGGCCTGCGTCTGGGCGTGAGAACCTCCGGATGTTCAGGTATGGCTTATGTACTGGAATTTGTTGACGAACCGACGCCGGAAGACATCGTGTTTGAAGACAAAGGCGTGAAAGTCGTGGTCGATGGCAAAAGCCTGCAATTTCTGGACGGTACGCAGCTGGACTTCGTAAAAGAAGGCCTGAACGAAGGGTTTAAATTCACCAACCCGAACGTTAAAGATGAGTGTGGTTGCGGCGAAAGCTTCCACGTTTGATGCGCATACCGATAACCCCACCGTGGTCGCCTGCGCGTGGGGTTTGTTTTACCTGATTCGCCGTTATCGCGGCGGATCGCAGCCCTGAGAATGTTATGGATTACTTCACCCTCTTTGGCTTGCCTGCCCGTTATCAACTCGATACCCAGGCGCTGAGCCTGCGTTTTCAGGATCTACAACGTCAGTATCATCCTGATAAATTCGCCAGCGGAAGCCAGGCGGAACAACTCGCCGCCGTACAGCAATCTGCAACCATTAACCAGGCCTGGCAAACGCTGCGTCATCCGTTAATGCGCGCGGAATATTTGCTTTCTTTGCACGGTTTTGATCTCGCCAGCGAGCAGCATACTGTGCGCGACACCGCGTTCCTGATGGAACAGCTGGAACTGCGCGAAGAACTGGACGAGATCGAACAGGCGAAAGATGAAGCGCGGCTGGAAAGCTTTATCAAACGTGTGAAAAAGATGTTTGATACCCGCCATCAGTTGATGGTTGAACAGTTAGACAACGAGACGTGGGACGCGGCGGCGGATACCGTGCGTAAGCTGCGTTTTCTCGATAAACTGCGAAGCAGTGCCGAACAACTCGAAGAAAAACTGCTCGATTTTTAATTTCTGGAAGCTAAACATGGCCTTATTACAAATTAGTGAACCTGGTTTGAGTGCTGCGCCGCATCAGCGTCGTCTGGCGGCCGGTATTGACCTGGGCACAACCAACTCGCTGGTGGCGACAGTGCGCAGCGGTCAGGCCGAAACGTTAGCCGACCATGAAGGCCGTCACCTGCTGCCGTCTGTTGTTCACTATCAACAGCAAGGGCATTCGGTGGGTTATGACGCGCGTACTAACGCAGCGCTTGACACCGCCAACACCATTAGTTCTGTTAAACGCCTGATGGGGCGCTCGCTGGCTGATATCCAGCAACGCTATCCGCATCTGCCTTATCAATTCCAGGCCAGCGAAAACGGCCTTCCGATGATTGAAACGGCGGCGGGGCTGCTAAACCCGGTGCGCGTTTCTGCGGACATCCTCAAAGCACTGGCGGCGCGGGCAACTGAAGCCCTGGCAGGCGAGCTGGATGGTGTAGTTATCACCGTTCCGGCGTACTTTGACGATGCCCAGCGTCAGGGCACCAAAGACGCGGCGCGTCTGGCGGGGTTGCATGTTCTGCGCTTACTTAACGAACCGACTGCTGCGGCTATCGCCTACGGGCTGGATTCCGGTCAGGAAGGCGTGATCGCCGTTTATGACCTCGGTGGCGGGACGTTTGATATTTCCATTCTGCGCTTAAGTCGCGGCGTGTTTGAAGTGCTGGCAACCGGCGGTGATTCCGCGCTCGGCGGCGATGATTTCGACCATCTGCTGGCGGATTACATTCGCGAGCAGGCGGGCATTCCTGATCGTAGCGATAACCGCGTTCAGCGTGAACTGCTGGATGCCGCCATTGCAGCCAAAATCGCGCTGAGCGATGCGGACTCCGTGACTGTGAATGTTGCGGGCTGGCAGGGCGAAATCAGCCGTGAACAATTCAACGAACTGATCGCGCCACTGGTAAAACGAACCTTACTGGCTTGTCGTCGCGCGCTGAAAGACGCTGGCGTAGAAGCTGATGAAGTGCTGGAAGTGGTGATGGTTGGCGGTTCTACTCGCGTGCCGCTGGTGCGTGAACGAGTAGGCGAATTTTTCGGTCGTCCACCGCTGACTTCTATCGACCCGGATAAAGTCGTCGCTATTGGCGCGGCGATTCAGGCGGATATTCTGGTGGGTAACAAGCCGGACAGCGAAATGCTGTTGCTGGATGTGATCCCGCTGTCGCTGGGCCTCGAAACGATGGGCGGCCTGGTGGAGAAAGTGATTCCGCGTAATACCACTATTCCGGTGGCGCGCGCTCAGGATTTCACCACCTTTAAAGATGGTCAGACGGCGATGTCTATCCATGTAATGCAGGGTGAGCGCGAACTGGTGCAGGACTGCCGCTCGTTGGCGCGTTTTGCGCTTCGTGGTATTCCGGCGCTACCGGCTGGCGGCGCGCATATTCGCGTGACGTTCCAGGTCGATGCCGACGGTCTTTTGAGCGTGACGGCGATGGAGAAATCCACCGGCGTTGAGGCGTCTATTCAGGTCAAACCTTCTTATGGCCTGACCGACAGCGAAATCGCCTCGATGATCAAAGACTCAATGAGCTATGCCGAGCAGGACGTAAAAGCCCGAATGCTGGCAGAACAAAAAGTAGAAGCGGCGCGTGTGCTGGAAAGTCTGCACGGCGCGCTGGCTGCTGATGCCGCGCTGTTAAGCGCCGCAGAGCGTCAGGTCATTGACGATGCTGCTGCTCACCTTAGTGAAGTGGCGCAGGGCGATGATGTTGACGCCATCGAACAAGCGATTAAAAACGTAGACAAACAAACCCAGGATTTCGCCGCTCGCCGCATGGACCAGTCGGTTCGTCGTGCGCTGAAAGGCCATTCCGTGGACGAGGTTTAATATGCCAAAGATTGTTATTTTGCCTCATCAGGATCTCTGCCCTGATGGCGCTGTTCTGGAAGCGAATAGTGGTGAAACCATTCTCGACGTTGCGCTGCGTAACGGTATCGAGATTGAACACGCCTGTGAAAAATCCTGTGCTTGCACCACCTGCCACTGCATCGTTCGCGAAGGTTTTGACTCGCTGCCGGAAAGCTCAGAGCAGGAAGACGACATGCTGGACAAAGCCTGGGGACTGGAGCCGGAAAGCCGTTTAAGCTGCCAGGCGCGCGTTACCGACGAAGATTTAGTGGTCGAAATCCCGCGTTACACTATCAACCATGCGCGTGAGCATTAACAGAGGTTAGTATGGGACTTAAGTGGACCGATAGCCGCGAAATTGGCGAAGCACTGTACGATGCGTATCCCGATCTTGATCCGAAAACGGTTCGATTCACCGATATGCATCAGTGGATTTGCGAGCTGGAAGATTTCGACGACGACCCGCAGGCATCCAACGAGAAAATCCTCGAAGCGATTTTGTTAGTCTGGCTTGACGAGGCCGAGTAAATGAACGGGCTGCCTGGGGGTAGCCCGTTTTGCTGTTAAACGAATAAGGATAACTAAAATGACAGAAGCGATGAAGATTACCCTCTCTACCCAACCTGCCGACGCGCGCTGGGGAGAAAAAGCGACTTACAGCATTAATAATGATGGCATTACCCTGCATTTGAACGGGACAGACGATCTGGGGCTGATCCAGCGTGCGGCGCGCAAGATTGACGGTCTGGGCATCAAGCATGTTCAGTTAAGCGGTGAAGACTGGGATGCGGATCGCTGCTGGGCATTCTGGCAAGGTTACAAAGCCCCGAAAGGCACACGTAAAGTGGAGTGGCCGGATCTGGACGATGCCCAACGGCAGGAACTGGATAACCGCCTGATGATCATCGACTGGGTGCGTGACACCATCAACGCACCGGCGGAAGAACTGGGGCCATCGCAACTGGCACAGCGTGCTGTTGATCTGATCAGCAATGTCGCGGGCGATCGTGTGACTTACCGGATCACCAAAGGTGAAGATCTGCGTGATCAAGGTTATATGGGGCTGCACACGGTCGGACGCGGTTCAGAACGTTCTCCGGTATTGCTGGCGCTGGATTACAACCCAACTGGCGATAAAGAAGCGCCAGTGTACGCGTGCCTGGTTGGTAAAGGCATCACCTTTGATTCCGGCGGCTACAGCATCAAACAGACCGCATTTATGGACTCGATGAAGTCGGACATGGGCGGCGCGGCAACGGTTACCGGAGCGCTGGCGTTTGCCATTACGCGCGGACTGAACAAGCGCGTGAAGCTGTTCCTCTGCTGTGCGGATAACCTGATCAGCGGCAATGCGTTCAAGCTGGGCGATATCATTACCTATCGCAACGGTAAAAAAGTTGAAGTGATGAACACCGATGCGGAAGGGCGTCTGGTGCTGGCCGATGGCCTGATTGATGCCAGTGCGCAGAAACCGGAACTGATCATTGATGCGGCGACCCTCACCGGGGCGGCGAAAACTGCGCTGGGTAATGATTATCACGCGCTGTTCAGTTTTGACGATGCGCTTGCCGGTCGCTTGCTGGCGAGTGCCGCGCAGGAGAATGAACCGTTCTGGCGTCTGCCGCTGGCGGAGTTCCACCGCAGCCAGCTGCCGTCTAACTTTGCCGAACTGAACAATACCGGAAGCGCGGCGTATCCGGCAGGTGCGAGCACGGCGGCGGGCTTCCTGTCGCACTTTGTTGAGAACTATCAGCAAGGCTGGCTGCATATCGACTGCTCGGCGACTTACCGTAAAGCGCCGGTTGAACAGTGGTCTGCGGGTGCTACGGGACTTGGTGTGCGCACGATTGCTAATCTGTTAACGGCGTAAACTAATATGCCGGATGCGGCGTAAACGCCTTATCCGGCCTACAAATTGCGAAAATCCAATAGATTGCGACTCCCTTGTAGGCCTGATAAGCGTGGCGTATCAGGTACTTGTGCCCCGAACGTTGAATGAATTGTGGTTCTTATGTCCGAAACAAAAAATGAACTTGAAGACCTGCTGGAAAAAGCAGCAACCGAACCGGCGCACCGCCCGGCCTTTTTCCGTACGCTACTGGAATCCACCGTCTGGGTGCCTGGTACGGCGGCGCAGGGCGAGGCTGTGGTTGAAGATAGCGCGCTTGATTTACAGCACTGGGAAAAAGAAGATGGCACCAGCGTCATTCCTTTTTTCACCTCGTTAGAAGCACTTCAACAGGCGGTTGAAGACGAACAGGCATTTGTCGTAATGCCCGTTCGCACATTGTTTGAGATGACCCTTGGCGAAACGCTCTTCCTTAATGCCAAACTGCCAACCGGTAAAGAATTTATGCCGCGTGAAATCAGTTTGTTGATTGGTGAAGAAGGAAATCCGCTGAGCAGCCAGGAAGTACTGGAGGGCGGTGAATCGCTGATATTATCGGAAGTCGCAGAGCCACCAGCACAAATGATTGATTCTCTCACCACCTTATTTAAAACTATTAAGCCGGTGAAGCGTGCTTTTATTTGTTCAATTAAAGAGAACGAAGAGGCACAGCCTAATTTACTTATTGGCATTGAAGCCGATGGTGATATCGAAGAAATTATTCAGGCGGCGGGAAGTGTAGCGACCGATACATTACCTGGCGATGAACCCATCGATATTTGTCAGGTGAAAAAAGGGGAAAAAGGAATTAGCCACTTTATTACCGAACATATTGTGCCATTCTATGAACGTCGCTGGGGTGGTTTTTTGCGTGACTTTAAACAGAACCGGATAATCTAAAATATGCCGCCCCAAAGGGCGGCATTCGGGCTTACCTGCTGTTCTGAAGGTTGTTAACAACCAATAAATTGTTGCCGGAGAGACTCCGGTTATTATTTACCTCGGTTAACAGCGCACCAGAAACAATAAGTACGATACAAAAGCACCGTATCTTCATTGTGCGGTCCATGCGAAGACCGCATCACGACAGCACCACTGGCGATATTGCCGCGATAGCAAGCGCTGAGACGCGCTTGCCCTAACGGTCGCGGAACATCCTTTCCTTGAGCCAGCGCCCGCTTGCGAGACGGCGGAAAGGTCCGCAGTGGATAATACACTAACAGAACAATAATAACTCTCTTTTACTTGACAAAGAGAGAGTTACTGGCGAGTATTGTGTCCGCTGAGACGCGCTTGCATTACTACGGTAATACAATCTGCTGGAAAGGCCGCGAACCAAACCAGCAACAAATAACCGCCTGATTTTGGCGGTTTTTTGTTGTTTAAAGAAAGTGAAGTTACACGTTTAACTAATATCTTTTACCAGTTAGTATATTTTAATATTAAGCGGGATTTGTTTATATTTGTCTGAATTCGGACTGATAAGCTAAATGAATTCAAAATCTATCCTTTTTTATCTACTTGACATCGTTGATGCATAAAGCGAGTATTGAGTAGACGAGATACACTTGCAGTAATACAATCTGCTGGAAAGGCCGCGAACCAGACCAGCAATAAAAAACCGCCAAATTCGGCGGTTTTTTATTGCCTGTAAAAAGCTTATTTTACGGGCTCAACCGGTAAATCTGCTCGTGCGCCCCATTCACTCCATGCGCCGTCGTACAGTTTCACGTTTGGCACATCCAGCGTCGCGAGTGCCAACAAAACCACGGCTGCCGTTACACCAGAGCCGCAGCTGACGATAATCGGTTTGTCATAGCTGACGCCGCGACCAAAAAATATCGCATCCAGTTCATCGGTCGTTTTTAGTTCGCCTTCGCGCACCAGTTCCGTCCACGGAACGTTCAATGCACCGGGAATATGTCCGCGACGTAAACCTGGGCGAGGTTCATCAACTTCTGCGTTAAAACGTGCAGCCGGGCGGGCATCAATAATTTGCGCCGTATTTTCATGGCTTGCCAATAACACATCGGTGACTTTCACCACGGCTTCAGGATTAAACGTGGCGTTAAACTCTCCTTCCGGCAGCTCTACTGCACCTTCTTCTAACAGCAGATCATCGCGCTGCCAGCCTGCAAGTCCACCCCCCAGAATCGACACTTTCTCTACACCAAAGGTGCGCAGCATCCACCATGCTCGTGGGGCTGAGAAAAGATTACCTTCGTCATAGACAATCAGGTGCTTATCCTGGTTAACGCCTAACTCACGCATCGCCACGGCGAACGTTTCCGGGCGCGGCAGCATGTGCGGAAGCGGGGAAGTGTGATCAGAAAGCGCTTCGATATCAAAAAACACTGCGCCGGGAATATGTCCATTCAGATACTCCTGAGCAACGTTACGATCTTCCTGTCCAGGCGACGCCATGCGGGCATCGATAATCTGAATTTCCGGGTCATCAATATGTTCGGCGAGCCAGTCGGCTCCTACAAACCATGTCGTGGACATAGGCATCTCCATTTTTGCCGGGGTTAGGCTAAATTGTCGGATGTTTAGTGAAATGCGACAAGCAAAAGAGGCTGATTTGGCTGTCTGAGCCACAATTCTCACTAAAATTCGGATTGTATGGGCGTGATACTGAATTACATAACGTAAATTCTCACGCATAATAATTATTCGACGTTGCTAACGGGCCATTGTGGCAGGGATGAAAAATGAAAAAGTTACGCGTAGCCGCCTGCATGCTAATGCTGGCGCTGGCAGGGTGCGACAACAACGATAACGCGCCAACAGCGGTGAAAAAAGATGCGCCTTCTGAAGTTACTAAAGCGGCCTCTTCAGAAAACGTGAGTTCAGCAAAACTTTCCGCGCCGGAGCGACAAAAACTGGCCCAACAGAGTGCCGGTAAGGCGCTGACATTGCTGGATCTCTCTGAAGTTCAACTTGATGGCGCAGCCACGCTGGTGCTGACGTTCTCCATTCCTCTCGACCCGGATCAGGATTTCTCACGCGTTATCCATGTCGTCGATAAGAAAAGCGGCAAAGTGGATGGTGCCTGGGAGCTGTCAGATAATCTTAAAGAGTTGCGTTTACGCCACCTCGAACCGAAACGTGATTTGATCGTCACTATTGGCAAGGAGGTCAAAGCACTCAACAACGCAACCTTCAGTAAAGATTACGAAAAAACTATAACTACCCGCGATATCCAACCCAGCGTTGG
The DNA here is from genome assembly GCF_046764225.1 of Escherichia sp. F1. Lineage (NCBI taxonomy): Bacteria > Pseudomonadati > Pseudomonadota > Gammaproteobacteria > Enterobacterales > Enterobacteriaceae > Escherichia > Escherichia sp. F1. The sequence goes on from NZ_CP177202.1 coordinate 1,295,297, forward strand.
TTTTGCCAGCCGTGGTTCGTTGTTACCTGGTAAAGTTATTGAAGGGCTGCCGGTAATGGCGCTCAACGTTAACAATGTTGATGTTAACTTCTTCCGTGTGAAGCCCGAATCTCTGCCTGCATTCATTAGCCAATGGGAATACCGCAATTCGCTGGCGAACTGGCAGTCTGACAAACTGCTGCAGATGGCGGATCTGGTTTATACCGGACGGTTTGATCTCAATCCTGCGCGTAACACCCGTGAAAAATTATTGCTGCCGCTGGGCGATATCAAACCGCTTCAGCAGGCAGGCGTGTATCTGGCTGTGATGAATCAGGCTGGACGTTACGATTACAGTAATCCCGCGACGCTGTTTACGTTAAGTGATATCGCCGTTTCAGCTCACCGTTATCACAATCGTCTGGATATCTTTACCCAAAGTCTGGAAAACGGCGCGGCCCAGCAAGGAATTGAAGTCTCTTTATTAAATGAGAAAGGGCAGACTCTGACTCAGGCAACCAGTGATGCTCAGGGGCATGTGCAGCTGGAAAATGATAAAAACGCGGCATTACTGCTGGCGCGTAAAGACGGTCAGACAACGCTACTCGATTTAAAACTTCCGGCGCTGGACTTAGCAGAATTTAACATTGCTGGCGCGCCAGGCTATAGCAAACAGTTTTTCATGTTTGGCCCGCGCGATCTTTATCGCCCGGGTGAAACGTTAATCCTCAATGGTTTGCTGCGTGATGCAGACGGTAAAGCGTTGCCCAATCAACCCATCAAGTTAGACGTGATTAAACCCGATGGGCAGGTACTCAGGAGCGTCGTTAGTCAGCCGGAAAATGGCCTCTACCACTTTACCTGGCCACTCGATAGCAATGCGGCAACCGGTATGTGGCATATTCGCGCTAACACGGGCGATAACCAGTATCGGATGTGGGATTTCCACGTCGAAGATTTTATGCCAGAGCGTATGGCGCTGAATCTGACCGGTGAGAAAACCTCGCTTACGCCGAATGATGAAGTGAAATTCTCCGTGGTGGGATACTACCTGTACGGTGCGCCTGCTAATGGTAATACTTTGCAAGGGCAACTTTTCCTGCGCCCACTGCGTGAGGCTGTGTCAGCCTTACCTGGTTTTGAATTCGGCGATATAGCTGCCGAAAACCTTTCCCGCACGCTGGATGAAGTTCAGTTGACGCTGGATGATAAAGGGCGCGGCGAAGTTTCTACAGAAAGCCAGTGGAAGGAAACGCATTCCCCATTGCAGGTTATTTTCCAGGGCAGTTTGCTTGAGTCAGGTGGTCGCCCGGTGACGCGCCGCGCTGAGCAGGCTATCTGGCCTGCCGATGCATTGCCGGGGATCCGTCCGCAGTTCGCCTCGAAATCGGTTTACGATTATCGCACTGACAGCACGGTGAAACAGCCCATTGTTGATGAAGGCAGTAACGCCGCTTTTGACATCGTTTATAGCGATGCGCAAGGCGTGAAAAAAGCCGTGTCGGGCTTGCAGGTGCGCCTGATTCGCGAACGCCGCGATTACTACTGGAACTGGTCAGAAGATGAAGGCTGGCAATCACAGTTTGATCAAAAAGATCTGATTGAAAATGAACAAACTCTGGATCTGAAAGCGGACGAAACCGGCAAGGTCAGTTTCCCGGTAGAGTGGGGCGCTTATCGTCTGGAAGTCAAAGCGCCGAATGAAGCGGTCAGTAGTGTGCGTTTCTGGGCTGGCTATAGCTGGCAGGACAACAGCGACGGGAGCGGCGCAGTGCGTCCGGACCGTGTCACGCTGAAACTGGATAAAGCCAGTTATCGCCCTGGCGACACCATTAAGTTGCATATCGCCGCGCCAACGGCGGGTAAAGGTTATGCGATGGTCGAGTCCAGTGAAGGGCCGCTGTGGTGGCAAGAGATTGATGTTCCGGCTCAAGGGCTGGATCTGACGATTCCGGTCGATAAAACCTGGAATCGTCATGATTTGTATTTAAGTACGCTGGTGGTACGTCCTGGCGATAAATCTTGCTCTGCGACGCCAAAACGCGCAGTTGGGGTGTTGCATCTGCCGCTTGGCGATGAAAACCGTCGTCTCGATCTGGCGCTGGAAACCCCCACCAAAATGCGCCCCAATCAGCCATTAACCGTGAAAATTAAAGCCAGCAATAAAAATGGTGAGATGCCAAAACAGGTGAATGTGCTGGTGTCTGCCGTTGATAGCGGTGTGCTGAATATTACTGATTACGTTACCCCCGATCCGTGGCAGGCGTTCTTTGGTCAGAAACGCTATGGTGCAGACATTTACGATATTTACGGTCAGGTCATTGAAGGTCAGGGGCGTCTGGCAGCTCTGCGTTTTGGTGGCGATGGTGATGAGCTGAAACGTGGTGGTAAACCGCCGGTCAATCACGTCAATATTGTCGCGCAGCAGGCGCTGCCGGTAACGCTCAACGAACAGGGCGAAGGCTCGGTTACACTGCCGATTGGCGATTTTAACGGTGAACTACGCGTCATGGCGCAAGCCTGGACGGCAGATGACTTCGGTAGCAACGAAAGCAAAGTGATAGTTGCCGCACCGGTGATTGCTGAACTGAACATGCCGCGCTTTATGGCGAGTGGCGATACCTCGCGTCTGACGCTGGATATCACTAATCTTACCGATAAACCGCAAAAACTGAACGTTGCCCTGACCGCCAGTGGTTTGCTTGAACTGGTCAGCGTTTCACCCGCAGCCGTTGAATTAGCGCCAGGTGTGCGTACTACGCTGTTTATCCCGGTGCGAGCATTGCCGGGTTATGGCGATGGAGAAATTCAGGCCACCATTAGCGGGTTAGCGTTACCGGGTGAAACCGTTGCCGATCAGCATAAGCAGTGGAAAATCGGCGTCCGTCCGGCGTTCCCGGCACAAACGGTTAATTACGGTACGGCGTTGCAGCCTGGTGAGACATGGGCGATTCCGGCGGATGGATTGCAAAACTTCTCGCCTGTTACACTGGAAGGGCAATTGTTGTTGAGCGGCAAACCACCGCTGAACATCGCACGTTATATCAAAGAGTTAAAAGCGTATCCGTACGGCTGTCTTGAGCAAACCGCCAGCGGCCTGTTCCCGTCACTTTATACCAACGCAGCCCAACTGCAGGCGTTGGGCATCAAAGGCGACAGTGATGAGAAGCGCCGTGCATCGGTCGATATCGGCATTTCCCGTTTGCTGCAAATGCAACGTGATAACGGCGGCTTTGCGCTGTGGGATAAAAACGGTGACGAAGAGTACTGGCTGACGGCTTACGTGATGGATTTCCTGGTCCGCGCAGGTGAGCAGGGTTACAGCGTGCCGACAGACGTCATTAACCGGGGAAATGAGCGTCTGCTGCGCTATTTACAAGATCCGGGCATGATGTCGATCCCGTACGCGGATAATCTCAAAGCCAGTAAATTCGCCGTACAGTCTTACGCTGCGCTGGTGCTGGCCCGTCAGCAAAAAGCACCACTGGGTGCGCTGCGTGAAATCTGGGAGCATCGTGCAGATGCTGCGTCTGGATTACCGCTGCTGCAACTTGGCGTTGCGCTGAAAACCATGGGGGATGCGACGCGTAGTGAAGAAGCGATTGCGCTGGCGCTGAAAACGCCGCGTAATGATGAGCGGAAATGGCTGGGTGATTACGGTAGCCCACTGCGCGACAACGCGTTAATGCTCTCCTTGCTGGAAGAAAATAAACTGCTACCCGATGAGCAAAACACTTTGCTGAACACGCTTTCGCAGCAGGCGTTTGGTGAACGCTGGCTATCGACGCAGGAAAGCAACGCGTTGTTCATGGCTGCCCGTACGATCCAGGATTTACCGGGTAAATGGCAGGCGCAAACCTCTTTCTCAACTGAGCCGCTGACAGGCGAGAAAGCGCAAAACAGCAATCTGAATAGCGATCAACTTGCCGCCTTGCAGGTGACCAACAGTGGCGATCAGCCGTTATGGCTGCGTGTGGATGCCAGCGGTTATCCGCAATCCGCACCTTTACCGGCGAACAATGTGCTGCAAATCGAGCGTCATATTCTTGGTACTGATGGTAAGAGCAAATCGCTGGACTCGTTACGTAGCGGCGATCTGGTGCTGGTCTGGTTGCAGGTTAAAGCCAGTAACAGCGTGCCGGATGCGTTAGTCGTGGATCTGCTGCCTGCGGGTCTGGAACTGGAAAATCAGAATCTGGCGAACGGTAGCGCCAGCCTGGAGCAAAGTGGTGGCGAAGTGCAAAACTTACTGAACCAGATGCAGCAGGCGAGCATTAAGCACATTGAGTTCCGTGACGATCGCTTTGTGGCGGCGGTTGCCGTTGATGAATACCAACCGGTAACGCTGGTGTATCTGGCGCGGGCGGTGACGCCGGGAACGTATCAGGTACCGCAACCGATGGTGGAATCAATGTATGTTCCCCAATGGCGGGCGACCGGCGCGGCTGAAGATTTGCTGATTGTCAGACCGTAAATGCCTCGCTTGTTAACCAAACGCGGCTGCTGGATAACGCTGGCAGCTGCGCCATTTCTCCTTTTTCTTGCAGCGTGGGGAGCAGATAAACTCTGGCCTCTACCGCTGCATGAAGTCAATCCCGCACGAGTGGTTGTGGCGCAGGATGGGACGCCGCTCTGGCGCTTTGCCGATGCGGAAGGCATCTGGCGTTATCCGGTAACAATCGAAGATGTTTCTCCACGTTACCTTGAAGCGCTGATCAATTATGAAGATCGCTGGTTCTGGAAGCATCCGGGGGTGAATCCATTCTCGGTGGCGCGCGCAGCATGGCAAGATCTCACTTCGGGAAGAGTTATTTCCGGTGGCAGCACGCTCACTATGCAGGTTGCTCGTCTGCTTGATCCTCACCCCAAAACATTTGGCGGCAAAATTCGCCAGCTCTGGCGCGCGTTGCAACTGGAGTGGCATCTGTCTAAGCGTGAAATTCTGACCTTGTATCTTAACCGCGCTCCGTTTGGCGGTACGTTGCAGGGGATCGGTGCGGCAAGTTGGGCTTATCTCGGAAAATCGCCTGCGAATTTAAGCTATTCCGAGGCGGCAATGCTGGCGGTTTTGCCGCAAGCTCCCAGCCGTCTTCGCCCGGATCGTTGGCCGGAGCGTGCCGAAGCCGCGCGTAATAAAGTGCTCGAACGGATGGCCGTGCAAGGTGTGTGGTCCCGTGAGCAGGTAAAAGAGTCAAGGGAAGAACCCATCTGGCTGGCACCCCGACAAATGCCGCAACTGGCACCGCTGTTTTCGCGCATGATGCTCGGTAAAAGCAAAAGCGACAAAATCGTTACGACGCTGGATGCCGGTCTTCAACGACGTCTGGAAGAACTGGCGCAAAACTGGAAAGGACGATTACCACCGCGCAGCTCACTGGCGATGATCGTGGTTGATCATACCGATATGCGTGTTCGCGGCTGGGTGGGTTCGGTTGATCTCAACGATGATTCACGCTTTGGTCATGTTGATATGGTCAATGCGATCCGATCGCCAGGATCGGTGCTCAAACCGTTTGTTTACGGTCTGGCGCTGGATGAAGGATTGATTCACCCGGCATCACTGCTGCAAGACGTCCCCCGGCGTACCGGTGATTACCGACCTGGCAACTTTGACAGCGGTTTTCATGGGCCGATCAGCATGAGCGAGGCGCTGGTGCGCTCGCTGAATTTACCAGCTGTGCAGGTGCTGGAAGCCTATGGACCGAAACGGTTTGCGGCAAAGTTACGCAATGTTGGATTGCCGTTATATTTGCCCAACGGTGCTGCGCCGAATCTTTCACTCATTCTCGGCGGCGCTGGTGCAAAACTGGAAGATATGGCGGCAGCGTATACCGCGTTTGCTCGCCACGGCAAGGCAGGCAAATTGCGCTTACAGCCTGACGATCCGCTGCTTGAACGGCCTTTAATGTCGTCGGGGGCGGCGTGGATCATTCGCCGGATTATGGCTGATGAAGCGCAACCCTTGCCGGATGGTGCCTTGCCGCGCGTCGCCCCACTGGCATGGAAAACGGGCACCAGCTATGGCTATCGTGACGCCTGGGCGATTGGGGTTAACGCTCGCTATGTCATTGGGATCTGGACTGGCAGACCGGACGGCACGCCCGTTGTTGGTCAGTTTGGCTTTGCCAGTGCCGTACCGCTATTGAATCAGGTCAATAATATCTTACTGTCGCGCAGTGCAAATCTGCCGGAAGACCCACGTCCTGACTCTGTAAGTCGTGGCGTTATCTGCTGGCCGGGCGGACAGTCTTTGCCGGAAGGTGACGGTAACTGTCGCCGCCGCCTGGCAACCTGGCTACTGGACGGGAGCCAGCCGCCAACTCTATTACTGCCGGAGCAGGAAGGCATTAATGGCATTCGTTTCCCCATCTGGCTGGATGAAAACGGCAAACGTGTTGCCGCTGATTGCCCTCAGGCGCGACAAGAAATGATAAATGTCTGGCCGCTACCACTGGAACCCTGGTTACCCGCATCAGAACGTCGCGCTGTGCGCTTACCACCGGCCTCGACAATTTGCCCGCCATACGGTCACGATGCACAACTCCCACTGCAGCTGACAGGTGTTCGCGATGGAGCGATTATTAAACGTTTACCGGGCGCAGCGGAAGCGACTTTGCCGTTGCAATCAAGTGGAGGGGCAGGCGAACGCTGGTGGTTTCTGAATGGCGAACCGTTAACTGAACGCGGGCGCAACGTGACCCTGCATTTGATGGATAAAGGCGATTATCAATTGCTGGTGATGGATGAGGTGGGGCAAATCGCGACAGTGAAATTTGTCATGCAATAGTCTGTTTTGTCCCTGATTGTTGCTTAAACTAGGTTTATTTTAAAAAAATGTTACCTTCATCAATAGTCAACGGCCCTGTTGCTCATTATAATCCGCGCCATCTCGTACGCTGGTACAGACAACAACAGAACAATTTACAGAGGTAAAAATGGCTATTGAACGTACTTTTTCCATCATCAAACCGAACGCGGTAGCAAAAAACGTCATAGGTAATATCTTTGCGCGCTTTGAAGCTGCAGGGTTCAAAATTGTCGGCACCAAAATGCTGCACCTGACCGTTGAACAGGCTCGTGGCTTTTATGCTGAACACGATGGAAAACCGTTCTTTGATGGTCTGGTTGAATTCATGACTTCTGGCCCGATCGTTGTTTCCGTGCTGGAAGGTGAAAATGCTGTTCAGCGTCACCGCGATCTGCTGGGCGCGACCAATCCGGCAAATGCACTGGCCGGTACTCTGCGTGCTGATTACGCTGACAGCCTGACCGAAAATGGTACCCACGGTTCTGATTCCGTCGAATCTGCCGCTCGCGAAATCGCTTATTTCTTCGGCGAAGGCGAAGTGTGCCCGCGCACCCGTTAATAATTTCGTAAATGCCGCGTGCAAACGTGGCATCCGTGCGCCAGAATTTGTACAATGCAGCGCCCCCGGACGAGCAGCCGCTCACCGGGGCGTTTCTTTTTTCAACCCTCCAGGGGCCATAACGTGTAATAACGAGGCCGGAATAGCATATGTCTGAACAATTAGTCACACCTGAAAACGTCACCACGAAAGATGGAAAAATCAACCTGCTGGATCTCAACCGTCAGCAGATGCGGGAGTTTTTTAAAGATTTAGGTGAAAAACCCTTCCGCGCCGATCAGGTGATGAAGTGGATGTATCACTATTGCTGCGACAACTTTGATGAGATGACCGACATCAACAAAGTGTTGCGCGGCAAACTGAAAGAGGTGGCGGAGATCCGCGCACCGGAAGTGGTTGAAGAACAGCGTTCATCTGACGGCACCATTAAATGGGCAATTGCCGTTGGCGATCAGCGCGTCGAAACGGTGTATATCCCGGAAGACGACCGTGCCACGCTCTGCGTCTCTTCGCAGGTGGGGTGTGCGCTGGAGTGTAAATTCTGTTCCACCGCCCAGCAGGGCTTTAACCGCAACCTGCGGGTATCGGAAATTATCGGCCAGGTGTGGCGTGCAGCGAAAATCGTCGGCGCAGCAAAAGTCACCGGTCAGCGTCCAATCACTAACGTAGTGATGATGGGCATGGGCGAGCCGCTGCTCAACCTGAACAATGTCGTTCCGGCGATGGAAATCATGCTTGATGATTTCGGTTTTGGCCTGTCTAAACGTCGCGTGACGCTTTCCACTTCCGGTGTAGTTCCGGCGCTGGATAAACTGGGCGATATGATCGACGTTGCACTGGCAATTTCCCTGCACGCGCCGAACGACGAAATTCGTGACGAAATTGTGCCGATCAACAAAAAGTACAATATCGAAACGTTCCTTGCTGCGGTACGCCGTTATCTGGAGAAATCCAACGCCAATCAGGGCCGAGTCACTATTGAATACGTGATGCTTGACCACGTTAACGACGGCACTGAACACGCGCACCAACTGGCGGAGCTACTGAAAGATACGCCGTGTAAGATCAACCTGATCCCGTGGAACCCGTTCCCTGGCGCGCCGTATGGACGCAGTTCGAACAGCCGTATCGACCGTTTCTCAAAAGTGCTGATGAGCTACGGTTTCACCACTATTGTGCGTAAAACTCGTGGTGATGATATCGATGCTGCCTGTGGTCAGTTGGCGGGCGATGTTATCGACCGTACGAAACGTACCCTGCGTAAACGGATGCAGGGTGAAGCCATCGATATTAAAGCGGTCTGATAGCCATTACGCCACGGTTACTTTATGTACCGTGGCGTAATCTTTTATGAATGAAGTATTAAGTTGCAATTGTCTGGTCAATATTAACGGTGCGTTTTTGCTGACTTTAAGGCAGTATGTAACGATGCAACAGTAAGTTAGCCTTAGTGAATGTGGGCTTTGTCACGAGCACACAGACGGTCTTATACTGTATGATAACGGTTAACTTAACGGATGTTTCGCGGTGTGGGTGAGCATGATGGTTCACCGGCATCTCAATTCTCATTTAAACGTACCTGCAGCGAATGAATACTGAAGCCACGCACGACCAAAATGAAGCACTTACTACCGGCGCTCGCCTGCGTAATGCTCGCGAACAACTAGGACTTAGTCAGCAGGCCGTTGCCGAGCGACTTTGCCTGAAGGTTTCCACGGTACGCGACATTGAAGAAGATAAGGCACCCGCCGATCTTGCTTCAACATTCCTGCGCGGATATATCCGCTCTTATGCGCGTCTGGTACATATTCCAGAAGAAGAACTGCTGCCAGGGCTGGAAAAGCAGGCTCCACTTCGGGCTGCAAAAGTTGCGCCGATGCAGAGTTTTTCCCTCGGTAAACGCCGCAAAAAACGCGACGGCTGGCTGATGACCTTCACCTGGCTGGTGTTGTTTGTGGTTATCGGCCTGAGCGGTGCCTGGTGGTGGCAAGACCACAAAGCTCAGCAGGAAGAGATCACCACTATGGCCGATCAATCTTCGGCGGAATTGAGCAGTAATAGCGAGCAGGGGCAGAGTGTTCCGTTAAATACGTCGACAACTACAGACCCGGCTACAACGTCCACGCCGCCAGCGTCTGTGGATACTACCGCAACCAACACGCAAACACCTGCCGTAACTGCGCCAGCACCAGCTGTTGATCCGCAACAGAATGCGGTTGTTTCGCCTTCGCAGGCAAATGTTGATACCGCCGCGACCCCGGCACCAACGGCAACAACAACGCCAGATGGCGCTGCGCCGTTGCCAACCGATCAGGCAGGCGTGACTACGCCGGCGGCTGATCCGAATGCGCTGGTGATGAACTTTACTGCCGATTGCTGGCTGGAGGTCACTGATGCTACCGGTAAAAAATTGTTTAGCGGTATGCAACGTAAAGACGGTAATTTGAACTTAACCGGCCAGGCACCGTACAAACTGAAAATTGGTGCGCCAGCCGCAGTACAGATCCAGTATCAAGGGAAACCTGTCGATCTGAGTCGTTTTATCAGAACTAACCAGGTTGCGCGTCTGACCCTCAATGCCGAACAATCACCGGCGCAGTAACAGACGGGTAACGCGGGAGATTTTTCATGCATAACCAGGCTCCAATTCAACGTAGAAAATCAACACGTATTTACGTTGGGAATGTGCCGATTGGCGATGGTGCTCCCATCGCCGTACAGTCCATGACCAATACGCGCACGACAGACGTCGAAGCAACGGTCAATCAAATCAAGGCGTTGGAACGTGTTGGCGCTGATATCGTCCGTGTCTCAGTACCGACGATGGACGCGGCAGAAGCGTTCAAACTCATCAAACAGCAGGTTAACGTGCCGCTGGTGGCTGACATCCACTTCGACTATCGCATTGCGCTGAAAGTAGCGGAATACGGCGTCGATTGTCTGCGTATTAACCCTGGCAATATCGGTAATGAAGAGCGTATTCGCATGGTGGTTGACTGTGCGCGCGATAAAAACATTCCGATCCGTATTGGCGTTAACGCCGGATCGCTGGAAAAAGATCTGCAAGAAAAGTATGGCGAACCGACGCCGCAGGCGTTGCTGGAATCCGCCATGCGTCATGTTGATCATCTCGATCGCTTGAACTTCGAACAGTTCAAAGTCAGCGTGAAAGCGTCAGACGTCTTCCTCGCTGTTGAGTCTTATCGTTTGCTGGCAAAACAGATCGATCAGCCGCTGCATCTGGGGATCACCGAAGCGGGTGGTGCGCGCAGCGGGGCGGTTAAATCCGCCATTGGTTTAGGTCTGCTGCTGTCTGAAGGCATCGGCGACACGCTGCGCGTATCGCTGGCGGCCGATCCGGTTGAAGAGATCAAAGTCGGTTTCGATATTTTGAAATCGCTGCGTATCCGTTCGCGCGGGATCAACTTCATCGCCTGCCCAACCTGTTCGCGTCAGGAGTTTGATGTTATCGGTACGGTTAACGCGCTGGAGCAACGCCTGGAAGATATCATCACTCCGATGGACGTTTCGATTATCGGCTGTGTGGTGAATGGCCCAGGTGAGGCGCTGGTTTCTACACTCGGCGTCACCGGCGGTAACAAGAAAAGCGGCCTCTATGAAGATGGCGTGCGCAAAGACCGTCTGGACAACAACGATATGATCGACCAGCTGGAAGCACGCATTCGTGCGAAAGCCAGTCAGCTGGACGAAGCGCGTCGAATTGACGTTCAGCAGGTTGAAAAATAATAACGTGATGGGAAGCGCCTCGCTTCCCGTGTATGATTGAACCCGCATGGCTCCCGAAACATTGAGGGAAGCGTTGAGGGTTCATTTTTATATTCAGAAAGAGAATAAACGTGGCAAAAAACATTCAAGCCATTCGCGGCATGAACGATTACCTGCCTGGCGAAACGGCCATCTGGCAGCGCATTGAAGGCACACTGAAAAACGTGCTCGGCAGCTACGGTTACAGTGAAATCCGCTTGCCGATTGTAGAGCAGACCCCGCTATTCAAACGTGCGATTGGTGAAGTCACCGACGTGGTTGAAAAAGAGATGTACACCTTTGAGGATCGCAATGGCGACAGCCTGACTCTGCGCCCTGAAGGGACGGCGGGCTGTGTACGCGCCGGCATCGAGCATGGTCTTCTGTACAATCAGGAACAGCGTCTGTGGTATATCGGGCCGATGTTCCGTCACGAGCGTCCGCAGAAAGGACGTTATCGTCAGTTCCATCAGTTGGGCTGCGAAGTTTTCGGTCTGCAAGGTCCGGATATCGACGCTGAACTGATTATGCTCACTGCCCGCTGGTGGCGCGCGCTGGGTATTTCCGAGCACGTAACACTTGAGCTGAACTCTATCGGTTCGCTGGAAGCTCGTGCGAATTACCGCGATGCGCTGGTGGCATTCCTTGAGCAGCATAAAGAAAAGCTGGACGAAGACTGCAAACGCCGCATGTACACTAACCCGCTGCGCGTGCTGGATTCAAAAAATCCGGAGGTGCAGGCGCTTCTCAACGACGCTCCGGCATTAGGCGATTATCTGGACGAGGAATCTCGTGAGCATTTTGCCGGTCTGTGCAAACTGCTTGAGAGCGCGGGGATCGCTTACACCGTCAACCAGCGTCTGGTGCGTGGTCTGGATTACTATAACCGTACCGTTTTCGAGTGGGTGACTAACAGCCTCGGTTCCCAGGGCACCGTGTGTGCAGGCGGTCGTTATGACGGTCTGGTGGAACAACTGGGTGGTCGTGCTACACCGGCAGTCGGTTTTGCGATGGGCCTCGAACGTCTTGTATTGTTAGTTCAGGCCGTTAATCCGGAATTTAAGGCCGATCCTGTTGTCGATATATACCTGGTGGCTTCAGGTGCTGATACACAATCTGCGGCTATGGCATTAGCAGAGCGTCTGCGTGATGAATTACCGGGCGTGAAACTGATGACCAACCACGGCGGCGGCAACTTTAAGAAACAGTTTGCCCGTGCTGATAAATGGGGTGCCCGCGTTGCTGTGGTGCTGGGTGAGTCTGAAGTGGCTAACGGCACAGCAGTAGTGAAGGATTTGCGCTCTGGTGAGCAAACGGCAGTTGCGCAGGATAGCGTAGCCGCGCATTTGCGCACGTTACTGGGTTAAGGAAGGAGAAGGACAGCGTGGAAATTTACGAGAACGAAAACGACCAGGTTGAAGCGGTTAAACGCTTTTTTGCTGAAAATGGCAAAGCACTGGCTGTTGGGGTGATTTTGGGCGTTGGGGCACTGATTGGCTGGCGCTACTGGAACAGCCATCAGGTTGATTCTGCACGCTCCGCTTCTCTTGCCTATCAAAATGCGGTTACCGCAGTGAGCGAAGGCAAACCGGATAGCATTCCGGCGGCGGAAAAATTTGCTGCTGAAAATAAAAATACTTATGGTGCGCTGGCTTCTTTGGAACTTGCGCAGCAATTTGTTGACAAAAATGAACTAGAGAAAGCTGCCGCCCAGTTACAACAGGGGCTGGCAGACACGAGCGATGAAAATCTCAAAGCCGTGATAAATCTGCGTCTTGCTCGCGTTCAGGTACAGCTCAAGCAGGCTGATGCCGCGCTGAAAACCCTTGATACCATCAAAGGTGAAGGGTGGGCTGCCATTGTTGCCGACCTGCGTGGTGAAGCATTGCTGAGCAAAGGTGATAAGCAAGGTGCGCGTAGTGCATGGGAAGCAGGCGTGAAAAGCGATGTTACTCCGGCACTGAGCGAAATGATGCAGATGAAAATTAATAATTTGTCCATCTGAGAGGGACCCGATGCAATTGCGTAAATTACTGCTGCCAGGACTGCTTTCCGTTACCCTTTTAAGCGGCTGTTCGCTGTTTAACAGCGAAGAAGATGTGGTAAAGATGTCCCCATTGCCAACCGTTGAAAACCAGTTTACGCCGACCACGGCGTGGAGCACTTCCGTTGGTAGCGGCATTGGCAACTTCTATTCCAATCTTCATCCGGCACTGGCGGACAACGTTGTCTATGCAGCGGACCGCGCTGGTTTAGTAAAAGCGCTGAATGCGGATGATGGCAAAGAAATCTGGTCTGTCAGCCTGGCCGAGAAAGATGGCTGGTTCTCTAAAGAGCCTGCATTACTTTCTGGCGGCGTGACCGTGTCTGGCGGGCATGTCTACATTGGCAGTGAAAAGGCGCAGGTTTACGCGCTGAATACCAGCGATGGTACTGTGGCATGGCAAACTAAAGTCGCGGGTGAAGCTCTTTCTCGCCCGGTGGTCAGCGACGGTCTGGTGTTAATCCACACCAGTAACGGTCAGTTACAAGCGCTGAACGAAGCTGACGGCGCTGTCAAATGGACAGTTAACCTCGATATGCCTTCGCTCTCTTTGCGTGGCGAGTCTGCGCCGGCAACGGCTTTTGGTGCGGCTGTCGTGGGTGGCGATAATGGTCGCGTCAGCGCAGTGCTGATGGAACAGGGCCAGATGATTTGGCAGCAGCGTATTTCCCAGGCGACCGGTTCTACCGAAATTGACCGTCTGAGCGATGTTGACACGACTCCCGTCGTTGTTAACGGCGTTGTTTTCGCGCTGGCCTATAATGGTAACCTGACGGCGCTTGATCTGCGCAGTGGTCAGATTATGTGGAAACGCGAACTGGGTTCGGTGAATGATTTCATCGTCGACGGCAATCGCATCTATCTGGTCGATCAAAATGACCGGGTGATGGCGTTGACCATTGATGGCGGCGTTACGCTGTGGACACAAAGCGATCTGTTGCATCGCCTGCTGACTTCTCCGGTGCTGTATAATGGCAACCTGGTGGTAGGTGACAGTGAAGGTTATCTGCACTGGATTAACGTCGAAGATGGTCGTTTCGTTGCCCAGCAAAAAGTTGATAGTTCCGGTTTCCAGACTGAACCGGTTGCCGCTGACGGCAAACTGCTGATCCAGGCAAAAGACGGAACCGTGTACTCTATTACACGTTAATCGTCTCTGTCGTTCACTTTGAAAACGGCTCCTGGACAGGGGCCGTTTTCCTGTTTTTAACAACGACACGAATATAGCGTGCGTTGTCTGATGATTTATAAAAATGAGGCTTTAAACATGGTACCTGTGGTCGCGCTTGTCGGGCGCCCTAACGTAGGAAAATCCACGTTATTTAACCGTCTAACTCGCACCCGAGATGCGCTGGTTGCGGATTTCCCGGGTCTGACTCGTGACCGTAAGTACGGTCGTGCAGAAATTGAAGGCCGTGAGTTTATCTGCATTGATACCGGCGGGATTGATGGCACAGAAGACGGTGTAGAAACCCGCATGGCGGAACAGTCGCTGCTGGCGATTGAAGAAGCGGACGTCGTACTGTTTATGGTGGATGCGCGCGCGGGCCTGATGCCGGCGGATGAAGCGATTGCTAAACATCTGCGCTCCCGTGAAAAACCGACCTTCCTGGTGGCAAACAAAACTGACGGTCTGGATCCCGATCAGGCAGTGGTTGATTTCTACTCGCTTGGTTTAGGGGAAATCTACCCGATCGCCGCGTCTCACGGTCGTGGCGTATTAAGTCTGCTGGAGCACGTGCTGCTGCCGTGGATGGAAGATCTCGCACCGCAAGAAGAAGTCGACGAAGACGCTGAATACTGGGCGCAATTTGAAGCAGAAGAAAACGGCGAAGAAGAAGAGGAAGATGACTTCGACCCGCAAAGTCTGCCGATCAAACTGGCGATTGTGGGTCGTCCGAACGTAGGTAAGTCTACACTCACTAACCGTATTCTTGGTGAAGAGCGCGTTGTTGTTTACGACATGCCTGGCACGACGCGTGACAGCATCTACATTCCAATGGAGCGCGATGGACGTGAGTATGTACTCATTGACACCGCTGGCGTACGTAAACGCGGCAAAATCACCGATGCTGTAGAGAAATTCTCGGTAATCAAAACGTTGCAGGCCATTGAAGATGCCAACGTGGTGATGTTGGTGATTGACGCCCGCGAAGGTATTTCCGATCAGGATCTCTCGCTGCTGGGCTTTATTCTCAATAGTGGGCGCTCACTTGTCATTGTGGTGAATAAGTGGGATGGCCTGAGCCAGGAAGTGAAAGAGCAGGTGAAAGAAACGCTGGACTTCCGTCTGGGCTTTATCGATTTTGCTCGTGTGCACTTTATCTCTGCCTTGCACGGCAGTGGTGTTGGTAACTTGTTTGAATCAGTGCGTGAAGCGTATGACAGCTCCACCCGTCGTGTGGGGACCTCTATGCTGACGCGCATCATGACGATGGCTGTTGAAGATCACCAACCGCCGTTGGTACGCGGTCGTCGTGTGAAGCTGAAATATGCCCACGCTGGTGGTTATAACCCGCCGATTGTGGTGATTCACGGTAACCAGGTGAAAGACCTGCCTGATTCCTACAAGCGTTACTTGATGAACTACTTCCGCAAATCGCTGGACGTAATGGGATCGCCGATTCGTATTCAGTTCAAAGAAGGGGAAAACCCGTATGCGAACAAGCGTAATACCCTGACGCCAACCCAGATGCGCAAGCGTAAGCGCCTGATGAAGCATATCAAGAAAAGTAAGTAATCACTTATCTGGTTTCCCTTTCCACACGGAAAGGGAAACCGAATAACGCGCGAGGAGTATTTATGGCACTCAACTGTCCAACCTGCAAAACCCCTCTCGAACGCAATGGCGAGACTGCCCACTGTGCAACTTGCGACAAAGACTTTACCGTCCAGGCACTTTGCCCTGAGTGTCATCAGCCGTTACAAGTGTTAAAAGCTTGTGGTGCTGTGGATTATTTCTGCCAACATGGGCACGGTTTAATATCTAAAAAACGCGTTGAATTTGTTATTGCTTAATATCATGTGAATATATTGTTTTATCATTTTTATTTAATATGTGAATGGTAAAACAATCTGTTATTAGTGGAATAACTAATGTAATTGAGTGAAATCACTAATTTAAATAATTAAGAATATATTTATTCTTTATGACATGCCTTTCTGAATAATCAGGGATACAATATTAAAGCTTATTTTTGACTGTATCATTGTCACAGGGAAAGTGCATGCTGCGATGGAAACGCTGTATTATGCTAACATTTATCTCTGGTGCTGCTTTCGCGGCACCAGAGATAAATGTTAAGCAAAACGAATCGTTACCTGATTTAGGTAGCCAGGCAGCACAGCAGGATGAACAAACCAACAAGGGTAAATCGCTGAAAGAGCGCGGAGCCGATTACGTCATCAACTCCGCCACGCAAGGGTTTGAAAACTTGACCCCTGAGGCGCTGGAATCTCAGGCCAGAAGCTATCTGCAAAGTCAAATCACCTCAACCGCACAATCTTATATTGAAGACACACTCTCTCCCTACGGTAAGGTCCGTTCGAACTTCTCCATTGGCCAGGACGGCGATCTGGATGGCAGCTCCATCGATTATTTTGTTCCCTGGTACGATAATCAAACCACTGTTTATTTCAGTCAATTTTCTGCGCAACGAAAAGAAGATCGTACAACCGGGAATATTGGTCTTGGGGTAAGACATAATTTTGATGAATGGTTATTGGGCGGAAATATATTTTATGATTATGATTTTACCCGAGGACATCGCCGTTTAGGTTTAGGCGGCGAAGCGTGGACTGATTATTTAAAATTCTCTGGCAACTATTATCATCCGCTTTCTGACTGGAAAGACTCTGAAGATTTCGACTTTTATGAAGAACGACCTGCGCGCGGCTGGGATATTCGTGCCGAAGCCTGGTTACCTTCTTATCCGCAACTGGGGGGCAAAGTTGTCTTCGAGCAATATTACGGCGATGAAGTCGCCCTTTTTGGTACGGATAATTTGGAGAAAGATCCCTACGCGGTAACACTTGGACTGAATTATCAACCGGTGCCATTACTAACCGTTGGGGCGGACTATAAAGCGGGGACCGGAGATAACAGCGATGTCAGCATTAATGCCACTCTTAATTATCAGTTCGGCGTTCCGCTAAAAGATCAATTGGATAGCGATAAAGTGAAAGCGGCTCACTCGTTGATGGGCAGTCGTCATGATTTTGTTGAGCGTAATAACTTTATTGTTCTGGAATACAAAGAAAAAGATCCGCTTGATGTCACCCTGTGGTTAAAAGCGGATGCCACCAACGAGCACCCTGAGTGCGTCATTAAGGACACTCCCGAAGCGGCCGTCGGGCTGGAAAAATGTAAGTGGACCATTAACGCGCTTATCAACCACCACTACAAAATTGTCGCTGCGTCATGGCAGGCGAAAAACAATGCTGCCCGCACGTTGGTTATGCCGGTTATCAAAGAGAATACCCTGACAGAGGGTAACAATAACCACTGGAACCTGGTGCTGCCCGCCTGGCAGTACAGCTCTGACAAAGCCGAACAAGAAAAACTCAATACCTGGCGAGTACGTCTGGCACTGGAAGATGAAAAGGGCAACCGACAGAACTCTGGCGTGGTGGAAATCACCGTTCAGCAGGACCGTAAAATAGAGTTGATTGTTAATAACATCGCGAACGTGCCGGAAGAGAACAACCACAGCCACGAAGCCAGCGCTCAGGCAGATGGCGTTGATGGTGTGGTGATGGATCTCGATGTAACCGACAGCTTTGGCGATAACACCGACCGCAATGGCGATGCGCTGCCGGAAGATAACCTCACGCCGCAGCTTTACGACGCGCAGGACAAACGAGTGACGTTAACCAACAAGCCTTGCTCGACCGACAACCCCTGCGTTTTTATCGCTAAACAAGATAAAGAAAAGGGCACTGTCACCCTCTCCAGTACCTTACCCGGCACCTATCGCTGGAAAGCAAAAGCCGCGCCCTACGACGACAGTAACTATGTGGATGTCACTTTCCTCGGGGCAGAAATTGGTGGGCTAAATGCATTTATCTATCGTGTGGGGGCGGCTAAACCCAGCAACCTGATAGGTAAAGATAAAGAACCGCTGCCGCTCAACAACACTTATCGATTTGTTTTGTGGCGTGACAGCAATAAAGACGGTGTCTTCCAGCAGGTCGAAAAACTGACTGACGAAGAGATGGCGCAGTACGACTACAAGTGGGAATTTACCGGCAAGAGCATCAATGGTGAAGTGGGTGCACAGGCGAACACTTCCAATGAGGACATTGTGATTCCGGCCACTAACCGCGAAGCAGCCAAACCTATGGCGCACAAGCGGGAGATGGCTTGCAGGGATACGGTTTACGCGTGCTGTATACCAAAAAATAAGATTGGCGTAAGGCCAGTCGGCCAGTCGCTGAAGGTTCATTAAGGAGAGCATCAATGAAGCAGGATAAAAGACGCGGTCTGACCCGGATCGCATTGGCGCTGGCACTGGCAGGTTATTGTGTGGCACCTGTGGCGCTGGCGGAAGAAAGCGCCTGGGTCGACAGCGGCGAAACCAATATTTTCCAGGGAACCATTCCGTGGCTCTATTCGGAAGGGGGAAGCGCTACGACAGATGCCGACCATGTAACGTTGACTTCTGATCTAAAAGGCGCTCGCCCGACAGGTAGTGAAACGGACAAGCGTCTTTACTCGGGTGATAAATTAACCGTAAGTTGGGAAATTGGTGATACCGAAGGCGACGTGGATCTTGGGGGATTGGGCGATAACGCAAAGACTATCGATACTATCCGCTGGATGAGCTACAAGGACGCTCAGGGTAACGATCCAAAAGAGCTGGTAACGAAGGTGACCAGTTACACCCTTACCGATGCCGACCGTGGTCGTTATATCGGTATTGAAATTACGCCAACCACGCAGACCGGTACGCCAAACGTCGGGAATGCGCTGCATCTTTATGACATTTCCACTGCCAGCGGCGGCGGAAGCGACAGCGACAACGTTGCGCCAGGGCCGGTAGTTAACCAGAACCTGAAAGTCGCCATCTTTGTTGATGGTACCAGTATCAACCTTATCAACGGCAGCACGCCAATCGAACTTGGCAAAACCTACGTGGCCAAACTGTACTCGGATGAGAACAAAAACGGCAAGTTTGATGCGGGTACCGATGCTGACGTTACCGCCAATTATGACTTCCGTTGGGTACTTTCTGGCAGCAGCCAACAGCTCGGCACCTCGGGTGGTATCGTTAACTCAAGCTTCGATAATAACAATCTGGTCATCCCTGCGACCAACGAAGACGCCAGAACCAACCTTAACGGCCCTGCGCGCGATGGTAAAGAAGCTCTTACCATCCCGACCAACGGCGACGGGGTACAGGGGTACAAACTTCACATTATTTACAAACACAAATAATGCGTACTCAGCAGCATTCCCGCAAGGGAATGCTGTTTCCGCATATTTTGCTTAATCCCGGATTAAGCAAAATATGTTGATGCGACAAGCGTCCGTTTAACAACCGGTGGAGTTTCTGTCATGTCCCTGACCCTGAATAAAATCCTTGTGTTATGCGCATTGCTGATAAGCGCAATGCTGCCTGGGTGGTCATGGGCAGAATCTGCATGGCAAGACTCTTCAGATACGGTCGGCGAATTTAACGGTACCGTGCCCACCGCCGACAGTGCCAGCATACCCGTCTACCAGGGCAGTGTCTTTCTGGATCCTGCAAAGACGCATGAGGTAGCGTTTACCGCTAAACCGAGTGAATTCAGCGCGGATATTAGCGTCTCTAAATTGCTCGTCACCAATCCGCAAGACAGAGAAGGCGATATCATTTCCACCCCACGTTGGGAAAACCAAACGCCACCGACAGTATCTTTAGTTTGGGCGGATGCCGCGACGCCGGACACCTTACTGGACCCACAGCCAGTCGCAGATCGCTCGTTTTGCGCTCAGGGACTTGCCGGGCGTTCGCTGGTCGCCTGGGCGCAGCCTGATCCCCAACAGACCATGCCGCTGTTATATTTACTCACCTCGACGGGCTATCCCTATGAAAGTGTTCTGACGCTCGCCGATCAGAAAGTGACGCTGAAGATTGCTCCCGCGCAGGGTGACCTTATTTCCGTCAGCGCCGCGGGCTATGACGAATCCTCCGGTGCGGCGAAAACGACGGTTGGCGGCAGTATCACGTTAACGGTCACCACCAAAGATTGCGTCGGTAATGTTGTGGGGAATATTCCTTTTGTTATCAAACGCAAAGATGCTGAAAACCGCCAGGGTGTGGTGAACAATACTGCGCCGGTAAAACTGGGCACGACCGAATTAACCACCACCGCGACGGAATATCGTGGTACTACCGATGCGAATGGTGTTGCCACGGTTACGGTCACCCAGGCCAACGGCCCTGGTGTAAAAACGCCGTTGGTCGCGAGCCTTGCGGGTATTGCTCAGGCCAGTGAAACGGCAGTGATCTTTACCGTCCTCACCAGCCCGGATGTCCCGCAGGCTACAATGTGGGGTCATATGCCCGATACGCTGAAGGCCCGTGATTACACTTTTAGTCGACCAAAACTGGCGGCGGAAGTCGATAATGAAGACGGTACGGTTAACGATCACAATGAAACCTGGTCCACCTTTACCTGGAGCGGCGCGGATAAACATTGCGACATTTTGCCCGGAATGCGTCAGTTCGGTGCGCTGGCGACGGTGGTGCCAACGTCAGTGCAGGATGTGGCTGGTTGGCCGATGCAGGGTAATTTCTACTGGTCATCACTGGCGGGGATGAGTGGCCAGCACCATGCGGCGGATGTTTCGAACCGCAGCGAAGCGCAAAAACCAGACGATACGACGTTTATTGTGAGCTGTGTCGATAAAGAAGCGCCCGATGTTGAACCGAAGCTGGTACTGACGCCGGGCAGTTATGATTCGACGATAAAAGCGATGAAAGTAAAGGTGGGGGAAGAGGCTTCTTTACGCCTGACGATTACCGATAGCAAGAACAACGATCAGCCGCTGGCTTACTACTACTTTTCGCTGCATCTGGATGACGGTGTTAACCGTAAGAATCAAACTGACGCTGCGTGGGAGACGCACCCGGTACAAATTGATGGTGGCAGTAACGTTCGCAAAGTTGACGCCCATACCTATGAAGGGATCACTGATGCTAACGGAGAGGCCTCTCTGACGCTGACCCAGCCAGGCGGAGTGGGGGTGAAAACTCACATCACCGCGAAAATGCGCAGTGATTTTACCGCTTCGGATGAGAAAGACGTTATTTTTACGGTGATCACCAGCCCTGATTCCGACAAAGCGCGGATGTGGGGACATATGTTAGGCATTATTGAAGCGAATAATATCTTTAAACGCCCACGGCTGGCGGATGAAACCGACAACGAACTGGGAGCAGTGCGGGAAAATAACGAAGACTGGGCGCTGTTTGATCAGAATAGCAGTATGCAGGCTGAGTGTGGTTTAGGTCATATTCCGAGCCAAAGCTCATTGCACAGTTTGTTTGCCGCACATCCAGCCAATGTCATCGGCACCGAATATGGCTGGCCAACGTTGCAAAAAGCGTATCTTAGTGCGGTGGAAGAGACGTCGCACGCGTCGGTGAACCTGGCCACGGGCAACATCGATACCTATTCCGGCTTTAAGCAAAACTACCTTTCTTGTTCGGGCAATGAGATGGTCGCCCAGATTGCCGCGACCACCGATCATGATGTTTCCACAAGCAGCAGAGCGCAGGCTAAAGTGGGTGAAACGATTACCATGACGGTACGCACCTTTAATGCCTTGAATAATGCGCCCGTGCCGTATACCGCGTTCACCATCACTAAAGATATGGGGAAAAATCGTCAGGGGCAGAGCACGGGTTTCGATGATCCAACCCGCGGCGCAATCGAGATGAATGGCACGCTCTACGGAACATCGCAACCGTCTTTAGTCTATGCAGGTACTACGGATGCGCAGGGTTTTGCTACTGTGGAAATTAAGCAACCGCAAGGTGTGGGCTTAGCGACGCCGCTGAATATTGCGCCTGTAAACTCCTATATTCCCAATACTGTTAAATACAATGTGATTTTCACTACGCTCACCAGTCCGGATGCGGTTGGCGCGCAGATGTGGGGGCATATGGATGAGACGATTACCGTCGATGCATTAACCTTTGCCCGACCCCGACTGGCTGCGGAAGTGTCCAGCCCGGACGGCACATTAACGGAAAATAACGAAGTGTGGTCGCGCGTTAGCCAGGCCAACACTTCCAGCACCAGTAAAGGTGGCTGTGGTGCCAATATGCTCCCACGCCGTTCCCAGCTTAACGCGCTCTATGAGGCTAACAGCGGTAACGCCGTTCAAACGGTACACGGTTGGCCAACGCAGCGTCAGCCCTACTGGAGCAGTTCGCCCGCGGATCAGGTGCCGCATTACTACACCATAGCCCTCAACGATGGCGCGCGGACCATTGGCGGTAGCACGGCGGTTTATGTCAGTTGCCTGACGACGGCTAACAATCCTGCCAGCAGCATTACGCTGGAAGTGGTGGACCCGGCGCAGTGGAACGCGGCAGCAAATGCGGCGAAGCTGAAAAAAGGCGAAACGCTACAGGTGAAGGTGACGGTAAAAGATGCTCAGGGCAATCCATTGGGTGATATGCCTTTTACGCTGAAGCGTGGCGATGGTTATACCCGATCAAACGAAAAACACATTGCCGGTAGCGGTGATGCGCTGGTTGCGCCGGTTGTGATCAATAGTGGCCTGGCGGATGAAACTTCGCTCAATGATACCGCCGCAGCATACAGCGCGATGACCGGTAGCGATGGCACTAAAATTCTCACTATTACCCGCCCGGATACCCATGGCACAAAAACGTCGCTGACCGCCGCGCTCTATTCAGACACAACGAAAAAAGCGACCCTCGATACCATTTTTACCGTTGTCACCAGCCCAGACAGCAATAAAGCGAAAATGTGGGGGCATATGCCGGAAACGGTGACGGCTGCGGATGGAACGGTCTTTAAACGCCCATTATTGTTGAAAGAGTTATCCAGTACGTCGGGTCGAACAGCGATTGCAGAAGATAATGAGGACTGGGCGCAATTTACCCAAACTCAGGCGACAAGCACATCCTCTAATGGTTGTGGTAGTGAATATGTTCCCTCTCAGGCCGGGCTGGAGTCATTGTATGAAGCCAACCGCGGCAATGCGATGAAAACGGTTCAGGGCTGGCCCGTCGCCTCAAGTTACCTTACCAGCACGACAGGCAGCAGTAGTCTGGAACAGCGTGACTTCAAGGCCGTCAATCTCAGTTCAGGCACCAGTTCGATAATTCCATCGGCCACAAAAGAACTGCTTACCTGCCAGACGACGCCGATCGTCAAGGCTAGCCAAATCGTTCTTGAGGCTGCGGACCCCACAAAATTTGACAGTACGAATAATGTTGTCAAAGCGAAAAAAGGGGAAGAAGTCGTGGTTCGCGTGACCACTAAAGATTCGCAGGGTAACCCGGTGGGAAATACCGCGTTTACGCTTAAACGTAACCTTAGCGTCAATCGGGCAAATGCGTCTACAACGGTGACAGCAGGCGCGCTCATCGTGACGGATGCCTGGGGTAACACGCAGAGTAATTTTTCCTCAACAACAGCACTGATTTATGGCGTTACCGGCGCAGATGGTACGACAACACTTGCACTGAAACAGGACAATACCACGGGTTTAAAAACCGAACTGACCGCCATGCTGGATACAGATAATAACGTAAAATCAATGCTTCCGGTGGTCTTTACGGTGATAACCAGCCCCGATACCCCTAAAGCAAAATTCTGGGGGCATATGGCCGAAACGATGACCGGTGCAGGCGGGCTTATTTATAAAAGACCGTTATTGCAAGATGAGCTTTCCGTTACAACCAGTCGAAGCTCTTTTCAGGAAGATGGAGAGAGCTGGTCACTGTTCTCGCCGGACCAGTCGAACAACACATCTGTAAATGGTTGCGGTGCAGGATATGTCCCGATTGAAAGTGAGCTGGAGTCACTGTATGCCGATGAAGGTTACGTGCCAATACATGACGTTACGGGATGGCCTGTATCACGCGCCTATATCTCCAGTACGGTTGTTGCCTATTACACTCAAACATTTAATTTTAAAGCGGTTTCGTTAAAAACGGGTGATGGAACGGAGGTCATGTCAAGCAGTCTAGGACTGCTAAGTTGTCGGGCTACCCCAGTGGCGGTGACCAGCCACATTATTGTTGAAGCGAACGATGTGACACAATTTGTCAAAGTTGACGAAACCCTCAGCGCACTAAAACGGAAAAAAGGTGACGACGCGGTGATTCGCGTGGTGACAAAAGATGCGCAGGGAAATGTCGTACCAAATGTTCCGTTTATTCTCAAACGTGAAGGATCGACAAATCGCCAGAATGTACAGTTGTCGAACAGAACTATCACTGTAATCAACGCTGCGGGAACGTCGGCAAGAGTGGATACTCCATCAATCTCCCTTTATGCGGTGACAGGTGCAGACGGGACAGCCACGTTTACGGTAAAGCAGGATGATTCTATAGGCCTGGTAACCAATGTGTACGCTCAGGCCTATCAGTCGAGCCTGGAATCCAACAAATTACCCGTGATGTTTACCGTGATAACCAGCCCGGATACCCCCCTGGCAAGTTACTGGGGGCATATGGCGGAAACGTTCACTACGCGTTCTGGTACTGCCTTCAAACGCCCCTTACTCTCTGCTGAAAGAGCGTCGGGCCAGTCGTTTATAGAAGACAATGAAGAGTGGGCCGTGTTGAGATCGGCAACAAAGGGGGATATCGATAAAAGCGGGTGCGATGTACATTATCAACCACTGTTAAGCGAACTACAGGCATTGTACGACGAACACCCAAGTCGTGCGATAAAGACCGATCTGGGTATTCCGGTAAATAGCTACTGGTAGGCTTACGACATGGTGGCATATGCGGGTAACTGGTACGATCAATATATTTATCTGTTAAATGGATCAAGTGGAAGAGCGTCTTCAACCACCTCGGCATTAATGCTGTGCCTGGTAAACCCTCATCCAGAGGCGGCTTCTATTGAAATGACCTCAACGGCGGAGGATGCAACGAAAACGGCCAGCAATGATGGCAGGCCCAGCGCAACAGCGAAGAAGGGAGAGGTTATCCCGATGACTGTTACGGTGCGAGATAGCGCAGGCAATCCACTGCCAGGTGCCAGCTTTAACCTTAAACGAGGAACTGCGCTGAACCGCGCTAAAGCTGCGTACGATGCCTCTGCAGATGATCTTACCATCATACCTGTGGAACCTACTGGGGTAACGTCAATCTTGTATGGGGATGGGACGCAGGCTCTTCTGAAGACAGGGAGCGATGGTAAAGCTACGTTTGAGGTCAGCCAGAATAGCAGTTATGGGCTGTCAACGCCGCTCAGCGCAGAACTCATGCGCGATACCTCGAAAAGCGTCACGCTGGATGTCATTTTCACGGTGATAACCAGCCCGGATTCGCCAAAAGCGAAATACTGGGGCCATATGCCGGAAACGTTTACCAGTTCGGCAGGCGTGACCTTCAAGCGCCCATTACTGGCAGCGGAAGCGACTACGGGGAGCTTGGTAAACGGTAATAATGAGACATGGTCATATATATATAGTACTCAAAAAGCGACGGCAGATTGTTCGCTGGAATATCAACCGCGCCTCAGCGAATTGCAGGGGTTATATGACGATCACCCAAACGGGGCGTTAACGAAAGATCTGGGGTTGCCGATAGCGTCAGGAAACTGGTGGATTTATGAATTACTTAACTCCAATGGTAGCTCCTGGTATTACCAGGTCTTTAACCTAAGCACGGGACGAGCATCATCCGCACTCTCTCCGGTTGCTCTAATGCTCTGCCTGGCACAGCCTCACTCTAAGCCGTCAAGCGTTACCCTGACTTCAGTAGCATTTGATGAGACGAAAACCGCCAGTAACGGCGGCACACCTTCGGCATCGGCGAAAAAGGGCGAGACAATCCCGTTAGTCGTGACAGTAAAAGACCAAAATGGCAACCTGGTGAGTGGTGAGGGCGTGACGCTTCAGCGGGCGCAGGCGAAAAGTCGTTCAGGAATTAGGCCCTCATCGTCGGCAGATGATCTTATTGTAGATGTCGTCACACCGACAGCAACCCGTATTTCCTTTGCTCAGGATACGGCAAAATGGCTTGGTTTTACCGGCAGTGATGGCACAGTGACGTTCAATGTTACGCAAAACGCCACCACCGGCCTGGCAACGCCGTTTACGGTCTCGCTTGCACAAGATCCGCAGATCACGTCAAACCTGGACCTGATATTTACCGTGGTCACCAGCCCTGACGCCCAGGATGCCGACTACTGGGGTCATATGCCAGAAACGGTGACAGCGGCAAATGGAACCGTCTTTGAACGACCGAAATTGTGGAAGGAGCTGCCATCGACCTCCGGGGTAAATAAAACCAATAACAATAATGAGGACTGGCCCTATTTTTCGTCAACCACTAAAGCAAATGCCAGCCTCAGCCCTTGTGAGGAAGCCCGGCAACCGTTGCTCAGCGATATGAAGTCACTGTATCAACGTTATCCCAATAACACCCTTACGACGGAAACTGGCTGGTCAGTTTATTATTACTGGTGGGCGCAGGATAAGACTACAGATGGTAAAAATCAGTCGCTCAATATGAAAGATGGCACAACGACATTGAATGGTAATGCCGCTTATCAGGCGTGTCTGGTGTCTGCGCGCGCAACGGTTTCCAGCGTCACACTGACCTCAACAGCGTTTGATGCTGACAGCCAGGCGGCGAAAGTGAAAAAAGGCGAAGCCATGCCCGTTACCGTGACGGTGAAAGATAGCGCCGGGAATACTGTGCCGAATGTGGAATTTACTTTGAAACGCGGTGAGGCATCGCCGCGTAACGCTGGGGCAACGTTGTATGGTGATGTGGTGGCGATGGACGATCTCATCGTTCAGCCGTTATCTGGTTCGGCTGTTACGCTGAGTGAAAGCGGTAATACCATTAGTGGCATGACAGGCGCGGATGGGACGGCAAGTTTTACGCTCCGCCAGGATAATACCCCTGGTTATAAAACGCCACTGACGGTTACTCTGGCTAATTACGCTTCCGCGACAGACACGCTGAACGCTATTTTTACGGTACCAACCAGCCCGAATGTTTCCTCGGCGCACTTTTGGGGACATATGGCAGACACTGTAGTGGTGAATGGTAAATCGCTACATCGACCGTTGTTAACGACAGAATTGCCGTCCGGGGCTAATCCCGTATCCTCACCGATTATTAACTACGAAAACTGGGCTTCTGCACATATCATTGATGCCAGTAAATGGGATATTGCAAGGCAGTGTGGCAGCATAGAAAATGCACCGACATACAATGAATTAGAGTTGTTGCACACTGTTTTTAATTCACTGGGATGGCCGTCTTCACCAAGTTTTCCTTATTTGTCCTCTCAACAGTGTGGAATGGACGAAGGCACTGGAGCACAGGATTGTAGTATCACGCTAATGAATAAACCGGGTCTGGTGACCTGCTTCCAGTAACCAGCATGGCGCATCTGGCGTGGCCTGGGAGCTACGAATTAGCTGTTTTTTTTGCGTGGTTTGCGGGTTTTCGCCACGTCGCTCACTACGCTTACCACCACGCCATCATTCAAACGCGTGGTCAGCGTATCGCCCGCTTTTACCTGTTTGACCTGCTTTAACACCGCGCCATCTGCGGCGCTGGTGACGCTATAACCACGCGCCAGCGTCGAAAGCGGGCTAACTGCTTCCAGGTGCGTTACTGCATTACCAAACCGTTCTCGCGTTGCGCTCAGTTGCGCGCGCAACGTTTCTGCCAGGCGATATTCCAGTTGTTGAATTCGCGTCTGTGCGCGGTGAATACGCGGCTGCGGATTTTGCTGGTTTAGCCGCTGCGTTAACCGCTGCTGCTGTTGCCCGGCGCGCTTAAGCTGATTTTCCAGCGCAAAGCTCATCCGTTTTTGCAGGCGTTCAAGCATGGTTTGCTGGCGTGCCAGCCGGAGCTGTGGATGCTGCTGCTGCAAGCGATGATGGATCTGCGTAAAACGACGCGTGCGGTTGGCGAGATAATAATCCATCGCCATCTCCAGCCGTTGACGGGCCGATTGCACCTGGCGCAGTAACTCTTGCTGATTGCGGCTCACTACTTCAGCGGCGGCCGAGGGCGTTGGCGCACGCAAATCAGCGACAAAATCGGCAATCGTCACATCGGTTTCATGCCCGACGGCACTCACTACCGGAATGCGGCTGGCAAAAATCGCCCGCGCTACGCGTTCGTCGTTAAAACTCCATAAATCTTCCAGCGAACCGCCGCCGCGCCCGACGATTAACACGTCGCACTCGTTTCGCTGATTCGCCAGCTCAATGGCGCGAACAATTTGCCCCGGCGCGTCATCGCCCTGAACGGCGGTGGGGTAGATGATCACCGGCAGAGAAGGATCGCGACGTTTTAACACATGCAAAATATCATGTAGCGCAGCACCGGTTTTTGAAGTGATCACACCGACGCAATGCGCAGGGGAAGGAAGTGGTTTTTTGTATTGCTGATCGAACAGACCTTCAGCCTGTAATTTCGCTTTAAGCTGTTCGTACTTTTGTTGCAGCAACCCTTCACCGGCAGGCTGCATACTTTCGACGATTATTTGGTAGTCACCGCGCGGCTCGTAGAGCGTAATATTGGCGCGAACTAAAACCTGTTGCCCATGCTGTGGGCGAAAGGTCACCCGTCGATTGCTGTTACGGAACATCGCACAGCGCACCTGCGCGGTATCGTCTTTAAGCGTAAAGTACCAGTGACCGGAAGCCGGTTGTGTGAAATTAGAAATTTCGCCGCTGATCCACACCTGTCCCATCTCATGCTCAAGCAGCAGACGAACCGTTTGATTCAGGCGACTAACGGTAAAAATTGCAGAGGATTGAGAAGGTAACATGTGAGCGAGATCAAATTCTAAATCAGCAGGTTATTCAGTCGATAGTAACCCGCCCTCCGGGGATAGCAAGCATTTTTTGCAAAAAGGGGTAGATGCAATCGGTTACGCTCTGTATAATGCCGCGGCAATATTTATTAACCACTCTGGTCGAGATATTGCCCATGCTACGTATCGCTAAAGAAGCTCTGACGTTTGACGACGTTCTCCTCGTTCCTGCTCATTCTACCGTTCTGCCGAATACTGCTGACCTCAGCACCCAGCTGACGAAAACTATTCGTCTGAATATCCCTATGCTTTCCGCAGCAATGGATACCGTAACGGAAGCGCGCCTGGCTATTGCTCTGGCTCAGGAAGGCGGTATCGGCTTTATCCACAAAAACATGTCCATTGAACGCCAGGC
This sequence comes from Escherichia sp. F1, assembly GCF_046764225.1. Taxonomy (NCBI): domain Bacteria; kingdom Pseudomonadati; phylum Pseudomonadota; class Gammaproteobacteria; order Enterobacterales; family Enterobacteriaceae; genus Escherichia; species Escherichia sp. F1. The sequence continues at coordinate 1,324,860 of NZ_CP177202.1, forward strand.
AGAAGAAGTTCGCCGTGTGAAAAAACACGAATCTGGGGTGGTAACTGACCCGCAGACTGTTTTGCCAACCACGACGCTGCGCGAAGTGAAAGAACTGACTGAACGTAACGGCTTTGCGGGTTACCCGGTCGTTACCGAAGAAAACGAACTGGTCGGCATCATCACCGGTCGTGACGTGCGTTTTGTGACCGATCTGAATCAACCGGTTAGCGTTTACATGACGCCGAAAGAGCGTCTGGTAACTGTGCGTGAAGGCGAAGCCCGTGAAGTGGTGCTGGCAAAAATGCACGAAAAACGCGTTGAAAAGGCGCTGGTGGTTGATGACGAATTCCACCTGATCGGCATGATCACTGTGAAAGACTTCCAGAAAGCGGAACGTAAACCGAACGCCTGTAAAGACGAGCAAGGCCGTCTGCGTGTTGGTGCAGCGGTTGGCGCTGGCGCTGGTAACGAAGAGCGTGTCGACGCGCTGGTTGCCGCAGGCGTTGACGTTCTGCTGATCGACTCCTCTCACGGTCACTCTGAAGGCGTTCTGCAGCGTATCCGTGAAACTCGTGCTAAATATCCGGATCTGCAAATCATCGGCGGCAACGTGGCAACAGCTGCGGGGGCACGCGCTCTGGCAGAAGCTGGTTGCAGCGCGGTTAAAGTCGGTATCGGCCCTGGCTCTATCTGTACGACTCGTATCGTGACTGGCGTAGGTGTTCCGCAGATCACCGCCGTTGCTGATGCAGTAGAAGCCCTGGAAGGCACCGGTATTCCGGTTATCGCTGACGGCGGTATCCGTTTCTCAGGCGATATCGCCAAAGCTATCGCCGCAGGTGCAAGCGCGGTAATGGTGGGTTCCATGCTGGCGGGTACTGAAGAATCTCCGGGTGAAATCGAACTCTACCAGGGCCGTTCTTACAAATCTTACCGTGGGATGGGCTCTCTGGGTGCGATGTCCAAAGGTTCTTCTGACCGTTACTTCCAGAGCGACAACGCTGCCGACAAACTGGTGCCGGAAGGTATCGAAGGTCGCGTGGCCTATAAAGGTCGCCTGAAAGAGATCATTCACCAGCAGATGGGCGGCCTGCGCTCCTGTATGGGCCTGACCGGCTGTGGTACTATCGACGAACTGCGTACTAAAGCGGAGTTTGTACGTATCAGCGGTGCGGGCATTCAGGAAAGCCACGTTCACGACGTGACCATTACTAAAGAGTCCCCGAACTACCGTCTGGGCTCCTGATTCTCTTCGCCCGACTTCATGTCGGGCGATTTATATTATCTGTTTCACTTGCCTCGGAATAAGCGTCAATGACGGAAAACATTCATAAGCATCGCATCCTCATTCTGGACTTCGGTTCTCAGTACACTCAACTGGTTGCGCGCCGCGTGCGTGAGCTGGGTGTTTACTGCGAACTGTGGGCGTGGGATGTGACAGAAGCACAAATTCGTGACTTCAACCCAAGCGGCATTATTCTTTCCGGCGGCCCGGAAAGTACCACTGAAGAAAACAGCCCGCGTGCGCCGCAGTATGTTTTTGAAGCAGGCGTACCGGTATTCGGCGTTTGCTATGGCATGCAGACCATGGCGATGCAGTTGGGCGGTCACGTTGAAGCCTCTAACGAACGTGAATTTGGCTACGCGCAGGTTGAAGTCGTAAACGACAGCGCACTGGTTCGCGGTATCGAAGATGCGCTGACCGCAGACGGTAAACCGCTGCTCGATGTCTGGATGAGCCACGGCGATAAAGTTACCGCTATCCCGTCCGACTTCGTCACCGTAGCCAGCACCGAAAGCTGCCCGTTTGCCATTATGGCTAACGAAGAAAAACGCTTCTATGGCGTACAGTTCCACCCGGAAGTGACTCACACCCGCCAGGGTATGCGCATGCTGGAGCGTTTTGTGCGTGATATCTGCCAGTGTGAAGCCCTGTGGACGCCAGCGAAAATTATCGACGATGCTGTAGCTCGCATCCGCGAGCAGGTAGGCGACGATAAAGTGATCCTCGGCCTCTCTGGTGGTGTGGATTCCTCCGTAACCGCAATGCTGCTGCACCGCGCTATCGGTAAAAACCTGACTTGCGTATTCGTCGACAACGGCCTGCTGCGTCTCAACGAAGCAGAGCAGGTTCTGGATATGTTTGGCGATCACTTTGGTCTGAACATTGTTCACGTTCCGGCAGAAGCTCGCTTCCTGTCAGCGTTGGCCGGCGAAAACGATCCGGAAGCAAAACGTAAAATCATCGGGCGCGTTTTCGTTGAAGTATTCGATGAAGAAGCACTGAAACTGGAAGACGTGAAGTGGCTGGCGCAGGGCACTATCTACCCTGACGTTATCGAATCTGCTGCTTCTGCAACCGGTAAAGCACATGTCATCAAATCTCACCACAACGTGGGCGGCCTGCCGAAAGAGATGAAGATGGGCCTGGTTGAACCGCTGAAAGAGCTGTTCAAAGACGAAGTGCGTAAGATTGGTCTGGAGCTGGGCCTGCCGTACGACATGCTGTACCGTCACCCGTTCCCGGGACCAGGCCTTGGCGTTCGTGTTCTGGGTGAAGTGAAGAAAGAGTATTGTGACCTGCTGCGCCGTGCCGACGCCATCTTCATTGAAGAACTGCGTAAAGCGGACCTGTACGACAAAGTCAGCCAGGCATTCACCGTCTTCCTGCCGGTACGTTCCGTTGGCGTAATGGGCGATGGTCGTAAGTATGACTGGGTTGTTTCTCTGCGTGCTGTCGAAACCATCGACTTTATGACCGCACACTGGGCGCATCTGCCGTACGATTTCCTCGGTCGCGTATCCAACCGCATTATCAATGAAGTGAACGGTATTTCCCGCGTGGTGTATGACATCAGCGGCAAGCCACCAGCGACTATTGAGTGGGAATAATTTGACCCTGCATTATGAATGAACAAAACCCTCTGTTACTACAGAGGGTTTTTTATACTCACGAATCATAGGCTTGAAGTTACTGACATCGCTTAGTTAAACCAGCTGTCCGATTTATTCTCTTCTGCTTTGCCCACGCTTTTCATCAGATCTCGACCGCCCTCAGTCATATTCCTGTTTGCGTCAGCTTCAGATTGCACCACATCGGTTTGCGCAGCTTTGTGCTTCAGTTCCTGATCGATAAATTCGTTTTCTCGCTTAACGCGGGCTTCTTCTTTCGCCAGCGCCAGTTTTTGTTTCTGAATCTCTAAGCTGCGTAGCTCATCTTCATAACTTTGATCGCGTTTTTTGTCCGCAGTGGCTTCGGCGTCCAGTTTATCCTGACGAGCTTTCTTATTCGCCGCTGCCGTTGCCGCTCTTTTATTAGCCGCGGCCTGGGCGTTTGCGCGACGTTGCTTCTCTTGCTGGATTTCCCTGTTGCGCTCCGCGACCCATTCGTCATGCTGCCTTTGCTCTTCATTTTTACCTTGCTGTTCCGCTTCTGCGACAGCAGAGAGTTGATCCTGCAATGATGAGGCGATAGCCGGATAGCTTAAGGAGGCTAAGATGGCGCAAAGAAAAACTTTCTTCATGACTCCTCCTGATTATTAGCTCTTTTCAGGACATTTGGTATTTGGCTGAATACGCGTTTCGTTATACGTCGTGGTAATAACAACGGCTAAACCTGTCGTAAACTGGCACTCTTTACCCACCTGGGTGGAGGTATACACTTTGGTGCCTTCCTTATACGTTAGAGAAACACCTTCCACTAAGGTTTTATCATTCACCATAGAACCCGCTGCCGCGCCAACAGCTCCGCCGCCAACTGCACCTGCCGTCGTTCCGGAATTGCTGCCAGACCCCACGTTGTGGCCGATTACACCGCCAGCGACTGCACCAATAAGCGCGCCGAAGGCTTGTGCGTTTCGTTTATTTTGGGAGTTGTCTACGGCAACTTTTGCGGGAAGAATGGAAATAATATTAACGGTTTTAGTTTCTTGTTTGGTATTCAGTTGATCGGTTTGATAAACATCGGCGGCATGATCATCAGCATTTGACTGGCATCCTGCCAGAGTGAATGACGCTAACATTGCCACAGGCAGAAGACATTTTTTAAATTTCATCACTATTCCTTGTTATACACATTACTAAAAATAAGACATTTAAGATCATCAAAAGAAGAAAGTAAATGTATTGCGTATAAAGGAATAGATTAAATTTATTAAAATTCATGTGGGAAATAATTTATAAAAATACATCATTAAAATATATGTATTAATTTTATATTTATTTCGCAGCCAAACAGGATAAACATCAGTCAGGACAAAGACGTAAAATTTAAGATGAAAGAATATCTGCCGCTTTGATAATCCCAAAGAGCAAAAGCATCCGACAGCGAGGTGCCGTTATGTTCTGTGAAAGTGGAGAAGGTAACCGCTAACGTTGTACCGGTGATTCGACGGAGAGTGTGGATTGCTGAGCTTCTTTTTTGCTCTGATGGTGCTGCCATGCACCGACGGACGAGTAGATAAAACGGCCAAAGAAGAAGATAAAGCTGATGAGCAGTACGATACGGGTCATGCGACTGTTAAATCGGTGTCGTTTTCGCATACTGGTTGCCTGACTCACAAAAGGTTCCTTGAAGTATGTCCCACGCTGTGGACGGTACTTACATTAAGGCACAACAGGACAAAATGGTCAATTCTTCGTTATGTAAAAAAGCGTCAGTGGATACATATTTTAATGTTATGGAAGTTAATTTAATTATTTACAATGATGATGTAATAATGATGAATTAACATGATAAACGTAATAATTCATTAATCAGGGTTATTTTGTTTGATATATATCAATTGGAACTTTCATATGACACTTAGAATCAATGCTCTCTATAGTGATGAATAATCATCATTTGAAGTCAGGTGGGATGCCTGTCTGAATACACCTCCTTCAGGATGTGGGGGATTCTGCTGAGCATCTATGAAACTGAATGCAACTTATATAAAAATACGTGATAAATGGTGGGGGCTTCCGCTGTTCCTGCCTTCTTTAATCTTGCCCATTTTCGCCCACATTAATACTTTCGCGCATATTTCTTCCGGTGAGGTTTTTCTCTTTTATCTGCCTCTGGCTCTGATGATCAGCATGATGATGTTTTTCAGCTGGGCGGCATTGCCAGGGATCGCCTTAGGGATTTTTGTCCGCAAATATGCAGAGCTGGGTTTTTACGAAACGCTCTCATTAACGGCTAATTTTATTATCATTATCATTCTCTGTTGGGGCGGTTACAGGGTCTTTACTCCCCGGCGTAACAACGTTTCACATGGTGATACCCGTTTAATTTCCCAGCGTATATTCTGGCAGATTGTGTTTCCTGCAACGCTGTTTCTGATACTTTTCCAGTTTGCTGCGTTTGTAGGATTACTGGCGAGCAGAGAAAATCTGGTCGGCGTCATGCCTTTTAACCTCGGGACCTTAATCAATTATCAGGCCTTACTGGTGGGCAATCTGATTGGTGTCCCGCTGTGCTACTTCATCATTCGTGTAGTGCGAAATCCGTTTTATTTACGTAGTTATTATTCGCAATTAAAACAGCAGGTTGATGTCAAAGTCACCAAAAAAGAGTTCGCACTCTGGCTACTGGCATTAGGTGCTTTACTGCTGCTGTTATGCATGCCGTTAAATGAAAAAAGCACAATTTTTAGCACCAACTATACCTTGTCATTATTGCTGCCCCTGATGATGTGGGGAGCGATGCGCTATGGTTATAAGCTGATTTCGCTGCTCTGGGCGGTCGTGTTGATGATCAGCATCCACAGCTATCAAAATTACATTCCCATTTATCCTGGCTATACCACGCAGCTGACCATAACCTCCTCCAGTTATCTGGTATTCTCTTTTATTGTCAATTATATGGCTGTACTGGCAACCCGTCAGAGAGCGGTTGTCAGACGCATTCAGCGGCTTGCGTATGTGGACCCGGTAGTTCATCTGCCAAATGTTCGCGCCCTGAATCGCGCGTTGCGTGATGCCCCCTGGTCTGCGCTTTGTTATTTACGCATCCCTGGCATGGAAATGCTGGTTAAGAACTATGGCATCATGCTGCGGATTCAATACAAGCAAAAACTTTCTCACTGGCTGTCACCCTTGCTGGAACCGGGTGAGGATGTTTATCAGCTTTCGGGTAACGATCTCGCGCTGCGACTGAATACAGAATCGCACCAGGAGCGCATTACCGAACTGGATAGCCATCTCAAGCAATTTCGTTTCTTTTGGGATGGTATGCCGATGCAACCGCAGATTGGCGTCAGTTACTGCTATGTGCGCTCCCCAGTCAATCATATCTACCTGCTGCTGGGAGAGCTAAATACGGTCGCCGAGCTTTCCATCGTGACCAACGCCCCGGAAAATATGCAGCGTCGCGGAGCAATGTATTTGCAACGCGAATTGAAAGATAAAGTCGCGATGATGAATCGGCTACAGCAGGCGCTGGAACACAACCATTTTTTCCTGATGGCCCAGCCGATTACCGGTATGCGTGGTGATGTCTACCATGAAATTCTTCTGCGCATGAAAGGTGAGAATGATGAACTGATCAGCCCCGACAGCTTCTTGCCGGTCGCGCACGAATTTGGTTTATCGTCGAGTATCGACATGTGGGTCATTGAGCATACGCTGCAATTTATGGCTGAAAACAGAGCGAAGATGCCCGCTCACCGTTTTGCGATTAATCTGTCGCCAACCTCGGTATGTCAGGCTCGTTTTCCCGTTGAAGTCAGTCAGCTGCTGGCTAAATATCAAATTGAAGCGTGGCAACTTATTTTTGAAGTCACCGAAAGTAATGCTCTGACCAATGTTAAGCAGGCGCAAATCACCTTGCAGCATCTTCAGGAATTAGGCTGCCAGATTGCGATTGATGATTTCGGCACCGGCTACGCCAGCTATGCGCGGCTTAAAAATGTGAATGCCGATTTGCTTAAAATTGACGGCAGTTTTATCCGCAATATTGTGTCAAATAGTCTGGATTATCAGATAGTTGCGTCGATTTGCCACCTGGCGCGAATGAAGAAAATGCGGGTAGTGGCAGAGTACGTTGAAAACGAAGAGATCCGCGAGGCGGTGCTCTCTTTGGGGATCGATTATATGCAGGGTTATCTTATTGGTAAGCCGCAACCGTTAATTGATACGCTGAATGAAATCGAACCCATTCGCGAAAGTGCCTGAATAATGCAGGCCGACATTTCTTGTCGGCCTGCAAAGCATTAAGCGGCGATTTCTGGTGTACTTTCTTCTTCAATTTTCAACCGCCAGCCAGCCACGCCTTCCCAGTATTCTTGCTCCTTTTCCAGATCAAGCAGTACCAGCGCATTCTGACTAAACCAGTCATGCGGAAAACGCAGTGTCCAGTGACTGTCATCGGTAATCAGCGTCAATGTTGGCGGTGTGGTGGTTGCCTGACGTTGATTATTGAGTAATACGCCAAGGCGCAATAGCTGAATCAGTGGCAGGAACTGTTTCTTCTTAAACAAGGTAAAGCGCGGCAGATCGTCGAGCTTAATCGCTTTACGGTGATAGCGCACCAGCGTCGCCATCATCAACTGCTGTTCCTGATTAAAACCCGGCAAGTCGCTGTTTTGCAGAATATAAGCGGAGTGGCGATGCAAACCGCTGTGGTTGATATTCAACCCGACCTCATGCAGCATGGCGGCCCATCGCAGTAGCGCCTCCAGTTGCGGATGCGCCAGCTTCGGTTGCTGTTCCCGCCACTGTTCGTACATTTGCATAGTGGTATCCAGCACCCGTCGGGCCTGTTCGCTGTCGATGTGATACTGGTTGGCGAGGCTGCTGGCGGTGCGACTACGCACATCCTGATGACGGAAACGTCCTTCCATTTCATACAGTACGCCTTCGCGTAACGCCCCGTCAGAAAGGCGCAGTTCACGGATGGCTAAAGCATCAAACACACCGCATAAAATCGCCAGTCCAGGAACGAAGACTGTTTTCCGTTCTTCGGAAAGACCCGGTAAACTCAGCGATGCGAAATTACGGTGACGTAAAACTTCTTTTACCAGTTTTTCCAGACGTTCCGGGGTAATTATCCCGTCTTTCTCGCCCATTTCCATTAAGACTTCATGGGCGGCTTTTATGGTACCGGAAGCGCCCATTGCAACATTCCAGCCCTGAATTCGAAATTGCCAGGTTAAAGTTTCCAGTTTTTGTGCTGCCGCCATGCGAGCGCGCTGAAAATTCTCTTTATTGATGACCCCGCCAGGGAAATAAAGCTGGGCAAAGCTGACACAACCCATCCGGCGGCTTTCAACGAGAATCGGTTCGAAATTTTCACCAATCACCAGTTCCGTAGATCCGCCGCCAATGTCAATAACCAGTTTGCGACCTTTCTCCGGTTGGGTATGTTCCACGCCCATAAAAATCAGACGGGCTTCTTCATTACCGGAAATAATTTCAATCGGGTAGGGAATGACCTTTTCCGCGCGTTTCAGAAAGTCAGTGGCGTTCAGCGCCTGACGCAGCGTATGGGTGCCGACTATACAGACGCTGGCAGGAGAAAAACCTTGTAGCCGTTCGGCAAACAGCGACAGACAGTTCAAACCGCGCGTCATTGCCTCTTCACTCAACATATTATCTGGCCCCAGGCCGTCCGCCAGATGCACCCGCTGTTTCAGGCGGCCAATAATCTGCATGGCACCATCTACCACACGGGCTATGACCATGTGAAAACTGTTTGAACCAAGATCGACCGCAGCAAACTCCTGCGGACGAGGGGATTTATCGTGTATTGGCATAGGGTTATTCAGGTTGTTCGAGTGATTTGATGTAGTCGTAAATCGCCAACTGCGCCCGTACTTTGCGGCGATTGCCGCGGGGAACGTAGCGATTACTGAGTTCTTTATCGATATAACGTGCTTTGACCGTATCGCTGAACAATATGTCGATGATGTCCAGCACCCGCTGCTTCAGGCGCGGATCGAGCAGCGGTGTCGCCACTTCAATACGATAATCAATATTGCGCGTCATCCAGTCGGCGGAAGAAAGGTAGACCTTTTTATCGCCGCCATTTTCAAAAATATAAACCCGGTCATGTTCAAGGTAACGGTCAACAATACTGATGGCCCGAATGTTGTCGCTAATACCTTCCAGATTGGGGATCAGCGAACACATTCCGCGAACCAGCAGATTAACCGGTACGCCGGAGCTGGAGGCCGCATACAGACGATCAACCAGGCCTTTATCGACAAGGTTATTTAGCTTCAGGGTGATACCACTGGGCAGCCCTTGCTGCGCGTTGGCGATCTCGCGGTCCACCATTTCATACAACAGGCGGCGGGAGTTTTGCGGCGACACCATTAAATAATCAAATGTCACCGGGCGGTATGGGTTTTCAATAAAGTTGAACACCCGCCGTACTTCGTTGGTGATGCGCGCATCGGCGGTCAGCAACGAATAGTCAGTATAAAGACGCGCGGTTTTTTCGTTAAAATTCCCGGTCCCGATGTGTGCGTAACGCACCACTTCACCGTTTTCTTTACGTGAAATCAGGAACAGTTTGGCGTGAATTTTCAGCCCCGGCGCAGAGAAGATAACGTGCACGCCTGCTTCGGTCAGGCGCTTCGCCCAGTGAATGTTGGCTTCTTCGTCGAAACGCGCCTGTAACTCAACCACCACGGTGACTTTCTTACCGTTGTGTGCGGCGTGGATCATCGAGTCGATGATGCGTGAATCTTTCGCCACGCGGTAAATGTTAATTTTAATCGCCAGTACGCTTGGGTCGAACGAAGCCTGACGCAGCAGTTCCAGTACATGCTCAAAGGTATGATAAGGATAATAGAGCAACACATCGCGTTCGCGAATAGCATCAAAACCATTGCGGAACTGGGCTTTATCAAACCAAATGTGGCGTAAACGTGGCAGTGGTTTGTTCACCAGATTGGCTTTGCCGACATTGGGGAAATTAATAAAGTCTTTAAAATTATGATAACGACCGCCGGGGACGATGGAGTCGTAGCGGGAAATAGTCAGTTTTTCGCGTAACACTTCAACCAGCGCATTGGGCATATCGCGCTGATAAACAAAACGCACCGGCTCAGCAGTTAAACGCTGCTTGAGACTGGAAGACATCAACTCCATCAGGCTGGCTTCCATCTCATGCACTAAATCGTATTCGGCATCGCGGGTCATCTTCATTGAATAGGCATTCAGCGCGTCATAATCAAAGAAGCCTTTGAAAATATCATCAAGGCAGTAACGCAGAATGTTATCCAGAAGAATCATCGGCTTGCGTCGACGCGGCGCTTCTGGCGGTAAATTCACAAAGCGTGGCACTTTATCTGATGGGATCTCCAGCAGCGCGTAACGGATGGTATCGCCACGGATAATTTCCACCGCCAGATAGGTGTAATCATCTTTCAGGAACTGCACTAAATCAGTGTCAGGATTGATTAAAATCGGCGTAATGTGCTGACGCAGATACTGCTTAAAATAATGACGCAGCCAGTTTTGTTGATTGACGGAGAGTTGGCGTTCATTAATCAGGAAGATCTGGTTGCGCGCCATCTCCAGCAACAGCTCGTTGTAGAGGCCGTCGAATTCCTGATCGGCTTTCAGCACCCGGGACTGAATTTTGCCCAGTAAATGGCGGGAATGAGAGTTGGAACCTTGTTCTTCGCTAATAATGATGCGTCGCTTCAGTTCAGCGAAGCGGACTTTATAGAACTCATCAAGGTTATTGGAATAGATCCCCAGGAAACGCATCCTTTCAATCAGCGGGTTAGATTTGTCCGCCGCTTCCTGAAGCACGCGTTCATTGAACGATAACCAACTGAGCTCTTTTTCGATGTATAGCTTTTCCTGACCCATTACCACTTTTACTCCGTTTTATTCACGGGACACTGCCTGGATATTATGGCGAGCAATATTGGCAGATGTCCAACTATGCCAGAAAAGGGGAAAAAAAACTGCTGGAGCTTGCGATTTACAGGTGAATTGAAAAACGCCAGCGGCAGAGCTGGCGCTTTAACTACGGGGCATTACTCGTCGGCAGCGTAGCCCTGCGGCGGCAGACGTTGACCATCCAGCCACGCGGCGTTTTCGTGCATTTTCAGACGACCATCGGCAAACCAGCTAATCACCAGTGGATAAATAGCGTGTTCCTGGGTTTGCACGCGGGCGGTGATGTCATCCTCCGTATCACCAGCAAATACCGGGACTTTCGCCTGTAAAATAACCGGGCCACCGTCCAGTTCATCGGTGACGAAATGCACCGATGTACCGTGCTCTTCATCGCCATTTTCCAGCGCCTGACGATGGGTGTGTAATCCGGGATATTTCGGCAGCAGAGAAGGGTGAATGTTCAGCAAACGCCCGGCATAGTGGGAGACAAACGCCGGGCTGAGAATGCGCATAAAACCAGCCAGCACGACCACATCGGGTGCGTACATGTCGATTTCATGAATCAACTCCCGGTCATAGGCTTCACGACTGTCAAACGCGCTGGCGATGAGCGTATGCGTTGCAATACCCGCCTGGCGGGCGCGTTCAAGGCCGAACGCGTCGGCCTTATTGCTGAAAACTGCCCGTACGGTGCCTTTAATTTTGTTGGTTTTGCAGGCGTCAATAATTGCCTGCAAATTACTTCCGTTGCCGGAAATAAGCACCACAATATTCATTATTCGATAACCACGCGTTGTTCGGAATCAGAGGCTTTGATGATACCGATTTTCCACGCGTTTTCACCGTTGGCATTGAGCAGGGCGAGGGCTTTGTCCACTTCCGGAGCAGGCAGGGCAATAATCATCCCGACGCCGCAGTTGAAGGTGCGATACATTTCATGGCGCTCAACGTTACCTGCCGTTTGCAGCCAGTTGAACACTTCCGGCCACTGCCAGGATGATTCATCAATCACTGCCTGAGTATTATCTGGCAATACGCGCGGAATGTTTTCCCAGAAGCCGCCGCCGGTCAGGTGCGCAATAGCATGCACATCGACCTTTTCAATCAACTCCAGCACGGACTTCACGTAAATGCGGGTCGGTGCCAGCAGATGATCGGCTAATGGCTTACCATCAAGTTCGGTGGTTTGCGGATCACAACCGCTGACTTCAAGAATTTTGCGCACCAGCGAATAGCCGTTCGAGTGCGGACCGCTGGAGCCGAGTGCAATCAGCACATCGCCATCGCTGACTTTAGAGCCGTCGATGATTTCTGATTTTTCTACCACGCCAACGCAGAAACCAGCGACATCGTAATCTTCACCGTGATACATCCCCGGCATTTCTGCCGTTTCGCCACCCACCAGTGAACAGCCCGATTGCAGACAACCTTCCGCAATGCCACTGATCACCGCTGAAGCGGTATCCACATCCAGTTTTCCGGTTGCGTAATAGTCGAGGAAAAACAGCGGTTCCGCACCTTGCACCACCAGGTCATTAACGCACATGGCGACCAGATCAATACCAATGGTGTCGTGACGTTTTAAGTCCATTGCCAGACGCAGCTTGGTACCTACGCCGTCAGTGCCGGAAACCAGCACGGGTTCACGATATTTTTGCGGCAATGCACACAGCGCACCGAAGCCGCCCAGACCGCCCATCACTTCCGGACGACGCGTTTTCTTCACTACGCCTTTGATTCTTCCAACCAGAGCATTACCCGCGTCAATATCAACACCGGCATCTTTGTAGCTAAGAGAGGTTTTATCGGTCACTGCTTGGGTCCCCACGCGTTACTTGCGGTAGAAAAATAAAATTCGGCGCAATTCTAACAGGGAAAGCAAACGTTTGCGAGACTGCTTTACACAACCTTTTTGCACGTCTTTTCCCCAGGCGCGCGGCAAAACAATACTTGTACCAGGGCAAAGGATCGTTTTCGGATGGAATAATCTTCTTCCATAACCATTTGAATACAAAATAACTTTATCTCAAACCGTTATCATTTTGACTAAAGTCAACGAAAATAATATTGCCGGCTTGAAGAAAGGAGGTATAATCCGTCGATTTTTTTTGTGGCTGCCCCTCAAAGGAGAAAGAGTATGAAGATCGTGGAAGTCAAACACCCACTCGTCAAACACAAGCTGGGACTGATGCGTGAGCAAGATATCAGCACCAAGCGCTTTCGCGAACTCGCTTCCGAAGTGGGTAGCCTGCTGACTTACGAAGCGACCGCCGACCTCGAAACGGAAAAAGTAACTATCGAAGGCTGGAACGGCCCGGTAGAAATCGACCAGATCAAAGGTAAGAAAATTACCGTTGTGCCAATTCTGCGTGCGGGTCTTGGGATGATGGACGGTGTGCTGGAAAACGTTCCGAGCGCGCGCATCAGCGTTGTCGGTATGTACCGTAATGAAGAAACGCTGGAGCCGGTACCGTACTTCCAGAAACTGGTTTCTAACATCGATGAGCGTATGGCGCTGATCGTTGACCCAATGCTGGCAACCGGTGGTTCCGTTATCGCCACCATCGACCTGCTGAAAAAAGCGGGCTGCAGCAGCATCAAAGTTCTGGTGCTGGTAGCTGCGCCAGAAGGTATCGCAGCGCTGGAAAAAGCGCACCCGGACGTCGAACTGTATACTGCATCGATTGACCAGGGACTGAACGAGCACGGATACATTATTCCGGGCCTCGGCGATGCCGGTGACAAAATCTTTGGTACGAAATAAAGAATAAAAATAATTAAAGCCGACTTTAAGAGTCGGCTTTTTTTTGAGTAAAGCGCCTATAACACATAATACAGAGGATAATACTATGACGCGCCGTGCTATCGGGGTGAGTGAAAGACCGCCACTTTTACAGACAATCCCGCTTAGTTTGCAACATTTGTTCGCCATGTTTGGTGCAACCGTCCTGGTGCCCGTCTTATTTCATATTAACCCGGCGACTGTACTGTTATTTAACGGTATAGGAACACTGCTGTATCTCTTCATCTGTAAAGGGAAAATTCCGGCTTATCTTGGTTCCAGCTTTGCCTTTATTTCACCGGTATTGTTACTGTTGCCGTTGGGGTATGAAGTCGCGCTGGGCGGCTTTATTATGTGCGGCGTGCTGTTCTGCCTGGTTTCTTTTATCGTGAAGAAAGCGGGGACCGGCTGGCTGGACGTGCTGTTTCCACCTGCGGCAATGGGCGCAATCGTTGCCGTCATCGGTCTGGAGCTGGCGGGCGTAGCTGCCGGTATGGCAGGTTTACTCCCGGCTGAAGGGCAAACTCCAGACTCCAAAACCATCATCATCTCCATTACCACGCTGGCGGTTACGGTTTTAGGTTCCGTGCTGTTTCGTGGTTTCCTGGCAATTATCCCGATTTTAATTGGCGTGCTGGTGGGCTACGCGCTCTCTTTCGCAATGGGAATTGTCGATACCACGCCGATTATTAATGCTCACTGGTTTGCGCTGCCAACTCTCTATACGCCGCGCTTCGAGTGGTTTGCCATTCTGACTATTCTGCCAGCGGCGTTAGTGGTTATTGCCGAACACGTAGGGCACCTGGTGGTAACGGCTAATATCGTCAAAAAAGATCTGCTGCGCGATCCAGGTCTGCACCGTTCGATGTTTGCTAACGGCTTGTCGACCGTGATCTCCGGCTTCTTTGGCTCCACGCCAAATACCACCTACGGGGAAAACATTGGCGTGATGGCGATCACCCGTGTTTACAGTACCTGGGTTATCGGCGGGGCAGCGATTTTCGCTATCCTGCTTTCCTGCGTCGGTAAACTGGCTGCTGCTATCCAGATGATCCCATTGCCGGTGATGGGCGGCGTTTCGCTGCTGCTTTATGGTGTCATTGGTGCTTCCGGTATTCGTGTTTTGATCGAATCGAAAGTGGATTACAACAAAGCACAGAACCTGATCCTGACTTCCGTGATTTTGATCATCGGTGTCAGTGGCGCGAAGGTAAACATCGGCGCGGCGGAGCTGAAAGGTATGGCGCTGGCGACCATCGTCGGTATCGGCTTAAGTTTGATCTTCAAACTGATTAGTGTGCTGCGCCCTGAAGAAGTGGTGCTGGACGCAGAAGACGCGGATATAACAGACAAATAATGTACCGACCGGGCAGTGTTGCTGCCCGGTTCAAACATCATGGGATTCTGTGGTAAACTTCTCGCGATTTTGTGAAATCCTGGTTGAGGTATCTCTGAACACACCGGCACAGCTCTCTTTGCCACTTTATCTTCCTGACGACGAAACCTTTGCAAGTTTCTGGCCGGGGGATAACTCCTCTTTACTGGCCGCGCTGCAAAACGTGCTGCGTCAGGAACATAGCGGTTACATCTATCTCTGGGCACGCGAAGGCGCGGGGCGCAGCCATCTGCTGCACGCGGCTTGCGCGGAATTGTCGCAGCGTGGCGATGCGGTGGGCTATGTCCCGCTGGATAAACGCACCTGGTTTGTTCCGGAAGTGCTCGACGGTATGGAGCATTTGTCGCTGGTCTGTATCGACAACATTGAGTGTATTGCAGGCGATGAGTTGTGGGAGATGGCGATTTTCGATCTCTACAATCGAATTCTGGAATCGGGCAAAACACGGTTGTTAATCACCGGCGATCGTCCACCGCGGCAGTTGAATCTTGGATTACCGGATCTCGCGTCGCGTCTCGACTGGGGGCAGATCTACAAATTGCAGCCACTTTCTGATGAAGATAAGTTGCAGGCGCTACAGTTACGCGCGCGTTTGCGTGGTTTTGAACTGCCGGAAGATGTGGGGCGTTTCTTGCTGAAGCGGCTCGACAGAGAGATGCGCACGTTATTTATGACGTTGGATCAGTTGGATCGTGCGTCGATTACCGCGCAACGTAAGCTGACCATTCCGTTTGTGAAAGAAATTCTGAAGTTGTAGATAAGGTGTTTATTGTCGGATGCGGCGCGAACGCCTTATCCGAACTACGCGAAGTTAATCCATAGTATTCGTAGGCCGGATAAGACGTGGCAAGCGTCGCATCCGGCAATGTGCTTCAACTAGCGATGGAGCACTTCTTAACCCACGATTTCCAGTACCTGCTCCGGTGGACGACCAATCCGCGCTTTGCCATCCGCGACCACAATCGGGCGCTCCATTAGCTTCGGATTATCCACCATTGCCTGAATCAGCGCCTCTTCGCTAAGCGAACTGTCAGCCAGGTTCAGTTCTTTATAAAGATCCTCTTTCTGGCGCATCAATTCACGGGCGCTATTCATCCCCAGCATTTTCAGCAAATCACGCAGCGTTGCCGCATCGGCGGGTGTCTCAAGGTAGAGCACCACTTCTGGCTCCACGCCGTTTTCTTTCAGCAGGTTCAGCGTTTCCCGGCTCTTTGAACAGCGTGGGTTATGGTAGATTTTTACCTGTTTGGTCATTGTTCTTCCTTTAATGCGAATTACATCTTGGTATAAGGCTTAAAGCGTTCCTGCAGCTGGTGCAACTGGTCGATGCGCGCATCGTAACGCGCTTGTTGCAGGCTGCCTAATTTCACCTGCGAACTGGCGCTACTCAACAGCGAAATGGCCTGATCGAGTCGTCCGGCGAGCGCATAACCTTCTGCTCGCGCAGCCAGCTCCTGATCGCGGTTATTTAGCGCGGCTTCCGCCTGTGCCAGCAAATCCCAGCCGTTGCTGTCATCTTTATTATTAAAGGTGTAGCGATTCAGAATATTGGCCGCTTCTTGTGGTTGACCGCCTTGCAGATAAGCGTTCGCCAGGTTGAGCTGCAACACCGGATTGGTGCGTAAATCGCGGGCATTTTTCAGACGATTGATCGCCTCATTGGCTTTGTTTTGCCCAAGATCGATATCAGTAGCCAGATCGAGATACCATGCGTTGCCAGGTTCTGCCGCCAGTAACGGTTGCAGCGTTTTACGCGCCTCGTCGTATTTATTGGCTTCCATCGCCTGTAAAGCACGACCATATTGTGCTGCTCGTTGCTGACGAACGTTTCCTTTCGCCCATTCATCCAGCAAATCACTGGTGAGCTGGTTACGTCCGGAATTATACATCCCCAGTGTGCGCGCTTTCGCCAGATAGAAATCTTCTGACGACTGCACCACCATCGGGCGCATCTGATTAGCACGGTTGCGGGCATCTGCCAGACGACTTTCCGGCAACGGGTGAGTCAATAAAATTTCCGGCGGACGCGAGGAGTAACGCGCCTGATCGAGTAATTTTTCGAGGAAGGTCGGCATCGCCTGCGGATCGAATCCCGAGCGTTGCAGCACCTGAATACCAATGCGGTCCGCTTCCTGTTCATTTTGCTGGGTGAAACTGATCATCCCCTGGCGCGTTCCCGCCAGTGTACCGGTCAGCGCCGCCATCCCCGCCTGCGGACTGGCCATCGCCAGTAAAATAGAACCTAACGCGCCGACCCAGGTCAGCGGCGCGCTGCGCTGCTGATCTTCCATCGCTCGCGCCAGGTGACGTTGGGTGACGTGGGAGATTTCGTGCGCCATAACTGAAGCCAGTTGACTTTCGTTATCGGAATAACGGAACAGGGCAGAGTGCAGCACCACGTTGCCGCCAAAGAAAGCAAAGGCGTTAATTTCGTCGTTGTTGATCAGAAAGAAATGAAACGGTGTCTTAACCGAATTGGCATGCGAAACCAGACGCATCCCCAGCGAATTAATATATTGGGTTAACAGCGGGTCATTAATTAACGGCGCGCTGCCGCGTAGCTGGCGGACATAATAGTCGCCCATCTGCATTTCCTGACCAATGGAAAGCGTGCTTCCTGCGGAGGTTCCCATATCCGGCAAGGTGTCTGCGCTGTCGGCAAACGCCGGGGCTACCTGACCAATGGTCATAGCAGCAATGAGGGTTGCAACCAGGTTTTTTTTCAACTGCCTGAACATAACCTCTATCCTGTATTTCTGAAGATAGTCATTTGACCGATACTGTGAAATATCGTTCCCACCGCGCCGCCTTTGAGTGTAACGGCGAAGATTAGCCCACTCAAATGACTTTTCAGTTTCCTGAATCCGTCATAAAAAGCGAAGTCTTTTTTGTGACATTTCGATACAATTGCGGATCGCAATCCCGCTCTTGAGGTTCAGGGAAGGTCTTTATGCTCGAAATGTTGATGCAATGGTATCGCCGCCGTTTTAGCGACCCGGAAGCGATTGCCTTGCTGGTTATTTTAGTTGCCGGATTTGGCATTATCTTTTTCTTTAGTGGCCTGCTTGCTCCGTTGCTGGTGGCTATTGTGCTGGCCTATTTGCTGGAATGGCCAACCGTGCGCCTGCAATCTATTGGCTGCTCCCGCCGCTGGGCGACGTCGATTGTATTGGTGGTTTTCGTCGGTATATTGCTACTGATGGCGTTCGTGGTACTGCCTATCGCCTGGCAACAGGGCATCTACTTAATCCGCGATATGCCGGGGATGCTCAATAAGCTTTCTGACTTTGCCGCCACGTTGCCGCGCCGCTATCCGGCGTTAATGGACGCGGGCATTATTGATGCAATGGCCGAAAATATGCGCAGTCGGATGCTGACCATGGGCGATTCGGTGGTGAAAATTTCCCTCGCCTCGCTGGTCGGTTTGCTGACCATTGCCGTCTATCTGGTGCTGGTACCATTGATGGTCTTCTTCCTGCTGAAAGACAAAGAGCAGATGCTGAACGCCGTTCGCCGGGTGCTGCCACGTAACCGTGGACTGGCAGGACAGGTGTGGAAGGAGATGAATCAACAAATCACCAACTATATCCGCGGCAAAGTGCTGGAGATGATCGTGGTGGGGATTGCCACCTGGCTGGGATTCTTACTCTTCGGGCTGAACTATTCGCTGCTGCTGGCGGTGCTGGTCGGCTTCTCGGTACTTATTCCGTACATTGGTGCATTTGTGGTGACCATTCCGGTGGTTGGCGTGGCGCTATTCCAGTTTGGTGCTGGCACGGAATTCTGGAGCTGCTTCGCGGTGTATCTGATCATTCAGGCGCTGGACGGCAACCTGTTAGTACCTGTGTTGTTCTCCGAAGCAGTTAACCTGCATCCGCTGGTCATTATTTTATCAGTAGTGATCTTCGGTGGTTTGTGGGGATTCTGGGGCGTATTCTTCGCCATTCCATTGGCGACGCTGATCAAAGCCGTGATTCACGCCTGGCCCGATGGGCAAATCGCGCAAGAATAATCTTCAGCCCGACGAACTGTTTCGCCGGGCTGATTTTTAGGGTTCCTGACGTAAATAAATAGCCCGATAACAAATACTCACCAGCACTGCACCGCCGATAATATTACCCAGCATCACCGGGAGCAGATTGGCGGTAATAAAATGGCTGACCGTCAGTACCGGAAAATTGTCTGCGCTACTGTGCGCCAGTTGCCAGAAGGAGGTAGGGGCGAAATGGCGAATGGCAATGGCGAACGGAATCACAAACAAATTGGCGATACAGTGCTCAAAGCCACTGGCGACAAACAGGGTGATGGGCAAAATCATGGCGACGATTTTGTCGCATAATGAACGCCCGCAATAACTCATCCACAGCGCCAGGCAAACCATCAGATTGCACATAATGCCGAGGCTGACAGATTCAGTAAATGTATGATGCATTTTGCCCTCGGCGCAGTGTAAAACCGCGACTCCCCATATCGCGTTTTCACTCATCACCAGCCCGGAAAACCAGATTAACAAACTGAAACAGGCAATACCTGCCAGATTACCGCAGGCCACCAGAAGTGCATTAATCAGCCATGTTCGCCAGCTAATAACGCCCCGACTTTTTGCCATCACCGTCATTACCGACGAGGTGAACAGGCTGGTGCCGCAAACCGCCAGCAAAATAAAGCCGAGTGTAAAGCAAAGGCCTCCCACCAGATGGGTTAATGCCTGTGAAGACGGGGCATCGGCGATAACGGAAAGGTAAAAAGTAAATCCGATCGCCATAAACACGCCAGCGGACATCGCCATTAAAAAGACCGACACTTTACTGCGGGCAATTTTATGGGCGGCAATCCGTTCAGCGATTGCCGCTTTTCTGGCGCTCAACTGCAAGTCGAAAGAGAGTTTGTTTCTCATGCATACTCCTGCAAAAGCAGATTACAACACCTCGCGAACCGAGATCCCCAGACGCTGCATTCGTGACAGCAGCGTGGTGCGCTTCATCCCTAATCGTGTCGCCGCGCCACGGGGCCCGGCAACAATGCCATTGGTTTCTCGCAATACCTGAACAATGCGCTGACGTTCTTCTTCGTCATTCTCTGGCGTCGTCGGGTGCAGCAACTGTGCCATTGAACTGCGAAGCGCTGAATCTTCATTTAGCGTCGGCAGTAAACGGCTTTGTCGGACATTAAGATGTAAATTCAGACTGTTACCGCGAGTCAGTAGTACCGCTCGCTCAATCACGTTTTCCAGCTCGCGCACGTTGCCCGGCCAATCCCACGACATCAACTGGCGTAGTGCCTCGGTCGGGATGGCGTCAATTGCGCGATTCATATGGCGCGCCATTTTTTGCGTGAAATGTTTTGCTAAAAGAGGGATATCTTCCGGACGGTCGCGCAGCGGCGGCAATTCCAGTGGGAAGACATTCAGGCGATAAAAGAGATCGCTGCGAAACTGGCGATCTTCAACCATTTGCCACAAATCACGGTTGGTGGCGGCAATGACTCTGACATTCACCGGGATCGTTCTACTCCCGCCGAGACGCTCAATCTCCCGTTCCTGCAATACGCGCAGCAGTTTAGGCTGAAGTTCTAACGGCAGATCGCCAATTTCATCGAGAAACAACGTGCCGCCATCGGCAATTTCAAAACGACCACGATGGGTATTAATCGCACCAGTAAACGCCCCTTTGTCATGACCGAATAACTCACTTTCCAGAAGACTGGCGGGGATGGCAGCGCAGTTGATTTTGACCAGTGGCTTGTCGCGTCGTGGGCTAAGTTGATGGATCGCTCTGGCGATCACCTCTTTGCCGGTTCCGGTTTCACCACAAATCAACACCGTACTGTCGCTCTTCGCCACAATATCTACCTGCTGGAGCAGGTCTTCCATTGCCTGGCTTTGATAGATAATGTCACCGACGCCCAGATTCGAAAGGAGCTGCTCGCTAAGCTGGTGGTTTTCTTGCTGCAAGCTTTCCTGCAAATCGGTCATGCTACGCCAGGCATCGGCATTGCCAACGGCAATAGCGATGCGATCGGCAATATGTTGTAGTAGCTGGCAGTTTTCCTCACTAAAGAGAGTGGAAGAGGTATGCGCCAGCAACAATGCGCCCGGTGTATGGTTGCCAAAGGTAAGCTGTATCAGGAGCGCAGATTCGCAGCCGTTAGATGCAAGTAAGAGTAATAATGGGTCGCGTTGCCAGAGAAACAGATCATCTGCACGGTGCGTCAAGGTCGGTTGTCGGGTTTGTAGCGTTTGTGTCAGCAATACACTGTCGCCAGGCATATTGCGTGGCAGACACGCACAATGTGAGGCAGAAAGATCGCTGCACCACAGGCTGAACTTCTCGTTCTTTCGATGATCGCCCAGTACCATACTGACTGAAGCCAGACCGAAAAAATGATGGATCTCACGAGCGACGTCAGCGATCAGATCGTCGAGATCAAGATGTGACAACACTGCATTAGTGATATCCACCAGTACCCGATGATGATCGCGATCTTTCTCCAGCATACGCAGCGCCACCTGCTGTTCTTCATCATTGAGCCATGATTGCAGAACCGGAGTGATTATGTGTGCCAGCCAGTTAAACAGTGTGCAATCTTGGGGAGTAAAACGACTGCCGTGGGTACGAATAAAGCGTAGCTCCGCCATTCCACTACTGCCGAGAAGGACGGCGTGACGCGAATAATCGACCATCTCGCCCTGATACTCTGTTGTTGCCGTCACATCGCTGCCATCATCATGGTAGCGGTAATAGAAGTTGCTTTTGAGAACGTGCAGTTCAATAAGTTGTACCGGGCTGAACGGCGGCGGCAGCGGGATGAAGGCGCGTAATAAAGACGCCTTGCCGTGTTTCTGCGCTAACCGCTCCGCGAGCATTCCGTTTACCGCTTCAATTGTTATTCCTTGCGGCGGGGCAAACATCGCCTCGTCTGACATAGCCATCAACAGTCCTTATTAATGAGAAATCCTTCTCACGCAATTTTTCTGGCCATCAGATAGATGGCCGGTTCCTGCACAATTTCATCCAACAGATGAATGAATTGAATGCTACGCGCCTGCCACACAGACGTCGCTTCATCTGCCAGTGGCGCGAATGCCCGGGTCAACAGGGCGGTGTGGCTGGTGTCAATAACAATCTCACCAAAAGTCATCACCCCCAGCATCTTACGTTGGGCTTGCTCCTCTTCGACCAGTGCAAGCCAATCTTCGTATTCCGTCAGTGGGCAGCGGAAGGCGACATTCAGACAATCAATCACGCCAACGTGATGGCCGATAGCCAACGAGTAATACATTACCTGGGAGCTGTGTTCCGGCATCTCGTCGCTACTGGCGATAAATTTTTTTCGCAGCGTCCAGAAAACAATTTCCCTGCACTCCTCAGCCATGTAACCCCCGGAGAACGCGAAAGAGTTGCTGAACGATACTATTGAGACGCGGATCGTCGGCTTCGCGCAACCAGGTGTTAACCCGATTTCCTGTGGGATCGTCGCTTAAATGGCGCAGGAGTCGATCGCAAATTTCTCGCCCTTGACGATAGCCCGCCAGCCGCCTCGCTTCTCGCTCAATGGCGATACGCTGTGATGGCGGGATCTGCGGCCACAGCGGTTGCATGGTCACCCCGGTGGGATCGCGATAATCCACCGCGTGAATCTTCTGTTGCAGCAAACCGAGCGCCACGGCGAAACCGTGAATGGTGGCGGCCGGTGTTGGCGGGCAGCCGGGGATCCAAACATCAATGGGGACAATGGTGTCGCTGCCGCCCCAGACGCTGTAGAGATCGTGGAAAATACCGCCGCCGACACCACATGCGCCGTAGGAAACACAGATTTTATGATCGGGGGCAGACTCATATGCCCGAAGTGCAGGCATACGCATCGCCCGGGTGACTGCGCCAGTAAATAACAAAATATCGGCGTGACGCGGTGATGAAACAACCTTAATGCCAAAACGTTCTGCGTCGAATACGGGTGTGATGGCAGCAAAAATTTCGATTTCACAGGCGTTGCAGCCGCCGCAATCGACGCGATAAACGTAAGCCGAGCGACGGATATCCTGTAGCAAATGCTGCTTCATCTTTTGCGTTTGCTCGTCCAGCGTGATGGGCTGGCTGACATGTTGCGTAAGCACTGGACTCATAGCTGCTCCTTAGCCACCAGCGGTTCATCTGTGTCGTCGTTGATCAGCGTCGCGCGTTGTTTGCATTCCGGGCAGACGCTCGCTTGCGCCCGCAACATTTCGCGGTTTTGTGGTGCATTTTGTTGCTGTGCCAACAGTTCTGCAGCCAGTGCGACGGTTTTTTGCGGGGCAAACGGGCGTTCGCAACGGCTGCAACGTTGTAGATGGAACGTCGCGCGGGTATAGAGATCGGCTTTATTGGTGACGGTCAGTTCAAAGTTATTGGTAAGCTGAATGGCTCTGGTCGGGCACACTTCTTCACAACGTCCGCAGTAAATACAACGCCCCAGATAGAGCTGCCAGGTGCGCGAATTTTGCTGGTCGTCGGTCTGGATAGTCAGCGCATTTGCCGGACAAGCACAGGCGCAGGCACCACAGGCAATACATTGGCTGGGCATCAGGTCCGGTTTCCCGCGAAAGCCTGGGCTGACCTCCAGTGGCGCGAAGGGATATTTCACCGTCGCGGTTCCGGCGCGCATAATAGTTTTCAGTAACTTCAGCATCTTCTGTCCTTACTTCAGCGGCGAACGGTTACGATCAATGCCGTAGCGTTCGATCTCTTTATACGGCACGGTTTTTGACTGGCGCTTGCGCACGTCAACCAGCGTCACACGGTCGGTACAGGAGTAGCAGGGATCAAGGCTACCGATAATTAGCGGTGCGTCAGAAACGGTATTGCCGCGCAGCATGTAACGCAGCACTGGCCAGTTGGCGTAGGTGGCGGCACGACAGCGCCAGCGGAACAATTTTTGGTTATCACCGAGCATGCTCCAGTGCACGTCTTCACCGCGTGGCGCTTCAACAAAGCCCAGCGCGAATGCGTGAGGTTTATAGCTAAAGCCTTCGGTCAGCAGTGGGGTATCCGGCATGTTGTCGAGGGCAAATTCCAGCATTGCCAGCGAATCAAACGTCTCTTTGACACGGACCATCACGCGGGAGAAGACATCGCCGCCGGTAAAGGTAAACAGCGTTTTGGGAATATTGCCGTAGTCGGCGTAGGGGTGATCAAAGCGCAAATCACGGGCAAAACCACTGCCGCGGATCAGCGGCCCTACGGGGCTATAATCACGGGCGATTTGTCGGTCGAGAATGCCAATGCCCTGAGTGCGTTGTTCCATATTCGGCGTGGCGAGCAGCATCTCTACCAGCTCCGACACGTCGGCGCGCATCTCGCGCACCAGTTTCAGCGTTTGCAGACGTTGCTCTTTGAGAATATCGCGGCGAACACCACCAATCAGATTCAGACCGTAGGTTTTACGCGACCCGGTCAGCAATTCCGCCATCGTCATCGACTTTTCCCGCACGCGGAAAAATTGCATAAAGCCGGTATCAAATCCAACAAAATGGCAGGAGAGGCCAAGGTTGAGCAAATGACTGTGCAGACGTTCGACTTCCAGCAGAATCGAGCGAATAGTATGCGCTCGTTGCGGCACCTCAATCCCCAGTGCATTTTCAACCGAGTTGGTATAGGCCACACTGTGGGCAAAACCGCAAATCCCACACACGCGGTCGGATAAGAAGGTCACTTCGTTGTAGCCCATCCGCGTTTCTGCCAGTTTCTCCATGCCGCGATGGACATAAAACAGGCGGTAATCAGCATCGACAATTTGCTCGCCATCCACAAACAAGCGGAAGTGACCTGGTTCATCGGAGGTGATATGCAGCGGGCCGACAGGGATCACCCGCGCATCGCTGTTGCCCTCGTTGATAAACGGATACGTTTCGGTATCAGTCGTCGGTTCTGGGCGCAGTCGATAATCCATCGCGTCTTTGCGCAGCGGATGCATATCTTCCGGCCAGTCATCGGGCAACACCAGCCGACGCTGATCCGGCAGGCCAACCGGAATCAGCCCGTACATATCGCGAATTTCTCGCTCGCCCCAGACCGCGGCAGGGACGCGCGGTGTGACTGACGGAAACTCCCGACTGTCGGCATCGACCAGTGCCTTCACCACGATCCAGCATTTTTCAGCCCCTTCCATTGAAAGGGCATAATAAACCGCGTAATGACCGTTAAGTGTCCGCTCGTCGTTGCCAAACAGGACCGGAAGCCAGCCATCATGTTGATAATAAAGATAATGTACAACGTCAGGCAGCAGATTGATTTTCACCGTAATGGTGACCTGTTCAGGCGTTTGTCGCTCTTCATCCAGCACCGCGCCGGGGAACTGCGTTTTCAGGGCGGCGAGAATCGCTTCGCCACGATTTGACGATGAATTAACGTTCACTGTGTTTCTCCGAAACAGATGCGGTGCCTGAAGGCAAAAAATCATGCCAGGTGCTACGTTGTGCAGGCAGGTCGTGCGTCCCTGAGAGGACTATAGTGGAAGCGCCCGCCAGGATCCTGATGACAGGTTGTGGAATATGCGTTCCCATCGCCAGCATCATGACCAGCAGAATCACCATTGGCGAGGTGGTCAACCAGCCAAGTTCACCCCGGTTAACGGCCTGCGGCGGTTTCGACATTAACACCCGCGCAGCCATCCGTACCAGGCCCGCCAGCACCAGCGTTAACAGCAATAACAGTAGGACGATAATCAACAGGTGATTACGAGCCAGTCCGGCGGTAACGGTCATAAATTCGCTAAGAAAAATGTTGAAGGGCGGCATCCCGGCCAGCGCCAGCGCACCGCCGCCAAACAGCACGGCGGTAAATGGCATGATTTTGAGCATTCCGCAGACGACGTTGAGATCGCGCGTGCCGTACTTGAGCAGTACATTGCCGGAACCGCAGAACAGCAGCGTTTTTGCCAGACTGTGGTTTAAGGTGTGCAGCAGCGCAGCAAAAATTCCTAGCGGCCCGCCAATGCCTAGCGCCACCGCGACCAGTCCCATGTTCTCCACGCTGGAGTACGCCAGCAGACGCTTAATGTCCCGCTGTACCAGAATGAAAAATGCCGCCACGGCAACCGACAACATGCCGAAGATAAGCAACAACCGGTTGGGGAAATCGCTGCCGATGGCCTGGCAAATAATGATGTAATAGCGAATCAGCACCAACAGCGCGCAGTTCAGCAATACGGCGGAGAGCAGGGCGCTGACCGGACTCGGCGCTTCACTGTGAGCATCCGGCAGCCAGGCGTGCATGGGAAATAGCCCGGTTTTGGTACCAAAGCCAATTAGCACAAACACAAAGGCCAACAGCATTAATGTTGGATCAAGCAAGGACGATTGCTTAAGAACCTCGCTCCAGAATATCGCCATTTCTGCCTGCGGCATAACGCTGGCGGCGTTGGCGTATACCAGCACGGTACCGAACAGACCAAAAGCGACACCAACAGTACAAATAATGATGTACTTCCATGCAGCTTCCAGCGATGAACGCTGACCGTAAATGCCTACCAGAAACGCCGAGCTTAAGGTGGTGGCTTCGATCGCCGCCCACATCACAATCAGGTTATTGCTGGTAACAACCAGCAGCATGGTGAACAAAAACAGATGGAAGAAACCGTAGTAATCGCACAGCGTAACGGGTGAAAGCTCGCCGTGCTCCACTTCATGACGCATGTAGCCAATCGAGTAAACACCGGTGAGAAAGCCAATCACACCAAGAATGGCGAGGAACAAACCGCCCAGACCATCAATATGAAGCCACAGTCCCGCAGCGAATATTTCTCCCGCATCAGCGGCAGTTTGGACCACCCAGAGTGCCAGAATCAGCAGCAGTGTGATCCCTAAGCTATGTAATACTGTCACCGCGCAAGTCGCAGAGTGCCCCCGTTTCCGGCAGGCAAAACAGAGCAGCGAAAAAAGCAGCGGCGTGAGCAGGAGTAAAGCGAACATCACAGAATAACTCATCTCATTATCCCTTCAGCGCGGTCAAGTTGTTCACGTCCAGCGTGCCGTGGGTACGCCATATTTTTCTTGCCAGTAACACCATCACAATGACGGCGAAGATGGCGTCGGTAGCGATACCAATTTCCACCAGTTCCGGTGCACGCCAGGCTAGAAGCGCCAGCACCAGATGGGAGCCGTTTTCCATCAGGCAGTAACCAAAGATTTGCCGCAGGATATTGCGCTGGCTGACAATGCACAGCAGGCCAAGCAGAAAATGACCTAACGCTACCGCCAGCGCCGGTTTCAGCCCGGTAGCCATCGGTAGCTTCACGGGCTGAACGACAAATGCGCAAAGCAGGACAATTAACGCCGCGAGCAGTGCCATCATTGCCGGACCGAATAACGCTTTTTCCGGGATATTCTGGGGAATATTTCGTGCAGCGTAAGTCATGATTAACGGTACCAGCAGCACTTTGGTGATAAAGGCGCTGGCGGACCAGATCAGCAGTTGCTCTGCGGCGAACAGGCACGAGAGAGTGGCGAAAATAGACACCAGCACCAGCGACTGGCAGGCGTAAAATCCGCATGACAGGCGATAGCTTTTGACGCTAATCACAAACAGCGATGTCAGCATCATCAGTCCCGCCAGATTATTTACGATCATAGAACCGGTCATTCATCATCTCCTTACTGCAACCAGGTCGCGGCGATTACGCTGGAAATCAGCGACATCACAATCAGTACAATCAACACCAGGCGCATTGATCCTGGCAGCGGTGCGGCATCGGCGACGGCCTCGCTCGGTTTGCCAGGCACGACGCGACCAAACCAGCGAATAAACCAGGCGAAACTGGCGACCGATTCAATCATCAGCAGAATCATGGCGGGCAGCAGGATCCAGTACTCCACTGACAACGAAAAACCGGCAGCAAACAGTGGGAATTTACTGAAGAAGCCGTTGAACGGCGGCACACCAGTAATCGCCAGCGCGGCTACGCAGAAACCCACGCCTGGCAACGGCAGGGTGTGCAATACGCCACGCAGACGCGGCAACAAGCGCGTGCCGCAGCTGTAACTCAGCGCACCTGCTACAAGGAAAAACAGGCTTTTAGCGAACGCGTGGTTGACGATGTAGGCGATGCTGCCCTCCAGTGCCAGCCGCGAGCCGAAGATGGAGAGCGACAAGCCGAAGAACATCCAGCCAAGTTGAGTGATGGTCGACCAGGCCAGCAACCGCTTCATATCCTGCTGCGGCAAATACATCAGGAAGCCGTAAAGAATGGTGACCAGTGCCATGACCATGCCAACGCCGCCAATCACATGCGGGATATTGCCGCCGTCGATAATGGCGCGGGCAAAAATGTAAACGCCCACTTTCACCATCGATGCGGCGTGGAGATAGGCGCTGATCGGTGTTGGCGCTTCCATTGCATCCGGTAGCCACGCTTGCATCGGTAGCTGGGCCGATTTCCCCCACGCGGCAAACAGGATGCCGCCATAAACCAGATAACGTGCGTCGCCGTGTAACTCGCTCATCGCGCTAAGCGCAAACGTTCCGGTCTGCAAAAACAGCGTGGCGGCGGCAAGATACAACCCCAGCGAACCGATATGAGTGATAAGTAACGCTTTTAGTGCTGAACGCTGCGCTTTATCGCTCTGGTAATAACTGATCAACGCCCAGGAGCAGCCGCCCGTAATTTCAAAAAACAACAACTGACCGAGCAGCGTCGAGGAGAGTACCAGTCCCGCCATCGCGCCGATAAAAACCAGCAAAAATGCGTAATAACGATTCGTGCCGTTATGCGGGTGTTCGCGATTTTTATCCGTCAGATAACCCGTGGAGTAGATCGTGACCAGCAAACCGAGAAACACCACCACAAACAGAATCAGCGTACTCACGCGATCAATGACCAGGCCAAACAACGCCACACCCCCCACGTTGACCAACGTCAACGTGACGGCAACTTTATCGGCCTGATAAAACGCGGAGATCAGTGACAACATGCACAGCGTGGTCAGCGCGGCGAACAAAACCCCCCATTCGGCGGCCCGACGTTGTGGCGAAAACGAAACGACCAGTGCGCCGATAAAAGGCAGCAATAACGTCGTCAGAGCAAGATTTTCCATATTCCGTCAGTGCTCCTTACAGACCGGTTAACCAGAAGACCCATGCAAGCGCAGCAAGGCTGAAGCCAAGCCAGGTCACATGGTGAATGAGTAAAAATCGCCCGCGTGCCAGCGTGTTTTCTGCGATTGAGGCCAGTACAAAAATCAGCAAAACCTTGAGCAGCGTAACGACAAGTGAAGTCAGCAGGCAGGCGAGAGAAAGCTCTTGCGCGCGCCCAAAGGGCAGAAACAGGGCCACAAACAGTGATGCCATCACGACCTGTTTCAGCCCCAGCCCCAACTTCGCCAGCGCCAGCCCGGCACCGGAATATTCGGTCAGCGGGCCTTCCTGTAATTCCTGTTCTGCTTCAGCAACATCAAAGGGAATTTTTCCCATCTCAATGAAGCAGGCAAAACCACAGGCCAGTAACGCCAGTACGGTGGTTAGCGGCGAGTTCCAGCCCGTCGCCAGCGTCTTGCTGATCATCTCGATATGCGTGGAATCCGCTATCAGCGCCAATACCAGCAGTGAGAGAATGAGCATGGGTTCGACCAGAATGCCGAGCGTCAACTCGCGACTGGCACCGACTCCCGCAAACGGGCTTCCGGTATCCAGCCCGGAAAGAGCAAAGAAAAAATGAAACAGGGCAAGAAGATAGATAAGGGTGATCAGATCGCCGCCGCCCGCAAAAGGGGAAACAGTAATAAATAGTGGCTGGGCCATCGCCAGCACCAGCATGCTGCTGATTAATACCCACGGCATCAGGCGGAACATCAGACCTGAAGATGTCGGCGCAACTTCCTGGCGTTTAAACAGTTTGTGGATATCGCGATAATCCTGCCAGATCCCCGGTCCGCGACGGGAGTGCATTCGCGCGCGTATCTGCCGGGAAATCCCCGTAAAAAGCGGGGTTAGCACCAGCAGAGTCACGGCCTGTGCTAACGCAAAAATGACCAGATATCCGTCGCAAAGAGTTTGTCTCATGGTGATTTCCTTAGACGGCAATAGCGATTAGCAGCACAACCAGTGCGGCGACCACATACAGGCAATAGAGGCGAAAGTCGCCACTTTGCAGATGCTGTATTTCTTTGGCCAGCCGTTGGGTGGCGCTCACGATGGGGCGGATCACCCGCTCATCCCAGAAGGGTTCTGTGCTCTGAGCCCTGGCGGTGACGTGCGCAAGACCTTTGTTCAGCCTCAGCGTAGGGTCGAGCTGTTGTCGTAGACGAAATAGCGCACAAAAGACCACACGCAGCGGCTGCATCACGCCATTGCCTGACGGGGCCATCGCATTATCCCAGCCGTAGCCGCATGCCCAGGCATCTCCTGTGCGACGAAACGCTGCGCGGCGCGAACGACACCATAGCCAGTAAAGGCCAGGCAGCAAAGGCATCGCCAGTAGTAACAGCAACAGTAATGAGGGAGTGACCCGTGTATGAAACGTGCCGGGTACAAGTGCTATTCCGCTGGCGACAGTGACGGGAGGGGTATTGGTAAACGCATGGGCAATGTGCATT
This sequence comes from Escherichia sp. F1, assembly GCF_046764225.1. Classification (NCBI taxonomy): domain Bacteria; kingdom Pseudomonadati; phylum Pseudomonadota; class Gammaproteobacteria; order Enterobacterales; family Enterobacteriaceae; genus Escherichia; species Escherichia sp. F1. The sequence goes on from NZ_CP177202.1 coordinate 1,355,424, forward strand.
ATCTTCGGTGCCAGCCAACTGGCACTAAGCGCAATGAATACGCAGAGTGCCGCGAGCAGTAGCATGGCGACGATCATCGTATTTGGCACTTCCTGTGCCTCTTCAGCGTGTGTACTGCGCGGCGCACCACAGAAAGTAATACCGTACATTTTTACGAAGCACATTACTGCCAGCCCACCAGTGACTGCCAGCATTACCATAGCAATAGGACCCGCAAGTTGTAGCGCTACGGCTTCCACACGACTTAGTGAGAACAGCGACTGCCAGGTGTACCATTCGCTGATAAAACCATTCAGCGGAGGAATAGCTGATATCGCGAGGCAACCAATCAGGCATGCTGCGGCTGTCCACGGCATACGTTTCGCCAATGCCCCCATTTTTTCCATGTCGTGGGTATGCAAACGCGAAATAATCGCACCCGCGCCGAGAAACAGCAGCCCTTTGAACAGCGCATGGTTGAGCAGATGAAACAGCGCGCCGAGCAGTCCAACAACGGTGAGCAGCGGGTCGTGCAGTGACAGACCGACCATCGCCACACCGACCGCCAGCAAAATAATGCCGACGTTTTCGACGGTACTCCAGGCCAGCAGCCGTTTGATATCCTGTTCCGCCAGCGCATACAGCACGCCCAGGAGCGCGGAGATTGCGCCGATCGCCATCACCAGAATGCCCCACCACAGCGGCAAACCCGTTTGCGCCAGCAGGTCCATCGCTACTTTCAGGATGCCGAAAATACCGATTTTGACCATTACGCCAGACATCAACGCCGAAGCGTGCGATGGTGCGGCAGGGTGAGCGCGTGGCAACCAGCTGTGCAACGGCATCATCCCGGCTTTCGCGCCAAAACCGAAGAAGGCCAGCAGGAACACCGCCGACGCCAGCCCCGGAGAAAGTGAAAGCGTGCGGAAACTGGCAAAATCGAGGCTGCCGCTTTCGCGCCACATCAGCAAGAAGGCGATCATAATCAGCACCGATCCGGCGTGGGCGATAAAAAAGTAGAGCATGCCAGCGTTGATTGACGTTTTATCCTGCCTGGCAATGACCAGAAACCAGGAAGACAGCGACATCATTTCAAACAGCACGATGAACCAAAAAGCGTTGTCCATCACCAGCAGGGCAACCATCGATGCGATGAAAAGATTCATAAAGAAGCCCATTGCCGCCGCGCCTTTGCCCTCGTATTCGCGCATATAAGTCAATGAATAGAGCGAACAAACCACCACCAGCAAGGAGATAACCAGCACCATAAATGCCGAGAGGCTATCCATTCGCAGGGTTAAATCGGCAAAGTCAAAAGGGGTGGCAAAACGGGCGACTAAAGTTACGCCTGCATGTAATTGCGTAATTCCGCTGATGATGCCAATCACGCCACCCACCAGCGATGTGATGCCGGAAAGCTTAATAGCCAGTCTGTCCAGACCGAGTAAAAACAGCGAAGCCAGACTGGCAAACAGATAGAGGATCAGCGACCAGGTTAATAATTGCAGGGCATCCATTAGCGTTGCTCCTGAGTGAGGGAAAGGGGATCCTCCCCGCCATTGGCAAACCAGCTTGCGGCAAGGCGCTGTTTTTCTTTCATCTGACGTTGCAGGCTATCGTCGGTGATCAGCCGTAACGCATGATTCGGGCAAGCGCGAACGCAGGCCGGACCTTCTGGCAAGAAATCACACAGGTCGCATTTCACCGCGACGGTCTGGACACCCGGTTCCCAGCGCAGCAAAGCATGTTGGGTCGGCGCGATTTCTTCGCCGTCTTTGAGTGAGCCGTCAGCCTGAAAAACATATTGCGCAGGGGCATTTACCGGACGGCTTCCTGAAGCGCTGATTGCGCCAAATGGGCAGACCACGGCACAAAGCTTGCAGCCAATACAGAGGCTTTCGTTGAGTTGGATCGCATCATCCCTCTGGGAGATGGCATTGACCGGGCAGACCTGCAGGCAAGGGGCTTCCTCACAGTGATGACACACGACAGGGGCAGTGAGTGTTGACGTCTTCGCCAGGGCCAGGCGCGGGTGTTGCTGTAAACCTTGCGTTTTATGCACGTCCGAACAGGCAGCGAGACAGGTATTACATCCTGTACACCACAGTGGTTCGGCCACCACAAAGCGGTTCATGTCGGCTCCTTGAAAATGATATGAAACATTGCATTTCATATTGCATAAAGGATGCCAGTCTTATTAATTTAATATATTCAATAAGTTATGAATTAACTGTATTCTGAACGGTACAAAAATGATGGTCATTAACGTTCAGCAAAAAATGAATTCGACACCCGTGTCGCAGGGGAAAGCAAGAATGTGATCTTGATCACGAGAAGTGAGGTGTGCTGACCGCAAGCGCAGCCAGCACGGAATGGAGCAAAGTAATCAGGCGTGTTCTTTCAGCCAGTTCAGCACAACGTCGTGGTGATTGCTGGTTTTGAAATCGTCAAAGACATGTTCGATTTTGCCATCAGCGTCAATCAGGAAGCTGATGCGATGAATACCATCGTAGGTTTTGCCCATGAAGGACTTTTCACCCCAGACGCCGAATTGTTCGCACACCTGGTGGTCCTCATCAGACAGGAGCGTAAAGTTAAGCAGCTCTTTTTCCGCAAAACGGGAGAGTTTTTCGGGTTTATCGGTGCTGATACCCAGCACATCAACGCCCGCTTTTTTCAACTCATCCATGTTATCGCGTAAGCCGCAGGCCTGTACGGTACAGCCGGGGGTCATGGCTTTCGGGTAGAAATAAACCAGAACACGCTGTCCCTGGAAGTCGGTCAAATTAACTTGTTCTCCGTCTTGATCCGGCAAGCTAAATTTCGGTGCGATATCACCGGCTTTCAGTGGATTCATTACTTAACTCCATCCTGTTCATCATGTTGGGAATAATTGACGACGTTAATACTGCCTTGTGCATTGAGTTCTGTACATAGGGCTTTGAATGCTTGCTCAATATTTGCTGCGTCCGCAGATGCGGGGCTGTGGGCGGTTATCTGAATATGCAACTGCGCAGCCCGTTCATTTTCAGCAGGTTGCGTGCGCGACACCAGCTCCGCAATGTTCATATGATGCGCGTCGAAAAGTGCTGTGAAGCGTTCAATTAAATGCGGGGAGTCTGCCACATCGACCTGAACCCAGACAGATGCTGGCATTGGCGGACGCGGACGCGCCGTCGTGCGCTTCATCACGATTAAAAGATCCAGCTCGGCACCTTTCAACGGTAACGTTGATTCAATCAGAGTAATGGCATTCCATGAACCGGAAAGCAGCATGATAAACGTGAACTCTTCTCCCAGCATCGCCAGGCGACTGTCTTCAATATTACAGCCGCAACTACTGACATGACGGGTGATGGTGTTCACAATTCCAGGGCGATCGGCACCCAACGCAGTGATCACCAGATAATGTTGCGATGACAGTGTCAAACTGGTTATTCCTTTAAGGGGTGAGTTGTTCTTAAGGAAAGCATAAAAAAAACATGCATACAACAATCAGAACGGTTCTGTCTGCTTGCTTTTAATGCCATACCAAACGTACCATTGAGACACTTGTTTGCACAGAGGATGGCCCATGTTCACGGGAAGTATTGTCGCGATTGTTACTCCGATGGATGAAAAAGGTAATGTCTGTCGGGCTAGCTTGAAAAAACTGATTGATTATCATGTCGCCAGCGGTACTTCGGCGATCGTTTCTGTTGGCACCACTGGCGAGTCCGCTACCTTAAATCATGACGAACATGCTGATGTGGTGATGATGACGCTGGAGCTGGCTGACGGGCGCATTCCGGTGATTGCCGGAACCGGCGCTAACGCTACTGCGGAAGCCATTAGCCTGACGCAGCGCTTCAATGACAGTGGTATCGTCGGCTGCCTGACGGTAACCCCTTACTACAATCGTCCGTCGCAAGAAGGTTTGTATCAGCATTTCAAAGCCATCGCTGAGCATACTGACCTGCCGCAAATTCTGTATAATGTGCCGTCCCGTACTGGCTGCGATCTGCTCCCGGAAACGGTGGGCCGTCTGGCGAAAGTAAAAAATATTATCGGAATCAAAGAGGCAACAGGGAACTTAACGCGTGTAAACCAGATCAAAGAGCTGGTTTCAGATGATTTTGTTCTGCTGAGCGGCGATGATGCGAGCGCGCTGGACTTCATGCAATTAGGCGGTCATGGGGTTATTTCCGTTACGGCTAACGTCGCAGCGCGTGATATGGCCCAGATGTGCAAACTGGCAGCAGAAGGGCATTTTGCCGAGGCACGCGTTATTAATCAGCGTCTGATGCCATTACACAACAAACTATTTGTCGAACCCAATCCAATCCCGGTGAAATGGGCATGTAAGGAACTGGGTCTTGTGGCGACCGATACGCTGCGCCTGCCAATGACACCAATCACCGACAGTGGTCGTGAGACGGTCAGAGCGGCGCTTAAGCATGCCGGTTTGCTGTAAAGTTTAGGGAGATTTGATGGCTTACTCTGTTCAAAAGTCGCGCCTGGCAAAGGTTGCGGGTGTTTCGCTTGTTTTATTACTCGCTGCCTGTAGTTCTGACTCACGCTATAAGCGTCAGGTCAGTGGTGATGAAGCCTACCTGGAAGCGGCACCGCTTGCGGAGCTTCATGCCCCGGCTGGAATGATTTTGCCGGTGACCTCCGGTGATTATGCAATCCCGGTGACCAACGGTAGTGGTGCTGTCGGTAAGGCGCTGGACATTCGTCCACCAGCCCAGCCGCTGGCACTGGTTTCTGGCGCGCGTACCCAGTTCACGGGCGATACCGCTTCATTGCTGGTGGAAAATGGTCGTGGCAATACTCTGTGGCCGCAGGTGGTTAGCGTGCTGCAGGCGAAAAACTACACCATCACCCAACGTGATGATGCTGGTCAGACACTGACCACCGATTGGGTACAATGGAACCGTCTGGACGAAGACGAGCAGTATCGTGGTCGTTATCAAATCTCTGTTAAGCCGCAGGGTTATCAGCAGGCGGTTACGGTTAAACTGCTGAACCTGGAACAGGCGGGCAAACCGGTTGCAGACGCGGCTTCCATGCAGCGTTACAGCACGGAGATGATGAACGTTATTTCCGCCGGTCTGGATAAATCTGCCACTGACGCCGCGAACGCTGCGCAAAATCGTGCCTCCACCACTATGGACGTACAAAGTGCAGCTGATGACACCGGTTTACCAATGCTGGTCGTACGCGGGCCGTTCAATGTGGTTTGGCAACGTCTGCCAGCGGCGCTGGAAAAAGTGGGCATGAAAGTGACCGACAGCACCCGTTCGCAGGGCAACATGGCCGTAACTTACAAGCCGCTGTCTGACAGCGACTGGCAGGAACTGGGCGCGAGCGATCCAGGCCTGGCATCCGGTGACTATAAACTGCAGGTTGGCGATTTAGATAACCGCAGCAGCTTACAGTTCATCGATCCGAAAGGTCATACTCTGACTCAGAGTCAGAACGACGCGCTGGTAGCTGTCTTCCAGGCTGCGTTTAGCAAGTAAAAATACAGGGCTGGAGTCATCCGGCCCTTTTTTCTGATATGATACGCAAACGTGTGCGTCGGCAGGAAAACGCGATTTTAGCGGTAATTCGCACGAAATTTGTTTGTCGGACGTAGGTCGGATAAGGCGTTCTTGTCGCATCTGACAAAACATCCGGCACACCAGACAGCAAAAGATTTTAAAACGTTAATTCACACCCAGGAGTGATAAAGATGCAAAAGCAAGCTGAGTTGTATCGTGGTAAAGCGAAAACCGTATACAGCACGGAAAACCCGGACCTGTTGGTGCTCGAATTCCGCAATGATACGTCAGCAGGGGATGGCGCGCGCATTGAGCAGTTTGATCGCAAAGGTATGGTGAACAACAAGTTCAACTACTTCATTATGAGCAAACTGGCTGAAGCGGGTATCCCGACTCAAATGGAGCGTCTGCTCTCCGATACCGAATGTCTGGTGAAAAAGCTGGATATGGTGCCGGTTGAGTGTGTCGTGCGTAACCGTGCTGCTGGCTCTCTGGTGAAACGTCTTGGAATCGAAGAAGGTATTGAGCTGAACCCGCCGCTGTTCGATTTGTTCCTGAAAAACGACGCCATGCACGATCCGATGGTCAACGAATCTTACTGCGAAACCTTTGGCTGGGTAAGTAAAGAGAACCTGGCGCGTATGAAAGAGCTGACCTACAAAGCGAACGACGTGCTGAAAAAACTGTTCGATGATGCTGGTCTGATTCTGGTCGACTTCAAGCTGGAGTTTGGTCTGTACAAAGGTGAAGTGGTACTGGGCGATGAGTTCTCCCCGGACGGCAGCCGCTTGTGGGACAAAGAAACGCTGGAGAAAATGGACAAAGACCGTTTCCGCCAGAGCCTCGGTGGCCTGATCGAAGCCTATGAAGCCGTCGCCCGCCGCCTGGGTGTACAGCTGGACTGATTTTTCTGTTCATCATCTTGCCGTGCAGCTGGCACGGCAAGACAACCGCTCTCGGCAGATGTGCATTGAACGCTCATTCCTCCGCCATTTCATCCCGCTTTCCTGTGGTAATCTTCCTCTGAACCACCTACGATCATTTCTATAATGAATATATTGTTGAGGTATCTATGCGTTGGCAAGGGCGACGTGAAAGTGACAATGTTGAAGACAGGCGCAACAGCTCTGGTGGTCCGTCAATGGGCGGTCCAGGTTTTCGCCTGCCAAGCGGTAAAGGCGGGCTGATTTTACTGATAGTCGTGCTGGTTGCAGGCTACTATGGCGTTGATTTAACCGGGTTGATGACCGGACAGCCGGTTTCTCAACAGCAATCAACACGGTCAATTAGTCCTAATGAAGACGAAGCCGCAAAATTCACTTCGGTGATTCTGGCAACCACGGAAGACACCTGGGGACAGCAATTCGAGAAGATGGGTAAAACCTATCAGCAACCGAAGCTGGTCATGTACCGTGGAATGACGCGCACCGGCTGCGGGGCGGGCCAGTCCATTATGGGACCGTTCTATTGCCCGGCGGATGGCACGGTTTATATCGATCTCTCCTTCTATGATGACATGAAAGACAAACTTGGCGCGGATGGCGATTTTGCCCAGGGGTACGTTATCGCCCATGAAGTCGGTCATCATGTGCAGAAACTGTTAGGCATCGAGCCGAAAGTTCGTCAACTGCAACAAAACGCGACGCAGGCGGAAGTGAACCGCTTATCTGTGCGTATGGAACTCCAGGCCGACTGTTTTGCCGGTGTCTGGGGGCATAGTATGCAGCAGCAAGGTGTTCTGGAAACCGGCGATCTGGAAGAGGCGCTGAACGCGGCGCAGGCCATCGGCGATGACCGTTTACAACAGCAAAGTCAGGGGCGAGTAGTACCAGACAGTTTCACTCATGGTACTTCTCAGCAACGCTACAGCTGGTTTAAACGTGGTTTCGACAGCGGCGATCCGGCACAATGCAATACTTTTGGTAAAAGCATTTAACTTCCGGGGCAGGGATGGCTGAACTGACTGCGCTTCACACATTAACAGCGCAAATGAAACGTGAAGGGATCCGCCGCTTGCTGGTGTTGAGCGGGGAAGAGGGTTGGTGTTTTGATCATGCGCTTAAGTTGCGTGATGCCTTACCTGGCGACTGGCTGTGGATTTCGCCGCAGCCAGTCGCTGAAAACCACTGTTTTCCCTCGGCGCTACAAACTTTACTTGGGCGCGAATTCCGGCATGCGGTATTCGACGCCCGCCACGGCTTTGATGCCGCTGCCTTTGCAGCACTTAGCGGAACGTTGAAAGCGGGAAGCTGGCTGGTGTTGTTACTCCCTGTATGGGAAGAGTGGGAAAACCAACCTGATGCCGACTCGCTGCGCTGGAGTGATTGCCCTGACCCTATTGCGACGCCGCATTTTGTCCAGCATCTCAAACGCGTACTTACGGCGAATAACGACGCTATCCTCTGGCGGCAGAACCAGCCGTTCTCGTTGGCGCATTTTACTCCCCGTACTGACTGGCACCCCGCGACCGGCGCACCACAACCAGAACAACAGCAACTCTTACAGCAGTTACTGACCATGCCGCCGGGCGTGGCAGCGGTAACGGCTGCGCGTGGGCGCGGTAAATCGGCGTTGGCAGGGCAACTCATTTCTCGTATTGCGGGCAGTGCGATTGTCACCGCGCCCGCAAAAGCGGCAACGGATGTACTGGCACAATTTGCGGGCGAGAAGTTTCGCTTTATTGCGCCGGATGCCTTGTTAGCCAGCGATGAGCAAGCCGACTGGCTGGTGGTCGATGAAGCCGCAGCTATACCTGCGCCGTTGTTGCATCAACTGGTATCGCGTTTTCCTCGAACGTTGTTAACCACTACGGTGCAGGGCTACGAAGGCACCGGACGTGGTTTTTTGCTGAAATTTTGCGCTCGCTTTCCGCATTTACACCGTTTTGAACTACAACAGCCGATCCGCTGGGCGCAGGGATGCCCGCTGGAAAAAATGGTTAGTGAGGCACTGGTGTTTGACGATGAAAACTTCACCCATACACCACAAGGCAATATCGTCATTGCCGCATTTGAACAGACGTTATGGCGAAGTGAGCCAGAAACGCCGTTAAAGGTTTATCAATTATTGTCTGGTGCGCACTACCGGACTTCGCCGCTGGATTTACGCCGCATGATGGATGCACCAGGTCAACATTTTTTACAGGCGGCTGGCGAAAACGAGATTGCCGGAGCGCTGTGGCTGGTGGATGAGGGCGGATTATCTCAAGAACTCAGTCAGGCGGTATGGGCGGGTTTTCGTCGCCCGCGGGGTAATCTGGTGGCCCAGTCGCTGGCGGCGCACGGCAGCAATCCTCTAGCGGCGACATTGCGCGGAAGGCGGGTCAGCCGGATAGCAGTTCATCCGGCTCGTCAGCGGGAAGGCACAGGGCGGCAACTTATTGCTGGTGCTTTGCAATATACGCATGACCTCGACTATCTTTCAGTGAGTTTTGGTTACACCAGGGAGTTATGGCGTTTCTGGCAACGCTGCGGTTTTGTGCTGGTGCGAATGGGTAATCATCGTGAAGCCAGCAGCGGTTGCTATACGGCGATGGCGCTGTTACCGATGAGTGATGCGGGTAAACAGCTGGCTGAACGTGAGCATTACCGTTTACGTCGCGATGCGCAAGCTCTCGCGCAGTGGAATGGCGAAACGCTCCCTGTTGATCCACGAAACGATGCCGTCCTTTCTGACGACGACTGGCTTGAACTGGCCGGTTTTGCTTTCGCTCATCGTCCGCTATTAACGTCGTTAGGTTGCTTAATGCGTCTGTTACAAACCAGCGAACTGGCATTACCGGCGCTGCGTGGGCGTTTACAGAAAAACGCCAGTGACGCGCAGTTATGTACCACACTTAAACTTTCAGGCCGTAAGCTGTTACTGGTCCGTCAACGCGAAGAAGCCGCGCAGGCGCTGTTCGCACTTGATGATGTTCGCACTGAGCGTTTGCGCGATCGCATAACGCAATGGTAATTTTTTCACTGACTCCTTCAATTTTCTCCCATGGTCATTGTGAGTCAGCGGCGTAAAATTAATGACATCAGTTAAGGAGTTCGCCATGAAACATGACCATTTTGTTGTTCAAAGCCCGGATAAACCTGCGCAACAGTTGTTACTGCTTTTCCACGGTGTCGGGGATAACCCGGTGGCAATGGGGGAAATAGGTAGCTGGTTTGCACCGCTGTTTCCTGATGCGCTGGTGGTGAGTGTCGGTGGCGCGGAGCCGAGCGGTAATCCGGCGGGGCGTCAGTGGTTTTCGGTGCAGGGTATTACGGAAGATAATCGCCAGGAGCGTGTGGATGCCATCATGCCGACGTTTATTGAAACGGTGCGCTACTGGCAGAAACAGAGCGGAGTAGGGGCTAACGCCACGGCGCTAATCGGTTTCTCTCAAGGCGCGATTATGGCGCTGGAGAGCATTAAAGCCAAACCGGGCCTTGCCTCACGCGTCATTGCCTTTAACGGACGCTATGCCAGCCTGCCGGAAACCGCGTCTACAGCCACGACAATTCACCTGATTCATGGCGGTGAAGATCCGGTTATCGATCTGGCGCATGCGGTTGCGGCGCAGGAAGCGTTAATCAGTGCCGGTGGTGACGTGACGCTGGATATCGTGGAGGATTTAGGCCATGCGATCGACAATCGCAGTATGCAATTTGCCCTGGATCACTTGCGTTATACCATTCCGAAACATTATTTCGACGAAGCGCTAAGTGGCGGTAAGCCTGGCAATGATGATGTGATTGAAATGATGTAATAATAACCGGGTAGGCCTGATAAGACGCGTGATGCGTCGTATCAGGCATCGTTCACCATTGCCGGATGCGGCGTTATGAACTGAACCCCAAAACCTGGACAGTTTCAGTTAACCGGCTTTTTGATGCTCAGTCCGGTATTCTACCGGACTGAGTCCCCCAAGACTGAGTTTTATTCTTTTTTGATTCCAGTAAGTTATGTATTCGTTAACGGCATTTTCCAGCTCTTCTACATTTCTGTAGTCCCGGCGATAGTACATTTCTTCTTTCAGGTGACCAAAGAAGTTCTCCATTACCGCATTATCAAGACAGTTGCCCTTGCGCGACATGCTCTGCACTAACCCTTTGTCTGCCAGGGCAGACTGATAACTTTTTATCCGGTAATGCCACCCTTGATCACTGTGGAGCAGCGGTTTTTCTCCTTCTGCAAGGCTTTCCAGCCCCTTATTTAACATGCGCTTCACCAGCTCCTCTGTAGGCCTGCAGGCCGTTTCCCACGCCACGATTTCCCCGTTAAACAAATCAAGTATCGGGGACAGGTACAGTTTTTGTCCGCCAGCCCTGAATTCGGTGATATCTGTCACCCATTTCTCACAGGGAGCTTCCGCTTTGAACTGCCGCTGAAGGATATTTTCTGCAGCGAGTCCCATATTTCCCCGGTAAGACCGGTATTTCTTCAGGCGCACAGGAGACTTCAGGCCGAGCTGTTGCATCAGTTTTCGCACCGTTTTGCCACTGAACTTAAGACCTCTTTTCTGAAGCTCACAATGGATCCGCCGGTACCCATAACATCCCCGGTGTTCATGGAAGATGGAGGCTATGAGCTGTTTCACATCAGCATACTTGTCCTTAGCCTTCTGCAGTGACAGCTGGTAGTACAGCGTGCTTCTGGCCAGCCCTGCAGCCTTTAACAGGTCAGACTGGCAGTGTCCGCACCTCAGGCTCCGGATGACTTTCGTTTTTTCTCCAGCTCCTGGCGCTTTTTTTCCAGGAGATGCTCCTGCATGGCTTTCAGATATGCATTTTCTGCGCGAAGATAACGCAGCTCATTCTTCATCTCTTCCGGCGTCATGTTTGCCTCGTTTTCATGGGTATCATCAGAACGGGTCATGCTTTTCTCCTTCCTGCGCCTGATAAAGGCCTCATCACCAGATTTGCGGTAGCCTTTTATCCAGTTTTTAACCGTGTTGTGGCTGGGAATGTTAAACCGGGCAGCTACCCGGGGTAGAGACTCAGAATGCCCGAGAGCATAAAGAACCACGCAAAGTTTATCTTCAGGAGAATAGCTACGCTTGTGTCTGCAATCCAGTGCCCGAGGACCGTGAAGAAGAAAAAGATTAATCCAGTGTGAGAGGCTGGTGTGAGAAAGTTGAAAGAGTTTTGCCGTAGAAATGATGCCTGCATGACCAGCCAGGTAATGATTTACAGCGGCAAGTTTTACTTCAAATGAATGTTTCATAAACTGCACCTTCAGATGTCAGATTATGTCCAACATTTGGGGTGCAGTTCAGTTAACGCCTTATCCGGCCGCTCAGCTTACTTCTTCGGTTGATCCTTTTTCGGCCAGTCGTCGTCATCGTCCCATTTATCGTTGAAATCACGATGCGGGGGAAGCTCCGGCTTGTTGGCGAGAAATTTCTTATGGTCGACGCGCTTGAGATCTTTAATCACGTTCAGCAGGACGCCTACCAAAAAGACAATCACCAGAATCCACCAATATTTAGCCAGCCAGTCCATGCTTATTTCCTCTTGCAGAACCACCCATCAGGCGACGAGCTGTTCCATGATACGTTGATACATACGGGCAAGTAGCTGCAGGTCGGCAGCGTTCACACATTCATTAATTTTATGAATAGTGGCATTGACCGGCCCGAGTTCCACCACCTGCGCCCCCATGCGGGCAATAAAGCGCCCGTCGGACGTTCCGCCTGTGGTCAGTAGCTGCGGTTTAATTTCATTATAGTGCTCAACCGCGTTAACGACCGCATCCACCAGTTTACCGCGCGCGGTCAAAAATGGCTGCCCGGAAAGCCACCAATCCACCGTATAGCGCAGTTGATGTTTTTCAAGCAGGGCAAGCACCTGCGCTTTGATCATCTCATCAGTCAGTTCGGTGCTGAAGCGGAAGTTAAACTGCACAAACAGTTCACCCGGAATAACGTTGTTACTGCCCGTTCCCGCCTGAATATTGGCAATCTGCATACTGGTCGCCGGGAAGAATTCATTGCCCTGATCCCACTCAATAGCCACTAATTCATTAAGGAAAGGTGCTGCGCGATGTACCGGATTGTCAGCCAGATGTGGGTAGGCAACATGCCCCTGCACGCCATGAATAGTAAGGTTGCAGGTTAACGATCCGCGACGACCATTTTTCACTACATCACCTACCACTTCGATACTCGACGGTTCGCCAACCAGGCAGTAATCGAGACGCTCATTACGTGCCATCAACGCTTCGACGACTTTTACCGTACCGTTATGGGCACTGGCTTCTTCATCAGAAGTGATCAGAAATGCCAGTCGCCCCGTATGGTTGGGATGTTGTGCGACAAAGCGTTCTGCCGCTACCACCATCGCCGCCAGCGAGCCTTTCATATCTGCCGCACCGCGCCCGAATAACATGCCATCACGAATGGTGGGTTCAAACGGCGGATTGATCCAACGATCGGCGTCGCCAGGCGGCACCACGTCGGTATGCCCGGCAAAGGCCAACGTTTCACCTTGCCCACGCCATGCCCAAAAATTCTGCGTATCGGCAAAATCCATGCGTTCAACGGTAAAACCGATCGCCTGCAAACGTTCAATCAACAAAGCCTGGCATCCTGCGTCATCAGGACTCAGGGAAGGGCGGCGAATAAGCTGTTGTGTCAGCTCAATAACCGGGCACGACATAGACTACACCTCATGGAAAAATTGCTGATAACTGGAATCACTGAAACCCAGCAGCATAGGCTTACCAGGCGTGCAGAGCAATGGACGTTTGATAATTGCAGGCATTTCAGTCATTAATGTCGCCGCAGAGGCCGCATCGATGATTTTATTGCGGGTGGTTTCGTCCAGTTTACGCCAGGTTGTACCACGGGTGTTGAGTAACGCTTCCCAGCCTAATTCGTTGATAAAACCGTTCAATAATTCGCTGTCCAGCCCATCGACGCGGTAATCATGAAAACGATAATCGATGTTATTGGCTTCCAACCAACGGCGAGCCTTTTTAATGGTGTCACAATTTTTGATGCCGTAAAGTGTAACCATAATGAATCCTTTTTCGATTTATGAGAATAAATACTCATTTAAGAGTGAAAACATTTTGCCTGCAAATGATTATCAGGAAATATAACATTATCGAAGTATTCAAATTAACAACTATTAAATAATATTAAACATTTTTAACGTAAACATTAAGAATATTCATCTTGTTATCTGTCTGTATTTTAACCAGAATTAAATCAGTATTAGATGCCGTATGAATATCTCGAAATGTTGCTGTGTATCACATACAAATCATCACCGCAGGACCATAGTATTTACATAAGGTTTGTCCCCCGGAGGTAGTCATCGCAGCAATCGAGTAAATTAGCTTCACCACGGTATATTGTTTCCGTAGAATACCCATAATTATAAGAGAGGTTGTTATGATTGAACGTGAACTGGGGAACTGGAAAGACTTTATCGAAGTTATGCTTCGTAAGTAATTCCTGAGACAAAGTACAAACAGCAAGAACCCGCTGAGCAGGTTCTTAATCGGAAAGTTGAAAAAGGCGACACATTGGCATGTCGCCTTTTTTATTGCTTATTCCGGGCGCGGCTTCAGCGGGAAGCGGCGGCGCGCCAGCACAAAGAACAGCGGCACGAAGTAAATAGCCAGAATAGTGGCCGAAATCATCCCGCCCATTACGCCAGTACCCACCGCATGCTGACCACCGGAACCGGCACCCGTGCTGGTTGCCATTGGCAATACGCCGAAGATAAATGCCAGCGAGGTCATCAGAATCGGGCGTAAACGCTGACGGCAGGCGTGGAGCGTCGCTTCAAACAGGTCGTGGCCTTTTTGGTTCATCTCGTTAGCAAACTCGACGATCAGGATGGCGTTTTTCGCCGATAAACCAATGACCGTTAACAGGCCCACCTGGAAGTAAACGTCGTTTTCCAGCCCGCGCATCCAGGTTGCCAGCAGCGCGCCGATAACCCCCAGCGGCACGACCAGCATTACCGAGAACGGCACCGACCAGCTTTCATACAGCGCCGCCAGACACAGGAATACCACCAGCAAGGAAATAGCGTACAGCGCCGGAGCCTGCGCGCCGGAAAGCCGCTCCTGATACGACATCGCCGTCCACTCCAGACCAAAGCCGTTTGGCAACTGCTTCACTAACGATTCCATAATATCCATCGCCGTACCGGTACTGACCCCCGGTGCGGCTTCCCCAACAATCTCAACCGCAGAATAACCGTTATAGCGTTCCAGACGCGGCGAGCCTGTCTCCCAGCGTGAGGTCGCGAAAGCAGAGAAGGGCACCATGCCGCCATCTTTATTTCGGACATACCAGAGATTGATATCATCTGGCAGCATGCGATACGGCGCAGCTGCCTGCACATAGACTTTCTTCACGCGACCGCGATCCATAAAGTCATTCACATAGCTCGAACCCCAGGCGGTTTGCAGTGTGTCGTTAATATCGTCGATAGCAACGCCCAGCGCCTGAGCTTTACGCTGGTCGATATCAATCTGCAACTGCGGACTGTCGTCGAGGCCGTTATGGCGCACACGGGTTAGCTCCGAGTTTTCCGCCGCCAGCGCCAGCAACTGGTTACGTGCTGCCATCAGCGCATCGTGACCTGCTCCAGCGTGGTCCTGCAACTCCATATCAAAACCCGCAGAACTACCAAGACCGCTAATTGCTGGCGGGCTGCTGGCGATAACGCGAGCTTCTTTAATCTTGTTAAACGCCTTCGTTGCACGCTCGATAATGGCAAACGAGGTGCCGGTCTTACTGTCGCGTTCGCTCCAGTCTTTCAGGCGGATAAACATTCTCGCCACGTTTTGCCCGTTACCCCCAGGGCCAGAACCAACAGTGGCAAACACCGACATGATGTTGTCTTTTTCATGGGTGAAGTAGTATTTCTCGATTTGCTCAACGACTTTCAGGGTCTGTTGTTGGGTTGAACCGCTGGGCAACTGTACCGAGGTAGTAAACATGCCCCGGTCTTCCAGTGGCAAGAACGACGTCGGCAAACGCAGGAACAGGA
Source organism: Escherichia sp. F1 (assembly GCF_046764225.1). Lineage (NCBI taxonomy): Bacteria > Pseudomonadati > Pseudomonadota > Gammaproteobacteria > Enterobacterales > Enterobacteriaceae > Escherichia > Escherichia sp. F1. Next base: position 1,370,911 of record NZ_CP177202.1, read on the forward strand.
ACACCATGCCGCCAAGCAGCAGGACATAAATCACAATCCAGCGCAGGCTACGGTGGAGAATTTTCGCCACCCCTTTTTCGTAGCGTTCGGCGTTGCGGTTAAACATCTGGTTAAACCAGGCAAAAAAGCCTTTTTGCCCGTGATGCTCACCTTTTTTCAGTGGCTTAAGTAGCGTGGCACACAGAGCCGGAGTGAGGATCATCGCTACCAGTACTGACAGCACCATCGCCGCAACAATGGTAATAGAGAACTGGCGATAGATGGCACCGGTGGTGCCGCCGAAGAAGGCCATTGGCACAAATACCGCCGAAAGCACCATCGCAATCCCGACCAGTGCCCCCTGGATCTGCCCCATCGATTTACGTGTGGCTTCGCGAGGAGTGAGTCCTTCCTCACTCATAATACGTTCGACGTTTTCCACCACCACGATGGCGTCATCCACCAGCAGACCGATCGCCAGCACCATCGCGAACATGGTTAAGGTGTTGACGCTGTAACCGAAGGCATAAAGTACGGAGAAGGTTCCCATCAACACCACCGGCACGGCGATAGTGGGTATCAGCGTGGCGCGGAAGTTTTGCAGGAACAGATACATAACGAGGAAAACCAGAGCGATAGCTTCCAGCAGCGTTTTCACCACGTCTTCAATGGAGGCTTTAACAAACGAGGTGGTTTCATACGCCACCTTGTATTCCAGTCCATGCGGGAAATACTGCGCCAGCTCGTCAAGACGATTGAGCACCAGCTCCGCTGTCGCCATTTCGTTCGCGCCGGAGGCCAGTTTTACCCCCAACCCGGAGGCTGGCTTACCATTGAAGCGGCTAAGATAATCGTATTTCTCCGCCCCCATTTCGACGGTGGCGACATCGCCCAGCCTTACCTCTGAGCCGTCCTGATTCACCCGCAAGGTGATATCGCGGAACTGTTCTGGTGTTTGCAGCAGTGACTGGGCGTTAATGGTGGCGTTGAGCGCCTGCTTATCGACGGAAGGTGTACCACCAAGTTGCCCAACCGCAATCTGCGCGTTCTGTGACTCAATGGCATCAGTGACATCTTTAGCCGTCATCTGGAAACTGTTGAGTTTCGCCGGGTCCAGCCAGATACGCATGGAATATTGCGAACCATAGGCATCGATATCCCCGACGCCATTCACGCGGCTTAACGGATCCTGAATATTACTGGCAACGTAATCGGCAATATCCTGTTTATCCATCGAACCATCGGTAGAGACGAAGGCAATGGTCAGAATATTGGTATCGCCGGTTTTACGCACCGTCACGCCCTGATTTTGCACCGCCTGCGGTAACTTTCGCATGGCTGATTGCAGCTGGTTTTGTACTTGCTGCACGGCTTCGTCCGGATCGGTGCCTGCTTTAAAACTTAAAGTGACAGATGCCTGGCCGGTGCCACTGCTCTGAGACGACATATACATCAGATTATCGAGGCCGGTCATATTTTGCTCGATAACCTGGGTCACGGTGTTTTCCAGCGTCTGGGCCGATGCGCCGGGATAGTTAGCGGTCACTCGCACATTCGGTGGCGCGAGATCGGGGTATTGTTCAACGGGCAATGAAAAAATCGCCAGGGTCCCTGTCAGACACAACAGGATTGCCAGCACCCAGGCAAAAATGGGGCGATCAATAAAGAAATTCGCCATTAAAAGAGGACCTCGTGTTTCTGCGTATCGTTGTAGGCTTGACTTGCTTCACTGTAGCGGCAAGGTACGAGCCAATCGTGGAGAAAAAAAGGAGTTAATGTAAATTATCATGCCCTTTTATACTGAACTTTAAGGGCCAGTATTCTTTGGTCAGTCGGAGGCATTACATCAGCTGACTTTCCTCACCCTCCGCGGAGCGAAAGCTAATACTCACTAACGTGCCGCCGCCGGAAGGTTGTGAAAAAGTCAGCGTCCCACCCAGCCGTTCCGCGCGCTCGCGCATGATATTCAGGCCATAATGACCTTCGGGTTCTTTCGGTTCACCGATGCCAATTCCGTTATCACGGATATAGACCGTGTGATTGCCGTCCGGCGCGGTGACGCAACTGACGGCGATTTCGCTGGCGTTGGCGTGCTTCATCGCATTCAGCACCGCTTCGCGAATAATTTGCAACAAATGCACCTGCATTTGCGCATCCAGCGCCAGGGTTGGCAGGCGGCAGTCGAGGGTCAGTTTAGCGCTGGTTTGATTTTGTAACGTATCCAGCATTTCCCTCAACGCGGAGGGGAGATCTGCCTGCTGCAGCGTCAGGCGGAAAGTAGTTAACAGCTCGCGTAACTGCCGATAAGCATCATTCAACGCCTGGGAAAAATCGGCCATGATACTTTGTGCGGTGGCATTATCTTCCGGTATCGAACGCTTCAGTAACGTCAACTGGATACGTAAGTAAGAAAGTACCTGAGCCAGCGAGTCGTGCAATTCGCGGGCGATGGTCGCACGTTCTTCCATCAACAATAACTGCTGAAAATGCTTCTGCGCCTGATTAAAGTACAAACCGCGTCCCAGCATCGACGAAACGCTGTTAAGCAGCGGTTCTGATGATGAAACGTGACTATTTTGCCAGTGCAGTTCGCCGTAAACCGTCTCTTGCATTGTCACCGGTAAAATCTGCATCGGCAGTTCCGGGTTTGGCTGCCCTTCGCTAATCCGCCAGTTGTCACCGACATTTAACTCCAGATATTCAGCCGCTTCATTGTCGCGAACAATCTGTAAAATATGGCGGAAACAATGCACATCAATCTGGCTGGTGTTCAGCGCCTGCGAACACTGATACAACACCTCCAGACGACGCTTGGCCTCGTGGAGATCGCGGGTCTTTTCTTCTACTGACGCCTCCAGCGAACGGTACAATTTATGTAGCTCGCTCGACATCTGGTTAAAGGTTTTGGCAAGCAGGCCAAGCTCATTCGGCAGGCTGGTATCCAGCGGTGGCGAGTCGAACTGTCCGTGTTCAATACGCTGACTGGCGGTAACCAGCTGATTCAGCGGGGCAACCACCTGATGGCGTATGCGGCGCAAAGTAAAAAAGACCAGCGTGAAAATACCGATGCCGCCAGCCAGGGAAATCGCCACCACCAGCAGCATTTTGCGTTCAGCGTAGTGCTGTAAAGCCAGTACGAACAGGTCTATCTGATTAACATAATTATTAATATTGGCCTGATACCACGGCAAGTCGCCCTTGCTGAGCCGATTATTCATCTCCAGCCAGTTGGCATTCAGATGCGCATAGCGGGTTTTTACTGCCTCTGGCACATACCAGACGTTGAGATTGGTTAATACCGGTGAATGCAGTGCCTGCTGAAATAACTGGCGATGTGCATTGAGTTGTGGACTGCCACTTTGCAAGTCGTAGCCCAAGCGGTAACTCTGCATACGCAGCGATCCGGCAATATTGATAGCCTCAGCGTCGCGCAAACTGCTCGCCAGAGTTAGCAGAGCGATACCCGTGGAAAGAATCGACAGCAGCACAATGTAAAAAAAGGCCCGGGCCAGACTGGCCGAGACGGGTCGTTTAACAATCACACGCGTCTTCTCCACAAAAAATCATTAATGTTCCAGTTCGCTGAAACACAATTTAGTCAGTGATGGGATTATTTGATCTGCCACAGTTTATAGCGAAATAGTTACTTATTCTGGGCACATGAACATTGCCGATTCCCCTGTAAGTCGGGTAATAACAACACTCATATAAAGAATAAGGTTTTTACAACCAAAAAAGAAGGTCGTTATGAATCGTTTTATTATGGCCAACAGTCAGCAATGTCTGGGGTGTCATGCTTGTGAAATCGCCTGTGTCATGGCTCACAATGATGAACAACATGTCTTGAGCCAACACCATTTTCATCCCCGAATTACGGTTATCAAACATCAGCAGCAACGTAGTGCAGTGACCTGTCACCATTGCGAAGATGCGCCCTGCGCCCGTAGCTGCCCTAATGGCGCAATCAGCCACGTTGATGACAGCATTCAGGTCAATCAGCAAAAGTGTATTGGCTGTAAATCCTGCGTGGTGGCCTGTCCATTTGGTACGATGCAAATCGTCCTTACCCCCGTCGCGGCAGGAAAAGTAAAAGCCACGGCGCATAAATGCGACCTTTGTGCAGGGCGCGAAAACGGTCCTGCCTGTGTCGAGAATTGCCCGGCAGACGCGCTGCAACTGGTCACTGATGCCGCACTCTCCGGCATGGCGAAATCCCGCCGCTTGCGTACCGCACGTCAGGAACATCAACCGTGGCATGCCAGTACCGCGGCTCAAGAAATGCCGGTAATGAGTAAAGTCGAGCAAATGCAGGCAACGCCCGCGCGTGGCGAGCCGGACAAACTGGCGATTGAAGCGCGTAAAACCGGTTTTGATGAAATTTATCTGCCATTCCGTGCCGATCAGGCACAACGGGAAGCCTCGCGCTGCCTTAAGTGCGGCGAGCACAGCGTTTGTGAATGGACCTGCCCGCTGCATAACCATATTCCGCAGTGGATTGAACTGGTGAAAGCCGGAAACATCGACGCCGCCGTCGAGCTTTCTCACCAGACCAACACTCTGCCGGAAATTACCGGACGCGTTTGTCCGCAAGACCGTTTGTGTGAAGGAGCCTGTACTATTCGCGATGAGCACGGTGCAGTAACTATCGGCAACATTGAACGCTACATTTCAGATCAGGCGTTGGCGAAAGGTTGGCGTCCTGACTTAAGCCATGTCACCAAAGTGGACAAGCGGGTGGCGATTATCGGTGCAGGTCCGGCGGGGCTGGCCTGTGCGGATGTTCTGACCCGCAATGGCGTGGCGGTGACGGTGTACGATCGCCATCCAGAAATCGGTGGCTTGCTCACTTTCGGCATTCCTTCTTTCAAACTGGATAAATCCCTGCTGGCACGCCGTCGGGAAATCTTCAGCGCGATGGGGATTCACTTCGAACTCAATTGTGAAGTGGGTAAAGATGTCTCTTTGGATTCGCTTTTGGAACAATACGACGCGGTCTTCGTTGGCGTAGGCACTTACCGTTCCATGAAAGCGGGTTTACCCAATGAAGATGCGCCAGGCGTTTATGACGCGCTGCCGTTCCTCATCGCCAACACTAAACAGGTGATGGGACTCGAAGAGCTACCGGAAGAGCCGTTTATCAATACCGCCGGACTTAACGTCGTGGTACTGGGCGGCGGCGACACCGCGATGGACTGTGTGCGTACTGCGCTGCGCCACGGCGCGAGTAACGTCACCTGCGCTTATCGTCGTGATGAAGCTAACATGCCAGGCTCGAAGAAAGAGGTGAAGAACGCCCGCGAAGAGGGGGCCAACTTCGAATTTAACGTCCAGCCGGTGGCGCTTGAGCTGAATGAACAAGGTCACGTTTGCGGAATTCGTTTCCTGCGTACGCGTCTTGGCGAGCCGGATGCCCAGGGGCGTCGGCGTCCAGTACCGGTGGAAGGCAGTGAATTTGTCATGCCAGCCGACGCGGTGATTATGGCGTTTGGCTTCAATCCACACGGGATGCCGTGGCTGGAGTCGCACGGTGTAACGGTAGACAAATGGGGCCGCATCATCGCGGATGTGGAAAGCCAGTACCGTTACCAGACCACCAATCCGAAAATCTTCGCCGGTGGTGACGCCGTGCGTGGTGCGGATCTGGTGGTTACCGCAATGGCAGAAGGACGTCATGCGGCACAGGGGATTATTGACTGGCTGGGGGTAAAATCAGTCAAATCTCACTGATAGCCTGCGCAGACAAACCCGACTTCACAGCGTAAGATAATTGTTCATTTCGCGCTGTGGAGTCGGTATGACGCAACAAATCACCCTCATTAAAGACAAAATTCTCTCCGATAACTATTTCACCCTGCACAACATTACCTACGATCTCACGCGCAAAGATGGCGAAGTTATCCGCCATAAACGTGAAGTTTACGATCGCGGTAATGGTGCAACGATCCTCCTGTACAACGCGAAGAAAAAGACCGTGGTTCTGATTCGTCAGTTCCGCGTCGCTACCTGGGTTAATGGCAATGAAAGCGGGCAGCTGATTGAAACCTGCGCCGGGCTGCTGGATAACGACGAACCGGAAGTGTGTATTCGTAAAGAAGCGATTGAAGAGACGGGTTATGAAGTGGGCGAAGTGCGCAAATTATTTGAACTGTATATGTCGCCAGGCGGTGTGACTGAGCTAATCCACTTCTTTATCGCCGAATACAGTGACAGCCAGCGCGCTAACGCCGGTGGTGGTGTCGAAGATGAAGATATTGAAGTGCTCGAGCTGCCGTTCAACAAGGCGCTGGAGATGATCAAAACTGGCGAGATACGTGACGGTAAGACGGTGTTATTGCTTAACTATTTGCAAATGTCACATTTAATGGACTGAAAAATAACAATAATATTTCGTTGTTTATTATTGGCTCAATCCGACAAATCTGATTGAGCCGCGCTACCTGCGCAACGAAGATACGACTTGTGCTGTTTGTTTGAACTTCTGGGGTCGTACCGTCCATGCGCTATCGCATTTTCCTTCTCTTTTTTTTCGCTTTGTTGCCGACGTCTTTGGTGTGGGCGGCACCAGCGCAACGGGCGTTTTCCGACTGGCAGGTTACCTGTAATAACCAAAATTTCTGTGTAGCGCGCAATACGGGCGATCATAATGGACTGGTGATGACCCTGAGCCGCAGCGCCGGGGCGCATACCGATGCCGTTTTACGTATTGAGCGCGGCGGGTTGAAATCGCCGGATGCGTCTGAAGGGGAGATAGCGCCACGGCTGCTGTTAGATGGTGAGCCGTTGGCATTAAGTGGTGACAAGTGGCGGATTTCACCATGGTTATTAGTAACCGATGATACGGCAACCATCACCGCGTTTTTGCAGATGATTCAGGAAGGGAAGGCGATCACCTTACGCGACGGCAATCAGACCATTTCTCTGAGTGGCTTAAAAGCGGCGTTGTTGTTTATTGATGCTCAGCAAAAGCGCGTTGGCAGTGAAACCGCGTGGATCAAGAAAGGGGACGAACCGCCGCTCAGCGTACCGCCCGCGCCTGCGCTGAAAGAGGTCGCGGTGGTTAACCCAACGCCGACGCCACTCTCACTCGAAGAACGCAACGATTTGCTGGATTATGGAAACTGGCGGATGAATGGTCTGCGCTGCTCGCTTGATCCGTTACGTCGTGAGGTGAATGTCACTGCGCTGACCGATGATAAAGCGCTGATGATGATTAGCTGTGAGGCAGGGGCCTATAACACCATTGATTTGGCATGGATTGTGTCGCGTAAAAAGCCACTGGCCTCGCGCCCGGTTCGGTTACGTTTGCCGTTCAACAGCGGTCAGGAGACGAATGAACTGGAACTGATGAACGCAACATTCGATGAAAAATCGCGTGAACTGGTGACCTTAGCAAAAGGGCGCGGATTAAGCGATTGTGGCATTCAGGCGCGCTGGCGCTTTGACGGTCAGCGTTTTCGCCTGGTGCGTTACGCCGCAGAACCCACCTGTGATAACTGGCATGGGCCAGACGCTTGGCCCACGTTGTGGATCACCCGTTAAACAAAATCCCAGATGCGCCCCTAAAAAGCGCACGGACCGTCCCCTCGCCCCTCTGGGGAGAGGGTTAGGGTGAGGGGAACATACAGCATCCGGCGATCACCATCAGGCACCTTTCACTCCCAGCACCTTATGCGCTTTTGCCACAATATTCTCGGCGGTAAAGCCAAAGAACGGGAACAGCTTATCTGCCGGAGCAGATTCCCCATAGCCGGTCATCCCGACAATTGCCCCTTTCAGACCAACATATTTGTACCAGTAATCGGCGATGCCTGCTTCCACCGCCACGCGAGCCGCAACGTTAGAAGGCAACACCGACTCGCGATATTCCTCATCCTGGGCGTCGAAAATATCGGTCGAGGGCAGGGAAACTACGCGTACATTGCGACCTTCTCCCGCTAATTTCTCTGCCGCTTGCAGGGTGATTTCCATCTCTGAACCGGTGGCAATCAAAATAATATCTGGCTTACCGCCGCTGTCTTTCAGTACATAACCGCCACGAGCAATCTCTTTAACCTGATCCGGCGTACGTTCCACCTGGGCCAGATTCTGCCTTGAGAGGATCAGTGCCGTCGGTCCGTTGTGGCGCTCAACGGCCAGCTTCCAGCCCACCGCTGCTTCCACCTGATCGCACGGTCGCCAGGTGCTGAAATTTGGCGTTAAGCGCAGACTGGCCAGTTGCTCAACAGCCTGGTGCGTAGGACCATCTTCGCCCAGGCCAATTGAGTCGTGGGTATAAACCATAATCTGCCGCGCTTTCATCAGTGCCGCCATCCGCGCGGCGTTACGGGCGTATTCAACAAACATCAGGAACGTCGCGGTATACGGTACAAATCCACCGTGGTGCGCAATGCCGTTGGCGATAGCGGTCATGCCAAATTCACGCACCCCGTAGTGAATGTAGTTGCCCGCCGGATCTTCCTTCAGCGAAACAGAACCTTTCCAGATGGTCAGGTTGCTGGGAGCCAGATCCGCCGAACCGCCGAGCAACTCAGGCAGCATCGGCCCGTAAGCGTTAAGCGTATTTTGCGAAGCCTTACGGGTAGCGATTTTCGCCGGATTTGCCTGTAATTCATTGATATATTTCTGAGTCGTTTTCTCCCAGTCCTTCGGTAAACCACCGCTCATCCGACGGGTAAACTCTTCTGCCAGTTGCGGATGAGCCTTTTTATAGGCGGCAAACTTCTCATTCCAGCTCTGCTGCGCTTGTTCGCCTTTTTCGCGGGCATCCCAGGCGTGATAAATCTCTTTAGGGATCTCAAATGGCGGATGGTGCCAGCCCAGTTTTTGCCGTGCCAGCGCCACTTCTTCTTCCCCCAGCGGTGCGCCATGCGCCTCTTCCTTACCTGCTTTATTCGGCGATCCAAAGCCAATCACTGTACGGCAGATAATCAGCGACGGCTTATCTTTCACGCTTTGCGCTTCAAGGATCGCTTCCTTCACCGCCTGCGGATCGTGGCCGTCGATCTCGTGGATCACATGCCAGTGATAGGCTTCAAAACGTTTTGCTGTATCGTCGGTAAACCAGCCTTCGGTTTCACCGTCGATGGAAATACCGTTGTGATCGTAAAAACCAATCAGTTTGCCCAGCCCCAGCGTGCCCGCCAGCGAACAAACTTCATGGGAGATACCTTCCATCAGACAGCCGTCGCCCATAAACACATAGGTGAAGTGATCGACGATCTCATGGTCTGGCTGATTAAACTGCGCCGCCAGTGTACGCTCTGCTATTGCCAGTCCGACGGCGTTCGCCAAACCTTGTCCAAGTGGACCGGTGGTGGTTTCAACACCTGGCGTATAACCAATCTCCGGGTGACCTGGGGTTTTTGAATGCAACTGACGGAAGTTCTTCAGTTCTTCCAGCGGCAGGTCGTAACCGGTCAGATGTAGCAAACTGTAGAGCAGCATCGACGCGTGGCCGTTGGAAAGAATAAAGCGGTCGCGATCATACCAGGTTGGGTCGGTGGGGTTATGTTTAAGAAAATCGTTCCACAGCACTTCGGCAATATCAGCCATGCCCATCGGCGCGCCGGGATGACCAGAATTGGCTTTTTGTACCGCATCCATACTGAGTGCGCGAATCGCATTGGCAAGGTCTTTTCGGGACATATAACACTCCGTGGCTGGTTTATAGTTTGGCGGCAAGAAGATCTTCCAGTTTGCGTTGATCAACGGCGAACAGACGAATGCCTTCAGACAGTTTTTCTACCGCCATCGCATCCTGATTGTGCTCCCAACGGAACTCCGCTTCGCTCATGGGAGCGGGGCGTGGGAACGTCTGAGAAGGTGGGATTAATTTACGTACCACTGGCGAAACTTTTTCCTGCAGCTCCTTCAGCAAATTCGGTGCGATAGTCAGTCGATCGCAGCCGGTTAAGGCGAGGATTTGTTCGGTGCGACGGAAGCTCGCGCCCATCACAATGGTTTCATAGTGGTGTTGCTTATAGTAGTCGTAGATATTGCGCACCGATTTAACGCCCGGATCTTCTTCAACCACATACGGGTCCATCGGCTTGCGTGCCTGATACCAGTCATAAATACGCCCGACAAACGGCGAAATTAGAAATACGCCTGCTTCTGCACAGGCCCGCGCCTGTGCAAAAGAAAACAGCAGCGTCAGGTTGCAGTTAATACCTTCTTTTTCCAGCTCTTCTGCCGCGCGAATTCCTTCCCAGGTCGAAGCCAGCTTGATCAGAATGCGTGATTTCTCAACGCCTTGTTGCTGATACAAGTCCACCAGATGGCGCGCTTTCTCAATACTCTTTTCTTTATCAAAAGAGAGGCGTGCATCAACTTCTGTTGACACGCGACCGGGTACGATTTTGAGAATTTCAGCACCGAAATTGACCGCCAGTTTGTCACACGCTGCGACCACCTGTTGTTCCTGGGTTTTGCCATTTTTTCTACCCCAGGCGATAGCATCGTCTATTAAATGCTCATATTGTGATAATCCGGCAGCCTTGAGTAACAGCGAAGGATTGGTGGTGGCATCCTGGGGATGATAATGGCGAATGGACTCAATATCGCCGCTGTCTGCCACGACAGTGGTGAACTGTTTGATGCCGTCTAACTCGTTCATAGGAAATACTCCTTGAAAAGTAAAGTGTTAGATGAGTGCGTTAATTCACACTTCTGAGAAATTTCGCTAAACGCATCAAAAAAGCATAGCAGACAGGCATGGTATTGCTGGATTAAGCAGGTAACATCAGTGTTATAGGATTATTACCAAAACATTATATTAATGGTGAGAGTTTGGACTTGCTCAAAGTCTGTAGACTCCGGCAGGGTAATAATGTGCGCCACGTTGTGGGCAGGGGCTGTTGCCCACACACTTTATTTGTGAACGTTACGTGAAAGGAACAACCAAATGGATGACCAGTTAAAACAAAGTGCACTTGATTTCCATGAATTTCCAGTTCCAGGGAAAATCCAGGTTTCTCCAACCAAGCCTCTGGCAACGCAGCGCGATCTGGCGCTGGCCTACTCACCAGGCGTTGCCGCACCTTGTCTTGAAATCGAAAAAGACCCGTTAAAAGCCTACAAATATACCGCGCGCGGTAACCTGGTGGCGGTGATCTCTAACGGTACGGCAGTGCTGGGGTTAGGCAACATTGGCGCGCTGGCAGGCAAACCGGTGATGGAAGGCAAGGGCGTTCTGTTTAAGAAATTCGCCGGGATTGATGTATTTGACATTGAAGTTGATGAACTCGACCCGGACAAATTTATTGAAGTCGTCGCCGCGCTTGAACCGACCTTCGGCGGCATCAACCTCGAAGACATTAAAGCGCCAGAATGTTTCTATATTGAACAGAAACTGCGCGAGCGGATGAATATTCCGGTATTCCACGACGATCAGCACGGCACGGCAATCATCAGCACTGCCGCCATCCTCAACGGTTTGCGCGTGGTGGAGAAAAACATCTCCGACGTGCGGATGGTGGTTTCCGGCGCGGGTGCCGCAGCAATCGCCTGTATGAACCTGCTGGTAGCGCTGGGTCTGCAAAAACATAACATCGTGGTTTGCGACTCAAAAGGCGTTATCTATCAGGGCCGTGAACCAAACATGGCGGAAACCAAAGCCGCATATGCGGTGGTGGATGACGGCAAACGTACCCTCGATGATGTGATTGAAGGCGCGGATATTTTCCTCGGCTGTTCCGGCCCGAAAGTGCTGACCCAGGAAATGGTGAAGAAAATGGCCCGTGCGCCAATGATCCTGGCGCTGGCGAACCCGGAACCGGAAATTCTGCCACCGCTGGCGAAAGAAGTGCGTCCGGATGCCATCATCTGTACCGGCCGTTCCGACTACCCGAACCAGGTGAACAACGTTCTTTGCTTCCCGTTCATCTTCCGTGGCGCGCTGGACGTTGGCGCAACCGCCATCAACGAAGAGATGAAACTGGCGGCGGTACGCGCGATTGCAGAACTGGCCCATGCGGAACAGAGTGAAGTGGTGGCTTCAGCTTATGGCGATCAGGATCTGAGCTTTGGTCCGGAATACATCATTCCAAAACCGTTTGATCCGCGCTTGATCGTTAAGATCGCTCCTGCGGTCGCTAAAGCCGCGATGGAGTCGGGCGTGGCGACGCGTCCGATTGCTGATTTCGACGTCTACATCGACAAGCTGACGGAGTTCGTTTACAAAACCAACCTGTTTATGAAGCCGATTTTCTCCCAGGCTCGCAAAGCGCCGAAGCGCGTCGTTCTGCCGGAAGGGGAAGAGGCGCGCGTTCTGCATGCCACTCAGGAACTGGTAACGCTGGGGCTGGCGAAACCGATCCTTATCGGTCGTCCGAATGTGATCGAAATGCGCATTCAGAAACTGGGCTTGCAGATCAAAGCGGGTGTTGATTTTGAGATCGTCAATAACGAATCCGATCCGCGCTTTAAAGAGTACTGGACCGAATACTTCCAGATCATGAAGCGTCGTGGTGTCACTCAGGAGCAGGCTCAGCGTGCGCTGATCAGTAATCCGACAGTGATTGGCGCGATCATGGTTCAGCGTGGCGAAGCCGATGCAATGATCTGCGGTACGGTGGGCGATTATCATGAACATTTTAGCGTGGTGAAAAATGTATTTGGTTATCGCGATGGCGTTCACACCGCAGGTGCCATGAACGCGCTGCTGCTGCCGAGTGGTAACACCTTTATTGCCGATACCTACGTCAATGACGAACCAGACGCAGAAGAGCTGGCGGAGATCACCTTGATGGCGGCAGAAACTGTTCGTCGTTTTGGCATTGAGCCGCGTGTGGCTCTGTTGTCGCACTCCAACTTTGGTTCTTCTGACTGCCCGTCGTCGAGCAAAATGCGTCAGGCGCTGGAACTGGTCAGGGAACGTGCACCAGAACTGATGATTGATGGTGAAATGCACGGCGATGCAGCGCTGGTGGAAGCGATTCGCAGCGACCGTATGCCGGACAGCCCTTTGAAAGGTTCCGCTAATATTCTGGTGATGCCGAACATGGAAGCTGCCCGCATTAGTTACAACTTATTGCGTGTTTCCAGCTCGGAAGGTGTGACTGTCGGTCCGGTGCTGATGGGCGTGGCGAAACCGGTTCACGTGTTAACGCCGATCGCATCGGTACGTCGTATCGTCAACATGGTGGCGCTGGCTGTGGTTGAAGCACAAACCCAACCGCTGTAATTCATTCTTAACTCTCACGCTTACCCTGAATATTCAGGGTAAGCGGTTTTCCTGAAATATATTAGCAAAGCTTATTACTGAGTTTGCGAATAATAAAAAAAGCAGTATATAAAATATCTCGATATTATTTTATTTATATTCATGCCTCGCATATGAAAGTTTATTCATAACAGTAAATATCTCTCCATTCTTAGTGATCTACCTCACCTTTTAAACGCGCTTGCCGAATTTTGTTATTTACTCTGACGAAAAATTGTCACGATACACGAAAGTTTTTCACAGGCGGCGACTCATGGATAAAGAACGCATCATTCAGGAATTTGTGCCCGGTAAACAGGTCACACTGGCGCATCTCATCGCGCATCCCGGCGAGGAACTGGCGAAGAAAATCGGCGTTCCGGATGCGGGCGCAATCGGCATTATGACGCTAACTCCTGGCGAAACGGCGATGATCGCCGGTGATTTAGCACTAAAAGCCGCCGATGTGCATATCGGTTTTCTCGACCGTTTTAGCGGCGCGCTGGTGATTTATGGCTCGGTGGGTGCAGTAGAAGAAGCGTTATCACAAACCGTCAGTGGTTTAGGGCGTTTATTAAATTATACGCTTTGTGAAATGACCAAAAGTTAATACGAGGCATTCATGAAACGAATTGCGTTTGTGGGTACCGTCGGGGCAGGAAAAACAACGTTATTTAATGCGTTGCAGGGAGATTATACCCTCGCCAGAAAAACGCAGGCCGTAGAATTTAATGATAAGGGTGATATTGATACGCCGGGTGAATATTTTAGCCATCCCCGCTGGTATCACGCCTTAATTACCACGCTACAGGATGTGGACATGCTGATCTATGTCCACGGCGCGAATGACCCGGAAAGTCGGTTGCCTGCCGGGTTGCTGGATATTGGCGTCAGCAAACGGCAAATCGCCGTCATCAGTAAAACGGACATGCCAGATGCTGACGTCGCCGCAACGCGAAAGTTATTGCTTGAGACGGGCTTCGAAGAGCCGATTTTCGAGCTAAACAGCCACGACCCGCAAAGCGTGCAGCAACTGGTGGATTATCTGGCATCTCTCACCAAACAGGAGGAAGCAGGTGAAAAAACTCATCACAGCGAATGATATTCGTGAAGCACACGCGCGCGGCGAACAGGCAATGTCCGTGGTTCTGCGCGCCAGCATTATTACCCCGGAAGCCCGTGAAGTGGCAGATCTACTGGGTTTTACCATCACTGAATGTGATGAGTCGACCCCGGTAACGGCGTCCGTTCCTGCCAGCGTGCCAGCCGATAAAACCGAAAGCCAGCGCATCCGCGAAACCATCATCGCCCAGCTACCGGAAGGCCAGTTTACCGAAAGCCTGGTCGCGCAGCTGATGGAAAAAGTGATGAAGGAAAAACAGTCACTTGAGCAGGGTGCAATGCAGCCGAGTTTCAAATCGGTTACCGGCAAAGGCGGCATCAAAGTTATTGATGGCAGCAGCGTCAAGTTTGGTCGTTTTGACGGCGCACAGCCACACTGCGTCGGATTAACGGATCTGGTCACCGGAGACGACGGCAGCAGCATGGCCGCTGGTTTTATGCAGTGGGAGAACGCCTTCTTCCCGTGGACCCTGAACTATGACGAAATCGACATGGTACTGGAAGGGGAACTGCACGTTCGCCACGAAGGCGAAACCATGATCGCCAAAGCAGGCGACGTGATGTTTATCCCGAAAGGCTCCAGCATCGAATTTGGTACGACATCCAGCGTGAAATTCCTGTATGTCGCCTGGCCGGCTAACTGGCAATCCCTATGAAAGATTTCATCACCGAAGCATGGCTAAGAGCGAATCATACGCTCAGCGAAGGCGCAGAGATCCATCTCCCTGCGGACAGTCGCCTGACGCCCTCTGCCCGGGAGTTGCTGGAAAGCCGCCATCTGCGCATCAAGTTTATTGACGAGCAGGGCCGCCTGTTTGTTGACGATGAACAGCAGCAGCCGCAGCCCGTTCATGGGCTGACCAGTAGCGATGAACATCCGCAGGCGTGCTGCGAACTGTGCCGCCAGCCGGTAGCAAAAAAGCCGGATACGCTGACTCACCTGTCGGCGGAAAAAATGGTCGCCAAAAGCGATCCGCGCCTGGGTTTTCGCGCGGTTCTCGACAGCACCATTGCGCTGGCAGTGTGGCTGCAAATTGAACTGGCGGAACCATGGCAGCCGTGGCTGGCGGATATCCGTTCGCGTCTTGGTAACATTATGCGCGCCGATGCGCTGGGGGAACCGCTGGGCTGCCAGGCGATTGTCGGGCTTTCTGACGAAGATCTGCACCGGCTTTCTCATCAGCCGTTGCGTTATCTTGGTCACGATCATCTGGTGCCGGAAGCCAGCCACGGGCGCGATGCGGCGTTGCTGAATCTGCTACGCACCAAAGTGCGGGAAACCGAAACCGTAGCGGCGCAGGTGTTTATCACTCGCAGCTTTGAAGTATTACGCCCGGACATCTTGCAGGCGCTGAACCGCCTTTCCAGCACGGTCTACGTGATGATGATCCTGAGCGTAACGAAGCCGCCGCTAACGGTGAAGCAGATCCAACAACGACTGGGGGAAACGCAATGATTATTGAACGTTGTCGTGAACTGGCGTTGCGAGCGCCCGCCAGAGTGGTTTTTCCGGATGCGTTAGATCAACGTGTGCTGAAAGCTGCGCAATATTTACATCAACAAGGTCTGGCAACGCCCATTCTGGTCGCCAATCCGTTTGAACTTCGTCAGTTTGCGCTCAGTCACGGCGTGGCGATGGACGGGCTACAGGTGATTGATCCGCATGGCAACCTCGCAATGCGGGAAGAATTTGCTCTCCGCTGGCTGGCCCGTGCGGGCGAAAAAACGCCGCCGGATGCGCTGGAAAAACTCACCGATCCGCTGATGTTCGCTGCCGCAATGGTCAGCGCCGGGACAGCGGATGTCTGTATCGCGGGCAATCTCTCTTCCACGGCGAATGTGCTGCGTGCCGGATTACGCATTATTGGCTTACAGCCAGGCTGTAAAACGCTCTCCTCCATTTTCCTGATGCTGCCACAGTACAGTGGCCCCGCATTGGGCTTTGCCGATTGCAGCGTAGTGCCACAGCCGACGGCGGCGCAACTGGCGGATATCGCGCTTGCCAGCGCCGAAACCTGGCGCGCCATCACCGGAGAAGAACCGCGCGTGGCGATGTTGTCGTTTTCCAGTAACGGC
Organism: Escherichia sp. F1; assembly: GCF_046764225.1. NCBI lineage: Bacteria > Pseudomonadati > Pseudomonadota > Gammaproteobacteria > Enterobacterales > Enterobacteriaceae > Escherichia > Escherichia sp. F1. The sequence continues at coordinate 1,387,289 of NZ_CP177202.1, forward strand.
AGCGCCCTTCACCCCTGCGTTGCCAACGTCCAGCAGGCGACAGAAATCGTCCGTGAGCGCGCGCCGCAGTTGGTAGTCGATGGCGAGTTGCAGTTTGACGCCGCCTTCGTGCCGGAAGTGGCGGCGCAAAAAGCGCCTGCCAGCCCGCTACAAGGCAAGGCCAATGTGATGGTTTTTCCGTCGCTGGAAGCCGGAAATATTGGCTACAAAATCGCACAACGACTCGGCGGATATCGTGCCGTCGGGCCATTGATACAAGGACTTGCCGCGCCGATGCACGATCTCTCTCGTGGTTGTAGCGTGCAGGAAATTATCGAGCTGGCGCTGGTGGCAGCTGTGCCGCGTCAGACAGAAGTGAACCGCGAAAGCAGTTTACAAACACTGGTTGAATGAACGGTCCCGTTCTGGACCCTGATAAAGAGGAAAGCACAATGGAAGCATTAGGAATGATCGAAACCCGGGGCCTGGTTGCACTGATTGAGGCTTCTGACGCGATGGTGAAAGCTGCGCGCGTCAAGCTGGTTGGTGTTAAGCAGATTGGCGGCGGCCTGTGTACTGCCATGGTTCGTGGTGATGTTGCAGCCTGTAAAGCCGCGACCGACGCAGGTGCTGCAGCGGCACAGCGTATCGGCGAGCTGGTATCTGTACACGTTATCCCGCGTCCGCACGGCGACCTGGAAGAAGTCTTCCCGATCGGCCTGAAAGGCGATAGCAGCAACCTGTAATCACCCTGTGTGACGTCGATTCGGGCGTCACGCTCTCTCCTTTTTCAGTTTACCTTCCGCGGAGGGTAGGGGGAGCTTTTACCTGAAATACGCCACGGAGGCGGGTATGAAACTGGCAGTCGTCACTGGACAAATTGTTTGTACCGTACGCCATCACGGACTGGCGCATGACAAATTGCTGATGGTGGAAATGATTGATCCACAAGGTAATCCTGACGGGCAATGCGCCGTCGCCATCGACAATATTGGCGCGGGAACCGGGGAGTGGGTGTTGCTGGTGAGTGGCAGTTCTGCCCGCCAGGCGCATAAAAGCGAAACGTCACCGGTCGATCTGTGCGTGATTGGCATCGTCGATGAGGTGGTGACTGGCGGTCAGGTAATTTTCCACAAATAAGGCAGAACATCATGAATCAACAGGATATTGAACAGGTGGTGAAAGCGGTACTGCTGAAAATGCAAAGCAGTGATACGCCGCCCGCCGCCGTTCATGAGATGGGCGTTTTCGCGTCCCTGGATGACGCCGTTGCGGCAGCCAAAATTGCCCAGCAAGGGTTAAAGAGCGTGGCAATGCGCCAGTTAGCCATTGCTGCCATTCGTGAAGCAGGCGAAAAACACGCCAGAGATTTAGCGGAACTTGCCGTCAGTGAAACCGGCATGGGCCGCGTCGAAGATAAATTTGCCAAAAACGTCGCTCAGGCGCGCGGCACACCGGGCGTTGAGTGCCTCTCTCCGCAGGTGCTGACTGGCGACAACGGCCTGACTTTAATTGAAAACGCGCCCTGGGGCGTGGTGGCTTCGGTGACGCCTTCCACTAACCCGGCGGCAACCGTAATTAACAACGCCATCAGCCTGATTGCCGCGGGCAACAGCGTCATTTTTGCCCCGCATCCGGCGGCGAAAAAAGTCTCCCAGCGGGCGATTACGCTGCTCAACCAGGCGATTGTTGCCGCAGGCGGGCCGGAAAACTTACTGGTTACTGTGGCCAATCCGGATATCGAAACCGCGCAACGTTTGTTCAAGTTCCCGGGTATCGGCCTGCTGGTGGTGACCGGCGGCGAAGCGGTAGTAGAAGCGGCGCGTAAACACACCAATAAACGTCTGATTGCCGCAGGCGCTGGCAACCCGCCGGTAGTGGTGGATGAAACCGCTGACCTCGCCCGTGCTGCTCAGTCCATCGTCAAAGGCGCGTCTTTCGATAACAACATCATTTGTGCCGACGAAAAGGTACTGATTGTTGTGGATAGCGTAGCCGATGAACTGATGCGTCTGATGGAAGGCCAGCACGCGGTGAAACTGACCGCAGAGCAGGCGCAGCAGCTGCAACCGGTGTTGCTGAAAAATATCGACGAGCGCGGAAAAGGCACCGTCAGCCGTGACTGGGTTGGTCGCGATGCGGCGAAAATCGCGGCGGCAATCGGCCTTACAGTTCCGGAACAAACGCGACTGCTGTTTGTAGAAACCACCGCAGAACATCCGTTTGCCGTGACCGAACTGATGATGCCGGTGCTGCCCGTCGTGCGCGTCGCCAACGTGGCGGATGCCATTGCGCTGGCGGTGAAACTGGAAGGCGGTTGCCATCACACGGCGGCAATGCACTCGCGCAACATCGAGAACATGAACCAGATGGCGAACGCCATTGATACCAGCATTTTCGTTAAGAACGGACCGTGCATTGCCGGGCTGGGGCTGGGCGGGGAAGGCTGGACCACCATGACCATCACCACGCCAACCGGTGAAGGGGTAACCAGCGCGCGTACGTTTGTCCGTCTGCGTCGCTGTGTATTAGTTGATGCGTTTCGCATTGTTTAAGGAGTAACCGATGGCGCACGACGAACAATGGCTCACCCCGCGTCTGCAAACGGCGGCAACGCTGTGTAACCAGACGCCTGCCGCAACGGAATCTCCGCTGTGGCTGGGGGTGGATCTGGGCACCTGCGATGTGGTGTCGATGGTTGTCGACCGCGACGGTCAGCCGGTGGCGGTATGCCTCGACTGGGCCGATGTGGTCCGCGACGGCATCGTCTGGGATTTCTTCGGTGCGGTCACCATTGTTCGTCGCCATCTCGACACCCTCGAGCAGCAATTCGGTCGCCGTTTTAGCCATGCGGCGACCTCTTTTCCTCCAGGTACGGACCCGCGTATTTCCATCAACGTGCTGGAGTCTGCCGGGCTGGAAGTGAGCCATGTGCTGGATGAGCCAACCGCAGTCGCGGATCTGCTGCAACTGGACAACGCCGGTGTAGTGGATATCGGCGGCGGCACCACCGGCATTGCCATCGTGAAAAAGGGCAAGGTGACTTACTCGGCAGATGAAGCCACCGGCGGACATCATATCTCTCTGACTCTCGCCGGAAATCGTCGTATTTCGCTGGAGGAGGCAGAGCAGTACAAGCGCGGTCACGGTGAAGAGATTTGGCCCGCGGTGAAACCGGTGTACGAAAAAATGGCGGACATTGTCGCCCGGCATATTGAAGGGCAGGGCATTACTGATTTATGGCTGGCGGGCGGCTCCTGTATGCAACCGGGCGTGGCGGAACTGTTTTGCAAACAATTCCCGGCGTTACAGGTGCATCTACCGCAGCACAGTTTGTTTATGACCCCGCTGGCGATCGCCAGTAGCGGGCGAGAGAAAGCGGAGGGGATCTATGCAAAATGAATTGCAGGCCGCGCTCTTTCAGGCGTTCGATACCCTGAATCTGCAACGGGTAAAAACATTTAGCGTTCCACCGGTGACGCTTTGCGGTCCGGGCGCGGTGAGCAGTTGTGGGCAGCAAGCGCAAACGCGTGGGCTGAAACATCTGTTCGTGATGGCAGACAGCTTTTTGCATCAGGCAGGGATGACCGCCGGGCTGACGCGTAGCCTGGCCGTTAAAGGTATCGCCATGACGCTCTGGCCATGTCCGGTGGGCGAACCATGCATCACCGACGTGTGTGCAGCCGTGGCGCAGTTGCGTGAATCAGGCTGTGAGGGGGTGATTGCGTTTGGCGGCGGCTCGGTGCTGGATGCAGCAAAAGCCGTGGCGTTGCTGGTGACGAACCCGGATAGAACGCTGGCAGAGATGTCAGAAACCAGCGTTCTGCAACCGCGCCTGCCGTTGATTGCCATTCCAACGACCGCCGGAACCGGCTCTGAAACCACCAACGTAACGGTGATTATCGACGCGGTGAGCGGGCGCAAGCAGGTGTTAGCCCATGCCTCGCTGATGCCGGATGTGGCGATCCTCGACGCCGCATTGACCGAAGGTGTGCCGTCGCATGTCACGGCGATGACTGGCATTGATGCGTTAACCCATGCCATTGAAGCGTACAGCGCGCTGAACGCCACACCGTTTACCGACAGTCTGGCGATTGGTGCCATTGCGATGATTGGCAAATCGCTGCCGAAAGCGGTGGGCTACGGTCACGACCTTGCCGCCCGCGAGAGCATGTTGCTGGCTTCATGTATGGCGGGAATGGCGTTTTCCAGTGCGGGGCTTGGGTTGTGCCACGCGATGGCGCATCAGCCAGGGGCGGCGCTGCATATTCCGCACGGTCTGGCGAACGCCATGCTACTGCCAACGGTGATGGAGTTTAACCGGATGGTCTGTCGTGATCGGTTTAGCTTGGTTGGTCGGGCGCTGCGAACTAAAAAATCCGACGATCGTGACGCTATTTACGCGGTAAGTGAGCTGATTGCGGAAGTCGGGATTGGTAAACGACTGGGCGATGTTGGTGCGACATCTGCGCATTACGGCGCATGGGCGCAGGCCGCGCTGGAAGATATTTGTCTGCGCAGCAACCCGCGTACCGCCAGCCTGGAGCAGATTGTCGGCCTGTACGCAGCGGCGCAATAAATGCCGGATGCGACGCTTGCTGCGTCTTATCCGGCCTACAGGATTGCACATGTAGGGCGGATAAGGCGTTCACGCCGCATCCGCCAATAAATAACAACTAACAGGGAGTAAAGGCGATGGGAATTAACGAAATCATCATGTACATCATGATGTTCTTTATGCTGATAGCTGCCGTAGACAGGATCCTGTCGCAGTTCGGCGGTTCTGCTCGTTTCCTCGGTAAGTTCGGTAAAAGTATCGAAGGATCCGGCGGGCAGTTTGAAGAAGGCTTTATGGCGATGGGCGCACTGGGCTTGGCGATGGTTGGTATGACCGCGCTGGCACCTGTTCTGGCCCACGTACTCGGACCGGTGATTATCCCGGTTTACGAAATGCTCGGCGCTAACCCATCGATGTTCGCCGGAACACTGCTGGCGTGCGATATGGGCGGGTTCTTCCTCGCCAAAGAGCTGGCGGGCGGCGATGTAGCCGCGTGGCTATACTCTGGGTTAATTCTCGGGTCGATGATGGGGCCAACGATTGTGTTTTCCATTCCGGTGGCGCTCGGCATTATCGAACCTTCTGACCGTCGTTATCTGGCGCTCGGCGTGCTGGCGGGCATTGTGACCATTCCGATTGGCTGTATTGTTGGTGGTCTGGTTGCTATGTATTCCGGTGTGCAGATCAACGGTCAGCCGGTGGAATTCACCTTTGCGCTGATCCTGATGAACATGATCCCGGTACTTATCGTTGCGGTGCTGGTGGCGCTGGGGCTGAAATTCATCCCGGAAAAAATGATCAACGGCTTCCAGATCTTCGCCAAATTCCTCGTTGCATTGATCACCCTCGGTCTTGCCGCTGCGGTAGTGAAATTCCTGCTCGGTTGGGAACTGATCCCCGGTCTGGATCCGATCTTCATGGCTCCAGGCGACAAACCCGGTGAAGTGATGCGCGCCATTGAAGTTATCGGTTCTATCTCCTGCGTGCTGCTGGGGGCGTATCCGATGGTGCTGCTGCTGACTCGCTGGTTTGAAAAACCGCTGATGAGCGTCGGTAAGGTGCTGAATATGAACAACATCGCGGCAGCTGGCATGGTCGCAACCCTTGCCAACAATATCCCGATGTTCGGCATGATGAAGCAGATGGATACCCGCGGCAAAGTGATCAACTGTGCCTTCGCCGTTTCCGCTGCTTTCGCCCTGGGTGACCACTTAGGCTTCGCCGCTGCCAACATGAACGCCATGATTTTCCCGATGATTGTCGGCAAGTTGATCGGCGGCGTAACGGCGATTGGCGTGGCGATGATGCTGGTGCCAAAAGAAGACGCGACCGCGGCCAAAACCGAAGTGGAGGCACAATCGTGAACACTCGCCAGCTACTGAGCGTCGGTATCGATATCGGCACCACCACCACCCAGGTGATCTTCTCCCACCTGGAGCTGGTTAACCGTGCGGCGGTGTCGCAGGTGCCGCGCTACGAATTCATCAAACGCGAAATTAGCTGGCAAAGCCCGGTGTTCTTTACCCCTGTCGATAAACAGGGTGGTTTAAAAGAAGCGGAACTGAAAACCTTAATCCTGGAGCAATATCAGGCTGCGGGCATTGCGCCGGAAAGTGTTGATTCTGGTGCCATCATCATCACCGGTGAAAGCGCGAAAACCCGCAACGCTCGCCCGGCGGTGATGACGCTCTCCCAGTCGCTGGGCGATTTTGTCGTCGCCAGCGCCGGGCCGCATCTCGAATCCGTGATCGCCGGTCACGGTGCCGGGGCGCAAACCCTTTCTGAACAACGGCTGTGTCGGGTACTGAATATCGATATCGGCGGTGGCACTGCGAACTACGCCCTGTTCGATGCCGGAAAAATCAGCGGCACCGCCTGCCTCAACGTCGGCGGTCGCCTGCTGGAAACCGACAGCCAGGGGCGCGTGGTTTACGCTCATAAACCGGGGCAGATGATTGTGGATGAGTGCTTCGGTGCAGGCACTGACGCCCGCTCGCTGACCGGCGCGCAGCTGGTGCAGGTTACCCGGCGGATGGCAGAACTGATTGTCGAAGTGATTGACGGAACGCTCTCGCCGCTCGCGCAGGCATTGATGCAAACCGGTTTGTTGCCCGCAGGTGTTACGCCCGAAATCATTACGCTTTCTGGCGGCGTGGGCGAATGTTATCGCCACCAGCCCGCCGACCCGTTCTGTTTTGCCGATATCGGCCCGCTGCTGGCAACGGCGCTGCATGACCATCCGAGCCTGCGTGAGATGAACGTGCAGTTTCCGGCGCAAACCGTACGCGCCACGGTGATTGGCGCGGGTGCACATACCCTTTCGCTCTCTGGCAGCACAATCTGGCTGGAGGGCGTACAACTGCCGCTGCGCAATTTGCCGGTGGCGATCCCGATTGATGAAACGGATCTGGTCAGTGCCTGGCAACAGGCGCTGATTCAACTGGATCTTTGCCCCAATTCTGACGCGTACGTGCTGGCGCTTCCCGCCTCGCTGCCTGTGCGTTACGCCGCGGTACTGACGGTCATCAACGCGCTGGTCGATTTCGTCGCGCGTTTTCCGAATCCGCATCCCCTGCTGGTGGTGGCCGGGCAGGACTTTGGTAAAGCTCTGGGCATGTTGTTGCGCCCACAGCTACAACAACTCCCGTTGGCAGTCATTGACGAAGTGATTGTCCGCGCGGGGGACTATATCGACATTGGTACGCCTCTTTTTGGCGGATCGGTTGTGCCGGTGACGGTGAAATCACTCGCATTTCCTTCCTGAGGGAACGACTTATGAAACTAAAGACCACATTGTTCGGCAATGTATATCAGTTTAAGGATGTAAAAGAGGTGCTGGCTAAAGCCAACGAACTGCGTTCGGGGGATGTGCTGGCAGGCGTTGCAGCGGCAAGTTCACAGGAGCGCGTGGCGGCAAAGCAGGTGTTGTCGGAAATGACCGTAGCGGACATCCGCAATAATCCGGTGATTGCCTATGAAGATGACTGCGTGACGCGATTGATTCAGGACGACGTTAACGAAACGGCCTACAACCAGATTAAAAACTGGAGCATCAGCGAACTGCGTGAGTATGTGCTGAGCGATGAAACCAGCGTGGACGACATTGCCTTTACCCGCAAAGGGCTGACCTCGGAAGTGGTCGCGGCGGTAGCGAAGATTTGCTCCAACGCGGACCTGATCTACGGCGCGAAGAAAATGCCGGTGATCAAAAAGGCCAATACCACCATCGGTATTCCGGGCACCTTCAGCGCCCGCTTGCAGCCAAACGACACCCGTGACGACGTGCAAAGTATCGCTGCGCAAATCTACGAAGGGCTTTCCTTCGGGGTGGGCGATGCGGTGATCGGCGTTAACCCAGTGACTGACGACGTGGAAAACTTAAGCCGCGTGTTGGATACCATTTACGGCGTGATCGACAAATTCAACATCCCAACCCAGGGTTGCGTGCTGGCGCACGTCACTACCCAAATCGAAGCGATCCGTCGTGGCGCACCAGGCGGGCTGATTTTCCAGAGTATCTGCGGCAGCGAAAAAGGGCTGAAAGAATTTGGCGTGGAGCTGGCGATGCTCGATGAAGCACGCGCAGTGGGCGCGGAGTTCAACCGTATCGCCGGGGAAAACTGCCTCTACTTCGAAACTGGACAAGGCTCTGCGCTGTCCGCTGGCGCTAACTTCGGCGCAGACCAGGTGACGATGGAAGCACGTAACTATGGGCTGGCGCGTCATTACGATCCGTTTATCGTCAACACCGTGGTCGGCTTTATTGGGCCGGAGTATCTCTACAACGACCGCCAGATTATCCGTGCGGGCTTAGAAGATCACTTTATGGGTAAGCTGAGCGGCATCTCTATGGGCTGTGACTGCTGCTACACCAACCACGCTGACGCTGACCAGAACCTCAACGAAAACCTGATGATCCTGCTCGCCACCGCAGGCTGCAACTACATCATGGGGATGCCGCTGGGCGATGACATCATGCTCAACTATCAGACCACCGCATTCCACGACACTGCCACTGTGCGTCAGTTACTCAACCTGCGCCCGTCACCGGAGTTTGAACGCTGGCTGGAAAGCATGGGCATTATGGCAAACGGTCGCCTGACCAAACGGGCGGGCGATCCGTCACTGTTCTTCTGATGACGCGGAGATAACACATCATGGATCAAAAACAGATTGAAGAAATTGTACGCAGCGTGATGGCGTCAATGGGACAAGCGGCCCCCGCGCCGTCAGAAGCAAAGTGCGCCACCACCACCTGTGCGGCACCGGTGACCTTGGAAAGCTGCGCGCTGGATTTAGGTTCTGCGGAAGCAAAAGCGTGGATTGGTGTTGAAAACCCACATCGTGCGGATGTGTTAACAGAACTGCGTCGCAGCACCGTGGCCCGCGTTTGTACCGGTCGTGCCGGTCCGCGTCCACGTACGCAGGCGCTGCTGCGTTTCCTGGCCGATCACTCTCGTTCGAAAGATACCGTACTGAAAGAAGTGCCGGAAGAGTGGGTGAAAGCGCAGGGCTTGCTGGAAGTCCGCTCTGAAATTAGCGACAAAAATCTCTACCTGACTCGTCCGGATATGGGCCGCCGCCTGTGTGCAGAAGCTGTTGAAGCGCTGAAAGCGCAGTGTGTTGCCAATCCGGACGTGCAGGTCGTTATTTCTGATGGCCTGTCAACTGATGCGATCACCGTGAACTACGAAGAGATCCTGCCACCGCTGATGGCGGGCCTGAAACAGGCCGGGCTGAAAGTCGGTACGCCATTCTTTGTTCGTTATGGTCGCGTGAAGATTGAAGATCAGATCGGTGAGATCCTCGGCGCGAAAGTGGTGATCCTGCTGGTGGGGGAACGCCCGGGATTAGGGCAGTCAGAAAGTCTCTCCTGCTACGCCGTTTACTCGCCGCGTATGGCGACCACCGTTGAGGCCGATCGCACCTGCATCTCTAACATTCACCAGGGCGGCACGCCGCCGGTTGAAGCCGCAGCCGTCATTGTGGATTTGGCGAAACGTATGCTGGAGCAGAAAGCATCCGGCATCAACATGACCCGATAAGGAGGCATCATGCCAGCTTTAGATTTGATTCGACCGTCGGTCACCGCCATGCGGGTGATTGCCTCTGTTAACGCCGAATTTGCGCGTGAACTGAAATTGCCGCCGCATATTCGTAGCCTTGGGCTGATTTCTGCTGATTCCGATGACGTCACCTACATTGCGGCTGACGAAGCGACCAAGCAGGCGATGGTCGAAGTGGTGTATGGCCGCTCGCTGTATGCGGGAGCTGCACACGGCCCGTCACCGACTGCCGGTGAAGTGCTGATTATGCTCGGTGGGCCAAACCCGGCGGAAGTGCGTGCTGGTCTGGATGCGATGGTTGCGCATATTGAAAATGGCGCGGCTTTCCAGTGGGCTAATGACGCAGAAAACACAGCCTTCCTGGCACATGTAGTTTCGCGTACCGGTTCTTATCTCTCATCAACCGCCGGGATCACGCTTGGCGATCCGATGGCGTATCTGGTGGCACCGCCGCTGGAAGCGACCTACGGCATTGATGCAGCGTTGAAATCTGCCGACGTGCAGCTGGTGACCTATGTCCCGCCACCGTCTGAAACCAACTACTCGGCAGCATTTTTAACCGGTAGCCAGGCCGCGTGTAAAGCGGCCTGTAACGCCTTTACCGATGCAGTGCTGGAAATCGCGCGTAATCCTATCCAGCGTGCGTAACGGAGGTTGCCGATGATCAATGCACTGGGATTGCTGGAAGTGGACGGCATGGTCGCCGCGATAGATGCAGCTGATGCCATGCTCAAAGCAGCTAACGTTCGTCTGCTCAGTCACGAAGTGCTTGACCCTGGTCGCCTAACGCTGGTGGTGGAAGGCGATCTGGCGGCGTGTCGTGCGGCGCTGGACGCAGGTTGTGCTGCCGCGATGCGTACCGGGCGTGTCATCAGCCGTAAGGAGATCGGTCGGCCAGACGATGACACCCAGTGGCTGGTTACTGGCTTTAACCGCCAGCCTAAGCAACCCGTAAAGGAACCCGACGCGCCAGTTATCGTCGCGGAATCTGCTGACGAGTTGTTGGCGCTGTTAACATCAGTACGTCAGGAAATGACGGCAGGAGAAGTGGCTGCCCACTTTGGCTGGCCGCTCGAAAAAGCCAGAAATGCGCTCGAACAGCTCTTTTCTGCCGGGACGTTACGTAAACGCAGTAGTCGTTATCGTCTCAAGCCCCATTAACCTGTCGGAGGTGCCGGGTGTCCTACAACACCCGGCATTAACATCATGAAAAAGACCCGTACAGCCAATTTGCACCATCTTTATCATGAACCCTTACCCGAAAACCTGAAGCTCACGCCGAAGGTCGAAGTGGATAATGTTCATCAACGACAGACAACGGATGTCTATGAACATGCTTTGACGATTACCGCCTGGCAGCAGATTTACGATCAGCTGCATCCGGGCAAGTTTCATGGTGAATTTACGGAAATTCTACTCGATGATATTCAGGTTTTTCGTGAATACACCGGTCTGGCGCTGCGTCAGTCGTGCCTGGTCTGGCCGAACTCGTTCTGGTTTGGCATTCCGGCGACGCGCGGTGAGCAGGGATTTATCGGTTCGCAATGTTTGGGAAGCGCAGAAATTGCGACGCGCCCTGGCGGCACCGAGTTTGAATTAAGTACGCCGGACGATTACACGATCCTGGGCGTAGTGCTTTCTGAAGATGTCATCACCCGTCAGGCTAACTTTTTGCATAATCCGGATCGGGTATTACATATGCTGCGTAGCCAGTCGGCGCTGGAAGTGAAAGAACAGCATAAAGCCGCGCTGTGGGGCTTTGTCCAACAGGCGCTGGCGACATTTTGCGAGAACCCGGAAAATCTTCATCAGCCTGCTGTGCGTAAAGTGCTGGGGGATAATTTGCTAATGGCGATGGGGGCGATGCTGGAAGAAGCGCAGCCAATGGTGACGGCGGAAAGCATCAGTCATCAGAGTTACCGTCGGTTGCTTTCCCGCGCCCGTGAATATGTGCTGGAAAACATGTCTGAGCCGGTGACGGTGCTGGACTTGTGTAATCAACTGCATGTCAGCCGCCGCACGCTACAAAACGCGTTTCACGCTATTTTAGGCATTGGCCCAAATGCGTGGCTGAAACGCATTCGCCTGAACGCCGTACGCCGCGAACTGATAAGCCCTTGGTCGCAAAGCACAACGGTAAAAGACGCCGCCATGCAGTGGGGATTCTGGCATCTGGGGCAATTCGCCACGGATTATCAGCAACTGTTTGCCGAGAAGCCGTCACTGACGCTGCATCAGCGGATGCGGGAATGGGGGTGAGGGAGTTACACCCAATCCCTGACCTTAATAAACTCACTTAACGCCGCTTCCGGACTGCCATCTTCTGGATGATAATCGTACTCCCAGCGTACCAGCGGCGGCATTGACATCAGGATAGACTCGGTGCGCCCGCCGGTTTGCAGGCCAAACAGCGTGCCGCGATCCCAGACCAGATTGAACTCGACATAACGACCGCGACGATATAACTGGAAATTGCGCTCGCGCTCGCCGTAGGCCATCGTTTTACGTCGCTCTACAATTGGTAAATAAGCGTCGGTGTAGCCTTTGCCTACCGCCTGCATAAAGGCAAAACAGTGGTCAAAGTCTGGCGTGTTCAGGTCATCAAAGAACAGGCCGCCAATGCCGCGTTGTTCGTTACGATGTTTGAGGTAGAAGTATTCGTCGCACCACTTTTTGTAACGCGGATAAACGTCTTCGCCAAATGGCAGGCACAGGTCACGGGCGGTGCGGTGCCAGTGAATGGCGTCTTCTTCAAAACCATAGAAAGGGGTTAAGTCGAAGCCGCCGCCAAACCACCAGACGGGTTCGGCACCCGGTTTTTCGGCAATAAAAAACCGCACATTCGCGTGGCTGGTGGGAACGTACGGATTATGCGGATGCACTACCAGTGAAACGCCCATCGCCTCGAAACTGCGCCCGGCAAGTTCCGGGCGATGAGCGGTGGCGGAAGCAGGCATCGCCTCACCGTGGACATGTGAAAAGTTGACACCCGCCTGTTCGAAAACACCACCATTACGCAACACCCGGCTACGTCCGCCGCCGCCAGCTTCGCGCTGCCAGCTATCTTCGACAAACTCTGCGCCATCGACGGCGCTCAGCTGCTGACAAATTGTATCCTGAAGGTTGAGCAGGAACTGTTTAACCTGGTGTGCGTCGGGTTTCATCACTTACCGCTTTCTCGAGTGTGCTTTCTGGTTGTCAAACCAGTGAAAATAACTGATCACGCCTTCGGCAATCGCTGTGGCGATTTTCTGGCGAAATGCCGCCGTGCCTAACAGCCGCTCTTCTTCCGGGTTGGTGATAAACGAGGTTTCCACCAGCACCGAAGGAACCGACGGCGATTTCAACACCACAAACGCGGCTTGTTCGGTGTTGCGGCTGTGCAGTTTATGCACCGGCTTAATCTTCTTCAGAATATGCGAGCCGAGCGTCAGGCTGTTTTTAATAGTATCGGTTTGCACCAGATCAAACAGCACTTGCTGCAATAGGTGATCCTTGTCAGTCGCCTTTTTACCGGCAACTTCATCGGCGCGGTTTTCGCGTTCAGACAGGTATTTCGCCATTGCGCTACTTGCCCCACGGTTAGAGAGGGCAAATACCGAAGCACCGGCAGCTTTCGGGTTGGTAAAGCCATCGGCATGAATTGACATAAACAGATCTGCGCCATGTTTATGGGCGATTTCAACGCGATCGTAAAGTGGGATAAACGTATCGCCAGAACGCGTTAAACGCGCATCAATCCCATGATTACGCAAAATGGAACGGACGTTTTTAGCAATCGCCAGCACCACATGTTTTTCTTTCGAACCGTTGCGTCCGATCGCTCCGGTATCAATCCCGCCGTGGCCTGGATCGAGAACAACGACACGTCTGCCGCCGCTTTTTTTTGCTTTCGGCTTGCTGTGTCCGTTGCTGGTTTTTAAAGGTTCGTCTTTGGCGATGGCTTGCGACATTCCTGACAACGTCAGGGCAGCCAAACCGGCTTTCAGCACCTGGCGGCGCGAAGTGAGTGTTTTTAGTGGTTTAAAAGTGCTCATACGGCCTGAGTTGTAATAATAAAGTTCCAGATGTTATATCGTATCGCGTAATCCGTTACGACGGTTTGCTGTTGAGAATTGTTTTACTTTTCATTTCAATAGTTGACAACTCCCCATTATGCCACTTTTTCAACCGATTTTCGTCAGATATTGGCTAATTCGACCGTTCACGCCATAATCAGCCTTTTAACCCGCAAAAAGGTAACGAATACCATGGAGATACGCGTATTTCGCCAGGAAGATTTCGAAGAGGTCATCACCCTTTGGGAGCGTTGCGACTTGCTGCGTCCGTGGAACGATCCGGAAATGGACATCGAGCGTAAGATGAACCATGACGTCAGTTTGTTTCTGGTCGCTGAGGTGAACGGTGAAGTGGTCGGAACGGTGATGGGCGGTTATGACGGGCATCGCGGGTCTGCTTATTATCTTGGCGTGCATCCAGAGTTTCGTGGGCGTGGGATTGCTAATGCGTTGCTTAATCGGTTGGAGAAAAAGCTGATTGCTCGCGGCTGCCCGAAAATTCAGATCAACGTGCCGGAAGATAACGACATGGTGCTCGGAATGTATGAACGCCTGGGATATGAACACGCCGACGTGCTGAGTCTGGGTAAGCGTTTGATTGAAGATGAAGAGTACTGAGTTTCATCCTGTCCATTATGATGCACACGGTCGCCTGCGTTTACCCTTGCTCTTCTGGTTTGTGCTATTGCTTCAGGCGCGAACCTGGGTGCTGTTTGTCATTGCCGGTGCGTCGCGCGAGCAGGGTACTGCGCTGCTAAATCTGTTTTATCCCGATCACGATAATTTCTGGCTGGGGTTGATTCCCGGCATTCCGGCGGTGCTGGCGTTTTTGCTGAGTGGTCGGCGGGCTTCATTTCCCCGTATCTGGCATGTGCTCTATTTTCTGTTGCTGTTGGCGCAGGTGGTTTTACTTTGCTGGCAACCGTGGCTGTGGCTGAACGGTGAATCCGTTAGCGGTATCGGGCTGGCGCTGGTAGTGGCGGATATTGTGGCGTTAATCTGGCTGCTGACCAATCGACGTTTACGCGCTTGTTTTAATGAAGAAAAAGAATAACGGCACTTTTTGGTGAATTTGCACTCCAAGCAACGTTATTGAATAACCAAAGGAAGTGACATGAAATCGCTGCGTTTAATGTTATGCGCTATGCCGTTGATGCTGACCGGCTGTTCCACGATGTCGTCAGTTAACTGGTCTGCCGCTAACCCGTGGAACTGGTTTGGGTCGTCCACCAAAGTGAGCGAGCAGGGCGTTGGTGAATTAACGGCGTCCACACCACTGCAAGAACAAGCCATTGCCGATGCGCTTGATGGCGATTATCGCCTGCGCAGCGGAATGAAAACCGCGAACGGCAACGTGGTGCGCTTTTTTGAAGTGATGAAAGGCGACAACGTGGCGATGGTGATTAACGGCGATCAGGGTACGATCAGCCGCATTGATGTGCTGGATAGCGATATTCCTGCTGACACCGGTGTTAAAATCGGTACACCGTTTAGCGACCTTTACAGCAAAGCATTTGGCAATTGCCAAAAAGCTGATGGTGATGATAATCGTGCCGTCGAATGTAAAGCCGAAGGCAGTCAACATATTAGCTACCAGTTCTGCGGGGAATGGAGTGGTCCTGAAGGGTTAATGCCTTCGGACGATACCCTGAAAAACTGGAAAGTCAGTAAAATTATCTGGCGGCGTTAATTTGCGTCTGAACAAACCGCCGCCGCGAAAAAACACGTAAAATAGCGCCCAACAATGCCACGGATTGCGTGGCATTCTTATTTTCAGGAGGAACAATGTCTCAGGTTCAGAGTGGCATTTTGCCAGAACATTGCCGCGCGGCGATTTGGATCGAAGCCAACGTGAAAGGGGAAGTTGACGCCCTGCGTGCGGCCAGTAAAACATTTGCCGACAAACTGGCAACTTTTGAAGCGAAATTCCCGGACGCGCATCTTGGTGCGGTGGTTGCCTTTGGTAACAACACCTGGCGCGCTCTGAGCGGCGGCGTTGGGGCTGAAGAGCTGAAAGATTTTCCGGGCTACGGTAAAGGCCTTGCGCCGACGACCCAGTTCGATGTGTTGATCCACATTCTTTCTCTGCGTCACGACGTAAACTTCTCTGTCGCTCAGGCGGCGATGGAAGCCTTTGGTGACTGCATTGAAGTGAAAGAAGAGATCCACGGCTTCCGTTGGGTTGAAGAGCGTGACCTGAGCGGCTTCGTTGACGGTACTGAAAACCCGGCGGGTGAAGAGACGCGCCGCGAAGTGGCGGTTATCAAAGACGGCGTGGATGCAGGCGGCAGCTATGTGTTTGTGCAGCGTTGGGAGCACAACCTGAAGCAGCTCAACCGGATGAGCGTTCACGATCAGGAGATGATGATCGGGCGCACCAAAGAGGCCAACGAAGAGATTGACGGCGACGATCGTCCGGAAACCTCTCACCTGACCCGCGTTGATCTGAAAGAAGATGGCAAAGGGCTGAAGATTGTTCGTCAGAGCCTGCCGTACGGCACCGCCAGCGGTACGCACGGTCTGTACTTCTGCGCCTACTGCGCGCGTCTGCATAACATTGAGCAGCAACTGCTGAGCATGTTTGGCGATACCGATGGCAAACGTGATGCGATGTTGCGTTTCACCAAACCGGTCACTGGCGGCTATTACTTCGCGCCGTCGCTGGACAAGTTAATGGCGTTGTAATCGTTTCTGATTCGATGATTAAAGGCCAGCCAGTAACACAACTGACTGGCCTTTTTATTACTGCTTTAACGCCGCATACACTTGATCAACTACTTTCTGTCAGAACAGGGTATTTTGCGGCGCTGACGCTACAACTAACAGCCAGCAGAGAAAGATAGAGCATTGTCCGTTTCATATTATCAGTCCAGATTGACGTTACGGCAGCCAAAGAGCGTGGTGAAAATAAACCCGCAAACCCATGCCACCAGAATCCCGCCTGCATAAACCGCCATTGCCGGAAGGATGCCTTGTGCGGAAGTCATCAGCGGCAGCGCCACCAGACCAGACGGCCCAAAGGCGCTGTTTAAGCCCATCGGCAGACCCCACCAGGCTATCAATCCGATAAACAAACCGCCCGCCGCGCCGCCTAAACAGGCGGTAATAAACGGTTTCATGCGGGGCAGGGTGACGCCATAAATCAACGGTTCGCCAACGCCCAGCAGGCCGGGAATAATCGCCCCGCGTACCTGACTGCGTAATGCACTGTGCGGTTGCGCCCGCCAGTAGAGTGCCAGCGCCGCGCCCACCTGGCCCGCGCCTGCCATCGAGAGGATGGGAAATAAGCTGTTGAATCCCTGACTGTCCATTAACGCGAGGTAAACAGGAATAAAGCCCTGATGCACGCCAAACACCACGGCGATCAGGAACAGCCCGGCTAAAACCGCACAACCGAGCGGATTACTGTTCAGGTGCATAAACAGCCACGACATGCCTTCGAATAACCAGCCACCCAGCGGCATAATGATCAGGTAGGCCAGCGTAGCGGTGATCAGCAGGGTGATTAACGAGGTCAACAGCATGTCGAGATCGTCCGGCATAAAGCGGCGCACCATGCCTTCAATGCGAGCGCAGGCCCACGCGGCAATCAACACACCGATAATATTGCCGCGCGGATCGATAGGCAGACCAAAGAAATCGTGAAATCCGGCGTAGTAACCCGTGGTTGCAGCGGGGTTATAACCGAGCAAAAAGAGCGCGGCGATAATCGCGCCATTTACGCCCGTGCCGCCAAATGCCTGGGCGGCGTTATAGCCCACCAGAATCACCAGGAAGGTGAACAAACCTTTGCTGAACACCTTCATAAAATTCAGCGCGTCGGGTAGCGTGCCCTGAGCATCTGCCGGAACGTGCATCACCGTGGCGATTAGCGTCGCTATCCCCAGCAGCAGACCGGCGGCAATAAAACCGGGGATCAGCGGCGTGAAGATGGTGGCGAATTTGGCGAGAAATTGTTGCACGCCGGAGGTTTGTTTGGCTTTTAACTGACGTTTGTTCTGGGCGGCGATTTCTGCGGCATCCTGTACCGGTGCTTCTCCCAGCAGCTCGCTCATGGCTTTTGCGGCACGATGCGCTTTACCAGGCCCAAAAACGACCTGGACCTGGTCGCTGGTCAAAATGACGCCCTTCACGCCTTCCAGCGTTTTGATATCGGGATCAACCAGTGAACTGTCATGTACACCCAGACGCAGGCGCGTCATACAGTTACCACAACTGGCGATATTTCCCGGTCCACCGACCCGGGTAAGAATGGTGTTCAGAAGTTCACTGCTGATCTCTTTGGCCATGGGTTATTCCTTGTCTAAAACCTGACGAATAAAGCCGCCGTGTTGATCCAGGCGTTTTTTAGCTTCTGCGGCATCGAGATTTTTCAGCACCATCACAATGGCCGTTTTACAGTTGCGCTCGCAGGCAACCAATGCCGCTTCCGCTTGCTCTGCGCTACATCCGGTAGCGTTTTTGACGATATTGACCTGGCGCACATGCAGTTTTTCGTTGGTGGCGACCACATCGACCATCAGGTTGCCGAACACTTTGCCGGATTTAATCATCAGCCCGGTGGAGAGCATATTGAGCACCAGTTTCTGCGCCGTGCCAGCTTTCATTCGCGAAGAACCCGTGACCACTTCGGCCCCAACAACTGGCGTAATGGCAAACTCAGCGGTGGTTGAAACGGCGCTCCCGGGATTACAGGAAATTCCCACTGTGCGGCAGCCGAGCTGGCGTGCGTATTCCAGTCCGGCAATCACATACGGCGTGCGTCCGCTGGCCGCAATACCAACCACCACATCCTGCGCGGTTAAGCCGATATTTTTCAGATCATTAACACCGCCTTCCCGGCTATCTTCCGCGCCTTCCACCGCGTGCTGAATGGCATATTCGCCGCCAGCAATCAAACCAACTACCAGGCCCGGTTTCACGCCGTAGGTCGGCGGACATTCGCTGGCATCCAGAATCCCCAGACGACCTGATGTTCCCGCACCGAGATAAATCAGACGCCCGCCGCCGCTTACCTGGGCGTGGATAACATCGATCGCCGCGGCGATATCCGGCAGTACGCGCTCAACGGCAAGCGGCACGGTTTTATCTTCATCGTTGATAATCCGGCACATTTCCAGCGTTGATACGCGGTCAATTTCAGCCGAGGCGGCGTTCGAGCCTTCGGTAATCATCTTTTCAAGTTGCATCGGTGGTGACCTTACTATTTACGATCAAATAATTGCAGATGTATGGAATCATATATCCCGAATTGACAGACTTAAAGGAATCATTGAGTCTACACTCGCAGAGTGTGAAGAGCGTCATAAGAACTTAAGCGGAATTTTTGCTGCCAGCCCAGGAGAGTGGAAGATGTTGTACCTGACGAAAATACGCAATGCGGAAAGTGAATTTACCGGGAACGAGCAAAAAATTGCTGACTTTCTGCGGGCTAACGTGAGTGAGCTGAAATCTGTCTCTTCGCGCAAGATGGCGAAACTGCTCGGCATCAGCCAGTCGAGTATTGTGAAGTTTGCCCAGAAGCTCGGCGCGCAAGGATTTACTGAATTGCGTATGGCGTTAATTGGCGAATACAGTGCCAGCCGGGAGAAAACGAATGCCACGGCGCTGCACCTGCACAGTTCGATTACCAGTGATGATTCGCTGGAAGTGATTGCCCGCAAACTGAATCGCGAAAAAGAGCTGGCGCTGGAGCAAACCTGCGCGTTGTTCGACTACGCGCGGCTGCAAAAAATCATTGAGGTCATCAGTAAAGCACCGTTTATCCAGATAACGGGTCTGGGTGGGTCGGCGCTGGTGGGGCGCGATCTTTCATTCAAACTGATGAAAATTGGTTATCGTGTGGCCTGTGAAGCTGACACGCATGTACAAGCCACCGTTTCCCAGGCGCTGAAAAAAGGCGATGTACAAATCGCTATCTCTTACAGCGGCAGTAAAAAAGAGATTGTCTTGTGCGCCGAGGCAGCGCGAAAGCAGGGGGCAACGGTGATTGCCATTACCTCGTTAACCGATTCCCCGCTGCGGCGGCTGGCGCATTACACCCTCGATACCGTTTCTGGCGAAACCGAATGGCGCAGCTCGTCGATGTCCACCCGCACGGCGCAAAATTCGGTTACCGATTTACTGTTTGTTGGCCTTGTGCAACTCAATGATGTCGAGTCATTGAAAATGATTGAGCGCAGCAGTGAGCTAACGCAACGCCTGAAATGATGCATAAAGCAGCGACTGAATTGAGATTTTCCTGAATTAGTGAGCTGATCCGCAGCAATATTTTGTTTATCCTGTATTTTCAGAGGGAATGGAGTGTAACGCTCTGTATTAACAAGGAGAGCATTAAAATGGGTAAACTCACGGGCAAGACAGCACTGATTACGGGCGCATTGCAGGGAATTGGCGAAGGAATTGCCAGAACTTTTGCGCGTCATGGCGCAAACCTAATCTTGCTGGATATCTCCCCTGAGATCGAAAAGCTGGCGGACGAACTGTGTGGTCGTGGTCATCGCTGTACGGCGGTTGTCGCCGATGTGCGTGACCCGGCGTCGGTCGCCGCAGCTATCAAGCGCGCGAAGGAAAAAGAAGGGCGCATTGATATCCTGGTGAATAACGCAGGCGTTTGTCGTCTGGGCAGTTTCCTCGATATGAGCGATGAAGATCGCGATTTCCATATTGATATCAATATTAAAGGCGTATGGAACGTCACGAAGGCGGTGCTGCCGGAGATGATTGCCCGCAAAGATGGTCGCATTGTGATGATGTCTTCAGTCACTGGCGATATGGTGGCCGATCCGGGTGAAACGGCGTATGCCTTAACGAAAGCGGCGATTGTTGGCCTGACTAAATCGCTGGCGGTGGAGTACGCGCAGTCTGGTATTCGCGTAAATGCGATTTGTCCAGGCTACGTGCGCACGCCAATGGCGGAAAGCATTGCCCGCCAGTCGAACCCGGAAGATCCAGAATCGGTGCTGACTGAAATGGCAAAAGCAATCCCGATGCGTCGCCTCGCCGATCCGCTGGAAGTCGGCGAACTGGCAGCCTTCCTCGCATCGGATGAATCAAGTTATTTAACCGGTACACAGAATGTGATTGATGGCGGCAGCACACTGCCGGAGACGGTTAGCGTCGGCATCTGATTCACCTCTGTTTCCTCCCTGCATTTGTGGGGAGGATTTCGTCTTGAACCCGGTTCTTATTCCCTTTTCAACTTCCAAATCACCAAACGGTATATAAAACCGTTACTCCTTTCACGTCCGTTATAAATATGATGGCTATTAGAAAGTCATTAAATTTATAAGGGTGCGCAATGGCCGTTAACTTACTGAAAAAGAACTCACTCGCGCTGGTCGCTTCTCTGCTGCTGGCGGGCCATGTACAGGCAACGGAACTGCTGAACAGTTCTTATGACGTCTCTCGCGAGCTGTTTGCAGCCCTTAATCCGCCGTTTGAGCAACAATGGGCAAAAGATAACGGCGGCGACAAACTGACGATAAAACAATCTCATGCCGGGTCATCAAAACAGGCGCTGGCGATTTTGCAGGGCTTAAAAGCAGACGTTGTCACTTATAACCAGGTGACCGACGTACAAATCCTGCATGACAAAGGCAAGCTGATCCCGGCCGACTGGCAGTCGCGCCTGCCGAATAACAGCTCGCCGTTCTACTCCACCATGGGCTTCCTGGTACGTAAGGGCAACCCGAAGAATATTCACGACTGGAACGACCTCGTGCGCTCCGACGTGAAGCTGATTTTCCCGAACCCGAAAACGTCGGGTAACGCACGTTACACCTATCTGGCGGCATGGGGTGCAGCGGATAAAGCTGACGGTGGCGACAAAGCCAAAACCGAACAGTTTATGACCCAGTTCCTGAAAAACGTTGAAGTGTTCGATACTGGTGGTCGTGGCGCGACCACCACCTTTGCCGAGCGCGGGCTGGGCGATGTGCTGATTAGCTTCGAATCGGAAGTGAACAACATCCGCAAACAGTATGAAGCGCAGGGCTTTGAAGTGGTGATTCCGAAAACCAACATTCTGGCGGAATTCCCGGTGGCGTGGGTCGATAAAAACGTGCAGGCCAACGGTACGGAAAAAGCAGCAAAAGCCTACCTGAACTGGCTCTACAGCCCGCAGGCGCAGACCATCATCACCGACTATTACTACCGCGTAAATAACCCGGAAGTCATGGACAAACTGAAAAACAAATTCCCGCAGACCGAGCTGTTCCGCGTGGAAGACAAATTTGGCTCCTGGCCGGAAGTGATGAAAACCCACTTCACCAGCGGCGGCGAGTTAGACAAGCTGTTAGCGGCGGGGCGTAATTAATGTTTGCAGTTTCATCAAGACGCGTGCTGCCGGGCTTTACCTTAAGCCTCGGCACCAGTCTGCTGTTTGTGTGCCTGATTTTGCTGCTGCCGCTCTCAGCGCTGGTGATGCAGCTCTCTGAGATGAGCTGGGCACAGTACTGGGAGGTGATCACCAACCCGCAGGTGGTCGCGGCCTACAAAGTGACGCTGCTGTCGGCGTTTGTGGCATCAATTTTTAACGGCGTTTTCGGCCTGCTGATGGCGTGGATCTTAACTCGCTATCGCTTTCCGGGCCGCACGCTGCTTGATGCGCTGATGGATTTACCCTTTGCGCTACCGACGGCGGTCGCAGGTTTGACGTTGGCCTCGCTCTTTTCCGTGAACGGTTTTTACGGTGAATGGCTGGCGAAGTTTGATATCAAAGTCACCTATACCTGGCTGGGGATTGCGGTGGCGATGGCCTTTACCAGTATTCCATTTGTGGTGCGTACCGTGCAGCCGGTGCTGGAAGAGTTAGGCCCGGAATATGAAGAAGCGGCAGAAACGCTCGGCGCAACGCGTTGGCAGAGTTTCTGCAAAGTGGTGCTGCCGGAGCTTTCTCCGGCGCTGGTGGCGGGCGTGGCGCTGTCGTTTACCCGCAGCCTCGGTGAGTTTGGCGCGGTAATTTTTATCGCCGGGAACATTGCCTGGAAGACGGAAGTGACGTCGCTGATGATTTTTGTTCGCTTACAGGAGTTTGATTACCCGGCGGCGAGCGCGATTGCTTCGGTGATCCTCGCGGCATCCCTGCTGCTGCTGTTCTCAATTAACACTCTGCAAAGTCGCTTTGGTCGGCGTGTGGTAGGTCATTAATGGCGGAAGTTACCCAATTGAAGCGTTATGACGCGCGCCCGATTAACTGGGGCAAATGGTTTCTGATTGGCATCGGGATGCTGGTTTCGGCGTTCATCCTGCTGGTGCCGATGATTTACATCTTCGTGCAGGCGTTCAGCAAAGGGCTGATGCCAGTTTTACAGAATCTGGCCGATCCGGACATGCTGCACGCCATCTGGCTGACGGTGATGATTGCGCTGATTGCCGTACCGGTGAACCTGGTGTTCGGCATTCTGCTGGCCTGGCTGGTGACGCGCTTTAACTTCCCCGGACGCCAGTTGCTGCTGACGCTGCTGGACATTCCGTTTGCCGTGTCGCCGGTGGTTGCCGGTCTGGTGTATCTGCTGTTTTACGGCTCTAACGGCCCGCTCGGTGGCTGGCTGGATGAACATAATCTGCAAATTATGTTCTCCTGGCCGGGAATGGTGCTGGTCACCATCTTCGTGACGTGTCCGTTTGTGGTGCGTGAGCTGGTGCCGGTGATGTTAAGCCAGGGCAGCCAGGAAGACGAAGCAGCGATTTTGCTGGGCGCATCTGGCTGGCAGATGTTCCGTCGCGTCACGCTGCCGAACATCCGCTGGGCGCTGCTTTATGGCGTGGTGCTGACCAACGCCCGCGCGATTGGCGAGTTTGGTGCGGTGTCGGTGGTTTCCGGCTCGATTCGCGGCGAAACACTTTCGCTGCCGTTACAGATTGAATTGCTGGAGCAGGACTACAACACCGTCGGCTCCTTTACCGCCGCTGCGCTGTTGACGCTGATGGCGATTATCACCCTGTTTTTAAAGAGTATGTTGCAGTGGCGTCTGGAGAATCAGGAAAAACGCGCGCAGCAGGAGGAACATCATGAGCATTGAGATTGCCAATATTAAGAAGTCTTTTGGTCGCACCCAGGTGCTGAACGATATCTCACTGGATATTCCTTCTGGTCAGATGGTCGCATTGCTGGGGCCGTCCGGTTCCGGGAAAACCACGCTGCTGCGCATTATCGCCGGGCTGGAGCATCAAACCAGCGGGCATATTCGCTTCCACGGCACCGACGTCAGCCGCCTGCATGCGCGCGATCGTAAAGTCGGTTTCGTGTTTCAGCATTACGCGCTGTTCCGCCATATGACGGTGTTCGACAATATCGCTTTCGGCCTGACGGTGCTGCCGCGTCGCGAGCGCCCGAATGCCGCAGCCATCAAAGCGAAAGTGACAAAATTGCTGGAGATGGTGCAGCTTGCGCATCTGGCGGATCGTTATCCGGCACAGCTTTCCGGCGGGCAGAAACAGCGCGTGGCGCTGGCGCGTGCGCTGGCTGTGGAACCGCAAATTCTGCTGCTTGATGAACCGTTTGGCGCGCTGGATGCGCAGGTGCGTAAAGAGCTGCGTCGCTGGTTGCGTCAACTGCATGAAGAACTGAAATTTACCAGCGTATTCGTGACCCATGACCAGGAAGAAGCGACCGAAGTAGCCGATCGTGTAGTGGTGATGAGCCAGGGCAATATCGAGCAGGCTGATGCGCCGGATCAGGTATGGCGCGAACCGGCGACCCGTTTTGTGCTTGAATTTATGGGCGAAGTGAACCGCCTGCAGGGAACCATTCGCGGCGGGCAGTTCCATGTTGGCGCACATCGCTGGCCGCTGGGCTACACACCTGCTTATCAGGGGCCGGTGGATCTCTTCCTGCGCCCGTGGGAAGTGGATATCAGCCGCCGTACCAGTCTCGATTCGCCGCTGCCGGTACAGGTACTGGAAGCCAACCCGAAAGGCCACTACACCCAATTAGTTGTGCAGCCGCTGGGGTGGTACAACGAACCGCTGACGGTCGTGATGCACGGCGACGACGCCCCGCAACGTGGCGAGCGTTTATTCGTTGGTCTGCAACATGCGCGGCTGTATAACGGCGACGAGCGTATTGAAACCCGCGATGAGGAACTTGCTCTCGCACAAAGCGCCTGATAGGTTGAGTGTATGTTAAACGCCCGGAGGCGCTTCCCGCGATCCGGGCTTTTTAATGGCAAGGTTTGTAACCTGTAGGCCTGATAAGACGCGCAAGCGTCGCATCAGGCAACACCACGTATGGATAGAGATCGTGAGTACATTAGAACAAACAATTGGCAATACGCCTCTGGTGAAGTTGCAGCGAATGGGGCCGAATAACGGCAGTGAAGTCTGGTTGAAACTGGAAGGCAATAACCCGGCAGGTTCGGTGAAAGATCGTGCGGCGCTTTCGATGATCGTCGAGGCGGAAAAGCGCGGGGAAATTAAACCGGGTGATGTCTTAATCGAAGCCACCAGTGGTAACACCGGCATTGCGCTGGCAATGATTGCCGCGTTGAAAGGCTATCGCATGAAATTGCTGATGCCCGACAACATGAGCCAGGAACGCCGTGCGGCGATGCGTGCTTATGGTGCGGAACTGATTCTTGTCACCAAAGAGCAGGGCATGGAAGGTGCGCGCGATCTGGCGCTTGAAATGGCGAATCGTGGTGAAGGAAAGCTGCTCGATCAGTTCAATAATCCTGATAACCCTTACGCCCATTACACCACCACCGGGCCGGAAATCTGGCAGCAAACCGGCGGGCGCATTACCCATTTTGTCTCCAGCATGGGAACAACCGGCACTATCACCGGCGTTTCACGCTTTATGCGCGAGCAATCCAAACCGGTGACGATTGTCGGCTTACAGCCGGAAGAGGGCAGTAGCATTCCCGGCATTCGCCGCTGGCCTGCGGAATATCTGCCGGGGATTTTCAACGCTTCGCTGGTGGATGAGGTGCTGGATATTCATCAGCGAGAAGCGGAAAACACCATGCGCGAACTGGCAGTGCGGGAAGGAATATTCTGTGGCGTCAGCTCCGGCGGCGCGGTTGCTGGAGCACTGCGGGTGGCAAAAGCTAACCCTGGTGCGGTGGTGGTAGCGATCATCTGCGATCGTGGCGATCGCTACCTTTCCACCGGGGTGTTTGGGGAAGAGCATTTTAGTCAGGGGGCGGGGATTTAAGATTATTGCGCAGGCACCGTTTTATCCGTCTGCGCAATTAGCGCATGTAAAAAAGGTTGTGCGTTCTCATCACTCTTACCTGGGATCTTCACAATATACGGCTTCCCGGTAATCGATGACGACGAAGCAACCTTATCAATAAACTGCTCGGCAGTGTCAATGCGGTTACGGGTATTGCCGAGCTTCAGACGCAGGTGGGAAACCGCTTCATCACAGGTGTGTTCATCGCCGTTACGCACAAATATCAAATCCTTTTTCTGTGCTAATCCCTCCAGCATGGCGTTGATACGGGCTTCTTCATGGGCAGTTAACTTCGCGTAAACGGGGAGTGTCATTAGCAGCGTAATGGCCAGACAAATGATTTTCTTCACTGAATTACCTTATCCTTGTTTTGTAATAGCCGATTTGACTGCCAGAATCAGGTAAAGTTTCGGTTGGAATACGATGAGGATCATCGGCAAGGAGAAAAAATTAAATGAGTAGTTTGTTGTTGTTTAACGATAAGAGCAGGGCATTGCAGGCGGATATCGTCGCCGTGCAGTCGCAGGTAGTGTACGGCAGCGTAGGCAACAGCATTGCGGTGCCTGCTATCAAACAGAACGGCTTGAATGTCTTTGCCGTGCCGACGGTATTGCTGAGCAATACACCGCATTATGACACTTTCTACGGTGGTGCGATTCCGGACGAATGGTTTAGCGGCTATTTGCGTGCGCTTCAGGAGCGTGATGCGTTGCGCCAACTTCGTGCTGTAACCACGGGCTATATGGGAACGGCATCGCAAATCAAAATCCTTGCCGAGTGGCTGACTGCGCTACGCAAAGACCATCCTGACCTATTGATCATGGTCGATCCGGTGATTGGCGATATTGATAGCGGAATTTATGTCAAACCAGACCTTCCCGAGGCGTATCGACAATATTTACTGCCGCTGGCGCAGGGAATTACCCCCAATATTTTTGAGCTGGAAATCCTGACCGGTAAAAATTGCCGCGATCTCGACAGTGCCATTGCTGCCGCAAAAAGTCTGCTTTCAGACACATTAAAATGGGTGGTGATTACCAGCGCCTCCGGTAATGAAGAAAATCAGGAGATGCAGGTGGTGGTGGTCAGTGCCGACAGCGTGAATGTCATTTCCCATTCACGGGTAAAAACCGACCTGAAAGGGACTGGCGACCTGTTTTGTGCTCAGCTTATCAGTGGTTTGCTGAAAGGGAAGGCGTTAAACGATGCGGTGCACCGTGCGGGGTTGCGCGTACTGGAAGTGATGCGCTACACCCAGCAGCATGAGAGCGATGAATTGATTTTGCCGCCGCTGGCGGAAGCATAAAAAATGGCGCCGATGGGCGCCATTTTTCACTGCGGCAAGAATTACTTCTTGATGCGGATAACCGGGGTTTCACCCACGGTTACGCTACCGGACAGTTTGATCAGTTCTTTGATTTCGTCCATGTTGGAGATAACAACCGGAGTCAGGGTAGACTTGGCTTTCTCTTCCAGCAGCGGCAGATCAAATTCAATGACAGTATCGCCAACTTTCACGCGCTGACCTTCTTCAGCAATACGCTTGAAGCCTTCGCCTTTCAGTTCAACGGTGTCGATACCGAAGTGGACGAACAGTTCAACGCCGCTATCAGATTCGATAGAGAACGCGTGGTTGGTTTCAAAGATTTTACCAATGGTGCCGTCTACAGGCGCGACCATTTTGTTTCCAGTTGGTTTGATAGCAATGCCATCACCAACGATTTTTTCCGCAAAAACGACATCCGGCACGTCTTCGATATTGACGATCTCGCCAGAGAGCGGAGCAATGATCTCAATAGTTCCGGTATCCTTCTTGTCGTCGGAAACCAGAGATTTCAGTTTATCGAACAAACCCATGATCTTCTCCTAAGCAGTAAATTGGGCCGCATCTCGTGGATTAGCAGATTGTTTTTTCTTCAATGAACTTGTTAACCAGCGTCATTAACTCGTCCGTTGTCGGTTGAGCAAGAGCCTGCTCTGCTAACACCTTCGCATCTTCGAAGTTCGTGTTACGGATAATCTTCTTAATGCGCGGGATAGAAATGGCGCTCATAGAGAATTCGTCCAGACCCATCCCCAGCAACAGAAGTGTAGCACGTTCGTCGCCTGCAAGCTCACCACACATGCCAGTCCATTTGCCTTCAGCATGAGAAGCATCAATAACTTGCTTGATCAAGTTCAGCACGGACGGTGACATTGGCTGGTAAAGGTGTGAAATCATATCATTACCACGGTCAACTGCCAGAGTGTACTGCGTTAAATCATTGGTGCCGATACTAAAGAAATCAACTTCTTTGGCTAAATGACGTGCAATTGTTGCGGCAGCCGGTGTTTCCACCATTACGCCGATTTCAATTGACTCGTCAAACGCTTTACCTTCGTCGCGCAGTTCCTGTTTGTAGATTTCGATCTCTTTGCGCAGTGCACGCACTTCTTCAACAGAGATGATCATCGGGAACATAATGCGCAATTTACCGAAAGCCGAGGCACGCAGGATAGCGCGGAGCTGATCGCGCAGGATCTCTTTACGATCCATCGCGATACGGATAGCGCGCCAGCCGAGGAACGGGTTCTCTTCTTTCGGGAAGTTCATGTATGGCAGCTCTTTGTCGCCGCCGATGTCCATGGTACGAACGATAACCGCCTGCGAGCCACACGCTTCAGCCACTGCTTTGTAAGCAGCAAACTGTTCTTCTTCAGTGGGCAGCGCGTCGCGGTCCATGAACAGGAACTCAGTACGATACAGACCAACGCCTTCAGCGCCGTTACGCTCTGCACCTTCAACGTCACGAACCGTACCAATGTTAGCGCACACTTCTACCTGGTGACCGTCCAGCGTAATAGCTGGCAGATCTTTCAGTTTAGCAAGCTCTGCTTTTTCAGAAGCCACTTGCTCCTGAACAGCGCGCATTTTATCAATAACTTCGTTGGTTGGATTGACGTAAACCTGATTATTTACGGCATCCAGAATCAGATAGTCGTCATTTTTCACCTGAGAGGTGACGCTACCGGTACCCACGATAGCAGGCAGTTCCAGAGAACGCGCCATGATAGAGGTGTGGGAAGTACGGCCACCCGCGTCGGTGATGAAACCCAGCACCTTCTTCAGGTTCAGCTGTGCGGTTTCGGACGGCGTCAGGTCAGCGGCAACCAGAATGACTTCATCCTGAATGGCGCTCAGGTCGATAATCTTCAGGCCCAGGATGTTGCGCAGCAGGCGCTTACCGATATCACGTACGTCAGCCGCACGTTCTTTCAGGTATTCATCATCCAGCTCTTCCAGGGCAGAAGCCTGACCTTCGATAACTTCATGAGCAGCTGCGTCAGCTGTCATGTGCTTATCTTTAATCAGGGCTATGATTTCCTGCTCCAGCTCCTCATCTTCGAGCAGCATAATATGCCCTTCAAAGATGGCTTCTTTTTCTTCACCGAACGTTTCACCAGCTTTCGTTTTGATCGTTTCCAGCTGGGCTGATGCCTTGGCACGACCGCTCAGAAAACGTTCAACTTCCTGATCAACCTGGTCGGCAGAAATTTTTTTCCGGTCAATGACAATTTCGTCTTCTTTCAGAAGCAGAGCTTTACCGAAAGCGATACCCGGGGATGCTAAAATGCCTGAAATCATAACCCTACCTTACTTGTGACTGATTTTTAAAAGAACCCGGGAAATTACTCGAGTTCCGCCATCAGTTTAACCAGATGTTCAACCGCTTTCTGCTCGTCTTCGCCTTCTGCGGAGATAGTCACAACGGTACCTTGAGTCAGGCCCAGAGTCTGCAGTTTAAACAGGCTTTTCGCGCTGGCGCTTTTGCCGTTGGAAGTCACAGTAATTTCAGAAGTGAAGCCCTTAGCTTCTTTTACAAACTGGGCAGCAGGGCGGGTGTGCAGACCGTTCGGAGCGGTAATGGTAACTTCTTGCTGGAACATTGTATTTCCCCAACTTATAGGTTTAGTGTTGTGGAACTAAAGTCTAGCCTGGCGGTTCGACTTTAGCCTGTATTGTTAGCGCCAGTTTTTAACAGACGCGACGCACGAAGAGCGCAATACAGTCCATTGCTGGCGGGTGTTGACCGCTGACGTTTCGTACGTCATTAAACATTATGCCGCTAAAGGAAGAATTGAACCAAATCATAAAATCGATTCAGCTTTGGCTTTTCCTGTAACGATTAATTTCGCGCATCAAAATAATTAGTCTGGTTAAATACCAGTTCCGACAGGCTGAATCAATGCCAGGAGGGGCGAAAGTTTGAAGCAGGCCACAAAAAAGCACCTGAAAAGGTGCTTTTTTACGCATTTTTAACAAGCTGGCATTACTGTTGCAATTCTTTCTCAGTGAAGAGATCGGCAAACAATGCGGTGCTTAAATAACGCTCACCCGATGACGGTAGAATAACCACAATATTCTTGTTGGTAAAGCTTTCATCTTCTTGTAGTTTCAACGCCGCAGCAACAGCTGCTCCAGAAGAGATACCAGCAAGAATACCTTCCTCTTCCATCAGACGACGCGCGGTAGAAATGGCTTCTTCATTGGTGATGCCAATGACTTTGTCGACCAGCTTGAGATCGAGGTTAGCCGGGATAAAACCAGCGCCAATACCCTGAATTTTATGCGGGCCAGGTTTAATCTCTTCACCTGCCAGCGCCTGGGCGATAACTGGAGAATCGGTTGGCTCAACGGCGACAGAGATAAGATCGGTCTTGCCTTTGGTGCCTTTAATGTAGCGGCTGACGCCAGTCAGCGTACCGCCAGTCCCAACGCCAGCAATAAATACATCAACCTGACCGTCGGTATCTTCCCAGATCTCCGGACCGGTGGTTTTTTCGTGAATTTCAGGGTTTGCCGGATTGCTGAATTGTTGCAGCAGCAGGTATTTCTCTGGATTGCTGGCGACAATTTCTTCTGCTTTTTGGATTGCGCCTTTCATGCCTTTAGCACCTTCGGTCAGCACCAGGTTTGCACCTAATGCTTTCAGCAGCTTGCGGCGTTCAATACTCATGGTTTCTGGCATAGTCAGGGTGAGTTTGTAACCGCGAGCGGCAGCGACATAGGCCAGTGCAATCCCGGTATTACCGCTGGTTGGTTCAACCAGTTCAACGCCTGGTTTCAGCACGCCGCGCTTTTCGGCATCCCAAATCATGTTGGCACCGATACGGCACTTAACGCTGAAGCTGGGGTTACGAGATTCCACCTTCGCCAGAATGCGTCCGTTACCGATGCGATTCAGGCGAACCAGCGGCGTGTGACCGATAGTCAGCGAGTTATCTTCAAAAATCTTACTCATGGCCTGTCCTTAACTGTATGAAATTGGGATACAACAGGTAGCATACCCGCTCAGAGAATATGCGGAAGTAAGGATTTAGCATATCTATATACAGAAGGGAAATAATGACATGCAAGATGGAATAAGGGGCGGCATAAGCCACCCCTGTTTCACACAAGCGGTTTACAAAATAACCGGTAGATTGTTACCGCCACATCGCGTGTTTATCGCGATAGCAATCGACCCACATCGCCGTCGCACCACAAACGGCAACGGGCATGATGAACAGATTAAGCAGAGGGATCATCGTAAACAGGCTGGTTAAAGCACCAAACTGCATATTGGTGATTTTGCGTGTGCGCAGGGCGGTGCGCATCTCTTTAAACGGCACTTTGTGGTTATCGAAGGGGTAATCGCAATACTGGATGGCTAACATCCAGGCGCTAAACAGGAACCACAGTACCGGCGCGACGGTTTGCCCAATACCAGGGATGAAGTAAAGAATTAGCAATACAATTGCGCGCGGCAGATACCACGCAAATTTTTGCCATTCGCGTTTCATGATTCGCGGCACATCTTTCATGATACCGAAAATCCCGGTATCTGGCGGTGTAGCGCCAGTCAATCGTGCTTCCAGTTGTTCAGCCAATAAACCGTTAAACGGAGCGGCAATCCAGTTAGCAATCGTTGAGAAGAAATAGCCAAACACTAACAGCACGGAGATGACTGCCAGAGGCCACAACAGATAGCTCAGCCATTGTAACCAGTCCGGAACATAACTCATGAGAGTCGGGATCCAGACATCGAGTTGCGTAAAGAGCCACCAGAATGCGCCCCCCATCAACAAAATATTGACCAGCAGCGGTAAAATAACGAAACGCCGAATCCCAGGTTGCGAGACGAGCTTCCAGCCTTGCGCAAAATAGTAAAAACCGCTGCGTGGGGCAGATGTGAATGATGAAACCATAATCAGGATGAGCTCCTTTTGACCAATCCCAGGAAAATTCTGCGTATTTTACCGGGTAATTGCGCAATGGACAGTTAGGATATGTTCGAAAAAACAGCAAAAAGCACGATTTCATCTATCTTTGTGCTGTGAAAGTTAATAGTGCACTTGCACTTGAGGTAATCGGCAAATACTCTTAGTGAGTAAATGTTTGCCGTGGTGGCAAGGTGTTAGAACAACAGAGAATATAATGATGCAGGATTTGCGTCTGATATTAATCATTGTTGGCGCGATCGCCATAATCGCTTTACTGGTACATGGTTTCTGGACCAGCCGTAAAGAACGATCTTCTATGTTCCGCGATCGGCCATTAAAACGAATGAAGTCAAAACGTGACGACGATTCTTATGACGAGGATGTCGAAGATGATGAGGGCGTTGGTGAGGTTCGTGTTCACCGCGTGAATCATGCCCCGGCTAACGCCCAGGAGCATGAGGCTGCTCGTCCGTCGCCGCAACACCAGTACCAACCGCCTTATGCGTCTGCACAGCCGCGTCAACCGGTCCAGCAGCCGCCTGAAGCGCAGGTACCGCCGCAACATGCTCCGCGTCCAGCGCAGCCGGTGCAGCAACCCGTGCAGCAGCCTGCCTATCAGCCGCAGCCTGAACAGCCGTTGCAGCAGCCAGTTTCGCCACAGGTCGCGTCAGCGCCGCAGCCAGTGCATTCAGCACCGCAACCGGCACAACAGGCTTTCCAGTCTGCAGAACCCGTAGCGGCACCACAGCCTGAGCCTGTAGCGGAACCGGCTCCAGTTATGGATAAACCGAAGCGCAAAGAAGCGGTGATTATCATGAACGTCGCGGCGCATCACGGTAGCGAGCTAAACGGTGAACTGCTTCTTAACAGCATTCAACAAGCGGGCTTCATTTTTGGCGATATGAATATTTACCATCGTCATCTTAGCCCGGATGGCAGCGGCCCGGCGTTATTCAGCCTGGCGAATATGGTGAAACCGGGAACCTTTGATCCTGAAATGAAGGATTTCACTACTCCGGGTGTCACTATCTTTATGCAGGTACCGTCTTACGGTGACGAGCTGCAGAACTTCAAGCTGATGCTGCAATCTGCGCAGCATATTGCCGATGAAGTGGGCGGTGTAGTGCTTGACGATCAGCGCCGTATGATGACTCCGCAGAAATTGCGCGAGTACCAGGACATCATCCGCGAAGTCAAAGACGCCAACGCCTGATACACTTAAGGCAAATTAACTCCTCTTCGAACCCCCGCTTGTCGGGGGTTTTTAGCATTGATGGTGCGATATGGAATCAATCGAACAACAACTGACAGAACTGCGAACGACGCTTCGCCATCATGAATATCTTTATCATGTGATGGATGCGCCGGAAATTCCCGACGCTGAATACGACAGGCTGATGCGCGAACTGCGCGAGCTGGAAACCAAACATCCAGAACTGATTACGCCTGATTCGCCTACCCAACGTGTAGGTGCTGCGCCGCTGGCGGCTTTCAGCCAGATCCGCCATGAAGTGCCAATGCTGTCGCTGGATAACGTTTTTGATGAAGAAAGCTTTCTTGCTTTCAACAAACGTGTGCAGGACCGTCTGAAAAGCAACGAGAAAGTCACCTGGTGCTGTGAGCTGAAGCTGGATGGCCTTGCTGTCAGTATTCTGTATGAAAATGGCGTTTTGGTCAGTGCCGCGACGCGTGGCGATGGTACTACCGGGGAAGATATCACGTCTAATGTGCGTACTATTCGCGCCATTCCGCTGAAGCTACACGGAGAGAATATCCCGGCGCGTCTGGAAGTACGTGGTGAAGTGTTCCTGCCACAGGCGGGCTTCGAAAAGATTAACGAAGATGCGCGACGTACGGGCGGGAAAGTGTTTGCTAACCCACGTAATGCGGCAGCTGGTTCACTGCGTCAGCTTGATCCGCGTATTACAGCGAAGCGACCGCTCACTTTTTTCTGCTATGGCGTCGGTATTCTGGAAGGTGGCGAGCTGCCGAATACTCATCTTGGCCGTTTACTGCAATTTAAAAAGTGGGGTTTGCCGGTCAGCGACCGGGTAACACTTTGTGAATCGGCGGAAGAAGTGCTGGCGTTCTATCACAAAGTGGAAGAAGACCGCCCGACGCTGGGCTTTGATATCGACGGCGTGGTGATTAAGGTCAACTCACTGACACAGCAGGAGCAGCTTGGCTTTGTCGCGCGTGCCCCGCGCTGGGCGGTAGCGTTTAAATTCCCGGCGCAGGAACAGATGACCTTTGTGCGTGACGTCGAGTTTCAGGTTGGGCGTACTGGCGCGATTACGCCTGTTGCGCGTCTGGAACCTGTCCATGTTGCAGGCGTGCTGGTGAGTAACGCAACCTTACACAATGCGGATGAAATCGAACGTCTTGGTTTACGCATTGGCGATAAAGTGGTGATTCGCCGCGCTGGCGACGTGATCCCGCAGGTGGTTAACGTCGTGCTTTCTGAACGCCCGGAAGATACCCGTGAGGTTGTATTCCCGACGCATTGTCCGGTATGTGGTTCTGACGTTGAGCGTGTGGAAGGTGAAGCGGTTGCCCGCTGTACCGGTGGCCTGATTTGCGGTGCGCAGCGTAAAGAGTCGCTGAAACACTTTGTTTCCCGCCGTGCGATGGACGTTGACGGTATGGGCGACAAAATCATCGATCAGCTGGTTGAAAAAGAATATGTCCATACTCCGGCGGATCTGTTCAAACTCACCGCAGGCAAACTGACCGGACTGGAGCGCATGGGGCCGAAATCGGCACAAAACGTGGTTAACGCGCTGGAAAAAGCGAAAGAAACCACCTTTGCCCGCTTCCTCTATGCACTTGGCATCCGTGAAGTCGGCGAGGCCACCGCAGCAGGTCTGGCGGCATATTTCGGCACGCTGGAAGCGCTGGAAGCCGCTTCGATTGAAGAGCTACAAAAGGTGCCTGATGTTGGCATTGTCGTTGCCTCCCACGTTCACAACTTCTTTGCCGAAGAAAGCAACCGCAATGTCATCAGCGAGCTGTTGGCGGAAGGCGTTCACTGGCCTGCGCCGGTGGTGATTAACGCGGAAGAGATTGACAGCCCGTTTGCTGGTAAAACCGTGGTGCTTACGGGCAGCTTAAGCCAGATGTCACGTGATGACGCTAAAGCTCGACTGGTCGAACTGGGCGCGAAAGTCGCGGGCAGCGTGTCGAAGAAAACCGATCTGGTGATAGTGGGTGAAGCTGCAGGATCTAAACTGGCGAAGGCGCAGGAACTGGGCATTGAAGTCATCGACGAAGCGGAAATGCTGCGTTTGCTGGGTAGCTGAGATGGAAAAAGAGCAGCTGATTGAAATAGCCAATACGATAATGCCGTTTGGCAAATACAAAGGGCGTCGCTTAATCGACCTGCCGGAGGAGTATCTTCTGTGGTTTGCCCGCAAAGATGAGTTCCCGGCAGGGAAGCTCGGTGAGCTAATGCAAATCACGCTGCTGATTAAAACTGAGGGGCTGGCGCAACTGGTCCAGCCCCTGAAGCGTCCTCTTTAAGCTTTATTGGCGCGGCTTTCCTGCTGCGCCTGTAACTGTTCGGTTTGGTGTTTGTATCGACGCGCCAGCACCGCACAGACCATCAATTGGATCTGATGGAAAATCATCAGAGGCAGCACCATCATACCGATCACCGATGTGGGGAAAAGAATATTTGCCATCGGGATGCCATTTGCCAGACTCTTTTTCGAACCACAAAAGACGATAGTAATTTCATCTGCCTTATTGAAGCCCAGTCGGCGTGCCATAAAGACGTTAACTACAATCACGATAGCCAGAAGAACGCAGCTGACCACCACGATAAACAGCAATGATCCCCAGCCAACTTTATGCCAGATACCATTAACAACGGCTTCGCTGAACGCTGTATAAACCACCAATAGAATGGACGTCTGGTCAGTTTTCGCAATCCATTTTTTATTGCGCGACACCCAGTCACCAATCCACGGCCGGGAAAGATGCCCCAACACAAACGGCAGCAGCAGTTGCAGCATAATTTTACCGACCTGCTCAAGGCTGCCCCCTGCACCGTGAACATTCATCACCAGACCAACCAGCAATGGTGAAAGGAAAATCCCCAGCAGGCTGGATGCTGACGCAGAACAAACCGCCGCCGCGACGTTACCGCCCGCCATTGACGTGAAGGCGATTGCAGACTGCACGGTAGCGGGGAGAATGCACAAGTAGAGAAAACCGGAGTAGAGCATCGGGTCGACATTTACCGGTTTCCACCAGGCAAACAGCACGCCCAGAATCGGAAACAGTACAAAGGTGCTGCACATTACCCACAAATGCAGTCGCCAGTGACCACCGCCAGCAATAATCGCTTCACGCGACAACTTCGCGCCGTGCATAAAGAACAGCAGGGCAATCGCTGCGGTGGTCAGATTTTCAAAGAAGGGGACGAAATCGCCTCTGGCCGGAAAGAAAGAGGCCAGCAACACCACCGTGATCAGGGTTAAGGTGAAAGGATCGAGGATACGAAAAAGTTTCATAAAGACTCCAGATGATCGATGGTTCTATTGTGCTTCTTCCAGTTTGAGAAATAAAATTGATTTATTGCATCCATTCATGAAGAAAACAGATGAATTATTCTTTAAAGCAATTAAAGGTTTTCGTCACAGTAGCGCAGGAGAAAAGTTTTAGTCGTGCAGGAGAGCGTATCGGCCTGAGTCAGTCGGCAGTAAGTCACAGTGTGAAGGAGCTGGAAAATCATACTGGTGTTCGCCTGCTGGACAGAACCACGCGTGAAGTGGTGCTTACAGATGCAGGGCTGCAGTTGGCTTTGCGTCTTGAGCGACTGCTGGATGAACTTAACAGCACGTTGCGCGATACCGGGCGTATGGGGCAACAACTGAGCGGAAAAGTTCGGGTCGCTGCCAGCCAGACCATTTCCGCGCATCTTATTCCGCAATGCATTGCTGAAAGCCATCGCCGCTATCCAGATATTCAGTTTATCCTGCACGATCGTCCGCAGCAGTGGGTGATGGAAAGTATTCGCCAGGGAGATGTCGATTTTGGCATCGTCATCGATCCAGGCCCAGTGGGCGATCTGCAATGTGAAGCGATTCTTTCCGAGCCTTTCTTCTTGCTTTGCCATCGCGATAGCGCTTTGGCCGCGGAAGATTATGTACCCTGGCAGGCATTACAGGGAGCGAAATTGGTGTTGCAGGATTACGCGTCAGGCAGCCGACCGCTGATTGACGCAGCGCTGGCGCGCAATGGTATTCAGGCGAATATTGTGCAGGAGATTGGACATCCGGCGACGCTGTTCCCGATGGTAGCCGCAGGCATCGGCATTAGTATTCTTCCCGCACTGGCGCTGCCGTTACCTGAAGGTAGCCCGCTGGTGGTAAAGCGCATTACGCCGGTGGTGGAACGCCAGTTGATGCTGGTGCGCAGGAAGAACCGTTCACTTTCCACCGCCGCACAAGCGTTATGGGACGTGGTACGAGGCCAGGGCCGTGCTCTAATGGCTGGGCGGGAAGGGGATCCGCTGTATCAGATATAGAGCTATTCATACTGCCGGGAGCCCCGGCAGTAATCAATCAGAAATTAAATTTGATGGAGTAGATTATTGCATCCTGGTAAAAATCTTCGCCCAGTTTGTCATCCGCATAACGATACTGAATTCCTGTGGTGATGTGTGAAGTTGCATTCCACCAAAGTGCGACGGCACCGTTCAGACCTTCTTTGCCGCCATTACCTGCCGCGTAGGTGGCATCACGATCAAACTCGTACTCGTTCCAGTTGGTGAGGGTGAATTTCTCACTGCCCAGCATAAAGCTGTAACCTGCAACCCAACCGGCGACATAACCGTTATCGCCGGTATAATAGGTTTGGTCTGTATAGCGTTTTGCAAAGAACGGTTTGAACCACCAACCGCTGCCGGTGAAATTGTAGCCGATACCGTACAGGAACATATCGTCGTGGAAATTCACGCGATTCGCAGAACCGTAGGTGCCATACGCATGCAAGTAGAAATTAAATCCGGTGTCACCCAGGTAAATACGGTTGGTATTTTTAAAGGTATAACGCTGCTCGCTACCTGGTTTATTATGGCGACCGTTATAGAAGTTTTCCCAGTCGAAGAACCCGTACATTTCTCCCCAACTAAAGTTAGCGCCACCTTCAAATTCAAGATAACCAAAATCATCTTTGTGTGATTTGGTCGACGATTTTTCGGTAGTCCGGCTGGTCCAGTCCAGATAATGCACGCCGATATCTGCAAAACCGCCTTTAAATTCTGCATGAGATACTGCTGGTATCGCCAATACAGAAGAGAGTGTCAGAGTAAAAAGATGTTTTTTCATAGCATAATTCCCTATGCCGATCGTTATTAGTTGATTGCTTAATAAAAAGGTTGATTAAAAGCGGCATATTGTTAATGCAATGGAAAGGAGAGTACCAATACAGTTTTTTCCGCCTATTAATAGTGAAAAAATATAAATATATCGATATCGAATAACTATCGGATACATGAAAAAAGTGTATTGGTATGAGGTAGGGCAATCTCGTTATAAAAAGGCGTTAGATTCCACCCTACAAAAAAAGGATATATATGTATCAGGCTCAGTTTTCTCATAACCCACTGTATTGCGTAGATATTATCAAGACTTATAAACCTGATTTCACGCCACGAGTGGCCTTTATTTTAGGTTCCGGGCTGGGCGCGCTGGCCGATCAGATTGAGAACGCGGTCGCAATTTCCTACGAAAAGCTGCCTGGGTTCCCGGTAAGTACCGTACATGGCCATGCGGGTGAGCTGGTGCTGGGTTATCTCCAGGGGGTGCCAGTGGTGTGCATGAAAGGTCGCGGACATTTCTACGAAGGTCGTGGGATGACCATCATGACGGATGCAATCCGTACCTTTAAGTTGCTGGGCTGCGAGTTGCTGTTCAGCACCAATGCGGCTGGCTCACTGCGTCCTGAAGTGGGGGCCGGCAGTCTGGTCGCATTGAAAGATCACATCAACACCATGCCGGGAACGCCGATGGTGGGTCTTAATGATGAACGTTTTGGTGAGCGCTTCTTCTCGCTGGCGAATGCCTACGATGCGGAATACCGCGCACTGTTACAAAAAGTGGCGAAAGAAGAGGGGGTCCCTCTGACGGAGGGCGTGTTCGTCTCGTATCCGGGTCCGAATTTCGAGACTACGGCGGAAATTCGCATGATGCAAATTATTGGTGGGGATGTTGTTGGTATGTCTGTGGTGCCTGAGGTTATTTCTGCTCGCCATTGCGAACTTAAAGTCGTTGCGGTCTCTGCGATTACCAACATGGCGGAAGGTCTGAGTGACGTGAAGCTTTCTCATGCCCAAACGCTGGCAGCAGCGGAACTCTCAAAGCAAAACTTTATTAATCTTATTTGCGGCTTTCTGCGCAAAATTGCCTGAGTAAAACAACAATAAACGGCCTCACGGGTGAGGCCACATGATGCGACAAGGAAACGATTATGAGCATCGCTTTGCGCTTAAAGGTAATGTCCTTTTTGCAATATTTTATCTGGGGGAGCTGGCTGGTTACCCTCGGTTCTTACATGATTAATACCCTTCATTTCACCGGCGCTAATGTTGGCATGGTTTACAGTTCCAAAGGGATCGCCGCGATTATTATGCCCGGTATAATGGGGATCATCGCAGACAAATGGCTGCGTGCAGAACGTGCATACATGCTGTGTCACCTGGTGTGTGCGGGCGTACTTTTTTATGCGGCATCCGTAACTGATCCGGATATGATGTTTTGGGTGATGTTAGTCAATGCGATGGCGTTTATGCCGACTATTGCGTTATCGAACAGCGTCTCTTATTCCTGTCTTGCCCAGGCAGGGCTTGACCCGGTGACCGCTTTCCCGCCCATTCGCGTTTTTGGTACGGTGGGGTTCATTGTCGCCATGTGGGCAGTAAGCCTGCTGCATCTGGAATTGAGTAGTCTGCAGCTGTATATCGCGTCCGGTGCGTCATTGCTGCTGTCGGCTTATGCGCTGACTTTGCCGAAGATTCCGGTTGCGGAGAAAAAAGCGACTACATCGCTTGCCAGCAAGCTGGGTCTGGATGCTTTCGTGCTGTTTAAAAATCCACGCATGGCTATCTTTTTCCTCTTCGCCATGATGCTGGGCGCGGTGCTGCAAATTACCAACGTTTTTGGCAACCCGTTCCTGCATGATTTCGCCCGTAATCCTGAGTTTGCTGACAGTTTTGTGGTGAAATATCCCTCCATTTTACTGTCAGTTTCACAGATGGCAGAAGTGGGCTTTATACTGACTATCCCATTCTTTTTAAAGCGATTTGGCATTAAAACCGTCATGCTGATGAGTATGGTGGCCTGGACGCTGCGCTTTGGCTTCTTCGCCTATGGCGATCCGTCAACAACCGGATTTATTTTGCTACTGCTGTCGATGATTGTTTATGGCTGTGCATTCGATTTCTTCAATATTTCTGGTTCGGTATTTGTCGAACAGGAAGTTGATTCCAGCATTCGTGCCAGCGCGCAGGGGCTCTTTATGACCATGGTAAATGGTGTCGGCGCATGGGTTGGCTCGATTCTGAGCGGTATGGCAGTGGATTACTTCTCGGTGGATGGCGTAAAAGATTGGCATACCATTTGGCTGATGTTTGCAGGGTATGCTCTTTTCCTCGCAGTGATATTTTTCTTTGGGTTTAAATATAACCATGACCCTGAAAAGATAACGCATCGTTCAGTTACACATTAAAAGGATTCGCAGCTCTGTTCCTTGGGGCTGCTTTTATGATAAAGGTTAATTAGTGAAAGATATTTTATTTTCTTCTGGCGTTGGTTTTGGCATTGGTGCTTTGTTTACAATCGTGCGCTTGCCTATTCCTGTACCAAATGTATTACCGGGTATATTATCCATTGTGTTTATGTATGTCGGATATCTGGTGGTGAAATACTTTATGCCATGATAATTTAATACGATGTATTTATTATATGGAGCACTTAATTATGGAACGCGTATACAGAACAGATCTTAAGTTGCTCCGTTATTTTCTTGCAGTAGCGGAAGAGTTGCATTTTGGTCGCGCAGCAGCGCGTTTAAATATGTCTCAGCCTCCGCTCAGCATTCATATTAAAGAGCTGGAAAATCAACTCGGCACGCAGCTTTTTATTCGCCATTCGCGCAGCGTCGTACTGACACACGCGGGCAAAATCTTGATGGAAGAATCGCGTCGATTGCTGGTGAATGCAAATAATGTATTGGCTCGGGTTGAACAAATAGGTCGGGGAGAAGCAGGGCGGATTGAACTCGGGGTTGTGGGAACGGCAATGTGGGGACGGATGCGCCCGGTTATGCGGCGATTCCTCAGGGAAAATCCTAACGTTGACGTTCTTTTTCGCGAAAAGATGCCCGCGATGCAAATGGCCCTGCTGGAACGACGTGAACTCGATGCCGGAATCTGGAGAATGGCGACAGAACCACCGGCAGGTTTTACCAGCTTACGGTTGCATGAATCGGCGTTTCTGGTGGCGATGCCTGAAGAGCATCATCTCTCATCATTTTCCACCGTCCCGCTGGAAGCGCTAGGTGACGAGTATTTCGTTACAATGCCGCCCGTTTACACTGACTGGGATTTTTTGCAGCGAGTTTGCCAGCAGGTGGGATTTTCACCGGTTGTTATTCGCGAAGTTAATGAACCGCAAACGGTACTCGCTATGGTCAGTATGGGCATTGGTATCACATTGATAGCGGACAGCTACGCACAAATGAACTGGCCAGGTGTCATTTTCCGTCCGCTCAAACAGCGCATCCCTGCAGATTTATATATTGTTTATGAAACACAGCAGGTGACGCCCGCGCTGGTTAAACTGCTGGCGGCGTTGGCGCAGTAGATGAGAGGCACGGGAACTGCCGGACATAGTTGGTCTGATAAGCGAAGCGCATCAGGCAATTTCGCAAATTGCAGATAGCAAAAAAGCGCCTTTAGGGCGCTTTTTTACATTGGTGGGTCGTGCAGGATTCGAACCTGCGACCAATTGATTAAAAGTCAACTGCTCTACCAACTGAGCTAACGACCCGAAGTGGTGGGTGATGACGGGATCGAACCGCCGACCCCCTCCTTGTAAGGGAGGTGCTCTCCCAGCTGAGCTAATCACCCACTTCGGTACTTCACATTTTTACAAGAAATTTAGCTGGCGAGAAAGTGGTGGGTGATGACGGGATCGAACCGCCGACCCCCTCCTTGTAAGGGAGGTGCTCTCCCAGCTGAGCTAATCACCCACTTCTCAATTTCTTGCTACACGGCGGAGACTACATAAAGTAGTTGGTGGGTGATGACGGGATCGAACCGCCGACCCCCTCCTTGTAAGGGAGGTGCTCTCCCAGCTGAGCTAATCACCCCCGCTGTGTGGAGTCGCATTATAGGGAGAGTTCAAAATGAGTCAACGCATTTTCTAAAGAAATTGTTCGTTCGTCGTAAATTTAAGCAAGATGATCGCAAAACAGACCGTGTTGCGCAATTTGTCAACGAAAACAATAATGCGTAAGGTTGCAACCCGAACTACATTGAGGAATCAGGCGGGAGTGATAGAATATCGCCCACTCAATTTTTCCAGGATTTGCCGGTTGTCGGCATCTTTCTAAACGTAAGGCCATTTCATGAAAATCAAAACTCGCTTCGCGCCAAGCCCAACAGGCTATCTGCACGTTGGCGGCGCGCGTACTGCTCTTTACTCCTGGCTTTTTGCACGTAACCACGGCGGTGAGTTCGTGCTGCGTATTGAAGACACCGATCTTGAGCGTTCCACGCCGGAAGCTATCGAAGCCATTATGGATGGCATGAACTGGCTGAGCCTGGAGTGGGATGAAGGTCCGTACTACCAGACCAAACGTTTTGATCGCTACAACGCGGTGATCGATCAGATGCTGGAAGAGGGCACTGCTTATAAATGCTATTGCTCTAAAGAGCGCCTGGAAGCGCTGCGCGAAGAGCAAATGGCGAAAGGTGAGAAGCCGCGTTATGACGGTCGCTGCCGCCACAGCCATGAGCATCATGCTGATGATGAACCGTGTGTTGTACGTTTTGCTAACCCGCAGGAAGGTTCTGTTGTTTTTGACGATCAGATCCGTGGTCCGATCGAATTCAGCAACCAGGAGCTGGATGATCTGATTATCCGTCGTACCGATGGTTCTCCAACCTATAACTTCTGTGTGGTGGTTGACGACTGGGATATGGAAATCACCCACGTTATCCGTGGCGAAGACCATATCAACAACACGCCACGCCAGATCAACATTCTTAAAGCACTGAAAGCGCCGGTACCGGTTTACGCGCACGTTTCTATGATCAACGGCGATGACGGCAAAAAACTGTCCAAACGTCACGGGGCGGTCAGCGTAATGCAGTATCGTGATGACGGTTATTTGCCAGAAGCACTTCTGAACTATCTGGTGCGTCTGGGCTGGTCCCACGGCGATCAGGAAATCTTCACTCGTGAAGAGATGATCAAATACTTCACCCTGAATGCCGTCAGCAAATCTGCCAGTGCGTTCAACACCGACAAGCTGCTGTGGCTGAACCATCACTACATTAACGCGCTGCCGCCGGAGTATGTTGCTACTCACTTACAGTGGCACATTGAGCAGGAAAATATCGATACCCGTAACGGCCCGCAGCTGGCTGATCTGGTGAAACTACTGGGTGAACGCTGCAAGACGCTGAAAGAGATGGCACAGAGCTGCCGCTATTTCTACGAAGATTTTGCTGAGTTCGATGCCGACGCCGCGAAAAAACATCTGCGCCCGGTAGCGCGTCAGCCGCTGGAAGTGGTTCGTGACAAACTGGCCGCGATTACTGACTGGACCGCTGAAAACGTTCACCACGCTATTCAGGCGACGGCGGATGAGCTGGAAGTGGGTATGGGTAAAGTTGGTATGCCGCTGCGTGTCGCCGTTACCGGTGCGGGGCAGTCTCCGGCGCTGGACGTTACTGTTCACGCAATCGGTAAGACCCGCAGTATCGAGCGTATCAACAAAGCGCTGGCTTTTATTGCTGAACGTGAAAATCAGCAGTAATTAGCGCATAAAAGATAAACGGCAGGAGAGATACCCCTGCCGTTTTTTATTTATCCGGTGCGCCGTAAAACCCCGTCCTTCAGGGCGGGGATATAAGGCGCGGTTTTCCACCTGACCAGGTGTTTGCTGTTGTTCAATGTATTGGCGGATGACGGATATCGGCGCACCTCCGCAGCTACTGGCAAAATAGCCAGGACTCCACAAAACGCCTTTGTAGTAATACCTGACTGCAATATCTGGTCGATCTCGTCGCAGTCACCTACCCGATACGCCTTTGAGGCTGTTTACCAGACTGGATATCGCCAGTTTGGGAGGATAGTTAATTAACAAATGGACGTGATCTGGTTCGCCATCCATTTCAACCAGTTCAGCTTCAAAATCAGCACATACATTTGAAAAGTAAGTGCGTAGTTTTTCTGTCGCGTCATGGTCAAAAATCTGACGTCGGTATTTGGTGACAAAGACCTGGTGAACATGCATCAGGAAAACACAATGCCTTCCACGCCGGATATCGGTTTCTTTTCTCACAGACCAAAGTATCATTTGGCCTGTGAAACGACTACAGGCATTTAAATTCCAGTTAAGACCCGGTGGTCAACAGGAGCGTGAAATGAGGCGCTTCGCAGGCGCATGTCGTTTCGTTTTCAATCGTGCTCTGGCGCTTCAGAATGAGAATCATGAGGCCGGTAATAAATACATCCCTTACGGGA
The DNA here is from genome assembly GCF_046764225.1 of Escherichia sp. F1. Lineage (NCBI taxonomy): Bacteria > Pseudomonadati > Pseudomonadota > Gammaproteobacteria > Enterobacterales > Enterobacteriaceae > Escherichia > Escherichia sp. F1. Next base: position 1,432,129 of record NZ_CP177202.1, read on the forward strand.
AAATGGCTTCCTGGCTGGTTGAGTGGAAAAATGCCACTGAAACGCAATGGCTTAAAGATGCCCCGTCACAGCCATTGCAACAGTCACTGAAAGACCTTGAGCGGGCTTACAAAAACTTCTTCCAGAAGCGGGCTGCTTTTCCCCGATTCAAAAAGCGGGGACAGAATGATGCATTCCGCTACCCGCAGGGCGTTAAGCTCGATCAGGAAAACAGCCGTATTTTTCTGCCGAAACTTGGCTGGATGCGCTACCGGAATAGCCGTCAGGTCACGGGTGTTGTGAAAAATGTCACTGTCAGCCAGTCCTGCGGTAAGTGGTACATCAGTATTCAGACAGAAAATGAAGTATCAACTCCGGTTCACCCTTCAGCATCAATGATCGGGCTGGATGCTGGCGTGGCTAAACTCGCCACGCTGTCAGATGGCACAGTCTTTGAGCCTGTAAACAGTTTGCAGAAAAACCAGAAGAAGCTGGCGAGACTTCAGCGACAGTTAAGCCGCAGGGTCAAATTCAGCAACAACTGGCAGAAGCAGAAACGCAAAATACAGTGTCTGCATTCCTGTATCGCAAATATCCGCAGGGACTACCTTCACAAAGTCACAACGACCGTCAGCAAAAACCACGCAATGATAGTCATTGAGGATTTGAAGGTCAGCAACATGTCAAAGTCAGCAGCGGGTACGGTCAGCCAGCCGGGGCGCAATGTCCGGGCAAAATCAGGTTTAAACCGTTCGATACTGGATCAGGGCTGGTATGAAATGCGCCGCCAGCTTGAGTACAAGCAGCTCTGGGGTGGTGGTCAGGTGCTTGCTGTTCCGCCAGCGTACACAAGCCAGCGTTGCGCGTGCTGTGGTCATACAGCGAAAGAAAATCGTCTGTCACAAAGTAAATTCAGATGCCAGGTATGTGGATACACAGCGAACGCCGATGTAAACGGCGCTCGTAACATTTTAGCGGCGGGGCACGCCGTTCTTGCCTGTGGAGAGATGGTGCAGTCAGGCCGCCCGTTGAAGCAGGAACCCACCGAAATGATTCAGGCGACAGCCTGAACGTAGCAGGGATCCTCGTCATTCAGGGCGTGGAGGATGTCAAGCTGATTCATCTATGTCGAGACGAGCAAGGAAATTACGAATTCCTTCGCGTGACAAAAATTGCGCAACTTTTTCCTGCTCGCTGTGAGTCATGTTGTCTATTGCGCTGATGATTTGCCGATAAGCAGGAGTGCGAATCCCCGGTGCGTATTCGGCAAGGGGTTCTTCGGCTTCCAGAAGCATCGGAGTGTTATGGAAGGCTGGCGTGTTCTGAATAAACTCGCAAACTTGCGTATCGACCAGAATAAGTCTGGCACGACCGCCTTTCACGCCAGGAAATTTTTCCGTTTTCCAGCCTTTTTCTCTGATCCAACGGTTAACAGTTTGTTTAGCCACACCGAGGCATTCAGCCAGTTCTTCGGTGGTCATTTTATTGCGTAATCTTTTCATATTATTTGCTATCGCGAATCCCTAAGCGTTGTAATAATCCGATAATCCCTTCCCGCAGAAGCAAGGATGTAAACTGTTTTTGTTCAACTGGCGTCATCTCTTTCGCCAGTGTCACCAGCAACACTTCAAGCGGCGCATCACTAGACAGGGCAGGCGCTTCTCCCTGACCTTCTGGACGTTCAGCATTGCGAATATATTCACGAACCTGTTCATTGACGTGAACCAGTCGGGCTTTGCCACCCTGGACGCCAGGTTTTGGTGACGTTGTCCAGCCTTCCTTGCGTACCCATTTATTAATGGTCTGGCGGCTATAGCCGGTCAGTCTGGCAAGTTCATCTGGCGTCATCCTCTCCTTGAACATAACAATTCCCTGAATGTATGTGGGTCTATTAGTAGTTCATTTTATAACACCACTTTACAGGAAACCGTGACATGAATAACTACTGAATGCGAGCGGTTTTCCAAAATTGTTCATTTGCCTGATTTTTCAGCGATTGAAACTACACGCTGCAATTTGCCGTTGACACATTCGGGCGGAATTCATATGATGCCGCCCGTCAACTCGACAAGCTTTACGTAACGGGGCTATAGCTCAGCTGGGAGAGCGCTTGCATGGCATGCAAGAGGTCAGCGGTTCGATCCCGCTTAGCTCCACCAAATTTTGCACCCAGCAAAATTGGTACGTAAACGCCTCGTGGGGCTATAGCTCAGCTGGGAGAGCGCTTGCATGGCATGCAAGAGGTCAGCGGTTCGATCCCGCTTAGCTCCACCAAATTTCAAACCCTCGCTGTAAAGCGGGGGTTTTTTGTCTCTGCTTTTTGCCGCTTTTGTAATACAGTCTACGTCCGGGTTAGCGCCGCCTGGTGAAAACATCATTGGATGAAAAATCGGCAACAGGCTGGCCTCTGTTTGCTTCGCGATGCGAATAAACTTATTATTTGTGTGCCTGAAAACCCCGATCAGTGAGAGTAGTGTACTCATGTTTGTGGAGCATAACCTGATAAAAAATATCAAGATATTCACACTAGCGTTTACGCTCACCGTGGTACTTATTCAGCTATCCCGTTTTATTTCGCCACTTGCCATTATCCATTCCAGTTATATCTTTCTGGCGTGGATGCCACTGTGCGTAATGCTGTCAATCTTGTTTATCTTTGGCTGGCGCGGTGTCGTTCCCGTTTTATGCGGGATGTTTTGCACCAATCTGTGGAACTTTCATCTCTCTTTTTTACAGACCGCGGTCATGCTCGGCAGCCAGACGTTTGTTGTGTTGTGTGCCTGCGCAATATTACGCTGGCAGCTGGGGACGCGTTGGCGTTATGGATTGACCAGCCGATATGTCTGGCAACGTCTTTTCTGGCTTGGTTTGGTGACGCCGATCGGCATCAAATGCAGCATGTATCTTGTGGGGAGCTTTTTTGATTTCCCGCTAAAGATATCCACCTTTTTCGGCGATGCGGATGCCATTTTCACAGTCGTTGATTTACTAAGCCTTTTCACCGCTGTGCTGATTTACAACATGCTTTTCTACTATCTCACTCGCATGATTGTAAGTCCCCACTTTGCGCAGATATTGTGGCGCAGGGATATCGCTCCGTCGTTGAGCAAAGAGAAACGCGCATTTACCTTAAGCTGGCTGGCAGCTCTTAGCGTGCTGCTACTTCTGATGTGCACACCGTATGAGAATGACTTTATTGCCGGTTACCTGGTACCTGTTTTCTTCATTATCTTTACCCTCGGTGTCGGTAAGCTTCGCTATCCGTTTTTAAATCTCACCTGGGCTGTTTCAACGCTTTGCCTTCTGAATTACAACCAGAACTTTTTGCAAGGGGTACTAACCGAATATTCGCTGGCATTTATTCTCGCGGTGCTGATTTCCTTTAGCGTTTGCCTGCTCTATATGGTGCGCATTTATCATCGCAGTGAATGGCTTAATCGCCGCTGGCATTTGCAGGCGCTGACCGATCCGTTAACGCTCCTACCCAACTTTCGTGCGTTGGAGCAAGCGCCGGAGCAAGAGGCGGGCAAGAGTTTTTGCTGCCTGCGCATTGATAATCTTGAGTTTATGAGTCGTCATTACGGCTTAATGATGCGCGTTCACTGTATCCGCTCAATTTACCGTACGCTGCTGCCGTTGATGCAGGAAAACGAAAAGTTGTATCAATTGCCGGGTAGTGAACTGCTGTTAGTGCTGAGTGGACCGGAAACGGAAGGGCGACTCCAGCATATGGTTAACATCCTGAATAGTCGGCAAATTCACTGGAACAATACCGGGCTGGATATGGGCTATGGTGCTGCCTGGGGGCGTTTTGATGGAAATCAGGAAACCCTGCAACCCTTGTTGGGGCAGTTAAGCTGGCTGGCGGAGCAATCCTGCGCACATCACCATGTGCTGGCGCTGGATAGCAGAGAGGAGATGGTTTCCGGGCAGACCACTAAACAGGTGCTATTGCTGAATACCATTCGCACGGCGTTAGATCAGGGGGATTTGCTGCTCTACGCCCAGCCAATTCGCAACAAAGAGGGTGAAGGTTATGATGAAATCCTCGCGCGACTGAAATATGACGGCGGCATTATGACCCCGGATAAGTTTCTGCCCCTTATTGCTCAGTTTAACCTTAGCGCGCGTTTTGATTTGCAAGTGCTGGAATCCTTGTTGAAGTGGCTGGCAACACATCCTTGCGACAAAAAAGGCCCGCGCTTTTCAGTCAATTTAATGCCGCTCACGCTGCTGCAAAAGAATATTGCCGGGCGGATTATTCGTCTGTTTAAGCGTTATAACATCTCCCCGCAGGCGGTCATTCTTGAGATCACCGAGGAGCAGGCGTTTTCTAACGCAGAAAGCAGCATGTACAACATCGAGCAGCTGCATAAGTTTGGTTTCCGGATTGCGATTGATGACTTTGGCACCGGCTATGCCAACTACGAACGGTTAAAGCGTTTGCAGGCTGATATCATCAAAATTGATGGCGTCTTTGTGAAAGATATTGTCACGAATACGCTGGATGCGATGATTGTGAGATCAATTACCGATCTGGCGAAAGCGAAGTCATTGAGTGTGGTCGCGGAGTTTGTCGAGACGCAACAGCAGCAGGCGCTATTGCATAAGCTCGGGGTGCAATATCTGCAAGGGTATTTGATTGGTCGCCCGCAGCCATTAGCTGATTAACAGGCGTAAAAAAACCGGGGAATTATCCCCGGCTTTTTTATGTATGGTCTTACAGCACCAGTGCTGCGATTGACGCAGACAGCACACTCACCAGGGTAGAGCCGTAAACCAGCTTCAGACCGAAGCGAGAAACCACGTTACCTTGCTCTTCATTCAGGCCTTTAACTGCACCTGCGATAATCCCGATTGAAGAGAAGTTAGCGAAGGAAACCAGGAACACAGAGATGATGCCTTCAGCACGCGGAGAGAGTGTAGAGGCAATTTTCTGCAGATCCATCATCGCAACGAACTCGTTGGAAACCAGTTTGGTCGCCATGATACTGCCCACTTGCAGTGCTTCACTGGAAGGAACACCCATCACCCATGCAATCGGATAGAAGATGTAGCCCAGGATGCCCTGGAAGGAGATGCTGTAGCCAAACCAGCCAGTCACGGTAGCAAACAGTGCGTTCAGCGCGGCGATCAGGGCGATAAAGCCGATCAGCATCGCGGCAACGATAATGGCGACTTTGAAACCTGCCAGAATGTATTCACCCAGCATTTCGAAGAAGCTCTGACCTTCGTGTAGGTTGGACATCTGAATGTTTTCTTCACTGGCATCAACACGGTAAGGGTTGATCAGCGACAGCACGATAAAGGTGCTGAACATGTTCAGTACCAGCGCCGCAACGACGTATTTCGGCTCCAGCATGGTCATGTATGCACCAACGATGGACATCGACACGGTGGACATCGCCGTTGCTGCCATGGTGTACATACGATTACGGGAGATTTTGCCGAGGATATCTTTATAGGCAATAAAGTTTTCAGACTGACCCAGAATCAGGGAGCTGACGGCGTTAAAGGATTCCAGTTTGCCCATGCCGTTGACTTTGGAGAGCAGGAAACCAATTGCGCGGATAATCACCGGCAACACGCGAATGTGCTGGAGAATACCGATCAGTGCAGAGATAAAGACGATTGGGCACAGCACTTTCAGGAAGAAGAATGCCAGGCCTTGATCATTCATGCTACCAAAGACGAAGTTAGTCCCTTCGTTGGCAAATCCGAGCAGTTTTTCGAACATTTCGGAGAAGCCTTTCACGAAGCCTAAACCAACGTCGGAGTTCAGGAAGAACCACGCCAGTAACACTTCGATAACAAGCAGTTGAATAACATAACGGATACGAATTTTTTTGCGGTCGCTGCTTACCAGCAGTGCGAGAATCGCAACAACGGCAAGTGCCAGTACAAAATGAAGGACGCGGTCCATATTTGCTCCAAATATGAGGCAGGTTAAATTTCCGTGCACATTCTATGTAACATGGTTAAGGAAAACGAGATCTGACACACACTATAATGACGTCCTGTGACCAGCTTCAAAAATAGTGAGCTGTCATACATTTCTGCTATGTTGTGTATGGAAGCTGAAAGTTATGTAAATGTGCTAACATTAAACATAACCATAACATTCAAGTCATCAATCTTTTCGTAGTCATAATCCTGGTCTATCAGAGAAATCACCACAACCCATTTAAATGAATTTGATAATCATTCTCGTTTGGCATAGCATGAAACATAGCAAAGGCTATGTTTTAGAGGCACAAGATGACGAACTATCGCGTTGAGAGTAGCAGCGGACGGGCGGCGCGCAAGATGAGGCTCGCATTAATGGGACCTGCGTTCATTGCGGCGATTGGTTATATCGATCCCGGTAACTTTGCGACCAATATTCAGGCGGGTGCCAGCTTCGGCTATCAGCTACTGTGGGTTGTCGTTTGGGCCAACCTGATGGCGATGCTGATTCAGATCCTCTCTGCCAAACTGGGGATTGCCACCGGTAAAAATCTGGCGGAGCAGATTCGTGATCACTATCCGCGTCCCGTAGTGTGGTTCTATTGGGTTCAGGCAGAAATTATTGCGATGGCAACCGACCTGGCGGAATTTATTGGTGCGGCGATCGGTTTTAAACTCATTCTTGGTGTTTCGTTGTTGCAGGGCGCGGTGCTGACGGGTATCGCGACATTCCTGATTTTAATGCTGCAACGTCGCGGGCAAAAACCGCTGGAGAAAGTGATAGGCGGGTTACTGTTGTTTGTTGCCGCGGCTTACATTGTCGAGTTGATTTTCTCCCAGCCTAACCTGGCGCAGCTGGGTAAAGGAATGGTGATCCCGAGTTTACCTACTTCGGAGGCGGTCTTCCTGGCAGCAGGCGTGTTGGGGGCGACGATTATGCCGCATGTGATTTATTTGCACTCTTCGCTCACTCAGCATTTACATGGCGGTTCGCGTCAACAACGTTATTCCGCCACCAAATGGGATGTGGCTATCGCCATGACTATTGCCGGTTTTGTCAATCTGGCGATGATGGCTACAGCTGCGGCGGCGTTCCACTTTTCTGGTCATACCGGTGTTGCCGATCTTGATGAGGCTTATCTGACGCTGCAACCGTTGTTAAGCCATGCTGCGGCAACGGTCTTTGGATTAAGCCTGGTTGCTGCCGGACTGTCCTCAACGGTGGTGGGGACACTGGCGGGGCAGGTGGTGATGCAGGGCTTCATTCGCTTTCATATCCCGCTGTGGGTGCGTCGTACAGTCACCATGCTGCCGTCATTTATTGTCATTCTGATGGGATTAGATCCGACACGGATTCTGGTTATGAGTCAGGTGCTGTTAAGTTTTGGTATCGCCCTGGCGCTGGTTCCACTGCTGATTTTCACCAGTGACAGCAAGTTGATGGGCGATCTGGTGAACAGCAAACGCGTAAAACAGACAGGCTGGGTGATTGTGGTGCTGGTAGTGGCTCTGAATATCTGGTTGTTAGTGGGTACGGCGCTGGGGCTATAGTTCAACTGGCGTCGTACCAGGCATCACTGGCGGATGCGGCGTAAAACGCCTTATCCGCCCTATGCGTTAAAGAGACGGTTTGTAGGTCTGATAAGACGCGCTAGCGTCGCATCAGGCATTGTGCTCCATTGGCGAATGTGTTTAATGGCGGTGTCCATGTCCGCGGCCTTTTCCACGATGATCGTCACGATCGCGCCAGCCTTCACGATAGCCACGCTCATACGCTTTACGCTTATCCCAGCCACGATGGTAGCCATTATCATGACGCCACCAGCGGTTCTTACGCCATTCATAATTGCGATGCCAGTAGTCACGGTCGCGCCAGTGACCACCGTCCCAGTAATTACCGTAATGATCGCGATCGCCAATTTGTAATTTGATTGATGGCAGTAGGGTGATTTCACCTGCGTTTGCCGCAAGCGGGGTAAATGCCATCAGGGCGGCCGCCAGAAACAGTGACCTGAACATTGTTATTCTCCTTCACGATCGAAGCCGTCAGCGGCCTGTTAACGCAATATTACGGGGAGGTAAAGCCCCGTATCATCGCCATAACTCTTAAATCATAAAGGAGAGCATTTTTTGCTAAACGTTATCGTGGGGTGGCTGTTGCTTCGGACGATTGACCATCATCATCGGCTTACCTGCTAATAACAGCCATGCCGGAAGCATGACGATACAGAGCAGCGGTAGCAATGTGGTATTGGGTACAACGACTGCCGCCATAAAAAGACTTAACCAGCCATCGCGTGTTACCACCAGCACGATGCCGAGAATAGCGCAGGAAACGGTTATTGCCGCTGGAACGGCGGGAACGTGCTCATGCAGCATCAACCCTAATGCCACCCCGACAAACACTGCCGGGAAGATTCGCCCACCGCGAAAGCCACTGGCGGCAGCAACGACCAGGGCGGCAAGTTTAATTACTGCCAGCAAAAAGTAATCGCTGGTGCTGAAAGCCTGATTTGCCACCATCTGCTGCATCTCATCCAGCCCTTTAAACAGCGAAACTGGTCCACCCATAACCCCCAGAATACCGAGAATAAATCCGCCAATACCCAGCACGAGCACCGGATTTTTCATTTGATGCATCATCGCGTGCAACCGTGGTAAGCACCATACGGCGACCATCCCTGCTGCGATGGCAATCGCCGCGACAATTGCACCGCTGAGAATATCGGTCATTTCCATTTTTCCGTAATGCGCAATGGGCAGTGAAAAATGGGGATGGAAAAATAATCCGGTAGTAAGTGCACCAGCTGCTGCCGCCATTAACGGCGCAAAAAGACGATCCCATAGCGGAACTTCACTACTACCATTTAAGGTTTGCGAAAATATCAACGCCGCCGCAACAGGTGTGCCAAACAGTGCGCCGATGGTGCCGGCAGAGGCTAAAATAGTCCACTCCATTCGGTTGACGCGCGGTAACAGACGAGCGCCAATGGCAACCGCAAGGGCGATATTGACGGTCATGATCGGATGTTCCGGCCCCAGGCTGACGCCGCCAGCAAGACCGAGAATTAATGCTACGATAAGTCCAGGTAGCGCAGAGGGCGGAACCGGTGCGCCGATCAGCGGTTCACAGGCGGGGTCTGGTCCAGCATGCCCCTGGCTGAAACGGATAACCAACCCCACCGCAATACCTGTTAGCGTTAATATGGCGATGATCCAGAAAGGTGAATCCTGAGCTATCCCCAGAGTTCCCGGCAGTCGTTGCCAGAGCAAATTCTGTAATACCGAGGCGATTTTCATCACCACAATCAGAATAAGACTGGACGCAATCCCAATTGCCACGGCGGGGAGCGATAATAACAACATGGTTCTGGCTCGCGGATGGAGCATGTTCTATTCCTTATGCGGGGTCAGATACTTAGTTTGCCCAGCTTGCAAAAAGGCATCGCTGCAATTGGTGCTGAAACGATAAAGTAATTGTGTGACCCAGATCGATATTTACAGGGAGCCTGCCTTTCCGGCGTTGTTGTTATGCCCCCAGGTATTTACAGTGTGAGAAAGAATTATTTTGACTTTAGCGGAGCAGTTGAAGAATGACAAAGTATGCATTAGTCGGTGATGTGGGCGGCACCAACGCACGTCTTGCTCTGTGTGATATTGCCAGTGGTGAAATCTCGCAGGCTAAGACCTATTCAGGGCTTGATTACCCCAGCCTCGAAGCGGTCATTCGCGTTTATCTTGAAGAACATAAGGTCGAGGTGAAAGACGGCTGTATTGCCATCGCTTGCCCAATTACCGGTGACTGGGTGGCAATGACCAACCATACCTGGGCGTTCTCAATTGCCGAAATGAAAAAGAATCTCGGTTTTAGCCATCTGGAAATTATTAACGATTTTACCGCTGTATCGATGGCGATCCCGATGCTGAAAAAAGAGCATCTGATTCAGTTTGGTGGCGCAGAACCGGTCGAAGGTAAGCCTATTGCGGTTTACGGTGCCGGAACGGGGCTTGGGGTTGCGCATCTGGTCCATGTCGATAAGCGTTGGGTAAGCTTGCCAGGCGAAGGCGGTCACGTTGATTTTGCGCCGAATAGTGAAGAAGAGGCCATTATCCTCGAAATACTGCGTGCAGAAATTGGTCATGTTTCGGCAGAGCGCGTGCTTTCTGGCCCAGGACTGGTGAATTTGTATCGCGCAATTGTTAAAGCCGACAACCGCCTGCCAGAAAATCTCAAGCCAAAAGATATTACCGAACGCGCGCTGGCTGACAGCTGCACCGATTGCCGCCGTGCGTTGTCGCTGTTTTGCGTCATTATGGGCCGTTTTGGCGGCAATCTGGCGCTCAATCTCGGGACATTTGGCGGCGTGTTTATTGCGGGTGGTATCGTGCCACGTTTCCTTGAGTTCTTCAAAGCCTCCGGTTTCCGTGCCGCATTTGAAGATAAAGGGCGCTTTAAAGAATATGTCCATGATATTCCGGTGTATCTCATCGTCCATGACAATCCGGGCCTTCTTGGTTCCGGTGCACATTTACGCCAGACCTTAGGTCACATTCTGTAAATCCTTCCTGTTATATCGGGAGGTAACTCTCCCGATAATCTTTTAAATCATACAGTTAATTCAATTTTCCTTTGTGTCCCCTCACAAGGCCGACCTGCGTCACACTTCCGTACAGCGGGATTAATTCTCCAGTAAATGCATTATTTGTCTGGTAACGGCGATTTGTTTTGCACGTTCATAATTTCACTCGTCAACTATCACTGAACGAGGAATTAACGATGAGTAAGAAACTGATTGCTTTATGTGCCTGCCCGATGGGTCTGGCTCACACCTTTATGGCAGCCCAGGCGCTGGAAGAAGCGGCGGTGGAAGCAGGCTATGAAGTGAAAATTGAAACTCAGGGCGCGGACGGCATCCAGAATCGCCTGACCGCGCAGGATATCGCCGAAGCGACCATCATCATCCACTCCGTGGCGGTTACCCCGGAAGATAACGAACGTTTCGAATCACGCGACGTTTATGAAATCACTTTGCAGGACGCAATTAAAAACGCTGCGGGCATCATCAAAGAAATCGAAGAGATGATTGCCTCTGAACAACAGTAATATTCGACAGGGATAATTGTTATGGCCATTAAAAAACGCAGTGCAACCTTTGTGCCTGGCGCATCCGGTGCGGCAGCGGCAGTTAAGAATCCGCAGGCCTCTAAAAGCAGCTTCTGGGGTGAACTCCCGCAGCATGTGATGTCAGGGATTTCACGCATGGTGCCGACCTTAATTATGGGCGGTGTGATCCTCGCTTTCAGCCAGCTTATTGCTTATAGCTGGCTTAAAATTCCTGCTGATATCGGCATCATGGATGCTCTTAATAGCGGGAAATTCTCCGGTTTCGACCTTTCCTTACTGAAATTTGCCTGGCTGTCGCAGTCCTTCGGCGGCGTGTTGTTTGGTTTCGCCATTCCGATGTTTGCCGCTTTTGTGGCGAACTCTATCGGCGGCAAACTGGCGTTCCCGGCTGGTTTTATTGGCGGCTTGATGTCTACCCAGCCGACGCAACTGCTGAACTTCGATCCCAGCACTATGCAATGGGCGACCTCTTCGCCGGTGCCGTCCACCTTCATTGGTGCGCTGATTATTTCTATCGTTGCCGGTTACCTTGTGAAATGGATGAACCAGAAAATCCAGTTACCGGATTTCCTGTTAGCGTTCAAAACCACTTTTTTGCTACCGATTCTTTCCGCCATTTTTGTCATGCTGGCGATGTACTACGTCATCACCCCCTTTGGCGGCTGGATCAACGGCGGTATCCGTACCGTGCTGACTGCCGCAGGTGAGAAGGGCGCGCTAATGTATGCGATGGGGATCGCCGCGGCGACAGCAATCGACCTTGGTGGCCCGATCAACAAAGCCGCAGGTTTCGTTGCCTTCAGCTTTACCACGGACCACGTATTACCGGTCACCGCACGTTCTATCGCTATCGTTATTCCGCCGATTGGTCTGGGTCTGGCGACCATTATTGACCGTCGTTTAACCGGCAAACGCCTGTTCAACGCTCAGCTTTATCCGCAGGGTAAAACCGCCATGTTCCTTGCCTTTATGGGGATCAGTGAAGGTGCGATTCCGTTTGCGCTGGAAAGCCCCATCACCGCCATTCCGTCGTATATGGTCGGCGCGATTGTCGGCTCAACCGCTGCAGTCTGGCTGGGCGCAGTGCAATGGTTCCCGGAGTCCGCTATCTGGGCATGGCCGCTGGTCACTAACCTCGGCGTCTACATGGCGGGGATCGCGCTGGGGGCAGTCATTACTGCGCTGATGGTGGTGTTCCTGCGTCTGATGATGTTCCGTAAAGGCAAATTGTTAATCGATAGCCTGTAAGAAGGAAAATCCAGATGACATTACTCGCTTCGCTGCGCGACTGGCTTAAGGCGCAACAACTGGATGCGGTGCTTCTCTCCTCACGGCAGAACAAACAGCCGCATCTGGGGATCTCCACCGGATCAGGCTATGTGCTGATTAGCCGTGAAAGTGCGCACATTCTGGTGGACTCGCGCTATTACGCGGATGTCGAAGCCCGCACGCAAGGTTACCAGCTGCATTTGCTTGACGCGACGCACAAGCTTACAACCATCGCCAGGCAAATCATTGCCGATGAGCAGTTGCAAACGCTCGGTTTTGAGGGCCAGCAGGTGAGTTGGGAAACCGTGCACCGCTGGCAGTCTGAACTCAATGCGAAACTGGTTAGCGCCACGCCGGATGTGCTGCGGCAAATCAAAACGCCAGAGGAGGTGGAGAAAATCCGCCTCGCCTGTGGGATTGCCGATCGTGGTGCGGAGCATATTCGCCGCTTTATTCAGGCGGGGATGAGCGAATGCGAGATAGCCGCTGAACTGGAGTGGTTTATGCGCCAGCAGGGCGCAGAAAAAGCCTCTTTTGACACCATTGTCGCCAGCGGCTGGCGTGGGGCGCTGCCGCACGGTAAAGCCAGCGACAAGATTGTTGCGGCGGGCGAGTTTGTCACTCTTGATTTTGGTGCGCTCTATCAGGGGTACTGCTCTGATATGACGCGCACCTTGCTGGTGAATGGCGAAGGGGTGAGCGCCGAATCTCACCCGCTGTTTAACGTCTATCAAATTGTCCTGCAGGCACAGCTCGCAGCAATCTCCGCGATTCGCCCCGGCGTGCGCTGCCAGCAGGTTGACGACGCCGCGCGCCGGGTGATTACCGAGGCTGGATTTGGTGACAATTTCGGTCATAACACCGGTCATGCTATCGGTATTGAAGTCCATGAGGATCCGCGTTTTTCACCGCGGGACACCACGACGCTACAGCCAGGCATGTTACTGACCGTGGAGCCGGGGATTTATTTGCCAGGGCAAGGGGGCGTGCGCATCGAGGATGTTGTGCTGGTCACCCCGCAAGGCGCAGAAGTGCTCTACGCCATGCCGAAAACAGTGTTGCTCACGGGAGAGGCATAATGGATTTATCGTTATTAAAAGCGTTGAGCGAGGCAGATGCGATCGCCTCCTCGGAACAGGAAGTGCGGCAGATCCTGCTGGAAGAAGCGGATCGCCTGCAAAAAGAAGTGCGATTTGACGGCCTGGGATCGGTGCTGATCCGCCTCAATGAATCGACAGGTCCGAAGGTGATGATCTGTGCGCATATGGATGAAGTGGGATTTATGGTGCGCAGCATCTCCCGCGAAGGGGCGATCGATGTGTTGCCGGTTGGCAATGTACGCATGGCTGCCCGCCAGCTTCAGTCGGTGCGTATCACTACCCGTGAAGAGTGCAAAATTCCAGGCCTGCTTGACGGCGACCGGCAGGGGAATGACGTCAGCGCCATGCGCGTGGACATTGGTGCGCGCTCGTATGACGAAGTGATGCAGGCGGGAATTCGTCCAGGCGATCGCGTCACCTTTGATACAACTTTTCAGGTTCTCCCTCACCAGCGGGTGATGGGGAAAGCCTTTGATGATCGCCTCGGTTGCTATCTGCTGGTGACGTTACTACGTGAGCTGCACGACGCCGAACTGCCTGCGGAGGTGTGGCTGGTGGCCAGCTCCAGCGAAGAGGTGGGATTACGCGGCGGGCAAACCGCTACCCGTGCGGTTTCACCGGACGTTGCGATTGTGCTGGATACCGCCTGCTGGGCGAAAAACTTTGATTATGGCGCGGCTAACCATCGCCAGATTGGTAACGGCCCGATGCTGGTATTAAGCGACAAGTCGCTGATTGCGCCGCCAAAACTTACCGCGTGGATTGAAACCGTGGCGGCAGAAATTGGCGTGCCGTTACAGGCAGATATGTTCAGCAACGGCGGCACGGACGGTGGAGCGGTGCATTTAACTGGCACCGGCGTACCCACGGTGGTGATGGGGCCAGCGACGCGCCACGGACATTGTGCGGCATCGATTGCCGATTGCCGCGACATTTTGCAGATGCAGCAACTTTTATCTGCCCTTATTCAACGTCTTACCCGTGAGACGGTTGTTCAACTGACGGATTTCAGATGATCTCCTGATTAACCCGGAGCGGTTATGTTAACGATTCAATTTCTCTGTCCTTTGCCTAACGGTATTCATGCTCGTCCGGCGTGGGAACTTAAAGAACAGTGCAGCCAGTGGCAAAGCGAAATCACTTTTATTAACCATCGCCAGAACGCAAAGGCCGATGCCAAAAGTTCGCTGGCGCTGATTGGTACCGGCACTTTATTTAATGACAGTTGCAGCCTGAACATTAGCGGCAGCGATGAAGAGCAGGCGCGGCGCGTGCTGGAAGAGTACATCCAGGTGCGCTTTATCGACAGCGACAGCGTCCAGCCAACGCAGGCAGAACTGACGGCGCATCCGCTGCCGCGTTCATTAAGCCGTCTGAATCCTGATTTATTGTACGGCAATGTGCTGGCAAGCGGCGTCGGCGTGGGTACGCTGATCCTGTTACAGAGCGACAGCCTCGACAGTTACCGGGCGATCCCCGCCAGTGCGCAAGATTCCACCCGGCTGGAGCACAGCCTGGCAACGCTTGCCGAGCAACTGAACCAGCAGCTGCGTGAGCGTGACGGCGAAAGCAAAACTATCCTCAGCGCCCATTTGTCGCTGATTCAGGATGATGAATTTGCAGGCAATATCCGTCGCCTTATGGCAGAACAGCATCAGGGACTGGGGGCGGCGATCATCAGCAATATGGAGCAGGTTTGCGCCAAACTATCTGCTTCTGCCAGCGATTATCTGCGCGAGCGGGTCAGCGACATTCGCGATATCAGCGAACAGTTGCTGCATATCACCTGGCCGGAACTGAAGCCGCGCAACAATCTGGTGCTGGAAAAACCGACTATTCTGGTGGCCGAGGATTTAACCCCAAGCCAGTTTTTGAGCCTCGATTTAAAAAATCTTGCGGGCATGATTCTGGAGAAAACCGGGCGCACCTCGCATACCCTGATTCTGGCCCGCGCCTCGGCGATCCCGGTACTAAGTGGCTTGCCGCTGGATGCGATCGCGCGCTATGCCGGGCAACCGGCAGTGCTTGACGCCCAGTGCGGCGTGCTGGCGATTAATCCTGATGACGCGGTGAGCGGTTATTATCAGGTTGCGCAGACGCTGGCAGATAAACGTCAGCAGCAGCAGGCGCAGGCTGCCGCGCAGCTGGCCTATTCCCGTGATAACAAGCGCATTGATATCGCGGCGAATATTGGCACCGCTCTGGAAGCGCCTGGCGCGTTTGCCAACGGCGCGGAAGGCGTCGGGCTGTTCCGTACCGAAATGCTCTATATGGATCGCGACAGCGCGCCGGACGAGCAGGAGCAATTTGAAGCCTACCAGCAGGTGCTACTGGCAGCGGGCGACAAGCCGATTATCTTCCGCACGATGGACATCGGCGGCGATAAAAGCATTCCTTATCTCAACATTCCCCAGGAAGAGAACCCGTTCCTCGGCTATCGCGCGGTACGTATTTACCCGGAATTTGCTGGCCTGTTCCGCACTCAACTGCGGGCCATTTTGCGCGCCGCCAGTTTCGGCAACGCCCAGTTGATGATCCCAATGGTTCACAGCCTCGATCAGATCTTATGGGTGAAGGGCGAGATCCAAAAAGCGATCGTTGAGCTTAAGCGCGATGGCCTGCGTCATGCAGAGACGATTACGCTGGGTATCATGGTGGAAGTGCCGTCGGTGTGCTACATCATCGACCACTTCTGCGATGAGGTCGATTTCTTCAGTATCGGTTCTAACGATATGACCCAGTATCTGTATGCGGTCGATCGTAATAACCCGCGCGTATCGCCGCTGTATAACCCGATTACGCCATCGTTCCTGCGCATGTTGCAGCAGATTATTACCACTGCGCATCAGCGCGGAAAATGGGTAGGTATTTGCGGTGAACTGGGCGGTGAAAGTCGTTATCTGCCGCTACTGCTTGGGCTGGGCCTGGATGAGCTGAGTATGAGTAGCCCGCGCATTCCGGCGGTGAGAAGCCAGCTTCGTCAACTGGATAGCGAGGCGTGTCGGGAACTGGCGCGTCAGGCGTGTGAATGTCGCAGCGCGCAGGAGATTGAAGCGTTACTCACCGCCTTTACGCCGGAAGAAGACGTTCGCCCGCTGCTGGCGCTGGAGAATATCTTCGTTGATCAGGCCTTTAGCAATAAAGAGCAGGCGATCCAGTTCCTGTGCGGTAACCTCGGCGTTAACGGGCGCACTGAACATCCGTTCGAGCTGGAAGAGGATGTCTGGCAACGGGAAGAGATTGTTACCACCGGCGTTGGTTTTGGCGTAGCGATCCCGCACACCAAATCTCAGTGGATCCGTCATTCCAGTATCAGCATTGCCCGGCTGGTGAAACCGGTTGACTGGCAGTCAGAAATGGGCGAAGTCGAACTGGTGATCATGCTGACGTTGGGTGCTAACGAAGGGATGAACCATGTGAAAGTCTTCTCGCAGCTGGCGCGCAAACTGGTGAATAAAAACTTCCGCCAGTCGCTGTTCGCCGCGCAAGATGCACAAAGCATCCTGACGCTGCTGGAAACAGAATTAACCTTCTGACGTTAGCCCTGAAAACGGGCGCTGTACTCTCCTGGCGTCAGGCCAAACTGACGCCGGAAGACGCGACAAAAATAGTCGCTGTCCGGAAAGCCGCAACGCTGCGCCACTTCATGAATCGACAGATGATATTTCTGCAAAATCATCCTCGCCTTCGCCATTCGCACCCAACGCACATATTCGATAAAACGCATTGTTCCATGCTGCGCAAACAGTTTTGACAGATGATTGGGCGTGATATTAAAAAACAGCGCCACGCTCTCACGGGTGAGCGGCTGGGCATAATTATCCTGAACCCAGTTACAAATGCTGTGATAAAGAAAATCGCCGCGCGGCTGCGAATTACCCGGCGGCATATTCACCACGTTGCGGCAAAGATGCAGCAAACTTAACACCAGCGGCTGAATGATATTCTGCTCCAGCGGCGAACGGCTAAGATGGGTGAGGGCAGTAAGCATTGCTTCACCTTCGCCGCGTTGCAGGCTGGGAAGTTGGATCTGGCGAGCAGGATGCAACAACGACGTGGTACGGCTATCGTAAAACGATAACCCAAGCCAGGTCGGTGCGAACACCAGGCTTAACAGCATCACCGGTTTGTTGTTGATCGGTAAATTAGCCGCGCGCGCTGGAATAAACAGCATTTCTCCTTCAACCATACGTTGCTGCTTTGCTTCCAGCAGATTGCCGTATTCGCCGCGCAGCACGATATCCAGACGGGGAAAATCAATACATAAACTGCCCACCGGTAACGAGGCAGGCTGGCTGGCAAACCAGACGCGCCCCAGTAGTTGCGGGTTAAGCACCAGGCCGCTGAACAGATCGGCGAAAAATTGTTGATCGGCGGGCAAGCCTGGTGCTTTCATGAAAGTTCCCGATTAAAGATGCATTAACTGGCGGAATTCTTTAACTTTGCTGCGGCTGACTGGCACTTCAAAATCCAGATCTTTCAGCCGCAGAATATAGGTGTTATTAAACCACGGTTCGATCTCGCGGATTTTGTTCAGATTGACACAAAATGAGCGATGGCAGCGGAAAAAATGCGATGGCGGCAGCTTGCTGCAAAACTCGGTAATGTTCATCGGCATTACGTAGGATTCACGCCGCGTATAGACAAAGGTCATTTTCTCGTGCGCTTCGGCGTAATAGATATCGTTAATTGGCGTGACGATTATTCGCTCATCTTTCACCAGATTAATGGTGTCATTCTCACGCGTTACCGTCGTGGCAGGCGTACTGCTGGTCTGCTGTTGCTGCCAGGCCGCTTCCAGTTTTTGCAGCATCCCGGTAATGCGTGACTCCTGATACGGTTTGAGAATGTAGTCAAACGCTTCCAGTTCAAACGCTTCTACCGCATGTTCTTTCCACGCGGTGATGAACACAATAAACGGTTTATGGGCGAACTGGCTGATGTTTTGCGCCAGCAACACACCGTCCAGCGACGGAATATTGATATCCAGAAAAATGGCGTCGACGCGGTTATGCTGCAAAAACTTCAACACGTCCAGACCGTCGTCAAAGGTGCCGACAATCTCCATCTGGCTGTGCTCTTTAATTAGCCAGCTCAGTTCCTGTTGTGCCAGGAATTCGTCTTCAACAATGATGACTTTCACAATATCACTCCGGCTCAAAGCAATAACGTAGCCTGTGAGGCGACAGGGGTGCGTTGGTTAGGAATGTAAAACGCAATTTCCGTTCCTGGTTCCAGACGGCGGATATGCAGTCCCTCGCCATACAATAACTTCACGCGATGATGGACATTCAGCAGGCCAATTTTATTGCCCGGCATTTCGTTCGCTTCGACCCGCTCAATGACTTTTGGATCGATGCCGTGCCCGGTATCCCGCACCGCAATGCGTACCCGATTACCGCACTCTGCAACGCTGATGGTGACAACGCCTTTACCTTTGCAAGGCTGAATACCGTGGACAATGGCGTTCTCCACCAACGGTTGGATCAGCAGGCTGGGAATGCAGCAATTCACCTCTTCATCAATATCATAGATAACCGTCAGCTTGTCGCCAAAGCGGGCCTGCTCAATGGCAATATAGTCTTTAATTTGATACAGCTCTTTTTTGATATCGATTTGCTCATCGTCTTTTAATTCAATGTTATAGCGTAGATAACGCGACAGATTAAAGATCAGCTGGCGAGCGGTATCCGGATTCAGACGGATCGACGATGAAATAGCGTTCAAAGCGTTAAACAGGAAATGGGGATTAATTTTGCTTTGCAGGGCGCGAAGCTCTGCCTTATTTGCCATTTCACGTAGCTGCTCGGCGCGTGAAACCTCCAGTTGCGTGGAGATGATTTGCGACAGACCGACCGCCATTTCCTGTAATGATGACGTAATCTGATGCGCGTGGCAGTAGTAAATTTTCAGTGTTCCGGTCACAACGCCTTTCTCCCACAATGGGATCACCAGCATGGAATGAATCTCTGGTGTGCGGTGGGCTTCATCATTGTTTTTAATGATGATTTTTCCGTAATTCATCGCCTGTCGGGTAGTCGGGCTAATGAAGTCATCGCCATTCTGATAGTTGTGTTCACCCACGCCAACATAGGCCAGCACATGATCGGTATTGGTAATCGCCACCGCATCGGCATGAATATCATCGCGGATAATTTCACAAACTTTGCGTAATGACTCGCTATTGACATGGCGAAACAGCGGCAGCGTTTTGTTGGCGATATCCAGCGCCAGCTTGGCCTGCCGCGCGGCGCTGGCCTCTTTTTCGCCCTCAACGCTTTGCACCAGCAGCACAATAAAGCCGATACAGACGCTACCGAGGATCATTGGAATCCCGATTTTAGAGACGATATCGATCCCCAACGCGGTAGTTGGTGCCCAGACAATCACCAGAATCATGGTCAACGTTTCACATAACATGCCGCCGAGAATACCGACGCGCCAGCGCTGTGCTTTGGGGATTTTCAGGTTGATCCAGCCCGATATACAACCCGCCAGAATGCTGGTGATAAAGCAGGGGATCGCCGTCACGCCGCCGATATCAATTAAATACCGGTGAATACCTGCGATCACGCCGGTAATAATGCCTACCCACGGGCCAAAAAGAATCCCGCCTGACATCACCGCGATAATACGTACGTTCACCAGCGAGCCTTCTACGGGAACGCCGGACCAGGTGCTGAACAGGGCGAACAGCGAGAAAATGGCGGTAACGGCGAGCAGCTCTTTCGGTGAGTGTGCCGACTTGTGCAACAGTTCGCGAAACAGGCGGATACGGATGAGAAAGAACAGGCAGATAAGCATTAACGCTGCCCGATCGAAGACCGCCAGCAGCATGTTGAATATTTCGTGCACGGGTGACTCTGAATAAGGATTAAACCTCTATGATAGGTAACCTGAAGGCTGATGACCAGCAGGCCGTTTTTGAGGAAAAACCACAATTTTAAAAGGGGATTGATAGATAAATGGTGTATTAGCAATGCATCTCTTGATAATGCACATCTGCTTGGTAAATTTATTGAAATTATAATGTTAATAAAATGAGTGGTAATTTTCTTGTTAGCGCAGATAAATTTCCTGTTTTTGAAGTGGAGTTCCTCATTTAAAGCCATTGATAAAAATGTTCTAAAACGCTGGACAGACAGAAATTAATCAGGCTATTTTCAAAACAGCCACCATCGTGGCAGCGTCGCTCGGACGGTCCGGGCGCTAACGTTAATCTGAGGAAATTATGGCTGACACTCGCCCTGAACGTCGCTTTACGCGCATTGATCGTCTCCCGCCCTACGTTTTTAATATTACCGCTGAACTGAAAATGGCTGCGCGTCGGCGCGGCGAAGATATTATCGATTTCAGTATGGGTAACCCGGACGGTGCGACTCCGCCGCATATCGTCGAAAAATTATGTACGGTGGCCCAGCGACCGGACACACATGGTTACTCTACTTCACGCGGCATTCCGCGGTTACGTCGCGCCATTTCCCGCTGGTATCAGGATCGCTACGACGTCGAGATCGACCCGGAATCAGAAGCCATCGTCACCATTGGTTCGAAAGAGGGACTGGCGCATCTGATGCTGGCGACGCTGGATCATGGTGACACTGTACTGGTGCCTAATCCAAGCTACCCGATTCATATTTACGGCGCGGTGATTGCCGGGGCGCAGGTACGCTCAGTGCCGCTGGTGGAAGGTGTCGATTTCTTCAACGAACTGGAACGCGCCATTCGCGAAAGTTATCCGAAACCGAAGATGATGATCCTCGGCTTCCCGTCGAATCCAACCGCGCAATGCGTGGAGCTGGAATTCTTTGAGAAGGTTGTGGCGCTGGCGAAACGCTACGATGTGCTGGTGGTCCATGACCTGGCCTATGCCGATATCGTCTACGATGGCTGGAAAGCGCCGTCAATCATGCAGGTGCCGGGTGCACGCGATGTGGCGGTCGAGTTCTTTACGCTGTCGAAAAGCTACAACATGGCGGGCTGGCGTATCGGCTTTATGGTTGGCAACAAAACGCTGGTCAGCGCGCTGGCACGTATTAAAAGCTATCACGATTACGGCACCTTTACGCCGTTGCAGGTGGCAGCGATTGCGGCGCTGGAGGGCGATCAACAGTGCGTGCGCGACATTGCTGAACAGTACAAACGCCGCCGTGATGTACTGGTAAAAGGGCTGCATGAAGCGGGCTGGATGGTCGAAATGCCGAAGGCTTCGATGTATGTCTGGGCGAAAATCCCGGAACCGTATGCTGCCATGGGCTCGCTGGAATTTGCCAAGAAGCTGCTGAACGAAGCGAAGGTCTGTGTCTCTCCGGGGATTGGCTTTGGCGACTACGGCGACACGCATGTTCGCTTTGCACTGATTGAAAACCGCGACCGTATTCGTCAGGCGATTCGTGGGATTAAAGCGATGTTCCGTGCCGATGGTTTACTACCCGCCAGCAGCAAACATATTCACGAAAACGCGGAATAAACACCGACCTCAAAAATGCAAACAGGAGCCTGATGGCTCCTGTTTTTCATTGCACAGTTTGCTTTTAGATCATCAGGGCAAAAGTACCGGCCCAAACGATGACCATAAAAGAAATGCCCATAAAGAAATATTTCACTTTACATCTCTCCGCGTAATTACTGTTACGCCTGAATGACTTCATTACACCTGATACAGTGAGTTGACACCGGGCAAAACGACCTTAAAAGTCCTGTATTTTACCGTGGGCATCACCCCAGAATTCTGAGCTAAACTGCTCCAGACGGCGCTAATGTACGCCTAAAACTGAAACGAGACAAGAGGCATTTTCTTATTTACTTTTAGTAACTTACAGGTGTCTCATATCGGCGACAGTTTAATTTCTGACGGTAATAATTAGATATTCAGCGAAGGAAAAAACCTTAAGAAAAAAGCCATAAAAACCATGAGGTTATTATGGCTGATTTGAGGAGGGAAAGAGTAAGAGCAGTTTGTTAAATGTATAGCGACGATTCTCCCACCGGGCGCGTTTTAAAGCGACGGTGGATCCAGAGGTACTGCTCCGGTGCGCGCATGATCTCTTTTTCGATAATCTTGTTCATATAGGCAGCGGCTTGATTTTCATCTGCCGGGTAGCCTTCCATCTCTGGGGTGATGTACAAACGATATCCGCTGTAATCCGCTTTTCTTACCATCGTTACGGTTAACATGGCTGCGCCAGAGAGACGTGAAAGGACATACGTACCATTGGTTGTGGCGACATTTTCTACCGCAAAGAACGGCGCGAAGGAGCTGCCTTTACGACCATAATCCTGATCGGGAGCAAACCATACCGCTTCACCTTTCTTCAGTGCACCAACAATGCCGCGCAGATTATTTCTGCCGATCATCGCTTTGTTAGAGCGCATGCGCCCACGGGTCTGCACCCATTCCATCAGCTGATTATTATGTGGACGATAGGTAGCCATCATTGGTTGGCACAGTCCCATCACGCGGCCGCCCAGTTCCAGCGACATAAAATGGACGCCGACAACCATTACGCCGCGATTTTGCATTTGTGCGCGTTTAAGGTTATCCAGCCCTTCAACATCAAACCATTTGCGTACGCGACTGTCGGGCCAGAACCACGCCATGCCGGTTTCTACCAGCGCCATGCCGAGTGAACGAAAGTTTTCGGCAATCATCTTCTCGCGTTCTTCCGCAGAATGCTGCGGGAAGCAAAGTTCCAGGTTTTTACGGGCGATAGATTCACGCCGTTTCAGGAATGGTCGCGCCATTGCGCCAATACGCGTGCCGAGAAAGCAGAGAACAGGATAAGGAAGCTGTACCCAAAGCCAGAGTACACCAAGCCCAAACCATGTGAGCCAGTAGCGAGGATGTAGAAACTCGCGGGAAAATTTGCATTGTGGAAACATAGTTACCTTCTGTAGATACGAATTGTTGTATCGCAGAAGATTCCATGTCGACAGCGGTACACTCAATTGGTTGGGCCATCATGTACGACAATGGTTCCTGTAAAGAGTGTAAAGACTAGTCAGGACATAACCACGAGGAGCATGAATGCGGTATCTGTACTTTATCACTGGCTGACTGCTTTCAGCTACTGATTATTAATCGTGCAAAGTAAATATTTTTCCGTACGCAACAGTCTTGCGTTTAACATGCTGTTTTCATTGATGCTTAGCAAAAATTGCCAGAGGTTAAGGATTGTCTTACTATTAAAGTGACTGAAGTTACAGGTTTTTTAGCGCGGCAGGAGGTTGAGCTATGATTTATTTATGGATGTTTCTCGCCCTGTGTATTGTCTGCGTAAGCGGCTACATTGGTCAGGTCCTGAACGTGGTCTCGGCGGTCTCTTCTTTCTTCGGCATGGTGATCCTCGCTGCACTCATTTATTACTTCACCATGTGGTTAACTGGCGGTAATGAACTAGTGACGGGGATATTTATGTTTCTTGCCCCGGCTTGTGGCTTGATGATTCGCTTTATGGTGGGGTATGGCAGGCGGTAGTAGTTCAGGATGGATCATTTGGGCAGGTGCTCACATCATCAACAGACATGATTGTTCACCTGCCATGTGACAGACGCTATCGCACAGGATGAATAAGATAATTCGCCTTTGTCGGAAAAGGGGGCGTGATGTCTTCTGTGAGATTTAATGGTGGCGCATCTTCTCTCATCTTAAACAAAATCGCCTGTGATGGCTGAAGTTTTGTAGAGTGTGTGGTCGTCATCGCTGACGTTTTTTCCGTCTCTTTATCGCTCGCCTCACTACCACCACCAGAAATAGAAAATGCAAAAACATTGCATGCCATAATAGAGACCAATAAAAATAAGCTAAAAAGCATTAAGTTTACTTTCATAGAAAGTTATCCTGAAAATGGTTCACTGAAAACCTACGACGTTATTGCTGTATTTACATATAATTAATCAGTATTTACATCGATATAATAAATGACATCTCTTTTTGGTATATAAGAATAGTTCTCTGTGATAGGAAGCATATTCCTACAATTGTAAGACTAAAATACTTCTTGCGATAATAACTACAACTGTAAGATAACCCTTTCAAAATGAGCGTTGCTCTCTGATTTCTCATTTCATGCTCACCCAATATGATGGCGGCGTTTTCTAAAACTGTTAAAGAATGAGGTAAGTATGAAACGTTTAATTATGGCTACGATGGTCACAGCAATTCTGGCATCTTCAACTGTATGGGCGGCTGATAATGCACCGGTAGCGGCACAACAGCAAACTCAGCAAGTTAAGCAAACCCAGAAAACGGCAGCAGCAGAGCGTATCTCTGAACAAGGTTTATATGCGATGCGTGACGTGCAGGTAGCGCGCCTGGCTCTGTTTCATGGCGATCCGGAAAAGGCAAAAGAACTGACCAATGAAGCTTCCGCTTTGCTGTCAGATGACAGTACCGAATGGGCAAAGTTCGCAAAGCCAGGTAAAAAGACCAATGTCAATGATGACCAATATATTGTCATTAATGCATCTGTCGGAATTTCTGAGAGTTATGTAGCGACACCCGAAAAAGAAGCCGCGATAAAAATTGCCAACGAAAAAATGGCGAAAGGGGATAAAAAGGGCGCAATGGAAGAGCTTCGCCTGGCCGGTGTTGGCGTAATGGAAAACCAATATCTGATGCCGCTCAAACAGACTCGTAATGCACTTGCTGATGCGCAGAAACTGCTTGATAAAAAGCAATACTACGAGGCAAACCTGGCGCTTAAAGGTGCGGAAAATGGAATCATCGTCGATAGCGAAGCACTGTTTGTGAACTAATGCTGACAGGCAGTATATTGAGGTAAAGGATTTAACTCCCTCCAGCCGACAATTTTTTATGACCACAATACGACAGATTGTGGTCATAAAATTATTTGGCGCTCGCGGTTCTATAAACTCGCATTTTATCTTCCTCAAAGTAAACCGCAATAATCCCGTGTCATCACAAATCATTTATTATGTTATGTTTTATGGTACGCTTTAAAAAGCGTAATCATACCCTTACTTGTAAATCACCGGCGCTTCTTACAGTTGTAAGAATAACATCACAAATGTCGCGGCTCTCTCTGATTACCGCGAACCAATATTTATCATATTCTTCTTTTCGTCCTCACTACTTACCATGCAGAAAGGAATTGGAAGTGGCGATGAAATGATTTTCAGCACTTGATACAGGAATTTAAAAATATCGAGTGCAGCTACGACGATATTTTGCGGATTATTTATAGAGGGCGTTATGCCTTAAATAAACGCTAAATTAACATATATTTAATTAACTAATAGGTATTGCTATGTCAACTCCACTTCAAGGAATTAAAGTTCTCGATTTCACCGGTGTGCAATCTGGCCCATCTTGTACTCAAATGCTGGCCTGGTTTGGCGCTGACGTCATTAAAATTGAACGTCCCGGCGTTGGTGACGTAACGCGTCACCAGCTGCGAGATATTCCTGATATCGATGCGCTTTACTTCACCATGCTTAACAGTAACAAACGTTCTATTGAATTAAATACCAAAACAGCGGAAGGCAAAGAGGTAATGGAAAAGCTGATCCGCGAAGCTGATATCTTAGTCGAGAACTTTCATCCTGGGGCCATTGATCACATGGGCTTCACCTGGGAGCATATTCAAGAAATCAATCCACGTCTGATTTTTGGTTCGATCAAAGGGTTTGATGAGTGTTCGCCTTATGTGAATGTAAAAGCCTATGAAAACGTTGCTCAGGCAGCGGGTGGCGCGGCATCCACTACGGGTTTTTGGGACGGTCCGCCGCTGGTAAGCGCTGCAGCGTTGGGTGACAGCAACACCGGAATGCATTTACTGATCGGTTTACTTGCTGCTTTGCTGCATCGCGAAAAAACGGGGCGTGGGCAACGAGTCACCATGTCAATGCAGGATGCCGTATTGAACCTTTGCCGCGTGAAATTACGCGACCAGCAGCGTCTCGATAAATTGGGTTATCTGGAAGAATACCCGCAGTATCCGAATGGCACATTTGGTGATGCAGTTCCCCGCGGAGGTAATGCGGGTGGTGGCGGTCAGCCTGGCTGGATCCTGAAATGTAAAGGCTGGGAAACCGATCCTAACGCCTATATTTATTTCACTATTCAGGAGCAAAACTGGGAAAACACCTGTAAAGCCATCGGCAAACCAGATTGGATTACCGATCCGGCATACAGTACAGCCCATGCCCGACAGCCACATATTTTCGATATTTTTGCTGAAATCGAAAAATACACTGTCACTATTGATAAACATGAAGCGGTGGCCTATTTGACTCAGTTTGATATTCCTTGTGCACCGGTTTTAAGTATGAAAGAAATTTCACTTGATCCCTCTTTGCGCCAAAGTGGCAGTGTTGTTGAAGTGGAACAACCGTTGCGTGGAAAATATCTGACAGTTGGTTGTCCAATGAAATTCTCTGCCTTTACGCCGGATATTAAAGCTGCGCCGCTATTAGGTGAACATACCGCTGCTGTATTGCAGGAGCTGGGTTATAGCGACGATGAAATTGCTGCAATGAAGCAAAACCACGCCATCTGATATTAACGGGGGCTTCTGGCTCCCAATTTATAAAAATTTCGAGGTTATTAATCATGTCAGATCAACTTCAAATGACAGATGGTATGCATATCATCGTTGAAGCATTAAAACAGAATGATATTGACACTATTTATGGTGTTGTAGGTATTCCTGTGACGGATATGGCACGCCATGCCCAGGCGGAAGGCATTCGTTATATTGGTTTTCGTCATGAGCAGTCGGCAGGCTATGCCGCTGCGGCAAGCGGTTTTCTTACCCAAAAACCGGGGATCTGCCTGACAGTTTCTGCGCCAGGATTCCTCAATGGTTTGACCGCATTGGCCAATGCAACGGTAAATGGTTTTCCGATGATCATGATTAGCGGCTCCAGCGACCGCGCGATCGTCGACCTACAGCAAGGTGATTATGAAGAGCTGGACCAAATGAATGCGGCAAAACCGTATGCCAAAGCAGCATTCCGCGTTAATCAGCCGCAGGATCTTGGCATTGCATTGGCACGCGCTATCCGGGTCTCAGTATCGGGTCGCCCTGGCGGAGTTTATCTTGATTTACCAGCAAATGTCCTGGCCGCGACGATGGAAAAAGACGAAGCGTTAACCACGATTGTAAAAGTTGAAAATCCGTCGCCAGCATTATTGCCATGCCCGAAGTCAGTCACTAGCGCAATTTCGCTTTTAGCAAAAGCTGAACGTCCATTAGTTATCCTTGGCAAAGGCGCGGCGTATTCACAAGCGGATGAACAGCTTCGTGAATTTATTGAAAGTGCCCAGATTCCATTCCTGCCAATGTCTATGGCGAAAGGGATCCTCGAAGATACACATCCACTTTCTGCGGCAACTGCGCGTTCGTTTGCCCTGGCAAATGCTGACGTTGTCATGCTTGTTGGTGCACGACTGAATTGGTTACTGGCACACGGTAAAAAAGGATGGGCGGCAGATACACAGTTTATTCAACTGGATATTGAACCGCAGGAAATTGACAGCAACCGCCCCATTGCTGTGCCAGTCGTTGGCGATATTGCATCCAGTATGCAAGATATGCTGGCAGAACTGAAACAAAACACATTTACGACTCCACTGGTATGGCGCGATATTTTAAATATCCACAAGCAGCAAAATGCACAAAAAATGCATGAAAAATTAAGTACAGATACTCAACCATTAAATTACTTTAATGCATTAAGTGCTGTGCGCGATGTATTGCGCGAGAACCAGGATATTTATTTAGTTAATGAAGGTGCAAATACCCTGGATAATGCACGAAATATTATTGATATGTATAAACCACGTCGCCGTCTGGATTGTGGTACCTGGGGTGTCATGGGCATCGGTATGGGCTATGCCATCGGTGCTAGCGTGACCTCTGGTTCTCCGGTTGTCGCCATTGAAGGTGATAGTGCTTTTGGTTTCAGTGGGATGGAGATTGAAACGATTTGTCGATATAACCTGCCGGTGACGATCGTTATTTTTAATAATGGCGGCATCTACAGAGGAGACGGTGTTGATCTCAGTGGCGCTGGTGCACCATCACCAACGGATCTGTTGCACCATGCAAGGTATGACAAATTAATGGATGCGTTTCGTGGCGTTGGCTATAACGTCACTACGACAGATGAACTTCGTCATGCTTTAACCACCGGTATTCAGTCGCGCAAACCGACCATTATTAATGTGGTCATCGACCCAGCAGCAGGAACTGAAAGTGGCCATATTACCAAACTTAACCCAAAACAAGTCGCTGGTAATTAAATACTGACATCGTCTCCTCTTGCCAACTCATTATCGATGGTGAGGGGACCCTTATCGGAAATACTATTATGCTAACATTTTTTATTGGCGATTTATTGCCTATTATCGTAATCATGCTGTTGGGTTATTTTAGCGGCAGACGAGAAACTTTTTCAGAAGATCAAGCCCGGGCATTTAATAAACTGGTATTAAACTACGCTCTTCCCGCGGCTCTATTTGTATCTATTACCCGGGCAAACAGGGAAATGATTTTCGCGGACACTCGTCTGACCCTTGTATCACTTGTGGTTATTGTCGGATGTTTCTTTTTCTCCTGGTTCGGTTGCTACAAATTTTTTAAACGTACTCATGCAGAAGCAGCAGTATGTGCATTAATTGCAGGTTCACCTACCATTGGATTCCTGGGATTTGCAGTTCTCGATCCTATTTATGGTGATTCCGTATCAACAGGTTTAGTTGTAGCAATTATTTCTATTATTGTTAACGCAATTACTATTCCTATTGGTCTGTATTTGCTGAATCCTTCCTCAGGAGCGGATGGTAAGAAGAATAGTAATCTGAGCGCATTAATTTCTGCGGCAAAGGAGCCAGTAGTATGGGCACCTGTTCTGGCAACGATCCTGGTGTTGGTTGGGGTAAAAATTCCGGCAGCATGGGACCCAACCTTTAATCTGATTGCGAAGGCTAACTCAGGGGTAGCGGTATTCGCTGCGGGGTTGACTCTGGCTGCACATAAATTCGAGTTCAGTGCCGAAATTGCTTATAACACCTTCCTGAAGCTGATTCTGATGCCACTGGCGCTGCTTCTCGTGGGTATGGCATGTCATTTGAACAGCGAACATCTGCAGATGATGGTACTGGCAGGCGCATTACCGCCAGCATTCTCCGGAATCATTATTGCCAGTCGGTTTAATGTCTACACCCGCACTGGTACAGCGTCATTGGCTGTGAGCGTACTGGGTTTTGTCGTCACGGCTCCCTTGTGGATTTATGTCAGTCGACTGGTTTCATAATTAATCATGTTATTGATTTTACATAAATGCCGAAGTGTCTTTTCACCTTCGGCTTTTTTCAAGGCATAAGCAAATGACAAATAATGAATGCAAAGGGCCGTTTGAAGGCTTATTAGTTATCGATATGACACATGTCCTTAATGGACCTTTCGGAACTCAACTTCTTTGTAATATGGGCGCAAGGGTAATTAAAGTTGAGCCGCCGGGTCATGGTGATGATACCCGCACATTTGGTCCCTATGTGGATGGGCAGTCACTCTATTACAGTTTTATTAATCATGGCAAAGAGAGTGTGGTTCTTGATTTAAAGAATGCTCACGATAAAAGTATATTTATAAATATGCTTAAACAAGCTGATGTATTAGCTGAGAATTTTCGCCCAGGTACAATGGAAAAACTGGGGTTTTCATGGGAAACGCTACAAGAAATCAACCCGCGTCTCATATATGCTTCATCGTCAGGTTTTGGGCATACCGGCCCGCTAAAAGATGCTCCAGCCTACGATACCATCATTCAGGCAATGAGCGGGATAATGATGGAAACAGGGTACCCTGATGCTCCGCCAGTGCGCGTGGGTACCTCTCTTGCGGATTTATGTGGCGGTGTCTATTTATTCAGCGGAATAGTGAGTGCACTTTATGGCCGCGAAAAGAGCCAGAGAGGGGCGCATGTCGATATAGCGATGTTTGATGCCACGCTGAGTTTTCTGGAGCATGGTCTGATGGCATATATTGCGACAGGGAAGTCACCACAACGCCTGGGAAATCGCCATCCCTACATGGCACCTTTTGATGTTTTTGATACTCAGGATAAGCCGATTACTATTTGTTGTGGTAATGACAAGCTTTTTTCTGCGTTATGCCAGGCACTGGAGCTTACGGAACTGGTTAATGATCCCCGATTTAGCAGCAATATTTTACGCGTACAAAACCAGGCTATTCTTAAACAATATATTGAGCGAACGTTAAAAACGCAGGCAGCTGAAGTTTGGTTAGCCAAAATACATGAAGTTGGTGTGCCCGTCGCGCCGTTATTAAGTGTGGCTGAGGCCATTAATTTGCCACAAACTCAGGCGAGAAATATGTTGATTGAAGCCGGGGGAATAATGATGCCAGGTAATCCGATAAAAATCAGCGGCTGCGCGGACCCGCATGTTATGCCGGGAGCGGCAACGCTCGACCAGCATGGGGAACAAATTCGCCAGGAATTCTCATCGTAAATTAAGATGTGCTGGTAAATAGCTCCCACATTTGAACATTGTGGGAGCCGCTATTTAGTCATTTTGTTGACAGAAAACAGCAATCTCCTGGTCTAACTCTGCAATGTGTTCTTTAACAGAGTTCAGCAACTTAAGAATTTCAGGCTTGCTGTCATCTGAAACGGGCGTTATTTCTAACTGATGGCTAAGATTAATCAACTTTTGCAAATTCAGGATGTTAGCCGCACCGTGGATGCGATGAATACACTGATGGAAAGTTCTGTTGTCGCCAGCTTCTAGTGCATGAAACGCAGCGGGTAGATCTTTATGCGTTTCATGCTGGAAAGTCATGAGAATCTCCTGCATCAGTTGTAGATCGTTCGCCGTATTATTTTTCAGGGCCTCGATATCAAGGTGGTGATACTGAGGTGCAATATGCGCAACCTGGTGTAACTGACTTAAATGTGTTTTCAGTACATCCAGGGTCAACGGTTTGAACAAACATAAGTTCATGCCGCAATTTAACCCTTTTTCACGTTCGTTAGCCTGTGCGTTGGCTGTAAGCCCCCAGATGGGTAAGGATGAATTTTGCTCACGGAGTTTGCGTGTCAACTCAAAACCATCCATATTCGGCATATTTACGTCAGTAATAAGCAGATCATAATGTTGCATACTGACTTTGTTTAGCGCTTGCACACCATCAGTTGCTTCATCAACATCATATCCTAATAGGTTTAGCTGGCGTTTGAGTAATAGCCTGTTGGTCGGATGATCATCCGCGATTAATATGCTCAACTTTTCAGGGAGTGTCATGGGTTGTTCTGCTTTTGCCTCGACAGTCGCCACTTGTTGGGTAATTTCTACCGGGATTGTGATCGTAAATGTCGTTCCTATGCCTGGATGACTTTCTAATGACAAATCGCCCTGCATGTTTTTAATTAATTCTTTGCAGATCATTAAGCCTAAACCAGAACCTGTTTGCTGACGACCTGCACTTGTTTGGCTATAGCGTTTAAACAGTTGTTGTTGTTCTTCCTGCGATAATCCACTTCCAGAATCCATAATCGTCATTTTGATAACAGCGTGGTTGTCATCAATGTCACCCAGGGAGGTCGTAATTTTTACTGCCCCCTCGGTAGTAAATTTAAGAGCATTGCTCAGTAAATTAGATAAGACCTGCTTAAACGCCTGAGGGTCGATCTTAACCTGGTAATGTTCTGGAAACGTACTGCTGCAACTTAATGCGATGGATTTGCTTGCAGCAATCGCACCGAAAGAGTGACAAGTGTTCTGGACTAAAGTAGGGATATCGACCCATTGTGGTTGAAGTTGATAGTTACCCGACTCAATTTTGTCGACATCAAGGATTTCACCAATTAAGCCGAGGAGTGATTGTCCGGTGGCGTAGGCAAGTGAAATCGCCTCCACCCGTTGTTCCTTGCTAAGACCAGAACCCGACAGAAGTTCCAGGAAGCCCATAATGGAGCTTATTGGTGTTCTTATTTCGTGACTCATTGTTGCCAGAAACTGGCTTTTTGCGACAGTTGCATTGATCGCTTTATTTCTCTCTACTTCGAGTGCATGAATTAAATCACGCGTCTCGGTAATATCTTGCCAACCACAAATATAAACAGCATGATCGCTGGCTGGCAGATTGCATAATGTATGCCAGTGATTAATGCATCTTTTCTCTATGCCATTATCAATTTCAAATACCTGTGTGTATATTGTTCGATTTTCTTTCGTTTCTGCTGTGACTTCATGCGCATTAGAAAAAACATCTTTAAAGGGTGAGTCACTGTTTTCTAATGGTAACATTGCATTTTTGTAGTAATCCGCAGTGAAATAATGTTCAAAAGCACTATTATGACTAATGACATTACCTTGCCAGTTTACAACATAAGTTGGATTCGGTAAGGAATCCGAGAGTGCTTTTCGGAATGATATTTGGTTTTCTAAATCACCCTGAATGACTTTACGACGACGAACTGAGCGTAACAGGTAGAATCCCCATAAAAGGCTACTGCCAACTAATAAAACGGATAATGTCGTGACAATATAAAATTGCTCGCTATAGAGGTCCCATGTGTCAATGGTCACATTGGGCATTTTAATCCATTTTTCCGTCAGGCGCAGAACTTCGCTTGGGGGAATTGCATTCAGTGCTTTATTAATAATATCCTTAAGTTCCGGTTCTCCGCGAGGAAAAGCGAACGAAAGCGATGCATTCTGAACGCCGGGAATAAGAAAATGATAAAGTTCATTAGGATAGTAATGGTCGATCATGTAACGCGAATTTAGCTGTGTCGCGACCAGAGCATCAAGTTCACCTTCTTTAACCTTGTGAAATGCAGCACTAGCGTTATCGACTTTTATCCACTCTACCTCCGGATACATCTCTTTTAATTGCGAATGAAGCTCATAATAATATGGAATGGCAACTTTCATTCCTTTTTTTAATGTTTGTTCACTGTCAGGCGCTTTTTGCATGACAAAAACGTAAGGCGTTGTTATGAAGGCTTCAGCAAATGAAACATTATTTTCTCGATCTTCACTATAAATAGCGGCGGGCAATATATCCCATCCACCGGGGTTAAGCTGTGTCCCCGCATGAATATTGTGTGAAACGGTGATCGGAGAAAAATTTAAACCTGTTTGCAAGGTAATAATATTAAGAATATCACCCATCACGCCCCGAACTGAGCCATTTTCATCCGTCATAGAATAGGGAGGAGAGTAAGGATTTTCCAGCACCTTTAAATCGGGATGCTGCTTTATCCACTGTTTTTCATGTTCAGTGAGTTCTAATGGTTTGTTCAGAAAGGCCAGGTTTCCTGTATCAAGCCAATTTTGTGATACTTCATAGCGAACTTCATTTGTTAAAGCATCAACAAATCGATTGAGTACTTCATTAAGAACGACTGAATCTTTTCTGGTTAAGAAAAAGTTATATTGACGCGGCGAGTTATAATATTTCACTACATTTAAGGAGTGAGTGAAATAGCGGGAAATCATACTGCTGGTAATAATGTTACTACCAATAAAGTAATCATTCTGTCCGGCTGAGACGGATGCTAATGCCTGATATAAATTTGTAAAAGAGATAATTGTTGCTTTTGGAAATGATTGATGAATTACCTCATCTGGAGGGTAATTTGCTACCCGAGCAATATTTACTGGTTTTGATGAGGTAAGTGGTCTCATTGAATCGTGAAGGGTGGTGACCAGCGCCGGAAAGGTAATTATCAGCGGTTTGGTTGCAGCAATGTCATCATTAAGAGGCGGCGAAGCAACTAAATGTGATAACACTATATCGACTTCACCTTCTTCCAGCGCGTCCATTGCTTTTTGATGATCTGCGTATTCCCGTAGTGTTAATTTGATATTTAATGCTCTTTTTAACAGATTTAAATAATCAGCATTAATACCACGAACC
The DNA here is from genome assembly GCF_046764225.1 of Escherichia sp. F1. Taxonomy (NCBI): domain Bacteria; kingdom Pseudomonadati; phylum Pseudomonadota; class Gammaproteobacteria; order Enterobacterales; family Enterobacteriaceae; genus Escherichia; species Escherichia sp. F1. The sequence goes on from NZ_CP177202.1 coordinate 1,466,463, forward strand.
CGTTGCTGCGAATTGGTATGCAACAAAGTAGCCGTTTGGGACTTGTGTACTGCAATCACAAGATTTTTTTTGCTCGCTAACCAACGTAATTCCTTGTTGCTCAGACGTAGTGGATCAAGCGTGACACGGTTGTTACTACTGATGCCACGATATTCGATGTAATCTTCGTCTGCGAAACTTATGGTCGACCAAAGACCACAACAGAGAAGAATAATATAGGGTAAAAACTTCATGTGGTTAGCCGATTTTGTTACGTTGTGCGAATGTGTAAAGATCCATCAGTGATTTACATTCTAATTTTTCCATCAGGCGACTTTTATAAGTGCTGACAGTTTTGTTGCTGATGAACATTTTTTCAGCAATGTCATTATTATCCTTGCCATCAAGAATATATCGCATGACACTAATTTCTTGTTTCGATAAGGAGTCGAGTTTTTGCTGGTCGGACGTTAAACTTCCAACAAACCGGTTGAGAGAGAAGGGGAAATAGCAGTAGCCATTTTTTGCAGCTTCAATAGCCGCAATGATATTGTTCATGCCTTCTTTTTTACTCACGAATCCATTAGCGCCAGCATCAGCACAATGTTTCCCGTAAAAATGGTCATTTTTAGCGGAGACGATAATAATAATTCCGCTATATTGACGCTTCCTTAGCGTTTCTAACACCTGGATACCGTTAACTCCGGGGATATCGACATCAATGATGACGATATCAGGCTTAAGTGTTTCCACCCGCTGAACGGCGCTTCCGCCTTCAGTCAACTCTGCTAAGATTTCAATATCGTTTTTGATCAATAAATTACGAATAGCTGCGATAGCAAGAGGATGGTCATCAATAATTATTGCGTTCATAGATTATTCCCTTTGCAATGAAGCATCTCCCTTCTCCCTGTAGTAATACAGACATAAGGCATCATCTCATTTTCTCAATAAAAATAAGAAAATTTGAGCTTCCTTTAAGATAATTCGACAAGTATACCATATAAATAGTCGGCATAAATGAAATGTCAACAATAAAATCAGGGATTGTACCGATGATTTATAGTTTCACATTAGCACTATAAGTCTTCTCACTAATCCTACAGGCGTAAGAATTTTATTGCAAAAGCCACGGTTTAGTCCTCTGTTGTTTCTTTTGCACCTCATTTAAATTAGGCCTCCAACGTTCCTGGGATAATGTGCAACACATGCACTGTGTTTGATATGAAGAATGAATACTCTTTTCATTCAATTCATAAATTTCATCTATGCGAAATGAGAGATAATAGTGGAACAGATTAATTCAAATAAAAAACATTCTAACAGAAGAAAATACTTTTCTTTATTGGCGGTAGTTTTGTTTATTGCGTTTTCAGGTGCCTATGCCTATTGGTCAATGGAATTAGAAGACATGATTAGTACAGATGACGCCTATGTCACGGGGAATGCAGATCCAATTTCTGCACAAGTCTCAGGTAGTGTCACTGTCGTTAATCATAAAGATACGAACTACGTTCGACAGGGTGACATTTTAGTTTCACTGGATAAAACTGATGCCACTATCGCACTCAATAAAGCTAAAAATAATCTGGCAAATATTGTTCGGCAAACGAATAAACTGTACTTACAGGATAAACAATACAGTGCCGAAGTCGCTTCAGCTCGTATTCAGTATCAACAATCTTTAGAAGATTATAACCGTCGTGTACCTTTAGCGAAGCAGGGGGTTATTTCAAAAGAAACGCTGGATCATACCAAAGATACGTTAATAAGTAGCAAAGCGGCATTGAATGCTGCTATTCAGGCTTATAAAGCGAATAAAGCTTTAGTAATGAACACACCATTAAACCGTCAGCCACAAGTCGTTGAAGCGGCGGATGCAACCAAAGAAGCCTGGTTAGCGCTTAAACGTACGGATATTAAGAGTCCTGTTACCGGCTATATTGCCCAGAGAAGCGTTCAGGTCGGCGAAACAGTGAGTCCCGGACAATCGTTAATGGCTGTCGTACCGGCACGTCAAATGTGGGTTAATGCCAACTTTAAAGAAACACAACTCACGGATGTGCGGATTGGTCAATCGGTCAATATTATCAGCGATCTTTATGGTGAAAATGTTGTGTTTCATGGTCGGGTGACAGGGATCAATATGGGAACCGGCAATGCGTTCTCCTTATTACCTGCACAAAATGCGACAGGGAACTGGATCAAAATCGTTCAGCGTGTCCCGGTTGAAGTTTCTCTTGATCCAAAAGAACTCATGGAACATCCCTTGCGCATTGGTTTATCGATGACTGCAACTATTGATACCAGGAACGAAGACATTGCCGATATGCCCGATCTGGCTTCAACCGTGACGTCCATGCCTGCTTATACCAGTAAGGCTTTAGTTATCGATACCAGTCCGATAGAAAAAGAAATTAGCAACATTATTTCGCATAATGGACAACTTTAATGGCAATCACTAAATCAACTCCGGCACCATTAACCGGTGGGACGTTATGGTGCGTCACTATTGCATTGTCCTTAGCGACGTTTATGCAAATGTTGGATTCCACTATTTCTAACGTCGCAATACCGACAATATCTGGCTTTCTGGGAGCCTCAACAGACGAAGGCACCTGGGTTATCACATCGTTTGGCGTAGCAAATGCCATTGCGATCCCTGTTACCGGCAGGCTGGCACAAAGAATAGGCGAATTAAGGTTATTTTTACTTTCAGTCACTTTTTTTTCGCTGTCTTCCTTAATGTGTAGTTTATCGACCAATCTTGATGTGCTGATATTTTTTAGAGTCGTTCAGGGCTTAATGGCGGGGCCGTTAATTCCACTGTCACAGAGTTTATTATTAAGGAATTATCCGCCAGAAAAAAGAACATTTGCTTTGGCATTATGGTCAATGACCGTGATTATCGCGCCGATATGTGGGCCGATATTGGGCGGTTATATTTGTGATAACTTTAGCTGGGGTTGGATATTTTTAATCAATGTCCCTATGGGGATTATCGTCCTGACATTATGCTTAACCTTACTTAAAGGAAGAGAAACTGAGACTTCACCGGTCAAAATGAATCTACCAGGACTGACCCTGTTAGTGCTCGGTGTTGGTGGCTTGCAAATTATGCTTGATAAAGGGCGCGATCTGGATTGGTTCAACTCGAGTACAATAATAATATTAACAGTAGTATCAGTTATTTCTCTGATCTCTTTAGTCATTTGGGAGTCGACCTCAGAGAACCCGATTCTTGATCTCAGTTTGTTTAAGTCCCGTAATTTCACCATTGGTATTGTGAGTATCACATGCGCGTATTTATTTTACTCTGGGGCGATAGTCCTTATGCCGCAGTTACTCCAGGAAACGATGGGGTATAATGCGATATGGGCCGGACTTGCTTATGCGCCCATCGGCATCATGCCACTATTAATTTCACCTTTGATAGGACGTTATGGCAACAAAATAGACATGCGGTTGTTAGTGACATTTAGTTTTTTGATGTATGCGGTTTGCTATTACTGGCGTTCTGTGACATTTATGCCAACGATTGATTTTACAGGCATCATTTTGCCACAGTTTTTCCAGGGATTCGCCGTTGCCTGTTTCTTTTTACCCTTAACAACGATTTCGTTTTCAGGGTTGCCAGATAATAAATTTGCCAATGCCTCGAGTATGAGTAATTTTTTTCGTACCTTGTCAGGATCAGTTGGTACGTCGTTGACAATGACGCTGTGGGGACGACGCGAATCGTTACACCATAGTCAGTTGACAGCAACCATCGATCAATTTAACCCCGTGTTTAATTCATCGTCACAAATTATGGATAAATACTATGGTTCGCTTTCAGGGGTTCTTAATGAAATTAATAATGAAATAACTCAGCAATCACTTTCAATTTCTGCAAATGAGATTTTCCGTATGGCGGCTATTGCTTTTATCTTACTTACGGTATTGGTTTGGTTTGCGAAACCGCCGTTTACAGCGAAAGGTGTTGGGTGATGGTAAAAAGAGAGAGCTATAGCAGGTAAGACGGTAGAATCTTAAGCCTGCGCCATCGGCAGCATCGCTCACCCAGGGAAAGGATGGCGATGCTGCATTGAAAATTAATTAGCGGCCTTTTGCCAGATATTGCTCCATCTCTTCTTCCGGCACCATTCCACCTCCCGTCGCCCACACCAGATGAGTGGCATTACGCAGTTGTTCTGCGCTGAAACCGTGCATCTGTTGGTAACTTACTGATGCGCACACGCGCTGAGGCCCGGCCATACCCGCCAGTGCCGAAGGTTCAAGACGAATACCTTCTTCCTGCGCCAGCCAGCCAAGCATGTCATACATGGTTTGATCGCTAAGGGTATAGAAGCCATCTAGTAGACGCTCCATTGCCCGCCCGACAAAGCCTGATGCGCGACCAACTGCAAGGCCATCCGCTGCGGTAAGGTTGTCGATACCAATATCCTGAACAGAAATCTGATCGTGTAATCCTGTATGGACGCCTAACAGCATACAAGGGGAGTGCGTTGGTTCGGCAAAAAAGCAGTGAACATGATCGCCAAATGCCAGTTTAAGTCCGAATGCGACGCCACCAGGACCACCGCCAACACCACACGGCAGATAGACAAACAGAGGGTTATCAGCATCGACGATACGACCTTGCTCGGCAAATTGCGCTTTAAGACGCTGGCCAGCGACGGAATATCCAAGGAACAATGTGCGGGAATTCTCGTCATCAATAAAGAAACAGTTCGGGTCAGACTGCGCTGCTTTACGTCCTTCCTCGACGGCAACACCATAATCTTGCTCATATTCCACGACCGTAACGCCATGGCTGCGCAGTTTCGCTTTTTTCCATGCCCGGGCATCAGCAGACATATGCACTGTCACCTTAAAGCCAATGCGGGCGCTCATTATGCCGATTGATAACCCCAGATTTCCGGTTGAGCCCACAGCAATGCTGTATTGGCTAAAGAGCTGTTTAAACTCCGGAGAAAGCAGTTTGCTGTAGTCATCTTCAAGCGTCAGCAACCCCGCTTCCAGAGCCAGTTTTTCTGCATGTGCCAGGACTTCATAAATCCCGCCGCGTGCTTTTATGGAGCCGGAAATGGGCAAATGGCTATCTTTTTTCAGTAGCAGTTGCCCGCTGATCGGTTGTTGATATTCCTTTTCCAGCCGTTTTTGCATAGCCGGAATGGCAACCAGTTCTGATTCAATAATCCCCCCAGTAGCAGCAGTTTCAGGAAATGCTTTTGCCAGATAGGGTGCAAAACGAGATAAGCGCGCATGGGCGTCCTGAACATCCTGTTCGGTCAGGCCAACATAAGGTAAACCTTCAGCCAATGAGGTCGTGCCAGGATTAAACCAGGTGGTTTCTTTAAGAGCAACCAGATCCTTTACCAACGGATACTGGGCGATGAGCGAGTTCATTTTAGCGTTTTCCATAGTACGTCTCTTTGCGCTTAGATGATAAATGACAGCAGGAATGTGCCCGCCAGAGCGACGACTGAAGCGATAAATGTCGCTGTCGTATAGTATTTAAATGTTTCATTGAGCGTAGCGCCGCAATATTGCTTCGCCAGCCAGAAAAGCGAGTCCGTAACGATCGTGCAGCCAATTGCACCTGAACCGATAGCAATCGTAAAAATTTCCGGGCTGATGTCGGGATACCGCGCCAGCACAATGATCCATATTTATATTTTCTTCTCCAGATTGGCGATGCCAGTTGGCATGTTTTACCTACTTGCCAACATGGTTACTCGTTGGCGAGAACAGAGGCGGAATTGGGTACAATTGTCCGGGAATTATTGTTATTTTTTATTGTATTGCCGTGTCGGGTTATAGGGCGTTGAGAATATCGTTGGATCTCGCCAGTGACGTCTGTTTCTGCTACAGTGCCCGTTTTACGGCAAACGGCTTGGGTATGGCTTCATTAAAGGATGTCGCACGCCTGGCGGGAGTGTCGATGATGACAGTCTCCCGGGTGATGCATAATGCAGAATCTGTGCGTCCTGCAACGCGTGACCGCGTATTGCAGGCAATCCAGACCCTGAATTATGTTCCTGATCTTTCCGCCCGTAAGATGCGCGCTCAAGGACGTAAGCCGTCGACTCTCGCCGTGCTGGCGCAGGACACTGCTACCACTCCTTTCTCTGTTGATATTCTGCTTGCCATTGAGCAAACCGCCAGCGAGTTCGGCTGGAATAGTTTTTTAATCAATATTTTTTCTGAAGATGACGCTGCCCGCGCGGCACGTCAGCTGCTTGCCCACCGTCCGGATGGCATTATCTATACTACAATGGGGCTGCGACATATCACGCTGCCTGAGTCTCTGTATGGTGAAAATATTGTATTGGCGAACTGTGTGGCGGATGACCCAGCGTTACCCAGTTATATCCCTGATGATTACACTGCACAATATGAATCAACACAGCATTTGCTCGCGGCGGGCTATCGTCAACCGTTATGCTTCTGGCTACCGGAAAGTGCGTTGGCAACAGGGTATCGTCGGCAGGGATTTGAGCAGGCCTGGCGTGATGCTGGACGAGATCTGGCTGAGGTGAAACAATTTCACATGGCAACAGGTGATGATCACTACACCGATCTCGCAAGTTTACTCAATGACCACTTCAAATCTGGCAAACCAGATTTTGATGTTCTGATATGTGGTAACGATCGCGCAGCCTTTGTCGCTTATCAGGTTCTCCTGGCGAAGGGGGTACGTATCCCGCAGGATGTCGCCGTAATGGGCTTTGATAATCTGGTTGGCGTCGGGCATCTGTTTTTACCGCCGCTGACCACAATTCAGCTTCCACATGACATTATCGGGCGGGAAGCTGCATTGCATATTATTGAAGGTCGTGAAGGGGGAAGAGTGACGCGGATCCCTTGCCCGCTGTTGATCCGTTGTTCCACCTGATATTATGTTAACCCAGTTGCCAGAGTGCTCCATGTTGCAGCACAGCCACTCCGTGGGAGGCATAGAGCGACAGTTCCCGTTCTTCTGGCTGCGGATAGATTCGGCTACTCATCACCGTTTCCCCGTCGTTAATAAATACTTCCACGGATGATGTATCGATAAATATCCTTAGGGCGAGCGTGTCACCCTGCGGGAGGGGAATACTACGGTAGCCGTCTAAATTCTCGTGTGGGTAATATCGCCACAAAACAAGTCGCTCAGATTGGTTATCAATATACAGCCGCATTCCTGTGCCGAGTTGTAATCCGTAATGTTCGGCATCACTGTTCTTCAGCTCCCACTGCAACTGAATCTCAACTGCTTGCGCGTTTTCCTGCAAAACATATTTATTGCTGATTGTGCGGGGAGAGATAGATTGATGCTGCTGGCGTAACGACTCAGCTTCGTGTACCGGGCGTTGTAGGAGTTTGCCATTGCTCTCTGATAGCTCGCGCGCCAGCGTCATGCAGCCTGCCCAGCCTTCACGTTTTGAGGGCATTGGCGATTCCCACATATCCATCCAGCCGATAAGAATACGCCGACCATCCTTCGCTAAAAAGCTTTGTGGTGCATAAAAGTCATGCCCGTTATCAAGTTCAGTAAAATGCCCGGATTGTGCAAAAAGTCGTCCTGGCGACCACATTCCGGGTATTACGCCACTTTGAAAGCGATTTCGATAACTGTATCCCTCGGCATTCATTCCCTGCGGGGAAAACATCAGATAATGCTGATCGCCAAGGCTGAAAAAGTCCGGACATTCCCACATATAGCTTTCACCCGCATCAGCGTGGGCCAGTACGCGATCGAAAGTCCATTCACGCAATGAACTGCCGCGATAAAGCAGGATCTGCCCCGTGTTGCCTGGATCTTTCGCCCCGACTACCATCCACCATGTGTCGGCTTCACGCCACACTTTAGGATCGCGGAAGTGCATGATGCCTTCTGGTGGAGTGAGGATCACACCCTGTTTCTCGAAATGAATACCATCCCGACTGGTAGCCAGACATTGTACTTCGCGAATTGCATCGTCATTACCTGCACCATCGAGCCAGACGTGTCCGGTGTAGATAAGTGAGAGGACACCATTGTCATCGACAGCACTACCTGAAAAACACCCGTCTTTGTCATTCTCGTCTCCTGGCGCTAGCGCAATAGGCTCATGCTGCCAGTGGATCATATCGTCGCTGGTGGCATGTCCCCAGTGCATTGGCCCCCAGTGTTCGCTCATCGGGTGATGTTGATAAAACGCGTGATAACGATCGTTAAACCAGATCAGGCCGTTTGGATCGTTCATCCACCCGGCAGGAGGCGCGAGGTGAAAATGGGGATAGAAAGTGTTACCTCGGCGCTCGTGAAGTTTTGCTAGTGCGTTTTGCGCCGCATGTAATCGAGATTGCGTCATTTTTATCATCCTGGTTAAGCAAATTTGGTGAATTGTTAACGTTAACTTTTATAAAAATAAAGTCCCTTACTTTCATAAATGCGATGAATATCACAAATGTTAACGTTAACTATGACGTTTTGTGATCGAATATGCATGTTTTAGTAAATCCATGACGATTTTGCGAAAAAGAGGTTTATCACTATGCGTAAGTCAGATGAATTTAAGGGAAAAAAATGTCAGCCAAAGTATGGGTTTTAGGGGATGCGGTCGTAGATCTCTTGCCAGAATCAGACGGGCGGCTACTGCCTTGTCCTGGCGGCGCGCCAGCTAACGTTGCGGTGGGAATCGCCAGATTAGGCGGAACAAGTGGGTTTATAGGTCGGGTCGGTGATGATCCTTTTGGTGCGTTAATGCAAAGAACGCTGCTAACTGAGGGTGTCGATATCACGTTTCTGAAGCAAGATGAATGGCACCGGACATCCACGGTGCTTGTCGATCTGAACGATCAAGGAGAACGTTCATTTACGTTTATGGTCCGCCCCAGTGCCGATCTTTTTTTAGAGACGACAGACTTGCCCCGCTGGCGACATGGCGAATGGTTACATCTCTGTTCAATTGCGTTGTCTGCCGAGCCTTCGCGTACCAGCGCATTTACTGCGATGACGGCGATCCGGCATGCCGGAGGTTTTGTCAGCTTCGATCCCAATATTCGTGAAGATCTATGGCAAGACGAGCATTTGCTCCGCTTGTGTTTGCGGCAGGCGCTACAACTGGCGGATGTCGTCAAGCTCTCGGAAGAAGAATGGCGACTTATCAGTGGAAAAACACAGAACGATCGGGATATATGCGCCCTGGCAAAAGAGTATGAGATCGCCATGCTGTTGGTGACTAAAGGTGCAGAAGGGGTGGTGGTCTGTTATCGAGGACAAGTTCACCATTTTGCTGGAATGTCTGTGAATTGTGTCGATAGCACTGGGGCGGGAGATGCGTTCGTTGCCGGGTTACTCACAGGTCTGTCCTCTACGGGATTATCTACAGATGAGAGAGAAATGCGACGAATTATCGATCTCGCTCAACGTTGCGGAGCGCTTGCAGTAACAGCGAAAGGGGCAATGACAGCGCTGCCATGTCGACAAGAACTGGAAGGTGAGAAGTAAACGGCGAGGCCGCTCTTATCTCTAAATAGGACATGAATTTTTTAACGACAGGCAGGTAATTATGGCACTGAATATTCCATTCAGAAATGCGTACTATCGTTTTGCATCCAGTTACTCATTTCTCTTTTTTATTTCCTGGTCGCTGTGGTGGTCGTTATACGCTATTTGGCTGAAAGGACATCTAGGATTAACAGGGACGGAATTAGGTACACTTTATTCGGTCAACCAGTTTACCAGCATTCTATTTATGATGTTCTACGGCATCGTTCAGGATAAACTCGGTCTGAAGAAACCGCTCATCTGGTGTATGAGTTTCATTCTGGTCTTGACCGGACCGTTTATGATTTACGTTTATGAACCGTTACTGCAAAGCAATTTTTCTGTAGGTCTAATTCTGGGGGCGCTCTTTTTTGGCCTGGGGTATCTGGCGGGATGCGGTTTGCTTGACAGCTTCACTGAAAAAATGGCGCGAAATTTTCATTTCGAATATGGAACAGCGCGCGCCTGGGGATCTTTTGGCTATGCTATTGGCGCGTTCTTTGCCGGTATATTTTTTAGTATCAGTCCCCATATCAACTTCTGGTTGGTCTCGCTATTTGGCGCTGTATTTATGATGATCAACATGCGTTTTAAAGATAAGGATCACCAGTGCATAGCGGCGGATGCGGGAGGGGTAAAAAAAGAGGATTTTATCGCAGTTTTCAAGGATCGAAACTTCTGGGTTTTTGTCATATTTATTGTGGGGACGTGGTCTTTCTATAACATTTTTGATCAACAACTCTTTCCTGTCTTTTATGCAGGTTTATTCGAATCACACGATGTAGGAACGCGCCTGTATGGTTATCTCAACTCATTCCAGGTGGTACTCGAAGCGCTGTGCATGGCGATTATTCCTTTCTTTGTGAATCGGGTAGGGCCAAAAAATGCATTACTTATCGGTGTTGTGATTATGGCGTTGCGTATCCTTTCCTGCGCGCTGTTCGTTAACCCCTGGATTATTTCATTAGTGAAGCTGTTACATGCCATTGAGGTTCCACTTTGTGTCATATCCGTCTTCAAATACAGCGTGGCAAACTTTGATAAGCGCCTGTCGTCGACGATCTTTCTGATTGGTTTTCAAATTGCCAGTTCGCTTGGGATTGTGCTGCTTTCAACGCCGACTGGGATACTCTTTGACCACGCAGGCTACCAGACAGTTTTCTTCGCAATTTCGGGTATTGTCTGCCTGATGTTGCTATTTGGCATTTTCTTCTTGAGTAAAAAACGCGAGCAAATAGTTATGGAAACGCCTGTACCTTCAGCAATATAGACGTAAACTTTTTCCGGTTGTTGTCGATATCTCCATATCCCTCAACCGGAAAATAGTAATACAAAAATGCTTAGCCCAACTAATAATCACCTAATCCAAACGCCTCATTCATGTTCTGGTACAGTCGCTCAAATGTACTCCGGATACGCGGTTCGCTGATTTCCAGGACATTGTCGTCATTCAGCGACCTGTCCCGAGTATCACGGGCCTGCGAATTCATCAAGGAATGCATTGCAGAGTGAAGTATCGAGTCACGCCATATTTCGCTATCAGGATTCTGTATGATGGTTACATCGCCCGGCCCAGGGCTGTTTAGTCATCAGCGCTTTCTGACAGTGCTGAGATTTCAACCTGTTGCAGTAAAAATGAGTAGATATAGGGCAAGTGTGCTGCCAAACCCATCTTTTACGGGGTGAAGGTAGATTTGGTTTGAAGGGTATCTGGTGTCCCCTGCAGGAATCGAACCTGCAATTAGCCCTTAGGAGGGGCTCGTTATATCCATTTAACTAAGAGGACAATGCGGCATGAGTATACCCGCTAATGGACTGCGGGGTAAGTACGCTGCCGCTCGATTGCTTAAACCCTCGCCATTTATGCCGGGTTTTTATCATTTTTCTTAATGTTTTCCGCACGTTCTGCTTTTTGGCGTGCTTCTGCTTTGCGCTTGTTGCTCATGTCGTTACGAATCTGTGCATGACTCATTAACGCGAAGATAAAGGTGCCGCCGCAGATGTTCCCCGCTAAAGTAGGTAGTGCGAAGGGCCAGATGAAATCGCTCCAGTGCAGCGTGCCGTTAAACACCAGATAGAGGATTTCTACAGAACCGACAACGATGTGAGTGGTGTCACCCAGTGCAATAAGCCAGGTCATCAATATAATCACCACAATCTTTGCCGCACCCGCTGCAGGAAACATCCAAACCATAGTGGCGATCAGCCAGCCGGAAATGATCGCGTTGGCAAACATCTCGCTGGGGGTGTTCTTCATCACATCCATGCCGATTTTGACAAATGCATCGCGAGTTTCTTCATTGAAGATTGGCATATATTCAAATGCCCACGCCGCAATACCTGTCCCGAGAATATTACCCAGCAGCACGACGCCCCATAACCGCATAAGTAAGCCGACGTTGCTCATTGTCGGTTTTTGCATGACGGGTAGTACCGCAGTCACGGTGTTTTCGGTAAATAATTGCTGGCGGGCCATAATGACGATAATAAAACCAAAGGTATAACCGAGATTCTCCAGCAAGAAGCTGCCCGGCACGCCTTCCAGTTCGACATGAAATATCCCTTTTGCCAGTAGTGAAGCGCCCATCGACAGACCCGCCGCAATGGCTGACCACAGTAGTGCCATTGCGTCGCGTTCCAGCTCTTTTTCACCATCCTGGCGGATATGCTCATGAATTGCCATCGCCCGGGAGGGGAGTCGGTCTTCATCTATTTCTATTTTTTTGCCGCGCTCTTTTTCTTCGCTCTCAACTTCAATTTCGTCGCTGTGTTGATCAATTTTGTCGTTGTCCATGGTCTCTTCTCTTGAATTAGCACGTATAGCTAAAGCGTAGCGGCTTTTTTGCTCGCAACTGGCGGGAGTTACTCTGAAAATGTAGAAAAGGCCGCGTTTGCCTTTTTCTGTTTCTATAGAATCAAGTAGCCTACAGGGCGGCGATTACCAGGCTATGATCAAATCAGCAAATCAGGGCGTCTGGACATCAGTTGACGTGCTGTTACAATCGCCCACACCTAAACAGGCGGATACGGTATCGTTCCGTCATGGATGGCAAACTGCATAAGCCATAAAAAAACAGGGAGACATTTATGAAGCTTCGCCTGTCGGCGCTTGCTCTGGGAACTACGCTTCTGGTGGGGTGTGCGAGTTCCGGTACAGATCAGCAAGGGCGTTCTGACCCGTTAGAAGGGTTCAACCGCACCATGTACAACTTCAACTTCAATGTATTAGACCCGTATATTGTTCGACCGGTCGCTGTCGCCTGGCGTGATTATGTTCCGCAACCGGCGCGTAACGGTTTGAGCAACTTCACGGGCAACCTGGAAGAACCTGCGGTGATGGTTAACTACTTCTTGCAGGGCGACCCTTATCAGGGGATGGTCCACTTTACCCGCTTTTTCCTGAACACCATTTTGGGGATGGGCGGCTTTATTGATGTTGCAGGGATGGCGAACCCGAAACTGCAACGGACTGAACCTCACCGCTTCGGTAGTACGCTTGGTCATTATGGCGTGGGTTATGGGCCGTACGTTCAGTTGCCATTCTACGGTAGCTTCACGCTGCGTGATGACGGTGGTGATATGGCGGATGGTCTTTACCCGGTTCTTTCCTGGTTGACCTGGCCGATGTCTGTGGGTAAATGGACGCTTGAAGGGATCGAAACTCGTGCGCAGTTGCTGGATTCCGACGGTCTGCTGCGTCAGTCGTCCGACCCTTACATTATGGTGCGCGAAGCGTACTTCCAGCGTCATGATTTCATCGCTAATGGCGGCGAACTCAAACCGCAGGAAAATCCGAACGCGCAAGCGATTCAGGATGATTTAAAAGATATCGATTCTGAATAAGAAACAAATAAAAAAGGTGAGTCGCAAAACTCACCTTTTTTGTTGTTATCCCTCAATTACCCCATGTAAAAGAAGATAAACCGACAATGGCCTGGACGTAATTATGTAAAAATACTGATGTTCGTCACTGACTATTTCCGATATTCAGGCGTTGAAAAATAAAAAAAACTGGAAAAATAATTTTAAATATCATCAAAATTAACACCTGGCGCATATAGTTGATTAATTTAATTTTGATATTCCGTCTGGCAATTTTGAAGCTTTTCTTCAATTTTACCTTTGAGTTCCTTATAGTGCTTATATATATTTTGAGAATGGTCAGCGTTAGCTTCGTTACCGAATAAAGTAGAAACTATTTCTTTTGTATTCTCAAGTGTATATTTTCTATTATCCTCTTAAAATTGATATCCTCTTGCTAGATTTGAAGGATTAAAAGCTTCGTTAGGTTCTCTCAGTCTTTCCCCTTTGAGTTCGTTTACAACTTGATGATCGGAACCTGTTGCAAATGATTCTGCAATGATTGCTTTACTGTGTTCAAACCACGCAGAAGCACTCCTGGCATTTTTACTACAATATTGGGTGAGATTATCACCATCAATACGAAATCCTTTTTGAATGTGGTAGCCATCCTGATCGTAGTAACCGAGAGATAAGTAATCATTTCCATTTTTATTTTTAATTACAATAGCGAGAGAGGCACCTTTTTGATCTATACCGTACCAGGTAAATAAGTCCGTTGGTTCACTTTTCCCGCTCTCATCGAACTCCGTTACCGTATGTCTGAGTTTGTGTGATATTTTATCGAAGATAAAACTTGGATCTTCATCATATATTTCTTTTATTGCGCTGAAGATCATTTTCTTGTTATTGATATCATTAGTATTCTCTACTACATTTTCATTGATGATGGTTTGGCCGACTTTTTTGTTTTCATCGTTCGCAGGTGATTTTGTTGGTTCTTGATTTTCAATATCAATATCAAAAGTAATATCGTCTGTATCATTGGAGTCAATGCCAATATCACTACGATCATCAATACCACTAACAATAATACCATCAGTAAACTCAGCATTATTTATATCATCATGAGTCTTCTCAACTATGTTGTCATTAATGATAGCACGGACGAGTTCTTTGTCTTTATAGCTCGCAAGTAATTTTATTGTTCCTTGGTTATCGATACCAATAGTAATATGGTCTGTATCATTGGAGCCAATATCAATATAAGTAACTGAGGAATTATTAATATTAAATCTATCAGGATTGTCGTTTCCTCGTATGGCGTTTTTTATAAGCGCAAGTAGATGTTTAACACAGGTGCTTATTCCTTCCTTACCATTAAAAAGGTTTTTGAGCTCTTGTACTAATCCATTAACTTCATCATTGTTATTTTCATTGATAGATTCTGTGTAAGCAGCGCTGGTGTTGTTGATTGAAATAGATGGTAGCATGATTTTATTCCATGTTGATTGATTTGTTACAAATATATATTACCTAATAAAATAGACTATCAAAAAACGCTCATTTATTTAGACCCTATCTTTAATTTGAGTGTATGAGCGCACAATAGCCAGGGTGGTTTGAGTATCCTGGAAATTCAGAAAAGTAAACTCTTTGAGAAAGACGAGCAGAACGCCTGAAAATATGCCTTTCCCTTCAGGTTTGTCTGTGGATACCACTTAATGATTTGAAAGGGCAAGCTACCATCAGGCTGTTTGCAAAACTCAGGAGGCAAGCAATGAGGAAACAACTTTCATTGAAGTGTGGGAGTTAAAGTCACCTGCATAGCAGGTGACTTTATCCAGGCGAACGCGTTATCAGAACGCGTAGTTAAAGTTAGTACCGAACAGCCAGGCTTTACCTTCAGACTCGAACTGGTATGGGCCTTCGTTAATTTTCACGCTCTGACCGTGCATATAAGAAACACCAACATCGACTGAAGCATCTTTATTAAATGCGTAAGTCGTACCTGCACTCAGCCAGAAACGGTCCTGGTCCGGAATGGAGATAGAACGATTCTGTGCCGGAACTGGGCTGTCATCAAAGGCGATACCGGTACGGAAGGTCCAGTTATCATCGTAGTAATAAGTGGTTCCCAACGCGATGCGGTAAGCATCTTTAAAGCCTTCATGTTTCTGGAACAGCGTGTCGCCACTCGTTGAGGTCGCTTTCAGCTGCTGGAACTGACTCCAGCTGGTGTAAGCCAGGCTATAGTGAATCGCCCACTGCGGATCAACACGGTTATAACCCGACACTTCCCACATTTCAGGCAGGTTCAGCGTCAGATAACCCGATTGCGTTGCGCCACCTGTCGCGGTAGGTATTGGTAAACCGTAGTTATTAAACGCACGATTAAGATCGCTGCTGTAGTTACCTTTGAAGTCAATTTTCACTTCAGAACGGTAGGTCAGTGCATAGCGGTTATTTTTATCCAGTTCATACAGGATACCGGCGTTCCAGCCAAAGCCCCACTGGTTACCGTTCAGATGAGCGATTTTGGTATTACTGTCGATACCGTTGGCGGTAGCTGCCAATGCTTGCCCTTGAGGAGTCTTCCCGGCAGGAGATTGCATGATCTGACCGGCAACCAGCTGCCCCAGATCGCCTGCGAAACGTTCAATTTTCGCGCGAGCGTAGACGGCGTTGAAACCAAGACCAAAGCTCCATGCATTATTTAAGCGATACGCACCGCTTAAGTTCAGGTTCATGGTTTCAAGGTCGGTTGTACCCCCGACAGAGCCGCCTGCATAAGTATCGTTAAACTCTGTTGCCAGGCCATAGTTAGAGGTAATAGAAGCGCCCCAACCAAATTGGTCGTTAATCGGTGCAACAAAGTGCATGTTCGGAACCCATGCCGTAGGCGCGATGTTATCGGCTTTCAGGCTACGACCAGATGGAGACGTTCCGCTGATATTTACATCCGGGTCAATATAAACCGCACCCGCAGAAAATGTCGGGCGGTCAAACATGGTAATCAATGCGGGGTTACGGCTAACGTTACCTGCATCATCGGCAATTGCGCCTTCCCCTGAATAAGCCCGGCCCAGGCCAGAGGAAGAAAATTCGTTTAACTGAAAGCCTGCCGACCAGGCCTGGGTGGAGATAAGTGCCACTGCGACTGCGAGAGCAGACTTTGTAAACAGGGTTTTCTGGCTCATGACCATAACCTCAATGATTTATTTTTATACAAACTATGTTACGTGCTGTAACAGGAGCGCGAAGTGTAGGGTCTGAGGTACATCTTAGAAATCAGACCAGTGGCGAGAGTATAGGTCGGACCAGCTGGAATGTTGCAAGTATGTTTCTATCTTTTTTCAAATATGATCTAAGAAACGCGATCCAGCTGGCAAAATTTGGAGGTGGCGCACTCATGGATTCGGGTGAATTTTGTTTTAGATCATTTTTAAGTGTGATTTCGGTCACTTATCCGATTTTGCAGAATTAACAACTGGAGCAGCACTTTCCGGAAGCGTAAAATATCCACAACGTTTATCTGGCACCTTGGGTGCACATACAGAGGAAATCAACGATGAGTAAATGTAGTGCTGATGAAACCCCGGTTTGCTGCTGTATGGATGTTGGCACCATTATGGACAACTCCGACTGCACCGCGTCTTACAGCCGCGTGTTTGCAAACCGCGCAGAAGCAGAACAAACGCTGGCGGCGCTGACTGAAAAAGCCCGTAGCGTGGAATCCGAACCGTGCAAAATCACCCCGACTTTCACTGAAGAGTCTGACGGTGTGCGCCTGGATATCGATTTCACTTTTGCCTGCGAAGCTGAAATGCTGATCTTCCAGCTGGGTCTGCGTTAATTCCTCTCGGGTACGTACGCCCCTGTTAGTTGTTGGCAGGGGCGTTTTATTTTCTCTTCTACTTTTCTCTCTGTGTCATAGCTCCCACTTTCCCTTTTCTCCACTTGGCTAAATGTAAAAAAATGGTTAAGACTATGATCAGGTCAGACCACTTTATTTATTATTTTACAGGGGAGTGTTATGGGTCAGGTTTTACCGCTGGTTACCCGCCAGGGCGATCGTATCGCCATTGTTAGCGGTTTACGTACGCCTTTTGCCCGCCAGGCGACGGCTTTTCATGGCATTCCCGCGGTTGATTTAGGGAAGATGGTGGTAGGCGAACTACTGGCACGCAGCGAAATTCCCGCCGAAGTGATTGAACAACTGGTCTTTGGTCAGGTCGTACAAATGCCGGAAGCCCCCAACATTGCGCGTGAAATTGTTCTCGGTACTGGAATGAATGTGCATACCGATGCTTACAGCGTCAGCCGCGCTTGCGCTACCAGTTTCCAGGCGATTGCAAACGTCGCAGAAAGCCTGATGGCGGGAACTATTCGCGCGGGGATTGCCGGTGGGGCCGATTCCTCTTCCGTATTGCCAATTGGCGTCAGTAAAAAACTGGCGCGCGTGCTGGTTGATGTCAACAAAGCTCGAACCATGAGCCAGCGCCTGAAACTCTTCTCTCGCCTGCGTTTGCGCGACTTAATGCCCGTACCGCCTGCGGTAGCAGAATATTCTACTGGCTTGCGGATGGGCGACACCGCCGAACAAATGGCGAAAACCTACGGTATTACTCGCGAACAGCAAGATGCATTAGCGCACCGTTCGCATCAGCGAGCCGCTCAGGCGTGGTCAGACGGTAAACTCAAAGAAGAGGTGATGACTGCCTTTATCCCTCCTTATAAACAACCGCTTGCCGAAGACAACAATATTCGCGGTAATTCCTCGCTTGCTGATTACGCAAAGTTGCGTCCGGCGTTTGATCGTAAACACGGGACGGTAACGGCAGCAAACAGTACGCCGCTGACCGATGGCGCAGCGGCGGTGATCCTGATGACCGAATCGCGGGCGAAAGAATTAGGGCTGGTACCGCTGGGATATCTGCGCAGTTACGCATTTACTGCGATAGATGTCTGGCAGGACATATTGCTCGGTCCGGCCTGGTCAACGCCGCTGGCGCTGGAACGTGCCGGTTTGACAATGAGCGATCTGACATTGATCGATATGCACGAAGCCTTTGCAGCTCAGACACTGGCGAATATTCAGTTGCTGGGTAGCGAACGTTTTGCTCGTGATGTACTGGGGCGTGCACATGCCACTGGCGAAGTGGACGATAGCAAATTTAACGTGCTTGGCGGTTCGATTGCTTACGGGCATCCCTTCGCGGCGACCGGCGCGCGGATGATTACCCAGACATTGCATGAACTTCGCCGTCGCGGCGGTGGATTTGGTTTAGTGACCGCCTGTGCTGCGGGTGGGCTTGGCGCGGCAATGGTTGTGGAGGCGGAATAATGGAAATGGCATCAGCGTTTACCCTTAATGTCCGTCTGGACAACATTGCTGTTATCACCATCGACGTACCGGGTGAGAAAATGAATACCCTGAAGGCGGAGTTTGCCTCGCAGGTGCGCGCCATTATTAAGCAACTCCGTGAAAACAAAGAGTTGCGCGGCGTGGTGTTTATCTCCGCGAAACCAGACAACTTCATTGCTGGCGCAGACATCAACATGATCGCCAACTGCAAAACGGCGCAAGAAGCGGAAGCACTGGCGCGGCAGGGTCAACAGTTAATGGCGGAGATTCATGCTTTGCCCGTTCCGGTTATCGCGGCTATTCATGGCGCTTGCCTGGGCGGTGGGCTGGAGTTGGCGCTGGCGTGCCACGGTCGCATGTGTACTGACGATCCTAAAACGGTGCTCGGTTTGCCTGAAGTACAACTTGGATTATTACCCGGTTCAGGCGGCACCCAGCGTTTACCGCGCCTGATAGGTGTCAGCACAGCATTGGAGATGATCCTCACTGGAAAACAACCTCGGGCGAAAGAGGCATTAAAGCTGGGGCTGGTGGATGACGTCGTTCCGCAATCCATTTTACTGGAAGCCGCTGTTGAGCTGGCAAAGCAGGATCGTCCATCTTCACGCCCTCTACCTGTACGCGAGCGTATTCTGGCGGGGCCGTTAGGTCGTGCGCTGCTGTTCAAAATGGTCGGCAAGAAAACAGAACACAAAACTCAGGGTAACTATCCGGCGACAGAACGCATCCTTGAGGTTGTCGAAACGGGATTAGCGCAGGGCACCAGTAGCGGCTATGACGCTGAAGCCCGTGCTTTTGGCGAACTGGCGATGACGCCGCAATCGCAGGCGCTGCGTAGTATCTTTTTTGCCAGTACGGAAGTGAAGAAAGATCCTGGCAGTGATGCGCCGCCTGCGCCATTAAACAGCGTGGGAATTTTAGGTGGTGGCTTGATGGGCGGCGGTATTGCTTACGTCACTGCTTGTAAAGCGGGGCTTCCGGTCAGAATTAAAGATATCTACCCGCAGGGCATAAATCATGCACTGAAGTACAGTTGGGATCAGCTGGAGGGCAAAGTTCGCCGTCGTCATCTCAAAGCCAGTGAACGCGACAAACAGCTGGCATTAATCTCCGGAACGACAGACTATCGCGGCTTTGCCCATCGCGATCTGATTATTGAAGCGGTGTTTGAAAATCTCGAATTAAAACAACAAATGGTGGCGGAAGTTGAGAAAAATTGCGCCGCTCATACCATCTTTGCTTCGAATACGTCATCTTTACCGATTGGTGATATCGCCGCTCACGCTACGCGACCTGAGCAAGTTATTGGCCTGCATTTCTTCAGCCCGGTAGAAAAAATGCCGCTGGTGGAGATTATTCCTCATGCGGGGACATCGGCGCAAACCATCGCTACCACAGTAAAACTGGCGAAAAAACAGGGTAAAACGCCAATTGTCGTGCGTGACAAAGCCGGGTTTTACGTCAATCGCATTTTAGCGCCTTACATTAATGAAGCTATCCGCATGTTGACCGAAGGTGAACGGGTAGAGCACATTGATGCCGCGCTGGTGAAATTTGGTTTTCCGGTAGGCCCAATCCAACTTTTGGATGAGGTAGGAATCGACACCGGGACTAAAATTATTCCTGTACTGGAAGCCGCTTATGGAGAACGTTTTAGCGCGCCTGCAAATGTTGTTTCTTCAATTTTGAACGACGATCGCAAAGGCAGAAAAAATGGTCGGGGTTTCTATCTTTATGGTCAGAAAGGGCGTAAAAGCAAAAAACAGGTCGATCCCGCCATTTACCCGCTGATTGGCACACAAGGGCAGGGGCGACTCTCCGCACCGCAGGTAGCTGAACGGTGTGTGATGTTGATGCTGAATGAAGCAGTACGTTGTCTGGACGAGCAGGTTATCCGTAGCGTGCGTGACGGAGATATTGGCGCGGTATTTGGCATTGGTTTTCCGCCATTTCTCGGTGGTCCGTTCCGCTACATCGATTCTCTCGGTGCGGGTGAAGTGGTTGCAATCATGCAACGACTGGCCACGCAGTATGGTTCCCGTTTTACCCCCTGCGAGCGTTTAGTCGAGATGAGCAAGCGTGGGGAAAGTTTTTGGAAAACAACTGCAACTGACCTGCAATAAGAAGGTCAAAGCTATATGAATCCGCGCTGAATGGCGGAGTGTTGCTCAAAATGTAAACGCATATTGACTATACTTACGCCATTGAGGTAAAAAACAGCGTTTCATTCGGTGAATGGATAAGGCACAATGCCGGCCACCGTTTTCTTTCTCTGGTTTCAGATGAAAGAAAACGGGCGAATCTGGTTAACAAAAGCGGTGCAATATGCAAGTTTTTATCATGCGTCACGGCGACGCAGCCCTCGATGCCGCCAGTGATTCGGTTCGTCCTCTGACCACTAACGGTTGTGACGAATCTCGCCTGATGGCGAACTGGCTGAAAGGTCAAAAAGTGGAAATCGAACGCGTTCTGGTGAGCCCGTTCCTGCGAGCCGAGCAAACACTGGAAGAAGTAGGGGATTGTCTGAACCTGCCTTCCAGTGCAGAAGTTCTGCCGGAGTTAACGCCCTGCGGCGATGTTGGTCTGGTCAGTGCGTATCTCCAGGCACTGACCAACGAAGGTGTCGAGTCGGTACTGGTGATCTCCCACTTACCCTTAGTCGGGTATCTGGTTGCCGAGTTATGTCCGGGCGAAACGCCGCCTATGTTTACCACCTCGGCCATTGCCAGCGTAACGCTTGATGAAAGCGGAAACGGCACATTCAATTGGCAGATGAGCCCATGTAATCTGAAGATGGCAAAGGCGATTTAATACGCATGCACAAGGCCCGCTGGTGTAAGCTATCGGGCCTTTATTTTCTGGCAATGTTGAATTTTTTTAATCTTATTGTACTAACAATGATCCGCTTGTGATCGAATAGTCATAATTTTATATGGTATGACGCTTTTATTTGTGGAAATTTACATATTGAAAGAAAATTTACTTTTATTCATAAATTATTTTTCTGGAAGCATTTTTAGGTAAATAATGACTAAAGTGAAAAATATTATTGGGTCTTGATTTTATATTAATTATAGTGTTTTAATATTATATCGTTGCGAAATTAATATCACAAGATAGTCATTGCCATGTGATTGTTTTTGACTTTGATTTATTCACTGAATTTTTGCATTTGCCGTTTTTTTGAACTCATTCTTCATAACTGAGATGAAAAATTTCAGTAATTATTATCCCCGTCCATTAATTAAGTATTTCTAACTTTTAATGTTAGAAAATTTAAATTGCATCAGTCATATTAAAATATCAACATGTTCGGCACGCCAAAGAATATTATATCAAGGAACCTGTTTTTTCAGGAGCTGAAAATCTGTTCATTGGCTGCTTAAAAGTCGCTGTAAAAATTGAAGAAGCTCTACGTCAATATTTCAGTTGGCTTATATTCTAATTATTTATGGTTTAAGGACAAATAATGAGTAAGTTTGTAAAAGCAGCAGTTGCCACGGCAATGCTCATGGGGGCGCTGACTTCAGCATCAGTCGTTGCCGCAGGGAATAACGGTACAGTGAGATTTTACGGCACAATTGAAGACTCCCCGTGCTCAATTGTTCCTGACGATCATAAACTGGAAGTGGATATGGGCAGCATCGGTACGGGTTCTTTAACCGGCGGCAAAACAACCACACCAAAAGATTTCCAGATTCGTTTACAGGACTGTAATTTCAATACTGAAACGACAATGTCTACCACATTCACCGGTAATCCGTACTCTACTAACGCAGATAACTATTCTCTGTCTAACATGGATAATGGAACTGAAATTCCAAACGTTAGCCTGGTTATCGGTGACCAGCACGGTACAGGTTATGCTCTGGGAGCAGAGATTAAGCAACCTATCGTGAAGGACAGTTCAACGGGAAAAGGCAAACCTAAACAAACTCTGAACTTTAAAGCATGGTTAGTGGGGGAAACGGCTGCTGTAACACCAACACCGGCACCGTTTGAAACGCTGACGACGTTCCAGATCACGTATCTCTAATGTATTTCCCCCATAGCTGCAAAGTTATGGGGGTTATAACTACCAAATAACTAAATTATAAAAAATCATGGATGGATACGCCGATGCCAGAACATTCTTTTCTCCGTTTACGGGGGCTTTCGTGGTGGATTGCTCTGGCAATTTCTGGAAGTCCATTTAATGCCCTGGCAGACGATACCATTCAGTTTGATGGCCGATTTCTTGATTTAAAAGGCAATACCAAAATTGATTTGGGGCGTTTTTCGCAAAAAGGCTATGTAGAACCGGGAAAATATAACTTACGTGTTCATGTAAATAATCAGCCGTTACCTGACGACTACGATATCTACTGGTACGCAACTGAAAACGATCCGAATAAATCATATGCCTGCTTATCGCCAGAGCTGGTTGCCCAGTTTGGTCTGAAGGAAGATATTGCGAAGAATTTGCAATGGATCCGCGATGGTCAGTGTCTGAATACGGCACTTTTAGCAGGTACAGAAATTAGCGGCGATTTAGGCCAGTCTGCACTCCTTGTTTCTGTACCGCAGGCTTATCTGGAATATACCGACAGCGAGTGGGACCCGCCTTCGCGCTGGGATGACGGTATCCCTGGGCTTATTGCCGATTACAGTATCAACGCGCAAACCCGACATGAAAATGGGGGTGATGACACTAACGACATCAGCGGTAATGGTACGGTCGGCGTTAACGTTGGGCCGTGGCGCTTACGAGCTGACTGGCAGAGCGATTATCAGCATACCCGCAGTAACGATGACGGCGACACTGACGATAGCGGTACGCAAAAAAACTGGGAGTGGAGTCGTTACTACGCCTGGCGCGCCTTGCCGTCATTAAAAGCCAAACTTTCGCTGGGCGAAGATTACCTCAACTCCGATATTTTTGATGGTTTCAGTTACATTGGCGGCAGCATCAGTACCGATGATCAAATGTTACCGCCAAACCTGCGCGGCTACGCCCCCGATATTTCAGGTGTTGCACACACTACCGCTAAAGTGACTGTAACCCAAATGGGCCGTGTCATTTACGAAACCCAGGTGCCCGCAGGGCCATTCCGCATTCAGGATATTGGCGATTCCGTCTCTGGCACGCTGCATGTCCGCATTGAAGAACAAAACGGCCAGGTACAAGAATACGACGTCAGCACGGCGTCCATGCCATTCCTGACTCGCCCCGGCCAGGTGCGTTATAAAGTGACAATGGGGCGTCCACAAAACTGGGACCATCAGGTTGCAGGTAGCTTCTTCTCGGGCGGCGAGGCATCGTGGGGGATTGCCAATGGCTGGTCGCTCTACGGCGGTGCGTTAGCCGATGAAAACTACCAGTCGGCGGCGCTGGGCCTCGGTCGTGACCTGGCGCTGTTAGGCGCGTTAGCGTTTGATGTCACTCACTCTCGTGTTCAACTCGACGATAACAGCGTGTATGGCAACAAAACGCTGGACGGCAACTCTTATCGCGTCAGCTATGCCAAAGATTTTGATGAACTCAACAGTCGGGTGACGTTTGCTGGATACCGCTTCTCTGAAAAAAACTACATGACCATGAGCGAGTATCTGGATGCGAACGACGACGACCGGGCGCGCACCGGTAACGACAAAGAGATGTATACGGTCACCTATAACCAGAACTTCACGGATGCGCGCGTTTCGGTCTATCTCAACTATTCCCACCATACCTACTGGGATCGCCAGGATCAGACCAACTACAATATGATGCTTTCTCATTATTTCAATTTAGGAAGCCTTCGCAACCTGAGCGTTTCTCTGACCGGTTATCGCTACGAATACGATAAAAGTGCCGACAAGGGTGTTTATCTGTCCTTAAGTTTGCCGTGGGGCGACAACAGCACTATCAGTTACAACGGCAACTATGGCAGCGGTGCCGACAGCAATCAGGTGAGTCTGTATCACCGCATTGATGACGCCAGCCACTACACGTTAAGCGCCGGAACCAGCGAAAACCACAGCAGCGTGGATGGCTACTACAGCCACGATGGTACTCTGGCAAAAGTGGATCTCAGTGCCAACTACCATGAAGGGCAATACACCTCAGCGGGGATCTCTTTACAGGGCGGGGCAACGTTGACCGCTCACGGCGGGGCGCTGCATCGTACACAAAACATGGGCGGTACACGTCTGTTAATCGACGCTGATGGCGTTGCTAATGTGCCGGTTGAAGGTAATGGTTCCGCCGTTTATACCAACATGTTCGGCAAAGCGGTGGTGGCTGATGTGAATGATTACTACCGCAACCAGGCTTATATCGATTTGAACAAACTGCCGGAAAACGCTGAAGCTACAAAATCAGTGGTTCAGGCAACGCTGACGGAAGGCGCTATTGGCTACCGTAAATTTGCGGTGATCAGCGGTGAGAAGGCGATGGCAGTGCTGCGCTTGCAGGATGGCAGCCATCCGCCATTTGGGGCGGAAGTGAAAAACGATAATCAACAACAAGTTGGATTGGTTGATGACGAAGGTAATGTTTATCTGGCAGGCGTTAAACCGGGTGAACATATGACCGTTTTCTGGGAGGGTGAATCTCACTGCGGTATCAGCCTGCCAGACCCGTTACCGAATGACCTGTTCAATGGCTTGTTGTTGCTATGCCAGCAAAAGGGGGGAAGTTCTCCCGTCATACCGCATGATATTCAACCCGTCATTCAGGAGCAGACACAACAGGTGACACCAATGGAACCGCCGATGTCTGTTTCATCGAACCAATAACGTGATTAAGGAATGATCCATGACTAAATATCTCTCTGCCAAAACATTGACAACGGTACTGTCGTTACTGGCAGCAACGGTAAGTTTTTCTACCCAGGCGTCAGTAACGCCCGATCGTACTCGCCTGATTTTTAATGAAAGCGATAAATCTATCAGTGTGACGCTGCGTAATAACGACCCCAAACTGCCTTATCTGGCGCAAAGCTGGATTGAAGATGAAAAGGGCGTCAAGATCAGCTCGCCGCTGGCGGTATTGCCGCCTGTACAGCGCATTGAAGCAATGATGAATGGCCAGGTTAAAATTCAGGGCCTGCCGGATATTCATAAATTACCTGCCGATCGGGAATCGATGTTCTATTTCAACGTGCGCGAAATTCCGCCGAAATCGAACAAATCCAACACGCTACAAATCGCTCTTCAGACGCGTATCAAACTTTTCTGGCGACCGAAAGCTCTGGAAAAAAACACCACGCAAAACCCGTGGCAGCATAAAGTGACCTTAACCCGCAACGGTCAGGAATTTACTGTCAATAACCCGACGCCGTATTACGTCATTTTCAGTAATGCCAGCGCACAGAAAAATGGCAATCCGGCAGCCGGTTTCTCGCCTATAGTGATGTCGCCGAAAACCTCTGCACCGCTGAATGTGAAGATGGGGAGTGTGCCGGTACTGACCTATGTCAACGACTATGGCGCTCGGATGCCGCTCTTTTTCACCTGCAACGGTAACAGTTGCCAGGTTGATGAAGAGCAGAGCCGCAAAGGCTGAGGCCGGGAGTGTGAGATGAAACGACTACTTTTGGCCGGGCTGGGAGGAGTGCTGCTTACGGGCAGTGCTCTTGCCGGTGAAACGAAAAGTGTGCCATTGACATTGCGCGTACTGGTAGACCCACCACCTCCTTGTACCGTAAAAGGCAGTAACGTCGATTTTGGTGATGTGATCATCAAAAAAATCAATGGTACTGAATATCGCAAAGATGCAGGTTATACCCTGAACTGTGCCAATAGCCTGAGCGATGACCTTCAGATGCAGTTTAAGGGCACAACCACCACGATCAATGGCGAAACGGTGTTAAGCACGGGAATTACCGGGTTTGGCATTCGTATTGAAAATGCAGCAGATAACTCTCTGTTTGCGATTGGCGACAATACCTGGACTCCATTTAGCGTCAGTAGCCAGCCACAACTAAAAGCAGTGCCAGTCAAACAGAATGGCGTGACGCTGACAGGCGCACAGTTTAACGCCAGCATGACAATGGTGGTGGATTACCAATGAAACGACTCTCGTTAATTTTATTATCCGCTTTTTGCACCATAACGCATGCCGCACCGGAAGATATCACCTTCACGGGTACGCTGATCGAACCTCCGGTCTGCACCGTCAGCAATGGTGATGATATTGAGATCCAGTTTATCGACGTCATTATCGACAATATTGACGGGGTAAATTACCGCAAAGATGTTCCGTACCAGATAACGTGTGACCCTGATATTACCGATGACGCCTGGGTAATGACGCTAACCTGGACCGGTACACAGACCAACT
Organism: Escherichia sp. F1; assembly: GCF_046764225.1. NCBI lineage: Bacteria > Pseudomonadati > Pseudomonadota > Gammaproteobacteria > Enterobacterales > Enterobacteriaceae > Escherichia > Escherichia sp. F1. The sequence continues at coordinate 1,493,436 of NZ_CP177202.1, forward strand.
ATAACGATGCGGCGATTCAGACGGATGTCACGGGATTAGGGATTGAACTCCAGCAAAACGGTCAGCCCTTTAAGCTGAATACCCCGCTTAACGTGACACCCGCCAACCTGCCGAAGTTGAAGGCCGCACCTGTAAAAGCTTCCGATGCCACGCTGACTGACGGTAACTTTTCCGCTTACGCCACATTGCAGGTGGATTATCAATGAACAAACTGAAGAAATATCAATGTATCAGGGTGCAAACCCTTCTGTTGGGCGGTGTGCTGGTGCTGGTGAGTCATTCAGCACTGGCAGCTAATAATTTGCATTTTTACGGCAACCTGATGAGCAAAACCTGTACTCCGGTGGAACAGGCTGGAACGTTGGCAGAGGTACAGTTTGCTGATATCAGCCACAAAGATTTGATGGTGCGCGGTCAGTCCGATCGTGTACCGGTGGTTTTTCGCCTGAAAGATTGCCATGGGCCAGCGCAGTACAGCGTAAAAGTTACTCTGACCGGAACAGAAGACAGTGGGCAACCGGGATTTCTGGCTCTGGATGATACCTCCGGTGCACAGGGCGTAGGCATTGGTATGGAAACTACTGATGGTACTGCTGTTGCTATTAATAACACGACGGGAGTGACCTTTGTGCTGAATGATGGCAATAACAGTCTTAATTTCAGAGCATGGTTACAGGCAAAAGAGGGGCGTGATGTAACACCCGGTGATTTTACTGCCCAGTTAACCGCAACGTTTGAGTACATTTAAGATGAAAATAATACGCTGGACTTTTGGCCTGCTAATGTTGTTCTTTTTCAGTTCAGCAGTACAGGCGAATACCATTGTTGCAACATTGTATACCCCCATTGGATATTCAACGCATACTACAAAAGTTGTTTATTATCTCGATGTTCTCACTCCTGACTCCGTCAACCACGGTAGCTATAAACCACCAGATAGTTACGGGTTGATGACGGGATGGATGGAAAATATCAGTTGGACAGGACCGGGGACTGCACCATCATTAAAACTGATATCTATGACCAAGATCGGTAAATCATCATGCTCCGGGCTTGACGAGTTTGATAGTCGTTCTGGTTATAGTGACTGGATTTGTTATGAAACGCGAATTGAAGTCTGGAAGGAAGACTCCAGCGTCCATGGTTGCCCGTGGCTGGTTTCGACACATGCTGATAGCCGTCTACCTTTAGACCCTGGTCCAGGAACCTATTCCGGACCTACAGTCAGTAACTCTTCTTGTCCGGCTATACCGTTGGGGCCTTATGATGTCTCCTGGAATGAAAGTCGGGTTGTGCGTGATAAGGCGTTAAATCTCCAGTCTACCGGCGGGATAATTGAAAAAACGCTCTCCACCTATCTGATGAAAGACGGCAAAGTGTGTGACGGCAGCAAATTTGGCGATGCTGACGATCGTGGTGCTTATTGTCGTTGGGTGTCGCAGATGCTCACCTTCACCTCATCGGGCTGTGACAATGCTAAAGTGACGGTAACACCGAATCGTCACCCCGTTACCGACAAAGAGCTTCACGATATGGTGCTTCGCGTGGATACCACCTCGCGGCAACCTATTGATTCTACCTGTCGATTCCAGTACGTGCTGAATATGCTGTAGTAGTTCGTCGTTGTGCACTGATGCCTGATGCGACGCTGAAGCGTCTTATCAGGCATTCGATGCCAGCATTCACGGTAATTCCGGCGGCAACCACTCATCCACTTCAATCAACACCAGCAATGCCGCATCACCACCGTACTCTTTTGGTGCCTGGTGAAATGCCATCACATGCGGATGTTGTGCCAGCCACAGCGGCGTTTGCTGCTTCAAAATATGCTTCCCATGACCATGCATCACGCAGGCACAAAACACATGTTCGCGGCGACAGGCGGCAATCAATGCGCCTAACTCCTGCTTGGCTTGCAGCTGCGTCAAACCGTGTAAATCCAAAAACAGCTCCGGCGAATAATCGCCACGGCGCAGTTTCTTCGCCTCAAAATGGCTTACATCCGGGCGAACATATTTGACCGGACCTTCGGTATTTAATAACGGCTGAAACTCATCGGAAAAATAATGGCTGGCATCGGCCTGCTCCTGAATCAACCGTTTCACTGGCACTTCGCTGATTTTCTTACGCTGCGGTCGGTGGACAATCGTGTCCTGCTTAATCTTGCGAGTCCCCGCCATCAACTGGCGAAACAGAGCCTGGTCCTCCTCGCTAAGTGTTATTTTCTTTTTCATTTATCTGTCTCTATTTCTAATTTTCCTACAGTTTACCCGACTCGTAGCGCAATCGATCGTTTTAAACGTATTTTTCCTCACTCACCGCGCGTGAATGCTGATTTATCGTCATCTTCATGGCAAACTAGCCGCCGAAATTATTGCGATCATGCCCTGGAGGAATACGTGGATAAAATTTTCGTTGATGAAGCAGTAAATGAGCTGCAAACCATTCAGGACATGTTGCGCTGGTCGGTGAGCCGCTTCAGCGCGGCGAATATCTGGTACGGCCACGGCACTGACAACCCGTGGGATGAAGCCGTGCAACTGGTGTTACCTTCACTCTACCTGCCGCTGGATATCCCGGAAGATATGCGCACCGCGCGTCTGACCTCCAGCGAAAAACACCGTATTGTTGAGCGCGTAATTCGCCGCGTCAACGAGCGCATTCCGGTGGCCTACCTGACCAACAAAGCCTGGTTCTGCGGTCATGAATTTTACGTCGATGAACGTGTGCTGGTGCCGCGCTCGCCGATTGGTGAACTGATTAACAATAAATTTGCCGGACTCATCAGCAAGCAACCGCAGCACATTCTGGATATGTGCACCGGAAGCGGCTGCATTGCGATTGCCTGTGCTTATGCTTTCCCGGAAGCGGAAGTCGACGCGGTAGATATCTCTCCCGACGCGCTGGCGGTTGCTGAACAGAACATCGAAGAACACGGTCTGATCCACAACGTCATTCCTATTCGGTCCGATCTGTTCCGTGACTTGCCGAAAGTGCAGTACGACCTGATCGTCACCAACCCGCCGTATGTCGATGCGGAAGATATGTCCGACCTGCCAAACGAATACCGTCACGAGCCGGAACTGGGCCTGGCATCTGGCACCGACGGCCTGAAACTGACGCGTCGCATTCTCGGAAACGCGGCAGATTACCTCGCTGATGATGGCGTGCTGATTTGTGAAGTGGGCAACAGCATGGTACATCTTATGGAACAATATCCGGATGTTCCGTTCACCTGGCTGGAGTTTGATAACGGCGGCGATGGTGTGTTTATGCTCACCAAAGAGCAACTGCTGGCGGCCCGTGAACATTTCGCGATTTATAAAGATTAAGTAAACACGCAAACACAACAATAACGGAGCCGTGATGGCTGGAAACACAATTGGACAACTCTTTCGCGTAACCACCTTCGGCGAATCGCACGGGCTGGCGCTCGGCTGCATCGTCGATGGTGTTCCGCCAGGCATTCCGCTGACGGAAGCGGACCTGCAACATGACCTCGACCGTCGTCGCCCTGGGACATCGCGCTATACCACCCAGCGCCGCGAGCCGGATCAGGTCAAAATACTCTCCGGTGTTTTTGAAGGTGTTACTACTGGCACCAGCATTGGCTTGTTGATCGAAAATACCGACCAGCGTTCTCAGGATTACAGCGCCATTAAAGACGTTTTCCGTCCAGGCCATGCCGATTACACCTACGAACAAAAATACGGCCTGCGCGATTATCGCGGCGGCGGGCGCTCTTCCGCTCGTGAAACCGCCATGCGCGTGGCGGCAGGGGCGATTGCCAAAAAATATCTCGCTGAGAAATTTGGCATTGAGATTCGCGGTTGCCTGACCCAGATGGGCGACATTCCGCTGGAAATCAAAGACTGGTCGCAGGTCGAGCAAAATCCGTTCTTCTGCCCGGACCCCGACAAAATTGACGCGTTAGACGAGTTGATGCGCGCGCTGAAAAAAGAGGGCGACTCCATCGGTGCGAAAGTCACCGTTGTTGCCAGTGGCGTCCCCGCCGGACTTGGCGAGCCGGTCTTTGACCGCCTGGATGCCGACATCGCCCATGCGCTGATGAGCATCAATGCGGTGAAAGGCGTGGAAATTGGCGACGGTTTTGACGTGGTGGCGCTGCGTGGCAGCCAGAACCGCGACGAAATCACCAAAGACGGTTTCCAGAGCAACCATGCGGGCGGCATTCTTGGCGGCATCAGCAGCGGGCAGCAAATCATTGCCCATATGGCGCTGAAACCGACCTCCAGCATTACCGTGCCAGGGCGTACCATTAACCGCTTTGGCGAAGAAGTTGAGATGATCACCAAAGGCCGTCACGATCCTTGTGTCGGGATCCGTGCGGTGCCGATCGCAGAAGCGATGCTGGCGATCGTTTTGATGGATCACCTGTTACGGCAACGGGCGCAAAATGCCGATGTGAAGACTGATATTCCACGCTGGTAAAAAATGAACAAAACCGCGATTGCGCTGCTGGCCCTGCTTGCCAGTAGCGCCAGCCTGGCAGCGACGCCGTGGCAAAAAATAACCCAACCTGTGCCGGGTAGCGCACAATCGATAGGCAGTTTTTCTAATGGCTGTATCGTCGGTGCTGACACGCTGCCGATACAGTCCGAACATTATCAGGTCATGCGTACCGATCAGCGTCGCTATTTCGGACACCCGGATCTGGTGATGTTTATCCAGCGTCTGAGTAGCCAGGTGAGCAATCTGGGCTTGGGCACGGTGCTGATTGGCGATATGGGGATGCCTGCTGGTGGTCGTTTCAACGGCGGTCACGCCAGCCACCAGACCGGACTGGATGTCGATATCTTCCTGCAACTGCCAAAAACACGCTGGACCTCCGCGCAGCTCTTGCGCCCACAAGCGTTAGATTTAGTTTCCCGCGACGGTAAACACGTTGTCCCGACGCTGTGGAAGCCGGAAATTTTCAGCTTGATCAAACTCGCCGCCCAGGACAAAGACGTCACGCGCATTTTTGTTAATCCGGCGATTAAACAACAACTTTGCCTTGATGCGGGCACCGATCGCGACTGGTTGCGCAAAGTGCGACCCTGGTTCCAGCATCGCGCGCATATGCATGTACGATTACGTTGTCCTGCCGATAGTCTGGAGTGTGAAGATCAACCTTTACCGCCACCGGGCGATGGTTGTGGGGCAGAACTGCAAAGCTGGTTTGAACCTCCAAAACCGGGAACAACAAAGCCTGAGAAGAAGACACCGCCTCCGTTGCCGCCTTCCTGCCAGGCGCTACTGGATGAGCACGTGATCTAATGGAAACGTTTAATAGCCTGTTTATGGTTTCCCCGCTGTTGCTGGGAGTTCTCTTTTTTGTCGCCATGCTGGCGGGATTTATCGACTCGATTGCTGGTGGCGGTGGGTTACTCACTATTCCGGCATTGATGGCGGCGGGGATGTCTCCCGCTAACGCGCTGGCAACCAATAAACTGCAAGCCTGCGGCGGCTCTATTTCCGCCACTATCTACTTTATTCGCCGCAAAGTGGTTAGTTTAAGCGATCAGAAACTCAATATCGCCATGACCTTTGTCGGCTCAATGAGTGGCGCGCTGCTGGTGCAGTATGTTCAGGCTGATGTCTTACGGCAGATTTTGCCCATTCTGGTGATTTGTATCGGCCTCTATTTCTTGCTGATGCCAAAGCTGGGTGAAGAAGATCGCCAGCGCCGGATGTACGGACTACCTTTCGCGTTAATTGCCGGTGGCTGCGTCGGTTTTTACGATGGATTCTTTGGCCCGGCTGCCGGATCGTTTTACGCGCTGGCCTTCGTTACGCTGTGCGGATTCAACCTCGCCAAAGCCACGGCTCATGCCAAATTACTCAACGCAACTTCAAACATTGGCGGTCTGCTGCTGTTTATTCTCGGCGGCAAAGTGATTTGGGCGACGGGCTTTGTCATGCTGGTGGGGCAGTTCCTCGGCGCGCGCATGGGTTCACGACTGGTGTTGAGCAAAGGACAAAAGCTGATCCGCCCGATGATCGTTATCGTCTCGGCGGTTATGAGTGCCAAATTACTTTATGATAGCCACGGACAGGAGCTCCTCCACTGGTTGGGGATGAACTAATGAACAGTACACACCACTACGAGCAGTTGATTGAAATTTTTAATAGCTGCTTTGCCGATGATTTTAATACCCGTCTGATTAAAGGCGACGACGAACCGATCTATCTTCCTGCTGATGCGGAAGTACCGTATAACCGAATCGTCTTTGCTCATGGCTTTTATGCCAGCGCAATTCATGAGATTTCGCACTGGTGTATTGCCGGAAAAGCGCGCCGTGAGCTGGTTGATTTCGGCTACTGGTATTGCCCGGACGGACGCGATGCCCAAACGCAAAGCCAGTTTGAAGATGTTGAAGTGAAGCCGCAGGCGCTCGACTGGTTGTTCTGCGTGGCGGCGGGATATCCGTTTAACGTCAGTTGCGACAATCTGGAAGGGGATTTCGAACCGGATCGCGTGGTGTTTCAACGGCGGGTATATGCGCAGGTGATGGATTATCTGGAAAACGGCATTCCTGAACGCCCGGCACGCTTCATTAAAGCATTACAAAATTATTATCACACGCCGGAACTTACGGCGGAACAGTTCCCGTGGCCGGAAGCGCTCAACTAAAGCCAGCGCCACGTTTTACAATGAGGAAAGAAGATGATCGCGGAGTTTGAATCACGCATTCTGGCATTAATCGACGGTATGGTTGACCATGCCAGTGATGATGAGTTGTTTGCCAGTGGGTATTTGCGTGGCCACCTGACATTAGCCATCGCAGAACTGGAAAGTGGTGATGACCACTCCGCCCAGGCGGTACATACAACCGTTAGCCAGAGTCTGGAAAAAGCTATTGGTGCCGGTGAATTGTCGCCGCGTGACCAGGCGCTGGTGACCGATATGTGGGAAAACCTGTTTCAGCAGGCGTCACAGCAGTAAGTTGCGGCGTCTGGAGCACCATGCCTGATGCGACGCTTATCGCGTCTTATCAGGCCTACACGTCACACGTAGGTCGGATAAGGCGTTCACGCCGCATCCGACAAACAATGCCAAAGCTGGTTACCCAGCCTTAATTGCTTTACCCTTCAACAATTTCCGCACCCATAACCGATTCGGGTTTAACGCCGCCAGCGTACTGGCATCCATCGGAATTGGTTCGTTGCTCATCTGCGCCGCCAGAATCTCGGCACACAGTGGGGCAGAACACAAACCACGCGAACCCAAAGCAGCAAGCATAAAGAGATCGTCATAAACCGGCGCGCTTACCGCCTTATCTTTCTGCTCCGCCAGCGACGCATATTCCACGAGTGTTGCCTCATAATCGGGAACATTACCTACCATTGGCAGATGATCGCGGGTGGCACAACGTACACCGCAACGTGCCTCTTTATCACTGACATCAACCGCTTTCGCCCATTGTGCCTGCGGGAAACAATCAATCAACCGCTGGCGATTCTGCTGCTGATCGTCCTCACTGTACGCCGTATCTTCGCTGCCGCGATGATAACTGGCACCAATACAATGATGTTGATTCGCCGGATTTTGTGGCGTGAGATAACCGTCATAGCACAGCACCTGCTTCAGCTCCGCTAGTTCCGGCGTTGTCGGAATATGGCTAACCTGCCCGGCAACCGAATACACTGGCAGAGACGATGTTTGGCTGAAACGGCTGATTAGATGCCCGTTCGCCAGTACCACCACGCTATGCGTTGCTTGCTGATCTCCTGCAAAATTCAGCAACCAACAGTCATCCTTACGGGATAAATCCTGTAACTGGTGTTGATAACGAATCTGTAAACCTTGCTGTTGCGCCAGTTCCAGCACATTACAGGTCAGTTCTGCTGGACACAGCCATCCACCTTGCGGATATGTAATACCGCCACAATTTGTTACTACACCTGTAACGCCTTCAACCTCATTCGCCCCGACCGCAACAGCCAGTTCTGTGGGTAAATCCATCGACAGCATCTGTGCGATTTTATGCTGGCTTTTCTCATCCCAGCCTAACTGCGTGACGCCGCACCAGTCATGATCAAATTTGACGGGCAATAAATCGTAAAGCCGACGAGCAAAAGTAAACGCATTAGAGAAAAAGCGGTTTAGCGCCTCATCGTGTTTGCTTAATAACGGATACAACGCCCCCTGACGATTGCCGGAAGCACCCAGCGCGGGGGCTTCATCCGCGCAATAAAGCGTTACCTGCCAGCCGCGACGCAATAGCGCCAGCGACAACAACGCGCTGGCAATACCTCCGCCGATAATCGCCGCTTCCCGTTTGTTGCTGCCCGTGCGGTTAAACCACGGCGTGGAGCAGGGGAGGGGTAATGTCTGTTCCATCACCCCACAAAGCATTTCCCGTTTGCGCCCAAAGCCATTACGTTTTTGCATCGTGAATCCGGCTTCCTGTAAACCACGGCGGACAAAACCGGCAGACGTAAATGTCGCCAGCGTACCGCCCGGACGCGCCAGCCGGGCCATGGCGTTAAACAGATTTTGCGTCCACATATCCGGGTTTTTCGCTGGCGCAAAGCCGTCCAGAAACCAGGCATCTACTTTATGATTTAGCGAATCGTCCATTTGGCTGGTCAGTTCGTTAATATCGCCAAACCATAAATCCAGCGTCACGCGGCCTTCATCGAGCAATAAACGATGGCAACCAGGCAAGGGCATTGGCCACTGCGCCTGAAGTTGTTCCGCCCACGGAGCCAGTTCCGGCCAGTGTTGATGCGCTAAGGCTAAATCAGTACGGGTGAGGGGAAATTTCTCAAAACTGATGAAATGTAAGCGTTGTAATTGCGCTTGCGGATGTGCTTCGCGAAACTGAACAAATGCCTGCCATAGCGTCAGGAAGTTTAATCCGGTGCCGAAGCCGCTCTCTGCTACCACAAACAGAGGATGTGGATGTTCAGGAAAACGTGCCTCTAAATGGTTACCCCCGAGAAAAACATAACGCGTCTCTTCAAGTCCGTTATCGTTGGAAAAATAGACATCGTCAAAATCTCGGGAAACAGGTGTACCCTCAGCATTAAATTCGAGGTTGGCAGGTTGTATGGAGTAGTGTTTCACGTAAGTTACTCGTCTTACAGGCGGTGGCTCGATCTTAGCGATGTGTGTCAGGCTGCGCAAATTTCTCTATTAATTGGCTGATCGGACTTGTTCGGCGTACAAGTGTACGCTATTGTGCATTCGAAACTTACTCTATGTGCGACTTACAGAGGTATTGAATGAAACGTGCAGTGATTACTGGCCTGGGCATTGTTTCCAGCATCGGTAATAACCAGCAGGAAGTCCTGGCATCTCTGCGTGAAGGACGTTCAGGGATCACTTTCTCTCAGGAGCTGAAGGATTCCGGCATGCGTAGCCACGTCTGGGGCAACGTAAAACTGGATACCACTGGCCTCATTGACCGCAAAGTTGTGCGCTTTATGAGCGACGCATCCATTTATGCATTCCTTTCTATGGAGCAGGCAATTGCAGATGCTGGCCTCTCCCCGGAAGCTTACCAGAATAACCCGCGCGTTGGCCTGATTGCAGGTTCCGGCGGCGGTTCCCCGCGTTTCCAGGTCTTCGGCGCTGACGCAATGCGCGGCCCGCGCGGCCTGAAAGCGGTTGGCCCGTATGTGGTCACCAAAGCGATGGCATCTGGCGTTTCTGCCTGCCTCGCCACGCCGTTTAAAATTCACGGTGTAAACTACTCCATCAGCTCCGCGTGTGCGACCTCCGCACACTGTATCGGTAACGCAGTAGAGCAGATCCAACTGGGCAAACAGGACATCGTGTTTGCTGGCGGCGGCGAAGAGCTGTGCTGGGAAATGGCCTGCGAATTCGACGCAATGGGGGCGCTGTCTACCAAATACAACGACACCCCGGAAAAAGCCTCCCGTACTTATGACGCTCACCGTGACGGTTTCGTTATCGCTGGCGGCGGCGGTATGGTGGTGGTCGAAGAACTGGAACACGCGTTGGCACGTGGTGCTCATATCTACGCTGAAATCGTTGGCTACGGCGCAACGTCTGATGGCGCAGACATGGTTGCTCCGTCTGGCGAAGGCGCAGTGCGTTGCATGAAGATGGCGATGCACGGTGTTGATACCCCAATCGACTACCTGAACTCCCACGGTACTTCGACTCCGGTTGGCGACGTGAAAGAGCTGGCGGCTATCCGTGAAGTGTTCGGCGATAAGAGCCCGGCGATTTCTGCAACCAAAGCAATGACCGGTCACTCTCTGGGCGCTGCTGGCGTACAGGAAGCTATCTACTCTCTGCTGATGCTGGAACACGGCTTTATCGCCCCGAGCATCAACATTGAAGAGCTGGACGAGCAGGCTGCGGGTCTGAACATCGTGACCGAAACGACCGATCGCGAACTGACCACCGTTATGTCTAACAGCTTCGGCTTCGGCGGCACCAACGCCACGCTGGTAATGCGCAAGCTGAAAGATTAATTCGCAGTAGGCCGGAGTAGGTCGGATAAGACGCGCCAGCGTCGCCTCCGACATTACGCGCCAATGCGGCCTCCGGCACTAACGCCAAAGGGAACCCGATGGTTCCCTTTTTCACATTATTGACAATCGCCGCCTGTTCCAGGCAAACTTCCCGCTTTGTCGATTTCCTTCTGAAAAGACGTACGCGTTAATTCCTGCCAACGCACCGTAACCCTGAAACCAGAGAGATGAGACGGGGAAATTCCTCGCCTTGCGCTGCATTCTGGAGTAATGCATGACTGCTGTAAGCCAAACCGAAACACGATCTTCTGCCAATTTTTCGCTCTTCCGCATCGCTTTTGCGGTTTTTCTCACCTACATGACCGTAGGGCTGCCGTTGCCGGTTATCCCGCTGTTTGTTCATCATGAACTGGGCTATGGCAACACCATGGTCGGTATTGCCGTCGGCATTCAGTTTCTGGCTACGGTGCTGACGCGTGGTTACGCCGGGCGACTGGCCGATCAATATGGCGCAAAACGTTCGGCGCTTCAGGGGATGTTAGCTTGCGGTCTGGCTGGCGGCGCGCTGCTGTTGGCGGCGATTTTGCCCGTCTCCGCACCGTTCAAATTTGCCCTGTTGGTCGTCGGGCGTTTGATTCTTGGCTTTGGCGAAAGCCAGTTACTGACGGGCGCTCTGACCTGGGGATTAGGCATCGTTGGGCCAAAACATTCCGGCAAAGTGATGTCATGGAACGGAATGGCGATTTACGGTGCCCTCGCTGTTGGTGCGCCGCTTGGCCTATTGATTCATAGCCATTACGGTTTTGCCGCACTGGCGCTCACCACAATGGCATTACCCTTACTGGCGTGGGCCTGTAATGGCACAGTGCGCAAAGTACCGGCCCTGGCGGGAGAACGTCCATCGCTGTGGAGTGTTGTCGGGCTTATCTGGAAACCAGGGTTAGGTCTGGCACTACAAGGCGTTGGTTTTGCGGTTATCGGGACTTTCGTTTCGCTCTACTTTGCCAGCAAAGGATGGGCGATGGCGGGCTTTACTCTTACCGCGTTTGGCGGCGCATTTGTCGTGATGCGTGTCATGTTTGGCTGGATGCCGGACCGTTTTGGCGGCGTGAAAGTGGCGATTGTCTCTCTGCTTGTAGAAACGGTGGGCTTGTTGCTGCTCTGGCAAGCCCCAGGTGCGTGGGTCGCATTAGCGGGCGCGGCGTTAACCGGAGCCGGATGTTCGCTTATCTTTCCTGCGCTGGGCGTGGAGGTGGTTAAACGCGTACCGTCACAAGTTCGCGGCACCGCACTGGGCGGTTACGCCGCGTTTCAGGATATCGCCCTCGGCGTCTCCGGGCCGCTGGCGGGAATGCTGGCGACCACGTTTGGTTACTCTTCGGTATTTCTTGCCGGGGCGATCTCTGCGGTGCTGGGAATTATTGTCACGATACTGTCATTTCGTCGGGGCTAACGAACCAGCCAGACCAGCATCAGGATAATCGCGACTAACAGTATCCACAGCGCGGGACGCGTTGCCATATTTTGCAACGTGTCCATCATCGGTGGAAAAGGATTAAGCAGCGGTTGCATATCACGCGGATCAATCCCTTTAACCCGCCGTTGATAAAGCTGATTAAGAATATCCTCGGCCTGGGCAGAAGAAAGCGATGATTGCGCAGAAAGGCCATATTTTTGCTGGATATATGCCGATAACGCCGCCAGTTCACTGGCATCTAAAGGTTGTTTTAGCGCCATCTGGAGTGATTCAAGCGTCGGCGTATTTTGCTGGCTTAGCGTCTGACGCGCCTGTAGCCAGGTCACCAGATGGTTAAACAGTTTCGCTGGAATTAACTCACCATCTTTCACCCCGGAAAGTTCCAGCATCGATTGCCAGATCTGCTTGCTGGGTTCTCCCGTTGCCGCCGCAAGTTTGGTCACCAGCTGTTTGAGCGCATTGTGCTCCGCCGGTAATAACGGACGGTCGGTCGCCTCGCGCTGCTGCGGTTGCGGAATAACCATCTTCCCTTCCTGCAACAGGGTTAGAATGGTTTTTAATTGCTCCGGTGAGAGCTGATTCAGCGGCGTCTGACCAAAGTTATGACGGATATAATCCGTGACCGCCTGACGATTATTCCCCAGACGTAAATACTCCCCTAATTGCGCTAAAAGCTGGCGGGCAGAATGGCTTTTTTGCGCGGCCAGCAGACGTTGCGCCAGATTGTGCTCAGCGGCAGGGAAGTGACGCGAAAGCAGCGGTGAATCTCCCGACAGACCAATATCGTGCCTGATACCCGCCCACAGTTCTGCTCTTTGCTGTTGCGTCAGTGAGGTCACTTTCGTCATTAAGCTTTCCAGCGAAGTACGTTGCTGACTGGATAAAGGCTGATTGCCCGCGCCAGACGGCAGGTTATCTCCCTGACCTGGTGGTTGCCCAGGAGGAGGGCCGGAAATAGGTTGTATCATTACGTATCCTTATACCTGAAATCTTCGCAAGTATGCCTGGCCGCGAGATTATGGCACACTTGTCCGGTTAACTCTCGTCTCATACAGGTAACACAAACGTGAAAATCCTTGTTGATGAAAAAAACAAAGATTTAATTTCTTGATATAAAAGGATTTGTATCAGCGTATGTCCACGCAGTGACCACATTTTCGAGAGGTAGAGTAAGCCCGCAACATTGCGGGCTTTGTCTTATGGTTCGATCGCCGTTTTGAGCCGTTGTGTTGCTACATCAAAATAATGATCACTGGTTTCTATACCAATAAATTTGCGTCCTGCTTTCAGTGCAGCCACACCCGTTGTTCCCGATCCCATAAAAGGATCAAGGACTGTTCCACCACTATTCGCAGTCCTGACCAGTTCTGCCATAAGTTCTTCTGGTTTTCCGGTCGGGTGCATTTTCTTTGATGGGATAACCGGGAACGTCATGCAGCCGTCGAACGGTCCCGAAGGCGATTTACCTAAATGGCCTTTACTGCCCCAGACGATGTATTCGCACTGATGCCGGAAATACCCCGTATGGGGTGTTCGTGACCCCCTTCCTTTGTTCCACGCAATGATTCCACGCCATGTAAAACCGCTGGCCTGAAACGCATCGGTTAAAGCTGGCAGTTGTCGCCAGTCAGTAAATACCAGGGCATAACCGCCCGGCCTGACTGCGCGGTGTGCCTGTGCCATCCATAATTGTGTCCAGTAAGCCCACGAACGGGCATCCATGTTTTCACCCGCAAACCCATCAAAGCGATGAAGGTTCTCGCCGTTCAGATATTTTGCGTGGCTGCCCTGGTTGGTGCGTCCGGCCTTGTGTGTCGCGCCCGAACTGTAAGGCGGGTCAGTGATTAAGGCATCAATACTTTCTGGCTCAATCAGCGGCAATATTTCCAGCGCATTCCCACGACAGAGCGTGGCATTGTCAGTCTGATAAACCTTAGTGTGTTCCGGTGTATGTGCTGGTTGGTGCTGGATTGCGATCCCCACGGTCATAACTCCTCATGTGTGTGGGGTGCTCGATGGCTCTCGTTATCTGGTTAAGTGTTTTGCAGCGCGGACATTTTATTTCAATGTAGTGAAATGAGGCGCGGGCAAGTAGTTTGTTGCAATTTTTGCATCGTACATTTTGCGTCATTTGCGGCACCTCTTGTGTGGTTACTGCTGCCGATATGATAACAAATCGATCGTTTTTATCGATCGGATTTATTGCATCGATCTGTTATGCCTATTGCTTATGTATGGTGCCCTCATTTGTGAGGGTAGCAAAAAGAAAACCCGCAGTTTTTACGCTGCGGGTTTGTTGTTCATGTCTGAGAGATAGGGTGCCACTTCAGCCAACCTTAGCAACCGATTGACGGGGGATTGCTCCCCCGTCGCGGTTTCCTTACTGCTTACACTGTAAGAACGCCGCAAACTCCGCTCCCCAGAAGCTCATCCGTATTTCACACAGCGAACCGTGCAGCATCCAGATGATGAGGATTACCGTCACGCAGAACGTGATGGCCGTAAGCGATTTTTGCGACATAGCGCTTGCTCCTTTGTTGGAGAGGCGCTAACCTATCACTTGCTTAAGGTAGATATGTTAGGGCCTCGGTTAAACAGAGATGTTTTCCGGGGCCTTTCCACATCTGGCCTTCGGGTATTCCCTCCGACCATCAGCCGAAAGGCACCCGCGCGTAATCTATCGCTTTTTTGTTACTCCGGCAATTCTGCCTGTTAATTCTGAGATAAAGGCAAACTCATCTGATTGTTTCCCCTGTGTGAAGCTGGCAGATCATGCCACGGGATATCTTCTGAAGAGTGAACGCCGGAGGCGTGTTTTGATGTGAATTTATGGAAAGCTTCCAGTGTTGAGAAGCATACGCCGCATTCCAGATTGTTACACTGGTAATACTTTTGCCGCACGGTGTTTGAATCATTTTCCGGACGACTGGTGCGGATACGGGCAGATGCGCCACAAAGCGGACAACGGAACATAGCGACCTCCCTTAACGTGGTGCTGTCGCTATTCTAAGTTGCTCACTCTGTTTCCGCTATCCATTCCGGGATTTTTGCCTCAAGCTCAAGCTGCGTGGTAAAGCCGCTGTTATCAATGGTGTGCTCGGCTTTTGCAATAATCCAGTCCTGATTATCAATCTCGCTTTTAAATCCTGTTACCGTGCCATGCATTTCGGGGTAGAGTTCTGCACGTCCACGTGCCAGCGTGATGGAAAATGATGCGGCTCCGCGTTGTAGCTGCTGCCACTTTGCCGCCGCTGCGCGTCTTGCTGCCTGCTCGTTCTGATAAGTCTTGCGTAACACAAACACATTGCCTTCCGCACCTTCCATATAATCACCTTCACGGCTGCTGCTTTTCTCCTTTTTGGGTTTTGGCGGTTTGCGGCGTTTCACGCTGACTTTTTT
The DNA here is from genome assembly GCF_046764225.1 of Escherichia sp. F1. NCBI lineage: Bacteria > Pseudomonadati > Pseudomonadota > Gammaproteobacteria > Enterobacterales > Enterobacteriaceae > Escherichia > Escherichia sp. F1. The sequence goes on from NZ_CP177202.1 coordinate 1,508,767, forward strand.
CTTTTTCCCGTAATTAAGATCAAGCCAGTAAGCGCGTACCCCCGTATACGCTTCGCGGTCAGCAATGCGGAACTGATGGCGATCGCCACTGCTGCGCGTGATGGCGAACGATGGCAACGGCTGGCCCTGTGCGTTCACGCCACCGCCTGGCATAATGAATAACAGATTACCGCTTTTTACCGTGGTGATTGCGCCCAGCATTTCCGCCATGCGCGTAAGAAAGGACATGTCGCTTTCTTCGGTCTGGTCGGCGTGGTCGATTTCGATATCCATCAGCATTTCGCTGATTTGCGGTTTCAGACCGTACCGATGAGCGATGGCGGATACCACACGCTCAACGGTCACATCATGCCAGGACACCTCACGTTTAACGTTAAATTCATCCCGAAAATCTGCGCTTCTGGCTGAAACAGTCAGCCTGTCCGGCGGTCCTTCGTGAGCGATTTCATCAACAATGTAAGTGCCTTTTTCTGTCAGCGGTTCCCCTTTCCAGCCAATGAGAACCGTCAGACGCGCGCCCCGTGGCGGTAGCTGCAACTGGCCATCGGCATCATCCAGCGTGATGGTGAGCTGGTCCGCCTCAAATCCCCGGTTGTCGGTCAGCGACAGGCTCATCAGGCGCTCTGCCACGCCGGACAGCGTTTTACCCTCCGCGAGAATATCAAAATCCGGCATTTTCACGGGGTCTGTGCCCTGACTGAGCAATTGCATGGTGGTGTCGGTCATCTGTTCCCTCCCTGTGCGGCATGGTCGCATGTGCGTGCGGAGTGGGTTACTGCTTTTTGTTGTCGCCGTGGCGGGAGAATAGCGCAGGGGTGAGATTACGCGCGTGGTGGGTGATGATTGTTGCTGAATCATTTAACGGATACAAGGGGCTGAAGCTATGAGTGAAACTCGTTTTCATGGTGCCCGTGTTACGGAAAGTACCGACCTGGTAACAGCGATTAATGATGTTGATTCCAGTGTTATCGGTATCGTGGCAACGGCGGATGATGCGGATGCGGAGCTGTTCCCGCTGAACAAGCCCACACTGCTGACCCGCGTCAATGACGTGCTGGGAAAATGCGGAACAACGGGGACGCTTTATCGTGCGCTTAAGGCCATCGCAGACCAGGTGAGCACAAAGGTGATCGTCGTTCGCGTGGCTGAACACAAAGAAGAAGACGGAAAAACGCAGGATCAACTGGTTATCGGTGGTTCTGAATCTGACGGCAGCTATACGGGGATGTATGCGCTGCTTGTTGCAGAGCAGGATGAAAGCATCGGATACCGTCCGCGTATTCTGGCCGCGCCGGAGCTGGACACGGAGGCGGTAACAAAATCCCTGTGCGTGATTGCGGGTAAACTGCGCGCGTTTGTGTATGCCTCATGTCACGGCTGTAACACGATGGCTGAGGCGATTACCTACCGCCAGAAATTCAACGAACGTGAGGTGATGCTCTTATGGCCGGACTTCATCGCCTACAACCCGAAAAGTGGCAAAAACGAAACGTTCCCCGCGCCTGCCTATGCGTGCGGCCTTCGTGCGTACATTGACCATGAGCAGGGCTGGCACAAATCATTGTCCAACGTTCCGGTTAAAAATGTGCTGGGGATGTCGAGGCATGTGTTCTGGTCGTTGCAGGCCGAAGACAGCGATGCCAACAGCCTCAACAACAAAGAAATCACGACCATTATTCGTCGCAACGGGTTCCGCTTCTGGGGCAACCGCACACCGGAAACGAACGCCTACATCTTTGAGGTGTATACCCGAACCGCACAGGTGCTGGCTGATTCAATTGCGGAAGCGCAGTTTGAAACCATCGACAGTCCACTGACGCCTGCGAACGTGAAGGATGTTATCAGTGCCATCAGGGCAAAACTGGATTCACTGGTGACAGCCGGGAAACTGATTGGCGCGGAGTGCTGGTATGACGTGGTGGATAACAGCACCACGGATTTACGTCAGGGGCGTGTGCGTATTCGCTACAAATATACGCCCGTTCCGCCACTGGAAGACATGGAGCTTTACCAGACGTTTACTGATGAATACTTTGAACCCGCATTTGCGGTGCTGGGAGGTGCCTGATGGCTGTGCCAAAACATCTTCGCTTTTTTACGCTGTTTGTGGATGGTGAAAACGAAGTGGGTAAGGTGACGTCCGTCACTTTGCCTAAGCTGACGCGCAAAACCGACAGCTACCGGGGTGGTGGCATGATGGGGGCGGTAAGTATTGATCTCGGCCTGGACGACTCCGCGCTTGATGCGAGCTTTGTCATGGGGGGCGCAGTTCGTGAGCTGTTCCTTAAGTATGGCGGCACGATTGACGGCACGCTGCTGCGTTTTGCGGGTGAATACTACACCGATGCAGAAAGCGACCTGTATGAAGTCGAAATGCGCGGACGTGTGACGGAAATTGATATGGGGGAAGCCAAACAGGGCGAAGCCACATCACACACTTACGCCATTAAAAACACCTACTACAAGCTGAGCGTTAACGATCGCCCGTTGTGGGAGATTGACCTGCTGAACTTCATTTACCGGAAGGACGGCAAGGACATTGTGCCCGATCGCATCCGTTCCGCGCTCGGGCTTGGCTGATAAGTAATATGCAGGCGGCGCAGTGCGTCGCCTCTGACTGAAAAGGAGACAACTGATGAAAGACATCGATACTGAAACCCGGAATAACACCGTGGCGGATGATGTGACGGCAGGTGAGGATATGGCTGTCGAACGTGGCGTAAAACTGACCCGACCAATTGAGCGTGGTGGCGAAAAAATCACGTATGTGGAGATCACCGGGGCTATTGAACAGGCTGGATCCCTGCGTGGTCTGTCGCTGTCTGATGTGCTGAATCTGAAAGCGGATACCATGTTCACGCTGTTGCCTCGCGTGACCTCGCCACGACTGGATGAAGTGATGATTAAAAAAATGTCGTCACGCGATTTTATTCAGTTGTGCGCTGTGGCTGTAAATTTTATGAGCGAGCCAGACTCTGGCGCGAAGAGCGTGCAGGAGACGGCAGCGTAATCACCCTGGTGTGCTTTGAGCACATCGAAGATCTGGTGGCAGATATCGCCGCCATTTTTAACTGGTCGCCCGCCGAAATCTTCATGATGACGCCCGGCGAAGTGGTTAGCTGGCGTGAGCGGGCGGCACTTCGCAGCGGGAATGCAGACAATGAAGACTCTTGATATCCGGGTCGCTTTCAGCGCCGTTGACAGGCTGACCCGGCCTGCCGAAAACGCCCGCCGCCTGATGGGGCAGTTTGGTGACTCCATCCAGCGAACGCAGGGGGCGATCAAAAATCTCGAGCGTCAGGCGCGTTCATTTGAGCGCGCCCGTGACGCTGTCAGTAAAGCGGATGCGGGCATCGTGAAAGCACGACGCCAGCTTAACGCCCTTAATCAGTTACAACGCACGGGTACAGTGCTCAGCGAAAAACAACAAAAGCTGATGCAGCAGTTAAGCACCCGGCTTGAACGCCTGAATGAATCGCGCACACGGGAAATTCAGAAAATGCGGGAGCTTGGCGGAGAACTGAAACGCCACGGCATTTCCCTGACAGGCAGCGATAACACCATTCAGCAGGCCATCAGACGCACCGAACAATACAACAACCAGCTTGAACGCGAACGGCAGGCGCTTGCGCGTGTAACGCAGGCGCGTGAGCGGTATTCGCGCGCGCAGGAAACAGCGGGAAAACTGAAAACAGGTGGTGCGCTGGCAATTGGTGCGGCAGCGGCGGGCGGCTATGCTGCCGGGCGTTTTTTGCAGCCTGCGATCGGGTTCGGCAAAGAGATGTCCCGCGTTCAGGCACTGACGCGAATCGACAAAAACAGCCCGCAGTTTAAGGCGCTGCGTGAGCAGGCGTTAAAACTTGGCTCTGAAACACAGTTTACTGCGAGTGATGCCGCCAGTGGGCAGAGCTTTCTGGCAATGGCTGGTTTTACTCCGCAGGCCATTCAGGCCGCATTGCCCGGTGTTCTTAATATGGCGCTGGCAGGTGGCGTCGAACTCGGCGAGACGGCGGATATAGGCTCCAATATCCTCACACAGTTCAACCTGACAGCCGATCAAATGGACCGGGTTGGCGATACGCTGACAGCGGCATTCACCCGGACCAATACTGATTTACGCGCGCTGGGCGAAACCATGAAGTATACCGGTCCGGTTGCCGCAAAACTTGGTATCAGTCTTGAAGAAGCGGCAGCCATGGCCGGGATGCTTGCCAATAATGGCCTTCGTGGAAGCGATGCTGGTACGGCCATGCGCGCAAGTCTGTCCCGCCTTGCATCACCGCCAAAAGCTGCGGCTGATGCGCTGAAAGAGCTGGGAGTGTCAGTTGCTGACGCCAGAGGCAAAATGCGCCCGATGGAGGATGTGCTGCTTGATCTCTATAAGGCGACACAAAAATACGGACAGGTGGACCAGGTTTCCTTCTTCAAGGACATCGCCGGAGAAGAGGCGTTCGTTGGTTTGCAGACGCTTGTTGCGGCGGCTGGTTCAGGAGAGCTGCAAAAACTGACCAGAGAATTGCAGGGGGCAAGGGGAGAGGCCGATCGCGTTGCAAAAGTAATGGCCGATAATCTTGATGGGGACCTGAAAAATCTCGACAGCGCATGGGAAGGTCTTCGTATTCGCATCAGTGATCTGGTTGACGGTCCGCTGCGTTCTGTCACGCAGTGGCTCACGCGGGTGCTTGAAAAAATCACCTCGCTGGCGCAGGCCCATCCGGTACTGACGCGCCAGCTACTGATAGCAGGCGGTGCGTTGCTGGCAATGACTGCAACGGTTGGCTCGTTGTCGCTGGCTATTGGTGTGCTTGCTGGCCCGCTGGCAAAACTGCGTCTTGGTTTTTCTCTCCTGACCGGATCAATGAATGCTGTCAGGGTCCTGCCAGCACTATGGGGAATGGTGACGGGTTCCGTTTCTTTGCTGGGGGGTGCTATCGGGGCGCTGTTCAGTCCGGTCGGATTGATTGCTGCTGCGTTTGTGGCTGCGGCGGTTCTCATCTGGAAATACTGGGAACCCATTAAGGCGTTTTATGCCGGGGTGTTCAGCGGGATTATGGAACGGCTGGCTCCGTTGCGCGAAACCTTTGAACGGTTTGGCCCTGTTTTTGACGCAATCGGAAGCGGGATCAGTCAGGTGTTTAACTGGTTTAAATCGCTGCTGTCACCGATGGAGTCCAGCAAGGAAACGCTGGATAAATGTACCAGTGCTGGCGAGATATTCGGTAACGTTCTTGGCGGTGCGTTACAGCTTGTTCTGACACCTGCAAAAATGCTACTGGATACGCTGGCGTGGATACTTGAAAAACTTGGCGTCCTTCCGGATGAAGCGGAAAGGGCGCGCAAGAAAATCGAAGACGCACAGCGTGCGGCCATTCTTCAGGACAAGGTTGCCTTGCTTCAGGGGGACCTGGCGAAAATCAATCCGCCGAAGCCTGTGGAAAATGGCAATGGCACCGGGGGTGATAAACCCAAAGACAACAAACCACTCACAGACAGCAATACCGGGACGCTACGCAGACTCAGCAAAATTGCTGATAACACAGGTAAGCTGGTTGATGAGACAAAAAAACGTATTGGCCCCGGCGATATTGTCTTTAAGAACCTGCCCCGCGCACTTGCTGTTCGTGGGGAGTGGCAGGAGCGAAAGATTGCACAGGTCAGTAAGCCTGCCCCCGCAATTAATATCACACCCGTGGTCCCGGCTCCGCTGCCTCCGGCGCTGGTCCCTGTTGTTGCGGCCAGCTCCCGCCCGGTGGCGGAGGCCATACGATCGCCAGTGGCATCAGTTCCTGTAACTTCCCGTAACCGGGAGCCTGTTGCCTCCGGATTTGGTGGTGAAATTCATGTTCATCTGCATAACGTCGTTACACAGAATCCCCGCGAACTGGCGAAACTGGTCGGTGAAATGGTCAGGGCAGAAATGGAACGGCGCGCCCGTGCCGGGCGTGGCAGTTTTTACGATAAAGATTGAGGAGTCATGGCCATGATGATGATCTACGGCATGTTTGTTTTTGAGCTGCGCACATTGCCGCATCAGCAGTTACAGCAAAACAAAAGCTGGCGGCATGTGAAAAATGAACGCGTTAACCGTTCAGCAAGCTGGCAGTATATCGGTGCAGGTGATGATCGCATCGTTCTTTCTGGTGTGCTTTATCCTGAAATTACAGGGGGCGAAGTGTCGCTGTCGCTGCTGACCACGCAGGCGTATACAGGACGACCCTGGCCTTTGATTGATGGCGTCGGGCAGATTTACGGCATGTATGTCCTGACCGGAACGAATACGACCCGTTCCGAGTTTGATCGCTACGGTAAGGCGAAAAAGATAGAATTTTCACTGACACTTGAACGCTGCGATGAGGATTTGCGAGAGCGCCTGCAATCCTCATCATTCAGCGATATGCTGTCCGGCTTCAAAGATAAGGTGACATCATCTCTTAACAGCGCGGCCAGTTCAGTTAAAGGGCTGTTCTGATTTAACACAAAAACCGCTAATGGCCAGATTAGCGGTTATTTTGTTTTCTGACTCTTCTCTATTGTTCCGCTTGATTCTCCTGCGGGGTGGTAACGATAAATCGTCGATGTACCAATGCCGTAAATTATTGCCAGTTGTTTTCTGTCGTGACCGTTTTTAATCAGCCTTGCTATTTGCTCATGCTGTTCTTTTGTCAGCTTCGGTCGACGTCCGCCTGTGCGCCCCCGTGCGCGCGCTGCCGCCAGTCCGGCCAGTGTACGTTCAACAATTAATTCACGTTCCATTTCAGCCAGGGCACCCATCACGTGGAAGAAAAAACGCCCCATTGGAGAAGATGTATCTATGCTGTCGGTCAGACTGCGAAAATTAATCCCTCGCTCCCGTAGTTCCCCGACGAGAGAAATCAGATGTTTCATGCTTCGCCCGAGGCGATCCAGTTTCCAGACAACCAGCGTGTCACCTTTTTGAAGACGCTTTAAAGCGCGTTTTAATCCCGGTCGGTCTGTCTTTGTCCCGCTTAATTTATCTTCAAATATTTGTTCACATCCTGCACAAACAAGAGCGTTTCGTTGCAGGTCTGTATTCTGGTCATTTGTTGATACCCTTACATAGCCAATCAGCACGCTGAATCTCCCGTTTAAAAGCGCAAATCATGCCATGCAGGCCGGAAACGGCCATTATCTAAAACCTCGGTTTACAGGAAACGGTAAACAGGGCTGGTAACGCCGTGCAAAAAAATGGCGATACCTTGTCCGGTGGGCTTACTTTTGAAAATGACTCAATCCTTGCCTGGATTCGAAATACTGACTGGGCGAAGATTGGATTTAAAAATGATGCCGATGGTGACACTGATTCATACATGTGGTTTGAAACAGGCGACAACGGCAATGAATATTTCAAATGGAGAAGCAAACAAAGCACCACAACAAAAGACCTGATGAATCTTAAATGGGATGCTTTGTCTGTTCTTGTTAAAGCCCTTTTCAGCAGTGAAGTAAAAATATCGACAGTCAATGCACTGAGGATATTTAATTCATCTTTTGGTGCCATTTTTCGCCGTTCTGAAGAATGCCTGCATATCATCCCTACACGAGAGAATGAGGGAGAAAATGGTGATATAGGGCCATTACGCCCCTTTACGATTAACCTTAGAACTGGTCGGATAAGCATGGGGCATGGTCTTGATGTTACAGGGGATATATTTGCAAACCGTTTTGCAATTAACAGTAGTACCGGCATGTGGATTCATATGCGTGACCAGAATGCTATTTTGGGACGCAATGCGGTATCCACCGATGGTGCGCAGGCATTACTTCGTCAGGACCACGCTGATCGCAAATTTATGATTGGTGGACTGGGGAATAAGCAATTTGGCATCTACATGATTAATAACTCAAGGACAGCCAATGGTACCGATGGTCAGGCGTACATGGATAATAACGGGAACTGGCTTTGCGGCTCGCAAGTTATTCCCGGCAATTATGGTAATTTTGATTCACGTTATGTGAGAGATGTCCGACTTGGCACACGTGTTGTTCAGACTATGCAAAAAGGCGTGATGTATGAGAAATCAGGTCATGCAATTACGGGGCTTGGCATTGTCGGTGAAGTTGATGGCGATGATCCGGCAGTATTCAGACCAATACAAAAATACATCAATGGCACATGGTATAACGTCGCACAGGTGTAATTTATGCAGCATTTAAAAAATATTAAGTCTGGAAATCCAAAAACAAAAGAACAATATCAGCTAACAAAGAATTTTGATGTTATCTGGTTATGGTCCGAAGACGGAAAAAACTGGTATGAGGAAGTGAAAAACTTTCAGCCAGACACAATAAAGATTGTTTACGATGCAAATAATATTATTGTCGCCATCACCAAAGATGCCTCCACGCTTAACCCTGAAGGTTATAGCGTCGTTGAGGTTCCTGATATTACCGCCAACCGACGTGCTGATGATTCCGGTAAGTGGATGTTTAAGGACGGAGCTGTGGTTAAACGGATTTATACGGCAGACGAGCAACAACAACAGACCGAATCACAAAAGGCCGCGTTACTTTCCGAAGCAGAAAACGTTATTCAGCCATTGGAACGCGCTGTCAGGCTGAATATGGCGACGGATGAGGAACGCGCACGACTGGAGTCATGGGAACGCTATAGTGTTCTGGTCAGCCGTGTGGATACGGCAAATCCTGAATGGCCACAAAAGCCTGAATAAAAATTAAGGCCCGATAGCGGGCCTTGTTTCATTCTGGTTGTTCTGGAAACGTTACTGGCAGGCTGGAAGTGTCTGTAGATTCGACTTTCTGCGCAAAGAGCATCCACTCTGTTAATTTTTGTTTATTCTCGTCGGAAATGATGCCCAGCCGTAGCTGTGAGTCCCATAGCTGGGTTTTATCCCTGACGAGCTGTAGCAGGCTTTGCTTTTCATTTTCCGCCTGCTGCCTCTGCTCTTCCTCGGTATAAGTTCGCTTTACCACTACGCCATCTTTGAACATCCATTTACCCGAAATGTCAGCACGGCGATTTGCTGTAATATCAGGTAATTCAACGACGCTTGCGCCTTCCGGATTAATTGCTGAAACATCCTTTTCAATACAAATAATAACGCCGTTACGGTCATAGACCATTTTCAATGTGTCTGGCTGGAAATTCTTTTGTTCCTCATACCAGTTTTTTCCATCATCTGAATAAAGCCATTTGATGTTAAATTGCTTTGTTAGCTGGTATTGTTCTTTCGTTTTAGGATTGCCAGCAGTAATGTTTTTTAAGTTCATCATGATTAAATACTCCCCGCGTTATACCACGTTCCATTAATGCAATACTGAATTGGCCTTGCCTGTGTTGTATCAATTAATTCATCACGGTTTCCGTTAACTGAACCTGTAACGACATAACCTGACCTGTCAGACCAGCCGGGACCATTCCATGTCTGAACAGATGACAGACCGCCCAGGCGAATACCTGTAATAAACCTTGAGTTACATTCTGCCTGCGTGTATGCACCAACATCTCCCGCAGAGGGTTTGCGGGTCGTGGTGTAAAACTCTGACCAGTCAGCCTCAAATCCATAACCATCACGCGCTGAACGATAAAAAATACCGCCGTTCCTGTAATTCACGCGGAACTGTACAGCAGGGCAGCTCCCCGTATTCATATTGAAGTGGAGGATTAATGTCGATGCGCCACTGATATCTGCATCATAAACGCCGCTATTCCAGTTCCAGCCAACAGCTTTATCATTTGCAACCCTGCTTCCTGTTTGCCCTAAAGCAAATGCAGGCTGCTGGTTTTTCGTGTTGTAGTCTCTTCGCCATCCAGGAGCATAAGCATCACCATGATTAATATAAGTGAATTGAGCGTTAGTAATTCCGCCACCGCTGGACGTGCTCGGCGTAGTAACGCGTATGGTCATTGCGCCGCGAGTGCCAATAACTTCCACCACAGCACCTGCAAGACAAATATTTCCGCAACCTGTATCTGTAATGACCTTATTATTTGCATAAGCCCATGAGCCTTTGCACATCCAGTAAGGATGGTTAAATGCTCCCTGACTCTCCAACCACGAAATAAATTGCGCGGTTGTCCAGACCTGACTATCGCCACCAATATTCAGCCATGCGCTATATGCGCGGCAGGCCCCAATATTTTTGGTGAAGGTATCTTTTCCCGGAATATCTGCGCCGTTCTGGTTTTTCTGTAATGCGCCAGAAGCCTGATTTACCGTTTCCTGTAAACCGAGGTATTCGATAACGGCAGCAACGGTCGATTTCGCAAGAATATCCCGCCCGACTTTTGTCAGGGTTGCCAGGCTGGCGACATCATTCCCCGTAAAATACGGAAACTTGTCTGCAGCAGTAGCAAGCCCGGCCAGCGCCGTCAGGGTGGCATCTTTCGGTTGCTTACCCGCAAGCGCGTTAGTCATGGTGGTCGCAAAATTCGGGTCGTTTCCCAGCGCCGCCGCTAACTCGTTCAGCGTATTCAGTGCGTCAGGTGACGAATCTACAAGGGCGGCAATCGCAGCCATAACGAAAGCCGTGCTTGCGATTTGGGTATTATTCGTTCCCTGTCGCGCAGTTGGCGTTGTTGGCGTTCCGGTCAACGCAGGACTGTTTAAGGGCGCTTTCTTGTTCGTTTCATCCATTACCGCCTTGACCGCTTTCGATGTCGCGGCCAGTGTTTCAGACGTGTTGTTGGTGGCACTACTGAGCTGGACTATCCCTTTTTGTGCCGTCGTGGCGTCCTGAGCGGTATATTTTGCGTTAGCAAGGTCATACGCGGCCTTTACTGCTTTCGGCGTTGCAGCCTGCGTTTCAGACGTGCTGTTGGTTGCACTGCTGAGCTGGACTATCCCTTTTCGTGCCGTCGTGGCGTCCTGAGCGGTATATTTTCCGTTAGCCAGGTCATACGCGGCCTTAACCGCTTTCGGCGTTGCAGCCTGCGTTTCAGACACGCTGTTAGTGGCGCTACTGAGTTGAACAAAGCCTTTTGCGTTCAGCGAGGCGTCCGGGTGACGTCGTGACTGTTCATGCTCTTTCAGTTTGTCATCCACGTAATCCACTGTGGCCATCACCATGGTGTTATCCACGGTAAGCGCCACGGTGGCAGTGCTGGATACGGTCAGAATGGTGCGAAATGTTTGTGCACGACCGGACCCTTCGGCAACGGCTGGCTTGTAACTTTCGGCAGTATTGCCCACCGCGATTAAATCGCCGTGCTCATCAAATACACCAATTTCCCGGATCCAGAATCCGCCCGTTTCTGGAGGAATAACCAGCTCTGCAATAATGCGGTTCTGATGTGTTGCGTCCAGGATGACGCGATTAACAGTATGTCGCCACACCTCATGCACCAGACGGGTCTGCTTACTGTCTGGTGTGGGCAATGTACCGCCACCGTCGCCCACGGCCATATGAGTCAGGCGGACAGGCTTACCATCTGGCGCGGCTGCCTGAGCTAATTTTTTGGCACCCGTATCGGTGATAACGGTTTTAAATTTACGTGTTGTGGTACTCATGCTTAATCGTCCGGATAAATGGTAATGACTTCACCGTCGTAAGTTGCTGCCGCCGCGAAAATATCTCCCGGGATCTCCTGAATGATATTCAGCCCTGTCATGTGGCGGCTGACCGGGCGGGCATCAGCAATCAACCGCTCCATTTCCAGATACATTTCCTCCGTCACGCCACTGTCCAGCGTGCCGACTTCAACGGTAAATGTTCCCGGTTCTCCGCCGAACTCCCACCACTCAGACACGCGAATGAGGTACCCCAGCGGCTCAATGGCCCGGCGCAGTGCGCTGATGGTCCCTTTGTGTCGGTGTATCAGCCATGCATCACGAATAACCTGTCGCTTTGTCTCTTCCGGCCAGTTGCGATCCCAGCGGTCAACGGAAAACGCCCAGGCGAGATAAGGCAGCAGATGCACCGGGCAGGTGTCCGGCGACCACAGCGTGTTGAGGTCTACCGGAATGTCTGTAATGCGTGTTCCGACGGCTTCGGCACAACGCATGAAATTGCTGGCTGATGGCGGTAACAGTGAATTACTCATTGCGCCCACCTTCGCTGATGGTGAATGACTCACAGCGCGCCGCCTGTATGTCGCTGATGGCCATATTCTGTGTGGGTTCGATTATCTCCACGCGTTGCACACCGTGCACATGCAGTGCGGCAGCAATGGCGGACAACGCCACGTCCTGACCGATAAGCCCCTGCTCAGCCAGCCACTTCCTGAATGACGATTCCGCCGCGGCCAGAATAGGTTCGGATTCCGGGCCGGGGTAAAAGTACAGTTTTGCATTCAGCCGCCATGTCACGATTCTGGCGCTCTGTACGGTCAGGCGGTCGGCCACCGGGCGGGTATCCTCTGCATTCAGAACGGCGCGAACGGTATTAAGCAACGCCTCCGTTGCTGTGCCGTCGCCTTCAGTGGACAGAATGGAAACCGTCACATTTGCCGGAGACGGACTGATAGCCCGCGCATCACGCACCAGACCGCTGGCACTGCGGGCAAAATACTCGTATGCACCTGACGGGCCAGCAACACTCAGGCCGTCGTACGCCCGCTGCGCCCGCAGTCTCAGCGAGGTGTCGCTCTCCATCACCGCGTCGGTGGTATCCGTTGCCGGAGTGATAACCAGGCGCTTTGTGTTCATATTGCCCGCGAGGTTGTCCAGGTCTGTCCCGGCGCTGTGGCTTAACATGCAGGCGCGTGCACCCTCGTTAACCCGCTGGCGTAACAGCATTTCACGAAACGACATGGTTTGAGCGATAACGTTAAGGGGTTCCGATTCCAGCTCCAGCGCGGCGGAAACGGCTTCACGCTGTTCGGCGGGATAAGCCGCAATCATCATGGCCTTTGTGTCAGCCAGAATTGCTTCAAAGTCAGGCTCCGCGATGATGGCGGGTTCCGGTAACTGGGAAAGGTCAACGGCGGGCATGATTTACTCCCTCAGCGTGATGGTTAATTCAACATTCTGCATGGTCTGCATGACAGTGCCCGACAGCGTCACCCCGGCGCGGCCTCCCGCTTTCCAGACAACGTCGATGGCGTCCAGGGCAATGCGGGGTTCCCATCGTGTCAGTGCAATCACGGCAGCACTCATGCATTGCAGACGCGTGGTGTTATTCATGGGTTCGTCAATCAAATCAGGCACAAGGCTGCCATATTCCCGTCGCATAACCCGGCTTGCCAGCGGGGTGGTCAGGATATCCCTGACTGACTGTTTCAGGTGTTCCATATCGTTCAGGTTTCCCGTCCCGTCCGGATTCATTCCTGTGTAGCGGGTTGTCACTGCGGGCCTCCTGTCGAATCGCTGCCGCCTTTCACGCCACCGTGTTTATGCGTATGCACGGTAATGCCGTTTGAGGTGAAGTTGCCGCCGCTGTGCGTGATATTGCCGCTCATCTTTCCTCCTTTTGTGACGTCAAGCGTCGCCGTTCTCAGAAGGTTTGTGCATTCCACGACGGGCGTATCCAGTTTCACGCTGACGGATGCCTGTAAAGTGGCCGTTTTCATGCCGCTGGCACTCAGTGCGCCTGCGTCCGCGTCGTAGCGGAACACCGCGCCATCCGGCGCGCTGACCACAATTTCTTTCAGGCTTTTGCCGGGTGCCGGACTGGCATCACTCCACAGGCTGCCAATTATCATGGCGGTTTCCGGGTTGCCGCCAATGCAGGCAATTACCACCTGTTCGCCGGGTGATGGCGGCAGCCACACATTGAAGGCTCCCGCGCGCGTGGTGTTCCAGCGCAACCAGCCTGTTTCCAGTTCGCCGCTGCGAACGCGCACGCGCCAGGACTTCTCATCAACTTCAGAGATGATCCCGGTGCGGATGATGTTGCTCAGCAGTCGCATGAGTTCTGCGCTCACCGTACAGCCTCCGCAATCCGGCCCAGCACCGTGTTATAAATCAGGCGCTCATCTGCCTGGCTGATACCCAGCAGCTCACGTACCGGGTAATCGGTGAAAATGCCCGGCGCAACCTGATCGCGCTCACCGAACTGATGAACGCGTGCAATACGTGCGGCCGCGCCGCTGTAACCCACCGTCACACCGGAAGCATCTGCACGGGCTTTCAGGTAGCGGGCGGTGCGCAGTTTTACGAACATGGGGACGCGCTTTGTGCTGTCCTGGTTGATGCGCCGGGTGCGTATTTCCAGAAAACGGTCGATGTCATCCCGGTAAAACGTGCGGATATTGTTTTTATCCTCATCCCACCCGGTAATGGTTCGCCCGTATTTCCCCGTGTCGTGATGCCAGTTTTTCAGCGTGCGTGCTTCGTTATTCCAGATAAAGCGAATGCGTTCCTGTATCCGGGTTACGCGGCGTCTGCGTGGTGTCCACGCGGTCCCGTCCGGCGCTTTCTGTGACCGGATACGCGCCTGCTGGGCGCGGCGTAAATCCTGTGCCAGCTTTCTGGCGATGTTATTGATGGCCTGCTGATTCAGGCTGTCGCGGATGGCCTCAAAGGTTTCATCCACGCGGGTGAATGCCTTATCCATCGCTTTCACCCCACGTCACATCCTGGAATACATGCGACCAGTCGCCTTCGGAAGATGGCAGGCGGGGTTTTGGCTCCGGCAGGTGTTCTGCCTGCGGTGTCCCCTGACTGCTGCGCGTGATGCGAACGCGTTCCCGCAGGGGGAGCGTAAACAGGAGATCGGCGCTGTCATCGTCATTGATAACGGCGGAAAATTTGATGTCCTGATTACGCTCCGGATTGAGCAACAACTGTGGCTGATTTTCGGATAACCACGCCAGCAGCGGCAGCGTGAGATCGTCCAGCTCCCCGGCGTAATCCATGACAAACATCACCATCTGATAGCGGTAAACAAACGAGGGCGTTTCTCCGGTCGTTTCAATGTTGCCGCTCTCCACGAAAATGGTGAATTTTTCCGGGTTAGCCTGACACCATCGGCATGAACGGGTCATGGCTTCACGCAGGGAATCAGTTTTCAGCATGGTTGTTGTCCTCGTTGTTCAGTCGTTGCAGCCTGCGCTGTTCCAGTAATTCAATGGCCCGTTTATCCGCGTTACAGGTTTCCAGTGCATCCAGAAGGCGGTCGCCCCATATACCGAGATTTCCCCATGTGGGAGTGTCAGGGAAGGGGGGAGGCGTTACCGGTATGGTTAGCGTCTGCGGTATAAGCCGGACTGACGGCGCTGGCAGTGGCGCGTTCTGCGTGCCTGCGCAACCTGTCAGTAAAACGAGCGTCAGGCAAAGCGTGGGCGCATTCATCTTTTGCAATATCGTTGCGTAGCTGTTCACGTCTGGCCTCTCCGTCCTGATTTCTCTGTTGATTTTCCACGCGGAGTTGCGCCAGCACCTGCTGCATATCCTGTACCCCGGTGATGATGATATTCAGGGTGTCGACGGTGCTTTTCAGGGCGCTGGCCTGCGCTTCGTTTCTGGCGTTCTCCCGGCCCAGCGACCACGACAGACGCATGGATGTTCCCCATGCGGCAATCAGAAGAAAAGCGACGCCCAGAGAAGCCCATAACCTCATACTGCCACGCGTTCCTTTATCCAGCCGTAGACAAACGACTCGTTGGCTTCGCGTTTTTCCGCCAGCTCCAGATAGCGTTCACCCTGTGTACAGTTCAGTGCTGTTAACATCACCATCTCGCCGTCCCGACCGCGTTTTTCCAGATATGCATGCAATGCATTAATCGTGCGTGGGCCAGTGCGTCCGTCTGTGTCCATATCGGGATACAGTTTCCCGCCCTGATTGAATACGTTCAGCCAGCGCTGAAGCATTCTGGTTGCCACAGACGGCCCCATATTTATTCCGGTGTCACACAGTTCTGCGGCAATATCCGGGGACAGCTTCGCTATCTGATCAAAACGCGGTCCGTACCAGTAATCAGCTTCAAGGATTTCCAGTGCCTGTCCGCGCGTTAAATCACGCATATCGCCACGGTATCCGTGCGCCCGTGCCACCTTTTCAGTGATGCCCCATTTTGTCGGACCGCCTCTGTCATCCGGGTGATTGACATAGCCGCCTTCTTTGCCAAGAACGACATCAAAAATTTCGTCTTTCGATTTCATTTCGTCACCTCTGTGAATGATTTTTATGGTGATTACCGGCTTTAAGCCTGCGACTTATTCATCTCCCTTTTGGGTTATGCGGTTAAAGGCGGCAATGATCTTGTCGCGTGCTTTTTCTGCGCCCATAAAACCGATAGATGCGCCGAAAAACGTCACGGCATCTTCAGGAACTCCGAAGAAGCGCAACGACCCGGCCACGGCCATGGCAAGAACGCCGCACGCCAGCGATCCCGTTACGGTCTGAACCAGAGTTCGTCCGTCATAAAGACTCATCAGCGCGGAAATGCTGACCGCCGCGCCTGCTGCATACACCGTTGGCAGGTGGTCAAAGAGCCACGCAATAACCTGCTCTGTGATCCCTGTTTGAATGGTGCTCACTACTACTCCCCCCACAACTGAATCATTTCTCGTTTCTTCTTCTCCGGCTCCGGCATCTCCACGTCCTGCCCGGCGTCCAGAAATACCTGCTGACAGAGTCCGGGGTTGGCATCCAGTACCTTTTCGGTGACGCCCTGCGTCGTGCCGTAGTACCGGAAACAGAGCGAATCCACGGTGTCGCCTTCCAGTGCCTTCACTTTCATCAGCACAACTCCGCAAAGATTCGCGGGCGGCACAGAATGTCAGAGATGGCCCAGCTCACATCGCGCCACAAATCCGATGTCTGTATATCCAGTGCGTCCGCCCGGCGGTCGCCCTTGTCCGTTGTGTCCGCATCGCGGTAACGCTCCAGAATCAGGGCGCGTGTGGCGGTATAAACAGCATTGCGCCAGTGCCAGAGATTGACGCTTTCTCCGTTAATTACGGGTGCCGGAACATCGGCCAGCGTCTGATGGCCAGCCGCCTGCTGTTCCTGCTGCCATGCTTCCAGCTCGCGGGTAACGTGAGCCACGGCCCCGGTGGCAGTATGCAGCAGGCGGGAGGTGGTCACGCGGCCCGGCAGTCGTACCGCCAGACGCAGCTCGCGCAGCACAATATCCGGCCAGAATGCACCTGCTGAAATGCGAGTGTCGCCATCATCGGTATCGGTGATGTCGTCCTCTGCGGGTCCTGGTTCAGTTCTGGCAACCATACTCATGGGGTTCACTCCTGAAAAAATCGGGCGGTGGGTGCGCGGTGTAAACGGTCACGGAGTCAAACCGGAACACCGCGCACGCCGCCCGCTGACGGGGTCAGTCGTTAACCGCGCTTCGCCTTCTGCGTCGCGGTGGTTTTTCGTGTTGCAGGCTTCCGCGTTGTCTTTTTACTTTTGCTGCTTTCGTCCTGCGTCTGCTGTGTGCTGGCGTCTTCTGGTGCGGCTGCGGAATCGGCTTTTTTCAGGGCGCGGGAAAGGGTTGCAATCTCGCGTTTCACACCTGCGTTCGGGTTCAGGTGCATTGCTTCGCGCAGCAGCTTCAGTGACAGGGCCATGCTGTCCGCATCACTCAGGCCACGGCGGGCAAAGGCGCACGCCTTGCATAATTTGGCGCGCACTTCGTCCGGCATGTCCTGGTCGGTGACAATCTCCCGGAGGGTGTCCAGTGGTTCGATAAAGGCTGACAAATCCGCGTCGGCATCCGTCCCGGCCTGCGTCAGTACCGGGTTGCAGATTTCTTCGGTCAGCACTGTGGCAGCAGTACGGCCAAAGTTATCCGGCATGATGAGGTTGTGACGGACCACATACGCACCAATACGCAGCGCAAGCGGAAGATCGCCGCAGTCAATCGCCCACACCATCAGCGTGGCAATCACTTCGTCCTGTTGCCCGCCGTCAGCCTCCAGCGTTCCCTCAATCCAGCCGGAAAAGTCCGGCAACAACTCTTTTTTGATGGCGGCTTTCGCGCTTCTGGCCTGTACGCCCTTAAGCCGGGCCTGTGCCAGACGCAGACGATACAGCACCTCTTCATGCGCGGTACGCGCGGCGTGGTCCATGCCTTCAGTCGACCGGCCTGCGCGCTGTGCCATCACGTTCTGCCAGTGTTGCTGTGCAGGAGTAATCATTTGTTCTCTCCGTTACAGGCGGGCATGATGCCCGCCGTGAGTTGATTAGCTGTCGGCGAACTTCAGGCCAGTGACCATCGCGCACTTGCCATAGTCTTCAACGACATAAGCATCGTTGATGGACTGGTAGGTGGCGATGCGGTTGTATTCCGGCTCGTCTTTCATCAGGCGACGCATTGTTCCTTTCTGCCAGTAAATCGACAGGTTGTTGAACGAGGTGATCAGCATCGTTGAATCCGGGAAGAACGGCGCAAGGAATACATCCAGCCCGCCAATGGCGCGCGATGACAGGATGAGCTGTCCGGCAAGTAATTCCGCATTGGGATTCTGGCCGCTGATGCTGTTCAGCACGGGCAGACGCAGCGAGTTAAACAGGTTGCGCCCCATAATCACCACGAGGTCGTCAGCTTCCTTGTGCCATTCATCCAGCAGGGATGAGCGCGCGTCCTGTACCAGTGCATCAGCGTTCGCATACTTACCCGCGTGCGCCACGGTGTTGTCCATGTTGCGGGAGGTCAGCGTTACATCATTCATAACGCGCTCGCTGGCGTCGGTTCTGATGTGCTCCAGCCATCCCACGTTAACGTCCTGAAGCAGCTTGTTAGTGCTGAAGTTGGACTCATCTGCGTGAGACGTGCCGTTGAAACCGATCATGATGCGGTCAAGCGCCACCTGCCGGGCAATCTGTGTGCTGACGCGGGACTGAAAATCAGGGTGTGCCGCCCAGGCATCAAGCTGCGGATACGAAATAAACGTGTCGTAGTTCACCTGTTCGCACTGGTATTTGCGGTTTTTCAGATCAACCACGTTATTCGGGTTACGGCGTTTTGTGCCGTCATAACTGATATTCGTGCGCGCAATCGGCCCGGTGGTATCCAGGAGGATTTTTTCGCCTTTCTGGTCGGTCACACCGAATACGTTAATTTTTTTTGTAAATTCAGTGCTCTCCTTTACTGCGTTTTCAAAACGCTGCTGCACCGAGGGTTCTACGGTAAATCGCGATACCAGCGCAGAAACCGGGATATTGTTAAGCGACGCCTGCTGCGCCATATAGCAACCCAGTTTGTTGCGGGTAATATCTGACATCACCAGATTCATAAAAAATTTGCTCCTTTGTCTTGTCAGAAGTCAGCCAGTTGGTCGGAGGCTGCGCCCGTTGCGGTGAACCGGTTCTGCGGATCGCCGTCCTGCGTGCGCAATTTTTCCTTCAGTGCTGTCAGCTCTGTGGTCAGTGAAATGATTTTCTGACGGTCCTGCTTATGGCGGGCTTCCAGTGCATTAAAACGGTCGATAATGTCGGCCTGTGACGTTGCGACGCCTTCCACCGCTTCCTGAATGCGGGAAAAACTGGTGTCATCCGCTTTGCGGCCACGGCTAATAATTCCCATTACGCGGTTAAACCACTGGGTGCCTTCTTCCTGGCGTTGTTCTGCCATTTCGATGATTTCAGACTCGATGGCTTCGGAGATAAGCGGTGCTTCACCCTGGGCACTGTTAAACGTCATTACCGCCTGACGTTGCTGTGCCGTGAATTTCAGGCGCTCAGTGCCCAGGCTTGCCGGGGTGTCGGTCATCGCCAGCCCGACCAGATAGGCGCGCCCGTTGACGGAGAACTGCGGGTGCAGTTCGATAC
This sequence comes from Escherichia sp. F1, assembly GCF_046764225.1. Taxonomy (NCBI): domain Bacteria; kingdom Pseudomonadati; phylum Pseudomonadota; class Gammaproteobacteria; order Enterobacterales; family Enterobacteriaceae; genus Escherichia; species Escherichia sp. F1. The sequence continues at coordinate 1,528,399 of NZ_CP177202.1, forward strand.
TGGAATAGATTTTCTTGCCGTCAGCGACAAGCTGCTTCATGCGCTCGGTCGGTTCGATTTCTGCATACAGCGCAGTACGCCCGGCCAGCGGACCTTCCGTAATGTCTTCCGTACTCAGTGCGGTGACATCGCCCATTGCGGAAAATTCGCTTGACGGGCATGGCGAGAGATAGTGCTCAACGTTCACGCGGGCAGCGTAAACATCCGGATCGAAGTTCTCAGCAGCTTCACGCAGATGCACCGGACTGATTTCGCGGCCATCAACAGTTGATCCGGAGACAGCCACGCGAAACTTTTTGCGTGATGTCTTTTTTTCATTAGCCATAGTTTTTGCCCCTCTGACTGGTTCTTCAGTCATGATGGCAAAGCGTAACAGGCTGATACAAAGGGCTTTTGTTGTAAGAAAACGGCCAGAACAGGGGGTTAAGGAGAACGGTTTCGCGCGCGGGTAATCTTCCTGTAATTACTCAGGGGGAGCAATGATTCAGGACGCTTTTGTGCGCCAGCGTGCGCGACAACTTTACTGGCAGGGTTATCCGCCCGCTGAAATATCACGTCTGATGGGAATAAACCCGAACACGATTTATGCGTGGAAAAAACGCGACCAGTGGGATGAAACGCCCCCCGTGCAGCGTGTCACGCAGTCCATCGATGCGCGCCTCATCCAGCTTACTGAAAAACAGAATAAAACAGGCGGTGACTTTAAGGAAATAGACCTGCTGACCCGGCAGCTTAAAAAACTGCATGATGGCCAGCCGGATGCGACGGCCACAGGAAAGAAAGGCCGGGCAAAAAAACTCAAAAATCATTTCACGCCGGAACAAATTGCCGCACTGCGGGAAAAAATCATCAGCAGGCTGGAGTGGCATCAGCGGGGCTGGTTTGACTCCCTGACCCTTTGCAGGGAAGCCGGGATACGTAACAGGATGATCCTGAAATCCCGACAGATTGGGGCGACCTGGTATTTTGCACAGGAAGCACTGCTGATGGCGCTGCGTGACGATGTGGCGCAACCTTACCAGCGTAACCAGATTTTTTTGTCTGCGTCGCGTCGTCAGGCGTTCCAGTTTAAAAGCATTATTCAGAAGGCTGCATCTGAAGTTGATGTGGAGCTGAAAGGGGGCGATAAAATCATCCTCTCCAACGGCGCAGAGCTGCATTTTCTCGGCACTTCTGCTGCGACGGCACAGTCCTACACAGGCAATTTTTATTTTGATGAATTTTTCTGGGTCAGTCGCTTTGCTGAACTGCGCAAGGTGGCTGGCGCTATGGCAACCCTCAGCGGGCTGCGACGCACCTACTTCTCCACGCCATCAACCGAAACGCACGAGGCATACGTCTACTGGAACGGCGACCGCTGGAACGAGAAAAAGGCCGCGCATAAACGCCAGCGTTTTTCTGTGGACTGGAAAACGCTGCATAACGGGCTTATCTGCCCCGACCGGACGTGGCGGCAAATTGTCACGCTGGAAGATGTGGTTAATCACGGCTGGAAACACACCGATATTGATGAAATTCGTGATGAAAACACCGAAGACGAGTTCCGCAATCTCTATATGTGTGAGTTTGTCCGCGAAGGGGAATCGGCATTTAACCTGAATATCCTGATTGGCTGCGGCGTTGATGGATACGACGACTGGAAAGACTGGAAACCTTTTGCTCCCCGCCCGATGGGGAATCGTCCGGTATGGATTGGGTATGACGCAAACGGCAGCAGTGGAAACGGCGACAGTGGCGCGGTGTCCGTGGTGGTTCCTCCGGCTGTTCCTGGTGGCCGTTTTCGAACGGTGGAGACGCGACGCGTTCAGGGGCTGGAGTTTGAAGAACAGGCCAGAGTCATTGAGGAGTTCACGTGTCGCTACAACGTGGAACACATCGGCATTGATGTGACGGGCGGGAACGGGGAGGCTGTTTATCAGATAGTGAAACGGTTTTTCCCTGCTGCTATTCCGTACACCTTCACGCTGTCATCAAAACGGTCGCTGGTACTGAAAATGCTGCAAATAATGCGTGCCGGGCGGTGGGAATACGATCGCGCCGAACGCGAGCTGGTCGCGGCCTTTAACGCCGTGCGTAAGGTGAAAACACCGGGCGGCTTTATCACTTACGAAACGGACCGCGCGAGGGGGATCAGCCACGGCGACCTTGCGTGGGCAACCATGCTTGCTGTCATTAACGAACCAATTGGCGGCGAAGGAGAAAACGAGCGTTTCACGGTTATGGAGTTCTGATGAGCAGAAAAAATAAAAAAGTGCGCATGAGTTCACGCATTGATCTCGCTGATGCGCTCAGGAAAGAATCGTCGCTCAGTGCATTCACATTTGATGGTCCTTACCGCCTGACCGGGCATGACCTGCTGGACAATATGTACTGTGCTGATAACGGGCGGTGGTATGAAACCCCGGTGGACTGGTACGGTCTGGCAAGAGCTGCCCGGCAAACGTCCTGGCATCAGTCTGCGCTTTACTTTAAGCGCAATGTATTGCTCGGCTGCTATATTCCGCACCCGCTGCTTTCCCGGCAGGATTTCTCGGCGCTGGCGCTGGCGCTGGACTGGTTTGTGTTCGGTAACGCATTCCTTGAGCTTCGGAGCAATATGCTCGGCGAACCGCTTAAATTACGGCACGCCCTGGCGAAATACATGCGACGCGGAAGTGATCTTGAATCATGGTGGTATGTGCAGGATGGCAAGGATGCGTTTCAGTTTCGCCCTGGCAAAGTGTGCCACCTGATGAATCCGGACATTAACCAGGAAATCTACGGCATGCCGGAATATCTTGGCGCATTACTCTCGGCCAGCCTGTCTCATTCGGCGGACATGTTCAGAAAACTGTATTACGACAACGGATCCCACGCCGGGTGCATCATCTACATCGGTGCAGCGCAGGTAAACCGCGAAAGCATGGACTCCCTGAAAGAAACGCTACAGGGGGCACGTGGTGGTGGTGCGTTTAAAAACGTGCTCATTCATGCGCCCAACGGGGGCAAAGAGGGGGTGCAAATTTTGCCGTTCCAGCAGATCACCGCAAAAGATGAGTTCATGAATGTTAAGGCGGCATCCCGTGATGATGTGCTGGCTGCGCACCGCGTTCCGCCGCAACTGATGGGGGCGATGCCGGGCGAAAAAAGTGCGTTTGGTGATGTGGAGAAGGCTGCGCGGGTTTACGCAATTAACGAGCTGATGCCCGTCATGGAGGCCATGAAGCACATCAATGACTGGCTCGGCGAAGAGGTGATCCGCTTTAACCCTTACGCACTGTTAGACACCCAGCCCACATCCTGACGCGCTTCGCTTGTCTGCTGCTTCGCCGGGGCATAAAAAATTTATGCCCCGACTCTCCAGCTCCTGTATCAATCAGATAATTTCACGACGCTTTCCTGCTTATTGCCATCATCGACGGTCAGACTCTTACGCAATCCCACCGCGTTGACTGCGTGTTCTCGCCGCCTCAGTGCGATTTTGACGGCCTTACCTTTCACCCCATCAAATCAGAATCCCTCACGTATGTTTCACGCTCAGCGTGAGAAATACGGCCATTCTGTCGTGTCGCTGCGACATCGTTAAGGGAACGCTATTTACCCCCTGAAACGCGGGCTGTTCCCCCGTCACCTGCGCGCAGAAAAAGCGCGTTTTTTTGTGCACGCACGGATCCTTGACCGATCCAGCCGCCATGCGGGCCGGAAGGGCAAAAAGTCGTTCAAAAAAATTGTGCAAATTTGTGCGCTTTTGTGCAAAGAAATGCCCCTCAAATTGAGGGGCATTATGTCTTGAAGGATTACGAACGAATAGGAATTGATGTTTGCGGTTGAATTGGCACGAGCACCTGATTATAAGTACGTAAAATTTCGTTATACAGGTCTTGGTGCTTTGATGCCTTAATGGTAATTATAAGAGCATACTTGATTTTTTCTGCCTTATGGCTGGCTATGCTTGCACCGGCCTCACGAGCGTTATAATGAATGTCAAATACAGGATTTTTTAGAGTTGAACCTAGCATGTTCTTCGAATTATGTAAGACGGTCTCCCATTTGCCCATGTCAGAACGTCGCTCACTTTCAGTTGAATATTTGGCCAGTTCAAAGAATCCCTTGGTTTCAGCATTTTGTTTTCCGTCTTTGATTTTTGAATCATTTGGCCGGAATGTCACTTCCAAACCAGCTTTTGTATAGGAAGCTGGGTCTTGTGGATCAGTGGTTGTTGCATAACAGAAAGTTGCCGCTAAGTTTATTCTACCTTTCAAGCCACCTTCAGGTATTGGAAGAGGAGCGCGTAAGTATTTTCCTGGTTTCAATTCACCTTGGTAGACGATACGGGCAACACCATCAGGGCTGACTATAATGTCGTTCAAGTCTTCAGGAAGTTTTCCCCAGCCAACTTCTGTACAAGGATGATCAAGCTGTTTTGACGCATGAATTAACAAAGCTTTGATTGCTAGTAGGCTCAAATCGTTCCCTAAAATTGCCCGAACACCAACAGCTGCTCGTAAGGCGTAAGGAGAGGCAAAGCTTGTTCCTAGCTGGGGTATGATTACAGGCTTCTTACCTTTACCTAAAACATGAAAGTACTCGTCTGTGTCACCACCAAACGCAACTAAATCCGGTTTCATCACGCCAGGACTTCTGCCTGGCCCAATGGCGCTATATGGTGCTCGTTTCCATTCCGTATCATTAACTGTATCACAAGCACCAACAGCAAGAGCATTAACGCAATCGGCTGGTACTTGAATTCTTGCATTACCAGACTTGCGATCCATTTCTCCATTGTTGCCAACAGCAACAGTCATTAATGTTTCACCATCACTTAACAAATCATCAATAACGGAAGTCCATGCATGAACTTCCGTATCTTCAATTGGTAGGTCTGGACCTAAACTTAGATTGATAAACTGATACTGGCGAGACAACAATACCTCTTCAATAAAGCCCAAAGTTCGATATAGTTCCAGCGGATCTTCTTGGCAGGTCTTGTTGTCCAAAACTCTTAAGTTATCAATATAAGAGTATGGTCTTTTCGCTTCCGATTTATTACTTATTGGTCCAAATAAAAAGGCTGAAGACACAGCTAAACCATGCTCTAAACCGTCTGGATCATCCTCTGCATGATCGTCCAAAACTCTATAGGATTTTAACCATGGCGATATAGCGTGCTCTGATGGTAAACCACCATCAAGAATCGCAACTTTTATTTCTGAAGATACGGGGCCCTCAGCAGGCAATTTACACTGAGCTAAAGGACCGTAGTTCCTTTGTATTGGTCTAATCCCACGCAATCTTGGAACCGGTCTTATTACTCGTACAAATGTAAATTTCGCAAGCTTACTAATAGTAATTCTATCGGCCTGGATTGGCACGAACCATAATGTACCAGCGGTAAAAGCTAATGAAGTATGTACTTTGATGTTCAAATTTGATGCAAACTGAACAAATTGTTGCTGAACCAAGTCTTGTTCATTATCTGGCAGTAAATGAACACCAACCTCAAAATACGAAGAATCCTGCTCACCAATGGTAATAATACGCTCTTCGGGTAAATAGGCATCGAACCGTTCTATGCGTGCAAAATCAATCGCTTCGTCAGAAAACTCTTTGAGTCCTGACACCCAATGAGGTAACTCTTTGAAGGATTCTCTTTTACCAGCAACAAACATTTGTGTCGTAGTTACTTCTGACACAGTAACTTTTCGCTTCCAGCTTTGAGGCGTAATTTTTACCGTCCTGCTGCCAATAGACGTTAACCCGGTAGACTTAAGCATTTTTGCAGGAAAAAAAGAGCGTGCAATATAGCTCGGATTCAACGTCAACTTAGCCACAGCATAATCATAAGGACATGCCTGACTGGGTAAATCATCAAAATTTTCTATAGTAGATGCAATTTGCGGCAATAAACGTTGTTTCGATTCGTAAAGAGAATAAACCTCAGCTTTTCCGGGCACTCTTTTAGGACCAGGAATATCGCTGGTTAATAATTCGCCGCGTCCAATCAGAAAATTAGTTTTCGCCATACATACTCCTTATCTATGCTGTATTACATTTTTTGACTGTATTTTCTAATTGTATCCCTACTGACTCCGGTTAAGTCTGATATGGCATGCTGGGATAATTTAGAATTTCTTTTTAGAGTAACTGCAATTTCTTTACGTTCATTCCTGTCTAATTCTGATAAACCATCTTTAATGAACGACCCAATCAACTCTTCATCTGAGGAAATACCTAAAGCGACCGAACGTCGGAATTTGTTGATAGAACGCTCAATATTACTAAAAGATTCATTTTTGAACATAATAGCCAGTAGATCTATCCAACGTGCAAAAATCGCGTAGTCGGGACCTGAAAAGCGTTTAATTGCTTCTTTAATACTTTCGCTATCTGGCTTCTCAAAATTGAGCACTAAATCAAAACGTCTCCATAGTGCTGGATCAATCAACTCAGCGAAGTTAGTTGCAGCAAGTAGCAAACTAGAAGACGGCCATTCGTCAACCTCCTGGAGTATTACGGTAACAAGTCTTTTTAATTCTCCAACATCAGAATCATCACTTCTCTTTTTGGCGATTGAATCAATTTCATCTAACAGAAGAACGCACGGCCCTTTCTTCGCAAAATCTAGAGCTGCCCGAAGGTTATTTCCGCTTTTGCCCAGATAGCTGCTCATTACTGCCGTTAAATCAAGAACGTAAAAAGGAACCCCTAATTTCTGAGCTAACCAGCTTGCCGTAAGTGTTTTACCTACACCCGGAGGGCCAACAAAAATGGCAGAGCGTGTTGGTTGTAAGCCGAGAGTCTTGAGGCGATCGATGTGCTTCCGCTCAAGAATAATTTGATCCAGTGAGTCTTCTATCTGACTGGACAGTAGAGGTTTGCTCACAATCTTTTCATTTGGTGCTTTAAGCAAGGTAAGCCTTGACTCCTCGTCCACAGGCATGGTTTGAGGCAGCGCTTGTTTTGGTGCGGTAACCTTACGCAGGCTTTGTGCAGGCTTTTGCGGTTTATTTCGTAGATAAAGATCAAGCTGCTCGGATAGAGCAGGCATAGTTTCCCGATATTTACGCACCAAGCGAGCGACATATAACCGAACGTCATCATACTGTTCAGTTATTACCAGTCTAACTAGTTGGGCTAAATCTGACTGAATACCACCTAAGTCGCCCATCTTAACTGTAACCTCTTGATTTTAAGTGAATTGAAAAAGCATTTAACTGGACTATTTATAGTATTGCACTTTTTTATCAAACAGGGAAGAGGAATACTATATGAAATTACAGTGTGCCTCATGGAACGTCCTTACCATGTCTAAACTCTACCTTCATACAATTGATGATTTCTTTCTTGGTTATTTTTTCTTCTCGCTATTGCCTTTGTCCTGCAACAGACCCGCCTTGTGACGTGCGCGTTCAGTGGTTTCACTGATTCTCTGTGCGTGCTCTGCGTCGCGGATGGCGCGCAGCATGTCAGAAAGCACGGTAACGGGTGTTTTCATGGTGTTCTGGTCCTGCTGAAGTGTGGATGCCAGGCGTGCAGCGGCTTCAGGGTCTGATGCCCCGAGCTGTTTCAGATAGCTGGAAACCGGGTTATGGCGGATTTCCGTGCTGTTTACGTCGTGATTACGGCTCAGGCGCTGCCAGAGCTGCGTGATTCGGCTGTCCGGTCGGGTATCTGGTTTGCGTACAATTTCAAATCCCTGCGGTGCAATGATGCTGCCGTCAACGTACAGACTGCCGCCCCGTAACAGGTGCTGCATCTGTTGTTCACCGATATGCAGGCCGAGAGATTCAGCAGACTCCCGCCATTCTTTAGCGAGTAATTCGTGGTTATCAGGCAAAGGCCGCTGCTGTTTGCGGCTCTGTGTCCAGCTCTGCATTTCATCACTGCTGTTTTTTGCCTGTTTGTCACGAAGCGAACGCATCAGCGCCCGGCGTTCGTGCCGTTTCAGTGAGCGCATCCATTCGTTCACTTCAACGCCGTCAGGGAGCTGCGGCCACGGTGCTGGCCGTTCTTCCGGCTGTTCTGTCCCGTTGTTGTCCGTTTCCTGTACACGGGGACAGTTATTGCCACGAGTCCAAGGGGCGGCAGGGCCGCCCTGAAGGTCAAAACCATTTTCGTGGGTGCTGTCTTCCGCTTCCGGTTTACGTCTTACCAGCTTCCAGTTATCCGGGTGCGTGCACACACGGGAGGATTCCCCGATGAGTGGTGACCAGATCCCGTAAATCTGTACACTCTGTTCGCCGTAATCGTTCAGCTCATCTGCGAGGTCGTAGGCTGTGCGAATCAGGTAGTCCTTGCGCGGAACAAGTACGCCACCCTGTTTTTCAATGTAGGTGGCAAAACACCCGGCATCAGCGGCAGCAAGAACCGCATCCATTGCGTCATCCTTCAGCCGTTGCGGGCCTTCCGGGTTGCGTGCCATCTGGCTGGCAAGGCGGCGGAGTTCACGCCACACCTGACGGGAGGGAATGCCAAAGAACTGGAACTGGCGGACCCGGTGAAGGCGCGCCCAGCCGATGGCGCGTTCCACGCTCTCGGCCATTGATTTTCCGGTTTCGTGGTCAACGCGTGGCTTGCCCGTTTTCGGGTCGATGCCATCCACGGCGCGGCTGTCCAGGTTCTTTCCGATGTAGGTGGCGATGTAGCTGGTTGGTGTGCCTTTTGAGCCGTCGACATACTCCGCCTTAAAGCGCGGAGTAATATCATTGCCCAGCTCGTGGCGGTCTTCCTGAATGGCAATATCGCGGGTGATGGCCACGATGCTGTCGATTTCTTCCGGATGAGCAAAGACCATCATATGCCAGTGCACGGTGCCGTCATGGTGAGGCTCCACCGTGCGGATGCCATACCAGCGAAGACCGTCGCGGTTCAGTTTTTTGCGGACCGCCGCAAAAAACGTGTTAACCAGGTAATCGCTGGAGTCGCGCATGGTGGCCCCGTTCCATTTGGGATTCGGATGACCGTTCTCTGTTGTGGCGTGGTATTTTGACGGGCAGGTGACAGTCAGAAACACCGCTTTGTCGCCACGGGCTTCGGCCAGAAGTTCCAGCCCCTTCATGGTGGCCATCATTTCTGCCTTACGGTGAACCGGGTTACTTACTCCCGCGTAATACACCGTCTCGAGATCAATCGTGAACCCGTCTTCATTTTCCAGCATGAAACTTTTCAGGAAATCGCGTGTTTTCTCGCGCTGTGCGCGAAACTCGCTTAACGCGTCCTGGCTCAGATAGGGCGATGTTTTTCTGGAAACCAGACAGGCGGCGCGGAGTTGTTCTTCTCTCCACTCGCAACGTAACAGCCACAGTTTGCGTTTCCACCATTCTGCACAGGTCAGGCGAAGGATTGCGCCCGGCAGCAGCTCCGTGTCCGGTTCGTTCCTCCGGTCTTTGTCTGTTGTCAGTGCGTCATAATGTGGAGGCATGGCGTGCAGGTGTAACGCCATGCGGGCCAGCATCTGATACGCCTTCAGGGTTACATCCATGGTCAGTTCGCCATCGGTCGCGCCAAAGCCATCGCAGAGTTTTTCGAAGGTGCTGCTGAACATCGCCGCCGTCATGGTGGCCAGTGTCTGTATCTGGTGTTTGTTGAGCTGCGGCAGGTAAAGCAAATCGTCCAGGCGTTCGCGTCCGGCAAGGGAGCGATAACCCTGTGTCAGCCAGCGGTGATCGGTGCGCTCCAGACGTTCGAATATTTTGCGCAGGTTTCCGCGCGCGTAGCGTTCAGCCTGCCAGCTCTTTTTGCCTTTCTGACGATCGGCTTCCTGTTTTTTGCGCAGGAAGGAGAGGTGGCGAATAAGCGGATCGCGCAGATAGGACGGCAGCAGGCGCAGCGAGGCCATGGCTTCATCCACCGCGCCGCGTGCCTGTTTTCTGGCATCTCCTGCCAGTGTGATGGTTTTGTCCTGTTTTTCCTGTGCGTCCAGGCTTTTATTAATCAGGTTGCCCAGCGGCGTTGCGGAGAACGCCGCATCAGCCATTTCCTGGCGGTGCTCGTTCTCTACCCGGTAGGCATCCAGCCAGGAGGAAAGCGCGGATTCAGGAGCGGGGATCCCCGTTCCTTCACGCCCCACTGCGTGGCGCGGTTGTTGCCAGTCCCTGATGTACTCTGCCGTCATAGTGATTTACTTCGTCATGCCATTCAGGGTGTCGCGGCAGACTGTAGCCAGCCGCTGAATTTCCAGCATGGTGTCTTCTGTGTCGGCATGGCGATGTGTGATGCGGATGCTGTCGGCAATCACATCGACGATTGCAGAGGATGGGCGCTGGTAAATGCCAATAACGGACGGGGTGCCACCTTCAATGCGGTAAAGCCTGTAATTTCCCTCGTGGCTGTCAATCATGTAGCGACCATCAATAACAATCTTTCCGTCAGCGAGCTGCGGTACAGGCAGGGATTTCAGGTACATGTCATAACGATCACGCACGCGAGCGGCAAGATCACGTTCTGTGTTGAGCAGGTATTCAAGAAAGTCGTTGGCGAGAATCATTGCGGCAATCCTCTTGTTACAGATGTGCGAAGGCCTCCCGCCGCAAGGTGCAGGAAAGGCCCGGAACAGGAGTTAATGGAGTTTGTTTTGCTGCTGGATGAGCTGTTGAAGCTCGTGCAGATCATCCGCCAGATAGCTGAAAACAGAGGCGGAATAAATGTTTGATAGTGCGTGGCTGCGCTCATGCAGCATATTGATGTGCATGATTTGCGCGACGCGTGATGCGCGGGAAAGTCTGCGGTTGATTTCAGTCTGGATGTGACGACGCTCCGCGATAGCGCGGTGTGGTTTGCGGTTTGCCATGGTGTGGCCCCTTGTGTAGTAAGTTGTGAAAACTCACCATCCAGAGCTGCGAAACTGTGGGTGGCGAGACGTACGAGGTTCGCAGTACCGGCTACACAAGAACCCGGCCCGACCGAAGTCGGCCCCGTACGCCCCGCCATAATTCTGACGCGAAAAAAACGTGGCAATACAGTACGCACAAAAAAACCGCTGGCGCGGTTGTGCGCTTGTGTAGTCAGCAGGCTGCGAAACCCGGCACCCGTTTTGTGAGGTGCAGCGGAAATGTAACCTGACTGATTGCGGCATGGCAAGCGGTTTTTTTGTGTGTGCATGTTCTGGTTTCTTAGTGGTTCAGAAAAAAATCAAAAACCTTGTCAATGCGTTGCAGCAGCTCTTGCTGTATTGCTTCCGGCGTTTCCGGTTCGCCTGGCGCCTCCAACGTCGCGCAGAAATCTTCGATTTCATGACGGAGCGTCAGGCGAATGGCGAGAGGTGTGGTTCTGGCGTGCTCCAGCTCATCCAGCAGCGCCAGCACAGCAGACGGCGAGAGCATTGCGCGAAACGCCAGTAATTTTTGAGGCGTTGCCATTCGTTGCAGGTCAGTCGCCAGTTCGCGTAATTCCTGGTGGTTGATGGCGTTCATGCTCTGGCTTCCTTCAGTAGCTGGTTAAACATGTTGGTAAGTGGATTGCCGCACCCGAACGGCATCGGGTTTATCTGGTAAGAAAAGCGACCGCCTGTTTTGCGCTCTTTTCTTATGACTGAACCGCTGCGCCAGAGTCGGCGTAACTCCGCATTAATGGCTGTGGTTGGGGTATTCAGTGCTGCGGCGATTTCTCCACCGCTACACCCCGGATTGGCAGCGATATAATCCAGAATGGTCATCTGCGTGACTCCTGTACCTGTCGGATAAGGTTCACCTGCACCACATTCGTGGCGCAGAAGTAAGTGCCGTCAGTGAGATAGATGTGATGTGCATCCTTTTCCGAACGATGTTTGTCGATAGTGGTAATCAGGCGTTCGTCGATCTCGTATTCGCGCCCTCTGGAGGTAAAGCGAACGACGGAAAAATGCTTAATTGCCATTGCGCCCCCTTTGTCCAGTAACCCTATGCGTTAAATACGGCACGTTGCGCGTCATCAATGAATACAGCTTGAGAGCGTTCTATCAGGCGGAGATTTGTCAGAAGCTCTGACTCTTTTGTGTGGTAAGGCGTTATCAGGTATTTGCCGTGCAGTTCGGCAATAATGGTGTATTGCAGCATCATTGCTGAACCAAGAATATAAATGCAGCGTCCAATGCTGGACGGATTCATGGCTGCAACTGTTGACTGTGTTTTAAGAGTGTCGATTTCTTTGCTCTGTTCCTCAATAATTTTGGCTGCGTCAGCGGTGATTTTTGCAATGGTCAGTGCGTGAAGTGCTGCCATATGTTGGCTACGCTTCACGGCATCTTTAGCCATTTCATCTTCCGCTTCTGATATTTTTTTTAATGTGTCGATAATGCCTTCTTCTTTTGCGTTCATTTTATATCTCCGTTATTTACGTGTGCGAATACCTCCGCGAATGCGGATAGTTTTCAGGTTTTCGGGTTTAATCTGGTGTTTTGTTTAAGCTGTTATTCGTCAGTGAAAAAGCGTTCAATCTTTTTTACTGAATGAATAATTCGCATAATCCCAATGGCGCAGGCCACCGAAATAATCAGAACAAGCCATGAGATAAATATACTCATGCGATATTCCCCAGCTTATACGGTTCAATATGTTCCCCGCATTCTGCGGCACAGATCAGCTCGGAAAGTTCGTTAAGTGCATCCAGATCATCAGCGTAAAAAGCGACGTCATACAAACTCCGGATTGCCCTGGTCAATGAGTCACGGGCTGCACGTTCAGCATGAGCGCCTGATGCACTTAAGCGAAAATAAAATCGTTCAAGTGCTTTATTAATGAGAGTTTTATATTCTTTGCCCATCGCAACGCCCTTTAATCTGCTTTCTGAATTTCAGCTTCTGAATCCATACAAATAATTTCGATATAGGGTTCATCGCCATTAACCTGACGTGCCTTTTCAGCTTCGCTAATGATTTCTCGTACGGTCTGGTACGGAAGCTCCACAGTCAGGCGCGTACCGTTCAGATAAACGTAAGTAGCTGCGTTTTTTTCGGATGGAACAACTCCGTCAATGGCTGATGCGCGTAATAACAGTTCACCGCGAAAATCAATAAAACGGATAAATACACCTTGTGCATGCTCTTTGGTCATAAAGCACCTGTTATAAATCAGCCTGTTTAATAAAACTTTGCCCGCGAAGCAGACGATCAACCGTGCGAAGTGCTTCGTATAATGTGAAATCCTGCCCGAAGTGATTGTCGCCGCAGCTCAATGCAAAAATGCGGTTTCCGGTAAACGGATTGCGTGGGCATTTGTGGACCATGATTCCAGCTTTCTCAATCAGCCAGGCATGCTCGCCGATTTGTTTTACTGGGTAGCCATCCGGCGTTGCATGTGTATCACTCAGGCTGTAGCGGATGTTACTGCGTGATGCACTGGTAGCGAAACGGTTAGCGTGGCGTTCAGCACCATTACGAAAGCGTGAATTACGTTGCTGTTTCATATTCCGACTTGCCTCAATGTGTTGAAGATCTACAGTCCGATGTTTCTTGTAAGTTTAAAAATTACTTCGGCCATAACTTCACTAATTACTCCAGTATCCCGGTTGGCCAGTGCCACTTCCCATGCGGCTTTTGCTCGTGTAGGGTCTAGCCGACCTGATTTTTGTTGTGTAATGATGGAACGTAAATCGTCATATAGTTCTTTTATGGCTGTTTCTTTTGTCTGTGTGAGGTTATCCATGGCAACACCTTCAAATATTGATGTTTTTAATGAAACTGTTGGTAAAACTTTTGCGTTTCTTTATGAGTCATTTCCCCGAAAAGTAACCATTGATGTTTGTGCTTTAACCGGGGTTTCCGCTCCAACGTTTGAAGAGAAGGACCCGGCGGTCAGAAAGCAAAAACATGAAGCTCTTGTTCTTCGTTATTACTCCATTGAGTGGCTTATTGCTGCTGGTTATGTATCTGCCGATGCTGTTCCTTTTGAAAGTTTCGATAAGGCGGTACTTACGGCTAAAGGACTTGAATTATTGAAACTTGATCCAGAGTCACTTAAGCAATCGCTTGGAGATAAACTTGTCGATGCAACCAAGAGTGGGGCGATAGATGCAATAAAAAGCACCGCCTCATCTGCACTTACCACAGGTATCTCCTTTGCTTTTAAACACTTGTTTGGCTAATCGACTGATGCATCCTACATAACGTCCATTTTTGAAGTATCTACGGCGAAACCTCATGTGATGGGGTTCGCTGTTTTGCTGTTGCTTATTCATTTTTTGTGCCTCTATCCGATGAGCCAAATAACAAACGCTATGAGCACCGCACCAATGGTGATCGGAAAAAGACCTCTGGCATAAGCGGCGAGGTAATGAACGTTGAGAACAATAAAGCGTTCTTTTTGTCCTGTTAGCTTGCTAAGCAGATAAATCGCTATTACACCCACTTCTAGGAATACAAGGTCCAAAATGGCGCTGGTGATATTGCTGGTCATTTATGATTAAAGCCCCAGCCACAACAACCATGCATCGCGGCGTTCTTTCGGCTGATCAAAAAACGCTTTGCGCATACCTGCGTTAAATGCTGGCAGATATACCCAGTTTTCTGATGCTCGCGTCTTCACTGAACCTGGTTTCACAAAGTCAATCGTTGGTAACTTTGCAGCGTCAATCATGGTTCTGACGGTTGATTCTTTGCGACCAATCATCTTGGCAAATAGTTGATATGGCACCGCTTCAAGTGGATATGGTGCTACCTGAATGAACCCCTCAAGCTCTGATTCGCTCATTGTGGTAATCTCCTTAATTCGTCCAAATGGCCCAAAATGGCTTATATAGGCTTATTTTGGCTATTTGAATGTTTTGTATTACATGTAACCCAATAGCGTGGAGTTTAGATCACATATGATCCATAAATCAAGCCTTGGAGAAAAACTTCGCCTGATTCGAGAGGCAGAGGGATTGTCACGTAGAGAGATGGAAGAGGTGACAGGGGTATCTCAAAACAATCTCAAAAATTATGAAATATTGGGAAGAATGATACCTGGAGAAACGTTACTCCTGATTTTGAATCATCCTCGTTTTCGGAAGTATTCGGATTGGGTGATGTTTAATCAAACTAATGCTGCGACGGGGCAGATTGCTCCGCCTCTCTCTCTTGATGGCTTCTTCGATTCGGAGGGAGATCAGGTTTCAACCGAAACAAGCCAAAAATCACCCCGCTAAGGCCAGAAAACTGGTTAGACCTGCTCTTTGTCTGGTCTGATTATTGCTGGAAAGAGGCTGGAGAAATTGTAGAGCGGTTCATTGGAGGGCTTCGCAATGTCAATTAAGAAGCTCGAAGATGGTCGTTATTTGCTGGACATCAGGCCGAACGGACGCAAGGGAAAGCGCGTGCGTAAGGTATTTGACAAAAAATCGGTAGCGGTGGCCACTGAACGCTACATCATGGCGAACGCTGAAAAGCGGGAATATATACAGGGCTACCGTGATCGCCGAACGCTAAATGATTTGCTTGAGTTGTGGTGGATGTATCACGGTCAACACAGGCGTAAGGCGGAAGAAGACCGAAAACAACTGCGCAACATAATCAATGAGCTTGGCGCTGATATGCAGGCTGTGGATCTTGATAAGCTGAAAATTATCGCGTGGCGTTCTCAAAAGATAGCTGATGGATTGAAACCGTCATCTGCTAACAGGTACATGAATCGGTTATCCGGAATGTTTACCGTGCTGAAAAAAATAGGTCTTTGGGATGCAGAACATCCGGTAAGGGGAATTTCTATTCTTTATGTATCTCCACGAGAAATGGCGTTCCTGTCACAGAAGGAAGTTGCGTTATTGCTCGATACATTGGAGGGCGATTACTGGCGTGTTGCTCTTTTGTGTTTAAGCACAGGAGCGCGCTGGAGTGAAGCCTGTAAGCTCCGTGGTGAACAGATAGTTCATAACCGAGTGACGTTTCTTGAAACCAAAAATGGCCGAAAGAGAACAGTGCCAATTTCGCAGGCAGTTTGTGAGGCGATCAAAACCAGAGAAACAGGCAGCTTGTTTGAGGTGAAGTACCGGGAATTCTGTCTGGCGCTGAAAAGAGTTAAGCCCGATTTGCCAAAAGGCCAGGCTGCACATGTGCTGCGGCATACGTTCGCCAGCCATTTTGTGATGAACGGAGGAAACATTATTGCGCTTCAGAAGATTCTTGGCCACGCAACCATTCAGCAAACAATGGCATATGCACATTTTGCACCGGATTACCTGCAGGATGCGGTGGCCCTTAATCCGCTGAAAGGTGGCGTAAGTGTCCACGCAGTGTCCACGGGGGATTAATTTTATATAGCCTGAAACGGCTTAAAGGGCGATACTGAATAACTATTTTTCAGTATCGCCCGTCTAAATGGTTATGTTGTTATCTGTATGATTATGAATGTTTTTTCAGATTAAACAGCAGTTTGCAAATGGGCGTTTGTTGATAAAGGAGCCTTAGATTGTCAGAGACTGAAAAAGGGTTAAAAATCCTTGTTGATGAAAATATGCCTTATGCCCGCGACTTATTTAGCCGTTTGGGTGAGGTGACCGCGGTTCCCGGGCGTCCAATTCCCGTGGCTCAACTGGCAGACGCGGATGCGCTGATGGTGCGTTCGGTCACGAAAGTGAATGAATCTTTGCTGGCAGGAAAACCCATTAAATTTGTTGGCACTGCCACCGCGGGGACCGACCATGTCGATGAAGCGTGGTTAAAGCAGGCGGGAATTGGTTTTTCCGCGGCACCTGGCTGTAATGCGATTGCGGTGGTGGAATATGTTTTCTCCTCACTGCTGATGCTTGCCGAACGCGATGGATTTTCACTGCACGAGCGTACCGTGGGGATCGTGGGCGTTGGTAACGTTGGTCGCCGTTTACAGGCGCGAATGGAAGCGTTAGGGATTACAACCTTGCTTTGCGATCCGCCTCGCGCCGACCGTGGTGATGAGGGGGATTTCCGCTCGCTGGATGAATTAGTTCAGCATGCGGATATTCTGACTTTCCATACGCCACTCTTTAAAGACGGGCCGTACAAAACGCTGCATCTGGCGGATGAAAAACTGATCCGTAGCCTGAAACCAGGAACGATTCTGATTAACGCCTGCCGTGGCGCAGTCGTCGATAATACTGCCCTATTGACCTGTCTGAACGAAGGCCAGAAGTTAAGCGTAGTGCTGGATGTCTGGGAAGGCGAACCGGAACTCAACGTGGAATTGCTGAAAAAAGTGGATATCGGCACGCCGCATATCGCAGGCTATACCCTGGAAGGTAAAGCACGCGGTACTACGCAAGTGTTTGAAGCCTATAGCAAGTTTATTGGGCATGAACAACACGTTGCGCTGGATACGTTGCTGCCCGCGCCAGAGTTTGGCCGCATTACGCTGCATGGTCCGCTCGATCAACCGACGCTGAAAAGGCTGGTGCATTTGGTGTATGATGTGCGCCGCGATGACGCACCGCTGCGTAAAGTCGCCGGAATACCGGGTGAGTTCGATAAGCTGCGCAAAAACTATCTTGAGCGCCGTGAATGGTCATCTCTGTATGTGATTTGTGATGACGCCAGTGCGGCATCATTGCTGTGTAAACTGGGTTTTAACGCCGTTCATCATCCGGCACGTTAATCTCTTCTTCATGCTCTCTGCTGTAATATTGGCAGGGAGCTTTGCTATTTCTGGAGTAAACCACCATGTCTGAAGGCTGGAACATTGCCGTCCTGGGCGCAACTGGCGCTGTGGGCGAAGCCCTGCTTGAAACGCTGGCTGAACGTCAGTTCCCGGTTGGGGAAATTTATGCACTGGCACGTAACGAAAGCGCAGGCGAACAACTGCGCTTTGGTGGTAAGACAATCACCGTGCAGGATGCTGCTGAATTCGACTGGACGCAGGCGCAGCTGGCATTTTTTGTCGCAGGCAAAGAAGCTACCGCAGCCTGGGTTGAAGAAGCGACCAACTCAGGTTGCCTGGTGATCGACAGCAGCGGATTGTTTGCTCTCGAACCCGACGTACCGCTGGTGGTGCCGGAAGTAAACCCGTTTGTACTGACCGATTACCGCAACCGGAATGTCATCGCCGTACCAGACAGTCTGACCAGTCAGCTGCTGGCGGCACTGAAACCGTTAATCGATCAGGGCGGTTTGTCGCGTATCAGCGTTACCAGCCTGATTTCAGCCTCCGCCCAGGGCAAAAAAGCGGTCGATGCGTTAGCGGGGCAGAGTGCGAAATTGCTCAACGGCATTCCGATTGATGAAGAAGATTTCTTCGGGCGTCAGCTGGCGTTCAACATGCTGCCGTTACTGCCGGATAGCGAAGGTAGCGTGCGTGAAGAACGTCGTATCGTTGACGAAGTACGCAAAGTCCTGCAGGACGAAGGGCTGATGATTTCGGCAAGCGTCGTCCAGGCACCGGTATTCTACGGTCATGCCCAGATGGTCAACTTTGAAGCTCTGCGTCCGCTGGAGGCAGAAGAAGCGCGTGATGCGTTTGCTCAGGGCGAAGATATTGTGCTCTCTGAAGAGAACGAATTCCCGACTCAGGTGGGGGATGCTTCTGGTACGCCGCATCTTTCCGTTGGCTGCGTGCGTAATGACTACGGTATGCCGGAGCAAGTTCAGTTCTGGTCGGTGGCCGATAACGTTCGCTTTGGCGGCGCGCTGATGGCAGTAAAAATCGCCGAGAAACTGGTGCAGGAGTATCTGTACTAATGTCCGACCAGCAACAACCGCCAGTTTATAAAATTGCGCTGGGCATTGAGTACGACGGCAGTAAGTATTACGGCTGGCAACGGCAGAACGAAGTCCGCAGTGTGCAGGAGAAGCTGGAAAAGGCGCTCTCCCAGGTGGCGAACGAACCGATCACCGTCTTCTGCGCCGGGCGTACTGACGCAGGTGTACACGGCACCGGGCAGGTGGTGCATTTCGAAACAACCGCGCAGCGCAAAGACGCTGCGTGGACGTTGGGCGTAAATGCGAATTTACCTGGTGACATCGCCGTGCGTTGGGTTAAAGCTGTACCTGATGATTTTCATGCCCGATTTAGCGCCACGGCTCGCCGTTATCGCTACATCATCTACAATCATCGGCTGCGCCCGGCGGTATTGAGTAAAGGGGTAACCCATTTTTACGAACCGCTGGACGCTGAACGGATGCATCGGGCTGCGCAATGTTTGCTGGGCGAGAATGATTTCACCTCGTTCCGTGCGGTGCAGTGCCAGTCCCGAACCCCGTGGCGCAACGTTATGCATATTAATGTCACGCGTCACGGTCCTTATGTGGTGGTAGATATCAAAGCGAATGCCTTTGTACATCATATGGTCAGGAATATTGTCGGCAGCCTGATGGAAGTCGGTGCCCACAACCAGCCGGA
Organism: Escherichia sp. F1; assembly: GCF_046764225.1. Lineage (NCBI taxonomy): Bacteria > Pseudomonadati > Pseudomonadota > Gammaproteobacteria > Enterobacterales > Enterobacteriaceae > Escherichia > Escherichia sp. F1. The sequence goes on from NZ_CP177202.1 coordinate 1,547,634, forward strand.
GAGCTGGATAGCAGAGTTGCTGGCGGCAAAGGACAGAACGCTGGCGGCAGCAACGGCAAAAGCGGAAGGGCTGTATCTGGTCGCGGTGGATTACCCTGACCGGTATGATCTTCCAAAACCGCCAATGGGCCCGCTATTTCTGGCGGACTAACAAGAATAATGCTCGGAACATTTCAGGCTGTAGCCAACGTAGTTACAGCCTGAAAGATGACGAGTACAAGGCATAGGCTAATATGGACCTGATTTATTTCCTCATCGATTTTATCCTGCACATTGACGTGCATCTGGCAGAACTGGTCGCGGAGTATGGCGTCTGGGTTTATGCCATTTTGTTCTTAATTTTGTTCTGTGAAACCGGTCTGGTGGTAACGCCGTTTTTACCGGGTGATTCATTGCTGTTTGTTGCCGGTGCGTTGGCATCACTGGAAACCAACGATCTCAACGTCCATATGATGGTGGTGCTGATGCTGATCGCCGCGATTGTGGGTGACGCGGTGAACTACACCATTGGACGGTTATTTGGTGACAAACTGTTCAGTAATCCGGATTCGAAAATCTTTCGTCGCAGTTATCTTGATAAGACTCATCAGTTTTATGAGAAACATGGCGGCAAAACGATTATTCTCGCCCGTTTTGTGCCGATCGTCAGAACATTCGCCCCGTTTGTTGCGGGAATGGGCCACATGTCGTACCGTCATTTCGCCGCTTATAACGTGATCGGCGCACTGTTGTGGGTACTGCTTTTTACCTACGCAGGCTATTTCTTCGGCTCGCTCCCCTTCATTCAGAGTAACCTTAAGCTGATGATTGTTGGCATTATTTTTGTTTCAATATTGCCTGGGGTTTTCGAATTTATCCGTCACAAACGCGCTGCGGCACGCGCCGCAAAATAAAAAGTAACTCCGCGGTTCGACCACTTTTTTATCCAAAGTTTCGGGCTGTTATGTTTTAATGTGCAACATTCATGGTCTGTTGGGGGCAAAAATGGCATTATGCGTCCCCAAAGATAAAACTGGCATCGAACCAGGTTCAGACAGAAAGGTCCCTAATGAGCTGGATTGAACGAATTAAAAGCAACATTACTCCCACCCGCAAGGCGAGCATTCCTGAAGGGGTGTGGACTAAGTGTGATAGCTGCGGTCAGGTTTTATACCGCGCTGAGCTGGAACGTAATCTTGAGGTCTGTCCGAAGTGTGACCATCACATGCGTATGACAGCGCGTAATCGCCTGCATAGCCTGTTAGATGAAGGAAGCCTTGTGGAGCTGGGTAGCGAGCTTGAGCCGAAAGATGTGCTGAAGTTTCGTGACTCCAAGAAGTATAAAGACCGTCTGGCATCTGCGCAGAAAGAAACCGGCGAAAAAGATGCGCTGGTGGTGATGAAAGGCACCCTGTATGGAATGCCAGTTGTCGCTGCGGCATTCGAGTTCGCCTTTATGGGCGGTTCCATGGGGTCTGTGGTAGGTGCACGTTTCGTGCGTGCCGTTGAGCAGGCGCTGGAAGATAACTGCCCACTGATCTGCTTCTCCGCCTCTGGTGGCGCACGTATGCAGGAAGCACTGATGTCGCTGATGCAGATGGCGAAAACCTCTGCGGCGCTGGCAAAAATGCAGGAGCGCGGCTTGCCGTACATCTCCGTGCTGACCGACCCGACCATGGGTGGTGTTTCTGCAAGTTTCGCCATGCTGGGCGATCTCAACATCGCTGAACCGAAAGCGTTAATCGGCTTTGCCGGTCCGCGTGTTATCGAACAGACCGTTCGCGAAAAACTGCCGCCAGGATTCCAGCGCAGTGAATTCCTGATCGAGAAGGGCGCGATCGACATGATCGTCCGTCGTCCGGAAATGCGCCTGAAACTGGCGAGTATTCTGGCGAAGTTGATGAATCTGCCAGCGCCGAATCCTGAAGCGCCGCGTGAAGGCGTAGTGGTGCCACCGGTACCAGATCAGGAACCTGAGGCCTGATAACTGATAAGGGCAGGGCCACTGGCTCTGCCCTTTTGCTATTCTCACCGTAACGAATCAGCGGATACCATGATTATCAAACGCACTCCTCAAGCCGCGTCGCCTCTGGCTTCGTGGCTTTCTTATCTGGAAAACCTGCACAGTAAAACTATCGATCTCGGCCTTGAGCGCGTGAGCCAGGTCGCGGCGCGTCTTGGCGTTCTGAAACCAGCGCCATTTGTGTTTACCGTTGCGGGTACGAATGGCAAAGGCACCACCTGCCGTACGCTGGAGTCGATTCTGATGGCGGCAGGGTACAAAGTGGGCGTCTACAGTTCACCGCATCTGGTGCGTTATACCGAGCGCGTACGTGTGCAGGGTCAGGAATTGCCGGAATCGGCCCACACCGCCTCTTTTGCGGAGATTGAATCGGCACGCGGTGATATTTCCCTGACCTATTTCGAGTACGGTACGCTGTCGGCGTTGTGGCTGTTCAAGCAGGCACAACTTGACGTGGTGATTCTGGAAGTAGGGCTGGGCGGTCGTCTGGACGCAACCAATATTGTCGATGCCGATGTCGCGGTAGTAACCAGCATTGCGCTGGATCATACCGACTGGCTGGGGCCAGATCGCGAAAGCATTGGTCGCGAGAAAGCAGGCATCTTCCGCAGCGAAAAACCGGCAATTGTCGGTGAGCCGGAAATGCCTTCTACCATTGCTGATGTGGCGCAGGAAAAAAGTGCACTGTTACAACGTCGGGGCGTTGAGTGGAACTATTCCGTCACCGATCATGACTGGGCGTTTAGCGATGCTCACGGCACGCTGGAAAATCTGCCGTTGCCGCTTGTCCCGCAACCGAATGCCGCAACGGCGCTGGCGGCACTGCGTGCCAGCGGGCTGGAGGTCAGTGAAAATGCCATTCGCGACGGGATTGCCAGCGCAATTTTGCCGGGACGTTTCCAGATTGTGAGCGAGTCGCCACGCGTTATTTTTGATGTCGCGCATAATCCACATGCAGCGGAATATCTCACCGGGCGTATGAAAGCGCTACCGAAAAACGGGCGCGTGCTGGCGGTTATCGGTATGCTACATGATAAAGATATTGCCGGAACTCTGGCCTGGTTGAAAAGCGTGGTTGATGACTGGTATTGTGCGCCACTGGAAGGGCCGCGCGGTGCCACGGCAGAAAAACTGCTTGAGCATTTGGGTAACGGCAAATCATTTGATAGCGTGGCGCAGGCATGGGATGCCGCAATGGCGGACGCTAAAGCGGAAGATACCGTGCTGGTGTGTGGTTCGTTCCACACGGTCGCACATGTCATGGAAGTGATTGACGCGAGGAGAAGCGGTGGCAAGTAAGTTTCAGAATCGGTTAGTGGGCACGATCGTGCTGGTGGCGCTGGGGGTGATTGTACTTCCAGGGCTGCTGGACGGGCAGAAAAAACATTATCAGGATGAGTTCGCGGCTATCCCGCTGGTGCCAAAAGCGGGCGATCGCGATGAGCCTGATATGATGCCAGCCGCCACCCAGGCGCTGCCGACGCAGCCGCCGGAAGGCGCAGCGGAAGAGGTGCGGGCAGGTGATGCCGCAGCACCGTCGCTCGATCCGGCCACTATTGCAGCCAATAACACCGAGTTTGAACCGGAACCTGCACCGGTCGCCCCACCGAAGCCGAAACCGGTGGAGTCGCCTAAACCGAAGGTTGAAGCACCACCTGCGCCGAAGCCGGTCGTGGAAGAAAAAGCAGCGCCAACGGGTAAAGCCTATGTTGTACAACTGGGCGCACTGAAAAATGCCGATAAAGTGAATGAGATTGTCGGTAAGCTGCGCGGTGCCGGTTATCGGGTTTATACGTCGCCATCCACGCCAGTGCAGGGTAAAATTACTCGTATTCTGGTTGGGCCAGATGCCTCGAAAGATAAGCTGAAAGGATCGCTGGGTGAGTTGAAGCAACTTTCTGGCTTAAGTGGCGTGGTAATGGGCTACACGCCGAATTAATACGGTCTTGCCTGATGCGACGCTGACGCGTCTTATCAGGCCTGCGCAGGGGTAGAACCGTAGGTCGAATAAGGCGTTCACGCCGCATCCGACACGCATTGTCCGATGCCGCAAAGGCATAAAAAGTCGATGGCGTTGAATATTTTTTCAGCGCCATTTTTATTGATGCGCGGGAAGGAAATCCCTACGCAAACGTTTTCTTTTTCTGTTAGAATGCGCCCCGAACAGGATGACAGGGCGTAAAATCGTGGGACACATATGGTCTGGATTGATTACGCCATAATCGCGGTGATTGCTTTTTCCTCTCTGGTTAGCCTGATCCGCGGCTTTGTTCGTGAAGCGTTATCGCTGGTGACATGGGGTTGTGCTTTCTTTGTTGCCAGTCATTACTACACTTACCTGTCAGTCTGGTTTACGGGCTTTGAAGACGAACTGGTTCGAAATGGGATTGCCATCGCGGTACTGTTTATCGCTACCCTGATCGTTGGTGCTATCGTGAACTTCGTGATAGGCCAGTTGGTGGAGAAAACGGGGTTGTCAGGCACCGATCGGGTGCTGGGCGTCTGTTTCGGTGCGTTGCGCGGTGTGTTGATTGTTGCTGCCATTCTCTTCTTTCTCGACTCCTTTACCGGGGTGTCGAAAAGCGAAGACTGGAGCAAATCACAGCTAATCCCGCAGTTCAGTTTTATCATCAGATGGTTTTTTGATTATCTGCAAAGCTCGTCAAGTTTCTTGCCCAGAGCGTAAGTGCTCTGAGATGTGGCTTAACGAGGAAAAAGACGTATGTGCGGTATTGTCGGTATCGCCGGTGTTATGCCGGTTAACCAGTCGATTTATGATGCCTTAACGGTGCTTCAGCATCGCGGTCAGGATGCCGCCGGCATCATCACCATAGATGCCAATAACTGCTTCCGTTTGCGTAAAGCGAACGGGCTGGTGAGCGATGTATTTGAAGCTCGCCATATGCAGCGTTTGCAGGGCAATATGGGCATTGGTCATGTGCGTTACCCTACGGCTGGCAGCTCCAGCGCCTCTGAAGCGCAGCCGTTTTACGTTAACTCCCCGTATGGCATTACGCTTGCCCACAACGGCAATCTGACCAACGCTCACGAGTTGCGTAAAAAACTGTTTGAAGAAAAACGCCGCCACATCAACACCACTTCCGACTCGGAAATTCTGCTTAATATCTTCGCCAGCGAGCTGGACAACTTCCGCCACTACCCGCTGGAAGCCGACAACATTTTCGCCGCCATCGCTGCTACAAACCGCTTAATCCGCGGCGCGTATGCCTGTGTGGCGATGATTATCGGCCACGGTATGGTTGCTTTCCGCGATCCAAACGGGATTCGTCCGCTGGTACTGGGAAAACGTGATATTGACGAGAACCGTACAGAATATATGGTCGCTTCCGAAAGCGTAGCGCTCGATACGCTGGGCTTTGATTTCCTGCGTGACGTCGCGCCGGGCGAAGCGATTTACATCACTGAAGAAGGGCAGTTGTTTACCCGTCAATGTGCTGACAATCCGGTCAGCAATCCGTGCCTGTTTGAGTATGTATACTTTGCTCGCCCGGACTCGTTCATCGACAAAATTTCCGTTTACAGCGCGCGTGTGAATATGGGCACGAAGCTGGGCGAGAAAATTGCCCGCGAATGGGAAGATCTGGATATCGACGTGGTGATCCCGATCCCGGAAACCTCGTGTGATATCGCGCTGGAAATTGCTCGTATTCTGGGCAAACCGTACCGTCAGGGCTTCGTTAAAAACCGCTATGTAGGCCGTACCTTTATCATGCCGGGTCAGCAGCTGCGTCGTAAGTCCGTGCGCCGTAAACTGAACGCCAACCGCGCCGAGTTCCGCGATAAAAACGTCCTGCTGGTCGACGACTCCATCGTCCGTGGCACCACTTCTGAGCAGATTATCGAGATGGCACGCGAAGCCGGAGCGAAGAAAGTGTACCTCGCTTCTGCGGCACCGGAAATTCGCTTCCCGAACGTTTATGGTATTGATATGCCGAGCGCCACGGAACTGATCGCTCACGGTCGCGAAGTAGATGAAATTCGCCAGATCATCGGTGCTGACGGGTTGATTTTCCAGGATCTGAACGATCTGATCGAAGCCGTTCGCGCTGAAAACCCGGATATTCAGCAGTTTGAGTGTTCGGTGTTCAACGGCGTCTACGTCACCAAAGATGTTGATCAGGGCTACCTCGATTTCCTCGATACGTTACGTAATGACGACGCCAAAGCAGTGCAACGTCAGAACGAAGTGGAAAATCTCGAAATGCATAACGAAGGATGATGCCTTCGCTCAGGGGGCCGGTCTGGCACCCTGACTTGCAACTCCTGCTGAAATCCTGCAAAGTCTGCCTGCAAGTCTGACAGGGCAACTATTTATGAAACGACTCATTGTAGGCATCAGCGGTGCCAGCGGCGCGATTTATGGCGTGCGCTTATTACAGGTTCTGCGCGATGTCGCAGATGTTGAAACGCATTTGGTGATGAGCCAGGCCGCGCGCCAGACCTTATCCCTCGAAACGGATTTTTCCCTGCGCGAAGTGCAGGCATTAGCCGATGTGACGCACGATGCGCGCGATATTGCTGCCAGCATTTCTTCCGGTTCTTTCCAGACACTGGGGATGGTGATTTTACCCTGTTCAATCAAAACCCTGTCCGGCATTGTCCATAGCTATACTGATGGCTTACTGACCCGTGCGGCAGATGTGGTGCTGAAAGAGCGTCGCCCGCTGGTGCTCTGCGTGCGTGAAACACCATTGCACTTAGGCCATCTGCGTTTAATGACGCAGGCAGCAGAAATCGGTGCGGTGATTATGCCTCCCGTTCCGGCGTTTTATCATCGCCCGCAATCCCTTGATGATGTGATAAATCAGACGGTTAACCGTGTACTCGATCAATTCGCCATAACGCTTCCTGAAGATCTCTTTGCCCGCTGGCAGGGCGCATAACCTCATTGTTGCCCTGTTTCAGGGCAATTTTGCAACCGCGATCAAATCCTCGACATTTTGTTCCTTTCGATGAATCGAAACGCTGCGATTCAACCGCCATACCTGCTATCTTCAACTTCAGGACAATAATGCAACGTCTTATTAACATATTTAACGTTGAATGTTACTGTTGTCGTAAAGATGGCATAAGACCTGCATGAAAGAGCCTGCAAACACACAACACAATACACAACATAAAAAAGCCATTTTCACTTGAGGGTTATGTATGAAGAAGTCGATTCTCGCTCTGTCTTTGTTAGTCGGTCTCTCCGCAGCGGCTTCCAGCTATGCGGCGCTACCGGAGACGGTACGTATCGGAACTGATACCACCTATGCGCCGTTCTCGTCGAAAGATGCTAAAGGTGATTTTGTTGGCTTTGATATCGATCTCGGTAACGAGATGTGCAAACGGATGCAGGTGAAATGTACCTGGGTTGCCAGTGACTTTGACGCGCTGATCCCCTCACTGAAAGCGAAAAAAATCGACGCCATTATTTCGTCGCTTTCCATTACCGATAAACGTCAGCAGGAGATTGCTTTCTCCGACAAGCTGTACGCCGCAGATTCTCGTTTGATTGCCGCCAAAGGTTCGCCGATTCAGCCAACGCTGGATTCACTGAAAGGTAAACACGTGGGTGTGCTGCAGGGATCAACCCAGGAAGCTTACGCTAACGAGACCTGGCGTAGCAAAGGTGTGGATGTGGTGGCCTATGCCAACCAGGATTTGGTCTATTCCGATCTGGCTGCAGGACGTCTGGATGCTGCGTTACAAGATGAAGTTGCTGCCAGCGAAGGATTCCTCAAGCAACCAGCCGGCAAAGAGTTCGCTTTTGCTGGCTCATCAGTGAAAGACAAAAAATACTTCGGTGACGGCACCGGTGTAGGGCTACGTAAAGATGATGCGGAACTGACGGCGGCGTTTAATAAGGCGCTTGGCGAGCTGCGTCAGGACGGCACCTACGACAAGATGGCGAAAAAGTATTTTGACTTTAATGTCTACGGTGACTGATACGTCGCAGGGAAGCTGTACCTGATGGAATGATCATCATGGTGCACGCCAGGTTTGTTGCACTATCGTGGTGCATTGAAATGCATACTTAAGCATTTTTAATGAAAAATAATACGTCTAACGGGGCGGGATATTTTGCCTTGATGGTCAATTTTATGGCACGATAAGTGTAACAAACCTGTAAATATTCCCTATAAAAAGACTGTCAGTTGAGGACATTATGAAAAAACTGGTGCTATCGCTCTCTCTGGTTCTGGCCTTCTCCAGCGCAACTGTGGCGTTTGCTGCGATTCCGCAAAACATCCGCATCGGTACCGATCCGACCTATGCGCCATTTGAATCAAAAAATTCACAAGGTGAACTGGTTGGCTTCGATATCGATCTGGCAAAGGAGTTGTGCAAACGCATCAATACGCAATGTACGTTTGTCGAAAACCCACTGGATGCGTTAATCCCGTCCTTAAAAGCGAAGAAGATTGACGCCATCATGTCATCGCTTTCCATTACGGAAAAACGTCAGCAAGAAATAGCCTTCACCGACAAACTGTACGCAGCCGATTCTCGTCTGGTGGTGGCGAAAAACTCCGACATTCAGCCGACAGTCGAATCGCTGAAAGGCAAGCGGGTAGGCGTATTGCAGGGCACCACCCAGGAGACGTTCGGTAACGAACACTGGGCACCAAAAGGCATTGAAATCGTCTCGTATCAGGGGCAGGACAACATTTATTCTGACCTGACTGCCGGACGTATTGATGCCGCGTTCCAGGATGAGGTCGCAGCCAGCGAAGGTTTCCTCAAACAACCCGTCGGTAAAGATTACAAATTCGGTGGCCCGTCTGTTAAAGATGAAAAACTGTTTGGCGTAGGGACCGGCATGGGCCTGCGTAAAGAAGATAACGAACTGCGCGAGGCACTGAACAAAGCCTTTGCCGAAATGCGCGCTGACGGTACTTACGAGAAATTAGCGAAAAAGTACTTCGATTTTGATGTTTATGGTGGTTAATCGCCATCGGTGAAAGAAAGTCCGCTCCCTTCGGGTAACCGGAGGGAGACAAGAGGCGGTAATTCACCACACACGACAGGACAGGCAGCATGTTGTATGGGTTTTCAGGTGTTATTTTACAGGGTGCGCTCGTCACGCTGGAGCTGGCTATCAGCTCTGTAGTGCTCGCTGTAATCATCGGTTTAATTGGCGCTGGCGGTAAGCTCTCGCAAAATCGGCTTTCGGGCCTTATTTTCGAAGGGTACACCACGCTGATTCGAGGCGTGCCGGACTTGGTGTTGATGCTGCTAATTTTCTACGGTTTGCAGATTGCACTAAACACGGTGACGGAGGCGATGGGCGTCGGGCAGATTGATATTGATCCGATGGTCGCAGGTATTATCACTCTCGGTTTTATCTACGGTGCTTACTTTACCGAAACGTTCCGTGGCGCGTTTATGGCTGTGCCGAAAGGGCATATAGAGGCGGCGACGGCGTTCGGTTTTACTCGTGGGCAAGTGTTTCGGCGGATCATGTTTCCGGCGATGATGCGTTACGCCCTGCCAGGCATTGGCAACAACTGGCAGGTGATCCTCAAATCTACCGCACTCGTTTCGTTACTCGGCCTGGAAGATGTGGTCAAAGCCACTCAGCTGGCAGGCAAAAGTACCTGGGAACCGTTCTATTTCGCCATCGTCTGTGGCGTGATTTACCTGGTTTTCACCACCGTTTCCAATGGTGTGCTGCTGTTCCTTGAGCGCCGCTACTCCGTGGGTGTGAAGAGGGCTGACCTGTGATCGAAATCTTACATGAATACTGGAAACCGCTGCTGTGGACTGATGGTTATCGCTTTACTGGCGTGGCGATCACCCTGTGGCTGCTGATTTTGTCGGTAGTGATAGGCGGAGTTCTGGCGCTGTTTCTGGCGATTGGTCGCGTCTCAAGTAATAAATACATCCAGTTTCCAATCTGGTTATTTACCTATATTTTTCGCGGTACGCCGCTGTATGTTCAGTTGCTGGTGTTCTATTCCGGCATGTACACGCTGGAAATTGTTAAGGGAACCGAGTTCCTTAACGCCTTTTTTCGCAGTGGCCTGAACTGTACCGTGCTGGCGCTGACGCTCAACACCTGCGCTTACACTACCGAGATTTTTGCCGGAGCGATCCGTTCAGTGCCGCATGGGGAAATCGAAGCCGCCAGAGCCTATGGCTTCTCGACCTTTAAAATGTATCGCTGCATTATTTTGCCATCGGCGCTGCGTATTGCGTTACCGGCATACAGCAACGAAGTGATCCTGATGCTGCACTCTACTGCGCTGGCGTTTACGGCCACTGTGCCGGATCTGCTGAAAATAGCCCGCGATATTAACGCCGCCACGTATCAACCTTTTACCGCCTTCGGCATTGCCGCGGTGCTCTATTTAATCATCTCTTATGTCCTGATCAGCCTCTTTCGCAGAGCGGAAAAACGCTGGTTGCAGCATGTGAAACCGTCTTCAACGCACTGAGAATACGATGTCCGAGAATAAATTAAACGTTATCGATTTGCACAAACGCTACGGCGAACACGAAGTGCTGAAAGGGGTCTCACTGCAAGCGAATGCCGGAGATGTCATAAGCATCATCGGATCGTCGGGATCGGGGAAAAGTACCTTTCTGCGCTGCATTAACTTCCTCGAAAAACCGAGTGAAGGGTCGATCGTGGTCAATGGCCAGACGATCAATCTGGTGCGCGACAAAGATGGTCAACTCAAAGTCGCCGATAAAAATCAGCTGCGCTTACTGCGCACACGCCTGACGATGGTATTCCAGCACTTCAATCTCTGGAGCCATATGACGGTGCTGGAAAACGTCATGGAAGCGCCGATTCAGGTGTTGGGCCTGAGCAAGCAGGAAGCGCGCGAGCGGGCGGTGAAGTATCTGGCGAAAGTCGGGATAGACGAACGTGCGCAGGGGAAATACCCGGTGCACCTGTCCGGTGGTCAGCAACAGCGTGTTTCTATCGCGCGGGCGCTGGCGATGGAACCGGAAGTTTTACTGTTTGATGAACCTACCTCGGCGCTCGATCCTGAACTGGTAGGCGAAGTGTTGCGTATTATGCAGCAACTGGCAGAAGAGGGGAAAACCATGGTGGTGGTGACCCACGAAATGGGCTTTGCTCGCCATGTTTCTACTCACGTCATTTTCCTCCATCAGGGGAAAATAGAAGAAGAGGGCGCGCCAGAACAGTTATTCGGTAACCCGCAAAGCCCTCGTCTGCAACAGTTCCTTAAAGGTTCGCTGAAATAATTTCCTCTCCGGTGGCTAACGCTGCCGGAGTATTTCATGGGGAATTTGCGAGTCCGCTTCCGCTGAAATGTAAAAGTTGCAGTCCGCTAAAAATAGTTCTGAATTCGCTGTCCAAAGATAAAAACTGCCTGCTGCATTGGGTGTAAATCGTGGTTATTGTCGCGTCATCTTAAATTTGAGGGGTGACGGAACGCCATGACAATATCGACAACTTCCACGCCGCATGATGCGGTATTTAAATCTTTTTTACGCCATCCAGACACCGCGCGGGATTTTATTGATATTCATCTTCCCGCGCCGCTGCGCAAACTGTGTGATTTAACAACACTTAAACTGGAACCAAACAGTTTTATTGATGAAGACCTGCGGCAATATTATTCCGACCTCTTGTGGTCTGTGAAAACGCAGGAGGGAGCGGGTTATATTTATGTGGTGATAGAGCACCAAAGTAAGCCAGAGGAATTAATGGCTTTTCGCATGATGCGCTATTCCATTGCGGCGATGCAAAACCATCTTGATGCGGGCTATAAAGAGCTTCCATTAGCGATCCCGATGCTGTTTTATCATGGTTGCAGAAGCCCTTATCCATATTCACTCTGCTGGCTTGATGAATTTGCCGAGCCTGCGATTGCCCGCCAAATTTATTCATCGGCTTTTCCGCTGGTGGATATTACCGTGGTGCCGGATGACGAGATTATGCAACATCGCAAAATGGCGCTGTTGGAGTTAATTCAGAAACATATTCGTCAGCGCGATCTGTTGGGATTAGTCGACCAAATTGTTTCGCTGCTAGTTACAGGGAACACTAATGACAGACAGCTAAAAGCCCTGTTTAATTACGTATTACAAACGGGGGATGCCCAGCGTTTCCGTGCATTTATTGGTGAGATAGCGGAACGCGCACCACAAGAAAAGGAGAAACTGATGACTATTGCTGACAGATTACGTGAAGAAGGCGCAATGCAGGGCAAACACGAAGAAGCCCTGCGTATTGCTCAGGAGATGCTGGAAAAAGGATTTGACTACGAAGTCATCCTGACGCTGACCCGACTTTCGCCAGACGATCTTATCGCGCAAAGCCACTAATCCTGTAACACCGGGAGTTAACTGGCGGATGTTTGCAGTAAACCACATCAACGAACAACATCCGCCAGCGCCTCTTCTAAATCGTACCAGCGAAACGCAAAACCCGCTTCTTCCAGCCGTTTAGGTAGCGCGCGTTGTCCACCTAATACCAGTACTGAAGATTCGCCCATTAACAGTCGAATGGCGGTCGCGGGGACGCGCAAAATGGCCGGGCGATGCAGCGCATGACCGAGCGCATGGGCAAATTGTTCATTGCGTACCGGGTAGGGCGAAACCATATTAAATGGCCCGCGCAGCTCGTTATCCAGCAGCCAGAGAATGCCGTTGACCATATCATCAATATGAATCCAGGCCAGATACTGCCGACCGGAACCAATCGGCCCGCCCAGGCCAAGACGAAACGGCGGCAGCATTTTACCGAGAATACCGCCATCCGGTGCCAGCACTACGCCGGTACGCAGCAGGCACACTCGCGTTTTGTCACTCTGTGCCCGACAGGCAATTTCTTCCCAGCGGGCGCAGAGTTTATGGGTAAATTCGTTATGCGGCGGTTCCTCTTCGGTAACCACCACTTCACCTAAGTCGCCATAATAGCCCGTTGCCGAGCCGGAAATGAGTACCGACGGTGGCGTGTCGCTGGCATTAATCAAATCGACCAGTTTTTGCGTGATATTCCAGCGGCTTTGGCAGAGACGCTCTTTTTGCTCGTGAGTCCAGCGTTTATCAGCAATCGGCTCTCCGGCCAGGTTGATTACCGCATCAACGCCGTTGAGGTTACTTTGATCGGCAAGCCCTTGCCATAGTGTCACCCGAGGGCCGAGAACGGAACTGGCTTTCTGCTGGTTACGCGTCACTACCGTGATTTGATGGCCCAGATCCAGCAAACGCGGAATCAAATGGCGACCAATTAATCCCGTCCCTCCGGTGATCACTATCTTCATGCAGCCTCCCGATATGGCGGTTAACGCTGCCAGCTTAAGGTCATGGATACCGAATCGGCGTAGCGCAGCGCGTGCAGTTTATCGATCTCCACTTCAGCATACGTCACCCAGTGATGTTCACGTGCGATATCGAGCACATCCTGAGTTAATTTTTCCAGCAAAGAGAAACGGTTATTCTCTACATGCTGAATAATGTTTTTCGTTACAGTGCGATAATTCAGCGCATCGTTGATATCTTCGCTGGTGCGCGCTTTATCGGCGGGGTAGTGGATCGTCACATTGATAACAATATCCTGACGGTTGTTAATTTCTTCTTCCTTAATTCCGATAAACGTACGTAAACGAAGGTTCTTTATACGAATAATAGCGGCAGGTTGTGCCATTGCAGGTTCTCCGTTGTTTTACTTAGGATGAAATAATACACGAGAACCTGTTTCTGTTAACTATCCGAACGCTCATCACCGAGTTGTGCTTTTAGCAGTGCCTGCCCGGTGGCAGGGCGCGAACGGATCCGCTCATGCCAGTTCTTGACTGCCGGATACATTGCGAGGTCAATTCGCTGGCGACTCCAGGCATTAACCCACGGCCAGCAGGCAATATCCGCAATGCTGTAGTTCTCGCCACCCAGCCAGGGCGAGTTTTCCAGCCGCTTGTTCAGTACATGGTACAGACGCTGAGTTTCAACCTGATAACGTTCAATAGCGTAAGGAATGGTTTGGGGGGCTGCGTGATTAAAATGATGATTTTGCCCAAGCATCGGCCCCAGTCCGCCTACCTGCCAGAATAACCACTGTAATGTGGCGGCGCGCTCACGCGTTTCATGACTCAAAAAGAGTCCTGTTTTCTCAGCCAGATACAACAAAATGGCACCAGACTCAAAGAGGCTTAGCGGTTCGCCGCCATCGGCTGGAGAATGATCAACAATTGCCGGAATTTTGTTGTTAGGCGAAATGCGCAAAAATTCCGGGCGAAACTGACCGCCTTTCCCCAGGTCTACCTTTATCAAGCGATAATCCAGCTCTGCTTCTTCGAGAAACAGCGTAATTTTGTGACCATTTGGTGTCGGGGCGAAATAGAGATCGATCATTGCAGCTCCGGTTGTCTAATCATCTGAACACCACAAGTATAGAAAGCGCGGCGACTTGCGTGAGTATTCGTCACGTGACAGTGGCAAAAAGGCTCTATAGTTTGATAGCTAGCCCCCCTTTATTGCCGAGGACATAATGAGTAAACCCGCTATCACGCTTTGGTCAGATGCCCATTTTTTCTCCCCTTATGTGTTATCCGCCTGGGTGGCGTTGCAGGAAAAAGGCCTGTCGTTTCATATCAAGACCATCGACCTCGACAGCGGTGAACATTTGCAGCCGACGTGGCAAGGTTACGGTCAGACACGCCGTGTGCCGTTATTACAAATTGATGATTTTGAGTTGAGTGAATCTTCTGCCATTGCGGAGTATCTGGAAGATCGATTTGCGCCACCGACCTGGGAACGCATTTATCCGCTTGATTTAGAAAATCGTGCGCGTGCACGACAGATTCAGGCCTGGCTGCGTAGCGATCTGATGCCCATACGCGAAGAACGTCCAACGGATGTTGTCTTTGCGGGTGCGAAAAAAGCGCCATTAACGGCGGAGGGAAAAGCCAGTGCGGAGAAACTGTTCGCGATGGCAGAACATTTGTTAGCACTGGGTCAGCCGAATTTATTTGGTGAATGGTGCATTGCTGATACTGATCTGGCGCTAATGATTAACCGCCTGGTACTACATGGCGATGAGGTGCCGGAACGCCTGGTGGATTATGCGACATTCCAGTGGCAGCGAGCGTCTGTCCAGCGTTTTATTGCACTTTCGGCGAAGCAATCTGGCTGATAGCAACGACAGAATCCAGTATCATAGCTTACGTTTTTTCGACGAGGAGTGAGTGATGAAACTGATGTTTGCATCGGACATTCATGGGTCGTTACCGGCGACGGAACGTGTTCTGGAGTTGTTTGCCCAAAGCGGTGCCCAGTGGCTGGTGATCCTTGGCGACGTGTTGAATCACGGCCCGCGTAATGCTTTACCGGAGGGTTACGCGCCAGCCAAAGTCGCTGAACGGCTTAATGAAGTGGCACATAAGGTTATCGCTGTGCGCGGCAACTGCGACAGCGAAGTGGATCAAATGCTTTTGCATTTCCCGATAACCGCGCCGTGGCAACAGGTATTACTGGAAAAACAACGTCTGTTTTTGACGCATGGTCATCTGTTTGGGCCGGAAAATCTGCCTGCTTTAAACCAGAACGATGTGCTGGTGTACGGTCATACCCATCTGCCAGTGGCAGAACAGCGGGGGGAGATTTTCCACTTTAACCCCGGCTCGGTGAGTATTCCTAAAGGCGGTAATCCGGCGAGTTATGGCATGCTGGATAATGACGTACTTAGTGTAATCGCACTCAATGATCAAAGTATCATTGCGCAGGTCGCGATTAATCCGTAATTTACCCACAACTCAAAATGCGCCGTAAGAGCGCCAGAAAAAGAAGGTTTCCTGATAATGGAACAGCGTCGTTTGGCAAGTACTGAATGGGTGGATATTGTCAATGAAGAGAACGAAGTCATTGCACAAGCCAGCCGGGAACAAATGCGGGCACAGTGTCTGCGTCATCGTGCAACTTACATCGTCGTGCATGATGGCATGGGCAAAATTCTGGTCCAGCGTCGTACGGAGACAAAAGACTTTTTACCCGGCATGTTAGATGCGACCGCAGGCGGTGTAGTCCAGGCCGATGAGCAACTGCTGGAATCCGCGCGTCGCGAAGCGGAAGAAGAGTTGGGCATTGCCGGTGTCCCCTTTGCCGAGCACGGGCAGTTCTATTTCGAAGATAAAAATTGCCGTGTGTGGGGCGCGTTGTTCAGTTGTGTCTCTCACGGTCCCTTCGCCCTACAGGAAGATGAAGTCAGTGAAGTTTGCTGGCTGACACCGGAAGAAATCACCGCACGCTGCGATGAGTTCACTCCAGACTCGCTGAAAGCGCTGGCGTTGTGGATGAAGCGCAATGCCAAAAATGAAGCCGTAGAGACTGAAACGGCAGAATGAAAAAAGAGCCGCAATTGCGGCTCTTAACATTTTTAGTGGTAGCCCATCAACTGAGCGCCGATCACTACGACGCTGGACATAATAAACAGCAGTCCAAGCAGGGTCGCGCCCACCTTCAGCCAGTTACGGAAGTCCACCCGGCACACACCGAGCGTTGCCATTAACGAAGCTGAGGTCGGGTAAATGATGTGGCTGAAGCCATCACCAAACTGGAACGCCAGCACAGTAACCTGACGGTTAACACCGACCAGATCGCCAAGCGGTGCCAGTAACGGCATGGTTAACGCCGCCTGACCAGAACCGGACGTCACGAAGAAATTAAATACTGCCTGGAAGAGCAACATAAACCAGGCCGCGACCGCGTTGTCCAGACCGCTAATGGCATTGGCAATGCTGTTGAGGATGGTATTTAACACGCTGGCATCACCCGCTTCACCATTACCGACCAGCAGCAAAATCCCTTTGGCGAAACCCACCAGCAGGGCAGGGGCGATCATCATTCGCGCCCCTTCGGTAAAGGATGAAGCCATGGTATTAACCGTCATGCCGTTAAGGCGGAAAACAACGCCGATGATGCCAATCACCAGACCCATGGTGAAGAACTGGCTGGCAATTTCTGGAATAAACCAGGCATTAACGATCACGCCCCAAATCACCCAGACCATTACGGCGGTCAGGACAATCAATACCAGCCAGTCACCAAAGGTAAACGGACGTTGTTCAACATCCGCCTGCTTTTCACGAAAGAAGCGGTCGGACTCATGAACGCGTGACAGAAGAGGATTCTTTTTCACTCGTGAGGCGTACACCATGGTAAAGATCAGGCCAATCAGAGTGGCGATAACCCATACCACGATGCGCAACCCGGAGCCAGAAAGTACCGGAACGCCGGCAATCCCCTGAGCAACGACCACACAAAACGGGTTCATCCACGAACTGGCAAAACCGATTTGCGTGGCGATATAGGTCACCAGGACGGTGGTAATACTGTCATAGCCTAGCCGGACCATTAGCGGTGCGATGATAATGGCAAAGGCGACGGCCTCTTCTCCCATACCAAATACCGCGCCGCCAAGTGAAAACAGAATAAAGAGCGCAGGAATAAAGAGAATTTCATTTCCGCGGGTATGGCGAATAAGCGCCAGGATACCGTTATCAATGGTTCCTGTACGCATCACAATGCCAAACGCGCCGCCAATCACCAGCATAAACATGATGATGCCAACGGCTGTCCCGTATTTCGATCCTGAGGTTAACCCTTCAAACGGGAAGTTCATCAGGCCCGGGCGTTCATCGCCCGTCGTGAACAGCTGTACGCGGTGATACTCAGGTTCGCCTGCTTCGTTAGTCAGAATGCGAAAAGAGTGTGGATCTACGACTTTGCGAGTTTTTGTTTGACCATCAACCTGATACTGCACTTCCTGACTGTCAAACATGCCCACCGGAACTACCCAGGTGGCAAGACTGGTTAAAATGGCAACAAAAAAGATAATCACCAACGTATCGGGCATTGCCCATCTTCTTGTTGGTTTAGATTCAGTGATTGCGGACATAGCGCAAATATTCCCTTGCACAAAACAAAGTGGTAAGTATGCAAAGTGAGATGGCGCAATTCATTGATGCAGCGCAGCTAAGCAAGATAATCAGAAAGGATTGATGCAAATTAAGAGAATAAAAAACCGGAAATAGTGACTATTTCCGGTTCAGATATCCGCAGCGCAAAGCTGCGGATGATGACGAGATTACTGCTGCTGTGCAGACTGAATCGCAGTCAGCGCGATGGTGTAGACGATATCGTCAACCAGTGCGCCACGGGACAGGTCGTTAACCGGCTTGCGCATACCCTGCAGCATCGGCCCGATGGAGATCAGATCGGCAGAACGCTGTACTGCTTTGTAGGTGGTGTTACCGGTGTTCAGATCCGGGAAGATGAACACGGTAGCGCGACCTGCAACCGGAGAGTTCGGCGCTTTGGATTTCGCAACGTCAGCCATTACCGCAGCGTCGTACTGCAGCGGACCGTCGATCATCAGGTCAGGACGTTTTTCCTGCGCCAGACGAGTTGCTTCGCGAACTTTTTCTACGTCGCTACCAGCACCAGAAGTCCCGGTGGAGTAGGAGAGCATAGCAACGCGCGGTTCGATACCGAAGGCCGCAGCGGAATCAGCGGACTGAATCGCGATTTCTGCCAGCTGTTCTGCGGTCGGATCCGGGTTGATCGCACAGTCACCGTAAACGTAAACCTGTTCCGGCAGCAGCATGAAGAACACGGAAGATACCAGGGAGCTGCCCGGTGCAGTTTTGATCAGCTGCAGCGGCGGACGGATGGTGTTTGCGGTGGTGTGAACTGCACCGGAAACCAGACCATCAACTTCATCCTGTTCCAGCATCAGCGTACCGAGAACCACGTTGTCTTCCAGCTGTTCGCGGGCAACGGTTTCGGTCATGCCTTTGTTCTTACGCAGTTCGACCAGACGACCAACATAGCTTTCGCGAACCACTTCTGGATCAACGATTTCAATGCCTGCACCCAGTTCTACACCCTGAGACGCTGCAACACGGTTGATCTCTGCCGGATTACCCAGCAGTACGCAAGTTGCGATACCACGTTCAGCACAGATAGCGGCTGCTTTAACGGTACGCGGTTCGTCACCTTCCGGCAGAACGATACGTTTGCCCGCTTTGCGCGCAAGTTCAGTCAGCTGATAACGGAACGCTGGCGGAGACAGACGACGGCTGCGCTCAGAAGTGGCAGTCAGAGAATCGATCCAGTCAGCGTTGATGTAGTTAGCAACGTATTCCTGAACTTTCTCGATACGCTCGTGATCGTCAACCGGAACTTCCAGGTTGAAGCTCTGCAGGCTCAGAGAAGTCTGCCAGGTGTTGGTGTTCACCATAAATACCGGCAGGCCGGTAGCGAAAGCACGTTCGCACAGTTTAGAAATGCGCGCGTCCATTTCGTAGCCGCCAGTCAGCAGCAGGGCACCGATTTCTACGCCGTTCATGGCAGCCAGGCAAGCGGCAACCAGCACGTCAGGGCGGTCTGCGGAAGTCACCAGCAGAGAACCGGCACGGAAGTGCTCCAGCATGTGCGGAATGCTGCGTGCGCAGAAAGTGACGGATTTAACGCGGCGAGTATTGATGTCGCCTTCGTTGATGATGGTCGCATTCAGGTGGCGAGCCATATCGATCGCACGAGTCGCGATCAGGTCAAAGCTCCACGGCACAGCGCCGAGAACCGGCAGCGGGCTGGATTCTTGCAGCTTCGCCGGATCAACATTGTTTACTTTAGCTTTGGAAGAGTCGTCGAAAATCTCGGACAGATCCGGGCGAGTACGACCCTGTTCATCAACCGGTGCGTTCAGTTTGTTAACGATAACGCCGGTGATGTTGGTGTTTTTGGCACCGCCGAAGCTGTTGCGGGTCAGTTCGATACGCTCTTTCAGCTGTTCCGGGGTGTCAGTGCCCTGAGACATAACGAAGACGATTTCCGCATTCAGCGTTTTAGCGATTTCGTAGTTCAGAGACTGGGCAAACTGGTGCTTACGTGTCGGGACCAGACCTTCAACCAGAACGACTTCAGCGTCTTTGGTGTTAGCGTGGTAGTTTGCGACGATCTCTTCCATCAGCACATCTTTCTGATTGCTGGAAAGCAGACCTTCAACGTAGCTCATTTTCAGCGGTTCAGCGGCCGTCGTGGTGGAAGAGTTCGCACGCACGATAGTGGTAGTCTGATCGGGCGCATCGCCACCGGTACGCGGCTGAGCGATAGGTTTGAAAACGCTCAGACGAACGCCTTTGCGTTCCATTGCACGGATCACGCCAAGGCTGACGCTGGTCAGACCGACGCTGGTTCCGGTAGGGATCAGCATAATAATACGGGACACGGTTTATCCTCTTTCGTTACCGCCGATTTGGCGGGTTACAAAACAGCACCGCCAGCTTAGCTGGCGGTGTGAAATCAGGCAGTCAGGCGGCTCGCGTCTTGCGCGATAACCAGTTCTTCGTTGGTTGGGATAACCACCGCAGGACGGGTACCTTCTTTGTTGATGAAACCAGATTTGCCGAAACGTGCAGCCAGGTTGCGTTCATGATCAACTTCAAAGCCCAGCACGCCCAGTTTGCCCAGAGACAGCTCACGAACCATCGCGGCATTTTCACCGATACCACCGGTGAATACAACAGCGTCCAGACGACCATCCATCAGCGCAGTGTAGGCACCGATGTATTTCGCCAGGCGGTGGCAGTAAACGTCCATTGCGCGCTTCGCATCTTCTTTCGTCGCGTAGTTGTCTTCAACATAGCGGCAGTCGCTGGTCACTTCGGTCAGACCCAGCAGGCCAGACTCTTTGGTCAGCAGTTTGTTGATTGCGTCAACGCTCATGCCCAGGGTGTCGTGCAGGTGGAAGATGATCGCCGGATCGATATCACCAGAACGGGTACCCATGACCAGACCTTCCAGCGGGGTCAGGCCCATAGAGGTGTCAACGCATTTACCGTTGCGGATAGCAGAAACGGAACCACCGTTGCCCAGGTGGCAGGTGATGATGTTCAGTTCTTCTACCGGTTTGTTCAGCATTTTTGCCGCTTCCTGGGTTACATAGAAGTGGCTGGTGCCGTGCGCGCCGTAACGACGGATGCCGTGCTCTTTGTACAGGTTGTACGGCAGGGCGTAGAGGTAAGACTCTTCCGGCATAGTCTGGTGGAACGCGGTGTCAAATACAGCAACGTTTTTGTCTTTCAGCTGTGGGAAAGATTTCAGAGCTTCTTCGATACCGATCAGGTGAGCCGGGTTGTGCAGCGGTGCAAAAGAAGCTGCATCTTTGATACCCTGAATAACAGACTCATCGATCACTACGGAGCTGGTATACTTTTCGCCGCCGTGTACGATACGGTGACCGATAGCAGTCAGCTGCGCAGACAGTTCTGGTTTTTGTGCCAGAATAGTATTAACGATAAAGTTGAGCGCTTCGCTGTGAGCGGCGCCTGCACCTAAAGCCGCTTCCTGTTTATTGCCGTCCATTTTCCATTTGATACGTGCTTCGGGCAGGTGGAAACATTCGGCTAAACCAGAAAGGTACTCTTCACCATTTACTGCATCGAT
This sequence comes from Escherichia sp. F1, assembly GCF_046764225.1. Taxonomy (NCBI): domain Bacteria; kingdom Pseudomonadati; phylum Pseudomonadota; class Gammaproteobacteria; order Enterobacterales; family Enterobacteriaceae; genus Escherichia; species Escherichia sp. F1. The sequence goes on from NZ_CP177202.1 coordinate 1,569,067, forward strand.
GATGGCAAATTTCAGTGAAGAACTACCGCAGTTCAGAACCAGTACTAACTTACTCGACATGGAAGTACCTATAATTGATACGTGGCTAAAAAAACGTCAGGGAGCCATAGAGCGTAGCGCATGATGACACCGACATTTATGATTAACATCATGCACTGCAAATTTTTTTTGCATGATGGAAGAAATATCTTGAGTCTATGCCATTTTGCGTAATTTTCAGCCAATGGCATAATGTATATGAATTTGACGACTCAATGAATATGTACTACTTAGGCCTTCAGGCTGCTAAAGGATACCTGATAGTGGGTATGGAAGACAAAATGTTTTGAACGTTGTCCCGCTGAGTTGTGAATTTGCACAAATTTTTGAATCTTTATATGTGAAGTTGAGGTGAAGCATGTCAACGCCGGATAATCGTTCTGTTAATTTTTTTAGCTTGTTTCGCCGGGGACAGCATTACTCAAAGACGTGGCCGCTGGAAAAACGCCTTGCCCCGGTCTTTGTCGAAAATCGCGTTATCAAGATGACGCGTTATGCGATCCGTTTTATGCCGCCGATCGCCGTATTTACTCTCTGCTGGCAGATTGCCCTGGGCGGTCAGCTTGGGCCGGCAGTTGCCACTGCGCTGTTCGCCTTAAGTTTACCCATGCAGGGATTGTGGTGGCTGGGCAAACGTTCTGTAACGCCATTACCCCCTGCAATCCTTAACTGGTTTTATGAAGTTCGCGGTAAATTGCAGGAGTCTGGACAGGTGTTGGCACCCGTTGAAGGCAAGCCTGATTACCAGGCATTAGCTGACACGCTTAAGCGCGCCTTCAAACAACTGGATAAAACTTTCCTTGATGATTTGTAATTGACCCCTGATTACGCATATAAAAGAAGGCATACTCAGCCTTCTTTTTTTTCACCGTAGTAGAGTGATACAGGAGTCAACAATGGAAATGACCAACGCGCAACGTCTTATTTTGTCTAACCAGTACAAGATGATGACTATGCTCGATCCGGCAAATGCTGAACGTTACCGTCGCCTGCAAACAATCATTGAGCGTGGTTATGGATTACAGATGCGTGAACTGGATCGCGAGTTTGGCGAGCTGAAAGAAGAAACCTGCCGCACTATCATCGACATTATGGAGATGTATCATGCGTTGCATGTTTCCTGGTCTAATTTGCAGGACCAGCAATCCATCGATGAACGTCGTGTCACCTTCCTCGGCTTTGACGCCGCCACTGAAGCACGTTACCTCGGTTATGTCCGCTTTATGGTTAATGTGGAAGGGCGCTATACCCATTTTGACGCTGGAACTCACGGTTTTAACGCCCAGACGCCAATGTGGGAAAAATATCAACGCATGCTTAATGTGTGGCATGCCTGCCCGCGTCAGTACCATTTGAGCGCCAACGAAATTAATCAAATTATCAACGCCTGAGGAGGCCCGCGTGCGGTGCAAAGGTTTTCTGTTTGATCTTGATGGAACGCTGGTGGATTCCCTGCCTGCGGTAGAACGGGCGTGGAGCAACTGGGCCAGACGTCATGGGTTAGCGCCGGAAGAGGTGCTGGCTTTTATTCACGGTAAACAGGCGATCACCTCTCTGCGCCATTTTATGGCGGGCAAATCCGAGGCTGATATTGCCGCCGAGTTTACGCGTCTGGAGCAAATCGAGGCCACGGAAACCGAGGGTATTACCGCGCTTCCGGGGGCAATCGCCTTACTCAATCATTTGAATAAAGCAGGTATTCCGTGGGCCATTGTGACTTCTGGCTCCATGCCGGTAGCGCGAGCGCGCCATAAAGTAGCTGGGCTTCCCGCACCAGAGGTGTTTGTAACCGCTGAGCGAGTGAAGCGTGGAAAACCAGAACCTGATGCGTATCTGTTAGGCGCGCAGCTGCTGGGGCTTGCGCCGCAGGAGTGTGTGGTGGTGGAAGATGCTCCCGCTGGCGTGCTTTCTGGCCTGGCGGCGGGTTGTCATGTCATTGCGGTTAACGCTCCGGCAGATACCCCGCGCCTGAATGAGGTCGATTTGGTCCTCCACAGTCTGGAGCAAATTACTGTGACCAAACAGCCAAATGGCGATGTTATTATTCAGTGAAACACCTGATCATGATTTAGCCCCGTCTCGTCGGGGCTTTTTTATGGCAGAATCAAGTCATCCCCCTCAATTAACAAGGATAAGTTGTGAACGGTGAATTGATTTGGGTTCTTTCATTACTGGCTGTTGCCATCATCTTGTTTGCGACGGGCAGAGTGCGTATGGATGCGGTCGCTTTGTTTGTTATTGTCGCGTTTGCATTAAGCGGAACGCTGACGGTCCCCGAAGTATTTTCCGGCTTTTCCGATCCTAACGTTGTCCTGATTGCCGCCTTGTTCATTATTGGCGATGGTTTGGTCCGTACCGGTGTTGCCACTGTAATGGGGACATGGCTGGTCAAAGTGGCGGGCAACAGTGAAATCAAAATGTTGGTTTTGTTGATGCTGACCGTCGCGGGGCTTGGCGCGTTTATGAGTTCAACCGGCGTTGTCGCTATCTTTATTCCCGTGGTGTTAAGCGTTGCCATGCGTATGCAAACGTCGCCGTCGCGCCTGATGATGCCGTTAAGTTTTGCCGGGCTGATAAGCGGCATGATGACGCTGGTGGCGACGCCGCCGAACCTGGTAGTCAACAGTGAATTGCTGCGTGAAGGCTATCATGGTTTTAGTTTCTTTAGCGTAACACCTATTGGCCTGGTCGTGCTGGTGCTGGGTATTTTGTATATGTTAGTGATGCGTTTCATGCTGAAAGGGGATACCCAGACCCCGCAGCGCGAAGGCTGGACGCGTCGAACCTTTCGCGATCTTATCCGTGAATATCGACTGACCGGGCGTGCGCGTCGTCTGGCTATTCGCCCCGGTTCGCCAATGATTGGTCAACGGCTGGACGATCTCAAACTACGTGAGCGTTATGGCGCTAACGTCATCGGTGTTGAACGCTGGCGGCGTTTTCGTCGCGTTATCGTGAATGTTAACGGGGTTTCTGAATTTCGCGCGCGTGACGTTTTGCTTATTGATATGTCTGCGGCTGATGTCGATCTCCGGCAATTTTGTAGTGAGCAGTTGCTGGAGCCGATGGTACTACGCGGCGAGTATTTTTCTGACCAGGCCCTTGATGTGGGCATGGCAGAGATTTCATTAATTCCTGAGTCAGAACTGATTGGTAAATCGGTGCGCGAAATTGGTTTTCGTACCCGCTACGGACTGAATGTGGTGGGGCTAAAGCGCAATGGCGTGGCGCTGGAAGGTTCGCTGGCGGATGAGCCTCTGCTGCTGGGCGATATCATCCTGGTTGTTGGTAACTGGAAACTGATCGGTATGCTGGCCAAACAGGGCCGCGACTTCGTAGCGCTGAACTTACCGGAAGAGGTGAGTGAAGCATCGCCCGCGCACAGCCAGGCACCCCATGCGATTTTCTGTCTGGTGCTAATGGTGGCGTTAATGCTGACCGATGAAATTCCTAATCCTGTTGCCGCTATCATCGCCTGCCTGCTGATGGGGAAATTCCGCTGTATCGATGCTGAAAGCGCCTATAAATCCATTCACTGGCCGAGCATTATTTTGATCGTTGGGATGATGCCGTTTGCTGTGGCATTACAGAAAACGGGAGGTGTCGCGCTGGCGGTGAAAGGGCTGATGGACATTGGCGGCGGTTACGGGCCACATATGATGCTGGGTTGTTTGTTTGTCTTGTCGGCGGTTATTGGGCTATTTATCTCTAATACCGCAACGGCGGTGTTGATGGCTCCGATTGCGCTGGCTGCTGCCAAAACGATGGGTGTGTCGCCTTATCCATTTGCGATGGTCGTGGCGATGGCAGCATCCGCCGCCTTTATGACGCCGGTTTCTTCACCTGTTAACACACTGGTTTTAGGTCCGGGAAATTACAGCTTCAGTGACTTTGTGAAGTTGGGGGTACCGTTCACCATTATCGTGATGGCGGTTTGTGTGGTGATGATCCCGATGCTGTTTCCGTTTTGACAAGAGCCTGATGTCGCATCCGGCGCTTATTGCCTGATGTCGCATCCGGCGCTTATTGCCTGATGCGACGCAGACTCCGGCTGCTTACAGCGGTGAATCCTGGCTAATCTCATCGAGCGAAAGATGGAAGCTGGGAACAAAGACTTCCATGAAGTAGTCCATCTCCTGGCTGCGGCGCGCTTCAAGCGTCGCTTCCAGTCGCGTTTTTGCCAGCAAGAATTCATTATTTCCCGCCGCGAGTTCTTCCAGACATTTCAGATATGCACACAGTGCATCTGCCTGTTTCACCAGCGATTTCTCTTCATCGCTATATGCATGCTCGTCAATTAACGGCGCAAAAATATCCTGCAGCTCTTCCGGAACCATATCGACCAGTTTTTGCTGAGCGATTTTTTCAATCGCCTTGTATTCCTGAGCGATTTGCGAATTGAAGTATTTCACCGGAGTAGGGAGATCGCCGGTGAGCACTTCTGAGGCATCGTGGTACATCGCCAGTAAAGCGATACGTTCGGCGTTGACATTACCGCCAAATTTCCGATTTTTGATAGCTGCCAGCGCATGGGCGACCATCGCTACCTGCAAACTGTGTTCGGACACATTTTCCGTCCGCACGTTGCGCATCAGCGGCCAGCGGTTAATGAGTTTCAGGCGGGAGAGATGGGCAAAAAAATGGCTCTGTTTCATAGTGACCTTACGTATGATGACATCATCAGGTCATTGTGGCGGGATAACACTGCCGGATGCAATCTCCGGCAGTGAAATTAAGATTACAGCTGATGATAACCAGAAAGGAAACGCGCGAACTTACTCAAAGACAGCTCGATATCATCGACACGCGGTAGCGTGACAATGCGGAAGTGATCCGGCCACGGCCAGTTGAATGCCGTCCCTTGCACCAACAGAACTTTTTCCTGCAACAGGAAATCCAGCACCATTTTCTGATCGTCGTGAATATTAAAGCGTTTGGCGTCGATTTTCGGGAACATGTACAGCGCACCACGCGGTTTCACGCAGGAAACGCCCGGAATATCATTGATCAATTCCCATGCGCGGTTACGCTGCTCATAAAGACGACCGCCAGGGGTAATAAATTCACTGATGCTCTGATAACCGCCCAGCGCGGTCTGAATGGCGTGTTGCGCAGGAACGTTAGCACACAGGCGCATTGAGGCCAGCATTTCCAGACCTTCGATGTAACCTTTGGCGTGTTTTTTCGGCCCGTTCAACACCATCCACCCCTGACGGAAGCCAGCAACGCGGTACGTTTTCGACAGTCCGTTAAAGGTAATAGTCAGCAGATCAGGTGCCAGCGGCGCAATTGAGTGATGCTCAGCGTCGTCGTAGAGAATTTTGTCATAAATTTCATCGGCGAAGATAATGAGATTATGCTGACGTGCAATCTCCACTATCTCCATTAAAAGCTCTTTGGAATATACCGCGCCAGTTGGGTTATTTGGGTTGATAATAACGATCCCACGCGTACGAGGCGTAATTTTAGCGCGAATATCATCAAGGTCCGGGAACCAGTCAGAGGATTCATCGCAAAGATAATGCACCGCTTTACCGCTGGAGAGCGAAACCGCCGCGGTCCATAGTGGGTAATCAGGTGCAGGAACCAACATTTCGTCGCCGCTGTTCAGCAATGCCTGCATTGCCTGAACGATAAGCTCCGATACACCATTGCCGATGTAAATATCTTCCACGGTAACATCACGCATGCCACGAGCCTGGTAGTGCTGCATGATGGCTTTACGCGCGGAGTAAAGCCCTTTGGAATCGCAATACCCTTGAGCGGTAGGCAGGTTGCGAATCACGTCAACGAGGATTTCATCTGGCGCGTCAAAACCGAATGGGGCAGGGTTGCCGATGTTCAGTTTCAGTACCTTGTTACCTTCTTCTTCCAGGCGTTTTGCTTCTTTCAGCACCGGACCACGGATGTCGTAACAGACATTCTCTAATTTGCTGGATTTTTCAATGGGGGACATGAATCTTGACCTTTTTTGCTGTTATCGCCACTCCCTGCCGTGGAAGTCAGCTTAGAACAATGTACTCCCCCAGGACGGCGTTTTGAAGGTCTGCAGAATAAGATTTTGCCAGAGGGGAAGACTCGATTGTGCTGTTAATAACTTAATAATGGCAAAATAATGAGGTGTATATGCTTAGTAATTAATGTTATGTAGTGAATTGTTCTGATTCTTAATTGTGAGTGTGGTTTTTTTATCTGTAAGATAATTGTTTGAAAATGCCTCGTTTAAGAATTCACTAATGAATCGTGATGATGATATTTCCGCATTACGGAGAGTTTAACAGCGTGATGATTTCCGAGGTGTCGTAATGGGTGCAAGGTGTGAAACTATTGTTAAGCGGGATTAATGTATGAGGATGATGCTAATTAATTATTATTTAATATTCAAAAAGGTTTTGTTGTGCTTATTAATAATAGAAGATTACTTTGCCTAACATAACATAACTTTGCATCAGATAATTCGCAATGACCCTTATAAATAAAAGGTTTTTGGGGTAAAATGCTCGCATAAATGACGGATCCCTGCTCTTGATGCCGCCTCACCATTGCTGTTTGTACGTGTTCGCGTATGACCAGCGATGCTGCACGAGAGTGGAACAAGGACTCACATTTACATTTATACAAACACGCGCATGTCATAAATACAAAAGAGTGAGTAACTTAATAGATATGCGATTCCTGAAGATATATTCTGTGATCTACTTCAGGCATTATAACGGAACAATGTGAGTCGCTTTTTTAGTGCAACTCATATGCATTTTTACTTTCGTCCGGGTTCCGGATGAAACTGCCAGGGAGGCACATTACAAATGGAATTGCTTGTTTGTGTGTGCACAGCATTAACCAGCTCAGTATGAGCCGCCAGTAAGTGATAATATATGATAAGTGCAAATCGTCCGATAATTAACCTCGACCTCGATCTGCTGAGAACATTTGTTGCTGTTGCCGATCTGAACACTTTTGCTGCCGCAGCTGCCGCTGTGTGTCGTACTCAGTCCGCCGTAAGTCAGCAAATGCAGCGTCTGGAACAACTCGTTGGGAAAGAACTGTTCGCTCGTCACGGTCGCAACAAACTGTTAACTGAACATGGCATTCAACTTCTTGGTTACGCCAGAAAAATTCTGCGTTTTAATGATGAGGCCTGCTCATCATTAATGTTCAGTAATCTTCAGGGCGTGTTAACTATCGGTGCTTCAGATGAATCTGCCGATACGATCTTACCTTTCCTGTTAAATCGCGTGAGTTCGGTTTATCCGAAACTAGCGCTGGATGTCCGCGTTAAACGTAATGCCTATATGGCAGAAATGCTGGAATCCCAGGAAGTGGATTTGATGGTAACCACCCATCGTCCTTCAACGTTTAAGGCATTGAACCTGCGTACCTCGCCAACACACTGGTACTGCGCAGCGGAATACGTATTGCAAAAAGGCGAGCCGATCCCTCTTGTATTGCTGGATGATCCTAGCCCGTTTCGCGATATGGTGCTGGCGACGCTTAATAAAGCAGATATTCCATGGCGACTGGCTTATGTCGCCTCGACGCTTCCGGCAGTTCGTGCGGCAGTAAAAGCCGGTCTTGGCGTGACGGCAAGGCCGGTCGAGATGATGAGTCCAGACCTGCGTGTGCTGAGTGGAGTAGATGGCTTACCGCCGCTACCCGATACCGAATATTTGCTGTGCTATGACCCGTCCAGTAATAATGAGCTGGCCCAGGTGATCTATCAGGCGATGGAGAGCTACCATAATCCGTGGCAATACAGCCCAATGTCTGCTCCGGAAGGCGATGACTCATTGTTGATTGAAAGGGATATCGAGTAATCGACGGACCATAGATAATTTCTGAGACAATAGTGTAAAAACGAGCCGCTGGGGGTGTTTTAAACCCCAGCGGCTTTTTTTTAGTAAAAAGCCTTCCTCGTATCGTGCAGAACGTACAAAACTGTTCATTTTTCAATCACCAGAGATTCACGTCCCGAACGCACAAATAATCGCCTGAAAAAAATCACCTGCTACAATGATGTTAAAAAATACGTAAATTTGTTGCTGCGTTTTTGTTATGGAATGACAAAAGCGTGTCACAGATCAAGAAAATACTCTCTTTTGGGGGGAGGAATCGACACAAATTCCTGTCAAAATAGACCCGTATTTTTTCCATTGCTTCACAACGGACACGATTCAACAACATCTAATTATCCTGGAGTCGTCAAGGATCTGGGTTGAAAGGGCATTAAATGCTAATGGTGTTGATATTATGTAAACTAATGTGAAGAAACTTTTGTTAAAGTTGACAAAAGGTTATAGAAAGGAGTAAAAGACCACATCAATTAGCTGTATAAAAGAATTTCTACAGTGATTGTAAGGTTTTTTTTATTCCTCCCCATGAATCGATGTGGCGTCCATCTGCCGTGAAGAGCAGTGAATCTGGCGCTACTTTTGATGAGTAAGCAATGAGTATGTCAACATCCACTGAAGTCATCGCTCATCACTGGGCATTCGCTATCTTTCTTATCGTTGCCATTGGCCTGTGTTGCCTGATGCTGGTAGGCGGTTGGTTTTTAGGCGGTCGCGCACGCGCAAGGTCGAAAAACGTTCCGTTTGAATCCGGTATCGACTCGGTCGGCTCCGCCCGCTTACGCCTGTCCGCCAAGTTTTATCTGGTGGCCATGTTCTTCGTTATCTTCGACGTTGAAGCGCTGTATCTGTTCGCATGGTCAACCTCTATCCGCGAAAGCGGCTGGGTAGGCTTTGTGGAAGCTGCAATTTTTATTTTTGTGTTACTGGCAGGTCTGGTTTATCTGGTGCGTATTGGCGCGCTGGACTGGACGCCCGCGCGTTCACGCCGCGAGCGTATGAACCCGGAAACGAACAGTATCGCTAATCGTCAACGCTAACCGCGAGGCATTAAGATGGATTATACGCTCACCCGCATAGATCCCAACGGTGAGAACGACCGTTACCCCCTGCAAAAGCAGGAGATCGTAACCGACCCTCTGGAGCAAGAAGTTAACAAAAACGTGTTTATGGGCAAGCTCAATGACATGGTTAACTGGGGTCGTAAAAACTCAATTTGGCCGTATAACTTCGGTCTTTCCTGCTGTTACGTTGAGATGGTGACTTCGTTTACCGCGGTGCATGACGTGGCGCGTTTTGGCGCAGAAGTATTGCGTGCTTCGCCGCGTCAGGCTGACCTGATGGTGGTGGCAGGAACCTGCTTTACCAAAATGGCACCGGTTATTCAGCGTCTGTATGACCAGATGTTGGAACCAAAATGGGTTATCTCAATGGGTGCCTGTGCCAACTCCGGCGGTATGTACGATATTTATTCCGTTGTGCAGGGCGTCGATAAATTCATCCCGGTTGATGTGTATATCCCGGGCTGCCCGCCGCGTCCTGAAGCGTACATGCAGGCACTGATGCTGTTGCAGGAATCTATCGGCAAAGAACGTCGTCCGCTCTCCTGGGTGGTTGGCGATCAGGGCGTTTATCGCGCCAATATGCAATCAGAGCGCGAACGCAAGCGCGGTGAACGCATTGCCGTAACCAACCTGCGTACACCTGACGAGATTTAATTTGCGCCTGTCGGCAAAGGGATTTTTCTTCGCTTATTCCTAAATCTATTTCGCGAAGCTTACTGCGCCGACAGTCACCACGGACCATTTGCAATGGTGAACAATATGACCGACTTAACCGCGCAAGAACCCGCCTGGCAGACCCGCGATCATCTTGATGATCCGGTGATTGGCGAACTGCGCAACCGTTTTGGGCCGGATGCCTTTACTGTTCAGGCGACTCGCACCGGGGTTCCCGTTGTGTGGATCAAGCGTGAACAATTACTGGAAGTTGGCGATTTCTTAAAGAAACTGCCGAAACCTTACGTCATGCTGTTTGACTTACACGGCATGGACGAACGTCTGCGCACACACCGCGAAGGGTTACCTGCCGCGGATTTTTCCGTTTTCTACCATCTGATTTCTATCGATCGTAACCGCGACATCATGCTGAAGGTGGCGCTGGCAGAAAACGACCTGCACGTACCGACCTTCACCAAACTGTTCCCGAACGCCAACTGGTATGAGCGTGAAACCTGGGATCTGTTTGGCATTACTTTCGACGGTCACCCGAACCTGCGCCGCATCATGATGCCGCAAACCTGGAAAGGTCACCCGCTGCGTAAAGATTATCCGGCGCGCGCTACCGAATTCTCGCCGTTTGAGCTGACCAAAGCCAAACAGGACCTGGAGATGGAAGCCCTGACCTTCAAACCGGAAGAGTGGGGGATGAAGCGCGGCACCGAAAACGAGGACTTCATGTTCCTCAACCTCGGCCCGAACCACCCGTCGGCGCACGGGGCTTTCCGCATCGTTTTGCAGCTTGATGGCGAAGAAATTGTCGACTGCGTACCAGACATCGGCTACCACCACCGTGGTGCGGAGAAAATGGGCGAACGCCAGTCCTGGCACAGCTACATTCCGTATACCGACCGTATCGAATACCTCGGCGGCTGCGTTAACGAAATGCCTTACGTGCTGGCGGTAGAGAAACTGGCCGGGATCACCGTGCCGGATCGCGTTAACGTCATTCGCGTAATGCTTTCTGAGCTGTTCCGCATCAACAGCCATCTGCTGTATATATCCACCTTTATTCAGGACGTCGGCGCGATGACGCCAGTGTTCTTCGCCTTTACCGATCGTCAGAAAATTTACGATCTGGTGGAAGCAATCACTGGTTTTCGTATGCACCCGGCGTGGTTCCGTATTGGCGGCGTAGCGCACGACCTGCCGCGCGGCTGGGATCGCCTGCTGCGTGAGTTCCTCGACTGGATGCCGAAACGTCTGGCGTCTTACGAGAAAGCGGCGCTGCAAAACACCATTCTGAAAGGTCGTTCCCAGGGCGTTGCCGCCTATGGCGCGAAAGAGGCGCTGGAGTGGGGCACCACCGGTGCGGGCCTGCGCGCCACCGGGATCGACTTCGACGTGCGTAAGGCGCGTCCTTATTCTGGCTATGAAAACTTCGACTTTGAAATCCCGGTGGGTGGTGGTGTTTCTGACTGCTACACCCGCGTAATGCTGAAAGTGGAAGAGCTGCGCCAGAGTCTGCGCATTCTTGAGCAGTGCCTCAACAACATGCCGGAAGGCCCGTTCAAAGCGGATCACCCGCTGACCACGCCGCCGCCGAAAGAGCGCACGCTGCAACATATCGAAACCCTGATCACCCACTTCCTGCAAGTGTCGTGGGGTCCGGTGATGCCAGCCAATGAATCTTTCCAGATGATTGAGGCGACCAAGGGGATCAACAGTTACTACCTGACCAGCGACGGTAGCACCATGAGTTATCGCACCCGTATCCGTACGCCGAGTTATGCGCATTTGCAGCAAATTCCGGCGGCGATCCGCGGCAGCCTGGTGTCTGACCTGATTGTTTATCTGGGCAGTATCGATTTTGTTATGTCAGATGTGGACCGCTAATTATGCACGAGAATCAACAACCACAAACCGAGGCTTTTGAGCTGAGTGCGGCAGAGCGTGAAGCGATTGAGCACGAAATGCACCACTACGAAGACCCGCGTGCGGCGTCCATTGAAGCGCTGAAAATCGTTCAGAAGCAGCGTGGCTGGGTGCCGGATGGCGCGATCCACGCGATCGCCGATGTGCTGGGTATTCCGGCGAGCGACGTCGAAGGTGTGGCAACGTTTTATAGCCAGATCTTCCGCCAGCCGGTTGGTCGCCATGTGATCCGTTATTGCGACAGCGTGGTCTGTCATATCAACGGTTATCAGGGTATTCAGGCGGCGCTCGAGAAAAAGCTGAACATCAAACCAGGGCAAACGACATTTGACGGTCGCTTTACGCTGCTGCCAACTTGCTGCCTGGGGAACTGTGATAAAGGGCCAAACATGATGATCGATGAGGATACTCACGCACATCTGACCCCGGAAGCGATCCCTGAACTGCTGGAGCGGTATAAATGAAAAACATTATCCGTACTCCCGAAACGCATCCGCTGACCTGGCGTCTGCGCGATGACAAACAGCCAGTGTGGCTGGACGAATATCGCAGCAAAAACGGTTACGAAGGCGCGCGTAAGGCGCTGACCGGGCTGTCTCCGGACGAAATCGTTAATCAGGTAAAAGACGCTGGTCTGAAAGGGCGCGGCGGCGCGGGCTTTTCGACTGGTCTGAAGTGGAGCCTGATGCCGAAAGACGAATCCATGAATATCCGTTACCTACTGTGTAACGCCGATGAAATGGAGCCGGGCACCTATAAAGACCGTCTGCTGATGGAGCAACTGCCGCACCTGCTGGTGGAAGGTATGCTCATCTCCGCGTTTGCGCTGAAAGCGTACCGTGGCTACATCTTCCTGCGCGGCGAATATATCGAAGCGGCAGTGAATCTGCGCCGTGCCATTGCCGAAGCCACCGAAGCAGGCCTGCTTGGCAAAAACATTATGGGAACAGGTTTCGATTTCGAACTGTTCGTCCATACCGGGGCTGGGCGCTACATCTGCGGTGAAGAAACAGCGTTAATCAACTCCCTGGAAGGGCGTCGCGCTAACCCACGCTCGAAGCCTCCATTCCCGGCAACCTCCGGTGCATGGGGCAAACCGACCTGTGTCAATAACGTCGAAACCCTGTGTAACGTTCCGGCGATCCTCGCTAACGGCGTGGAGTGGTATCAGAACATCTCGAAAAGTAAAGATGCTGGCACCAAGCTGATGGGCTTCTCCGGTCGGGTGAAAAATCCGGGCCTGTGGGAACTGCCATTCGGCACCACCGCACGCGAGATCCTCGAAGATTACGCCGGTGGTATGCGTGACGGTCTGAAATTCAAAGCCTGGCAGCCAGGCGGTGCTGGTACTGACTTCCTGACTGAAGCGCACCTTGACCTGCCGATGGAATTCGAAAGTATCGGTAAAGCGGGAAGCCGTCTGGGTACGGCGCTGGCGATGGCGGTTGACCATGAGATCAACATGGTGTCGCTGGTGCGTAACCTGGAAGAGTTTTTCGCCCGTGAGTCCTGCGGCTGGTGTACGCCGTGCCGCGACGGTCTGCCGTGGAGCGTGAAAATTCTGCGTGCGCTGGAGCGTGGCGAAGGTCAGCCGGGCGATATCGAAACACTTGAGCAACTGTGTCGATTCTTAGGCCCGGGTAAAACTTTCTGTGCCCACGCACCTGGTGCAGTGGAGCCGTTACAGAGCGCCATCAAATATTTCCGCGAAGAATTTGAGGCGGGAATCAAACAGCCGTTCAGCAATACCCATTTGATTAATGGGATTCAGCCGAACCTGCTGAAAGAGCGCTGGTAACCGAATTTCGATTAACGCTCAGTCTCTGACTGAGAAAACTGGAAGCATGCTAATGGCTACAATTCATGTAGACGGCAAAGAATACGAGGTCAACGGAGCGGACAACCTGCTGGAAGCTTGTCTGTCTCTGGGCCTTGATATTCCTTACTTTTGCTGGCATCCGGCGCTGGGAAGCGTCGGTGCTTGCCGCCAGTGTGCGGTGAAGCAATACCAAAACGCGGAAGACACGCGTGGTCGCCTGGTGATGTCCTGTATGACACCGGCTTCCGATGGCACCTTTATTTCCATTGACGACGAAGAAGCGAAACAGTTCCGTGAAAGTGTGGTCGAGTGGTTAATGACCAACCACCCGCACGACTGTCCGGTATGTGAAGAGGGCGGTAACTGCCATCTTCAGGATATGACTGTGATGACCGGACACAGCTTCCGTCGCTACCGTTTCACCAAACGTACCCACCGTAATCAGGATTTGGGGCCATTCATCTCTCACGAAATGAACCGCTGCATCGCCTGCTACCGCTGCGTGCGTTACTACAAAGATTACGCTGACGGCACGGACCTGGGCGTTTACGGTGCGCACGACAACGTCTACTTCGGTCGCCCGGAAGACGGCACGCTGGAAAGCGAATTTTCCGGTAATCTGGTCGAGATTTGCCCGACCGGCGTATTCACCGACAAAACGCACTCCGAGCGTTACAACCGTAAATGGGATATGCAGTTTGCGCCGAGCATCTGCCAGCAATGTTCCATCGGCTGTAACATCAGCCCCGGCGAGCGTTACGGCGAACTGCGTCGTATCGAAAACCGTTACAACGGTACGGTAAACCACTACTTCCTCTGCGACCGTGGTCGTTTCGGTTACGGCTACGTCAACCTGAAAGATCGTCCGCGTCAGCCAGTACAGCGTCGTGGCGATGATTTCATTACCCTCAATGCCGAACAGGCAATGCAGGGCGCAGCAGATATTCTGCGTCAGTCGAAGAAAGTGATCGGTATTGGTTCTCCGCGTGCCAGCGTGGAAAGCAACTTTGCGCTGCGTGAGCTGGTGGGCGAAGAAAACTTCTACACCGGTATCGCTCACGGTGAGCAGGAACGTCTGCAACTGGCGCTGAAAGTGCTGCGTGAAGGCGGCATTTATACTCCGGCACTGCGCGAAATCGAATCTTACGATGCGGTACTGGTGCTGGGCGAAGACGTTACCCAGACCGGCGCGCGCGTCGCGCTGGCAGTGCGTCAGGCGGTGAAAGGTAAAGCGCGCGAAATGGCGGCAGCACAGAAAGTGGCTGACTGGCAGATTGCGGCAATCCTCAACATCGGTCAACGTGCGAAGCATCCGCTGTTTGTTACCAACGTTGATGATACCCGTCTGGATGATATCGCGGCGTGGACTTACCGCGCACCGGTTGAAGATCAGGCGCGTTTAGGTTTTGCCATCGCCCATGCGCTGGACAACTCCGCACCAGCGGTTGACGGTATCGAACCTGAGCTGCAAAGCAAAATCGACGTCATCGTGCAGGCTCTGGCGGGTGCGAAGAAACCGTTGATTATCTCCGGGACGAACGCTGGTAGCGCTGAAGTGATTCAGGCGGCGGCTAACGTGGCGAAAGCCCTGAAAGGTCGCGGCGCTGACGTTGGTATCACCATGATTGCCCGCTCTGTAAACAGCATGGGGCTGGGCATTATGGGCGGTGGATCGCTTGAAGAAGCGTTAACCGAACTGGAAACCGGACGCGCCGACGCGGTGGTGGTGCTGGAAAACGATCTGCATCGTCACGCTTCCGCTACCCGCGTGAATGCTGCGCTGGCTAAAGCGCCGCTGGTGATGGTGGTTGACCATCAACGCACAGCGATTATGGAAAACGCCCATCTGGTACTTTCTGCTGCCAGCTTTGCTGAAAGCGACGGTACGGTAATTAATAATGAAGGTCGCGCCCAACGTTTCTTCCAGGTTTACGATCCGGCTTATTACGACAGCAAAACTGTCATGCTGGAAAGCTGGTGCTGGTTACACTCGCTGCACAGCACCTTGCTGAGCCGTGAAGTGGACTGGACGCAGCTCGACCATGTGATTGACGCTGTTGTGGCGAAAATCCCGGAACTGGCGGGTATCAAAGATGCTGCGCCGGATGCGACATTCCGTATTCGTGGGCAGAAACTGGCCCGTGAGCCGCACCGTTACAGCGGTCGTACCGCCATGCGCGCCAATATCAGCGTTCATGAGCCGCGTCAGCCGCAGGATATTGACACCATGTTCACCTTCTCGATGGAAGGTAACAACCAGCCGACCGCGCACCGTTCGCAAGTGCCGTTTGCCTGGGCACCGGGCTGGAACTCCCCGCAGGCGTGGAACAAATTCCAGGACGAAGTGGGCGGCAAACTGCGCTTTGGCGATCCAGGTGTGCGTCTGTTTGAAACCAGCGAAAACGGTCTGGATTACTTCACCAGCGTACCGGCACGCTTCCAGCCGCAGGCAGGGAAATGGCGTATCGCGCCGTACTACCACCTGTTTGGCAGCGATGAATTGTCACAGCGTGCTCCGGTTTTCCAGAGCCGTATGCCACAGCCGTACATCAAACTTAACCCGGCGGATGCCGCGAAGTTGGGTGTGAACGCGGGCACTCGCGTCTCCTTTAGCTACGATGGCAACACGGTCACGCTGCCGGTTGAAATCGCCGAAGGGCTGACGGCAGGGCAGGTTGGCTTGCCGATGGGTATGTCCGGCATTGCTCCGGTGCTGGCTGGCGCGCATCTTGAGGATCTCAAGGAGGCACAACAATGAGTTGGATATCACCGGAACTGATTGAGATCCTGCTGACCATCCTCAAAGCGGTGGTGATCCTGCTGGTGGTTGTCACCTGTGGGGCATTCATGAGCTTTGGCGAACGTCGCCTGCTGGGTCTGTTCCAGAACCGTTACGGACCTAACCGTGTTGGCTGGGGCGGCTCGCTCCAGCTGGTCGCGGACATGATCAAGATGTTCTTTAAAGAAGACTGGATCCCGAAATTCTCGGATCGCGTCATCTTTACCCTGGCACCGATGATTGCCTTTACCTCGCTGCTGCTGGCCTTTGCGATTGTGCCAGTCAGCCCAGGTTGGGTGGTTGCCGACCTGAACATCGGGATTTTGTTCTTCCTGATGATGGCCGGTCTGGCGGTCTACGCGGTGCTGTTTGCGGGCTGGTCAAGTAACAACAAATACTCGTTGCTGGGGGCGATGCGTGCTTCTGCGCAGACTCTGAGCTACGAAGTGTTCCTCGGGCTTTCCCTGATGGGCGTGGTGGCGCAGGCCGGTTCATTCAACATGACCGACATCGTCAACAGCCAGGCGCATGTGTGGAACGTCATCCCGCAATTCTTTGGTTTTATTACCTTTGCCATCGCGGGCGTGGCGGTGTGTCACCGTCACCCGTTTGACCAGCCGGAAGCCGAGCAGGAACTGGCGGATGGTTACCACATTGAATATTCCGGTATGAAGTTCGGTCTGTTCTTCGTGGGTGAGTACATCGGGATTGTGACCATCTCTGCATTGATGGTGACGCTGTTCTTCGGTGGCTGGCAAGGCCCGTTGTTACCGCCATTCATCTGGTTCGCGCTGAAAACCGCGTTCTTTATGATGATGTTCATTTTGATTCGTGCGTCGTTACCGCGTCCGCGTTATGACCAGGTAATGTCCTTCGGCTGGAAAATCTGCCTGCCGCTGACGCTGATCAACTTGCTGGTAACGGCGGCTGTCATTCTCTGGCAGGCGCAATAAGGGGCAATAAGACCATGACCTTAAAAGAATTGTTAGTAGGTTTCGGCACCCAGGTTCGTAGTATCTGGATGATCGGCCTGCACGCGTTCGCCAAACGCGAAACGCGAATGTACCCGGAAGAGCCGGTCTATCTGCCGCCCCGTTATCGTGGTCGTATCGTTCTGACCCGCGATCCGGACGGCGAAGAGCGTTGCGTAGCCTGTAACCTCTGCGCGGTAGCCTGCCCGGTCGGCTGTATCTCGCTGCAAAAAGCAGAAACCAAAGACGGTCGCTGGTATCCGGAATTTTTCCGCATCAACTTCTCACGCTGCATTTTCTGTGGTCTGTGCGAAGAAGCCTGTCCGACCACGGCGATTCAGTTAACCCCGGATTTCGAAATGGGGGAATACAAGCGCCAGGATCTGGTTTACGAGAAAGAGGATCTGCTGATCTCCGGTCCGGGCAAATACCCGGAATATAACTTCTACCGGATGGCAGGTATGGCAATCGACGGCAAAGATAAGGGCGAAGCAGAGAACGAAGCCAAGCCTATCGACGTCAAGAGCCTGTTACCGTAAGGAGAGGGGCAATGGAGTTCGCTTTTTATATCTGTGGCCTGATAGCCATACTTGCGACCTTGCGAGTGATCACTCATACCAATCCGGTACACGCACTGCTGTACCTGATTATTTCGCTGCTGGCGATCTCTGGGGTGTTCTTCTCACTGGGCGCTTACTTCGCCGGTGCGCTGGAAATTATCGTCTATGCGGGTGCCATTATGGTGCTGTTCGTGTTCGTGGTGATGATGCTCAACCTGGGCGGTTCAGAAATCGAACAGGAACGCCAGTGGCTGAAACCGCAGGTGTGGATTGGTCCGGCGATTTTGTCGGCCATCATGCTGGTGGTGATTGTTTACGCCATCCTTGGTGTTAATGATCAGGGTATCGACGGTACGCCAATCAGTGCTAAAGCAGTGGGTATTACGCTGTTCGGGCCTTACGTACTGGCGGTGGAACTGGCTTCTATGCTGCTGCTCGCGGGTCTGGTTGTGGCCTTCCACGTTGGTCGTGAAGAGCGTGCGGGTGAAGTGCTGAGCAATCGTAAAGACGACAGCGCGAAAAGAAAAACGGAGGAGCACGCATGATCCCCTTACAACATGGACTGATCCTCGCGGCAATCTTATTCGTTCTTGGCTTAACCGGTCTGGTTATCCGTCGCAATCTGCTGTTTATGCTGATTGGTCTGGAAATCATGATTAACGCCTCCGCGCTGGCCTTTGTGGTCGCCGGAAGCTACTGGGGCCAGACCGACGGTCAGGTGATGTACATTCTCGCTATCAGCCTCGCGGCGGCAGAAGCGAGTATCGGCCTTGCGCTGCTGCTGCAACTTCACCGTCGTCGCCAGAACCTGAACATCGATTCAGTAAGTGAGATGCGCGGATGAACATGCTTGCCTTAACCATTATTTTGCCATTGATTGGCTTCGTCCTGCTGGCGTTCTCCCGTGGGCGCTGGTCTGAAAACGTCTCGGCGATCGTTGGCGTTGGCTCTGTAGGCCTGGCGGCGCTGGTAACTGCCTTTATTGGCGTCGACTTCTTCGCTAACGGCGAGCAGGCATACAGCCAGCCGCTGTGGACATGGATGTCGGTAGGCGACTTTAACATCGGTTTTAACCTGGTGCTGGACGGCCTGTCGCTGACCATGCTCTCGGTGGTCACTGGTGTGGGTTTCCTTATTCACATGTACGCCTCCTGGTATATGCGCGGTGAAGAGGGCTACTCTCGCTTCTTCGCTTACACCAACCTGTTCATCGCCAGCATGGTAGTTCTGGTGCTTGCCGACAACCTGCTGCTGATGTACCTCGGCTGGGAAGGCGTGGGCCTGTGCTCCTATCTGCTGATCGGTTTCTATTACACCGATCCGAAGAATGGCGCAGCGGCAATGAAAGCGTTCGTCGTGACCCGTGTGGGTGACGTCTTCCTCGCTTTCGCGCTGTTCATTCTTTACAACGAACTGGGCACCCTGAACTTCCGCGAAATGGTGGAACTGGCACCAGCGCACTTTGCTGACGGCAATAACATGCTGATGTGGGCGACGCTGATGCTGCTGGGCGGTGCGGTCGGTAAATCTGCGCAGTTGCCGTTGCAGACATGGCTTGCCGACGCGATGGCGGGCCCGACGCCTGTCTCCGCGCTGATCCACGCCGCAACCATGGTAACCGCGGGTGTCTACCTGATCGCCCGTACCCACGGCCTGTTCCTGATGACGCCGGAAGTTCTGCATCTGGTGGGCATTGTTGGGGCGGTTACGCTGCTGCTGGCCGGTTTTGCGGCGCTGGTACAGACCGACATCAAACGTGTTCTCGCTTACTCTACCATGAGCCAGATTGGCTACATGTTCCTCGCGCTTGGCGTACAGGCATGGGATGCGGCGATTTTCCACTTGATGACTCACGCGTTCTTTAAAGCGCTGCTGTTCCTGGCATCCGGTTCCGTCATTCTGGCCTGCCATCACGAACAGAACATCTTCAAGATGGGCGGTCTGCGTAAATCTATTCCGCTGGTTTATCTCTGCTTCCTGGTGGGCGGCGCAGCCCTGTCGGCACTGCCGCTGGTCACTGCGGGCTTCTTCAGTAAGGATGAGATCCTCGCGGGTGCGATGGCGAATGGTCATATCAATCTGATGGTGGCTGGTCTGGTCGGTGCGTTTATGACCTCGCTCTACACCTTCCGTATGATTTTCATCGTCTTCCACGGAAAAGAACAAATTCACGCTCACGCCGTGAAAGGGGTAACTCACAGCCTGCCGCTGATTGTGCTGCTGATCCTTTCCACCTTCGTTGGCGCACTGATTGTACCGCCGCTGCAGGGCGTGCTCCCGCAAACGACGGAGCTGGCGCACGGCAGCATGTTGACCCTGGAAATTACCTCTGGCGTGGTCGCGGTGGTCGGCATTCTGCTGGCAGCCTGGCTGTGGCTGGGTAAACGTACTCTGGTGACCTCCATCGCCAACAGTGCGCCGGGCCGTCTGCTGGGCACCTGGTGGTACAACGCCTGGGGCTTTGACTGGCTGTACGACAAAGTGTTCGTCAAGCCGTTCCTGGGTATTGCCTGGTTGCTGAAACGCGATCCGCTGAACTCAATGATGAACATCCCGGCTGTCCTTTCCCGCTTTGCAGGTAAAGGTCTGCTGTTAAGCGAGAACGGTTATCTGCGCTGGTATGTGGCATCCATGAGCATCGGTGCGGTCGTGGTGCTGGCACTGTTGATGGTACTGCGTTGAGTTGTTGGCTGAGTGAATATACCCGGCGTTGCGCCGGGTCTGTGAACTAAGAATAAATTTTAGGTAACTGTTCCTGAAGTACAGGCGTCATCGGCGAAGTCAGACCGGATACCGCCAGCGCACAGCAACCGGAGCGTACTTAAGTACGTGAGGATTGCGAGCACTGCCGGGATTCGGGCTGGCGAGTGAGATAGCCTGAGCAGGAGTAAATATAAGGGACATACTTAGCTATGTTATTACCCTGGTTAATACTAATCCCCTTTATCGGCGGCTTCCTGTGCTGGCAGACCGAACGCTTTGGCGTCAAGGTGCCGCGCTGGATCGCGCTGATCACCATGGGATTGACGCTGGCGCTGTCGCTGCAACTGTGGTTGCAGGGCGGTTATTCACTGACGCAATCCGCCGGAATTCCGCAGTGGCAGTCTGAATTCGACATGCCGTGGATCCCGCGTTTTGGTATCTCTATCCATCTCGCCATTGACGGGCTATCGCTGCTGATGGTCGTGCTGACCGGTCTGCTCGGTGTGCTGGCGGTACTCTGTTCGTGGAAAGAGATCGAAAAATACCAGGGCTTCTTCCACCTCAACCTGATGTGGATCCTGGGCGGCGTTATCGGCGTGTTCCTTGCCATCGACATGTTCCTGTTCTTCTTCTTCTGGGAAATGATGCTGGTGCCGATGTACTTCCTGATCGCACTGTGGGGGCATAAAGCCTCTGACGGTAAAACGCGTATCACGGCGGCAACCAAGTTCTTCATTTACACCCAGGCGAGTGGTCTGGTGATGTTGATCGCCATCCTGGCGCTGGTTTTTGTTCACTATAATGCGACCGGCGTCTGGACCTTCAACTATGAAGAGCTGCTGAATACGCCAATGTCCAGTGGTGTGGAATATCTGTTGATGCTGGGCTTCTTCATCGCGTTTGCGGTGAAAATGCCGGTGGTTCCGCTGCATGGCTGGCTGCCGGATGCGCACTCACAGGCTCCGACCGCCGGTTCCGTGGACCTCGCGGGGATCTTGCTGAAAACCGCCGCTTACGGTCTGCTGCGTTTCTCCCTGCCGCTGTTCCCGAACGCGTCGGCAGAGTTCGCGCCAATCGCTATGTGGCTGGGTGTTATCGGCATCTTCTACGGTGCGTGGATGGCCTTCGCCCAGACCG
Source organism: Escherichia sp. F1 (assembly GCF_046764225.1). Classification (NCBI taxonomy): domain Bacteria; kingdom Pseudomonadati; phylum Pseudomonadota; class Gammaproteobacteria; order Enterobacterales; family Enterobacteriaceae; genus Escherichia; species Escherichia sp. F1. The sequence continues at coordinate 1,590,575 of NZ_CP177202.1, forward strand.
ATATCAAACGTCTGATCGCCTACACCTCGGTTTCCCACATGGGCTTCGTGCTGATTGCTATCTATACCGGCAGCCAGTTGGCCTACCAGGGCGCGGTAATCCAGATGATTGCGCACGGCTTGTCGGCAGCGGGTCTGTTTATTCTCTGCGGTCAGCTTTATGAACGTATCCATACCCGCGACATGCGCATGATGGGCGGTCTGTGGAGCAAGATGAAATGGCTGCCAGCACTGTCGCTGTTCTTTGCGGTGGCAACGCTTGGGATGCCAGGCACCGGTAACTTCGTCGGCGAATTTATGATTCTGTTCGGCAGCTTCCAGGTTGTCCCGGTGATTACCGTTATCTCTACCTTTGGGCTGGTCTTTGCATCTGTTTATTCGCTGGCGATGTTGCATCGCGCTTACTTCGGTAAAGCGAAAAGCCAGATTGCCAGCCAGGAACTGCCAGGGATGTCGCTGCGTGAGCTGTTTATGATCCTGTTGCTGGTGGTGCTGCTGGTACTGCTGGGCTTCTATCCGCAGCCGATTCTGGATACCTCGCACTCCGCGATTGGCAATATCCAGCAGTGGTTTGTTAATTCCGTTACTACTACAAGGCCGTAAATCGCCATGACAATAACTCCACAAAACCTGATCGCACTGCTACCGTTGCTGATCGTCGGCTTGACGGTGGTGGTTGTGATGCTCTCCATTGCGTGGCGACGCAATCATTTCCTCAACGCTACGCTCTCGGTTATTGGGCTTAACGCGGCGCTGGTTTCGCTCTGGTTTGTCGGCCAGGCGGGCGCTATGGACGTTACGCCACTGATGCGCGTTGATGGTTTCGCCATGCTTTACACCGGGCTGGTATTGTTGGCGAGCCTCGCCACCTGTACTTTCGCCTACCCGTGGCTTGAAGGCTATAACGACAACAAGGACGAGTTCTACCTGTTGGTGTTAATTGCCGCGCTGGGCGGGATCCTGCTGGCGAATGCCAACCATCTGGCGTCTCTGTTCCTCGGTATCGAACTGATCTCTTTGCCGCTGTTTGGCCTGGTCGGTTACGCTTTCCGCCAGAAACGTTCGCTGGAAGCCAGTATCAAATACACCATTCTCTCTGCCGCAGCGTCTTCTTTCCTGCTGTTCGGTATGGCGCTGGTGTATGCGCAGTCTGGCGACCTGTCGTTTGTCGCGCTGGGTAAAAACCTCGGCGACGGTATGCTCAACGAGCCGCTGTTGCTGGCAGGTTTCGGCCTGATGATTGTCGGCCTCGGCTTCAAACTCTCTCTGGTGCCGTTCCACCTGTGGACGCCAGACGTATACCAGGGCGCGCCTGCGCCGGTTTCCACTTTCCTGGCGACGGCGAGCAAAATCGCTATCTTCGGTGTGGTGATGCGTCTGTTCCTCTACGCACCGGTGGGTGACAGCGAAGCAATTCGCGTGGTGCTGGCGATTATCGCCTTTGCCTCTATCATCTTCGGTAACCTGATGGCGCTGAGCCAGACCAATATCAAACGTCTGCTCGGTTACTCATCTATCTCTCACCTCGGCTATCTGCTGGTGGCGCTGATTGCGCTGCAAACTGGCGAGATGTCGATGGAAGCGGTAGGGGTTTACCTGGCCGGTTATCTGTTCAGCAGCCTAGGCGCGTTCGGCGTGGTCAGCCTGATGTCCAGCCCGTATCGTGGCCCGGATGCTGATTCCCTGTTCTCTTACCGCGGTCTGTTCTGGCATCGTCCGATCCTCGCGGCGGTGATGACGGTGATGATGCTGTCTCTGGCCGGTATCCCGATGACGCTGGGCTTTATCGGTAAGTTCTACGTGCTGGCGGTCGGTGTCCAGGCACACCTGTGGTGGCTGGTGGGTGCCGTGGTTGTCGGTTCGGCAATCGGCCTCTACTACTACCTGCGCGTGGCGGTGAGCCTGTATCTTCACGCCCCGGAACAACCGGGTCGCGATGCACCATCAAACTGGCAGTACAGCGCGGGCGGTATCGTGGTGCTGATCTCTGCACTGTTGGTACTGGTGCTGGGTGTATGGCCACAACCGCTGATTAGCATTGTGCGGTTAGCCATGCCGCTGATGTAAGCTGTCAGTTCGTAAGTCAGAAAGCCGCCGACATGTTCGGCGGTTTTTTTTGGTGCCCTGACCCCATCACCCAACAATAACCGTCAGCGCATGATTCCCTTGTCGCAGCATACGTCGATACGCACTAATCAGCTTTTCCATATCAAGCATGATCGAAGCAAAGAGTTGCCCCTCTAACTCTTCTGAAAAAGTCACACCAGGGTAAATCTCCATTTCATTGAGTCGTTTAATGGAAAACTGTTTACGCAGCTCACTTCGATCCAGAGCTTCCAGTCGGTCGATTGTCGCGGCTAACTCCTGATTCCAGGTCAATCCCAGGAAGCCATCTATGCCATCTTCGAGGTTGTGTTCACCAAGCACGGCACGACTCAGCGGATCATTCTTCGCGGGATCAAAAGCAGAGGTGCCCGTCAGGCCAAAGTGTAAAAAATCCCAGCGTTTATCAATATCCAGTCGGCGTAATCCTGAAAGCGTGTCATGTATATTATCCATCAAAGGTTTTTGAGTAGACTCAAGCAGTTGGTTAATCTTTTCTGAGTCAATTTCTGCAAAATAGCCAATCATTCCCATTTTATTTTCCTCCGTTGAATTTCATGTTTTGCATCTTAAAACAGACGAGGGAAAATAAAATGTACATGTCGCTTTTTCTGGACTCGCCTCGAGAAATTTTTATTATTTACTGTTGTATAACAAAGTTATAACCCCATCCACTACCTGAGCCATTTTCTGATAATTCAATCTGTCTGCGGTATCACCGGGCAAGTGGTATTGTTTATTACGATAAAAAGCGGTGTCAGTAATCATTACTGCGGGAATATCGTGTTGCCAATAATTCAGGTGGTCAGAGAAATCAATACCGGGAATAAACCCTGGGGCATTCATAGAATAAACAGATAAATCCCGGGATGACAACAATGCCGCTTTTACCTGACGAACGGCGTTGATATCCTGCATTCTGCCGACCACGGCAATAAAGTCTCCCCGATCGGGATAAAGCCAGAACATTGCCGGGTAAGGGTAATCCTGACTACCAGCCGCAGAGTCGTAATAGCCAATCATCTCCAGCGCTATCATTAATCTCACTGGACGCTCAAGCGAAGCTGCATGTACCGCGCTCCCCATTTCATCGCTACGAAAGAAGGGCGGTTCTTCCGACGCATAGGCGACCAGCTGCACGCCTGTTTTCGGTACTTGCTGATGTAACAAACGTGCCAGTTCGAGTAATCCAGCCACACCGCTGGCGTTATCATCCGCGCCCGGCGTATAGGTCAATTGATCGTTTTCATAACTGCTGGCAGAGTCATAGTGCGCACCAATAATAATCAGCGGTCCATCGGCAGGACCATAATCAGCAACAATGTTTTTGTAGGGGCCACCCGCAATGGGGACGTCCTGCGAGGTAACTCTGGCACCGCTACTGACAAAGACCTCTTTTATATACTCTGCGGACCTATTCAGATTATCAATATTGTCGGCACTACGTGGATGCACAGTTTGTGTAAGATAACGAACTGTTTTTTCTAATTGCTCAGGACTTGCGTGTCGGGGCGTTGGCGGTAATGCATTGACCCAGGGTTGGTAAAAAATAATAAAAGTAAGCGATAGTAGTAATGATATAAAATAAAGAGGTGTCATTTTTTTCATATGTAAATTATCAATAAAAGGCGTTATTTTATAATTATTTATAATGAGTTATGAGTGTTTATTTTATTACGCTTGGTAGAGATATACAAAAAGTATTTTTTTTACAGTGGGTTCGCTATTTTAAAAAGGAATCCATATGAGAAAAAATATAATTATGTTATTTATTGGCAGATTGAATTGACAGGGGGCAGAAATCTGAGGGTAAGAAAAGTCAGCAACTACAATCCACTACATCAACAGACCAGCAATCGCGTGCCGCGATACGCAGGAAATACCCGTAGATTGAACTGGCGGATGGTGTGACTGACATCGGTCAGTGATGACTTTTTAGCAAACTATGTTCGATCAGTCAGCATATTTGCTGACTGGTCGAATTGACTAACAATGATGTTAACTTACTCTTTTTCCTGATGCTCTATTTTTGGGTTGTGAGTGTTTTATTCTAAGTCTTTATAATAATGATTGATATTTGCATCGCCATATTTATCTAAATAACAATTTCTGTTTACCAGTCTATGTTGAAAATCAATTTCGTACTGCTCTTCTGCTGAATATTTTTTAAATCTGTCAGCATAGTTTTTTAATAACGTATAGGGGGCGCTGTCAGAATTACTTTCCCTTTGTTCAATCACTTCCTGGGCTGCCATGCACACAAATGCACCGCAACTTTGGCTTAAATATTGCTGAAGATCGGCATGTAAAAATATTATCTCGGGTTCAGTTAAATGAACTTTTATATTATTATTCGACATTTCTCCCATGAGTTCAGAATTAAAACTATTAATGATACGCTTAAGTGAATTTTCTTTTTCATGGCCTAGTGCACGTAATGAATTGAATATGATGCATTTTATTTGTTGTGTGTTATTTTTTTCATTAACTATTTTTTGTAGCGAAACTAATATCCAGTGTCCGCCAGTATTTATGGGGAATAACTGGACTGCTTTCGGCCATAATGGATCGCTCTTAATATTATCATTGAGAGCGACTTCCAGGTAAGTGCTGTTGGAATTGGGGAGGTAGAAATCAGTAGGATAATTGACTTGAGTATTTTTTGCATTAGCGGCTATCTTTTTAAGATAGCAAGCTATTTCATCTGTGGTTAATTGACGATTTTTATCCCAGAAGTTTGTCCCATCGCTCAGTTCATTATTCTTATCATTTAAAAGTACCTTTGAAAGCGACTGTTTTTCTGATATAAGAGGAATGTCCTCACCGATAATTGTCATTAATTTCGAAGGGGAGAATAGTTTTTTGAACAGGAGATCATCTGAATCATGTGATTTGAGGGGGGGGGTGGTTGAGGTATGTGCCAAATTATATAATTTTAAACAGGCATTTTTAATAAGTCGGATAATCGATAGGGTCTCATTTGTTGGGTTTCTAACAATATGGTAAAGAATATCTTCAGCTTTTTTCCCAAATTCATCATAACCTAACGCAATGTTATGCAGTAACTCAATACTTTCTTCATCTCCGGATAACGCTGTTTTTTTTAAAGACTGCAGTAATTCATCGGTCACAGTAAATTTTTCTGCAAATGTCTGACTGAGTTGGGTTTGAGATAATTGACAATAATTGCTGACAACTGTAACCATCATAGGCTCCTTTTAGTTGCAAAGGTTGTGCTGAATGAAGATAAAAAGAGGCAACTTACTGCTCTGAATATAGTGCGTAAGGAGATGAATAAATATCAAAAATCGCTCAATATGCCCGTGTGGGTGGATATATGTAGCGCGGGTTGCGATAACAGGGCAAGTTTCGCCCTGTTTTTAATAATAAGCAGAGTTAAACGTTAAACACGGTGAAATCATTCGCTAGTTCAGTCGCCGGGAAAATTGACCGACATTCACGTAACAGGTGCTGACAACCTTTGTCATCATAGCGCGAGCTGACGTGGGTAATGATTAGCTTACCGACTCCAGCCTCACGGGCCAGTGTCGCAGCCTGGCGTGTAGAGCTATGACCGCGACTATTGGCTTTGGCTTCCATGGTTATATCCAGCGTCGCTTCGTGCACCATGACATCGACACCTTTAGCCAGGTCAAGTGCGGCATCGCAGGGGCCGGTATCGCCGAAAATAGCGAGCGCTTTACCTGGCACTGGAGCGGCTAAGTAATCTGCGCCGTTAATCTGCCTTCCATCTTCCAGCATGATTGTTTTGCCCGCTTTTAATTCCTGAAACAGTGGGCCAGGCGGTACGCCAGCAGCTTTTAATGCCTGGGCATTTAATGCACCCGGTTTATCATGTTCTTCAATACGATAGCCATAACATTCCAGTGGGTGTTCCATCGGATAAGCGGTCACTTTGCGCAGGCCATCATCGAGAATTTCGCCAGCGCCAATTTCGACAATTTCCAGCGGATAATCGGTCCATGAGCCGCTAATCCGCAGCGCAGTCTCCACAAATTCACGGATACCTTGCGGACCATAAATCGTTAAGGGTTGGATAATGCCTGACATAGAACGACTGCACAGCAAGCCGGGTAAACCAAAGAGATGATCGCCATGAAGGTGACTGATAAAAATCTTATCCAGTTTTCCAGGGTTAAAGGCGGTATGCAGTAGCTGATGCTGGGTGCCTTCACCGCAGTCAAACAACCAAAGTCCGCTCTGGGTCGGATGTTGCAGGTTAAGCAATATTGCCGTGACATTGCGCGTACGGGTTGGCACACCGGCTGAAGTACCTAAAAAAATTAATTCCATGAGTTCATCACGTTTCAAAAAATAATCCGGCTAGTATAAGGCATACATCTAAAAGGAGAGCATTATGATTGAATGGCAAGATCTGCATCACTCTGAATTATCGGTTTCCCAGCTTTATGCCTTATTACAACTGCGTTGCGCGGTGTTTGTTGTTGAGCAGAATTGCCCTTATCAGGATATCGATGGTGATGATTTGACGAGGGATAATCGCCATATTCTCGGTTGGAAAAATGATGAACTGGTGGCGTATGCGAGGATTCTGAAAAGTGATGATGATCTTGAGCCGGTCGTTATTGGTCGGGTGATTGTTAGTGAAGCGTTGCGTGGCGAAAAAGTGGGGCAGCAGCTGATGAATAAAACACTCGACACATGTACGCGTCACTGGCCTGATAAACCTGTTTATCTCGGGGCGCAGGCGCATCTGCAAAACTTCTACCAGAGTTTTGGCTTTATCCCTGTGACGGAGGTCTATGAAGAAGATGGTATCCCACACATTGGGATGGCACGCGAGGTAATTCAGGCGTAATCAATAACCCTTGTCTATAGTTAGTGACAGGTTTTACGCAAATGGAGAACGAGAATGTCTAATCAGTTTGGTGATACACGTATCGATGATGACCTGACGCTGCTTAGTGAAACACTGGAAGAGGTGCTCCGCTCCTCTGGCGATCCCGCCGATCAGAAATATGTTGAGCTGAAAGCGCGTGCAGAAAAAGCGCTGGATGATGTGAAAAAACGGGTTAGCCAGGCTTCAGACAGTTATTACTATCGGGCGAAGCAGGCTGTTTATCGTGCTGATGACTACGTCCACGAAAAACCCTGGCAAGGAATTGGTGTGGGCGCGGCCGTTGGGCTGGTACTAGGACTGTTGCTGGCACGCCGTTAAAACCTCCCTACACCGGGGTACTGCATTTTTTTTGTAGTACCCCGTATAATGTGAGGCTTTTAACAGGGAGAGGTCCGCGTGCAATCACTTACTACGGCGCTGGAAAATCTACTGCGCCATTTGTCGCAAGAGATTCCGGCGACACCCGGCATTCGGGTTATTGATATTCCTTTCCCTCTCAAAGACGCTTTTGATGCCTTGAGCTGGCTGGCCAGTCAGCAAACGTACCCGCAATTCTACTGGCAACAACGTAATGGTGATGAAGAAGCTGCCGTCCTGGGTGCGATTACCCGTTTTACGTCGTTGGACCAGGCACAAACGTTTCTTCGTCAGCACCCGGAACACGCCGACTTACGCATCTGGGGGCTGAATGCGTTTGACCCGTCGCAGGGTAATTTACTTTTACCACGCCTCGAATGGCGACGTTGTGGCGGTAAAGCCACGCTGCGGCTGACGCTATTCAGCGAAAGCTCCCTTCAGCATGATGCGATTAAGGCAAAAGAATTTATCGCCACACTGGTGAGTATTAAACCCTTGCCTGGGTTACATTTAACCACCACCCGAGAACAACACTGGCCGGACAAAACGGGCTGGACGCAATTAATCGAACTGGCAACGAAAACCATCGCCGAAGGTGAGCTCGACAAAGTGGTGCTTGCTCGGGCAACTGACCTGCATTTCGCAAGTCCGGTCAATGCGGCAGCGATGATGGCTGCCAGTCGTCGGCTCAATCTGAATTGCTACCATTTTTACATGGCCTTTGATGGCGAAAATGCTTTTCTTGGTTCTTCACCGGAACGGTTATGGCGGCGGCGTGACAAAGCGCTGCGTACCGAAGCGCTGGCGGGAACGGTAGCAAATCATCCTGATGATAAGCAGGCGCAGCAGTTAGGTGAGTGGCTGATGGCGGATGATAAAAACCAGCGCGAGAACATGTTGGTGGTGGAGGATATCTGCCAACGATTACAGGCCGATACCCAAACGCTGGATGTTTTACCGCCGCAGGTACTGCGTCTGCGTAAAGTGCAGCATCTTCGCCGCTGTATCTGGACTTCACTCAACAAAGCGGATGATGTGATCTGTTTACATCAGTTGCAGCCAACGGCAGCAGTTGCTGGCTTACCGCGCGATCTGGCGCGACAGTTTATCGCCCGTCACGAACCGTTCACCCGAGAATGGTACGCCGGTTCTGCGGGCTATCTCTCTTTACAACAAAGCGAATTCTGCGTTTCCCTGCGCTCAGCAAAAATTAGCGGCAATGTCGTGCGACTATATGCTGGCGCGGGCATTGTCCGTGGTTCCGACCCCGAGCAAGAGTGGCAGGAAATCGACAACAAAGCGGCAGGGCTGCGTACTTTATTACAAATGGAATAGTAATGAGTCGCATCATTACCGATTCATATCAATAATCTATTTTTGTAGCTCCTTATACTTAGCCGCAATATTGATACCGGACAAACTCATGTCAGTAAGCGCATTTAACCGACGCTGGGCGGCGGTCATTCTGGAAGCATTAACGCGTCACGGCGTCAGACACATCTGTATCGCCCCTGGCTCGCGTTCTACACCGTTAACGTTAGCGGCGGCGGAGAATTCCGCATTCATTCACCACACCCATTTCGATGAGCGTGGACTGGGGCATCTGGCGCTGGGGCTGGCGAAAGTCAGCAAGCAGCCGGTGGCGGTGATTGTGACCTCCGGCACGGCGGTAGCAAATCTCTATCCTGCACTGATTGAAGCCGGGTTAACCGGAGAAAAACTGATCCTGTTAACCGCCGATCGCCCGCCGGAGCTAATTGACTGCGGCGCGAATCAGGCAATTCGTCAGCCGGGAATGTTCGCCTCTCACCCCACGCACAGTATTTCACTGCCGCGCCCGACCCAGGATATCCCCGCACGTTGGCTGGTTTCTACCATCGACCATGCTCTCGGTACGCTTCATGCGGGTGGAGTCCATATCAACTGCCCGTTTGCTGAACCGCTGTATGGCGAAATGGACGACACCGGGCTTAGCTGGCAACAGCGTCTGGGCGACTGGTGGCAGGACGACAAACCGTGGCTGCGTGAAGCGCCTCGTCTGGAAAGTGAAAAACAGCGCGACTGGTTCTTCTGGCGACAAAAGCGCGGAGTGGTGGTTGCCGGGCGCATGAGTGCGGAAGAGGGCAAAAAAGTTGCACTGTGGGCGCAAACTCTTGGCTGGCCGCTGATTGGCGACGTGCTGTCGCAAACCGGACAGCCGCTGCCGTGTGCCGATCTTTGGTTAAGCAACGCCAAAGCGGTGAGTGAGTTGCAGCAGGCGCAGATTGTCGTGCAACTTGGGAGCAGCCTGACCGGCAAACGGCTCCTGCAATGGCAGGCAAGCTGTGAACCCGAAGAGTACTGGATTGTTGATGACATTGAAGGGCGACTTGATCCGGCACACCATCGCGGACGTCGCTTAATTGCCAATATTGCCGACTGGCTGGAGCAACATCCGGCAGAAAAACGCCAGCCCTGGTGCGTTGAAATCCCGCGCCTGGCGGAACAGGCAATGCAGGCGGTTATTGCCCGTCGCGATGCGTTTGGCGAAGCGCAACTGGCGCATCGCATCAGCGACTATCTGCCTGAACAGGGGCAATTGTTTGTCGGTAACAGCCTGGTGGTACGTCTGATTGATGCGCTTTCGCAACTTCCGGCAGGTTACCCGGTATACAGCAACCGTGGTGCCAGCGGTATCGACGGGCTGCTCTCGACCGCCGCAGGCGTTCAGCGGGCCAGTGGCAAACCGACGCTGGCGATTGTGGGCGATCTCTCAGCTCTTTACGATCTCAACGCGCTGGCGTTATTACGTCAGGTTTCCGCGCCGCTGGTATTAATTGTGGTGAACAACAACGGCGGGCAAATTTTCTCGCTGTTGCCAACGCCGAAAAACGAACGCGAGCGTTTCTATCTGATGCCGCAAAACGTCCATTTTGAGCACGCCGCCGCGATGTTCGAGCTGAAATATCATCGTCCGCAAAACTGGCAGGAACTTGAAACGGCGCTTGCTGACGCCTGGCGCACGCCAACCACCACCGTGATTGAAATGGTGGTTAACGACACCGACGGTGCGCAAACTCTCCAGCAGTTGCTGGCGCAGGTAAGCCATTTATGATCCTGCACGCGCAGGCAAAACACGGCAAGCCAGGTTTACCCTGGCTGGTTTTTTTGCACGGTTTTTCCGGCGATTGCCACGAATGGCAAGAAGTGGGCGAGGTGTTTGCCGACTACTCACGGTTGTATGTTGATCTCCCAGGTCACGGTGGTTCGGCGGCGATTAGCGTCGATGGATTTGATGATGTCACCGACTTACTGCGTAAAACCTTAGTTAGTTACAACATCCTTAACTTCTGGCTGGTGGGGTACTCGCTTGGCGGACGGGTGGCGATGATGGCGGCTTGCCGGGGGCTGGCGGGGCTTTGTGGGGTTGTTGTCGAAGGCGGGCATCCTGGGTTGCAAAATGCTGAACAACGCACGGAACGTCAGCATTCCGATCGCCAATGGGCGCAGCGTTTTCGCACAGAACCGTTAACGGCGGTATTTGCTGACTGGTATCAACAGCCTGTTTTTGCCTCACTCAATGACGAACAACGCCGGGAGCTGGTTGCGCTGCGCAGCAACAATAATGGCGCAACGCTTGCCGCCATGCTGGAGGCGACTTCTCTCGCCGTCCAGCCCGATTTACGTGCTAACCTTAGCGCCCGCACATTTGCGTTTTATTATTTATGTGGTGAACGTGACAGCAAATTCCGCGCTCTGGCGGCGGAACTGGCTGCCGACTGCCATGTCATTCCTCGCGCCGGACATAACGCGCATCGGGAAAATCCCGCTGGCGTAATCGCAAGTCTGGCGCAGATCTTGCGTTTCTGACTAAAGGACACAATATGATTTATCCTGATGAAGCAATGCTTTACGCACCGGTTGAATGGCACGACTGCTCCGAAGGCTTTGAGGACATTCGTTATGAAAAATCCACCGACGGTATCGCAAAAATCACCATTAATCGTCCGCAGGTGCGCAATGCCTTCCGTCCTCTGACGGTAAAAGAGATGATCCAGGCACTGGCAGATGCGCGTTATGACGATAATGTCGGCGTGATCATTCTGACTGGCGCAGGCGATAAAGCGTTCTGCTCCGGTGGTGACCAGAAAGTGCGTGGTGATTACGGCGGCTATAAAGATGATTCCGGCGTACATCACCTGAACGTGCTGGACTTCCAGCGTCAGATCCGTACCTGTCCGAAACCGGTTGTCGCGATGGTGGCTGGCTACTCCATCGGCGGCGGTCACGTTCTGCACATGATGTGCGACCTGACTATCGCGGCAGATAATGCCATCTTCGGTCAGACTGGCCCGAAAGTCGGTTCCTTCGACGGCGGCTGGGGCGCTTCCTACATGGCTCGCATCGTCGGGCAGAAAAAAGCGCGTGAAATCTGGTTCCTGTGCCGTCAGTACGACGCAAAACAGGCGCTGGATATGGGCCTTGTGAACACCGTGGTACCGCTGGCGGATCTGGAAAAAGAAACCGTCCGCTGGTGCCGCGAAATGCTGCAAAACAGCCCGATGGCGCTGCGCTGCCTGAAAGCTGCACTGAACGCCGACTGTGACGGTCAGGCAGGTCTGCAGGAGCTGGCAGGTAACGCCACCATGCTGTTCTATATGACGGAAGAAGGTCAGGAAGGTCGCAACGCCTTCAACCAGAAACGTCAGCCTGATTTCAGCAAATTTAAACGGAATCCGTAATGCGTAGCGCGCAGGTATACCGCTGGCAGATCCCCATGGACGCGGGGGTGGTTCTGCGCGACAGGCGGTTAAAAACCCGCGACGGGCTGTATGTTTGCCTGCGTGAGGGCGAGCGTGAAGGGTGGGGGGAGATCTCCCCACTGCCGGGCTTCAGTCAGGAAACCTGGGAAGAGGCGCAAAGTGCGCTGCTTGCCTGGGTAAATAACTGGCTGGCAGGCGATTGCGAATTACCGCAAATGCCTTCCGTCGCCTTTGGCGTAAGCTGTGCATTGGCGGAGTTGGCAGACATGCTCCCGCAGGCAGCCAATTATCGTGCTGCGCCGCTGTGTAATGGCGATCCTGACGATCTGATCCTCAAACTTGCCGATATGCCGGGCGAGAAAGTGGCGAAGGTCAAAGTGGGATTGTACGAAGCCGTGCGCGACGGCATGGTGGTCAATCTGTTGCTGGAGGCGGTTCCTGATCTGCATTTGCGTCTTGACGCGAATCGCGCCTGGACGCCGCTGAAAGGCCAGCAGTTTGCCAAATACGTTAACCCGGATTATCGCCACCGCATTGCTTTTCTCGAAGAGCCGTGCAAAACCCGCGATGATTCGCGTGCGTTTGCCCGTGAAACCGGCATTGCCATTGCCTGGGATGAAAGCCTGCGCGAGCCAGATTTTGCCTTTGTAGCTGAAGAGGGCGTGCGCGCGGTGGTTATCAAGCCCACGCTCACGGGCAGCCTGGATAAAGTACGCGAGCAGGTGCAGGCGGCGCACGCGTTGGGGCTGACGGCGGTGATCAGTTCTTCTATTGAGTCGAGCTTAGGCTTAACGCAACTGGCGCGGATTGCCGCCTGGTTAACGCCAGACACCATTCCGGGGCTGGACACGCTGGATCTGATGCAGGCGCAGCAGGTTCGTCGCTGGCCGGGTAGCCCGCTACCGTTAGTGGAAGTTGATGCACTGGAGCGGCTGTTATGATCTTCTCTGACTGGCCGTGGCGTCACTGGCGGCAAGTGCGGGGAGAAGCCATCGCCTTACGTCTTAATGACGAGCAACTTAACTGGCGCGAGCTTTGTGCTCGCGTCGATGAATTAGCCTCCGGCTTTGCGGCGCAGGGCGTTGTTGAGGGCAGCGGCGTGATGTTGCGGGCGTGGAATACGCCGCAAACGCTGCTCGCCTGGCTGGCGTTACTGCAATGCGGGGCGCGGGTGTTGCCCGTGAACCCTCAGCTGCCGCAACCGTTGCTTGAAGAATTGCTGCCCAATCTGACGCTGCAATTTGCGCTGGTGCCGGATGGGGAAAACACGTTTCCGGCGTTAACGTCGCTGCACATTCAGCTGGTTGAAGGCGCACATGCCGCTGCGTGGCAGCCGACGCGTCTGTGCTCAATGACGTTGACCTCCGGCTCTACCGGTTTGCCGAAAGCCGCTGTTCATACTTATCAGGCCCATCTTGCCAGTGCGCAAGGTGTGTTATCGCTGATACCGTTTGGCGAGCACGATGACTGGTTGCTCTCTTTACCGCTGTTTCACGTCTCCGGTCAGGGAATTATGTGGCGCTGGTTATACGCTGGTGCGCGGATGACGGTGCGTGATAAACAGCCATTGGAGCAAATGCTGGCAGGCTGTACGCACGCTTCACTGGTGCCAACACAACTCTGGCGTTTGCTGGTTAACCGCAGTTCCGTTTCCCTGAAAGCGGTGCTACTTGGCGGCGCGGCTATCCCGGTCGAGTTGACGGAACAGGCGCGTGAGCAGGGGATTCGTTGCTTTTGCGGCTATGGTCTGACCGAGTTTGCCTCCACGGTGTGTGCGAAAGAAGCCGACGGTCTGGCAGACGTTGGTTCGCCGCTGCCGGGTCGGGAAGTGAAAATCGTTAATGATGAAGTGTGGCTGCGGGCTGCCAGTATGGCTGAAGGTTACTGGCGTAACGGGCAACTGGTTCCACTGGTTAATGACGAAGGCTGGTACGCTACGCGCGATCGCGGTGAGCTGCATAATGGCAAGCTGACCATTGTCGGGCGTTTAGACAATCTGTTCTTCAGTGGCGGTGAGGGTATTCAGCCGGAAGAAGTCGAGCGCGTTATTGCTGCACATCCTGCGGTTTTGCAGGTGTTTATCGTCCCCGTTTCCGACAAGGAGTTTGGCCATCGGCCGGTAGCGGTTGTGGAGTATGACCAGCAAAGCGTTGATCTCAGCGAATGGGTGAAAGATAAACTGGCCCGTTTTCAGCAACCTATACATTGGCTGACGTTGCCGCCAGAGTTAAAAAACGGCGGCATTAAGATTTCACGTCAGGCGCTAAAAGAGTGGGTGCAACGCCAGGATTAAGAAATCATTAGTTTCACTTCGCAATTTTGCCATTCCATTGCCGTTGATAATAGGTTTATCTGTTAATCTGTAAATTAATGTGAAAATTCTTATCAAACAGGGTGGTGCAATGGAATGGCTGGTTAAAAAGTCATGCTGTGATAAACAAGATAACAGACATGTACTTAAGCTTTGTGATGCTGGTGGCACGATAAAAATGATCGCCGAAGTGAAGAGTGACTTCGCCGTGAAAGTGGGGGATTTACTCTCGCCTTTGCAGAATGCGCTTTATTGTATTAATCGTGAAAAGCTGCATACGGTGAAAGTCCTCTCGGCAAGCAGTTATAGCCCCGATGAGTGGGAACGGCAGTGTAAAGTGGCAGGGAAAACTCAGTAACGTTGTTTTGTCGTGGGCAGGAAAATCAGCATCAACCCGCTCATAATACAGGCTACTCCCAGTAGTGCTTTCAGCGAAAAAGTCCCTTCCCAGCCGGGAAGTACCATTGAAGCAATCCATACCAGCACATAACTCATACTGAGCAAGGCATAGGCTTTGCTTAGTGCAAGTTTATGTAGTGTTTTATACCAACAAAAAACGGAAAGCAGATAACCCAGCAGCCCGAGTAATAGTATCCGGGCATCCAGGCCAAAAGCTAACAGCGCCGCGATAAAATCCCATAAGTGCGTCATCGGCGGCAGATGACTCGCCGCAAAACCCAGGCTTAATTGCGCAGCGGAGGCGATAATGACGCTGAATAATCCCCACATCAGGCCCATTACACGGTACTCCCGAGGATCACAATGCCACCAATAATGAACGCCACCCCACACCAGTGACGCGGCGATACCGGTTCGTGCCACAGTTTTACTGCAGCCAGCGTCACCCAGACAAAATTCAGACTTAACATCGGGTAGGCAATGCCTACCGGTACGTTCTGCAAGACCAGCAGCCAGAGCACCATGGCAAGACCAAGACAAGCCAGCGCCAGTCCCAGCCACAGCACGATATGTTTGCGCCGTTTGTTTATCGCCACAAAGCAGGTTGCCTGTTTCTGACACAACTGCCCGGCAACGCTAAGCAAGCTGGCAAAGACTAATGTCAGCCAGATCATTTGGGACGATACTGAATCAGCACCAGACGCTCCTGACGATCGATGGCATCTGCGGGCGGAATGGCGAGACTGTTGATATCTTCATCGCGGTCAACCGAAAGCACGAGTGTAATAATCCCCTCCTGACGATGTTGATTAAGCCAGTTTGCGAACTCATCACCGCTGACAAATCTCCCTTTCGCATCCGGATAATTAAGGCCGTATTTCAACTCACCTGTCTGGCGATACATGATGATGTCATCGCGTTGCAGGCTCCATGCCAGACCTGCGGCAACACCGACGCTATCAGTAAGAATATAGCGGCTTGGCTGCAGTGATTCTTGTGTCATCTCGACAAAAAATTGCGGATGTTTTCCTTCCATGACTCTGTCAGGAATTGAAAATCCTACCAGCAACGCCAGCCCCAGCGGGCAAAGCGCGGCAAAAGACCAGGTCTTTTCGACGTTTGTTAAGGTGTACCAGCCGAAAAATGCCCATAGCGAAAAAATCGACCAGGCACAAAAGACTTTATAGCTCTCGAAGGTTTGCCACACTGGCGTGTTCATTGGTCCCCATGGGGAGACCACAAATGTGGCAATAATGCCAGTGACACCAAAAGTGATGTTAATCCAGCCATTAATCCGCAGCGCCAGAGGATTATTTTTTGCTGCCAGCAAAGCGTAATGCGCCATCAGCATTGCCAGAGGTGCAAAGCAGGAAAGAATATAGGTGGGCAATTTGCCTTTAGCGACGGAGAAAAACAGCAGCGGCATTATCGTCCAGCTCAACAAATAGACGGTTGCGGAATGCTTGCGGTTTTTCCAGCCTGCGTACAGTGCTCCGGGGAGTAATCCCAGCCACGGCAGGCTACCGGCAATGATGACCGGCAAGTAGTACCAGAACGGAGCTCTATGCTGAGCATCATCCATTGCAAAGCGTTGAATATGCTCAACCCAGAAAAAATAGTGCCAGAAGTCAGGCTCCCGCTGCGCTATCGCCAGTCCCCAGGGGAGAACCGTCAGTACGCAACTGATGACCGCCAGCCAGCCGTAAATAAAGAGATCTTTCCAGCGTTTTTGCGTCGCTACCCATGGCAGCACGCTTAATACCGGCACGGCAAGGGCGAGAAAACCTTTGGTCATCACCCCCATGCCGCAGGTGATTCCCAGCAGTAAAAATCCTGCGCTTTTGCCTTTCCACGTCTGTGCCTGCATTGCCAGCCAGAAGCTGCACATTCCCGCCACCAGCCAGAATGCAATAAACGGATCGAGCACGGCATAAGTGCCGATGGCATAGACAATGAACAATGAGAGGTAAATCACTGCGGCGAGTAATGCCAGACGTTTATCGCGCCATAAGCGCAGAGTAAACCAGGTCACCAGCGCGGCAGTTAACAGGGTCGCAAAGATAACGCCTGCCCGCACACCAAAGTTATTCGCGCCAAATAGCCATTGCCCAATGCTGTTAATCCAGTATCCGGCAATGGGTTTTTCGAAATAACGTAGCCCTAACAAATGGGGCACAATCCAGTCGCCGGATGCCAGCATTTCTCGACTGATTTCCGCATAACGCGTTTCATCGGGTTGCCATAGCAGACGCGTGCTGATCGGTAACAGGTAATAGCAGGCAATAAACGCGAAGAGGCCGATAAGGTAACGTACCGATTTCATCAGCGACTACCCGCAATTTGTTGGCAACCCAGCCAGCCTTCACGTCCGGCAATATTTCCGCGAACAACTTGTCCGAGCGGTAACGTCCCTGATAACAGTTCGCTTAAAGGGCAAAATGTCACGCCTTCCTGGGCTGCCCGTTTCAGGAGATCCACAAAATTATGCTGATAAGCGCAGCCTTCAACTTCTGCATGAATGGTATAAACCGGCGTGCCTTTATCTCGCAGGATGCGGTTGAGTAACCAACCGTTAAAATCTTCTGATTTCACATCCCGACCAATCACTTCATCCCAGGTGGGTAAGGTCACCGGAATTTGCGCAGTACCGGGTTTTCCTGATTCGAGCAATGGACGAAACGGCATCGCTCCACGACAATCGCTGTTGTAGCGCAAATGGAACGCTTCTTTTGCTTCGATCACCTGCTGGTCGGCACGCCAGCCAGCGGCTGCGGAGCAAGTTACCGGTTGGCCGATAATTTCTTCCAGGGTGCGAAGGCCGCGTGCGATATCGTCGACCATTGTTTGCCGATCCCAGTTACCGCTATGGGCTTGCCAGGCATGGTGATCCCAGGCGTGCAGGCCGACTTCGTGGTGTTTAGCCGCTTCACGAATGATATCGGCATTGGCATGACCAATCTCTTTACCTGGCCAGGCCGTACCTGCCAGTAAAATATCCCAGCCATAAAGCGATGCCGCGTTTGAGCGCAGCATCTTCCACAAAAACTGTGGCTTCACCAGTCGCCAGAGATGGCGGCCCATATTGTCCGGGCCGACGCTGAAAAAAATGCTGGCCTGAATATTATGCTTACTCAAGATTTCCAGCAGACGCGGCACGCCTTCACGGGTGCCACGAAAGGTATCGACATCAATGCGTAAGCCTACTTTGGTCATGATGGTTTATCCGTAAGATCAACGGTGCGCAGGAAGAAATCCAGCGTTTCGTCGATGGTTTCCTGCATATCAATTTTCGGCTCCCAGTCCAGGCAGCGGCGGGCATTGCGGATGCTTGGTTTACGATGCTCTACGTCCTGATATCCTTTGCCGTAGTAGCTGCTACTTTCGACAACGCGAAAGCCCGCAAACGGTGGGAAGTGATGGCGCAGCGGATGTTTTTCGAAGCTCGCCAGCAGCATCTCGCCCAGTTCCTCAATGCTCGCTTCGTTATCAGGATTGCCAATGTTGATAATTTCGCCGTCGCAGCGATTTCCCGCATTTTCGATGATGCGGTATAACGCCTCGATACCATCGCGAATATCAGTAAAGCAGCGTTTTTGTTTTCCGCCATCAATCAGCTTAATCGGTGAACCTTCTACCAGATTGAGAATGAGTTGCGTAATAGCGCGGGAGCTGCCAATTCGCGCTGCATTAAGGTTATCCAGTCGTGGCCCCATCCAGTTAAACGGGCGGAAGAGGGTGAACTGTAAACCCTCTTTTTCGCCATAGGCCCAGATCACTCGATCAAGTAATTGTTTAGACACCGAATAAATCCAGCGTGGTTTATTCACCGGGCCGACGATTAAATTAGAATGGTCCTCATCGAAGTATTTATCGCTACACATCCCATAAACTTCTGAAGTCGACGGGAAGATGATTCGCTTACGGTACTTCACGCAGTAGCGGATAATGCGTAGATTCTCTTCAAAATCGAGTTCAAATACGCGCAGTGGGTTGCGGGTATATTCAATCGGCGTGGCTATCGCCACCAGCGGCAAGACGACATCACATTTTTTGACGTGATACTCAATCCATTCGGAATGAATACTGATATCGCCTTCGACAAAGTGAAAATGCGGATGATTCAGAAAACGGCTTATCGCATCGCTGCCAATATCCAGACCGTAAACTTCATAATGATCTTCGCGCAGCAGGCGTTCTGTCAGATGGTTGCCAATAAAGCCATTCACCCCGAGGATGAGTACCCGGGTACGGCGTCGGGCGGTGCAGGCAGGCTGGCTATTCAAGCGTGAACCTTGCACCAGGCCCAGCGTCTGCGCTAATTGCGAGCCCTGCATAGTAATGCCGTCGCCCGCCTGTCCGGTGACGATTTCCAGCGCGCCATCGCCACAGGCAATCAGCAGTGGCGCTACAGAAATCACGCTCCCCGGCTGTGCTGCAGGCGCATGAGAATGCACGCGTGACGACCAGACGGTAAATTTCTGATTACCAACATAGCTGAAGGCACCCGGCCACGGATCGGCAACGGCACGCACCATGTTGTGCAGCACGGATGCCGGTTTATGCCATTCGAGGAAACTGTCTTCCGGTGTTCTGCGACCAAAACAGGTGGCTTCGTTTTCGCGCTGGGCGATTTCCAGAATATTACCGTGTTTAATGGTGGGTAATGTCTGCTCCAGTAGCTGGCGCGCGGCATGACATAACTTATGATGCAGCGTAATGGCGATATCGTCTGGCGCAATGGCAATGCGCAGTTGCGCCACAATGGCCCCGGCATCGGCACGTTTCACCATTCGGTGCAATGTAACGCCAGTTTCCGTTTCACCGTTCACCAGCACCCAGTTCAGCGGCGCGCGACCACGATATTTTGGTAACAGCGAACCATGCAGATTAAATGCACCTGCGGGAGCGAGCTGCAAAATCTCGTCGCAAATAAGATGGCGATAATAAAAAGAGAAAATCACCTCTGGTGAGAGTTGGGCAATACGTTCCACCCACAGCGGATGATTAACGTTATCCGGCGCATAAACCGGAATGCCTCTTTCCGCCGCCAGACGAGCCACCGAACCATAAAAGGCTTTTTCACCGGGATTATCGGTATGGGTAAAAATGGCGCTAATTTCGTAACCGGCAGACAGCAGGGCTTCAATACCGAGGCATCCCATATCGTGGTAGGCAAAAACGACGGTTTTCATTATTCATTTTCCTTGCTGGATGGACGGATAACTTGCTGAACAAAATAGCGGGGGCGGGCGCGGACATCGGTGTAGATCCTGCCGATATATTCACCGAGTAATCCCATGCCGATAAACTGAGCGCCAATAAAAGTAAACAGCACGGCAAATAGCATAAAGACGCCTTCTGCCGCCCATTGTGGTCCGAAGGTCAGGCGTAAAATCACCAGCAGCACAGCAATGCTAAAACCTCCAATCGCAATAATGCTGCCGAGCAGACTCAGCATACGTAGCGGCGTTGTGGTAAGGCAGGTCACCAGGTCGTACATCAAATTAATCAGGCGCATAAAGCTGTATTTGGATTCACCAAACTCACGCTCGGCATGATGCACTGGAATTTCAATGGCACGGCGGGCGAAGATATTCGCCAGAATCGGGATAAAGGTACTGCGTTCATGGCAGTGCAACATCGCATCGACAATATGACGGCGATAGGCGCGCAGCATACAACCATAGTCACCCATCGCTTTGCCAGTGGTGCGCTGAATAAGCCGGTTAATCATCTTCGAAGCGGTTTTACGAAACCAGCTGTCCTGGCGGTTCTGGCGTACAGTCCCTACCACGTCGTAACCTTCATCGGCTTTTGCCACCAGACGGGGGATCTCCTCTGGCGGATTCTGGAGATCGGCATCGAGGGTAATAATTAAGTCGCCGGTGACGTGACTGAATCCCGCCATAATCGCTGAGTGTTGCCCGTAATTGCGGTTAAGCAAAATAGACACAATATGGCTATTCTCCGCTTGTGAGGCTTCGACCAGCATATGCGCGGAATTATCGCTACTGCCGTCATCAATCAGCAGGATCTCATACTCTTTCCCCAGTGATTCACAGGCTTTTGTGGTGCGCCTGATTAATTCCGGTAAGCTTTCCTGCTCGTTATAAACGGGAATAACCACCGAGACTTTCTTAACAGGGTGGATTTCAAACATGGCTTATTGTCCTGCGAGTTGCTGAAGGGCTGTGATGACGCGGTCGGCATCGGCGGTAGTCATATCCGGGAACAGCGGCAACGAACAGATGCGTTCGCTATTCCATTCGGTATTCGGTAACGACAGCGTGGTAAAACGCTCGCGATAATATTTTTGTGTGTGAGCGGCGCGGAAATGTAACCCGGTACCAATACCTCTTTCTTTTAACGCTTCCATCAACGCATCGCGACTGATACCACAACGTTGTTCATCGACACGAATAATAAACAGATGCCAGGCGTGAACGTGCGGCCAGGCGGGAAGGCTTAATGGCTGAAAGGGGAGAGCTGCTAGTGCTTGCTGATATTGCTGGGCAATTTCGCGCCGACGGGTGTTGAGGTGCTCTAATTTTGCTAACTGTGTCAGGGCAATCGCGGCGTTAATATCGGTCAGATTGTACTTATAGCCCGGTGTTAAGACTTCAGCTTGCGGTGCACGGCCCCAGGTTTGTCTGTCATAGGCATCGACACCCAGACCGTGAAATTTCAGCATCCGTAGCTGGCGGGCAAGGTTTTCATTATCTGTAACAATCAGGCCACCTTCCGCACAGGTAATATTTTTGATGGCGTGAAACGAAAAAATAGCGGTACCTTTTGCGCCAATATGTCGCCCTTTGTAATACGTACCGACGGCATGGGCAGCATCTTCGATAACTGCGATGCCGTAACGTTCGCCAATGGCGCGAATGGCGTCAATATCTGCTGGCGCACCGGCATAATGCACCGGAATGATGGCTTTAGTGCGTGGCGTAATGGCTGCTTCGATCGTTTCAGGCGTGACCATCAGCGTATCGCGGTCGACATCCACCATTATCGGCGTTGCACCCAACAAGGAAATCATATTGAGGGTTGAAACCCAGGTCAGGGAAGGCGTAATAACTTCATCGCCCTTGCCAATTTCCAACGCCATTAGCGTGATATGCATTCCGGCGGTGGCTGAACTGACCGCGATGGCATGCTGATTTCCCGTCAACTGGCAAAAGGCTTGTTCAAGCGCCTGATTCTTCGGACCGGTTGTGATCCAACCGGATTCGAGAACCTCTTTAACTGCAGCGAGTTCCTCCACGCCCATTGCTGGTCGCGAAAAAGGCAAAAATTCTGACATTGCTTTTCCTTCCGCCATTGAATACCTGTCCACTTATATTTGCTATAAAGAGTGTTGTGTATATTTTGCCATTTGGAGCAAAATTTTAAGGATAGAATATTAACTTAACCTTAAGAAACTAATATTAGACGTAAATATTGAAATTTTTATATTTTTTCTTATTTAGGCTTTGCATTTGGCAAAATTTTGAGGCATTTTGCCGGCATCGCAGGATTTTTAATATTACACCAACTGCTAATTATCGCCAGAAATGTCGCTCAATTTCACGGTAATTGTCTGGTTGCGCTTGTCTATAGGTGGAGTTTACGTGTTAGCTTTTTGCCGCTCTTCGTTGAAGTCAAAAAAATATTTCATCATTTTACTGGCGCTCGCTGCAATTGCCGGACTGGGTACTCATGCCGCCTGGAGTAGCAATGGTTTGCCACGTATCGACAATAAAACGCTGGCCAGACTGGCACAGCAGCATCCGGTTGTCGTTTTGTTTCGCCATGCTGAACGTTGCGATCGTTCAACCAATCAATGCTTGTCAGATAAAACAGGTATTACGGTCAAAGGTACCCAGGATGCCCGTGAACTGGGCAACGCTTTTAGTGCTGATATCCCTGATTTCGATCTTTATTCCAGTAATACCGTCCGGACCATTCAGTCGGCGACCTGGTTTTCAGCGGGTAAAAAGCTGACGGTAGATAAACGACTTCTTCAGTGCGGTAATGAGATTTATAGTGCAATTAAGGACTTACAAAGCAAAGCGCCTGATAAAAATATCGTTATTTTCACCCATAATCATTGCCTGACATATATTGCTAAAGATAAGCGTGATGCGACATTTAAACCTGATTATCTGGATGGTTTAGTCATGCATGTGGAAAAAGGCAAAGTTTATCTGGATGGGGAATTCGTTAACCACTAAATTTTCAATCTGACAGCCAGTAATGGCTGTCATCATTATTACAGAAGACCTTTCAAACGTAACGTTTTTCGGGTGGCGACATTCAAATCATAGTGCGCCAGATCTTCAGGTTTTACCCACGCGTAGTCCTGAAACTCTTCGTTTATTTTCACTTCTCGGTTGGCAGAAACGCAGTCAAAAATCAGGTAAATCATATAAATCTCTTCCTTGCGACCATCTGCATACGTCTTGGTGCGAATATCATCGCTGAAGGTCCACGGCGTGATTTCTGTCAAAAGCAACTGTTCTCCCAGTTCTTCGCGAATTTCGCGGCGTAGTGCCTCTTCAATTCGTTCGCCAGGCTCTACGCCGCCACCCGAAAGCGCCCATTGACCGGGGAAAACGCCGCGATCGTCGGCCATTTTACACAGCAAATAAGCACCATCATTTTGAATCAAAGGGCATACAATAGTCCGTTGTCGCACAGGGGTATTCCTTATAAATTAAAAGAAACCATGAGAATACGGTAACTCAGAAATATGTGAAAGTGACAGTAATCTCTTTTGCGATGATAACTGCACTTATTATTATTTTTGTGTGTATCGATAAAGTGTGTTTATTTTTTCGGCGTTTAATTATTTAAGAAGTATTTAGTTACAATAAGTGACTAGATCCCTTTTTTCGCTCATTGAATCCTCTGTGCCAGGCAGTACAATCCCGCAGCTTTGGGAATTTTGATTTATTGCTTGTGGGAGAGGGGAAAATGAAAAAAATTGCGCTAGCAGGTCTGGCCGGAATGCTGTTGGTTTCTGCATCGGTCAATGCAATGAGCATCAGCGGCCAGGCGGGTAAAGAATACACCAATATTGGTGTCGGTTTTGGGACTGAATCGACGGGCCTGGCGTTAAGCGGTAACTGGACACATAACGACGACGACGGTGACGTCGCGGGCGTGGGGCTGGGGTTGAATCTGCCTCTCGGGCCGTTAATGGCGACCGTTGGCGGAAAAGGCGTTTACACCAACCCGAATTACGGCGATGAAGGTTATGCCGCAGCGGTAGGAGGTGGTTTGCAGTGGAAAATTGGCAACAGCTTCCGTTTGTTTGGCGAGTATTACTACTCTCCGGATTCGCTCTCCAGCGGTATTCAAAGTTATGAGGAAGCGAATGCTGGCGCGCGTTACACCATTATGCGTCCAGTCAGTATTGAGGCGGGTTATCGCTACCTGAATCTGTCGGGTAAAGACGGTAACCGCGACAACGCAGTGGCTGACGGCCCGTATGTTGGGGTTAACGCCAGTTTCTGATCCCTTCCGGCGCGGCATTCTGCCGCGCCATTCAGTTTCTTACTACGCCTTATCTCCCTTTGCGTTATAGTGATTCGATAACAAAAGCAGGAGATAACCATGTTAAAAGTGGAAATGTTATCCACCGGGGATGAAGTGTTACACGGGCAAATCGTTGACACTAACGCTGCCTGGCTGGCCGATTTTTTCTTTCATCAGGGGTTGCCATTATCTCGCCGCAATACGGTGGGGGATAACCTTGATGACTTAGTCACCATTCTTCGCGAACGGAGTCAGCACGCCGATGTGCTGATCGTTAACGGCGGGCTGGGGCCGACCAGTGATGATTTAAGCGCACTCGCCGCTGCGACAGCAAAAGGTGAAGGCCTGGTGTTGCATGAAGCCTGGCTCAAAGAGATGGAACGCTATTTCCACGAACGTGGACGAGTAATGGCACCGAGCAACCGTAAACAAGCAGAGCTGCCTGCCAGTGCTGAATTTATCAATAACCCGGTAGGCACCGCCTGTGGTTTTGCCGTGCAGCTTAATCGTTGCCTGATGTTCTTTACCCCTGGCGTACCGTCAGAATTTAAGGTGATGGTCGAGCACGAAATCCTGCCGCGCCTGCGCGAGCGTTTTTCTTTACCACAGCCGCCGGTTTGCCTGCGTTTGACTACCTTTGGTCGTTCGGAAAGCGATCTGGCACAAAGCCTGGACACTCTACAACTGCCGCCGGGCGTAACAATGGGCTATCGCTCCTCAATGCCTATCATCGAACTGAAACTCACCGGACCGGCAAGCGAGCAACAGGCGATGGAAAAACTGTGGCTGGACGTTAAACGTGTTGCCGGACAGAGCGTGATTTTCGAAGGCACCGAAGGACTGCCCTCGCAGATCAGCCGCGAATTGCAAAACCGCCAGTTCAGCCTGACGTTGAGCGAGCAATTCACCGGTGGTTTATTGGCTTTGCAACTTTCTCGCGCAGGTGCTCCATTGCTGGCGTGTGAAGTGGTTCCTTCACAGGAGGAAACCCTGGCGCAAACTGCGCACTGGATTACAGAACGGCGGGCCAACCATTTTGCCGGGCTGGCACTGGCTGTTTCTGGTTTCGAGAACGAACATCTCAACTTTGCGCTAGCCACGCCAGACGGCACTTTCGCTCTGCGTGTGCGTTTCAGCACTACGCGCTACAGCCTGGCTATCCGTCAGGAAGTGTGCGCAATGATGGCACTGAATATGCTGCGCCGTTGGTTAAACGGCCAGGACATCGCCAGTGAGCATGGCTGGATTGAGGTTGTTGAGTCCATGACTTTATCTGTCTGATTCCGCCACTCTGTGCCGGTTTACTGCACCGGCACATTCCCCCTCCGGCAAAATTTGTCCAACCTGTTGTACTCAATAAGAAAAAATCCGTGCGCTGATTCACAAATTTGTGCGTAATTTCTCCAGTCCGCTGGACGAGGTGCGGGATTTGATGCGCTTCACAATTTTACTCCCCCTGAGCAACGAGACTGATTCCAGTATCTAAGACTGGAGCCCAGTATGTTGGAATCAAGCAAAGTTCCCGCCCTGACACGGGCTATTGATATTCTCAATTTGATTGCCCGCATTGGCCCCTGTAGTGCTGCGACGATCATTGACACATTGGGGATCCCTAAAAGCACGGCCTATTTGCTGCTTAATGAACTCAGGCGTCAGCGTTTTCTTAGCCTTGATCACCAGGAAAATTTTTGTTTGTGGACCAAGCTGGTGGAGCTTTCCGGTCATGCGTTAAGCAAGATGGATCTCCGGGAACTGGCTCGACCGCGTTTGACGCAACTGATGGATACCACCGGGCTGTTATGTCACCTGGGGATTATTGATAACGGCAGCGCTTATTACATTTTGAAAGTGGAGTCATCAGCCACTATCAGCGTGCGTTCCCATGAAGGAAAAAGCCTTTCGCTTTATCGCTCCGGAATAGGTAAATGCCTGCTTGCCTGGCAACCTGCAGCTGTACAGCAAAGTATTATCGAAGGGCTGGTCTGGGAGCAGGCGACACCCACAACGATTACTCATCCACAGCAACTTCACGAAGAACTGGCGCGTATTCGCCGTCAGGGCTGGAGCTATGACAACGGCGAAGATTACGCCGATGTCCGTTGTGTCGCTGCGCCGGTGTTTAACGCGAATAACGAGCTTACCGCTGCGATTTCGGTGGTCGGTACCCGCTTACAAATCAATGAAGAATACCGTGATTATCTGGCGGGCAAGGCCATTGCCTGCGCCAGGGATATTTCACGTCTGTTGGGATGGAAAAGTCCCTTTGTCTTACAGGCCTCATAACAATGGAGAACATCATGACCCTACCAAAAATCAAACAGGTTCGCGCCTGGTTTACTGGCGGTGCGACAGCAGAAAAAGGCGCTGGCGGCGGTGATTATCACGACCAGGGGGCAAATCACTGGATTGATGATCATATTGCCACCCCGATGAGTAAATACCGCGAATACGAGCAGTCCCGCCAGTCATTTGGCATTAACGTTCTTGGCACGTTGATTGTTGAAGTTGAAGCAGAAAACGGCCAGACCGGATTCGCCGTTTCGACAGCCGGTGAAATGGGCTGTTTTATTGTCGAAAAACATCTTAACCGATTCATTGAGGGTAAATGTGTCAGTGATATCAAACTGATCCACGATCAAATGCTCAATGCCACCCTGTATTACTCCGGCTCTGGTGGCCTGGTGATGAACACGATTTCCTGTGTCGATCTGGCTCTGTGGGATCTGTTCGGCAAAGTGGTCGGGCTTCCGGTTTATAAACTTTTAGGCGGCGCAGTTCGTGATGAGATTCAGTTCTACGCCACAGGTGCGCGTCCGGATCTGGCAAAAGAGATGGGCTTTATCGGTGGCAAAATGCCGACGCACTGGGGGCCACATGATGGCGATGCAGGGATCCGCAAAGATGCCGCTATGGTCGCGGATATGCGTGAAAAATGCGGTGAGGATTTCTGGTTAATGCTCGACTGCTGGATGAGTCAGGACGTGAACTATGCCACCAAACTGGCCCACGCTTGCGCGCCCTATAACCTGAAATGGATCGAAGAGTGCCTGCCGCCACAGCAGTATGAAGGTTATCGCGAACTGAAACGCAACGCGCCAGTCGGAATGATGGTCACCAGCGGTGAGCATCACGGCACACTGCAATCTTTCCGTACGCTTTCAGAAACCGGTATCGACATTATGCAGCCGGATGTTGGCTGGTGCGGTGGCTTAACCACGCTGGTGGAAATTGCCGCAATCGCCAAATCCAGAGGGCAACTGGTGGTGCCGCACGGTTCGTCTGTTTACTCTCACCATGCGGTGATCACCTTCACCAATACGCCATTCAGCGAATTCCTGATGACCAGCCCGGATTGTTCAACGATGCGTCCGCAATTTGATCCGATTCTGCTTAATGAGCCAGTGCCGGTGAATGGTCGTATTCATAAATCAGTGCTTGATAAACCCGGTTTCGGCGTCGAACTCAATCGTGACTGCAATTTGAAACGCCCCTACAGCCACTAATCACTCCGGGCGTTGCTGTGACAACGGTAACGCCCACATATTCTAAGGAGCTTTTTATGAGCACCGCTTTGCTTGACGCCGTGGTGAAGAAAAACCGCGCGCGTTTAATTCCGTTTATGTTGGCGCTGTATGTGCTGGCGTTTCTCGACCGTTCGAATATTGGTTTTGCCAAACAGACCTACCAGATTGATACCGGGCTGAGTAATGAAGCTTATGCGCTGGGAGCAGGCATTTTCTTTGTGGTATACGCGTTTCTGGGGGTTCCGGCGAATCTTTTGATGCGAAAACTGGGGGCCAGAACCTGGATTGGTACGACAACACTGCTGTGGGGATTTCTTTCGGCAGCCATGGCATGGGCCGATACTGAAGCGAAATTTCTGATCGTTCGCACTCTGCTTGGTGCTGCGGAGGCCGGGTTTTTCCCTGGTATGATTTATCTCACCTCGCAATGGTTTCCGCAGCGTAATCGCGCCAGCATTATGGGGTTGTTCTATATGGGCGCACCGCTGGCGTTAACACTGGGATCACTGCTTTCCGGCGCGCTGCTGGAGATGCATGGATTTATGGGGCATCCCGGCTGGTTCTGGATGTTTGTGATTGAAGGATTGCTGGCAGTCGGCGCTGGGGTATTCACATTCTTTTGGCTTGATGACACACCGGAGCAGGCACGTTTTCTGAGTAAACAAGAAAAAACGTTGCTTATCAATCAACTGGCAAGTGAAGAACAACAGAAAGTGACTTCTCGATTGAGCGATGCGCTGCGTAATGGCCGAGTCTGGCAACTGGCGATTATCTACCTGACCATTCAGGTGGCGGTTTACGGATTAATTTTCTTCCTGCCGACCCAGGTTGCTGCATTGCTGGGGACAAAAGTGGGCTTTACGGCGTCGGTGGTCACCGCCATTCCGTGGGTTGCGGCCTTGTTTGGGACCTGGCTTATTCCGCGCTATTCCGATAAAACCGGCGAACGGCGTAATGTCGCAGCGTTGACATTACTGGCGGCGGGCATTGGTATTGGTCTGTCCGGGCTGCTTTCTCCAGTACTGGCGATCGTAGCACTGTGTGTTGCAGCCATCGGGTTTATTGCCGTGCAGCCGGTGTTCTGGACGATGCCGACACAACTGCTTTCCGGTACGGCGCTGGCGGCGGGGATTGGTTTTGTAAACCTGTTTGGTGCAGTGGGTGGGTTTATTGCCCCGATCCTGCGCGTGAAAGCAGAAACGTTGTTTGCCAGCGATGCGGCGGGATTACTGACGCTGGCAGCGGTGGCGGTCATCGGTTCGCTGATTATTTTCACTCTGCGTGTAAATCGCACTGTTGCGCAGACCGACGTGGCACATCATTAATAGGTTAAGGAACACGATGAACGCATTATTAACCAATCCCTTTAAAGAACGTTTACGCAAGGGCGAAGTGCAAATTGGGCTGTGGTTAAGCTCAACGACTGCCTATATGGCAGAAATTGCCGCTACTTCCGGTTATGACTGGTTGCTGATTGACGGGGAGCACGCGCCAAACACCATTCAGGATCTTTATCACCAGCTACAGGCGGTAGCGCCCTATGCCAGCCAACCCGTGATCCGTCCGGTGGAAGGCAGTAAGTCGCTGATTAAACAAGTCCTGGATATTGGCGCGCAAACTCTACTGATCCCGATGGTCGATACTGCCGATCAGGCACGTCAGGTGGTGTCTGCCACGCGCTATCCTCCCTACGGTGAGCGTGGTGTCGGGGCCAGTGTGGCACGGGCTGCTCGCTGGGGACGCATTGAGAATTACATGGCGCACGTCAACGATTCGCTTTGTCTGTTGGTGCAGGTGGAAAGTAAAACGGCACTGGATAACCTGGACGAAATCCTCGACGTCGAAGGGATTGATGGCGTGTTTATTGGACCTGCGGATCTTTCTGCGTCGTTGGGCTACCCGGATAACGCCGGGCACCCGGAAGTGCAGCGAATTATTGAAACCAGCATTCGGCGGATCCGTGCTGCGGGTAAAGCGGCTGGTTTTCTGGCTGTGGCTCCTGATATGGCGCAGCAATGCCTGGCGTGGGGAGCGAACTTTGTCGCTGTTGGCGTTGACACGATGCTCTACAGCGATGCCCTGGATCAACGACTGGCGATGTTTAAATCAGGCAAAAATGGGCCACGCATAAAAGGTAATTATTGATATCAAAGGCCCATGGGGGTCGGCTGTGGGCCTGTGTTAATTAGTGGTTATTCGCTGCCAGATCGGCTTCGCTTAGCTGGGTGGCTGCGAGCACCAGGTCACGATCAATGCCCTGTACCAGCATGCGCAAAGCAATTTTAATGGCTTGTTTACGCATACCTTCCTGCAAACCTTCTAATTTACCCTCCTGCCAGCCTTCAAGCTTACCTTCCTGCCAGCCAATCTGATGCCCTTCCTGCCTCAGCCGTTCAGCAATAGTCATCAATCTCTCCTTTTAATGACAGTTCGGAATATCAGCATCAGTGAGTTGGGTTGTCGCCAGCACAATCTCACGTTCAAAGCCCTGCTCCAGCATGCGCAAGGCAATTTTAATGGCTTGTTCATGCATGCCTTCCTGCAAACCATCTAATTTACCTTCTTGCAAACCTTCTAATTTACCTTCCTGCCAACCTTCAATTTTACCTTCCTGCCAGCCTTCAATCTTACCTTCCTGCCAGCCAATTTGATGCCCTTCCTGCCGCAGCCGTTCAGCAATAGTCATTAATCTCTCCTTTTGTAGTGGTGAACGTTCGGCAATCTCCTCAATAAAACGGGTGAAACGGGAGGTATCGCCGCATTGCAGCAGATAATTAAACAGCGTTTGTAGCTGGCTGTCATTAGTGAAGCCTCTAACCAAAAGCGTGGTGATCCTGTCGACCATACCGATTAAATCGCGGTCGCGAATATGCTTTTGAATCAGTTCAAGCAGAGCTATACGCCGATGTTGCATGATCTCATCGTCAGGTACGATGGTGATATCCACCAACGGAAAAGCTTCGGTGTACAACTGCCGGGCAAGTTGCGGATCGTCAAACTCATCCAGCCAGTTGAGTGAGTACGGGTAGGGCGAGGTTTCGCCATGATAAAACAGTAACGGTACCACCAGCGGGACTCTGTCATAGCCTTTGTCCAGATGACGTTGCATGGCGGCAGTGGCATAGCGCATTAGCCGAAAGGCCATATTCTTTTCCGCTGAACTTTGATGTTCAATCACGCAGTAGATATAGCCGTCACCGTCGCTGGTTTCCACCGACCACAAAACATCCGAGTAGTAAGCGCGTAAACTTTTTTCAATAAAGCTGGTGGGTTCCAGGCGTAAAGTTTGCAGGTTGCAAAGCTTGCGCAGCGGCTCTGGTAGATGTATTTCCAGAAAATCCCGAGCGGTTTCGGGTGTGAACATAAAGGTTTTAAACACCGCATCATGCGGGGAGGAGGTTGTTGATTCGGTCATGGTTGTCCGTCACCTGATATTTATGATGACGCGACATTACGGTTATCCCAGGCCTTTGACATCTGCCAGTTTCAGCCTTTGCGAGACGTTTTCAGAGGAATTTTCACTGCGTTGCAACGCATACATTGGGCACGGAATCGTGTACGCAAAAATGCCCGGTAACAACATGCTTACCGGGCATCAGAAAGGAGTTTAAGCCAGCGCCTGGGCCAGCAGCGTAATCGGATGTTCGCAGCGAAGACTTGTGGACATCTCAATCTGCCATTTGCAGGTTTCGCAGTCGGTAACCACCAGATCTGCGCCGCTTTCTTCTATCTGACGGAACAGTGGTGCGCCGATGGCTTGTGAGGTGGGGTAGTTCTCTTTTTTGAAACCGTAAGTACCTGCAATACCGCAGCACTGGGAATCCAGCACCGTTAACTCAAGCCCCGGGATTTTACGCAACAGCTCCAGGGTGTAGAGCGTCCAGCCCATTTTTTCCATATGGCACGGAGTGTGATAAACCACTTTCAGCGGCAGCGGTTTCAGCGGCAAGGTTTTGCCTTCGTCCAGCTTGCGCCACAGCCAGCGGGTCGCCAGTTCGATGTGATCGCGCAAGCCTTTGTTGTCGACATTCAGCACTTCCGGATATTCGTCGCGCAGGGCAAATGTACAGGTTGAGGAGGTGGCAATCACCGGAATGCCTTTTACTCCCACTGCTTCGCGGATCGACTCTACATTTGTGATTGCCTGTTTACGTGCTTTATCGGTAAAGCCGTTGGCGATCAGCGGTACGCCGCAGCATTTTTCTTTGCTGAGCAGTTGTACACCGGTACCCATTGCGTTGAGCACTTTAATTAAATCTTTGCCTAACTGCGGATGGTTGTAGTTAACGAAGCAGCCGTGAAAGAAAGCCACCTGGTCTTTATATTGTGCCTGCTGGGCCGCCACGCTGCGATACCAGCGACGGAACGTACCGAAGGAGTATTTCGGTAGCGTGCGGCGATGATCGATTTTTAACGCCGCATCAAGCAGCTGCCGCACTGGTTTCAGCGAGGTAGCGGTATTGACGATTGGTGCGAATGGCGTGGAAACGCTACCCATCAGGTCGGTATGACTCAACACAAAATTGCGCAGCGACGGGCGTGTGGTGTCATATTTCGCCCGCGCGCGCTGGATGATATCGCCAATCTTCACATCGGACGGGCAGGCGACTTCGCAGCGTTTGCAGTTGATGCAATATTTCAGCGCTTCGTCATACAGTGCGCCATCTTTCAGACGCAGACGCTCGCCATCCGGCCCGGCTTGTTTTGGCCCTGGATAGCCGGGATTCACCCGGCTCACCGGGCAGGCGGTGGTGCAGACGGTGCACTTAATGCAGTTTTCGAAGCTGGTGTCGTTCATAGTTGGCCTCCTGCGCGTTGGGCAATCTGTTGAGCGGCATGTAAAGCACTGACGGCACAAACACCGCCGCCGCATCCCTGGGCGATGGGATCAAATCCGCCCAGCACCGAACCGATGGCAAACAGGTTCTCAATGGTTTGCCCTGCCTGCGACGGGCGTAGTGCCTCATCAGTGGTTACACCGAACTGCTGCCACGGTTGCGGCGCAAAAAAATCGCCCTTATACCATTCAC
Source organism: Escherichia sp. F1 (assembly GCF_046764225.1). Classification (NCBI taxonomy): domain Bacteria; kingdom Pseudomonadati; phylum Pseudomonadota; class Gammaproteobacteria; order Enterobacterales; family Enterobacteriaceae; genus Escherichia; species Escherichia sp. F1. The sequence continues at coordinate 1,623,441 of NZ_CP177202.1, forward strand.
CCCGTGTGGCGGTTTGTAGCACATCAAGGCCGAGAATCGGCTCGCGAATGCCGTTACGTTCCGCTACCAGTCCGCCGCTAAAGAAACTGCCGCTCGCAAGCACCGCAAATTGTGGTCGCAGCGGGATATCGGCGTGATTGCGGGTCCAGATTTCATTCACTACGCCATTTTTACAGGTCACTTTTTTCACTTCATCGCCTGGCATCCACACGCCACCCTGGCGCACAAACTGGCGCTGTAACTGGTTTTGCAGACGAATGCCCAGCACGGAAGGCGGCAGCGTTGGCAAAAGCATCAATGAACAAGGTAGTTTTTCATTCAACCAATGCCACAGTTTGTCATCGGCCAGGCCGAAGCAGGCGGGCATCAGGATCATTTCGCAGGTATTGGCGACAGGAATAAGCGCATCAAGTAACAGCGGCCAGTTTTCTTCGTTATCAAGGAAACGGGCGATATTCACCGCGCGAAACTCGGTGGCGTTGTTGCGCAGCACATCCAGTTCCGGCAGCTCTATTTCTGCGGTTTCAACGGCAAGGTCGAGTTCGCGCAACGAAGCCGCCGCAAGATGCGCCTGAAAATCCATCAGGCCGCTTATCCCGACCACACATATTTTCTTCGCGGGCAACGGCCAGACAGGAACTTCTGGCGAACTTAGCCAGGTTGAGCGCAGAGTGCCGAGCGGGGTAACTCGCTGGTGGGCCAGTTCTACGCTGCCCTGTAATTGCGCACCGCTTTCAGCGATTAATGCCTGCGCCTGGCAAGCGAGATCGAGTACGCGTTGTGGCCCGAGAAGAGTGTAAGGATGGGCAGGTGCCTGCTGACGCAAAGCTTCCAGTCCACTGTGAATGTCTGTCACCGGTTGACCATCCGGCAGATGGCTCAGCAAATCCAGCGATCCAGATGAGAAATGGAGCGCGCTTTGACCACGCGTGACAATGGCACAGCGCAGGCCGTGTTTTTGCAGTTGCAGGCCACAGAGTAATCCGGCGAGGCCGCCGCCCATAATGACAGTATCAAAGCGCATCTTTCTGCTCCTTCTCCAGACCACACAGTCCCTGATAAACCCAGCGGGTAAATTCGCTTTCGCGCAGTGCATCTCCCCAGGCGATGGGTTGCACGCCTTTCCAGCGTTCGTTAAGGAAGGTGGAAAGTTGCTCGATAGATTGCGCGGACGTCGTGACGTTAAAACGTTGCAGCAGTCCGGCAGCGCGGCAGGCGCAGAGTTCGCCCTGGCAGGTACCCATCCCCACACGGGTACGACGGCGTAAATCCAGCAGGCTATTAACGTTTAAATTTTCTACCGCGTACTGAACTTCACCCGCAGTTACCGCTTCGCACTCACATACCAGGCTACGGTGCAGACGGCCTTCGCTCAGCCAGGCGGGTGTGCGATCGCCATGACGATAAACCGCAGAACCGCGCAGCGGGGCAGGCAGGGAGATGACTTTACGCAAGGTAACTTCAGCGGGCTCCTGTGAACCAGGAAGTGCCAGATCGGCGGTTGTACAGGGGCGCGTGTTGCCCAGCTTGCGACATACCGCGTCGGTAGCCCATTCCGCCATCAGCCGATAGGTCATCAGTTTGCCGCCGGTGATGGTGATAAATCCGTCCAGACCATCGCGTTCAGCATGGTCGAGCAGCACGATGCCACGACTGACGTTACGGCCGCTTGGGTCGTCATCGCTGGCAACCAGCGGACGCACGCCAGAGTAAGCCCGCAAAATGCGCGTTTTCGCCATAACGGGGGCCAGTTTTTCCCCTTCACGCAGCAGAATATCAACTTCTTCTGCCGTCACTCGATTATCGTCAATCTCGTTGTAATCAATACGTAAAGAGGTGGTGCCAATCAGCGAAATGGTATCGCCAGGCACCAGAATATCGGCGTCGGAAGGTTTGCGGCAGCGGTTGATCACATGCTGATTAATGCGGTGATCCATAATCAGCAGCGATCCTTTCGCCGGGAACATGCGAATGCGCAGATCGGCATATTCGGCAATGTGTTGCCCCCAAATCCCGGCGGCATTAACTACGACAGGCGCATGAAGTGCCTGAATTTCGCCGGTGAGATGGTTACGTACACGAACACCGCACACCGTCGCGCCTTCACGAATCAGCCCCGTGACTTCATGAGCGGTAAGGATAACGGCACCGTGTTCTTTGGCATCCAGCATGTTTGCTGCGGTCAGACGAAATGGATCAACGGTGCCATCCGGAACTTTCACCGCGCCAATCAGTGCCGGGTTAACGGCAGGTTCGATAATGCGCGCTTGCTGCGGGTCTATAGCTTCTGCGCTGATCCCTGCTTCTTCGCAGGCGCGGATAAAAGTGGCCTGGAAGGAGAGGTCATCTTCCGGCAGGGTGATAAACAGGCCGTTGGTCGGTTCAACGCAGTGACGTGCAATGCGTTTCAGGATCTGGTTTTCACTAATACATTCGCGGGCCGATTCCGCATCGGTTACCGCATAGCGCGCACCGCTGTGCAGCAGGCCGTGGTTACGCCCGGTGGCACCGGTTGCGATGTCGTGGCGCTCAACCAAAATCACGCGCAGCCCGCGCAGGGCACAGTCGCGGGCAATCCCGGCTCCCGTTGCACCGCCGCCAATGATAATCACGTCACTTGATTGCGAGTCGCGAGTTTTCATTGTTATCCCTCTGAAGTTCGTTTTTTACCATTTAGCCATAGTAAAAACATGAATTGTTTGATTTCGCGCATATTCGCTCATAATTCGAAAGTGAAACGTGATTTCATGCGTCATTATGAACATTTAACCCATCGTATTTAATAATGTGTGCGGTAATTCACATTTAATTTATGAATGTTTTCTTAACATCGCGGCAACTCAAGAAACGGCATGTTCTCCCACTGAATCAGGCTGTTAATCATAAATAAGACCACGGGCCACGGAGGCTATCAATGTTGAGTATTTTTAAACCAGCGCCACACAAAGCGCGCTTACCTGCCGCGGAGATCGATCCGACTTATCGTCGATTGCGCTGGCAAATTTTCCTGGGGATATTCTTTGGTTATGCTGCTTACTATTTGGTTCGTAAGAACTTTGCCCTCGCTATGCCTTATCTGGTCGAGCAGGGATTCTCACGCGGTGATTTAGGTTTTGCCCTTTCGGGGATCTCGATTGCTTATGGATTTTCGAAATTCATCATGGGCTCGGTGTCGGATCGCTCGAATCCGCGCGTTTTCCTGCCCGCAGGTTTGATTCTGGCGGCGGCGGTGATGCTTTTTATGGGCTTTGTGCCGTGGGCGACGTCGAGCATTGCGGTGATGTTTGTGCTGCTGTTCCTCTGCGGTTGGTTCCAGGGGATGGGATGGCCGCCGTGCGGTCGTACTATGGTGCACTGGTGGTCGCAGAAAGAACGTGGCGGCATTGTGTCAGTGTGGAACTGTGCGCATAACGTCGGTGGTGGTATTCCGCCGCTGCTGTTCCTGCTGGGGATGGCCTGGTTCAATGACTGGCACGCGGCGCTCTATATGCCCGCTTTCTGCGCCATTCTGGTGGCACTGTTCGCCTTTGCGATGATGCGCGATACCCCGCAATCCTGTGGCCTGCCGCCGATCGAAGAGTACAAAAATGATTATCCGGACGACTATAACGAAAAAGCGGAACAGGAGCTGACGGCGAAGCAAATCTTCATGCAGTACGTGCTGCCGAACAAACTGCTGTGGTACATCGCTATCGCCAACGTGTTCGTTTATCTGCTGCGTTACGGCATCCTCGACTGGTCACCGACTTATCTGAAAGAGGTGAAACACTTCGCGCTGGATAAATCCTCCTGGGCCTACTTCTTCTATGAGTATGCGGGCATTCCGGGCACCCTGCTGTGCGGCTGGATGTCGGATAAAGTCTTCCGTGGCAACCGTGGGGCCACCGGCGTCTTCTTTATGACACTGGTGACCATCGCGACTATCGTTTACTGGATGAACCCGGCAGGTAACCCAACCGTAGATATGATTTGTATGATTGTTATCGGCTTCCTGATCTACGGCCCTGTGATGCTGATCGGTCTGCATGCGCTGGAACTGGCACCGAAAAAAGCGGCAGGTACGGCAGCGGGCTTTACCGGGCTGTTTGGTTACCTGGGCGGTTCGGTGGCGGCGAGCGCGATTGTTGGCTACACAGTGGACTTCTTCGGCTGGGATGGCGGCTTTATGGTAATGATTGGCGGCAGCATTCTGGCGGTTATCTTGTTGATTGTTGTGATGATTGGCGAAAAACGTCGCCATCAGGAATTACTGCAAAAACGCAACGGAGGCTAATGGCATGATATTGACGCTGAAAAACCTTAGCATGGCGATCATGATGAGTGGAATGATCATGGGAAGCAGTGCAATGGCGGCGGACAGCAACGAAAAAATAGTCATCGCCCATCGCGGTGCCAGTGGATATTTGCCGGAGCATACGCTGCCAGCAAAAGCGATGGCGTATGCGCAGGGAGCGGATTATCTGGAACAAGATTTGGTGATGACCAAAGACGACCATCTGGTTGTCCTGCATGACCATTATCTCGATCGTGTTACTGATGTTGCCGATCGTTTCCCGGATCGGGCGCGCAAAGACGGTCGTTACTACGCGATAGATTTCACGCTCGATGAAATTAAGTCACTGAAATTTACCGAAGGTTTCGATATTGAAAATGGTAAGAAAGTACAGACTTATCCGGGGCGTTTCCCGATGGGTAAATCTGACTTCCGGGTACACACTTTCGAGGAAGAGATTGAATTTGTTCAGGGGTTAAATCACTCTACCGGGAAAAATATCGGTATCTATCCAGAAATTAAAGCGCCGTGGTTCCATCATCAGGAAGGGAAGGATATTGCGGCAAAAACGCTGGAAGTGCTGAAGAAATATGGTTACAGCGGTAAGGACGACAAAGTTTATTTGCAATGTTTTGATGCCGATGAACTGAAGCGTATTAAGAATGAGCTGGAACCTAAAATGGGCATGGACCTCAATCTGGTACAGCTGATTGCCTATACCGACTGGAACGAAACTCAGCAGAAACAGCCGGACGGAAGCTGGGTTAATTACAACTACGACTGGATGTTTAAGCCGGGGGCCATGAAACAGGTGGCGGAATATGCTGATGGTATTGGTCCGGATTATCATATGTTGATTGAGGAGACATCGCAGCCAGGTAATATCAAACTCACTGGCATGGTGCAAGATGCTCAGCAGAACAAGCTGGTAGTGCATCCTTATACCGTGCGGTCAGATAAACTGCCTGAATACACTACTGATGTGAATCAGTTATATGATGCTCTGTATAACAAAGCGGGTGTAAATGGGCTGTTTACTGATTTCCCTGATAAGGCAGTAAAATTCCTTAATAAAGAGTAATGCTATTGCAGGATGGCGTTCATGCGCCATCCTGTCTCACATCAAATTTTTCCAATCTCCACTAATTGTTCCGTGCACATTTGCAGTAAAAACAGTGGACTGCCTTCTACCGGCTTTTCTTTAGCCAGCAACGAAATCTGTCGATAGAAGGTTGGTTCGAGAGGAACGGAACACAATTCATCTGCAATGGTTTTCAGCGTTAACTCTGGTAATAAGGCGATGCCTAATCCCTGTCGAATAAAACTGATCGCTGTATCCGGGTGATTAAATTCATATTTTATCTGTGGGGTAATATTCTTTTCTTTAAATAGTGCCATAATGCTTAATTCATAGCGTCCTTTACTAATAATTAATGGTTCACCCATTAACTCTTCCACTGTAATAGTGCTGTTTTTTGCCAGAGCATGGTTGGGCGGTAACACTACGGTGAATTTATCCTGATAAATGGGCACGGAGTACATTCCGCTCACCGGAAAATGAACAAAACCGGCATCAATGGATTCATTCTGAAGGGAATCAATAATCGCTGTGCTATTTTCCTCAAAAGGAATAATTTTTATATTCGGATGATGAATTTCAAAGTAGCGAATCACAGCCGGTAAGATACAGGCGCAGACGCTGGGGAAACAACCAAGTCTCAGCGTTCTTTGAGGGTTCTGCTTTTCCTGCTCGGCTATCTCTTTTACTGCGTTCACTTCCCGATTAATGGCGCGCAGATGATGCATAATGCGGTGACCTGCAGAGGTCAGTTGTATAGCTTTACGGCGATCGCGTAACAGTATATTCACGCCAAGTTCTTGTTCGAGGGCAGCAATTGCCTGACTTACCGCCGACTGCGTCATGAACAATCGCTTGCTGGCTTCAGTAAAGCCACCGTAATCCAGCACGGCGAGTAAAGAATTTATTTGGGTAAGAGTCATTAGAGTTTGCTAATCAATAATATTAAAACGATTAATTTCTCTAATAGCATGCCGCCATTTATACTTCTGTTCTGCAAAGTACATCACAATTTGACGCAACCGCAGTAACGGGAGTGTTGTCTGCGTGCGTCATCCTGACAGGCGGTAGGGTATGAAAGAGAAGTTATGGACGAAGGATTTTTGGGCAATAACCATCATCAGCTTTATTATTTTCTTCGTCTTTTATGTTTTACTAACATTGTTGCCAATTTATATCTCTGACCGCTTGCATGCCTCTCCTGATAAAGCCGGTTTATTGGTGACTTTATTTTTAATTGCGGCGATTGTTATTCGCCCCTTTGCCGGGCAATGGGTGGGTAAATACTCGAATAAAACTATTCTGGTGCTCTCTTCTCTGGCCTTTTTATTGGTCACAGCGTTGTATCCTTTTTGCCACTCAATTGAATCACTGCTTTTTATTCGGGTGCTTCATGGTATTACCTTCGGGGTTATCACTACGGTAAAAGGAACGATTTCCGCGCGGCTGATCCCGGCCTCCCGACGTGGGGAGGGCATCAGTTTTTTCTCTCTGGCAATGGGGCTGGCAATGGTGGTCGGGCCGTGGATTGGCCTGAATATGGCGCGCTGGGAGGCCTTTAATATGGCTTTCTGGTTATGCACCGGCGTGGCAGCGGTGGGGATTATTCTGTCGCTGATTATGACAGTGCCGCCGGTTATCAGCCATGCTGATGGTTCAACGCCGAAAATGGGCTTCGCCGCCATGTTCGATCGCGCGGCGTTGCCATTTGCGATGGTCACCTTTTTTATGACCTTTTCGTATGCCGGGGTTTCTGCTTTTCTGGCGCTTTATGCACGCGAACTTAACCTGATGTCGGCAGCCAGTAATTTCCTGCTTTGCTACGCTATCTTCCTGATGATTTGCCGTACCTTTACCGGCAATGTCTGCGACAAAAAAGGACCGAAATATGTGGTTTACCCTTGCCTTGTGTTCTTTACGGTTGGACTGGTGGTTCTCGGCTACACCCAGGGAAGCATAATGATGGTTGTTTCTGGCGCGTTGATTGGTATCGGGTATGGTTCCGTGACGCCAGTTTTTCAGACGCAGATTATCAGTTCAGTGGAACCGCATAAAATCGGTGTCGCAAACTCCCTCTTCTTCAATGCGATGGATGCAGGCCTGGCGCTGGGAGCCTGTGTGATGGGGATGATGGTTGCACATACTGGCTACCGAATGATTTATCTGCTGGGTGCACTATTAGTGGTAGTGGCTGGTGGAGTCTATGCGCTGCAAATGAAGGGTAAAAGCGGTGTCGCGCTAGTAGTGGCAAAAGAAATTCATTAATACGACACGTTTCATTAAGATTTTTCGCAGGTAACCACCTATAGTCATTGTCGTTAATAAAAAATGACAGGCGATAGGGTATGGCAGTTTCAGCAAAGCACGACGAATTTAATCACTGGTGGGCAACTGAGGGCGACTGGGTTGAAGAGCCTAACTATCGCCGTAATGGTATGAGCGGGGTGCAATGCGTCGAGCGCAACGGCAAAAAGCTATATGTAAAGCGCATGACGCATCATCTGTTTCATTCCGTACGTTATCCGTTCGGCCGACCAACGATTGTCCGTGAGGTTGCGGTAATTAAAGAACTGGAACGGGCCGGTGTCATCGTGCCGAAGATCGTTTTTGGTGAAGCAGTGAAAATTGAGGGGGAATGGCGCGCGTTGCTGGTGACTGAAGATATGGCGGGGTTCATCAGCATTGCTGACTGGTATGCCCGGCATGCAGTAACACCCTATTCTGACGAAGTACGGCAAGCCATGTTGAAAGCAGTGGCGCTGGCGTTTAAGAAAATGCATAGCGTTAATCGTCAGCATGGCTGTTGCTATGTTCGCCATATCTATGTGAAAACAGAAGGTAAGGCAGAAGCTGGTTTTCTTGATCTGGAGAAAAGTCGTCGCCGCTTGCGTCGCGATAAAGCGATTAATCATGACTTCCGCCAGCTGGAAAAATATCTGGAGCCGATCCCTAAAGCGGACTGGGAGCAGGTGAAAGCGTATTACTACGCCATGTAATCGTTGTAGGCCAGATAATACGCGTAAGCGTCGTATCTGGCGCTAGTACCCGATCACAACTCGATTTCAATATCGCCTTTTGCCCGGCAACAACAGGGCAAAATTTCCCCCGGCTGAATAAAGGCTAACGGTTCGGCAATCCAGTCCACCTGGCCTGCAACAAGGCGCGTGCGACAGGAACCGCAGTAACCTTCGCGGCACTGGTACTCAACCGCCACATTGTGGGATTCCAGCGCCGCCAGAAGGGAAGGGTGTTCATCCTGGCACAGCAGTTGTGTGCCAGTGATGCGCAGGGTAACGCGAGCCATCAGAGCTGGAAGTTACTCAAATCGTCGGTGTCCACTTCCGAGTCAATCTGCCCGACCAGATAAGAACTGACTTCCACTTCCTGCGGAGCAACCTGCACGTTATCAGACACCAGCCAGGTATTGATCCACGGGATTGGGTTGGAGCGAGTCTGGAACGGCAGATCCAAACCGACTGCCTGCATACGGATATTGGTGATGTATTCAACGTACTGGCAGAGAATGTCTTTATTCAGACCAATCATCGAACCGTCACGGAACAGATAATCCGCCCAGTCTTTCTCTTGCTGTGCCGCCTGGACAAACAGGTCATAGCATTCCTGCTTACATTCTTCGGCAATTTCCGCCATCTCCGGATCATCCGCGCCGCTGCGCAGCAGATTCAGCATATGCTGAGTACCGGTCAGGTGCAGGGCTTCATCGCGGGCAATCAGGCGAATAATTTTGGCGTTACCTTCCATCAGTTCGCGTTCTGCAAAGGCAAAGGAACAAGCAAAGCTGACGTAGAAGCGGATCGCTTCCAGCGCGTTAACGCTCATCAGGCAGAGATACAGTTTTTTCTTCAGCTCGCGCAGGCTAACGGTTACGGTTTTACCGTTAACGGTGTGGGTACCTTCGCCCAGCAGATGCCAGTAGCTGGTCATTTCGATCAGCTCATCGTAATAGCTGGAGATCCCTTCCGCACGTTTCTGGATCTGCTCGTTGGTGACGATATCGTCAAACACAACAGACGGATCGTTAACGATATTACGAATGATATGAGTATAGGAACGGGAATGAATCGTTTCTGAGAACGCCCAGGTTTCGACCCAGGTTTCCAGTTCAGGGATCGAGATCAGCGGCAGCAGTGCCACGTTCGGGCTGCGACCCTGAATGGAGTCCAGCAGCGTCTGATATTTCAGGTTGCTGATAAAGATGTGTTTTTCGTGTTCAGGTAGTGCCTGGTAATCGATACGGTCACGAGAAACGTCAACTTCTTCCGGACGCCAGAAGAAAGAGAGCTGCTTTTCGATCAGCTTTTCGAAGATGTCATATTTTTGCTGATCGTAGCGAGCCACGTTGACCGGCTGACCAAAGAACATCGGTTCTTTGAGCTGATCATTTTTCGTCTGTGAAAAGGTGGTATATGCCATGAATGTGTCCTGTTGGGAGTTTAATGCCGGATAAGGCATTTTACGCCGCATCCTGTGCCTGATGCGACGCTGGCGCGTCTTATCAGGCCTACAAACCGAGCCGTATGCCGGATAAGGCGTTCACGCCGCATCCGGCATCTCAATATCAGATCTTACATGCGCCGCTTTCGCAGCCATCGTCCTGGATTGACGGCACCAGATCGTCTTGTGCGTCTTCAGCACCGTCACGGGTGTTCTGATAATACAGCGTTTTAACCCCGAATTTGTAGGCGGTGAGCAGGTCTTTCAGCAGTTGCTGCATCGGCACTTTTCCTGACGGGAAGCGTGACGGATCGTAGTTGGTGTTAGCAGAGATCGACTGATCGATAAATTTCTGCATGATACCCACCAGTTGCAGGTAGCCATCGTTACCCGGCATTTCCCACAGCAGCTCATAGGCGTCGTGCAGATGCTCGTAGTCCGGCACCACCTGGCGCAGAATACCGTCTTTCGACGCTTTGATGCTGACGTAACCACGCGGCGGCTCAATACCGTTAGTGGCGTTAGAGATCTGCGAAGAAGTCTCGGACGGCATCAGAGCAGAAAGCGTGGAGTTACGCAGGCCGTGCGTTTTGATTGACTCACGCAGTGCTTCCCAGTCGTAATGCAGCGGCTCATTAGCGATGGCATCCAGATCTTTCTTATAGGTATCGATCGGCAGGATCCCTTTCGCGTAAGTGGTTTCGTTAAACCACGGGCACGCGCCTTGCTCTTTCGCCAGCTCATTAGAGGCTTTCAGCAGGTAATACTGAATAGCTTCGAAGGTTTTATGCGTCAGGTTGTTGGCGCTGCCGTCGGAGTAGCGTTTACCGTGCTTCGCCAGGTAGTAAGCGAAGTTGATCACACCAATACCCAGCGTACGACGACCCATCGCTCCACGTTTGGCGGCCGGGATCGGGTAATCCTGATAGTCCAGCAGCGCGTCGAGTGCGCGTACTGCCAGAATTGCCAGCTCTTCCAGTTCATCCAGGCTGTTAATTGCGCCCAGGTTGAAAGCAGACAGCGTACACAGCGCGATTTCACCGTTCTCGTCGTTGACGTCGTTCAGCGGTTTGGTCGGCAGGGCGATTTCCAGGCACAGGTTAGACTGGCGCACTGGCGCGATGGCCGGATCAAACGGGCTATGGGTATTGCAGTGGTCAACGTTCTGAATATAGATACGACCGGTAGACGCACGTTCCTGCATCATCAGCGAGAACAGCTCAACGGCTTTCACACGCTGCTTGCGGATGCTGTCGTCTTTCTCATATTTGGTGTACAGGCGTTCAAACTCTTCCTGATCGGCGAAGAACGCGTCGTACAGCCCCGGTACGTCGGACGGGCTGAACAGGGTGATATCTTCACCTTTCAGCAGACGGGTATACATCAGTTTGTTGATTTGTACCCCGTAGTCCATATGACGCACGCGGTTGCCTTCCACCCCACGGTTGTTTTTCAACACCAGCAGGCTTTCAACTTCCAGATGCCACATCGGGTAGAACAGCGTAGCCGCACCGCCACGCACACCGCCCTGAGAGCAGGATTTCACCGCTGTCTGGAAATGCTTATAGAACGGAATACAACCGGTATGGAACGCTTCGCCACCGCGAATCGGGCTACCCAGCGCACGAATACGCCCGGCATTGATGCCGATCCCGGCACGCTGGGAAACGTATTTAACAATCGCGCTGGAGGTGGCGTTAATGGAATCCAGGCTGTCACCGCACTCGATCAGTACGCAGGAGCTGAACTGACGAGTCGGGGTACGCACGCCGGACATGATTGGCGTCGGCAGCGAAATTTTAAATGTGGAAACCGCGTCGTAAAAACGCTTCACGTATTGCAGGCGCGTTTCACGCGGGTAGTTCGAGAACAGGCACGCGGCAACCAGAATATAAAGGAACTGGGCGCTTTCGTAGATTTCGCCGGTCACACGGTTCTGCACCAGATATTTGCCTTCCAGCTGCTTAACCGCAGCATAAGAGAAGGTCATATCACGGTCGTGATCGATAAACGTGTCCATCTGCTTGAACTCTTCTTCCGTGTAGTCTTCCAGCAGATGATTATCGTATTTGCCCATCTCGACCATTTTCACCACGTGGTCGTACAGTGCAGGCGGCTCAAACTGGCCGTAGGCTTTTTTACGCAGGTGGAAGATCGCCAGGCGCGCGGCGAGATACTGATAATCCGGCGCATCACGGGAGATCAGGTCTGCGGCAGCCTTGATAATAGTTTCGTGGATGTCAGAGGTCTTGATACCGTCATAAAACTGAATGTGGGAGCGCAGCTCGACCTGGGAAATCGAAACGTTATGCAGTCCTTCTGCCGCCCAATCCAGAACGCGATGGATTTTGTCGAGATTGATGCGCTCTGTGCTACCGTCGCGCTTTGTCACCAGCAGATTCTGATTCATGTATGTCGTACCTGTTTTTGGAATTCTTTCCGCAATAGTTTCATGCAGACTACCTGTAGTGAGGGAAGCTGCTTAGAACACTATATATAGGGGGTATGTTTGGGATTCACTGCAAGATAGTGTGAAAATGGCCCTCTTGCAAGTGCATAACTTTGTGGATAACTCAGGAAGGAAAAAGTGGCTTTCGCGCACCTTAGGTCAGACAAGGTGTCCGGGAAAGTCAATGGGAAGAGAAAAAATTGTTAAAAATAACTGTTCGGCGATTTCTTGAACGGAAGAATAGGTTAGATAAATTGATATAGATGGTTTATTAATCTTTTGGCTAATGATTGCAAAAATTGATCTAAGCACGAGTCATCACATAATCTGATGTATCAGTTATGGTCAATATATAAGCGAATGTAAGCGATTGTTGATGTCGAAATGGTTGTTTTCTCTTCGGTTGTTGTTAAATGCGAAGCCATTTTGTTAATTTACCATATATTATAAGAAAATTATTCATTACTTTAATTCAGTTTAAATATAACTGATATCCCTTAAGGTGATTAACTTGAATTATGACGCACTGATATTATTCATGAAATAATAACAAAATGGCCATTACACCGGGTTGAACAATTTACAAAAGAAAAATAACCCATATCGTATAATGCGATTAAATATGCCGTCTTATAGAAAATGATGGTCAGATTAATATGCGGATTATTTTTCTACGCAAGGAGTATTTATCTTTACTCCCGTCAATGATTGCATCTCTTTTCTCTGCTAACGGTGTCGCGGCGGCCATTGATTCATGTCAGGGATATGATATCAAAGCGAGTTGTCACGCCAGCAGGCAAAGCCTTTCAGGCATTACGCAGGACTGGAGCATCGCCGATGGGCAATGGCTGGTTTTTTCGGATATGACCAATAACGCCAGCGGTGGGGCCGTATTTTTGCAACAAGGAGCGGAGTTTTCTCTATCGCCAGAAAATGAAACTGGAATGACTCTGTTTACCAATAATACTGTCTCAGGAGAATATAATAACGGCGGGGCAATATTTGCTAAAGAAAACTCAACGCTGAATCTTACTAATGTTATTTTTTCCGGTAACGTTGCAGGTGGCTATGGTGGCGCAATCTATTCTTCTGGTACTAACGATACCGGTGTCGTCGATTTAAGTGTCACTAACGCCGTGTTTCGCAATAACATCGCTAATGACGGCAAAGGTGGTGCAATTTATACCATCAACAATGACGTCTATTTAAGTGAAGTTATTTTTGATAACAACCAGGCATATACATCAACAAGTTACAGTGATGGCGATGGGGGCGCAATCGATGTCACCGATAATAATAGCGATATCACGCATCCGTCAGGTTTCACAATAATAAATAACACCGTATTTACAAATAACACTGCTGAGGGATATGGCGGGGCGATTTATACCAATAGCGTGACGGCTCCCTATCTTATTGATATTTCAGTTGATGACAGCTACAGCCAGAACGGCGGCGTGTTAATCGATGAGAACAATAGCGCGGCAGGTTATGGGGATGGTCCTTCCACTGCGGCGGGCGGCTTTATGTATCTCGGCTTAAGTGAAGTTACCTTTGATATTGCCGACGGAAAAACGCTGGTTATCGGCAATACAGAGAATGACGGAGCTGTTGACTCTATTGCTGGTACCGGGGTAATCACCAAAACAGGTTCCGGCGATCTGGTACTTAATGCAGATAACAATGACTTTACTGGTGAGATGCAGATAGAAAACGGTGAAGTTACCCTGGGCCGCAGCAACTCCCTGATGAATGTCGGCGATACGCATTGCCAGGACGATCCGCAAGACTGCTATGGTCTGACGATAGGGAGTATTGATCAGTATCAGAATCAGGCTGAGCTAAACGTTGGCTCGACCCAACAAACTTTTGTGCACGCATTGACGGGCTTTCAGAATGGCACTTTAAATATCGATGCTGGTGGCAACGTTACTGTTAATCAGGGCAGTTTTGCTGGCACCATCGAAGGTGCTGGTCAGCTCACCATTGCGCAAAACGGCAGCTACGTGCTGGCAGGGGCTCAGTCGATGGCGTTAACTGGCGATATAGTCGTTGATGATGGTGCGGTGCTTTCGCTGGAAGGCGACGCGGCAGATCTTGCCGCTCTCCAGGACGATCCGCAGTCGATCGTGTTAAACGGCGGTGTGCTTGATCTCTCTGATTTCGCCACCTGGCAGAGCGGCACATCATACAACGATGGCCTTGCAGTCAGCGGCAGCGGCGGTACGGTTATCGGCAGTCAGGATGTGGTGGATCTCGCAGGTGGCGACAATTTGCATATCGGCGGCGACGGGAAATATGGCGTCTACGTGGTGATCGATGCGGGCGACGGGCTGGTTAGCCTGGCAAACAATAATAGTTACCTGGGCACCACGCAAATCGCTTCCGGTACGCTGGTGGTGAGCGACAACTCGCAGCTTGGAGATACCCATTACAACCGCCAGGTTATCTTTACCGATAATCAACAAGAAAGCGTGATGGAGATTACTGCCAATGTCGATACTCGCTCTACAACGACTGAGCATGGGCGTGATATTGAAGTGCGCGCCGACGGTGAAGTGGCAGTTGATGCGGGGGTAGACACGCAGTGGGGCGCACTGATGGCTGACAGCAGCGGGCAGCATCAGGATGAGGGTAGCACATTGACGAAAACGGGGGCGGGTACGCTGGAACTGACCGCCAGCGGTACAACGCAGTCGGCGGTACGTGTCGAAGAAGGCACCCTGAAAGGTGATGTTGCGGATATCTTCCCTTATGCTTCGTCGCTGTGGGTCGGTGACGGGGCAACGTTCAAGACTGGCGCGGATCAGGATATTCAGTCAATTGATGTTACTTCCAGCGGCACTATCGACATCAGCGATGGTACGGTTTTGCGCCTGACCGGGCAGGATACTTCCGTCGCCCTTAATGCCTCACTGTTTAACGGCGATGGGACGCTGGTGAATGCCACCGATGGCGTGACGTTGACAGGCGAGCTTAATACCAACCTTGAAACTGACAGCCTGACCTATCTTGCCGACGTGACGGTTAATGGTGATCTGACCAATACGTCCGGTGCGGTTAGCCTGCAAAATGGCGTCGCTGGCGACACGCTGACGGTAAACGGTGATTATACCGGCGGTGGTACGCTACTGCTCGATAGCGAATTAAACGGCGATGACTCGGTAAGCGATCAATTGGTGATGAACGGTAATACTGCTGGCAACACAACTGTGATGGTTAACTCCATTACAGGGATTGGTGAGCCGACATCGACAGGCATTAAAGTGGTTGATTTCGCAGCTGATCCCACGCAGTTTCAAAACAATGCGCAGTTCAGTCTGGCGGGCAGCGGCTACGTCAATATGGGAGCGTATGACTACACGCTGGTGGAAGATAACAACGACTGGTATCTGCGATCGCAAGAAGTAACGCCGCCTGATCCAGATCCGACGCCAGACCCTGATCCCACGCCGGATCCTGACCCAACCCCCGACCCGGCCCCTACGCCTGCTTACCAGCCGGTGCTGAATGCCAAAGTTGGCGGTTATCTCAATAACCTGCGTGCGGCAAATCAGGCGTTTGTGATGGAGCGACACGATCACGCTGGTGGCGATGGTCAGACGCTGAATTTACGTGTTATCGGCGGACGTTATCATTACACAGCAGCGGGGCAACTGGCTCAGCATGAAGACACTTCTACGGTGCAGCTTAGCGGCGACTTGTTTAGCGGGCGCTGGGGCACGGATGGCGAGTGGATGCTTGGGGCGGTTGGTGGCTACAGTGATAACCAGGGCGACAGCCGCTCGAATATGACCGGAACTCGCGCCGATAACCAGAACCACGGTTATGCCGTTGGTCTGACCTCAAGCTGGTTTCAGCACGGTAATCAGAAGCAGGGGGCCTGGCTGGATAGCTGGCTGCAATACGCGTGGTTTAACAATGATGTTTCCGAACAAGACGATGGCACAGATCATTACCATTCGTCGGGGATTATCGCCTCGCTGGAAGCGGGGTATCAGTGGTTACCGGGGCGTGGTGTGGTGATTGAACCGCAGGCGCAGGTGATTTATCAGGGCGTGCAGCAGGATGATTTTACCGCCGCTAACCATGCGCGCGTGTCACAATCGCAGGGTGATGATATTCAAACGCGGCTGGGTTTACACAGCGAATGGCGTACCTCTGTTCATGTCATACCAACATTAGATCTGAATTATTATCACGATCCCCATGCGACGGAAATTGAAGAAGATGGCAGCACTATCAGTGACGATGCGGTGAAGCAACGGGGTGAAATAAAAGTGGGAGTCACGGGCAATATCAGTCAGCGAGTTTCGCTGCGCGGCAGCGTGGCGTGGCAGAAAGGGAGTGATGATTTTGCCCAGACGGCAGGGTTTTTGTCGATGACGGTGAAATGGTAGCTGCTTTGCGCCCGGCATTGTAGCCGGATGTGGTGCGAGCACCTTACCCGGCTAACAATTTTATTTATTCTGCGTGTGCAGCATATAGTTCACATCGACGCCGGGGCCGAGTTTAAAAGTATTAGTGATCGGGTTGTAATGTAACCCGGTTATATGTCGCTCTTTAAGGCTTGTCTGATCTACCCAGCCAAGCAGTTCTGCCGGTTTAATAAACTTCTTCACATCATGCGTACCTTTGGGCACCATGCGCAAAATATATTCCGCGCCAACCACCGCCATCAGCCACGACTTGCCGTTGCGGTTAAGCGTCGAGAAAAAAACATCGCCGCCCGGTTTCACCAGTTGCGCACAGGCTCTAACCACTGACTGCGGATCGGGAACGTGCTCCAGCATCTCCATGCAGGTCACCACATCATACTGCCCGGCATGTTTTGCCGCGTGCTCTTCCACGGTTTCCTGCACGTACTCTACCTGAATGCCACTTTCCAGCGCGTGCAACTTTGCCACCTGCAATGGCTCAAAGCCCATATCCAGACCGGTCACCGTCGCGCCTTCGCGCGCCATACTCTCGGCCAGAATGCCGCCGCCACAACCGACATCGAGCACCTTTTTGCCAAATAAACCGCCAGCACGCTCGGCAATATAGCCCAGACGCAGCGGGTTAATGCGGTGCAGCGGTTTGAACTCACCTTCAAGATCCCACCAGCGGGAGGCGACAGCTTCAAATTTAGCGATCTCTTCGTGGTCTACGTTATGGTTTACCGGCGATTTTTCGGCATTCATTGGTACTTCTACTCCGTAATTGGCAAGACAAACGAGTATATCAGGCATTGGAGGTGAATAAAGCGTATAGGTTTACCTCAAACTGCGCGGCTGTGTTATAATTTGCGACCTTTGAATCCGGGATACAGTAGAGGGATAGCGGTTAGATGAGCGACCTTGCGAGAGAAATTACACCGGTCAACATTGAGGAAGAGCTGAAGAGCTCCTATCTGGATTATGCGATGTCGGTCATTGTTGGCCGTGCGCTGCCGGATGTCCGAGATGGCCTGAAGCCGGTACACCGTCGCGTACTTTACGCCATGAACGTACTAGGCAATGACTGGAACAAAGCCTATAAAAAATCTGCCCGTGTCGTTGGTGACGTAATCGGTAAATACCATCCCCATGGTGACTCGGCGGTTTATGACACGATCGTCCGTATGGCGCAGCCATTCTCGCTGCGTTACATGCTGGTAGACGGTCAGGGTAACTTCGGTTCCATCGACGGCGACTCTGCGGCGGCAATGCGTTATACGGAAATCCGTCTGGCGAAAATTGCCCATGAACTGATGGCCGATCTCGAAAAAGAGACGGTCGATTTCGTTGATAACTATGACGGCACGGAAAAAATTCCCGACGTCATGCCAACCAAAATTCCTAACCTGCTGGTGAACGGTTCTTCCGGTATCGCCGTAGGTATGGCAACCAACATCCCGCCGCACAACCTGACGGAAGTCATCAACGGTTGTCTGGCGTATATCGATGATGAAGACATCAGCATTGAAGGGCTGATGGAACACATCCCGGGGCCGGACTTCCCGACGGCGGCAATCATCAACGGTCGTCGCGGTATTGAAGAAGCTTACCGTACCGGTCGCGGCAAGGTGTACATCCGCGCTCGCGCAGAAGTGGAAGTTGACGGCAAAACCGGACGTGAAACCATTATCGTCCACGAAATTCCGTATCAGGTAAACAAAGCGCGCCTGATCGAGAAGATTGCGGAACTGGTAAAAGAAAAACGCGTGGAAGGCATCAGCGCGCTGCGTGACGAGTCTGACAAAGACGGTATGCGCATCGTGATTGAAGTGAAACGCGATGCGGTCGGTGAAGTTGTGCTTAACAACCTCTACTCCCAGACCCAGTTGCAGGTTTCTTTCGGTATCAACATGGTGGCATTGCATCATGGTCAGCCGAAGATCATGAACCTGAAAGACATCATCGCGGCGTTTGTTCGTCACCGCCGTGAAGTGGTGACCCGTCGTACTATTTTCGAACTGCGTAAAGCTCGCGATCGTGCTCATATCCTTGAAGCATTAGCCGTGGCGCTGGCGAACATCGACCCGATCATCGAACTGATCCGTCATGCGCCGACGCCTGCAGAAGCGAAAACTGCGCTGGTGGCTAATCCGTGGCAGCTGGGCAACGTTGCCGCGATGCTCGAACGAGCGGGCGATGATGCTGCGCGTCCGGAATGGCTGGAACCAGAGTTCGGCGTGCGCGATGGTCTGTACTATCTGACCGAACAGCAAGCCCAGGCAATTCTGGATCTGCGTCTGCAGAAACTGACCGGTCTTGAGCACGAAAAACTGCTCGACGAATACAAAGAGCTGCTGGATCAGATCGCAGAACTGCTGCGTATTCTTGGCAGTGCCGATCGTCTGATGGAAGTGATCCGTGAAGAGCTGGAGCTGGTTCGTGAACAGTTCGGTGACAAACGTCGTACTGAAATCACCGCCAACAGCGCAGACATCAACCTGGAAGATCTGATCACTCAGGAAGATGTGGTAGTGACGCTCTCTCACCAGGGCTACGTTAAGTATCAGCCGCTTTCTGAATACGAAGCGCAGCGTCGTGGCGGGAAAGGCAAATCTGCCGCACGTATTAAAGAAGAAGACTTTATTGACCGACTGCTGGTGGCGAACACCCACGACCATATTCTGTGCTTCTCCAGCCGTGGTCGCGTCTATTCGATGAAAGTCTATCAGTTGCCGGAAGCCACTCGTGGCGCGCGCGGTCGTCCGATTGTCAACCTGCTGCCGCTGGAGCAGGACGAACGTATCACCGCGATCCTGCCGGTGACCGAGTTTGAAGAAGGCGTGAAAGTCTTCATGGCGACCGCTAACGGTACTGTGAAGAAAACCGTCCTCACCGAATTCAACCGTCTGCGTACCGCCGGTAAAGTGGCGATTAAACTGGTTGAAGGCGATGAGCTGATCGGCGTTGACCTGACCAGCGGCGAAGACGAAGTAATGCTGTTCTCCGCCGAAGGTAAAGTGGTGCGCTTTAAAGAGTCTTCTGTCCGTGCGATGGGCTGCAACACCACCGGTGTTCGCGGTATTCGTTTAGGCGAAGGCGATAAAGTCGTCTCTCTGATCGTGCCTCGTGGCGATGGCGCAATCCTCACCGCAACGCAAAATGGTTACGGTAAACGTACCGCGGTGGCGGAATACCCAACCAAGTCGCGTGCGACGAAAGGGGTTATCTCCATCAAGGTTACCGAACGTAACGGTTTAGTGGTTGGCGCGGTGCAGGTAGATGACTGCGACCAGATCATGATGATTACCGATGCCGGTACGCTGGTACGTACTCGCGTTTCGGAAATCAGCATCGTGGGCCGTAACACCCAGGGCGTGATCCTCATCCGTACTGCGGAAGATGAAAACGTAGTGGGTCTGCAACGTGTTGCTGAACCGGTTGACGAGGAAGATCTGGATACCATCGATGGCAGTGCCGCGGAAGGGGACGATGAAATCGCTCCGGAAGTGGACGTTGACGACGAGCCAGAAGAAGAATAATTTTACTTCTTCATGCCAAAAGGGAGCTATCTCCCTTGTTTGAATTGAAAAGTCCAGGCTGCAAAGTCTGGGCTTTTGTCGTATTAGGGCGCGGTAAAGTTTTGCTGTGCTCGTAAAAAATGGCTGGCTTTACACAAGGAATGTGGCAATGAGTGGTGAAAAAAAGGCGAAAGGCTGGCGGTTCTATGGTCTTGTAGGTTTGGGCGCAATAGTACTGCTTTCCGCTGGCGTCTGGGTGAAGCGGCGCACGAAAAACGCGAAAATGTTTCACGATAAATGCGAAAACTTTAATTTTCGCGCTTCAAACGAAACAGCGGCATTAACCGCTGCTTTTTTATTCATTAAGTGGGATCACTTCGGGTAAGGCTGAATCCTGAATAGCTTAGTGTTTAGGCGCTTTTTTGCACGCTTGTTCAGGAACCTGATGTAGCGATACTGATTAAATTTGTGTACCACAGCCCGCTCCTTATTAGCCCGCAAATATACGCCTCGTTGCCCTCCGCGCTTAATCGCGTTCATCGCTATCTCGTGATACCACTCGCCGTCCAGCTCGTAGAACGTGCTTTCATGGCTACCAATAAAATCAAAATTCGACGCCTGATATACCACGCCAGCACGTCCGCAGCGTTCGTCTGCAAAAGACTGAACCCACTCAACTGACGGATACAGTAACCTGATAACTTTCAGCGCGTAGCTGATAGCCCGTGATTCAGAATTGCGGGGCATGTCGTCGTGTAGCCACATGCGGTTCAGCTCCATATAGCCCCGGTTATCCGTTTCAAGCACGACCCGACGCCCTGAGTTGGGGTTAAGGGCATATCCCCACTGAAGAACGCCAACCAGATCACGTCCGCTGAATACGCCCAGATGCAGGTAGGAGTTATTCACAAAACGGCGGGAATAGTGCTTTGTCTGAATGATTGTGCGGGCCAGCCAGCAGGATATGGTTTCAACACGTAGCTCCTTTGAACCATAGCCGACAATACGGCCTTCATACTCAATAACGCAGGGTTTTGTCAGAATGCGTGATTTCTTCTCTTTTCCCACAATACAGCTCCGTGGGATGCTCTTTGGCATTCGATATGACAATGTAACGTTTACAGCGAGGGCATTTAATTTCTATATGCTTAAAACCTCCTTTAAACAGTAATTTATTGCAGTTTTTACAGCGAACAGAGTCCATGATTCCCCCTGTGTAATAACCAGACATAATCGCCCGGAGGGCTGGGGGTATTTAATCACAATCGATGCAAACCGACGATCGATATGATGTTATCGATCGTCATAAACTATACAAACTGATTATTTAATCACCGACAGTTAATGCTCTCACCTCGTCCAGCATGGACAGCCGGGAAAGTTGCTCCTTCATTTCACGCTGGCGCTGATAAATCCCGTTATTACGATCAACCTGTGCCTGCGCCATTGCGGCCGTCAACTCCTGAAGCTGCGCCATTGTCAGAGTAACGAGGTTGTTTGCTACATCTCCCCACCCAAGCGTTGCCCGCGCACCTGCTACTTTTGCGGCCATTGCTACGGGCGCAATGCGAGCCATCGAATCGGGGCCAGCATTCCAGGTGTGACCGTTCCATTCGAACGTGAACGGCTGCGACTCCTGTTCTGCGCGCCATGCCTCGATTTCCATCTTTTTGGCATCTTTTGCCGCTGCGATAAGTTCAGGCGTGACGCTGAACGGGGCAATTTCGCCCCATTTGCCGCTTTGCAGCTCCTGCCAGATTTGCTGGCCTGTTGTTGCTGTGTCTTCTGGCGTGGCTGTGTAGGGAACGGCTTCATCCATCCCTTCCAAAAGCACCTCGCAGTCAATCGCGCCGGATTCGGTGTAGCGGGGACTGGTAATTTCTTTTATCTGCATCATGCAATCCTCATGAATAGCGCCACAAAAGCCTGGTCGCTGTATGTTGTGGGTGCTCCAGACAGTGAAATATAGGTTCCGGGGAGTGATTTGCTCTTGCAGCCGGTAATATAGAATCGCGGTGTTGCCGCATACGTACCAAACGGGGTGAACGGGCACTCTATCGCCACAGGTGCAAGTCGTGAGCCGGGGTAAGTCTGACCACGGGATACTTTAATATTTGTGTCGCCGTCAGCGGTTCCCTGGTATGACGCCAGTATTAAACTTCCTGGCTGCGCCGGGTCGCGCCACTCATTGTTATAATTATTGTAAATATACGAATACAGCATGGCCCGGACATCAGTAAGCGATGCCAGCTTGCGCCAGCTTATTGACCAGTTGCTCTGACCAACGCGCTTGCCTATGTGTAAGTGCCCGTCTGAGTCGTAAAAAGCCAGTATCTTCAGAACCTTCGAAGCATCGTTATATCCGCTGTCATTAAGCCACAGCAAATCAACAATCCCCCGCTTTTCTCCTTCAGGCGCGAGGTATTCTTTATCACTGGCGCTGACGTAATAACGACCAGGTTTCGCCCACTGTGACCACCACGACGCCGTATAGCCCTCATTAAAATTTATTCGCCCCTGGCTTTGGTCTTCAAATGTGTAGCCAAATCCGTAAGCCCCGGCGAGTGGCAGATGCACCCTTTGTTCATACTCAGTTCTGGATGGCCATGTATAAGGGGTGGCAATTACCTGTTTATTTTTCACCCCGGAAATCTGTAAATTCCATTGGGCCCGAGCCAGTGCTGACGGGCCAGCATCAACAATTTCCTGCAAATTATTCTTAATTTTGAGATAGCCACCTTCCAGAATTTCGTCAATTTCGCCTTTGGCGTTCTCTGCTGATTCTGCGGCGGTCGCTGCATCCTGCGCATATTGTTTGGTCTGCTGCTCGTGTTGCTCAGCTTTCTGCGCGTGTTTTTGTGCGTTCTGTTCGCTCAGGGCGGCGTTGTCAGCACTGTTTTTTGAGTCAGTGGCACTGTCAGCAGAATTCTTTGCTGCCTGCTGCGCCTTTTTTACCGCATCAGTAACATTCTGCACGCCCTGCTGCACCTGCCCGGCGTTCAGCCCAACTTCTGAGGCCAGCTGTTCTACTTGCTGTTTGCTGGCTGCTACAGCTTCTGCATTCTTCTGTACGTCATTCGCCAGCGTCTGGCAATCATCCTTAATCTTCTGCGCATCAGTAACGTGTTGCGCGGCCTGTTGCTCGCTTTCCGCTGCTGCTTCCGCGCTCTGCTGCGCCTGTTGCGCCAGTTCTTCGAATTTCTTCAGGGCTTCCGGGCGCAGGTCAATATCGGTTGCGCCCAGAAAATCATTCAGCGAACCGTCCGCTGAATCTTCATAAACGCGGATGACACCGATTTCTGAAAGGCGCTGTTCATTCTGCGTCAGGCGAACGCTGTACACCCCCGGCAGAACGGGGAAGTCATATTCCCCGTTCTGTGTGGTGACATGGCTGAAAACACTTTTCAGAATCCCTGCACGGTTGTGCAGGGAGGTCAGTGTAATGGTTGCGCCGCCCAGCGGTTCTCCCGTGGGCGTTTTAATCACACCTTTAAGCTGCGGCATCGGGACGCTCCGGCCAGTTGATGGAGTAAAAGGAGGCTTCGTCAGTAACGGTGCTTAAATCCAGTGCCTTTACCGCTTTGATATATGCCATCCACTGCGTAAGACGGGCTTTATCATCGTCGCTGATGGTGCCCAGCTCCAGCTCGGTTTTCCAGTCGGAGGTGATGTCCTTCGCTTCATTCAGCAGGATCTGGCGTTTTTTTTCTGCCAGTCGCGAGTAATCAACAGGAACCGGCAGCACTTCGCCATCTTTGTAATACCAGCAGGCTTCAATGCCAAAACCTTCCGGCAGCTCGTCCACTTCCACAATAGTGAAGCCAGCCGGATAAAGACGGGACACGTCTTCCGCCATCGAATAAATCACGCCGGTTTCAGGGTGAATACACAATTTGTATTTCTTCGTGAATTTATCCAGTGATTCATAAAAATCCTGTCCGTCTTCACTGCGGAAATACTGAATATCCTTACCATAAGGCATATTTTCCGGGTAATAACGCGAAACGTTTCTTAGTTCCATTGTTTTCTCCTTAATTAACCTGATACGGTGCGCCATGAACCATTGATATAAATCTGCGCGGATTTGTAATACACACCACCGATGTTATCCGCCGAACGGCTTCCCGTATCCTGGACATAAATTCCTGACAACTGACAGCCTGAAGGCGCGCGGAACGTCCAGGTGATTTCGTTACCACCCGGGTTGTAAAACACCTCATTGGTGTACTGAAAATTACGCACAGCGCCGGAATCGGTGGTGCTGATGGTGATATCGCTGGTGCCATCAAACAGCACATTGTTAATCCTGCGGGCCGTCTGAAGGCGGGTTGCCGTTCCGGCGTTGCCGCTGATGTTGCTGATGGTGATATCCGAAGACAGGGCCATGCCGTTGATCCTGCGGGTATTCGGTACAGCACTATTGGCTTTATTTACCGTTTCACGTAATGAAAGTGCTTCGATAATTTCACCGGCTGTGTTTTTCCCGAGAATACCGCGCACAAAAGCACTGAGCGGTGTTAATGCCATTGTGTCTTCGCCGGTAAAATACGGGAATGTATTATTCTGACCAGTTAATCCGGCAATAGCTCCGGCTGAACCACTGTTCGTAATAAACAGTTTTTTCAGCGCCGTCATAATCTGGTCGGTGGTATTTTTATCCGGTTTGATATTTGCCTGCCGGAGAATTTCCAGCAGTTCGGACTGAATAATATTAAACCAGTCCGGCCCCGGATAGGTGGGCGGAATACCATTCCCGCCTTCGGTGAAATAAAGCGTTGTTTTGCTTAATTCAGCCGCGACAGGTGGCATTACCGGCACACCCGTCGGATTATCCACATGAAACATAAATTATTCTCCGGTGTAATAATATTCATATTCCGTGCCCGCCAGCCGGTAATGCTTCAGCAGGCATTCCAGCTCGCGGGTGCGTTCGCTGATTAATGGCGTCATGACGTCATCAATACAGGTAAACCGTCCGGCATCTTTATCCGGGACTTCCACTTTCAGCAGCCAGCGATACCGGGCCGGATGCAGCGGGTACATGCAGTCACGCAGACAGTGATGCGGCAGAACGGCCGTCACCTTAATGGTGAAGCCCAGCGCCGCCGCAGCGGCTTCAATCTGCCAGGTTGCCAGCCCACCCTTGCGGCGGTATTTCTCCACCACGGCCCGGCGGCGGGCTTCCGTTGTGGTGGCGGCAATTCCGCATTCCGGTAGCGCCAGATATTGCTCCCACTCCGGCAGCAGCTGGAGCGTGGTTTCCGGTCGCATCTCCACATGCAGACGCGAGGCGTCGTATTCAACGCGGGTTAAACGCTCTGCAAGCGCCCTTAAAAAGCGGTTTAAATCCGCGTCGTTATCACGCGGCCATGCCTTACCCCGTGGCATGACCTGTTGCAGTGCGGTCAGCCATTCCGTCACGCTGTGAGCCATGTCACCTCCCCGATGGTGATAAGCTCATCCACATCACTGGTGGTGTCTTCCCCGATGTTGAGGAAGTAATCCGTGATACCGGACGTCATACCGATGGCCGTGCGCAGCGAGGACACCGGCAACATCTGACCGGGGGCCAGCGTTTTCTGTAATGCGGTCAGGTTTGCCCTGACGGCGTTCCTGTTCGCCTGGCTGTCCGGTGTCAGACGGATGGACAGGTCGACTTTCTTCAGCCTGACCTGTACCGGCCAGACCTCGATGCCGCCCGGTTTGCCCACCATCACGCCCGTGGCCGGGTGTTTGTGGCAGAACAGATACTGCTCCATTGTTTTCAGGTCGTCCCGTGTGGGGATAATGTCTTCACGGTCATCATAAAGCCATGCCAGCCCGACCGTGCCGGGGCCGTGCCACGCATCCCACGCCCACGCGCGGCTGACGCCCGGCACTTCACGCGCCCAGATGACGTAATCATGCAGTGCACCGCCCACCGGGGGATTGCGGCGCACATACAGCAGACGGTCCAGCAGCTCTGCGATGGATTCAATATCTGCGCCGCCGGTAATACCGCTATTCACCACTGCACCGGTGCTGCCCGTTCCGGGCAACGGGGACAGCAGGGTCAGAACCGAACCGGCAGCAAGATTGCCCGCCACACCAGCTTCTTCAGCCTGCACGATGACGGTGACCTCGCCGTTCTGTACCTCGCCGGATGTGAGCACCTGATACACCTGGTTCGTGTCGGACTGCATCCGGGTTTCTGCCGGAAGGGGAGACTGACTGGTGAAGGTCACCGGTCCGCTGGCAAAGGTGGCCTGCTTGCGGATAACCCCTTCATACGTTGCTGTTTTGATAATGGTTTCATCATCAGACGCGGTGGACGGGATTATCTGGTCCTTGATCCAGCTCTGATGGTCGTATAAATCCCGGACCTGACTGCTGAATGACACGTTCAGCGCCTGCTCAACACTGACAGGCGGCAGCTTTTGCAGGCCGAGTTCATACGCAATATCTTTTTCGCCGTCGGCAATCAGTTTGCCCAGCGTGGGGATTTCATACGGCATTAATGGTGGCCTCCCATCGGCGGGTGATTTCGATTGTGAGCGTGGTTTTGTCCGGGCGGGTTAACACCACCTGAAAGGCAATACGGTCAGGGACGATGATTCTGGCCGTGACGGTGGCGTTACGGGCGTAACCGGCCCGCAGCAGCGGTTGCATGGACAGCCGCGCGTAGTCTTCCACGCGCAGGCGGACATCTTCCGTCAGTTTTTCGCGCTCTAGCAGCCACAGGCGGGAACCCCACGAAAAATCGCTGTACGTGTCGCCCGGCCAGCCGCGCGGGTCGCCGGAACCATCTGGAATGACATCATCGTCATCAGCACGGGCATCAGTGAAAAGGCAGATAAGAACCTGAGTGACCAGCCCCTCATCCAGTGAGAGGCCGTTATGGGTGACGGTGATGTCACCCCGTGAGAGAGTATTATTCCAGCGGATTCCGGTCGTCATATGGGCGGTGATGTCTTCTCATTGTCGCCGTCCTTATGAATGTGTTTGATAAAAGATTTACCGTTGATTGTGGCATCTTCAGTAAATTCACAGGGACCGACGAATTTCATTTGTTTACCGATAATATTCAGCAATTCGTCGGCGGTGAGATTTACCGTTTTCCCTGAAAGATTTAATTGTTCTCCTGTGATTTCAATAATACCGCCTTTCTTTAACGTGATATGCGATTTGCCGTCCTGGTGATACAGCCGGACATCGCCGGGGGACAGGTCTTTAGGGCGACATCGCTTGTCTTCCACCGCAATGGCAACCAGACCATCACGCCGTCCACCAACGGCCAGCACAATGGCTTCAGAACCTTCCGGCGGAACGGAAGTAAAACCGTAATTCTGGAAGCGTTCCACATCGTCATCAGTGGCGTCTGCCAGCGTCTGGATTTGCAGGTTCTGCCGCTCCAGACTGTCAGACACCATGCGGACAATGGCACGGTCAACCATCAGCCGCAAACGGCGGGCAATGGCGTTTAATCCCATGTTGCCACCGCCTTTGTTTTCTTCGTCTTCGCTTTCATTTCCGGCATATCCAGTGATTCAGGCGGAACCAGCGCCAGAACCGTCATCCGCCCCTGTGCGCCATCCGTCCAGGTCACCCCGGATATCAGCCAGGTGGTTTTCAGGTTCTGAATGCTGTCGTCGATATCGACAAGGCGGTTGGTCTGCCACAACGGGCCGCTGTCGCCCTGTTCGCGCCAGCCTGCCACCGTGATTTCCGTCGTGCGGGATTCCCCCAACATCCGGGCTTTGTACCATTCTCCGCGAATGCTGGCACCGCCCACGGTCAGACTGTCTTCATTGACCAGAATACGCGGGCGGTAACGGTTAATTTCCGGGTCTTCGGTGATGTACTGGCGACCGCCCACCATCGAGGCAGGCTGGCTGTCCCACAGTTTGCCACCGGCACTGGTGGTGCCCTTGATGATGTACTGACTGTTACGCTCCCGCCAGCTGAAGCGCCCACGGGCGGCGAGGATATTTTTTCCCAGCACCAGTGACACGCCTGCGCGAACGGAAGAGGCGCGGGTGATAATCAGGTTACCCGCTCCGTCAGACGTCAGCAGAACGCCGCGCTGTTTTGCCAGCCGGTCGAGCAGTTCAAACCCCGTTTCACCCTGTTCCAGAACGACAGACGCAAACGCCTCCCCGGTCGGGGTTTCCGTGATGACGGTTATCCCGAACGGGCGGCAGACATCAGCCGCCACCTGTTCAAGTCGCACGCCTTTCCATTTCCCGGACGAATGCACCACAGAGCAGTCCACCAGGTCACCGGTTTTGTCGCGCCCCATGACACGAATCTCCACGTTATCTGCGTCATAGCTGGGGATAAAATCATCGATATACCCCGTCAGCACGGTATCCGCGCCCAGCCTGACTGTGCAGGATTGCCCCTCACGAATCACGCGCGGTGCCGCCGCTGACCAGCGGGTTGTCACACTGAGATCAAACTCACCGGCAATCGCCTTCAGGGAACGACTGACGGACATTTCCGTCCAGCCTTCCCACAGTTTGCCGTCAACGGTAAGAATCACGGATTCCATCAGTCGGTAATCTCCACAGGTTGCGTTGGCAGTATGAATGACGGATGGCGCAGGCGGTTACGCTGCACGATTTCATCCCGTCGGCTTGTGTCACCATGTTCGCGCCATGCCAGCAATGCGGCAGATGTGGTTGTGGTCAGCGTCACCTGCCGGGTTTCCGGCAGACGGGCGGCACGCTCGCGGGCATCCGTAATCACGGCCTGCCGTAAATCGCGCAGCGTTCGCCACAATGCCCGCTGGTTATTTTCCACCGCTGCCACCGCCTGCTCATGCAGTTCAGCCGCCAGCGTGTCACCGGCAGATAATGCCGCATCACTGGTATCGAACGTCATCGAGGCCACGGCATTTGCCTGTCCCAGCAGGGTTTCCAGCACAACCACCTGGCGGAAGTCGTCAATGTTCTTCTGCAGGCTGACAGATACCGGCTGATAATCCGGTGACAGCCCGATAGCAAAGCCAATTTCGCCGTCTGCCACGCTGCCTGGCTTCACTGTGATATCTTCCGGCAGTGCGCCGGTGGCAACCTGTCGGGCGCGTTCTCCGGCCCACTGGTTGCGTAATGTCGTGTAAACCGCCAGTGCTTCGGGTGGTTCCGTCACCAGATCAACCACGCCGTCGATGAACGAGGACAGCTCACTGACCAGGCGCCCCGGCGTGGCAATAATGGTTCCGGCCATCTCCTTAAAATGGTTCAGCCTGTCCATCCACTGATTCAGTGCTGCCGGTAGCGTGGGCAGGTTAGCCACAAGGTTTTCCATATCGGCCAGAAAGCTGTCGGCCATCTCACCCAGCCCGTCGAGTGCGCCGAACCAGTCGCCATCGTCAATGGCGGCTTTCACCGCATCAATGCCCGTCAGCACTTCCTGCTGCGTGTTATCCGCCGCAGACGGGAACAGGCGCTCGCCTGCCTCAAACACTTCAAAAGTGACATACGCAATGCCGTCTTCCTCCGTGCTGAGGCGATGGGTAACCTTGCCAACCTGTACGGTCTGTATCCCGAACCACGGGTGGATAAGTTCGCCGGGGCCGGGGGTATTGAGCGCATCTAAAAGGGCGTTTAAATCATCCTGGAAGTTTTTACCCAGCAGCTTTGCGTTAATCTGCTGTTGACCGGGAACGGCCCCGTTATCATCAGTCCAGGCGGTTTCACGCCGGGGGTAAGCACGGGGAATAGCCCTGCGGCCACCGGTGCCTTCCGTATCCACCAGAAAGAAGGAGACGCCGCGAAACGAGGCATCGCGCAGCCCGTCCCATTTGCCTTTGCTCGTTGTCATTACCCTTGCTCCACGCTGGTGACGCCAGCCTGCGCACTGAGTCTGACGCCGGGTTGATCCACTCTGACACTTTTCACGCGGGCGTCACCTTCCACCACCACGCGGATTTCCCCCTGCAACTGCTGCGGAACGAATGGTGCGTTCTGCGTGGATTGCAGAACATCCCAGGGCGACGGCGCGGCGATGTTCTTTTTCTCCAGAGAGTTAAACCAGTTCTTGATATCCGTCCATACCGTCGGGCGGTTGTTGTTTTCCTGAACCCGTGCGATTAGCGCATCAGCTTCCTCTTTGTTCTTTGGGAAAGCCGAGAGCACCATGTCAAGGAGATTAAATCCTGATGCCGTTTGTGGTGTAACCAGCGCTGGCGTCTTTGGCCCACGTGGGTTGCGGGAGTTGCGGGGATTGCGCGATGAATCCGGCGCATCCGGCAGACCTCCGGTATTACCATTCATCCCGCCACTGCCCATATTAACCACATAAACCGGCATCACACCGGAGCCGAAAACATCTGTAATGCCACTGGGTATCCCTTTGCCTTTCCCTTTGGGATTCATGATGTCGTGTATGGTTTTACCGAACTGATACGTTTTTCTGATGGCGATAATGCCGCCCAGCGCGATCGCCATATACTTACCGACCTGTAACCAGGTCTGGACGGTATCCTGGTCAACGCTGTTGATGGCATCAGCCAGTTCCTGAACGGGTTTTGCCAGTTCCCTTTCAGCAAAACGTTGCCATTCGTTATTCAGTGATTGCATTGCGGCATTAAAGCCTTCGGCATTGGTCTGTGCGGCCTTTTGCGTGGAACCCAGCTCAATCGTGCCGTAAATCATTTGTTCCATCAGTTGCCGGTTTTCAGGGGTGAGCAGCGCCTTAATCCCCTGCATTCCGGTCAGATCAAACACATCCTGAAGTTTCAGCGGGTCGTATTTGGCCCGTTTAAGGATTTCCATCATCAGTTCATAGGGCTTTTTGATGTCTTTTGTGCCTTTGACAAAAACATCAACACCGTTTTTTTTCAGAAACTCGATGTTCTTTTTGTCCGACAGGGAGGCATACATGGCCTGAATACTGGTTACCGTCTCATCAATGCTGCCTTTGTTTTTGGCGAACACCTGAGCAAATGCCCCCATCTGGGCAATGGCTTCCGGTCCCTGATCCTGAATGATGGAAAACAGTTTCGGGGCAGCGCGGGCAACATCGGCAACGCTTACAGACCCCACTGCGAACTGCGAATACAGCCTGTCCATCATGTTACTGACCGCATCAGCGCCCCGGACGTTTTTTTCCCAGAACTGCGCCATCAGCCCGGCTGCAACCTGTCCGTCAACACCGAACGCCTGCATCATCAACCCCATGTTGCGGAGGTTGTCCACCACATACTGATAATCACCGGTTTTCCCCAGAAGTTCGCTGGCCCCCTGACCAAGCGCAGAGGCATCAATACGAATATCTTTCTGGTTCGACACATCCCTGATTTTGTCGTGAAGCGTCTTTACCTGTTCAGTGGTTAACTGGGCATCCGTACCCATCCGGCGCATCTGCGCATCAAAATCGGCAACCTGTTTGATGGTTAGGCTACTGCCAAGCCCGGCTATCATTGCCGTGTAGCGGTTGCCCAGCGTATCAAGGCCGCGTCCTGCGGCCTCCGTTGTGGCTTTGACAAGGCGCATGGCCTTCTGATGGTTCCGGGCGAACTGCGACATATTTGCGCCGTACTGCCGGGCTTTGGCGGTCAGGTTCCCGGCAAGGTTGATCATGATTTCCGTGCTGAGACGGTTACCTGTTGCCATGCTGTTTCTCCAGTTGCTTTATCAGGCGGAACAGCTGCCGCAGGGGCAGCTGTTCCAGGTACTGAATACTGAATCGCTGAGACAGGTTAACCAGCAGGTTCATCAGTGCCGCCGCCAGCGGCATCAGTTCGCCCCCGCGTTGCCACCTCCTCAAGCATGTCATCCAGCGCAGCGGCTTTCGTGCTGATAAGTTCAAGGTCTGCCGGGTGGAGCATTCGCAGCTGTTTCATGTCCAGCGGGCCGGGAATGCTGCCGATGGCCGCAACCTGACGGCGCATCATCTCCAGCCCCATCAGCACTTCAGAGCAGTAGGCCACCGCCTTTCCGTTCCCGCCCAGTACCACACGTTCTGCGGCCAGTTGTGCATCAATCACGTCGCTGGCGGTCAGCTCGCGCAGCTTCACGGTTTTATGCAGGGTTTCATCTGCCGTGCCTTTGCCGGTCAGAAGCCCGTGTTTCAGTTCAAATTCCATCGCGGCCATGTCACACCTTCACGCATTTTTCACCGATAAAGTTGGCACTGATGGTGCCGGAATCCTCGTCCAGCTCCGCCGGATTATCCGTGGCGGAACCCGTCATCATGTAGTTCAGGCCATTGTCGCCGTAGAACATCACCGTGACGTCTTCCCAGCTGCTGATTTCAATCACGTCCATATCCGCTGCCGCCGCAATGGTCACCTTGATGGACGGCGAGGCCATCTTGCTGGAGATGCCCCAGACCTTGCCGCCGCCCATATGCTGGGTGCGACTGAAGCCGCCCGGATTCAGCGTGGATTTCCCCTCGGTTTTAATTTCGCGGCCATTCACGCGAATGGTCGCCATGCCAAGAATTTTTGCCATGCGGCCCCCTTAAAGTTTGAACTGAATCAGGCCTGCCAGCACACGCAGCTGGTTCACCAGATTCGGGTGGCAGATAAAGTTCAGGCGGTTTTTATCGCTGCTGTCGCGTGTCACCTGAAGCGTGTCCTTGTAATCGCTGAAGTTCTCCACAAGGCCCGCAGGAATAAGTTCGGTCTGGCAGATATCCAGCAGCTCTGCGGTGCACAGCTTCGGCGTCATCACCGGCTGCCCCGCATCCAGTGAGTCCAGCACGTCATCATCTGCCAGCTTGTGACGCGGATAACGGTTCGTGAAACGGTTTTTGATGATGTAACGGATACGGCCCAGCGTGGCGGGGGACTGCACATCCAGGTACGACACATCCGCATCACCGTACTGGTTAACCCGGTACATGGTGATTTCACGCTCGATGCAGACGTTATCCCCGGCGTCCACCATGTGCGTGGCAATGCCGTCATGCAGCAGCAGGTTACGTTCCGGCATATCCCAGCGAACATTACGCGCAGGCGGTAGAATGCCGGTCAGGACCAGCGTCTGAAGCGGACGCGCCGGGTCAATGGCAAGGTGATACGCTGCCGTTGCGCCGTATGACGCGGCCCACATCCACGCCGGATGCGGTGACAGGTTGGTGCCGATACAGCTAATCAGCCAGTCATTGCGGGTTTCACCAAACGTGCCGGTTTCCCCGTGCGTGCCACGAAACGCCGTCCACAGCTGCGCCTCCATCATTTTGAGCGGCCCCCAGCGGTTCAGCAGTTCATCACGCAGGGTGTTCAGGCTTTTCGTGTCGGTGAACGGGGCGATGATATCGGTAAACCACTCCGGGCCGATGGCCGCAACGGCATCCGCCATTTCCGGTGTCCCGGTGCCGCCGGTAAACGCAGTAGCGGTCACCTTCACACCTGCCGGGAAGGCTTCACCGGTGTAGTAGTTCAGGCGAACGTCGGCACCGTTGCCGGTGACGCCGTGCCAGTTCACGGTCAGCTCCACGGTATCCGTGGCATCATCCTTCACCGCAGCGGCCACCTGCGTGGCAGGCTTTTTCGTCACCGCATCAGCAATGGCTTTTGCAATGTTTTCCTTCGTAGCCCCGGCGCTCACGCTCACCTGAACGGACACACCGTTAATCAGCAGTGCCACCGTTCCGGCTTCAGTCGCTGTACCCAGCACGGTCAGCGTGGCTTTTGCGGCAGCGCCTTCAGGCGCGGCAACCGGCATTGCCCAGGTTTCCGTGTACGTGTTGGCACGACGCAGCATTTTGAGCATTTCAGCCAGCATCGACCCTTTGCCATAAAGCTGGTCTGCCTGGCTGTCACTGGTGATGCGGGTCAGTGACAGGGCGTCTGCGCTGCCGGACGATACCGCGTGGCCCATGACCAGAATTTTTCGGCTTTGCGCGGATGCACCATCCAGCGCCTGAGAATTGTCGATATCGATCCAGACAAGCGGGACGCGGATATCATCAGGAATTGAACCCAGCGACATTATTTTTTCCCTCTGGTTTTGTTGTTATTTTTCGGAAGTGCGGTTATTTCCACATCTCCCTCGGCTTCACGGCGCAGCCAGTAAGCGCAGACGTCGAGACGTTCCCCTTCCGGGGATAAATGCGCGCCATCCGGTTTACGGACACGGACGTTTTCCCGCGCTGGCTTAATCAGTTTCTGTTCCATCGTCACCCCGTACATGGATCACGTCGTTAATTTCAGTGTGTTCGCCGCAGCGCAGCGTTGCCCCGAGGCGCAGGAAGTCCGGGAGCGCGGCGAGATCAATCTCTTCATCCAGCCGGAACTCCTGCTCCCACGTCACCGCCCACATGGTGACACCCAGCCCGTCGAGGCTGACGGAGTAAATGTTGTCTGCCCGCACATCAGCAGCCATGCGTTCAGCCCCCATGCCCCCGGTGGCATCCGACGACAGCAGGCGTTTAATCACCTTTCCGGCCAGCACTTCACAGCGCACGTCGCGGGAGTACCCCCACGAATCCGTCGCCATGATGTAAGCCACCCAGGTAACCAGACCGGACAGCCCGCCGCGCGGGTTGATATCCCGGACGCGCAGGGCAGCTACCCGGATACAGCCGGTGCGACCGGACAGATAGCGTTTGACTTCATCCGGGCTGTTGAACTGGCCGATGTGACGCTCCACCACGTTGGCCCGGTCGGGGGTGTCCCCCTGAAGGGCCGTCTGCAGCCAGGCCACAATGCGCTCTGCGGCCGCAACGGTGCTCCCCGGTGTGCGCAGTTCAGGGCGTTGTTCTGTCATGGCAGAACCTCCTTCCAGAAATGACTGATAACCTGTTGCAGCTCCTGCTGGTTGGCAGAAGACAGCCCCAGAAATTCACGTTGTGGAATGTTCATCATGCGGTTATGTGCGCCGACGGTCTGCCAGACCGGATATTTCAGCGCCCGCCCGAAACACTGCGAGATAAGCCGTTTGTGGGCGCTGACCGGCACACTGCCGGAAAAGCCGTCATTCATGATGCGGGCATAATCCAGCGGTGAACCGATACGCACCACGCGGTTTTCCACGATGTACTGGATACTCTCCAGCAGATGGCCTTCACCACGCAGCAGACTCTGGTTGCCGTGGCGGGTTTTTTTGTACCCGTCAGACCAGTCCGGCCAGCGTTCACCGCCCGGACTGGTTTTCTCATCGATGATGCGGCGGCGGGTCTGTGATTCCACCACCGCACCTATGCTCTCCAGCAGCTCTGCCTGCAATGAACCATCTGCCAGCTTTTCAACGGCACGGCGGATATCCTCCAGACGCTGGTCACCGCTGACCTGTACAGAAATACCCATCACAGCACCCCTTTCAGGTTGTTACGGGTGAACAGCCGGGCATTGGCACCCACCACAATGATTTTCCCGTGATCGGTTTCTGCCGGGGTGGCATACGCTGGCAGGCCCAGGTCACGGGTGCCGTTCGCCATCTCACGCAGGGTTTTAATGGCGTCGTCGTAGCGTTTCTGGATCAGCTCCGTGATTTGATTGTCACGCTCTGACAACCAGTAAAACGCCAGCGATACCGCCACGCGTTGCAGCGGGCGCGGGATTTCCGTCACTCCCAGCGGCAGCTGGTAGCGGCGGGACAGAAACGAATCAATTTCCGCTTCGGCATCACTGATGGCCTGACGGATTTTGTCTTCATCCAGTTCGTTGGTTTCCCGGTTAATCGCCATGTTCCAGACAAGATTGCCGTCCGCGCGTAACAGGTCTTCCTGCGTGATATACCCCATCAGCCTTTCTCCGCTTCCCGGACAATCAGATTCGGCTCTGCCATCAGGCGGTTGGCAACCGCAGCGGTCACCGCCACATCCTCACCGGCATGTGACCAGAAACGGCCACAGCGCCAGAACCCGTTTTCAGACACGGCCCGGACGTTCAGCCGGACAGGGGCGTCACCCTGTACAGTAACCGGGTCTTCAGCCGGACGTGGTTCATTCGCCTGACTGTCAGCCACAATAACGTCTGCCAGCGGTGCCGGGTTTTCCTGTGCTGTGCTGTTCTTTGCGGCTTTCGCGCCTTTGGTTCCTGCTTTTTCACTCATGACTCTGCCTTTTAAAAGGCAGTTAAAAGGGCATTCACAGCGCCTTTTAACTGCGGTTTACAGGTTACGCGACGGGTTATGCCGGCGTGGTGATGAACGGGCTGACCACGATGTCCACATCCTTGTACCAGATGTTGGAATCGCCGCCGTTAACCAGCATGGCGTCAATGATGCGCTTCGCCGCCGCGCGGTTTTTCGGCCCCACCACAAGGGTGGTCGGGCGGATGCCCAGCGGTTCACCGTTGGTGGCCTTCATACCCCGCAACAGATTGCTGGCCTTCTCGTAGTTCTCCGCTGTCAGTGCCGCACGGGAACCGACGGCGGTCTGCCAGAAGCCGAAGCCCGCATTGCAGCGACCGTCCACCCCGTAAAGGAACTCGTTATTCTTGAAGGTGTGCTCGCTGTTCAGATCATCCAGGGCTTCAAACTTAAAGGCGCGTCGCGTCTGCCAGATGATGGGTTTCAGTACCTGAGAATCATCAATCAGGAACCACGGTTCTCCCTGGTCTGATGCCGGGGTGCCGACAACGTTGCTGCAGGTGCCGTCGCCCAGCGGGTGGTCTTCATCAAAGAAGTTCTGACCGTCAAAACACAGGGTGTTAAACCCGGCACACAGCAGGGGGTAACACAGCTTGTCCGGGAACTCCGATGTCTGGCGGCCATAGCGTTCAGCGATAATGCTGTACTGACCAATCTGATCGTCTTCAATGTGTTCGCGTTTAACGCGGATCGAACTTTCCCAGGTTTTGTTCGCCAGGGTGTAACCATAACCGTCCAGCGTTGCCATCTGACGGGCACTGACCCATTCCTTAATCTCCGGTAAATCTTTCATCCAGCCGTAGGTATTGGAGGCGGACGAACTCGGGATTTCAGAGGCAATACGCTGCCACTGTGGGGTAACACCACTCAGACCACGGGTATAAGCGGCGCTCAGACAGGTGGTCAGCGCGTGAAGGACTTCGGAAGTGACTGCTCCCATCAGTTATTCTCCTGTTTCGGTTTAGCGGCGAGGAACTCTTCCCCGGTAATACCCATGCTGCGACACATCGCCAGTTCGGCGTCGGTCAGCGTCTGCGCGGGTTTATCCTTGCCCTGGCTGGGCTTGTCGTTGTTCACCAACGGCTGTGTGCCTTTGGTGTATTCCGCAAACTGTTTGCGGCCTTCTTCCGTACGACAGGTGGCCAGGAACATGTCGCGGTTTGCCGGGGCCACTTTTCCGGCCTCGATGGCCGCATCCACAAGCGCCTCGGCTTCCTTCTCTTCCAGTTGCTGAAGGCGTTTTTCTGCGGTTTCGGCACGGTTCAGTGCCAGATTGTGGGTTTCCACCGGCACAAACTTCGTCAGGTCAGGTGTCTGTGCGCGGTTCAGCGCCACCTGTTCGTTCTCCTGAAGTTGTTTAATGGCGGCCACGGTATCGTCCACCGTGGCAGATTCAGCCAGCCCAAGCAGGCCGGTGATTTGCACAGGTACTGTCATCGGGTTTTTCTCCGTATTCAGTGCAGGAAAGTCCAGGTTAGGTTTGTTGGTCAGCCCGACGCTGGACAGGCGCGTCACCACACCGTCTGCGTCAAAGAAAAACGCCGGGCTGTAATAGCGGTAACGGCGTTCGCTCAGCATCCACCGGGCGTACTCGCTCCAGACAACACGGCCTTCAATGGTGCCGCTGTCCGTCACGCGCAGTTCTTCCACCCAGCCATACGCCGGGGCTTCATCACCGCGTTGCCCTTTAATTTCGGTGGCGTGTTCAATGTCCACCGGAATTTTGATGTCGGACGAGCGGGTGACCACCTCATGCGGATTGCGGTTAATCCACGTCCGGCCATCGCGCCCGGTGAACTCACCCGCAGGAACGAGTTCAAGCCATTCAGGCAGTTGAGCGGGTGTCAGCTCAGGAATGGGTTCTGGCAGGGAAAAACACAGCGCCAGCAGTTCCGGTTGCATGTCAGTCTCCGTCGTTTGGGGTTACCGACGGTCAGTATGCGGAAGGCAGAAAAAAAGCCGGATTTACCGGCTTCACTGAAAACGGGAAGAACACCCCCTTCAAAACCCCTTCAAAAACGCCACAGCATCTTCAAAAAAGTCAGAATGCACATTCACGCCATCAGAATAAAAAACGCGTTTCTGATGCGTTTCAGGGGGATTTACGGCGGGAGGGTTATTCACTGTCAAAACGGGCCTGTTTTGTCGCCAGCTGGCGTGCCAGCTCCTGCGCGCGGTTTATGCCGGGATTGTAGTTCCAGCCCGGATCAATCCCTTCCGGCACCTCTTCCTCTTCGCCCGTGCGTTTGTTCACCCAGCGGACGGTTCGGATTTCCGGCGCTTCGGTGTGAATGGTGCCCTGTGCTACCAGTTGCGCATATTCACCACGGCTGACCTGACGGATGGTGCATTTGCAGCCCCAGCCATTAGGGGCGAAATGCGTCTGCCAGAAGGGATGATCTACCGGC
Organism: Escherichia sp. F1; assembly: GCF_046764225.1. Classification (NCBI taxonomy): domain Bacteria; kingdom Pseudomonadati; phylum Pseudomonadota; class Gammaproteobacteria; order Enterobacterales; family Enterobacteriaceae; genus Escherichia; species Escherichia sp. F1. The sequence goes on from NZ_CP177202.1 coordinate 1,662,065, forward strand.
AGACACAGACGCGCCCATTTCACATGCTCCGCCCGGTGCTCACGGGATGGTCCCAGCTCGTAAATCAGATACGGCATGGCCCGCTTTGTCCGCTGAATGCGTTCCCACTGGCCCGCCGCGCGGGCGGTGCGCATGTTGGTGTCAAAAATCGTGCGGAGACGACGGTCGCTGCCCAGCTGTACGGTGCGCCTTTCGCCCGTCAGCGGATCATCCATCTCCTGTACGCCCCACCATCCGCGTTTTATCAGCAGCGGTTGCAGCGCCTCCCGGAACTCGCTGAACGTCTGCCCGCTTTGCAGGGCGTCTTCCACAAGGGCTTTCACATCCGACAACAAATCCAGTTGCAGCATTTTTGCCACGGTGAAGCTGCTCCGGTGCTCTTCCCGCCACACATCCCGGTAATCAAAACCGGGGCGCAGCTTCTTCGCCTTCAGCCACGCCAGCGCCTCTTTCGGGATAAGAGTTTCACGCATGACCGGTGTCCCCCAGCGCACGCGCCTTAAAGCACACCTCCGCCAGTTGCAGGGCAAAGTCGTCCGCGTTCAGCGTTTCCTGAAGCTCAGGCAGGCGTTTCAGAAAGTCATCAAAACTGTCGCATTCCTGCGCCAGTGTCAGCACCGGGTTCGTGAACGCTTCGCCGGTTTTCTGCCAGTCACGCAGGGCATCATCCACCATCTGTGCCAGTTCGTCGGGGTGTTCCCGGTTCAGGGCGACGCGCTCGCGGTTCATCGCCACATCACCTGACATTCCGGCAGACACCGGATGCAGAACATCAGCCCCGTCGTCCGGTTCAGCCAGGCCGAACCGGTCCCGCAGCTCCGATTCCTGAACCCGCATCCCCCGGTCAATCAGTGGCACCAGAGCATCTGTCAGCGCCTTCAGATCTTCCGCTTCACTGATACGCAGAACAACACGGGGGTAGTGCGCCTGTGGCCCGTAGTTGGCCTCGATATAGGGACGCACCAGATATTCATTCAGCGTGTTAGCCAGCTGCCGCGCGTCCCAGCGCACAATGTCCATACGCACCTGATTGTGCACGTCCGCCTGTGAACGCGAACTGCCGTTATCCGTGGTCATGGTCTGCCCCAGCACAGCCTTACTGATTTGCGCATCGCACCATTCCGCCATTTCACAGAACAGTGCACCGCCGTTATTCCGGCTGGCGGTTTCCTGCATCTCCAGTTGCATGGACTGCGGAATTGCACACCCGGCATCCGAGGCAATGGACGCAATCGCATCAATCAGTACGCGGATTTGCTCCTCCGTGGCGTTGGGACCGTATTTCCCCACCGTGACCGGAATGCCGAACTTTTCCGCAAATGCCCACCAGTCACGCACGGTAAAGGATTTCAGCATGTACATCACCGCTACCAGACGGGCCAGACCATTACGCAGCGGCAGACCGGATTTCAGACGCGGCTGGTGAACAATGAATTTTCCCGGTGTCAGCGGTACGCCATCCACCGGTTCATCGTCAGTCAGCAGGCGGAACTGGCGCAGCGTGGGTTTTTCGGCTTTCAGAAAACGGGGATCAACCCACTCATAATCACGGGGCATCCAGTGGTTGTTGCGGGTGTTCCACAGGATTTCACAGACCGCCACCCCTTTCCCCAGCCCGTCGAGCAGATCAAACAACAGCTCGGGGATTTGCGGGGCTTCCATCAGTGCACGGATGGCGTCCGCCAGTTGCACGTCAGCATCGTCATCACTGGCGGCCACCACCACCGGTTCGATACCCGCCACCGTCAGCTTGCGGGTGCGCAGCACCGAGGCGTAATGCAAATCGCGCTCTTCCATCTCTTCAGCAAGGATAAAAAAATCACGCGTGATGCCGTCGGCGGCATTGCGCAGAATGCCTGCCAGCCTGCCGGGGTTCAGCCCGGAGGCGACGCTGATACCCGGCGAGGCCGAACGCACACCGGCATGACGCGGACGGGCCTGTGCTTCGTTGAGCGCCTCTTTTTTCAGCGTGTCTTCCTCACCGGTTGCCGGGTTCAGCAGACGGCGAACGGCCCCGGCCAGTTGTTTCAGGTTCACAGTAAACCTCCCTCATTTTTCAGGCCGCGCGTCAGCTTCATCTGGCGGCGCGCGTTGCGTTCTTCCGGTTTCACCGGGCGGTTCAGGCGGTGCAGCTCGTAACGGTGGCAGTCATCCTTGCTGGCAAGGAAGCCCAGGAAAATGGCCACAGCGGCGTCGCCGTGACGTTTGTGACCGTCGCTGCCTTTGGTTCGTGAATCATCAATGCCGGGAACGCCACGCAGTAACTGAATGGCCCCGAGGTCATTGATCACGTCTTCATGCTTCGGAAGGATCAGCTCATCATCTTCAAACGCCGCACGGAAACGGGGCATGTTTTCGCGGTAAAACGCCACGGACAGCATCACCTGTTCCACTTCATCGCCGTACCGCTCTGCCGCCTGTTCTGCCAGATACTGACCATTCCCCCGCGCATCCATTTTGATGCCGTCACGGCGGGGCAGACGATCGCAAAGCCAGAACAGCACCTGCTCCTGCTGTTTAAACGGCACATTGCCAAGCTCAACCAGGAACGGCACCTCGCGGGTGGTGTCATCGTTCACCGTCACCGGGGCCAGTACGGTCAGGTCACCCGAACGCGCAAAGTCTTCCCCCAGACAGTGGCGCAGGTTCTTCGGGAGTTTTTCCAGTTCAGGGCGCACCACTGTTTCCAGCCATTCCCGGATATCTGCCCGGCGCTGGCTTTCCGTCAGTGCGTTAAATTCCGGTGTGCCGGTAAAGCGCAACACTTTTCCGGTGCCACGGGCCGCACGTTCACGCAGTGAGCGGGGGATATACGTGCCGCCGCCGTTTTTCGGGACACAGTAATATTCCTCCAGTGCGTCTTCGCGGGTGGCGGTATTTCGCAGCAGACCTTCTTTCCATTCCGCCTCGGCTTCCGGTGACCACACCATGCCGCGCACCTGACAGATACGCCGGTACAGCCCGTCATTGCAGGCGTCGTCCAGCGTGATGGTATGAATGCTGTAATCTTTTTTGCCCGCGCGGCTTTCCTGAATCAGCTGGTTAAACAGGTTGTCCACGCCGTCATGGGTGGAAATAAGGCGAATTTTGCCGCCCCATGTTTTCAGCGGCAGCACCGCCTTCAGCAGCTCGTCCAGTTTTTCATGGAACGCGGCCTCGTCGATGGTGACATTCCCCTGCATCCCGCGAATGTTGCTCGGGTTGCTGGACAGTGCCTTGACCTTAAAACCGCTGGCGAAGTACACGACGAACGTCAGAATGTCCTTGTCTTCGTCGGTGATCACTTCCTCGCAGATTTCTTCCGCTGCCGCATTAAACGCCTTCGCCCACATCGCCACGGCGTCGATAAATTCGCGGGCCATCTCCTTGTTCGAACCGATATAAAAGTGATCGCGCCCGCCGTCTTCCTTCTTCAGTGATGCCGTCAGTGCTGCATCTGCCGCTTCTGCCCAGGTTAAACCGGTACGGCGGGATTTCTCGGCAATTTTCAGGTCGGCATCATCCGCCACCCAGCGTTTCTGATACGGCAGCAGAACATCAGATTCACTGAACGTGTCCATCTGTGTCATGCGCTAATCCCCAGAATTTCACGTTTGATGGTGTCAGCCGCACCACCTGACAGACCGCCCGTTCTGACCAGTTCTTCGGTTTTCTCTGCCATCTCCTGCGCAAACGCATCACGGATCGCTTTCTCGCGTTTATGGCTGGTCATGGCTGCCGCTTCCAGACGCTGGGCAACCAGCGCCAGTTGCCCCAGCGCCTTCGGTGCAACAGGCTTGTCGTCTTCTGCCATCGACATGGACGTTTCAAAAGCCAGCGTTTTTACAAACTCCATCAGCAGTTTGCCGACGTCTGACGTCGGCGCGGAACCCAGCTTTGCCGCCCAGACTTCGGCCATTTCGCGGGAGGCACGGATTTTTGCCCCGACTTTTTCCATGCGGATGGCATAGCGGTTTAAGCCCGTCCGGCTTAACTGCATCTCTTCCGGCAGGTTGTGTTCGTCAATCAGGGCGTTGATGGCTTCGCGGATTTCCTCCTGCGTGTGCCGCTTTTCCCGCAGCATCTGATGCAACTGCTCCCGGATGCTGCCCGGGAGTAAATCCACTTTGGAAAGACGGCCACGGGTGGGGCGTTGTTCATTTTCCATGTGTGCGCTCCTGTTGCTCACTACGCTGTAAACTTTCGTATGCAGATTTCAGTGCGCCGTTCTGGATTTCCCGCCATGTCAGGTTGTGCGCCAGACGGCGGAGTTCATCACGGGACGCTTTACTTATCGGATTCTTTTTACGGTTCACGACGGCCCCCGTCTTCAGTTCCCGGTGTTTTCAGACCGGCGTATATTTCTTCGCGAACGGAGCGGATATCCTTACCTAACAGCTTCCACAGCCGCGCACATGCCGGTGATGAACGCAGGGCACGTTTCATGGGGGTATCCGGTGCATCCGGGTTCCAGGGCTTTCCGGTCTGTTGTTCGTATGCACGGACAATGGCGTTTTGCTCAATATCTGCCAGCACAAGGCAGTACGCCAGTTGCCGCACGACGGCCCGTTCTCCGCGACTTAACGGCTTCAGTTTTCGGGCCATGCTCAGTCCCTCGCACGGGGTTTTTTAACGCCCGGAACGCTGGACAGGCCGTTTGCCACATCCTCGCCGCTGCCGGTGATTTCAGCCACGTAACAGCCGCCCACATCAGACAGACGAACCAGCCCCTGCTCGCGCAGCCATGCAAGCTGGGTGCGCACCACATCACGGGATACCTTATGACCGTAGGCCTGAAGGCAGGTCTGCAACACGGATTCATTCGCACTGTCGCCACAATCCAGCAGGGAACGCAGCAACACCAGACGACGGTCTTCAGTGAGGATCTCTTTCATCGCCATTAATTTTTTTCCTTTAACTCGTTCTCTAATAACAAATCGCTGATGCGGGATACCTGGCGGATGGATGGCCCCAGCTCTTTGATTTCTCCCCGCAGGTTGCTGATATCCAGTTGCAGGCGGTGGAACTCATCACGATCAGGTAGCTGATGTACCTGGCTTTCCATCACCGACACGCGGGAACGCAGCAAATCAAACTCTTCGCGCTTGACGTAGGTCTTTGCCAGAATCAACTGAAGCAGGTTTATTCCTGTCATCAGCAATGCCCACAGAATGGGCCAGTTGGCTCTGATCATTTCCCAGGACACGTTTTCCTCCTACGTTCCCGCATCTGCTGACAGTCAATACAGGTCACCACATCCGGCAGCGCCGCAAGGCGCTGTGCCGGAATAACGTTCCCGCAGTCATTGCAGAAGCCCCGGCTGTGGGGCGTTTCTTTTGTCCGTGTCTGCCAGGCTTTAACGACGCTCTGACGTTCGTTCAGAACCACTTCACTGATGCGGTCGATTTCGTCGGTCATTTCAGCCCCGCAGAAATTTTGTCCTTGCTTGACTTGCTGTAACGGGCAAAGCCGTCAAGAGTTCGCACGCCGAGATAGCCCAGCGCCGGGGTAAGTAACATCAGCGTGATATCCCAGTCCGGTGACGGCATATGCAGCGTGATACCTCTGGCACCGGCAATGGCTCCGGCAATCTGGCCGCAGGAAAGCAACAGCACATAGGCCAGACTGCTGTAACAGGAAAGGCGGGCCAGCAGCGGGCGCGTCTGGCGCACATAGCTGTCCGTGGCGTTGTCACCATTGCGGATGGTTTCCTGCTGTTCGTGGTGTGCGGCCTGCTGGTCAGCCAGCACCAGCTTCTGCCGTTCCACCTCCAGCTGTTGCAGCTGAATTTTCAGGGTTTCCAGTTGCACCAGTTGCTCCGGTGACAGCATCACCAGTTTTTGTTCCAGAATGCGTTGCTGTTCAGCAACGGGAAGGCTTTCCCGGACGCTTTCCACCATACCGGCCACCGAGTCAGCGGCGGCAGATGTACTGCCACCAAACCAGCGCCCGACGGAACGAATCAGCCCCGGCCCGGCTTTCAGCAGAACAGAGGCGATGCCTGAAAGGGTTAACGGATCCACGGGAAACCTCCATGCAGATAACGCTGAAGACAGAGCAGACCGCCGCAACTGCCACCACACAGCCAGAACACCGGATGCACCGGTGACATCATCATCAGCGTGCTGAAGACGCAGCAGAAATATCCCAGCGCCCAGACCACCCATGACCACACGATGATGTGGCGACCAAAAGCCCGGTAACGGACCTCAGGCAGCAGGCGAAATGGCACATTCCCGAGGCTTGCGCTGTATGAAAACAACACCACCCCGGCAAAGGACAACAACATCAACACGAACGATCGCCAGCCACATAACATGCTGATGATGAACATGCAGAGTGTCAGTCCGGCCAGCGGCCATGGGGTTCTCATCAGTCGGGAACAAAGCAGCCAGTCACACAGTTTTAAAATTTTGTTCATTACCTTTTTCCACATTGAATTTTTCCCTGTACTTCTGGCACTGCCAGAAAATGTCCCGTGTATCCACGGAGTTCCAGCCACGCATGTAGTAGCTGGCGTGTGTGCCGTCATGGCCGGTATAGTCCAGCGGTTTCGGGGGCGGACCTCCGGCCATGCGGTGCAGAACCTCCTGACGCAGGCGGTCACGCCGCCCGGCTTTCAGTGAGGCATCCCAGCCTTTGCCCATATCACCCCCGCGTGGCGGACATGATGCCCAGAGGGGTATCGATGATTTCCAGACAGGCGTCGGTCAGCTTTTCCATGCGGTTAAACCAGCCGTTCAGGTATTTGCCCTGGGCGGGTTTTGATTTGATGATGTCGGCATAAAAGCGGGAACGACGGACAATACAGCGGGCCAGCAACCAGTCAGGGGTGGACTGGCTCACGGCCTTGCGGGTACGCGGCCCGATGATGCCGTCAGCATCCACATCAGCGGCCTCCTGCAAAAGTTTGATAGCCTTTTTAACGCCATGCTGAACCGCCGCATCAAACACAAAAAGCGCCACGCCATCAGGCCACTGCTCACATCCGGCAGGCAGCCAGTAATCGCGCCAGTAAATCTGCGCAACCTGTTCGCGGGTCAAATCCTTAATGCGGGTATCCGGTTTGCCGTCGCCGTTGACGTCGGTTTTGCCGTCAATCACACCGTCGCGGCGGTCAGAAATGCCGTATTTGGTTTCGCCGCCACGGTCAGTGGGGTCATTGACATAGACGCCTTCGATATCGGGACGCAGAATGAAATTCAGCGCATGTTCAAAGGCCGGGGAGAATTTTTGATTTTCCATAAAAACACCTGTGAAGCAGAGTTAAACGTGGTCTGCTTCATGGTGCCGGAGGCATAAAAAAAGCCGGATTTACCGGCTTCATTGAATTAAGGGAAGATAACTACTCATCTCCTTTGATGGAGCAATCTATTACCATATCGTTACCCATCTTGAGAAATTTGGTTTGCATGAGAAAACCCTGTATCACGTCAGTTAACCCATACCCTTCAACTTTTGTAGCTGAAACTACCATGTCAATAATTCGTTTCTGCTGCTTCTCTGTTAGTTCACCAATTGCTGACTCTGCAACCCGCGAGCATGCTACAAAGGAAGACAACACACCTGAAGGATTGTTTTCAAAATCCTTTACCGTCGTCCTTGAGCTGACGACTTTATTATTGATCGTAAATACCCCGAATTTGCTGTGAGCAGTTTCAGTTCCACCGTTCTTAATAGAATCGCCTCCCTTAAGAGGCTTCCAGCTATTTAGTGCAATGAGATCTTTTTCTGTCAGACGTTTTTTGATGACATCTTCAGCTGGCAACTTTGCCGCATTAGCGCAAAATACGCTCAGTAAAAGTATAAGAGGAAAGTATTTCATGACTCATCCTTAAACAGTTGCATTTGATATTTTCCACGCTCCAGCCTTCGCATTCTTTTGATAGCTTGATATACCGTTTTGTATGTCACTTTGTAACGCTGCACCAGTTCCGCTACGTTTTTCCCATCAAAATCACGCCAGATGCGCATGTCTCTGATAAGATTTTCCAGTATTTTCCCTTTAGGAACATATACCTGAATCCCACCGATATGATTACAAATCGCCACTACCAACTCAAGGGAATGGACCGGGTTAACCCCAAGCCTTATCAGTTCCTGTCGCAACAGAGCATTCAGTTCTGAAAGTAGCGCCGGGTAAACATATTTTTCCTGATAATCGTGAAGATATTCCAGAACGCTGTCGTCCCGGAAGTCTTCGAATAAATCCTGCTCTTTCATCTGTTTCATACAGCAATTCTCCCGCTGTTTCGTGCGCGGGCATACGCACTGGTCAGTGCATCATAGCCGCGCAGCTCCCGCCCGGTTTCGCTCACAGGTAAAGGCACACCATGTCGGGCAAAGGCTTCACGGATGCAGCGCATATGCCACTGTTTGAGCGTTTCAAGCACAACCTGCAACGATTCCCCGTGACACCATGCCAGCGTGGAAACACCCTGTCCGCCATTACGTCTGGCTGTCAGGCGCTCAACGTATTTGTCCAGCGCAGCGTCGCTGATATCGGAGACGAAACCGTCAAGAAACATCTGCTGCCAGATTTTGTAAATCTTCTCGCGTGGTGTGACATGCCCCTTAAAACGACGGCGGGGATATTTTTTCTGTTTCTTAAAACCGCGCTCTTTCATGGCATCGAGCACTTGTTCCAGTTGTGCAACGGACAGCTCGCGACAACTGGTTTTGCCCGTGCACTGCACCAGAAAAGCGCGGTAAGTGTCATCGTCAAGTTGCAACTCCCGACGTGCAACATGAATTAATTTAATCAGGGATGTGCGATTCATTATGTCCCCCGGATTTTAAAATTAATTCAGTGTTGAATAGCTCTTTACTCATTCGCTGTAGCACATCAAGGGCGGCAACTGCCGCCACTTTATCCTGACTGGCAATGATTCCCCGCAACTCTTCGATAATCCATGCAGGGCTTAATGATTCAGCAATCATCGTGCGCTTTTCTGAAATTAAATTTTCTCTGGCCTGCTCATAGTGCTGGTATACGACATTATCCAGGAAATCATTTACCTTTTGTTCTGACATGCCACTGGAAATTAAGGTTGCAGCCATTAAATCAGCATCAGTAATCATCTGTATTTTCATCTCTTAATACCTTTTCAGGATTCAGGAAAACTGCGCCGGTAACCTCCAGCAGATTCACCAGAGCATGGGTCGCAATTGCTGCGGCCAAGCAATCACCGTTGTAGCAGGCATTGTCGATAACGCTTTTTATTATTCTTATCAGCGATGGCAGTGTGGTGTTTTCCAGAATTTCCAGCCTGAACTGCTTCAGCCAGTATTCATATTCAGCTTCATCAAATGGAAGCTCACCCATCAGTTCTGTCAGAGTTGTATCGGCCTGCTCCGGTGTATATCCACTGACAACCAGTTGCGCCCGCATTTCAGCCCGATATTTAGGGTCGTAATAAATATGCTTACTCATTTCGTAATACCTCTTCGCAATAAAAGATTCCACTGGGATAACGTTTTTGTATGCGCTCCATCACCTGCATACATGCCTGCTCTGTGGGCCAGATTTTTTCTGTTGCCGGGATAGCATCACAGGCATCACTCCCGCAGGTGCCAACCAGCAGGACAAAGCCAATTGACTTAATCATGTTCACTGACTTCCTGTGTTGCTGCCGGAGCTGGTGAATAATCAAGAATGAGATAGCGCATGACGTGGTCGGTGATATTCCAGCCACTGGAACCACAAATAAAGCGCCCCAGCCGGATATCGATATACGCCATCACAAAACGGGGCATCCCCTGTTTGCACATCTCGTCATCCACTTCAGCAACGATGTAAACCGACTCGCAGGTCAGTACGCCTGTCGCAAATTCTTTTGCCAATGCCGGAATGGCATTGCCTTCCAGCCAGGGCAAAGAGCGGCGGAACGCGCACCATTGAGCATTATCAACAGCGGGGTGTTCCGTTGTTGCGTTTCGTCTTACTGGCGGCGTTGGACGAGGGCGCGGAACGTCATAAAATCCGTTACATTCAGTGAGAACTCCGGCATCAACCGCATCACGCAGGAAATACACCATTGACGAGGGCAGCATATTCATTTTTTCAGCCAGAACCCCGCAGGTCAGACGCCCGTAAGCCCGTAATAATGTGCTGACACCATTCAGAACTTTTGCATCAACCATTTTTTATTCCTCAGTAATCTGTTTCAGGCGCGAGCAATCCCCTGACGCATCGCGCCATAATTAAAAGAAAGTGAACTAATTAAATATTAATGGTGGTATTAAATACCGGCTTCCTGTTCAAACGGAATAATAGAAAAATCTTCAATGCCTGATTTAACTGTAATTCCGGCGACACCTGCGACTGCTTTCGGTTCCAGTAAAATCGCTTCCTTGTTGATTTCCTGTTTCGTGCGAATAAAGCGTTGCAGGCCAAGACGCTCCAGCGTTTCCATCACCGCATCCACACCGCGAATACTTACCGATGGTGGGCGCTGACGCCATGACACATCGCCGGTTACCAGGTTCGCCGTCTTCACCTTGCCGCCGTTCGTCAGTTCGTCGCGGTTCGCTTCACACCATCCCTGAACGCCTTTTGAAAGGGTTTCAATACTGGTTTTAAGGGGCGCAATCTGTGAGGCGTATTTCTCAGTAATTTCAGCGATAGCGTCATTCATTTCCGTTTCAAGTCGTGCCGCTTCGCGTTGCAGGTCACCAATCCGGCGAATATCACACACCACGGCATCGCGGGATTGCGGAACATAAGCTGCTGCGGCACTCTTGATTCGTTTTGCTGGTTTAGCCATATAAATAAAGCTCCTGTTAATTAATATTCGCTGTATACAATGCTGGATACAGCACGATTGCTTAATTCCATCTTTTGGGCAATGACATGAATAGCCAGCCCTTCTTTATAAAGTTCACGACACAAATATTTGTCGTGCTCACTGACCCGGTATGCACACAACGATATTCCGTGCCTTCTGGCATGTGCCTGTAGGGCGGTTGGGGCAACGTTCAGTTTTTTCGCCATTTCCTCGACGGTCATTTTCCCGACACTGGCTTCGATAAATTCCCGGTCTTCGCGTGACCATCTTTTGCGAGGGATTATCATCATGCCTCCTTCCCTGAAATTAATGTTTGGCTGCATCCGGGTTATACCGGAATAACTCGCCTTCGGCTTCCAGCCCAAGTTCTCTGGCTGACTTCAACAACTCCTGGGTTGCTTTTTCAATAATTTCAGGAGCCATGCTCTTGATAATGCCTGCCATCACGTCATGCGGTCCGGTTTGCTCCTTAGGAGACTGTTCTTCCAGTTGCACACTCATTCCTACAAAGAAACCTCCTTTTTTCTGAAACTCAACATCTTCCATGCGGTTAAATTCAAAGATTACTTTTGCCATTTTGTTATTCCTCACAAATAAATAAGCCGTTATTAACGCCAGATAATCTGGCAACCATTAAGGCGGGCCGTCCATACGGAACGGGCAACCCCTGATTTATGCTCCATAATCCTGACAGCGTTTCTGACCAGCTCCGGTGGCGGGCAGGTAATTTCAAGCACCGGGCGGGCCACGCCCAGCCAGGATTCGTTGACGTGGCTGCCGCGCTCCTGTAACCAGCTCTTTACTTCCGTTGCCATTTTGATATTCCGTGACATCATGATTTCGCTCTCCTTACGTGCGCAGCAGGGTTGAAATATCAACGTCGAGGTCTAATTCACGGAAAGCCTGACGCAGATAATCTTCATTAACACGTTCACCTTTACCGTGGGCGGTCATGGCAGCAAGGCGCAGCGAGTGGTTCAGGATGCGAAGCGCACCTGGCTTTTGTGCAATCTGCTGTAATAATTCCCGCTCGTTTTCGCCGGTAATTTGCCAGGCATCCGCAATGGCTTTTACATCATCAATTTTGGTTTTATTGATTGCCGTCCGTTTGGCAATACGGGAAAACAGGCGGGCAAATTCAACCGTTCTGTTACCACCGGTCATGTTTGAATAAACACGGTGATTCCCCATCAGAACAAGGCCAATACGGGCGGACTCCTGTAACAGGCGGAGTTCTTCCAGAACCTCAGCGCCAAGATGATCAGCTTCGTCGATAATGACCAGCCCCTGCGTACCTTCAAGACGGCGTCTCAAAGCGCGGGAGAGTGGCCCCTTACGGCGTGGTGCGTCATTCATTCCCAGTTCATAAGCCAGTTCAGTCAGGCATTCCAGAACACTGGCACAGGATGGGGTAATGGTGATCATCCAGACATTGTTATTGGTGCGACGAAATTCGCGGGCCGCTTCAGTTTTTCCCACACCTGGATTACCGCAGATAACAGAAATACTTTCAGTCAGGCTGGCAAAACGCATACTCGTCCAGATTTGGCGTGCTGTTCTGGTTTCCACAAAACGTGGTGGTTCTGGCAGCTCTGCGGCACGGTGATAGTTCTCCAGCCAGCGTTCCAGCGTCTGCGCAACACGTTCATTGTCGCCGTTGTACTTGTTATTCACGAATGCGCTTAACGTTCCTGCGGCCACGCCAGACTCGCGTGCAATTTGTGCATAAGTCGCTTTTTCACTTTCTACAAGCGTGCGCAGTCCTGCGCGAATATCGGAAATATTCATCTGAATAACCTCGTAATTAAATTTTGTTTAAACGTTAATTAAATGGCTTTTTTACGTCTGTTCTGTTCCAGAATATCCAGCGAATGATTCAGATATTCATCACGATCAGTTTCATATTCATCATCGGGTTCCTGGTATTTCACCTGCACCGTGTTACCGGAAGGCCGGAAAATACCAACAACCCTTGATTCTGGCGCTGCTGGTTCGGCTATCTGCGGCAGCAGTTCAGCAACTTCCAGTGCGTCCATTTGTTTCTGCGCCTTAATGGCTGCTTTAGTTGCAGATTTCAGTTGTTTCTGGCGGCGGCGATATTCGCGGCCTGCCGCAGCATCATTAAATGCAACAGGTGCCAGACATTCCGCTTCACAGATAAACCGACCGTCCAGGGTGTAACAATAAACCGTGCTGTGTAACTGCTGTGGATCAAACCTGACCACAACTTTTTTCACGCCGGCATTCATTAACGCCATGTTGTAATAAACGTTTTTCGCGCCTTTAAGGGAGCCGCCAACTTTAAGCGTAAACTCGCCTTTGCGTGAAACGTTCACCGCCTCGGCAGGCAGTAACAGCATCCGTTTTTGTTCTTCGGTTGGCTTACGCACAATCGTTCTGGCGTATTCACGCTCGAAAACATCATCAAACGAGAGTTTGCCCCCGCACATTTCTGTTTCACGGCCTGTTCTGGCATTGAACATCGCCACACCTTCGGCAAGGGTTTTCAGAAACAGCTCTGCATCAACAGCGCGGTCGCCATAGTTATCAGGTTTTGCCTGCGGATTTGGCCCCGTATATGCGCCAGCCAGTGCCGGATGCTTATCAACGTATTCCTCAAGCCCACCAACACCGAAAGCACGTTCAACAGGTTTTGCCTGGCCCCAGCCTTTACCGGCAACAACGCTTGTCCAGTGCATTTTCGCGCCCATCAGTAAAAACAGTCCCTTTGGATCGTCCTCTTTTACCTTAAAGCGGTAACGATTGGGCGCGCCTCCCGTCAGCCATTTATTCGCTGCACCACGGGTGTTATCAATGGTGATGTGAAAATCCTCCGGGATACCGTAGCGAGTCACAACATCCATGAACGAGAGGCGAATTGAATCAATGTTCTCGCTCACATCGCAGCGCCAGCCCAGAATTTTTCGGGTTTTCACATCCTGCCAGAACCATGTTTTCGGGCGGATCACATCACCGTTAAACCAGCGTACAAAGACGTTATGCAGATAACCGTCGCCGTTGATCCACTGCATGGCGTCCAGGTGTTCCACAGTTCGTTGCTGTGCCGGTATCAGATGCATCAGTGCATGTTCACCTTCACGGCAGGCAACAACCATTGCCTCGTCCAGTTGCTGAATCCGGCGAAAGGCCGTGGCACGGGAGGGAATATTCCAGTCATGCTCACGTGCTGCCAGTTCCAGACGCTCATAACATTTGCGAAAGGCGGGTTTTTCCGGTCGCAGATAATCTGCAATCAGAAACTGCCAGGCATCCTCGTCAAATTCACTTTTGTGAACGTTGCGACGGGATGCACCACGGCCATCAACAAGCGCAGCCGCCCAGTCAGACTTCGCAAACTTCTGTACCTGGTAATATTTGTCCCGCAAAGTGGATGCGCTGACCTGGTAATGTCCAGCAACGGTCGCAAATGCCGTTTTCGTTGAAATCCCCTGGTTCAGCATTTCGTCTGCAGCCTGAACCGCAGGCAACCATTTTTCAGCAAGTCTGCGCTGGGAATCGCTGGCGTTATCCCATTTGCTCCACAGTGCCTCACGATCATAATCATGGGCTTCCAGCGTGGGGCGGGCGATTTCAAAACGGCCCAGGCTTGTTTCAATTCCCCCTTGTTGGATCAAAAACTCAGCTCGGGCAGAGTTAGGAAGAGAAGATATATGGTATTCATAAGCAACCCCTTTAATTCCTTCTCTTCTTCTCTTGAGCCATCCTTCTCTCTGTGCCCTTTTGTGAATCCCCATTAATGAACCAGGTAAACCAGATAAACCCGCACACTCAATTGCTGATATCCACTCTCTCATTGTGATCCCTTAGATATCTACTAGGCCAAATTTCTTCAGGTTTCATGTTTAAGGCATCAGCAATGATACGTTCACCTTTGGGCCATGGCCTGACTAATGCATTTGCGAGTGTCCCGGTTGAATAACCTGAACGTCTGGACAGTTTTGCCAGAGGGATTCCTGTTTTTTTGAGGGCCGCAATCACGTCAGCCCGATGCCAATCGTTACTCATCTTTCACACATCAACCATATTGCGTATGATAAAGGGTTATCAAAACAGATAATCTGTCTTGATTATCTGTTTTATACATTGTCACATAAACCAAATAAACTCAACTAGTTTATATGAGTTGGTGTGATTTATTTTGTAACACTTTGATTTATATACATATAAATTTGGTAAACTTAGTTTATGAAAAGTTCAAGAGAGATAAACCAGTGGATGACGCCCAAACAAATTACTGAACTGGACGGAATGCCAGGAACAATACAAGGCGTGCACAAACGAGCGAAGAAAGAAGGATGGCCTAAGCGTTCGCAAGAAGGGCGTCGTGGGCCTGGGGTTGAGTATCTCCCGGTAATACCAGCTATGCAGGGAACGTCTATCGAAGAAATGAATGCTGATACATTGAAGATGTTCTCCATATTAATCAATAAATTAGGAGAAAATGAAGTCCGGGAAATAGAGCTGAATATGGCTAAATACGGGCTTTCCGGGTTAATGCATGAACGCCCCCCTATATCTGCTGATACCCTATTGGCAATGTTGGGCATTGATCGCCAAACGCTACAAACAGCTTTGGTGCTACATACATTACCCTCAGAAGCTCGCAAAGAGATTTTGTCAATCTATGGCGTTCATGAACAGGAAGATCTTGTAGCTCCTTCACAGGATCCACAAGATGTAAAAAAATCCGTATAACAACCAGGAACCTAGCTAAAACACATAATTCCCCTCAAATGGCCCGGATGGTAAGATACCGAAATGGCAAAAGGTGTTTTTGATATATATCATTTGCCAAAAGCCTGGTTGTTATCGGGTTTGAAGCATTTTTGAAGCTGCAATTGAAATGATGTGTGAATTAATCGCTTTTCGTATCTTTAATGAAACAAAAGCCATTTCTAACAATCTTTCGCGTTTCAAGGCTTAACGGCTAAAATCTGCTCTACAGGCTTGCAAGCCCCATCAAATCTAATCCCGTCAAATCCCGAATAATCCAATGTCCTCCCGGTTTTTTTCGTACTTCTTGTGAATCAATACACTGGGCGTTGCAATATGCTGGCAGTGGGCCAGAAAAAACGTTGTCGCCGCTGGTGGTGCACAACAATCTGCAAATCGATCTCAATGAGCCGGACCTCTTTCTCGACAG
Organism: Escherichia sp. F1; assembly: GCF_046764225.1. Classification (NCBI taxonomy): domain Bacteria; kingdom Pseudomonadati; phylum Pseudomonadota; class Gammaproteobacteria; order Enterobacterales; family Enterobacteriaceae; genus Escherichia; species Escherichia sp. F1. The sequence goes on from NZ_CP177202.1 coordinate 1,677,995, forward strand.
CGACTCTCTGAGCCAGCTTCCCAAAGACCTCCTTACCATTCCGTTTCTCCACGATGTTCTGAGTGAAGATTTCGTTTTCTATTATCAGAATCATGCCGATCGTCTGGGCATTGAAGGCAGCATTCGCCGCATTGTCTATGAACACGATCTCACGCTGAAAGATAAGCTCTTTTCTTCACTCTTAGATCAGCCCGCGCAGGCGGCGCTATGGCACGATAAACAAGGCCATCTTTCACATTACATGGTGCTGATCCAGCGCAGTGGTTTAAGCAAACTGCTGGAGCCATTGTTGTTTGCCGCTACCAGCGACAGCCAGTTAAGCAAAACGGAAATCAGTAGTATTAAGCTAAATAGTGAAACCATCCCGGTTTATCAGTTGCGCTATAACGGCAATAACGCCCTGATGTTCGCGACTTATCAGGACAAGATGCTGGTGTTTTCCAGTACGGATATGCTGTTTAAAGATGACCAGCAGGATACCGAAGCCACGGCGATCGCAAGTGATTTGTTGAGCGGTAAAAAACGCTGGCAAGCCAGCTTTGGCCTGGAAGAGCGTGCTGCTGAAAAAACGCCAGTACGCCAGCGCATCGTGGTCAGCGCCAGGTTGCTGGGGTTTGGCTACCAGCGATTAATGCCTTCTTTTGCTGGTGTACGCTTCGAAATGAGCAACGACGGCTGGCATAGCTTTGTGGCGTTAAATGATGAATCCGCAAGCGTAGATGCCAGTTTCGATTTTACGCCGGTATGGAACAGTATGCCTGCCGGGGCCAGCTTCTGTGTGGCGGTGCCGTATTCGCATGGTATTGCCGAAGAGATGCTTTCGCACATCAGCCAGGAAAACGACAAGCTGAACGGGGCGTTAGATGGTGCAGCCGGGCTGTGCTGGTATGAAGACTCAAAATTACAAACCCCGCTATTTGTTGGTCAATTTGATGGCTCAGCCGAACAGGCACAACTGCCTGGGAAACTGTTTACGCAAAATATTGGTGCGCACGAAAGCAAAGCGCCAGAAGGTGTTTTGCCGGTAAGCCAGACTCAGCAGGGCGAAGCGCAAATCTGGCGTCGCGAAGTGAGTTCCCGATACGGCCAGTATCCGAAAGCACAGGCGGCGCAACCAGATCAATTAATGTCGGATTATTTTTTCCGCGTGTCGCTGGCGATGCAAAACAAAACGCTGCTTTTCTCCCTCGATGACACGCTGGTTAATAACGCGCTGCAAACACTGAATAAAACCCGCCCGGCAATGGTGGATGTAATACCCACTGATGGCATCGTTCCACTCTATATCAATCCACAAGGCGTGGCGAAACTGCTGCGTAACGAAACGCTGACCAGTCTGCCGAAGAATCTCGAACCGGTTTTTTATAACGCTGCACAAACTTTATTAATGCCGAAGCTGGACGCTTTATCTCAACAACCTCGTTATGTCATGAAGCTGGCCCAGATGGAACCCGGTGCCGCCTGGCAGTGGCTACCCATAACCTGGCAGCCGCTATGAGGCACGGGCTGCTGGCGCTGATTTGCTGGCTGTGTTGTGTTGTTGCCCATAGCGAAATGCTGAATGTCGAACAGTCGTGGCTGTTTCGCGCCTGGTTTGTGCGTATTGCACAGGAACAGCTCCGACAGGGGCCAAGTCCGCGCTGGTATCAGCAGGATTGTGCGGGCCTGGTGCGATTTTCGGCGAACGAGGCGCTGAAAGTTCACGACAGCAAATGGCTAAAAAGTAACGGTATAGCAAGTCAGTATTTGCCGCCTGAAATGACGCTAACACCTGAACAGCGTCAACTGGCGCAAAACTGGAATCAGGGGAACGGAAAAACCGGCCCCTATGTGACCGCGATTAATTTGATTCAATATAACAGTCAGTTCATTGGCCAGGACATAAACCAGGCGCTGCCTGGCGATATGATTTTTTTCGATCAGGGCGATGCCCAGCACTTAATGGTCTGGATGGGGCGTTACGTCATCTACCACACCGGAAGCGCCACGAAAACTGACAACGGAATGCGCGCAGTCAGTCTGCAACAACTTATGACATGGAAGGACACCCGATGGATACCCAACGATTCCAATCCCAATTTCATTGGCATTTATCGTTTAAATTTTCTGGCGCGATAGCAGCGTGCTTGTGCCTGTCTCTTGTGGGAACAGGGCTTGCTAATGCTGATGATTCGCTTCCTTCCAGTAACTATGCGCCGCCCGCCGGGGGAACATTCTTTTTGCTCGCTGACAGCAGTTTTAGCAGCAGTGAAGAGGCGAAAGTGCGACTGGAAGCGCCGGGGCGTGATTATCGACGCTATCAGATGGAAGAGTACGGCGGTGTGGACGTTCGTCTGTATCGTATTCCTGACCCGATGGCATTTTTGCGCCAGCAGAAAAATCTGCATCGCATTGTGGTACAACCGCAATATCTGGGCGACGGGCTGAACAATACGCTGACCTGGCTGTGGGATAACTGGTACGGCAAATCTCGCCGCGTGATGCAGCGTACTTTTTCTTCTCAGTCTCGGCAGAATGTGACTCAGGCGTTACCCGAATTACAGCTCGGCAATGCCATTGTTAAACCTTCCCGTTATGTACAGAACAGCCAGTTTTCACCGCTGAAAAAATATCCACTGGTGGAACAGTTCCGTTATCCACTATGGCAGGCTAAACCGGTCGAGCCGCAGCAAGGGGTAAAACTGGAAGGCGCATCCAGCAATTTCATCTCGCCGCAGCCGGGTAACATCTATATTCCTCTCGGCAAACAAGAGCCGGGACTGTACCTCGTCGAGGCGATGGTCGGTGGATATCGGGCGACGACGGTGGTATTTGTCTCTGATACCGTGGCGCTTAGCAAAGTGTCGGGTAACGAGCTCCTGGTGTGGACCGCGGGTAAAAAACAGGGGGAAGCGAAGCCGGGATCAGAGATCTTGTGGACTGACGGTCTTGGCGTGATGACCCGCGGTGTGACCGATGACAGCGGTACCTTGCAGTTACAACATATATCGCCGGAACGTTCATACATTCTGGGTAAAGATGCTGAAGGCGGCGTTTTTGTCTCCGAGAATTTTTTCTACGAAAGCGAAATCTACAACACCCGCTTGTATATCTTTACCGACCGCCCTCTGTATCGTGCAGGCGATCGTGTTGATGTCAAAGTGATGGGCCGCGAGTTCCACGACCCGTTGCATTCATCCCCCATCGTCAGCGCCCCGGCGAAGCTTTCAGTGCTGGACGCCAACGGCAGTCTGTTGCAAACCGTCAATGTCACGCTTGATGCGCGTAATGGCGGGCAGGGGAGTTTCCGCCTGCCAGAAAATGCCGTCGCCGGAGGTTATGAGTTACGCCTGGCTTACCGCAAACAGGTCTATAGCAGCAGTTTTCGCGTGGCAAACTACATCAAGCCACATTTCGAGATTGGTTTAGCTCTCGACAAAAAAGAGTTCAAAACAGGCGAAGCGGTCAGCGGCAAACTGCAACTGCTTTACCCGGATGGAGAGCCGGTAAAAGATGCCCGCGTGCAGTTAAGTTTGCGATCCCAACAACTGTCGATGGTGGGCAACGATTTGCGTTATGCCGGACGTTTTCCCGTGTCGCTGGAAGGCAGTGAAACGGTGTCCGACGATAGCGGTCATGTGGCGTTAAATCTCCCCGCCGCTGATAAACCAAGCCGTTATTTGTTAACCGTCTCCGCCAGTGACGGTGCGGCGTATCGAGTTACCACCACCAAAGAGATCCTCATTGAACGTGGCCTGGCGCATTATTCATTAAGCACCTCCGCACAATACAGTAATAGCGGCGAGTCGGTTGTGTTCCGTTATGCCGCGCTGGAATCTTCAAAACAGGTTCCTGTTACGTATGAATGGTTGCGTCTCGAAGACCGCACGAGCCATAGCGGAGAGCTACCGTCAGGCGGCAAATCCTTTACCGTCAATTTCGATAAACCTGGCAACTACAATCTGACATTACGCGATAAAGACGGCTTAATTCTCGCTGGGTTAAGTCATGCCGTCAGCGGTAAGGGCAGCACGGCGCATACTGGTACGGTAGATATCGTGGCAGATAAAACGCTGTACCAGCTTGGCGAAACCGCGAAGATGCTGATTACCTTCCCGGAGCCAATTGATGAAGCATTATTGACGCTGGAACGCGATCGCGTTGAACAGCAGTCGCTGCTTTCGCATCCGGCAAACTGGCTGACGCTACAACGTTTAAACGATACCCAGTATGAAGCCCGCATACCAGTGAGCAATTCCTTTGCGCCTAACATCACTTTTTCGGTGCTGTATACCCGTAACGGTCAGTACAGTTTTCAGAACGCCGGGATCAAAGTTGCCGTTCCTCAGCTTGATATCCGGGTGAAAACGGACAAAACCCATTACCAGCCTGGTGAACTGGTCAATGTCGAATTAACCTCGTCGCTGAAAGGTAAACCTGTTTCTGCGCAGCTAACGGTAGGCGTGGTCGATGAAATGATCTACGCGCTGCAACCAGAAATCGCGCCGAATATCGGCAAATTTTTCTATCCGCTGGGGCGTAACAATGTACGCACCAGTTCCAGCCTGTCATTTATCAGCTACGATCAGGCGCTCTCCAGCGAGCCGGTTGCGCCTGGCGCGACTAACCGCAGCGAGCGACGAGTAAAAATGCTTGAACGTCCACGGCGTGAAGAGGTGGATACCGCGGCATGGATGCCGTCACTCACAACCGATAAACAAGGCAAAGCGTATTTCACGTTCCTGATGCCTGATTCGTTAACCCGCTGGCGCATTACCGCCAGAGGGATGAACGGCGACGGGCTGGTCGGGCAGGGGCGTGCTTATCTTCGTTCGGAAAAAAATCTCTACATGAAGTGGAGTATGCCAACGGTGTATCGCATGGGCGACAAACCGGCAGCAGGACTGTTTATCTTCAGTCAGCAGGATAACGAACCGGTGGCGCTGGTGACTAAATTTGCAGGCGCTGAGATGCGCCAGACGCTGACGCTGCACAAAGGGGCGAATTATATTTCGCTGACGCAGAACATTCAGCAATCTGGCTTGTTAAGCGCAGAACTGCAACAAAATGGGCAAGTGCAGGACAGCATTAGCACAAAACTGTCTTTTGTGGATAACAGCTGGCCCGTTGAACAGCAGAAAAATGTCATGCTCGCCGGTGGCGATAACGCGCTGATGTTGCCCGAGCAGGCGAGCAATATCCGGCTACAAAGTAGTGAAACGCCGCAGGAGATTTTCCGTAACAATCTTGATGCGTTAGTCGATGAACCGTGGGGTGGCGTGATCAACACCGGTAGCCGTCTGATCCCGCTCAGTCTCGCCTGGCGTTCGCTTGCCGATCATCAAAGTGCCGCCGCTAACGACATTCGTCAGATGATTCAGGATAACCGTCTGCGGCTGATGCAACTGGCGGGGCCCGGAGCGCGCTTTACCTGGTGGGGTGAAGATGGCAATGGTGACGCCTTCCTTACGGCATGGGCATGGTACGCCGACTGGCAGGCCAGCCAGGCGCTCGGCGTAACGCAGCAACCGGAATACTGGCAACATATGCTCGACAGTTATGCCGAGCAGGCGGACAACATGCCGTTATTGCATCGGGCGCTGGTGCTGGCGTGGGCACAGGAGATGAATCTGCCGTGCAAAACGTTGTTGAAAGGGTTGGATGAAGCTATCGCCCGGCGCGGAACTAAAACTGAAGATTTCTCTGAGGAAGACACCCGCGATATCAATGACAGCCTGATCCTCGATACACCGGAATCTCCACTGGCAGATGCGGTGGCAAACGTCTTAACCATGACGTTGCTGAAAAAAGCGCAGTTGAAGTCCACGGTGATGCCACAGGTTCAGCAATATGCGTGGGATAAAGCGGCAAACAGCAATCAGCCGCTGGCGCACACGGTTGTGCTGCTCAATAGCGGGGGCGACGCTACCCAGGCGGCTGCTATTTTAAGTGGTTTGACCGCTGAGCAATCCACTATTGAACGCGCGCTGGCCATGAACTGGCTGGCGAAATATATGGCGACAATGCCTCCGGTTGTGTTGCCTGCGCCTGCGGGCGCATGGGCCAAACATAAGTTAACTGGAGGGGGCGAATACTGGCGTTGGGTTGGTCAGGGCGTGCCGGACATTCTCTCTTTTGGTGACGAATTATCGCCGCAAAATGTGCAGGTCCGCTGGCGTGAACCGGCAAAAACGGCCCAACAAAGTAACATTCCGGTGACCGTTGAACGTCAGTTGTATCGGCTTATCCCTGGTGAAGAAGAGATGAGCTTTACTCTGCAGCCGGTGACCAGCAATGAGATTGACAGCGATGCGCTGTATCTCGATGAAATCACGCTTACCAGCGAGCAGGATGCAGTTCTGCGCTACGGTCAGGTGGAAGTACCGCTCCCGCCGGGGGCTGACGTTGAGAGGACAACGTGGGGCATTTCGGTCAATAAACCCAACGCCGCGAAACAGCAGGGGCAGTTGCTGGAAAAAGCGCGAAATGAAATGGGCGAACTGGCCTATATGGTGCCGGTGAAAGAACTTACGGGAACGGTCACTTTCCGCCATTTGCTGCGCTTCTCGCAAAAAGGGCAATTCGTTCTGCCTCCTGCTCGTTATGTGCGTTCCTATGCACCTGCACAGCAAAGTGTTGCGGCAGGGAGCGAATGGACCGGGATGCAGGTGAAATAAGTGAACTGGCGCAGAATCGTCTGGCTATTAGCGTTGGTTACTCTGCCAACGCTTGCGGAGGAGACGCCGTTACAACTGGCGCTGCGGGGCGCGCAGCACGATCAACTGTATCAGCTGTCGTCATCAGGCGTGACCAAAGTCTCGGCATTACCTGACACACTCACCACGCCGTTAGGAAGTTTGTGGAAACTGTATGTTTACGCCTGGCTGGAGGATACCCATCAACCGGAGCAGCCCTACCAGTGTCGCGGAAACTCCCCGGAAGAGGTTTATTGTTGTCAGGCTGGGGAGAGCATAACGCGCGATACCGCGCTGGTACGTTCCTGTGGGCTCTATTTTGCGCCGCAGCGGTTGCATATTAGCGCAGATGTGTGGGGGCAATACTGGCAACAGCGTCAGGCACCTGCGTGGTTAGCGTCTCTTACTACGCTGAAGCCAGAAACCTCGGTAACGGTTAAATCACTGCTTGATTCATTAGCGACGTTACCCGCGCAAAACAAAGCTCAGGAAGTCTTACTGGATGTGGTGCTGGACGAGGCGAAAATCGGTGTCGCATCTATGCTCGGTAGTCGGGTACGGGGGAAAACCTGGAGCTGGTTTGCTGATGATAAGCAGGAAATCCGTCAGGGTGGTTTTGCTGGCTGGTTAACCGATGGTACACCGCTGTGGGTTACTGGCAGCGGCACCAGCAAAACGGTACTGACCCGTTATGCGACGGTGCTTAATCGGATTTTGCCAGTGCCGACGCAAGTTGCCAGTGGGCAATGTGTAGAGGTGGAGCTGTTTGCCCGCTATCCGCTGAAGAAAATCACAGCGGAAAAGAGTACGACGGCAGTAAAACCCGGCGTACTTAATGGGCGCTATCGTGTGACGTTTACCAATGGTAACCACATTACGTTTGTCAGCCACGGTGAGACGACCTTACTGAGCGAAAAGGGCAAACTGAAATTGCAGTCGCATCTCGATCGTGAAGAGTACGTTGCCAGAGTTCTGGATCGCGAGGCGAAAAGTACGCCCCCTGAGGCAGCGAAAGCCATGACCGTGGCGATTCGCACTTTTTTACAGCAAAACGCCAATCGGGAAGGCGATTGCCTGACCATCCCCGACAGTAGCGCCACGCAGCGTGTTTCTGCTTCGCCAGCGACCACGGGGGCGCGAACGATGACCGCCTGGACGCAGGATCTTATCTATGCTGGCGATCCGGTTCATTATCATGGCAGTCGCGCTACCGAAGGGACGCTTTCCTGGCGGCAAGCCACGGCCCAGGCGGGGCAGGGAGAGCGTTACGACCAGATACTCGCGTTTGCTTATCCCGACAACAGCCTTAGCCGCTGGGGAGCGCCGCGCTCAACCTGCCAGTTATTACCCAAAGCGAAAGCCTGGCTGGCGAAAAAAATGCCGCAGTGGCGGCGTATGTTACAAGGCGAGACGGGGTACAACGAACCAGACGTGTTTGCGGTCTGTCGTTTAGTCTCAGGTTTCCCCTATACCGATCGGCAGCAGAAACGGCTGTTTATTCGTAACTTCTTTACGCTTCAGGAGCGGCTCGATTTAACCCATGAGTATCTGCACCTGGCCTTTGATGGTTATCCCACCGGGCTTGATGAGAACTATATCGAAACGCTGACCCGACAATTATTAATGGACTAATGCTATGCGAAAGATTTTTCTTCCGTTGTTACTGGTGGCGCTTTCGCCTGTCGCTCACAGTGAAGGTGTGCAGGAAGTCGAGATTGATGCACCGCTCTCTGGCTGGCATCCGGCAGAGGGCGAAGATGCCAGTTTTTCACAATCGATCAATTACCCGGCGTCGTCCGTCAACATGGCAGATGATCAAAATATCTCAGCGCAGATCCGCGGCAAAATAAAGAATTATGCTGCGGCGGGTAAAGTTCAGCAGGGCCGGCTGGTGGTCAACGGTGCCAGTATGCCGCAGAGAATTGAATCCGATGGTTCATTTGCACGCCCTTATATTTTCACTGAAGGCAGCAACAGCGTGCAGGTCATCAGCCCGGATGGGCAAAGCCGGCAAAAAATGCAGTTTTACTCAACGCCGGGCGCTGGAGTGATCCGCGCGCGTTTACGGCTGGTTCTCTCCTGGGATACGGACAATACCGACCTCGACCTTCACGTTGTTACACCTGATGGCGAACACGCCTGGTACGGTAACACCGTGCTGAAAAACAGTGGTGCACTGGATATGGATGTCACGACGGGGTACGGCCCCGAGATTTTCGCCATGCCAGCGCCGATTCACGGACGTTATCAGGTGTATATCAACTACTATGGAGGACGCAGCGAAACGGAATTGACGACCGCCCAACTGACGCTGATCACCGATGAAGGATCGGTCAATGAGAAACAGGAAACTTTCATTGTACCGATGCGTAATGCTGGCGAGTTGACGCTGGTGAAAAGTTTTGACTGGTGATCCATTCTTTCACACAATCTGGCTCTCTCTTTTTTCAGATAAGACTGCTGGGCGATCTGCCGACGCCAGGATATAACCATTAACAAGCGTCGGCAGATTGGTCATTTCTTGTTGTTCGTACTGAAAACTGTCCATTTACTCCGGCTTTCCTGATTAAGGCAATGGTTTCTAAGCGATACGCATTATTGCAATGGTGACAGAACATTGCGGTAACACGCTTTTACCGCTACCTTAACCACACTCCATCGGTCACCTGAGGCGGAGCTTCGCCCCTTTGAAATACCTTGCTTCTTTTCGTACAACCCTGAAAGCCTCGCGCTACATGTTCAGAGCATTGGCGTTAGTGCTCTGGCTGTTGATTGCTTTTTCATCCGTTTTTTACATCGTTAATGCGTTACATCAGCGAGAATCGGAAATTCGTCAGGAATTTAATCTGAGTTCCGATCAGGCTCAGCGCTTTATTCAACGCACCTCTGATGTGATGAAAGAGCTGAAGTACATAGCTGAAAATCGCTTATCGGCAGAAAACGGTGTGCTTTCCCCGCGTGGACGAGAAACGCAGACGGATGTGCCTGCGTTTGAACCGCTGTTTGCCGACTCCGATTGTTCCGCAATGAGTAACACTTGGCGAGGTTCTCTGGAGTCATTGGCGTGGTTTATGCGCTACTGGCGCGATAATTTTTCTGCGGCTTACGATCTCAACCGGGTATTTTTAATCGGCAGCGATAACCTTTGCATGGCCAATTTCGGTCTGCGTGATATGCCAGTGGAACGCGATACCGCGTTGAAAGCTTTGCATGAACGCATCAATAAATATCGAAATGCACCACAAGACGATAGCGGCAGTAACCTCTACTGGATCAGCGAAGGTCCGCGCCCTGGCGTCGGGTATTTTTACGCGTTGACGCCAGTTTATCTGGCGAACCGGTTGCAGGCGCTTTTGGGTGTCGAGCAGACTATCCGGATGGAGAATTTTTTCTTACCAGGTACGTTGCCGATGGGGGTTACCATTCTTGATGAAAATGGTCATACCCTGATTTCGCTTACCGGACCAGAAAGTAAAATTAAGGGCGATCCTCGCTGGATGCAGGAACGCTCCTGGTTTGGCTATACGGAAGGGTTCCGGGAGCTGGTGCTGAAGAAAAATCTGCCACCCTCATCGCTAAGCATCGTGTATTCGGTGCCGGTTGATAAGGTGCTGGAACGCATTCGCATGTTGATCCTTAACGCAATTTTGCTGAATGTGCTTGCCGGAGCTGCATTGTTTACTCTCGCGCGGATGTACGAGCGACGTATTTTCATTCCGGCGGAAAGCGACGCCCTGCGACTGGAAGAACATGAGCAGTTTAATCGCAAGATTGTCGCCTCCGCGCCAGTGGGTATCTGCATTTTGCGTACCGCTGATGGCGTCAATATTTTAAGTAACGAACTGGCGCATACCTATCTCAATATGCTTACGCATGAGGATCGCCAACGACTGACGCAAATTATCTGTGGGCAGCAGGTCAATTTTGTTGATGTCCTGACCAGCAACAATACCAATCTGCAAATCAGCTTCGTCCATTCGCGCTATCGTAATGAAAACGTGGCCATTTGTGTGCTGGTGGATGTTTCTTCGCGCGTGAAGATGGAAGAGTCGTTGCAGGAGATGGCACAAGCAGCGGAACAGGCGAGCCAGTCAAAATCGATGTTCCTTGCCACCGTCAGTCATGAGCTGCGAACGCCGCTGTATGGCATTATCGGTAACCTGGATCTGTTGCAAACCAAAGAGTTACCGAAAGGCGTCGATCGTCTGGTGACGGCAATGAACAACTCTTCCAGCCTGTTGTTGAAAATTATCAGCGATATTCTCGATTTCTCGAAGATTGAATCGGAACAGTTGAAGATCGAACCGCGTGAGTTTTCACCGCGTGAAGTGATGAACCACATCACCGCCAACTATTTACCGCTGGTGGTACGCAAGCAGTTAGGCTTGTACTGCTTTATTGAACCGGATGTGCCAGTGGCCTTAAATGGCGACCCGATGCGTTTACAGCAGGTCATCTCCAACCTGTTGAGTAACGCCATAAAATTCACCGATACCGGCTGTATAGTTTTGCATGTTCGCACTGATGGCGATTATCTCTCTATCCGTGTTCGCGATACCGGCGTGGGGATTCCGGCGAAAGAAGTGGTGCGCTTGTTTGATCCCTTCTTCCAGGTCGGAACGGGCGTACAGCGTAACTTCCAGGGGACCGGTCTGGGTCTGGCGATTTGTGAAAAACTGATCAGCATGATGGACGGCGATATCTCGGTAGATTCAGAACCGGGAATGGGTAGCCAGTTTACCGTGCGTATTCCGTTGTACGGCGCTCAGTACCCGCAGAAAAAAGGCGTGGAAGGGTTGAGTGGTAAACGCTGCTGGCTGGCGGTCCGCAATGCGTCGCTCTGTCAGTTCCTGGAAACCAGTTTGCAGCGCAGCGGCATCGTCGTTACAACATACGAAGGGCAGGAACCGACTCCCGAAGATGTGTTAATTACTGACGAGGTAGTGAACAAAAAATGGCAGGGCAGAGCGGTAGTGACCTTCTGTCGTCGCCATATTGGTATTCCGCTGGAGAAAGCGCTAGGGGAGTGGGTACACAGTGTGGCTGCCCCGCATGAGCTACCGGCATTGTTGGCGCGTATTTATTTGATCGAGATGGAGAGCGATGATCCTGCTAACGCTCTGCCGTCGACGGACAAAGCGGTCAGCGATAACGACGATATGATGATTCTGGTCGTGGATGATCATCCGATTAACCGGCGTCTTCTGGCAGATCAGTTGGGATCGTTGGGCTATCAATGTAAAACCGCGAATGATGGCGTCGATGCGCTTAATGTACTTAGCAAGAATCATATTGATATCGTGCTTAGCGACGTCAACATGCCAAATATGGATGGTTACCGCTTAACGCAACGCATTCGTCAGTTGGGACTGACGTTGCCGGTAATCGGAGTAACTGCTAATGCGTTGGCTGAAGAGAAGCAGCGGTGTCTGGAGTCCGGTATGGACAGCTGCCTGTCGAAGCCGGTAACGCTGGATGTGATAAAACAGACGCTGACGGTATATGCCGAGAGGGTCAGGAAATCGCGGGAATCGTAGGCTGTATAAGACGTTTACGCCGCATCTGGCATTCAGTGCAAATGCCAGATGCGACGCTGGTGCGTCTTATCTGGCCTACTTTGCTGTAATCCATTGAAATAATGGGAATCGTAGGCCGGATAAGGCGTTTACGCCGCATCCGGCATTCAGTGCAAATGCCAGATGCGACGCTGACGCGTCTTATCTGGCCTACAGGTGATTAGTCTTTATCTGCCGGACTTAACGTCACTGAAGAGAGATAATTCAGCAGAGCAATATCGTTCTCGACACCCAGCTTCATCATCGCAGATTTCTTCTGGCTACTGATGGTTTTGATACTGCGGTTCAGCTTTTTAGCGATCTCGGTCACCAGGAAACCTTCCGCAAACAGGCGCAGCACTTCACTCTCTTTTGGCGAGAGACGCTTGTCACCGTAACCTCCAGCACTGATTTTTTCCAACAGGCGAGAAACGCTTTCCGGGGTAAATTTCTTCCCTTTCTGCAGCGCGGCGAGAGCTTTCGGCAGATCGGTCGGTGCACCTTGTTTCAGCACGATCCCTTCGATATCCAGATCCAATACCGCACTAAGAATCGCCGGGTTGTTGTTCATAGTCAGAACAATGATCGACAGGCTTGGGAAATGGCGCTTGATGTACTTGATTAAGGTAATGCCATCGCCGTACTTATCGCCAGGCATGGAGAGATCGGTAATCAACACATGCGCATCCAGTTTCGGCAGGTTGTTGATCAGTGCTGTAGAGTCTTCAAATTCGCCGACAACATTCACCCACTCAATTTGCTCAAGTGATTTGCGAATACCGAACAAGACTATCGGATGGTCATCGGCAATAATTACGTTCATATTGTTCATGTAATAGGCTACCTTGCTACAGCAAGCTCTTGACATAACTGTCAATGTCGCTGATGTATTTTTCTATTCCTGGAACATCCTTCTCACGAATCAGATGTTCCAGCGTTTCACATAACTGCTTGCCGGGTACCAGATTTAGCATGGCAAATACGCCTTTAAGACGATGAGCCGTTTGGGCTAACGCAGCAAAGTCACTGGTTGCTGCTTCAGTATACAGCCTCTTAACATCATCCGGTACTGTGTCTACAAAGAGCGCATAATAGCCGCTGGCATGGAGTTGCGCATTTTCATCTCCGCCCAGAGGCGATTCTGTCACCTCTTCCTGCGCCAGTTGCACTTCAATTAATTGTAAGACCGCTTCCTGCATAGCGTTGCTCATATTGAAGTTGACGCACAATTGACCAGGCCCAATTTCCCGTACGCCAGACTCATCATCGCTTAAAAGCAAGCCAGAGGCAGTAAGATTAGACGGATTATCCGTTAAAAAGATATCATAATCTTGACTAATTAATCTTTCATCGGGTGTGATACAGGTTGCACCCCAATTTTCTAACTGGCGAGTGACAATATTCCGAATTTCTGCCGAAGTAACATCCACCATTACGCAGACATCATCCAGTAAACGCTCTTCTTCCTCTTCAACTTCCGGGTCAGCTGCGAGCATTTTGATATGCACAGAGTAGCGTGTACCAAGCCCATCCCGCGTTTTGATGTTTAAATGACCGCCCAGTTTACGCGCCAGTTGATCGCTCAGCCAGAATGCCAGCGGGTCCGCCTTGCCATAGCGATCGTTTTGGGTCTGGTTGATAAACGGGAAGTGCAAATTATCCATTTCATGAATACTTACGCCTTCTCCGGTGTCCAGAATGCGGAACGTCAGGCGGTCTTCGGAGGACTCATCCTGATCAACCTCAAGGGTGATTTTTCCCAATTGTGTTGAGGTCACGGCATATTGCATCAGTAGCAGCAAAATGCGTCGTAAGGCATCGCGATCGCCGCGGCGCATATCGTGTGCTTTCAGATGATTGTTAATCAGCAGTTGCAGACCTTTACGCTTGATGGCAGGCAACACTGAAGGCACAACTTCATCAATCAAATCCTGCACAGAGAACAGCACCGTCTCACTTTTCCAGCTATCGTCCGCAAGCATGTTCGCTAACTGTATTTCATCGACCAGCCGCACCAGCACATCTGCCTGATTCGCCAGTTGTTTGCTTTCCGGGGCGTTGAGTTTAGCTGCGCTCTCCGCCAGGGACTGTGCAGGTTCTTTCAGCGCATCGCCAATGTTTTTCATAAAGGTCATCCGCCCCTGCTGGTTTTTCTCATACAGACGCTGCGCCTGCTTGAGTTTCTTGTTTACCAGCACTTCGCGATCCTGATCGCGAATAATGAAAATTTGTGTGCGCGGCGCGACCTGGCTGCGGAACATGCGGATCTCATACAGCTCGTTATTGATCGTCGCCTGAATAATCCCCTGATGTTGTTCCGCCATGGTGGTGATGTTTTGCAGATTCAAATGCGGCAGCAAATGATCGGCAATTTTGTTACTTATGACAGTGCGGTTCGATTCCTGATCGTGAACCAGCAGGCCGAGCGGCAGCAGTGAGACTATCTCTTCATTGATTGCCCGTAAAATGCGCAATTCGTTATTGACCGCCGTGTTGGGTAGACTTTCTGTACTGCGACTGGAGAAATGGCGGAATGTGGTATAGCCAAATAACGCCAGCGCCAGCAAACCGATGTTCAGCAGCAGTGGCAGCAGAATGTTTTGCAACGTATCCAGCAATAAGGTGCCATAAGGAACCTGCCAGACCAGGCGCATATCGGTAGAGTTGAGTGCTGAGGAGATTTCAATCTTCGTACTGTTAAAGTGGATACTGACGCTATCCGTCCCTTCTTTCTCATTATCATTGTTTCCCGTTGCCGTCGCGTCTGGCTCAAGGCGGAAACTGTCCAGCGGCATACCCGGTGGGATCAAATCATTAATCGGCAGATCAAAAGCCACAACCGTTGCCAGATGTCCCGGCTGGTTAAAGGTGGTACGCAAGGTAAAGTAATGACCGTTCTGCCAGGCCAGGCGGCGCATGTTAGAAAAGCTTTCGCGTTCATCGAGGGCGTTGGCCTGTTGCAACATCTCTGCACGACGTGAATCAACAATGTCGCTGACGGTCGATTCTTTAAATCCGGAGGTGAGATCTTTGAGGGGCAGGGTTGAGATCAGCACCAGACTGTTATCCTGACCATTCAGGTAATACATCGACCACGGTACATTTTCTGCGCCCCACAATGTATCCAGATAAGTGGACATCCGTTGAGTCATCTCAAGCGTTGAGTTGTCGTGAGAGCCAAAGATTAACGCTTCCGTTTTGCGGCGTGGTTTCTCCAGATAGTAGACATCCTGTTTCAGGCGCGTCTCTTGTAAACCTTCGCCGGAGGAGGGGGAGGTCGTCGCGGCAATGTTGTCGTAAATCTGCCAGGTCACGTAACGCCAGGTATCGACGCGCTTTTGGATTGCGTGGGTAATGTCGACAATCTGGTAACTTTTATCTTTCAGCCAGGCGTTAACGGCACTTTGTACCATTACCCCCATCGTCACCAGTAACACAATGATCAACAGTAAAAAGAAGCGGGTAATGCTCCCCGGTAGGAGTGAAAAGCGGGTCGTGGCCGTTGTCTCTTTCTGACGCATTCGTGTTTATGACCTGTTAAAACTTCGCGAAGTGATAGGGCAGTATAAAGGGTACAGTGTGAAATTCCAGACTCTTACCTGATTGATGATTTTCTATTCTCCCGTGATATTTATCATCCTGCATTGGGGGAAATAGATGTACAAGCGCCATTTTGCTGTACAAATAACCTACAAAAAGCCCAACGAAATTAATTGCAAATAAACGAAGATTGCTGGAAATTATGCTGATGTTAATTATTTGTGAAATAGTTAACAGGCGTTATAGTTTTTCTGTGGTAGCACAGAATAATGAAAAGTGTGTAAAGAAGGGTAAAAAAAACCGGATGCGAGGCATCCGGTTGAAATAGGGGTAAACAGACATTCAGAAATGAATGACGGTAATAAATAAAGTTAATGATGATAGCGGGAGTTATTCTAGTTGCGAGTGAAGGTTTTGTTTTGACATTCAGTGCTGTCAAATACTTAAGAATAAGTTATTGATTTTAACCTTGAATTATTATTGCTTGATGTTAGGTGCTTATTTCGCCATTCCACAATAATCTTAAAAAGTTCCTTTGCATTTACATTTTGAAACATCTATAGCGATAAATGAAACATCTTAAAAGTTTTAGTATCATATTCGTGTTGGATTATTCTGCATTTTTGGGGAGAATGGACTTGCCGACTGATTAATGAGGGTTAATCAGTATGCAGTGGCATAAAAAAGCAAATAAAGGCATATAACAGAGGGTTAATAACATGAAAGTTAAAGTACTGTCCCTCCTGGTCCCAGCTCTGCTGGTAGCAGGCGCAGCAAACGCTGCTGAAGTTTACAACAAAGACGGCAACAAATTAGATCTGTACGGTAAAGTAGACGGCCTGCACTATTTCTCTGACAACAAGTCAGAAGACGGCGACCAGACCTATGTACGTCTTGGTTTCAAAGGCGAAACTCAGGTTACTGACCAGCTGACCGGTTACGGCCAGTGGGAATATCAGATCCAGGGCAATACCTCTGAAGACAACAAAGAAAACTCCTGGACCCGTGTGGCATTCGCAGGTCTGAAATTCCAGGATGTTGGTTCTTTCGACTACGGTCGTAACTACGGCGTTGTTTACGACGTAACTTCCTGGACCGACGTACTGCCAGAATTCGGTGGCGACACTTACGGTTCTGACAACTTCATGCAGCAGCGTGGTAACGGCTTCGCGACCTACCGTAACACTGACTTCTTCGGTCTGGTTGACGGCCTGAACTTTGCTGTTCAGTACCAGGGCAAAAACGGTAGCGTAAGCGGCGAAGGCATGACCAACAACGGTCGTGATGCTCTGCGTCAGAACGGCGACGGCGTTGGCGGTTCTATCACTTATGATTACGAAGGCTTCGGTATCGGTGCTGCAGTTTCCAGCTCCAAACGTACTGATGCTCAGAACACCGCTGCTTACATCGGTAACGGCGACCGTGCTGAAACCTACACTGGTGGTCTGAAATACGACGCTAACAACATCTACTTGGCTGCTCAGTACACCCAGACCTACAACGCAACTCGCGTAGGTTCCCTGGGTTGGGCGAACAAAGCACAGAACTTCGAAGCTGTTGCTCAGTACCAGTTCGACTTCGGTCTGCGCCCGTCTGTAGCATACCTGCAGTCTAAAGGTAAAAACCTGGGCACCATCGGTACTCGTAACTACGACGACGAAGATATCCTGAAATATGTTGATGTTGGTGCTACTTACTACTTCAACAAAAACATGTCCACCTATGTTGACTACAAAATCAACCTGCTGGACGACAACCAGTTCACTCGTGACGCTGGCATCAACACTGATAACATCGTAGCTCTGGGTCTGGTTTACCAGTTCTAATCTCGATTGATATCGAACAAAGGGCCTGCGGGCCCTTTTTTCATTGTTTTCAGCGTACAAACACAGTTTTTTGGTGTACTCTTGCGACCGTTCGCATGAGGATAATCACGTATGGAAATAAGCTTTACCCGCGTGGCACTGCTGGCTGCCGCGCTCTTCTTTGTTGGTTGCGATCAAAAACCACAACCCGCCAAAACCCACGCTACTGAAGTTACCGTTCTTGAAGGCAAAACTATGGGTACCTTCTGGCGTGCCAGCATCCCGGGCATTGACGCCAAACGCAGTGCCGAACTTAAAGAAAAGATTCAGACCCAGCTGGACGCCGACGATCAGCTGCTTTCGACCTATAAAAAAGATTCCGCGCTGATGCGCTTTAACGACTCGCAAAGTTTGTCGCCGTGGCCAGTAAGTGAAGCGATGGCCGATATCGTCACCACCTCGCTACGCATTGGCGCGAAGACCGATGGCGCGATGGATATAACCGTCGGGCCGCTGGTGAATCTGTGGGGTTTCGGTCCGGAACAACAGCCGGTTCAAACTCCGAGCCAGGAACAGATCGATGCGATGAAAGCCACAACCGGCTTACAGCACCTGACGGTCATTAATCAGTCTCACCAGCAATATCTGCAAAAAGACCTGCCGGATTTATATGTCGATCTCTCTACCGTCGGTGAAGGTTATGCGGCGGATCACCTGGCACGCTTGATGGAGCAGGAAGGGATTTCCCGCTATCTGGTGTCGGTGGGCGGCGCGCTGAACAGCCGTGGTATGAACGGTGCAGGCCAGCCGTGGCGGGTAGCGATTCAAAAACCAACCGATAAAGAAAACGCGGTTCAGGCCGTGGTGGATATCAACGGTCATGGGATTAGCACCTCTGGCAGCTACCGTAACTATTACGAACTGGACGGTAAACGTCTTTCTCATGTTATCGATCCGCAAACCGGGCGTCCTATCGAACACAATCTGGTATCCGTGACGGTGATTGCCCCGACGGCGCTGGAGGCCGATGCCTGGGATACTGGCTTGATGGTACTGGGGCCGGAGAAAGCCAAAGAGGTTGTTCGCCGGGAAGGGCTGGCGGTTTATATGATCACCAAAGAGGGCGATAATTTTAAAACCTGGATGTCGCCGCAGTTTAAAAGCTTCCTTATCAGCGAAAAAAATTAAAGCGCAAGATTGTTGGTTTTTGCGCGATGGTGACCGGGCAGACTAAAGGCTATCCTTAACCAGGGAGCTGATTATGAAAAACGCCACATGCTTAACTGACGATCAACGCTGGCAATCTGTCTTAGCCCGCGACCCGAATGCCGACGGCGAATTCGTTTTCGCCGTGCGCACCACGGGTATCTTTTGCCGTCCGTCTTGCCGCGCCAGACATGCCTTGCGGGAAAACGTCTCCTTCTACGCAAATGCCAGCGAGGCGCTTGCCGCCGGATTTCGCCCCTGCAAACGTTGTCAGCCAGACAAAGCCAATGCCCAGCAACATCGGTTGGATAAAATCACCCACGCGTGTCGACTGCTGGAACAGGAAACGCCTGTAACGCTGGAAGCCTTAGCCGACCAGGTGGTGATGAGTCCATTTCATCTGCATCGGTTGTTTAAAGCGACTACCGGAATGACGCCTAAAGCCTGGCAACAGGCCTGGCGCGCTCGCCGTTTGCGCGAATCGCTGGCGAAAGGGGAGAGCGTGACGACGTCTATTCTTAACGCCGGATTTCCCGACAGCAGCAGTTACTACCGCAAAGCTGACGAAACGCTGGGCATGACGGCTAAACAATTCAGTCACGGTGGCGAAAATCTGGCGGTGCGTTACGCGCTGGCTGATTGTGAGCTGGGCCGGTGCCTGGTGGCAGAAAGCGAGCGGGGGATTTGCGCGATATTACTGGGCGATGATGACGGGATGTTGATTAACGAACTCCGTCAAATGTTTCCTGCCGCAGACAATGCGCCTGCTGACCTGATGTTTCAGCAACATGTGTGTGACGTGATTGCCAGCCTCAATCAACGCGATACGCCGCTGACGTTACCGCTGGACATTCGCGGCACTGCTTTTCAGCAACAAGTCTGGCAGGCACTGCGCACGATACCTTGCGGTGAAACCGTCAGTTATCAGCAACTGGCGAACGCCATCGGCAAACCGAAAGCGGTACGTGCCGTTGCCAGCGCCTGTGCCGCCAACAAGCTCGCTATCGTTATACCTTGCCATCGGGTGGTCCGTGGTGATGGCACACTTTCCGGTTACCGCTGGGGTGTGTCGCGCAAAGCGCAACTGCTGCGCCGCGAAGCTGAAAATGAGGAGAGGTAATGTTGGATCTGTTTGCCGATGCTGAACCGTGGCAAGAGCCACTGGCGGCTGGTGCGGTAATTTTACGGCGTTTTGCTTTTAACGCTGCGGAGCAACTGATCCGCGATATTAATGACGTTGCCAGCCAGTCGCCGTTTCGCCAGATGGTTACCCCCGGGGGATATACCATGTCGGTGGCGATGACCAACTGTGGGCATCTGGGCTGGACGACCCATCGGCAAGGTTATCTCTATTCGCCCATTGATCCGCAAACAAATAAACCGTGGCCCGCCATGCCGCAGAGTTTTCATAATTTATGTCAACGTGCGGCTACGGCGGCGGGCTATCCAGATTTCCAGCCAGATGCTTGTCTTATCAACCGCTACGCTCCTGGCGCGAAACTGTCGCTGCATCAGGATAAAGACGAACCGGATCTGCGCGCGCCGATTGTTTCTGTTTCTCTGGGCTTACCCGCGATTTTTCAATTTGGCGGCCTGAAACGAAATGATCCGCTAAAACGTTTGTTGTTGGAACATGGCGATGTGGTGGTATGGGGCGGTGAATCGCGGCTGTTTTATCATGGCATTCAACCGTTGAAAGCGGGGTTTCATCCACTCACCACCGACTGCCGCTACAACCTGACATTCCGTCAGGCAGGTAAAAAAGAATAAAAATAAGAATTATTATTGCTGTGCGCGCGAAGATGTTTAAACTGCGGGCTGTAATTCATTGTCCGGGTTTTCTGCATGGAACTTCTTGTACTTGTCTGGCGGCAGTATCGCTGGCCATTTATCAGTGTGATGGCGCTAAGCCTCGCCAGTGCGGCTTTAGGCATTGGCTTAATTGCTTTTATCAATCAGCGCCTTATCGAAACGGCAGATACCAGTCTGCTGGTGTTGCCGGAGTTTCTGGGATTATTGCTGCTGTTGATGGCAGTCACTCTCGGATCGCAACTGGCGCTCACCACTTTAGGACATCACTTCGTTTACCGACTGCGTAGCGAATTTATCAAGCGGATTCTGGATACCCATGTTGAGCGCATTGAACAACTTGGTAGCGCCTCGTTGTTGGCGGGGTTAACCAGCGATGTGCGCAATATCACCATTGCTTTTGTGCGTCTGCCGGAACTGGTGCAGGGGATCATCCTCACTATCGGTTCCGCGGCGTACTTGTGGATGCTGTCGGGCAAAATGTTGCTGGTAACGGCTATCTGGATGGCAGTCACCATCTGGGGCGGTTTTGTGCTGGTGGCGCGGGTTTACAAACATATGGCGACCCTGCGTGAAACCGAAGACAAGCTGTACACGGATTTTCAAACCGTACTCGAAGGGCGCAAAGAGCTGACTCTGAACCGTGAACGCGCCGAGTATGTGTTTAACAACCTCTACATTCCTGATGCGCAAGAGTATCGCCATCATATTATCCGCGCAGACACCTTCCATCTTAGTGCCGTGAACTGGTCAAACATCATGATGCTGGGCGCTATCGGCCTGGTGTTCTGGATGGCGAACAGTCTCGGTTGGGCTGATACCAACGTTGCCGCGACCTATTCGTTGACGCTGTTATTCCTGCGTACGCCGCTGCTTTCGGCGGTTGGCGCATTACCGACGCTGCTGACGGCGCAGGTGGCGTTTAACAAGCTGAACAAATTCGCGCTCGCGCCTTTCAAAGCAGAGTTTCCGCGCCCGCAGGCGTTTCCCAACTGGCAAACGCTGGAGCTGCGTAACGTGACGTTTGCTTATCAGGATAACGCGTTTTCCGTTGGTCCGATTAATCTCACCATCAAACGTGGCGAGCTGCTGTTTCTGATTGGCGGCAACGGTAGCGGAAAATCGACGCTGGCGATGTTGCTGACGGGCTTGTACCAACCACAAAGCGGCGAAATCTTGCTGGATGGCAACCCTGTCAGCGGCGAACAACCGGAAGATTATCGCAAACTGTTTTCGGCAGTGTTTACCGATGTCTGGCTGTTTGATCAACTGCTGGGGCCGGAGGGGCAACCCGCTAACCCGCAACTGGTTGAGAAGTGGCTGGCGCAGCTGAAAATGGCTCATAAGCTTGAGTTAAGTAACGGGCGTATTGTTAACCTGAAGTTATCGAAAGGGCAGAAAAAACGCGTGGCGCTGTTGCTGGCGCTGGCAGAAGAACGCGATATTATGCTGCTGGATGAATGGGCGGCGGATCAGGATCCACACTTCCGTCGTGAGTTTTATCAGGTGTTGCTGCCGCTGATGCAGGAGATGGGTAAAACTATTTTCGCCATCAGTCATGATGATCATTACTTTATCCACGCCGACCGCCTGCTGGAAATGCGCAACGGGCAACTTAGCGAGCTGATAGGCGAAGAGCGCGATGCTGCTTCGCGTGATGCCGTTGCCCGGACGGCATAATATTACGACGCTGACCTGGCGGACTGCTGCCGCCGGGTCAATATTCTAAAAATCCCTTCATTTCTAATAACCCTATAATTAATCAACGAAATTATAATGTTTCTAAAATTAGAATATAATTTATAAACATTATTTAAATGTTGTTACTTAAGTGTTACCGTTGATGCCGCGCAAATCTCACCTGCAATAAAGCGACTAAAAGTAAGGCATTAACAAGATGAAAAAAGTGACTGCCATGCTCTTCTCGATGGCCGTGGGGCTTAATGCCGTTTCGATGGCGGCAAAAGCGAAAGCGTCCGAGGAGCAGGAAACTGATGTACTGTTGATTGGCGGCGGCATTATGAGCGCCACGTTGGGGACCTATTTACGCGAGCTGGAGCCTGAATGGTCGATGACCATGGTGGAGCGCCTGGAGGGTGTCGCGCAGGAGAGTTCGAACGGCTGGAACAACGCCGGAACCGGGCATTCTGCACTGATGGAACTCAATTACACTCCGCAAAACGCCGATGGCAGCATCAGTATTGAAAAAGCAGTCGCCATTAACGAAGCATTTCAGATTTCCCGCCAGTTCTGGGCGCACCAGGTCGAGCGCGGCGTGCTGCGTACTCCGCGTTCATTTATCAATACCGTTCCGCATATGAGCTTTGTCTGGGGCGAGGATAACGTCAATTTCCTGCGCGCCCGTTACGCCGCGTTACAACAAAGCTCGCTGTTTCGTGGTATGCGTTACTCTGAAGATCACGCGCAGATCAAAGAGTGGGCACCGTTAGTGATGGAAGGGCGCGATCCGCAACAGAAAGTGGCAGCCACGCGTACGGAAATCGGTACTGATGTGAACTATGGCGAGATCACCCGCCAGTTAATTGCTTCCTTGCAGAAGAAATCTAATTTTTCGCTGCAACTCAGCAGCGAAGTCCGCGCCCTAAAGCGTAATGACGATAACACCTGGACCGTCACTGTTGCCGATCTGAAAAACGGCACTGCACAGAACATCCGCGCCAAATTTGTCTTTATCGGCGCGGGCGGTGCGGCGCTGAAGTTGTTACAGGAATCGGGGATTCCGGAAGCGAAAGACTACGCCGGTTTCCCGGTGGGCGGTCAGTTCCTTGTTTCGGAAAACCCGGACGTGGTTAATCACCATCTGGCGAAGGTTTACGGTAAAGCATCCGTTGGCGCACCACCGATGTCGGTTCCGCATATCGATACCCGTGTTCTGGACGGTAAACGCGTCGTGCTGTTTGGGCCATTTGCCACCTTCTCAACCAAATTCCTCAAAAACGGTTCATTGTGGGATCTGATGAGTTCCACCACCACCTCTAACGTGATGCCGATGATGCACGTCGGGCTGGATAATTTCGATCTGGTTAAATATCTGGTGAGTCAGGTGATGTTGAGTGAAGAGGATCGTTTTGAAGCGTTGAAAGAGTACTATCCGCAGGCGAAAAAAGAGGACTGGCGTTTGTGGCAAGCGGGGCAGCGCGTACAGATTATCAAGCGTGATGCCGAGAAAGGTGGCGTACTGCGTCTGGGTACCGAAGTGGTCAGCGACCAGCAAGGGACTATTGCCGCGCTGCTGGGGGCATCGCCAGGTGCGTCAACCGCCGCGCCGGTTATGTTGAATCTGCTGGAAAAAGTATTTGGCGATCGCGTTTCCAGCCCGCAATGGCAGGCAACGTTGAAGGCGATCGTTCCGTCTTATGGACGCAAGCTGAACGGTGATGTAGCGGCAACGGAGCGCGAGTTGCAGTACACCAGCGAAGTGCTGGGGCTGAAATACGACAAACCGCAAGCAGCAGATAGTACGCCGAAACCGCAGTTGAAACCGCAACCCGTTCAAAAAGAAGTGGCGGATATTGCGTTGTAATGATGTGCCACATCCGGCATGGTATGCCGGATGTGGCGTATGCTGATAAGACGCGCCAGCGTCGCACCAGGCAACCGGCTTGGGCGTTAGATGTCGGATGCGGCGTGACCGCCTTATCCGACCTACGGGGTGGAGCACTTCACGGCAGTTTAGCGGACTACCGCGTTGTCAATTTTCTCTTCCGCCTTCCAGATGCGGTACTTCACATCCACATTGTCTGGCGTATACACCACGATCGGCAGCTTGCTGTTATAACGCAGCATTCCGGCATCGCCCAGATACGCGGTGACAAATTTCTTCTCTTTCTTGCCATCCGGGCAGGCCATCATCGTCGAAACCGGGGAACTGACTTTATCAAAGACATAATAATCATAGCCCCAGCCTTCCAGCGTTTTGCTTTCCAGCTTCCCGCCGAGACGATGTAAATTGCAGTCGACTTCCAGCGTCTGACCGATTAACAGTTCTACTTTCAGGGTAGATTCATCTTCTTGCGGGGTTAACTGAATCACCTGACGCTTCATGCCTTTTTCAGCTTGTGGATAAGGCGCGATTTTTTCCAGTGGCTGGACGCTCTCTGCCGCCCAGGCGGAGGTGGTGGCGAAAGCGGCAAACAATACTGCAGGTAGAATGGTCTTCATTTTTGCTTTCCTTCTTCATTTATAGGTTTTCACCGATGATGTCGCTGAAGGTTAACATATTCATCAGATTTATTAATTTGCTTTATGAATAACTTAAAGAACATTCAGATAATTTTACCTGCTCTTTTAGTGTTAAATTCTGATGAGAGAGCAAACCAACAGAAATATTTCTGGTGAATTAATCGCTATATAAATATGTTTATAACCATTTGAAATGTGAGCAAAAGCCCGTTTTTGCCACGCTTCCCGCCACTCTTTTGATCCTGCTACAGGTTTTACCCCGATCGGGGTATGCATCTTTGACACATCCTTTAATATCTTAGCGGCTATAAAAATGGCTTATTAATTATGCGGTTTATTTGGTCGCTCTCAATTTTCAGAGCGCGTTAATGATGGAAGGTCAATGTGAAGATTGATGCATCCCGTCGGGGCATACTCACTGGTCGCTGGCGCAAAGCCAGTAACGGTATCCGTCCGCCCTGGTCCGGTGATGAATCTCATTTTCTGACCCATTGCACCCGCTGCGACGCCTGTATTAATGCTTGTGAAAACAACATTCTGCAACGCGGCGCGGGCGGCTATCCGAGCGTTAACTTCAAAAATAACGAGTGCAGCTTCTGTTACGCCTGCGCGCAGGCTTGCCCCGAATCGCTATTTTCTCCGCGCCACACCAGGGCCTGGGATTTGCAGTTCACCATTGGGGACGCGTGCCTGGCGTATCAGTCAGTTGAATGCCGCCGCTGTCAGGATAGCTGTGAGCCAATGGCAATTATCTTTCGCCCGACGCTCTCCGGGATCTACCAGCCGCAACTTAATAGCCAACTTTGCAACGGATGTGGAGCATGTGCAGCCAGCTGTCCGGTATCAGCCATAACTGCGGAGTATCTCCATGCACACTAACTGGCAAGTTTGCAGCCTGGTCGTGCAGGCCAAAAGCGAACGAATTTCAGACATCAGCACCCAACTGAACGCCTTTCCCGGCTGTGAAGTTGCTGTCAGCGACGCGCCGAGCGGTCAGTTGATTGTGGTGGTGGAAGCAGAAGACAGCGAAACGCTGATCCAAACCATTGAGTCAGTACGCAACGTAGAGGGCGTGCTGGCGGTGTCGCTGGTTTATCACCAGCAGGAAGAGCAAGGTGAGGAAACACCATGAAACTCAGTCGTCGTAGCTTTATGAAAGCTAACGCCGTTGCGGCCGCTGCGGCGGCTGCCGGTCTCAGCGTGCCGGGCGTTGCCCGCGCCGTTGTTGGTCAGCAGGAAGCCATTAAATGGGATAAAGCGCCGTGCCGTTTCTGCGGTACTGGTTGCGGCGTTCTGGTCGGAACGCAGCAGGGGCGTGTGGTGGCCTGTCAGGGCGACCCGGACGCACCGGTTAACCGTGGTCTGAACTGCATTAAGGGCTATTTCCTGCCCAAAATCATGTACGGTAAAGACCGTTTGACGCAGCCGCTTCTGCGTATGAAAAACGGTAAATATGACAAAGAAGGCGAATTTACCCCAATCACCTGGGATCAGGCCTTCGATGTGATGGAAGAGAAATTCAAAACCGCCCTGAAAGAAAAAGGGCCGGAGTCGATCGGTATGTTCGGTTCTGGTCAGTGGACTATCTGGGAAGGTTATGCCGCGTCCAAGCTGTTTAAAGCGGGCTTCCGTTCGAACAACATCGACCCGAACGCGCGTCACTGTATGGCGTCGGCAGTAGTTGGCTTTATGCGTACCTTTGGTATGGATGAGCCGATGGGCTGCTATGACGACATCGAGCAGGCTGACGCGTTTGTGCTGTGGGGCGCTAACATGGCGGAGATGCACCCGATCCTCTGGTCACGCATCACTAACCGTCGTCTCTCTAACCAGAACGTCACCGTGGCGGTGCTTTCTACCTACCAGCATCGTAGCTTCGAGCTGGCGGATAACGGCATCATCTTTACGCCGCAATCTGACCTGGTGATCCTGAACTACATCGCCAACTATATCATTCAAAACAATGCGATAAATCAGGACTTCTTCAGCAAGCACGTTAACCTGCGCAAAGGGGCGACGGACATCGGCTACGGTTTACGTCCGACCCATCCGCTGGAAAAAGCAGCGAAGAATCCGGGTTCTGACGCCTCCGAACCGATGAGCTTTGAAGATTACAAAGCCTTCGTTGCCGAGTATACGCTGGAAAAAACCGCCGAAATGACTGGCGTACCAAAAGATCAGCTGGAACAACTGGCGCAGCTGTATGCCGATCCGAACAAGAAAGTCATCTCCTACTGGACGATGGGCTTCAACCAGCATACTCGTGGCGTGTGGGCCAACAACCTGGTCTACAACCTGCACCTGCTGACCGGAAAAATCTCCCAACCAGGTTGCGGTCCGTTCTCCCTGACCGGGCAGCCTTCTGCGTGCGGTACTGCGCGTGAAGTGGGCACCTTTGCTCACCGTCTGCCTGCGGACATGGTGGTGACTAACGAGAAACACCGTGATATTTGCGAGAAGAAGTGGAATATCCCGAGTGGCACCATTCCGGCGAAAATCGGTCTGCATGCGGTAGCACAAGACCGTGCGCTGAAAGACGGCAAGCTGAATGTTTACTGGACCATGTGTACCAACAACATGCAGGCCGGGCCGAACATCAATGAAGAGCGTATGCCGGGCTGGCGCGATCCGCGCAACTTCATCATCGTCTCCGATCCGTATCCGACAGTCAGTGCGCTGGCCGCCGACTTGATCCTGCCGACCGCAATGTGGGTAGAAAAAGAGGGTGCTTACGGTAACGCCGAACGCCGTACTCAGTTCTGGCGTCAGCAGGTACAGGCACCGGGCGAAGCGAAATCGGATCTCTGGCAGTTAGTCCAGTTCTCCCGCCGCTTCAAAACTGAAGAAGTATGGCCGGAAGAGCTGCTGGCGAAGAAACCGGAACTGCGTGGCAAAACGCTGTACGAAGTTCTGTATGCCACCCCGGAAGTGAGCAAATTCCCGGTATCCGAACTGGCGGAAGATCAGCTGAACGATGAATCCCGCGAGCTGGGCTTCTATCTGCAAAAAGGGCTGTTCGAAGAGTACGCATGGTTTGGTCGCGGTCACGGTCACGATCTGGCACCGTTCGATGACTACCACAAAGCGCGCGGTCTGCGCTGGCCGGTGGTGAACGGTAAAGAAACGCAGTGGCGTTACAGCGAAGGTAACGACCCGTACGTGAAAGCGGGCGAAGGCTACAAGTTCTACGGTAAACCGGATGGCAAAGCGGTGATCTTCGCGCTGCCGTTCGAACCGGCGGCGGAAGCACCGGATGAAGAGTACGACCTGTGGCTCTCTACCGGACGCGTCCTGGAGCACTGGCACACCGGCAGTATGACTCGCCGTGTGCCGGAACTGCACCGCGCCTTCCCGGAAGCGGTCCTGTTTATTCACCCGCTGGATGCGAAAGCGCGCGATCTGCGCCGTGGCGACAAAGTGAAAGTGGTTTCTCGCCGTGGCGAAGTGATCTCGATTGTCGAAACGCGCGGTCGTAACCGTCCGCCACAGGGCCTGGTGTACATGCCGTTCTTCGACGCCGCACAGCTGGTTAACAAACTGACGCTGGACGCGACCGATCCGCTCTCGAAAGAGACGGACTTCAAGAAGTGCGCGGTCAAACTGGAGAAGGTGTAAGCCATTATGTCCCGGTCAGC
Source organism: Escherichia sp. F1 (assembly GCF_046764225.1). NCBI lineage: Bacteria > Pseudomonadati > Pseudomonadota > Gammaproteobacteria > Enterobacterales > Enterobacteriaceae > Escherichia > Escherichia sp. F1. The sequence continues at coordinate 1,706,422 of NZ_CP177202.1, forward strand.
GAAACCTCAAAATGGTCGCCGCCGCTTTCTGCGCGATGTTGTTCGCACAGCAGGCGGGCTGGCTGCCGTGGGTGTGGCGCTGGGGTTACAACAGCAAACCGCACGCGCATCTGGCGTGCGGTTGCGCCCGCCCGGAGCCATAAACGAGAACGCCTTTGCCAGTGCCTGTGTGCGTTGCGGTCAGTGTGTTCAGGCTTGCCCTTATGACACCTTAAAACTGGCGACGCTGGCTTCTGGCCTGTCGGCGGGCACGCCATATTTTGTCGCACGGGATATTCCTTGCGAAATGTGTGAGGACATTCCGTGCGCCAAAGTGTGCCCGAGCGGTGCGCTGGATCGTGAGATCGAATCGATCGACGACGCGCGGATGGGGCTGGCGGTGCTGGTGGACCAGGAAAACTGTCTCAACTTTCAGGGGCTGCGCTGCGATGTTTGTTATCGCGAATGCCCGAAAATTGATGAGGCCATCACCCTGGAGCTGGAGCGCAACACGCGTACCGGTAAGCACGCCCGCTTTCTGCCGACGGTTCACAGCGACGCCTGTACCGGCTGCGGTAAGTGCGAAAAAGTGTGCGTGCTGGAACAACCGGCAATCAAGGTGTTACCGCTGTCACTGGCGAAAGGGGAGTTAGGTCACCATTACCGCTTCGGCTGGCTGGAGGGGAACAATGGCAAATCGTAAACGTGACGCCGGGCGCGAGGCGCTGGAGAAAAAAGGCTGGTGGCGCAGCCACCGTTGGCTGGTGTTACGTCGCCTTTGTCAGTTCTTCGTGCTGGGGATGTTTTTGAGCGGTCCGTGGTTTGGTGTGTGGATCTTGCACGGCAACTACAGCAGTAGCCTGTTATTCGACACCGTTCCGCTGACCGATCCGCTGATGACGCTGCAAAGTCTTGCCAGCGGTCATCTGCCTGCCACGGTGGCGTTGACCGGTGCGGTAATTATCACCGTGCTCTACGCCCTGGCAGGAAAGCGATTATTTTGCAGCTGGGTCTGCCCGCTGAACCCGATTACCGACTTAGCGAACTGGTTACGCAGGCGCTTTGACCTCAATCAGTCTGCGACGATCCCTCGCCACATTCGCTACGTGCTGTTGGTGGTCATTCTGCTGGGATCGGCCTTAACCGGCACACTCATCTGGGAATGGATCAACCCCGTTTCCCTGATGGGGCGCAGTCTGGTAATGGGATTCGGCAGCGGCGCGCTGCTTATTCTCGCGCTGTTTTTATTTGATCTACTGGTCGTTGAACACGGCTGGTGCGGGCACATTTGTCCGGTTGGCGCGCTGTATGGCGTGCTGGGTAGCAAAGGTGTCATTACCGTTGCGGCCACCGATCGGCAGAAATGTAACCGCTGTATGGATTGTTTTCATGTTTGCCCGGAACCGCATGTGCTACGTGCCCCGGTGCTGGATGAACAAAGCCCGGTGCAGGTCACCAGCCGCGATTGCATGACGTGCGGTCGCTGCGTGGATGTCTGTTCTGAGGATGTATTTACAATAACTACACGATGGAGTTCGGGAGCGAAATCATGAAAAGCCATGACCTGAAGAAAGCGCTGTGTCAATGGACGGCGATGCTGGCCCTGGTGGTAAGCGGCGCGGTTTGGGCGGCTAATGGCGTCGATTTTAGCCAGTCGCCGGAAGTATCCGGGACGCAGGAAGGGGCCATTCGGATGCCAAAAGAGCAGGAACGGATGCCGCTGAACTATGTGAATCAGCCGCCAATGATCCCGCATAGCGTTGAAGGTTATCAGGTAACGACCAATACCAACCGCTGCTTGCAGTGCCACGGTGTCGAAAGCTATCGCACCACTGGCGCGCCGCGCATCAGTCCTACTCACTTTATGGACAGCGACGGCAAAGTGGGCGCGGAAGTGGCTCCGCGTCGTTATTTCTGTCTGCAATGTCACGTGCCGCAGGCTGATACCGCGCCAATCGTGGGGAATACCTTTACCCCGTCAAAAGGTTACGGGAAATAAGAGGTTATTATGGGAAATTCTGACCGTAAGCCTGGTCTGATTAAGCGCCTGTGGAAATGGTGGCGTACCCCCAGCCGTCTGGCGCTGGGGACGCTGCTGTTGATCGGTTTTGTCGGTGGCATCGTCTTCTGGGGCGGCTTTAACACCGGGATGGAAAAAGCCAATACCGAAGAGTTCTGCATTAGCTGCCACGAAATGCGTAACACGGTGTATCAGGAATACATGGATTCCGTGCACTACAACAACCGTAGCGGCGTTCGTGCGACCTGTCCGGATTGTCACGTTCCGCACGAGTTTGTGCCGAAGATGATACGCAAGCTCAAAGCAAGTAAAGAGCTGTATGGTAAAATTTTTGGCGTTATTGACACGCCGCAGAAATTTGAAGCTCATCGCCTGACGATGGCACAGAATGAGTGGCGGCGCATGAAGGACAATAACTCGCAGGAGTGCCGTAACTGTCACAACTTCGAGTATATGGATACAACCGCCCAGAAATCGGTTGCCGCGAAGATGCATGACCAGGCGGTGAAAGATGGGCAAACCTGTATTGATTGCCATAAAGGGATAGCGCACAAGCTGCCCGATATGCGCGAAGTCGAGCCAGGTTTTTAACAGGGTTATTGCGTGGGTATGCTTGAAGCCAGAGAGTTACTTTGCGAGCGGGATGAACGAACCTTATTTAGTGGCTTGTCATTTACGCTGAACGCAGGAGAGTGGGTACAAATCACCGGTAGCAACGGCGCGGGGAAGACAACGCTTCTCCGTTTGCTGACGGGGTTGTCTCGCCCTGATGCGGGTGACGTTCTCTGGCAAGGGCAGCCCTTGCATCAGGTACGCGACAGCTACCATCAAAACCTGTTATGGATAGGCCATCAGCCGGGGATCAAAACCCGGCTGACGGCGTTAGAAAATCTGCACTTTTATCATCGCGATGGCGATACCGCACAATGTCTGGAAGCCCTGGCGCAGGCTGGGCTTGCCGGATTTGAAGATATTCCTGTAAATCAACTTTCTGCCGGGCAACAACGCCGCGTCGCTTTAGCGCGTCTGTGGCTGACCCGTGCCACGTTATGGATCCTCGACGAGCCTTTTACCGCGATTGACGTTAACGGCGTCGATCGTCTGACCCAGCGTATGGCGCAGCATACGGAGCAGGGGGGGATTGTGATTCTGACTACCCACCAGCCGCTCAACGTTGCTGAAAGTAAAATTCGCCGCATTTCACTGACGCAAACGAGGGCCGCATGATGTTCTGGCGCATTTTCCGTCTTGAGCTGCGTGTAGCGTTTCGCCACAGCGCCGAAATCGCCAACCCGCTGTGGTTCTTCCTGATTGTCATTACCCTTTTTCCGCTCAGTATCGGTCCGGAGCCGCAACTGCTGGCGCGTATTGCACCGGGCGTTATCTGGGTTGCCGCACTGCTTTCATCCTTGCTGGCACTGGAGCGTCTGTTCCGTGACGATTTGCAGGACGGCAGTCTTGAACAATTGATGTTGTTGCCGTTACCCTTGCCCGCCGTTGTGCTGGCGAAGGTGATGGCGCACTGGATGGTAACCGGTCTGCCGTTACTTATCCTTTCGCCCCTGGTAGCAATGCTACTGGGAATGGATGTTTATGGCTGGCAAGTGATGGCGCTGACGCTGCTGCTGGGAACCCCTACGCTTGGCTTTCTCGGTGCACCGGGCGTGGCGCTGACAGTGGGACTTAAGCGCGGTGGTGTGCTGCTCAGCATTCTCGTATTACCACTGACTATCCCATTACTCATCTTTGCCACCGCCGCGATGGACGCGGCTTCCATGCATTTACCTGTAGATGGGTATCTGGCAATTTTAGGCGCGTTGCTGGCAGGCACCGCGACATTAAGTCCTTTTGCGACGGCGGCAGCGTTACGAATCAGCATTCAATAACGCTGGATTACTGATTTTTGTTCGAGTCTGGTATCGAAACTATGTGGAAAACACTGCATCAACTGGCGATCCCACCACGGCTGTATCAAATCTGTGGCTGGTTTATACCGTGGCTGGCAATTGCCAGTGTGGTCGTGCTTACCGTTGGCTGGATCTGGGGATTCGGCTTTGCTCCGGCTGATTATCAGCAGGGAAATAGCTACCGCATTATCTACCTGCATGTGCCTGCGGCGATCTGGTCGATGGGCATTTATGCATCAATGGCGGTGGCGGCGTTTATTGGCCTTGTCTGGCAGATGAAAATGGCCAACCTGGCGGTGGCGGCGATGGCCCCCATTGGTGCCGTGTTTACCTTTATTGCCCTGGTTACCGGCTCTGCATGGGGAAAACCGATGTGGGGCACCTGGTGGGTATGGGACGCACGCCTGACTTCTGAACTGGTGCTGCTGTTTCTGTATGTTGGTGTAATTGCCCTGTGGCACGCCTTCGACGACCGCCGTCTGGCGGGCCGTGCGGCAGGTATTCTGGTGCTGATTGGCGTGGTGAATCTGCCGATTATTCATTACTCCGTGGAGTGGTGGAACACCCTGCATCAGGGATCAACGCGGATGCAGCAAAGTATCGATCCGGCGATGCGTTCGCCGCTGCGCTGGTCGATTTTTGGCTTCCTGCTGCTGTCTGCCACGCTGACGCTGATGCGGATGCGTAATTTGATTTTGCTGATGGAAAAACGCCGTCCGTGGGTGAGTGAACTGATACTGAAAAGAGGCCGTAAATGACCCCTGCATTTGCTTCCTGGAATGAATTTTTCGCAATGGGCGGTTACGCCTTTTTTATCTGGCTGGCGGTGGTGATGACCGTTATTCCGCTGGTGGTTTTGGTCGTGCACTCGGTGATGCAGCATCGCGCAATTCTGCGTGGTGTGGCGCAACAGCGGGCGCGTGAGGCGCGTTTACGTGCTGCGCAACAGCAGGAGGCTGCATGAATATTCGCCGTAAAAACCGCTTGTGGATTGCCTGTGCCGTTCTGGCGGGGCTGGCGCTGACTATCGGTCTGGTGCTATATGCGCTGCGCTCGAATATCGATCTCTTTTATACGCCGGGGGAAATTCTCTACGGCAAGCGTGAAACTCAGCAAATGCCGGAAGTCGGTCAGCGTCTGCGCGTTGGCGGGATGGTGATGCCGGGTAGTGTGCAGCGCGATCCCAATTCGCTAAAAGTAACTTTCACCATTTACGACGCTGAAGGTTCAGTAGATGTCTCTTACGAAGGCATTTTGCCGGATCTGTTCCGTGAAGGGCAGGGCGTTGTGGTGCAGGGTGAACTGGAAAAAGGCAATCATATCCTCGCGAAAGAAGTGCTGGCGAAACATGATGAAAACTATACGCCGCCAGAAGTTGAGAAAGCGATGGAAGCTAACCACCGTCGCCCGGCGAGTGTTTATAAGGACCCAGCATCATGATGCCGGAAATTGGTAACGGGCTGCTGTGCCTGGCGTTAGGGATTGCGCTGCTGCTGTCCGTGTATCCGCTATGGGGCGTAGCGCGCGGAGATGCGCGCATGATGGCGTCTTCCCGCTTGTTTGCCTGGCTGCTGTTTATGTCTGTGGCTGGCGCATTTCTGGTACTGGTCAATGCCTTCGTGGTCAACGACTTTACCGTCACCTATGTTGCCAGCAACTCCAATACCCAGCTTCCGGTGTGGTATCGCGTGGCGGCTACCTGGGGCGCACATGAAGGCTCACTGCTGCTGTGGGTGCTGCTGATGAGCGGCTGGACCTTTGCGGTAGCGATTTTTAGTCAGCGTATTCCGCTGGATATTGTGGCCCGTGTACTGGCGATAATGGGGATGGTCAGTGTCGGCTTTTTGCTGTTCATTCTCTTTACCTCTAACCCGTTCTCACGCACGCTGCCGAATTTCCCGATTGAAGGGCGCGATCTTAACCCGCTGTTGCAGGATCCGGGGCTGATCTTCCATCCGCCTCTGCTCTATATGGGGTACGTCGGTTTCTCGGTGGCGTTTGCTTTCGCCATTGCTTCTTTGTTGAGCGGGCGTCTGGACAGCACTTATGCGCGTTTTACTCGTCCGTGGACACTGGCAGCGTGGATCTTCCTGACGCTCGGCATCGTGCTCGGTTCCGCATGGGCCTATTACGAACTCGGCTGGGGCGGCTGGTGGTTCTGGGATCCGGTAGAAAACGCCTCGTTTATGCCGTGGCTGGTGGGGACTGCGCTGATGCACTCACTGGCGGTCACTGAACAACGCGCCAGCTTCAAAGCGTGGACATTACTGCTGGCAATCAGTGCCTTCTCGTTGTGTCTGTTGGGGACTTTCCTCGTGCGTTCCGGCGTGCTGGTATCGGTACACGCGTTTGCGTCTGATCCGGCGCGCGGTATGTTTATCCTCGCCTTTATGGTGCTGGTGATTGGTGGTTCGCTGCTGCTGTTTGCCGCGCGTGGACACAAAGTTCGCTCACGCGTAAACAATGCGCTGTGGTCGCGGGAATCTCTGCTGTTAGCGAACAACGTTTTGCTGGTCGCCGCGATGCTGGTGGTATTACTGGGGACGCTGCTGCCGCTGGTGCACAAGCAACTGGGACTGGGCAGTATTTCGATTGGCGAACCGTTCTTCAACACCATGTTTACCTGGCTGATGGTGCCGTTTGCGCTGCTGCTTGGTGTCGGTCCTCTGGTGCGCTGGGGGCGCGATCGCCCACGTAAAATCCGCAATTTATTGATTATCGCCTTCATCTCAACGCTGGTGCTGTCGCTGCTGCTGCCGTGGCTGTTCGAAAGCAAAGTTGTGGCGATGACGGTGCTCGGCCTGGCAATGGCCTGCTGGATTGCGGTGCTGGCAATTGCGGAAGCTGCGCTGCGTATTTCACGTGGCACGAAAACCACCTTCAGTTATTGGGGAATGGTGGCGGCTCACCTGGGGCTGGCAGTGACAATTGTTGGTATTGCCTTTAGCCAGAACTATAGCGTTGAGCGTGATGTGCGCATGAAGTCCGGCGATAGCGTCGATATTCATGAATATCGCTTCACCTTCCGTGATGTCAAAGAGGTGACTGGCCCGAACTGGCGCGGCGGTGTGGCGACTATCGGCGTAACGCGAGATGGCAAGCCGGAAACGGTGCTGTATGCGGAAAAACGTTATTACAACACTGCTGGGTCGATGATGACCGAAGCGGCGATTGACGGTGGCATCATGCGTGACCTGTACGCCGCGCTCGGTGAAGAGCTGGAAAACGGCGCGTGGGCTGTGCGTCTTTACTACAAACCGTTTGTTCGCTGGATTTGGGCGGGCGGGCTGATGATGGCGTTGGGCGGGCTGCTGTGCCTGTTTGATCCTCGCTATCGTAAGCGCGTGAACCCGCAGAAAACTGCGCCGGAGGCTGTATGAAGCGCAAAGTATTGTTAATTCCGTTGATTATCTTCCTGGCGATTGCCGCGGCGCTGCTGTGGCAGCTGGCGCGTAATGCCGAAGGGGATGATCCGACCAATCTGGAATCGGCGCTCATTGGCAAGCCAGTGCCGAAGTTTCGCCTCGAATCACTGGACAATCCGGGGCAGTTTTATCAGGCGGATGTTCTGACTCAGGGCAAACCGGTGCTGCTTAACGTCTGGGCGACTTGGTGTCCGACCTGCCGTGCGGAACATCAATATCTGAATCAGCTTTCTGCGCAGGGCATCCGCGTGGTCGGCATGAACTATAAAGACGATCGCCAGAAGGCAATCAGCTGGCTGAAAGAGCTGGGCAATCCTTACGCACTAAGCCTGTTTGATGGCGACGGCATGTTAGGACTGGATCTCGGTGTCTATGGCGCGCCAGAAACGTTCCTTATTGACGGCAACGGCATCATTCGCTATCGCCATGCGGGCGATCTCAATCCTCGCGTCTGGGAAGAAGAGATCAAGCCGCTGTGGGAGAAATACAGTAAGGAGGCCGCACAATGAGGTTTTTATTGGGCGTGCTGATGCTGATGATCTCCGGCTCAGCGCTGGCGACCATCGACGTGTTGCAGTTTAAGGATGAAGCGCAGGAGCAGCAGTTCCGGCAACTCACTGAAGAACTACGCTGCCCGAAATGCCAGAACAACAGCATTGCCGATTCCAACTCGATGATTGCCACCGACCTGCGCCAGAAAGTGTATGAACTGATGCAGGAAGGTAAAAGTAAGAAAGAGATTGTCGATTATATGGTGGCGCGTTACGGCAACTTCGTCACTTACGATCCGCCGTTAACGCCGCTGACCGTGCTGCTGTGGGTGCTTCCGGTAGTGGCTATTGGCATTGGCGGTTGGGTCATTTACGCCCGCTCGCGGCGTCGGGTACGCGTGGTGCCAGAAGCATTTCCTGAACAAAGCGTGCCGGAAGGTAAGCGTGCCGGATATATTGTTTATCTGCCGGGTATTGTGGTGGCGTTAATTGTAGCTGGCGTCAGCTACTACCAGACTGGCAATTATCAGCAGGTGAAAATCTGGCAGCAAGCCACGGCACAGGCTCCGGCGTTGCTGGACAGGGCGCTGGATCCGAAAGCCGATCCGCTCAACGAAGAAGAGATGTCGCGCCTTGCGCTGGGGATGCGTACTCAACTGCAAAAAAATCCGGGAGATATAGAAGGCTGGATTATGTTGGGCCGCGTTGGCATGGCGCTGGGTAACGCCAGTATCGCCACCGATGCATACGCTACTGCGTATCGCCTCGATCCGAAGAACAGCGATGCTGCACTGGGATACGCTGAAGCGTTGACACGTTCATCTGATCCCAACGACAACCGCCTCGGCGGTGAACTGCTACGTCAGCTGGTGAGAACGGATCATAGTAATATCCGTGTGTTAAGCATGTATGCGTTTAATGCCTTTGAGCAGCAGCGATTTGGCGAAGCCGTTGCCGCGTGGGAGATGATGTTGAAACTCTTACCTGCCAACGATACTCGCCGTGCGGTGATTGAACGTAGTATCGCGCAGGCGATGCAACATTTGTCGCCGCAGGAGAGTAAATAATAAGAGGCCCGATGGTGATGCCATCGGGCTATTTTTATTGTGCCCCGCGTTGTTGCAGGAACAGAATGGTGGCCGCCACGCGTGAGCGGACATTGAGTTTACGCAGCAGATTGCGAATGTGTACTTTTACTGTCTGCTCGGAAATATTCAACACCGAGGCAATCTGTTTATTTGACAGCCCCTGTGCCAGCTCGTGCAGAACATCCAGCTCGCGCTCCGTCAGCACGCTGAAGGGATCTTCTTCCGCGCCAAACATTTCACGTTCACGTAAGTACTGATTGACGCGTTCGCTAAAGACTTTGCTGCCTTTCGCTCCGGCACGAATCGCTTCCAGCAACACTTCCGGGTCGCTGTCTTTCAACAGATAACCGTCTGCGCCTGCGTCTATCAGCGCAAAGACATCGCTGGAGGCATCTGATACGGTCAGGATAATAACTTGCGCGGTAACGCCATCCCTGCGCAAGGCATTGAGGGTATCCAGGCCACTCATACCTTTCATATTGAGATCCAGCAAGATCACGTCGATATCCAGTCTATTCGCCAGATCGATCGCGCTCGCGCCGTCGCCCGCTTCGGCGACCACTTCAAAGCCAGGATCAAGCTCCAGTAACTGACGAACACCGCGTCGCATAAGTGGATGATCATCCACAATCATCACCTGAAAAGGCGTTGCTTCAGGCATAGTAGTCTCCTGAGGTTTTATTAGAATCATTATGTTTGAGCGTAGCGTTGGTAACGCTACCAGGCGCGTGAATGTTACCCCATTTTATGTATGGACATGTAGCGAAAACTACAACCTTGTCGTTCGCTTTGGCATCATTTTCATTATAAAGACGGAATTTTGCATCAGCTTCTCATCAAGAAAAACAACTAAAAAATCAATCACAATACTTGTGCATTTCTTTAAACAGTTTTTAAAAACTGACTCCGGGTATGGAGCTATGGGTATTTTCTCTACCCAATGCTTTTAACAGCAATTAATTTCATAGGATGAAAGCTCAATGCATCAATCTGGTTCTGTTTCTCTTTGTCGTTCCGCAATATCTGTTCTGGTGGCTACAGCGTTATATTCACCCATAGCATTGGCATCAACAGTTGAGTATGGTGAGACAGTTGATGGTGTTGTCCTGGAAAAAGATATCCAGCTGGTTTATGGGACCGCCAATAATACGAAAATCAATCCTGGCGGAGAACAGCATATTAAAGAATTTGGTATAAGTAGTAATACTGAAATTAACGGCGGGTATCAGTACATTGAAATGAATGGCACCGCAGAATACTCAGTATTAAATGATGGTTATCAAATTGTTCAAATGGGTGGCGCAGCAAACCAGACTACCCTCAATAATGGTGTGCTACAGGTTTATGGCGCAGCGAATGATACCACCATTAAAGGCGGGCGCTTAATTATTGAAAAAGATGGGATTACCGTCTTTGCCGCTATCGAAAAGGGAGGATTACTGGAGGTTAAAGAGGGGGGATTAGCATTTGCGGTAGATCAGAAAGCAGGCGGTGCGATTAAAACAACCACGCGGGCCATGGAGGTATTCGGAACAAACCGTCTCGGTCAGTTCGATATCAAGGATGGTATTGCTAATAATATGCTGTTGGAAAACGGCGGAAGTTTGCGAGTTGAAGAAAATGACTTCGCTTATAATACCACTGTGGATAATGGCGGCTTACTGGAGGTTATGGATGGCGGGACTGCAACTGGCGTTGATAAAAAAGCAGGCGGAAAATTAATTGTCTCAACGAATGCGCTGGAAGTGAGTGGTACAAACAGTAAAGGCCAATTTAGTATAAAAGATGGTGTGTCCAAAAATTATGAACTGGATGATGGTTCCGGGCTCATTGTTATGGAGGATACGCAGGCCATTGACACTATCCTTGATGAGCATGCCACTATGCAATCGCTGGGAAAGGATACTGGTACGAGAGTGCAGGCAAATGCGGTATATGATCTCGGTCGATCAGATCAGAATGGAAGTATCACGTATTCCTCTAAAGCCATCTCTGAAAATATGGTTATCAACAATGGCCGCGCTAATGTCTGGGCTGGCACAATGGTTAACGTTTCAGTCAGAGGGAATGATGGCATTCTTGAGGTCATGAAGCCGCAAATAAATTATGCACCCGCTATGTTGGTGGGTAAGGTAGTGGTTTCTGAGGGCGCTTCTTTAAGAACGCATGGTGCCGTGGATACCAGCAAAGCGGATGTTTCGCTCGATGATAGCTCATGGACCATCATTGCCGATAACACTACGACGAACCAAAACACTCGCCTCAACTTAGCCAACCTTGCGATGTCCGGCGCAAATGTGATTATGATGGCTGAACCAGTGACTCGATCATCTGTGACGGCAAGTGCGGAAAATTTCACTACGTTGACTACCAATACCCTGTCGGGAAACGGAAATTTTTATATGCGTACCGATATGGCTAATCATCAGAGCGATCAGCTCAACGTCACCGGTCAGGCAACAGGTGATTTCAAAATATTTGTGACGGACACGGGGGCCAGCCCGGCAGCAGGTGATAGCCTTACACTGGTAACAACGGGCGGCGGTGATGCTGCATTTACGTTGGGCAATGCCGGAGGCGTTGTTGATATCGGTACGTATGAATATACCTTGCTGGATAATGGCAACCATAGCTGGAGTCTGGCAGAGAATCGCGCGCAAATTACCCCTTCAACCACTGATGTGCTGAATATGGCGGCAGCACAACCGCTGGTATTTGATGCAGAACTGGACACCGTGCGTGAGCGTCTTGGTAGCGTAAAAGGCGTTAGTTACGATACGGCGATGTGGAGTTCGGCAATTAACACCCGCAACAACGTGACCACTGATGCGGGAGCTGGCTTTGAGCAAACATTGACGGGCCTGACGCTCGGTATCGATAGCCGTTTCTCCCGTGAAGAAAGCAGTACAATTCGCGGCTTGTTCTTTGGTTACTCTCATTCTGATATTGGTTTTGATCGCGGCGGCAAAGGCAATGTCGATAGCTATACCCTGGGGGCTTATGCCGGTTGGGAGCATCAGAACGGTGCCTATGTTGATGGGGTGGTGAAAGTTGACCGTTTTGCCAACACCATCCATGGCAAGATGAGTAATGGGGCAACAGCGTTTGGCGATTACAATAGTAACGGCGCGGGTGCTCATGTCGAGAGCGGGTTCCGTTGGGTTGACGGATTGTGGAGTGTTAGACCCTATCTGGCCTTTACCGGCTTTACCACTGATGGTCAGGACTACACGTTATCAAACGGCATGCGCGCGGATGTGGGAAATACCCGGATATTACGGGCTGAAGCGGGAACGGCGGTAAGCTATCACATGGACCTGCAAAACGGTACGACGCTGGAACCCTGGCTGAAAGCCGCCGTGCGTCAGGAATACGCCGATTCTAACCAGGTGAAAGTTAATGACGATGGCAAATTTAATAATGATGTGGCTGGAACCAGTGGCGTTTATCAGGCTGGGATAAGGTCATCGTTTACCCCGACGTTAAGCGGTCATTTGTCTGTCAGTTATGGCAATGGCGCAGGGGTAGAATCGCCGTGGAATACTCAGGCGGGTGTGGTCTGGACGTTCTGATAACAGAAAATAAACAGGCCGTGATGTGTCGCGGTCTGTTTATCGAATTAAATGCAGATATAAAAAAACCAACCTTTACGGTTGGTTTTTTTGGGGATTTTTGGTCGGCACGAGAGGATTTGAACCTCCGACCCCCGACACCCCATGACGGTGCGCTACCAGGCTGCGCTACGTGCCGACTCGTGGCTGTTAATACTACCGTTTTCCACACCGATTGCAAGTAAGATATTTCGCTAACTGATTTATAATTAATCAGTTAGCGATAAAACGCTTCTCGTCTGTCAGCACTTGCAATAACAAACTTAACTGTGGTTTTTCATCTTTCACTCTTTCACCACGTAAGTTGTAAGTGCGGTATTTACCGTTATTGTTCAGCACCAGCGTCTTTTTCGGGGTGGTAATTGCCAGCGTATCGTTATCCGCAGCAGTAACCCAGTAATGACGGCGTTGAGGGTTGAACAAATCCTGACCTTGCGAATATTCGCTGGCAGGTGTGCTGACATGTAGCAGGCGTTGCATCAGCGTCGTCATCAGATCGGTATGATCAGTCAGAGCATTAATACGCTGCGCCGGCGTGCCTGGCCAGTGAATAACTAATGGCACCTGCAGATGACCGTGGGACCAGTCAAAGGTTTCTTCCTCTTCGCTCAGCGGAATACCCCGACCGGCAGTGATAATCACCACCGTATTGTCCAGTTTGCCAGAATCACGTAGCGCATTGAGCACGCGGTTGATCTGGTCATCGACATTGCCTGCCGCCCGGCTATATTTCCGTGCAAATGCCTGCTGATTGCTGTCGTCAATGTTAGTGCCATTGAAAGAAACCCACGAGAACCAGCGGTTATCTTCTTGTGCGTAGCGGCCCAGCCAGTTGATCCACTGCGTGGCGGTCTGCTCGTCGGATTGGGTGCGTACGCTCGGCATCGAGAAATCTGACAATAATGCCTGACGATACAGCGGGCTGGTAAAGCCATCTGACGAGAATAACCCCAGCTGATAGCCTTGCTGATTAAGCGCAGTAATTAACGCCGCAGGCGTACGGGTCGACAGAATACCGTCCATATAGCTCGGCGAGATGCCATAGAACAGGCCAAAGATGCCGTTGTCTGTAGTGTTGCCGGAGCTCATATGGCGCGTGAACGAAATATTTTGCTCAGCAAAACCTGCCAGCGCAGGCATCTGCTTCTCGAAGCGTGAGTAGTTCAGGCCATCGACAGTAATCAACAGCACATTCTGCCCGGTGCCCATATCGCGATAGCGCAGTTCGCTTAACGGATACTGAACGGAAACGGCGTCTGGATTACCCTGCTCAATGAGACGGCGTTGATATTCCTGCGCATCAAGCAGGCCATGCTTCTCAAGAAAACGTCGCGCCGTCATCGGGTACGAAAGCGGCAGGTTAGCGCGCTGCATGGTGATCGGGCGATAGAAGTTGGCATCGGCCCAGATATACACCACATGCGAGGCGATAAAGGCGATAAATAAGAATGCGGCCAGCGGGCGCGCGAAGCGTCGACGACGCGTCAGGCTTCGCAGCTTTTGCCAGCTCCACGTCGCAAACACCAGTTCAAGCAATAAAATAACCGGCACGCTGATGAACATCAGCTGCCAGTCGCGCGCCATCTCATTTTCGTCAGGGTTGATAACCAGCTGCCAGACGATGGGATTAAGATGGAGATGGAAACGAGTAAAGACTTCGCTATCGATCAGTAATAGCGTCATTCCCGCCGTTGCCAGAATGACGGACAAAAACCTCATCAGCCTCTGGGAGCCGACGATAAAGGTCAGCGGGAAGAGGATCAGCAAGTAGGTGGCGAACACCAGGAAGCTGAAATGGCCGATAATGCTTACGTAGGAATAAATGCGACCAGCAAGCGTTGTCGGCCAGTCGGCGATAAACAGGTAACGGCTGCCAATGACGAGCGAAAGCAGAATATTGAACAGTGCAAACCAGTGCCCCCAACTGACCATCTGGGAGACTTTTTCACGGTAGCGCTGACGATGAGTTACCATAACCTGTTATCTGTTTCCCTTAGTGCGCTTTGTCTTCGTTGATAGAGGACTGTAAGGCGCGGGCAAAAGAGTTGGCAATTGCCTGGCGTTGGGCCGGGGCAATGCTGGTGTTGATAAGGTTAGTGACCATGTTGCCTAACACCATCAGGGAAAGGTCGGTCGGAGCCTTATGTTTTTCCAGTACGTTGAGCAGCTCTGCGAGCAATTGTTCAACCTGTTCATCACTGTAGCGGGAAATTTGTGGCATAAATCGAAATCAGTTAGTTGATGAAAGGGCAACATATTACCGTAGCAACGGTTTTTTTTCTGCTTTTTTATGCGTTAAATCATTCTCGTTACGCCGCCTTCTGTAAAATGACCGCCATCTTTTATTGCGTCGCTTAACCGGCGGTGGTTGAATACCGCCCGGTCTTAAAGGAGAGTTTATCATGAGTCTGGATATCAACCAGATTGCTCTGCACCAGCTTATCAAGCGTGATGAGCAGAACCTTGAGCTGGTGTTGCGCGATTCATTGCTGGAACCGACAGAAACCGTCGTTGAGATGGTGGCAGAACTGCATCGGGTCTATAGCGCCAAAAATAAAGCTTACGGCTTGTTTAGCGAAGAGAGTGAACTGGCGCAGACGCTGCGCTTACAGCGTCAGGGCGAAGAGGACTTTCTGGCATTTAGCCGCGCGGCAACCGGTCGCCTGCGTGACGAATTAGCGAAATATCCTTTTGCTGACGGTGGATTCGTGCTGTTTTGCCACTATCGCTATCTGGCGGTGGAGTATCTGCTGGTGGCAGTCCTGAGCAACCTGAGCAGTATGCGCGTTAACGAAAATCTCGACATCAACCCAACCCATTATCTTGATATCAATCATGCAGATATTGTTGCGCGTATCGATTTAACCGAATGGGAAACCAATCCAGAGTCGACCCGCTATCTCACTTTCCTGAAAGGGCGAGTAGGGCGCAAAGTGGCAGATTTCTTTATGGATTTCCTCGGTGCCAGCGAAGGGTTAAACGCGAAAGCGCAAAACCGTGGGCTGTTGCAAGCGGTCGATGATTTCACTGCCGAAGCACAACTGGATAAAGCAGAGCGACAGAACGTGCGCCAGCAGGTTTATAGCTACTGTAATGAGCAGCTACAGGCAGGTGAAGAGATTGAACTGGAATCGCTGTCGAAAGAGCTGGCAGGCGTCAGCGAAGTGAGCTTCACGGAGTTTGCGGCTGAAAAAGGCTACGAACTGGAAGAGAGCTTCCCGGCAGACCGTAGCACACTGCGTCAGTTGACGAAGTTTGCCGGTAGCGGCGGTGGCTTGACTATTAACTTTGATGCGATGCTGTTAGGTGAACGCATCTTCTGGGATCCAGCAACCGATACCCTGACCATTAAAGGCACGCCGCCGAACCTGCGCGATCAATTGCAGCGCCGGACGTCCGGCGGCAATTAATCGGTTTTGTGATCTGAATGCCAGATGCGGCGTGAACGCCTTATCTGGCCTGCAAAAAATAGCAATACCGTAATCAGGCATAATTTGCAGAGACAAAAAACCCCGCCGGAGCGGGGTTTTTTACAACTTATTCAGCAATTAAGCGCGAACGAAGTCGATGTGCAGCAGCTTCGGTTTGTACGGGTGACGCTGTACGTCCTGAGCTTTAACTTTGATTTCTTTACCGTCAACAACGATGGTCAGAACTTCGCTGTAGAATTCAGCTTTAACTTGCATGTTCATGACTTTGTCGTGATCCAGTTCGACAGCCAGCGGCGCTTCTTTGCCACCGTAGATGATTGCCGGGAACTTGTTAGCGGCACGCAGGCGGCGGCTCGCACCCTTACCCTGCTCTTTACGTACTTCTGCGTTGATAGTAAACATTTCTTTCTCTCTTAAATTAATCCTGCTACAGGCGACCCAGCAACAGGTAAGTGATCTGCTTTGCGTATGCAAAAGCGGGCGAGATTCTATACTCAATCGCCTTATACATCAATCAAAACTACCATTAACCGCGTAATTCGTGCGCCCGACGAAAACGACCTTCGTAATCGAACACTTTTTCACGCACTTGCCAGTACTGACCTTTCATGCGGGCGACGACAAAATCCGGGTGTCGCAGTAATGCTTGCTGGGCGAGGATATCAGCGGCGGTGATCCAGCGCAGAGGGATGCCCGGTGTGCGCGTATGCGGGCGGATAAAAAGCTGCTCGAAGGCGGTACGCTGGGCGGGCGTTTGCAGACGGAAACGCTCACTCACATCCGCGCCGTCTTCATCGTAATAGGTGATTTTCAACCATTCGCCTTTCTCGTCGTGCCCATGCTGCAAAGACATGCCGCTACAGCGTAATACCAGCGCGTCTTTCAGTCGTAGCGCCGCTTTTAACATATCATCCGGATCAACCAGTACGGTGTCACATTCGCGGCAGCGGCGGGCGGCAATATCGTTTTCCGCGTTACATTGCGGGCAATTTTTAAAACGGAAACGGAAGTCACATTGTTCGCGATGACCGTCGTCATCTTCAAACCATCCCTGACAACGACGACCAAAGTGTTCAATCAATGTCCCGTCGGCGGTCGTTTTCCCCCAAAAGGTGTTGGCAAAACCGCAGGCAGGGCAGAAAACTTGTACCGGGACGTTGTCACTTTTGCCTTTCGGTGTACCAACTTCCGGCGCGTAGAGATCGTGAGGATTACCCGCATAATCAAGAATTAAGCAATCAGTCTTGCCAGGAGCGAGACGCAGACCGCGCCCGACAATTTGTTGGTAAAGACTCACTGATTCGGTAGGGCGCAGAATGGCGATAAGATCGACGTGCGGGGCGTCAAATCCGGTGGTCAGTACCGCGACGTTGACCAGATAGCGAAAACACTGGGCTTTAAAATCTTCAATTAACACATCGCGCTCAGCGCCGGGTGTGTCGCCAGTAATCAGTGCTGCATCTTCGGCAGGCAGCAGTCCCACTATCTCCTTGGCGTGTTCAACGGTGGCGGCGAAAATCATCACTCCTTTACGCTTTTCGGCGAACTCCATAATCTGGCTGATGATGTGCGGGGTAATACGTTGCTGTTTTTTCAGCTCGCGGTTGAGATCGGCTTCGCTGAAAAGCCCGTTACTCTGTGCCTGCAAGCGGCTGAAATCGTATTGCACTACCGGCATATCCAGCCGTTCTGGCGGCGTCAGATAGCCGTGTTTAATCATATAACGCAGCGGCAGCTCATAAATGCAGTCACGGAAAAGGGCTTTCTCATCCCCGCGTACCATGCCGTGATAATGGAACTGATAAATCCAGCCTTTGCCCAGTCGAAAAGGCGTGGCAGTCAGCCCCAGCAGGCGTAAGTGGGGATTCACTTTGGTCAGGTGAGTGAGGATTTGCTGATACTGGCTCTCTTCATCGTCACCAATACGGTGACATTCATCGACAATCAACAGCGAGAATTCACCCTGAAAGGCATCAAGATTACGGGCGACCGACTGCACGCTGCCAAATACCACTTTACCGTGGCTCTCTTTGCGCTTTAGCCCGGCGGCAAAAATATCGGCTTCCAGCCCCAGCGCCTGATATTTTGCATGGTTTTGCGCCACCAGTTCTTTAACGTGTGCCAGCACCAGCACGCGACCACGAGCCAGCCGCGCCAGTTCCGCTATCACCAGGCTTTTACCTGCACCGGTGGGCAGCACGATGACGGCAGGGGTTTTATGACGACGAAAATGGTTGAGCGTGGCATCCACGGCTTCTTGCTGATATGGGCGGAGTGTAAAAATCATGGTCTCGCGTAGGTAGATTATTCTGCTAATAGTATGCCACGGATCTTTTTCCCTTGAGGGAAGTTATTAGACCGCTATACTGGGCAGACAACAGTTCAGATTTTCGGGTCATTACCCGACCTCCGTTTTTTACAGGCAAAATCACACACATGCGACTTGATAAATTTATCGCACAGCAACTCGGCGTTAGCCGTGCTATTGCCGGGCGTGAAATCCGCGGCAATCGTGTCACGGTCGATGGCGAAATCGTCCGTAATGCAGCGTTCAAACTGCTCCCTGAACATGATGTCGCTTACGATGGCAACCCGCTGGCGCAGCAACACGGTCCACGTTACTTCATGCTCAATAAGCCTCAGGGCTATGTTTGCTCCACGGACGACCCGGATCACCCAACGGTGCTCTATTTTCTGGATGAACCGGTAGCGTGGAAACTGCACGCCGCAGGGCGTCTGGATATCGATACCACCGGTCTGGTACTAATGACAGATGATGGTCAGTGGTCGCACCGCATTACTTCCCCGCGCCATCATTGCGAGAAGACCTATCTGGTGACGCTGGAATCACCCGTAGCTGACGATACGGCAGAGCAATTTGCTAAAGGCGTGCAGCTGCATAACGAAAAAGATCTCACTAAGCCGGCGGTGCTGGAAGTGATTACCCCAACGCAGGTTCGTCTGACCATCAGCGAAGGGCGTTATCATCAGGTGAAACGTATGTTCGCCGCCGTGGGTAACCATGTGGTTGAGCTGCATCGTGAACGTATTGGCGGCATTACGCTGGATGCTGATTTAGCCCCCGGTGAATATCGTCCGTTAACTGAAGAAGAAATTGCCAGCGTCGTCTAACTTTTCAATGACTTTCAGGAGCCCGTTGTGACCACCCGACAGCATTCGTCGTTTGCTATTGTTTTTATCCTTGGCCTGCTGGCCATGTTGATGCCGCTGTCGATTGATATGTATCTGCCTGCGCTACCGGTAATTTCAGCTCAGTTTGGCGTACCGGCGGGCAGTACGCAGATGACCCTCAGTACTTATATTCTGGGCTTTGCGTTGGGGCAGTTAATCTACGGGCCGATGGCAGACAGCTTCGGGCGTAAGCCGGTGGTTCTTGGCGGTACGCTGGTGTTTGCCGCCGCCGCGGTGGCGTGTGCGTTGGCACAAACTATCGAGCAGCTGATTGTGATGCGTTTCTTCCACGGACTGGCGGCTGCTGCGGCCAGCGTGGTTATCAACGCTTTAATGCGTGATATCTACCCGAAAGAAGAGTTCTCGCGGATGATGTCGTTTGTCATGCTGGTGACGACCATTGCACCGCTGATGGCACCGATAGTTGGCGGCTGGGTACTGGTGTGGCTGAGCTGGCATTACATCTTCTGGATCCTCGCCGTGGCGGCGATTCTGGCTTCGGCAATGATCTTCTTTCTGATCAAAGAAACCTTACCACCGGAGCGTCGCCAGCCTTTTCACATTCGTACCACTATTGGTAACTTTGCGGCGCTGTTCCGTCATAAGCGTGTCCTGAGTTATATGCTGGCCAGCGGTTGCAGCTTTGCCGGGATGTTCTCGTTCCTGAGCGCCGGACCGTTTGTCTATATTGAAATTAACCACGTCGCTCCGGAAAACTTTGGTTATTACTTTGCGCTAAACATTGTTTTCCTGTTCGTGATGACCATCTTTAACAGCCGCTTCGTCCGCCGAATTGGCGCGTTAAA
Organism: Escherichia sp. F1; assembly: GCF_046764225.1. Classification (NCBI taxonomy): domain Bacteria; kingdom Pseudomonadati; phylum Pseudomonadota; class Gammaproteobacteria; order Enterobacterales; family Enterobacteriaceae; genus Escherichia; species Escherichia sp. F1. The sequence goes on from NZ_CP177202.1 coordinate 1,726,372, forward strand.
TATGTTCCGCTCGGGGTTGTGGATACAGTTTATTATGGCGGCGTGGATGGTCATCAGTGCGCTGCTGGGGCTGGGATTCTGGTCGCTGGTGGTTGGCGTTGCGGCGTTTGTGGGCTGCGTGTCGATGGTGTCATCTAATGCGATGGCGGTCATTCTTGATGAGTTTCCCCATATGGCGGGAACGGCATCTTCGCTGGCAGGAACCTTCCGTTTCGGCATAGGGGCAATTGTTGGCGCATTGCTTTCTCTTGCGACCTTTAACTCTGCATGGCCGATGATTTGGTCAATTGCATTCTGCGCAACCAGCTCCATTCTCTTCTGTCTGTACGCCAGTCGGCCGAAAAAACGGTGATCTATTGCACAACGAGGAAGCTAAAAGGCTTCCTTTGTTGATGCATGTCAACCACAAATCTATCATTCCCCCGATATATGTTTATTTTATGTAAAATCAATTTATGTAAAAAGTCACATCATTGTAGTTAAAAAGGTTGAGTTAGATCGCAGAAACGGGTACATATAGCCCCGCAAACGTGACCACGCCTGCAGATATTATTTAAATCAGAGCCATAGAGGCCACGCAGGCGAGGCATCAATCTTTACGATCTGTATAAAGACGGATTGTTGATGATGTGTTAAAATTGATGTAAATAAATTGTGAAGTAAATGTGCTTCCGGGGAAAATAAGTGACTTCATTACAACTCTCAATCGTCCATCGACTGCCGCAGAACTATCGCTGGTCTGCTGGTTTCGCAGGTTCGAAGGTTGAACCGATTCCGCAAAATGGACCGTGCGGTGACAACAGCCTGGTGGCGCTTAAATTGCTTAGCCCGGATGGTGATAATGCATGGTCGGTGATGTACAAACTAAGCCAGGCGTTAAGCGACATCGAAGTTCCATGTTCGGTGCTGGAGTGTGAAGGTGAGCCGTGCCTGTTTGTAAATCGCCAGGACGAGTTTGCAGCAACATGCCGATTGAAAAATTTTGGTGTGGCAATTGCCGAACCCTTCTCAAACTACAATCCTTTTTAAGCGTCAGCTCAACGCCAGTAGCTGACGCGTATACTCCTGCTGCGGTGCGGCAAACACGCGCGCGCACGGTCCTTGTTCCACTACTTCCCCTTGTCGCAGTACGATAACCTGATGACATAACGCGCGGACAACGTGCAAATCGTGGCTGATAAACAAATAGGCCAGTTGATGCTTTTGTTGCAATGATTTCAATAGCGTCAATATTTGCGCCTGTACCGTTTTGTCGAGCGATGATGTTGGTTCATCAAGAATGATCAGCGAGGGCTTAAGAATTAACGCCCTGGCAATCGCAATACGTTGCCGCTGACCACCAGAGAACTCCGCCGGATAACGGTGGCGTGTTTCAGGATCTAATCCCACTTCATGCATCACGGCTATCACTTGTTGTTCGCGTTGTGCGGCAGAAAGCGTCGGCTGGTGAACCCGTAAGCCTTCCTCAATAATCTGCAAAACGTTGAGTCGTGGGTTGAGCGAGGAGTTTGGATCCTGAAATACCACCTGAATGCGATGACGAATAGGTAACAGCTGGCGACGATTTAAATTTTGCAGTGGCTGACCGTCAAAGATAATGCTGCCCTGAGAGTTAATCAGTCGCAGCAGCGCCAGTCCCGTCGTGCTTTTCCCGGAACCTGACTCGCCTACTAAACCCAGTGTTTCACCCGCTCGTAGCGTAAAACTGATGTTTTTCACCACCACATTATGATCCACAATGCGCTTCAAAATCCCTTTGCGAATGGGGAAGGCAACCTGAAGCTGTTCAACATCCAGCAACGTTGAGGCAGGTTCTGGCAATGGTACCGGGTCGCCTGACGGTTCACTGTTGAGTAGCTTTTGTGTGTAAGGATGAGTGGGTGAGGCAAATAGCGTAGCGGCGTTATTTTGCTCGACACAGCGACCGTTTTGCATTACCGCCACGCGATGGGCCAGTTTTCTGACAATGCTGAGGTTATGAGTAATAAACAGCATACCCATATTCAGCTCGCCTTGCAGTTCGCGCAACAGCTGTAAAATCTGCGCCTGGACAGAGACGTCCAGTGCGGTGGTTGGTTCATCGGCAATTAATAATTCCGGTCGCGTTAACAGCGCCATCGCAATCATCACCCGCTGGCGTTCGCCGCCGGAGAGCTGATGCGGATAATCTGTCAGCCGTTTTGCCGCCTGGCGGATACCGACGCGATCAAGGCAGTTAAGAATTTCGCCACGAGCCGCTTCCCGACGCATCCCGCGGTGGAGTGAAAGCACTTCATAAAGCTGTTTTTCCAGGGTATGCAATGGATTTAATGACACCATCGGCTCCTGAAAAATCATGGCGATCTTATTACCGCGTACACCGCGCAACGTTTGATCGCTGGCATGAAGCAGCGATTCGCCATGAAAACGAATATCGCCGGAGAGATATTCAACCGGCGGGGAAGGGAGCAGGCGTAAAATTGACAGCGCGGTAACGCTCTTACCTGAACCAGACTCACCCACCAGCGCCAGCGTTTCGCCAGCCTCAATCTGTAGTGAAACATCATTGACTACTGTGCGTACGGTTTGCTGATGGCGAAAACCCACCGACAAATTTTCAATCGCTAACAGAGTTTGCGTCATGCTACACCGCCTTATTAGGATCAAATGCGTCGCGGACGGCTTCACCAATAAAGATCAGCAAAGACAACAATATCGCCACCGACAAGAAGGCGGTGATCCCAAGCCACGGGGCCTGAAGGTTATTTTTCCCTTGTAACAGCAGTTCACCGAGTGACGGTGAACCGAGCGGCAGACCGAAGCCGAGGAAATCGAGCGAGGTCAGGGTGGTGATCGAACTACATAAAATAAACGGTAAAAAAGTGAGGGTAGCGACCATGGCATTTGGCAACATATGACGCAGGATGATACTGCGATCGCTGACGCCAAGCGCCTGCGCCGCGCGGATGTAGTCGAAATTACGGGTACGTAAAAACTCCGCCCGCACCACGCCGACCAGACTCATCCAACCAAACAAGACGGTAATTGCCAACAGCCACCAGAAGTTAGGCTGTACGACGCTGGAAAGTAAAATAATCAAAAACAGCGTCGGCATCCCCGACCATACTTCAATAAAACGTTGCCCCCAGAGATCGACTTTACCGCCGTAATAGCCTTGTAGCGCCCCCGCCAGCACGCCCATCACGCTGGAGCAGAGGGTCAGCATCAGGCCAAACAGAACTGAGATCCGCGTGCCATAGAGAATGCGCGCCAGCACATCGCCGCCATTGGCATCCGTTCCCAGCCAGTTTTGCCGGGAGGGTGGGGAGGGGAAGGGCTTGTCGGTAGAAAAGTTGATACTGGTAGCGCCAAAGCGAATCGGTGCCCACAGTACCCAGCCTTTATCTTCCAACCGCTGTTTCAGCCACGGGTCCTGATAATCAGCCTGGCTTGCCAGCGGGCCGCCAAAATCGCTTTCGCTGTAGTTTTTCAACAACGGGAAATACCAACTGCCGTCATAACGCACCAGCAACGGTTTATCGTTGGCGATCAGTTCAGAACACAAACTCAAACCAAACAAAACGAGGAAAATCCATAACGACCAGTAGCCGCGACGGTTATGACGAAAACGCGCCCAACGGGCCTGATTGACGGGGCTGAGTCGCGACATTAACGTCCCTCAAAATCTATACGCGGATCGACCAGCGTATAGCTGATATCACTGACAATATTCAGCAGCAGGCCAATCAGGGTGAAAATATACAAAGTACCAAACATTACAGGATAATCGCGCGAGACGGTCGCTTCGTAGCCCAGTAAGCCAAGACCATTGAGCGAAAACATTACTTCAATCAGCAGCGAGCCGGTAAAAAACATGCTGATAAACGTCGCCGGAAAACCGGCAATCACCAGCAGCATGGCGTTGCGGAACACATGTTTCCAGAGAATATTTTTTTCACTTACCCCTTTCGCACGGGCGGTCACCACGTATTGCTTGCGCACTTCATCAAGGAATGAGTTTTTTGTCAGCATGGTCAGCGCCGCAAAGCCGCCAATCACTGTCGCCAGCACCGGCAGCGTGATATGCCACAGATAATCGGTGATTTTCTGATACCACGGCAGCGAATCAAAGTTAGCGGAAACCAGGCCGCGCAGAGGGAACAGGTCGAAATAGCTGCCTCCCGCGAAGAAGACAATCAGCAGGATGGCAAACAAAAAGGCCGGAATGGCGTAGCCGATGATGATAAATGCACTACTCCAGACGTCAAAGCGGCTACCATTATAAACAGCTTTGCGAATGCCTAACGGAATCGACACCAGATAGATAATCAGTGTGCTCCACAATCCGAGGGTGATGGAAACCGGCAGACTGTCTTTAATCAGCGTCAGCACTGAGGCGCTGCGAAACAGGCTATCGCCAAAATCAAAGCGGATGTAGTCCCAGAGCATTTTGAAGTAACGTTCGTGGATCGGCTTATCGAAACCGTAGCGATGAGTGATCTCGGCGATCACTTCTGGATCTAATCCGCGTCCACCACGGTAATTACTGTCGCTGATATTGCCGACGCCCGTTTGCGCATGGCTGGCGCGAACACCTTCACCGCCTGCGCCGGGTAATACTCCGGCATTACCAAACTCAATGGCGGCGATAGCCTGGTCGACCGGACCGCCAGGCGCAATTTGCACGATGAAAAAGTTGATAGTGATAATCGCCCATAACGTTGGGATCACCAGCAACAGACGGCGAATCAGATAAGCGCCCATCTACTCTCCCTGTTGTCTGGCTGACGGCAGTTTGGCCGCTTTATTAACGTCATACCACCAGGTATCGATACCCAGGCTGTAAACAGGGCGCACTGCGGGTTGAGAGAATTTATCCCACCAGGCGAGACGGTCTTCCGCCATATACCACATTGGCAGCATGTAATAATTCCACGTTAATACGCGATCCAGTGCTCGCCCCAACGGCAGTAATTTTTCTTTATTTCCCTGCGCGGCAATAATTTGGTTGATCAGCGAGTCGATAACCGGGCTTTGCACGCCGGGGGCATTATAAGTGGAATTGATATATTCCGATGACCAGGATATCTGTAAATCGGAACTGGGCCACGGCATCGCCCGCCATACGCGCGGCATCATGTCATAGTCGCGACTGCGCATGCGGTTGGTGATTTGCGAGTTATCCACTTTGCGAATGTCCATGTTGATACCCAGCCGTTGCAGGCTGTGCTGGAACGGCAATACCCACTGACTATTGCTGCTCGAAGGTAGCAATAACTCAAAGCTGAGCGGCTGACCCGTTGTGGCATTTACGCGTTGCTGACCCTTCAGCACCCAGCCCGCTTCGTTGAGAAGTTTGTCGGCTTTTAACAGGTTGTCACGATCGTAGCCATCGCCTTTGGATACCGGCGGCTGGTAGATTTGTGTGAAGACTTCTGGCGGTAGATCTTTTTTCATTGGTGCCAGAAGCACCAGCTCCGCGGCGTCGGGGTAATTTCTGGCCGCGTATTCGGTATTCTGAAAATAACTGTTCGTGCGACTCCAGGCATTGTAAAACAACGCTTTGTTCATCCATTCAAAGTCAAAGGCGAGAGTGATCGCTTCCCGCACCCGGCGATCGCTGAATACCGGACGTTGGATATTAAACGCCAGCCAGCGCGTATCCTGGGCTGATTCGTTCTTTTGCTCATCTTTGATGATGTATTTCTTATCGAAATTTTTACCGGTATAGCGCGTGGCCCAGTTTTTGGCGTCGTTTTCCATACGCAAATCAAAGGCACCGGCTTTAAACGCTTCAAAGGCGACATTATCATCGAGGTAATAATCGTAGCGAATGGTGTCGAAATTCCAGCGTCCACGGTTTACTGGTAAGTTTGCTGCCCAGTAATCTTTCACGCGGGAATAGACAATATTTTGCCCCATTTTCCAGGACGTAATTCGGTACGGACCACTGGCAAGCGGAGGCGTGGCGAGCGGGTCGCTAAGTTTGTGATCCTTCCAGTACTTTTCTGGAAAGACCGGCAGCGAAAACAGACTCAGCATATCTTCTTTGCCGGGTTTAGCTAACTCAATGCGCACGGTTAACGGCGCAATGGCTTTGACGGTGGTGCCTTTGTAGACCAGACGAAATTGCGGCACGCCTTCGGTCATAAATTTTTGAAAAGTAAACTCTACATCGCGGGCAGTAATGGGCGAACCATCATGAAAACGGGCGAGCGGATTAATAGCGACCTCCACCCAGGAATAATCGTCAGCATAGCGTGCACTTTCAGCAATCAGCGGGTAATAACTGCCTGGTTCGTCATCGGAAGTCGTAAATAGCGTGTCGTACAGCTGCTCGGTGCGTGCGCCCGGGTTGCCGCGCAGCGCATAGCGGTTGAAATTATCGAAGGTACCGAGGGCTGACAACGTTATCTGCCCACCTTTTGGTGCGGCGGGGTTCACATAATCAAAATGGTTGAAATTAAACGCGTACCGGGGTTCGCCCAGCACGGCAAAGGCATAGCTTTCCTTGATAGCCTGCGCCTGCGCACCGAAGGTGAACAGAGCGATAAACAGCAGCAGTATGCGCACAATCATCTGCAACGGATTTCCTTTTACTCATCATTAGCCGCAATCCGGCATGCTTTCACTATGAATAATAAGGGACGTAAGCACACCTTACCACTGCGGCGTATACGGTTTCTTCAGCCAGCGGACAAAATCGTCCAGCGGTAACGGGCGACTAATCCAGTAGCCTTGCATGAAATTAACGCCGCGTTCGCTTAGCCATCGCGCCTGTTCCGGCGTTTCGACCCCTTCAGCAACCGTAAGCATATTGAGACGTTTCGCCAGCGTCAGCACCGCGTCAAGTACGGGTGAAGTGATCGTTTCCGTACCGATGGCGTTGATAAATCCACGGTCAATTTTCAGATAATCGAGCGTAAAACGCTCAAGGTAGATAAGCGCGCTGTGCCCGGTACCGAAGTCATCAATAGCAATTTCTATGCCGACCGAGTGTAGCCAGGCAAAGAGTTGCGTGGCTTCTTGCTCTTTCAGCATATCGCGCTCGGTAATTTCCAGCACAATCTGGAAGTGGTGCGCGGGTAGGGAAGTGAGCAGTTTCTGGATATCTGCTTTAAAGCTTTCGCTGTGCAGATGGTCCGGCGCAATGTTAATGCCAAATTTGACGCCTACCGGCAGTACTTTTTCTAATTCTGCGGCATCGCGGGCAATCAACTCAAACAGGTGCTGAGTCAGTGGCACAATCATCTTTTGCGATTCGGCAAAGTTAATGAAGGCATCCGGGGGTATTTCTCCCGCGACAGGATGCCGCCAGCGTAGTAGTACTTCCAGGCCCGTTACTCGCAAAGATTGTGTATCCACCACCGGTTGATACGCCACGTAAAATTGTTCGCGCTTGATGGCGGTCATGATTTCTCTGCCGGGGCGCATACGTACGCTCATCAGGTAATAGCAGAGCAGGCCAACGACAGTTCCACTCATGCCGCCCAGTAAAAATGCGTACCACACATCGTTCCATGTCCAGTCATCTGCATAAAGCCGAACGGTCAGAGGAATGCCCGCAATTTTAGTTTCACGGACCGGCATGTCGGTTAATTCATTAACATTCATCAAACGTGACGAAAAGGTAGATAGCGCAGTATTACCAATAATGAGGGCGACACCATCGTAATCTTCCTGCCGTGAGCTATAGAAGAGTGAAGGCGTCAGATTGAGATTCAGCGCGGCAAACACGCCGCTATTTTTCAGCAAAGGGTTGCGATACCAGATGACGATTGCGGGTTTGTTCGGCACCATCGGCGTGCCGGGTAAGATCGCCATATCGACGTTTTTATTAATGTCGAGCGCCGGAATCAATTCATTGAGTGGAATGTCCATCTCACCGGTCGCAGATGAACAGAATGTTTTTTTATCTTTCACCAGCACAAACGTACGGACATTCATGCTAAACGCCGCGCGGGCAGTCAGTTCGGGGTTAGCCTGCTGGCAGGTATCTAAGGTCAGCGGCTGGAGCCGGTCAGTAGTGGATTTCAGGTCGGCAAAATAGGTATCGAGATACTTTTGTACGTCGGTAATCAGTGTGTCGTATTTGACTTCGTGCTTATGCCAGGCCACTAAAAACTGAAGGCAGCTCACCAGTATCGCAATCATCACGCCTGCAACAATGCAGGTAAGCAGGAGCTTACGTCCAGAATTGGGAGCGCGTATGAACATGATTCCGTTAATTTCCTGAAATTACGACAACATTTAAAAGATAACAATGACCGGACTATAGCCTGGATCAAGACGCGGAAACATCATTTTCTCTGATGAATGAAAACAAAAAAGCACTGCCTAAGCAGTGCTTTCAGTTAACTCGTCAGGATAGCCAAGGGATTGCATCCAAACGGTTTATTAGCTGCGGCTGAGAACCCGGCGTGCTTCGTTGTAACGCTTCTTCCAGTACGGTTCATTCATGCTGGAAATAATAACACCACTGCTGGTGGAAGCATGGACAAACTGATTGTTGCCGATATAAATACCGACATGGCGTCCTGTTGAACCGGCACGGAACAGAACTAAATCACCCGTACGCAAATTACTGCGGGAAACAGATTTACCCATTTCCTGCTGTTCGTAAGTCGAACGCGGAAGTTCTAAGCCAAATTGCTCACGGAATGTACGCTGTACGAAACCAGAACAATCGATACCTTTTTTAGTGCTGCCGCCCAGACGATAGCGTACGCCTTTCCAGTCAGCATACTGATCCATAATTCGCGATTTTACGTCGACATTACGAACCAGGTTTTCAAATTCATCCTGAGAAGCTTGCAGTGATGATGTTTCACTACCCACTGCACGTGTCTCAGGATGCATATTCTTTGCGGTGTTATTTGCACTACATGCAGAAAGCAGAACCGCTACTGCAATCGCGGGAATCCCGCGCAAGATATATCTCAAAATCGGTTGAGATTTGACCATGTTGTTTGTTTTCCCTTGAAGTCCTTAACGACAAATATCGTTATAAAAAAATGCCAAGCGACACGAGACTAATTACCTGGGCATGTTGAAACAATTCCTTAAGGCCAAATCTGTGGACTAACGCACAAAATTATATGCTGTGAGGATAATCTACCGCCGAGGCAAAACGAGTTCGAGATTACCCGATTGGTGCGGTCTTGGCGAGCGGTTTTACATGATTTTTTATAAGAAAAAGTGATACAGAAAGTTAATAAACGGGATTGGTCAATTAAAGTACGATTGAGTGAAACGCATGCAATCCATTCATTTACTTAGAGAATGATTTTTGCGCGCGATGGATGAAAGCACGGTGCGCATCATCAGGATTATCCTCACTATAAAAATAACCCTGATGATGTTAATTACTGTGAGTTATTTGTTTTGGAAATGTTTGTTTTTTCCCGGTAGTGATTTGTCAAAAAAGGTGATTAATCGATCACTTAATGGCGTCAGCAACACCCAGGGCAAACCGATCAATATCACGGTCATCGAACCGACAATGATGTCAGTAAACCAGTGTGCGCCAATCATTACTCTGGGAAACGCAAAAACCACAAAAATAATAAGGGCGATAAGGCCTGCAACTTTGCCGAAATAACGCCACATGAATGCCGAAAAAATAAGCAGCATCATACCATGATCGCCGGGAAAGCTATCTCGTGAGGCATCTTTAGTGGGAACAGAGAGCAGTTCGCTGACGCGGTTAATATCGGTAAAAGTCAATGTTGGGCTGGCCCGTTTTACAGGAATTAATGCCTGACCCAGCTGGTTTAATGCCACTGCAGTTAATAGCATGACCAGACCAATAATCACGATACGTCGTCTGCCTGGGGCGTTTTCTTTCAGCCAGAAACTCAGCATCAACATTCCCATCGCCAGCAGTGAACAACCGTCGAAAGCGCGATTGTTGGTCAATGCAACCAGCCACAAAAAGGCCTTACTTTCGACCAGTTTCTGATTAAAAAAATAAAAAATATCCGCATCAATCGGCAACCAGAATCCATGATTAACGGGTATATACCAGGAAAGAAACAGCGCGAGGCCGACAATATTCAACAACACTATTTGCGGCAAATTTTTAATCATATTTTCTCTAATTATCTTACTGAAAAACGCAGGCAACCTTACGCGGTAGTCGCTAAACGAAGCTTCAACAGCGCGCTCTGCAAGGCATTCCAGTCAGCTTCGCTGCTGGAAATCAGCTCAATACGACTGTCCGGTGGCGCAACGTTTTGCGTTTCAATGTGCAGGTCATCGCCCTGACGGTTGATTCGCACCAGCCCTTCGGGAATACGCATCACGCCTTTGACGCGTTCCACCGGTGCAAGTCGCGCCCATTCCAGAATGCCAATGGTGTCGAATACCGTATCAGCGTCGAATATCCAGCCACAGGCCTGATGCCCTTGTCCGCTGTTCAGACTGCGACGCCAGCGTTGATGCTCTGGCAGGCTTAACGCTGCTAACCCTTTTTTCACGACATGCTGATGAGAATGCGCGGCGCTGGCGGGCAACTCGGCTAAATTGCGACGCGGCAAATCCAGAAGATGACCGTCAATTTTCCCATGCTCGCTGTGAATCAATTGCCGATCGCCACCATTTTGCTGCCACCAACGCTGTAGCGCTTGCTCACTTTCGGGCGTCGCACGGTCGGATTTATTGGCGACAATAATGTCTGCGGCAGCCAGCTGGTCACGGAAGTTTTCATTGCTGGCGCTTTTTTCGTCCAGCAGCAGGCGTGGATCGAGAATGCACAACGTGGCGCGTAGATCTATCCACGGTTCATAGACTGGTGCGGTTAAGAGATCTAGGATCTGTTTCGGATGCCCCAGTCCGGTCGGCTCTATCAACAAGCGGTCTGGTTTTCCCTGACGCAGTAAGGTATTCAATCCTACCTGCATGGGTAAACCATTAACGCAGCACATGCAGCCGCCGGGGATCTCTTTCAACAATGCGCCGCTATCGGCGAGCAAAGCACCATCAATTCCGACTTCCCCAAATTCATTAACCAGTACCGCCCATTTTTCGTTGGGATCTTTATGGGCTAACAGATGAAGAATCGACGTGGTTTTCCCGCTGCCGAGAAAACCGGTGATGAGGTTGGTCCTGGTCACAACGGCTCCGCAATACTCTTAAAAGTTAACTGAGCGTTAATCCTGGCTAAAAAAGGCAGAAAAGAGAAGGGGGGAGCGGACGAAGGCGAGCTTCATCCGCTTTAACCGCAGAAATCGTTAAATTTTGAGGGTGTTTAATAGCGCCTGATGCGCGCCGAATTGTGCGATTTGTTGCCAGGCTTGTTCGATGGCCTGCACAAAATGCGGGTTATCTGGCAGATCATCACCGAAAACTTCACGCAGGGAAAGCAGGGCGGTGACGCGTTGTTCACTGCTGCTGCCCGCAACAAGTTCGCGAATTTTATCGCTAAGCGGATCGCGAACATCAATGGCATTTCCGGCATCATCAACGCCGCTGACGTAACGCATCCAGCCTGCAACGCCTAATGCCAGCATCGACCAGTCCGTTTCGCGCCCCAGATGTATGCGAATACCTGCCAGCATGCGTTGCGGTAATTTCTGGCTACCATCCATCGCGATTTGCCAGGTCTTATGTTTCAGCGCCGGGTTAGCAAAACGTGCAATTAACTTATCCGCATATTGTGTTAAATCGACATCTTTAATTCGCAGTGTCGGCGCTTGCTCATCCAGCATTAATGCTCTGGCGGCATGGCGAAATGCGCGATCCTGCATGCAATCACTGATGTGCGCGAATCCTGAGAGGTAACCCAGATAAGCGAGAAAAGAGTGGCTGCCATTAAGCATCCGCAGTTTCATCTCTTCCCATGGCAGGACATCATTCACCATTTGTACACCTGCGACTTCCCAGGCAGGACGCCCAGCGACGAAGTTATCTTCCACCACCCACTGGATAAACGGTTCGCAGCTAATCGCGCAGGGATCATTCACCCCCAGATGCTGGCTGATTTCCGCCAGTGATTCGTCGGTTGCAGCCGGAACAATACGGTCGACCATGGTTCCCGGAAAACTGACGTGTTCTTTTATCCACCCGGCGAGTTCTGGCGAACGTTTTTCTGCCATTCCCAGCACCGCGTTTTTCACCACATGGCCATTGTCGGGAATATTGTCGCAGGAGAGCACGGTAAACGGTGTAAGGCCGCGTTCACGGCGGCGTTTCAGTGCTTCGACGAGAATACCCGGCGCGGAGTGAGGTTCTTCAGGATTTTGAAGATCGTGACTAATCCGCGGATTGCTGGTGTCGAGTGCACCGGTGGCTGGGTCAATACAATAGCCTTTTTCGGTAATCGTCAGGGAAACAATTGCCACCTGTGGCTCGCAAAATTTCTCAATAATTGCCGCTAAGGAATCCAGTTTTGCATTCAGGCATTCGTGAACGGCACCGACAATTATCGCCTGATTGCCGTCCGCACCTTTCTCCAGCACGGTATATAAATGGTTCTGTGCGCGGAGCTGGCTCATCAGTTGATCGCCGCTGAACAAGCTGATCTCACAGATCCCCCAGTCGCTGCCCTGGGCATTCAATACACGATCGGTCAGTAACGCCTGATGAGCGCGGTGAAAGGCTCCAAAGCCAAAATGAACGATACGTGATTGCAACTGCTGGCGATCGTAGCGTGGAGCGTGTACATGATGCGGGAGCGTAGCGGAGGCGATTGTATTCATAGGAGTCACGTCTTAGTAACGATTGATTAACAATGACAGTGTAAAGTTATATGACAGCAATTGAAATTGGTCTGGATTGTTAATGCAATGAAGTGTGAGGGCGATCAATCAACGAGTGAAAATTGAGGACGTAAGGTGTTCAGGAAGCGCAAAATAGAAGATTGGTATAATAAATTAAAAAAGGGACAGCCTGAGCTATCCCTTTTCTGCATGCGGCTGAAGTTAGTCAGCACGACCCATATAACGGCGTTCTTCGATATGGATACGAATTTTTTCGCCCGGGCTTAAGTATTCTGGTACCTGAATCACCAGACCAGTGCTCAATGTCGCCGGTTTGTTACGGGCGCTGGCAGATGCCCCTTTGATGCCTGGTGCGGTTTCAACGATTTCCAGATCAACGGTCTGCGGCAGCTCAAGCGCCAGCAGTTGACCGTCCCAGGTCAGCACCTGCATGTCCGGCATGCCGCCCTCAGGCATAAACAGCAACTCTTCTTCAATCTGATCTTTGGTGAAGGTATACGGGGTATAGTCTTCTTTATCCATAAAGACATATTCGTTGCCATCGACATAGGAGAAGTCAACGTAACGGCGGGTCAGCGTCACGGTGTCAACGATATCATCACCTTTGAAACGCTCTTCTACTTTCAGCCCGGTACGGACATCAGAAAAACGCATTTTGTACAGCGTAGCGGCACCGCGGGCAGTGGGCGACTGAATATCAATGTCCTTAACCAGCAGCAGTTTGCCGTTGTAATTCAGTACCATACCTTTTTTAATTTCGTTCGCTCTTGGCATCGAAAAATTCCTGTAGTCGAAAATGTCAAAAATATCGCGACAAAGTACTCGCGACGGGCCTTTCGGGCAAGTGGTATTCGCACTTTTGCTGGTGCAAAAAAGGTGGTACTGTGCGCGCTCATCAATCCGGTGGTTAACCTTAAGAGAACAACGTATGGAATGCCGTCCGGGTTGCGGGGCGTGTTGCACCGCCCCTTCAATTTCCAGCCCTATTCCCGGTATGCCAGATGGCAAGCCCGCCAATACGCCCTGCATTCAGCTTGATGAACAGCAACGCTGTAAAATTTTCACCTCGCCACTGCGGCCGAAAGTCTGTGCAGGCTTACAAGCCAGCGCTGAAATGTGCGGTAACTCGCGTCAGCAGGCAATGACCTGGCTTATCGATCTGGAAATGCTGACTGCGCCTTAAACATCTTTAATCCGCAGTAAGCAAAACAGAGTGGCGATAATCATCACCATCGCAAACCAGAACACAGCGTGATAATTCCAGATCTCGGCGACGATGCCCGCCACTGATCCTGCGATGATCCAGCCCACGCGCGAAGTGTTGGTATAGAGCGTGGTGGCTGAACCTGCCTGACCGGGCATCAAATCCTGAAAATAGAGCATCCCGATGCCGCCCAGAATGCCAATAAAAATAGCATTTAGCAGCTGCAAGCCCAACAGAATGGCAGGTGAATGCGCCATCAGCATTCCTGCGTAAAAACAGACGCCACCCACGGCAGCAACGCGCATTAAGAAGCGCTTACCCAGACGTTTGGCAAAATATCCGGCAATCAACATGGTCGGGATTTCCAGCCCGGCGGCGGTCCCCATCATCACGCCTGCCAGTTTCTCGGGAAGATGCAGTTCGTTGATTATAAATAGCGGCATGTTGATGATGTACAGACTGTTCGAGCCCCACATCAATGTACAAATGACAAACAGCAGCAGCGTATCGCGACGGTTACGGCGCGGCGCTTCAACCGTGCCGGTCGCCAGCGGAAGCTCTTTTTGCATCGACGGTAAAAACAGCCACACCATCACGCCGCAAACAATAAACGCTACTGCTGCGCTCAGATACATTACCGTAAAGCTGAAACCCATCGCTAAGGCATAAGCCAGCGGCGGGCCAATGACCCATGCCAGTGAAACCTGAGCGCGTAAAAAAGAGCTGAACATCACCGCTTCACGTCCGGTTTTGTCAGCATGTTCACGGGCGAGGGCAAACATTTGCGGGTTAGCAGTCGAGCCAAAGCTGCTAAGAAAGACGCCAACGAATAGCAAAACAAAGTAGTTGCGATTCCAGGCAAAAAGAGTGCAAGCCAGCACGCCTAACAGGCAGCAAAAGACAATCAGCGATTTGCGATCGCCGCGCTTATCAGAGCGCCCGGCGAGAAACTGACTTACCAGAATCCCAATGACAGCGCTGCCGGTAAAGAAGAATCCCACCATCGCCGGGCGGGCATGTACTTCATCAGTAAGAAAAATACTGAGTGTCGGGGTTTGCAGAGCGCCCGCAATACCGGTGAGAAAGGCAACGATTAAAAACGCCGTCGAGGTCAGGTCAAACGATTTCGCGCTGGAGACTGCGGGGGAGTTATGCATGCTGGTCGATCACTGGAAGAGGAAGACGCGGAGTTTACGCTGCTTGTCAGAAAATAAACAGACAGCGAAATCAAAAGCGCCACGAATAATCAAAATGCCATTTCACTGTTGCTGATTGGCTGCTGACGCTGCTGAAATGAAATTGCTGATAACGGATTTTCCCATCAGCAATTAGGAAAAATGACAAAAAATTGTGCAGCACATCAAACTTTTGCTTATAACTTTACGGCTTTCCTTGCGTGCTGAAACAGAAGTATTATGCTTTCTTGAAACGTTTCAGCGCGATCTTGTCTTTAACCCTAAGCCAGGTTGGCGCTTTTTTTCTCATAGAGGCTGAATCGTTTCAATTCAGCAAGAGAGGAGAACTATGTTCCAGTTATCCGTACAGGACATCCATCCGGGCGAAAAGGCCGGAGACAAAGAAGAGGCTATTCGCCAGGTCGCTGCGGCGCTGGTGCAGGCCGGTAATGTAGCTGAAGGCTACGTCAATGGCATGCTGGCGCGCGAACAGCAAACCTCTACGTTCCTCGGCAATGGTATTGCTATTCCACACGGCACTACCGACACCCGCGATCAGGTGCTGAAAACCGGCGTTCAGGTATTTCAGTTCCCGGAAGGCGTCACCTGGGGTGACGGCCAGGTAGCGTACGTGGCGATCGGTATTGCTGCCAGCTCGGATGAACATTTGGGCCTGCTACGCCAGCTGACCCACGTACTGAGCGATGATTCCGTTGCTGAACAACTGAAGTCAGCAACAACAGCAGAAGAACTTCGCGCATTGCTGATGGGCGAAAAGCAGAGTGAGCAGCTGAAGCTCGACAACGAAATGCTGACGCTGGATATCGTCGCCAGCGATCTGCTGACTCTTCAGGCGCTGAACGCTGCTCGTCTGAAAGAGGCGGGGGCAGTTGACGCCACTTTCGTCACCAAAGCTATCAATGAACAACCGCTGAACCTCGGACAGGGTATCTGGCTGAGCGATAGCGCCGAAGGCAATCTGCGTAGCGCGATTGCGGTAAGCCGTGCGGCAAATGCTTTTGATGTGGACGGCGAAACGGCAGCCATGCTGGTGAGTGTGGCGATGAATGACGATCAGCCCATTGCGGTTCTTAAGCGTCTCGCTGATTTGTTACTCGACAATAAAGCTGACCGCTTGCTGAAAGCGGATGCGGCAACGTTGCTGGCGCTGCTGACCAGCGATGATGCGCCGACCGACGACGTGTTAAGCGCGGAGTTTGTGGTGCGCAATGAACACGGCCTGCATGCTCGTCCAGGTACCATGCTGGTCAATACCATTAAACAATTTAACAGTGATATTACCGTGACAAACCTTGATGGCACCGGCAAACCGGCAAACGGACGTAGTCTGATGAAAGTTGTGGCACTTGGCGTTAAGAAAGGTCATCGCCTACGCTTTACCGCCCAGGGTGCAGATGCTGAACAGGCGCTGAAAGCCATTGGCGACGCTATCGCTGCTGGTCTTGGGGAGGGCGCATAATGAGCAGACGTGTTGCTACTATCACCCTTAATCCGGCTTATGACCTTGTTGGTTTCTGCCCGGAAATTGAACGCGGCGAAGTGAACCTGGTGAAAACCACCGGTCTGCATGCGGCGGGTAAAGGCATCAACGTGGCCAAAGTATTAAAAGACCTGGGAATTGATGTCACCGTTGGTGGCTTCCTCGGTAAAGACAATCAGGATGGTTTTCAGCAACTGTTCAGCGAGCTGGGCATTGCCAACCGTTTCCAGGTTGTACAGGGGCGCACCCGAATTAACGTTAAGCTGACGGAAAAAGACGGCGAAGTGACCGACTTCAACTTCTCGGGTTTTGAAGTCACTCCCGCCGACTGGGAACGCTTTGTGACTGATTCTCTGAGCTGGCTCGGTCAGTTCGATATGGTCTGTGTCAGCGGAAGCTTACCGTCAGGCGTCAGCCCGGAAGCGTTCACCGACTGGATGACTCGCCTGCGTAGTCAGTGTCCTTGCATTATCTTTGATAGTAGCCGTGAAGCGTTAGTAGCAGGTTTGAAAGCGGCACCGTGGCTGGTGAAACCTAACCGCCGCGAGCTGGAAATCTGGGCAGGCCGTAAACTGCCTGAAATGAAAGATGTGATTGAAGCTGCGCATGCGCTGCGTGAACAAGGTATCGCGCATGTCGTTATTTCACTGGGTGCCGAAGGCGCGCTTTGGGTTAATGCCTCCGGCGAATGGATCGCCAAACCACCGTCAGTCGATGTCGTAAGCACCGTTGGCGCAGGGGATTCTATGGTTGGTGGCCTGATTTATGGCTTGCTGATGCGTGAATCCAGTGAACACACACTGCGTCTGGCGACAGCTGTTGCAGCCCTGGCGGTAAGTCAAAGCAATGTGGGTATTACCGATCGTCCGCAGTTGGCCGCAATGATGGCGCGCGTCGACTTACAACCTTTTAACTGACAGCAGGAGAGGCATAATGAAAACGCTGCTGATTATTGACGCTAATCTCGGTCAGGCACGCGCCTATATGGCGAAGACCCTGCTGGGCGCGGCGGCGCGAAAAGCAAAACTGGAAATCATCGACAATCCGAACGACGCTGAAATGGCGATTGTTCTCGGTGATTCCATCCCGAACGACAGCGCGCTGAACGGTAAAAATGTCTGGCTGGGCGATATTTCCCGGGCAGTTGCGCACCCTGAGCTGTTCCTGAGTGAAGCCAAAGGCCATGCGAAACCTTACACTGCGCCGGTCGCTGCGACAGCACCGGTTGCCGCCAGCGGTCCGAAACGCGTAGTTGCGGTGACTGCTTGCCCGACTGGCGTAGCACACACCTTTATGGCGGCTGAAGCCATTGAAACCGAAGCGAAAAAACGTGGCTGGTGGGTGAAAGTTGAAACCCGTGGTTCTGTTGGCGCGGGTAATGCAATCACTCCCGAAGAAGTCGCAGCAGCGGATCTGGTGATTGTGGCGGCAGATATCGAAGTGGATCTGGCGAAATTTGCTGGTAAACCGATGTATCGTACCTCTACCGGTCTGGCGCTGAAGAAAACCGCGCAGGAACTGGATAAAGCGGTTGCTGAAGCAACGCCGTATGAACCGGCGGGCAAAACTCAAACAGCGACCACTGAAGGTAAGAAAGAGAGTGCAGGCGCTTACCGTCACTTGCTGACGGGCGTCTCTTACATGCTGCCGATGGTCGTTGCCGGTGGTCTGTGTATCGCGCTTTCTTTTGCTTTTGGTATCGAAGCGTTTAAAGAGCCGGGTACGTTGGCTGCGGCGCTGATGCAGATTGGTGGTGGTTCAGCCTTTGCGTTGATGGTGCCGGTACTGGCGGGTTATATTGCCTTTTCCATTGCCGATCGTCCGGGTCTCACGCCGGGTCTGATTGGCGGTATGCTGGCGGTCAGCACCGGTTCTGGCTTCATTGGCGGTATTATTGCGGGCTTCCTGGCTGGTTACATTGCGAAGTTAATCAGTACGCAATTGAAACTGCCACAGAGTATGGAGGCGCTGAAACCGATTCTGATCATTCCGCTAATTTCCAGTCTGGTGGTCGGTCTGGCGATGATCTACCTGATCGGTAAACCGGTTGCTGGCATTCTCGAAGGGTTGACTCACTGGCTGCAGACCATGGGGACTGCGAATGCGGTTCTGCTGGGGGCGATCCTCGGTGGCATGATGTGTACTGACATGGGCGGTCCGGTAAACAAAGCAGCGTACGCGTTCGGTGTGGGTCTGCTGAGTACTCAAACCTATGGCCCGATGGCGGCGATTATGGCGGCAGGTATGGTGCCACCGCTGGCAATGGGTCTGGCAACAATGGTAGCGCGTCGCAAATTCGACAAGGCGCAGCAGGAAGGTGGCAAAGCCGCTCTGGTACTGGGACTGTGCTTTATTTCGGAAGGTGCAATTCCGTTTGCTGCCCGTGATCCGATGCGAGTGCTGCCGTGCTGTATCGTGGGTGGGGCGCTGACTGGCGCAATCTCAATGGCGATTGGTGCGAAACTGATGGCACCGCACGGTGGTCTGTTTGTTCTGCTGATCCCTGGCGCGATTACGCCGGTATTGGGTTACCTGGTAGCCATTATTGCCGGTACGCTGGTGGCGGGTTTGGCCTATGCCTTCCTGAAACGTCCGGAAGTGGACGCAGTAGCGAAAGCAGCGTAATAAAAGGTGTGTTACAGGGCAGAAATTTCCTGCCCTGTAACATTTGATGCGCGCAAAGAGAATGACCGGTTTGTGAATGTAATTTTATGAATTTAAATGGTTTTATCTTTTAGTAGAAACCTGAAACCTTCATCAAACACTAAGGTTATTTCCTCAATGGCAGATTAATTTCTGCCCTTTTTTATTGTTCCTGTTCTGTGCATCCCGTCACAAATTCCCCGTTTTTATAATTCAGGCATTTAATCGCGTTTTGTGAGCCTGCTCAAATCTGCCCATTTTGCCTCTCTGGCGGTAATTTACTTTACGTAAAACATGCATACTATGAGCACATGTTTAAATATGAACACATGTTTAAACCGTCTTTGCAGTATCAATATTCTTGTGGATTGACAGGGTTGGTAATTTTTTACCAGAGGACGTGCTATGCGCGAAAAGGATTATGTCGTAATTATAGGTTCGGCGAATATTGATGTCGCCGGATATTCACATGAATCATTAAATTATGCGGATTCAAATCCAGGTAAAATAAAGTTTACGCCTGGTGGAGTAGGGCGCAATATTGCACAAAACCTGGCGTTGCTGGGGAATAAAGCCTGGCTACTGAGCGCAGTAGGCAGTGATTTTTATGGTCAATCGTTGCTAACGCAAACCAATCAATCTGGTGTTTATGTCGATAAATGCCTGATTGTGCCGGGAGAAAATACGTCAAGCTATTTATCATTACTCGATAATACCGGTGAAATGCTGGTTGCTATAAATGACATGAATATTAGCAACGCTATTACAGCTGAATATCTCGCACAGCACGGTGAATTTATTCAGAGGGCAAATGTCATTGTCGCAGACTGTAATATCAGTGAAGAGGCACTGGCATGGATTCTGGATAATGCCGCCAATGTACCTGTATTTGTCGATCCGGTTTCGGCATGGAAATGTGTCAAAGTGCGCGACCGTCTAAATCAGATCCACACCCTGAAGCCAAACCGCCTTGAAGCGGAAACCCTGAGTGGGATTGCGCTGTCAGGGCGTGAAGATGTGGCAAAAGTTGCTGCCTGGTTCCATCAACATGGCCTGAACCGACTGGTATTGAGCATGGGCGGCGACGGCGTTTATTACAGTGATATCAGCGGTGAAAGTGGTTGGTCTGCGCCGATCAAAACCAATGTCATTAATGTTACCGGAGCGGGCGATGCCATGATGGCTGGACTTGCTTCGTGTTGGGTAGACGGAATGCCGTTTGCCGAATCTGTTCGTTTCGCACAGGGATGTTCGTCAATGGCGCTCTCCTGTGAATACACCAATAACCCCGATTTATCGATTGCCAACGTTATATCGTTAGTGGAGAACGCAGAATGTCTGAATTAAAAATTTCCCCTGAATTATTACAAATTTCCCCGGAAGTGCAGGACGCTTTAAAAAACAAAAAACCGGTTGTGGCGCTGGAATCGACCATTATTTCTCACGGGATGCCGTTCCCACAAAATGCCCAGACCGCAATTGAAGTTGAAGAAACTATTCGTAAACAGGGCGCTGTACCTGCCACTATCGCCATTATTGGCGGCGTGATGAAAGTGGGTTTAAGCAAAGAAGAAATTGAATTGCTGGGTCGTGAAGGGCATAACGTGACCAAAGTTAGTCGTCGCGATTTACCTTTTGTTGTTGCCGCCGGAAAAAATGGCGCAACTACCGTTGCTTCAACGATGATTATTGCGGCGCTTGCCGGAATTAAAGTATTTGCCACTGGGGGAATTGGTGGAGTGCATCGCGGGGCGGAACATACCTTCGATATTTCTGCCGATTTGCAAGAGCTGGCAAATACTAATGTCACCGTTGTTTGTGCCGGGGCGAAATCTATTCTCGATTTAGGATTAACCACTGAGTATTTAGAAACTTTCGGTGTACCGCTAATTGGCTATCAGACCAAAGCGCTGCCTGCGTTTTTCTGCCGCACCAGCCCGTTTGACGTCAGCATTCGTCTCGACAGCGCCAGCGAAATTGCCCGTGCAATGGCGGTGAAATGGCAAAGCGGGCTGAACGGTGGCCTGGTGGTGGCAAATCCGATCCCGGAACAGTTTGCGATGCCGGAGGAATCTATCAATGCAGCCATAGATCAAGCCGTTGCCGAAGCCGAAGAGCAGGGCGTTATTGGTAAAGAAAGCACACCGTTCCTGCTGGCTCGTGTTGCTGAACTGACTGGCGGTGACAGCCTGAAATCCAACATCCAACTGGTGTTCAACAACGCCATTCTGGCGAGCGAAATTGCCAAAGAATACCAGCGTCTCGCGGGTTAATTTCTGACGGGCAGAAAGCCGTCGCCCGTACTGATCATACATACCAAAACCTGGCGCTGACGCCGGGTTTACTGGCATGAAGGGAAAATCATTATGGATATAATGAGAAGTGTTGTGGGGATGGTGGTGTTACTGGCAATAGCATTTCTGTTGTCAGTGAATAAAAAGAGCATCAGTTTGCGCACGGTTGGAGCCGCGCTGCTGCTACAAATCGCCATTGGCGGCATCATGCTCTATTTTCCACCAGGAAAATGGGCGGTAGAGCAGGCGGCATTAGGCGTTCATAAAGTGATGTCTTACAGTGATGCCGGTAGCGCCTTTATTTTTGGTTCATTGGTCGGGCCGAAAATGGATGTCCTGTTTGATGGCGCGGGCTTTATCTTCGCCTTTCGCGTACTCCCGGCGATTATCTTCGTCACTGCGCTCATCAGCCTGCTGTACTACATTGGCGTGATGGGGCTGCTAATCCGCATTCTTGGCAGTATTTTTCAGAAAGCCCTCAACATCAGCAAAATCGAATCTTTTGTTGCGGTTACCACTATTTTCCTCGGGCAAAATGAGATCCCGGCGATCGTAAAACCGTTTATCGATCGCATGAATCGCAACGAGCTATTTACGGCAATTTGTAGCGGGATGGCGTCCATTGCCGGTTCGATGATGATTGGTTATGCCGGAATGGGCGTACCAATTGACTACCTGTTAGCGGCATCGCTGATGGCGATCCCTGGTGGTATTTTGTTTGCACGTATTCTTAGCCCGGCCACCGAGCCTTCGCAGGTCACATTTGAAAATCTGTCGTTCAGCGAAACGCCGCCAAAAAGCTTTATCGAAGCGGCGGCGAGCGGTGCGATGACCGGGCTCAAAATCGCCGCTGGTGTAGCGACGGTGGTAATGGCGTTTGTCGCAATTATTGCGCTGATCAACGGCATTATCGGCGGAATTGGCGGCTGGTTTGGTTTCGCCAATGCCTCTCTGGAAAGTATTTTTGGCTATGTGCTGGCACCGCTGGCGTGGATCATGGGTGTGGACTGGAGTGATGCCAACCTGGCGGGTAGCCTGATTGGGCAGAAACTGGCGATTAACGAATTCGTCGCTTACCTGAGTTTCTCCCCATACCTGCAAACGGGCGGCACGCTGGAAGTGAAAACCATTGCGATTATCTCCTTTGCGCTTTGTGGTTTTGCTAACTTTGGTTCTATCGGTGTTGTCGTTGGCGCATTTTCGGCTATTTCGCCAAAACGTGCACCGGAAATCGCTCAGCTTGGTTTACGGGCGCTGGCAGCAGCAACGCTTTCCAACCTGATGAGCGCGACCATTGCCGGGTTCTTTATTGGTTTAGCTTGAGTTTCATTGCCGGATGTACGCCTTATTAAGCGTTGCATCCGGCAATCGCGCTATTGCAGATTATTTTTTACTGCATCATCCCGGAGAATTTATTCTCCGGATCCATCTCCAGCGCCAGTCCTGACAACTGCTTTCTGTTTTTAATTAGATATCCTTTCTTGCTTTTAATTAATGAACCGTCGTGAATGAATTGCGCGAGAACATATAAAAGATGTCGATAAGAAACGCCTAAATACTCTGCCGCTTGCGTATGCTTTTCGTGATAAAGATCACCTTCTTGTGAGAGTAATATAAAAGCTGCCAGGCGATTCACTAACGGAAATGATTGATTCTGAGTTAAAGAAACAATATTACGGTAATTTTTATGACTTAAGGTGACGCAGAGTTTTCGTAAAAATAGCGTGTCGTTTAATAACAGCGGGCGGTAATGTTTCATAGGGAGCGCAAGGCACCAACACTCTTCAATAGCCTGCACCGCACGCGGTTCATGGTCTTTGTCGATTAACTCAATCTCGCCAATAAAACAGGGAGCGGCAAAGAAATCGATCAGCGACACGCGACCATTAGCAAGCGTGGCGTAAAGCCTGGCGCGGCCTCGCGTCAGGTAAAACAGCCAGGACGGCTGTTGCCCTTCCTGCACAATGTAGTCACGCGCTAAAAAATGAAACAGCCGCGTATTGGCTGAAACATCCGTTGAAAAGCAATCCTTAAACGCAGATTCACTCATCAATTGCTGCTTAAGGTCATTATTGTGGATTTCTTTCACGATGTTTATCCGCTATGAGATTTCTCATATTTAGCATACGTACGCTGTTGTTAAGATTCAATCATCGGCCCGGTCGAATTTTCTTTGCTGTAGAAAAAATAACGCAACTGGAAATAGAGGAAATAAACAATGGAAAAGAGAAAAATTATTCTGGATTGTGATCCGGGTCATGATGATGCTATTGCCATAATGATGGCAGCGAAACATCCGGCAATAGATTTATTAGGCATCACCATTGTGGCGGGTAATCAGACGCTTGATAAAACATTAATTAATGGCCTGAATGTTTGCCAGAAACTGGAGATTAATGTTCCGGTTTATGCGGGGATGCCACAGCCCATTATGCGTCAACAAATCGTTGCCGATAATATTCACGGTGAAACCGGACTGGATGGCCCGGTATTCGAGCCGCTGACCCGCCAGGCAGAAAGCACTCATGCGGTGAAATATATCATCGATACCCTGATGGCAAGCGATGGCGATATCACTCTGGTGCCGGTTGGTCCACTTTCAAACATCGCGGTGGCAATGCGTATGCAACCCGCGATCCTGCCGAAAATCCGTGAAATTGTGCTGATGGGCGGCGCTTACGGTACTGGCAACTTTACGCCATCCGCCGAGTTCAACATCTTTGCTGACCCGGAAGCGGCACGCGTGGTGTTCACCTCCGGCGTTCCATTAGTGATGATGGGCCTCGATCTCACCAACCAGACCGTTTGCACACCGGACGTGATTGCTCGGATGGAAAGGGTAGGCGGCCCCGCCGGAGAGCTGTTCAGCGACATCATGAATTTCACTCTAAAAACGCAGTTCGAAAACTACGGCCTGGCTGGCGGCCCGGTGCATGACGCCACCTGCATCGGTTATCTGATTGACCCTGATGGCATTAAAACCCAGGAGATGTACGTCGAAGTGGATGTTAACAGTGGCCCTTGCTATGGGCGTACCGTCTGCGACGAGCTGGGCGTTCTTGGCAAGCCAGCCAATACCAAAGTCGGCATCACTATTGATACCGACTGGTTCTGGGGCTTAGTCGAAGAGTGCGTGCGCGGCTACATCAAAACCCATTAAGTGTTGATAACAAGCCGGGTCAGTATCGCAAGATGCAGGCCCGGCTATTTCTGATGGGCAGAAAGCCGTCGCCCAAAATGACATGAAGAGATAATAACTATGGATGTCATGAGAAGTGTTCTGGGAATGGTGGTATTGCTGGCAATTGCGTTTTTGCTGTCAGTAAACAAGAAGAAGATCAGCCTGCGTACCGTTGGCGCGGCGTTAGTGTTACAGGTCGTGATTGGCGGCATTATGCTTTGGTTACCGCCAGGGCGTTGGGTCGCTGAAAAAGTCGCTTTTGGCGTGCATAAAGTGATGGCGTACAGCGACGCGGGTAGCGCATTTATCTTTGGTTCTCTGGTCGGACCGAAAATGGACACCTTATTTGATGGCGCAGGATTTATCTTTGGTTTCAGGGTATTACCGGCAATTATCTTCGTTACAGCACTGGTGAGTATTCTCTACTACATCGGTGTGATGGGGATCTTAATTCGCATTCTCGGCGGTATATTCCAGAAAGCATTGAATATCAGCAAGATTGAGTCATTCGTCGCGGTCACTACCATTTTCCTCGGGCAAAACGAAATTCCGGCAATCGTCAAACCCTTTATCGATCGTCTGAATCGCAATGAATTATTTACGGCTATTTGTAGTGGCATGGCCTCGATTGCTGGTTCGACAATGATTGGTTACGCCGCACTGGGCGTGCCTGTGGAATATCTGCTGGCGGCATCGTTAATGGCGATCCCCGGCGGGATCTTGTTTGCCCGCCTGTTAAGCCCGGCTACGGAATCTTCGCAGGTTTCCTTTAATAACCTCTCTTTCACCGAAACACCGCCAAAAAGCATTATTGAAGCCGCCGCTACAGGGGCAATGACCGGACTGAAAATCGCCGCAGGTGTGGCGACAGTGGTGATGGCATTTGTTGCAATAATTGCGTTGATTAACGGTATTATCGGCGGCGTTGGCGGCTGGTTTGGTTTTGAACATGCCTCGCTGGAGTCCATTTTAGGTTACCTGTTGGCCCCACTGGCGTGGGTGATGGGGGTTGACTGGAGTGATGCGAATCTTGCCGGGAGTTTGATTGGACAGAAACTGGCGATTAATGAATTTGTCGCTTACCTCAATTTCTCACCTTATCTGCAAACAGCTGGCACTCTGGATGCTAAAACCGTGGCGATTATTTCTTTCGCGTTGTGCGGTTTCGCTAACTTTGGTTCTATCGGGGTGGTGGTGGGGGCGTTTTCTGCGGTTGCGCCACACCGTGCGCCGGAAATCGCCCAGCTTGGTTTACGCGCGCTGGCGGCGGCGACACTTTCTAACCTGATGAGTGCCACCATTGCAGGATTCTTTATTGGCTTAGCGTAGTGCGCGAGTTATGAGCCGGATAAGACGCGGTCAAGCGTCGAATCCGGCAACATTGTTACACCATCGGCACTAATGAAAGCGCGTTATCGGCAGACAGGGTAGGGTTGTTTAAGCTGCCGCTGGCGCGTGAAATTGCCGCGCAGGCCATCGCAAAACGGGCGCTGTCACGGAAATAGTTTCCTTCCAGAAAGCTATATACCAGGCCCGCCATAAAACCATCGTCAGCACCAAAACTGTCTACTGTCGTATGCGCTGGTGCGGTCAGCAAAAATTGTTCTCCATCCTTTTCGCTGCAATAAACAGACTCATCGGGCAAATAAACAAACAGTTGCTGAACACCTTGCTGATGTAATGCATTCACTGCGGCATTACGGTCAGCATCGCTGGTGATCGCCTGTCCCCATAAAATTTCCAGCTCCGGTAAAGTGGGTTTCAGGGTGTGAATATGCGCCAGCCAGTGTTTGATTTTGCCCGCTTTGAATTCTGAAACGGTATCGACAAACACCGGGATTTCATCAGCGAGGGTAAAGACCCACTCCAGCGCCTCGGCTGTCAGGTTACAATCTGCCAGTACCACGCCCGCATGACGAAGTAAATCGCGCGACCCGTTCAGTAGTTGCGGTGTCAACTGTTCCAGCAGATGGGTATCGTTAATCGCCAGCACGATTTGATCGTCTCGATTGGCAATTGCCAGATACGTCGATGTGCTTTGACCATGTAAACGAACGCAGCCGGAGACATTCACGCCGGCGCGGCGCGTTTCTTCCAGGAGCATTTCGCCATAAAAGTCATCGCCAATCACTGAAAGCAAATGGACGTCGCGGCCTAACAGCGCCAGATTGTGGGCGATATTGCGTCCAACGCCGCCTGCCGAGCAATGAATTGTACCGGGATGAGAAGCCGCTTGTGGGTAACGGATATCCGCCATCCCGCGAATATCCATATTGATTGTCCCCACCACTACGCAGTATTCCTGCTCGGTGAGAATGTAACCTTTGCCTTTAATCCGGCCTTTGCGCATTAAATCCATAATATGCGCCGCAACGCGCGAACGGCTGATTTGCAGCATGTCCGCAATTTCGTTCTGCTGAATCAGCGGGTTACGCCGTAAAATTGCAAGGATCTCCTTTTCCCGGTTATTCATCTTCAGGCTACCGCTTTTTCAGTTTGTTGCGCTTTCAGCCAGGCGATCTCTTCTGCCCAGATATCCGGGTTGATGGTTTCAAGGATCAGCGGAATGCCGTCGAAACGGTCGTCCTGCATGATCCAGCGGAACGCATCATGACCGATATTGCCTTCACCGAGGCTATGATGGCGGTCAACGCGGCTGCCAAAGGTGCTTTTCGCATCGTTAAGGTGCATCCCGCGCAGATACTTAAAGCCAACAATACGGGCAAAATCCGCGAACGTTTTCTCGCATTCGGCAGAAGTACGCAAATCATACCCGGCAGCGAAAGCATGGCAGGTATCAATGCAGACGCCGACGCGGGATTTATCTTCCACGCCGTCGATAATCGCCGCGAGATGTTCGAATTTAAACCCTAAGTTACTGCCCTGACCGGCGGTGTTTTCAATCACCGCTGTCACACCATGAGTTTTATCCAGCGCAATGTTGATGGATTCGGCAATACGCGCAAGGCAATCCTCTTCTGAAATTTGCATCAGATGGCTGCCAGGGTGGAAGTTGAGCAAAGAAAGCCCCAGCTGTTCGCAACGCTGCATTTCATCTATAAACGCATCGCGCGATTTTTCCAGAGCTTCAGCGACCGGATGTCCGAGGTTAATCAGATAACTGTCGTGGGGAAGAATTTGCGCCGATGTGTAGTGATATTTTTCACAGGCGGCTTTGAATTCATCGATGGTTTGCGTCGTGAGCGGTGCGGCACGCCACTGACGTTGGTTTTTGGTGAACAAGGCAAACGCGGTTGCGTCGATTTCGGCGGCGCGAATTGCGGCATTTGCCAGACCGCCAGCAGCACTAACGTGCGCTCCAATGTATTTCATGCGAGGACTCCTGTTAAACCCGCTGGAGGAAAACGGTAATGATAGCGGGTTAACAGGAGCAAGATGTAGTGGTTTATGCGATGACGCTTTGAATCACATAGTTAATCGCACCACCACCAACAATCAGCCAGGCAAACAGTACCAGTGCCATCAGCAGAGGTTTCGCCCCGGCTTTTTTCAGCGCGCTGACGTGAGTGGTCAGACCCAGCGCCGCCATCGCCATTGCCAGCAGGAAGGTATCCAGCGTTACCAGCATGTTCACCACGCTCTGCGGTAACAGGTGGAACGAGTTAAAGATGGCAACTACGATGAACAAGATGGCAAACCACGGAATAGTGATTTTGCTTTTCTCGCCGCTGTTCGCCCCAGACAGCTGTTTAACACGCGCCGCCAGCAGGATGAGGAACGGAGCTAGCATCATCACGCGCAGCATTTTGGAAATAACTGCTGCGTTTTCTGCATCCGGGCTGATGGCATGACCTGCCGCCACCACCTGCGCCACTTCGTGCACAGTAGAACCAATGTAGATACCGAAAGTTTCCGGACTAAACCATTGAGACATCAGCGGATATATCGCCGGGTAGAGGAAAATCGCCACGGTCCCGGAGATAACAACGGTTGCAACAGCCACGGTTACTTTACTGGCTTCCGCTTTCACTACCGGCTCAGTCGCCAGTACCGCGGCAGCACCACAGATACTGCTACCGGCACCGATCAACCAGCTGGTGTGCTTATCCAGACCAAACACTTTCTGCCCCAGGAAGCAAGCCAGCAGGAAGGTACTGGACAGCGTCAACACGTCAATGATGATCCCACTGATACCGACATCGGCAATTTGCGAGAACGTCAGACGGAAGCCATAAAGAATGATACCCAGACGTAATAAATATTGCTTGGCAAACAGCACACCACCGTCACAGCTTTTCCAGATGTGCGGATAGATGGTGTTGCCTAAAACCATCCCCAACAAGATTGCGAGGGTGAGGGCACTAAACCCGGCACCCGCAACCGCGGGAATGGAACCACCCCACAGGGCGACCCCGGTGATAACTGCACTCAGGGCTAACCCCGGAATAAAATGCCACAGTGTACGATGTTGTTTCTGTAAGGTGATATTCGTCATAACCCTCTCCTTTAACCGGGCATAAGGTTACGACTAACTGGTTTAAAAATAAAATTTATTATATATTTATAATTAATCTTTATAAGTGGTAAGCGACTATGCACATCACCCTCCGGCAGTTGGAAGTTTTTGCAGAAGTATTGAAAAGTGGATCAACCACCCAGGCGTCGGTGATGCTGGCGTTGTCGCAATCAGCAGTGAGCGCAGCCTTGACCGACCTGGAAGGGCAGCTTGGCGTGCAACTGTTTGATCGCGTGGGGAAAAGACTGGTTGTTAATGAACACGGGCGACTGCTCTATCCGCGCGCGTTGGCACTGCTTGAACAGGCGGTTGAAATCGAACAACTGTTTCGCGAAGACAACGGCGCGATTCGTATCTATGCCAGTAGTACTATCGGTAACTACATTCTGCCTGCAGTCATTGCCCGTTATCGCCATGATTATCCGCAGTTGCCGATTGAACTTAGCGTTGGGAACAGCCAGGACGTGATGCAAGCGGTGCTGGATTTCCGCGTTGATATTGGCTTTATTGAAGG
Source organism: Escherichia sp. F1 (assembly GCF_046764225.1). NCBI lineage: Bacteria > Pseudomonadati > Pseudomonadota > Gammaproteobacteria > Enterobacterales > Enterobacteriaceae > Escherichia > Escherichia sp. F1. Next base: position 1,756,059 of record NZ_CP177202.1, read on the forward strand.
ACCGTGCCACAGCACTGAAATCATTTCTGAACCGTGGCTGGAAGACGAGCTGGTGGTTTTCGCCGCGCCGACTTCGCCATTGGCTCGTGGTCCGGTCACCTTAGAACAGCTGGCCGCTGCGCCGTGGATCCTGCGTGAACGCGGTTCCGGCACGCGGGAGATTGTCGATTATCTGTTGCTGTCACATTTACCGAAGTTTGAGATGGCGATGGAATTAGGTAACTCCGAGGCTATCAAACATGCGGCGCGTCATGGGTTGGGAATTAGTTGCCTGTCGCGACGGGTGATTGAAGATCAATTGCAGGCAGGCACATTAAGTGAAGTTGCGGTCCCTCTGCCGCGCCTGATGCGTACGTTGTGGCGTATACATCATCGGCAAAAACACCTTTCCAACGCGCTACGGCGCTTTCTGGACTATTGCGATCCCGCGAATGTACCGCGTTAAGTTGCTGTACAAGAACATGCTGGTGCTGTGTCGATTTCGTGACGCAGCGCCCTCAGCATGCATTCGCCAGAAAAGAGATTGGCTGCTTTACTTATAATCCCTGGGCGATCATGAAGGTGTCTTATAACCGTGTATTTCTGCCGGAAGGATTGCCAATCGTCTGCTACAATCGCGCCTCATTTTTAAGATGGATAGCATTTTTGTATGGTTTCCGAAACTAAAACCACAGAAGCGCCGGGCTTACGCCGTGAATTAAAGGCGCGTCACCTGACGATGATTGCCATTGGCGGTTCCATCGGTACAGGTCTTTTTGTTGCCTCTGGCGCAACGATTTCTCAGGCAGGTCCGGGCGGGGCATTGCTCTCGTATATGTTGATTGGCCTGATGGTTTACTTCCTGATGACCAGTCTCGGTGAACTGGCTGCATATATGCCGGTTTCCGGTTCGTTTGCCACTTATGGTCAGAACTATGTTGAAGAAGGCTTTGGCTTCGCGCTGGGCTGGAACTACTGGTACAACTGGGCGGTGACTATCGCCGTTGACCTGGTTGCAGCTCAGCTGGTCATGAGCTGGTGGTTCCCGGATACACCGGGCTGGATCTGGAGTGCGCTGTTCCTCGGCGTTATCTTCCTGCTGAACTACATCTCAGTTCGCGGCTTTGGTGAAGCGGAATACTGGTTCTCACTGATCAAAGTCACGACAGTTATTGTCTTTATCATCGTTGGCGTGCTGATGATTATCGGTATCTTCAAAGGCGCGCAACCTGCGGGCTGGAGCAACTGGACAATCGGCGAAGCGCCGTTTGCTGGTGGTTTTGCGGCGATGATCGGCGTAGCTATGATTGTCGGCTTCTCTTTCCAGGGAACCGAGCTGATCGGTATTGCTGCAGGCGAGTCCGAAGATCCGGCGAATAACATTCCACGCGCGGTACGTCAGGTGTTCTGGCGAATCCTGTTGTTCTATGTGTTCGCGATCCTGATTATCAGCCTGATTATTCCGTACACCGATCCGAGCCTGCTGCGTAACGATGTTAAAGACATCAGCGTCAGTCCGTTCACCCTGGTATTCCAGCACGCGGGTCTGCTCTCTGCGGCGGCGGTGATGAACGCAGTTATTCTGACGGCGGTGCTGTCAGCGGGTAACTCCGGTATGTATGCGTCTACTCGTATGCTGTACACCCTGGCGTGTGACGGTAAAGCGCCGCGCATTTTCGCTAAACTGTCGCGTGGTGGCGTGCCGCGTAATGCGCTGTATGCGACGACGGTGATTGCCGGTCTGTGCTTCCTGACCTCCATGTTTGGCAACCAGACGGTATACCTGTGGCTGCTGAACACCTCCGGGATGACCGGTTTTATCGCCTGGCTGGGGATTGCCATTAGCCACTATCGTTTCCGTCGCGGGTACGTATTGCAGGGACACGACATTAACGATCTGCCGTACCGTTCAGGTTTCTTCCCACTGGGGCCGATCTTCGCATTCATTCTGTGTCTGATTATCACTTTGGGCCAGAACTACGAAGCGTTCCTGAAAGATACCATTGACTGGGGCGGCGTAGCGGCAACGTATATTGGTATCCCGCTGTTCCTGATTATTTGGTTCGGCTACAAGCTGATTAAAGGAACACACTTCGTACGTTACAGCGAAATGAAGTTCCCGCAGAACGATAAGAAATAAGTTTCCTCCCTTCCTTGCTAAGCCCTCTCAACCGAGAGGGCTTTTTCAATTCCATTTCCCTGACAAATCATGCGGATATAAAATTTAACATTTGGATTGATAATTGTTATCGTTTGCATTATCGTTACGCCGCAATCAAAAAAGGCTGACAAATCAGAGGCTGGTCCGGCTTTCTGGGATGATCACCTGCATACAAATAAGTCCACCGCGATGCTGCCGTACGCAAGGGGACGTGAAGAAGATGTGAGCGATAACCCATTTTATTTTCGTAGTTACCTCATGGAGATATGGAATGTTTAGGTTGAACCCTTTCGTACGGGTCGGGCTGTGTTTGTCCGCTATTTCTTGTGCATGGCCTGTGTTAGCGGTCGATGATGATGGCGAAACGATGGTTGTCACTGCATCTTCCGTTGAACAAAACCTTAAAGATGCACCTGCCAGTATCAGCGTCATTACCCAGGAAGACCTGCAGCGAAAACCGGTACAGAATCTGAAGGATGTCCTCAAAGAAGTGCCTGGCGTACAACTGACGAACGAAGGGGATAACCGTAAGGGCGTTAGTATTCGTGGTCTGGACAGCAGCTACACCCTGATTCTCGTCGACGGTAAACGCGTTAACTCCCGCAATGCCGTCTTCCGCCACAATGATTTCGATCTGAACTGGATCCCGGTCGATTCCATCGAACGTATTGAAGTGGTCCGTGGCCCGATGTCGTCGCTGTACGGTTCCGATGCGCTCGGCGGTGTAGTGAATATCATCACCAAAAAAATCGGTCAGAAATGGTCGGGTACCGTTACCGTCGATACCACCATTCAGGAACATCGCGATCGCGGTGATACCTATAACGGTCAGTTCTTTACCAGCGGACCATTAATTGACGGCGTGCTGGGAATGAAAGCTTACGGCAGCCTGGCAAAACGTGAAAAGGATGACCCGCAAAACTCAACGACCACCGATACCGGAGAAACGCCGCGTATTGAAGGATTCTCCAGCCGCGACGGCAATGTGGAATTTGCCTGGACACCGAATCAAAATCACGATTTTACTGCCGGATACGGTTTCGACCGTCAGGATCGTGATTCCGACTCGCTGGACAAAAACCGTCTGGAACGCCAGAACTACTCCGTCAGCCATAATGGGCGTTGGGATTACGGCACCAGCGAACTGAAATACTACGGTGAGAAAGTCGAGAACAAAAACCCTGGCAACAGCAGCCCGATAACTTCCGAAAGCAATACGGTCGACGGCAAATACACGTTGCCGCTGACGGCGATTAATCAGTTTCTCACGGTTGGCGGTGAATGGCGTCACGACAAACTTAGCGATGCGGTGAACCTGACTGGGGGAACCAGCTCCAAAACGTCTGCCAGCCAGTACGCGCTGTTTGTGGAAGATGAATGGCGGATCTTCGAGCCGCTGGCGCTGACGACCGGCGTACGTATGGACGATCATGAAACCTACGGTGAACACTGGAGTCCGCGTGCCTACCTGGTTTATAACGCCACCGACACCGTAACGGTAAAAGGGGGCTGGGCGACGGCATTTAAAGCACCTTCTCTGTTGCAACTTAGCCCTGACTGGACGAGCAATTCTTGCCGTGGCGCATGTAAGATTGTGGGTAGCCCGGATCTGAAACCAGAAACGAGCGAAAGTTGGGAGCTGGGGCTTTACTACATGGGTGAAGAAGGCTGGCTGGAAGGGGTTGAATCCAGCGTTACCGTTTTCCGTAACGATGTGAAAGATCGTATCAGCATCAGCCGTACGTCTGACGTCAATGCTGCACCAGGCTACCAAAACTTTGTTGGTTTTACAGCGAACGGTGTGCCGGTATTTAGCTACTACAACGTTAACAAAGCTCGTATTCAGGGCGTGGAAACCGAACTGAAAATTCCGTTCAACGATGAATGGAAACTGTCACTCAACTACACCTACAACGATGGTCGTGATGTCAGCAACGGCGAAAATAAACCTTTATCCGATCTGCCGTTCCATACCGCTAACGGTACGCTGGACTGGAAACCGCTGGCGCTGGAAGACTGGTCATTCTATGTTTCTGGTCACTATACCGGGCAGAAACGCGCCGACAGCGCGACGGCTAAAACACCGGGCGGTTATACCATCTGGAATACCGGTGCGGCCTGGCAGGTGACTAAAGACGTCAAACTGCGCGCAGGCGTGCTGAACCTTGGCGACAAGGATCTCAGTCGTGACGACTACAGCTATAACGAAGACGGACGTCGTTACTTTATGGCAGTGGATTATCGCTTCTGACAGGAAGATGCCCGGCGAACCGGGCAGACTTTACTTCAGTAAATGTTGCGCATGGAAGCGCAAATGATCCTCTATAAAAGAGGCGATGAAGTAGTAACTGTGATCATATCCCGGCTGAATACGCAGCGTCATCGGCCACGCTTTCTGGCGGGCGGCTTCTGCCAGCACTGCGGGTTGCAGCTGGTCGGCAAGAAACTGATCATTATCACCCTGATCGATAAGCGTCGGGATCGCATCCTGCGCGTTACTGGCATACATCAGCGCACAACTGTCCCATTCCAGCCATGCATTTTTGTCCTCACCTAAATAGGTGCTAAACGCTTTAATGCCCCAGGGTACGCTGCACGGATTCACAATTGGCGCAAAGGCGGAAACGCTGGTGTATTTGCCCGGGTTTTTCAGCGCCATAATCAGCGCACCGTGACCACCCATTGAATGACCGCTAATAGCGCAGCGGTCGCTGACATTAAATTGCGACTGAATCAGCGCCGGTAATTCATCGCGCAGATAATCATACATCCGGTAATGCGTCGCCCAAGGCGGTTGCGTGGCATTAAGATAAAAGCCTGCGCCCTGGCCTAAATCGTAGCCATCATCGTTGGCAACCTGTTCGCCGCGCGGGCTGGTGTCTGGCATTACCAGTACAATCCCCAGTTCTGCCGCCACGCGCTGGGCACCCGCCTTGGTGGTGAAGTTCTCGTCATTGCAGGTTAATCCGGAAAGCCAGTACAGCACTGGAGGCGGGGTGTGATCACGAGGTGGTGGGAGAAAGATACTGAACGTCATCGGGCAGTTTAAGGTACTGGAGTCGTGTCGCCAGCGTTGCTGCCAGCCTTCAAAACAGCGGTGCTCTTCGAGCATTTCCATGCGTGGCTCCTTGTTGTGTTGTTTGCAATTTCTTCATCATACCGTTTATTCAATGTGCTGTGAGTAACTTTCACTTCCGTATTTGCATAACGATGTTTTAACATCTGCTGATGAAAGGCAGCGGCAATTACAATAATTATCGCTGTGAATACTGGATTATGTGCGCCGCCTCACGCACAATAATCAGGCTGTAAATCAGCTTAATAACTTTGCCCCCACGCAGGGCGGAGGCGTCACACCTGCAGGAGAAATCATAAATGCCATCACTCAGTAAAGAAGCGGCCCTGGTTCATGAAGCGTTAGTTGCGCGAGGACTGGAAACACCGCTGCGCCCGCCCGTGCATGAAATGGATAACGAAACGCGCAAAAGCCTTATTGCTGGTCATATGACCGAAATCATGCAGCTGCTGAATCTCGACCTGGCTGATGACAGTTTGATGGAAACGCCGCATCGCATCGCTAAAATGTATGTCGATGAAATTTTCTCCGGTCTGGATTACGCCAATTTCCCGAAAATCACCCTCATTGAAAACAAAATGAAGGTCGATGAAATGGTCACCGTGCGCGATATCACCCTGACCAGCACCTGTGAACACCATTTTGTTACCATAGATGGCAAAGCGACGGTGGCTTATATCCCGAAAGATTCGGTGATCGGTCTGTCAAAAATTAACCGCATCGTGCAGTTCTTTGCCCAGCGTCCGCAGGTGCAGGAACGTCTGACCCAGCAAATTCTCATTGCGCTACAAACGCTGCTGGGCACCAATAACGTGGCTGTCTCTATCGACGCGGTGCATTACTGCGTGAAAGCGCGTGGCATCCGCGACGCAACCAGTGCCACAACAACGACCTCTCTTGGTGGATTGTTCAAATCCAGTCAGAATACGCGCCACGAATTTCTGCGCGCTGTGCGTCATCACAACTGATTAAAAGGCAGGAACCATGGAGCGCAACGTCACGCTCGATTTTGTTCGCGGCGTCGCCATTCTGGGGATCCTGCTATTAAACATCAGCGCCTTTGGGCTACCAAAGGCGGCTTATCTCAATCCCGCCTGGTACGGCGCTATTACGCCGCAGGATGCATGGACCTGGGCATTTCTCGATCTCATCGGCCAGGTGAAATTCCTCACGCTTTTTGCGCTGCTGTTTGGTGCTGGCCTGCAAATGTTGCTGCCCCGTGGCAGACGCTGGATCCAGTCGCGGTTAACGCTGTTAGTCTTGCTGGGCTTTATTCACGGTTTATTGTTCTGGGACGGCGATATTCTGCTGGCTTACGGGCTGGTGGGCTTAATCTGCTGGCGGCTGGTGCGCGATGCGCCATCAGTAAAAAGCCTGTTTAATACAGGCGTCATGCTTTATCTGGTGGGGCTTGGCGTTTTGATGTTATTGGGGCTGATTTCCGACAGCCAGACCAGCCGCGCCTGGACGCCGGATGCATCGGCTATTTTGTATGAAAAATACTGGAAGCTTCACGGCGGCGTTGAAGCGATCAGTAATCGTGCCGACGGTGTTGGCAACAGTTTACTGGCACTGGGCGCACAGTATGGCTGGCAACTGGCAGGGATGATGCTCATTGGTGCGGCGCTGATGCGCAGCGGCTGGCTGAAAGGGCAGTTCAGCTTACGTCACTATCGTCGTACTGGTTTTGTGCTGGTGGCGATTGGGGTGACCATTAACCTTCCTGCCATCGCCCTGCAATGGCAGCTGGACTGGGCGTATCGCTGGTGTGCCTTCTTACTTCAAATGCCGCGGGAACTGAGTGCGCCGTTTCAGGCGATTGGCTATGCGTCGCTGTTTTATGGTTTCTGGCCGCAATTAAGCCGCTTTAAGCTGGTGCTTGCGATCGCCTGCGTCGGACGGATGGCGCTGACCAACTATCTATTGCAAACGCTGATTTGTACCACGCTTTTTTACCACCTCGGTTTGTTTATGCATTTTGACCGCCTGGAGCTGCTGGCGTTTGTTATTCCGGTATGGCTGGCGAATATCCTCTTCTCTGTTATCTGGCTGCGTTACTTCCGCCAGGGGCCGGTGGAATGGCTCTGGCGTCAGTTAACTTTGCGTGCTGCCGGACCGGCAATATCTAAAACATCAAGATAACGTTCTGGATCACATTCGTTAACAAAACGGCTGTAACCGTTTCCATTGCTGTGACTCGATTCACGAAGTCCTGTATTCAGTGCTGACAAAATAGCCGCCAGCAAGCAGTCATTTACTGCAATCTCATAACAGGTAGTGAATATGATCACCATTCGTGATGTAGCGCGTCAGGCTGGCGTCTCTGTGGCAACGGTTTCCCGAGTGCTCAATAACAGTACGCTGGTCAGTGCCGACACGCGTGAAGCAGTAATGAAAGCCGTTAGTGAGCTGGATTATCGACCAAATGCCAATGCCCAGGCGCTGGCAACTCAGGTTAGCGACACCATTGGCGTGGTGGTGATGGACGTTTCTGATGCGTTTTTCGGCGCGCTGGTAAAAGCGGTGGATCTGGTCGCCCAGCAGCATCAGAAATACGTGCTAATCGGCAATAGCTATCATGAAGCGGAAAAAGAGCGTCACGCCATTGAGGTGTTAATTCGCCAGCGTTGTAATGCATTGATTGTTCACTCAAAAGCATTGAGTGACGATGAGCTGGCACAATTTATGGATAACATTCCCGGTATGGTATTAATTAACCGCGTTGTGCCGGGGTACGCCCATCGTTGCGTTTGCCTGGATAATCTCAGCGGTGCCCGAATGGCGACGCGCATGTTGCTGAATAACGGTCATCAACGTATTGGTTATCTTTCTTCCAGTCACGGCATTGAAGATGACGCCATGCGTAAAGCAGGCTGGATGAGTGCGTTGAAAGAGCAGGATATTATTCCGCCGGAAAGCTGGATTGGCACTGGCACGCCGGACATGCCGGGTGGTGAGGCGGCGATGGTTGAACTGCTGGGGCGCAATCTACAACTTACCGCTGTATTTGCTTATAACGACAATATGGCCGCTGGCGCACTGACAGCATTAAAAGATAATGGCATTGCGATTCCGTTACATCTCTCCATCATCGGTTTCGATGATATTCCCATCGCCCGTTACACCGACCCGCAATTAACGACCGTACGTTATCCCATTGCTTCAATGGCGAAATTAGCCACCGAACTGGCCTTGCAGGGGGCAGCAGGCAATATTGATCCTCGTGCCAGCCACTGTTTTATGCCGACGTTAGTGCGTCGCCATTCTGTCGCAACACGCCAGAATGCGGCGGCGATCACTAACTCAACAAATCTGGCGATGTAACCGCTTTCAATCTGTGAGTGATTTCACAGTATCTTAACAATGTGATAGCTATGATTGCACTGTTTTAACGTTGTAACCCGTATGTAACAGTGAATAATCACTTTCACCGAGGTAATAGCGTCATAACAACAATTAAAGCCGTTTTCTGGAGCGTTACCGGGCATGGAAGAACGAATTTTAAAAAGTGAGCTTCGGCGTTCAGTAACACTTCATTAACTCTACTGCCCCGCCGAGCATTTATCTCAAGCACTACCCTGCATAAGAAAAACCGGAGATACCATGAATAAGAAGGTGTTAACCCTATCTGCTGTGATGGCCAGCATGTTATTCGGTGCCGCTGCACACGCTGCTGATACTCGCATTGGTGTAACAATCTATAAGTACGACGATAACTTTATGTCTGTGGTGCGCAAGGCTATTGAGCAAGATGCGAAAGCCGCGCCAGATGTTCAGCTGCTGATGAATGATTCTCAGAATGACCAGTCCAAGCAGAACGATCAGATCGACGTATTGCTGGCGAAAGGGGTGAAGGCACTGGCAATCAACCTGGTTGACCCGGCAGCTGCGGGTACGGTGATTGAGAAAGCGCGTGGGCAAAACGTGCCGGTGGTTTTCTTTAACAAAGAACCGTCTCGTAAGGCGCTGGATAGCTACGACAAAGCCTACTACGTTGGCACTGACTCCAAAGAGTCCGGCATTATTCAGGGCGATTTGATTGCTAAACACTGGGCGGCGAATCAGGGGTGGGATCTGAACAAAGACGGTCAGATTCAGTTCGTACTGCTGAAAGGTGAGCCGGGCCATCCGGATGCAGAAGCACGTACCACTTACGTGATTAAAGAATTGAACGACAAAGGCATCAAAACTGAACAGTTACAGTTAGATACCGCTATGTGGGATACCGCTCAGGCGAAAGATAAGATGGACGCCTGGCTGTCTGGCCCGAACGCCAACAAAATCGAAGTGGTTATCGCCAACAACGATGCGATGGCAATGGGCGCGGTAGAAGCACTGAAAGCACACAACAAGTCCAGCATTCCGGTGTTTGGCGTCGATGCGCTGCCAGAAGCGCTGGCGCTGGTGAAATCCGGTGCACTGGCGGGCACCGTACTGAACGATGCTAACAACCAGGCGAAAGCGACCTTTGATTTGGCGAAAAACCTGGCCGATGGCAAAGGTGCGGCTGATGGCACCAACTGGAAAATCGACAACAAAGTGGTCCGCGTACCTTATGTTGGCGTAGATAAAGACAACCTGGCTGAATTCAGCAAGAAATAAGACTGATTGGGCGCAGTCGTTTACTGCGCCCTTATTGTATGGCCAACAAGGTAAAATTATATGGTCAGCTCAACGACTCCGTCTTCCGGGGAATACTTGTTGGAAATGAGCGGTATCAACAAGTCTTTTCCTGGTGTTAAGGCACTTGATAACGTTAATTTAAAAGTCCGGCCACATTCTATCCATGCATTAATGGGGGAAAACGGCGCAGGAAAATCAACATTATTAAAATGCCTGTTTGGTATTTATCAAAAAGACTCCGGCACCATTTTATTCCAGGGTAAAGAGATCGATTTCCATTCTGCCAAAGAAGCGCTGGAAAATGGTATTTCGATGGTACACCAGGAGTTAAACCTGGTATTACAACGTTCGGTGATGGATAACATGTGGCTGGGGCGATATCCCACCAAAGGCATGTTTGTCGATCAGGACAAAATGTACCGCGAAACCAAAGCGATTTTTGATGAACTGGATATTGATATCGATCCGCGTGCGCGCGTCGGCACATTATCCGTTTCGCAAATGCAGATGATCGAAATCGCCAAAGCGTTTTCCTATAACGCGAAAATTGTGATTATGGATGAACCGACTTCTTCGTTGACCGAAAAAGAGGTCAATCATCTGTTCACTATTATTCGTAAATTAAAAGAGCGCGGCTGCGGTATTGTTTATATCTCGCATAAAATGGAAGAAATCTTCCAGTTATGTGATGAAGTTACCGTATTGCGCGACGGTCAGTGGATCGCTACCGAACCGCTGGCAGGGCTGACGATGGACAAGATCATCGCCATGATGGTTGGGCGTTCTCTTAACCAACGTTTCCCTGACAAAGAAAACAAGCCGGGCGAAGTGATCCTCGAAGTGCGTAACCTGACGTCACTGCGCCAGCCGTCGATTCGCGATGTCTCGTTTGATCTGCATAAAGGGGAGATCCTCGGTATTGCCGGTCTGGTGGGGGCGAAACGTACCGATATTGTTGAGACGTTATTTGGTATTCGCGAGAAATCGGCTGGCACCATTACGTTGCACGGCAAAAAGATCAATAACCATAATGCCAACGAAGCCATAAACCACGGATTTGCACTGGTAACTGAAGAGCGCCGCTCAACGGGAATTTATGCCTATCTGGATATCGGTTTTAACTCGTTAATTTCCAATATTCGCAACTACAAAAATAAAGTTGGTTTACTGGATAACTCGCGGATGAAAAGCGATACCCAGTGGGTGATTGATTCGATGCGGGTAAAAACACCGGGGCATCGGACGCAAATTGGTTCGCTCTCCGGCGGTAATCAGCAAAAGGTGATTATTGGTCGCTGGCTACTAACGCAACCAGAAATATTAATGCTCGATGAACCGACGCGCGGTATTGATGTCGGAGCGAAGTTTGAGATCTATCAGTTAATTGCCGAACTGGCGAAGAAAGGCAAAGGGATTATTATTATCTCCTCTGAAATGCCTGAGTTGTTAGGGATAACAGACCGTATTCTGGTTATGAGCAATGGTCTCGTTTCTGGAATTGTCGATACAAAAACAACAACGCAAAACGAAATTCTGCGTCTTGCGTCTTTGCACCTTTAAGATTAGGGGCTTCCCATGAGTGCGTTAAATAAGAAAAGTTTTCTTACTTACCTGAAAGAGGGCGGTATTTACGTCGTTCTTTTAGTTTTGCTGGCGATTATTATTTTCCAGGACCCAACATTTTTAAGTCTGTTGAACTTAAGTAATATTCTCACCCAGTCATCGGTGCGTATTATTATCGCGCTCGGTGTGGCAGGGTTAATTGTCACCCAGGGGACCGACCTTTCTGCGGGGCGTCAGGTAGGGCTGGCGGCAGTGGTGGCAGCGACATTATTGCAGTCCATGGATAACGCCAACAAAGTGTTCCCGGAAATGGCGACGATGCCGATTGCGCTGGTTATTCTGATTGTCTGTGCCATTGGTGCGGTGATCGGTTTGATTAACGGCCTGATTATCGCTTATCTCAACGTGACGCCATTCATTACCACGCTCGGTACGATGATCATCGTCTATGGCATCAACTCGCTCTATTACGACTTTGTCGGGGCGTCGCCGATTTCTGGTTTCGACAGTGGCTTCTCTACCTTTGCTCAGGGCTTTGTCGCGCTGGGGGGTTTCCGTCTCTCTTACATCACCTTCTACGCGTTGATTGCGGTGGCGTTCGTCTGGGTGTTGTGGAACAAAACCCGCTTCGGTAAGAACATTTTTGCCATTGGCGGTAACCCGGAAGCGGCAAAAGTATCTGGTGTCAACGTCGGCCTGAACCTGCTGATGATCTACGCGTTGTCTGGCGTGTTCTATGCCTTTGGCGGGATGTTAGAAGCCGGACGTATCGGCTCTGCCACCAACAACCTCGGCTTTATGTATGAGCTGGATGCTATCGCGGCGTGTGTGGTGGGCGGTGTATCGTTCAGCGGCGGTGTGGGGACGGTGATTGGTGTGGTGACCGGGGTGATTATTTTTACCGTCATCAACTATGGCCTGACGTACATCGGCGTAAACCCATACTGGCAGTACATCATCAAAGGGGCGATTATTATCTTCGCCGTAGCGCTGGATTCACTGAAATACGCGCGTAAGAAGTGATGTGATTGTGGGTATTGCCGGATGCGTCGCATCCGGCAATCGGTGCCAAATGCCGGATGCGTCGCTGGTTTTACAACGTTACCGGGTGTTCTTTCTCTCCCTTCTTAAACTTCACTTCCCCAAGATCAATACAACCCACCGGGCAGACGTGACCGCAAAGCAGACAACCGACGCATTTCTCGGTATTACAATGCGGCGTGCGGGTTTTCTCGCTCCATTCCATCGCCTGGTGACCGCCGTCGTAACAGGAAATATAACAGCGTCCACAGCCAACACATTTATCGAGATTGATACGGGGATAGACAATATAACTGCGGTCTAAATCTTCCGCAGGGACAATATTGTTATTCGCCAGACCTACCATCTCCTGCAACGAATCAAACCCCTGATCGGCAAGATAATGTGACAACCCGCTCGCCATATCTTCCACTATCCGATACCCGTACTGCATAATGCCGGTGGTCACCTGCAACGTCGCTGCACCGAGCAATAAAAACTCTGCCGCATCTTCCCAGGTTTCAATACCGCCGATACCGCTGATCGGGAAATCGCGCAGCTCTGGATGGGTGCGCATTTGCTGAATAAAGCGCAGGGCGATCGGTTTTACCGCTTTACCGGAATATCCGGAAATACTCGATTTACCGTTAACGATCGGCATACCAATTTTCTGATTAAGATCGATATTGGTGATGGATTTAACGGTGTTAATCGCCGCAATGCCATCTGCACCGCCGCGTTTCGCCGCCAGCGCCACTTCGCACATATCACCGATATTCGGCGTCATCTTCGCCAGCATTGGCAGCGTGGAACCACGTTTCACTGCCCGACAATATTTTTCTACCAGCTCCGGGCTTTGCCCGACATCGCTACCCATCGCATGAGAAGTCATTTGCGGACAGGAGAAGTTACACTCGATCATATCGGCACCAGCTTCTTGCACCAGGCGCGCCAGCTCTTCCCACTGCTGCTCATTTTCCCCCATGATTGAAGCTATCAATACTTTGTCCGGGTAGTCTTCTTTCAGCCGACGCAGGGCGGCCAGATTCTCTTCCAACGGATGTTCAGCAATTTGCTCCATATTTTTGAAGCCGATAAAACCGGTATCTTCTTTCACCAGATGATCAAAACGCGGTGAGACTTCGTTGGCGATAAAAAAGCCGATCGTTTTAAACACCACGCCGCCCCAGCCAGTGTCGTAGGCTTTGGCACACATCTCATAGCAGTTGCCTACCGGCGAAGAAGAGAGGCAGAACGGGTTGGGAAACTTCACGCCGCAAAAAGTAATCGAAAGATCTTTCGTTAACATGAGCAAGCTCCCTCTAAATAATGATGAATCGCCTCGGCGGCTTCTTTCCCGGTTTTCACGGCATAGACCACGGTTTTGTCACCCTCAACAATATCGCCAGCAGCAAAGACTTGCGGGTCGCGGGTCTGGTAATTTTGTGTATTGATGGTGTTACGCTGCGGCTCTAACTCCGCAAAGGCATCCAGTCTGGCATGCTGACCGACGGCGAGAATAATTTTATCTGCCGCCATCGTCAGTTCGCCCGGTAACCGTACATGCTTAAACGTGACTTTATTGCCTTCCACGGCTACTGGCGTGAATCCATCAATGATCGAAACGCCCAGCTCCCGGGCGCTGGCAAACTCTTTTTCGCTTGCCGGAAACTCATCTAACTCTTCACGCGCTACGCAAGTTACTGCCTGACAGCCGAGAACTTTCAGCGTGCTGGCTACGTCCATCGCGACATCACCGCCGCCGATAATTAATGCGCTTTGTGGAATGCTGATATCGCCTTGCGCCTGTCGTGCACGTTGCAAGAAGTCGACGGCAATCTCAACGTCGCTATGCTCAAACAGTGGTAGCCCGGAACCGCTAGATAACCCCACGGTGACCAGTACCGCGCGGTTTTCCGCTTTCAGCTGCTCCAGGGTGAGTGTTTTACCGATTTCGTTATTGCACTTAATGGTCACGCCCATTTTTTCAATACGGGCGATTTCTGCATCCAGTACTGATTGCGGTAACCGGAATTGCGGAATGCCGTTACGCAACCAGCCACCGGGTTGTGCTTCTTTCTCATAGATCGTGACGTCATAACCCAGGTTTGTCAGCGTCACACTGGCCTGCAATCCGGCAGGACCTGCGCCAATAATGGCGACTTTGCCGAGCGTTTTAGTACCGGGCTGATAAATTTCCATCCCAGTTTGTTGTTCAAAATCAGTAACAAAACGCTGTAAGCGACCGATATCAATGGGAGTATCAACACCGGCACGGGTACAACCGCTTTGGCATAATTTCTCCGTCGGGCACACTCTGGCACAAACGGCACCGAGGGCATTATTTTCACGAATTGTCTCGGCAGCGCCTTTAAAATTACGAAAGTAGATTGAGCGAATAAATTTCCCCGGATCGGTCTGTGCCGGGCAAGCCTGACTACAGGGAGCGTCATGACATAATAAGCAGCGAGAGGCTTCTTTAATCGCCAGTAAAGGCGTAAAAGCCGGAGTGAGTTCATCCAGATAATTTTGTTGCGGCATGTGATCTTCCTTAATGCTATGAGTAATTAAGGCGAACGCTAAATATACTCGTCATACTTCAAGTTGCATGTGCTGCGTCTGCGTTCGCTCACCCCAGTCACTTACTTATGTAAGCTCCTGGGGACTCACTCACTTGTCGCCTTCCTGCAACTCGAATTATTTAGAGTATAAATATTGCGTGCTGATATTAAGGCTATGCGCGTGGGGAAATTTAAACTGTGAAAGGATTCACAAATAGCTGCGGTTCAGAATGTTATATCCGCAGCTTATTGAGTGAAGTAATAATTATTCTCAATAATTAACAGAAAAGAGAAAATATTAACGATAGAAAATAAGATAAACAATCATGCCGATAGATAAAATTCCGAAGCCGATATATGCCACCATATAAGCGAAGAAGAGTCCGGGATTTTTTGCTCGCCAGACATACACCGGTTCCGGTGCATTTTTAACCCGTTTATCAATCGCGCCTGCGCGCCAGCCTTTCCATGCTTCGCGGAAACAAAATATCGGGATAAGGAAAAAAACGGCAACGACAAAAAACTGCTGTACATCCATAACTACTTTCCTTGTTTCTTTTGTAATTCAAGTAACTGTTCGGGCGTGACGGCGGGATACCCCTGCGCATCTTCCGGCACCTGGTGCATAGCCGGAATAGGGACCAGCGGCCCTAAAAAACGCGGTTCACGTTTAAAAATATAAAGGTCGGCCAGCGCTCCGAAACGGGCGGCAAATTCGCGAATACGTACTGACAGCATATCTTTCGGTGACGGTACGGCATAACACTGAGCCTGAATCCCCATATGCAGCGCAATAAATAATGCCCGCTCACAGTGGAAACGTTGGGTGATAATAATGAAATCATTAGTATCGAAAACTTTGCGTGTACGCACGATGGAATCCAGCGTACGAAAGCCTGCGTAATCGAGAACAATATCTGATGGGTCGACACCAGCAGCGATTAAATCTTTGCGCATGGTCATCGGCTCATTATAACTTTGCAATGCGTTATCGCCGCTCAGTAATAGATAATTTACCTTACCGCTGTTATAGGCATTAATCGCTCCTTGAATGCGGTAGCGATAATACTGATTAATTACGCCAGTACGATAATATTTTGCTGTTCCGAGCACCACACCGACCTGGCGGTAGGGGAGATCCTGCAATTCGTCGTAGATATAAGGCGCGGTTTTCCAGCTCATCCAGCGATCGAGGCCGAGCACAGTCAACAGCAGCAAGCCGATCAGGACTAACAGGCTGAGGAACACGCGCTTTAACATGCAGGAGACTCGATCTAAGGAAAATTTCCATCAGGCTACTTTACCCGCTGGTTTTGCGCAAGAAACGGCAAACTGTTTGCCGGGATTTTCGACACCAGGAGAGGGCTGGCAAGCCGGACAAGGCGTTCACGCCGCATCCGGCACCAGGCTTAAGCGAGAAGCACGCGGTCGATATTGTGACAGCCGAGAGCTTTCAGCGTTGCGGAGGTGGCATCCCACTGAATCAACGGCGCATCGGCTTTTTCTGCCAGAACCGCGCGCTGGATATCCGGGTAATCATAACCCTTGAGATTCAACAGAATTAACGCCCCCTGCAACGGTGGCAGAGTCGGGTTGAATGCGGCGTTTTCAGCGTAGCTGCCGCTGAAAATACGACCGTCTTTACATTCCAGCGCGACACCGCTTGGCGACTTACTGTAAGGCATGTGCGAACGGTTTGCCGCTGCAATCGCCGCCTGAGAAAGCGCATCACCCGTCAGCGCATAGCCGTGATCCTGCTCGTCCATCAGCAGCGTTTTAATCTCCAGATCTTTCGGCCCAAAGGCATCCGGCAGATAGTCACGCAGCGCGTGTGCCTCGCGGCCCGGCAGATGAATACGCAGATCCAGACCGCTGTTTAGTTCATTCATAAACTGACGGCAGTGACCACAAGGCGTGTAGTTAACGGTGATGGCTGCAAGCGCTTTTTCACCACTCAACCAAGCGTGGCTGATCGCGCTTTGTTCGGCATGAACGGTTTGCTGCATTGTCGCACCAATAAATTCCATATTGGCACCAAAATACCAGGTTCCGCTCACACCGCGCGCAATTGCGCCAACATTAAAATTCGACAATGGCGTACGCGCACAGGCCGCCGCCAGCGGAAGTAGTGCGAATGCCAGCGCGTCTTCGTCCAGCCCCGTTGCGCTCTTTAGCGATGAGACTTGCTCCCCGGTCAACAAAGCGGGGAAGTACTTGTCTGCCAGAATAGGTTCCAGTGCAGATTGCAAGTTATCCGCAAGTTGGGCAAAAGCGGTTTGAAAACGTGGATGCATGGCGTTGCCTCATAATCATGTAATGGGATAACAGTTTACGAACCCGTTATGGCTTTATATGTGATCTGAATCTCATTAATTATGCAACGCGTGAAACTTACATCAAAAATGCGCGACGCATCGCAAATTTTAGCCCATTACTGCCAGAATAATCGGGAAAAGGAACGGTGCGATCAGCGAAGTAATAATCCCGCATAACACCAGTGCCAGCGAACTAAACGCACCTTCCTGATAATCCAGCTCGGCGCAGCGCGCCGTACCGAGGGCGTGCGAGGCTGTCCCCATCGCCAGACCGCGCGCAGCTTTGGTACGAATACGCATCGCATTAAGCAATGTATGGCCAAACACAGCGCCGAGGATGCCGACGAAAATGACGCAAACTGCGCTGATTGCCGGAATACCGCCAATACTGCCGCCAACCGCCATTGCAATAGGCGTGGTGACTGATTTCGGCAGGATTGACGCGGCGATTTCCGGAGAAGCGCCCATCAACAATGCCACGGAAGTCCCCGTCACCATCGCAACCACGCTGCCGATAAAACAGATGGTGATGATCGATTTCCAGCGCGCGCGGATCTGGTGTAGCTGCTCATATAAAGGATAGGCCAGCGCGACGACCGCCGGTTGCAGCAGATCGTTTAGCACTTCGCTACCTTTAAAGTAGCTGTCGTAGGAGATGCCGGTCAGCATTAAAAAAGGAATGATCACCACCATTGCTACCAGCAACGGGTTAAGCAAGGGAAACTTATACCGTGCCGCCAGTTTGCGGGCGGCAAAAAAGACAATCAATGTCAGCGGTAATGACCACCAGATATTCGCCATCATTCTTCTGATCCTTTCTGACCTACGACTTTACGTTCACCATGCACCAGTTGCGAACTCCAGCTCACCACCAGAAAAACCACCAGCGTACTGACTGCACAGGAAACCACTACCGGGCCAAACTGTGCGCGGAGCAAATCAAAATATTGCATGACGCCTACGCCAATCGGCACAAACAATAGCGCCATATAGCGAATCAGTACGTAGCACCCCGGATTGACCCATTTCGCCGGAAGTATTTGCAAGGCCAGCAGGACAAACAGGATTAGCATCCCGATGATGCTGCCCGGAATGGTTACCGGTAGCAGTGAAGCAATGAAAATGCCTGCATACAGGCAGGCATAAATCAGGACGAAAGCGCGTAAATATTGCCAGATAATGTTCAGTGTCTTACTCATAATCAACACCCCAGATGAGATGGATTCATCATACAATTAATTCGTAAAACGTGCTACCGATCACATTAAGAATTCTCAGCATAGTTGAATTTTAGGGACGTAACCTCGGGCGAGCGCCCAGTTCAGCACACTAATTCTGCTGTAAAAAGTGCAGAAACTGACTTAAAGCATAAGAAGGCGTTTCGTTATTGCGCCAGAACACACCGACGCTGCCTTTCTGTTCTATCTTTGGCAGGTTGAGGATCACCAGTTGTCCCTGGCTGGCATAACGTTGCGCCAGGCGTAATGACAAAATAGAGATCATATCGCTGCTTTGTAACAGGTTGGTACTGACGTTCATCGACGCCGACTCAATCGTGTTTTCTGGCAGCATCACGCCGTGGTCTACCAGCGCATTATCAATACTGATGCGAATGGGGGTACCTGTCGGCCAGACTATCCACCGCCAGTTAGCAAGATCATTCCAGCTGAGGGTGGCGTATTTCGCCAGTGGATGCTCAGCACGGGCGACAAAACACACCGGCTCGGTGTAGAGCACCTTATAATTCAGTGGCAGCTGCAAGGCGCGACCGCCAATTCGCCCAACGACCACGTCGACAGAACCTGCCAACAGATCTTGCAGCAATGGGGTCATAACCTTCTCTTCAATATTCAGATGTAGAGTTGGCATCTCCTTGAGCAAATGCAAAATCGCCTGGGATACGCAGTCAGTGGCGACGGGAGAACAGCCAATTTTCAGACTGCCGACCAGCCCACCTTGTTTAAAACGGGCCAGTTCATGTTGCGAGCGCTCCATGTCATTGATTAACCGCTGGGCATGTTGCAATAACAATCTACCGCCTTCGGTAGGGCGTAACCCTTTGCTGTGCCGCTCAAAGAGTGTGAGGCCGATCTCATCTTCGAGTTGTGACAACCATTTCGACAGCGCAGGCTGGGTGATATTCATCATCCGCGCGACATGGGTCAGATTGCCCTGTTCACCCAGCGCCACCAGCATTTGCAGATGATGAAGCTTTAGTTTCTGCGCCCAGTTTGCCATTTGCCATAACCTCCAGGTTATCTCTCTGCCCGAAATGCCATTGTACATTTCATCTCTTTAATCACAATATCGCAACATACATAAAACAAAAGAAACATCTACCTTACCTGCACTGAGGCATTTACTATGACTCAACGACGTGATTTACAAGCACTGATCGATGCTGCTCCGGTCGGCAAGATGCAGTGGCGCGTTATCATCTGCTGTTTTCTGGTGGTAATGCTCGATGGTTTTGACACCGCGGCTATCGGCTTTATCGCCCCTGATATTCGCACTCACTGGCAACTCACCGCAGGCGATCTCGCCCCGCTTTTTGGCGCGGGTCTGCTGGGGTTAACCGCAGGCGCACTGCTTTGTGGTCCGTTGTCCGATCGCTTTGGCCGCAAACGGGTGATTGAGCTGTGCGTCTTTTTGTTTGGCGCGTTAAGCCTCGCCTCGGCTTTCTCACCGGATCTGCAAACGCTGGTATTCCTGCGTTTCCTCACCGGCCTTGGGCTGGGTGGCGCGATGCCAAACACAATTACCATGACCTCGGAATATCTGCCTGCCCGCCGCCGCGGCGCGCTGGTGACGCTGATGTTTTGCGGCTTTACCCTGGGGTCGGCGTTTGGCGGGATTGTCAGCGCGCAGCTGGTGCCGGTGATTGGCTGGCACGGGATCCTGGTGTTGGGTGGCGTATTACCGCTGATGCTGTTTGTTGCACTGCTGGTGGTTCTGCCGGAATCGCCACGCTGGCAAGTGCGCCGCCAGCTACCCCGGGCGGTGATTGCGAAAACCGTCAGCGCCATCACCCGCGAGCGTTATGTCGATACCCACTTTTATCTCATTGAATCAGCCTCCGTTACAAAAGGCAGCATTCGTCAACTGTTTATGGGGCGTCAGTTACCCATCACGTTGATGCTGTGGGTGGTGTTCTTTATGAGCTTGCTGATTATTTACCTGCTCTCAAGCTGGATGCCAACGCTGCTCAACCATCGCGGCATCGACCTGCAACATGCCTCCTGGGTTACCGCCGCGTTCCAGATTGGCGGTACGTTGGGCGCGCTGGCGCTGGGCGTGCTGATGGATAAGTTCAATCCTTTCCGCGTACTGGCGCTGAGCTATGCCATAGGCGCTGTATGCATCGTGATGATTGGCTTAAGCCAGGACGGATTATGGCTAATGGCGCTGGCGATTTTCGGCACCGGCATTGGCATCAGCGGATCGCAGGTGGGGCTGAATGCGCTGACCGCAACACTTTATCCAACACAAAGTCGCGCCACGGGCGTGAGCTGGTCAAACGCCGTGGGCCGCTGCGGCGCGATTGTTGGCTCGCTGTCTGGCGGCGTGATGATGGCGATGAATTTCTCTTTCGACACCCTGTTTTTCATTATCGCTGTGCCCGCGGCGATCAGTGCGGTGATGTTAACCCTGCTGATCACCGTGGTTCGCCAGTCGACCTCTGTCCCTGACTCACTGCCTCACGCAGGTGTTGTGAACGAATAAGGAGCATCCCAATGACTGATAACAATCAAAATAGCCGCGAGCAATTTTATCAGCATATTTCCGGGCAAAACCTGACCCCGCTGTGGGAGTCACTGCACCATCTGGTGCCAAAAACGCCCAACGCTAACTGTGCGCCAGCGTACTGGAATTATCAGGAGATCCGCCCGCTGCTGCTGGAGAGCGGCAGCCTGATTGGCGCGAAAGAAGCCGTGCGCCGCGTGCTGGTGCTGGAAAACCCGGCGCTGCGCGGGCAGTCTTCCATCACCGCGACTTTATATGCCGGTTTGCAACTGATCATGCCGGGCGAAGTGGCACCGAGTCATCGCCATAACCAGTCGGCGCTGCGTTTTATTGTTGAAGGTAAAGGGGCATTCACCGCCGTTGATGGCGAACGCACGCCAATGAATGAGGGCGATTTTATCCTGACCCCGCAGTGGCGCTGGCACGATCACGGTAACCCTGGCGACGAACCGGTTATCTGGCTCGATGGGCTGGATCTGCCATTAGTGAACACTCTGGGCTGCGGTTTTGCCGAAGATTACCCGGAGGAGCAACAACCAGTAACGCGTAAAGAGGGCGATTACCTGCCGCGTTACGCTGCCAATATGTTGCCGCTGCGCCATCAGACCGGGAACTCCTCGCCCATCTTTAACTACCGTTATGACCGTAGCCGCGAAGTGCTACACGATTTAACCCGCCTGGGCGATGCCGATGAGTGGGATGGCTACAAAATGCGCTACGTCAACCCGGTCACCGGTGGCTATCCGATGCCGTCGATGGGCGCTTTCCTGCAACTGCTGCCGAAAGGGTTTGCCTCACGCGTGGCGCGTACCACTGACAGCACCATCTACCATGTGGTGGAAGGTAGCGGGCAGGTCACTATCGGCAATGAAACCTTCAGCTTTAGTGCAAAAGATATCTTCGTGGTGCCGACCTGGCACGGCGTGTCGTTCCAGACCACGCAAGATACCGTTTTATTTAGTTTTTCGGACAGACCGGTACAAGAAGCCCTGGGGCTGTTCCGCGAAGCGCGTTATTAATTTGGGAGAGAGAAAATGACTCAATACGTATTCGAACCACAAGCGCCCGTTACCGTACCGGTTGTTGGCAGTGATGAACAGTTCCCCGTACGCCGCGTTTACTGCGTCGGACGTAACTATGCCGCCCACGCCCGCGAAATGGGCTTTGATCCGGATCGTGAACCGCCATTCTTCTTCTGCAAACCGGCGGATGCCGTTGTTCCGGTTGCCGCTGGCGAAACGCTGGCGCTGCCGTATCCGGCGCAGACCGATAACTACCATTATGAAATTGAACTGGTGGTGGCGATTGGTAAAAAAGGCAGTGATATCCCGCTGGAAAACGCCCATGAATATGTCTGGGGTTATGCCACGGGTCTTGATATGACTCGCCGTGACCGTCAAATGGAAATGCGCCAGATGGGCCGCCCGTGGGAAATCGGCAAAGCGTTCGATCTCTCGGCCCCCATCGCGCCGCTGCACAAAGCCAGCGAAACTGGCGGTATTGATAACGCACCTATCTGGTTACAGGTTAACGGCGAAGATCATCAGCGCAGCGATATTCGTCATCTCATCTGGTCAGTGAATGAAACCATCAGCTACCTGTCAGGCTTCTTTGAACTGCAACCGGGCGATCTAATCTTTACCGGTACGCCGGAAGGGGTTGGCCCAGTAGTCAAAGGTGATGTGATCACGGGCAACGTCGAGGGCTTAACGCCTATCGCGGTGAAGATTGTCTGAGGTGATGATGAAGCTGTACAGTTTTTTTAATAGTTCAGCGTCTTACCGGGTGCGCATTGCGCTGGCGCTGAAGGGTATCGATTACCAGACCGAAGGGGTGAATATCCGCATTGGTCAGCAAAACGAACTGGCCTACCGGCGGATGAATCCGGTCGGGCTGGTGCCGACGCTGCTGACCGACGAGGGCGAATCACTCGGACAATCGCTGGCGATTATTGACTGGCTGGAGAGTCACTACCCGCAAGTTCCGCTGATGCCGCAGGAAGAACCGGCCCGCAACAAGGTGCTGGAAATTGTCTATGCCATCGCCTGCGATATTCATCCATTGAATAACCTACGCGTGCTGCGCTACCTGACCGAAGAGCTGAACGTCAGTGAAGAAGATAAAAAACGCTGGTATGCGCACTGGATCCAGCAAGGGTTAAGCGCGGTGGAACAGCTACTGCGCCAGAGCCAGTCGGGGCAATTTTGTGTGGGCGAGACGCCGACGCTGGCAGATTGCTGCCTTGTTCCACAGTGGGCGAACGCGCTACGTATGAACTGCGATCTGAGCGGGTATCCGCGCTGCAAAGCGGTGTACGACGCCTGCACGCAGCTGCCAGCGTTCATTGCCGCAGCGCCAGAAAATCAACAAGATAAAATTTCAGCCTGACCAGGAGAACCATAATGACTAAAGTGACACGCGCAGTAATTGTGGGAGGCGGGATCGGCGGTGCGGCAACTGCGTTGTCACTGGCCCGCCAGGGGATCAAAGTGGTGCTGCTGGAAAAGGCGCATGAGATCGGTGAGATTGGCGCAGGTATCCAGTTGGGGCCAAATGCGTTTTCGGCGTTGGATAGCCTCGGCGTCGGCGAAATCGCCCGCCAGCGCGCGGTATTCACCGATCACATCACCATGATGGATGCGGTAAACGCCGAAGAAGTGGTGCGCATTGAAACCGGTCAGGCCTTTCGCGATCATTTCGGCGGCCCTTACGCGGTGATCCACCGGGTTGATATTCATGCCTCGGTGTGGGAAGCGGTACTGACGCATCCGGACGTGGAATATCACACCTCCACCAACGTCGTGGATATTCGCGAGACAGAAGACGATGTCACCGTTTTCGACGATCGCGGCAATAGTTGGATCGGCGATATTCTGATTGGCTGTGACGGCGTGAAGTCAGTGGTGCGCCAGAGCTTATTGGGCGATGCGCCGCGTGTCACCGGGCATGTGGTCTACCGTGCGGTTATCGATTGTGCCGATATGCCGGAAGATTTGCGCATTAACGCACCAGTATTGTGGGCGGGGCCGTGCTGTCACTTGGTGCATTACCCTTTACGCGGCGGCAAGCAGTATAACCTGGTGGTGACATTCCACAGCCGCCAGCAGGAAGAGTGGGGCGTGAAGGATGGCAGTAAAGAGGAAGTGCTCTCTTACTTTGAAGGGATTCACCCCCGTCCGCGCCAGATGCTGGATAAACCGACCTCCTGGCGACGCTGGTCAACCGCCGACCGTGAACCGGTAGCGAAGTGGGGAACGAAGCGCATTACGCTGGTGGGCGATGCGGCCCATCCGGTGGCGCAGTATATGGCGCAGGGTGCCTGTATGGCGCTGGAAGACGCGGTAACACTGGGTAAGGCGCTGGCGCAGTGTGAGGGTGATGCGGCACAAGCCTTTGCGCTGTATGAGTCGGTACGTATTCCGCGCACCGCGCGCATCGTCTGGTCGACCCGTGAAATGGGGCGGGTTTATCATGCCGCAGGAGTAGAGCGCCAGGTACGTAACCTGCTGTGGAAAGGGAAATCGCAGGCAGAGTTTTACCGCGGCATGGAGTGGCTGTACGGCTGGAAAGAAGATAACTGTTTGCAACCACGCTGAGTACTTTAATCCGCTGACCATAGGCGCTAACATAGCGCCTCATTTTTTTGCGGGTGATGATATGCGTGTGTTACTGGCACCGATGGAGGGTGTACTCGACTCTCTGGTGCGTGAATTGCTGACCGAAGTTAACGACTACGATCTGTGCATCACCGAGTTTGTCCGCGTGGTGGATCAACTGCTGCCAATAAAAGTCTTTCATCGCATTTGCCCTGAGCTACAAAATGCCAGCCGGACACCTTCCGGTACGCTGGTGCGCGTGCAGTTGTTAGGTCAGTTCCCACAATGGCTGGCAGAGAACGCCGCCCGTGCGGTGGAGTTAGGTTCCTGGGGCGTGGATCTCAATTGCGGCTGCCCGTCGAAAACGGTTAACGGTAGCGGCGGTGGGGCGACGTTACTCAAAGATCCCGAACTCATCTACCAGGGTGCAAAAGCGATGCGTGAAGCTGTACCGGCGCATTTGCCCGTCAGCGTGAAAGTGCGTCTGGGATGGGACAGCGGTGAGAAGAAATTTGAAATCGCCGATGCGGTTCAACAGGCTGGTGCTACAGAGCTGGTGGTGCATGGGCGGACGAAAGAGCAGGGTTACCGCGCGGAGCATATTGACTGGCAGGCGATTGGCGAGATTCGCCAGCGGCTGAATATTCCGGTGATTGCCAACGGTGAAATCTGGGACTGGCAGAGTGCGCAACAATGCATGACGATCAGCGGATGCGACGCAGTGATGATTGGTCGCGGGGCGCTCAATATTCCCAACCTGAGCCGGGTGGTAAAATATAACGAACCGCGAATGCCGTGGCCGGAGGTAGTTGCTTTGCTGCAAAAATATATCCGTCTGGAAAAGCAGGGCGATACCGGGTTATATCACGTTGCGCGGATTAAACAGTGGTTGAGTTATTTGCGTAAAGAATACGATGAAGCAACGGAATTATTTCAGGATGTTCGGGTGTTGAATAATTCCCCTGATATTGCAAGGGCTATTCAGGCAATTGATATCGAGAAACTCTAAAAAACCATAGTGATGTTTTTTGACAATGTGTTAGCTCTTTATCAATAGGCCGCACGGTTGTTTGGTGGCGTCAAAATCGCCGAGGCGTTCCCCGAAGGCCGGGGCAGCCCACATGGATGTGGGCTGAGGGCGCGTTTTACAGGGATGTTACCTCGCGCCCGACCCGGTAGCCGTAAGGGATAAGCCGAGGGCACCGCGCAGCGGCGATTTTGTTCGCCAGAGCCCGGGGGTGCAGGGGGCGGCGGCGATTGGTCGCCCCCTGCGCGCTCCTTGCGCCAGTGATTATATGAAGCAATGCACATGACAGGAGCGCAACAGGATGAGAGACTGAAATATTCTCGTTATTTTCGGATCTGATGACATTAATTAATTTTAAAATATCATCTTAAATACGCCAGTCACCACCAGTAGCCCAATCAGGAAAATAATCAATACAGCCCAGAATATAATTTTCATTGGCGTTCCTTTATTTGTGAGTGCTGAATAAGTATAGGAAAAAACGAAGCCCTTTGCCGCTATCCATAAACGATTAAGATAAATCGGAAGATATCATTCACTTAGTGTATATTTTTCTGGATATGTCGTTTTATTGCCACTGATGTATTGCCACGCGAAACTAAAAAATATATCGCAACACACGGTAATCTCCGCGCACCTTTTCTTACCTGATTATTCCCCCATGAATCGTGATTCTTTTTATCCAGCCATCGCCTGTTTTCCGCTGTTACTGATGCTGGCCGGGTGTGCGCCTATGCATGAAACCCGCCAGGCGTTAAGCCAGCAAACGCCCGCTGTGCAAGTTGACACCGCATTACCCACGGCGCTGAAAAATGGTTGGCCAGACAGCCAATGGTGGCTGGAGTATCACGATAATCAACTCACTTCACTAATTAACAATGCACTACAGAACGCACCGGATATGCAGGTGGCTGAACAGCGCATTCAGCTGGCTGAAGCCCAGGCGAAGGCAGTTGCCACTCAGGATGGTCCGCAGATCGACTTTTCTGCGGATATGGAGCGGCAAAAAATGTCGGCAGAAGGGTTAATGGGGCCGTTTGCTCTGAACGATCCTGCCGCAGGTACGACCGGTCCGTGGTACACCAACGGTACTTTTGGCTTAACGGCGGGCTGGCATCTCGATATCTGGGGAAAGAATCGGGCGGAGGTAACTGCTCGCCTGGGTACGGTTAAAGCACGAGCGGCGGAACGCGAGCAAACCCGCCAATTGCTGGCTGGCAGCGTAGCCCGCCTGTACTGGGAGTGGCAAACCCAGGCGGCGTTAAACACTGTCTTGCAGCAAATAGAAAAAGAGCAGAACACCATTATCGCGACCGATCGCCAGCTATATCAGAACGGGATTACTTCTTCAGTTGAAGGTGTGGAAACCGATATTAATGCCAGCAAAACCCGGCAGCAGCTCAACGATGTCGCGGGGAAAATGAAAATTATTGAGGCACGGTTAAGCGCACTTACGAATCACCAGACAAAGGCATTGAAGCTTAATCCAGTCGCGTTGCCGAAAGTGGCAAGCCAGCTTCCTGATGAACTGGGGTACTCCTTACTGGCCCGGCGGGCAGATTTGCAGGTGGCGCACTGGTACGTTGAGTCATCGTTAAGCACTATTGATGCGGCAAAAGCGGCATTTTATCCTGACATCAACCTGATGGCCTTCCTGCAACAGGATGCGTTGCACTTAAGCGATCTGTTCCGTCATTCCGCGCAGCAAATGGGCGTTACGGCAGGCCTGACGCTACCCATTTTCGATAGTGGTCGTCTTAACGCCAATCTCGATATCGCAAAAGCCGAAAGCAACTTGTCTATCGCCAGCTACAACAAAGCGGTGGTTGAAGCGGTGAATGACGTGGCGCGGGCAGTCAGTCAGGTTCAGACACTGGCGGAGAAAAACCAGCATCAGGCGCAAATTGAGCGCGATGCCTTGCGTGTGGTAGGTCTTGCGCAGGCGCGCTTTAACGCGGGCATCATTGCTGGTTCCCGCGTCAGCGAAGCCAGAATCCCCGCGCTGCGTGAGCGGGCCAATGGCCTGTTATTGCAAGGGCAGTGGCTGGATGCCTCCATTCAACTCACTGGTGCGTTGGGCGGGGGTTACAAACGCTGATGATATGCGCCTTCTATACTTAATGTTTATTCAGCGTTAAGTGGAGAACTCGATGGCACAGGTCGCGATTATTACCGCCTCCGATTCGGGGATCGGCAAAGAGTGCGCGTTATTACTGGCGCAGCAGGGGTTTGATATTGGCATTACCTGGCACTCTGATGAAGAAGGGGCAAAAGATACCGCGCGTGAGGTGGTTAGCCACGGCGTACGTGCGGAGATCGTGCAACTGGATCTCGGTAAACTGCCAGAAGGTGCGCAGGCGCTGGAGAAACTCATTCAACGACTGGGGCGCATCGATGTGCTGGTGAATAATGCGGGTGCAATGACCAAAGCGCCGTTTCTTGATATGGCTTTTGATGAGTGGCGCAAGATTTTTACCGTTGATGTCGACGGTGCATTCTTATGCTCGCAAATTGCGGCTCGTCAGATGGTGAAACAAGGGCAGGGCGGTCGCATCATCAACATTACGTCGGTGCATGAACATACGCCGTTGCCGGATGCCAGCGCCTACACAGCCGCTAAACATGCGCTCGGTGGGTTAACCAAAACGATGGCGCTGGAGCTGGTCAGGCATAAGATTTTGGTGAACGCAGTCGCACCTGGGGCGATCGCCACGCCAATGAACGGCATGGATGATGGCGACGTGAAGCCCGACGCGGAGCCTTCGATTCCTCTGCGGCGTTTTGGCGCAACGCATGAGATTGCCAGCCTGGTGGTGTGGCTTTGTTCGGAGGGCGCAAATTACACCACCGGGCAGTCGTTGATAGTGGATGGCGGCTTTATGTTGGCGAATCCACAGTTCAACCCAGAATAGCGCAGTGAGGTGCGTGGATATTTCATTGGGTTAGGCCAGATAAGACACGCCAGCGTCGCATCAGGCATGGAACACCCGGTGCCGGATGTGGCGTGAATGCTTATCTGTGGCAACTGCTTTACGCCTGATTATCCGGCTTTTTCTTCCCGCGTCGTTTCAGCCACCAGCGCACGCCTACCACCAGAACCACGACCAGAATCAACCAGACCCAGTGTTTCAAATGCTGGTCGAGATTGTGCAACCACGGCGCAATCACCTGACCACCAGCGTAACCGATAGTGGTAAAAATCAACGCCCAGGCAAATGCGCCAAGGATATTCAGTGGCAGAAAGATTTTCGGCGGCAGCTGGCTGGCACCAATCAGCGTCGGGCCAATCACCCTAAAGCCATACATAAAACGCGTACCAATGACAAACAGATACGGATGGCGTTGGATAAGTTTCTGCGCCCGCTCAATTTTATCCTGATGTTTCGAGAAACGGCGTAATAGCTTGCCGCCAAAGCGCCGCCCGCACAGATAAAGCACCTGGTCGCCAATCATGCCGCCAAGCGCCACAGAAAGTACCACCAGCGGGAACTTTAATAGCCCCTGATGTGCCGCAACGCCTCCCAGCAAAGTCACGGTTTCACCTTCCGCCAGGCTACCGATCACCAGCGCGGCATAACCATATTGTGAGATGAGTGTATTGAGATCCATAGGCCAGTCTGTCTCCCTTTAGTTGCCTGTAAGCATACACCCTGTGAATAGTTCACGCTGACAAAGGACATACATCAGACGCTGCAAATTACATGAGCGAACAAAAAATAATCACAAGCTGACTTATACTTGAACTGTCAGGTTCATGAACTCACAACAAGGGGGCGGTATGAGCCATGTATGGGGACTGTTTTCCCATCCCGATCGTGAAATGCAGGTGATTAATCGCGAAAACGAAACGATTTCTCACCATTACACCCACCACGTTTTGCTGATGGCGGCGATTCCGGTGATTTGCGCCTTCATTGGCACCACACAAATTGGCTGGAATTTTGGCGATGGCACTATCCTGAAGTTATCCTGGTTTACCGGACTGGCGCTGGCTGTCTTGTTTTATGGCGTTATGCTGGCTGGGGTCGCGGTGATGGGGCGGGTCATCTGGTGGATGGCGCGCAATTATCCGCAGCGTCCGTCACTTGCGCACTGCATGGTCTTTGCGGGCTACGTTGCAACTCCGCTGTTTTTAAGCGGTCTGGTGGCGCTTTATCCGCTGGTCTGGTTGTGTGCGCTGGTCGGCACGGTGGCGCTGTTTTACACCGGCTACCTGCTTTATCTCGGTATTCCGAGCTTCCTGAATATCAACAAAGAGGAAGGCCTTAGCTTCTCCAGTTCGACGCTGGCGATTGGCGTGCTGGTGCTGGAAGTGCTGCTCGCCCTTACCGTTATACTATGGGGTTACGGTTATCGTTTGTTCTAGAAAGTTCTTTTGTGTTGCATTGCTGGCGTAAATGTCAGCAATGCAGCATTTCCTCACGATTCTCCTTTGACGATCGCACTTTTTGCTCGTTATGATGGCGTCGCTAGCCTCAGTAAATCCTTACTCCGGCGGTGCGCAACCTGTGCGCGTGAACCACTATCTGAATGCTCATCATGCCGAAATTTCGAGTTTCTTTATTTAGCCTGGCCCTGATGCTGGCTGTGCCTTTTGCACCGCAGGCCGTTGCGAAAACGGCAGCCGCTACCACCGCTTCACAGCCGGAAATTGCCTCCGGTAGCGCGATGATTGTTGATCTGAATACCAACAAAGTGATCTATTCGAACCACCCGGATCTGGTGCGTCCGATTGCGTCTATCAGCAAATTAATGACCGCGATGGTTGTGCTGGATGCACGACTGCCGCTGGATGAAAAACTAAAAGTGGATATCAGCCAGACGCCGGAGATGAAAGGGGTCTATTCGCGCGTACGACTGAATAGCGAAATCAGCCGTAAAGATATGCTGTTGCTGGCGCTGATGTCTTCAGAAAACCGCGCGGCGGCAAGCCTTGCGCACCATTATCCCGGTGGTTACAAAGCCTTTATTAAGGCGATGAATGCGAAAGCGAAATCGCTCGGAATGAACAACACGCGCTTTGTTGAACCGACCGGATTGTCGGTGCATAACGTTTCAACCGCCCGTGACTTAACCAAACTGCTCATTGCCAGCAAACAATATCCGTTGATCGGGCAGTTAAGTACTACCCGGGAAGATATGGCAACCTTCTCTAACCCGACGTATACGCTGCCGTTCCGCAATACTAATCATCTGGTGTATCGCGATAACTGGAATATTCAGTTAACCAAAACCGGCTTTACCAATGCGGCGGGCCATTGTCTGGTGATGCGTACGGTTATCAATAATAAACCGGTGGCGCTGGTAGTGATGGATGCGTTTGGCAAATATACCCATTTTGCCGATGCCAGCCGCCTGCGTACCTGGATTGAGACCGGTAAAGTGATGCCTGTTCCGGCAGCAGCGTTGAGCTATAAAAAACAAAAAGCCGCCCAGATGGCGGCGGCGGGGCAGACGGCGCAGAACGATTAAGTGAAGTACGGATGGCGATACTCTGCCATCCGTAATTTTTACTCCACTTACTGCCAGTTTTTCCGCTTACTGGTTTTACCGATCCCCGGATTCATGCTGTTGGTCGGATCGTTCTCGCGATAAAACTTCTGCAACGTCTCCGGTGCTTTATACAAATGACCGACGTTATGCTCGGCAGGGTACTGCGCGCCGCGCTGCTGTAGCAGTTCCAGCATCTGTTCTTTCAACGCATGCACATCCACGCCTTTTTTAACGATGTAATCCTGATGGAAGACATAGCACATAAAATGGCCGTAATAGAGCTTGTGCACCAGCTGGCTGTCGATCTCCGGCGGTAAATGCTCATACCACTCGGTGTCGTTACGCCGCAGAGCGATATCCAGCGCCAGAATGTCTTCGACTTCATCGGAATGCACCGCTTGATAACGAATTGCTGCGCCCGCAGCGGCGAAACGGTGTAAAAACGCTTTGCTGCCTTCCTCCGGCGTACAGACAAAGAAATCGCCTTCGGCCTGTTTGAAATAATCCACCAGCCACGATTTGGCTTCACCGACGCCATCGCCCGCCATTTTTAACAGCAGATGATGTTCGTATTTATCGCGCCAGTTTTTCATGCGCGGCGGTAAATGGCTGGGGAACAGGTGACCGAATTTTTGCATCGCACGGTCGGTAAAATGCGGACGGAAGAATTTCACTTTCTCCAGCATCGCATCGGTGCGCCCCTTGAGATTAAAGAAGAACGGCATCTTGTCGGTGCCTAACTTATCAATCATCAGGAAGGTGTCTTTGCCGTATTTTTCCGCAATATCGTAGATATCCCGGTGCATATATTCCCCGGCAACCGGCAGATTTTCGAAGTTAGCCAGAATATGACGGCGGATTTCGGTCAGTACTTCCGGCTGGTTGGTGCCGACATAAAACACCTGCTGATTTTTTTCCGCTTCGAAGGTATCAAGACGTACCGCAAAGACGGCCAGCTTCCCGGCGCAACCAGAAGATTCAAATAACCGATCCGGATCGGCGTTATAACGTGCGGGCGTGTTGGCTTCAATATCACGAACGCGGTGGACATAGTCATAATCGTGGGCGTGACGACCATCGTGGCGCACATCGTCATCTTTGATGCGATCGTCATCCAGCTTGCTAAGGATTTGCTCCGGCGTTTCGCCCAGATCAATCCCCAGATGGTTCACCAGCGTCAGTTTGCCGTCTTCATTTATACGCGCGAATAACGACATTTCGGTATACGCCGGGCCACGCTGCACCAGCGAGCCGCCGGAGTTGTTACAAATACCGCCGATGACCGATGCGCCTATACACGATGAGCCAATCACCGAGTGCGGTTCGCGTCCCAGCGGTTTGAGGGCTTTTTCCAGCGAATAAAGCGTGGTGCCCGGATAGGCCAGCACCTGTTCGCCCTTACCGAGGACGTGCAACTTATCGAGACGCAGGGTGCTGATGATCACGATATCGCGATCATAATCGTTACCGTTTGGCGTCGATCCTTCGGTCAGGCCTGTATTGGCAGCCTGCATCAGAATAATTTTGTCAGCGGTGACGCAGGCTTTCAGCACCCGCCACAATTCCAGTAGTGAGCCAGGGAAAACGACAGCAAGCGCGTCGCCCTGACCAGAACGGAAGCCCTTGCGATAGCGGGCCGTTTTTGCGGGATCGGTGAGCAGGTGTGAATGACCGACCAGACGGGCAAGTTCATTCAAAAAGGCTTTATTATCAGTTGTTGTCATGGAAGACATTTTCCACTCCTTGTGGTGGCGAAAAAATATCACAAACTAGAATAGCGCCTTGTATGACAATTCAGCGAGTGAATATTTTGAAAATTCAGACAATAAACTGAGCATTCTTTTTCTCTCTCTATCATGCTTATGGCAAACTACGGTTTTTGCACCATTTTCGCTGCCTCGTCGGGCAACAGAGGAAGAAAAATCCATATGAAATGGCTATGTTCAGTAGGAATCGCGGTGAGTCTGGCCCTGCAGCCAGCACTGGCGGATGATTTATTCGGTAACCATCCCTTAACGCCTGAAGCGCGGGATGCGTTCGTCACCGAACTGCTTAAGAAAATGACAGTTGATGAGAAAATTGGTCAGCTGCGCTTAATCAGCGTCGGCCCGGATAATCCGAAAGAGGCGATCCGCGAGATGATCAAAGACGGGCAGGTTGGGGCGATTTTCAACACCGTAACCCGTCAGGATATCCGCGCCATGCAGGATCAGGTGATGGAATTAAGCCGCCTGAAAATTCCTCTTTTCTTTGCTTACGACGTGCTGCACGGTCAGCGCACGGTGTTCCCGATTAGCCTCGGTCTGGCCTCGTCTTTTAACCTCGATGCGGTGAAAACGGTCGGACGTGTCTCTGCTTATGAAGCGGCAGATGATGGCCTGAATATGACCTGGGCACCAATGGTCGATGTCTCGCGCGATCCGCGCTGGGGACGTGCTTCCGAAGGTTTTGGCGAAGATACGTATCTCACCTCAATAATGGGTAAAACCATGGTGGAAGCGATGCAGGGTAAAAGTCCGGCAGATCGCTACTCGGTGATGACCAGCGTCAAACACTTTGCCGCTTACGGCGCGGTAGAAGGCGGTAAAGAGTACAACACCGTCGATATGAGTCCGCAGCGCCTGTTTAATGATTATATGCCGCCGTACAAAGCGGGGCTGGACGCAGGCAGCGGCGCGGTGATGGTGGCGCTGAACTCGCTGAACGGTACGCCAGCCACCTCCGACTCCTGGCTGCTGAAAGATGTTCTGCGCGACCAGTGGGGCTTTAAAGGCATCACCGTTTCCGATCACGGCGCAATCAAAGAGCTGATTAAACATGGCACGGCGGCAGACCCGGAAGATGCGGTGCGCGTGGCGCTGAAATCCGGCATCAACATGAGCATGAGCGACGAGTACTACTCGAAGTATCTGCCTGGGTTGATCAAGTCTGGCAAAGTGACCATGGCAGAGCTGGATGACGCTGCCCGTCATGTACTGAACGTTAAATATGATATGGGGTTGTTTAACGATCCATACAGCCATTTGGGGCCGAAAGAGTCTGACCCAGTGGATACCAATGCCGAAAGCCGCCTGCACCGTAAAGAAGCGCGTGAAGTGGCGCGTGAAAGCCTGGTGTTACTGAAAAACCGTCTCGAAACGTTACCGCTGAAAAAATCGGCCACCATTGCGGTGGTTGGGCCACTGGCGGACAGTAAACGTGACGTGATGGGCAGCTGGTCCGCAGCCGGTGTTGCCGATCAATCCGTGACCGTACTGACCGGGATTAAAAATGCCGTCGGTGAAAACGGTAAAGTGCTGTATGCCAAAGGGGCGAACGTTACCAGTGACAAAGGCATTATCGATTTCCTGAATCAGTATGAAGAAGCGGTCAAAGTCGATCCGCGTTCGCCGCAAGAGATGATTGATGAAGCGGTGCAGACCGCGAAACAATCTGATGTGGTGGTGGCTGTGGTCGGTGAAGCACAGGGGATGGCGCACGAGGCCTCCAGCCGTACCGATATCACTATTCCGCAAAGCCAACGTGACTTGATTGCGGCGCTGAAAGCCACCGGTAAACCGCTGGTGCTGGTGCTGATGAACGGGCGTCCGCTGGCGCTGGTGAAAGAAGATCAGCAGGCTGATGCGATTCTGGAAACCTGGTTTGCGGGGACTGAAGGCGGTAATGCAATTGCCGATGTATTGTTTGGCGATTACAACCCGTCCGGCAAGCTGCCAATGTCCTTCCCGCGTTCTGTCGGGCAGATCCCGGTGTACTACAGCCATCTGAACACCGGGCGTCCGTATAATGCCGACAAGCCGAACAAATACACTTCGCGTTATTTTGATGAAGCTAACGGGGCGCTGTATCCGTTCGGCTATGGTCTGAGCTACACCACTTTCACCGTCTCTGATGTGAAACTTTCCGCGCCGACCATGAAGCGTGACGGCAAAGTGACCGCCAGTGTGCAGGTGACGAACACCGGTAAGCGCGAAGGGGCGACGGTAGTGCAGATGTACTTGCAGGATGTGACGGCTTCCATGAGTCGTCCGGTGAAGCAGCTGAAAGGCTTTGAGAAAATCACCCTGAAACCGGGCGAAACTCAGACCGTCAGCTTCCCGATTGATATCGAGGCGCTGAAGTTCTGGAATCAACAGATGAAATATGACGCCGAGCCTGGCAAGTTCAATGTCTTTATCGGCACTGATTCCGCACGCGTTAAGAAAGGCGAGTTTGAGTTGCTGTAATGCTTTAGTAAGGGCGCGACGTTTGCGCCCTTTAAGTATTTATCTGATTCTGCAACTGAATCCGCCCAGACAGGCTAACCCTGTCATTATCAACTATGCTTTTCTCTTAATTCGCTGAAAACAACAGTAAAAGAATGAGGAAAGCATCATGCCACTCTCAAAGCTCTGGGCAGGTTCATTGGTTTTGTTGGCAGCCGTGAGCCTGCCGCTACAGGCGGCTTCCCCCGTTAAGGTTGGTTCAAAAATCGATACCGAAGGCGCGCTGCTCGGCAACATTATTTTGCAAGTGCTGGAAAGCCACGGCGTACCAACGGTCAATAAAGTGCAACTTGGAACGACTCCTGTGGTGCGCGGGGCGATCACTTCCGGTGAACTGGATATCTATCCGGAATATACCGGCAATGGGGCGTTCTTCTTTAAAGATGAAAACGATGCTGCGTGGAAAAATGCCGGGCAAGGCTACGAGAAAGTCAAAAAGCTCGATGCAGAGCAAAACAAGTTAATCTGGCTGACGCCTGCGCCTGCAAATAACACCTGGACCATCGCCGTGCGTCAGGATGTGGCAGAGAAAAACAAACTCACTTCGCTTGCTGACCTGAGTCGTTATCTGAAAGACGGTGGCACCTTTAAACTGGCGGCCTCAGCAGAGTTTATCGAACGCGCCGATGCCTTACCCGCTTTTGAAAAAGCCTATGGCTTTAAGCTCGGTCAGGATCAGTTGCTGTCACTGGCTGGTGGCGATACGGCAGTGACGATCAAAGCCGCTGCTCAGCAAACCTCTGGCGTTAATGCCGCAATGGCTTACGGTACCGACGGTCCGGTCGCGGCGCTGGGGCTGCAAACCTTAAGCGATCCGCAAGGCGTGCAACCTATCTACGCGCCTGCACCAGTGGTGCGTGAATCGGTGTTGAAGGAGTATCCGCAAATGGCACAGTGGCTACAGCCAGTCTTCGCCAGCCTCGATGAAAAAACATTGCAGCAACTGAATGCCAGCATTGCTGTGGAAGGACTGGATGCCAAAAAAGTGGCTGCCGACTACCTGAAACAAAAAGGGTGGACGAAGTAATTTCCCGTGACTTATCTACGTATTAATCCTGTTCTGGCGCTGCTGCTGTTGCTGACGGCAATCGCAGCGGCGCTGCCGTTTATCAGTTACGCGCCTAATCGTTTAGTTTCGGGTGAGGGGCGTCATCTCTGGCAGCTGTGGCCGCAAACGATCTGGATGCTGGTGGGCGTTGGTTGCGCCTGGCTGATCGCCTGTTTTATTCCCGCTAAAAAAGGCAGCATTTGTGCACTCATTCTGGCGCAATTTGTCTTCGTATTGCTGGTGTGGGGAGCTGGAAAGGCTGCGACACAACTGGCGCAAAATGGCAGTGCGCTGGCGCGTACCAGCCTCGGCAGTGGTTTCTGGCTGGCTGCGGCGCTGGCATTGCTTGCCTGTAGCGATGCCATCCGACGAATCTCCACGCATCCGCTGTGGCGCTGGTTGTTGCATATGCAGATTGCCATCATTCCGCTGTGGTTGCTGTATTCCGGCGCGCTTAACGATCTCTCGCTAATGAAAGAATACGCCAACCGTCAGGATGTGTTTGATGACGCGCTGGCGCAACATCTGACGTTGCTGTTTGGTGCGGTGCTGCCTGCGTTAGTGATTGGTGTGCCGCTGGGCGTCTGGTGCTACTTTTCCACTGCGCGGCAGGGGGCGATTTTTTCTCTGCTGAATGTCATTCAGACCGTGCCTTCGGTGGCGCTCTTTGGCCTGTTGATTGCGCCGCTTGCCGCACTGGTTACGGCCTTTCCGTGGCTGGGTAAGCTCGGCATAGCAGGAACCGGAATGACACCCGCACTGATTGCGCTGGTGCTCTATGCCTTGCTGCCGCTGGTGCGCGGCGTGGTAGTCGGCTTGAACCAGATCCCGCGCGATGTGCTGGAGAGCGCCAGAGCGATGGGCATGAGCGGGGCGCAGCGATTCCTGCATGTTCAGTTACCACTGGCGTTACCGGTATTTCTGCGTAGCCTGCGGGTGGTGATGGTGCAAACCGTCGGCATGGCGGTGATTGCGGCGTTAATCGGCGCAGGCGGTTTTGGTGCGCTGGTTTTCCAGGGGCTGCTAAGCAGTGCCATTGATTTAGTGTTGCTAGGGGTGATCCCGGTAATTGTTCTGGCGGTGCTTACCGACGCGCTGTTCGATTTGCTTATCGCACTGCTGAAGGTGAAACGTAATGATTGAATTTAGCCATGTCAGCAAACTGTTCGGCGCACAAAAAGCCGTTAACGATCTCAATCTCAATTTTCAGGAAGGGAGTTTTTCGGTGCTGATTGGCACTTCTGGCTCCGGCAAATCCACCACCCTGAAAATGATTAACCGCCTGGTGGAGCATGACAGCGGCGTGATCCGTTTTGCCGGAGAAGAAATTCGCTCGCTGCCAGTGCTGGAGTTGCGCCGCCGGATGGGCTATGCCATTCAATCTATTGGCCTGTTTCCCCACTGGAGCGTGGCGCAAAATATTGCCACCGTGCCGCAATTACAAAAATGGTCACGGGCGCGGATTGACGATCGTATCGACGAATTAATGGCGCTACTGGGGCTGGAGCCAAATTTGCGTGAGCGTTATCCGCATCAGCTTTCTGGCGGTCAGCAGCAACGTGTGGGAGTGGCGCGCGCACTGGCTGCCGATCCGCAAGTCTTACTGATGGATGAACCTTTTGGCGCACTGGACCCGGTAACGCGCGGCGCGTTGCAACAAGAGATGACGCGCATTCACCGTTTGCTGGGGCGCACTATTGTGCTGGTCACTCATGATATTGATGAGGCGCTACGGCTGGCAGAACATCTGGTATTGATGGATCACGGTGAAGTGGTGCAGCAGGGCAATCCGCTGACGATGCTGACTCGTCCGGCGAATGATTTTGTCCGCCAGTTTTTTGGGCATAGTGAACTGGGTGTCCGCCTGCTTTCGTTACGTAGTGTGGCGGATTACGTGCGTCGCGAAGAACGGGCAGAAGGTGAGGCACTGGCAGAAGAGATGACGCTACGCGATGCGCTCTCCCTGTTTGTCGCGCGGGGATGCGAGGTGCTGCCGGTGGTGAACACGCAGGGCCAGCCTTGCGGCACGCTGCATTTTCAGGATCTGCTGGTGGAGGCGTAAGCGTATGAAGATGTTGCGCGATCCGCTGTTCTGGCTCATTGCTTTGTTTGTGGCACTGCTTTTCTGGCTGCCTTACAGCCAGCCGCTGTTTGCTGCCTTGTTCCCACAACTGCCACGACCCGTTTATCAGCAGGAAAGCTTTGCAGCTCTGGCACTGGCTCATTTCTGGCTGGTGGGAATTTCGAGTTTGTTTGCGGTGATCATTGGTACTGGTGCCGGGATTATTGTTACTCGCCCG
The DNA here is from genome assembly GCF_046764225.1 of Escherichia sp. F1. Taxonomy (NCBI): domain Bacteria; kingdom Pseudomonadati; phylum Pseudomonadota; class Gammaproteobacteria; order Enterobacterales; family Enterobacteriaceae; genus Escherichia; species Escherichia sp. F1. The sequence goes on from NZ_CP177202.1 coordinate 1,794,830, forward strand.
TGGGGCGCGGAATTTCGCCCACTGGTGGAAACTATTGCCGCCGTTGGGCAGACTTTTCCGCCCGTTGCGGTGCTGGCGATTGCCGTTCCGGTGATCGGCTTTGGTCTGCAACCCGCGATTATCGCCTTGATCCTTTACGGCGTGCTGCCCGTCCTGCAGGCGACACTTGCCGGGCTGGGAGCGATTGATGCCAGCGTGACAGAAGTTGCGAAAGGTATGGGAATGAGCCGTGGTCAGCGACTGCGTAAGGTCGAGCTACCGCTGGCGGCTCCGGTGATTCTGGCGGGCGTGCGAACTTCGGTGATTATCAACATTGGTACGGCGACGATTGCCTCAACGGTAGGGGCCAGCACGCTGGGTACGCCGATCATCATCGGGCTTAGCGGATTTAATACCGCGTATGTGATCCAGGGGGCGTTACTGGTGGCACTGGCGGCGATCATTGCAGACCGCCTGTTTGAAAGGCTGGTGCAGGCGCTTAGCCAGCACGCAAAATAAAGGTATAACCTGCGAGCATGACGCCACCAATTCCGCCTAACGCCATAAACAGGAACAGGGCGATGACCCCAATTTTAGCTATGCGCATAATGCACTCCTTATGTTAACGAAAGGATTGTACAGTAAAGCGCATTTGTTAACGAATCATTAAATGCCGAGTGGGAAAATATCATGGCCTTGTTCCTGCCAACTGGTGAGTTGCTGCTGTTGGGCGGAGGTTCGATTTTCACCGCACCACACCAGCAATGTACGGCCTTCGAACAGTTCAGGGCGTAGTTGATTGAGCGAGTGGGCGAGGACATCAATGCGCCACCCTTGTTGACTGGCAATCCAGCCCTCCAGCCACAGACGGGTGGTATCGTGAATATTCCAGCCAACCACCAGCGCATCTTTACCCTGTTTTTTACGTGCCGAAGCCAGGCAAATGGCGATGTAGTTGATCAGTACGCCGTCGAGGATCGCCAGCAGCGCCTGGAGAGTCGGTTGTTGGCACTGAAGTCGTCGGCGCAGAGGAATAAACAGATGCGTGGTGAGTGTCTGGGCGGGGTAATCCTGACCGCGCTCTTTGATCCACGTTCGCAGGCTATGCAGATTGCCGCTTTGCAGGTAAGTCAGTAATGTTTCTTGCTGATCGCGCCAGCCGTTCTGCACATCAACATTTTCATTACTGAGCAGCATTTTTACTTTGCTGACCTGCACGCCGTTGTCGATCCAGCGTTTGATCTCGCGGATCCGGTCAATATCGGCATCGTTGAACAGCCGATGACCGCCGTCTGTCCGTTGCGGTTTCAGCAATCCGTAACGCCTCTGCCACGCGCGTAACGTGACAGGGTTAATATCACAAAGCAACGCCACTTCACCAATTGTGTAAAGCGCCATCGTCTCACCCTTGCTCGCGAGGTCCCGGTTTAACTTTAGACGCAGTTTTGCGAACCAGGTAGTTTTGCCCGTTTTTTGTGCATCTATAGGGTGATTTTATTTTTGCCAGGCGATTTTGAGTGATCGTACTCACGAATTCTCATTTTTCTGCAAGAGTTCAAAGAAAGTTAAACGCAGGCAATGTATGTTACGCGTTTTAAAGGGAAGTGTGGTTTGCGGGTATGTACGATTTTAATCTGGTGTTGCTGCTGCTTCAGCAGATGTGCGTTTTTTTAGTCATTGCGTGGTTAATGAGTAAAACGCCATTATTCATACCGTTAATGCAGGTCACGGTTCGTCTGCCGCATAAATTTCTCTGCTACATCGTCTTTTCCATCTTCTGCATCATGGGCACCTGGTTTGGGTTGCACATTGACGATTCTATTGCCAATACCCGTGCGATAGGCGCGGTAATGGGCGGCTTACTCGGCGGTCCGGTCGTCGGTGGGCTGGTTGGTCTGACCGGCGGGTTACATCGATATTCGATGGGGGGCATGACCGCGCTAAGTTGCATGATCTCGACCATCGTTGAAGGATTGCTCGGCGGCCTGGTACACAGCATCCTGATCCGTCGCGGGCGCACTGATAAAGTCTTTAACCCCATTACCGCCGGTGCCGTCACGTTCGTCGCTGAAATGGTGCAAATGCTGATCATCCTGGCAATCGCCCGACCTTATGAAGATGCGGTGCGTCTGGTGAGTAATATTGCTGCACCAATGATGGTTACCAATACCGTCGGCGCGGCGCTGTTTATGCGTATATTGCTCGATAAACGCGCGATGTTTGAAAAATACACTTCAGCTTTTTCTGCCACTGCGCTAAAAGTGGCGGCCTCGACGGAAGGCATTTTGCGCCAGGGGTTTAACGAAGTGAACAGCATGAAAGTGGCACAGGTGCTGTATCAGGAGCTGGATATTGGTGCAGTCGCGATTACCGATCGAGAGAAATTGCTGGCCTTTACCGGAATTGGTGACGATCACCATTTACCCGGCAAACCGATTTCTTCGACTTACACCTTAAAAGCGATTGAAACCGGTGAAGTGGTCTACGCTGATGGCAACGAAGTACCTTATCGTTGCTCTTTGCATCCGCAATGCAAACTGGGGTCGACGCTGGTAATTCCGTTGCGTGGCGAAAATCAGCGGGTGATGGGCACCATCAAATTGTATGAAGCCAAAAACCGTTTATTCAGTTCAATCAACCGCACGTTGGGTGAGGGGATTGCGCAACTGCTTTCGGCGCAGATCCTCGCCGGGCAATATGAGCGGCAAAAAGCGATGCTCACCCAGTCAGAGATCAAACTGCTTCACGCCCAGGTGAATCCCCATTTTTTGTTTAATGCGCTTAACACCATTAAAGCGGTGATCCGTCGCGACAGCGAACAGGCCAGCCAGCTGGTGCAGTATCTTTCCACTTTTTTCCGCAAAAACTTAAAGCGGCCTTCGGAGTTTGTTACTCTCGCCGACGAAATTGAACATGTGAACGCTTATCTGCAAATTGAAAAGGCGCGCTTCCAGTCGCGGTTGCAGGTCAATATTGCTATTCCGCAAGAATTATCCCAGCAGCAATTGCCCGCGTTTACCCTGCAACCGATAGTGGAAAACGCCATTAAACATGGGACATCACAACTGCTGGATACAGGGCGAGTGGCGATCAGCGCCCGACGTGAGGGGCAACATTTGATGCTGGAGATCGAAGACAATGCCGGTTTGTATCAACCGGTAACCAATGCCAGTGGGCTGGGGATGAATCTGGTGGATAAGCGTTTACGTGAACGGTTTGGCGATGACTATGGGATAAGCGTCGCCTGTGAGCCTGATTGTTACACCCGAATAACGTTACGACTACCATGGAGGGACGAGGCATGATTAAAGTCTTAATTGTCGATGATGAACCGCTTGCACGGGAGAACCTGCGCGTATTTTTGCAGGAGCAGAGCGATATTGAAATCGTTGGTGAGTGTTCAAACGCCGTGGAAGGGATCGGCGCGGTGCATAAACTGCGCCCGGATGTGCTGTTTCTTGATATCCAGATGCCGCGCATCAGTGGTCTGGAAATGGTGGGAATGCTCGACCCGGAACATCGTCCGTATATTGTTTTTCTCACCGCGTTTGATGAATACGCCATTAAAGCCTTTGAAGAACATGCCTTTGATTATCTGCTGAAGCCAATTGATGAAGCGCGACTGGAGAAAACGCTGGCGCGATTGCGTCTGGAGCGCAGCAAGCAGGATGTTTCGCTGTTACCGGAAAATCAACAGGCGCTGAAATTTATCCCTTGTACGGGGCATAGTCGGATTTATTTGCTGCAAATGAAAGATGTGGCATTTGTCAGCAGTCGGATGAGCGGTGTCTACGTTACCAGTCACGAAGGGAAAGAGGGCTTTACCGAACTGACATTACGTACCCTGGAGAGTCGTACACCACTACTACGCTGCCATCGTCAGTATCTGGTTAACCTCGCGCATTTACAGGAGATTCGTCTGGAAGATAACGGCCAGGCCGAGTTGATTTTGCGTAATGGCTTAACCGTGCCGGTCAGCCGTCGTTATCTGAAAAGCTTAAAAGAGGCGATTGGCCTGTAAAAGACTGCTAAAATGGCTTTTTGCCTCATCAACACCTGAAGGCCTCATGCTAAGTAACGATATTCTGCGCAGCGTGCGCTACATTTTGAAAGCCAATAATAATGACCTGGTGCGTATTCTGGCGCTGGGTAATGTCGAAGCCACCGCGGAACAGATCGCCGTCTGGCTACGTAAAGAAGACGAAGAGGGTTTTCAGCGTTGTCCGGACATTGTTTTGTCTTCCTTCCTCAATGGCCTGATTTATGAAAAACGCGGCAAGGATGAGTCTGCTCCGGCACTGGAGCCGGAACGTCGCATTAATAACAACATCGTGCTGAAAAAATTACGCATCGCGTTTTCGCTGAAAACCGATGACATTCTGGCAATCCTTACCGAACAGCAGTTCCGCGTTTCGATGCCGGAAATTACGGCGATGATGCGTGCACCGGATCATAAAAACTTCCGCGAATGCGGCGATCAATTTTTACGTTATTTTCTGCGTGGACTGGCAGCGCGCCAGCATGTGAAGAAAAGCTAAGACGGGTATGGCGGCCATGCAAAAACATGGCCGCCGACAGATTATTTCACTTCTTTAAAACCAGCGGCTTTCATCACCAGTTCCATTTGCGCCATAGTGATACCTTTTTTGGCATCTTCAGCAGAAACGTTGATTCCTGAAATACCCTGCAGGGCTTTGAAATCCACTTTTTCCATATCGATAGTCACGTTTTCCTGCGCGTAGGTATCGGTATAGGTTAATTTTTCTTCAACACCCGCGATGTTTTTGTATTTGGCGCTTAACGGCTCAAGTGTCTTGGCAGCATCTTCTTTGGTGGTTGCACCAATGGAGGCAAATTGAATTTTGGTTTCAGAAGATTGCTTAAGCACCTTGTCACCTTTGTAGACATAGGTAATGGCAATTTCAGTACCGTTCAGATTGGCGCTGAATTTTTTCGATTCTTCTTTGTCACCGCAGCCAGCAAGAGAGAAAACCAGAACAGATGCAACAACGAGGGAAAACAGCTTATTGAAAGCCTTCATGTAAAACTCCATTTTATTTAATCAAGAAACTGGTGACTCTCACCAGGGGCTATATAGGATATGCCTAATACCGTGGCGTGAGCAGTCCGGAACTGGAGTGGAACTCTTAGTAAAAAGCACTATTTCATCCTTGTTGCTGAAGCATGGGGAATAATTGTTCGCAAATCAAAACACCGTTATTCATTGCTTCTACCCGTGCCTCGCTTTCTGTATTACGAAATTGTGCCAACACATGTGCCAGCCGATAAAAACCGACCGCGGTGAGGTCATTCGCCAGCAACTCTGCCTGACCAATAGCACTCTGTTCCTGATAGCGCCAGCCGTTATGGAGCAGTTGAATAAGTAACGCCTGGCAGCGCATCAGCAACTGATGAGCGGTAGACGGCACAGGCAAAACGCTGGCAGAAGGTAGCGGTGCCACAGGCGCAGTTTCTGCGTCCAGCGCCCAGGCGCGGGTTTTGGTCATCATTACCCGTGGTTCCAGTGTCAATTGCCCCTCAACAAAACTGACAAAGCCAGAAACCAGACACACGGGGTCGTCTGTTTGTTGCAAAAGCGCCGCCATGCGTTCAACGGCATAAGGCGCGCTGGCTGAGGCTGGCAGTGATAACGTCAGCAGATTATCTTCACCTTCGCCGCTGATTACCTGCGCATCCAGCGTCTGGCGGCTGCTATCCCAACCGAGCGAAATACACTCAGCGACCGGCAGAATAAATAAGTTATCGACCTGATTAAGAGGCCGTATGCAGGCGGGGGGACGCTGGCGTAAATATTCCCGCAAAGCCACAATGCCCGGCTGGCGCAATGGCGCGCTCAACATTTGCCAGGCGTCTGGCGACAGCGGCACAACGCTGCTTAAGCGGTTGCGGGTAGCTAACAACAGCTCGCCATCGGCACTGCGTTTTGCTGCTTGTGAAACAATTTGCCCACCTGCCAGTGCGCCAGCCAGAAAACTAAACAGCCGACGCGTCGCTGCCGGTGAGTTTTCCTGTTCGCTTCTCGGCCAACTACGCGAAAGATGCAAAATACTGCCAGTGTCGGGATCGGTAAACCAGATGCGTAAACCATACTGCTCAATATCCTGCCAGCAACGCATACCTAAAGACACCAGCCGCAGATGATCAAGCTTTGCTTCTCCGGCAATGCCAGCGCCAACGACCGTGCGCCACGGCATCGGAGGAACTTCACCAACACTGTCGCGCCGCGCCATCTCTTGTGCGCAATTTAATCGACTGTTTAATGCCGCAAGCTGACGTAAGCATTCTCCGGCATGATAGTGGCTGGCGCGGGCGTGGAAGGCATCAACGCTGGCGCGCAGTTGCCGTAGCGATTCACTCACCCATCGCCAGTTGCAGCGTTCCGCCGCTTGCTGCGCGCGGCTGAAAGCAGCCTCGTAATGAATAAGCGGCTGGCTGATGCCGCCAAGCCATAACGCCTGGCTTAATTGCTGAACATATTGACGACACGCGTCGCCCTCATCGTTGGCAAACGGATCGTCAGATGATGTGACGTGTTCGCTGCGCATCTGCCAGATTAAATGAGTAAATTCCGCTTGCTGCGCTTTGGCCTGGACAAAGGCCTGTACTGCCAGTACGACATGTTCGCAAAGTGTTCCTTCAATACAATCACAGCGTGCGAAACGAATGCTGCTGCGGGAATAAAAACGTACATCGCTCATCGGTAAGCGGGCAGAGGGAATTTCGCCCGGCGTACAGAACAACTCAATGGTGATGCCTTTAGCGACCAACGCCTGTGCGCGTTTGCGGGTGGCATCGGGAAGGGTAGCCAATTCTTCCAGCCAGATTGCCGGATCCCACTCTTCTTCTTTTTCCGTAGGCTGGGCGTTGGCACAAAGCCGTTGATAACTTAACACCAGCATCACGCGATGACGGCACATGCCGCTGGCCCCGCAGGTGCACTGAGCCTCTTTCAGTGCCTGACTGTTCGCCAGCTGGGTACGGACACCGTCACTGAAGGTGGCGATTAAAGCGCCGTTCTCATGGCTGATCTCCGGGACGTTGCCATTTTCCAGTTCCTTAAGACTGCGCTTAACAAAACCGGCATTGCTTAACGCCGTCAAAGCTTGTGGTGTCAGTTCTAATAATTCCGGACGTAGTGAATTCATGACTGAAGATTCTCCGCAAGCCATGATGCCAGCTCGCCCGGTGTCATGGCGGCTATTTGTGCGCCGACATTAACCAGCGCCTGGGCCGTATCGTGGTCATAGCAAGGTGTTGCGGTGCTATCGAGCGCCGCCAGTCCCAGTACTTTGATGCCGCTCTGGACACACTTTTTCACCTGATGCGTCAGTAATGATGATGAACCCCCTTCGTAAAAATCGCTCACGAGGATAATGACGCTTTTCGCTGGTTGTTCAATAAGTTGCCGACCATATTCCATGGCACTGGCAATATTGGTTCCGCCGCCTAATTGCACTTTCATTAATAACTCTACCGGATCGGCAACGTCTGCCGTGAGATCAACCACGCTGGTGTCAAACGCCACCAGATGGGTACGAATGCCGGGTAACTGCCATAAACAGGCCGCCATCACCGCAGAGTGGATCACCGAATCGACCATCGATCCGCTTTGATCAACCAGTAAGACCAGTTGCCATTGTTCGCTTTGGCGTTTAATGCGGCTGTTAAAGCGGGGGGATTCGATATACAACTTGTCGTGTTGCGGGTGCCAGTGTTGCAGGTTGGCGCGCAGAGTACTTTTGAAATCAAAGTTTCGCGCCAGTGGAATAAATGAGCGGCGACGGCGATCGCGGACACCAGAAAAAGCCTGACGAACTTCCTTTGCCAGTCGCGCCATAATCTCTTCAACAACCTGGCGCACTATCCGGCGGGTGGCAGCCAGCACTTCGGGATTCATCAGATGTTTGGTGTGCAAAACGGCGCGTAGCAGGCTTTCAGAAGGCTGCATACGTTCCAGTACGTCGAGATTCGTCACCACATCTTCAATGCCGTAGCGCAGTACGGCATCGCTTTCCAGCCGCTCGATCACCTGTTGCGGAAACAGCGTGTGAATACTGTTGATCCACTCAGGGGTGGTGAGATTTGAGTCACCTAATCCACCGGAGCGTTCACCACGCTGGAGCCGTTCAGGATCGCGCCCATACAACCACTCCAGCGCGTGGTCTATCTGCCGGGCGTTGTCATCCAGCCCACAAAGCGTCGTTTCTGCCGCTTCGCCAAGAATTAATCGCCAGCGTTGTAGCTCACGGGTGGTCAGAAGATCGTTCAGTTCAGACATGGAAAACTCCCCAGTGTTGCAGCGATGCCAGTGCCTGCTGTTCGAGTTGTTGATGATGTGCAATGGCTTGCGGTGGACAATGCAACGGCATTTGCAGCGCTGAAACGGGAAGCTGTGCGAGCTGGTAATGCTCAAGCACCTGATGCGCCAGCGTCCCGCGTTCTCGTGGTGGTAGCCAGGCCATCGCCGCGCGTAAATCGGGCAGGGCGTTAATAAAATCGTCGTCACTCAGTTGATTTAAATGACTACTGAAACCGGCGATAAATGCCGGCTGACAGGCCAGTTGATGGCGGGCCAGCGCCAGCAAACCGTGCAGCGCTTCGCCGGATTGTGCCGGGGATAATTGCGCCAGCACTGTCAGCGCCGCTTCGGCACTGGCTTTGGGATGTTCCAGACGCATCAGTGCGCCAAGAGCCGCGCCGCGATCCAGCGCCGAGGCATGAATCGCCTGACTGCGGCGCTCCAGTAAGGCTACCGCCGCAGAAAGCGAAACGCCGGGTAAATTAACGCCGCTATGTAGATCGCGCAGGATATGGCAAAGCGCCTGCCAGCTATGCAGGTGAGCGTGAAACTCCTTTTCCTCCGGTCTGCCGTTGGATTCACACAGCCAGAGTGTGCGATCGATAGCCGCGCATAACGTCGTCTGTAATATCTGCGCGCCTTGCATACCGCTAATTTCATCCAGCCGCCATAAGGCGTATAGCACTTCCAGCGCCTGGCCCATTTCGGCAAACTGATTTTCCTGGGCGATTAATAATGTAAGTTGCTCCAGTAATTGTTGACTGAAGGACGCCAGACCCGCTAACGCCGCCTGGCTAAGACATGTGGTGATACTGCCGATTCCACCCGCGTCCAGCATATCGGCTTCTAATTTATGGCGTGCGGCTTCCTGGAGTGTTGCACCAAAGCAGGCGGCCTCAATCAATGCCGCATGCTGGCTAAGCGGGCGGGTTAATTTCCAGCGTTCTTCACCGTTGCCTGCAAGTGTCAGTGTGCTTCCCTGCTGGCGTACAATCCCTGGGATCTCCAGTATTGCCAGCCGATGTAACACCTGACTTTGCGCCAGTCCATCGGGGGTAAAGCGATTTAAAGTAAGCTCCGCCGGAAAAGAGATTCCTGTACGTTCCAGTTCGCAGGTGACATCTTTTGGCAGAGGCGGCTGTGGCGTAGAGGGGGCAAGTTTACCGAATCCGTCACCCGCTAATGTGTCTATCAACGTTAGCAGAATCGGATCGGTATCGGGATGAATAACGCCGCGATAGCTCCACGGCAACGGCGCATTCAGGGCTTCTTTAATCAGCGAGCCTGCTATGGCATCCAGCCAGTCAGTGCGTAACGGTAGTGTATGACCACGCAACTGTGCCAGAGCCATCGCATGCAGATGAGCGGCAGCCATATCCGCTGTCGAAGCAGGCAAGTGGTGCTGGCGCAAACGGGTAAGAACCGTTTTCAGCAGTTGTTCACCTGCCTGCTGCAAGCCCCACCGCCAGCACCAGTTTTGCCAGACCGGGGCAGGCATACCGGAAAGGTATCCTGCCAGCACATCAAGGCGCTTTTCACTGTAGGGTGTGAGATAACAACCTGTAACGGCATCTGCCAGCGAGGGCAATTCTGGCGTGTTAATTTCCTGCGGGCATTCGCGCCACATTTTTGCCAGTACCGGAGCGTGCCAGCCACCGCAGACAACTAACACGTCGCCATTATTTTGCTGCATCGCCCATCCAATCCAGCGGGCCATAAAGGCTTCGCGCTGACGATTGAGAGCATCTCCGGGGGAGTCGCCCCGCAGTTGGGCAAAATAGTGCGCCAGTGCAGAGGGTAATGCAGTTTGCTGGCTTTCATCTTCGAACAAGTGATCCCACAGGGTGTCGCTGTTATCCATGCGGGTGGCACGCAGCAGCAAGGTCTGGCTTTCCTCTTGCGTATCAGGCGAATCGTCCTCTTCTTCACTCTGTGCCCAGCAAGGCAAATCGATGAAGTAAGTTTGTGCCTGAATACGACGTGCGGCTTGTAGCGCCTGCCACTCCGGCGAAAATTCAGCAAATGGCGTCCAGGCACCACGCCCGGGGGCCGCACCGTCCTGATACTGGCAATAACTGTAAATAGCTACCGGAAGCTGGTGGGCTAAAAACAGTTCGTCTACCCGGTCATTAAAATCAGCCGGGCCTTCAATCAACACGTATCGTGGCCGCTGGCTTTCGATTAACGATTTCACCAGCCGGGCGCAGGCCGGACTATGATGCCGGATGCCGACAATTAACGGCTCGCTCATGCATCTTTCCTCACGGCAGGCGGTGGCGGGCTTGATAATAAGCCTGCCAGTGAGCTTCTTTATGTGTGGCGACACGCTGTTCGAAGTAACGGCGCAGACGAGCGCGATCTTCTTCGTTATCTTTAACGATGGTTCCGGCAATACAGTCCACCAGATCGGCTGGCTCACCTGCGCGATTCGCTAAAAACCAGGCGCGGACGCCCACTGCGTGGGCCACGTTCACGGCTTCAGCGGTGGACATAATTGCCGTCAGGGTATCCATTGACGTTTTCTTTTCGCCGTTGGCACGCAGATCGCGGAAGGTGCGGACCAGTAACTCCAGTACCGCGTCAGGCACTTTATGCGGAATACAGCTATGGGCCAGCAAACGCGCCGAAGCACTGGCGACCAGTTCCAGCTCCTGGGCGAAATCCATAATCGGAAAGACGGTTTCAAAATCGAAGCGACGCTTTAGCGCGGCACTCATCTCATTGACGCCGCGATCGCGGGTATTGGCAGTGGCAATAATATTAAAGCCTTCCCGCGCATAGAGCTGACTGGCTTCACCGGTGAGTTCCGGCACCGTCATCACCCTGTCAGAAAGCATACCTAACAGACAGTCTTGTACTTCCAGCGGTGTACGCGTTATCTCTTCAAAACGGACGATTTTGCCGTCGCGCATTCCCTGGTAAAGCGGGGCAGGGACCAGTGCTTCCGTTGACGGACCATGGTTGATAAGCAGGGCGTAGTTCCAGCCGTACTTGATTTGATCTTCAGTAGTAGATGCGCCGCCCTGGATGGTTAACCCGGCATCGCCGCTAATAGCGGTTGCCAGTAATTCAGACAGGAGAGATTTTGCGGTGCCAGGTTCCCCCACCAACATCAAACCGCGCCCGGTGGCAAGAGTGACTAACATACGTTCGACAGCGGAGGGACTAATCACCACTTTACGGCTAATATTTTGCGCTCTATCGCCAAGGATAAAAGCACGGGCCGCAGGCAAACTTAACTGCCAACCGGGCGGGCAAGGTGCATTATCATTTTGTTTTAATTTTGCCAGTTCATCGGCGTATAACACAGCAGCAGGCGGACGCTGCAGATGATTATTCTGCGGTGACATATATTCATCCCTGAAATGTATTAATGAAATAAACGATATTTTACGCGCAATAAATGTTTGGCGCATTAGTTGTTTGAGCGAAAAATATCTGGAAAGCAGATCACAGTAAATAAAAAAACCTGCTGGTGAGGCAGGTTCTTTTATTTACTACAGTGACGCTAACTTGCTGATTGTGCAACATTTCGTACCAACGAATAAATTATAACCATATCCACACTCCATTGCAATTCAGTGAATGAGATTTATAATCCTGCCCGTTGGGAAGTTGCGCCGGATCGGACCAATTTTAAGTCCTGGCTACCGGACGGGTGGTGCCGCAGGCGGTGCCCTGATCCGGAGAGCAACGTTTCGTACCAACATACGTAAACCAGTATCGACAGGCAGTGTAAGGGTAAGGTGCTGGTGTTGCGCTCCTTAATAAGGAGAGCGGATGGACACGCTGACACAAAAGTTAACCGTGCTCATTGCTGTACTGGAGCTATTAGTGGCTCTGTTACGGTTGATTGATTTGTTGAAGTAACGGGCAAATTGAAACGCATCTAAGGGGGAATACCGTTTCCCCCTTTAATAAAGCTATTTTTCTATTTGTTGGTTGAATATATTTTGTAGTTCGCGATTAAAAATTGCTATTACAGTTTCAGGTGATTCACCTCGTAATTTTCGCTCATCAATAAACTCATCTCTTATATAAATCAACGCATCATTTATTAGCGGGTCAGCATCATTAAATGTTGGACGTAGCCGGAATCGTTCCAGTCGATAGACGGAACCTGTAAATAATTCAGAGCGTTTATGGATCTCAAGCCTGAAGGAAAACGGCTCTTCAGGTACAGGGGCCTCATAATCGTAAATAGTGATCAGCTCTTTTTGCACGATCATCGCTTTTCCCGGTGGCAGGTCGTGTTAATAACGAGCAGTCGCATCACTGCCCGCTGTGTTTTAATGGAAAATAACGTCGGGTGCGCTTAACGCTTCACTCAAATCAAACACATCAAGTTCGGCAAAAGTGACAGATTTATTGTCACGGTATACACAAAGAGAACGGAAGCTCATTAGCGCTTTGCTATCAACATTGTAGTGGTTAAAACTGGATGAAAACTTAAGGACCAGCCGGTACTCGCCCAGGTCATAGACAAATGCGTTCTCATAGCATGACTCCCAGCCTTTGTATCGCATTCCCATAAGTTGCCCAACGGTAGCAGATTTACCTTCCCAGCGATTCAAACTATTACTGGCTGACTCGTCAGGCGTGAGCAGCACAGTGCGCCGCGTCAACTGGCGAAAAGGCGGCATAATTTCGTAATCGGCAAAAAGCTGTGCAAATTCACTGCGCATTTCTGCTGTCATTTCTAACGGGTGGGCAATGCCAATCAGAGCATCTGCAGGCAGGTCAATGGGCTCATCTTGCTCATTGCAGAACTCCCCCTCTGCGGCCACACGAAAGGCGTTGAGTAAACGACGCGGTTCATTTGCCAGATAAACACCCCATATTAATCGCTGAGTAACCTGGCGGGTAAAGGGATGATTAACAAACAGAGAATGAAAATCTGCCAGCGACCAGCGTCGGGTGGTGCGTAGGGCAGTTTCAAGACGCGGGAGCAGGTTTTTGCTCACCTGAGTCGCATCTTTTTTTAGCCCTTTTAGTCGGGCCAGTGCCTCGGGGGCTTTCAGTTGATCGTCATCGGCGCGCAACCGGGGAACGCTTTTCTGGCGAACGTTTTGTTGATCAAAGATAACCGGGTTGAGGTTTTCATCGAAGCGAACAGTAAACTGCCGGGGACCAAAATCAAAAATCAACGCCTGCGGATCATCAAGACCCAGTGTTGGGACTAATCTGTCCGCTAACTCTTCCTGGCTTAGCCCGCGATTTTCTGCGACCACCTGAAGAAATTCCGCCGCGTTATCACGTAAGGGGCGGGATTTCGCCCGTTGCGATATATGATGCAGCTGTATCAGTGCCATATCATTATTCATCTGAGTAAGTATATTCAGACCACTGACAGCACGGGCAGATTTGCCCTCTTGTGGCCAGGCGAGAATCAGTGTCGTCAGATCCCGTGCCGTGCTTTCGTCGCCAAAGAGACTTAACGCCAGAAATGCCCAGTTGTCTTTTGCGGGAGCACCAGCTTGTTGCCACGCGGTGAAAAGATCCCAGGCAAAGGCTGCCAGCGTTTGCGGCTGGCAAAACGTTTTCAGCTGTTCCAGTCCGCTATAAAAACGTCTGCCTTGGGTAAAGCGCAGCATTTCGCCGATAATTTCCAGAGCGTCATCGGTAACAGGCTGATTATTAGTGATAAGGCGCGGCCTGGACCACATTGCCGGCTGCCAGAAATCAGGGGTTTTTGGAATGCGTGTCGGGTAAATCTCTATTGGACTCTGTTTAAGTAATTGCTCCAGGGCAGGCCATACATCTGTACGCTGCCAGCGGTTTGCCACGGTTTGCAGTAACTCGCCATGTCCCTGTTCGTAAAGTAAACGCAGGGCAAGTAATGCAGCTTCGCTATTATCGCTGGATTTGGTGCAGACAAGAGGGATAAGTGCAGTAGCTGTATGTTCCGGCCAATGTAAAATCCACTGGCGAGCCAGATCACGCTGCGCCGCGAAACGTCGCCAGACGCGGGCAACGGGCAGGGCCAGTTCTGTTGCGCCAAAATTTAAAATTAACGGAAATGTTTCTTTTGGACGATGTGAAAAAGCCAACAGCAGACCTGGTAGAGCATCCAATCCGAAGATACTGAGAAAATAGTCCTCACCCGCGAACAGATGCTTTTTCTCATTGATACGTAGCCAGAAAGTCAAAGCCATCTCACGCGGCAACTGTGCCAATAAATACAGGTTCCAGATACTCTTTTCCCGACGATAGCGTGAGTAGCTGTCATTTTCCCATATGTTAATTAACACTTCTACGTGACCGCTGCGAAGCGCCTGTTCTGCTAATTGTGCTTCCGGGGAGTTCCAGCCATTCAGGATCTCTTCAACCCGCCCCTGGTAGTAATGCCACTGAACAATGAGTGAATTGCGTGCAGCATCCAGTTTTCCGGGGAGTATATAATTCAGAAACAGCCATACATCATCCCCAAAACCCAGTTCCTGTAATACAACTCGTCCACTTTTTTGTTCCATGCGTTCCGCAAGAGATTCCGTGCTGAAATAACGGGCAGACTCAGTGGAGGCAAGCCTCTCTTGTTCGCCTGGTTGCCAGTAAACTTGCGGGGTTAATTCGAGCGGTGCCAAATCAAGACGTGGAGCTGTCATTTTTTTCTTACTACGCCACGGTGGTGAAACGAGGATTTCAGGCAGATTGCTGTTATCGGTGCCATCAATAACCGGTTTGGGCGGTGCCGATAAATAACTATTCAGCACTGCCCGGGCTTGAGTACTTAACCACGGCATCACTTCTGCTGCCAGTTGTGGCTGCGATGCCATCAGCGTTTGTAACAGTGTACGCCAGTATTCATCTCGAGCTTTTTGCTGTGCAGGCAGCTTTTTGTCTTCGATGATTGGATAACCAGGGCGCGCAGGTGGTTCTTTTAGCGCCAGAAGCTCTGCCAGTGCGGCAAGCGTCGCATGGGGGAAATTTTTACTGTATTTAGCTACACGTTGCAGGCTGGGTTTGTTTTTATCAGCAACTAACAGCAGGGTGCGGATGACCTGCGGATGGTTAATTTGTACCAGCAGACTGCCGCAATCTTCTTTATGGGCATACATTGCCAGGCGTGGAACGGCTGCCAGTCCTTGTTCGCGCAAAAGGGCAGCGCAGGCCGCGTAGCCGAAGTGGTTTTCATGCGACATGTAGCTGGCTTCCCGATCGCTAAATATATCCTGGCTCCAGTAGCGTTCGAGTTTTTTCACCGCTCTGGGGTCATTAGCAACAACTTTTAACCACTCCTTAGAATGAAAATGAGTCCGCGGGCATTCAAGGCCTACCAACTCATTGGCGATTTCTGGTTTTTCCGGGAGGATCAGCGCAATAAAAGGGCGGCGAACTTTGGTTATTCCTGGCAGTGCGGCAATGAGTTTGTCGGCGCAACGCTGCCAGCTGCTTTCCTCTGCCAGAGAGAGATGCTTACGCAGTCGGAGATCGAATTCGTTATAGGTTTCTGAGCGATAACCATAGCCATAATCCTCGTCCTGATACTGCAATGTCACTAGCAGAGGATCACTTTCATAACACCGTGCAATAAACTGGCGTGCAATCACCACCTCAGTCGCATATTCCAGTCCCTCTTGTTGGACGATTTCGTCGAGCAACTGTTGGCTATCATTTTGCGCGATACAGGCTAGCGCCGCCATTGTCCGGGCCGGAACTGAGGGTTTGTGTTCTCCGATCAAGTTGATGGCCTGCGTAATGGCCGACTGCCACTCCAGTGAAAAATTTTCATAACGCCAGACAATGTTTTTTTTCTTCTCAGCTTTTTGTAGCAATTCATCACCCAGTGTCTGGATGAGGCTTTCAGTGATAACAGGCACTGGTTCGCCCGGCCAACTGCGATGGCTGAGCGGCGTTTTGCCTTTTTTATATTTCAGTTCCACTTGGGCGTTATCCGCCAGCCACGGTAATTCCTTGTCCATGCTCTTTCCTTATTCAAACAGGGCTTCAATATCGTTAATGAGTTCGCTGGCGGTGATGTCGTCGAGCACGGAGAACTGCGCTTCCTGTGTTGAATTACTCCCCCAGCCATAGCTTTCCGCTTTGCCTTCCCATAGCCACAGCTTACTTAAGAGTTGCTCGGCACTGAGTTCGGCTGGCGACATGCCGACCGCAAAACCTTCATCGATTTCCATGATTAACGACCAGCGGCCCAGCGGTTTGATCATCCAGCCGATCCAGCCACCGTCCTGCGGTTCACCACGCATCCAGCCTTTATTCGCCAGCCCCATTACCCGACCGCTCGGGCATTTTCTGCCTGCCCAGCGGGTCAATTCGCTGGCATTGCGCTCGGTTTCTGTCAGGGCGTAACTGTTACGGTCGAGCTGGCGGAACGGCGGTAGCAGTTCGTAGTCGGCAAAAAGTTGACCAAAGGCGGCAGCATCCGTGGGTGATATTTCCAGAACGTGAGGAATGCCAACAGAGATATCGCCTTCCGGCAGGGTGAAAAGATCATCGTCTGCGGTGCTGTAGCTGTTATCTTCCGCCACGCGAAAGCAAGCCAGTAGCTCGTTTTCGGTGCTATAAACGCCCCAAATCAGACGGCGGGTTAAGTGACGAACCAGCGGATGCTCAACCAGGAAGAGCTGAAAGTTTTCCGGCGACCAGCGGCGGCGCAGGCACATGGCGGATTCCAGCCTTGCTACCTGCTGGGCGGCGACGGTACGCGCATCTTTTTTCAGCAATTTGTAGCGGTTAACAGCATCGTTTGCCTGTGATTCATCATCGCTTTTATTGGGGTTAGGTAAGTCTTTCAGGCGGCTGCCGGAAACATCGCGCACAAACGGTTTTAAGGTTTCATCAAAGCTGACGGTGAACTGCCGTGGGCCAAAATCCAGCAGCAGCGAACCGTTATCATCCAGACCGAGATCCGGTGCTAACCGATCTTCAAGCTCCGCTACCGTCAGTTCGCGACTCTCGGCAATGTCGGCAATTTTTTCTTTTGCCCGCTCCTGTAATGCTTTGAATTTCAGTTTCTGGGCGATCCCGTTAAGCTGCATCAGGGCGATATCACTACCGATAGCAGCGAGAATATCCAGCCCGACGGTGGCGCGTTTATGCTGGGATTCACCAGGCCAGGCGCGAATCAAAGGCGTCAGTTTGCGGGCGGTGTCGTCGTTACCGAGAACACCTAACGCAGTGAACGCCCAGCTCTCTTTCGATGGTGCGCCAGCGGCCAGCCAGGCGGTAAACAGATCCCAGGTAAATTCAGCCAGTGAGTCGGCGGTACAGGCGGCTTTCACCTGCAATAATCCCGGATACAGTGCCTCTTCCTGAGGGAAGCGGAGCATTTCACCGAGGCGTAGGAGGGCGCTATCTGGCAGTGATTGGGCATTTGCTTTTAATACCGGGCGGGTCCAGATCGATGGCTGATAAAAGGCCGGAAGAGTGGGGATTTTTGTCGGGTGATTATCTAAGGGATCGAGCGCAAGCATAGCGTTCACCGCATCTGTTACTTCCGGCTGGTTATAACGCCGGGCGATTTCTTGCAGTAATGGCTGATGATCGTTTTCGATAAGCATACGCAAGGCAGCGCGGGCGTTATCCTGGGCTTCACCGGCTTTGCCGAGCGCCGCAGGCAGTAGGCCGGTAATGGCGTGTTCCGGGTATTTCAGCAGCCAGGTGCGGGCGTCTTGTCGTAGGGTTTTGAGTTTGTTGAAGGCGCGGGCGATCAGTGGCGCTAATTCGATAGCCGCAAAATATTGTGCTACAGGCAGAGCTTCTTGTGGATAGCGTGAAAAGGAGTGAATAAAACCCTGTAACCCAGCGAGTTGCAGGTGCGTCATGACAAACTCGACACCGACGTGTGGCTCTTTACTGAGGACATTCCACGCCTGCGCTGTTTTTTCGATAGGCAGGGCGGCTAACATGTAAAGCTGCCATTCCCGTTGATAGGAGTGCCAGAAGGTTTTAAATTCGCTGATTAGCGCAGAATAATCTCCCCTCTGCCAGAGTTCTACAACAGCATCAGACGCTTTCATATACTGGCCATTATTCCAGCGATTGAAACCCAGACGTGTCAGGTAGTTCTGAATATCCTCTTTTTGGCCGATGTCTATTTGATGTGCGTGCCAGCGATGCCTTGCATGAATCTCTTTTTCTGCCGTCTCGGTCAATGTGCAGCATGACTCCAGCGGTAATGGCGTTAAATCCAATACCGGCATTACAGATTTTTTCTTTTTCGAAAGCCAGGGCGGTGAGACTAATACGGCAGGCAGCATATCGGCGCTGGCATGGTTTGAGGGCTGTGTCAGTTGTTGCTGGCATGATTTCAGCACTGCAACTGCGGGTGTTGAGAGCCAGGGAGTGACCTGTTCTGCTAGTGCCGGTTGCGAGATAAGCATCGTCATCAGCATAATGCGCCAACTATTCTCTTCTTTTTGCGCAAGAAGTTCCGCCAGTGCAGCCAGTGCTGCGTGTGGGAACGCAGCGCAAGCCTTAGTCATTCGTTCATGGCAGCGTTTAGTTTTGCCAGACACACGTATAAGTAGCATTAATGCTTGTGGGTGATTGATCTCTTCGAGAATACTTCCACAAAGATCAGCATAAGCATAGGGGGCGAAGCGAGCGATTCCGGCAATCCCTTGCTCCTGCAAAACGGTGACATTCCAGATGCAACCATGGTAATAGTCATTAAAAAGGTCGTACGCGCAATAAGATTCCAGTGCTTTGAGCAAGGAGGATTCTTGAACAACAAGTTTCAGCCATTCAACAGTTTGGACATTTTTCTGCTTCAGTAACCGTCGTGCGACTTCTTCTGCAATCTCCGGGCGTTCCGGTAGCATTAGCGCTACCATCGGTTGTTGAACGGGAGGAATATCAGGCAAAGCTGTAATGAATTTATCTACACAGCGTTGCCACAAAGTTTCTTCTGCTAGAGCCAAATGCTTACGCAGTCGAACGTCAAAGGGGGTAACACAATGTGCGTGGTTTAATAATGGCTGAAAAGTAATGTGTATGCTTGTTCTGTGATAAGTGCAATCGAACGAGATATATTGCATCGCAATAAACATATCCACGGCAAATTCTAGTCCGTAGACATAGACAATTTCATCCATGAGTTCAGGGCATTCGCCCCAGAATTTACGCGAAACCAGAACAACCTGTACAGCCAACGCAGCAGGAGAAAGTGGACCATTAGCGAGAGCTTCATTGATATTCTGCTGCCAGTTAGCAGAACATGCACTGAAATCGTATGTTGTTATTTTTCCTGATAGATTATGAATATCCTGACCTAAATTCATAAGGAGGCTGTCTTGTGGTTCGCTTACAGCATCCCCAGGAAAACGTCGGGAAGGTAAAGCCTCCTGAGACTTTTTCTCCGATAGATGGATAGTGGAATCATCTGTCAGCCACGGGCATGGTGTCTCAGCAGGTTCAGCAACCATACTTTGGTCAAATACGACAGTGGTTTCTGCCACGCCAGTTGTATCTACTTCGATCGTTTCTATTTTGATTGCGGGTTGGGATGGCGAAGATAATTCTTCCACATACCCCTTCTTCACCTTCTCCGCAATCAGCTTCAGTCCCGCTTTTTCCGCCGCTGCTGCATCCGCAAAACTTTTTACCTGGCTTTGTCCGTTGGTGCCGACTTTACCCCAGTTGATGTGCAGTTCGTTTCCCTGCTGCTCCACCGCCCAGAATTTATGTGATTTTTCGTCCTGATAGATAAAGTGTTTCATTCTGCATCCCTGTAATTTTATCCAGTTGAATGCAGATGCTACCAGTATTTATGCGGGTTAGAGAGAGACAAAATCGCAAGAAAACAACTTTAGGAATTTATAAAGAAAAGGCGCTGTCGATGCAGCGCCTTGAAGGGGAATTATTTCACCTGATGACCCGGTTTAGCACCGGCATCCGGGCTTAGCAGGAAAATATCTTTCCCGCCAGGACCGGCAGCCATCACCATGCCTTCGGAGATACCGAAGCGCATTTTACGTGGTGCCAGGTTAGCCACCATAATGGTATGACGACCAATCAGTGCCTGCGGATCCGGGTAAGCAGAACGAATGCCGGAGAAGACATTGCGTTTTTCACCGCCGAGATCCAGCGTCAGGCGCAGCAGTTTGTCAGAACCTTCAACAAACTCTGCATTTTCAATCAGCGCCACGCGCAGGTCAACTTTAGCGAAGTCGTCAAAGGTGATGGTTTCCTGAATCGGATCATCTGCCAGTGGGCCAGTTACTGGCGTGGCAGCTGCTTTCACTTCTTCTTTAGACGCTTCCACCAGTGCTTCAACCTGCTTCATGTCGATGCGGTTATACAGTGCTTTGAACGGATTCACTTTATGCGCCAGCAGCGGTTGCTGGATACCATCCCAGGTCAGTTCCGTATTGAGGAATGCTTCTGCGCGCTCGGTCAGTTTCGGCAGTACCGGCTTCAGGTAAGTCATCAGCACGCGGAACAGGTTGATGCCCATCGAGCAAATTGCCTGCAGGTCGGCATCGCGGCCTTCCTGTTTCGCCACCACCCACGGAGCCTGTTCATCGACATAGCGGTTAGCCAGATCAGCCAGCGCCATGATTTCGCGGATCGCTTTACCAAATTCGCGGCTTTCCCATGCTTCACCAATCACTTCGGCGGCATCAGTGAAGGTTTTGTACAGTTGAGGGTCAGCCAGTTCGCTTGCCAGCACGCCGTCAAAACGCTTGTTGATAAAGCCAGCGTTACGGGAGGCCAGGTTAACCACTTTATTCACGATATCGGCATTCACACGCTGAACGAAATCTTCCAGGTTGAGATCGATATCATCAATGCGCGAAGAGAGTTTCGCAGTGTAGTAGTAACGCAGGCTGTCGGCGTCAAAATGATTCAGCCAGGTGCTGGCCTTAATAAAGGTACCGCGAGACTTAGACATCTTCGCGCCGTTCACCGTCACATAGCCATGAACAAACAGGTTAGTCGGCTTGCGGAAGTTGCTGCCTTCCAGCATTGCTGGCCAGAACAGGCTGTGGAAGTAAACAATATCTTTGCCGATGAAGTGATACAGCTCGGCGGTGGAATCTTTCTTCCAGTATTCATCGAAGCTGGTGGTGTCGCCGCGTTTGTCGCACAGATTCTTGAAGGAACCCATGTAGCCAATCGGCGCATCCAGCCAGACGTAGAAATATTTGCCCGGTGCGTTCGGAATTTCAAAACCGAAGTATGGCGCATCGCGGGAGATATCCCACTGTTGCAGGCCAGATTCAAACCACTCCTGCATTTTGTTTGCCACTTGCTCCTGCAACGCGCCGCTGCGGGTCCATGCCTGCAACATTTCGCTGAAAGAGGGCAGATCAAAGAAGAAGTGTTCAGAATCACGCATTACCGGCGTAGCACCAGAAACCACCGATTTAGGCTCGATCAGCTCAGTCGGGCTGTAGGTCGCGCCACAAACTTCACAGTTATCGCCGTATTGATCCGGGGATTTACATTTCGGGCAGGTGCCTTTTACAAAACGGTCCGGCAGGAACATGCCTTTTTCCGGATCGTACAGCTGAGAGATAGTGCGGTTTTTAATAAAACCGTTCTCTTTCAGGCGAGAATAAATAAGTTCTGACAACTGGCGGTTCTCTTCGCTGTGCGTCGAGTGATAGTTGTCATAGCTGATGTTAAAGCCTGCGAAATCAGTCTGATGCTCCTGACTCATTTCGCCAATCATCTGCTCCGGGGTGATACCAAGCTGCTGAGCTTTCAGCATGATCGGTGTGCCGTGGGCATCGTCGGCGCAAATGAAGTTGACCTCGTGGCCGCGCATTCGCTGGTAACGGACCCAGACATCAGCCTGGATGTGCTCCAGCATATGGCCGAGGTGGATTGAGCCGTTAGCGTACGGCAGTGCGCACGTCACCAGAATTTTCTTCGCGACTTGAGTCATAGTAGGCATTACTTCTTAATAGTGAAAAGGGGTTAGATAGTACCAAATGGGAAAATGTTAAGTAAGTACTTCTCTATATTCTTCAGGTAAACTATCAGCTGATGGTTTATCTATACAAAAAAGGAGTCGGGATGAACGAACAATCCCAGGCCAAATCACCAGAAGCCTTGCGCGCAATGGTCGCCGGGACACTGGCCAATTTTCAGCACCCAACCCTGAAGCATAACCTCACCACGCTGAAAGCGTTGCACCATGTCGCCTGGATGGACGACACGTTGCATGTGGAACTGGTTATGCCATTCGTCTGGCATAGCGCGTTCGAAGAGTTAAAAGAGCAATGTAGCGCCGAACTGCTGCGCATCACCGGGGCGAAAGCTATCGACTGGAAACTGTCGCACAATATCGCCACCTTAAAACGCGTGAAGAATCAGCCGGGAATTAACGGCGTGAAGAACATCATTGCGGTCAGCTCCGGTAAAGGCGGCGTGGGTAAATCCTCCACGGCGGTAAACCTGGCGCTGGCACTGGCGGCGGAAGGGGCGAAAGTCGGCATTCTGGACGCCGATATCTACGGCCCATCAATCCCCACCATGCTGGGCGCAGAAAATCAGCGTCCAACTTCGCCGGACGGTACCCATATGGCACCGATTATGTCTCATGGACTGGCAACCAATTCAATTGGTTATCTGGTCACTGACGACAATGCGATGGTGTGGCGTGGTCCGATGGCGAGCAAGGCGTTAATGCAGATGTTGCAGGAAACCTTGTGGCCGGATCTCGACTATCTGGTGCTTGATATGCCGCCAGGCACCGGTGACATTCAATTGACACTGGCACAAAACATTCCAGTAACTGGTGCGGTCGTGGTCACCACCCCACAAGACATCGCGTTGATCGATGCGAAAAAAGGCATTGTGATGTTCGAGAAAGTCGAGGTTCCGGTGCTTGGTATTGTCGAGAACATGAGTGTGCATATTTGCAGTAACTGTGGTCACCATGAACCGATTTTCGGTACCGGTGGTGCTGAGAAACTGGCTGAAAAATACCACACACAGCTGCTGGGGCAGATGCCGTTACACATCTCCTTACGTGAGGATCTCGATAAAGGCACGCCAACGGTTATCAGCCGTCCGGAGAGCGAATTTACCGCTATCTACCGCCAGCTGGCTGACCGCGTTGCAGCTCAGCTCTATTGGCAGGGTGAAGTCATTCCAGGCGAGATTTCCTTCCGCGCGGTCTAACGCCTATTAACCATTCTGGTTATTCTTCATACACCGCAGAGATGTTACATTGATGCGGTGTATTTGTTTTTGCCGCATTAATGAACACTTATTTAATACTGCGAATATTCTGCGGACCTTCGTCCGAAACTCTACAAAGTCGATTGATCATACAGGCAATGCTTCATTATCATCCTTCGTGGCTGTGTAGTGGATGTACAGCTATAGTTTGTTATGCACTCATTCTATCCAGGCATAACCTTTACTACAGGGATAACGTTCAATGAATAAGTACTGGCTGTCAGGAATTATTTTTCTTGCCTATGGAATGGCTTCTCCCGCGTTCTCTTCACAGACTGCCACATTAACGATTAATGGCAGGATCAGTCCCCCAACATGCAGTATGGTTATGGTTAATGGTCAACCTCAACAGCATTGTGGTCAGTTAACGTATGATGTTGATACCCGTCATCAGGTTTCTTCGCCAGTCAAAGGTGTAACGACAGAAGTGGTTGTTGCAGGTAGCGATAGCAAACGTCGAATCGTGTTAAATCGCTACGATTAATTTGCCACCCTGGTTTTTTAATCGGATTTAGAAAGCTGAAATCATTCGTGTGAATGATTTCAGCTTTTTTATTGATATCAATAATACCATTTACAAAAATCTGCATTAATTAATAGATGTGATAAATATTTAATATGCTTAAGTATTTGTTGTATTTATATTGCAATAGTTAATTTGTTTTAAATCAATAAAACAATATGTTTACATTGCGGCAACTTTTTTGATGTGAGAAATTTGTTTCCAAGAGATACAGACTCTTAACAACCAAAAAATAAATTTTATTAAGGAACATATTATGAAACGTTCAATTATTGCTGCCGCTGTCTTTTCTTCTTTTTTTATGAGCGCTGGGGTATTTGCCGCAGACGTTGATACCGGAACATTAACCATTAAAGGGAATATTGCAGAATCTCCGTGTAAATTCGAAGCGGGTGGCGACTCAGTAAGTATTAATATGCCAACTGTACCAACCACTGTCTTTGAAGGTAAAGCTAAATACTCGACCTATGATGATGCAGTCGGTGTAACCAGCAGCATGTTAAAAATTAGCTGTCCGAAAGAAGTTGCTGGTGTAAAACTCTCGTTGATTACCAACGATAAAATAACCGGAAACGATAAGGCGATAGCCAGTAGCAACGATACCGTGGGGTACTATCTCTATTTAGGTGATAACAGCGATGTCCTGGATGTTTCTGCACCTTTTAACATTGAGAGTTATAAAACAGCGGAAGGTCAATATGCTATTCCGTTTAAAGCAAAATACCTGAAGCTGACAGATAATTCAGTGCAATCAGGTGATGTGTTATCTTCTCTGGTTATGCGTGTGGCGCAGGATTAATAAATAAAATTTCAAGTTTCTCCAGTTAATAAACATGGCCGCTATCCCCATGGCGGCCTTTTAATTTAAGAGGCATTAAGATGAAAGGATTATTAGCTTTACTCATTT
Organism: Escherichia sp. F1; assembly: GCF_046764225.1. Taxonomy (NCBI): domain Bacteria; kingdom Pseudomonadati; phylum Pseudomonadota; class Gammaproteobacteria; order Enterobacterales; family Enterobacteriaceae; genus Escherichia; species Escherichia sp. F1. The sequence continues at coordinate 1,819,715 of NZ_CP177202.1, forward strand.
CTTCTATGGTCCTTCCTGCACATGCCGGTATTGTTATCTATGGGACGCGTATTATTTACCCGGCAGAAAATAAAGAAGTGATGGTGCAGTTGATGAATCAGGGAAACCGTTCTTCGCTGCTGCAGGCGTGGATTGATGATGGCGATACGTCGTTACCACCAGAAAAAATTCAGGTTCCTTTCATGTTAACGCCACCAGTGGCAAAAATAGGGGCAAATTCCGGGCAGCAAGTAAAAATCAAAATTATGCCGAATAAACTGCCCACTAATAAAGAGAGCATTTTTTATCTGAATGTTCTGGATATTCCACCAAATAGTCCAGAGCAAGAGGGCAAGAATGCACTGAAATTTGCAATGCAAAACAGAATCAAATTGTTTTACCGGCCTGCGGGTATTGCGCCGGTAAATAAAGCGACATTTAAAAAGTTACTGGTAAATCGCAGTGGCAATGGATTGGTGATAAAAAATGACTCAGCAAATTGGGTAACGATTTCGGATGTCAAAGCTAATAATGTCAAAGTCAATTATGAAACTATTATGATTGCCCCCTTAGAAAGTCAGAGTATTAATGTCAAAAGTAATAATGCGAATAACTGGTATCTGACCATTATCGATGACCATGGCAACTATATTAGTGACAAAATTTAATTGCAGGAGCTGCCTATGTTGAGAATGACCCCACTTGCATCAGCAATCGTAGCGTTATTGCTCGGCATTGAAGCTTATGCAGCTGAAGAAACCTTTGATACCCATTTTATGATAGGTGGAATGAAAGACCAGCAGGTTGCAAATATTCGTCTTGATGATAATCAACCCTTGCCGGGGCAGTATGACATCGATATTTATGTCAATAAGCAATGGCGCGGGAAATATGAGATTATTGTTAAAGACAACCCGCAAGAAACATGTTTATCAAGGGGAATTATCAAGCGGTTAGGCATTAATACCGATAACTTTGCCAGCGGTAAGCAATGTTTAACATTTGAGCAACTTGTTCAGGGTGGGAGCTATACCTGGGATATCGGAGTTTTTCGTCTCGATTTCAGTGTACCGCAGGCGTGGGTGGAAGAACTGGAAAGTGGCTATGTTCCACCGGAAAACTGGGAGCGGGGTATTAATGCGTTTTATACCTCTTATTATGTGAGTCAGTATTACAGCGACTATAAAGCGTCGGGTAATAGCAAGAGTACATATGTACGTTTTAACAGCGGGTTAAACTTACTGGGGTGGCAACTGCATTCTGATGCCAGTTTCAGTAAAACAAATAGCAATCCAGGGGTGTGGAAAAGCAATACCCTGTATCTGGAACGTGGATTTGCCCAACTTCTCGGCACGCTTCGCGTGGGTGATATGTACACATCAAGCGATATTTTTGATTCTGTTCGCTTCAGCGGTGTGCGGTTGTTTCGTGATATGCAGATGTTGCCTAACTCGAAACAAAATTTTACTCCACGGGTGCAGGGGATTGCTCAGAGTAACGCGCTGGTAACTATTGAACAGAACGGTTTTGTGGTTTATCAGAAAGAGGTTCCTCCTGGCCCGTTTGCGATTACAGATTTGCAGTTGGCCGGTGGTGGAGCGGATCTTGATGTCAGCGTGAAAGAGGCGGACGGTTCGGTAACCACCTATCTGGTGCCTTATGCAGCGGTGCCAAATATGCTGCAACCTGGCGTATCGAAATATGATTTTGCGGCGGGTCGTAGCCATATTGAAGGGGCAAGCAAACAAAGTGATTTTGTCCAGGCGGGTTATCAGTATGGTTTTAATAATTTATTGACGCTGTATGGTGGCTCGATGGTCGCGAATAATTATTACGCGTTCACTTTGGGGACTGGCTGGAATACACGCATTGGTGCCATTTCCGTCGATGCCACGAAGTCGCATAGTAAACAAGACAACGGCGATGTGTTTGACGGGCAAAGTTATCAAATTGCCTACAACAAATTTGTGAGCCAAACGTCGACGCGTTTTGGTCTGGCGGCCTGGCGTTATTCGTCGCGTGATTACCGGACATTTAACGATCACGTTTGGGCAAACAATAAAGATAATTATCGCCGTGATGAAAACGATATCTATGACATTGCCGATTATTACCAGAACGATTTTGGCCGTAAAAATAGCTTTTCTGCCAATATGAGCCAGTCATTGCCAGAAGGCTGGGGTTCTGTGTCCTTAAGTACGTTATGGCGAGATTACTGGGGGCGTAGCGGCAGCAGTAAGGATTATCAGTTGAGTTATTCCAACAACCTGCGACGGATAAGCTATACCCTCGCGGCAAGCCAGGCTTATGACGAGAATCATCATGAAGAGAAACGATTTAATATTTTTATATCGATTCCCTTTGATTGGGGTGATGACGTTACGACGCCTCGTCGGCAAATATATATGTCTAACTCAACGACGTTTGATGATCAGGGGTTTGCCTCAAATAATACGGGATTATCAGGAACCGTTGGAAGCCGGGATCAGTTTAACTATGGGGTCAACCTGAGTTATCAGCATCAGGGAAATGAAACGACAGCTGGGGCGAATTTGACCTGGAACGCGCCGGTTGCGACAGTGAATGGCAGTTATAGTCAGTCGAGTACTTATCGACAGGCTGGAGCCAGTGTTTCAGGGGGCATTGTCGCCTGGTCGGGGGGCGTTAATCTGGCGAACCGTCTTTCCGAAACGTTTGCAGTGATGAATGCGCCAGGAATTAAAGATGCTTATGTCAATGGGCAAAAATATCGCACAACAAACCGTAATGGAGTGGTGGTATATGACGGAATGACACCTTATCGGGAAAATCACCTGATGCTGGATGTGTCGCAAAGCGATAGCGAAGCAGAATTACGCGGCAATCGGAAAATTGCCGCCCCTTATCGCGGCGCGGTTGTACTGGTTAATTTTGATACCGATCAGCGCAAGCCCTGGTTTATAAAAGCGTTAAGAGCGGATGGGCAACCATTAACGTTTGGTTATGAAGTCAATGATATCCACGGTCATAATATTGGCGTTGTCGGCCAGGGAAGTCAGTTATTTATTCGCACCAATGAAGTACCGCCATCGGTTAATGTAGCAATTGATAAGCAACAAGGACTTTCATGCACAATCACCTTCGGTAAAGAGATTGATGAAAGTAGAAATTATATCTGTCGGTGAGAGGTGGAATATGATGTTCAGAAATGGAATGTTACTAATATTTATTTTATGGGTTAATTTTACCTGGGCTGGATGTCGTACCACTGCATCATTAAATATTACTGATAGTATTAATGTGGGGGAGATTTTAGCGAATGAGGTTTCCTTTAGTAAAAGTGTTGTGTTTACTGGGATATCTTGTGATACGAGCACGGATAAAATAGTCTATAAAAATATCCAAAGTGATTGGGTTGAAGTCGGGCCTTTTGGTAATGGCGAAAAGTTAAAGGTTAAAATAGAGTCTTTAGGTAAAACCAGTGACACGATTGGGAAATCCAGCAATGCGCAGGCAGTATTACCCTATGTGGTTAAAATATCTAAAGGCACACCTGATTTTACTGGAGAAAGAAAACCTACCTGGTTTCTTTCAGATACTGTGATTGCAAATATTGGCGGTGAGTCATCTTCATCCATTGACTTTTGGTTGAGCATTTGTAAGACATTGAAGATTAACTGGTGTGTAAGTTATCTCACCAGTAAACTGGCGGGGGATACATTTACGCTTGGATTAAGTATTTCCTATTATCCTAAAAATACGACCTGTAAGCCTGAAAACACAATAATAAAAGTAGATGATATTGCCTTGTCCCAACTCAGAAGTCAGGGAAAGATTACGGCGAATAGTAAGGAAGGAATAATTACGTTGAAATGTGATAATCTTTTCGGCGACACAAAACAAGCATCGCGGAATATGGTCGTATATCTTTCCAGCAGTGACTTAGTTACAGGAAGCAATACAATTTTGCGCGGCAACATAGATAATGGTGTAGGATTTGTGTTGGATCTAAAAGAACCACCCAAAGGGACTGAAGCAGCCATCAAAATTTCTGCTAGCGGCGATCAGGGCGCGGCGACATCATTATGGAAAACAGATAAAACCGGGGCTTCTTTAAATAGTAATATTATTAATATACCTGTCCTGGCCAGTTACTACGTCTACGATACAAACAAAGTTAAATCTGGCGCACTGGAGGCAACCGCATTAATCAACGTGAAATACGACTAATAACAAGCAAGACGAGCAAGTGGCTAATAATAAAAAATAACAAGGTGTCTGCATTTCCCCCTCATGATGAGGGGGCTTTTTTTAGCGATGATAAAAAATCTCACCGTCGTAGGCTTTAATGATTTTACCGTCGGTGTCGCTGATCAACACGTACGCGCCACCCATATAGGTCCAGTGCGTCCCGGCATCAGGCGCGGGCAGGTTACGTAACTGCCACTGCTTAATGTTGTACTCATCGGTGCGGTACATCTCTGGGACGGTATCGCCTGGTTTGAAATGCTTAAAGTCAGCAATGAAACTGCTTAACTCATACTTAGAAATTCCCGAGGTATTGGTCGAACCCGCGGTGGCTGGTGCGGCCCAGGCGGCACTGGTAACCAGCAAAAGCGCACCCAGCAACATCTTATTTTTAATGGTCATAAACTCTCCACTTTGGGGATCTGTAATATCAGTCGCATATCTTTCCTGCCATACAATATAACTGACAAGCGATATTTTGTTAGTGATCCCATGATTTCGTAAAAAGTGTAAATGAAAGGATGCCCTAAAAGCATCCTTAGCGAGCAGAGAGTCAGCGGAAATAGCTGATTTAAGAATCATCCTGGGCTGAAGATAACATGCAAGCCTAAAGGATTGAGTTATCGCATTATGCCCATGAAGCCATGTATGCCCATATACACACCAACTAAGCCAATCAACAGACTGGAAAAATAGGGGGCGCGTTTAGCGAGAGTGTTAAATCCGCTCCAGCGTTTTGCGACCTGCTGAACGCTGATTGCTGCGCCAACGCCTACGGTGACAAGCGTTAACGCCAGGCCAATGCTGAAACTGACGACCAGTGTTGCGCCCAGTGTCAGGGCTTTCAACTGAATGCATATCAACAGCACGGTAATTGCTGCCGGGCAGGGGATAAGGCCACCGGTTAAGCCAAATAGCAAAATTTGCCAGTTGGTGACCTCTCTACCATCAAAGCGTCGTTTAATGTCATTGGCATGGGCTCGTGCATGGGCATCCTGATACTCGCCATGTTCGTGATGGTGATGATGTCCATGGTCGTGGTGATCTTCGTGATCGTGGTGATGATGCTCATGATCATGCTCGTGCATATTCTCCAGCCAGTTGCGTTCGCCGCGCCAGGTACGCCAGAACATCCAGAACGCGGTGCCAATAATGATCACTGCGGAAATCAACTGGAGCCACGGTTCCGCCGACTGCGCAGTAAAGCGTTTGCTGATCACCATCCCGCCAAAGGCAATTAACCAGACCACTGCGGTATGCGAAATGGTTGCTGCCAGTCCAAGCATCACCGCCTGTTTAATGGTGCCTTTGATGGCGATGATAAACGCCGCCATCATCGTTTTTGAGTGCCCTGGTTCCAGGCCATGAAGCGCACCAAGTAAGATGGCGCTGGGGATGAAGAACCAGGCGTTTCCTTGCTGAAGAAGAGTGGTAAATTCGGTCATGATAATAATTCTTAGTATTAATTCGGCAATCTGATTCTACTCCCCCCCAGTACCTGATACTACCCCCCAGTAGATTAATAGTGCTATGATTTTTCATGTTCTTGTTAACCAGGTGTTGCCATGTCTCATACAATCCGTGATAAACAGAAACTGAAAGCGCGTGCCAGTAAGATTCAGGGCCAGGTCGTGGCGCTCAAGAAAATGCTCGACGAGCCGCACGAATGCGCTGCAGTTTTACAACAGATTGCTGCTATCCGTGGCGCGGTAAACGGTCTGATGCGGGAAGTGATTAAAGGTCATCTGACGGAACACATCGTTCACCAGGGGGATGAGCTAAAACGTGAAGAAGATCTGGATGTCGTTCTGAAGGTGCTGGATTCTTATATCAAATAATTTATTAACGCGATTGTAAAACTGCGGTTTTTACTCGTTTACAACGCGTGCGCTGGACATTACCATCCTCCTCTGCGATTTATTATCGCAACCAAACGACTCGGGGTGCCCTTCTGCGTGAAGGCTGAGAAATACCCGTATCACCTGATCTGGATAATGCCAGCGTAGGGAAGTCACGGACCACCAGGTCATTGCTTCTTCACGTTATGGCAGGAGCAAACTATGCACGTCGACCTGCTGAGTTCCGCGCAATCTGCGCACGCGTTACACCTTTTTCACCAACATTCCCCTCTTGTGCACTGCATGACCAACGATGTGGTGCAAACCTTTACTGCCAATACCTTGCTGGCGCTCGGTGCATCGCCAGCGATGGTTATCGAAACCGAAGAGGCCAGTCAGTTTGCGGCTATCGCCAGTGCGTTGCTGATTAACGTTGGCACACTGACGCAGCCACGCGCACAGGCGATGCGTGCCGCCGTTGAGCAAGCAAAACGCTCTCAAACACCCTGGACGCTTGATCCGGTTGCGGTTGGTGCACTCGACTATCGCCGCCGTTTTTGTCTGGAACTTCTGTCTCATAAGCCAACCGCCATACGTGGTAATGCTTCGGAAATCATGGCATTAGCTGGCATTGCTAATGGCGGACGGGGAGTGGATACCACTGACGCCGCAGCTAATGCGATACCCGCTGCACAAACACTGGCACGGGAAACTGGCGCAATCGTCGTGGTCACTGGCGAGGTGGATTATGTTACCGATGGTCGTCGCACCGTTGGCATTCACGGCGGCGATCCGTTAATGACCAAAGTGGTAGGAACTGGCTGTGCATTATCGGCAGTTGTCGCTGCCTGTTGTGCGTTACCAGGCGATATGCTGGAAAACGTCGCATCTGCCTGTCACTGGATGAAACAAGCCGGAGAACGCGCAGTCGCCAGAAGCGAGGGGCCAGGCAGTTTTGTTCCACATTTCCTTGATGCGCTCTGGCAATTGACGCCGGAGGTGCAGGCATGAAACGAATTAACGCTCTGACGATTGCTGGTACTGATCCGAGTGGTGGTGCGGGGATTCAGGCCGATCTTAAAACCTTCTCGGCACTTGGCGCTTATGGTTGCTCAGTGATTACTGCACTGGTGGCGCAAAATACCCGTGGCGTACAGTCGGTGTATCGCATTGAGCCTGATTTTGTCGCCGCCCAGCTCGATTCGGTGTTCAGCGATGTGCGAATCGACACCACTAAAATCGGTATGTTGGCGGAAACCGATATTGTTGAAGCGGTGGCAGAACGGTTGCAACGTTATCAGATCCAAAACGTGGTACTCGACACCGTTATGCTGGCAAAAAGCGGCGACCCACTGCTTTCACCTTCGGCAGTTGCCACGCTACGCAGTCGATTATTGCCACAGGTTTCATTAATAACGCCAAACTTGCCCGAAGCAGCCGCCTTGCTCGACGCGGCACACGCGCGCACCGAACAGGAAATGCTGGAACAAGGGCGATCGCTGTTGGCGATGGGCTGTGGCGCAGTGCTAATGAAAGGTGGTCATCTGGATGATGAGCAAAGCCCGGACTGGCTGTTTACTCGCGAGGGAGAACAACGATTTACTGCACCGCGCATTATGACCAAAAACACCCACGGCACTGGTTGTACGCTCTCTGCGGCGTTGGCTGCACTACGCCCGCGCCATACAAACTGGGCTGACACCGTACAGGAGGCAAAAAGCTGGCTTTCATCGGCGTTAGCCCAGGCCGACACGCTGGAAGTTGGTCACGGTATTGGTCCGGTTCACCACTTCCACGCCTGGTGGTGAGCACCTTACTATAGCTGCTTTGGTTATTGTCAGCCTTTGGCACTGACATTCAGGGATGAAACCAATGCAGCTAAGAATCACCAGTCGAAAAAAACTCATCGCTTTATTATGCGCTCTTGGGCTAATTTCCATCGTTGCGATTCATCCGCGTCAGACGGTGAATTTTTTCTATTCGACAGCAATTCAGATTAAAGACTACATCCACTTCTACGGTTATCGCCCGGTTAAATCTTTCGCTATTCGCATTCCTGCCAGTTACACCATTCACGGAATAGATGTTTCGCGCTGGCAGGAGCGAATCGACTGGCAGCGGGTGGCAAAAATGCGCGATAACGGTATTCGCTTACAATTTGCCTTTATTAAGGCGACGGAAGGCGAAAAGCTGGTGGACCCCTATTTTTCGCGTAACTGGCAACTAAGCCGCGAAAATGGCCTGCTGCGCGGGGCGTATCATTATTTTTCCCCGTCGGTATCCGCTTCAGTTCAGGCGAGATTATTTCTGCAAACGGTGGATTTCTCACAAGGCGATTTCCCTGCCGTGCTGGACGTAGAAGAACGGGGAAAATTATCGGCAAAAGAATTACGCAAGCGGGTAAGTCAGTGGCTAAAAATGGTCGAAAAAAGTACGGGGAAAAAGCCAATTATTTACTCAGGAGCCGTTTTTTATCACACGAATCTGGCGGGCTATTTCAATGAATATCCGTGGTGGGTGGCTCACTACTATCAACGTCGTCCGGACAATGACGGAATGGCCTGGCGCTTCTGGCAGCATTCCGACCGTGGACAGGTAGATGGCATCAATGGTCCGGTGGATTTTAATGTATTTAATGGCACGGTGGAGGAGTTGCAGGCATTCGTTGATGGGATTAAAGAAACGCCTTAAATAAGAAGCAGTGATATACTCCCACCAGACTCCCTGGCAGGAAAAAGACAAATGGAACAAGCGCATACCCAGCTGATTGCCCAACTGAACGAACGTATTTTAGCGGCGGATAACACGCCGCTTTATATTAAGTTTGCCGAAACGGTAAAAAATGCCGTGCGCAGCGGGGTGCTGGAGCATGGCAATATTTTGCCCGGTGAGCGTGATTTAAGTCAGTTAACCGGCGTTTCGCGCATTACGGTGCGCAAGGCGATGCAGGCGCTGGAAGAAGAGGGCGTGGTGACGCGTTCGCGTGGTTACGGCACGCAGATCAACAACATCTTCGAATACTCGTTGAAAGAAGCGCGAGGTTTTTCTCAGCAGGTGGTGTTGCGCGGGAAAAAGCCCGATACGCTATGGGTTAACAAGCGTGTCGTGAAATGTCCCGAAGAAGTCGCGCAGCAGCTGGCGGTCGAAGCGGGAAGTGATGTCTTTTTGCTTAAGCGTATTCGCTATGTCGATGAAGAAGCGGTATCGATTGAGGAATCGTGGGTTCCGGCACATTTAATTCATGATGTTGATGCCATCGGGATTTCTCTTTATGACTACTTCCGCAGCCAGCACATTTACCCACAACGTACGCGTTCCCGCGTTAGCGCCCGGATGCCGGATGCCGAGTTTCAGTCACATATTCAGTTAGATAGCAAAATACCGGTGCTGGTGATCAAGCAAGTGGCGCTTGACCAACAGCAACGGCCTATTGAGTACAGCATCAGCCACTGTCGCAGCGATCTATACGTTTTTGTGTGCGAGGAGTAGTTCCTCGCGCGTTGGCGCACAATCACCGCCCCGATGCCCGACAACCCACGACGCCACTGCATTGCCCAGTAATACGGCATCCGCCAGTGGCAGACCAGAGGCCAGCCCGGCAAGTACGCCACCTGCATGACTGTCGCCCGCCCCAATGGTGTCTACAACTTGCGTTGGAAATGCCGGAATGCAGCCAGAAGCGTCGTTGCTGAAATACCATGCGCCCTCTTTATCGAGACGAATGATCAACGGCGCGGCAAATTTCTCCTGCCATTGCTTGCCAAGTGTTGTTATCTCTGCGGATAAAGCAAAACGTTCGGCGGCAATCTCAGCCTCCTGACGATTGAGTGACACTAAAGGTCGACAGGCCATGATCCGCGCCAGTAATGCGTCCGGGATATCGCCAATACGTGGGCCAAAATCGATAAACGGCGTCACGTCTTGCAGCTTTTCCAGCCATTCCACTAACAATTCGCCGCAGGGCGAGGCCAGTTGATAACCGGAAAAATAGAGCAGGCTGCCAGGTGCAACGGTTAATCGCGCCAACCATTGGCGATTCCATTGATTTTCCACACCGCTGAACGACATAAACGTGCGTTCGCCATCCGGCTCAACCAGCGCCAGACACCAGCCGTTATCACCTTCGGCGTTATCGATCAGGCTGATTAAGCCCTCTTTTGCCATCCGGTTGCGAATAATCTCCGCCCATACCCCCTGACCGAGCGGCAAGGCATTACCCGCTTCGATGCCGAGGCGCTTTAACGCCACGGCAATATTCAGTGCGCAGCCGCCAACGTTAACGCTCTGCTGTTTCAGTTCGATATCGCACCCACGCCAGGGGAGGGCATAAGCGTCGGCGATCACATCAATGACCGCCGCGCCAATCACCATAACAGGCTGACGCGTGGTTAATTCAGGCAGCAGCGTGTGTAATCGAGCGCCGCTCATACCGCCTCCCGTTGTTGACGATATTTCGCCAGCGCTGTGGCATAGCGGTTGAAATCAAGCTGATTTACCGCATCCAGCTCCGCCTTTAACGCAGGATCGATAGCGTTAATGCCATGCAACGCGCCGCAGATTGCCGTCGCCATAGCACCGATGGTGTCTGTATCGCCGCCAAGGTTAGCGCACAGGACGGCGCAACGGTTCGGGTCGGTTTGTGCCAGTTCAACCAGCGCAATGGCGCACGGAACGGACTCAATAGTGCTGGTACCTGCGCCAACGACCTGATACAGCTGTTCGCTGGCGGATTCGGTGCCGTCGGCATTGCGCACAATTTTCAGCGCAATCTCCAGACGTGCTGCCAGTGAGGCGCTGAAGGTGGTGATGCGTTTTTGCTGTGCATGTCGCGCAATTGAAGGCAGTGAATCAACAATCGCTGACCAGCTTTCTCCGTCAATGGCACGAGAAATCGCCCATGCGATGACTACCGCACCTGCAACCGCCAGATCGGATTTATGGGTCGGGCTGGACGCCAGCGCCACATCATCAATAAAGGAATCAACATCGCGCGCCGGAAGCAAACAACCTAATGGCGAGACGCGCATCGCTGCGCCGTTGGTCACGCCGTTGTTTTCCAGTTCAGCAACGGGTTTACCGTCGCGAATGGCGTTAAGCGCAATCTTCGAGGTCGGACCTAGTACGTTTTTATTAAAGGCGTCGAAACGCAGCGCCCAGTCGAGAATATTACGCCCAATCAGATCCGGATCGATCTTGCCTTTACGTTCCAGCAACGCATCCGCCAGACACAGCGCCATCGAGGTATCGTCGGTGAATTCGGCGCGGTTAAAATAACAGGCCGCGTTATTCTCCTTTGGTCCAGGCAGAAAATGGTCAATCCAGCCAAAGTGTGCTTTAACGCGGCTGCGTGGCCAAAGCTCGGAGGGCATCCCCATCGCATCCCCTAACGCCTGCCCATAAAGAGCACCGAGAATACGTTCTGTTTTCATTTAACTTCCCCTTGTGTCAACGCAATATCGCGATCATCGACCTTGATAGCCGTAATTTCGTTGTCGGATTCGCGGAAAAAAATCATGAACAGTACGGCGATAATGGCTATCATCACCGCGCCGAAAGTCCACATCCCGGACCAGTTGAAAGTCAGTCCGTTTACCGGTTCCTGATAAGCGAACATCTTTTCCATCATCACACCGCCAAGACGATAGCCGAGCAAACTGCCGAATCCCTGGCAGCAGAGCGTGATCAGCCCCTGCGCGGCGGTACGCATATGCACGGGGGCTTTTTTATCGACATAGATGTAAGCGGTAACGTAGTAAAAATCGTAACTTACGCCGTGAAGCAAAATACCGAGGAACAGTAACGCGTAGGTGAAATATTCATCCGCACTACCGTAAATAAAGAAGCCATAGCGGATCGCAGCGGTGACCAGACCAAGCAATAATACCTTTTTGATACCAAAGCGTTTAGTGAAAAACGGCAATGCCAGCATAAAGAAGATTTCAGAGAACTGGCCGAGCGTCATCCAGCCGGTAGCGTTTTTCATGCCGACTTCGGTCAGATACCCGTTGGCAAAGATGTAATAGAACGCCAGTGGCATCGCAAACAGAAATGAACAGAAGAAAAAGACGAGGAAGTTTTTATCGCGCAGCAGGATCAGAGCATCCAGGCCGAGCATGACTTTAATGTCCATTTTGCCGGTGCTTTTTGGCGGCGTGTCGGGCAGGAAAAACGCAAACACACCGAGCAGAGCAGAACTTCCGGCGGTAATCAGCAGCGGGATGTTAGTCGGAGAGATATCGGCATAACCCAGCATTTGCGGCAAAAATCCACATGCCAGACCGGAGGCAATCCAGCCGATAGTGCCCATCACACGAATGCGCGGGAAATCACGCTCCACATCCGGCACGTTGGCAAAAGCGATACTGTTAGTCAGCGCAATGGTCGGCATATAGGTTAGCGAGTAGGCCAGCAGTAACGGGAAGAACCCGGCAAAAGTGGTCTGTTGCGCAGCGAAATACATCAGCGCCGCACCAGCGAACATCAATACCGCCAGCACTTTCTGCGCCGAGAAAAAGCGGTCAGTGATGGAGCCAACCAGAATTGGCGACAGGATCGCCGCAATGGCGGTACAGGCATACGACCAGCCAATTTCTCCGGCACTAAAACCGCTTTTACTTAACCACAACCACAATGGCACAAACCACGCGCCCCAGATAAACCATTCAACAAACATCATGAACGACAGCTTTGCTGTTGTTTTCATCTTTTAATTCCTTCATGACAGGTAATGTAAGGTACGCGATGACAATACCATTTAATAATACCTTTTAAATACCTTTGCGGTGAAAACTTGACCGCGGTAACATTTTTTCTGATGAATCGAGCCAACAGAAAACGCTGAAAAAACATCCAAAAGATGGAAAAACTCGCCCTTAACGACCAGGATTATGATTGCCCGCAAAAGGCGGGCCAGGACAATCCATAGCCGATATCCAATCGGAATTTACGGGAGCATAGTAATGACAGATATTGCGCAGTTGCTTGGCAAAGACGCCGACAACCTTTTACAGCACCGTTGTATGACTATTCCTTCTGACCAGCTTTATCTCCCAGGACATGACTACGTAGACCGCGTGATGATTGACAATAATCGCCCGCCAGCGGTGTTACGTAATATGCAGACGTTGTACAACACCGGGCGTCTGGCTGGCACAGGATATCTTTCTATTCTGCCGGTTGACCAGGGCGTTGAGCACTCTGCCGGAGCTTCATTTGCCGCTAACCCGCTCTACTTTGACCCGAAAAACATTGTTGAACTGGCGATCGAAGCGGGCTGTAACTGTGTGGCGTCAACTTACGGCGTGCTGGCATCGGTATCGCGGCGTTACGCGCATCGCATTCCATTCCTCGTCAAACTTAATCACAACGAGACGCTAAGTTACCCGAATACCTACGATCAAACGCTGTATGCCAGCGTGGAGCAGGCCTTCAACATGGGCGCGGTGGCGGTTGGGGCGACTATCTATTTTGGCTCGGAAGAGTCACGTCGCCAGATTGAAGAAATTTCTGCGGCCTTTGAACGCGCGCATGAGCTGGGCATGGTGACCGTGCTGTGGGCCTATTTGCGTAACTCCGCCTTTAAGAAAGATGGCGTTGATTACCATGTTTCCGCCGACCTGACAGGTCAGGCGAATCATCTGGCGGCAACCATAGGTGCAGATATCGTTAAACAAAAAATGGCGGAAAATAACGGCGGCTATAAAGCGATTAATTACGGTTATACCGACGATCGCGTGTACAGCAAGTTGACCAGCGAAAACCCGATTGATCTGGTGCGTTATCAGTTAGCTAACTGCTATATGGGCCGCGCAGGGTTGATAAACTCCGGCGGTGCTGCAGGCGGTGAAACTGACCTCAGCGATGCAGTGCGTACTGCGGTTATCAACAAACGCGCTGGCGGAATGGGGCTGATTCTTGGACGTAAGGCGTTCAAGAAATCGATGGCTGACGGCGTGAAACTGATTAACGCCGTGCAGGACGTTTATCTCGATAGCAAAATTACTATCGCCTGATACGCCTCATACGAACAGCACTACCCCGTAGGACGGAAAAGGCGTTTACGTCGCATCCGGCATAAAAACACGCGCACTTTGCTACGGCTTCCCTATCGGGAGGCCGTTTTTTTGCCTTTCACTCCTCGAACAATTTTCATATTGTCGTTTTTGTGATCGTTATCTCGACATTTAAAAACAAATAATTTCATTATATTTTGAAATCGAAAACAAATGGCAGGATATGAAAATGTACGTGGTATCGACAAAGCAGATGCTGAACAACGCACAGCGCGGCGGTTATGCGGTTCCGGCATTCAATATTCACAATCTCGAAACGATGCAAGTGGTGGTAGAAACCGCTGCCAACCTGCATGCGCCGGTCATCATCGCCGGAACGCCTGGCACATTTACTCATGCTGGTACAGAAAATCTGTTGGCGCTGGTCAGCGCGATGGCGAAGCAATATCACCATCCACTGGCAATTCATCTCGACCATCACACGAAATTTGACGATATCGCTCAGAAGGTTCGTTCTGGCGTGCGCTCAGTCATGATTGACGCCTCGCATTTGCCTTTTGCGCAAAATATTTCACGGGTCAAAGAGGTGGTGGATTTTTGCCATCGCTTTGATGTCAGCGTCGAAGCGGAGCTGGGGCAACTTGGCGGCCAGGAAGATGATGTGCAAGTCAATGAAGCCGATGCTTTTTATACAAACCCCGCTCAGGCGCGTGAATTTGCCGAGGCAACCGGAATTGATTCCCTGGCGGTCGCCATCGGCACGGCTCATGGTATGTATGCCAGCGCACCGGCGCTTGATTTTTCTCGACTGAAGAACATTCGCCAGTGGGTGAACTTACCGCTGGTGCTGCATGGCGCGTCAGGGTTATCGACTAAGGATATTCAGCAAACCATCAAACTGGGGATATGCAAAATCAACGTTGCAACAGAGCTGAAAAATGCCTTCTCGCAGGCGTTAAAAAATTACCTGACCGAGCACCCTGAAGCGACCGATCCCCGGGATTATTTGCAGTCGGCTAAATCCGCAATGCGCGATGTGGTGAGCAAAGTGATTGCCGATTGTGGCTGCGAGGGCAGGGCATAACGCACCTGCCATTTAACAAGGAAAAAATATGAAAACGTTAATTGCCCGGCATAAAGCTGGTGAACATATCGGCATATGTTCAGTCTGTTCTGCCCATCCGTTGGTTATCGAAGCGGCGCTGGCATTTGATCGCAACAGCACGCGCAAAGTGCTGATTGAAGCAACGTCAAACCAGGTCAATCAATTTGGCGGTTATACCGGAATGACACCGGCAGACTTTCGCAAATTTGTTTTTACGATTGCCGATAAAGTCGGATTTGCGCGCGAGCGCATTATTCTCGGCGGTGACCATCTGGGGCCAAACTGCTGGCAGCAAGAAAATGCGGATGCGGCGATGGAAAAATCCGTCGAGCTGGTAAAGGCATATGTTCGTGCTGGCTTCAGTAAAATTCATCTTGATGCGTCAATGTCCTGCGCGGGGGATCCCATACCGTTAGCACCAGAAACGGTTGCGGAACGAGCTGCTGTGCTGTGCTTTGCTGCGGAAAGTGTGGCGACAGATTGCCAGCGTGAGCAACTGAGCTATGTCATTGGCACCGAAGTTCCGGTTCCGGGCGGTGAGGCCAGCGCCATTCAGTCAGTACACATCACCCATGTTGAAGATGCCGCCAATACTTTACGTACGCATCAAAAGGCCTTTATTTCTCGTGGGCTGACAGAGGCGTTAACACGCGTGATTGCCATCGTGGTGCAGCCGGGTGTGGAATTTGATCACAGCAATATTATCCATTATCAGGCGCAAGAAGCGCAGGCGCTGGCGCAATGGATAGAAAACACCCGAATGGTTTATGAAGCACATTCTACCGATTACCAGACCCGGACGGCTTATTGGGAATTAGTTCGCGATCATTTTGCAATTTTGAAAGTCGGTCCCGCATTAACCTTTGCTTTACGTGAGGCGATATTTGCGCTGGCGCAAATTGAGCAGGAACTTATCGCCCCCGAAAATCGCAGCGGTTGCCTGGCGGTAATTGAAGAAGTGATGCTCGACGAACCGCAATACTGGAAGAAATATTATCGCCCGGGTTTTAACGATTCATTACTGGATATTCGTTACAGCCTGTCGGATCGTATTCGTTATTACTGGCCGCATAGTCGGATTAAAAATAGCGTCGAAACGATGATGGTGAATCTGCAAGGCATGGAAATCCCTCTGGGCATGATTAGTCAGTATCTTCCTAAACAATTTGAACGCATTCAGTCCGGGGAATTATCAGCAATACCGCATCAGTTGATTATGGATAAAATTTATGATGTTTTGCGCGCCTATCGCTACGGCTGTGCGGAATAAGGACGGTATATGACTAACCTGTTTGTTCGTAGCGGAATTTCTTTTGTCGATCGTAGCGAAGTTTTAACCCATATCGGTAATGAGATGCTCGCGAAAGGTGTGGTTCATGATACCTGGCCACAGGCATTAATTGCCAGAGAAGCAGAATTCCCTACCGGGATAATGCTTGAGCAGCACGCCATTGCAATACCGCATTGTGAGGCGATTCATGCTAAGTCGTCAGCCATTTATCTGTTAAGGCCAACAAATAAAGTTCATTTTCAGCAAGCGGATGATGATAATGACGTGGCGGTATCGTTGGTTATTGCGTTGATTGTGGAAAATCCGCAGCAGCAATTGAAACTTTTACGCTGTTTATTTGGCAAGTTACAACAGCCCGAGATCGTCGAGACACTAATTACTCTTCCTGAAACTCAGTTAAAGGAATACTTCACAAAGTATTTTTTAGATTCAGACGAATAAATCCCTCTGTAACAATAAAAAGGACTATTTATGAAACGCAAGATTATTGTCGCTTGCGGAGGCGCGGTTGCGACCTCCACGATGGCGGCGGAAGAAATTAAAGAGTTGTGTCAGAGTCATAATATTCCTGTTGAATTAATCCAGTGTCGGGTTAATGAAATAGAGACCTATATGGATGGTGTGCATTTGATATGTACTACCGCCAAAGTTGACCGTAGTTTTGGCGATATTCCGTTAGTTCACGGCATGCCTTTTGTTTCTGGTGTCGGTATCGAAGCATTACAAAATAAAATTCTGACTATCTTACAGGGGTGACCTATGTTTTCAGAAGTCATGCGTTATATTCTCGACCTCGGCCCTACGGTGATGCTGCCGATTGTCATCATTATTTTTTCTAAAATATTAGGCATGAAGGCAGGCGATTGCTTTAAAGCGGGTCTGCATATCGGGATTGGCTTTGTTGGCATTGGCCTTGTGATTGGCTTAATGCTGGATTCCATTGGTCCGGCGGCGAAAGCGATGGCGGAAAATTTCGACCTGAATCTGCATGTGGTCGATGTCGGTTGGCCGGGCTCTTCACCAATGACCTGGGCGTCGCAAATTGCGCTGGTGGCGATTCCGATTGCGATTCTGGTTAACGTGGCGATGCTACTGACCCGTATGACGCGGGTGGTAAATGTTGATATCTGGAATATCTGGCATATGACCTTCACCGGCGCGTTGCTGCACCTGGCAACCGGTTCATGGATGATAGGGATGGCAGGTGTGGTAATTCACGCGGCGTTTGTTTATAAGCTCGGCGACTGGTTTGCCCGCGATACTCGAAATTTCTTTGAGCTGGAAGGCATTGCTATTCCGCACGGTACGTCGGCGTATATGGGGCCAATTGCGGTGCTGGTCGATGCTATCATCGAGAAAATCCCAGGCGTTAACCGAATTAAATTTAGCGCCGACGATATTCAGCGCAAATTTGGTCCGTTTGGCGAGCCTGTCACCGTGGGTTTTGTGATGGGGCTGATTATCGGCATCCTCGCGGGTTACGATGTCAAAGGTGTATTGCAGCTGGCGGTAAAAACGGCGGCGGTGATGCTGCTGATGCCACGGGTGATTAAACCCATCATGGATGGTTTAACGCCCATCGCTAAGCAGGCCCGTAGTCGTTTACAGGCGAAGTTCGGCGGTCAGGAGTTCCTGATTGGCCTTGATCCGGCGTTGCTGCTGGGGCATACGGCGGTGGTATCGGCAAGCCTGATTTTTATTCCACTCACCATTTTAATTGCTGTTTGTGTGCCGGGTAATCAGGTGCTGCCGTTTGGCGATCTTGCAACTATCGGCTTCTTCGTGGCGATGGCGGTCGCGGTGCATCGTGGAAATCTGTTCCGCACCTTAATCTCGGGTGTCATCATTATGAGCATCACCCTGTGGATCGCGACGCAAACTATTGGTTTGCACACCCAACTGGCGGCTAATGTTGGGGCGTTAAAAGCCGGAGGTATGGTGGCTTCAATGGATCAGGGCGGTTCTCCCATTACCTGGTTACTGATTCAGCTTTTCTCCCCGCAAAATATTCCCGGTTTCATTATTATCGGCGCAATTTATCTTACCGGTATTTTCATGACCTGGCGTAGAGCGCGTGGTTTTATTAAACAAGAGAAAGCCGTTCTCGCAGAATAATTTTTACCTGAGGGGGAGTTTATCCCCCTTAATAATCAGGAGTTTTTATGAAATCAGTGGTGAATGATACTGATGGTATCGTACGCGTTGCCCAACGAGTCATTCCTGAAATTAAACATCAGGATGAGGTGCGGGTAAAAATTGCCAGCTCGGGCTTATGTGGTTCCGATTTACCCAGGATATTTAAAAATGGTGCACATTATTATCCAATAACGTTAGGCCATGAATTTAGCGGCTATATTGATGCGGTGGGATCCGGTGTTGATGATTTACACCCTGGCGATGCGGTTGCCTGTGTACCGTTATTACCCTGTTTTACTTGTCCAGAGTGTTTGAAAGGGTTTTATTCCCAGTGCGCAAAATATGATTTTATTGGCTCACGGCGTGATGGTGGATTTGCTGAATATATTGTCGTTAAGCGAAAAAATGTCTTTGCTCTACCCACGGATATGCCTATTGAGGATGGGGCTTTTATTGAGCCGATTACCGTTGGCCTGCATGCTTTTCATTTAACGCAAGGTTGTGAGAATAAAAACGTTATTATTATTGGTGCCGGAACCATTGGCCTGCTGGCTATTCAGTGCGCTGTCGCGCTGGGAGCAAAGAGTGTGACGGCGATCGACATTAGCTCAGAAAAACTGGCACTGGCAAAATCTTTCGGTGCGATGCAAACATTTAACAGCCTTGAAATGAGCGCGCCGCAAATGCAGGGCGTTTTACGCGAGTTGCGCTTTAATCAGCTTATCCTCGAGACGGCTGGCGTCCCGCAAACCGTCGAACTGGCGGTAGAGATTGCCGGGCCTCATGCCCAGCTGGCGCTGGTGGGTACGTTGCATCAGGATTTGCATTTAACATCGGCAACGTTTGGCAAAATATTACGTAAAGAGCTGACGGTTATCGGCAGCTGGATGAACTACTCCAGCCCTTGGCCTGGGCAGGAGTGGGAAACGGCGAGCCGGTTGCTGACAGAACGTAAGTTAAGCCTGGAGCCATTAATCGCTCACCGTGGAAGCTTTGAAAGCTTCGCCCAGGCGGTGCGTGACATCGCTCGTAATGCTATGCCGGGCAAAGTGTTGCTCATTCCCTGAAACCGCGGGCCAGCGTGATGCTGGCCCGGTATTGTGCAAAACAGATCATTCACCAATGGTCCCCCTTCGTTTACACTAGCCACAATTGAATATGGGTAAATGACGATGAATTCATTCGAGCGAAGGAATAAGATCATCCAATTAGTGAATGAACAGGGAACCGTGCTTGTTCAGGATCTGGCGGGAGTATTTGCTGCCTCGGAAGCGACAATCCGTGCCGATTTGCGCTTTCTCGAACAAAAAGGCGTGGTTACGCGCTTTCATGGCGGTGCGGCGAAAATAATGTCCGGTAATAGTGAAACCGAGACACAGGAAGTCGGGTTTAAAGAGCGATTTCAGCTCGCCAGCGCGCCGAAAAACAGAATAGCGCAGGCGGCAGTCAAAATGATCCACGAAGGGATGACCGTTATTCTCGACAGCGGAAGTACGACAATGCTTATCGCCGAAGGATTAATGACCGCCAAAAATATCACGGTGATTACCAACAGTCTCCCGGCGGCGTTTGCCCTTTCCGAAAATAAAGACATTACTCTGGTCGTCTGTGGTGGCACGGTCCGCCATAAAACGCGCTCGATGCATGGTTCCATTGCCGAGCGTTCATTACAGGATATTAATGCCGATTTAATGTTTGTCGGTGCTGATGGTATTGATGCGGTTAATGGTATTACGACCTTTAATGAAGGTTATTCGATTAGCGGTGCGATGGTCACAGCCGCTAATAAAGTGATTGCCGTTCTCGATTCATCGAAATTTAACCGTCGCGGTTTTAATCAGGTACTGCCAATCGAAAAAATTGACATTATTATTACCGATGATGCCGTGTCAGAGGTGGATAAACTGGCATTGCAGAAGACACGGGTAAAATTAATTACGGTGTAGTATTGCTCTGTATGCCGGATAAGGTGTTTACACCGCATCCGGCATTACGGATTCTCCCTGGTTCAAGAGAGAATAGTTTGATTAACGCAATAATGGACAATCCGGTGGTAATCGACAACGCAACGCCGCCGGAAGTATTTCAATATGAAAATTTTGCCCACTCAACGGTTCGCCATCAAGATTAAAAGTGATTTCGTGTGGGGCTTGTATATCAAACCACGACGAAGCGCCTTCGATAATATTCGGGTTATCTTCGTCAGATTTTAAGGTTGATACGAGAGCTGGAAGAATTTCATCGCCGGTAAAAATGCGCAGTTGCAGCAGGCCATCGTTAATTAACGCGTTCGGGCACAATTGCTGACCGCCACCGGCCTGACGCCCGTTACCAATACCAATGACCAGGGCGTCACCTTGCCAGTGAAAGTTTTCACCGCGGATCTCACAACGGTCCGGTTGCAGAGTATCCATGCGCATTAAGCCATGAATGATGTAAGAGACGCCACCCAGCGCGGCTTTTAATTTTTCCGGCGTTTCTGTGGTAATACGCGTCCCAAACCCGCCTGTCGCCATATTAATAAAACAGGTTTGTTTGTTGACCTGCGCCATATCTATCGCAATGGCGTTACCGGCAATTGCCAGTTTCAGCGCCTTATCCAGAGCCTCAGGAATCCCTACACTAGTGGCAAAATCATTGGCGGTTCCTAATGGCAAAATTCCCAGCGCGGGTATGTCATCCCCCTCACACTGAATCAACGCCGTAGAAACTTCATTAATGGTGCCATCGCCACCACCGGCAATCACCGTTGCGACGCCCAACTTCCGTGCCTCCTCTACATATCGTGCGGCATCGCCTTTCTCCCAGGTGACCCGCACATGGATCGTCATTCCTTCCTCACGCAACAGCATAATTGCTTCGCGCAAGGGTAGATTGTCAGTACTTTTGCCATTAAGAATCAGTAAGCTGGCGGGAAATTCTGCCATGATCGTATGTGCCTTTATGATTGGTCTGTAGATAGTGTAGAGCAGAAAAGAAAAGGTGGAGTCAGAACAGGATGAAAGTCGGAGGATAAAAAGTCAGTTCAAGTATGGAGGATTCAGTGGTTACCACCAGGAGCTTGCAATGGGGACATTGAATGTTAACGGTAGCCATAGGTAAATTTCAAAAAAGAGCATATACCTAATATTCAACTAAACAGTGGCATCTTCAATATAATATATTAAAGCCCTCATGGGGGTACCTGGGCAGGGCTTCATGTCCGTAATTCCTACTTATGTAGGAAATGTTGTACAGAACATTTATTATAATCCTATTCAATTATAATAATCATGCCATTATTATATTTAAACACCAGAGCGTGTCGTTGGTATTTAATGGGGGAAGGTGAGATGAAAAAGATAGCTGCTATATCATTAATTAGTATTTTTCTTATGTCTGGTTGTGCTGTGCATAATGATGAAACAAGTATCGGTAAATTTGGTCTTGCATATAAAAGTAATATTCAGCGTAAACTCGATAACCAATACTACACCGAAGCCGAAGCTTCTTTAGCCAGGGGCAGAATTTCTGGTGCAGAAAATATAGTAAAAAATGATGCAGCTCATTTCTGTGTTACTCAGGGCAAAAAAATGCAGATAGTTGACCTGAAGACAGAAGGTGCAGGATTACATGGCGTCGCTCGTCTGACATTCAAATGTGGAGAGTGAGAATATTTTTTGGTAAGCGTCAAACATGCGCGTTCTGGTTGTGCTTAGCCGGAACCAGTGCGAGCACGATGCCGTTACGTGAAAGGCATCGTGCTATGAAGGGAGATTCTATCGATGTGGTCAATGGAAGACGGTGACCAGGGATAGGGCTTATGCATAAAAAATAAGCCCGTGTAAGGGAGATTACACAGGCTAAGGAGGTGGTTCCTGGTACAGCTAGCATTTTATGGGTTATGTTTTTCAGCGAAACGGATGATAACCTTAATAAATGCAGCTGTATGTGATCGGTTTCTAAGAATTTTCCATCCGGGAAAAATAATCGAAATTAATCACTTACCGTGGGGGTTACGCGTGGTTTCCCCGGAGAAATTACGCATCAGCAGCGCGTAATTTAGCTCAAGATCCTGCGGCACCGGGATCCACACAGTATAACCATCGCCTGGTGCGACCGGCATAGCTTCACCTTTGGCGTTTTCCATATGCTCAAGGGTAAAGTTAATGTTGCCTTGCGGCGTCATCAGCTCAAGGCTGTCGCCAACGGAGAATTTATTTTTCACCGCTACCGCCGCGAGGTCGCCCTTGCGCTCACCGGTAAACTCACCAACAAACTGCTGGCGGTCAGAAACTGAATAACCGTATTCGTAGTTCTGATAATCGTCGTGAGTATGACGACGCAGGAAACCTTCGGTATAGCCACGATGCGCCAGACCTTCCAGAGTTTCCAGCAGGCTGGTATCGAATGGTTTTCCCGCAGCTGCGTCATCGATAGCTTTACGGTAAACCTGCGCGGTGCGTGCGCAATAGTAGAAAGATTTGGTACGGCCTTCGATTTTCAGCGAATGCACTCCCATTTTGGTCAGGCGTTCTACATGGGCGATGGCGCGCAGATCTTTCGAGTTCATGATGTAAGTGCCGTGCTCATCTTCAAACGCGGTCATATACTCGCCCGGACGCTGGGCCTCTTCGATCATAAACACTTTGTCGGTTGGTGCGCCGATACCCAGCGTCGGCTCAACATTTTGCACCGGAATCGGCTCGTACTTGTGTACGATGTTGCCAACGTCATCTTCTTTCCCTTCCTGGACGTTGTACTCCCAGCGGCAGGCGTTGGTGCAGGTGCCCTGGTTCGGGTCGCGCTTGTTGATATAGCCAGAGAGCAGGCAGCGACCGGAGTAGGCCATGCACAGAGCGCCGTGAACGAAGATTTCGATCTCCATATCCGGCACCTGATTGCGGATCTCTTCAATCTCTTCCAGCGACAGCTCGCGAGAGAGGATCACGCGGGTCAGTCCCATTTGCTGCCAGAATTTCACCGTCGCCCAGTTCACGGCGTTAGCCTGTACCGAGAGATGGATCGGCATTTCAGGGAAGTGCTCGCGCACCAGCATAATCAGCCCCGGATCGGACATAATCAGCGCATCCGGCCCCATCTCCACCACCGGTTTCAGGTCACGGATAAAGGTTTTCAGCTTGGCGTTGTGCGGTGCAATGTTGACCACGACATAAAACTTTTTCCCCAGCGCGTGGGCTTCATTGATGCCGAGCTGAAGATTTTCGTGGTTAAATTCGTTGTTGCGCACACGCAGGGAGTAACGCGGCTGGCCCGCATAAACAGCATCTGCGCCATAAGCGAAAGCGTAACGCATATTTTTCAGCGTTCCCGCCGGGGAAAGGAGTTCCGGTTTAAACATAATTCTCTCGTTCTGATGACAGGTCAGATCCGCTTCACCTGATGAAGCGGTTAGGGGAGTGCCCCCACTTTAAGGGCGGGCATTGTAGCGCTGTAGGGGGGATCTGGTAAAGCGCCGGACGCCAACAACACGCGCCCGGCATCGTAATTACGTATTGTCTTTTACCGTCTGGCTTGTGCCATTGGCTTTAACGGAGGCAATTCCGGTTTCACGAGATTGCGCGGTGGCGTACATCTGGCTGGAGCCGATAATTTGATGATTGGCGGCTTTCAGATTGAAATAGAATTTGCCGTTGCTTGCCGTTTTTTTCTCATAGCGTTCTTCTTGCGGGCTGTTGCTACGCACCGACGCGATACCCTTTTCCGCAGAGGCTTTTGAGGTATATAGCTCGCTGGTGAGGATAGTCTCACCATTGCCCGCTTTTAGCACAAACCGGAACTGATTATCACTGCTCTTACTGAGTTCAAACCAACCAGCCATAATGACTCCTTGATTGAAATTGCGTATCGAAAACAGCATCTAAAAGGACTGTTTACCGATTAAAGTATGAGCGATTTTCAGGCGGTTGCCAGGGCGAAGAGATAATGTCAGATAGCCGACAATGCATGGGATAATGTTGCCGGATGCGGCGTGAATGCCTTCTCCGGCAGGTAAAAATGTTAAACGATGCGGCAGGCGTCGGCTTCCCAGCGGTAACCGACGCCGTAAACGGCACGGATAAAGGACTGTTCGGCGTCGAGAGATTCCAGCTTGCGACGCAGGTTTTTAATGTGGCTGTCGATGGTGCGGTCGGTTACTACGCGGTAGTCGTCATAAAGATGATTGAGCAATTGCTCGCGGGAGAACACTTTTCCTGGTTCATGAGAGAGCGTTTTCAGCAGACGAAATTCCGCAGGCGTCAGGTCAAGCATTTTTCCGCGCCATGAAGCCTGAAAACGACCTTCGTCGATAATCAACGGGCTTTCAGCATCCTGTTGCTGCAACTCACGCTGCGGTTTGCAACGGCGCAAAATGGTTTTGACGCGCGCTACCACTTCCCGTGGGCTGTACGGCTTGCAGATATAATCATCTGCGCCAATTTCCAGCCCGAGCAGGCGGTCGATCTCTTCGATTTTCGCCGTCACCATCACGATCGGAATGTCAGAAAAACGACGAATTTCCCGACACAGCGTCAGGCCATCGGTGCCAGGGAGCATCAGATCCAGCAGGATCAGATCCGGTGGTGTCTGGCGCACATACGGCAGTACCTGATCGCCGTGGCTAATCAACGTTGGCGCATAGCTCGCAGCACGCAGATAATCAATGAGTAACTGTCCCAGCTTCGGTTCATCTTCCACGATCAAAATACGCGGTGTGTTTTCGTCGATTGGTAACTCGGTCATACTTCTCTCTGTAAATCCCGTTCCAGCGGTAACTCTACTGTAATGCTTACCCCGCCAAAAGGCGAATGGGCAGCAATAATGCGACCATTATGTGCTTCAACAATGTTCAGGCAAATCGCCAGCCCCAGCCCGGAACCGCCGCTGGCTCGGTTGCGGGAGCCTTCGGTGCGATAAAAACGTTCAAACAATTTTTGTAGCTGATCGTCACTGACGCCCGGCGCGCTGTCGGCAAAGGTCAGTCGCACCGTTTTGTCGTGCTGCTCGGCAGAGATTTTCAGGCTGCCGCCGCTGTCAGTGTAGCGCAGGCTGTTTTCAAGTAAGTTATTGAATAACTGCATTAAACGGTCGCGATCGCCAAATACGGTAATACTGTCTGGCAGGGAAAATTGCAGTTTCAGGCCACGGCTGGCAAATCGTTCGCGAAATGCGCCGCCCGCCACTTCCAGCAGTGGGATCAAATCTACCGGTGCTTTTTGATAGGCGAGAGCGCCTTCATCAGACATCGACAACTGATGAAGATCGTCAACCAGTTTGGTCAGTGTACCGACCTCCGCCTGTAAAGACGCCACCGTCTCCGGCGTGAATTTGCGCACACCATCCTGAATGGCTTCCAGTTCACCGCGCAGCACCGCTAATGGCGTACGCAGTTCGTGAGAAATATCGGCCATAAAATCGCGCCGCATTTGCTGGTTTTTCTCCAGCGTGCTGGCGAGCTGGTTGAAGTCCTGCGCCAGTTTGCCCAGTTCATCTTCACTGGTGGGCGTTACGCGGGTAGTGAAATCGCCCGCAGCCAGTTTGTGCGTGCCGTCCACCAGCCGTTTTACCGGTGCCAGCAAACCACGCGCCAGCAGAAAAGTAGCGAGTGCCGCGAGTAACGTTGCCAGAGCGACAATCAACCAGCTGGTTTGCCGCTGTTGTTTATCGAAATTGATATCAGTATTGCGCGTTAACCGCTCAACAGGGGAGGCAATCACCGCACCCACTTCCGCACCGTTGACCAGAATGGGTCGCCGTGTACCGTCAGGTGGAATCGGCGCTCGCGGACCAACCAGCACTTTGTTGTTTTGATCGATCACCCAGAACTGAGTACGCCAGCCGTGCGGCGGCATACCCGGGCCGGGTTTATCTTCCGAATTATCGTGTTCAAATGAACGCAGGATCTGAAAGACAAAGCGATCGTTGTTGCGCAGGAAGCGCCAGTTGCCATGCTGCGCATACTGCTCGCCAAGCGCATCACTTAACAGCTGTAATCGCTGTTCATTGCCGTGTTTGATGTAATCAATAAAGCCACGCTCAAAACTGATACGCACCGCCCAGTGCATACTGATCAGCAAGACAATGCAGGTGGCGAAAATCGCCAGAAACAGTTTGCCGGTAATACCGGGTCGCCAGAACTTCATTGCGCGCTCCTTTTTCGCCGCGAAATAGCTACATTTTGATGCGTATCGTTCGGCACTCTGGCAAAGATGAACGCCGGAAGGGCGATGATAAACGCCATGCTAAGCCAGGTGTACATAAAGACGGTTTGTGTGGTGCCGCTGTCGACGCTGACATGCTGCGAACCAAAAAGCCCCAGCAACAGCCCGGCGATGGTGACGCCGATACTCATCGACAATTGCATAATCATCGACAGCAGGCTGTTTCCGCTGCTCGCCAGATTGTCCGGGAGATCTTTCAGCGTCAGGGTGTTCATGGAGGAGAAACGGGTCGAGTTGACCATCCCTTGTAAAAACAGGACGAACGGCAAAACGTAGTACCAGCCCAACAGAGCGGTAGTCATAAACAATAGGGTGACCAGCGACAGACCCAGCGTGGTCGCTACCAGTACCCGACGATAACCAAAGCGATTCACTACCTGTACCACAATTCGCTTCATCCCCATGCTGCCGAGCACCATCGGGATCATCATCAGTCCGGCATGAAACGGTGAGAAGCCAATGCCAATTTGCAGGAAAACCGGCGTCATAAAGGGCAACATGCCGCTACCGATACGTCCGGCAAAACTCCCCGCCAGGCCCAGCGAAAAGGTACGAGTACGGAACAGTTTCAGACTGAAAAGAGCGCGGTTGTTATTTCTGGCGTGCAGCAGATAAAGCACCAGTGCTACCACGCCAACTGCGACCAGGCCAGCAATCGCCAGCGGCGATAAACCTGTACCTTTACTGCCGTCCAGCGCCAGGGTTAATACCGCCATGCCAACCGCCAGCAATAAAAAGCCGGAGAGATCAAAGCGCCGCGTCTGCATGGTGTAGTTCGGCATTAACATCAGTGTGGCGATCGCACCGATAATCCCCACCGGAATGTTGATCAAAAAGATCCAGTGCCAGGAGGCGTACTCCACCAGCAGGCCGCCGAGCGCCGGACCGAGCAGCGGCCCGACCTGACCGGGTAACGTGACAAAGGTCATCGCCGCCATATATTGCTCGCGCGGTACGATTTTCATCACCGTAAGCCTTCCGACCGGCACCATCATCGCACCGCCAACGCCCTGTAACGCGCGTGCCAGCAACAGTTCGTTCAGCGTGCCGGAAAGCGCGCAAAACAGTGAACCGAGAGTAAACAGCACGATGGCGGTAAAGAAAATATTGCGCACGCCGACTTTGTCCGCCAGCCAGCCGCTGGCGGGCAGCATCACCGCCACGGTCAGTACATAAGAGACAATGACCATGTGCATATGCAACGGACTTTCCCCGAGACTTTGCGCCATTGAGGGAAGCGCGGTGTTAACGATGGTGGTGTCCAGCGACTGCATAAAGAAGCCGAAAGCCACAATCCACAATTGCCAGCGGGTGCTGTCGGGAAGATCTGTCATTTACTCGGTTACCGTTTGTTTAGGTTTACGCGAAAAACGCAGCCGCAGACGGTCGAAAAAGAGATACACCACCGGCGTGGTATACAGCGTCAGAAGCTGGCTCATGACCAGACCGCCGACAATGGTGATCCCCAATGGTTGCCGCAACTCCGAGCCGTCACCGCCTGACAATACCAGCGGCAGCGCACCAAACAGCGCCGCCAGGGTAGTCATCATAATCGGGCGAAAACGCAGCAGACAGGCCTGGAAAATAGCTTCCTGCGGCGTCAGGTTACCGTGCCGTTGGGCTTCAAGCGCAAAATCGACCATCATAATGGCGTTTTTCTTCACGATGCCGATTAATAGCATGATCCCTATCAGGGCGATTAGGCTGAACGGGGCATTGAACAGCTCCAGCGCCAGCAGCGCTCCAACGCCCGCCGAGGGCAGGGTGGAGAGAATCGTCAGCGGATGTACGTAACTCTCGTAAAGGATACCCAGCACGATATACACCGTGGCGATGGCGGCGATAATCAGGATCACCTGCGAGTTCATCGTCTCCTGGAACACCTGCGCCGTGCCGGCAAAACTACCGCGCACCGTCGAAGGCACGCCAAGCTGGGTCATTGCGCGATCGATCGCCGCACTGGCGTCCGAGAGCGATTTCCCGGTCGGCAGGTTAAACGAAATGGTCGAGGCCGCCGATAATCCCTGATGATTCACCGACAGCGGAGCATTCGCCGGTTGCCATTTAGCGAAATACGACAGCGGGATCGCTTTTCCTTCGTTATTGATAACGAACATTTTTTCCAGCGCGCTGATGTCCTGGGTATAGCGCGGATCCACTTCCATCACCACTTTATACTGGTTCATCGGCTGGTAAATGGTCGAGATTTGCCGCTGACCGAAGGCGTTATTTAACAGACTGTTGGCGGCTTGCACGTCGATTCCCAGCCGTGCCATAGTGTCGCGGTCGTAAACCAGATTCATCTCCGCGCCGTTATCCTGCTGGTCGGAGTTCACGTCCGCCAGTTCCGGCAACGTCGCCAGTTTTTTGCGAATTTTCGGCTCCCATTCGCGCAGTGCCGCCAGGTCGTCGGACAGTAACGTGTACTGATAGCTGGCGTTCGACTGACGCCCACCAACGCGAATATCCTGTACCGCCATCAGGAACAGATTCGCCCCCGGTTCTTTCGCCAGTTTTACGCGCAGACGGTCGATAATTTGCTGCGCCGTTTCGCTGCGTTCGTCGCGTGGCTTGAGGGTGATAAACATCATCCCACTGTTCACCCGCGAACCGCCGGTAAAGCCGGTGACATTATCCACCGCCGGATCGTCACGGATAATTTTCATAAAATCCTGCAACTTACCGCGCATCGCCTGAAACGAAATACTCTGATCCGCCTGTATCCCGCCCATCAACACGCCGGTGTCCTGCTCCGGGAAGAAGGTTTTCGGGATCGAGATATATAGCCAGATATTCAGCGCAATGGTGCCAAGCAGCACCACGCCCACCAGACGGGTATGATTGAGCACCCATTTCAGCGACTTGCCATAGCCTTGTTGCAGGGCTACCAACATGCGACCAAAACCACGCAGTCGCTTTTGCTCGCGCGGCTTGCTGGCTTTCAGCATCCAGCCACACATCATCGGCGTTAGCGTCAGAGAAACCAGCAACGAAATACCAATGGCGACAGAAAGCGTCACGGCAAACTCGCGTAACAGTCGGCCCGGCAATCCGCCCATCAACAGCAGCGGCAGGAACACCGCCACCAGTGACAGACTCATCGACAGCACCGTAAAACCGACTTCGCGAGTACCTTGCAGTGCGGCTTGCAACGGTTTCATTCCCGCTTCCAGATGACGGGCAATGTTTTCCAGCACCACGATGGCGTCATCCACCACGAAACCAGTAGCGATGGTGAGCGCCATTAACGAAAGGTTATTGAGACTGAATCCGCACAGGTACATCGCCGCAAACGTACCAATCAGCGAAACCGGCACCGCAACGGCGGGAATAATAGTGGCGCGACCCGAGCGCAGGAATAAAAACACCACCAGAATCACCAGCGCCACCGAGATAATCAGCGTTTGCTCGACTTCTTCCAGCGAGGCGCGAATGGTGGGGGAGCGATCCTGAGCAATTTGCAGATCAATCGCCGCCGGAATGGTTTCCTGCAACTCCGGTAATTTTGCCCGGATGCTGTCTACCGTCTGGATAATATTGGCTTCCGGCAGCTTGCGGATCATCAGCAAAATAGCCGGTTTGGCGTTGGTCATCCCGGCGTTGCGCACATCCTGCACTGAGTCGGTCACCGTCGCTACATCGCCCAGACGAACCGCGCCGCCGTTGTTGTAATGAATAATCAGCGGCTGATATTCAGCGGCGGTTTTTAGCTCATCGTTGGTCTGGATCTGCCAGCGGTGAGTGCTATCTTCCAGCGCCCCCTGCGGTTTACGCACGTTGGCATTGCTGATGGCAGTGCGAACATCGTCCAGCGACACGCCCTGATTAAACAGCGCTTGCGGGTTCAGCCCAACGCGCACGGCGGGCAGTGAGCTGCCGCCGACATCGACATCACCGACACCGTCGATTTGCGAAATCGTCGGAGCCAGCTGCGTCGAGGCGAAATCGTACAGTTCACCCTGCGAATAAGTATCGGATGTCAGCGTGAGGATCATAATTGGCGCATCCGACGGGTTCGCTTTGCGATAGGTCGGACGGCTTGGCATCCCGCTGGGCAGCAAACTTTGCGCGGCGTTGATCGCCGCTTGCACATCGCGCGCTGCGCCGTTGATATCGCGGTCAAAATCAAACTGCAAAATAATGCGCGTGCTGCCGAGCGAACTGCTGGAGGTCATTTCACTGACCCCGGCAATGCGCCCAAGCGAACGTTCCAGCGGCGTGGCAACGGAAGACGCCATTGTTTCTGGTGATGCACCGGGCAGCGAGGCGCTGACCATAATCACCGGAAAATCGACCTGCGGCAGTGGGGCGACCGGCAGCATACGGAAGCCCAGTATGCCGCACAGGGTAATGGCGACCGACAGTAAAATCGTCGCCACCGGGCGGTAAATGAAGAGGGCAAAAAACTTCACTTACGCCTCCTCTTCATGACGAGCAAAGCGGCTTTTGGTCCACAATGCCAGGCGGTCGAATAGCAGATAAATCACCGGCGTGGTGAACAGCGTCAGCACCTGGCTGACAATCAGACCGCCGACCATGCCGATACCTAACGGACGACGCAGTTCCGCGCCGACCCCGGTACTCAACATCAGCGGCAGCGCGCCAAGCAGAGCCGCCAGGGTGGTCATCAGGATCGGACGAAAACGCAACAGACAAGCCTGGTAGATTGCATCGCGCGGCGACATGCCTTGCTCGCGCTCAGCAGCCAGCGCGAAGTCGATCATCATGATGGCGTTCTTCTTCACGATACCGATCAGCAAAATAATGCCGATAATGGCAATCACATCCAGTTCGCTACCGGCAATCATTAACGCCAGCAGTGCGCCAACACCTGCCGTGGGTAGCGTCGAGAGAATGGTGATCGGGTGAATAAAGCTCTCGTACAGAATGCCGAGCACGATATACATCGCCACCACCGCCGCGACAATCAGCCAGACAGTGCTGCCCAGCGCCGACTGGAAAGCGAGGGTGCTGCCCTGGAACTGCGTGGTGATATCCACCGGCAGATTCAGCGTCTTTTCGGTGTCCATAATCGCCTGCACCGCATCGCCCAGCGAATAGTTATCCGGCACGTTAAAGGAGATAGTCGTTACCGGAAACTGATCCAGATGGTTGATGGAGAGCGGCGCAAAACGCTGCTCAATTTTGGCAATTGAGCTTAGCGGCACCACGCCGCCGTCGCTGCTGGTCAGGCGAATGGTATCCAGCGCCGCGAGGCCTGGGGTATTTTCGGTGTTGTGTTCCAGCACCACGCGATACTGGTTAGCCTGAGTATAAATAGTGGAAATCAGCCGCTGACCAAACGCGTTGTACAGGGCGTTATCGACATCCGCCATGCTGATCCCCAGACGGCTGGCGCTGTCGCGATCAACATTGACATACGCCACCAGCCCTTGGTCCTGCCAGTCGCTGGAGACATCAGAAAGCTGTGGCAACTGCTGGAGTTTTTCCATCAACTGTGGCACCCAGGTACTGAGCGCATCCAGTGACGTGGCCTGCAAGGTAAACTGGTACTGGGTGCGGCTGACCTGAGTATCGATGGTCAGGTCCTGCGTTGGTTGCAGGAAGAGATCGACGCCCGGCACTTTATCCACCGTCGTTTGCAGACGGGCGATGACTTTTTGCACCCGGTCATCTCGTTCATCCAGTGGTTTGAGATTGATCTGTAAACGCGCACTGTTCAGCGACGGGTTAGTGCCATCAACGCCAACAAATGAGGTCAAACTTTGCACTGCCGGATCCTGCAAAATCACGTCCGCGACCTGGCGTTGCCGCTGGGCCATATTGGCAAAGGAGCTGGATTGCGGTGCCTGCAAAGTGCCCTGAATAATGCCGTTGTCCTGCACCGGGAAGAAACCTTTCGGAATGAACACCCACAGCAGCACGCTAAGCAGCAGCGTGCTGAGTGCCACGCTTAAGGTCAGCCACGGATGATTCAGCACTTTCGCCAGTCCACGACCATAGGCGGCGATTATCCTGTCGAACATTTTCTCCGAGGCTCGGGAGAAGCGATTCTGTTTACGCAGTGACTCCTGGCTGAGCATCCGCGCGCACATCATCGGCGTCAGAGTCAGCGACACCACGGCTGAGATCAAAATTGCTACCGCCAGGGTAATGGCAAACTCGCGGAACAGTCGCCCGACGATATCGCCCATAAACAGTAGCGGGATCAGCACTGCAATCAGCGAGAAGGTCAGCGAGATAATGGTAAAACCGATTTCACCTGCGCCTTTGAGCGCCGCCGCCAGCGGTTTTTCGCCTTTTTCGATATAGCGGGAAATATTTTCGATCACCACGATGGCGTCATCGACCACAAATCCGGTGGCGATAGTTAACGCCATCAGCGTCAGGTTATTGATTGAAAAATCGAGAAACACCATGACCGCGAAGGTGCCGATTAACGACAGCGGCACTGCGACGCCGGGAATGATGGTCGCCGGAATATTACGCAAAAACAGGTAGATAATCATGACTACCAGCGCGATAGCCATCATCAATTCAAACTGAGTATCGTCGACCGATGCGCGGATGTTGGTGGTGCGGTCAGAAAGCACCGTCACTTTTACCGATTTCGGCAAACTCTCGGTGAGTTGTGGCAGCATCTGCCGGATGCTGTCGGCGGTGGAGATAATGTTAGCACCGGGCTGGCGCTGAACATTCATCACAATGGCCTGTTCTTTGTTCGCCCACGCGCCGAGCCAGCTGTTTTCTGCTCCTTGCTCTACGGTTGCGACATCGCCCAGACGAATCGGCGCGCCGTTCTGGTAGGCGATGATCAGCTGGCGATACTCTTCGGCGGATTGCATCTGGTCGTTCGCGGAAAGTGTGACCGCACGGGAAGGGCCGTCGAGGCTACCTTTTGCCGAGTTAACGTTAGCGCCGGTAATAGCGGTGCGCACGGTTTCGCTGGTCAGGCCGAGGGCGGCAATCGCCTGAGCGTTAAGTTTGACACGAACAGCCGGACGCTGGCCGCCGGAAAGCGTCACCAGGCCGACGCCGGAAATCTGCGAGATTTTCTGCGCGACGCGGGTTTCCACCATATCTTCCACTTGCGTCATTGGCATGGCGGTTGAGGTGACGGCGAGCGTCATGATTGGTGGATCTGCCGGGTTCACTTTGCTGTAAACCGGCGGGTTAGGCAGATCGCTCGGCAACAAGTTGGTCGCAGCGTTAATCGCGGCCTGCACTTCCTGCTCGGCGACATCGAGCGGTAATGTTAGCTGGAACTGTAAGGTGATAACTGACGCACCGCCGGAACTTTGCGACGACATCTGTTTCAGGCCGGACATCTGCCCGAACTGGCGTTCGAGCGGCGCGGTAACGGCAGAGGTCATGACATCCGGGCTGGCACCAGGGTAGAGGGTGACCACCTGAATGGTTGGATAGTCCACTTCCGGCAGCGCCGAAACGGGCAGGGCACGATAACCGATAATCCCGGCGAGTAAGATCGCCACCATCAGCAGCGTGGTGGCGACAGGACGCATAATAAACAGGCGCGATGGGCCGCCTGTGCTGCTCGGGGGTAACACCTGCATCAGGAGCGTGCTCCTTTTTTCGCGTATTCGCGGCTGGTGGCTTTCTCTTCCGTAGTGGTGGCGCTCTGGGCTTCCACTACTTCCACTTTCGCCCCTTCGGTCAGGCGATCAATGCCGTCTGTCACTACGCGGTCGCCCGCAGAAATACCTGCGCGGATCACCACTTTCTGACTGTCCTGAATGCCCGGCGTCACCAGATGTTTGCTGACCTTGTTTTCGCTATTCAGCACCCAGACAAAATGGCCTTCGTTGCCCATTTGCAGAGCGGCGGTGGGGATCACCACGGCGTTTTGTTCGGTGTCGACTAACATACGCGCGTTAACAAACTGATTGGGAAACAGCGCATCATCCTGATTATTAAAGCGGGCTTTCACTTTAATCGTACCGGTAGTGGCATCGATTTGGTTATCGAGACTTAACAGCTTGCCTTCACTTAATTTCTTCGAGTTGGTGCGATCCCAGGCTTCAACAACCAGCGGTTTTCCGGCTTTTTGCGCCTGTACTACGGTAGTGATATCGCTTTCCGGCAGGGTAAAGAGCAAATCGATAGGATGCGTCTGGGTGATCACCACAATCCCGGTGGTATCACCACTGGAGATTTGGTTACCAACATCAACCTGCTTGAGACCAACGCGACCATCGACTGGTGCGGTGATGCGGCTCCAGTCGAGTTGCAGCTGCGCGCTGGCGACGCTTGCTTCATCAGCCTTAATGGTGCCTTCGGTTTCACTGACCAGCGCTTGTTGGGCATCCAGCTCCTGGCGGGAGACGAGATTGGTTTTTACCAGTTGTTGATAACGCGCCAGGTCACGGCGGGCGTTGGCAAGCGTGGCTTTATCTTTTGCCAGTTGGCCCTTGGCTTGTGCTAATGCAACTTTGAACTGGCTGGGGTCAATTTCTGCCAGTAAATCGCCTGCTTTGACCTGCTGGCCTTCCTGGAAATGTAACGCCATCAGTTGACCATCTACGCGACTGCGCACCGTAACGGTGTTAGCAGCGGTAATCGTGCCAAGCCCGGTGAGGTAACGCGGAACAGCCTGTTCTACGGCGGTCGCCGCCTGAACCGGGGCTAATGGGCCGGACCGCATACCACGGCGACCACCCGCTGGCGATTGCTGCGCTTGTTTCGTCGCCCCTGGGGCTGCACTCCGGGAGTCATTGCGGCCTTGCCAGAACCAGAATGCGGCGATGGCGGCGATAACCACCACGATTACGATTACCCAACGGGATTTATAACTGCCTTTCATCGTTAAGAGTTTCTCTTCCTGAAACGTTTCGCGGAATGATACTAGTGTAGCCAGCCAATAAGGGAGAAAAATGGAGGAATTATGAAACACTATCGGGAATCGTCTGAATGGCGGGCACATTTGCGAGCACGCATCCAGTAATAACACATGAAACTATTTTATCTACGCGTTAGCGATAGACTACGTGCATGGCGAAAGGAGGTAAGCCGATGATTTCAGCGGGACGCTGAAACGGGAAAGCCCCTCCCGAGGAAGGGGCCATAAATAAGGAAAGGGTCATGATGAAGATACTCATCATCGTGGTGCTCTTAGTGATTAGCTACCCAGCATACTAAGACTACCAGGGCGGGGGAAACCCCGCTCTACCCTCACTCCTGAAAGTATGCCTTCACGATAAGATTGTCAATCTGCAGGCTTTGCAGTCTGCGATCCTGCCAGCAAATATTCTTTGCGAGACGTTACGCAATAATCACACTGGAAACTATTTTATCCGCAAGTCAGCGATAGACTGCATACAGGGCGAAAGGAGGTAAGCCGACGATTTCAGCGGGACGCTGAAACGGGAAAGCCCCTCCCGAGGAAGGGGCCATAAATAAGGAAAGGGTCATGATGAAGCTACTCATCATCGTGGTGCTCTTAGTCATTAGCTGGCCAGCTTACTAAGACTACCAGGGCGGGGGAAACCCCGCTCTACCCTCACTCCTGAAAGTATGCCTTCACGATAAGATTGTCAATCTGCAGGCTTTGCAGTCTGCGATCCTGCCAGCAAATATTCTTTGCGAGTCGTTACGCAATAATCACAGAGGAAACTATTTTGTTCACGCGTTAGCGATAGACTGCATTCAGGGCGAAAGGAGGTAAGCCGACGATTTCAGCGGGACGCTGAAACGGGAAACCCTCTCCCGGAGAAGAGGGCTTTTAATAAGGAAAGGGTTATGATGAAGCACGTCATCATACTGGTGATACTCTTAGTGATTAGCTTCCAGGATGACTAAGAACACCTGGGGGAGGGGGAAACCTCTCCCTAACCCTCACTCTTGAAATTATGTCACTCCGCCCTTAGTGTCAATCGACGGCTCTCCGTTCTTGCGAGGCGAATAGCAAAATTTTCTGCGCCGCCGGGCCTAATTCTGAAAGTTTCTTCGTTTGCTCTTATTTCATTATTGCAATCGGTATGATACCGGACCTCAATAATTCTCTAAGAAAGGATTTCTTATGAGCGAACAAATCACGTTTGCCACCAGCGATTTTGCCAGTAACCCGGAACCACGTTGCCCCTGCATTTTGCTGCTGGATGTTTCTGGTTCTATGAACGGTAGACCTATTAATGAACTTAACGCCGGATTGGTTACCTTTCGCGATGAGCTGCTTGCCGATTCGCTGGCCTTAAAAAGAGTGGAACTCGGCATTGTGACGTTCGGCCCGGTGCATGTGGAACAACCCTTTACCAGCGCCGCTAATTTTTTCCCGCCCATCCTGTTTGCCCAGGGCGATACACCAATGGGCGCTGCCATTACCAAAGCCCTGGATATGGTAGAGGAGCGCAAACGTGAGTATCGTGCAAATGGTATTTCGTATTATCGCCCGTGGATTTTCCTGATCACCGATGGCGCTCCAACCGATGAGTGGCAGGCTGCCGCCAACAAAGTGTTTCAGGGGGAAGAAGATAAGAAGTTTGCCTTCTTTTCCATCGGTGTTCAGGGGGCGGATATGAAGACGCTGGCCCAAATCAGCGTTCGTCAGCCTTTGCCACTGCAGGGATTACAATTCCGTGAACTGTTTAGCTGGTTATCCAGTTCGCTGCGTTCGGTTTCCCGCTCCACGCCGGGAACGGAAGTTGTGCTGGAAGCGCCAAAAGGCTGGACGTCAGTGTGAGCTGGCGTCTGGTCTATGCATCAACCGTTGGAACGTCGCACATCAGCGCGGACTTGCCTTGCCAGGATGCCTGCCAGATGCAGGTTGCCTGGTTAAATGACCAGCAGCCATTATTGTCGGTATTTGTCGCTGATGGCGCAGGCAGTGTCTCGCAGGGTGGCGAAGGCGCGATGCTCGCCGTCAATGAAGCGATGGCTTATATGTCGCAAAAAGTGCAGGGCGGGGAATTGGGGCTTAATGATGTCCTCGCCACGGATATTGTGCTGACCATTCGTCAGCGACTTTTTGCCGAGGCAGAGGCAAAAGAATTAGCGGTTCGCGATTTTGCCTGCACATTTCTGGGACTGATTTCATCGCCTGACGGCACCTTGATTATGCAGATTGGCGATGGCGGCATGGTGGTAGATTTGGGGCACGGTCTGCAACTGCCGCTCACGCCGATGGTGGGTGAATATGCCAACATGACGCACTTCATTACCGACGAAGATGCCGTTTCCAGACTGGAAACTTTCACCAGCTCTGGGCGTGCGCATAAAGTTGCAGCATTTACGGATGGTATCCAGCGACTGGCGTTAAATATGCTGGATAATTCTCCTCATGTGCCTTTCTTTACCCCGTTTTTCAATGGACTGGCGTCAGCAACGCAGGAACAACTCGATTTATTACCTGAATTGTTAAAGCAGTTTTTGTCCAGCCCGGCGGTAAACGAGCGTACCGATGATGATAAAACGTTGGCACTGGCGCTGTGGTTACCATGAAACCCACTTTATATACTGCTACTGGTGAGTGCGTTACGCCAGGCCGTGAACTGGGCAAAGGTGGCGAAGGCGCGGTTTATGATATCGAGGAGTTTGTCGATTGCGTCGCCAAGATTTATCACACGCCGCCACCCGCCTTAAAACAGGACAAACTTGCCTTTATGGCTGCGACAGCTGACGCGCAATTGTTGAATTATGTCGCCTGGCCGCAGGCAACGCTTCACGGTGGACGAGGCGGAAAAGTTATCGGTTTTATGATGCTAAAAGTTTCTGGTAAAGAACCGATTCATATGATCTATAGCCCGGCACATCGTCGCCAGAGTTACCCTCATTGTGCGTGGGATTTTCTACTCTATGTTGCGCGCAATATTGCTTCATCTTTTGCTACGGTTCACGAGCACGGGCATGTCGTGGGTGACGTAAACCAGAACAGCTTTATGGTAGGCCGTGACAGCAAAGTGGTGTTGATTGATAGCGACTCCTTTCAGATTAACGCCAATGGCACGCTGCATTTATGCGAAGTCGGCGTGTCGCATTTTACGCCGCCAGAGCTGCAAACATTGCCATCATTTGTCGGTTTTGAACGTACCGCGAATCACGATAATTTTGGCCTTGCGTTGCTGATTTTTCACGTCTTGTTTGGTGGGCGGCATCCTTATTCCGGTGTACCGCTTGTCTCTGATGCGGGTAATGCACTGGAGACGGATATTGCCCATTTCCGTTATGCCTACGCGTCAGATAATCAGCGACGTGGTTTAAAACCGCCGCCACGATCGATTCCGCTGTCGATGTTACCGGGCGATGTTGAAGCCATGTTTCAGCAGGCATTCACGGAAAGTGGCGTGGCAACCGGGCGTCCGACGGCAAAAGCGTGGGTAGCGGCACTTGATTTACTACGCCAACAGTTAAAGAAATGTACCGTTTCGGCAATGCATGTTTATCCTGCTCATTTGACCGACTGCCCGTGGTGTACGCTGGATAATCAAGGCGTTATCTATTTTATTGATCTCGGCGAAGAGGTCATTACCACCGGCGGTGATTTTGTGCTGGCGAAAGTCTGGGCAATGGTGATGGCGTCAGTAGCACCACCAGCATTGCAACTGCCATTACCCGATCATTTCCAGGCTGCTGGCAGGCCGCTTCCTTTAGGCCTGTTACGGCGTGAATACATCATTCTGATTGAGATCGCACTGTCAGCGTTATCGCTGCTGCTTTGCGGCCTTCAGGTAGAACCGCGTTATATCATTTTGGTTCCTGTGCTGGCGGCTATCTGGATTATTGGCAGCCTGACAA
The DNA here is from genome assembly GCF_046764225.1 of Escherichia sp. F1. Taxonomy (NCBI): domain Bacteria; kingdom Pseudomonadati; phylum Pseudomonadota; class Gammaproteobacteria; order Enterobacterales; family Enterobacteriaceae; genus Escherichia; species Escherichia sp. F1. The sequence continues at coordinate 1,859,212 of NZ_CP177202.1, forward strand.
GCAAAGCGTACAAAGCAGAAATCCAGCAACGTCGTGAGGCGTTTAATCGCGCGAAAATGGACTATGACCATTTAGTCAGCCAGACCCAACGGTTGGGCGGGCTGGAAGGTTTTATAACCAAACGGACGATGCTCGAAAAAATGAAGGACGAAATTCTTGGGTTACCGGAAGAAGAAAAGCGCGATCTGGCAGCACTTCAGGACACCGCAAGGGAACGGCAGAAGCAGAAGTTTCTGGAGGGATTTTTTATTGATGTTGCCTCTATTCCCGGCGTTGGCCCTGCGCGTAAAGCGGCGTTACGGTCCTTTGGTATTGAAACGGCGGCAGACGTTACCCGACGGAGCGTTAAGCAAGTGAAAGGTTTTGGTGATCATCTGACCCAGGCGGTTATCGACTGGAAAGCGAGTTGCGAACGCCGTTTTGTTTTCAGGCCGAACGAAGCGGTAACGCCTGCAGACAGACAAGCGGTAATGGCAAAAATGGCCGCCAAACGACATCGGCTGGAATCGGCGCTGACTGTCGGTGCGACAGAGTTGCAGCGATTCCGCCTTCATGCTCCAGCACGGACCATGCCGTTGATGGAACCGTTACGTCAGGCGGCAGAAAAACTGGCTCAGGCGCAGGCAGATTTAAGCCGCTGCTGAGCCATTTTTCAATTAACGAAACACCACTTCCGCCCAGCGTGCCAGCCCGGCGGTGACGGAGCCAAAGTCATCGCCGCCTGTAATCGGAATGCCCGGCAACTGTTCTGCCAGCGCTTTTTTAATCAGCGGTGAACGGGCGCTACCGCCGGTCAGATAGATAACATCCGGTTTTTCCTGGGCGTTATCCAGCGCCAGTTGCACCTGTTCCAGAATCCGCGCCAGTGGCTGGTTGAGGGCGCTTTCCAGCCCTTGCTGGCTAATCAGCGTAGCCAGTTCATCGCTGATAAACGGCAGTGAGGCGCGGGTTTCCGCTACGCTTGAAAGCGCAATTTTGCTCTCTTCTGCGCTACGTACCAGGCGATAGCTTAAACGCTGACGCCAGACTTTCTGTAACAGGGCCACTTTATCCGGTTCGCGGGCATCGCGTACCAGATCGTTAAGCAAACGACCGTTGGCACTACTGTAGAAATCACTTTGCGCAGGTACGTCGTTGATGGCAACCGCATTCCACCACGGCAGAATTGGCAGGGCGATGCCTTTTTCGGTTTCGCCACCCATGCCCAGTAACGGCATCAGGTTTTTAAACGCCAGTGCGATATCCAGATCGTTACCGCCAATACGGCAACCACTGTGACCCAGCAGGCTGGCTTCACGATCGAGACGCGAACGCCACTGCGGCCCCATCAGCAGCAATGAACAGTCAGTCGTACCACCGCCGATATCCACCACCAGCACCCGTTTTTCTTCCTGCAAGGTGGCTTCGTAATCCAGCCCAGCCGCGACCGGCTCGTACTGGAATACCACATCCTTAAACCCGGCACGCTTCGCCGCGCGTTCCAGAATCCCCTGCGCCTGGGTGTTTGCTTCATCGCCGCCAAGCCCCTGGAAGTTGATAGGGCGACCAATCACCGCCTGAGTAATCGCATCCGGCAGCTGTGCCTGCGCCTGCTGGCGAATGTGCAACATCATTGCGCAGACCAGATCCTCAAACAGCGCTACCTGCTGCGGTTTTAAGCCGCTGGCACCGAGGAACGATTTTGGTGATTTCACAAACCACACTTCATCTGGATCATCAATGTACTGTGCCAGTGAGGAAAGACCGAACTGCACGCTTTTCGCCGTAACATCGATATCTTCTTCGCGGTTATAACGAATCGCCCGACGCAACAGCGCCTGCGTTTCATCGTCGTCTGCCGGAACATCATGATGGCGGTACAGCCATTCGCTTACCGCTTCACGCGTTGGCGCGCAAAGCATTGAAGGCAGCAGCGTGCTGTCGTTTTCCATTTTCAGTAATTGCGGCTTACCGTCGCGCATGACCGCCACTGAACAGTTTGCTGTACCGTAATCAAAACCAATAAACACGAAATAATCCCCATGCCGGTGAAGAAGGGGCGTGACTTTAGCGAAATGTTGCCGTCGCGACAACCGGAATATGAAAGCAAAGCGTAACGTCTGAATAACGTTTATGCTGAAAGCGGATTAACAAGGAGATGCGATGTATACCCTGAACTGGCAGCCGCCGTATGACTGGTCGTGGTTGTTGGGATTTCTCGCCGCCCGTGCGGTGAACGGTGTGGAAACGGTCGCTGACGATTATTATGCCCGTAGTCTGGCGGTGGGCGAATATCGCGGCGTGGTGACTGCTATTCCGGATATAGCCCGCCATACTCTGCACATAAATTTAAGTGCAGGTTTAGAACCTGTTGCCGCAGAGTGTCTGGCGAAAATGAGCCGCCTGTTTGATCTGCAATGTAACCCGCAGATTGTTAACGGTGCGTTGGGCAAGTTAGGCGCGGCGCGGCCCGGATTGCGTTTACCCGGCAGTGTTGATGCTTTTGAGCAGGGCGTGCGGGCGATTTTAGGCCAGCTGGTGAGCGTGGCGATGGCGGCAAAATTGACCGCCAGAGTGGCACAGCTTTATGGCGAACGGCTGGATGATTTTCCGGATTATGTCTGCTTCCCCACGCCTCAGCGGCTGGCAGCAGCCGACCCGCAGGCATTAAAAGCGTTAGGTATGCCGTTGAAACGGGCAGAGGCGCTGATTAATCTGGCAAATGCGGCGCTGGAGGGCACCTTACCAATGACAATTCCGGGCGACGTAGAGCAAGCGATGAAAACGCTGCAAACTTTTCCGGGTATCGGGCGCTGGACGGCGAATTATTTCGCCTTACGTGGCTGGCAGGCGAAAGATGTTTTCCTGCCGGATGATTATCTGATTAAACAGCGATTTCCGGGAATGACACCGGCACAAATCCGCCGTTATGCCGAACGCTGGAAGCCCTGGCGTTCTTATGCGCTGTTGCATATCTGGTATACGGAAGGCTGGCAACCAGACGGAACGGACGAATTGTAGGCCTGATACGCCGCATCAGGCGATGGGGAAGCACGCCTTAGTTAATCGCGAAATAACTGCTATTCACCAGCAAATCCAGCGGTTGGGCATCGGCAATCACATCGCCATAAATCAGATCGACGCCGATGCCAGAAAGCGTATCCATCACCAGGGGTAAAACTACTGGCCCGGCGATGGTCTTCATCCCGAGCCGCTGAGCGTGCCCCTGAATGATCGTAATCAGCATCTCATCCATCAAATTTCCCTGCACGTTGGCGCATAACTCACCATCAAGTAGCAGGTAATCTGCCATATTCGCTTTCAGCGAGTTGAAGATTTGCAGATCGCGGCCCACCTGACTGAATACGATCCGACATCCCGCCAGCCGCAGTTTTTGCACGTTTTCTGCGTGATCTAAAATCGCGTCTGCCGGAATAATCAGATGTAATAACCGTGGTGGTAGAGGGCTATTTTCCAGCTGCTCAATTAGTTCATTCACCAGCGTGGCGCTACTCAAACCGGCAACGGAAAGCGGGAGGGCGATGCTTATACCTTTACTGGCAACCGCTTTGGCGGCCTGCTGGAAAAAATCGTGGAATATCCGTCGGTCAAGAGCATGGCTAAGTGCCGGATCGCTGAAGCTACGACGAAATGTTTGTTCATCAATAATCTCGCCTTCGCAACTCCAGAGCTTAAGTGAAATCAGCCACAAATTACGCGCTTGCGGGATCCGCGGCGAAGCGACACCGTGGGCGATCATCATCAACTGATTCTCTTTAATCATCCGCCACTGTTCATCAAGCGACATCGCCGCCCGTTCGCTATGTGCGGTAGCTTGCTGCGGTTCGTAAATCGTCACCCGGCCCCGGCCACCATTTTTGGAGGCATAACAGGCGATATCAGCCTGCGACATCACTTCAGCCGCCTGATGATTGTTGTCATCAATCAAGGTAATCCCGGCACTGGCACCTACCCGATGTACACGTCCTTCCCAGATAAAGTGATAGTCATTCACGGCGCTGATAATGCGTGTAGCGATAAAACGCGCACTTTCGACATTACAATCTGGCAGCAGCAGACCAAATTCATCGCCACCGAGTCGCGCCAGCACGTCGCTGGAGCGCAGCATACTCAGCATCAACGACGCCAGTTCGCGCAGTAAAGCATCGCCAGCGGCGTGCCCGGCGCTGTCATTCACCGCTTTAAAGCGATCAAGATCGATAAACACCAGTGCATGTCGCTGATGTGTACTGTTTACCGTTTGCAGCAGGATACGCAGTTGCTTCTCAAAACTGGCGCGATTGGCGAGATGCGTCAGTGCATCATGGGAGGCGCTGTAGCTCAGCTGGCGCAGCATTTTGCGTGATTCGGTGACGTCCTGAATCACCAGAACCGAGCCTATATTGCTGCCGTCCAGAGTACTTAACGGCGTAATACTGTAATGCACGTCGTAGCTGCCGCCGCTCCGGCAGTGCAACACCACATCTTGTTCAATCGCGGAACGTGAGGTGTCGGCACTGTAAATGTTCTCCATTAATGGTCCGTTGTCGCCAAAAGTAATATGCAACACCGTCAGGAGCGGAACACCTAATGCTTCTTCCTGCGTCCAGCCGCTCATCTTCTCCGCTACCGGATTCATAAAGGTAATTTTCATCGCCATATCAATACAGACCACGGCTTCGCCGATGGAATCCAGCGTAATGTGCAGGCGCTCTTTTTCCTGAAACAATGCCTCGTTAAGCTGTTTCACTTCGGTCATATCCATATTAATGCCGAGCAGGCGTTCGACTTCGCCTTCTTTATTCAGTACCCGGTTAGCGAGGGCGCGGATATGGCGAATGCCGTCTTTCACGGTAATGCGAAATTCCAGTTTAAAGGGAGAGCGTGATTGCAATGAATCGCGAATCACTTTTTCGGCGTGCTGGCGATCTTCCGGCAGCACGCACTCGTACCACACCTGCCAGTTCGGTTTGATATGCGGAGGAATTTCATACAGCTCGAACATCCGCTTATCCCAGCTAAAAATATTCGGCTTAAGCTCCCACTCCCAGATGCCAATTCCGCCCGCTTCGTTAGCCAGCGTGATGCGCTCCATCAGTTGCTGGTTCACCTGTTCGGTGCGTTTTAGCTCGTTTATGTCTTCAATCTGAGCGATAAAATAGAGCGGCGTACCATCGGTGTGGCGCACCAGTGAGACGGCAAGCAACGCCCAGACAACATCGCCATTGCGGTTGTAGTAGCGTTTTTCCATTGAATAGGTGTTTATTTCACCGCTGATCAGCTTTTCAACCTGTTGCAGATCTTTATTGAGATCCTCCGGCCAGGTCAGTTGCTGAAAGGTGAGTCCGCGCAGTTCTTCCTGACTGTAACCGAGAAACTGGCAGAGCGCTTTGTTGGATTGCAGCCATTGTCCCTCGGTGCCCACTAATGCCATGCCAATAGCGGAATATTCCATCGCGTTCCGAAAGCGGGTTTCGCTTTCAGAGATGTGTTTGCGTTCCGCACGAAAGGCATACATCACCATGGTCATGATGTTGGCGGGCAGCAGGATCAGCAAAAACGGTAGCCACGGCATATGGCTCATCAGGTATGTACGCGGCGTAGCAAGCAGGGAGGGATCAGCGGCCATCATCAGTGACACCATCATCACCGTGGTAAGGAAGATCAAAAAGGCTTCCATTCGTGGCAGGCGCACGGCGCTCCACATCAACAGCACAATAATGAAAGTAAAAGGCCACGGCAGATACAGCATCGAAAGCCAGCTTAACGTCAGTGTGATGGCTAACGTGAGCAGCGACTCAAAAAGCAACCGTGGGTTGCGATGGCGCAGCAGATAGTGTGGTTTAAATAACAACCCCAGCGGCACCAGTGCCAGTGCGCCGATGGATTCTGAAAGTACCCATATCAAAAATGCCCTGAGAGGATCGTCTCCGGGCGTCAGCAGGACAACCAGAACACCCCCCAACAGAGGCGGAACAATGGCGCTGCCGAGTGCCAGACGCAGCCAGTCAGCCAGATTTTGCAATGGGTTATACCACGGCAGCAATTTACGCAGTAGCACTGCCCCGACCACGGCTTCAACAATATTGATGGTCGTCCAGGTCATGTTCAGCGAGCTGGTGGAAAAAAGCAGGATGGATGCGGCGATATTTCCCAGCGAGCAGCTCAGCGCAATCCCCGGCCACATGCGCCCGGCATGGCGATAAAACGCCACCATCATGATGGACGTCGGGAACCACAATGGGGCGAGTTGGGTGCCAAACTGCGAAAGCTCAAGCGAGAAAAGGGTAAAGATAAACGAGACTAAACCTAAACTGACCAGGTGAAGCAGCGGGTGGGGCAGGGCAATTAATACATGCTGTGATTGTTTGCTCATTACCGCTTTATCCGCAAGACCAGGTCGCCAGTATTCGTTTCTGTGTTTATGCTAGTACAAAAGTTTTACATTTTATATGCGAATTGCTCATAAAGTGACGTAAAGGCGGATAATTTGCGCAACTTCGTATAACAATTTTTACCTTGCATTAAAACTGAACAACGTAATTTGCCACCGGGAATTATTCGTCAACAATTACTCTGAGCGCGCGGCAACGCTATTCGACTGGTATCAGGCGGATGAAATCCCTATAATTGCCGCGTTTGGCGCTTCGTCGCCCCCTTCCTAACATCCAGGTTAATCAGGTCGCTAAATATATGACTGATCAGTCTCATCAGTGCGTCATTATCGGTATCGCTGGCGCATCGGCTTCCGGCAAGAGTCTTATTGCCAGTACCCTTTATCGTGAATTACGTGAGCAAGTCGGTGATGAACACATCGGCGTAATTCCCGAAGACTGCTATTACAAAGATCAAAGCCATCTGTCGATGGAAGAACGCGTTAAGACCAACTACGACCATCCCAGCGCGATGGATCACAGCCTGTTGCTTGAGCATTTACAAGCGTTGAAACGCGGCTCGGCAATTGACCTGCCGGTTTACAGCTATGTTGAACATACGCGTATGAAAGAAACGGTGACGGTTGAGCCGAAGAAAGTCATCATTCTCGAAGGCATTTTGCTGCTAACGGATGCGCGTTTGCGTGACGAACTTAACTTCTCAATTTTCGTTGATACCCCGCTGGATATCTGCCTGATGCGCCGCATCAAGCGTGACGTTAACGAGCGTGGGCGTTCAATGGATTCAGTGATGGCGCAATATCAAAAAACCGTGCGTCCGATGTTCCTGCAATTCATTGAGCCTTCTAAACAATATGCGGACATTATCGTGCCGCGCGGCGGGAAAAACCGCATCGCCATCGATATATTGAAAGCGAAAATAAGTCAGTTCTTTGAATAAGCTTGATAAATTGTGTACCGTTCAGTGATAACCTGGTATGCCCTTGACGTAATTGGCGTTAAGGGAGTGATGCGCGAAAGGAGAAAATGCCATGCGTCTGTGTGACCGAGATATTGAAGCCTGGCTTGATGAAGGCCGTTTGTCGATCAACCCACGTCCGCCAGTGGAGCGTATTAATGGCGCGACGGTGGATGTGCGCCTGGGCAATAAATTTCGTACCTTCCGTGGTCACACGGCAGCGTTTATCGATCTGAGCGGTCCCAAAGATGAAGTGAGCGCCGCGCTTGACCGCGTGATGAGCGATGAGATCGTACTCGATGAAAGCGAGGCGTTTTATCTTCACCCAGGAGAGCTGGCGCTGGCGGTGACGCTGGAGTCGGTGACGCTGCCAGCCGATCTGGTGGGATGGCTGGACGGTCGTTCCTCACTGGCGCGTCTGGGGCTTATGGTGCACGTCACCGCGCACCGTATCGATCCGGGCTGGTCTGGCTGCATTGTGCTGGAGTTCTACAACTCCGGTAAGTTGCCGCTGGCGCTGCGTCCGGGCATGTTAATTGGTGCGCTGAGCTTTGAGCCGCTTTCCGGCCCGGCGGCGCGACCTTACAATCGCCGTGAAGATGCGAAATATCGCAACCAGCAGGGCGCGGTAGCCAGCCGAATCGATAAAGACTAATTCAGGCCCATTGAGGATACCATGAGACGATTTCTGACGACGCTGATGATACTCCTGGTCGTGCTGGTGGCCGGGTTATCTGCGTTAGTGTTGCTGGTGAATCCGAATGATTTCCGCGACTATATGGTCAAGCAAGTTGCTGCACGTAGCGGTTATCAATTGCAGCTCGACGGGCCACTGCGTTGGCACGTCTGGCCGCAGCTTAGTATCCTCTCCGGGCGAATGTCTCTCACCGCCCAGGGCGCGAGCCAGCCACTGGTTCGCGCCGACAACATGCGTCTGGACGTGGCGCTTTTACCACTACTGAGTCATCAACTGAGCGTTAAGCAGGTGATGCTAAAAGGGGCAGTGATCCAACTGACGCCGCAGACGGAAGCGGTGCGCAGTGAAGACGCTCCGGTTGCACCGCGCGACAATACCTTGCCGGATCTGTCAGACGATCGCGGATGGTCGTTTGATATATCCAGTCTTAAGGTGGCGGACAGCGTGCTGGTGTTCCAGCATGAAGATGACGAGCAGGTGACAATCCGCAATATCCGTCTGCAAATGGAACAAGATCCCCAACATCGTGGCTCATTTGAGTTCTCCGGGCGGGTTAATCGCGATCAGCGCGATCTCACGATATCCCTTAACGGTACGGTAGATGCTTCTGATTATCCGCATGATTTAACGGCGGCTATTGAACAAATTAACTGGCAGTTGCAGGGTGCAGATTTACCAAAACAAGGTATTCAGGGGCAGGGGAGTTTCCAGGCCCAGTGGCAGGAGTCACATAAACGCCTTTCATTTAACCAAATTAGTTTGACCGCCAATGACAGTACGCTGAGCGGGCAAGCACAGGTCACGCTGACAGAGCAACCGGAATGGCAGCTGAGACTGCAATTTCCGCAACTGAATCTTGACAACCTCATCCCGCTTAATGAAACAGCGAACGGTGAAAACGGTGCCGCGCAGCAGGGGCAGAGCCAATCAACGTTGCCGCGCCCGGTCATTTCTTCGCGTATTGATGAACCGGCCTATCAGGGACTGCAAGGCTTTACGGCTGATATTTTGTTGCAGGCCAGTAACGTGCGCTGGCGCGGAATGAATTTTACAGATGTTGCCACGCAAATGACCAACAAGTCGGGTTTGCTGGAAATTACTCAACTGCAGGGCAAACTTAACGGTGGACAGGTTTCACTGCCGGGCACGCTGGACGCGACATCAATAAATCCGCGGATAAACTTCCAGCCACGGCTGGAAAACGTTGAGATTGGTACCATTCTGAAGGCGTTTAACTATCCGATTTCGTTGACCGGAAAGATGTCACTGGCTGGTGATTTCTCCGGTGCTGACATAGATGCCGACGCATTCCGCCATAACTGGCAAGGACAGGCACATGTCGAAATGACCGACACGCGCATGGAAGGGATGAACTTCCAGCAGATGATTCAGCAAGCGGTAGAACGTAATGGTGGTGATGTGAAGGCCGCTGAAAACTTCGATAACGTAACGCGTCTTGACCGCTTTACCACCGATTTGACGTTGAAGGATGGCGTCGTGACGTTAAACGACATGCAAGGTCAATCGCCCATGCTGGCGCTTTCCGGGGCTGGTACGTTGAATCTGGCGGAGCAAACCTGTGACACCCAGTTTGATATTCGGGTCGTGGGGGGCTGGAACGGGGAAAGCAAACTGATTGATTTCCTCAAAGAAACGCCAGTACCGCTGCGGGTTTATGGCAACTGGCAGCAACTCAATTACAGTCTGCAAGTGGATCAGTTACTGCGCAAACATCTACAGGACGAAGCGAAACGTCGCCTGAATGACTGGGCCGAGCGGAATAAAGATTCCCGCAATGGCAAAGATGTGAAGAAGTTACTGGAGAAGATGTAGGTTACCAGGTGACCTGTCCTGTAGGCCTGATAAAACGCGTAAAGCGTCGCATCAGGCGTTCGTGGCGGCACCATTATATTCTGAATATGTAAGATCGAAGGCTGTTCCGTTCACTTGATGTTCCTCGCTACTATGGAACGCTCAAGCCGGTGAACGTGCCAGGGTGGCTCAATCTCCACCACCCTGGCAACCCGGACCCACCCCCCCGCTGTGATGTCCGTTTACCACAGACAATGCTTCATTGCTGAAGTTATAAGGCGTTACGCAGCATTGGGTAAAATGGCCGATACCATCACACCTCGTACTCCATCTCGCTATCCTTACGCAGCGGTATAATCTGCACCTTCTGCACGCGATGGCTTTCCACCTGCAACGTTTTAAGCAAATAATCCCCCACCTGAACTTCTTCGCCAGGTTTTGGAATACGCTGCAAATATTCCATCAGCAGCCCGGCAATGGTGTGATATTCGCGTTTCTCATCCAGCGGTAGCGGCACATATTGCACCAGATCTTCCAGTGGCATATGACCATTCGCCGTCCAGGAACCGTCGGCGTTTTTCTGAATATCATGGCGGGCGTCGATCTCTTCCACTTCGTTCGGCAAGTTACCGGCAATAGTTTCCGTGACGTCACTTAATGTCACAATCCCTTCCACCGAGCCAAACTCATCCACTACAAAAGCAAAGTGCGTGCGGGCATTACGGAACTGCTCCAGGGCAGGTAACAACGGCAAGGTTTCAGGGAACACCAGCGGCTGGCGAATCAATACCCGCAGGTTGAGCGGTTCGCCGCGCAGTGACTGTTGTAGCAGGTCGATAACGTGAACAACACCGAGCAAATCTTCTGCGTCATCGCCATCAGTAACGACAAGCCGCGTATGCTGATTTCGCTCCAGCAACTGGCGGATCTCGTCTTCCGGCGCGTTGAGATCGATATGCTCAATATCGTGGCGCGAGGTCATAATGCTGCTGACGGTACGCTGATTAAGATTAAGTACCCGCTCAATCATCCGCCGTTCCTGCGGATTAAAGATCTGCTGGTTACCATGATCCACCAGCATGGACGCGGTTTCGGCGTCCAGTTCCGCATCTTCTTTTTGCCCGCTAAGCAGGCGCATTACCGCTTCGGTAGTCCGCTGGCGCAGTGTCTGGTTAGCGGAAAGAAAACGTCGCCGGTTAAAGATAGCCAACTGATTGAGCGCCTCGATCATCACCGAGAAACCAATAGCAGCGTACAGGTAGCCTTTCGGAATGACGAAGCCGAAACCTTCTGCCACCAGGCTAAAGCCAATCATCAACAGGAAGCTTAAGCAGAGAATAACGATGGTCGGGTGACTGTTAACAAATTGCGTTAACGGCTTGCTGGCCATCAACATCAGGCTAATAGCGATAACGACGGCGGCCATCATGACCAGTAAATGGTCGACCATCCCGACGGCGGTAATCACCGAGTCGAGTGAGAAGATGGCGTCCAGTACCACAATTTGTGTCACCACCCCCCAGAACTTCGCACCTTTGCGTTGCGTGGGGTTATTGCTGTCTTTCCCTTCCAGCCGTTCGTTCAGCTCCATCGTGGCTTTGAACAGCAGGAAGAAACCACCAAACAGCATGATTAAGTCGCGGGCGCTAAAGGTAAACGAGCGAAAGCTGAATAGCGGTTGTGTCAGGGTGACCAGCCAGGAGATTGACGCCAGCAGTAACAGGCGCATTAACATCGCCAGCAGCAGCCCGGTAACCCGTGCGCGGTCGCGCTGCTTCGGCGGTAGTTTTTCGGCGAGGATGGCAATAAAGACCAGGTTATCAATGCCGAGGACCAGTTCGATCACAATCAGCGTGATTAACCCGGCCCAGATAGACGGATCGGCAATCCATTCCATAGTAAGTACAAAACCTATTCGTTGTATGACAAATGTCACAATTCGATCATGGATAAATCGGGGCAAAAATGCAATGTTGCAGCACTATTTATCTCATATTATTTGAGGTTTATAACCTCACATTATCCCTGAATTAAAAGTGGTAATAATAAAACATTATTTAAGAAATATCGCATGTGGAGACACTATATTAAATATTGTCAACCTAAAGAAACTCCTAAAAACCATATTGAATGACACTTAATATAATTCTTAAAAATAGCCAATTGCCGAATTGTTACCTTGCCTACTATTCCGTTAGCTGTAACACTTCCTCCTGCATTATTGGAGAGCCAATATTCAATTACCATAATGTCACCTTATATTCGGAAGTTAATTTCCGCAATAACCCTTTCTCATCAACGACTGTATGTTGAGAGGGTTTTAAAAATTAAGCTAAATCAGTGTATTGGTAGCTAAAAAGCCAGGGGCGGTAGCGTGTCTGGATGCCTGAAAGACCAGTCTGAATTATTCTGTCAATAGCCTGCGGATGAAATCAATTTTTTTAGGACTGATGCCAGTTATATTTTTATTCAATTAACTGCAAGGTAAATGTGCATGGCGACATTGCTATTAACAGTGCACAGGATAATTACTCTGCCAAAGTGATAAATAAACAATGATGAAATCCAAAATGAAATTGATGCCATTATTGGTGTCAGTAACCTTGATAAGCGGTTGCACAGTACTTCCGGGCAGCAATATGTCGACGATGGGCAAAGACGTCATCAAACAGCAGGACGCTGATTTCGATCTCGACAAAATGGTGAATGTTTATCCGTTGACCCCGCGCCTGATTGATCAATTACGCCCACGACCCAACGTAGCGCGCCCCAATATGACGCTGGAAAGCGAGATCGCGAATTACCAGTATCGCGTCGGGCCGGGGGACGTTCTTAATGTCACCGTCTGGGATCACCCGGAACTTACCACGCCAGCCGGTCAGTACCGCAGCTCCAGCGACACCGGCAACTGGGTACAGCCTGACGGCACCATGTTCTACCCGTATATCGGCAAAGTTCACGTGGTGGGGAAAACGCTCGCTGAAATCCGCAGTGATATTACCGGGCGCTTAGCGACGTACATCGCTGACCCGCAGGTGGACGTTAATATCGCCGCCTTCCGCTCGCAAAAAGCGTATATCTCAGGTCAGGTGAATAAATCCGGTCAACAGGCCATCACCAACGTACCACTGACCATTCTCGATGCCATCAACGCCGCAGGTGGCCTGACCGACACCGCTGACTGGCGCAACGTGGTGCTAACACACAATGGTCGTGAAGAACGCATTTCTTTGCAGGCGCTGATGCAAAACGGCGACCTCAATCAGAACCGACTGCTTTATCCCGGCGATATTCTCTACGTGCCGCGTAATGATGATCTGAAAGTATTTGTGATGGGTGAAGTGAAAAAACAGAGCACCCTGAAAATGGACTTTAGCGGCATGACCCTGACTGAAGCCCTGGGCAATGCTGAAGGCATCGACATGACCACCTCCAACGCCAGCGGCATCTTTGTCATTCGTCCGCTGAAAGGCGAGGGCGGGCGTAACGGCAAGATTGCCAATATCTATCAGCTGGATATGTCCGATGCCACGTCGCTGGTGATGGCGACAGAATTCCGCCTGCAACCTTATGACGTGGTGTATGTCACCACCGCACCGGTTTCCCGCTGGAACCGTCTGATCAATCAGTTGCTGCCAACTATTAGCGGTGTCCGTTACATGACGGATACAGCCAGCGACATTCATAACTGGTAATCGTCATGTTTAACAACATCTTAGTTGTCTGTGTCGGCAATATTTGCCGTTCCCCGACGGCGGAACGCTTACTGCAACGTTATCACCCGGAGCTAAAAGTGGAGTCCGCTGGACTCGGCGCGCTGGTCGGAAAGGGCGCTGATCCTACCGCTATCAGCGTCGCCGCAGAACATCAACTGTCTCTGGAAGGTCATTGCGCACGGCAAATCAGCCGCCGTCTGTGTCGCAACTACGACCTGATTTTGACCATGGAAAAGCGCCATATCGAACGCTTATGCGAGATGGCACCGGAGATGCGCGGCAAAGTGATGCTGTTTGGTCACTGGGATAACGAACGTGAAATCCCCGATCCGTATCGCAAAAGCCGGGAAACGTTTGCAGCGGTGTACACATTACTTGAACGGTCTGCCCGCCAGTGGGCGCAGGCATTGAACGCAGAGCAGGTATAAGAATGACAGAAAAAGTAAAACAACATGCCGCTCCGGTAACGGGCAGTGATGAAATCGATATTGGTCGCCTGGTCGGCACCGTCATTGAAGCGCGCTGGTGGGTGATTGGCATCACCGCTGTATTTGCCCTCTGTTCCGTGGTTTACACTTTCTTCGCCACGCCGATTTATAGTGCCGACGCACTGGTACAAATCGAGCAAAACAGCGGCAATTCGTTAGTGCAGGACATTGGTTCGGCATTAGCCAACAAACCGCCAGCATCGGACGCCGAGATCCAGTTGATTCGTTCACGTCTGGTGCTTGGTAAAACGGTGGACGATCTCGACCTCGATATTGCAGTGAGCAAAAACACGTTCCCGATTTTCGGTGCGGGCTGGGATCGCCTGATGGGACGCCAGAACGAGACGGTAAAAGTGACCACCTTTAACCGCCCGAAAGAGATGGCGGAACAGGTGTTTACGCTTAATGTGCTGGACGATAAAAACTACACTCTGAGCAGCGATGGCGGCTTTAGCGCCCGTGGGCAAGCGGGTCAGATGCTGAAAAAAGAAGGCGTCACGCTGATGGTTGAAGCCATTCACGCCAGCCCGGGTAGTGAGTTTACCGTCACCAAATACTCCACGCTGGGGATGATCAATCAACTGCAAAACAGCCTGACGGTAACGGAGAACGGCAAAGACGCAGGCGTACTGAGCCTGACTTATACCGGTGAAGATCGCGAACAGATCCGCGACATTCTTAACAGCATCGCTCGTAACTATCAGGAACAAAATATTGAGCGCAAATCGGCGGAAGCGTCGAAAAGCCTCGCTTTCCTCGCGCAACAGTTACCGGAAGTACGTAGCCGCCTTGATGTTGCCGAAAACAAACTGAATGCCTTCCGTCAGGATAAAGATTCTGTTGATCTGCCGCTGGAAGCGAAAGCGGTGCTCGATTCGATGGTGAACATCGACGCGCAGTTGAACGAACTGACCTTTAAAGAAGCGGAAATCTCCAAGCTGTACACCAAAGTTCACCCGGCGTATCGCACGCTGCTGGAGAAACGGCAGGCGCTGGAAGACGAAAAAGCCAAACTTAATGGTCGCGTAACGGCGATGCCGAAAACCCAGCAGGAAATTGTCCGTCTGACCCGCGATGTCGAGTCTGGGCAGCAGGTCTATATGCAACTGCTGAATAAAGAACAGGAGCTGAAAATCACCGAAGCCAGCACCGTCGGCGATGTGCGCATTGTTGACCCGGCAATCACCCAGCCTGGCGTGCTGAAACCCAAGAAAGGGCTGATTATCCTCGGCGCGATTATCCTCGGCCTGATGCTCTCTATCGTGGGTGTGCTGCTGCGCTCGTTGTTCAATCGCGGCATCGAAAGCCCACAGGTGCTGGAAGAACACGGTATTAGCGTCTATGCCAGCATCCCGCTGTCGGAATGGCAGAAAGCGCGCGATAGCGTCAAAACCATCAAAGGGGTTAAACGCTATAAACAGAGCCAGCTACTGGCGGTGGGGAATCCAACCGATCTGGCGATTGAAGCCATCCGCAGTCTGCGTACCAGTCTGTACTTCGCGATGATGCAGGCGCAGAACAATGTGTTGATGATGACCGGGGTTAGCCCGTCAATCGGTAAAACCTTTGTCTGCGCTAACCTGGCGGCGGTGATCAGTCAGACCAATAAACGGGTGTTGTTGATCGACTGCGATATGCGCAAAGGCTACACCCACGAGCTGTTGGGCACCAATAACGTCAATGGCCTGTCGGAAATTTTGATTGGTCAGGGCGATATTACTACCGCTGCTAAACCGACCTCTATTGCCAAATTTGACCTGATCCCGCGCGGTCAGGTGCCGCCAAATCCTTCTGAACTGTTGATGAGCGAACGCTTTGCCGAACTGGTGAACTGGGCGAGTAAAAACTATGACCTGGTGTTGATTGATACGCCGCCGATTCTGGCAGTGACCGATGCGGCAATTGTTGGTCGTCATGTCGGAACGACGTTAATGGTGGCGCGTTATGCGGTCAACACCTTGAAAGAAGTGGAAACCAGTCTGAGCCGCTTTGAGCAAAACGGTATTCCGGTGAAAGGGGTGATTTTGAACTCCATCTTCCGCCGCGCCAGCGCGTATCAGGATTATGGCTATTACGAATACGAATATAAGTCGGACGCGAAATAACGACGCCTGCATTCGCACCGCCCCGTAGGCCGGATAAGGCGTTCACGCCGCATCCGGCAAGCAAACCAGCTCATAAGCCGGGAGAACAACCTATGAAAGACAATCCGCTGATCTCAATCTATATGCCGACCTGGAACCGCCAACAACTGGCGATTCGGGCGATAAAATCGGTCCTGCGCCAGGACTACAGTAACTGGGAGATGATCATCGTGGATGATTGCTCCACCTCCTGGGAACAGCTGCAACAGTACGTCACCGCCCTCAACGACCCGCGTATCACCTACATTCACAACGACATTAACAGCGGGGCGTGCGCGGTACGTAACCAGGCGATTATGCTGGCGCAAGGGGAATACATCACCGGGATCGATGATGATGATGAATGGACACCCAACCGCCTGAGCGTCTTCCTCGCCCATAAACAGCAACTGGTCACACACGCCTTTTTGTACGCTAACGACTACGTTTGCCAGGGCGAAGTCTATTCCCAACCGGCAAGTTTGCCGCTGTATCCCAAATCGCCGTATTCACGCCGCCTGTTCTACAAACGCAATATCATTGGCAATCAGGTCTTTACCTGGGCGTGGCGTTTCAAAGAGTGTTTGTTCGATACCGAACTGAAAGCGGCACAGGATTACGACATTTTCCTGCGGATGGTGGTGGAGTACGGCGAACCGTGGAAAGTAGAAGAGGCGACGCAGATCCTGCATATCAATCACGGCGAAATGCAGATCACCTCGTCACCGAAAAAATTCTCCGGATACTTCCACTTTTACCGCAAGCACAAAGACAAATTTGACCGCGCCAGCAAAAAATATCAGCTGTTTACCCTCTACCAGATCCGCAATAAACGCATGACCTGGCGCACCTTGCTGACGCTGCTGTCGGTGCGTAACGGCAAACGTCTGGCTGATGGTATTCGGGGGCGCTAAAGATGCTGGAAGATCTGCGTGCCAACAGCTGGAGTTTACGCCCGTGCTGCATGGTCCTTGCCTATCGCGTCGCTCATTTTTGTTCAGTGTGGCGCAAAAAGAACGTCCTCAACAATATTTGGGCGGCCCCGCTGCTGGTGCTGTATCGCATTATCACCGAATGCTTTTTCGGTTATGAAATCCAGGCAGCCGCAACCATTGGTCGCCGTTTCACTATCCATCACGGCTATGCCGTAGTGATCAATAAAAACGTGGTAGCGGGGGATGATTTCACCATTCGCCACGGCGTCACTATCGGCAATCGTGGTGCCGATAACATGGCATGTCCACACATTGGCAACGGCGTCGAGCTCGGTGCCAACGTCATTATTCTTGGTGATATCACGCTTGGTAACAACGTCACCGTGGGCGCGGGCAGCGTGGTGCTCGACTCTGTCCCGGATAACGCGCTGGTGGTGGGAGAAAAAGCGCGAGTGAAGGTAATTAAATGAATATTCTGCAATTTAATGTGCGACTGGCGGAAGGCGGGGCGGCAGGTGTGGCGTTAGATCTCCACCAGCGTGCGCTGCAACAGGGGCTGGCGTCACATTTTGTCTACGGTTACGGCAAAGGCGGCAAAGAGAGCGTCAGCCATCAGAACTATCCGCAGGTCATCAAACATACGCCGCGGATGACCGCGATGGCGAACATTGCCCTGTTTCGTCTGTTTAATCGCGATCTGTTTGGCAATTTCAATGAGTTATATCGCACCATTACTCGCACACCGGGTCCGGTGGTCCTGCATTTTCATGTGCTGCACAGCTACTGGTTGAATCTTAAGAGCGTGGTGCGCTTTTGCGAAAAAGTGAAAAACCACAAACCGGATATCACTTTGGTCTGGACGTTACACGATCACTGGAGCGTTACCGGACGCTGCGCCTTTACCGACGGTTGTGAAGGCTGGAAAAAGGGCTGCCAGAAATGCCCGACCTTAAATAATTATCCGCCGGTGAAGATTGATCGCGCACACCAGCTGGTGGCGGGCAAACGCCAGTTATTCCGTGAGATGCTGGCGCTGGGCTGTCAGTTTATTTCCCCCAGCCAGCATGTGGCTGATGCTTTCAATAGTCTGTACGGTCCAGGGCGTTGCCGGATTATCAATAATGGCATTGATATGGCAACCGAAGCGATTCTGGCGGACTTGCCTCCGGTGCGCGAAACTCAGGGCAAGCCGAAAATCGCGGTGGTAGCGCATGACCTGCGTTACGACGGCAAGACTAACCAGCAACTGGTGCGTGAGATGATGGCGCTGGGCGACAAAATCGAACTGCATACCTTTGGTAAGTTCTCGCCGTTCACCGCTGGCAACGTGGTTAATCACGGCTTTGAAACTGACAAGCGCAAGTTGATGAGCGCGCTCAATCAGATGGATGCGCTGGTATTCAGTTCTCGCGTCGATAACTACCCGCTGATTTTGTGTGAGGCGCTATCGATTGGCGTGCCGGTGATTGCCACCCATAGCGACGCGGCGCGGGAAGTGCTGCAAAAATCCGGCGGTAAAACCGTCAGCGAAGAAGACGTGCTGCAACTGGTGCAGTTAAGCAAACCGGAAATCGCGCAGGCGATATTTAGTACCACGCTGGCTGAGTTCAGCCAGCGCAGCCGCGCCGCCTACAGTGGACAACAGATGCTGGAGGAGTATGTCAACTTCTATCAGAATCTGTAGCTACCTGCTGCTGCCGCTGATTTACCTGCTGGTTAACGTCAAAATCGCCCAGCTTGGCGAAAGTTTCCCCATCACCATCGTCACTTTTTTACCTGTCTTGTTACTGCTGTTTTTAGAGCGCATCAGCGTTAAAAAATTGATGATTGCCTTGGGGATTGGCGCGGGGCTCACGGCGTTCAACTATCTGTTTGGTCAGTCGTTGGATGCCAGTAAATATGTCACTTCAACCATGCTGTTTGTCTATATTGTGATCATTATTGGCATGGTGTGGAGTATTCGCTTTAAAACGATTTCGCCACACAACCATCGCAAGATATTACGTTTCTTTTATCTGGTGGTCGGGCTGGTGGTGGCGCTGGCGGCAGTGGAGATGGCGCAAATTATCCTCACCGGTGGCAGCAGTATTATGGAGTCGATTTCGAAATATCTGATTTACAGCAACAGCTATGTGCTGAATTTCATCAAATTCGGCGGCAAGCGCACGACAGCACTTTATTTCGAACCGGCATTTTTCGCTCTGGCATTAATCTCAATTTGGCTCAGCATCAAACAGTTTGGTATCAAAACGCCTAAAACCGATGCTATGATTCTCGCAGGGATAATATTATCCGGATCGTTTTCAGGGGTTATGACCTTTATCCTGTTTTATTTGCTGGAGTGGGCATTTCAATATCTGAATAAAGAGGCGATTAAGAAAAAGTTACCGTTAGCATTGATTTCTATGGCTGTATTCCTGGTTGGTGTGGTAATTGCATTTCCTTATATTTCCACCCGTCTGGGCGATTTAGGTACGGAAGGATCGTCATCATATTATCGTATTGTCGGTCCGCTGGTGATGGTCGGTTATTCTTTGACCCATATTGACGGTGTAGTCAGATTTGGCTCACTTTATGAATATGTCGCATCATTCGGAATATTTAACGGTGCGGATGTCGGAAAAACCATAGACAATGGTTTGTATCTGCTGATTATTTATTTTTCCTGGTTCGCGGTGTTTTTATCACTGTGGTACATGGGGAAAGTGATAAAAATGATGATCAACGCTTTTGGTGATAACCGCAATTTTCGCGTGCAATTATATCTTTTTACTCCGGTATCGCTGTTTTTTACCGGTTCGATATTTAGCCCGGAATATGCATTTTTAATCGTCTGTCCGTTTATTTTGCGAAAAGCGTTAAATATTACGAGGTAAGAATAAGAACATGTTGCTTAGCATAATCACTGTCGCGTTTCGTAACCTCGAAGGGATAGTCAAAACACATGCCTCGCTGGCGCATCTGGCGCAGGTGGACGATATCAGCTTCGAATGGATTGTTGTCGATGGCGGTTCCAACGACGGTACCCGTGAGTATCTGGAAAATCTCAATGGTATCTATAACCTACGCTTTGTCAGTGAGCCAGATAACGGTATCTACGATGCCATGAATAAAGGCATTGCGATGGCACAAGGCAAGTTCGCGTTGTTTCTCAATTCGGGCGATATTTTTCATCAGGATGCCGCAAATTTTATCCGTAAGTTAAAAGTGCAAAAAGATAACGTGATGATCACCGGCGATGCGCTGCTGGATTTTGGCGACGGGCATAAAATTAAACGTAACGCCAAACCGGGTTGGTATATTTACCACAGCCTGCCCGCCAGTCATCAGGCGATATTTTTTCCGGTATCCGGCTTGAAAAAATGGCGTTATGACCTGGAATATAAAGTTTCTTCCGATTACGCGCTGGCAGCCAAAATGTATAAAGCTGGTTATGCATTTAGAAAACTCAATGGCCTGGTGTCTGAATTTTCTATGGGTGGAGTATCTACCACCAATAATATGGAATTATGTGCTGACGCCAAAAAAGTCCAACGGCAGATATTACATGTGCCTGGCTTCTGGGCAGAATTATCCTGGCATTTACGCCAACGTACTACCTCAAAGACGAAAGCCTTATATAACAAAAGCTGAATATAAGGGAAAACGATGCAGGATTTAAGTGGTTTCTCGGTGCCGAAAGGGTTCCGGGGCGGCAACGCTATTAAAGTGCAATTGTGGTGGGCAGTACAGGCAACATTATTTGCCTGGTCGCCACAAGTATTGTATCGCTGGCGGGCTTTTTTATTACGTTTATTCGGCGCAAAAATAGGAAAAAACGTAGTTATTCGTCCGTCAGTAAAAATTACCTATCCGTGGAAATTAACCTTAGGTGATTACGCGTGGGTCGGCGATGAGGTCAATTTATATACCCTCGGTGAAATAACCATTGGCGCACATTCGGTGATATCGCAAAAAAGTTATTTATGCACCGGTAGCCACGACCATGCAAGTCAACATTTCACCATTAACGCCACGCCTATTGTGATTGGCGAGAAATGCTGGCTGGCAACCGATGTCTTTGTTGCCCCAGGCGTCACAATCGGCGACGGCACCGTCGTGGGGGCGCGAAGCAGTGTTTTTAAATCGCTTCCGGCAAATGTGGTTTGCCGGGGGAATCCCGCAGTGGTGATACGCGAACGCGTTGAAACTGAATAAATTCAAAAAATACAGAGGAATAAGACATGTCAAAAGTCGCTCTCATCACCGGTGTAACCGGACAAGACGGTTCTTACCTGGCAGAGTTTCTGCTGGAAAAAGGTTACGAGGTGCATGGTATTAAGCGTCGCGCATCGTCATTCAACACCGAGCGCGTGGATCACATTTATCAGGATCCGCACACCTGCAACCCGAAATTCCATCTGCATTATGGCGACCTGAGTGATACCTCCAACCTGACGCGCATTTTGCGTGAAGTGCAGCCGGATGAAGTGTACAACCTGGGCGCAATGAGCCACGTTGCGGTTTCTTTTGAGTCACCGGAATATACCGCAGACGTCGATGCGATGGGTACGCTGCGCCTGCTCGAGGCGATCCGCTTCCTCGGTCTGGAAAAGAAAACCCGTTTTTATCAGGCTTCCACCTCTGAACTGTACGGTCTGGTGCAGGAAATTCCGCAGAAAGAGACCACGCCGTTCTACCCGCGATCTCCGTATGCGGTCGCCAAACTGTACGCCTACTGGATCACCGTTAACTACCGCGAATCCTACGGCATGTATGCCTGTAACGGTATTCTCTTCAACCATGAATCCCCGCGCCGCGGCGAAACCTTCGTTACCCGCAAAATCACCCGCGCAATCGCCAACATCGCCCAGGGGCTGGAGTCGTGCCTGTACCTCGGCAATATGGATTCCCTGCGTGACTGGGGCCATGCCAAAGACTACGTAAAAATGCAGTGGATGATGCTGCAACAGGAACAGCCAGAAGATTTCGTTATTGCCACCGGCGTTCAGTACTCCGTGCGTCAGTTCGTAGAAATGGCGGCGGCACAGTTGGGTATCAAACTGCGCTTTGAAGGCACGGGCGTTGAAGAGAAGGGTATTGTGGTTTCCGTCACAGGGCATGACGCGCCGGGCGTTAAATCGGGCGATGTGATTATCGCCGTTGACCCGCGTTACTTCCGTCCGGCAGAAGTTGAAACGCTGCTCGGCGACCCGACCAAAGCGCACGAAAAACTGGGCTGGAAACCGGAAATCACCCTCAGAGAGATGGTGTCTGAAATGGTGGCTAATGACCTCGAAGCGGCGAAAAAACACTCTCTGCTGAAATCTCACGGCTACGACGTGGCGATCGCGCTGGAGTCATAAGCATGAGTAAACAACGCATTTTTATTGCTGGCCATCGCGGGATGGTCGGTTCCGCCATCAGGCGGCAGCTCGAACAGCGCGGTGATGTGGAACTGGTATTACGCACCCGCGACGAGCTGAACCTGCTGGACAGCCGCGCTGTGCATGATTTCTTTGCCAGCGAAAGCATTGACCAGGTCTATCTGGCGGCGGCGAAAGTGGGCGGCATTGTTGCCAACAACACCTATCCGGCGGATTTCATCTACCAGAACATGATGATTGAGAGCAACATCATTCACGCCGCGCATCAGAACGACGTGAACAAACTGCTGTTTCTCGGATCGTCCTGTATCTACCCGAAACTGGCAAAACAGCCGATGGCAGAAAGCGAGTTATTGCAGGGTACGCTGGAGCCGACCAACGAGCCTTATGCCATTGCCAAAATCGCCGGGATCAAACTGTGCGAATCTTACAACCGCCAGTATGGACGCGATTACCGCTCGGTCATGCCGACCAACCTGTACGGGCCACACGACAACTTCCATCCGAGTAACTCGCATGTGATCCCTGCATTGCTGCGTCGCTTCCACGAGGCGACGGCACAGAATGCGCCGGACGTGGTGGTGTGGGGCAGTGGTACACCGATGCGCGAATTTCTGCATGTCGATGATATGGCGGCGGCAAGCATTCATGTGATGGAGCTGGCGCACGAAGTCTGGCTGGAGAACACCCAGCCGATGCTGTCGCACATTAACGTCGGCACGGGCGTTGACTGCACTATCCGCGAGCTTGCGCAAACCATCGCCAAAGTGGTGGGTTACAAAGGTCGGGTGGTTTTTGATGCCAGTAAACCGGATGGTACGCCGCGCAAACTGCTGGATGTGACGCGCCTGCATCAGCTTGGCTGGTATCACGAAATCTCACTGGAAGCGGGGCTTGCCAGCACTTACCAGTGGTTCCTTGAGAATCAAGACCGCTTTCGGGGGTAATGATGTTTTTACGTCAGGAAGACTTTGCCACGGTAGTGCGCTCCACTCCGCTTGTCTCTCTCGACTTTATTGTCGAGAACAGTCGCGGCGAGTTTCTGCTTGGCAAAAGAACCAACCGCCCGGCGCAGGGTTACTGGTTTGTGCCGGGAGGGCGCGTGCAAAAAGACGAAACGCTGGAAGCCGCATTTGAGCGGCTGACGATGGCGGAACTGGGGCTGCGTCTGCAGATAACAGCAGGCCAGTTTTACGGTGTCTGGCAGCACTTTTATGACGATAACTTCTCTGGCACGGATTTCACCACTCACTATGTGGTGCTCGGTTTTCGCTTCAGAGTAGCGGAAGAAGAACTGTTACTGCCGGATGAGCAGCATGACGATTACCGCTGGCTGACGCCGGACGCACTGCTCGCCAGTGACAATGTTCACGCTAACAGCCGCGCCTATTTTCTCGCTGAGAAGCGTGCCGGAGTACCCGGATTATGAAAATACTGGTCTACGGCATTAACTACTCGCCGGAGTTAACCGGCATCGGCAAATACACCGGAGAGATGGTGGAATGGCTGGCGGCGCAAGGTCATGAGGTGCGGGTTATTACCGCACCGCCTTACTACCCGCAGTGGCAGGTGGGCGAGAACTATTCCGCCTGGCGGTACAAACGAGAAGAGGGGGCCGCCACGGTGTGGCGCTGCCCACTGTACGTACCAAAACAGCCAAGCACCCTGAAACGCCTGTTACATCTCGGCAGTTTTGCCGCCAGCAGTTTCTTTCCTCTGATGGCGCAACGTCGCTGGAAGCCGGATCGCATTATCGGCGTGGTGCCAACGCTGTTTTGCACGCCGGGAATGCGCCTGCTGGCGAAACTCTCTGGTGCGCGTACCGTGCTGCATATTCAGGATTACGAAGTGGACGCCATGCTGGGGCTGGGCCTTGCCGGAAAAGGCAAAGGCGGCAAAGTGGCACAGCTGGCAACGGCGTTCGAACGTAGCGGACTGCATAACGTCGATAACGTCTCCACGATTTCGCGTTCGATGATGAATAAAGCCATCGAAAAAGGCGTGGCGGCGGAAAACGTCATCTTCTTCCCCAACTGGTCGGAAATTGCCCGTTTTCAGCATGTCGCAGACGCCGATGTTGATGCCCTTCGTAACCAGCTTGGCCTGCCGGATAACAAAAAAATCATTCTTTACTCCGGCAATATTGGTGAAAAGCAGGGGCTGGAAAACGTTATTGAAGCTGCCGATCGCCTGCGCGATGAACCGCTGATTTTTGCCATTGTCGGGCAGGGCGGCGGCAAAGCGCGGCTGGAAAAAATGGCGCAGCAGCGTGAACTGCGCAACATGCAATTTTTCCCGCTGCAATCGTATGACGCTTTACCCGCACTGCTGAAGATGGGCGATTGCCATCTGGTGGTGCAAAAACGCGGCGCGGCAGATGCCGTATTGCCGTCGAAACTGACCAATATTCTGGCGGTAGGCGGTAACGCGGTGATTACCGCGGAAGCCCACACAGAACTGGGGCAGCTTTGCGAAACCTTTCCGGGCATTGCGGTTTGCGTAGAACCGGAATCGGTCGAGGCGCTGGTGGCGGGGATCCGTCAGGCGCTCCTGCTGCCCAAACACAACACGGTGGCACGTGAATATGCCGAACGCACGCTCGATAAAGAGAACGTGTTACGTCAATTTATAAATGATATTCGGGGATAATTATGGCGCAGTCGAAACTCTATCCAGTTGTGATGGCAGGTGGCTCCGGTAGCCGCTTATGGCCGCTTTCCCGCGTACTTTATCCCAAGCAGTTTTTATGCCTGAAAGGCGATCTCACCATGCTGCAAACCACCATCTGCCGCCTGAACGGCGTGGAGTGCGAAAGCCCGGTGGTGATTTGCAATGAGCAGCACCGCTTTATTGTCGCGGAACAGCTGCGCCAACTGAACAAACTCACCGAGAACATTATTCTCGAACCGGCAGGGCGAAACACGGCACCAGCCATTGCGCTGGCGGCGCTGGCGGCAAAACGTCATAGCCCGGAAAACGACCCATTAATGCTGGTGCTGGCGGCGGATCATGTGATTGCCGATGAAGACGCGTTCCGCGCCGCCGTGCGTAACGCCATGCCGTATGCCGAAGCAGGTAAGTTGGTGACCTTCGGCATTGTGCCGGATCTACCAGAAACCGGTTATGGCTATATTCGTCGCGGTGAAGTATCTGCGGGTGAGCAGGATACGGTGGCCTTTGAAGTGGCGCAGTTTGTCGAAAAACCGAATCTGGAAACCGCTCAGGCCTATGTGGCAAGCGGCGAATATTACTGGAACAGCGGCATGTTCCTGTTCCGCGCCGGACGCTATCTCGAAGAACTGAAAAAATATCGCCCGGATATTCTCGACGCCTGTGAAAAAGCGATGAGCGCCGTCGATCCGGATCTCGATTTTATTCGCGTGAATGAAGAAGCGTTTCTCGCCTGCCCGGAAGAGTCGGTGGATTACGCGGTCATGGAACGTACGGCAGATGCCGTTGTGGTACCGATGGATGCGGGCTGGAGCGATGTCGGCTCCTGGTCCTCTTTATGGGAGATCAGTGCCCACACCGCGGAAGGCAACGTTTGCCACGGCGATGTGATTAATCACAAAACCGAAAACAGCTATGTGTACGCCGAATCAGGCCTGGTCACCACCGTCGGGGTGAAAGATTTGGTGGTAGTGCAGACCAAAGATGCGGTGCTGATTGCCGATCGTAACGCGGTGCAGGATGTGAAAAAAGTGGTCGAGCAGATCAAAGCCGACGGTCGCCATGAGCATCGGGTGCATCGCGAAGTGTATCGCCCGTGGGGCAAATATGACTCTATCGACGCGGGCGACCGCTACCAGGTGAAACGCATCACCGTGAAACCGGGCGAGGGCTTGTCGGTACAGATGCACCATCACCGCGCGGAACACTGGGTGGTTGTCGCGGGAACGGCAAAAGTCACTATTGACGGTGATATCAAACTGCTTGGTGAAAACGAGTCGATTTATATTCCGCTGGGGGCGACGCACTGCCTGGAAAACCCGGGGAAAATTCCGCTCGATTTAATTGAAGTGCGCTCCGGCTCTTATCTCGAAGAGGATGATGTGGTGCGCTTCGCGGATCGCTACGGACGGGTGTAGCAGTTGCATAATCAACCGGATTAATTCTTCGGTAAATAACGACAAAAACAAAATTGGCCGTTTCGGTCAGGGCCAACTATTGCCTGAAAAAGGGTAACGACATGAAAAAATTAACCTGCTTTAAAGCCTATGATATTCGCGGGAAATTAGGCGAAGAACTGAATGAGGATATTGCCTGGCGCATTGGTCGCGCTTATGGCGAATTTCTCAAACCGAAAACCATTGTGTTAGGCGGTGATGTCCGCCTCACCAGCGAAACCTTAAAACTGGCGCTGGCGAAAGGTTTACAGGATGCGGGCGTCGATGTGCTGGATATTGGTATGTCCGGCACCGAAGAAATCTATTTCGCCACGTTCCATCTCGGTGTGGATGGCGGCATTGAAGTTACCGCCAGCCATAACCCGATGGATTACAACGGCATGAAACTCGTGCGCGAGGGGGCCCGCCCGATCAGCGGGGATACCGGACTGCGCGATGTCCAGCGTCTGGCAGAAGCCAACGACTTCCCTCCCGTTGATGAAAACAAACGCGGTCGCTATCAGCAAATCAATCTGCGTGACGCTTACGTTGATCACCTGTTCGGTTATATCAACGTCAAAAACCTCACGCCGCTCAAGCTGGTGATTAACTCCGGGAACGGCGCAGCAGGTCCGGTGGTGGACGCCATCGAAGCCCGCTTTAAAGCCCTCGGCGCACCGGTGGAAATGATCAAAGTGCACAACACGCCGGACGGCAATTTCCCCAACGGTATTCCTAACCCGCTGCTGCCGGAATGCCGCGACGACACCCGTAATGCGGTCATCAAACACGGCGCGGATATGGGCATTGCCTTTGATGGCGATTTTGACCGCTGTTTCCTGTTTGACGAAAAAGGGCAGTTTATCGAGGGCTACTACATTGTCGGCCTGCTGGCAGAAGCGTTCCTCGAAAAAAATCCCGGTGCGAAGATCATCCACGATCCGCGTCTCTCCTGGAACACCATCGATGTGGTGACTGCCGCAGGCGGCACCCCGGTAATGTCGAAAACCGGACACGCCTTTATTAAAGAACGTATGCGCAAGGAAGACGCCATCTACGGTGGCGAAATGAGCGCCCACCACTATTTCCGTGATTTCGCTTACTGCGACAGCGGCATGATCCCGTGGCTGCTGGTGGCCGAACTGGTGTGTCTGAAAGGAAAAACGCTGGGCGAACTGGTGCGCGACCGGATGGCGGCGTTTCCGGCAAGCGGTGAGATCAACAGCAAACTGGCGCACCCCATTGAGGCGATTAACCGCGTCGAACAGCATTTTAGCCGTGAGGCGCTGGCGGTGGATCGCACCGATGGCATCAGTATGACCTTTGCCGACTGGCGCTTTAACCTGCGCTCCTCCAACACCGAACCGGTGGTGCGGTTGAATGTTGAATCGCGCGGTGATGTGCCGCTGATGGAAGCGCGAACGCGAACTCTGCTGACGTTGCTGAACGAGTAATGTCGGATCTTCCCTTACCCCATTGCGGGTAAGGGGCTAATAACAGGAACAACGATGACAAATCTAAAAAAGCGCGAGCGAGCGAAAACCAATGCATCGTTAATCTCTATGGTGCAACGCTTTTCAGATATCACCATCATGTTTGCCGGGCTATGGCTGGTTTGCGAAGTCAGCGGACTGTCATTCCTCTACATGCACCTGTTGGTGGCGCTGATTACGCTGGTGGTGTTCCAGATGCTGGGCGGCATCACCGATTTTTATCGCTCATGGCGCGGTGTTCGGGCAGCGACAGAATTTGCTCTGTTGCTACAAAACTGGACCTTAAGCGTGATTTTCAGCGCCGGACTGGTGGCGTTCAACAATGATTTCGACACGCAACTGAAAATCTGGCTGGCGTGGTATGGGCTGACCAGCATCGGACTGGTGGTTTGCCGTTCATGTATTCGCATTGGGGCGGGCTGGCTGCGTAATCATGGCTATAACAAGCGGATGGTCGCGGTGGCGGGGGATTTAGCCGCCGGACAAATGCTGATGGAGAGCTTCCGTAATCAGCCGTGGTTAGGGTTTGAAGTGGTGGGTGTCTATCACGATCCGAAACCGGGCGGCGTTTCTAACGACTGGGCGGGCAATCTGCAACAGCTGGTCGAGGATGCGAAAGCGGGCAAGATTCATAACGTCTATATCGCGATGCAGATGTGCGACGGCGCGCGAGTGAAAAAACTGGTCCATCAACTGGCGGACACCACCTGTTCGGTGCTGCTGATCCCCGACGTCTTTACCTTCAACATTCTCCATTCACGTCTCGAAGAGATGAACGGCGTTCCGGTGGTGCCGCTGTACGACACGCCGCTTTCCGGGGTTAACCGCCTGCTCAAACGTGCGGAAGATATTGTGCTGGCAACGCTTATCCTGCTGCTGATCTCCCCGGTGCTGTGCTGCATTGCGCTGGCGGTGAAACTCAGTTCACCTGGGCCGGTTATTTTCCGCCAGACTCGCTACGGCATGGACGGCAAGCCGATCAAAGTGTGGAAGTTCCGTTCCATGAAAGTGATGGAGAACGACAAAGTGGTGACCCAGGCGACGCAGAACGATCCGCGCGTCACCAAAGTGGGGAACTTTCTGCGCCGCACCTCGTTGGATGAACTGCCGCAGTTTATTAATGTGCTGACCGGGGGGATGTCGATTGTCGGTCCGCGTCCGCATGCGGTGGCGCATAACGAACAGTATCGCCAGCTCATTGAAGGCTACATGCTGCGCCATAAGGTGAAACCGGGCATTACCGGCTGGGCGCAGATTAACGGCTGGCGCGGCGAAACCGACACGCTGGAGAAAATGGAAAAACGCGTCGAGTTCGACCTTGAGTACATCCGCGAATGGAGCGTCTGGTTCGATATCAAAATCGTTTTCCTGACGGTGTTCAAGGGCTTCGTTAACAAAGCGGCATATTGATATGAGCTTACGTGAAAAAACCATCAGCGGCGCGAAGTGGTCGGCGATTGCCACGGTGATCATCATCGGCCTCGGGTTGGTGCAGATGACCGTGCTGGCGCGGATTATCGACAACCACCAGTTCGGCCTGCTGACTGTGTCGCTGGTGATCATCGCGCTGGCAGATACGCTTTCTGACTTCGGTATCGCTAACTCGATTATTCAGCGAAAAGAAATCAGCCACCTTGAACTCACCACGTTGTACTGGCTGAACGTCGGGCTGGGGCTTGTGGTGTGTGTGGCGGTGTTTTTGTTGAGTGATCTCATCGGCGACGTGCTGAATAACCCGGACCTGGCACCGTTGATTAAAACATTGTCGCTGGCGTTTGTGGTGATCCCCCACGGGCAACAGTTCCGCGCGTTGATGCAAAAAGAGCTGGAGTTCAACAAAATCGGCATGATCGAAACCAGTGCGGTGCTGGCGGGCTTCACTTTTACGGTGGTTAGCGCCCATTTCTGGCCGCTGGCGATGACCGCGATCCTCGGTTATCTGGTCAATAGTGCGGTAAGAACGCTGCTGTTTGGCTACTTTGGCCGCAAAATTTATCGCCCTGGTCTGCAGTTCTCGCTGGCGTCGGTGGCACCGAACTTACGCTTTGGTGCCTGGCTGACGGCGGACAGCATCATCAACTATCTCAACACCAACCTTTCAACACTCGTGCTGGCGCGTATTCTCGGCGCGGGCGTGGCAGGGGGATACAACCTGGCGTACAACGTGGCCGTTGTGCCACCGATGAAGCTGAACCCAATCATCACCCGCGTGTTGTTTCCGGCGTTTGCCAAAATTCAGGACGACACCGAAAAGTTGCGCGTCAACTTCTACAAGCTGCTGTCGGTGGTGGGGATTATCAACTTTCCGGCGCTGCTGGGGCTGATGGTGGTGTCGAATAACTTTGTACCGCTGGTCTTTGGTGAGAAGTGGAACAGCATTATTCCGGTGCTGCAATTGCTGTGTGTGGTGGGGCTGCTGCGCTCAGTGGGTAACCCGATTGGTTCGCTGCTGATGGCGAAAGCGCGGGTCGATATCAGCTTTAAATTCAACGTATTCAAAACCTTTCTGTTTATTCCGGCGATTGTTATTGGTGGGCAGATGGCGGGCGCAATCGGCGTCACGCTTGGCTTCCTGCTAGTGCAGATTATCAACACCATTCTGAGCTATTTCGTGATGATTAAACCGGTGCTCGGTTCCAGTTATCGCCAGTACATCCTGAGTTTATGGCTGCCGTTTTATCTCTCGCTGCCGACGCTGGTGGTCAGTTATGCGCTGGGCATTGTGCTGAAAGGGCAACTGGCGCTGGGGATGCTGCTGGCGGTGCAAATAGCCGCGGGCGTGCTGGCGTTTGTAGTGATGATTGTGCTGTCGCGCCATCCGCTGGTGGTGGAAGTGAAGCGTCAGTTTTGTCGCAGCGAAAAAATGAAAATGCTTTTACGGGCGGGGTGAATGGTTGTTTTAGGCTACGGCAATAAAAACAACAACATAACCTCACCTGGCATCAAATTTATGAGGAAAAAATGAAATTACTTATTCTGGGTAACCACACTTGCGGCAACCGCGGCGACAGCGCCATCCTGCGCGGCTTACTTGATGCCATCAACATCCTCAATCCACACGCCGAAGTGGACGTAATGAGCCGCTATCCGGTCAGTTCTTCCTGGCTGCTCAACCGCCCGGTGATGGGCGATCCGCTGTTCCTGCAAATGAAACAACACAACAGCGCGGCGGGCGTTGTCGGGCGCGTTAAAAAAGTCCTCCGTCGCCGCTATCAGCACCAGGTATTGCTCTCACGCGTCACCGACACTGGCAAGCTGCGTAATATCGCGATCGCCCAGGGATTCACTGACTTCGTGCGCCTGCTGTCAGGTTACGACGCCATTATTCAGGTCGGCGGATCGTTTTTTGTCGATCTCTACGGCGTGCCGCAGTTTGAGCACGCGCTTTGCACATTTATGGCGAAAAAGCCGCTGTTTATGATTGGTCACAGCGTCGGCCCCTTCCAGGATGAGCAATTTAACCAACTGGCGAACTACGTTTTTGGTCACTGTGACGCGCTGATCCTGCGCGAGTCGGTTAGCCTCGATCTAATGAAACGCAGCAATATCACCACTGCAAAAGTGGAACATGGCGTCGATACCGCGTGGCTGGTCGATCACCACACCGAAGATTTCACCGCCAGCTATGCCGTTCAACACTGGCTGGACGTTGCCGCACAACAGAAAACGGTGGCAATTACCCTGCGCGAACTGGCACCGTTCGACAAACGCCTCGGCACCACTCAACAAGCGTATGAAAAAGCCTTTGCCGGGGTGGTCAATCGCATTCTCGATGAAGGGTATCAGGTGATTGCGCTTTCCACCTGTACGGGCATCGACAGCTATAACAAAGACGACCGCATGGTGGCGCTCAACCTGCGCCAGCACATCAGCGATCCTGCCCGTTACCACGTGGTGATGGATGAACTCAACGATCTGGAAATGGGCAAAATTCTTGGTGCCTGTGAACTCACCGTCGGTACGCGCCTGCACTCCGCCATTATCTCAATGAACTTTGCCACTCCGGCGATTGCCATCAACTATGAACATAAATCCGCCGGGATTATGCAGCAGCTGGGGCTGCCAGATATGGCGATTGATATCCGTCATTTACTGGACGGCAGCTTACAAGCGATGGTTGCGGATACCTTAGGCCAACTTCCGGCGCTGAACGCACGACTTAGCGAAGCCGTCAGTCGCGAACGTCAGACGGGAATGCGGATGGTGCAATCTGTGCTTGAACGCATTGGGGAGGCGAAATGAAGGTCGGCTTCTTTTTACTGAAATTTCCGCTGTCTTCGGAAACCTTCGTCCTCAACCAAATCACTGCGTTTATTGATATGGGCTTTGAGGTGGAGATTGTCGCGCTGCAAAAAGGCGATACAGAGAACACCCACGCGGCATGGACGAAATACAACCTTGCCGCCAGAACCCGCTGGTTACAGGACGAACCTACGGGCAAAGTGGCGAAGCTGCGCCACCGAGTCAGTCAGACCTTACGCGGCATTCATCGTAAAAATACCTGGCAGGCGCTCAACCTCAAACGCTATGGCGCAGAGTCGCGGAATCTGATTTTGTCTGCCATTTGCGGCCAGGTCGCAACACCATTTCATGCCGATGTCTTTATCGCTCATTTTGGTCCAGCGGGGGTAACCGCAGCAAAACTCCGCGAACTGGGTGTCATTCGCGGCAAAATTGCCACTATCTTCCACGGCATTGATATCTCCAGTCGGGAAGTTCTCAGCCACTACACCCCCGAATATCAACAACTGTTTCGCCGTGGCGACCTGATGCTACCGATAAGCGATCTGTGGGCCGGAAGGCTGCAAAAAATGGGCTGCCCCAGAGAAAAAATCGCCGTATCGCGTATGGGCGTGGACATGACGCGCTTTAGCCCGCGTCCGGTGAAAGCGCCCGCAACGCCGCTGGAAATCATTTCCGTCGCACGCTTAACCGAGAAAAAAGGCCTGCATGTGGCGATCGAAGCCTGCCGTCAGTTGAAAGAGCAGGGCGTGGCATTTCGCTATCGCATCCTCGGCATTGGCCCGTGGGAACGACGCCTGCGCACCCTCATCGAACAATATCAACTTGAAGATGTGGTAGAGATGCCGGGCTTTAAACCGAGCGATGAAGTGAAAGCGATGCTCGACGACGCGGATGTTTTCCTGCTGCCATCGGTAACGGGTGCGGACGGTGATATGGAAGGTATTCCGGTGGCACTAATGGAAGCGATGGCGGTCGGCATTCCAGTAGTTTCCACTCTGCATAGCGGAATACCGGAACTGGTAGAGGCCGATAAATCCGGCTGGCTGGTGCCTGAGAACGATGCTCGCGCACTGGCGCAACGACTGGCAGCGTTTAGCCAACTGGACACCGACGAACTGGCTCCTGTCGTCAAACGTGCGCGCGAAAAAGTCGAACACGATTTTAACCAGCAGGTGATCAATCGAGAACTCGCCAGCTTGCTGCAGGCTTTATAGAGGAGAACGTATGCCATTTAAAAAACTCTCCCGACGCACCTTCCTGACGGCAAGCTCGGCGCTTGCCTTCCTCCATACCCCTTTCGCCCGTGCACTTCCCGCCCGACAAAGCGTTAACATTAACGACTACAACCCACACGACTGGATCGCCTCATTTAAACAAGCCTTCAGCGAAGGGCAAACGGTCGTCGTGCCTGCCGGATTGGTTTGTGACAATATCAACACCGGCATCTTCATTCCTCCTGGCAAAACGTTACACATCCTTGGAAGCCTGCGCGGCAACGGCAGAGGGCGATTTGTCTTACAGGACGGCAGCCAGGTGACAGGGGAGGAGGGCGGCAGTATGCATAACATCACCCTGGATGTGCGCGGCTCTGACTGCACCATCAAAGGGCTGGCGATGAGCGGCTTTGGTCCGGTAACGCAGATTTATATCGGCGGCAAAAACAAACGGGTCATGCGCAACCTGACCATCGATAACCTGACCGTTAGCCACGCTAATTACGCCATCTTACGCCAGGGATTTCATAACCAGATTATCGGTGCCAACATCACCAATTGTAAGTTCAGCGACTTACAGGGGGACGCTATTGAATGGAACGTGGCGATTAACGACAGTGATATTTTGATCTTCGACCACATCATCGAGCGCATCAACTGTACTAACGGCAAAATCAACTGGGGCATCGGCATAGGCCTTGCGGGAAGTACCTACGATAACAACTACCCGGAAGACCAGGCAGTGAAAAACTTTGTCGTGGCGAATATTACGGGATCGGATTGTCGGCAGTTGATCCATGTTGAAAATGGTAAACATTTTGTTATTCGTAATATCAAAGCCCGCAATATCACGCCGGATTTCAGTAAGAAAGCAGGTATTGATAACGCGACAGTTGCTATTTACGGTTGTGACAATTTCGCAATTGATAATATTGAAATGATTAATAGCGCCGGGATGTTAATCGGCTATGGGGTAATTAAAGGCAAATATCTCTCGATACCGCAAAATTTCCGAGTGAATAATATTCAACTGGATAACACCCACCTTGCTTACAAATTGCGCGGCATCCAAATCTCCGCCGGGAATGCTGTCTCCTTTGTGGCGCTGACTAACATTGAGATGAAGCGTGCGTCGCTGGAGTTACACAACAAACCGCAACATCTTTTTATGCGTAATATCAAGGTGATGCAGGAATCCTCTGTTGGACCCGCATTGAGCATGAACTTCGACATGCGCAAAGACGTTCGCGGCGTCTTTATGGCGAAAAAAGAAACACTGCTATCTCTTGCAAATGTTCATGCAGTGAATGAAAGAGGGCAAAGCTCCGTCGATATCGACAGGATTAATCACCATATTGTTAATGTGGAAAAGATTAACTTTAGATTGCCGGAACGGAGAGAGTAGATTTGCGACCATTCCTGGAAAAATGGAGCCATACTTAGGAACAATGCTACTGCAATCCACAACGAAGCGGCGTAACATCACAAGTAATTCAGTAATCAATTCAGGGTAATTGATGCTGGCGAAAAAAATCGAACAAGCTATAATTCAGCAACCATTTTACAGGTGGATGAAATAATGACGAATTTAAAAGCAGTTATTCCTGTAGCGGGTCTTGGGATGCATATGTTGCCTGCCACTAAGGCGATTCCCAAAGAGATGCTACCGATCGTCGACAAGCCAATGATTCAGTACATCGTTGACGAGATTGTGGCTGCAGGGATCAAAGAAATCCTCCTGGTAACTCACGCTTCCAAGAACGCGGTCGAAAACCACTTCGACACCTCTTATGAATTAGAATCACTCCTTGAACAGCGCGTGAAGCGTCAACTACTGGCGGAAGTACAGTCCATTTGCCCGCCGGGCGTGACCATTATGAACGTGCGTCAGGGCGAACCTTTAGGTTTGGGCCACTCCATTTTATGTGCACGACCTGCTATTGGTGACAACCCATTTGTCGTGGTGCTGCCAGACGTTGTGATCGACGACGCGAGTGCCGACCCGCTGCGTTACAACCTTGCTGCCATGATTGCGCGCTTCAACGAAACGGGCCGCAGCCAGGTGCTAGCAAAACGTATGCCGGGTGACCTCTCTGAATACTCCGTCATTCAGACCAAAGAACCACTGGATCGTGAAGGTAAAGTCAGCCGCATTGTTGAATTTATCGAAAAACCGGATCAGCCGCAGACGCTGGACTCAGACATCATGGCCGTAGGTCGCTATGTGCTTTCTGCCGATATTTGGCCGGAACTGGAACGTACTCAGCCTGGTGCATGGGGACGTATTCAGCTGACTGATGCCATTGCCGAACTGGCGAAAAAACAGTCCGTTGATGCCATGCTGATGACAGGTGACAGCTACGACTGCGGTAAAAAAATGGGCTATATGCAAGCGTTCGTGAAGTATGGACTACGCAACCTGAAAGAAGGGGCGAAGTTCCGTAAAGGGATTGAGAAGCTGTTAAGCGAATAATGAAAGCTTGATCGGATATGACGGCTGCGAAAAATTGGAACAATTGCAGGTTATTTTGAATATGGGGGATTTCTAAAACACCCCATTAACAATGTGTTGACAATTGATTTTGACCAAGTTGTTAATGTTTTTCTTGCGTTTTCAATTGGTTGATTAGATAATATTATATAGATTTATAATCTATTCTATTCTGGTTGGGTTGGGGAAATTGTTCGATCGGAATATATAGTTTCTGGTGTTCTGATAGCCATAAGTCAGGGGCGGTAGCGTGGATTTTTATTGCGTAAAAACGTCAGTAAACATAGAGGTTTAATGAAAAAAATACTATTAATATCCATGAGTTTGGGAAAAGGCGATTATGGTGGTGGTATAGTATCAAATACAAACTTTTTTGCTTTAAAGGAATTAGAGCATTATGAGTTATTTTCAGTAGGTATTGTAAAAAACACCAACGATGCACCAAACTTTATTAACATGGTTTTGCCTGGCAACGCGAGTAAATTCTCAACTGCAATTAATAATATATTAGGGTTTGCCGGGCAGTTAAATAATAAAACTACGAAAAACATAAAATACATAATTGACGAGTTTGAGCCTGACATTGTATACCTTGATTCAAGTCTTCTGGGGTGTATAGCTTCTTATTGCAAGAAAAAACATAAAACTATTCAAATAATAACGTTCTTTCATAATATTGAGTTTGATTTTGAAATTGCACGTATTATGTCAGGGTTATTGCATTTTTTTCCCTCGTTAATATCCACAACTCTCGCAGAATATGCGGCTGTAAGGTATAGTGACAAGATTATCGCATTACATGAAAAAGATTCTTTTAGACTAGAGGAAAAATATGGAAGGAAGGCTGATTATATCGTACCCGTTTGCATTAAAGATACACAAAGAGAAAAAAGTTTTAAACTCGTCAACGAAAAGAAAAAAGAAGGCAAAAAGTTAAAAGTTGGCTTTATAGGTACAGCTTTTTTTGCAAATGTAGAGTCTGCTAAGATTATATCTCAATACATTGCGCCAAAGGTGGAGGGGATT
Source organism: Escherichia sp. F1 (assembly GCF_046764225.1). Lineage (NCBI taxonomy): Bacteria > Pseudomonadati > Pseudomonadota > Gammaproteobacteria > Enterobacterales > Enterobacteriaceae > Escherichia > Escherichia sp. F1. The sequence goes on from NZ_CP177202.1 coordinate 1,896,256, forward strand.
GCTAATTTTTATATATGTGGCAATGGATTTGAAAAATATAAAGCATTGAATTCAACTAATGTAAATGTTTCAGGCTATATTGATTCTTTGGATGATTTCTATAATGAAATGGATGTGATGATATTTCCTATTTTTAGCGGCGCAGGAATGAAGGTGAAAATAGCAGAGTCATTAATGTATAATAAACCAATTCTAGCTTCTGCATTTGCATTAGTTGGTTACGAAAAAATAATAGATGGAACTAATGTGATTAGCTGTGAGTCTCACGAATCTTTTGTTTATCATATAAGACAATTTAGAAGGGATAATAACACATTATATAATAGGGAGTCTTATTATAAGTATTTCTCTGATAAAGCATGTCTGCATTATTTTAGAAATATATTACGAGAAATTGTTAATAACGAATAGATAGATGGACTAATAACGTCATGAATATAATACAATTATCAAAATTCTACCCTCCGATATTTGGTGGAATAGAGCAAGTTGCACAGGACATAACCGAAGGGATGCAAAATTTGTGCAATGTTGATGTTTTAAGCGTAAATAACAGTTCTAAAACAATATATTGTAAAAATATAATTCGAGCTTCATTACTATTTACACTATTATCTACCCCAGTATCGATTAGCTATATACTAATCTGGAGTAGAATCAGAAATAATTATGATATAATTCATGTTCATTTGCCAAATCCTCTTGCTATTATTGCACTGTTGCTGTTCCCGCCCAAAGCTCCCGTCGTAGTGCATTGGCATAGCGATATAGTAAAACAGAAAATAGCGTTAAAGTTTTTTCAGCCTTTACAGAATTTATTTTTGAATAAAGTAGAAAAAATTATTGTGACATCTGAAATTTATGGGAGTTCTTCTCCTCAATTACAAAGATTTCAAGATAAAATAATTTGTATACCGATCGGTATAAAATCAGAGCGATTACCTAAGAATGAAACGCTATTAAAGCATCTAAAAGAAAAATATAAAAATAAAAAGATAGTTTTCTCTCTTGGGAGGCTGGTTTATTACAAAGGGTTTGAAAATCTAATTAATGCAGCTAACTTTCTTCCTGAAGATACAATAATCCTTATTGGTGGGTGTGGTGAGTTATATGACGAGTTGGCTGATAGCATTTTATCCAATAAACTAGAAGGGAAAGTGGTTTTGCTGGGGGAGATAAAATATGAACAGCTTTCTGCTTATTATCAGGTTTGTGACGTATTTTGTCTTCCTTCCATTCATGAATCAGAAGCTTTTGGCGTAGTTCAGATTGAGGCAATGAGCTATGGAAAACCTGTTGTATCCACAAATATTAAAAATAGTGGGGTCCCATGGGTAAATGAAAATGGTATTTCAGGTGTTGTAGTTGAACCTAATGAGCCTCATGAACTAGCCAAAGCTATCTTGACAATTTTAAATAATCCAGCTGGTTTTTCCTTAGGGGCATTAGAGCGATATCGCAAATTATTCACTAGAGATAAAATGATCTCAAGTTTGATTGGACTTTATCAGAATCTTAAAATAGGAAATGAAAAAGAATGATCTTACCTGTTATTCTGGCCGGTGGTGCAGGTAGTCGCCTTTGGCCACTTTCCCGCTTACTTTACCCCAAACAGTTTTTATGTCTGAAAGGCGAGCTTTCTATGCTGCAAACAACTATCTGCCGCCTGAATGGTTTGGGGTGCGAAAATCCGGTGGTGATTTGTAATGAGCAGCACCGCTTTATTGTTGCGGAACAGTTGTATCAACTGAACAAACTCACCGAGAACATTATTCTTGAACCGGCAGGACGTAATACTGCACCTGCTATTGCGCTGGCGGCGCTGGCAACACAATGGCATAAACCAGATAGTGATCCGTTACTGCTGGTGCTGGCAGCGGATCATGTGATTGCTGATGAAGACGCATTCCGCGCCGCTGTGCGTAATGCTATGCCGTATGCCGAAGCGGGCAAGTTGGTGACTTTTGGCATTGTGCCAAGGCATCCAGAAACAGGTTATGGGTATATTCGTCGTGGCGCAGTGTCTGCGGGCGAGCAGGAGGGAGTAGCCTTTGAAGTGGCACAGTTTATCGAAAAACCGAATCTGGAAACCGCGCAGGTCTATGTGGCAAGCGGCGAATACTACTGGAACAGCGGTATGTTCCTGTTCCGCGCCGGACGCTATCTCGAAGAACTGAAAAAGTATCGTCCGGATATTCTCGACGCCTGTAAAAAAGCGATGGGCGCCGTTGAGCCAGATCTTAATTTTATTCGTGTAGATGAAGAAGCGTTTCTCGCCTGTCCGGAAGAGTCGGTTGATTACGCGGTAATGGAACGAACAGCGGATGCTGTTGTAGTACCGATGGATGCGGGCTGGAGTGATGTGGGCTCTTGGGCTTCGTTATGGGAGAGCTGCACTCACACAGCTGAAGGCAACGTTTGCCGCGGTGACGTTATTAATTATAAATCCGAAAACAGTTATGTGTATGCCGAATCGGGCCTGGTCACCACCGTCGGGGTGAAAGATTTGGTGGTAGTGCAGACCAAAGATGCGGTGTTAATAGCCGATCGCAGCTCGGTTCAAGATGTGAAACATGTGGTTGAGCAGCTCAAAGCCGACGGTCGACACGAGTATCGGATGCATCGCGAAGTATACCGTCCGTGGGGGCAATATGACTCTATCGATGCAGGCGCTCGCTACCAGGTGAAACGCATAACTGTGAAACCGGGCGAGGGCTTGTCGGTACAGATGCATCATCACCGCGCAGAACACTGGGTGGTGGTTGCGGGAACGGCAAAAGTCACTATTAATGGTGACATCAAACTGCTTGGTGAAAATGAGTCCATCTATATTCCACTGGGGGCGACACATTGTTTGGAAAATCCAGGAAAAATACCTTTAGAAATAATTGAGGTTCGCTCAGGTTCTTATCTTGAAGAAGATGATATAGTTAAGTTTTATGATCGTTATGGGCGAGATTAATTTCATTACTGAAGTTGCTAATTGTTTAACAAAATACTTCTGTGTATTTTTTCATATAAGTTTGTAAATATGACTAGATTAAGCTGCTTTAAAGCCTATGATATTCGCGGGAAATTAGGCGAAGAACTGAATGAAGATATCGCCTGGCGCATTGGTCGCGCCTATGGCGAATTTCTTAAACCGAAAACCATTGTTTTAGGCGGTGATGTCCGCCTCACCAGCGAAACCTTAAAACTGGCGCTGGCGAAAGGTTTACAGGATGCGGGCGTCGATGTGCTGGATATCGGCATGTCCGGCACGGAAGAGATCTATTTCGCCACGTTCCATCTCGGCGTGGATGGCGGCATCGAAGTCACTGCCAGTCATAATCCGATGGATTACAACGGCATGAAACTGGTGCGCGAAGGGGCTCGCCCGATCAGCGGTGATACCGGACTGCGCGACGTCCAGCGCCTGGCAGAAGCCAATGACTTCCCTCCTGTCGATAAAACCAAACGCGGTCGCTATCAGCAAATCAATCTGCGTGACGCTTACGTTGATCACCTGTTCGGTTATATCAACGTCAAAAACCTCACGCCGCTCAAGCTGGTGATCAACTCCGGGAATGGCGCAGCGGGTCCGGTGGTGGACGCTATTGAAGCCCGCTTTAAAGCCCTCGGCGCACCTGTGGAATTAATCAAAGTACATAACACGCCCGACGGCAATTTTCCCAACGGTATTCCTAACCCGCTGCTGCCGGAATGTCGCGACGACACCCGCAATGCGGTCATCAAACACGGCGCGGATATGGGCATTGCCTTTGATGGCGATTTTGACCGCTGCTTTCTGTTTGACGAAAAAGGGCAGTTTATCGAGGGCTACTACATTGTCGGTCTGCTGGCAGAAGCATTCCTCGAAAAAAATCCCGGCGCGAAGATCATCCACGATCCGCGCCTCTCCTGGAACACCGTTGATGTGGTGACTGCCGCAGGCGGCACCCCGGTAATGTCGAAAACCGGACACGCCTTTATTAAAGAACGTATGCGCAAGGAAGACGCCATCTACGGTGGCGAAATGAGCGCCCATCACTATTTCCGTGATTTCGCTTACTGCGACAGCGGCATGATCCCGTGGCTACTGGTAGCCGAACTGGTGTGTCTGAAAGGGAAAACACTGGGCGAACTGGTGCGCGACCGGATGGCGGCGTTCCCGGCAAGCGGTGAGATCAACAGCAAACTGGCGCAACCCGCTGAGGCGATTAACCGTGTGGAACAGCATTTTAGCCGTGAGGCGCTGGCGGTGGATCGCACCGATGGCATCAGCATGACCTTTGCCAACTGGCGCTTTAACCTGCGCTCCTCCAACACCGAACCGGTGGTGCGGTTGAATGTAGAATCTCGTGGTGATTTAGGACTTGTTGAAAAGCAGACAACATATATCATTAACTTATTAACAACCCCCCAATGATGAAAAGTGAAAATATTACATTCGTAGTGCAAGGTCCAGTCAGAAATGAAACAAAAGATACTTTAGAAAGTATTAGGCTAAATTTTAAAGAAGCTAAAATAATTTTGTCCACATGGGAGGGGAGTAACGTTAAAGGTCTTTCATTTGACGATATTGTTTTTAGTAACGATCCTGGCCCTTTAAATATAAAAATAGGTACTAAAATAGTTGCTCAGGAAAATACAAATCGTCAAATAATTTCAACATACCAAGGTTTAATTAAGGTTCGAACACCATATGCGGTTAAGTTGAGAACAGATACGCCATTGCGAAATGATAATATTATAAAAAACTATATAAAAGCTCAAGCATATGGGAGAGATTATAATTTTTCATACTTAGAGGAAAGGATTCTTGTATCATCTATAAATACTATAGATCCAAAAAGCTATATTCAATTCCCATACCATATTTCTGATTGGATCTACTTTGGTAAAACAAACGATTTATTAAAAATTTGGGATGGGGAATTAATAGATGATAATGATTATTTTACTGAGCAGGATATAAAAGAAGAGATTAGTTGCAAAAGAGGATTTGAGTTTGGAAGATACACAGCTGAACAGCTTGTTCTATACTCATTTTTAAAAAAAAATAAAATTAGCGAATATAAACATTATTGTGATACAAATAATGACGGGGTTGAAAAGGTATTAAAAGTAATCCTTTCTAATTTCTATTGCGTAAGTCCTAAACAAATGGGACTCTGTTTTGATAAATACTCAGACTTAATAACCCCTAGAATGAATTACAGGAGTCTCCGTAGTTTCTTAGGGTTTTATTTTGTTACAATTAATGAGAGAGTTTGGCGAAATTATTACAGCCAATTCTATAAACTTAACACTACAATATCAGAAAAAATAGAAATATGTGCACGCAGGATATTTATAAAGATCATGAAGAAGAGGAAAAAATGAGTAAAAGCATGTTATATATCTACACACATAACGGTTACAATGATGCATTTTTAAAAAAAGATGTAGGGATGGTACCATCTGTTATGTTAAATGGTGGGAAAGTTGATTCGCTAATTTATTGTAAAGAAAAGAAAGGAAAGGCTGTTTTTAATAATTTACAAATATATTTTACTGGATGTGGATGGTTTATTAGTAACTTCAAGGCGATACTGTTTCTTTGTCGAAATGCAATATTTAATAGACATTTAGATTTATTGATATTTCATCTCAGCCTTAGAAATATCGTGCCTGTGTTAACATATAAACTTTTATTTAAAGGGGAATTAATATGTAAGATGGATTTAAATACTGAAAGTGCCATTGAATATTCTGATAAAAGCCATGAAATAAATGGGATCAAAAAAAAACTAATAAGAATGATTATTTCCCGCACAGATCAATTTTATGTTGAGACTATAAGAAATTATAACATAATAAATGCAGGCATTTTTGATGTGCCGATTTCAGGAAAGTTAAAATTAATGCCCAACGGAGTTGATGCTAAATTAGTTAGGGAGGTTATTAAAACTGAAGGTCCTGATGTATTTAAAGAAAATACAATAACAATAATCTCTCGCCATGCTTGTGAAGCAAAGGCTCCAAACAGAATTTTCGATGTAATTGACGTAATGTCTGAATTGAAACTTAATAACTGGACATTGCAAATATTAGGCTATTTCCCAACAATATTTACGGATGCTCTAAGAATAAGAGCTCTTGAATGTGGAGTGAATATCATATGTGACGGTTATAATTTAGAGCTCTATGATGTGTATAAAAGATTATTTAAAAGTAAGATGTTTATATGTCTTTCGCTGCAAGAGTCATATTGTATATCACTAGTTGAAGCTGCTGTATTTAATAATCATATAATATCTACAAATGTTGGAGTAGCAGAAGATCTTTCATTAAAATACGGTAATATTAAAATTATCGAAAATTATTCGAAAAATTTACTATCCAAAACTATTGAAAAGACAATTAAAAATGACATTAAAATAAAAAAAGCAAGCATTTCTGATAGAATGTTAGACTCATATTCTTGGGATAATATCATAACAGGGGTCATGAGCGAATAATATGGGGATATATTTCATTTTAATGACAGTGGCACTATTGATCTCTATTATCGTATTATTCCACAATGATGTTAAATTTACGAATGTATATATATATACTTATATTTTACTGCTCTCATTACTTGCTGGTTTAAGATTTCATACCGGCTGGGATTGGGAAGCTTATGACTATTTTTTTTATGAGCTGACAAATTCTAATTTATTTGAAATAAGCAAAGCAAATGTTTTTAATTATGAACCAGGGTTCGTTTTACTATCTTATATATCTGTTTTATTGCACATACCACCATTTCTCTTTTTCTCTTTAATAACCGTTACATTAATTATAAAGTCGGCTTATAAGTATTTAGGGAACTTTGTTTACATTTTTTTATTAATATATTTATATTACGGTTATTTTCATAATTTCTCTATTGTACGACAAGGTGTTGCTGCTGCGTTATTCGCTTATTCCATTCGTTATTTGATAGCGAAAAGCTATAAATATTATATATTAATATTTGTCGCTGCATTATTCCATATGTCTGCTATTATGTTATTAATTGTCCCATTTCTTTATAAAATCGCTAATCGTATACCATTTTCCGCCCTATTGCTATTTTCATTGTTAATGGTTTATACCTCTGTAAGTGAGCTCATAGGTATGAAATCATTATTGTCAGGAATAAATGCATTAAATATATATATCAATAATAGTTCTTTAAGCTATAAAGTTGGTTTTTCGTTTAAATATTTGGAGTTATTAATCATTCTAGTTCTATTTTATAATAAGAGATTTTCAGAACTGATTGCTAGCAAATTTAGTAAAAAGCAATATTATGTATTTAGATGTTTGATTGTAATTGAAGTGATGATATATTCGCTTTTCAATGACTTTAGCATTATTTATGAAAGACTAACTGTTTACTTCGAATTTTCTCATGCTATATGTATAGCAATGATTATATCAGCCTTTAAGTATAAAAGAGTTCAGTTGTTTTTACTGTTAATTTTATTGTCTCTTATTTTTGTAAGATATTATCAATTATTCAATTCTCCTGTTCGTGTCGATGGAGAAATGTCACATTACGAACGATTTGAAAACTATTGTTCTGTTTTTAACACAAAAGATTGTCAAAGGTAACAATGAAGCGAATTATTATAGACTTGGATAATACTATCACAATCCATAACGATGAACCATACGGTAAAAAACCAGTAAATCAAGATGTTGTAAATAAAATGAAGATGTATAAAGAGCTGGGTTATACAATCACAATATTTACCGCCCGTAATATGAATACTTTTTCAGGTAACATTGGGAAGATAAATGTTCATACAATGCCTGTTATAATTGACTGGTTAAATCGTAATAATATTCCATATGATGAAATTATTGTGGGTAAACCATGGTGTGGGACAAATGGATTTTATGTTGATGATAAGGCGATTAGGCCTTCAGAGTTTATAAGCTTGTCAGAAATGGAGATTGCTGAACTACTGAATAAGGAGGTAAAAAAATGATTCTAATAAACTCTGCTGCTTACGTTAATGACGACCTAAGAGCTGAATTCGGTTTGCTACCACCGTGCTTTTTACCCCTTGGTAATAGAAGACTATATCATCATCAGATTGAGTCGTTAAGGAAAGCTTTTCCTGAAGAAAAAATATATTTATCTCTACCGGAAGAGTATCACATTGGTAGGTATGATCAACAATACTTTAATGAAAATGATATTACAATACTAAAAACTTCTTATACTTTATCACAAGGACATAGTCTGTATCGGTTGTTAAATGATTTTAACTTAATCGAATGTGATAAACTAATTATTAATTATGGTGATACTTTTTATCATACCTTTGAAGCTACGAGTGATGATTATTTTTATGTATCTAATAACATCGGCTACTATAACCGAGCATCTGTTGTAATTAATGGTGATAAGCTTATTATAAATAAAGATAATCCAGCTGTTGATAATGGTGAGTTGGTTATTTCTGGTTTCTTTTGTTTCAGTAATATTGGGAGGTTATGCGAATGCTTGAAAAAGATGAACTATGATTTTCTGTCGTCTTCTGAATTGTATTACTCGTCGGTTGCAACAAAAGTTTTAAAAAATGATCATTGGTATGATTTTGGTCATTTAAACAGCTTTTTTACATCAAGAACGAGTATCACTACTGAGCGTGAGTTTAATAGTCTTCAAATAAATAATTTTTGTGTGATAAAAAAAAGTAAGAAGAAAGCAAAAATGCTAGGCGAAGCGAATTGGTTTTTGAGTTTGCCGCCTGCATTGAGTATCTTCACTCCGAGGGTTTTTGATGTTAGAGAAGATAATGATTATGCAGAGTATACAATAGAATATCTTTATAATCTTCCTTTGTCTGATATGGCAGTGTTTTGTGAGTTACCTAAGTCATGTTGGGTGAATGTGTTTAACTCGTGTCGAGATTTCTTAAATAGATCAAAAGAATACTCTAATAGTAAAAAAACGCTAGATATGTCTGAACTGGCATCATATGATAAATTGTACTATGATAAGACCCTAAAAAGGTTACATGATTTTGAATTGACAACAAACATACAATTGACTAAAGATGTTATATTTAATGGTAAAAGGTTCCCATCGATAAAAAAAATAGCAGAAATATCATCACGCTTTATTAACCCAACTAAGAGTGATGATGTTATAATTACACATGGCGATTTTTGCTTTAGTAATATATTATACGATTTTAGAAGTCAGAGAATTAAATTAATCGATCCCAGAGGTATTAACTATAACAATGAGTTAAGCATATGGGGAGATATAAGGTATGACTTGGCTAAGTTATGTCACTCGGTAATTGGATGTTATGATCTTATTATCGCTCAGAAATTTTTGCTGGAATACGATTATGTAGATAACAGAATTGAATTTGAACTATATGATGATAACTACAGCGACATAGTGAATTCATTTTTAGGCGTGTTTAATTCTTTTGAAGAATTTGGGTATACTATTGAAGAGATACAATGTATAACCATACATTTATTTTTATCAATGTTGCCGCTTCATTCTGATTCTAAACTTAGACAAGAAGCATTTATAGCAAATGCTTATAGACTGTTCAGTTTGTTAAATTTGGAGTATTTATGACAACGATTGTAATTCCTATGGCAGGACAATCATCACGCTTTTATAAAGCAGGTTATGATGTTCCTAAGTATAAGTTAAAAATTAATAACAAAAGCGTATTTTTTCATTCACTACGAAGTTTTCTAAAATTTAAGGATCATTTTTTTCTAATTATAGGTATTAAAGGCATACTAGATGAAAAGTTTGTTCAATATGAAATGGCCGAATTAGGTATAAATGATTTTGAAATTGTTTTGCTCGAACAGCAAACAAATGGTCAAGCAGAGACGGTTGTGAAAGGAGTAAAAAATTGCAAGAGAGATATTAGTGACATTTTAATTTTTAATATAGATACTTTTCGCAGAGAGATTAATTTGCCTGATAATTTTAGTTTGAAAGAATGCTCTGGGTATTTGGAAACATTTTTAGGGTCAGGTGAAAATTGGAGTAATATTATGCCTGAATCAGATGTCCCTAATCAAGTAAAAATGACTGCGGAAAAACAAAATATATCTGAATATTGTTGCACTGGTTTATATTACTTTGGTGATTATAAGTTGTTGAATATAGCTTATAATAACTGGCTAGAAAATGAAGATACTACTAAAGAGGTGTATATCGCTCCTCTATATAATCATTTGATTACATGTGGGCACAAAATTTTTTATACCGTTATAAACAGATGTGATGTAGTGTTCTGTGGTGTGCCTAATGAATATGAAAAAATAAAGAATGGATTTGACTGGAAATGAGACAGCACAGAAAATTAGTCAGTTATGCTGTGATTATTACTTTTTTGTTTATACCTATACAAGTTATTCTGTCGTTAATTTTTAACTATTATTTAGCTAAAAACGTTGCTCTGGATGTTTTAAATGCTTGGTATATGTTTTTTGCACTCATTTCCCTTTTTTCTTTGTTGGAATTTTCCTATCCCATATTAGCAATTAATTTTTTTAACAGCTATCAGGGAAATTGTAAAGGAGCTCTGTCTTTCTTCATAAAGAAATCATTAGGGGTAGTAATACCCCTTCAGATCATATTTGTTGTAATTTATAGCTTATTTGTTAACCCGCTTTTTATTTATTTTGGTATGGGTTTGGTGGTACGTAGTATATCGAATATTATTAATGCATGTGTATATGCAAAACAAAATATTATTATCGATAAAGTTTATCGATTTCTGTACGCCATAATTATGCCAACTGCTTTCCTTTTCTTGTTTTATCATTCTGATAAAAACATTGATTTGTATGAATTAACTCTTGTATGGTTTTTGAGCTCACTATTCTGCTTAATATATTCTTTGTCATTTTTACTCCTTAAGCATAAGAAGTCAGTCAACAGGAGCGAAAAGCCATTCCATCTACCATTCAAGTATAACCTTAAGCTTTTTTTTACTGTTTTTCCTGCAATTTTCATCTATACATTGTCTATATATTATTTGAAAATATTTGGTTCAGAAAGCAGTTCTAGTTCTACTATTATATATGGTTTCTTTTTGCAAATATTTAATGTTTATAATTTGATAATTATTTTGGTTGCAAGTTATTTGATGCCTACGCTCTCAAAGCGTTTCCATGATGGTGTTGATGTTATCCCTCTCACACTTAAACTATTAGATATCAGTGTGCTTATATCTGTTATTTCTACTTCTTTTGTGGCATTGTTAGGTATTCCTGTTGCGGAGTATATTCTTAAGGGGAAAATAGATGTAATATCCTACTATTATATAGTAGCAATAATTATTATATTCTATATTGAAACATGTCAGGTTATTCTAACCTCAATTGGCACTGCCATTGGTATTTACGATTTTCATAGGCAAAGTATTATATCAGCAGTTATGGTTTTAATTCTGTCATGTTTTTTAATACCTCATTACAATGCTGAGGGTTTGATGTATAGTATCATTATATCTCAATTCTTTACATGCTTTATTTATAACCCTAAACGTGTTATAAATAAAATTGGATTAGATAAAGTTAATTATATAAAAAGATTAATGGTGCACTTTTTGTTTATGTTGACTCTTATTTTTATGGGGTTATATTTTCAAAATGATGATATATTGCCGAGAGTTGTGATTCTTTCTTTTATCACATTGATTGGTGTTTGTTTTCTCTACCCAAATGTGAAAAAAATAATTGTTGATTTCTTGTAGTTTTTTAATTTTATTTGCATTTTAAATGGAAAATCTTGTTCTATCTTAGAAAGGAGTTAACAATGCTGAAGCAACAGATCGGCGTCGTCGGTATGGCAGTGATGGGGCGCAACCTTGCGCTCAACATCGAAAGCCGTGGTTATACCGTCTCTATTTTCAACCGTTCCCGTGAAAAGACGGAAGAAGTAATTGCCGAAAATCCAGGCAAGAAACTGGTTCCTTACTATACGGTGAAAGAGTTTGTTGAATCTCTGGAAACGCCTCGTCGCATCCTGTTAATGGTAAAAGCAGGTGCAGGCACGGATGCTGCTATTGATTCCCTCAAGCCGTACCTCGATAAAGGTGACATCATCATTGATGGTGGTAATACCTTCTTCCAGGACACCATTCGCCGGAACCGTGAGCTTTCTGCCGAAGGCTTTAACTTCATCGGTACCGGTGTTTCCGGTGGTGAAGAGGGCGCGCTGAAAGGTCCTTCCATTATGCCTGGTGGGCAGAAAGAAGCCTATGAACTGGTTGCGCCGATCCTGACCAAAATCGCCGCAGTGGCTGAAGACGGTGAGCCATGCGTTACCTATATTGGTGCCGATGGTGCAGGTCACTATGTGAAGATGGTTCACAACGGTATTGAATACGGTGATATGCAACTGATTGCTGAAGCCTATTCTCTGCTTAAAGGTGGTCTGAACCTCTCCAACGAAGAACTGGCGCAGACCTTTACCGAGTGGAATAACGGTGAACTGAGCAGCTATCTGATTGACATCACTAAAGACATCTTCACTAAAAAAGATGAAGACGGTAACTACCTGGTTGATGTGATTCTGGATGAAGCAGCTAACAAAGGTACCGGTAAATGGACCAGCCAGAGCGCGCTGGATCTCGGTGAACCGCTGTCGCTGATTACCGAGTCTGTGTTTGCACGTTATATCTCTTCTCTGAAAGATCAGCGTGTTGCCGCATCTAAAGTTCTCTCTGGCCCGCAAGCACAGCCGGCAGGCGACAAGGCTGAGTTCATCGAAAAAGTTCGCCGTGCGCTGTATCTGGGCAAAATCGTTTCTTACGCTCAGGGCTTCTCTCAGCTACGCGCCGCGTCTGAAGAGTACAACTGGGATCTGAACTACGGTGAAATCGCGAAGATTTTCCGTGCTGGCTGCATCATCCGTGCGCAGTTCCTGCAGAAAATCACCGATGCATATGCCGAAAATCCGCAGATCGCTAACCTGCTGCTGGCTCCGTACTTCAAGCAAATCGCCGATGACTACCAGCAGGCGCTGCGCGATGTCGTCGCTTACGCGGTACAGAACGGTATCCCCGTTCCGACCTTCGCCGCTGCGGTTGCCTATTATGACAGCTACCGCGCCGCTGTTCTGCCTGCGAACCTGATCCAGGCACAGCGTGACTATTTCGGTGCGCATACTTATAAGCGCATTGATAAAGAAGGTGTGTTCCATACCGAATGGCTGGATTAATCTGATTTAATCAACAATAAAATTGAGGCCCGGCGTATATTATGCCGGGTTTTTTTTACCAATTATCTTATAGACTAAATTTCACTGCTTAATATTAACTTAATAAATATCAGCTATTCTTATAAAGAAATTCTGAATTGTTTTTCGTTGCGTTGACCATCTTACAACGTAGCGTTAAAACTTTTAACTCTTATCAGGATGCTAAAAACATCATGATTCATAGTTAAGTTAATTCTGAGAGCATGAAATGAAAATCACCATTTCCGGTACTGGCTATGTAGGCTTGTCAAACGGGCTTCTAATCGCACAAAATCATGAGGTTGTGGCATTAGATATTTTACCGTCACGCGTTGCTATGCTGAATGATCGGATATCTCCTATTGTTGATAAGGAAATTAAGCAGTTTTTGCAATCAGATAAAATACATTTTAATGCCACATTAGATAAAAATGAAGCCTACCGGTATGCTGATTATGTCATCATCGCCACTCCAACCGACTATGATCCTAAAACTAATTATTTCAATACATCGAGTGTAGAATCAGTAATTAAAGACGTAGTTGAGAAAAATCCTTATGCGGTTATGGTCATCAAATCAACGGTTCCCGTTGGTTTTACCGAAGCGATGCATAAGAAATATCGTACTGAAAATATTATTTTTTCTCCGGAATTTCTCCGTGAGGGTAAAGCCCTTTACGATAATCTCCATCCGTCACGTATTGTCATCGGTGAGCGTTCAGAACGCGCAGAACGTTTTGCTGCGTTGTTACAGGAAGGCGCGATTAAGCAAAATATCCCGACCCTGTTTACTGACTCCACTGAAGCAGAAGCGATTAAACTTTTCGCTAATACCTATCTGGCGATGCGCGTAGCATACTTTAATGAACTGGATAGCTATGCAGAAAGTTTAGGTCTGAATACTCGCCAGATTATCGAAGGCGTTTGTCTCGATCCACGTATCGGCAACCATTACAACAATCCGTCGTTTGGTTATGGTGGTTATTGTCTGCCGAAAGATACCAAGCAGTTACTGGCGAACTACCAGTCTGTGCCGAATAACCTGATTTCGGCAATTGTCGATGCTAACCGCACGCGTAAAGACTTTATTGCCGATGCCATTTTGTCACGCAAACCGCAAGTGGTGGGTATTTATCGTCTGATTATGAAGAGCGGGTCAGATAACTTCCGTGCGTCTTCCATTCAAGGGATTATGAAACGTATCAAGGCGAAAGGCGTTGAAGTGATCATTTACGAACCGGTGATGAAAGAAGACTCGTTCTTCAACTCTCGGCTGGAACGTGATCTCGCCACTTTCAAACAACAAGCCGACGTCATTATCTCCAACCGTATGGCAGAAGAGCTTAAGGATGTGGCAGATAAGGTCTACACCCGCGATCTTTTTGGCAGCGACTAACATTATGTTATCAGGGCGATTTTCGCCCTGATTCTCTTATGTTCCCTTTGTAATAATTCATTATTTTTATCATTTATCCTATAGCATTCATAGCGATTATCGCTAAACTATGGCGACTTAAAATTATTTCGTCCGATAGGGTAATGATGAGAGTAGAAAATAATAATGTTTTTGGGCAAAACCTTGACCCGGAACAGATTGATTTGATTGATTTACTGGTGCAGTTGTGGCGTGGCAAGATGACAATTATCATCTCTGTCATTGTGGCTATTGCCCTGGCTATAGGGTATCTGGTCGTTGCCAAAGAAAAGTGGACTTCCACAGCTATTGTTACTCAACCTGATGTGGGGCAAATCGCTGGTTATACCAACGCGATGAATGTGATCTACGGATCGGCTGTACCGAAAGTCTCCGACATTCAGGCTTCACTTATCGGACGTTACAGCACTGCATTCTCAGCATTAGCGGAAACGCTGGATAACCAGGAAAAATCAGAAAAGCTGACCATTGAGCCTACTGTTAAAAACCAGTCATTACCTTTAGCGGTGTCTTATGTTGGTGAAACACCTGAAGGTGCTCAGAAGCAGCTGGCGAAGTATATCCAGCAAGTTGACGACCAGGTAAACGAAGAAATGGAAAAAGACCTGAAAGACAACATCGCGCTGCGTATGAAAAACTTGCAGGATTCGCTGAAGACCCAGGAAGTGGTTGCGCAGGAGCAGAAAGATCTGCGTATCCGTCAGATTCAGGAAGCGTTGCAGTATGCGAATCAGGCGCAGGTGACAAAACCACAGGTTCAGCAGACTGAAGATGTGACGCAAGATACGTTGTTCCTTTTGGGGAGCGAAGCGCTGGAGTCGATGATTAAGCATGAGGCGACCCGTCCGTTGGTGTTCTCACCAAACTACTATCAGACACGTCAAAACCTGCTGGATATCGAAAGCTTAAAGGTTGATGATCTTGATATTCATGCTTACCGTTATGTGATGAAACCGACGTTACCTATTCGTCGCGATAGTCCGAAAAAGGCTATTACCTTGATTCTGGCGGTGCTGCTGGGTGGCATGGTTGGCGCGGGGATTGTGCTGGGGCGTAATGCTCTACGCAATTACAACGCGAAATAATCTTTGCAGCTTTAAAGAAAACGGGAAGGGTGGTGACACCTTGCCCGTTTTTTTTGCCGGATGCGACAACAACATCGCATCCGCTTACCCCGCAACTCACTGATGCCGTTTACGCAGGTTCTCAATCACCGTTGTTAAATCCAGATCCTGATCCTGCAACAGCACCAGTAGGTGATACATCAAATCAGATGCCTCGTTGGTCAGCTCAAAGCGGTCATTTACCGTCGCGGCCAGTGCGGTTTCCACCCCTTCTTCGCCCACTTTCTGTGCAATGCGTTTGGTGCCGCTGGCATACAGTTTGGCTGTGTAAGAGGTTTCCGGGTCGGCAGATTTGCGTTCGGCGAGCAGTTGTTCCAGTTGATACAGGAACAGCCATTGGTGAGCGGTGTCGCCGAAGCAGCTGCTGGTACCTTTGTGGCAGGTTGGCCCGATTGGATTTGCCAGCACCAGTAACGTGTCGTTGTCGCAGTCCGGCGCAATACTCACCACATTGAGAAAATTGCCCGACGTTTCGCCTTTGGTCCACAGTCGCTGTTTAGTGCGCGAGAAGAAGGTGACTTTGCCGCTTTCGATGGTTTTGTCTAAGGCTTGCGGGTTCATATAGCCCAGCATTAGCACTTCGCCGGATACCGCATGTTGCACAATTACCGGCATCAGTCCGTCGGTTTTTTCCCAGTCCAGTTCGCGACGTTGTAGTTCTGTTAACATATCCTGATCTCCACGCCCTGTGTTGCCAGGTACGCTTTTAATTCACCAATATTGATTATTTGTTTGTGGAATACGGAAGCTGCCAGCGCGCCGTCAACGTCGGCATCATGGAAGGCTTCGAGGAAGTGTTCCATGGTGCCCGCGCCACCGGAGGCAATCAGCGGGACGTGGCAAACTTCACGCACTTTTTTCAGCTGCTCGAGGTCGTAACCGTTACGCACGCCGTCCTGATTCATCATGTTGAGGACGATTTCTCCGGCACCGCGTTTTTGCACTTCCTGTACCCAGTCGAGCGTTTCCCACTGAGTGACGCGGGTGCGGCTTTCATCGCCGGTATATTGATTCACATGATATTTACCGGTTTCAGCGTCGTACCAGGTATCAATACCGACCACAATACACTGCACGCCAAAGCGATCCGCCAGGCGAGTAATTAACGTCGGGTCCGCCAGCGCAGGGGAGTTGATGGAAATTTTATCCGCGCCAAAGGAAAGAATTTTCGCGGCATCTTCCAGAGACTTAATCCCACCCGCCACACAGAACGGAATGTCGATCACTTCCGCCACGCGAGATACCCAGCTTTTATCTACCACACGGCCATCGCTGGAAGCGGTGATATCGTAGAACACCAGTTCGTCAGCACCTTCTTCGGCGTAACGTTTTGCCAGCGGCACGATATCGCCAATGATTTCATGGTTGCGAAACTGTACGCCTTTCACCACCTGACCATCACGAACGTCGAGACATGGAATTATGCGTTTTGCCAGCATGCGATGGCCTCCTTCACGGTGAATTTACCTTCCAGTAATGCACGACCAACTATTACGCCGCGCACGCCAGTGCCACGCAGGGCAGCAACATCATCAATGTCGCCAATACCGCCGGAGGACTGAAACGCCACCTGCGGATATCTGGCGCACACTTCTTCATATAAAGAGACGTTAGAACCTGCCAGCGTGCCGTCGCGTGAAATATCGGTACACAGCACATGTTTCAGGCCGACGGGCAGATAGGTTTCCACCAGTTGTTCCAGCGACACGCCCGAGTTCTCTTGCCAGCCGCTCACTGCCACCTGTTTGTTGCCTTGCTCGTCAATACGGACATCCAGCGCCAGCACTAAGGCATCGGCACCGAAACGTTCAAACCAGCCTTTCACCCTTTCTGGTGATTTCACCGCGGTGGAGCCGACTACGACACGCGCAACGCCTGCTTCCAGTAACGCCGCCACGTCTTCTTCGCTACGCACGCCGCCGCCAACCTGCACCGGAACGTTAACGCCCGCGACCAGGGTTTTAATCAGCGGGATTTGACGTTTAGCCGGATCTTTTGCCCCGGTCAGATCCACAAGGTGCAGCACTTCAGCACCTTGTGTGGCGTAATCCTGTAAGCGTGGCAGCGGGTCGTTACCGTAATCGCGTTGTTTGCCATAATCGCCCTGATGGAGACGCACCACGGTGCCGTCGATTAAATCTAATGCCGGAATAATCATTACATCTCCAGGAAGTTTTTCAGCAACTTAGCGCCAGCGGCACCAGAACGCTCCGGGTGAAACTGCACGCCGTAGAAGTTATCTTTTTGTACCGCCGCGGTGAACGGTTCGCCGTAATTACACTGGGCGATGGTCCATGGATTGACTGGCATTGCGTAACTGTGAACAAAGTAAAAGTACGCGCCGTCTTCAATCCCCTGAAACAGGCGGTTGCCTGCCTGCGGGTAAACGCGGTTCCAGCCCATATGCGGCAGCGGCAGACCAAAGTCGGTCATTTTCGGCACGTCTTCGTCGATGATGCCCAGCAAGTCAACGCCATTGCTCTCTTCGCTGCGTCGTCCCAGCAGTTGCATCCCTAAGCAGATGCCCAGCACCGGTTGGGTACAGGCTTTGATGAGATCAAACAGCTCGCGCTCACGCACCTGATCCATCGCCGCTTGTGCGGTGCCGACGCCAGGCAAAAACAGTTTATCGGCCAGCAACACCACATCAGGATCACGGCTGACTTTGGGTTCATAACCGTGGCGCGCAATGGCAGACTTCACCGAGTTCAGGTTGGCGCAGCCAGTATCAAGGATCACCACGTTCATTACAGCACTCCTTTCGACGAGGGCAGGGTATCGCCTTCCACGCGGATGGCCTGGCGCAGGGTGCGACCAAAGGCTTTGAACAGGCTCTCTACACGGTGATGATCGTTTTTACCTTTGGTTTTCAGGTGTAGCGTCACGCCCATGGTGTAAGAGAGCGAACGGAAGAAGTGCTCGATCATTTCAGTGCTGAGATCGCCCACGCGCTGGTAGGTAAATTCAGCTTTATATTCCAGGTGCGGGCGACCAGAGATATCCAGTGCGCAGCGGGCAAGGCATTCGTCCATCGGCAGCACAAAACCAAAGCGGCAAATACCGCGTTTGTCGCCAAGAGCAATTTTTAATGCTTCGCCCAGCGCCAGGCCGGTATCTTCGACGGTGTGGTGATCGTCGATATAGAGGTCGCCTTTGACGTTGATTTCCATCCGGAAACCGCCGTGGGTGGCGATCTGATCCAGCATGTGATCAAAGAATCCCACGCCGGTGTTAATCTTGCTGCCGCCTTCGCGATCCAGCCACACCTGAACGTCAATCTGCGTCTCTTTGGTGTTGCGCACTACATGGGCGTAACGGTCTCGTTTAGTGAGTTGCTCGCCAATCATCGGCCAGTTCAGGGTTTCGCGGTCGTAGCGTAAACCATTAATACCCATGTTTTCCGCCAGTTGAATATCGGTCGCGCGATCGCCAATCACATAACTGTTGGCACGCTCCATCGCTTGCTCAGCGAGATAACGCTCCACCAGTTTTACTTTCGGCTTACGGCAGTCGCACTCATCTGCGGGCAGGTGCGGGCAAATCAGCACTTCATCAAACTGCACGCCTTGCGAGGTGAAGATCTGCATCATCAGGTTGTGCGGGCCATCAAAATCCGCCTGCGGGAAACTTTGTGTTCCAAGACCATCCTGATTAGTGATCATCACCAGTTTGTAGCCCGCTTTTTGCAGCTTCAGCAGTTCCGGGATCACGCCCGGTTCAAAGGCGAGTTTGTCAAAACGATCCACCTGAAAATCACTCGGCGGTTCGCTAATCAGGGTTCCATCGCGATCGATAAAAAGATACTTCTGACTCATCAAACTTGCTCCGCACGTAAGGCGTCAATGACGCGCTGGCTTTCTTCACGGGTTCCGACGGTAATTCGCAGGCAGCCGCTTAAAGAGGGTTGTTTATTCTGATCACGTAAGATAATGCCCTGATCCCACAAAGATTTAAACACTGCACTGGAGGCTTTAAAGCGCGCCAGAATGTAGTTGGTTTCAGAATCGAAAACCTGCTCCACGCAGGGGATCTCTTTCAGCGCGGCAATCAGGTATTCGCGTTCTGCAATAATTTGCGCCACCCGCTCACGCATGGCGATAATTCCCTGCGGGCTTAACGCCTGGGCCGCAATGTCGGCAACCGGCGTCGAGAGCGGGTAGGGGGCGATCACTTTCATAAGCAGGTTGATGACTTCTTCGTTTGCCAGCGTAAATCCGCAACGAAGCCCCGCCAGAGCAAAAGCTTTCGACAGTGTGCGCAAAATAGCCAGGTGCGGATATTCCGCCAGCCAGCCAGCCAGCGATGCCTGCGGGCAAAACTCGATATAGGCTTCATCGGCAACCACAATGGCTTTTCCGCGGGTTAGCTCCAGCAGAGTGCGAAAATCCTGCGGATTGATCAGTTGCCCGGTCGGGTTGTTGGGGCTGCAAACATAGACCACTTTTACGCCGTCCAGCTTGTCGGAAATGCCCTGCAAGTCCAGTTGCCAGTTGTCCAGCGTCGGCACTGTGCGGCACTCGACGCCAATGGTTTCAGCGCTGACGCTGTACATGCCGTACGTTGGCGGGCAGTAGAGGATGGCGTCTTTACCTGGTTCGCAAAAAGCGCGAATCAGTAGTTCAATACCTTCGTCCGCGCCACGGCTGACCAGCACCTGCTCCGGTTTTACGCCTGCATACTGCGCGTAATTTTCAATCACCGCTTTCGGCTGACATTCCGGGTAGCGGTTGAGCGTTTGCTGAGTAAGCTGAAACTCCACGGCTGTGGGGTATTCGTTGGCGTTCAGCCAGACGTCGCCGTTACCGCCCAGACGACGCGCCGACTGATACGGCGTCAGGTTGCGGACGTTTTCACGCGCTAAATCGGTAATAGTCACGGTGCTCATGCTTGCTCCTTAAGGGCGTTAACACGCAAAGTAACGGCATTTTTATGGGCGGTCAGGCGCTCGGCGGCGGCCAATGTTTCAATGGTCGAAGCCAGCGCGGAGAAACCTTCTTTCGACAGTTCCTGCACGGTCATGCGCTTCTGGAAATCTGCCAGCCCGAGGCTGGAACAGGTGGCGGTGTAACCGTAAGTCGGCAGAACGTGGTTGGTGCCGGAGGCGTAATCACCTGCCGATTCCGGTGACCAGTCACCCAGAAATACCGAACCGGCACTGGTGATGCCATCGACCAGATCGCGGGCGTTGCGGGTCTGGATGATCAGGTGCTCCGGGCCGTACTGGTTAGATATCTCCACGCACTGCGCTAAATCGTTGGTCACAATCAGGCGGCTGGCGCTCAGTGCCTGGCGGGCGGTTTCAGCTCTCGGCAGTTCTGCCAGCTGGCGTTCGACAGCTTCGGCAACGCGACGCGCCATATCAGCAGCGGGCGTCAGTAAAATCACCTGAGAGTCCGGGCCGTGTTCAGCCTGGGAGAGCAAATCAGAAGCCACGAAATCCGGCGTTGCGCCGCTGTCAGCAATCACCAGCACTTCCGACGGGCCTGCGGGCATATCGATCGCCGCACCGTCCAGACGCTGGCTCACCTGACGTTTTGCCTCGGTGACAAAGGCGTTACCTGGCCCGAAGATTTTGTCCACTTTCGGCACGGATTCTGTACCAAACGCCAGCGCGGCAATGGCCTGTGCGCCGCCGACGTTAAACACGTCCTGCACGCCGCACAGCTGCGCCGCGTAAAGGATCTCATCGGCAATCGGCGGTGGTGAGCACAGCACCACTTTTTTACAGCCCGCAATACGCGCCGGAGTTGCCAGCATTAATACCGTTGAGAAGAGCGGGGCGGAGCCGCCAGGAATATACAAACCCACTGAAGCTACCGGGCGCGTGACTTGTTGGCAACGTACGCCGGGCTGAGTTTCAACATCTACCGGCGGCAGTTTTTGCGCAGTATGGAAGGTTTCAATATTCTTTACTGCCACCGCCATCGCCTGTTTTAGCTCGTCGCTCAGGCGTTCGCTGGCGGCGGCGATCTCCTCAGCAGACACCTTCAGCGCGGTAACCGTGGTTTTATCAAACTTCGCGCTGTATTCCCGCAGGGCGTCATCACCGCGTGCTTTCACGTTATCGAGAATATCGTTAACGGTGCGGGTAATGCTTTCAGAAGCGGAGATCGCCGGGCGCATTAACAGCTGGCGTTGTTGCTTTGCAGTACAGCTATTCCAGTCAATGATTGTGTTAAAGCTCATGGCGATCACTCCATCATCTTCTCAATCGGCAGCACCAGGATTGAACTGGCACCCAGCGCTTTCAGTTTTTCCATCGTTTCCCAGAACAGGGTTTCGCTACTGACCATGTGCATCGCTACGCGCTGTTGATCACCTGCCAGCGGCAGAATAGTTGGGCGTTCGGCACCTGGCAGCAGGGCGATGACTTCATCCAGGCGTTCGGTCGGTGCGTGCATCATGATGTATTTTGATTCGCGCGCCTGGATCACACCCTGAATACGGGTCAGCAGTTTGTCGATCAGTTGCTGTTTGGATCCTTCCATTTCGCCATCGCGTTGGATCAGGCAGGCTTTCGAGCGGTAGATAACTTCGACTTCGCGCAGGCCGTTAGCTTCCAGCGTGGCACCGGTGGAAACCAGATCGCAAATCGCATCTGCCAGTCCGGCACGCGGGGCGACTTCGACAGAACCGTTCAGTAAGCAGGATTTAAAAGAGATGCCTTTCTGGTCGAGATAACGCTTGAGCAGGTGAGGATAAGAGGTGGCGATACGTTTACCGTTTAAGGAGAGCGGGCCGTCCCAGGCTTCATCAACCGGCGTTGCCAGCGAAAGGCGGCAGCCGCCGAAATCCAGACGACGCAGGGTAAAGTAGCGCGGATCTTCGCCCTGGGCGCGGCGGTTAAGCAGCTCTTCTTCCAGTACGTTTTCGCCGATAATCCCAAGGTCTACCACGCCATCCATTACCAGACCGGGAATGTCGTCGTCACGCACGCGCAGAATATCAATCGGCATGTTTTCTGCCATCGCGATCAGGCGCTGGGTGTGAAGATTAATTTTAATGCCACAGCGCGCCAGCAATTCGCGTGAGTCATCACTTAAACGGCCGGATTTCTGCATAGCTATGCGTAAACGAGTGTTGTCTGTCATTTTCTTATTCCTCTTTAAACCTGTCTGAACCGTTATCAACCGCGCAATAAAAAAGCCCCCGGAAGATGATCTTCCGGGGGCTTTCTCATGCGTTCATGCACCACT
Organism: Escherichia sp. F1; assembly: GCF_046764225.1. NCBI lineage: Bacteria > Pseudomonadati > Pseudomonadota > Gammaproteobacteria > Enterobacterales > Enterobacteriaceae > Escherichia > Escherichia sp. F1. The sequence continues at coordinate 1,919,245 of NZ_CP177202.1, forward strand.
GGAAGATCTGAATGTCTTCCAGCACACATCGCCTGAAAGACTAGTCAGGATGATGGTGATGATGGTGGTGTTTAAATTGAACGCGTGTCATAAAAGTCTCTGTGAATGTTTATTCAACTGATGTCTTTTAACCTAAACCACTTTCACGTTAGAAAGCAAGGGCTTTTTTATATATTTTATGGCGATGGATTTGTTTAATGAATGAGCGGGGAAAGAGGGGGCTAAGAGGACTGACCTCTAAGCTGACGGCACCAAAAATAGCGAAGCCTGTATTTTTCGACTCACTGACAATATCTTGATCTACAAACTAATTAATAAATAGTTAATTAACGCCCATCATTGCACAATGAACTGTACAAAAGAGGAGATTGACATGCGTACAATTAGCTACATCGAAGCGCGTCAGAATTTGTCGGTAACAATGATGAAAGCCGTTGAAGATCATGCGCCGATCCTTATTACTCGTCAGAATGGAGAGGCTTGTGTTCTGATGTCCCTCGAAGAATACAACTCGTTGGAAGAGACGGCTTATCTACTGCGTTCCCCCGCTAACGCCCGGAGATTGATGGACTCAATCGATAGCCTGAAATCAGGCAAAGGAACGGAAAAGGACATTATTGAGTGAAACTAATCTGGTCTGAGGAGTCATGGGATGATTATCTGTACTGGCAGGAAACAGATAAGCGAATTGTTAAAAAGATCAATGAACTTATCAAAGATACCCGCAGAACACCATTTGAAGGTAAGGGGAAGCCAGAACCCCTGAAACATAATTTGTCAGGTTTCTGGTCCCGACGCACTACAGAGGAGCACCGTCTGGTATACGCGGTTACTGATGATTCACTGCTCATTGCAGCATGTCGTTATCATTATTGAACAGATTCATTCATAGAATGAATTGTCAGTTTTGATACGCTAGCGTAGCCTTATAGATCTAAGGTGTATCAGGAGATAACGGATGAAAAAGGTCGCAATTGTCGGGTTAGGGTGGTTAGGCATGCCGCTGGCGATGTCACTTTCAGCGCGAGGCTGGCAAGTCACCGGGAGTAAAACCACACAAGATGGTGTCGAAGCGGCCCGAATGAGTGGCATTGACAGCTATCTGCTTCGCATGGAGCCTGAGTTAGTTTGCGATTCTGACGATCTGGATGCCCTGATGGATGCCGATGCGCTGGTCATTACGCTTCCGGCACGTCGTAGCGGCCCCGGCGATGAGTTCTATTTACAAGCGGTACAAGAGTTAGTGGATAGCGCGCTGGCCCATCGTATTCCCCGAATTATTTTTACCAGCTCAACGTCTGTCTATGGCGACGCGCAAGGCACGGTGAAAGAAACCACCCCGCGTAATCCGGTGACCAACAGTGGACGAGTATTAGAAGAACTCGAAGACTGGCTGCACAATTTACCCGGTACTTCGGTCGATATTCTGCGTCTTGCGGGCCTGGTCGGACCGGGACGTCATCCCGGACGCTTCTTTGCCGGAAAAACCGCGCCTGATGGTGAACATGGTGTTAATTTAGTCCATTTAGAAGATGTTATTGGCGCTATCACTCTGTTGTTACAGGCACCTAAAGGCGGACACATCTATAATATATGTGCGCCAGCTCACCCTGCGCGTAATGTTTTCTATCCGCAGATGGCCCGTTTACTGGGGCTGGAACCTCCGCAGTTCAGAAATAGTCTGGACAGCGGCAAAGGTAAGATTATTGATGGCAGTCGGATTTGTAATGAACTGGGGTTTGAATACCAGTATCCCGATCCGCTGGTAATGCCGCTGGAGTAAACGATCACGCCAGCAGGACGCCGCATGCACTGCAAGGGGGCGTGTATGAAACCACTGCTGGATGTGTTGATGATCCTCGATGCCTTAGAAAAAGAGGGCAGTTTTGCGGCGGCGTCGGCTAAACTCTACAAGACGCCGTCCGCTCTGAGTTATACCGTTCACAAGCTGGAAAGCGACCTTAATATTCAATTGCTTGATCGTAGCGGTCACCGCGCTAAATTCACCCGTACCGGAAAAATGTTATTAGAGAAGGGGCGGGAAGTTCTGCATACCGTGCGAGAACTGGAAAAGCAGGCGATCAAACTGCATGAAGGCTGGGAAAACGAGCTGGTGATTGGCGTGGACGACACGTTTCCTTTTTCTCTGCTTGCGCCACTCATTGAAGCTTTTTATCAACATCATAGCGTGACGCGCCTGAAGTTTATCAATGGCGTACTCGGTGGTTCATGGGATGCCCTGACTCAGGGGCGAGCGGATATTATTGTTGGCGCGATGCATGAGCCACCATCTTCCAGTGAGTTTGGTTTCTCACGGTTGGGCGATCTGGAACAAGTCTTTGCGGTAGCGCCTCATCATCCGTTAGCCCTGGAAGAAGAACCGTTAAACCGTCGTATCATTAAGCGATATCGGGCGATTGTGGTGGGGGACACTGCGCAGGCCGGCGCTTCTACGGCCTCACAACTTCTCGACGAACAAGAAGCCATTACCGTTTTCGATTTTAAAACCAAGCTGGAGCTGCAAATTAGCGGCCTCGGCTGCGGCTATTTACCCCGTTATCTGGCGCAACGTTTTCTCGATAGTGGCGCGTTAATCGAGAAGAAAGTGGTCGCCCAAACTCTCTTTGAACCCGTCTGGATTGGCTGGAATGAACAGACCGCAGGGCTTGCCAGCGGCTGGTGGCGGGATGAAATTTTAGCAAATAGTGCGATCGCCGGTGTTTATGCAAAATCTGATGACGGAAAATCAGCCATTTAAAGAAAAATTATTATGACAAGCCTCTCATTCTCTTGTCATTTCCCCCTCATTTAGGCACAATGCGCCGCTGTCAAAAAATGACTAAAAACCGACGTTTAATTAGCGTCGGTTATTTTTTGCTTCAAACCAATCATTCATACCAAGAGGCCGGGCTTCGTACCGGATAGATATTTACTAAAAATCGACAGTTGTTGTCGCTGAGGAATCCAAAAAAATGGGGCAATTTTTTGCTTACGCGACGGTTATCATCGTAAAGGAGAATGACCATGTCGCATAACGTTACTCCAAACACCTCTCGCGTGGAATTGCGTAAAACGCTTACGTTAGTTCCGGTTGTAATGATGGGTCTAGCCTATATGCAGCCGATGACGCTGTTTGATACTTTTGGTATCGTTTCAGGCCTCACGGATGGTCATGTGCCGACAGCCTATGCGTTCGCATTGATTGCGATCCTGTTTACGGCTCTGAGCTACGGGAAGCTGGTTCGCCGCTATCCTTCTGCTGGCTCTGCATACACTTACGCCCAGAAATCCATTAGCCCGACTGTCGGCTTTATGGTGGGTTGGTCTTCTCTGCTCGACTATCTGTTCGCGCCGATGATCAACATTCTGCTGGCGAAAATCTATTTTGAAGCTCTGGTGCCTTCCATCCCATCGTGGATGTTTGTGGTGGCGCTGGTGGCCTTTATGACCGCCTTTAACCTGCGTAGTCTGAAATCCGTAGCGAACTTCAACACTGTAATCGTCGTGTTGCAGGTAGTGCTGATCGCGGTGATTCTGGGCATGGTTGTTTATGGCGTATTTGAAGGTGAAGGCGCTGGTACGCTGGCGAGCACTCGTCCGTTCTGGTCTGGCGATGCGCATGTTATCCCGATGATTACCGGGGCGACAATCCTGTGTTTCTCCTTTACCGGCTTTGACGGCATCAGCAACCTGTCGGAAGAAACCAAAGATGCAGAGCGCGTGATCCCGCGTGCGATTTTCCTGACCGCGCTGATTGGCGGCATGATCTTCATCTTTGCAACTTACTTCCTGCAGCTGTACTTCCCGGATATCTCTCGCTTTAAAGATCCGGATGCGTCACAGCCTGAAATCATGCTGTACGTTGCGGGTAAAGCGTTCCAGGTTGGCGCGCTGATCTTCTCCACCATTACCGTACTGGCGTCCGGTATGGCGGCGCACGCAGGCGTAGCGCGTCTGATGTACGTAATGGGTCGTGACGGCGTATTCCCGAAAAGCTTCTTCGGTTATGTACACCCGAAATGGCGTACTCCGGCAATGAACATCATCCTGGTTGGCGCGATTGCCTTGCTGGCAATCAACTTCGACCTGGTAATGGCTACGGCGCTGATTAACTTTGGTGCGTTGGTGGCGTTCACCTTCGTTAACCTGTCGGTCATCTCGCAGTTCTGGATCCGTGAGAAGCGTAACAAGACGCTGAAAGATCACTTCCAGTATCTGTTCCTGCCGATGTGTGGTGCGCTGACCGTTGGTGCGCTGTGGGTTAACCTGGAAGAAAGCTCAATGGTTCTGGGTCTGATCTGGGCTGCTATCGGTCTGATTTACCTGGCTTGCGTCACCAAGAGCTTCCGTAATCCGGTTCCGCAGTACGAAGACGTAGCATAATCATCTTTTCTAATAATAAACCGGAGTCGAATGAACATTTGGCTCCGGTTTTTTTATTCTTTTTTATCGAAATCCTCATTAATAACCATTTGTTCTAATTTAGAGAATTTGGTTATTGGTCTGCATTCCACCAGTCATGAATAATTTCCCCATTAACATTCATCTGGTTAATTAATTTATGTTTTCAATGATATTAAGCGGGCTAATTTGTGGTGCTCTGCTGGGATTTGTCATGCAGCGTGGGCGTTTTTGCCTGACTGGTGGTTTTCGCGATATGTATATCGCGAAAAATAATCGCATGTTTTACGCCTTGCTGATTGCAATTTCGGTACAAAGCGTGGGGGTTTTTGCGTTAATTCAGGCGGGCCTACTGACTTACGAAGCCGGGGCGTTCCCGTGGCTTGGTACTGTTATAGGTGGGTATCTTTTCGGGCTGGGAATTGTTCTGGCGGGTGGATGTGCCACCGGGACCTGGTATCGCGCGGGTGAGGGATTGATCGGCAGTTGGATCGCGCTTTTCACTTATATGGTGATGAGTGCGGTGATGCGTTCTCCACATGCCAGTGGTTTAAATCAAACCTTGCAGCACTACAGTACTGAACATAACTCTATTGCTGAGACTTTTAATTTGTCTGTGTGGCCGTTGGTTACCGTTTTGCTGGTGATAACGCTCTGGGTGGTGATGAAAGAGTTGAAGAAGCCAAAACTCAAAGTCGCGACCTTACCGCCGCGCCGAACCGGGATCGCTCATATTCTGTTTGAAAAACGCTGGCATCCCTTTGTCACTGCTGTACTCATCGGTTTGATTGCGCTTTTAGCCTGGCCCCTGAGTGAAGCAACCGGACGCATGTTTGGGTTAGGAATCACTTCCCCAACGGCCAATATTCTGCAATTTCTGGTCGCGGGTGACGTGAAATACATTAACTGGGGCGTTTTCCTGGTGTTAGGGATCTTCGTGGGGTCATTTATTGCCGCCAAAGCGAGCCGTGAGTTCCGCGTTCGCGCAGCTGATGCACAAACAACATTACGTAGCGGGTTAGGTGGTGTACTGATGGGCTTCGGTGCCAGTATTGCAGGTGGTTGCTCTATCGGTAATGGACTGGTTATGACTGCAATGATGACCTGGCAGGGCTGGATTGGCCTTGTATTTATGATTCTCGGAGTCTGGACTGCGTCCTGGCTTGTGTATGTTCGACCGCAGCGTAAGGCGCGACTGGCAACTGCTGCGGCAAATTAAGTAAGGTGTAAAGATGGCGATTAAAAAGCTGGATGTGGTGACGCAGGTCTGTCCGTTTCCACTCATAGAAGCAAAAGCAGCACTGGCAGAAATGGCCAGCGGCGATGAGTTGGTAATTGAGTTTGATTGCACCCAGGCAACTGAAGCAATCCCACAGTGGGCGGCAGAAGAAGGACATGCCATCACCGATTATCAGCAGATTGGCGATGCAGCGTGGAGCATCACCGTTCAAAAAGCCTGATTCAACATTGTCCTCCGCCGTACCAGCGGCGGAGGCTTCAAATTAGACGATCTCTTCCGCGTACTGCCAAAGTGCTTTTAACAGCGCCACTTTCTCTTTGTCATCGGCATATTGTTGTACCAGCATCTGCAATTCATCAGCATAACCCTGCAAAAACTCTGGCGTGAAGACCTGGCGGCGGTGCTCCAGCCAGCGTTGCTGCTCGGCATAATCCAGCGTCCCCGGGAAGTTGCGTGCCCGATAATTGAACAACAGTTTTTCAATTCGTTTATCAACAAAAGTGATATCCAGTGCCGGTAAATTACGCGGCTCGGTTTCCAGCACAATTTTCATTGCTGCGCGATCGGCGTCACTGAAAAAGCCATTATAAAGCTGTGCATCCACGTTATCTGAAGGCGTAAACGGTTCGGCTTCCGCGAATATCGCCACCACTTTTTCACGCACTTGCGGATTTTCACGCAGAATTTTTAGGTTATCGAGGCAATGCTGACGATTAATTCCCAGTCGGTCGGCATCTTCCGGGCGTAGCGTATTCGCCTGGGCCAGCACCGGACATTTATTGATATGCACCAGTTTAACCGGAACGGCGGCGTTATCGCCAAGATCGGCTTTTGCGGTATATAGACGCCCGCGCAATGTGTCGCTATCCAGTTCCAGTAATGGCGAAATATCTCCTGCCAAATCCACCATAATTACGGCATTGCGATTTTCAGGATGCCACGCCAGCGGTGCCACCCAGCTGGTATTGCCGCGCCATGCCCCAAACATTCCGGAAACGTGAACCAGGGGTTTCATCTGCGGAACATCAATCAACGCCATCAGTTTGTGTTTATTACGATGGGTAAAGAGATAATCAAACAGGCGTGGCTGACGCGTTTTTACCAGCTTTGCCATCGCAATAGTGGCGTACACATCAGCCATCGCATCGTGGGCGTTGCTATGTTCAATACCATTCGCTTTGGTTAAATGCTCAAGGCGAAAGCTCGGTAGACCGTCATCATTTTCAGGCCAGTTTATTCCTTCCGGGCGCAGGGCATAGCAGGCACGCATAACATCCAGTAAATCCCAGCGCGAGTTATCATGCTGCCAGCTCCAGGCGTAAGGATCGTAGAAATTACGATAAAAAACGTTGCGTGTGACTTCGTCGTCGAAACGCACATTGTTGTAGCCCAGAATACAGGTCTTCGGTACGGTAAAAAGCGAGTGAATACGGGCGGCAAACGCAGCTTCGTTTTCTCCTTTCGCCCGTGCTTCCTGCGGGGTAATACCGGTAATTAATACGGCTCCTGGCTGGGGTAAATAGTCATCCGCGGGCTTGCAGTAAAAGACTTCGGGTTCGCCGATGACATTGAATTCGCTATCGGTGCGAATGGCTGCGAACTGTGCAGGGCGATCTAACGCGGGGTGCGTGCCAAAGGTTTCGTAATCGTGAAACAAAAAGGTAGATTGTTGCTTACCGTCATTCATCATTAGGTTAAATCCGTTATTTCTGCTGTCTGCCAGAGTATCAAATATCACCGTGCTAATCAGCTTTAGCGCGACAATTTGACAGCGAGTGGCAACAGATCATGTCAGATAAAAATGCGAGGGTAGTCACATTTTCTTGCACTTTATTCCAGCCAGTTCATAAGTATTTCCGTAAAAAGAACAGCTATTTGAAACTCCTGAGGGTTTGCTGTTGAAACGCCGTCTTATTATTGCTGCTTCTTTGTTCGTTTTTAACTTATCGTCTGGTTTTGCGGCGGAAAACATTCCTTTTTCACCTCAGCCTCCAGAGATTCATGCCGGGTCCTGGGTATTGATGGATTACACCACCGGTCAGATTCTCACCGCGGGTAATGAGCATCAACAGCGCAATCCCGCCAGCCTGACAAAGCTGATGACGGGCTATGTCGTGGATCGCGCTATCGATAGTCATCGCATTACGCCAGACGATATTGTCACCGTGGGGCGCGATGCGTGGGCGAAAGATAATCCGGTGTTTGTCGGTTCTTCACTGATGTTTTTGAAAGAGGGCGATCGCGTATCGGTACGTGATTTAAGCCGTGGTTTAATTGTGGATTCCGGAAATGACGCTTGTGTTGCTCTAGCTGACTATATTGCCGGTGGGCAACGGCAGTTTGTTGAAATGATGAACAACTATGCCGAGAAGCTGCATCTCAAGGATACGCATTTTGAAACAGTGCATGGTCTGGATGCACCTGGCCAGCATAGCTCGGCTTATGATTTAGCCGTGCTTTCTCGCGCTATCATCCACGGCGAGCCCGAGTTTTATCATATGTACAGTGAGAAAAGCCTCACCTGGAACGGTATCACCCAGCAAAACCGTAACGGGTTATTGTGGGATAAGACCATGAATGTTGACGGCCTGAAAACGGGTCATACTTCTGGTGCCGGGTTTAATCTTATTGCTTCGGCTGTGGATGGGCAGCGTCGTCTCATTGCAGTGATAATGGGTGCTGACAGCGCAAAAGGTCGTGAGGAAGAGGCAAGAAAATTACTGCGTTGGGGGCAACAAAACTTTACTACGGTGCAAATTTTGCACCGTGGGAAAAAGGTTGGTACGGAACGCATCTGGTATGGCGATAAAGAAAATATCGACCTGGGAACGGAACAAGAGTTCTGGATGGTGCTACCGAAAGCCGAAATTCCACATATCAAAGCCAAATATACCCTTGATGGTAAAGAGCTCACCGCGCCAATTAGCGCCCATCAGCGGGTAGGGGAAATTGAACTTTACGACCGTGATAAACAGGTGGCGCACTGGCCGCTGGTTACCCTGGAATCTGTCGGGGAAGGCAGCATGTTTTCTCGCCTGAGTGATTATTTCCACCATAAGGCCTGACCTTTCTTTTGCAGCAGACTGGCAGGAGTGCGAGTCTGCTCGCATAATCAACACTCATTCCTTGTGGTTTTAATATTGCAACTATACTGTATATAAAAACAGTAATAATGGAGGCGTCATGAACTACGAGATTAAGCAGGAAGATAAACGTACCGTTGCAGGTTTCCATCTCGTTGGCCCGTGGGAACAGACGGTAAAGAAAGGTTTTGAGCAGTTGATGATGTGGGTAGATAGCAAAAATATTGTGCCGAAGGAGTGGGTTGCTGTCTATTACGACAATCCGGATGAAACACCCGCCGAAAAATTACGCTGCGACACCGTCGTGACGGTACCGAATAACTTTACGCTCCCCGAAAACAGTGAGGGCGTCATTCTGACAGAAATTTCAGGTGGTCAATATGCGGTGGCGGTGGCTCGTGTAGTCGGTGATGATTTTGCTAAACCCTGGTATCAGTTCTTTAATAGCCTCTTGCAGGACAGTGCTTATGAAATGTTACCAAAGCCCTGCTTCGAGGTTTACTTGAACAATGGCGCGGAAGATGGGTACTGGGATATCGAAATGTATGTTGCGGTGCAGCCAAAACATCACTAATTCATCTCAGGGCGGTGTGTTGACGCGAAGACCACTCTTTTTTTGAAAGCGAAAAGAGTAAGATGCGCCTTTCAATTTTTTCGCTCCTGCCGGGAAATTACACTGTTCCCGGTTTGTCCGTCGGATAATTCAGAGGCGCGCCTTCTGGCCGACAGATGAGTTATGAGCGCTTTTAATCTTCATTACGGAGTTTCTGCGTGCGTGCCGATAAGTCATTAAGCCCGTTTGAAATCCGGGTATACCGCCATTACCGCATTGTGCATGGTACTCGGGTCGCGCTGGCATTCCTGCTCACTTTTCTCATTATCCGCCTGTTTACTATCCCGGAAAGCACCTGGCCGCTGGTCACCATGGTGGTGATTATGGGGCCAATCTCGTTCTGGGGGAACGTTGTCCCTCGTGCCTTCGAACGTATTGGCGGTACGGTGTTGGGGTCGATTTTAGGTCTTATCGCTCTGCAACTGGAGTTAATCTCGTTACCGCTGATGTTAGTCTGGTGCGCGGCGGCCATGTTCCTTTGCGGTTGGCTGGCGCTGGGCAAGAAACCGTATCAAGGTTTATTGATTGGGGTGACGCTGGCAATTGTTGTGGGTTCCCCGACAGGTGAAATTGATACGGCGTTATGGCGAAGCGGCGATGTGATCCTCGGCTCTTTACTGGCAATGTTGTTTACCGGTATCTGGCCACAACGGGCGTTCATCCACTGGCGCATTCAACTGGCAAAAAGTCTGACCGAGTATAATCGGGTCTATCAATCTGCATTTTCACCGAACTTACTCGAACGCCCGCGTCTGGAAAGCCATCTACAAAAACTCCTGACCGATGCCGTGAAAATGCGTGGGCTGATTGCGCCCGCCAGCAAAGAAACTCGTATTCCAAAATCGATATATGAAGGTATCCAGACCATTAACCGCAATCTGGTTTGTATGCTGGAGTTGCAAATCAATGCATACTGGGCCACGCGCCCCAGCCATTTCGTGTTATTGAACGCGCAAAAACTTCGTGATACCCAGCACATGATGCAGCAAATACTGCTGAGCCTTGTTCATGCGCTGTACGAAGGTAATCCGCAGCCGGTTTTTGCCAATACGGAAAAATTGAACGATGCTGTGGAAGAGCTGCGTCAGTTGCTGAATAACCACCATGACCTGAAGGTTGTGGAAACACCAATCTATGGTTATGTGTGGCTGAACATGGAAACGGCACATCAGCTTGAGTTGCTATCGAATCTGATTTGCCGGGCCTTGCGCAAATAATTCCTGAACTTCAGAATCATCTTGCTGCTGCTTCGATTCAGCAAGGATAAAGGGTATGATAGTGAAAAGGGATAAAAGCATTGTCATCTGCGGCAGCTATGAGTAATGTTGGCCCTAACGAATAGCGGTTGCTTAAACGAATCCGACTCTCACATTATCAGGGGTATAAAAATGGAAACTACCAAGCCTTCATTCCAGGACGTACTGGAATTTGTTCGTCTGTTCCGTCGTAAGAACAAACTGCAACGTGAAATTCAGGACGTTGAGAAAAAGATCCGTGACAACCAGAAGCGCGTCCTGCTGCTGGACAACCTGAGCGATTACATCAAGCCGGGGATGAGCGTTGAAGCAATCCAGGGCATCATCGCCAGCATGAAAGGTGACTATGAAGATCGTGTTGACGATTACATCATCAAAAATGCCGAGCTCTCCAAAGAACGCCGCGATATCTCCAAAAAGCTGAAAGCTATGGGCGAAATGAAAAACGGCGAAGCGAAGTAATTCCTGTTTTATTCAATGAGGGTTGCCCGGCAACCCTCATTGCTCATTGATTCTTTTCTGTGTATCACCGTCATCATTCCCATCTGAGAACCTGTCGAAATTAGCGACAGAATTCTTCTGTATGCAGCAAGGCAAAAAGTTCTGCAACTCCATTGTTATTAACCGCACTGGTTACTAACACGTTGTGCGCTCCAGCTTCCCGTAACCAACATTTCACCAAAGATATTTGTTCCATGCTGGCTAAATCTGCTTTGGTTACTACTCCAATGACCGGGCGATTCATTGACGAGGTAAAGCCTGGCGAAAAAGGGGACCACGGTGCGTCCGCATTAAGCACCAGGGCGATAATGTCCGCTTCGCAGGCGCTGACCAACAGAGCACTGTAGAGGCTGCGGTTTTATCGGTGAGGACTGGCAGCAAGATTTCCAGCCTCTTGACGGTGGGCCTGTGCAATCGTTATCAGATGCGTATAGCGATTATTCAGTGCTGCTATTGATAGCAGCTGAAAGCGAGATATCCGTACCAGAATGGCTCCCTCATTCTGAGGGAACGACGGTAATTGTGATTGCAGAACACAATGCCCGTTTGCTGACTGGTCCGGCTGGTGGGGCTGTGGCATTGATCCATTATCTGAATGAAATCTGTCATGCCAGAGAAACCGCTGTCAATGACGCATTTTGTCGGACGTTAACACGAGGAAGTCTGGCTATTCCGCAATGCCATCTTCTTTCGTAATGGATTGAGAATGCTGGATTTTTAATTGTATTACGCGCAGTATTAATCGCGTAAATGTTTTGCGGTCAGCAACGGTGGGGATCCATTGTTCTGTTCAATGAATACCATCATACAATTGAATCAGGAGTCGGTATGATGATTTTGGTGACGGGGGGCGCACGGAGCGGGAAGAGTCGCCACGCAGAGGCGCTTATTGGGGACTCTTCACAGGTTCTGTATATCGCCACCTCTCAAATCCTTGATGATGAGATGGCTGCACGGATAGAACATCATCGGAAAGGCCGCCCGGCGCACTGGCGCACGGTGGAGCGCTGGCAACATCTTGATGAATTAATTCATGCAGACATTAACCCGCATGAAGCTGTGTTGCTGGAATGCGTTACCACAATGGTGACTAATCTGTTGTTTGATTATGGCGGAGATAAAGACCCTGATGAATGGGATTATCAGGCGATGGAACAGGCGATTAATGCTGAGATTCAGTTGTTGATTGCTGCCTGCCAACGTTGCCCCGCGAAGATTGTATTAGTGACTAACGAAGTGGGAATGGGGATTGTGCCGGAGAGTCGTTTGGCACGACATTTTCGTGATATTGCCGGGCGGGTAAATCAGCAGCTGGCCGCTGCGGCAAATGAAGTGTGGCTGGTGGTTTCGGGTATTGGAGTAAAAATCAAATGAGTAAATTATTTTGGGCGATGCTCTCTTTTATTACGCGTCTGCCTGTGCCGCGTCGCTGGTCCCAGGGACTGGATTTCGAGCATTATTCTCGCGGTATTATTACTTTTCCTTTAATTGGATTATTGCTTGGCGCGATTAGCGGGCTGGTCTTCATGGTGCTGCAGGCATGGTGTGGCGTACCACTGGCGGCACTGTTTAGCGTACTTGTGCTGGCGCTTATGACCGGGGGATTCCACCTGGACGGCCTCGCCGATACTTGTGATGGCGTATTTTCTGCACGTAGCCGCGATCGCATGTTGGAAATCATGCGTGATAGCCGTTTAGGTACCCACGGCGGTCTGGCATTGATTTTTGTTGTACTGGCAAAGATTTTGGTGTTAAGCGAGTTGGCTTTGCGTGGCGAACCGATCATTGCATCGCTGGCGGCAGCATGCGCGGTCAGCCGCGGGACTGCCGCATTATTGATGTATCGTCATCGTTATGCCCGGGAAGAAGGGCTTGGCAATGTGTTCATTGGCAAAATTGATGGGCGACAAACCTGCGTCACACTCGGTTTAGCCGCTATTTTTGCTGCTGTATTATTGCCAGGTATGCATGGTGTGGCTGCTATGGTGGTGACGATGGTGGCGATTTTCATCCTCGGTCAGCTTCTCAAACGTACGCTGGGCGGGCAAACCGGCGATACGCTGGGAGCAGCCATAGAGCTTGGTGAACTGGTCTTCCTGCTGGCACTGTTATAAAGAGACGTGACATGCAAACACTTGCCGATTTACTGAATACGATCCCTGCCATCGATCCTGCCGCTATGTCGCGTGCACAACGGCATATCGACGGGTTACTCAAACCTGTTGGTAGCCTGGGAAGGCTGGAGGCGCTTGCCATACAACTGGCGGGAATGCCGGGGTTGAATGGCATACCGCATGTGGGCAAAAAAGCGGTACTGGTTATGTGTGCCGATCACGGCGTCTGGGAGGAAGGGGTCGCTATTTCCCCAAAAGAAGTGACAGCCATTCAGGCTGAAAATATGACCCGCGGAACAACCGGCGTGTGTGTGCTGGCAGCACAAGCGGGCGCTAACGTCCACGTAATTGATGTTGGTATTGATACTGCTGAGCCTATCCCCGGGCTTATCAACATGCGTGTCGCACGAGGTAGCGGCAATATTGCTTCAGCTCCGGCAATGAGTCGCCGTCAGGCTGAAAAGTTGCTTTTGGACGTCATATGTTATACGCGGGAGCTGGCAAAAAACGGTGTCACGCTGTTTGGTGTAGGTGAACTGGGGATGGCAAACACGACACCGGCAGCGGCAATAGTCAGCACAATCACTGGCCGGGATCCTGAAGAAGTGGTTGGGATTGGCGCAAACCTGCCGACAGATAAACTGGTTAATAAAATTGATGTTGTGCGACGGGCGATTATGTTGAATCAACCAAATCCGCAGGATGGCGTTGATGTCCTTGCAAAAGTGGGTGGATTTGATTTGGTCGGAATGGCTGGCGTGATGTTAGGCGCTGCGTCCTGCGGTTTACCCGTGTTGCTGGATGGATTTCTTTCTTATGCTGCTGCGCTCGCAGCCTCCCAGATGTCTCCTGCAATCAAACCGTATCTCATTCCTTCTCACCTGTCGGCAGAAAAAGGGGCGCGTATAGCGCTGTCGCATTTGGGGCTGGAGCCTTATCTCAATATGGAGATGCGTTTAGGTGAGGGGAGTGGCGCAGCTCTGGCGATGCCCATCATCGAAGCTGCTTGTGCGATATACAACAACATGGGCGAACTTGCTGCCAGTAATATTGTTCTACCGGGGAATACGACTTCTGATTTGAACAGTTAAAAACGAAAAGTCTGATAAAAGCTATACTTAACCGATAGCTTTCGCGACTTAGGAAAGGGACATGATGCGTCGTGTAAATATTTTTTGCTCATTTGCTCTACTTTTTGCCAGCCATAATAGCCTGGCGGTAACTTATCCATTACCTCCAGAGGGTAGCCGTTTAGTGGGACAATCGCTTACTGTAACTATTCCTGATCACAATACCCAGCCGCTGGAGACTTTTGCCGCACAATACGGGCAAGGGTTAAGTAACATGCTGGAAGCGAATCCGGGCGCTGATGTCTTCTTACCGAAGTCAGGCTCGCAACTCACCATTCCGCAGCAACTGATTTTGCCCGCCACTGTTCGTAAAGGGATTGTGGTTAACGTCGCTGAGATGCGTCTTTATTACTACCCACCAGACAGTAATACAGTGGAAGTCTTTCCTATTGGTATCGGCCAGGCAGGGCGAGAAACCCCGCGTAACTGGGTGACTACCGTTGAACGTAAACAAGAAGCACCAACCTGGACGCCAACGCCGAACACCCGGCGCGAATATGCGAAACGAGGGGAGAGTTTGCCCGCATTTGTTCCTGCGGGGCCCGATAATCCCATGGGGCTGTACGCGATTTATATTGGCAGGTTGTATGCCATCCACGGTACCAATGCCAATTTTGGTATTGGGCTCCGGGTAAGTCAGGGCTGTATTCGTCTGCGCAATGACGATATCAAATATCTGTTTGATAATGTTCCTGTAGGTACTCGTGTGCAAATTATTGATCAGCCAGTGAAATACACAACGGAACCGGATGGTTCAAAGTGGCTGGAAGTTCATGAGCCGCTGTCGCGCAATCGTGCTGAATATGAGTCTGACCGAAAAGTGCCATTGCCGGTAACCCCATCTTTGCGGGCGTTTATCAACGGGCAAGAAGTTGATGTGAATCGCGCAAATGCTGCGTTGCAACGTCGATCGGGAATGCCTGTGCAAATTAGTTCTGGTTCAAGACAGATGTTTTAAGAGCGTTGGTAATTAGAAAGCAAAAAGCCTGCTAGAAAGCAGGCTTTTTTGAATTTGGCTCCTCTGACTGGACTCGAACCAGTGACATACGGATTAACAGTCCGCCGTTCTACCGACTGAACTACAGAGGAATCGTGTGAACGGGGCGCATATTAATGGCAGTGCATGGTGATGTCAAAGGGTGAAATGCATTTTTTTGTTTGTTTGCTGTCAATTTCAACAAAGTGGTGAGCTTTCAATCTTATTGAGTAATGAACCATCGTGGTGCATACCCTCCTTTTATAGGGCAGGGAACGCGACAGCTGATAAAAAGAGCCAATGACGAACCTATCATAATCTCTTATTTGACAGTTGCTTAGCTTGTACATCAACGTCAAAATAAAACTGGCAAGCATCTTGCAATCTGGTTGTAAGTAATGGCGGCACTTGGGCCGATTCTTAAAAACCGGAGGCAACATGAACTTCAGACGCCTGAAATACTTCGTAAAAATTGTAGATATTGGTAGCCTGACCCAGGCTGCTGAAGTATTGCATATCGCACAACCAGCGCTCAGTCAGCAGGTTGCCACACTGGAAGGTGAGTTAAATCAACAACTTTTGATTCGCACAAAACGGGGCGTTACGCCAACTGACGCCGGAAAAATTCTCTATACCCATGCGCGGGCCATTTTACGTCAGTGTGAGCAGGCCCAACTGGCGGTGCATAACGTTGGTCAGGCATTATCGGGGCAAGTCTCGATTGGCTTTGCGCCAGGAACCGCTGCGTCATCCATCACCATGCCCTTATTACAGGCGGTTCGCGCTGAATTCCCGGAGGTCGTTATTTATCTTCATGAAAATAGCGGTGCAGTACTTAACGAAAAACTGATAAATCACCAACTCGATATGGCGGTGATTTATGAGCATTCCCCTGTGGCTGGTGTATCCAGCCAGGCTTTACTGAAAGAAGATCTTTTCCTGGTAGGAACTCAAGATTGCCCGGGGCAAAGCGTTGATGTTAATGCTATTGCGCAAATGAACCTCTTTCTCCCCAGTGATTACAGTGCTATTAGACTTCGTGTTGATGAGGCTTTTTCCCTACGGCGACTCACGGCAAAAGTCATTGGTGAAATTGAGTCTATTGCCACGCTTACCGCAGCGATTGCTAGCGGCATGGGCGCTGCAGTATTACCCGAATCGGCCGCGCGTTCGTTATGTGGCGCAGTAAATGGTTGGATGTCACGCATTACCACTCCTTCCATGAGTCTCTCTTTGTCATTAAATTTACCCGCCAGAGCGAACTTATCGCCACAGGCACAGGCAGTGAAAGAGTTGTTAATGTCAGTGATGAGTTCTCCAGTGATGGAAAAAAGGCAGTGGCAATTGGTGAGCTAAGCGTTATATCGGGATGGAATAAGATGCGGGTTTTTATTATTTGTTATGCCGGGCATTAGACTTTAACAATAACGGGATATCTGAACTGCCCGGAGTTTACCGTGAATTTCCAACAACTAAAGATAATCCGCGAGGCTGCACGTCAGGATTACAACCTGACAGAGGTTGCGAATATGCTTTTCACCTCACAGTCCGGCGTCAGCCGTCATATTCGGGAACTGGAGGATGAACTTGGCATCGAAATATTTGTTCGACGAGGTAAGCGACTGCTGGGCATGACTGAACCGGGCAAAGCATTACTGGTCATTGCAGAACGCATTCTTAATGAAGCCAGTAATGTTCGTCGGCTTGCAGACCTGTTTACCAACGATACGTCTGGCGTTCTCACTATTGCAACGACGCATACTCAGGCACGTTATAGCTTGCCTGAGGTCATTAAAGCTTTTCGCGAACTTTTCCCGGAGGTTCGGCTGGAGCTAATCCAGGGTACGCCACAGGAAATTGCGACGTTGTTGCAAAATGGCGAAGCTGATATTGGTATCGCCAGCGAGCGTTTGAGTAATGACCCGCAGCTCGTCGCCTTCCCGTGGTTTCGTTGGCACCATAGTTTGCTTGTTCCACTCGATCATCCCTTGACGCAAATTACACCGTTGACGCTGGAATCAATAGTGAAGTGGCCGTTAATCACTTACCGACAGGGGATTACGGGGCGCTCACGTATTGATGACGCATTTGCCCGCAAAGGTTTGCTGGCAGATATTGTATTAAGTGCGCAGGATTCTGATGTCATTAAAACCTATGTTGCTCTTGGGCTGGGGATTGGATTAGTTGCCGAACAATCCAGCGGCGAACAAGAGGAAGAGAATTTAATCCGTCTGGATACGCGGCATCTTTTCGATGCCAATACTGTATGGTTGGGACTGAAGCGAGGGCAACTTCAACGTAACTATGTCTGGCGCTTTCTGGAACTTTGTAATGCAGGACTGTCAGTTGAGGATATCAAGCGCCAGGTGATGGAGAACAGTGAAGAGGAAATTGATTATCAGATATAGCAAAAAGCCCGCTATAAAAGCGGGCTTTTCAGAAATTTGGCTCCTCTGACTGGACTCGAACCAGTGACATACGGATTAACAGTCCGCCGTTCTACCGACTGAACTACAGAGGAATCGCTGTTGAGGCACATCTTAACGGCGAAAAATCTTTTGTCAAACCCGATTTTTAAATTTCCCAACTGTTTGCCGTTTCTATCAACAGTTTGTTGCATTTGCAGACAATTTGTTGGCGAAAATCTTTGCAGCTTTGCTGATTCTCCCTCATTATTTGAAATGTGGTTTCACTTTCTGCAATTAAGGTCGGCTTTGAATATCTCCTCTGCTTTACGCCAGGTTGTTCACGGCACTCGCTGGCACGCCAAACGCAAGAGTTACAAAGTGTTGTTCTGGCGCGAGATAACCCCGCTTGCTGTTCCTATCTTCATGGAGAACGCCTGTGTCCTGTTGATGGGGGTCCTGAGCACTTTTCTGGTCAGCTGGCTGGGAAAAGATGCGATGGCCGGCGTGGGATTGGCGGACAGCTTCAATATGGTCATTATGGCATTTTTTGCGGCTATCGATCTTGGTACCACTGTCGTTGTGGCATTTAGTCTCGGTAAGCGGGATCGACGACGAGCGAGGGTGGCGACGCGGCAGTCATTGGTGATCATGACGTTGTTTGCCGTGCTGTTGGCAACGCTTATTCATCATTTTGGCGAACAAATTATTGATTTCGTTGCGGGTGATGCCACGACAGAAGTTAAAGCACTGGCGTTGACTTATCTGGAGCTGACGGTACTCAGTTATCCAGCAGCTGCCATCACTTTGATTGGTAGCGGGGCACTTCGTGGTGCAGGGAATACGAAAATACCGCTACTGATTAACGGTAGCCTGAATATTCTTAATATTATTATTAGCGGCATATTGATTTACGGCCTTTTCTCCTGGCCGGGACTGGGATTTGTCGGGGCTGGGTTGGGGTTAACCATTTCTCGTTATATTGGCGCAGTGGCAATTTTGTGGGTGCTGGCGATTGGTTTTAATCCTGCGCTAAGGATTTCGTTAAAGAGCTATTTTAAACCGCTGAATTTTAGCATTATCTGGGAAGTCATGGGGATTGGTATTCCAGCAAGTGTCGAATCAGTATTATTTACCAGTGGTCGGTTATTAACCCAAATGTTCGTTGCCGGGATGGGGACCAGTGTTATTGCCGGAAATTTTATCGCGTTTTCAATTGCGGCTCTTATCAACTTACCCGGAAGTGCGCTCGGCTCTGCTTCTACGATCATTACAGGCCGAAGGTTGGGAGTAGGGCAGATAGCGCAAGCAGAGATTCAGTTGCGGCATGTGTTCTGGCTGTCCACTCTTGGATTAACGGCCATCGCCTGGCTAACGGCTCCCTTTGCCGGGGTTATGGCATCGTTTTACACCCAGGATCCACAGGTTAAACATGTCGTTGTGATTCTGATTTGGCTAAATGCTTTATTTATGCCTATTTGGTCTGCCTCATGGGTGCTACCCGCTGGATTTAAGGGTGCTCGCGATGCACGTTACGCCATGTGGGTTTCTATGTTGAGCATGTGGGGTTGCCGGGTTGTAGTCGGTTATGTGCTGGGAATCATGCTTGGCTGGGGTGTGGTTGGTGTCTGGATGGGAATGTTTGCCGACTGGGCTGTGCGGGCCGTGCTGTTTTACTGGCGAATGGTTACTGGACGTTGGCTGTGGAAATATCCTCGACCTGAGCCGCAAAAGTGTGAAAAAAAGCCAGTTGTGTCGGAATAAACGACAAAGTGCAGATTATTTCAGCAAACGATTTCAAATTTAAAAAACAGGCTTTGACATTGTGGATGAGCGTCGCTAATATTCGCCTCGTTCTCACGATTCCTCTGTAGTTCAGTCGGTAGAACGGCGGACTGTTAATCCGTATGTCACTGGTTCGAGTCCAGTCAGAGGAGCCAAATTTTAGTTTTGAGACATCTCTATGAGTCTCAAGACAGTTAAAAAATAAAAATTATTTTTACCCGGTTACCTTGTAAAAAGTGACCGGGTTTTTTGATTTCTGTGTTTCGTGCGCTTAATCGAGTCTCACGCTTCAGTGAGCAAATTGCCCCTCCCCAACAGACATCACGATTCGCAAGGTCAAAAACTCTGTTCCATGAAGTACCGTACAAAGACAAAGAGAAAAATGCCTTATGCGGGATGTCGCTATCGCGTCTTTATCGGGAAACTATGCGTAATTGCCACTTTGCCTTCTGTAATCAGAAAAAGAAGAACTGGAATTTTAATAAATAGTATTTCTCTGGGAATGGGGTTTTTTTATAAGCAATATGACGAGTTGAATATTATATTTTTTATAAGGATTATATGAGATTAAAGAAATCTGCCATAAAGACAGATTTCTTTAAAATATAATTAGAGATTTGCGACGTTATGATAAACTTTTTGAACATCGTCGTCATCTTCAAGGGCATCAACAAGCCCTTCAAAGATTTCTAAATCTTCTGGGGAAAGCTCAACTTCAGATTGAGCAATCATTTCTAATTCTGTTGTTGAGAACTCAGTGATTCCAGCTGCTTTTAGAGCCGCGATTCCTTTATGAAGGTCAGTAGGTTCAGTATAAATAACAATATTACCTTCTTCTTCAGTTACATCACGAACATCAACTTCAGCTTCAAGTAAAATTTCAAAAATATGGTCAGGGTCTGTTCCTTTAAATACAATCACACCCGTATTGTCAAACATATAGCTGACAGAACCTGCCGCTCCGATATTGCCGCCTTTTTTATTGAAAATTGTGCGAACGTTAGCAATCGTACGGTTAACATTGGAAGTCAAGGTCTCAGCGATAATCATTGAGCCATTAGGACCAAAGCCTTCATAACGTCCCTGCACGAACGTTTCATCTCCGCCGCCTTTGGCTTTATCAATTGCTTTATCAATAACGTGCTTTGGAACTTGTGCCTGCTTTGCTCGTTCAATAACGAATTTTAAAGATGTGTTTAATTCTGGATCGGGTTCACCTTGTTTGGCAGCGGCATAGATTTCTACACCGAATTTTGCATAAATTTTAGACGTCGCACCGTCTTTAGCCGTTTTTTTAGCAACAATATTGGCCCATTTACGTCCCACTGGAATGATCTCCTCGAAAATTTATTTACATTACTGGTAAATCGTTAACATGTGTTAATTCGGCATATTATATCATAACAGGAAAAATCTCGTCTATTAGAAATAAAAATATTCTAAAGCCATAATATTATATTTAATCTCATAAAAACTAATGTCGTTGGCGGATTTTTTTATAATTGTGTTTTGAAAGCATACTTGCTTTTAATATGTGGAAATCATTAAGGCTAGAATAAAACTCGTATCCGCCCCAGGAAGCAAACAGCCTGCTTTATTGCAGGCTATTTGCTGGATGACTTACTAAATCCTTCACATCTATTCCTGATAAAAAGGAACGGAACTTATTACCGGAACGGCGGCTCATTAAATGTTCGTAATTTACGTGAATGCAGTCGGTCGCCTTCTGCGCGCAGCAAATCGATCGCCCGAATGCCAATTTGCAGGTGTTCGGAAATAGCGCCTTCATAAAAACGGTTAGCCTGACCGGGAAGTTTAATCTCACCATGCAACGGTTTATCTGAAACACACAGTAGTGTCCCGTATGGCACGCGAAAACGATATCCTTGCGCGGCAATGGTTGCACTTTCCATATCAATTGCTACGGCCCGGCTTAAGTTAAAACGAAGTGCAGAAGCCGAGTAACGTAATTCCCAGTTCCTGTCATCTGTGGTTACCACAGTGCCTGTACGCAGCCGCTGTTTGACTTCCTCACCGGGCCTGCCGCTGACTAACTTGGTAGCGTCATAAAGCGCACGTTGCACTTCAGCAATGCTCGGAATAGGAATATCGGGCGGCAGTACCGCATCAAGAACGTGGTCATCGCGTAAATAAGCGTGTGCAAGGACATAATCGCCAATGGCCTGGCTTTCACGTAATCCGCCACAGTGACCAATCATCAACCAGACATCCGGGCGTAGTACTGCCAGATGATCGCAGATGGTTTTAGCATTTGACGGTCCCACGCCAATATTCACCAGAGTAATACCCTGACCATCGGCGGTAATTAAATGCCATGCTGGCATCTGGTGTTTTTTCCATGCAAGGTCGGAAATGGCTTCTTCTGGCGCTTCGGTTTCGGCGGTGATCCAGTTCCCGCCAGCACAAGAAAGGGCAATGTAGGGACTATCAGGGTCGAGGATCTGGCTGCATCCCCAACGAACGAATTCATCCACATAACGTGTGTAGTTGGTAAACAAGACGAACGGCTGAAAATGTTCAACTGGCGTACCGGTATAATGGCGCAACCGCGCGAGGGAAAAATCGACGCGGCGCGCATCAAAATGCGATAGCGGGGAGAATTCAGTTGGATGATAAATGCCGTCTGCAGTTTCATCGCCAATTTGCGCCAGTTCTGTTGTCGGGAAATAGCGAGTTAACCCAGCGCTCATTGAGCGATCAAGTGTCAATTCAGAGCCATCGATGACATAAGGATAAGGGATTTCATGCTGCGAGGGTTGCACCGAGATATGCGCACCATAATCCTGATACAGCAACGTAAGTTGTTCATTGAGATACGAACGAAAGAGAGTAGGGCGAGTAATCGTGGTGGTGTAGCTGCCTGCGTGGGTAAAACGACCAAATGCGCGCGTTTTGGGGGGATTGGTTGTGCTACCGTCCCAGGTTACGGTCAGTGATGGATAGACAAAAAGACCTTGTTTGCGGGCGTTTTCATCAGGTAATTCGCCACTTGTAATATATTTGCCAATGGCGTTGCGTAAAGCGACTACAGATTGCTCATACAGCGCGTCAAGTTTATCCAGTGCCTGAGCTGGGGTCAGACCGGAGCCCTTATTATTCATGTGTGTCTCCTGTTCCATACAATTACCGCACATCCGATAGTATGTCACAGGAATGTGAAACAAAAGTGTAAGGCGAAGATCGGATGATCTTCGCCAGGCTATTAAGCGCGTTGATTGTCTTTCATCAACAAAGCAGTCATTGCGGAAATCAGGCATCCAGCCAGCAAATAAATGGCGACGCTATGCCAGTCCCCGGCAAAGTAAGTGATGAGTGCAGCGGCAATAAAAGGTGTAAATCCACCGCCAACTACACTGGCAACCTGATAACCGACTCCAGCGCCACTATAGCGATAACTGGCACCAAACATTTCGGTAAACATCGGTTGTTGCACGCACACCACCATGTCATGCGCAATGTTTGCCAGCATTATGGAGAAGAAAACTATCCAGAAAATAGATTGTGCTTCAAGCGCCATAAAGAAAGGAAATGCGCTCAACGTTCCGATCAACGCGCCTGTGATATAAACCCTGCGGCGACCAAAACGATCGGCAAGCCAGGCAAAACAGGGAATTGTCAGGCAGCTTAATCCACCGACCAGCAAACCAATATTGAGGAAAAGTTCGCGCGGTAACCCCATATTCTGGGTTGAATAATTAAGTGCGAAGGCGGTAACGATGTACATCGTCAGCAACTCGCACAGTCGTAGCGCAATAATCTTCAGGAAAGCACCAGGATGCCGTAATAGTGCTTCGATAACCGGGATGCGTTTTTTCGCGGCCGCTTGATTATGTTGCTGTTGTTCAAATTCCGCGGACTCCTCCATGCCATTACGCACCCACAATGCTCCCAGTACCAGTACGATGCTAAACAGGAAAGGAATGCGCCAGCCCCAGCTTAAAAACTGTTCGTCAGTCGTCATCATACTGATTAATGAAACCAGTCCAGTTGATAGCAGTAAACCTACACCGTAGCCAACTTGTACACCGCTACTGTAAAAGGCTTTTTTATTTTTCGGCGCACTTTCAACGGAAAGTAACGCCGCGCCTCCCCATTCGCCGCCGACGGCAAATCCCTGTATGGCACGCAGCGTCACCAGTAAAATGGGGGCCCACCACCCAATGGTCGAGAAGGAAGGAAGAATACCAATCAAGGCTGTCGCGATACCCATCATCCAGACGGTCAGCATTAACATGCGCTTACGTCCCAGTCGGTCGCCAAAGTGACCGAAAATGACACCGCCGAGCGGACGGAACAGGAATCCGACACCAAAGGTGGCAAATGCGGCGAGCGTTCCCATCGCCGGGCTTACTTGCGGGAAAAACTCGCGATTAAACACCAGTGCGGCGGTAATGCCATAGAGTAAAAAATCATACCAGTCGACGACGGCACCAGCGAAACTGCCTAACGCAGCTCGTCGGGCGCGACTTAACGAAAGCGTCCCTTCATCGGGACGAGTGGAGATGAGCGTGGAGTCCATAATGATCCTGTTTGTACTGTCTTTTTATAATTAGTATGGAAAAGGTAACTCACATTGCCGTCGATCTATAAACGAACCTTATGAGACTACCTCGACAGAGCGCATCTGCAAATGATTTTATGGCTGATTAGCGGCAACATGAAAAATTCGATGGAAGATGAAAGCGCAGGAGTTGCTGGTGTTGTTTAAGGATTAAGCAGAGGACCCACAGGTTCGAGATATGAAACATAAAAGTCCGCATATGCACAAATTTGCACCCTGATGATTCTGATAGACTACATTGCATTATAACCAGTAGGGAGGCGAGGTTAGTTATGTTTTTAGCATCATTGTTGAGACGTATTGCATTTAGTTACTACGATTATAAAGCTAATAATTTCAATATTGGAAAAACAGACTTTGTTGTCATACATATTCCCGATCAGATTGGCGATGCTATGGCCATCTTTCCAGTTATTCGGGCGATTGAAATGCATAAAATAAAGCATCTTTTAATTGTTACTTCGACTATTAATTTAGAAGTCTTTAATGCGCTCAAACTTGAACAGACTAAATTAACATTAGTCACAATGACTATGCAGGATCACGCAACATTAAAAGAAATAAAAGATTTAGCAAAGAATATAACACAGCAATACGGTACGCCGGATCTTTGTATAGAGGCGATGCGTAAAAAGAACCTGAAAACGATGTTATTTATCAGTCAGTTGAAAGCAAAAACGAATTTTCAGGTTGTCGGTTTAACCATGAAGTGCTATTCCCCTTTGTGTAAGAACGCGTCCCGGATGGATCAGAATCTCAGGGCTCCCGTACCCATGACATGGGCGTTTATGATGCGTGAAGCGGGTTTTCCGGCAGTCAGGCCAATATATGAATTGCCATTAAGCGAGGATGCACTCGATGAGGTGCGCGAGGAAATGCGATCGTTAGGAGCTTACATTGCGCTCAATTTAGAAGGTAGTGCACAGGAACGTACATTTTCATTATCGATAGCAGAAAATCTAATAGCAAAAATTAAAAATGAAACAGATATGCCAATAGTGATCGTTCATGGACCAAAAGGGGAAGATAAAGCCAGGGTATTAGTGGATTGTTATAATAATGTCTTCCGTTTATCCTTATCACCCTCGATTAAACGTTCGGCAGCAATCATAAAAGATGCTTATATCGCAATAACTCCTGACACCTCAATATTACATATGGCAAGTGCCTATAATACCCCCGTTGTTGCAATTTATGCTGATTACAAAACGCAATGGCCGATGTTTCGGAGTCAGTCGTCGTTGGGCAAAAAATTGACAATATAAGTCTGGATGAATTCGCAAAGGCATTAAAAAGTGTTTTGGCGAGAATATGAGGCAGTATTTATGCATATTAATGCCGATCTGTTATGAACGGTGGTGTCATCAATACTCTGTGGCTGGTCAATCATTACAGAAAGCCAGCCTTTGGATCAAAGCTGTACTCACCGGATACAACCATAGTCACACCGAACGCGAATCTGGCGGTATCGCATTTTTATTTATTCATTTTCTGTGAGAGAAGGGCAAGTTCTGTAGAGAGAATGTAAAAAAGAGCGCCCCGAATGGAGCACTCTTTAAGGAATTATAGCGGAAAATCAGAGGTTTTTATAACATGTCGCATGAGCAAACCCAAGCTTTTCATATACACTTTGCTCACCTGTTGCCAGAGAAATTACGTATTGTTCGCTTGAGTTTGCGGGACTAGATGACCAATACATATTTGATTGAAAACCAGCTTCAGTCGTGTAATGCCCCATATCTCCCCATTCACTGTACAGTGACCCGATGCCTCGGGAACGACTATGGTTTAAATGGTCTCCAAGGGGAAGTGTGTAGCCATTGCTACTGCAAAAATTTTCAGCAAGGCTGTATATCATGAAAGCATCGCCGGCGTTCACCCACCAACTCTTCACTCGGATTTCGTATATATAGCTAGGGCCGCCTGTTTTTGGCGTCGCCGTAATCCTCTCCCATTTGCTGCCGACATTTTTAAATGTCACTTTACCGGTAGCATCAACATCGACCCAGGAGCCAGAGCTTGAAAACTCATAATCAGCCGCCGTTTTTCCTGGAGCAAAGTTGTCATTATTCAACTGATAATACGCCCCGGTGAATCCCTGCGAAGGGAATGTAGTTGTTGGTAGGTTAGCACCATTGACCAACACTGTACCGCTCATTATTTTGTCTTCTGCGCGAGTGAATTGTATTGTGGTACTCAGACCCGCTTGATGAACACCATTCAATACAGGAATCAGCGTTGCGATACCCTCTCCGCCTCCTGTAACAGTGGCTTTGTAATCACCGTTGATATTTTGACTGTAATCAATTGCGCTAATTTTCACATAGGGCACGTTAGTACCTGATTGCACAAATTCCATCCCTTCAGAAACTTTGATCGGATTGCCTGATATATCGTACAAAACAAGATGTAGCTCAGCACTATCGGTATAGTCCCCTTTCAGTGATGACCGATTGTTCTTAAGGACGGACTGCGAGGCGTCAGCCGGGCCTGCCACCAGCGTTATATCTACTGTTTGCATTCCACCAGCGGTCGTGACTGCGCTTACCGTGACGCTACCTGTCATCGCTCCTTTCACGCTTGTTGTCGCGATTCCGTTTTGATCGGTCACCGCTGTTAATGACGTTAATGTGGCAGAGCCGCTTTTTAAGGCGAAGTACACAGTGAGACCTTCGATCAGGTTACCACTGCCATCCTCAACCGTTGCCTTTAAGGTACTTAAATCACTGTTGGTGGCGGCGATAGTCGATGGATCAGCGATAAAGCTAGCAACATGTGCGGTGCTTGAGTTGCCAGTGACTTTCACGGTTGTCTGTGTCTGTATTGTTACGCCGTTATGGAACGATGCAGTCACCGTATATGTACCGACTTTATTGCTGGTCAGAACGACTGGTGCCTGACCTGAAGAGTTGGTTCTCACTTTTCCGCCACTTAACGTTGCACCTTCTGGCGTTACGCTAAAGTTGATGACCTGACCTTCCACTGGAGTGCCATTTGCAGAAGTTAGCGTTGCCGTCAGAGTTGCACCTGTTGGGGAATTGACACCGATAAGCGGGCTGGACGCCGTGAGTGTCAGTTTTTCATCAATAGCCTCCAGTTGTTTCTCAATTGAGGCTCCATTCGCCAGGGATGCTTTCACCATATACGAACCGTTTCTTTCGGGCGTCATGGTGACCTCGGCTATACCCTGCGTATTAGTAGACACCGTATTCTGGCTGATGATCATTTGCGAGGATGGCTCTGCACTGAATGTCACGGGTTGATGCGCAACCGGGTTGCCAAACTGGTCGTTAACGTGAGCTTTAACTGCTACGTCTTGTGCGACCATTACCTGACCTTCAGGTATCTCCAGACTGGTAAACGTCGCAGAATTAACATCTGCACTGGCATTCAGTAATCGCGAGATGACTTCAGTAGGTTTATCTGCCAGAGAGGCTGAAACTGTTTTCAGTCCGACCTCGGTGCTTGTCACAAGAATTTCAGCGAATCCCTGACTATCCGTTTCAACGCTGGTGCTGCTTAGCGTGACGGAGGTTCCGCGGAAATTAACTTTTATGCCTTCTACCGGGTTGCCGTTAGCGTCAGTGACGCTTGCCGTCATGGTTGCGCCCTCGGTCGTGCTGACGACGAATGAGTATACAGAGGTTAAGGAGGTCAGTTTTGCGGTACCAGCATCGGCAATCAAAGTCACCTGTTTCGTATCACTGACACCATAATTGATCACGCTAACTGTCACGGGATAAGTGCCGGATTTTGTACCGCTCAGTGTAACTTCAGCCTTGCCGTTGATATCAGTAATGGCGGAACCGCCTTGTCCGAGAGTAAAGCTTGCGCTTACATCTGCCGGTAGCGTGAATGTCACCGCCTCATTGGCTAACGGGTTGCCGTTTCCATCAGTCACTGTTGCCTGAAGTGTGGTCATCCCAACGTTATTGGCGATAAAGTTGTCCTCGGTAACGTTAAGATTAACCTGTGCAGTGAGCGTATCCGCAGTAAAGTTCACCACTAGTTGTCCGCTCTTACTGCCAGCCATCGATGCTGTAACAGTATGAGCGCCTGCTTTTGTACCTTTCAGCGTGACTTTCGCTTTGCCTTCAGTATCCGTAATCGCTTTACCGCCATCGCTCAGCGTGAAGTTCGCCCTCACATCTTCCGGCAGAGTAAATGTTACCTCAGTGTTGGCTATCGCATTGCCCTCTGTATCAGCGACTGTTGCTGTGAGTGTCGTGAGATCGTTATTGTCGGCAATCACCGGATCCTTAGAGGCTGCCAGCGAGATTTCAGCATTCGCGACGTTCGGCACATAGGTCACTGTTTGTTGCATCGAATCACCATTGTCGAGGGTTGCCGTCACTTGATAAACCCCGGCTTTTGTAGCGGTAAAGCTTGCGTAAAAATTGCCGTAGTAGTTGGTAGTATATATACCGTTATTACTGGGGGTCACGCCTTCACTTGGTGAAACGCTGAGGGTCACCTGATGCTGGGGGACACCGTTGCCGTAATTATCCTTCACCTCAATATACAGACTGGTTGTCTCGCCTGCGGAGACTGTATCAAAAAGTGCATGTAGCAAAGTGAGATGTGCCGTAGACGCATCAGCATTGACATTAATTGATGTGCTAAGCGTGGAGCTACCATTTTCCAGACTGGCCTCAACGGTATCCGGTCTCGCTCCTGATTCTATCGAGGAGCGGGTATTGGT
Organism: Escherichia sp. F1; assembly: GCF_046764225.1. NCBI lineage: Bacteria > Pseudomonadati > Pseudomonadota > Gammaproteobacteria > Enterobacterales > Enterobacteriaceae > Escherichia > Escherichia sp. F1. Next base: position 1,948,033 of record NZ_CP177202.1, read on the forward strand.
ATAAGTGACGGTAGCCTTACCCTGTTCGTTCGTTACGGCTTGGCCGCCATTCGTCATTTCGGCAGAGTTTGTTCTGCTGGTGAAGTTCACAGTCACACCTTTCACCGGAAAGCCATTATTATCAACGACTGTGGCGGTAATGACGCTGCCGGTGCTGTTCTGCGGGGTACCGGCGATTATGCTGTCTGGGACAGGCGTCAACTCGATAATTTTTGCTGCCGCTGTGTCGCCAATAAAATGCACAGTTTTGTTGTCGCTGGCACCAGTATTAGCCAGTGATGCAGTAACAGTCTGCTCACCAAAGGCAACGCCTGCGAGAGTGGCCTGCGCGATGCCAGACTCATTGGTATTACTCACTCCCGGGGTCAGGGTGAGTCCTGAAGAGGCTGAGCTGAAGGTTACCGGAAGATTATTCACCTCATTGTCGAACTGATCTTTAACCGTTGCAGTTAGCGTTGCGTTATCGACGCCATTACCTGTGATCTCATCTTTTGACATCTGCAGCACAACCTGAGCCGAGGTTTTGTCCGCCACAAACGTTACTGGCTGCGAATCACTGGTATTGTTATTACCCAGCGTTGCGGTAACCGTATGCGTGCCCGCTTTTTTGCCTTTGAGGGTGACATGCGCTTCGCCATTGGCCTGAGTGATGGCAATACCGTTACTTTCGAGGGTAAAGTTTGCCGCAACGTCCTGTGGCATGGTGAAGTTCACCGTTATTCCCGCCACCGGATGATTCGACGGATCTTTCACCGTTGCCGTAAGCTGCACGCTGTCACTGTTATTCGTCACCACCTGTTGAGCAGGGATATTCAGCGTGACCTGCGCGTTGCTGGCATCGGGCGCAATATTGACTGTCTTCGTATCGTTGTTGCCGTTAGGCAGTGTGGCTTCGGCTGTATGAACACCCAAAACCGTGCCCTTAAGGGTAACTTCAGCAACACCACTGTCGTTAGTATTGCTCGTGCTCTGACTAAGTTGAGTATCAGCCGGGTCGGTACTGAAGGTGACCGGTAGATCTTTTACTACGTTATCAAAAGGATCTTTCACTGTTGCTGTCAGCGTCGTCTCATCCACGCCATTCCCAATGATTTCCGCTTTCGATGTTTGGAGGACGACAATCGCGTTGTCCTTATCCGCCACGAATGTGACTGGCTGCGCATCGCTGGCATTATTGTTACCCAGCGTTGCGGTAACCGTATGCGTGCCCGCTTTTTTACCTTTGAGGGTCACATGCGCTTCGCCATTGGCCTGAGTGATGGCAATACCGTTATTTTCAAGGGTAAAGTTTGCCGCCACGTCCTGTGGCATGGTGAAGTTCACCGTTATTCCCGCCACCGGATGATTCGACGGATCTTTCACCGTCGCCGTCAGCTGCACGCTGTCACTGTTATTCGTCACCACCTGTTGAGCAGGGATATTCAGCGTGACTAGCGCGTTGCTGGCATCGGGCGCAATATTGACTGTCTTCGTATCTCTGTTGCCGTTAAGCAGTATGGCTTCGGCTGTATGAACACCCAAAACCGTGCCCTTAAGGGTAACTTCAGCAATACCGTTCTCATTAGTATTACGCGCGTTCAGACTTAGTTGCGTGTCTGCGGGAGAGGTGCGGAAGACTACTGACAGATTTTTAACCACGTTATCAAAAGGATCTTTCACTGTTGCTGTCAGAGTCGTCTCATCCACGCCATTCCCAATGATTTCCGCTTTCGATGTTTGTAGAACGACAACCGCTCTGTCTTTATCCGCCACAAACGTCATTGGCTGTGCATCGCTGACATTGCTGTTAGCCAGACGAGCCGTGATCATATGCGTGCCCGCTAACGTGCCGGTCAGGGAGGCGATTGCAACCCCGTTACTATCCGTCATGCCTTTTCCGCCGTTGCTAATCGAGAACCGACTTGCGACGTCGTTTGGCACAGTGAAGGTGATTTCTTTATCTTTTAGTGGGTTGCCATTTTTATCCTGCAAGGTTGCAGTCATATGTTGCGGAGCTGTGTTGGTGACGGTGATATCACCTGAAGGCACACTGAGGGTCAGGGCAGCAGTACTTTGATCACCGATAAAATTCACCTGTTGATTGGCCTGGGAACCAGAGCTCACAGAGGCCGTAACCCTATAATCACCGTTTTTTAAACTGGTCAGCGTAGCTGTGGCGATCCCGTCGTGGCTATTCACTTCGGTTTGGCTCAGTTTCGCCTCTGCTGAATTAACATTGAAGGTGACCTTGACGTCATTGAGCAGGTTGCCTTTTGCATCCCGAACTGTCGCGGTCATTGTGGCGCTGTCATTGCCGTCAGCGACCACTTCATTTTTCGACTTCTGCAGATCAACCTGCGCGGTACTCGAGTCGCCGACAAAACTGACGATTAACGTTTGTTTCACGCCATTTTCAAGGGTGACTTCAACCGTGTTGTCTTCCTGCTTACTACTTTTCAGATCAAAATTCGCCAGACCATTAACATCCGTTTTTGCGGTGTTTTGATTGTTAAAGGAAGTTGCCGATCCGCTTAATACCGCAAACGTGACGGTATGATCATTGATTGGGTTGCTTCCCTCATCAGCGACATTGACCGAGACGGTGTTTGCTGCATTCTCATTGGCGAGCACACCATTATTGCTGGCAGATAATGTCGCAATTTTCGCTGACTGCGGGTTGGCGTCGATGATAAATCCAGCGGTATGCAAATCTTCATTCCAGTTTTGCATTAACAGCTTCGCAGTAAGCCCACTGCCTTTGGTATAGGCGGTATAGGTTGCTTTATAGACGCCATCTGCGGTTTCTTTCCAGTCTGTAGTGACACCAGGTTTCACGTTGTCGATGCTGACTGCGGTATTCAGTTGCTGTTTTTGTTCCTTAACAGGTTTGTCATTTTCATCTCTCAGTTCTACCGTCACCTCGATAGGATTGCCGGAGAGATAACGGTCCTTATCAATCTTAATTGACGAGTGAGTCCGGGATGACGAAACAGAAATGATATTCACCACGGCGGGGGCTTTAGCCGCATCCACACCGTTCAGCTGTGGCATAAGCGTCAGCGTGCCAGACATCGCTCCTGTGGTCAGGATCTGGGTATAGCTTCCGTCACCATTATCTTTCCAGTCAGAAAGGGTGATGTCCTGAACACCTTCGTGACGCGTCGAGAGCACCAGCCCGATAACAGGATTACCTGCTGCATCATGAGCAATAAAAGTCAGTGTGGCGGTTGAATGGGAATCCGCGCTCAACGTCTGGGTACTTAACGATACCGAGGAATCTTTCTGGCTTAGCGTAGGTGCCTGAACGACTACCATGCTCTGTTCACGATTCGAAAAATTGCCTTTGACATCTTCAGCGGTGACTTCAATCGGCCAGGTGTTATCGGTTTCTGGCGTACTGGTGAACCGGTACGGCGGCAGGGTAACCAGAATATCTTTACCCGATGTGACCACTTTACCACCGACAGCTTCCAGAGCGGTGGCTTCGACGTTATAGCCTTTCAGGGCATATTTGGTTTGTAGCGACGAAACCAATGATTTCACTTCTCCTGACTTCCCTGTCACGGGGTCTGTCAGGGTCAGGCGAACCAGTTCTTTTTTGCGATATTCCAGAACGATGTTGTTGTTGCGATCCACCAGATCATAACGGCTGCCTGCAAGGCTACGCCGTGCAGCGACTTCGTTCGGGTCAAGCTGTTTCTGCATTGCGCTGCCAGGTTGCCAGGTAAAATCGACGGCAAAACGGGTGTCATTTTCACCCTGTTTACCCTGGCGTTGCTCCGCGCTGAAGGTCATCAGCGGGAAGGGGGTATAGTTAAGTCCAGCGGTTATGGCATGAGGATTACTTTGCCGATCGTCTTTATCGAACAGGGCCACTTCATCGCCATAATACTGTTCATAGACCAGTTTACCGCCAAGGTGCGGCCAGGCGGGTAGCCAGCCTTCTGCGCGTACATCCCAGCCATTGGCCGGGCGTGCTTCATAATCGTTGTCCAGTTCAGGTGCGCTGCGCCAGTTGGTCAGTCGCAAATAGCCGTTACTACTTAATTTTAGATAGTCGCGCCAGTACTCCGCGCCAATGCCGGCGCGGGAGTGGTAACGGCTAAGGTCGTGGTCGAAAAAGAAGTTGATGCCCGACATCCATGTGGGCGTGAAATGACGCCAACCCAAGCCGTTGTTAATCTGCGTACGTTCGTCAGTACGGTGGAGGGTATGCTGGCTGAAAAAGAGATTATCAGGCGTTTCATACCACGGATGGAGAAAATCGAACTGGGAATTCTTCAGGCTAAAATCTTCATCCACGCCCAGCGTGATTCTTGCGGTACCGAAGCGGCTTAACCAGTCTGTCATTGCGCCTGAAGCCTGAGAAGAGGCCCATCCACGCGCCATATTTGCCGCTTGCTCGCTGTTCATATCTTCGGCGAGCAGAGACCCGATTTGCTGTGAAGTACTGGCTATCTGTTGCTCGAGGTTGTCACTGCTATTACCCGGCGGCGGGGTTAATTTTTTTTCACTAACTTGTGCCGGGACATCCAGTTCATCCCCCTGGCGGACATTATCAAAACTTCGAGCAAACGTACGAAACTGGTTGAGTTTGCGTAACTCAGCCAACGAAATACCGAAACGTTCGGCAACGCTTTGGGCCGATTCCAGCGCTCCAAGGGTGTAGGGCACCGTATTGGCATTTGCAATGGCGATTTGTGTAGGAACTGGTTGTTGGGTTGCGGCGTTTACCACACCTTGTGCTGCCACAGTCATAGGGAACACAAGTTGAGTTACCAGGCAGATACCCGCAGTTAAGCGGCGTAGTTTAATACCCATCCCGCATAAGATTTGTCGGTCATTTATTTCTTCTCCACTTCTCTTCTTCGTAGCCATGCTTACCTTCCCTGAACGAGCTAACATAAATGCGCCCTTTCTAGCACAGCGAAAAAAAGTAAATCCTGATAGCAATATGATTGAAAATTAATAACTTTTCGTTAGGTAGTTTTGGGTGTGAGTTGCAAGAGGGGAGACTACTGAATTACTCAAGTTTTATAATCGAGGGGAAAATGGTGATGGCGTCCATAGCAAAACGCCCTCAACCATTAAGGTCGAGGGCGCTTAAGATGTCAAAAACCCGCTATCCGTTAAAAAGCAATGCTCAACTAAGGTCAGTGACATTGCGCTAAAAAAGCGAATTTTTAGAATTTGGCTCCTCTGACTGGACTCGAACCAGTGACATACGGATTAACAGTCCGCCGTTCTACCGACTGAACTACAGAGGAATCGTGTGAACGGGGCGCATATTACTTAGCGGTACCTTGTCTGTCAACACTAAATTTCATAAGTCATTTCAATTGGTTAATTAATCTGCAAAGTTGTTAATTAATGAACATTCGTCGCCGAAAACGAGTCTGTATCATTAGCGTGATGCAGTCTCTGCAAAGGATCTTGTTGATAAAATTGGCAGAAACGTTGCCACAATGAAGGGAAACGAGGAGCAAAAAGTTCTGGGGCGCTAAAGAAATATTCAGAAAGTACGGCAAAACACTCAGCAGGATCACTGGCAGCATAAGCATCGATGCTCGCCGCATTCTCGCCAACTAATTCGATTTCTTCCTGAATATTGTTCATTGCAGCATGAAGATCGTGTTCCCAGCCAGCAACCTCACGCAACGGAATAAAGGGAACTCCGCTGGCGCGATCGCCGTTACGGGTGTCCAGCTTATGAGCGACTTCATGAATAATCAGGTTAAAACCAGAAGCATCAAAAGAATCTTGTATATCCAACCAGTTCAAAACGATAGGCCCTTGCTGCCAGCTCTGACCTGACTGAACAATACGTTGGTTATGCACCAAACCGATATCGTCTTCCCATTCATCATCGACCACAAATGGCGCAGGATAAATTAAGACTTCATGAAAACCATCCAGCCATTCCAGTCCTAACTCCAGAACGGGAAGGCAAAATAGAAGTGCTATCCGGCAGCTTCTTAATGAATCCAGTTCAAAGCCCTGTAAAGGAACAAGCCGCTTTTGCTGTAAAAAACGTTCGGCAAGAGTGACTAATTTGCTTTGTTCCTGTTCCGTCAGACACGTTAAAAGGGGGATCGATAGTGCTTCCTGCCAGGGAAGGGCAGTTTGATGTGCTGATTCTTGTACTTTCCAGGGCCACTTAATCATCGTTTTGCTCGCAAACTCGTCACTTGAACAAAATTGCACGGACAGGGACTGTTAAAATGCCAAATTTCCTGGCATCATGGCAACCATCTGAACGGAGAGATGCCGGAGCGGCTGAACGGACCGGTCTCGAAAACCGGAGTAGGGGCAACTCTACCGGGGGTTCAAATCCCCCTCTCTCCGCCACTTTATCAATGACTTATCTCCCGACTTCCCGCCTTGCTTTTCCTAAACAGAACAATCGTAGAATATTCTTGAAGGGTTAGATCGTCACTGTTTTCTGTTCGATACTGTGACATTCAGCACTTGATTCGCTATGGATCTGACAGGAAGGTTTCGAGCGAAAATCTGCAGTTATTCAGTCGTTTTCTTATCGGTCACCATTATTCTTTTAGACATTGATCCTACGAAGCTGCCGCAAAGTTGGTGGTGGGAACTGAAGTTGCGTAGAGAAGGGGTCAATAATTGAGCCAAAAAAGGAACGCGGCCGTCAGATTAAAGCCGCGGGACAAAGTCCATAATTTCCAAGAGTTGTTGAATTTCCCAGCTTTTTTGAAAGCCTTTGTATCATACTAACAAGTAAAAAAGGTTTAAATACCAAAATTAACCTGTATTTTTGATAAGTCTTACCATTGTACGATTTACACAGTTTCTGCTCCTCCTTGTTGATAGTGGAAAGGGTGCATTGTGCACTTGCGTAAACATTTATGACGCGTTGATGTCCATGGTTCACATTTCCTTGTCAGGGGATCGACTTATTTGCGGCGAGGCATCATTCGTAACAGAGTATTATCTTTCTGAATGTAGTGATGAAAGAGTGCTGCGCCAGCGTGAGCTGCGATTAAAAAGTAACCTATATTTGCCCAGGTTTCGTGAATATTTTTTATCAGTGCTTTAATTTCGCTGTTTGGGGTAACAAAGGGAGACACATTGAAACCAAGGAAACTCCACGATTTTCCACTGTAAGCCATCAAAGCAATCCCCAGCAGAGGAAGTGCAAGGAAGGTTATATAAAGCATGATGTGCATTAGCGAAGCCGCTTTCATTTGCCAGGCAGGTGGCGGTGGCACAATAGAAGGATCACTATAACGGTGTTTTATAATCAGGCGTGAAAACATTAACACCCAAACGAATATACCCGCATTGTAATGTGTTTCTCGCATCAGCAGATAAGTACTACTACCTTTAGGAAACCAGCCACGGAGTTCCATCGCGGCATAGGTTATTGCAACAAAAAGCAGCGTTATCCAATGTAAATAAATTTGAGTTTTTGAGAATCGGTTCATTTTTGTAGCTCCTGTAATTTTCAAAGTCAAGCTATCCCACGAACCTTAAAAATTCCTTATACAGATGTGGTTTTAAGAATTTGTTATTTAAAAAATTGATAGTGCACATTGTAACCAGCCAATATAAGCAATGGCGTGAGCACAGGTATCTTTCTCTGTTGGCCGTATTGTGTATGGAATCCGTTATTGGTTAACTCAATGCGGGTTAGCTTATTAATATACAGACACGTCATAGTGATGAGCGTGTCTGTAGCTAGCTTGCGTTCAGTGGCGTTTGTGGATGGACCAGTGGCAGTTATGATGACTTACTAAAGCGGCATCGAGGCGTTATCATGAGAATACTCAATGAGACATCATTTCCTCGACTACTTCTTCGCTACTCAACTGATAGGGATAATACGTTGGCCAGTTTTCCATTTCATTTAATAAAGATTGCTGTGAATCATTACCCATAAAAATGTGAAAATGAGATGATTTTCGTGGTGCAATTATATGATCGCTAAATTGAATATATTTAGGGGCTTTGCTTTCAGGATCTTTACATTCGAATAAGTAACGAACGCCTTTCTTGCCTGATTTATAGGTGAGTATTTTGTATCCATCGTAATCATATTTACAGGATGTTGTTTCATTATTTCTATGGAATTCAACAATGCCGTCCTCAATGCCAATCATCTCGATATCTGTCACATAACCTTTGCGATAATAATCTTTAATTTCAGCAAATGTTTTGGTTTTATCTGCATCCGCTTTCTTCTGAAAGACGGGGTCAAGTTTGCCACTTTGCAGTAAAGGATAAACGGATTGCCAGACTCCATCCCAGTCACTGAGCGTTCGGTTTTGTACATTGGCATCATCAAAAACACCATTAGCAGCTTTTTGTTCGACCTCTGTTAAGGGTTTGCCGTGTGAGTGATGACCATGCGAAAAGGCAGGAGCGCTAACAATAAAGACACCTAAAGCAACAGCCAGTTTATGAAGACGAATCGCCAAAACAGTTTCCTCCAGAGTTAATGTATATGATGTGTAATGTTATATTGTAACATATAACAAAATGCAACAACTCTTAGGAGACAAGAGAATAGTTCTCTCAGGTGTGCTTAGCTATCTTATTGAAATAACATAAATTATGTTGGTAATTTGAGGTTGATGACAAACGAAACATAACCTAATGCGATCTGTGTATGCCGGATAGGGCGCTCGCGCCGCATCCGGCAGGGATAACGCGTACGTTGTCGGCAATATGAAGTTATAGAGATAATTTGTTGTGAACCTGCTTGCGTAACCGGTTGAAAAAGGAAAGCAACTTCTTATACCGTAAGACTAAAAGCAGTACCGCCAGCCCAGCGTAGATGAGTGGCTGCGGTGAAATAATCTTCACTGACCACAGATAATGTATTGGGGCCAGGATCGCGACAAGATAGACGAAATTATGCAACTGTTGCCAGTACTTGCCGAGTTTTCGCTGCATCGCCTGGGTTGAAGTAAACGCTAAAGCAAGCAAAATAACCCAGCTGATAATTCCTAACGTTAAATAAGGCCGGGTTATTAACTCCTTGCCTAGTAACGCCAGATTATTCACGCCCAGCTCCAGCAATGCGTAACTGGTTAAATGCAGTGTCGCCCAGGCAAAGCACCATAAGCCTAACAGGCGGCGAGTGCGTATCAATAACGGCTGTTTTGCGTAGCGTGCCAGAGGTGTGATTAACAAGGTCGCCAGCAAAAATTTCAGTGCAGTGCGACCAGTAAAATGCTGAATATCTTTCACCGGATCGGCACCCAATCCACCGTGATTAATCGCCCAGACCAGCCAGAGAAACGGCAACAATCCGGCAAGATGCAGGCAAACTTTCAGCCATGTCACCTGTTTTGCTGTCAGACGCATTCAGAAATTCTCCCGCAAATCCAGGCCACGATACAGCGATGCCACCTGCTCGGCGTAACCATTAAACAGTAGCGTTGGCTGGCGCTGTACATCGAGGATGCCGCCTGAACCAATAAATCGTTCGGTAGCCTGTGACCAGCGCGGGTGATCAACATGCGGATTAACGTTGGCGTAAAAACCGTATTCGTCAGGCGCTGCCAGATTCCAGGTGGTTGGCGGACGCTCGCGGGTCAGCTTAATACTGACTATCGATTTAATCCCTTTAAAGCCATATTTCCACGGCACAATCAGTCGCACCGGCGCGCCATTTTGTGGCGGTAACGCCTTGCCATAAACACCTACGGTCATCAGTGTGAGCGGATGCATTGCTTCGTCGAGACGCAATCCTTCGACATAAGGATATTTCAGCCCGCCGCCGATAAAGCGGTCCTGCTGGCCTGGCATTTGTTCCGGTGCATAAATTGTTTCGAAAGCGACATACTTCGCATTGCTGGTGGGTTCGGCAAGCGACAGCAATTTGTGCAGCGGAAAACCAATCCACGGCACCACCATCGACCATGCTTCTACGCAGCGCATACGATAAATACGCTCTTCCAGCGGGAAGCGACGGGTTAAATCATCGTGATCGAGGGTCAATGGTTTTGCCACTTCGCCGCTGATTTTCAGTGTCCATGGATCGGTTTTCAGGCTACCAGCATTAGCGGCGGGATCGGCTTTATCCAGCCCGAATTCATAGAAGTTGTTATAACCGGAGACTTTATCTGCTGGCGTCAGTGGCAGGTTATTTTGCCAGGCGGCAGGCTTGCTGAACTCCAGCGGTTTTCCGGCGGGGGCGGGTGGACGATCATTCCCTTTAAACCAGCTAAGCAGATCGGCATGCGCAGCGTGAGGCAAAGAAAGTGCAGCCGCGCTGATGCCCAGTGCTTTTAACACCTGCCGACGCTTCATAAAGAATACCGACTCGGCCGTAACATCTGATTCTTTTAAAAATTGATTCTTTTTCATAAGCCATCACACTTTTTTGTCGTTAGCCAGCAAGAGCCGTTTACTGTTAATCTGTCAGGGAGTGTCCTCCCTAACAGTAGCAGAGATCTGCTTTTACATATTTATGCATTAACTGCCACGATAGGTTGAATACCCATATTGGCTAAGTAATAAAGGCACATGATAATGCTCGTTCACTTTATTAATATGAAATTCAACGGGGATCTCAGGGAAGAAACTTTCAAGATTTTGTTTCTTGAAATAGTTCCCGGTTTTAAATACGACACGGTAATCGCCCGTAGTCGCAGTTTGCTCGGGCCACAGTGCCTTAATTCGTCCATCCTTATCTGTTTTGGCGGTATTAAGTTGTAACCAGCCGTTGTCCGCTTTCTTTTCAAGAGTGACTGTCACGTCGGCAGCGGGTTTTCCTGTTTGCTGGTTCAAAATGTGCACGCTAAGAATGTTTTGTTGTGCAGCATAGACCAAAGAAGGTAATGAAAATGCAGCCGTTACTACGGAGAGAACTAAATAACGCTTTAACATGTTTATATCCTTGTCATGTGAATGAGTTTTGAGGATAGCGAAAAAGCGTCCAGGGTAACCTTACAGCAGCATTACAATTTTGTAATGAACCAGGCTGTTTCTATAACATATGATTTATGGCATATTATTTTCATGAAGATTTTACTTATTGAAGATAATCAAAGGACCCAGGAGTGGGTAACGCAGGGGCTTTCAGAAGCGGGTTATGTCATTGATGCCGTTTCTGATGGCAGAGATGGGCTTTATCTTGCGCTGAAGGATGATTATGCATTGATCATTCTGGATATTATGCTTCCGGGTATGGATGGCTGGCAGATCTTACAAACGTTAAGAACAGCAAAGCAAACCCCTGTTATTTGCCTTACTGCAAGGGATTCTGTCGATGACAGAGTCAGAGGGCTGGACAGTGGAGCAAATGATTATCTGGTAAAACCTTTTTCATTTTCTGAGTTGCTGGCAAGGGTTCGGGCACAATTAAGGCAACATCATGCTTTGAATTCAACATTAGAAATCAGTGGCTTAAGAATGGACTCTGTTAGTCAAAGTGTGAGCAGGGACAATATCAGTATTACACTGACGCGCAAGGAGTTTCAGTTACTTTGGCTACTGGCCTCCAGAGCTGGCGAAATTATACCCAGAACGGTTATTGCGAGTGAAATTTGGGGAATCAACTTTGATAGTGATACCAATACGGTGGACGTCGCCATTCGCAGGCTCCGCGCAAAAGTTGATGATCCTTTTCCTGAAAAGCTAATCGCCACAATCCGGGGGATGGGCTATTCATTCGTAGCGGTAAAAAAATAATGAAAAGATTATCTATAACCGTCCGTTTAACCTTGCTTTTTATATTGGTGCTGTCTGTTGCTGGCGCTGGAATTGTATGGACTCTCTATAATGGCCTGGCAAGTGAGTTGAAATGGCGCGATGATACAACACTCATTAACCGGACAGCGCAGATCAAGCAGTTGTTAATTGATGGGGTAAATCCAGATACGTTACCTGTGTACTTTAACCGGATGATGGATGTTAGTCAGGATATCTTGATCATTCATGGTGATGGCATCAATAAAATTGTTAACCGGACGAATGTCAGTGATGACATGTTAAATAACATACCTGCTACTGAGACAATCAGCGCAGCTGGCATTTACAGAAGCATTATTAATGATACAGAGATAGATGCTTTACGAATTAATATTGATGAAGTTTCGCCATCATTAACGGTTACTGTGGCTAAATTGGCTTCAGCCAGACATAACATGCTTGAACAATATAAAATTAATAGCATTATAATTTGCATTGTCGCCATTATACTTTGCTCAGTATTAAGTCCGTTGTTAATCAGAACGGGGTTACGAGAGATCAAAAAGTTGAGTGGTGTAACGGAAGCGCTGAATTATAACGATAACCGGGAGCCTGTTGAGGTTAGCGCATTACCGAGAGAACTAAAACCTCTTGGGCAGGCGTTGAATAAAATGCACCAAGCCTTAGTCAAAGATTTTGAACGCCTAAGTCAATTTGCTGACGATCTCGCTCATGAACTTAGAACGCCAATTAATGCATTACTGGGTCAGAATCAGGTTACGCTCAGTCAAACCAGAAGTATCTCTGAATATCAAAAAACAATTGCCGGAAACATTGAAGAGCTGGAAAATATTTCGCGGTTAACAGAGAATATACTGTTTCTTGCCAGGGCAGATAAAAACAATGTTTTGGTGAAACTGGACTCGCTTTCTCTCAATAAGGAAGTCGAAAATTTGTTGGACTATCTTGAATACCTTTCAGACGAGAAAGAGATTTGCTTTAAGGTCGAGTGCAATCAGCAAATCTTTGCGGATAAAATTTTACTACAACGAATGTTATCGAATCTTATTGTTAACGCTATTCGATATTCGCCAGAAAAATCGCGTATTCAGATAACCAGTTTTCTTGATACCAACGGTTCTCTTAATATTGATATCGCCAGTCCTGGAACGAAAATTCATGAGCCTGAAAAACTCTTCCGTAGATTTTGGCGGGGAGATAATTCGCGTCATTCCGTAGGTCAGGGACTTGGTCTTTCTTTAGTCAAAGCGATTGCCGAATTGCATGGGGGAAGTGCTACGTATCACTATCTCAATAAGCATAACGTGTTCCGAATTACGTTACCGCAAAGAAATTAATATCGGGCTTCAGTACGCCATAAATTAACCATGAAAAAACGCAGCCACGTCGTGAGTATTAACGTGGCTGCGATTGATTATGCGCTTACATTACAATGTAACAGGGATTAACTCGAGTAAGCGGCCAGCATTTCCTGCGCCGCCAGTTTACCCAACGCATTCGCTGCGAAAGGACTGTCGCCGGTGAGAAGTTTACGGTCCTTATGTACTCGCCCGGTGATGTCGTCATTAATAATGTTCATGCCCATTTTCTTCAGCTCTTCGCCGAAGTACCAGGTGAGATGACCCGGCATATAGCCTATCTCTGGCGTTTGTTTGTCTGCGGCGTCTGGGAATGCGCAAATGGAATAACCATTCAGTGGGTTATCGCCGTGGCGAAGCGCCAGAAATGCCGCCGGGCCGTGGCAAAGGGAGATAACAAAACGGTCATTTTTGATTGCCCACTGTAAAGCGGCAGCCACGTCCTGGCTTTCTGGTAAACCAATAAGTGCGCCATGACCACCAGGAACAAAGATTGCTGCATATTCGCTGTCAGCGTTGAGGCTGGCGACAACATCCGCGAGTTTCTTCGGATTGCGGAACAACGATTTATGCTGCTCAAAGAATGGCATTACTTTTTCATCTTTGTGTGGCATAGCCCAGTATTCAAACTTGGTCATCAGACCGGAAATGGTCGCCACTTCGAATTCGAAACCTGCAGCATGGAGATGATACAACGGCAGCAACGTTTCAATCGGATGGTTACCGGTCGAGAACAGTTTCCCGTTATCGGTCGGCAAATAACGTTCGTCCGCGGCGATCACCAGAATTTTATGTTTACCGCGATACGGTTTTGGATAGTCCACGCCATCAAGATCAGAGACAGGACTGGTATATTGGCTAAGCGAATATTCTGAAGGGAAGAATGCATTATCTTCAGCAATATCGACCTGCGGATTTTTACTTGTTTGAACAGTCATAGTGTATTCCTTATTGTTGCTTAGTTAGGGTAGTCACTATATTTGCGACTGAGCTGGTCGTTATTTTTACCCAGGCTGGAAAATTGAGTCAATATATCGAAAGCGGTAGTCGGCGGGCGTAAGTATGTAATGATGATGCTGCACTGGTGTTGAATATTATTCACGCCAAATTTTCCTTATTGAGCAACGCCGTCGCAAGTGACCTCAATGATTTTAGACCATTATCAGAGGTACAGGGCGGCAGGGAGAGATTTAGTACTGTGGAATATCGTGGTGCTGATGAATATTTATATCCCGGATTGGCAGAGAAAAAGCTTTTTTCATGCACTATTTTTGCAAATATTTCTATATGGGAATACGGGTTAATTCATCAGAATGTGCATTTGGGGTGTTGGCTGGAAGAGTCGCTGGTAGATGTTATTGTGGCAGGAGGGGCGGGGTAATGTGCTGTATCGATATGCTTTGGCAATTGCGCGTGCCGCAGATGGAGATGAAATGCCAATAAAAAAGCCTGAGTTCGATGAGGGACGAACTCAGGCTAGTGTTAAGTTTTACAGTAACACGCCGCGGCGCGTTGGCTGATTAGAACTGGTAGACGATACCAACTGCAAACTGGTCATCAGTTGCGGCATCGGTAATCGCTGCATCGTCTTTATCCAGCAGGTTAAATTTGTATGCTGTGTATACGTTCATGTTCTTATTGAAGTAGTACCAGGTACCAACTTCGATATAATTTACGCGGTCAGCATCAACACCTTTATGTCCATCACGAGCATAAAGATCTTTGCCTTTGGAATATACGTAGCCTAAAGACGGACGTAAACCGAAGTCGAACTGATACTGTACAACAGCTTCAAAGTTTTGGGTTTTATTTGCAAAATGATCATTAGCCAAAACGGTCATGTTGCGGGTTTCACCGTACATCATTGCTGCATAGATATTATTTGCATCATACTTGGCTGCTAATGACCACACTTCAGCGTTATCACCGTAGCCGTCACCAGCTTGTTCATTAGTACGATCAGATTTGCTATATGCACCTACAAAACCAAAACCTTCGATGTTGTAGTCTACAGACAACGCATAGCCATCACCGTTTTGTTTAGTAACGCCACGATTGCTGTTCTTACCTTGATATTGCACAGCAAAATTCAGACCATCAACCAGACCAAAGAAATCAGAGTTACGGTAGGTTGCAACACCGTTGGTACGACCGTTCATGAAGTTGTCAGCTGACGCCCAGGAATCACCACCCCATTCAACTAACATATCGGTATAAGCTGCGGCATCATAAGCAACACCGTAGTTACGACCATAGTCGAAAGATCCTAACTCGTTATATTTCAAACCTGCGAAGGTTAAACGGGTTTTTTCCTGATTAGAGCCTTCGGGCTTGCTGGCGTCGAGGTTGTATTCAAACTGACCAAAACCAGTCAGTTCGCTGGTGATTTGGGTTTCACCTTTAACACCGAAACGAGCATAGGAGGTATCTTCGTTTTCGCTGTTATTATCATCAGTATTTGACCAGATGCGTTCGCCAACCATCTTGCCGTAGAAATCAACTTTATTGCCATCTTTATTATAAATTTCAGCCGCATTTGCTGCGCCAGCAACTAATAACGCCGGGACCAGCATTGCCAGAACTTTTCTTTTCATTATGTATTCCCTTGTGATTATAATCTTCATGAATATATCAATAAGTGCCGTTATCCAAAAAAAAGCACATTTGGATACTATTCTATGAAGTTCATTTTATTTTAAAGATTACATGTAACAAATGTATTTAAAAGATTTCAAAATGTTTCTAATCTATTTAATATAATTCAAATTTATGAATTCTAAATATAAATATTCATGAAAATTATAAATGTATATCAATATGTTATGAGTTGAGCGGAAACATAGGGGGTATCAATGATTGTTGCGCCAAACGGCTGGTGTGATCATGCGCACATTAATGAAGGCATAAAAAAAGCCGGCATCATGCCGGCCCAAAAAATATAAACAATACGATAAAAGGCTAATAACGGAGGCATCATGACACAGAATAATAAAAAGGTATAATTGTAATCAGTGCTAATATATTGATTGAATGAATTAATAAAGCCGATATCAAAGATAAATAAAATCGCTCAAAACGATTTTTCCTGTATTCACTGCCGTTGCGCAAAAATTATCTATTTGTTCAAAAAATGATTGAGTCTTGACTGGCTCATCCAATGTGGAAAAATGTGACTTTTATCACATAATAGTACTAAGTCTGAATTTTCCGGGTTATCTCAAAATGGAATACGGTTCGACAAAGATGGAAGAGAGACTCTCTCGCAGCCCTGGCGGCAAATTGGCTTTGTGGGCTTTCTATACATGGTGTGGCTATTTCGTCTGGGCAATGGCGCGTTACATCTGGGTGATGAGCCGGATCCCCGATGCCCCCGTGTCGGGATTTGAAAGCGATTTAGGCTCTACCGCGGGAAAGTGGTTAGGGGCACTGGTCGGATTTTTATTTATGGCTCTGGTCGGGGCATTGTTAGGCAGCATTGCCTGGTACACCCGACCTCGTCCCGCACGTAGCAGACGCTATGAATAAAAACTGCTAAGGTTGCGACTCTTTGGCAACGGAGCGCGTATGGACTTACAACACTGGCAGGCACAGTTCGAAAACTGGTTGAAAAACCATCATCAGCACCAGGACGCGGCCCATGACGTATGTCATTTTCGCCGCGTCTGGGCTACGGCACAGAAGCTGGCGGCAGATGACGATGTCGATATGCTGGTGATTTTAACCGCCTGTTATTTTCACGATATTGTGAGCCTGGCGAAAAATCATCCGCAACGGCAGCGTTCTTCAATCCTGGCGGCAGAAGAGACGCGTCGCCTGCTCCGTGAAGAGTTCGTGCAATTTCCGGCGGAGAAAATCGAGGCCGTTTGTCATGCCATTGCCGCTCACAGTTTCAGCGCGCAAATCGCCCCCTTAACAACGGAAGCTAAAATCGTCCAGGATGCGGATCGGCTGGAAGCCCTGGGGGCGATTGGCCTGGCGCGCGTGTTTGCCGTTTCAGGGGCATTGGGCGTGGCGCTGTTTGATGGTGAAGATCCGTTCGCACAGCATCGCCCGCTTGATGATAAACGCTACGCGCTGGATCATTTCCAGACTAAGTTGCTGAAGCTACCGCAAACCATGCAAACCGCAAGAGGCAAGCAGCTGGCGCAGCACAACGCGCAATTTTTAGTCGAGTTTATGGCGAAGCTCAGTGCCGAACTGGCGGGGGAGAATGAAGGTGTCGATCACAAGGTGATAGATGCGTTTTCACCCGCGGGCTGAGCGCGTGGCCCTAAATGGCTGTAATTATGTTAACCTGTCGGCCATCTCAGATGGCCGGTTAAATCTATGCAGGAAAATATATCAGTAACCGATTCATACAGCACCGGGAATGCCGCACAGGCAATGCTGGAGAAACTGCTGCAAATTTATGATGTTAAAACGCTGGTGGCGCAGCTTAATGGTGTGGGTGAGAATCACTGGAGCGCAGCAATTTTAAAACGTGCGCTGGCGAATGACTCGGCATGGCACCGTTTAAGTGAGAAAGAGTTCGCCCATCTGCAAACGTTGTTACCCAAACCACCGGCACATCATCCGCATTATGCGTTTCGCTTTATCGATCTATTCGCCGGAATTGGCGGCATTCGTCGCGGTTTTGAATCGATTGGCGGACAGTGCGTCTTTACCAGCGAATGGAACAAACATGCGGTTCGCACTTATAAAGCCAACCATTATTGCGATCCGGCGACGCATCATTTTAATGAAGATATCCGCGACATCACCCTCAGCCATAAAGAAGGCGTGAGTGATGAGGCGGCGGCGGAACATATTCGTCAACACATTCCTGAACACGATGTATTACTGGCGGGTTTTCCTTGTCAGCCATTTTCGCTGGCTGGCGTATCGAAAAAGAACTCGCTCGGGCGGGCGCACGGTTTTGCCTGCGATACCCAGGGCACGCTGTTCTTTGATGTGGTGCGCATTATCGACGCGCGTCGTCCGGCGATGTTTGTGCTCGAAAACGTCAAAAACCTGAAAAGTCACGACCAGGGTAAAACGTTCCGCATCATCATGCAGACGCTGGACGAACTGGGCTATGACGTGGCTGATGCAGAAGATAACGGGCCGGACGATCCGAAAATCATCGATGGTAAACATTTCCTGCCGCAGCACCGTGAACGCATCGTGCTGGTGGGGTTTCGTCGCGATCTGAATCTGAAAGCCGATTTTACCCTGCGTGATATCAGCGAATGTTTCCCTGCGCAGCGAGTGACGCTGGCGCAGCTGCTGGACCCGATGGTCGAGGCGAAATATATCCTGACGCCGGTACTGTGGAAGTACCTCTATCGATATGCGAAAAAACATCAGGCGCGCGGTAACGGCTTCGGTTATGGAATGGTTTATCCGAACAATCCGCAAAGCGTCACGCGTACGCTGTCTGCGCGTTATTACAAAGATGGCGCGGAAATTTTAATCGATCGCGGTTGGGATATGGCCACGGGTGAAAAAGACTTTGACGATCCGCTGAATCAGCAACATCGTCCACGTCGGTTAACGCCTCGTGAATGTGCGCGCTTAATGGGTTTTGAAGCGCCGGGAGAAGCGAAATTCCGCATTCCGGTTTCGGACACTCAGGCCTATCGCCAGTTCGGTAACTCGGTGGTCGTACCGGTCTTTGCCGCGGTGGCAAAACTGCTTGAGCCAAAAATCAAACAGGCGGTGGCGTTGCGTCAGCAAGAGGCACAACATGGCCGACGTTCACGATAAGGCCACCCGCAGCAAAAATATGCGCGCGATTGCCACGCGTGATACGGTGATTGAGAAGCGCCTCGCCAGTCTGTTAACCGGGCTGGGCCTGGCGTTTCGCGTTCAGGACGCCAGTCTGCCCGGACGCCCGGATTTTGTCGTTGATGAATATCGCTGCGTGATATTTACCCACGGTTGTTTCTGGCACCATCATCACTGCTATCTGTTTAAAGTGCCTGAGACACGAACCGAGTTCTGGCTGGAGAAGATAGGTAAAAATGTTGAGCGCGATCGCCGCGATATCAGTCGCTTGCAGGAACTCGGCTGGCGCGTATTGATTGTCTGGGAGTGCGCGTTACGTGGGCGCGAGAAGCTGAAGGATGAAGCGCTTACCGAGCGTCTGGAAGAGTGGATCTGCGGCGAAGGTGCCAGCGCGCAGATCGACACGCAGGGGATTCATTTACTCGCTTGATGCGTCCTGAATAACGGGCGCAACTACGGGTTTTGCCGGGAAGAGATATTTTCCCAACGTGACCAGTACCACCGCGAAGACAATTACGCCGAGCGCCAGCCATTCAATCTTCGACAGCGTCTCTCCGCCCAGTCCCGTACCCAGCAAGACCGCGACCACCGGGTTAACGTAGGCGTAGCTGGTGGCGAGAGCCGGACTGACGTTGCGGATTAAATACATATAAGCGTTAATGGCGATAATCGAACCAAACAGCGCCAGATAGCCGACCGCAAGGAAGCCTGAAAGGGAAGGGAGCGCCGTCAGTTTTTCACCCGCAATCATCGACGCAATCATTAACACCACGCCTGCTGCCAGCATCTCAATCGCACCCGCCATCATCCCTACAGGTAAGGTAATGCGCGAGCCATAAACCGAGCCAAACGCCCAGCTAATCGAGCCGATTAAAATCAGAATCGCGCCCCACGGATTGCCGCTTAAATTTCCACCGCTATTGAGCATGATGATTCCGGCAAGCCCAATGGCGATACCCACCCATTCCAGTTTGCGCGTTTTAATGCCAAACAGGCGGCTGAAGCACAGGGTAAAGAGGGGCACGGTTGCAACCACTACGGCGGCGATGCCGGAAGGAACATTTTGATGTTCGGCAACCGTCACCATGCCATTACCGACAGCCAGCAATAACAGGCCAATCAGCGCGGCATTGAGCAGCGGACGTAGCGGGGGAAGTTTGTGTCCGCGCAGTAGCAAAAATGCCAGCAATAAAATACCGGCTGCCAGGAATCGCACGCCCGCCATCATTAACGGCGGCCAGCTTTCCACGCCAATCCGAATGACAAAATAGGTTGAGCCCCAAATGATATACAACGCAAACAACGCGCCAAAAAGCGGTAACAACTGGCGGAAACGCATAATCCCTCACGGTGGAAATAAAAAGGTGGTTCATAGTAAACGTGAAAATCATTCTGCTGGCGAGAGATATAATTGCACTTGATTGTTAAAAAAATGTTGACCTGTGAAGCAAGTATCAGAGCTACCGTTTTTGCTTCATACTTACACCCTTCAACAATAAAAATGAGAGGGAATGCTTTTGGCCGGGAGTAGTTTACTGACGTTGCTCGATGATATCGCCACACTGCTGGACGATATTTCCGTGATGGGCAAACTGGCGGCGAAGAAAACCGCCGGTGTATTAGGGGATGACTTATCGCTCAATGCGCAACAAGTTTCAGGCGTGCGGGCCAACCGGGAACTTCCCGTGGTCTGGGGCGTGGCGAAAGGATCGCTGATCAATAAAGTGATTCTGGTGCCGCTGGCGCTGATCATCAGTGCGTTTATCCCGTGGGCGATTACGCCACTGTTGATGATTGGCGGCGCGTTTCTCTGCTTTGAAGGGGTAGAGAAAGTGCTGCATATGCTGGAGGCGCGTAAACATAAAGAAGATCCGGCGCAGAGTCAGCAGCGTCTGGAGAAGCTGGCGGCGCAGGATCCGCTGAAGTTTGAAAAAGACAAAATAAAAGGGGCGATTCGTACCGATTTTATATTGTCTGCGGAAATCGTCGCCATCACGCTGGGGATTGTGGCAGAAGCGCCGTTGCTTAATCAGGTGCTGGTGCTTTCAGGCATCGCGCTGGTAGTGACCGTGGGCGTCTACGGTCTGGTAGGGGTTATCGTTAAGATTGATGACCTGGGGTATTGGCTGGCGGAAAAATCCAGCGCGCTGATGCAGGCATTAGGTAAAGGGTTATTGATCATTGCGCCCTGGTTGATGAAAGCGTTATCGATTGTCGGCACGCTGGCGATGTTCCTCGTCGGCGGCGGGATTGTGGTACATGGTATTGCGCCGCTGCATCACGCCATTGAACATTTCGCCGGGCAGCAAAGTGCAGTGGTGGCGATGATATTACCGACTGTTTTAAATCTGATTCTTGGATTTATCATCGGCGGCATCGTGGTGCTGGGAGTGAAAGCAGTAGCGAAAATGCGCGGTCAGGCACATTAATACTCGCACTGGCTATTATGCAAAATTCGCCATCTTCAACTAAGGTGAACAAGTTTCACTCGAAAAAAGGAGGCGAGTATGAGCTTTATGGTTAGTGAGGAAGTTACGGTTAAAGAGGGCGGCCCGCGGATGATTGTCACCGGATACTCCAGCGGTATGGTTGAGTGTCGTTGGTATGACGGTTACGGGGTCAAGCGGGAAGCTTTTCATGAAACCGAGCTTGTTCCGGGGGAGGGGAGTCGTTCTGCGGAAGAAGTTTGAAAAGGTATCATTAACACCAGGCCGGATCACATCCGGCCTGGTGTGCCAATGCCTGCAATGAATGATAGTCGCGTCTTATCATGCCACCATTATAAAATTATCGCTGTTTTGCGGTACGTTATCGCCGGGTTATGCCAGAATCATAAAAAAGCAGGTTGGGAGTCGTCAGGGTGCAGCACGAGACAAAAATGGAAAACCAGAGCTGGTTGAAAAAACTCGCACGCCGCCTGGGGCCTGGTCATGTCGTTAATCTCTGCTTTATCGTGGTATTGCTTTTTTCCACCTTGCTGACCTGGCGTGAAGTGGTGGTGCTGGAAGATGCCTATATCTCCAGCCAGCGTAATCATCTGGAAAACGTAGCCAACGCGCTCGATAAGCATTTGCAGTATAACGTCGACAAACTGATCTTTTTGCGTAATGGCATGCGCGAAGCTCTCGTAGCGCCACTGGATTTCACCTCTCTGCGTAATGCCGTAACCGAGTTCGAACAGCATCGCGACGAGCACGCCTGGCAAATCGAACTCAACCGACGACGCACCCTGCCAGTCAATGGCGTGTCGGATGCATTAGTCAGCGAGGGGAATCTCCTGTCTCGCGAAAATGAAAGCCTCGACAATGAAATTACCGCTGCACTGGAAGTTGGTTACTTGCTGCGACTGGCACACAACTCCTCGTCGATGGTTGAACAGGCGATGTATGTCTCGCGTGCCGGATTTTACGTTTCGACGCAGCCGACCTTGTTTACGCGCAATGTACCAACGCGTTATTACGGCTATGTCACCCAACCCTGGTTTATCGGCCATTCGCAACGAGAAAATCGTCACCGCGCGGTACGCTGGTTCACTTCGCAACCGGAACACGCCAGCAATACTGAACCGCAGGTTACCGTCAGTGTTCCGGTAGACAGTAATAACTACTGGTATGGCGTGCTGGGGATGAGTATTCCCGTGCGTACCATGCAGCAATTTTTAAGAAACGCCATCGATAAAAACCTCGATGGTGAGTATCAGCTCTATGACAGTAAGCTGAGATTTTTGACCTCTTCCAATCCTGACCATCCAACAGGGAATATTTTTGATCCTCGTGAACTGGCCTTGCTGGCGCAGGCAATGGAACATGACACGCGGGGCGGCATTCGTATGAACAGTCGTTATGTTAGCTGGGAACGTCTGGACCATTTCGACGGTGTGCTGGTGCGCGTCCATACGCTAAGCGAAGGCGTGCGTGGTGATTTCGGCAGTATCAGCATTGCATTAACCCTGCTGTGGGCGCTCTTTACCACCATGTTACTCATCTCCTGGTATGTGATTCGCCGGATGGTCAGCAACATGTATGTTTTGCAAAGCTCGTTGCAGTGGCAGGCGTGGCACGACACCTTAACGCGTTTATATAACCGTGGCGCACTGTTCGAAAAAGCCCGTCCGCTCGCTAAATTGTGTCAGACGCACCAACATCCTTTTTCTGTCATTCAGGTCGACCTTGACCATTTTAAAGCGATTAATGACCGCTTTGGTCATCAGTCGGGCGACCGTGTTCTTTCTCATGCTGCCGGATTAATTAGCAGTTCCTTGCGTGCGCAGGACGTTGCCGGGCGGGTCGGTGGTGAGGAGTTTTGTGTGATTCTGCCAGGCGCGAGCCTGACGCAGGCTGCGGAGGTTGCAGAACGTATTCGCCTGAAGCTAAATGAAAAAGAGATGTTGATCGCCAAGAGTACGACGATACGCATCAGTGCCTCGCTGGGGGTAAGCAGCAGCGAGGAAACCGGTGATTATGATTTTGAACAACTCCAGTCACTGGCCGACCGTCGACTTTATCTCGCTAAACAGGCCGGGCGCAATCGGGTATTCGCGAGCGATAACGCTTAACGGGCGGAGAAAAAATGGTCCAGCCCTTCACGCCAGCCTTCCGGTCCTTCACGCTGCGTTCGCCAGACGCGGGCCGGATCCTCATCATGCAGATGCACCCCTTCACGGTTTAACCCTTTCACAATCACCGCGTAATCCATTACCTCCAGTAAGGGCGCATCGTTTGGCCCATCGCCCAGGCCAAGTGTGGTTGGGCGTTTGCCTGACAATTGTTGATAGGTCGCGATAATCCAGTTGGCAGCCTGATCTTTTCCGGCAGAGGCATCCAGGACGTGCCAGAAGCGCGCACCCTGCATAAACTGCAAGCCCAGCTCGTGCAGACGAGTGGTAAATTGTGCCATACGCTCGTCACTGTCGCGCCAGATTAGCGTTACCGACGCCTCATGCAGCTGCGTCAGCGCCGCCTGGCTACGGCTTAATCCTGTCCATTCGGCGATGGTTGCATCGTCGACATCATCAAAAGTTGTGAATTTAAAATGTTCTTTCTCGCGTAGCGTATTTAAAACCTGGCTGATTTCGCCATGGCTAATACCTGAGATGATGCGTGGAAAACCGTCTATATCCTGCCATTGCTCAGCAAGCTGGATCACTGCGCCATTTTCGGCAATCAGCGGTAAACCTTGTAGCCCCAACGTTTTTTGCAAGTACAGCATTTCCGCTGATGTCTTACTGCTACAGAGAATGACGGGAACATTTGCTTCGCGTAAACGGTTGAGCCAGGGGGCTGCCGGTTGCCAGTCATAACTATGACTGTCCAGCAGGGTGCCATCAAGATCGCTAAAAACCAGTAGTGGTTGTTGAATTGAAAGCATGGTTGCGCAGTACTCCCCTTACCAGGATGATTCTTAAAACAGCACAAATTATCAAAGATGATTTTTTCGGGAGCGATCCCGTTGACGCCAGAGCCACCAAGGGGTGACGCGCGTCACATTTCTATTCATAAGTAGCGTTAATCATTCATATCACGAATATTTTCTTGTCAGCGAAAAAAATTGCGGATAAGGTGATGAACACATCAGATTTCCTGGTGTAACGAATTTTTTAAGTGCTTCTTGCTTAAGCAAGTTTCATCCCGACCCCCTCAGGGTCGGGATTTTTTTATTGTGCATTCAACGATTCACTTCAGAGACGCTGAAGTCATGAATATCCAGTTCGAAGGCATCCGCCAATTCACGCCATGTATGATATTCACGTCCATCGACGCTAACGTGTTCAGAATCGTTCTGGCTGCGATGAACTTCGCTTTCGCTAATTTCATTGATCGCCGCCAGCAGGGCATCGACATCGACGCTGACCTCACGTTTTGCGGTATCGCTGTACTCTTTTGCGGTTTTCATCATCTTTCCTCGCAACCGTTACTCTGTTGTTGCCGCCAGTCGTTAAGTCCGCCTGGCATCTCTTAAGTATAGACAGTCGAGAAAATCAGCACTCGCGCGCGCCTGGCGCTGCCAGAAAAACGAAATTGTTCTACACTGGCACAAAGCCACAGGAGGAAAACGATGAAGGTGAATGATCGGGTAACAGTCAAAACGGATGGCGGTCCGCGTCGTCCTGGCGTGGTACTGGCAGTTGAGGAGTTTAGTGAAGGCACAATGTACCTGGTTTCGCTGGAAGACTACCCGCTCGGCATCTGGTTCTTTAATGAAGCAGGGCATCAGGACGGTATCTTTGTGGAGAAAGCAGAGTAATCTAATTCAGCCTGACTGGTGGGAAACCACCAGTCAGAATGTGTTAGCGCATGTTGACAAAAATACCATTAGTCACATTATCCGTCAGTCGGACGACATGGTAGATAACCTGTTTATTATGCGTTTTGATCTTACGTTTAATATTACCTTTATGCGATGAAACGGTCTTGGCTTTGATATTCATTTGGTCGGAGATTTGAATGGTTCCCTGACCTGCCATCCACATTCGCAACATACTCGATTCGGTTCGGCTCAATGATAACGTCGGCATATTTAAAAACGAGGTTATCGTTGTCTCTTTTTTCAGAATATCGCCAAGGATATCGTCGAGAGATTCCGGTTTAATCGATTTAGAACTGATCAATAAATTTTTTCTGACCAATAGATATTCATCAAAATGAACATTGGCAATTGCCATAAAAACGATAAATAACGTATTGGGATGTTGATTAATGATGAGCTTGATACGCTGACTGTTAGAAGCATCGTGGATGAAACAGTCCTCATTAATAAACACCACTGAAGGGCGCTGTGAATCACAAGCTATGGCAAGGTCATCAACGGTTTCAATGTCGTTGATTTCTCTTTTTTTAACCCCTCTACTCAACAGATACCCGGTTAAACCTAGTCGGGTGTAACTACATAAATCCATAATAATCGTTGACATGGCATACCCTCACTCAATGCGTAACGATAATTCCCCTTACCTGAATATTTCATCATGACTAAACGGAACAACATGGGTCACCTAATGCGCCACTCTCGCGATTTTTCAGGCGGACTTACTATCCCGTAAAGTGTTGTATAATTTGCCTGGAATTGTCTTAAAGTAAAGTAAATGTTGCGATATGTGAGTGAGCTTAAAACAAATATTTCGCCGCAGGAGTATCCTGGAAGATGTTCGTAGGTATTATTTTTCGGATAATCCTTAGGATAACATGATAAACGTTACGGAATTATATTAATGGCAATTCACTAATAATATCAGCCAGCAAATTAAACATCTCACTGAATAAATGTTCGCAAAAAGGCGCAATTAACGGCATTAATGCCGCCATTAAAGAGATACCGACAGTCAGAGTTAATGGAAATCCAATAACAAAAATGGATAATTGCGGGGCCATACGATTCAGTAAACCTAATGCCAGATTCAGGGTCAGCAGCAGAGTAATGAGCGGTAACGCCAGCATCAGCCCGTTAAGGAAAATCAAACTCCCTGCTTTGGTGAGTGCCAGAAACGCATTGCTGTTCAACGGTTCGCCACCAATTGGCAGGGTGTGAAAGGTATCGACCAGCAGTGAAATCAACCATAAATGACCGTTAAATGTCAGGAACAGCAGTAACGCCAGCATATCCATGATACGCGCTAAAACGGGCATATTGAGATGGCTGGCCGGATCGACAAACGTCGCAAATGACAGCCCCATTTGCAGACCGATAATTTCACCAGCGGTTCGCACAGCGGCAAAGGCAAATTGCATGGTAAAACCAAGCGCAATGCCGATCAGGATCTGCTGCACGGCCAGCCACAGAGCAAAGAACGAAAAAACAGGAACATCGTTGGCAGGTAATGATGGGGCAATAGCGAACGTGATCATCATTGCCAGACCCAGTTTTACCCGTTTCGGCACGCTGCGTTCGCTCAGAATTGGTGCGGTAGAAATGAGCGCCAGCACGCGCAGTAACGGCCAGAAGTACAGGCTTAACCAGGAAAGCCATTGATCGCTTGTCACCTGCATCATTGTACGGCCTACCCGATGATATACGGCAGGTTAGTGAACAAGGTGCGGACGTAATCCAGCAACAGATTGAGCATCCACGGTCCGGCAATAATAATGGCGATAAATACGGCGATGATTTTCGGAATAAACGACAGCGTCATTTCGTTAATCTGGGTGGCGGCCTGCAAAATACTGATGATAAGGCCCGTGACCAGCGCCACCAGCAACAGCGGGGCAGCCAGTGCCAGCGCGACTTTCATCGCTTCAGTCCCCATCATCATGACCGATTCAGGTGTCATTTTGCCTCTCTAGCTGTAAAAGCTCTGCGCCAGCGAACCGACCAGCAATTGCCAGCCATCCACCAGTACAAACAGCATCAGTTTAAAGGGCAGAGCAATGGTGGCGGGGGGAACCATCATCATCCCCAATGCCATCAACACGCTGGCAATCACCAGGTCAATAATCAAAAACGGAATGAAGATCGTGAAGCCTATCTGAAATGCGGTTTTCAACTCGCTGGTCACGTAGGCCGGGAGCAAAATGCGCATCGGCACGGCTTCAGGTCCCTGCAACGGGCCGGTATTCGCCAGTCTGGCAAACAACCCTAAATCTGCCTCACGGGTCTGACGCAGCATAAACTCACGCAGCGGCTGCGCCCCTTTTTCCAGCGCCTCCTGCATTGATATTTTCTCTTCGCTAAATGGCTGGTACGCATCGACATAAATTTTGTCGATCACCGGCGACATAATAAAAAAGGTCAAAAACAGTGCCAGCCCCAGCAATACCTGGTTAGGTGGCGCGGAGGGCGTTCCCAGCGCGTTACGCAATAAACCAAAAACAATGATGATGCGGGTGAAACTGGTCATCATCAGTAAAATTGCCGGAATAAACGTCAACGAGGTGATGAACACCAGCGTCTGCACCGGGAGCGACCAGCTTTGTCCACCGCCAGGCAGCGGCTGGCTGGTGATACCCGGCAGTTGCGCGAAGGCGAGGGGCGTAACCAGACAGAGAAGGACAGGTGCGACAGACAACAAACGACGCATCAGGATCTCCCGCTACGCTTAAGCAAGTTTTTCATGACCGACTGAAAATCGGTCTGCGGTATCTCTTCCGTTGGTGCTGAAGGGGGAAGTTTATGCAGCAGATTGATTTGCCCAGCGGTAACGCCGAGCACCAGCCGTGCATCTTCCACATCGACCACCACGACCCGTTCACGCGCGCCCAGCGAAGCACTGGCGCTAATTTTCAGACCGTTAACGCCAGTGCGTTTCGGGGCAAATCCCAGCCGTTTTACCAGCCAGGCAGCAGCGAGGATCAGGGCAATAATGGCGATGAGTGCGCCGCTCACCTGCAGCAGTGGCGCAGCAGAAACCGGCGCGGAAGATTGCACAGTAGCGTGGTTATTCATCACTAACGGCTCAGGCGGCGCATCCGCTCAGACGGAGTAATGATATCGGTGATCCGCACGCCATATTTATCAGCGACTACGACAACTTCGCCCTGAGCAATTAAATAACCGTTGATCAGAATATCCAGCGGTTCGCCCGCCAGACCGTCCAGCGCCACGACTGATCCTTGCGTCAGACGCAATAACTCTTTGATGGTCATTCGTGTGCGGCCCAGCTCGACGGTCAGCTTGACCGGAATATCCATAATCAGGTCGATATCCTGCAACGTTCCGCTGACATCACCACCGCCAAATTGCTGGAACACCGCGTCGGCAGCGCTTTTGCTGCTGGTTGATTTTTGTTCGCTCAACGCTTCAGCCCACAGATCGTCCATTGCGCCGTTGTTGTCATCGGCCGGATTATTCATGTCACTCATTTGGGCTGTTCCTCGTTCAGAGAATTTAAAATCGGGTTAATCAAATGTTCTATCCGTAACGCATACTGACCGTTGAGGGTGCCGTACTGACTGGTCAGCACCGGGACGCCGTCAACATGGGCGATGATGCGGTCGGGTTTTTCTATCGGCAGGACGTCACCGGGTTTCAGTTTTAAAATCTGCGACAGGCGTAGCGAGATATCGGCAAAGTTGGCGACCAGCTCCAGCTGTGAATGCTGCACCTGGCGCACCAGGTTATCGCGCCAGTTCTGATCTTCATTACGCGAGTTTTCCAGCGGCGGGTTAACCAACAATTCCCGTAGCGGCTCGATCATGCTGAATGGCAGGCAGATATTAAATTCGCCGGTCAGGTTGCCAATCTCCACATGGAACGGCGTGTTAACCACGATGTCGTTCGGCGAGGTGGTGATATTGGTAAATTTCACCTGCATTTCCGAACGCACGTACTCAACTTCCAGCGGATTAATCGCCTTCCAGGCGTCGCTATAGCCTTCAAGCGCCAGCTTTAACATGCGGTTGATGACGCGCTGTTCGGTATGGGTAAACTCGCGACCTTCCACTTTGGTCGGGAAGCGTCCATCGCCGCCAAACAGGTTATCCACGGCGATAAACACCAGACTCGGTGAGAACACCACCAGCCCAGTGCCGCGCAGCGGTTTCAGATGGATAAGGTTCAGGTTGGTCGGCACCGGCAGGTTGCGGGCAAATTCATGGTACGGCTGAATGCGGATGGCCCCGACGGTAATGTCCGGGCTACGGCGCAGCAGGTTGAACAGCCCCATACGAAAATGGCGGGCAAAGCGCTCATTAATGATTTCCAGCGCCTGCAAACGTTCGCGCACAACCCGTCGTTGGGTATTCGGATCGTACGGACGAATGTCACTTTCGCCGCTAACACTGGCTGTCGGTTCGTCTTTGACTTCGCTGTCACCATTCAACAGCGCATCAATTTCAGCTTGAGAAAGAATACTATCGCCCATGTCGTTATCGCAGAATAAAAGCGGTATACAGCACGTCGGTGACATCCTGTTTCGGTTGCCCGGCAACAAGCGGGGTGGAAAGTGTGGTTTTAATCTCGGCAATCAGTTTTTTCTTGCCTTCTTCTGTCGCCAGTACGGCAGCATCCTGACGCGAAAACAGTAACAGCAAACGGCTACGGACTTCCGGCAAATACTCACTCAGCCGCGAGCGGGTAGCTTCATCTTTCAGTCGCAGGGTTATGCCGATATAAAGCACGCGATCCGCATCGCCCAAATTGACCGTAAAGGTATCCAGCGCATAGAAGACCGGGGAGGGCACGACGCGTTGCTGCGCTTTGTCTTCAGCGGCAACCTGATGCGAATGCCAGTAGCTGTAACCTGCGCTGGCACAGGCCGCGAGGGTAATGAATACCAGAATCGGGATCCAAAGCGATCGCTTGCTTTTCTTGCTTATCGCGTAATCAGTCATGTGTTGCGGTCTTCCTGTGTCGCTACTGCTTATCGGCTAATTATCCTGCGTCTTGAGCGCAACAAAGCGGGGAAAAGACGCGGATTACGGTGCTACCTCTGACGTTAGGCGAAAATATCAACGCCGCTGTTGCCTGTTACACGCCCTTGTAAAGAGACGGGAACCGGAAGCGTATCGTCGTCTTCCCCCGCCAGAGGTTCATGGTTTGCTGTGCGTTGGCTTTGCTGTTGCTGGGAAGCGGCCTGCTGCTGACCACTAAAGCTTTCGCCACTGATGTTGCTTTGCCCTAACTGAATGCCACTTTCGGCCAGCTGCGTACGCAGTACCGGCAGCGCTGCTTCCAGGGCGGCGCGCACGTGCTGATGCGGTGAAACCATCTGGATTTGTGCCTGGTTATCATCCACTTTGAGGGAGATTTGCACTTCACCTAAATCCTGCGGGTGCAGACGCAACTCTGCACTTTGTTGCCCCTGGCGGGTGAACAGCGAAATATGCTGGCTTAATGATTGTTGCCATTCGTGAGAACCCAGCGGTGCACTCAAAACAGGCGCGGCGACGGTGGGCAGTGGCTGTGTCTGGTGTGGAGTGATTAGCGGGCTGGCGGCAGCGGTCACCGACGAAGGCGTGCTGATGACTTCCGCTTTACTCTGGGCTTCTGCTACCAGCGGTGTTAATGGCTGAGCTGGTGTGCCGGGGGCATCATCAGGCTGTGCTGTTGTGAGTTGCGCAGAAGTCAGTTTTGTGAAGAGCGTTGGTTTCTCTGCCGGTAACACGGTTGACGGCGCATCAGTCACTTTGGGCGTATTGTCAAAACCCGGCAACATCGCAAAAAGGGCACTCAGGCTGGCGGTGACGTCTTCATTCAGATCATCCGCTTTTTCGTCTTTTGCCGTATTGTTGTCAGCCGCCGCAGCCAACGTTATCGTCTGAGCGGTGGTTAACGGTGTTGATGTGGATTGTTCGTCGTTGATGACAGGCAGTGTTTCATCCACAGGGATCAGTAAATCCGCTTGTTGCGCGTCGGAAACAATATCGCTGACCAGCGGCTCGCCTTTTGCCGTGGGCTTATCTGTTGCCACCAGCAACTGGGGAGTCGCTTTGTCGGTTGTTGCCTCGCCTGTTAATGCTTCGCTCAACAACGCGAGAAAATCTTGTGCAGCATCGCTGGCTTTGCCGCCAGGCAATGTGGTGGTGTCAACGTCGGCGGTAATCAAAGGCGCTAAGCGAATCATTCAGGTTTCCTCATGGCGGCGCGCTGGGCGAACTCATCCATCTTTTTCTGATCGAGGCGGTTTTCTGCAAGCAGTGCCGCCGTGGATTGCCGTTCCTGCAGTGTCTGCCAGGCCTGCAAACGTTGTTTCTTTTCTCGCCAGCTGTTCAGGGCAATGTCAACTTTCTGCGTCCACTGATTAAGTTGCTGGCGATGCTGAGTAATGGCTTTTTCCAGCGTCTGGATAAACTGCTGATAGTTGATCCAGCGGTTGCTGGTCATCCCGGCACTCATATCGCTGTTGAGGTTATTGCGATATTCATTCTGATAATCGATCAGCATTTTGAGCTGTTCTTCCGCCTGCTGACATCCGCGACGCATTTCACCCAGCAGGCGCGCGGCATCCTCTACCTCTTTTTCTGCCAGATCTTTCAGGGTCGCCAGCGCGCCATGTTCTGCCATCTGCCGTTATCTCCTGGGTTATGACACTGTCGGGAAAATACGCTCCAGCCCCTGGAGAGACGCTTCCCAGTCCGCGCGTTCAAAAATGCCTTGTTGCAAATAGCCCTCCAGCTGCGGCCACAGGGCGATGGCTTTGTCGAGCATCGGATCGCTGCCTTTGGCATACGCGCCGACGCTAACCAGATCGCGGTTACGCTGAAAACTCGACAACAGCTGTTTGAAGGTGCGCACTCGCGCGTAATGTTGCTCACTGATCAACGCCGTCATTGCGCGGCTGATCGACGCTTCAATATCGATAGCCGGATAGTGCCCGGCTTCCGCCAGTCGGCGAGACAGCACAATGTGACCGTCGAGGATGGCCCGCGCGGAGTCGGCAATGGGGTCCTGCTGGTCATCGCCCTCGGTGAGCACGGTATAAAACGCGGTAATCGATCCGCCGCCGCTAATGCCATTTCCGGCACGCTCGACCAGTGCCGGTAATTTGGCAAACACCGACGGTGGATAGCCTTTAGTGGCAGGTGGTTCGCCAATCGCCAGCGCAATCTCACGCTGGGCCATCGCGTAGCGGGTGAGGGAGTCCATAATCAGCAATACATGCTGACCACGATCGCGAAAATCTTCGGCAATGCGCGTGGCATAGGCGGCACCCTGCATTCGCAGGAGCGGAGAAACATCCGCCGGAGCGGCAATCACCACGGAGCGTGCACGCCCTTCGGCACCGAGGATATTCTCAATAAAATCTTTTACTTCGCGTCCGCGTTCACCAATTAAACCCACGACAATGACATCGGCGCGGGTGTAACGGGCCATCATCCCCAGCAGCACACTTTTACCAACGCCGGACCCGGCAAACAGCCCCATACGCTGCCCGCGCCCGACGGTAAGCAGGGCATTGATTGGGCGCACGCCGGTGTCCAGCACATGTTCAATCGGTGTACGTTGCAACGGGTTAAATGGCGGGGTGATCAGCGCACCGGTTTCCGTCGTATCGGGGGAGGGGAGGCCATCGAGCGGTTTACCGCTGCCATCCAGAACGCGACCTAATAACGCCGGACCGAGCGGCAACTGCTTGCCGCTTTGCAGTCCTTCAGTCGAAATGTTTTTGGCATAAACACGCGCGCCGGGCAGGACACCTTCCACTTCCTCCAGCGGCATTAAAAACAGCCGTTGACCGTTAAAGCCAACGACTTCGCTTTCTACTTCGTGCGTTTCGCTGCCGTTCTGGCGCTCAATGACACAGGTTGCGCCGAGCGGCAATTGTAATCCGGTGGCTTCCAGCACCAGCCCGGTAGCGCGAGTTAATCGCCCGTAGCGACGTACCGCAGGCAACTGCGCCATTTTAGCTTCGAAGTTATCCAGCGTGGTTAGCCAGCGAGTCAGGCGCGTAGTCATTACACCACTCCTGGCGCTGCCAGACGGCAGAGTTCTTGCCAGCGAGTGGCGACACTGGCGTCGAGATCGCCTTCATCGGCGGAGACTTTACAGCCGCCAGGATGGAGTGTGGGATCGCCCCGCAAGCGCCAGCCATGCAAACTTAAGGTTGCGCCGAGCATATCATCCACACGTTGCAGATCATCCGGGTGCACGCGCAGCTGTGGTTTACCGCTGAATAACGGTTCTTGCTGCAACAACTGTTGGATCTGTTTGATCAGTGCCGAGTTATCCACTGTTGGCGTCTGACCGATCACCTGACGTGCCGCCTCCAGCGCCATCTGCATCAGGCGCGACGCTATCACACTATCAAGTGCATCAAGGGTAGTTTGAAATTCGCTGACCAGTTGCTGCATCCGGGCATGAATTGGCGCTTGTTGAGACTTCGCCTCTGCCAGACCTTGTTCCAGCCCCTGGGCCAGTCCTTCCTGATAGCCCTGTTCGTGACCTTGCTGGCGACCTTCGGCAATCCCCGCCTGATAACCCTGCTCGTGGGCCTGCATTTGCAGTTGCGCCAGTTGCTGCTCAAGGCTGGGTTCGGCCTCTTCAATGACGGTTTCTTCCGGCTCGACTATTGGCACAAACTCTGCCGGTGGTGGCGCAAGATCGTCCGGCATCCAGGTTTTCCACGGCAGATTATCAGACATAGGTATCCTCGCCGCTGCCAATCACCATCTCGCCGGTTTCGGCAAGACGGCGCACAATCAGCAGAATCGCTTTCTGTTCGTTTTCCACCTGCGACAGACGCACCGGACCACGGTTGGCGAGATCGTCGCGCAGAATATCGGCGGCACGTTGCGACATATTGCGCAGGAATTTCTCGCGCAGTGGCTGCTCGGCCCCTTTCAGCGCGATCAGCAACGATTCGGAATCCACTTCCTGCAACAGACGCTGAATGCTGCGATCGTCGACATCCACCAGATTCTCGAACAGGAACATCTCGTCGATAATTTTTTGCGCCAGTTCGCCGTCGAATTCACGCACGGCGGTAATAACGGCTTCTTCCTGCTGAGTTTTCATCAGGTTGATAATTTCGGCTGCCGTTCTCACGCCGCCCATTTTGCTGCGCTTGAGATTCTGACCGTCGAGCAAGCCATTCAGTACTTCGGTCAGTTCCGCCAGCGCGGCTGGCTGCACGCCGCCAAAAGTGGCGATACGCAACATCACATCGTGGCGCAGACGTTCATCGAACAACGCCAGAATATCGGCGGCCTGCGCACGCTTCAGATGCACCAGAATGGTGGCGATAATTTGAGGATGCTCATCGCGAATCAGATCGGCGGCGCTCTGCGGCTCCATAAAGTTGAGCGTTTCAATACCGCTGGCGGTATCGCGGGTTTCGAGAATATCTTCCAGCAGGCTGGCGGCACGTTCTTCACCCAGAGCTTTGACCAATACCGAACGCAGATAATCGTTGGCGTTGATATTCAGTGCGGCAAACTGTTCAGCTTCTTGCTCAAACTCCGCCAGCACATCGGTTAGCTGCTTGTTGGAGATCTGCGTGACGTTCGCCATTGCAGCGCTCAGAGTTTGCACTTCGCGCTGGGAAAGGTGTTTGAACACCTCTGCCGCCCGGTCTTCGCCAATGGTCATCAGCAGGATGACGCTTTTATCGGTGCCTGTCAGGTTACTCATGATCGTTATTTATCCACTGGCGAATGACCAGCGCCACCACGCGCGGATCGTTATCAGACATTTCACGGATACGCTGGCTCATGACTTCTGCCCCCAGTCGTTGGTTAGCGCGCCGTTGTTGGAGTTGTTCGTCTTTGCTCAGGCGGACTTCCACCGCATCTTCCACTTCCTCACGGGCCTGCGCCTGTTGCTGCACAGCTTTCATCGCCTCAGCGTGACGTGTTAGCTGCGGGCGTACCGCTTTCCGCCACAGCAGCCACGCCACCAGCAGTACCAGCAACCAGCGACCGGCAGCCAGTAACTGATCGATAAACGCTTGCTGTTGCCAGAACGGCAGTTCTCCGCCGCTTTCGTCACTGCTATTGAACGGCGAGTTAACGACATTGAGCGAGTCACCGCGTTTTTCAGAAAAGCCCATCGCCTCGCGGGTCAGATCTTCAATTTGCTTCATCTGTTCGTTGCTGAGAGGCAACGGTTTGCCATCTGGCAAGGTTTTGTAATTCACCACGACCGCGACGGACAGACGTTGCACATCGCCCACGTTCATTTTGGTATGACGAATGGTGCGATCGACTTCGTAGTTACTGGTTTCATTCCGCTGTGTGCTACGCGGCCCACTATTGCTGGTGGTGCTCGCCTGCTGCTGGCGGTTATTTTGATTTGCCGGAGGCGTGCTGATTGGCGCGTTATTCGCTGGAGCCGGTTGATTCGACAACGCTCCCGGTACGCCGCCCGGATAACCGGAACCGCTTTGCTCGCTCTCATTAAGCTGGCGTGAACGAAGCGCCGCATGAGATTCATCACCGTTAGGGCGATACTGTTCTTCCGTTTGTTCTTTACTGGCGAAGTCCAGTTGCGCCGTGACCTGGGCGTGAATATTACCGTTACCAACAATAGGCGACAGGATTGCTTCAATACGCCGCTGAATACGGCCTTCGACATCGCTGGCATATTTCAACTGAGCGTCATTAAGATCGCGCCCGCTGGTGTTGGATTGGGTTAACAGATGTCCGCCCTGATCCACCAACGTGACGTTCCCCGGAGGCAGACCAGCAACGGCGCTGGAAACCAGATGCACAATGGCGCTAATTTGCCCTTCATCGAGTGCGCGGCCGGGTAACAGATTTACCGTCACCGATGCAGAAGGGGATTTTTGTTCACGGACGAATAAAGAGGGTTTCGGCATTGCCAGATGTACGCGCGCCCCTTTTACCGGGCCGATAGTTTCGATGGTACGAGAAAGCTCGCCTTCCAGCGCCCGCTGATAATTCACCTGTTCGCTGAACTGGCTGATACCAAACTTTTCCTGATCAAGCAGTTCGAAACCGACCGCGCCGCCTTTGGGCAAACCTTGTTGCGCCAGGCGCAGACGCAGCTCGTGAACTTTATCTGCCGGAACTTCAATAGCGCCGCTGGCTTCGCTGAAGCGGTAAGGAATATTCATTTGCGTCAGTTGGCTGACAATTGCGCCACCATCCTGATCGGAAAGATTGCTGAATAATGTACGGTAGTCGGGGGCTTTCGCCCACAGGATCAGTGCGACCATGACCGCCACTGCCGCGGAACCGGCAATAATCAATGGAATTTTCGGATTCGCACGCAGGCGATTAAGCCACTCAAGAGATTTTGTCTGGGCTGCAGTCGCATTCATCGCGCACCTCGTGGCTGATTATGGACGGCGTTATTGGCAAAGTGGAACAAGACTCACTCCCGGGTCAGCAAACTCGAAAAATTGACGCTCCCATTATTTGTGCTTTCGTTTTTTTCTATCCGCCAATAAACCCGTTTTTTTGCTGCTATTTAGCGCCTTTGTCTTATTGACTTACTGGTAGGCTTTGCTAACAGAAATTATCCGGGAGATGAAAATGTCAGCGATACAGGGGATTGAAGGGGTTATTAGCCAGTTACAGACCACGGCGATGAGTGCGCGTGCGCAGGAATCACTGCCGCAACCGACCATTAGTTTTGCCGGGCAGCTGCACGCCGCGCTCGATCGCATAAGCGATACACAAACAGCCGCCCGCACGCAGGCAGAAAAATTCACTCTCGGTGAACCCGGCGTGGCGTTAAACGATGTGATGACCGATATGCAAAAAGCCTCAGTTTCTATGCAAATGGGGATTCAGGTGCGTAATAAGCTGGTGGCGGCGTATCAGGAAGTGATGAGCATGCAGGTGTAGGTTTTGTAACCTGTTGACTATGCTTGTTTAATTACATCCGATCCCACAGCGTGGGGCATGGATGGGGCAAACTCACTCAATTTCTGGTTTAAAATGGATACCTGATCCTGAAAGTTTTCTGCCATCCACGATCCGTAAACGCGATAACCCCCCTGAACATCAGAGTGTCTCCTTTAACACGCATCACCAGGTTGGTTGTTGTTACGACCACAGACGCAACAGTAACGTTTGGATAATTTAATCTTTGTTGATGTTTTTATTCATATTCCGGGCGATGGATATGAGCGATTTTTGATAGTGGTAATTTTATTGTGTTTTAGAATGCTCCCTGGGCAATATAATTTATTAAACAGGAGTGTAAATGTTTCCATTAAATGATCTGTCGTTAAAAGCTCAGTCGGTTCAATTAAATAAAATCACATCTAATACTGAGTCTACGATAAAACAACAAGAGTTAGTATCTGATGATGCAATCATAAATGAATTATCAAGTGAGTTAGTCAGTTGTCTTGGAAATGGTAAGTTTACACCAATTAGTGAAGGCAGCAAATTATTTAATATGCTGTCAGAATTTAAGTTATTGCACTCAGAATATTTCGAATGGGGTGATTATAGTCTCTGGTTTCAAGGTTTCTCGATTTATGATAAGACAGGTTTTATCATGATAGAAAAAAGTCAGGGAGCTGGTAATCCACCCATTCGGCATACATTAGAGTTTATATCGACTAATATTGCAGAGTTTCTAGACAAGTTAACGAAAATTACAGATGCCAGACTTTGCAAAGGTTTCAGTGACTGGGCTAATTCAGTCAAAGAAGGCGCATCGAATGACTTCAAAGAAAATGTGGATATAGCATTGGTGAGATTGTTTAAATGTGTTGAACTCCACAATAGTAAACTTGACTTAACAGATCTTCACTTGGGGTCTTTGCCACCTCTTCCATCCTGGATTGAGGTGCTTTATCTTCGTCATAATGGCCTTTCCACAATACAGATTCCCAAATTCTGCAAAGAATTAGAGCTCGATTTCAATAATTATATGGTATTTCCAAAAGTATCCGATGGAATTACCCAGGTCTCCGTAGATAATAATCTGATATCGCGTGTTGACTCATCTCCGTCAAAGGCTATGACAATTTCTATTTATCGCAATAAAATATGGTAAATACCAGCAATGCCTGAGACTACTAAGCTGTTTAATTGTGGCGATAATAAGATAAAAGAAATTCAATACTTCCCAAATCATCTGGAGAAAGCACGTATGGAGTGTGATATTGAGGTTGTCTCTGCGATATATAGCAATAAAGAATTACTTTTTAAAGAATGTAATTCTTTTGAAGAGACATTTTTATATCATGGACTTTGACAGGGATTTGCTATGAAAGATCGCAGCGAAAATATATTGTTACGAATTCCGCTGATTATGATAAATATTCTGACATAGTCAAAAGGGTCGTAATAGATGGTAAGAATTAAATAGTTAGGCGTAATTGTGTCACCGGAATAGAGGTTTCTTGTGGCGCATGTGGAAGGGGCGTCTAAGGACAAGGCGTTTCCGGCTGGAGATAAATAAAGGCGCAGCGCGTCGAATGCAAGAATGTGCTGCGTCTGGCTCATGGCAATTCATTATTTTCGCATAGCGTCAATGATAAAAATCGACTGTGTGGATCAAATCGATAATCAGCAAACGGTTCGCAATCAACGAAACCATGCTTCAAATAAAGTTGATGGCAGGTCGTAAATCCAGCCTGTGTACCCGTTTCTAAGCTCAGGCGATGAAGACATCTGTCCTGGGCGACCTGCAAAATGTGGCGTAAAATCAGACTGGCGACACCTCGACGTAAATAATTTGGCGCGGTACGCATTGATTTCAGTTCGCCATGTTTATCATCCAGCAACTTCAGCGCACCAATTCCTGCGAGTTGTTCGCCTTCCCATACTGACCAGAATGTTACTTTCGGGTTACGTAATTTTTGCACATCTAAAGCATGACTGCTTTCGGGGGGAGACTGCTGCAGCATGCCGGAAATATGGTAAGCCACTAATGCTTGCACTGCTGGATGGGTGAGATCATCTATTTTAATCGTGAACATAACGATTCCGCATTGGTGTTATTTTTGCAATATGCCAACAGGTACTGAAATCTTTGTCTAATAGAGATTTCTTATGACGCAGTATTGTTGATCAATAATCTCCAGGCTTATCAGATAGGTTGAATTAACTCCGCTCCCTGGTTTTTAACATTACCCACCGCGCACGATACCGGGTGCCAGGTGAACTGGTTTGCTGGCACACAGCCACTGGTAGCGATTTCAGAGGCTTCTTTACCGCCAATCTCTTGCCGCATCCATTTCCGCGCAGCTTCTGGCGACAGTACCAGCGGGCGGCGGTCATGAATATCTACCAGACCTTGGTCTGCTGCTGCAGTGACGATCAAAAATCCTTCGGCTTCGTCACCACGCTCGAACGGTGTGCTGCCTATCGCGGCCAGAAAAACAGGTTGTCCATCAGCACGATAGATAAAATAAGGCTGCTTTTTGTCGCCTTCTTTTTTCCACTCAAACCAGCCATCGGCAAAACAGATTGCCCGACCGTGTTGCCAGAGCGGTTTAAACATGCGACTGGTTGCGGCAGTTTCTACGCGGGCGTTAATCAGCGGCGGTTTATCCCACCATCCGGGAGCATATCCCCAGAAAACCGGATCCAGATGAAGGTGTTCATCACGTTCACTGAGCAGAAGAACTTTGGTTCCCGGCGCGACGTTGTATCTGCCAATGGGTTCGGGATCGTAGGGAATATCGCGTTCAATATCTTCCGCGAGAAGCGCAAGGTAATCTTCACGCGTTTGGGATTGGGCAAAGCGTCCACACATAGCAACCTCCTGAGATCATACTGAAAAGAATAGGAGAGGGGGCGGGTAAAATCTATGTGTCAGAGGCAACGATGTTCCCGCTGTGGGCCACAGCGGGAATGAGGGATTACTTCTGAATTAAATAACGAATGGTCGGCCCGTCTTGCTGAATATCCAGCACCGTATAGCCGTGATTACGCGCATCCAGTGGAATATTATTGATCGACTGCGGACAGTCGCTCACCACTTCCAGGATCTCACCTTTTTTTAATTGCGGCATCGCCTCAAGGGTTGCGACTGCCGGATAAGGGCAGGGTTCACCCACCATATCAAGGCGGTAATCAGGAACGATATTTTTCATGCGATCTCCTTAGCAGTCTGCGGTGCCGCACGGCGGAAGAAGCGTTTTTCCCAGCCGATAATCAACATCAGCGCAGCAAACAGCAGCAAATATGTCACTAGCAGGCCACCCATCGGACCAAAGGTTTTTAGCAGGTTGATTTTGTCCCAGTCGGTGGCCAGCGCCGGAGCGAAATCATCCCAGTAGTACGCCAGAATCGTCGAGCCGATCACGTTGCCCAGACCGACCCACCAGTAGTGCACCTGGCCTTCTACCGCGCGGTACATCCAGCCGGTTTCGCAGCCGCCTGCCAGCACGATGCCAAAACCAAACAGTAAACCACCAATTACCGCGTTTGGTCCCGCCCACATGATTTTGGGTTCAACGCCTAACTGTACGTAACTGAAGATCCCGATGGCACTCACCGCCATACCGATAATGATTGCTTTCGCCATATGGGTACGTCCGGTGATCCACATATCGCGGAACGCCGAAGTAAAGCAGATTTGCGCACGTTCAATCAGTAAACCAAAGCCGACGCCAAACAGCATTGCCAGCCCCAGTTTTGGTTGGTTCATCGCCGTGAGCAGCGCCCAGCCCAGCATGCCGAAAAAGACCAGCATCCCGAGACGAAAACGACGCCGCGCCTGATCCGGTTTTTGCGTCAGCGGTGAGGCGGCAGAAACTTTCTGCATTTTCACGGGAATACGGAAGATGGGCAGCAGGGTAAAGCGCGCGCCAAACCATGAACCAATGGCAGTGGCGATGGCAAAGAACCAGGCATGCAGCGAGAACTGAGGAATGCCGGTAAAGAACGCCGCCAGGTTACAGCCCATTGCCAGACGCGCGCCAAAACCGGCGATAATGCCGCCAATAATGGCCTGCATAATGCGGATACGGCTGCGCGGCATGCGTAGTTTGACATTGTTGGCCCACAGCGCTGCGGCAAAGCAGCCGCCAAACATACCGAGGATCATCATCCCGTCGATGCGGGTTAATGGCGATCCTTCCAGATGGATAATTTTAAAGTAACCCCACTCTTCAGCATGGACGCCGAACAGCTGCAGGAGCTGGCCGCCCCAACGGGTAAATTCACCCGTGACAGCCCAAAAGGTGCCAGTGATGCCAAAATAGTAAGTGGAGAGAATACCCGCCGCGATGACCGCAGGGATGGGCGCCCAGAATTTAATCAACCAGGCGTGTTTGAATTGCTGCCATGACATGAATGTAGCCTCTGAACTCAGAAGGTTTGAAACAAGAGTCGCGAATCATACACCATGCAAATTTATTTTCGGGGTAATAATTCACAAAAATAATAATTAGATCAAATTTCTCTCTGAACCTGGAAAGGCTGGCGACATCAGGGCTTTAATGCCACAATCCTCTTTTCTTCTCATGCAGGATGAATGATGAAAAAACTCGCAATTGCAGGCGCGCTCATGTTGCTGGCGGGCTGTGCCGAAGTCGAAAACTATAACAATGTCGTGAAAACCCCCGCGCCGGACTGGCTGGCGGGCTACTGGCAGACCAAAGGGCCGCAACGTGCGCTGGTCAGTCCGGAAGCGATAGGCAGCCTGATTGTCACTAAAGAGGGCGATACTCTGGATTGCCGTCAGTGGCAGCGGGTGATTGCCGTGCCGGGTAAGTTGACATTGATGTCTGATGATCTCACTAACGTTACCGTGAAACGTGAGCTGTACGAGGTTGAGCGTGACGGTAACACCATTGAGTACGATGGTATGACGATGGAGCGTGTGGATCGCCCGACGGCAGAGTGTGCCGCTGCGCTGGATAAAGCGCCGTTACCGACGTCACTGCCGTAATGAAATCTCCCCGGCTTGCCGCCGGGGATGAATTTAAATCACCTCTTCGATAACCCACACGCTGACGCTGCCGCCGTTGCAAAAGAAGGTTGCTTCGCCGTTTTCGTCGGTCACTACGCTCTCTTGCCGGTTCCCCAGAAAATCACGCCAGGTTTTATTGCCGTAATTCTCTCCCAGATGAATGGTTTTTTCGCCATCATCCCCGTTCGACATGACCACCACGCAGCCGGGATATTCGTCAGTGCCACTGCGGCTAAAGGCAATGCAGTTCGGATGGTCGAAAAATAACGTTTGTACACCGTGGGCGAAACGCTGACGGGCGAGAATTAACTCATCAAGTTGTTCGATTATTGGCATATCTATCGGATAGGTTTGCCCGTCACCGCCAACATCTTCGTAATGCGCGCCATAGAGGTCAGGATAGAATACCGAAGGAACGCCATTTTCCCGCAACAAAATTAGAGCATACGCCAGCGGTTTAAACCACGGTTCGACCGGTGCTTCGAGGGCTTGCAACGGTTGGGTGTCGTGGTTGGCAACGAGTGTTACGGCGTGGAAAGGATCGGCTTCCACTAATGTACCCGTGAAAATCTGCGTCATGTCGTAGTCGCGTCCCATGCGCGATGCTTCATGGAATTTCATCTGCAGCGGTGCATCGAACAGCATGGTTTTGCCTTCCACCTGATCAATATACGTTTGCAGTTTATCGACTTCATGCGACCAGTATTCAGCCACAATAAATAGTGGCTTTGGTGCAACTTCTTGTACGTGTTCGATCCACTCTTTATAAAACCACGCCGGAATAT
This sequence comes from Escherichia sp. F1, assembly GCF_046764225.1. Classification (NCBI taxonomy): domain Bacteria; kingdom Pseudomonadati; phylum Pseudomonadota; class Gammaproteobacteria; order Enterobacterales; family Enterobacteriaceae; genus Escherichia; species Escherichia sp. F1. The sequence goes on from NZ_CP177202.1 coordinate 1,990,820, forward strand.
GTTTGACCGCATCAAGACGAAAACCGTCGCATTGCGTTTGTTCCATTACCCAGCGCGCCCAGTATTTAATCTCTTCCGTCACGGCATGATTGCGAAAATCGATATTCTCGCCCATCAGGTAATCGAAATTACCGAGTTCATCATCAACCTGATCGTTCCAGCCTTCGCCGGTGTAGTCGTTAACAATTTTAAAAATGCCATCTTCATCAGGGTTTTCGATATGGTCGATACCGCTAAAACATTTGAAATCCCAGATAAACTGCGAGTATTGCCCGGCACGCGCGGGGAAGGTGTAACGCGTCCAGCCTTCGCACTCAATGATTTCTTCGTCAATTTGCGTACGGTCATCAGCATTTACACGTTGCACGCGAATAGCTTCTTTTTCATCCGCCCCCATTTTGTGGTTGACTACCACGTCCAGCAGCACCGCAATGTCATTGCGTTTCAGGGCGTCAATGGCGGCCAGCAGTTGTGCTTTATCGCCATATTTAGTAGGGATGCTGCCTTTCTGATCAAACTCGCCTAAATCAAATAAATCATAGGAGTCGTAGCCGACCGAGTACCCGCCCGATGCGCCTTTATAGGCGGGCGGCAACCAGACCATATTGATACCAATATCATTAAAACCGTCGGCGCGCTCGGCCAGTTCAGGCCAGAGCTTACCGCCTTCCGGGTAATACCAGTGAAAACATTGTAACAGCGTGGGATTACGCATTCTTCGACTCCATTCAAGGGGAACATTAGAAGCGTAGCCGTAATCGGATTATTCGCGAGCCATCGGCTCGTTAAGATTCAAAAGAGGTTATCCTGCGGAGCCAGCACAAAGCCGCCCTGATCGCCATAGGCACTTAACACCGATTTTTGCATCGATGACTGACCGACCAGTTTCGCCAGTTCATCCATCCGAATCTGTAATAACTGCTTCACCTTGCTTTCGTTATCGAGAATCAGGCGCAGCATCGGACGGAGTTGCTCCTGCATCGTGGTGGACGGCTCAACCTCTTCAGTCAGGTGTGCAATCTCCTGCACCGCATTCACATACGCCATTTCGCTGGCGATGAGTTCGTCCCACTGTTCTTCCGTTGCCAGGCGTAACATGAGCTGGCTTTTTTCGACGAGTTGTTGCCAGGCGAAATACAAATGCGGTGCGTGGTTCATCAGACTGGGTCCTGAATCAAAGAAGGGGAGAGTAACGACTCTTTCCAGGCATCGGCAATATTGCGCATTAATGCTTCCACTTCTTCGACTGCGGAGACATCGTTGCGTAAATTGGCTTGCAGCAAACGCCTGACCATATAGCTATAAAGAGCAATCAAGTTTTGGGTTAATTCGTCATTGCTCTCTTCATCAAGACTCACCCGCAGTCCGTTCTCAATAATGTTGATCGCTTTTGACAAAGAGACGCCTTTGCCTTGCTGATTGTTGTCCTGCATAAACAGGCGCGCTCTAACCAGTGCGCTCAGCACTCCATCAAATAGCATGGTGACCAGCTGCTGCTGGCTGGCGCTCATTACGGCGCTTTCGACGCCAATTTGTGCATAGGCCTGGGTGCCTTTTGCCGCGTACATGACCTGTCTCCCGATGAATAATGATTACTTGGAATTACTGTTGTTTTCGAACTGCTGCGTTAAGTAGCTGCTGGTGCTGTTTAACGAGGTCATTAAAACGTCCAGTTGGGTAAATTGTTCTTTGTAGCGAGCGACCTGCGCATCAATGCGATCGCTGGCGGCGTTGTAGTCTTTAGTTAATTTATTCAGGGTCTTACTAACGCCATCGGTAGCGGCTTTAATAATGCCCGTTGTCGAAAGCCAACTGGTCAGGTTGCTGCCGATGGTGGTTGTGATGCCGGTTTTTTTACCATCGCCAACAATCAATGCACCTACGCCGCTGGCATCTTTTTTCAGTGCAGCGGTGAGTTTGTCGGCATCCAGTTCCAGTTTGCCATCGCTGGGATCGGTCGTGATACCAATCTGCGCCAGCGTTTTATAGTTGGAAGAACTGACGGTATTACTCAGCATCGATTTCAACTGCGTCTGAATCGTCCGCAACGTGGAGTCGCCGAGCAGTGCGCCATTGCTAGAACTCTGGCTATCAGCTCCCGCATCTACGGCGGTGTATTTGGTCAGGCTGCTGAAGGTATCTATTAGCGAGTTATAGGCATTCACCCAGTCTTTAATCGCCGTTTGCGCTTTGGAGGTGTCCTGAGTGATGGTTAGCGTCTGGTTGCCCGTGGTGACATCATTCAGGTTCAGGGTGATGTTTTCCAGCGCGTCGCTGATGGTGTTGCTGCTGTTCTCAATGGCGACGTTGTTGACCGTCAGCTGCGCATTCTGGGCGGCGACCGAGACCTCCATGCCGTTGCTGCTGGCACTGGCGTCATAGCCCATAAAACTTTGTAGCGCATCATCACCGCTAACCGAGAGCGTCATCGCATTGTCAAGGCCTGTGTCATTTGATGTAACTGACAGACGATATTCACCGTTACCCACGTTAATGATGCTCGCGCTAACACCTGCTTTTGCATTGTTGATGGCATCACGGATCCCGCTTAACGACGAGTTAGCCGCGCTGATATCAATGGTAATCGGATCTTTGTCGCCGCCTTGTTGAATGGTGAGTTTACTGTCGCTGGTGGCGATCGCCGTTTTCGTATCGTCTCTGGTGGTGCGCGTGGTCAGGGTTTGCGCCTGCGCCAGATGGGTGACGCTGATGGTGTATTTCCCGGCGATGGCGTTACCCGCGGTGGTGGCACTGAACGCGGTGGTGCTGCTGGTAGTGCTGGTGGCGGAAAAAAGATCGGCTTTAGACAATGCAGTATTGGCGGTCTGGAAAGTCGTCAGCGCGCTTTTCAGCGTACCGTAGGCGCTAAGTTTAGCGGTAAACGACGATTGCTGATTTGAAATAGGGGTTAGCGTCGCTTTTTGCGCGGCGGTGAGGCTATCAAGGATTGAACTTAAATCCAGGCCTGACCCGACTCCCAGCGATGAAATACTTGCCATGCGATTTCCTTTTATCTTTCGACACGTAAAACGAATACCGGGGTTATCGGCCTGAATTGCGCAAAGTTTACGTTTAATTGTTTTTTTTAATAGCGGGAATAAGGGGCAGAGAAAAGAGTATTTCGGCGACTAACAAAAAATGGCTGTTTGTGAAAAAAATTCTAAAGGTTGTTTTACGACAGACGATAACAGGGTTGACGGCGATTGAGCCGACGGGTGGAAACCCAATACGTAATCAACGACTTGCAATATAGGATAACGAATCATGGCACAAGTCATTAATACCAACAGCCTCTCGCTGATCACTCAAAATAATATCAACAAGAACCAGTCTGCGCTGTCGAGTTCTATCGAGCGTCTGTCTTCTGGCTTGCGTATTAACAGCGCGAAGGATGACGCAGCGGGTCAGGCGATTGCTAACCGTTTTACTTCTAATATTAAAGGCCTGACTCAGGCTGCACGTAACGCCAACGACGGTATTTCTGTTGCACAGACCACTGAAGGCGCGCTGTCCGAAATCAACAACAACTTACAGCGTGTGCGTGAACTGACGGTACAGGCCACTACCGGTACTAACTCTGAGTCTGATCTGTCTTCTATCCAGGACGAAATTAAATCCCGTCTGGATGAAATTGACCGCGTATCTGGTCAAACCCAGTTCAACGGCGTGAACGTGCTGGCAAAAAATGGCTCCATGAAAATCCAGGTTGGCGCAAATGATAACCAGACTATCACTATCGATCTGAAGCAGATTGATGCTAAAACTCTTGGCCTTGATGGTTTTAGCGTTAAAAATAACGATACAGTTACCACTAGTGCTCCAGTAACTGCTTTTGGTGCCACCACCACAAACAATATTAAACTTACTGGAATTACCCTTTCTACGGAAGCAGCCACTGATACTGGCGGAACTAACCCAGCTTCAATTGAGGGTGTTTATACTGATAATGGTAATGATTACTATGCGAAAATCGCCGGTGGTGATAACGATGGGAAGTATTACGCAGTAACAGTTGCTAATGATGGTACAGTGACAATGGCGACTGGAGCAACGGCAAATGCAACTGTAACTGATGCAAATACTACTAAAGCTACAACTATCACTTCAGGCGGTACACCTGTTCAGATTGATAATACTGCAGGTTCCGCAACTGCCAACCTTGGTGCTGTTAGCTTAGTAAAACTGCAGGATTCCAAGGGTAATGATACCGATACATATGCGCTTAAAGATACAAATGGCAATCTTTACGCTGCGGATGTGAATGAAACTACTGGTGCTGTTTCTGTTAAAACTATTACCTATACTGACTCTTCCGGTGCCGCCAGTTCTCCAACCGCGGTCAAACTGGGCGGAGATGATGGCAAAACAGAAGTGGTCGATATTGATGGTAAAACATACGACTCTGCCGATTTAAATGGCGGTAATCTGCAAACAGGTTTGACTGCTGGTGGTGAGGCTCTGACTGCTGTTGCAAATGGTAAAACCACGGATCCGCTGAAAGCACTGGACGATGCTATCGCATCTGTAGACAAATTCCGTTCTTCCCTGGGTGCGGTGCAGAACCGTCTGGATTCCGCAGTCACCAACCTGAACAACACCACTACCAACCTGTCTGAAGCGCAGTCCCGTATTCAGGACGCTGACTATGCTACCGAAGTATCCAACATGTCGAAAGCGCAGATTATCCAGCAGGCCGGTAACTCCGTGCTGGCAAAAGCTAACCAGGTACCGCAGCAGGTTCTGTCTCTGCTGCAGGGTTAATCGTCGTAACCTGATTAACTGAGACTGACGGCAACGCCAAATTGCCTGATGCGCTGCGCTTATCAGGCCTACAAGATGAATTGCAATTTATTGAATTTGCACATTTTTGTAGGCCGGATAAGGCGTTTACGCCGCATCCGGCAACATGAATGGTAATTTGTCAGCAACGTGCTTCCCCGCCACCGGCGGGGTTTTTTCTGTCCGCAATTTACCGGTAACCCCCAAATAACCCCTCATTTCACCCACTAATCGTCCGATTAAAAACCCTGCAGAAACGGATAATCATGCCGATAACTCATATAACGCAGGGCTGTTTATCGTGAATTCACTCTATACCGCTGAAGGTGTAATGGATAAACACTCGCTGTGGCAGCGTTATGTCCCGCTGGTGCGTCACGAAGCATTGCGCCTGCAGGTTCGACTGCCCGCGAGCGTGGAACTTGACGATCTGCTACAGGCGGGCGGCATTGGGTTACTTAATGCCGTCGAACGCTATGACGCCCTACAAGGAACGGCATTTACAACTTACGCAGTGCAGCGTATCCGTGGCGCTATGCTGGATGAACTTCGCAGCCGTGACTGGGTGCCGCGCAGCGTGCGACGCAACGCGCGTGAAGTGGCACAGGCAATAGGGCAACTGGAGCAGGAACTTGGCCGCAACGCCACGGAAACTGAGGTAGCGGAACGTTTAGGGATCGATATTGCCGACTATCGCCAAATGTTGCTCGACACCAATAACAGCCAGCTCTTCTCCTACGATGAGTGGCGCGAAGAGCACGGCGATAGCATTGAACTGGTTACTGATGATCATCAGCGAGAAAACCCGCTACAACAACTGCTGGACAGTAATCTGCGCCAGCGGGTGATGGAAGCTATCGAAACGTTGCCGGAGCGCGAAAAACTGGTATTAACCCTCTATTACCAGGAAGAGCTGAATCTCAAAGAGATTGGCGCGGTGCTGGAGGTCGGGGAATCGCGGGTCAGTCAGTTACACAGCCAGGCTATTAAACGGTTACGCACTAAACTGGGTAAGTTATAACGTCAGTAAATGCCGCACTTTAATTTTGACTACCAGGAGTTCTTAATGATGGTGCAGCACCTGAAAAGACGGCCATTAAGCCGCTATCTTAAAGACTTTAAACACAGCCAGACCCATTGCGCGCATTGCCGTAAATTACTCGATCGCATTACCCTCGTTCGCGACGGCAAAATAGTGAATAAAATCGAGATTTCCCGCCTGGACATGCTGCTTGATGAAAATGGCTGGCAAGTGGAACAAAAATCATGGGCGGCATTGTGCCGATTTTGCGGTGATTTACATTGCAAAACGCAGAGTGATTTTTTCGATATTATCGGTTTTAAGCAATTTCTTTTTGAGCAAACTGAAATGAGCCCAGGTACGGTGCGTGAATATGTCGTTCGTCTGCGCCGTTTGGGTAATCATCTACACGAGCAAAATATTTCCCTCGATCAGCTGCAGGACGGTTTCCTTGATGAAATCCTCGCCCCGTGGCTGCCCACCACCAGCACCAACAATTACCGCATCGCGTTACGGAAGTATCAACACTATCAGCGTCAAACGTGTACCGGACTTGTGCAGAAATCCTCCAGCCTGCCTGCTTCTGATATATATTAAATAAGAATAAGATGTAGCGGAGTTGTTTTTGTGTTTACAAACAATGGCTCTACACTGCAAACAGACATAACAACATTCGGGGTGAATATGAAATTAGCACATCTGGGACGTCAGGCATTGATGGGTGTGATGGCCGTGGCGCTGGTTGCGGGCATGAGCGTTAAAAGTTTTGCAGATGAAGGTCTGCTTAATAAAGTCAAAGAGCGCGGCACGCTGCTGGTAGGGCTGGAAGGAACTTATCCGCCGTTCAGTTTTCAGGGGGATGACGGCAAATTAACCGGTTTTGAAGTGGAATTTGCCCAACAGCTGGCAAAACATCTTGGCGTTGAGGCGTCACTAAAACCGACCAAATGGGACGGTATGCTGGCGTCGCTGGACTCTAAACGCATTGATGTGGTGATTAATCAGGTCACCATTTCTGACGAGCGCAAGAAAAAATACGATTTCTCTACCCCGTACACCATTTCCGGTATTCAGGCGCTGGTGAAAAAAGGTAACGAAGGCACCATTAAAACGGCTGATGATCTGAAAGGCAAAAAAGTGGGTGTCGGTCTGGGCACCAACTATGAAGAGTGGCTGCGTCAGAATGTTCAGGGCGTCGATGTGCGTACCTATGATGATGACCCGACCAAATATCAGGATCTGCGCGTAGGCCGTATCGATGCGATCCTCGTTGACCGTCTGGCGGCGCTGGATCTGGTGAAGAAAACCAACGATACGCTGGCAGTAACCGGTGAAGCATTCTCCCGTCAGGAGTCTGGCGTGGCGTTGCGTAAAGGAAATGAAGACCTGCTGAAAGCAGTGAATGATGCAATTGCGGAAATGCAAAAAGACGGCACTCTGCAAGCGCTTTCCGAAAAATGGTTTGGTGCTGATGTGACCAAATAATCAGCATAATGACAAAAAAGGGCGCTTTCACTAGCGCCTTTTTTATTTACGCGTTTTCAGCGTGCATAATAAGAAAATCACAACAACACACATCGGAGGCTGTTATGCCACTGCATAATTTAACCCGTTTTCCACGGCTGGAGTTTATCGGCGCGCCAACGCCGCTCGAATATCTGCCGCGCTTTTCTGATTATCTTGGACGGGAAATTTTCATCAAACGGGATGACGTCACTCCCATGGCAATGGGCGGCAATAAATTACGTAAGCTGGAATTTCTCGCGGCAGATGCTCTGCGTGAAGGTGCCGATACGCTGATTACTGCTGGGGCGATCCAGTCTAACCATGTGCGCCAGACTGCCGCAGTCGCTGCGAAACTCGGTCTGCACTGCGTGGCGCTGCTGGAAAATCCTATTGGCACAACCGCAGAAAACTATTTAACCAACGGCAATCGCTTGTTGCTGGATCTGTTCAATACCCAGATTGAAATGTGCGACGCACTGACCGATCCCAATGCCCAACTGGAAGAGCTGGCGACGCGAGTCGAAGCACAAGGCTTTCGCCCCTATGTCATTCCGGTTGGCGGTTCTAATGCTTTGGGCGCATTGGGTTATGTGGAGAGTGCGCTGGAAATTGCGCAACAGTGTGAAGGGGCAGTTAATATTTCGTCGGTGGTGGTCGCGTCGGGCAGTGCCGGAACTCACGCCGGACTGGCTGTTGGGCTGGAACACTTGATGCCTGAAAGCGAACTGATTGGCGTGACCGTGTCGCGTTCCGTTGCCGATCAATTGCCGAAAGTGGTTAACCTCCAACAGGCGATTGCGAAAGAACTGGAGCTGACCGCATCAGCGGAAATTTTACTCTGGGATGACTATTTTGCACCTGGCTACGGCGTGCCGAACGACGAAGGCATGGAAGCAGTGAAATTGCTGGCGCGGCTGGAAGGCATTCTGCTTGATCCTGTGTACACCGGAAAAGCGATGGCGGGGCTGATTGACGGTATCAGTCAGAAACGCTTCAAAGATGAAGGGCCGATTCTGTTTATTCATACCGGCGGCGCGCCTGCGCTGTTCGCCTATCATCCCCACGTTTAGCTCCGGAAACGCTCATGCAAGAAAGTATACAACTGGTTATTGATTCCTTGCCGTTCCTGCTGAAAGGGGCTGGGTATACGCTGCAACTCAGTATCGGCGGCATGTTTTTTGGCTTACTGCTCGGGTTTATTCTCGCGCTGATGCGCCTTTCGCCAATCTGGCCCGTGCGCTGGCTGGCGCGTTTTTATATCTCTATTTTTCGTGGTACGCCGCTCATCGCCCAACTGTTTATGATCTATTACGGCTTGCCGCAGTTTGGCATCGAACTAGATCCCATTCCGTCAGCAATGATTGGTCTGTCGCTAAACACTGCCGCCTATGCTGCCGAAACGCTGCGCGCCGCCATTTCTTCTATTGATAAAGGTCAGTGGGAAGCTGCTGCCAGTATTGGTATGACGCCGTGGCAGACCATGCGTCGCGCGATTTTGCCACAGGCGGCGCGGGTGGCGTTGCCGCCGCTGTCGAACAGCTTTATCAGCCTGGTAAAAGATACGTCGCTGGCCGCGACAATCCAGGTGCCGGAGCTGTTCCGTCAGGCGCAGTTGATTACCTCGCGTACGCTGGAGGTGTTCACCATGTACCTGGCGGCTTCGCTCATCTACTGGATCATGGCGACAGTATTATCGACGTTGCAGAACCATTTTGAGAATCAACTTAATCGCCAGGAGAGAGAACCAAAATGAGTGCCATTGAAGTCAAGAACCTGGTGAAAAAATTCCACGGTCAGACGGTGCTGCACGGTATCGACCTTGAGGTGAAGCCTGGCGAAGTAGTGGCAATTATCGGTCCAAGTGGTTCCGGCAAAACCACGTTGCTACGCAGCATAAATCTGCTGGAACAACCGGAAGCGGGAACCATCACCGTTGGCGATATCACCATTGATACTGCACGTTCATTAAGTCAGCAAAAATCGCTGATTCGCCAGTTGCGTCAGCACGTCGGGTTTGTCTTCCAGAACTTTAATTTGTTTCCGCATCGTACGGTGCTGGAAAACATTATTGAAGGGCCGGTGATCGTCAAAGGTGAACCGAAAGAAGAGGCCACGGCGCGCGCTCGCGAGCTGTTGGCGAAAGTTGGGCTGGCAGGTAAAGAAACCAGCTATCCACGTCGTTTGTCTGGCGGTCAACAGCAGCGTGTCGCGATTGCGCGAGCGCTGGCAATGCGTCCTGAAGTGATTTTGTTTGACGAGCCAACGTCGGCGCTGGATCCAGAGCTGGTGGGCGAAGTCCTGAACACCATCCGCCAGCTGGCGCAGGAAAAGCGCACCATGGTGATTGTGACGCACGAAATGAGCTTTGCCCGGGATGTTGCGGACCGGGCGATCTTTATGGACCAGGGGCGGATAGTCGAGCAGGGGGCCGCAAAAGCGTTATTTGCCGATCCTCAGCAGCCTCGCACCCGCCAGTTCCTCGAGAAGTTTCTGCTGCAATAATAAGAAAAAATCAGCCCCGACGATTCACCAGTCGGGGCGGTGCGCCACTTCAAACGTGATAAAACTGCTTAACAAATCAGCATAACTCATTAATAACATAAGAGAATGCGATGGCTTGCAAAAGTAATTCATTGCCTGAATAATATAAATTATATATAAATCTTATTTATGTGATAGTTTGAATTATCATTATAAATGATACTCACTCTCAGGGGCGTTGCGGTTTACTATGCAGGATACGGATTTTTTCAGCTGGCGTCGCACGATGCTGTTGCGTTTTCAGAGGATGGAGGCCGCAGAAGAGGTCTACCATGAAATAGAGCTTCAGGCTCAGCAGCTGGAGTACGATTACTATTCGTTATGTGTTCGCCACCCGGTACCATTCACGCGACCTAAAGTGGCTTTCTACACCAATTACCCTGAGGCGTGGGTTAGTTATTATCAGGCAAAAAACTTTCTCGCAATTGATCCCGTGCTGAACCCTGAAAACTTTAGTCAGGGCCATTTAATGTGGAATGATGACTTATTCAGCGAAGCACAGCCATTATGGGAAGCCGCGCGCGCGCATGGTTTACGCCGCGGTGTCACTCAGTATTTAATGCTGCCAAATCGGGCGCTGGGCTTTTTGTCCTTTTCCCGTTGCAGCACGCGCGAAATACCCATTCTTAGTGATGAACTGCAATTAAAAATGCAGTTACTGGTGCGCGAAAGTCTGATGGCTCTGATGCGTTTAAATGATGAAATAGTGATGACGCCAGAGATGAATTTCAGCAAGCGCGAAAAAGAAATTCTGAAATGGACGGCGGAAGGGAAGACATCAGCAGAGATAGCGATGATTTTGTCAATCTCTGAGAATACGGTCAATTTCCATCAGAAAAACATGCAGAAAAAAATCAATGCACCGAATAAGACCCAGGTGGCCTGTTACGCAGCCGCTACTGGCTTAATTTGATCGCTTTTCTTTCTGCGTGCCAGATGCAAAAACCGGCTGAAAGGCACGCTCTCAGCCGGTTTTATATTACTGACGGTAGGCTTGTTTAATTTGCTTAACCGTTTTGGAAAATACTGCAGCCTGGGTTTCGTCTTCGATCAGCGCAAGCTGTTTTTCCATCTTTAACATCACGCGGCCCGCGTCAGCTTGTCCCATCGCCTGCAGCATCAGCGTCAGCATCGCTTTCAGGCAGGAGACTTCATTTGCCAGTTCTTGATTATTCTCGGCAGTAGAAAAATCAGGCGTACTCATTTATTTTCCTCGTCATGTTGCAATGAAAATTTGCGGTGAAAAATGTTAAGGCGGCGGAGTATACCATAAGCTTTGCTAAAAATAGCAGTGGTTGTTTTTTGAGCGTGATATCGGCAGTACTATAAAATACGTTAATATAATGACCAATAAATATTTTTATCATGAATGTTTTTTGCCCGTATTGTTCGGGTTAATTAATGTTACATATTCAGCGGGCTGATTTTCATTTTTGCTGAATAAAGTCAATTTTTGTCACATTTCATCGTAGGGCTTACTGTGAAACGATCCCGGAAGCCGTTGGTGACGGGCGTGACCATAACTGTGGACAATCGAATTTACAAAAACGAGAGAAAAATCGAATACCCACCATTTTTAACGTTTCAAAGTTGCAATAAAAACCGCTAATATACGAATGACTAACTATCAGTAGCGTTATCCCTATTTCTGGAGATATTCCTTTGATCAACGTTCTACTTGTTGATGACCACGAACTGGTGCGCGCAGGGATACGACGCATTCTGGAAGATATAAAGGGTATAAAAGTCGTCGGTGAGGCATCGTGCGGTGAAGACGCCGTTAAGTGGTGCCGGGCAAATGCCGTTGACGTGGTGCTAATGGACATGAGTATGCCGGGCATTGGCGGCCTTGAGGCGACGCGTAAAATCGCGCGTTCCACAGCTGATGTCAAAATCATCATGCTTACGGTCCATACAGAAAACCCTTTACCAGCGAAAGTCATGCAGGCCGGTGCTGCGGGCTACCTCAGCAAAGGCGCGGCTCCGCAGGAAGTCGTGAGTGCGATCCGTTCTGTCTATTCAGGGCAGCGTTACATTGCTTCTGACATCGCTCAACAAATGGCGTTAAGCCAGATCGAACCAGAAAAAACAGAAAGCCCATTTGCCAGTTTGTCTGAACGTGAATTGCAGATTATGCTGATGATCACCAAGGGCCAGAAGGTCAATGAGATCTCAGAACAGCTCAATCTCAGTCCGAAAACGGTGAACAGCTACCGCTATCGTATGTTCAGTAAACTAAACATTCATGGCGATGTTGAGCTGACTCACCTGGCAATTCGCCATGGTCTGTGTAATGCGGAGACATTATCAAGTCAGTGAGTGATCAGTTTGACGCAAAAGCGTTTTTAAAAACCGTAACCAGCCAGCCAGGCGTTTATCGCATGTACGATGCTGGTGGTACGGTTATCTATGTCGGCAAAGCGAAAGACCTGAAAAAACGGCTTTCCAGCTATTTCCGTAGCAACCTCGCTTCGCGCAAAACCGAAGCGCTGGTCGCCCAGATCCAGCAAATTGATGTAACGGTTACTCATACAGAAACCGAAGCGCTGTTGCTGGAACACAACTACATCAAACTCTATCAGCCGCGTTACAACGTTTTGCTACGCGATGATAAATCTTATCCCTTTATCTTCCTGAGTGGCGATACCCACCCGCGTCTGGCGATGCATCGTGGTGCGAAGCATGCCAAAGGTGAATATTTCGGCCCGTTCCCGAATGGCTATGCCGTACGTGAAACACTGGCGCTACTGCAAAAGATATTCCCCATTCGCCAGTGCGAAAATAGTGTTTATCGCAATCGCTCGCGTCCGTGTCTGCAATATCAGATAGGGCGCTGTCTGGGACCGTGCGTTGAAGGACTGGTGAGTGAAGAAGAGTACGCTCAGCAGGTCGAGTATGTGCGCCTGTTTTTGTCTGGCAAGGATGATCAGGTGCTTACGCAACTCATTAGCCGTATGGAAACTGCCAGCCAGAATCTGGAGTTTGAAGAAGCGGCACGTATTCGCGACCAAATTCAGGCGGTGCGACGCGTCACCGAAAAACAGTTTGTGTCCAATACCGGCGACGACCTCGACGTTATTGGTGTGGCGTTCGATGCGGGCATGGCTTGTGTCCACGTATTGTTCATTCGTCAGGGTAAAGTGCTCGGCAGCCGCAGCTATTTCCCGAAAGTGCCTGGCGGTACGGAACTGAGCGAGGTGGTGGAAACCTTCGTAGGTCAGTTCTATTTACAAGGCAGCCAGATGCGCACCTTACCGGGTGAGATCCTGCTCGATTTTAATCTTAGCGATAAAACGCTGCTCGCCGATTCCCTTTCAGAACTGGCGGGACGCAAGATTAATGTTCAAACCAAACCTCGCGGCGATAGGGCGCGTTATCTGAAACTCGCGCGTACCAATGCGGCGACGGCCTTAACCAGCAAACTTTCGCAGCAATCTACCGTTCACCAGCGGCTGACAGCACTTGCCAGCGTGTTGAAATTACCGGAAGTGAAGCGGATGGAGTGCTTTGACATCAGCCATACCATGGGTGAACAAACCGTCGCTTCCTGTGTGGTGTTTGATGCTAACGGCCCGCTGCGTGCGGAGTATCGGCGCTATAACATTACTGGCATTACGCCGGGCGATGATTATGCGGCGATGAATCAGGTGCTGCGTCGGCGTTATGGTAAAGCCATCGACGACAGTAAGATCCCGGATGTGATCCTTATTGACGGCGGCAAAGGCCAGCTTGCGCAGGCGAAAAATGTCTTCGCCGAACTGGATGTCTCATGGGATAAAAATCATCCGCTGCTACTTGGCGTTGCCAAAGGTGCAGATAGGAAGGCAGGGTTGGAAACGCTGTTCTTTGAGCCGGAAGGTGAGGGATTCAGTTTGCCGCCAGATTCTCCCGCGCTGCATGTTATCCAGCATATTCGCGATGAATCACACGATCACGCGATTGGCGGGCACCGTAAAAAACGGGCGAAGGTCAAAAATACCAGTTCCCTGGAAACCATTGAAGGCGTCGGGCCAAAACGTCGGCAAATGTTGTTGAAATATATGGGCGGTTTGCAAGGTTTACGTAACGCCAGCGTCGAGGAAATTGCAAAAGTGCCGGGTATTTCGCAAGGTCTGGCAGAAAAGATCTTCTGGTCGTTGAAACATTGATGTCTCTGTAGCAACATAGGGGTAATCTTACTGACAACAGATAGTTACCCGTCATTATGCAATTTAATATCCCTACGTTGCTTACACTGTTCCGTGTCATCCTTATCCCATTCTTTGTATTGGTCTTTTATTTGCCTGTCACCTGGTCGCCGTTTGCCGCCGCGCTCATTTTCTGCGTCGCGGCGGTGACTGACTGGTTCGATGGTTTTCTGGCACGCCGCTGGAACCAGAGTACCCGGTTTGGTGCTTTCCTTGACCCAGTAGCAGATAAAGTTCTCGTGGCTATCGCCATGGTGCTGGTAACCGAGCATTACCACAGCTGGTGGGTGACCTTACCGGCAGCAACGATGATCGCCCGTGAAATTATTATTTCTGCGCTACGCGAATGGATGGCGGAGTTGGGTAAACGCAGTAGCGTGGCTGTCTCCTGGATTGGGAAAGTGAAAACCACTGCCCAGATGGTAGCGCTGGCCTGGCTGCTGTGGCGTCCGAACATTTGGGTTGAGTACGCCGGTATTGCACTTTTCTTTGTGGCTGCGGTACTGACTCTGTGGTCAATGTTGCAATATTTGAGCGCTGCGCGTGCAGATTTGCTTGATCAGTGATCGTTTCGGCGTAATTTTCAGCAAACGATCAAAAGTGGTGAAAAATATCGTTGACTCATCGCGCCAGGTAAGTAGAATGCAACGCATCGAACGGCGGCACTGATTGCCAGACGATAATAAAATCAAGTGATTAACTGATTGCTTGATGAATGCGGGAATAGCTCAGTTGGTAGAGCACGACCTTGCCAAGGTCGGGGTCGCGAGTTCGAGTCTCGTTTCCCGCTCCAGTTTAAAAGACATCGGCGTCAAGCGGATGTCTGGCTGAAAGGCCTGAAGAATTTGGCGCGTTAACAAAGCGGTTATGTAGCGGATTGCAAATCCGTCTAGTCCGGTTCGACTCCGGAACGCGCCTCCACTTTCTTCCCGAGCCCGGATGGTGGAATCGGTAGACACAAGGGATTTAAAATCCCTCGGCGTTCGCGCTGTGCGGGTTCAAGTCCCGCTCCGGGTACCATGGGAAAGATAAGAATAAAATCAAAGCAATAAGCAGTGTCGTGAAACCACCTTCGGGTGGTTTTTTTGTGCCTGCAACTTGTCGTTACACCCTCCTTAATTTTTAATCACCGGCAAAGCCACTCAAAAAGTATCTCTGATACGGACCGGCATGTAAGATAGGTGCTGGCGAGTTGAGATCCACAAGGAAAAGCGTATGAAAACGGGACCGTTAAACGAAAGTGAGTTGGAATGGCTGGACGATATTCTGACCAAATACAACACTGACCACGCCATCCTTGATGTGGCGGAGCTGGACGGTTTATTGACGGCGGTGTTGAGTTCTCCGCAAGAGATTGAACCGGCACAGTGGCTGGTTGCCGTGTGGGGTGGGGCTGACTATGTGCCGCGCTGGGCATCAGAGAAAGAGATGACGCGCTTTATGAACCTGGCTTTTCAGCATATGGCTGATACCGCAGAGCGTCTGAACGAATTCCCGGAGCAGTTTGAGCCGTTATTCGGCTTGCGAGAAGTCGATGGCAGCGAGCTGACGATTGTTGAGGAGTGGTGCTTTGGCTATATGCGGGGCGTGGCACTTTCTGACTGGTCAACGTTGCCCGATTCGTTAAAACCAGCGCTGGAGGCGATTGCGCTGCACGGTACTGAGGAAAACTTCGAGCGGTTAGAGAAGATGTCGCCAGAAGCGTTTGAAGAGAGCGTAGATGCCATTCGACTGGCGGCGCTTGATCTACATGCGTACTGGATGGCGCATCCGCAGGAAAAAGCTGTTCAGCAACCGATCAAAGCAGAAGAGAAACCGGGTCGTAACGATCCTTGTCCGTGCGGCAGTGGTAAGAAATTTAAGCAGTGCTGCCTGCATTAAGAGGTCAAATTGGGTGTCAGCGTTAATTCTGGCACCCAATAAGATCTAATCATCCCACTTCTGGTAACAACCCTGCCGCAATCAAAAATTGCACGCCAATCACAGCAATACCACAGAGAAACACCACCACCAGCGCCGGACGACCACCTTTCACCCGGTAACCCGCCTGAGGTTTGTGCTTTCTGCTTTGCCAGGTCAACAGCGAAGGGATAATCAATGCCAGTACCGCCAGCGCCACACCGGCGTAACCCAGCGCCATCACAAATCCTCGTGGATAAAACAGTGCAAACGCCAACGGCGGCAGAAAGGTAATTGCACCAGTTTGCAATCGTCCACCAACGGTATTTGAACGCTGAAACAAATCTGCCAGATAATCAAATAAACCTAACGCAACGCCGAGAAATGACGTGGCGAGGGCTAAATCAGCAAATAAATGCACCGCCAGCTCAACATGCGGAGAGGCCACCATTTCGCGTAACGCCTGTAACAGCCCGTTTAATCCAGCATGATTAGCCAGCAATCCCATAAAGGTTGTTGAATCAATGCTGCCAAGCGTTGCCACCTGCCAGAAAATATATGCCACCAGGGGGATCGCACTACCGGTTATAAACACCCAGCGTAGCTTACGAACGTTGCCATCCATATAGCTGACAATACTCGGTACGCTACCGTGAAAACCAAACGACGTAAAAATCACCGGGATTGCAGACAGAGCCAGCCCCTGTTGCAACGGCAGGGTTAAAAGATTCACTTTGTGAATATGCGGTAGCAGCAATACCAGCATCACCACCAGAAAAATAATCTTGGCGCTGAACAGAAAACGGTTAAACAAATCGACCAGCGATGTCCCGACACAAACCACGCCACCGGCAACAAAAGTGAACAACAGCACGCCAGCGGTTGCCGACATTGAAATACCTGTCCAGTCGCTGATGCTGGAGGCCAACAATTCACCGGCACCGCTGATGTATGCCGCAGTTAGAGCATACATTAAGAACATCATACTGAAGCCCGTCAGCCACTGACCGTAGCGTCCCAGATAGCGTTTTGCCAGCGTGCCCAGGCCGGTATCTGCCGGGACATGCTGGTACACCTCCAGCAGTAATAGCGCCGTGTAGCACATCAACGCCCAAAGCCCAATCAACAAGATTAACGTGACGCTAAAACCAACACCTGCAGCAGCCAGCGGCATTGCCAGCATGCCTGCGCCAATTGTGGTTCCCGCCACGATAAAAACACTTCCCAGAGTTCTGTTTTTCACGCTTTCTTCTGTCCTGACGATCTTTATGAGTGATATCTGCGGCGCAGGTTAAGGCATAACGGCTGCTTCGTCAAACCGGCGTTACATATGGTGTAAATATAAATGTACAATAAAATGCGTTCAGTCCTGCGCTGGCGCAAAGTCTTGGTAAGCGGCAATCGCTACGCTAGCCTTTTTTTGAGGAGGAACGATGGACTCTATTCACGGTCATGAAGTGTTAAATATGATGATTGAATCAGGTGAGCAATATACGCATGCCAGTCTGGAAGCTGCGATTAAAGCGCGTTTTGGTGAACAGGCACGTTTTCACACTTGCTCGGCAGACGGGATGACAGCGGGAGAGCTGGTAGCGTTTCTGGCAGCAAAAGGCAAATTTATACCTTCGGAAGACGGTTTTTCGACCGATCAGAGTAAGATTTGCCGTCACTGATTTGAAACGGCGGCAGTAAACCTGCCGCCGGAGAACATTAGTTTTGTGTGTCGAGGGTAGAGAGTTCTTTGTCGATAAAATACAAACCTTCGCCGCTTTTGCCTGCCAGACTTAATTTATCAATAATCGATTTGAACAGTTTCTCTTCTTCATGCTGCTCAGAAACATACCATTGCAGGAAATTAAATGTTGGGTAGTCCTGATTGGTCATTGCAGCATGAGCCAGTTCGTTAATTTTCTGCGTGATTAATTGTTCGTGTTTATAGGTTTCCTGGAATAATTCATCAAGTGAGGAATATTCAGCAAACGGAGATTCAACGGTATTAATACGCGGTAAGTTGCCGGTATCAGTCAGATAATCAAACAGACGCTGCATATGCGTCATCTCTTCCTGGGCGTGGCGGCGCAGGAACGCGGCAGCACCTTCGAAGGTATGATAGCTGCACCAGGCGCTCATTTGCTGATAAAGCAGTGAAGAGTACAGTTCCAGGTTCATCTGCTCATTAAGTTTTTCAATCATTTCTGGTTTCAGCATGATAGTGCTCCACAAAGGTTATATTTGTTGCTGTGGCGTCACTATAATTTGTTATTTTATTATTTGCAAAAGGTAAAATATAAACTTCATTTATTAAAAATACGAATGGGAATAAAACGCATTACCGCTATTTATTTAATCAGCGAAGATCACCCTCGCTGATTAAAACATTTAGAGAAAGACAGGGAAGGCGGAATGATGGCACTGATATGACAAAGTGAATTCCGTATTCAAACATAAGGAACCCGCAAAGAGGCTACAGTTGCCTACTGGCTGACCAAAGGGGATAGCGTGGGTATAGCCTTCCTGCTGGCATGCGCGATCGGCGATCCCGCGACTGACATAACGATCGGTACGGGCATGCTGCAAAAAAGCCTGATCATAAACCAACCGAACAATACCTGTTGCCGCGTCAACTTCGCCCACATGAGCCTGGCGAGTAACTGTGCACCCCGCCAGCGTTATTAATGAAAGAGTCAGAATCAGAAGTCTCATGGTCCAGCCAGAAGAGTAAAAGAAAGCAGTATTTTACGCGTTACAGCGCTGCGACAATGGCCGGAAAAGACGCCTGGCAGGCGCTATTTCTCGCCATCTGTATGTGTCAGAAAGGGGGGGCTGCTTTTTGATTATCATTTTTATAACATTAAAGGGGTATTTATGTGATTTGCATCACATAAAGATTGATTTTTGTGATGGTTGTCATATTATAAGTGCAAAGACAATAACACCTGCATAACAAATAATCGGAGTGCCGCGATGAAACTGCGCAAAATCCTGAAAAGTATGTTCAATAACTATTGCAAGACGTTCAAAGACGTACCGCCAGGCAATATGTTCCGATAACAAAAAACCTGCTCCGGCAGGTTTTTTTGTGTCCTGATGACGGTGGATGTGACTATCGCTGAAGATGTGAAGCCGCTACTATAACGGCTTTCAAAATGCTATCAGGAGTTTACGATGTCCCAGCCGCTGAATGCCGATCAGGAACTGGTTTCTGATGTGGTTGCTTGCCAGTTGGTTATCAAACAAATTCTCGACGTTCTCGATGTAATCGCGCCCGTTGAAGTTCGTGAAAAAATGTCCAGCCAGCTGAAGAATATCGACTTTACTAACCATCCCGCCGCCGCAGACCCGGTCACCATGCGGGCAATCCAAAAAGCCATCGCGCTGATTGAACTCAAGTTTACCCCACAGGGCGAATCCCATTAAAAAAACCGCTGCTTCAAAAAGATGAGGCAGCGGTTTCTCAAAAACTTCATCGGCGCAATGCATTAGCGCCGATGTATGATCAATGCAGTTGGTGTGACACGACATTCAGAACATGTTGGTCGGTCTGCACAGGGCACATACCCGCAAGTTTCGCACTGCGCACTTCATCAAGAATGGTTTGCAGCAACAGGCCATCATGCTGCTGTTCTTTTTCCAGATCGCGCAGGAAATTGACGGTTGAATCATCATTCAGTTCTTTCGCTTCATCGGCTAACTGCGCCAGCGTGCTTGAACGTTGCTCGTATTCTTCCATCGTTTTTTGGAACAGTTCTTCCAGAGAGTTCATTTTTTCACCGGGAACATCAATGGCTTTAACGATTGGGGTAGCGCCGACACTCTTCATAAAGTTAAACATGCGCATCATTTGGGTCACATTACTCTGTGCCTGGGCGCGAAGGAAAGTGGCGGTGCCGTTCAGACTCTGTTCAGAACACCAGTTACTCAGGTGAAGGTAGAGATTGGATGCGTAAAACTCGCGGTTCATTTGAGAGTTGAGTTTGAGAAGCATTCCAGCGGTTGCCATACCTAATATCCTTATATCCAGAAGTGGAGAGGTGCAAGATAAATCAAAACACCATAATTACTGTTTGCAGAATAATTCCTTTCTGCCGGTCCGAAATGTGATCGTGGAGTCAATTCTGACGATGATCTGAAATAAGAATAACGTCTGAACGGGTATAAGAAAATGCTTAAATCATCAAGTTTATATATTTTTACATTTCATTGATGAAATCAATGTAACCGCAATGAATTTTAATGATAGTGCTTTTTGTATCTTGTTGATATTAATCGATGAATTTGAATTCATGATGAAGTGATGATTTTATAAAACGTTTTTTCATTTTTGCGATATAGCTCTCATTATACGTGTTCTGTTAATTAATGAGCACAGTGATAATTAATGGCGAAATGAATGACGCGCATTTTCCACATCTTTGAGTTGTGGTTATTACACCATTTCAAAAACTCAACGCCAGGTAATGCGGCCTGTTGACTGGTTAAAAAGAAGACATCCCGCATGGGTACCAAAGACAACAAGGATTTCCAGGCTAATCTTATGGATTAATCTGCTGTGCATTCGACAATTTGTCTGACAAATTGGCTTTCCCTTATGTCTTTTCCCGCTAAATTTATGCACGTTCTCACTGTAATTCTGCGATGTGATATTGCTCTCCTATGGAGAATTAATTTCTCGCTAAAACTATGTCAACACAGTCACTTATCTTTTAGTTAAAAGGTAATGCTTTGTTTTCCGATTAATTTAACGAATGTCATTCGTTTTTGCCCTACACAAAACGACACTAAAGCTGGAGAGAACCATGCACAAATTTACTAAAGCCCTGGCAGCCATTGGTCTGGCAGCCGTTATGTCACAATCCGCTATGGCGGAGAACCTGAAGCTCGGTTTCCTGGTGAAGCAACCGGAAGAGCCGTGGTTCCAAACCGAATGGAAGTTTGCCGATAAAGCTGGGAAG
Organism: Escherichia sp. F1; assembly: GCF_046764225.1. NCBI lineage: Bacteria > Pseudomonadati > Pseudomonadota > Gammaproteobacteria > Enterobacterales > Enterobacteriaceae > Escherichia > Escherichia sp. F1. Next base: position 2,011,705 of record NZ_CP177202.1, read on the forward strand.
GATTTAGGGTTTGAAGTTATTAAGATTGCCGTGCCGGATGGCGAAAAAACATTGAACGCGATCGACAGCCTGGCTGCCAGTGGCGCAAAAGGTTTCGTTATTTGTACTCCGGACCCGAAACTCGGCTCTGCCATCGTGGCGAAAGCGCGTGGCTACGATATGAAAGTCATTGCCGTGGATGACCAGTTTGTTAACGCCAAAGGCAAGCCAATGGATACCGTTCCGCTGGTGATGATGGCAGCGACCAAAATTGGCGAACGTCAGGGCCAGGAACTGTATAAAGAGATGCAGAAACGTGGCTGGGATGTCAAAGAAAGCGCGGTGATGGCGATTACCGCCAACGAACTGGATACGGCTCGTCGCCGTACTACGGGGTCTATGGATGCGCTGAAAGCTGCAGGATTCCCGGAAAAACAAATTTATCAGGTACCTACCAAATCTAACGACATCCCGGGGGCCTTTGACGCTGCCAACTCAATGCTGATTCAACATCCGGAAGTTAAACATTGGCTGATCGTCGGTATGAACGACAGCACCGTACTTGGCGGCGTACGCGCGACGGAAGGTCAGGGCTTTAAAGCGGCCGATATCATCGGTATCGGTATTAACGGTGTGGATGCGGTGAGCGAACTGTCTAAGGCACAGGCAACCGGCTTCTACGGTTCCCTGCTGCCAAGCCCGGACGTACATGGCTATAAATCCAGCGAAATGCTTTACAACTGGGTAGCAAAAGACGTTGAACCGCCAAAATTTACCGAAGTTACCGACGTGGTATTGATCACGCGTGACAACTTTAAAGAAGAACTGGAGAAAAAAGGTTTAGGCGGTAAGTAATTTGCCGGAAAAATTCCCCTCTGCATGATGCAGAGGGGGTGTGAACGACCAGTGATTCACGGAGACGTTATGCAACAGTCTACCCCGTATCTCTCATTTCGCGGCATCGGTAAAACGTTTCCCGGCGTTAAGGCGCTGACGGATATTAGTTTTGATTGCTATGCCGGTCAGGTTCATGCGTTGATGGGTGAAAATGGCGCAGGAAAATCAACTCTCTTAAAAATCCTCAGCGGCAACTATGCGCCAACCACGGGTTCTGTAGTGATTAATGGGCAGGAAATGTCCTTTTCCGACACGACCGCAGCACTTAACGCGGGTGTGGCGATTATTTACCAGGAACTGCATCTCGTGCCGGAAATGACCGTCGCGGAAAACATCTATCTCGGCCAGCTGCCGCATAAAGGCGGCATTGTGAATCGCTCATTGCTGAATTATGAGGCGGGTTTACAACTTAAACATCTTGGTATGGATATTGACCCGGACACGCCGCTGAAATATCTCTCCATTGGTCAGTGGCAGATGGTTGAAATTGCCAAAGCGCTGGCGCGTAACGCCAAAATTATCACCTTTGATGAGCCAACCAGCTCCCTCTCTGCCCGTGAAATCGACAATCTTTTCCGCGTTATTCGTGAACTGCGAAAAGAGGGGCGGGTGATCTTATACGTTTCTCACCGTATGGAAGAAATATTTGCCCTCAGCGATGCCATCACCGTCTTTAAAGATGGGCGTTATGTCAAAACCTTTACTGATATGCAGCAGGTTGACCACGACGCGCTGGTGCAGGCGATGGTCGGGCGCGACATCGGCGATATCTACGGCTGGCAACCGCGTAGTTATGGTGAGGAGCGCCTGCGTCTTGATGCTGTGAAAGCACCAGGCGTGCGTACGCCAATAAGTCTGTCGGTTCGCAGTGGTGAAATTGTTGGGCTGTTTGGTCTGGTCGGGGCAGGGCGTAGCGAATTAATGAAAGGCATGTTTGGCGGGACGCAAATCACCGCCGGTCAGGTTTATATCGACCAACAGCCGATCGATATTCGTAAACCGAGCCACGCCATTGCCGCAGGCATGATGCTCTGCCCGGAAGATCGCAAAGCCGAAGGCATTATTCCCGTGCACTCCGTTCGCGACAATATCAACATCAGTGCCAGACGTAAACATGTGCTCGGCGGTTGTGTAATCAACAACGGTTGGGAAGAAAACAATGCCGATCACCACATTCGTTCGCTCAACATCAAAACGCCGGGCGCGGAGCAACTGATCATGAATCTCTCAGGCGGAAATCAGCAAAAAGCCATTCTGGGCCGCTGGTTATCGGAAGAGATGAAGGTCATTTTGCTGGATGAACCTACGCGCGGCATTGATGTTGGCGCTAAGCACGAAATATATAACGTAATTTATGCGCTGGCGGCGCAGGGTGTGGCGGTGCTGTTTGCCTCCAGCGACTTACCTGAAGTCCTCGGCGTTGCCGACCGGATTGTGGTGATGCGGGAAGGCGAAATCGCCGGTGAATTGTTACACGAGCAGGCAGATGAGCGTCAGGCACTGAGCCTTGCGATGCCTAAAGTCAGCCAGGCAGTTGCCTGAGTAAGGAGAGTATGATGTCTTCTGTTTCTACATCGGGTTCTGGCGCACCTAAGTCGTCATTCAGCTTCGGGCGTATCTGGGATCAGTACGGCATGCTGGTGGTGTTTGCGGTCCTTTTTATCGCCTGTGCCATTTTTGTCCCGAACTTTGCCACCTTCATTAATATGAAAGGGTTGGGCCTGGCAATTTCCATGTCGGGGATGGTGGCTTGTGGCATGTTGTTCTGCCTTGCTTCCGGTGACTTTGACCTTTCTGTCGCCTCCGTAATTGCCTGTGCGGGTGTCACCACGGCGGTGGTTATCAACCTGACTGAAAGCCTGTGGATTGGCGTGGCAGCGGGGTTGTCGCTGGGCGTTCTCTGTGGCCTGGTCAATGGCTTTGTTATCGCCAAACTGAAAATAAATGCTCTGATCACGACACTGGCAACGATGCAGATTGTTCGAGGTCTGGCGTACATCATTTCAGACGGTAAAGCGGTCGGTATCGAAGATGAAAGCTTCTTTGCCCTTGGTTACGCCAACTGGTTCGGTCTGCCTGCGCCAATCTGGCTTACCGTCGCGTGTCTGATTGTCTTTGGTTTGCTGCTGAATAAAACCACCTTTGGGCGTAACACCCTGGCGATTGGCGGGAACGAAGAGGCTGCGCGTCTGGCGGGTGTACCGGTTGTTCGCACCAAAATTATTATCTTTGTTCTCTCTGGTCTGGTATCAGCGATAGCCGGAATTATTCTGGCTTCACGTATGACCAGTGGGCAGCCAATGACGTCGATTGGTTATGAGCTGATTGTTATCTCCGCCTGCGTTTTAGGTGGCGTTTCTCTGAAAGGTGGCATCGGAAAAATCTCATATGTGGTGGCGGGTATCTTAATTTTAGGCACCGTGGAAAACGCCATGAACCTGCTTAATATTTCTCCTTTCGCCCAGTACGTGGTTCGCGGCTTAATCCTGCTGGCAGCGGTGATCTTCGACCGTTACAAGCAAAAAGCGAAACGCACTGTCTGATGCTTTTTTCCACAACAATTTAGCGTTTTTTCCCACCAAAGCCAGCCGCCACAACGGTTGGCTGTTCTTCGTTACAAATGGCGACCCCCGTCACACTGTCTATACTTACATGTCTGTAAAGCGCGTTCTGCGCAACACAATAAGAAAAGAGAAGGAGGAGAACCGGGTGACAGAACCGTTAACCGAAACCCCTGAACTATCCGCGAAATATGCCTGGTTTTTTGATCTCGATGGAACGCTGGCGGAAATCAAACCGCATCCCGATCAGGTCGTCGTGCCTGACAATATTCTGCAAGGACTTCAGCTACTGGCAACCGCAAGTGATGGTGCATTGGCATTGATATCAGGGCGCTCAATGGTGGAGCTTGATGCACTGGCAAAACCTTATCGCTTCCCATTAGCGGGCGTGCATGGGGCGGAGCGCCGTGACATCAATGGTAAAACGCATATCGTTCATCTGCCGGATGCGATTGCGCGTGATATTAGCGTGCAACTGCATACGGTCATCGCCCAGTATCCCGGTGCGGAGCTGGAGACGAAAGGGATGGCTTTTGCTCTGCATTATCGTCAGGCTCCGCAGCATGAAGACGCATTAATGACATTAGCGCAACGTATTACTCAGATCTGGCCACAAATGGCGTTACAGCAGGGAAAGTGTGTTGTCGAGATCAAACCGAGAGGTACCAGTAAAGGTGAGGCGATTGCAGCCTTTATGCAGGAAGCTCCCTTTATCGGGCGAACGCCTGTATTTCTGGGCGATGATTTAACCGATGAATCTGGCTTCGCAGTCGTTAACCGGCTGGGCGGAATGTCAGTAAAAATTGGCACAGGCGCAACTCAGGCATCATGGCGACTGGCGGGCGTACCGGATGTCTGGAGCTGGCTTGAAATGATAACCACCGCATTACAACAAAAAAGAGAAAATAACAGGAGTGATGACTATGAGTCGTTTAGTCGTAGTATCTAACCGGATTGCACCACCAGATGAGCACGCCGCCAGTGCCGGTGGCCTTGCCGTTGGCATTCTGGGGGCACTGAAAGCCGCAGGTGGACTGTGGTTTGGCTGGAGTGGCGAAACAGGGAATGAGGATCAGCCGCTAAAAAAGGTGAAAAAGGGTAACATTACGTGGGCCTCTTTTAACCTCAGCGAACAGGACCTTGACGAATACTACAACCAATTCTCCAATGCCGTTCTCTGGCCCGCTTTTCATTATCGGCTCGATCTGGTGCAATTTCAGCGTCCTGCCTGGGACGGCTATCTACGCGTAAATGCGTTGCTGGCAGATAAATTACTGCCGCTGTTGCAAGACGATGACATTATCTGGATCCACGATTATCACCTGTTGCCCTTTGCGCATGAATTACGCAAACGTGGGGTGAATAATCGCATTGGTTTCTTTTTGCATATTCCTTTCCCGACACCGGAAATCTTCAACGCGCTGCCGACATATGACACCTTGCTTGAACAGCTTTGTGATTATGATTTGCTGGGTTTCCAGACAGAAAACGATCGTCTGGCGTTCCTGGATTGCCTTTCTAACCTGACCCGCGTCACGACGCGTAGCGCAAAAAGCCATACGGCGTGGGGCAAAGCGTTTCGAACGGAAGTTTACCCGATCGGCATTGAACCGAAAGAAATAGCGAAACAGGCTGCCGGACCACTGCCGCCAAAACTGGCGCAACTTAAAGCGGAACTGAAAAACGTACAAAATATCTTTTCTGTCGAACGGCTGGATTATTCCAAAGGTTTGCCGGAGCGTTTTCTCGCCTATGAAGCGTTGCTGGAAAAATATCCGCAGCATCATGGTAAAATTCGTTATACCCAGATTGCACCAACGTCGCGTGGTGATGTGCAAGCCTATCAGGATATTCGTCATCAGCTCGAAAATGAAGCTGGACGAATTAATGGTAAATACGGGCAATTAGGCTGGACGCCGCTTTATTATTTGAATCAGCATTTTGACCGTAAATTACTGATGAAAATATTCCGCTACTCTGACGTGGGCTTAGTGACGCCACTGCGTGACGGGATGAACCTGGTAGCAAAAGAGTATGTTGCCGCTCAGGACCCAGCCAACCCGGGCGTTCTTGTTCTTTCGCAATTTGCGGGAGCGGCAAACGAGTTAACGTCGGCGTTAATTGTTAACCCCTATGATCGTGACGAAGTTGCAGCTGCGCTGGATCGTGCATTGACTATGTCGCTGGCGGAACGTATTTCCCGTCATGCAGAAATGCTGGACGTTATCGTGAAAAACGATATTAACCACTGGCAGGAGTGCTTCATTAGCGACCTAAAGCAGATAGTTCCGCGAAGCGCGGAAAGCCAGCAGCGCGATAAAGTTGCTACCTTTCCTAAGCTTGCGTAAGTGCGGTTAATCTCCCGTAAGTGGAACTAACAGCACATCGACCTCACTTGAGGCAATCACTCTTTTCGCCGAGCAGGATGCTCGCGAAAAGAAACTGTGATTGTGATTACCGCAAATAACCAAATCGAAATGATATTTGCGACAAACCTCCAGAATATGTTCGCTTAATTCACCGTAGGCAATAAACGTCTCGTCAACGGGATACCCCGCATCCTGAATTAACTTATCAAGAAAGCTTTGTGTTTCTTCCTGCATCACGCTGCGTAAATCTTCAAGCATCGGCGCGGCTAATTGATTGTACATTTCCGGGTCGGAAGCGAGAGTAATTAAACTGATGTGTCCCTTTACTGGCCTGGCGATAGAAACCGCTTTTGCCAGCAGTTGCTGACTTTCCGGTGTAACCGCAACGGCGACAAGAATATTGCTATAGCTCATAACCTGTTCCTTATTCTGTGAACTTCAGGTGACATTAAAGCTTTACTCCTAATGGAGAATCGACGCAATCCCAACTCAGTCAAACAGGTAAATATTAGTCTGATTATTAGTAAATACAATTAATCAATCACTCTTGGTGATCATATGATTTCAACTGTAATTATAAGAAAACAATATACTGATTCCCCATATTAAACAAGTGGTTAATATATGTAAAACATTTTATTAACATTAAGTTGATTGTTGCCTTTCTTTGTATTTAATTAGTTTGTTGTGCGGTAAGTGTCTGTTAAAAAATAGCTTATCTGGTATTGCATTAAAGCAATTATTTATAGCAGATGATTATTTACGGTGAGTTATTTTAACTGTGCGCAACATCCCATTTCGATTATTCCTGTTTCATTTTTGCTTGCTAGCGTCGCGAAAAAACTTTTTAACAGATTGAAATACACCCAAAACAAAAGTATGACTTATACATTTATGTTAAGTAATTGAGCGTTTTGTGTGATCTGTATCACACATTATTGAAAATCGCAGCCCCCCTCCGTTGTATGTGCGTGTAGTGACGAGTAAAGTTGCGTCGATTTAGGAAAAATCTTAGATAAGTGTAAAGAACCCCTTCTATTTGTAAGGACTTATTAAATCCCAAAAAGGGGCTCTGCCTATTGCAGCTTATCGCAACTATTCTAATGCTAATTATTTTTTACCGGGGCTTCCCGGCGACATCACGGGGTGCGGTGAGACCGCATAAAAATAAAGTTGGTTATTCTGGGTGGGAATAATGCATACCTCCGAGTTGCTGAAACACATTTATGACATCAACTTGTCATATTTACTACTTGCACAGCGTCTGATTGTTCAGGACAAAGCGTCCGCTATGTTTCGTCTCGGCATAAATGAAGAAATGGCGACAACGTTAGCGGCACTGACTCTTCCGCAAATGGTTAAGCTGGCAGAAACCAATCAACTGGTTTGTCACTTTCGTTTTGACAGCCACCAGACGATTACTCAGTTGACGCAAGATTCCCGCGTTGACGATCTCCAGCAAATTCATACCGGCATCATGCTCTCAACACGCTTGCTGAATGATGTTAATCAGCCTGAAGAAGCGCTGCGCAAGAAAAGGGCCTGATCATGAGTGAAAAAAGCATTGTTCAGGAAGCGCGGGATATTCAACTGGCAATGGAATTGATCACCCTTGGCGCTCGTTTGCAGATGCTGGAAAGCGAAACACAGTTAAGTCGCGGACGCCTGATAAAACTCTATAAAGAACTGCGCGGAAGCCCACCGCCGAAAGGCATGCTGCCATTCTCAACCGACTGGTTTATGACCTGGGAACAAAACGTTCATGCTTCGATGTTCTGTAACGCATGGCAGTTTTTACTGAAAACCGGCTTGTGTAATGGCGTCGATGCGGTGATCAAAGCCTACCGTTTATACCTTGAACAGTGCCCGCAAGCAGAAGACGGACCGCTGCTGGCATTAACCCGTGCCTGGACATTGGTGCGGTTTGTTGAAAGTGGATTACTGCAACTTTCCAGCTGCAACTGCTGCGGCGGCAATTTTATTACCCACGCTCACCAGCCTGTTGGCAGCTTTGCCTGCAGCTTATGTCAGCCGCCATCCCGGGCAGTAAAAAGACGTAAACTTTCCCAGAATCCTGCCGATATTATCCCACAACTGCTGGATGAACAGAGAGTACAGGCTGTTTAACTGATACGGTGTGGCGCAACATTCCAGCAGCGGTAACGACGTACCGCTGCTTTTTTTTGCCCCAATCGCGCGTTAACGCCTGACGACTGAACATCCTGTCATGGTCAACAGTGGAAGGATGATGTCGTGCTTATCTTATTAGGTTACCTGGTTGTTCTCGGTACAGTTTTCGGCGGTTATTTGATGACCGGTGGAAGCCTTGGAGCACTCTATCAACCCGCTGAACTGGTGATTATTGCCGGTGCAGGGATTGGGTCGTTTATCGTCGGCAATAATGGCAAAGCGATTAAAGGCACGCTGAAGGCGCTGCCGTTGCTGTTTCGTCGCTCCAAATACACCAAAGCAATGTATATGGATCTGCTGGCTCTGCTTTATCGGTTGATGGCGAAATCGCGGCAGATGGGGATGTTTTCGCTGGAACGTGATATTGAAAATCCCCGTGAGAGCGAGATCTTCGCCAGCTACCCACGCATCCTTGCGGATAGCGTCATGCTTGATTTTATCGTCGATTATCTGCGTCTTATTATCAGCGGTCACATGAACACCTTCGAAATCGAAGCCCTGATGGATGAAGAGATTGAGACGCACGAAAGCGAAGCAGAAGTCCCGGCGAACAGTCTGGCGCTGGTCGGGGACTCACTTCCGGCGTTTGGTATTGTCGCGGCTGTGATGGGGGTCGTTCACGCGTTAGGTTCAGCCGATCGTCCTGCCGCCGAGCTGGGGGCGCTTATCGCACATGCGATGGTGGGGACTTTCCTCGGTATTTTATTGGCTTACGGATTTATTTCCCCATTAGCGAGTGTTTTACGTCAGAAAAGCGCCGAAACCAGCAAAATGATGCAGTGCGTCAAAGTCACACTGCTTTCTAATCTGAACGGTTACGCACCGCCTATCGCCGTTGAGTTTGGTCGCAAAACGCTCTATTCCAGCGAACGTCCGTCGTTTATTGAACTGGAAGAGCATGTGCGTGCGGTGAAAAATCCGCAACAACAGACGACAACCGAGGAAGCATGAAGAATCAAGCGCATCCGATTATTGTCGTCAAACGACGCAAAGCCAAAAGCCACGGGGCAGCACATGGATCGTGGAAGATTGCTTATGCCGACTTTATGACCGCGATGATGGCCTTTTTTCTGGTGATGTGGTTAATCTCCATCTCCAGCCCAAAAGAGCTGATTCAGATTGCGGAGTACTTCCGGACTCCACTGGCGACTGCGGTTACGGGCGGCGATCGCATTTCTAATAGTGAAAGCCCAATTCCCGGTGGGGGGGATGATTACACCCAAAGCCAGGGGGAAGTGAATAAGCAGCCGAACATCGAAGAGCTGAAAAAACGCATGGAGCAAAGTCGATTGCGGAAATTGCGTGGCGATCTCGACCAGTTGATAGAGTCCGATCCGAAACTGCGGGCGTTACGTCCCCATCTCAAAATCGATCTGGTCCAGGAAGGTCTACGTATTCAGATCATCGATAGCCAGAATCGCCCGATGTTTAGAACCGGCAGTGCCGATGTCGAACCCTATATGCGCGACATTCTGCGCGCCATCGCGCCCGTACTGAACGGTATTCCCAACCGTATTAGCCTTTCGGGTCATACCGATGATTTCCCTTACGCCAGTGGTGAGAAAGGATATAGCAACTGGGAGCTTTCTGCCGATCGGGCCAATGCATCCCGCCGCGAACTGATGGTTGGCGGGTTGAATGGCGGCAAAGTGTTACGTGTCGTCGGCATGGCGGCAACGATGCGCTTAAGCGATCGCGGTCCTGATGATGCTGTCAACCGTCGCATCAGCCTGCTGGTACTGAACAAACAAGCCGAACAGGCCATTTTGCATGAAAACGCCGAAAGCCAGAATGAGCCAGTAAGCGCCCTGGAAGAACCTGAGGTTGCACCACAGGTCAGTGTTCCCACAATGCCATCAGCCGAACCGAGGTGACAGCGTGAGCATGGATATAAGCGATTTTTATCAGACATTTTTTGATGAAGCGGACGAACTGTTGGCTGACATGGAGCAGCATCTGCTGGTTTTGCAGCCGGAAGCGCCAGATGCCGAACAATTGAATGCCATCTTTCGGGCTGCCCACTCGATCAAAGGAGGGGCAGGAACCTTTGGCTTCAGCGTTTTGCAGGAAACCACGCATCTGATGGAAAACCTGCTCGACGAAGCCAGACGAGGTGAGATGCAACTCAACACCGACATTATCAATCTGTTTTTGGAAACGAAGGACATCATGCAAGAACAGCTCGACGCTTATAAACAGTCGCAAGAGCCGGATGCCGCCAGCTTCGATTATATCTGCCAGGCCTTGCGTCAACTGGCATTAGAAGCGAAAGGCGAAACGCCATCCGCAGTGACCCGATTAAGTGTGGTTGCCAAAAGTGAACCGCAAGATGAGCAGAGCCGCAATCAGTTGCCGCGACGAATTATCCTTTCGCGCCTGAAGGCCGGCGAAGTCGACCTGCTGGAAGAAGAGCTGGGGCATCTGACAACGTTAACTGACGTGGTGAAAGGAACGGATTCTCTCTCGGCAATATTACCGGGCGACATCGCCGAAGATGACATCACAGCGGTACTCTGTTTTGTGATTGAAGCCGATCAGATTACCTTTGAAACAGTAGAAGTCTCGCCAAAAATATCCCCCCCACCAGTGCTTAAACTGGCAGCCGAACAAGCGCCAACCGGTCGCGTGGAGCGGGAAAAAACGACGCGCAGTAGTGAATCCACCAGCATCCGTGTAGCGGTAGAAAAGGTTGATCAATTAATTAACCTCGTCGGCGAGCTGGTCATCACCCAGTCCATGCTTGCCCAGCGTTCCAGCGAACTGGACCCGGTTAATCATGGTGATTTGATTACCAGCATGGGGCAGTTACAACGTAACGCTCGTGATTTGCAGGAATCAGTGATGTCGATTCGCATGATGCCGATGGAATATGTCTTTAGCCGTTATCCCCGGCTGGTGCGTGATCTGGCGGGAAAACTCGGCAAGCAGGTAGAACTGACGCTGGTGGGCAGTTCTACTGAACTCGACAAGAGCCTGATAGAACGCATTATCGACCCGCTGACCCACCTGGTACGCAATAGCCTCGATCACGGTATTGAACTGCCAGAAAAACGGCTCGCCGCAGGTAAAAACAGCGTAGGAAATTTAATTCTTTCTGCCGAACATCAGGGCGGCAACATTTGCATTGAAGTGACCGACGATGGTGCGGGGCTAAACCGTGAGCGAATTCTGGCAAAAGCGGCCTCGCAAGGTCTGACCGTCAGCGAAAACATGAGCGACGACGAAGTCGCGATGCTGATATTTGCCCCTGGCTTCTCCACGGCGGAGCAGGTCACCGACGTCTCCGGGCGCGGCGTCGGCATGGACGTCGTTAAACGTAATATCCAGGAGATGGGCGGTCATGTCGAAATCCAGTCGAAGCAGGGTACTGGCACTACGATCCGCATTTTACTGCCGCTGACGCTGGCCATCCTCGACGGCATGTCCGTACGCGTTGCGGATGAAGTTTTCATTCTGCCGCTGAATGCTGTCATGGAATCACTGCAACCCCGTGAAGCCGATCTGCATCCACTGGCCGGCGGCGAGCGGGTGCTGGAAGTGCGGGGTGAATATCTGCCCATCGTCGAACTGTGGAAAGTGTTCAACGTCGCGGGCGCGAAAACCGAAGCTACTCAGGGAATTGTGGTGATCTTACAAAGTGGCGGTCGCCGCTACGCCTTGCTGGTGGATCAATTAATTGGTCAACACCAGGTTGTGGTTAAAAACCTTGAAAGTAACTATCGCAAAGTCCCCGGCATTTCTGCTGCGACCATTCTTGGCGACGGCAGCGTGGCACTGATTGTTGATGTCTCCGCCTTGCAGGCGATAAACCGCGAACAACGTATGGCGAACACCGCCGCCTGAATGAGTAAAAAGGTAACAATATGACCGGTATGACGAATGTAACAAAGCTGGCCAGCGAGCCGTCAGGCCAGGAATTTCTGGTATTTACCCTTGGTGATGAAGAGTACGGAATTGATATCCTGAAAGTGCAGGAGATCCGTGGCTACGATCAGGTAACACGGATTGCGAACACGCCAGCGTTTATCAAAGGCGTCACGAATCTGCGCGGCGTTATTGTGCCGATTGTCGACTTACGAATTAAGTTCAGCCAGGTGGATGTGGACTATAACGACAACACGGTAGTTATCGTCCTGAATTTCGGACAGCGGGTGGTCGGCATCGTGGTTGACGGCGTTTCAGACGTGCTTTCATTGACGGCGGAGCAAATTCGTCCGGCACCGGAATTTGCCGTGACGCTTTCAACAGAATATCTCACTGGACTGGGCGCACTGGGCGACCGGATGTTGATTCTGGTGAACATCGAAAAACTGCTGAACAGCGAAGAGATGGCGCTGTTAGATAGCGCGGCGTCAGAAGTGGCGTAATTCTCCCGATTTCCTCAATTGCAATGAACCCGATGATCTGCGCATCGGGTTTTTTATTTCAGTTTCGCGGCGGGAGGCATCAGCAATAAAGTTTCCCCCTTCCTTGCCGATAACGAGATCAACTTGTTTTCAGGAAGGTGCCTTATGATTAACCGTATCCGCGTAGTCACGCTGTTGGTAATGGTGCTGGGGGTATTCGCACTGTTACAGCTTATTTCCGGCAGTCTGTTTTTTTCTTCCCTTCACCATAGCCAGAAGAGCTTTGTGGTTTCCAATCAATTACGGGAACAGCAGGGCGAGCTGACGTCAACCTGGGATTTAATGCTGCAAACGCGCATTAACCTGAGTCGTTCAGCGGTACGGATGATGATGGATTCCTCAAATCAACAAAGTAACGCCAAAGTTGAATTACTCGATAGCGCCAGGAAAACATTGGCCCAGGCAGCGACTCATTATAAAAAATTCAAAAGCATGGCACCGTTACCTGAAATGGTCGCTACCAGTCGTAATATTGATGAAAAATATAAAAACTATCACACAGCGTTAACTGAACTGATTGATTATCTTGATTATGGCAATACTGGAGCTTATTTCGCTCAGCCAACCCAGGGAATGCAAAATGCAATGGGCGAAGCGTTTGCTCAGTACGCCCTCAGCAGTGAAAAACTGTATCGCGATATCATCACTGACAACGCAGATGATTACCGATTTGCCCAATGGCAACTGGCGGTTATTGCGCTGGTGGTGGTATTGATTCTGCTGGTGGCGTGGTACGGCATTCGCCGTATGTTGCTTACACCGCTGGCAAAAATTATTGCTCACATTCGCGAAATCGCCAGTGGTAACCTGGCGAATACCCTGACCATTGACGGGCGCAGTGAAATGGGCGACCTGGCGCAGAGCGTTTCACATATGCAACGCTCTTTGACTGACACCGTCACTCATGTGCGTGAAGGTTCAGATGCCATCTATGCCGGTACCCGTGAAATTGCGGCGGGCAACACCGATCTTTCCTCCCGTACTGAACAGCAGGCATCCGCGCTGGAAGAAACTGCCGCCAGCATGGAGCAGCTCACTGCGACAGTGAAGCAAAACGCCGATAACGCCCGCCAGGCCTCGCAACTGGCGCAAAGTGCCTCCGATACCGCCCAGCATGGCGGCAAAGTAGTGGATGGCGTAGTGAAAACGATGCATGAGATCGCCGATAGTTCGAAGAAAATTGCCGACATTATCAGCGTTATCGACGGTATTGCCTTCCAGACTAATATCCTCGCGCTGAATGCCGCGGTTGAAGCCGCGCGAGCGGGTGAACAAGGCCGTGGTTTTGCCGTGGTGGCGGGCGAAGTGCGTAATCTTGCCAGTCGCAGCGCCCAGGCGGCAAAAGAGATCAAAGCCCTCATTGAAGACTCCGTCTCGCGCGTTGATACCGGTTCGGTGCTGGTCGAAAGCGCCGGGGAAACAATGAACAATATCGTCAATGCTGTCACTCGCGTGACTGACATTATGGGCGAGATTGCATCGGCATCGGATGAACAGAGCCGTGGCATCGATCAAGTCGCATTGGCGGTTTCGGAAATGGATCGCGTCACGCAACAGAACGCATCGCTGGTGCAGGAATCAGCTGCCGCCGCAGCTGCGCTGGAAGAACAGGCGAGTCGTTTAACGCAAGCGGTTTCCGCGTTCCGTCTGGCAGCCAGCCCACTCACCAATAAACCGCAAACACCATCCCGTCCTGCCAGTGAGCAACCACCGGCACAGCCACGACTGCGAATTACTGAACAAGATCCAAACTGGGAAACATTTTGACGAGTATTTACTAACGCGGTCATTGCCGCCTGATGGGGAGCGTTGATGTTTAATCGTATTCGAATTTCGACCACGCTGTTTTTAATTTTGATTCTCTGCGGGATCTTGCAGATTGGCAGTAACGGCATGTCTTTTTGGGCATTTCGCGACGATTTGCAACGACTGAATCAGGTCGAGCAGAGCAATCAGCAACGTGCGGCATTAGCGCAAACTCGGGCGGTAATGTTACAGGCCAGTACCGCGCTGAACAAAGCAGGCACTCTGACAGCGCTTAGCTATCCGGCGGATGACATTAAAACGTTGATGACGACGGCGCGCGCCAGTCTGACGCAATCCACCACGCTGTTTAAAAGTTTTATGGCGATGACTGCGGGCAACGAGCACGTCAGGGCGTTGCAAAAAGAGACGGAGAAAAGTTTTGCCCGCTGGCACAACGATCTCGAACATCAGGCGACCTGGCTTGAAAGTAATCAACTTTCGGATTTCCTCACTGCGCCGGTGCAGGAATCACAGAATGCGTTTGACGTTAACTTTGAGGCCTGGCAGCTGGAGATCAACCATGTGCTGGAAGCTGCCAGTACGCAAAGCCAGCGTAACTATCACATTTCGGCGCTGGTGTTTATCAGCATGATTATTGTTGCAGCGCTCTACATCAGCAGTGCGCTGTGGTGGACGCGCAAGATGATTGTTCAACCACTGGCCATCATCGGTAGCCATTTTGACAGCATTGCTGCGGGTAATCTGGCGCGTCCGATTGCAGTGTATGGTCGCAATGAGATCACCGCCATTTTTGCCAGTCTGAAGACCATGCAGCAGGCTTTGCGTGGGACGGTAAGTGATGTGCGTAAGGGAAGCCAGGAGATGCACATTGGTATCGCGGAGATTGTCGCAGGCAATAACGATCTCTCAAGTCGTACCGAACAGCAGGCGGCATCGCTGGCACAAACGGCCGCCAGTATGGAGCAATTAACCGCCACGGTAGGGCAAAACGCCGATAACGCACGACAGGCGTCGGAACTGGCAAAAAATGCCGCGACAACGGCGCAGGCGGGCGGTGTTCAGGTCAGTACCATGACTCACACCATGCAGGAGATCGCCACCAGCTCGCAAAAAATTGGCGACATTATCAGCGTTATCGACGGCATTGCTTTCCAGACCAATATTCTGGCCCTGAATGCGGCAGTGGAAGCGGCTCGCGCCGGAGAGCAGGGGCGTGGTTTTGCGGTAGTGGCAGGTGAAGTGCGCAATCTTGCCAGCCGTAGCGCCCAGGCAGCAAAAGAGATCAAAGGGCTGATCGAAGAGTCAGTCAATCGTGTCCAGCAGGGTTCGAAACTGGTGAATAACGCCGCCGCGACCATGACCGATATTGTCAGTTCGGTGACCCGCGTGAACGACATTATGGGAGAAATTGCTTCGGCGTCGGAAGAACAACGGCGGGGGATTGAGCAGGTTGCACAGGCTGTCAGCCAGATGGATCAGGTGACTCAGCAGAACGCCTCGCTGGTAGAAGAAGCGGCGGCGGCAACGGAACAACTGGCGAACCAGGCTGACCATCTTTCGTCGCGTGTGGCGGTATTTACCCTTGAAGAACATGAAGTAGCACGACATGAGTCGGCGCAGTTACATATTGCGCCAGTGGTATCCTGAAGTGATTGAGAAGGCGCTATGACTTCATCTCTGCCCTGTGGGCAAACGTCTTTATTGTTACAGATGACCGAGCGCCTGGCGCTTTCCGACGCGCATTTTCGGCGGATAAGTCAATTGATCTATCAACGAGCCGGGATCGTCCTGGCTGACCATAAACGCGACATGGTTTACAACCGACTGGTTCGTCGTTTGCGTTCGCTGGGACTGACGGATTTCGGTCATTATCTGAACTTGCTGGAATCTAATCAGCACAGCGGTGAGTGGCAGGCGTTTATCAATTCGCTGACCACGAATCTGACGGCATTTTTCCGTGAGGCGCATCATTTTCCTCTGCTCGCGGATCACGCCCGGCGTCGTTCTGGCGAGTATCGCGTATGGAGCGCGGCGGCTTCGACCGGCGAAGAGCCGTACAGCATTGCGATGACACTGGCTGACACATTGGGCACCGCGCCCGGACGCTGGAAAGTGTTTGCCAGCGACATTGACACCGAAGTGCTGGAAAAAGCCAGAAGCGGTATTTATCGCCATGAAGAGTTGAAAAATCTGACGCCGCAGCAACTGCAGCGGTACTTCATGCGAGGGACGGGACCGCATCAAGGGCTGGTACGCGTGCGTCAGGAACTGGCGAATTATGTTGATTTTGCCCCGCTGAATTTACTGGCGAAACAGTACACCGTGCCGGGGCCGTTTGATGCGATCTTCTGTCGTAACGTCATGATCTACTTCGATCAAACTACCCAGCAGGAGATTTTGCGCCGCTTTGTTCCGCTCCTTAAACCCGACGGATTGCTGTTTGCGGGTCACTCTGAAAACTTTAGCCACCTTGAGCGCCGCTTCACGCTGCGCGGTCAGACGGTGTATGCGCTAAGTAAGGATTAACGATGAGCAAAATCAGGGTGTTATCTGTCGATGATTCGGCACTGATGCGCCAGATCATGACAGAAATCATCAACAGCCATAGCGACATGGAAATGGTGGCGACCGCCCCTGATCCGCTGGTTGCGCGTGATTTGATTAAGAAATTCAATCCCGATGTATTGACGCTGGATGTTGAAATGCCGCGGATGGACGGACTGGATTTTCTCGAAAAATTAATGCGTTTGCGCCCAATGCCCGTTGTGATGGTTTCTTCCCTGACCGGCAAAGGGTCAGAAGTCACGCTGCGCGCATTGGAGCTGGGGGCGATAGATTTTGTCACCAAACCGCAACTGGGTATTCGCGAAGGAATGCTGGCGTATAGCGAAATGATTGCTGAAAAGGTGCGTACGGCAGCAAAAGCGAGCCTTGCGGCACATAAACCATTGTCGGCACCGACAACGCTGAAAGCGGGGCCGCTGTTGAGTTCTGAAAAACTGATTGCGATTGGTGCTTCAACGGGGGGAACTGAGGCAATTCGTCACGTACTGCAATCGTTGCCGCTTTCCAGCCCGGCACTGTTAATTACCCAGCATATGCCGCCCGGTTTCACTCGCTCTTTTGCCGACAGACTTAATAAGCTTTGCCAGATCGGGGTTAAAGAAGCCGAAGACGGAGAACGTGTCTTACCGGGGCATGCCTATATTGCTCCGGGCGATCGGCATATGGAGCTGGCGCGTAGTGGCGCAAATTACCAAATCAAAATTCACGATGGCCCGGCGGTTAACCGTCATCGGCCTTCGGTAGATGTGTTGTTCCATTCTGTCGCCAAACAGGCGGGGCGTAATGCGGTTGGGGTGATCCTGACCGGTATGGGCAACGACGGTGCGGCGGGAATGTTGGCGATGCGTCAGGCGGGGGCATGGACCCTTGCGCAAAACGAAGCAAGTTGCGTGGTGTTCGGCATGCCGCGCGAGGCCATCAATATGGGTGGTGTCTGCGAAGTGGTCGATCTTAGCCAGGTAAGCCAGCAAATGTTGGCAAAAATTAGTGCCGGACAGGCGATACGTATTTAAATCAGGAGTGTGAAATGGCGGATAAAGAACTTAAATTTTTGGTTGTGGATGACTTTTCCACCATGCGACGCATAGTGCGTAACCTGCTGAAAGAGCTGGGATTCAATAATGTTGAGGAAGCGGAAGATGGTGTCGACGCTCTCAATAAGTTGCAGGCAGGCGGTTATGGATTTGTTATCTCCGACTGGAACATGCCCAACATGGATGGCCTGGAATTGCTGAAAACAATTCGTGCGAATGGCGCGATGTCAGCATTGCCAGTGTTAATGGTGACTGCAGAAGCGAAGAAAGAGAACATCATTGCTGCGGCGCAAGCGGGGGCCAGTGGCTATGTTGTGAAGCCATTTACCGCCGCGACGCTGGAGGAAAAACTCAACAAAATCTTTGAGAAACTGGGCATGTGAGGATGCGACTATGATGCAACCATCAATCAAACCTGCTGACGAGCATTCAGCTGGCGATATCATTGCGCGCATCGGCAGCCTGACGCGTATGCTGCGCGACAGTTTGCGGGAGCTGGGGCTGGATCAGGCCATTGCTGAAGCGGCGGAAGCCATCCCCGATGCGCGCGATCGTTTGTACTATGTTGTGCAGATGACCGCCCAGGCTGCGGAGCGGGCGCTGAACAGTGTTGAGGCGTCACAACCGCATCAGGATCAAATGGAGAAATCAGCAAAAGCGTTAACCCAACGTTGGGATGACTGGTTTGCCGATCCGATTGATCTTGCCGACGCCCGTGAACTGGTAACAGACACGCGGCAATTTCTGGCAGATGTACCCGCGCATACCAGCTTTACAAACGCGCAACTGCTGGAAATCATGATGGCGCAGGATTTTCAGGATCTCACCGGACAGGTTATTAAGCGGATGATGGATGTCATTCAGGAGATCGAACGCCAGTTGTTGATGGTGCTGTTGGAAAACATCCCGGAACAGGAGTCGCGTCCAAAACGTGAAAACCAGAGTTTGCTTAATGGACCTCAGGTCGATACCAGCAAAGCCGGTGTGGTAGCCAGTCAGGATCAGGTGGACGATTTGTTGGATAGTCTTGGATTTTGATTTGTATTGCCTGATGTGGCGTGACTACGTCATATCAGGCGGTCGGATAACGCGATGACGCCGCATCCGACAAACGCATACTATGCTTGATGTGTGGCAGCAAAAGCCCTAAATCCCGCCTGTTTTGCCCCTTACTCAAACCATTGAACGCTTTGCGCTCTGGCATCATTTACGCTTAATACTCTTTCCAGGATTGGCGACGTGTCTGACGAGAGCGACGACAAAACAGAAGCCCCCACACCTCACCGACTAGAAAAAGCGCGGGAAGAGGGGCAAATCCCGCGTTCACGTGAATTAACGTCACTGCTGATTTTGTTAGTGGGCGTGTGTGTTATCTGGTTTGGCGGTGTGTCGCTGGCCCGTCGATTGTCGGGCATGCTCTCCGCGGGATTGCATTTTGATCACAGCATCATCAATGACCCGAATCTGATCCTCGGGCAGATTATTCTGCTGATCAGAGAAGCCATGCTGGCGCTGCTGCCACTGATTAGCGGCGTGGTGCTGGTGGCGCTCATTTCTCCGGTCATGCTGGGAGGGCTGGTATTTAGCGGCAAATCCTTGCAGCCGAAGTTTTCCAAACTCAACCCGCTACCGGGGATTAAACGGATGTTCTCGGCACAGACTGGCGCGGAGTTGCTTAAAGCAATTTTGAAAACCATCCTGGTCGGCAGTGTGACGGGGTTTTATCTCTGGCACCACTGGCCGCAAATGATGCGCTTAATGGCAGAGTCTCCGATTACCGCCATGGGTAATGCGATGGATCTGGTAGGGCTATGCGCACTGCTGGTGGTGCTTGGTGTCATTCCAATGGTGGGATTTGACGTCTTTTTTCAAATCTTCAGCCACCTGAAAAAGCTGCGTATGTCGCGGCAGGATATTCGTGATGAGTTCAAACAAAGCGAAGGCGACCCCCATGTTAAAGGGCGGATACGTCAGATGCAGCGAGCGGCTGCACGACGTCGGATGATGGCCGATGTGCCGAAAGCGGATGTCATTGTCAATAACCCGACCCACTATTCGGTAGCGTTGCAGTATGACGAAAACAAAATGAGCGCACCGAAAGTGGTCGCTAAAGGTGCAGGGCTGGTCGCGCTGCGCATTCGTGAAATTGGCGCTGAAAATAACGTCCCGACGCTTGAAGCGCCGCCGCTGGCGCGTGCGCTGTATCGACATGCGGAGATCGGTCAACAAATCCCGGGTCAACTGTACGCCGCGGTGGCGGAAGTGCTGGCCTGGGTCTGGCAACTGAAACGCTGGCGTCTGGCTGGTGGACAGCGCCCTGTACAACCTACTCATCTTCCGGTGCCGGAAGCCCTGGATTTTATTAACGAGAAACCGACCCATGAGTAATCTGGCCGCGATGCTGCGCCTGCCCGCAAACCTGAAATCGACACAATGGCAGATCCTTGCCGGACCGATTTTGATCCTGTTGATCTTGTCGATGATGGTGCTGCCACTGCCCGCATTCATACTCGACCTGTTGTTTACCTTCAATATTGCCTTGTCGATCATGGTGTTGCTGGTGGCGATGTTTACCCAGCGCACGCTTGAGTTTGCTGCGTTTCCGACCATCCTGTTGTTTACCACGCTGTTGCGTCTGGCACTTAACGTGGCTTCAACCCGTATCATTTTGATGGAAGGGCATACCGGCGCGGCGGCGGCTGGAAAGGTGGTCGAAGCGTTCGGTCACTTCCTCGTTGGTGGCAATTTCGCTATCGGTATCGTGGTGTTTGTCATTCTCGTGATCATCAACTTTATGGTTATCACCAAAGGTGCCGGGCGTATCGCAGAAGTGGGTGCGCGCTTTGTTCTCGATGGTATGCCGGGTAAGCAGATGGCGATTGACGCCGACCTTAACGCCGGATTGATTGGTGAAGATGAGGCGAAAAAACGCCGCTCCGAAGTGACTCAGGAAGCCGATTTTTACGGCTCAATGGACGGGGCAAGTAAGTTTGTCCGCGGCGATGCCATCGCCGGGATCCTCATCATGGTCATTAACGTTGTCGGCGGGTTGCTGGTCGGCGTGCTGCAACATGGCATGAGCATGGGACACGCGGCGGAAAGTTATACGCTATTGACCATTGGCGACGGTCTGGTGGCACAAATTCCGGCGTTGGTGATTTCTACCGCCGCGGGGGTCATCGTTACGCGTGTCAGCACCGATCAGGATGTTGGCGAGCAGATGGTGAATCAGCTTTTCAGTAACCCGAGCGTTATGTTGTTAAGCGCCGCCGTGCTCGGTTTACTCGGCCTGGTGCCTGGAATGCCGAACCTGGTATTTTTGCTGTTCACTGCCGGATTGCTGGGGCTGGCCTGGTGGATCCGTGGACGCGAACAAAAAGCGCCTGCCGAACCAAAACCGGTAAAAATGGCAGAGAATAATACCGTTGTCGAAGCGACGTGGAACGATGTACAACTGGAAGATTCTCTGGGAATGGAAGTGGGTTATCGACTGATCCCGATGGTCGATTTCCAGCAGGATGGTGAGTTGTTGGGCCGTATACGCAGTATCCGCAAGAAATTTGCCCAGGAGATGGGGTTTCTGCCGCCGGTGGTGCACATTCGTGACAATATGGATCTGCAACCTGCCCGCTATCGCATTTTGATGAAAGGCGTGGAGATAGGCAGTGGTGATGCTTATCCGGGGCGTTGGTTGGCGATTAACCCTGGTACCGCTGCCGGGACGTTACCTGGTGAGGCGACCGTCGATCCGGCATTTGGCCTGAATGCTATCTGGATTGAAAGTGCGCTTAAAGAACAGGCGCAGATTCAGGGGTACACCGTGGTTGAGGCCAGCACGGTGGTGGCAACGCATCTTAACCACCTCATTAGCCAGCATGCCGCAGAGCTGTTTGGTCGTCAGGAGGCGCAACAGTTGCTGGATCGCGTCGCCCAGGAGATGCCAAAGCTGACGGAAGATCTCGTTCCTGGCGTCGTCACGCTCACCACACTGCATAAAGTGCTGCAAAATCTGCTCGATGAAAAAGTGCCGATTCGCGATATGCGCACTATTCTCGAAACGCTGGCGGAACATGCGCCCATCCAAAGCGATCCACATGAATTAACCGCCGTCGTGCGCGTGGCGTTGGGACGGGCGATTACCCAGCAGTGGTTTCCTGGCAAAGATGAAGTTCATGTTATTGGCCTCGATACACCGCTGGAACGTTTGTTGCTACAGGCGTTGCAGGGCGGGGGCGGACTGGAGCCAGGGCTGGCGGATCGTTTACTGGCGCAAACTCAGGAAGCGCTATCCCGTCAGGAGATGTTGGGTGCGCCGCCAGTTTTATTGGTGAACCACGCGCTGCGACCATTATTGTCTCGCTTCCTGCGCCGCAGCTTGCCGCAGTTAGTGGTGCTGTCGAATCTGGAACTATCTGATAACCGACATATCCGCATGACGGCGACAATTGGCGGTAAATGATGAGAACCTTATTAGCAATATTATTGTTTCCGCTGCTGGTGCAAGCCGCCGGGGAGGGGATGTGGCAGGCGAGTAGTGTGGGCGTTACGCTGAATCACCGTGGTGAGTCGATGTCGTCAGCGCCTCTTTCTACTCGACAACCTGCTGCAGGATTGATGACGCTGGTGGCGTGGCGTTATCAGCTTATCGGCCCGACACCTGCAGGACTGCGGGTTCGCTTGTGTTCACAATCTCGTTGTGTCGAATTAGAAGGGCAGAGTGGAACCACCGTGGCCTTTTCCGGTATACCGGCGATAGAACCGTTGCGATTTATCTGGGAAGTGCCTGGCGGTGGGCGGTTAATTCCGCCGCTAAAGGTACAACGGAATGAAGTGATTGTGAATTATCGTTAATGATAAAAAAGCCGATGTCTGCCATGACATCGGCTTTTGCCGTATAACGCGATTACATACGCTCTACTGTCTCAATACCCAGCGTATCCAGACCCAGTTTCAGCGTCTTCGCCGTCAGTTGTGCCAGTTTCAGACGGCTGTTACGCACTTCTTCGTTTTCTGCGCTGAGGATCGGGCAGTGCTCGTAGAAGCCAGAGAACAGACCAGCCAGATCGTACAGGTAAGCACACATCACATGCGGCGTGCCTTCACGGGCAACCACGGTGAGGGTTTCTTCAAACTGCAGCAGGCGAGCTGCCAGTTGCGCTTCACGATCTTCACGGATGATAACCGGAGCTGCAGCCAGTTGCTCTTCGTCAATTTCTGCTTTACGGAACACGGACAATACACGCGTGTATGCATACTGCATGTATGGCGCGGTATTACCCTCAAACGCCAGCATGTTGTCCCAGTCGAAGATGTAGTCCGTGGTGCGGTTTTTGGAGAGATCCGCATATTTCACCGCACCAATACCAACTGCGTTAGCCAGTTTTTCCAGCTCGTCGGCTGGCATATCCGGGTTCTTTTCTGCCACCAGACGACGTGCACGCTCCAGGGCTTCATCCAGCAGATCCGCCAGTTTCACTGTACCACCCGCGCGGGTTTTGAACGGTTTGCCGTCTTTGCCCAGCATCATGCCGAACATGTGGTGTTCCAGCGGTACGGATTCCGGTACATAGCCTGCTTTACGGACGATAGCCCACGCCTGCATCAGGTGTTGATGCTGACGGGAGTCGATGTAATACAGCACGCGATCGGCATGCAGTGTTTCATAACGATATTTCGCACAGGCGATATCAGTGGTGGTGTAGAGATAGCCACCATCTTTCTTCTGAATGATCACGCCCATCGGTTCGCCTTCCTTGTTTTTGAACTCATCAAGGAATACGACGGTCGCGCCTTCACTTTCTACTGCCAGACCTTTGGCTTTGAGATCTGCCACGATACCCGGCAGCATCGGGTTATAGAGGCTTTCGCCCATCACGTCATCACGGGTCAGCGTCACGTTGAGGCGATCGTAGGTGATCTGGTTCTGCGTCATGGTGATGTCGACAAGTTTGCGCCACATCTCGCGGAAATATTCGTCACCGCTTTGCAGTTTTACCACGTAGTTACGTGCACGCTCGGCAAACTCTTCATCTTCATCGTAATGCTTTTTCGCATCGCGGTAGAAACCTTCAAGGTCAGCCAGCTCCATTTCACCAGCGTTTTCCTGCTGCTGCTTTTCCAGCCATGCAATCAGCATACCGAACTGAGTGCCCCAGTCGCCGACGTGGTTTGCGCGAATCACTTTGTGACCGAGGAACTCCAGAGTACGAACTGCTGCGTCACCAATAATGGTGGAGCGCAGGTGACCAACGTGCATCTCTTTCGCCACGTTTGGCGCAGAGTAGTCAACCACAATGGTCTGTTTTTCTGGCGTAGCAACACCGAGACGATCGGACGCCAGCGCCTGCTGAACATGTTCAGCCAGGAATGCCGGATCAAGGAAAATGTTGATAAAGCCAGGACCCGCGATCTCAACTTTGCTGGCGATACCGTTAAGATCCAGATGAGTCAGCACCTGCTCTGCTAATTGTCGCGGTGCCATACCCAGTTTTTTAGCAACTGCCATCATGCCGTTAGCCTGATAGTCGCCGAACTGAACTTTTGCTGACTGACGAACCTGCGGTTCGCAATCCGCAGGCGCGCCTGCCGCAATCATGGCCTGACGGACTTTTTCTGAGAGAAGAGCCTGAATATTCACCGGAATACCTTACATTGATGAAGCGAGCAAAAATTGCCCGCACCAGTTAAAGAAATTAGGGCGGGAGTATACTGCAAATGGCTGTTTTCGTCAGCAACGTGCGCGTGGCGTATTGCCGTTTTCACTATTGCATCAGAAGCGGCGTGAAATCAGCGGTTGGTTGGCGCAGGGCAACAGGGTAAATTAACGCTTTTACTGAAAGACGAAGAGTGATTATGGCGAACTGGCAATCTATCGACGAGCTGCAGGATATTGCATCGGATTTACCGCGATTTACCCACGCATTAGATGAACTCTCCCGCCGTCTGGGGTTGGATATCACTCCGCTGACTGCCGATCACATTTCTTTGCGTTGCCATCAAAACGCCACCGCTGAGCGCTGGCGTCGCGGGTTTGAACAGTGCGGCGAGCTTTTGTCAGAAAATATGATCAATGGCAGGCCGATTTGTCTGTTTAAATTGCATGAACCGGTACAGGTTGCGCACTGGCAGTTTTCCATTGTGGAGCTACCGTGGCCCGGGGAAAAACGTTACCCGCACGAAGGTTGGGAACATATTGAAATCGTTCTGCCGGGCGATCCAGAAACGCTGAATGCCCGTGCGCTGGCATTGCTTTCTGATGAAGGACTCAGCCTGCCGGGGATCTCAGTTAAAACCAGTTCGCCAAAAGGTGAGCATGAGCGATTACCGAACCCGACGCTGGCGGTCACCGATGGCAAAACGACCATTAAATTTCATCCGTGGTCCATTGAAGAGATCGTTGCCAGCGAGCAGTCGGCGTAATTAAGGAGCAAAAATGGCATTACTGGAAATTTGCTGTTATAGCATGGAATGCGCGCTAACGGCGCAGCAAAACGGCGCAGACAGAGTTGAATTATGCGCAGCCCCAAAAGAGGGGGGCTTAACGCCGTCGTTGGGGATACTGAAATCCGTGCGCCAGCGGGTGACGATCCCTGTGCATCCGATTATCCGCCCACGCGGTGGTGATTTTTGCTACAGCGACGGTGAATTTGCCGCCATTCTTGAGGATGTGCGCACAGTCCGCGAATTAGGTTTTCCTGGACTGGTGACGGGCGTTCTCGATGTTGACGGGAATGTCGATATGCCACGAATGGAAAAAATAATGGCTGCTGCCGGTCCGCTGGCAGTGACTTTTCATCGCGCCTTCGATATGTGCGCTAACCCTTTAAATACACTCAATAATCTTGCGGAATTGGGCGTTGCTCGGGTACTGACATCAGGGCAAAAATCAGACGCACTGCAAGGTTTATCAAAAATTATGGAACTTATTGCCCATGGTGATGCTCCAATCATTATGGCCGGAGCAGGAGTCCGTGCAGAAAACCTGCACCACTTCCTCGATGCCGGAGTGCTGGAAGTCCATAGCTCCGCGGGAGCGTGGCAAGCCTCACCAATGCGTTATCGTAATCAAGGATTGTCCATGTCATCAGATGCACACGCGGACGAGTATTCGCGTTATGTCGTAGACGGGGCGGCGGTTGCTGAAATGAAAGGAATCATTGAACGCCGTCAGGCCAAATGATTTTTACCGTTGCATCATGTCGCCCAATATGATGCTTGCTCGTACCAGGCCCCTGCAATTTCAACAGGGGCCTTTTTTTATCCCCGAGAAGTATAAAAAACGAACGATTTCCGTGATCAGTTGAGCGCGTGATAGTGCACATAGCGTTGTGCTAAAAATTTTTATATATTCATATTAATTATGTAATTTAAATTACTAAAACTGACAAATATGTATTCTAAATAACAACTGGGTTATTCCTTAGCAATTAATGATTACATTGTAATAAATCATATTCTTTATCGATTATTTCAGGCAGTGTTGTGCCGAATTATGCAAGCGGTCAATTCGTTGTATATTTAATTATACAATGATTTCGGTGTTCTGGAATTAATTAGAGGAATCTATGCGAGGGAAAAAACGCATTGGGTTATTGTTTTTGCTGATAACGGTTGTGGTTGGTGGCGGCGGGTTATTGCTGGCGCAAAAAGCCTTACATAAAACGTCGGATACCGCATTTTGCCTTTCCTGCCACTCGATGAGTAAACCTTTTGAGGAATATCAGGGAACTGTCCACTTTTCTAACCAGAAAGGGATACGTGCGGAATGTGCCGATTGCCATATTCCAAAGTCAGGGATGGATTATTTATTTGCTAAATTACAAGCTTCTAAAGATATTTATCATGAATTTGTTAGCGGCAAAATAGACAGTGACGATAAGTTCGAAGCGCATCGTCAGGAAATGGCCGAAACAGTATGGAAAGAATTAAAAGCATCGGATTCTGCAACGTGTCGTAGTTGCCATTCTTTTGATGCCATGGATATTGCCTCGCAAAGTGAATCTGCGCAGAAAATGCATACCAAAGCGCAAAAGGACGGTGAAACCTGTATCGATTGTCATAAAGGCATTGCCCATTTTCCACCAGAAATAAAAATGGATGACAACGCGGCGCATGAGCTGGAAAGTCAGGCCGCTACTTCAGTTACCAATGGCGCACATATTTATCCTTTCAAACCTTCCCGCATAGGCGAACTGGCCACTGTGAATCCTGGTACCGATCTCACCGTCGTTGATGCCAGTGGCAAACAGCCGATCGTTCTGTTGCAGGGTTATCAAATGCAGGGCAGTGAAAGCACGCTCTACCTGGCGGCAGGTCAACGTCTGGCGCTAGCCACATTAAGTGATGAAGGTATCAAGGCGCTGACGGTAAACGGGGAATGGCAGGCTGACGAATACGGCAATCAATGGCGTCAGGCGTCTTTACAGGGTGTGCTTACCGATCCCGCATTAGCGGACCGTAAACCGCTATGGCAATACGCTGAAAAACTTGACGATACCTATTGCGCTGGTTGCCATGCCCCTATTGCCTCCGACCATTACACCGTCAATGCATGGCCGTCCATTGCCAAAGGAATGGGTGCGCGAACCAGCATGAGCGAAAACGAACTGGACATTTTGACGCGGTACTTCCAGTACAACGCCAAAGATATTACCGAGAAACAGTGATCCTCGTTGATCAGGGAGGAAGTTATGACATTAACAAGACGTGAATTTATTAAACACAGCGGTATTGCTGCCGGGGCGCTGGTGGTGACATCGGCTGCACCGCTACCCGCATGGGCAGAAGAGAAGGGTGGCAAAATCCTCACCGCGGGCCGTTGGGGAGCAATGAACGTAGAAGTGAAGGACGGCAAGATTGTTTCTTCGACAGGCGCGCTGGCGAAAACCATACCGAACTCCTTACAGTCTACGGCGGCGGATCAGGTACATACAACGGCGCGTATTCAGCATCCGATGGTGAGAAAAAGCTATCTCGATAATCCACTGCAACCGGCGAAAGGTCGTGGCGAAGATACCTATGTACAGGTGAGCTGGGAACAAGCATTAAAACTGATTCATGAGCATCACGATCGTATTCGTAAAGCTAACGGACCATCGGCCATTTTTGCCGGATCTTACGGCTGGCGCTCTTCTGGCGTGTTGCATAAAGCGCAAACCTTACTGCAACGTTATATGAACCTTGCGGGCGGTTATTCCGGGCATAGCGGCGATTATTCAACCGGGGCGGCACAGGTGATCATGCCGCATGTGGTGGGTTCCGTGGAGGTGTATGAACAGCAGACCTCCTGGCCGCTGATTCTGGAAAACAGCCAGGTTGTGGTGCTGTGGGGGATGAACCCGCTGAATACCTTAAAAATTGCCTGGAGCAGTACCGATGAGCAAGGGCTGGAATACTTCCATCAGCTGAAAAAATCTGGCAAACCAGTGATTGCCATTGATCCTATCCGCTCCGAAACCATCGAGTTCTTTGGCGATAATGCCACCTGGATCGCGCCGAATATGGGCACCGACGTGGCACTGATGTTAGGGATTGCACATACCCTGATGACACAAGGCAAACACGATAAAGTGTTCCTTGAAAAATACACCACCGGGTATTCGCAGTTTGAAGAGTATCTGACAGGTAAGAGCGATAATACGCCGAAGAGCGCGGCCTGGGCGGCGGAAATTACTGGCGTACCGGAAGCGCAGATAGTCAAACTCGCTGAACTGATGGCGGCAAATCGCACAATGCTGATGGCAGGCTGGGGAATTCAGCGCCAGCAATATGGTGAACAGAAACACTGGATGCTGGTGACGCTGGCGGCGATGTTAGGGCAGATTGGTACACCGGGCGGCGGGTTTGGTTTCTCTTATCATTACTCCAACGGTGGCAACCCGACGCGTGTTGGCGGCGTGCTGCCGGAAATGTCTGCGGCGATTGCCGGACAGGCCAGCGAGGCCGCTGATGATGGCGGAATGACGGCGATTCCTGTTGCCCGTATCGTCGATGCGCTGGAAAATCCTGGCGGCAAATATCAGCATAACGGTAAAGAACAAACGTATCCGAATATCAAAATGATCTGGTGGGCGGGTGGCGGTAACTTTACCCATCACCAGGATACTAATCGTCTGATTAAAGCATGGCAGAAACCGGAGATGATCGTCGT
This sequence comes from Escherichia sp. F1, assembly GCF_046764225.1. NCBI lineage: Bacteria > Pseudomonadati > Pseudomonadota > Gammaproteobacteria > Enterobacterales > Enterobacteriaceae > Escherichia > Escherichia sp. F1. Next base: position 2,040,622 of record NZ_CP177202.1, read on the forward strand.
TTCTGAATGCTACTGGACCGCAGCTGCTAAACATGCAGATATCGTATTACCGATCACCACATCGTTTGAGCGCAATGACTTGACGATGACCGGTGATTACAGCAACCAGCATATTGTACCGATGAAGCAGGCTGTCGCTGCGCAATTTGAAGCGCGTAACGATTTTGACGTGTTTGCCGATCTTGCTGAATTACTCAAACCTGGCGGAAAAGAGATCTATACCGAAGGTAGAGATGAAATGGCGTGGCTGAAATTTTTCTATGATGCCGCTCAGAAAGGTGCGCGTGCGCAACGCGTGACTATGCCGATGTTTAATGCTTTCTGGCAGCAAAATAAACTGATCGAAATGCGCCGCAGCGAGAAGAACGAACAGTACGTTCGTTATGGTGATTTCCGCGCCGATCCGGTGAAAAATGCGCTGGGTACGCCAAGCGGCAAAATTGAGATTTACTCCAAAACGCTGGAAAAATTTGGCTATAAGGATTGCCCGGCACACCCAACCTGGCTTGCGCCTGATGAGTGGAAAGGTTCCGCCGACGAGAAGCAGTTGCAGCTTCTGACCGCACATCCGGCACACCGTTTACACAGTCAGCTTAACTATGCGGAACTGCGTAAAAAATATGCGGTTGCCGATCGTGAACCGATCACTATTCACACCGAAGATGCTGCTCGCTTTGGTATTGCGAATGGCGATCTGGTGCGTGTCTGGAACAAACGTGGTCAGATTCTGACAGGCGCGGTGGTGACTGACGGGATCAAAAAAGGCGTGGTATGCGTGCATGAAGGTGCATGGCCAGATCTGGAAAATGGCTTGTGTAAAAACGGCAGTGCGAACGTGTTAACGGCGGATATCCCCAGCTCGCAGCTGGCAAATGCCTGTGCCGGTAACTCTGCGCTGGTGTATATCGAAAAATATACGGGCAATGCGCCGAAGTTAACGGCGTTTGATCAGCCAGCTGTTCAGGCATAAGACGTGAAAAGCGCCCGGAAACGGGCGCTAATCTTTACGGCTTGCGCGCAATCAGCACCGCGCGTTTAGGTGCCGGATAACCTTCAACTGTCTTACCCGGATCATGCGGGTCGAGGAAATCGGACAGAGACTCGGTAACCATCCATTCAGTGCGTCGCTGTTCTTCTGTAGTGGTAACGCTCACATCCGCAATGCGGATATCTACAAAACCACACTTCTTCAGCCAGTTTTTCAGCGCCAGCGCGGAAGGGATGAAATAGACATTACGCATTTGCGCGTAACGATCGCCCGGCACCAGCACCGTGTTCTCATCGCCATCAATAACCAGCGTTTCAAGCACCAGTTCACCCTCATTCACCAGTTGATCTTTCAACTGCCAGAGATGCTCCAGCGGTGAACGACGATGATAAAGCACGCCCATCGAAAAGACGGTATCAAAGGCTTTCAGTGCCGGAAGCTGTTCAATACCTAACGGTAACAAATGTGCGCGCTGATCGTTACCCAGTAGTTTACGCACCGCTTCAAACTGGCACAGAAACAGTTGCGTAGGGTCGATTCCCACCGCGAGGTGCGCGCCTGCGCCAATCATGCGCCACATGTGATAACCGCTGCCACAGCCGACATCAAGAATTGTGCGCCCGGTTAAATCAGAAAGATGGGGCAGAACGCGATCCCATTTCCAGTCGGAACGCCATTCGGTATCGATGTTGACGCCATACAGTGAGAACGGCCCTTTGCGCCACGGCATCAGGTTGCGCATCAGCGTTTCAATGCGTTTAATTTGCCCGGCGCTCAGTGGCTCTTCGCTTTCGGCGGTTACGCTATGCAATAAATCCAGACGATACGGTTTAATTTCAGGCAGAAATTCCACCGCGTTGGACCACTGCTTAAACAGCCCGTGCTGCTGCTCGCGCTGCCAGTTAGCAATCTGCGCGGGCAGCGTTTCCAGCCAGTGTGAAAGATGATTTTTGGCAATCAGAGAATAAAAGTTACCAAAGTCGATCATGCAGCGTCCTCTGCTTTTAATGCCACCAGGGAACCAAAGTTAAAGCACTGGAACCACAGCTCGCTATGCTCAAAACCAGCTTGATGCAGGCGTGCTTTATGGGTTTCCACAGAATCGGTTAGCATCACGTTTTCCAGCATGCTGCGCTTCTGGCTGATCTCCAGTTCGCTGTAACCGTTAGCACGTTTAAAGTCGTGGTGCATGTTGAACAGCAATTCACCAACTTTGGCATCTTCGAAACTGAATTTTTCCGAAAGCACCAGCGCACCGCCCGGGTTCAGCCCTTGATAAATTTTATCCAGTAACGCCTGACGCTCGGAAGGTTCCAGGAATTGCAGGGTAAAATTCAGCACCACCATCGATGCATTTTCAATGGCGATATCGCGAATATCACCTTCAATAACGTCTACTGGCGTAGGGGCTTTATAGGCGTCAATATGACGACGGCAGCGTTCAATCATCGCCGGGGAATTGTCGATGGCAATAATTTTGCAATTATCATGATGAATGTTGCGACGCACCGAGAGCGTCGCCGCGCCCAGAGAACAACCCAGATCGTAAACCTGCGTACCAGGTTGAACGAAGCGCTCGGCTAACATACCAATCATGGAAATAATATTGGAATAACCGGGAACGGAACGCTGGATCATATCCGGGAAGACTTCAGCTACCCGTTCATCAAAGGTCCAGTCACCCAGTCTGGCGATAGGGGCAGAAAATAGCGTGTCGCGGTGAGACATAACGTAAAAATCCGGGAAAAAGAAAGTGGCGTATTGTGCGCTAACGCAGGGAGAAAACCAACTCCCAGGGCATATACCAAAGATTCGCCAGCACCATCAGCAACAGCGCACACCAGGTGGCGCTCATGCCAGAACGTCGCCAGCGGAACAGACGGTGATGAAAACCGTAATAATGCATCAGACGACCAGCAAGCAAAACGATGCCGCAAATATGCACCATCCAGGTTTCTGCGCCATTCATTTCCATAAACAGCATCAACACAATCGCGATGGGAATATATTCCACCGCGTTACCATGAATGCGAATAGCGCTTTGCAGTTCGCTAAAACCGCCGTCGCCATAGGCAACGCGGTACTGCATTCGCAGGCGAACGACATCAAAAGAGAACTTCATTAATAACAACGCACTTAAAACGGCATACAGCGCGCTTACCATACAAACTCCCTTTAAAATGGCCGATGGCACCTGTCTATGATAGGTGGCAAATTCAGAAAAGAGAAGATTGCTGTGGAATAGCCGGAACTGCTCCGATCTCTGGAAGCGTTTTACGTAAGTCTTCCCACAGGATATGTACCAGTTCCGGGGCCTGGGCAATATCTGGCGTATGTAAAAAAAGATAAGGCGTAGTGGTCTGATGCCACTGCGCTAATTTTTGTAACCAGACCTGAAATAATTCCCGGTTTTGCGTCATATCATCACTACCGATAAAACGGATCAGCGGATTTGTCGCCGTCAGTACAGCATGTACCGGAACTTTAGGTTTTTTTCGTTGAGCGTCGCGAATAGCTTCACTGTGTGGACGTGCTGCATGAACCGGGCGGCTGTCTAAAATCACCCGATTAACGCCGCGCTGATGTAAACCGCGATTAAGTGTTTGTTCCTCTTCCCCTTTGGCGAAAAACTGTGGATGGCGGACTTCCACACCATAATTAAACTCGCCGGGAAGAGAGTCGAGAAAATGCCAAAGCGCAGGGAGATCCCGTGGGCCAAATGTGGCAGGCAGTTGCAGCCAGTATTGCCCAATGCGCGGCGCTAACGGTGACAAGCGAGTCAAAAATTCAGTTACTAAATCATCGCAATGCCGTAATGCTGCCTGATGCGAAATGGTCGCCGGAAACTTAAAACAGAAGCGAAAATTATCTGTGGTCTGCTCACGCCAGCGCAGGACAACCTCGGATTTCGGCAGGGCGTAAAGCGTGGTGTTGCCCTCCACACAGTTAAAGTGGCGGGCATACTCTTCAAGGCTGGTGATCCCCAACCGCACCCATTTAGGATGCGACCATTGCGGCAGACCGATGTAAATCATAATGCGTTGAGGATCTCTTCCACACTGCGCACACGGGCGATGCGTGGGTAGATATGGTTGATGCTGTTATTGTGCTGCTCGGCGCTGGCGGCGCTGCAGGCGTCTTCGGCAATCACCAGATTAAAACCGAGTTCCCAGGCATTGCGGGCGGTGGATTCAACACCGATATTGGTCGAGATCCCACATAATACTATTGTATCGATACCCCGGCGGCGTAATTGCAACTCCAGATCCGTACCGTAAAACGCACCCCATTGACGTTTGATGATTTCGATATCGCTGTCGGTTGCACCTAATGCAGCAGGATGTTGCCACCAGTTTTCGGGTAACACTTTAGCGGGGGAGGGGACATCAACCGGCTGTTTTAATGCTTCGGCATAATCGGCAGACCAGCCAACGCGCACCAGAAACACGGGCTGACCGCTCGCGCGAAATTTCGCCGCCAGCTTCCCGGCGCGATTAACCACCTCATCGGCAGTATGTGGACCACCGGCAAAAGGTAAGATGCCTTCTTGTAAATCAATCACCACCAGCGCAGTGGTTTTAGCATTAAGTTCAAGCATGCTGACTCCTGAAAAAACAAAATCGTGCCTCACACCTTAATGCGATTAGCCGATGGCGGAACGACAAATTTTGTTAATTTTTATGAGTTCGGGCAACACCTTTATAGCAAACTGGCGTAGAGTCTGATTTCAGGCCCGATATAAAGTGGTAACGAGGCGTTCCAGCGCGGGCCAGGCTCTTACGGTGCGGCAGAATTTCCAGTATAATAGCCGCCTTTTTTCATTCAGTTGTGACATACAGCTAACGCTGCGACTTGGTCACCTGCGCAGCAGGGGGCATCCGCCGGCAGCTAAGTTAAGGGATATCTCATGCGTACAGAATATTGTGGACAGCTCCGTTTGTCCCACGTGGGGCAGCAGGTGACTCTGTGTGGTTGGGTCAACCGTCGTCGTGATCTTGGTAGCCTGATCTTCATCGATATGCGCGACCGCGAAGGTATCGTGCAGGTATTTTTCGATCCGGATCGTGCGGACGCGTTAAAGCTGGCCTCTGAACTGCGTAATGAGTTCTGCATTCAGGTCACGGGCACCGTACGTGCGCGTGACGAAAAAAATATTAACCGCGATATGGCGACCGGCGAAATCGAAGTGCTGGCGTCCTCGCTGACTATCATCAACCGCGCAGATGTTCTGCCGCTTGACTCTAACCACGTCAACACCGAAGAAGCGCGTCTGAAATACCGCTACCTCGACCTGCGTCGCCCGGAAATGGCTCAGCGCCTGAAAACCCGCGCTAAAATCACCAGCCTGGTGCGCCGTTTTATGGATGACCACGGCTTCCTCGACATCGAAACTCCGATGCTGACCAAAGCCACGCCGGAAGGCGCGCGTGACTACCTGGTGCCTTCTCGTGTGCACAAAGGTAAATTCTACGCACTGCCGCAATCCCCGCAGTTGTTCAAACAGCTGCTGATGATGTCCGGCTTTGACCGTTACTATCAGATCGTTAAATGCTTCCGTGACGAAGACCTGCGCGCTGATCGTCAGCCTGAATTTACTCAGATCGATGTGGAAACTTCTTTCATGACCGCCCCGCAAGTGCGTGAAGTGATGGAAGCGCTGGTGCGTCATCTGTGGCTGGAAGTGAAGGGCATTGATCTGGGCGATTTCCCGGTAATGACCTTTGCGGAAGCCGAACGCCGTTACGGCTCCGACAAACCGGACCTGCGTAACCCGATGGAACTGACCGACGTTGCCGATCTGCTGAAATCCGTTGAATTCGCGGTATTTGCGGGGCCGGCGAACGATCCGAAAGGCCGTGTTGCCGCTCTGCGCGTTCCGGGCGGTGCGTCGCTGACCCGTAAGCAGATCGACGAATACGGTAACTTCGTTAAAATCTACGGCGCGAAAGGTCTGGCTTACATCAAAGTTAACGAACGCGCGAAAGGTCTGGAAGGTATCAACAGCCCGGTAGCTAAGTTCCTTAATGCAGAAATCATCGAAGCCATCCTGGATCGTACTGCCGCGCAAGATGGCGATATGATTTTCTTCGGTGCCGACAATAAGAAAATTGTTGCCGACGCGATGGGCGCACTGCGCCTGAAAGTGGGTAAAGACCTTGGTCTGACCGACGAAAGCAAATGGGCACCGCTGTGGGTTATCGACTTCCCGATGTTTGAAGACGACGGTGAAGGCGGCCTGACGGCAATGCACCATCCGTTCACCTCACCGAAAGACATGACTGCTGCAGAACTGAAAGCTGCACCAGAAAATGCGGTGGCGAACGCTTACGATATGGTCATCAATGGTTACGAAGTGGGCGGTGGTTCTGTGCGTATCCATAATGGTGATATGCAGCAGACGGTGTTTGGTATTCTGGGTATCAACGAAGAGGAACAGCGCGAGAAATTCGGCTTCCTGCTCGACGCCCTGAAATACGGTACTCCGCCGCACGCAGGTCTGGCATTCGGTCTTGACCGTCTGACGATGCTGCTGACCGGCACCGACAATATCCGTGACGTTATCGCCTTCCCGAAAACCACGGCGGCAGCGTGTCTGATGACTGAAGCACCGAGCTTTGCTAACCCGGCTGCACTGGCTGAGCTGAGCATTCAGGTTGTGAAGAAGGCAGAGAATAACTGATATGACTCAAATACACGAAATCATTCGCGTTGCATCGAGGCGGCAACTGAGTGAACTCCCATGAGCATAGATAACTATGTGAATGGGATGAGCGAAGGCAGTCAACGAAGAGGCAGCGTGAAGGATAAAGTGTATAAGCGTCCCGTTTCGATCTTAGTGGTCATCTATGCACAAGATACGAAACGGGTGCTGATGTTGCAGCGGCGTGACGATCCCGATTTCTGGCAGTCGGTAACCGGCAGCGTGGAAGAGGGTGAAACCGCGCCGCAAGCTGCCATGCGCGAAGTAAAGGAAGAGGTCACCATCGATGTTGTCGCTGAACAACTGACCTTAATTGACTGTCAGCGCACGGTAGAATTTGAAATTTTTTCACATTTACGTCATCGCTATGCGCCGGGCGTGACGCGTAATACGGAATCCTGGTTCTGTCTTGCGCTCCCGCACGAACGCCAGGTCGTCTTCACTGAACATCTGGCCTACAAGTGGCTTGATGCGCCTGCTGCGGCGGCGCTCACTAAGTCCTGGAGCAACCGGCAGGCGATTGAACAGTTTGTAATTAACGCTGCCTGAACAGGCAGGGCTATCTGGAGATATTTTTATGGCAGGTCATAGTAAATGGGCCAACACCAGACATCGTAAAGCTGCGCAGGATGCTAAGCGCGGTAAAATCTTCACTAAAATCATTCGTGAGCTGGTAACTGCAGCTAAGCTCGGCGGTGGCGATCCGGACGCTAACCCGCGTCTGCGTGCAGCAATTGATAAAGCACTGTCTAACAACATGACTCGTGACACTCTGAACCGCGCAATTGCACGTGGTGTGGGCGGTGATGATGATGCAAACATGGAAACCATCATCTACGAAGGTTACGGTCCTGGCGGCACGGCAATCATGATTGAATGTCTGTCTGACAACCGCAACCGTACCGTTGCTGAAGTGCGCCATGCATTCAGTAAATGTGGCGGTAACCTCGGTACTGATGGTTCCGTAGCTTATCTGTTCAGCAAAAAAGGCGTGATCTCCTTCGAGAAAGGCGATGAAGACACCATCATGGAAGCAGCGCTGGAAGCAGGTGCTGAAGACGTTGTGACCTATGATGACGGCGCGATTGATGTCTACACTGCATGGGAAGAAATGGGCAAAGTACGCGACGCTCTGGAAGCGGCAGGTCTGAAAGCAGACAGCGCGGAAGTTTCCATGATCCCGTCCACCAAAGCTGATATGGATGCAGAAACCGCACCGAAACTGATGCGTCTGATCGATATGCTGGAAGATTGCGACGACGTGCAGGAAGTCTACCATAACGGTGAAATCTCTGATGAGGTTGCAGCGACTCTCTGATGGGGCCTGCTAAACAGCAAAACGGAGACGCGTGATGGCTATTATTCTCGGCATTGACCCGGGTTCGCGCGTGACCGGCTATGGCGTCATCCGCCAGGTAGGCAGGCAACTCTCCTACCTGGGTAGCGGATGCATACGCACCAAAGTGGATGATTTACCGTCTCGTCTGAAGCTCATCTATGCGGGCGTGACGGAAATCATTACCCAGTTCCAGCCTGATTATTTCGCCATTGAACAAGTCTTTATGGCGAAGAACGCTGACTCAGCCCTGAAACTGGGGCAGGCACGCGGCGTGGCGATTGTGGCGGCGGTGAATCAGGAATTGCCGGTATTTGAATATGCGGCACGTCAGGTAAAGCAAACGGTGGTAGGTATTGGTAGTGCTGAAAAAAGCCAGGTGCAGCATATGGTCCGCACCTTGCTGAAACTGCCCGCTAATCCACAGGCGGATGCTGCCGATGCATTAGCTATCGCGATTACCCATTGTCACGTCAGTCAGAATGCGATGCAGATGAGCGAATCGCGGCTGAACCTGGCGAGAGGGCGACTGCGTTAAGTTATACCGCCTCGGTCAGTTCCGGCTGAGGCGTTTCCACTCCCTCCGCATGAATCAACACCAAACGCGGATGATGCCACAAACTGGCTGGCGTGACGGTTTTACGCTCCCACGGAATAGAACCCAGGAACCAGAATTTCCAGAAAGTGAGTTTTGCATTTGGATTGCTGTTTAACAGTTCTCCAAACGTCTCTATTTCACCCACCGGAATACATAGTGCCTCTTTATAAATATCAAAGACAAATTTTGAACAGAACTGGCGCGAAGATTCGTATTTAAAACCGGTGTGGTAAAGTTTTCGTAGCCGGGAGGGAACCTGTTCAACAATTCGTTGTTTTTGTTGTTCTGTTAGCCCGGCGTCTAATCGCTTTATAGCATAGCGTTGATTAGCAGAGCGTTTAATAAAACGGGATAGCGTAGTGATGGTTGAGAGGGGAACACGGCTTTCTGCAACCAGAAAGTCTTCACCGTTATGACCGATAATGAGCCCGACGTGATTACTCCAGCAATTTGATGCAGCTGATATTTGACCAAATAAGGCAGCACCTATACATGTAAAGATGATATCACCAATTTCATATTCAGCAGGATAATTAATATTCACGTTGTCATTCCATTGAAATAGATACGAATATACGTAATAGCATAAAAAATTTATTTTTTCAGGAGGCGCAATGTGTATTTTTATTACGCATTTCTTCACTGAATATGTAATATTTAAATATTTGCTTCCAATATAACCTGTAGAAAAAATTATACTGCGTCATTTTTCAGAACATCGGGACGCCTCGCAAGTTTTCTTCATCCTTCGCTGGATATCTATCCAGCATTTTTTTATCATACAGCATTATCTTTGATTCATTACGCAGGAGCGTCATGTGATAGGCAGACTCAGAGGCATCATCATTGAAAAACAACCCCCGCTGGTGTTAATTGAAGTGGGCGGCGTAGGCTATGAAGTGCATATGCCGATGACCTGTTTTTATGAACTCCCTGAAGCGGGTCAGGAAGCGATCGTTTTCACCCACTTTGTGGTGCGTGAAGACGCGCAACTGCTGTACGGTTTTAACAATAAACAAGAGCGCACGTTGTTCAAAGAGTTGATCAAAACCAACGGCGTCGGCCCGAAGTTGGCGCTGGCGATCCTCTCCGGAATGTCAGCGCAGCAGTTCGTTAATGCCGTTGAGCGTGAAGAAGTGGGGGCACTAGTGAAACTGCCGGGTATTGGCAAAAAAACCGCCGAACGCTTGATTGTTGAAATGAAAGACCGATTTAAAGGTTTGCATGGCGATCTCTTTACGCCAGCCGCCGACCTGGTACTCACATCACCTGCCAGCCCGGCGACCGACGATGCTGAACAGGAAGCGGTTGCCGCGCTGGTGGCGCTGGGCTATAAACCACAAGAAGCAAGCCGCATGGTGAGCAAAATCGCTCGCCCTGACGCCAGCAGTGAAACATTAATTCGCGAAGCCCTACGCGCCGCGTTATGAGGTAAAGGATGATTGAAGCAGACCGTCTGATTTCTGCCGGTACCACTTTGCCGGAAGATGTGGCAGATCGCGCCATTCGCCCTAAATTACTGGAAGAGTATGTTGGTCAGCCGCAGGTTCGTTCACAGATGGAGATTTTCATCAAAGCAGCGAAACTGCGCGGCGATGCCCTCGATCATCTGTTGATTTTTGGTCCTCCGGGGTTGGGTAAAACTACGCTTGCTAACATTGTCGCCAATGAAATGGGCGTTAATTTACGCACGACTTCTGGTCCGGTGCTGGAAAAGGCCGGCGATCTGGCAGCGATGCTCACTAACCTTGAACCGCATGACGTGTTGTTTATTGATGAGATCCACCGTCTATCGCCAGTTGTTGAAGAAGTGCTGTACCCGGCAATGGAAGACTACCAACTGGATATCATGATTGGTGAAGGTCCGGCGGCACGCTCCATTAAAATTGATTTGCCGCCGTTTACACTGATTGGCGCAACCACGCGCGCAGGTTCGCTGACATCACCGTTACGCGATCGTTTTGGTATTGTGCAACGTCTGGAGTTTTATCAGGTGCCGGATCTGCAATATATCGTCAGTCGCAGCGCACGCTTTATGGGGCTTGAGATGAGTGATGACGGCGCGCTGGAAGTTGCTCGTCGCGCTCGCGGTACGCCGCGCATTGCTAACCGTCTGCTGCGTCGAGTGCGTGATTTCGCCGAAGTGAAGCACGATGGCACCATCTCGGCTGATATCGCTGCTCAGGCGCTGGATATGCTGAATGTCGATGCCGAAGGTTTCGATTATATGGACCGCAAATTGTTGCTGGCGGTAATCGATAAGTTCTTTGGTGGGCCGGTAGGTCTGGATAACCTGGCGGCTGCCATTGGCGAAGAACGTGAAACCATTGAGGATGTGCTGGAACCTTATTTGATTCAGCAAGGCTTTTTGCAGCGTACACCGCGCGGGCGTATGGCGACAGTGCGGGCGTGGAACCACTTCGGCATCACGCCGCCAGAAATGCCGTAAGTCGGATCGGTCGCTCGCGGTGCATCCGACACTGGCAGTGTTGCCTGATGCGCCGCTATTCGCGTCTTATCAGGCATATACCAGAGATAGCGAACCATAGGTCGGATAAGGCGCTCGCGCCGCATCCGACAAATGTGTTCAGCGATAGATTAGCTGGCCTGCTTTTTCATCATACTGATAATAAATAACAGTGCCGCACATAGCACCACCGACGGACCCGCCGGCGTATCGTAAAATGCGGAAAAGGTTAAACCGCCAGTTACTGCCACCATTCCCACCAAAACAGCGACACCGGCCATCTGTTCCGGCGTGCGGGCAAAGCGACGCGCTGTAGCTGCAGGAATAATCAGCAGCGAAGTAATAATCAACGCGCCGACAAATTTCATCGCTACACCAATCGTCAATGCCGTCACCAGCATCAACAACAATTTCACGCGCTGTAATTTCACACCATCAACAAACGCCAGATCCGGGCTAATCGTCATCGACAGCAAATTGCGCCATTGCCAGAACAAAATCGCCACCACGATGACCACGCCAATTGCAATAGAGATGAGATCTTCTGGCGTCACTGCCAGCAAATCACCGAACAGGTAAGCCATCAAATCAACACGAATATTAGACATCAGACTAACGACCACCAGGCCCAGCGACAGGGCACTGTGCGCCATAATCCCTAATAACGTGTCGATCGCCAGCTGTGGACGCTTCTCCAGCCATACCAGACCGCCCGCCAGCAGCAGCGTAACGGCAATTACCGCATAGAATGGATTCACGTCCAGCAACAAACCAAACGCGACGCCAAGTAATGAGGCATGAGCCAGCGTATCACCGAAATAAGACATACGACGCCAGACCACAAACGAACCCAGCGGACCCGCGGCACAGGCGAGCATGATCCCGGCTAACCAACCGGGAAATAATAATTCAATCATGAGCGATCATTTCCCCGACGCAAAACAATTCGTCCCTGTAAATCGTGACGATGATTATGATGATGGCGATAGATACCCAGTTGTTCAGCACCACGAGGACCAAACATAGAAATAAACTCCGGATGCAGGGAAACAACTTCCGGTGTACCGGAACAACAAATGTGGTGATTCAGGCAAAGCACTTCATCGGTTTTTGCCATTACCAGATGCAGATCGTGAGAGACCATTAAAACGCCACAATCCAGTTCGCGACGCAACTGGTCAATAAGGTCATATAACGCCACCTGACCATTCACATCCACGCCCTGAGTGGGTTCATCCAGCACTAATAATTGCGGTCGATTTAACAATGCTCGCGCTAACAATACACGCTGTGTTTCGCCACCCGAGAGCTTTTGCATCGGTGCGTTAATCAGATGCCCGGCCTGGACACGTTTCAGTGCAGGCAAAATATCTTCTTTATGTGTGCCAGGGCGTAAGCGTAAAAAACGGTTTACGGTCAGTGGCAACGTGGTGTCGAGATACAGCTTCTGCGGTACATAGCCGATGCGCAGTTTTCCGTTGCGCTTGATAACCCCTTCATCGGGTGTTACCAGCCCGAGCACTACCCGTACCAGTGTCGACTTACCTGCGCCATTTGGCCCAAGTAAAGTCAAAATTTTTCCAGGTTTAAGTTCCAGCGACACATCAGAGAGGACGCGGCGTTGGCCAAAAGAAACCGAGACATTTTCCAGGGAAACCAGACTTGTCATGTTAATTTTAGTCTTGCAGTAGTCATGAAATGTTATAATATCACACTTCTCATATTCATTACGATGATTGGTCGCATTATGTTACATAAAAAAACGCTTCTTTTCGCAGCATTATCCGCCGCTCTCTGGGGCGGTGCAACACAGGCCGCAGATGCTGCCGTTGTCGCTTCGCTTAAACCCGTTGGGTTCATCGCTTCTGCCATTGCTGATGGGGTAACAGAAACGGAGGTTTTACTACCTGACGGCGCTTCAGAACATGATTATTCACTGCGTCCATCAGATGTAAAACGCTTACAGAACGCGGACTTAGTCGTTTGGGTTGGCCCGGAGATGGAAGCGTTCATGCAAAAACCGGTAAGTAAATTACCAGAAGCGAAACAGGTAACGATTGCGCAGCTAGAAGATGTGAAACCGCTGCTGATGAAAAGTATTCACGGCGATGATGATGATCACGACCACGCGGAAAAAAGTGACGAAGATCACCATCACGGCGATTTCAACATGCATCTTTGGCTTTCCCCAGAGATAGCGCGGGCTACAGCGGTTGCAATCCATGGAAAATTAGTGGAACTTATGCCGCAAAGTCGAGCCAAACTTGACGCCAACCTGAAGGATTTTGAGGCACAATTAGCCTCAACCGAAAAGCAGGTTGGTAACGAGCTCGCGCCGCTCAAGGGGAAAGGTTATTTCGTTTTTCACGATGCTTACGGCTATTTCGAAAAACAGTTCGGACTGACACCGCTTGGTCATTTTACCGTTAACCCTGAGATTCAACCTGGCGCGCAGCGTTTACATGAAATAAGAACACAGTTGGTTGAGCAAAAAGCAACCTGCGTTTTTGCTGAGCCACAGTTCAGGCCAGCGGTCGTTGAGAGCGTCGCACGAGGGACATCCGTTCGTATGGGAACGTTGGATCCCCTGGGGACGAATATCAAACTGGGTAAAACAAGCTATTCAGAATTCCTGAGTCAATTAGCCAACCAGTATGCGAGCTGCCTGAAAGGAGATTAATGAGGAAGTGATTACGTGCAACAGATAGCCCGCTCTGTCGCCCTGGCGTTTAATAATTTACCGCGACCACACCGAGTTATGTTGGGGTCGCTCACCGTTCTTACTCTGGCCGTCGCTGTCTGGCGGCCCTATGTTTATCACCGCGATGCCACGCCAATTGTCAAAACCATTGAGCTGGAACAGAACGAAATTCGTTCGCTCTTACCTGAAGCCAGTGAGCCGATTGATCAAGCTGCACAAGAAGATGAAGCCATTCCCCAGGATGAACTGGATGACAAAATCGCCGGTGAAGCGGGCGTGCATGAATATGTTGTTTCCACTGGCGATACGCTAAGCAGCATTCTCAATCAGTATGGTATTGATATGGGTGATATCACCCAACTGGCTGCTGCCGACAAAGAATTGCGTAACCTGAAAATCGGTCAACAACTCTCCTGGACATTAACCGCGGACGGCGAACTGCAGCGCCTCACCTGGGAAGTGTCTCGTCGTGAAACCCGAACCTATGACCGTACTGCCGCTAACGGTTTTAAAATGACCAGCGAAATGCAGCAAGGAGAGTGGGTCAACAATCTGCTGAAAGGTACCGTCGGGGGAAGCTTTGTTGCCAGCGCCAGAAACGCCGGTTTAACCAGCGCCGAAGTGAGCGCAGTGATTAAAGCCATGCAGTGGCAAATGGATTTCCGCAAACTGAAAAAAGGCGATGAATTTGCGGTGTTAATGTCACGAGAAATGCTTGATGGTAAACGTGAGCAAAGCCAACTGCTGGGCGTACGTTTGCGTTCAGAAGGTAAAGATTATTACGCAATCCGCGCTGAAGATGGCAAATTCTACGATCGTAACGGTACTGGTCTGGCGAAAGGATTCTTGCGATTCCCGACGGCGAAACAGTTCCGTATCTCGTCTAACTTTAACCCGCGTCGTACTAATCCGGTGACCGGTCGCGTTGCGCCACACAGAGGTGTTGATTTCGCAATGCCACAAGGTACGCCAGTGCTTTCAGTGGGTGACGGTGAAGTGGTGGTTGCCAAACGCAGTGGCGCAGCAGGTTATTATGTGGCTATTCGTCATGGTCGCAGCTACACCACGCGTTATATGCACTTGCGCAAGATCCTGGTGAAACCGGGACAGAAGGTGAAACGTGGCGACCGTATCGCGCTTTCCGGTAATACCGGACGTTCAACCGGGCCGCATCTGCACTATGAAGTATGGATAAACCAGCAGGCCGTAAACCCGCTGACGGCAAAACTGCCGCGTACCGAAGGGCTGACCGGCTCCGATCGTCGCGAATTCCTGGCACAGGCCAAAGAGATTGTGCCGCAGCTACGGTTTGATTAATTAACATCCATTCGCAGCCGGTACGCAGTCAGTACCGGCTTTTTTATTTGGTGCGGGGCAAGTTGCGCCGCTACACTATCACCAGATTGATTTTTGCCTTATCCGAAACTGGAAAAGCATGGAAACGAAAAAAAATAATAGCGAATACATTCCTGAGTTTGATAAATCCTTTCGCCACCCGCGCTACTGGGGAGCATGGCTGGGCGTAGCAGCGATGGCGGGTATCGCTTTAACGCCGCCAAAGTTCCGTGATCCCATTCTGGCACGGCTGGGACGTTTTGCCGGACGACTGGGAAAAAGCTCACGCCGTCGTGCGTTAATCAATCTGTCGCTCTGCTTTCCAGAACGTAGTGAAGCTGAACGCGAAGCGATTGTTGATGAGATGTTTGCCACTGCGCCGCAAGCGATGGCAATGATGGCTGAGTTGGCAATACGCGGGCCGGAGAAAATTCAGCCGCGCGTTGACTGGCAAGGGCTGGAGATCATCGAAGAGATGCGGCGTAATAACGAGAAAGTGATTTTTCTGGTGCCGCACGGTTGGGCCGTCGATATTCCTGCCATGCTGATGGCCTCGCAAGGGCAGAAAATGGCAGCGATGTTCCATAATCAGGGCAACCCGGTTTTTGATTATGTCTGGAACACGGTGCGTCGTCGTTTTGGCGGTCGTCTGCATGCGAGAAATGATGGTATTAAACCATTCATCCAGTCGGTACGTCAGGGCTACTGGGGATATTATTTACCCGATCAGGATCATGGCCCAGAGCACAGCGAATTTGTTGATTTCTTTGCCACCTATAAAGCGACGTTGCCCGCGATTGGTCGTTTGATGAAAGTGTGTCGTGCGCGCGTTGTACCGCTGTTTCCGATTTATGATGGCAAGACGCATCGCCTGACGATTCAGGTGCGCCCACCGATGGATGATCTGTTAGAGGCGGATGACCATACGATTGCGCGGCGGATGAATGAAGAAGTCGAGATTTTTGTTGGTCCGCGACCAGAACAATACACCTGGATATTAAAATTGCTGAAAACTCGCAAACCGGGCGAAATCCAACCGTACAAGCGCAAAGATCTTTATCCCATCAAATAAAAAAAGCCTCTCGCGAGGAGAGGCTTCCGCCGTGTGATAAGTTCAAGTTTGCTTCAGAAGATTCGAAATCTGTTGAACTATCATTGAACTGTAGGCCGGATGAGGCGTTTTCGCCGCATCCGGCAACGTACTTACTCTACCGTTAAAATACGCGTGGTATTAGTAGAACCCACGGTACTCATCACGTCGCCCTGGGTGACAATCACCAGGTCACCAGACATCAAGTAACCTTTATCGCGCAGCAGATTAACCGCTTCGCTGGCAGCTGCTACGCCGTCATTAGCGCTATCAAAGTGCACCGGCGTAACGCCGCGATAGAGAGCAGTCAGGTTCAGCGTACGTTCATGGCGTGACATGGCGAAAATTGGCAGACCAGAGCTGATACGGGAGGTCATCAGCGCGGTACGACCCGATTCGGTCATGGTGATGATCGCCGTAACGCCTTTCAGGTGGTTAGCCGCGTACATTGCTGACATGGCAATAGCTTCTTCCACATTGTCGAACTGAACGTCCAGACGGTGTTTAGAAACGTTGATGCTCGGGATTTTTTCCGCACCCAGGCAAACGCGCGCCATGGCTGCAACAGTTTCTGAAGGATACTGACCAGCAGCAGTTTCTGCAGAAAGCATCACAGCGTCAGTACCATCCAGAACGGCGTTTGCTACGTCCATGACTTCTGCACGCGTCGGCATCGGGTTAGTAATCATTGACTCCATCATCTGGGTCGCCGTGATTACTGCGCGGTTAAGCTGACGCGCACGACGGATCAACGCTTTCTGAATGCCGACCAGTTCCGGATCGCCAATTTCCACACCAAGGTCGCCGCGTGCAACCATTACCACGTCAGAGGCGAGGATGATGTCATCCATTGCATCCTGGCTGCATACGGCTTCCGCACGTTCAACCTTGGCAACAATTTTCGCATCACATCCTGCATCGCGTGCCAGCCGACGGGCATAGTTCAGATCTTCGCCGCAGCGTGGGAAGGAGACAGCCAGGTAATCTACGCCAATTAACGCCGCAGTCTTAATGTCTGCTTTGTCTTTTTCGGTCAGCGCTTCAGCCGACAAACCGCCGCCAAGTTTGTTGATACCTTTATTGTTGGAGAGGGGACCACCGACGGTCACTTCGGTGAAAACTTTCATGCCCTGAACTTCCAGTACTTTTAACTGAACGCGACCATCGTCCAGCAGCAGGATGTCACCAGGCACAACGTCAGCAGGCAGGCCTTTGTAGTCGATACCGACTTTTTCTTTGTCGCCTTCACCTTTACCCAGGTTGGCGTCGAGCAGGAATTTATCCCCAATATTGAGGAAAACTTTGCCTTCTTTAAAAGTGGATACACGAATTTTGGGCCCCTGGAGGTCACCCAGAATAGCCACATGACGCCCCAGTTTTGCGGCAATTTCACGAACTTTATCCGCGCGCATTTTGTGATCTTCAGGCGAGCCGTGAGAAAAGTTCATACGTACAACGTTGGCACCCGCTGCGATAACTTTTTCAAGATTATTATCGCGATCTGTTGCTGGGCCTAACGTGGTAACGATTTTTGTTCTGCGAAGCCTTCTGGACATGTAATACTCCGTTGACTGAAACAACCAGGTGTTGCTTGAACATGAAATCCGAATGAAATAACGCCGCGATGGCGATAAATTAATCTCATTCGGATGTCGTATAAGATTAGGACAGTGACAGTCGTTTTTAGCGATCGTCACTTAAATTAAGTAACTGCTTATCAAAACGCGATTCCTTCAGCGCTTCCTTGACCCGCTTCAAGTTATCTCTGAATTTTGCACCGCGCCGCAAAGTAAATCCTGTCGCCAGCACATCTATCACGGTCAGCTGTGCAAGTCGAGAAACCATGGGCATATAAATGTCAGTATCTTCCGGTACGTCGAGGGTAATTGCCAGCGTTGCTTCCCGGGCGAGCGGGGTACCCGCAGAGGTGAGGGCAATTACCATAGCGTCGTTTTCGCGTGCCAGCTGCGCCAGCTCGACCAGATTTTTTGTTCTTCCAGTATGAGAAATCAGCACCACCACGTCTCCGTCGCTACAATTCATACAACTCATGCGTTGCAGCACAATATCATCGGAGTACACCACCGGAACATTAAAACGAAAGAACTTATTCATCGCATCGTGGGCAACGGCGGCTGAAGAACCTAATCCGAAAAAGGCGATTTTTTTTGCCTGAGTGAGCAAGTCGACGGCGCGGTTGATGGCAGATTTATCCAGTGAATGACGGACATGATCGAGCGTTGCCATTGCGGACTCAAATATTTTCCCCGTGTATGATTCAACGCTGTCATCTTCATTGACGTTGCGATTAACATAGGGAGTGCCATTCGCCAGACTTTGTGCCAGATGAAGTTTAAAATCAGGAAAACCGCGTGTGTCCATGCTGCGACAGAAACGATTCACCGTCGGTTCGCTAACATTGGCTTCCAGCGCCAGAGCAGCAATACTCGAATGGATCGCGTTATCGGGCGAAGCCAGAATGACCTCGGCAACTTTGCGCTCAGATTTGCTCAAATGTTCCAGCTGAGACTGGATTTTTTCCAGCATATTCATGATGTAAAGAGACTCACGGGTTATGACGATTTCCGCACTGAAAGAAATCGAAATGCAGTTTTGTCAGATATTACGCCTGTGTGCTGTGTTAATGACAAAAGCAGATAAAAAAGTTGTTATTTTTTTTCATAACATGATCAGTGTCAGATTTTTACCCAATGGAAAACGATGATTTTTTTATCAGTTTTGCCGCACTTTGCGCGCTTTTACCGTAATCGCACGGGTGGATAAGCGTTTACAGTTTTCGCAAGCTCGTAAAAGCAGTACAGTGCACCGTAAGAAAATTACAAGTATACCCTGGCTTAAGTACCGGGTTAGTTAACTTAAGGAGAATGACATGGCGGTAACGCAAACAGCCCAGGCCTGTGACCTGGTCATTTTCGGCGCGAAAGGCGACCTTGCGCGTCGTAAATTGCTGCCTTCCCTGTATCAACTGGAAAAAGCCGGTCAGCTCAACCCGGACACCCGGATTATCGGCGTAGGGCGTGCTGACTGGGATAAAGCGGCTTATACCAAAGTTGTCCGCGAGGCGCTCGAAACTTTCATGAAAGAAACCATTGATGAAGGTTTATGGGACACCCTGAGTGCACGTCTGGATTTTTGTAATCTCGATGTCAATGACACTGCTGCATTCAGCCGTCTCGGCGCGATGCTGGATCAAAAAAATCGTATCACCATTAACTACTTTGCCATGCCGCCCAGCACTTTTGGCGCAATTTGCAAAGGGCTTGGCGAGGCAAAACTGAATGCTAAACCGGCACGCGTAGTCATGGAGAAACCGCTGGGGACGTCGCTGGCGACCTCGCAGGAAATCAATGATCAGGTTGGCGAATACTTCGAGGAGTGCCAGGTTTACCGTATCGACCACTATCTTGGTAAAGAAACGGTGCTGAACCTGTTGGCGCTGCGTTTTGCTAACTCTCTGTTTGTGAACAACTGGGACAATCGCACCATCGATCATGTTGAGATTACCGTGGCAGAAGAAGTGGGGATCGAAGGGCGCTGGGGCTATTTTGATAAAGCCGGTCAGATGCGCGACATGATCCAGAACCACCTGCTACAAATTCTTTGCATGATTGCGATGTCTCCGCCGTCTGACCTGAGTGCAGACAGCATCCGCGATGAAAAAGTGAAAGTACTGAAGTCTCTGCGCCGCATTGACCGCTCCAACGTGCGCGAAAAAACCGTACGCGGGCAATATACTGCGGGCTTCGCCCAGGGCAAAAAAGTGCCGGGATATCTGGAAGAAGAGGGCGCGAACAAGAGCAGCAATACAGAAACCTTCGTGGCGATCCGCGTCGACATTGATAACTGGCGCTGGGCCGGTGTGCCATTCTACCTGCGTACTGGTAAACGTCTGCCGACCAAATGTTCTGAAGTCGTGGTCTATTTCAAAACACCTGAACTGAATCTGTTTAAAGAGTCGTGGCAGGATCTGCCGCAGAATAAACTGACTATCCGTCTGCAACCTGATGAAGGCGTGGATATCCAGGTACTAAATAAAGTTCCTGGCCTTGACCATAAACATAACCTGCAAATCACCAAGCTGGATCTGAGCTATTCAGAAACCTTTAATCAGACGCATCTGGCGGATGCCTATGAACGTCTGCTGCTGGAAACCATGCGTGGTATTCAGGCACTGTTCGTACGTCGCGATGAAGTGGAAGAAGCCTGGAAATGGGTAGACTCCATTACTGAGGCGTGGGCGATGGACAATGATGCGCCGAAACCGTATCAGGCCGGAACCTGGGGACCCGTTGCCTCAGTGGCGATGATTACCCGTGATGGTCGTTCCTGGAATGAGTTTGAGTAATATCTGCGCTCATCCTTTATGGTTATTTTACCGGTAACATGATCTTGCACAGATTGTAGAACAATTTTTACACTTTCAGGCCTCGTGCGGATTCACCCACGAGGCTTTTTTTATTACACTGACTGAAACGTTTTTGCCCTATGAGCTCCGGTTACAGGCGTTTCAGTCATAAATCCTCTGAATGAAACGCGTTGTGAATCATCCTGCTCTGACAACTCAATTTCAGGAGCCTTTATGAACCCACAATTGTTACGCGTAACAAATCGAATCATTGAACGTTCGCGCGAGACTCGCTCTGCTTATCTCGCCCGGATAGAACAAGCGAAAACTTCGACCGTTCATCGTTCGCAGTTGGCATGCGGTAACCTGGCACACGGTTTCGCTGCCTGCCAGCCAGAAGACAAAGCCTCTTTGAAAAGCATGTTGCGTAACAATATCGCCATCATCACCTCCTATAACGACATGCTCTCCGCTCACCAGCCTTATGAACACTATCCAGAAATCATTCGTAAAGCCCTGCATGAAGCAAATGCGGTTGGTCAGGTTGCAGGCGGTGTTCCGGCGATGTGTGATGGTGTCACCCAGGGGCAGGATGGAATGGAATTGTCGCTGTTAAGCCGCGAAGTGATTGCGATGTCTGCGGCGGTGGGGTTGTCCCATAACATGTTTGATGGTGCGCTGTTCCTCGGTGTGTGCGACAAGATTGTCCCGGGTCTGACGATGGCAGCCCTGTCGTTTGGGCATTTGCCTGCGGTGTTTGTGCCGTCTGGACCGATGGCAAGCGGTTTGCCAAATAAAGAAAAAGTGCGTATTCGCCAGCTTTATGCCGAAGGTAAAGTGGACCGCATGGCACTACTGGAGTCAGAAGCCGCGTCTTATCATGCGCCGGGAACATGTACTTTCTACGGTACTGCCAACACCAACCAGATGGTGGTGGAGTTTATGGGGATGCAGTTGCCAGGCTCTTCTTTTGTTCATCCGGATTCTCCGCTGCGCGATGCTTTGACCGCAGCAGCTGCGCGTCAGGTTACACGCATGACCGGTAATGGTAATGAATGGATGCCGATCGGTAAGATGATAGATGAGAAAGTGGTGGTGAACGGTATCGTTGCACTGCTGGCGACCGGTGGTTCCACTAACCACACCATGCACCTGGTGGCGATGGCACGCGCGGCCGGTATTCAGATTAACTGGGATGACTTCTCTGACCTTTCTGATGTTGTACCGCTGATGGCACGTCTCTACCCGAACGGTCCGGCCGATATTAATCACTTCCAGGCGGCAGGTGGCGTACCGGTTCTGGTGCGTGAACTGCTCAAAGCAGGCCTGCTGCATGAAGATGTCAATACGGTGGCAGGCTTTGGTCTGTCTCGTTATACCCTTGAACCATGGCTGAATAATGGTGAACTGGACTGGCGGGAAGGGGCGGAAAAATCACTCGACAACAATGTGATCGCTTCCTTCGAACAACCTTTCTCTCATCATGGTGGGACAAAAGTGTTAAGCGGTAACCTGGGCCGTGCGGTTATGAAAACCTCTGCCGTGCCGGTTAAGAACCAGGTGATTGAAGCGCCTGCGGTTGTTTTTGAAAGCCAGCATGACGTTATGCCGGCCTTTGAAGCGGGTTTGCTGGACCGCGATTGTGTCGTTGTTGTCCGTCATCAGGGGCCAAAAGCGAACGGAATGCCAGAATTACATAAACTCATGCCGCCACTTGGTGTATTATTGGACCGGTGTTTCAAAATTGCGTTAGTTACTGATGGACGACTCTCCGGCGCTTCAGGTAAAGTGCCGTCAGCTATCCACGTAACACCAGAAGCCTACGATGGCGGGCTGCTGGCAAAAGTGCGCGACGGGGACATCATTCGTGTGAATGGACAGACAGGCGAACTGACGCTGCTGGTAGACGAAGCGGAACTGGCTGCTCGCGAACCACACATTCCTGACCTGAGCGCGTCACGCGTGGGAACAGGACGTGAATTATTCAGCGCCTTGCGTGAAAAACTGTCCGGTGCCGAACAGGGCGCAACCTGTATCACTTTTTAAGACGACAAATTTGTAATCAGGCGAGAGAAAACTCTGATGAAAAACTGGAAAACAAGTGCAGAATCAATTCTGACCACCGGCCCGGTTGTACCGGTTATCGTGGTAAAAAAACTGGAACACGCGGTGCCGATGGCAAAAGCGTTGGTTGCTGGTGGGGTGCGCGTTCTGGAAGTGACTCTGCGTACCGAGTGTGCAGTTGACGCTATCCGTGCTATCGCCAAAGAAGTGCCTGAAGCGATTGTGGGTGCCGGTACGGTGCTGAATCCACAGCAGCTGGCAGAAGTCACCGAAGCGGGTGCACAGTTCGCAATTAGCCCGGGGCTGACCGAGCCGCTGCTGAAGGCTGCTACCGAAGGGACTATTCCTCTGATTCCGGGGATCAGCACTGTTTCCGAACTGATGCTGGGTATGGACTACGGTTTGAAAGAGTTCAAATTCTTCCCGGCTGAAGCTAACGGCGGTGTGAAAGCCCTGCAGGCGATCGCGGGTCCGTTCTCCCAGGTCCGTTTCTGCCCGACAGGTGGTATTTCTCCGGCTAACTACCGTGACTACCTGGCGCTGAAAAGCGTGCTGTGCATCGGTGGTTCCTGGCTGGTTCCGGCAGATGCGCTGGAAGCGGGCGATTACGACCGCATTACTAAGCTGGCGCGTGAAGCTGTAGAAGGCGCTAAGCTGTAAAAGTCAAAATGCCCGATCCTCGATCGGGCATTTTGGTAGCGTTTTTCGCCGGGGTTAAGCTTGTACTTTTATCTGTGCTGCGGCGTGCTTTGCGCGCTCAATCGCTTCATCAACACTCTCTGCAGTAGCCAGTGCCACCCCCAGACGACGGCTGCCATCAATTTCCGGCTTACCAAATAAACGAATCTGCAAACCTGCGCCTACGGCATTCTGCACATTATCAAACGTGACATTCTGACTGGTCAGTTGTGGCAGGATAACGGCAGAAGCTGCAGAACCATACTGACGGATCCCGCCAACCGGAAGTCCGAGGAAGGCTCGCACATGCAGGGCAAACTCCGAGAGATCCTGAGAAATTAACGTCACCATCCCGGTATCATGTGGGCGAGGGGAGACCTCACTGAAAATCACCTCATCACCACAGACAAACAGCTCGACACCAAACAGCCCATAACCGCCCAGTGCCAGCACCACTTTACGGGCAATCTCCTGCGCACGTTCCAAAGCCAGCTGGCTCATTTGCTGTGGTTGCCAGGATTCACGATAGTCGCCATCTTCCTGGCGATGACCTACCGGTGCACAGAAATGGACGCCATCCACCGCGCTGACGGTTAGCAGGGTAATTTCGAAATCAAACTTAACGACGCCTTCAACAATTACGCGGCCCGCACCGGCGCGACCGCCTTGCTGAGCGTACTCCCATGCATGAGCAAGTTGCTCTGCAGAACGAATAAACGTCTGCCCCTTGCCGGAGGAACTCATCACCGGTTTAACAATGCAGGGATAGCCGATTTCAGCAACCGCCTCGCGGAAAAGGTTTTCGTTATCGGCAAAACGATAAGTGGAAGTGGGCAGCTGCAGCTCTTCTGCCGCCAGGCGACGGATACCCTCGCGATTCATCGTTAATTTCGTTGCGCGCGCGCAGGGGACAACATTCAGTCCTTCCTCTTCAAGTTGGATCAGCATATCGGTGGCAATAGCTTCGATCTCCGGCACGATATAATGTGGTTTTTCCAGTTCAACCACACGGCGTAATGCATCACCATCAAGCATATTAATGACATGGGAGCGATGCGCGACATGCATGGCTGGTGCGTCGGCATAGCGATCAACGGCAATCACTTCTACGCCGAGACGCTGACACTCGATTGCCACTTCTTTACCCAGTTCACCGGAGCCTAATAACATCACGCGAGTTGCTGCCGGACGCAGCGCAGTGCCTAATAACGTCATAACGAATATCCCCTGATTAATTCCGCGCGCAGTATAAACGAAAACGTTTGCGCGTGTCTTTATTGCTGATGTTGATTTCCCAACCGAAAAGAAATATACTGTATAAAATCACAGTTATTATGAGAGGCTGCAAATGGCGGTTGAAGTTAAATACGTAGTCATTCGTGAGGGCGAAGAGAAAATGTCGTTTACCAGCAAAAAGGAAGCCGATGCTTATGACAAAATGCTTGATACGGCGGATCTGCTTGACACCTGGCTGACAAATTCTCCAGTGCAAATGGAAGACGAGCAACGTGAAGCCCTTTCGCTATGGCTGGCAGAACAAAAAGATGTGCTGAGCACCATTCTGAAAACCGGCAAATTACCGTCCCCACAGGTCGTCGGTGCTGAATCCGAAGAGGAAGATGCCTCACACGCGGCCTGAAGCAACTTGCGCTCCTGACAATTTGTACCATGCTTTCTCCTGAATCATTGTGCTATGGAGAAAAACATGAAAAAAAGAGGGGCGTTTTTAGGGCTGTTGTTGGTTTCTGCCTGCGCATCAGTTTTCGCTGCCAATAATGAAACCAGCAAGTCGGTCACTTTCCCAAAGTGTGAAGGTCTGGATGCTGCCGGAATTGCCGCGAGCGTAAAACGTGATTATCAACAAAATCGCGTGGCGCGCTGGGCAGATGATCAAAAAATTGTCGGTCAGGCCGATCCCGTGGCTTGGGTCAGTTTGCAGGACATTCAGGGTAAAGATGATAAATGGTCAGTACCGCTAACCGTGCGTGGTAAAAGTGCCGATATTCATTACCAGGTCAGCGTGGACTGCAAAGCGGGAATGGCGGAATATCAGCGGCGTTAATGGCTTCTGATAATTCGATTGACCGTTGGCGGATGCGGCGCGAGTGCCTTGTCCGCCCCACAACGCACCACAATCGTAGGCCTGAGAAGACGCAACAGCATCGCATCGGGCAATCAGCATCAAACAATGCCACTCAAAACGACAAACTACTTTCACCTAAAATACCCTTATCACCTGATATACAGTAAATACCTTACCTGGCGCGAATTTCTTTGAATAACGGCCTACCGCCCCGCTTATTTGCGCATCTTTTGTCTCGATATACATTTTCTGACATCCTCATCCGCTATGCTACAGGCACTAAAAATGGTTATTGAGGAGCAAATATGGCTAACTGGTTAAATCAACTGCAATCCCTGCTTGGGCAAAGCAGTTCTTCTACCTCCTCGTCTGCGGATCAGGGATTGGGCAAACTGTTAGTGCCAGGCGCATTAGGCGGACTGGCTGGGCTGCTGGTCGCAAATAAATCAGCACGTAAACTTCTTACGAAATATGGCACCAACGCGTTACTGGTTGGCGGCGGAGCGGTAGCGGGTACGGTGCTGTGGAATAAATACAAAGATAAAATTCGCGCGGCGCATCAGGACGAACCGCAGTTTGGCGCGCAAAGTACGCCGCTGGATGAGCGTACGGAACGTTTGATCCTTGCGCTGGTCTTTGCCGCTAAAAGTGATGGTCATATTGATGCCAAAGAACGTGCGGCAATCGATCAGCAATTGCGTGAAGCCGGTGTGGAAGAACAGGGGCGTGTACTCATTGAGCAGGCAATCGAACAACCGCTGGATCCACAACGCCTGGCTACCGGGGTCCGCAATGAAGAAGAGGCGCTGGAAATCTATTTCCTGAGCTGCGCGGCTATTGATATTGACCATTTTATGGAACGCAGTTACCTGAATGCACTGGGTGACGCGCTGAAAATCCCCCAGGACGTTCGTGAAGGCATTGAACGCGATCTCGAACAACAAAAACGCACTTTGGCGGAATAATTCCGCTCTCTGGATAGCCTGAAGTTGACTATTTCGGGCTATCCAGAACCGCACAGCCATTTGAGCAGGCTGATTTTCTCTGTCTGCATAACATTCGATATCCGCGCCATTACCTGTCATCATGTGACTGCTCCCCGCCCTGTCGGGCGAGGCTTCCCACTTCTTAAGCCGCAACCGTCTGTGTGACGGATTTACGCTGGCCTCCATGGGCAGAAACGACGAGTCCCGCCGCTTGTAATTCCAGTATGCCCTTGCGTTTGATGTTGAGCGCCGCGTTGATATCGCGGTCATGTTCAACTCCACACTCTGGACACTGCCAGATGCGCTTATGTAATGGCATCTCCGACATTTTGTGACCGCAGCAGTGGCAGGTCTTCGAACTGGCGAACCATTGATCCAGTTTCACCAGATGCACACCTTTCTCTGTTGCTTTGTATTCCAGTTTTGTGATGAATCCAGACCATCCAGCATCGCCTATCGCACGAGCCAGATGGTGATTTTTCATCATATTTGCCGTTTTCAATGTCTCGACAATTACCGCTTGGTTTTCGTCAACAATTGCGCGAGATAACTTGTGCTGGAAATCGGCACGGGCACTGGCTACCCGTTCGTGAACGGCTGCAAGTTGTATTCTGGCTTTGCGCCTGTTTGCGCTCCCTTTTTTCTTACGGGACAGTGCTTTCTGCTTCCGGCGAAGGTTGCGACTTGCATTGATTAGGTGGCGGGGACTGGCAATTTTATTGCCGTCCGATTTGATGACAAAATGCGCCAGCCCCATATCCAGCCCTGTCACATTTGATATCAGTGCGGGCTTTGCCGGCGCTTCCATCCCGTCGTCACAGAGTAACGACGCGTAGTATTTCCCGGTTGCGCTGCGGCTCAACGTGATACTTTTCAGCATTCCCGTAATTTCACGATGTAAACGCGCTTCAATCGGCAAGATTTTCGGTATTTTTATCGCAGCATCAAGGACTTTTATGCCAACACAATGGTAGCTCGATTGTCTGCCGTGTTTACTTTTAAAGGTAGGTTTACCTGCTTTCAGTTTCGGATTGAAAAAGTTAGAAAAAGCCACGTCGAGGTTAATTACCGCCTGCTGCAACGCAATAGAATCATATTCTTTAAGCCATCCATACCGGCGGGATTTCTTCGCCACTGCAAGCAGTGGTTTGAGGTCTTTACGCGGGTTTAAATTTACGCGGTGCCGCTGGTAAGAATGTTTCTTGATATGCAGAGCTTTGTTGTACGCAAAACGCACTGCACCGAACTGGGCGTTGATAAATTCAGCCTGTTCTGGTGTCGGGTAGATGCGTACTTTTGTTGCTCTTAACATAATCAGCGCTCATTGATATAATGCTTTTATTTTAACACTTTAGGTAAATATATCAATTGAGTAATCATGATGATTTACTGGCGGGATTTCTCCGCAAACGACACAGTGTCAGTAAGCTGGTTGTGCACCTTATTTTTACGACAAAGTATCGACGCAAACTATTCGACAGTCAGATGATCGCTCAGTTGCGTGAGGCTTTTGGCTCCGCTGCGGCAAAGCTTGAATGCGAAATTATTGAGATGGACGGGGAGCCAGACCATGTACACCTGCTGGTTGCCTACCCGCCAAAACTGGCGGTCAGTGTGATGGTCAATAATTTAAAATCGGTATCATCACGTTTGCTACGCCAGCAGAACGCGCATTTACGTATGCAGAGTAAAACGGGGCTTTTGTGGTCGAGATCGTACTTTGTCTGTAGCACCGGAGAGGCAACGATTGAAACGCTCAGAGCCTACGTTCAGAGTCAGTCAACACCTGATTGATCTTTAAAGCCCTGCGGGCTTTTCGCCTTATATCCCCGCCCGCATTGGGCGAGGGTTTACGGCGTTTTTCGCTAAGCAATGACTACCCTGTTTCGCTTGCATCTCCGGTGAGTTTTGCCACCCTTATAAGATGTTTCAACCAGAAAGAACAATAACATGCTACCAAAAGCCGCCCGCATTCCCCACGCCATGACGCTTCATGGCGATACGCGCATCGATAATTACTACTGGCTGCGGGACGATACTCGTTCTCAGCCGGAAGTCCTGGACTACCTGCAGCAAGAAAATAGTTACGGTCATCGGGTGATGGCCTCGCAACAAGCCTTGCAGGATCGCATCTTAAAGGAAATCATCGACCGCATTCCGCAAAGAGAAGTTTCTGCTCCCTACATCAAAAATGGCTACCGCTATCGGCATATTTATGAACCAGGCTGTGAATATGCTATCTACCAGCGTCAATCGGCGTTCAGTGAAGAGTGGGATGAGTGGGAAACATTGCTCGATGCCAACAAGCGCGCGGCTCATAGTGAGTTTTATTCGATGGGCGGAATGGCGATTACGCCCGATAACACCATTATGGCACTGGCAGAAGATTTTCTTTCCCGACGCCAGTACGGCATTCGCTTTCGTAATCTGGAAACAGGTAACTGGTATCCGGAACTGCTGGATAACGTTGAACCCAGCTTTGTCTGGGCAAATGACTCCTGGACTTTCTACTATGTTCGCAAGCATCCGGTGACGCTGCTGCCTTATCAGGTCTGGCGTCACGCCATCGGTACGCCAGCATCGCAAGATACACTGATCTACGAAGAAAAAGACGATACCTATTATGTCAGCCTGCATAAAACGACGTCGAAGCACTATGTAGTCATTCATCTGGCCAGCGCCACCACCAGTGAAGTTCGCCTGCTGGACGCGGAAATGGCCGATGCCGAGCCGTTTGTTTTTCTGCCGCGCCGCAAAGATCACGAATACAGCCTTGATCACTACCAGCATCGGTTTTATCTGCGTTCCAACCGCCACGGCAAAAACTTTGGCTTATACCGTACCCGTATGCGTGATGAGCAACAGTGGGAAGAGTTAATTCCGCCACGCGATAACATTATGCTGGAAGGGTTTACGCTGTTTACCGACTGGCTGGTGGTTGAAGAGCGTCAGCGCGGGTTAACCAGTTTGCGCCAAATCAACCGCAAGACCCGGGAAGTCATTGGCATTGCCTTTGATGATCCGGCCTATGTGACCTGGATTGCCTACAATCCAGAACCTGAAACCGCGCGATTGCGTTATGGTTATTCTTCCATGACCACACCAGACACTTTGTTTGAACTGGATATGGATACCGGTGAGCGTCGTGTATTAAAACAAACAGAAGTGCCCGGTTTTGATGCGGCGAATTACCGCAGTGAACACCTGTGGATAGTCGCCCGTGATGGCGTCGAAGTTCCGGTTTCGCTGGTCTATCATCGCAAACATTTTCGCAAAGGACACAACCCATTGCTGGTGTATGGCTATGGTTCTTACGGCGCAAGTATTGATGCCGATTTCAGTTTTAGCCGCTTGAGTTTATTAGATCGTGGATTTGTCTACGCCATTGTCCATGTTCGCGGCGGCGGTGAGCTGGGGCAACAATGGTACGAAGACGGTAAATTTCTGAAGAAGAAAAATACGTTTAATGATTATCTTGATGCCTGCGATGCATTGTTAAAACTGGGCTATGGCTCTCCTTCGCTTTGTTATGCGATGGGCGGGAGTGCGGGGGGCATGTTGATGGGCGTTGCAATTAATCAACGCCCGGAATTATTCCACGGCGTTATCGCCCAGGTACCGTTTGTTGATGTTGTAACAACGATGCTTGATGAATCAATTCCTCTTACCACTGGTGAGTTTGAAGAGTGGGGGAATCCGCAGGATCCGCAATATTACGAGTATATGAAAAGCTACAGCCCGTATGACAACGTCACCGCACAGGCTTATCCACATTTACTGGTAACGACCGGTTTACACGATTCTCAGGTGCAATATTGGGAACCGGCAAAATGGGTCGCTAAATTGCGCGAGCTGAAAACCGATAACCATCTTTTATTGCTCTGTACCGACATGGACTCAGGCCATGGCGGTAAATCTGGCCGCTTTAAATCGTACGAAGGCGTAGCGATGGAATATGCTTTTCTGGTCGCGCTGGCGCAGGGAACATTACCCGCTACGCCTGCGGATTAGGTATTTTCCAGATAATGTTTCAGTGTTAAACGCAGCTCCGGGCTCATGCTGTCCAGGTTATTAAACAACCAGCGCAGATAGCCCGGATCGCGTTCGGCAACGTCGGAAACCGCTTTGCCACGGTATTTGCCAAAGGTGAAGGTCGTCATCAACGACGGACGTCCGGTGATATCGGCCATCTGTTCTGCCGTCCAGCCGGAGGTGTTCATAATATCGATAAGCAACGCGGCGGTGATATAACAGTCATACAACGCGCGGTGATGATGCAGGCCCGGCGGCGTCTGTACATTGAGCTTCCGTGTTTTATATAACGCCATATTGCTGTACTTGATCCCTGGCCACAAACGACGGGCCAGTTTCATAGTGCAAATCCACTCACCGGGCATCTCAGGCAGTACGCGGCGGTCAAAGCTGGCGTTGTGCGCGACATACCATTCACTACCGTAATAGTGTGGGATCACATCTTCAATCCACGGTTTATCGGCGACCATGGCTTCGGTGATGCGGTGAATCGCCATCGCTTGTGGACTAATAGGACGATCGGGGCGCACCAGGTGGCTCATGGGGTTGACGATTTTTCCGTCAATGACATCAACAGAGGCAATCTCAACGATCCCTCCCTGCAAACCGCAGGTTTCTGTATCGATAATGCGCAACATGGCATGCTCCAGGCCGAAAAAGCCTAGCGTAATGGAATGATATCGCCTTGCCAACCCTGTGATGAACGCTGACCGACTAACAATAATGAACCACGATCGGCGCGAACGATGAGACGACCATGTTCATCCCATAGTGCACTGTTACCACGGGCATTTGCCATCAGCACAGCAATCGAGTACTGATGTGAAAAAAATTGTAAGCGACGGGCCGACGCCAGCAGGTCGGGTTCTCCCAGACATTGCCCTGTCGTAAACAGTGAACAGGTCGGGTCCATATCCATACCTTCCGGTTGTTCATCGACCACCGTGATGGTTCTGGAACGACGGCCCAGACATGCACCATGACTCTGATGGTAGATCCCTGGTGTTTTTCGCCACGGTGCGAACACCGCAATTCCACGAATAAAGCGATCGTTATATTCAACGGGAAGGCCGGCAATGATGGTCATTCGCCAGGTCGTTGCAGCATAACAAAGCGGGTCTAACAGCGAGAGATCGGGTGGGGCAGGAAGGGCACGTCGCGAATAATCACACCCCAGTAAAGAAAGCGATGGAAAAACTAACAGCTGACATTGTTGCCTGGCGGCGGCCCTCACAAACTCCAGATGATGAGCTACCTGTTCGGTCAGTGAGGTTTTACGAGGCTCATATTGCGCTGCTGCAACTTTCCAGAACGACATAATGACTTCCTTTTCAAAATGACTGCAAATTATGGGTGCGGTTTAGAAAATACTCATAATTTAGCAGGCGTTATGTAAGAAAGTGTAACTCTGTATAAGTTTTATTTAAGTTTGGGCTCGTAAGGTAAACGTGACAGATTGACCGAAGCCAAACGGTGGGCGATAAGCCGCTCGCGAAACCAGCTGCGCAAATGTTCAGGCTGTTCACGTTCAACCGCTTCAGCGATCACCGGCATATTGTAGCGTTCTTTAAATGCCACCCCGGCCGCCGCCAAATCGACATTCACTTTATCCATTTCTGTTTGATCCAGTTTAGCCAGATTCTTCAGCATTCTTAATCTCCTCATCATTCGCGGGCAAAAGTTACTAAGAGTGAGCCTGGATGGCAAGCCGGAATTGATGATCCTCGACTCAGACATTAGACAAGGTTATGCTCTGTAAAAAAGTTATTACAAAAAGGAATAGATAATATGACTTCAACTGCACGCTCCCTTCGCTACGCGCTGGCAATCCTGACCACTTCGTTGGTGACACCTTCCGTCTGGGCACATGCGCATTTAACGCATCAGTATCCTGCGGCAAACGCGCAAGTGACAGCTGCCCCGCAGGCAATCACTTTAAACTTCTCGGAAGGCGTTGAAACAGGATTCAGTGGTGCAAAAATCACGGGGCCAAAAAACGAAAATATTAAAACATTACCGGCGAAGCGGAATGAGCAGGACCAAAAGCAACTGATTGTTCCACTGGCCGATTCGCTGAAACCCGGAACCTACACCGTTGACTGGCATGTTGTTTCGGTGGACGGGCATAAAACGAAAGGACACTACACCTTTAGCGTGAAATAAATCATGCTGGCGTTTACCTGGATCGCGCTGCGATTTATCCATTTCACCTCGCTGATGCTGGTCTTTGGCTTCGCAATGTACGGTGCCTGGCTGGCACCCTTAACGATTCGTCGCTTGCTGACGAAGCGTTTTCTGCGTTTACAACAGCACGCTGCCGTCTGGAGTTTGAGCAGTGCCACTGCAATGCTCGCCGTTCAGGGCGGGTTGATGGGAACGGGATGGACAGATGTATTTTCGCCAAATATTTGGCAGGCTGTTTTGCAAACGCAGTTTGGTGGCGTCTGGTTATGGCAAATTGTTCTCGCCCTCGTAACGTTGATCGTTGCCCTTATGCAACCGCGGAATATGCCACGTTTGCTGTTTATGCTCACTACCGCGCAATTTTTTCTGCTGGCGGGAGTCGGGCATGCGACGCTGAATGAAGGGGTAACGGCGAAAATCCATCAGACTAATCACGCGATTCACCTGATCTGTGCGGCGGCGTGGTTTGGGGGATTACTGCCGGTGCTCTGGTGTATGCAACTCATCAAAGGCCGTTGGCGACACCAGGCTATTCAGGCGCTGATGCGTTTTTCCTGGTGCGGGCATTTTGCGGTGATCGGCGTACTGGCAAGCGGCGTGCTTAATGCATTGTTGATTACCGGATTTCCCCCCACGCTTACGACTTACTGGGGCCAACTCTTATTGCTCAAAGCCATCCTGGTGATGATTATGGTGGTCATTGCGCTGGCTAATCGTTATGTTCTTGTACCGCGCATGAGGCAGGATGAAGATCGTGCGGCACCCTGGTTTGTGTGGATGACTAAACTCGAATGGGCGATAGGTGCGGTAGTGCTGGTGATCATCAGCCTGCTTGCGACTCTCGAACCTTTTTGATGGATTACGAAAATGATGAAAAAAAGTATTCTGGCGTTTCTGTTACTCACCAGTTCTGCAGCGGCGCTGGCGGCACCGCAGGTGATTACCGTCAGCCGTTTTGAAGTGGGTAAAGACAAATGGGCGTTTAATCGCGAAGAGGTGATGCTGACTTGCCGACCGGGTAATGCTTTGTATGTCATCAACCCAAGTACCCTCGTGCAGTATCCTTTAAACGATATCGCACAAAAGGAAGTTACCAGTGGGAAGACTAAAGCCCAGCCCATTTCGGTGATTCAGATTGATGACCCTAACAATCCAGATGAAAAAATGAGTCTGGCACCGTTTATAGAGCGAGCTGAAAAACTCTGTTAATTACCTAAAATAGCCTTTTGATTTCCAATAAAAAACCGCCTCAGTTCTTTCACCAGAACAGGCGGTTTTTAACATTTAAGCTGATGACCACCACGCTTTTTATTGACCATTTTGCACGCAAACTGGAAAACCTGGCGTCGTCATCTATTCTTAAAGGGCAAGGCAACTAAGCCTGCATTAATGCCAACTTTTAGCGCACGGCTCTCTCCCAAGAGCCATTTCCCTGGACCGAATACAGGAATCGTGTTCGGTCTCTTTTTATCTGTTAAAAGCCAGAAGCATTCCCTTCGCTGACTTTATAGTCAACCATAACACACACTCTACTGTCTGAGTCCAGCGTTTTTTAACATTTTTGTTAAGATTATGTGATCTTTAGCGCGGGAGGAAAATATTGATGAAACAGCCTGCGCCCGTTTATCAGAGAATTGCGGGTCATCAATGGCGACATATCTGGCTTTCAGGCGATATACACGGTTGTCTTGAGCAGTTGCGCCGCAAATTATGGCATTGTGGTTTTGATCCGTGGCGAGATTTACTTATCTCAGTGGGAGACGTTATCGATCGTGGGTCGCAAAGTTTACGTTGCCTGCAGTTACTGGAACAACATTGGGTTCGTGCGGTAAGAGGCAATCATGAACAGATGGCGATGGATGCGCTGGCATCCCAGCAGATGTCTTTGTGGTTGATGAATGGCGGCGACTGGTTTATTGCGCTGGCAGATAATCAACAGAAACAAGCGAAAACGGCGCTGGAAAAATGTCAGTATTTGCCCTTTATTCTTGAAGTACACAGTCGCACCGGCAAACATGTTATTGCCCATGCCGATTATCCGGATGATGTTTATGAATGGCAAAAGGACGTCGATTTGCATCAGGTCTTGTGGAGCCGCTCACGATTACGTGAAGGCCAAAAAGGGCAGGGAATTACAGGTGCTGATCATTTCTGGTTTGGTCATACACCGTTGCGCCATCGCGTGGATATTGGCAACCTGCATTATATTGATACCGGTGCTGTCTTTGGGGGCGAACTGACCCTTGTGCAATTGCAATAATTAAAAATCACCGTACTCCTGTGCAGGTCGCCAGAAACCATCTATAAAATCCTCAATCGGAAAACAACCGCCATGGCGGATCCGTTGATCGCTCATAGAATAAAGACACTGCTGTTCCGTGTTGTAGACATCCACAACAATATCTTCACAACCGCCATCCAGGTAGCAAACAAAAAGTACCAGCGCGAACATTTCATCCCCGAAGTGTGGTGCCGTACCGTTAAGTTTAGGAGAGATTTTACAACGGGGAAATGACCAGGACAAATAACCCGCCATGCCGACGGGTTCTTTTTGGATCAGGCAAGACGCATAATCCAGGCATCAGATTGTTGATCGTAACGGGTACGGTAAAGGACAGAGTGTTCGCCATTTAGCAGGGCAGGGATACTGGTTTCAGCATCCCAGGCATCCAGTTGCATACATAAATCGGGGTCAGATTTACAAGGAATGGTTAACGTTCGATCACCCGGCGATTCGCCGTGTAATTCGCCGTCGTCGATTTCAAAAGCGCCTATGCGCACACTGGTTTTCATCTTCGTGCTCTCCATTTAGCTGCCGATTGTGGTACGACCAGTCCGATCGCACCATTTTTCAGCCTAGTTGAGGCAGCCGAATGTGCCAGTCAAAAAGTGCGCTTTTTTTGTGCGCTGTCATGCGTTACCGGTAAAAAGTTTCCCGTCTCGCACCAGTTCACGCGGGTAGCTGTTTTTCAGTCGCGAACCAATTCGTTTGGCTAAACCAATCGGCTGATGCTGGAAAGTAACCAACACGTCATCCGCCACTGGCGCGGCTTGCGGGTAAACATCGCGCCCGCGATACCACTCCTCCGCTTCTTGCGGTGTCAGTTCAAAAGCGTTCTCGTTGTCGGGGGAGGCAAGGGCAATAACCGCTTCATGCTGCCAGCGATAACCTTTGTTATGCGTTTCGGCAAGTTTAATCCCCAGGCGAGAAAATCGGACTTTACCGATCAGGGCTTCAATGTCTACCGGGAACAACCACAGTTCTTTGTCACGCTGCCAGGGGCGCAGGTTTTCATCCCAGTTTAAGCCAACACTTGCAGCCGCCTGACGAATTTGTCCAGCTTCGCGATCTTTCACCGGGCTGAACGGGAAATTGCCCACTTTGTATTTTGGGGCGGGTAAGGCGGGAATCGCCTGAGTTTTACGCAGACGAGCAACGAAGAAGCCTTCGCAGTCGTAAATTTGTGGGAAAACATGCAAAAAGCCGTCTTCGGTCAGCGCCTTATTTGCACCAGGGAAGAGATCGCCAAGCGGTAAAAACTCTACTGCGTCGGGGTAAGTCTCTTTCAGCCACCGGCAGACGGCTTCATTTTCTTCCTGGTTTAAGGTACAGGTCGAGTAAACCAGCGTACCGCCAGGGCGTAATGCATGAAAGGCGCTGTCGATCAGTTCCCGTTGGGTAGCTGCGATTTCCTGATTGCTTTCGGGTGACCAGTTTTTTAGCGCATCGGGATCTTTACGCACCACGCCTTCGCCGGAGCAGGGAGCGTCCAGCAAAATGGCATCGAACATTTCTGGCAATGCCGCACCAAACACGCGGCCATCAAAATGTGTGAGCGCAACATTACTGATACCACAGCGGCTGATATTGGCATGTAACACTTTTACCCGACTGGCGGAAAACTCATTGGCAAGGATAGCCCCTTCGTTATTCATCCGCGCGGCAATTTGCGTCGTTTTGGAGCCTGGCGCAGCAGCGACATCCATCACCCGCTGTGGTGCATTACCGTCAGCAAACAAGGCGGCGACGGGCAACATTGAACTGGCTTCCTGAATATAAAACAGGCCACTTAAATGCTCGGCGGTACTACCCAACGGCAATGCATCTTCATCGTCGCGTTCAATCCAGAAACCTTCTTCACACCACGGAATTGGCGTAAGCGTCCAGCCATAAGAAGCGGTTAATTGCAGGAAATCAGCAACAGAGATTTTCAGCGTATTAACGCGAATGCTGCGGCGCAACGGGCGCTGACAGGCGGCAAGAAAATCATCAAATGAGAGCGTCGAAGGCATAGCTTCGCGCATTTGTGTCAGAAAGGCGTCCGGGAAATAAACGGTGTGTTGGGCCACGAGCATGTACCACTGGCAAAAAAACAGGCGCGCAGTTTAGCATAAACGCTCCGGCGCAGGCACGCCGGAGCAGTGGGCATTATTTGGGAAGCGCAGTTCCCCATTCACGCCACTCTTTCGGTTCACTTTCCTGCAACAGGAAGTGCTTGCCTTCCTGGGCTTTCGGTGCCAGCGGCGTACCCGGAGGCGTAGCGAAGGCGATGCCGCCACGGATAAACTGGTTAAAGGTGCCGGTTTTCACGACGCCGCCCGTCAGACCAAAGTCCAGACTGTAACCCGATGCCAACCAGAAGACGGAATTGTTACGCACCAGGTGTTGATAGCGTTTACTGATGCGCATCGCAATCATCACGCGATCTGACAATGTCCCCAGCGTCATTCCGGTAACCGTACCGACTTCCAGACCACGGAATAGCACAGGCGTACCGATGCCTAACGAACCGGCTTCCGGCGCTTCAACAATAATGCTTAAGCCATCCAGGTAACGCGAATCAGTTATGGTGGCCTCTTGTAATTCAAAGTCGCGGCGAGGGTTGCCCCGTCCTGGTTCGACGTTGATATACGGCTGGAGGATAGTATCAAGATGCTCAACGCCAGCTGCCGAAATTTGCGGTGTGACAACTGAGAAGCGCGTACCACCGCGAGCAAAGGTCTGGACATATTCCGGATAGAGCACCGCCTTTGCCTGTACTTCATTGCGCGCGGTAATCAGATCCAGCGTCTGGATTTGCCCGATATCAATACCGAGATAGCGAATTGGCATCCCGACCGCCAGTTTTCCGGCATCGAAAGCGTGAAGCGTAATCTGCCCGCCAACCGCACGGGCTGCTGTTTCGGAAGCATACAGAATACGCTTGTCGCCTTTACGCTGACTGGCGCTGGCACCGCTGAGGTTATCGAAGCTAATAGCCCCCTTTAATGCTCTGGAGAGCGGGGATGCCTGTACAGTCAGACCACTACCATTCAGCTGAACTTTCGCCCCACCTTCTGCCCAGAACACGCTGTTGCTGGTCAGAAGGTTGCGATACTCCGGCTTAATATGCAGATCGATATCAAACGCGTTAGCTCGCGGACGCACGGTAATAACTTCACCAACTTCAAATTTACGGTACAGCACTACCGATCCTGCCTGCACATCCGGCAGCGTCTCTGCACTCAAACTCACGGTTGTGGTGGGTAAATCGCTAAGGCTGTTCTCCAGCGCTTTTTCCAGATTGGCATACAGTGGATAGCTGGCTTTCATCTCGCCTTTATCGCCTGGCAGAATACGTATCCCGCCGTTAATCCATTCTGAGGCGCTGGCACCGAGAAACTCAACGCCATCCAGCCCCACCTTCACGTCGACACGGCTGTTGACGACAAATTTGCTATCGCCTTTTACCAGTTCGCGATGCTGAGGCTCGATGGCGACGGTAAAGGTGACGCCTTTGCTGGTGAGTTTACGATCAATAACCTGGCCTACCTGCACGCCGTGAAGAATGAGCGGCTGACCAGCATCAATACCGTAACTTTCCGGCGCGGTCAGGGTCAGTGTCAGAACATCCGGCTCTTGCAGTAGGGCTTTTTCGCCTGGCACAACAACGAACTCTTTGCGTGGCTCGCCATCGCCGGGCACCAACTCGAAGGTTTTGCCGGTCAGCAGGGCGCTGAGATTGGCATCGCTAAGGGATAATTTCGGATTACGTAATTCGATGCGGGTATTTTCACGAAGCAGGGTGACGACGCTGGGATCAACGGTCATTTCCCCAGTGACTTTATCACCAGGATTTAAATCCAGTTTAGTCAGCTGTCCGACTTCCAGCCCCTGATACATTAACGGCGTCGAGTCGGCGGTTAATCCGGCCCCACTCGGCAGTTCCAGTTTGATTATTACGCCACGCTGGCTATGGGCCAGGTCTTCATACAGACCAAAGGTATCTTCCGCCTCGGCAGGTTTCGACTCTTCAGGTGAATCGAAGGCAATCGCACCGTTAACCAGTGCCGCCAGGCTTTCCAGTTTCACCTTCGCGCCACTGATACTGACGTTGGCATCAACGCCGGAAACGTTCCAGAAACGGCTACCTTTTTTCACCAGATCGGTAAAACGCCGCTCGATCAGGACATCAATCACCACGCCTTGCTTGTTGGGATTGATGGCATAGTCGTAGACTTTTCCGACCGGGATCTTGCGGAAATAGACCAATGAACCGCTGTTCAGCGAACCGAGATCGGGGGCTTGCAGGTGGATCATCAGATCGCCATTGTCCAGCCGATATTTCGGTTGGGTATCGAGTGCGACAAAGTGATCCTGCTCTTTACCTTTACCTGGCATCATGCCGATATAGTTACCACCGACGAGGGCGTCCAGCCCGGAGACACCTGCCAGCGAGGCCTTTGGCGTCACCAGCCAGAACTGTGTCTCTTCGCGCAGCGCATCTTTCATATCGGACTTGATGCTGACCTTGACTTCAATCTTACGAAGATCGTCGCTCAGGCTGATATCCTGCACAGTTCCGACTTCAACGCCCTGATAACGAACAGGCGTACGGCCTGGAACAATACCATCCGCCGACATAAAGTCGATGGTGACGGTATTACCCCGGTCCTGATAACTATCCCAAATCAGCCAACCGGCAATCATTAGCGCGATGAATGGCAGCAGCCAGAAAGGTGAGATACGGCGTTTATTTTTAATCTGCGCTTCAGTCGTCGAAGCGGGCGTTTCCTGACTCATGTGCATCCCAAAGTAAGCGGCTGTCCAGCCATTCCACAGCAAGAATAGTCAAAATTACCGCTGCGCCGAAATAAAACGCAGCCGGTCCCATAGTAAAAGCGAGGATCTGATCGCGATTAATCAGCGACATGGTTAAAGATATGACAAACAGGTCGAGCATCGACCAGCGACCAATCCAGGTCACCATCCGCAGTAACAGAATGCGTGTGCGTAAACCTTGCTGGCATTTAAAATGAATACTCAACAGTAAAGTGAACATGACGATCACTTTAGTAAACGGTACCAGAATACTGGCGATAAACACGATTCCGGCGACCGCAATGTTGCTACTTGCCAGCGACATAATCCCGGAAAGAATTGTATCTTCCTGCCGGCCACCATTCAGATAAATGATAGAAATAGGCAACAGGTTGGCAGGTAACAATAAAACGATTGACGCTAACAGCGCCGCCCAGCATTTTTGCAGACTATGACGGCGACGCAGGCGTAGCGGGATATGGCAACGCGGGCAGCGACCACGCTGATCAGGATAGCCGGTAAAATGGCACCCAAGACAAATACGGAGTTTCTCGTCTCTACGCGTAGCGGGGCGCTGTGGATAAAATCGCTCCCACAGTTCTTCGACATTGAGATGTGACAACGTCACCGTCGTTAAAATCACCAACGCCACAAAAGAGAACAAGCCGACACCCGCCTGGATATGGGCATAATCCTGCACCTTTATAGAAGCAACGCCAATGCCGACCAGGTAGATATCGAGCATTACCCACTCTTTCAGTCGCTCAAGCATCAGCAGTACCGGACGTAGATTCATTCCCAGTCGGTTACCAAACCATAAATAAGCTATGGAGGTCACCAGAATGAGGGGGGCACCAATAACGCAAAAAAAGACCATTGATCCCGTTATCGCATCGCCCTGTTTGGTCATTTGCCAGATGCCTTGCATGACGTTGGCGTCAATACGAATGCCTAACAGCCAGATATGCAACAGCGGTTCGCCCCAGGCAAACGGCATAAGCAACAGCATGGTGAAGGCCATTGCCGCCAGGCGCGTTAGCGACCAGTCGCGCCCGTCACGAATTTTTGCCTGACAGCGCGGACAATAGGCACTTTGATGAGAATTTATCTCGGGCAGGCTAAACAGCATGTCACATTGCGGGCAACGTTGGTAATCACCACGCGGCAGTTCCTCACCGATAGCCCTCACTGTTATCTTTTTTGTCGGCGTAATTTGTGGTGTGTTAAGAGCCATGACGTGCCAAATGTAATAAGAATTAACATTAATCTTAACCCATGATGGGAATGATCTTGAGCATTAACGCATTTAATGCTTATTTTAATAGGTTGGCAGTTCCAGGTAAGACAACCAAGTGATTATATAATGAACAAAACAGAATTTTACGCGGATTTAAATCGCGACTTTAACGCGCTGATGGCAGGAGAAACCAGTTTTCTGGCAACGCTTGCTAACACCAGTGCGTTGTTATATGAGCGTCTCAGTGACGTTAACTGGGCAGGTTTTTATTTGCTTGAGGACGATACACTGGTGCTCGGACCATTTCAGGGCAAAATTGCCTGTGTCCGGATACCCGTCGGGCGCGGCGTGTGCGGTACTGCGGTTGCCCGCAATCAAGTACAGCGTATCGAGGATGTTCATGCGTTTGACGGGCATATTGCCTGTGATGCGGCGAGTAATTCTGAAATTGTTCTGCCGCTGGTGGTGAAAAATCAGATTATTGGTGTTCTCGACATCGACAGTACCGTCTTCGGTCGCTTTACAGACGAGGACGAGCAAGGCTTACGTCAGCTTGTGGCACAGCTTGAAAAGGTGCTTGCAACGACGGATTACAAAAAATTCTTTGCGAGCGTCGCAGGATAATCAACGGATAACGTAGCATTTACTGATAGCGTCATTATAATGACGCCTGTTCATGCCTGCGCTTGTTGGCTACGTCCGTTGTAATCAGGAAATTTCATGGAAAATCAACCTAAGTTGAATAGCAGTAAAGAAGTAATCGCGTTTCTGGCCGAACGTTTTCCCCACTGTTTCAGTGCGGAAGGTGAAGCGCGTCCGCTGAAAATCGGTATTTTTCAGGATTTGGTCGATCGTGTTGCCGGGGAAATGAACCTGAGCAAAACGCAATTACGATCCGCTTTACGTCTCTACACTTCGAGCTGGCGTTATCTTTACGGTGTTAAACCCGGCGCAACGCGTGTCGATCTTGACGGCAACCCATGCGGTGAGCTGGACGAGCAACATGTAGAGCATGCTCGCAAGCAGCTTGAAGAAGCGAAAGCGCGTGTTCAGGCACAGCGTGCTGAACAGCAAGCGAAAAAACGCGAAGCTGCCGCAGCTGCTGGTGAGAAAGAAGACGCACCGCGACGCGAACGCAAGCCACGTCCGACCACGCCACGCCGCAAAGAAGGCGCTGAACGTAAACCTCGTGCGCAAAAGCCGGTAGAGAAAGCGCCAAAAACAGTAAAAGCACCTCGCGAAGAACAGCACACCCCGGTTTCTGACATTTCAGCTCTGACTGTCGGACAAGCCCTGAAGGTGAAAGCGGGTCAAAACGCGATGGATGCCACCGTATTAGAAATCACCAAAGACGGCGT
Organism: Escherichia sp. F1; assembly: GCF_046764225.1. Taxonomy (NCBI): domain Bacteria; kingdom Pseudomonadati; phylum Pseudomonadota; class Gammaproteobacteria; order Enterobacterales; family Enterobacteriaceae; genus Escherichia; species Escherichia sp. F1. The sequence goes on from NZ_CP177202.1 coordinate 2,082,907, forward strand.
CCGCGTCCAGCTGAATTCGGGTATGTCTTTGATTGTGCGCGCAGAACACCTGGTGTTCTGAAACGGAGGCCGGGCCAGGCATGAACATGTTTTTTAGGCTTACCGCGTTAGCTGGCCTGCTTGCAATAGCAGGCCAGACCTTCGCTGTAGAAGATATCACGCGTGCTGATCAAATTCCGGTATTAAAGGAAGAGACGCAGCATGCGACGGTAAGTGAGCGCGTAACGTCGCGCTTCACCCGTTCTCATTATCGCCAGTTCGACCTCGATCAGGCATTTTCGGCCAAAATCTTTGACCGCTACCTGAATCTGCTCGATTACAGCCACAACGTGCTGCTGGCAAGCGATGTTGAACAGTTCGCGAAAAAGAAAACCGAGTTAGGTGATGAACTGCGTTCAGGAAAACTCGACGTTTTCTACGATCTCTACAATCTGGCGCAAAAGCGCCGTTTTGAGCGTTACCAGTACGCTTTGTCGGTACTGGAAAAGCCGATGGATTTTACCGGCAACGACACTTATAACCTTGACCGCAGCAAAGCGCCATGGCCGAAAAACGAGGCTGAGTTGAACGCGCTGTGGGACAGTAAAGTCAAATTCGACGAGTTAAGCCTGAAGCTGGCAGGAAAAACGGATAAAGAAATTCGTGAAACCCTGACTCGCCGCTACAAATTTGCCATTCGTCGTCTGGCGCAAACCAACAGCGAAGATGTTTTCTCGCTGGCAATGACGGCGTTTGCGCGTGAAATCGACCCGCATACCAACTATCTTTCCCCGCGTAATACCGAACAGTTCAACACTGAAATGAGTTTGTCGCTGGAAGGTATTGGCGCAGTTCTGCAAATGGATGATGACTACACCGTTATCAATTCGATGGTGGCAGGTGGTCCGGCAGCGAAGAGTAAAGCTATCAGCGTTGGTGACAAAATTGTCGGTGTTGGTCAAACAGGCAAGCCGATGGTTGACGTGATTGGCTGGCGTCTTGATGATGTGGTTGCCTTAATTAAAGGGCCGAAGGGCAGTAAAGTTCGTCTGGAAATTTTACCTGCTGGTAAAGGGACCAAGACCCGTACTGTAACGTTGACCCGTGAACGTATTCGCCTCGAAGACCGTGCGGTTAAAATGTCGGTGAAGACCGTCGGTAAAGAGAAAGTCGGCGTTCTGGATATTCCAGGTTTCTATGTGGGTTTGACAGACGATGTCAAAGTGCAGTTGCAGAAACTGGAAAAACAGAATGTCAGCAGTGTCATCATCGACCTGCGTAGCAATGGCGGTGGGGCGTTGACCGAAGCGGTATCGCTCTCCGGTCTGTTCATTCCATCCGGTCCGATTGTTCAGGTCCGTGATAACAACGGTAAAGTTCGTGAAGACAGCGATACTGATGGGCAGGTTTTCTATAAAGGCCCGCTGGTGGTGCTGGTTGACCGCTTCAGTGCTTCGGCTTCAGAAATCTTTGCCGCGGCAATGCAGGATTACGGTCGTGCGCTGGTTGTGGGTGAACCGACGTTTGGTAAAGGCACCGTTCAGCAATACCGTTCATTGAACCGTATTTACGATCAGATGTTACGTCCTGAATGGCCAGCGCTGGGTTCTGTGCAGTACACGATCCAGAAATTCTATCGCGTTAACGGCGGCAGTACGCAACGTAAAGGCGTAACGCCAGACATCATCATGCCGACGGGTAATGAAGAAACGGAAACCGGTGAGAAATTCGAAGATAACGCGCTGCCGTGGGATAGCATCGATGCCGCGACCTATGTGAAATCAGGCGATTTAACGGCCTTTGGACCGGAGCTGCTGAAGGAACATAATGCGCGTATCGCGAAAGATCCTGAGTTCCAGAACATCATGAAGGATATCGCGCGCTTCAACGCCATGAAGGACAAGCGCAATATCGTTTCTCTGAATTACGCTGTGCGTGAGAAAGAGAATAATGAAGATGATGCGACGCGTCTGGCGCGTTTGAACGAACGTTTTAAACGCGAAGGTAAACCGGAGTTGAAGAAACTGGATGATCTACCGAAAGATTACCAGGAGCCGGATCCTTATCTGGATGAGACGGTGAATATCGCACTCGATCTGGCAAAGCTTGAAAAAGCCAGACCCGCGGAACAACCCGCTCCCGTCAAGTAATATCAATCAGGCACAAGAAATTGTGCCTGATTTTTTAACAGCGGCAAGATGCCGTAAATCAGATGCTACAAAATGTAAAGTTGTGTCTTTCTGGTGACTTACGCACTATCCAGACTTGAAAATAGTCGCGTAACCCATACGATGTGGGTATCGCATATTGCGTTTTGTTAAACTGAGGTAAAAAGAAAATTATGATGCGAATCGCGCTCTTCCTGCTAACGAACCTGGCCGTAATGGTCGTTTTCGGGCTGGTACTGAGCCTGACAGGGATACAGTCGAGCAGCGTTCAGGGGCTGATGATCATGGCCTTGCTGTTCGGTTTTGGTGGTTCCTTCGTTTCGCTTCTGATGTCCAAATGGATGGCATTACGATCTGTTGGCGGGGAAGTGATCGAGCAACCGCGTAACGAAAGGGAACGTTGGCTGGTCAATACTGTAGCAACCCAGGCTCGTCAGGCGGGGATCGCTATGCCGCAAGTGGCTATCTACCATGCGCCGGACATCAACGCTTTTGCAACCGGTGCGCGCCGTGATGCCTCTCTGGTTGCTGTCAGCACCGGTTTGCTGCAGAACATGAGCCCGGATGAAGCCGAGGCGGTAATTGCTCACGAAATCAGCCACATCGCCAATGGTGATATGGTCACCATGACGCTGATTCAGGGCGTGGTGAACACCTTCGTTATCTTTATTTCCCGTATTCTGGCGCAGCTTGCCGCGGGTTTTATGGGCGGAAATCGTGATGAAGGTGAAGAGAGCAACGGCAACCCGCTGATCTACTTTGCGGTTGCAACGGTTCTGGAACTGGTGTTTGGTATTCTGGCGAGCATTATCACCATGTGGTTCTCGCGTCATCGTGAATTCCACGCTGATGCCGGTTCGGCAAAACTGGTTGGTCGCGAGAAAATGATTGCCGCGCTGCAGCGCCTGAAAACCAGCTATGAACCGCAAGAAGCAACCAGCATGATGGCTTTCTGTATTAACGGTAAGTCGAAATCGCTCAGTGAGTTGTTCATGACTCACCCGCCGCTGGATAAACGTATTGAAGCTCTGCGTACGGGTGAATACCTGAAGTAATATGAAGTAAATACTAAAAAGCGCGTCCTGATCGACGCGCTTTTTTTATGCCCTGGCTCGTGGCTGAGTGATACGTAAACCACTGACACAGGCAGCAATCACTGCCAGAATAGCCGCAGCCATCAGCGAGACGTGCGTACCATTATCACCAAACTGATTTAGCATCAGCGCCACCAGTGCCGCGCCGCTACTCTGACCCAGTAGACGAGCCGTCCCTAACATGCCACTGGCCCCACCGCTACGTTCGCGCGGAGCGGAGGTTATAATGGTGTGGTTATTGGGTGACTGGAATAAGCCAAATCCAGCGCCACATAAGATCATCGGCCAGATAATATTGATATCCGCAGGTGACGCGGGCAGCAGAACCAGGGAAAAAAGCCCCGCAGCCATGATGAACAACCCTAAAGCACCCAGCAATCCTGCATGTACGCGTTCAATCAAATAGCCTGCCAGCGGAGCCATCACCATTGTTGCTAACGGCCACGGTGTCAGAAGTAAACCTGTTTCGACTTCACTACGCCCGAGCACGGTTTGCAGGTAAAAGGGCAGGGAAACCATTGCCAGCATTTGTGCGCAGAAAGAGCAAACAGATGTGCAAATAGAAAGTGAAAACAGCGGGATACGCAGTAAATCCACCGGTAGCAGCGGTACGGGAAGAGAAAGCTGGCGGCGAATAAAGAAAATACCAACGACAACCATTACCACCAGTTCCGCGCCAATCAACGTCAGCGATTGCCCCTGAGCGAAACCACTCAATGCAGTAATAAGCAGGCCGAAGGTTAACGCGTTCATCACGGCGCTGGGCAGGTCGAAACGGGGTTTACTGGCACGAGAGCCATTGGGTGGCAGAAAACGCATGGCCAGAAGCAGGGCGATAATACCCAACGGTACGTTGATTAAAAATAACCATTTCCAGGATGCGATGGAGAGGATTGCTGCAGCAATTGTCGGCCCGGCAGCAGAAGAGACGGCAACAATAAACGAGTTTACGCCCATCCCTCTACCCAGAAAACGTTGTGGATAGATCAGGCGGATAAGTGCGGTATTAACGCTCATCAACGCTGCACCGCCGAAACCTTGTATGACACGCGCAAGGGTGAGCATTTGCAGCGAATCAGAAAGGGCGCAGAACAGTGAAGACAACAGAAAAACGACCAGACCGCATTTATAAATACGTCGATAGCCAAACATATCGCCCAGAAACGAAAATGAGAGCAGGGAGATGACAATGGCGATTTGATAGGCGTTCACTACCCAGATGGAACTGGCCGGTGTGGCATGAAGGTCCGTGGCGATTGTTGGCAAGGCGACGTTGGCGATTGCGCCGTCAAGGACAGCCATCGAAATACCAATCACAATGGTTAATATCGCACCGTATCGCTGGGGCAACGGCAGGCCGTCGGCCTGAACTTTTGGCATAGGAATTTTATATCTTTGGTGAATAATCAACAGGGGTAAGATTCTAGCACTGATATTCACGGTGGATGTCGCAGAATTGTAACTAACCGGCAAAAGATGGATTGCGACCACCCAGGTGCGAAATTATAATAAAAAACAGTTCTGATTTTTATAAAACACTCGCAATGAGGTGATAAATGGCTAACGCAGATCTGGATAAACAGCCTGATTCTGTATCTTCCGTGCTGAAAGTTTTTGGCATTTTGCAGGCGCTGGGTGAAGAGCGCGAAATAGGGATAACCGAGCTGTCGCAGCGCGTCATGATGTCAAAAAGCACCGTTTATCGCTTTTTACAGACCATGAAAACCCTGGGTTATGTGGCGCAGGAAGGGGAGTCGGAGAAATATTCCCTGACCCTGAAATTGTTTGAACTGGGCGCTCGCGCGTTACAAAACGTCGATTTAATTCGTAGCGCAGATATCCAGATGCGTGAGATCTCCCGCCTGACGAAAGAAACTATCCACCTCGGCGCACTGGACGAAGACAGTATTGTTTACATCCACAAAATTGACTCTATGTATAATTTGCGCATGTATTCACGGATTGGGCGTCGTAATCCACTGTACAGCACCGCGATTGGTAAGGTACTGCTGGCATGGCGCGATCGCGATGAAGTGAAGCAAATTCTTGAGGGCGTGGAGTATAAACGCAGTACCGAGCGGACCATCACCAGTACAGAAGCGTTATTACCCGTTCTGGACCAGGTGCGTGAGCAGGGGTATGGCGAAGATAACGAAGAGCAGGAAGAAGGGCTGCGATGCATTGCGGTTCCGGTATTTGATCGCTTTGGCGTGGTCATTGCCGGTCTTAGCATCTCCTTCCCGACGTTGCGTTTCTCTGAAGAGCGTTTACAGGAATATGTCGCAATGTTGCATACCGCGGCGCGCAAAATTTCTGCCCAAATGGGTTATCACGACTATCCATTCTGATGAGAGTAAGAACCTGTCTGAATATCAAACAGACAGGTTCTTTATTTAGCATGAGAAAAATAAAGTTGAAGGTGGCGTTATATTAAACGCACTTGCGATAAGAATATTTTACTCATGAGTGAGAATCTGGTTATTTATTACCCTTAACCATTATCGACCACAATATTGCTTTTACGTAACAACGGGCAATCTGTTATCCCCAGAAAACCACTTTTAGTGTGCAGGTATTGTACCGTGCTGGTGCCTCTGGCGGTCAGATAGGTACATTGCAAACCTAATCCCGCGGCATTCTCTTTGCTTCCAATCAAAACGCCATATCCGCTGAGTAATAATCCTATCCATACCAGTGCTATCAGCATAACTGTGCGAATGATGAATCGCATTACAACCTCTTCTCTTTTTATGTTCGCTTAATCGTAGCGGCAATATGCGCTGAAGCAAGCGACTCATTCTGAAAAAGCACGAATATCGACATAGTTAGGCGCTGTTTAACTAACGCATGCTAGTTTAATGACATAAGGTAGGTGAAACGGAGATTGGAGTGAAAAAGTTTCGATGGGTCGTTCTGGTTGTCGTGGTGTTGGCTTGCTTGCTGCTTTGGGCGCAGGTATTCAACATGATGTGCGATCAGGATGTACAATTTTTCAGCGGAATTTGTGCCATTAACCAGTTTATCCCGTGGTGATATCATTTTTTCAGCACTAGATTTTCTTCCTCTCCAGCAGTGGTAGAATAGCGCCTCTACTCAGAGGTGGTGAAATGAACGAAGTTGTAAATTCAGGCGTGATGAACATTGCGTCTTTGGTTGTATCGGTGGTGGTTCTTTTTATCGGGCTTATCTTGTGGTTTTTTATCAATCGTGCCAGTTCACGGACTAACGAACAGATTGAACTGCTTGAGGCGTTGCTGGATCAGCAAAAACGTCAAAATGCTCTGTTACGTCGTTTGTGCGAAGCAAACGAACCTGAGAAAGCAGATAAAAAGACCGTTGAGAGTCAAAAATCGGTTGAAGACGAAGATATTATTCGTCTGGTCGCCGAACGATAATCCTTCCTCAATCTTGAGTAACCCCGTCGTTGAAGGGTTACTCAATTCATCCTGATTATACGCACTGTCATGGTGCAACTGCTTCAAATTAAAACTCTGGTCTGACTTCAAATAATTATCATATTATTTATTTGCGTAACGGGATATCAGAAAAAGATATTTAGCCCATTAATTTATTAGGATGTTTACATCGGATTTGTGATTAAGCGTGGTATTATTTATTAGCGAAACGTTTCTCTCTTGATTTTTTTGCGCATTCATCAATTTTTCTTATTTTAAATTTACAATACCTTTGGCGATTGACTTCTCTTTGGAGTGATTGATAGCCGTTAACTGACTGTTTTATGAGAAAAAGTGATATAACTTTTTATTCATTGCATAGCAGAAAATGTGATATTGCACGCACTATGTAATAACTTCTCCCACTGGCCTGGAACAACTGAACTTATTGAACTATGTTAGAAAATACGTCAGTTTAAGTATCTGCCTGAACTGGCAAGGTTAAGCACAATGATATATCGGCGCGTATTCCGTTGCATAAGTGTGCAAAAAAAGTGGAAGACGTATCGAGATTTGTGCGTCTGATCGAGACATGTTTAAAAATGGCTTGCCATAATTAACGTTGTATGTGATAACAGATTTCGGGTTAAACGAGGTACAGTTCTGTTTATGTGTGGCATTTTCAGTAAAGAAGTCCTGAGTAAACACGTTGACGTTGAATACCGCTTCTCTGCCGAGCCTTATATTGGTGCCTCATGCAGTAATGTGTCAGTTTTATCTATGTTATGCCTGCGGGCGAAGAAAACAATCTAAGGAATTTTTCAAATGGCAAAGATTAAAGGTCAGGTTAAGTGGTTCAACGAGTCTAAAGGTTTTGGCTTCATTACTCCGGCTGATGGCAGCAAAGACGTGTTCGTACACTTCTCTGCTATCCAGGGTAATGGTTTCAAAACTCTGGCTGAAGGTCAGAACGTTGAGTTCGAAATTCAGGACGGTCAGAAAGGTCCGGCAGCTGTTAACGTAACAGCTATCTGATCGAATCCACTGATCTGAAGTGTGAATACGCTTCAATCTCGCTATAAAGCCTCGTCGAATGCGAGGCTTTTTACTTTGCTTTATCTTCGCTCCTGGCGTTCGGATATTTGCCCGCCGCGTGATTCGCGTTACACTTGCGGCCTTTAGTATCCTGCCGGAGTTGTCATGTCGTTTTCCTGTCCACTTTGCCATCAGCCTCTTTCGCGTGAAAAAAACAGCTATATCTGTCCCCAGCGACATCAGTTTGATATGGCGAAAGAAGGGTATGTCAATCTGCTGCCCGTTCAGCATAAACGGTCTCGTGATCCGGGCGACAGCGCGGAAATGATGCAAGCACGCCGCGCATTCTTAGATGCCGGACATTATCAGCCACTGCGTGATGCAATTGTCGCCCAACTGCAGGAACGGCTTGATGAAAAGGCCACGGCGGTGCTGGATATTGGCTGTGGTGAAGGGTATTACACACACGCATTTGCCGATGCGTTGCCCGAAATCACCACGTTTGGCCTGGATGTCTCGAAGGTAGCGATAAAAGCGGCGGCGAAACGCTATCCGCAGGTCACTTTTTGTGTTGCTTCCAGCCACCGTTTGCCGTTTTCCGATACCAGTATGGACGCCATAATACGTATTTACGCGCCGTGTAAAGCAGAAGAATTAGCGCGAGTAGTGAAGCCTGGCGGTTGGGTCATTACTGCCACGCCGGGACCGCGACATTTGATGGAGCTGAAGGGGCTGATTTACAATGAAGTACATCTTCATGCACCTCATGCAGAACAACTGGAAGGTTTTACATTACAGCAGAGTGCTGAGTTGTGTTATCCGATGCGTCTTCGCGGTGATGAAGCCGTCGCATTATTGCAGATGACGCCGTTTGCCTGGCGTGCGAAGCCAGAAGTCTGGCAAACACTGGCAGCAAAAGAAGTGTTCGACTGCCAGACGGACTTTAATATTCACCTCTGGCAGCGTTCTTATTAACCGTGGAAGTGCGTCCAGAGGATCTGGACGCCGATGCCGATCAGCACCAGCCCGCCGAGAATTTCCGCTTTTTTCCCAATAATTGAGCCGATAAAGCGACCAACCATCATCCCTAATGTCGACATAATCAAGGTTGCACAACCAATGGCCAATGCGGTCGCGATAATGTTGACCTGCAGGAAAGCAAGACCAACACCCACAGCCATGGCATCCAGGCTGGTGGCAATCGCGGTGGTTACCAGTAGCCAGAAACCGTGTCGACGGCGCGGCTCTTCATCTTCATCATCTGCGCCACGAAAACCCTCAATAATCATTCGCCCGCCGAGGAATATCAGCAGCACAAACGCAATCCAGTGGTTCCATTCAAGGACAAACCGGCTGGCTAACATGCCCATTCCCCAGCCGATCAGCGGCGTCAGGGTTTCGACAGCACCAAAAATAAGGCCGGTTCGCAACGCTTCAGAAAATTTCGGTTTATGGAGGGTGGCACCTTTACCGATTGATGCAGCAAATGCATCCATCGACATACCAAACGCAAGAAGAACAGTAGCAGTGATATTCATGACAACGTCCTGACCGGGGTATCCATAAAACACATCATCGCCCCCAGCAAACATGCATACATGAACAACAAGCCGCGATGGGTTTTCGCGTTCATGCAGGCATAGCGATTGATGTGCATATGGTCTCGCCTGACTGAAAGTGTTCAGTCCGTACGTGCCACGTTTTGCAACGAGTATGTTGACACGTACATTTCCGGAATCTGGAAATCGGCTACTCCCCAAATGAGGGCGCAACCTTAACATATTTTGAGAATATAAAACAACTGTTGGAATATATTATTTCATTGCTTTATTGATAACGATTTTCATTTAGATTTATATATCAATGAAACGTTAAAATAAATAACAAATAAGGGAAGAGGTAATATAGCCTAAGCTATGTCTGATTATTAAAAATACACTAAACATAGCTTTGGCTAAATTCATAACTTATTGAGTTGAAACGAGAAGCTTATAAATTTTTTCCAGATCGTCGATATTTCGAACGCGGATTAACAGCCGACGCTGTTCTAATTGCATCACCAACACGCCATCTTCCGACAAGTTCATCGCTTTGATTCGGCTATATTCAATCCAGACATTGGCGAAGAAAAAACCTTTTTGTTTAAAGATGATCTTCGGAACGCGGATCCAGAATATATAAAAACCCATCAGAGCCAGTGCACTTAATAACCATGTTGTTATTAGCGCGCCATGATTCGTGACGTTGTTATAGATAAGAATGACAATCAATCCGACGAAGATAACGCTATCGATGCGACCACGCCGGAGCAAAGGAATTGCCAGCAGAGTGGGGCCGTTACGGCGGGGCATGATGAACTGATCGTAGATCGCGAAGGCCAGGAGTGCGGCGATGAAAAGAATCAGTACCAGGTCCGTGATTGTCATTAATCCTCCAGATAAAAAAAACGGGGCCAAAAGGCCCCGGTAGTGTACAACAGTCTTACAGTCCCAGCAGGCCGCAAGCGTAACCAGCGATACCGATGACGAAGAAGCCAACGATGATCCACAGCGGGTTAACTTTTTTGCGCAGTAGCCACATACAAGCAAAGGTCAGCAGCAGTGGTACCAGGCCTGGCATTAACTGGTCCAGAATAGTCTGGACAGTGGTAACGTGTTCTTTGCCCGTCTGGTCAGTAATGCGAGAGACAACCAGCGGGATGTTGACATGTGTCCACTTGTTAACCAATGCCCCCATGACAAACAGGCCGAGAATAGACGCCCCTTCCGTCAGTTTTTGCAGGAAGCCACCACCCATATCTTTAACGATATCGATACCTTTGGAGTAACCATACGCTACGCCGTAGTAACGGGTTGCCAGACGCACCAGGTTAAACAAGATGAAGAACAGCAGCGGACCTAACAGGCTGCCGCTCATTGCGATACCGGCACCCAGCGCTGCAAATACCGGTCGTACGGTTCCCCAGAAGATCGGGTCGCCTACACCAGCCAGCGGCCCCATCAAACCGACTTTGATACCGTTGATAGCACCGTCATCGATCTCTGCGCCATTAGCACGCTGTTCTTCCAGCGCCAGGGTTACGCCGAGAATCGGCGCAGCCACGAACGGCTGGGTGTTAAAGAACTCCAGGTGACGGCGAATAGCTTGTTTACGAGCTTCGTTGTTCTCAGGGTAGAGGCGACGAATTGCCGGTACCATAGAGAAGCAGAAACCCAGTGCCTGCATACGTTCGAAGTTCCATGAACCCTGGAAGAGGTTAGAACGCAGGAAGACGCCACGAATATCACTTTGAGTGAGTTTTTTCTCGGTGGTAGTTTGAGTTGTATCAACCATTTCGCTCACCTGTTAGTCCAGTTCGTTATCGAGATCGTTGTTACCAGCTGCCTGAGCAGGCGCACCGGCTACGCGGTTGTATTTCGGGCTAAGTTGGATGTAGAGCACTGCCATAACAGTACCAATCACACCCAGAGCAACCAGGTTAAAGTTGGTGAATGCTGCGGTTACGAAGCCGAGGTAGAAGAACGGCATCAGGTAGCCAGCACGCATCATGTTGATAACCATCGCATAACCAACCACCACGATCATGCCACCGGCGATATTCAGACCATTGGTCACCACTTCCGGAATCGCGTTCAGCATGTTCTGTACTTCGCTGGTACCAACAGACAGCGCAACGATGACGGCCGGAATAGCCACACGCATTGCTTGCAGGAACAGAGAAGAAACGTGGATCCAGGAAATCGCTGTCAGGTTGCCGTTATCAGCAGCCTTATCCGCAGCGTGCTGGAAAGCAACGGTAATAGTACGAACGATGATGGTCAGTACCTGGCCCGCAGCGGCCAGAGGGATTGCCAGTGCGATACCTGCACCAATGCTCTGATGACCTGCGATAACCAGAATAGTAGAAATGATGGAAGCCAGAGCGGCGTCAGGCGCAACTGCAGCACCGATGTTCATCCAGCCCAGCGCGATCATTTCCAGCGTACCACCGATAATAATACCGGTTTTCATATCGCCAAGAACGATACCCACCAGGGTACACGCGATTAGCGGACGGTGAAACTGAAATTCATCGAGGATTGATCCCATACCTGCGATACAGGCTACGATAAATACCAGCACAATTTGAAGAGTGGTAATCTCCATTGTACTTCTCCTGTTTACGTAAGACTTAAGTGTGAAAACTGAGTGATAATCAACACAATACGTTACTTATCGATTTTGCTGATCAGATCCATCATTTTCAGTTTCGGATCGGTGGAAACCTTACGGACTTCCAGCTCAATACCGCGCGCATTCAGTTTCTTGAACGCCTCGATATCTTTTTCATCAACTGAAACCGCGTTATTCACCTGGGTTTTACCCTGACGGAATGCCATACCACCGACGTTAACAGAGGTGATTTTCACGCCGCCTTCAACGAGACGCTCTACATCTGTTGGGTTGGTAAATAACAGCATTACGCGTTCGCCAGCATATTTCGGGTTGTTGTAGACGCGAATCATTTTGGCAACATCAACTACGTGTGCTGTTACGCCCGGAGGTGCAACCTGGGTGAGCAGTGTCTTACGAACGGTATCCGCAGCCACTTCATCACTAACAACAATAATACGGGAGACATTGGTTTCTTTGGTCCAGCGGGTGGCGACCTGACCGTGAATCAGACGGTCGTCGATACGCGCAAGGCCAATAACCATGTAGTCGTTTGGTCCCATTGGTTTTGCCGGAGTTGAAGCCGCTTTTGGTGCTGCGGCAGCGGGTGCTGGCGCAGCTTTTTCAACCGGTTTGGCTTTCAGTGCTTTCACGCCTTCACGGCCTGTTTCTACTGCCAGCGCCACCAGTTCATCAAAGCTTGGGTCATCATCACGGGCCATTAACGTTTCCACGAGCATTGGAATGTTAACGCCTGCAATGACTTCATAATGCTCTTTGTCGACGACAATGCGGCTGGCAGCATTGAACGGGCTGCCTCCCCATGTATCAACGAGAAACAGCACGCCTTTAGTGGTGTCGAGTTTTGCCAACTGAGCGTTGTACTTTTCAATCAGCGTTTCGGCATTTTCACCTGGAACGAAATCGATCCAGCCGACGTTTTCCTGCTCGCCTAACAGCATTTCTGCCGTTTTAAGCAACTGCTCTGCAGCCCAACCATGTGTGCCTATAACAATAGCAATGGTCACTTGCTACCTCCTTTATTATCGTTAACACCTCAACGTGCCAGATGTATTTTTGAATCGTCGTCCACAATCGAATCGATTCAGATAAGGGCTACAACCAAAAACCCCTGCGTTTCGCGATTTATTTTAGATATCGAAAAAATTATTTTATGTGATGAAGATCCGTAATTTAACTTTCGATTAGCAGAAATTTCGAAAGGTAAAATATCCTTGTCACATTCGTTTGCAAAGGAAGGTAAATCTTTGCCAAATCAGAGGCGTCTCTGATATGTTTAACTCCCGTTTAACAACCATGGAGTATAGGGCAGTAGCCCGCAGTATGGATCGTCACCGACGTCATTTCAGCATCAGGCCTTTTAACGCCTGCCTTTCTGGCACTCTATGCCGCACCTTTCGTTTGCATTTTGTCGTTACGCCTGCATTATTTCTGGCGTCGAATAGCTATTCCTTAAGCAGGAGCTTGTCATGGAATTCTTAATGGACCCCTCAATTTGGGCGGGGCTACTCACGCTTGTTGTTCTCGAAATTGTGCTGGGTATCGATAACCTGGTCTTCATCGCCATTCTTGCTGACAAACTGCCGCCAAAACAACGCGATAAAGCGCGTTTGCTGGGATTATCACTGGCGCTGATTATGCGTCTGGGGCTGCTGTCGCTGATTTCATGGATGGTCACGCTGACCAAACCGCTATTTACCGTCATGGATTTCTCCTTCTCCGGACGCGACCTGATTATGTTGTTCGGGGGGATATTCTTGCTGTTCAAAGCAACAACCGAACTGCATGAACGGCTGGAAAACCGCGATCATGATTCCGGCCACGGTAAAGGCTACGCCAGTTTCTGGGTGGTCGTCACACAGATTGTCATCCTTGACGCCGTCTTCTCATTGGATGCGGTAATTACGGCAGTAGGGATGGTTAACCATCTGCCGGTGATGATGGCGGCGGTAGTGATTGCGATGGCGGTTATGCTGCTGGCATCGAAACCGCTGACGCGATTCGTTAACCAGCACCCCACGGTGGTGGTGCTCTGTCTGAGCTTCCTGTTAATGATTGGTCTGAGTCTGGTGGCAGAAGGTTTCGGTTTCCACATTCCGAAAGGTTACCTGTATGCCGCGATTGGCTTCTCGATCATCATCGAAGTGTTTAACCAAATTGCGCGTCGCAACTTTATTCGTCACCAGTCGACTTTGCCGCTGCGAGCGCGTACTGCCGATGCCATCCTGCGTTTGATGGGCGGGAAACGTCAGGCCAATGTTCAGCACGATGCCGATAACCCGATGCCGATGCCGATCCCGGAAGGTGCGTTTGCCGAAGAAGAACGTTACATGATTAACGGCGTATTGACGCTGGCGTCGCGTTCTCTGCGCGGGATCATGACGCCGCGCGGTGAAATAAGCTGGGTTGACGCTAATCTCGGGGTCGATGAAATCCGTGAGCAGCTGCTCTCCTCACCGCACAGTCTGTTCCCGGTATGTCGCGGTGAACTGGATGAAATCATCGGTATCGTACGTGCTAAAGAACTGCTGGTGGCGCTCGAAGAAGGCGTTGATGTGGCGGCGATAGCTTCGGCGTCTCCGGCAATTATCGTTCCGGAAACCCTTGACCCGATCAACCTGCTGGGCGTGCTGCGTCGTGCTCGCGGGAGCTTTGTTATCGTGACCAACGAGTTTGGTGTGGTACAAGGCTTGGTCACGCCGCTGGATGTGCTGGAAGCCATTGCGGGTGAATTCCCGGACGCAGACGAAACGCCGGAAATCATTACCGATGGTGACGGCTGGCTGGTAAAAGGCGGTACAGATTTGCATGCCTTGCAGCAGGCGCTTGATGTTGAGCATCTTGCCGATGACGATGATATCGCGACGGTCGCGGGCCTCGTGATCTCGGCAAATGGTCACATTCCCCGTGTGGGCGATGTGATTGATGTAGGTCCACTGCATATCACCATCATTGAAGCCAATGATTATCGAGTTGATCTGGTTCGCATTGTTAAAGAGCAACCGGCGCACGATGAAGATGAGTAAGCGTTAACGTAACGGCATAACGGGCGTAATATGTCCATTATGCCGGGCGGGCGGCGGTTGGCTGCCCGCCAGCCATTTGGGAAAATCACGTAGCGGCATCGGCTGTGCGTACAAATACCCTTGCAAAATATGCACGCCATGACGGCGCAAATACTTCGCCTGTTCTTGTGTTTCCACACCCTCCGCCACCAGTTCAATATTCAGTCTTTGCCCCAGTGCGATGATGATATCGGTCACCGTCGAGTTAACCGCGTCAGAACCTATAGCTGCGGTAAATGACTTATCAATTTTCAGCACGTCAGGACGTAATGTTTCAAGCCAGGAAAATGAACTGTTGCCGGTGCCGAAGTCATCAATCGCCAGTTTGACGTTTTTACGATGCAGCTCGCGGGCAATCCGATAATCAACATCCAGTAAGGCATCGCGTTCGGTGATTTCGAGGATCAGTTGCTGAATCGGGTGAGCGCTAAACCAGTACTGATTGAGATCTTTTATCAGCACACCACGGCGAAAATGGCTGGGTGCGACGTTAATGCCAACATGAAACTGACTACTCATAGGGAAAACATGCCGCTGACGGATGGTTTCTGCCATCACATAGCGGGTCAGTGGCACAATTAAATGATGTTCTTCCGCGATAGGTATAAACACATCCGGTGAAATCCAGCCCTGACGTGGATTGTTCCAGCGCAGCAAAATCTCTACACCAATACATTGCTGGCTGCGCGCATTAAGCAAAGGCTGGCAGAACAATTCGAACTCATGTTGCGCCAGGCCCAGATTGATTTCGCGGGAAAAACTCATCCGGTAAGCGGTCGCCAGCCAGGCGATATAGCCCACCAGTAAACTTAGCAGCACCGCCAGCGGTAATTGTGTTGGAAGATAGTGCCATGCCAGCGCCGTAGCCCCCGGACCATTAACGTTAATGGTAAAAGGAAAGCATTGCGAAGAAACCTGATAGTTTTCATTGTCTTCAGGTTGCGGAAGGGAATCTACCAGCCCATTACCATAGAGCAAATGCCGTTTGCCCACCGTCAGGCTGGCGCTACTGATTTGCGGCAGTTGTGGCTCAAGGAGCATTGCCGTCAGTAAGTCGATGTTAATCATCTCCATGACCCCAGCATTGCTACTGCCCGCTGAAGGTGTCCATTGAATCAAAACCGGACTGCCTTTAATCAGGGCACGGTCGATCGTCAGGCGTAAAAGTGGTTGCGGTGCAGGAAGTTCAGCCAGAATGTCCACGACGGGCACATTGCGATAACCAAAAATGCTGGAGCAATAAAGTGTGCCGTCTTGCACCAGGCCAATGGATCGCACAGTTTGGAGTTTTGCCGCCTGTTTACGTAATGGCAAATGGGCGACAGAGCAGGGCAGACCAATCAGCGGAAGCAAGACTTCGCTACCTGCCTGTAGGGGAAGCAGTACTTTATCTAATTCCTCTACAGCGTGATTGGCGAATTGTACTACCCGTTGTTGATTTAAGTTACGCTGTGAAATAAATCGCACGCTCAGGGTCGAAGCGAGCGTAACGAGTGCGCAAATCGTACAAACAATCATTCGATTACGGCGATAGGTTTTAATGATCCGTTGTGCTTTTTGCATGCGGGCCACCCTGTAAGCGTATGGCGACAAACGCCTGACGCAACAGTGGAAGTGTAGTGGGGAATATTACAGCAGACGAGAAAGCGGGGATAAATTCGCCCATCCGTTGCAGATGGGCGAGTAAGAAGTATTAGTCACACTGGACTTTGATTGCCAGACCACCGCGTGAGGTTTCGCGGTATTTGGCGTTCATGTCCTTACCGGTTTCGTACATCGTTTCGATGACCTTATCCAGCGAGACGCGCGGTGCACTGGTGCGGCGCAGAGCCATCCGTGCGGCGTTAATCGCCTTCACAGAGGCAATGGCATTACGCTCAATGCACGGCACCTGAACCTGCCCTGCAACCGGGTCGCAGGTTAAACCAAGGTTGTGTTCCATGCCAATTTCCGCCGCCACGCAAACCTGTTCCGGGCTACCGCCCAGCAGTTCTGCAAGACCCGCAGCAGCCATTGAACAGGCAACACCCACTTCGCCCTGGCAACCAACTTCCGCACCGGAAATAGAGGCGTTCATTTTATACAATGCACCAATCGCGCCCGCTGCCATAAAGTAACGGGTATAGATGTCCGGGCTGACCGATTCAATAAAGTGGTCATAGTAAGCCAGCACTGCCGGAACGATACCGCAGGCACCGTTGGTTGGCGCAGTTACCACACGACCACCGGCGGCGTTTTCTTCGTTAACTGCCAGCGCAAACATGTTTACCCAGTCAATGACATTCATCGGATCGTTAGACAGTTTATCGCTGGAAACTAACATCCGGCGCAGGGCCGACGCACGACGCGGCACGCGCAGCGGGCCTGGCAGTACGCCTTCGGTGTTCATCCCGCGATCGATACATGCCTGCATGGTTTGCCAGACATGAGCGAAATACTCGTCGATCTCTTTCTTGCTGTGCAGCGCCAGTTCGTTCTGCATAGCGAGACCAGACAGCGAATAGCCGGTTTCATTACAGTACGCGAGCAGTTCGGTGGCAGATTTGAACGGATACGGCACGCTCACTTCGTTGGCGGCATCCTGACCAAAGTGTTCTTCATCGACGATAAAACCGCCGCCGATGGAATAATAAGTTTTGCTGTAGACGACTTCATCGCCGTTATAGGCGTGGATTTGCATACCGTTTTCATGCAGCGGCAGGTTGCCGTTATGAAAACGCATCCCGTTGTTGCGCGGGAAATCCACTTCATGCCGTCCCTGTGCCAGCAGCAGACGTTCGCGCTCTTCTACGTCGCGAATAAAACCGGGAATACTGTCGATATCCACGGTGGCAGGTTCGTTACCTGCAAGACCCATAATAATGGCGATATCGGTGTGGTGGCCTTTACCCGTCAGCGACAGTGAACCATAAACGTCCACGGCAACGCGAGTAACGCTATCCAGTAAGCCTTTTTCGACCAGATCATCGACGAACTGTTTACCCGCCTTCATAGGCCCTACGGTATGGGAAGATGAGGGACCAATCCCCACCTTAAACATGTCGAATAGACTAATCACGATAATACTCCTGACAAGGTGACTGGACTTCCAGTAACGAACTAATAACAGCGCATAGTGTAAGAGGGAACGCGGCGACTGGCTTAACTATTCACATGAATTAAACTAATCAAAAACCGCGATTTAACTAATATTGCGATGATTGTCTCAAGTAGTGTTTTGTAGATGTAAAGATAAGTATAGTCAGGGTTTCACACCAATTTGCAGCGCCAGCTCACGAATTATGCCTGCGGTCATTCCCCATACAAAATACTGTTCATACCAGGACAGCCATACCCGATGTGAATCGCCACGGCGGTAGATATCTAAAGGGTGATAACGACCCAGATGTAATGCCTGGGCGAGCGGCATTTCAAACACCGCCGAGACTTCATCTTCACTGGCGCGATACGGCAGATCGGGCGGGATAATGCCGACCACCGGGGTTACCTGGTAGCCAGTTACGCTATCGACGGGCGGCAGCACGCCGATAACTTCAACGGCGGAAGGCGGTATAGCGACCTCTTCTTCAGCTTCGCGCAGCGCGGCGGCGATAACTGATGCATCCGTGTCATCGACTGCGCCTCCAGGGAATGCCACTTGTCCAGCGTGTTTACGCAGATGAATTGAACGCTGAGTCAGCAACAACCCCGGTTGCGGTCGACGGACGATGGGGATTAACACGGCAGCCTGACGATGATTTAGGGTTTCCCGGTTAATTTGCGGGCGCAAAAGTTGAAAGCGTGATAAAAAATCATCAAGCGTCAGGCTACGGTATTCCACGTCTTACTTCTCCAGTTGGCGTAATATCTTATTAACTTTATCAAAAGTTTCCTGATATTCCGCTTCTTCCTGGCTATCGGCGACAATTCCACCGCCCGCAGAGCAGTATATTTGTCCGTTAATGGCAGTCAGAGTGCGGATAGTAATGCTGGTATCCATGTTGCCGCAAAAGCTCAAATAGCCAATGCTGCCGCACCAGGCATTGCGTCGCTGCGGTTCCAGTTCGTCGATAATTTCCATAGCCCGTACTTTCGGAGCCCCGGTTATTGAGCCACCAGGAAAAGCTGCGCGCAGCAGATCGCTGGTGTGTAACTGTTCTGGTAGCCGCGCCGTTATGGTGCTGACCAGATGATGCACGGCAGGGAAAGGTTCGACCACGAACAGCTCTGGTACTTTTACCGAACCGGCTACGGCAACGCGACCGATATCATTACGCATTAAATCGACAATCATCAGATTTTCAGCGCGATCTTTGGGGGAGTTCGCCAGTTTCTCTGCTTGTTTGCTATCTTCCTGAGGATCGGGCAGGCGTGGTAGCGTGCCTTTAATCGGGCGGGTCTGGATTTCACTATTATCACAAAGGATAAACCGCTCTGGCGAAAGGCTTAAAATCGCGCCCTGTTCAAGGCGTAAAAAAGCGCTAAACGGCGCGCGGTTGGCCTGATTAAGCTGAAGGAATGCCTGCCATTCATCGCCAGAATAGGCCGCTTGAAAACGCTGGGCGAGATTCACCTGATAGCAATCACCACTGTGCAGATATTCCTGTACCTGGCGAAATTTTTCGCCGTACTGCTCGCGGGTCATATTGGATTGCCAGTCGGAAGTGAGCGTGAAATCTTCCTGCGGCGAGAATTGCTGGCTTTCCAGCCAGGCCCGACGGGCATTGACATCATTATGACTCAGCAAAGAAACTGTTTGACGCTGGTGGTCAACAACCAGCGCCCAGTCGTAGATACCCACTGCCATATCCGGCAGAACGATATCTTGCTGCGCAATTTCTGGCAGTGACTCAAAACGGCGGCCCAGATCGTAGCCAAACAACCCCAGCGCGCCGCCCTGAAATGGCAAATCTTCGTTATGCGTTGGGCGAATGTCTGCGCGATCCAGCACCTGCTGGAGCACCTGTAGCGGGTCATCAGTGGTCGTTGTGCGTTTTTCGCTTTCACTAACAACGGTTTCTTTACCGAAAGTGGTTAAAGTGCAAATCGGCTCGGCGACCACAATATCAAAGCGGCTATAAGGATGATCGGCATAGCCGGAGTGTAAAAGCATCGCCCACGGCAGGTGGCTTAAGCGGGAGAAATAAAATTCAGCGGCGTCCTGACGCCAGGGTAAAGTAATCACAGCGGGAGATAACGTCTTCATCAGTCCTGACTCTACTGGCTATGTGCCGGGTAGCATGAAATAATTAGCGCCAACAATTTAGCAGGAGTTAACAATGTTTGCAGGTTTACCTTCACTCACCCATGAACAGCAGCAAAAAGCCGTCGAGCGGATCCAGGAACTGATGGCACAAGGGATGAGCAGCGGCCAGGCAATCGCGTTGGTGGCAGAAGAGCTGCGTGCCAACCATTCCGGCGAGCGAATCGTGGCGCGTTTTGAGGATGAAGACGAGTAACACACTTATCCGTATCGCTTTCGTTATAGAAGCCGATGGTTATTTGATTGTGAGAAAAAGGACGCTTTTCATATGTGATTAAAAGCGTCCTGACCCATTTATGCTGATATAAATTTAACTCAGACCAGTGCTTTTAGTTCTTCCTGCATATATGTTGAAAAGTATTCAGGATTTTTAATCACAGAGCGTTCACCTGTCTCCATTTTTTTTGCCCATCCAACCATTTTTTCCGTGAACCCAGGGTTCCAGCCTTCCTGGTCAGCTCGCGCCGTAATATCAGCGGCACTCGCGGGTACTCCCAGTTCTTTTAAATATTTAAAGATTCCCTTCGCCGTGCTTTCATTCATCGAACTTGGTGTTGGCGCTGATACATCCATGGCACCAATGAAATCCAGGGCTTTATCTATTACAGCAGGCATATTCTTATCCTTAAAATTAACCATGTTATCGATAAGGCTATATATGACCTTAATTTGCATCTAATATCAAAGGGATTATAACGATATGGCACGAGTTAACCTGTTGACATTCAGGTGTTTTAAAGGTAGCAGCTCATGGTGTGTTATCCAGTAAGAGGGAGAAAATTAATGGTCAGTTCTCACGCTATAACCAAATTGTTCAGCTAAGAAAGAAAACCAGAGTTGCTAATCGAAGGGCGAACACAACGGCATGGTTATGTTTATTTATATAGTTAGTTTTATAGATAAAATTGAAATTATAAAAATAAATAATGAATTAGCAGGAGCATCAACAGTAATATCTTAATCTCTGGTCGATTTATGTAAAACCGACCAGTATTATCGATAAATTATCGTCTGACTTATTTTGCTTCGATAAAGCTTACACCGCAGCCACAATCTTAATTTCAACTTTATACTTCGGGTTCATCAGCCCCGCTTGCACCGTGCAGCGCACCGGCGCATGACCCGCGACAACCCAGGCATCCCACGCTTTATTCATCGCCGCGAAGTCGTTTTTATCAGCCAGGAAAATGGTGGCATCCAGAATGCTCGATTTATTGCTGCCCTGTTTTTCCAGCACGGCGTCAATCTGCGCCAGCGTGTTGGCGGTTTGCTCAAAAGCATCGGCGTCGAGGTTTTCCGGTACACCAGTGTAGTAGAGCGTGTTGTTGTGGATCACCACATCAGACCAGCGGGCTTCAGCATCGATACGAACGATAGTCATCATTTTGTCCTCATTATCCTTCCATTTTCGTGCTGCAAAGACTGCCACAATGTGAGGTCGCCGTCACCACTTCAACTGGCGAAAGCTCCCTCATCCTGACATAATCCCTGTTCAAATCAACAGGGGGTAGTGTGACGGACGATTTTGCACCAGACGGTCAGTTGGCGAAAGCGATACCAGGCTTTAAGCCGCGAGAACCACAGCGACAGATGGCGGTAGCCGTCACCCAGGCGATAGATAAAGGCCAGCCGCTGGTGGTGGAAGCAGGAACCGGTACGGGCAAAACCTACGCTTACCTGGCCCCTGCGCTGCGGGCGAAAAAGAAAGTCATTATCTCGACCGGCTCAAAAGCGTTGCAGGATCAGCTCTACAGCCGCGATTTGCCAACGGTCTCAAAGGCATTGAAATACACGGGCAATGTGGCGCTGCTGAAAGGGCGCTCAAACTACCTCTGCCTCGAACGTCTCGAACAGCAGGCGCTGGCGGGGGGCGATCTGCCGGTACAAATCTTAAGCGATGTGATCCTGCTGCGCTCCTGGTCTAATCAAACAGTCGATGGTGATATCAGCACCTGCGTCAGCGTGGCGGAAGATTCACAGGCGTGGCCGCTGGTCACCAGCACCAACGATAACTGCCTTGGCAGCGACTGCCCGATGTATAAAGATTGCTTTGTGGTCAAAGCACGCAAAAAAGCGATGGACGCCGATGTGGTGGTGGTAAACCATCATCTCTTTCTGGCGGATATGGTGGTGAAAGAGAGTGGATTTGGCGAGTTGATCCCGGAAGCGGACGTGATGATCTTCGACGAAGCCCACCAACTGCCCGACATTGCCAGCCAGTATTTTGGTCAGTCACTCTCCAGTCGACAACTGCTCGACCTGGCAAAAGACATCACCATCGCCTACCGCACCGAATTAAAAGACACCCAGCAGTTACAAAAGTGCGCTGACCGTCTTGCCCAGAGTGCGCAGGATTTTCGCCTGCAACTCGGTGAGCCTGGTTATCGCGGTAACCTGCGCGAACTGTTAGCTAATCCGCAAATTCAGCGGGCGTTTTTACTGCTCGATGACACCCTGGAACTTTGTTATGACGTGGCGAAACTGTCGCTGGGGCGCTCCGCCTTGCTGGATGCGGCATTTGAGCGCGCCACGTTGTATCGCACGCGGCTGAAACGGCTAAAAGAGATCAATCAGCCGGGCTACAGCTACTGGTACGAATGCACTTCGCGCCATTTTACTCTGGCACTCACGCCGCTCAGCGTGGCGGATAAATTCAAAGAGTTAATGGCGCAAAAACCAGGTAGCTGGATCTTTACCTCAGCAACGCTGTCGGTGAACGACGATCTGCATCATTTCACCTCGCGGCTTGGCATCGAACAGGCGGAGTCGTTGCTGTTACCCAGCCCGTTTGATTACAGCCGCCAGGCGTTACTCTGTGTGCCGCGCAACCTGCCGCAAACCAATCAACCGGGCTCCGCACGGCAACTGGCGGCAATGTTGCGACCGATCATCGAAGCTAACAACGGTCGTTGTTTTATGCTTTGTACCTCGCACGCCATGATGCGCGATCTTGCCGAGCAGTTCCGCGCTACCATGACGCTTCCCGTATTATTGCAGGGGGAAACCAGCAAAGGGCAATTGTTGCAGCAATTTGTCAGTGCCGGTAACGCGCTTCTTGTGGCAACCAGCAGCTTCTGGGAAGGGGTGGACGTGCGTGGCGATACGCTGTCATTGGTGATTATCGACAAATTGCCGTTTACCTCACCGGATGATCCACTATTAAAAGCGCGCATGGAAGATTGCCGTTTGCGCGGAGGCGACCCGTTCGATGAAGTACAGCTGCCGGATGCGGTCATTACTCTCAAACAGGGGGTAGGGCGACTGATTCGCGACGCCGACGATCGAGGGGTTTTGGTGATTTGCGACAATCGGCTGGTGATGCGCCCTTACGGCGCGACGTTTCTCGCCAGTCTGCCGCCCGCGCCGCGCACCCGTGACATTGCCCGTGCGGTTCGCTTCCTTGCGATACCATCCTCCAGGTAATTTGTGATGGAGTATGGTATGATGCGCGCCTTTTTATTGATCTAAGCACGAAGACCCCATGCGAATTCTGGCTATCGATACCGCGACAGAGGCCTGCTCTGTCGCCCTGTGGAACGACGGTACTGTCAACGCTCATTTTGAGCTTTGCCCTCGTGAACATACTCAACGAATCTTACCGATGGTGCAGGATATCCTGACCACCAGCGGAACTTCCCTGACTGATATTAACGCTCTGGCTTACGGGCGCGGCCCTGGTAGCTTTACCGGCGTGCGCATTGGTATTGGTATTGCGCAGGGGCTGGCGCTTGGCGCGGATCTGCCGATGATTGGCGTTTCCACGCTCATGACCATGGCGCAAGGGGCGTGGCGCAAAAACGGCGCAACCCGCGTGCTGGCAGCCATTGACGCGCGAATGGGGGAAGTTTACTGGGCCGAATATCAGCGCGATGAAAACGGCGTCTGGCACGGCGAAGAAACAGAAGCCGTACTGAAACCTGAACTCGTTCATGAACGGTTGCAACAGCTTTCCGGCGAATGGGTAACCGTGGGTACGGGCTGGCAAGCCTGGCCGGATCTCGGTAAAGAGAGCGGGTTGGCCCTGCGCGATGGCGATGTGTTACTGCCTGCCGCCGAAGATATGCTGCCGATTGCCTGCCAGATGTTTGCCGAGGGAAAAACCGTCGCGGTAGAACATGCCGAACCGGTTTATTTACGTAACAACGTCGCGTGGAAGAAACTTCCGGGCAAAGAATGAATCTTAAGAGTATGCCCTGAGAAAAAAAGGAGTCGCATCATGGCGGTTCAAAAGAATGTTATCAAAGGCATACTGGCAGGTACGTTTGCGCTAATGCTCAGCGGTTGTGTTACTGTGCCGGACGCCATTAAAGGCAGCAGTCCCACGCCGCAACAAGATTTAGTTCGGGTGATGAGTGCGCCGCAGCTGTACGTTGGTCAGGAGGCACGCTTTGGTGGCAAAGTGGTTGCGGTACAAAACCAGCAAGGGAAAACCCGCCTGGAAATTGCTACCGTACCGCTGGACAGCGGAGCCAGACCAACTTTGGGGGAACCTTCACGCGGGCGCATTTATGCCGATGTGAACGGTTTTCTGGACCCGGTAGATTTCCGTGGACAACTGGTTACGGTAGTTGGGCCAATCACCGGTGCGGTTGACGGCAAAATCGGCAACACGCCCTATAAATTTATGGTGATGCAGGTAACGGGTTACAAACGTTGGCATTTAACCCAGCAGGTGATTATGCCGCCTCAGCCGATTGATCCATGGTTTTATGGTGGTCGTGGCTGGCCCTATGGCTACGGTGGATGGGGTTGGTATAATCCCGGCCCCGCGAGAGTACAAACAGTTGTAACTGAATAATTGCTTGTTTTTAAAGAAAAAGAAACAGCGGCTGGTCCGCTGTTTCTGCATTCTTACGGTAAAGATAAAAATAAATAGTGACGCGCTTCGCAACCTTTTCGTTGGGTAATTATCAAGCTGGTATGATGAGTTAATATTATGTTAACGGCATGTATATCATTTGGGGTTGCGATGACGACGAACACGCATTTTAGAGGTGAAGAATTGAAGAAGGTTTGGCTTAACCGTTATCCCGCGGACGTTCCGACGGAGATCAACCCTGACCGTTATCAATCTCTGGTAGATATGTTTGAGCAGTCGGTCGCGCGCTACGCCGATCAACCCGCGTTTGTGAATATGGGGGAGGTGATGACCTTCCGCAAACTGGAAGAACGCAGTCGCGCGTTTGCCGCTTATTTGCAACAAGGGTTGGGACTGAAGAAAGGCGATCGCGTTGCGTTGATGATGCCTAATTTATTGCAATATCCGGTGGCGCTGTTTGGCATTTTGCGTGCCGGGATGATCGTTGTAAACGTTAACCCGTTGTATACCCCGCGTGAGCTTGAGCATCAGCTTAACGATAGCGGCGCATCGGCGATTGTTATCGTGTCTAACTTTGCCCACACTCTGGAAAAAGTGGTTGATAAAACCGCCGTTCAGCACGTAATTCTGACCCGTATGGGCGATCAGCTATCTACGGCAAAAGGCACGGTAGTCAATTTCGTTGTTAAATACATCAAGCGTCTGGTGCCGAAATACCATCTGCCAGATGCCATTTCATTTCGTAGCGCCCTGCACAACGGCTACCGGATGCAGTACGTCAAACCCGAACTGGTGCCGGAAGATTTAGCTTTCCTGCAATACACCGGCGGTACCACTGGTGTGGCGAAAGGCGCGATGCTGACTCACCGCAATATGCTGGCGAACCTGGAACAGGTTAACGCGACCTATGGTCCGCTGTTGCATCCGGGCAAAGAGCTGGTGGTGACGGCGCTGCCGCTGTATCACATTTTTGCCCTGACCATTAACTGCCTGCTGTTTATCGAACTGGGTGGGCAGAACCTGCTTATCACTAACCCGCGCGATATTCCTGGGTTGGTAAAAGAGTTAGCGAAATATCCGTTTACCGCTATCACTGGCGTTAACACCTTGTTCAATGCGTTGCTGAACAATAAAGAGTTCCAGCAGCTGGATTTCTCCAGTCTGCATCTTTCCGCAGGCGGAGGGATGCCTGTTCAGCAAGTGGTGGCAGAACGTTGGGTGAAACTGACCGGACAGTATCTGCTGGAAGGTTATGGCCTGACCGAGTGTGCGCCGCTGGTCAGCGTTAACCCGTATGATATTGATTATCATAGTGGTAGCATCGGTTTGCCGGTGCCGTCGACGGAAGCCAAACTGGTGGATGACGACGACAACGAAGTACCACCGGGTCAACCGGGTGAGCTTTGTGTCAAAGGACCGCAGGTGATGCTGGGTTACTGGCAGCGTCCGGATGCTACCGATGAGATCATCAAAAATGGCTGGTTACACACTGGCGACATCGCGGTGATGGATGAAGAAGGATTCCTGCGTATTGTCGATCGCAAAAAAGACATGATTCTGGTTTCCGGTTTTAACGTCTATCCCAACGAGATTGAAGATGTCGTCATGCAGCATCCTGGCGTACAGGAAGTCGCGGCTGTTGGCGTACCTTCTGGCTCCAGTGGCGAAGCGGTGAAAATCTTCGTTGTGAAAAAAGATCCATCGCTTACCGAAGAGTCACTGGTGACTTTTTGCCGCCGTCAGCTCACGGGCTACAAAGTACCGAAGCTGGTGGAGTTTCGTGATGAGTTACCGAAATCTAACGTCGGAAAAATTTTGCGACGAGAATTACGTGACGAAGCGCGCGGCAAAGTGGACAATAAAGCCTGAGCGTTAAGTCAGTCGTCAGACGCCGGTTAATCCGGCGTTTTTTTTGACGCCCACTAAAGAGAATACAATTTGAATTACCAAATGATTACCACGGACGATGCGCTGGCTTCTTTGTGTGAAGCCGTCCGTGCCTTTCCGGCGATAGCCCTGGATACTGAATTTGTTCGTACGCGCACCTATTACCCGCAACTGGGTCTAATTCAACTTTTTGATGGTGAGCATCTGGCGCTAATTGATCCTCTCGGGATCTCCGACTGGTCACCGCTGAAAGCGATCCTGCGCGATCCGTCCATCACAAAATTTCTCCATGCGGGCAGTGAAGATCTGGAAGTGTTCCTCAATGTCTTTGGCGAATTACCACAACCCCTGATTGACACGCAAATCCTTGCTGCCTTCTGCGGACGCCCGATGTCATGGGGTTTCGCTTCCATGGTGGAAGAGTATTCCGGCGTTACGCTGGACAAGAGTGAATCGCGCACCGACTGGCTGGCCAGACCGCTGACCGAACGTCAGTGTGAATACGCAGCGGCGGATGTCTGGTATCTGTTACCGATCACCGCCAAGCTTATGGTAGAAACGGAGGCCTCCGGCTGGCTACCTGCGGCGCTGGATGAATGCCGCCTGATGCAAATGCGTCGTCAGGAAGTCGTTGCACCGGAAGATGCCTGGCGTGATATCACCAATGCCTGGCAGTTACGCACACGCCAACTGGCCTGTCTGCAACTGTTAGCCGACTGGCGACTGCGCAAGGCGCGGGAGCGCGATCTGGCGGTGAACTTTGTCGTGCGTGAAGAGCATTTGTGGTCGGTAGCGCGTTATATGCCGGGAAGTTTAGGCGAACTGGACAGCCTGGGCTTATCCGGTAGCGAAATCCGCTTTCACGGTAAAACGCTGCTGGCGCTGGTGGAAAAAGCGCAGACATTGCCGGAAGAGGCCTTACCGCAGCCGATGCTTAACCTGATGGACATGCCGGGTTATCGTAAAGCGTTTAAAGCGATTAAGTCGCTGATTACTGACGTGAGCGAAACGCACAAGATCAGCGCCGAATTGCTGGCATCGCGTCGGCAAATCAACCAACTGCTGAACTGGCACTGGAAACTGAAACCGCAGAACAATTTGCCGGAGCTGATTTCCGGCTGGCGTGGTGAGCTGATGGCGGAAGCATTACACAATTTATTGCAGGAATATCCGCAGTAAAATCTTCCGAAGCCGGACTGGGCGCGCTCAGTCCGGCTTCGGCAAACTACAAATCCAACACCAGGCGTTTACCCTTCGCGCGCGAACAACAGATCAACATACTTTGCTGGCTGGCACGCTCTTCATCGCTAAAATACTGATCCCGATGGTCAGCTTCACCTTCCAGTATTGCCGTTTCGCAGGTTCCGCATACCCCTTCACGACATAAACATTCCACTTTCGCGGCTTTATTATTTTCAATAACCTGCAAAATAGTCATCTCTTCCGGCACCACAAACTCTTTACCGGAACGGGCAAGCACCAGGGTAAATGCATCGCCGGTTTTGTCTTCAATCGCAAATTGCTCAAAGTGCAGCGTATCGGCGGCGATGTCCAGACGCGCAGCTTCACTTCTTACCGCTTCATTTAGCGCCTCGGGGCCACAGGTATAAACATGTGTGCCAGGTTCGATATCCGCCAATAATCGCGCTAATTCCAGTCGTGTTCCGGTTGATGAATGATGCAAATGGACTTTCTCAGCCTGCGGATGCTGGACTAGCTCATCACGAAATGCGCAACTTTCTGGATTTCGTGAGCAGTAATGTAACTGCCAGTCGACGTCGCTGTATTGCATCTCTGCCAGGTGCGACAGGAAAGGGGTGATACCAATGCCGCCCGCGATAAACAGATGCTTTCTGGCGGAGGGAATTAGCGCAAACAGGTTATTAGGCGTTGAAATCGTTAACCGATCGCCCACTTTTACCTGCTGATGTAAAAAGCGTGAACCGCCGCGCGAGTTTTCTTCCAGCCGAACGGCAATCTGATAACTAGAGGTGTCATGCGGAGAGCTCAGGAGTGAATACGCATTGCTGTACTGGTTATCACCATCGCTCATCTGCACAATCACGTGACTTCCTCCGGTGAACGTAGGTAATGGTTTACCATCGGTTGCCACCAGCGTGAAGCGTTTCACCTGTTCGGTAAGCGGTTCAACCTGACTCACCTGTACTTCAAACATTTGATAGTCTGACATTGCTGTACTCCATCAAAAATCAGCCCAGCGGCGGAAAATACCGCCGCCGATGTCATTAGTCCTTAAACACCTGCGCCAGCAGATTATGGAAATGGGCGATACCATGTTCGGAAATGCCACTACCGCTACTGTCGGCCATGATGCGCCCCTGACCACGATAGCCACGCGATTTCAGCCCTTTCTGTACGCTTTCAACCAGACGTAAATCTTCCGGACGGAACACATCGCGATACCACTCAATCAGCGATTTTTGCTCGTCGGTTAACTCTTCATTGGTGAAGTAAATATCGTAGTTTTGCAGGGTAGTTTCAGAATCCACCGGGAATTCATAAATGACCGTCATCATCCCTTTGATCGGCGTGACGTTCAGCATCGTGCACGGCCACAGCCAGAAACCATGGAATGCCGCATCCGTGCCCTCTTCGAATTTGAAAGACTGTTCGGACGGTTTGGCGAAACCGTATTGCAGCGTCCAGTTACCGTGCATGGTGTGCCAGTAACGATCAACCTGAACGGAGTCGGAGAAACCTGGATGCGCCGGACCACAGTGATAGCACTCGAGATAGTTATCGACAATGTTCTTCCAGTTGGCAGGCGTGCGGGTGGTAAAGCGGGCCGCCAGTTTCAGGTCGTGGACTTCCGGGCAGGCTTCCAGCACTTTCGCGCCCAGACCGGGTAACTGATCTTCTACGCTGGTGGCGTTGGGGTCCATGTTGATGAAGACGAATCCGGCATATTCTTCCAGACGCACCGGAACCAGTTGCGCTTTGTCGCTATCGAAATTGGCGACGTTTTCGCAGTTACGTGCATGGGCCAGATTGCCATCGAGTTTGAATGCCCATGCGTGATATGGGCAGGTAATCACATTTTTTGCTTTTCCTTCACCGCTCAACAACTGATGACCACGGTGCGGACACACGTTATAGAACGCGCGCAAAACCTTATCACGACCACGTACCAGCACGATGCTTTCGCCAATGATCTCACGCGTCACATAATCATTGGCATTCGCCAGTTCGCTGCTATGAGCGACGCAAATCCAGCTTTTGGCGAAGACGTTCTCTTTTTCGTGTTCAAAGGCGTTCTGATCGGTATAAAAACGGGCAGGAATGGTCCACGCCTCTTGCGGGTTAGCGCAAAAATTTTCGGGTAGTACAAAGTCAGGGCTCAGATTGCTCATAGGGTTACCTTTATCGTTAGGATGATGGCGCTCAGTTGTCGCCTTTGAATACGGTTCCCGCAGGGAGCACTGGCGTTTTTTCCAGGGCTTCAACCGGTGTCTGCGGGAGATAATGTTCAACTTGATGAGCCGGAATGTCGGCGTAATCCTGTTTCAGCCAGCGAATAAATCCGCCGACTTTCACCAGTAAAATGACGAGGAACGGAAGGGCTGTGAGTACGACGGTGGTTTTCATCGTTTCCAGCGACGCGCCAGTGAAAAGAATTGAAAGCGGGATCAGGGTAATTACCACGCACCAGAAAAGACGCAGCCCACGGTCAGGATCGTCACCTTCCTGGAGATTACGCGTACTGGTTGCCGCCATGGTGTAGGCCACCGCATCCATATGCGAGGCAAGGAAAATAATCATCACGCCCAGGTATGCGGCGAGGAACAATTTACCGGCTGGCAACGACATCAGAACTTGCTGCACAGCTGTCTCGCCGCCCAGTGTCTCCAGCACCTGTGGGACGTTGATTACGCCATTGATAAACTGGTGAATGGCATAGCTTTCCATTACGCCGAAGAAGAACCAGCAACCGACGGTGCTGCCGAGGATCAGTCCCCAGATAACTTCTTTAATCTTACGACCGCGCGAAACGCGGGTGACAAACATTGCTACGCCAGGGGTGTATGAGATCCACCACAGCCAGTAGAAAACGGTCCAGTTGCGGGTAAATGAACCATCGCCAAGCGGATCGGTGAATAAGCTCATTTGCAGGAAGTTTTGCGTGGTCAGGCCGATGGCATTGATGATGCTGTTGGTAATAAATTCGGTTGGACCGACAATCAGCACCAGTAATGGCAGCAGGAACGCGCCCCAGCCAACCATTTTGCTCAGACGTTGCAAACCGTTGTTGATACCAATCCACGAGCTTAGGCAAAAAATGCCGCCGGAAAGCAGGATCACAAATGCCTGCACGGTGAAGTTATCGGGTAAACCGGTCAGCGCGGAAAGCCCACGAGTAAAGGTTGCTGCGGTAACAACAAGGGAAATGGTCAGCGCACCGACAGTGGCGATCAGGAACATCAAATCGACCAGTTTTCCCCACGGGCCTTGCGGGCGAACGCCGGTAATCGCGGCAATAATGCCGGAAAGGCTCAGACCTTTGTTTTTCCGCACATGAAAGTGATAAGCCATGATTAATGAGGCCAGCGTATAAGTTGCCCAGGCGCTGATGCCCCAGTGGAAGAAGGAGTAAGGGACGCTAAATTCGAGTGCCTGTTGTGAACGCGGTGCGATATTTAATCCAGGTGTTTGATAATAATAGGCCCATTCAGCAACCCCCCAATAAAGCGTAGAAGAACCTAAACCGGCACAAATAAACATAAACAGCCAGGAGAGCGTGCTGTATTCCGGTTTTCCTTCGCCAAGACGAATATTGCCGTATTTACTGGTGGCTAAATAAATCACCAGTCCCATTGCCAGCAAAACCAATACCTGTACGGCGGAACCTAACGTACGCGTAACAAAAGTGTATATTGCGTTGGCCGCGTCGGCCGATTGTTGTGGGAAAAGGCTTAATGCAGCTGCGATGAAAAGAATGGCCACCAGGCTGATGCTTATCAACGGCACATCTTTTTTCTTAACATTGCTCATCATG
The DNA here is from genome assembly GCF_046764225.1 of Escherichia sp. F1. Classification (NCBI taxonomy): domain Bacteria; kingdom Pseudomonadati; phylum Pseudomonadota; class Gammaproteobacteria; order Enterobacterales; family Enterobacteriaceae; genus Escherichia; species Escherichia sp. F1. The sequence continues at coordinate 2,114,778 of NZ_CP177202.1, forward strand.
AGTCATCTCCTGGGCATAAAAGCCCGTCTCTGGCTTTTGCCAGTTGTAATTATTTGCAGGGTAATGAGTTGTATGTCGTGGTTAACAAATTGATTATTTGCATGTTACATAAATTAAACAATTAAGAATACGGAAAGCCATAAAACACGAAACGGAAACAATAAAAGGTGAAATGACGCAGGTTATTTACTGCAAAGAACGAATAAAAAAACCGCGTCAGTGACGCGGTTCAAATAAACTGGTTTGACCTTAACGCAAAATAATTTTGCAAATCGCGTCGGCAACCTGTGGCGTGGTGGCATTGCCTTTCATATCAGGTGTTTTCGGCCCGTGAGCAATCACTTCTTCAATCGCGGCCAGAATACCGTTATGCGCTTGCTGGAAACGCTCATCGCCATTGCCGAGAAAATCGAGCATCATTGCACCGGCCCAAATTGTGGCGATAGGGTTAGCAATGTTTTTCCCGTAGATATCCGGCGCGGAACCGTGGACTGGCTCGAAGAGCGACGGGAAAGTGCGTTCCGGATTCAGGTTGGCGGATGGGGCAATGCCAATGGTGCCGGTGCAGGCCGGGCCAAGATCGGAAAGGATATCGCCAAACAAATTGGACGCCACTACCACATCGAAGCGTTCCGGCTGCATCACAAAACGTGCGCAGAGAATGTCAATATGCTGCTTGTCCCAGCGGATCTCCGGGTAATTCTCAGCCATTGCTTCCACTCGCTCATCCCAGTACGGCATGCTGATGGCTAAACCGTTCGATTTAGTGGCAGAAGTTAGCGTCTTACGTGGGCGGCTTTGCGCAAGTTCGAAGGCATAACGCAAAATGCGATCGACACCACGACGCGTAAATACCGATTCCTGAATGACGACTTCATGCTCTGTACCTTCATTCACTCTGCCGCCGAGCGAGGAATATTCGCCTTCGGTGTTTTCCCTGACCACGTAAAAATCGATGTCGCCAGGCTGTTTTCCCGCCAGCGGGCAGGGAACGCCAGGAAAGAGACGAACCGGGCGCAGGTTGACGTACTGGTCGAATTCACGACGAAATTTCAGCAGCGAACCCCACAACGAAATATGGTCCGGAACGGTATCCGGCCAGCCGACGGCACCAAAATAGATGGCGTCGAAACGGCTAAGTTGCTCATGCCAGTCGTCCGGCATCATTTTACCGTGATGGCTGTAATACTCGCAGCTCGCCCACTCCATTTGCTCAAAACTCAAGGCGAAGCCCCAGCGCTCAGCGGCAGCCTGTAACACGCGAATCCCTTCAGGAAGGACTTCTTTGCCAATCCCGTCTCCCGGGATCGCAGCAATACGCATCGTTTTCATCATTGGGTTCTCACTTCCTGACCATCAAAATTGACAACATCACCATCCTATAATTGACTGAAAAGGAATTAATCCCCGTAACTGGTGAAACATAAAACACGAATCATGAATAATTTACCGCTGCTGAACGATTTGCGCGTCTTTATGCTGGTGGCTCGCCGGGCTGGTTTTGCCGCCGTTGCGGAAGAACTGGGCGTTTCACCGGCGTTCGTCAGCAAGCGCATCGCCTTGCTGGAGCAAACGCTAAACGTGGTGTTGTTACACCGCACCACCCGCCGCGTCACCATTACCGAAGAAGGAGAGCGGATTTATGAATGGGCGCAGCGGATTTTGCAGGATGTCGGTCAAATGATGGACGAACTTTCTGACGTGCGTCAGGTGCCGCAGGGGATGCTGCGTATTATCAGCAGCTTTGGTTTTGGACGACAGGTGGTGGCTCCGGCGTTATCAGCGCTGGCGAAGGCGTATCCGCAACTGGAATTACGTTTTGATGTGGAAGACCGGTTGGTCGATTTGGTCAATGAAGGTGTCGATCTCGATATTCGCATTGGCGATGACATCGCCCCTAATTTAATCGCCCGCAAACTGGCGACCAATTACCGCATTCTCTGCGCGTCGCCGGAATTTATTGCGCAACATGGCGCGCCGAAACATTTAACCGATCTTTCTGCATTGCCGTGCCTGGTCATTAAAGAGCGCGATCATCCTTTTGGTGTCTGGCAATTACGCAATAAAGAAGGCCACCATGCGATTAAAGTCACCGGCCCACTGTCGTCTAATCATGGAGAAATTGTCCATCAGTGGTGTCTCGATGGGCAGGGGATTGCTCTGCGCTCCTGGTGGGATGTTAGCGAAAACATTGCCAGTGGTCATTTAGTGCAAGTGCTACCGGAATATTACCAGCCAGCGAACGTCTGGGCCGTTTATGTTTCAAGGTTGGCGACGTCAGCGAAAGTGCGGATAACGGTAGAATTTTTACGCCAGTATTTTGCCGAGCACTACCCGAATTTTTCACTGGAACATGCCTGATTAATGATTCAATTATCGGGTTGATATCAGGTTAAAACCTGATTTTCTCCTTTCTAAGCCGTTACAGATTGGTTAGCATATTCACCTTTAATCGCGCATGATCGAAAGATAATTAAAGAGGTTAATGTGTTCGCTGAATACGGGGTTCTGAATTACTGGACCTATCTGGTTGGGGCCATTTTTATTGTGTTGGTGCCAGGGCCAAATACCCTGTTTGTACTCAAAAATAGCGTCAGTAGCGGTATGAAAGGCGGTTATCTTGCGGCCTGCGGTGTATTTATTGGCGATGCGGTATTGATGTTTCTGGCATGGGCTGGAGTGGCGACATTAATTAAGACCACCCCGATATTATTCAACATTGTACGTTATCTTGGTGCGTTTTATTTGCTCTATCTGGGGAGTAAAATTCTCTACGCGACCCTGAAGGGTAAAAATAACGAGGCCAAATCCGATGAGCCTCAATACGGTGCCATTTTTAAACGCGCGTTAATTTTGAGCCTGACTAATCCGAAAGCCATTTTGTTCTATGTGTCGTTTTTTGTACAGTTTATCGATGTTAATGCCCCACATACGGGAATTTCATTCTTTATTCTGGCGACGACGCTGGAACTGGTGAGTTTCTGCTATTTGAGCTTCCTGATTATTTCTGGTGCTTTTGTCACGCAGTACATACGTACCAAAAAGAAACTGGCCAAAGTGGGCAACTCACTGATTGGTTTGATGTTCGTGGGTTTCGCCGCCCGACTGGCGACGCTGCAATCCTGATGCTTTCAGCCCGCGTTGTCGCGGGCTTCCCATCTGTAATCCTCCCTGATTCTTCTCTGATATGGTGCTAAAAAGTAACCAATAAATGGTATTTAAAATGCAAATTATCAGGCGTACCCTGAAACGGCTGGAATAAACCATTTTCAGCGCATTCACCGAAGGAGGGAAAAGGATGCTGCAAATCCCACAGAATTATATTCATACGCGCTCAACGCCTTTCTGGAATAAACAAACTGCGCCTGCCGGAATATTCGAACGTCATCTTGATAAAGGAACGCGCCCGGGAGTTTACCCACGCCTTTCCGTTATGCATGGGGCGGTCAAATATCTCGGCTACGCTGATGAACACAGTGCAGAGCCTGATCAAGTGATCCTTATCGAAGCGGGGCAGTTTGCGGTGTTCCCTCCAGAAAAGTGGCACAACATTGAAGCCATGACTGACGATACTTATTTCAACATTGACTTCTTCGTTGCCCCTGAAGTCCTGATGGAAGGTGCGCAACAACGGAAAGTCATTCATAACGGGAAATGAATCATGGGCAAAGCAACGTATACTGTGACCGTCACCAATAACAGCAATGGCGTTTCTGTCGATTATGAAACAGAGACGCCGATGACTTTGCTGGTGCCAGAAGTGGCGGCTGAAGTGATAAAAGATCTGGTGAATACCGTGCGTTCTTATGACACGGAAAACGAACATGATGTTTGTGGTTGGTAATTATCACTGATCGTTGATGGCGCAATTTCTGCGCCATCGCAAAAAAATCCTCCGTGATGCTCGTCACAAATCTTGCCCTCCCGATGTTGTGCTATGCTTTTTATCAGCGACTAACCCGCTAATGCAAAACAGATAAGTGAGGAAACAATGGGCATTCTGTCATGGATTATTTTTGGGCTTATTGCCGGTATTCTGGCGAAGTGGATCATGCCAGGTAAAGATGGTGGTGGATTCTTTATGACTATCCTGCTGGGGATAGTCGGTGCCGTAGTCGGCGGATGGATCAGCACGCTGTTTGGCTTTGGTAAAGTCGATGGCTTCAATTTTGGCAGCTTCGTGGTTGCCGTTATTGGCGCGATTGTCGTGCTGTTTATCTACAGAAAGATTAAAAGTTAACGCGTAAATTGCACAAAGGCTGCACACAGGCAGCCTTTGCTATTTTCTAGATGTGACGTTACCACCATCCCAGCTCAGTGCCGAGTACGACAATAATCGCCACACCCATCATAATAATCGTTGTTTTTTTCATCTTTATGCTCCCGGGGCAGCATAGCCGCCAATAAAAAACCATGCTAAAAATACGACCGCTGTAATAAAGATTACAACCGGAAAAATAATACCGATTCGCATGTTATCACCAATCAAAAGAATGTGAATACGCCTCAGGAATGTAGCGCTGGATGCGCGACAAAAGGTGTTTTCTGTTTGTGTTTTTTCTCCTGATACATCGCGATATCGGCAGCATGCAGGGCACTGTCTGCATCGGTCGTTTCAGGATCGACTTCTACTATGCCAAGACTGGCACCGGGATAATACAAATCAACATCACCTAAGTGATATTCTCCGCGTATTTGCTGCTGAATACGTTCTCGCAGAGACGAAATATCCGCATTCTCGTTGTTCAGTGAAACAACCAAAAACTCATCACCGCCGAGACGACCAATAACTTCGCCATTTTGCTGGAGCGTATTAAGGCGCTCGCCAACCTGAATGAGGAACAAATCACCACTATTATGACCAAAACGATCGTTGATTAATTTGAAGTTATCCAGATCGATAAACGCGATCATTATCTTATGGTTAAGATGTCGGGCGAGAGAAAACAGCGTCGTCAGGTTTTCAAAAATCGCCCGCCGATTCGGTAGCCCGGTTAACGAGTCGGTATACGATTGCGCAATCAGCGCAGCATTGGCTTCGCGCAGCTGTTCAACCAGTGCCTCTTTTTGAATATATTGTGCAATCAGTCCGGCGAATAACTGTAAAACCTGTTCCGCGCGTTCACTCCACTGGCGCTTCTCACTACTGGCGGCGCAAAGCGTGCCATAGAATGATCCATCCGGTAAGTGAATTGGCGTGCTCAGAAATGTGGTGATGCCAAGATTGCGTGCCGCAATACAGTCGCCCCAACGGTCAGGGACTTCATCGCTGAAAAAGCAGTTTTCATCAATGGCGCGTTTGCATAACGAGTAATCCCACGAGACGGTAAAATTCTCCGGGATGTGCATTTTCTGGCTGTTACGGGCAAACATAATATGCTGCAGGCGCGCTTCGACATCCACTTTGGTCAGGTAGGTTGATTCCATATCAGTGACCATTTCCAGCATCTCCAGAAGCTGTCGGACCAGACTTTCCAGTGACTGTTCTTTGGCAAGGGATTGCGAGACGCGGGCGATAATCTGATCTGACACGAAACAACTCCAGGATACGGCGGGTAAATGCTGATTATTTAATCTTTGCAGGCATGATAAAACATCATCAACAAAGATGAAACAAGGCGTAATATGATTTGAGTGAATGTAATAAAAATAGTGCTGCAAAACAAAACGATACCGCGATACTCTAAGTCTGGATAAATATGTGAGATCAATAAATGAAAATTATCAGTTTTGTTCTGCCTTGCTTGCTGGTCCTGGCTGGTTGTTCAACCCCTTCTCAGCCAGAAGCACCCAAACCGCCGCAGATTGGTATGGCAAATCCGGCGTCGGTCTATTGCCAGCAGAAGGGCGGGACGCTCATTCCAGTGCAGACAGCGCAAGGGGTCAGCAACAATTGCAAATTACCGGGCGGTGAAACGATTGATGAATGGGCATTGTGGCGACGGGACCATCCGGCTGGTGAAAAATAACCGCCGGATGCTGTACTAAAATCACAAGCTACGTAGCCAGTCGGCCAGCACCAGCGCATGGTTCTGCGTGGTGTTTTTTGCTGAGTAGAGCAGGGTCAGCGGCTGTTTTTTGGCGATGTCCGCCAGCCGCTTTCCTTCTTGCTCATGTTGCGCCAGTTCTGCAAGATATTGCTCGCGAAAGGTTGCAAAATCGACGACTTCGCCGTGAAAGGCTTTGCGCAGTTCCGTTGACGGCGTGATTTCTTTATCCCACTCATCAAGGGCTAAATCGGTTTTTTTGATACCACGCGGCCAGAGGCGGTCGACCAGTACGCGATAACCATCGCTCTGTTCTGCCGGATCATAAACGCGTTTGCACTGAATATTCATCGTGTTTGTTCTCCCTTCCACGCATGATTGGTCACGTCACTATAGCACCGGATATTAGCGAATTTCTTTGTCTCTCCCGGCGCAAAGTCCGAAAATCGCCATCAGTAGTGAAAGTATGGCAACACCCATCAATGGTATGGACCAGTCACCGTTAGTATCGTGTATTTTACCCATCAGCGGCGGCCCACAGGCTGCCAGCAAATACCCGACGGATTGTGCCATCCCCGAGAGTGCCGCCGCCTGATGCGCAGAACTTGCCCGAAGACCAATGAACGTCAACCCCAGTATCATTGTTGCGCCGGAACCAAAACCGAAAAGCAGAGTCCAGGTGATCGCGTGCGCTGGCATAAAGCAGAGCCCAACCGCGCCCACTGCGCACATCAAGGCAACGAACGCTGCAATACCACGCTGATCTTTCACATGATGTAAGAAAAGTGGGATCAGCAAACCGGGAGCTGCTGTGGCTAGTTGCAGCAAACCATGCAGTGAACCCGCCTGTGCTTCGCTATAGCCGTGACTGATGAGGATCGCTGGAAGCCAGCCAATAATCACGTAATAGACCAGTGAGTTGATCCCAAGAAACAATGTTACCTGCCAGGCAAGCGGAGAACGCCAGATACCCCGAGTATGTAAGGCGCGTGAGGTACTCAAATTTGCATGTTGTTGACTTCGCCACTGTGGCAGCCATAAAAAAAGAGCCAGCAGAGGAAAACACATCAGCATGAGCAACGCGCCTTGCCAGCCAAAACCGTTCAAAGCCAGCGGCACGACCATAGCCGATCCCAGTGCCGCTGCAGCTCCCATTGTCAGGGAATATGCGCCGGTAAGTCTGGCGACGGAATGAGGGAAATCGCGTTTGATTAATCCTGGCAGTAAGACATTGCCTAATGCAATTCCACCGCCAATGACCGCTGTACCGCCAAATAATAAGTAAGGCGAAGGGAGAGAGCGAATTGCGATACCAGCACAGATCAAAAGTAACGCGGCAAACAGGCTACGCTCCATACCAAAACGTCGCGCCACCGGGGCAGCCAGAGGTGAGATTAGCGCAAAGGCTAATAATGGCAGGGTGGTCAATAAGCCGGTTTGCGCCGTCGTCAGCGAGTAAGCGGAACGAATCGTATCCAGTAACGGTGCTGCGCCGGTAAAGGTGACGCGTAATGTTGTGGCAATCATTAGAATGCCAGCGATAAGGACAATCCTGTTTTTGCCGCTTAATGAAGTTGAACAGGTCATATGCTTCTCATTGTTACAAACGAGGCTGTACCATACCGTTTTTATTGTTATGTTGAATCAAGCTAAAATGACAAATTATCGCTAAATGCGGACAAAATGATGCATAGGTTGAATCTCAATGGCTATGAACCCGACCGACACCATGAAGCCGCGGTCGCATTTTGTATTCACGCCGGAACGGATGAGTTAACCAGTCCTGTACATCAGCACCGCAAAGGGCAGCTGATACTGGCGCTACATGGTGCAATTACCTGTACGGTGGAAAATGCTTTGTGGATGGTGCCACCGCAATATGCGGTTTGGATACCGGGCGGGGTGGAACATAGCAATCAAGTGACAGCTAACGCTGAACTCTGTTTTCTGTTTATCGAACCCAGCGCAGTGACAATGCCGACAACCTGTTGCACATTGAAAATATCGCCCTTATGCCGGGAATTAATTTTAACCCTGGCAAACAGGACGTCGACTCAGCGTGCTGAGCCGATGACCCGCAGATTAATTCAGGTCCTGTTTGATGAACTCCCTCAGCAGCCACAACAACAGCTGCACCTACCCGTTTCTTCTCATCCTAAAATTCGCGCGATGGTGGAGATGATGGCGAAAGAGCCCGTCGAGTGGGGGTCATTGGGGCAATGGGCTCGCTTTTTTGCGATGAGTGAACGCAATCTTGCCCGACTGATAGTGAAAGAGACGGGGTTGAGTTTTCGCCAGTGGCGTCAGCAGTTACAGCTGATTATGGCGCTTCAGGGATTAGTGAAAGGCGATACTGTACAGAAAGTTGCTCATACGCTGGGGTATGATTCAACAACGGCCTTTATTACTATGTTTAAGAAAGGCCTGGGGCAAACGCCAGGCCGATATATTGCGGGATTAACTACTGTTTCCCCACAATCAGCGAAACCAGACCCGCGGCAATAAGCGGGCCAACCGGTACGCCGCGAAACAGCGCCACGCCCAAAACAGTGCCCACCAGCAGCCCGGCGACCAGTTGCGGCTGGCTGCCCATTAACGTCACGCCGCGCCCACCTAGCCAGGAGACAATAACGCCTACTGCAATTGCCACCAGCGATTTCCAGTTCAGAAACGAGTGAATCAGGGTTGAGGGCGGTAGCGTCCCGCTGGCGATGGGGGCCATAACGCCAATCGTCAGAATGATTATCCCGATACTTAGCCCCTGTTTTTCAATCCACGGGAAAAAGGTGCTTAACGGTGTGACGCGGACAATGATTAACACCAGAATTGAAACGGCGACAGTGGTGTTATGACTGATAAAGCCCAGCGCAGCTAACCCGAGCAGGATCAGCAAAGTGACATCAAACATCGTGGTTTCCTTGCCAAAAAATAATAAGCCTGCTTACTTTACGCTTGCTGCAGGAAGGAAGTAGAAAATCTTTACGTTTTTTGCATAAAAAATCAGGCGAACTGTCATCAAACTGCAATTTGTGCACGCTAACAATAACGTGAAAACAGCTATCTCCCGGGGGCATACTATGAACGATCAAATGTTCGTCGAGACACTGATTATCACGTCATCGTTTTTTGCCATTGCTGTTGTGCTGGTTTTGTCCGTTCTTCTTATCGAACGGACAGGCTAGTTACGCAGTGCGGCGGAAATTGACCAGTTCTGGTTGCGCAATGCGCAAATAATCCGCGGTTTTCAAAATAACGGATTTATCCAGCATGCCTGCATTGAAGGCGATTTCATCAAATCGTTCGAAGAGTAGGGGATCGGCAACCAGTTTGAGTTTTGGATGGAAGCTGAAAGGGGGGATCGCGCCGAAGACACAGCCTGTGAGTTCATCGACTTCCGCCGGGCTGGCCAACGAAGCGCGTAATCCGCCTATATGGCTGGCGAGTTGGCTCAGATCGGCCTGTTGATCGGCCGCGAGGATCGCCAGAACATGTTGATTTACACCATTGCCTTTGACTTTACATACCAGTGCCTTAGCCCCCTGGCCTAAAGCGGTGCCACGAATTTCTGACACCGCTTCACATTTACCTACCGCTTCATGGGTAACGACGCGGAAGTCAGCACCTTCTTGTGATAATAAAGCGATTAACCGCTGATGCGTCACGCTTCCTTTAGCCATTTCAGTCATTTCATGCTCCTGAGATTACAAGCAAACAACCACAGAAGGTTATCATGAACGGCTGTTTTTGTTCTGCTTATTGACATATAAACGCTCATCGGAAGCTTTATACGCATCATGTAACGTATCGTTTTCTTTCATCGCGTAAATACCGGAAGAGAAGCCGATCTCTTTCTGCGGCGCGATATGTTGCAGACGTTTTTCGATACGTTCAGGCAGTTGTGCTGCAATTTGCGGCGTCGAATCGACAAGAATGATGCAGAATTCATCGCCACCGAGTCGGATAGCATAATCACTTTTACGAATCGACTGTTTAATCGCCTGAGCTAATAACGTAATCGCTAAATCCCCCTCCTGATGACCGAGGGTGTCATTTATTTGCTTTAACTTGTCCATGTCAATTGCAATAAACATCACCGAAGAACCGGATTGCACCAGTTTTTGCAACCGCTGCTCCAGTTCAGGAGTTAAAATTTTGCGATTATAGAGTCCAGTCATCGCATCACTAATATTTTCTCGCGACACATTTTGGTATAAACGGAAGTGCATCCGCACCATATTCAGCAAAATTAACGCCGTCAAAATCCAGAACAGAACGCTTTTCCACGAAGACGTGATAAAGTAAAGAATATCAATGGATAACGAGACACGAATGCCGCCCGGTAAGTCATGGACGTAACTGACATACTGGAACAGATTATCTTCGCTCTGGTTGATGATAATGTCGCGCCCCGAATCGGTATCGGTTAGCGTGACATTGAGAAAACGCCAGAGGAGAGGGCGGTCATGAGTGTAAAAGATATTCCGCAGATTGTTTTTGTTAATATCCAGCAGCACAATCCCTTTTAGCTGCCCTGCGACATATACCGGCGTCAGCAAACTCATCACGTTCTGTTTAGTACGCTGATCCTGGTAAATGCTCGATAAAACGGTACGCCCGGTAAATACCTTTTCAATATCTTTGCGATCGATGCCAATACTTCCTGACTGCAGGAAAGACCAGTTATTCATCGCAAAGTATTCAACATTAACCGGCTCATAAAAATAGACATAGCGGTCATTGAGATCGAGATAATAGTGAAATTTCTCTTCGGCCATCCCAAGACCTGAACCGTAATCATCCTGGTGGCGGTTGCCTTCCACTGCCTGATCAAAAGCGGGTAATAGTGCTGCAGCTTCCACAATTGTGTCGCAGTCAGTGGATGCGGTTTGTAGTGTGCCGCGTAAGCCAGGGTATTTATGGGCAGTCAGGTTTAAGCCATGGGTATTATTGGCAGACTCAAAAGCCTCGCAGATGGTGCGCCGCTGTTCTGGCGACACTTCCGACTGCTCAGCAGCGAGAGCGCGCATCACATGCGCGGCAATACTCTGATTCTGATACTTATCATAAAGAAAGGAGGAGTCTGCTCTCTGCACGATATAGCGCAGATAGGCACTCATTGCTCTGTCACTGGCGACAAGTTCAAAAATAAGGAAGGAAGATGTCAGCACAATGACACTTGCGGCGATAAAATGCCGGAGCATTCTATGGTGCAATTTCATGATAAATGGCACTCCTTCGGTTAGTGAAACGAGAAAACCAGATAAAGTTCGATTGCGGCCTGGCACAGGGGCGCTAATTATACTCATCTCTGCGCCGCTGGGGAGGGGAAATTTAGGGGTAATGGTAATAAATTGTATGCAAAAGCCACGCAAAAAGCATGGCTCTGAATATTTTTGCACTTAAATATGATGAATAATCACTTTGTTGCCCCCCTCGCTTTTCGCTTCGCGTAAGGCTTTATCTGCTTCCGTCATGACAAGCGAGATATTACGTGTGTCACCCGTTGAAAAAACCGTGCCAATACTGATGGTCATTTGCTCAGGAACATCATATCTGTTACTAAAGCCGGTCAGGAGTTCGACATTTTTACGCATACGTTCCGCAATGATTTTTGCCTGGGCACTATTGAGTTCGGTAAATAGCAAGCCAAACACCTCACCCTCCAGTCGCGCTAAAATATCATCGGGGCGGATGCTTTGCTGGATAATATCGACAATTGAAACCAGCACTTTATCACCCACACGATGTCCCCATTGGGCATTGATGCGTTTGAACTGATTAATATCAACCAGCATGACACAGAAGTCCTTAACAACAGGTCGCGACAATAATGACTCTACGCTGTTGAAAAAGTAGCGCCGATTATAAATATTGGTCAGTACATCATGAACTGCCAGTTTGCTGGAGAGTTGCAGTTCCTGAAAAATGTTATAAATCAGAAAAGACACCACAAACAGTTTACTGGAAACTTCAATCCCGCGACTGATATACCAGATGGTGTAATTATACTCATCCAGAGTCAGTAGAAGTAAGTTGCAGCATAGCGATGCCAGACATAATAATGCTATTAACGGCCATAGTTCGCTGGCTAATCGTGTACGCATGATAATAAAGAACAGTAAAAATGCCCACAGACAAACCAATATTTTTGTATAGTTGATTCCCCAGGTCGCAGTATGGTTGTCCGGACAGTAATCGACGACATACAAAGAATAGTCAGCGTTATAACTGCTCAGATTGTGTGCCAGAAGGGGAAAAACTAAAAAAGGAATCAGCGCCAGTAACAGAATGCCAGTTTTTTTCTTATTGTTGTCAAGGATGTTGTCTTTCCCATAACAAAAGAGCGCCAGCGAGGTTAAACAAATGAAACTGAGTTGGCGGAAAATATAGAAAATAGAAACATCATTCGACTTTGTCTGGATCAGTGTACTGCCGTTGATTGGTTTATGGATAATTACAATGGTTTCAACTAAATAGATAAGGCCACTTAAAAACGCAAGGCTTAAAATGAGTGTTGGTAAAATTTGTTTGTTAGTGAAATATTTCATTAACATGAAAAGAAAAATGACGGCGTTAAGGAAAAACAAAGCCACAACAACCATCAGGTAATTCATCTGTGGGATGAGTTTTACATTTGTGTTTTCGTTATATAAGGTAGTAATGCAAAATAAAATTAACGTCAGCAATAAGCTGAAAATAAAAAAGCCTTGAGCTTTTAATTTTTGTGTACCCATAGAAGCCATAAAAAGGAGAGCAATGTGAGTGCTGGATTTTATTGATGGCAGAGATATATAGTTTTGACCAGGATCAATTTTCGTTAACGATAAAAAATATTTAAAGAATAACCCCAGGGAAACACGTGTTGACCGAATCATTTTTCCGAATGATTGTTTTCTGGAACTAAATTGTGTAAAGGTTATGCTGTCATATTTAAAGCGATTGTAAGCTAATGTATGTAATAAATGAGATAATTTACAGTGAGCTAAAAATCAGCCAGGCGATAATGACCCGGCTGATAGTTTTAGTCTTTAGCTGTTGCATTTTGTTTATGAAACAGTTCACGGAACACCGGATAAATATCATCCTGGTCGCGGATATGCTGCATCGCAAAGTTGTCGAAAGTAGATTGCAGATGCTCATATTCTCGCCACAGTGTCTGATGTGCACGACGGGTAATTTCGATATAGCTGTAATAACGAACGACGGGTAATAATTTTTTCGCCAGGATTTCATGGCAAAGCGGAGAGTCATCGGCCCAGTTATCGCCGTCCGATGCTTGTGCCGCGTAAATATTCCACTGTGCCGGGTTATAACGCTCTTTCACTACCTCATCCATCAGTTTCAGGGCGCTGGAAACAATGGTGCCGCCTGTTTCCTGCGAGTAGAAAAACTCATGTTCATCGACTTCTTTCGCCTGGGTATGATGGCGGATGTATACGACTTCCACGTTCTTATACGTTCTGCTGAGGAACAGATACAGCAGAATATAAAAACGCTTAGCCATATCTTTAGTGGACTGATCCATTGAACCGGAAACGTCCATCAGGCAAAACATCACTGCCTGGCTGGAGGGATCGGGCCGCTTCTCATAGTTCTTGTAACGTAAATCGAAGGTGTCAATGAAAGGGACGCGTTCAATTTTGGCACGTAATTCTGCAATTTCTTTGCGCAGACGTTCCTCTTCCAGCAGTTGCGCAGGTTCACTATTGCTGATGATGGCCAAATTCTCTTCCAGCGCATGAAGTTCCCGCCGCTTGCCCGCCGTCATGGCTGTGCGTCGTGCCAGTGAGTTCTGCAATGAACGCACAACACTGATATTGGCCGGAACGCCGTTAGCGGTATAACCCGCCCGATGCGTTTTATATTCGGTCAGCTGGCGTTGTTGGTTTTGTTTCAGATTCGGTAAGGCCAAATCTTCAAAGAGCAGATCAAGATACTCATCTTTCGAAATCTGAAAGACAAATTCATCCTGACCTTCACCATCCTGGCTGGCCTGGCCCTGACCGCTGCCGGAACCTCCGCCGCCACCCTGGGGACGTTCAATTCGATCGTTCTGGACGAAATGGTCATTGCCCGGATGCACGCGGTGGCGCAGACCGCCACGCCCCTGATGAAACATCGGTTCGCTAATATCTTCCGTGGGAATGGATACGGACTCGCCGCTGTCGACGTCAGTCACCGAACGCTTATTAATGGCCTCGGAGATCGACTGTTTAATTTGCGCTTTATAACGGCGTAAAAAACGCTGGCGATTCACCATGCTTTTGTTTTTGCCGTTCAGACGCCGGTCAATAAACCAGGTCATATGCCCCCCGTACTACATTTGCCAACTGTATGCTACGCCTGTGTTGCCGCTTCTCTGGCCCACGGTTCGCTGTCGTTGTAGGCCCGGTAGCATGTGTACCGGGCCAGGGTTGTTAAGACGATTTACGTACGCGCAAATACCATTCGCACAGTAAACGCACCTGTTTACGGGTGTAGCCTTTTTCCATCATACGGTCGACAAAATCGTCGTGTTTCTTTTGCTCGTCGGTTGACGTTTTGGCGTTAAACGAAATAACCGGCAACAGCTCCTCGGTATTGGAGAACATTTTCTTCTCAATAACCGTGCGCAGTTTTTCATAGCTGGTCCAGTTCGGATTGCGTCCGCTGTTATTCGCTCTGGCGCGCAGTACGAAGTTAACAATCTCGTTGCGGAAATCTTTTGGATTACTGATCCCCGCCGGTTTCTCGATTTTCTCCAGCTCGGCGTTAAGAGACTCGCGGTCAAACAACTGCCCGGTATCCGGATCGCGATACTCCTGATCCTGAATCCAGAAATCCGCGTAGGTAACATAACGGTCGAAAATGTTTTGCCCATATTCGGAATAGGATTCAAGGTAGGCCGTCTGGATCTCTTTGCCGATAAACTCGGCATATTTCGGGATCAGATAACCTTTCAGGAACTCCAGATAGCGTTCTGCCTGCTCTTGCGGGAACTGCTCGCGCTCGATCTGCTGTTCCAGGACGTAGAACAGATGGACCGGGTTTGCCGCCACTTCTACATGATCGAAGTTGAACACGCGGGAGAGGATCTTAAACGCAAAACGCGTCGACAGACCGTTCATCCCTTCATCGACACCGGCGTAGTCACGATATTCCTGATACGACTTGGCTTTGGGATCGGTGTCTTTCAGACTTTCGCCATCATAAACCCGCATCTTTGAATAAATGCTGGAGTTTTCTGGTTCTTTAAGGCGCGAAAGAATGGAAAAACGTGACAGCGTTTCCAGCGTGCCAGGGGCGCAGGGGGCGTGAGTCAATTCACTGTGATTAAGCAATTTCTCGTAGATTTTGATCTCTTCGGAAATGCGCAAGCAATACGGCACCTTCACGATGTAAACACGATCGAGGAAGGCTTCGTTGTTTTTGTTATTACGGAAAGTGACCCATTCGGATTCGTTCGAGTGGGCGAGAATAATCCCGTTGAACGGCAGGGCGGAGATACCTTCCGTCCCGTTGTAGTTACCTTCCTGAGTGGCGGTTAACAGCGGATGCAGCACTTTTATCGGTGCTTTAAACATCTCGACAAATTCCATGATCCCCTGATTGGCGCGGCACAGCGCACCGGAATAGCCGTAGGCGTCCGGGTCATTCTGCGCGTAGTGTTCGAGTTTACGAATATCGACTTTCCCAACCAGCGCGGAGATGTCCTGGTTGTTCTCATCACCGGGTTCCGTTTTGGCGATAGCAATTTGTTGCAGAATTGACGGCCAGACCTTCACTACCCGGAACTTAGTGATATCGCCACCAAATTCATGCAGGCGTTTTGCCGCCCACGGCGACATGATGGTGCCGAGATAGCGGCGAGGAATGCCATACTCTTTTTCCAGAATCTGCGCATCTTCCTGCGGATTGAAAAGACAGAACGGATGATCGTTGACCGGGCTACGCTCACCGTTGGCGCTCAATACATAAATCGGTACGAGCTGCATTAATGATTTCAGTCGCTCAGCAAGCGATGATTTACCCCCACCCACAGGCCCCAGCAGATACAGAATTTGTTTCTTCTCTTCCAGCCCCTGAGCCGCGTGTTTCAGATAAGAGACAATCTGTTCAATCGCGTCTTCCATGCCGTAAAACTCTTCAAACGCCGGATAACGTGCAATGACCCGGTTAGAAAAGAGTCGAGAAAGTCTGGGTTCCTGGGCTGTATCGACCATGACAGGCTCACCGATAGCCATCAATAGCCGCTCAGCCGCGTTGGCATAAGCACTGCGATCTTGCCGACAAGTGGTAAGAAACTCCTGCAGTGTGAACTCTTCGTCCTTGGCAGCTTCATATCGCTGGCGATAGTGATCGAATATATTCATGGTATGCCGTCCTTTCGTTTTTTAGCACAGGTTAAGAGCCGTTCATATGAATAGTAGAGGCTCCCGGAAGAGGTAAACTGAACGACGTCTCTTGCTAAAACACAGCAACTCTCATGCCATTTTATCGACGATGAGAACAACGTGCCCGGTGATACACCTTCAAAATTAAGCGTAGATGGCAAATGGAAAACTTGCCTGCACGGCTTTCTTAATTTCAATGGCATATCAACAACTCATCCATAAATTTTGCATAATTAATGTAAAGACCAGGCTCGCCAGTAACGCTAAATTCATTTGGCTGTAAGCGCGGTGTCATCCGCGTCAGGAAAATTAAACAGTTACTTTAAAAAATGAAAACGTAAAAAGGTTGGGTTTCGATGTATTGACGGGTAAACTTTGTCGCCCGCTAAACATTTGTTTAAGGAATGATTAATTGTGACCAAACTCAAACTTCTGGCACTTGGAGTGCTTATCGCAACGTCTGCAGGCGTAGCGCACGCTGAAGGTAAATTTTCCCTGGGCGCAGGCGTAGGTGTCGTTGAACACCCATATAAAGATTACGATACCGATGTTTACCCAGTACCGGTAATCAACTATGAAGGCGATAACTTCTGGTTCCGTGGCTTAGGTGGTGGTTACTACCTGTGGAATGACGCAACGGACAAACTTTCAATTACCGCTTACTGGTCGCCGCTTTACTTCAAAGCTAAAGACAGTGGCGATCACCAAATGCGTCACCTGGATGACCGTAAGAGCACCATGATGGCTGGTCTGTCTTATGCTCACTTTACCCAGTACGGTTACCTGCGTACCACTCTGGCTGGCGATACCCTGGATAACAGCAACGGCATCGTCTGGGATATGGCCTGGTTGTATCGTTACACCAACGGTGGCCTGACCGTGACTCCGGGTATTGGTGTGCAGTGGAACAGCGAAAACCAGAACGAATACTATTATGGCGTATCGCGCAAAGAGTCCGCTCGCAGCGGTCTGCGTGGCTATAACCCGAACGACAGCTGGAGCCCTTACCTGGAGCTGAGCGCCAGCTACAACTTCCTCGGCGACTGGAGTGTTTACGGTACCGCGCGCTACACCCGTCTGTCTGATGAAGTTACTGACAGCCCAATGGTGGATAAATCCTGGACTGGCCTGATTTCTACCGGGATCACCTACAAATTCTGATAATGCATCTTTCCAGGGCATTTTGTGCATAAAAACAGGGCGTCATGCCCTGTTTTGCATTACGGTGGTGCAATACCTGGGAGGAAGCAATGCAACAAAAAATGATTCAATTTAGTGGCGATGTCTCACTGCCAGCCATAGGGCAGGGAACATGGTATATGGGCGAAGATGCCAGTCAGCGTAAAACAGAAGTTGCTGCACTACGCGCGGGCATTGAACTCGGTTTAACCCTCATTGATACCGCCGAAATGTATGCCGATGGCGGTGCCGAAAAAGTGGTTGGGGAAGCATTAATCGGTCTGCGTGAGAACGTCTTTCTCGTCTCTAAAGTCTATCCGTGGAATGCTGGCGGGCAAAAAGCGATAAATGCATGCGAAGCCAGTTTACGCCGTCTCAATACTGATTATCTCGATCTCTACTTATTACACTGGTCTGGCAGTTTCGCTTTTGAAGAGACTGTCGCAGCGATGGAAAAATTGATCGCCCAGGGAAAAATCCGCCGCTGGGGCGTTTCTAACCTTGATTATGCCGATATGCAGGAACTCTGGCAGCTGCCGGGGGGAAATCAGTGTGCCACTAATCAGGTGCTTTACCATCTCGGTTCACGAGGGATTGAGTACGATCTACTCCCCTGGTGCCAGCAACAGCAGATACCGGTGATGGCTTACAGTCCGTTAGCTCAGGCCGGGCGGTTGCGCAATGGGCTGCTAAAAAACGCAGTAGTCAACGAAATTGCACATGCTCACAATATCAGCGCGGCACAAGTATTGTTGGCGTGGGTGATCAGTCATCAGGGTGTGATGGCGATTCCAAAAGCGGCCACGATTGCCCATGTCCAACAAAATGCGGCTGTGCTTGAGGTTGAACTTTCGTCAGCGGAATTAGCTATGCTGGATAAGGCATATCCGGCACCAAAAGGAAAAACTGCGCTGGATATGGTGTGATGTTGATACGTGCCGGATGCAACGCACCCGGCACACAACATTAACGCAAATTAACGTTTCGCAACGCGAATGGATTGCGCCAGATGTGCAGGTTTTTCTTTGGTCACTTTTTGCGTTTCTGAAGCGTAAGCCGTTTCTACACAAACAAAGGTTTTGTAGCCATCGTCCGGCATATCGCCCATGCTAACTGAAAGCGCCGGTCCTGGGTTCCAGCCAACGACGTTCAGATGATGCTGGTGGCCTACGGCGATAATACGATTCAGCGCTTCGTCATTAATCACGCTGCAATCTTGCGGATTCAGATACACGCGATCGGTACGGTCAGGGAAGGTCTGAATACCGTCGGTCAGTACATCTTCTTTCGCGTCATTTACTTTATCAATGAAGCGATCGCCCAGCCCACTGACGCTTACCTTAGTGATATCACCCACGTTAAAGTAGGTATGCAGGGCAGAGGTGGTTTCAAATTCGCCGTGTGCTTCAAGATCGATTTCACAGGCTTTACCCACGCGGAAATGCGCTAATAGCGTAAAGTCGTGCGGCCAGAATTTTTTCGTCTCTTCGCTTTGTGTCAATTCAAAAGTCAGCGCTACGCCATCAGCATCTTCACGATGTGATTTCAGCGTCCACGGCAGGTTGCGGGCAAAACCGTGCGCAGGCAGACCTTGTTGTGCAGCCGGACCAAACCACGGCCAGCAAACCGGTACGCCACCGCGAATAGCGACGCCATTTTTGAACGGTGTGTTATTGCTCAACCACAGAACTTCTTCTTCGCCCGCAGGTTTCCACGAGAGAAGGTGTGCGCCCTGTAATGCAAAAGAGGCTTTTACCTGGGGATGATCGACCACAATGAGGTCCAGTTCATCCAGTTTACGACGGGAGAGGACAGGGGAGATTTGTTCGATGACCGGAAGGGCAAAAATTTTCTTAATCATGACGCAGTCCTTTAACTTCATTTTATCAGGTAAAAAAAAGAGCGACCGAAGTCGCTCTTTTTAGATCACAGTGTCATCTCAACTTATTTGGAGATGTGAGCGATCAGGTCCAGAACTTTGTTGGAGTAACCGGTTTCGTTGTCGTACCAGGATACCAGTTTCACGAAGTTGTCGTTCAGAGCGATACCAGCTTTAGCATCGAATACGGAAGTGCAAACTTCGCCGTTGAAATCGGTAGATACTACGTCATCTTCGGTGTAGCCCAGAACGCCTTTCATTTCGCCTTCAGCAGCAGCTTTAACGGCAGCTTTGATCTGCTCGTAAGTTGCAGCTTTTTCCAGACGAACGGTCAGGTCAACTACGGATACGTTCGGGGTCGGAACGCGGAACGCCATACCAGTCAGTTTGCCATTCAGTTCTGGCAGTACTTTACCTACAGCTTTAGCAGCACCGGTAGAGGACGGGATGATGTTCTGGGAAGCGCCGCGGCCGCCGCGCCAGTCTTTGTGAGACGGGCCATCAACAGTTTTCTGAGTAGCGGTAGTAGCGTGAACGGTGGTCATCAGACCTTCGATGATGCCGAAGTTATCGTTGATAACTTTAGCCAGCGGAGCCAGGCAGTTGGTGGTGCAGGAAGCGTTGGAAACGATGTCCTGGCCAGCATATTTGTCGAAGTTAGCGCCTTTAACGAACATCGGAGTGTTGTCTTTAGACGGACCAGTCATAACCACTTTTTTCGCGCCAGCGGTGATGTGTTTACGAGCAGTTTCGTCAGTCAGGAACAGACCAGTTGCTTCAGCGACAACGTCAACACCAACTTCGTCCCATTTCAGGTTAGCCGGATCACGTTCAGCGGTAACACGGATTTTTTTACCGTTAACGATCAGATGACCGTCTTTCACTTCAACGGTACCGTCGAAACGGCCGTGAGTGGAGTCATATTTCAGCATGTATGCCATGTAATCAGCGTCTAACAGGTCGTTGATTGCAACGATCTCGATGTCAGAACGTTTCTGAGCAGCACGGAAAACAATGCGACCGATACGGCCAAAACCGTTGATACCTACTTTGATAGTCATATATTCCACCAGCTATTTGTTAGTGAATAAAAGGTTGCCTGTAAAATTACAAAAACCTTACGCAGCGTCAAGCGGAATCGTGTCAATCATTGCGACAAATCAATCCTGTGCCTAAGCATTACGCGACTGACTCGCCTCACTCTTCCTTTGGGCTTGAGACCACATGGGGTCGGCGTCCCGAATTTTAAAGGGCAATTACGATAAAAATGTGATTTTCATCACGATTTAGGTGCAGCCATTTCGTCGAGATCAAGTTTAGGACAAATTTTTGCCAGTTGGTGTTAATGTTTTGTTAGAATCAGTCACGTAATGTGAGCACGATTAATGTGAGATGTGAGCAAATGGCTAATAAACCTTCGGCAGAAGAACTGAAAAAAAATTTGTCCGAGATGCAGTTCTACGTGACGCAGAATCATGGGACAGAGCCGCCATTTACGGGTCGTTTACTGCATAACAAGCGTGACGGCGTATATCACTGTTTGATCTGCGATGCCCCGCTGTTTCATTCCCAAACCAAGTATGATTCCGGCTGTGGCTGGCCCAGTTTCTACGAACCGGTGAGTGAAGAATCCATTCGTTATATCAAAGACTTGTCACATGGAATGCAGCGCATAGAAATTCGTTGCGGTAACTGTGATGCCCATCTGGGGCATGTCTTCCCCGACGGGCCGCAGCCAACGGGCGAACGTTATTGTGTTAACTCTGCCTCTTTACGCTTTACCGATGGCGAAAACGGCGAAGAAATCAACGGTTGAAAAAACGATTCAGCAACTTATTCCACAGGAGCGGAAAAATTATGAATCTTGATGACATTATCAACAGCATGACGCCTGAGGTATACCAGCGTTTGTCGACCGCCGTTGAATTGGGGAAATGGCCTGATGGCGTTGCGTTGACCGAGGAACAAAAAGAGAACTGCCTGCAACTGGTGATGCTGTGGCAAGCCCGCCATAATACCGAAGCACAGCATATGACAATTGACACAAATGGTCAGATGGTCATGAAGAGCAAACAGCAGTTAAAAGAAGATTTTGGTATCTCAGCAAAGCCGATTGCCATGTTTAAGTAAGTGGTTTGTCCCCTTTTTGCCGCGGTTATAAAGGGGATAGCCAACAATAACCCCACGACTCATCTCAATTATCTCGTCACGACCAGGCTAAGTCCCAGCCCGGTTTCTTGCAGTCGCGTTCACGCCTGAATGACTTCTCCTGAACTTAAGTCTCAGACCTATTTGGCCGGTAATCCCTCTCAAATTTGCTCATTTTGCGTTCCGCCTTCCATCAACCTGTAACAGATCCAGCCATTTTCTGCGTAATTGTGATCTGAGTTGTAAAACGCAGATCATTATCTGTGATTTGCAGATTTAATGTTGACCTCAAAAATCATGTGGGTAAGTATGATGACCATCTAAGCAAAACAAAACACAGAGGATGACGCAATGAAAGCACTGGCTCGGTTTGGCAAAGCCTTTGGCGGCTACAAGATGATCGATGTGCCACAACCCATTTGTGGCCCGGAAGATGTAGTGATTGAAATTAAAGCCGCGGCAATCTGCGGCGCAGACATGAAGCACTACAATGTCGATAACGGTTCTGATGAGTTTAACTCTATCCGCGGCCATGAGTTCGCAGGTTGTATTGCGCAGGTTGGTGAAAAAGTCAAAGACTGGAAAGTGGGGCAACGCGTCGTGTCGGATAACAGCGGTCACGTCTGCGGCGTTTGTCCGGCCTGTGAACAAGGTGATTTTCTGTGTTGTACAGAAAAAGTAAACCTTGGTCTGGATAACAATACCTGGGGCGGTGGTTTTTCCAAATATTGTCTGGTTCCTGGTGAAATTCTCAAAATTCATCGTCATGCGTTGTGGGAAATCCCTGATGGTGTTGATTATGAGGACGCAGCCGTACTTGACCCTATCTGTAACGCCTACAAATCCATCGCGCAGCAATCGAAATTCCTTCCTGGTCAGGATGTGGTCGTCATCGGCACTGGCCCACTCGGGCTGTTCTCCGTACAAATGGCGCGGATTATGGGGGCGGTAAATATCGTCGTCGTTGGTCTGCAAGAAGATGTGGCGGTCCGCTTTCCGGTTGCAAAAGAACTGGGTGCGACGGCTGTAGTAAATGGTTCTACCGAAGATGTGGTGGCGCGCTGCCAGCAAATTTGTGGCAAAGACAATCTGGGACTGGTGATTGAATGCTCCGGTGCCAATATCGCACTGAAACAAGCCATCGAAATGCTCCGTCCGAACGGGGAAGTGGTACGCGTTGGAATGGGCTTCAAACCTCTTGATTTCTCGATTAATGACATTACCGCCTGGAACAAAAGCATCATTGGGCATATGGCCTATGACTCCACCTCATGGCGTAACGCTCTCCGGCTATTAGCCAGCGGCGCTATCAAAGTCAAACCGATGATCACGCATCGTATTGGCCTGTCGCAATGGCGCGAAGGGTTTGAAGCGATGGTCGATAAAACCGCAATCAAAGTGATCATGACTTACGACTTTGATGAATAACTACTCTCCTGAAGGAACGTTATCGCATGGAACAGATAACAAAACCGCATTGTGGTGCACGGCTGGATCGCTTACCGGATTGCCGCTGGCATTCGTCAATGTTTGCTATCGTCGCGTTTGGCTTGCTTGTCTGCTGGAGTAATGCCGTTGGTGGCTTGATCCTCGCGCAGCTGAAAGAGTTGGGCTGGACAGATAATTCCACCACTGCCACATTCTCAGCAATCACGACCGCCGGAATGTTTCTCGGTGCGCTGGTTGGCGGCATCATCGGTGACAAAACCGGTCGCAGAAATGCGTTCATCCTCTATGAGGCCATTCATATTGCCTCGATGATGGTCGGTGCTTTTTCACCGAATATGGATTTCCTTATTGCCTGCCGTTTTGTGATGGGCGTTGGGCTGGGAGCTTTACTGGTGACGCTGTTTGCTGGGTTCACCGAATATATGCCCGGTAGAAATCGCGGAACGTGGTCCAGTCGGGTTTCCTTTATTGGCAACTGGTCATATCCGCTCTGTTCATTGATTGCGATGGGACTCACGCCGCTGATTAGTGCTGAGTGGAACTGGCGGGTACAACTGCTTATCCCTGCAATATTGTCGCTTATCGCTACGGCGCTGGCCTGGCGCTACTTTCCTGAATCCCCGCGCTGGCTGGAATCGCGCGGACGGTATCAGGAAGCCGAGAAAGTCATGCGGAGTATAGAAGAAGGCGTCATACGCCAGACGGGTAAACCTTTGCCGCCCGTGGTTATTGCTGATGACGGTAAAGCGCCACAAGCGGTGCCGTATTCAGCCTTACTGACAGGAGTATTACTGAAACGCGTGATATTAGGTTCTTGTGTGCTGATTGCCATGAACGTTGTGCAGTACACACTAATTAACTGGTTGCCAACGATATTCATGACCCAGGGGATTAATTTAAAAGACTCGATTGTTTTAAATACCATGAGTATGTTTGGCGCGCCATTTGGTATTTTTATTGCCATGCTGGTGATGGATAAAATTCCGCGTAAAACAATGGGTGTGGGGCTATTAATCCTGATTGCGGTGCTCGGATATATCTATTCACTGCAAACCAGTATGTTGCTCATAACGCTGATTGGTTTCTTCCTGATTACTTTCGTCTATATGTACGTTTGCTATGCCTCGGCAGTGTATGTCCCTGAGATCTGGCCGACAGAGGCCAAATTACGTGGCTCCGGTCTGGCGAATGCAGTAGGGCGAATCAGTGGTATTGCCGCACCTTATGCCGTTGCAGTGCTGCTCAGTAGTTATGGCGTAACGGGAGTCTTTATTCTTCTGGGGGCGGTTTCAATTATTGTCGCAATTGCTATCGCCACCATTGGAATTGAAACCAAAGGTGTCTCCGTTGAAAGTTTAAGTATTGATGCAGTAGTCAATAAATAATACTGGTGGATTCAAAATGAAAAATTCAAAAGCAATATTGCAGGTGCCGGGCACAATGAAAATTATTTCAGCAGAAATACCTGTGCCTAAAGAAGATGAAGTTTTGATTAAAGTGGAATATGTCGGTATTTGTGGTTCAGATGTACATGGTTTTGAATCAGGCCCGTTTATTCCGCCTAAAGACCCAAATCAAGAAATTGGCCTGGGTCATGAATGCGCCGGGACGGTTGTGGCTGTGGGAAGCCGAGTGCGCAAATTTAAAGCGGGGGATCGAGTAAATATCGAACCTGGCGTTCCTTGCGGTCACTGTCGTTACTGTCTGGAAGGCAAATATAACATCTGCCCGGACGTTGATTTTATGGCGACACAACCTAACTACCGCGGCGCATTAACGCACTATCTGTGTCATCCGGAGAGCTTTACTTACAAACTGCCCGACAATATGGACACGATGGAAGGGGCGCTGGTGGAGCCTGCCGCAGTCGGGATGCATGCCGCGATGCTGGCAGATGTTAAACCGGGTAAGAAGATAATTATTCTGGGAGCGGGTTGTATTGGTTTGATGACGTTGCAAGCGTGCAAATGCGTGGGAGCTACGGATATTGCCGTCGTTGATGTACTGGAAAAACGTCTGACAATGGCGGAACAGCTCGGCGCGACAGTGGTTATTAACGGCGCAAAAGAAGACACTATTGCACGCTGTCAGCAATTTACCGAAGAAATGGGCGCAGATATTGTTTTCGAAACAGCGGGTTCTGCGGTCACCGTTAAACAGGCACCTTATCTGGTAATGCGCGGCGGTAAAATTATGATTGTTGGTACTGTACCGGGCGATTCGGCAATCAATTTCCTCAAAATCAATCGCGAAGTCACTATCCAGACAGTATTCCGCTATGCCAATCGTTATCCGGTCACGATTGAAGCTATTTCCTCAGGGCGATTCGATGTGAAATCGATGGTGACACATATTTACGATTATCAGGATGTACAACAGGCATTTGAAGAGTCGGTTAACAACAAACACGACATTATAAAAGGCGTTATTAAAATTAGCGATTAACTAATACGGGAGAACAGAATATGCTCGCAGATATCAGATATTGGGAAAACGATGCCACAAATAAACATTATGCAATTGCCCATTTTAACGTATGGAATGCGGAAATGTTGATGGGCGTTATCGACGCAGCCGAAGAAGCGAAATCACCGGTTATTATTTCTTTTGGTACAGGTTTTGTCGGGAACACCTCATTTGAAGATTTCTCTCACATGATGGTATCAATGGCAAAAAAAGCAACGGTGCCGGTAATAACTCATTGGGATCATGGTCGGAGTATGGAAATTATTCATAACGCCTGGACTCATGGTATGAATTCATTAATGCGTGATGCTTCCGCATTTGATTTCGAAGAAAATATTCGTTTAACCAAAGAGGCTGTTGATTTCTTCCATCCGCTGGGTATTCCGGTAGAGGCAGAATTAGGGCATGTCGGTAATGAAACCGTTTATGAAGAAGCGCTGGCGGGCTATCACTATACTGATCCTGACCAGGCGGCTGAATTTGTTGAACGTACGGGCTGTGACTCATTGGCTGTCGCCATCGGCAACCAGCATGGGGTTTATACGTCAGAGCCACAATTGAACTTTGAGGTCGTCAAACGCGTACGCGATGCCGTTTCTGTTCCGCTGGTTTTGCACGGCGCATCGGGGATCAGTGATGCCGACATTAAAACTGCAATTTCGTTGGGTATCGCGAAAATCAACATTCATACGGAGCTCTGTCAGGCCGCAATGGTAGCAGTGAAAGAAAACCAGGATCAGCCTTTCCTGCATTTAGAACGTGAAGTACGTAAAGCTGTAAAAGAACGGGCATTGGAAAAAATTAAACTGTTCGGTTCTGATGGCAAAGCGGAATAATGATATGGATAATCTCGACGTTATTTGTATAGGTGCCGCTATTGTTGATATTCCATTGCAACCGGTCAGTAAAAATATCTTTGATGTGGATTCTTATCCTCTTGAAAGAATCGCAATGACCACCGGGGGTGATGCAATAAATGAAGCAACAATTATTTCTCGTCTGGGCCATCGCACAGCATTAATGAGTCGTATTGGTAAAGATGCCGCCGGGCAATTTATTCTCGACCATTGCCGCAAAGAGAATATTGATATTCAAAGCCTGAAGCAGGACGTCAGCATAGATACCTCAATTAACGTTGGACTGGTGACGGAGGATGGCGAGCGGACGTTTGTCACAAACCGTAACGGCAGTCTGTGGAAATTGAATATTGACGATGTTGATTTTTCGCGGTTTTCTCAGGCGAAATTATTATCTCTGGCCAGTATTTTCAACAGTCCTCTATTGGATGGTAAAGCGCTAACAGAAATTTTTACGCAAGCTCAAGCCCGGCAGATGATTATCTGTGCCGATATGATCAAACCGCGGTTGAATGAAACGCTGGATGATATTTGCGAAGCATTGAGTTATGTCGATTATCTGTTTCCTAATTTTGCCGAAGCAAAATTACTCACCGGGAAAGAGACACTGGATGAAATTGCTGACTGCTTTCTTGCGTGCGGCGTAAAAACGGTGGTGATTAAAACGGGTAAAGACGGCTGCTTTATCAAGCGTGGTGACATGACGATGAAGGTGCCGGCGGTCGCAGGAATAACCGCCATCGACACTATTGGCGCAGGCGATAACTTTGCTTCTGGCTTTATCGCGGCTCTGTTAGAAGGCAAAAATCTGCGTGAATGCGCACGCTTTGCCAATGCAACGGCGGCTATTTCGGTTTTAAGCGTCGGTGCCACCACCGGTGTAAAAAACAGAAAGCTGGTCGAACAATTGCTGGAAGAATACGAAGGATAATGAAGGCAAATGAAAAAGATACCTTTAGGCACAACGGATATAACGCTTTCGCGAATGGGGTTGGGGACATGGGCCATTGGCGGTGGTCCTGCATGGAATGGCGATCTCGATCGACAAATATGTATTGATACGATTCTTGAAGCCCATCGTTGCGGCATTAACCTGATTGATACTGCGCCAGGATATAACTTTGGCAATAGTGAAGTTATCGTCGGTCAGGCGTTAAAAAAACTGCCCCGTGAACAGGTTGTAGTAGAAACCAAATGCGGCATTGTCTGGGAACGAAAAGGAAGTTTATTCAACAAAGTTGGCGATCGGCAGTTGTATAAAAACCTTTCCCCGGAATCTATCCGCGAAGAGGTAGAAGCCAGCTTGCAACGTCTGGGTATTGATTACATCGATATCTACATGACGCACTGGCAGTCGGTGCCGCCATTTTTTACGCCGATCGCTGAAACTGTCGCAGTGCTCAATGAGTTAAAGGCCGAAGGGAAAATTCGCGCTATAGGCGCTGCTAACGTCGATGCTGACCATATCCGCGAGTATCTGCAATATGGTGAACTGGATATTATTCAGGCGAAATACAGTATCCTCGACCGGGCAATGGAAAGCGAACTGCTGCCGCTATGTCGTGATAATGGCATTGTGGTACAGGTTTATTCCCCGTTAGAGCAGGGATTGTTGACCGGTACCATCACTCGTGATTACGTTCCGGGCGGCGCTCGGGCAAATAAAGTCTGGTTCCAGCGTGAAAACATGCTGAAAGTGATTGATATGCTTGAACAGTGGCAGCCACTCTGTGCTCGTTATCAGTGCACAATTCCCACTCTGGCACTGGCGTGGATTTTAAAACAGAGTGATTTAATCTCCATTCTTAGTGGGGCTACTGCACCGGAACAGGTACGCGAAAATGTCGCGGCATTGAATATCAGCTTATCGGATGCAGACGCAACATTGATGAGGGAAATGGCAGAGGCCCTGGAGCGTTAAATACTCAACACGATTCACCTCTGTTTCTGTGAAAACTGTGATGAAAATCTGTGATTCAAACAGGTTATTTTGAAAGTAAACATCGGTTATGCGATAATCGCGCTAATGTGATGTAAAAAGATACAGGGGTGTAATCGTGGCGGCAAAAGACAGGATTCAGGCAATTAAGCAAATGGTTGCCAACGATAAAAAGGTGACAGTCTCAAATTTGAGTGGGATTTTTCAGGTAACCGAAGAAACCATTCGCCGCGATCTTGAGAAGCTGGAAGATGAAGGCTTTTTGACCAGAACCTATGGTGGTGCTGTTTTAAATACAGCGATGTTGACGGAGAATATCCATTTTTATAAGCGCGCTTCATCGTTTTATGAAGAGAAGCAGCTTATTGCACGCAAGGCACTACCCTTTATCGACAATAAAACCACCATGGCAGCCGATTCCAGTAGTACCGTAATGGAATTGCTCAAATTATTACAGGACCGTAGTGACCTGACGTTGCTAACCAACTCGGCGGAAGCGATTCATGTTCTGGCTCAGTCAGAAATTAAAGTCGTTTCAACGGGTGGGGAACTAAACAAAAATACACTTTCCCTGCAAGGAAGAATTACTAAAGAGATCATCAGCCGCTACCATGTCGATATCATGGTAATGAGTTGTAAAGGTCTAGATATTAACAGCGGCGCGCTGGACTCTAACGAAGCGGAAGCTGAAATCAAAAAGACAATGATCCGTCAGGCGACAGAGGTTGCGTTATTGGTTGATCACTCTAAGTTTGATCGCAAAGCTTTTGTCCAGTTAGCTGACTTTAGTCATATTAATTACATAATAACTGATAAATCACCGGGTGCAGAGTGGATAGCATTTTGCAAAGACAATAATATCCAGCTGGTGTGGTAATTTAAGCACACGTCGTCAATATTATTTGTTCCTGCGCCTGGAAAATAAAATGATGATAAAGATGCGGCAAGTGAATTTGCCGCAATTGCTACCTTTTTAGCAAATCCGAGGCACCTAATGGAACAATATGATCAAATTGGCGCAAGACTGGACCGCTTGCCTTTGGCCCGGTTTCATTATCGTATATTTGGTATTATAAGCTTTAGTCTGTTATTAACGGGTTTTTTGAGTTATTCAGGCAATGTTGTTTTAGCAAAGCTGGTAAGCAATGGATGGTCAAATAATTTCCTCAATGCCGCCTTTACCTCGGCATTAATGTTTGGTTATTTCATCGGCTCTCTTACCGGTGGGTTCATCGGTGATTATTTTGGGCGGCGCAGGGCTTTCCGCATAAATCTTCTCATCGTCGGTATTGCGGCAACAGGGGCCGCTTTTGTCCCTGATATGTACTGGCTCATTTTCTTTCGCTTCCTGATGGGCACAGGAATGGGGGCGCTGATTATGGTTGGCTATGCTTCGTTTACGGAGTTTATCCCCGCGACGGTGCGTGGAAAATGGTCCGCGCGGCTGTCATTTGTCGGTAACTGGTCGCCCATGCTGTCTGCGGCGATAGGCGTGGTGGTTATCGCTTTTTTTAGTTGGCGGATAATGTTTCTGCTGGGTGGTATTGGCATACTGTTAGCCTGGTTTCTCTCAGGTAAATACTTTATTGAGTCGCCTCGATGGTTGGCGGGGAAAGGGCAAATCGCAGGTGCAGAAAGCCAACTTCGTGAAGTAGAGCAGCAAATTGAAAGAGAGAAGAGTGTTCGTTTACCCCCGCTTACTTTGAATCAGAGCAACAGCAAGGCTAACATAATCAATGGTACTTTCTGGCTGCTGTTTAAAGGGGAAATGTTACGACGTACATTAGTCGCGATTACTGTTTTAATTGCAATGAACATTTCACTTTATACCATCACCGTATGGATACCGACCATATTTGTTAACTCCGGCATTGATGTCGATAAATCAATATTAATGACTGCTGTTATTATGATTGGCGCTCCGGTAGGAATATTTATTGCGGCATTAATTATTGATCATTTTCCTCGTCGATTATTTGGCTCCGCCTTGCTTATTATAATTGCCGTGTTAGGCTATATCTATTCAATTCAGACTACAGAGTGGGCGATTTTAATCTATGGCCTGGTGATGATCTTCTTTTTATACATGTATGTTTGCTTCGCGTCGGCGGTCTATATCCCGGAGCTTTGGCCAACGCATTTACGCCTGCGCGGTTCGGGTTTCGTTAATGCCGTCGGACGGATCGTCGCGGTCTTCACGCCTTATGGCGTTGCGGCACTATTAACGCATTATGGGTCAATCACGGTGTTTATAGTGCTTGGCGTGATGTTAGTGCTCTGTGCGCTGGTTCTCTCCATTTTTGGCATCGAAACGCGGAAGGTGTCGCTGGAAGAGATTTCTGAGGTGAATTAAATCTTTCGTTGATGGCGTCAATTGCCAGATGTACCACTGACGTGTTTTATCTGGCCTACAATGACAGTACAGAATTGTAGGCCAGCATAAAATTACTCCTGCGTCTCTTCCCAATCTGCCAGCGTATATAGCGTTGCCCCAGCTGCTGACATCTCCATAAACGCGTGCGCACTGTCCTGTGGCTGGATATTCACCCCACGACAGCCATCGGTAATCACGTTTACCTTATAACCTAACTGTAACGCGTCCAGCACGGTAAACTTCACGCAATAGTCAGTAGCCAGGCCCATAACGATCAATTCATCGATTTCATGATCGCGTAACCAGTCATCAAGCGAGGTTTTCTGCCGACGGCCGTTATCAAAAAAGGCACTGTAACTGTCAACTAAAGGATTTTCGCCTTTATGGAACACCGCTGCGATCGCTTTTTGGTTCAGTAACGGATGTAATTGTGCGCCTTCACTGTTCTGCACACAGTGATCTGGCCAGAAGGTTTGTGGCAAACCGTCGAGTTGGCCTGGCGTATAAGGCTCTACACCGTGCTGACTGGCAAAACTGCCGTGATTCGCCGGGTGCCAGTCTTGACTGGCGATAACCGCTTCACCGCGCGACTGGCACCAGTCAATCAGGCGGTTAGCGACATCCACCGTACTGTCACCTTCCGGCACGGCGAGCGCGCCACCAGCACAGAAATCATTTTGTAAATCGACCAGTAACAGGGCGCGAGGGGGCATTGCAGTCTCCTTAATCATCCGGCGTCAGTTCGCCGCGCAGGTTTTGGCTCATGGCCTTGCGAATGGTTTCGGTATCCAGTTCCTGGCTAAGCAGGTAATGCAGTTTGGTTAGCGTGGCTTCTACAGTCATATCTGCACCGCCAATAACGCCGGCATGGGCGAGGGCGTTACCAGTGGCATAACCACCCATGTTCACTTTACCGGACATACATTGTGTCAGGTTGACCACCACAATACCGCGATCGCTGGCTTCTTGTAATTCCTGCAGGAAGGCTTTGTTTTGTGGCGCATTACCCACGCCATATGAGCGCAGAATCAATGCTTTCACCGGTTGGCGCAGAAAATTGCGCACGACATCAGCAGAAATCCCCGGATAAATCGTCACTACGCCAATTGGTTGTGGCGTGATTGGATGAACGATCAATTCCCCTTCACCGTGCGGGGCGGGTGGCGTATTCAAACGACGAATATGGATACCTGCTTCCAGTAACGGAGGAAGGTTTGGAGAGGCAAACGCATCAAAACCATCGGCATGGGCTTTGGTAGTGCGGTTACCGCGATAAAGTCGGTTATTAAAAAAGAGTGTTACTTCGTTGATCGGATAATTCGCCGCAACGTACAACGCATTCAGCAGATTAATTTGTCCGTCAGAGCGTAACTCAGCTAGCGGGATTTGTGACCCTGTCACAATAACCGGTTTACCGAGATTCTCGAGCATGAACGACAGCGCAGAGGCGGTATACGCCATCGTGTCGGTGCCGTGCAGAATGACAAAACCATCATAGTCGTCATAATGCGCTTTAATATCTTCAGCAATATGCTGCCAGTCTTCTGGCGTCATATCTGAAGAATCCATCAGCGGCGTATATTCATGAATGGTGAAATCTGGCATCTCCGGGCGATGGAATTCCGGCATCAGCGCCAGTTGGCGTTGTAGATGACCTGACACCGGAATATAACCCTGCTCGGAACGCTGCATCCCGATGGTCCCGCCCGTGTAGGCGACGTAAATTGATTTCTTTTGCATGATATTGATATGAATGATATCGAAAGAGCAAAAGTATATACGTGAGGCAGGGGGAGCGCACCTGATACTATGCGGATAAGGAAATATGGGGCGAGACAGCGGGAAGAGGATTCGTCGACGTAAAAAGTAATGTGGCCGACGATCTGTCGGCCACTTAGTACAAGGCTTAACGCACGTTGGCGCAGGTCAGGCAAAACGCATAACGGTTTTGTGGGTCGTTAAACGCGGCCAGCTTGTCGCTTTCACTTTTAACGGTAGAGGCTACCGAGGCCAGCGGTGCAGGTAACATGGCCTGGAACGCATCTGGCAACATTGCCCGGACAGAACCAGACATGTTGTCCATCACTTTGTCGAAGAAGGTCGGTTCATCAACGTAGTATTCCAGATGCCACTGTTTCACTTTTGCCAGCTCTGCTGCTTTGGCGACCGCATCATCGAAATCACCGAGACTATCGACCAGCCCGTTAGCTTTTGCATCCTGACCGGTCCAGACGTGGCCCTGGGCGATTTTATCAATCTGCTCCGGCGTCGAATGACGCGCATCAGCAACCAGCGTGATAAAGCGTTTATAGCCATTCTCAATGCTTAACTGCATCATCTGCTGCGCTTCCGGCGGCAGTGCCTTGGTGATGGAAATATCTGCCAGCGGTGAAGTTGAGACGCCATCGGTATGAACACCAATCGAATCCAGACTATTTTCTACGGTAGTGATCACGCCGAAGATACCGATAGAACCGGTCAGGGTGCTGGGGTTAGCCACAATGTAATTAGCTGGCGTGGAAATCCAGTAACCACCAGATGCCGCCATACCGCCCATCGACACAACCACAGGTTTACCCGCTGCTCTGGCGGCAGCCAGTTCAGCGCGAATCACTTCGGACGCGGTAACGCTGCCGCCTGGGCTATTAACACGCAGAACAATCGCTTTCACTTTCGGGTCAAGGCGAGCGTCGCGGATTTGTGCCGCAGTGGTATCACCGCCAACATTCCCCTGAGTTTCCTCGCCATCCATAATTGCGCCATTCGCGAAGACGACACCGATGCTGTCACCGGTATCTGCCGGCGTTTTCAATGCGTAATCGTAATAACTGATGGCGCGATAATTTTTATCAGTCTTACTCCAGCCGAACTCTTTGGTCAGCGCTTTTTCGATTTCGGCACTTGATGCCAGTGCATCGACCAGCTTGTTTTCCAGCGCATATTTCGCGGTATCGCCACCGGTTTTGGTTAAACCCTCAAGCAACCCTTGCGCGCCAGGGAATACCTGCTGAGCAGGGATCTGCCGGTTAGCGGCAACAGTATTCAGATAGTTTTGCCACAGCTCACCAATCCAGCGGCTGTCAGCTTCGCGAGCTGCCGGCGACATATCATCACGAATAAACGGTTCAACGGCAGATTTATACGTACCCACGCGGAACACATGGGTGGAAACTTTCAGCTTATCCAGTAACGATTTGTAGTACAGACCGTTGGTGGCAAAGCCGTGCAGATCAACCACACCTTGCGGAGACAGCCAAATTTTATTGGCGAAACTGGCGAGATAATATTGCCCCTGGCTGTAGTTCTCGCCAACGGCATAAACCGGTTTCCCGCTGTCACGAAACTCTTTCAGGGCTTTGCCGATGTACTGCATAGACGGCTGGTCGCCGCCTGCGAAGTTTTTCAGATCCATCACGATACCGGTGATATTGCGGTCATCCTTCGCCTGGCGAATGGTATTGACGATATCAAACAGTGAGTTTTCCTGCAGACGATCGGAACTGGCACCAAGCAGTTGGCGGCTTAATTTACTAAACCGCTGAGAACTGTCGGGTTTATCGACGATCACACCAGAAATGTCCAGCAGCAGTGCGCCACGACTGGCCGTTTCTTTCGAATCACCACCACTGACCTGCATCCAAATCCCCACACCAACCAGTACGAGAAAAATAAAGAACAGGTTAAGTACCATTTCACGGACGAAATTCAGCAGACGCCACGTCCATTTAAAAAATCCGGCAATAAATCGCCAAAGGGTTCGCATGTATTCTCCCAACTTAAGGTCACACCTGTTTCAGGCGCAATAGATGTGGTTATCGTAATGACCCAACCGGCACTTGTCAGCAGGAATTGCGGACTGGGCTGTAACAAAATTCACTCTCGTGTTAATTTTGTGAATAATTATCACGACAGGAGTTAATCAAATGGATGCACTCGAACTATTGATCAATCGCCGTAGCGCCTCCCGCCTGGCTGAACCCGCACCAACGGGTGAACAACTGCAAAACATCCTGCGTGCGGGTATGCGTGCGCCGGACCATAAGTCCATGCAACCGTGGCATTTTTTTGTGATTGAAGGGGAAGGACGCGAGCGTTTCAGCGCATTATTGGAACAGGGGGCGATTGCTACCGGTAGTGATGACAAAGCCATCGACAAAGCGCGTAATGCGCCGTTCCGCGCACCGCTCATCATAACGGTGGTGGCGAAATGCGAAGAAAATCATAAAGTCCCGCGCTGGGAACAGGAAATGTCTGCGGGATGCGCGGTCATGGCGATGCAAATGGCAGCCGTTGCCCAGGGGTTTGGCGGCATCTGGCGCAGTGGCGCATTAACTGAAAGTCCGGTAGTGCGTGAAGCATTCGGTTGCCGTGAGCAGGATAAAATTGTCGGTTTTCTCTACCTCGGC
Source organism: Escherichia sp. F1 (assembly GCF_046764225.1). Lineage (NCBI taxonomy): Bacteria > Pseudomonadati > Pseudomonadota > Gammaproteobacteria > Enterobacterales > Enterobacteriaceae > Escherichia > Escherichia sp. F1. The sequence goes on from NZ_CP177202.1 coordinate 2,149,835, forward strand.
ACGCCACAACTGAAAGCATCTACGTCGATAAACGTCCCGGACCCGACGCCGTTTGTCACTTATTTCTGATAATTGTCGCGAAACTGTCTGGATTGTGAGCAAAGGCGCAGGAATTCAGACACTCTCACTTATCACTTCACGGAATGAGGGTTACCATACCCGGATTGCATTGACAGGAGATGTCCATGAGCGAGAACTCGATTCGTTTGACCCAATACAGCCACGGAGCTGGTTGCGGCTGTAAAATTTCCCCAAAAGTGTTGGAAACTATCCTGCACAGTGAGCAGGCGAAGTTTGTTGATCCGAATTTGCTTGTGGGTAATGAAACCCGCGACGATGCGGCGGTGTACGATCTGGGCAATGGCACCAGCGTTATCAGTACCACCGACTTCTTCATGCCGATCGTTGATAATCCTTTCGATTTTGGCCGCATTGCGGCGACTAACGCCATCAGCGATATCTTCGCGATGGGGGGCAAACCGATTATGGCGATTGCGATCCTCGGCTGGCCGATTAACAAACTTTCCCCGGAAATTGCCCGCGAAGTAACCGAAGGTGGACGCTATGCATGCCGTCAGGCGGGTATTGCGCTGGCTGGCGGTCACTCCATCGATGCGCCGGAGCCGATTTTTGGTCTGGCGGTAACGGGGATCGTACCGACCGAGCGGGTGAAGAAAAACAGTACCGCACAAGCCGGATGCAAACTGTTCCTGACGAAACCGCTGGGGATCGGCGTTCTTACCACGGCTGAGAAAAAATCACTGCTGAAACCAGAACATCAGGGACTGGCGACGGAAGTGATGTGCCGGATGAACATCGCAGGCGCGTCCTTTGCCAACATCGAAGGCGTAAAAGCGATGACCGACGTTACGGGCTTTGGTCTGCTGGGCCATTTGAGCGAAATGTGTCAGGGCGCAGGTGTGCAGGCGCGCGTTGACTATGACGCGATCCCAAAATTGCCGGGGGTTGAAGAGTACATTAAGTTGGGCGCAGTGCCTGGCGGCACCGAACGTAACTTTGCCAGCTACGGTCATCTGATGGGTGAAATGCCGCGTGAAGTGCGCGATCTGCTGTGCGATCCGCAAACTTCTGGCGGTCTGCTGCTGGCGGTCATGCCGGAAGCAGAAAATGAGGTTAAAGCTACAGCCGCCGAGTTTGGCATTGAACTGACGGCGATTGGCGAACTGGTGCCAGCGCGCGGCGGTCGTGCCATGGTTGAGATCCGTTAATTCAATGCGGTTGTTTATTGCCGAAAAACCGAGTCTGGCGCGCGCCATTGCTGATGTCCTGCCCAAACCGCACCGGAAAGGCGATGGCTTTATCGAGTGCGGTAATGGTCAGGTAGTGACCTGGTGTATCGGTCACCTGCTTGAGCAGGCGCAGCCAGACGCCTACGACAGCCGCTATGCGCGCTGGAATCTTGCGGATTTGCCGATTGTCCCGGAAAAGTGGCAATTACAGCCCCGACCCTCCGTGACTAAACAACTTAATGTCATCAAACGCTTCCTGCATGAAGCCAGCGAAATCGTTCACGCCGGTGACCCGGATCGCGAAGGGCAATTACTGGTGGATGAAGTGCTGGACTATCTGCAACTGGCACCGGAAAAGCGCCAGCAGGTGCAGCGTTGCTTGATAAACGACCTGAACCCACAGGCGGTTGAGCGGGCGATCGACCGTCTTCGTTCCAACAGTGAGTTTGTACCGCTGTGCGTTTCTGCGCTGGCGCGAGCGCGTGCCGACTGGCTGTACGGCATCAATATGACCCGTGCGTATACTATTCTCGGTCGCAATGCCGGTTATCAGGGCGTACTTTCCGTGGGACGCGTGCAGACGCCCGTACTCGGACTGGTGGTGCGCCGCGACGAAGAGATTGAAAACTTCGTGGCGAAAGATTTCTTTGAAGTCAAAGCGCATATCGTGACACCTGCCGATGAGCGGTTTACCGCTATCTGGCAACCGAGCGAAGCGTGTGAACCTTATCAGGATGAAGAAGGGCGCTTGTTACATCGTCCGCTGGCGGAGCATGTGGTCAACCGCATCAGCGGCCAACCGGCTATTGTCACCAGCTATAACGATAAACGGGAATCAGAATCCGCACCGCTGCCGTTTTCGCTTTCGGCGTTGCAGATTGAAGCGGCAAAACGCTTTGGTCTGAGTGCGCAGAACGTGCTTGATATCTGCCAGAAGCTGTACGAAACGCACAAGCTAATCACTTATCCGCGTTCCGATTGTCGCTATTTGCCAGAAGAACATTTTGCCGGACGCCACGCGGTGATGAATGCCATCAGCGTTCATGCACCAGATCTGTTGCCGCAGCCAGTGGTCGATCCAGATATACGCAACCGCTGCTGGGATGACAAAAAGGTCGATGCGCACCACGCCATCATCCCGACCGCACGGAGTTCTGCGATCAACCTGACGGAGAACGAAGCGAAGGTCTATAACCTGATTGCCCGTCAGTATTTGATGCAGTTCTGCCCGGATGCGGTGTTCCGCAAGTGTGTTATCGAACTGGACATTGCCAAAGGCAAATTTGTCGCTAAAGCCCGTTTTCTTGCTGAAGCAGGCTGGCGCACACTGTTAGGCAGCAAAGAGCGCGATGAAGAAAACGACGGCACGCCGCTGCCTGTGGTGGCGAAAGGCGATGAGTTGCTGTGTGAAAAAGGTGAGGTGGTAGAGCGGCAAACCCAGCCGCCGCGCCATTTTACCGATGCAACACTGCTTTCGGCGATGACCGGGATCGCGCGCTTTGTGCAGGACAAAGATCTGAAAAAGATCCTTCGTGCGACCGATGGTCTGGGAACAGAAGCGACTCGCGCCGGGATTATTGAACTGCTGTTCAAGCGTGGTTTCCTGACCAAAAAAGGGCGCTATATCCACTCCACCGACGCCGGAAAAGCGTTATTCCATTCGCTGCCAGAGATGGCGACGCGACCGGACATGACCGCGCACTGGGAATCGGTGCTGACGCAAATCAGCGAAAAGCAGTGTCGCTACCAGGACTTTATGCAACCGCTGGTGGGGACGCTGTATCAGCTTATTGATCAAGCCAAACGTACTCCGGTGCGGCAGTTTCGCGGCATAGTGGCTCCGGGCAGTGGAGGCAGTGCTGATAAGAAAAAGGCGGCTCCGCGTAAACGTAGTGCGAAAAAAAGTCCGCCAGCAGATGAAGCCGGAAGCGGGGCGATAGCGTAAGCGCGCGAGTTTTTCGCACCACACGAGTCATATTCTGAAATATCCAGCGGATCAAGAAAATTCGTTGGATATTTTTTTGGCATGGATAAAATTATCGCCTCTAAAGTAAGTAATAACAGGGAATGTGATGAAAAAAGTTTTATTGCAAAACCATCCAGGGAGCGAGAAGTATTCTTTCAATGGCTGGGAAATATTTAATAGTAATTTTGAACGGATGATTAAAGAAAATAAGGCCATGCTGCTTTGCAAGTGGGGGTTTTATTTAACAGGTGTTGTCGCTGTAATGTTTGTATTCGCAGCTATAACATCCAACGGTTTGAATGAAAGAGGCCTGATTACCGCGGGATGCTCTTTTCTTTGTCTATTAATTATGATGGGTCTTATTGTTCGGGCCGGGTTTAAAGCAAAAAAAGAACAACTGCATTATTATCAGGCTAAAGGTATTGAGCCGCTCAGTATCGAGAAATTACAGGCGCTACAATTGATCGCACCTTATCGATTCTATCATAAGCAATGGTCTGAAACGCTGGAGTTCTGGCCGCGAAAGCCTGAGCCTGGCAAAGATACCTTTCAATATCATGTGCTTCCTTTTGATTCGATCGATATCATCAGTAAAAGACGCGTGTCTTTAGAGGATCAATGGGGTATCGAAGATAGCGAAAGTTATTGTGCCTTAATGGAGCATTTTCTTTCTGGCGACCATGGAGCCAATACCTTTAAAGCGAACATGGAGGAAGCCCCAGAGCAGGTTATCGCCTTGTTGAATAAATTTGCTGTTTTCCCCTCTGACTATATCTCTGATTGCGCTAATCATTGCTCCGGTAAATCCTCGGCGAAGCTAATATGGGCGGCGGAATTATCATGGATGATCTCGATATCGAGCACAGCTTTTCAAAACGGGACAATTGAAGAAGAACTGGCCTGGCATTATATAATGCTTGCTTCTCGAAAGGCGCACGAGTTGTTCGAAAGCGAAGAAGATTATCAAAAAAATAGTCTAATGGGATTTCTTTACTGGCATATCTGCTGCTATCGCAGAAAGTTAACGGATGCTGAACTTGAAGCGTGTTATCGTTACGACAAGCAGTTTTGGGAGCACTACAGTAAGAAATGCCGTTGGCCCATCAGAAATGTTCCCTGGGGAACATCATCCGTTAAATACTCATAAACGCCTGAAATTTTGCCGGGGGCGCTGCGCTTGCCCGGCCTACATTAGAGCGTAATTTCAATGAATTGTGCCCAATTGTAGGTCTGATAAGCGTAGCGCCATCAGACATTTACAACTTAAATCACACCCTGCGCCAGCATCGCATCGGCAACCTTCACAAAACCGGCAATGTTCGCGCCCTGCACGTAGTTGGTTTGCTCACCTTCACCACCATGCTCAACACAGGCATGGTGGATATCCAGCATGATGTGATGCAAACGCGCATCAACTTTCTCGGCTTTCCAGCCCAGGCGCGCAGCGTTTTGCGCCATTTCCAGGCCCGATGTTGCTACACCGCCAGCATTAGCCGCTTTACCCGGTGCAAACAGTACGCCTGCCTGCTGGAACAGTTCAGTCGCTTCGATGGTGGTCGGCATATTTGCCCCTTCGGCGACGGCTTTAACGCCATTGGCGATAAGCTGATGCGCGGCGTCTACATCCAGTTCATTCTGGGTGGCGCAAGGCAGGGCGATATCAACCGGTACAGACCACGGCTGTTGGCCTTCGAGATAGACCAGACCAAATTCTTTGGCGTAATCTGCCACTCGGCCATCGCGGCTGGCTTTGATTTCGATAAGACGTGCCAGTTTCTCTTTCGTGAATCCGCTTTCATCAACTACAGTGCCACTGGAGTCTGACGCAGTGATCACACGAGCACCAAATTCCATCGCTTTTTCGATAGCGTACTGGGCGACGTTGCCGGAGCCAGAAACGGAAACGCGCATTCCTTCAAAACCCATACCGTGGCGTTTTAGCATTGCTTCTGTGAAATAAACCAGACCGTAGCCGGTAGCTTCCGGGCGAATAAGGCTGCCGCCAAATGAAAGGCCCTTACCGGTGAAGACGCAGGCGGTATTGTTGGAGAGCTTTTTCATCATCCCCGCCATAAAGCCGACTTCACGACCACCAACCCCGATATCACCTGCCGGAACGTCGGTATCCGCGCCCAGGTGGCGATACAGTTCAGTCATCAGCGCCTGGCAAAAACGCATCACTTCACCTTCGCTTTTTCCTTTCGGATCGAAATCGCTGCCGCCTTTACCACCGCCCATCGGCAGAGTAGTCAGGGCATTTTTGAAGGTTTGTTCGAAGCCGAGGAATTTGAGAATGGAAAGGTTAACTGACGGATGGAAGCGCATACCGCCTTTGTACGGGCCGATGGCAGAGCTGAACTGCACACGCCATGCACGGTTGACCTGTACCTGGTTGCGATCATCAACCCATACCACGCGAAACTGGATCACGCGCTCCGGTTCAACCAGACGCTCCAGTAATGACATCTGGCGATATTTTGGATTTTGTTCAAGAAAAGGCCAGAGTGTGGTCATTACTTCACGAACGGCTTGCGCGAACTCGGTTTGATTCGGGTCGCGCTTTTGGACATGGTTGAGGAATGACTCCAGAGAATATGTCTGATCCATAGATATAAAACCCTTATATATTAATACGATTGTGCTTATGTTGTTTATGTCATGTGCTTTTGCAGTTTTCGACTATACCATCAAGAATGTGACGGTAAGCAAGAAAAAAATGACCCAGGAAAGCAAATTAATAACGAGAGTAATCTCATAACCAAATGCGATAACTCAGACGCTAAAGTTTTGCCACCCGGCTACCGTTATCAGTAGCAGAGACAATAACGTTAAGGAGTTCCCTGTGAGTCGAGCATTGTTCGCCGTAGTATTAGCATTTCCATTAATTGCACTGGCTAACCCGCATTATCGTCCGGACGTGGAGGTAAACGTACCGCCAGAAGTGTTCAGTTCAGGCGGGCAGTCAGCGCAGCCCTGTACTCAGTGCTGCGTTTATCAGGATCAAAATTATTCTGAAGGGGCGGTAATTAAAGCCGAAGGAATACTGCTGCAATGCCAGCGGGATGACAAAACCCTTAGCACTAATCCGCTGGTCTGGCGGCGCGTAAAGCCATAAACGCCTCTAATAATGGAATGTCAGCAGGGGCCAGAGGATATTGCAGCGCCTCTTCAGGTGAGCACCAGACCAGCGCCTGATGTTCATGTGCCTGTAACGTCCCGTGGAAGTCGGGTACGTGCCAGGCATGAAGATGGATAATCCGCCCCGACACTTCTCGCTGATGGCTGGCAACATAGTCACCAACAGTTGCTTCGATGCCCAATTCTTCGCGTAACTCACGCACCAGCGCCTGCTGCTGGCTTTCATCCAGCTCGACTTTACCACCGGCAAACTCCCATAATCCCGCCTGATCGCTATGCGCGGGGCGTTGCGCGAGTAAAATTTTGCCATCACGTTCGATGATGGCGGCAACAACTTCAACCATTTTCATAAATTACACACGGGTAGATAAGCGAAAAATGCCATAATATCCGCACTGTTGCTCAATCAGAAAGGCTTTATATTTAAGGAGTGCCTGTGCTAGACCGCCATCTTCATCCCCGAATTAAACCTTTGTTGCATCAGTGTGTGAAGGTGCTGGATAAACCCGGCATTACGCCAGATGGTTTAACATTAGTGGGATTTGCCATCGGCGTGCTGGCACTGCCGTTTCTGGCGCTGGGCTGGTATCTGACGGCGCTAATCGTCATTTTGTTGAACAGGCTGCTTGATGGTCTGGACGGTGCGCTGGCGCGGCGCAGAGGACTTACCGACGCGGGCGGCTTTCTCGATATTTCTCTCGATTTTCTCTTTTACGCGCTGGTGCCGTTTGGTTTTATTCTCGCCGCACCAGAACAAAACGCGCTGGCCGGAGGCTGGCTGTTGTTTGCGTTTATCGGCACGGGCAGCAGTTTTCTCGCCTTTGCTGCACTGGCAGCAAAACATCAGATTGATAACCCCGGTTATGCACATAAGTCGTTTTACTATCTGGGGGGATTAACCGAAGGCACAGAAACGATCTTACTGTTTGTGCTGGGATGTTTATTCCCTGCATGGTTTGCGTGGTTTGCGTGGATCTTCGGTGCGTTGTGCTGGATGACGACCTTTACGCGGGTGTGGAGTGGGTATCTGACGCTGAAGTCGCTCCAGCGTCAGTAATTGCAATGTTATTTGCTGCTGTCCGGGCCGCGTTCACCGGTTGCAACCGGATTTTTTGGATCGCTGCTCCATTCGTACCAGCCGCCGTCGTAAACGGAGACGTTATTCCAGCCCATTGCTCGTGCGTACATAAAGGTTTCGGACGCGCGCCAGCCAGTGCCGCAGTAGAATGAAACTTGCTGATCTGGTTTGATATTCCATGCTTTCCACATAGCGGTAATATCATCGGCGCTACGCATGGTGCCATCCGGGTTATGGAAATCTTCCATATGCGTCGAGTCGCTACCAGCGTGTCCCCAACGTGCTCCGGCTATTTCACCTTTTGGTTTAATATAGCTGTAACCGCTGGTCGTACCGATAAATTCTGGCCACGAACGAATGCTCACCAGCGATGCATCCTGGCGATGCAGCAGTCCACGCGCCTGTTCCATATCAAGCATCAGTTGCGGTTGTGCCGGGATCTTCACGCCGAAATCCGGTTCCGCTTTCACTTTCGGTGGCGTTCCGCGCTCAACGGGCAGACTCGCGTCGGACCAGGTTTGCCAGCCTCCGTCCAGCAGGCGCACATCTTTCACGCCGGCATAAAGCATAATTTGCGCCACACGCGCTGCAGCGTATACGTCACGCCCGTACAGAATGACCGTGGTGTCATGGCGAATGCCGTGTTTTGCCAGCATCGCTTTCAGTTGTTCATCAGAAACTTTGTTCCACAGCGGTTCGCTTTCTACTTCGTTGGTATCGATGTAGTCAGCGCCGGGAATATGGCTGATAAGGTAAAGCTTAGGAGCGCCCCAGGCCGCTTCAATGACTTTCCAGTCACCGGCAGGTTTCGCCGTAACCTCTTTACCTTGTTGCAGGTCGTGCAGCCATTGCGGATAAACCAGCTGCTCAAAGTGCGGCAGTTTTTGCAGACGGGAAGGTTCGCTTAGTGCGTCGCTCAAAATGGAGATATGCGTAAAACCTGCTTTTTGCAGTCGCGTTTTGACGGCGTCGACATCTTTGTCATTACCGTACAGCGCCACCGGAGCATCGGCTTTCAGGTTATGTTGCTTGATCCACGCGTTAAGCTGTTCGGTGCTCATTTTGTCGAGCCAGCTAGCAGAGAGGTTTAAGGCGGCAGGTTCATGACCAGAAGGGCCATTTAAGGTTTGTGGCCAGCCGTTATAAAACGCGCTGGGGCGAGTATCTATCGCTTTGCCATTTTGTTGTTGAAGCTGGTCAAGTGTAAGAGGCTTCGCCAGTTCAGCGGCCCACGAAGAAGCGCAAGCCAGCCCTAAAGCCATTGCCAGCGCGGTCATTTGAGAAACACGTTTCATCGAAAATCCCGACATTGTAGTTTTGAGTGCGCCATTCTGAACTGACGCATTGGGAAAAACTTTGCGTTATCGCAGTTTGTTGTAATTTTCTGACCACTGCGCCATATCCAGAACAGAACTATCAGCAGGAACATCCTGGAGATCGTGCGTTACCTGAACGACTGGGATCGCCTGGGCGCGAACTTCGCTGAACACCCACTGGCGAAAATTATCGCGCAGAGCCACATCAAGACGGCTGAATGGCTCATCCAGTAGCAACGCTTTTGGCTGAGCGAGAAGAGCGCGAAGCAGAGCAACGCGCGCTCGCTGACCGCCAGACAAAGTGGCAGGATCCTGATGGAACATACCGCCAAGCCCCGCACGCTCCAGCGCATCATTTACCGCATCGCGCCTTGCAACACCTTTGAGTGCCGCTGGCAGAGCCAGCAGTAAATTTTGCCCGACGCTGAACTGGTCAAATAACAGTGCATCCTGGAAAAGAATGCCAATCTGACGCTGTGCGGTGGGTAGCATGTCAATCCGTTGCTCATTGAGCCATAGCTCACCTGTACAAGAAAACTGTCCGGCCAGCGCACCAATCATCCATGAAAACAGAGTGGATTTTCCACAGCCAGACGGCCCCATTAACGTGACAATGTCACATTTATCCACCGTAAAGTTAACGTTTGTCAGCAAGCGGCTTTCTGGTAAACGTAGCGAAACATTTTTCACGCAGAGCATTAGCGGAGTCCTTGTCTGACATAACCTACCCATTTTGCGACTAACGCGGTCAGGGCAAAAATAATAAGCGGCAACAGTAGTTGCCATAAAGCCTGGGCGGCGAGAATGCCGTTGCTGCCGCCGCTGCTTAATGCCACCGCTTCAGTGGTGAGCGTCGGAAAACGCCCCGCGCCCAGCCACAGCGTCGGCATATACTGTGCAATACTGACTGAAAATCCCACCGCGAAGGCAATCAGCACAGGGCGCAACATGAGTGGGCATTTCACGTAAAAGAAGATTTTGGCCCGCGACCAGCCCAGTGTTTGCGCAATCAAAATTAACCGTGAATCAATGCGCTGCCAGGCGGGTTGCAGGATAAATAGCATCCACGGCATTACCCACAGCAGATGCCCCCAGACCACCGCCGTCCAGCTTCCATCCAGGTTTAGCCATAGCGCCAGCGTGTACTGGCCCGCCACCAGTGGCAGAGCGGGTAATAAAATGGGCAACCATAGCCAGAAGTGCCGACGTGACGATCCCCATTCCAGCCACGCCAGTATCAGGATTAAAGCGATAAACGTCGCGTTAAGTCCCATCGTCAGGCTATTGATGAGCGCTTCACTATTGATCGTCGACTGATCCGCGAGGATCGCCAGCAGAACCACACACAGCACACCGGTCAAGGGTAAAAAACTCGCCAGCGTATTGCCTGGCAATAAAGACGTGGCAGGCTTACGAACGCCATCTACGCGGGGAATAGTACGCCGCCAGCTACGCCATAGCAGATAGCCCAGCAAAACGTAGGCGGCGAGTAACAGCATCAGCAGCAGGCTGGCGAGTGCGCCTTTCGTTTGTTGATCGGCGTCGCCCTGAGTTAACCACTGCCAGCTAATTACTGCCAGCGTCGGGGGATTACCTGGCCCAAGGATAATCGCCACATCCACGACCGACAGCGACCAGGCGACAATCGCCAGCATCGCCATTGCCAGTGCAGGTGCGACGGAGGGCAACAACAGCCAGTTCAGGCATTGCCAGCGGCTGTAGCCCAGCGAATCCAGTACAATAACTTGCTGCAACAGCCGTTTTTCGCTCAATACTGCCGCTAAGATCCACAGCAGAAATGCGCTTTCTTTCACTGCAAGGGTGAGGCCCAGACCGATGCCAAATCGGTCCATTGGCGGAGTGAAATACGGGAAATAGTCATAAAGCAGCCCTCCGTCAGCAAAGAGCAGAAGGGCGCTGGTGGCAAAAGCCACATGGGGAATGGCGAGCAGCCACGGCAGACGGGCGCACATACGCTGCCATTTCGGCCCTGGCCACAGCGCCACAATCACCAGCAGGGCAATCAACAACGCCCCGACCGCCGCGATGGTTGTCGACACCAGCGTTGCCAGTAATGCCTGCGGTAACTGTGGATCGACAAATAACGTCTGCCAGTGTGTCAACGACAAAGCAGGCGATATCAGCGTGAGAGCTGCCGGGATCAGCGGTGCATAAATCACCGCCACCATCGCCCACAGCAAAAAGATTAATGCGTACCGTAACGGTGTAGCCATTCTTGTTCCAGCGCATTTACCCAACCTGCGTGCGGTTCAGCCAGTACCGGCGGCAGATCCTGCGGCATTCTTGATTGCAATATTTCGCGCTGCCCGTCAGGCAGTTTTTGCGGATCGAGAACCGAAGGATCGCCCCAGACAGCAGGGTCTGCTTTACGCAGTTGTGCATCGGGTGAGAGCAGGAAATTGGCAACTACCTTCGCCGCAGCACTGGCATTCGCGTTAGCAGGAATGGTGACGAAATGCACGTTGCCAATCATCCCCTCGCTAAAGCCAAAGCTGTAACTGCTGGCGGGTAAATCGCCGCTGGCGATTTTTTGCTGCGCATGAGCAGGATTAAAGGTCAGCGACAGGCGCAATGTGCCGGCTTTCAGCAGAGCATCCATCCGCGCGGGCGAAGGCGGGAAATCCTTTCCTTCGCGCCATAAATACGGATGCAGCGCATCAAGAAATTGCCACAAGGGCGCAGTGACACGGGCGAAAGTCGCATCGTCCGGCGCTTCTTTTAATGCGGCGGGATCGGGCGTCAGCATAATCAGCAACTGTTCAAGAAACGCCGTGCCGGTAAAGTCCGGTGGGCGCGGATAGGTAACCGTGCCAGGATTGGCTTTAGCAAACTCCAGCAACGCTTGCGGCGTTTGTGGTGGCTGTGGCGTAACATCGCGGCGGGCGATAAACGTCAGTTGTGCGCCACCCCAGGGCGATTCAGCCCCTTCTGTAGGCACTGAAAAATCTTCCCGCACCGGCAGCTGCGTGTCGACATAGCGCCAGTTGGGCAGAGTCTCTGCCCAGTCGGTTTGCAGTAAATTAGCCTCTTTTAAGGTGCGGAAGTTTTCGCCGTTCACCCAGAGCAGATCCACCGAGCCGCCCGTTTTGCGCCCGGCAGCAGCTTCGGTCTGAATGCGCTTCACCGCGTCTGCGGCATCCGCGAGACGAACAATCTTCAGGTTTATAGCGTAATGGGTTTTCATCTCGCCGCTAACCCAGTCGAGATAGCGGTTAATTGCGGTATCGCCGCCCCAGGCGTTAAACCAGACGGTTTGCCCTTTGGCGTCGTTTTTGATTTCCTGCCAGTCACTGGCATGTGTTGCCAAAGAAAACAGCGATAACAATCCCAGCAACCACCCACAATGGCGCATCATCTCTCCTTAAGAACGTTTTTCAGGAATACGGCACAGCCCCTGAGCGGGAATGTCCATGGCAGAATTAAAACGGGCTGACAGGTTTTGCAGGCCGATCAATGCCGTCAGTTCGGTGAGCGCCTGGGCGTCAAAATGCGCAGCCAGTCGGGTACGCAGGGCATCATCGACCGTTGGCGGCGTTACGCTTGCGGCTTCGGCGTACTCCAGCGCCAGCCGTTCTTCATCGCTAAAGAGCGGGCTTTGCCGCCAGTCAGCCACTGCCAGCAGTTTATCGGTGCTGCCAGTGCGCTCGGCGACTTTCATACTGGTGATATCCACGCAAAACTCACACAGACACATTTGCGCAATGCGCGCGCTGACAAGCGATCGCACTACTGGATCCAGCGGTGAGCGTTTGCGCTCCAGCCAGCCGACAAACATCGACACCAGATAAAAGATAAACGGGATCCGCCCCCACCAGCGAATCGGGCTTAGCACCTCGCCGTAATGGCGACGATGCAGCCACGCCTGCGGACGTAAAATGAAAGGAATTTTGCTAAGCGGCGGTAAACCCATCAGGCATTCCTCTTCTGGCGCTCAAGCCATATTTTCTTCGCCATAAAAATCACCACGGTCAGGGCAAACAGAATAAACAGTCCGGTGACAAACCAGAAAGTACCGCCTGTTAACATGCTGCCCGCCCAGGAATAAACAATAGTCGCCGGTAACTGACCAAGCCCGGTGGCGATAAAAAACGAGCGAAAACGTATTGAAGTCAAACCGGCAGCATAGCTGATTGGATCGAAAGGGACAAAAGGCAATAACCGACATACCAGGATGGTGTGTTTGCCGTAGCGAGTGAAAAAGCCGTCCATACTCTCAAGCACGGTCTTGCCGGTTAATTTTTCCACCACTTCGCGGCCCATCACTCTGGCGATAAAAAAGCACAGCGCCGCGCCGGCCATCGAACTGGTCCACGACAGCAAGCCGCCCCAGAACGCGCCAAACAGCGACGCATTTGCAAAGGTGATCAGAAACGCAGGTAGCGGTGCAGCAATGGCCTGCAAAATCATCAACAAGAACGAGACAACTGCCGCTAGTGCGCCGTAAGACTGAATAAAGCGTTCTATACCCTGTTGGTCCACGGCGGCAAACGCCGCAACGCTGCGATTGATAAACTCATGGACGCCGGGAAGCAGCGCCCATGCCAGCAGCATAGCGAACAACAGGATGATGAGGGTTATACGGTAATACCAGATTTTTCGCGATTGCATCTTCATCATCCTTTATTCTGGCTTTATTCGGTGATTTTAAAGGTAACCGTTGCCAGCGTGTTATCCGCCGGGAGAACCGAGGCATTGCCTTTGAATTTAACTTCACCTCGTTTTTCAACCGCACCATAAGTGTATGTTGCATTGCTGACGATGCCGACCGGGCAGCTATCCAGACACACCAGGCAGCCCGTTTTCTTCTCTTCTGCTGCCGTTAAATTACCGCCAAAGCGCATGTCCAGTTTCTTGCCATTACTGTCAACAATCACTTCATCGAAGGAATACGCTTTTGCCGCCCCTTGCCAGTTGACCGAAATATCCAGTTTGCTGCCTGTGACATGAGTCGTTTCTTTATTATCCATCGTCATGTTTTCGCCCGGTGTACCACCTGCCTCTTTCAGGGCTTCATAAAATGCTTTCGGGGTCGCATAACCCATAAACAGCGATTTATGTCCGTTGGAGCCATCTTTAAACACAATACCGTGACGAGTGTCGTCGGTGAGGAAACGACCATTAATTTGCACCAGCATGGTTACCGTATGGTTATTGGCATCGACACGCAGCGGTTGGCTGTTCGAAAGTCCGTCGTATTCCACTTTTGCACCCGCATTCTCTTTTTGATCGCAGCCGCTAAGCCCGGCAACAGCCAGTAAGCAGAGTGCAGCCAGTCCTTTTTTCCATGACGCTGAATAATGTTGCAACATCGTTCTATCCTTCATTTTTGGGGTGAGTAAGTGGGCTGCGGCGCGAAGCAGACAGATCCACATGTTTGTGTCGGGCGTAGAGTTTGGCGAGCTGGACGAGAATAAACAGCGCCAGGCCCGCCAGACAGAGTTGTAAAATAAAGCGCAGCGTAATGCCTTCATTGGCGAGATCGCTTGCCATCACGGTATAAATAACAATACCGGGCAGGGTCGTGAGTGCCGAAATAAGGGTATAAGGCCAGAAGGCGATTGTGGTTAATCCGTAAGCGTAATTTTGAATATTGTAAGGAAACAACGGGATTAAGCGGGTCAGAATAAGAAAATCAATACCGTTACGCGCAATGCCTTTTTCAATGGCCTGAAAGGTATGGCTATGGCCAACGTATTTCAGCAGTAAATCACGTCCCAGCCAGCGCGCCAGCAGGAATGAGCACGAGGAGGCCAGCGTGGCGGCAATTAATGATAGTAGTGTCCCTAAGAGCGGGCCAAAAACTATCCCTCCAGCGATCACCAGTATGCTTCCTGGTAACAGAAAGAAGGTGGCAATGATGAATAACAGAATATAGAGGCTATAACCGAACAATCCGCTCTGGCGAATGAGTGTTTGTAAGTGAGGTAAATCGGTGAGCAGCTCGAATAAACCGAAAGCGTGGATAGCGTAAATGACCAGCGCAAAAATAAGACAGGCAAAAAGAAATTTACGCTCAGCGTTCATTGTGGAGTTTCCTATATCAAACTTGATAATAGAGAAGTGGTCAGACAACTAAAAACGCAGTGACGGTATAACAAAGGGCGGCAGGCAACAAATCATTACTGACAGTTTGTTGATTTTTCTCAAGGTTAATTCTCCTGACCCAGTTTGAGCCAGGAGAACAGCTAAATTAGCGGCGGAAGGTCGCCCAGACGGGGGCGTGATCGGACGGTTTTTCCATGCTGCGGATTTCATAGTCGATGCCGGTTTCTACGCAACATTCTGCCAGCGGTTGGCTGGCGAGAAGCAGGTCGATACGCAGACCGCGGTTATCGTCAAAACCTTTTGAGCGGTAATCAAACCATGAGAAACGATCGGCTGTTTGCGGATTCGCATGGCGGAAGGTATCGACCAACCCCCAGCTCATCAGTCTCTCCATCCATTCGCGTTCTTCCGGAAGGAAAGAGCATTTTCCGGTACGCAGCCAGCGCTTACGGTTCTCTTCGCCAATGCCAATATCCAGGTCGCCAGGACTGATATTCATATCGCCCATAATCAGCACCGGATTTTCACGCTTGAGTTCGGTTTCCAGGTAGTTTTGCAGATTCTGATAAAACTGCGCCTTTGCCGGGAATTTTATCGGATGGTCGCGGCTTTCACCCTGCGGGAAGTAACCGTTGATCACGGTGACATTACCCAGCGGTGAGGGGATTTCCGCCATAATAATCCGCCGCTGCGCCTCTTCGTCGTCACCGGGAAAACCGCGACGCACGGCAATCGGCGTCTCTTTGGTCAGCAGCGCCACGCCATAATGGCCTTTCTGCCCGTGATAAAACACGTTGTAGCCGAGCTTCGCCACCTCTTCGAGTGGAAACATATCGTCATGAACTTTTGTCTCCTGCAGGCCAATCACATCCGGCTGGTGCTTTTCGACGATGGCTTCAAGCTGGTGAGGTCTGGCGCGCAGGCCGTTGATATTAAAAGAGACAAATTTCATAGTCGCTGCCATTTATTCAGATAAAGAGTGCGTGGATGGTAGCAGAATTTCGCTTTGCTTACCGCCTGTTGTTAAGTGATTTGATCGATGGTTGTTAATGATGTCAACGATGGCGCAAAAAATGCCCGCTTTTGGTGCGCGCTGCGTCAGAATGGCGCAGTAATTTCCAGTAAATTTCGTCAATGATCACAATTCCAGAATTATATTTTACTTCTGCATAACATTGCGTTTTTTATTCTTTTTATTCACCCATATCGCAAACGTATTCACTTTATATGCACTTTAAATGCATATGGTTTGGTTATAACTCCTTGATTTCCAGTTAGCCACCGCGGTTTATGCACTTTTATCACTGGCTGGCACGAACCCTGCAATCTACATTTACAGCGCAAACATTACTTATTATTAACATATAAATAACGAATTATTTACTGTAGAGGTCGCTATGTCTCAGCCAATTACGCGTGAAAACTTTGATGAATGGATGATACCTGTTTACGCTCCGGCACCGTTTATACCGGTACGTGGCGAAGGTTCGCGCTTGTGGGATCAGCAGGGGAAAGAGTATATCGACTTCGCGGGTGGCATTGCGGTGAACGCGCTGGGCCATGCGCACCCGGAACTGCGTGAGGCGCTGAACGAACAGGCGAGTAAGTTCTGGCATACCGGCAACGGTTACACCAACGAGCCGGTACTGCGACTGGCGAAAAAATTGATCGACGCCACGTTTGCCGATCGCGTCTTCTTTTGTAACTCCGGTGCGGAAGCCAACGAAGCGGCGCTAAAACTGGCGCGTAAATTCGCTCACGACCGCTACGGCAGCCATAAGAGCGGTATCGTGGCGTTCAAAAATGCGTTTCATGGTCGCACGCTGTTTACTGTCAGTGCGGGTGGGCAGCCCGCCTATTCACAGGATTTTGCGCCACTGCCGCCGGATATTCGTCATGCTGCATATAACGATATTAACTCTGCCAGCGCGCTGATTGACGACTCTACCTGTGCGGTGATTGTCGAACCCATCCAGGGGGAAGGCGGTGTGGTGCCAGCCAGCAACGCATTTTTACAAGGTCTGCGTGAATTGTGTGACCGCCACAATGCGCTGTTGATTTTTGATGAAGTACAAACCGGCGTCGGGCGCACCGGGGAACTGTATGCCTATATGCACTACGGCGTGACGCCTGATCTGTTAACTACCGCCAAAGCGCTGGGCGGCGGTTTCCCGGTCGGTGCGTTGTTGGCAACCGAAGAGTGCGCCAGCGTGATGACTGTTGGCACTCATGGCACCACCTATGGCGGCAATCCGCTGGCCTCGGCGGTGGCAGGCAAAGTGCTGGATCTCATCAACACGCCAGAGATGCTTAATGGCGTTAAACAGCGTCACGACTGGTTTGTTGAGCGTCTTAATACCATTAATCACCGCTACGGTTTGTTCAGTGAAGTTCGCGGCTTAGGTTTGTTGATTGGTTGCGTGTTGAATGCCGATTACGCCGGGCAAGCGAAACAGATCTCTCAGGAAGCGGCGAAAGCAGGCGTGATGGTACTGATTGCGGGTGGCAACGTGGTGCGTTTTGCGCCTGCGCTCAATGTTAGCGAAGAAGAGGTGACGACCGGACTGGATCGCTTTGCAGCTGCTTGCGAACACTTTGTTAGCCGAGGTTCTTCATGATGGTCATCCGTCCCGTTGAGCGTTCAGATGTCTCGGCGCTGATGCAGCTTGCCAGCAAAACGGGCGGCGGCCTGACGTCGCTTCCCGCCAATGAAGCCACGCTTTCGGCGCGTATCGAAAGGGCAATCAAAACCTGGCAAGGCGAACTGCCCAAAAGTGAGCAGGGCTATGTGTTCGTGCTGGAAGATAGCGAGACAGGCACAGTGGCGGGGATTTGCGCCATTGAGGTGGCAGTTGGGCTGAACGATCCCTGGTACAACTATCGCGTCGGCACGCTGGTTCACGCTTCGAAAGAGCTGAATGTCTATAACGCGTTGCCGACGCTGTTTCTCAGTAACGATCACACCGGCAGCAGCGAGCTGTGCACGCTGTTTCTCGACCCGGAGTGGCGCAAAGAGGGCAACGGCTATTTGCTGTCGAAATCGCGCTTTATGTTTATGGCGGCTTTTCGCGACAAGTTTAATGACAAAGTGGTTGCCGAAATGCGCGGGGTGATTGACGAACATGGCTATTCACCGTTCTGGCAAAGCCTCGGTAAGCGCTTCTTTTCGATGGATTTTAGCCGCGCCGATTTTCTCTGCGGCACCGGGCAAAAGGCATTTATTGCAGAACTGATGCCGAAACATCCGATCTATACCCACTTTTTATCTCAGGAAGCCCAGGACGTCATCGGTCAGGTACATCCGCAAACCGCGCCTGCCCGTGCGGTACTGGAGAAAGAAGGTTTTCGCTACCGTAATTATATCGACATCTTCGACGGTGGGCCGACGCTTGAGTGTGACATCGACCGCGTGCGCGCCATCCGTAAAAGTCGGCTGGTGGAAGTGGCAGAAGGGCAGCCTGCGCAGGGCGATTTTCCGGCCTGCCTGGTCGCCAATGAAAATTATCACCATTTCCGCGTGGTGCTGGTGCGTACCGATCCGGCAACCGAGCGTTTGATTTTAACCGCCGCACAACTGGATGCCCTCAAATGCCACGCAGGGGATCGCGTTCGTCTGGTGCGCCTGTGCGCAGAGGAGAAAACAGCATGACTTTATGGATTAACGGTGATTGGGTAACGGGCCAGGGCGCATTGCGTGTGAAGCGTAATCCGGTATCGGGCGAGGTGTTATGGCAAGGCAATGATGCCGATGCCGCTCAGGTCGGGCAGGCTTGTCGGGCAGCCCGTGCGGCGTTTCCGCGCTGGGCGCGTCTCTCCTTTGGCGATCGTCAGGTAAGAGTTGAACGCTTTGCCGGATTGCTGGAAAGCAATAAAGCCGAATTAACCGCGATTATTGCCAGAGAAACGGGTAAGCCGCGCTGGGAAGCGGCAACCGAAGTGACGGCGATGATCAATAAAATCGCGATATCAATTAAGGCGTATCATGTTCGTACCGGCGAGCAGCGTAGCGAAATGCCGGACGGCGCGGCGAGCCTGCGCCATCGCCCGCACGGCGTGCTGGCGGTGTTTGGGCCGTATAATTTCCCTGGTCATTTGCCGAACGGACATATCGTTCCGGCATTGCTGGCAGGTAACACCATTATCTTTAAACCCAGCGAACTGACACCGTGGAGTGGCGAAGCGGTAATGCGTTTATGGCAGCAGGCTGGCTTGCCGCCGGGCGTGCTGAACCTGGTGCAGGGCGGGCGTGAAACGGGTCAGGCGCTGAGTGCGCTGGAGGATCTCGACGGCTTGCTGTTTACCGGTAGCGCCAATACTGGCTACCAGTTGCATCGTCAGCTTTCCGGTCAGCCGGAGAAAATTCTCGCCCTCGAAATGGGCGGCAATAACCCGCTGATTATCGATGAGGTGGCGGATATCGACGCGGCTGTCCATCTGACCATTCAGTCGGCGTTTGTCACAGCCGGGCAACGCTGCACCTGCGCCCGCCGTTTATTGTTGAAAAGTGGAGCGCAGGGCGATGCATTTCTTGCCCGCCTGGTTGCCGTCAGCCAGCGATTAACGCCGGGCAACTGGGATGACGAACCGCAGCCGTTTATTGGCGGGCTGATTTCTGAACAGGCCGCACAGCAGGTGGTTACTGCCTGGCAGCAACTGGAAGCGATGGGCGGACGAACCCTGCTTGCGCCGCGCTTATTACAAGCAGGGACATCGTTGCTGACGCCGGGGATCATTGAAATGACAGGCGTTGCTGGCGTACCAGATGAAGAGGTGTTCGGACCGTTATTGCGCGTCTGGCGTTATGATACTTTCGATGAAGCGATTCGAATGGCGAATAACACTCGCTTCGGACTCTCTTGCGGACTGGTTTCCCCCGAGCGGGAAAAATTCGATCAACTGTTGCTGGAGGCGCGGGCGGGGATTGTTAACTGGAACAAACCGCTTACCGGCGCTGCCAGTACCGCGCCATTCGGCGGCATTGGCGCTTCCGGTAACCATCGCCCCAGCGCCTGGTATGCCGCAGATTACTGCGCCTGGCCGATGGCGAGTCTGGAGTCGGACTCGTTAACATTGCCCGCCACGCTTAACCCTGGGCTGGATTTTTCCGATGAGGTGGTGCGATGAACGCCTGGGAAATCAATTTCGACGGGCTGGTAGGGCTGACGCATCATTACGCGGGCCTGTCGTTTGGTAATGAAGCCTCCACCAGTCACCGTTTTCAGGTCTCTAACCCGCGACTGGCGGCGAAGCAGGGCTTACTGAAAATGAAAGCCCTTGCCGACGCGGGATTCCCCCAGGCTGTGATCCCGCCGCACGAGCGCCCGTTTATTCCGGTGCTGCGTCAGTTGGGTTTCAGTGGTAGCGATGAGCAGGTGCTGGAAAAGGTTGCACGCCAGGCACCGCACTGGCTTTCCAGTGTCAGCTCCGCTTCGCCAATGTGGGTAGCCAATGCGGCAACGATCGCGCCATCTGCCGATACGCTGGATGGCAAAGTGCATCTCACCGTTGCTAACCTGAACAATAAATTTCACCGTTCGCTGGAAGCGCCCGTCTCTGAATCGCTGTTAAAAGCGATTTTTAACGACGAAGAGAAATTTAGTGTCCATTCGGCGTTGCCGCAGGTAGCCTTGCTCGGTGATGAGGGGGCGGCAAACCACAATCGTCTCGGCGGTCATTACGGTGAACCGGGTATGCAACTTTTTGTCTACGGGCGAGAAGAGGGCAATGATACCCGGCCTTCCCGTTATCCGGCGCGACAGACTCGCGAAGCCAGCGAGGCGGTGGCAAGGCTGAATCAGGTGAATCCCCAACAGGTGATTTTCGCCCAGCAAAACCCGGACGTTATCGACCAGGGCGTTTTTCATAATGACGTGATTGCCGTGAGTAACCGCCAGGTGCTGTTTTGTCATCAACAGGCGTTCGCTCGACAGGTGCAGTTACTGGCAAACCTGCGTGCGCGGGTGAACGGTTTTATGGCGATAGAAGTTCCGGCGACTCAGGTTTCCGTGTCGGATGCGGTGTCTACGTATCTGTTTAACAGCCAGTTACTGAGCCGCGATGATGGTTCCATGATGTTGGTGCTGCCTCAGGAGTGTCGGGAACACGCAGGAGTATGGCGTTATCTCAATGAACTCCTTGCCGCTGACAACCCGATTAGCGAACTAAAAGTTTTTGATTTACGTGAAAGTATGGCAAACGGCGGCGGCCCGGCGTGCCTGCGGTTGCGCGTGGTATTGACAGAAGAAGAACGCCGGACGGTGAATCCGGCGGTGATGATGAACGATACGCTGTTTAATGTGCTCAATGACTGGGTGGATCGTTACTACCGCGATCGTCTTACTGCTGCCGATCTGGCCGACCCGCAATTGCTGCGCGAAGGGCGGGAAGCACTGGATGTATTGAGCCAATTACTGAATCTCGGTTCGGTTTATCCGTTCCAGCGCGAGGGAGGGGGCAATGGATAATTTTCTTGCTCTGACCTTAACGGGTAAAAAACCGGTTATCACCGAGCGAGAAATCAACGGCGTTCGCTGGCGCTGGCTGGGCGATGGTGTGCTGGAACTGACGCCATTAACGCCACCGCAAGGCGCACTGGTGATTTCAGCGGGAATACACGGTAATGAGACGGCACCTGTGGAGATGCTGGACGCGTTGCTTGGCGCGATATCTCACGGCGAGATCCCGTTACGTTGGCGGTTGCTGGTGATCCTCGGGAATCCTCTTGCGCTGAAGCAAGGGAAACGTTATTGCCATAGTGATATGAACCGAATGTTTGGCGGTCGTTGGCAGCTATTTGCTGAGAGCGGGGAAACCTGTCGGGCGCGTGAACTGGAACAGTGCCTGGAAGATTTTTATGACCAGGGCAAAGAATCTTTGCGCTGGCACCTTGATCTCCATACCGCAATTCGTGGCTCCTTGCATCCGCGGTTCGGTGTATTACCGCAACGCGACATTCCCTGGGACGAGAAATTTCTGACGTGGCTGGGTGCGGCGGGGCTGGAGGCGCTGGTGTTCCATCAGGAGCCTGGTGGTACGTTTACCCATTTCAGCGCCAGACATTTTGGCGCGCTGGCCTGTACGCTGGAACTCGGCAAAGCGTTGCCCTTTGGACAAAACGATCTTCGCCAGTTTGCAGTCACTGCCAGCGCCATTGCTGCGCTGCTATCTGGTGAGAATGTCGGTATCGTGAGAACGCCGCCGCTCCGTTATCGGGTGGTTTCGCAAATTACTCGCCACTCGCCGTCCTTCGAAATGCATATGGCAAGTGACACGCTGAATTTTATGCCGTTTGAGAAAGGAACATTGCTGGCGCAGGACGGGGAGGAACGTTTTACCGTAACCCATGATGTAGAGTATGTATTATTCCCTAATCCATTGGTAGCGTTGGGATTACGCGCGGGATTAATGCTCGAAAAAATAAGCTAATACTTACCCGCAGAAATCATTCTGCGGGTATTAAGTTGCTTTCTTATAAATTAATACAGATTAATCCTGGTTATTTGCTTTATTTATCACCAGTCATCCGGTATAGTTCTTCATAATCTCTGCAAAATCATCGTGTTGTAATATTCTCTCATCACTCTCCATCAAATTTTCTTTTTTTCTCCATAATTGGCGCAAAAGTGTTTTTTACACTTTCATTGTTTTACCGTTGCTCTGATTAATTGACGCTAAAGTCAGTAAAGTTAATCTCGTCAACACGGCACGCTACTTAAGAAAGCCGTAATAAATAACTGAAAGGAAGGATATAGAATATGCGTAAATTAACTGCACTGTTTGTTGCCTCTACCCTGGCTCTTGGCGCGGCTAACCTGGCCCATGCCGCAGACACCACTACCGCAGCACCGGCTGACGCGAAGCCGATGATGCACCACAAAGGCAAGTTCGGTCCGCATCAGGACATGATGTTCAAAGACCTGAACCTGACCGACGCGCAGAAACAGCAGATCCGCGAAATCATGAAAGGCCAGCGTGACCAGATGAAACGTCCGCCGCTGGAAGAACGCCGCGCAATGCATGACATCATTGCCAGCGATACCTTCGATAAAGCAAAAGCTGAAGCGCAGATCGCAAAAATGGAAGAACAGCGCAAAGCTAACATGCTGGCGCACATGGAAACCCAGAACAAAATTTACAACATCCTGACGCCGGAACAGAAAAAGCAATTTAATGCTAATTTTGAGAAGCGTCTGACAGAACGTCCAGCGGCAAAAGGTAAAATGCCTGCAACTGCTGAATAATCTTTCAGCCAAAAAACTTAAGACCGCCGGTCTTGTCCACTACCTTGCAGTAATGCGGTGGACAGGATCGGCGGTTTTCTTTTTTGTTCTCAAACAGATGCAAAAAAAGCCTGATCGCCACTAACGTAAATCACCCGAGTTGCCGATAACCATCCACGGTTACCTGAACGATAACAATGAAAAGAACGGGCCGGGAGCGAGTATGGAATACTTTGATATGCGTAAAATGTCGGTGAATCTGTGGCGAAATGCTGCCGGTGAAACGCGCGAAATTTGCACTTTCCCACCGGCAAAACGTGATTTTTACTGGCGTGCCAGCATTGCATCCATCGCGGCGAATGGGGAGTTTTCTTTGTTTCCTGGTATGGAAAGGATAGTGACGTTGCTGGAAGGCGGCGAGATGTTCCTTGAAAGCGCAGACCGCTTTAACCATACCCTAAAGCCGTTACAGCCTTTTGCCTTTGCGGCGGACCAGGTGGTTAAAGCGAAACTGACGGCAGGGCAGATGTCGATGGATTTCAACATCATGACACGACTGGATGTCTGTAAGGCGAAAGTCAGAATTGCCGAACGTACGTTTACTACCTTTGGCTCACGCGGCGGGGTAGTGTTTGTGATTAACGGGGCGTGGCAACTGGGCGATAAACTGCTCACTACCGACCAGGGCGCGTGCTGGTTCGATGGCAGGCACACCCTGCGGCTTTTACAACCGCAAGGTAAACTGTTGTTCAGTGAAATCAACTGGCTTGCTGGTCATTCGCCGGATCAAGTTCAGTAATTTCATAGTTACCGGAAAGCAGCGGCTTACAAAGAATTTTATAACCGTCGTGATCAAACCCGGCGGGTGTCCGAATTAACGTTGTCGCTTCTTCCAGCGAATTAACCGCCCCCAGCCACAGCCAGTTTTGAATAATATGATATTGAGTCATTTCCGGGTGCTGTTCTTTCAATGCCACCGCCCCTTGCCAAGGCCAACACACCACCCGCAAACGCTCCAGAGCCTGGCGCAAGCGTAGCGCATGTTCCTCATGGCTCTCTTTACCGCAACACGCCCCGGCGCAACGTTTTAATGCAGAACGAAAACATGAACGACCGCGGCTTAACGGTTCCAGTCCCAACAGGCCATAACAAAGTTTTTGTTCATCGGCGATGGTCTGCAATGCTTGCAAAGCTGCGCGCCTATTGGCAAACAGGCCAAACAGGTTGGAGGCTCGTGAAAAATCCACCTCTTTGGCATACACCACATCAACACGCTTTTCATTTAATTGCAGGGCGCAGAGCTGGCGATTGCGGCGCAAGCGTTTATTAAACAGCGGCTGTTGTTCTTTGATTAATCGCGCTTCAAGGAGTAGAGCGCCGATTTCGCCTGCGGTGCAGATCCAGCTAATTCGCCGGGATTGCCGCAGCATGGCGGCTTCATCAGGGGTGCGTAAATGAGAAAGCACCCGACTGCGGATATTAACGCTTTTGCCGATATAGAGCGGCATGGTGTCACTTTCGCCATGAAACAGATACACCCCTGGTCGGGTGGGTAAGTCATTAAGGAATGAACGTAAATGTTCGGGATATTCATAAATTGCCGCAGCTTCAAATTCGAGCCGCGGAGAAGTTAAACGCCGTACCACTGTTGACTCCGAATGCTGGTTATCTATCCAGTGTAACAGGCGGGGAGCGATTAAAAAAGAGGCGGGTTGATGACAAAGGTTACACCGTCTGACGTGCTACGCCTGTCAGGCCTATTCGACTCATGCAATATATTGAATTTGCATAGTTTTGTGGGGCGAATAAGGCGTTCACGCCGCATCCGGCGTGAACAAAGTACTCTTTTTCGCACAAACCAATATGTGCAAATTATTACTTATTCCAGAAATCATCGAAAACGGTAATTGGCGGACGGCGTTTATGTTCGGTTTTCAGATACCAGTTCTCTATTGTTCTGGCGACCTGTTCAGGTAGGTTTTTCCCTTCCAGATAGTCGTCGATATTGTCATAGGTCACGCCGAGTGCCACTTCATCTGGCAGAGAAGGGCGATCATCTTCCAGATCGGCCGTTGGGGCTTTCTTATAAAGGTGTTCCGGGCAACCTAATGCCGCCAGTAACTGTTTACCCTGGCGTTTGTTGAGACGATACAGCGGATTAATGTCCGTACCGCCGTCACCATATTTAGTGAAGAATCCGGTAATGGCTTCTGCAGCATGATCGGTGCCCACCACGACACCGCTGGTCATACCCGCAATGCTATATTGTGCTTTCATCCGCTCACGCGCTTTTTCATTGCCACGGACAAAATCACTTAATTCAATACCCGCTTCGCGCAGCGCCTGTTCGCTGGCCAATACCGCGCCCTTGATATTAACGGTTAATACGCGATCCGGTTGAATAAAGGCAATGGCATCCTGGCAATCTTGTTCGTCGGCCTGAACACCATAGGGCAGGCGTACGGCAATAAATTGCAGTGATTCGTTGCCGGTTTCCTGGCGCAGCTCATTAATCGCCATCTGGCACAGCTTACCGACAAGCGTGGAGTCCTGACCGCCGCTGATCCCGAGCACCAGTGATTTAATGAACGGATAAGTTTGCAGGTAGCTTTTCAGAAAATCGACACTACGACGAATTTCCTCTTCAGCATTAATCTGCGGTTTTGCGCCCAGCGCCTTTATTATTTGTTGTTGCAATGTCATTGAACCCCTCCAGACAGAAAAGACAAAACTTCCTTAAAGCTAACCCGTTGCTACTGAAACGACAAGCGACAGCGGGTTGAATGGTGGTTAAAACGTCATACAGGAATCCTCTGAAAGCGGAGCCGTTTCGTTCACGGGCTTGAAAAAGCGCCCAATGTATTCCAGGCTTATCTAACACGCTGATAAACAAGAGGACGGAATATGAACAAGAATATGGCAGGAATTCTGAGTGCAGCGGCGGTATTAACCATGCTGGCGGGTTGTACGGCTTATGATCGTACCAAAGACCAGTTTGTACAGCCTGTGGTGAAAGACGTCAAAAAAGGCATGAGCCGGGCGCAGGTTGCACAAATTGCGGGTAAACCTTCGTCTGAAGTGAGCATGATCCATGCTCGTGGTACTTGCCAGACCTACATCCTGGGTCAACGTGATGGTAAAGCAGAAACCTACTTTGTCGCGTTAGATGATACCGGACATGTCATCAACTCCGGTTATCAGACCTGTGCTGAATACGACACTGATCCACAGGCTGCGAAGTAATCACTTCGTCTGAAAGCTTGAGTAACAACGGAAACCGGCCATTGCGCCGGTTTTTTTTGGTCTGAGTTCTTAATTATCTTCGCGAATTATTTGCCCGAAATGTGAAGAGGGTCATAACCGCAGGTCAAGGAGAGACAATTTATAAGGTCAAAGAAATACTATTGCTCAGGTCTATACCGTATACTCCTTTCAGCCACAAAAAAAGTCATGTTGGTTTCGCAAGTTACCCAGAGCATGGAAGCAGGTTAAGGCTTGCGGAGTGTCTGGCTGACAGATAATCGTCGATGAGGGCAGTTTTATGGAAAAGAAACACATTTATCTGTTTTGTTCTGCGGGCATGTCTACCTCTTTACTGGTATCAAAAATGCGCGCACAGGCAGAAAAATATGAAGTTCCGGTCATTATTGAAGCATTTCCGGAAACACTGGCTGGTGAAAAAGGTCAGAATGCCGATGTCGTGTTATTAGGGCCGCAGATTGCTTATATGTTGCCCGAAATCCAGCGTTTGTTACCCAACAAACCGGTTGAAGTAATTGACTCGCTGCTTTATGGCAAAGTCGATGGTTTAGGCGTGCTTAAGGCTGCGGTTGCAGCGATTAAAAAAGCCGCAGCAAATTAATTTATTTTAAATTTTCCCGTCAAAGAGTTATTTCATAAATCAATACCGCAATATTTAAATTGCGGTTTTTAAGGGTATTTTTCTATGAGTAATGTTATTGCATCGCTTGAAAAGGTACTCCTCCCTTTTGCAGTTAAAATAGGAAAGCAGCCACACGTTAATGCAATCAAAAATGGCTTTATTCGCTTAATGCCGTTAACCCTTGCGGGGGCCATGTTTGTATTAATTAACAACGTTTTTCTAAGCTTTGGGGAGGGGTCGTTTTTTTATTCCTTAGGTATTCGCCTGGATGCCTCAACCATTGAAACACTTAATGGTCTGAAAGGTATTGGCGGCAACGTATATAACGGAACATTAGGGATAATGTCTTTAATGGCACCGTTCTTTATTGGCATGGCACTGGCAGAAGAGCGTAAAGTCGATGCGCTGGCGGCTGGGTTGTTATCCGTTGCAGCATTTATGACCGTCACCCCTTATAGTGTCGGTGAGGCCTATGCGGTTGGCGCAAACTGGTTAGGTGGGGCGAATATCATCTCCGGGATTATTATTGGCCTGGTGGTGGCAGAAATGTTTACCTTTATTGTCCGCCGCAATTGGGTCATTAAATTGCCCGATAGCGTACCTGCTTCAGTATCGCGTTCCTTCTCGGCATTAATTCCCGGCTTTATTATTCTTTCCGTGATGGGGATTATTGCCTGGGCGTTGAATACCTGGGGCACCAACTTCCATCAGATCATTATGGATACCATCTCAACCCCACTGGCATCGTTGGGTAGCGTGGTGGGCTGGGCCTATGTGATCTTTGTTCCACTGCTCTGGTTCTTCGGTATTCATGGTGCGCTGGCGCTGACCGCACTGGACAACGGCATTATGACGCCTTGGGCGCTGGAAAATATCGCGACCTATCAGCAATATGGTTCCGTCGAAGCGGCGCTGGCAGCCGGTAAGACCTTCCATATCTGGGCCAAGCCGATGCTGGACTCCTTTATTTTCCTCGGTGGCAGTGGTGCGACTTTAGGTCTGATCCTGGCTATCTTTATCGCTTCTCGCCGTGCTGATTATCGTCAGGTGGCAAAACTGGCGCTGCCGTCCGGCATCTTCCAGATTAACGAACCGATTCTGTTTGGTCTGCCAATTATCATGAACCCGGTGATGTTTATCCCGTTTGTACTGGTACAACCGATTCTGGCGGCAATCACCCTGGCAGCGTACTACATGGGCATTATTCCTCCGGTGACCAATATTGCACCGTGGACCATGCCAACCGGTCTGGGAGCCTTCTTTAACACCAACGGTAGCGTCGCCGCATTGCTGGTCGCACTCTTCAACCTTGGTATCGCAACGTTAATTTATCTGCCCTTTGTTGTGGTCGCTAACAAAGCACAAAACGCGATTGATAAAGAAGAGAGCGAAGAAGATATCGCTAACGCCCTGAAATTTTAATCGATGCCGGCACGGGTAATCGTGCCGGTAAGAAAAGAGAGGAACGATGTATGATGGATCTCGATAACATTCCCGATACGCAAACAGAAGCTGAAGAGCTGGAAGAAGTGGTGATGGGACTTATCATCAACTCCGGACAAGCGCGCAGCCTGGCGTATGCCGCACTGAAACAGGCGAAGCAGGGCGATTTTGCCGCAGCAAAAGCCATGATGGATCAGTCACGGATGGCATTGAATGAAGCGCATCTGGTACAGACGAAACTGATTGAAGGCGATGCGGGCGAAGGTAAGATGAAAGTGAGTCTGGTGCTGGTCCACGCTCAGGATCATTTAATGACGTCCATGCTTGCGCGTGAACTGATTACCGAATTAATTGAGCTTCATGAAAAACTGAAGGCATAAGGAGTCGATGATGCAGCCAGTGATTAACGCGCCGGAAATTGCCACTGCCCGAGAACAGCAGTTGTTTAATGGCAAAAACTTCCATGTGTTTATCTACAACAAAACTGAGAGTATCAGCGGACTGCATCAGCACGACTATTATGAATTTACTCTGGTATTAACCGGGCGTTATTTCCAGGAGATTAACGGTAAGCGCGTGTTACTGGAAC
The DNA here is from genome assembly GCF_046764225.1 of Escherichia sp. F1. Classification (NCBI taxonomy): domain Bacteria; kingdom Pseudomonadati; phylum Pseudomonadota; class Gammaproteobacteria; order Enterobacterales; family Enterobacteriaceae; genus Escherichia; species Escherichia sp. F1. Next base: position 2,178,783 of record NZ_CP177202.1, read on the forward strand.
GGGGCGATTTTGTTTTTATTCCGTTAGGTTCGCACCATCAAAGTTTTTATGAGTTTGGTGCCACGCGCATATTGAATGTTGGGATCAGTAAACGCTTTTTTGAGCAGCATTACCTGCCGTTGTTGCCTTATTGCTTTGTCGCTTCGCAGGTATACCGGACCAATAACGCTTTTCTCACCTATGTGGAAACCGTGATTTCTTCATTGAATTTCCGCGAAACAGGGCTGGAAGAGTTTGTTGAGATGGTTACTTTTTATGTCATTAACCGTTTACGTCATTACCGCGAAGAACAGGTGATTGATGATGTACCGCAGTGGCTGAAAAGTACGGTAGAAAAGATGCATGATAAAGAGCAGTTTAGTGAGTCGGCACTGGAGAATATGGTGACGTTGTCAGCCAAATCACAGGAATATTTGACGCGAGCGACTCAACGATATTATGGCAAAACGCCAATGCAGATTATTAATGAAATCCGTATTAATTTTGCCAAAAAACAACTGGAAATGACCAACTATTCAGTGACGGATATTGCGTTTGAGGCCGGTTATAGTAGCCCGAGTTTGTTTATTAAAACGTTTAAGAAATTAACGTCCTTTACGCCTAAGAGCTATCGTAAGAAATTGACTGAATTTAATCAGTAAGTCGTTATACCTGACAATTCACATATCTGTCCTGTTGCTGGATTATTTATGTCCGGGGGGGCAGATATGCCAGATATCAGTATTCTGTACTGAAGGGAGAAATTATGAGCCAGAAATTAAAAGTCGTCACTATTGGTGGCGGGAGCAGCTATACCCCGGAGTTACTGGAAGGATTTATTAAGCGTTATCACGAATTGCCGGTCAGCGAATTATGGCTGGTGGATGTAGAAGGTGGTAAAGCTAAACTGGATATTATTTTTGATCTCTGCCAACGGATGATTGATAACGCTGGCGTCCCGATGAAGCTTTATAAAACGCTGGATCGCCGCGAAGCATTGAAAGATGCTGATTTCGTTACTACCCAACTGCGCGTAGGCCAATTACCGGCGCGCGAACTGGATGAACGTATTCCATTAAGTCATGGTTATCTTGGTCAGGAAACTAACGGCGCGGGCGGTCTGTTTAAAGGTCTGCGTACCATTCCGGTGATTTTTGACATCGTAAAAGATGTCGAAGAACTTTGTCCGAATGCATGGGTGATTAACTTCACTAACCCGGCGGGAATGGTCACTGAAGCCGTTTATCGTCATACCGGATTTAAACGCTTTATCGGCGTGTGTAATATTCCGATCGGCATGAAGATGTTTATTCGCGATGTTCTGATGCTGAAAGACAGCGATGATTTATCTATCGATCTGTTCGGCCTCAACCATATGGTGTTCATTAAGGATGTGCTGGTAAATGGCAAATCTCGCTTTGCCGAATTACTTGATGGTGTGGCATCCGGGCAGTTAAAAGCATCTGGCGTTAAAAATATTTTCGATCTGCCATTTAGCGAAGGCTTAATTCGTTCTCTGAATCTGTTGCCGTGTTCTTATTTGCTTTATTACTTCAAGCAAAAAGAGATGCTGGCTATTGAAATGGGCGAATACTACAAAGGCGGCGCACGAGCACAGGTAGTACAGAAAGTCGAGAAACAACTTTTTGAGCTGTATAAAAACCCGGAGTTGAAAGTTAAGCCGAAAGAACTGGAACAGCGCGGTGGGGCTTATTACTCTGATGCAGCGTGCGAAGTGATCAACGCTATCTACAACGACAAGCAAGCTGAACATTACGTTAATATCCCGCATCATGGGCATATTGATAATATTCCGGCAGACTGGGCGGTAGAAATGACCTGTACGCTGGGGCGCGATGGCGCGACGCCACATCCGCGCATTACGCATTTCGATGATAAAGTGATGGGGCTGATTCACACCATTAAAGGCTTCGAGATTGCTGCCAGCAACGCTGCACTTAGCGGAGAATTTAACGATGTGTTACTGGCGCTAAACCTTAGTCCGTTGGTGCATTCCGATCGCGATGCTGAGCTGCTGGCACGCGAGATGATTCTGGCGCACGAGAAATGGCTGCCAAATTTTGCCGACTGCATCGCAGAGCTTAAAAAAGCACATTAACCGAGGCTGATTATGGAACGCTTACTGATTGTTAATGCCGATGATTTTGGCTTAAGCAAAGGTCAGAACTACGGCATTATCGAGGCCTGTCGCAATGGGATTGTCACATCGACGACGGCACTGGTGAATGGGCAGGCTATTGACCATGCAGTGCAGTTGAGTCGTGATGAACCGAGTTTGGCCATAGGGATGCACTTTGTCCTTACTATGGGCAAGCCACTGACAGCTATGCCGGGGTTAACCCGCGATGGCGTGCTGGGAAAATGGATCTGGCAGTTGGCAGAAGAAGATGCTTTACCGCTGGAAGAAATTACTCAGGAGCTCGCCAGTCAGTATTTGCGTTTCATTGAGCTATTTGGACGCAAACCTACGCATCTTGATAGCCATCATCATGTGCATATGTTCCCGCAGATTTTCCCGATTGTTGCCAGGTTTGCGGCAGAAGAGGGGATTGCGTTGCGCATCGACCGTCAGTCGCTTTCTAAGGATGGTGATTTACCGGCTAATCTGCGCAGTTCGCAGGGATTCAGTAGCGCGTTTTATGGTGAAGAGATTAGCGAGACACTGTTCCTGCAAGTGCTTGATGACTCCAGTCATCGCGGCGAGCGCTCGCTGGAAGTGATGTGCCACCCGGCGTTTATCGATAATACGATTCGCCAGAGTGCTTATTGCTTCCCTCGGTTAACGGAACTGGATGTGCTGACTTCAGTGTCGTTGAAATATGCGATTGCTGAGCGTGGTTATCGGTTGGGTAGTTATCTTGATGTGTAAGTAAGGTGGTAAGGTCACTCCCCAGGGGGCGTGACCTTATCCATATTTACGCCGGGATTTTGTCAATCTTAGGAATGCGTGACCACACGCGGTGTGCTGCCATCAGCGTTAACAGTTCATCCATAAAACTACCATCGGCGCTGTCAGCTTCCACAATCCCTTCTTCACCTTGGTCAGCGACCTTGATTGTTGCTTTAAACTTGCGCGCGTCTCCTGCCAGCGCAATCGGTTTAAGGTGTTTGTAGGCTTCCATCAGGTAGTAGTTGGCATCGCCGTTGTCAGCGATATCCGCGATATTGCCGCAAGGGACAATAACCGCATCGACCGTCAGCGAAGGCGCTCCGGCAAAGGTAGCAGCTATAGGCAGCACCGTACCGTCATCCGCAGTCACTTCACCCATTCGGGAGTAGAGCAGTTTGGCATGAACGCCTTTGGCCTTCAGCGCCTTGAGAATGGTCATAAGGTCTGCCGATCTCACTTCATCATTAAGCAAAATCGCTACCACGCGACCTTTTACATCACCGTCAGGAATGGCGTACAGACTTAAGGATGGATCCTTTTTCAGACCGTTGACGTCCGGAGGCGGGGTGATATTCAGCTGGTCGTCAGTCAGTTCGATACCGAGATTTTTCGCCACCGCCTGGGCCAGAGTAAGATCAATATGCGCCAGCTGGTCAACAACGCGTTCACGAATATACGGCCGAACTACTTTGCTTAACTCAAAACTGAAACCATCGACAATATGGCGCTGCTCGAATGGCGTCTGACTTAGCCAGAACAGACGCGGATGGGAATAATATTCGCCAAACGATGGACTGCGCTCGCGAACTTTATTGCCTTCCACGCGTTCCTGGTATGATTCAAAACCGCCACGTTTCGGCCCCGGCGGTGTTTCGCGCGGCCAGTTATCGTTGATCGAGTTCGGTTCGTAATTCGCCGGGTTAGTGTCGATCCCCATACGATGCATGCCGTCACGCTGGAAATTATGGTAAGGGCAGGTCGGGCGGTTAATCGGAATCTCATGGAAATTGGGTCCGCCAAGACGACTGATTTGTGTATCGGTATAAGAGAACAAACGCCCCTGCAACAGCGGATCGTTGGTGAAATCCAGACCGGGGACAATATGCCCAGGATGGAAAGCCGCCTGTTCGTTTTCGGCAAAGAAGTTATCCGGGTTGCGATTGAGCACCATTTTGCCAACACGCTGAACGGGTACCAGTTCTTCCGGGATGAGTTTGGTTGGATCGAGAAGATCGAAGTCAAACTTGAATTCATCTTCTTCAGGAATCAACTGGAAGCCCAGTTCGTATTCCGGAAAATCGCCTGCTTCGATGGCTTCCCACAACTCGCGGCGGTGGAAGTCCGGGTCACGTCCGGTTAGTTTTTGTGCTTCATCCCAAACGAGTGAGGCTTTACCTGCCAGTGGTTTCCAGTGGAAACGTACGAACGTTGCCTTCCCTTCGGCATTAATCAGGCGGAAGGTGTGAATACCGAAGCCTTCCATGGTGCGGTAACTGCGTGGGATCCCGCGATCCGACATCGCCCACATCACGTTGTGCAGAGTTTCAGGTTGCAGAGAAACATAATCCCAGAAAGTATCGTGGGCGCTTTGCCCTTGTGGAATTGCCCAGTGCGGTTCTGGTTTTACCGCATGAACAAAATCGGGGAATTTATGCGCATCCTGGATAAAGAAGATTGGCGTGTTATTGCCAACGAGGTCAAAAATACCCTCTTCGGTATAGAACTTGGTGGCAAAGCCACGGATATCACGCACGGTATCGGCAGAGCCAGCACCACCCTGAACGGTAGAGAACCTAACAAATACTGGGGTGATTTTGTTCGGATCTGAGAGGAAATCCGCTTTGGTGATATCGCTTAAGCTTTTATATGGCTGGAAATAACCGTGAGCGGCTGATCCGCGTGCATGAACAATACGTTCCGGGATGCGCTCATGGTCAAAGTGAGTGATTTTCTCGCGCAGAATAAAATCTTCCAGCAGCGTTGGACCACGGTTACCGGCACGCAGTGAGTTTTGATCGTCGGCGATGCGTACGCCCTGATTAGTGGTCAGCGCATAATTTTCACTGCCTTTGCGTACGTCTTCCAGAGAATTAAGTTTTTCGTTACGCGTATCAGGGGCTTTCAGGCTCCCTGGGGCGGTAGGTTGTGCACCTGGCGGTGTTGGTTCAGTCGCTGGACGATGAGATCCGTCCTCAGGTGCCAGTGAGTCCATCCCCGGTTTCGCTTCGCTGGAATCGTGTAGTGGTGACTGGTGCTGATGTGGGTTCTTTTCGTTATGTTGCGACATTGAACTCGTCTCCTTAATTTATTACTGAAAGGGCCGCTGTTTTGGTCAAAAAACCCTCTAACTATAGACCATCAGCCAGATCCCGCTTCGGAGACTATTCTGGAAACGGTGTTATGAAATACACGCAAAGCGGGACGTATGGGGGCTAGATCGGCTAAACTACAGTTTTTCTGATTTTTAATATGCGTTTAGTGAAGCCAGTAATGAAGAAACCGCTCCGCCAGCAAAACCGCCAGATTATTAGCTATGTCCCACGCACGGAACCCGCGCCGCCAGAACATGCGATAAAGATGGATTCGTTTCGTGATGTCTGGATGCTACGTGGCAAATATGTTGCGTTTGTACTGATGGGAGAGTCATTTCTGCGCTCACCGGCGTTTACTGTGCCTGAATCCGCCCAGCGTTGGGCAAATCAGATCCGCCAGGAAGGGGAAGTGACTGAGTAAGGATTACGTACCTCCCGGTTCTGCCGGGAGTTACATGGCCTGAAATTCTGTATTTCATTGCTACATTCATTCAAACCACCTGTAACAAAAAGCTGCCTTTGACGATCTATTGCTATAAATAAGTGAACTTTTTTCTTTAATTGTTTATTTATTTTAAAATGGTTAAGTTTTGCTAATCATGATGAGCTATTTTTGATAGTTCATCCTGTGGTGTCGCTCTTAAACTTATATTGTAAATGACTTAGATTTAAATGAGATAATAATTTTGTTAACAATATGAGGCGGGAGATGTTTTCTACAAACTTAATACAGAGTGATTATGGTAATTTAAATATTAAAAACCTTGCCTTCGACTCTTTTAAAGAAAGACTGCAGTCTACCATGACAGCACTCACTTTCTTTATATCAACGGGTCAATGTGCCTGCGATGAAATAGCAGAATCAAACTTCAATTATATGATTGCCTATATGTCTAACATTAACTATGATGCCTCAAAGCCAGGAGCGCCAGCACTTAGTTTTGATACATATCTGCAGGACAATGTTAAATATAGAGTGATAATTAATAATCTTTATGGTAGTGAAATTAGGATAAGAGGTATTAATGAGAATTTTGTTGGGATGGATTTTACCTGTGAATTCCGACCAGAAAAAATGACCAATTTGATCAATATAAAAAACAGGTTGGTTATTCACTATTTAAGAACGATATACTATGAACAAAATTATATACATCCTGTTGGGAGCATTTTTGCTGCGATTCAAAAAAATGAGAGTCTCCTAAAGTTTCCTTCGGTAATATCAATGCTTAATGTCAATCTTCTTTTTAATCCACTGAATCTTCCGGGAATGGGAAGTGGTGTGCTTGAAGAGATTATGAGTATTTCAGATAGTTCACTTAGAAAACGTCTTGGGTATGAGGTTTTAAGCTTTTCGCTACAGGCACATTCATTGAGTCAGGAATGTATCGATAAGTTAGCCATTTTTTTCGCTGACGATCTGTTTAAATATGAGTCAGTATGCATCGCCGCGATGGAACATTTAAAAAGTAAGGCAACGGCTCCTATACAAAACGGACCGTTGCCAGCATAAGAATTAACGGTGTGCCAGTTCGGCGTCGTCTTCGCTATCCAGAATGGCTTTATCGGTTTGCTTCAGCCACTGGCTGGTCAGCGTGCCAGCGGTCATCGAGCCACTAACGTTTAGCGCCGTACGGCCCATGTCGATAAGCGGTTCAACGGAGATTAACAGCGCCACCAGGGTAACTGGCAGGCCCATCGCAGGCAGCACAATCAGTGCGGCGAAAGTTGCACCACCACCGACACCGGCAACGCCTGCGGAACTAACGGTAACAATACCGACCAGCGTCGCAATCCACATCGGGTCCATCGGGTTAATGCCAACCGTAGGCGCAACCATCACCGCCAGCATTGCCGGATACAAACCGGCACAGCCGTTCTGACCAATGGTTGCACCGAAAGAGGCGGCGAAACTGGCGATGGATTCAGGAACACCCAGACGACGCGTTTGTGCTTCCACATTCAGTGGGATAGACGCAGCACTGGAACGGCTGGTAAAGGCAAACGTCAGTACTGGCCATACCTTACGGAAGTACTTCAGCGGGCTCACGCCATTAATACCCAGCAGAAGGCCATGCACTGCAAACATAATCAGAAGACCGAGGTAGGACGCGACAACGAAACTTCCCAGTTTGATGATGTCTTGCAGGTTAGAACCTGCAACCACTTTGGTCATCAGCGCCAGAACGCCGTAAGGGGTCAACTGCATGACCAGGCGAACCAGCTTCATTACCCAGCTTTGCAGGGTATCGATAGCGGTTAAGACGCGTTCACCTTTCGGCGCATCATCCTTCAGCAGTTTCAGCGCAGCTACACCGAGGAATGCGGCAAAAATTACCACGCTGATAATTGACGTCGGATTGGCTCCGGTCAGATCGGCAAACGGGTTTTTCGGGATAAAGGACAAGACCAGCTGCGGAACGCTCAGGTCAGAGACTTTACCAACATAGTTACTTTCAATGGCGTTCAGACGTGCAGTTTCTGCACCACCCTGAACCAGACCTTCAGCCGTCAAACCAAACAGGTTGGTGACCAGCACACCGACCAGCGCCGCAATCAGCGTGGTAAACAAAAGCGTACCGATGGTCAGAAAACTGATTTTGCCTAACTGAGATGCGTTATGCAGACGGGCAACCGCGCTCAGAATAGAGGCGAAGACTAACGGCATAACGATCATTTGCAACAGTTGAACATAGCCGTTACCAACAATGTTAAACCACTGTACAGAATCTTTAAGTACCTGGCTGTCAGAACCATAAATGGTATGCAGGGCAAGGCCAAAAACCACACCCATCACCAGACCCACCAGCACTTTTTTCGCCAGACTCCACTGTTTATGGCGGGTCTGAGCCAGCGCAAACAGCAGTACAACGAACACCACGATGTTCGCAATTAATGGAAAGTTCATCCCCGTTCTCCTGATCTTATTATTTCTATCGCTGCGTAGCAGTCATAGTGTTGGCGCAAGATTAACAGAACTGTGAGCTGGCTCTTATATTCATATGGAATTGCTTATTCCAGAAAGGTGATTTTTGCCTTTTTAGTATTCAACCTGATGCTTAATAAGCCGATGAAACTGGATCTGCAACGTATTGATCATTTGCGATGACCAACGAACAGCGCTGTTTTCGGGTAATGAATGGGGCATCCATACCGACCAGACAAATAATGCCATGCAGATAAAACGTTCCAGTTGGTTGCCCTTTTGGGGAACCAGGATAGGCAAGCGGAAACGCCAGCGGCATGGCCAGAGCAGGGGAACACCGGCGGGTGTCAGCATATCGGCAAGTATGTGGCTCAAATAACCCAGCACCATGCCCTGCAATGCATCAGCCGGAATGAACCAGCTTTCAGGAACCTTAAGGTAAAAGGTTGCCAGCAGCGCAAATACCGCCAGCAGACTGTGGGTAAAACCACGATGCCCAAAAGCGCGGGCGATCGGTTTTGATATCCACTTTAATCGCTGCCCAAGAAACGACTTTGGGTGATCGATGTCCGGTAACAAACACGTCAGGATTGCGGAAGGGACAATATGCCACCAGTCACCCTGTGCCAGCACGGGCGTCAGCTCGGCATTTTTGGCAAATACCGCACAAGCAATAGAAAAGAGAAGGTGACCTTCCGCCGTCATGATAAAACTCACTAAACTGTCGATACGTACAGTATAGGATTTTTATACAGTGCGCGGAAGTGGTGACGGTGTAACTCTTTCTCTTAAATTGACGATTAATCCGTCAGTTGAATGCAAATTCAGATAAAGAACCAGGAGCAGTGTGATCACTGCCCCTGGTCATTAACCGAGAAGGTCTTTTGCGGTGAGTTCTGTCAGCGATGAGAGTTTGACGTTTGCTAATACAAAACGTGGATCATTTTGCGCTTCTGGCGCAGGAACGACGATGGAACGCATGCGGGCTGCTTTAGAGGCGATCATGCCATTTACTGAATCTTCCAGCGCTACGCAGGTCAGTGGGTCAACGCCCAGTTTTGCTGCGCAGTCAAGATATACTTGCGGATGCGGCTTGCTGTAAGGCAATTTTTCAGCCGAGGCGAGGGCATCGAAACTGTCGCGTAAGTCAAACATGGTCAACACTTTTTCCAGCATATGTAGTGGTGACGCGGAGGCCAGTCCCACCAATAAACCTTGTTCTTTGCATAACGCAACGGCTTCACGCACGCCTGGCAATAATGGGCGTGTCTCTTCAACCAGTGAAATGGCACGAGCAATAACCCGTTCTACTACTTCCTGACGGCTTGGCCCATTCCAGGGTTGCCGAGCGTACCAAAGATCGACCACCATATCGATGCGTAAACCTAAGGTGTCCGGCAGCTCGTTACGACGGGAGATATCCACCCCCAGGCTTGCCATCACATCCAGTTCAGCTCGATCCCATAAAGGTTCTGAGTCGATAAGTAATCCATCCATATCAAAAATTGCAGCAAGAATCTGACGCGGGGTTGACATTACAACCTCTCCTTTAGAGCATTATGTGTAAGGTATTAAGCCGTGCTTATGATTAAGCGCCTATCATATCGCCTTTAAAGAATGGGCGAAAACAGATATCTACAGGTAAACTAAGTGAAACGACGCGTCTTAATCAAGGAGAACTCATGACGTATCAACAAGCTGGACGCATTGCTGTTTTGAAAAGGATTTTGGGTTGGGTGATTTTTATACCTGCATTGATCTCTACATTGATTTCTTTGCTTAAATTTATGAATACCCGGCAGGAAAACCAGGAAGGCATTAATGCGGTCATGCTCGACTTTACTCATGTCATGATCGATATGATGCAGGCGAATACGCCTTTTTTGAATCTGTTCTGGTATAACTCCCCGACGCCCAATTTTAATGGTGGCGTGAACGTTATGTTCTGGGTGATTTTCATCCTGATTTTTGTCGGACTGGCGTTGCAGGATTCCGGTGCCCGGATGAGTCGCCAGGCGCGCTTCTTGCGGGAAGGTGTTGAAGATCAACTCATTCTGGAAAAAGCCAAAGGGGAAGAGGGGCTAACGCGTGAACAAATTGAGTCACGTATTGTTGTGCCGCACCATACTATTTTCCTGCAGTTTTTCTCGCTGTATATCCTGCCGGTTATTTGTATTGCTGCAGGTTATGTGTTCTTTTCTCTGCTGGGGTTTATTTAATCAAAAGGCCGCACGGAGCGGCCATTATCCTCACCCCATATTATGCTGCTAATAATCTATCCAGTGACTGCTGAGCAATAACCAAATGCTGACCGCCAAATAACCTTGCACGATTTAACAGCGTGTAGAGTTGGTAAACCGGTTGACGTTCAAGGAAATCGGCAGGTAGCGGGGATACTGACTGATAGCCGTCATAGATTTGTGGCGGCTGTTCAGTATGCAGCGGTAACATCGCCAGGTCGCACTCTCGGTCACCCCAGTAGCAGGCCGGGTCGAAAATGTACGGGCCATCCGGACCCAGCGCACAGTTGCCGGACCATAAATCGCCGTGCAACAGAGAAGGCTGCGGTTGATGCGAGGCCAGACGCTGCTGAATATGCTCGACGATGGCATCGATATTGCCGAAAGCGATCCCTTTTTCTGCCGCCAGTTCCAGCTGCCAGCCAATCCGTTGTTCAGCAAAAAAAGTTGACCAGCGACGTTGCCAGGTGTTGGGCTGGGGAGTTGTGGAGAGCGCGTTATCGAAATCGAGGCCAAATTGCGGTTGGTCGCTCCATTGATGTAAACGCGCAATTTGCTGACCAAGAATAAATGCGCTATGCGCATCCAGCGGGCGAGGTGGGAGATAGTCCATCACCAGAAAACTGTAGTCACGGTCAGCGCCAACTGCCCAAACCTTAGGCACGGTGACGGTTTTACTACGCGACAGTAACTCCAGTTGGTCGGCTTCGGCGGTAAAACCGGGAAGCAGTTCCCTTTCATCACATTTGACGAAAAAGTCACGTCCTGCATAGCGCAAATGCCATGCGGCATGGACTTCTCCGCCAGGCAGTTCATTACGCAGTTCGATTTCGCCTTCACTTAACTGCTCGCTCAAAAGACGACTGATTGCCTGCCACATGATGTCTCTCCCATGTTGTCTGCCAGATCATAAGGTTAGCGCAAGAATGCGGTGTAAAAACACGAGCTAACGCACACCACAGACTGATTATTGCCCAAAAACCATTTATTTTCTGTTGCTATTCCATTCCTCCCAGGTCGTGATGGTGATTTCAGGATCTTTGCCGGTTGCACTTTGGGTAAGCCCCGAAACCAGTTCTCTAATTTCTTCTTCACTTTGGGTACTGATAAGTCCAAAAGTGTTAGTCCCGAGCTCATGGATATTGCCATCATCATCCGTCATGGTGAGCAAAAAACCGTCGCGAGTCAGGTAATTATTCAACTCGTTAATTTCAGTCAATGTATCCTCATGCAACATGACAGTTATGACATAACGGACAAGATCGCCACTGGCCATAGTTCACCCCTTTGTTATCACATGACTTTTGAGCATAGTCGGAGAAACGCGTTGCCGACAGGTTGGTGGTGATTCCCCCAATGCAGGGGGAATGTTTCAGTTAGCGGGAAAGGTAAGCGTAAATTTTTTGTGTATCGTCATGGGAGCACAGGCGTGTTCCCTGATTGAGTGTGGCTGCACTCCCCGCAGCTACGCCAAAACGGACCATCTCTTCAAGAAAGGCATTTTCTGCCAGTTTCAGTGTCATCGCGCCGACCATGCTGTCACCAGCGCCAACGGTGCTCTGGCTTTTCACCGGTGGTGGCACAACCTGAATGCAGTTTTCACTATCAACGCCCAGCGCCCCTTGTGGACCCAGGGAAACGACAACTCGTTTGGCCTTGCCGCTATTAACGATTTCCTGCGCGGCTTTGCGGACATCGTCTGGCTGGGTGAGTTCGCGATTCACCAGCGCACTGAGTTCTTTTTGGTTAGGCTTAACCAACTCGATGTTACCAATCGCCAGTGCTGCACTTAACGCTTCGCCAGAACTGTCGACGATGCAGCGGATCCCTTGGTTTTGCGCAGCGGAAATCAGTTGGGTTAATTTTTCCAGCTTCACACCTGGCGGCAGGCTTCCGCTTATGACCAGGATAGCACCGGATTCAATTTCCAGAACTTGCTCTTCAAGCTGGCGAAACTCATCTTCACTTAATGCCGCGCCTGGCATGACAAAACGATACTGCTCACCGCTTGCTTCCACATGTACGTGTAAATTCTGGCGGGTCCAGTCTTTGGCTTCTACAGTAGCGACGGGGACATTTTCATCTGCCAACAGTGAAACCAGATGTTCGCCGGTCGCACCACCCGCCGGGAAGATCGCTGTGGCACTGCCTCCAAGATGGGCAATGGCGCGGGCGACGTTGATGCCGCCGCCCCCGGGTTCGAACACCGGTGCGGTACAGCGCAGTTTTCCTTCGGGATAAATTTGCGGGGTAATTGTTGCGCTATCGAGAGAGGGCGCAAGTGTCAACGTATAGATACGTACCATCATTTCCTCCTATAGGCTGATTTCAGTCTGGCACCGAATCAGCGGAAAGTGAAGAAATTAACAATATGATTTATTAGAGCTTTATTTAAAATTTTGCAGATAAATATATATAAATAAAAATCTGTTTTCGCCACATGCTTATTCAAAAAATGAAATAAGAATACATTGCTAAGTTATTCGCGCCTTTTTATAATTCGTTACCTTTCCAGGGACGCTAATCTTTGATCCTTAAGAAAGTTTCCGGGACCGCGAAGGTCTCTTTTTTTGTTGTACGGACTCTTGATAAATGAAGCTTTTGAAGACAGTTCCTGCCATCGTTATGTTGGCGGGGGGCATGTTTGCGTCATTGAATGCAGCTGCCGATGATTCCGTTTTTACTGTCATGGACGATCCTGCCAGCGCTAAAAAACCTTTCGAAGGTAATCTGAACGCAGGATATCTTGCACAATCAGGCAATACGAAAAGCTCCTCACTTACGGCTGACACCACCATGACCTGGTATGGACAAACCACTGCCTGGTCGCTGTGGGGGAACGCCAGTAATACTTCTTCTAATGATGAGCGTTCTTCAGAAAAATATGCGGCGGGCGGGCGTAGCCGTTTTAATTTAACTGATTATGACTATTTATTTGGGCAGGCAAGCTGGCTGACAGACCGTTATAACGGCTATCGAGAGCGCGATGTGTTGACCGCGGGTTATGGTCGCCAGTTTTTGAATGGCCCGGTACACAGTTTCCGCTTTGAATTCGGTCCAGGTGTGCGTTACGACAAATATACCGATAATGCCAGTGAAACCCAGCCGCTGGGTTATGCCTCCGGGGCTTATGCATGGCAGTTGACTGACAACGCTAAATTTACGCAGGGTGTTTCCGTCTTTGGCGCGGAAGACACAACGCTGAACTCCGAAAGCGCATTAAATGTTGCTATTAATGAACATTTTGGACTGAAGGTGGCTTACAACGTCACATGGAACTCTGAACCTCCAGAGTCTGCACCGGAACATACCGATCGTCGGACAACCTTATCGCTGGGCTACAGCATGTAACATTATCTGCCGGACCGTAGTACGCGGTCTGGCTGTTTTCGTTTGTCACTGCTCAGCCCCAAATCATTGCTGCCCAACGTAGCAACAACATAGCGCCACAGATTGCCAGTAGCACCACCACCATCTTCCAGTGTTTTTTATCAAAGCGTTTAGTCGGCATACCAGTGTCCTGCATATCTCTTGTGCGTGATAACGGAGTGTAACAAAAGGGACAGGCATCAAGGGATTTTTTGTTATTACAGCCGTCGGGTGGCGTTGTACACCTGATCACTGTTTTTGCGGTTTATGAAAAAAATAAAATTATGTATCGATATATAAATATCTGGTTATAAATACGTCTTTAGTTCATCAGCACTAAAACTCAGGCTTTGGCTGATTACGTTTATAGCAGCATAATATGTTTCTACAGTTTTATAATGATCATGATGAATGGCTATATGAACAGCTGACATGTTGTCATGATTTTTAGCGGCCAACAATGTGAATAACTGACATTGACTAAAAGAATATTTTTTTGCAAAAGTACCCAGCGTTGATATATAAGATAACACGACGTCTTTATTACCCTTGCTCATGGCGATGTATAAAGCAGGGGTTCCATGTGCTGTTGCGCCTTTTAATAAATCCATGATGTTAATTTTGCTGAGGTTATATTTAACAGCGATTCCATAAACTTTAGAGAGGAACCGTGTGACACACAAAGGGTGATTATTTTCCATTGCGGCATATAATCCTGGCTCACCATCACGTGTTTTCATTGCTAAAATATTCATTACCATTTTTTTGTTTAAAAGATCTTGTGCTATTGGAGTGGTTAATGCATTCAGAAAGATATCGATTATTTCATCGAATCCATACAACATGGAGATATAGAGTCCAGGTGTTTCGTTAGCACTTTTAGTTTGCAGTAATTTAACCAGATTATCTTCATGAATGATATGATTATCTACCAGTGACTGAATTTCTTGCATAAATATTTTTACGTTGTCAGTATGTCCGTTCATCATAGCCAAAAATAAAGCAGGTGTACCAACGCTATTCTGCGCAGTTATTATTTCAATGATTTCTTTTTCAGGGAGTATGGGTAACTGTTTGAATAATGTAATAAGCTGTTGAGTCTGGCCTGTGGCCATTATTAACAACATTGCCGATGGATGTATAGGGGCAAATGGCATTCGTGATGCAATACCCGCGAAAATAGCCCCTGGAACTCCCTCAGGTAATAGGGGCAGAAAAGCAATTGCACAGTTGCGAACATACATATCAGCCCAGGTCTGAGCATCGGGACCTGAACTGATGAACTTATCGAGCGAGAGAAAGCCCCGTGCTGTCCTGTGGGTGCCTCTGACGGCAATGTTGGTATCGTTCGGGTCGTAAACGGACACAACATAATTTAATTGTCCATACGCTGACTGCTTTATTCGTAGCCTTACTGACAAAGTATGATTGTCTATATATAAAATCGCGGACATATGACTGACATTGTTTGCCATCATTCGACAGAAGAAAATATCTAAAGCGAAGCCAAAATCCTTACTCGCGATAACGCGACTCCCTGCAGGAGGATGGCGAAGTAATGATCTGAACTCCGCGTCCCGGACTAAGGGGACATGCTGCTGTATGGATTCAACGGAGGAGTAATGTTTAATCAGATTGACTTTGCCTTTTCCATTTCTCAGTGAATCAAGGGCGTATTGCAATGACAGATGGCGACAAAAAATAGCGTCAGAAGGAGATTGCAAAAAAAATGCACTACCATTGAGATTTACTGTTGGTTGTATAGTTTTTTCTCTATGGATTTTTTTAGACAGTTTCATACAATGGTTACGATTTTCGGCAGTTAACTGTTCCTGTTCAATATAATCCAGTATGCTTCGCAAATGGTTAGCTTTAATAGGCGTGGTTTCCAGTAATAAGGAAATGATTTCTTTTTTATAGTGTAATGTAATGAGTATATTTTCTGCATGGATGGGTGAAGTGGCAAAGTTAATGGTAAAAAGGGCAGTGGAATAACAATTTTGTGATATTTTTCGACAGTTTGCGGTAAATTCCTGAGTAACACAGTATGACAGCATCGAACTTAAGTCAGAGGTATCAAGTAGGGTGATGAGTTGGCACGCAAATTGATTAATAGGCTCTGATGAAGGCGTTGGTATGTCGCTATCGATGTGCATTCTATGAGGAGACTTATAATGAGTTCTGATAATAATGTCGTTTTGACTCATAATCTATTCGCCTTATATATGTCTGGAGGTTTTGAGGATGATAATTAATTATTATCGCCAGAATGAAATGTGCACGAAAAATTGCTATAAGAATTGTGTCACTTTTATCATTGTGATATGACCAGTTCGTCATTAATCTCATGATCGTTTAAATACTACCGCCAAATCATGCAACGAACTTTGCTGGATTCAGTTTATGCTGCTGTAAATCCGCTCGCAGTAAACCTTTCAGACGCTCCGTGATGTTATCAGTTGTTCTTTAAGCGTTTTGCTGGTGTACTCACTACAAACGAATTGCGAATCGAATCAATGTGAAACGGAAAGGTACAATCTCCCTTTTTTTAGTGTTAACATCGCTCAACCGGGTGGAAGGTGAGAGGTTAATGTCTTTCATTTGTGTACCTGATTGCGAACCAATTTAGCATTTGTTGGCTAGATGGTTTCGCAATGAACTGTTAATAAACAAATTTTTCTTTGTATGTGATCTTTCGTGTGGGTCACCACTGCAAATAAGGATATAAAATGCCTGTTATAACTCTTCCTGATGGCAGCCAACGCCATTACGACCACGCTGTAAGCCCCATGGATGTTGCGCTGGACATTGGTCCAGGTCTGGCGAAAGCCTGTATCGCAGGGCGCGTTAATGGTGAACTGGTTGATGCTTGCGATCTGATTGAAAACGACGCACAACTGTCGATCATTACCGCCAAAGACGAAGAAGGTCTGGAGATCATTCGTCACTCCTGTGCGCACCTGTTAGGGCACGCGATTAAACAACTTTGGCCGCATACCAAAATGGCAATCGGCCCGGTTATTGACAACGGTTTTTATTACGACGTTGATCTTGACCGCACGTTAACCCAGGAAGATGTCGAAGCACTCGAGAAGCGGATGCATGAGCTTGCTGAGAAAAACTACGACGTCATTAAGAAGAAAGTCAGCTGGCATGAAGCGCGTGAAACTTTCGCCAACCGTGGGGAGAGCTACAAAGTCTCCATTCTTGACGAAAACATCGCCCATGATGACAAGCCAGGTCTGTACTTCCATGAAGAATATGTCGATATGTGCCGCGGTCCGCACGTACCGAACATGCGTTTCTGCCATCATTTCAAACTAATGAAAACGGCAGGGGCTTACTGGCGTGGCGACAGCAACAACAAAATGTTGCAACGTATTTACGGTACGGCGTGGGCAGACAAAAAAGCGCTTAACGCTTACCTGCAGCGCCTGGAAGAAGCCGCGAAACGCGACCACCGTAAAATCGGTAAACAGCTCGACCTGTACCATATGCAGGAAGAAGCACCGGGTATGGTCTTCTGGCACAACGATGGCTGGACCATCTTCCGTGAACTGGAAGTGTTTGTTCGTTCTAAACTGAAAGAGTACCAGTATCAGGAAGTTAAAGGTCCGTTCATGATGGACCGTGTTCTGTGGGAAAAAACCGGTCACTGGGACAACTACAAAGATGCAATGTTCACCACGTCTTCTGAGAACCGTGAATACTGCATTAAGCCGATGAACTGCCCGGGTCACGTACAAATTTTCAACCAGGGGCTGAAGTCTTATCGCGATTTGCCGCTGCGTATGGCCGAGTTTGGTAGCTGCCACCGTAACGAGCCGTCAGGTTCGCTGCATGGCCTGATGCGTGTACGTGGTTTTACCCAGGATGACGCGCATATCTTCTGTACTGAAGAACAAATTCGCGATGAAGTTAACGGATGTATCCGTTTAGTCTATGATATGTACAGCACTTTTGGCTTCGAGAAGATCGTCGTCAAACTCTCCACTCGTCCTGAAAAACGTATTGGCAGCGACGAAATGTGGGATCGTGCTGAGGCGGACCTGGCGGTTGCGCTGGAAGAAAACAACATCCCGTTTGAATATCAACTGGGTGAAGGCGCTTTCTACGGTCCGAAAATTGAATTTACCCTGTATGACTGCCTCGATCGTGCATGGCAGTGCGGTACAGTACAGCTGGACTTCTCCTTGCCGTCTCGTCTGAGCGCCTCCTATGTGGGCGAAGACAACGAGCGTAAGGTACCGGTTATGATTCACCGCGCAATTCTGGGGTCGATGGAACGTTTCATCGGTATCCTGACCGAAGAATTCGCTGGTTTCTTCCCGACCTGGCTTGCGCCGGTTCAGGTTGTTATCATGAATATTACCGATTCACAGTCTGAATACGTTAACGAATTGACGCAAAAACTATCAAATGCGGGCATTCGTGTTAAAGCAGACTTGAGAAATGAGAAGATTGGCTTTAAAATCCGCGAGCACACTTTGCGTCGCGTCCCGTATATGCTGGTCTGTGGTGATAAAGAGGTGGAATCAGGCAAAGTTGCCGTTCGCACCCGCCGTGGTAAAGACCTGGGAAGCATGGACGTAAATGAAGTGATCGAGAAGCTGCAACAAGAGATTCGCAGCCGCAGTCTTAAACAATTGGAGGAATAAGGTATTAAAGGCGGAAAACGAGTTCAAACGGCGCGCCCTAACCGTATCAATGGCGAAATTCGCGCCCAGGAAGTTCGCTTAACAGGTCTGGAAGGCGAGCAGCTTGGTATTGTGAGTCTGAGAGAAGCTCTGGAGAAAGCAGAAGAAGCCGGAGTAGACTTAGTCGAGATCAGCCCTAACGCCGAGCCGCCGGTTTGTCGTATAATGGATTACGGCAAATTCCTCTATGAAAAGAGCAAGTCTTCTAAGGAACAGAAGAAAAAGCAAAAAGTTATCCAGGTTAAGGAAATTAAATTCCGTCCTGGTACAGATGAAGGCGACTATCAGGTAAAACTCCGCAGCCTGATTCGCTTTCTCGAAGAGGGTGATAAAGCCAAAATCACGCTGCGTTTCCGCGGTCGTGAGATGGCGCACCAGCAAATCGGTATGGAAGTGCTTAATCGCGTGAAAGACGATTTGCAAGAACTGGCAGTGGTCGAATCCTTCCCAACGAAGATCGAAGGCCGCCAGATGATCATGGTGCTCGCTCCTAAGAAGAAACAGTAAGGCCATCAAGTAATCATTCCTGTGGGCCTTGGCTCACAGGGTGATTCGCCTTTGTTTCTGTTTATTAACAATGCGAAGTGGAAGTTATTAAAATGCCAAAAATTAAGACCGTACGCGGTGCTGCTAAGCGCTTCAAAAAAACCGGTAAAGGTGGTTTTAAGCACAAGCACGCTAACCTGCGTCACATTCTGACCAAAAAAGCGACCAAACGTAAACGTCACCTGCGTCCGAAAGCCATGGTTTCCAAAGGCGATCTGGGCCTGGTAATCGCGTGCCTGCCGTACGCATAAGCCGTTAACGTTTTTTAACTTTTTAATTAGAATATAGATACAGGAGAGCACATATGGCTCGCGTAAAACGTGGTGTTATTGCACGCGCACGTCACAAGAAAATTTTGAAACAAGCTAAAGGCTACTACGGTGCGCGTTCTCGCGTATACCGCGTTGCCTTCCAGGCTGTTATCAAAGCTGGTCAGTATGCTTACCGTGACCGTCGTCAACGTAAGCGTCAGTTCCGTCAACTGTGGATTGCGCGTATCAACGCAGCAGCACGTCAGAACGGTATTTCTTACAGCAAATTCATCAATGGCCTGAAAAAAGCCTCTGTTGAAATCGACCGTAAGATCCTGGCTGATATCGCAGTATTCGACAAAGTAGCGTTCACCGCTCTGGTTGAAAAAGCGAAAGCAGCTCTGGCATAAGCCAGTTGAAAGAGGGAGCTAGTCTCCCTCTTTTCGTTTCAACGCCATCAAAACATTGACTTTTACCGCCGTAGCCTTTTCAATAAAGGTCTTTTGAAAAGTACCAAAAGGTAACGCAAGCAATGAATGCTGCTATTTTCCGCTTCTTTTTTTACTTTAGCACCTGACTCCAGGAGGCTAGCGCGTGAGAAGAAAAACGGAAAACAGCGCCTGAAAGCCTCCCAGTGGAGGCTTTTTTTGTATGCGCGTTTTGAAAAAATTAAGTCCAACGAACCAGTGTCACCACTGACACAATGAGGAAAACCATGTCACATCTCGCAGAACTGGTTGCCAGTGCGAAGGCGGCCATTAGCCAGGCGTCAGATGTTGCCGCGTTAGACAATGTGCGCGTCGAATATTTGGGTAAAAAAGGGCACTTAACCCTTCAGATGACGACCCTGCGTGAGCTGCCGCCAGAAGAACGCCCGGCAGCCGGTGCGGTTATCAACGAAGCGAAAGAGCAGGTTCAGCAGGCGCTGAATGCACGTAAAGCGGAACTGGAAAGCGCAGCGCTGAATGCGCGTCTGGCGGCGGAAACGATTGATGTCTCCCTGCCGGGTCGTCGTATTGAAAACGGCGGTCTGCATCCGGTGACCCGTACCATCGACCGTATCGAAAGTTTCTTCGGTGAGCTTGGCTTTACCGTGGCAACCGGGCCGGAAATCGAAGACGATTATCATAACTTCGATGCTCTGAACATTCCTGGTCACCACCCGGCGCGCGCTGACCACGACACTTTCTGGTTTGACGCTACCCGCCTGCTGCGTACCCAGACCTCTGGCGTACAGATCCGCACCATGAAAGCTCAGCAGCCACCGATTCGTATCATCGCGCCTGGCCGCGTTTATCGTAACGACTACGACCAGACTCACACGCCGATGTTCCATCAGATGGAAGGTCTGATTGTTGATACCAACATCAGCTTTACCAACCTGAAAGGCACGCTGCACGACTTCCTGCGTAACTTCTTTGAGGAAGATTTGCAGATCCGCTTCCGTCCTTCCTACTTCCCGTTTACCGAACCTTCTGCAGAAGTGGACGTCATGGGTAAAAACGGTAAATGGCTGGAAGTACTGGGCTGCGGGATGGTGCATCCGAACGTGCTGCGTAACGTTGGCATCGACCCGGAAGTTTACTCTGGTTTCGCCTTCGGGATGGGAATGGAGCGTCTGACCATGTTGCGTTACGGCGTCACCGACCTGCGTTCATTCTTCGAAAACGATCTGCGTTTCCTCAAACAGTTTAAATAAGGCAGGAATAGATTATGAAATTCAGTGAACTGTGGTTACGCGAATGGGTGAACCCGGCGATTGATAGCGATGCGCTGGCAAATCAAATCACTATGGCGGGCCTGGAAGTTGACGGTGTAGAACCGGTTGCCGGTAGCTTCCACGGCGTGGTCGTTGGTGAAGTGGTTGAGTGTGCGCAGCATCCGAACGCTGACAAACTGCGTGTGACAAAAGTCAATGTCGGCGGCGATCGCCTGCTGGACATTGTCTGCGGTGCGCCAAACTGCCGTCAGGGCCTGCGTGTGGCGGTAGCGACCATTGGTGCTGTTCTGCCGGGTGATTTCAAAATTAAAGCGGCGAAACTGCGTGGCGAACCGTCTGAAGGGATGCTGTGCTCCTTTTCTGAGCTGGGAATTTCTGACGATCACAGCGGCATTATCGAACTGCCTGCAGATGCGCCGATTGGCACAGACATCCGCGAATACCTGAAACTCGATGACAACACCATCGAAATCAGCGTAACGCCAAACCGTGCCGATTGCTTAGGTATCATTGGTGTTGCGCGTGACGTTGCCGTGCTGAACCAGCTGCCGCTGGTTGAACCGGAAATCGTTCCGGTTGGTGCGACCATCGACGACACGCTGCCGATTACAGTCGAAGCGCCGGAAGCCTGCCCGCGTTATCTTGGCCGTGTGGTAAAAGGCATTAATGTTAAAGCGCCAACTCCGCTGTGGATGAAAGAAAAACTGCGTCGTTGCGGGATCCGTTCTATCGATGCAGTTGTTGACGTCACCAACTATGTGCTGCTCGAACTGGGCCAGCCGATGCACGCTTTCGATAAAGATCGCATTGAAGGCGGCATTGTGGTGCGGATGGCGAAAGAGGGCGAAACGCTGGTGCTGCTTGATGGCACTGAAGCGAAGCTGAATGCTGACACTCTGGTCATCGCCGACCACAACAAGGCACTGGCGATGGGCGGCATCTTTGGTGGCGAACACTCTGGTGTGAATGACGAAACGCAAAACGTTCTGCTGGAATGTGCTTTCTTCAGCCCGCTATCTATCACCGGTCGTGCTCGTCGTCATGGCCTGCATACTGATGCGTCTCACCGTTATGAGCGTGGCGTTGATCCGGCACTGCAGCACAAAGCGATGGAACGTGCGACCCGTCTGCTGATCGACATCTGCGGTGGTGAGGCTGGTCCGGTAATTGATATCAGCAACGAAGCAACGCTGCCGAAGCGTGCAACCATCAATTTGCGTCGCAGCAAACTGGATCGCCTGATTGGCCATCATATTGCCGATGAGCAGGTCACTGACATTCTGCGTCGTCTCGGCTGCGAAGTGACCGAAGGCAAAGACGAGTGGCAGGCCGTTGCGCCGAGCTGGCGTTTCGACATGGAGATTGAAGAAGATCTGGTCGAAGAAGTCGCGCGTGTTTACGGCTACAACAACATCCCTGATGAGCCGGTGCAGGCAAACCTGATTATGGGTACTCACCGTGAAGCTGACCTGTCGCTCAAGCGCGTGAAAACGCTGCTCAACGACAAAGGCTATCAGGAAGTGATCACCTACAGCTTCGTTGATCCGAAAGTGCAGCAGATGATCCATCCAAGCGTTGAAGCCTTACTGCTGCCAAGCCCTATTTCCGTTGAAATGTCAGCAATGCGTCTTTCCCTGTGGACCGGCCTGCTGGCAACCGTGGTGTACAACCAGAACCGTCAGCAGAACCGTGTGCGCATTTTCGAAAGTGGTCTGCGTTTCGTACCAGATACTCAGGCACCGTTGGGCATTCGTCAGGATCTGATGTTAGCCGGTGTGATTTGCGGTAACCGTTACGAAGAGCACTGGAACCTGGCAAAAGAGACCGTTGATTTCTATGATTTGAAAGGCGATCTGGAATCCGTTCTCGACCTGACCGGTAAACTGAATGAGGTTGAGTTCCGTGCAGAAGCGAATCCGGCGCTGCATCCGGGGCAATCCGCAGCGATTTATCTGAAAGGTGAACGTATTGGTTTTGTTGGGGTTGTTCATCCTGAACTGGAACGTAAACTGGATCTTAACGGTCGCACTCTGGTGTTCGAACTGGAGTGGAACAAGCTCGCAGACCGCGTGGTGCCTCAGGCGCGCGAGATTTCTCGCTTCCCGGCGAACCGTCGTGACATCGCGGTGGTGGTCGCAGAAAACGTTCCCGCAGCGGATATTTTATCCGAATGTAAGAAAGTTGGCGTAAATCAGGTAGTTGGCGTAAACTTATTTGACGTGTACCGCGGTAAGGGTGTTGCGGAGGGGTATAAGAGCCTCGCCATAAGCCTGATCCTGCAAGATACCAGCCGTACACTCGAAGAAGAGGAGATTGCCGCTACCGTCGCCAAATGTGTAGAGGCATTAAAAGAGCGATTCCAGGCATCATTGAGGGATTGAACCTATGGCGCTTACAAAAGCTGAAATGTCAGAATATCTGTTTGATAAGCTTGGGCTTAGCAAGCGGGATGCCAAAGAACTGGTTGAACTGTTTTTCGAAGAGATCCGTCGCGCTCTGGAAAACGGCGAACAGGTGAAACTCTCTGGTTTTGGTAACTTCGATCTGCGTGATAAGAATCAACGCCCGGGACGTAACCCGAAAACGGGCGAGGATATTCCCATTACAGCACGGCGCGTGGTGACCTTCAGACCCGGGCAGAAGTTAAAAAGCCGGGTCGAAAACGCTTCGCCCAAAGACGAGTAATCTGATCTAACTAAAAAGGCCGCTTTGCGGCCTTTTTTCTTTTCACTGTCGAAGAGTCACCGTAAAATCAACGCAATGATACTTCAGCAGAACGGATACCATGCTGACACTTGCCCGCCAACAACAGCGACAAAATATTCGCTGGTTATTATGCCTGTCAGTTTTGATGCTGCTGGCGCTTCTCTTAAGCCTTTGCGCCGGTGAACAATGGATTTCGCCCGGTGACTGGTTTACTCCTCGTGGCGAACTGTTCGTCTGGCAAATTCGCCTGCCACGTACGCTGGCTGTATTGCTGGTTGGTGCGGCGCTGGCTATATCCGGCGCAGTAATGCAGGCGTTGTTTGAAAATCCTCTGGCAGAACCTGGACTACTTGGCGTCTCTAACGGCGCAGGCGTAGGGCTTATCGCCGCGGTGTTGCTTGGGCAAGGGCAACTCCCAAACTGGGCACTAGGGCTGTGTGCGATTGCTGGCGCGCTTATCATCACTTTAATACTCTTACGTTTCGCCCGTCGTCATCTTTCGACCAGTCGGTTATTGCTGGCTGGCGTTGCATTAGGGATTATCTGTAGCGCACTAATGACGTGGGCTATCTACTTTTCCACCTCTGTTGATTTACGTCAGCTGATGTACTGGATGATGGGCGGTTTTGGCGGCGTAGACTGGCGGCAAAGCTGGCTGATGCTGGCATTGATCCCCGTGTTGTTGTGGATCTGTTGTCAGTCCAGACCGATGAATATGTTAGCACTTGGCGAGATCTCGGCGCGGCAACTGGGTTTACCCCTGTGGTTCTGGCGCAATGTGTTGGTCGCAGCGACCGGCTGGATGGTTGGCGTCAGTGTGGCGCTGGCGGGTGCTATCGGCTTTATTGGTCTGGTGATCCCACATATTCTCCGGTTATGTGGTTTGACCGATCATCGCGTATTACTTCCCGGCTGCGCGCTGGCAGGGGCGAGCGCATTGCTGCTGGCCGATGTTGTAGCGCGCCTGGCATTAGCTGCCGCAGAGCTGCCTATTGGCGTGGTCACCGCAACGTTGGGTGCGCCGGTGTTTATCTGGTTATTGTTAAAAGCAGGACGTTAGCCGCAAAAAGACGGTCTATGATTAAAAGCTAAGATTTTTACTGACCACACCCAGGAGAAACGATGCAAGATTCCATTCTGACGACCGTAGTGAAAGATATCGACGGTGAAGTGACCACGCTGGAGAAGTACGCCGGTAATGTGCTGTTGATTGTCAATGTCGCCTCAAAGTGTGGCTTAACGCCGCAATATGAGCAGTTGGAGAATATTCAGAAAGCCTGGGCCGATCGTGGTTTTGTGGTGCTGGGATTCCCGTGCAACCAGTTTCTGGAGCAAGAACCGGGCAGCGATGAAGAGATTAAAACTTACTGCACCACTACATGGGGGGTGACGTTCCCGATGTTCAGTAAGATTGAAGTTAATGGCGAAGGACGCCATCCGCTGTATCAAAAATTGATTGCCGCAGCGCCGACCGCAGTCGCGCCGGAAGAGAGCGGATTCTATGCCCGTATGGTCAGCAAAGGTCGTGCACCGCTGTACCCTGATGATATTTTATGGAATTTTGAGAAATTTTTAGTTGGCAGGGACGGATTGGTCATCCAGCGTTTTTCCCCGGATATGACGCCGGAAGATCCCATTGTGATGGAAAGCATTAAACTGGCGTTGGCAAAATAATGTCTATTGTGATGCAGTTACAGGATGTTGCGGAATCAACCCGCCTGGGGCCGCTTTCTGGCGAGGTTCGGGCTGGGGAGATCTTGCACCTGGTGGGGCCGAATGGCGCGGGTAAGAGTACCTTACTGGCGCGAATGGCCGGAATGACCAGCGGTAAGGGAAGCATTCAGTTCGCGGGGCAACCACTGGAAGCATGGTCCGCAACAAAACTCGCGCTGCATCGCGCCTATCTTTCACAACAACAGACGCCACCGTTTGCAATGCCGGTCTGGCACTACCTGACACTGCATCAGCACGATAAAACGCGTACCGAACTACTGAATGATGTCGCAGGGGCGCTGGCTCTTGATGACAAACTCGGACGTAGCACCAATCAACTTTCCGGTGGCGAATGGCAACGCGTACGTCTTGCTGCGGTGGTGCTGCAAATCACACCACAAGCCAATCCCGCAGGCCAATTGCTGCTTCTTGATGAGCCGATGAACAGTCTTGATGTTGTGCAACAAAGTGCATTAGACAAAATTCTGAGCGCGCTGTGTCAGCAAGGACTGGCGATTGTGATGAGCAGTCACGATCTCAACCATACATTGCGTCATGCGCATCGGGCGTGGTTGCTAAAAGGTGGAAAAATGCTGGCCAGTGGACGCAGAGAAGAGGTGCTCACGCCGCCAAATCTGGCGCAGGCCTATGGGATGAATTTTCGCCGTCTGGATATCGAAGGTCACCGAATGCTGATTTCGACCATCTGATTTCATTAGTATCTTGAAAATCGGGTAATTACGACGCTAAATTAATGCAAGAATAAAAAACAGAGGAACCGTACGGAATGCGTTTCTGCCTTATTTTGATCACAGCACTGTTTCTGGCCGGGTGTAGCCACCATAAAGCACCGCCGCCAAATGCCAGACTTTCTGATTCGATTACCGTTATTGCCGGTTTGAACGACCAGCTACAGAGCTGGCATGGCACGCCGTATCGTTATGGTGGCATGACGCGGCGCGGTGTGGACTGTTCGGGGTTTGTGGTTGTGACGATGCGCGATCGTTTCGATTTGCAGCTGCCCCGAGAAACTAAAGAACAAGCCTCTATCGGCACGCAAATTGATAAAGACGAGTTGCTGCCAGGTGACCTGGTCTTTTTCAAAACGGGCTCCGGACAAAATGGTTTGCATGTAGGTATTTACGATACCAACAACCAATTTATCCACGCCTCTACCAGCAAGGGAGTGATGCGTTCCTCACTTGATAATGTCTATTGGCAGAAAAATTTCTGGCAGGCGAGACGAATCTAGTATGTCGAAAAATTGACGGCGATGATACATCGCCGTCAATTTACTCCAGAATACGGTAGTATTTTGCAGACAAAAATTCCGTAAATGGATTATTCGTTTATAATCAGGATAATCTAAAAAAAGGACCCCTGAAAAAGTGGTTAACATGGAACAAATGAAAGTTACTCCTTCTGTAATTGTTATGTCTTATGGCCTCATCCCTTTTAGCCGGATACTGAAAAACATCCTTCGAGAGGGACGGTTACCATGAAGATTTTTTTGGAGAATCTTTATCATTCTGATTGCTATTTCCTGCCGATAAGAGATAACCAGCAAGACCTTGTCGGCGTTGAGTTAATTACCCATTTCTCCAGTGAAGATGGTACGGTTCGTATCCCGACGAGTCGGGTTATAGCGCAACTTACCGAGGAGCAACATTGGCAATTATTTTCAGAGCAGTTGGAATTACTAAAATCATGCCAACACTTTTTTATTCAACATAAACTCTTTGCCTGGCTTAATTTAACCCCACAAGTGGCTACATTATTATTAGACAGGGATAATTACGCAGGCGAACTATTAAAATATCCGTTTATTGAACTGTTGATTAATGAGAATTACCCGCATCTCGATGAAGGAAAAGATAATCGCGATCTTTTGTCCTTATCGCAAATGTATCCCCTTGTGTTAGGTAATTTGGGCGCAGGCAATAGCACAATGAAAGCGGTTTTTGATGGTCTTTTCACCCGCGTCATGCTGGATAAAAGTTTTATTCAGCAACAAATTACGCATCGCTCCTTCGAACCGTTTATTCGTGCGATCCAGGCGCAAATTTCCCCATGTTGCAATTGCATCATCGCGGGGGGCATTGATACGCCAGAAATAATGGCACAGATTACCCCCTTTGATTTCCATGCTCTCCAGGGATGTCTGTGGCCTGCCGTTCCTGTAAATCAGATAACGACGTTGGTTCAGCGATAACCCTCCTGTTTGCTGGTGTTTAAGACGAGAGTAACCGTCTACACTATCAAACAGGAGGATCTATGACCCTGTCTTTTATTACCCGTTGGCGCGATGAATTGCCAGCAACCTATACAACACTTTCCCCTACGCCTTTAAATAATGCCCGGCTGATTTGGCATAATGCCGAACTGGCTAACACGTTGGGTATTTCATCGTCACTGTTTAAAAATGGCGCAGGTGTCTGGGGTGGCGAAACCCTACTGCCTGGTATGTCACCACTGGCGCAGGTGTACAGTGGTCATCAGTTCGGCGTCTGGGCGGGCCAACTGGGTGATGGGCGCGGCATTTTACTCGGCGAACAACGGCTTGCTGATGGCACTACAATGGACTGGCATCTGAAAGGTGCTGGCCTGACGCCTTATTCGCGAATGGGTGATGGACGGGCGGTTTTACGTTCGACGATACGAGAAAGTCTCGCCAGTGAGGCGATGCATTATCTGGGCATTCCGACGACCCGCGCGTTAAGTATCGTCACCAGCGATTCGCCAGTGTATCGGGAAACGGTGGAGCCAGGCGCGATGCTGATGCGTGTGGCACCAAGTCATCTGCGCTTTGGTCATTTCGAACATTTTTACTATCGCCGCGAGCCGGAAAAGGTTCGTCAGTTAGCTGACTTTGCCATTCGTCATTACTGGTCACATCTTGATGATGAGGAGGACAAATACCGTCTCTGGTTTAACGATGTTGTCGCACGTACCGCATCGTTAATTGCCCAATGGCAGACGGTCGGCTTTGCTCATGGGGTGATGAATACCGACAACATGTCGCTGCTGGGGCTGACGCTTGATTACGGGCCGTTTGGTTTTCTTGATGATTACGAACCCGGTTTTATTTGTAATCACTCGGATCACCAAGGGCGTTATAGCTTTGATAATCAACCTGCCGTCGCGTTGTGGAATTTACAGCGTCTGGCGCAGACATTGTCACCATTTGTCGCCGTTGATGCCCTGAATGAGGCCCTGGACAGTTATCAGCAGGTTTTGTTGACGCATTATGGACAACGGATGCGGCAGAAACTGGGCTTCATGACGGAGCAAAAAGAGGATAACGCGCTACTGAATGAATTATTCAGTCTGATGGCGCGAGAGCGCAGCGATTATACCCGCACATTCCGCATGCTGAGTCTGACCGAGCAGTACAGCGCGGCGTCACCGCTACGTGATGAGTTTATCGATCGTGCGGCATTTGATGACTGGTTTGCCCGTTATCGGGTACGTTTGCAACAAGACGAGGTTACCGATAGTGAGCGTCAGCAGCTGATGCAAAGCGTTAACCCAGCTCTGGTGTTGCGCAACTGGTTGGCGCAACGGGCGATTGAAGCGGCAGAAAAGGGTGATATGACGGAATTGCACCGCCTGCATGAGGCGTTGCGAAATCCTTTCAGCGACAGAGATGATGACTACGTCAGTCGTCCACCTGACTGGGGTAAACGGCTGGAAGTCAGCTGCTCGAGTTAAAGGCTACTTGGTCAACAGCAGCTTGCCAGCCTGAGTTTTACGAAGCAGATATTCTTGCCCGTCATGATCGATAATAAGTTTGCCATCCGGACCTAACAGTGTCTGGCTGGTAATTCGCCGAATGGGCTGCGGGGAAGCGGTCTTGTGATTGGCATCCGTTTCAGGCGTGAGTTTTCTGCTATCCGTATAACGCATAAAAATTAATAATAATTGATATAACAATGATTCTTATTATCAATATTCTGGCGGGCCAGAGCAAGCAGTAATTTGTTGAGAAGACAACAAGTTGCGCAGAAATGCCCATTCCGTCAGGAATGGGCACGCATTCAGAAGCGGGTATCAACCGCAGAGGCGAGTTTTTCGACCAGGCGTTCGGTATCTTCCCAGCCCAGACACGGGTCGGTAATCGATTGACCGTAAGTGAGCGGCTGACCGCCGACGATTTTTTGCGTTCCTTCGCGCAGGAAACTTTCCGCCATAATTCCAGCAATCGCCGTAGAGCCATTGCGGATTTGCTGACAAATATCCTCACAAACTTCTAACTGGCGACGGTGCTGCTTCTGGCAGTTACCGTGGCTGAAATCCACCACCAGATGTTCAGGTAAATCAAACTCGTGCAGCGTATCGCAGGCTGCGGCGATATCATCGGCATGATAATTCGGTTTTTTGCCGCCACGCATAATAATGTGGCCATACGGGTTGCCGCTGGTCTGATAGATGGTCATCTGACCATTTTTGTCTGGCGAGAGGAACATATGGCTGGCGCGGGCTGCGCGGATAGCATCCACAGCAATCCGCGTGTTGCCATCGGTACCATTTTTAAAACCTACCGGACAGGAGAGTGCCGAAGCCATTTCACGGTGGATCTGACTTTCGGTAGTACGTGCGCCAATCGCGCCCCAACTGATTAAATCAGCAATAAACTGACCGGTCACCATATCGAGGAACTCAGTCGCGGTGGGGACGCCCAGCTCATTTACCTGTAAAAGTAATTTGCGCGCCAGCTCCAGACCGTGATTTACCCGATAGCTGCCGTTTAAATCCGGATCGGAGATTAGCCCTTTCCAGCCGACAACAGTTCGTGGTTTTTCAAAATAGGTGCGCATTACGATTTCCAGCCGTGACTGGTACTGGTTGCGCAGCGACTGCAGACGGGTGGCGTACTCCATTGCAGCGGTGAGATCGTGGATCGAGCAGGGGCCAATAATGACCAACAGTCGCTTATCTTCACCATTCAGTATTTTTTCAATTCTGCGGCGGGAGTCGGTGACATGGGTGGCGACGCCAGGCGTTACGGGATACCGTAGCGCGAGTTCGGCGGGCGTTACCAGGCTCTCAATACGCGCAGTACGGAGTTCGTCAGTTCTGTTCATTACAAGTCTCAGAAATTTGTTGCTTCTACGGCAGGACTACCGGGAAGTGATGCGCATCACGATAAACCAATCGCAGCTGATTTCAAGTGCGAGGTGTGTCACACCTCGCCGGGTGGTTAGCATGATAACAAAAAAACAAGTTAATGCACTAGTTCTCTAGTACATTCGGCGGCTAAGGCCCATGATATCGAGGATCTTGGTGGCAATCTCTTCTACCGAATAATTGGTACTGTTAATCCACGGGATCTGATTTTTACGGTACAACGCTTCCACTTCCGCGACTTCCATCCTGCACTGACGAAGCGAGGCATAGCGACTGTTCTCCCGACGTTCCTCGCGAATCGCCGCCAGACGTTCCGGGTCGATAGTCAGGCCGAACAATTTATGCTGAAGCGGTTTGAGCGACGCGGGTAGCACCAGATTATCCATATCGTCGGCAATAAAGGGGTAGTTTGCCGCGCGGATACCAAATTGCATTGCCAGATACAGACTGGTGGGGGTTTTACCACAGCGAGAAACACCGAGCAGGATCACCTGAGCCTGATCCAGATTGCGCAACGAAATGCCGTCATCGTGGGCGAGGGTGTAATCAATCGCCGCAATGCGCGCATCATATTTATTGAGATTATTAGGGTTAAGGCCATGGGTACGATGAGCAATCGGCGTGGGATCCAGTTTCATCTCTTGTTGTAGCGGGGCAACCAGCGCCTGAACGATATCCTGGCAAAAGCCCTCACTTTGCAAGATGATGGCGCGAATCTCCGGCAACACGATGGAGTAGAAGACCAGCGGGCGCACACCTGTCTGGTGATAAATTGCGTCAATCTGATCCTTCACTGCCCGTGCACG
This sequence comes from Escherichia sp. F1, assembly GCF_046764225.1. Taxonomy (NCBI): domain Bacteria; kingdom Pseudomonadati; phylum Pseudomonadota; class Gammaproteobacteria; order Enterobacterales; family Enterobacteriaceae; genus Escherichia; species Escherichia sp. F1. The sequence goes on from NZ_CP177202.1 coordinate 2,210,086, forward strand.
GCTCTCATTTTCGACAAACGGCAGCGTAATGCTGCTGATAGTGACGGGAAATTGTGACATTACTGCGTGTCCTAATACCTCCGCAGTTATTGCCGTACCATCAGAAATATAAAAAACGTGGCGATCAACAGCATTATCCATTTTGTTCTTCCCGTGATGCAGACATAATTCTATGAAAGCATAAATTAAAAACGCACAGAAGCGTAGAACGTTATGTCTGGTTTATAAATGAACCTTCAATTTTATTTTTTATGAAAACAGCATTTCATTTTTATGGCTTCGTTTATACCGATGGTTTATGTGGAAATTGTCGAAGAGAGCAGATTTGCGCAACGCTGGGATCAGTCTTAAAAAGTAAAAAATATATTTGCTTGAACGATTCACCGTTTTTTTCATCCGGTTAAATATGCAAAGATAAATGCGCAGAAATGTGTTTCTCAAACCGTTCATTTATCACAAAAGGATTGTTCGATGTCCAACAATGGCTCGTCACCGCTGGTGCTTTGGTATAACCAACTCGGCATGAATGATGTAGACAGGGTTGGGGGCAAAAATGCCTCCCTGGGTGAAATGATTACTAACCTTTCCGGAATGGGTGTTTCCGTTCCGAATGGTTTCGCCACAACCGCCGACGCGTTTAACCAGTTTCTGGACCAAAGCGGCGTAAACCAGCGCATTTATGAACTGCTGGATAAAACGGATATTGACGATGTTACCCAGCTTGCGAAAGCGGGCGCGCAAATCCGCCAGTGGATTATCGACACTCCCTTCCAGCCTGAGCTGGAAAACGCCATCCGCGAAGCCTATGCACAGCTTTCCGCCGATGACGAAAACGCCTCGTTTGCGGTGCGTTCCTCCGCTACTGCAGAAGATATGCCGGACGCTTCTTTTGCCGGTCAGCAGGAAACTTTCCTCAACGTTCAGGGTTTTGACGCCGTTCTCGTGGCAGTGAAACATGTATTTGCTTCTCTGTTTAACGATCGCGCCATCTCTTATCGTGTGCACCAGGGTTACGATCACCGTGGCGTGGCGCTCTCCGCCGGTGTTCAGCGGATGGTGCGCTCCGACCTCGCATCTTCTGGCGTGATGTTCTCCATTGATACCGAATCCGGCTTTGACCAGGTGGTGTTTATCACTTCCGCATGGGGCCTTGGGGAAATGGTCGTGCAGGGCGCGGTTAACCCGGATGAGTTTTACGTGCATAAACCGACACTGGCGGCGAATCGCCCGGCTATCGTGCGCCGCACCATGGGGTCGAAAAAAATCCGTATGGTTTACGCGCCGACCCAGGAGCACGGCAAGCAGGTTAAAATCGAGGACGTACCGCAGGAACAGCGTGACATCTTCTCGCTGAGCAACGAAGAAGTGCAGGAACTGGCAAAACAGGCCGTACAAATTGAGAAACACTACGGTCGCCCAATGGATATTGAGTGGGCGAAAGATGGCCACACCGGCAAACTGTTCATTGTGCAGGCGCGTCCGGAAACCGTGCGCTCACGCGGTCAGGTCATGGAGCGTTATACGCTGCATTCACAGGGTAAGATTATCGCCGAAGGCCGTGCTATCGGTCATCGCATCGGCGCGGGTCCGGTGAAAGTCATCCATGACATCAGCGAAATGAACCGCATCGAACCTGGCGACGTGCTGGTTACTGACATGACCGACCCGGACTGGGAACCGATCATGAAGAAAGCATCTGCCATCGTCACCAACCGTGGGGGGCGTACCTGTCACGCGGCGATCATCGCTCGTGAACTCGGCATTCCGGCGGTAGTGGGCTGTGGTGATGCAACAGAACGGATGAAAGACGGTGAGAACGTCACTGTTTCTTGTGCCGAAGGTGATACCGGTTATGTCTATGCGGATTTGCTGGAATTTAGCGTGAAAAGCTCCAGCGTGGAAACCATGCCGGATCTGCCGCTGAAAGTAATGATGAACGTCGGTAACCCGGACCGTGCTTTCGACTTCGCCTGCCTGCCGAACGAAGGCGTGGGCCTTGCGCGTCTGGAATTTATCATCAACCGTATGATTGGCGTCCACCCACGCGCACTGCTTGAGTTTGACGATCAGGAACCGCAGTTGCAAAACGAAATCCGCGAGATGATGAAAGGTTTTGATTCTCCGCGTGAATTTTACGTTGGTCGTCTGACTGAAGGGATCGCGACGCTGGGTGCCGCGTTTTATCCGAAGCGCGTCATTGTCCGTCTCTCTGATTTTAAATCGAACGAATATGCCAATCTGGTCGGTGGTGAGCGTTACGAGCCAGATGAAGAGAACCCGATGCTCGGCTTCCGTGGCGCGGGCCGCTATGTTTCCGACAGCTTCCGCGACTGCTTCGCGCTGGAGTGTGAAGCAGTGAAACGTGTGCGCAACGACATGGGGCTGACTAACGTTGAGATCATGATCCCGTTCGTGCGTACCGTTGATCAGGCGAAAGCGGTGGTTGAGGAACTGGCGCGTCAGGGGCTGAAACGTGGTGAGAACGGGCTGAAAATCATCATGATGTGTGAAATTCCGTCCAACGCCTTGCTGGCAGAGCAGTTCCTCGAATATTTCGACGGCTTCTCAATTGGCTCAAACGACATGACGCAGCTGGCGCTCGGTCTGGATCGTGACTCCGGCGTGGTGTCTGAACTGTTCGATGAGCGCAACGATGCGGTGAAAGCACTGCTGTCGATGGCGATTCGTGCCGCGAAGAAACAGGGCAAATATGTCGGGATTTGCGGTCAGGGTCCATCCGACCACGAAGACTTTGCTGCATGGTTGATGGAAGAGGGGATCGATAGCCTGTCTCTGAACCCGGACACCGTGGTGCAAACCTGGTTAAGCCTGGCTGAACTGAAGAAATAAAATAAATACCCGGCGGCGTTTTGTCGCCGGGTTTATGTGATCCCAGAAGATGAAACTTATTCAATCTCTTCACAGACATCCTGAGTTAATCGCAGCATAATATCTTTCCTTAACAAAAACTTTTGTATTTTACCTGAGGCAGTGCGAGGTAGTTTTTCGATTACCACGATATGTTCAGGATATTTATATTTCGCGACCCGTTTACGGCTAAAAAAAGTCACCACGTCTTCCAGCGATAATGAATGATGCGGGGCTTTCAGCACGACATAAGCGCATGAGCGTTCACCTAAACGTTCATCGGGCATCGCAACCACACAGGCATCGTGAATTTTAGGATGCTGCAATAAAATATCTTCTACTTCACGGCTGCTAATATTTTCGCCGCCGCGGACAATAATATCTTTCTTGCGCCCGGTTATTTTTATATAGCCAGCTTCATCCATGCGGCAGAGATCGCCGCTGTAATACCAGCCTTCTTCATCCAGCGCACGGGCGGTTAATTCAGGTTCATCAAAATACCCCATAAACACATTGGGGCCACGCGAGGCTTCTTCACCTTCGCAACCTGGCGGTAAGGTCTTGCGTGCGTCATCGACCACTTTAATCTCAACACCTGCGGCAGCGTAACCATCGGTGTGCATAAAGCGCGACAAAGGATCGTCGAGATTCACCACTGCGTGCGGCGAACTTTCTGTGGAACCATAAACACTTAATAATTTAATGCCTCGCTGCTGGCATTCACGCGCCACTTTTTTGGGGATTGTGGTCCCGCCGCAAAGAAAGAAGCGCAGCGCTGAAAGGTCAGCGGGTTGTTTCTCCAGTAAATTCAAAAGATCATAGACAAACGGCGTTGCGCCGAGCATACAGGTGCAACGCTGCTGCTCAAGCAACGCGAGACACGCATCAGGAGTGAAAATATCTAACAACACGCTGCGAGCGCCAATTAAGAATGGTGCCGTTACGCCATGCAGAAAGCCCGTTGCATGACCAAGTGGCGCAGGCATCATAAAGACATCCTGCCAGGTCAGATTCAACCGCGCGCAATAAGCCCGCTCACTGGCGAGAATATTGTTATGCGTTAGCATCACGCCCTTTGGCAGACCCTCGGTTCCGGAGGTAAACAGCACCGCGGCTAATTCATCGCCGTGGACCGTTATCGCCGTGGTCAGAGGAGTATTGTCGGCGATAATCTGACTTAATGAGAGGGAAGAGGTGGCGGGAGCCAGTTTGTCCACGCCGACAATTTGTTGTAGTTGTGGAAGCTGATTTTGCAGCGGCAGGATTAAATCTACCGGACGCGTTTGTTTAAACAACGTCGGTGCAAAGAACATTTTTGCCTGACACTTATTGAGTACCCATACCAGTTCTGCTTCCCGCCAGGAAGGCAACAGCGGTACGGAAACCGCACCGATTTTCAGGCAGGCAAGATAGATAACGGTAAATTCACACCAGCCAGGCAGTTGAAATGCGATGCGATCGCCTGATTCAATACCCTTCGTCAACATCCAGTTTGCCAGACAGCTCGCGGCGTGATCGAGCGCGCTATAGGTGTATGATGCACCATGATTATCGACCACGGCAATTTTGTCTGGCATCGCACGAGCGGTCTGCTGCCAGTAATCGGCCAGCGAAGCATCGCCCCATAGCCCTTGCTGACGATACGCCGCACGACGTTGTTCGTTAAACGTTAATGTCACTTTCATTTTGGACTCTCGAGACAGAACATCAGGCCCGAGATGCGGGCCTGTGGGATGCATGATTAGCCGTAGCGAAAATCAATACCGAAGGTGCCTGCGGGATATTGCCACTGTTCGAGAATAGTGTTGCCGCACAGCACCCGACAGGTGCCGCATTCCAGACAACCGGCGGGATCGAAATGAATGTTTCCTGCGTCATCCTGCTTATAAAGTCCGGCAGGGCAGGCTTTCATTAATTTACGGAATTCATTGATATCGGGATTTGCCGCCAGAATGATATGCGGATGGCCCTCATCAACATGGAATTTATTGACGCCTAATTTGATGTCGACGTTAACCGTAGCGTTCTGGCTCATAGCGCGGTTGCTCCCTTAATGCCATCTTTCAGCAAGTTGATTAGCCCAATTTTCTTCGCGTGTCCCATGATCATTTTGCGTACCGGCTGGTTTGGTTTGCCGTCAATGGTGAACATCTCGTTCATGATGTCGGCTACCATTCGTGGGTATTGGCTAAACAGGCGCGGGTTTTCCATCAGCGCCGGGATCTCGCGAAAATGCTGCATATCACGCATGACGCAGCTTTGTTCCAGCTCACGTTTGTATTGCGCAAGACTGCTGGCGGAGAAATCCGCACGTTCTTTGGCGGCGATCACTGTTGTGGCGGCAGCCTGAGCCGATGCAATGGCTAAATCCATGCCGCGGACCGTAAAACCCAAATTCAGGCAGAAGCCTGCGGCGTCACCAACGATCATCACGCCATCGTTAACCAGCTGCGGCACCATTGCCAGACCGCCCTCCGGCACCATATGCGCGGAGTATTCAAGCAGTTTGCCGCCGCTAATCAGCGGGCGAATGGCGGGGTGTTGTTTAAAATCTTCCAGCATTTGCGGCACACTTTTTTGCGCATGGGCGATATCACCCAATCCACAAACCAGCCCCAACGATACGGAATCCTTGTTGGTATAGAGAAATCCCCCGCCCATCAGGCCGTCAGAAGGGGAACCGGCAAACAGCCAGGCGGCACCTTCCTCGCCCGTAATATTAAAGCGATCGTTGATCTGTTCTGGTGTGAGGCCAATAACCTCTTTAACACCAACAGCGTAATGATGCGGATCGGAAGCGGGAACCATTCCCAGCGAGCGGCCAAGCATCGAGTTAACGCCATCAGCCAGAATCACCACATTCGCTTCAAGAACATCATCCCCGGCCTGGACGCCAGTGACCTTGTTTCCTTCACGAACCAGCGCATCGACGCGAACGCCCGGGATAAACTGCGCGCCCGCCTGCTCGGCTTGTTCCATCAACCACGGGTCCAGACGATTACGCAATACGGTATAAGACGCGTGTTGCGGAACATCTGGTTGCTCGCGGTGAAAGTCGAGGGTAACGGCGCTTTCTTCGGTTAAGAAGGAGATTTTCTCGCGTGTGACCTTGCGTTCTACCGGCGCTGATGCTGCAAAGCCTGGAATAATCGCTTCAAGTGTGTGGGCATAAAGACGCCCGCCGGTCATGTTTTTACATCCGGCACTGTCGCCGCGTTCTATCACCAGGACATCCAGCCCGGCTCGCGCCATGACCAGTGCGGCAACGCTACCGGCAACGCCCGCACCGACCACAATGGCATCAAATTTGTCATCCGACATGCGTTATGCTCCCTTCCCGCTGCGTTTACAGCGGGAGATGTGGTTGAAAGGGGAATTAGCGGCTCAACTGGCTAATCAGGGCAGGGACGACTTTGTAGATATCGCCCACCAGACCGTAGTCGGCATAGTTGAAGATTGGCGCATTTTTATCTTTATTGATGGCGACAATCACTTTTGCGCCGTTGCCGCCAACCATATGCTGGATCTGCCCGGAGATCCCCAGCGTCAGGTAGAGATCGGATTTCAGCAACACGCCGGAGACACCGATATAACGTTCACGCTCCATCCAGTTCTCGCCTTCGGCAATTGGACGTGAACAGCCGACTTCAGCATTCAGCACCGCCGCCAGTTCGTGGACCATTTTCAGGTCATCCTGCGCCGCCAGACCACGACCGACGCCAACCACACGTTTTGCTTTGCTCAGGTCCACGCTGCTTGCGGCTTTCGCACGGCGTTCGCGACAGAGAATTTCATGACGCGGAGCAACATAAGGTACCGTTTCTGTCGGGCACTGATGAGCGGTATCACTGGTGCACGGTTCCTGAACTCCGGGTGCAAGGGTAATGATCGCCAGCGGGCTGTTGATCTTTTCCTGTGCGAACGCTAACCCGCCATACATCCGGTGTTCGGCGCAAATGTGACCATCGACAATATCCACCGCCGTGGCATCGTTCACCAGCGCCGCATTCAGTTGCACACTTAACCGTGCTGCCAGAGCTTTACCGCGTTTCGTCGCGGCCAGCAGCAACATAGAAGGGTGTTTATCTTTCAGCAGGGCAGCAATGCTTTCGGCGTAATTTTCAGTACGTTGCAGCGCATCATTTTGCTCAAGAACATAAATACATTTTGGACCATAAGGCATAACTGCCTGCGCCTGGTCGGTATTTTGTACAATGGCATACACCTGTTGGCCCCATTGCTGCGCGCCGCTAAACAGTTCAGCATAACGTTCAGGATTATCGCTAAAGACCCAGACGCTGTTTAATTGACTCATCGTTTCTTCTCCGTAGGCTTCAGTTCAGGGCTTTCTTCAGATATTCCGCCAGCTCGGCAATGGCCTCCGGCGAATCGTTATCGAGAATGATGTGCTTACGTTCTGTTTGCGGCGGTACGCGAATGCTGGTCAGTTCAGCAAGTGGCGCGCTCTGGCTCCAGCCAATGTCACTTGCCTGCCACTGATTTATCGGTTTTTTACCCGCGCCGAGAATGGCTTTCATCGAAGGAATGCGTGGCATATTAATATCGGAGGTGACGCAGAGCACGGCTGGAACAGAGAGCTCAATAACTTCAACATCATCTTCAAGCGTGCGTTCAATCACCAGTGTATTGCCCTGACGCTGAATAGCACTCACTGCATTAATCACCGGAAGTTGCAGAATTTCTCCGACCAGCAAGCCAACCTGCTGGGCATAAAGGTCGCCGGAACCTTCACCAAAGATCAGTAAATCGAAGCCGATCTTTTCAACTGCTGCCGCCAGTGCTTTTGCGGTATCGAGAGGCAGTGCATGTTCAAGTTGCGCATCCTGCACCAAATACAGGCTGTGCGGCCCGCGGGATAGCACGTCTTTACGCACTTTCGAGTTCTGCAACAATGAGCCGCCAATGGTCAGCGCGGCTATCTCATCGTCATCTGTTGCAATCTGGCTTGCAGCTTCAATGGCATTGAGATCGAACTGGCTGATTTTGGCGTCGGCATTGTCGAAATTCAGGGTGTATTCTGGAGTGACAACAATGTCCTGTTCTTCAGGCACCAGCTTAAAGCAGGTTATTATTTTCATGATTTCTCCTGTGAGTCGCATACGGAACCATCTCCGATGGAAGGTAAAAATGGTCTGAAAATAGTGTGCGATAGCGGTGCGGGGTTTTCGACGGAGCAAGCTGTTTTCCTTGCCAACAATCTTGCAAAAAAAATGCGATCGCTAAAACAAAAGTGCAATTTGCGGCAATATAGTTATTCCATGACCGTACAATCTTGCATTCAGTGTAAATAATCTTGTTTAGCTCTCGCTAAACGCGGTTGTATAACCGCAATACACGCCGTATTTTATCCGGCATATATTGTTTTTGCTTGCTCATGGAATAGGGAGGTTGTCATGTATCAACGCTGTTTTGATAACGCCAGCGAAACGCTGTTTGTCGCCGGTAAAACGCCACGGCTTTCACGTTTTGCATTTAGCGATGATCCAAAATGGGAGTCCGGACATCACGTTCATGACAATGAAACCGAGTTGATTTACGTCAAGAAAGGGGTAGCAAGGTTTACCATCGATTCTTCGTTATATGTCGCGCATGCCGATGACATTGTGGTGATAGAACGCGGCAGGCTGCATGCGGTGGCCTCTGACGTTAACGATCCGGCAACGACGTGTACCTGTGCGCTGTACGGCTTTCAGTTTCAGGGGGCTGAGGAAAATCAGCTACTGCAACCGCATTCTTGCCCGGTAATTGCCGCAGGGCAGGGAAAAGAAGTCATTAAAACCTTATTTAATGAGCTAAGTGTGATTTTGCCGCAAAGTAAAAATAGCCAAACATCTTCGTTATGGGACGCATTTGCCTATACGTTAGCAATTCTTTACTACGAAAACTTTAAAAATGCTTATCGTTCGGAGCAGGGATATATTAAAAAAGATGTTCTGATAAAAGATATTCTTTTCTATCTGAATAATAACTATCGCGAAAAAATCACTTTAGAGCAGTTATCGAAAAAGTTTCGTGCCAGCGTCAGTTATATTTGCCATGAATTTACCAAAGAGTATCGTATTTCCCCTATTAACTATGTTATTCAACGGCGTATGACGGAAGCGAAATGGTCACTCACTAATACTGAATTATCACAGGCAGAGATCTCCTGGCGTGTGGGTTATGAAAATGTCGATCACTTTGCCAAACTGTTTTTGCGCCATGTCGGCTGTTCGCCCAGCGATTACCGCAGGCAATTTAAAAACTGTTTTGCGGAACAAGAAATCTTATCTGAATTTCCTCAACCGGTAAGTCTTGCCGGATAAATCTGGCGGCGCAGTTTGTTAAGAAGCTGCGCCGCCTGCAGATTATTTGTTCTGATAATCTTTCAGGATCTGCCGACCCGCTACGTAAATCATAATTTCGTCTGTACCGCCGCCGATACGTTCACAACGGACATCACGCCAGAAGCGAGAGACGCGCGCCTCATCGGTATAGCCCAGACCGCCCATGATTTGAATCGCATCATCAATGACTTCCATTGCAGTACGTGCGCAATACAGTTTTGCCAGCGCCGCGCTGGTGCGCAGTGACTGATGTTGATCGGCTTGCCATGCCACTTTCAGCACCATGTTGCGCATGTTGTCGATCTTAATCGCCATCAGCGCCAGTTTTTCCTGGATCATCTGGTTATGCCCAATAGGTTTACCAAAAGCGATACGCTGGTTGGCATAGCGGGCGGCATCTTCAAAGGCACACTCGGCAAAGCCGGTGCTGCGCGCGGCGTTGATCAGGCGCTCCATCTCAAAGTTATACATCACATTGAGGAAACCCATTCCTTCTTCGCCCACCATGTCGCTCTCTTCAACTTCCACGTTGTCGAGATAGACTTCGCAGGTGCTGAGCATATGCCAGCCGATTTTATGCAGCGGGTTAATCTTAATGCCGGGCTTACTGGAGTCGACCCACCACAGGGTGAAGGCTTTTTTGGGATCTTTCGGTTGCGGATCGCGCGCCAGCACCAGCATATACGGGTACTCTTTCGCACCGGTAATAAAGGTTTTCTGTCCGTTGATGTAAACCTTGCCGTTTTTACGCGTGTAAGTGGTGGTGGCGCTGTTGTTATCTGAGCCTGCGCCTGGTTCCGTCAATGCCAGGGCATAGGCGGGATCACCCGTTTCCAGGGTGCTTTCCGCCGTTTTACGTAGCTGCTCTGCAGAACCGAAACGGCGCATACTGTGAATACATTGACCGTTGGTGATCAAAAATGCCGGAGCACCGCATTTTGACACTTCCATCAGCGCCAGCATCTGGGTGACGTAATCCGCAGGGATGCCACCAAATTCTTCCGGCACGCCAAGCATGGAAATACCGTTATCCGCCAGTGCCCGCATAAACTCACGCGGGTATGTCCCGTTTTGATCGCAGGTGCGGAAATACTCTTCCGGAAAGTTAGTCGTAATCAGTTCGCGAATACTGGCCAGCAGCAGTTCTTGTTCTTCAGTTAAAGAAAAATCCATCGTGATACTCCTGTTAATGAGCCGCTTCAGGCAGGACAAAACCCATCGCCGCATCGATAAATAATCTTTCGTCCATCAGTTTGAGTTCTGGCGAAATCACTGGGGTGAAATCCATTTTGTCGAGAATATCTTTTTGTAAATCGACGCCAGGGGCGATTTCGATTAAATGCAGGCCGTCTTCTTTCAGCGTGAATACTGCGCGTTCAGTGATATAACGAACATCCAGCCCTCGCTCGAGAGCGATTTTTCCGCTGAAAGTAATTTCCGGTAGTTCCCGAATAAATTTCTTCACCCGCCCTTCCTGGACGATATTTAATTTGCCGTCGGTAATTTCTGTTTTTAAACTGCCCGCAGTTAATGTGCCGCAGAAAACGATTTTCTTCGAAGTGGCACTGATATCAATAAATCCACCGGTGCCCATGATTTTACCATTGAATTTATGCACGCCGACGTTACCGTGCTGGTCGACTTCAGCAAAACTCAAATAACAAACATCCAGACCGCCACCGTGATAAAAATCAAACTGGGACGTCATATCCAGAATGGCACGGGTATTCACGTTCGCGCCAAAGGCGATCCCCTGTGAAGTAATTCCGCCAATCGGACCTGTTTCTACCGTCAGAATAAAGTCATCAGCACAACCTTCTTCTCGGGCGACCAGGCCAATGCCGTCAGCAATACCGACGCCGACATTCCCCACCGCGCCTTTACGCATTTCGAATAATGCGCGCCGCGCAACTAATTTACGTTGGTTTAGGGGCAGGCTAAGTTTGGTACTGTCATCAAGGGTGAAGTCACCAGAAATAAAGCGGTTAACCGGTGCACCGCCATACAGTTGGGTTTGATCCGGATCGACCACCACAATATCCACCAGATAACCCGGAATACGGACAGATTTAGGATGCAGCGTGGCTTTCTTAACCATTTTCTGCACCTGCATCATCACAATACCGCCGTTATTGTGCACCGCCTGGGCAATAACCAATGCGTCGAGATACATCACCTCATCTTCAAAAGTGGCGTAGCCTTCGCTGTCGCAGGTGGTAGCGCGAATGAAGGCGATATCTGGCGCAATCGCTTTGTAATAGAGATATTCTTGGTTATCAAACTCGACCAGTTTAATCAGGTCTTCTTTAGTGACTTCATTCAGTTTGCCGCCTTGCTGGCGTGGATCAACAAATGTCCCGATGCCAATATCACTAATAATACCAGGCTGGTGGGCTGCGGCGGCGCGTAAGGTTTGTGTAAGTACACCTTGTGGATAGTTATAAGCAATAATTTTATTTTGTTCTGCGAGATCAGAAATACGCGGCGATTGTCCCCAGTGACCGCATAATGCCCATTTCACCAGACCTTCTTGTGCCAGCGGACTAATACCACGGTCGGCGCGATCGCCAAGCCCTGTTGGACTAATAATCGATAAATTACGTGGTGTTTGAGTCTGTTTATATTTATCAGCAAGAGCAGTAATTAACGTGGTGGCTTCCAGAATACCGCCGCCAGCGCCTAACACACAAAGTGTTGCTTCGTCGGGAATATAATTCACCGCTTCCTGTGCCGACAGGACCGGCACTCGTCCATTAATACGAGGTGGTTTTACAGGTTTCATTGTTAATTCCTGATTCAGATGTGATTTTCCCTACGCCAGATGGAGAATTAGCGCACAGAGACTCACGAAATATTTTTATTAAATACGGTTAAATATATTTTTTTAGTTCGGCGGGGGAGGATGTTCCCGCCGAAATATTATTGCTTATGCCTGATGTAAAATAGTTAATACTGTGCGCAAATCATTTACCGAGATTTGCCCTGGTGCAGAGGCTTTTTTTACCGCACCAAAAGTTGCCGCCGAGCCAAATACTTCACCAGCCAGACGAGAAATTACGCCAGTTTTTGCCATTGACATCGTGATGATTGGACGATCGGCATACTGCTCCTGCATCTCCAGGGTCGCAGCAAGCAACGTCAGCACATCGCTGGTACTTTGCGGCATCAGCGCAATCTTAGGAATATCGGCATCGAAGGACTGCATTTTGCGCAGACGGGCAATGATTTCTTCGGCTTCCGGCGTTTTATGGAAGTCATGGTTGGACATGACAACTTTCACATCATGCGCGTGGGCGTAGGCGACGGTTTCTTTAACCTGATCATCGCCGGTAAATAACTCCAGATCGATTATATCAACCAGGCCGCTGTCGATGGCTGCACGATTGAGTGCAATATAAGCCTCGGTGGAAATCGCCTGCTCGCCGCCTTCTTTGGCACTGCGGAAGGTAAACAGCAGCGGTTTTTCTGGCATGGTTTCACGGAGAATTTTTGCTGCCGCCATGACAGACTCCACATTGGAGAGGTCGGCATAGTGGTCCACACGCCATTCCAGAATATCAAAGTCCGCTTCACGATAGGCGAGAGCTTCGGATTTCACGCTGGCGATATCTTTCGCCATCAGCGAGACGATGATTTTAGGTGCGCCCGTACCAATGACGAGATCTTTTACAGTTACGGTTTTCATTTTTTACCCTTTCTGCACGCGGTCAGCCTGTCAGGCACCGAACCCCATGACCTGTTTAACATATTCCAGAGGGAAATCTTTGCCAGTCCATAACGTGAACTGTTCAGCCCCTTGCCACAACAACATGCCGTATCCATCAATCGTTTTGCAACCAGCTTGTTGCGCCTGCTGCAATAACTTCGTCATATGCGGGTTATACACGCATTCAGTGACCAGAAGTCCCGGATGTAACAGACTGATATCATTAACCAATGATTCATTCTCAAGGGGTTTCATGCCCACTTTTGTGCCATTGGTTAAAATGTCGGCGGAAGCCAGGGCTTCAGCAAAGGCTTGCTGATCGGCGAGATCGGTAACCGTGACGACACAATCGGTGTTTTCGTTAACCCGCTGCGCGAAGGCGAGGGCTTTATCGAAGAACTCATCCCGACGGTTAAAGAGTTTAATTTCTTTTAAACCTTCAATTGCCCCCTGCGCGCCAATCGCCGTTGAGGCACCTCCGGCCCCTAACAGCACCATCGTTTTGCCTTTGATATCAAAACCGCTCTCTTTAATGGCGCGAATATGGCCCGTGCCGTCGGTGTTATAGCCACGCAGATAGCCATCATCATTAACGATGGTGTTGATGGCTCCCACCAGTTTGGCCGCTGGCGTTAATTCATCAACATATTCACACGCCAGTTGTTTGTTCGGCATTGATACACCAGTTCCGCGCATTTTGAGGGCTTTTAATCCTTCAATTGCTCCGGGAAAGCTATCGTTATCCACTTCAAAGGCCATATAGGTAAATGGTAATCCCGCTTTTTCTAAGGCTTTATTCTGCATTTCGGGCGATAAACTGTGGCGGATGGGATAGGCCATCAGCCCAATCAATTCGTATTTTGCGGTAACATCCATAATTAACTCCTTTAACCTCTATGCTTAATTGTGTTTAACCGGGTGCTAAATTTACGCTCGCCAAACCGCACATCATTTTCAGGAATAATGAAAACGCGGTAATAGCGGATAAAGACAATAATTGCGGTAATCAGGGCCAGCAGCGCGAAAGTAAAATCGAGAGCAATGATATATTGCAGACCGATGTTCGACAGATAACCGGTAATCAGCGGAATAACAAAGTTAGCCAGTCCACCCATCATCATATAAATACTGGTGACTTTGGCTTTGCTTTTGGGGAAAAACTCTGACATGACCGAAACGCCGAGCTGTAAAATGCCGCCAGCCGCTGAGAAACCGATAACAAAGGCTCCGGCATTACACACCAGTGGAGAAGGGTACAGGTAGATAATGGCTGCTGTTATTGTTGCCAGTGCAGAGTTAAATACATTAGCCCAGATGGGCCGGACCATTTTTTTCAGCAGTGCGGCAAAAATAAAGACACAGACCAACGAGCCCATACTGTAATAAGAGATGGTTTTTAATGCTTCAGCTTCTGACATACCAGCAAAAGCCATCGCATATTTGGGCATCCACACCACAATCACATAAAAGGTCGAGAATGCGGCTACACCGAACAGTACCGATGAAACACCTTCCAGCCAGACTAACGGTTTGCTGTTCATTTGCGGTAATTCATTAGCTACGCTGGCGTCCACCAACTGGCTGGGGAATTTGCTTTTCAACAGCATCAGCGTGATCAGTACAAACAGAATACCCGGAATAATCAGCCCATAGCCGTACCAGATGTTATTGAGCAACATATAGCTCACCAGCATTGGGTAGAACATTTGTCCGAATGACACCATCGCTTTAACCAGTATGACCGCCGAACCAGAGGCTTTCGGAAAGCATTCCATGAGCGCGGGGTAGCCACCCGTATCCAGCGCTGAGTTAGCGATACCTACGCACACTGCCAGACAGTAGGCGAGAGTTAAATTCGGGCAAGCAGGGATACCAAAGAAGAATAGCAGATACATTATTACTGCCATTAATATTACCGCCCGACGACCAAACTTATCGGAGATCACACCGAAGAATAAAATACTGATCAATCGCCCCAAACCGATACCGGAAATTAAATAGGCAATGCCCGCGTTGTCAGTGGAAAACTTTTCTGCCAGAGATGACATATTTTGGGCAAGCGTAATAACACTAATGCCGTGCAGGAAATAGCCGAAGTAAATACAAAGAACAGCCAGGATAAATGGCGTGCTGAAAGCCTTATTTTGAGACATTTTCACAGCTCCTTGCTGAAAGATAATTTCGTTACCGTACGTATTGTTCTCCGACGGTTTACATAATTACTATACTGAAGATGATTTTCCCTGGGTACATGGCATAAAGTTTATGTTTCCAGGAATATTGCATGTCATAGTTTGTTTTTTATCGCGATTTTCCTTAGTTGGTGCAGAAAGAGTTATTTATCCGTAAGATCTTGCATGACCTGAAAAGAATATTGCATTACCCACCCGGAGCGACATTTTCCTTTAGCGAGTGATGCTGCGTTTCTTTGCGGCTGCGTAAGCCGATAAACAGTGCCAGTAAAAAGCCGATGGCAGCGATGGCGGTATCGAACCACATAATATCGGCAATACTTCTTTGGGACAGATGAGCCGTAATCAATGGAATAGTAAAGGTCGCAATACTGCCCGCACTGTAATAGATCCCTGTAGCTTTACCTTTAGCGTAGGGGAAACGTTCAGCCATTAATGTCAGGCCAATTTGCACAACACCTCCAGCAGAGGTAAAACCAATGACAAAAGCAAATATTATCACCACATAAAATGTGGGATGCAGACAGACGGTAAACAGAGCAATAAATGAGATAAAAGTGTACAGCATCAGTAATGTTGTTGGGCGAACGGTATTACGAATGAGTGGAGCGGTAATAAATACACAAAGCAGCGAACCCACGGTGTAGATACTGAGTAGTTTGATCGACATGGTGTATGACATGCCTGCAACAAATTGCCCGTACTGTGCCAGCCACTGGCTAACCAGATAAAATGTTGCCATTGAGATATAGCCATATAAGGTATAACTGGCTAAATCGATAATTGAACAGCGATGTTCCGTAGAGCTGGTGGTTTTCTTTATGACAGGTAAGCGACGACCCGGATGGGGTGGGAACGTACAACGGTATAAAAACAGAGCGTTAATAAACATAATGCCTGCAGCAATCATAAAGGACCAACCGAACCACAGTTCAGCCCACACTAACAGGCTAATGATTAGCGGTAATAAAAATTGCCCGCTGGAAACAAATGCTTTAATTAAAATATTGGCTGTACCCGGTGAGCGTGGAAAAGCTTCCATCAAACTGGGATAGGTGCCTGCATCGAGAAAACTGTTTGCCATTCCCGCCAGAAAGCCAAAAACATAAGCGATAATGATGTTATTGGTGTGCAGGATGCCAAAAAAGAAGGCCATATAGCAGCACATCCCGAGCATGATAAAAGGGCGGCGACCAAAGCGATCGGATAATAATCCTGCAAAAAGCAAGACACTTAATCGACCAATGCCCAGTGATGAGATAACTATCGAGACGCCCGCGGCATTAGTCTGCCAAAGCGTCTCCAGCGAGGCCATATTCAGGCTCATCAAAATGACGCCCATACCATGCACCAGGTAATTAAAATACAACCCCAGTGCGGTAGGGTAATAGGGATTTTTCATAGGTTCTACTTAGCAAAGGTGCTTTAAAAAGTGTAGAGATGTTGTGTCAGTATCCGTTCATTATTGTTGTAACAAAGACAATTCCTTTCTGTGGAGAAATTAACAAAGCCGCTCCAGATCGTGTGCATATAATTCAGCAGCTACCGATTGATAGATCTTCCAGTCAATAAAATTGCCATCAGGGTAGACACGTTGAAACGCGGTTAAGTCAGGGAAAAAACGCATGGTGTTGTTGCCGATGCGGTTATTTATTTTCTCTATGATGGCATGAAGATGTTTTTTTCGTTGCTGACGCATAGCCAACAGTTGCTCGACTACATAATCAGGAATGGCGCATTTGCCATTTTCCCATTGACGCCAGCTTTCACTGTCATCGGTCTGGGCAATCCAGGTCGCGCATTCATCAATAGTCATGGCAAAAATATGGCGAAGAGCCTGGAGTTCATAAGCGTTCATCGTGTAATGGCTGCATGAAATAAACAATAAAATATAAATAACATTATCAGCCTGCTGACGGCTTGAAGAGAGTCACAGTATCTTGTGCAACATTATTGGAAAGCGTGAGGGGCGAGGTAGCGAAGCGGAAAAATGTTAAAAAAAAGCCCATCATGGGAGATGGGCAAAGACTACACACAGCAATTCGTTGTTTCACTCAGGGGATTTCCATGCTTATAAATCAATATGTTGATTTATAACCGTGAGCTAATAGTAGGCATACGGACTTTTTGCGTCGATCAGATTCGTCTCATTAGTTTAAAAACTGTAAAGAATTTGCGACAGGTACTACCAGCTGAATGGCGGTAAGCAGGAAAATATGGGGAAGAGCAAGCAAATATCAATTAGCGGAGGTTAACAATCAGGCGGCAGAGCCGCCTGATGAGAAATTACTTATTCGGTTTCTCGATTTCGCCAAGTTCTTCGAGAACTTCTTCCGGTTGGTCAGTCGGCGGTGGGACTTCTTCCACCCACGCGGCAAAAAGACGCCAGGAAACGGCTAACAGAACCGGACCAATAAACAGGCCGATCATCCCGAAAGCAATCAAACCACCAATAACGCCAGAGAGGATCAGGATTAGCGGTAAATCGGCACCCATGCGAATTAACATTGGGCGGATGACGTTATCCAGCGTGCCGACCACACCGCTCCACACTAACAGTACCGTTCCCCAGGTGGTATCACCGGTCCAGTAGAGCCAGATAATCGCCGGAATCAGTACCGGCAATGGTCCAAGCTGGACAAGGCAGGAGAGGATCATTAACACCGTGAGCAAAGTTGCATAAGGTACGCCGGATACGGCGAGGCCGATACCGCCAAGCACTGCCTGTACTAACGCTGTCACCACAACACCCAGCGCCACCGCGCGGATAGCTTGTGCCGCTAGCAGCACGGCGGCATCTCCACGAACGCCTGCCAGACGGGTTGCAAAATGGCGAATGCCTTGTGCCACCTGTTCACCGCGCCAGTACAGCAGGGCACTGAAGAGAAGCATCAGCGCACAATGCACCATAAAGCGCCCGATATGCGCCGCTTGCCCAACGAACCAGGTGGTGGTGGTGCCAATATAAGGACGGACTTTTGCCATGATCGCCGTCCCCCCCATATCCAGCAAGTTGTGCCAGCCTGCATATAGCTTCGCGCCAATCACCGGAATGGTATTAAGCCACGCCAGATCGGGTAACGTCATGTCACCGCTGGAAATGGCTTTAATTAGCGGGCCGCTGCCGTCGACGATACTGTTAACCAGCAAAGCAATAGGGATGATAAACACCATCACTAATAACAGCGTCATCACCAGAACGGCGAGAGAGCGGCGGCCAAACATGATCTTTTGCAAACGTAACAATACCGGCCAGGTGGCGATAACCACCGTACCGGCCCATGCAAAGCCGAGAATAAAGGGTTGAACGATCCACAGACATGCCACAATCATGATGGCTAAAAACAGCACCGAAAGCAGAATTTGTGCGACATCCCTGGGCTGACGAACATTTACCATAACTACTTTTCACCTTTTTTGTGCGTCAAATCGTCGACGCGACGTGAACACGCGAAACTCACCTGCATAATGATGAGCAATTTCAGCGGTTTTTAACAGGCCGATTCTGCCCTTAATTCTGATGGGCGTGTTAGAAAAAAATGTGGTACAACAACTCAGGCAACACGCAAACGATTTACTCGTCGTATTTCAAGTTGCATGTGCTGCGGCTACGTTCGTTCACCCCAGTTACTTACTGTTGTAAGCTCCTGGAGTTCACTCGCTTGCCGCCTTCCTGCAACTCGAAATCCATAGAGTAAATAAACATCACCTTTCAGTGCGCTATTGCAGCCGCCTGAAAGAATAGTGTATCGACCTACATCACAGACCGCAGGAAAGGGTCAATATAATGATTCCACAGATTTCCCAGGCACCCGGCGTCGTTCAACTGGTGCTTAATTTTTTGCAAGAGCTGGAGCAACAGGGGTTTACCGGCGATACGGCGACAAGTTATGCCGATCGTCTGACAATGTCGACCGACAACAGTATTTACCAACTTCTCCCCGATGCGGTGGTATTTCCGCGTTCAACCGCAGATGTGGCGCTGATCGCCCGTCTTGCCGCGCAGGAACGCTATTCATCGCTGATCTTTACCCCCCGCGGCGGCGGCACCGGCACTAACGGTCAGGCGCTCAACCAGGGGATTATTGTTGATATGTCCCGCCATATGAACCGCATCATCGAAATTAACCCTGAAGAGGGCTGGGTGCGCGTTGAGGCCGGGGTGATAAAAGACCAACTCAATCAGTACCTGAAACCGTTCGGCTACTTTTTTGCGCCGGAGCTTTCGACCAGCAACCGGGCAACGCTCGGCGGGATGATCAATACCGATGCATCCGGTCAGGGATCGCTGGTCTATGGCAAAACGTCAGATCACGTACTTGGCGTACGTGCAGTGTTGTTGGGGGGCGATATTCTCGATACGCAACCTTTACCCGTCGAACTGGCGGAAACGCTGGGTAAATCCAATACCACAATCGGGCGAATTTATAACACGGTTTATCAACGTTGCCGTCAGCAACGCCAGTTAATCATCGACAACTTCCCCAAACTTAACCGCTTTCTTACCGGTTACGATCTGCGTCATGTCTTTAACGATGAGATGACCGAGTTCGACCTGACGCGCATTCTGACGGGTTCAGAAGGGACGCTGGCCTTTATTACCGAAGCGCGGCTGGATATTACGCCCTTGCCTAAAGTGCGCCGTCTGGTGAACGTCAAATATGACTCTTTTGACTCTGCGCTGCGTAACGCGCCGTTTATGGTTGAGGCGCGGGCTCTTTCGGTAGAGACGGTGGACTCAAAAGTGCTGAATCTGGCGCGGGAAGATATTGTCTGGCATTCCGTCAGCGAGTTGATTACCGATGTGCCTGACAAAGAAATGCTCGGGCTGAACATTGTGGAATTTGCTGGTGATGATGAGACGCTGATTGATGTGCGAGTAAATGCACTCTGTGCGCGGCTGGATGAACTTATCGCCAGTCAGCAAGCAGGTGTGATTGGCTGGCAGGTGTGCCGCGAACTGGCGGGTGTTGAACGTATCTATGCGATGCGCAAAAAAGCTGTTGGTCTGCTTGGCAATGCCAAAGGAGCAGCCAAGCCAATTCCGTTTGCTGAGGATACCTGCGTACCGCCGGAACATCTGGCAGATTATATTGCTGAATTTCGCGCGCTGCTCGACAGCCACGGCTTAAGCTACGGTATGTTCGGTCACGTCGACGCAGGTGTCTTGCACGTCCGTCCAGCGCTGGATATGTGCGATCCGCAACAAGAGATTTTGATGAAGCAAATCTCTGATGATGTAGTGGCGCTTACCGCGAAATACGGTGGTTTGTTGTGGGGCGAACACGGCAAAGGTTTTCGCGCCGAATACAGCCCGGCGTTTTTTGGTGAGGAACTTTTTGCAGAACTGCGTAAAGTGAAAGCGGCATTTGACCCGCATAACCGACTCAACCCTGGGAAGATTTGCCCGCCAGAAGGTCTCGATGCGCCGATGATGAAAGTGGACGCGGTGAAGCGCGGTACATTCGATCGACAGATCCCCATTGCGGTACGCCAGCAGTGGCGTGGTGCAATGGAGTGTAACGGCAACGGTTTATGCTTCAACTTTGATGCTCGTAGTCCGATGTGTCCGTCGATGAAGATCACCCAGAACCGGATTCATTCACCGAAAGGGCGCGCAACGCTGGTGCGTGAATGGCTGCGTTTGTTGGCAGATCGCGGCGTTGACCCAGTCAAACTGGAACAAGAGCTGCCTGAATCAGGCGTCAGTTTGCGGACGTTAATTGCCCGCACGCGCAATAGCTGGCATGCGAATAAAGGCGAATATGACTTCTCCCACGAAGTCAAAGAGGCGATGTCTGGTTGCCTGGCCTGTAAAGCGTGTTCGACACAGTGCCCAATCAAAATTGACGTGCCTGAGTTTCGTTCTCGCTTTCTGCAACTCTATCACACCCGTTATTTGCGCCCGCTGCGCGACCACCTCGTCGCCACGGTCGAGAGCTACGCACCGCTGATGGCACGCGCGCCGAAAACCTTTAACTTCTTCATTAACCAGCCGCTGGTGCGCAAACTCTCGGAAAAACATATCGGCATGGTTGATTTGCCGCTGCTGTCGGTCCCCTCGCTACAACAACAAATGGTGGGGCATCGCTCGGCAAACATGACGCTGGAACAGCTTGAAGCTCTCAGTGCAGAGCAGAAAGCGCGCACGGTGCTGGTGGTGCAGGACCCCTTTACCAGCTATTACGATGCGCAAGTGGTGGCGGATTTTGTCCGTCTGGTCGAAAAATTAGGTTTCCAGCCGGTGTTACTGCCATTTTCGCCAAATGGCAAAGCCCAGCATATCAAAGGCTTTCTTAATCGTTTTGCGAAGACGGCGAAAAAGACGGCGGATTTCCTCAACCGTGTGGCGAAGCTGGGGATGCCAATGGTGGGCGTCGATCCGGCGCTGGTACTTTGTTATCGCGATGAATATAAACTGGCGCTGGGCGAGGAACGTGGCGAGTTTAACGTCTTACTGGCGAATGAATGGCTGGCAAGCGCACTTGACTCACAGCCAGTGGCTACAGTCAGCGGTGAATCATGGTATTTCTTTGGTCACTGTACCGAAGTTACCGCTTTGCCGGGCGCGCCAGCACAATGGGCCGCGATATTTGCCCGTTTTGGCGCGAAACTGGAAAATGTCAGCGTGGGTTGCTGCGGCATGGCAGGGACTTACGGACATGAAGCGAAAAACCATAAAAATTCGCTCGGGATCTATGAGTTATCCTGGCATCAGGCGATGCAGCGACTGCCGCGTAATCGCTGTCTGGCGACCGGATATTCCTGCCGTAGCCAGGTAAAACGGGTCGAAGGCACGGGGGTACGCCATCCTGTGCAGGCTTTACTGGAGATTATTAAATGATATGGAAACGAAAAATCACCCTGGAAGCACTGAATGCCATGGGTGAAGGAAACATGGTGGGGTTGCTGGATATTCGCTTTGAACATATTGGTGATGACACCCTTGAAGCGACAATGCCAGTAGACTCGCGGACAAAGCAGCCTTTCGGGTTGCTGCATGGAGGGGCATCCGTGGTACTGGCCGAAAGTATCGGTTCCGTTGCCGGTTATTTATGTACCGAAGGTGAGCAAAAGGTGGTTGGTCTGGAAATCAATGCTAACCACGTCCGCTCGGCACGAGAAGGGCGGGTGCGCGGCGTATGCAAACCGTTGCATCTCGGTTCGCGTCACCAGGTCTGGCAGATTGAAATCTTCGATGAGAAAGGGCGTTTGTGCTGTTCGTCACGATTGACGACCGCCATTTTGTGACGTTGTCACCAGAAAAGTGTGACGCATATTGCTTTTGGTCATTATCTGCACAGTAAACGGTGGTATACTGTGCAGGTCTTGTCTAAAAGCGAGGATGCTATGTCTACTCAACTTGATCCCACCCAGCTGGCCATTGAATTTTTACGCCGTGACCAAAGCAATCTTTCACCTGCCCAATATCTCAAACGTCTGAAACAACTAGAACTTGAATTTGCTGACCTGCTTACTCTCTCTTCTGCTGAATTAAAAGAAGAAATCTACTTTGCCTGGCGTCTGGGCGTGCATTGATCCTGACTTGATGCCGCAATTTCGCCAAATCGACCTGGATTAACCTCCGTCCAGGTTCGATGGCCTTCTTAATACTGCTTATCTACCCGCCTGATATTGTTCAAAAATAATACTAATCGCAGTTTGTGTTAAAACGGCGGGTTAGCTTTATGAGATTATTCTTATCGCCCCTTCAAGAGCTAAGCCACTGAGAGTGCCGGAGATAAGCGCCGGATGGGGTAGAAACCCTTAAGCCTGTGTCGCACAGACTTAAGGGTTTTCTTATTTCTGAACGCTGCACTTTTTTACCTATCTCTTAAATAGTCATTTTCAATACAACTTTTTCTTTTTCATCACAGCCTTAATGCTCCTTAGATAATAATCATTATCTAACAATGAGATACCTAATTCTTAGCGTGCCTGTTAACCCACACATCAGGGTCTATGCTTATTAAAAGCAGGAAAAAAGCATGTTTTACGGTAAAGCCCCTGCGTTTGCTGGGTTGAACTGATAATCATTATCACTAACATGCTGTTATACGCTGAAAGCGATGAAGTGAGGTAAATCGATGGACATGCATTCAGGAACCTTTAATCCACAGGATTTCGCCTGGCAGGGCTTAACGCTGACACCCGCAGCCGCTGTCCACATCCGCGAGCTGGTGGCAAAGCAGCCGGGTATGGTCGGCGTGCG
The DNA here is from genome assembly GCF_046764225.1 of Escherichia sp. F1. Lineage (NCBI taxonomy): Bacteria > Pseudomonadati > Pseudomonadota > Gammaproteobacteria > Enterobacterales > Enterobacteriaceae > Escherichia > Escherichia sp. F1. Next base: position 2,233,411 of record NZ_CP177202.1, read on the forward strand.
CTTAGGCGTGAAGCAAACGGGCTGCGCGGGCTTTGGCTATGTGCTCGACAGTGTTAGCGAGCCGGACAAAGACGATCTGCTGTTTGAACACGACGGCGCGAAGCTGTTTGTCCCGCTGCAAGCGATGCCGTTTATTGATGGCACGGAAGTCGATTTTGTTCGTGAAGGACTTAATCAGATATTCAAATTTCACAACCCTAAAGCCCAGAATGAATGTGGCTGTGGCGAAAGCTTTGGGGTATAGGCGGTACTATGTCTCGTAATACTGAAGCAACTGACGATGTCAAAACCTGGACCGGCGGCCCGCTGAATTATAAAGAAGGATTCTTCACCCAGTTAGCCACCGATGAGCTGGCAAAGGGGATAAACGAAGAGGTGGTGCGCGCAATTTCGGCGAAGCGTAATGAGCCGGAGTGGATGCTGGAGTTTCGTCTCAACGCCTATCGCGCATGGCTGGAGATGGAAGAACCGCACTGGTTGAAAGCGCACTACGACAAGCTGAATTATCAGGATTACAGCTACTACTCAGCACCATCGTGCGGTAATTGTGACGACACTTGTGCGTCTGAACCCGGCGTGGTGCAGCAAACTGGCGCGAACGCCTTTTTAAGTAAAGAGGTGGAGGCGGCGTTTGAGCAGTTGGGCGTTCCCGTGCGGGAAGGCAAAGAGGTGGCGGTGGACGCCATTTTCGACTCTGTTTCGGTTGCCACCACTTATCGCGAAAAACTGGCGGAACAGGGAATTATTTTCTGTTCCTTTGGCGAGGCGATCCACGATCACCCGGAACTGGTGCGTAAATATCTCGGCACCGTGGTGCCGGGGAATGACAACTTCTTTGCCGCACTTAATGCGGCGGTAGCCTCTGACGGTACGTTTATTTATGTGCCTAAAGGCGTGCGCTGCCCGATGGAACTTTCCACCTATTTTCGTATTAACGCGGAAAAAACCGGGCAGTTTGAGCGCACCATTCTGGTGGCCGACGAAGACAGCTACGTTAGCTACATTGAAGGCTGTTCCGCTCCGGTGCGTGACAGCTATCAGTTACACGCGGCGGTGGTGGAAGTCATCATCCATAAAAACGCCGAGGTGAAATATTCCACGGTACAAAACTGGTTCCCTGGCGATAACAACACCGGCGGTATTCTCAACTTCGTCACCAAGCGTGCTTTGTGCGAAGGCGAAAACAGCAAAATGTCATGGACGCAATCAGAAACCGGGTCAGCGATTACGTGGAAATATCCCAGCTGTATTTTGCGCGGCGATAACTCCATTGGTGAGTTTTACTCAGTGGCGCTGACCAGCGGTCATCAGCAAGCGGATACCGGCACCAAGATGATCCACATCGGTAAAAACACTAAATCGACCATTATCTCGAAAGGGATCTCTGCCGGACATAGTCAGAACAGTTATCGCGGCTTAGTGAAAATCATGCCGACGGCAACCAATGCGCGCAATTTCACTCAGTGCGACTCAATGCTGATTGGCGCTAATTGTGGGGCGCATACCTTCCCGTATGTCGAATGTCGCAATAACAGCGCACAACTGGAGCACGAGGCAACAACATCACGTATTGGTGAAGATCAACTGTTTTACTGCCTGCAACGCGGGATCAGCGAAGAAGACGCCATCTCGATGATTGTTAACGGTTTCTGCAAAGACGTGTTCTCAGAACTGCCGCTGGAATTTGCCGTTGAAGCACAAAAACTCCTCGCCATCAGTCTTGAACACAGCGTCGGATAAGGAATAAACATGTTAAGTATTAAAGATTTACACGTCAGCGTGGAAGATAAAGCTATCCTGCGTGGATTAAGCCTCGACGTTCGTCCCGGCGAAGTTCACGCCATTATGGGGCCAAACGGTTCTGGCAAAAGTACCTTATCGGCAACGCTTGCCGGGCGAGAAGATTATGAGGTGACGGGCGGCACGGTTGAGTTCAAAGGCAAAGATTTGCTTGCGCTGTCGCCGGAAGATCGTGCAGGTGAAGGCATCTTTATGGCCTTCCAGTATCCGGTGGAAATTCCCGGCGTCAGTAACCAGTTTTTCCTGCAAACGGCACTTAATGCGGTGCGCAGCTATCGCGGCCAGGAAACGCTCGACCGCTTTGATTTTCAGGATTTGATGGAAGAGAAAATCGCTCTCCTGAAGATGCCGGAGGATTTATTAACCCGTTCGGTAAACGTTGGTTTTTCCGGCGGCGAGAAAAAGCGCAACGATATTTTGCAAATGGCGGTGCTGGAACCGGAGTTATGTATTCTTGATGAGTCGGACTCCGGGCTGGATATTGACGCATTAAAAGTGGTTGCCGATGGCGTGAACTCGCTGCGTGACGGCAAGCGTTCATTCATCATTGTTACGCACTACCAACGCATTCTCGACTACATCAAGCCTGATTACGTCCATGTGCTGTATCAGGGACGAATTGTGAAATCCGGCGATTTCACGTTGGTCAAACAACTGGAGGAGCAGGGTTATGGCTGGCTTACCGAACAGCAGTAACGCGCTGCAACAGTGGCATCACTTGTTTGAAGCTGAAGGGACAAAACGCTCACCGCAAGCACAGCAGCATTTACAACAATTGCTGCGTACCGGACTGCCGACACGGAAACATGAAAACTGGAAATATACGCCGCTGGAAGGGCTGACCAATAGCCAGTTTGTCAGCATTGCGGGAGAGATATCCCCACAGCAGCGTGATGCCTTAGCGTTAACGTTAGACGCCGTGCGGCTGGTGTTTGTTGATGGACGTTACGTGCCCGCGCTGAGCGATGCAACTGAAGGCAGCGGATATGAAGTGAGCATTAACGATGACCGCCAGGGGTTACGCGACGCTATTCAGGCGGAAGTGTTTCTGCATTTGACGGAAAGCCTGGCGCAAAGCGTGACGCATATCGCCGTGAAGCGCGGTCAACGACCGGCAAAGCCATTGCTGTTAATGCATATTACCCAGGGCGTGGCAGGTGAAGAGGTCAACACTGCCCATTACCGACATCATCTGGATCTGGCGGAAGGTGCCGAAGCGACGGTGATCGAACATTTTGTCAGCCTTAATGATGCTCGTCATTTTACCGGGGCACGGTTCACTATCAATGTCGCAGCGAACGCCCACTTGCAGCATATCAAGCTGGCGTTTGAAAACCCGGTCAGTCACCACTTTGCCCATAACGATTTGTTGCTGGCTGACGATGCCACCGCATTTAGCCACAGTTTCCTGCTGGGTGGCGCAGTGTTACGACACAACACCAGTACGCAACTCAATGGCGAAAACAGCACGCTGCGGATCAATAGCCTGGCGATGCCGGTGAAAAACGAGGTGTGTGATACCCGTACATGGCTGGAACACAATAAAGGTTTTTGTAACAGCCGACAGTTGCACAAAACTATCGTCAGCGACAAAGGCCGCGCGGTATTTAACGGTTTGATCAACGTCGCGCAGCACGCCATCAAAACGGATGGTCAGATGACCAACAATAATCTGCTGATGGGCAAACTGGCAGAAGTGGATACGAAACCGCAGCTGGAAATCTATGCAGATGATGTGAAATGCAGCCACGGCGCGACGGTGGGGCGTATTGATGATGAACAGATGTTCTATCTGCGCTCGCGCGGGATCAATCAGCAGGATGCCCAGCAGATGATCATTTACGCCTTCGCTGCCGAACTGACGGAAGCACTGCGTGATGAGGGGCTTAAACAGCAGGTGCTGGCCCGAATCGGTCAACGGCTGCCAGGAGGTGCAAGATGACTTATTCCGTCGACAAAGTGCGGGCCGACTTTCCGGTGCTTTCGCGTGAGGTAAACGGTTTGCCGCTGGCTTATCTCGACAGCGCCGCCAGTGCACAGAAACCGAGCCAGGTGATTGACGCCGAGGCCGAGTTTTATCGTCATGGCTACGCGGCGGTGCATCGCGGTATTCATACCTTAAGCGCCCAGGCGACCGAGAAAATGGAGAACGTGCGCAAGCGGGCATCGCTGTTTATCAACGCCCGTTCGGCGGAAGAGCTGGTGTTCGTCCGCGGCACGACGGAAGGGATCAATCTGGTCGCCAATAGCTGGGGCAACAGCAATGTGCGGGCAGGCGATAACATCATCATCAGCCAGATGGAGCACCACGCTAACATTGTTCCCTGGCAGATGCTTTGTGCACGCGTTGGCGCAGAGCTGCGTGTGATCCCGCTCAACCCCGACGGTACGCTGCAACTGGAGACGCTGCCTACGCTGTTTGATGAGAAAACTCGTCTGCTGGCAATTACTCATGTCTCCAACGTGCTGGGAACGGAAAATCCGCTGGCGGAAATGATCACGCTTGCGCATCAGCATGGCGCAAAAGTACTGGTGGATGGCGCTCAGGCGGTGATGCATCATCCGGTGGATGTTCAGGCGCTGGATTGCGATTTTTACGTGTTCTCCGGGCATAAACTGTATGGACCCACCGGGATTGGCATTCTTTATGTCAAAGAAGCCTTGTTGCAGGAGATGCCGCCGTGGGAAGGGGGCGGTTCTATGATCGCCACCGTCAGCCTGAGTGAAGGCACTACCTGGACCAAAGCACCTTGGCGGTTTGAAGCCGGTACACCCAATACCGGGGGCATCATTGGTCTTGGCGCGGCGCTGGAGTATGTTTCGGCGCTGGGGCTTAATAACATAGCCGAGTATGAACAGAATCTGATGCACTACGCGCTATCACAGCTGGAATCTGTACCGGATCTCACTCTCTATGGCCCGCAGAACAGGCTTGGCGTTATTGCTTTTAATCTCGGTAAACACCACGCCTATGATGTTGGCAGTTTTCTCGATAATTACGGCATTGCTGTGCGTACCGGACATCACTGCGCAATGCCATTGATGGCCTATTACAACGTTCCTGCTATGTGTCGGGCGTCGCTGGCCATGTATAACACCCATGAAGAAGTGGATCGTCTGGTGACCGGCCTGCAACGTATTCACCGTTTGCTGGGATAACAGGGAGGCACTATGGCTTTATTGCCGGATAAAGAAAAATTGCTGCGTAATTTTTTACGCTGCGCCAACTGGGAAGAGAAATATCTCTACATTATTGAGCTGGGCCAGCGTCTGCCAGAATTACGCGACGAAGACCGAAGCCCACAAAATAGCATTCAGGGCTGCCAGAGTCAGGTGTGGATTGTCATGCGCCAGAATGCGCAGGGAATTATTGAATTGCAGGGTGACAGCGATGCGGCGATTGTGAAAGGGCTTATTGCGGTCGTCTTTATTCTCTACGATCAGATGACGCCGCAGGATATTGTCAATTTCGATGTGCGTCCGTGGTTTGAAAAAATGGCGCTGACCCAACATCTCACCCCATCTCGTTCACAAGGTCTGGAAGCGATGATTCGCGCAATTCGCGCCAAAGCCGCTGCACTTAGCTAAACTAAAGGGACAGCTTTCATCCGGTTGGCTCACATTGCCGGATGGTCAATGTTTACACTGACCTGCACAGGAGTGTTTTGGTTTCAGGTGAACATAAGTACCATCCGACGTTTCAGCGTGAGTCTCCGGCAAATACAGGAGGTTTACAATGAAACGCGCGTCTTTGCTTACACTCACGCTTATCGGCGCTTTTAGCGCCATCCAGGCTGCCTGGGCGGTTGATTATCCGCTACCTCCAACCGGAAGCCGACTGGTTGGGCAAAATCAAACGTATACGGTGCAAGAAGGGGATAAAAACCTTCAGGCCATCGCCCGACGTTTTGATACTGCGGCAATGTTGATCCTTGAAGCCAATAACACTATCGCCCCGGTGCCAAAACCTGGTACGACGATAACTATTCCTTCGCAACTGTTATTACCTGATGCGCCGCGTCAGGGGATTATCGTTAACCTGGCAGAGCTGCGCCTTTATTATTATCCGCCGGGAGAAAATATCGTGCAGGTCTATCCGATAGGTATTGGTTTGCAGGGGCTGGAAACGCCAGTGATGGAAACGCGTGTGGGGCAGAAAATCCCTAACCCAACCTGGACGCCTACGGCGGGCATTCGTCAGCGTTCGCTGGAGCGTGGCATTAAATTACCGCCAGTCGTTCCTGCCGGGCCAAATAACCCACTAGGACGTTACGCACTGCGCCTCGCGCATGGTAATGGCGAATACCTCATTCATGGCACCAGTGCGCCGGACAGCGTCGGTTTGCGCGTCAGTTCAGGGTGTATTCGCATGAATGCACCGGATATTAAAGCCTTATTCTCCAGCGTGCGGACGGGAACGCCGGTGAAAGTGATCAACGAACCGGTGAAATATTCCGTGGAACCGAACGGGATGCGTTATGTTGAAGTACATCGACCACTATCAGCAGAAGAACAGCAGAACGTTCAGACAATGCCATACACACTGCCAGCAGGCTTTACGCAATTTAAAGACAATAAGGGTGTAGATCAGAAATTAGTCGATAAAGCGTTGTATCGTCGGGCAGGGTATCCGGTTTCGGTGAGCAGTGGAGCAACTCCCGCAGCCAGCAATGCGCCTTCAGTAGAGTCAGCGCAGAATGGTGAACCAGAGCAAGGGAATATGTTACGCGCGACTCAGTAGCGGTAAATGGCAGGCAAAAAAAAATGGCGCACAATGTGCGCCATTTTTCACTTCACAGGTACTATTACTTGCGGTATTTAGTAGCCATGTTGTCCAGACGCTGGTTAGCACGAGCTGCGTCATCTTTAGCAGCCTGAACGTCGGAACGCATTGCGTTCACGTCGTTGCTCAGCTGGTCAACTTTAGCGTTCAGAGTCTGAACGTCAGAAGACAGCTGATCGATTTTAGCGTTGCTGGAGCAACCTGCCAGCAGAGTAGAACCCAGGATTACCGCGCCCAGTACCAGTTTAGTAGCTTTCATTATTAATACCCTCTAGATTGAGTTAATCTCCATGTAGCGTTACAAGTATTACACAAAGTTTTTTATGTTGAGAATATTTTTTTGATGGGAAGGCACTTATTTTTGATCGTTCGCTCAAAGAAGCATCGAACGCTGGGTTTTAGATAAAAAAATTGAGAGAAAACAGGATGCTTCCATCGGATTCATCTTAGATAAAGTGAGATTATATAGTGAAATCCGATTTGATTTTTTATTGCTTCTGGTTATCGATTAAATAAAAAAAGCGCCCATCAGGGCGCTTCGATATACAAATTAATTCACAAAAGCAATATTACAGGACGTGAACAGATGCGGTGTTAGTAGTGCCGCTCGGTACCAGTGCACCAGAAACCATAACTACGACGTCACCTTTGTGTGCCAGACCGCTCTGCAGAGCCAGTTCTTTACCCAGACGGTAGAAATCATCAGTAGAAGTGATCTCTTTAACCAGCTGCGGCACAACGCCTTTGCTCAGTACCAACTGATGAGCCGTTTTTTCGTTGGTGGTCAGTGCCAGGATGGTGGCATCCGGGAAGTATTTACGTACTGCGCGAGCAGATTTACCGCCCTGGGTAGCAACCACGATCAGCGGGGCATCCAGTTTTTCAGCAGTTTCAACGGCACCACGGCATACCGCTTCGGTAATGCGCAGTTTACGGTTGTCATTGTTGAACTCGAGACGGCTGTTCATCACGCGGTCGGTACGTTCGCAGATGGTCGCCATGATAGAAACCGCTTCCAGCGGGTATTTACCTTTTGCGGATTCACCAGACAGCATCACTGCGTCAGTACCGTCGAGGATGGCGTTTGCAACGTCACCGGCTTCTGCGCGAGTCGGGCGTGGGTTTTTAATCATGGAATCCAGCATCTGGGTCGCAGTGATAACGACTTTACGTGCACGGATACATTTTTCGATCATCATCTTCTGGGCGAAGATAACTTCTTCTACCGGGATTTCTACACCCAGGTCGCCACGCGCAACCATGATGCCGTCAGAGGCTTCGAGGATTTCGTCGAAGTTGTTGAGGCCTTCCTGGTTTTCGATTTTCGAGATGATGTGGATGTTTTCGCCGCCGTGCGCTTTCAGGTGTTCACGGATTTCGATAACGTCAGAACGCTTACGAATAAAGGAAGCAGCAACAAAGTCTACGCCTTGTTCGCAACCAAAGATCAGGTCCTGTTTGTCTTTTTCAGCCAGTGCTGGCAGGGCAATGGAAACGCCAGGCAGGTTCACACCTTTGTTTTCACCCAGGTCGCCGTTGTTCAGCACTTTACAGATAACTTTGTTACCTTCAATGGCAGTAACTTCCATACCGATCAGACCATCGTCAACCAGTACGGTGTTGCCAACAGACAGGTCAGTAGTGAAACCTTCATACGTTACCGCAACCATTTCGCTGTTGCCGATAACAGATTTATCAGTGGTGAAAGTAAAGGTCTGACCCGCTTTCAGAGAAACGTCGTTACCGCCTTCCAGTTTCATGGTGCGGATTTCCGGACCTTTGGTATCAAGCAGGATAGCGGCGGTTTTACCAGTTTTGCTCATCACGTTGCGCAGATTCTGAATGCGCTGACCGTGTTCTGCATAGTCACCATGAGAGAAGTTCAGACGCATAACGTTCATGCCAGCGTCCAGCATTTTAGCTAACATCTCTTCAGATTCGGTTTTCGGTCCGATGGTGCAAACAATTTTGGTCTTTTTCATGACAGTCTTAGTCTTTAAGTTGAGAAGGATGGGAGAAACTTGCTTTCTGGGCGCACTGCCGGAAAGCGAATCCGGTATTACGAAAGTGGTGGTGCCTCGCTCTAAGGATAGGTGACATCGAAAAAGCGTGCAGAGGAATGTGTGCTTGTGTCTCAGCCCAACGTGAGTGCCTGTTTTTGAGTCGTTGAGTTCTACAGTCCAAAGTGCTGAAACCATTCAAGAGTCAATTGGCGCGCATTATACGCTGAAATTAATCCAAAAGGAAAACAAAAACAGCGTTTCAAAAAATATACAACTTGTAAGACAATAAATTGTTATCAAAGATTTAACGTTCCAGGGAAAAGGTTACGCAAAAACTTCGCTGTTTGCGCAACGTCTGGTGCCGGGGTTGTCACTGTGAAGATAAGTGAAAGTTCATCCGGTGTATAAATACATCATCGCTCAATTGCTACAGTTAAAATAATTTATCGCGTTATTTGTCTGATTTTGTTTGATTTTTGTCTAATTGGTTAGATTGATATATGCTGATAGTTGGCATGATAAATAGGTATAAAGAATGGGAAATCGGACAAAAGAGGATGAACTGTACCGAGAAATGTGCAGAGTTGTCGGTAAAGTTGTGCTGGAAATGCGCGATCTGGGGCAGGAACCAAAGCATATTGTTATCGCAGGCGTATTACGTACAGCATTAGCCAATAAACGCATTCAGCGCAGTGAGCTGGAAAAGCAGGCGATGGAAACCGTCATTAACGCACTGGTAAAATGACCATTCAGGATGAGGCGATAAGCTTCATCCTGATATTCTTGCTTCAGTTGCGGTCCAGTTAATCATTCTAAATAACAACTGCTGAAATTATACGAATTTCGGTATGTATTTTAATTTATAGCGATAATGTTATTTTTATTTTCTGCAATGAACGTCACAAATAATTGTCGCTTAAGTTAAATTTATTTCAAATGATAATAAATATCAGTTCACTTATAATTTCTTGCTTTGTAATTTTAATTGATAACGATCAATGTTAAGGGCTCAGAATAATCACATTATTTTTTCTCCTAACCATAAAGGATTAGTTTATCGGCGTTAAATCTTTTCTCATACACTATCGGGTTAGGGAAAATATCTGGTGTTGGGGACAGAGTCAGCAGCGTATTAGTTGAATGCTTAATATCAGGCTGCTGAATTGTCAGCACTGTGTTTGCGAAGAGGATGCGAAATAAATGAACCCGGTTGATCGTCCACTATTAGATATTGGCTTAACGCGATTAGAATTCTTGCGTATATCAGGAAAAGGCCTTGCTGGTCTAACAATTGCCCCTGCGTTACTGTCACTTTTGGGTTGCAAACAGGAAGATATTGATAGCGGCACAGTAGGGTTGATAAATACACCCAAAGGGGTGCTGGTGACCCAGCGAGCGCGATGCACGGGTTGCCACCGCTGTGAAATCTCTTGTACCAACTTCAACGATGGCTCAGTAGGGACATTCTTCTCCCGTATCAAAATCCATCGCAATTATTTCTTTGGCGACAACGGGGTTGGCTCTGGCGGCGGCCTGTATGGCGATCTCAACTATACCGCGGACACCTGCCGTCAATGCAAAGAGCCGCAATGCATGAACGTCTGCCCGATTGGTGCGATTACCTGGCAGCAGAAAGAAGGGTGTATTACCGTCGATCATAAACGTTGTATTGGCTGTAGCGCCTGTACTACGGCATGCCCGTGGATGATGGCCACCGTAAATGCCGAAAGTAAAAAATCCTCGAAATGTGTGTTATGCGGTGAATGCGCAAACGCCTGCCCAACAGGGGCGTTAAAAATTATCGAGTGGAAAGATATTACTGTGTGAATCTTGCAAAGGAAAAAATCATGGCTAACGGTTGGACAGGTAATATATTAAGAGTCAATCTCACGACAGGAAATATTACCCTCGAAGATTCCAGTAAGTTTAAAAGTTTTGTCGGTGGTATGGGCTTCGGCTACAAAATTATGTATGACGAAGTACCGCCAGGCACGAAACCTTTCGATGAAGCGAATAAATTAGTCTTTGCTACCGGCCCATTAACTGGATCTGGTGCCCCCTGTAGTTCTCGCGTAAATATCACCTCACTTTCTACTTTTACCAAAGGAAATTTAGTCGTCGATGCCCATATGGGGGGCTTTTTTGCAGCGCAAATGAAATTCGCTGGATACGACGTCATTATTATCGAAGGGAAAGCGAAATCACCGGTATGGCTGAATATTAAAGATGACAAAGTTAGCCTGGAAAAAGCCGATTTCTTATGGGGAAAAGGGACACGCGCAACTACGGAAGAGATTTGTCGATTGACCAGCCCTGAAACCTGTGTGGCGGCTATTGGTCAGGCTGGGGAAAACCTTGTTCCTCTCTCTGGCATGTTGAATAGCCGTAACCACAGCGGTGGTGCGGGAACTGGCGCAATAATGGGTTCGAAAAACCTGAAAGCGATTGCGGTTGAAGGGACGAAAGGGGTAAACATTGCCGATCGTCAGGAGATGAAGCGTCTCAACGATTACATGATGACTGAACTTATCGGTGCGAATAACAACCATGTCGTGCCAAGTACGCCGCAATCGTGGGCAGAGTATTCAGATCCCAAGTCACGTTGGACAGCACGTAAAGGGCTGTTTTGGGGGGCGGCTGAAGGTGGTCCGATTGAAACGGGGGAAATTCCGCCAGGCAATCAGAACACGGTCGGCTTTCGTACCTATAAATCCGTTTTTGACTTAGGTCCGGCGGCAGAGAAATACACAGTAAAAATGAGCGGCTGCCACTCTTGCCCGATCCGTTGTATGACCCAAATGAATATTCCTCGGGTGAAAGAGTTTGGCGTGCCCAGCACAGGTGGTAACACTTGTGTAGCCAACTTTGTCCATACCACCATCTTCCCGAACGGTCCGAAAGATTTTGAAGATAAAGACGATGGTCGTGTGATTGGTAACCTGGTTGGTCTGAATCTGTTCGATGACTACGGGCTATGGTGTAACTACGGTCAGCTACATCGCGACTTTACCTATTGTTACAGCAAAGGGGTGTTCAAGCGTGTTCTGCCTGCTGAAGAGTATGCGGAAATTCGCTGGGATCAACTGGAAGCGGGTGACGTTAACTTCATTAAAGATTTTTACTACCGTCTGGCGCATCGCGTGGGTGAGCTGAGTCACCTGGCTGATGGTTCATATGCCATCGCAGAACGCTGGAATTTGGGTGAAGAGTATTGGGGCTACGCGAAAAATAAACTCTGGTCGCCGTTTGGCTATCCAGTTCACCACGCCAATGAAGCGTCAGCGCAGGTCGGCTCCATTGTTAACTGTATGTTCAACCGTGACTGCATGACGCATACCCATATCAACTTTATTGGTTCCGGCTTGCCATTGAAACTGCAACGTGAAGTGGCGAAAGAACTTTTTGGTTCTGAAGATGCTTACGATGAAACCAAAAACTACACGCCAATCAATGACGCAAAAATTAAATATGCTAAGTGGTCGCTGTTGCGGGTCTGTTTGCATAACGCCGTCACCCTGTGCAACTGGGTCTGGCCAATGACCGTTTCGCCGCTGAAAAACCGTAATTACCGGGGCGATCTGGCGCTTGAAGCCAAATTCTTCAAAGCGATCACTGGCGAAGATATGACTCAGGAAAAATTAGATTTAGCTGCAGAGCGTATCTTTACGTTGCATCGCGCCTACACGGTAAAACTGATGCAAACCAAAGATATGCGTAATGAACACGATCTTATCTGTTCCTGGGTATTCGACAAGGATCCGCAGATCCCGGCCTTTACTGAAGGTACTGACAAAATGGATCGTGACGATATGCATGCTTCGCTCACGATGTTCTACAAAGAAATGGGCTGGGACCCACAGCTTGGTTGTCCGACCCGCGAAACATTGCAGCGTCTGGGGCTGGAAGATATTGCCGCCGATCTGGCAGCACACAATCTACTGCCTGCATAAGGAATGGGTGAGATGAACCATCAGGATGTCTTGCCGTTAGCGGAAGTCAGCGAAATTGACGAGGCGAAGCGGCAATGGTTGCAGGGGATGCGTCACCCCGTTGATACGGTAACCGAACCAGAACCGGCTGAAATCCTGGCAGAGTTCATTCGTCAGCATTCTGCGGCTGGGCAGCTGGTGGCGCGCGCCGTGTTTCTCTCGCCACCCTATTCGGTTGCAGAAGAGGAACTGTCAGTTTTGCTGGAAAGCATTAAGCAGAACGGAGACCACGCGGATATCGCTTGTTTGACGGGAAGCCAGGATGATTACTATTACTCAACGCAGGCCATGAGTGAAAACTACGCGGCGATGTCTTTGCAAGTTGTGGAGCAGGACATTTGTCGCGCCATTGCACACGCCGTTCGTTTTGAGTGCCAGACGTATCCTCGTCCTTACAAAGTCGCCATGCTGATGCAAGCGCCATATTACTTCCAGGAAGCGCAGATTGAAGCCGCGATCGCCGCGATGGATATTGCACCTGAATATGCCGATATACGGCAGGTGGAGTCATCGACGGCGGTGTTGTACTTGTTTAGCGAGCGATTTATGACCTATGGCAAGGCGTATGGCTTATGCGAATGGTTCGAGGTAGAGCAGTTTCAGAACCCCTGAAATTTCAGGGAGATGTCATGGATAGGGTGGACAGTAGCAGCCACTGCATTAGGGGATAATCAGATGTCCTTCACTCGACGCAAATTTGTTCTGGGGATGGGAACAGTAATCTTTTTTACTGGTTCTGCGTCTTCTCTGTTAGCGAACACGAGGCAAGAAAAGGAAGTTCGGTATGCCATGATTCATGACGAGTCACGGTGCAATGGCTGTAATATTTGCGCCCGCGCATGCCGTAAAACTAACCACGTCCCCGCTCAGGGAAGCCGTTTATCGATAGCACACATTCCAGTCACCGATAACGACAACGAAACGCAGTATCACTTTTTTCGCCAGTCATGCCAGCACTGTGAAGATGCTCCTTGCATCGACGTTTGCCCGACAGGGGCGTCGTGGCGTGATGAGCAGGGGATCGTGCGGGTAGAAAAATCGCAGTGCATCGGCTGCAGTTATTGCATTGGCGCTTGCCCGTATCAGGTTCGCTACCTTAACCCTGTCACTAAAGTGGCAGATAAATGTGATTTCTGCGCTGAGTCCCGACTGGCAAAAGGCTTTCCGCCCATTTGCGTTAGCGCCTGCCCGGAACATGCATTGATCTTTGGTCGCGAAGATAGCCCAGAAATTCAAGCGTGGTTGCAAGAAAATAAATACTATCAATATCAGCTACCTGGTGCCGGGAAACCGCATCTGTATCGCCGATTCGGTCAACATTTGATTAAAAAGGAAAATGTATGAACCCGTCGCAACATGCTGAACAGTTTCAGAGCCTGTTGGCGAACTATGTGCCACAGTTCACTCCCGAATTTTGGCCGGTGTGGTTGATCATTGCCGGACTATTGCTGGTTGGGATGTGGTTGGTGCTGGGGCTGCATGCCTTGCTTCGTGCTCGTGGCGTGAAGAAATCAGCCACCGATCATGGTGAGAAGATTTATCTTTACAGCAAAGCGGTCAGATTATGGCACTGGTCGAATGCGTTACTCTTTGTATTGTTGCTGGCAAGTGGGCTGATAAATCACTTTGCGCTGGTGGGCGCAACTGCGGTTAAAAGTCTGGTTGCGGTGCATGAAGTTTGCGGATTTTTGTTACTGGCATGCTGGCTTGGCTTTGTTCTGATCAATGCCGTTGGGGGTAATGGTCACCACTATCGCATTCGTCGTCAGGGTTGGCTGGAGCGAGCGGCAAAACAAACGCGATTTTATTTGTTTGGTATTATGCAGGGGGAAGAACATCCTTTCCCGGCAACAACACAGTCTAAATTTAATCCCTTACAGCAGGTCGCCTATGTTGGTGTCATGTATGGATTGCTGCCGTTGTTACTATTGACGGGGCTGCTGTGTCTCTATCCGCAAGCCGTGGGAGATGTGTTTCCTGGCGTAAGATACTGGTTATTGCAGGCGCATTTTGCTCTGGCATTTATAAGCCTCTTTTTTATCTTCGGTCATCTTTATCTTTGCACCACGGGGCGTACGCCACACGAAACCTTTAAAAGCATGGTCGATGGCTATCACCGGCACTAACGAATGATCATTACACGAGCAGACCTGCGAGAATGGCGTATCGGAGCGGTGATGTATCGCTGGTTCCTGCGCCATTTCCCACGCGGCGGTAGTTATGCCGATATTCATCATGCACTGATTGAGGAAGGATATACGGACTGGGCGGAGAGTCTGGTTGAGTATGCGTGGAAAAAATGGCTGGCGGATGAAAACTTCGCGCATCAGGAAGTTTCCTCTATGCAAAAATTGGCCACAGATCCCGGAGAGAGAGCATTTTGCAGTCAGTTTGCCCGCAGCGACGATCATGCTCGCATCGGCTGTTGTGACGATAACGCCAGAATCGCAACCGCTGGGTATGCTGCACAAATTGCCAGTATGGGTTATAGCGTGCGGATTGGAAGTGTCGGCTTTAACAGTCACATTGGCAGCTCCGGTGAACGCGCACGGGTTGCTGTAACCGGTAATTCTTCGCGGATAAGCAGCGCTGGAGATAGTAGTCGGATTGCGAATACTGGAATGCGAGTACGCGTTTGTACATTGGGTGAACGATGTCATGTCGCCAGTAATGGTGACCTGGTGCAAATCGCCAGCTTTGGCGCAAACGCCAGAATTGCCAACAGCGGCGACAATGTACACATCATTGCCAGCGGTGAAGATTCAACAATAGTGAGCACGGGCGTGGTCGACTCAATTATTCTCGGGCCAGGAGGAAGCGCCGCACTGGCATATCATGACGGCGAAAGAGTTCGCTTCGCCGTCGCCATTGAAGGTGAAAACAATATTCGAGCTGGAGTCCGCTATCGCCTTAATGAACAGCATCAGTTTGTTGAGTGCTGATAGCTTTACATTTGATCAAACGAAAGACGCCGACGAGCACGGGATGCAGGATTTACGACCGCCTGAGCCATCGCCTCACCAATTTCTGCACATGCCGTAAGTCCCTGTACGAATGGCTGGTCGTGCATCAACCAGGGCAACGCGCCGAACGCTACGCGCCCACGAATTTCTTCGGGTTGCTGTAGCGTATAATCTTCGCCAACATCAGGGATTTCATCCCCTGTTTTCTGTAATTGTTCGCGTAGTCCAGGGAAAGGAATATCTTTCACTTTAAGCGGACGCTGCCCGCGGGCATCAATAAAAACGTCAAACGAGTAGCTGTTGTCTTCCGTTTTCAGGACGGTGCGCGACTCATTAATTTCCATTTCGTAGTCTTCACCGAGGGCGAGAATATGAATGATTCCCGCTTCACGTAAGGCCAGTAGTCGACGAATAGACTCTGAAGGGATTGCCGCATAATTATCGATGAAAACCCGGGCAAGGCCTTTACTGAACCGTTTATGGTCGTGTTCATTCAGATGAGGAACAATTTCCTGTACGGCTTCATGCAGGCGCAGAATGACATAACGCCAGGGAACAGTATGTTTTTCTCGTTTATTGCGTTCGACTTCCTGGAGATTTTTTTCTGCCCAGTCAAATGGGTCGCGTTGTTTGCGCTCGGCAAACCAGGCTTGAGCAAAGGAGTCGACATTCAGGCTCTCTAAGGCTATGCGTTGGCTCCAGCCTGGATCAGCAAACTTGATTTCCTCTACTATCAATCTAAATACCCGATCCAAAAGGCCATATTCGCCTTTTTGAATCTCAGCATTTAATGCCTGATCAGTGACGATGTGTAAGGGCTCGTAGGGAATAGGGCAATAGAAATCGGCTTCGGGTAAAATACCTGTGCGCGACATTAACATAATATTTAGCTTTTCACTTGCGTTATCGCGGTGAAAAATGACGTGTTGTTTATCATCTTCAATGAACGAACCATGCTGAATAGCCACTGCCATTGCCGCATCCAGTCCGCTCAAGGATGTTCCCATAATACCCACGTTACACGCATCGACCTTTGCTTCCATCAGGCCTGACCACGGGCTGGGAAAGTACGTTCTGGTTGCTTCTTCTTCATCAGGCCAGACGTGACCCGTCGCGATCACTGCTAAATCAAACGTCTCGCTGGGTAAATCCTGATTTGTAGCGAGCATGACGCCAGCATTTGTAATTTGCAGATCGGTAACCTGGCATGATTCATAAACAGCCACCGCAAATTTTTGCTGTCGTGCCTGGTCTACTAATCGTAAAAATTGATCGCGGAAATATTCGCCCAGCAGAATTCGCGGTAAAAACTGACGATCGTGCAAGGTTTCTTTTTTAACGCCATAACGCTGGAGATGGCTGACTTCTTGCTTTTGTAGCCATTCGAGATACGTACAATAAATCGGCGGTATTTCAATACTGGCAATATTTGCCAGCATCAGTTTTGAGTTTTCCTCATCACTGTATGGCATCCCGACACCGGCTTCATCAGCCTGCTCGAAGATAGAAATAGAAAGTGGAGTTTGTTGCTGTAGAAGCGAGAATAAGGTGTAGATCCCCGTAGGCCCGGCACCCACAATAGCAATTTTTTTCATTGTTACTTACCTGTACGCATTCTTTCGAATTTAGTGTTATCAGATAAGTTTGGTTGAGATTTTTAGAATTTGAGAAATTTCAGACAGGGATGAAAAGGGCGCTAACCGCCCTTGATTAAATTCTGTCAGGCGAGTTTTGCCTGATTGATTTGACTAAGTGGCTCATTGACATCGAAAACTTTGGCGACAACTTCCTCAACGCCGAGATTTTTCAGTCGGGCAGTATGTTTTTCCAGATAGGCAAGGGCGCTTTTTTCATCAGTAAAAAGGTAGATCCCACCGGCTTCGTGGTTCTTTTCACTTTCTGTCCATACCTTCCACAGAAAACCAGGTTCCTGATTAATCGACTCAGCAAGCGGTTTAAGCTGCTCAGCCATTGCGTCGCCAAATGGGCCATTGAAAGAAAAATGAAGTTGTAACAAAGTTGCCATAGCGATTCTCCTTCTGATAACGCATACGAAGACAGTGTAAATCTTTTAACGTATTGGATACAGAGAAGAAACAGAGGGAAAAAAGGAGAAGACCAGATTAAGAAAATCTGGTGCGTCCGAGTGGACTCGAACCACCGACCCCCACCATGTCAAGGTGGTGCTCTAACCAACTGAGCTACGGACGCAGGATGGTGCGTTCAATTGGACTCGAACCAACGACCCCCACCATGTCAAGGTGGTGCTCTAACCAACTGAGCTATGAACGCAACGTTGTAGGTGACAACGGGGACGAATATTAGCGGCAGAGTGGGAAGGTGGCAAGAGGCAAAACGTAATTTTCTGCGCTATTTCGACCGTTTGCAGAGCTTTTAAGCAAATTGGCTATATTTTGTTGATTTGCAAGGGCGATTTTTATTCAGGATCGCATTTACATCTGACACAACCCAATAATCTGTGTATCAGAGTTTAAACAGAGTTGTTTGCCACCATCTCAAAATCTGTCGTGGATAAATCCTCCGTAGCCTTTACACTTAGGTAGCAATAAAGGCACACAGATGCAGCAAAGGAATAAATCATGGGATCTGATGCGAAAAACTTGATGAGCGACGGGAACGTGCAAATTGTTAAGACCGGCGAGGTCATTGGCGCGACGCAACTTACTGAAGGCGAGTTAATTGTTGAAGCTGGCGCAAGAGCCGAAAATACCGTGGTCACGGGGGCCGGTTGGTTGAAAGTGGCAACTGGTGGGATCGCCAAATGCACACAGTACGGCAACAATGGCACGCTATCGGTCAGTGACGGTGCCATTGCCACAGATATTGTTCAGTCAGAGGGAGGCGCAATTAGTCTCTCTACGCTCGCTACGGTTAATGGCCGCCATCCCGAAGGTGAATTTAGCGTTGATCAGGGTTATGCCTGCGGTTTGTTGCTGGAAAATGGCGGTAACCTGCGTGTACTGGAAGGCCATCGCGCGGAAAAAATCATTCTCGATCAAGAAGGCGGCCTGTTGGTCAATGGGACAACCTCAGCGGTCGTGGTAGATGAAGGTGGCGAATTGTTGGTGTATCCAGGTGGGGAAGCCAGCAATTGTGAGATTAATCAGGGCGGCGTTTTTATGCTGGCGGGGAAAGCCAGTGATACGTTGCTTGCTGGTGGCACCATGAATAATCTCGGTGGTGAAGACTCTGACACTATTGTTGAGAATGGATCCACTTATCGTCTGGGGACGGATGGTCTTCAGCTCTACAGTTCCGGTAAGACGCAAAACCTGTCCGTTAATGTGGGAGGTCGGGCTGAAGTGCATGCCGGTACGCTGGAAAATGCGGTAATACAAGGTGGGACAGTCATCCTGTTGTCACCCACCAGCGCGGACGAAAATTTTGTCGTAGAGGAAGATCGCGCACCGGTTGAACTGACCGGTAGTGTTGCATTACTGGACGGCGCTTCAATGATTATTGGCTATGGCGCAGATCTGCAACAATCAACGATTACTGTACAGCAGGGCGGTGTATTGATTCTCGACGGCAGTACGGTAAAAGGTGACAGTGTCACTTTCAGTGTTGGTAGCATCAATCTAAATGGCGGAAAACTGTGGCTAATCACTGGTGCGGCAACGCATGTGCAACTGAAAGTGAAACGCCTGCGCGGAGAGGGAGCGATTTGCCTGCAAACCAGTGCGAAAGAAATTTCACCTGACTTCATCAATGTGAAAGGGGAAGTTACTGGTGATATACACGTTGAGATAACAGATGCCAGTCGGCAAACTCTGTGTAACGCACTGAAACTACAGCCAGACGAAGACGGGATTGGCGCAACGCTCCAGCCTGCGTAAAAACACAGGCGCAACCCGTGAAGGTTGCGCCTTGTCTTTACTAGCGAGCTGCTCGTTGCAGAATGATGGCTGACGGCAGACGTTGCAGGAACCGCATACGCAGCATCATCATAATGGCTGCCGACGTCAGGCCAATAATAAAGCCTATCCAGAAGCCTGCTGGCCCCATAGGTTCAACGACCAGATCGGTCAGTGCCAGAATATAGCCGCTTGGCAAGCCCAGCACCCAGTAAGCCGTAAAGGTGATATAGAAAATGGAACGCGTATCTTTATAACCACGCAAAATCCCACTGCCAATCACCTGGATAGAGTCAGAAATCTGATATACCGCCGCCAGCAACATCAAATGCGCAGCCAGCGTTACAACCTCGGGATTGTCGTTGTACAACAGGGCGATTTGCTCCCGCAGTGAAACCGTGAAAATGGCCGTCAGGGTTGCCATACAGACACCCACCATAAGCCCGGTCCGCGCAGCGGTTTGCGCATCCAGCGTTGAGCCCTGACCCAGACGATAACCTACGCGGATAGTTACCGCTGCCGCCAGCGACATTGGAAGCACAAACATCAGTGAACTAAAGTTCAGGGCAATCTGGTGTCCTGCGACATCAACAATACCGAGCGGAGACACTAACAGAGCCACGACGGCAAACAGCGTTACTTCAAAGAACAGTGCCAGCGCAATCGGCAAACCGAGTTGAATCAGTCGTTTCATAACCGCAGGATCGGGCTTAGCGGTGCCTTTTTCGTTACGAATATCGCGCATGGAGCGGGCGCGTTTAATGTAAGAAACCATGGCAAGGAACATGACCCAATACACCGCCGCAGTAGCCACGCCACAACCAACGCCACCGAGCTCAGGCATACCGAAATGACCATAAATAAAGATATAGTTCACCGGAATGTTCACCAGCAGGCCGATAAAGCCCATCACCATACCCGGCTTGGTTTTGGCCAGACCTTCACACTGGTTACGGGCAACCTGGAAGAAAAGATAGCCCGGCGCGCCCCATAGCAACGCACGCAGATAACCCACGGCTTTGTCCGCCAGAGCCGGATCGATGTTTTCCATGGAGCGGATAATGTAACCTGCATTCCACAGCACCAGCATAATGAGAACGGAAACAAAACCCGCCAGCCAGAAACCTTGTCGCACCTGATGCGCAATGCGCTCACGTCGACCGGAACCATTTAATTGCGCGATAACCGGCGTTAATGCCAGCAGCAGTCCGTGACCAAAGAGGATCGCCGGAAGCCAGATAGAAGTACCGATAGCGACCGCCGCCATGTCGGTGGCACTATAGCCGCCCGCCATCACGGTATCGACAAAACCCATCGCAGTTTGGGCGATTTGCGCGAGAATCACCGGGATTGCTAATGCTAATAACAGACGCGCTTCACTGATATACTTCTGCACGTGAACACCTTTTATTTGTAGTTATATGAGAGACTAAAAAGCCGCCTGAATGGGCAGCAAAAAGAAGAAGCAGGGGAAATTCAGTCTATTGTAGCGAGGATTTATTAATTCTCCAGTGAAAAAATAGTCATTCTTACCCCTTCACTGGTAAGGGCGTTTGCCACCTGCTATTGTGCTGAACAGAATGTCTTAACTGATTTCAGGAGTTGTAAGTATGTTTACGGGGATTGTACAGGGCACCGCAAAACTGGTGTCGATTGACGAGAAACCAAATTTTCGCACACATGTGGTGGAGTTACCCGACCACATGCTGGACGGTCTGGAAACCGGTGCTTCCGTGGCGCATAACGGTTGCTGCCTGACCGTGACGGAAATTAACGGCAACCATGTCAGTTTTGACCTGATGAAAGAAACGTTACGCATTACCAATCTTGGCGATTTAAAAGTGGGGGATTGGGTAAACGTTGAGCGTGCAGCGAAATTCAGTGATGAAATTGGCGGACACTTAATGTCAGGTCATATTATGACCACCGCTGAAGTGGCGAAAATATTAACCTCGGAAAATAATCGCCAGATCTGGTTTAAAGTCCAGGATAGTCAGTTGATGAAATATATTCTGTACAAAGGATTTATTGGCATCGACGGTATTAGCCTGACCGTCGGCGAAGTCACGCCAACGCGTTTTTGCGTCCATTTAATTCCGGAAACACTGGAACGCACGACTCTTGGGAAGAAAAAACTTGGCGCACGCGTCAACATTGAAATCGATCCACAAACTCAGGCAGTGGTAGATACGGTAGAACGAGTGCTGGCGGCACGAGAAAATGCCATGAATCAATCAGGTACAGAAGCCTGATCTGAAATCGCCCCCGGAGAGGGGGCGATAGAATAGCCTTTAGCGAGCCACTCGAAGGCCGTTTTCAACACCGCGTGAGAACACGACCTGCCAGAGCTGAATATCACGGGCGCGGAAAGCACCTGCACAGGCATTCAGATAATAGGTAAACATTCGTTTAAAGCGTTCACTGTAGTTATCCGCAATTTCTGGCCATGCGGCGAGGAATCGTTCATACCACGCCATCAACGTAGTATCGTAATCAGCACCGAAGTTATGCCAGTCTTCCATCACAAAGTGGGGTTCGCTGGACTGAGCAATCTGGCGTACAGAGGGCAGGCAACCGTTCGGAAAAATATATTTATTAATCCAGGGATCAACATTCAGATCGGTTTTTTTCGAACCGATAGTATGGAGCAGGAATATGCCTTCCGGTTTCAAATTACGATCCACCACCGCAAAATAGGTATCGTAATTTTTCGGTCCGACGTGCTCGAACATCCCCACAGAAACAATACGATCAAACTGGTCGTTCAGGTCACGATAATCTTGCAGCAAAATGGTGACATCCAGGCCTTCACAGCGTTCCTGAGCCATTTTTTGCTGTTCGGCAGAAATGGTGACGCCAACCACGCTTACGTCATAATTAGATGCCATGTAGTGCGCCAGTCCGCCCCAGCCGCAGCCAATATCCAGTACGCGCATCCCTGGTTTTAACTGCAATTTTTCACAAATCATTTTGAGCTTCGCCTGCTGGGCAGATTCCAGATTATCGGCATCTTTCCAGTAAGCGCAGGAATATTGCATGAAGGGATCAAGCATGCGGCTGAACAAGTCATTACCCAAATCGTAATGCTCTTTGCCGACTATCCAGGCACGTTTTTTACTCTGAAGATTGAAGAGACGAGCGCCGGCAATACGCAGCGTGTCTTTGAAATGATGGGGGAGTTGGTTCTCGAGACCTGCGCGTAAGACTTTGCTAAAAAACATATCCAGTCGGTCACATTCCCACCAGCCATCCATATAACTTTCGCCTAACCCCAAAGAGCCTTCCTGCAGAACGCGTTTAAAAAAATCGGGGTTTTTCACACGAATATCCGCCGGGGCAGAACCGTTAATGGCTATACCGGCACGGCTAAGTAATTCGTTGGCGATACGGTACCAGTTGTCATCCGGTACACTGACTTCTTCTATACACGATGAACTCATAGTTTCTCCATCACTGGTCGGTGATCAGAACCTTAAAACAGCGTAGACGCTTTTTGGGCTTTGTGAGAAATCTCGCAGAAAAAACCGCGAGTCTATAATCCGACGTAGAACAGAGGGAAAGGAGGAACCCTTGCCGAAATGACCATCCATAGCGAGTCGGGAACGATCCTGTCCCCGTAAAAACATAATATTTATCGTAGCTTTAACAACTCGAAATTAGTATAGGCCGCTAATTTCAATCATACAACAAAATTTTGTTAGCAGCCTAAGTATAAGTATATCGATATAGATCAGTGTGATTCGCTATGAGCGACTTCGGCATTGCCATGATTCTGGCAGCCAACTTCTTCACAACGTTGCATCATGTAACCCAGAGCAACCAGCACTACTGTTGATAACATCACGCTGGTGGTGGTGAGCAATGGCGTGCTGATACTGATAAGCCAGGAAACTACCAGACTTGCGAGGAAGCACAGACCCAGTTGTAGAGTGTTTTGCAACGCTGCGGCGCGACCAGTTGCATGTGGGAAGGGACGCAGCGCCTGGGCGACAACAATCGGGTAGATCGCGCCATTGGCAATCGCCATCACACAGAATGGGATCAGGATTTCGACTAGCGACACATGGCTAATGAAGCCCGCAGCCCAGGTCGCAATGACGCTGACAGCAAACAGTACCAGCAACCACGGTAATAACTGCTTGCCTTGCCATTTCTGCAGTGCGGCGCGACAGCCATAACCACCTATCAGAAACGCGATAGTTTGCGGGACATAACTTAAACCAATAACTGCCGGGCTGTAGCCCATTTCACTAAGGATGAACGGTGAGCCGGTCAGCCATGCAAAAAAACTGGCTGAACAGGCCGCATATATCAGCACGTTGCCGCGATAGGTTTTAGAACGTAGCAGGTCGGTAAAGGTCAGACCATCCTGACTATTGTTACGGGCCTTCGTCGTGGGTTTGAGCCAGAAAATAGGCAGAATCAGCACCACGGTAATGGCAAACAGGGTGGCGAAAATCGCCTGCCAGGAAAAATGGACCAGCAGCCAGCTTCCTAACAGAGGAGCCAGTGCCGGAGATAGACCCACCAGCGGCATGATGGTCGCAAAAATACGGTTAACTTTCTGTGAAGGATAATAATCCGTCACTAACGCTTGCCAGATAACTGCCGCGGCGCAGACACCCACAGCCTGTACAAAACGCAATACCAGCAGCGTAGCGGCGTTTTCTACCCACAGCATCCCCAGACTACCTAACGCAAAAATTGTCAGGCCGATTAATAATACCGGTTTACGACCATAACGGTCGGAGAGCGGCCCCCACAGAAGCTGGGCTGCGGCAAAACCGGCAAGGAACAGACTAAGGCTGGCACTGACAGCAGATGCAGGCGTTTGCAGGTCGGCCTGTATGGCGGCGAAAGCAGGCAGATACATATCGGTTGCCAGAAAACCGAGTACGCTCAAACCCGCCAGCCAGACTAAAAATCTTTTCCCAGGTTGCATGTATATTCTCTAAATCTCTCAATTAAACACCGCCGCAAAGTGTAGGGAGTGAAATTAGTGTTGTGAAACGGTAATATTTGATGACTGGTTTCAAAAATTTTGCAGGCAGACTATGTGGTCAGAATATTCACTCGAAGTTGTTGATGCGGTAGCGCGTAATGGTAGTTTTAGCGCTGCGGCACAGGAGTTGCATCGCGTTCCTTCTGCGGTCAGCTATACCGTGCGTCAGCTGGAAGAGTGGCTGGCGGTGCCGCTGTTTGAACGACGTCACCGTGATGTGGAACTGACCGCTGCCGGGGCGTGGTTTCTCAAAGAAGGGCGCTCTGTTGTCAAAAAAATGCAGATCACCCGGCAGCAATGTCAGCAGATAGCGAACGGCTGGCGCGGTCAGTTAGCTATCGCAGTGGATAATATTGTCAGGCCAGAACGTACACGGCAGATGATCGTTGATTTTTATCGCCATTTTGATGATGTCGAACTTCTTGTCTTTCAGGAAGTGTTCAACGGTGTCTGGGATGCGCTTTCCGACGGGCGCGTGGAACTGGCGATTGGCGCAACACGCGCGATTCCGGTAGGCGGTCGTTATGCCTTCCGGGATATGGGGATGCTAAGCTGGAGTTGCGTTGTTGCCAGTCACCACCCGCTGGCGTTGATGGATGGCCCGTTCAGCGATGATACGTTGCGCAACTGGCCGTCGTTGGTGCGCGAAGACACCTCGCGAACGCTACCTAAACGTATTACCTGGTTGCTGGATAACCAAAAAAGACTTGTCGTGCCTGACTGGGAATCATCGGCAACCTGTATCTCGGCAGGATTATGCATAGGGATGGTGCCAACACATTTCGCCAAACCGTGGCTTAATGAGGGTAAGTGGGTAGCACTAGAACTGGAAAACCCCTTCCCGGATTCGGCATGTTGTCTGACATGGCAGCAAAATGATATGTCGCCTGCGTTAACCTGGTTGCTTGAGTATCTCGGCGATAGTGAGACGCTGAATAAGGAGTGGCTGCGGGAGCCGGAAGAGACTCCCGCAACGGGTGATTAACGACGATAGTCGCGGAACGGGCCGTCAGCCACGGAGCGGCGTTCAATCAACCGCGGATGCACTTCAATGGACTGCGGTTCTTCACGTTTGTTGACGATACGATCCAACAGCATGTTGAACGCCGTTTCACCCAGCGAATCTTTTGGCTGGTGGATCGTGGTCAGCGCCGGCGTAAAATAGCGGGCGTTGCGCACGTTATCATACCCGATCAGCGAAACATCCTGCGGGACGCGCAGACCCATTTCATCAGCAGCACAAAGTGCGCCCATTGCCATGATATCGCCACCACAGAAGACGGCAGTAGGGCGATGCGGCTGCGACAGGATTTGCTGCATGGCGCGATAACCGGATTCAGGTTCAAAGTCACCCTGTACAATCCAGCTTTCCGGCACCTTGATCATCGCTTCTTCCATCGCCTTCATAAAACCGGCAAGGCGGCCTGCGCCAGTGTTACGTTCCAGCGGGCCGGGGATAACGCCGATTTCGCGGTGACCGCGTTCTATCAGATAACGCCCGGCCATGTAACCGCCTTCGAACGCGTTATCAATGACCGCATCGGTGAAGTCAGCTTTTGCTTCACCCCAGTCCATCACCACCATTGGGATATGGCGATACTCTTCCAGCATCGCCAGCAACGGCTCTGGGTACTCAGAACACATCACCAGCAGACCATCGACGCGTTTTTGCGCCATCATCGACAGATAAGCCCGCTGTTTCTCAAGATTGTTCCACGCATTGCCCAGAATCAGGGTGTAACCTTTCTGGAAGCAATTTTTTTCAACCGCTTCAATGATCTCGGCAAAATAGGCCGCTTCGCTGCTGGTCGCCAGCAAACCGATAGACTTGGTGTGGTTAACCTTCAGACTACGCGCCACCGCGCTAGGGGAGTAGTGTAATTCTTTGATCGCTGCCCACACGGCGTTGCGCGTTTCTTCAGCGACGAAACGTGTTTTGTTGATCACGTGTGACACAGTTGTAGTGGAAACGTTTGCTCGTTTCGCTACATCTTTTATTGTTGCCATTCCATTTCACTCCAGACCCTAACTTCAGCTCCTGCAAAATCGCAAGGTAAACGTTTGCCTTTACACACCTTACGCACAACAAAAGTGTTGCGGTACGCCGGAAAAACGACACGGAGCGTCAGGAAGGGGTCAATGGCCAGTACGCAAATAGTGTAAGCGTGGAATTTTGGCCGATCTTGACGAAAAGGGGAAGTGGTAAAAACACTTATCATTATAAATGACGGGAGATTTTTTCATCACAGTGTGTAAAAATGCGTAATATCACTTTTTGTGTGGTAATAAAAAAGGAGAAAACTTGATGAGCACCGACCTTAAATTTTCACTGGTAACAACGATTATCGTCCTCGGTTTGATCGTGGCCGTGGGTTTGACTGCCGCGCTGCACTGATTTCCTCTCGAGGGAGCGCGTTCTCCCTCGCATCTCCTTCCTGTTTGTTAGCAAAATGGCAAAAGTGTTTTCTCTTTTTGTTATTTTCATTTTTTTGTGATTGCTGTCATGCTTTCGCCACTTTAATGAATATCGCGTAATGACGCGAAGAGGTGGAGATAAGACATGAAAATTAACTATCCGTTGCTGGCGCTGGCGATTGGTGCGTTTGGTATTGGGACAACGGAGTTCTCGCCAATGGGCTTATTGCCCGTCATTGCGCGCGGTGTGGATGTCTCGATTCCCGCTGCCGGAATGTTAATCAGTGCCTATGCAGTTGGCGTAATGGTTGGCGCGCCGCTGATGACGCTTCTACTTTCTCATCGTGCTCGCCGCAGTGCGTTGATTTTCCTGATGGCGATTTTCACGCTCGGCAACGTACTTTCCGCCATCGCGCCGGATTATATGACCCTGATGCTTTCACGCATTTTGACCAGCCTGAATCACGGAGCATTTTTTGGTTTGGGTTCAGTTGTGGCCGCAAGCGTGGTGCCAAAACATAAACAGGCCAGCGCAGTTGCCACTATGTTTATGGGGTTAACCCTGGCAAATATCGGTGGCGTTCCGGCAGCGACCTGGTTGGGCGAAACCATCGGCTGGCGGATGTCATTTCTGGCAACGGCGGGGCTGGGCGTGATTTCAATGGTAAGTCTGTTCTTCTCATTACCTAAAGGTGGAGCAGGGGCGCGACCTGAAGTGAAAAAAGAGCTGGCGGTATTAATGCGTCCGCAGGTGCTGTCTGCATTGCTGACGACGGTACTGGGAGCTGGTGCAATGTTTACCCTCTACACCTATATCTCTCCGGTACTGCAAAGCATTACCCACGCAACGCCGGTGTTCGTCACGGCAATGCTGGTGCTGATTGGTGTCGGATTCTCTATCGGTAACTATCTCGGCGGCAAACTGGCAGATCGTTCAGTTAACGGCACGTTGAAAGGCTTTTTGTTGCTGCTGATGGTGATTATGCTGGCAATCCCGTTCCTGGCCCGCAATGAGTTCGGCGCAGCTATTAGCATGGTGGTGTGGGGAGCTGCAACCTTTGCGGTCGTACCGCCGTTACAGATGCGCGTGATGCGTGTCGCCAGTGAAGCGCCAGGTCTGTCTTCATCAGTCAATATTGGTGCCTTTAATCTTGGAAATGCGCTGGGAGCAGCTGCTGGTGGTGCGGTAATTTCCGCTGGGCTGGGATACAGTTTTGTGCCGGTGATGGGGGCGATTGTCGCGGGACTGGCATTATTACTGGTGTTTATGTCAGCCAGAAAACAACCTGAAACAGTTTGCGTTGCCAACAGCTAATTAAACAAAAACGCAGAAGGATAACCTTCTGCGTTACAGTTGCTGGCAACGTGCGATTTATCTTGCCGGATGCGGTGTTAACGACTCATCCGTGTTGGTATGGTAAGCGAAGCGCATCAGGCAATGCTGCATTTGCCATCAGTTATTATGCAGCGAGATTTTTCGCTACGAATTCCCAGTTCACCAGCGCCCAGAAGTGCTCCAGATAGCCAGGACGTGCATTACGATAGTCGATGTAATAAGCGTGTTCCCAGACATCAACGGTCAGCAGTGGAGTTGCATCGGTGGTCAGTGGAGTACCCGCGTTAGAGGTTGAAACGATAGCCAGCTTGCCATCGCTGTTTTTCACCAGCCAGGTCCAGCCAGAACCAAAGTTTTTGATTGCTGCATCAGTAAACTGTGCTTTGAAATCGGCAAAGCTGCCAAAAGATGCGGCGATAGCTTCAGCGACTTTTCCAGTCGGTTCGCCACCCGCGTTCGGTGCCAGGCAGTTCCAGTAGAAAGTATGGTTCCAGACCTGAGCTGCGTTGTTGAATACGCCACCTTCAGAGCTGCGAATAATCTCTTCCAGTGATTTACCTTCAAACGCGGTACCTTTAATCAGGTTGTTCAGGTTAGTGACATAAGTCTGATGATGCTTGCCGTAGTGATACTCGATGGTTTCCGCAGAAATGTGCGGTGCCAGAGCATCTTTAGCATATGGTAGTGCAGGTAATTCGAATGACATTGCTACTCTCCTTTATTATTAATTTGCATACGTACAATAGCCTTATTGTGCGTATGGATAGGGTAGCAAATTAAAAGGTGAGACAAAAGATGAACTTACCCTGTTGCCGTAACAACAGGGTAAAGTTTTAGCGAAGTGTTTTTGGGGTCATTACCCGACGAGCGCCAACATAGTGGCGCTGCCAGTAGTCTTCACTGAGAGAAGTGATTTGAATTTCTTGGCCCGTGCGCGGTGACTGAATAAATTTGCCGTTGCCGACATACACGCCGACATGATCGGCTGTACCGCGTCCCTGAGTACGAAAGAAGACCAGGTCGCCGTTTTTCAGTTCACTACGTTCGATAGGTGCTGCATCACGCAGGTGATACATTTCATTCGCCGTACGCGGAATACGAATTTTCACCAAATCTTTATAAGCGTAATAAACCAGGCCGCTGCAATCAAAACCGGTACGCGGTGAGCTGCCACCCCAACGATATGGCTTACCAATTTGCTGCATCAGTTTATTCATTGCCACTTTTGTGGCTTTTTGCACTTTGGCTTTGTGTGCGTCGGCAAGGGTTCCGGACGCGGCATTTTTGACTTTCACACAATGCGATTTATAGCCCTTACGTTTGGTACACTTTTCGGTAAAGCTGGCTGAGGCCGTTTTATTGACGGCGTGTTTGCTGCGAGTTTTGGCGTTTTTAGAAGCGGTAATGGAAGATTTTTTAACGGAAGAAGCGGTTTTGCTTTTGGTCGTACTTTTACTGGCGGCTTTTTTCGCTGTTTTCTGGCTGGCTTTCTGGGTCTTTTTGGTGGTTGCCGTGCTTTTCTTTTTATCTGCTTTTTTGGTGATATGAGTGGTAGCAGAACTCTCCCTGGCTTGCTTTGAAGCATGGGCCATAGGCGTTAAAGGCAGGGTGGTAAAAAGTAAAGCACAGAGCGTGATCGAAATACGGTTTATCCGCGCCACTGAGCGTCCCTCTGTTAAGGCAGGTCTATCATGCCTGCGTCTGATTTACAAAACTTGATGATTCTAATGCATAGAAGAAGAGAAAGTTAATAGCTTTTATTGTTAAAAAATACGTTTCGTTGGCGAGCGCAAAAAAATGCAGCAGTGAAAGCTAAAAATGGTTATAAATACGCCAGTTTGCCGTGCATCTGGGAAGAAACGAATATTTGAAATGCAACAAATAGCGCAAAGGGATAAAATAGCAAAAGCGTGATGAAAATGTTATTTTCCGATGCCGCACTGACCCGCTACAATGTCAGATTACTGCCGTAAAGAAGTTTGAGGAAGCAAGACAATGAGCACCACTATCGAAAAAATCCAACGCCAGATTGCTGAAAACCCGATCCTGCTGTACATGAAAGGTTCACCGAAACTGCCGAGCTGCGGTTTCTCTGCCCAGGCAGTCCAGGCGCTTGCCGCATGTGGCGAACGTTTTGCCTATGTTGATATCCTGCAGAATCCGGACATTCGTGCGGAACTGCCGAAATATGCTAACTGGCCGACCTTCCCGCAACTGTGGGTTGACGGCGAGCTGGTCGGCGGTTGTGATATCGTGATCGAAATGTATCAGCGTGGCGAACTGCAGCAGCTGATCAAAGAAACTGCCGCTAAATACAAGTCTGAAGAGCCGGACGCGGAATAATCCGTCCAGCAATACTGACGGATGCGAACGGGCATCCGTCAGTCCTTTCTCTATCCCCAATCCAGTCCTTGTGGCGAACTTGAAAATCCCGCCTCACGCAGCAGCGTAAACATCGGCGTTTGCCGGACCGGTAGGTCATTCACTTCTGTTAGCGTAAAGCGCAGCCGTGGTTCGCGACGCAGTGCGGTAGTCAGCGCGTGGAAAACCTCTGGGGCGAGTAATTCATCTTTTTCCTGCCAGACCAGCATTTTTTTGCCACCTTGCGCCAGATAGAGTAACAATTTTCCGCCAGAAACGACCACCAGCGCACCCGCCCGACGCGTTGGAATCAGCGTTGCCGGATGTGCAGGCCAGGGCAGAAGATTTCCCCACACATTAGCCGGATCGTTGGCAGAGAGCGCCACTGGTGTATAGTGGCGCGTTTGCGTGGCTTGTGTCGCCAGATCGCGCAATCGGTCAATAGTCAGACGTTCAGCGAATTGCGCGCCACCCAGACCTTCTACAAAACGACCTCGCATAATTCGCCCGGAGTCTTCCATACTTCGACAAAGCGTTTGCATCGATGGAAACCCGCCAGGGATATTTTCGGCTATCACCGCCTGACGACTGATGATGCCGTAGCGGTCGAGCATATTTTCCGCCAGCGCCAGCATCCTTTCGGTATCGTTTAGTGGCTCCACCTGCAATAACGACCAGCGTCCAGCCAGATTTGGTGTGTTGTAAGACACCCGCGGCGAGACGGGTTGTGCATAGACAGGACGCCCACGACGAGCCCGGTGACTGCGGCGAGTTGAGGTGCGTGCGTTGGAACTGCTGCGGGTGAGGGCGCGTAACGGTGCCCAAATATCGCTGGTGATGACGCCTTGCCAGACCAGCGCCCATAACGCCTCTTGCAGTGCCGAGGGATCAACCGATTCGCCGATTTTATCGCGTATCCGTTGGCTGATTTGTTGTGCAAACCAGGCTCCTCCGTCAGCCAGAACAGCGACTATCGCTTGCTGCAGCGCCGAACGATTCGGCTGATCCGCTTCGGCGGGAGTGAACGATTCTGCGGCATATTCCTGTAGATGCAGTGCCACCAGGCCGTCATCTTCACCCAGCTTTTTTTGCCCCGACCAGATAACCGCACCGGTTGCCAGTAATTCATCGAGCATTTCTGGCGAATAGTCGCGTACGCGGGCAGGCAGGATCTGGCTTTCCCAGAGTGAGGCGGGTAAACCGACTCCTGCAAGCTGTTCGATCACCCGCATGACGCCATCCACGCCCTCATAAACGCCTGGCGATGTTGAGGCAAAGAGTGCCGGGCTACCATCGGTGGCGGGTAATACGCCCTGACGTTCCAGCAGCAATCGCGCATAGGTCGTGGCCGCAACGGGACGTGTCGCTTCTCTGGCGGCTTGCAGCGAGCGCAAACGCAGACGACGAAATACTTCATCGCTCACCCAGATGTCTTGTTGCAGATTCATCACCAGCCCCTGTTCGCGCAGTTGCTGAAGTTGCTCTTCGACAATGGCAATACCGAGGCTAAACTCATGAGCCAGTTGTTCAGCCGTGACCAGAGCATGAGCCCGGAGATAGCGCAGAAAGAGGTCGCGAAGCGGGTAACTGACTCGGTGCAAATAAATCTCTGGCAGTGACTCTGGTAGTCGTACGCCGAGGGCATCGCGCAGCCTGGCGGCATCATCCATACAGGCAAGACGCTCCTGCCCGCTAATCATCGTCGGGAAGATTCGTTTTACTGCAAGAAGATTTTCCAGATACGACGCAATCTCTTCACTGCTGCCTGTATGCCGTTGCGCCAGGTCTTCAACGGTCATTGGCCCCAGTTCGCGCAGCAGGTCGAACAATCCTTCTTCACCTTTCGCTCTTCTGCCAGGAGCCAGTCGTTGCAACTCTTCTTCCACCTGGCGAATGACCTGTGGGTCGAGTAATTCCCCCGGATCGACCTGTCCGAGTAGATTGCGCAGTAACTCGCTGTCCAGCGACAGTACGGATGCCCGGCGCTCTGCCAGCGGGGCGTCGCTCTGGTACATAAATTCCGCGACATAGCCGAACAATAAACTGGCGGCGAAAGGCGAGGGCGTTGTGGTCGTTACATCGGATATTTGAATTTCGCCACCGTTCAGGCGACGCATCAAACGTTCCAGCGCGGGAAGATCATAAACATCTTGCAGACATTCGCGTAGGGTTTCGAGAATGACCGGAAAATCCGGATATCCCTGAGCGATTTCCAGCAACTGACTGGCGCGCAGCCGTTGTTGCCAGAGCGGGGTGCGATGGCCCGGCGTGCGGCCCGGCATTAATAATGCCCGCGCGGCGCATTCGCGAAAACGGGCGGCGAAAAGTGCCGAGCTGCCTACCACCTCACGGACAATTTGTAGCAACTTTTCTGGTTCAAACAAAAAAATCGCGGCGTCGGGCAATTTACCATCAGTGTCAGGAATGCGCGCAACAATGCCGTCATCACTGGCGACCACAGACGCGTCAGCGCCCCATAGTGCATGTATTCGCCCGGCAATCGCCAGCGCCCAGGGTTCATGCACCCGTCTTCCATAGGGAGAGTGCAAAATAATACGCCAGTCGCCAATTTCATCACGGCACCGTTCGAGGACCAGATGACGACTCCCCGGAACGATGCCCGTCGCGTTGCGCTGCTCGTCAATCAACCCCTGAATATTGGCGATCGTATTTTCTTCTGCCAACCACGGGGGAATAGTCCCGGAAAAGAACGCGCCATCCGCCAGTAAATGGAGAAAATCGCCGATCATCTCGCCTAATTCTGCCGGACGTCCGTTACCTTCACCACGCCAGAAGGGGAGCCGGGCAGAACGACCCGGAGCAGGAGTCACAATCACCTGATCGCGGGTGATTTGCTGGATCCGCCATGAGGTAGCGCCGAGAGTGATAATGTCGTTCACCCGCGACTCATATACCATCTCCTCATCCAGTTCACCCACCCGCCGCGAACCGGCCTGTTCTTCACCTTCGGGTAATAACACGCTATACATGCCACGATCCGGAATGGTGCCACCGCTGGTAACCGCCAACAGCTGAGCGCCAGGTCGGGCGGTCAATATCCCGGTCTCCCGGTTCCAGACCAGTTTGGGGCGAAAAGCAGAAAAATCGCCAGAGGGATAGCGCCCGGAAAGCATATCCAGCGTGGCGTCAAAAACACGTCTTGGCAGATCTTTCCACGGTGCGGCACGGCGTACGCGGGAGTACCATTCGTCTACCTGTAATGCATCCATCGCCGCGGCGGCA
Source organism: Escherichia sp. F1 (assembly GCF_046764225.1). Classification (NCBI taxonomy): domain Bacteria; kingdom Pseudomonadati; phylum Pseudomonadota; class Gammaproteobacteria; order Enterobacterales; family Enterobacteriaceae; genus Escherichia; species Escherichia sp. F1. Next base: position 2,267,181 of record NZ_CP177202.1, read on the forward strand.
ACGGTTTGCTGCGCAAGGACGTCGAGTGGATTATGCGGTGGTGTCAGGTTTTCCAGCCTGCCTGCGAACATACACTCAACAATGACTGCGGAATCGACTAAGTCACGCCTGGTTCGGGGGAAAAAAAGCCCTTTGGAGATACCACCTACCTGGTGTCCGGCACGTCCAATGCGTTGTAACCCACTGGCAACAGAAAGCGGCGTTGCCACCTGAATCACCAGATCCACCGCGCCCATATCAATCCCCAGTTCGAGACTGGAGGTTGCGACCACGCAGCGTAATTCACCCGATTTCAGCGCCTGTTCGGTGATTGCTCGTTGTTCTTTAGACACGGAGCCGTGGTGTGATCGAGCAATAAAAACGTCGCTACTTTGTACACGGTTAGAGGTTGCGCCAGAGGTCGACTCGAAATGGGCCGCATCAACGGCGATAGACGGGGAACGCTGTAAGCGTGCGGCGTAAAGCTCATTCAATCGTGCCGTCAGTTTTTCCGCCAGCCCGCGTGAATTAGTAAAGACAATGGTCGAGCGATGGCGCAACACTTCATCAAGGATACCCGTTTCAATATATGGCCAGATGGAGCCTTCTCGGCCGGCATGGCTGTCTTCGCCGGTGCCGCTGGCGACCGATGAGACATCATCCATATTGGCGACCGGTACAACAATCCGTATCTGCGGATGGCGCATTGCGGGCGGGTTTACTACCGTAACCGGGCGATCGCCACCAAGAAATGCTGCCACATCGCTGGCTGAGCGTACAGTGGCAGAAAGGCCAATTCGCTGTGCTGAGGTGTGGAGCAGCGCATCGAGCCGCTCCAGACTTAACGCCAGATGCGCACCACGTTTACTGCCCGCTACCGCGTGGACTTCATCAATAATTACCGTTTCGACGCCGCGTAGCGTTTCGCGCGCGCGGGAGGTCAGCATCAGATAGAGTGATTCGGGTGTGGTGATCAGAATATCCGGCGGATTACGGGTGAGTTTGCTGCGTTCCTGTGCAGGCGTATCGCCAGTACGGATCCCCACGCGAAGATTGACTTCCGTTTCGCCGCGCCGCCGCCGTTCATCGGCAATACCCTGTAACGGGATCTGCAAGTTGCGCTGAACGTCGGTGCCAAGGGCTTTTATCGGTGAAATATAGAGAATGCGTGAGGTTTTACGCTTATGCGCCTCGCGGGTATCTTCGCCGCCTTCGCGGAAGAGCTGATCGAGGGCGTAGAGAAATGCTGCCAGCGTTTTCCCGGAGCCAGTCGGTGCAATCACCAGCGCATGTTCGCCTCGCGCCGCCACATGCCAGGTTTGCGACTGGACAGCGGTCGGCTGTTTAAAGGCGCGAAGAAACCAGTCGCGGGTTGCCGGTGAAAACACGTCCGGCAGGGGCGATGAAAGGTTTGGATTATCTGCCATTAACGCTATTCCCCGTGAATATCATGCATGATGCGTGGAATAGCCTCACTATAGATGCCTGAATCATTGCATGTCATCAGGCATCGACTCGATTACACCTCTTCGGCGGCAGGTAGCGGCCAGCCTCCCAGACGTTTCCAGCGGTTGACGATTTCACAAAACAGCACAGCAGTGCGTTCGGTGTCGTACAGCGCGGAGTGCGCCTGGGTGCTGTCGAAGTCCATGCCAGCGGTCTGGCAAGCCTTTGACAATACGGTTTGTCCGAGTGCCAGCCCGGCCAGTGCAGCAGTGTCAAAAGTGGCGAAAGGGTGGAACGGGTTACGTTTCAGTGAGGCGCGTTCTGCGGCGGCCATCATAAAGCTGTGATCGAAATTGGCGTTGTGCGCCACCATAATGGCGCGGTTACAACCGCTCGCTTTAATACCTTTACGCACAACTTTAAAAATTTCGTGCAGCGCCTCGTATTCGCTGACCGCGCCGCGATCGGGATCGTTCGGGTCAATGCCGTTGAAGGCGAGGGCCTCTGGCTGCAAATTTGCGCCGACAAATGGTTCGACGTGGAAATGTAATGTGGTGTCCGGCATCAGCCAGCCTTGTTCATCCATTTTCAGGGTGATGGCGGCAATCTCAAGCAGCGCATCGGTTTTGGCGTTAAATCCAGCTGTTTCAACATCGATCACAACAGGATAAAAACCACGAAAACGGTCGCACAGACCGGTAAGTTGAGCGTTATCGGACATCTGATTCTCTTAATACGGATAAATTGCAGCGCGCATTATGACAAATATTACTTGTCGATGCAGTAAAGATGCGGGCGCGATGAGTTCACGCCCGGCAGGAGATTAGTTGCCCAGACCGCGACCGGCGTCTTTCTCTTCGATTAACTCAATTTTGTAACCGTCCGGATCTTCCACAAACGCGATAACCGTAGTACCGCCTTTTACCGGACCCGCTTCACGGGTCACGTTACCCCCGTTTTGACGGATTTTTTCGCACGCTTCAGCTGCGTTATCTACGCTAAGCGCGATGTGACCATAAGCAGTGCCGAGTTCGTATTTATCCACGCCCCAGTTGTAGGTCAGTTCAATCACCGCTTCTTCGGTTTCCGGACCGTAGCCAACAAACGCCAGTGAGTATTTGTATTCCGGGTTTTCGCTGGTACGCAGCAGTTTCATGCCCAGCACTTTGGTATAAAAATCGATGGAGCGTTGCAGATCGCCAACGCGCAGCATGGTATGAAGAAGACGCATCTTTATATCCTCAAAATGGCTAACAGATTCAAAATGTTGTTTTAGTATAGCGGCGGCTTTGCGCCGCTCGCAATGTTGGATTACAGCGTCGGGTAATCCGTGTAGCCTTCCGCACCGCCGCCATAGAAACTTTCAGCACGCTGTGGATTAAGCTCAGCTTTGCGCTGCAAGCGGGCGACCAGATCCGGGTTCGCAATCCAGTCACGACCAAATGCCACCGCATCAATTAACCCTTTGCCGATCAGCGTTTCGGCTTTTTCTACCGTGTATGCACCTGCGCCGATAATCGGACCGTGGAAACGGGCGCGTACTTTTTCGCGGAACGCATCAGTATACGGTTCACCCCCCGCCCAATCTGGTTCTGACATATGCAGATAAGCAATGCCGCGTTTACCCAGTTGTTCAATCAGATACAATGCATCGGCTTCTTCATTCGGGCCGTTATCTGTGTTCTGAAAAGTACCGATTGGCGAAACGCGAATGCCAATGCGGTCGGCACCCCATTCATCAATCCCGGCATCGACCACTTCCAGTACCAGACGTGCGCGATTTTCCACGCTGCCGCCGTACTGATCGGTACGATGGTTTGAAGAAGGGGAAAGGAACTGATGCAGCAAATAACCGTGAGCAGAGTGAAGCTCTACCAGATCAAATCCAGCTTCACGCGCGTTAGCAATGGCCTGACGGAAATCATTGACGATACCCGGAATCTCTTCCAGTTCAAGCGCACGCGGCATGGATGTTTCAACACGGATCGCCTGACCATTTTCATCGCGCAGAGAAGTACGAGTTCCCGCGCTAAGTGCTGAAGGCGCTACCGGTGCCTGACCGCCAGGTTGCAGGCTGGCATGAGAAATGCGTCCAGTGTGCCACAGCTGTACGGCCATATGACCATTTTCAGCATGAACGCCAGCGGTAATTTTTTTCCATGCGGCAATTTGTTCCGAACTATGGATGCCAGGCGCACCTGCATATCCTTTTGCCTGGGCAGAAATTTGCGTGGCTTCACTAATAATCAAACCGGCACTGGCACGTTGGCGATAGTATTCCGCCATCAACGGGGTAGGGATGTCACCCGGTTCAATACTGCGCAGACGCGTCAGCGGTGCCATAAAAATACGGTTTGCCGCCGTGATCGCGCCCACTTTCAGTGGGGAATACAGTTTTTCAGATGACATAAAGGCTCCCGGTCGTCTGGTGATAAAAAATGCCTGCTAAACGGCAGGCGTCGCAATAATGGTTTTTACATGTGCCAGCGCGTTTTCCAGTGGCTCGGAATTGCGCGAAATTTTGGCCTGCAGATTCGCACCCAGCCATAGTGCGTAAAGCACTTGTGCCTGTTGCAGCGGTTCGCCACAAAAGGTTAAACAATGGCTATCACGGCCATTTTCCAGCGCCTGCGAGAGCAGAACGATCACGCCGCGAGCGCCTTTATCCATCGCGCTACGCATATCTTCTGACAGATCGCACACTTCGGCAGAGAGTTTTACTGTCAGGCAACCACTGATGGTTCCATGTTGGCAAAACTGGTTCAGTGTTTGCTGGTAATAAGCCAGTATGCGGTCGCGGTAGTTACCTTCGCCGGATTGCAGCAACTCAGTCAGTCGCTGGTGATATGCGGCGTAATGGCGCTCAAGCATGGCAACGCCAAACGCTTCTTTAGAGCGAAAGTAGTGATAGAAGGACCCTTTCGGCACTTCAGCGGTTTTTAGTAATTCGCTTAGCCCCATCCCGGTGAATCCACGTTGCAGGCAAAGTTGCTCGCCCGTCGCCAGGAGATGTTCGCGAGTATCATGTTCGGTGTGTTTGTTCATGCGTTGGAGTGTAGTAGACCAGTCGGTCTAGTGCAAGCAAAGTTGCTACTTTGGGCATTAACAGCTTCAATAATGGTAATAATCTTATTTTGAGGAGGGCGAAGTGGCGGAGCAATTAGAGTTCTTTCCCGTCCAGAGCCCGTGCCGGGGAATTTGCCAGTCTGACGAACGCGGGTTTTGTCGCGGCTGTTTTCGTAGTCGGGATGAGCGTTTTAACTGGAATAAAATGAGCGATGGCGAAAAACAAGAGGTGCTGCGCCTTTGTCGGCAGCGATTAATGCGTAAATTACGCGCAAATAAGCCAGCGTCATCAGACGAACCGGAGCAACCATCACTCTTTTGAGCCTAATCTTGCGTATACTCCTCTCATATCTGATAAGAGGAAGCGATTATGGTTCAGCGTATTACTATTGCGCCGCAAGGCCCGGAGTTTTCCCGTTTTGTGATGGGCTACTGGCGATTGATGGACTGGAATATGTCCGCCCGCCAGCTGGTCAGTTTTATTGAAGAGCATCTGGATCTCGGCGTGACCACCGTGGACCATGCTGATATTTATGGTGGCTATCAGTGCGAAGCGGCGTTTGGCGAGGCGCTGAAACTGGCTCCTCACCTGCGTGAACGGATGGAAATCGTCAGTAAATGCGGTATCGCGACGACCGCGCGTGAAGAAAACGTCATTGGTCATTACATCACTGACCGCGATCACATCATTAAGAGCGCCGAACAGTCGCTAATTAATCTCGCGACCGATCATCTGGATCTGCTGTTAATCCACCGACCAGACCCGTTAATGGATGCCGATGAAGTGGCGGACGCGTTTAAACATCTGCATCAGAGCGGCAAAGTGCGCCATTTTGGCGTATCGAACTTTACGCCTGCGCAATTTGCCCTGTTGCAATCACGTCTGCCGTTTACCCTTGCCACTAATCAGGTGGAAATATCCCCGGTACATCAGCCGTTACTGCTGGATGGCACGCTCGACCAACTGCAACAACTGCGTGTTCGTCCGATGGCGTGGTCCTGCCTTGGTGGTGGTCGTCTGTTTAATGATGATTATTTCCAGCCGCTGCGTGATGAACTGGCTGTGGTGGCGGAGGAGTTAAACGCGGGCTCGATTGAACAGGTGGTTTACGCCTGGGTATTACGTTTACCGTCGCAGCCGCTGCCAATTATCGGCTCAGGTAAAATTGAGCGCGTACGGGCAGCTGTCGAAGCTGAAACACTGAAAATGACCCGTCAACAATGGTTCCGTATCCGTAAAGCGGCATTGGGTTACGACGTACCGTAAGCACTTTTAGGAATAGCCGCCGTTCAAAAATGTGTCACTGGTTTACACTTATTCAGGAATGCACAATGAACGGAGGTCCTATGAAACGTTTTAGTCTGGCCATTCTGGCGCTGGTTGTTGCGACCGGCGCACAAGCTGCCAGTGAAAAAGTCGAGATGAACCTCGTCACGTCGCAAGGGGTTGGGCAGTCAATTGGTAGCGTTACCATTACTGAAACCGATAAAGGTCTGGAGTTTTCGCCCGATCTGAAAGCATTACCTCCCGGTGAACATGGCTTCCATATTCATGCAAAAGGAAACTGCCAGCCAGCCACCAAAGATGGCAAAGCCAGCGCCGCGGAATCCGCAGGCGGGCATCTTGATCCACAAAATACCGGTAAACATGAAGGGCCAGAAGGTGCCGGGCATTTAGGCGATCTGCCTGCACTGGTCGTCAATAATGACGGCAAAGCCACCGATGCCGTCATCGCGCCTCGTCTGAAATCACTGGATGAAATCAAAGACAAGGCGTTGATGGTCCACGTTGGCGGTGATAATATGTCCGATCAACCTAAACCGCTGGGCGGTGGCGGTGAACGCTATGCCTGTGGTGTAATTAAGTAATTAAGAGGCCAGCGTACCTTGCGGTGGTGCTTGCTCAAGTTGCGAAAGCGAGCAGTACAGCCGCCAGACAATTGCCGCCAGCTCACGGGCAGCAGGTTGATGATGACGGGCAAGGCTGTCACAAATCCGCTGTAATTCTTCAAGTGTGGCCGCCAGTGATTTTTGCTGAACGCCACGCTCACTCATCACTCCCCGCAACAGTGAAATACAGTTATCCCGTACTCGCGATAACGGATCGGAACGCGATTCCCAGTCGCGCAATTGCCAGACAACATGAGAACAGTTCAGCAGCACTACACCCCAGCGTAATAACCAACGGCGAGCCAGCGCATCCTGGCTGTTACTCAACTGACTGACGTGATGATAAGTGAGCGATTCAAATTCGCTTTCACTCAGTGTTGGATGGCGGCTTAGCTGATCGACAAAATCCCGGCGCAGCGCGCGAATATGACGACGGCTTTTACGAGCATCCGACCCTGGACGCAAAATGGCGAACGCTAACCACGCCAACGCGACGCCAACGATTTTTGCCAGATTATCGTTAAGAAAATCAGCAAAATCATACACCGGGGGATTAGTGACAGCGATAAACGAACCCATAAAAACAATCAGTTGCCCCCACAGTGCGGCAAATTTGGGCATCTGCAATTTAAGAAGCTGCATTGTCGCCAGCAGTGGAAAGAGAAACAGTAAAAATTGCCACAGATCGCTAATCTGGACCATCAGGCCAAATTTGACCACAAAGCTGAATAGCGAAAGTAACACCAGCGTGCGCATCAGCAGTGACAACGACTTAAACGGTGCTGCGACGGCGGAGTAGAGTACGCAGCTAATTGCTGCCAGCGTTAATGCATTGGCACCGGCATCCCATTGCGATGCAATACTCCATGCGCCAATCATCATCAACGTACAAAATGTACGCAGCCCGCTCCACATAGCTTCGGCGTTGTCGGTATGACGAGCCAGGCCGGATGTCCGTGGGAGTCTGGCATGGTCATCTACACCGCTTTGCAGACGATGTAATTCCTGACTACTTTGCAGATAAAGGCGGCAAAAATAACGTAGTCGCTGCCAGAAGGCGACGTGCCGGTAGTCGGCGACGTTGGTCGGGCGTAGCGGGGCGATAATACGTGCGACGGTGTAAACATCTGTTTGCGAACTGGCGAGCGCCGTCAGCAGCTGTTCGAGAATTTCTCGTGTGGCACATGGCGGTGAGGGCCAGTTGAGCAACATACGTCGCAGGCTGGAGATGACACTGGTCATACGTAATTGCTGGTGGAGTAGCGCATTAAGGCGCGCGTTTTGCTGGCGAAAACGATAGTGGCTCCAGAAAGCCTGGATACGCAGCAAATTCATGGTCAGTATCTGCCCAATCACCCCCTCATGTGCTGCACGAATGGCATCGGTTGTTTCTGGCTGCCAGAGTAAACTGGCATGTTCCAGTAATCGGGCGTGCATGTTTTTCAATGCGGTTAAAAGGGCAGTAGCATCGGAACTGCTCGGCAGGATCATCATCATCATGCCGCCGCACAAAATACCGACAATCACCTCGCAAACGCGCGCCTGAGCGATATCCCACAGCTGGCTGGCCTCAGTAATATTAACCATCGGAAAGGCGATGATGGCAGCCGTGTAGCCCGCCAGTTGAAATGCATACGCGACATTATTCGTGAAGTGCGCACAGGCCCAGGTACAAAAGCCAAGCCACGCCGCCATGCTCAAAAGAAAAAACCACGGCTCATTAAGTGTATGTCCGGCAAGAAGCAGTGCCGCAATGGCTCCGAGCAAACTGCCAGCGATGCGTCCGAGGCTTTTGCTGATGACACCGCCAACGGTGGGAAAGCTAACCACGGCAGCCGAGGTCATCGCCCAATAGGGCTCATCAAGATTCAAATAATAGGCAACCGTCAGCGCCAGACACATGGCAATGGTATTGCGTAACGCATAACGCCATTGCGCCAGCGTGGCCCTGAACCAGGGCAAATTGCGCAAGGACCATGACGATGCGTTCATTATTGACCTACGGCAATGCTACAGGTGGTGCCCGACACCAGCGTGACATCGCCTGGGACTTTATCCAGCGCAAAGCGGACGGGAACGCGTTGGGCGAGTCGAACCCAGGGGACGTTAGGTTTCACATCCGGAATAAGGCTTGAGTCACTTTCAACGCTCTGATCATAAATCGCCCGACCGATACTGGAAACGTGACCCTGTAACGTTTTGTTATCACTATAGAGGGTAATTTGTGCTGGTGCACCTTCGCGGATATGGCGCAACTTGGTTTCTTCAAAATAACCAATGACGTAAAACGAGTGGCTGTCGACAAGGGCAAACAGCGGTTTCCCGGTGTCAGCGTAATCGCCGATGCGGGTAGTGAGGTTAGTCACCCATCCACTCACCGGGGCGCGAATTTCCGTTTGCGCCAGTTGCCATTGTGCCTGTTTCAGCGCCGCCTGTGCGGCATCAACACTGGCCTGCATCGCTTTAACATTGAGGTTAGCGGTATCGAGTTCTTCGGCAGAAATAAAATTTTGTGAGAGATGACGACGACGATTGGCTTCGTTATTGGCTTTTGCGAGGTCAGATTGCGCTTTCGCCAGCTGAGCCTGTGCGTTCAGCTCGGCGATCTGAAAGGGCGTTTTATCGATCGTGAGCAGAAGATCCCCCGCGTTAACCAGTTGGTTGTCTTTTATATTCAGCTCAACAATACGTCCCGACACCTGAGGGGTGATAGAAACCTGTTCAGCGCGTATTTTCCCGTCGCGTGTCCACGGAGATTGCATGTAATAATTCCACAGCCACCATCCGGCAAGAACCGCAACTACCGCTACAATGATTGTTGAGAAATACTTAATTGTTTTAATTGACATAGTTACCACGCAATCAGTATTGCCAGGGCAAGGCAAACGCAAATCGCAAACAGCGATAAATCCATTAACAAGGGATGCCAGATGTCACCGGCGTAGATCCAGCCACGAAGCAGGCGGTGTACGACAAGCCAGATGACGAATCCAAACGCGAAGGCTTTGAAAAACGGAGGAAAGTAGACGGACGCACCGAACACCAGATCTTGTAAGGGCAATCCTGTTGCATTGAGCATAAACTTCACAAAGTAGATTCCTTTACGACCGAATATATTGCGTTAGATTAATAAATATTCTTTAAGTGCGAAAAATTTACGCGCAATTTCTGAAAAATATGTCTGACGGTAACCAAATGCAGCAATACATTTGTTTTAGCAATACAATTGCTGCACACTATTCTAAAAGCCGCATTATATCTTAGCAAGCTAATTATAAGGAGATGAAATTGGAATCGCCACTAGGTTCTGATCTGGCACGGTTGGTGCGCATATGGCGTGCTCTGATAGACCATCGCCTGAAACCGCTGGAGTTAACACAAACCCATTGGGTTACGTTACACAATATCCATCAGTTACCTCCAGACCAGTCGCAAATTCAACTGGCAAAAGCGATTGGCATCGAGCAGCCATCACTTGTCCGTACTCTGGACCAACTGGAAGAAAAAGGGTTAATTTCGCGTCAAACTTGTGCCAGCGATCGTCGGGCTAAACGTATTAAACTGACGGAAAAGGCAGAGCCGCTGATCAGCGAAATGGAAGCTGTTATTAACAAAACCCGCGCGGAAATTTTACATGGCATCTCCGCAGAGGAACTGGAACAACTGATTAAGCTCATCGCAAAACTTGAGCATAATATCATTGAGTTACAGGCCAAAGGGTGAAATGAAGGGGGCGTGTGGTCAGTAACCTGACCACACGCAAACTTATTTAGCGCGGGGAAACGGTCACCTGACTGCCATTGCTGGCCAGTACGACACGTTGGCCCGGAGAGAAACGAGTGTTGCCTTGTTTTTGTACCACCATGATAGTATTACCATCGTCTTTACGAATTTCCAGCTCGACACCCTGCGTTTTGTTCATTGCACTCTGTACGCCCTGACCGGCTACGCCACCTGCAACAGCGCCTGCTGCAGTAGCCAGAGAACGCCCGGTTCCGCCACCAACAGTATTCCCCAGGAAACCACCAAGAACAGCACCGCCAATTGCGCCGATAACGTTGGAATCATCACCGCCCTGAATCTGTACCGGACGTACGTTAACGATGGTGCCATAGCTGACATTCTGTACTTGTTTCGCTTCAGAAGCGGTATAAACATCCCCTGACAGGGTGTCGTTATTAACACAACCGACAAGAGACAGACCTACCATTGAAACAACCAATACGCGTTTAATCATTGAAAAATCTCCTGTTCACCATGAAACGCCACGCAAGCATCCCTCATGGTCAAAGTATATGGCATATGTGAATCCATGGTTACATGTTCTACCAAATATGAGCAAATCATAATGAAAGTAGGATCAACCAATTATAAACAAAACATTCATGATGATTATTGATTTGAAGATAATGTTTTACTACCAACGGTAAAAATCGGTCATTCCGCATGGTATTCACGAAAAGTTTATGTTTGAGTGGTGCGCAAACGTCAGATTGAAAAAGGATGAACTATGAAATCGGGCCGCTTTATTGGCGTTATGTCAGGCACCAGCCTTGATGGTGTTGATGTTGTGTTGGCGACAATTGATGAACACCGGGTCGCACAGCTGGCAAGTTTGAGCTGGCCGATCCCGGTGTCTCTGAAACAGGCTGTACTGGATATTTGCCAGGGCCAGCAGCTTACACTTTCTCAGTTTGGACAGCTTGATACTCAACTCGGGCGACTTTTTGCTGATGCGGTCAATGCCTTGCTTAAGGAACAAAACCTGCAGGCGAGAGATATCGTTGCGATCGGCTGTCACGGTCAAACCGTCTGGCATGAACCGACGGGCGTGGCACCACACACTTTACAGATTGGCGATAACAATCAAATTGTGGCACGCACCGGAATTACGGTTGTCGGTGATTTTCGTCGTCGCGATATTGCCTTGGGAGGACAAGGCGCACCGCTGGTACCTGCGTTCCATCATGCGCTGCTGGCTCACCCAACCGAGCGACGAATGGTGCTCAATATTGGCGGCATCGCCAATCTGTCACTGCTCATTCCTGGGCAGCCGGTAGGGGGCTACGATACCGGCCCTGGTAACATGCTGATGGATGCCTGGATCTGGCGTCAGGCAGGTAAACCTTACGATAAAGATGCCGAGTGGGCACGGGCGGGTAAAGTCATTCTCCCACTGCTGCAAAATATGCTTAGCGACCCGTATTTCTCGCAACCTGCACCGAAAAGCACCGGACGCGAATACTTTAACTACGGTTGGCTGGAGCGCCATTTGCGCCATTTTCCGGGTGTTGATCCCCGAGATGTACAGGCGACACTGGCAGAACTCACCGCCGTGACCATTTCTGAACAAGTTTTGTTGAGCGGTGGCTGCGAACGATTGATGGTATGTGGTGGAGGAAGTCGTAATCCGCTACTCATGGCGCGTCTGGCGGCATTACTGCCAGGCACAGAAGTCACCACCACCGATGCCGTTGGCATTAGTGGTGATGACATGGAAGCATTGGCTTTCGCCTGGCTTGCCTGGCGTACGCTGGCGGGATTACCAGGAAATCTGCCTTCCGTCACTGGCGCAAGCCAGGAGACGGTACTGGGGGCTATTTTCCCTGCTAACCCGTGATATCAGAGTTAACTGAATTTTTCTTACCGCGTCTGCCGTTACACTTGGAACGTTAGGGAGGGCGTATTGCCCTCCAGACCAGGAAAGTCTTCGGGAAATGTCTATGAAAAAACTGTTACTGATCTGTTTGCCGGTGCTTCTCACCGGCTGTAGCGCGTTCAATCAACTGGTTGAGCGCATGCAAACCGATACGCTGGAATACCAGTGTGATGAAAAACCGTTGACGGTCAAACTGAATAATCCGCGCCAGGAAGTCAGTTTTGTTTACGATAATCAACTACTGCATCTCAAACAGGGCATTTCTGCGTCTGGTGCACGTTACACCGACGGGATCTATGTTTTCTGGTCGAAAGGCGAGGAAGCGACTGTCTATAAACGCGACCGCATCGTCTTGAATAACTGTCAGTTACAAAATCCACAGCGTTGAGATTTTTCCAGGGGCGGCGCACAATAGCGTCACCCACTGACAATCCGTAAAGAAAACCATGTCTGATAACGACGAATTGCAGCAAATCGCGCATCTGCGCCGTGAATACACCAAAGGCGGATTACGCCGCCGCGATCTTCCCGCCGATCCATTAACCCTTTTTGAACGCTGGCTCTCTCAGGCGTGTGAAGCCAAACTGGCGGACCCTACCGCGATGGTGGTCGCTACCGTGGATGAACATGGTCAGCCTTATCAGCGCATCGTTTTGCTCAAACATTACGACGAAAAAGGCATGGTGTTTTACACCAACCTCGGCAGCCGTAAAGCACATCAAATCGAAAATAATCCGCGCGTTAGCCTGCTGTTCCCGTGGCATACCCTTGAGCGCCAGGTGATGGTGATCGGTAAAGCTGAACGACTTTCGACTCTCGAAGTGATGAAATATTTTCATAGTCGCCCCCGTGATAGCCAGATTGGTGCATGGGTTTCGAAGCAGTCCAGTCGCATTTCTGCCCGCGGTATCCTTGAAAGTAAATTCCTGGAGCTGAAGCAGAAGTTTCAACAGGGCGAAGTGCCATTGCCGAGTTTTTGGGGCGGTTTTCGCGTCAGCCTTGAACAGATTGAGTTCTGGCAGGGCGGTGAGCATCGCCTGCATGACCGCTTTTTGTACCAGCGTGAAAATGATGCGTGGAAGATTGATCGTCTTGCCCCCTGAAAAGATGCAAAAATCTTGCTTTAATCGCTGGTACTCCTGATTCTGGCACTTTATTCTATGTCTCTTTCGCATCTGGCGAAAAGTCGTGTACCGGCAAAGGTGCAGTCGTTATATACATGGAGATTTTGATGGCAAGCAGTAACTTGATTAAACAATTGCAAGAGCGGGGGCTGGTAGCCCAGGTGACGGACGAGGAAGCGTTAGCAGAGCGACTGGCGCAAGGCCCGATCGCGCTCTATTGCGGCTTCGATCCTACCGCTGACAGCTTGCATTTGGGGCATCTTGTTCCATTGTTATGCCTGAAACGCTTCCAGCAGGCGGGCCACAAGCCGGTTGCGCTGGTAGGCGGCGCGACGGGTCTGATTGGCGACCCGAGCTTCAAAGCTGCTGAGCGTAAGCTGAACACCGAAGAAACTGTTCAGGAGTGGGTGGACAAAATCCGCAAGCAGGTTGCCCCGTTCCTCGATTTCGACTGTGGAGAAAACTCTGCTATCGCGGCGAACAACTATGACTGGTTCGGCAATATGAATGTGCTGACCTTCCTGCGCGATATTGGCAAACACTTCTCCGTTAACCAGATGATCAACAAAGAAGCGGTTAAGCAGCGTCTCAACCGTGAAGATCAGGGGATTTCGTTCACTGAGTTTTCCTACAACCTGTTGCAGGGTTATGACTTCGCCTGTCTGAACAAACAGTACGGTGTGGTGCTGCAAATTGGTGGTTCTGACCAGTGGGGTAACATCACTTCTGGTATCGACCTGACCCGTCGTCTGCATCAGAATCAGGTGTTTGGCCTGACCGTTCCGCTGATCACCAAAGCAGACGGCACCAAATTTGGTAAAACTGAAGGCGGCGCAGTCTGGTTGGATCCGAAGAAAACCAGCCCGTACAAATTCTACCAGTTCTGGATTAACACTGCGGATGCCGACGTTTACCGCTTCCTGAAGTTCTTCACCTTTATGAGCATTGAAGAGATCAACGCCCTGGAAGAAGAAGATAAAAACAGTGGTAAAGCACCGCGCGCCCAGTATGTACTGGCGGAACAGGTGACACGTCTGGTGCATGGTGAAGAAGGTTTGCAGGCGGCAAAACGTATTACCGAATGCCTGTTCAGCGGTTCCTTGAGTGCGCTGAGTGAAGCGGACTTCGAACAGCTGGCGCAGGACGGCGTACCGATGGTTGAGATGGAAAAAGGCGCAGACCTGATGCAGGCGCTGGTCGATTCTGAACTGCAACCTTCTCGTGGTCAGGCGCGTAAAACTATCGCTTCCAATGCCATCACCATTAACGGTGAAAAACAGTCCGATCCTGAATACTTCTTTAAAGAAGAAGATCGTCTGTTTGGTCGTTTTACCTTACTGCGTCGCGGCAAAAAGAATTACTGTCTGATTTGCTGGAAATAATGCATTAAGTGGAAAGGGGGAGTGAGAAATCACTCCCCCTGGTTTTTATACAGGGAACATGATGAAAAATATTCTCGCTATCCAGTCTCACGTTGTTTATGGTCATGCGGGTAACAGTGCGGCAGAGTTTCCGATGCGCCGCCTGGGCGCGAACGTCTGGCCGCTGAACACCGTTCAATTTTCTAATCACACCCAATACGGCAAATGGACTGGCTGCGTGATGCCGCCCAGCCATTTAACCGAAATTGTGCAAGGCATTGCCGCCATTGATAAATTACACACCTGTGATGCCGTATTAAGTGGCTATCTGGGTTCGGCGGAGCAGGGTGAACATATTCTCGGTATCGTTCGTCAGGTGAAAGCAGCAAATCCGCAGGCGAAATATTTTTGCGATCCGGTAATGGGTCATCCGGAAAAAGGCTGTATCGTTGCACCGGGTGTCGCAGAGTTTCATGTGCGTCACGGTTTGCCTGCCAGCGATATCATTGCGCCGAATCTGGTTGAGCTGGAGATACTCTGTGAGCATCCGGTAAATAACGTCGAAGAAGCGGTTCTGGCAGCGCGTGAACTCATTGCGCAAGGGCCACAAATTGTGTTGGTTAAACACCTGGCGCGGGCTGGCTACAGCCGTGACCGTTTTGAAATGCTGCTGGTTACCGCCGATGAAGCCTGGCATATCAGCCGTCCGCTGGTGGATTTTGGTATGCGCCAGCCGGTAGGTGTTGGTGATGTGACGAGCGGTTTACTGCTGGTGAAACTGCTTCAGGGGGCAACGCTGCAGGAGGCCCTGGAACATGTGACCGCTGCAGTATACGAAATCATGGTGACCACCAAAGCAATGCAGGAATATGAGCTGCAAGTGGTTGCTGCTCAGGATCGTATTGCCAAACCAGAACATTATTTCAGCGCAACAAAGCTCTGAAATATCTCATTTCGGCCCACAACGACCTGTGGGCCGATGGCTATTACTTTAAGCCTTCCGCTGACAGCGCGTCTTGTACTTCCGGACGTTCAGCCATACGTTGCATAAATGCCGCAATGTGCTCTAACCCTTCCAGATTCAGTTTCACCGCGTATGCCCAGCGCAGAACCGTAAACAGATAGGCATCAGCAATTGTAAATCGTTGCCCGCAGATCCAGTGCTCATCCTTCAGAGCATCGTTCACATATTGCAGCTTCTTCTCCAGCTGCGCGCGAACTGTTGGTTTGTACTCTTCCGGTGTATCAGGGCGAAACAGAGGTGTGAAGCCTTTATGCAGCTCGGTGGCGATGTAATTCAGCCATTCGATGGTTTTATAGCGGGAAATACTGTTTACCGGTGCCAGCAACTGGCGGTCGGGGACGCTGTCGGCAAGATACTGCATAATTGCTACGCCTTCCGTCAGCAAAGTACCATCGTCCAGCAGCAATGCAGGCACCTGTCCCTTAGGGTTAACGGCAAAGTAATCGTCACCGTTTTCGAGACGTTTTTTCATTAAATCCACACTGACGAGCGTAAAATCCTTTCCGCTCTCACGCAGGGTGATATGGGAAGCGAGAGAGCAGGCGCCCGGTTTGTAGAACAATTTCATCGGTAACTCCTTTTGTCTGTGGTTTAAAGTATGGTAGTGCGTTGCTGAACAAAAAAAAAGCCGCTAACGAAAAGTTAGCGGCTTGTAAAAAAGTTTCCCTGAATTTTACGCTACAGCAGCTTTCGCCGCTTTGTCTGCAGCGTCATCCTGCGTCATGCGGTGCAGTTTCGGCGCGGTCAGCAGCATCAGTACTGCAATAACGGCAGTAGCGACACCAATCTGCAAGAATACGCGACCATAGACTTCCAGTGACATCAGTGGATCGGTAACGTTATCCGGCACAGCCATCATACCCGCAACATAACCACCAATCAGGTTTGCACCGGCAGTGGTCAGGAACCAGCTACCCATAATGAAGCCCATCAGACGCTGCGGAACGAGTTGTGCGACCATTGCCAGACCCAGACCAGAGATCATCAGTTCCCCGATACTCTGCAGGCCATAGCTCGCGACCAGCCAGCTTACAGACACGATACCAGCGTCAGACGCGAATTTCGCACCCAGCGGCAGAATCAGGAACGCACCAGAACACATCACCATGCCGATTGCAAACTTGGTTGGCATCGGCAGGGTATCGCCCATCTTGTTATAGATAGCGGCCAGAATCGGGCTACCAATGATGATCCAGAACGGGTTCAGTGCCTGATACTGCTCAGGTTCTACGGCCAGGCCCAGAATGGTGTGTTCAACGTTACGAATCGCAAAGAAGTTCAGTGACGTTGGCATCTGGCTGTACAGCACGAAGAAGATAATGGCTTCGAGCATCAGGATGAAGGCAACGATCATTTTACGACGCGCAGCACCTTTCATCGCGAAGGCTTCTTTACCGAAGATAACCACAATACCGAAGGCAACAACGCCCAGCGCCATACGCGCAACTTCCTGATTGTGCAGCAGCCAGGTGGCGATAGCGATCAGTGCCACAACACCAATAATGGTCAGCAGCAGGTTACGGTAGTTGATAGGCTCGAAGTCTGGTTTTGAACCGTACTGTTTAACCCAGCGTTGGCAGAAGGCGAAGTTAACGATAGTGATCAGCAGGCCTACAACGCTCAACGCAAACGCAACACTCCAGCCGTATTTCGCGGCCAGCCACGGGGTGGCGATCATAGAGAAGAAAGAGCCGATGTTGACGGACATGTAGTACATGGTGAATGCACCCTCCAGACGCGGGTCGTTTTTCTCATAGCATGTAGAAAGCAGAGAAGACGGGTTAGCTTTAAACAGGCCGTTACCGACCGCAATAGCTGCCATACCCATATAAACGATACCGGCGTCGTGACCAGACCAGGCAACCAGAGCATAACCAATCGCCAGCACAATAGCGCCAAGCATAATTACGCGTTTAGTACCCAGTACCTTGTCACCTAACCAGCCGCCGATAGCGACCAGACCATAAACCAGGGCACTAAAGGAAGAGAAAAGGGTGATTGAATCCGCTTCAGACATACCCAGTTGTTTAACCAGGTAAACAGCCATAATTCCTTGTAGGCCGTAATAACCAAAACGTTCCCATAACTCAATCGAGAAGATGAGATAGAACGCCTTCGGTTGTTTGAAAGCGTTCAAACTGACGCTTTCAGTTGGTTTTTGGTTTGCAGTGGACACTTTTACCTCTTTTTTTACATCCCATATTAACGGGGGTGCTTTCTCGCGTTATGCCTAAAAAACATACGCGCAATTGTTATAGTGGGAGGGGAAACGGCAGGTAATGTTCACTATCTTGCACTTTCAGACAAGTCCTTTGTAATAATCTGTTACATATAACTGAGGCGGGGAATTCAACCATTCCGGGAAATGTTATCCAGCGTTAAATTTTTCAAAAAACGTAACGGCAGATTTTTTCACTACCCTGAGAGGGGGATGATGGCTTAACGGCGATATGTTCTGCTATTTAGCGTTTTTCCTAGTGAGATAGTCCAGTTTCTGAAAAATAGCCAGTGTAATGTTTTGTAGGTCAATATTTGTTGCGTGTGTAAATTTAAATGATTTTAACCTAATTCTTGCAATGTTTTTACATTGCCACAGCATCGTGATCTTGATCACGAATGAATAGAAAATTTCGCTATTAAAAAAACAATTAACCTGCATTTTTGGTTATCCGCAAACGGATTACCTGATGATAACGCTAAGCAATGGCATCATTGACGTTAAAAAGATGTTTTAAAAGAGGATAAAGAAAGGTTATGAATGGGGTAATCGGTGTTACCCCTTTTCTTCAGATGTCAACTTTCTCTTTGTATTCACAAAGATCTTCAATAATACAAGAGCCACAGCGGGGCTTGCGGGCAATACAGGTATAACGCCCGTGTAGGATCAACCAATGGTGGCAGTCGACTTTAAACTCTGCCGGAACCACTTTCAGTAGCTTTTCTTCTACCTGTTCGACGTTTTTCCCCGGCGCAAATTGAGTACGATTACAAACGCGGAAAATGTGCGTGTCGACAGCAATAGTCGGCCAGCCGAATGCAGTGTTTAATACGACGTTGGCTGTTTTACGACCTACACCAGGCAGGGCTTCAAGCGCAGCACGATCTTCCGGAACCTCGCCATTATGCTGTTCCAGTAAGATACGGCAGGTTTTGATGATATTTTCTGCTTTGCTGTTATAAAGCCCAATGGTTTTGATATAGGTTTTCACCCCTTCGACGCCCAGTTCAAGCATCGCTGCAGGTGTATTCGCCACCGGGTAGAGTTTCGCCGTCGCCTTATTAACACTGACATCGGTCGCCTGAGCGGAAAGCAGTACGGCAATCAGCAATTCAAAAGGCGAACTGAAATTAAGCTCGGTGGTGGGATGAGGATTGTTCTCACGCAGGCGAGTGAGGATCTCCAGGCGTTTTGCTTTGTTCATCAGACATTCCCTGTTTCACCGTTTGGCAATGCACGTTCGGCAGCTGCTTCAGCACGGCGCTTTTTCATTCTTTCATCAATCAGGTATTTTCCTGCCAGCATCAGTCCCAGGCCAATAAATGCACCTGGTGGCAGCATCGCCAGCAGGAAAGGGGAGTCGGTGTGGAAAATTTCCACGCGTAATACTTTTGCCCAGCTACCTAACAGCGCATCTGCACCGTCAAACAACGTGCCATTGCCGATAATTTCGCGTAGTGAACCCAGCACGAACATGGCGCAGGTTGCGCCCATACCAATTGAAAAGCCGTCCAGTGCCGAAAGCGCCGGACCTTTTTTGGCGGCGAAGGCTTCAGCGCGGCCAACAACGATACAGTTAGTGACAATCAGCGGAATAAAAATCCCTAATGATTGATACAGGCCAAAGGCGTAGGCGTTGATCAGCATCTGTACAGCGCTGACCACCGAGGCGATGATCATCACGTAAATGGGAATGCGGATCTCGGCTGGCGTCCAGTGACGCAGCGTCGAAATGGTCAGGTTGGTCAGCGTCAGTACCAGCGTAGTCGCAAGTCCTAAACCCAGGGCGTTGGTGGCAGTGGACGTGACCGCCAGCAGCGGACAAAGGCCGAGCAACTGGACCAGCGCAGAGTTGTTTTTCCACAACCCCTGAACAATAACGTCTTTAATTTCGCTCACGCTTTATTCTCCACAGGCAGGAAGTTGGGAAAGTTGTGCCGGTAACGTCTGAGCGTACAATCCGGCGCGTTTTACCGCATTTACCACCGCGCGCGGAGTAATCGTCGCGCCGGTGAACTGGTCGAAATCACCACCATCTTTCTTCACCGCCCAGTGCGCATCATCCGCACCACTGATTTTTTTACCCGCAAAATGGGTGATCCAGTCAGAAAGGCGCAGTTCGATTTTATCGCCAAGCCCTGGCGTTTCGTGGTGCTCTGTCACGCGCGTGCCAAGTACCGTGCCGTTAAAATCGGCTCCCACCAGCAGCTGAATCGCACCGGAATAGCCATCTGGCGCGGTTGTTTCCAGAACGGCGGCTACCGGTTTGTCATCCTGTTTGGCGATGTAAACCCGATGCTCACCTTTACCTAACTCTGGCGCAGTGACCAGATAGCAACTCTGTGCCAGCGCATTGTTATAGCGTTCGGCTGGCAGCACCTGATCAAATAAAGCCTTTTGTTGCAGACTGGCCTGTTCAGCAATTGTCGTTTTGGTCATCTGGTTGATGGCCGCAGTTAACCCTGTAGAACCCGCTGCAAATAGTGCCAGTGTAATGCCGTGTTTTCGGATAGTTTTCAGCATGGTTTACCCTTTGCGATGGCCGTAGACGCGCGGACGCGTGTAGTAATCGATCAGAGGAACCGTGATGTTCGCCAGCAGGACGGCAAAAGCCACGCCGTCAGGATAGCCGCCGAAACTGCGGATCAACCAGACTAATAAACCCGCCAGCGCGCCGAAAATAAGACGACCACGATTGGTCGTAGAAGCAGTAACCGGGTCAGTCAAAATAAAGAATGCGCCGAGCATAGTCGCACCAGACAGCAGATGAATTTGCGGTGATGCCAGTGTTTCTGGTGAGAACAACCAGCCCAACGTTGCGCATAACGCCAGCGTTACTAAGAAGCTGAGGGGAATATGCCAGCGAATCGCTTTCTGCCATAGCAACCACACGCCGCCAGCCAGCCAGGCGAGATTTACCCATTGCCAACCAGCGCCCGCCAGAATACCGCTGTAGATCGGATATTGCATAATCTGTTCAACCGAATGACCGGCACGCACAGAGGTTTTAAATGTATCCAGCGGTGTCGCCTGACTAATGCCATCAATACCTAAGCGTAGTGTGTTCATATCACCACCACTGGCGGTATGTCCGCTGAAAATAACCTGTATGGCGTCGATAAAACCAGGGATGTTGACCGCGATTTCATGTGGCGGTAACCAGCTGGTCATCTGCACCGGGAAGGAGATCAGTAAGACCACATAACCAATCATTGCCGGATTAAACGGGTTTTGCCCCAGACCGCCATACAACTGTTTAGCGATGATCACCGCAAACACCGTACCCAGCACGACCATCCACCATGGCGCGAGGGGGGGAATACTTACCGCCAGCAATAAGCCTGTCAGCAATGCTGAGTTATCTTTCAACGTTGCGGCTACCGACTGCTTGCGTAGTTTGAGTACGAGAGCTTCGGCTAACAGAGCACTGACCGACGCCAACAGGATCTGAACGAGAGTACCCCAACCAAAAAACCACAGTTGCGCTGCGATTCCTGGCACGGCTGCGAGCAACACCAACAGCATAATGCGCGATGTTTGGCGCTGGTTATGGGTATAAGGGGAGCTAGCTATTCTGAATACCATTTAGTCCTCGTTTACAACCTTTTGCTGGGCGGCTTTTTTGGCCTGAACGCGGGCAATAGCCGCAGCAACTGCCGCTTTGCGCGGATCAATCTGTTCTTCTGGCTCCGCATTAGCCTGTTGCTGTTCCAGCTTGCGTGCTTTGGCGCGGGCAATAGCGGCTTCGACGGCGGCTTTGCGCGGATCGACCTGTTCTTCTGGTTCCGCATTAGCCTGTTGCTGTTCCAGCTTGCGTGCTTTGGCGCGGGCAATAGCGGCTTCGACGGCGGCTTTGCGCGGATCGACCGTTTCGTCTGGTTCCGCATTAGCCTGTTGCTGTTCCAGCTTGCGTGCTTTGGCACGGGCAATCGCAGCTTCGACGGCGGCTTTGCGCGGATCGACCTGTTGTTCTGGTTCGGCATTAGCCTGTTGCTGTTCCAGCTTGCGTGCTTTGGCACGGGCAATAGCTGCTTCGACGGCGGCTTTGCGCGGATCGACCTGTTCTTCTGGTTCCGCATTAGCCTGTTGCTGTTCCAGCTTGCGCGCTTTGGCGCGGGCGATAGCTGCTTCAACGGCAGTTTTACGTGGATCAGCAACGGTTGCTGCGTCGTTAGTTTGCTGCAGTTCTGCCTGTTTCGCTCTGGCTTGCGCTTTACGGGCTTCCCGTGCTGCAATAATTGCGCTGTTATCCGGGCGTTCGCCCGCTTTAATCACAATAGGCTGTGTAGCCTGGGCCTGTTTCTCTTTCACCCGCGCCAGAGCGGCAGCAATCGCATCTTTATCTTTGGCTGCAGGTTGAACGGCTGCGCTCTTATGTCGTTCAAGGCGAGCCGCTTTTTCGCGCTCCAGACGAGCCTGGCGCGCTTCGAAACGCGCTTTGGCTTCTGCGGCGCGCTTTTCTTCCTGACGAATAGCTGAAATTTCAGCTTTTTCCTGACGGAAATATTGCACCAGGGGAATATTGCTCGGGCAAACCCACGCGCAAGCCCCACATTCAATGCAGTCGGCAATGTTATGCGTGGTAGCTTTATCGTGTTGCTGACCTTTGCTGAACCAGTACAACTGTTGCGGCAAAAGATCCGCAGGGCAGGCGTCAGCACAGGCGCTACACCGGATGCAGCTTTGTTCTTCCTGTGGTTCGCCAAGCTCATTGGCAGAGGGAGCCAACAGACAGTTGGTAATCTTTACGACCGGGACATCCAGCCATGGCAAGGTAAAGCCCATTAGCGGGCCGCCCATAATCACCATTTGATCGGCAGAGGGGCAGAATCCGGCGTCATTCAATAAATGACGCACTGGCGTCCCCAGCCGTGCCCAGACGTTGCCCGGGCGAGCGATTGCTTCGCCAGTCAGGGTTACGACACGCTCGGTAATCGGCTCGCCATCAATAACGGCACGTTTCACTGCATAAGCAGTGCCGACGTTTTGCATTAATACGCCGATATCGGATGAACGCCCGCCATGTGGAACCTGCTTCCCGGTCAGAATGTAGGTTAATTGTTTAGCACCGCCAGAAGGATATTTGGTTGGAATCACCCGCAGAGAAATATCGTGAGAGTCCGCCAGCACCGCGCGCAGCATGGAAATCGCCTGCGGTTTGTTATCTTCAATGCCGATAAGAATTTCGCGTGGCTGCAGAATATGCGCAAGAATGCGAATACCCTCTACGACCTGAGCCGCGCAATCCTGCATCAAACGGTCATCGGCGGTAATGTACGGCTCGCACTCAGCAGCGTTGATAATCAACGTTTCAATCTTATCTCCGCCGCCCTGCAATTTAACGCCTGTCGGGAATCCTGCACCACCCAGCCCGGCAACACCAAACTGATGAATGCGCTCGATTAACTCTTCGCGACTGCGAGAGCGATAATCGGCCCAGCCGTCTCGCGGGATCCAGCAGTCTTCACCATCGGCATCAATAATCACGCTTAATTCAGCTAAAGCTGAAGGATGAGCCGTAGAGTGGGGCGCAATAGCCGTAACGGTACCCGAGGTGGGCGCGTGAACTGGCAGCATTTTGCCGCGTCCACGGGTAAGCGGCTGGCCGCGCAGTACTTTATCGCCGACGCTAACGCACAACTCACCTTCAGCGCCAATATGTTGTTTCAGTGGTATGACAAAACGCTGCGCCAGTGGTACCTGGCGCAGGGGCGTACCGTTGGACTGGGTTTTCATCTCCGGTGGATGGATGCCGCCGTTGAAATCCCAGATTTTATTTTTTCTGAATGCAGAGAATAACTTAAGCATGGTGTTCCACGGGAATGATACGCACGGGAATGGTGTTCAGATCCCATTTCCAGGAGTCAGGTGTTTCTGCAACCGGTTGCAACGAGATGCAGTGCGTCGGGCACGGATCAACACATAAATTGCAGCCCGTACAGAGATCACTCATTACCGTATGCATGGCGCGGGTAGCACCAACGATGGCGTCTACCGGACACGCCTGAATACATTTAGTGCAGCCAATACAGTTATTTTCATCAATAAACGCCACCATCCGCGCAGGCGTTAGCTCTTGCGCTTCGCCATCCAGCGGCTGTGGCTCGACATTAAGCAACTCAGCAATTTTTAGCATCACAGCTTCGCCACCTGGGGCGCAGCGGTTAATTTTTTCACCGTTACAGCTGATGGCTTCCGCGTAGGGGCGACAGCCGGGATAACCGCACTGACCACACTGGCTCTGCGGTAAGATTTCGTCAATTTTCTCAACGACCGGATCGTCTTCCACCGCAAAACGGCGGGAGGCATAACCCAGAATGGCGCCAAACGCCAGGCCCAGCAGGCTCACGGCGGCAACGGCAATCCAGATAGCATTCATTACAACTTCACCAAACCACTAAAGCCCATAAAGGCCAGAGACATAAGACCTGCGGTAATTAACGCAATGGCATTACCGCGAAAAGGTGCCGGGACATCAGCCACAGCAAGGCGTTCGCGGATGGCGGCGAAGAGCACCATCACCAGCGAGAAACCGACAGCGGCGGAAAAACCGTACAGCGCCGACTGCAAGAAATTGTGCCCGAGATTGATATTCAGCAACGCCACGCCGAGCACTGCACAGTTGGTGGTGATAAGCGGCAAAAAAATCCCCAGCAGACGGTAAAGCACCGGGCTGGTTTTGCGTACCACCATCTCGGTGAACTGCACAACCACAGCAATCACCAGAATAAATGCCAGGGTGCGCAGGTAAATCAGATTAAGCGGGATCAAAATCCACGTATCGATAAGCCAGGCGCAAATAGACGCCAGCGTCATCACAAACGTTGTAGCCAGCCCCATGCCCATCGCGGTTTCCAGCTTTTTGGAAACCCCCATAAACGGACAGAGACCGAGAAACTTGACCAGTACAAAGTTATTGACCAGTACAGTTCCGACAAACAGTAACAGGTAGTCAGTCATTTTTCGGCCTGAAATAAAAAAGCCGCCTATTATCCGTTAATCCAGAGCAGGCGACAACAGGTTAACTGTAAGGTTATTACGGATTCACAAACGTCGCTTTCACCCGCGACGAGCGTTTAAAATAGGGGACGATCAATGCGGTTGCCAACAAAGTAAACAGTAACTGGCGAACGGCTATGCCATCTTCCACGGGTGAAAAAGCGAACGCTTTTACTGCCAGCAATACGGAAATAAGCAGCCAGATAATATAGTGTTTAGGAACACAACGCCGACGTTTAAAGAAAGCGATGGTCAACCACAGTGTGTAATACCACATGGCGATAGCGGTAATAAAAGAAACGCCCCATAAGATTTGTGTCGTCAGTGCTTGTTCGCCGAGCGTTTGAAATGTTTGCGGAGAAGATAACGCAGCGGTATACAGCAACAACGCCAGCGTCGTACTTAACAGAGCGACTAAAAGCCAGGCCAATGGGCCAAGCAACCAGCCTCCAATACGTTGTGGCGTTGTGGTGGTCATAGGTTCTCCAGAATAGCGACGCAAACAGGCAAATCTAATTTTAGGGGCGTTATTATAAGGCTTTTATAACCGATCGCTACTTTCTTTATTGGACATAGTGCCAGACGGACTTCGGTACCTGGCCGAGGTCAAACAAACGCCCGCCAGAAACCAGCTCTGCGCGACGGTGATCGGCAGCACGATACATATTGATCAGTTCCTGATCGTCCGTCAGGGTGTAATTAAGATGGTCGTAGAGTTTTTCCAAACTTTCGAGTGAACTGATTTTGCGAAATTTTAATAAGTAGTCCTGAACAGTCATAAAAGGTCCATAAAATAATTAATACCAAAGGGGTAGGTATTATTAGTGATGATAAAATTTCACCAAAAGTGAACGCTTGTGTTATTACAATAATAAGAATGCGCTGATGGCAAATATTCAGGGATGAAAAACTGCTCTGAAAAGAGTAACGCGCTTTACTATCTCTGACAATCACCAACAACATCGAACAAGATAATAAATTCCTGGTTTAATATCCGACAAGTGAAAACATGCACCCGGACGGGCAGCATGTCGCTCTACAAGCGCAGAGCTTACTTGTGTTGTACCGTAGTACTCTGTTCAGGTGGCTGATAGTTGTCAATGTGACTCGCCACGCCAAGAAGAATGACTGAAACGACAAGAACGATCCAACCTGTTAATTCAATAAGACGATTCATTACAGCCCACATCTCTGTTGATTGATCCATTAACTTCAGGGGGTAAATGTTACTTAGCAATAATAGCTCCAGCAAGATTTTTACTGAGGTTTTTGCGATATTTAGCTTTTGTCGTTGGAAAATTCGCTATTTTTTTGACTTAAGTTAAACAACATCCCTTATTGCTGGCAGGTTATTAAACTGTTGAGCGAGGGTAAAGGATAGTGTCAAATAGCCATCATACTTCAATGAGAGGCAATGACATGAGCGACAACATCCGTGTTGGGTTGATTGGGTATGGTTATGCGAGCAAAACCTTCCATGCGCCCCTGATTGCGGGCACACCCGGGCTGGAACTGGCGGTAATCTCCAGCAGCGATGAAACAAAAGTAAAAGCCGACTGGCCAACGGTTACGGTTGTCTCTGAGCCGAAGCATCTGTTTAACGATCCCAACATAGACCTGATTGTCATCCCTACACCCAACGATACCCATTTCCCGTTAGCCAAAGCGGCGCTTGAGGCGGGTAAACATGTGGTCGTTGATAAACCCTTTACCGTGACACTGTCACAAGCGCGAGAGCTGGAAGCGCTGGCAAAAAGCCTGGGGCGTGTGCTGTCTGTATTCCATAACCGTCGCTGGGATAGCGATTTCCTGACGCTAAAAGGTTTGCTCGCGGAAGGCGTGCTGGGTGAAGTTGCTTACTTTGAGTCTCATTTTGACCGCTTCCGTCCGCAGGTGCGCGATCGTTGGCGTGAACAGGGCGGCCCTGGCAGCGGTATCTGGTACGATTTAGCACCGCATCTTCTTGATCAGGCCATTACGCTATTTGGTTTACCGGTTAGCATGACGGTAGATTTGGCACAGTTACGGCCCGGAGCGCAGTCGACTGATTATTTCCACGCCATCTTGTCCTATCCGCAGCGGCGAGTCATTTTACACGGCACTATGCTGGCAGCCGCTGAGTCAGCACGTTATATCGTGCATGGATCCCGAGGCAGTTATGTGAAATATGGCCTCGATCCACAGGAAGAACGTCTGAAAAATGGCGAGCGTCTGCCGCAGGAAGACTGGGGCTACGATATGCGTGATGGCGTACTTACCCGCGTGGAAGGTGAGGAACGTGTCGAAGAAACCCTGTTGACAGTACCAGGGAATTATCCGGCTTACTATGCGGCTATTCGTGATGCGTTAAATGGCGATGGTGAAAATCCGGTTCCGGCAAGTCAGGCAATCCAGGTAATGGAGTTGATTGAGCTGGGCATCGAATCCGCCAAACATCGCGCGACGCTGTGCCTTGCGTGAAAAGAGGATGGTGCAATTAGCACCATCCATTTTTGTTACTTCGCGGCGACTTTTTCTCGCAGTGCGCGTTTTTCCTCTGCGCTGAGGAAAGCCATTTCCAGACCATTAATCTGCGCCTGACGGATTTGCTCGCGGGATAACCCAGCAGCCGGCGCGGCAACGGTATATTCGTGAATGATATCCACTCCCTGTACGCCGGGATCGTCAGTGTTAATGCTGGCACGAATGCCATGCTCAAGGAACGTTTTCAGCGGATGTGCAGCCAGCTCTGCTACGGTGCTGGTCTGAATATTGGAGGTCAGACAGGATTCAATACCAATTTGTTGCTCGGCGAGAAAATCCATCAGCGCCCGATCTTCAATGGCTTTTACGCCATGTCCAATACGCTCCGCACCCAGTTCACGAATCGCCTGCCAGATGCTTTCCGGCCCGGCAGCTTCGCCTGCATGGACGGTAATATGCCAGCCCGCATCACGCGCAAGGTTGAAGTGAGAAAGGAACAGACTTCCCGGGAAACCAAGTTCATCACCGGCTAAATCAAGTGCGGTAATCTGGTCACGGTGGGCTAAAAAGGCCTCCAGCTCTTGCTGACAGGCGGCTTCGCCGAAGGTTCGGCTCATAATGCCGATAAGCTTCGCCTGCACACCAAAGGTGCGGCAACCTTCACGTACGCCATCGATCACCGCTTCGACAACACCCGCTACAGGCAGCTTATGTGCCATTGCCATGTAGCCTGGTGAAAAACGCAGCTCGACATAGTGCAGGCCGTTACGGGCTGCATCTTCAATGTTTTCAAATGCTACGCGGCGGCAGGCATCAAGAGAGGCGAGAACTTTAACACCCCAGTCAAGTTTGGTCAGAAAGCTCACCAGATCGGGTTCGTTGGCAATGACCTGAACGTGGGGAATCAGTGTTTCCAGGGATTGTGCAGGAAGCGAGATATTATACTGGCGGCCAAGTTCAAGAATGGTCTGGGGACGAATGTTGCCATCAAGGTGGCGATGGATATCAGTTAATGGCAGGGTGGTATCAATCATGGTCGCACTCTTTTTCTGGATATAAAAGTGCGCACCATTATAAAAACAAAGCAGGGTAAAAATCCACGATTGCGCAACGATTTTTTACGTTGCGCAATTGGGGTTAACGAACAGCGCGGATGGCGTTAATTAATCCAGCAACACCTTTTTCCAGTTTCGAACGCGGGCACCCGGCATTGAGACGGACAAAACCACGACCTTCTTCACCGTAGGTATACCCCGGCATGATCGCGACCTTCTCTTGCTCGATAAGCGCTTTTTGCAACGCGTTGTCGTCAATATTCAACGGACGTAGATCAATCCAGGCCAGATAAGTGGATTGCGGGATCTGCCAGTTGAGTTCAGGGAACGCGGCGTTCATTTTATCTGCGATATACGTCAGGTTATCTTTCAGATAGACGCGTAAGGCATCCAGCCACGGCGCGCCTTGCTGATAGGCGGCGATATGGGCAGTTAACGCCAGTACTGAAGGGGAAGAAAGGCCATCACGTCCTTTCAGTGCCGATAAATAGGCATCACGGCTGCTGCTATTTTCTATAATCCCGTAAGCACCGGTCAGGGCGGGAATATTGAAACTTTTCGATCCCGACGTTAGCAATGCCCAGTCTCCGCGCGCCACATTACTCCAGGGAATATGCGGCTGCTCGCCCCAAACCATATCCATATGGATTTCATCGGAAATAACCCGCACACCATGACGCTCGCACAGGTCAGCCATGATCTCCAGTTCATCGCACGTCCACACTTTCCCGGTAGGATTCTGTGGGCTACACAGGAGCATAATTTTACATTCTGGTTTCGCCAACACGGCTTCCAGCTTGCCCATATCGCAAAACCAGCCGTCAGCATGCTTCTCTAAAGCGACGGGCATTACTGTGCGCTGGTTACCTTCAATGGCCTTGTAAAATGCGTCATAGGCGGGTGTGTGGATCACCACGCCTTCACCTGTTTCAGACCACTGACGAATCAGTTCCGAGACCATGTAGATAACAGAAGGTCCATACACCACCGACTGCGTATCAATTGCGGTGTAATGCTGGGTGGAAAACCAGTGGGCAATAGCCGCGAGAAACTCATCGTTTTTCCAGCGGCTGTAGCCAAACACGCCGTGCATCAGGCGCTGATTCAGCGCCTCGATAATGCAGGGGGCAGTGGCAAAATCCATGTCTGAAATCGTGAACGGTAACAGGTCAGCAGTGCCGAAACGGTCAGCGACATAATCCCACTGCGTACACCATGTGCCATGACGATCCACGACCTTTGAAAAATCGAACATATCTTATCCTTATGCCTGGACAGTATGCATCAGACCGGCCATTTCATCTTTTACTGACTGAACTTGTGGCCCGATAACAACCTGCAGGTTATGTTGATTAAGTTGTACTACGCCAATTGCCCGATTGTCCTTCAGTGCCTGCACATTAACAAGCGACATATCTTTCACAGACAAACGCAGACGGGTAATGCAGTTATCGAGGCTGACAATATTGTCGGCACCGCCTAAGGCTTCGAGGATTGCCGGAACGTTGTAACCTGATTTACCCGGCGCACCGGCAACGGCTTTTTCGATTGAGCTGGCAACTTCGCTATCGCGCCCCGGGGTTTTCAGATTGAAGCGGGTGATAGCGAAACGGAAGATGACGTAGTAAACGACAAACCAGATTGCCGCCACCACTGGCACCATGTACCACTTGGTTGACAGACCATGCAAAATACCGAACACCACGAAGTCGATGATATTGCCGTCGGTATTACCGATGGTGACGCCGAGCACAGACATGACGGTGAAGCCGAGGCCGGTTAACAGCGCGTGGATGACATACAGAACTGGCGCTACGAACAGGAACAGGAATTCCAGCGGTTCGGTAGTGCCGCCAACGACGCAGGCGATCAGGCCAGAAATCAGCAGACCTTTAATTTTATGGCGATTTTCCGGGCGCGCGCAGTGATACATAGCTAACGCTGCACCTGGCAGGCCGCCGAGAAACACAGGCATTTTACCTTGCGAAAGGAAACGCGTGGCGCTTTCAGAAAAACCGTGAGTGGTCGGGCAACTCAATTGCGCCTGGAAGATGGTCAGCGCGCCGCTGATGGTTTGACCGCAGACTTCCTGCGTGCCGCCTGCGTCGGTAAAGCGAATTAATGCCACCAGAATGTGATGCAGACCAAACGGCAACAGCAGACGTTCACCGGTACCAAACAGCATCGGTCCGAAATCACCCGCGCTGTTGATCATATGGCCTAAGCCGCTAATACCCATGGCGAAAATTGGCCAGACTAATGGAATCACCAGACCGACAAGGCCCATCACCAGCGAGGAGATGATTGGTACGAAGCGCGTACCGCCGAAGAATGCCAGCGCATCTGGCAGGCGGATATTATGGAATCGCTCATGCAGCATCCAGACGATAATACCGGCGATCACCGCACCGAGGATCCCGGTATCGATCGACTGGATCCCAAGAATGCTCTGTATGTTATTGGCTTTCAGAACGGCGGCGTCAGTGGTTGGCAGAATGCCTTTGTTGGTCAACCAGAAGTTTACCGCGAGGTTCATTACCGCATAACCGACGAAGCCAGCGAATGCCGCTACGCCTTTGTTTTCGCGTGCCAGGCCCAGCGGGATGGCGATACAGAACATGACTGGCAGGAAACTAAAAGCAAACGAGCCAATCTTACTCATCCAAGTAAAGATAGCCTGCAACACGGGGTTGCCCAGGACCGGGATTAGGGTGATGACATCGTGGCTACTAAGGGAACTACCAATGCCGAGCATAATGCCGCAGAACGACAATAATGCCACGGGTAACATGAAGGTTTTGCCTAACTGCTGGAAGAACTCCCACAGCGTGACTTTCGGTGCTGTTTTCGCCGTCATAAAACGACTCCTCGTAGAGAACAATCTGGATTCAGTAAATTGCGCGAGAAGATAAA
Source organism: Escherichia sp. F1 (assembly GCF_046764225.1). NCBI lineage: Bacteria > Pseudomonadati > Pseudomonadota > Gammaproteobacteria > Enterobacterales > Enterobacteriaceae > Escherichia > Escherichia sp. F1. The sequence goes on from NZ_CP177202.1 coordinate 2,298,378, forward strand.
ACGTTTTATCAAATTTTAGTGAGGCATAAATCACATTACGCAACGATAATAGCGGGTATAAGATAAATAAAAGGTAAAACGTTTTATCTGTCACATAATCAGGGAGTAGGTCATCTGCATGGCTACCGCCAAAAAAATAACCATTCATGATGTTGCGCTGGCTGCGGGCGTGTCGGTAAGTACCGTTTCGCTGGTTCTAAGTGGCAAAGGGCGAATATCTACCGCCACAGGAGAACGCGTTAACGCCGCCATTGAAGAGCTGGGATTTGTGCGCAATCGTCAGGCGTCGGCGCTGCGCGGCGGGCAAAGCGGCGTCATTGGTTTGATCGTCCGTGATTTATCTGCGCCGTTTTACGCCGAATTAACGGCCGGATTGACGGAAGCTCTGGAAGCGCAGGGACGGATGGTTTTTTTGCTTCACGGCGGTAAAGACGGCGAGCAGCTGGCACAACGGTTTTCACTGTTACTGAATCAGGGGGTCGATGGTGTGGTAATTGCCGGGGCTGCAGGAAGCAGCGATGACCTGCGACGGATGGCAGAAGAAAAAGCTATCCCGGTGATTTTCGCTTCCCGTGCCAGTTATCTTGATGATGTTGATACGGTTCGCCCGGATAACATGCAGGCTGCACAGTTGTTGACGGAGCATCTCATTCGCAATGGGCATCAGCGTATCGCCTGGCTGGGAGGGCAAAGTTCCTCATTAACCCGGGCAGAACGGGTGGGGGGCTATTGTGCAACTCTACTAAAATTTGGCCTGCCGTTTCACAGTGATTGGGTGCTGGAGTGCACTTCCAGCCAGAAGCAAGCCGCGGAAGCTATCACGGCGCTTTTACGTCATAACCCGACCATCAGTGCCGTGGTTTGCTATAACGAAACCATTGCGATGGGGGCATGGTTTGGTTTGCTGAAAGCAGGGCGGCAAAGCGGTGAAAGCGGAGTCGATCGTTACTTTGAACAACAGGTTTCGCTGGCGGCATTTACCGATGCGACACCAACCACACTTGATGATATACCTGTTACCTGGGCCAGCACGCCAGCGCGGGAACTTGGTACCACACTTGCGGATCGCATGATGCAAAAAATCACCCATGAAGAGACGCATTCACGCAATCTTATTATTCCCGCCCGGCTCATTGCGGCGAAATAATCCTCTCTTTATCTGCTATACCTGGTAGTGTCCTTTCCTCAAGGTTAATGATAAAAAATGTGGCACACAGGCGGTGCCTTTTATTTTTACTGAAGTTCACAGGAGGTTTATGTGTTTAATTCTGACAACCTGAGACTCGACGGAAAATGTGCCATCATCACAGGTGCCGGTGCAGGTATTGGTAAAGAAATTGCCATTACATTCGCGACAGCTGGCGCATCTGTGGTGGTCAGTGATATTAACGCCGACGCAGCTAACCATGTTGTTGATGAAATTCAACAACTGGGTGGTCAGGCATTTGCCTGCCGTTGTGATATTACTTCCGAACAGGAACTCTCTGCACTGGCAGACTTTGCCGTCAGTAAGCTGGGTAAAGTTGATATCCTGGTTAACAACGCCGGTGGCGGTGGTCCTAAACCGTTTGATATGCCAATGGCAGATTTTCGCCGTGCTTATGAACTGAATGTGTTTTCTTTTTTCCATCTGTCACAACTTGTTGCGCCAGAAATGGAAAAAAATGGCGGTGGCGTTATTCTGACCATCACTTCTATGGCGGCAGAAAATAAAAATATAAACATGACCTCCTATGCATCATCTAAAGCTGCGGCCAGTCATCTGGTCAGAAATATGGCGTTTGACCTGGGTGAAAAAAATATTCGGGTGAATGGCATTGCGCCGGGGGCAATATTAACCGATGCCCTGAAATCCGTTATTACACCAGAAATTGAACAAAAAATGTTACAGCACACGCCGATCAGACGTCTGGGCCAACCGCAAGATATTGCTAACGCGGCGCTGTTCCTTTGCTCGCCTGCAGCCAGCTGGGTAAGCGGACAAATTCTCACCGTCTCCGGTGGTGGGGTACAGGAGCTGAATTAATACACTAACGGACCGGTAAACAGCCGTACGTGTTGTTTACCGGGATAAACTCATCAACGTCTCAGCTAAATAACTGGCAGCCAAATCACGGCTATTGGTTAACCAATTGCTGGGTGAAAAGTATACGAATAGAGTGTGCCTTCGCACTATTCAACAGCAATGATAGGCGCTCACCTGACAACGCGGTAAACTAGTTATTCACGCTAACTATAATGGTTTTATGATGGATAACATGCAGACTGAAGCACAACCGACACGGACCCGGATCCTCAATGCTGCCAGAGAGATTTTTTCAGAAAATGGATTTCACAGTGCCTCGATGAAAGCCATCTGTAAATCTTGCGCCATTAGTCCCGGGACGCTCTATCACCATTTCATCTCCAAAGAAGCCCTGATTCAGGCGATTATCTTACAGGACCAGGAGAGGGCGCTGGCCCGTTTCCGGGAACCGATTGAAGGGATTCATTTCGTTGACTATATGGTCGAGTCCATTGTCTCTCTCACCCATGAAGCCTTTGGACAACGGGCGCTGGTGGTCGAAATTATGGCGGAAGGGATGCGTAACCCACAGGTCGCCGCCATGCTTAAAAATAAGCATATGACGATCACGGAATTTGTTGCCCAGCGGATGCGTGATGCCCAGCAAAAAGGCGAGATAAGCCCAGACATCAACACGGCAATGACTTCACGTTTACTGCTGGATCTGACCTACGGTGTACTGGCCGATATCGAAGCGGAAGATCTGGCGCGTGAAGCGTCGTTTGCTCAGGGATTACGCGCGATGATTGGCGGTATCTTAACCGCATCCTGATCCTCTCTCTCTTTCCGCGGGCTGGTGACAACTGAGCCCGCGTTTCATATCGTAATTTCTCTGTGCAAAAATTATCCTTCCCGGGTTCGGAGAATTCCCCCCCCAAATATTCACTGTAGCCATATGTCATGAGAGTTTATCGTTCCCAATATGCTCGAACGAACGTTCGATTGCTTATTTTGTGTCTTATGTCAACGCTGTTTTAAAGATTAATGCGATCTATATCACGCTGTGGGTATTGCAGTTTTTGGTTTTTTGATCCCTGTGTCAGTTCTTTTTATTTCCATTTCTCTTCCATGGGTTTCTCACAGATAACTGTGTGCAACACAGAATTGGTTAACTAATCAGATTAAAGGTTGACCAGTATTTTTATCTTAATGAGGAGTCCCTTATGTTACGTCCTGTAGAAACCCCAACCCGTGAAATCAAAAAACTCGACGGTCTGTGGGCATTCAGTCTGGATCGCGAAAACTGTGGAATTGATCAGCGTTGGTGGGAAAGCGTGTTACAAGAAAGCCGGGCAATTGCTGTGCCGGGAAGTTTTAACGATCAGTTCGCCGATGCAGATATTCGTAATTATGTGGGCAACGTCTGGTATCAGCGCGAAGTCTTTATACCGAAAGGTTGGGCGGGCCAGCGTATCGTACTGCGTTTCGATGCGGTCACTCATTACGGCAAAGTGTGGGTAAATAATCAGGAAGTGATGGAGCATCAGGGCGGCTATACGCCATTTGAAGCCGATGTCACGCCGTATGTTATTGCCGGGAAAAGTGTACGTATCACCGTTTGTGTGAACAATGAACTGAACTGGCAGACTATCCCGCCGGGAATGGTGATTACCGATGAAAACGGCAAGAAAAAGCAGTCTTACTTCCATGATTTCTTTAACTATGCCGGGATCCATCGCAGCGTAATGCTCTACACCACGCCGAACACCTGGGTGGACGATATCACCGTGGTGACGCATGTCGCGCAAGACTGTAACCACGCGTCTGTTGACTGGCAGGTGGTAGCAAATGGTGATGTCAGCGTTGAACTGCGTGATGCGGATCAGCAGGTGGTTGCAACTGGACAAGGTACCAGCGGGACTTTGCAAGTGGTGAATCCGCACCTCTGGCAACCGGGTGAAGGTTATCTCTATGAACTATGCGTCACAGCCAAAAGCCAGACAGAGTGTGATTTCTACCCGCTGCGCGTCGGCATCCGGTCAGTGGCAGTGAAGGGCGAGCAGTTCCTGATTAACCACAAACCGTTCTATTTTACTGGCTTTGGTCGTCATGAAGATGCGGATTTGCGTGGCAAAGGATTCGATAACGTGCTGATGGTGCACGATCACGCATTAATGGACTGGATTGGGGCCAACTCCTACCGTACCTCGCATTACCCTTACGCTGAAGAGATGCTCGACTGGGCAGATGAACATGGCATCGTGGTGATTGATGAAACTGCAGCTGTAGGCTTTAACCTCTCTTTAGGCATTGGTTTCGAAGCGGGCAACAAGCCGAAAGAACTGTACAGCGAAGAGGCAGTCAACGGAGAAACCCAGCAGGCGCACTTACAGGCGATTAAAGAGCTGATTGCGCGTGACAAAAACCACCCAAGCGTGGTGATGTGGAGTATTGCCAACGAACCGGATACCCGTCCGCAAGGTGCACGAGAATATTTCGCGCCACTGGCGGAAGCAACGCGTAAACTCGACCCGACGCGTCCGATCACCTGCGTCAATGTAATGTTCTGCGACGCTCACACCGATACCATCAGCGATCTCTTTGATGTGCTGTGCCTGAACCGTTATTACGGTTGGTATGTCCAAAGCGGCGATTTGGAAACGGCAGAGAAGGTACTGGAAAAAGAACTTCTGGCCTGGCAGGAGAAACTGCATCAGCCGATTATCATCACCGAATACGGCGTGGATACGTTAGCCGGGCTGCACTCAATGTACACCGACATGTGGAGTGAAGAGTATCAGTGTGCATGGCTGGATATGTATCACCGCGTCTTTGATCGCGTCAGCGCCGTCGTCGGTGAACAGGTATGGAATTTCGCCGATTTTGCGACCTCGCAAGGCATATTGCGCGTTGGCGGTAACAAGAAGGGGATCTTCACCCGCGACCGCAAACCGAAGTCGGCGGCTTTTCTGCTGCAAAAACGCTGGACTGGCATGAACTTCGGTGAAAAACCGCAGCAGGGAGGCAAACAATGAATCAACAACTCTCCTGGCGCACCATCGTCGGCTACAGCCTCGGTGACGTCGCCAATAACTTCGCCTTCGCAATGGGGGCGCTCTTCCTGTTGAGTTACTACACCGACGTCGCTGGCGTCGGTGCCGCTGCGGCGGGCACCATGCTGTTACTGGTGCGGGTATTCGATGCCTTCGCCGACGTCTTTGCCGGACGAGTGGTGGACAGTGTGAATACCCGCTGGGGAAAATTCCGCCCGTTTTTACTCTTCGGTACCGCGCCGTTAATGATCTTCAGCGTGCTGGTATTCTGGGTGCCGACCGACTGGAGCCATAGCAGCAAAGTAGTGTATGCATATTTGACCTACATGGGCCTCGGGCTTTGCTACAGCCTGGTGAATATTCCTTATGGTTCACTTGCTACCGCAATGACCCAACAACCACAATCCCGCGCCCGTCTGGGCGCGGCTCGTGGGATTGCCGCTTCATTGACCTTTGTCTGCCTGGCATTTCTGATAGGACCGAGCATTAAGAACTCCAGCCCGGAAGAGATGGTGTCGGTATACCATTTCTGGACGATTGTGCTGGCGATTGCCGGAATGGTGCTTTACTTCATCTGCTTCAAATCGACGCGTGAAAATGTGGTACGTATCGTGGCGCAGCCGTCATTGAAGATCAGTCTGCAAACCCTGAAACGGAATCGCCCGCTGTTTATGTTGTGCATCGGTGCGCTGTGTGTGCTGATTTCGACCTTCGCGGTCAGCGCCTCGTCGTTGTTCTACGTGCGCTATGTGTTAAATGATACCGGGCTGTTCACTGTGCTGGTACTGGTGCAAAACCTGGTCGGTACTGTGGCATCGGCACCGCTGGTGCCGGGGATGGTCGCGAGGATCGGTAAAAAGAATACCTTCCTGATTGGCGCTTTGCTGGGAACCTGCGGTTATCTGCTGTTCTTCTGGGTTTCGGTCTGGTCACTGCCGGTGGCGTTGGTTGCGTTGGCCATCGCTTCAATTGGTCAGGGCGTTACCATGACCGTGATGTGGGCACTGGAAGCTGATACTGTAGAATACGGTGAATACCTGACCGGCGTGCGAATTGAAGGGCTCACCTATTCACTATTCTCATTTACCCGTAAATGCGGTCAGGCAATCGGAGGTTCAATTCCTGCCTTTATTTTGGGGTTAAGCGGATATATCGCCAATCAGGTGCAAACGCCGGAAGTTATTATGGGCATCCGCACATCAATTGCCTTAGTACCTTGCGGATTTATGCTACTGGCATTCGTTATTATCTGGTTTTATCCGCTCACGGATAAAAAATTCAAAGAAATCGTGGTTGAAATTGATAATCGTAAAAAAGTGCAGCAGCAATTAATCAGCGATATCACTAATTAATATTCAATAAAAATAATCAGAACATCAAAGGTGCAACTATGAGAAAAATAGTGGCCATGACCGTTATTTGCCTGACGGCTGCCTCTGGCCTTACCTCTGCTTACGCGGCGCAACTGGCTGACGATGAAGCGGGACTACGCATCAGACTGAAAAACGAATTGCGCAGGGCTGATAAGCCCAGTGCTGGCGCGGGAAGAGATATTTACGCATGGGTACAGGGAGGATTGCTCGATTTCAATAGTGGTTATTATTCCAATATTATTGGCGTTGAAGGCGGAGCGTATTATGTTTATAAATTAGGTGCTCGTGCTGATATGAGTACCCGGTGGTATCTTGATGGTGATAAAAGTTTTGGCTTTGCCCTGGGGGCAGTAAAAATAAAACCCAGTGAAAATAGCCTACTTAAATTAGGTCGCTTCGGGACGGATTATAGTTATGGTAGCTTACCTTATCGTATTCCGTTAATGGCTGGCAGTTCGCAACGTACATTACCGACAGTTTCTGAAGGAGCATTAGGTTATTGGGCTTTAACGCCAAATATTGATCTGTGGGGAATGTGGCGTTCACGAGTATTTTTATGGACTGATTCAACAACCGGTATTCGTGATGAAGGGGTGTATAACAGCCAGACGGGAAAATACGATAAACATCGCGCACGTTCTTTTTTAGCCGCCAGTTGGCATGATGATACCAGTCGCTATTCTCTGGGGGCATCGGTACAGAAAGATGTTTCCAATCAGATACAAAGTATTCTCGAGAAAAGTATACCGCTCGATCCGAATTATACGTTGAAAGGGGAGTTGCTCGGCTTTTACGCGCAACTCGAAGGTTTAAGTCGTAATACCAGCCAGCCCAATGAAACGGCGTTGGTTAGTGGACAATTGACCTGGAATGCGCCGTGGGGAAGCGTATTTGGCAGTGGTGGTTATTTGCGCCATGCAATGAATGGTGCCGTGGTGGACACCGACATTGGCTATCCCTTTTCATTAAGTCTTGATCGTAACCGTGAAGGAATGCAGTCCTGGCAATTGGGCGTCAACTATCGTTTAACTCCGCAATTTACGCTGACATTTGCACCGATTGTGACTCGCGGCTATGAATCCAGTAAACGAGATGTGCGGATTGAAGGCGCGGGTATCTTAGGTGGTATGAACTATCGGGTCAGCGAAGGGCCGTTACAAGGGATGAATTTCTTTCTTGCTGCCGATAAAGGGCGGGAAAAACGCGATGGCAGTGCGCTGGGCGATCGCCTGAATTACTGGGATGTGAAAATGAGTATTCAGTATGACTTTATGCTGAAGTAAGAAAAAAATGCCGGAGAGAAAAATCTCCGGCGTTTTGGCTGTGAATTACTGCTGCGGAATAGCGGGTACAGCCGGAACGTTTAATGCCGGCATTGCAAACATCCCAACAAAATCTTCCAGTGGCATTTTCTGCCCGTTTAACGTGATCTGACCGTTAGCATATTGCAGGCTGGTGGTGATGGTATTGTCCTGCAAGGTGGTCAGGCGGAACATCTGCCCCATTGCTGACGCACCTTCAACTTGCTGTTTCGCCAGTTTTTTTGCTTGATCTTCCTGATAACCTTCCAGCTTCGCTACCTGAGTCATAAACTCAGTTGCCATATCCACCGGAATGGTCAGTTTCGCACCCAGAGATTTAACCGAGCGGTCTACTTCCTGCGCCAGCGTTTGCGGCGCTTCTTTAGTCGTTGCCGGATCTTTCAGGAACAGCGACAGATTCAGCGCACTTTCACCCTGACTGTTTTTCCAGCTTAGCGGCGCGATAGTAATCACCGGATCGCCTTTCAACATCAGCGGCAGGGCGCTAAAGAAGGCTTCCGTCACTTTTTCCTGATAAAGTTCGGGATTGTTGGCAATTTCTGGCTGTGCCAGCAGCGCCTGAGTTTGCGCGTTATATTGCTGGCTAAACTGATGCCAGGCTTCGCCATCAATTTGGCCGACTTTTAAAGTCAGCTTGCCGCTGCCCAGATCCTGATTCTGTACCTTCAGGCTGTTTAGCGAGTAATCCAGTTGGCTATTGATCGTTTTACCGTCATTGACCAGATCCGATTTACCGCTGATCTCCATGCCTTCCAGCAGTGCCAGTTCTTTGCCTTCCACTGAAATGGTCATTTTTTCCAGTGACAGTTTTTGATTTCCTACGCGCTCACCAAAACTTGCCAGCGTGCTGGAACCGTCGGTTTTCAGATTATTAAAGGTCAACTGTACTTTCTGGTTATATTCGTTAACCGCGTCTATCCGACCACTTTGCGCCTCCCCGGAAAGGGAGATAGCTTTGCCGTCTCTGTCTGCATTTAACTGGAACTCGCCGCCGCTAAAGGCGACTTTTTCATCCTTTTGCTCGTAATTCAGCGGCTTGAGCGAAATATCGGAACTGGAATCACCGCTGTAACCAATGCGGGAGTTAATCTCAAAAGGCGTTTCACCTTTTGCCATATCAAACAGTGGTTTGCTTACTTCGTTATTAACCAGCGTGGTTTGAATTGATGCCATCGACGGGATCAGGTTCAGTTTTTTTAGCTGGGCAAGGGGGAAGGGACCATGATCAACCGATTCGTTAAAGATGACGCTCTGACCGCTTTTAATCCACGGATTTTCTTTCCCGGCAATGGGTTTCACCAACAGTTGCAGCTGACTGCTGAATACGCCGCGATGATAGTTTTGATAACTGACTTCCAGGTTGGATTCAGGAGCGGTCAGTTTGAGTTGCGCGTTCGCCTGCGCGACCATGTCTTCGAGATGGGTTTCAATCTTCTTGCCTGTATACCATGCGCCGCCTGTCCAGACTACGCCTAGCGCAACAATGACGCCTACCGCTACCAGCGATTTATTCATAATGATTATCCATAAAATGAAATCAGGCGGACTGGCCGCCTGAAGGTGTTATAAGCCTTTAATAAGCTTAGCAAGAGATGTTAATTTTTTCAGTAAGCTCTTACAGCTTGTTGTAAACACGCGCTAAACGGCCGTGGCCTTTGACAGTCACCGGTGATTCGTTGGCGGCAATAAACGCTGATTCACCCGGTTTAAGCTGTAACTGCTGAGAACCTTTACACAGCGTTGCATCGCCTTCGACGCAGAACAAAATGGCGGCACTCTGCTGGCTGATGGTGGTTTCTTTATCACTAAGGTCATGCAGCGAGAAGGCAAAATCATCAACAGGAATCGGGAAGTCCAGTTCTGCACCTTGTTTCACCGGCTGGGTCAACAACTGGTTAGCCGGTTTGGCTTCGAACTTCACATTGGCAACCAGTTCCGGAATATCAATGTATTTAGGCGTCAGACCCGCACGCAGCACGTTATCGGAGTTCGCCATCACTTCCAGCGCCACGCCTTGCAGGTAAGCGTGCGGTGTTTCAGCGAACAGGAACATCGCTTCGCCAGGATTCAATTTCACCACATTCAGCAACAGCGGGGAGAACAGACCGCTGTCATCCGGGTAAAATTCAGAAATTAAACGAATCGTTTGCCACGGTTCACCCTGCTGACTGTCGAGCGCCGATTTTAAAATCGCCAGCGCACGGGATTTTTCTTCACCCTGCATATTCAACAGGCTGGCGAACAGTTCGCTTAAACGTTCGGCATCAGGCTGTTGTAAAAAGTGAGCAATCGCCGGATGTGCACCTGCGACCGGCTGGAGCAGGGAGACAATCTCGGAAAACTCACGAAACGCGTTCATCGCAAGGAAAGGCGTCAGCGCAAAAACCAGCTCCGGCTTGTGGTTAGGATCTTTATAGTTACGCTCGGCGGCATCCATCGGAATACCTGCGGCATTTTCTTTGGCAAAACCGATTTCAGAATTGCGTTTGTTTGGATGAACCTGAATGGAGAGCGGCTGTGCTGCGCATAATACTTTGAACAGGAAAGGCAGTTCGCCAAAGCGTTTGGCAACGGCCTCTCCGAGCAGAGTCGATTTATCACTCTCAATCACATCACGCAGTGAAACGATATCTCCGGCGGCAGTCTGCACCCGTGAACTGCTTTTCGGATGTGCGCCCATCCACAGCTCGGCCATCGGCTGGCTGGACGGATTTTCCATACCATAAAGTTCTGTCAACGCCGTTTTGCTGCCCCAGGCATAGTTTTGCACTGAGTTAATGAGTTTTTGCATGATCAATCCCTGTTTAAATGTGGAAATTAATCCCGCTATTAAAGCAAGAATCCTACGGGAAGTAACCTGGAGCCGCAAAAAGTCGTACTAGTCTCAGTTTTTGTTAAAAAAGTGTGTAGGATATTGTTACTCGCTTTTAACAGGGCAACGGAACACCCGCCCAGAGCATAACCAAACCAGGCAGTAAGTGAGAGAACAATGTCAAACAAACCCTTTCATTATCAGGCTCCTTTTCCACTCAAAAAAGATGATACTGAGTATTACCTGCTAACCAGCGAACACGTTAGCGTATCTGAATTTGAAGGGCAGGAGATTTTGAAAGTCGCACCCGAAGCGTTAACTCTGTTGGCGCGTCAGGCGTTTCATGATGCGTCGTTTATGCTGCGTCCGGCGCACCAACAACAGGTGGCCGACATTCTGCGTGACCCGGAGGCCAGCGAAAATGATAAATATGTGGCGCTGCAATTCCTGCGTAACTCCGACATCGCGGCGAAAGGCGTTCTGCCAACCTGTCAGGATACCGGCACCGCGATTATTGTTGGTAAAAAAGGGCAGCGTGTATGGACCGGTGGTGGTGATGAAGCGGCGCTGGCGCGCGGTGTCTATAACACTTATATCGAAGATAATCTGCGCTACTCGCAAAACGCGCCGCTGGATATGTATAAAGAGGTGAATACCGGCACCAATCTGCCAGCGCAGATCGATCTTTATGCCGTTGATGGCGACGAGTACAAATTCCTCTGTATCGCCAAAGGTGGCGGTTCGGCAAACAAGACGTATCTGTATCAGGAAACCAAAGCGTTACTGACGCCGGGAAAACTGAAAAATTACCTGGTTGAGAAAATGCGCACGCTGGGTACGGCAGCCTGTCCTCCGTATCATATTGCGTTCGTTATTGGTGGAACTTCTGCAGAAACGAACCTTAAAACGGTGAAACTGGCTTCCGCTAAATACTATGATGAACTGCCAACGGAAGGGAATGAGCACGGACAGGCGTTCCGCGATGTGGAACTGGAAAAAGAATTGCTGATCGAAGCGCAAAATCTTGGTCTGGGTGCGCAGTTTGGCGGTAAATACTTCGCTCACGACATCCGCGTGATTCGCCTGCCACGTCACGGCGCATCCTGTCCGGTTGGTATGGGTGTTTCCTGCTCTGCTGACCGTAATATCAAAGCGAAGATCAACCGTCAGGGGATCTGGATCGAAAAACTGGAACATAATCCAGGCAAATATATTCCGGAAGAGCTGCGCAAAACGGGAGAAGGCGAAGCGGTGCGCGTTGACCTTAACCGTCCGATGAAAGAGATCCTCGCACAGTTGTCGCAGTACCCCGTTTCTACACGCTTATCGCTGAATGGCACGATTATCGTTGGTCGTGATATTGCTCACGCCAAACTGAAAGAGCGGATGGATAACGGTGAAGGGCTGCCGCAGTACATTAAAGATCATCCGATTTACTACGCGGGTCCGGCCAAAACGCCGGAAGGTTATGCCTCCGGTTCTCTTGGCCCAACGACCGCCGGACGGATGGATTCTTATGTCGATCAACTGCAAGCGCAGGGCGGAAGTATGATCATGCTGGCGAAAGGCAACCGCAGCCAGCAGGTGACGGATGCCTGTAAAAAACACGGCGGCTTCTACCTTGGCAGTATCGGTGGTCCGGCCGCTGTATTGGCGCAGGGTAGTATTATGAGCCTAGAATGTGTTGAATATCCGGAACTGGGAATGGAAGCCATCTGGAAAATTGAAGTGGAAGATTTCCCGGCATTTATCCTTGTGGATGATAAAGGAAATGACTTCTTCCAGCAGATACAACTCACACAGTGCACCCGCTGTGTGAAATAAACAGAGCCGCCCTTCGGGGCGGTTTTTTTACATGGCACGAAAGACCAAACATTTGTTATCAAATAGTAAATAATGAGTGAGCTAAAAGTTGCTTAACGAAAGCAAAACAGAAAGAAAAAATTAATCAGGTGAGGAGCAGGCCATGAATACAGTACGCAGCGAAAAAGATTCGATGGGGGCGATTGATGTCCCGGCAGATAAGCTGTGGGGCGCACAAACTCAACGCTCGCTGGAGCATTTCCGCATTTCGACGGAGAAAATGCCCACCTCACTGATTCATGCGCTGGCGCTAACCAAGCGTGCAGCGGCAAAAGTTAATGAAGATTTAGGCTTGTTGTCTGAAGAGAAAGCGAGCGCCATTCGTCAGGCGGCGGATGAAGTACTGGCAGGACAGCATGACGACGAATTCCCGCTGGCTATCTGGCAGACCGGCTCCGGCACGCAAAGTAACATGAACATGAACGAAGTGCTGGCTAACCGGGCCAGTGAATTACTCGGCGGTGTGCGCGGGATGGAACGTAAAGTTCATCCTAACGACGACGTGAACAAAAGCCAAAGTTCCAACGATGTCTTTCCGACGGCGATGCACGTTGCGGCGCTGCTGGCGCTGCGCAAGCAACTCATTCCACAGCTTAAAACCCTGACACAGACGCTGAGTGAAAAATCGCGCGCATTTGCCGATATCGTCAAAATTGGTCGTACCCACTTGCAGGATGCCACGCCGCTAACACTGGGGCAGGAGATTTCCGGCTGGGTAGCGATGCTCGAGCATAATCTCAAACATATCGAATACAGCCTGCCGCATGTAGCGGAACTGGCTATGGGCGGTACAGCTGTGGGTACTGGACTAAATACCCATCCAGAGTATGCGCGTCGCGTGGCAGATGAACTGGCAGTCATTACCTGTGCACCGTTTGTTACCGCGCCGAACAAATTTGAAGCGCTGGCGACCTGTGATGCCCTGGTTCAGGCGCACGGCGCGTTGAAAGGGTTGGCTGCGTCACTGATGAAAATTGCCAATGATGTCCGCTGGCTGGCCTCTGGCCCGCGCTGCGGAATTGGTGAAATCTCAATCCCGGAAAATGAGCCGGGCAGCTCAATCATGCCGGGGAAAGTGAACCCAACCCAGTGTGAGGCATTAACCATGCTCTGCTGTCAGGTGATGGGGAACGACGTGGCGATCAACATGGGTGGCGCTTCCGGTAACTTTGAACTGAACGTCTTCCGTCCGATGGTGATCCACAATTTCCTGCAATCGGTGCGCTTGCTGGCAGATGGCATGGAAAGTTTCAACAAACACTGCGCAGTGGGCATTGAACCGAATCGTGAGCGAATCAATCAATTACTCAATGAATCGCTGATGCTGGTGACTGCGCTCAACACTCACATTGGTTATGACAAAGCCGCCGAGATCGCCAAAAAAGCGCATAAAGAAGGGCTGACCTTAAAAGCTGCGGCCCTTGCGCTGGGGTATCTTAGCGAAGCCGAGTTTGACAGCTGGGTACGGCCAGAACAGATGGTCGGCAGTATGAAAGCCGGGCGTTAATCTGCTACATACAGGTGCAGCCGGGGAATGATCAAACGAAGCGGCTGCGCCTGTGGTTTATAACGGTGTTGCACATTGTCGGCATCGTAATTTAACAACTCCCCAACGTCCGGCACGCCCGCGCCATTATCCCGATTAATCAGCGCAATAAGCGGTGTAGGGCAAGCGTGTTGTACTTGTTTTTGATCTCCCTTGTACCAGACGCGGGCAATCGGCTGCACCTTCACCGGACGTTTGATTTTTAACTTCGCGTCCTGTGGCAGGGTAGCAATATCCTGATACTCTCTCTCCAGTTTTCTTTGCCACTCCTCGCGCGTCCACGGTGCGACACTGCGCGGTGATTTCAGGCTTTTTTCCAGCTGTGCAAGGACTTCATCACGATGCAAATTCTTAATGATATGTTTATTGGCCCAGCCAAAACGTAAAGTGGCGGGGTCGTGCAGAACAGTGAGCGTTCGGTAAGCATTAAGGGTGATCAGCCCCGGCAAATGACGATGCACCCATTCAAAACGCGCCGCTGTGGGGAGTTCTGACTCAACCGTGACGATATGCTCGAACGTAGTCTTGAGTTGATTGATGCGCTGAATATGACTGACCAACGCTGCTTGCGAAAGGTTATCGACCTGGTAACACAACACGCCAGGTAGACGAACAGCGGCCTTGCTGCTGCGATTTTCGGACTGTTGTTGAATAAATAAATGGCGGAAATGACGTAACGCCAGCGACTGCGCGTCGTTGCCGAGATGTTGCTTTACCTCAATACGATTAAGCGGATTATGCTCATCCTCTTTTTTTACCTCCGGCAAAGAGAACACGCGGGCAACCAGCAATTTGTGCTGTTCTAGCTCAGCGGCAAATGCAGCCAGTTCTTGTTCCATCTGGCGAAAGGTAGTGTTGAGTCGGTCTACGAGATCGTAACGCGCCATAATATTAACCACTTTAGTTACAACATACTTTATTTTATAGCACAGTATCGACAGCCTGACCACCGTGCGCGTAGTGTCAGGCAGAGGTAAATTGCGGGATGTTATGCCATAACGGCCAACTAAACGAGAAGCGGGCACCACCCAGTTCGCTGGTGTCACAATTAACCGTACCGCCCATTGCCAGTGCTATAGAGTGGACAATCGCCAACCCCAGCCCGCAGCCGCCGGTTGAGCGATCCCGGCTGGGATCGAGGCGAACAAAAGGTTCAAAGATATGTTCGCGGTTTTCTGGGGCAATCCCTGGGCCATCATCCTCAACAATTAATGTCGCTCTATTCCCCGACAGTAGCAGGCTGGTTTCAACCGTTGAGTGACAGTAGCGCAGGGCGTTATTGAGCAAATTATCCAGCACGCGCTCCATTAAGCGCATATCCAACGCCGCATAATGGCCTTGCGCGAGCGTTTTAATCCGTACCGTTTTATCGGGCGTTACTGCCTGAATGTCTGCCAGATGCGTTGACAGCCACAACGGCAGGTCTGGTTCGCTAAGATGAAGCTCGTTTTGTGGGCGATCGAGTCGGGCATAAGTCAGCAGCTCTTCAATTAAAGCTTCAAGTTGACTGATATCGCGATTCAACGCCTGGGATTCGGCGGCGCTCAGGTTATCGCTCATCTCCAGTCGATAACGCAGGCGCACTAACGGTGTTCGCAGTTCGTGAGCGATACCGTCAATAAGCTGTTTTTTGCTGGCAATCAAGGCGTTGATATTGTCCGCCATCTGGTTAAATGCGACGCCAAGGCGTTCAAAGCTCGAACCCTCATCAAAGTGGATACGCTCACTGAGATGCCCATCGCCAAATCGTTGCGCCGCTGCTTCCAGTTTTAACATATCCTGCCAGTGCGGACGCATCCAGATAAACACCGGAAAGGCGAGGGAAATGGCAATAAAAGCGATCAGGGCGATATCCAGTAATCGCATCTGATGGAGGTAATAAAGATAAGGAACAGGACCAACTGCCAGCACGTAGTGGCTGCGCGGGATACGTTGCAAAAAGGTGTACTGATCGTCCAGAGCGACAATTTCGCCGCCACGCAGCCGGTGCATGGAAATATCATCCAGATGGTATTTACTCAGTGGCTCAACACGCAGATCGAAAGAGAGATTTAAATCCATCTCTTTCAGCGTCTTACCCCAGTCGTGTGGGGGTATCTCACGCAATTCGCTACGCATCAGATACAGCGAACTGTTCATCAAATCATCCAGCGACTGTTTGCCCGCGCGTTCGGCGGTAAATTTGTACACCAGCCCAACCAGCAGAGACATCACAAGGAAGCAGACAAACAATAACAGGTAAAACTGGATAAACAGTTTTTTCATCGCTTATTCCCATGCATGAGGCGCAAAAAGATAGCCTTTGTTACGCACAGTTTTAATGCGATAAGGTTCTGCGGCGTTATCGAGCAGTTTTTTTCTTAACCGCGAAATAGCCACGTCCACGCTACGATCCAGTCCGTCATAACTGACGCCACGTAAATTTTTCAGCAATGCATCGCGGTCCATGATTTGCCCAGCATGGGTAGCTAATTCCCACAATAATTCGAAATCAGCTGTCGAGAGCGAGATTTCAGTGTTAGCCAGGGTGACTACGCGGTTGATGGGATCGATGGTCAACGTGCCGAAATGCAGGGCTTTGTAGGGAGTCAGAGACGTTTCCTGAAGACCTTTGCTCAGTGTGGCTTGCTCATTCTGACGCAAATGCAAACGTAAACGCGCTAACAAAACAGCAGGGGGCGTCGTTTTGAGAATATAGTCGCAGGCTCCCATTTCCAGTGCCAGGATGTGGTTCATATCGCTATCGAGAGAGGTTAGAAGAACAATTGGTCCGGACCACTTTGCGCGTAAATCACGACAAATGGTCATGCCGTCCTTGCCTGGTAGCATGATGTCGAGTAACACCAAATCCGGATTTTCTCGCAGAATAGTTTCTTCGGCCTGGTCGCCGCGCGGCTCTACGGTAACCTGCATATCATGTTTTGCCAGGTACGCGGCAATCAGTGAACCGACTTCCGCATCATCTTCCACAAATACGATAGTGTTCATATTATTCACGGTAGATATAAAAACGTCACAATACACCGCGCTGTTTTTACTTACTATCAATCGTTTCTAAACAAGTTTTCATCAGGTATTCTACTGATGACTTGTTATGGAAGTGTTAAGGTAAAAAGATGGGGCTGGTAATCAAAGCCGCGCTCGGTGCGCTGGTAGTGCTGTTGATTGGTGTTTTAGCAAAAACGAAAAATTATTATATCGCCGGGCTGATCCCACTTTTCCCGACCTTTGCGCTCATCGCGCATTATATTGTTGCCAGCGAACGCGGCATTGAAGCCTTACGCGCAACCATCATTTTTAGCATGTGGTCGATTATTCCCTATTTTGTTTACCTGGCGTCGCTGTGGTATTTCACCGGAATGATGCGCTTGCCCGCCGCTTTTGTTGGTTCTGTTGCATGCTGGGGGATAAGCGCATGGGTGTTGATTATATGCTGGATTAAGCTGCATTAACGCAGATGACGACCGCCATCAAGAGGGAAACTGCGTCCGGTGACAAAGCAGCTGGTAAGTAAGTAATCGACCAGGTCGATCACTTCTTTCTCGCCAGGCGCGGTTTTCATCAGTGATTTATTCAGCGCCTGTTGTCGATATTCGGCATCATCATGCTCATTAAACAGGATCAGCGATGGCGCAATAGAATTCACTTTCACTTCCGGTGCCAGCTTGCGGGCAAACGAGCGAGTCATATTATCCAGTGCCGCTTTGCTTGCAGCATAGGCAATATGTTTGTCGCTACCGCGCTCCACCACATAATCGGTAAAGTGAATGATATCGCTGGCGGCGTGTCCGTGCCCACGCAGTAATCTTTCCAGGGCATGGTTGAGTAGATATGGGGTATTAACGTGGATCTGCATCATGCAAGCCAGTATGTCGGTCAGTGGTGTACCTGGTTTTTCTGCCATCCACGCGCTGGCGTTATGCAAAATAGCACGCAGGCCATGGGTGCTTTTTAGTACTTCATCGGCAAACGCCATCACACCGTCGTTGGTCGAAAAATCAGCCTGAATACACTGCGCACCTGCGTTAATCAGTCCATCAATGGCTGGATAGTGCGTCCGATAGCTGATAATCACCGGTTGCTTTTGATTAATGAAATGCCATGCGAGGGCGAGGCCGATGCGACGACCTCCGCCAGTAATTAATATTGGCAAGGGCTGGGCTTTACCCATCGTTATCTCCTTTGCTATCCAACGATGGGATGAACGTTATCCCACCAGCATCCAGGTCGCCGGAACTGAGGCAATTAACAGCATGCCAATTAGCACCATTTCCTGACGGTTCAGTACGTTATCATGGGTATGCGTTTTACGCGCATACAGGAAAACCAGCAGCCCCGGCGCATACAGAACAACGGATAACAGCAAGTGCATTGGACCAGAGGCGTACAATAACCATAAGCCATAAATGCAGGCACCGACACCTACCGCTTTATGCAGTGGACGGGTTGCGATTTTCAGCAAGAACGCGCCGACCAGGAAATAGGGCACCAGAATCATTTCTGAGGCGATGGTCAGCAATGTGTTGTAATCGGAACCGGTCAGCCAGATGAGTACCAGACAAATTTGCACGCAGATATTGGTCAGCCACAATGAAGCGGATGGCGCAGCTTGTGCGTTCTGGCACGCAAAAATTCGCGGGAATGCTTTATGAGTGGCTGCCAGGAACGGAACTTCTGCCGCCATGATGGTCCAGCTTAAGTACGCGCCGCAAACGGAAACGATCAAACCGGCAGCGATGATGATTTCGCCCCACGGTCCCATCATTTCCACCATCAGACCGGCCATTGACGGGTTACGAATTTCAGCCAGTTCAGGACGTGCCACCACGCCCAGCGAAAGTAGCGTTACCAGCAAGTAAACGCCCAGAGCGGAGAGAACCGCCAGCAGTGTCGCTTTGCCAACATCACGTTTATTACGCGCACGCGCAGAAACAACCACGGCACCTTCCACACCAATGAAAACCCACAGGGTGATCAGCATGGTGTTTTTCACCTGTTCCCACACGGGTACGCCAAGTGCAAGTCCGGTGAAGTCGAGCTTGAAGGTATCCAGTTTGAACATCATCATCGCCAGCACAACAAACAGACCCAGCGGCAACAATTTTGCCAGTGTCGCCACCAGGTTAATGCTGGCAGCGGTTTGCACTCCGCGCAGGATCAAAAAGTGAACAATCCATAATAAAGCCGATGCACCGACGATCGATTGCCAGGTATTACCATCGCCAAACAGGCGCAATTCCGGCGTGTCCGTAAAAAAGCTTAACGCGGAAAAAACGATCACCAGATAGGAGACGTTGGCGATGACTGCGCACAGCCAATATCCCCATGCGGAACAAAAGCCGATTAGCTCGCCAAACCCTTCGCGGGCATAGGTAAAGATACCGCCGTCAAGTTCGGGACGAATGCGCGTGAGGATCAGCATGGCAAAGGCCAGCAATAAAATGCCAGCGCCAGTAATGCCCCAGCCGATGAGCAGTGCTGCCGGGCTGGCAACTGCCGCCATATTTTGCGGCAGACTGAAAACACCCGCGCCCAGCATTGAGCTTAATACCAGCGCGGTGAGTGCGCTCAGTCCCAGTTTCTTTTCCATCGATATCCAGTGATTAAAACGTGATAAGAAGAATAAATATTAGGGCAAAACGCATAAAAATGGAGTTTGCCACTGAAGCGCGGGATTTTACGAAGAGATGTGTCTGCATGCAATGGTCGCGGGGAAATTTGTGACTAAAAATGCGAAAGGCGGCATCAAGCCGCCTTATAGGAGTAACTGAATAGTTATTTATACAGATCTGCGCTGACGGTCAGGTTATTACCACGTTCCTGCCACTGGCGGGTGATGTGGTAATACTTAGCACCTTTCTTCGCGGCACGTTTCGCAACCTGATAGGAGACTTCGGTCATGTTGCCGTAGTTGCCAGAGAATTTGATGCTGTCGAACGGGACCATCATCGCTGCGGTCGCTTTGTTCAGTTCTTCGACTTTAGTGCCATCCGGGAGCGTGACGGTGTAACGCCCGCCTTTTGATGACTGGGTTTCAAAGAAGCGACCGACTTCAGAACTTGGTGATGCGGTAGTCGCAACACCCGGGATCTCAACTTTCTTCGCGGCTTCGCCACCGGCAGCCAGAGCTGCACGTCCTGCTTCGGAATCTGCCGGGATCACATCCGGGCTCTGGACGATACGTTTCTTAGCATCTTTTTTATAGATGAATGCAGTAATACGCTGGTTGCCGCCCTGGTTGGCATCGATTTGACGAACGATGTAGAAAGAGTAGGCACCTTTCGCTTTTGCCGCTTTGGTGATGGCATCATTGACTTCTGGCTGGCTACGATAAAAGCCCTGGACGGTGACCGTGTCAAACGGTTCAATCAGAACGGCCTGATCTTTCGGCAGTTCGACAACTCCGTTAATTACGCGATTACTTGTTTCTTCTGCTTTTTCAGCATCGGCTTTATAGAGGTCAGCGACCACACGCCAGTTACCGCTGTTACCAAAATCAGAAGTGTCGACAACATAAAAAGAGGCGGCACCTTCTTTATCTGCGCGACGAGAAACGGCTTTCACCGCTTCGCCAATAGCATTAAAACGACCGGTAACCACTACACGGTCAAAAGGTTTAACCGCTGCCGCTTGCTCCGGTGTCAGTTCTGTTGCTGCGTTAACGGAGAATGCCGTAGCAGAAAGCAGTGCCGACGCCAGGAGGGTGTTCTTAAGCTTCATAAAAATAATCCTTCGCCTTGCGCAAACCAGGTACTGGTATTGTTATTAACGAGAAACGTGGCTGATTATTGCATTTAAACGGTGTAACTGTCTGCGTCATTTTTCATATCACATTCCTTAAGCCAATTTTAATCCTGCTCAAATGACCGTCTATGCTTAAAAAACAGCCGTATCAGCATCAATACTACTGAAGCAACTGAATTGTATAAGTTAATTTAATGTTAAGTAGTGATTCGTGCCGGGGCGATATCACGTTTTACCCGACCGTCGAAGACAATTATCAGTCTTTATCCGGCGTTCTAAGGTGTTTATCCCACTATCACGGCTGAATCGTTAATATTTTGCGAGTTCACGCCGAAATACTGATTTTTGGCGCTAGATCACAGGCATAATTTTCAGTACGTTATAGGGCGTTTGTTACTAATTTATTTTAACGGAGTAACATTTAGCTCGTACATGAGCGGCTTGTGTGGCTCCTGACACAGGCAAACCATCATCAATAAAACCGATGGAAGGGAATATCATGCGAATTGGCATACCAAGAGAACGGTTAACCAATGAAACCCGTGTTGCAGCAACGCCAAAAACAGTGGAACAGCTGCTGAAACTGGGTTTTACCGTCGCGGTAGAGAGCGGCGCGGGTCAACTGGCAAGTTTTGACGATAAAGCGTTTGTGCAAGCGGGCGCTGAAATTGTAGAAGGGAATAGCGTCTGGCAGTCAGAGATCATTCTGAAGGTCAATGCGCCGTTAGATGATGAAATTGCGTTACTGAATCCTGGGACAACGCTGGTGAGTTTTATCTGGCCTGCGCAGAATCCGGAATTAATGCAAAAACTTGCGGAACGTAACGTGACCGTGATGGCGATGGACTCTGTGCCGCGTATCTCACGCGCACAATCGCTGGACGCACTAAGCTCGATGGCGAACATCGCCGGTTATCGCGCCATTGTTGAAGCGGCACATGAATTTGGGCGCTTCTTTACCGGGCAAATTACTGCGGCCGGGAAAGTGCCACCGGCAAAAGTGATGGTGATTGGTGCGGGTGTTGCAGGTCTGGCCGCCATTGGCGCAGCAAACAGTCTCGGCGCGATTGTGCGTGCATTCGACACCCGCCCGGAAGTGAAAGAACAAGTTCAAAGTATGGGCGCGGAATTCCTCGAGCTGGATTTTAAAGAGGAAGCGGGCAGCGGCGATGGCTATGCCAAAGTGATGTCGGACGCGTTCATCAAAGCGGAAATGGAACTCTTTGCCGCCCAGGCAAAAGAGGTCGATATCATTGTCACCACCGCGCTTATTCCAGGCAAACCAGCGCCGAAGCTAATTACCCGTGAAATGGTTGACTCCATGAAGGCGGGTAGTGTGATTGTCGACCTGGCAGCCCAAAACGGCGGTAACTGTGAATACACCGTGCCGGGTGAAATCTTCACTACGGAAAATGGTGTCAAAGTGATTGGTTATACCGATCTTCCGGGCCGTCTGCCGACGCAATCCTCACAGCTTTACGGCACTAACCTCGTTAATCTGCTGAAACTGTTGTGCAAAGAGAAAGACGGCAACATCACTGTTGATTTTGATGATGTGGTGATTCGCGGCGTGACCGTGATCCGTGCGGGCGAAATTACCTGGCCGGCACCGCCGATTCAGGTATCAGCTCAGCCGCAGGCGGCACAAAAAGCGGCACCGGAAGTGAAAACTGAGGAAAAATGTGCCTGCTCACCGTGGCGTAAATACGCGTTGATGGCGCTGGCAATCATCCTTTTCGGCTGGTTGGCAAGCGTTGCGCCGAAAGAGTTTCTTGGGCACTTCACCGTTTTTGCGCTGGCCTGTGTTGTCGGTTATTACGTGGTGTGGAATGTATCGCACGCGCTGCATACACCGTTGATGTCGGTCACCAACGCGATTTCAGGGATTATTGTTGTCGGAGCACTGTTGCAGATTGGCCAGGGCGGCTGGGTTAGCTTCCTTAGTTTTATCGCGGTGCTTATAGCCAGCATTAATATTTTCGGTGGCTTCACCGTGACTCAGCGCATGCTGAAAATGTTCCGCAAAAATTAAGGGGTAACATATGTCTGGAGGATTAGTTACAGCTGCATACATTGTTGCCGCGATCCTGTTTATCTTCAGTCTGGCCGGGCTTTCGAAACATGAAACGTCTCGCCAGGGTAACAACTTCGGTATCGCCGGGATGGCGATTGCGTTAATCGCAACCATTTTTGGACCGGATACGGGTAATGTTGGCTGGATCTTGCTGGCGATGGTCATTGGTGGGGCAATTGGTATCCGGCTGGCGAAGAAAGTTGAAATGACCGAAATGCCAGAACTGGTGGCGATCCTGCATAGCTTCGTGGGTCTGGCGGCAGTGCTGGTTGGCTTTAACAGCTATCTGCATCATGACGCGGGAATGGCACCGATTCTGGTCAATATTCACCTGACGGAAGTGTTCCTCGGTATCTTCATCGGGGCGGTAACGTTCACGGGGTCGGTGGTGGCGTTCGGCAAACTGTGTGGCAAGATTTCGTCTAAACCGTTGATGCTGCCAAATCGTCACAAAATGAACCTGGCGGCTCTGGTCGTTTCCTTCCTGCTGCTGATTGTATTTGTTCGCACGGACAGCGTCGGCCTGCAAGTGCTGGCATTGCTGATAATGACCGCCATTGCGCTGGTATTCGGCTGGCATTTAGTCGCCTCCATCGGTGGTGCAGATATGCCAGTGGTGGTGTCGATGCTGAACTCGTACTCCGGCTGGGCGGCCGCGGCTGCGGGCTTTATGCTCAGCAACGACCTGCTGATTGTGACCGGTGCGCTGGTCGGTTCTTCGGGCGCTATCCTTTCTTACATTATGTGTAAGGCGATGAACCGTTCCTTTATCAGCGTTATTGCGGGTGGTTTCGGCACCGACGGCTCTTCTACTGGCGATGATCAGGAAGTGGGCGAGCACCGCGAAATCACCGCAGAAGAGACAGCGGAACTGCTGAAAAACTCCCATTCAGTGATCATTACTCCGGGGTACGGCATGGCAGTCGCGCAGGCGCAATATCCTGTCGCTGAAATTACCGAGAAACTGCGCGCTCGTGGTATCAACGTGCGTTTCGGTATCCACCCGGTTGCGGGGCGTTTGCCTGGACATATGAACGTATTGCTGGCTGAAGCAAAAGTACCGTATGACATCGTGCTGGAAATGGACGAGATCAACGATGACTTTGCTGATACCGATACCGTACTGGTGATTGGTGCTAACGATACGGTTAACCCGGCGGCGCAGGATGATCCGAAGAGTCCGATTGCTGGTATGCCTGTGCTGGAAGTGTGGAAAGCGCAGAACGTGATTGTCTTTAAACGTTCGATGAACACTGGCTATGCTGGTGTGCAAAACCCGCTGTTCTTCAAGGAAAACACCCACATGCTGTTTGGTGACGCCAAAGCCAGCGTGGATGCAATCCTGAAAGCTCTGTAACCCTGACGGCCTCTGCGGAGGCCGTCACTCTTTATTGAGATCGCTTAACAGAACGGCGATGCTTTGACCTCCCGCGGTTTGTTCAAGCGCAATTTTGACAATAATTGTCAACGGCACGGAAAGCAGCATACCCACCGGTCCTAACAACCATCCCCAAAAAATCAACGAGAGAAATACCACCAATGTGGAAAGCCCCAGCCCACGCCCCATGATGCGCGGCTCCAGAATATTGCCGAAGACCAGATTAATCAGCAGATATCCCGCCAGCACCAGCAACGCTTCGTAGAAGCCATTAAACACCAATACCTGAGCGATAGGGGGGATTGCCGCGAGAACTGAACCAATATTCGGGATGTAATTAAGCGCAAAGGCCAGCAATCCCCAGACAAAAGCGAAGCGAACATCGAGTGCGGCGAGCATCGCCCAGGCGACCAGGCCGGTGATGATGCTGATGGCTGTTTTCAGCACCAGATAATGAGAAACACTGTCAATCGCACGCTGAATCGCCGCCATCCCTTCAACCGGACGCGCCATCATTTGCTGAAATTTTCCGGGCAATTGTGGCACTTCGAGCAGCATAAACAGCACCGTCAGCAGCAATAAAAATATTGATGACATGGCATTAGATAACTGCGTCAATAAGTTGGTGAGCAACGTCATCGCCGCGTTCGGATCAATGTAATGCGCCAGTTGGTCAACTGAGACATCAATCCCTACGCGTTGCAACAACGGTTCAATCGCTTGCAGCGGCGTCATAATAGAGTTGCGATATTGCGGTAACGTCCGCGTCAACTCGTTGAGTGCGGAACCCAGATAAGCTAACAGCAACACCATCGCCATCACGATGATGGTCATCAAAATCGACACCGCCAGTACACGCGGCACTCGCCAGCGGACCATGTGTTGCACCAGCGGGTTAAGAATAACAGCAATAAATAATGCGAGAATAAACGGCACGATGATCTCGGCGGCAAAACGGATACCGCAGAGAATAATGACCAGCATTCCCAACATAATGACGATTTTTAGGCCATTGAGCGTGATGATCGGCTTTGCCATGCTTGTCCCCGTTTTTTCTTCCTTTGCTAATAATAATGTCTTTTTCGCTCCGTCATCATAACGAAAATCAAACCGCTCAGGTAAAGAAGTGAAAATATTTTGAGTTAATTCTTAAGCTATGATACAAATCAGGCGTGTTCAACTACCGAGGACAATTATCATCCGCGATGACGAGAAGCAACACTGCGGATAATTGTAATATTATGGACAATTTGTTCAGGACGTTATTTTCTACATTTACCCATCTTCGTACCTCATCCACTATCTTGCTCGTAGGTGAGCAGCACTGGCGCAACGCGCTTTAGTCCTTTCTTCTGCCAAAGCTTGCGCTATGCGCGGGGCTTGACCACTTTACTTTGGTTTCGCTGAATTAAGCGAAAATTAAAATAATTCTCTTGCAGGAGAAGGACAATGTATATTTATTGGATTTTATTAGGTCTGGCTATTGCTACAGAAATTACCGGTACGCTGTCTATGAAATGGGCGAGCGTCAGTGAGGGAAATGGCGGCTTTATTTTAATGCTGGTGATGATTTCTCTGTCGTATATATTTCTCTCTTTCGCCGTTAAAAAAATCGCCTTAGGCGTAGCTTATGCGCTGTGGGAAGGTATCGGTATTTTATTTATTACCTTGTTTAGCGTTTTGTTATTCGACGAAAGTTTATCGCTGATGAAAATTGCCGGGTTAACCACCCTGGTGGCCGGGATTGTGTTGATCAAATCAGGTACCCGTAAAGCGCGTAAACCTGAACTGGAGGTGAACCATGGCGCAGTTTGAATGGGTTCACGCCGCCTGGCTGGCATTGGCAATCGTGCTGGAAATCGTTGCTAACGTCTTTTTGAAATTTTCTGACGGCTTTCGTCGCAAAATATTTGGCTTGCTCTCTCTGGCGGCGGTGCTGGCTGCCTTTAGTGCGCTTTCTCAGGCCGTTAAAGGGATCGACTTGTCTGTCGCTTATGCATTGTGGGGCGGATTTGGTATTGCCGCCACGTTAGCCGCAGGTTGGATCTTGTTTGGTCAACGGTTAAATCGTAAAGGCTGGATTGGCCTGGTGCTGCTGTTGGCTGGAATGATCATGGTGAAACTTGCCTGATGAACACGCTGCCCGCACAGTCGGGCAGCGTTTGAACATTATTTTTGCGACAGTTGATCCAGCCTGTCGCGAAAGCCGGTAACAGAAATGGCCCGGTTATCGGCGCGCCAGCGATCTTTCGCGGCAGGAGCCGAACTTTGCACCCCAATTAATTGCCAGCCGTCATCGGTATGCAACATCAGAGGCGAACCGCTGTCACCCGGCAAGGTATCGCACTGATGCGACATCACCGACGTTTGCGCCCAGCCAGTCACTTCACAGTTTTGATGACTGTACAACGTATCGAGATGATCTTCAGGGTATCCCGCCTGAGTCACTTTACGACCTGCCGCTTTTAATGCGGCGGTAAGCGCGGCTTTATCTCCCTCAAATAACGGCAATGGTGTAATGCCAGAAGGGGGATTACGCAGCACTATCAAGCCGAAGTCCCATGGTGCAGCTGCGGGAGGAACAATCCAACCATCCCCATCTGCTTTTAACCGCTTTCCCAGTGTCGGATCAACGCGGCCTTCTATGTCGTGGATCTCATAGCGCCAAAGACCTTTATTTGACACGAAACGCAGCGCTACCGCTTTATCGGCTTTACCCTTTGGCGGCGTCAATAAACAGTGTCCTGCCGTTAATGCCAGATTGGGTGCAATCAGCGTCGCCGTACATAAATTGCCGCTGGCCGTTTCAAGTTGGCCAACCGCATCCCACGGTGATTGGGTCGTGTCATTCACTGGCACACGATCATCATGACCAAAAAACAGGGTGCTGACCTCATCGTTTGCCGATTTGGCAACGTCTGGTTTATCTGCAAACACAAAAGCAGACGTCAAACTAATTGCACCCAACACTACAGCAATGGTTGTACGCATATCACACTCTGGTGGGTAATTATGATTATTAAAAGCAAACCCTCATAAATACTATAGACGGGACGGGATGAAAGTGGGAGTAAAATCAGATAACTACGATCAGGAAAGATAAAAACGGGCGGCAATCAGTGCGCATAAAATAAGGATGATAAGAATGAACTCAAAGCGATAACGGCCCACCATACTACCCTCCGCTAAAGGCGGTGCTAAACGTTACCCGCTTAGCACCGTAATTTTCAGGCGCGAGGGGGCGCGCCAGCATTACTATTGATAACTTACGCTGCGGGTTGTGCAGCAGGTTTTGCCGGTTGCTGATGGCTGTGTTTCTTGGCGTGTTTCTTCGCTGCCTGCGCTTTTTGTTCAGGAGCTTTCTGTTCAGCTTTGGCATTTTTATGATGCTTTTTAGCCGCCTGCGCTTTCTGGGCAGGTGCTGCTTTATGCTGTTTTTTATGATGTGTGGTTTTCGCCGGCGCTGCTTTGGTGGTCGTCGCAGTCGGAGCAGGTGTGGTCGCAGTCTCTGCAGCAAAGGCAGCAGAAGACAGACCCATAGCAGCGGCAACAACCAGAGCTAATACTTTTTTCATTGTCATACCCTCAATTTGTTTTTTCATTTAACCCCACTGCGGGGCCGTTGAAATAACTATATCCCTGGGAATGGCAGACTTCCGTGAGTGGTTGGTTTCAGCGTGTAACGATATGTACAAACGCTGAATAAATTACAGCGTTGATAATAACGTATTGTGACTTAAGGGAAATTTAGCTACCAATAATAGTAGTCTTGATCAGGTTAACTATTTTACTACTTACAAAGCGGTAGAATAACTGCGCATCAGTAATAAATGACACACAGCAAAATGAATCCGTTTATTTGGGTACTTATAATCCTGATGACGCTAGATGCGCTGCGGGAATTGGCTGGCGCTTCGTCTATTTTAGGATGGCTATTAACGTTGGTTTGAGCAGGCAATAAGTCCGGATGGGTATTTACCGCAGTCCGGACTTATTTTTCAGGCGTGCAGACGACGATGCAAACGCGTCCCGACCAGCAGAGCAATGACCAGCATCAGAGCAATAAATGCGCCGACGCCGTTCCAGCCATAGTTATGCCAGAAAACACCACCCAGCGTCCCGGCAATACTCGACCCCAGATAGTAACTGAACAGATACAGCGAGGAGGCCTGGCCTTTAGCGCGTTTTGCGCGGGGGCCGATCCAGCTGCTGGCTACTGAGTGGGCTGCGAAGAATCCGGCTGAGAAGAGTAACATTCCGGCAAAGATCAGCCACAGCGAGCTAAATAAGGTCATCAGTAAACCAAACAGCATAACCCCCGTCGAAAACAACATCACCGGACCGCGCCCATAGCGGGTGGTCATGGTTCCGGCTTTGGGGGAGCTCCATGTACCGGTCAAATAGGCCAGCGATAATAAGCCAACCACGGCCTGGCTGACATGCCAGGGAGAGAGCATCAACCGATAGCCGATGTAATTAAACAGCGTGACGAACGACCCCATCAGCAAAAAGCCTTCTGCGAACAATAACGGTAATCCCCGGTCACGCCAGTGCAGACGAAAGTTGATGAATAACGTCTTAGGGCGCAGTGAAGTCGGGCGAAAATGGCGTGATTCCGGGAGGATTTTCCAGAACATCAACGCCGAGGCCAGCGCGAAACAACCGATTGCCGCCAAAGCAATTCGCCAGTTGAAAAAGTCCGTGAAGACACCGCTAATTAAGCGTCCGCTCATACCGCCAATTGAGTTGCCGCTGATATACAACCCCATCGAAAAGGCCACGAAACTGGGGTGGATTTCCTCGCTAAGATAAGTCATGCCAACAGCTGCCACGCCACTTAACGAAAGCCCAATCAAGGCGCGCATAATCAAAATGCCGTGCCAGCTGGTCATCATTGTCGAAAGTAACGTACAAATGGAGGCCAACAGTAGCGCCGTGACCATCACTGGTTTGCGACCAATGGCATCGGATAGCGGGCCAGTAAACAGCAAACCGATAGCCAACATCGCCGTTGAAATGGACAGTGAAATACTACTGTTAGCAGGCGTTAAGCCAAACTCCTGCGAAAGCACCGGAAGGATAGGTTGCACACAATAGAGAAGTGCGAAGGTTGCCAGTCCGGCAGAGAAAAGCGCCAGGGTGACACGCATAAATTGCGGCGTACCGCGTTTAATAAATTGATTTGGCTGAGAAATGCTTTGCTTGTCAGTGTCGCTTGCCGGAGCGCCATCAACAGTTGTAGTACGGCTCACTTGAAATCCTTGCTAAATATGCCTGTGGATCAGGCTTATGAATAGATTAGGAAAATCGAATTGTTCTGTCTAATATATTAATAATCTCAAATAAGATGTTTTAAATATGAATATTGAACTTCGTCATCTGCGTTACTTTGTTGCGGTTGCAGAAGAGCTGCATTTCGGGCGCGCCGCTGCCCGCCTGAATATTTCGCAACCACCGCTAAGTCAACAGATTCAGGCGCTGGAGCAACAAATTGGTGCCCGACTGCTGGCACGGACCAATCGCAGTGTATTGCTGACGGCAGCAGGAAAACAGTTTCTTGTAGATAGTCGGCAAATCCTGTCTATGGTGGATGATGCTGCCGCTCGCGCTGAAAGGCTGCATCAGGGCGAAGCGGGGGAGTTGCGCATTGGTTTTACTTCGTCCGCTCCTTTTATTCGGGCAGTGTCCGATACGTTATCGCTGTTTCGCCGTGATTATCCCGATGTCCATTTACAAACCCGCGAAATGAACACTCGCGAGCAAATCGCTCCGCTCATTGAAGGAACGCTGGATATGGGATTGCTGCGTAACACAGCGTTACCGGAGACGCTTGAACACGCAGTCATCGTCCATGAACCGCTTATGGCGATGATCCCGCACGATCATCCCCTGGCAAATAACCCGAGTGTAACGCTGGCTGAACTGGCGAAAGAACCCTTTGTCTTTTTTGATCCGCACGTCGGGACAGGGCTGTATGACGATATTCTCGGGCTGATGAGACGTTACAATTTGACGCCCGTCATCACTCAGGAGGTGGGTGAGGCAATGACCATCATCGGTCTGGTTTCCGCCGGTCTGGGTGTTTCAATTTTGCCTGCGTCATTTAAACGTGTTCAGCTCAACGAAATGCGCTGGGTGCCGATTGCTGAAGAGGATGCGGTTTCTGAAATGTGGTTGGTCTGGCCGAAACATCATGAACAAAGTCCGGCTGCGCGTAACTTTCGTATTCATCTGCTGAATGCTCTCAGGTGAGGGAAATTTCAGCGAAAAAGCCCGAAAAATGTGCTGTTAATCACATGCCTAAGTAAAAATTTGACGACACGTATTGAAGTGCTTCACCATAGCCTACAGATTATTTCGGAGCGCGAAAATATAGGGAGTATGCGGTGGTTGCTGAAAATCAGCCTGGGCACATTGATCAAATAAAGCAGACCAACGCGGGCGCGGTTTATCGCCTGATTGATCAGCTTGGTCCAGTCTCGCGTATCGATCTTTCCCGTCTGGCGCAGCTGGCTCCTGCCAGTATCACTAAAATTGTCCGTGAGATGCTCGAAGCACACCTGGTGCAAGAGCTGGAAATCAAAGAAGCGGGGAACCGTGGCCGTCCGGCAGTGGGGCTGGTGGTTGAAACTGAAGCCTGGCACTATCTTTCTCTGCGCATTAGTCGCGGGGAGATTTTCCTTGCTCTGCGCGATCTGAGCAGCAAACTGGTGGTGGAGGAGGCGCAGGAACTGGCGTTAAAAGATGACTCACCATTGCTGGATCGTATCATTTCCCATATCGATCAGTTTTTTATCCGCCACCAGAAAAAACTTGAGCGTCTGACTTCGATTGCCATTACCTTGCCGGGAATTATTGATACGGAAAATGGTATTGTACATCGCATGCCGTTCTACGAGGATGTAAAAGAGATGCCGCTCGGCGAGGCGCTGGAGCAGCATACCGGCGTACCGGTTTATATTCAGCATGATATCAGCGCATGGACGATGGCTGAGGCCTTGTTTGGTGCCTCACGCGGGGCGCGCGATGTGATTCAGGTGGTTATCGATCACAACGTGGGGGCGGGCGTCATTACCGATGGTCATCTGCTACACGCAGGCAGCAGTAGCCTCGTGGAAATAGGTCACACGCAGGTCGACCCGTATGGGAAACGCTGTTATTGCGGGAATCACGGCTGCCTCGAAACCATCGCCAGTGTGGACAGTATTCTTGAGCTGGCACAGCTGCGTCTCAATCAATCCATGAGCTCGATGTTACATGGACAACCGTTAACCGTGGACTCATTGTGTCAGGCGGCATTGCGCGGCGATCTGCTGGCAAAAGACATCATTACCGGGGTGGGCGCGCATGTAGGGCGCATTCTTGCCATCATGGTGAATTTATTTAACCCACAAAAAATACTGATTGGCTCACCGTTAAGTAAAGCGGCAGATATCCTCTTCCCGGTCATCTCAGATAGCATCCGTCAGCAGGTCCTTCCTGCGTATAGTCAGCACATTAGCGTTGAGAGTACTCAGTTTTCTAACCAGGGCACGATGGCAGGGGCTGCGCTGGTAAAAGACGCGATGTATAACGGTTCTTTGTTGATTCGTCTGTTGCAGGGTTAACATTTTTTAACTGTTCTACCAAAATTTGCGCTATCTCAATTTGGGCCAGGAAAGCATAACTTAGACTTTCAAGGTTAATTATTTTCCTGGTTTATATTTGTGAAGCATAACGGTGGAGTTAGTGATGCTGAAGCGTTTCTTTATTACCGGTACAGACACTTCTGTAGGGAAAACGGTGGTTTCCCGCGCATTGCTACAAGCGTTAGCCTCCCAGGGAAAAACGGTTGCGGGATATAAACCCGTAGCGAAGGGGAGCAAAGAGACACCCGAAGGGCTGCGTAATAAAGATGCCCTGGTGTTGCAGAGTGTTTCAACCATCGAACTGCCTTATGAAGCAGTTAATCCTATCGCGTTAAGCGAAGAAGAAAGTAGCGTGGCGCACAGTTGCCCAATCAATTACACCCTCATTTCAAACGGCCTGGCAAACCTGACCGATAAAGTCGATCATGTGGTGGTAGAAGGGACTGGCGGCTGGCGCAGTCTGATGAATGATTTGCGTCCGCTCTCTGAATGGGTGGTGCAGGAACAACTGCCGGTATTGATGGTTGTCGGTATTCAGGAAGGTTGCATTAACCATGCACTACTAACAGCTCAGGCGATCGCCAACGACGGGCTACCGCTCATTGGCTGGGTGGCTAACCGAATCAATCCAGGACTGGCGCATTATGCGGAAATCATTGATGTGCTGGGTAAAAAACTTCCGGCACCGCTCATTGGTGAACTGCCTTATCTGCCGCGCGCCGAACAGCGTGAACTGGGGCAATACATCCGCTTAGCTATGCTGCGCAGTGTGCTGGCGGTAGATAGAGTCACGGTGTAACGTCCGCGAAATTACCGACGCAATTACGCAGGCAATCAATAAACCGGGGAGTAGCTGATATTCCCCGGTCATTTCACATATCATCAACGTCGACATAATCGGCGCGTGCGTGGTTGCCGCCAACAGTGTCGCCATCCCGGTCAATCCGAGTAAAAGCGTAATTTCTTCGCCATCAGGGAACCATAATCCCAGGCTACGACCATACAACATGCCAATGGCAAGACCGATAAATAGCGTCGGTGTAAAGACACCACCGGGCGCGCCAGAACCACTACTCGCCAGCACGGCAAACAGTTTACAGAGGAAGATCCCGGCAATGATCATTAACAGTGGCGGGGCGGTTAAAAAGGATTGTACGGTGCTATAGCCGTTGCCCCACACTGCAGGTGTGAACAGGGAAAGCAGACCCACGATCAACCCGCCCAGTGCCAGTTGCCAGGGCGGCGCAAGTTTGAGACTTACAAATCCACGATGACAGGCGTTCATTAACGTTAACAACAGTGGTCCGCACAGACCTGCCAGCACACCTGTACTGATAATCAGCGCATAGTCACGAGCCTGAACCGTCATTGAGAGTTGTACGCTGTAGAGTAACGCGTCGCTATGATTAATCAGATTGCTAACCAGCAACGCCACGACGGCGGAAATAATCACCGGGCCGAGAGAGGCCAACATCATAGTGCCAAACAGCACTTCGGCTATAAATAAACTGCCAGCAAGCGGGGCGCGATAGGCCGCAGCCATTCCCGCCGCGGCCCCACAGGCGATCCATAATTTCCACTCCTGGCGTGGCGTAAAACGTTGGGCAAAACAGGAGGCGGCAAGGGCAGCTAAAAGAATCATCGCACCTTCGCGACCAATTGCACTGCCGCTGGTTACTACCAGCAGAGAGGCAAGCGATTTAACCAGGCTTGCTGCGTAATCAAACTGACCCTCGGTTTGCAACGCTTCCATGTAATCGGTCGGCGCATGAGGGCGTTGCTGGGTAAATTTCTGCCAGCCCATCAACAACAAACCCGCCGCCAGTCCGCCGAGCGCCGGAGTTAGCAGCCGTCGCCATGGGGAAAGATTTGTAGCTGCATTGACCAGACTGCCGGAGTCATTATTGAGGAACAACCACTCCAGTAGCAGCATCGCATGACGAAACCCGGCAACGGCAAAGGCCGCGAGAATACCGACGACTGTTGCGATAAGTAGACGGCGGAACATAGTGCGCAGATCCGGATAGATGTGTAGATGATGCATGAGCAGAAATGGGCAATGAAACACGGGCGACTATTTTGCGGCAAAAGAAGCCAGACGCAAAAGCAGTGCGTGCTTTAAGAGATAAAAAACGTGACACTGTAACCTATTATTGCCGAATTGCGCGTAATCGCCACCATCCGGCAATATTACGGTGATCCTATCGAAAGAGTGGTTTAACCGCGACAGGAATTAACAGTTGTGATTGCCATTGCGCCAGCGTTAAGCGAGCCAGTTCACCCAGTGCACTGTAGAAAGGGTGTTCTGCTTTTTCGATAAAAACGTCAAGAAAACGTGTTGACCACGGAAAAAGGTGCCATGCCAGCAATTCTTCGCATTCTGTCTGGCGACCATTCTCCGCCAACCACGCAGCCATCAACAGCAGTGAACCAAAATGATCTTCCGGTTCGTTTTGCTGCATTTCAAACTGAATGCCTTTCTCGCGCATCCACTGACGAAGTGCCAATGTTGAATCGCCAAACAGCACAGATTCGCGATCCAGCCAGACCGATCCCCACGGCGGAGACGGCAGTGCCCACGGGCCGACAAACAAACGCTGCCAGGCCTGGGCGCGAGTCTCTTCACTCTGTGCCTGAAAAGCCGTCACCAGCGGCGCTAATGACGCTTCTGGTAGAGGCCACTGAGTTTCCCAGCCGTCACGGGTGAGTACCGCAACCAGAGGTGCGGCTTCCGCACTCTCTGGAGCGTAATAAAACAGCGCGCCCAACACGCGCGCCGCGACAGAAAAATTATCTTGCTGTGAAAAATGGGTCATTCCTAACATCCTGAAATGTGCGGGTTGCCCCGCACCAATTTGTTAACCTGCAATAGCCATTCCTACCGTCATGTGCAGGCCATAAAAGAGCACACGCCCGATCATCTCACCGCCAAGTATGAGGATTAGCCCCAGAACAAGTCCGGCAACGTGAGGTTCACGGCGACGAATGAGCGGACAAAGCCAGCATCCTAGACCTGCGCATAACAATACCACACGCCAGACCTGTAAGGAGGCGTAATCTGGTACCAGTGCGCTGGCTTGTTGTACGGATGAGTGAATAGACGCCAGAGACAAACCTTGCAGCACAATCACCCCGGCACAAGCGATCAGCGCCAGAACGCTAATGATGGCAAAGGGTGTGGTATTAAATGTAATGCGGGCTGCCCGCAGAATTGCGGCAGCAAGTATTGGACCGCTCAACAATACTGTCAGGAAGAAAGCCAGCGTAGTGTAACCGTTATGCCAGGTTGGCACTGTGTCGATTTGATACACGCAGGTCATCATCCAGACGAAAATGACGCCGAGCGCCATGCTGACAAGTAACCAGAGTTTCCCCAACGCTTGCGGCATTTTACCGATGACTGCCACCAGCCACCATAATCCGCCAACGGCAAAAAATATGGAACCGGCAGCAATCTCGTTACTCAGACCAGAAGCTCCGATTCGATTCAGCGAGTTAAACGCTCGCAGTGGCGATCCCAGGTGCATGACAGAGGCAATAAACCCGATGCCCATCAACAGCCAGAGGAAAAACATGCCACGGACAATACGCTGACGGTCTGCGTCATTATTGGCGGCGAACCAGCCAATTCCGCTAACAATCAGCGCGCCTACTACGCATTGACCCAATACGGTAAAGATAACCAGTGGCCATTCATGCCATCCATTTCCCATTTTACACTTCCTCCGGATTAGCCAGATAACCAGTGGTATCGCCGGTCGGGCGGCTGTTGGCGTTAGGTTTGATAACGATATTGGGTTTTGTGAAATGCGCGCGCGGCAGTGGCGCGACGGCAGCCAGAGTGCCGTGCTTCTGGCGCAGCTCTTCAATTGGACCGAACTCAAGTGCACGCAGCGGGCAGGATTCGACACATATGGGTTGTTTCCCCTCGGCGACGCGCGAATAACAACCATCGCACTTCGTCATGTGCCCTTTTTCAGCATTGTACTGTGGCGCGCCGTACGGACAAGCCATGTGGCAGTAGCGGCAGCCGATACAAACATCTTCATCAACCACCACAAAGCCATCTTCACGCTTATGCATTGCGCCGCTGGGGCAGACTTTTGTACATGCGGGGTCATCGCAATGGTTACAGGAGATGGAGAGATAATAAGCGAACACGTTCTGGTGCCAGACGCCATTATCTTCCTGCCAGTCGCCGCCAGCATATTCATAAATACGGCGGAAACTGACTTCCGGGCCAAGATCTTTAAAATCTTTGCACGCCAGTTCGCAGGTTTTACAGCCAGTACAGCGGCTGGAATCGATAAAAAATCCATATTGTGTGGTCATGGGCTACTCCTTAAACCTTTTCGATCTGGACAAGATTGCTGTGCGACGGGTTTCCCTTTGCCAGCGGTGAAGGGCGGTGAGAGGTCAGAATATTGATACTGCCGCCGTGATCGACCCGGTCACCAAACATATCCGCTTTAAGCCACGCACCTTGCCCGATGGCGGTAACGCCAGGCAGAATACGCGGAGTCACTTTTGCGGCAATCAACATTTCTCCATTATTGTTAAATACTCTCACGGTATCGCCATGACGGATACCGCGTGCCTGAGCATCAATGGGGTTGATCCACACCTCTTGTGGGCAGGCCTGCTGTAACACATCAATATTGCCGTAGCTGGAGTGGGTACGCGCTTTGTAGTGGAAGCCTGTTAACTGCAGTGGATAGGTTTTCCGCAGGGGATCGTCCCAGCCATCAAAACCTGGGGTATACGCAGGAAGGGGATGAATAATTTCATCTTTTTTCAATTCCCAGGTATCCGCAATCGTCGCCAGTCGTTCAGAATAAATTTCGATTTTCCCAGAAGGTGTTTTCAACGGGTTTGCATGTGGATCTTCACGGAATGCGCGGAAAGCGACGTAGTGTTCTTCCGGGCATTTTTTCTTAAAGATCCCGGTCGTTTTCATCTCCTCGTAGTCGGGCATCTCAGGGTTACGTTCCTTCGTTTTCGCATGGAGATATTTGATCCATTCATGCTGACTGCGACCTTCAGTAAAGGTTTGATAAACGTCCGGTCCTAAGCGTTTGGCGACTTCACTCAGCATCCAGTAGATGGGTTTGCGTTCAAATTTTGCTGAGGTTGCGGGTTGGGCGAGGATCACATAGCCCATATTCCCTGCAGATTCATGAGAGATAAGGTCTACTTGCTCTGTTGGCATCAGGTCGGGCAACAGGATATCGCAATACTTAGCCGAGGCCGTCATGAAGTGGTCAATGCCAACAATCATCTCGCACTTGCTGTCATCCTGAAGCACCTCATGGGTGTGATTGATGTCGCCATGTTGATTGATCAATGTGTTACTGGCGTAGCACCATAAAAACTTGATGGGGACATCCAGTTTTTCTTTTCCACGAACACCATCACGGGTCGCGGTCATTTCCGCACCATGGTCGATGGCATCTGTCCATGTAAAGACGGAAATCTGCGTTTTAACAGGATTCTCGAGCATCGGGAACCATTCTACCCCCAGATCCCAGCTACCTTCGCGTACACCTGAGTTGCCGCCGTTTATGCCGACGTTACCGGTGAGAACGGAAAGCATGGCAATAGCGCGGGACGTTTGCTCGCCGTTGGAGTGTCGTTGTGGCCCCCAACCCTGACAAATATAAGCAGGTTTTGCTGAACCGATCTCTCGTGCCAACTGGATAATTTTTTCTGCCGGGATGCTGGTGATTTTTGCTGCCCATTCCGGCGTTTTAGCTATGCCGTCAGGCCCTTCGCCCAGAATATAGGCTTTATAATGCGCGTTACGTGGTGCGTTGGCGGGCAGCGTTTTTTCATCGTAACCAACACAATATTTGTCGAGAAATGGCTGATCGACCATGTTTTCAGTAATCAGTACCCAGGCAATCGCACAGGCCAGTGCGCCATCAGTGCCAGGGCGAATGGGCAGCCATTCATCTTCACGTCCGGCAGCTGTGTCGTTATAACGTGGATCGATGACGATCATGCGTGCGTTTGAACGTTCGCGGGCTTGCTCGACGTAGTAAGTGACACCACCGCCGCTCATCCGCGTTTCTGCCGGATTATTACCGAACATAACGACCAGTTTCGTATTGGCGATATCATCCGGGCTGTTGCCATCATTGGCACCGAACATATAACTCATTGCGGCACTGATTTGAGCGGTACTGTAGCTGCCATAGCGACTGAGAAAACCACCGCAAGAGTTCATCAGACGGTACGGGACGTTCGAGTTGGTGATGTTTCCGCCATCTACGCCTGTTCCGTACAGGACATGTACAGCCTCATTGCCGTAATCTTTAAGGATCCGCCGAAGATTATCACTGATGGTATCCAGGGCTTCGTCCCAACTTATCCGTTCAAATTTACCTTCACCGCGCTTGCCGACGCGCTTCATGGGATATTTCAACCTATCAGGATGATTCATCCGTCGGCGGATAGAGCGTCCGCGTAAACACGCTCGAACCTGATGATTACCGTAGACGTCGTCACCTGTCGTATCAGACTCCACCCAGTACACGGTGTCATCTTTCACATGCAAACGTAACAGACAGCGGCTCCCGCAGTTAACGGTGCAGGAACTCCAGACCGCTTTCTCTTCTACCGGTGCCTGTGCCGCTCGGACCATTTGGGAAAATGGCAGAGTGAAAGCACTGCTTGCCAGCGCGAGACTGCCAAGTGCGGAGGTTTTCATCAGACTTCTACGGCTGATTTCAGCCTTCATGAGCGCCTCTGTGGTATGGATTTTCATCATTACTCACTTATTGCTTTTCAAACAAAATGTCATGTCAAAATTTATGGTCGTAGTGGGTTATATTTTTTCGATCTCGACCAGATTAGTGTGCTGCGGGTTTCCCTTCGCCAGTGGTGAAGGGCGCAGAGTGGTTAGCGTATTCACACAGCCGCCGTGGTCGATTTTATCGCCAGACATATTGGCCTCGTGCCAGGCTCCCTGACCCATAGCGCTAACTCCAGGAAGAATGCGTGGTGTCACTTTGGCTGGTAGCCGAACTTCGCCACGATGGTTAAACACCCGCACCATATCGCCGTTGGCAATCCCACGTTTCTGTGCATCTATAGGGTTGATCCACACTTCCTGACGGCAGGCTGCCTTCAGGACATCAATGTTGCCGTAGGTCGAGTGAGTACGGGATTTGTAATGGAAACCAAACAGTTGCAGTGGAAAGGTACTACGTTCAGGGGAGTCCCAGCCTTCAAAGGTTGAGGCATAAACCGGCAGTGGGCTTATCACTTCATCTTTTTCCAGTTCCCAGGTACGGGCAATTTCCGCCAGCTTGCTGGAATAAATTTCAATCTTACCGGAAGGCGTTTTAAGTGGATTTGCCTCGGGGTCGTCACGAAATGCTTTGTAGGCGACAAAATGACCATTGGGATCTTTACGCTTATAGATACCCATTTTTTTCAGTTCGTCGTAAGACGGTAACGCCGGATCTTTGGCAAGCATTTTGGCGTACAGATGTTGTAACCATTGTTCCTGCGTGCGACCTTCTGTGAACTTTTGATAGACGTCAGGTCCAAGACGTTTCGCGACCT
The DNA here is from genome assembly GCF_046764225.1 of Escherichia sp. F1. NCBI lineage: Bacteria > Pseudomonadati > Pseudomonadota > Gammaproteobacteria > Enterobacterales > Enterobacteriaceae > Escherichia > Escherichia sp. F1. Next base: position 2,337,745 of record NZ_CP177202.1, read on the forward strand.
CACTCAGGATCCAGTAAATCGGTTTGCGTTCGAATTTTTCGCTGGTGACTGGCTGGAGGAAAATGAGATATCCCATGTTACCGGCGTAATCGTTAGGAATAATATCTTCCTGCTCAACGGTCATCAGGTCTGGCAGCAGAATGTCGGCATATTTTGCCGATGAGGTCATAAAGTTTTCGATGACCACAATCATTTCGCATTTCGATTCGTCCTGCAGAATTTCATGCGTTTTGTTGATGTCAGAATGCTGATTAACCAGGGTATTTCCCGCGTAGTTCCAGATGGACTCCACTGTCAGACGGATGGACGGACTTGAAGTAGTTGACTCAACGCTACTTAAGGTCCTGATATGACTGACATTAACTATGACAACACTGTATATCCATCCAGTTCTTTCTCTGGGTCTCCCTATCTGTATGGGAAAGTCTACACCCCAAGTCCTGACACAAGGCTGACACAAATCAATCTACTCGGAGTAGCTAAGCCTCAGTTAGTCCGTAGAGCCAATGGTCGATATACTATCCGCTTCAGACTCAAGGGACAGACCACACCGTTTCTTTCAGTATCGACCCGCAGCACAGACAGGAGAGTAGCCACAATGCGTCAGAGAGAGCTTGCAGCCACCGCTAAGGCCTTCATGTTGGATAGGCCTGAAGTCACGCTACAGGAGCTTAAAGAGCACCTCCGGTCTATGGCTGAGCAGTTCCTGACAGACGCTAGTGATGACTACTGGAATGGACTTGAGGTCGCTACTCTGGTCGACGAGAAGTCCAACCTGAAGGAGCTAGCCGCTACGCAAGCCTTGAGTCTGGACCAGCAGAAGGGCATAAGGTTAGCGCTTGAAGTCCTGACCGCAGCACAGCAGAGGGTAGACACTGGTGATACCTCTGGTCTGATTAAGCTGATTGATGGTGGCGTAAGCCAGCTTACTGATGATAATAACCATACTGATTACTCAACTATAGGCGACTCTACGTCAATTCTGAAGAATGAGCAGGGGGATAGACCGGCAGTTTTCACACAGGAGCGCCAGTCATCTGTAGTTTTTTCAAGCCTAGTGTCCTCGCTGCTGGCTGAGAAGGTCCAGACCCTGAAGACATCCAGCTACAAGGACCTCTCGTCCTCACTGAATACCGTCTCTCGGTTCTTACCTGAAGACATGGACCTGATGTCCCGCTCTGGGTGGCTGGCTGTCAGGGACTCTATGCTGGCTTCTGAGGTGAGACCATCGACAATCAACAAGCTGCTGACCAAAGCGAAGATGTGTCTTGATTATGCTCTGATGAATGGGCAACTTGAGGGCCGCAACCCTATTGAGAGAATGAAGCTGGTGAAGGATGTCGAATCTAAGCGCAGAGCGTTCACAGATGAGGAGCTGGAGAGACTTCTCGGAAGAGTTGAAGCGGAGTATCAGTTCACACGACACACGGCCCAGACGTCCTCTGAGGCTCGCAGGTGGGCGTCGCTGGTGTCTGTGATTACCGGGGCACGAGCTGCTGAGGTATGCCACCTGACTAAACGTGACATTGTAACCTTGGACAATGGACTGGTCTGCATCGACATCAATGAAGACGGTGAAGGCAAATCAGTTAAGAACAAACATTCAGTCCGACTGGTGCCGCTGACCGATGGTGCGTATGGTTTCGACTTGGCGTCCTTCCTCTCATGGGTGAACACGCAGTCAGACGAGGGTCCTCTCTTTGGTATGACTCCGAGTGCATACTCAAGCTGGTTTAACTCCCGGGTCATCACTGAGGCTCTCCCAGACGCTGAGAACGTCTCTCTACACAGTCTGAGACATTGGTTGGCGACCCGGATGAAAGAGCGTGGAGTCAATCTGGTGGACGCTCAAGGCATCTTAGGTCACAGCAGTCAGTCAATTACGTATGACCTGTACGGGAAAGGACACGCTGTTGGTAGGCTGGCAGAGGTGCTGAAGACAGCTTTACTTTAAGTAGGATGACACAAGGTGGAGACCATGATTGTTCTGATGGTTGAACCTTGTGTTACTGAAGTCAGGACTGAAGTTATGGAGGGTGATAATAATCATAATCCCTCCTGACTATAGGCCTACTGGTTCGCCTTCGGCTGTCCCACTTTGAGTCTATGTGTCTTATTTAAACTGGTTCCCTAACTCAGGTCCTCCAAATTCCTATGGTCTCCTCTTGACATTCCTGTTTAACTGTGAGTCGCCTCTGGTCTCTCTTTATATATACTTCCTTAATTCCTGAGGCGTCTTTAGTCCTTGACATTCGGTCCAACCTGTGAGTCACATCCGGTCCCCTCTTTATATTTACTTCCTTAATTCCTAGGGTCGCCTTAATCCTTGACATCCAGTCCAACCTGTGAGTCACATCCTGTCGCGCTACTGTATGCATCACCAGTGATGGACTTGATTATCACTATAGGGAACCAACTAATTCAACTACAGGAGATACTCTATGGCACGACCAATCGCGACTCACGACAACACGTTCACCAAAGCCTACTTGCAGCAGCACTGCGGGGACCTGCTGTCATTCGATGGTCAGGGTGACTTGAGCGGCTGGCTGGATGATGTCCTAACTGGTGCTGGTCGCCTGAGCGAATCAATGGCAAGCAATACCAAGCCTGTCAGCCCATACTTGATTCTGACCCAACTACTAACGCACGACACATTAACTGTAAGCGCTGTGCAGGAGTCCCTGAGCCGTAAGCGTGTTGCCTTGGGTGAACCTATGGTTTCAACTCGCTACGCTCGCTACGTCTATGCTGCTGTCGTCAGCGCCAGTAAATCCGTCCAGTACCACGCCAGTAAAGCTGGTTCATGATTACGGACCCTAAACTATCACTATAGGGGAGACCAGCCTCCGCCTCTGAGTCTGATGCGTCAGAACATGCGAGCATCTGGTCAACCGACATTAAGCATCTCTCCTAAGTAATCAAGGCCCGTGACCGCCTCTGTCATTACCGCATCCCGTGAGTGTTCTTCAGTCATCGGTTAGTAGCTCGTCTACTCACTACACTGACTTAAGTCTATCAGCACCCACCAGATGCACGCCTGATATGCGGTCCCGCCTTTATTGACACCTACAGGAAATCATGGTCATCCCCGACCAATCAAATCAACCCTATTCACTTTCGTAAGCACTTTCGGCGGCTCCATTTGGTAGCGCTGAATAGGTGTGGAGACCCGCAGGGGAACGAGAGTGCTTTCTAAAGGAGCTACCTTAATGAACATCCATAAATTCATCGACCTGAACGAAGTTATCGCCAGCAACCACCCTCTGGCTAACGGTACCACTGACAGCGTAACGCAGGTCATCGTGGCCCACCTGAAGTCCAGCGATGCAGGTATCGACATCCTGAATGCGCCTAAGGTCGCTAGCGATATGTCTGCCAGCTTCCTGAATGACTTGAAGAGCAAGTATCGTGTCGTGACTGGTCGTAACTCTGAGGGTCACATTGATGCATGGCTGGCGCATAAGCACAGCGGACGCCGGGTGACTACTCGAAGCAATGACAAGGGTTATCGTGCTGTGAATGTGAATGGTCGCCCGTATCAGGAGCACCGCCTTATCATGGCCCTGTTCTATGATGTGGCACTGCCGGGCTGGGTGGTCGTTAATCACGCTGTGTCCTGCACCATTTGGAACGAAGGCAAATCAAACCATCCGTTCAACCTCCGATTAACGACAGCGTATGGTAACCAGCTTGATAAGAAGGTCCGCGAAGGTGTTCGCAATAAGTTCACCGGGTACCACTTCGATGAATATCGTGGCAAGTGGCGCGTCCAGATGAAGCTGCCTTTCGTCGGTGACTTGAAGCATTTCGGCTACTACGACACTGAAGCTGAGGCGTACATCGTTCGCTGCGCTGTCCTGCACAAGCACCTAGGGTCATTCTGGGCGGTCACCACCGGAGAATCTGGACTCATCCCGCGTGTCAAACCTGATGGTTCTCTGGTACTGCCTGCTGAGCATGGCTATGACTGGGCTGAACCTCTGGGTGAACCTGAGGATTGGGACGACGAGTTCAAAGACAAGCTGATGGAGATGCACCTGTACTGTGATGCGTATTGCGTGTTCGGTATTGAAGGTGATGAAGACTTCGGTGACTTCATGTCAGGACTGGAGGTGAACGCAGAAGTGTTTAACGGCGTGCCTGCCATTATCGACATCACAGAAGGACTTCCGGTGTCATATGCACACTGGTTCGGACCGAGCCAACGCTTCGAGTTCAACAACTACTACCAGCGCTGCATTCTCGCCTGTGACCTTGATGCGGAACCTGTAGAGGAAGACTGGATGGAGAACGATTTCTGATGACAACCAAACAGCATATCGACCCTCGCACCGCTATCGGCAGGGCAACACTTCGCTACCGTGGTCTTCCTACTCGTCATCTTCTGTCAATGCTGGGGATGGGTACTGATTCATCCGAGCGCCCTTACTACAGTCGAGACGAGCTTATCTCAATGCTGGTGGACCGGGATTTGAACAATCAGTTACGCCGAGCGTTTGCGAAGTCTAGCGCAGCTAGTGAACTGGAGTCTTGAACCTTATGGGACCGAAAAGTGGTCGCATAAACCTATCGTCTGATGACCGAAGTTTCGACGCATTGAGCCAGACGGAAAAGTTTTCCTGCTGGTAAACCACCTTAATTTAAACACCTTTTGAGAATGACCGATGCGGGGAGACCCGTAGGCATAACTGTGTCTGCGATACCGATAGTTCTCACCTTCTCAATAGGAGTACACCTTATGTTATTCAACAACAACGACTGGAAGCTGTCAGTCACCGACATCAACCTTTATGAAAACACTGTGAGTCTGGACGGTAAGTCCTATCCGCTGTCATTCGCTATTAAGACCCTGATTCCGGGCTACCTGTCAGGACTGCCGTCCACCAGCCGCGAGGCAATGGAAATGCTGGAAGCTCTGGCTGAAGCTGGTGTGACCATCGGCAACTTCTTCAGTAATGACCTGATGACCGCCTATGGTCGCCGCCAGCAGAACAAGCGAGCCGAAGCTGAGCGTATTGCTAAAGAGCAGCGCATTCAGGCTGAGCGCATGCGTGAAGAGAACATGACTGATGCAGAGTGGCAGAAAGAGCTACAGCGCCGCGAACAGGTCAAAGCTGAACGCCGGACCTATGGTGAGAACCTGCTCAGTGCTACCCATTCCGCTGGTCGCTCCCGTGCCGCTATCGTCGCTGACCTTGAGTCAGGCGGTAACTGGATGGATAGCTTGTAAAACACACAGTCCCTGACCCGATGTTAGGGACTCCTCAGTTTTGAGGACTCACAGTATTTAAACTAATTTAGGAGATTGATTATTATGACGATTAAAGACGCTTTCCAGTTTGGCATTGAGCCAGTACGCATCACCGATACCGACAACATTCAGGTCAATGAAGGTCTGCCAACTAACGCTGACCCACAGGTCTATGCCCTCCAGTTAGCTAAGACGGTTAAGGCTATGCTGAACGGTGTACTTAAAGACGCTCAAGAGAACATCCCGTTCCCTGTAGAAGTCCTGCCTACCCGCAATAGCCTGCCGACCCCAATCATTGCTCACACTCTGGCTGACCGCTCTGTGGTCGTTCCTGTCCGTGGTGGCAAGCGACCTGAAGTCGTGACCGTTCCGTCTGGACAAGAAATCGTGGTCGAACCAATCGAGCAGGCTATTCTCATCTCTGAGCAGACCAAGCTCTGGGACGCCAAGTCATCCACCGGATTCACTCAGGGCACACTTCAGCAGGACGCTATGAACATCTGTGAGAATGTGGTCCGCACCATCAACGCTCGCATGGTCGACGTTCTGGAATCCTCTAAGCTGCTGAAGACCGTAGAGCTTCCTGTCCTGACTGGTAGCCTGACCGCTAAGGCAGACGCTATCATGGACGCTCTGTATGAGAACACCGAGTCTTCCTTTGGCGCTGAAGTGTCTGATTACGGCATCATCGCCCATGAGTCCCAACTGAAAGCACTGTCACGTCTGGCTGCTAAACAGGGCTTCTCTGGTGAAGACGCTATCGTTGATATGCTGGGTACCGACATCGCCTATTACAACGGTGAAGACAAAGGTGTGTTCATGCTGGCTAAACGCTTCACGGCCCTGAGCTTCGGCTGCTTCCGTCACGACGGTGAAAATATTACGGTCGTCCTATCTCGTGATGGCGACTCTCAGTCCCACGACTTGGAAATCCTCGGTAAAGTGTTCGTTGTCGCTGAAGCTGCTACGACCATCAAGATGGACACTGGCTCAGCTACTGCCGTCCTGCCTGTAGTCAAACGCCTGAAGTTCACCAAGGCTGAATAATGGGTAAGAGCGTCAGTAAGGGCCTCCGGTCCATCGCTAAGGGCTTCTCTGCTGGTGGTGGTACATCGTATCACCTCCGGTTCCTGCGCCTGCTGTGGAGCTTCCTGTAGAGCCTGATGCGTCACCAGTGGTGGAGACTGCCAGTGGCGACACCCCGGTTAAGACTCCTAGCATGGGTAAGGCTGGACTGAATGTTGGCAGGACTTCAGGTGGTGGATTATCAATGTGATTAATTAACTATGGTCTGGACTTCGGTCTGGACCTTGTTTAATGTAATAATATAACATAACAGGAGGGCGCATGGACCTGCATAAAGTCTATCTTGTCGTCTTCCTGCTGAAGCTGGTGCTGGTGGTCGTGCTTACAGTAGTACGGCTGTGAGCTGGCGAGCAGCTAACGATGAGTTTTGGACCAAAAGTTAGAGACCTCACTCAATACATTAAGCCAGCAGACTTCCCCCATAGCCCGCCTCAAGTCCAGACCGAGGCCACCGGGGGTCCTGACCAGCCGTCTAGACATCCCGTCTAATGACACAAAGCTGACACAAAGCCTGACACAAAGTCCTTGACTTAATGCAGGACCTCAGGCCTACTAATGTCTCTCGTGACTCTAACGAGTAACCGCTTCAAGTCCTTGTAGTTCCAGATGAACTTAATGGGCACATCCAGTTTATCTTTGCCCCGGACACCGTCGCGGATTGCCGTCATTTGCGGGCCATGATCGATAGCATCTGTCCAGCTGAAGCAGGAGATTGATGTTTTGACCGGGTTATCCAGCACCGGCAGGCGTTCTATGGTAATGGTATAGGTCGATTCACGCGCGCCACTATTCCCGCCGCTGATGCCGACATTGCCCGTCAGAATAGGCAACATCGCAATAGCGCGTGCAGTCAGCTCGCCGTTTGCCTGGCGTTGCGGCCCCCAGCCCTGGCAGATATAAGCGGGTTTTGCTGTGCCAATTTCACGAGCCAGCTTGATGATACGGTCCACCGGGATACCGGTAATTTGCGAAGCCCACTGCGGCGTTTTCGCTGTTTTATCATCACCTTCACCAAGAATATAGGCTTTATAGTGACCATTTTTTGGTGCATCTGCGGGTAAGGTTTTTTCGTCATAGCCGACGCAGTATTTATCGAGAAAAGGTTGATCAACGAGATTTTCGTTAATCAATACCCAGGCAATCCCCGCAACCAGCGCGGCATCGGTGCCCGGGCGAATAGGAAGCCATTCATCTTCACGACCAGCAGCCGTATCGGTATATCGCGGATCGATAACAATCATTTTGGCGTTCGATTTCTCGCGCGCTTTTTCAAGAAGATAAGTGATGCCACCGCCGCTCATGCGGGTTTCTGCCGGGTTGTTACCAAACATCACGACCAGCTTGCTGTTTTCAATATCCGTGGTGCTGTTGCCATCATTACTGCCGTAGGTGTAGGGCATGGCACAGGAAATTTGCGCGGTGCTGTAGGAGCCATACTGGTTGAGTGAACCGCCGTAGCAGTTCATCAGGCGTTTGACCGCCGAGGCGGATGGCGAAGAGCGGGTCATATTGCCGCCAACGATCCCTGAAGAGTACTGAATATATACAGCCTCATTGCCATATTGTTCGACGGTTTTTTTCAGGCTACTGGCGATAGTATCCAGGGCTTCATCCCAGCTAATCCGTTCGAATTTGCCTTCGCCGCGTTTGCCCACGCGTTTCATTGGGTAATTCAAGCGATCGGGATGATTAATACGCCGACGGATGGAGCGACCGCGCAAACAGGCACGTACTTGATGATTGCCATACTCGTCGTTGCCGGTGTTGTCAGTTTCCACCCAGGTCACTTCATTATCTTTAACATGCAGACGAAGTGCACAGCGGCTACCACAGTTGACGGAACAGGCACCCCAGACCACTTTCTCGCTGGCCTGCTGTACCGCTGCCGCTGCACTGCGCAGGGTGAACGGTAAAGAAAAACCGCCTGCAGCCAGCGCCAGAGAACCTATCGCGGTAGATTTAACGAGTGTTCTGCGGCTGATGCCCACCATTTGTTCATTTTTGGACATAACTCACTCCCTGTTCTTTATCGTTATATAAAAGTTTATATATTGAATATTTAGCGCGCTAACAATAGAGGGAGTCTACCTATTTTGGGTTAAGAATTATTAATCCATATCAATAGAAGGGTATGAGTAATAAGGTGGGATTATGTTGTATGTTCAAATCGCCGGATGTGTCGTATCCGGCGTGCAGTCGATAATGTGTTACTGCGGTTCGGCAGGCGCGCCATCCTGGGTAGACTGCGCGGGAGCAGAGACGTTACCGCTGGTGGTGCGGGTGTAGAGAATTTTATGCGTATCATTAGCGCAATGCCCGACGACCTGGGAATCAGGCTGATCAACCTGGTCATTGGGTACAATACTTAACGTGAAGCTGCTTTCGGGAACGCCATTATTGATAATGCGCTGTGATATATCGCTCTGTATGCGCTCACAGGATCCCGGCGCGGCGAGTACCGCGGGTGAGGCGAGGGCGAGCAGAAGCGCGGCACAGCAGGTTGAGAGTTTCATCATAAGCTCCTTACGCGAAGATAACTTCTTTAAGCATAGCATTTAACGTGTAAAGTACTGTATTTGCTACTATGATTGAGAATCATCTCTACTCTCTGGTGACTGTTGTGAAATACAAATTACTGCCATGCTTACTCGCGATATTCCTCACAGGATGTGACCGCACAGAGGTAACACTTTCATTTACCCCTGAGATGGCCAGTTTCTCTAATGAATTCGATTTTGATCCGCTGCGTGGTCCGGTAAAAGATTTCACTCAGACATTAATGGATGAGCAAGGTGAAGTGACGAAACGTGTTTCGGGGACTTTGTCGGAAGAAGGCTGTTTTGATTCACTCGAATTACTGGATCTGGAAAATAATACCGTGGTTGCCCTGGTACTGGACGCCAATTATTACCGTGATGCCCAGACACTGGAGAAAAGAGTTCGTTTGCAGGGAAAATGCCAGCTAGCAGAATTACCTTCTGCAGGGGTGAGTTGGGAAACCGATGATAATGGCTTTGTGATTAAAGCCAGCAGCAAACAGATGCAGATGGAATATCGCTATGATGATCAGGGTTATCCGCTGGGTAAAACCACGAAAAGTAACGACAAAACATTATCTGTTAGCGCTACGCCATCAACGGATCCGATCAAAAAATTAGATTACACAGCGGTTACTTTACTGAATAATCAAAGGGTTGGTAATGTAAAACAGAGCTGTGAATATGACAGTCACGCCAATCCGGTGGACTGTCAGCTAATCATTGTTGATGAAGGAGTAAAACCCGCCGTCGAACGGGTTTACACCATCAAAAATACTATCGATTATTATTAATGCTATTGTGCGGTCGGCTTCAGGAGAGTCTGACCCGGTGTTTTGTGCTCTGCCAGATACTGATGCTGGAATATGCACATGCGAATGGCATTCCGATATTGACCATTAATAAAGAACTCATGCATCAATTCACCTTCAACCGTAAAGCCAAGCTTGCGGTAAATGTGAATCGCTTTTTCATTCTCTTTATCGACGATCAGATACAGCTTATAGAGATTGAGAACGGTGAAGCCATAGTCCATTGCTAATTTTGCGGCACGCGTTGCCAGACCTTTCCCCTGATATTCCGGGGAGATAATTATCTGAAATTCTGCGCGGCGATGAACATGGTTAATTTCCACCAGCTCCACCAGACCGGCTTTTTCGCCGTCACATTCCACCACAAAGCGTCGTTCGCTCTGATCGTGAATATGCTTATCGTACAGATCAGAGAGTTCAACAAAGGCTTCGTAGGGTTCCTCAAACCAGTAACGCATCACACTGGCGTTATTGTCGAGTTGATGTACATAGCGTAAATCTTCACGCTCCAGCGGGCGTAGCTTAACACTGTGGGCGCTTGGCATAACGTGTCCTTACATTCCTTAAATCAATAACAGGTTAGGGGGTAATAACGCGGCCAGTTCGACGGTCCAGGCAGCGCAAAGTATTTGGCTCCCAGTAGGCATTGATGTTGGCGCTTTGCTCACATTTATCGCGGTTATCAAAAGCGGCGTCGGCTTTATCCCACTCTTTTTCAGTGCGTTTATTCACTTTCTGGCGCAGATTGCGCGTGTCATTCCATTGCTCTTTTTCCATAGCGGCGTGCTGGCGGCTTTGTACACTGTCGCCAGACTCAATCACCAGTTTGTTAGTTTCGGCATGAACAGTTGTGCTCAATGCCAGTGCGCAAGGCAGCAGAAAAGCGAGCAGGCCAATTCGTTTGCTGAGAGTAATTTTCATAATTCATTCCCTGTATGAATGATTAAAGGTGATTCTACACCATCCACTGCGAACGCAAAACTTACCAGGAGGATGTTTATATTGATGATATTATGTCGCCCTATAACTATACATGATGTCAATAAGTGACAAAGATGATTAAAACAACGTTACTATTTTTTGCTACTGCGCTGTGTGAAATTATTGGATGCTTTCTGCCCTGGTTGTGGTTAAAACGAAACGCCAGTATCTGGCTGTTGCTTCCGGCGGGGATTTCTCTGGCACTGTTTGTCTGGTTGTTAACGTTGCATCCTGCGGCGAGTGGGCGTGTTTACGCGGCTTATGGTGGCGTTTATGTCTGCACGGCGTTGATTTGGCTGCGCGTTGTGGATGGCGTGAAACTGACTCTTTATGACTGGACGGGGGCGTTGATTGCGCTTTGCGGCATGTTGATCATTGTTGCGGGCTGGGGGCGCGCGTAAGGACATAAATCCATTTTATCAATAAGATACAAGGAAGTGTCAGCTGACAAAAGGTATTCTATTTCATCTTTTGTCAACCATTCACGGCGCAAATATACGCCTTTTTTTGTGATCACTCCGGCTTTTTTCGATCATCATACTTGTATGGTAGTAGCTCAGTTGCGTAGATTTCATGCATCACGACAAGCGATGCAAGGAATCGAACATGAAGATCGTAAAGGCTGAAGTTTTTGTTACCTGTCCGGGGCGTAATTTCGTCACATTAAAAATCACCACTGAGGACGGTATTACGGGCCTTGGGGATGCCACCCTCAATGGACGTGAGCTTTCCGTGGCCTCTTATTTGCAGGATCACCTTTGTCCGCAGCTTATTGGTCGCGATGCACACCGTATCGAAGATATCTGGCAGTTTTTCTATAAAGGTGCTTACTGGCGTCGCGGTCCGGTGACGATGTCGGCCATTTCAGCGGTTGATATGGCGCTGTGGGATATTAAAGCCAAAGCTGCCAACATGCCGCTTTACCAGTTACTCGGCGGCGCGTCTCGTGAAGGGGTGATGGTTTATTGCCATACCACCGGTCACAGTATTGATGAAGCTCTGGATGATTATGCCCGTCATCAGGAGCTGGGATTCAAAGCCATCCGCGTGCAGTGCGGAATCCCTGGTATGAAAACCACCTACGGCATGTCGAAAGGTAAAGGTCTGGCTTATGAACCCGCAACCAAAGGACAGTGGCCGGAAGAGCAGCTGTGGTCGACGGAGAAATACCTCGATTTCATGCCGAAATTGTTTGACGCGGTACGTAACAAGTTTGGTTTTAATGAACATTTGCTGCATGACATGCACCATCGCTTAACGCCTATTGAAGCGGCGCGCTTTGGTAAAAGCATTGAAGATTATCGCATGTTCTGGATGGAAGACCCGACGCCTGCGGAAAACCAGGAATGCTTCCGTCTCATTCGCCAACATACCGTCACACCCATCGCGGTGGGTGAAGTCTTCAACAGCATCTGGGACTGCAAGCAACTGATTGAAGAGCAACTTATCGATTATATCCGCACCACGCTGACCCATGCAGGCGGAATTACCGGTATGCGCCGGATTGCCGATTTTGCTTCGTTGTATCAGGTACGTACTGGCTCACACGGTCCTTCCGATTTGTCACCAGTCTGCATGGCTGCGGCGCTGCACTTTGATCTGTGGGTCCCCAATTTCGGTGTCCAGGAGTACATGGGTTATTCCGAACAAATGCTCGAAGTCTTCCCGCACAACTGGACTTTCGATAACGGCTATATGCATCCGGGAGACAAACCGGGTCTTGGCATCGAATTCGATGAAAAGCTGGCGGCGAAATATCCCTATGAACCTGCTTATCTGCCAGTCGCACGTCTGGAAGATGGCACGCTGTGGAACTGGTAAGGAGTAAGATAATGAAAAGCATTTTAATTGAAAAACCGAATCAACTGGCAATTATCGAACGCGAAATACCCACCCCGTCAGCGGGTGAAGTACGAGTAAAAGTGAAACTTGCCGGAATTTGTGGTTCAGATAGCCATATTTATCGTGGGCATAATCCTTTTGCGAAATATCCGCGCGTCATTGGTCATGAATTCTTTGGCGTCATTGATGCAGTGGGTGAAGGCGTGGAAAGCGACAGAGTCGGTGAACGCGTTGCTGTCGATCCGGTGGTCAGCTGTGGGCATTGCTATCCGTGCTCTATAGGTAAGCCGAACGTTTGTACGACACTGGCTGTATTAGGTGTGCACGCTGACGGTGGTTTCAGTGAATATGCCGTGGTGCCGGCAAAAAATGCGTGGAAAATTCCTGAAGCAGTGGCCGATCAATATGCGGTGATGATCGAACCTTTTACCATTGCGGCTAACGTTACCGGTCATGGTCAACCGTCTGAAAATGATACCGTTCTGGTTTACGGTGCCGGTCCAATCGGCCTGACGATTGTTCAGGTATTAAAAGGCGTCTATAACGTTAAAAATGTGATTGTTGCCGATCGCATTGATGAACGACTGGAAAAAGCGAAAGAGAGCGGGGCAGACTGGGCGATTAATAACAGCCAGACACCGCTTGGCGAGATTTTCGCTGAAAAAGGCATAAAGCCGACATTAATTATCGATGCGGCTTGTCATCCTTCAATCCTGAAAGAAGCCGTAACGCTGGCTTCTCCAGCGGCACGTATTGTATTGATGGGTTTCTCCAGTGAACCTTCTGAAGTGATTCAGCAAGGAATTACCGGAAAAGAACTCTCTATTTTCTCTTCACGCTTAAATGCAAATAAATTCCCGGTCGTTATCGACTGGTTAAGTAAAGGGTTAATTAAACCAGAAAAATTAATTACCCATACGTTTGATTTCCAGCATGTTGCTGATGCCATTAGTTTATTTGAACAGGATCAAAAACATTGCTGCAAAGTCTTACTCACTTTTTCTGAATAATACCAATAACGGCGAGTAAGTAGTACGCATCTTACCTCTTTTTTAGAGATAACCATTATGACAATAGAAAAACACGAAAGAAGCACTAAGGATTTGGTGAAAGCAGCAGTATCGGGATGGCTGGGCACTGCGCTTGAATTTATGGATTTCCAGTTATATTCGCTCGGCGCAGCGTTAGTGTTTCATGAAATATTTTTTCCTGAATCATCAACGGCAATGGCGTTAATTCTGGCAATGGGAACCTACGGTGCAGGTTATGTGGCGCGTATTGTCGGAGCATTTATTTTCGGCAAAATGGGCGACAGAATAGGGCGTAAAAAAGTGCTCTTTATTACCATCACCATGATGGGGATCTGTACCACCTTAATTGGAGTGTTACCGACCTATGCACAGATTGGTGTTTTTGCACCCATCTTGCTGGTGACGCTGCGTATTATTCAGGGGTTGGGTGCAGGTGCGGAAATTTCCGGTGCCGGTACGATGCTGGCGGAATATGCACCAAAAGGTAAGCGCGGAATTATCTCCTCATTTGTGGCTATGGGAACTAACTGCGGAACCTTGAGCGCAACGGCAATCTGGGCCTTTATGTTCTTCATTCTCAGTAAAGAGGAACTGCTGGCGTGGGGATGGCGTATACCGTTCCTGGCGAGCGTTGTCGTGATGGTCTTTGCTATCTGGTTGCGTATGAATCTGAAAGAAAGCCCGGTATTTGAGAAGGTTAACGACAGCAACCAACCGACAGCAAAACCTGCACCTGCTGGTAGCATGTTCCAGAGCAAATCCTTCTGGCTGGCAACAGGGCTGCGTTTTGGTCAGGCTGGTAACTCAGGTTTAATTCAGACTTTCCTTACAGGTTATTTAGTGCAGACGTTATTGTTTAACAAAGCAATTCCAACAGATGCATTGATGATCAGTTCGATTCTCGGCTTTATGACCATTCCGTTCCTTGGTTGGTTATCCGATAAAATTGGTCGCCGGATCCCGTATATTATTATGAATACCTCTGCGATTGTGCTGGCGTGGCCAATGCTTTCTATCATCGTAGATAAAAGCTATGCCCCGAGCACCATTATGGTTGCACTGATTGTGATTCATAACTGTGCGGTGCTGGGATTATTTGCTCTGGAAAACATTACCATGGCAGAAATGTTCGGCTGTAAAAACCGCTTTACCCGGATGGCTATTTCTAAAGAAATTGGTGGTCTTATCGCTTCCGGTTTTGGTCCTATCCTGGCGGGTATTTTCTGCACCATGACGGAATCCTGGTATCCGATCGCCATTATGATCATGGCATATTCAGTGATTGGTTTAATCTCTGCGCTGAAAATGCCAGAAGTGAAAGACCGTGATTTAAGTGCACTGGAAGATGCCGCGGAAGATCAACCGCGTGTTGTAACAGCTGCGCAACCTTCAAGAAGTCTGTAAATCCTCCATCCCTTCTCTTACCGGAGAGGGGATTTTTTATTCATATAACAAAACATGCAGCTTGCCATATTTAAATTTAAGGAATTGTTATGGGAAATAATTTGTTATCAGCAAAAGCAACGCTCCCTGTTTATGATCGTAATAACCTGGCCCCAAGAATTGTTCATTTAGGCTTTGGCGCATTTCACCGTGCGCATCAGGGCGTGTATGCCGATATTCTTGCTACAAAACATTTCAGTGATTGGGGATATTATGAGGTCAATTTAATCGGCGGCGAACAGCAAATTGCCGATTTACAACAGCAAGATAATCTTTATACCGTTGCGGAAATGTCGGCCGATGCGTGGACGGCTCGCGTCGTTGGCGTCGTTAAAAAAGCCTTGCACATACAAATAGATGGCTTAGAAACCGTGCTGGCTGCGATGTGTGAACCGCAAATCGCGATTGTCTCTCTGACAATCACCGAAAAAGGGTATTTCCACTCTCCGGCGACCGGACAGTTAATGCTCGATCACCCGATGGTCGTTGCCGACGTACAAAATCCCCACCAGCCGAAAACTGCAACAGGGGTGATTGTCGAGGCGCTGGCTCGCCGTAAAGCGGCAGGTCTTCCCGCATTTACCGTCATGTCATGTGACAACATGCCAGAAAACGGTCATGTTATGCGTGACGTTGTCACTTCCTACGCGCAAGCTGTTGATGTAAAACTGGCACAATGGATCGAAGAAAACGTGACTTTCCCATCAACAATGGTGGACCGTATTGTGCCCGCAGTGACGCAGGATACGCTGGCGAAAATCGAACAACTTACCGGTGTGCGCGATCCTGCGGGCGTTGCCTGTGAACCTTTCCGCCAGTGGGTAATAGAAGATAACTTTGTTGCCGGACGTCCGGAATGGGAAAAAGCGGGAGCCGAACTGGTTAGTGATGTGCTGCCTTATGAAGAGATGAAGTTGCGCATGCTCAACGGCAGTCATTCATTCCTGGCGTATCTGGGGTATCTTGCCGGATATCAGCACATTAATGACTGCATGGAAGATGAACATTATCGTCATGCAGCGTATGCCTTGATGTTGCAGGAACAAGCGCCGACGTTGAAAGTGCAGGGCGTTGATTTGCAAGATTACGCTAACCGATTAATTGAACGCTATAGCAACCCGGCGCTACGTCATCGAACCTGGCAGATTGCGATGGATGGCAGCCAGAAATTGCCACAGCGGATGTTGGATTCTGTTCGCTGGCATCTGGCGCATGACAGCAAGTTCGATCTGCTGGCGCTGGGCGTCGCAGGTTGGATGCGTTATGTGGGTGGTGTTGATGAACAGGGAAATCCGATAGAAATCAGTGACCCACTGTTACCTGTTATTCAGAAGGCTGTACAAAGTAGTGCCGAAGGGAAAGCGCGCGTCCAGTCATTGCTGGCGATTAAGGCGATCTTTGGTGATGATTTGCCAGACAATAGCTTGTTTACTGCAAAAGTGACGGAAGCGTACTTGTCTTTATTAGCGCATGGTGCGAAAGCGACCGTGGCGAAATATTCCGTGAAGTAAAAAAAGCAATGCCGCCATCGGCGGCATTCACACGCTTAGTTCATGCCGAGACGAATCAGGTCCAGAGGTGCCAGTTTCTCTTCACAACCTTCAACAACTACGGTTTTTCCGCGGCGGATTTGCTCAGCGGTCAGACCTTCAGTATCAATCGACAGGATCTTGCCAGTGTGACCGGTGCCGCTAACCATAACACGGCTGCCAGTGGTGATTGCGTTACGGTTACGATCGTAGGTCGTCATAGGTGTTTTCTCCTTTCTGATTTACAGTCGAAGCCCACGTAACGGGCGCAATATAAATACTCCTGTCGAGTGAAATATTTTTTGTTTTTGATCAAGCTCACATCTTTTTTGATGCATGCATGAGCCATAAGGCGGGGCGAATAGACTCTCACCCCGGATGGGATGAGAGGAAATGAATTACTCTTCGCTAAACCAGTCGCTGTTTTCCTGGCGGATCTGGCGCACGGATTCGCTGATTTCCTGCAAATGTTGCGTCATTGCACGTTCTACCGCATCGCCATCACGTTTTTGCAGGGCAGAGAAAATATCAAGATGCTGGCGTAACAGCATTTCTGGTGGAGAAACGTGGTCGAAACTCATATAGCGCACGCGATCAACGGTCGCTTTCAGGTTCTCAATGGTATCCCACGCCAGTTGACAGTCGGCAATCTGCGTCAGGAGTTGATGGAAGTTGTCATCAAGTTCAAAAAAATCATCCAGTTGCTTGCGCTCTATGGCAATGCGTTGCTGGTGAAGATTTTGTTCCAGTTGGTAGCACTGGCTTTCGGTAATCATGCTCGCCGCCCGACGCGCCACCGCGCACTCAATGGCCTGACGGATAAAACTGCCGTTGCGCACCTGGGCCATGGAAATTTTGTTGACGTAGCTGCCACGCTGCGGACGAATTTGAATCAGGCCGTTTTCCGCCAGTTTAATAAAGGCTTCACGAACCGGCTGGCGTGACACATTGAAACGAACAGAAACTTCTTTTTCCGACAACGGTGTGCCTGGAGCAATCAGGCAATGGACAATGTCGCGACGAAGGATACGATAAATTTGCTGATTGACAGGCTGTGTGGGATTAAGTTGCGTTTCGACGGTCATTCGTTCTTGCTTGTGAGTGAGTTGACTGCATGAGTCTACCACTTTTTTGTGACAAGCAATAACCCGGCAGTTACGCCGGGTATAAAAATTACTGACGGTGGACATTCAGTCCGGCATAGCTTTGGGTAACCGGCATCATTTCCAGGGTATTGATATTGACGTGAGCAGGCAGCGTTGACACCCACCAGACGGCTTCGCTGACATCTTCTGGCGTCAATGCAACGGTATTTTGATAGGTTTTTTCCGCTTTACCGTCATCGCCTTTAAAGCGGACATTGGAAAACTCGGTGCCACCCACCAGACCCGGCTCGATGTCGGTGACGCGCACCGCCGTACCATGCAGGTCCGTACGCAGATTCAGGCTAAACTGACGAACAAACGCTTTCGTCGCACCGTAAACGTTACCACCGGCATACGGCCAGCTGCCTGCCGTTGAGCCAATGTTAATAATATGACCATGATTACGTTCAACCATACCCGGTAAGACGGCGCGCGTCATATATACCAGGCCTTTGTTGTTGGTATCAATCATCGTTTCCCAGTCTTCAACGCTGGCTTTATGCGCAGGCTCCATGCCCAACGCCAGACCGGCATTATTTACCAGGATATCAATATTGCACCACTCGGCAGGAAGCGATGCCAGCATCTCTTCAATAGCGGCGCGGTTGCGAACGTCCAGTTGGGCGATATAAAGATTATCTCCCAGTTCGTCTTTTAACTCCTGCAACCGCTCCTGGCGACGGCCAGTGGCGATAACTTTATGCCCTTGTTGAATAAAACGACGAGTAATGCATTCACCAAAACCTGCCGTTGCTCCAGTTACTAAAACGATCATCTCACTGTTCCTCAACGCTTTTGTGTGTCAATAACATAGCACGTGATGCTTAAGAGCGGGTAATACTGGTTTGCAAGATTGCACTCCGTTATCAGTAAGCCTACGCTATGGAACACCTCGCGTTCAGGAGAAGAAAATGACAACAATGAATCCTTTCCTTGTGCAAAGCACACTGCCGTATCTGGCTCCCCATTTTGATCAAATTGCCAATCATCACTATCGCCCGGCATTCGATGAGGGAATGCAGCAAAAGCGGGCAGAAATTGCTGCCATCGCGCTTAACCCGCAAGCGCCTGATTTCAACAATACTATTCTGGCACTGGAACAAAGCGGAGAATTACTTACCCGCGTTACCAGCGTCTTTTTTGCGATGACTGCGGCGCATACTAATGATGAATTACAGCGTCTTGATGAACAGTTTTCCGCTGAACTGGCGGAACTGGCTAATGATATCTATCTGAACGGTGAATTATTCGCGCGGGTAGATGCTGTCTGGCAACGCCGTGAATCCCTGGGACTTGATAGTGAATCCATCCGCCTGGTGGAGGTCATTCATCAACGTTTTGTCCTTGCCGGAGCCAAACTTGCACAAGCTGATAAAGCAAAATTAAAAGTACTGAATACAGAAGCTGCGACCCTGACCAGCCAGTTTAACCAGCGGTTACTGGCAGCAAATAAATCCGGCGGTCTGGTTGTGAACGATTTCGCGCAGCTGGCAGGAATGAGTGAGCAAGAGATTGCGCTGGCGGCAGAGGCGGCTCGCGAGAAAGGTCTGGATAACAAATGGCTGATTCCGTTGCTGAATACCACCCAGCAACCAGCGCTTGCTGAACTGCGCGATCGCGCGACGCGTGAAAAACTGTTCACTGCGGGCTGGACGCGAGCGGAAAAAAATGATGCCAATGATACCCGCGCTATCATTCAACGTCTGGTGGAGATCCGTGCACAACAGGCAACATTACTTGGTTTTCCTCATTATGCCGCATGGAAAATCGCCGATCAGATGGCAAAAACGCCAGAAGCAGCACTCAACTTTATGCGGGAAATTGTTCCAGCGGCGCGTCAACGTGCGAGCGATGAATTAGCCTCCATACAGGCGGTTATCGATAAGCAGCAAGGCGGGTTTAGCGCGCAGCCGTGGGACTGGGCATTTTATGCCGAGCAGGTAAGACGTGAGAAATTCGATCTCGATGAATCGCAGCTCAAGCCATATTTTGAATTAAACACGGTGTTGAATGAAGGTGTATTCTGGACCGCGAATCAGCTCTTCGGTATTAAGTTTGTCGAACGTTTTGATATTCCTGTCTACCATCCTGACGTTCGTGTGTGGGAAATTTTTGATCATAATGGCGTGGGGCTGGCGTTATTTTACGGTGATTTCTTCGCCCGTGATTCAAAAAGCGGCGGTGCATGGATGGGCAATTTTGTTGAGCAATCAACGCTTAATGAAACGCACCCGGTAATTTATAACGTCTGCAATTATCAGAAACCCGCCGCTGGGGAGCCTGCGTTGTTACTCTGGGATGATGTAATAACCTTATTCCATGAATTTGGTCATACGCTGCACGGCCTCTTTGCCCGCCAGCGTTATGCCACGCTTTCCGGCACCAACACGCCGCGTGATTTTGTCGAATTTCCGTCGCAAATCAACGAACACTGGGCAACGCATCCGCAGGTATTCGCTCGCTACGCCCGGCATTATCAGAGCGGGGCAGCAATGCCTGACGAACTGCAACAGAAAATGCGTAATGCCAGCCTGTTCAATAAAGGGTATGAGATGAGCGAACTGCTTAGCGCCGCACTTCTCGATATGCGCTGGCATTGCCTGGAAGAAAACGAAGCAATGCAGGATGTCGATGATTTCGAATTGCGGGCGCTGGTGGCGGAAAATATGGATCTTCCCGCTATACCGCCACGCTATCGCAGCAGTTATTTCGCCCATATTTTTGGTGGCGGATATGCCGCGGGTTATTACGCTTATCTGTGGACGCAAATGTTGGCCGATGATGGTTACCAGTGGTTTGTTGAGCAGGGCGGATTAACGCGTGAAAATGGGCGGCGTTTTCGCGAGGCGATTCTTTCCAGAGGTAACAGCGAAGATCTGGAACGCCTGTATCGACAATGGCGCGGTAAGGCACCTCAGATTATGCCGATGCTGCAACATCGTGGCTTGAACGTATAAACACCACCAATGGCTGGCCTGGATTTATCGCCAGACCAGCCTCGTTATAGCAGTAATTGCAGCGGCTGGGTGAGGGCAAACTTCACCGCTAATGCGAATGCCGTTTCGCAGTCGCCAGCAAAATTACTTTTTTTATATACCCTTCCGTTATAATAATTTTCAAATTTATAAATCTGATTGTTCTGAAATATGTTTAAGACTCTTTAATCTTCTTCTTACTTTAGTGAGTTAAATTCTCTTAATATTTGACAGCTAGTTGCCTGATTTTAAATGCCTTATAACAATTGGCAGTATTCTTATTTGGCAATTATAAAAATAGCAACCAGACTTAATAAGTCAAACCAAACGCAATTAAGGAGTTAGTATGAAATTTCAGGCCATTGTATTAGCAAGTTTTCTTGTCATGCCTTATGCGTTGGCAGATGACCAGGGCGGATTAAAACAGGATGCAGCGCCACCGCCGCCTCATGCAATAGAAGATGGCTATCGCGGAACCGATGATGCAAAAAAAATGACCGTTGATTTCGCAAAAACCATGCATGATGGCGCTTCGGTTTCACTACGCGGTAATTTGATTTCTCACAAAGGAGAGGACCGTTACGTTTTTCGCGATAAGAGCGGTGAAATTAATGTTGTTATTCCTGCGGCCGTCTTTGATGGACGAGAAGTTCAGCCGGACCAGATGATCAACATTAGCGGCAGTCTGGATAAGAAAAGCGCGCCGGCCGTCGTTCGGGTCACTCATTTGCAGAAATAAAAATAAATTAGCCTGATGGCCTGAACTACTGGGCCATTAGGTTATTGGGTTATGCTATTTGTCATCCTTTTAATTGCGATAATGCAGGCTTAATTTACAGAATTAAACACTTTTTTATCTGCTGATTTTGTTTCAAATCACAATGTTATCTCAGAGATGACTCATAACTTCGGATTTCTATGAAAATATTGACGTAATTTTGCTTTTCTCTCGTTAGAATAGCGCGCACAAGGAACTGTGAAAAAGGAGTGGCAATGATCAAGAAGACAACGGAAATTGATGCCATCTTGTTAAATCTCAATAAGGCTATCGATGCCCACTACCAGTGGCTGGTAAGTATGTTTCGCAGCGTAGTCGCGAGAGATGCCAGTAAGCCAGAAATAACGGATAACCATTCTTATGGACTGTGCCAGTTTGGTCGGTGGATTGATCATCTGGGACCACTCGATAACGATGAATTACCTTATGTTCGGCTAATGGATTCTGCCCATCAACATATGCATAACTGTGGTCGGGAATTAATGCTGGCTATTGTTGAAAATCACTGGCAGGACGCGCATTTCGACGCCTTTCAGGAAGGGTTGCTTTCTTTTACTGCGGCATTAACCGATTACAAAATTTATTTGCTGACGATCCGAAGCAATATGGATGTTTTGACGGGATTGCCGGGTCGTCGGGTTCTTGATGAATCCTTTGATCATCAGTTACGCAACGCTGAGCCTCTGAATCTTTATTTAATGTTGTTGGATATTGACCGATTTAAATTGGTTAATGATACCTACGGGCATTTAATCGGCGATGTAGTATTACGCACCCTGGCAACTTACTTAGCCAGTTGGACGCGCGATTACGAAACGGTTTATCGCTACGGGGGCGAAGAATTTATCATTATTGTCAAAGCGGCTAATGATGAAGAAGCATGTCGTGCAGGTGTCAGAATTTGCCAGTTAGTCGATAACCATGCCATCACACATTCTGAAGGGCATATCAACATTACCGTGACAGCAGGTGTCAGTCGCGCATTTGCTGAAGAGCCTCTGGATGTGGTCATTGGAAGAGCGGACCGGGCAATGTATGAGGGTAAGCAAACCGGAAGAAATCGCTGCATGTTTATTGACGAACAAAATGTGATTAACCGAGTTTAAGCTCCGTTTAACATTCATTGAGAAAACTGATGCTACTGTGTCAACGATCCGTTATCAGTGCAGGAAAATGCCTGTTAGCGTAAAAGCAAAACACAAATCTATCCATGCAAGCATTCACCGCCGGTTTACTGGCGGTTTTTTTTCGCCGTCATAAAAATCAGGCCCCTTGTACACAGTTGTAACAAGGGGCCGGTTAGGTGAGGGATTATCTCCGTTCATTAGTCATCCCATTTGTGGCTGAAATACGCGGCCAGAAAACCAGAAAATAAAATTATTCCCAGTACGGCCATAAAAACATTCATATTACCCAGCATTATTTGCCTCCGTTTATGGTGTGGTGTGTTTCCTCGCTTACCTTAATTTTCATCTCAATGAGAAAGATATTAGCAGAGATAACCTAAACGAAGGATGAATTAGGTGATTAATGTGAAGGAGGACGGCTGTTTTTTCTGTATTGCGAAGGAGATAATAAAAAACGCTGTAGAAAATGATGCCTTAGTAAGGCTGAATTGCCAAACCCCGTCAGCTCGGCAATTTTATCGATGCTGAAAGCCGAATTTTGCAGATAATCCTGCACGCGAATTAACCGCTCATTAAGCAGCCAGCGGGCAGGTGTCATACCCGTTAAGGCGGCAAAACGTCTTAAAAAAGTGCGTTGGCTCATGTTCACTCGCCCGGCAAGAGAGGCAACGGTATGCGTTTGCGCCAGATTTTGCTGTAAAAAGTCGAATAATGCGCCAAACGTCTGGCTTTCTCGCGACGAAGCCATCGGACGCGTCATGTTTTGTTGTTGTTCTCCGTGGCGATGCGGCTGGATGACTAGCCGTTGGGCGACATTGTTTGCAATTTCGTGACCATAATCTTTACGCACGATATGTAAGCACAGATCGATCCCTGCAGCACTCCCTGCGGAAGTCATGACTTGTCCTTCATCCTGATATAAAACATTGTCACATACATGAATAGAAGGGTAACGATGTTGGAGTTGTTCAGTGTAGCGCCAGTGGGTGGTCGCTTTACGCTGGTGAAGAAGGCCTGCGGCGGCAAGAACAAATACACCAGAACATATCGATACCAGACGAGTTCCTCGCTGGTGAGTTTCGCGTAACGCCTCACATAGCATCTCTGGCACCGGTTCATCTACTCCACGCCAACCGGGAATAATAATCATATCGGCGTCGGCAAGTAACTCCAGCCCTCCATCCGCAACCACCCGGATCCCACCAGTGGCTTGCAACGCACCGGCTTCTACCGCAGCGACAGCAAACCGATACCAGTTATCACCCATTTCCGGGCGTGGAAGGCCGAATATTTCAACTGCGACGCCAAATTCAAAAGTACATAGCCCATCATAGGCCAAGACAACGACCAGGGGGCGTTGTGAAATTGTCATCATTTTGCGCTTTTCTGGCATATCGAGAGGCGGTAAGTGCAAGGTTTGTCGGTTACATTATTGTTAACACAATAAACCAATAGGAAAAAGCACTATGCATTATGTCACTGAATTTACAGCCGCGACGCCGGACATTGCCGAAGCGCATTTTCTCATACGCCTGAGTCTTGAAACAGATTGTGCCGATGTTCATGACTCTCTGGCGTACGTTGGTGATGACTTCGTTTTATTGCATGTGGTTGGGTGTGAAGAAAACTTCGCCCGCAGGCATATTCCCGGCGCGATTCATTTGCCCCATAAGCAAATGACCTCAGAGAGAATGGCTCAATGGTCGAAAGATACTCTGTTTGTGGTGTATTGCGCGGGACCACATTGTAATGGAGCAGACCGGGCGGCACTCAAACTGGCCCAGCTAGGAAGGCCAGTTAAAATCATGCTCGGCGGGATCACCGGCTGGGAAGATGAAGGCTACGCCTTTGCAACAGGAAAATAATGAGTAAAGCCGTGGCAGTGAGGCACGCCCATCAACATGCCACAGGCGGCCCCCAGGATTTTGCACGAATGCCTTTCAGCATTAACACCCACGCAGCAATGATCACCAACGCTAAGATGATAAACAGCGAGGAAGGCGGCAGGTTGGTTAGCACTATGCCACTCACTAATGGGTTAATCGCCGCACCAAGCCAGCCTAAAGACTGAGCGGAAAAATAGCTGGCTTTCATTCCTGGCGGCGCAATATGGTCAATCAACATATACTCGCCCGGCGCATAAATGATTTCACCGACAGTAAATACCGCAGCTGACATACCCCACAATAGCAGGCTGTTGCCGGAAAAAATAAAACCGACCAGCCCAATGACGAAACAGAGGGTGCCTGCTGTCATCAGCGCGCGGATGTTAGCCGGGTTAAGTCGGCGGCCCACGGAATATTGCAACGTAACTACCATGGCAGCATTAACCGGAAGAACAACCGCAACCACCTTTTCGGCAAAATCACCATCAGCAATCACCATCACATATTGTGAAATGCACGAGGCAAATGCGCCGCTAACAAAGGAAGCCAGAAAACCAGAGCAGGTAAACCACAACAGTGCTTTATCTTGTAATAAAACTTTCGGCGACCAGGCACTGCCTGTTTCCGTGGCGATGATTTTCTCGCTGCGCTTTACCCAAATTTGAATGAAAAGCATGGGAAACGCGGAACAGATAGCTGCCAGCCAAAAGGGCAGATTGATGCTCTGCATCACCAACAGCGTGCCGAGCGGCGGACCGATGGTCCACCCAATGTTGAGCATGGTGTAGTTGATTGAGAAGATTTTCGTTTTGCTGGTGGAGGAAAGATTGTCGGCAAACCAGGCTTTCAACACGGTAGCAAAAACGGAATAGGCGCAGTTAATAAGGGCAAAAAAGAGCACCACCAGCGTCACGTTATTCACTAAAGGAATGGCAATAAAACCGCTGGCGAAGGCGGTAATTGCCAGTAACATATAGCGTTTCTTGTCGAACTTATCCGCCAGGATACCAAAACCGAGGCTAAAAACGACGCCAATAGTGAGCGCAATTGTCATCGCATAACCGATTAGATCGACACTCAGGCTGTACTGGCGACTCAAGTAAATGGTCATAAACGGCAGCGTAGCGCCGCGTCCGATGGTTAATAACAACGACGAGGCAAGAAGGGCGCTGGTAGAGCGTCGTAGGGATAAGTTCATTTGTCTGTCCGGCAGTGCGTTTCGTTATGTTTTGTTTTAGAGATGTAAAGAAATAGCATGGCAAAAATCCGAAGTATAGCGACTTATTTGCGCATTAATGCCGTCGTAATCGCCGACTAACGAATCAACTGTTAAAGAAAAGTAAATTCAGCTAAGTTGATTGCTTACAAAAGATGAAATTCAGAGGCGGTAGAATGTCGCGAAAAGATGGGGTGTTGGCGCTACTGGTAGTGGTCGTATGGGGGCTAAATTTTGTGGTCATCAAAGTGGGGCTTCATAACATGCCACCGCTGATGTTGGCCGGTTTGCGCTTTATGCTGGTTGCTTTTCCGGCTATCTTTTTTGTCGCACGACCGAAAGTACCACTGAATTTGCTGCTGGGGTATGGATTAACCATCAGTTTTGCGCAGTTTGCTTTTCTTTTTTGTGCCATTAACTTCGGTATGCCTGCTGGACTGGCTTCGCTGGTGTTACAGGCACAGGCGTTTTTTACTATCGTGCTTGGCGCGTTTACTTTCGGTGAGCGACTGCATGGCAAACAATTGGCGGGGATTGCCTTAGCGATTTTTGGCGTACTGGTGTTAATCGAAGATAGTCTGAACGGTCAGCATGTGGCGATGCTCGGCTTTATGTTGACCCTGGCGGCAGCATTTAGTTGGGCGTGTGGCAACATCTTCAATAAAAAGATCATGTCGCACTCAACGCGTCCGGCGGTGATGTCGCTGGTAATCTGGAGCGCATTAATCCCAATCATTCCCTTCTTTGTTGCCTCGCTGATTCTCGATGGTTCCGCAACCATGATTCACAGTCTGGTCACTATCGATATGACCACCATCTTGTCTCTGATGTATCTGGCGTTTGTGGCGACAATTGTTGGTTATGGGATCTGGGGGACGTTACTGGGACGCTATGAAACCTGGCGGGTTGCACCGTTATCGTTACTGGTGCCCGTAGTAGGACTGGCAAGTGCGGCACTATTGTTGGATGAACGCTTAACGGGTCTACAATTTTTCGGTGCGGTGCTCATTATGACCGGGCTGTATATCAATGTATTTGGCTTGCGGTGGCGTAAAGCGGTAAAGGTTAGAGGCTAAACCATACGCACAGAATGTGATGTCAGCGCTCTGTGCGTCTGCTTTTATCGCGGGAAAAAGTACTTTACCTGGAACTCGAAAATATTGCTGTAAAGTAACGAATAATCCAGCGGAATAGAGTTACTATCCACAGCCTGGGTCTGAATTTTAAGTATGGGATCCCGTGGGCTGATCCGTAAAACACTGGCGATTTCTGGGGTAGGAAAAGTAGGGGAGAAAGTTTCAAAGGTGCCAATGATTTTGATCCCGCATTCGTTCTCAATATACGAAAATTTGGATTTTTGCATATGTGCTACGGTTAAATCAGGAAAACGTGCCACTGACATCCACGTTTCTTCTAATTGTGCTGCATTATCCTCAATGAATCGCAGTCTCTTTATGTAATAAACCTGCTCACCAGTCACTAAATTCAGCTCAGTCGCAATAGGGGGAGAAGCATCCTGCACTTCAAATTTCATAATCTGACTTCCTGCCTCCTTGCCGCTTTTATGCGCAATTTCACTGAAGCTGTTCATGTGATCAATGTGTGCAACAAAATTCTTTTTTTGAATGTATGTTCCTGAACCATGCTTTCTATGAATAATTCCTTCGCCTTCCAGCAAGGATAATGCCTTACGCAGGGTATTACGCGAAACATTATAACGAACAGCGAGTTCAGCTTCTGACGGCAACAAATCACCAACATGCCATGAATAGCCATTGATCTCGGATTTAAGTAAGCGGGCAATCTTTTGAAAAATCACTTTTGCACCTTTTAAGAGCCATTGAAAACAAGGAGTTGAGTCCTGATTGGTTTATCGTATGGCCGAGTCGTTTAATTATCACCCTGATGTTGAACAACTTTAGTGCTGTATTACTGTGATCAATGTACCAGGACGTATAGCTACTGCGGGATATGATATTTACACAATGTAATCTGTTATATACCAGTAAGGGAAAATATGAAAAAGATATTGTTAGTTTGCGCTGCGGGCATGTCAACCAGTATGCTGGTTAAACGTATGATTGATCATGCTAACGCTATTTCACTTGAAGTTAATATTTCCGCATTGGCGATTGCAGAGGCTAAAGGGAAAATTAAAAATAACGAAGTTGACGTTGTTTTACTTGGCCCGCAAGTTCGCTTTCAGAAACCAGAGATTGAAGCTGTTGCACAGGGGAAAATGCCTGTAGCTGTTATCGAGATGAAAGACTATGGCACCATGAACGGACAGGCAGTTCTTGAATTTGCGATGAAAATACTGCAAGAGTAAGAATCTAATTTTATTAAACTATTACCTGAACTAACTTTTCACACATCATAAAATGGATATGGCATACATGCTTTATTGGGATGTATAAATATCCAGAACAACAGGTATAAAAATGGGATTAATGACCTCATTCGAACGTGGAATGGAACGTTTTCTTGTTCCAGTTGCTATCAAGTTAAACTCACAAAAACATGTTGCAGCGGTGAGAGATGGATTCGTTTTTACGTTTCCAATTATCATGGCAAGCTCATTAATTATATTAATTAACTTTGCCATATTATCGCCCGACGGCTTTATTGCCGGGCTGCTGCATCTGAACAGCGTTTTCCCCAACCTTGAAAAAGCACAAGCTATTTTTACTCCGGTAATGAATGGCTCTGTAAATATCATGTCAATTATGATTGCTTTCCTGGTCGCCAGAAATATGGCGATTAGCTATGAGCAAGATGATCTTTTATGCGGATTAACGGCAATAGGTGCATTTTTTATTGTTTATACGCCATATCAGATGATAGATGGGCAAGCATTCCTGACGACCAAATATCTCGGCGCACAGGGGTTGTTTGTTGCTGTTATCGTTGCATTAATCACCAGTGAAATATTTTGTCGCTTAGCTCGAAACCCAAAAATCACCATAACGATGCCGGCAGCTGTACCTCCTGCGGTAGCGCGTTCATTTAAAGTTTTATTGCCAATATTTTTTGTCATGGTGTTCTTTTCCGCACTTAATTATTGCCTGACACTGATATCCCCGGCAGGATTAAACGATCTCATTTACACATTAATCCAGACGCCGCTCAAACATATGGGAACGAATATCTTTGCGGTAATTATCCTGGGGGCTGTGGGTAATTTCCTGTGGGTGCTGGGGATCCACGGACCTAATACCACCTCGGCAATTCGAGAAACTGTTTTTTCTGAGGCTAATCTGGAGAATCTCTCCTGGGCCGCTCAACACGGCACTACCTGGGGCGCGCCATATCCGATTACCTGGACTTCTATTAATGATGCGTTCGCCAACTGCGGCGGTTCAGGTATGACGTTGGGGTTATTGTTGGCTATTTTTATCGCGTCTAAGCGTGCGGAATACCGTGATCTGGCAAAAATGTCGTTTATCCCCGGTATTTTCAATATCAATGAACCGATAATGTTCGGCCTTCCTATTGTACTTAACCCCATCATGATGGTGCCGTTTATTCTGGTTCCCATTGTTAATTGTGCCATTGGTTACTTCTTTGTTTCGATGGAAATTATTCCACCGGTTGCTTATGCCGTGCCCTGGACTACGCCCGGACCTTTAATTGCTTTCCTCGGAACCGGGGGAAACTGGCTGGCGTTACTGGTGGGTTTTTTATGTTTAGGTGTGGCGACAATGATCTATTTACCTTTTGTTATTGCCGCCAACAAGGTCAATAACATGACAACTAACGGATAATCCCATTTACACAGGAAGGAGATGTTGATGTTTGCAGATGAAGAACTTGTTATGGAGTTACTGATCAACGCGGGACAGGCACGTTCTGATGCGATGGAAGCCATACGTTGTGCCGGGCAAAAAGACTGGCAGGGCGCAACTCAGCTAATGGCCAGTTCGGAATTAGCCTGTCTTCAGGCACATAAGATTCAGACCGCGTTAATTAGTCAGGATGAAGGTTGTGGCAAAATAGAAGTTAATTTAATTCTGGTTCATGCACAGGATCATTTGATGAATGCAATATTATGCCAGGATTTAGCCAGGGAAATTATTTCATTAAGAAAAGAGCTCCATGCCTGATTTTTTCCTCCAGTGCGATAGCTGGAGGAAATTATTACACTCTTAAGGATAAGTCATGAATATAAAGACGATTAACGTCAGCCTTTTGTCTTTTTCTATTATTACAGCATTGTTTCCGTTGAACGCGTTGGCAACAAAATTAACCATTGAGCAGCGCCTTGAACTGCTTGAAAATGAATTGTCGCAAAATAAACAAGAGCTGAGAGCAACACAGAATGAACTGGGGGTATATAAATCCCGACTTTCGACCTTACAAAAAAGTATTACGGAAAATAAATACAAATCAGCCTCACTTGCTGAAATATCAGCGACATCTCCCGTCGCTGATAACATCAAAAATGAAAACGGTGAACAGAACTCGTCTGCCACAGCGCATACTATAAATGGATCGCAGCAAGTTGCCGTTATTGAAAGTAAAGGCGACAAAACCACTATCGAAAGCGTGACCCTGAAAGATATCAGTAAATATATAAAGGATGATATTGGGTTCAGCTATCAGGGGTACTTCCGCTCAGGCTGGGGTACCGGAAATCATGGCTCACCACAAACTTATGCAGCGGGTTCTCTGGGACGTTTTGGTAACGAGATGAGCGGTTGGTTTGACTTAACCTTAAATCAGCGTGTTTATAATCAGGACGGTAAAACGGCAAATGCGGTCGTTACCTATGATGGCAACGTAGGTGAGCAGTATAACGATGCCTGGTTTGGTGACAGTGCCAATGAAAATATCATGCAGTTCAGTGATATTTATCTGACAACGCGAGGTTTTTTACCCTTCGCGCCAGAGGCAGACTTCTGGGTAGGCAAACATAAACTCCCGCAATATGAGATCCAAATGCTGGACTGGAAAACCTTAACCACGGATGTCGCTGCGGGTGTGGGGATTGAAACTGGGCACTTGGTGTAGGGCTGTTTGATATGTCCTTAAGCCGTGATGATGTCGATGTTTACTCTCGTGATTTTACGCGTACCAGTCAGATGAATACCAATTCTGTGGATGTTCGTTATCGCAATATCCCGTTATGGGATGATGCAACATTATCATTAATGGCTAAATATTCCGCACCAAATAAAACGGATCAACAACAAGATAATGAAAATGACGACAGTTATTTTGAAATGAAAGATAGCTGGATGCTGACTTCTGTTTTACGGCAAAACCTGCAACGCGATACGTTTAATGAATTTACGTTACAGGTTGCCAATAATTCCTATGCCAGCAGTTTTGCCAGTTTCTCAGATGCCAGTAACACGATGGCGCACGGTCGCTATTACTATGGTGACCATACCAATGGGATCGCCTGGCGTTTAATCTCTCAGGGCGAGATGTATCTTACTGATAATATTATTATGGCTAACGCGCTTGTCTATTCTCATGGCGAAGATGTTTATAGTTATGAAAGTGGCGCTCATAGTGATTTTGACAGTATTCGCACCGTAGTAAGACCGGCCTGGATCTGGAATACATGGAATCAGACGGGGCTTGAATTAGGCTGGTTTAAGCAACAGAACAAAACACAGCAGGGTGTAACACTAAATGAATCGGCTTATAAAACGACACTCTGGCATGCATTGAAAGTGGGTGAAAGCATTTTAGGTTCACGACCAGAAATTCGCTTCTATGGCACGTATATCAATATTCTGGATAACGAATTATCTAATTTTAAGTTTAATGAGAACAGCAAAGACGAGTTTATGGCCGGCATCCAGGCGGAAGTCTGGTGGTAATCTATTTTAGTTAAGGAGTTGTGTATGTCAGGATTTAAAAAAGGTTTTTTATGGGGTGGCGCGGTAGCCGCGCATCAGTTGGAAGGTGGCTGGAATGAAGGAGGAAAAGGCATCAGTATCGCTGATGTGATGACTGCTGGCGCTCACGGTGTGCCGCGTGAAGTGACAGAAGGCGTTATCGACGGACTTAATTATCCCAATCATGAAGCAATTGATTTTTATCATCGCTATAAAACAGATATTCAGTTATTTGCCGAGATGGGATTCAAATGCTTTCGAACTTCCATTGCCTGGACACGAATCTTTCCGCAAGGTGACGAACAGGAGCCGAATGAAGAGGGTTTAAAATTTTATGATGATCTGTTCGATGAATGCCTGAAGCAGGGAATGGAACCTGTGGTGACGCTTTCGCATTTTGAGATGCCTTATCATCTGGTGACAAAATATGGTGGCTGGCGAAACCGTAAACTGATCGACTTTTTTATCCGCTTCGCATCAACGGTCTTCACGCGCTATAAAGAAAAAGTAAAGTACTGGATGACGTTTAACGAAATCAATAATCAGGTGAATTTCAGCGAAAGCCTGTGTCCATTTACTAATTCCGGTATCTTGTATTCGCCAGAGGAAGATATCAATGAGCGCGAACAAATAATGTACCAGGCGGTACATTACGAGTTAGTTGCCAGTGCCCTGGCAGTACAGACTGGTAAATCGATCAATCCTGAATTTAATATCGGCTGTATGATCGCCATGTGCCCCATCTATCCTCTGACGTGTGCACCCAACGATATGATGATGGCCACGAAAGCGATGCATCGTCGTTACTGGTTTACTGATGTTCATGCTCGTGGATATTATCCGCAACATATGCTGAATTACTTTGCCAGGAAAGGATTCAACCTCGATATCACACCAGAAGATAATGCGATGCTTGCCAGAGGTTGTGTCGACTTTATCGGCTTTAGCTACTACATGTCTTTTACGACACAATTTTCGCCAGATAACCCGCAACTGGATTATGTTGAGCCACGAGATTTGGTCAGCAACCCTTATATCGATACATCCGAATGGGGATGGCAAATTGATCCGGCAGGGCTACGTTATTCACTCAACTGGTTCTGGGATCATTTCCAGTTGCCGCTGTTTATTGTCGAAAATGGATTTGGTGCGGTTGACCAGAGACAAGCTGACGGCACGGTGAACGATCACTATCGCATTGATTACTTTGCTTCCCATATTCGGGAAATGAAAAAAGCCGTTGTTGAAGATGGTGTTGACTTAATTGGCTACACACCGTGGGGCTGCATTGACCTGGTTTCTGCCGGAACAGGGGAAATGAAAAAGCGCTACGGAATGATTTACGTCGATAAAGACAACGAAGGGAAGGGAACGCTGGAACGGATACGTAAAGCGTCGTTTTACTGGTATCGGGATCTCATCGCCAACAATGGCGAAAATATTTGAGACTTCAGGAAGATATTACGGAGATATCAGGCTCTGTGATCAGAGCCTGACAATAACTACATAGCGTGTTGATTATAATAGGGCACGCCGAGCGCATCCGACTTATCACTGCCAGTACCCATGTGATTTAAATCAAACGGTGGTTGTTCCTGCGATGGGGGAACAACAACGACATTGGCACAGGAAGTAACAACCGGCTGCGTGGTTTGTTCCGCAATGCCCTGCGTGGAAAAGAGAATAAACGCAGCTGCTATTGCGGATAAAAGTGGTTTCATGATTGCCTCAGTGACGTTGTCACGTTATCAACTAGCTGTTGTAATGATTTAATGGATGTAAAAAGCGCGATTCGCCCTGCATATTGGTCATCCGGTATTTATGCGGCGGAACATCAAAGTAATTTTTGAAGGTTCGGGTCAGAGTTTGTTGCGACTCGAAGCCATATCGTTCTGCCAGATAGAGTATCGGCTCGTTACTTTCCTTCAGCTTTTGCGCGATTTCCGTCATCTTACGGCTGCGGATGTATTGGCCTAATGAATGACCGGTTTCTTTTTTAAACATCCGTTGCAGGTGCCATTTGGAGTAACCCGAACGCTCTGACACTTTCTCCAGTGACAGTGGCGATTCCAGGTTGTCCTCGATCCAGTCCAAAATGCTATGAATGGTAATAGCGTCAGTATTGCGTCTGGACATCGTCATACCTCTTTTTTTGTTTACGGCAGGACTTTCTTAAGCAAATGCTCAAGTGTTGCCACTTCGTCCGCCGTCAGGTTTTTTGTTAATTCTTGGTGCAGGTCCTGGCCAACTAATTGATGGCATTGTTCACATATTGCCGCGCCGCTGGTGGTAAGTTTTACCAGTACGCCGCGCTTATCATTCGGGTTCGGCAACCTTTCCACCCAGCCTTTACAGACCAGGCGATCCAGCATACGGGTCAGCGCCCCCAGGTCGACCGACAACACTTTTTTCAGTTCAACCGGAGTAATACACGCCGCGCAGCGGATAGAGCAGAGCACCTTAAACTGTGCAGCGGTAATATCCAGCGGAGACAGATACTCGTTAAGCAGGCGATCTTTCTTCTGATTAACCATATGGATTAAGCGACCCAATGGAATAATTTCATTGAACAGATCGCTGGTACTTTTCACATTAGTTGCCCTGGCAAGTAATTAGTTGCAGGGGATAATATTGCCCAGGCAAGTATAAGTCAAATGAATGAATTGACCGATGCCACGTTTTGCTAAATCGGTTCAAGTTTTGGTCAGTGCGATGCAAGGTTAGCTAAAGAGTGACACTTTATCGTTGTTTACCCCTTATACTTTTCGCTGATAACCCAGATACACAGGATAACAACCACCAATGTTAGATTTATTTAAAGCAATTGGCCTGGGGCTGGTGGTGTTACTACCGTTAGCTAACCCATTAACAACTGTCGCGTTATTTCTTGGCCTGGCAGGCAACATGAACAGTGCCGAACGTAATCGTCAGTCGTTGATGGCCTCGGTGTACGTCTTTGCCATCATGATGGTGGCGTATTACGCCGGGCAACTGGTGATGGATACATTTGGCATTTCGATTCCCGGTCTGCGAATTGCAGGCGGCTTAATCGTCGCGTTTATCGGTTTTCGGATGCTCTTTCCGCAACAGAAAGCGATTGATTCACCGGAAGCGAAAAGCAAGTCGGAAGAGCTGGAAGATGAACCAAGCGCCAATATTGCTTTTGTACCACTGGCAATGCCAAGTACCGCCGGTCCGGGAACCATAGCGATGATTATTAGCTCGGCGTCCACAGTGCGTCAGAGTTCAACCTTTGCTGATTGGGTACTGATGGTTGCGCCGCCGCTGATCTTTTTCCTGGTGGCGGTTATTTTGTGGGGAAGTCTACGCAGCTCTGGCGCAATTATGCGGCTGGTGGGTAAGGGGGGCATTGAAGCGATCTCCCGTCTGATGGGATTCCTGCTGGTATGTATGGGGGTGCAGTTTATTATTAACGGCATCCTGGAAATCATTAAAACGTACCACTAAAAAAGGCCCAAATGGGCCTTTCAACTATTGCGTCTGTTCTTCGAGTGTCACTGGCCAGCGGCGGAAAATGATGATTGACCATATTAACGCGGCAAAGGCAGGCACCGCGCCCACATAACCAATCATCGACATTGACCAGTGCAGACTGACCTGATTACCTACCAACGCACCCGCGCCGATTCCAATATTAAATATCCCGGAGAATAGCGCCATCGCGACGTCGGTGGCATCTGGTGCCAGCGCCAGCACTTTAACCTGCATACCAAGCCCGATGATCATCATCGCTATCCCCCAGAAAATACTCAGCACCCCGAGGTGTATTTCACTGTTCGCCGCAGGTAGCAGCAGTGCCAGGCACACCAGCAACAGCGCAATCGCCGTACTTACCAACGCAGACGCATACTGATTACCCAGTTTACCGAAAATCACGCTGCCAATAATGCCCGCACCACCGAGTAATAATAGTAATGCCGTGGCAAAGTTGGCGCTGAATCCCGCAATGTTTTGCACAAAAGGCTCGATATAGCTGTATGCCGTGTAATGGGCGGTGACAACCACCACAGTTAACAAATAAATGCTCATCAATGCCGGGCGGCGGAATAATAGCGGGAGGCTTTTCAGCGAACCGGAATGCTCACTGGGCAGTAAGGGAAGTAACTTAATCAGGCACAAAAGGGTGATAAGCGCCCCGATACCAATCGCGAAGAAGGTCATTCGCCAGCCAAAATACTGCCCCACAATGCGCCCGAGAGGTAAACCTAATACCATTGCCAGTGCTGTACCGGTGGCAATTAAACTCAAAGCCTGCGCTCGCTTCCCGGCCGGAGCCATACGGATCGCCAGAGACGCCGTAATCGACCAGAAAATCGCATGTGCAAAAGCTACACCAATGCGACTGATCACCAGAACGGTAAAGCTCCACGACAAAAACGACAGTACGTGGCTGGCAATAAACACCACAAACAGGCAGATCAGTAATTTGCGCCGTTCAACCTGGCTGGTCATTAACATAAAAGGCAATGACATTAGCGCTACTACCCATGCGTAAATGGTCAACATAATGCCGACCTGAGCGGTTTGCATGTGAAAACTTTGCGCAATGTCAGAGAGCAGGCCAACTGGGACAAATTCGGTGGTGTTGAAGATGAAGGCGGCGACTGCCAGCGTAACGACCCGTAGCCACGCCACTTTGCGGGAAACAGTGTTTGTTGTCATAACAGATTATCGGGTGAGTTGCGAAAAAGTGATGAAATGATCTTAAAACGGTTAATGATGTGAATACAATGCATTTGTGATCTGGATCGCGTTTTCCGTTTCTCTGACGCTGATTCTTTCACGCGTCAGAGAGTCGGTCACATCACGGTTTAATGACGTTCAGGGAGGTCTGGCGTTTTGGAGGTTGTGGGTATAGGTGGTCTGACAGGGGAGCGAGGCCTGTTTTTCACCAGGTCTTCATGAGTAACTTTTGGCGGCGTTTCATTTTTTACAAAAAGTTTGAGGGTCTTGCGCGCCATATGTTTGATAATTTTATCATCACTTAATGATGCAGGCATCAACACGTCAATCAAATCACTTTCATTGGGATTCATAAATTGGTGATAGTGCAATAACATATTGGCGAAAAATAAAAACAAGTCCTGAAAATGTGGAAAATCTTGTTCTGCTAAAAGGGATAAAAAGCAGATGCAGACTTCGGGTAGTACATGTTTGTTAGAACCTAATGAATCCATCAGGCTTTGCAATAAATCCTCTTTTAATTCGCTGTCCGTTATGTCGAGAA
Organism: Escherichia sp. F1; assembly: GCF_046764225.1. Classification (NCBI taxonomy): domain Bacteria; kingdom Pseudomonadati; phylum Pseudomonadota; class Gammaproteobacteria; order Enterobacterales; family Enterobacteriaceae; genus Escherichia; species Escherichia sp. F1. The sequence goes on from NZ_CP177202.1 coordinate 2,374,484, forward strand.
TGGCGGTGATCAAGTTAGGTTCTTTATTGACGAACCATCTGTGAACTTCAGAGTTATTCCATAATCGGGGGAGTATGACAAAATTACCGCGGGTGATAAAATTCAGGACAAGCAAATCAAACTGGCGTAAGTAATCTGCAGCGGCATGGTGATCTGGAGGCAGGGGTTCAATATGTGGTGTATGCGCTCTTTTGATGGGAACGCCAGGGTTGATCATTGGGAATTGTTCAATAAAGTCATTCAGAAACAGAAAGAGTACACGCTCGACGCCGGTCTGAAATACGCGCCCCATAGTGACAGGTTTTGGGTTAGGAGCGCAAAAAATATTAATTTCCCCATCATGGCGGAAATTATCTAAATAAATAGGGCTTAAATTTATCACCACCTGAAATTCAATATTTTCTTTGTGTCTTCCATTCCTTGCAGGATAAGTGAGTTTAAATTGAACCTTTTCATTGTATAGCGTGTCGTTACCCCGGAAAGAGGTTCTCTGAATATATGATAAGTTGTCAAGGTTATTAAATATCTTTTTTGTGGCTGAGCTGATGTTTAAAGACGTACGCCACTCTTCATCACATATTATGGTACTGAGTGCATCAATAAAATCCTTTAAAACTTCTTTTGCCTGAGGTGCAATATTACGTACGGGAAAATCTTCAGGAAGAGATATGTAGTTGCTGATGCTTACTGGCGTAACCATATTTGCCCCATATAGTCATAAGTCATCGGAACATCACTATATAGAGCATATTAGCCGCATGAACTATCAAAAATAGCTCATTGCTAACTCTGTTTTGCCGAGTCAGACACATCCAGTAGTTGAATAAATGCCTCAAGCGGACGCGTTTTCGCACCACGACGCCAGACCAGCCATGTTGTTAACCAACGCCATTGCTCAGCTAACGGCCACGCTTCAACCTGGTGATGCCCCGGCATACTTTCCAGCATAGAGCGTGGAATAAGCGCAATGCCTGCTCCTGCGACCACACAGGCCAACATCCCGTGATACGACTCCATCTCGTGAATAGTTCCCGGAGCGGCACCGTCAGCATGAAACCAGCTCTCGAAGTGGCGACGATACGAACAATTGGCGCGGAAGGCATAAATGTTACTGCCATTAACCTGACTGGCACGGGTTACTGGCGCATGTCCTTGTGGCGTGACAATCATCAGCTCCTCGCGGTATACCGGTATCCCGTCAATGGCAGTATGGTTAATGGGCCCATCAATAAACGCCGCATTCAGTTTTCCCTCCAGCACCCCTTCCAGCATAGTGCCGGAAGGGCCGGTGGAAAGTGAAAACTGAATTTTGGGATAACGACGGTTAAATTCCGCCAGCGTGGCCGGAATGCGCACTGCAGCGGTGCTTTCCAGCGAACCAAGAGAAAATAAACCTTGCGGCTCATCGCCAGCGACAACGCTCCGCGCTTCATCCACTAACGCGAGAATTTGTTGGCTATAGCGTAAAAAGTTATGCCCGGCAGGCGAGAGACGTAAACGCTGATTCTCGCGAATAAACAGATCAATCCCCAGTTCTGTTTCCAGCTGGCGTAGACGGGTAGTGAGATTAGACGGCACGCGATGCACTTTTGCTGCAGCCTGGGTAATGCTGCCAGCTTCGGCAACCGCGTTGAACATCTCCAGTTGGGTCAGATCCATAATATTCTCAATTCGTGAATAAGTGGCTTAATATTATTCATTTTCAAGCAAGAGTAAATCTGCGTATCTTTTTACCATAACCCATAAAGGAGATACCCCGATGACCATTACTCCGGCAACCCATGCAATTTCGATAAATCCTGCCACTGGTGAACAACTTTCTGTGCTGCCGTGGGCTGGCGCTGACGATATAGAAAACGCACTTCAGCTGGCGGCAGCTGGCTTTCGCGACTGGCGCGAGACAAATATAGATTATCGTGCTGAAAAACTGCGTGATATCGGTAAGGCTCTGCGCGCCCGTAGTGAAGAAATGGCGCAAATGATCACCCGTGAAATGGGCAAACCAATCAATCAGGCGCGCGCTGAAGTGGCGAAATCGGCGAATTTGTGTGACTGGTATGCAGAACATGGTCCGGCAATGCTGAAGGCGGAACCTACGCTGGTGGAAAATCAGCAGGCAGTTATTGAGTATCGACCGTTGGGGACAATTCTGGCGATTATGCCGTGGAATTTTCCGTTATGGCAGGTGATGCGTGGCGCGGTTCCCATCATTCTTGCAGGTAACGGCTACTTACTTAAACATGCGCCGAATGTGATGGGCTGTGCACAGCTCATTGCCCAGGTGTTTAAAGATGCGGGTATCCCACAAGGCGTATATGGCTGGCTGAATGCCGACAACGACGGCGTCAGTCAGATGATTAAAGACTCGCGCATTGCTGCTGTCACGGTGACCGGAAGTGTTCGTGCGGGAGCGGCTATTGGCGCACAGGCTGGAGCGGCACTGAAAAAATGCGTACTGGAACTGGGCGGTTCGGATCCATTTATTGTGCTTAACGATGCCGATCTGGAACTGGCGGTTAAAGCGGCGGTAGCCGGACGTTATCAGAATACCGGACAGGTTTGTGCAGCGGCAAAACGCTTTATCATCGAAGAGGGAATTGCTTCGCCATTTACCGAACGTTTTGTGGCAGCTGCGGCAGCCTTGAAAATGGGCGATCCCCGTGACGAAGAGAACACTCTCGGACCAATGGCTCGTTTTGATTTACGTGATGAGCTGCATCATCAGGTGGAGAAAACCCTGGCGCAGGGTGCGCGTTTGTTACTGGGCGGGGAAAAGATGGCTGGGGCAGGTAACTACTATCCGCCAACGGTTCTGGCGAATGTTACCCCAGAAATGACCGCGTTTCGGGAAGAAATGTTTGGCCCCGTTGCGGCAATCACGATTGCGAAAGATGCAGAACATGCACTGGAACTGGCTAATGATAGCGAGTTCGGCCTTTCAGCGACCATTTTTACCACTGACGAAACACAGGCCGGACAGATGGCGGCACGTCTGGAATGCGGTGGGGTGTTTATCAATGGTTATTGTGCCAGCGACGCGCGAGTGGCCTTTGGTGGCGTGAAAAAGAGTGGCTTTGGTCGTGAGCTTTCCCATTTCGGCTTACACGAATTCTGTAATATCCAGACGGTGTGGAAAGACCGGATCTGACGCTACATATTCAGCTCTGATATACTCGCAGGTCTTTTCAGACCTGCGGTCCAGGAGTAGAAAGTGGCAGTCGCCATGGATAATGCAATTTTAGAAAACATCTTGCGGCAAGTGCGGCCGCTCATTGGTCAGGGTAAAGTCGCGGATTATATTCCGGCGCTGGCTACGGTAGACGGTTCCCGATTGGGCATTGCTATCTGTACCGTTGACGGACAGCTTTTTCAGGCCGGAGACGCGCAAGAACGTTTTTCCATTCAGTCTATTTCCAAAGTGCTGAGTCTCGTTGTCGCCATGCGTCATTACTCCGAAGAGGAAATCTGGCAACGCGTCGGCAAAGATCCGTCTGGATCACCGTTCAATTCTTTAGTGCAACTGGAAATGGAGCAGGGTATTCCGCGTAATCCGTTTATTAATGCCGGTGCGCTGGTGGTCTGCGATATGTTGCAAGGGCGATTAAGCGCTCCTCGGCAACGTATGCTGGAAGTCGTGCGCGGCTTAAGCGGTGTGTCTGATATTTCCTACGATACGGTGGTAGCGCGTTCCGAATTTGAACACTCCGCGCGAAATGCGGCTATCGCCTGGCTGATGAAGTCGTTTGGCAATTTCCATCATGACGTGACAACCGTTCTGCAAAACTACTTTCATTACTGCGCTCTGAAAATGAGCTGTGTAGAGCTGGCCCGGACGTTTGTCTTTCTGGCTAATCAGGGGAAAGCTATTCATATTGATGAACCTGTGGTGACGCCAATGCAGGCGCGGCAAATTAACGCACTGATGGCGACCAGTGGTATGTACCAGAACGCGGGGGAGTTTGCCTGGCGGGTGGGACTACCGGCGAAATCTGGCGTTGGTGGCGGTATTGTGGCGATTGTTCCGCATGAAATGGCCATCGCAGTCTGGAGCCCGGAACTGGATGATGCCGGTAACTCGCTTGCGGGCATTGCTGTCCTTGAACAATTGACGAAACAACTAGGGCGTTCGGTTTATTAATGCAGTCTCTCGATCCACTCTTCGCGCGTTTATCCCGTTCAAAATTTCGCTCTCGGTTTCGTTTGGGCATGAAAGAGCGTCAGTATTGTCTGGAGAAAGGCGCGCCAGTCATCGAACAACATGCGGCGGATTTTGTCGCTAAACGTCTTGCTCCGGCATTACCGACTAATGACGGTAAGCAAACCCCCATGCGCGGGCATCCTGTGTTTATCGCTCAGCACGCCACTGCAACCTGTTGTCGCGGTTGTCTGGCTAAGTGGCATAACATTCCGCAGGGTGTTTCGTTAAGCGAGGAACAACAACGTTATATCGTGGCGGTAATCTATCACTGGTTGGTTATACAGATGAATCAGCCATGATAATTGCGGAAAACGATAAAATAGCATTCCCAGGATATCTTTATTTGCCGCCGCTGTCAGCGAACATGCTATCCTTTATAAGAATTTACTTATTACGTTGAGATAATTGCCACCCGCAATTGTATGGACAGATAATTAATGCATGTACAGCCCATTTCAACTTTCCGTTTGTTCCAGGAAGGTCATCTGCTACGTAATAGCATCGCTATTTTTGCGCTAACCACGCTGTTCTATTTTATTGGTGCAGAGTTACGGCTGGTTCACGAACTTTCTCTTTTCTGGCCGCTGAATGGCGTAATGGCGGGGGTGTTTGCCCGCTATGTCTGGCTTAATCGACTGCATTACTATGCGATCAGTTATGTGGCAATGCTGGTTTATGATGCCATAACCACCGAATGGGGGCTGGTTTCACTGGCTATCAATTTCTCCAATATGATGTTTATTGTTACCGTCGCCTTACTGGTCGCGCGGGATAAGCGTCTGGGGAAAAATAAGTACGAGCCAGTAAGTGCCTTACGGCTATTTAATTACTGTCTGATTGCCGCATTATTATGCGCTATTGTCGGGGCGATTGGTTCGGTCAGTATTGATAGTCTGGATTTCTGGCCTTTGCTTGCCGACTGGTTCAGTGAGCAATTCTCAACGGGCGTGTTGATCGTGCCTTGTATGCTGACGTTGGCAATTCCTGGAGTGCTGCCGCGCTTTAAAGCAGAACAGATGATGCCCGCCATCGCGCTTATTGTGTCGGTTATTGCCTCGGTAGTCATTGGCGGAGCGGGGAGTCTGGCGTTCCCGCTGCCTGCATTAATCTGGTGTGCAGTGCGCTATACGCCGCAGGTAACATGTCTGTTGACCTTTGTCACCGGTGCGGTGGAAATCGTACTGGTGGCAAATTCGGTGATTGATATCTCGGTCGGTTCGCCGTTCTCCATTCCGCAAATGTTCTCCGCACGTCTCGGTATTGCCACGATGGCGATATGCCCAATTATGGTTTCTTTTAGCGTGGCAGCGATCAATTCGCTAATGAAGCAAGTTGCGCTGCGAGCCGACTTTGATTTTCTGACTCAGGTTTACTCACGGTCCGGTCTTTATGAGGCGCTGAAAAGTCCATCGCTGAAACAGACACAACATCTGACTGTCATGCTGCTTGATATCGACTATTTCAAAAGTATTAACGATAACTATGGACATGAATGTGGCGATAAAGTGTTAAGCGTGTTTGCAAGGCATATTCAGAAGATTGTCGGTGATAAGGGGCTGGTGGCACGAATGGGCGGCGAAGAATTTGCTGTTGCAGTGCCGTCGGTGAATCCTGTCGATGGTCTGCTAATGGCGGAAAAAATCCGTAAAGGCGTTGAACTGCAACCATTCACCTGGCAACAAAAAACGCTTTATCTCACGGTAAGTATTGGCGTCGGTAGTGGTCGCGCATCGTACCGAACGCTGACCGATGACTTTAATAAATTGATGGTCGAAGCCGATACATGTCTGTATCGCTCGAAGAAAGATGGGCGCAACCGTACCAGCACTATGCGTTACGGTGAGGAAGTTGTCTGACATCTTTATTCATTCACAGCGATTTTAACGGAATGTGTTCTACCACTTTATTGAGCGAATAAAAGGCGTAGTTCCTCGATTAAACCATGATCCGCGCCACACTTTTCTCATAAAACTGCTCATTAATCATCAGGAGTTGATCAAAACAGGGGTTCGGCGTATTAAAGTTTGCTAACCTGTCGTACCAATTCAAACAGGTTGTATGACTAATCAGAAGGGAACCCATTGTGAAAACACTAAATCGTCGCGATTTTCCCGGTGCACAGTATCCAGAACGTATCATTCAGTTTGGTGAAGGTAACTTCCTGCGCGCCTTTGTTGACTGGCAAATCGATCTCCTGAATGAGCACACCGATCTGAATTCTGGCGTGGTCGTTGTTCGTCCGATTGAAACTTCATTCCCGCCGTCACTGAGCACGCAGGATGGTCTGTATACCACCGTTATCCGTGGTCTGAACGAGAAGGGGGAAGCGGTCAGCGACGCGCGTCTGATTCGCTCTGTTAATCGTGAAATCAGCGTCTACAGTGAATACGATGAATTCCTGAAACTGGCGCACAACCCGGAAATGCGCTTTGTTTTCTCTAACACCACCGAAGCGGGTATCAGCTACCATGCGGGCGATAAATTCGATGACGCGCCAGCGGTAAGTTATCCGGCAAAACTGACCCGTCTGCTGTTCGAACGTTTTAGCCATTTCAACGGTGCGCTGGATAAAGGTTGGATCATCATCCCGTGTGAGTTGATCGACTACAATGGCGACGCGTTGCGTGAACTGGTGCTGCGCTATGCGCAAGAGTGGGCACTGCCAGAAGCATTTATTCAATGGCTGGATCAGGCTAACAGCTTCTGTTCTACGCTGGTGGACCGTATCGTTACCGGTTATCCGCGTGATGAAGTGGCTAAACTGGAAGAAGAACTGGGTTATCACGATGGTTTCCTCGACACCGCTGAACACTTTTACCTGTTTGTGATTCAGGGTCCGAAATCCTTAGCGACCGAGCTGCGTCTGGACAAATATCCACTCAACGTGCTGATTGTTGACGATATTAAACCGTATAAAGAGCGCAAAGTGGCAATACTCAACGGTGCACACACCGCGTTGGTGCCGGTGGCGTTCCAGGCAGGGCTGGATACCGTAGGTGAAGCGATGAACGATGCTGAAATTTGCGCATTCGTTGAAAAAGCCATCTACGAAGAAATTATTCCGGTACTGGATTTGCCACGTGATGAACTGGAATCTTTCGCCAGTGCAGTCACCGGACGTTTCCGTAACCCGTACATCAAGCATCAGCTGCTGTCTATCGCGCTCAACGGTATGACCAAGTTCCGCACACGCATCCTGCCGCAGCTGCTGGCAGGGCAGAAGGCAAACGGCACACTTCCGGCGCGCCTTACTTTCGCATTAGCGGCATTGATTGCGTTTTATCGCGGTGAGCGTAACGGAGAAACATATCCGGTACAGGACGATGCACACTGGCTGGAACGTTATCAGCAACTCTGGAGCCAGCATCGTGACCGTGTTATCGGCACCCAGGAACTGGTAGCGATTGTTTTGGCAGAAAAAGACCACTGGGAGCAGGACCTGACGCAAGTGCCTGGACTGGTCGAGCAGGTTGCTAAGGACCTGGATGCGATTCTCGAAAAAGGAATGCGCGAAGCTGTACGTCCGTTGTGCTAATACTCTGAACCCGGTTTCGACCGGGTTTCTTATTTCACTATATTAGTTACAACATCCTATGTGCCTTTATCATTAACGGGTGCCATATGCCACACCTGTAAATGTTGTAAGCTTGTAGGTAATTTGTAAGTAGTGTCTTGAGAATGTGATCGTAATCACGTTTAATAGGACGACTTTTCCACGCCTGAAGATAACCATGATTGTTCGTCCACAACAACACTGGCTGCGCCGTATTTTTGTCTGGCATGGCTCAGTATTATCCAAGATATCCTCGCGCTTACTACTCAATTTTCTCTTTTCTATCGCTGTTATTTTCATGCTGCCCTGGTACACGCATCTGGGCATCAAATTCACCCTCGCACCGTTCAGCATTCTCGGTGTCGCCATCGCCATTTTTCTTGGTTTTCGCAATAATGCCGGTTACGCCCGTTACGTTGAAGCGCGAAAACTTTGGGGGCAGTTGATGATTGCCTCGCGGTCGTTACTGCGCGAGGTAAAAACGACATTGCCGGATTCGGCAAGTGTAAGGGAGTTTGCCCGGCTGCAAATCGCCTTCGCCCACTGTTTACGCATGACATTACGCAAACAACCACAGGCGGAAGTTCTGGCACATTATCTCAAGACTGAAGATCTTCAGCGAGTACTGGCTTCAAACACTCCAGCTAACCGTATCTTGTTAATAATGGGGGAGTGGTTGGCGGTTCAGCGCCGCAATGGGCAGCTTTCAGATATCCTGTTTATTAGCCTCAACGATCGGCTTAACGATATTTCAGCGGTTCTGGCAGGCTGCGAGCGCATTGCCTACACGCCAATTCCCTTTGCCTACACCCTGATTTTGCATCGTACCGTTTATCTGTTTTGTATCATGCTGCCGTTCGCGCTGGTCGTGGACCTGCATTACATGACGCCTTTTATCTCTGTGCTGATTTCCTACACTTTTATTTCGCTGGATTGTCTGGCGGAAGAACTGGAAGATCCCTTCGGTACTGAAAACAATGATTTACCGCTGGATGCCATCTGCAACGCTATTGAAATTGACCTGTTACAGATGAACGATGAAACAGAAATTCCAGCAAAAATTCTTCCCGATCGTCATTACCAGCTGACGTAATATTTACTCCGTACGCCGGGCAACAATAAACAGACGCGGAAATGCCAGCAGTATCTCTCCGTTCTCTTGCAGTGGATACTGCTCTTCCAGCATCTGATGGTAGCGCGTAAGAAAATGCTGCTGTTCGCTCTCGGTCAGATCCTGTAACCACGGACGTAATCCAGTGGCGGTCACCCAATCGATAATCGCCTGGTGCGACGGCATCTGGTGATAGTAGGTGGTTCGCCAGATATCGACCTCACATCCGGCTTCGCTCAAAATATCGTAGTAAGCATGAACGCCAGCCAGCGGCTCACGCCCGCGATCCGGATAATTTTGTTCCCAGGCGACTTCGCGCATGAGCACATGGGTTGGCTCTAGCCAGTTATCTGGCATCTGTACTGCCAACACACCATGCGAATTAAGTAAAGAAACCAGATGAGGGAACAATTCGTAGTGGTCGGGCAGCCATTGCAGTGAGGCATTAGCAAAAATCAGATCGAGTGCCTGTTCCGGTTGCCAGTTGCGGATGTCTGCTTCCACGAACTGGCAGTCTGGCAAAGCACTGCGCGCTTCAGCAATCATCGCCGGAGATGAGTCGATGCCCGTTATCCTGGCCGCAGGCCAACGTTGTTGTAGAAGGGCGGTGCTGTTACCTGGGCCACAGCCAAGATCGGCAACATATTCGACATTCTCCAGCGGCACTCTGGCAAGCAGCTCCACCGCCGGACGCGATCGTTCAGCGGCAAAGTGCAGATATAAAGAGGGGTTCCAGTCAGACATTTTTTTACTCCCGTCAGCGCGTTACCCCAATTGTAGATAAAATTGATAAATTCGCCTCACGGCATCAACCCATTGAACAGACGTTTTTTACGCGGCCCGGTCATTAAAGATTCCAGTTTCGCGACACAGGTTTTGTAGTGGGGCGTGGTTTTATGGAACGCCACTGCGTCTTCATCTTTATAGGCTTCGTAGATAAAAAAGCGCGAATTCACTTCCGGGTCCTGTAAGACATCGAAGCGCAAATTGCCTTCTTCCTGTACCGAGCCCAGGTGGTTCTGGCGAAAAACTTCGATAAACTCGTCAACCTTGTCTTCATGAACGTTAATTTCAACCAGTGTGACGTGCATAATTCTTCTCCTTAAATCCGCAGTTACTGTTTTTCACTCAGATAGAGTTCATATGCCCGATCAGCCGTTTCGTTATGGTGTACCACCGCCTGTACGGCTTTCATCATCGCCACCGGATGGTCAGACTGGAAAATATTACGCCCCATATCCACACCAGAAGCGCCCTGATCGATAGCCTGCCAGCACATTTCAAGCGCTTCGCGCTCCGGTAACTTTTTACCGCCAGCAATAACAATGGGTACCGGACATCCGGCAACAATCCGTTCAAAACCTTTATCGACATAATAAGTTTTGATAATCTGCGCCCCCATTTCAGCGGCGATTCGGGTAGCCAGCGAGAAATAACGCTGATCGCGCACCATATCTTTGCCCACGCCTGTCACGGCCATGGTGGGCATTCCCGCTTTCATTCCGGCATCGACTAGTTGAATAATATTTTTGATCGACTGGTGTTCATATTCGCTACCGATATAAACCTGCGCCGCCACCGCGCAACTGTTCAGGCGCACGGCGTCATCCATCGATAACGCCACGGCTTCATTACTTAATTCCGCCAGAATAGAGTTTGCACCTGACGCCCGCAGTACCACCGGCTTATTGGTCGCCGGGGGAACTACGCTGCGCAAAATGCCGCGCGTACACATTAATACATCGGCATGTTCAAACAGCGGGGCGATATTTATATCAATGCGTTCAAGTCCGGTAGTCGGCCCCTGAAAATAACCATGATCAAAGGCCAGCATCACGGTTTTACCTGTTTTCGGATTAAATATCCGCGATAAGCGTGACTGCATTCCCCAATCCAGTGCACCGCAACCTTTCAGGGTAAAAGGGATATTTTGTTGCGGTTGATCGGTACGAAAATCTTTACCATCTTTAATATCGTCTAAATCTGCCATAACGTACTCCGGTTAAGTAATGCACATCAGAAATCGTATTTGCCGATATTCTCTTTGTTGAATATCACGCGCTCCGGTAACAGTACGATGCCATTACCATCCGCTTCGTAGTCATAGCCCTGAACGCTGTTTGGCAAGACTTCCACCTGACCTACGCCCTGGATATCCAGCTTGTCGCCCGTTTTCATTGATCCTTTTTTCAATAATGCATCCGCGACATAAACTGAAATTTTGCCTTGCTGAACCACATCCCACAGGCCAAATCCTTTCACCGTGCCGCGTTCCACATACGGACGCATCACGTTTGGCGTACTGAATCCGACAATCGCAACTTTGTCATTTTTCAGGTTTTCTGCGGCTTGTGCGGCAGCGGGCAGGGCGTTGGCGTCGGGGGCGATAATGGCGTCGAGATCGCTATAGGCTTTTAATATTCCTTCTGCGGTTTGTAACGATTTAGTGGCATCGTTATAGCCAAACTGCGTAGTGACAATTTCCCAGCCTGGATGCTCTTTGGCGATTTTCGCTTTCGCTTCTTTCACCCACTGGTTTTGGTCCGTAACGGTGGGGCTTGAGTAGAAAAACGCGACTTTGGCTTTGTCTTTATTCACCTGACGCGCCGCCATATCCACCAACATACCTCCCAACTGGGCGGGCGTTCCCTGATTAATGTAGTAAGAGCGGCACTCCGGTTTAGTATCAGAGTCCCAGGTCAGCACTCTCACACCACGTTGCATGGCGCGTTTCAGTGCCGGACACAAGCCATCAGGCGAAACCGCAGAAACGATAATGGCGTTATAACCCTGATTGACGAAGTTATTAATCAACTGTACCTGACCAGAAACACTGGGTTCTGTCGGCCCGTCGTAGGTCACATCAACGCCCAGCTCTTTACCAGCTTGTTGTGCGCCGTTGCCACCGCTGGTAAAAAATCCCACGCCAACCAGTTTAGGAATAAATGCAATACGCTCTGCGGCCTGCACATTCATAGAGATTGCGGCAATGCCAAGCGCGCTAAGTAAGGCGATTTTCTTAAAGCGATGAAGTGTCATGAAGATATCCTTTATGGCAATGGGTTATTGGCCCGACGCGCCAGCCACTCTTTAATTTGCTGGCGATGCAGGCTAACGGAACGACCTACGACAACGACGATAAGTAGCGCACCGGAAAGGGCGCTGGACACCTGATTTGGCACTCCTGCCATTTGCAAACCTTGTTGCAAATATCCCACTAGTAAAACCGCAATGGCGGTGCCGATAATGGAACCGGAACCACCATAAATATTGGCACCGCCAAGCACCACGGCGGTGATGGCGGGCATCAGAAACGACGCACCGAGATCGGAACGTGCTGAACCAAAATACGATACCAGCAGCACAGCGGCGACCGCAGACGCCAGCCCCGTCATTGCATAGAGTGCACATAAGGTGCGGTTAACTGGAATCGCGCTATAAAGCGCCACGCGCGGGCTTTGCCCAATCAAAAACACGTTACGTCCGGCATGGGTTTTATGCAGCCAGAGCCAGAAAACGAGGAGACATATCAGAAAGATAATCAGCGGAACGGGGAGTCCCAGCACATCCAGGTTAGCGAAATCTGTAAACGCCATCGGGAATCCACCAATACCTTCGTACCCCGTCGCTCCGGCCATCCCGGAAAGCAGCAGGGCACTTCCGGCAAACAGATACAGCGTGCCAAGCGTAATCACCAGCGGGTTAACTTTGGTATAGATAATTAATCCGGCGTTGATCAGCCCGCACAATGCGCCGAGCAGTAAGGTCAGGAGAATCGCCAGTGGCATCGGCACACCACTTTGAAACAGTACGCCCAATGCAATGGCGCAGAGGCCGATGGTCGAACCAAACGAAATATCGATCCCGCCACTGACAATCACCATCGTCAGCGGTAGGGCGACAATGCCAATGCAGATAAAGTCACTGGTGCTGAACAGCAACATATTGAGATCTAACATCCGCGGGTTAATTGCACCAAATGCGACAATCTCAATAACGAGCAGTGCGGCAAGAGCCAGTTCCCAACCGTAGCGAATACGCATTATGCGGCCTCCCGTTTTTTACCTGACGAAGCGGGTTTAACGGATGGCGGTGGCGTCATAAAGCGGGCATATTTTTGCCGCCGTAGATTACGTTCCAGCGCACAACGCAGGCGTCCATCAAACACCAGCACCGCCAGCAGAACCAGGCCCGCGATAAAATCATTCCACCATGCCGGAATGCGCAACAGCACCAGTACACTATCGATCTGCGTCAGGAACCATGCGCCGAGTACCGCACCGATGATCGCACCGGAACCGCCGAGCAAACTAATACCACCCAGCACGCAGGCTGCAATCGCTTTCATCTCCAGCCCGGTACCGGTCTGGTTGGGGATAAAACCGATCTGCGAAGCAAACACAATCCCCGCCAGTGCCGCCATGCAGCCGTTCAACGAAAATGCCACAATCCTAATGGCTTCCGTACGAACGCCCAGTTGACGAGCGCCCTGCAAATTATCGCCCGTGGCATAAAAACTGCGTCCAAACGCTGTCTTCGCCAGCAGCCAGGCCATAAATGCCACCAGAATTATCGTCAACCAACCAATTGCTGAAACGCCAAGCAGCAGCGGGGCGGAGAGTTGTTTCAGTTCGGCGGGTAACCCTTCAATCCATTTACCACCAGTCCACAGCAACATGATGCCTCTGTACAACCCTAACGTGCCAAGGGTGGCAACAATGGCAGGGATCTTTAGCCACGCGACCAGGACACCGTTAAAAAATCCCGCGAGCAAACCAAGCAGTAAAGTCGCGACACAAGCAACAGGTAGTGAATACCCCGCGTTCAGTAACATCCCCAATAGCACCGCGCACATTCCGGTAATCGAACCTACCGAAACATCGATATTGCGCGTGAGCATCACCAGCGTCGCGCCCATTGCCAGCAGGATCAGGATTTGCGCGCTGCTATAAACCATGGTCAGCGTTTGCATACTTAAATACTGGCGGTCGAGAAAACCGGGTAATACAAACAGCAACACCACCGCCAGCAGTGCCGTGATTTCACGGTTGTTCTGGATAAACTTCAGCATGATGCCTCCTGACGCTGACTATCGCCGAAGGCAACGCGCATAATAGTCTCGACATTAATATCGCGCCCGGTCAGTGCAGAGTGGGCAATTTCGCCCTGATGCATCACATACACGCGATCTGCCATCAGTTCGATCTCTTCCAGATCAGAGGAGATAAGCAGCACTGCCACATTCTGTGCGGCGATGCTGCGCAACAGCTGGTAGATATCATTACGGGCCGAGACATCCACGCCGCGCGTCGGCTCATCGACAATCAATGCTTGCGGCGAAGCTTCCAGGCATTTGGCAATGAGGATTTTTTGCTGGTTGCCACCGGATAATGTCCGTGCAGCTTGTTCCGGTTGGTTAAATTTAATATTCAGCGCCCGACGATATCGTTCCAGGGTGGCATTATCTTTCGCGGTTTTCGCCCAGAATCCACGAAGGTTATGAGTAAGGGCGCAGACGTTCCACGCCAGTGAAGCATCGAGATTAAGTCCGGATGACTGGCGATCTTCCGGCAGATAAACCAGACCGCGCAGTAAACGTTCTCCGGTGGATAATCTATTGATCTCTTTACCATTCAGCATAATGCGTCCGCCACGCAAAGTACGCAGACCATAGAGCGTCTCGGCCAGTTCTGTGCGTCCGGCACCCACCAGCCCAGCCAGACCCAGAATTTCTCCGGCATTAAGCGTCAGGCTGACATTCCTGAAACCTTCGCCGGTCAGATTTTCCAGTGTCAGCACCGGCGTTCCCGCGGTATGTTGTGGGCGGTTGCCAGGTAATTCCAGCCATAATTTTTGGCTGGCAGAGAGCGATTTTTCCCGTAGCGCTGGCGTAATGGCCTGAATAATGTCGTCGGTAGACAGTTCGCTGGTTTTGCCGCTTAAGGCGATGGTTCCGTCGCGCATCACGCTAATCCGATCGGCAATCTGGCGAATTTCCGGCAGCTTATGCGAGATAAAAACAATACCCACGCCAGTAGCAAGCAGCTCTTGCAAGCGACTAAACAAGCGTTCGGTTTCCGCAGGGGTAAGCGAGGCGGTAGGTTCATCGAGGATCAGAATCTGCGAGTCGCGCATCAGCCCGCGGAGAATTTCCACCATTTGGCGATCGGCGACATCCAGTGAGCCTGCCAGACTATGCAGATCAAACTGGCAGCCCAGCGCCGCCAGCAAGTTCTTCATTTTCTGCATGGAGAGCTGTTTTTTTGCCAGCCCAAACAGAATGTTTTCTTTTATCGACAGGCTTGGGAAAAGCAGCGGTTCCTGGGGAACGAGATAAATACCCAACTGATGAGCATGAACTGGCGTTAATCTGGTGTAGTTGTTGCCCCCAATCTCAAGCGTACCGCTATCAGCAGGGGTAATACCGGCAATAATCTTCATTAACGTCGATTTACCGGCACCATTGCCGCCGAGCAGGGCGTGGACCTCCCCCTGGTGCAACGTAAAATCGATGCCTTTCAGGACATTAACCCCTGAATACTGTTTATAAACCGAGCGGGCGCAAAGTAGCGGTAACGCGCGGGTATCACTCGTTTGCATATTTCCCCCGTTCAGTTTTGCAGGTGAGTTTTGAACAAATGTATTTTTGCTTTTAATTTGTTCATAACCTTAGGCGGGCATTGCATATATTTCCGACGAATAGATCACAATTTATGCTATTTTGATTTTCACGGTTGCGTTTGTTCATGCTCGTAGAGTCAAACTGTGGTTGCTATCACAGATATAAATGCGCAAGAACTGAACAATTGCATTAAAGATTTAAATATGTTCAAAGTGAAGAATGAATTATGACAATCAACGATTCGGCAATTTCAGAACAGGGAATGTGTGAAGAAGAACAGGTCGCGCGGATCGCGTGGTTTTACTACCACGACGGGCTGACCCAGAGCGAGATCAGCGATCGTCTCGGGCTGACCCGTTTGAAAGTGTCGCGATTACTGGAGAAAGGGCATCAGTCCGGCATTATTCGCGTGCAGATTAATTCTCGCTTTGAAGGCTGTCTGGAATATGAAACACAATTACGTCGTCAGTTTTCGCTACAACATGTCCGGGTGATCCCTGGGCTTGCGGATGCTGATGTCGGCGGGCGACTGGGGATAGGCGCGGCGCATATGTTGATGAGTTTACTTCAACCACAACAGATGCTGGCGATTGGTTTTGGCGAGGCAACCATGAATACGCTGCAACGCTTAAGTGGTTTTATTTCGTCACAGCAAATTCGCCTGGTCACGCTCTCCGGTGGCGTCGGTTCTTATATGACGGGTATCGGGCAGCTTAACGCGGCGTGCAGTGTGAATATTATTCCGGCTCCGTTGCGGGCATCCTCCGCTGACATTGCCCGTACGCTAAAAAATGAAAATTGCGTCAAAGATGTTCTGCTAGCCGCGCAAGCAGCGGATGTGGCGATTGTCGGCATTGGGGCTGTGAGTCAACAAGACGACGCAACAATCATTCGCTCCGGCTATATCAGCCAGGGCGAACAGTTAATGATTGGTCGAAAAGGGGCTGTTGGCGACATTTTAGGCTACTTTTTTGATGCAAAAGGTGACGTTGTCACGGATATCAAAATACATAACGAACTGATTGGCTTACCTTTAAGCGCGCTGAAGACTATTCCCGTCCGGGTTGGCGTGGCAGGGGGAGAAAATAAAGCCGAAGCAATTGCCGCTGCAATGAAAGGCGGTTATATCAACGCACTGGTTACCGATCAGGATACTGCAGCGGCGATTTTACGTAGTTAAATTTGCATGACCTTATTACCGGGAATGATGGAGAACGTACAGAGGAACAGACAGAACGCATAAGCCGAGGATAATCTAATGGCTCGACTCTTTACCCCTTCAGAATCAAAGTACTACCTGATGGCGCTGGATGCAGGCACCGGAAGTATTCGGGCTGTGATATTCGACCTGGAAGGCAATCAAATAGCAGTGGGACAGGCGGAGTGGCGGCATCTGGCAGTACCGGACGTTCCTGGTTCTATGGAATTTGATCTCAACAAAAACTGGCAACTGGCGTGTGAGTGTATGCGCCAGGCGCTGCACAACGCCGGCATAGCCCCGGAGTATATCGCTGCCGTTTCGGCATGTTCGATGCGCGAAGGCATTGTTTTATATAACAATGAAGGAACACCGATCTGGGCCTGCGCCAATGTGGATGCCAGAGCGGCGCGCGAAGTTAGCGAACTTAAAGAACTGCACAACAATACCTTTGAAAACGAAGTTTATCGCGCCACCGGACAAACGCTGGCGTTAAGCGCTATTCCCAGATTACTTTGGCTGGCGCACCATCGTTCTGATATCTACCGACAGGCGTCGACCATCACCATGATCAGCGACTGGCTGGCCTATATGCTCAGCGGCGAACTGGCGGTGGATCCCTCTAACGCTGGCACCACGGGACTTCTTGATCTAACCACCCGTGACTGGAAACCTGCATTGCTGGATATGGCCGGACTGCGGGCCGATATTCTTTCTCCTGTCAAAGAAACCGGCACATTGCTGGGCGTGGTAAGTTCACAAGCGGCGGAACTCTGCGGTCTGAAGGCGGGCACTCCGGTGGTCGTTGGAGGAGGCGACGTGCAACTTGGTTGCCTGGGGTTAGGCGTTGTCCGTCCGGCACAAACCGCTGTTCTTGGCGGTACATTCTGGCAGCAAGTTGTAAACTTAGCCGCGCCGGTGACAGACCCAGAAATGAACGTGCGCGTTAATCCTCATGTTATTCCTGGCATGGTACAAGCTGAATCTATAAGCTTTTTTACCGGACTCACCATGCGCTGGTTCCGCGATGCTTTCTGTGCCGAAGAAAAACTGATTGCCGAACGTTTAGGCATCGACACCTATACGCTGCTGGAAGAGATGGCCAGTCGGGTGCCGCCTGGGTCGTGGGGCGTAATGCCGATATTCTCCGACAGAATGCGCTTTAAAACCTGGTATCACGCTGCGCCTTCCTTTATTAATTTGTCTATTGATCCGGATAAATGTAACAAAGCGACGTTGTTCCGTGCGCTGGAAGAAAATGCGGCGATTGTATCAGCGTGTAACTTGCAGCAAATCGCTGATTTCTCGAATATTCATCCTTCATCGTTAGTCTTTGCAGGCGGAGGTTCAAAAGGGAAATTATGGAGTCAAATTCTCGCTGATGTCTCGGGATTACCCGTCAATATTCCGGTGGTCAAAGAAGCCACCGCATTAGGATGTGCCATTGCAGCTGGCGTCGGTGCCGGAATTTTTTCATCAATGGCAGAAACCGGAGAACGCCTGGTTCGCTGGGAACGGACGCACACACCAGACCCGGAAAAGCATGAACTTTATCAGGATTCACGCGATAAGTGGCAGGCAGTTTATCAGGATCAGCTGGGGCTGGTTGATCACGGGCTGACGACGTCGTTATGGAAAGCGCCTGGGTTATAGTTTCATTGACAGCCACATCATGATGACCGTGGCTGTTAGTTTTTGAGTATAGTTATTCTTATTTCCCTTCTTTTAGAGCTGGCTTGTTAAATGCCAGCTTGCAGATTCATCGTTCCATCGCCAGTAATATATTCAAGGGGAAATTGCTATTTTTCTTAAAGCATTAAGCATAACCCTTATTTTATAGCGAATATTCCTAAAGGCATTAATGGATGAAAAAGGGGTTTAATAAACTTCTTTTTTAGCAATTAGTGCTATTCTTTGTTAAATATGATGATGGTAATTTTCTTATTCACAGAAACAGTTTTCTTATTAAGCAACAATAACTCATGGTTCATTTTTAAATTAAATAAGAACTATGCGATTTTTAATCTATCAATTCGAAAGTATTAGCAAATTAGCCAAATTGACACCTTCCCACCTCCAACCAACACTCAATACAGACCTCTGACAACTTAATAAGTTTCATTTTTAACGTCTGACGACTCATCTCTTTCGTGGCTGTATTATTTGTATATGGAGCGTTTATATGAATAGAATCTATCGCGTGATATGGAATTGCACCCTACAGGTATTTCAGGCCTGCTCGGAATTAACTCGCAGGGTAGGTAAAACATCGACGGTTAATTTGCGTAAATCCTCTGGATTGACAACGAAATTCAGTAGATTGACGCTGGGTGTTTTGCTGGCACTAAGCGGTTCAGCGTCTGGTGCGAGTCTGGAAGTTGATAATGATCAGATTACCAATATTGATACTGATGTTGCTTATGATGCCTACCTGGTTGGCTGGTATGGCACTGGAGTGCTTAATATTTTGGCTGGCGGTAATGCCTCCTTAACCACTATTACTACCAGCGTCATTGGTGGTAATGAGAACTCGAAGGGCACCGTTAATGTTTTGGGTGGCACCTGGCGATTGTATGATAGCGGAAATAATGCAAGGCCTTTAAATGTGGGCCAATCCGGAACGGGGATGCTGAATATTAAACAGAAGGGGCACGTTGACGGAGGCTATTTAAGATTAGGTACTCAAGCTGTAGGCGTCGGGATGGTTAATGTTGAGGGAGAGGACTCGGTTCTGACGACCGAATTATTCGAAATAGGGAGTTACGGTACAGGCTCATTAAATATTACGGATAAGGGTTACGTCACGAGTTCAATCGTCGCCATTGTAGGATATCAGGCGAACAGTAATGGTAAGGTTGTCGTTGAAAAGGGTGGCGAGTGGCTAATAAAAAATAATGATTCCTCAATTGAATTTCAAATTGGCAATCAAGGGACGGGGGAAGCGACTATTCGCGAGGAGGGACTGATTACGGCTGAAAATACGATTATCGGAGGCAATCCCACCGGTATCGGAACCCTGAATGTGCAGGATCAAGACTCTGTCATCACGGTACGCAGACTCTATAATGGATATTTTGGTAATGGCACAGTCAATATTTCCAATAATGGACTGATTAATAATAAAGAATATTCATTGGTGGGCGCTCAGGACGGTTCCCACGGTATCGTCAACGTGACTGATAAAGGGCATTGGAATTTCCTCGGAACGGGCGAAGCTTTCCGCTATATCTATATCGGTGATGCTGGCGACGGTGAACTTAATGTCTCGAGTGAAGGCAAAGTAGATTCGGGAATTATCACTGCGGGGATGAAAGAAACAGGCACAGGCAACATTACTGTTAAGGATAAGAACTCCGTTATCACTAATCTCGGAACTAATCTTGGTTATGACGGCCACGGCGAAATGAATATCAGTAATGAGGGGCTTGTTGTCAGCAACGGAGGAAGTTCACTCGGTTATGGAGAAACCGGCGTCGGGAAGGTTAGCATCACCACGGGGGGGATATGGGAGGTCAATAAGAATGTCTATACCACCATTGGTGTTGCGGGCGTCGGAAACCTCAATATCAGCGATGGCGGTAAATTCGTATCGCAAAATATTACTTTTTTGGGCGATAAAGCAAGCGGTATCGGCACACTGAACCTGATGGATGCGACATCATCGTTCGATACTGTAGGTATTAATGTCGGTAATTTTGGTAGCGGCATCGTAAATGTCAGTAATGGTGCCACCCTTAATTCAACGGGCTATGGATTTATCGGAGGAAATGCCTCCGGTAAGGGGATAGTTAATATTTCAACGGATAGTCTCTGGAATTTAAAAACGTCATCTACAAACGCCCAATTGCTACAGGTCGGTGTATTAGGCGCGGGTGAACTGAATATTACCACCGGAGGTATAGTTAAAGCGCGTGATACACAGATAGCTCTCAATGACAAAAGTAAGGGCGACGTGAGGGTGGATGGGCAGAACTCTCTTCTTGAAACATTCAATATGAACGTAGGGACGACTGGCACGGGTACGTTAACCCTGACGAATAGCGGCACGCTGAATGTCGAAGGTGGAGAAGTTTACTTAGGTGTTTTTGAACCTGCTGTAGGAACGCTAAACATTGGTGCAGCTCACGGTGAGGCGGCGGCAGATGCCGGATTTATCACCAACGCGACGAAAGTAGAGTTTGGCTCTGGCGAAGGTGTTTTTGTCTTTAATCATACTAATAACAGTGATGCCGGCTACCAGGTCGATATGCTGATTACAGGTGACGATAAAGACGGAAAAGTGATCCATGATGCAGGCCATACGGTGTTCAATGCAGGGAATACTTACAGCGGTAAAACGCTGGTCAATGACGGCCTCCTGACCATTGCGTCTCATACGGCAGATGGGGTAACGGGCATGGGTTCGAGTGAAGTAACCATTGCAAACCCCGGTACGCTCGACATTCTCGCATCAACGAACAGTGCAGGAGATTACACGCTGACCAATGCGCTCAAAGGCGATGGCTTGATGCGAGTGCAGCTGTCATCCTCCGACAAGATGTTTGGCTTTACCCATGCAACAGGGACTGAATTCGCCGGTGTTGCCCAACTGAAAGATAGTACCTTCACTCTGGAACGCGACAACACCGCTGCGCTTACTCACGCGATGTTGCAGTCTGACATTGAAAATACCACATCGGTAAACGTGGGAGAGCAATCCATTGGTGGACTGGCCATGAATGGCGGTACGCTCATTTTCGATACGGATATTCCTGCTGCGACGCTCGCGGAGGGATATATCAGCGTCGATACGCTGGTTGTCGGCGCGGGTGACTACACCTGGAAAGGCCGTAACTATCAGGTAAACGGGACGGGCGACGTGCTTATCGACGTGCCTAAACCGTGGAATGATCCCATGGCGAATAACCCTCTGACGACGCTCAATTTGCTGGAACACGATGATAGTCATGTCGGCGTTCAACTGGTGAAGGCGCAATCGGTTATTGGGTCGGGTGGCTCATTAACGTTACGTGATTTACAGGGCGACGAGGTGAAAGCGGACAAAACGTTACACATTGCGCAAAACGGAACAGTGGTCGCCGAGGGTGATTATGGATTCCGACTCACGACCGCACCAGGTGATGGTTTGTATGTTAACTATGGGCTGAAAGCGCTGAACATCCATGGTGGGCAAAAGCTGACGTTAGCCGAACATGGCGGAGCCTATGGCGCAACGGCCGATATGTCGGCAAAAATCGGTGGTGAAGGGGATCTGGCAATCAATACGGTGCGACAGGTTTCGCTTTCTAACGGTCAGAACGACTATCAGGGGGCAACCTACGTTCAGATGGGGACATTACGTACCGATGCGGATGGCGCGCTGGGCAATACTCGGGAACTGAACATCAGCAACGCGGCCATCGTCGATCTTAATGGATCGGCCCAGACGGTAGAGACATTCACCGGGCTGATGGGTTCGACTGTTTTGTTTAAAGAGGGGTCGCTGACGGTGAATAAAGGTGGGATCAGTCAGGGCGAACTGACAGGTGGCGGAAACCTGAATGTTACAGGGGGAACACTGGCTATCGAGGGGCTTAATGCACGCTACAATGCGTTAACCAGCATTAGCCCAAATGCGGAAGTCAGCCTCGATAATACGCAGGGGTTAGGCAGAGGAAATATTGCCAATGACGGTCTGTTAACGCTAAAAAATGTGACCGGCGAACTGCGTAATAGCATAAGCGGGAAGGGTATCGTGAGCGCAACCGCCAGGACAGACGTAGAGCTGGATGGCGATAATAGCCGCTTTGTGGGGCAATTCAACATTGATACAGGCAGCGCGCTCAGCGTCAACGAGCAGAAAAACCTGGGTGATGCTTCCGTTATCAATAATGGCCTGCTCACCATCTCCACTGAGCGTAGCTGGGCGATGACGCACAGTATCAGCGGTAGCGGTGATGTGACAAAACTGGGTACCGGGATCCTGACTCTTAACAACGATTCCGCGGCGTATCAGGGTACGACGGATATCGTGGGTGGTGAAATTGCTTTCGGTTCCGACTCTGCCATTAATATGGCAAGTCAGCACATTAATATCCATAACAGCGGTGTGATGTCGGGAAATGTCACCACTGCAGGTGATGTGAACGTTATGCCAGGGGGGACACTGCGTGTCGCTAAAACCACTGTCGGCGGTAACCTGGAGAATGGTGGCACGGTTCAAATGAACAGCGAAGGGGGGAAACCGGGGAATGTACTGACCGTTAACGGTAACTATACCGGAAACAATGGCCTGATGACGTTCAACGCGACGCTGGGCGGCGATAATTCGCCCACCGATAAGATGAACGTGAAAGGCGATACCCAAGGGAACACTCGCGTTCGGGTTGATAACATTGGCGGCGTCGGTGCACAAACGGTCAACGGTATTGAACTCATTGAGGTTGGCGGTAATTCTGCAGGTAACTTCGCGCTGACCACCGGAACTGTCGAAGCTGGGGCTTACGTCTACACGCTGGCTAAAGGGAAGGGGAATGACGAGAAAAACTGGTATCTGACCAGTAAATGGGAAGGCGTAACGCCACCGGATACACCCGATCCCATCAATAATCCTCCTGTTGTGGATCCGGAAGGCCCATCAGTTTATCGCCCGGAGGCCGGAAGCTATATCAGCAACATTGCCGCAGCCAACTCGCTGTTTAGCCATCGCTTACACGACCGTCTGGGTGAGCCGCAGTATACAGATTCACTGCATTCTCAGGGTTCGGCAAGCAGTATGTGGATGCGTCATGTCGGGGGGCACGAACGTTTCAGGACCGGTGACGGCCAGCTAAATACTCAGGCTAACCGCTATGTATTGCAGCTAGGAGGCGATTTGGCGCAGTGGAGTAGCAACGCGCAGGATCGCTGGCATCTCGGCGTCATGGCTGGCTATGCCAATCAGCACAGTAATACTCAGAGTAATCGTGTGGGTTATAAATCGGATGGGCGCATCAGCGGTTACAGCGCAGGACTGTACGCGACCTGGTATCAGAACGATGCGAATAAGACCGGCGCTTATGTTGACAGCTGGGCGCTGTATAACTGGTTTGATAACAGCGTCAGTTCCGATAACCGTTCTGCTGACGACTATGATTCTCGCGGTGTGACGGCCTCTGTTGAGGGTGGGTATACCTTTGAAGCGGGAACTTTTAGCGGCAGCGAAGGGACGCTGAATACCTGGTACGTCCAGCCACAGGTACAAATCACCTGGATGGGTGTGAAAGATTCTGACCATACCCGGAAAGACGGAACACGCATTGAAACGGAAGGCGACGGAAACGTGCAAACGCGACTTGGGGTGAAAACCTACCTGAACAGTCATCACCAGCGTGACAATGGTAAACAGCGTGAGTTCCAGCCTTACATTGAAGCGAACTGGATCAACAACAGCAAAGTCTACGCCGTGAAGATGAATGGTCAAACCGTAAGCCGTGATGGTGCGCGTAATCTCGGTGAAGTACGTACCGGGGTTGAGGCGAAAGTAAATAACAACCTTAGTCTGTGGGGGAATGTCGGTGTGCAACTAGGTGATAAAGGCTATAGTGATACTCAGGGCATGCTGGGTGTGAAATATAGCTGGTAAACCGTATAAGCCGCATGTCGAAGATGCATGCGGCTTAATATTGCCGACTTCAAACGACTTTTAAATCCTCCTTTTTATCCGCGATCGCGGATATCACAGTGTTTATCCCGTAGAGCGGATAAGATGTGTTTCCAGATTGACTTTATCCTCACTAAAGGATAAAACTGATAATATCCCCTTGAGCGGATAAATTTGCTGTGGACGTATGACATGATGAGCTTTCAGAAGATCTATAGCCCAACGCAATTAGCGAATGCAATGAAACTGGTTCGTCAGCAAAATGGCTGGACGCAGAGCGAGCTGGCGAAAAAAATTGGTATTAAGCAGGCGACGATTTCCAATTTCGAAAACAACCCTGACAATACCACGCTGACGACCTTTTTTAAGATTTTACAGTCGCTTGAACTCTCAATGACGCTATGCGACGCGAAAAATGCCTCGCCAGAATCAACAGAACAGCAAGATCTGGAGTGGTAATGCCTAAACTTGTCACTTGGATGAACAACCAGCGGGTAGGCGAGTTAACGAAGTTAGCCAACGGCGCGCACACCTTTAAGTATGCACCGGAGTGGTTAGCTAACCGTTATGCCAGACCGTTGTCACTTTCGCTGCCATTGCAGAGGGGGAATATCACCTCTGATGCCGTATTTAACTTCTTCGATAACCTGTTACCCGATAGCCCGATTGTACGTGACCGGATCGTTAAACGTTATCATGCCAAATCCAGACAACCGTTTGATTTATTGTCAGAAATAGGGCGAGATAGCGTTGGTGCCGTAACGTTATTACCCGAAAATGAAACCATAACGCGCCCGATAATGGCATGGGAACAGCTCACTGAAGCCAGGCTTGAAGAAGTATTAACGGCTTATAAAGCAGATATCCCTCTGGGCATGATTAGAGAAGAAAATGACTTTCGCATCTCGGTTGCTGGCGCGCAGGAGAAGACAGCGCTGCTCAGAATAGGCAATGACTGGTGTATTCCGAAAGGAATAACGCCGACGACGCACATCATTAAATTACCGATTGGCGAAATCAGGCAGCCCAATGCGACGCTCGATCTCAGCCAAAGCGTTGATAATGAGTATTACTGTCTGCTGCTGGCGAAAGAACTTGGGTTGAATGTGCCGGACGCAGAAATCATTAAAGCGGGAAGGGTGCGCGCGTTAGCGGTCGAACGTTTTGACAGGCGTTGGAATACTGAGCGAACGGTTTTACTTCGCTTGCCACAGGAGGATATGTGTCAGACATTCGGTTTACCTTCATCGGTGAAATATGAATCAGATGGAGGTCCAGGCATCGCGCGGATCATGGCTTTTTTGATGGGGTCCAGCGAGGCGCTTCGCGATCGTTATGATTTTATGAAATTCCAGGTCTTCCAGTGGTTGATTGGCGCAACGGATGGCCATGCAAAAAACTTCTCCGTATTTATTCAGGCTGGCGGCAGTTATCGACTCACGCCATTTTACGACATCATTTCAGCATTTCCGGTCCTTGGCGGTACGGGAATACACATCAGCGATCTCAAACTGGCAATGGGGCTTAACGCATCCAAAGGCAAAAAAACGGCAATCGATAAAATTTATCCGCGACATTTTCTGGCGACAGCAAAGGTGCTGAAATTTCCGGAAGTGCAGATGCATGAAATCCTGAGTGACTTTGCCAGAATGATTCCGGCAGCACTGGATCATGTGAAGACTTCATTACCGACAGATTTTCCGGAGAACGTGGTGACGGCAGTTGAAACCAATGTGTTGAGGTTGCATGGACGGTTAAGCCGAGAATACGGTAGTAAGTGAGATATGGGGTTTGGTCGTTGTTAATGAGCACGACAATCATGACCGCCAACGACTGGATTCTTCCTTGGTTTATGTTGGTGCGCATAATGTATATTATGTTAAATCATGTTGATTGTTAACTTACTTCATGAACTTAGATGGCTCGCATAAAATCATAGGGTTAAGCCCCCTCTTAATCTTTAGTTTGCTGGCATTATGTTTAAGAGCTATTTTCTTCATATCCACGAACCTCTCTGAGGATGTCCCAGATGTATGTACTTGACCAGTTGAGCGTTGCTCCTAACCGGCGACTTTGGACATTGGTTGACACCACTACTAACTTACCGCTTCTGTTTCCACTTCTCTTTCTCATTGATCGCTTAGCTTCACGTTCCGAATCCACGCAGTCATCTACGCTACAGGCTCTAAAGTTTTTTTATGAGTACTGGTATCAAAAACATGATGTCACTTTCTGTTTGAGCTTCCAATTGTCTGGATACAATCCTTCGATTGCGGTTAGTGAGCTTGAAGCATTTCTTCATTATCTTGAATCAGGAAAGCTTATGTTGCCTACACTCGGATATGCAGTAATTAGCAAGCACAATACGAATATAAATCATGTACATGCAGTCTGCCGTTTTATAAACTATCTGATCAATACTTACGTTTCTCCTCGTTATATGGATGGCACCCCAAAAGAGCTTTCTCGTTATGCTTTACAATTATCCAAGCGTTTGTCGACCTATCGTTCTGATTTTCGACCCAGCAAGCAAAAGCATTCACACAAACATTTTAATAGCCTTACAGCAGACATGGTCAGGAGATTTTATGAGATTATTAGACCAGAATCGTCTTTCAAGCCAAATCCTCTTAATCCCTTCCCTGCTGGAGAAGTTCAATTCAGAAATTATTTAATCTGTCGTCTTCTTTTGAATTATGGTTTGCGAGTAAGTGAATTGCTCCTGTTAGAAAAACACTCAATTAAACCTAACATCCAAGGCGGACAATTCAGTATCATAGTGACCTCTGTAGATGATGATGTCAGAGATCCAAGAAAACGATTGCCGTCATTAAAAAACTCATGGGCGCATCGAGTTTTAGCGTTAGACATAAATGATTACAACCACTTGAAAATATACATTGATAAAATAAGTAAAAATACCTCTCATAACTTCATATTCACATCAACAAAAAGTAACTTGCCTCCTCTATCATATCACTCTATATATGATATTTTCTCAAAAATTGATTGTGTATTTAAAAAAGAGTACCCGCAATTCAGTGATGAAAAAAGCATTGATTCTGTAGTTAGCATAACCCCAAAAGCCAATAAAAAAGCAGGCTTACCTAGCCGGTGATTTTCAGTCGGTGACCTACGAAGAAACCCGTGAAAGGCTTAAGGACGTACTTGAAAGACCCCTAGACAGAGAAACGGACAGTGCTTTTGATAAGGTCAGAAAGCACCGCAACCGCGTAGTTCATTTCTACCACCCCACTTTCACCGAGGCTGAACAACGTCAAATACTCAAAGAACAAGCTGACGCCTGGTTTGCCCTGAACCGGTTATTAAGGGATGAATGGAAAGTTATCTTCGGTGTCAAACATAATTGGAAGCTGGCTTTCGGTGAAACTCGTCTGATTAGGG
This sequence comes from Escherichia sp. F1, assembly GCF_046764225.1. Taxonomy (NCBI): domain Bacteria; kingdom Pseudomonadati; phylum Pseudomonadota; class Gammaproteobacteria; order Enterobacterales; family Enterobacteriaceae; genus Escherichia; species Escherichia sp. F1. The sequence continues at coordinate 2,402,192 of NZ_CP177202.1, forward strand.
GAAACAAATTTTATGCCGAGGTGCGGTTTAAACAGGTTAAGCCTGAACTCGAGCAGCTCTCTGAAAAGAATATTCAAATCGGTAACTGCAATGAGTGCCATCAGCATGCGACGGTAACAGGGACTGAAACGACCGGTAATGAAAACCGTAAGCTTGAAGTTACGCGGTGTAAGGTTTGCACCAGTGCTGTAAGGCAAATTACCCTAGTTTGTCCAGACTGCGAAATACCTCAATTGCTACCTGAGGGAGATAGTGATTTTGAATGCGAACACTGCGACTACACTTCGGATAGGTATAAACTGCTGGATGAGGAGTTGTTCCACAGTGTGGATGAACAGCTACTCTCCGTATTTCCTGCTGGATGTACCAATTGCATGACTCCTGAAAGCGTATGTAAATTTGGAGACGGCTATCTTTGCACTCAGTGTTTCATCTATTACACCGAGCTTCATGTATGTGGTTATTGCGGTCACCTGAGCGATAGCGTTCCTGAACTGAGCCATATCCGAGGATGTGAATTTTGTGATGGTGACCAACGTTATTTTGATGACTGAATTACCATACATAATCTAGGCTCTTCAGGGATGGGTTGGACAGTCCGCTCTTGGCACAGAGCGGACGATATCACTGAGCTGAAGGTCCGCTGAGAGCGAAAAGTGGACATTAGAGTTACAAAAGCAAGTTTAAATCATCCAAAATATTACAATGTCCTTATCTATCTGATATCGTTATAATAAAAAGCTCCTGAATATAATCGATAGTAGGTGGTTATTTCCATGAAATCAATTTTAGAGGTTTTTACTCAAGGAAATACTAAAGAAAAACTGGCTGTTATCGCCGATCTCACAACCATTGCGGGAATATCGATTGCAACTATTATTGCTGGTTTGTTAACCCTAGTTGCAAAAACAGATAAACTAGATGTTGGAAATCTGTTTGGAGTTGTCATAATATCTCTGCTCGGATTGGCTGGTGTTTGCTGTTTTGTGGCCTTATTTATTTGGGTTATAACCCAAATGTCTAAACCATGGGGAACACCTCGGGGGGTTCAGCCCTTAGTTAAGTGTGCTATTTCCCTTATCTTTATCTGTATGTTTTTGCTGGCTGTCTTTACATTTTATGAGTTTATTTCTTCGATGAGCATACGCTATTGAATATAAAATCAGCCCCCATAACTTAAAAGAGACCTTCTATAAGGTCTCTTTTAATTGAATTACTATCCTATTAATCCAGAGAATCTTTATCATCACAAAACAACAAACATTGGAGATAATTAATAAACCAATCATCCTCAAAATCATCTTTATCTTTTACAAAGCGAGTGTCAGCATTAATTCTAACATCAAGTCCAGGATGAAGCATTTTATGTATCTTCATGCAGCTTGCGCGCTTTATCTCTTTTTTTGTAGGTGGTGTACTATCTCTAAATGACTATTTATATGGTGTAAGACTACTGACTTTTGAGGGCTATGATCTACATAGTTCATCTAACCATTATTCTCCAAATAAACTTTACAACATCCGCTTCTGGCACAAAGCGGACGTGCTGTGTGTAAGCATCCGGTGATCGCGCAATGCGAGTTCACCGGATGCTTACGGTACTGGCGAAAACGGCGCGATACAGTCAATCTGGTACAAGTCAGGCTGTACAGCGAAATACGCTAGGCATGGAACCAGAGTCGGGGCTCTGCAGGCGCTCGCACTCTGGCTGAAATGCTGACCCAAGACGGCATCCGAATGAGCCTTTAGCCGTTGACCATAGATCGTGCTGTGCGCCAGTTTCGAATGGCAATCGCAGCCGTTTCACGTGTAATGGCGATATTTGCCTGCAGGGCATCTATATTCTGCTGCAAGGGAGCCCCAGAATCGCAGAGCATGTCCATTGCCGATGATATATTGCTAAAAGGAATCTCTGTGGCCGAATATAGGCTATGTTTACGGTGCCAGCCCTGTGCTTTGGCATTTAACCGGGCAAGAGAAGCATAGAAATATTTCGAGTAGCTTCGCTCAAATTGCATGTTCAGTTGTGCTTTAAAAATGGAGGGCTCTACTGGCTTTCCAAAATGCAGAAGCAATGCATGAAGGGCCGCGACATAGTCGTCGATGACGATATTTTTATAGGCGCAGGCAGGTGTGGTGTAGAGCATGTGGTCCACCTGAACAACACTTCCCCGCTCAATCAGGCCATCCAGATAAAACGACGCATGTGCTAGGCTTTTACTCTTCAGCAAATTGGCAATTTCAGGTTTCGTTAGCGGTTTATCACTGTTGTTCATCGCTTCGACGATGACGTCCTTTTGTGTGATGTTCTTAAAGCCTTTCTCCAGCCCGATCGAATCCGTCTGAGATTTTCCGTCGAAGTAAAAACCGTAATCCTCGCCGAAATGTTTCACAAAATGGCGAATAACATAGTAATCATGCTTTTTTAGATTGCGCGAGGCTTGGTAAAACTCATTCAGGTGGAACACCGGACGGGAATTTTTCTCGGCGTATTCCATCATTTCCAGAAAAATGTCGTCTATCAGCGCCGCATCGACATCGATAAAACAGGTGTGCTTGTAGGTACCCTTGCCGGACAGGTAGATATATTCAGGCTGGTTAAACGCTTCGTGATCCAGACGGTCCTCGTAAACAGGGCTGCGCGAATAATTATTTCCATTGATTAATTTTGCAATATCCAGCCAGGGCAGACCTTTTTCGTGTTTAATCAGCACGCAGGCGCTGGCTTCAGCTTTCTTCAGTTGCAGGGGGTAGACGTTCTCATCTTTAAGCTGGATGACGCCTTGTTGCGCAAGATGACGAATCGCATTGTCAACGTAGGGTATTTCGATGCTGCAGACGGAGGGAATAAACTCCCGGATGTCGTCAAGGTGGATTGGTGCGCCATTCTCGGCAAAGTAGGTATTCAGGATCGCTTTATCAATCTCGGGATAGACATGAGCGATAAGCTCTGTCTGCCCTGACACCATATCCAGAAATTCGAAGAAGTCACGTTCAGAGGAGAAACAGGAAAAAAGCGTCTGCATTTTCACACTAAGGTCCGGCGATATCTCAGGCTCCAGTGCCTCCCAAACCAATGGTTGACTGATCCGCATATGCCCTAGAAATTCCTGTCTTATATCGGCCTGAATCTGGCGAATGCGCTCTCTCGATACGACGTAATCGGCCCCGATCTCTTCGAGGGTCTTTTTTTCTTCGACAAACCCCCAGCGGCGTTGGGCAATGTCGACCTTCATTTCACTGCTTTTATCGAAGTAAGATTCGATATCTTCCAGTAAAACGGCTTCAAGTTTATTCAATGGGCAGTTTATAAGCCGTTTTGGAACGATCAAGACGGATTCAAGCGCTAGGTAGTCAATGTCACCATTCTGAATGGCGATGATCTCTTCTCGTAACCTGTCTCTGAATGCCAATAACTTTGTGATACTTCCTTTTCCCCAGGTCGGAATGGCTACTAATTGCTCATATTCGGCATGCAGAATAGCCTGCAACATCTCGCCCATATCTTCCGTTTTAAGATAGCGACCAAATTTTTCCAGCGCTTTCGTATGTTTGGTTTCCACGCCCGCAAGGCTCAACCGCATCTGGCTGATATCCACCTTCGCGAAATCAATGCCCATATTAGCTGTGTCTATAGCCTCAACGGCAGGTGCAGACTGAGCCAACTGTTGCAATTCTTTAAAAGTATCAATATACAGCACACCGACGCTAGGCTGTTCAGCCAGCTCGTTGACTGACAACGTGATGAGTTCTCCGAAGGTTTCACCAGGCACAAAATTTGGGTTTATCAGTTGAATGTTTTTCAATCGCTTGATTAATTTCATAAATCGTTCAGGCAATTGAATCGTCTCCAGCGAGGTGGATAAAGCGGGGATCCGCAGGCATTCCATCACTGGTTCATCACGCGCTACCTCGGGCTTTTCCTCAAACTCAGTTTCAACCTGCCTGATTTCCGCGCCATCTACGTGAAGCGTCTGCCTGAGGGGGAGCGAAATCTCTACTGCTCGCAGCAAATCCGCAAAATAGACATTTTTCTTCAATGCCATGAATTGCTGCATGCTGAGTTTTTCACAGAGCTCCCAGGCACTGAGCGTTTCTCCGAGCGTGAGCTGACTTTCTTCGACTAGGTTATGGATGAGTTTATTGAGAGCTCGGTCGAGCTGAAGTTGATCTGCAACGATGTCAATTTTTTCCATATTAAAGCGCGTCTTTTAGCTTTTTGAGAAACACGAATGCCGATTGATATTTGTTTTTAATCTGTTCCTGCACATCCGACGGTAATTGCTTAAATCTGACAAGGTTCAAAGGCTGTCCCCGGTACGTTTCGATCCACGGGCAAACTTCCACTTCCTTCACCGGCATATCACTCACGTCCTGCGGGGCTGTCACCTTAATTCTGGCACTGACAAGGTTGTCGTAATCTGGCAGAAGCTGTTGAATCTCTTTTTCGCTGAATTCGTACAACGGGTTCACGCCGAAATTCAGTGAAATCGTGTAAAAACTTGGTGCCATATTGTTCTTCCCGACAAAGGTATCGAGAAATTCAATCAGTCTCGTGCGCATGGAAGGAATATCTACGTCTTCATTGAATGCGGCTGTCAGGTAGCTCAAATAAGAGCCGAAATGGGTGGCAATTTGATCAAGGCTAACGTCATCTAACTCTTGTTCGAGTTCTGCAATGGAGGGCAACTCGTCATTTTTTTCGCGATATCGGCGCAACTTATCCAGCAGTACATCGCGGCTATTAAGCTGCATTTTCATCTCTTCCAGCAGAGCCAGTACTTTCGCCGCCTCTGCGCTGAATTGCACCTCCAGCGAAGTGTCATGATAAACCTCGGGCGCGTCCATCTCCTCCGGATCATCAATAGTGCTGTCGTGATACCTTGGCTGCTGTTCAATCTCTTTTGCTAGGCTCTTAATCTCATTCAACCGCTCAAGGGATCCAACAAAATCTAAGACATGAACAAACTCTTTATTTGGCGTTTTGCGCAACCCACGTCCTAACTGCTGTAACCAGATTGTACGTGACCCTGTATACCGCATAAAGATCAACAGGTTGGTTTCTGGAATATCAATACCTTCATTGAACAGGTCGCACACCAAAATGTATTTATAATCCCCTTCCCTGAACAATCGAATATTTTCTCGTCGTTCCTGATCATACATTTTTGAGTGCACAAGGGTAGCCGTGCCAGGCTCAAAGAACGCAATAAGATGATTCATATGCTGGATATTCCGGCAAAAGATGATCCCTTTTACGTCCTCTATCCCCTGCTCGGTCACTGTTTTGTTGATGAGCCGGACAATCTCATGATCTTTTTTATGCAAAAAAAGCAGTTTATCGATATCGGATAGAGAAAGGCCGCTCTCAAGCTGGTCGATCTTATCCTGATCCAGATCGTCAAGCAGGACAAGATATTTGGGGAATGCCAGTTTTTTATTTTTGAGTGCCCAAACCAGATCGAATTTACCGATATGCCCATCGGCGCCACCAAAGAAACTCACTACATCGCGATTATCCGTCCGGTACGGGGTCGCGGTTAGGCCAATCAGGAGTTGCGGCTGGAAAAGCGACACCACCGCAGAATAGGTTTTTGCCAGCGTATGATGGGCTTCATCGACAATGACGTAATCAAATGCTCCTGCAGATAGCTCATCGAGTTTGCTATAGAGCGTATCAAATGACGCAAAGACGAAATCAGTCTCTTCGGGATGTGTGCCGCCGAAACAGGCAGAAAAACTGTAGTTACCAATACCCAAAACGTTTTTAAATGCGGTAACAGATTGCAGTAAAATCTCGACCTGATGTGCCAGAAATAGCACTCTTGGCCTGCGGCTATTTTGTTGGATTAAGCGCTTAATTAAGTGGGCAACGGTATAGGTTTTGCCTAATCCCGTCGCCATTTCAATCAGAAGTTTTGACTTTCCTGCCGCATGAAGTGCAAGGGCTTCGTTAATCACGTCCTGCTGATAAGTTCGCGGCTTAATGTCACGGCCAATCTCGGAATGCTTAATGACCCACAGATTTTGCAACTCATCCCGGTCTATCAACTCAACGCCAAGTCGTAACGCCCGCGCCTTAACTTCAGAGGTAAACCAAGAGTTGGTAACTAAAATTTTATAGGTAACATTTGCCAGCGTGGCGCCGGTAACTAGTTGATTAAGAGCCTTCACATCTACTGTCGTACCCAGTTGGCGCTGTTTCACCTCAATAGCAAACTTTCGCCTCCCTTTCCAGGCGAAAATATCGACCCCACCATCACCGTGTTTGAATTCTTTGCCTGTTTGGGTAATTTCGGCATCGGTCCATCCCGATGCGACAAACAAATCGCGAACGAAAATTTCAAAGTCCGCAGAGGAAAGTTTATCGATGTCTTTAAATTCTGCGATTAAAGGTTTGTACTGCGGAATTACAGAAACCGTCATAACACCATTATCCTCCATAAAAAAACCTTATTAACTTCATAGCCACATGCACCCGCGAGATGTTGTGGCGACTTGCCGGAGTGATGCCAGGCTTCTGGCCCAAACAACGTTCAACAATGTAAACAGGAAATAGAGATTTCTCTCGAACTTGGTTAAGGGATACTGATAAAGCTGATGTGTGCAATCGAAACAAAGGGTAGCCTCCACTAGGAAGCCTTCGCGATCGCTGACAGTGGTACCGATGGTGGATGTGGGGAAAAATATCAATTACTAACATCACGGTGTACTAATCAATAGGCGGCAGGTCAAGTCTATGCTAGCTCAACCTACACTTTATTCAATAGATCAATCCGATAACCCTTCAATATCATGAGGTGTTCGTTTTGAAAATGTGATGTGGGATGGTTTAATGAACTGGAACTACCTGTCAGCTAAAGCTAGCTACATATCGTTGGTTCATGAAGTGAATTATTGGTGAGTAATAAAACATACTTAAAAAACAACACAATAAATACATTTTATTCATGAACCAAGTTTGCACTCAACATAAGTTAAATAGAATTTGAGTGATGCGAAGCGATTTTCCGGTCGTCGTTATTACTTCAGGGTTCCAGAACATAAAGCCTCTCCTCTTTCATAATTGGCCTGTGCATACCGGATATAGGCTGGCAGGTTTGCCGTTTGCCGCATCTTCCCTGCGTTGAAGAGTCAGGCTGGCAAACCACACACCCTCTTTCCATCAACACTTCAGACAGCTTGCGGGAATGAGTTCACTCCGGTATCAGAAATGGCTACGCCTCAATGAAGCCAGGCGACTGATGCTGAATGAACATTACGATGTCACCACTGCAGCCTATGCTGTCGGTTACGAAAGCTTATCCCATTTCAGTCGGGAATATTCGCGGATGTTTGGAGAGTCACCTAAGAGAGATATTACCAGGTTAAGAAAGTCTGTCGGTCAGCTTTAATAAACCCTGCACTTATCTGTTTAGAGCAATTCCGTGTTAGTTACACCAGGCAAACATTAACCATAGCTAATGTTTTATAGCCATATAAGCCATTGGTCGCTCTTGACCTTTCCTGACACTTCCCTTGTTCGCAATAATATTCTGTTTAGTCACGGTTTATAAATATCATGCATAATGAAATCGTCATGTTATTTAGCGACATAAAATGTCTTTGCAAATACTCTCTACAACAAGTGCTGCAATAAACTTGTTGTGATTAGGTGTCCTTGTAATTTAAAGATATTATCGTTCTTCGTGAAATGTAATAACCCTGGAAACTATATTATCAGGGCAACAACCAATTAAGAATGATTCTTGTTTTATAAGCAATAACAGAATGACTTAATTGTTAACTCTCTTTATTCAGCTACTTAAATATAAATTTTGGAGAATTATGAAACTCAAACATGTCGGTATGATTGTCGTTTCTGTGTTGGCGATGTCGTCTGCTGCGGTAAGCGCAGCCGAGGGTGATGAATCAGTAACGACCACTGTTAATGGCGGTGTTATTCATTTTAAAGGTGAAGTGGTAAATGCCGCTTGTGCGATTGATTCAGAATCAATGAACCAAACGGTTGAGCTGGGTCAGGTCCGTTCTTCTCGTCTGGCTAAAGCGGGTGACCTCAGCTCCGCCGTTGGCTTCAATATCAAGCTGAATGATTGTGATACCAATGTTTCCAGTAATGCAGCTGTTGCATTCCTGGGTACTACTGTCACCAGTAATGACGACACATTAGCGCTGCAGAGTTCAGCGGCAGGCTCTGCCCAAAATGTCGGTATTCAAATTTTGGACCGTACGGGGGAGGTATTAATACTTGATGGTGCCACTTTTAGCGCTAAAACTGACTTGATTGATGGCACGAATATACTGCCGTTCCAGGCTCGTTATATTGCTCTCGGGCAGTCAGTAGCTGGTACTGCAAACGCTGATGCGACCTTCAAAGTTCAATATCTATAATTCAATCTTAAGGTGGCTATACGTCATCTGAAATTGAAACAGGGTGTGTGTGGCATGGCTACGCACACCCGAGCAATTCACCAATGTTCATCTCATTATTAATGAGGAATAGTTTGTGTTTTGGAGCGGTATGAAAAAATCACATAATATCTAAACGATCAATAAACAACAGTAGTTAAACTTACTGTTATTTAAAATATTTACTTTGTAGCAAGGTTTTCCTATTAAAAGAGAACCAACATTTATTACAAACGCATTAAGTCTGGAAACCCGGCGAGTCGCCAATGTATTAGCAACATTTACCGATTGTCTGATGTAACGGTTTCCCCGCTTATCCTCTTAACACATGGAGAATGCATCAGATGCAAACTGCGCGTACCCCCTACTCTATTTCCTTTATGGCGACAGTGTTACTTTTATTGCTCTTTGCTTGCCATAGCACCGTTGCCAACGCAGCTGTCGCACTAGGTGCGACGCGGGTAATTTATCCGGCAAACCAGAAACAGGTTTTATTGCCTGTCACGAATAATGATCCTGCCAGTGTCTATCTCATTCAGTCATGGATAGAAAATGCAGGTGACCAAAAAGACACCCAGTTTGTCATTACGCCACCGCTTTTTTCCATGCAAGGTAAAAAAGAGAATACGCTGCGGATAATCAACGCCACTAATCATCAGTTACCAGGCGACCGTGAAAGCCTGTTCTGGGTTAATGTCAAAGCTATTCCTGCTATGGAAAAAGACCAGAAGAATGAGAATACATTACAGCTGGCAATTATTAGCCGCATAAAAATGTTTTATCGCCCCACGAACCTGGCAATGGCACCTGAAGAAGCGCCTGCAATGCTTCGGTTTCGTCGCAGCGGTAGCAAACTTACTCTTATTAATCCAACGCCCTACTTCATTACCGTAACAAATATGAAAGCAGGAAATAGCAATCTCCCAAATACCATGGTGCCGCCAAAAGGTGAAGTATCGGTGGATATCCCGCATGCTGCAACCGGGGATATCAGTTTTCAGACGATCAATGATTACGGTGCATTAACTCCGCGTATTAAGGCAAACATGCAGTAAACCAGTGACCTAATTAATAATAAACTCAATCGGAATTAATAATGACAGCCTTTCGTGCCGCATTTAAGGCATATCGTATGCATCAGGTGTTACTACTGCCTCGCTTTGCACGGCTTACCATTGCCCTTGGCTTAGCAACTGCGGTATTTCCCGTTGACGCAGAGTATTATTTTAATCCACGGTTTTTAAGCAATGATCTTGCTGAATCTGTCGATTTATCCGCCTTTACTAAGGGACGCGAGGCACCACCTGGTACATATCGGGTCGACATTTATTTGAACGACGAATTTATGACTAGTCGGGATATTACTTTTATTGCAGATGATAATAACGCAGATCTCATCCCATGCCTGAGTACAGATCTTCTTGTCAGTCTTGGCATAAAAAAATCTGCATTATTATACAATAAGGAACATTCGGCAGAAAAATATGTGCCGGACAACAGCGCATGCACACCACTTCAGGATCGTTTGGCCGACGCATCAACTGAGTTTGATGTTGGTCAGCAACATCTGTCACTCTCCGTTCCGCAAATTTATGTTGGCAGAATGGCTCGCGGCTATGTTTCTCCTGATCTGTGGGAAGAAGGAATAAATGCTGGGCTTCTAAACTATAGTTTTAATGGTAATTCTATTAATAATCGTAGTAACCATAATGCAGGAAAATCCAACTATGCATATTTGAATTTACAGAGTGGCATCAACATTGGTAGTTGGCGACTGCGCGATAACTCAACGTGGAGTTATAACAGTGGGAGTAGCAATTCATCTGACAGCAATAAATGGCAGCATATCAATACGTCGGCTGAACGTGACATTATTCCCTTACGCTCACGCTTAACGGTAGGTGATAGTTATACCGATGGCGATATTTTTGATAGTGTGAACTTTCGTGGCCTCAAAATAAATTCAACAGAAGCGATGTTGCCCGATAGCCAACATGGTTTCGCTCCGGTGATTCATGGTATTGCCCGCGGCACCGCACAAGTGAGTGTAAAACAGAATGGATACGATGTTTATCAGACTACTGTCCCACCCGGCCCTTTTACTATTGATGATATCAACTCTGCGGCCAATGGTGGTGATCTGCAAGTAACCATAAAAGAGGCAGACGGCAGTATTCAGACATTATATGTTCCTTATTCGTCTGTTCCGGTTCTCCAACGTGCTGGATATACGCGTTATGCGCTTGCCATGGGGGAATATCGTAGTGGAAATAACCTGCAAAGCTCCCCCAAGTTCATACAAGGTAGCTTGATGCATGGACTGGAAGGAAACTGGACACCTTATGGCGGAATGCAAATTGCAGAAGATTATCAGGCCTTCAACCTTGGTATTGGTAAAGATTTAGGACTTTTTGGTGCCTTTTCTTTCGATATCACGCAGGCCAATACGACACTTGCAGATGGCACCCGTCACAGCGGGCAATCGATTAAATCCGTCTACAGCAAATCCTTCTACCAGACGGGAACCAATATCCAGGTCGCAGGATATCGCTATTCTACGCAAGGTTTTTATAACTTATCCGACAGTGCCTACAGTCGAATGAGTGGTTACACCGTCAAGCCTCCTACCGGAGACAGCAACGAGCAGACACAATTTATTGATTATTTTAATCTGTTCTACAGTAAGCGTGGTCAGGAACAAATAAGCATCTCTCAGCAGCTTGGAAATTACGGTACGACATTTTTTAGTGCCAGTCGCCAAAGTTACTGGAACACGTCACGCAGCGACCAGCAAATATCATTTGGATTAAATGTGCCGTTTGGTGATATTACGACTTCGCTGAATTACAGCTATTCCAATAATATATGGCAAAACGATCGGGATCATTTACTTGCTTTTACGCTTAATGTTCCCTTCAGTCATTGGATGCGTACAGACAGTCAGTCGGCATTTCGTAATTCAAACGCCAGTTACAGTATGTCAAACGATTTGAAAGGCGGCATGACCAATCTATCGGGAGTTTATGGCACTCTGCTGCCGGATAATAACCTGAATTATAGTGTTCAGGTCGGTAACACCCACGGGGGTAATACATCGTCTGGCACCAGTGGTTACAGTTCTCTTAATTATCGTGGAGCTTACGGTAATACGAATGTCGGTTACAGTCGGAGTGGTGACAGCAGCCAGATTTATTACGGAATGAGTGGTGGCATTATTGCTCATGCTGATGGCATCACCTTTGGACAGCCGCTGGGCGACACAATGGTTCTGGTTAAGGCTCCTGGCGCTGATAATGTCAAAATAGAGAACCAGACCGGTATTCATACCGACTGGCGTGGCTATGCCATATTACCATTTGCGACAGAATATAGAGAAAATCGTGTCGCTCTTAACGCGAATTCCCTTGCAGATAATGTTGAACTGGATGAAACCGTGGTCACTGTCATCCCAACTCACGGTGCTATTGCCAGAGCAACATTTAATGCACAAATCGGCGGGAAAGTATTAATGACGTTGAAGTACGGTAATAAGAGCGTTCCATTCGGTGCAATTGTCACTCACGGAAAGAATAAAAATGGCAGCATTGTCGCGGAAAACGGTCAGGTTTATCTGACTGGACTTCCACAGTCAGGGAAATTACAGGTTTCATGGGGCAAAGATAAAAACTCAAACTGTATTGTCGAGTACAAGCTTCCTGAAGTTTCTCCTGGTACCTTACTGAACCAGCAGACAGCAATCTGTCGCTAAGGAACAATAGATTATGAAATACAATAACATTATTTTCCTCGGTTTATGTCTGGGGTTAACCACCTATTCTGCTTTATCCGCAGATAGCGTTATTAAAATTAGCGGGCGCGTCCTCGATTATGGCTGCACAGTCTCATCGGATTCGCTTAATTTTACCGTAGATCTCCAAAAAAACAGTGCCAGACAATTTCCAACGACCGGTAGCACAAGTCCAGCCGTCCCTTTTCAGATTACGTTAAGTGAATGCAGTAAAGGGACAACGGGGGTTCGGGTTGCATTTAACGGGATTGAGGATGCAGAAAATAATACTCTGTTGAAACTGGATGAAGGAAGCAATACGGCCTCCGGTTTGGGTATAGAAATACTGGACGGAAATATGCGTCCGGTGAAATTGAATGACCTTCATGCCGGGATGCAGTGGATCCCACTGGTACCAGAACAGAACAATATTTTGCCTTACTCCGCTCGTCTGAAGTCAACTCAGAAGTCCGTCAATCCGGGACTGGTGAGGGCTTCGGCAACCTTTACCCTTGAATTTCAATAATCAGAGTCAGATATGAAAAGACTTCACAAGAGGTTCCTGTTAGCTACGTTTTGCGCGTTATTCACAGCAACTCTCCAGGCCGCCGATGTCACTATCACTGTTAATGGTCGGGTAGTCGCTAAACCCTGCACTATTCAAACCAAAGAAGCTAACGTTAATCTCGGGGATCTTTATACGCGCAATCTGCAACAACCTGGTTCTGCATCAGGCTGGCACAATATTACTTTGTCATTAACCGATTGTCCGGTTGAAACAAGTGCAGTGACGGCAATCGTGACAGGTTCAACTGACAATACGGGTTATTACAAAAATGAAGGTACTGCCGAAAATATTCAGATAGAGCTAAGGGATGACCAGGATGCGACGTTAAAAAATGGCGATAGCAAAACGGTTATTGTTGATGAGATCACTCGTAATGCACAGTTTCCACTTAAGGCAAGAGCTATCACGGTGAATGGAAACGCAAGCCAAGGAACGATCGAGGCGCTAATCAATGTGATCTACACCTGGCAATAACGTCGATTCGATTTTCTTAGCCTCTTTTTAAATCAATTTTTTAACCTTAGGATATATCATGGGTAAAACAATAAGTATGAAGCTTCTGTTCGGTATTTATCTTCTATTAATGGCAGGCAAAGTTTTTGCCTTCAGTTGTAATGTCGATGGCGGGTCAAGTATTGGAGCAGGTACAACCTCTGTTTATGTTAATCTCGACCCTGTAATACAACCGGGCCAGAATCTGGTTGTAGACTTGTCTCAGCATATAAGTTGCTGGAATGATTACGGCGGCTGGTACGACACTGATCATATAAACCTGGTACAAGGCTCAGCTTTCGCAGGCTCTCTACAGTCATATAAAGGATCGCTGTACTGGAATAATGTGACCTACCCCTTCCCGTTGACGACAAATACTAATGTATTAGATATTGGTGATAAGACACCGATGCCATTACCGTTAAAACTCTATATTACCCCAGTCGGTGCGGCCGGTGGAGTTGTCATAAAAGCCGGGGAAGTTATTGCCCGTATTCATATGTATAAAATTGCAACATTAGGAAGCGGAAATCCGCGTAATTTTACGTGGAATATTATTTCAAATAACAGTGTTGTTATGCCAACAGGCGGCTGCACCGTTGATAGTCGTAATGTCAACGTGAATCTCCCGGACTTTCCTGGAAGCGCAGAAATACCCCTTGGCGTATATTGCTCAAGTGAACAAAAGCTCTCATTTTATCTTTCGGGTGCTACCACTGACAGTGCCAGACAAGTGTTTGCTAACACAGCACCAGATGCAACAAAAGCATCGGGAGTGGGTGTCTCTCTGATGCGTAATGGAAAAATACTGGCTACGGGAGAAAACGTCTCCCTGGGGACAGTAAATAAAAGCAAAGTACCTCTGGGTTTAAGCGCAACCTATGGACAAACAGGAAACAAGGTTGCAGCCGGAACCGTCCAGTCAGTCATTGGTGTCACTTTTATCTATGAATAATTGTGATTCTGACATTGGTCTATGCGCTCCATTCACGAAAATTGCGCGGATATTTATTTTGTGAAGGCTATTATCCTACATCTGTAAGAAAATCCGCGCACAATTGAAGCCAGAGTCTTATTTTTTATATTGAAAAATATGTTAATTTAAACACTATGAGAGATGATGCTTAATTTATCGTATTTAATCTTTTGTTTAACGATAATAGATTAAAATAGAAAGAGAGTAGTCCCCTACTCTTATATATCCATGTTGACGATAATCCCTTTGTATATACTGTGCATCATCGCTATTACAAATCCTAATAATTCATTTCCACACAGGATAAGCAGATGAAGAAAAAAATTGAATCCTACCAGGGAGCTGCCGGTGGTTGGGGTGCTGTTAAATCCGTAGCGAATGCAGTACGTAAGCAGATGGATATACGCCAGGATGTTATTGCCATGTTTGACATGAATAAGCCAGAGGGCTTTGACTGTCCGGGTTGTGCATGGCCAGATCCTAAGCACAGTGCGTCATTCGACATTTGTGAAAACGGCGCAAAAGCAATCGCCTGGGAAGTCACGGATAAGCAGGTAAACGCCTCTTTCTTTGCTGAGAATACGGTTCAATCATTACTTACCTGGGGAGACCACGAGCTTGAGGCTGCGGGGCGTCTCACCCAGCCTTTGAAATATGATGCCGTCAGCGACTGTTACAAGCCATTAAGCTGGCAACAAGCTTTCGACGAAATTGGCGAACGCCTTCAAAGCTATAGTGATCCCAATCAGGTTGAATTCTATACTTCGGGCCGCACTTCCAATGAAGCTGCCTTTCTTTATCAGCTTTTTGCCCGTGAATACGGGAGCAATAACTTCCCCGACTGCTCCAACATGTGCCATGAACCGACCAGTGTGGGTTTGGCAGCGAGTATCGGTGTAGGTAAAGGGACCGTGTTGCTGGAAGACTTTGAGAAATGCGATTTAGTCATTTGCATTGGGCATAACCCTGGTACAAACCACCCTCGCATGTTGACTTCGTTGCGCGCTTTAGTGAAACGGGGAGCGAAAATGATCGCCATCAATCCTCTACAGGAACGTGGCCTGGAGCGATTTACCGCACCGCAAAACCCGTTTGAAATGCTGACGAACTCTGAGACTCAGTTGGCCAGTGCCTACTATAACGTGCGCATTGGTGGTGATATGGCGTTGCTCAAGGGGATGATGCGCCTGTTAATTGAGCGCGATGATGCTGCAAGCGCCGCAGGTCGGCCCTCATTGCTGGATGACGAATTTATTCAAACGCATACCGTCGGCTTTGACGAGCTACGCCGTGACGTGCTCAATTCCGAGTGGAAAGATATCGAACGTATTTCTGGATTAAGTCAGACTCAAATCGCCGAACTGGCTGATGCATATGCCGCTGCCGAACGCACCATTATCTGTTACGGAATGGGGATCACTCAGCACGAACATGGTACCCAGAATGTACAGCAACTGGTCAATCTGCTGTTGATGAAAGGTAACATTGGCAAGCCTGGTGCGGGTATCTGCCCACTACGAGGTCACTCTAATGTACAGGGCGACCGAACCGTCGGTATCACCGAGAAACCGTCTGCAGAGTTTCTGGCTCGCCTGGGTGAGCGCTATGGTTTCACCCCACCTCATGCACCTGGACATGCTGCAATTGCCAGCATGCAAGCAATATGTACGGGGCAGGCTCGAGCATTGATCTGCATGGGGGGCAACTTTGCTCTGGCAATGCCAGATCGGGAAGCGAGCGCTGTACCGTTAACACAATTAGATCTGACGGTACACGTAGCCACTAAGCTTAACCGCTCTCATCTGCTGACCGCACGGCATAGCTATATTCTGCCGGTTCTGGGACGCAGCGAGATTGACATGCAAAAAAGCGGTGCGCAGGCGGTAACCGTTGAGGATTCAATGTCGATGATTCATGCCTCGCGTGGCGTGTTAAAACCCGCCGGTGTAATGCTGAAATCAGAGTGTGCAGTGGTCGCGGGAATCGCGCAGGCAGCACTACCCCAGAGCGTGGTAGCCTGGGAGTATCTAGTGGAAGATTATGATCGCATTCGCAATGACATTGAAGCTGTGCTGCCAGAGTTCGCCGACTATAACCAGCGCATCCGTCATCCCGGTGGTTTTCACCTGATAAATGCAGCTGCTGAAAGGCGCTGGATGACGCCGTCAGGTAAGGCTAATTTCATTACCAGTAAAGGGCTGTTAGA
The DNA here is from genome assembly GCF_046764225.1 of Escherichia sp. F1. NCBI lineage: Bacteria > Pseudomonadati > Pseudomonadota > Gammaproteobacteria > Enterobacterales > Enterobacteriaceae > Escherichia > Escherichia sp. F1. The sequence continues at coordinate 2,418,609 of NZ_CP177202.1, forward strand.
AGATCCCTCTTCAGCGTTTAACAGTAAGCTAGTCATGGCGACAGTACGCAGTCACGATCAGTACAACACGACGATTTATGGTATGGATGATCGCTATCGAGGGGTATTCGGTCAACGAGATGTGGTCTTTATGAGTGCTAAACAAGCTAAAATTTGCCGTGTAAAAAACGGCGAAAGAGTTAATCTTATTGCGCTTACGCCAGACGGTAAGCGAAGCTCACGCCGCATGGATAGATTAAAAGTGGTCATTTACCCTATGGCTGACCGCTCACTGGTGACCTATTTTCCAGAATCGAATCACATGCTAACACTTGATAACCACGATCCATTAAGTGGCATTCCTGGCTATAAAAGTATTCCGGTTGAATTAGAACCATCAAATTAATTCGCCTCCTCATTTCTTCTGCTGTCATCCGCACAGCAGAAGAATTCCTCATTGACCATTGTCGCGCAATTTACTCACATGTGCTAAATTAAACTGCTCGTTATAAGATATATACCTCCGCCTACAGCTGTAAGAAACTCCGCTCAGTACTGAAGCGCCAGTCCTATTTCCTCTATTCTCCAGCCTGTTATATTAAGCATACTGATTAACGATTTTTAACGTTATCCGCTAAATAAACATATTTGAAATGCATGCGACCACAGTGAAAAACAAAATCACGCAAAGAGACAACTATAAAGAAATCATGTCTGTAATTGTGGTTGTCTTATTACTGACACTTACGTTGATAGCCATTTTTTCGGCAATTGATCAGCTGGGTATTTCAGAAATGGGTCGCATTGCAAGGGATCTTACACATTTCATTATCAATAGTTTGCAAGACTGAAAATAAACAGCAAATTATAAATATGAAATGTTAAAAAAGTATCGATAAAAACTTTATTGTTTTAAGGAGATAAAATGTCGCTCGTTTGTTCTGTTATATTTATTCATCATGCCTTCAACGCTAACATTTTAGATAAAGATTACGCCTTCTCTGACGGCGAGATCCTGATGGTAGATAACGCTGTTCGTACGCATTTTGAACCTTATGAGCGGCATTTCAAAGAAATCGGATTTAATGAAAATACCATTAAAAAATATCTACAATGCACTAACATCCAGACAGTGACGGTGCCTGTTCCTGCGAAGTTTTTACGTGCTTCAAATGTACCGACTGGATTGCTTAATGAAATGATTGCTTATCTCAACTCGGAAGAACGCAATCATCATAATTTTTCAGAACTTTTGCTTTTTTCTTGCCTGTCTATTTTTGCCGCATGCAAAGGTTTCATTACACTATTAACTAACGGTGTGCTATCCGTTTCCGGGAAAGTGAGAAATATTGTCAACATGAAGCTGGCGCACCCATGGAAGCTGAAAGATATTTGTGACTGCCTGTACATCAGTGAAAGCCTGTTGAAGAAAAAACTTAAGCAAGAGCAAACGACATTCTCACAGATTCTTTTAGATGCCAGAATGCAGCACGCAAAAAATTTGATACGCGTAGAAGGTTCAGTCAATAAAATTGCCGAACAATGTGGTTATGCGAGTACATCTTATTTTATTTATGCGTTCCGCAAACATTTTGGCAACAGTCCAAAGAGAGTTTCTAAGGAGTACCGTTGTCAAAGGCACACGGGTATGAATACGGGCAACACGATGAATGCTTTAGCTATTTGATTATTTGCTAACGAGTAGTCAACCACACACGCTACGTAAGAATTAAATGGGGCAGCTATTCCCTGCCCCGCGTTGTTTTTAGGCGATATATTTATTGAAATAAATAAGTGACATTCATCACATATTTATGCATTTGCATAACCTGTTGCATGATTATTTATGATCTCAATTCGGAATTTTGTCAGTAAAACACAATAATTCATTAAATATCAATAGATTAGTTGTTTATCTGCGAGAAATTACTTAGTAGAATAGAAAGTAATGTCAACAGTTTATGGACTGTTATTTCTCTTTTTTTAGCTAAATCTGCTATCTCTTTATGTGACTAACTTCACTTACATCCACTTATTTCTCTTCGTAAAATTACTTTGGAATTAAGTACAATAAGAAGAGGAACATTTATGAAGTCTGCATTAAAGAAAAGTGTCGTAAGTACCTCGATATCTTTGATACTGGCATCTGGTATGGCTGCATTTGCTGCTCATGCGGCAGATGATGTAAAGCTGAAAGCAACCAAAACAAACGTCGCTTTCTCAGACTTTACGCCGACTGAATACAGTACCAAAGGAAAGCCAAATATTATCGTACTGACCATGGATGATCTTGGTTATGGACAACTTCCTTTTGATAAGGGATCTTTTGACCCAAAAACAATGGAAAATCGTGAAGTTGTCGATACCTACAAAATAGGGATAGATAAAGCCATTGAAGCTGCGCAAAAATCAACGCCGACGCTCCTTTCATTAATGGATGAAGGCGTACGTTTTACTAACGGCTATGTGGCGCACGGTGTTTCCGGCCCCTCCCGTGCCGCAATAATGACCGGTCGAGCGCCCGCCCGCTTTGGTGTCTATTCCAATACCGATGCTCAGGATGGTATTCCGCTAACAGAAACTTTCTTGCCTGAATTATTCCAGAATCATGGTTATTACACTGCAGCAGTAGGTAAATGGCACTTGTCAAAAATCAGTAATGTGCCAGTACCAGAAGATAAACAAACGCGTGACTATCATGACAACTTCACCACATTTTCTGCGGAAGAATGGCAACCTCAAAACCGTGGCTTTGATTACTTTATGGGATTCCACGCTGCAGGAACGGCATATTACAACTCCCCTTCACTGTTCAAAAACCGTGAACGCGTCCCCGCAAAAGGTTATATCAGCGATCAGTTAACCGATGAGGCAATTGGCGTTGTTGATCGTGCCAAAACACTTGACCAGCCTTTTATGCTTTACCTGGCTTATAATGCTCCGCACCTGCCAAATGATAATCCTGCACCGGAGCAATATCAGAAGCAATTTAATACTGGTAGTCAAACAGCAGATAACTACTACGCTTCCGTTTATTCTGTTGATCAGGGTGTAAAACGCATTCTCGAACAACTGAAGAAAAACGGACAGTATGACAATACTATTATTCTCTTTACCTCCGATAATGGTGCGGTTATCGATGGTCCTCTGCCGCTGAACGGGGCGCAAAAAGGCTATAAGAGTCAGACCTATCCTGGCGGTACTCACACCCCAATGTTTATGTGGTGGAAAGGAAAACTTCAACCCGGTAATTATGACAAGCTGATTTCCGCAATGGATTTCTACCCGACAGCTCTTGATGCAGCCGATATCAGCATTCCAAAAGACCTTAAGCTGGATGGCGTTTCCTTGCTGCCGTGGTTGCAAGATAAGAAACAAGGCGAGCCACATAAAAATCTGACCTGGATAACCTCTTATTCTCACTGGTTTGACGAGGAAAATATTCCATTCTGGGATAATTACCACAAATTTGTCCGCCATCAGTCAGACGATTACCCGCATAACCCCAATACCGAGGACTTAAGCCAATTCTCTTATACGGTGAGAAATAACGATTATTCGCTTGTCTATACAGTAGAAAACAATCAGTTAGGTCTATACAAACTGACGGATCTACAGCAAAAAGATAACATTGCCGCCGCCAATCCGCAGGTCGTTAAAGAGATGCAAGGCGTGGTAAGAGAGTTTATCGACAGCAGCCAGCCACCGCTTAGCGAGGTAAATCAGGAGAAGTTTAACAATATCAAGAAAGCACTAAGCGAAGCGAAATAACTAAACCTTCATGCGGCGGATTTTTCCGCCGCCTTATTGAGCGAGATAGCGATGCACGTTACAGCCAAGCCCTCCAGTTTTCAATGTAATCTCAAATGTGATTACTGTTTTTACCTTGAAAAAGAGTCGCAGTTTACTCATGAAAAATGGATGGATGACAGCACTCTGAAAGAGTTCATCAAACAATATATCGCAGCGTCTGGCAATCAGGTCTATTTTACGTGGCAAGGCGGTGAACCCACTCTGGCTGGTCTGGATTTTTTCCGTAAAGTTATTCACTATCAACAACGCTATGCAGGCCAAAAACGTATTTTTAATGCATTACAAACGAATGGCATTTTATTGAATAATGAATGGTGTGCCTTTCTCAAAGAACATGAGTTTCTGGTTGGTATCTCGATCGATGGACCCCAGGAGCTACATGACCGTTACAGACGCAGTAATTCAGGTAACGGTACTTTTGCAAAAGTGATAGCAGCCATCGAGCGTCTGAAATCATTTCAAGTAGAGTTTAATACGTTAACCGTCATTAATAACGTTAATGTCCATTACCCTCTTGAGGTTTATCATTTTTTAAAATCTATCGGTAGTAAACATATGCAATTTATCGAATTGCTCGAAACCGGGACGCCGAATATTGATTTCAGTGGTCATAGTGAGAACACATTCCGTATCATTGATTTTTCTGTGCCTCCTACGGCTTATGGCAAGTTTATGTCGACCATTTTTATGCAATGGGTTAAAAACGATGTGGGTGAAATTTTCATCCGTCAGTTTGAAAGCTTTGTCAGCCGTTTTTTGGGGAATGGGCATACCAGTTGTATTTTCCAGGAGTCCTGCAAGGATAATCTGGTTGTTGAAAGTAATGGAGACATTTACGAATGCGACCATTTTGTCTATCCACAGTACAAAATTGGAAACATTAATAAATCTGAACTCAAAACGATGAACAGTGTTCAACTGACAGCGCAAAAAAAACGGATTTCAGCGAAATGTCAGCAATGTGCATATAAACCTATCTGCAATGGCGGTTGCCCTAAGCATCGTATTACTAAAGTAAACAATGAGACTGTTTCCTATTTTTGCGAAGGTTATAAAATCCTTTTTTCAACCATGGTGCCTTATATGAACGCCATGGTGGAGTTAGCTAAGAACAGAGTACCGCTTTACCACATTATGGATGTTGCAAGACAAATGGAGAATAATTAATAACGCTCCCTCTTAGCTCCAGTCTTAGCCTCCTTCTTATGACCTTAACAAGGCACCCGACATAAATTCCTGTCGGGTGTTTCGTCATCATCATCTTCCCTTGCGAAAATCCTGGCTTACGTGGTATGCGTCAGGGCATTAGCAATATCCTTGATTATCAATAGCATAACCATAACCACTGAAAATGAAATATTCCTTTATATTTCATATTGTTAAATGATACTTAAATAAATTTCATCAGTAAATCATTGCCATAGATAATCATTGGATGGCACAATCAATTTACGCTAATGATAACCATTCCCATTACGTTTCGTATGTTGATAGCAAAGTATCTCTGTCTGCTGAAGCCCTTTTGGCTGCGTAAGAATAATAAAACTTCAGTGCTGTTAATCATTATTATCCTCGCCATGATCCTTGGCGTTGTTAAAATTCAGGTCTGGTTAAACGACTGGAATAATGATTTTTTCAATGCGCTAAGCCAGAAAGAAACCGATAAGCTTTGGCAGCTTGTTCTTTGGTTCCCTGCCCTGCTGGGGATCTTTGTATTAATATCCGTAAACAAAACATGGTTAATTAAACTACTGACTATTCGCTGGCGCGAATGGTTAACAGATTACTACCTTAATCGCTGGTTTGCAGATAAAAACTACTACTTCACGCAGATCTACGGTGAGCATAAAAATACAGATAACCCTGACCAACGTATCGCTGAAGACATTCTCTTACTGATCAGCAAAACGCTCAGTCTTTCATTTGGCTTCATTCAGTCACTTAGCATGCTGATCACCTTTACCGTTATTCTTTGGCAAAGCGCGGGTACGCTCTCATTCACTGTTGGTGGAACAGAATGGAATATCCAGGGGTATATGGTCTATACCGTCGTGCTCATTGTGATCGGTGGAACTTTATTTACTCATAAGGTTGGTAAACGTATTCGTCCGCTTAATGTGGAAAAACAACGTAGCGAAGCGACATTTCGAACTAATCTTGTGCAGCATAATAAGCAGGCAGAACTGATTGCGCTAAGCAATGCTGAGTCTCTACAACGCCAGGAGTTGAGCGACAATTTTCATACCATTAAAGAGAACTGGCATCGTTTAATGAATCGTCAGCGGTGGCTTGATTACTGGCAGAATATTTATTCGCGCTCGCTTAGCGTTCTTCCCTACTTTCTGTTATTGCCACAGTTTATTAGCGGACAGATCAATCTGGGCGGACTGATGAAATCGCGCCAGGCATTTATGCTGGTATCGAACAATTTAAGCTGGTTTATTTATAAATATGACGAACTTGCTGAACTGGCTGCGGTTATCGATCGTTTGTATGAGTTCCATCAACTCACCGAACAGCGCCCTACGAATAAGCCTAAAAATTGCCAACATGCGGTACAAGTGGCTGACGCGAGTATTCGTACTCCTGATAATAAGATCATATTAGAGAACCTGAACTTTCATGTTTCGCCAGGCAAATGGCTATTACTGAAAGGTTACTCTGGTGCGGGAAAAACCACACTGCTTAAAACATTATCCCACTGCTGGCCGTGGTTCAAAGGTGATATTTCTTCTCCTGCTGACAGTTGGTATGTGTCACAAACACCGTTAATCAAAACCGGCTTACTGAAAGAGATAATTTGTAAAGCACTTCCCCTGTCCGTAGACGATAAATCGTTGAGCGAAGTACTGCATCAGGTTGGTCTGGGGAAATTGGCTGCGCGTATTCATGACCACGATCGCTGGGGCGATATTCTTTCCAGCGGCGAAAAACAACGTATCGCGCTGGCACGATTAATTTTACGACGTCCGAAATGGATATTTCTTGACGAAACTACCTCTCATCTTGAGGAACAAGAGGCTATCCGCTTACTGCGTTTAGTGCGTGAAAAACTCCCCTCAAGCGGCGTCATTATGGTTACACATCAACCCGGTGTCTGGAACCTGGCCGATGATATTTGTGACATTAGCGCGGTTTTATAAAAACAATAAAAGCCCTGCTGTACGGAGATAAAAATAAATGAAGCGAGTTCTTATTCCTGGCGTCATTTTATGTGGCGCTGATGTGGCGCAGGCCGTCGATGACAAAAATATGTACAAGCATGTTTTTGAAGAGATGACGGTCTATGCTCCTGTCCCTGTACCCGTAAACGGCAACACGCATTACACCAGTGAAAGCATCGAGCGTTTACCGACCGGGAATGGCAATATCAGCGATCTGCTGAGAACCAACCTGCGGTACGCATGGATTCAACGCAAAGTACCTCATTGAACCAGGGAGATATTCGCCCGGAGAAAATCTCTATTCACGGTGCGTCGCCCTACCAGAATGCCTATTTGATTGACGGTATTAGTGCAACTAATAACCTGAACCCAGCGAATGAGTCCGATGCCAGTAGTGCAACCAATATTAGCGGGATGTCACAGGGCTATTATCTTGATGTCAGCTTACTGGACAATGTGACGCTTTATGACAGTTTTGTGCCGGTTGAATTTGGTCGCTTCAATGGCGGGGTAATTGATGCAAAGATCAAACGCTTCAACGCTGATGATAGCAGCGTGAAACTGGGTTACCGCACTACGCGTTCGGACTGGTTAACATCGCATATCGATGAGAATAACAAGAGCGCATTTAATCAAGGCTCTTCAGGAAGTACTTATTACTCCCCAGATTTTAAAAAGAACTTTTATACTTTGTCATTTAATCAGGAACTCGCTGATAACTTCGGCGTTACCGCCGGTTTATCGCGCCGCCAGTCTGATATCACCCGCGCGGATTATGTTTCGAATGACGGCATTGTCGCCGGTCGGGCACAGTATAAAAACGTTATCGATACCGCATTGAGCAAATTTACCTGGTTTGCCAGCGACCGCTTTACCCACGATTTTACCTTAAAATATACCGGCTCCAGTCGTGATTATAATACCAGCACCTTCCCGCAGTCTGATCGCGAAATGGGTAATAAATCCTACGGTCTGGCATGGGATATGGATACGCAGCTCGCATGGGCCAAACTACGTACTACCGTTGGTTGGGATCATATTAGTGATTATACCCGTCACGATCATGACATCTGGTACACCGAACTTTCATGTACATATGGTGATATTTCAGGGCGTTGCACCCGTGGCGGATTAGGACACATTTCCCAGGCTGTAGATAATTACACCTTCAAAACACGCCTGGACTGGCAAAAATTCGCCGTGGGTAATGTTTCGCATCAACCCTACTTCGGCGCGGAATACATCTATTCCGATGCTTGGACTGAACGCCATAACCAGTCTGAATCCTATGTGATTAATGCTGCAGGAAAGAAAACTAACCATACCATTTACCATAAAGGTAAAGGCAGTCTGGGAATTGACAACTACACGCTGTATATGGCGGATCGCATTAGCTGGCGGAATGTGTCGTTAATGCCCGGTGTGCGGTATGACTATGACAACTATCTGTCAAACCACAATATCTCCCCGCGATTTATGACGGAATGGGATATTTTTGCTGATCAAACCTCAATGATTACCGCAGGTTATAACCGTTACTATGGCGGGAATATTCTTGATATGGGATTACGTGATATCCGCAATAGCTGGACGGAATCGGTATCAGGCAATAAAACCCTGACGCGTTATCAGGATTTGAAAACGCCTTATAACGATGAACTGGCAATGGGGTTGCAGCAGAAAATCGGTAAGAACGTTATTGCGCGTGCAAACTATGTTTATCGTGAAGCGCATGATCAAATCAGTAAAAGCAGTCGTACCGACAGCGCGACTAAAACCACCATTACTGAATATAACAACGACGGCAAAACCAAAACGCATTCGTTCAACCTCAGTTTTGAACTGGCCGAACCCCTGCATATCAGCCAGGTAGATATTAACCCGCAAATTGTCTTTAGCTATATCAAGAGCAAGGGCAACTTGTCGTTAAACAATGGTTATGAGGAAAGCAATACCGGTGATAACCAGGTGGTTTATAACGGTAATCTGGTCTCTTACGATAGCGTTCCAGTGGCAGATTTTAATAACCCATTAAAGATCTCCTTAAACATGGATTTCACGCATCAACCGAGCGGGTTGGTGTGGGCGAATACGCTGGCCTGGCAAGAAGCGCGTAAAGCTCGCATTATCCTGGGTAAGACGAATGCGCAATACATCAGCGAATATTCAGATTACAAGCAGTATGTTGACGAAAAACTGGATAGCAGCCTGACCTGGGACACCCGCTTGTCCTGGACGCCACAATTTCTGAAACAACAAAACCTGACGATCAGTGCCGATATTCTCAATGTACTGGATAGCAAAACCGCGGTTGATACAACGAATACCGGTGTGGCGACCTACGCCAGTGGCCGTACTTTCTGGCTTGATGTCAGCATGAAATTTTAATAGTTCGGATTTTACTTAACCGGGTAAATTTGCCCGGTTTTCGCATGGAGATAATTATGAGAAACCTCTGTTTCTTACTGACGTTAGTGGCAACTCTGTTGCTCCCCGGGCGACTGATTGCCGCCGCCTTACCGCAGGATGAAAAGTTAATTACCGGGCAACTGGACAATGGCTTGCGATATATGATTTATCCGCATGCTCAACCAAAGGATCAGGTAAATTTATGGCTGCAAATTCATACCGGTTCATTGCAGGAAGAGGACAATGAGCGCGGCGTGGCTCATTTTGTAGAACATATGATGTTTAACGGCACAAAAACATGGCCGGGTAATAAAGTCATCGAAACATTTGAGTCAATGGGCCTGCGTTTTGGTCGCGATGTTAATGCCTATACCAGCTATGACGAAACGGTGTATCAGGTGAGTTTGCCGACTACGCAGAAACAAAATCTGCAACAAGTGATGGCAATCTTCAGTGAATGGGGTAATGCCGCAACCTTTGATAAACTCGAAGTAGACGCTGAACGCGGCGTAATTACTGAGGAATGGCGTGCCCATCAGGATGCGAAATGGCGCACCTCTCAGGCGCGCCGCCCTTTCCTGCTGGCAAATACCCGTAATTTAGAGCGTGAACCTATCGGCCTGATGGATACTGTCGCCACGGTCACACCGGCACAATTGCGCCAATTTTATCAACGCTGGTATCAACCAAATAATATGACCTTTATCGTGGTCGGCGATATTGACAGTAAAGAAGCGCTGGCGCTGATTAAGGATAATTTAAGTAAGCTTCCGGCTAACAAAGCAGCTGAAAATCGCGTCTGGCCGACAAAAGCCGAAAACCACCTGCGCTTTAATATCATTAATGATAAAGAAAACCGGGTGAACGGCATCGCACTCTATTATCGCCTGCCAATGGTGCAAGTGAGCGATGAGCAAAGCTTTATCGAACAAGCTGAATGGAGCATGTTGGTTCAGCTGTTCAATCAGCGTCTGCAGGAACGCATACAGTCGGGCGAGTTGAAGACTATTTCTGGCGGCACTGCGCGCAGCGTTAAAATTGCACCCGATTATCAGTCGCTGTTTTTCCGTGTAAATGCACGAGACGATAATATGCAGGATGCTGCGAATGCATTAATGGCAGAGTTGGCAACTATTGATCAGCATGGTTTTTCTGCTGAAGAACTCGATGATGTCAAATCTACCCGCCTCACCTGGCTCAAAAATGCGGTTGATCAGCAAGCTGAACGTGATTTACGTATGCTGACCAGTCGCCTGGCATCCAGCTCATTAAATAATACGCCGTTCTTGTCGCCGGAAGAGACATATCAACTTTCGAAACGTCTGTGGCAGCAAATTACCGTGCAAAGTCTGGCGGAAAAATGGCAGCAGTTAAGAAAGAACCAGGATGCATTTTGGGAGCAAATGGTAAACAATGAGGTTGCTGCCAAAAAAGCATTGTCTCCTGCGGCTATCCTGGCGCTGGAAAAAGAGTACGCCAACAAAAAGCTGGCGGCTTACATCTTCCCAGGCAGAAATTTATCGTTAACAGTAGACGCTGACCCACAGGCGGAAATTAGCAGCAAAGAAACGCTGGCTGAGAATCTGACATCATTAACACTTTCCAATGGTGCCAGGGTTATTCTGGCAAAATCCGCGGGTGAAGAGCAAAAGCTACAAATTACTGCCGTATCGAATAAAGGCGATTTAAGTTTCCCTGCGCAGCAAAAATCACTTATCGCGCTGGCAAATAAAGCAGTAAGCGGAAGCGGCGTTGGTGAACTCTCCTCTTCCAGCCTGAAACGCTGGAGTGCGGAAAACTCGGTAACCATGAGCAGTAAAGTCAGTGGCATGAATACGTTGCTCTCCGTTAGCGCGCGGACTAATAACCCTGAACCTGGTTTCCAGTTAATTAACCAGCGAATCATCCACAGCACGATTAACGATAATATTTGGGCATCGCTACAAAATGCTCAAATTCAGGCGTTGAAAACGCTCGACCAGCGTCCAGCGGAGAAATTCGCCCAGCAGATGTATGAGACGCGCTATGCTGATGACCGCACGAAATTACTGCAAGAAAATCAGATTGCACAGTTTACTGCCGCAGATGCGCTGGCTGCCGATCGCCAGTTGTTTTCATCTCCAGCGGATATCACGTTTGTCATTGTCGGTAATGTCGCAGAAGACAAACTCGTGGCGTTAATTACGCGTTACTTAGGATCAATCAAACACTCTGATTCGCCATTAGCCGCAGGTAAACCATTAACTCGCGCGACGGACAACGCATCGGTTACTGTAAAAGAACAAAATGAACCTGTGGCACAGGTTTCACAGTGGAAGCGTTATGATTCCCGGACACCGGTTAACCTGGCGACGCGTATGGCGCTCGATGCTTTTAACGTCGCACTGGCAAAAGATCTACGCATTAATATTCGTGAACAGGCCTCTGGGGCATACAGCGTTTCTTCTCGCCTCTCGGTTGATCCTCAGGCCAAAGATATCAGTCATTTGCTGGCTTTTACTTGTCAACCGGAACGACATGATGAACTGTTAACGTTAGCGAATGAAGTGATGGTTAAACGTCTGGCTAAAGGGATCAGTGAGCAAGAACTGAACGAATACCAGCAAAACGTTCAGCGCAGCCTCGATATCCAACAGCGTAGCGTTCAACAATTAGCGAACACCATTGTAAATAGTCTTATTCAATATGACGATCCTGCAGCATGGACTGAGCAGGAGCAATTATTGAAACAAATGACGGTAGAGAATGTTAACACTGCCGTTAAACAATATCTTTCTCATCCGGTGAATACCTATACCGGAGTATTATTGCCAAAATAATAACAGCCCCGTCAACACATCGTTGGCGGGGATTTTATCAATATTCGCTATTTTTATGTAATAATTTTATAAATGCGTTCAAAATAATAACCAAGTACTAATAGTGATATTTTAAGGTCTGATTTTTACGTGATAATTCAGGAGGCGTAGAAAGTGCATAAAAATAACAACACAAAACACCTTGCTACCACCCAATAATTCAATAATGTATTGATTTTCAATGAAAAAATATTATTCGCATAATATCTCACGATAAATAACATTAGGATTTTGTTATTTAAACACGAGTCCTTTGCACTTGCTTACTTTATCGATAAATCCTACTTTTTTAATGCGATCCAATCATTTTAAGGAGTTTAAAATGGATAAGAAGCTAGTAACGGATTTAAGGTCGGAACTACTCGATTCACGTTTTGGTGCGAAGTCTATTTCCACTATCGCAGAATCAAAACGTTTTCCGCTGCACGAAATGCGCGACGATGTCGCATTTCAGATTATCAATGACGAATTATATCTTGATGGCAACGCTCGTCAGAACCTGGCCACTTTCTGCCAGACCTGGGACGACGAAAATGTCCACAAGTTGATGGATTTATCCATTAACAAAAACTGGATCGACAAAGAAGAATATCCGCAATCTGCAGCCATCGACCTGCGTTGCGTAAACATGGTTGCCGATCTGTGGCATGCGCCTGCGCCGAAAAATGGTCAGGCCGTTGGCACCAACACCATTGGTTCTTCCGAGGCCTGTATGCTCGGCGGGATGGCGATGAAATGGCGTTGGCGCAAGCGTATGGAAGCTGCAGGCAAACCAACGGATAAACCAAACCTGGTGTGCGGTCCGGTGCAAATCTGCTGGCATAAATTCGCCCGCTACTGGGATGTGGAGCTGCGTGAGATCCCTATGCGCCCCGGTCAGTTGTTTATGGACCCGAAACGCATGATTGAAGCCTGCGACGAAAACACCATCGGCGTGGTGCCGACTTTCGGCGTGACCTACACCGGTAACTATGAGTTCCCGCAACCGCTGCACGATGCGCTGGATAAATTCCAGGCCGACACCGGTATCGACATCGACATGCACATCGACGCCGCCAGCGGTGGCTTCCTGGCACCGTTCGTCGCCCCGGATATCGTCTGGGACTTCCGCCTGCCGCGTGTGAAATCGATCAGTGCTTCAGGCCATAAATTCGGTCTGGCTCCGCTGGGCTGCGGCTGGGTTATCTGGCGTGATGAAGAAGCGCTGCCGCAGGAACTGGTGTTCAACGTTGACTACCTCGGTGGTCAGATTGGTACTTTCGCCATCAACTTCTCCCGCCCGGCGGGTCAGGTGATTGCACAGTACTATGAATTCCTGCGCCTTGGCCGTGAAGGCTATACCAAAGTACAGAACGCTTCCTACCAGGTTGCTGCCTATCTGGCGGATGAAATCGCCAAACTGGGGCCGTATGAGTTCATCTGTACCGGTCGCCCGGACGAAGGCATCCCGGCGGTTTGCTTCAAACTGAAAGATGGTGAAGACCCGGGATACACCCTGTATGACCTCTCTGAACGTCTGCGTCTGCGCGGCTGGCAGGTTCCGGCCTTCACTCTCGGCGGTGAAGCCACTGACATCGTGGTGATGCGCATTATGTGTCGTCGCGGCTTCGAAATGGACTTTGCTGAACTGTTGCTGGAAGACTACAAAGCCTCCCTGAAATATCTCAGCGATCACCCGAAACTGCAGGGTATTGCCCAGCAGAACAGCTTTAAACATACCTGATAACGTTTAACGGTAACGGTGTCCCGAAACACACCCGTTTCGGGACAATTTCCAAAGTCTGTTCACTGGCATTAGCAACGGAAAATATTGTTCTGAATACGCTTCAGAACAAAACAGGTGCGGTTCCGACAGGAATACCGTTTTAGGGGGATAATATGGCTACATCAGTACAGACAGGTAAAGCTAAGCAGCTCACATTACTCGGATTCTTTGCCATAACGGCATCGATGGTAATGGCTGTTTATGAATACCCTACCTTCGCAACATCGGGCTTTTCATTAGTCTTCTTCCTGCTATTAGGCGGGATTTTATGGTTTATTCCCGTGGGACTTTGTGCTGCGGAAATGGCCACCGTCGACGGCTGGGAAGAAGGTGGTGTCTTCGCCTGGGTATCAAATACTCTGGGGCCGAGATGGGGATTTGCAGCGATCTCATTTGGCTATCTGCAAATCGCCATTGGTTTTATTCCGATGCTCTATTTCGTGTTAGGGGCACTCTCCTACATCCTGAAATGGCCAGCGCTGAATGAAGACCCTATTACCAAAACTATTGCAGCACTCATCATTCTTTGGGCGCTGGCATTAACGCAGTTTGGTGGCACGAAATACACGGCGCGAATTGCTAAAGTTGGCTTCTTCGCCGGTATCCTGTTACCTGCATTTATTTTGATCGCATTAGCGGCTATTTATCTGCACTCCGGTGCCCCCGTTGCTATCGAAATGGATTCGAAGACCTTCTTCCCTGACTTCTCTAAAGTGGGCACCCTGGTTGTATTTGTTGCCTTCATTTTGAGTTATATGGGGGTAGAAGCATCTGCAACCCACGTCAATGAAATGAGCAATCCAGGGCGCGACTATCCACTGGCTATGTTACTGCTGATGGTGGCGGCAATCTGCTTAAGCTCTGTTGGCGGTTTGTCTATTGCGATGGTCATTCCGGGTAATGAAATCAACCTCTCCGCAGGTGTAATGCAAACCTTTACCGTTCTGATGTCCCATGTGGCACCGGAAATTGAGTGGACGGTTCGCGTGATCTCCGCACTGCTGTTGCTGGGGGTTCTGGCGGAAATCGCTTCCTGGATTGTTGGTCCTTCTCGCGGGATGTATGTCACAGCGCAGAAAAACCTGCTGCCAGCGGCATTCGCTAAAATGAACAAAAATGGCGTACCGGTAACGCTGGTCATTTCGCAGCTGGTGATTACTTCTATCGCGTTGATCATCCTCACCAATACCGGTGGCGGTAACAACATGTCCTTCCTGATCGCACTGGCGCTGACGGTGGTGATTTATCTGTGTGCTTATTTCATGCTGTTTATTGGCTACATTGTGTTGGTTCTTAAACATCCTGACTTAAAACGCACATTTAATATCCCTGGTGGTAAAGGGGTGAAACTGGTCGTGGCTGTTGTCGGTCTGCTGACTTCAATTATGGCGTTTATTGTTTCCTTCCTGCCGCCGGATAACATCCAGGGTGACTCTACCGATATGTATGTTGAATTACTGGTCGTGAGTTTCCTGGTGGTACTTGCCCTGCCCTTTATTCTCTATGCTGTTCATGATCGTAAAGGCAAAGGGAATACCGGCGTCACTCTGGAGCCAATCAACAGTCAGAACGCACCAAAAGGTCACTTCTTCCTGCACCCGCGTGCACGTTCACCACACTATATTGTGATGAATGACAAGAAACACTAACCATGTCTGAATGGTTATAAGATAAGGGAGCGATAATTCATCGCTCCCTTTTTCGTGCTTGCTGTCGTATTGACTTAACCGGGATAAGTACGAGAATGAGCGCACATCTGTTTACCGGAAACCAGCACATATGGATATCTGCTCCCGAAACGAGAAATTAGCGATTAGAAGACCAGCGATACTGGTTGCACTGGCACTTTTACTGTGTAGTTGTAAAAGCACGCCTCCAGAGTCCATGGTGACACCACCAGCGGGTTCAAAGCCACCAGCCACGACGCAACAATCGTCACAACCGATGCGTGGCATCTGGCTGGCCACGGTGTCTCGCCTCGACTGGCCACCGGTTTCCTCGGTTAACATTAGTAACCCCACCAGCCGGGCCCGTGTACAACAACAGGCGATGATCGACAAACTGGATCATCTGCAACGTCTCGGCATAAACACGGTCTTTTTCCAGGTCAAGCCAGACGGTACCGCCCTGTGGCCATCGAAAATTTTGCCGTGGTCCGATCTTATGACCGGTAAGATTGGTGAAAATCCGGGTTACGATCCGCTGCAATTCATGCTCGACGAAGCCCACAAGCGTGGGATGAAAGTACACGCATGGTTTAACCCCTATCGCGTATCGGTTAATACGAAGCCCGGTACTATCAGGGAACTGAATAGCACTCTGGCTCAACAACCAGCGAGCGTTTATGTGCAACACCGCGACTGGATCAGAACGTCCGGCGATCGCTTTGTCCTCGACCCGGGCATCCCTGAAGTTCAGGACTGGATCACATCAATAGTCGCGGAAGTGGTTTCCCGCTATCCGGTAGATGGCGTGCAGTTTGACGACTATTTCTATACTGAGTCACCGGGTTCACGGCTAAATGATAACGAAACGTACCGCAAATACGGAGGCGCATTTGCGTCAAAAGCAGACTGGCGGCGCAACAATACTCAGCAGTTAATTGCGAAGGTATCGCACACCATTAAAAGCATTAAGCCGGAAGTCGAATTTGGCGTTAGCCCGGCAGGCGTGTGGCGTAACCGATCACACGATCCGCTCGGTTCCGATACCCGAGGCGCGGCAGCCTATGACGAATCCTACGCTGACACCCGTCGATGGGTGGAACAAGGATTGCTGGATTACATTGCTCCCCAAATTTACTGGCCGTTCTCACGGAGTGCCGCACGTTATGACGTTTTGGCAAAATGGTGGGCGGATGTCGTTAAACCGACCAGGACCCGCCTGTATATCGGTATCGCCTTCTATAAAGTGGGTGAACCTTCAAAGATAGAGCCAGACTGGATGATTAACGGCGGCGTGCCGGAACTGAAAAAGCAGCTCGATCTTAACGATGCCGTGCCAGAAATTAGCGGCACAATCTTGTTCCGTGAGGACTATCTGAATAAGCCACAGACTCAACAAGCGGTCAGCTATCTGCAAAGTCGTTGGGGCAGTTAAACTCCCATTCTTACTTTGTAACAAGCCGGTGCTTTCCCCCCGGCTTGTTACCCTCTTGAAATATCCCACTAGTAATCATGCTTACTTAAGTCAAATTAACTACGCAATTAACCACACTTAGTTAAACAGTCATAAATCCCCTAATAAAAATGTATGAATATGAAAAAACATACGATATTCGCTGTCACCGAAAAATAATTACGATGGGCTATACTCTTCTGAAGAACAGTAGCGTAGATTGAAACTGTCCTAAGTCGCTTATTTGTTTTCAGTATATCTTCATATTTCAGGAGAATATGGTGCAGTTAGTCGATCTCGCACGTTGCGTTTCGTTTTGATTCCGTCTGCTTTCCCAGCCTTATAAGGGTGTGAATTATGGAGATGTATTTTAAAAGAATGAAAGATGAGTGGACCGGGCTTGTCGAACAAGCAGATCCGCTCATTCGTGCTAAAGCCGCGGAAATTGCCGTTGCGCATGCCCATTATCTGAGTATTGAGTTTTACCGAATTGTCCGTATCGACCCGCATGCCGAAGAATTCTTGAGTAATGAACAAGTTGAGCGGCAGTTGAAAAGTGCGATGGAACGCTGGATTATTAACGTGCTTTCTGCCCAGGTTGACGATGTCGAAAGGCTAATACAAATCCAGCATACCGTTGCGGAAGTGCATGCCCGCATAGGAATTCCGGTAGAAATTGTCGAGATGGGGTTTCGGGTGCTGAAAAAAATCCTCTATCCAGTCATCTTCTCTTCGGATTATTCCGCCGCAGAAAAACTCCAGGTCTACCATTTCTCTATTAACAGTATTGATATCGCTATGGAAGTGATGACCCGCGCGTTTACCTTTAGTGACAGTAGTGCCTCAAAGGAAGATGAAAACTATCGTATCTTCTCGTTACTGGAAAACGCCGAAGAAGAAAAAGAACGGCAAATAGCCTCAATACTTTCATGGGAAATAGATATTATCTATAAAGTCCTGCTGGATTCTGATTTAGGCAGTAGTTTGCCTTTAAGCCAGGCTGATTTTGGCCTGTGGTTTAACCATAAAGGTCGACATTATTTTAGCGGCATAGCCGAAGTGGGCCATATCTCCCGTCTGATTCAGGATTTCGACGGTATTTTCAATCAAACCATGCGTAATACCAGGAATTTGAATAACAGAAGTTTGCGGGTGAAATTTTTATTACAGATAAGAAATACCGTATCGCAAATTATTACCTTGCTGCGTGAATTGTTTGAAGAAGTATCGCGCCACGAAGTCGGTATGGATGTCCTGACGAAATTACTTAACCGCCGTTTCCTACCGACGATCTTCAAACGCGAAATTGCCCATGCCAACCGGACCGGTACACCGCTGTCAGTGCTGATTATTGACGTTGATAAATTCAAAGAGATCAACGATACGTGGGGCCATAACACTGGCGATGAAATTCTGCGTAAAGTCTCTCAGGCCTTTTATGACAACGTCCGCAGTAGTGATTATGTTTTCCGCTACGGGGGCGATGAATTTATCATTGTTTTGACTGAAGCTTCGGAAAACGAAACGTTACGTACCGCAGAACGTATTCGCAGTCGGGTGGAGAAAACCAAACTGAAAGCCGCAAACGGCGAAGATATTGCCCTCTCACTTTCCATCGGTGCCGCCATGTTTAATGGTCATCCTGACTATGAGCGCCTCATTCAAATAGCCGATGAAGCTCTGTATATCGCCAAAAGACGAGGTAGAAACCGTGTTGAACTCTGGAAAGCCAGTCTTTAGATGCGCCAGGATGCAGAGGTAATCATGAAGCTAACCGATGCGGATAATGCCGCCGATGGCATTTTTTTCCCCGCCCTTGAGCAAAATATGATGGGCGCGGTGTTAATTAACGAAAATGATGAAGTGATGTTTTTCAACCCCGCCGCAGAGAAGCTCTGGGGGTACAAACGTGAAGAAGTCATTGGCAATAACATTGATATGCTGATTCCGCGGGATTTGCGTCCCGCGCATCCTGAATACATCCGTCACAACCGTGAAGGCGGTAAAGCGCGCGTCGAGGGGATGAGTCGGGAGCTGCAGCTGGAGAAAAAAGACGGCAGTAAAATCTGGACCCGTTTTGCGCTATCGAAAGTGAGCGCCGAGGGGAAAGTTTATTACCTGGCGCTGGTACGGGATGCCAGCGTAGAAATGGCGCAAAAAGAACAGACCCGACAATTGATTATTGCCGTTGACCATCTCGACCGACCGGTGATTGTCCTCGATCCGGAACGCCATATTGTGCAGTGCAATCGCGCATTTACCGAAATGTTTGGTTACTGCATTAGCGAAGCCAGCGGTATGCAGCCCGATTCACTCCTTAACATTCCTGAATTCCCTGCCGATAACCGCATTCGTTTACAACAGTTGCTTTGGAAAACCGCCCGCGATCAGGACGAATTTCTGCTGTTGACGCGCACCGGTGAAAAAATCTGGATTAAAGCCTCTATCAGCCCGGTTTATGACGTGCTCGCGCATCTGCAGAACCTGGTAATGACTTTCTCGGATATCACCGAAGAACGGCAAATCCGCCAGCTTGAAGGCAATATTCTCGCCGCCATGTGCAGCAGCCCGCCATTTCATGAAATGGGGGAAATCATTTGTCGTAACATCGAATCTGTACTCAACGAATCGCATGTTTCGCTGTTCGCGCTGCGCAACGGGATGCCGATACACTGGGCGTCATCTTCGCACGGTACAGAAGTTCAAAATGCGCAAAGCTGGTCAGCGACCATTCGTCAGCGTGATGGCGCGCCGGCGGGGATCCTGCAAATTAAAACCTCGTCAGGAGCAGAAACCAGCGCCTTTATCGAACGCGTGGCAGATATCAGCCAGCATATGGCCGCGCTGGCGCTGGAACAGGAAAAAAGCCGTCAGCATATTGAACAACTCATCCAATTTGATCCGATGACCGGTCTGCCAAATCGCAATAACCTGCACAATTACCTCGATGACCTGGTCGACAAAGCCGTCTCTCCGGTGGTCTATCTCATCGGTGTTGACCATATTCAGGATGTGATTGATAGCCTTGGCTATGCGTGGGCCGATCAGGCATTGCTGGAAGTGGTCAATCGCTTTCGTGAAAAACTCAAACCGGATCAGTATCTCTGTCGTATCGAAGGTACGCAGTTTGTCCTCGTGAGCCTCGAAAACGACGTCAGTAACATTACCCAGATCGCCGATGAGCTACGGAATGTGGTCAGCAAGCCGATAATGATTGACGATAAACCATTCCCGCTTACCTTGAGTATTGGCATCAGCTACGACGTGGGTAAAAACCGCGATTACCTGCTCTCCACTGCTCACAATGCAATGGATTATATTCGCAAGAATGGCGGTAACGGCTGGCAGTTCTTCAGCCCGGCGATGAACGAAATGGTAAAAGAGCGTTTGGTTTTAGGCGCAGCGCTGAAAGAAGCAATTAGCAATAACCAACTGAAACTGGTTTACCAGCCACAAATCTTCGCAGAAACGGGTGAACTCTACGGCATCGAAGCCCTTGCTCGCTGGCACGATCCCCTGCATGGTCATGTGCCCCCTTCACGGTTTATTCCTCTCGCAGAAGAGATTGGTGAAATCGAAAATATTGGACGCTGGGTCATCGCGGAAGCTTGTCGTCAGTTAGCAGAATGGCGTAGCCAGAATATTCATATCCCGGCGCTTTCCGTTAACTTGTCGGCGCTGCACTTTCGCAGTAATCAACTGCCTAATCAGGTGTCTGATGCAATGCACGCCTGGGGTATTGACGGCCACCAGCTGACGGTGGAAATCACGGAAAGCATGATGATGGAACACGATACCGAAATCTTTAAGCGCATTCAGATCCTGCGCGATATGGGCGTGGGTTTATCGGTAGATGATTTTGGCACGGGCTTTTCCGGATTATCCCGCTTAGTCAGTCTTCCGGTAACGGAAATCAAAATTGACAAAAGTTTTGTCGATCGTTGTCTGACCGAAAAACGCATCCTTGCCTTACTTGAAGCCATTACCAGCATTGGGCAAAGCCTTAATTTAACCGTCGTGGCGGAAGGCGTCGAAACCAAAGAGCAATTTGAGATGCTACGCAAGATCCACTGTCGCGTTATTCAGGGATATTTCTTTTCCCGCCCCCTGCCCGCCGAAGAAATTCCAGGCTGGATGAGCAGTGTGTTACCGCTGAAAATCTGACAAATTCCTCTCGCCCGCACTCGCGGGTTTTCATTTAACGTGACACTGTCACTTAAATACTGTGATTTCAGCTACGATTCCGGGAGATTCCTTCCTTAACTTCCCCTCTTGCACCAAAACTGCACTACGATGCACAAATGTTGATCAAAAGTTAAAAAATATAACTTTAAGCCAGCATTCTGGCGCTTATCCCGGCATGGCATGAGATCTGCATAAGCGGAAAGCGCAGCAATTTTTGTCTTATACAGGAACCGTTTATGTCGGATACCACCGAACTGGTTGATTTAGCCGTGATCTTCCCTGATCTGGAGATCGAACTGAAATACGCCTGCGCTGATAACATCACAGGTAAAGCTATTTATCAGCAAGCGCGTTGTCTGTTACACAAGGATGCGATTACCGCGCTGGCGAAAAGTATCAGTATCGCCCAGCTGTCAGGCTTACAACTGGTGATTTACGATGCGTATCGCCCACAACAAGCACAGGCGATGTTGTGGCAAGCCTGCCCAGACCCGCAATATGTTGTTGATGTGGCGGTCGGTTCTAATCACAGCCGTGGCACGGCGATCGACCTGACGCTTCGTGATGAGCACGGGAACATACTGGATATGGGTGCAGAGTTCGATGAAATGCACGAACGTTCCCATGCTTATCACCCTTCCGTCCCGCCCGCCGCTCAGCGCAATCGGCTGTTGCTGAATGCGATTATGACTGGTGGCGGTTTTGTCGGTATCTCCAGCGAATGGTGGCACTTCGAATTACCCCAGGCAGCGAGTTACCCACTACTCGCTGATCAATTCACCTGTTTTATATCCCCTGGCACACAGCACGCCAGTTAATCAGGAAACTGTCATGAAGAGATCGATATCGTTTCGTCCTACATTGCTCGCGATCGTCCTTGCCACAACAATGCCGGTTGCGCACGCCGCCGTACCGAAAGATATGCTGGTGATCGGTAAAGCTGCCGACCCGCAAACCCTCGACCCAGCGGTGACAATTGATAATAACGACTGGACAGTGACCTACCCGTCTTATCAGCGACTGGTTCAGTACAAAACGGACGGTGATAAAGGCTCAACCGACGTTGAAGGCGATCTGGCTAGTAGCTGGAAAGCGTCTGACGATCAAAAAGAGTGGACGTTCACCCTGAAGGACAATGCTAAATTTGCCGATGGCACACCTGTCACTGCCGAAGCAGTAAAACTCTCTTTTGAGCGGTTACTAAAAATCGGCCAGGGGCCAGCAGAAGCATTTCCCAAAGATTTAAAGATTGATGCTCCCGACGAACATACAGTGAGGTTTACCCTTAGCCAGCCATTCGCACCGTTCCTCTACACGCTGGCGAATGACGGTGCATCCATTATCAATCCGGCGGTCTTAAAAGAACATGCGGCCGATGATGCCCGTGGTTTCCTCGCGCAAAATACCGCTGGCTCCGGACCGTTTATGCTGAAAAGCTGGCAAAAAGGTCAGCAATTAGTTCTGGTGCCAAATCCGCATTACCCCGGCAATAAACCGAACTTTAAACGAGTATCGGTAAAAATTATCGGTGAAAGTGCCTCCCGTCGCCTGCAACTCTCCCGTGGCGACATTGACATTGCCGATGCGCTGCCGGTGGATCAACTCAACGCCCTGAAGCAGGAAAACAAAGTCAACGTGGCAGAGTATCCGTCACTGCGCGTCACCTATCTGTATCTGAATAACAGCAAAGCGCCGCTTAATCAGGCGGATCTGCGTCGGGCCATTTCCTGGTCTACCGATTATCAGGGCATGGTTAACGGCATTCTGAGTGGTAACGGAAAACAAATGCGCGGCCCGATTCCGGAAGGCATGTGGGGATACGATGCGACGGCAATGCAATACAACCATGACGAAACGAAAGCCAAAGCCGAATGGGATAAAGTGACGGGCAAACCCACCAGCCTGACGTTTCTCTATTCTGATAATGATCCGAACTGGGAGCCTATTGCTCTGGCGACACAATCCAGCCTCAACAAGCTGGGCATCAATGTGAAGCTGGAAAAGCTGGCGAACGCCACCATGCGCGACAGAGTGGGTAAAGGTGATTACGACATTGCGATTGGCAACTGGAGTCCGGATTTTGCCGACCCGTATATGTTTATGAATTACTGGTTTGAGTCCGACAAAAAAGGTCTGCCGGGTAACCGCTCGTTCTATGAAAACAGTGAGGTCGATAAGTTACTGCGCAATGCGCTAGCGACCACCGACCAGACGCAGCGTACCCGGGACTACCAGCAGGCACAGAAAATCGTCATTGATGACGCTGCTTATGTGTACCTGTTCCAGAAAAACTACCAACTGGCGATGAACAAAGAGGTGAAAGGCTTTGTGTTCAATCCCATGCTGGAACAGGTCTTCAATATCAATACCATGAGTAAATAACGTGACCTTCTGGAGTATTTTACGCCAACGCTGCTGGGGGCTGGTGCTCGTGGTGGCGGGCGTCTGTGTGATAACGTTTATTATCTCGCACCTGATCCCCGGCGATCCGGCGCGGTTACTGGCGGGTGACCGCGCCAGCGATGCTATCGTGGATAATATTCGCCAGCAACTGGGACTGGACCAGCCACTGTACGTACAGTTTTACCGCTACGTCAGCGACCTGTTTCAGGGTGACCTGGGAACATCCATTCGTACCGGGCGTCCGGTGCTGGAAGAGTTGCGCATATTTTTCCCGGCGACGCTGGAACTGGCTTTTTGTGCCCTGCTGCTGGCACTCCTGATTGGCATCCCGCTGGGCATACTCTCTGCAGTCTGGCGAAATCGCTGGCTGGATCATCTGGTGCGAATAATGGCCATTACCGGAATCTCCACACCTGCGTTCTGGCTTGGGCTGGGCGTCATTGTGCTGTTTTATGGTCATCTGCAAATTCTTCCCGGCGGCGGAAGGCTTGATGACTGGCTGGATCCACCAACGCACGTTACCGGCTTTTATCTGCTCGATGCGCTGCTTGAAGGCAACGGTGAGGTCTTCTTCAATGCGTTGCAACATCTTATCTTACCGGCATTAACGCTGGCGTTCGTTCACCTGGGGATTGTCGCCCGCCAGATCCGCTCAGCGATGCTGGAACAATTGAGTGAAGACTACATTCGTACCGCCCGGGCCAGCGGCTTGCCCGGCTGGTATATCGTTTTATGTTATGCGCTACCCAATGCGTTGATCCCCTCGATTACCGTATTGGGACTGGCGCTGGGCGATTTGTTGTATGGCGCAGTGCTCACCGAAACCGTTTTTGCCTGGCCCGGAATGGGGGCATGGGTAGTGACATCAATACAGGCGCTCGACTTCCCTGCGGTGATGGGATTTGCCGTCGTGGTTTCGTTTGCTTATGTGCTGGTGAACCTGGTGGTGGATTTGCTCTATTTGTGGATTGATCCGCGTATCGGACGTGGAGGTGGTGAATGATGCTAAGCGAGGAAACGTCAGCCGTGCGCCCACCAAAACAAACGCGATTTAACGGTGCAAAACTGGTATGGATGCTGAAAGGCAGCCCGCTTACCGTGACCGGCGCAGTCATCATTGTATTAATGCTACTGATGATGATTTTTTCACCGTGGCTGGCGACGCATGATCCCAACGCCATTGATTTAACCGCCCGCCTTTTGCCGCCTTCTGCGGCGCACTGGTTTGGCACCGATGAAGTGGGACGCGATCTGTTTAGCCGCGTACTGGTCGGCAGTCAGCAATCAATTCTCGCCGGATTAGTGGTGGTCGCCATTGCAGGTATGATGGGGTCGCTACTCGGGTGTCTATCCGGTGTGCTTGGCGGACGCGCAGACGCGATTATCATGCGCATCATGGACATTATGCTGTCGATTCCTTCGCTGGTGCTGACAATGGCACTGGCAGCCGCTCTCGGGCCGAGTTTGTTTAACGCCATGCTGGCGATTGCTATTGTGCGAATTCCCTTTTATGTGCGCCTGGCGCGGGGGCAAACATTAGTTGTTCGCCAGTATACCTATGTTCAGGCGGCGAAAACCTTTGGTGCGTCGCGTTGGCATCTGATCAACTGGCATATTTTACGTAACTCCCTGCCGCCGCTGATTGTGCAGGCATCGCTGGATATCGGTAGCGCGATTTTAATGGCCGCCACGTTGGGATTTATTGGCCTGGGTGCTCAACAACCGAGTGCTGAATGGGGGGCGATGGTGGCGAATGGTCGCAACTATGTACTCGATCAGTGGTGGTATTGCGCATTTCCGGGGGCAGCGATTTTGCTTACCGCCGTCGGGTTTAATCTCTTTGGTGATGGTATTCGCGATCTGCTTGACCCGAAAGCAGGAGGAAAGCAGTCATGACCCAACCCGTTCTGGACATTCAACAGCTGCATTTGAGTTTCCCCGGTTTTAACGGCGACGTTCACGCGCTCAACAATGTGTCATTGAAAATCAACCGCGGTGAAATTGTCGGTCTGGTGGGAGAATCCGGCTCGGGTAAATCAGTCACTGCAATGTTGATTATGCGTCTGTTACCGACGGGCAGTTATTGCGTACATCGGGGACATATTTCACTGCTGGGAGAAGATGCTCTTAACGCTCGGGAAAAGCAGCTTCGTCAGTGGCGCGGCGCACGAGTGGCGATGATCTTTCAGGAACCGATGACCGCCCTTAATCCGACACGTCGAATAGGTCTTCAGATGATGGACGTGATCCGCCATCATCAACCCATAAGTCGTCGGGAAGCCAGAGCTAAAGCGATTGCCCTGCTGGAAGAGATGCAAATCCCGGATGCCGTAGAAGTTATGTCGCGCTATCCGTTTGAGCTTTCAGGTGGTATGCGCCAGCGGGTAATGATTGCGCTGGCATTCTCCTGCGAGCCGCAATTGATTATTGCCGACGAACCGACTACGGCGCTGGACGTCACGGTACAGTTGCAGGTACTGCGTCTGCTTAAACATAAAGCCCGCGCCAGTGGAACTGCGGTACTGTTCATCAGCCATGATATGGCAGTGGTGTCGCAACTGTGCGATAGCGTTTACGTGATGTATGCCGGAAGCGTGATTGAGAGCGGCGTGACGGCAGACGTTATCCATCATCCCCGGCATCCGTATACCATTGGTTTGCTGCAATGCGCACCAGAACATGGAATACCACGCCAGCCATTACCCGCCATTCCGGGGACGGTACCAAACCTCACCCATTTGCCTGACGGCTGCGCTTTTCGCGATCGTTGCTATGCGGCAGGTGCACAGTGTGAAAACGTCCCGGCGCTAACAGCGTATGGTGACAACAACCACCGCTGCGCCTGTTGGTATCCTCAGCAGGAGGTCATTAGTGTCTGACACGTTATTAACGTTACGCGACGTCCATATCAATTTCCCGGCCCGAAAAAACTGGCTTGGTAAAACTACGGAACATGTTCATGCCATCAATGGTATTGATTTACAGATCCGTCGTGGTGAAACCTTAGGGATCGTCGGTGAGTCAGGCTGCGGCAAAAGCACCCTCGCACAGCTTTTAATGGGTATGCTGCAACCGAGCCACGGGCAGTACATCCGTTCAGGATCACAACGCATTATGCAGATGGTGTTTCAGGACCCGCTCTCTTCGCTTAATCCGCGCTTACCGGTGTGGCGCATCATCACGGAACCGCTCTGGATTGCTAAGCGTAGTAGTGAACAACAGCGGCGAGCGTTGGCAGAGGAGCTGGCTGTGCAGGTGGGTATTCGTCCGGAGTATCTCGACCGCTTGCCTCATGCGTTCTCAGGCGGGCAGCGGCAACGTATCGCCATTGCCAGAGCACTCTCTTCGCAGCCTGACGTGATTGTGCTTGATGAACCAACCTCGGCGCTGGATATCTCCGTGCAGGCGCAGATCCTCAATTTACTGGTAACGCTACAGGAAAATCGCGAGCTGACTTATGTGCTGATTTCACACAATGTCTCCGTGATACGTCATATGAGCGATCGGGTGGCGGTGATGTATCTCGGACAGATTGTGGAACTAGGAGACGCGCAACAGGTGCTGACAGCTCCGGCACATCCATACACCCGATTATTGCTGGATTCCCTCCCCGCCATTGATAAACCGCTGGAGGAAGAATGGGCATTACGTAAAACGGATCTACCAGGAAACCGCACGTTGCCACAAGGCTGTTTTTTCCGCGAACGCTGCCCTCTGGCAACCCACGGATGTGAAGTCCGGCAATTATTAACAATAAGGGAGGACGGACGTGAGATCCGGTGCTGGCGGGCGCTGTAGAGACGCTAACAACGCATCAGGCAATCACACGCCTGACGCGTCATACGGCAACGCTTTATGATTTCAACTGGTAATCAAGCGTAATTTCAGCTTTCAGTACTTGAGAAACCGGGCATCCTGCTTTTGCTTTCTGGATAATGCCATCAAAAGTAGAGGCATCAATACCCGGCACCGCAACTTCGCTTTTCAGTGCGATTTTAGTAATCGCAAAACCGGCATCCACTTTATCCAGCGACACATCTGCGGTGGTATCAATCGATGTTGGCGTGAATCCCGCTTCCCCCAGCATTAATGAAAGCGCCATTGAGAAACATGCGGCATGCGCTGCGCCAATCAGTTCTTCAGGGTTGGTTCCTTTTTCGCCTTCAAAACGCGTGTTAAATCCATACGGCTGTTGGTTCAGCACGCCGCTCTCGGTGGATACTGTTCCCTTCCCGCGTTTGATATCGCCTTCCCAGTGTGCCTGACCTTTCTTATGGATTGTCATTGTTGCTCTCCTGTGGGCTTAAAAAGGAAATTATAGACTACGTGAGAAACCGCACGAGGATAAGCAGGATATTCCGAATAAAATCCGGCGAAAACATTATCTCTGTACTTAAATTAAATTCCCACAATAGATAACGGGGAATATATAATCCAAAAGATATTGTATCAATATTAATCGGATCGCCCCAATTACAATCCCTATGAATATCATGGTGTTAAAATATAAAAATTATCAACCAGGACTAATCTTAACAACGAAGCGGCAAATATTTGCCATGCTGAATGTGCTTTATAAATCTGCGATCCGTAGCAGACACCAAAAATACACAGACACGGAGAATCGCTATGTTTACTTATTATCAGGCAGAAAATTCAACAGCAGAACCCGCTCTGGTTAATGCCATTGAGCAAGGCCTTCGGGCAGAGCACGGTGTTGTCACTGAAGATGACATTCTCATGGAGCTGACCAAATGGGTGGAAGCTTCTGATAACGACATCCTCAGTGATATCTACCAGCAAACGATCAATTATGTGGTCAGTGGCCAGCACCCTACGCTTTAAGGTGCTATGCTTGATCGGCAACCTAATTTAGGGGTTTAGCACGTGTTTCTTCGCTACGGCGATGTTGTCCTTAAAACTAGCAACAGGATTGAGGAGTTAAAATGAAATCGAACCGTCAGGCACGTCATATTCTTGGACTGGACCATAAAATTTCTAACCAGCGCAAAATAGTTACCGAAGGTGACAAATCCAGCGTGGTAAATAACCCAACCGGCAGAAAACGCCCCGCTGAAAAGTAATTCATAACCATCAGTCCTCAATGACGATTAAACACCATTGCCTGCGCAATGGTGTTTTTGTTTTTATCTGCTTTATACTTGGGGTCGACGCCCTGGCGGTAAAGCAAAGACGATAAAAGCCCCCAGGGATGGATATTCAAAAAAGAGTGAGTGACATGGAACCAAAAACAAAAAAACAGCGTTCTCTTTATATCCCTTACGCTGGCCCTGTACTGCTGGAATTTCCGTTGTTGAATAAAGGCAGCGCCTTCAGCATGGAAGAACGCCGTAACTTCAACCTGCTGGGGTTACTGCCGGAAGTGGTCGAAACCATCGAAGAGCAAGCGGAACGAGCATGGATCCAGTATCAGGGATTCAAAACCGAAATCGACAAACACATCTACCTGCGTAACATCCAGGACACTAACGAAACCCTCTTCTACCGTCTGGTAAACAATCATCTTGATGAGATGATGCCTGTTATTTATACCCCAACCGTCGGCGCAGCCTGTGAGCGTTTTTCTGAGATCTACCGCCGTTCACGCGGCGTGTTTATCTCTTACCAGAACCGCCACAATATGGACGATATTCTGCAAAATGTGCCGAACCATAATATTAAAGTGATTGTGGTGACTGACGGTGAACGTATTCTGGGGCTTGGTGACCAGGGCATCGGCGGGATGGGCATTCCGATCGGTAAACTGTCACTCTATACCGCCTGTGGCGGCATCAGCCCGGCGTATACCCTTCCGGTGGTGCTGGATGTCGGGACGAACAACCAACAGCTGCTTAACGATCCGCTGTATATGGGCTGGCGTAATCCGCGTATCACTGACGACGAATACTATGAATTCGTTGATGAATTTATCCAGGCTGTGAAACAACGCTGGCCGGACGTGCTGTTGCAGTTTGAAGACTTCGCACAAAAAAATGCGATGCCGTTACTTAACCGCTATCGCAATGAAATTTGTTCTTTTAACGATGACATTCAGGGCACCGCGGCGGTAACGGTCGGCACACTGATCGCTGCCAGCCGCGCGGCGGGTGGTCAACTGAGCGAGAAAAAGATTGTCTTCCTCGGCGCAGGCTCTGCGGGGTGCGGGATTGCCGAAATGATCATCGCCCAGACTCAGCGTGAAGGATTAAGCGAGGAAGCGGCGCGGCAGAAAGTCTTTATGGTTGATCGCTTTGGCCTGCTGACCGACAAGATGCCGAACCTGCTGCCTTTCCAGACCAAACTGGTGCAGAAGCGCGAAAACCTCAGTGACTGGGATACCGACAGCGATGTGCTGTCACTGCTGGATGTAGTGCGTAATGTAAAACCAGATATTCTGATTGGCGTCTCAGGACAGACCGGGCTGTTTACGGAAGAGATCATCCGTGAGATGCATAAACACTGTCCGCGTCCGATCGTGATGCCGCTGTCTAACCCGACGTCACGCGTGGAAGCCACACCGCAGGACATTATCGCCTGGACTGAAGGTAACGCGCTGGTCGCCACTGGCAGTCCGTTTAATCCAGTGGTATGGAAAGATAAAATCTACCCTATCGCCCAGTGTAACAACGCCTTTATTTTCCCGGGCATCGGGTTGGGCGTTATTGCTTCCGGCGCGTCACGTATCACCGATGAGATGCTGATGTCTGCAAGTGAAACGCTTGCTCAGTATTCGCCGCTGGTCCTGAACGGCGAAGGTCTGGTACTACCGGAACTGAAAGATATTCAGAAAGTCTCCCGCGCAATTGCCTTTGCGGTTGGCAAAATGGCGCAGCAGCAAGGCGTGGCGGTGAAAACCTCCGCCGAAGCTCTGCAACAGGCCATTGATGATAATTTCTGGCACGCCGAATACCGCGACTACCGCCGTACCTCCATCTAAGCCTGCGCCCGGTGGTGAAAGCTGCCGGGCAATTTTCCTCTCTCTTTTTCAGATCTCATCCATACTGGGTAGTGGCGAATAAATCTCATTTGCCTCACCTGCTATGCAGAACATCATCCGAAAAGGAGGAACTATGAAGGCTGCAGTTGTTACGAAGGATCATCATGTTGACGTTACGGATAAAACACTGCGCTCACTGAAACATGGCGAAGCCCTGCTGAAAATGGAGTGTTGTGGTGTATGTCATACCGATCTTCATGTGAAGAATGGCGATTTTGGTGACAAAACCGGCGTAATTCTGGGACACGAAGGTATTGGTGTGGTGGCAGAAGTGGGTCCAGGTGTCACCTCATTAAAACCAGGCGATCGTGCCAGCGTGGCGTGGTTTTACGAAGGATGCGGTCATTGCGAATACTGTAATAGTGGTAACGAAACCCTCTGCCGTTCTGTTAAAAACGCCGGATACAGCGTTGATGGCGGGATGGCTGAAGAGTGCATCGTGGTCGCCGATTACGCGGTAAAAGTGCCCGATGGCCTGGACTCGGCGGCGGCCAGCAGCATTACCTGTGCGGGCGTCACCACCTATAAAGCGGTGAAACTGTCAAAAATTCGTCCCGGTCAGTGGATTGCTATCTACGGTCTTGGTGGACTGGGTAACCTCGCCCTGCAATACGCGAAGAATGTCTTTAACGCCAAAGTGATCGCCATTGATGTCAATGATGAGCAGTTGAAACTGGCAACCGAAATGGGTGCAGATTTAGCGATTAACTCACGCACCGAAGACGCCGCCAAAATTGTGCAGGAGAAAACCGGTGGTGCACACGCTGCGGTGGTGACAGCGGTAGCTAAAGCTGCGTTTAACTCTGCGGTCGATGCCGTTCGTGCAGGCGGGCGTGTTGTGGCAGTCGGTCTGCCGCCGGAGTCTATGAGCCTGGATATCCCACGGCTGGTGCTGGATGGTATTGAAGTGGTCGGTTCGCTGGTCGGCACGCGCCAGGATCTCACCGAAGCCTTCCAGTTTGCGGCCGAAGGCAAAGTGGTGCCGAAAGTCGCCCTGCGTCCGTTAGCGGACATCAACACCATCTTTACTGAGATGGAAGAAGGCAAAATCCGTGGCCGTATGGTGATTGATTTCCGCCGCTAAGAGGCCTTTGCTGCGACTGCCATGTTCGGGTCGCAGCATCGCACACTCTCCAACATGAAATGGCTAAATGGATTATTGTTGCGTAGGAAGGAACGCTACTGAGAGTAAAGACACTAATGAAAATGGCCAATCATCCCCGCCCGGGGGACATTATTCAGGAATCACTGGACGAACTTAATGTCAGCCTGCGCGAGTTTGCCAGAGCAATGGAAATTGCGCCCTCAACGGCAAGCCGATTGCTGACCGGAAAAGCAGCTTTGACACCAGAAATGGCGATTAAACTTTCCGTGGTGATCGGCAGTTCGCCGCAAATGTGGCTGAATCTGCAAAACGCCTGGAGTCTGGCAGAGGCAGAAAAAACGGTGGATGTGTCGCGACTGCGCCGTCTGGTTACGCAATAAAAAAATGGCGCTTCTTAAAGCGCCATTTTCAGCTTAAAGTTCAAAAGAGATTATATCCCTTCTTCACTCTCTTTTTTCGCTTCTGCCTTCTCGATTTCACGATACCAGCGTGGATGGTGTTTCTTCGCCCAGCGGCGGCTCACCTTCCCCTCGATCATCCCTTTAATCGATCCTTTCACCCAGAATGCCATATACATATGGATCAGGATGGCGTGGATCAGGATGATACCCGCAGCCGCGTGAATCAACAGGCTATAACGGACAACCTGCATCGGGAAGTACTGCGCAAAGTACGGACGCCAGATAATCACCCCGGTCACCAGCAGCACGAAAATCATGCTCATGATTGACCAGAACATCATCTTTTGCCCGGCGTTGTACTTACCGACATCCGCCACTTTATGCTCATTGCCTTTCAATACTTCGACAATGTTCAACAGCCACGGAATATCTTTCTTATCCGGGATGTTGTGATGCACAAAACGCACAAACATAAACATCAGCGCGACGAAAATCGCAATGCCGAAGAACGGGTGCAAAATGCGTCCCATCTGCGGCGTACCGAAGGTTTGCGTCAGCCATTGCAGCGTCGGGAAGAAGAACGAAATCCCGGACAGCGCCACCAGGAAGAAGCAAATCACCACGGTCCAGTGACAGGCGCGATCAATAAATTTGGTGCGCACAATCATTTTCGACTTACTCATGATGATCCTCCTCGTCATCGTCCACTTCCTTATTCGGGCCAATACCGATGTAGTGGAAAATCAACCCGGCAAAAGTGGCAATAAAGCCAGCCGCTGCCAGCGGTTTCAACGCGCCTTTCCACAGGCTTACCGAGGTGTCGATCTTCGGATCTTTCGGCAGACCGTGATACAGCTCCGGCTGATCGGCATGATGCAGCACGTACATAACGTGCGTACCACCGACCCCTTCCGGGTTGTAGACGCCAGCATGTTCGTAACCACGCGCTTTCAGTTTCGCCACGCGCTGTTCCGCCAGCTCCAGCATCTCCTTCTTGGTGCCGAAGTGGATAGCCCCGGTCGGACAGGTTTTCACACAAGCCGGTTCCTGGCCGACGCTGACGCGATCGACGCAGAGCGTGCATTTATATACCCGGTTATCCTCTTTGTTGAGGCGCGGAATATTAAACGGACACCCGGCAATGCAGTAACCACAGCCGATGCAGTTTTCCGACTGGAAATCGACAATCCCGTTAGCGTACTGAATGATTGCACCAGCAGACGGGCACGCCTTCAGGCAGCCCGGATCTTCACAGTGCATACAGCCGTCTTTACGGATCAGCCACTCCAGCTTGCCGTTCTGTTCGGTTTCGCTAAAGCGCATCACCGTCCAGGACTTGGCGCTCAGATCGGCGGGGTTATCGTAAACCCCGACGCAGTGCCCCACTTCATCACGGATGTCGTTCCACTCTGAACACGCCACCTGACAGGCTTTACAGCCGATACAGGTGGAAACGTCGATAAGTTTCGCGACTTCTGCTTTGTAATCACGCACCTGCGAAGGCGGCGTGATGGAGTTAGTTGCGGACCTTTTGATAATGTCCTGCGTTTCCATAGCCATCTGTTCGCCCCCTTACGCCTTCTCGATGTTGACTAAGAACGCTTTATATTCCGGCGTTTGCGAGTTTGCATCACCGACATTCGGCGTCAGAGTGTTAGCGATATAACCTTTACGCGCGACACCCTCAAAGCCCCAGTGGATTGGAATACCCACCGTTTCAACCTGCTGACCGTTTACATTCAGCGGTTTCAGACGGCGCGTTACCACCGCCACCGCGCGGATAAAGCCACGCTTGCTTGAGACAGTGACACGATCGCCATTATTAATGCCTTTCGCCGCCGCCAGCGTTTCGCTGATTTCCACAAACTGTTCCGGCTGAGCAATTGCGTTGAGCAACGCGTGCTTGGTCCAGGTGTGGAAGTGCTCGGTCAGACGATAGGTCGTACCCACATACGGGAACTGCTCTTTTTTACCCATCCGCAGCGCGTCTTGTTCATACAGACGAACCACCGGGTTAGACACCACGTTCGGATGCAGCGGGTTAGTGCCCAGCGGCGTTTCAATTGGCTCGTAGTGCTCCGGGAACGGACCTTCCGCCATTTTGTTGATGGCAAACAGGCGTCCCATCCCTTCCGGCTGCATGATAAACGGTCCGGTTGGTGTACCTGGCGCGGCATTGCCGAAGTCCGGAATATCGTTACCCGTCCACTTGCTGCCGTTCCACTGGATCAGCATCCGTTTCGGATCCCACGGTTTACCGTTGATATCCGCCGAAGCACGGTTGTAGAGTACGCGACGGTTGAGCGGCCACGCCCAGGCCCATCCCAGCGTATTCCCCAGACCGGACGGGTCGGAGTTATCGCGGTTAGCCATCTGGTTGCCCTGCTCTGTCCAGCTACCGGTGTAGATCCAGCAAGACGATGCGGTTGTACCGTCATCACGCAGATGCGCAAAGCTACTCAGCAACTGACCTTTCTTCGCAATCAGCACGCCATTGGCATCATAGAGATCTTCCAGCGCGTAGCCGTTGTTCTCTTTAGCTACTTCGTCAGATTGCGGTTCGTGCGGCTGCTTGTAGTTCCAGCTCATCTTCATCAGCGGTTCTACGCCTTTACCACCTTCGGCCTGGTACAACTCGCGCAGATGATGGTAGATACCCGCCAGAATTTCGCCGTCGTTACGCGCTTCGCCCGGCGCGTCCTGACCTTTCCAGTGCCACTGCAACCAGCGACCGGAGTTAGCGATAGAACCATCTTCTTCAGCAAAGCAGGTCGAAGGCAGACGGAATACTTCAGTCTGAATAGACGCCGGATCGACATCGTTCGACTCGCCGTGGTTCTGCCAGAAGGTTGAGGTTTCAGTCACCAGCGGATCGATAACCACCATGTACTTCAGTTTGCTCAGGCAGCTCACCACTTTGTTTTTGTCCGGGAAGGACGCAACCGGGTTAAAGCCCTGGCAGAAATAACCGGTGACTTTGCCTTCGTCCATCATGTTGAAATACTTGATGACGTCGTAGGTCTGGTCCCACTTCGGCAGCCAGTCATAGCCCCAGTTGTTCTCTTTCTGTGCAGCATCACCGTAGAAAGATTTCATCAGGCTAACGAAGAACTTCGGATAGTTGCTCCAGTAGTTCACCTGATCAGCCAGCGTCGCTTTCGGCGTATTCGCTTCCAGATACGACTGCAAATCAACCTGTTTTTCTGACGGCAGCGTCAGATAACCCGGCAGGCTGGTTGAGAGCAGACCTAAGTCGGTCAGGCCCTGAATGTTGGAGTGACCACGCAATGCGTTCACGCCGCCACCAGCCATACCCATGTTACCGAGCAGCAATTGGATCATCGCCATGGTGCGGATGTTCTGCGCACCCACGGTGTGCTGCGTCCAGCCCAGCGCGTACAGGAAGGTGGTTGTGCGATCCGGTGCGCTGGTGGAGGCCAGCACTTCACACACTTTCAGGAAGTCGGCTTTTGGCGTACCACAGATGTTTTCTACTACGTCTGGCGTGTAGCGGGAAACGTGCGCTTTCAGCAGGTTCCACACACAGCGCGGATGAGTCAGCGTGTCATCGCGTTTCGCATAGCCGTTTTCATCGAACTGATAGTTCCAGGACGACTTATCGTATTCACGTTTTTCAGCGTCGTAGCCGCTGAACAGACCGTCTTCGAAAGCAAAATCATCACGCACCAGCAGGCTGGCATTGGTGTAATGCTTAACGTATTCGGCATTGATTTTGTTGTTTTCGATCAGGTAGCGCAAAACGCCAGACAGGAACGTAATGTCCGTACCGGAACGAATAGGTGCGTAAATATCCGCTACAGAAGCGGTACGCGTAAAACGGGGATCGACAACGATCAAGGTTGCATCGTTGTTGTTTTTCGCTTCCATCGCCCAGCGGAAACCGACGGGATGCGCTTCAGCAGCGTTACCGCCCATCACCATTACGACGTTAGCGTTTTTGATATCCACCCAGTGGTTGGTCATCGCACCGCGACCAAATGTTGGAGCAAGACTTGCTACCGTTGGTCCGTGTCAGACGCGCGCCTGGTTGTCTACCGCCAGCATCCCGAGGGAGCGGGCAAATTTTTGAGTCAGCATCCCGGTTTCGTTGCTGGCACCGGAGGCACACAGCATACCGGTAGAAAGCCAACGGTTTACCGTTACGCCCTGCTCGTTCTTTTCAATAAAGTTAGCGTCACGGTCAGCTTTCATCAGCTTCGCAATACGGGAGAATGCTTCATCCCAGCTAATGCGCTGCCATTTGTCAGAACCTGGCGCACGATATTCCGGGTAGCGCAGACGGTTTTCGCTGTTGACGTAATCCAGCAAACCGGCCCCTTTCGGGCACAGCGCACCACGGCTTACCGGATGATCCGGGTCACCTTCAATGTGATAAATCGCTTCTCTGGCGTTTTTCGCGCCATCACCCAGGCTATACATCAATAGCCCGCAACCTACGGAACAGTATGTGCAGGTGTTACGGATCTCTTTAGCGCGTAATAATTTGTAGTTTCGCGCCTGAGCCAGTGCTTGCTTCGGGGCAAAGCCCAATGCCGCTACCGTTGTTCCAGCCATACCGCCCGCGCAGATTTTAAAAAATTGTCTGCGACTGACGTCCATTGCTTTCCTCTTTTTTCAGGGGTATTACTGCGCGAGGAAACTAACAGTAAAATTCTGAATCTTTTTGCGCGAAATCAAAAAGAACACGTGTTTGCCACAAAATAATCCGCCTGCGCAAATTGACCTACCTCAATAGCGGTAGAAAAACGCACCACTGCCTGACAGGCCAGTTAAAAAAATGCTATAAAATTCAGCTTAATTTTTAACGGCAAGAGAGACAAAACAGCGAGCATGACACGACAAAAAGCAACGCTCATAGGGCTAATAGCGATCGTCCTGTGGAGCACGATGGTAGGATTGATTCGCGGTGTCAGTGAGGGGCTCGGCCCGGTCGGCGGCGCAGCTGCTATCTATTCATTAAGCGGGCTGCTGTTAATCTTCACGGTTGGATTTCCGCGTATTCGGCAGATCCCGAAAGGCTATTTACTCGCCGGGTGTCTGTTATTCGTCAGCTATGAAATCTGTCTGGCGCTTTCCTTAGGATATGCGGCGACCCGTCATCAGGCGATTGAAGTGGGTATGGTGAACTATCTGTGGCCCAGCCTGACAATTCTCTTTGCCATTCTGTTTAATGGTCAGAAAACCAACTGGCTGATTGTACCAGGATTATTATTAGCCCTGGTTGGCGTCTGCTGGGTGTTAGGTGGTGACAATGGGTTACATTATGATGAAATCATCAATAATATCACCACCAGCCCATTGAGTTATTTCCTGGCGTTTATTGGTGCGTTTATCTGGGCAGCCTATTGCACAGTAACGAATAAATACGCACGCGGATTTAACGGAATTACCGTTTTTGTCCTGCTAACGGGAGCAAGTCTGTGGGTTTACTATTTTCTCACGCCACAACCAGAAATGGTATTTAGCACGCCTGTCATGATTAAACTCACCTCTGCGGCATTTACCTTAGGATTTGCTTATGCTGCATGGAACGTCGGTATATTACATGGCAACGTCACCATTATGGCGGTAGGTTCGTATTTTACGCCCGTCCTTTCCTCAGCGCTTGCAGCCGTGCTGCTCAGCGCCCCGCTGTCGTTCTCGTTCTGGCAAGGCGCGCTAATGGTCTGCGGCGGTTCCCTGCTCTGCTGGCTGGCGACACGTCGTGGCTAAAATAATTGTCGGGTCTACGGCCCGGCAGTTAATCAGATAAATTCCGACAATATTAAAAAATAAATTTCGAATACCAGTAATTCACCTTATATCTCATTTCGACTTCGATCACATATCGATAAATAATATTATTTCATCTATTTTTCTCATTGTTTTTAATCACCATTCTATTTTAAAAACAGTATGTCATTTATAAATGACGCCGTTTAAAATTCGTTTAAAAAATACGTTTAACGATAATTAAAAGGATTCTGTTAAATGAAATTAAAAATAGTTGCGGTGGTTGTAACTGGTTTGTTAGCTGCGAACGTAGCACACGCTGCCGAAGTCTATAACAAGGATGGTAATAAACTCGACCTTTATGGCAAGGTTACCGCTCTACGTTATTTTACTGATGATAAGCGTGACGATGGTGATAAAACTTATGCCCGTCTCGGCTTTAAAGGAGAAACGCAAATCAATGATCAAATGACTGGTTTTGGTCACTGGGAATATGATTTTAAAGGCTATAACGATGAAGCCAACGGCTCGCGCGGCAACAAGACCCGTCTGGCCTATGCAGGTTTAAAAATTAGTGAATTTGGCTCTCTGGACTATGGTCGAAACTACGGTGTCGGCTATGACATTGGTTCATGGACCGATATGTTGCCAGAATTTGGTGGCGATACCTGGAGTCAGAAAGATGTCTTCATGACATACCGTACTACCGGTGTGGCAACCTATCGCAACTACGATTTCTTCGGCTTAATTGAAGGGCTGAACTTTGCCGCGCAATATCAAGGCAAAAATGAACGTACTGACAACAGTCATCTTTATGGTGCTGACTACACGCGTGCCAATGGTGACGGTTTCGGTATCTCCTCAACTTATGTTTATGATGGCTTTGGTATCGGTGCGGTGTATACCAAATCCGATCGGACAAATGCACAGGAAAGAGCCGCCGCTAATCCTCTCAATGCCTCCGGTAAGAATGCAGAACTGTGGGCTACAGGTATAAAATATGATGCCAACAACATCTACTTTGCAGCTAATTACGCTGAAACATTAAACATGACCACCTATGGCGATGGTTATATCTCTAACAAAGCACAAAGTTTTGAAGTAGTGGCACAATATCAATTCGACTTCGGCTTGCGCCCATCACTCGCTTACCTGAAATCGAAAGGCAGAGATCTGGGTCGCTACGGCGACCAGGACATGATTGAGTATATCGACGTTGGTGCGACGTATTTCTTCAACAAAAATATGTCGACCTATGTTGATTATAAAATCAACCTGATTGATGAAAGCGACTTTACCCGTGCCGTAGATATTCGCACCGATAACATCGTCGCAACGGGCATTACCTATCAGTTCTAACATCCTCTCCTGACCAGCCCTTCTCTGGGCTGGTTTTTGATTTAAGTGCTGCTGTATGACTCCTTAA
Organism: Escherichia sp. F1; assembly: GCF_046764225.1. Classification (NCBI taxonomy): domain Bacteria; kingdom Pseudomonadati; phylum Pseudomonadota; class Gammaproteobacteria; order Enterobacterales; family Enterobacteriaceae; genus Escherichia; species Escherichia sp. F1. Next base: position 2,457,964 of record NZ_CP177202.1, read on the forward strand.
GTAAAAATGAGCAATTTTTGATATTTCTGGTCATTCACCTCAATTAATATTCTCCCATACCCTCCGGGGACATCTTACTATAATATTTATTGATGAGTGATTATGACCAATATTAATACAGCTTGTGTAAAAAATAATGCCAGTTATCAATTAAATAACGCATTACCTAACAAAGAAACCATCTCCTGCGATTTTTGTGAACGACTGGCACAATGGGGTAATAAGTCGCTTAATAATGGTGAAGAAAGAGCAATTGCCGTGGAGCGAATTAAAGAAGCTTACAATTCGAACATGGCATCTCTTGATTTGTCATATCTTGATTTGAGTGAGTTACCGCCTATCCCCTCGACAGTTAACACGTTAAATCTGGAAAACAATTGTCTAACTTATCTTGACTTTACTGACAATGCCAGCCTCGTCAATATCAACCTCAGCTTTAATAAAATTAAAACGATAACCTTTCCAAATGAATCAAAACTGGAAAATATTTATATTGATCACAACAATCTGGAAAATTTGGATTTAAAAAATCAGCATTCATTGGTTAACCTGGAAGCGCAAAATAACAACCTGACAAAAATTAATATTTCTGATAGTTATAAACTGAAATTTCTTAATCTTGATTATAACAAGCTAGCATCGCTGGATCTCTCCCGGCAAGAATCTCTGATTGAGTTAAGTGCCCATCACAATATGATCAATGACATTATATTACACAATCACCCCATAGTGGAGAAAATCACTTTAAACGACAACCATATTGCACATTTAAACACCAAAGCCACTACAAAACTGGAATATTTAAACTTAAGCAATAACAATTTATTGCCAACAGATGACATTGATCAATTAATATCATCAAAACATCTTTGGCATGTATTAGTTAACGGCATCAACAATGATCCACTTGCCCAAATGCAGTACTGGACTGCAGTAAGAAATATAATTGATGACACTAATGAAGTGACCATTGATTTATCTTATAACCTGGCAATCACAAATATCGATACCAGCGATGAACATCTTGTAGAAGTAAGCGAGAATTCCGAAGGAAATCATATAAAAGACAATGACTCAATGTCTATTCGTTATAGATCAAAATATTATTCCAGAGAGTACGCTTTAATAGAAGAAGAAACAATATTTTCTGACGCAGAACTAAAAGCCATTCTGCCTATGCATCGCATGTACGGGGTTGGTGACTATAAGTCAAATTCCTCTTCTCTACCCTCACACTCGGGGCTAAAGGACCCAACGGGCACACCCGTCTGTTATTATATTCATAATGAGGATAAACCTTCCTTAGGTTTTGGTCCAACATCCAATAATTGGTTAAGCCAATCCTTTACAACAGAGTTATAAAACACATCCTGATTTATCAAGGGTAATAAATCATTAAAATAAAGCATTACTACGGAGCAGTTATGAAATTCCCTTCAATATTTAATAAAATAAATCCACAATCCATACAGCAACATCCAGAAAAAAATGAACTTAACTGGATGCGCGAATTAAACCAATGGAAAGAAGAACGTATACTTACAGGTGAAATCCATCGTTCGGAATGCCGAAACGAAGCCGCTAAAAGGATAAACTGTGCTTTTTTGTCGAAACAGAATGACATTGATTTATCAGGACTTAATTTAACTACCCAACCACCAGGGCTGCAAAACTTCACCTCTATCAATCTTGATAATAACCAACTCACACATTTTGATACAACCAACTACGATAGACTCGTAAAGCTTAGTCTGAATAGTAATGCTCTTGAGTCAATAAATTTTCCTCAAGGCAGAAATGTAAGCATTACACATATATCTATGAATAATAATTCTCTCAGAAATATTGATATAGATAGGCTTTCATCAATTACTTATTTTAGTGCGGCACATAATCAACTAGAGTTTGTGCAATTAGAATGTTGCGAAAGGCTGCAGCACCTGAATCTCAGCCACAATCAATTAACTGATATTGTTGCAGGAAATAAAGATGAACTCTTACTTCTGGATCTATCCAATAATAAACTAACAAGTTTACATAATGCCTTATTTCCCAACTTGAATACGTTACTTATCAACAACAACTTGCTTTCTGAAATTAAAATATTCTTTAGCAACTTCTGCAATGTTCAGACATTAAACGCTGCGAACAATCAGTTGGAAAAAATAAACCTTCATTTCCTGACTTATCTTTCATCTATCAAAAGTTTAAGGCTGGACAATAATAAAATATCCCGCATTGACACTAAGAATACATCCGATATTGAAACTTTATTCCCCATAATAAAACAGTGCAAAAACTTAAATTTTTTAAATGTTTCTGGCGAGAACAATTGCCCTACTATGCAGCTCATGTTATTTAATTTGTTTTCCCCAGCACTTAAGCTTAATACTGGCCTGGCAATCCTTTCGCCTGGTGCATTTGAAGTTCACTCTGACGGAGTATATGTGGATAACGAACTGTTTCACTATCATATTAAAAATGCATGTAACCCATATAATATACATACTTATAAAACAGAAGAATTTGTAAACCAGAGGAATATAAAAATTAAAAATATGACCTTAGATGAAATAAACAATACTTACTGTAATAACGATTATTACAATGAGGCGATAAGAGAGGAACCGATAGACTTTCTGGACAGAACGTTTTCCTCCAGTTCATGGCCTTTTTAGTGAATAAATTATCACTAATTCTATAAGTGTCTGGTCTTGTTAAAAATATAAACCCTTTGGATTCATCATCTGAAGGGTTGGATCATGACATGCATACATAGCTTAACATCCGTTTAATGGTTAGCTTGTTAGTTACATTTAGTAACACATATCTGTCTGTTTAATCCCCATTCTGCCCCCGCGGTTACGCTTTCTTATCTATTCTTTCAATCAGCACTTCACCCAATTCATCCTTAATTCTAATAACTGGCTATTGCGCCTTACCTCCTGTTTTGTCTTTTTTTCATTACCAATGTGTACATGTGAGGAACAATATGGCACTGCAAAATGAGAAAACTAGTCGTTATCTTTTGCGCGACTGGAAACCAGAAAATCCAGCCTTCTGGGAAAATAAAGGAAAACATATTGCACGAAGAAACCTCTGGATATCAGTCAGTTGTCTACTTCTTGCCTTCTGTGTCTGGATGCTATTTAGCGCAGTTACTGTTAATCTCAATAAAATCGGTTTTAATTTCACTACCGATCAACTCTTTTTATTAACCGCATTACCCTCCGTTTCTGGCGCATTATTGCGTGTCCCCTACTCCTTTATGGTGCCTATATTCGGTGGACGCCGATGGACGGTTTTTAGTACTGCAATCCTGATTATTCCTTGCGTCTGGCTCGGAATTGCCGTGCAGAATCCGAATACTCCTTTTGGGATATTTATCGTTATCGCTTTGCTATGCGGTTTTGCAGGTGCGAACTTTGCTTCGAGCATGGGCAATATCAGTTTCTTCTTCCCAAAAGCCAAACAAGGGAGCGCACTTGGGATTAATGGCGGATTAGGAAACTTAGGTGTAAGTGTGATGCAGCTGGTTGCACCACTGGTCATTTTTGTACCCGTATTTGCCTTTCTCGGCGTCAATGGCGTACCGCAGGCCGACGGTTCGGTGATGTCGCTGGCGAATGCCGCATGGATTTGGGTGCCATTACTGGCGATTGCCACGATCGCCGCCTGGTCAGGGATGAATGATATCGCCAGTTCACGCGCGTCAATTGCCGACCAGCTGCCAGTGTTACAACGCCTGCATCTCTGGCTGCTGAGCCTGCTTTACCTTGCCACCTTCGGTTCGTTTATCGGTTTTTCTGCGGGTTTTGCCATGCTGGCGAAAACTCAGTTCCCTGATGTGAATATTCTGCGCCTGGCGTTCTTTGGCCCATTTATCGGTGCCATCGCGCGGTCGGTTGGTGGTGCTATTTCCGATAAATTCGGCGGCGTGCGGGTGACGTTGATCAACTTCATTTTTATGGCGATTTTCAGCGCCCTGCTGTTCCTTACCTTACCGGGCACAGGCTCCGGTAATTTCATCGCATTTTACGCCGTATTTATGGGGTTGTTTCTGACCGCAGGTCTGGGAAGTGGTTCTACTTTCCAGATGATCGCCGTCATCTTTCGCCAGATAACCATTTATCGGGTGAAGATGAAAGGCGGTAGTGATGAGCAGGCTCAGAGAGAAGCCGTCACCGAAACGGCGGCGGCTCTGGGCTTTATCTCAGCCATTGGCGCAGTGGGCGGCTTTTTTATTCCGCAGGCGTTTGGCATGTCGCTCAATATGACCGGCTCGCCGGTGGGCGCGATGAAAGTGTTTTTAATCTTCTACATCGTTTGTGTGCTACTGACCTGGCTGGTTTATGGTCGGCGGAAGTTCAGCCAAAAATAAGAGATCGATGCCTGACACGTCTTATCAGGCTACAACCGTGTCGCATCCGACAAGGCATCAGATCCCAATTCATTCCTGGAGCAGGAGTTATGTCATGAGTAAACTTTTGGATCGCTTTCGCTACTTCAAACAAAAGGGCGAAACCTTTGCCGATGGTCACGGACAGGTGATGCATAGCAACCGCGACTGGGAGGACAGCTATCGCCAGCGTTGGCAGTTCGACAAAATCGTGCGTTCCACCCACGGTGTTAACTGTACAGGCTCCTGTAGCTGGAAAATCTACGTTAAAAATGGTCTGGTGACCTGGGAAATCCAACAGACCGATTACCCGCGCACTCGCCCTGACCTGCCAAATCACGAACCTCGCGGCTGCCCGCGTGGCGCAAGTTACTCCTGGTATCTCTACAGCGCTAACCGCCTGAAATACCCGCTCATTCGTAAACGACTGATTGAACTGTGGCGCGAAGCCCTCAAGCAACACAGCAATCCGGTACTGGCGTGGGCATCGATTATGAACGATCCGCAAAAGTGCCTGAGCTACAAACAAGTACGTGGACGCGGCGGCTTTATCCGCTCCAACTGGCAGGAGCTAAACCAGCTGATTGCCGCTGCTAACGTCTGGACCATCAAAACTTACGGCCCGGATCGCGTTGCCGGTTTCTCGCCGATCCCGGCGATGTCGATGGTTTCTTACGCCGCCGGAACACGTTATCTGTCGCTGTTAGGTGGCACCTGTTTAAGCTTCTACGACTGGTATTGCGACCTGCCGCCCGCCTCGCCGATGACCTGGGGCGAGCAAACCGACGTACCGGAATCTGCCGACTGGTATAACTCCAGTTACATCATCGCCTGGGGGTCTAACGTACCGCAGACACGTACGCCGGACGCCCATTTCTTTACCGAAGTACGCTACAAAGGCACTAAAACCATCGCCATTACCCCTGACTACTCTGAAGTGGCCAAATTGTGCGATCAGTGGCTGGCACCGAAACAAGGCACTGATAGCGCCCTGGCGATGGCAATGGGCCATGTCATTTTAAAAGAGTTTCATCTCGATAATCCCAGCGACTATTTTATCAACTACTGCCGCCGCTACAGCGACATGCCGATGCTGGTAATGCTGGAACCTCGTGACGATGGCAGCTACGTTCCCGGACGCATGATCCGTGCGTCTGACCTGGTGGATGGACTGGGCGAAAGCAACAATCCGCAGTGGAAAACCGTGGCGGTTAATACCGCAGGTGAACTGGTGGTGCCGAACGGTTCGATTGGTTTTCGCTGGGGAGAAAAAGGCAAATGGAATCTGGAATCCATTGCCGCCGCTACGGAAACCGAATTGTCGTTAACTCTGCTCGGTCAACATGATGCCGTTGCAGGCGTGGCCTTCCCCTACTTTGGCGGCATTGAAAATCCGCATTTTCGCAGCGTAAAACACAATCCGGTCCTGGTGCGCCAATTGCCCGTTAAAAACCTGACATTAGCCGATGGCAACACCTGTCCGGTCGTCAGCGTTTATGATTTGGTACTGGCGAATTATGGCCTCGATCGCGGGCTGGAAGATGAAAACAGCGCGAAAGATTACGCTGAAATCAAACCGTACACCCCAGCCTGGGGTGAGCAAATTACCGGCGTGCCGCGCCAGTATATTGAAACCATCGCCCGTGAATTTGCCGATACCGCCCATAAAACGCATGGGCGCTCGATGATTATCCTCGGCGCAGGTGTTAACCACTGGTACCACATGGACATGAACTACCGGGGAATGATCAATATGCTGATCTTCTGCGGTTGTGTCGGGCAAAGCGGTGGCGGCTGGGCACACTATGTCGGTCAGGAAAAACTGCGCCCGCAAACCGGCTGGTTGCCACTGGCCTTTGCGCTCGACTGGAACCGACCACCGCGCCAGATGAACAGCACCTCGTTTTTCTACAATCATTCCAGCCAATGGCGCTATGAAAAAGTCTCTGCTCAGGAGTTACTTTCACCGCTCGCCGATGCCAGTAAGTACAGCGGTCATCTGATTGATTTCAACGTTCGCGCCGAACGTATGGGCTGGCTACCTTCTGCGCCGCAGCTGGGGCGTAACCCGCTCGGGATTAAAGCTGAAGCCGACAAGGCCGGATTATCCCCCACAGAATTCACCGCCCAGGCGCTGAAATCGGGCGATTTACGCATGGCCTGCGAACAACCAGATAGGGGCAGCAATCATCCGCGTAATTTGTTTGTCTGGCGTTCTAACCTGCTTGGCTCCTCCGGCAAAGGTCACGAGTATATGCAGAAGTATCTGCTGGGAACCGAAAGTGGGATTCAGGGTGAGGAACTCGGTGCCAGCGACGGGATCAAACCAGAAGAAGTCGAGTGGCAAACTGCGGCGATTGAAGGCAAGCTCGACCTGCTGGTGACGCTCGACTTCCGTATGTCCAGTACCTGCCTGTTCTCCGATATCGTTCTGCCCACCGCCACCTGGTATGAAAAAGACGATATGAACACCTCGGATATGCATCCATTTATTCATCCGCTTTCTGCGGCGGTCGATCCGGCCTGGGAATCACGCAGCGACTGGGAAATCTACAAAGGTATTGCCAAAGCATTTTCGCAAGTGTGCGTGGGCCATCTTGGCAAAGAAACCGACGTGGTATTACAACCACTGCTGCATGACTCTCCGGCAGAACTCTCCCAGCCGTGTGAAGTGCTCGACTGGCGCAAAGGCGAATGCGATCTGATCCCGGGTAAAACCGCGCCGAATATTGTAGCGGTGGAACGCGACTACCCTGCTACCTATGAACGCTTTACCTCGCTCGGGCCATTGATGGACAAACTTGGCAACGGCGGTAAAGGGATTTCGTGGAATACCCAGGATGAAATCGATTTCCTCGGCAAACTCAACTACACCAAGCGTGAAGGCCCGGCACAGGGGCGTCCGCTGATTGACACCGCCATTGACGCATCAGAAGTGATTCTGGCTCTTGCACCGGAAACCAATGGTCATGTTGCAGTCAAAGCATGGCAGGCGCTGGGCGAGATCACCGGACGCGAACATACCCATCTGGCGCTGCACAAAGAGGACGAGAAGATTCGCTTTCGCGATATTCAGGCGCAGCCACGTAAAATTATCTCCAGCCCCACATGGTCCGGTCTGGAAAGCGATCACGTTTCCTATAACGCGGGGTACACCAACGTTCATGAGTTAATTCCGTGGCGCACGCTGTCGGGACGCCAGCAGCTCTATCAGGATCATCCGTGGATGCGTGCTTTTGGTGAAAGCCTAGTGGCTTATCGCCCGCCTATCGACACCCGTAGCGTCAGTGAAATGCGCCAGATACCGCCAAACGGCTTCCCGGAAAAAGCACTTAACTTCCTGACGCCGCATCAGAAATGGGGCATTCACTCAACCTACAGTGAAAACCTGCTAATGCTGACGCTCTCTCGCGGTGGACCGATTGTCTGGATTAGCGAAACCGATGCCCGTGAACTGACCATTGTCGATAACGACTGGGTGGAAGTGTTTAACGCCAACGGCGCGCTGACTGCCCGCGCGGTGGTCAGCCAACGTGTACCGCCGGGTATGACCATGATGTATCACGCCCAGGAACGCATTATGAATATTCCTGGTTCGGAAGTAACTGGCATGCGCGGCGGCATTCATAACTCGGTCACCCGCGTTTGTCCGAAACCAACGCATATGATTGGCGGTTACGCGCAGCTGGCCTGGGGCTTTAATTACTACGGCACCGTCGGCTCGAACCGTGACGAATTCATCATGATCCGCAAGATGAAGAACGTTAACTGGCTGGATGATGAAGGTCGCGATCAGGTACAGGAGGCGAAAAAATGAAAATACGTTCGCAAGTCGGCATGGTGCTTAACCTCGATAAATGTATCGGCTGCCATACCTGTTCGGTGACCTGTAAAAACGTCTGGACCGGACGCGAAGGCATGGAGTACGCATGGTTTAACAACGTCGAAACCAAACCGGGCATTGGTTATCCGAAAAACTGGGAAGATCAGGAAGAGTGGCAAGGCGGCTGGGTGCGTGATGTGAATGGCAAGATCCGCCCGCGTCTGGGCAGCAAGATGGGCGTAATAACCAAAATCTTCGCCAACCCGGTGGTGCCGCAGATTGATGATTACTACGAACCTTTCACCTTCGACTACGAACATTTGCATAGCGCACCGGAAGGCAAACATATCCCTACTGCTCGCCCGCGTTCACTGATTGACGGCAAACGGATGGACAAAGTGATCTGGGGGCCAAACTGGGAAGAATTGTTGGGCGGCGAATTCGAAAAACGCGCCCGTGACCGCAACTTCGAGGCCATGCAAAAGGAGATGTACGGGCAGTTTGAAAACACCTTCATGATGTACCTACCGCGCTTGTGCGAACACTGCCTCAATCCCAGCTGCGTGGCGACCTGCCCAAGCGGCGCTATCTACAAACGCGAAGAAGACGGCATTGTGCTGATCGATCAGGATAAATGCCGTGGCTGGCGTTTGTGCATTAGCGGTTGTCCGTACAAAAAAATCTACTTCAACTGGAAAAGCGGCAAGTCAGAAAAATGCATCTTCTGTTACCCACGAATTGAGTCAGGCCAACCCACCGTGTGCTCAGAAACCTGCGTGGGTCGCATCCGGTATCTGGGCGTGCTGCTTTACGACGCCGACCGCATCGAGGAAGCGGCGAGCACCGAGCGCGAAGTTGACCTCTATGAACGCCAGTGCGAAGTGTTCCTCGATCCGCTCGATCCCTCAGTGATCGAAGAAGCCCTGAAACAAGGTATTCCACAAAACGTGATTGAAGCTGCTCAGCGTTCGCCAGTCTACAAAATGGCGATGGACTGGAAACTGGCGTTACCGCTGCACCCTGAATACCGCACCCTGCCGATGGTCTGGTACGTTCCTCCGCTGTCACCGATTCAGTCTTACGCTGATGCGGGCGGCTTGCCGAAAAGCGAAGGCGTGCTGCCCGCCATCGAAAGCCTGCGTATTCCGGTGCAATATCTCGCCAATATGTTGAGTGCCGGCGATACCGGTCCGGTACTGCGGGCGCTGAAACGGATGATGGCGATGCGCCACTATATGCGTTCACAAACCGTGGAAGGCGTTACCGATACCCGCGCCATTGACGAAGTAGGCCTGAGCGTCGCCCAGGTCGAAGAGATGTATCGCTACCTCGCCATTGCCAACTATGAAGACCGTTTTGTCATTCCAACCAGTCATCGGGAAATGGCGGGCGATGCCTTCGCAGAACGCAATGGCTGCGGTTTTACCTTTGGCGACGGTTGCCACGGCTCGGACAGCAAATTCAACCTGTTCAACAGTAGCCGTATCGATGCCATCAACATCACCGAAGTGCGCGACAAAGCGGAGGGCGAATAATGCAGATCCTCAAAGTGATCGGCCTGTTGATGGAGTATCCGGACGAGCTGTTATGGGAATGTAAGGAGGACGCGCTGGCGTTGATCCGCCGCGACGCACCGATGCTTACGGATTTTACCCGCAACCTGCTTAACGCGCCGCTGCTGGATAAACAGGCCGAATGGTGCGAAGTGTTTGACCGTGGACGTACCACATCGCTGCTGCTGTTCGAACATGTTCATGCCGAGTCCCGCGATCGCGGCCAGGCAATGGTGGACCTGCTGGCGGAGTATGAAAAGGTCGGTCTGCAGTTGGATTGTCGAGAACTGCCCGATTATCTGCCGCTGTATCTGGAGTACTTAAGCGTACTGCCGGACGATCAGGCGAAAGAAGGCTTGCTCAACGTTGCGCCGATCCTCGCCCTGCTTGGCGGACGCTTAAAACAACGCGAGGCACCGTGGTACGCGTTATTTGACACCCTGTTGCAACTGGCAGGAAGTACACTTTCAAGTGACAGTGTCACAAAACAGGTGAACAGTGAGGAGCGCGATGACACCCGCCAGGCACTGGATGCGGTGTGGGAAGAGGAACAGGTGAAGTTTATTGAAGATAACGCCACGGCGTGTGACAGCTCGCCGCTTAATCAATATCAGCGACGCTTTAGCCAGGATGTCGCGCCGCAGTATGTCGACATCAGTGCGGGAGGTGGGAAATGATTCAGTATCTGAACGTCTTTTTTTACGATATCTACCCGTACATTTGTGCGACGGTGTTTTTCCTCGGCAGCTGGCTGCGCTACGACTACGGGCAGTACACCTGGCGCGCCTCCTCAAGTCAAATGCTCGATAAACGCGGGATGGTGATATGGTCGAATCTGTTCCATATCGGCATTTTGGGGATTTTCTTCGGGCACCTGTTCGGCATGTTAACGCCGCACTGGATGTACGCGTGGTTTTTGCCAGTGGCAGCGAAACAACTAATGGCGATGGTACTCGGCGGCATTTGCGGTGTGTTGACGTTGATTGGCGGCGCAGGACTGCTGTGGCGCAGGCTGACTAATCAGCGCGTGCGTGCAACTTCCACTACGCCGGATATTATCATCATGAGCATTTTGCTGATCCAGTGTCTGCTGGGGCTAAGTACCATACCGTTTTCAGCACAGTATCCTGATGGTAGCGAAATGATGAAGCTGGTGGGTTGGGCGCAAAGCATTGTCACTTTCCGTGGAGGATCGTCAGAGATGCTCAACGGCGTAGCGTTCGTCTTCCGCCTGCATCTGGTGTTGGGAATGACCATCTTCCTGCTCTTCCCGTTCACCCGACTGGTGCATGTGTGGAGCGCGCCGTTTGAGTACTTTACTCGTCGGTATCAGATTGTGCGTTCGCGGCGATAATTTCACCCTGGCCGGATAGCCCTTCGCTCTCCGGCCACTTGCAGGCTATGATAGTTCTCCAGTCACAGGAGAACGTTAATGAAACCGCAGGTTTACCACGTCGATGCTTTTACCTCACAACCGTTTCGCGGCAATTCTGCCGGTGTTGTTTTCCCCGCCGATAATCTCAGTGAAGCGCAAATGCAGCTTATCGCCCGCGAATTAGGTCATTCGGAAACTGCTTTTCTGCTGCACAGCGACGACAGCGATGTACGCATCCGCTACTTTACGCCAACGGTTGAAGTGCCGATTTGCGGTCACGCGACAGTAGCTGCGCACTATGTACGTGCGAAGGTGTTAGGTTTAGGAAATTGCACGATCTGGCAAACGTCACTGGCAGGAAAACATCGCGTGACTATCGAAAAGCACAACGATGATTATCGTATTTCGCTGGAACAAGGTCCGCCGGGCTTTGAACCGCCGCTGGAAGGTGAAACACGTGCGGCGATTATCAACGCGCTTCATCTCACTGAAGACGATATTCTGCCAGGCTTGCCAATTCAGGTGGCAACCACAGGACACTCAAAAGTGATGATCCCACTGAAACCGGAAGTGGATATCGACGCCCTTTCGCCTGACCTTAATGCGCTGACCGCTATCAGCAAACAGATTGGCTGCAATGGTTTCTTCCCGTTCCAGATCCGCCCAGGCAAAAACGAAACCGACGGTCGTATGTTCTCGCCTGCGATTGGTATTGTGGAAGATCCGGTGACTGGCAATGCCAATGGCCCGATGGGTGCATGGTTGGTACATCACAACGTATTGCCCCACGATGGCAACGTGTTGTGTGTTAAAGGCCATCAGGGGCGCGCATTGGGGCGTGACGGCGTGATTGAAGTAACGGTGACAATTCGCGATAACCAACCGGAGAAAGTCACCATTTCTGGCACAGCGGTGATTTTGTTTCATGCCGAATGGGCAATTGAATTCTGAAACCGTTGCCTGATGCGCTTCGCTTATCAGGTCTATGTATGCCGGATAAGGCGTTTACGCCGCATCCGGCAACCTGACATAAATTATTTTCCCGCCTCCGGGTGCGTATCAAACGCCGCCATCACCAGCGCTAACTCATCCACGGTAAAGCCATGTTTCGCATCATCCACCCCCAGACCAAACTGTTCCTGCATCACGGCATATAACGACGCCACATCTGGTAGATTTCGCTGTTCCACCGCGTGCCCATCTTCATAATGGGTAAAATGAAAATTGGTCAGTGTCAGCTTGCCGCCGTCCGGCAAATGGCGGCACATCAGCAAATGATGGCGAAAATGCGACTGCGGCCAGTGCGCAGACCAGAAATTGCCCATTACATAATCGCTTTGTTGCTGCTCGCAGAGATCAAAACGGTACATCGACTGCCAGTGCTGATGATGATTAAACTGCAACACCCAATCATCACCCTCCTGCAACAACCGATACTCTCCGTGTGGCGTGGTCTGCACGAGCTCGGGAACTAATCGAATCGGCGCGGTTAGCGTCTGTCCACCGAAACCGACATCAGCAATCCATTTTTCCCCTTCCACTTCCACCAACAACAAACGATGGGTGCGCGGCGGTAATGCTGGCGGATTTGATAACACTACGCGCCCTAACAAGCTGCGAACGTTAAACCCCAGCTCGCGTAACACCCGCTCAAACACGCCATTCTGCTCAAAACAGTAACCGCCACGACGGGCTGTCACCAGTTTCTCTTCCAGCGATTGATCATCAAGCTGTATTTCCCTGGGCAGCAAAACGTCGAGGTTTTCAAACGGAATGGTGCAATTGTGTTTCAGGTGCAATGCACGCAGCGTATCAATATTGGCCGCAGCAGCTCCCAACCAGTTAATACGGGCAAAATAGTGATTCAGAATGGGCGTCATCAGGCGTTTCCCTTAGTGGTTTTCTCAACTTATAACCTGGAATAGACGCCGCACTGGCTATTTTGTGCGATCGCGGACATGCATCACGTTCGCAAATCGCCAATCCCGTTAATTTCGTTACTTATTGCGTTACGAGCTACGCTTTTAAAACACCCTTCATAGCGAGGCGATATCGTGAGCCAATTCATTCCCGTCGAATTACACCATGCCAGCCGTCTGTTAAATCATGGCCCAACTGTCATGATCACCAGTTTCGATGAGCAATCCCAGCGGCGTAACATTATGGCAGCAGCCTGGTCAATGCCGGTGGAGTTTGAACCGCCACGCGTGGCGATTGTGGTAGATAAATCGACATGGACCAGGGAGTTGATTGAACGTAATGGTAAGTTTGGCATCGTTATCCCGGGCGTTGCAGCAACTAACTGGACGTGGGCGGTGGGAAGTGTGTCGGGTCGTGAAGAAGATAAATTTAATTGCTACGGCATTCCGGTAGTGAGAGGCCCGGTGCTTGGTTTGCCGCTGGTCGAGGAAAAATGTCTGGCGTGGATGGAGTGTCGCCTGCTACCTGCAACTTCCGCGCAAGAAAAATACGATACGCTATTTGGCGAAGTGGTATCTGCAGCGGCAGACGCACGAGTATTTGTCGAAGGCCGCTGGCAGTTTGATGATGACAAACTCAATACGTTGCATCATTTAGGTGCTGGCACGTTTGTTACCAGCGGCAAGCGTGTTACGGCAGGTTAAGCATTACATGCTGTAACCGGGTTTCTTTATCAAAGCCTCCATTTGGGGCGCGATTTCGGCATCCCAGATAGCTTGCCAAGATTCTGGTTGAATCTGCTGTAGAGAAATGCTTATCGAGCTATCTTTACTGTTCAGATGGCGAATAATAACGTCGGTAATATCTGCAGCAAGTGCTGCTTTTTGTTGTTCGTCCAGTTCACGCGGAAAACATTTAATGTCTATGTGCGGCATGATTGTGCTCCTTTTGAAAGATGTCAGTAAAATTAACACACGTTGTGAATGTCGTGTGTCCGGTAATGCGTTTTTACGGCAATAATGCCTACTTGAAATTGTACATATTTGTACTACACACTTTTAAATAAAGCGCCAATGAAAACGTTAACTTGCAGAATATATTCTTCGCCAACATGCCATTAAGAAAACATCAATTTCCCGGCTTGCCAATTTGTTAACGCCCATTATAGTTATTCTTGCCCTCACTAAAAATTTTCATCCGTAATTACCCCCAATAAAAATCCATTCTGGAGACGCTTAAGATGCAGCTTAATCATATCGTTAAAAGTCTGCTAATAACGGGATTATTCACCACCAGTTCTTTACCTCTCCTCGCGGCGGAAGCTCCTAAAGACGCCACCGCAGCCACGCAACAAGCAAACAATTTACTCTACAACCAGTTGCCGTTTGCCGATAACACTGACTTTACTGATGCCCATAAAGGTTTTATTGCCCCTATCCCTCAAGACGTGATTAAGGGCGAACAAGGGAATGTTATCTGGGATCCACAACATTACGCTTTTATCAAAGAAGGCGATAAAGCCCCTGATACGGTGAATCCGAGTTTATGGCGTCAGGCGCAACTGATAAATATCAGCGGGTTATTCGAAGTAACTGAAGGTGTCTATCAGATTCGCAATCTCGATCTATCAAATATGACCATCATTGAAGGCAAAGAGGGTATTACCGTCGTTGATCCCCTTGTTTCAGCAGAAACAGCCAAAGTGGGTATGGATCTCTATTACAAAAATCGCGGCAAAAAACCGGTAGTGGCGGTTATCTATACACACAGTCATGTCGATCACTACGGTGGTGTTCGTGGCGTAATTGATGAAGCTGACGTTAAATCAGGCAAAGTTAAAATCTATGCGCCAGCCGGATTTTTGGAGGAAGCCGTTTCCGAAAACATCATGGCTGGCAATGTTATGAGCCGACGAGCCAGTTATATGTATGGCAACTTATTGAAACCTGATGTTAAAGGCCAGGTGGGGGCTGGACTGGGAACGACTACTTCAGCAGGAACAGTCACGTTGATTGCTCCTACTAACTACATCACCAAAACCGGACAAAAAGAAACTATTGACGGGTTGACTTATGATTTCCTGATGGCGCCAGGTTCTGAAGCGCCTTCTGAAATGCTGTGGTTTATTGAAGAAAAGAAACTGATCGAAACCGCTGAAGATGTCACGCACACCCTTCATAACACCTATTCGCTGCGTGGGGCTAAAATTCGCCAACCGCTGCCGTGGTCAAAATATATTAATGAAGCTCTCAATTTGTGGGGTGATAAAGCCGAGATTATTCTCGCTCAACATCACTGGCCAACCTGGGGCAACGATAACGTGGTCAAACTGCTTAAAAGCCAGCGTGATTTGTATCGTTACATCAATGATCAAACTCTGCGCATGGCTAATCAAGGGATGACCCGTGATGAAATTGCCGCAAACTTTAAACTGCCCTCTTCACTGGCTAACACCTGGGCGAATCGCGGCTATTACGGTTCGGTAAGTCATGACGTGAAAGCAACTTACGTGCTTTATCTCGGCTGGTTTGATGGTAACCCCGCGACGCTTGATGAACTGCCGCCAGAAGAAGGCGCAAAAAAATTCGTCGAGTATATGGGCGGTGCTGATGCCATTTTACAGAAAGCCAAACAGGATTATGACCAGGGTAATTTCCGCTGGGTTGCCCAAGTTGTTAGTAAGGTGGTGTTTGCCGATCCAAACAACCAGGCAGCGAGAGATCTGGAAGCTGATGCGCTTGAGCAGTTAGGCTATCAGGCTGAATCTGGGCCGTGGCGTAATTTCTATCTCACTGGTGCACAGGAATTGCGTAATGGCGTACAAAAATTACCAACACCAAATACTGCCAGCCCAGACACCGTGCGTGCGATGACGCCGGAGATGTTCTTTGATTATCTTGCCGTCCATATTAATGGTGAGAAAGCGGCAGATGCCAAAACCGTGTTGAATTTCGATTTTGGTGAAGATGGCGGCACCTATAAAGTGGAGCTTGAAAATGGTGTTCTCAATCATACCGCTGGTGTAGAGGCTTCGGATGCTGATGCCACTATCACTCTGTCTCGTGATGTATTGAACAAAATTGTACTGAAAGAAGAGACGCTGAAAGAAGCCACGGCCAAAGGAGATGTCAAAATTACTGGCAATGAGGAAAAACTCAACGAGCTGTTAGGTTATATGGATAATTTTGAATTTTGGTTCAATATAGTGACACCATAAATTTACTGCATACCGGGCAGGTATCCTGCCCTTTTTTGGTTAAAAAATGGCTGAACGAAGAAAAACTCATCACTCATGGAAAACCCGCCGCGATATGGTTATTCGCGGCATGACGATTAGTTTGCCATGGTTTGCTTTTATCAATGTCAGTTTTGCATTGATAATTTTGCTGCGCCGTGTTCTGTTTAATGACCTTACTCCACCCTGGTTAAATGAAAAAAGCCTTATACATTCTATTGATATATCTGCAACGGGTATTCTGCTGATTTGCAGTGGTTTACTACTCATCCCTCGGCAAAAAACATTACCTATCCAGGTGCTATTAGTTGCCCTGAGCCTGCTATGGTCATGGTGTAGTTATCACTTTATTGCGTACTGGACGCTGCAGTTTGCTTATCCACTATGTGTATTATTAATGCTTAGTGGCGTTGTCGCACTTTATTTCCATACCCCATCATTGCTCGCATTTGTCATTCCCTTATGGTTCACCACTCCAATAGCGAGTCTTATGCTTAATCAACAGATCAATATTCATTTTGCTGTTGTATGGTGTATTTTTTCACTGGCGCTATATGGTGGGCGACTCATTTTGTTACGTTGGTTTGAAGAAGCATGGGTACAAAACAGTTATAACAACCAGTTAATTAATCGCCTTGATGCATTAGCACATCGTGATCCTTTAACTGGGATAGCAAACCGACGTGCAATGAACAGTATCTTACACGACGCGATGGATAACGGCGGGTCATTTGCTCTTATTATGCTGGATGTCGATTTTTTTAAACGTTACAACGACACTTACGGGCACCCTGCTGGGGATCGTTGTCTAATACAAGTTGCCGACGCTCTACAGCGTTCAACTCGCCAGTCGGAGGATGTTGTTGTCCGTTATGGTGGCGAAGAGTTTGCCATCATACTTTTTAATGCAACATTGCCGGAAGCAGAGACGGTAGCAGCCAGAGTGAAGCAAGAACTTAAACTGGCAGCTATCCCACATCAGGCATCTGCTGTTAATGCATTCGTTACGGTTAGTCAGGGGATTACCTGTTCTGCTCCCGCAAAAACGGCTGAACAAATTATTTCAGATGCCGACGCTGCGTTATACCGGGCGAAAGAAAGTGGGCGAAATCGATGGGCTTTATAAGCATTAGGGGACTGGACAGATTACGTCTCTCCTCGCTTAACAAGGGCTGACGGAGGGTAATAACTGTCTATAGCTATCTTCTTAGCGATGTCTTTCTGGTATCACATTGGATCGGTGCAATTATTTTTCCTTTAATACCCATTATGTTAAGAAATTCAGAAACAGCTGTAATCTCATTGTTTTTTTCATTCGTCTTGATCTTCCAAGGAATCTGACTGTGCATTATTGAGAACACACTAATAACGTGAATCGCTCCCTTGCGACGACTCTTGTCATAAGAGTACCGGAGCGTTTTTCCATCAATTGCAATGACGTCTTTATCATCTGAAGAATGGCAGTCAAGCATCCAGTTAATAAAGCACTCATGAAATTTTTCAGGACTGATACAGGATACAACTCTGGCAATGGTATCGTGAACAGGAATACCATTATCAAAATCACCATATTGCTTCAAAAAATCGAGATGTGTTTCCCCAAAATCCTCTATATCTTCCCAGCCTTCTGCACCCGAAATAACGGCACAAATAGTCAACAGTAGAATATCCGATAATTTATGCTCCACTTTCCAGGCTTGTCTGTAATCGAGGATAATAGAAATATGTTCCATCAATTTTTTAAGTTCCATTTTGTTCTCCTTAATTATGTAAAGAGTATTTGATCATGTATAAGCAATAAAAAACAGCTTTAGGTAATGAGGAATATCTCAATTTTTAAACATAAAATGCGAATTATTTAGTACAAAAAAGCAGCGTTACGTGATCTTTCCATGGAAAAGAGAGTAATACACTGATTTTTAACGCAGATTGCCAGTGCTACCAACACTGACAATCTGCTCACCACAAGCAACTAACAGAGGTAGTTAATCATGGCTGAACACGATATTACGCCAGAAGTCGCCATTTCCAAAACACAGCGCCGCTATAAAGTCGGCTATGTCAGAGCCCGCCACATAAACAGCAAAACCTACATGACCACGTACTACTCACGACACCCCAGCCTGAACCTTAAGGGCGACTGGCTGAAAGAGGCCGGATTTGATACCGGACGGGGTGTCACGGTGAAGATTTCGGAGGGGTGCCTGACCATCATCGCTGACAGTGACGAGGTGCAGGAACTGCGGGAGGAACTTTATCAGGTTAAACAGGTGGTTAAGGGGATGCGGAACGGGATGTTTAGTGTGCTGAACGAGAATTAAATAATAAAAAAGCCGGGGAGATTTAAAATCTTCCCGGCTTTCTTTATCATCTAAAAAGGTAATAATCCTCTAATAGGAGAAAATTTTGTAATATCAATACCTTGTAATTTAAAGTAATTAAAAGCATCTTCTATATTGGAAAACGCACTAATTTCTTCAGTTGCATAATCTTCGAACACTTCCATTTTATTTTCTGGTATTTTGAAAAAATAGGTATTGTATTTTTCATCCTGTTTTTTAATGGCATATTGGAAAAAATAACTTTCACCATTTATTTCCTTTATCTCATCAAAACCTCTAACCTTACCATTCTCTATAGCAACAATTAATTTTTCAATAGACAAATCAACCATCTATATCTATCCTCACCATTGTCCCATCAGAACGTTTAATATTTATATGAGGCAAAGAACCATGCCCTGTGCCTTTATGGTCATCATGACCATATACACGACCAGTATTAGAATCAATAGGGTAATCTTTCCTATAACGGACAGTACCATCTCTTTTCTTAAATTGTTCCATCTTATGTTTTTTTCTAATACCGGCGGCATCCTGCGAACCGATCCCTCTTACTTTTTGAGCATCAGGAAAGGCCTCCATCAATAAATCATGGGCTTCCTGTTTTGATTTAACTGTGACAACGGTTCCTTGAGGCCCCTCTCGCAAAGATTTCGCGTTTTTGGAACATGCAGTCAGTCCCAGCGGATCGATCCAAGAGAGCGGATTCGGCGCGTATTGGTAGAGGTTTATTCCCCCCGCTAACCCTATCGGGTCCGTTACCATGAACCGCCCGACATCCGGATCATAGTACCTGTGCAGATTGTAGTGCAGCCCCGTTTCCCTGTCGAGGTACTGTCCCTGGTAGCGCAGGTTCTGCTCCACCCTGCCGTGGTCCTTCTCCTGTATCGTGTTACCCCAGACCTGATACCCCGTCTCCCACACGATTTTCCCGTCACTGTCCGTCATCTCTTCCGGCGCGCCGTTCACATCCGTGTGAAAATACAGTATCCGGTTCGGGCCCTCTTTGCCCGCCTTATCCACCCGCGCCAGCGGTTCATAACTCCCCGGGTCGCTGTAGATATACAGGCTGCTTATTCCCTCCGGCCTGCTCTCCTGCGCCAGCCGCATTCCGTCCCATAAAAATGCCGTCCGGTTGTACGGTTTACCGTCAGGGCTGATGTGCTGTTTTTCCGTCCGCCTCCCCAGCGCATCGTACACATACCGGTACGTTCCCCGCGCTGTCGTCACTTCCACCATCCGGTGTTCCGCATCATAACGGTAACTCTGCGTGCCGCTCCGCCCCTCCTTTTCCACCGTCCGGCCAAATTCGTCGTAACGGTAGTGCACACCACGGTAAGACATCAGCCGGTTGAACGGCACCACGCTGTTTTCTGCCGTGGCCCTTTCCCCCGCGCGCCGCCCCAGCAGGTTTCCCGCCGCGTCGTACTCCCAGCTCGCCAGATACCCCTCATCCTCCGAGCGGCACGCCGTGATGCGCCCCGTGGGGTCGTAGAAGTAATCCGTTTCCCCCCGCCGGCTGTGCCGCGTCTTCAGCAGTTCATCCTCGCCGCTGTAGCTGTACTGCCGGTCCGTGAACGTCTCCGGTACCACCCCGCGCATCCCGCTGTATGTCTCCCTGCGCTTCAGCCGCCCGGCGGGGTCATAAAGCTGCCGCGTGCTCAGTCGCCCCTGACTTCTGAGCACTTCCCGGTGCAGGGCGTCACGTGTGAACTCGCTGATGACCTCCCGGTCCAGATTTATCTGCTGGAGATGGCCGCTGCCGTAGTACAGATGACGCTGCGTTCTGCCATCCGGAAAGGTGGTGGCAGTCCGGTTGCTGAGTTCATCGTACTGATGGGTCAGGACGCCCTGCGCCGTCTCCTCAGTCAGCATCCGCCCCAGTCTGTCGTAACTGAAGCGGATAATCTCCGGTGCGTCTGTTTCCCCGGCATCCGACCGTCGGCGGCGGATTTCCAGTAGCTGGTCTGCCGCATCATGGACGTATTCCGTACGGCTATCGGCTGTCTCCTTTGCCGTGAGCCGGCCCGCCGCATCACGTGCCAGCCGGTGGCGGATTTCACCGCCCCGGTCCCCGGTGAACACCACTTTCGTGACCGAGTTCAGCGCGTTGTAACGGTACGTCTGGCTCTGCCGTCGTGCTGCCAGCGCAGCATCTGCCCAACCGCAGCGACACGCCGGTGATCAAAATCAGCGCCAAATGGCTGAGAGAAGCGGGATTTGAGATCGGCACAGGCGTTACTGTGAAGATCTCGGAAGGCTGCCTGATCCTGCTTGCGGATAACAACGAAGTACAGGAACTGCGCAGGGAACTTTATCAGGTTAAACAGGCGGTTAAGGGAATGCGTGACGGGATGTTTAGTGTGCTGAACGAGAGTTAAATAATAAAAAGCCGGGAGAATAAACCATCCCGGCACGTTATTAAATATATAGAGTTCAAATCAAATTAATCAAATAATTCAATTCTTGTTTTAAATAAGCATCATTCTTTTTCTCAATAAGCTCCATCATATATTTTTTTGTGTCATCATTGCCATACTCATTAATATAGAGTGAAATTGCATCCATAATATCTCGCTCATAATTATCCAATGCTAGAACATATATATCAATTAACGCGCGTAGTTGCTCATTTGATAAGGTGTCTATCAAACTATCTTCAAGTGTTTCATAACGAAAAACAAGCTCATTCCGACTAATGGTACTCATAATATATTACCTGTAAGGCCCTCGACCTGGTTGCATTGGTATATGTGCATCCGGCGACGTAACAGCTATATTCCCTGAAGCATCATATTTTACTATTGGAACAACTGGATTATTCTTGCCACCATAATTCCCATTTACAACCCCTGATGTAGGTAATGATTCTATATGAGCATGAGGTACTTCATCTGCAAAACCTTTGGGGCGAGTTCTTTGCTTAGCAGGATCAAGCCTCACTGCAACAGTATTTCCGTCAGGTAATGCTTTTGTCCAGACTTCTCCCCCGCTATGCGCTTGTACCGACGAATAACCTCGATTACGCAAAGTTTGTCGTATTTCCCCTGGCGTTTTTCCTGCAAAATTGGGTAGGCCACCTATTTCTTCCTGAATATTCTGTGTACTTCTGTAGCGCCCATCGCTTCCCCTTAATTTACAAAGACCAAGAGGATCAATATAACTTAGCGGATTAGGCGCATAAGCATATAAGTTCAGCCCCCCAGCCAGCCCTATCGGGTCCGTTACCATGAACCGCCCGACATCCGGATCATAGTACCTGTGCAGATTGTAGTGCAGCCCCGTTTCCCTGTCGAGGTACTGTCCCTGGTAGCGCAGGTTCTGCTCCACCCTGCCGTGGTCCTTCTCCTGTCTCGTGTTACCCCAGACCTGATACCCCGTCTCCCACACGATTTTCCCGTCACTGTCCGTCATCTCTTCCGGCGCGCCGTTCACATCCGTGTGAAAATACAGTATCCGGTTCGGGCCCTCTTTGCCCGCCTTATCCACCCGCGCCAGCGGTTCATAACTCCCCGGGTCGCTGTAGATATACAGGCTGCTTATTCCCTCCGGCCTGCTCTCCTGCGCCAGCCGCATTCCGTCCCATAAAAATGCCGTCCGGTTGTACGGTTTACCGTCAGGACTGATGTGCTGTTTTTCCGTCCGCCTCCCAAGCGCATCGTACACATACCGGTATGTCCCCCGCGCTGTCGTCACTTCCACCATCCGGTGTTCCGCATCATAACGGTAACTCTGCGTTCCGCTCCGGCCCTCCTTTTCCACCGCACGGCCAAATTCGTCGTAACGGTAGTGCACACCACGGTAAGACATCAGCCGGTTGAACGGCACCACGCTGTTTTCTGCCGTGGCCCTTTCCCCCGCGCGCCGCGCCAGCAGGTTTCCCGCCGCGTCGTACTCCCAGCTCGCCAGATACCCCTCATCCTCCGAGCGGCACGCCGTGATGCGCCCCGTGGGGTCGTAGAAGTAATCCGTTTCCCCCCGCCGGCTGTGCCGCGTCTTCAGCAGTTCATCCTCGCCGCTGTAGCTGTACTGCCGGTCCGTGAACGTCTCCGGTACCACCCCGCGCATCCCGCTGTATGTCTCCCTGCGCTTCAGCCGCCCGGCGGGGTCATAAAGCTGCCGCGTGCTCAGTCGCCCCTGACTTCTGAGCACTTCCCGGTGCAGGGCGTCACGTGTGAACTCGCTGATGACCTCCCGGTCCAGATTTATCTGCTGGAGATGGCCGCTGCCGTAGTACAGATGACGCTGCGTTCTGCCGTCCGGAAAGGTGGTGGCAGTCCGGTTGCCCAGTTCATCGTACTGGTGGGTCAGGATTCCCTGCGCCGTCTCCTCGCTCAGCATCCGCCCCAGTCTGTCGTAGCTGAAGCGGATAACTTCCGGCGCATCCGTTTCCCCGGCATCCGACCGTCGGCGGCGGATTTCCAGTAGCTGGTCTGCCGCATCATGGACGTATTCCGTACGGCTATCGGCTGTCTCCTTTGCCGTGAGCCGGCCCGCCGCATCACGTGCCAGCCGGTGGCGGATTTCACCGCCCCGGTCCCCGGTGAACACCACTTCCGTGACCGCGTTCAGCGCGTTGTAACGGTACGTCTGGCTCTGCCGTCGTGCTGCCAGCGCAGCATCTGCCCAACCGCAGCGACACGCCGGTGATCAAAATCAGCGCCAAATGGCTGAGAGAAGCGGGATTTGAGATCGGCACAGGCGTTACCGTGAAGATCTCGGAAGGCTGCCTGATCCTGCTTGCGGATAACAACGAAGTACAGGAACTGCGCAGGAAACTTTATCAGGTTAAACAGGCGGTTAAGGGGATGCGGAACGGGATGTTTAGTGTGATAAACGAGAAATAAATAAAAGGGGCGAGGCTGATTTCGCCCCCTTTTATTATTTAACAATATTTAATTTCATATTTCCCTATAATATCGAACACATGGTCATAAGTACTGATAATTATGTGCTGAACTCCATCTCTTTGGATATCCTCTACTAAATCGAAACTTGATTTAGTATATTGTTCAAAAGGATAATCATCAACTTTGTATATAGATAACTTTTCAATTTTGCTAATAAAAAACTCGAGACTAATATCATAAGCATCTTTAATAGCAGGTTTGCAGGCAGACAACGATAAGGAAGCTTTGATGGTAAAGTTAAATGGATACAGATTTAACTCTGTCCCAGTTAAAATCAACGCATCTCGACCATATATTTGACCATATTTTGTTTCTAGTGCTTTTACAATCATATTAGCCACAACCTCTTGTCCTCACTGTTCTGCCGCCATTTTGAGTTGAAAATCTTCGATCTAAATTAATTTTTGACAATTCCTCTGGAGTAGCCCATCTCGAAGGAATCTTCGATACACCGGCTGCTTTGGCAGCATAAAGTAGTCTGTTATCTAAAGTAAAGACTGAATCTTTATGAGCACCTTGTGATAACAATCTCTCTTGAACATTTACAGGTAAATCCCGCATTCTAACTTTTCTAATAGGTTCAACGTGATTTATATATGACGGGTCATTTATAAGTCTGTGAATAAGTCCATTAACATTTCTTCCGTCTTCAAAAACACCATTTATACTATCTTGTGAGAATAGAATTGTTTTAGGACTTACTGGTGATAATCCAAGAGGATCTATCCATGATAACGGGTTTGGAACATAACTATAGAGGTTTAATCCCCCCTCCAGCCCTATCGGGTCAGGATGCGCAATCTACCTATCTGAACGATCGTACCATCAACTTCGTATATAAATTATCAAGACTGTAACGTCATAGCGCCATGACTTACTGTTATGATTTCATAAACAGGGAAGATATAATTCCTTACCCGATATATTATTGGTGCTTCGATTTAAAAAACTCCCAATACTTTGGAGTATATCCTTTAAATGCTCTATGTTTCCCTTTTTCATAAGCTTTCAGGAAACATTCGTAAGCCTCATCGTTTTCACCTAATTCTAGACAAACACCCCCTAAGTTAATCAGTTCAGATGTGGAATATAGTGGAATTTCACACTTAAAAATTTCAACTGCCCAGTATTTTGCCTCATTATATTTTTTAAGGTCAAAATACACACCATAAATGCAACGAATCAACCATGCAGAAACTCCATCACCAAAAGAATATTTCGGCTCAGGTAAACTATCCCACAAAGAAAGATAAAGTTTTAAAGCACCATAGGCATCTCCTTGATCTTCAAGAACGTTACCATCTTCGATTTGCTTTACTATGCTTTCTTCAAGCACTGGTCTGGTACTACTCATTGCAAGCTACTCCATATGTATAAAATGAAAATTCACATAGTTCTAACTAGCTAATATATAACAACCGATTTCTCTATTTTATGATTGGCGGTACAATTGGAGGTGTCACTGGTGGTAAGTATACTTGACCAAGTTTAGCCCCAGCAGAACGGTTAAGAGAATAATGATCCAAATAATAATTTTTTGAATCCAGCATCCAATCCCTGACAGGTTTAGACTTCGGCCCCAAAAATCTACCAGTATTATTCCACCATGTAACGGCATCTGTCTTATGAGACATATCTGCTTCACTTAATGGATGCCAGACACCTTCAGAATCTTTAAACTCCATCCGGGAACCTGTCCCTCTAATTTTTCCATCATTTCTCATCCGAGCAATAACCTCACGGCCTGTTCGGCTATTCTTCCCTGGGGTTCTTCCTAAGAAATCACAACGTTTTGACAGCCCTAATGGGTCAATCCACCCCAGCGGATTAGGCGCATAAGCATACAGGTTCAGCCCGCCCGCCAGCCCTATCGGGTCCGTTACCATGAACCGCCCGACATCCGGATCATAGTACCTGTGCAGATTGTAATGCAGCCCCGTTTCCCTGTCGAGGTACTGTCCCTGGTAGCGCAGGTTCTGCTCCACCCCGCCGTGGTCCTTCTCCTGTATCGTGTTACCCCAGACCTGATACCCCGTCTCCCACACGATTTTCCCGTCACTGCCCGTCATCTCTTCCGGCGCACCGTTCACATCCGTGTGAAAATACAGTATCCGGTTCGGGCCCTCTTTGCCCGCCTTATCCACCCGCGCCAGCGGTTCATAACTCCCCGGGTCGCTGTAGATATACAGGCTGCTTATTCCCTCCGGCCTGCTCTCCTGCGCCAGCCGCATTCCGTCCCATAAAAATGTCGTCCGGTTGTACGGTTTACCGTCAGGGCTGATGTGCTGTTTTTCCGTCCGCCTCCCCAGCGCATCGTACACATACCGGTATGTCCCCCGCGCTGTCGTCACTTCCACCATCCGGTGTTCCGCATCATAACGGTAACTCTGCGTTCCGCTCCGGCCCCCCTTTTCCACCGCACGGCCAAATTCGTCATAACGGTAGTGCACACCACGGTAAGACATCAGCCGGTTGAACGGCACCACGCTGTTTTCTGCCGTGGCCCTTTCCCCCGCGCGCCGCGCCAGCAGGTTTCCCGCCGCGTCGTACTGCCAGCTCGCCAGATACCCCTCATCCTCCGAGCGGCACGCCGTGATGCGCCCCGTGGGGTCGTAGAAGTAATCCGTTTCCCCCCGCCGGCTGTGCCGCGTCTTCAGCAGTTCATCCTCGCCGCTGTAGCTGTACTGCCGGTCCGTGAACGTCTCCGGTACCACCCCGCGCATCCCGCTGTATGTCTCCCTGCGCTTCAGCCGCCCGGCGGGGTCATAAAGCTGCCGCGTGCTCAGTCGCCCCTGACTTCTGAGCACTTCCCGGTGCAGGGCGTCACGTGTGAACTCGCTGATGACCTCCCGGTCCAGATTTATCTGCTGGAGATGGCCGCTGCCGTAGTACAGATGACGCTGCGTTCTGCCATCCGGAAAGGTGGTGGCAGTCCGGTTGCTGAGTTCATCGTACTGATGGGTCAGGACGCCCTGCGCCGTCTCCTCGGTCAGCATCCGCCCCAGTCTGTCGTAACTGAAACGGATAATCTCCGGTGCATCCGTTTCCCCGGCATCCGACCGTCGGCGGCGGATTTCCAGTAGCTGGTCTGCCGCATCATGGACGTATTCCGTACGGCTATCGGCTGTCTCCTTTGCCGTGAGCCGGCCCGCCGCATCACGTGCCAGCCGGTGGCGGATTTCACCGCCCCGGTCCCCGGTGAACACCACTTTCGTGACCGAGTTCAGCGCGTTGTAACGGTACGTCTGGCTCTGCCGTCGTGCTGCCAGCGCAGCATCTGCCCAACCGCAGCGACACGCCGGTGATCAAAATCAGCGCCAAATGGCTGAGAGAAGCGGGATTTGAGATCGGCACAGGCGTTACTGTGAAGATCTCGGAAGGCTGCCTGATCCTGCTTGCGGATAACAACGAAGTACAGGAACTGCGCAGGGAACTTTATCAGGTTAAACAGGCGGTTAAGGGAATGCGTGACGGGATGTTTAGTGTGCTGAACGAGAGTTAAATAATAAAAGAGCCGGGAAGGTTTAATTTCTTACCCGGCGTTATTACTATTTAACTAATCTTTTTAAATAAATAACAACATCATGTTCTAACAAATTATTGAAGATATTATTAAAAGTACATAGATGCTCATATTCACTCTTTGTTATAACAAGGTCATTTTCGCAGATATAATCACATAATATTTCAAAAGCTAATGGTTCTTCCCCAAAATCGATGTAACTCAACGCATAATTCAGTTCATCTTCAGAAAGTCTGTCATGAAAATTTTCACCAAATTCTTTTAACTCGATACCAGTAGCAGTAGTCATCATTTTGCGCCCGGTAAAGGTGGAATCGGTCCACTATCAGGAAATGCAGTAACTATTCTTCCCTTGGCTGGTTGGAAAACTACTCGAATCTGTACTCCATCTCTGACTTCCCATGCCACCCAATTAGCAGCTTTTCCTGCTTTCGTTAATGCGCCTCCAGTTCCTTGCTGGGCGTACCATTTAGTCGATGGTGAATTCACAATATCATCAACTTCGGAAATAATCTTTTTCGCATCCCATGATTGAGGAAAAGTCGTTTTACCTGGCTGACCAGGCCACATATGACCACCACTACCAGGACCATCACCATGAAGAATGTGTTGTTGCGCTTTTGGACCACAACCAAATAACCCCAGCGGATCGATCCATGACAGCGGATTCGGCGCATATCGGTATAAGTTTAACCCGCCTCTCAGCCCTATCGGATCCGTAACTATGAACCGCCCGACATCCGGATCATAGTACCTGTGCAGATTGTAATGCAGCCCCGTTTCCCTGTCGAGGTACTGTCCCTGGTAGCGCAGGTTCTGCTCCACCCCGCCGTGGTCCTTCTCCTGTATCGTGTTACCCCAGACCTGATACCCCGTCTCCCACACGATTTTCCCGTCGCTGCCCGTCATCTCTTCCGGCGCACCGTTCACATCCGTGTGAAAATACAGTATCCGGTTCGGGCCCTCTTTGCCCGCCTTATCCACCCGCGCCAGCGGTTCATAACTCCCCGGGTCGCTGTAGATATACAGGCTGCTTATTCCCTCCGGCCTGCTCTCCTGCGCCAGCCGCATTCCGTCCCATAAAAATGTCGTCCGGTTGTACGGTTTACCGTCAGGGCTGATGTGCTGTTTTTCCGTCCGCCTCCCCAGCGCATCGTACACATACCGGTATGTCCCCCGCGCTGTCGTCACTTCCACCATCCGGTGTTCCGCATCATAACGGTAACTCTGCGTTCCGCTCCGGCCCCCCTTTTCCACCGCACGGCCAAATTCGTCGTAACGGTAGTGCACACCACGGTAAGACATCAGCCGGTTGAACGGCACCACGCTGTTTTCTGCCGTGGCCCTTTCCCCCGCGCGCCGCGCCAGCAGGTTTCCCGCCGCGTCGTACTGCCAGCTCGCCAGATACCCCTCATCCTCCGAGCGGCACGCCGTGATGCGCCCCGTGGGGTCGTAGAAGTAATCCGTTTCCCCCCGCCGGCTGTGCCGCGTCTTCAGCAGTTCATCCTCGCCGCTGTAGCTGTACTGCCGGTCCGTGAACGTCTCCGGTACCACCCCGCGCATCCCGCTGTATGTCTCCCTGCGCTTCAGCCGCCCGGCGGGGTCATAAAGCTGCCGCGTGCTCAGTCGCCCCTGACTTCTGAGCACTTCCCGGTGCAGGGCGTCACGTGTGAACTCGCTGATGACCTCCCGGTCCAGATTTATCTGCTGGAGATGGCCGCTGCCGTAGTACAGATGACGCTGCGTTCTGCCATCCGGAAAGGTGGTGGCAGTCCGGTTGCTGAGTTCATCGTACTGATGGGTCAGGACGCCCTGCGCCGTCTCCTCAGTCAGCATCCGCCCCAGTCTGTCGTAACTGAAGCGGATAATCTCCGGTGCGTCTGTTTCCCCGGCATCCGACCGTCGGCGGCGGATTTCCAGTAGCTGGTCTGCCGCATCATGGACGTATTCCGTACGGCTATCGGCTGTCTCCTTTGCCGTGAGCCGGCCCGCCGCATCACGTGCCAGCCGGTGGCGGATTTCACCGCCCCGGTCCCCGGTGAACACCACTTCCGTGACCGCGTTCAGCGCGTTGTAGCGGTACGTCTGGCGGCAGCCGTCCGGATTTATCTGCTCCGCCAGACGGTTCAGCACATCATGGCGGAACCGGTAGCTTTCTCCGTTCTCGTTTGTCAGCGTGACCAGACGCCCGTAAGCATCGTACCCGAACGCCGTCCTGCGCCCCGTCGCGTCCGTCCGGCTGCGCACCCGGCCCTGTCCGTCCCGCTGCCAGCGCGTTATCCTCCCCATCGGGCTGGTGTACTTCACCAGCCTGCCCGCCGCGTCCGACTGGTAATTCACCGTGCGGCCGTCCGCCAGTATCACCTCCGTCAGGTGGCCGCTGTCGTCATACCCGTAGCGCGTGCTGTGGCTCTGCGCGTCTGTCATCCGTATCAGCCGCGTGCGTTCGTCGTAGAACCAGGCCGTCTGCGAGCCGGAACAGTCCGTGTGCCGCATGAGCTGTCCGTCTTCGTTCCACTGAAGGTATTTATTCCCCCCACGGGCATCGGTTATCTGCACCACCTGGCCGTGGCGGTCATACTGATACCGGGTGTTCTGCTGCAGCGGGTCGGTCACCGCAAGAAGATTGCCGCGTTCATCGTACTCACAGCACCAGCTGTTCCCCGCCGCGTCCACCTCCGTTTCCGGCTGGTGCCACACCGGGTGCCACTGTGTCTGTGCCACCCGCCCCAGCGGGTCGTGCGTCTCCGTGATATGCCCCTGCCGGTCATACACATAGCGCCATTTGCCGCCCTGCGCATCGGTCATTCCCAGTAACAGCCGTTCTTCGTCGCTCCAGCGGAACGTCGTCACCTGCCCGGCTTCGTCCTGGTACGCCGTCACCTGGTTCTGCGCGTCCCACTGATGATAACGCGTGCGCCCCAGCCCGTCCGTCACGCACAGCCTGCGTGCCGCGAGGCTCCACGCCAGCCGGTACTGTTCACCGCTGTCCGTGTGGTGCCCCGTCACCCGCCACGCTGCGTCATCCGGGCCTTCATACCAGCCCCACTGGTAATAATACCCTTCGCCGCCCGGCTGGCGGTGCAGGGTCATGCAGTGGTTTTCGTCGTAAGCAAACTCGCGCAGCAGGTGCCCCGTGCTGTCGTACACGCCGTTCAGGTGGCCGGCCTCGTCATAGCGGTAACGACGCAGCAGTAAAGGAGCCGTCTCAGGGAAATGCTGATAAATCTGTGTCACCCGCCGGGGATGCGCCGCCAGTTCATAATGCAGACGGATGCACGGACGCTGCTGTTCACCGCTGATTTGCGTGATGCGCCCCAGCTCGTCGTAGTACAGATTCAGACAGTTGCTGTTGCGGTCGCCCAGCATTTTCAGCCGCTGGCGCTGCGGGTGATGCGGGTCGGCTTCAAACAGAAAAAACTGCCCGTCATCGCTGCTGATAAGCCAGTGCCCCTG
Source organism: Escherichia sp. F1 (assembly GCF_046764225.1). Taxonomy (NCBI): domain Bacteria; kingdom Pseudomonadati; phylum Pseudomonadota; class Gammaproteobacteria; order Enterobacterales; family Enterobacteriaceae; genus Escherichia; species Escherichia sp. F1. Next base: position 2,488,500 of record NZ_CP177202.1, read on the forward strand.
CTCACCCCGCCGTACTGCCAGTCCTTCGCCGGGGCTGTAAAACCCGCTCCCCGGCAGCACGGCCTCCATATCCAGGCGTCGTCCCATGCCCGACACAAAGGTCATGCAGTTTTCGTCAGCAGTACCCGGCGTGCGCTCGAGGCTGACTTCATACATCACACTCCAGCCCTGACCGAACATCCCTTCCGTGCGGTCGTCACGACTGCTGTACACGCGCTGCCAGTCCAGCGGAAAGTGGCCCGGCAGACTGAAGTCAAAATCATCGTCATCGGCCAGATATTTGGCTCCGGTGGCGGCATTGACCGGATGCGGAAGGGCACTGATGGCCTTCTGCGTCATCACCCCCATCCCGACACTGGCAGCAAAACAGGCGATTTTAGAAAGCATTTTGCCCGGGCGAAGAAACATCAGCGCCACGGTTGCCACCAGGGTTATCTGCGACCTGCCGCTTCTGATATCCCTGACCACCAGTAACGGACCGCCAATGCGGACATCCGGTGACACAAACGCCCCGTTCCCCGGCTCATTCACCACCCTGGCCTCGCAGGTACAGCGTGCCCCGCTGCGCGCCGCCGGCTGGCTGTTGATACGCACATCCCGCGCGCCTTCCGCGATATATTCCGCTGCGGGCGGTTCATCATCGCCTTTGAACAGATTACTGATGCTGCCAATAACCGCATTCACTCCCTGAAAGGCGGTTTCCAGCATACCGCCCGGACTCAGCAGGTTAAGGGCCGTTCCCAGGGGGTCATCCAGAAAGGCGGTTTTTTTTTGTGCGAGAAACTGCGTCAGTGAGGAGGGATGTTTATGGCAGTCGATTTTATCGTCAGGGGTCGGGGTGGAGCCCGGGGCCGCACTGGCCACGGTGGGCTGCCATAGTTCCGACACAAAATGTGTCACGCCATCCACCATTTCAGAACGCCCTTCTTCCGTACTGAGCTGGTCGTGCAGCGCCCGGGACATCAGCACAGGCCCTGTCACCGGGTTAACCGCCAGGGCTATGGCCCCCGCCATTTCCAGATATTCCCCGGCCACATCCAGGAACGTTCTGGCATCCTCCTGACGCTGCGCTTCTTCCTGTTCCGCCTTCGCCTGCGCCTCCTGCGCCTCAATGTCCTGCCGCGATGCCGCAGTCGCCGCGGCCCGCGCGGCAGGTTTGCTGTTGATCCATGTGTCGCCAGAGCCGGTGAGGATGTAACCTTCAATCTGAGGCGGGAAAAGCCAGTTCGCCAGTTGCTCACTTTCCCTACTGATTCGGTCATTCCAGCCCTGATACGACATAAATACCGCTGTTGCTATACCGATCGCTAAAATGGTTGAGCAGCCCAGCGTTGCCACTTCAACTCCGCCCAGCGCCGCCATGGTTCCGACAACCAGAACATCCACCAGGGCTGTGGCGGCAACCTCTACAACTGCCCCCAGCACATCTGCCATAAACGACGTATGCAGCAGGGCATCACCCTGCCTTGCCGCCCAGAATGCCTCTTCCATGTCCCGTTCCCTGTGTGATTAATTCGTCCCGGCTTCCTGCCGCATCCTGAAGCGCAGATTCTTTTTAATTTCAGCCCAGCGCGTCATATCTGCCGGGGTCAGCGGTGTGGTTCGGGCGTAGGTGAAGGCCATCATGACCCGCTCACCCGGCAATACAAATGCCACCTGACACTGGTACACCTGCTCGTTACCCCGGAGAAACTGGCTCTGTATTTCCAGTCCTTCTTCACCGTCATTAATCCCCACCCGTGTTACCTGAACGGGCGTGTAGTGAAGATCCTTTACCTGTTTCTCCAGTTTTTTCATTTGCTGTTCAATCTGGGAGGCTAATTCGTCTCCTTCCTGCATCTGGCCCCGGCTGATAATGAGTGCAGCGTCGGGATCGCTGAGGCGCAGCATATTAATAGTACTGTCCTGAATAATATTCCCGGAAAAAGTCACAACAGTTTCATTGAGATAATACTCCGTCATAATGATATGAGTCCTTTTAAATTAATAAATTATTTAATGATGTTTTTTGTTTATTTTTTAGTCATAAAGGCGACGTCTATCGCCAATTGAAGGGCTGTTTTTTCCGATGTTCCAGGCGGAAGTATATCTGCCACCCTGTTATTCATATTTAAATCAAGCTGACCTGATTGTGTATTTATCTTTCCATTTTCTGTTGCAGTAATATTAAAATTCTTACAGGTTATATTAAATATTCCGTCACTGGTCATTTGCAGGATAGTGTTCCCACAACTAAGAATCATGGAATCTCCCGCAGCAAGGCGTAAATTCTGTACGGCCTGAATCGTTTTATTTTGTCCGGCAAGGGAGGTATCATCCATCTGAACTGTAAGAGAACGTTCCTCACCAATTATCGCTGTTTCTGTTTTATCAATGACTTTAAGGCGATTATTGCCCACCCAGTGGCTTTCATTATTATTTACTTCAATCCGCTGATCTTTTTCGGCATGTAGCCAGACCTCTTCACCGCCAGGTTTATCCTCAAAACGTAGTGCGTTGGCATTGGTTGGGCCGCCGCCGATAGTGTGACTGTAAAATCCGCTTTGCGTCGCTGCGCCCGGTAGTCCCCACGGTGGCATGGTGTCCTGGTTGTAGGTACGCCCAACAATTATCGGTAAATCCGGATCACCGTTTTTGAAATCCACCAGTACTTCCTGACCAATGCGCGGGATCTGAATGCCACCGAATCCTTTACCCGCCCACGGATAACTGACACGGACCCAGCAGGAACTATTTTCGTCATTCTTACCGTAACGATCCCAGCCAAACTGAACTTTCACCCGGCCATATTTATCTGTCCAGATTTCCTGCCCTGCCGGGCCGGTGACGATGGCGCTCTGCGGGCCTTTAGTGTGGGGTTTGCTCAGGGTTCGTTGTGGGCGGTAAACTTCGCTGGTGGGATGCAGTTCAAAGCTGGTTGAGTAAGAGAAATGCTGCTCCTGGCCGCTGTGTTGCGCATTGTCCTGTATAAATAGCGTGGTCTGTACCAGCAGATATTCCCGGTTCACTTCGGCTGTCGGATAGTTTTCCAGGATGAAGGTAAAACCTGTCATCAGGGTACGAATATTGCCGCTGCCCTGTACCCGACTACCTGGGCTACGCTGTTCTTCCATGCGAATGCGTGTCAGCATTTCACCTTCACTCTTTGTGAAGTAATCTCCCGGCCATTCGTAGTGCTCATATTCAGCAAGGCCGGTTTCACGCGGATTAGCCACGGTGCTCTTCAGCAGTGAACGCGGCTTCATAAAGTCGAAATCATTCAGCACCCACTGTCCACTGCGCAGACTTTCATTTGCTGTGATGGTATGGATAAACTCCTTGTCCAGTTTCAGCCCTTTCTGGTAATAACACACCAGCGGCGAATCTGCGCATGCCTTGTGGACATTAATGGCATCAGCCAGCACTAACGTGTGACTGTTCTCGCTGTGCTCAAACCACCAGTAGATACCCCACTCCTGCATCAGGCGCTGAACAAAATCGAAATCTGTTTCACCGTACTGCACCTGCCAGGTGCGAGTCGGATAATTTTCCACCAGTCGTTTTTCCACTGGCCAGGGGTACTCATCCAGTACCTCATCCAGGATCTCCACCACGTTTTTATTCTGAAACGCTTTGTAGTCACTAGTGTGGGTCAGTATTTTTAACCACGGTTCGAGCCGCAGTTCATACACCACCGAACGTCCTTGATGACCAGCCACGCGTGCCGCCGTCACCAGCCCGCTGATATAACGTTTTCCGCCGCCATCCAATTCGATATTGACGCACAGATCTTTGCCCACCATCGGTTTGAGCTGCAGGTTGGCTGCGGGGGAAACATAGCCCAGGTTCAGGATGTCAGGAGTTTTTAATTTAATAGAATAAGTAAATAGTTCCCCTACTGTTTCTGTACCCCCTAAGCTTGCAAACAGTAACATTCCATCAGGAACTGCGCTGCCGCTCAAAGTCACGTTATGTGTACCCGATCCAGTTAGTGCGCCGGATGGATAATCTGTAGCTGCAAAACTCATAATTAATCCTTTTAACTAGAAATGGATAAGTGCTAATAAGAAATCTTACAGAGAATAAAATATGCAATATATTCGTAGCTGGCATAAAACATCTCAATACTTATGCGTGCTACTGAAGATACTATCAACCATATATGCCTTGAAGAATGCACCGTCATGTTAACCTGGTGGAAACATTCACCTAAAGTACATTAATAAAACTAATAAAATTATTTAATTTGTTATTTGATATGATTATCATCAAGTCTTAAAATACGTTCTCCGGTTCTAATTATGCTAAAACCATAGTATTCTTTTTTACTTCCGGAAGAGAGCATATATTTCCCTATATACATAACATCTGAAGATAGCTCACTTATATCAATACATACGGGTTCGAACTGACCTGTCACTCTTTTCAACTTTATTGCATTGCCATATTTACCTTCATATAAAACATAATTTGAAATAATATTCCCATCGTCTGGTTTTGAACAAATCTGTCCGTCTTGCAAATATACACTACCGGGTAACAATGGGCGAACATAATCACCAACAGTGCATCCCGACAAAAAGAAAAACAAAAAGAATCTCTTCATATGACACCCGCAGGAAATAAATTAAGCACCTTTTTGTATTTTTCCGATAGAGTGTTCACTGATTCAGTTGTATCACCTACATAGTTAACATTTGCCAAATCAGCCACCAGTCCATAGTTAATTAATAGCCAATAATCAGCAACTATAGATGCTTGTTGTTCCATGGAATAAGAAGAAATTGACTGTAAATTAAGATCGTAATGATAATTTGCCGCCCAAGAAAATAAACCACGCAACTTAACTGCATACCCTTTCTGATATTGCCAAACATGCATCATTTCATGAATAAACAAGTGAGAAGCACCTGCTACTGTTTCACGATCACCAGGCATTGCTTGCGATGAATAATCTGAACTATAAACAGCATCAGGATAATACATTTCCCCGTTTGGGGTCATCGCTGTTCTTTCCCCTTGACCAGGCAAATATTTTTCATTGTGGATCCATACCTTGCTATAATCAATTGTATTCTCAAAAATCGATCTGGCCAATGTTAATTCACCAGATGTCATTCTCCTTAATGACATATCCTTTCCCCTGGAAATAATATCTTTCAGATAAAACACAAACGCCCTTTGATGTTCAATATTCCCACTTTATACAGTATTGATGACATCATCTTCATAGAAAATAAAATCAAAGCAAGTTATCAACGTTTCCCGTTATGATTTCTTAACATTAATTCTCAGCATTTTTATTAATCTATCTTCAATATCAATAACCGATGCAAATGATTACGCAGCTAACATAATTCTCATCAATTGATTAATGTCTGTAAACGCTACCGCCCCACCCTGATATCTTAATCTGCACATAGCAATCTTAACGTTATGCCCCATACATTAGTAATGTAAATTAAGAATTCGGAATATATCAAATTCACTTCATAAATTAATATCGGGAATGATATACACATTAATTATAATGAAGTAATGTTTTAAGAGTTGTAATGACCATGGAACAGGACTAATTCCAGAAGCTCCTGTTGGGCAATAGCGCGTTTATCATCCTACATGCCTCTTACATTTTTTAGCCTTTTCTTTAACGTCAGCAATTGGCTCATTTAATCAGCAATTGTATTGGTATTTGGCGTATTACCCCTGAAACCCGTCATGTGCTAGCACCTCACTATTCAATGAGCCAACCACGCCAGTGTCCACTGCAACCACTGGCGTTCAGAGCGACGAACGAGTGGCGCAAGAGTAGGACTGCCGTCGGGCATCATCAAACCAATAGTGGTTGTTTCCGTCAAAATTTCATCAGGTTGCTATTTTGTTGCCGGCCGCCTTTATCCCCACATATTTATAGCGGGATTATTTTGCATCGTTACACGATAAAAGGTAGGATTCTGCGCCGACAGTTATACCCATAAAGAATAATGGTGAATCTTGTCATCGCCAGGATGAATAAACATTGTTCATGGCAACTTATATGACTTTTTCATTAAAGCAATCAGGGAGAGCAATGAGTAAACACGACACCGACACTTCAGATCAACACGCCGCGAAACGCCGCTGGCTTAATGCCCACGAAGAGGGGTATCACAAAGCGATGGGCAATCGCCAGGTGCAGATGATCGCCATTGGCGGCGCGATTGGTACGGGTTTGTTTTTAGGCGCGGGAGCCCGACTGCAAATGGCGGGGCCAGCACTGGCACTGGTCTATTTGATCTGCGGCCTGTTTTCATTTTTTATTCTGCGTGCATTGGGTGAGCTGGTGTTACACCGCCCTTCCAGTGGCAGTTTTGTCTCTTATGCCCGTGAGTTTTTAGGAGAGAAAGCCGCTTACGTTGCAGGCTGGATGTACTTCATCAACTGGGCGATGACGGGGATTGTCGATATTACCGCCGTTGCACTGTATATGCATTACTGGGGCGCATTTGGTGGTGTACCGCAGTGGGTCTTTGCGCTCGCTGCGCTGACCATCGTTGGCACCATGAATATGATTGGTGTGAAATGGTTTGCCGAGATGGAGTTCTGGTTTGCGCTTATTAAAGTGCTCGCCATTGTGACCTTTTTGGTCGTGGGTACAGTGTTCCTCGGTAGTGGTCAGCCGCTGGATGGCAACACCACTGGCTTTCATTTAATTACCGATAACGGCGGCTTCTTCCCCCACGGTTTGCTACCTGCGCTGGTGTTGATTCAGGGCGTAGTGTTTGCTTTTGCCTCCATTGAAATGGTGGGTACAGCTGCCGGAGAATGTAAAGATCCGCAGACCATGGTGCCTAAAGCGATTAACAGTGTGATTTGGCGTATTGGCCTGTTTTACGTCGGCTCCGTGGTGTTGCTGGTTATGTTATTGCCGTGGAGCGCGTATCAGGCGGGGCAAAGTCCGTTCGTGACGTTTTTCTCTAAACTGGGTGTGCCGTACATCGGCAGCATTATGAACATTGTGGTGCTGACCGCTGCCCTCTCCAGCCTGAACTCAGGTCTGTACTGCACCGGACGTATTCTGCGCTCGATGGCGATGGGCGGTTCCGCACCGAGTTTTATGGCGAAAATGAGTCGTCAGCATGTGCCGTATGCCGGGATTCTGGCGACACTGGTTGTGTATGTCGTCGGCGTATTCCTCAACTATCTGGTGCCGTCGCGCGTATTTGAGATTGTGTTGAACTTCGCGTCGCTGGGAATCATCGCTTCATGGGCGTTTATCATCGTGTGCCAGATGCGCCTGCGTAAAGCGATTAAAGAAGGCAAAGCAGCAGATGTCAGTTTTAAACTGCCTGGCGCACCCTTCACTTCCTGGCTGACATTACTGTTTTTACTGAGTGTCCTTGTGCTGATGGCGTTCGATTACCCGAACGGGACTTATACTATCGCGGCGCTGCCGATTATCGGTATTCTGCTGGTTATAGGCTGGTTTGGTGTGCGCAAACGCGTTGCTGAAATTCACAGCACTGCGCCAGTCGTCGAGGAAGATGAAGAAAAACAGGAAATTGTGTTTAAACCTGAAACGGCGAGTTAATTGCAAAATTGCCCGGCTACGTGCCGGGCAAATTCAAATTACTGACGAAGGTGCCGGATGCGGCGTGATAAAAGTCAGGCAAGTCTCTCCGTTTTCACCCTCGCCATATCTATTACAGCGCAATACGAATCACATCGTCCGGCTGGGTTGCTTCCTGCTGTTTAGTGGATTTTTGTTTCACACTGACATACAGCGTTTTACCATCGGCAGACAGCGCCAGGCTGTTCGGATAAGTCGGCGTATCGAACGTTTTCACCACTTTATAGCTTTTCGCGTCAATCACACTGACTTTACCTGCCTGACGATGCGTTACGTAGGCTTCATTACGCGCCGGGTTAAACAGCACAGCCAGTGATTCCGGTGCCGCAACCTTCGCCAGAATATTGCCATTACGGGTATCGACCACTAACACTTCTGCGGCTTTAGAATCGGTGATAAATGCACGCTGCCTGGCGGTATCAAGGCTAATGTTGATAAAGAAGTGCTCTTTGCCGTCATCCAGCAGCTTTTTACGGCTGAGGATTTTATTGTCGGCGGTGTCGATGGTAATCAATTCGCCGTCAGCGTTAGTGGTGTAAAGACGTTTGCCTTTGCTATCCAGCGCCAGACCGGTACTCATTTTACCGGTGTTCTGGATGGCGGTTTTCAGTTTGATATTCTCGCCATCAACGACCCAAATCACGCTCTCTTTACCAATACCACTGATGTAAACGGTGTTCGTGGCATCATCAGCTACCAGCTCACGCGGTTGCAGCGGGCGCACCTCTTCCGTGCGCTTACGATCATCCAGCACCAGACGGCCTTTCACTTCGCCCGTTTTGGCATCTATCGCCGTGACCGCGCTGTTTACTGTGTTACCAAACCACAACGTCTGAGTCGTGTTATTGATGGTGGCACCAAACGGCTTGAGATCGTTATGGATCGCCTGCGTCACTTCCAGAGTGACCGGATCAAGACGATAAACCACGCCGCCTTTATCCAGTTTGCGGCTTTGCGAAGTGGCGAGCCACAGCGCGTTTTCTTGCTGGCTATAAGCCATTTCGTAGGCACCTTTACCTACCGCTTTACGCAGCATTTCTTCTGCGGCCTGCGTACTGAATGATGAAGCAACAAGCAATGAACCTAACAGTAATGAACCACGCAGGCGCGATGAAAACAGATGACGTAAATGCATGACGACTCCCTTTGATGAACCGATATTTTTGCTGCTTCACAATGCTTCGCTAAGCGTAATCATCGTTACGCTCTTGTTATAAATGGGAATGGTAATCATTATTTTCTTAAATGTGGAGCATTTCTTGCCGTTACGACTACAATTTTCTCAATTACTTAACGTATCGTGCCGTTTCGTTTTCCATAAATTTACAATTTTATTACCATAGCGGCGTTTTCCCATTCTTAACCTGGCTTTTTTCATGAAGATTTTTTCCGTCCGACAGACCGTTTTGCCCGCACTGCTTGTCCTTTCCCCTGTTGTTTTTGCCGCTGATGAACAGACCATGATTGTCAGTGCCACGCCGCAGGTGGTTTCAGAACTGGATACCCCAGCAGCCGTGAGCGTGGTGAATGGCGAGGAGATGCGTCTGGCAACACCGCGCATTAACTTGTCTGAATCACTGACCGGCGTGCCTGGTTTGCAGGTACAAAACCGGCAGAACTATGCGCAAGATTTACAGCTGTCGATTCGCGGATTTGGCTCCCGCTCCACTTACGGAATTCGCGGTATTCGCCTGTATGTGGACGGTATTCCCGCCACCATGCCCGACGGACAAGGGCAAACATCCAACATCGATTTAAGCAGTGTACAAAATGTGGAAGTGCTGCGCGGCCCCTTCTCTGCTCTGTATGGCAACGCGTCTGGCGGTGTAATGAATGTCATCACCCAGACCGGACAACAGCCACCAACCATTGAAGCCAGTAGTTACTACGGCAGTTTTGGCAGCTGGCGCTATGGGCTGAAAGCAACAGGCGCAATGGGCGACGGCACTCAGCCTGGCGATGTCGATTACACCGTCTCAACCACGCGCTTTACGACCCACGGCTATCGTGATCATAGTGGCGCACAGAAAAATTTAGCCAATGCCAAACTGGGCGTACGCATTGATGACGCCAGCAAATTAAGCCTGATTTTCAATAGTGTGGATATCAAAGCAGATGACCCAGGTGGGCTAACCGAAGCAGAATGGAAGGCGAATCCGCAACAAGCGCCACGCGCTGAACAGTACGACACGCGAAAAACCATCAAGCAAACTCAGGCTGGGTTGCGCTATGAACGTAGCCTGAGCGCACAAGATGATATGAGTGTGATGATGTATGCCGGGGAGCGAGAAACGACCCAGTACCAGTCAATCCCGATGGCACCACAACTTAACCCGTCGCATGCGGGCGGCGTGATTACTCTGCAACGCCATTATCAGGGGATAGACAGCCGCTGGACACACCGTGGCGAGCTGGGCGTTCCGCTCACGTTCACTACCGGCCTGAACTACGAAAACATGAGTGAAAATCGCAAAGGCTACAATAACTTCCGCCTGAATAGCGGCGTGCCGGAATACGGGCAAAAAGGTGAGTTGCGCCGCGACGAACGCAATCTGATGTGGAATGTCGATCCCTATTTACAGACGCAGTGGCAGCTGAGCGAAAAACTGTCGCTGGATGCTGGCGTGCGCTACAGCTCCGTGTGGTTTGATTCCAACGACCATTACGTTACTCCGGGTAACGGCGATGACAGCGGTGATGCCAGTTATCACAAATGGCTACCTGCCGGTTCGTTAAAATATGCAATGACCGATGCCTGGAATATCTATCTGGCAGCCGGGCGAGGTTTTGAAACGCCGACGATTAATGAGCTGTCTTATCGTGCTGACGGTCAAAGCGGTATGAACTTTGGTTTAAAACCATCCACCAACGATACAATTGAGATCGGCAGTAAAACGCGTATTGGTTATGGGCTGCTTAGTCTCGCATTGTTCCAGACCGACACCGATGATGAAATTGTTGTCGATAGCAGTAGCGGTGGGCGTACGACTTACAAAAATGCCGGAAAGACCCGTCGTCAAGGCGCTGAACTGGCATGGGATCAACGTTTCGCGGAAGATTTTCGCGTAAAAGCGTCCTGGACCTGGCTTGATGCGACCTATCGCAGCAATGTGTGCAATGAACAGGATTGTAACGGTAACCGGATGCCAGGGATCGCCCGTAATATGGGCTTTGCATCGATAGGTTATGTACCGGAAGATGGTTGGTATGCAGGCACGGAAGCGCGTTATATGGGTGATATTATGGCAGATGATGAAAATACGGCCAAAGCGCCGTCTTATACTCTCGTCGGCTTATTCACCGGGTATAAATACAATTACCACAATTTAACTGTGGATTTATTTGGTCGTGTCGATAATTTATTCGATAAAGAATACGTTGGTTCTGTCATTGTCAATGAGTCAAACGGGCGATATTACGAACCTGCACCCGGGCGAAATTATGGTGTCGGCATGAATATTGCGTGGCGATTTGAGTAATTACCTTGATGCCCGGTATTTGCCGGGCATTTAATTTAACGATTGTATTGCTGGTATAAAATAGCAATATTTTGTTGCATAATTTCAGCAAGACAATGTCTGCATCCCTCTTTGTCTTTTGCTTTTAACGCGGCGAGTAATAGACGATAGTTTTCTATACGCTCCCGTAATTCCGCTGGATTAATCGCTTCATAAAGATAATGTAAACCAGGTCCCATCCTGACCCACAGTTGCTCAATCATCTCACACAGGATGGGCATATTTGAACGATGATAAATTGCTAAGCGAAATAGCCTGTTCGCATTAATGATTTGTTCCATGTCGCCCTTTTCTTGCGCCTGCTGTAATTTCTCGAGCAATTCCTCGAGTTCCGCCAGGTCTTGCGGGGTGAGGTTTTCAACAGCCAGAGTAACTGCCATTAATTCCAGCTCGTAGCGGATCCGATTGATTTCGTCTAATTGACGTTTCCCCACTTCCGGAACTGTAAATGCTTGCGCTGGTGCGACAGAAAGCGCATTCACCGAAACCAGACGTAATAATGCTTCACGCACAGGTGTAATACTCATACCTAATTGCTCCGCCAGATTTTTAGTAATCAGGCGTGCGCCAGGTTTTAGTGCGCCAATACTAAGCTGATGTTTCAGGTCGTTCTCAACCTGCAGAGTCAAACTGACATGTTTCATTTTTTCCGTTCCAGGCATTTTAATTCCTTCGCGTGTTTTCTGTCCAACCCTGCCTGCATGGCAGAAGGAGTTCACCTGGGGTATTAAAGTGAATAATCATAAACCACTCACGTTTGTTGTTATTAGGAGCAGAACAATGACGTGGTTAGTTAATTAAAGCTGAAAATAAGCTTTTTGCCTGGATTTTTATGGCGGCTTTACGCCGCCGTCGTATCTTTAATCATCACCCGCCACGCGGATCACCACTTTGCCGAAGTTTTTACCCTTCAGCAGGCCGATAAACGTCTGTGGCGCATTCTCTAAACCGTCAGTAATTTCTTCGCGGTAGTGGATTTTATCCTCTTTAACCCATTGCCCCATCTCCTTCTGAAACTCATGGATGCGGTGACCATAATCCTGAGCGATAATAAATCCTTGCAAGCGAATACGTTTTTTCAGCACCGTAGCCATCAGCAGAGGTAAACGATCCGGGCCGGGTGGTAGCTCTGTAGCGTTATAGCTGCTCACTAAGCCGCAGACGGGAATGCGCGCAGATGTATTAAGTAACGGTAGCACCGCATCAAATACTTTACCGCCCACGTTTTCATAATAGATATCAACGCCTTTTGGGCACGCTTTCGCCAGTTGTTCGGCAAAATCATCCGCGTGATGGTCAAGACAAACATCAAAGCCTAACACCTCGGTAGCATGGCGGCATTTTTCCGCGCCACCGGCAACCCCCACCACCCTGCAACCTTTAAGTTTGCCGATTTGCCCCACCGTTGCTCCCACAGGACCTGTCGCCGCCGCAACCACCAGCGTTTCGCCCTCTTTAGGCTGACCGATATCCAGTAGGCCCATATAAGCAGTAAAGCCTGGCATCCCCAGCACACCCAGCGACCACGATGGATTTTGCGGATGATCGCTAAGTTTCACCAGATCATCACCACTGGATATGTCATAGTCCTGCCATCCACTGTAGCCCAGCACCCAGTCGCCAGGCTGATAATCAGGATGATTCGACTCCACGACACGGCTCACCGTGCCGCCGACCATCACGCCGCCAATATCAACAGGCGGTGAATAAGATGGCTCATCGCTCATACGTCCACGCATATACGGGTCCAGGGACAAATAAACTGTGCGCAGTAACACCTGTCCTTCACCCGGGGTGGCGACATCATCTTCTTCAAGACGAAAATTCTCCGGAACCGGCGCGCCATGCGGACGCGAGGCCAGAACCCAACGTCGATTACGCTGCTTTTGTTGCCCCATAATGCTCTCCTGTGCTTTTAGCATGAATCCATCAATAGTAGCAGGCTCACGGGATTGGTTTTGTTTGCAGCCGTCACATCCCCTCTGCAACACGCAATAATTTCATCGAGGAATCCGTTGCTTCGGGCTGTTTTCGATAGTATTGATAACATCATCATCATTATTTTATTGAGGCCAGACATGTCCATCCGTTTTGCCCGCAAAGCCGACTGTGCTGCCATTGCGGAAATTTATAACCACGCCGTGTTGTATACGGCGGCTATCTGGAATGACCAAACGGTGGATGCAGATAACCGCATTGCCTGGTTTGAAGCGCGGACCATAGCAGGTTATCCGGTGCTGGTGAGCGAAGAAGATGGCGTAGTGACGGGATATGCCTCGTTTGGCGACTGGCGTAGTTTCGATGGTTTTCGCCATACCGTGGAACATTCGGTTTATGTCCATCCCGATCATCAGGGCAAAGGTCTTGGGCGTGAATTGTTAAGCCGATTGATTGATGAAGCGCGTGATTGCGGGAAGCATGTCATGGTCGCGGGGATCGAATCGCAAAATCAGGCTTCGCTGCATCTCCACCAGTCGCTGCGATTTGTCGTCACCGCGCAAATGCCGCAGGTGGGCACTAAATTTGGGCGCTGGCTGGATCTGACATTTATGCAGTTGCAACTCGACGAGCGCACTGAACCGGACGCGATTGGATGAATCAGTCGCTCACCCTTGCTTTTTTGATTGCCGCCGGAATTGGTCTGGTTGTCCAGAACACGCTGATGGTGCGCATCACCCAGACCTCCTCTACCATTCTCATCGCCATGTTGCTGAACTCACTGGTGGGGATTGTGCTCTTTGTTTCTATTTTATGGTTTAAACAAAGTATGGCGGGGTTTGGCGAACTGGTGTCCAACGTGCGCTGGTGGACACTTATACCTGGCTTGCTGGGATCGTTTTTTGTCTTCGCCAGTATCAGCGGATATCAGAATGTGGGAGCGGCGACAACTATTGCGGTACTGGTCGCCAGCCAGCTGATTGGCGGTCTGGTGCTGGATATCTTCCGCAGCCATGGCGTACCACTACGAGCGTTGATCGGCCCAATTTGTGGCGCAATTTTACTTGTGGTTGGCGCCTGGCTGGTGGCCAGACGCTCATTTTAATCAGAGGATGGTGCCGCCTTTGGTTAACTGTTCATGGCGCGCTTCCATATCTTCTTTATGCTTGCGACCGTGATGAGCAATAGCGGTGCGCAAACGCTGCTGCTGGGTGTAGCGATCTTCCCGACTTAACTCCGCGTCATCGCTCAGGGCGATTAATAATTCGTTCATATGGGCAATGACGCTCTCTTCAATCGCGGCATCCACGCGCGCGATGACTTCATCCAGATGCGACATACTTTCTCCTTAGCCACTTGTGAAATTTATCGATTCATCCAAATGATATAAGTCTGCGTGGTGCCGTCAAGCCAGTGAGTAAGATTTAAAACAGTGAAAACAACAGCGCCACCGGGAAACTCATCGGCCATGTTGCCCCCACCAGAAAGGCGCTTAAGAAACGGATGCGTTTCTTATCGTGAGAAAGAAACCAGGTGATAAGAAATGCGATTGCTGCCATAACCGCATAAAAAACAAGCATGTGTTGATAGAGAGACATGTACGGGCGTCCAGCCAGATGAATAAAACGCGCGCAAATATGCGTCATTTTTTGACGTACATCAAGTTTTTTAACCGGTTTGAGAAAAAAACATCAAACAGCAACTTGCCCTTATCCATCTTCAGAATGAGTATTATTGCGGATTTTCTTAACCCGTACTATACACATAGGGGCAATGATAAAAGGTGGCAAAAATGAATGTTTCCAGTAGAACTGTAGTACTGATAAATGTCTTTGCTGCTGTTGGTTTGTTTACTCTTATCTCTATGAGATTTGGCTGGTTTATTTGATGTAGTGATTTTGCACGCAGCACGTACTGTCAGAGAAATCAGTGCTCTGACAGTACGCAAGATCATCTCATACTCTTACGATCTGCAATATTATCCTTAATGTTTAACCATGACGTGGCGGACGACGGTGTAATCCTCCAGCCCATAAAGTGACATATCCTTGCCGTAACCAGAAAGTTTCTGCCCACCGTGCGGCATTTCACTTACCAGCATGAAATGGGTATTGACCCAGGTACAACCATATTGCAGCCGCGAGCCGACGCGATGCGCCCTGCCCACATCTTTCGTCCATACCGAGGATGCAAGTCCGTACTGGCTGTCATTTGCCCAGTTTACCACCTGTTCTTCATTGTCGAAGAGCGTAACACTCACTACTGGACCAAATACCTCTTTTTGCACGATGGCATCGTCCTGTAATGCGCCAGCCAGTAGCGTCGGCGCATAGTAATAGCCATTACCCTTGCGCTTTTCACCGCCAGTGATCACTTTGATGTGCCCTGTCGCTTTCGCCTCTTCTACTGCCTTGCTGACGCGTTCGAGATGCGCCAGCGAGCTTAAAGGTCCAAGCTCCGTAGACTCGTCATCCGGCGCACCAGATTTTAACGTTGCCACCGCAGCACCCAGTTTTTCCACCAGCGTATCGTAAATGCCTTTTTGCGCGTAGATCCGACAAGCCGCAGTACAATCCTGTCCGGCATTGTAATAGCCAAATGTACGTACACCTTCGACCACTGCTTCAATATCCGCATCATCAAAAACAATCACTGGCGCTTTGCCACCAAGTTCCATATGAGTACGCTTAATGGAGGGCGCGGTATGGCTGATGATGTGCTCGCCGGTGGCGATAGAGCCCGTCAGCGACACCATCCGCACTTTGGGATGACCGGTCAGCGGATCGCCCACCGTTTTGCCTCTGCCAAACAGTACGTTAATCACGCCTGCCGGGAAGATATCTTTCGCCAGCTCTGCTAACTTCAACGCGGTCAGCGGGGTAATTTCTGATGGTTTAAGCACTACACAGTTCCCTGCCGCCAGCGCCGGAGCCAGTTTCCACGCGGCCATCATCAGCGGATAATTCCACGGTGCGATCGAAGCCACGACCCCCAACGGATCGCGACGGATCATCGAAGTATGACCTTCAAGATATTCACCTGCCGCCAGACCATTCAGACAGCGCGCCGCACCAGCGAAAAAGCGAAAAACATCGACAATCGCCGGGATTTCATCATTGAACGCACTATGCAGCGGTTTGCCACAATTACGGGACTCCAGTTCGGCAAAAACCTGACCATTTTCTTCGATAACATCAGCCAGTTTCAGCAGACATTCCGCACGCACTTTCGGCGTGGTTTGCCCCCATTCGGCAAATGCTGCATCTGCCGCGCGCACAGCAGCATCGACCTGCTCTGCGGATGCCTCGGCAATCTCCAGTAAAACGTCCCCCGTTGCCGGATTATAGACAGGCTGTTTTTCCCCTTCGCCGCTAACCAGTTCTCCGTTAATCAGTAACTTATGTTGCATAGCATATTCCTGTATCAGTGGTTATTGACCATTGTCGCCTTCGCGGGTTAGCCACCAGGCCCCCAGGATCGGCAAGGTTGTTACCAACATAACCAGCAGTGCCACCACGTTGGTTACCGGTACATCACGCGGTCGCCCAAGCTGATTGAGCAACCACAACGGTAACGTTCGTTCATGACCTGCCGTAAAGGTCGTCACGATGATTTCATCGAACGACAAGGCAAACGCCAGCATTCCTCCTGCCAGTAGCGCCGAACTGAGATTCGGCAACACTACGTAGCGGAAGGTTTGCCAGCCATTGGCCCCAAGATCCATTGACGCCTCAACCAGACTCCACGAGGTGCGGCGAAAACGGGCGATGACATTGTTAAACACCACCACTACGCAAAAAGTCGCATGACCGACCACGATGGTGAAAAATCCCGGCTCCAGATTGATGGTTTTAAAGGCGGTTAATAACGCCAGACCAGTGACAATGCCCGGCAGCGCAATGGGCAGCAGCAGTAACAGCGAAATGGCGTTTTTGCCGAAAAAGTCTCGTCGCCACAGCGCGGCAGCGGCCAGCGTCCCTAACACCAGCGCCATTAATGTCGCCAGCGCCGCCACTTTAAGTGACAGTGTCACGGCATCAAGAATATCACTACGCTGTGCTGCCACGCTAAACCAGCGCAGCGTCAGGCCCTGCGGTGGAAAACTAAACGCCGCATCTTCAGTGTTAAACGCATAGGCGGCGATAATCAGGATGGGAAAATGTAGGAAAACTACGCCGCCCCAGGCCGCCAGTTTGAGAAAAAACGGTGCGCGTTCAGAGTGCATCGAACGCTCCCAGACGTTTCACGAACGCCAGGTACAGTGCGATGAGAACAATCGGCACCAGGGTGAATGCCGCCGCCATCGGCATATTGCCAATCGCCCCCTGCTGGGAATAAACCATATTGCCGATAAAATATCCTGGCGGGCCAACCAGTTGCGGGACGATAAAATCACCCAGTGTGAGTGAGAAGGTAAAGATAGAGCCAGCGGCAATACCCGGGATCGCCAGCGGCAGCACCACATAGCGAAAGGTTTGCCGTGGACGCGCGCCAAGATCAGCCGACGCCTGCAATAATGACGGCGGCAAACGCTCAAGCGCCGCCTGCACGGGCAGGATCATGAACGGCAACCAGATATAGAGAAACACCAGAAAGCGCCCCAGCCCGGAAGTTGACAGCGTATTGCCGCCCACCGCAGGTAATGTAAGGAACGCAATCAGCAGTGGTTCCAGCCCAAGATGTTGTAAAAACCACTGAGCCACGCCATCTTTTGCCAGCAATAACGTCCAGGCATAGGCTTTCACAATGTAGCTCGCCCACATCGGCAACATTACCGCAATATAAAAAAACGCTTTCATTTTCCCGCTGGTATAGCGCGCCATATACCACGCCATTGGAAAAGCCAGAATGGCGCTGGCGATAGTGACTGCCACAGCCATAGTCAGCGTGCGGAGAATGATGTCGTAATTCGCCGGATTAAACAGCGCACGGATATTCGCCAGCGTCAGTTCCGGCGTTACCGACATGGTGAAATCGTCAAAGGTATAAAATCCCTGCCATAACAGTGTCAGCAGCGAGCCGAAATAGACAATGCCAAACCACATTAGCGGGCCAAGCAGCAGTAAAAACAGCCCCAGCCCCGGATTACGCCAGAAGAAACCGGACACCTTACCCAGACCTGGACGTGAAGGTGATTGCAATACATTCATCGCCATTCACCTCTCCTCAACCAGCGGCACCATCACATCACGCGACCAGGAAACCATCACCTGTTGTCCGGGCGTGAGCGTGGCAGGCAGTTCTTCGCCTGTCATATTGGCCTGACTCACCAGCAGTTTTTCACCGCCGTTCAGTCTCAGTTCAAAACGAGTTGCCGCTCCCTGATATTGCACTGCCTGGATCGTGCCATTAGCCTGCACTTCGCCGGGGGTGTTGAAGCGGATATGTTCCGGTCGCAGGGCGAAGCTTCCCGTCATGCCACAAAGTTTCTCTGCCATCAGTCCATCAAAAACATTCGATGTACCAACGAACCCGGCAACAAACGGCGTGCGCGGGCGCATATAGAGATCGCGCGGGGAATCGACCTGCTCAATGCGTCCATTATTGAAAACCGCAACACGATCAGACATCGATAACGCTTCGCCCTGATCGTGGGTAACGAAGATAAAAGTGATACCGAGAGACTGTTGCAGCTTTTTTAGTTCCAGTTGCATCTGCTCACGCAATTTGAGATCCAGTGCGCCGAGCGGTTCATCCAACAGCAATACGCGCGGTTCATTCACCAGTGCTCTGGCGATGGCGACTCGCTGGCGCTGACCACCAGAAAGTTGTGACGGTTTGCGTTGCTGAACAAAACCCAGCGCCACTTTCTCCAGCGCCTCTTGCGCCATCGCATGCCGCTGTTTTTTATCCACGCCTTTGACCATCAGCCCGTAGGCGACGTTGTCAAGAATCGACATATGCGGAAATAGCGCGTAGTCCTGAAAGACGGTATTCACGTCCCGCTCCCACGGTGGCAGATTGCTGGCGGGTTTACCAAAGATAGAGATAGCCCCGCCGGAAAGCTGTTCGAATCCGGCAATCAGGCGCAGGCAGGTGGTTTTGCCGGAACCGGACGGCCCCAGCATAGAGAAGAACTCACCATCTTTTATCGCAATACTGACGCCATCTACTGCGCGCACGTCACCGTACAACCGCGAGACGTTATCAAACTCCACTGCGTACGTCATAAAACACCCCAGCGAAGTTAGCGACCGCCCATAATGGCAATGTAATCCTGCGTCCAGCGACTGTAGGGAACAAACTTGCCCCCTTCTGCTATAGGCGTTTTCCAGAAGGCGATTTTATCGAAATAGTTAAAACCGTTTGTTTCACAACCTTTCTCGCCTAATAACGGACTGGCTTTACACCCTTCCGGCACTACTGGTAACGAGCCAAACCAGGCCGCCACATCGCCCTGCACTTTTGGGGTTAATGACCAGTTCATCCATTTGTAGGCGCAAACCGGATGTTTCGCTTCGCTATGTAGCATGGTGGTGTCAGCCCAACCGGTAACGCCCTCTTTCGGGAAAACGGTAGCGACAGGCTGGCCTTCGGCTTTCAGGGCGTTGGCCTGATAGGGCCAAGCACTGGAAGCAACCACACCCTCGTTTTTGAAATCGCTCATTTGCACGGTAGTGTCATGCCAGTAGCGATGGATCAAACTATGTTGATCGCGCAGCACTTTCAGCACCGCCTGGTACTGTTCTTCGGTGAGTTGATACGGATCGCTGATGCCCAACTGCGGCTGAGTGGCTTTAACGAACAACGCAGCGTCCGCAATGTAGATAGGGCCATCATAAGCCTGGACGCGGCCTTTATTGCTCTTGCCGTCCGGCAGATTCTGCTCAACAAAAACCACTTGCCAGCTATCCGGCGGCGTCGGGAAGGTTTTAGTGTTGTACATCAGCAGGTTCGGCCCCCATTGGTAAGGTGTGCCGTAAACTTTGCCGCCAACGTTAAACCAGTCGCCTTTAACCACGCGCGGATCGAGCGCTTTCCAGTTGGGAATCAAGGCGGTATTAATCGGCTGCACGCGTTTGCCCATAATCAGGCGCAGCGAGGCATCGCCGGATGCCGTAACCAGATCGTAACCCCCTTTGGTCATCAGACTGACCATTTCATCGGAAGTCGCGGCGGTTTTCGCATTCACCGCGCAGCCTGTCTCTTTTTCGAATTGCGTTACCCAGTCGTATTGTTTATCAGTTTGTCCGCGTTCGATGTATCCCGGCCAGGCGATAATATCCAGTCGCCCTTCCGGTTTATCTAAATTGGTAGGCGGTTCGGCGGCGTGAGCGGTCATTATTGTCATGGTGAGCGCACACAGGCTGCTGCGGGCAAATGTCTTGCTCATAAGGTCTTACTCCTGTCGTAATTAATTGTTCAGCCGCCGTGCCGTAAAAATATCTCCTTGTTTAACCATAGACGGCGGCTTGCAGGCACACCTTCGCCCCTGAGAAAATTTAATCAGGTTGTGAGCTACCGCGCATTATGCCGTCTGTAAGGTTATCTTCTGGAGTATAGACAAGGAGTTAGGAAATATGACTGCTATTCGAAATTCATATTACTTTACCTGAGAGGAATTAAATTAAACGCTATTACAGTCGTTCTTGAATAAGTTTGCCTAATTGTTTAACCGCCTGTTCTTCGCGCTCGCCCCACTGCCACGCGGTATTAAAACGGAAAAAACGTGACCAGTTTTCACCGGTAGAAAACATTTTACCCGGCGCAATACTGATATGATGCGTCAGTGCTGCCAGGCTTAATTCGCCCGCATCTAACGGCGCGGGGAGCTCCAGCCAGAGAAAATAACCGCTGTCATTATGATGAATTTTCACTTCCGCAGGCAGATAACGCAGCAGTGCCTGCCAGGCACGTTGTTTACGCTCCGCAAGCTGGCGACGCAAGCGACGAAGATGGGCGTCGTATCGGCGCGTGGAAAGGTAATCCACCAGTGCAAGCTGCATCGGTGAGCTGGTGGAAAGCGTACTCATCAACTGCAAGCGTTGAATTTTACGTGCATGTTTTCCGGCGGCGACCCAACCAATACGAAAACCAGGCACCAGACATTTCGAAAACGAAGAGCAATGCAAAACACCATCGTGGTGATCCCATGCTTTCGCAGGCAGCGGTTTTTCCCGTCCAAAATAAAGTTCGCTGTACACGTCATCTTCAATCAGCGTTACGTTGTACTGATTGAGCAACGCTACCAGCCTCGCTTTTTTCTGCGGCGTTAAGGTAAATCCGAGTGGATTCTGGCTATTAGTCATCAGCCAGCACGCTTTCACCGGATACTCCTGCAACGCTAGTTCCAGCGCCTTGAGATCAATCCCTTCTTTAACGTCCGTCGCCACCGATAACGCCTTCAGCCGTAACCGCTCCAGCGCCTGCAACGCGCCGTAGAAACAAGGATTCTCTACTATCACCCAATCGCCTGGTTCCGTTACCGCTTGTAAACTGAGGTTTAATGCCTCTAACGCCCCGGCGGTAATGACAATTTCATCAGGAGAAATAGTGATGCCCTGTAAGGCATAGCGACGAGCAATAGCCTGACGCAGTTCTGCGTTTCCTGGCGGTAAGTTTTCAATCACGCTCATCGCCGTGGCGGTTTTGCTTACCTGCGCCAGCGAGCGGTTTAGTTGTTGGAGGGGGAAAAGTCGCGGGTCGGGAAAGGCCGAGGCAAACGGAACTACCGACGGATCGCGACTGGCCTGCAACATATCAAAAATATAGGTGTTGATATCGACTGCTTCATCTCGAGTGACTGGAATGACTGGCGCTTTCGGCATTTTTATTGCCTGTGGCGCAACGTAATAACCCGACTGCGGTCGCGCGATAATATGTCCCTGACTTTCGAGCAACTGATAGGCATGGCTGACAGTCATAAAGCTCATGCCAGAAAGCGCCACCTGGTCACGCAACGAAGGCAAACGATCGCCAGGTTGCCAGATACCCGACACAATCTGCTCGCGTAATTGTTCTGCAAGCTGCTGGTATTTTTTCATTATCGAATCGTAATTATGTGCAGATGATTCGGCAGTCTATATCAGTTGTTAAAAATGACAACTTTTCATTAACTGTTATCAAACCATCACCAGCGATAACTCTTTGCCAAGCGCCTTAGCCGCAAGCTGGACGGCGTCGATTTTTGTCGCATGGTGCAAGTTAAATAAGCGAGTAATCTCCTGTTTAGGTTTGCCAATTCGTCTGGCTAACTCTTGCTGAGTGATTTCTGACTGTAAAAAAGCATTTAACAGCAATACCTTAGAGGCGACGCTCAAAGGTACTTCAATAAAGTGATCGTGACTATTTAATGGCGAAGGTAAAGGGATAAGCTCGTTATCTTCAAAATAAAAATCAAATGCGGTCAGTAAAGCATCTTTTGCCGCTTCCATCGCTTCAGCGACAGTTTCGCCCTGCGTCAACGCTTCAGGGATATCCACAAAAGAAACCATATAACCGCCTTCCGGCGCGGGTGTAAGAGTGACGGGATAACGCATAATTTCGACTGTCTCTCGCATGTCATTAACCTTTTTAATTGGCGATTAACTCAAACCGAGTTGTTTCAGGATTGCTTTACGCAATGGTTCTTTAATCTCATCGCAGGGGTGACGCGGCATGACACTGCGCCTCCCATGAAACCTGAGTTTCAAATGGTTGCTGCCATTCGCTACATCGACGCCCTGAGATTCGAGCCAACGTCTGAACTCGCTTTGTTTCACATCGCCTCCCTGCCGCTGAGTATATCAACAAAGTAAACATTAGTGTTTACCTCCGTGTGTAATTTGCTCGAAAATAGCACTAAATCGCCGCAACGGCAGAATGCAATGCAAAATCAGGAAGGAAGATTCCATAATTTCTTTGCGCTAATTTGCAAAACTGAATAATAACCTCAAGAAACGATCGGCATCATAGCGGCAAAAGGTAAGAAAAAGGTGGCAGGATGTTTACGAAGGCGTTATCGGTTGTCTTATTAACGTGTGCGCTGTTCTCAGGACAACTCATGGCAGGGCACAAAGGACATGAATTTGTGTGGGTAAAGAATGTGGATCATCAGCTGCGTCATGAAGCGGACAGCGATGAATTGCGTGCTGTGGCGGAAGAGTCGGCGGAAGGTTTGCGCGAGCATTTTTACTGGCAAAAATCGCGCAAACCAGAAGCGGGACAACGTTGAGTCATTTATTGCCGGATGCGGCGTGACGCCTTACCCGGCCAACAATATAATGCAGATTCAATAAGTTGTGAGTAACCAGAAAACTGGCGTTTTACCCTTTTCGCTTCGGTAAAGTTTTCAGCAGCTCATCCGGACTTACGGAGGCGACAACACTTCCCGGTAACGGCATTTTCAGAATGTGATTTTTGATTTTGCCAATGACGTGCATCTCACATGGGCGACAATCGAACTTTAGCGTTAATACTTCATCGCCATTAACCAGTTGCATTGGCGTCGCCTTCCAGCTTTTGATATTGCCTTTCGCCTGTTTCGGGCACAAATTAAAGGCAAAGCGCAGACAATGCTTGGTGATCATCACCGGGACTTCGCCCTTCTCTTCATGTGCCTCATACGCCGCGTCAATCAGCTGCACACCATAGCGATGATAAAATTCACGCGCTTTCTGGTTGTAAACGTTCGCGAGGAAACTCAGATGCGTTTGCGGATAAACCGGCGCAGGATCAGCAACCGGTTTACGGCTGCCGCGCTGGTAACTGGCAAGACGCGCAGCATCCAGCATTTCGGCGGCTTCACGGCGGAACTGGTTTAACAGACTGTTTGGTACAAACAGCGCACCAGGCAGGTTAATTTGCACATCGCGGGCGTAATAGAGGGTTTGCCCCAGCTTAGCCAGACCATCTTTCAGGTTATTAAGCGCTTTTTCGGCGTTATTAGCTTCGTCGAACTGCCCGTCCAGCGTATGCGTGACGCTGACGCCCTCTTCACTGGTCAGGGTCAGAATCAGTTGTTCCAGCCAGCCGCCCAGTTCAATGTCTACCGCTACGCGACGTTCGCTGGATGTTTTGGTCAACGCC
This sequence comes from Escherichia sp. F1, assembly GCF_046764225.1. Lineage (NCBI taxonomy): Bacteria > Pseudomonadati > Pseudomonadota > Gammaproteobacteria > Enterobacterales > Enterobacteriaceae > Escherichia > Escherichia sp. F1. Next base: position 2,512,551 of record NZ_CP177202.1, read on the forward strand.
TGCTGCCAGTTATGGTCCAGATTACGATTAAGCGGATGATGCGGGCGAATTTTGTGCAAATCTGCTGGCATTTCATTGGGCCAGACGCGGTACTGATTTTCTCCGGTTTTTTCGACTGTATTGGCGCGAAAGCCAACCACTTCACGTTTAATCATCACATTCAGACCATCGCCATTTGCTAACGGCTCGGTGACGGCAACATCGAGATGATCCTTCGCCACTTTTAATACTTCACCGACCGGGAGGCCGATAAACTTGGGGGAGTCGAACGCGCCGATATCCCCTTTACGGGCATTCACAAAATAATCTGTGCTACCACGGTGGAAAGTCTTTTCCGTCGATGGAACAAAGAAATGTTCAGTACGACCTGATGAAGCACGCGCCAGATCGCCACGTTCTTCAATAATGGCATCCAGCATTTGGCGATAATGCGCGGTGATATTCTTCACGTAGCTCATATCTTTGTAACGCCCTTCAATCTTGAAGGAGCGCACGCCAGCATCAATCAGCGCGCCAAGGTTGGCAGTCTGATCGTTATCTTTCATCGACAGCAGATGTTTTTCATAGGAAACCACCCGCCCCTGATCGTCTTTCAATGTGTATGGCAAACGGCATGCCTGAGAGCAATCGCCACGGTTGGCGCTACGCCCTGTTTGCGCATGAGAAATGTAGCACTGACCAGAATAGGCCACGCACAATGCACCATGAATAAAGAATTCAATGGTCGCGTCCGTGGCCTGGTGAATCGCGCGGATCTGCTCAAGATTCAGCTCTCGCGCCAGCACAATCTGCGTAAAGCCAACATCAGAGAGGAACTTCGCTTTTTCGACTGTACGAATATCGCACTGCGTACTGGCGTGCAGTTCAATCGGCGGAATATCAAGTTCCAGAATCCCCATATCCTGAACAATCAGCGCATCGACGCCGGTCTGGTAGAGGTCGGTAATCAGCCGTTGCGCAGGTTCCAGCTCATCATCATGCAAAATGGTGTTAAGCGTGACAAAAATTTTTGCACCATAACGATGGGCAAACGGCACCAGTTCGGCAATATCTTTCAGGCTATTACTGGCATTATGACGGGCACCAAAACCAGGGCCGCCGATATAAACAGCATCGGCACCGTGCAAAATAGCTTCGCGGGCAATGGCGGCATCGCGTGCCGGGCTTAACAGTTCAAGTCGATGAGAAGATACGGTCACATTCTTATCCAGTAGCTGAAAAATGGCGGCTATTTTAGCCACAAGCGCGACGTTGCGAAATAGTTTTCCCGCTTAACTGCGTGGGTAATGGATGAGAGAATGAAAATGTACGATTTGCTCCCCACCATTACGATAGATATGCGTAACGTCTGCAGCAAATCGAGCGCCTTCTCCACAATTAAGGCTCTGCCATTCACCATCAACGCACAGATCAAGTTGCCCATCAATGACGACAACATGTTCGATTACTCCCTTCTCATGGGGCGTCGATTCACTTAATGCACCTGGTGCCATCTGAATCGAGAAGTGTTCAAAGCAGAGTTGTGGATCATAAGGAAACAGTGAAGTGATCACCATCGCCTGCTGTTGCGGATCATAAACTGAAGGCGTATCGGACTGCGGCGGAGAAATAAATGTCGAAAATGGCACGTTCAACCCGGTGGCAATTTTCCATAATGTCGCGACCGTCGGGCTGGACTCATTACGCTCAATCTGCCCTAACATCGCTTTAGAAACGCCCGTCGCTTCTGCCAGTCGCGAAAGACTCCAGCCGCGCTGCTGACGTAGCTGTTTAAGTGTGGTGGATAAAAAGCGAGTGAGATTTTCCATGTGACTCCTCCGGCAAAGCGGAAGTTTATCACTTGTGCGTTATAACGGACAAATGCTACGGTGCCTGTACGCTATAACGCACGAGGTGACCATGCGTCTGTTTTCTATTCCTCCACCCACGCTACTGGCGGGGTTTCTGGCGGTATTAATTGGCTACGCCAGTTCAGCGGCAATAATCTGGCAAGCAGCGATTGTCGCCGGAGCCACCACTGCACAAATCTCTGGCTGGATGACGGCGCTGGGGCTGGCAATGGGCGTCAGTACGCTGGCTCTGACATTATGGTATCGCGTACCTGTTCTCACCGCATGGTCAACGCCTGGCGCGGCTTTGTTGGTCACCGGATTACAGGGACTAACACTTAACGAAGCCATCGGCGTTTTTATTGTCACCAACGCGTTAATAGTCCTCTGCGGCATAACGGGACTCTTTGCTCGTCTGATGCGCATTATTCCGCACTCGCTTGCGGCGGCAATGCTTGCCGGGATTTTATTACGCTTTGGTTTACAGGCGTTTGCCAGTCTGGATGGTCAATTTACGTTGTGTGGCAGTATGTTGCTGGTATGGCTGGCAACCAGGGCCGTTGCGCCGCGCTATGCGGTAATTGCCGCGATGATTATTGGGATCGTGATCGTTATCGCGCAAGGTGACGTTGTCACAACTGATGTTGTCTTTAAACCCGTTCTCCCCACTTATATTACCCCTGATTTTTCGTTTGCTCACAGTCTGAGCGTTGCACTCCCCCTTTTTCTGGTGACGATGGCATCGCAAAACGCTCCAGGTATCGCAGCAATGAAAGCAGCCGGGTATTCGGCTCCTGTTTCGCCGTTGATTGTGTTTACTGGATTGCTGGCGCTTGTTTTTTCCCCTTTCGGCGTTTATTCCGTCGGTATTGCGGCAATCACCGCGGCTATTTGTCAAAGCCCGGAAGCGCATCCGGATAAAGATCAACGTTGGCTGGCAGCTGCCGTTGCAGGCATTTTTTATTTGCTCGCAGGTCTGTTTGGTAGTGCCATTACCGGGATGATGGCTGCCCTGCCCGTAAGTTGGATCCAGATGCTCGCAGGTCTGGCGCTGTTAAGTACTATTGGCGGCAGTTTGTATCAGGCGCTGCATAATGAGCGTGAGCGCGACGCGGCGGTGGTGGCATTTCTGGTAACGGCAAGTGGATTGACGCTGTTCGGGATTGGTTCTGCGTTTTGGGGATTAATTGCCGGAGGCGTTTGTTACGTGGTGTTGAATTTAATCGCTGACAGAAACCGATGATAAAAAGCGCCATCTAACGATGGCGCGACTGGAATTACTTTTTGTTAACGTCAAACATGGTGGCATCGGTCGCCATGTCATCAATAACTTGTTTAATATTTTCGAAAGCCATTGGCGTACTTTCGTTATTCAGGTCTTTCCCTTCGCCCTGACGAACGACTTTGATAACCGGTTTATTAGTCGCTGCATCAATCAGCTCACCTTCAAAATAGAGGCGAGTATCCATGGTACGGTGGCCTGTAGCCATTTGCGTCCCCGCAACCACTAATGCAACAGGAACCACTTCATAGAATTGCAGCCCTTCTTTGCTGGTATCTACGCCGGTAATGGCCCCACGGAAAATCAGACTACGCGGCCCAGCGGTGGTAACCAGTGGTTTACGCTGCGCTATCGCTTCTTTCATTTCGGTGTTGGTATAGTTCAAAATTTTATCCAGAACTTTCTGCCCTACCTGGGTAGAAGGTTTTGGCACCGGATAATAAGTGATTGGGTTCCAGACGATGCTGTCATATTTGCTTTGATCAAAACTCGGGTCTACCCAACGTAAAACAGGTTTACCTGTTGCTGAGGTTGTTTCTTTTAAATCAGAGTAATTGTTTAAAAAACCAGAATATTTATCTGGCTGGGTGATTTTAGAGGCACAACCAGACAGAGCCAACAAGCCGCATAAAGCTGCAACTTTCGCAATTGATGTGGTACGCATGAATAGTTTCCTGAGATGATTATATTACTTTCTAAGTTATAGCAAAAAGCGCCGCTTCGTGTTGTGGCAAAAAAAGTGTTGGTGAAAATAAATTTTTCAGCCCCTTTTCAGACGACATAGTCAATGCCGAAAAAGGGGCTAAGTCAATCATCAGTAGTTAAATTTCAGTAAGTTAAGCGGCTAAAAAACTTCGACTACTGTGATTAATTTCACATCCCTTCGATAAAAAATATGCTTACCGAAAAGAAGAACAGTAAACCATCTCAGCGTGGGGAATTTTCACGCGCTTTGTTCTTACCGGGTCATTTTTTACGTGCCAGCATCGTGGCGAAACGCAGTTTAATACGATTACCGTTGGCGTCGGTGCGGTGCAGCTCGCCGACGTCTTCATTGTATTTCACCATCTCCCAGCCTTCGTAATATCGACGTAATTCCCCCTCTTTGAAGGCAAACGGGAAGCCGACGGTACATGGATAATCAGCGGTATCCATCGCCGCCACAATCAGGTTGTAACCGCCAGGTTTAGTGCAACGTTGCATATTGGCAATCAGCCCTGGGATGGTTTTAGCCTCAAGGAACATCAGCACCACAGTCGAAAGAATAAAATCGTATTGCCCATCAAACGTGAGGTTATTCAGATCAACGACCCGGGTGTGTAAATTATCCAGATTTTCAATGGATTTAATGCGCTCGACGTTGGCGATACTCATGGCATTTTTATCCCATGCGTCAACATCATAACCATTGGCTGCCAGGTAAAGACTATTACGACCATTGCCACAGCCCAGATCCAGCGTTTTACCCGGTTTAACCACTTTCACCGCTTCCAGCACTTCAGAGTGTGTGCGGGTTAATTCATATTTATCAGTAAAATAGTTTTCATCACGAATGATCATTCTTTGTCCTCTGCTTTCATTAAAACGGCGCGCTCGGTTCTGACTAACAATTTTCCCTGCATCAGAAGCGCAAAAGTACGGATGAGCAGTATTGCAATAATAAAATTGGTAAAGATAAACAGCGGCACCGCCAGCGTATGGAAAAATCCATTATCGCTGCCACTCCCCAGATGCAAACCGGTGGTTGCCAGTGCAGATACGCCGAACGAGAAACTCCAGAATGAAGCATTAAATGGCTGGGAGAGATACCATGGCATCAGACGTAGCATAAACAGCAGTTGCAGCAGTCCATAACCGAAAAGCATTTTCGCCAGCGTGTCACCCTCGCCGCCGTTGACGCTCAGCCAGGCACTACAGGCCACCAGTGCAGGAGCGAGCTGAATGCCGAGTGAGGTCCGCAGTGCCGTGGGTAATTCTCCCGAACTGCGCAGACGCTGCAAGATCACAGGTTCAAGGCTTAGCCATGAGAAAACGCCTGCGCCTAAAAACACCAGACCTGCGTCGGTGTAGCCCAACGCACCACAGGCCATTGCGCTGATAAAGTTGTTGGCAACTGTCGGCAGATACAGTCCAGGCGTGGTAGCTTCTTCAGGATGAGATCCGCGCCATAATCCCGCAGTTTGCCAGGCGGCATAAGCCAACTGTACAACGACACCAAAACTGAACAGGCATACCGCCAGTGGGCGAAACCACGGAACAAAACCAATCGCCACCAGCATCGTCGTTGCCGGAAACAAACTCACAAAACTGCTCAGCACTGGATGGCGAACTTCCGCCAGCACGCTATGCGGAAAGCGTATGAGTCGGGTAATAAATGCGCTAGTCAATAATCCCCAGATGATCATCGCCAGAATCACCAGCCCATCCCCTAACCAGTGGCTGACCTGCCAAACCTGGCTGGCATAGCGCCAGGCAAATCCCATCCCTATCGTCCCCAACACAATACCAAAGTAGCCTGCCGGCAAATTGAGCACTTTATCGCTCTGCATCTTCTTACTCATTTTGTTTAATTTATAAAGTATATTTGAAATGCATTTTATGGAATTTTCTCGAGCATAGCCAGAGCCGCAGAATTTGCTACGGTTATAGTAAGTCACCTGTGGGAAAACGCTATGCGCAAATATCGTCTAAGTGAAGAACAGCGAGCCTTTAGTTATCAGGATGATGGCACTAAAAAAAGTGTGTTATTACGGCAAATTATCGCCATGAGCGATTTTAACGATGTGATAGCAGGAACCGCTGGCGGCTGGATCGATCGCGAAACGGTGTTAGCGCAGGAAGGAAATTGCTGGATTTACGATCAGAATGCTATTGCGTTCGGCGGAGCGGTGATTTCCGGTAATACGCGTATCACCGGCACCAGCGTCCTTTGGGGAGAGGTTTACGCAACGGATAACGTCTGGATCGATAATAGTGAAGTCAGTCAGGGTGCATATATAAGTGACAGCGTCACCATTCGTGACTCATTAGTTTGCGGTCAATGTAGAATATTTGGTCACGCCTTAATTGATCAACATTCTATGATCGTCGCCGCGCAAGGCTTAACCTCCGACCATCAACTCCTGCTACAAATTTATGATCGCGCAAGGGTTAGCGCCTCGCGTATTGTCCACCAGGCACAAATTTATGGCGATGCCGTCGTCCGGTATGCTTTTATTGAACATCGCGCCGAAGTTTTTGATTTTGCCAGCGTTGAAGGTAATGAAGAGAACAACGTCTGGCTATGCGATTGCGCTAAAGTTTACGGTCACGCGCAGGTGAAAGCTGGCATAGAAGAAGATGCCATTCCGACGATTCATTACAGTTCACAGGTGGCGGAATATGCCATTGTGGAAGGTAATTGTGTGTTAAAACATCATGTCTTGATTGGCGGAAATGCCGTGGTACGTGGCGGACCGATTCTGCTCGACGAGCACGTTGTAATACAAGGTGAGAGCCGTATTACAGGTGCGGTGATAATTGAAAACCATGTGGAGTTAACCGACCACGCCGTCGTTGAAGCCTTTGATGGCGACACGGTTCATGTCCGTGGTCCAAAAGTCATTAACGGCGAGGAGCGCATTACGCGAACGCCGCTGGCAGGGTTATTGTGAATCGATAATACGCGCGTATAAGTTCACATCATCATAGGCATCATTCAGGAACTCAGCCTGTTTCAGGCAACCTTCAAGGATAAAACCATTGCGCAAAGCGACCTGGTTGCTTTGCGCATTGTCCACCCGACATTTGATCACGAAGCGTCTAAGTTCACCAGACTGAGCGTAATGATGAATCAATGCCTGCAGCGCCTGAGAAATGATCCCCTGCCCCTGATGAGATTCGTCCAGCCAGTAGCCGATTTCAGCGGTTTTATTCAGTGGTTCAATACGATTAAACGAGATAACGCCGATAAGTTCATCTTCTTTGAAAATCATGAACATTTTGGCATAGCCGCGTTGATGCAACATCACATTACCCTGCACCGTTTTTCGCGTGTCCTCTTCACTCTGAACAAACTGCGGCCAGTTTAGCGACTGCTGTAACCAGGTTTTATTTTTACAGATTAACTGATAAAGAGGTATGACATGACTTTCTGCAACAGCATGTAATTCAAGTGATTCACTTACTTTTATCGTTTCAGTCATCTTATCTCCAGTCAATCCATGCAGTTGTTAAAAAAGCCGCCTGGCTGGCGGCTTAGGAAAGTTTACACCTCTTTGACGCTCTCCTGCTGCAGGATTTTGAGCATCTCATCTTTTAACTGTAACTTTTGTTTTTTCATGCGGACCACTTCCGCATTGTACCCTCGACCGTCGGAACCTTCCTTTCTGGCAATTTCATGATCAAGTTTATTGTGTTTATCGAACAAGGACATAAAGCGAGGATTTTCGTTTTTCAGACGGGATATTAAATCTCGGTATTCTGGAAACATACGCACTCCCTGTTAGTGGCTGACAAGGTGTATCTGAAATACACACCATCAGATTACTCATTTAACTTAGGGAAAAATGCGAGCGGGATCGTGTTTAACCAGACGGCACCTCCCGAAGAAGGTGCCGAAGAAAAAACGATTAACTCATCACGCGGTCGTCAACATACTGACGTTTATCGGGCGCTGGCGGGAAATACTGATACAGCCATGTTTCACTGATAGCGTCGCCCTGACAACGCAGATACATCCGCATATCGACCGGATCAGTGGAGTCCGAAGTCGGATACCAGTCAAACTGAATACGATAACCATCAATGGGTTCAATATAGAGAATTTCGATTTGCTTCGCTTCCCCACTGGAAAGCGTAATCACCGGCTCAATGCCTTTTGGTGCGGCAGCTTTCAGATCACCACCAACGAAATCGACGGCAAAACGACGCGCCCATTTTTCGGGATAGTGTTCACCAGGCGCCCAACCTTCCGGGAAACCGCCCATGCCGGTACGCGTCGCCATAACGCGCGCTAATGGGCAATGAACAGGCGGTTGCGCACTCCAGTACAGACGATACTGGAATGCAAACTCATCACCCGCTTTTACAGTTTTTTCTGGCTGCCAGAAGCAGACAATGTTATCCAGCGTTTCGCCCGTTGTTGGGATTTCCATCAGGCCGATGGTGCCCTTACCCCACTTGTTACGCGGTTCCACCCACAGACTTGGGCGTTTGTTATACCAGCCCATAATGTCCTGATAATGAGAGAAATCACGATCCAGTTGCAATAAACCAAACCCTTTCGGGTTGTTGTCGGTGTAAGCATTGAACTGCAATTTTTGCGGATTATTCAGCGGACGGCAAATCCACTCGCCATTGCCCCGCCACATGGACAGACGATCTGAGTCATGGATTTGCGGATGAATGGTGTCGCACATCCGACGTTCATTAGTACCGCAGCTGAACATGCTGGTCATCGGCGCAATGCCCAGCTGTTTAATGTCTTTGCGCGCATACAGGTGATTTTCCACATCCATAATCACCTGACTTTTCTCACAATGGATAGTGAACTTATAGGCACCAGTAATGCTGGCGCTATCGAGCAACGCATAAACGGTAAAGGTGGTTGCCCCCGGTTTTACCGTATCAAACCAGAAGGCAGTAAAGTCGGGGAACTCTTCTTTACTGTCGGTGTAAGTGTCGATCGCCAGGCCGCGAGCCGATAGACCGTATTGATATGTATCATCAACCGCGCGGAAATAACTCGCGCCGAGGAATGATACGACATCACGGCGCGCCAGTTCGGGGGCTTTAAACACGCGAAAACCGGCAAAACCGAGATCGCTTTGCCCTTCTAATTGTTTGGTATCAACACCCGCATCGTTGTATTTGAACAACTCCGGGCGAAAGTGAATTTCACGCGCCAGATGTGTTGCGGGATCAACAGAAAACATACGAACGCGGCGACGGAATCCCATTCCCATATGGAAGAACTGAGCGTCCAGTTGACGGTTCTCAACGTTATGCCAGAGCGATTTTTCGGCGTCGTATTGAATACTGTTATAAGCCTGCGGCGTCATTGTCGCCAGAGTGTCAGGTAACGGACGCGGCGCACCACGCCACGCTGTTTGCGCTAAGTCGTGCGCCATTGACTGTAGAATGGAGAAGTCAAAACGTTGGGTTTGCCCGTCGGCAATATCAGAATCTGCCGCGAATGCCGCCTGAGAAAAAAGAGAAGCAATGCCGCTGGTACCGCACACGGCGGCCATAGCCATTGAACCTTTAATAAATCGTCTACGATCCATACCTGAAAGTGAGTCCTTCTGGTGTTGTGAATGGTCCCGCGCTGGTCGTTTTCAGCGGCAAGAAAGTGCTTATTTATGACCGCTCACTCTAGACAATATTTATTAATAATCCAATTGTTGAACTCAGAGAATATGCATTAATCGGCAATTTTTTTATGTCGATGGGATGAGCCTGATTCGTTTGTAAAATCAGGCAAATTTTTGCAAAGGCGTATGGTCAGAATTTAAAGCAAACCACAGCGACGTTTACTGCGTTCTTCCGCTTCCTGATAAAGCTGGAACTCATCCAAAACCGGACAACCCAACGCCTGCTCAAATGCTTCGCGACTGGCATTACCGTGACTGCGTGTCTGCGTTTCATTACCCAGATTTGACTGGAAGATCCCCGCCGCGCTAACAGGCAAGAAATCTTCATAGGTAATGGGTTGCGCCACTACCCAACCACGTTCAATTAAGGGCTGTGGATCGTCTCCGGAATGAATCGCCTGACGATGCGCCTCACCTGAAGGCGTCAGACGGTACCGGAACCATGCCAACCCTTGCTGACGCATTAAAAACTCACTGTCAGGAAAAGTGCGGAAGGTTTCCTGTAAATGCATTTGGTGAGTGAGATTATCCTGCCCGGTTCCAGCGTTACGCAGAAGATCATCATACAGTTGTCGCCCTTTCGGCGTTAATGCCACACCACGCTGCTCTATTTCACCAAAGCGCGCGGTATGCGTACCCTGTTTCTGCCCTGCAAACAACACCGTCTCTTCCAGTGCTTTAAAGCTGGTCTGGCGTAGTAAAATCGGTACCTCGCGGCGCGGCGGCCCTTCGATCAGAATTTTGGGTTCAATCCCGCATTCAGGCATCATCGACTGCACCCGGTCAATATCCAGCGTACGTGGCGTCAGGTGGTTGATATGGCATCCAGGAAAACAGACCACATCAGCAATCAACCGATGTTCGTTGTGCAAGGCGCGATAGGTTTCTTCATCTACCGTTGCTGACTGGTGCCAACGAAACGTTTCCAGGGCTTCCTGCACAAACTCCTGTACCTGTGTTTCGTTAAAACCGCCCCGCTGCTCATATTCCTCTAACAGTTGTCGACAACGTGGGGTGAAGATATCGCGCTGACGCAGAATCTCCGCCGCTTTCTGGCGCAAAATTTCGTTCTCGATAAGCTCAAGGCGGAGTAATGAAGTAAAAACGCGGAAGGGATTACGCGCCAGAGAAGCATCATCAATGGGCCGAAATGCTGTCGAATGTACCGGCACCCCCGCCTGCGAGAGATCGTAATAGCTCACCGGGTACATCCCCATAATAGCAAACATCCGCCGAAGAGTAGCAAGCTCTTGTGCAGTCCCAACACGAATCGCCCCATGACGTTCAACATTCAGTCGCGCCAGCTCGTCTGCATTTACCATTTTTTCGTGCAGTTGAGGATTGTTTTCCAGCACAGCCAGATTCACATCAGCTACCAGTTCCAGCAGCGTGCCGTACTGCGGAACTTCTTGCTGGTACATGGCTGACATTGCCTGCGAAAACTGTTCCCGAATCTCATCCGCCGTGATGCTGTTCGCCATAGTGTCTGCCTCCAGTGGTCAGTAATCTGGAGTGTAGGTAACCGCATTCACTCCGGCGGGAAGAATTTACAAACTGTGATCTCGCCGCGAAAACATCAATATTATCCATTTTGCTGTAACATAATTGCTTTAATTGTTAATAATATTTTGCAATCAAGTTATCATAATCAAACAACTTCACTTGTCAGCGACACCGCTTCGTTTTTAACATCGCTTATGGAAAAAAATAGTCTGTTTAGTCAGCGCATCCGTTTGCGCCACCTTCATACATTCGTAGCTGTCGCACAACAAGGAACTTTGGGGCGCGCGGCTGAAACCCTTAATTTGAGTCAACCTGCGCTCTCTAAGACATTGAATGAACTGGAGCAGCTGACGGGCGCTCGCTTGTTTGAGCGTGGTCGTCAGGGGGCGCAACTTACCTTACCCGGCGAACAATTTTTAACGCATGCAGTCAGAGTGCTTGACGCCATCAACACTGCCGGACAGTCGCTTCATCGTAAAGAAGGTCTTAATAATGATGTCGTCAGGGTTGGTGCACTACCGACTGCGGCACTGGGGATATTACCTTCGGTTATAGGTCAGTTTCATCAGCAACAAAAAGAGACGACCTTGCAAGTTGCGACAATGAGTAACCCTATGATTCTGGCGGGTTTGAAAACCGGGGAAATCGATATCGGCATTGGTCGGATGTCAGATCCTGAACTGATGACCGGGCTTAATTATGAACTGCTGTTTCTTGAATCGCTGAAGCTGGTTGTCCGCCCTAATCACCCGCTACTTCAGGAGAACGTAACGCTAAGCCGGGTGCTGGAATGGCCGGTTGTTGTATCACCAGAAGGCACTGCGCCACGCCAGCATTCAGATGCATTAGTGCAGAGCCAGGGCTGTAAAATTCCTTCGGGCTGTATCGAAACACTGTCTGCTTCTCTATCTCGTCAACTTACGGTTGAATACGACTACGTGTGGTTTGTCCCTTCTGGCGCTGTAAAAGACGACCTGCGTCATGCCACGCTGGTGGCCCTGCCTGTTCCGGGTCATGGTGCAGGTGAACCGATTGGAATACTGACCCGCGTAGATGCGACGTTCTCTTCTGGTTGCCAGTTGATGATTAACGCTATTCGAAAATCAATGCCGTTCTGAAAGGTGAAGGGATCTGTCGATCCCTCCTTGAACATTTTCACACCGTAGCGAAACTAACTTGTTCACCCGCTCCGCGAGGTTCTGCCGACACAGAATGTTTATTCAGACGGAATACGTCCACCGCCTCAGTTAATCGTGCAGCCTGTTCTTCAAGGGACACCGCCGCTGCTGAGGCCTCTTCTACCAGAGAAGCATTCTGTTGCGTCACCTTATCCATTTCAGAAATCGCCTGGCTAACCTGAGTTATGCCTCTACTTTGTTCATCCGAGGCGGCGGCGATTTCCTGCATGATATGTGTGACACTCGCGACGGCATCAACAATAGTGCTCATGGTTTTCCCTGCCATTGCCACCTCATCCGACCCCAGGTCAATTAACCTGACTGATTCACTGATCAAGCCTTCAATCTCTTTCGCCGCCTGAGCGCTGCGGCTTGCGAGTGTCCGTACTTCGCTGGCGACAACGGCAAATCCACGCCCTTGCTCACCCGCTCGCGCGGCTTCAACGGCAGCATTCAGTGCCAGAATATTCGTCTGGAAAGCAATACTGTTGATGACGGCGGTGATCTCAGAAATTTTCTTCGAACTCGTGGAGATAGCACCCATCGTTTTTACTACACCGGAAACCGTCTGCCCGCCATCGCTGGCTTTAATAGAAGCCTCTTGCGCCAGTTTGCTGGCATGATGCGCGTTATCCGCATTCTGTTTCACCGTCGCAGTGAGTTGCTCCATGCTGGAGGCAGTTTGTTCGATAGCCGCCGCTTGTTCTTCGGTGCGAGATGACAGGTCCGCATTGCCAGCTGAAATTTCGCTGGTGCCACGATAAATCTCTTCCGCACCCTGTCGAACAGTCCCTACTGTCGTCCCCAGTGAATGCTGCATTTGCTGTAAATGACGACTTAAGCGACCGATTTCATTACGACCCGCCGGTTCATCATTCATCGTCAGATCGCCACTGGCGATTTTTTCAATCCGTTGTGCGGCATGTTGCAGTGGACGAATGACGATCCGACGTAGCACTATAAATGTTATCAGCGTCATGACCAGGGCAAGCACAAACGCGCCAATCATGAACATCCCACCCAGGCGGGTGCGCTGATGGGCCAGTTCCGCCAGTTGGTTGGCTCTGGTGCTACGTATCTTAACGGCTTTGCTCAAAATATCGGTATAAGCATTATCCAGCGGTCGGATCTGCTCACTTTCATGATTGATAATCGCTTCAAACATGCCATTTTTGGCATATTTCAACATAGGTTGCATACCCGTGATATAAGCCTGGAAGCGTTGATTTAATTCAGTGTCGAGGGCTTCATCAGCAGGTGTTTTCACCGACCGATTCTGATAAGCACGATAACCTTGCTGCGACTGTTTAATCTCCGATTCGGCTTGCGCAATATTTCGCTTCATTGCTTCCATTTCCGCAATACGACTCGCAGCCCCGGCCTGAATCATATTAATCCGGGCTGAACGCAAAAAATCTGAACTGTTCGCTAACCCGGTCCGAATCTCAATCTCCGCAGTAACATCACGCTGATCGCGATCGGCCTGCCAAAGGAAATAGCCGGCCAGGGCTGAACTTAATGCGAATAGAACTAAGATACCGCCAAGAATGCAGGCAAATAACGGAACCAGCCTGATGTGATGCAAAAAACCTAATCGCTGTGAGGGAGTTGTATTCATTACCGTTGTCTCTCGTCCAGGTTTACTCCTGATAGAAAGTCATCGGCACTTGACGGTAATTACTTATGACCAAAAACCTCTTTGCGTCACATTTTTACAACAATTATGGCAGAGAAGAATAATGCCATTGGAATGAAGAGAGTAACGAATGGCTAAACCGAATGACGAAAAATTCTGGAAAACAGCACGCAATTTCGTCAAGTGATTATTTTCGTCCCTAAGGAAACCTCATAGGATGCCTGCGGGTGCCTGAGACTTTCTGTTTTCAGGCTAACCGGGAATCAGAAAGACGAAGGCCCCGACCGATATTTCTATCAACCGAGGCCAACGAATGAACCTAGCAATTCAGATCTTAGCCTCTTACCCGCCATCCGGCAAGGAGAAAGGCTATGAAGCACAACCCTCTGGTGGTGTGTCTGCTCATTATCTGCATTACGATTCTGACATTCACACTCCTGACCCGACAAACGCTCTACGAACTGCGGTTCCGGGACGGTGATAAGGAGGTTGCTGCGCTCATGGCCTGCACGTCCAGGTAAGGGCAAGCGCGGGGATTTTCCCCGCGCATCTGACTAGCGGATTCATTTTCTCATGGCACCCCTTTTACACTTCAGTTAGTGCATGTTTTTTTCGATGCACTAATAGAACCATCATTACAGACAAATTTGCCGCCTGCCGTACAGTGTGAGATCCCCCCTTTCGAACCAGAACAGGGTTTGCGCCCGGCATCGGCATAAAAGGAAACAAGCGCTCCCATAACCAAGAAAAGTGCCAATTTTTTCATATAACCTCCATGGTTTATCGAATCTTATGTTCGATTTGAACGTTATACGCTGGTTTATTTTGATACCGTTGATGAGATCAAAGATCGGGTGAATTGATTAAAGATAAGCCAGATGGACGTATGGATAAGGATTATGGTTTTATTTGTCATACAAATAAATATAATAGGCGCTTCCGATGTAGACCCGTATTCTTCGCCTGTACCACGGGTCGGTTTTAGTACAGGCGTTTTCTTTAAATATCCTTCAGGAACGTTTACGCGGCATCATGCGTAGAAGTGTGTTGTCCTTCCAGAAATAGTGGTGTGCCAGTGCAGCCGCAGCGTGCAACCCGATGACAAAATATCCCAGATTCGCCAGCGTTTCATGCCACGACTTTAAGCTATCGACCCGTTCGAAATTGGCCTCTGATGCATAAGGCATCGTCATACCAAACGCAAACCACGGGTTACCACGGTAATACATCATCACCAAACCAATCACTGGCAGCGCAATAAACAGGAGATAGATCACCAAATGTCCCAAATGCGCCAGTCCCGTCATCATCGGTTTTGGCTTAGGTATAATCGGCGGGGTTGGGTATTTCAGCCTTAACAAAAGACGAACCACCATCAGCACGAGAATTGTGATGCCACAGGAAACATGAATCATGTTGATGAGCGGCCGATCGCTACGTGGGAAGAAACCACGAAACTCCATTGCGCAATACGCTGCGATAACCAGCAAAAAGACCAGCCAGTGAATGCTGATTTGTAACCTTGAGTATTTATTTTCCATAACATTTCCTGCTTTAACATAATTTTCCGTTAACATAACGGGCTTTTCTCAAAATTTCATTAAATATTGTTCACCCGTTTTCAGTACGTTACGTTTCACTGTAAGAATGGAGATTGCCCATCCCGCCATCCTGGTCTAAGCCTGGAAAGGATCAATTTTCATCCGAACGTTCCTGACAGGAGAAGACCATGAGTAAAGTTGGTATTAACGGTTTTGGTCGTATCGGTCGACTGGTGTTGCGTCGATTACTTGAAGTCAAAAGCAACATAGACATTGTTGCTATTAATGATCTCACTTCCCCAAAAATTCTCGCCTACCTGTTGAAACATGATTCAAACTACGGACCATTCCCCTGGAGCGTTGATTTTACGGAAGATTCACTTATCGTTGATGGGAAAAGTATCGCGGTTTACGCCGAAAAAGAGGCTAAAAATATTCCGTGGAAAGCAAAAGGTGCAGAAATCATTGTCGAATGTACTGGCTTTTATACCTCCGCCGATAAATCGCAGGCGCATCTTGATGCTGGTGCGAAGAAGGTGTTGATTTCCGCTCCTGCCGGTGAAATGAAAACCATCGTTTATAACGTTAATGACGACACACTGGATGGCAACGACACCATTGTTTCCGTGGCGTCATGCACCACTAACTGTCTTGCACCGATGGCCAAAGCCTTGCACGACAGTTTCGGAATAGAAGTCGGCACGATGACGACCATTCATGCCTATACCGGCACTCAGTCACTGGTGGATGGTCCGCGAGGTAAAGATCTACGCGCTTCACGTGCAGCGGCAGAAAATATCATTCCCCACACTACAGGTGCGGCAAAAGCCATTGGTCTGGTGATCCCGGAACTGAGCGGCAAACTGAAAGGTCATGCGCAACGCGTACCCGTGAAAACCGGTTCGGTGACTGAACTGGTGTCTATTCTTGGAAAAAAAGTGACTGCCGAAGAGGTGAACAACGCGCTTAAAAACGCGACAAACAATAACGAGTCATTTGGTTATACCGATGAAGAAATAGTCTCTTCTGATATCATTGGCAGCCATTTCGGGTCGGTGTTTGATGCCACGCAAACGGAAATTACCGCCGTGGGCGATTTACAACTGGTGAAAACGGTCGCCTGGTACGATAACGAATATGGCTTCGTCACACAGCTCATTCGCACCCTCGAAAAATTCGCTAAACTCTGACGCACACAGGCGGAGGAAAAACCTCCGCCTCTTCCACTCATTAAGACTGTAAATAAACCACCTGGGTCTGCAGATATTCATGCAGGCCATGTTTACCATCTGCGCCGCCAATACCGGATTTACGCCATCCGGCGTGGAATCCTTGCATAGCTTCGAAGTTTTCACGGTTGATGTAAGTTTCACCAAACTTCAGCCCTTTAATGGCTTTCATCGCGACGTTCAGATTTTGGGTATAGATTGATGAGGTCAGGCCGTAATCACTGTCATTCGCCATTGAGATAGCCTCTTCCAGCGTGTCAAATGCGACCACTGGCAGAACCGGGCCAAAGGTTTCCTCATGCATAATCGACATTTCCTGGCGAACATCCAGCAGCAATGTCGGCGGATAATAATATCCTTTCCCCTCTACCGCTTTGCCACCCAACGCCACTCTCGCCCCTTCTTCTACTGCGCGCGCCACTTTTTGCTCGACCCTTTCCAGCGCCGCGGCGTTAATCAACGGCCCCATCGCAATGTCGTTGCGTTCAGCGGGGTTACCAAATTGAACCGCCTGCAACGCTTCACCCAGCCGATTGACGAACTGATCATAAATGCCTTTCTGTACATAAACACGTTCTGCACAGTTACACACTTGCCCACTATTAATGACGCGTGAATCAACGATGGCTTTGACTGCCAGTTCAAGATCGGCATCGTCCATTACGATAGCCGGTGCTTTACCCCCCAGTTCCAGGCACACTTTGGTGATGTTTTTCGCCGCAGTCGCCATAATCTTTTCACCTGCAGAGACGCTGCCTGTCATACTGACCATTGCGACCTTTGGGTTACCCGCCAGTTCTTGCCCAACGGTTTCACCACGCCCCAGAACAAGGTTAAACACGCCGCGCGGAAGGCCTATTTCATCGACAATTTTGGCGAATGCAATCGCATTGTTTGGCGTAAATTCACTGGGTTTAATGACGATGGTATTACCGGTCAAAAGAGCGGGAGCCATTTTGCGGGCAATGAGGAAGAACGGGAAGTTCCACGGCAGAATGCCGGTAGTCACACCAAGCGCACGTTTAAACAGAAGAATATTTTCTCCTGGACGATCGCTTTGAATAATCTCGCCTTCATAACGCCGCGCCCACTCCGCCATGTAATCGATATAGTCCGCAGTAAAAGCCACTTCGACTTCAGCCAGTTGCTGGATCTTGCCCCCTTCTTCGACAATCAGCGCACTGATTTCACTGGCACGTTCCCGGATCCCGGCGGAGATTTTGCGCAACCAACTGGCGCGTTCAATAGCAGGCAACGCTTCCCATTCTGGTTGTGCACGTTCTGCTGCATCGATTGCCTTACGGGCATCCTCGGCCTGACCATCGGGAATGCGGGAAATGACAGCCTCTGTAGCAGGGTTTACCACATCAATCCATGCGTCTCCACGCCAGGTAACAAACTGTCCATCGATATACATAGGATGTTGAACGGGTACTGACATGGGCGACTCCTGTGATTTACATGTTTGTTTTTGGTAAATTTATTGTTAATTAACATCAATTATCAGAGAGACGGCATCGTGAAAGGACAATTCTGTGAAGGGCTTCATAAAAACAAGTGTAAAAGGAATTAAAGGCAGAAATAAAAGTCAGAAGTCATGCCCGTTTGCAAACAAGTGGTTCACAAACGGGCAATTTTTAACGTAACGAGCGACTTTCCATCGCCTCGATGAGCACCGCATCGTGTTTCAGCGTTTGCCATGCCTGGATGACTTCTGCCGGAAAATCAACGTGAACGATAAAATCTCGCCCGCGGGGGCCGTAGCCATCGCTATCATCGCGTAAACGCGGCAGCTCGCCAGTGAGTAGCGATAGATAACGCTCAACCGGCCATAATCCTTGCAACGGATTAACAAAGATTACACTGTCTGCGTTATTTCCTAACTGAGGAACGAATCCGGGATAACTTAACCAGCGTGGTGCATCGGGATTATCCCCGGTTATACGGCGGAACGTCGCCATCGTGCGCCGCTGCATGGTGGGGTCCTGAACAACGATAGCCGTATGAACTCGTTCTACGGCCTGATTCAATAGCGCGATGCTAAAGCGTGCGTTTTCACCGCAGTTTGTTGACTGGTCTTCAATCCAGATTTTTTCATGCGGAATATGCCAGAACTGATGAGCGATATCCGCCAGGATGGTAGCTTCAGCTCTGCCAGTGGTGCGGATAGTGTTGTAGTGTGGATGCTGTGCGATGGCGCTATACAAAAAAGTTGTCGAGTGACCGATACCACCACTAATCAGTAAAGGAATTTGCTGATCGCGGGCAATCTTACATGCCGCATCGATAGTCGGCATAACCGCATTGCCTGCAAGGATCACGCAATCGGCCTGATACGGTACCTCACCGGAGAAATCATCCTGCGCCAGCCACTGTCCGATAACATTTATGGCATCTATGGTTGCCGGCGAAAGCGTCGGAAACGGGGTAATATTCATGGTTCCTCCTTATCGTTCCCTTAAGAATACTGCGTGAGATAATAGTGAGAAGCGGAGCACTCTGAAAGGAGGAAGTCGTATTTCCTTAACTGCCACTCCGCCAGCCTGACATATCTTTTAAGGAAATGCTGTAGATAAACATTATTCATCTTGCAGCAGAGAATTGTATTTTTCTGAACTCCTGAATTTTTTCCCTTATCGTTTTTAGAATTAATAAAAAACCCGGCGCTAAATGCTTACCGGGTTTTAGATTTATCAGGCAAATAGCAGTGTTAACCGCTAATCTGCTCCATCGCCTGCAAAATACGCTTATCCGAAATCGGATAAGGCGTGCCAAGTTGTTGAGCGAAGTAACTAACGCGCAGCTCTTCTATCATCCAGCGGACCTCTTTCACGTCTTCATCCTCACGACGTGCAGGCGGTAGTTTGTTGATCCATTGCTGCCACGCCTGCTGGACGTTTTCGACTTTCAGCATCTGAGCACGGTCGCGATGTGGATCAATCGCCAGTTTTTCCAGTCGTTTTTCAATCGCCTGCAAATAACGCAGCGTGTCGCCCAGCCGTTTGAAGCCGTTACCAGTCACAAAACCGCGATACACCAGCCCGCCCATCTGCGCCTTAATGTCAGAAAGCCCCAGCGCCATCGTCATATCCACCCGCCCTTTCAGACGTTTGTTGATATTGAACACCGCAGTGAGGATTTGCTCGACCTGCTTCGCAATATCTACCACCGTGTCGTTCAGTTCGGCACGCATTTTCTCATGCAGCGCAGCAAAGCCTTCTTCCGTCCAGACCGGGCCACCATTGGCGTCGATCAGTTGATCCACTCCGCAGGAGATACAGTCGTCGATCAGCTCCAGCACTTTGCCATACGGGTTAAAGTACAGCCCCAGCTTGGCTTTGTTCGGTAACTTTTCATGCAAATACTTGATCGGCGATGGAATATTCAGCAGCAGTAGACGGCGAAGACCGTTCCACATTGCCTGCTTTTGTTCCAGCGGATTATCAAACAGTTTGATCGCCACGCTGTCGCGCTCATCCACCAGCGCTGGCCACGCCTTCACTTTGTAGTTGCCACGCTTCTGTTCGTAGCTTTCCGGCAGCTGACCAAAACTCCAGATATGTAAGCCGCTCTGCTCGATACCGTCATCCGCCACCGCAGACAGCGTTTCCTGCACTTTGCCTTTCAGCGCATCTTTCAGATCTTGTAGAGAGCTCCCTTCTTTTAGCTTCTTGTTTTTGTCATCCACCACGCGGAAGGTGATTTTCAGGTGATCGGGCACCTGATCCCAGTGCCAGTCTTCGCGGTCAACGGTAACACCGGTCATCCTCCGTAACTCACGCTCAAGGCTGTCGAGCAACGGTAACTCCAGCGGTGTGACGCGGCCTAAAAACGCTTCGGCGTAGTTTGGCGCAGGTACAAAATTACGGCGTACCGGTTTCGGCAACGATTTAATCAGAGCAATCACCAGTTCGCGGCGCAGACCGGGGATCTGCCACTCAAACCCACTCTCCTCAACCTGGTTAAGTAACGGCAGCGGGATATGCACAGTCACACCGTCAGCATCCGCACCGGGCTCAAACTGATAGCTCAAACGCAGCTTGAGATTGCCCTGATGCCAGAAGTTCGGATAATCCAGCTTGCTGATTTTTTCCGCCCCTTCTTTGATCAACATGCTCTTTTCAAAGTTGAGCAAATCAGGCGTTTCGCGGCTGACTTTTTTCCACCAGCTGTCGAAGTGACGTGCGGAGATCACATCGTGGCTGATGCGCTGGTCGTAGAACTCAAACAACGTTTCGTCATCAACCAGAATATCGCGGCGACGTGATTTGTGTTCCAGCTCTTCCACTTCGGCCCGCAGTTTCAGGTTTTCACGGAAGAATGCGTGACGCGTCTGCCAGTCACCTTCCACCAGCGCGTGGCGAATAAAGAGTTCACGACATAACGCCGGATCGATCTGGCTGTAGTTGACCTTGCGCGCAGCAACAATCGGCAAACCATAAACAGTGACTTTTTCCGTTGCCATCACCGCGCCCTGCGCCCGTTCCCAGTGCGGTTCGCTGTAGGTGCGTTTAATCAAATGCTGAGCAACGGGTTCTACCCATTCCGGGTCGATACGCGCAGCAATGCGCCCCCACAGGCGGCTGGTTTCTACCAGTTCCGCCACCATTACCCATTTCGGCGGTTTTTTGAATAAACCAGAACCGGGGAAGATGGAGAAACGCGCGTTACGTGCGCCGGTATATTCTTGTTTATCGGCATCTTTCATGCCGATATGGGAAAGCAAACCCGTCAGCAACGCAATGTGAATTTCGCGATACTCCGCCGGTTCGCTGTTAACCGGAATGCCAAGTTCTTTCACTACCTGACGCAACTGGGTGTAGATATCCTGCCATTCGCGCACGCGCAGATAGTTGAGATAATCGGTACGACACAGGCGACGGAAGGCGTTAGAAGAAAGCGCCTTTTGCTGCTCGCCGAGATAATTCCACAGATTTACAAACGCGAGGAAGTCGGATTCTTTGTCGTGGAAGCGGCGATGTTTTTCGTCCGATGCCTGCTGTTTATCCATCGGACGCTCGCGCGGATCCTGAATGGAGAGCGCGGACGTGATAATCATTGCCTCACGCACGCAGCCATGTTTTTGCGCTTCCAGCACCATACGCGCCAGACGTGGGTCGACAGGCAACTGCGAGAGCTGGCGACCGAGCGGCGTCAGTTTATAGGCGCTGGCCTGTTCATCCGTGGTGATCGCGCCCAGTTCTTCGAGCAGACGCACGCCATCCTGGATATTGCGTTTATCCGGTGCTTCGACAAACGGGAACGCCGCGATATCACCCAGCCCCAGCGCGGTCATCTGCAAAATAACCGAGGCCAGGTTGGTACGCAGAATCTCCGGATCGGTAAACTCCGGGCGCGAGAGGAAATCGTCTTCGGAATAGAGACGAATACAGATCCCTTCGGACACACGACCACAGCGGCCTTTACGCTGATTGGCAGACGCCTGCGAAATCGGCTCAATCGGCAAACGCTGCACTTTGGTGCGATAGCTGTAGCGGCTGATACGTGCTGTACCGGGGTCGATAACGTATTTAATCCCCGGTACGGTCAGCGAGGTTTCCGCGACGTTGGTCGCCAGCACAATACGCCGTCCGCTGTGCGACTGGAACACGCGGTTCTGTTCGCTGTTCGAAAGCCGCGCATAAAGCGGCAAGATTTCGGTATGCCGCAGATTTAGCTTGTTCAGCGCATCGGCGGTATCGCGAATTTCCCGCTCACCACTCATAAAGATCAGAATGTCGCCAGGGCTTTCCTGACTCAGTTCGTCTACGGCGTCAAAAATCGCCTGCAACTGATCGCGCTCGGTGTCATCGGCTTCTTCAACAATCGGGCGATAGCGCACTTCCACCGGATAGGTCCGACCGGAGACTTCGATAATCGGCGCATTATTAAAGTGGCGCGAAAAGCGTTCCGGGTCGATAGTCGCGGAAGTGATAATGATTTTTAGGTCAGGACGTCGCGGCAGCAACTCTTTCAAATAGCCGAGCAGAAAATCGATATTCAGACTACGTTCGTGCGCTTCGTCAATAATGATAGTGTCGTACTGCATCAGCAGGCGGTCTTGCTGGATCTCCGCCAGCAGGATACCGTCGGTCATCAGCTTGACCATCGTGTTATCACTTACGTGATCGCTGAAACGCACTTTGTAACCGATGCAACCGCCCGGCTCCGTTTTCAGCTCTTCCGCAATACGGTTCGCCACCGTTCGTGCCGCCAGGCGACGCGGTTGGGTATGACCGATCAGCCCTTTAATCCCGCGCCCCAGCTCCATACAGATTTTCGGTAGCTGAGTCGTTTTACCGGAACCGGTTTCCCCGGCGACGATCACCACCTGGTGATCACGAATCGCTTCGAGAATGTCCTGCTTTTTCTGACTAACCGGTAAATTGTCAGGATAAATAATTTCCGGACGTGCCGCTTCACGCAGCAGGACTTTCCCTGCCGCCTGGTCAATCTCTTTCGCCATCTCCTGGAAAATGGCCTGTTGTGCATCAGGATTTTTAACCTTCTTCACACCGTGAAGACGGCGTAAAAAACGCTGTCTGTCGCGCAGCATCAGCGAATCCAGCCGCTGCTGCAAGGCCGTAAAGGTCAATTTTTGTTGTTCTGTCATAACGTTAGTGGGCAGTAGTCTGCCTGATTAATTTTCTTTTAAATGATAGATATAGAGTACCACATCGCGGCTTTCTATGCGTTGTTCAATAAATTCGAACATAGGCTTCGATTTATTGCGCTATCTCTGTGGCAGGATTGTGAATAAAGTGTCAACAAGCAACGGGGCATCGCCCATTCAAACATCTATAAGGAAACACCATGAGCAAGGTATTAGTTCTTAAATCCAGCATCCTGGCAGGGTACTCTCAGTCTAATCAGTTGTCCGATTATTTTGTTGAACAATGGCGCGAAAAGCACTCCGCTGATGAAATCACCGTTCGCGACCTGGCTGCAAATCCGATTCCGGTACTGGATGGCGAACTGGTTGGTGCGCTGCGTCCGAGCGATGCACCGCTGACTCCGCGTCAGCAGGAAGCTCTGGCACTTTCCGATGAGCTGATTGCCGAGCTGAAAGCCCACGACGTTATCGTTATTGCGGCACCGATGTATAACTTCAACATCTCGACTCAGTTGAAAAACTATTTTGACCTGGTTGCACGTGCAGGCGTTACTTTCCGCTATACCGAGAATGGTCCGGAAGGTCTGGTAACGGGTAAAAAAGCCATCGTTATTACCAGCCGCGGCGGGATCCACAAAGATGGACCAACGGACCTGGTGACGCCGTATCTGTCCACGTTCCTCGGCTTTATCGGCATTACTGATGTGAAATTTGTCTTCGCCGAAGGGATCGCATACGGTCCGGAAATGGCAGCGAAAGCGCAGTCTGACGCGAAAGCAGCCATCGACAGTATTGTTGCTGCATAACCGGACACGGTCTTGATGTGGACTGTAGATATTCAGTCCACATCTCAATCCACTTACCTGTTTTCCCATAATCTCAGCATCGCTTTGTGCTCGTCTGTCAGCACAATCTGCGGGCGTCTGGCTCGAATATAGCTAATCGCTTCATTAACGGTTTTACAATGTCCGTAACATAACAGCCATGCCGCCACTACCAACGCACTGCGCGATAATCCCAACGCGCAATGGACCAGAACGCCGCCTTGCTCTTCGCGTAATGTTTCCAACATCGCCACGGCCTGTCGGAGCTCCCCCTCTTCCGGAACCACCAGATCCAACATCGGTACACAAAAATAGAGTCGATCTTTTGTCGCTCGTCCGCGAGGGAATTCAAAGGTGACGTCCAGAACCGCATTCTGTGCCGGAATATGTCGTGGAAACGCCCCTAAATAAACACCAGCAGTAATTTTGCTCACCGGCTCCAGGCGAAGGCAAAACCAACGCATAGACAGCCACATCCCGATGCGCCATGGCAATGTCAGCCAGTAAACGGCGGGCGGGAGTTTCCCTTGACTATCTTTACCTGTTGTTATCGCGCCAAGCCCACCGTACCCACGGCCAATAAAGAGTAGCGATAATACTGGCCAACATAACCAGACTGACCACCAGAACTGAAGCATTATCATTAGCTCCATCAACACAATGCACGAGCACGCTCCTACGACATATGGCAGTGCTATTTTGATTCGATGTTGATCAGGTTCCTGATAATTCCAACGACGGTCGACGGGCACCATCCAGTCAATTAACATACCTACCGCCAGCCCTGTGATGACATCAATAAAATGATGCTGCCAGGTCGTCAGCGTCGAAATGGCGATGAGTAAAAACCATCCGCCGCAGACTTTACGCCACCTCACAGCCAGATGCTGACGAAAGTGACGCCAAAGTAGCCAGCAGAGAATAATATGCAGCGAAGGAGACTGGTTATAAGGCAGATCAAACAATTCAAGTTGCGAAAATAACCATCCTGTCACCCCACTCACTTCAGGACGGATAAAACTAAACTTCAGCGGATAGAGAAAAAAACCGCAGCAGGCCATTACCGTTGCCAGAATAAGCCGGTGGACCAGTCGGCGCTGCTCAAATGTCGAGCTACAAACGAACAGCGAAAATCCATATAAAAGATCCAGACTCCAGTAAGGAACAATAGTCCAGGGAAGAAAAGGGATCGCCGTTTCCCAACCGAATACCTGACTGGGGATATCATGGCTGTTAAGGTCCTGCACCGCGGTGAACTGATTAAGAGATCCATAGGTGAAGAAGAAAAACGGGGCCAGCAACAATAACCAGCCAGCGCCTTGTAGCAATACATTCCGACGTTCAGTTATCACGACGCACCGCCATCGAAACCGTAAAAATACCCCACTCATCAATCCGTTGTGTGCATTTATCGAATCCGGCATCATGCACGAGCGAATCCATCTCCCCTTGAGAACGCACGCGCATTACCCACGGTTTACCATCTTTATGACTGGTTAACACCCCGGCAATCAGCTCCAGTTGTGGGTGCCACGGCTGCCCGGTGTAGATGAGAATGCCACCCGGATCGATGGCATTGGCAAGACCTGCGAGTGAGTTTTTTACCTGCTCATTTTCGGGAAAAAGCTCATACAGGCCAGAGACAATCGCCAGCGTAGGCCGCGGAGTTAACGTGCTGAGTTCTGCAGGATTAAACGCATCGCCCTGTTCAAAACGCGCCCGCCCAGACATTCCCCGTTGGGCAATCATCTCTTGCCCTTGTGCAACATTTACCTCACTGTAATCACGTAACAAAATTTCGCTTACGGCAGGCTCGTTTGCCAGCGCATCCAGTACATAGCGCCCATGCCCTGCGGCAATGTCAACCACTCGGACGGCTAAACCTTTGGCGTGGAGATGGGTAACGGCTTGTTTAATCAGCATTTGTAAATGGGTTTTGCGCTGGCGAATACCGCGCCAGCCAACACTGTTCAGGTAGATTTTGTCGATAAAGCGCCCGAATGCGTTACTGCCTTGCGGTTGATTTTGATAGACATAATCCAGCGAACTGCCTGAATCAAAGCCGGTGCTCATTCCGAGATGCAGGCCCGCAGAGTGCGCCCCGAACAGTTTCATCGCCTTTCGCATAAAGCGATACGCCAAATCAACCGGCGATAACGGCACGGGTCCACCAGAAAGGAGCCGCCATCGATCCGCTGATGGTCCTGTGCGGTCTTCATGCTGATAATCAAATTTTTGCGACTTGTTAGCATATAAGCGACTAATAAAGCTTTGCATTTTTTCAAATGCCTGCGCCCTTTTCTCTTCACCCAACGTGTCGTGATAAAAGCCTGGCAGCAGATGCAGCTCTTTCAGAGGACTACGTAAACGCTGATAAAAATCAATCTGCGGTTGGCGATGCACCAAATAGTCATCGCCTGATATCAGAAGTTGCGTGGGGAGCGTAATCGCCGCCGCATCGCTAACAATACGTTCAGACGTTTTATAGAGATCGAGCAAGATATTGACGGCAATCGCCCGTGTGATCAGCGGATCATTATTGAAACTCGCCACCCGTTGCCGATCGTGGGTCAAATAGCGTCCTTTCACATAGGAATTAATAAAAAACAGACCACGCAGACGATGCCATAACGCCAGCCCAGGACGTGCCAGCGGCACATACAATTTAACCTTAAAGGCCGGAGAAGCCAGCACTAGTCCGCGAATAGCTGGCGCATAATCATGACCCCATGTGGCAACCAGCACTGCGCCAACGCTTTGCGCGATCACAACCACCTCTTCCAGTCCAACCTGGCTGTCGCTGGCAGCAAAACGGACAAATTCATCGACATCCTGCACTGAACGCGCAAGAGACGGACTATAACCACGCGGCCCCGAAGTTTGTCCATGCCCTCGGGCATCCCATGCATAAAAAGCAGTATCTGGCATCGCCAGTTCATCAACGATATGTTGTAGACGACCAGAATGTTCATGACCGCGATGAAATAAGACGATGACCTTTTTCGCCCCTGGCTGTAAAGTGGGCCAGTGCCGATAAAACAACGCTGTATTATCACTGGTGGTAAAAAAATGTTCCCCAGGGATGCGTGAATTTTACATTTTCTCTATTTTCCTTCAGTAACAGCAGTAGCGAATAAAATAAAAAAATACCGGAGCGGTGAAAATTAATGAGTCAATCCTGTCAAGGAGTCCGCCATGTCCTGGTAATAGTTTTCCACTATCTTTAACACCAATATCTCGTTTGATGGCTGACATCACTACATCGCCGCAAAAACCACTAATACCAATTAACAAACCCGCTAATAATGCCTGTAATGTATCTAGCGGTGTCAGCAACGGTCCAATAATCAGTGACGCAATCATGGTGGTGATTACGCCGCCCATCAGACCTTCCAATGTTTTTCCCGGGCTGACTTTAGGGACCACTTTTCTTCTGCCGCAGGATTTTCCCCATAAATACTGTGCAATATCGTTTGACTCGGTTAATGCCAAAAGAAATAACACCAGTAACGCCCCGCCCTGGATATTTGTGGTTGGCAACATTAATAACCAGGCGGCATGACTCAAGGCGAAAACGGTCATTATCCAGCCACAAAAAATGGCGCTCACGGTATGCAGAAAACCGGAGGGGTCACCCACTAAAACTCGCCAGGTGGCTAATATCAGAAACCCAGCCAAAGGTATAAATAACAGAAACAGCTCAAAGCAATTAAAACCGATAAGCAAATAGTTAAGAGGAATACCCCAATATAACCAACGCGGAAAATGTACAGATATAAGCGTACAATATTCTTTCAATGCCAGAAAACTTATCAGCGCAAAAAACGTCAACGTCATCCAGCGTGGACCTGAAATCACCATTGAAAAACAAATGACGATGCCCCACCAGGTACGAATACGTAATGTAACTTCATCCCCTTTTCTCTCCGGTAACCGCCATACCAGAAAACGGTTTATCAGCGTTGCTAAAATTAACAACGCGAAAAGTGTTGCCAGAGATTTTTCCAGCATTATCTTTCAGCGCTCATAAGAAGCACACTCCGACAACGATTAATCGCAGTCCAGAGAAGCAGAATTGAAGTAATGCTCCATAAAAGATTATTCCATTGCATCCATTGTGGATAAATGGCAATGGCCAGCCCCCACAAACCAAATATTAACGCGCGATCGCTTTTGCCAAATGGACCGACATAACTACGAATACCGTTAATCGTCTGCGCGAGTAAACCGCAAAACTCGGTCAATATGGTGCAAAATAACATGAGTATCACGAGTGATGCATTACTTTCAGGTAAAAATAAAAACGGTAAATAGAGCGCAATATCGGAAATAACATCGCCAGTCTCATTCAAAATCGCCCCAAGACGTGTTTGCTGATTGCACTCACGCGCCAACATGCCATCCAGCGCATTGAGTGCCATACGAATAAAAAGCACGATGGGCAATAGCAGAAACATGCCAGGATATGGCACCAACGCCAACAACAAACCGGTGAGAAGAGAAAGTGCCAAAGCGGCAAGTGTGATCTGATTTGCAGACACTTGCAGCTTATGAAGCCAAAACATCGTCGGCCTTAACAGCGACTGAAAGAGCGGTTTTATCTGGTAGAGCGTCATTATCAATCCTTGATAATTCTGTTTGCGCTATGGTGCATCAATTCCCCTGACGGAGATATCGCAACACGCCGCTTCATTAAAAATTCAGAATATATCAAGGTATTGGGGACTCACCGTCAGGAATGATTATCCCCAATAAATCAAGTGGTTAAAAATTATTACGCTGTTATTCAATACAACTCATCAAGTTTTCTCATCGCTTGTTCCCGTATTGCGCGCGTCTTACCGTTAAGCGCCAGCTGGCGGACTAAATCCAGTTCAGGGTTAACAAGCTCTAACGCCAGCAAAGGATCACGTTTCAGCCTCGCCTTTAATACATCAACTGGAAAACGGGGATTATTCATCGCCACAATCCACCACTCGGGATCAATTTCTGCCGCCAGTACTGCAGGCGGTGTGTGGCGGTTATTAAGTGCGCCGAACTTGAAAAATGTGAGATTGCTTTTCGCCAGCGTACTCCACCATATACGATCCGGTTGTTTTGCCAGTACATCCAGTTGTGCTAACGCATCGGGGTCTAGTGCATAATAAACACGTAACGCTTCGTTAACCTGCGCACGAGAGCTGTTTTCCTGCCTCAGAAAAAACTTCGCCCAAATATCATTGCGTGGCATATTTTGCTGTAATTCCTTGAGGACAACAGCGGGTAAATTATCCCAACTAACTAATGCACTCTCTAAAAAGTCCCAGCCTTCCGAACGTATCAGAGAGGTGGCATTTAATAGCATCTGGTCATCAACTTCACCGTGGCTAATCAGCTCAGACAAAATCATATCAGCGCTGGTTTCATATGCTGCAGAATCTGCTTTCGGATTATTTTTTCGATGCGATAAAGCGCGATGCCAAATTTTTTGTTTCATCGCCGTACTCAGATACTGATTTTTCGCCAGATTACTCCACCCCGCAGGATCGTTGAAACGTGTCAATAACCGTTGTAAAGCAGCGTCAGAGTGAATTACCTGCATATCCCCACAGCAAAAATAGGCAGGAAATTTTTTCTCCATCTTTTTAACAAAATTAAACTGTAAGTTATCTGGCAATGCTAAAAATAACACACGTATTAGATCATCGTCATTCTCGAATTTTTGGTGTAAATATACTGCTATTTTGTCACTCTCTTGTGGCGTCATCCGCAACAATTGACCATGGTGTTTCATCTCTGCCAGCTTTGACGCTAAGCTTGTGACAACATCGTTTGATGAATCGTTCGCCAACTGCATTGCCTGATTGTAGGTGAGTTGTCCTCCAGCACCGACCTGACGAATAGAGAAATCATCACTGCGGATATAGCCATCAATAATGGATTCGGGCAATAACCACGCATCTTTATAAAGCTCCTGAATGATCATATCCCAATCTCTTTTCGCCAGAGTCATGACGATATCCAGAGGGAGATTTTCACGTAGCGCAAGATTCAACGGACCGGCACCATCAGGTAGATGGCTAATTCGCGTCATTATTTCGACAGAGAGCGGTTCACGGTTGAGCAACCCCAGAACCACAGGCTGGTAACCCAATTGCTGATCGGTCAACTCCAGAATCTCATTGTCAGGCATATATCTCGCCATACTTTCAATCGTTTGTTCATCATTGCTATTAATAAGTTGTTTGCGTAGGTTAGCTGAAATTCCTTTAAGCCTTGGGAGAGTTCGCATTATGGCAAGATCAAATGTCGCAATGTCTCGCCCTTCAAATGCAGCAACTTTGCCTTCATCCAGCATTTGCAATTCCTGCACTAATTCAGGTGAAGGCTTAGGGCGAAACAGCGCTTCTTTTTTCATCTGATTACAGACATTCCCTGCTATGCGAATATTGCTTCGCTTAAAAATTTCTTTCAGAGCATCTTCATCATTTATTAGGCCCCAATAATATGCATCAGGATTTATTATCGTCAGCGCTTTTTTGACATTTTCAGTGTCATTTTTGTCTCCCGCACGGACCATGAATTCACTATTTGTCGAAGACACAACAACAGGTGCAATTATGTCATTGATAAATATCCCGCGCGCATTAATACTTCCCTTAATCGTAGACGGATTATCGTAATATGAGTCGATAAATACCAGTCCACTTGCATTTATCGAACCGGTAATTAACAGTGGTGAATCCGTAACTATATTCGTTGCCGTCACGTTACCGAGAATAACCCATGGATTAGAAAGAGAGAAAGTGGAAATATTACCTTTGACTGTCAAATTGCCAAGAACAATCAATTTTTGATTACTCTCTATATTACCTTCTACCACTAAATCGCCACGATGCACTTTCCAGTCCGATGCAGATAAACCGAAGGGGACAAGATTCACGCTACTGTTGATAGCTTGTTCAACTTGTTGTTTATCTTCAGCGGTAGCCGCAGAAAAAAATGGTTCAATATCAACTGCATTTGCAACACATCGAAGTTCCGCCTGTACTGGAAGACTCAGCATAAACAGGGGAAGTAAACCTATCCAGCTGCAAATCCTGGGCTTAAACATATGCACTCCATGCCATTAAAAAAGAAACAAAAGGGAAATGCATCTTTCCCTTTTGTATATTCGTTATTCTCGCGAAATACCATCCAACGTAGACAACACTTCCTCAGAAAGATGCAATTTTTCAGCAGCCATATTCTCCCGTAAATGCGCAACAGAAGACGTCCCTGGGATCAGCAAAATATTCGGTGAACGTTGTAACAGCCACGCCAGCGCCACCTGCATGGGTGTTGCACCCAGGCTCGCAGCAACATCCGACAGCGTAGAGGATTGCAGCGGTGTAAAGCCCCCGAGCGGGAAGAACGGCACGTAGGCAATGCCATCGTGGGCCAAAGCATCAATCATTGCATCATCAGCACGGTGCGCGATGTTGTATTCGTTTTGCACACAGACAATTTCGGCAATCTTGCGCGCCTCTGCAACCTGCGTCGGTGTGACGTTGCTCAGGCCAATATGTTTTACCAGGCCTTGTTGTTGCATCTCTGCCAGCACGGTCAGGCTGGCCTCAATCGATCCTTCCGCTGGGCCATGACCATCCCCCATCATAACGCGCAGGTTAACCACATCCAGTACGTCCAGGCCGAGATTACGTAGATTATCGTGCACCGCTTTTTGCAACTCTGCCGGAGAAAAGGCGGGCAACCAGGAAGCGTCCTCTCCACGCCGCGCACCAATTTTAGTGACAATTGTCAGGTCGTCAGAGTAAGGGTGTAGCGCTTCGCGGATAATCTGATTGGTGACGTGCGGACCATAAAAGTCGCTGGTATCAATATGATTGACGCCCAATGCCAGCGCCTCGCGCAGCACGGTTATAGCAACGTGGCGATCTCTTGGGGGGCCAAAAACCCCAGGGCCTGCCAGTTGCATCGCGCCATAACCAAGACGGTTAACGGATTTTGTACCGAGAGTAAATGTATTGCTGCTCATCGCACCCTGCCCTGTAATAAAACGGATTAAGAAAAATCAGTATAGAAACGAAAAGAGATAAATAATGCGAAGGCGTAAACAAGATTACTGGATGAGTTGCTCTATTGCCCTGAAAGACACCAAAACAAAACGCCTAAAGCATCGCATCCGGCAATAAAAAACCGCAACCTGTATCAGCGTTGCGGTTTGTGTATCACATGCTAAAAATTAGAACGTCCAGCATCAGGACGTTACTGTTTCGGTCGCAGATTCTCATCAAATACCAGGCGCTGCCTGCCAGGTTCAACTTCCCGCAATGGCTCGACTTGATGTAACGTCTGCTTACAGCGTGTCACCAGCACCTGGTACTCATGCGCACCCTGCTTTTTCCATGCCAACTCCTGCTCACTGAGTTCACGAATCGCTTTCGCCGGGCTGCCGACAATCAGGTAATTAGCTGGCATTTCTGCTTTGGCTTTCACAAATGCGGATGCGCCAACAATGCTGTTCTCGCCAATCACCGCACCGTCTATCACTACCGCGTTCATTCCCACTAATGCATTGCGGCGGATAATGCAGCCGTGAAGGATAGCGCTATGACCAATATGTCCATCTTCGTCCACGACAGTATCCTGCTCGGGAAAACCGTGCATAACGCAATTATCCTGAATGTTCGCGCCATCTTTCACCACGATACGACCAAAATCGCCACGCAGGCTGGCATTTGGCCCAACGTAAACACCCTTGCCGAGAATAACATCGCCGATCAATACCGCTGTCGGATGAACAAAACTCTCTTCTGGCACAACCGGAGTCAGACCGTCTATCTGATAAATTGGCATAACGCGTCCTGTTCAATATTCAAGCCGCCAAAACGTTGAAAATACAGGCTTCCCGGCGCAGGCAGTTCACCGACCGAGGTTTCACCTTTTTCACTAACGAACGCTAAAGCAGCAGGCGCTACGCGCTGATAAAGTTTGCCGATAAAGGTTTGGTGGTCGCGCAATATATTCGTAACCGTCGTCTCGATTTTTGTGCTGATGCGATTCGCCATGCCGCAGATGATGAAAAACTGGCAGGTATTGGCTTTCATTGGGGATTTTCCGATCAGAGTCATTTTTCAACGGTATTTAAGCAACGCTTTGGGATGACGCCAGGCGAGTATCGACGTAAATTCCGCTAACTAATTCGCGTTGCATGTACAGCAACGCGAATTAGTTAAAACAGATATTTGACTATGCATTTTTCAGGGCGAAAGGCAATTTGACAGGAATTTTTGAATATTCACCTTGTTTCCGGAAAATAGAATAATCGCCTTCTCCTGTAGCGTTATCCCGATATTGCGGTTTTGCTATTAAAATTTTCGCACCCATTTACCGTTTATCCCTTGTACATATTCCCCCGGTTTAGCCCGAGCTACGAGCTTTTGCCCGGCGAGTTTCGCGATATCATCTACCGAGACATTATTTTGCTTTGCCAGTTGTTGGTAACTCGCTTTACGTTCGGCATTAATGTCGTTTACTAATTTCTCTGTTTCAGCATCTGTTTTCAGCGCAACCAGATAACCATAAAATGTTTCCCCTACCCGCCCCTGAGTTCTGGCTTCATCCAGAGTCAATGCCATTACATTGCTGCTTACAAGCCCAACAAGAAACGCACAAAGAAGTAATGTTTTCTTCATCATCGCCTCAGAAAAGATCGCTACGAGTCTCAAGCAGCTCTTCGACATCTTTGTCTGCCTTGATGATGATCTCATGCTCAATTTTAACGTTCATATTGATAGTGATCGGTTCCTTAGGTGCAGCGACTTCAATGCGAGGCGTACAGCCAACCAGCATAAAAGATGACGTCAACGCAGCCAGTAAAATTTTCATTGTTTTTCCTCACACTCTTTTCCTTGCGGACAGTCATTTCCCGGCAGACGTGCGTTCTGCTCCAACCATGCCTGGAGATTATCGCCAAAGCGTAAACTGCGCCACAGCGTAAAAATATTCTCTTCATGATGGTAATTAAGGTTTACCGTACCGCTTTTACCATCAACGCGACTGGTACCTGTAATGTTGGCCTGCATGGTTAATAAACCGAGATTATCTAAGTTAATTTTTGTCGATGAACGGCTAATTTCCATATAGCGCAACCAGTTAATTGCTGAACCCGCAGTCATATTATCTTTTACCACCGCATCAGCAGTGTCTTTATCCAGCCGCAAGGTCATTGGCCCACTATTTGCCAGCCAGCCATCTTTCACTATCCATTTTTCATTGTTTAGCCATAACGGCAATGCACCACTAAATGCCCCGGACATGGCGAATTGTTTCGGATTGACGGCGCTAACCAGTTCGCTGGATGAGAGATTATTCAGCCGCAACAGCGCCGGGTCATGTTGCGGCATGCGTAATTGTTTCATCAGCACGTTACCGCCTAACACATCGACGCTAACATCAGTCAACAGCAATGGTTCTTCTTCTGTCCACGGATAACGCCCTTGCAAATCAGCCGTAATATTTTTCGCTGTCACCAGATTAATCACTTCGGCAATTCGCAACGTAACGGGGCCGCGAGTCCCCAGATGCCAGGCTCCATCGGCAAAACGGAAAGGCAGGACAAAATCGACACCGTTAACCTGATTATCTGGCATCCAGGCACTACCGCCTTTCAACACGCCGTGCCCTCCCGCGCGGAATCCTTGTTCAGGCGCAGCAGAAAATGCGACCTGAGCATACAGTTCGCCATCGCGTAAGTTCATCTTCCAGTCGGGTGGCACCAGCGGCTGGAATACGGTCAGTGATTGTTTAGGCCACCAGGCGTTACCGCGCAGACGAATACCGTCCCAGCGACCATTTACCCGAACCGGGCCAATCTCACCAGCATGTAAATCGCCTTTATATAGGAAATACGTCGGATCGCGTCCATCGACGCTAAATTTTAAGGTTGATGGCGGTAACACACTGCCGCCAGTGAACAGCGTTTGCCCGGCGTCCAGTGACAGCGCGCCGCTAAAGGAGGGATGCTGTGCGTCACGTACCCAGACGACGGGCTTGTCGAGAATTAATCGCGGCTTTTCTACCGTCATCGTACCGTATTGTAACTGGTCGAAACCGGTGGAGAGATCGGTCAGCGTAATCGTGCTGTCATGCCACTCACCTTTTCCTGCAACATCCCAGGTGGCATTCATCGGTGTAAAACTCCCTTTTCCCCAGTAGCGCCACTGCCAGCGGCCAGCGTCAGGGAGAAAATCATTCGCCAGCCCATCCATATGCAGCACGAAATCGCCCAGTTCATTTTCATGCGCCTGCAAAATGGCCTGCAAACGTCCGTCAACACCACGTTGGGTGACTTTTACACCCGCTAAAGGCCAGCGGATTTCATCGATGTCCAGCGAATCGATGACTCTTCCCTTCGAACGTAATAACGCGCCTGGCTCAAAGGCCAGCGTTGGGTCAGTCAGACTTCCACTTAGCTGCGCAGGTAAACGGGCATATAAAATGAGGTCCGCCTGTTTCGCTTCACCGGTCAGTTGCATAGGCAGCTGGCTGTTATCCATGCTTAATTTTCCTGGGCCAAAATTAAGCACCGCGTTGCCTTTACCCGCTTGCCCCTGGGTCAGCACACTCAGTCGTCCGCTGACCAGAGCGTTCTCGAGCCCTGCCTGCCAGTTGTCGACTTTGACACCCAGTCTGCCACTCAAAGGAAAACCTGCATACGGCCAGCTCCAGCGACCATCGCTTACAGTCAATTGTTGACGAGTAATTTGCCACGGCAGATCGAGCAACGGATCGCCGTTATCCCGTGCCAGCACAATCAATTGCCCGCTATTTTCCTGCCAGTCCAGCTCGGCATCCACCAGTGAAGGCTCCTGCGGCAAGTTTAACGTCGCAGTAGCATGACCACTTACAGGAAGTCCATCCGGCACGAGCGGCATAGTAAATTCCCCCACCAGTTTAACCGGCGGCTGATTTTCAAACGCGACGACATCCAGTTCGCTGACTGTAAGTTGTTGCCCTTTCAGCTGGCCTTGAAATTTAACTTTTTCGCCCTGATAACGCAGTTGCTGGATATCAGAGGTTAACGCGAGAGAGAGTTTTCCCTGCCACTCCTGCCAGGGAGAAAAAATCAGTTTATCGATATTGATCCAGGTGTTAGGCAACATGGCCTGCCACTGCGCGAGGGTTTTTGGAGCGGCAGGCGATTGCTCCGTCTGCGGCAATTTCGCCAGACAAGCAGAATCAAGTTCTACCGTACCGACGTTCAATAACCAGCGGCTGGGATGTGAAAGGCTGGCGTTGGTGATATGCGCAAGCTGACAATCTCCCACCAGATAACGGAGATCGGGGATGATTAAACCTTTACTCGTAATGCGTGGGCTTTCATCTAATGCAATACGTGTCCCGAGCGGTAGCCAGATGCCCGCCAGCGTGGGAACCCACAAGCCGAGCGTCATCAGCAGCGTCAACGGCACAAGAATAATCAGTAATAACAGCGCGAGAACGGCTTTATATTTACCCAGCATGGGTAGTTAATATCCTGATTTAGCGAAAAATTAAGCATTCAATACGGCTATTGTGGCATGTTTAACCGTTCAGTTGAAGGTTGCGCCTACACTAAGCATAGTTGTTGATGAATTTTTCAATATCGCCATAGCTTTCAATTATATTTGAAATTTTGTAAAATATTTTTAGTAGCTTAAATGTGATTCAACATCACTGGAGAAAGTCTTATGAAACTCGCCGTTTATAGCACAAAACAGTACGACAAGAAGTACCTGCAACAGGTGAACGAGTCCTTTGGCTTTGAGCTGGAATTTTTTGACTTTCTGCTGACGGAAAAAACCGCTAAAACTGCCAATGGCTGCGAAGCGGTATGTATTTTCGTAAACGATGACGGCAGCCGCCCGGTGCTGGAAGAGCTGAAAAAGCACGGCGTTAAATATATCGCCCTGCGCTGTGCCGGTTTCAATAACGTCGACCTTGACGCGGCAAAAGAACTGGGGCTGAAAGTAGTCCGTGTTCCAGCCTATGATCCAGAAGCCGTTGCTGAACACGCCATCGGTATGATGATGACGCTGAACCGCCGTATTCATCGCGCGTATCAGCGTACTCGTGACGCCAACTTCTCTCTGGAAGGTCTGACCGGCTTTACTATGTATGGCAAAACGGCAGGCGTTATCGGTACCGGTAAAATCGGTGTGGCGATGCTGCGCATTCTGAAAGGTTTTGGTATGCGTCTGCTGGCGTTCGATCCGTATCCAAGTGCGGCGGCACTGGAACTCGGTGTGGAGTATGTCGATCTGCCAACCCTGTTCTCTGAATCAGACGTTATCTCTCTGCACTGCCCGCTGACACCGGAAAACTACCATCTGTTGAACGAAGCCGCCTTCGATCAGATGAAAAATGGCGTGATGATCGTCAATACCAGTCGCGGTGCATTGATTGATTCTCAGGCGGCAATTGAAGCGCTGAAAAATCAGAAAATTGGTTCGTTGGGTATGGACGTGTATGAGAACGAACGCGATCTGTTCTTTGAAGACAAATCCAACGACGTGATCCAGGATGACGTGTTCCGTCGTCTGTCTGCCTGCCACAACGTGCTGTTTACCGGGCACCAGGCATTCCTGACAGCAGAAGCACTGACCAGTATTTCTCAGACTACGCTGCAAAACTTAAGCAATCTGGAAAAAGGCGAAACCTGCCCGAACGAACTGGTTTAATCTTGCCGCTCCCCTGCATTCCAGGGGAGCTGATTCAGATAATCCCCAATGACCTTTCATCCTCTATTCTTAAAATAGTCCTGAGTCAGAAACTGTAATTGAGAACCACAATGAAGAAAGTAGCCGCGTTTGTTGCGCTAAGCCTGCTGATAGCGGGATGTGTAAGTAATGACAAAATTGCTGTAACCCCAGAACAGCTACAGCATCATCGCTTTGTGCTGGAAAGCGTAAACGGTAAGCCCGTGACCAGCGATAAAAATCCGCCAGAAATCAGCTTTGGTGAAAAGATGATGATTTCCGGCAGCATGTGTAACCGCTTTAGCGGTGAAGGCAAACTGTCTAATGGTGAACTGACAGCCAAAGGGCTGGCAATGACCCGTATGATGTGCGCTAACCCGCAGCTTAATGAACTCGATAACACCATTAGCGAAATGCTGAAAGAAGGTGCACAAGTGGATCTGACCGCGAACCAGTTAACGCTGGCGACCGCGAAACAGACATTAACTTATAAGCTGGCGGATTTAATGAATTAATAGCTGCCACAGCTCCCGGCGGCAAGTGACTGTTCGCTACAGCGTTTGCCGTTGGGTAATGCACACATCCCAATCGCCGTACCATCCAGTTGACGGGCAACAGAAAGCGAACCGCCGATCATTGCACAACTTGCTTCTCCACTACTGGACATCGACGCTTTTAAACCTGGCGCTACGTGCGCCGCAGTCGCCTGCTGAACAGGTTCACTACTACACGCCGACAATAATAAAGCGGCACACCCTACCCAAAACGCTGCTCGCATCTTTTCTTCCTCTGATCTTCAAGCCAAACGACACCGCCATAAATAATAGGCAGCACAGAGGGCGACGTCGAGAGCTGTCCTGCGCGTTGCCCCGCATTTTTACTTTTTTATGGCTATTTTTTTGCCCTCTGTTTGATCAAAACATTCATTACGCTGATGTGGGGGACACAAAAGCGAAAATGCAGAAGAAAGCCATTTGCTAAAATTGAAAGATAACTACTGGGCGCGCAGCAATTTCGTGCGCCCCTCATTTGCGCAATGTAAGGGTGTCATATGATTACTATTGACGGTAATGGTGCGGTTGCTTCGGTGGCGTTTCGCACCAGTGAAGTTATCGCCATCTACCCTATTACCCCCAGTTCCACGATGGCAGAACAGGCTGATGCATGGGCCGGAAACGGCTTGAAAAACGTCTGGGGAGACACACCACGCGTGGTTGAAATGCAGTCGGAAGCGGGGGCTATCGCTACCGTGCATGGCGCTTTGCAGACGGGTGCTCTTTCAACATCGTTTACGTCATCGCAGGGTTTGCTGCTGATGATCCCGACGCTGTACAAACTGGCAGGCGAACTCACACCGTTTGTCCTGCATGTAGCGGCACGTACCGTTGCCACACATGCACTCTCTATTTTTGGCGATCATTCCGACGTTATGGCGGTGCGCCAGACGGGTTGCGCGATGTTGTGTGCAGCAAACGTCCAGGAAGCGCAAGACTTTGCTCTCATTTCGCACATCGCGACGCTGAAAAGCCGCGTTCCATTTATTCATTTCTTTGATGGTTTCCGCACGTCCCACGAAATCAATAAAATTGTCCCGCTGGCCGATGACACGATTCTTGAACTGATGCCGCAGGCCGAAATTGATGCCCACCGCGCCCGCGCGCTGAATCCGGAGCATCCGGTGATTCGCGGTACCTCGGCTAACCCGGACACCTACTTCCAGTCACGTGAAGCCACCAACCCGTGGTACAACGCAGTTTACGATCATGTTGAACAGGCGATGAATGATTTCGCTGCCGCGACAGGTCGTCAGTATCAGCCGTTTGAGTATTATGGGCATCCGCAAGCGGAACGGGTGATTATCCTGATGGGCTCAGCCATTGGCACCTGTGAAGAAGTGGTTGATGAGTTGCTAACCCGTGGCGAAAAAGTCGGCGTGCTGAAAGTTCGCCTGTACCGTCCCTTCTCCGCCAAACACTTGCTACAAGCTCTGCCGGGATCCGTACGCAGCGTGGCGGTACTGGACAGAACCAAAGAACCCGGTGCCCAGGCAGAACCGCTCTATCTGGATGTGATGACCGCACTGGCAGAAGCCTTTAATAATGGCGAGCGCGAAACCCTGCCCCGTGTCATTGGTGGGCGCTATGGTCTTTCATCCAAAGAATTTGGCCCGGACTGTGTACTGGCGGTATTTGCCGAGCTCAACGCGGCTAAACCGAAAGCGCGCTTTACGGTTGGTATTTACGATGATGTGACCAATCTGTCACTGCCGTTGCCGGAAAACACCCTGCCAAACTCGGCGAAACTTGAAGCCTTGTTTTATGGCCTTGGTAGTGATGGCAGCGTTTCCGCGACCAAAAACAATATCAAGATTATCGGTAATTCCACGCCGTGGTACGCACAGGGCTATTTTGTTTACGACTCCAAAAAGGCGGGCGGCCTGACGGTTTCTCACCTTCGCGTGAGCGAACAGCCGATTCGTTCCGCTTATCTCATTTCCCAGGCTGATTTTGTTGGCTGCCACCAGTTGCAGTTTATCGATAAATATCAGATGGCTGAGCGTTTAAAACCTGGCGGCATTTTCCTGCTCAACACGCCGTACAGCGCAGATGAAGTGTGGTCGCGCTTGCCGCAAGAAGTTCAGGCCGTGTTAAACCAGAAAAAAGCGCGCTTCTATGTGATTAACGCGGCGAAAATCGCCCGCGAATGTGGCCTGGCGGCCCGTATTAATACCGTCATGCAGATGGCTTTTTTCCATCTTACGCAAATTCTGCCTGGCGATAGCGCCCTCGCAGAATTGCAGGGTGCGATTGCCAAAAGTTACAGTAGCAAAGGTCAGGATCTGGTGGAACGCAACTGGCAGGCTCTGGCGCTGGCACGTGAATCCGTAGAAGAAGTTCCGCTGCAGCCGGTTAATCCGCACAGCGCCAATCGACCGCCAGTGGTTTCCGATGCCGCCCCTGATTTCGTGAAAACCGTAACCGCGGCGATGCTCGCCGGGCTTGGTGATGCCCTCCCCGTTTCGGCTCTGCCGCCAGACGGCACCTGGCCGATGGGCACCACGCGCTGGGAAAAACGCAATATCGCCGAAGAGATCCCCATCTGGAAAGAGGAACTCTGTACCCAATGTAACCACTGCGTCGCTGCTTGCCCACACTCAGCTATTCGCGCAAAAGTGGTACCGCCTGAAGCGATGGAAAACGCCCCTGCCAGCCTGCATTCGCTGGATGTAAAATCGCGTGATATGCGCGGGCAGAAATATGTCTTGCAGGTGGCACCGGAAGATTGCACCGGCTGTAACCTGTGCGTCGAAGTTTGCCCGGCGAAAGACCGTCAGAATCCAGAGATTAAAGCCATCAATATGATGTCGCGCCTGGAACATGTCGAAGAAGAGAAAATCAATTACGATTTCTTCCTCAACCTCCCAGAAATCGACCGTAGCAAACTGGAACGTATTGATATTCGTACATCGCAGCTAATCACGCCGCTGTTTGAATATTCCGGTGCTTGCTCCGGTTGTGGCGAGACGCCGTATATTAAATTGCTGACTCAGCTGTATGGCGACCGGATGTTGATCGCTAATGCCACTGGCTGTTCTTCAATATACGGCGGTAACCTGCCCTCTACACCGTATACCACCGATACCAACGGTCGCGGGCCGGCATGGGCGAACTCGCTGTTTGAAGATAACGCCGAATTTGGCCTTGGTTTCCGCCTGACGGTCGATCAACACCGTGTCCGAGTGCTGCGTCTGCTCGATCAATTTGCCCATAAAATCCCGGCAGAATTACTGACTGCGTTGAAATCAGACGCCACGCCAGAGGTTCGTCGTGAACAGGTAGCAGCTTTACGCCAGCAACTCAACGATGTTGCCGAAGCACATGAACTGCTGCGTGACGCAGATGCACTGGTGGAAAAATCAATCTGGCTGATTGGTGGCGATGGCTGGGCTTACGATATCGGCTTTGGCGGTCTGGATCATGTATTGAGTTTGACGGAAAACGTCAACATTCTGGTGCTGGATACGCAATGCTATTCCAACACCGGTGGTCAGGCGTCGAAAGCGACACCGCTGGGTGCAGTAACTAAGTTCGGCGAGCACGGCAAACGTAAAGCGCGTAAAGATCTTGGCGTCAGTATGATGATGTACGGTCATGTTTATGTGGCGCAGATTTCTCTCGGCGCGCAGCTCAACCAGACGGTGAAAGCGATTCAGGAAGCGGAAGCGTATCCGGGGCCATCGCTGATCATCGCTTATAGCCCCTGTGAAGAGCATGGTTACGATCTGGCACTCAGCCACGACCAGATGCGCCAACTCACAGCTACCGGCTTCTGGCCGCTATATCGCTTCGATCCGCGTCGTGCCGATGAAGGCAAACTGCCGCTGGCGCTGGATTCACGCCCGCCGTCAGAAGCACTGGAAGAAACGTTACTTCACGAGCAACGTTTCCGTCGTCTGAATTCGCAGCAGCCAGAAGTGGCAGAACAGTTATGGAAAGATGCCGCAGCTGATTTGCAAAAACGCTATGACTTCCTGGCACAAATGGCCGGAAAAGCGGAAAAAAGCAACACCGATTAAATGCTCTGGATAAGGATTATCCAATTCTAAAAAAAAGCCCGGACGACTGTTCGGGCTTGTCTCATTATTTGTTGGATAAACAGTAACAAGGGTCCAACAGAAAATAATCTTTGTGACAATAAAGGCATATAACCCGCGAAGAATAACGCATCACTATTTAAATGTATAATTTTTATTTTGTATATGTCGCCAACAATATATTCACCAAACTTATCATCATTTCCGTAGAATTATTTGATTGAGGTTTTACTTAAGGCGTAACAAATGATATTTATCGGCTAACTGAACTTCTCCTTTAGGATGCTTTCACTCCCCAAAATGGGGATGAAAAGGCAAATAAAATAACTAAAGGATTTATTCAATGAAAAGCAAAGTACTGGCACTTTTAATTCCTGCCCTGCTCGCCGCAGGTGCTGCACATGCAGCCGAAGTTTATAATAAAGACGGCAACAAATTAGATCTGTATGGCAAAGTTGATGGACTACATTATTTTTCTGATAATACCAATAGTGATGGTGATCAAACTTATGTGCGTTTTGGTTTTAAGGGTGAAACGCAAATCACGGATCAACTGGTTGGGTATGGCCAGTGGGAATATAACGTGCAGGCTAATGGCTCTGAAGGTGATAAAGGTGATTCCTGGACTCGTCTTGCTTTTGCCGGTCTGAAATTTGGTGAATTGGGTTCATTCGACTATGGTCGTAATTATGGCGTAATGTACGACATCGAAGGCTGGACCGATATGCTACCGGAATTCGGTGGTGACTCTTATACCAAAGCCGATAACTATATGACCGGTCGAGCCAATGGCGTAGCAACCTATCGTAATACTGATTTCTTCGGTCTGGTTGATGGTCTGAATTTTGCGTTACAGTACCAGGGCGCGAATGAAAACCAGGTCACCCATGAGCAAGAAGGTACCGCAAACGGTGGTGATCGAAACATTAAGAACGCCAATGGCGACGGTTTTGGCATCTCCACTACCTACGACTTAGGTATGGGCATGAGTTTTGGTGCCGCCTATACCAGCTCCGATCGCACTAACCAGCAGGCTGAATTCTCTACCGCAAAAGGCGATAAGGCTGACGCCTGGACTGCCGGGGCAAAATACGATGCTAACAATATCTACCTGGCGACCATGTATTCTGAAACGCGTAACATGACACCTTACGGTGATTCAGCAAATACGATTGACAACAAAACCCAGAACTTTGAAGTTACTGCACAATATCAGTTCGATTTTGGGCTGCGTCCGGCAGTCTCTTTCCTGATGTCTAAAGGCAAGGATTTGGTCGGCTCCGACGGTGATAAAGATCTGGTTAAATACGCCGATGTTGGCGCGACTTACTATTTCAACAAAAATATGTCCACCTACGTTGACTATAAAATCAACCTGTTGGATGAAGATGACAGCTTCTACGCTGCCAACGGCATCTCTACCGATGATATTGTCGCTTTAGGTCTGGTTTATCAGTTCTAAATCCTCCTGCCCGCTGTTATGGCGGGCTTTTTCTGCTTATTCTTCCTCCTTTGATCTAAATTAAAAATGTGAACTCCGTCATTACACAAAAAGTGTCATCTGGCGTTACACTTTATGCGGATACTAAAACAGGAGGTTTTATGAACAGAACGATTCTTGTCCCTATCGATATTTCCGATTCAGAATTAACTCAACGCGTGATTAGCCACGTTGAGGCAGAGGCAAAGATTGATGATGCAGAGGTTCATTTCCTGACGGTAATACCTTCACTGCCCTACTATGCCTCTCTGGGTTTAGCGTATTCCGCAGAATTACCGGCAATGGATGACCTGAAAGCGGAAGCCAAATCGCAACTGGAAGAGATCATTAAAAAATTTAAACTGCCAACCGACAGAGTGCATGTCCATGTTGAGGAAGGCTCGCCCAAAGACCGCATTCTGGAATTGGCGAAGAAGATCCCCGCTCATATGATCATCATTGCTTCCCATCGACCGGATATCACCACTTATCTGCTCGGTTCCAACGCCGCAGCTGTAGTGCGTCACGCAGAGTGCTCCGTGCTGGTTGTGCGCTGACACTAACGCCCGCACATTGCTGCGGGCTTTTTGATTCATTTCGTAAATGTGCTGACATTTTCCCCTCTAATCCGTACCATACACGCCACAGTTTTTATATCAGATTTCTTATGCTGGGCGTTCCGGCATGACGCATACTCTTCTGATGCCATATAACGAATTGAGTCGCTTTTAAATGTCGCAAAATCAAGAAATTAGCAAGAAAGAACAATACAACCTGAACAAGTAAGGGCAAAAATCACAACTATCTGACCCATAAGTATTTTATTTATTTTTCAATATGTTAAACATTATCAGCAACTACAATAAGCCACGATAACCCACT
Source organism: Escherichia sp. F1 (assembly GCF_046764225.1). Taxonomy (NCBI): domain Bacteria; kingdom Pseudomonadati; phylum Pseudomonadota; class Gammaproteobacteria; order Enterobacterales; family Enterobacteriaceae; genus Escherichia; species Escherichia sp. F1. The sequence continues at coordinate 2,557,216 of NZ_CP177202.1, forward strand.
CTTTTTTTGCCCCATTTTTGCCCCTTTTGCAGTGTTTTGCCCCATTTTTGCCACCGAAAAATGCGAGAATTTCTCAATCTGTAGTCTGCAAATTGCGCCAATGAGTTCTTTCCAAGAGAATCTGTTTCGGCTGGAAATCATTCAATACTCACGCTATCGAAGGTTATCCAGCCTGTTGTGGAACGTCCTTGCATGTGACATATCGCGGGTCTCTTTACGATTTTTATCTGTATTGGTGAATTATAAGCAATCTGAATCTATGCATGACGTGTGGTGCCTGTTTTGCTTTTTTCCATCTATTTTTGCTGGGTCGAAGCCCATATCTGTGAGTCTGGCGATACGCCCCCCACCAGACTCACCGCCCCCTTTTCACCGATGCATGAGCGGCCACAACCAGAAAAAACTGAACAAGAGTACTGTAGCAATACCTACAACAATGATATTTTTGTTAATATGCGTCTAAATGAATAACAATGTATAGATAAAAATACCAGTGAGAAGAAAAACCCCAAAGCTTTAAACCGCAAAACAAAACCTTATCAGGTAATTTAACCACAGAGTATTAATGCAACCAAATAATAATTCAAACCTAAACAAACCATAAACAGTTAAACAATATACAATTGACTCATCAAGTTAGATATAAAAAATACATGTTAAATCATTAAAACGATTGAATGGAGACCTTTATGCGGGCGAAACTTCTGGGAATAGTTCTGACAACCCCTATTGCGATCTGCTCTTTTGCCTCTACCGAGACTTTATCGTTTACACCTGACAACATAAATGCGGACATTAGTCTTGGAACTCTGAGCGGAAAAACAAAAGAGCGTGTTTATCTAGCCGAAGAAGGAGGCCAAAAAGTCAGTCAACTCGACTGGAAATTCAATAACGCTGCAATTATTAAAGGTGCAATTAATTGGGATTTGATGCCCCAGGTATCGGTCGGGGCTGCTGGCTGGACTACTCTCGGTCAGAAAGGGGGTAATATGATTGACCGTGACTGGCAGGACCCAGATAAACCTGGCATCTGGACAGATGAAAGCAGACATCCCGATACCCGCCTTAATTTTGCCAACGAATTTGATCTGAATATCAAAGGCTGGCTCCTCAACGAATCCAATTACCGCTTGGGGCTTATGGCCGGATATCAGGAAAGCCGTTATAGCTTTACAGCCAGAGGTGGTTCCTATATATACTCTGACGAGGGATTCAGAGATGATATCGGCTCCATCCCGAATGGAGAAAGAGTAATAGGCTATAAACAACGTTTTAAAATGCCCTATATTGGCCTGACGGGTAGTTACCGTTATGAAGATTTTGAGTTTGGTGGCACATTTAAATACAGTGGATGGGTGGAAGCATCTGATAACGATGAACACTATGCCCGTGTAAAAAGAATCACTTATCGCAGTAAGGTCAAAGACCAAAATTACTATTCTATTGCAGTCAATGCAGGTTATTACGTAACACCTAACGCAAAAGTTTATGTTGAAGGCGCATGGAATCGGGTTACGAATAAGAAAGGCGATACTTCACTTTATGACCATAATGATAATACTTCTGAATACAGCAAAAATGGTGCAGGCATAGAAAACTATAATTTCATCACTACTGCTGGTCTTAAGTACACCTTTTAACACCGTTAACTAAAATCTCCCCGGTGGTAATGCATAGCCCCGGGGAGTTTATCTGCTATTCAAAGTAAACAACATTCTCTAATTTTGTACACATTTGACCAATATCCGTAACGTGTAGCCCCTACCGCAACACAGGGGTCAATATATTCAAATTTTATCTTTATACTGATATTCAGAGGCACAATGCGAAAGATAATTGCTCATTTCAAGATTGTTTTAACCTTACTTCTACCCGTAACCGTATCTGCCCAGCAGATCGAGTGGCAATCCTGTATGACCAGTCAATTCAACCACTGGTTTGGTGAGGAAAAACCGTCTCCTGACTTACTATGTGGTTATTTGTCTGTTCCATTAAAATATACAGACACAGGCGGAGATGCTTCTTATGAAAAAAAATCACAAGTCAAACTAGCGTTGACAAAATTGCCGGCAAAAAGCAAGCATAAAGGAAGCATCCTGATAATAAGTGGTGGGCCCGGGTTACCAGGCATAAATCCTTATATTAACTTTGACTGGCCAGTCACAAATCTGCGTGAGTCATGGGATATTATTGGATTTGATCCTCGAGGCGTCGGACAGTCCACTCCGACAATAAACTGCCAGCAATCAGATACAGAGATTCAGGAAAACATAACCGAAAAGCAACGAGTATTAAATAAAATTAATGCCTGTATCCATAATACCGGAGCCGAAGTCATTCGCCATATCGGCTCTAATGAGGCTGTATATGATATTGATCGTATTAGGCAAGCCTTGGGTGATAAACAACTGACAGCCGTGGCGTATTCGTATGGAACACAAATTGCAGCCTTATATGCAGAACGTTTTCCTTACAACGTCAGATCTATCGTTCTGGATGGAGTCGTCGATATTGATGACCTGGAGGACAACTTCACATGGCAACTCAAACAGGCACAAAGTTATCAGGAAACGTTTGATCGCTTTGCATCCTGGTGTGCGCGTACAAAAAGTTGCCCGCTTTCTTCAGACAGAGATAAGGCAATAACTCAGTTCCACGAACTGTTATTAAAATTGCATCACAGACCTTTAATCGACAGCAAGGGAGAAAATATATCTTCAGATGAACTCATATCATTAACAACAGACCTTCTATTATGGCGTTCATCATGGCCAACCCTTGCAACTGCCATACGCCAGTTCTCACAGGGGATTGTCAGTAATGAAATTGAAACTGCGCTCAGTGCTCCAATAGCCTCAGAAGAGTCAAGTGATGCTTTGGGGGTAATCCTTTGTGTTGATCAGGGAGATGAGAAATTAACACCAGAAGAGAGAAAATCCCGAAAAGACGCTCTTGCGAATGCCTTCCCAGCTATTAACTTTGACAATGGACGCTCTGATTCACCTGATTTTTGTGAATTGTGGCCAATACATAGCGACCTGAACAAAACTCGCCTGAAAAATACAGTTCTGCCTTCGGGTTTACTGTTTGTTGCACACAAATACGACCCAACAACGCCCTGGATTAATGCTCGCAAGATGGCAGAGAAATTTTCCAGCCCGTTACTGACAATAAATGGTGATGGGCATACATTAGCTCTTACCGGAGTCAATTTATGTGTGGATAAAGCAGTTGTACATCACCTGCTCACTCCACAGAAAACAGAAGATATATCCTGTCCAGGAAATGCTGAAGTAGAGATACAATAATAAAAAATAGCATCCAACCACAGCACGCTCTTGCTTACGACGTGCTGCGGTTTTATTGATAATTCCGGATTAGATCGTCAATGGAGACATTATTGCCGGAGATAATGGTGGATTCAGCATCCAGAGTAATCCCGGCGACACCGTATCAAAAGGACGGCTCAGATCATTAACACATTTTGTTAACTTGAAATCTGTAACACTTTCTCCATTCCCCAAACATTGACCATTTCCAATCGACTTGATTTGCACAGCTCCAGTTTCACTGGTTATAAATGTAAATAATGCATTGCGATTGCTTTCAGTGCACTGTTTAGCCACCGCTAATTGCCCATTTAGAATTGCAAGGCATTCATTACCATCAGGGTTTTTTATCTGAACATGCCCCCCCGGTGCCGATATCAAATCCAAATCATTAGTCTTTACTTCTGATATAACCCAATTATTTACATTGAAGTCACGACCTACAGGGTTTCTGAGTATCCCACCAGTAAGAACGTTTCTAATATTAACCAACACAGGTCTGGGTTCAGGATCTCCAGAAGCATTGTTGCCAGCAAACTGAGTGAGAAGCCCCCGTTGATTTACTGCATCAGAAGTACATCCCGTCAGCAATAAAACCAAAATCGTAATAATTATTCTCATCTTCTAGCTCCTCTTCCGGGAATGAAGCCAACCGGAAAGTGATCAGAGGCAATTTGCCCTCTTAACAACCCAAATAACAACGAGGCCCTCAACAGGGGAAGCACAAAACTCACTGAGTTTCCAACTACAGCATAATCAAGCACTCCACCACTGGCCTGCGTCGGGTCTGGTGGTGCAATAATATTTACGTGATTACGGATTCCCGGCTCAAGTGTTGAAAATAACATAGCAGGTGAACGGTTGAAATCTCCCGCAATCATCCAGTTAGCGGCCTGTCTTATAGGATCTGTTTGTCTGTTGAAAAACTCAAAAACACTGTTAACAATTGCTCCAGAATCTATACCTCGGTTTGCCAATGCATGAGTTGAGAAGAAAACATCATTACCTATTCTTATTCCAATGATCGGACGCGATGCCACTGTTGGAGGTGATAATACAATCACCTCATCAGCTCTTCTGTTAGATACTATCGCTAAATTTACTCTATTAGAAAGAGCATCAGTTCGCGAAAAATAAATAAAAAGCTGCTGTGGACGGCTATTCGTTCCAGTATTCCAGATATACTCATTCATTGGGATACCTGGTGTACGAAATTCACGTTCCGTTAGTGTAGCTGAAGATGGTATTGAACCAGCCTCCTGAACCATCAGGATATCAACAGCACCACTTCCCGTGACAAGTTGTCGAACATGTGTGTTCCATTTATTTTCTGTCGGTGCATTTGAGCCCTGCAAATTCCAGGTTGCAACTTTAAAGTCGCTTAAATCTGCAAAAGAAATACCCGGCAAAATCATTAACAGGAATAATAATTTTTTCATACTCCCTCCATTCCATCAGGTTTGTCATGAGGTGGAATTGGCAATGGTCTGAATGGTCTTAATTCTGGTTTAATCAGATTTGGTTTTGCCGCTCTGACAGGTGGACTTATTGCCCATAGCATTTCTTGCGTTTCTTCTTTTGCACCAGGACACTTCTCAAGGGTGATTGTAAAAGCAAACGGTGACAGTATAGTTCTGCTTAAATAGTCTGCTCTTATACACGTCTGCAAGGCACTACTTCTTATAAGCACATTACCATTAGTAGAAGGCAGTAACTGAAACTCCTGAGATAACGAATTACCATCACAGGTATTATGTATCACCCCGTTTTTAAAGGCCTCCATGCAAGTCCCCTGGGCAACATTAACAAATTTCACTGTACCGGCATCTTTACCATCCACAACCTTCCAGTTCCGATTCTCTCCAAAACTTACTGAATCAAACGGAGTATATCCCCAAAGCCAGTTACGGACAGGTCTGGCCCAAACAGTAAGCATCGCTCCCCCTGTGCTCATTATTGAAACATCAGGAAAGTCAGTACTGTTGCTCCCAAATGTTGGAGATGTGCCATTTGAAGCAACAGCGACACCTTGCCCTGGAATTCCGACTAATTCTACATTCTTTCCCGGTGGCGAAGGTGAATCACCGATCCCATCCGAGCAACCAGTAATTATAAGTGTGCACAAAAATGCAATTAGTTTTTTATCCACTATATTTCCTCCTCTGCACCACCTCTTTTTTATAAAAAAACAGAAACAACAAAGCAACAAAAATATTACTGGTAAGATTAATGAGAAAATGTGAAAGCAGCACAACAAACAAGTTTATTATAACATTCGTTATTGTTTTTCAGGTTACAAACAGCGAGCTCATATATAATTCTTTATATTCCAAAACACTATGCAACATGACCATAACGTCTGCGGTTCAGTGGAGTTTGCTCAAACATATTCGCCAGTCTGTTTCATTACGTAATACACCTGTTTAGGTGTATGCATAAGACCAGTCAGGTATAAATAACTATATTGTTTTGCATAAGAAGTTGGTTGCATAATCACCAGTTAATATAAACTCCATTATTTCTCCACATTTTCATGTTAGAAGTTGCAAAGAGAAACATGATGTTTCTCTTTGAGATAATTAATCATTCCTGTTGCCCACTTCACTGGTGGGCTTTTTTATGTAAAACCAGCTCCTGCTGTGTTCCCCTGACATGATGACTTTAGCGATTAACCAACAGCCAGATCAGCAGACACGCCACCACCGGCACAGCAAAATCCAGCGATATTCTGCCTGGGTGTGTTCACGCGCAATGAAGAACATACAACCGGCTATAGCTCTGTAAGCCCAGTTTCCGATAAGAAGGTGAGCGAATTAGATGATTAATCCTTTATATTCAATATATTAGGTTTATTTTTGAGTAATTTTGCCGTTTAAGGTAACGGCGTTATAGATCCTATCAAAATCAATCAATTGCATTCTGGTTTTGGAGAAAGATTTTTCGAGAGCCTCAGTCTTTTACTAAAACTGATTGCATATAATCCCAATATCTCCTCCCCGACTATCTGAATGGTCGGGGAGGCACTTCAATCATCCCTGCGCCGTTGATTACTCTGCAGGCCAAGTCGGCCACTCAATATCAGGTGCAGTTGATGTATCAACACGGTTCAGCAACACCCGATACTTCTTCCAGGCTTCCAGCAACGAGTTTTCTTCCTCCGTTGCAATTTCCAGATCTGCAGCATCCTGAAGCGGCGCAATATGCTCACTGGCTACCTGCATCAGGCTGTTTTTTGTTTCTTCCGCCTCCCGGATCCGGAACAGTTTTTCTGCTTCCGTATCCTTCACCCAGGCTGTACCGTTCCACTTCTGAAACTCCCCTTCCGGGGATAACCAGGTGACATTTTCCGGTAATGAGCCGAGTTCAGAAATAAATAACGCGTCGCCGGAAGCCACGTCATAGACCGTTTTTCCCCGATGGTCTTCAACGAGATGCCACGATGCCTCATCACTGTTGAAAACAGCCACGAAGCCAGCCGGAATATCTGGCGGTGCAATATCGGTACTGTTTGCTGGCAGACCTGTATGAGGCGGAATGTATGCGTCACCTTCACCAATAAATTCATTAGTTCCGGCCAGCAGATTATAAATTTTTATGGTCCGTGGTTGTTCACTCATTCTGAATGCCATTATGCAAGCCTCACAATATAGTTAAATGCGATGTTTTTGACGGTGTTTTCCGCGTTACCAGCAGCGTTAACGGTGATGGTGTGTCCATGTGAGCCAATCGCAACAGAGTGCGTATGAGCACCAATACCGACAGTATGCGCGTGTGCACCCGCAGATGCTGCTGTGCCGGACAGTGAGTGTGTATGGTTTCCTTCTGAAGATGATTTACCTACCCATTGGGAGGTGCCACTGGTTAATGAGCCACTGATACCAACCTGATTAGTCCCGCTAACTTGAGTACTCCCTGCCGGAAACATTCCAGTAGGTTGACTCCCGCTATTCGTTCTGGGCCCAGTCTGACTATGTTGGTGGGCCCCAGCTGAACTTGTAGAGCCGCTCAGACTGTGCGTATGCGCCCCGGTGTTATTCGTGGATTTAGTGCCGTAATCAAACGACGATGTGGTTTTCGTACCCAAATCCGTACTGGATGCGCTGGCACTGTGGGTGTGCGATTTAATGCCATCCTGTTCCTGAGACAATACGGCCCGACCACTGGCAGGTTTGCCCTTAATCGTCCAGCCACGCATATCAGGGATCACGCCTGACGGATAAGCGGCTGCAAGTTTCGGGTATGCAGATTTGTCAAAAGTCTGCCCCTGCATCAGGGCATAACCAGACGGAACGGTATCTGATGGCCACGGGATTGGTGCGCCGACTGGGTAGCTTTCTGGTGGAAGATTTTTCGAGGTATAAACTTCTGCCCAGTCTTCCTCAAAACCATAGCCATCTCTTGAGGAACGGTAGAACAGACCTCCATTTCTGTAATGTGCCTTCATCTGCAAGGTCCGGCAACTTCCGACTCCGGTATAGAAGTTAACCAGAATATAGCTGTCGCCAGAGCGGGTGACATTGTAAGCGCCTGATTCGGCATTCCATGGAACGCCCCCATCCGCATCGGCATACGTATCCGTTGCCCTTCTGGCAAAAGCAGCCACATGCGCGGCGGTTAAAGTAATATCTTTGGAACCATCAAACTCAACACCAGAAACCAGTCTTGGCGTTTGCAGCTTTGTTGCTGTTAATGCATTACCGTTCAGACTTGCGGACAGTTTGGTTCCAATAACCAGTTCGCCGGTTGCGTTATCAATAGCAAACGGTCTTAATGTATTCCAGCCACCATAAACATCACCTTGATTGGTAAGCAGCAGGTAAGTTTTAGCGCCATCATTACGCCATAATGCACCATACTCCCCACCTATCATTCGAATCTGATTACCACCACGCGCTACAATTTCGTCTGTGGCAAAAAGTTTTTTGCACGACAAGTTATCGTTAACGATTAACGAATGAGACTCATAAAAACCACGCCCACTCTTAAAATCAAGGATAACGTCCGCCGCGATACATTCAGTCGCTGGATTTGTTGCCCCAAACTTATAGGTCGTATCATTAACAACGAGATCAGCACCAGGTGCGGATATTGACAGGCCATCTTCGATAAACGCAAAAACAGGGAAAGCAGCGCCATCAACATAGAACACAGAGCGCAAATCATCGCCCTTATTACTCATCATTATTGAGTGGATGGCTCGTTCATTGTTTTGATATTGCCAGAACATTCCATAAGCATAACGCCCCCTGTCAGTCCAGCCACCAGGCATAACAAATCCGTTAAACTCGCAGTTATTCATCGGATCGCCTGCGGTTCGCGTTGCCGTGGTGATAATGACCCTTGATGCCAGTTCGCTTACTGAGCCAGCAGAACGCATAACAACAACAGGGTAATATTTTCCAGATGTTGCACCTGCAGGAGCGTTAACCCGCACATAACGCATACCACGCTTATCAGCAAAGTCTGTTTTACTGACCGCGTTAATGTTGTTCAGGAAGCGTCCCTTATCGGGTATATCAGCGCCGTTCTGGTCTTTCTGCAGACGTTTCTCAGCATTGTCATTGGCTGCTTTTACTGCCTTTGGCGTTGCCGCCAGCGTTTCAGACGTGCTGTTGGTCGCACTGCTGAGCTGTACTATCCCCTTTTTCGTCGTGCTCGCATCCTCAAGCGCCACGGCGGATGCAATATCCTCTGCCCGTTTTGCTGCTGTCTCGGCGCGCGTTGCCGCGGATTCCGCCGTACTTTTGCTCTGAGCTGCCGCTGCCGCACTACCAGCTGCCTCTGTCGCCTTCGTGGATGCCGTCGTGGCGCTGCCTTTCGCTGCTGATGCCTGTCTGCTCGCCTCATCTTTTGAAGCCGACGCAGATGATGCCGATGACGCCGCCGAACTGGCGGACGATGCAGCTGCCATTTTTGAGGATTCTGCACTGGTTTCCGAGGCTTTCGCGTTCGTTTCGGATGTCTTCGCTGCGGATGCAGACCTCGCTGCTGCGCTGGCCTGTTCAGCGGCTTCGCCAGCCTTCGTTGTGGCTGTTGAAGCAGACGATGCGGCACTTTCTGCCGATTTTCCGGCGGCAGTGGCTCTGGCTGAGGCCTGCCCGGCACTTGTTGACGCGGCACTGGCAGATGATGCAGCCGCTGTTTTTGAGCCTGCCGCAGCTGAGGCACTCTGTCCCGCTGCCGTTTCAGAAGACCTGGCGTTCGTCTCGGACGTTTTTGCCGCCTTCGCGGAATTTGCTGCCGCCGTTGCCGAGGAAGCGGAACTACTGGCGCTCGAGGATGCGTTCGTTTCTGATGATTTCGCTGCCTCTTTTGAGGCCGCCGCATCCCGGGCTGAGGTGGCAGCTTCTGACGCTTTCGTAGTCGCGGTGGATGCAGAAGTGGCTGCTGATTGTTGTGACGCTGCGGCATTCGTTTCTGACGTTTTCGCCGCACCGGCACTGGTGGCCGCCGCGCTTTTTGAGGACTCTGCAGCGGCAGCACTTTTTTCCGCTTCAGTGGCCTTTGTTGATGCCGTTCCTGCGCTGGAAGACGCTGACTGAGCCGACGAAGCGGCCTGTCCGGCTGACGTGCTGGCTGCGCGTGCTGAGCCTGCAGCATCAGTCGCATGGGTTGCCGCCTCACGGGCTGATGTGCTGGCATCGCTGGCTGACTTCTTCGCGGCTGCCGTGTTCTGTGCCACCGCGGACGCGTTACGCGCCACCTCTTCCACCATCAGTTCAAAACGGCGCAGTGCCTCAGGACGGGCATCATCCTCCGTCATGGCACCGAGAAAATCATTCAGCGTACCGGGTCGGGAATCTTCATACACGGTGATGGTCCCGGCATGTGACGGCGGGAATCCTTCCACCAACAGAATAACGCTGTACTGACCGTACTCAACGTCCATGCTGTAACGCCCGGCTTCATCCGGATTTTCTGAGGCCAGCGTGTTCACCACCACCGTGTTGCTGTTACGTTTTGCTTTCAGCTGGATTGTGCAGTTCTGTACCGGTTTTCCTGTGCCGTCTTTCAGTACACCTGAAATCTTTACTGCCATATTCACCCCACAAAAAAGCCCGCCTGAACCGGCGGGCTGTCATAACACTGTGTTACCTGGCTAATCAGAATTTATAACCGACACCCACGATGAAACCGTCAGTGCGCCAGTCACCACTGCCGGAGCCTTCATAAGCAATATCAATGGCCACGGATTCGGTCGGGTTAAACTGCACACCAGCCCCCCACGCCAGAGACGTGTTGCTGTGGCGACCGTCATCACTTCCGGTCAGCACATCGTGCGTTTTCCCCTTGTTGTCAGTTACGCGGAGATAATCCCCGGAGAAAGTCGACACACGGCTGTAAGCCATACCCGCCATCGCATACGCGCTGAACCATTCATTCACGCGTACAGACGGCCCCGCCATCACGCTGAACCAGCGGTTACGCTCGGAATCTTCATGCCAGCGGGTATCGCTGTAGTGCGTTTTTTGCTCATCCTCAGCATTGGCATAACTGAAGGACGTAATCAGCCCCAGCGTGTCCGTAAACTCATAACGGTATTTCACGTTAATCCCGTTCAGATTATCGCTGCCGGGAGCGTTCGTACGGGCATGAAGATACCCTGCGCTCAGTGTGGACTGATGTTCAGACGCCCATGCAGGCGCACCGGATACGGACAGACAGATGGCTGCGGACAAAATGGCTGCACAAACTTTACGCATAATTACCTCTCGCTTTTCTGCAATAAAAAAGGCGCCATTTCTGGCGCCCGTATATGGGTTATAAAATTCAGCTGATACTGATGCCTGCGGTGGCTTTCTTCATCACCACAACCAGCAAATCGCTGATACTTGCTGTGGGATACCAGTCATTTACCAGCCATGCTGACACCGAAAACTCCAGCGTCATGTGACCGTGACCGGCAGGCATATCAATAACGCCACTGTAAATCAGCGTATTATCCAGCGCGGTACGGTTATAAATTTCAGCACCGTTTTTCCGCACTATCAGACGGCATGAGGAGTAAATATCAGTATGCTCTCTCTCATGTTTAGCGCCGCTGAATGCCACCGCCGGAATAACAATCTGCCGGTCAAACGGCTGATCGTCATAAACCCTGACGGTAATGGTCCCTGATGGCCACCGTTCCGGTGCACGGGAGTCCCGGGGGAAAGCTTTGCCCACTGTTTTAACGAGATCGCCTTCAATCTGATTGGCGGACAGTTTTCCCAGAACCCGACAGTTCTCGTTAATCGTGACGTTGTTGAGCGTCCCGGAGTTCGCATTCACGTTACCGCTGATATCGGCATTTTTCGCCGTCAGCCGCCCATCCGGTGTCAGGGAAAATGCCGGAGGATTACCGCCGCTGGTAATGGTCGGAGCCGTCAGGCGTTTCAGGAACACGTCGTTCATGAATATCTGATCGCCCTGACCAACAAACATTGGTCTTGTGTTGCCATTAGACGGATCAATAAACGCGATACGGTTAGCGGCAACCAGAAACTGACTCAGTTTGCCTTCCTCCGTGTCCTCCATGCTGAGGCCAATACCCGCGACATAATGTTTGCCGTCTTTGGTCTGCTCAATTTTGACGCCCCACATGGCATTCCACTTATCACTGGCGTCCTTCCACTCTTTCGAAAACTCCTCCAGTCTGCTGGCGTTATCCTCCGTTAGCTCGACTTTTTCCAGCAGCTCCTTGCCGAGATGGGATTCGGTTATCTTTCCTTTGAAAAAATCCAGGTAACCTTCCGCATCATCGCTCGCCCGACCAACAGCCTCCACGAATGCCGATTTGCCAACGGTGTTCACACTGCGAACGTAAAAATAATAATCATGGCCCGGCCTGATATTGATACTGGCGGCTATCCAGTACAGCGCCGTACCAAGATAGCGGGCAGATTTGTCCACCTGTGAGATATCTGAAATCTTCGTTTCAGAAAACCAGAACTCAAACTGTACCGTCGGATCATAAACCGCAAGATGCGGCGTGGCGGTTATCTGAAAATAGCCCGGTGTCAGCTCAATCTGTGACGGCGCTGCCGGTGCGGCAATCCGGAACGATACCGACGCCGGATCGCCCTGCTGCCCCCGGGCATTTACCGCCCGGACTGTCAGCCTGTAGTTCCCCAGCGCCAGTTGCGTGAAGCGGTAAGTGGTTTCCGTCGTCCGGGCCGTGCTGACCAGCCGCTCACTGCCGTCATCCGCTGCCACGGTCAGGCGAAGCATAAAGCTCACGCCCTTCACCACCTTCGGCGTGTCCCAGCGCGCCAGCACCTGATATTCCCCGCTGTCTGCGGTGACTTCGGCGGTCAGGTGCTGCACCGCTGGCGGCGTGACACCATTTACCGTGCCGCTCTGGTCGCCGTCAAAGTGCGCCCCGTTATCCACGATGGCCTCTTTTTCCGGTACATGCTGCACGGCGGTGATGGCATACGTGCCGTCGTCGTTCTCACGGATACTCACGCAGCGGAACAGGCGCTGGCGCAGCGTCGGCAGCTTCAGCCCCCACACGCTGTATTCAGCAACGCCGTCAGGAACCCGGCTCACTTTCACCTTCACGCCGTCGGTGACGGACTGAACCTCCACGCTGACCGGATTGCCATTTCCGTCAACCAGGCTTATCAGCGTGGTGCCGGAGGATGGCAGCGTGATTTCACGGTCGAGCGTCAGCGTCCGGGTCTGGCTGTTCACCGCCAGCACGCGACCACCGGTGCTGATACCGGCATAGTCATCATCGCAGATTTCAATGACATCGCCCGGCACATGGCGAAGCCCTTCAGCACCCACGCTGAAGTCCACGGTCTGCGTTTCCAGCAGCTCCGTTTTAATCAGCCACAGCCCGGCGCGGTGTGCCTGCCCCCGGCTGGTACAGCCAAAGGCATCCATCTTCGTGACATTACGACCGTAACGGGCAATGGCCTGCGTGTCCTCCACAAGCTCTGTTGCCGTTTCCCAGCCGTTATCCGGGTCAATCCAGTTCACCTCAACGGCATTATGGCGGTCCTTCAGGGCGCTGAAACTGTAGCGGAACGGCGCGCCATCATCCGGCATCACCACATTACTGCGGTTATAGGTCCACACCTTATCCGACGGTCGGTCCTGCACGAACGTCAGCGTCTGCCCGTTCCATACCGGCATACAGCGCATCGCCGAGCAGAAATCACTGAGCACATCCCACGCCTTACGCTGTGTGGTCAGGTACGCATTACAGGTGATGCGCGGCTCCGTGCCGCCAAAGCCGTCCGGCACCGACTGGTCGCAGTACTGGCCGATGACATACAGCGCCCATTTGTCCACATCCGCCGCACCAAGACGTTTCCCCATGCCGTAGCGTGGATGGGTCAGCATATCCCACAGACACCAGGCCATGTTATTGCTGTATGCTGGCTTAAACGTTCCGTCCCAGATACCGCTGTATTGCCGCGTCTGCGGGTTATAGTTCGACGGCACCTGCAGAATACGCCCGCGCAGATGATAATTACGGCTCACCTGCTGGCTGCCGAACTGCTCCGAGTCCACCTGCACGCCGACCAGTGCCGTGTTCGGGTAGCACTGTTTCACATCAATGATTTCGGTGTATGACGACCAGAGCGTTTTGTTCTGCAGCTGGTCTGTGGTGCTGTCCGGTGTCATTCTGCGCATCCGGATATTAAACGGGCGCGGCGGCAGGTTATCCACCACCACCGAGGCCAGATACTGCGAGGTGGTTTTGCCCTTAATGGTGATGTCTTTTTCCGTCACCCAGCCACCGTTACGTTGTATCTGAACCAGCAGGCGGACTTCCGACGGATTCCGGTCCCCCTTTGAGGTGGTTTCCACCAGTGCCTGCACGCCGAAAGTAAAACGCAGACGGTCAATGTTTGCCGACGTGATGGTCCGGGTGATCGGCGTGTCATATTTCACTTCTGTACCGAGCACCGTCTCGGAGCCGGAGGATTCAAATCCCTCCGGCGGTGTCTGCTCCTGCTCACCGGCCCGGAACACCACCGTGACGCCGGAGATGTTGGTATTCCCCTCACTGTCCAGCACCGGCGTACTGTTCAGCAGCACGCTTTTTAAGCTATTCACCGGACCTTCAACCGGCCCTTCGCTGATGGCATCAATCACACTCAGCAACTGCGTGGACTTCAGGTTATCTTTCGCTTCGCGCGGGGTATGCCCCTTACTGCTGCCTTTACCCATTCCTCACGCTCCATAAACGACAAAACCGCCCGGAGGCGGTTTCACATAAAACATTCTGCATCAGCGACCAATCACCACAACCTGACCACCATCCCCTTCGTCTGCCGTGCTGATCTCCTGAGAAACCACCCGCGACCCCACGCGCATTTCACCGTACAGAACAGGCAAAACATTGCCCTGGGCAACCATGTTATCCAGTGAGGAGAAATAGGTGTTCTGTTTGCCGTTATCTGTACTGGCTGCCGTGGGCGTCCTGGCTTTCGGTGCCAGCATCTGCGCCACTCCGCCCAGGATCATACTGGCCCCTGCCGCATACATGCCCGATACAGCCGCGGCACCTAGCCAGCCCACAGGGTTCCACCATGCCACCGCAATCAGCGCCGCCCCAAGCACCACCTGAAACACACCGCCACTTTTAGCTCCTGCCAGACGCGGCACGATGTGGATCACGGCACCATTTGCCAGCGGCTCATTAAGACGGGCAGATAATTCATTTTCGCCTGCATCACGCCCGGCAATGCGCACCTGATACCAGCCCTTATTCAGTTTCTGACGAAACGCCGGGAGCTGTGTGGCCAGCGCCCGGATGGCTTCGGCCCCCGTTTTCACACGAAGGTCGATGCGGCGGCCAAATCGTTGCAAATCCCCGTAAAGGCAGATGCGTGCCATGCCCGGTGACGCCAGAGGGAGTGTGTGCGTCGCTGCCATTTGTCGGTATACCTCTCTCGTTTGCTCAGTTGTTCAGGAATATGGTGCAGCAGCTCGCCGTCGCCGCAGTAAATAGCGGCATGATTCGGCACCGATGAACCAAAACAGCACAGCAGCACATCGCCCGGCTGCGCCGCTGACAACGGCACCTGATACAGCCCTGTGGCCTCCAGATTATCCAGATAGAGATTCTGACCGTTACGCCACCAGTCATCCCCGCGATGAAAATCCGGCATCTCAATCCCCGCCAGATGGTAAGCATCCCGGAACAGCGTGTAACAGTCCGTCACCCCGTGCTCAAAGCGCCGCCCGGTGAGATGCGGCACACAGCGGAATTTATGAATCTCACCCCGGCAGACCAGCCACCACGGCAAATCACTCTGCACCTGCAGCCGCCGGTCAGCCTCACTCAGCCAGGGCAGACCACCGGGGTGGCTGTGGACCAGCGCCACAATCTCACCCTGCATTTCTGCCCGCAGCCAGTCCTCCGGCGACATCCGGAAATACTCCTCCGGCTCACCGGAGATATTCACGCAGGGAAAATATCTTTCCCCTTCCGGCGTTCTCACCACGAAGCCGCACGACTCCGCTGGCGCACATCGCCGGGCGTGCGCCAGAATCGCTGATTCTGTCTGTGTCATGGGATTACTGCGAAAGTTTGTTAATGGAAAGGAAGCCGCCAAAGTTGCCGACGTTATTGCGAAACTTACAGCCGCTCAGGCATTTGCTGCATTTATCCTTCGTGATATCGGACGTCGGCTGGTCATATTCATCCGCGACAGCCGGACCATGATAACCGCACTCATCACCGCGATAGGTCCAGGTGCAGGTGTTGGCCAGCATGATGCGCCCCGGAAAAACAGCACCATCCGTTTCCGTCGGTGTGGAGAGCACAAAGGAGGCACTGACCGCACTCAGTTCGCTGCACTGCTCGATGCGCCAGCGGCTGATCACCTCCTGCTCCGGATCGGCGTCGCTGTTTCCGTTGACGAAGTTCACCGCATCCAGAAAACGGGCGTAAACCTTACGCCTGACCACCGTTCCGCCGACCAGACTCTGCAGGTCTTCCGCCATCCCGGTGACCATGCCGTGCAGGTTAGAGACCGTCAGTGTCGGACGGGCAGCACTACCCTTACCGTTCAGTTCAAATCCCGTCCCCTGAATAGGGTATACCTGATACTGCCGCCCCTGCCAGGTGACCGGCTCACCTTTTTCGTTCTGCTCATTACAGAAAAAATAACGTTCACCACCGACCTCTGTCAGATCGATTTCCCAGAGCACCACCTGGGCTGACTGAGTAAGGCGTGTCGTCTCATGATGTGTTTCCTGTCGTATGTCC
Organism: Escherichia sp. F1; assembly: GCF_046764225.1. Classification (NCBI taxonomy): domain Bacteria; kingdom Pseudomonadati; phylum Pseudomonadota; class Gammaproteobacteria; order Enterobacterales; family Enterobacteriaceae; genus Escherichia; species Escherichia sp. F1. The sequence goes on from NZ_CP177202.1 coordinate 2,573,758, forward strand.
TGCATCAGATCACCACTTCGTCAAACTGACACGAAAAATCGGTATAGGTGATATGTTCTGTCGCTGACCACGTTCGACACACCACTCTGATTTTTCTGTTAATACCCGGCGGGCGCCAAAAAAAAGATTTATAGCCTCCATGCCGAGCCAGAAACAGTTCAAATGAATTACGTTCATTCGCCTCAACCCTGAAATCACAGGTAAAAACACGCAGAGAATGATTAAGTCCGTTTGGGCTTCGTTGTTCATAACCATCGCCAAATCTTACAGTTTTTATCGATGGCTTATTTTCTGTTTTCATTCCATCCTCTGGTAACCAGTAAAATTCTTCCGTATTAGCCACTTAACATTCCTCCATCACGTCGCATATTTAACAGAGCGCCCTGCACCCGCTGATCAACCATCCCCATAAGTGCTTTTATTGCCTGAGGACCAATCTCTCCATTCTGGCCGTCATTTTGAATAGTGATTTGGTATACAGGGGCATAAGTAATATCTCTGCCTCCATTACCACTTTTACTATTAATAGCTCTGACACCAAGAGAACCATCGGAAGTTCGCGTTAATGGCATAATAGCTTCCGGTCCAGCCTCACCAAAAACACCAGCTCCTTTTGCAAAAGCAAAAAATTGCGGGGAGTCATAAATACCGTTCGAATATGTACTCAATGACGGAGACTCATAAACACCGCCCTTTGCATTCGGAATAAATTTACTAATAGCACTCCCGATAGTTCCTAAAATACCCCCAGAAGAACTGTTACTAATGCTGTCGAAAATCCCAGTAATTGAAGCCTTTAATGCAATTCGACTAAGATCCGAAATCACGGAAGTAGCGAAAGAACGAAAATTTGCCTTGCCTGTCGTGACAAAATCACCTAGCGCATCGGTCATCCCATCAAACATCTGAGTCGTGGTTGATTTTATCTGCGCACCGATATCCTTAGTGTCATCCAGCCAGTTATTGAATCCCTGGGAGGCACCACTAATCCAGTCTCTTGCCTGAATATCGAGCTGCTCGTTTATCTGGCTGACAATTTCTTTTTCTCGTTCCAGAGCATCATTCAGAGCCTGCATTTTCTCCTGAAAAACATGATTTGACATTCCACGGGATTTATCTGCATAGTCACGTTCAAGTTGCAGACGCTGATTGTTATATTCACGTTTAATCCGCAGTAATTCCTGCTGGCGTTGCTGATTTTTATCGCCAACCCCATAACCAGCAATCTGAATGTCATACCCCTGTTGACGATTATCAATCGAAGCCTGCAATGAATCACGCCATGCAGCTATTTCGGCGGATTCCTTGATTAGCCTGTTATTTTTTTCAATCGCAACATTTTTCTCCATCAACGCGGTTATTTCTTCCCGGTGTAAGAGAAGCGATTTCTGATCCTGGGTTAATTTCGATGACGGTCGTGACTCCAGGTCGGCAATCTGCTGACGCCACTTAACCAGTTCCTGTTCAGAGGAACTTAATTTAACGGTCAATTCAGCTTGTGAACTTAGTAACGCATTCTGTTGATTCAGATGATCAATCATTCGTTGGGCAGCATCATCCGAATAACCTTTCGCCTTTGGTTGCTTTGGATCTTTATAACGCTCATTTATTTGAGCGATAAGATTATTATATTCTTCCTTTGAATACTGATTCTTTAGCTTTTCCAGTTTTGCAAGTTCACTAGCTCTCTGCTGCTCCCGGGTCTGATATTGTTTTGAAAAAGCATCTGCTCTCTGTCTGAGTTCAATTCCTTCCTGTTGTCGCTTGTTGTAATCGTTTATTGATGAATTTAGTACGTCCTGAGCAATTTTTTCTGCTTGAAGTACGCCCAATTGCTGCTTTAATCGTGCCAGCTTTTTATTTTGAGCTCCGCCATCTCCAATGCCACCTAACCCGAAAACTCCGGGTCGGGTATTTTTTTCTATTTCATCAATTTGACGGAGAACATCTGAGATTTTTTGATCAAGGGAGGCCTCACGGCCAATATCCAGCATGGAATCCCATGCCCATTTTGCGGAGTCTGCGACAGCTTTCCATGCAGTCTCAAGATAACCAAGATTTTCTTTAATCTGGTTGGTGCGCTGGATCATTGAGGATGAGTATGCTTCTGTCGCAATGCGGGCGGCCTCCTGCTGGTTCCCTTCATCCTGTAGCGCCTTAATCTGGTTATAAGTCGCAAGTGTCAGAAAATGGTACTGATCATTAAGTTTTGATATAGCACTGACAGGATCCTTTGCAATTTCATTGAAGTCATTAACCAGTTGTTCGGTTGATATTCCTGTTACTTCGCTCGTTTTTACTATCGCTGTCGTCACTTGCTCCAGCGAACTGCTCGCTACCTTTCCCGAACGCACAAGCTGGTTTAATACTGCCGCCGCAGCGCCAGTTGTCGAATCAGCCGCATTCCCGGCACGTTGAGCTATATCGGCCAATTGCCCGCTGGTTGTCCCCAACTGATTTCCGGTAAGAATAAGAGATTTATTAAATTCGTCCTGCTCCTGAGAGCCTTTATAGTAAGCCAGCCCTAAGACGCCAACGGCTGCTGCGGCCAGGGTAAAAGGATTAATTAATCCCAGCACATAAGAACCTACACCTTTGATCGCCGGGCCAATCCCACCGAACATATCTTTTAGCTGGCCGCCCTGCTGCATTAACACCATAAATGGCGACTGACCAGTGGACAACCCAACAACAATATCCGTCATTTGTGCAGGCAACATGCGCATAGCAAAAGCCGTTTGTTTTGCCGACATTCCGGTTTTGCTTAATTGCGATTGAGTAACCTCAAGCTCACTCCGCATAGCACGAAGTTTTCCAGAAAGCTCCTCATACATTTCAGGAGAAAGCATCCCCTTAGCTTTTGCTTCATTGAGCTGTTTCTGTTGTTCTACCAGACGATTAAAAGCAGTTCCGACAGGATCAAGTTGAGCAATCAGACGTTGCAAAGCAGCAACCTGTTCATCATGCGCTTTTGCTGCTTCTCGCTCTGCCTGAGCCTCTCCGGTAAGCTCTCGCCGTGTTTCCTGTATTTTTCGGCTATAATTCTCAAACTGAGAACCATTTATTTTCCCGGATGCAAACGCAGCATTAAGTTCATCCTGCTGTTGTTCAAGATTTCTTAGCGCCGCAGCCAGAGGGTCGATCTTGTCCAGCATTCTTTGAAAGGCCTGAGCCTGCGCTTCCTGCTGGGCGGCAGCAAGTTTTCCGGCCTTCTCGGCTTCTCTCTGCGCTTGCGCAACCCCGCTCAATTCCTCTGTGGTTTCATTAAGTTTACGGACAAGAAATTCATATTCTTCTTTATCAATAAGCCCTTTATCGAAAAATTTCTTTAATTCAGAATAGCGTCGACCGACAGTATCAATTGCGGCACCAACTGGATCAATAGCTGCTTTTAATTTTGCGAGCGCGTTCTTCTCATCTTCTGTTGCCTTAGTCACTTTCCCTGCGCTATTTGCAGCAGTTTCCCCAGCCTGCGTCATTTTGACTAATGAGGAGGCCAGATTGTCAGCATTATTTTTCGCTCCAGTGCTATCAATAATTATTGCGAGACGCGAGGTTTGCTCTGCCATTCATTAAAACTCCTGACAACAAAAAACCCACCGAAGTGGGTTTCAGGCGACATAATAGTAGATATAGCGATTACGAGGCCACGCAATGCTTTTCTCCAGGAGCATCATCGATTTAATTAAAGACACCATCACATCTCTGTAACAGAGTGTACGTAATTAACAACTACACACACTGCTCCTGAAAATACTGGTCATCCAGTGCAAAGATCACTGCTTCAAATTCATCGCGCTCAATCAATACCGGATGAGTGGCTAAATATTCATTTATCTCTGTCAGAGATAAAGGCAAAGGCACCCCAGTCATTCCAGCATAACGTCGGGCACGGGATATTACCGAATAGGCGTACAACAATTCCTTAAGCACCGGGTCTATTTCTGGTTCCGGTATCGGTGGCAACCTGAGTTTTTCTCGCTTCCATCTTGCCTTTTCACCCTTTTCTCCCCCGAACTCCGATAACCACCGCTGGGCGGCTATGGCTTTTTTATCGTATCCTGCTTCTGCTGCTCTTTACCTTGGGCGATGCTGGCTGCTTCTGCAAGGATCTGCCAGTACAACTCCGGATTCTGCTTAAGCAGCGCGATCCCTCGTTCTGGCGTATATTCCAGTGCAACCTCAACACCATCAACCAGTTCACCAACCCCTTTCCAGTCTTTCAGCAGATAACGAGCAGCATTATCAATGAGTAAATCATCAACAGAATCCACCTCGGAAACCTTTGCAATATCAAACTCCTTCGTTCCGACGTGCAAACTGGCATCCATTTTCTCAATGTGGCGACGGATTAATGCATTACGGGAGCGATACTGATCGTTATCGCTGCTTGCCACCAACAGTTTTAACCCGTCTACAGGTTTTAAGTCCTTCATTGGGGTAAACCAGCGTTCACCACCGATGATAATTTTCTGATTAAGAATAAACATCCATAACCTCATTCAATGCGCCCCCCTGTAGTGCAGTACCACAGGGGGAATAACGGAAAATCAACTAATCGCCTCAGCACTGGCTTTTGCGATCACGGCAGCCGGGGAGGCTTTTTTTCTGGTTATCGTAGGTGCTTCATCTGCTGCGGTAATGCTCAATTGAACCTGGATAATGTCGGTATTACCCCCATCAGGCCATTCACCTGACACCTGAACCTTCGGGAAACTGAAAGTGTATGCCCCCTCTCCATTCGAAAGCGTGAAGCTGAACGGAACTGTTTCTCCAGTCAGTGTTTTACTCCAGATTTCCCACGCAGCTTTAGACCATGAAAGCGTCACCGTACCGGACGGTGTAAAAGTAGTCGGAATATTTGCTCCTGCATAAGGCGAGCCAGTCCCGATACAACGCTGTGTCTGGAGTTTGTTATCGAACTGAATATCAAAACTGTCGATACAAAAACCGTTACCTCCGGCAACACCATTCAGGCTTACTGCTGAAACCTCCTTAAACGAATAACGTAGCTTTCCTGCACTATCCACAGGTTCGCCTTTGATAAAATTCGTATCATCGGCCTTTGATTCCCAGTCCAGCCCGGCAAAGGTTACGGTCGCTGTAATATCGCCGTCGTTAGGGATCTGCATTTTCCATGAGCCAACCTGCGCTCCTCTGACGACAGAGGCAATTCCGACATCGGACGCATAGGTCGCCAGAGAAAATGTTATTCGCTCATTCCCCATTGTCAGAGAATCGCCTGACCATTCCGCGCCGAAACAGGATGCAAGAAAATCATCATGTTGACCCCAGCGAAATTTGGTACCAACATCACCGCCGACATCCACAGTGCCAGGCGTCGCCCCCTGAGCCATCCGGGAGCCACCAATCTCATTATTTTCGCCTTTATTCTGGGTGGGTTTTACTCCCCAGCTTGTGCGTTTTAATAAACTCCAGTCACCACTTGCTGGCGTAGTGCCTGCAACTGTCTCCCGGATAAATGCCGAGATAACCTTTGCACCTGAACTCACAGGAGCCTCCTATGTCATTAATTGCGCTAGAGCGCGCGATATGGTATTTGAAGATTAAGCTGGAACCAGCCATTCTTTTCGCCAACGGCTATTGAGGAAACAGCCTGGTAACTGAGACGATCGTCATCCTGAAACTCAAACAGTTCCCGCAATTTATCGGCTGTCTCAGTAATGAGTTTTGAACCAGAACCTGCGGGGACAAATAACTGAATAATGATTATCCCCGTGCGATAAACAACCGGCCCCGCGCCAATTTCATTAACTCCAGCCTGCCCGGGAATATTACTTAACCGCGCCCAGATTAATTTACCGGAAGGATCGAACGTTGGCCCGTTCGGATACAATACGTCTTTTCCATCAATAATCGTCTGTGCCGTCATTCTGGAAATAACCGTATTTCTGATTTCAGTAAACGTCATTTGTAAGCCTGTAAAACACCATGAAAAGCGTTGGCATACACGCCAGTTGGCGCTTGTTGTGAATGACCGTTTTCAAGAGCCTCTGCATAAGGAAGGTTATTCTGGATATAAATAACTCCGTAATTTGCAGCTTTCGAAATAACCCCGATCCCACGCTGAACCGCAATCGTACCGTTCGGATCCACGTTATCAGATATACCAAAATCGGGATGCTGTAACGACACCAGGTTGTTATTTCTGAAACGTCCGGTATCAACCGGAGCAGCAATATCAATAGCAGTAAGAATCTGCATAGCGATGTAGCGAATCTTCAGCCCCACATCTTCCTCAATCATCCCGGCAAATATTGACGGTTCTATATCCCATGCCTTTGCCATTTACGCTCTCCTTAACTGGATAGAGTAAACTGATGCGGAAGGATCTACACTCGCTGTAATTACCTCGTATCGTTGTAACTGCCTTGATACAGGATCATAAATCTCAATAATATGGTCGACAGCGGGTTTATCCGTAACCTCGCATACCAGAGCGGTTAATTTAAGGTCACCATGCAAAATATTAATCCCATCAATTCTGCCCAGCTTATAACGTGTCAACACGCCTCGCCCGGTATAGATTGCGGTGGATTCGCCGCCAGTTTCCGTCACAGGATCCCAGTGCCGGTGCGTAACGTAAGAACCAGAAAAATCACTCACGGCGTCCGCTAAATCCTCATCAAAAGCAGCGGCAACCTCTGACTGAATCTCTTCACGAAGCCCCATTATCCCCCCCTCACAACCCTGACTTGTGAGCGACTAAGTCCGTACGGTTTCAGCAGTGCTATCGCAAGCTGTAAATCGGGTTCAAGCAATGCAGTGCTGTTTGCTGGCAACTCAGCAAATGATTTCGATACACTGACCCCGTCAGCCGACACGGCTTTACTGATAACAACGCCAGAATCATTTTTCTGCTGAAACAACTTACCGAATGAGGCAATTCTGGCTGCATATGCTCCCGCAAGTTTTACCTCTTCCGGAATACGGGATGGGTTAATTTTCAGGTTGAAGCCATTAAGCCAGGCATTAGCCATTAAAACAGCTTTATTTTTAGCGTTCTCACTCGTCCATGCGTTCCCAAACGCATTATCAACGTCATCACAGGTCACGTAAGTGATCATGTGTTACTCCTGAGTTTTCCAGCCCATAGCTTTCCAGTTGTCAACTTCATCAGGATGAACATTAGCGATAGTTGGTGCGCCGGGAAACATCTGATAATCGGTCACCATAACCACTAACTCAATTTGCGTTTTTTGTGCGGCTTCACGCTGTGCTCTTTGCTCTTTAGTTAATCCGGCCATATGCCCTCCATTAAAAATGGGGCCGAAGCCCCGTTTGAATGTTTAACCAAGAATCAGACAACCATGTGCCGGCTTCACTGATGAAACACCCCATGCCAGTCCAACTTCATAGCGCACCTGGCGATACTGACGATACAGTGCAATCTGGAACGTAATCCCTGAAATCGGGTCCGTAACATTCATTACATCATCAGCATTATCGCCACCTTCCGGCATTGCCGGAGTACGGGATGCCAGCAGAAACGCGTTGCGATCAAACGCCATATTTGCAGTAAAGGAGCCAACAACTGTGATTGCAGTATCATCGGCCAGATCCTGACGCAGTCCGGGCGCTGCAAGAGTAATCAGATTGCTGGTCGCTGCTGCCACAACATACTGATTCGGATCGCCAGCGAACGTAACAATCTGACCTGCAGAAATACTCCCCGAACCAGTATCAATGGAAATAAGAACATCGCCTTCTTTTTTCTCGCCATTCACGAGATAACCAGTTGCAGCAACCTTTGGCGCTCGTTTTACACCTGCCGAACTGTGAATATTGAATCCCTCCAGACGCCCCAACACGCCCTCACGCAGTAGCTGTTCAGTGCCGGATTCATTCACTTTAAACAGTACAGACTGTTTTCCGCGCAAATTAGCAATGGCAGTGGAGCCAAGCACCATCTGCAGATCGGTTGTCGGTGCGCCGTTATCCTCCAGAACCTGACGAGCCAGAGCAGCATCAGAAAGATCATCTTTAACACCAAACGGCGTTGTCCCTGCGGTTCCCACGGCGCGGGAAGCACCGAAATACAACGCACCAAGATCAGCCTCAACCTCGTTTGCAAGGGCGCGAAAAGCCTGCTTGAACTGATCAGCCAGAATGGTGTTGTAAGTCCCTGAAGGGCCAAGAGCCAGTTGTTCTTCACCATTCCATTTAACCGGTGCCATTTTGGATTTAGTAATTTTCACATCAACAGTGCCAATATTTTGATCACCGGTATTCGGAGCTGACGGCCCCGGTACGATATCTTCGGTTTTCGCCTCAGGCGCAACTGGCGCGGTTACCGTCTGATCTTTTGCTGCGGCGTCAGCTTTTGCGTTTTTTGCTACCGCAGGGATAAAACCTACCTGCTCACGGGATACAACATCCAGGGCGGTATAAATAGTCGGGATCAACCCGGTCAGGGTATTTCCAGCCATAATTAAATATTCCTTAAAAATTTGCGTAATTGTGAATAGATGGAGTAATGAGCTATCCAGCCCTGACACCAGCTCCCATCCGGAAGCTGACAAATGTGTTAATCAACAATTGTGATACCGTCTTTCAATGCGTTTTGCTTACCTGCAACATCCAGTGCATCAAAAGCAGAGCGTTTCATCGTTTTCTGACCAATATCATGCTGTGTCGGACGGGAGCCGCCGCCATTGTTGCCACTGGCTTTCAGGATGTAGTCTTTCTGAGGGTAATTTTCGACGAGGAACTCCAGCGCCTCATCAAACTGCGCCAGTTCGCCAGGCTTCGCGCGGGAATAAATTTTGTTGCCGGAAGCGTCATAAGCAACGATCTTCCCTTCTTCCACTTTGAATGCCTGCCCGAAGCGGGCTTGTAATAAATCTGCCGGGATCGCAATTTTATCGGCAATATATTTTGAACCCGCAAAACTACCGCCAATCATAGAATCGTAAAGCTGCTTCTCCAGCATCTGAGAGCGTTGCTTTTCTTCATCTAATTGCTGCTGAAAATTTTTCGTAATTTCAGCCTTAACCTGGTCAACCTGTCCCGCATCGATCAGCTTTTTCTGGTCGATTTTTGACAGCATTTCCAGTGCCTCGATCGCCTTCTTCGGGTCTTCGATAGCGGCAAACTTAGCCAGTTTTTCCTCTGCAGCTTCTTTAGCCAGGCGATGATTTTTTGCCTCGCCATTAAGTTCTGTAATTTTTTTTGTCGCCAGCGGTGCATCGAAGCCGATTTCTTTACCATCGTCGTGCACATAAACTGGCAGGCCAGCAGTATCAATTTCTGCGTATTGTTTTCCGTTAATCTCGACCGTTTTCAGTTTCATATTAGTACCTGGTTTAAGTCTTCCGACAGTTACGCTGCTCACCATCCGGATCGCAGCAATAAAAAAGGCCACCCGAAGGTAGCCTGTTGTAATAAATGATTTATTTAAATCCCTGCTTTTCTGAATACCTGTGCATCACGCTCACGGAGTTGCTTCAGCGTCAGCCATTCGCCTTTATCGGTGTAAAATTCATCTGGCGACATACCACCATCCCGAATCAGCTTTGCCCGGGTTTCCCCCACAATCTGTTTTTGTCTGGTGTAAGGCTGACGCAAAAACCATTCCCTGTAGGTTGTATCTCCGGCCACTACGCCATCCATGCTGGCCCGCTCAACCGGGGAAATATCACGAACATCAATACCCAGTTCCTTCGCTGATTTCAGAATGAACGTTTCCGTTGAGCGGCAGCAGAAATGAATTTTTCCCGGCCCCTGCAAATAAGGCACGCTGTGACCTACAGGTTTATTATCCAGCGTATATTTGAGGCGATCCCTGATTCGACATTGTGGCGTAGTACGATTATCAAGCGTTGATAACCATTGCTTACCCTTAATCAAATCATTATTCGCGCGTGCAAAACTCTCACGAGCAGTAGCAGCAAGATGTCCAACCGCTGTTTTTGCAATGCTGGCCGCATTAGCCCGGCTCATCTGCAATGCACCATCCTGAAATCCCTTACTGACATGTCCCCGAATTTTTCTTGCGATCTGCTCATTGGTATCCCCCAGCAAAAAACCCTGACGCACCGTATTTGTTATGCGTCTGAGCCGATCCGCCTCAAGATCTGAGGCCCACTCACTGAGCAGTCGTCCCTGGAATGGTCGCGCCATTGCAGCGGCGTAAAGTGCATCAGAAGAGATACCAACCAGAGGGTGAACATCAGCAACAAAATCAGGTAGCAGAGAATCAAACAGACTTAACTGATAACCAGCCTCATAAATTGCCAGCTCGTTCAGCTCTCCGGAGAGACTGGTAAACATGCTGTTAATAGCAGCGCGGTTAACCTCTCTGACACTCGCCAGAAGTGACTCCAGGCGCGTAACGGTAAAACTACCAGGATCGAGGCTGTCCAGTGCTACCAGCAGGCGAGCTGTAAGCTCCGCATCGCTGTCATTCAGTATTTTCACCATTCTGGCAGCCACACCAGTGCTATAGCGGGATATCCAGACTGCATGAGCAATTGATTCATCACGCAGCCGTTCATTCACGGTTTGCATCATTGATTTCCATCAGCATTACACTCTGATTTTTTAATTCATCGATCACTTCCTCTGGACGGGAATCCTGATCGATAAATTTCAACGCCTGCAACACCCGAACCGCATCAATCTGACGTATATCACCGCCCTGACGCAATGACTGAACAGCCAGCGCGGAGGATGAGTCAAACACCTGGGCAGATACATCCAGTTCAGTGCGCACATCCACATTGCCACCGCAACTCTCTCCGCTCCATTCCGCCATTATCTGGAGAATATTATCGAGGGCATCTTCGAGGGAGTTCGCCATTGTATAAAGCGGCGAGTGTTCCTGCATCCGCTCTTCATTAGTCTGATCAACAGATTTGGTGGATGTATTTTCAGCCCGCAGAAGTTTAGCGCCGGCATGACGCATCTGATTTTCCAGCTTCTCAAGTGATGTTTCGCCAGATTCTATCGCTGCGCCACTATGTTCAACATATTCGAGGCCATTTTTTGTTCTGTCCTCAAAAATCGTAGCGGTGGATGCACCAACCGTCAGTTCTTCATTCCTGTCCAGCCCGTAGGCCACCAGCAATGGAACGCGGGCAACATGAAGAATATTGTCCTGCTCGCTCTGGCTTTGCCAGTGCTTGATATTCAGCAAGCCAAGATTAAGCAATGGCGGTGTACCACGCATAAACCCTGTTTTCTTCGTATACAGTGTTACCAGAGGAATATCATCACGGCTGGTATTCCATGACTCATGAAGCGTCCAGACAGATTCGCCATTAGTACCTTCGCTGCGTCGATAAATTTCAACTCGACGGGGCATAATATGGCGGATCTGCTCCACCTTCTTCTGCCCGAAATCATCACCATCAATAATGATGACCTCTTTTATACGCAAATCAGTGAGAACAACTTTCCCTTTTTCAACTTTCGATTTCCATCCAATAACCTGGCGTGGATTCAGCATCGTAACGTACGGGCGACCACCGGCCGCGTTTTCATCGGCTTTTGTCCGAATCTCTTTCATATCCGTTCGTGGATAGTCCACCAGCGCATGTGCCACACCATACTGAAATGCGAGACTGAAAAATTGCTGCGCCCACACATCCAGTCGGCTCCCCTCCATGTCGATATTTTCTGCATATTCCCTGATTTTTTCCGGCGTTTCCTCACTCAATACTGTCGGCTCTGCAAATATGCGCCCAATATTTTGTTTGATGCTTTCTTCATACACAGGAAGTAGCGTAGCCACAGACAGGCGTTTTTTATAAGCGTCTTCATCTTCATTAGGCCATTTGGGGAGATAATTTTCCCCCTGCCTGCGCATTTCAAGCGTACCGCCCATCAATGCGTCGTTAATATCCCACGCCTCCAGCATATCGTTATAGTCGAGGTTGGGTGTTGATATATCAGCCATAATTAAATCCGAAGTGATGTGACTCTTCCGGTCGGTTTGACAATAGGGAATTGCTTAACGATGAAATAACCTCCGGCATCATTCGGGTGATCATTGCCAGATTTTTTATCAGGATCCCCCTTATCATCCCAGACCTGTTGCTCCAGAGATTCGGCATATACCGGACAACGCTTCACATTAACTTTATAGCGACGCTCACCATTGGCATTGCAGAACATTGCATTCATTGAGTTAACGCGATCTTTTACTGGCGGGTTCGAGCTGTTCACCACAACGTTAAAACCAGCCTGCTTAAGCTGGGCTATATCCGTCGTACTTGCGTTACTTGATTTTCTGGAATCTCCGGAAGCATCTGGATAAATATAAATCTCCCTCACTTTCCGGTAATCATTCCCGTCATACAGCCAGAAGCGTTCTTTAATGATGCGGATCATATCCGGCGTATCGTAGGCATTGATGATTTCAGTTACCGCACATGGAAGCCCCAAACGCAGCACATGGACGATCCCCGCCATCTTTCCAACGTTAAAATCCATCCCAATATAAATCGGCTCCCCTGGCTGCTCCACTTCTTCGCAATTATTCAGTTTCCGGTCAAACTGATGGTAAACAGTACCACTTGTCAGGTTAGTAAACTGTCCTCGAAGATAGGCTTTAATCAGCTCTGGAGGGTATGATTCAAGAAGCGAAGGAATGTAATCTGCTGGCAGGTTCTTTTCATTATCGAAAGTAGATGCCTGCACCAGACCATACAGTGAGGCCAGCTCTGTTTTTTCACGCACGGCTTTAACAAACTGCTCGTAGACAAATTTGAATCCTTCCGGCGTGGTTGTAACGTCAATACCGTTGCGAAGTCCATCAATCTTATAACGCATACGCGCAATTATCTTGCGCCACGCCGTTCTGGCTTTTTCCTTCGGCAAAATGTCCAGTTCATCCACCAGCGCATTACCAATTTTGAAACCGACGATCGTTTGTGGCTTCTCCATCGATCTGCAGATAGTGGTTCCCCGATACTGGCGTCCGTAATAAAAGTGAACCTCTTTATTTCCCTCATTAATTTTTACGTTCAATCCCCAGTCAGCAGCAACTTCTTCCACTGTAGGGTAAAAGATATCGCGAATTTGGGGATACGTTGGCGCAAAATATCCCTGATTTATACCTGGATGCTCCCAAATCCCCTTGCATATGCCGCCACACCCAACCCATGTTTTGCCCGAGCCAAAACCAGCAATATAGGCTTTAAATTTATGGGGCATTGAAAGAAATCGCGCCTGAGGCACATTAAGCGTCGGAGAGATCATCTTCATCACTCCTTACTCTGGCATCAACCACATTAATATTGATCGCCACAGGCTGGGGATGTTCATTATCTTCCACCGTTTCGATCTCTTTGCGCAGCTTCTGGTTTTCCATTCTGCGTCGTTCAATTTCCAGTTCCTGTAGCCGCTTATCTGCACATAAAGCCCCGCCAGCAGAAAGCAAACGCAACAATTCACGCCGGGCGGCAGCCTTATCCTCCAGCAGGATCTCAACGCCGAATTTTCCGAGTTTTGCCCCTGCATATAATTGCCGCGCATCCCCATCAAGCAGAGTGGTATCAGCCATATAAAGCTGTCCCGTTCCCTCACCGCAGCACTTCGGGCAGTCCGGATTGGGTATGGCGTTATCAACAAAGCCGAGGCCTCCATATTCCGGTTCGGGTTTGCCATCTCTGGAAGCCTGCGCCGCTGCCTTGTCGAATTCTGCTATATCGCGCCACTGGTAGAGATGATTCTCGCCCCAGCAATAACGGCAGTTAACACGGCGAAATTGTGCAAGCTGATTGGGGTCGGCCAGGACAATGGCCATCAACTGACTCACCAGTAAATCCAGGTCTGCGGTATAGCGTTTCTGGTACTGATTGCGGAAGTAGCTGATAGCGCGAAAAACCCTGGCATTTCTAAGCATACGACTGGCGTTGCTGTTAGCTGTCGCACCTTGCCCCTCATAACCGGCTAGTCGGTACGCCTCTGTCGGCTTTTTCCCCTGAGCAACAAGCATCGCAAACTTAGCCTGCTGGTCAGAAATGCCGAATTCATCGGGACAGAACGAAAATTCCTCCGCGTCGCCCTCATTCAGGCCCGCATCGAATACTGGCTTTTTTTCCTGAGATTTTTCGTTCCGCTTTTGTGCAGTCTGCGCAGATTTTTTCTGCGCACTTTTTTGCGCAGTTTTGCGCATTTCTGTCTGCGCATTTTTCGGAGGTTTTTTGATGTAACGACGGGCTGTTGCGTAATTCAGTCCCCTTGCTTCACACCATGCCACCGGAGATATACCGGAGCGGGTGTATTCAGCAATATACTCCTGCTGCAACGCCCCCCAGTCCGGTCTGCTCATCAGTTAGTCCTGATTTTTATCCACCCTGAGTAGTTCGCGCAGAGCAAAGGCATCCCCTTTTCTGGCAAGCTTAAACAATGCCGCTCGTAACTCGGCTTCACCTTTCGCTCTGCCCTTACGGATGGTCGCATAAAAATCTGTCATTGCTTCCCGATTTTCTTTCAGTCGGTTCAGATCAACATCCAGAACGTCAGCGATTTGTTGTGCAGTCATCCGGCACGCTGCCAGAGACTCGACTTTCGAATACGGAATCATTTGTCACCCCTATTGATATGCAGGGTGTCTTCTTCCTGTATTTTTCGTGAAGGATTTTTACTGCAGCGTTGTTCCAGGTGACCTGATGGTGAATGCGTTTATGGCTGGCTCCCATCAGTGAGATTTTTACGCACGACGGCGCATACATGACGGAGTAAAAACTTTTAACGTAGGTTCCGGAATCCAGATACAGCTCGGTCATTCCGCCGCTGTTTTTCTGCGTCTGTTTCTGCCCTAACTGGACAGCACCGATCGTCATAAACAATTCACCACAGCGACCGAGATTCGTGTACGTATTCACATCCTCGTTAATGCGCCCCATGAATGAGAACGGTCGATCAACCGAACAGATAAAGCTGTTCATTGCCTTGCGTTTCACCCACGAAGCATGGCCGCCATTGTCACCAAGAAAATCCCCGCCCTGCGACATAGCGATGGAAAGCGCAGGTATTGATTCGTAATACGCCAGCATTTCAGAAAGGATCGCATCCAGTTTCCTTATCGGAAAATAGGCCTGATCATAGTTACGATCCACCCGAAACTGGAACTCGTGATAATCATCATCGAGCTGAATGAAGTATTTACACCCGACCAGTTTTGCCAGTTCGAAACAGGCATTACGGGCGTAAAAAATTGATCGGCGGTCACCGAAATTATCGGCTTCGTCAAAACGACTGGCGATATCGGCTTTGGAAAACACCAGCACCTGTTCACTAAATTCAGCTATGTACTGATGCCGTGTATTATCTTCATCATCAACAACGATAAAAATTTTCCCGGTATAGCCAGCACGACGCAACGTCCGGTAAGTCAGAACTTTGTCCGGTCGCCCGTGAGTCAGAATAAAGGCGCAAAAATCATCACGCATATTCCTCCTCCTCCCCGCCATGCATGATCTCCACCATACGCTGCGTCATCCGGACAAATCCATTTTCAATAGCCTGCTGATAATCAATGATCACCAGCGCCGATTCCTCGAAAAAGCACTGAATTTCAGCGGGGGCGTGAGCGTAATAGTCCGCAATTCTGCTGAAATTAAACACCGTATGACGTTCTGCCGCACACAGGAGGAATTTCTCAATATCAGGCTCAAGGGACGCCGAACGTATCCGGCTGATCAACTCCTGAGTTTTCGTATCGTCGTACAGTTCACTGATATCCGGTTTACCGCCCGACGGCTTATAAACAGGCGTATCAATTTTCGTCGTATACGGCTCCTCCTCATTTCCTGTACCGGGCAAAACATCCGTCAACAACTCATCAATTTCTGTCGGGCTGAAGCCTGTCAGGGAGACATCAAAATCAGCATTGATTAGGTCCGACAGCTCCATCCGTAACAGATCTTCATCCCAGCCAGCATTCATCGGCAGGCGATTATCTGCCAGGCGGTACGCCTTTTTCTGCTCATCCGTCAGGCCAGACAGAACAATGACCGGAACAGAATCCATTTTGAGCATTTCAGCCGCCATAACACGACCGTGACCCGCAATAATTTCGCCCTTTTCGTCAATCAGCACCGGATTAGTCCAGCCGAATTGCTTAATGCTTTCTACCAGTTGTGCCACCTGTTCAGGGCTGTGTGTCCTGGCGTTGTGTGCATACGGAGACAGTTCTTGTAAAGGGCGATAGACGATCTTCAATTTCTCGCTCATACAGACTCGCTTTATGAATAAAAAAGCCCGCTATCGGCCAGTGCGCTGGGTGCGCGGCGGGTGCTGATAACGAGCTTTGACATTATCGCAGCCCCTCACACTGAAGGGCTGCTGTAATGCCTGTTACTCACGAATCAAACGAGCATGCTGACCACTCATTTCAATGCGTAAGTATTGTGGCTTGCCGTCAATCAACGCGGTGATTAACTTGTCACCTGTAGGTTTCCACATAATTTTCTCCTGTTTTAATGCCCCTTGCCGCTGGGCAGTTGTTCAAATTTCATCTTGATTCGGCAAGATTTAGAATGAATAAGATAAAATTGGCACATGCAGCAGAATTTCATGCTTTCCGGACGCTGGCGCATCCTTCATTTTTCAGCAAAATATTCTGCTCTTACAGGCGATCAGTTCTGCATACACCGCCGGACACTATCAACAATTTCGCAGACCTGAGAAGCTGTATCGAAAAGCTGGCGCGCCTTATCCAGGCTGACGCACCCCACCAATAAAAAAGGCACCAGTATCGCTACCAGTGCCCATTTTGCCGCCGCTCGCGGCATTCTGTGTGTCCAGTGTTTTCGGCTCATATCACCACCAACGCACAGCCCAAATCAGAACAGCGACCGCCACAAGGCGAATTGCAAAGGCCGCAGCCCTTGTCAAATCAAGGCTCGCGGGAGTTTCCACTTCAATACCTTTCATAATGGACAACCTCAAAAAGAATCTTTTATACTTTCCCACGAGGATTTTCTCCGTACTCACTACTCACAATTTCCTCTTTGACGTGAAAACTAAAAACCCCGGACTGTTCCAGCAGCCGGGGTTTTTGCTATCTGATGCTTGATGCTGTACCCCTTACTTTCACTCATCGTAACCCCAGAAAAGAGCCTGCGTGAGTTGAGGGTGTTCAGCACTTCAGCGTCAGTTTTTAAACTGCTACGCGCTCTTTCATCCAGCCGTAGACAAACGACTCGTTGGCCTCGCGTTTTTCTGCCAGCTCCAGATAGCGGTCGCCCTGCGTGCAATTCAGCGCCTTCAGCATCACCAGTTCGCCGTCTTTGCCGCGTTTTTGCAGATAAGTCCGTAGTGCATTAATCGTGCGGGGGCCGATACGCCCGTCTGCGTCCATATCCGGGAACAATTTGCCTTGCAGGTTGAAAACGTTCAGCCAGCGTTGGAGCATTTTCGATGCTACGGACGGCCCCATATTCACACCGGTATCACACAACTCTGCAGCAATATCAGAGGATAATGCGGCCACCTGATCAAAGCGTGGTCCGAACCAGTAATCCGCCTCAAGGATTTCCAGCGCCTGTTCGCGTGTCAGGTCACGCATATCGCCCTGATATCCGTGAGCGCGGGCGACTTTTTCCGTAATACCCCATTTTGTCGGTCCGCCTTTATCATCCGGGTGATTGACGTAACCGCCCTCTTTTCCCAGAACTTCGTCAAAAATTTCATCTTTCGACTTCATATCAGCGCCTTCGTAATACAAAGATTTTTGAAACGTTCCCGCGTGCGCGAATCACCAACACGCAGAACAGCAGATTAAGCCCCACCGCCAGCCAGTTCGCCGCTAACGGGCGACCGCACAGATAGCTGAGTGGTGCAAAGGCATAAAGCAGCATCAGCAGCCAAGCCAGCCATGACATCAGCGGTTTATGTCTGGAATCACGGCGACGATAAAAAAAGAGCGTCAGCACAATAACCGTGCATACCGCCACATTCAGCAAGCCGGGAAGGTTACTTAACATTGCCACCTCCTCCGCCCCGCAGGCGGGAGAACAGACCGGACACCAGTGATGCGATATCCTGCTGGTGGATGAACGACAGAATCTTCACCGACACTACCGCGACAAGCACCGCGCACAGCGCATCTGCCGATGTACCGTCATAACCTGTTTTTGCCGCTATCCAGGCTGACAGCACACGCGCTCCCAGCACGCCAACAATGAACGACACCAGAAAATGCGCCGCCACACGCCAGGCTGAAAGCTGCTGCGGCATCGTTGCCACAAATAACGCCCCGGCGAACGCACCAAACACAATCCCGAAATCCGTTCCGGTAAACAGCCCGAATACCGTCGCCCCGCCGAGCGCCGCAGCC
Source organism: Escherichia sp. F1 (assembly GCF_046764225.1). Lineage (NCBI taxonomy): Bacteria > Pseudomonadati > Pseudomonadota > Gammaproteobacteria > Enterobacterales > Enterobacteriaceae > Escherichia > Escherichia sp. F1. The sequence goes on from NZ_CP177202.1 coordinate 2,592,071, forward strand.
GTGCCGGAACCGGATAAGGGTTCAGACATACTTTTTTCTCCTGTAAATAAAAAATGGCCACCAGCGGCCCATAAAAAACAACACCACATCAAAGGCACCCACAAATGCCTTTTATCTGGTGTTATTTGATGAGCGCCAGTCGTGACGCAGGTATGAAAAAGCTCGCCGTAGCGAGCCATAAGAAACAGGATTGTGAATAAAAAAAACCGCCTGGTGTGGCGGTTGGTCAATGCAAAATATAAGCTGTTTTTATTGTTGTAAAACTGAGGTGTCGGGTGCCTCCCGAAATACCTGACCCGTTAGCAGATACTGTGGTTTCCCGCTAAACCGACTCTTTAAACCACCCTCGCACTGAGGAACGCCTCTGCGGTGCTTTTACAACACCAGAATGATGCATCACCGACCCTGCCAGGAAATACAAAATCTCCACCGATAATGCACCATTCTGCTGCCGTAAAAAAATCAGCACTGAGGCTACACCCGGCCTCAAATCATAGCCAGAGAACAGAATGCTTTTTCAAAACAACCTGCTCCCACGTAATAAAAAAATACGCCAGTGCCGCAATACAATAGGCTTGTTTCAAATGCTGGAGCGGGTAGCGGGAATCGAACCCGCATCATCAGCTTGGAAGGCTGAGGTAATAGCCATTATACGATACCCGCATATGGTGCCGACTACCGGAATCGAACTGGTGACCTACTGATTACAAGTCAGTTGCTCTACCTACTGAGCTAAGTCGGCATTGGTTCTTCAGGGGAGCGATATCACCGAGCAAAGAAGAGTTCCCCCTCAGAACCGTTTTCGATAATACGATTTAATATTCCAATCGCAACAACACTTTGCGTCAAGTTATGTAAATTTATTTATATGTTTTTATATTATGTGAATAATTCACTTTCACTTAAAATATACATGACAATATATAAACAAATTTATTTTGAAGGAGATTATTAAATGTCGTTTCTTATATAACACCGCAGAAACAACAAAACCCGCTCGATGGCGGGTTCTATTAAAGTTCAATTGCGCTTGATTCGCCTCGCGATACAGCTTTGCGAAGCATACCGAAATTGAAGCAGTTTGTGGCTCATTTTGCAATGATTTTTTAAGCATAATCGAACGCTTCTCTCATAGGTGAATACAAAATGAACTCAGCAACACGCAACCACTGATCAACACGACGTCGGCATGTAATCAACGCCCACTCTGGGTACTGTTCGTTTAATAACTCTGCCATCCTTCTCTTACTCATCCCTCGCCCCACATAACGCTGACTCAGGACATTTAGTAGTCCTGGATGATCCGCCAGAACTTCACCTATAACACTATCAATTTTTAGTGCCTCTGCATCAGTGCAGTGAGTTAACCAGCTTTTTTGCTTTCCTTCGATCATCTCACGCAAAAATGCTTCCAACTCTGGTTTATCAATTCCCGCTTTTTTCAATCTGCGCAGGGCTTCATTGATGGCTGTTTTTGTCATTTTTTGGGATGCCAGCAACTGGTTAAACATATTCCCTGACCTGCCGCCGCCAATATACGACCAGCGCCCCCACATACGTAGTTTTCCCTGAATCCAGACACTTTCCAGCGTGGTGAGACGAAGGTGTTCTCCGCTTTTTCCTGTATTCGTTGGGTAAATCATAAATATCCCTCCTTTCTCCAGATTTCTTGTGTGCGAAAAACACCTTCTGCATGCATCAGGCGTAATTCTTCTTTGGTGTAATCGCTGGTTTTTACCCGCCCGTCGATTAAATCGTGGCACGAGCTACAGGCAATCGCTGCCTGCATATCGTGTGGCTTTATCGCTGTTCCGCACGTTCCCGCCAGTCGGTAATGCGCCAGCACAGACGTTTCCGGATCGTGATTGCAGTAGCCAGGAATTCTGACGGTGCACATCTGCCCCCGCGCCGCTTTACGTAAATCCACCATTACGCAAACTCCAGTAGCTGCGCGGCCACATTTTCGACTTGTTCCGGAGAGGAAAATTTACGGAACAGAATCCAGTTCCACAGTACATTCAGCACAGATTTATAAACCTGCTGAAACTCGGTTTCGTCCATATTCGCAAACGAGATGGATTTCGCCCTGCGCCCACGGCTACCGTCCGGATAAATATGCTCGGTGTAAAATCCGGCCTGAATGGTTACCCACTCGCGGAAAGCCTCAAACGACTTTAGCAATGCTGTATCTCGGGTTCTGCGTGTCGCAACTGTATTCAGATATTGCTCTGCGGCTTCGCTCAGAGCTGGCGTATGTTCCCGGCCTACTGATTCACACAGATAATCAACGAAACCGGACACCAGTTTTCGTTCGCGAGGAGTGATCGCCCCACCGACCGGAGTCCAGTAATCGAATCCGAGTTGCAGAAGTTTGAAAAAACGCTTATGGAATGCGTAGTTACGAACGCGCTTAAAATCAGCGTGTATCCACTCGCCTATTTTGATTTGATGCAGAAAATCACAACTCTCCGGCGTCGCCGGGAGAAGTAATCCGGAAGAGGTTTGTTTGACCAGTTGTATATGTGCCATCGGCTTTCTCCGGTGGCACGGTGTTACTCAGCAGGAGTTCAATCCTGCTCAAGATTGTAGATGAGTTTATTCTTCAGCAAAAGCAGAAAAACCAGCCTTAAAACCAATCTCTTTCAAAACCCCTAATGATGTGACAAATTCGTCCTCACGCAAAATAAAACCGTCCGTCAGAAGTCCATTACAAAAATAAAATAACGCAGCTCCACTCTTCCTTTGTTGAGACTGTAAACATTTAATACGGCAGTGACTGACAATAGCGCCATTCTCAACGCGCACAGTATAGAGGCCATTTTCACTAAAAATTTCACGCAATTCTTCGATTTTCATCAACAGAATCCTTCCAGATAAATAGCACTCCCCTGTTCGGGGTCCATCCCTCTTCTCCCTGCGCGCTACTTAAGTATTTTTGATTCTATTCCGGCACTATCCAAAACTTCAAACGCGTTGAAAATAAAAACAAAAACCCGCCGAAGCGGGTTAAGTGTGGGTGCATTGAGGATGCCTGACACATCAGAGGTGGCGGGAGATTACTCTCCCGCCTGGTCACTCTTACTCTCTAGATTCGTAGTCTACGAAGACAGCGACCTCCGTCTGCCCGGTTCGGATTCGTACCTCGCAGAGGTCTTTCCTCGTTACCAGTGCCGTCACTATGACGGTTAAACAGATGACGATCAGGGCGATTAACATCGCCTTTTGCTGCTTCATAGTCTGCTTCTCCTTGCCTTTCGGCACGTAAGAGGCTAACCTACATGTGCAAAGCATGAAATTGGCCTCAGATTAATGTTAAGCGTCTTGCCGGACGCGTAATGTTAACTGGGGCTTTTCTCTATCTATCTGCCTTTGGTGGCATGCCCGAGGCAGATAGCCTCAAGCACCCGCAGCAATTCTACCTATCGGACATGTTGCTGCCAACAATTTTAGTTTGAAGCCCCCCCATTGAATGTTTCCTCGGAATAGTGATAATAGCGGTAAACTTTATATGGAGATTCTCAATGTATTTTTTTGCTTTACGCGTACTATTAAAGCCCAGAGATCCAGATTTGTTTCAGCATAGTGGCGAAGAGCGATGTATTGAACACTTCGAGCAAGCGATCGTTCACGCATCAAAAAATATAAAACGAGTGTCACAAACACCATCTGTCCATAAAAACTGGCAGTATAGATTAAAACTTTCTGTCGCCCCGACTGATGGCGTCATGGCAGGTTTGATTTCGAAACAAAAGAAACTGCATGGTTACAATGAGGACTTTCAAGAATACAATGTTCCAAGTTTCCCTCCTGTAGTATGGTTATGGGATCGTCAAGAACAAGTTATTTTAATTGAACGAAAAACCACTGTTTTTAAAAGTGCTCACAATGCGGCAATGATGTTTGAGGAATTATCTAACAATGATTACCTCGTCGAAAAAGGATTACGCATATTTATTGAACCTTGTCTGGAGAAGGACAACTTTTGGGTTGAATATGACAAGTTAAGGCATATTGAGCAAGTGACATTTGCTCTTGTTATGCCAAATATTTTTGGGGATAGTAAAAAAGCACTAACAGACGCCTTAAACAAAATAGAAGATGATACCAATGCTACTGCTCTAACCACAACATTTGAAAATAAAGATGGAAATCTTAATCTTCGTGATTCCACATGGGCAAATGTTTTAGTTGATTGGACTAATGATGGCGGAGGAAGTTGGCAGATAAAAGGGAAAAAGAGTCCTACAGCCAAAAGTATTACTTTAAATAGTGAGCCTACAGCAAAATTAATTTTTGTAGATGGTTCTCTTTCAGAATGCACATTAAGTGGTTATTCTGCAAATGACGTAAAGGACATTATTTCCCTAGTAAGAAAAGATTATCGGTTTGAAAAATGCAAAAACTAGCAACCTTGATGGTGAGACTAATTGTTCTTGGTGTAATTTGCTTTATTTTTTCCTCAGAGGATAAAAACACTTACTCTATAATCGAACAGTCTTCAGCTGGTATTATTGGTGCCACCTTAGGTGGCATCATCGCTGGTATATCAGTAATTTTTAGCATGCTAATCAACATCTGCCCTCAAAATAATAAACATGTATTTGATGATTATTTTGTCAAGCTGGAATCAGATTTGAAAATCCTGATTTTTTGTCTTGGTGCATCCGTTTTTATTCCTTATTTAAGGGAGATGAACATACCTTTGCTAGAATATCCAAAATGGGAGTTTTTTATGTCAAGAGCGCGATTATTTACCACGTTTGAAATATTATCCATTGCATTATCATTAAATATAACACTGGAGGTCATTAGCTCTATGATTATGGTTGTAAAAAAAGCATTACAAAACAAATAAAACAGTTTGCAACATCTAACACCCCATTTCACTTCCTGATTTCTTTAAGCGTAATAATCATCGTGTTTTATTTATATTTTCTCACCGCCCTTTCGGGCGGCCTCCTGATGTTTTGAGGGTGCAGAAATCCCTCCGGTTAAGGATTTAATAAAAACCACTTCTGATTTAAATTTTCAGTGTTTTGTTATCAGGTGGTTTATCACCTTTATGCTTCAGCCTTATTTCGCAACCAGACACAAACCGGGCCATCTTCGGTGTCATGTATTGAACCAATAAACCATCCATTGCCCTCTGGTCGTTCCGGTTCCCATGCAGAAATATCAGCATCACACGCATCAAGGTCAGCACATCCTTCATCTCTGAAGCAGAGGACGTATTGAAGATTATTTTCCTCCATCCAGGCGTTAAACTCTTCCGTTGAAATATATTCCCGACCGTCACAGAATTTTTCATATTCAGGATGTGTCCAGCAGCCATATTCATCACGTTCTACTGGTATTTCTCTAATTTCATTCATTTCTGTTCTCCCACGTTTTCAGACTTTCACCGCAGAACGGGCAAAATGAAACCCGAACTGGTGATTTAGAAAATTCACCGGAACGCAACGTCACCAAATCAGGGGCGCGAGTTAAATTCTCATTCCAGATTTTGTATATCAGCAGACCTTTTCGCGTCGTGTATTCAGCATCATGCTCAAGGGCTTTTGCCAGTACCGCACATGGTTCTATCTGATTGCCATTAACCTGACATTTTGATTCGCTCACAGCATCACCTCCTGAAATTTCCCCTGATAAAACGCCAGCACTCGCTGCATAGCTTCGCTTTTCCGGCACTCGCGACAGATTATATTCTGTCGTCTGTTGTAACGACGTATTTCTCCGTCTGGTAATGACCAGATAAGGTCAGGATCAACCACAACCGGTTTCTTCACCTTTGCCCTTGATAGTTTTTTGCGGGCGTTTTGCCAGTCTTTACGCGCCTGCTCAGACGGGAATAATCCGTAGCCTGAATTGTAAACATCACCACTGGCGACCAGCTCTCTGGCGAGAACACTCATCAGATATCTTGTCGCACCTGTATTCGCTTCCAGTTGCCGTAACGTCTCGCGACCGCTCAGACGTACAAGTTCAACAACCTGCCCTTTAATTTTTTCCCGCTCTTCTGGTGTAAATACTTTTGCCATAGGTGCCTCCGGCAATCACTTTTCCGACACAATACGACTGGAGGAATCGAAAATCTGTCGAACAATATCCCGGTGCTTGTTCAGCTCCCGCAGCGCGGCGCAGACTCGCTCCCACTTCTGGACATGATTTTTCGCCCGACGCAGTTCGCGGTTTGCCATATGCAGCGATGGTAAAACTAGGTCATCCGCTCGCGTTTCAGTAAACGATGGCAGCGACTGCACAATGTCCGCCACCGTTTCTGTTTTAATATCTTTCGGTGCCGGTAACGCAACACCTGCTGGCTGAGGAAAGGCTTTAAAATCAGTTTCCGTTACCGATGCAGCTTTCGGCTCTGCTGGTAAATTATCGCCCGGTATGCAGTAACGAAATTTACCGTTCTGATTAACGCGAATCAGACGGCCTTTGCTGATTGCCATTGCCAGCGTTGAAGCCACTTTGCGTGATGTGGTGCCGAAAAACGTAGCCAGTTCATCCGCCGTTTGTGGGCCACGTTGTTCAATCGTCGCGGTTAAATCGCACTCTGAGATTTTCGCTACTGTTGCCGTGGTGGTTTCTTCCGGCAGTTCTGCCTGCTCTGGCTGTTCCTGCTGAACGTTGTTATCAGCCACACGCCAGGTGTATACGCTTTTATCAACGAAGCCAGCCTTTTTAAGTTCCCACAGCTCGTTCAGCACTTCTTCACGACTGATATCAAGTCGCGCAGCCAGTTCTACCGACGTGGCTTTTCCCATTGCTTTCAGTGCATCAAAAACGGTTTCCATTAAAATTTCCTCCCGGTAAAAATCACTTCGCAATTCCTGGCTGGACGACATTCGGACGCCAGCTCTCCCAGTTAAAATTCACCCATCGCCCGCCGTTCATGGTCATGCGATCCATAATCCGCTCGCCGAGCAATGTTTTCATGGCCTCATAGTTCAGGTTTGTCAGCATCCCCACGCTGCGCATCGACGCTGTCCGGCGATCAACAATCTGGTGCAGCACCACCTGCTCGTTTTTTGTCTCGCGCTGAATGCCAATTTCATCAAGAACCAGCAGATCCACTTGGCACAGTTCCCGCAAAAATTTTTCGCCTGATTGCCCGTCGTCATAGCTGGCGTGTAGAGCACTCATGACATCAGCCACGGTAACCACAATCACTGTCTGACCATCTTTCAGCAGGCGATTCCCGATAGCCGCCGCCAGATGGTTTTTTCCAGTACCAGGTTTTCCGCTGAACGCAAAATTTGTACACCCGGTCATCAGTTCATCAGCGATAGATTTCGCCTGGCTCAACGCGTATCGCTGACCGTCGTTCTGCACCCGGTAATTCGCAAACGAGCATTTACGGTGCAACGGCTGGATGCCTGAGCGATTCAGAATTTTTTCCACCCGCAATTGGCGATTCAGGCGGTTGATCTCCTCGCTACGTTTCTGGCCTTCAGCAAGTTGCCACTCGCGCCACTCCGCTACCGTTCTGAATGGCGCGGTTACATGTGGCGGGGCCAGCCTGCGGATACGTTCAAGAACGCCGCCTGTCGCAATATTTTTCATGATCAGTTACCCCCTGAAGCCTGGCGGGATCGCACTATCCGGTGACGAGACGGTGTTAACCTGTCGGAGTAACGTCTCAGGTCGAACACCTTTCGGCGCGAACAGGCCCTGGTATTCATTGGCGATGCTGTGTCGAATCACCTGCTCAGGTGAAAAACCCTGCTGGCGGAATTTTTCCAGCTCCCGTATCGCCCCGTTAGCGCCCTGCTCCGTTCGAATCGGTTTACGCAATGCCTGGCGAAATTCAACCCACTCACGCCAAAGCGAGACAGAAATCCAGTTCGGCAAAGCAATATCCAGAGGGTCAAACTTTTTGACACCTCGATTCCCCCGGGGGGGATTTAGGGGGGGATCTGTTTTTAGATCTTTATCTGTATCTTTATTAGTTGCCTTTGTGTTGACATCATGTTCAAACACCACTTCAACATCTGTTTGAACACCTGTTAAATTTCTCTCTTGTTTTGTTTGAACATCTGCTTCCTTTCTGCTTCTTCTGGCCTGAACAGATGCTTTTCCTGCGGCTGATTTTTTGGTTAATTTTTCCCTGACTGATGCCAGATCTTCCTCAATCCGAAGATGCACCCATTCCTCGCCGTTATCGCAAAAAAACTCCCGCAAGGATGGTTCAACATCAGCCCATCGCTCGTTAGTCAGACGGGCAATTTTTGCCAGCCTGTTTTTGGGTATTGGCTTTCCTGTTTGCCAGTAATTGAACATCAGCAACAAATACGCACCGTGCTCCTCTGCTGACAAATGCATGGTGTCAGCCAGGTAATCAGCTATGTACAGTTGCATGTATGGTAATGCGGCCATAATTGCCCCGTATGATGCTGCCCGGTTGCTTAGAATAAGCACAAACAGCATGAAAACTTTTGCTTAATGAACAATGACAGAATCGTCGGACGACCCACCACCGCTGAAATGCGCTTTCCGGTAAACGGCCTGGACTGCATCATCATGCGCATCAATTGCCGTACTCAACGCTTCCTGCGCCGCCAGTAATGCACGGCGTTCCAAGGTATCGAAGATGCTGAGTCGGTGGCGCAGCTCGCGCGGAAGGATTGCCAGAATTGCAGGGATCAGTTTCTGAATTTTTTCCCTTTGCGCTTCCGTTTCACCTTTCAACCAGCGGTGATAGATATTCTGCTGATTGTTCCAGTCCTTGCCTGGTACCAGGGGTAATTCGCCGCCCCCCTGGCGCAGATATTCTTCAGTAATTGCGTTAGCGACCCACGCCTGCCCTTTTTCGGCTGCCAGGGCTAACAGCACTGATTCGATGTGCTCATGCCTGATTTTCATGAATCACCTTCCCTGCTCGCTTTGCCTTACGATATTCGTCATAAACGTTGGGGTCGTACTGAAGCTCCCCGCCGGATGCCTCCTGCAGGCGCATCGCGCGGCCTTCAGGAACCAGTTCCCCCCATGCAGCAATGCTTGCCAGCCTCACCCCTGCAGCATTCGCGAGCTTCGTTTTGCTGCCAAAAAAAGCTATAGCATCGGTTTTCAACATATCGAACTCCTTAGATTTTCCTAAGTAAACTAGATTGTAGAGAAACCTAAGTCAAGAAAAATTAGAATTACCTAATATGAAAAACGAAACCTTCGGTGCCCGCCTCTTACACAGGCGTAAAAAATTAAAACTGTCCCAGGCCGCATTAGGTAAGCTGGTCAAAGTGGCTCACGTAACAATTTCTCAGTGGGAAAGGGATGAAACACAGCCTGCGGGGAAGAGATTATTCGCGCTGAGTCAGGCACTTCAGTGCTCACCGACCTGGCTTCTTTTTGGGGATGAAGATAAGCAACCAGGCGAACCGATCCCGGCGAACCAACCAACCAATCTGACAGAAGAGCAAAAAGAGTTACTTCAACTGTTCGACGCACTGCCTGAATCAGAGCAAAAAGCTCAATTGTCAGAGATGCGTGCCAGAGTTGAGAATTTCAACAAACTTTTTGAAGAACTACTCAAAGCTCGCAAAAGAAGCACAAATAAATAACCCCCCTCTTTACCCCCTCTCTGTAATAAAAAACACAAATTTTCAAACAGTTGTGTTTTTTGCATCAAAAAACTTAGGTTTTTCTACACAAAACACTTGACCATCATTCTTAGGTTATTCTAAATTTTAGCCATCAAAACACCGCACGGTGTTCTCAGCAAACAGTTCCGCCACCCGGCGTTAAGGGGAGAGATGAGATGGTGCATTACGAAGTAGTTCAGTATTTGATGGATTGTTGCGGCATCACTTACAGCCAGGCTGTGCAGGCTTTACGCAGCAACGACGGGGATCTCTGGCAGGCAGAAGCCTCTATCCGCAACAACAAGATGTGAGGTGCGAAAAATGCAAAAAATCGACCTCGGCAATAACGAATCCCTTGTGTGCGGCGTGTTCCCCAACCAGGATGGAACGTTCACTGCTATGACGTATACCAAAAGCAAAACATTTAAAACCGAAACTGGTGCGCGCCGATGGTTGGAGAAGCACACAGTAAGCTAACGATTAAAACGTCTACTCCTGCTGTTCCAGAATAACTTCATAAAATGGGAGTATTTTTCGGTGACGAGATAATAAGAACAGTTTGCGCTATCACTCTGATGTTGAATGATGCCCTTCCGTTCTAATTTTTTCATAACCGGGTTACGGCAAGGAGAAGTGATAATAAGATTTCCTGTTTTAAGGAAATCTTTAAATACAGCGATTTCTTTCTCAGATAAACGAAGCAATACTCGTTGCTCTGGTAGTAATGAATAATGCTTTTGAATATGTGCTCGCAATCTTGAGAAGGAAATGGCGACCACGAAAGAAAAGGCAAAAACGATAATCTGAAAGAGCCAAGGTATTTCAGTATAAGCATTGAATGCGACAGTAAACTCTTTCGGTATCAGCCAGAGAGTGAGACCAAAAATGATAATCGTATACATAAGTCTTTCGAGTGGCTCGTTAGCAAAAAGTTTCAACAATGGAGTAAATACATCCAACATATCAATAACTCTCAACTGTAAGGGTATTGAAATGTTAACACAAGCTCTCGCTGTAGGGGTATAGCCGAGACCACCGAAGCCCGGAGGTGGTGAAATAAAATCGGGCACAACACGAAGGCGCATTTCCGGTATCCATAAAGAGTCGGTCTTGTCTGTTAAATTTAAATGGTGGGAGTGCGCCTCCGGTTGTAAATAACGACATTGCTGTGTGTAGTCCTGGCGGCATCAGTTTTTTTCTTGAAGTTCGGCTGATGTCCGCCCTTTTTAAAGTGAATTTTGTGATGCGGTGAATGCGGCTAAGCGCACGTGGCACAGTTAAAAGTCATGTTAGTCCTTATTGGTTTGGGTGGGAAAGCCGACTGTAATTGTTAACTGGTTGCAGTCACCTGGAAGCACCAGGCACCGCATCAACAAAGTTCATTTGTAAAAATGGAGATAATTATGATTGCACATCACTTCGGAACTGATGAAATACCACGTCAGTGTGTGACTCCTGGCGATTATGTTCTTCATGAAGGCCGGACATATATTGCCTCGGCAAACAATATTAAAAAGCGAAAACTATATATTCGTAACCTGACCACAAAAACATGCATTACTGACTGCATGATTAAAGTCTTCCTCGGACGTGATGGTTTACCTGTAAAGGCGGAGTCATGGTGATGACTAAGAAAATAAAATGTGCTTACCACCTTTGCAATAAAGGAATTGAAGAAAGCAAAAGCATTAAAAGACCACTTCATTTCATGCATGGAGTTATCCCAACGACGGAAATGAAAAAATATTGTAGTGAAAATTGTGCCGAAAAAGACCAGATGGCACACGAACTTTAATTAACTGACTATGCGAAACTGAATTTATGCCAGCAATGGCAGGGATTCGCTCAACCTTAATTAAGGAGAAAAAATGATTACCAATTATGAAGTCACTGTTGTAACTACCGATGACATTGTTCACGAGGTTAATCTGGAAGGAAAGCGTATTGGCTACGTGATTAAAACAGAAAATAAAGAAACCCCATTCACTGTGGTTGATATTGACGGCCCATCAGGCAACGTAAAAACACTTGATGAAGGTGTCACAAAAATGAGTCTGGTTCACATCGGAAAGAATCTGCCCGCAGAAAAAAAGCCGGATTTCTGGCAACTCTGATTGCAATGAAATTAAAAGGTGAAATCTGAAAAAAGAAAGCCTGCACAACGTGCAGGCCTGAGTGAAGAACCTGGGACATTTATTCATCACTCGCAGTAATTTTAATCTGAGTTGAGGTTAAAAAACAATGAGCACAAAACCACTCTTCCTTTTACGGAAAGCGAAAAAATCATCCGGTGAACCTGACGTCGTCCTGTGGGCAAGTGACGATTTTGAATCGACCTGTGCCACTCTGGACTACCTGATCGTTAAGTCAGGTAAAAAACTGAGCAACTATTTTAAAGCTGTTGCCACAAATTTTCCTGTCGTTAATGACCTTCCCCCTGAAGGTGAGATCGATTTTACCTGGAGTGAACGCTATCAACTCAGCAAAGACTCCATGACCTGGGAACTAAAACCAGGAGCAGCGCCAGACGACGTTCACTATCAGGACAATGCTCAGGAAACTGAAAAACTGACGGGAGGCCAGGAAGAAAACGCGCAGGCAGACGCCCACGGGGATTGCCAGGATTGTGAAGTCTCTATAGCCACTTTGCGGTTCACTCAGCGTCTTCTGCACATTTTTACGTATGCGGCCGGGGATCGGAAATACCTGCATCATGCCACCCGTGAACAACGCGAACACATTACTGCTCTTGAGATGGATCAGGAAAACAGCTATGTCCAGAATCTGCTGTTGGCCATACGCGGCATGGCAGAACCGACAACTCTGGATAATGCCGCCCTGCTCCGCCTGACTGATGCAATTAAGGCAGTTTTCTCTATCACGAAAAAACATCAGCCCTATGAATTTAAGAATTTCATTTCAGCCTGGCTGGATACCGAACACATTGATCGCGGTCTTCTGACAAAAGAATGGAGGAAAGGGAATCGTGTTTCACGCATCACTCGCACGGCTTCCGGTGCTAATGCTGGCGGCGGGAACCTCACCGATCGCGGCGAAGGTTTCGTCCACGATCTGACGTCACTGGCACGCGATGTAGCCACTGGCGTACTGGCCCGTTCAATGGACGTGGACATCTATAACCTTCATCCGGCACACGCTAAACGCATTGAGGAAATTATCGCTGAAAATAAACCGCCCTTTTCTGTTTTCCGCGACAAATTCATCACCATGCCTGGCGGGCTGGATTATTCCCGCGCCATCGTGGTTGCGTCCGTGAAAGAAGCACCAATTGGGATCGAGGTCACCCCCGCGCACGTCACTGAATATCTGAACAAAGTACTGACTGAAACTGATCATGCCAACCCTGATCCGGAAATCGTGGATATTGCCTGCGGTCGTTCCTCTGCCCCGATGCCGCAGCGTGTAACAGAAGAAGGAAAACAGGATGATGAAGAAAAACCGCAACCATCTGGAACAACGGCAGATGAACAGGGAGAGGCTGAAACAATGGAACCGGACGCAACTGAACATCATCAGGACACGCAGCCGCTGGATGCTCAGTCACAGGTAAATTCTGTTGATGCGAAATATCAAGAACTGCGGGCAGAACTCCATGAAGCCCGGAAAAACATTCCATCAAAAAATCCTGTCGATGCCGATAAGTTGCTTGCTGCATCACGTGGTGAATTTGTTGAGGGGATTAGCGACCCGAATGATCCGAAATGGGTGAAGGGGATTGAAACCCGCGATTCAGTGAACCAGAACCAACAAGAATCGGAACAGAACGACCAGAAAGCGGAACAAAACAGCCCAAATGCGTTACAAAACGAGCCAGAAACGAAACAGCCTGAACCAGTGGCGCAACAGGAAGTAGAAAAAGTTTGCAATGCCTGCGGTCAGTCTGGCGGGGATAACTGCCCTGACTGTGGTGCGGTGATGGGCGACGCAATATATCAGGAAACATTCGATGACGAGAATCAGGTTGAGGTTCGGGAAAATGAGCCGGAGAAAATGGAAGGCGCTGAACATCCACACAAGGAGAATGCTGGCAGCGATCCGCATCGCGATTGCAGTGATGAAACTGGCGAAGCAGCAGCTTCATCATTAGAAAAACTCGACTGGAAAAGACAAGTGGTGATTGCGGCGGTTTACGGTTTATGTGCGAATCCTGCAGGTATAGCCTCAGCGCCATTAATTCCGGGTATTGCAATGATGATCGCAAACAAACTTGAAAATTTTGGGGTAACAGATGATGAGCACATGCCCGATTTTTGATCGCATTGAAGAGCTGGTATGGTCACGCCACTACCAGAAGATCGTTCGCGAAGAAAAAGAAACGGAACTGGCGGACGACCTGGAAAAAGGTCTGCCCCAGCACCTGTTTGAATCGCTCTGCATCGACCATTTGCAACGCCACGGTGCCAGCAAACAGGCAATCAGTCGCGCATTTGATGACGATGTTGAATTTCAGGAACGCGTGGCGGAGCACATCCGGTACATGGTTGAAACCATTGCGCGTCACCAGGTTGATATTGATTCAGAGGTATAAAACGAATGAGTACAGCACTCGCAACGCTGGCCGGGAAGCTGGCTGAACGTGTCGGCATGGATTCTGTCGACCCACAGGAACTGATCACCACTCTTCGCCAGACGGCATTTAAAGGTGATGCCAGCGATGCGCAGTTCATCGCATTACTGATCGTCGCCAACCAATACGGCCTTAATCCGTGGACGAAAGAAATTTACGCCTTCCCTGATAAGCAGAACGGCATCGTTCCGGTGGTGGGCGTTGATGGCTGGTCCCGCATCATCAACGAAAACCAGCAGTTTGACGGCATGGACTTTGAACAGGACAACGAATCCTGCACATGCCGGATTTACCGCAAAGACCGCAATCATCCGATCTGCGTTACCGAGTGGATGGATGAATGCCGCCGCGAACCATTCAAAACCCGCGAAGGCAGAGAAATCACGGGGCCGTGGCAGTCGCATCCCAAACGGATGTTACGGCATAAAGCCATGATTCAGTGTGCCCGTCTCGCCTTCGGATTTGCTGGTATCTATGACAAGGATGAAGCCGAGCGCATTGTCGAAAATACCGCATCAGAAAGTCAGCCGGAACGCGACATCACTCCGGTTAACGATGAAACCATGCAGGAGATTAACGCTCTGCTGATCGCCCTGGATAAAACATGGGATGACGACTTATTGCCGCTCTGTTCCCAGATACTTCGCCGCGACATTCGCGCATCATCAGAACTGACGCAGACCGAAGCAGTGAAAACTCTTGGATTCCTGAAACGGAAAGCCGCAGAGCAGAAGGTGGCAGCATGACTCCTGACATTATCCTGCAACGTACAGGAATCGACGTGAGAACTGTTAAACAAGGGGATGATGCGTGGCACAAATTACGGCTCGGCGTCATCACAGCTTCAGAAGTTCACAACGTGATAGCAAAACCCAGCTCAGGAAAGAAATGGCCTGACATGAAAATGTCCTACTTCCACACCCTGCTGGCTGAGGTCTGCACCGGAGTGACCCCGGAAGTTAACGCTAAAGCACTGGCCTGGGGAAAACAGTACGAGAACGACGCCAGAGCCCTGTTTGAGTTCATTTCCGGCGTGAATGTTACTGAATCCCCGATCATCTATCGTGACGAGACTATGCGCACCGCCTGCTCTCCCGATGGCTTATGCAACGACGGTAACGGCCTTGAACTGAAATGCCCGTTTACCTCCCGGGATTTCATGAAGTTCCGGCTCGGTGGTTTCGGGGCCATAAAGTCGGCTTACATGGCCCAGGTGCAGTACAGCATGTGGGTGACGCAAAAAGATGCCTGGTACTTTGCCAACTATGACCCGCGTATGAAGCGTGAAGGCCTGCATTATGTCGTGGTTGAGCGGGATGAAAAGTACATGGCGAGTTTTGACGAGATGGTGCCAGAATTCATCGAAAAAATGGACGAGGCACTGGCTGAAATTGGTTTTGTATTTGGGGAGCAATGGAAATGAGCGCAGCCACAAAGCTCACAGGAGAAAAACCAGTGCGATACACAAAAGTCAAACCATGCCCTTTTTGTGGTTGTCCATCAGTAACGGTGAAAGCCATTTCAGGATATTACCGCGCGAAGTGTAACGGATGCGAATCCCGAACCGGCTATGGTGGAAGTGAAAAAGAAGCACTCGAACGATGGAATAAACGAACCACTGGAAATAATAATGGAGGTGTTCATGTATAAAATTACCGCCACTATTGAAAAAGAAGGTGGCACTCCTACTAACTGGATAAGATATTCAAAATCTAAATTAACGAAATCAGAATGCGAAAAAAATGCTCTCAGGGAAAAAAGAAGCAGGCGTTTCCAGAGAGCAGAAAGTAAAACTGATAAATTTTAATTGCGAGAAACTTCTGTCCTCGTGAGTTGCATTGTATTCAAATTAAAACTTCATAGCTGATTATTAATAATCAACGTCGGGCGTCAATTTCAGTCTAATATTGTCGCCCGCCAGAGGTGATGCGATGGCACAAGTGATTTTTAATGAAGAGTGGATGGTTGAATACGGTCTGATGCTTCGTACTGGTCTGGGGGCCAGACAAATTGAAGCATACCGCCAGAACTGTTGGGTGGAGGGCTTCCACTTCAAGCGAGTATCTCCTTTAGGTAAGCCAGACAGCAAACGAGGGATTATCTGGTACAACTATCCAAAGATAAATCAGTTTATCAAAGACTCATGATATGTCTAAATTACCAACAGGTGTCGAGATTAGAGGTAGATACATTCGCATCTGGTTCATGTTTCGAGGAAAACGATGTCGGGAAACATTAAAAGGCTGGGAGATTACAAACAGTAATATTAAAAAGGCCGGAAATTTAAGAGCGCTGATAGTTCATGAAATCAACTCCGGTGAATTTGAGTATTTAAGACGTTTTCCCCAGTCCAGCACGGGGGCAAAAATGGTGACAACGAGGGTCATAAAAACGTTCGGGGAGCTTTGTGATATCTGGACAAAAATTAAAGAGACAGAGTTAACAATAAACACAATGAAGAAAACGAAATCACAATTAAAAACACTCAGGATAATAATTTGTGAGAGTACCCCGATATCGCATATTCGTTATAGCGATATCTTAAACTACCGGAATGAACTGCTGCATGGAGAAACGCTTTACCAGGATAATCCAAGAACCAACAAAAAAGGAAGAACCGTGCGCACAGTTGATAACTATATCGCCCTGCTCTGTTCGTTGTTACGTTTTGCGTATCAGTCGGGATTTATATCAACCAAACCATTTGAAGGAGTAAAAAAATTACAGCGAAACAGAATAAAGCCTGACCCGTTATCTAAAACAGAATTCAATGCATTAATGGAAAGTGAAAAAGGACAGAGCCAAAACTTGTGGAAATTTGCCGTTTACTCCGGGCTTCGTCACGGGGAACTGGCAGCTCTGGCGTGGGAGGATGTGGATTTCGAGAAGGGAATTGTGAATGTCAGAAGAAACCTGACGATACTTGATATGTTCGGTCCCCCAAAAACAAATGCCGGGATCCGGACGGTAACATTACTGCAGCCGGCTCTTGAAGCACTGAAGGAGCAATACAAACTGACCGGGCATCATCGCAAAAGCGAAATCACTTTTTATCATCGGGAGTACGGCAGAACCGAAAAGCAAAAACTGCATTTTGTTTTCATGCCCAGGGTGTGTAACGGAAAACAGAAACCTTATTACTCGGTAAGCAGTTTGGGTGCGAGATGGAATGCAGCAGTAAAACGTGCTGGTATTCGCCGCCGTAATCCGTACCATACGCGACATACTTTTGCCTGCTGGCTGTTGACGGCAGGAGCGAACCCGGCATTTATAGCCAGCCAGATGGGGCATGAAACTGCGCAAATGGTGTATGAAATTTACGGTATGTGGATTGATGACATGAACGACGAACAGGTAGCTATGTTGAATGCGCGGTTATCGTAGTTGCAAAGTTTGCCCCCAATTTGCCCCATTTAGTACCAGAGAACTGAAATAATGCAAGAAAATCAAAAGAATACGAAGAAAGAACAATACAACCTGAATAAATTACAAAAACGCCTGCGTCGTAACGTGGGCGAAGCCATTGCTGACTTCAATATGATTGAAGAAGGCGATCGCATCATGGTTTGCCTCTCCGGGGGTAAAGATAGCTATACCATGCTGGAGATACTGCGCAATTTGCAGCAAAGCGCGCCAATCAATTTTTCGCTGGTGGCTGTTAACCTCGATCAAAAGCAACCGGGCTTCCCGGAACACGTTCTGCCCGAGTATCTTGAAAAGCTGGGCGTTGAGTACAAGATTGTTGAAGAGAACACTTACGGTATCGTGAAAGAGAAGATTCCAGAGGGCAAAACCACTTGCTCACTGTGTTCTCGTCTTCGTCGCGGTATCCTTTATCGTACCGCAACGGAACTGGGAGCGACGAAGATCGCGCTGGGTCACCATCGTGACGATATCCTGCAAACGTTGTTCTTAAATATGTTCTACGGCGGCAAGATGAAAGGTATGCCTCCGAAACTGATGAGCGATGATGGCAAACATATCGTGATTCGTCCGCTGGCCTACTGCCGTGAGAAAGATATTCAGCGCTTTGCCGATGCAAAAGCGTTCCCGATTATTCCGTGCAACCTGTGCGGTTCACAGCCCAACCTGCAACGTCAGGTGATTGCTGACATGTTGCGTGACTGGGATAAACGTTATCCGGGGCGTATCGAGACGATGTTCAGCGCGATGCAGAATGTGGTGCCGTCGCATCTGTGCGATACCAACCTGTTCGATTTCAAAGGCATTACCCACGGTTCTGAAGTGGTTAACGGGGGTGATCTGGCGTTTGATCGCGAAGAGATCCCTCTACAACCGGCGGGTTGGCAGCCTGAAGAAGATGAAAATCAGTTGGATGAGTTACGGCTGAATGTGGTTGAAGTGAAATAACCCGGATAGCGCCCGATGCGCAAGCGTATCGGGCTACTCTTATGGAGGCCGGATAAGACGCGGTCTGAACTGCACCCCAAATGTTGGACATAATCTGACATCTGAAGGTGCAGTTTATGAAACATTCATTTGAAGTAAAACTTGCCGCTGTAAATCACTACCTGGCTGGTCATGCAGGCATCATTTCTACGGCAAAACTCTTTCAACTTTCTCACACCAGCCTCTCACACTGGATTAATCTTTTTCTTCTTCACGGTCCTCGGGCACTGGATTGCAGACACAAGCGTAGCTATTCTCCTGAAGATAAACTTTGCGTGGTTCTTTATGCTCTCGGGCATTCTGAGTCTCTACCCCGGGTAGCTGCCCGGTTTAACATTCCCAGCCACAACACGGTTAAAAACTGGATAAAAGGCTACCGCAAATCTGGTAATGAGGCCTTTATCAGGCGCAGGAAGGAGAAAAGCATGACCCGTTCTGATGATACCCATGAAAACGAGGCAAACATGACGCCGGAAGAGATGAAGAATGAGCTACGTTATCTTCGCGCAGAAAATGCATATCTGAAAGCCATGCAGGAGCATCTCCTGGAAAAAAAGCGCCAGGAGCTGGAGAAAAAACGAAAGTCATCCGGAGCCTGAGGTGCGGACACTGCCAGTCTGACCTGTTAAAGGCTGCAGGGCTGGCCAGAAGCACGCTGTACTACCAGCTGTCACTGCAGAAGGCTAAGGACAAGTATGCTGATGTGAAACAGCTCATAGCCTCCATCTTCCATGAACACCGGGGATGTTATGGGTACCGGCGGATCCATTGTGAGCTTCAGAAAAGAGGTCTTAAGTTCAGTGGCAAAACGGTGCGAAAACTGATGCAACAGCTCGGCCTGAAGTCTCCTGTGCGCCTGAAGAAATACCGGTCTTACCGGGGAAATATGGGACTCGCTGCAGAAAATATCCTTCAGCGACAGTTCAAAGCGGAAGCTCCCTGTGAGAAATGGGTGACAGATATCACCGAATTCAGGGCTGGCGGACAAAAACTGTACCTGTCCCCGATACTTGATTTGTTTAACGGGGAAATCGTGGCGTGGGAAACTGCCTGCAGGCCTACAGAGGAGCTGGTGAAGCGGATGTTAAATAAGGGGCTGGAAAGCCTTGCTGAAGGGGAGAAACCGCTGCTCCACAGTGATCAAGGGTGGCATTACCGGATAAAAAGTTATCAGTCTGCCCTGGCAGACAAAGGGTTAGTGCAGAGCATGTCGCGCAAGGGCAACTGCCTTGATAATGCGGTAATGGAGAATTTCTTTGGTCACCTGAAAGAAGAAATGTACTATCGCCGGGACTACAGAAATGTAGAAGAGCTGGAAAATGCCGTTAACGAATACATAACTTACTGGAATCAAAAAAGAATAAAACTCAGTCTTGGGGGACTCAGTCCGGTAGAATACCGGACTGAGCATCAAAAAGCCGGTTAACTGAAACTGTCCAGGTTTTGGGGTTCAGTTCAGTCAGCGACACATCCGGCAATGCCGAAGAAGATGTTTACTCTTGCACCCGGCAATTCAACATTTCATTATTTTAATAACCGCACCCGGCACGTTTTTCCTTTAATCTTCCCACCCTGTAACTGTTTCCATGCTTTATGAGCAACAGCCTGACGCACCGCGACATAGACATGCGCCGGATGCACGGCGATTTTGCCAATATCTGCGCCATCAAGCCCGATATCTCCTGTCAGCGCACCTAATACATCACCCGGGCGCATTTTGGCTTTTTTCCCGCCATCGATACATAACGTTGCCATTTCGGCTTCCAGCGGCACAATGGAACTATTAACTGGTGGCGTTTGCCAGTTAAGTTTTATCTGCAACATGTCAGAAATGATATTGGCCCGCTGTGCTTCTTCCGGGGCACAGAAACTGATCGCCAGACCGCTATTTCCTGCACGCGCTGTACGACCGATGCGATGTACATGAACTTCAGGATCCCACGCCAGCTCAAAGTTCACCACCAGCTCAAGCGATTTAATATCCAGACCTCGCGCAGCAACATCAGTCGCAACCAGTACACGGGCGCTACCGTTAGCAAAACGTACCAGGGTCTGATCGCGATCGCGTTGCTCCAGATCGCCGTGTAACGACAATGCACTTTGCCCTACTTCATTCAGCGCGTCGCAGACAGCCTGGCAATCTTTTTTGGTATTGCAAAACACCACGCAAGAGGATGGCTGATGCAAACTTAATAACCGTTGCAACAACGGAATTTTGCCTTTGCTGGATGTCTCATAAAATTGTTGTTCAATAGGTGGCAGAGCATCTGTTGAGTCAATTTCAATCGCTAAAGGATCGCGTTGCACTCGTCCGCTGATTGCGGCGATGGCTTCCGGCCAGGTTGCCGAAAACAGAAGCGTCTGTCGAGATGCTGGCGCAAAACGGATGACATCATCAATGGCATCGCTAAATCCCATATCCAGCATGCGGTCGGCCTCATCCATCACCAGCGTATTCAACGCATCCAGTGATACCGTGCCTTTTTGCAGATGATCCAACAAACGGCCCGGCGTTGCCACGATAATATGCGGCGCATGTTGCAACGAATCACGCTGCATACCGAACGGTTGACCACCGCACAACGTCAAAATTTTGGTATTTGGCAGAAAACGCGCCAGCCGACGCAATTCACCTGCCACCTGATCCGCCAGTTCACGCGTAGGACACAGCACTAAAGCCTGGGTTTGAAATAGCGACGCATCAATTTGCTGTAACAAGCCGAGGCCAAAAGCCGCCGTTTTGCCGCTGCCGGTTTTCGCCTGCACGCGAACATCTTTTCCGGCAAGGATCGCCGGAAGCGCGGCGGCCTGCACCGGCGTCATGGTTAAATAACCCAACTCATTAAGGTTCGTGAGTTGGGCGGGAGGCAAAATATTCAGGGTAGAAAAAGCGGTCACAATCTATTCTCGTGGTCATCGACGCAAAGTTAGCAGGCGCGTATCCTCGCAGATCTACGCTCACGATGCGACAATTTAATCGGTTCTTCATCGGGTGGTGGGTCAGGCATGGGTTGCGGACGAGGGATCGGATCGGGCACTGGAACAGGATCGCCAGGAATCGGTTCAGGGACAGGAATTTGCAAATAAATAAGTGTCGTCATATTTCCCTCCGGTCATTGGGTGGACTCTTAAAGGGTAGACGCTGATAAATAACAGGCAAAAAAAAGCCGACTCATCAAAGTCGGCGTCGTACGAATCAATTGTGCTATGCAGTAATTCAAAAAAGGAAGTAAGACAATATGGAGCGCAACGCCCATCGCTTGACGTTGCATTCACCTGCAAGAGAGATATTGCCCTGAATGGGTAGAGAGTTTATTGACTTCGCTCAAACTTTACGGCGTTTTTGTATACAGACCGCCGGAAAAATTGCTTTTGTTACAACCATTTACTACGATGCAACCATAAAGCAACACCACCAATAAGAACAACTAACAGAATACAAAAAATTGAAAATCCGAATTGCCACCCGCCGCCTGGGATCCCACCAAGGTTGACGCCAAATAACCCGGTCAGAAAGGTACTGGGTAAAAAGACCATTGCCATCAACGACATTGTATAGGTACGACGAGCTAAATTTTCCTGCATCACCTGAGCGATTTCATCCGCCATCACGCCAGTCCGTGCTATACAGGCGTCGATTTCGTCAAGGCCGCGCCCAAGGCGATCGGCAATATCCTGCATCCGACGGCGTTGGTCATCGCTCATCCACGGTAAACGTTCACTGGCAAGACGAGCATAAACATCACGTTGCGGTGCCATATAGCGACGCATCACAATTAATTGTTTGCGCAGCAGAGCCAGGAATCCACGCGGTGGAATTTGCTGATCAAGGAGATTATCTTCAAGGTCGATAATTTTATCGTGCAGCTGCTCGATAAATTCGCTGGAATGATCGGTCAACGCATCGCACACATCCACCAGCCATCCCCCGCAATCGGTCGGACCAGTGCCTTCTTCCAGATCGCTTACCACATCGTCCAGCGCCAGCACTTTGCGTTGTCGGGTCGAAACAATTAACCGCCCGTCCATATATACACGCATGGCGACCAGTTGATCGGGGCGTTCATCGGTGCTGCCGTTTATACAGCGCAATGTAATCAGCGTACCTTCACCGAGACGGCTGACTCGGGGCCGTGTGCTCTCGCCCGCCAGCGCATCACGTACGTTATTGGGAAGCAGCGGTGTTGTCGCCAGCCATTGGGCGCTATCATGGTGTACATAATTAAGGTGGAGCCAGCAGGGATGCGCTTCATCAATCACATCTGTATTTTCCAGCGGTTTAACGCCGCCTCTACCATCCAGCATCCAGGCAAATACTGCATCCGGGACATTAACGTCCGATCCCTTAATCGCTTCCACAGTGCCTCCATCATCAACGCATTATTTTGTAGTCTAGCCTTCTGGCCCTGTTACGCAACATCTCATCACCCCATTACCCTGAAATGATTAATAAAATTCTGTCTAAATTGAATACAAAAAGCAAAATGCTTTTCCGTATACAAACCGTGTGAAGTGTTAAATAGCGTCTATCATTATCAGAATTATCTGATCATATGACGTGGCTTTTTTGCGATCGGATAGCAACAAAAATTGATAAAAATAACGGGATCTCAATGATTACGCACAACTTCAATACCCTGGACTTACTCACCAGTCCTGTCTGGATCGTTTCGCCCTTTGAGGAACAGTTAATTTATGCCAATAGCGCGGCGCGACTGTTGATGCAAGACCTCACGTTTAGTCAGCTACGAACCGGTCCCTATTCCGTCTCCTCACAAAAAGAACTGCCAAAATACCTCTCCGATCTGCAAAACCAACACGATATTATCGAAATCCTCACCGTTCAACGTAAAGAAGAGGAAACAGCATTAAGCTGTCGGCTTGTTTTGCGAAAGCTGACAGAAGCAGAACCGGTGATTATTTTCGAAGGTATCGAAGCACCGGCAACGCTGGGTTTAAAAGCCAGTCGCTCGGCAAATTATCAGCGCAAAAAACAAGGTTTTTATGCGCGCTTTTTTCTGACTAACTCTGCACCAATGTTGTTGATTGACCCCTCACGAGATGGCCAAATCGTCGATGCTAACCTCGCCGCGCTCAATTTCTATGGCTATAACCATGAAACGATGTGCCAGAAACATACCTGGGAAATAAATATGCTCGGGCGACGCGTCATGCCTATCATGCATGAAATTTCGCATTTACCCGGTGGCCATAAGCCTTTGAATTTTGTTCATAAACTGGCGGATGGTTCGACTCGTCATGTGCAGACCTATGCTGGGCCGATTGAAATTTATGGCGACAAGCTCATGTTATGTATTGTGCATGATATTACTGAGCAAAAACGGCTGGAGGAGCAGCTGGAACATGCTGCCCACCATGACGCGATGACCGGATTACTGAATCGGCGACAGTTTTATCACATTACCGAGCCAGGCCAAATGCAGCACCTCGCCATCGCTCAGGATTACAGCTTATTGCTCATCGACACCGATCGTTTTAAACACATTAACGATCTCTATGGGCATTCTAAAGGTGATGAGGTGTTATGCACCCTCGCCCGCACTCTCGAAAGTTGCGCTCGCAAAGGCGATTTGGTGTTTCGTTGGGGAGGCGAAGAGTTTGTCTTATTGCTACCAAGAACCCCACTGGATACCGCGCTTTCGCTGGCTGAAACTATCCGCGTAAGCGTGGCAAAAGTGAGTATTTCAGGCTTACCACGCTTTACCGTCAGCATTGGTGTGGCGCATCACGAAGGAAATGAAAGCATCGATGAACTGTTTAAACGCGTTGATGATGCTTTGTATCGGGCGAAAAATGATGGACGCAACCGCGTGCTGGCGGCATAGGCCGCGGATGCGTCTCGAGATCAACGACTGCGCTTAGCGTGGCGCTCCCAGTTTTCTTGCTTCGCCTGCGCCGTTTTACGTAGTGCGACGTAACACGCCCCGCTGCCGCCATGATGCGGTAGCGCGGTACAATATGCCTGGACATCATCAAATTCGGTCAGCCAGCGCGCCACATAGCTGCGGACAATATTGGCATGCGATTTATCTTCCCGCCCTTTACCATGAATAATCAGCACATTACGCAAACCATCCGCCAGGGCTTGTTGAATGAAACTGAACACCATTTTGCGGCACTCTTCCACCGGCTGGCGCAAAAGATTTAGGCTCGCCTGTTGCGGATATTTACCACTGCGCAGCTTATCCAGCACCCCATGTTGCAACCCTTCCCGCCGAAACTCCAGCGGCTGACTTAGCGGGATGATGTCGAGAAATCCGGTGGTGAGGAAATTATCAAGTTGCAGCGTGTCGATACGCTGCGGCGCACGTTGG
The DNA here is from genome assembly GCF_046764225.1 of Escherichia sp. F1. Classification (NCBI taxonomy): domain Bacteria; kingdom Pseudomonadati; phylum Pseudomonadota; class Gammaproteobacteria; order Enterobacterales; family Enterobacteriaceae; genus Escherichia; species Escherichia sp. F1. The sequence goes on from NZ_CP177202.1 coordinate 2,616,988, forward strand.
TTACGCGTTGGATGCCAGTGGACATCTGTAGCACGTTTCAGCGGCTGGACATCTTCCATGGCGTCAAGAAACAGCGATTTGTCGTCAAGGTTCATGTAACCTCCTATGCACCTTCACACGTCGTGATTCAGACGGGTTAATTGTTCATACTTACTGCATCGTTCCCTTCACAGATTGAAACAATATTCTACTTCATACCTGTGAGTATCTGCGCAGGCGGGGCATTTTATACTAGCCTGTTAGCAGTATCGAACAGTTTAGCCCGAGTTTAATTCAGCACAGGCTCCGATCAGGATGATTTATTCATAGCAGGAACCAACAAAAATGCGATAAATAACAGACCACTGATTAGCAGAAAGGTATCCGAAAATGCCATAGTTTGCGCCTCCCTCAGCATCAATTGACTCAATAATTTGGTTGAAGCCAGTATTTCCGATGTCTGGTCACTTCCACTGCGATTAAAAAACAAAGCACTTCTGGAAATGAAGTCATTCACCGTATGGGGAACAGAAACCATTTTTTCACCCATTCTCGAAAAATGAAAATTAGTTCGATTATTGAGAATAGAGCCACACAGGGCAATACCAATCGCGCCCCCAAGATTACGTGTTAAATTAAATACACCAGAGGCTAACTTCAGCCGTTCTTTTGGAATTCCCCCCAGCGTTAATGTTACGATGGGGGCCATCGCAAACTGCTGCGAAATCCCTCTAATTGCCTGTGGAAACAGTAACTCCTGCCATCCCCATTCGTGGGTTATAGGGGTAAAAAGATACATTGAAAACACAAATCCACCCAGCCCCGCCATCAACAGCCATCGCAGATTTATTTTTTTACTTAACCAGAAGTAAAAGGGAACAGAAAATAACTGGAAAATACCTGTTGTGCAAACGGCAAAACCTATCTCTTCGGCATTTAATCCGCGAACCTGCCCCAAAAACACAGGTATTAAATATACAGTAGAGAATATCCCAACCCCTCCAGAAAAAGAAAAAAAACATCCCAGCGTGAAATTTTTATCCTTAAAAGCATGAAGATCCATTATCGGATTGGATATTGTAAGTGTACGCGCAGCAAATAAAATAAAACTCACCAATGCCAGAACTGATGTCAGCAAAATAGTATTATCATCCAGCCATCCCCAGCGCGCTCCTTCTTCAAGGGTATATTCCAGACATCCCAGTGTCATGGCCAACAGGATAATACTCGGATAATCAGCAACTTTCAGTAAAGAGAGATCAGGTTTATCAAAATTAACCAGAAAAGGAATACTCAAAACTAAATATATGCCAGGTAATATATTGATATAAAATAGCCATCGCCACTCGAGGTTATCAGTGATCCAGCCCCCCAGAGTTGGCCCTAGCGTCGGTGACAGTGAGGCCAGCGCACTGACTACCGCAGCAGCCAACCCCAACTCTTTACCCTGGTAATAAATAAACGCCGTCGTGAAAACTAAAGGGATCATGGATGCGCCAGCCGCTCCCTGTAAAGCACGAAACAAAATCATGATCTGAATATTCCATGCAAGTCCACACGCGATACTCATTAAAGTAAATATTCCCGCGGATAGAGTAAAAAGCCAACGAGTGGAAAATACCCGTGACAGCCACCCAGAGAGCGGAATAACAATAATCTCAGCAATTAAATAGCTGGTCTGAAGCCAGGCCATTTCGTCTTTACCTGCGGACAGACCACCACCTATTTCATTTAGGGATGACGATACAATTTGAATATCAAGCTGAGCAATAAATAATCCTATACACATACTGGCGAAAGCAATATGTTTACGCATAGACATCATCTCTCATCAACACTGACGGTGACGGACAGTCCCGGGCGAAGAAGTTGCTTTAATTCCTTTGCGTCGTCAAATGCAATCCGTACCGGGACACGCTGAACAATTTTGGTGAAATTGCCAGTGGCATTTTCTATCGGAATCAAGCTGAAACTGGCTCCTGTCGCTGGGGAAAGGCTTTCAATGTGACCGTGAAACACTTCCCCTTTGAGAATATCAGCACGGATCTCAGCCTTCATTCCTGGCTTCATTCCCGCTATTTGGTTTTCTTTATAATTTGCATCAACCCACAACTCACTGACTGGTACTAGTGAAACTAACGATGTGCCGCCTTCCACCCAACTGCCTGTATGGGCGCTGCGGTTTGCGACAATGCCATCAATCGGCGCACGAACAAGGGTATATTCCAGATCCAGTAGTGCCTGAGTCAAAGCGGCCTGAACTTCTTCGATACTTGCACGTACGTTTTCTTCCTGAGCAGATAAAACTGCCAGCCGTTGCTTCTCCACCATGAAATCGTTCGCGGCTTTGCGCTCCTTTGCTGCGACCTGCTGGTAGTCAAACCTGGCGTTATCAATAATTTGTTGCGATATTGCCGCTGATTGTGCGAGTTTTTCATAACGTTCAGTATCTCGCAGGCGCTTTTGCTCCTCATGTTTTACTGCCTGCCATGTTTCACTGGCACTTTGAATTATCGACTGCTGCATCGCAATAGTGGCTTGAATGCTTTCGAGATTGGCTTTGCTACTTTTTATTTTTGCCTCAAGCCTGGCGACATTTGCACGATAATCCCGATCATCGAGACGCAGGATAATATCGCCTTTTTTTACGCTCTGATTATCGCGCACCTCTATAGCAGAAATATAACCAGAAACTTTACTTGCTACCGTGGTGATATTACCACCAATGTAAGCATCATCCGTCGTCTGTATAAATCTTCCTTTGCTTACCCACCAGATAAAAAAGACAACGCCAGCCAAAATAATACCGATCGCTACCACCCCAATAAGCTGTTTTTTAGAAATTATCATCACTCTTTACACCGTATATATCCGGAAACTTGCATTCGTCATATTTAAAATTTAACATGGCTTATTTGATGATTTCTGACAAAATACCTACTGTAAATGACAATCACACTGCAACCCAAAGCATCACCAGGGCATCACATTATCGGACTGGATTCGGAACATCTGAATGGAGGCACAGTTCCCTGGCATAAACATCTCTATGCCCAGTTGCTTTACCCGGCTGAAGGAGTCGTTCGTGTATGGGCTGGAGAAAGCGTCTGGCTAGTGCATGCCAGCAGCGCGCTTTGGCTGCCCCCACAAATGCCGCATAAGTTTGTTGCGACAGGCAACGTACTTTTAAAAACCGTACTGGTTTCAGAAGCGGAAAGTGAAACGCTGGGAAAAGTTTGCTTCATGACGGGTATTTCACCCCTGTTAAGGGAATTACTAATTGCAATTAACCAACTTCCACCGTCGCAAAGTACCACAGATAAACAACAGTTACGTTTTTCAGCCCTCGAGACACTGATACTTCAGGAAATAAAAATGGGGGTGAAAATGTCACTTGAACTCCCTTGGCCAAATGATGAGCGGCTACAGCAGCTTTGTGAGAATTTGCTAAACAACCAAGGTTATCTGCCAACACTGGATAATCTAGCGGATAAAATTAACGTCAGTAGCCGTACACTCATGCGCTTATTTGTTAAAGAGACGGGATTAACATTTCGCCACTGGGTTCAGCAAATGCACGTTATTTCTGCAGTGACGCTTCTTGATGATGGATATTCGTTGACCAAAATTGCCCATCGTCTGGGCTATGCCTCAGCTGAATCGTTCGGCAATATGTTTAAGCGTCGAACGGGCTACTCGCCCGGTAAATTTACTCGTCGATTAACGATGCATGATTATGCAATCACAAGACAAATGATTTAACTTATATTTTCGTGAAATCTGTCACTGAAGAAAATTGGCAACGGATGGGTAAAACCGTTATAACACTGTCACCGGTCACCAGGACCCCAGGCCGGATTTAAGACGAGGATGCACTGCTGTGTGTACTGTAGAGTCTGGCGGATGTCGACAGACTCTATTTTTTTATGCAGTTTTAACTTTGCAGATAGCCGCATTCTCGCCGAAATTGCGTGATTAATGACGCGGTCAGTGGTGTCTGGCGACTATCACGCCGCTGAATCAAATAATAGGTCGCTTTCGGTAAAATTTCGCTAACCGGCAACATCACCAGCCCCTGTCCGTGCAAGGGATCGCAGCCCATTTCTTCAGGTAGTATGCTGAGAAAATCGCTTTTTGCCACCAGACTGATACAGGCTGAGAACGTCTCGCAGACTACGCCGACCTGTGGCGTTTGCGCCTGATCGTCAAGCAATTCACTCAAGTGTTTGTAGTAGCTGCCGTGTGGCGTCGGCATTGTCCAGCTGTAGTCCAGTAACTGTTTGATCGAACGGGCACCAATGGCGGGATGTCCCGGGCGGCAAAAGATCGCGAATTGCTTTTCCAATAATTTCTCAAAAGTAAATTCGTGGTCGTAGGGTCCCTGATAATAGGTATTGATGGTGAAATCCAGTTCCCCCTGGCGCAATTCATTAATCATCGATACCAGTTGCCCTTCCATAATGCGTACTTTTACCTGCGGATGCTGCTGATGAAAACGAGATATGACAGCTGGCATCAGACTGCGGGAAATACTGGCCCCCATGCCGATATTAATTTGCCCAGCCAGTTGCCCTTGTCGTTGGCGAATATCCTCTTGCGCTGCGCGCAGCTCTTCAAGAATAAGACTGGCGTGCTGATAAAAACTTTCACCGGCATCAGTTAACGTCACGCCTTTACTACGGCGAAAAAAGAGTTGTGCCGCCAACCCTTCTTCCAGCTCCTGAATAGATTTACTCAGTGCCGGTTGCGACATATTCAACATTCGGCTCGCTCCGCGAATGCTGCCCTGACGAGCCACTTCAACAAAAGCCCGAATTTGATGAATTTTTACCTGAAAAGCCATGACGCCACCGATAACCGTTATTTATCAGACCAAAGAAACTGGCATCTACTTTAATGCAGATGATTGTGTCAGGGTAATTTATGAACGGTTAAAACTGTGAAAAATCAGTTAGTGATAAGTAAAAACTATCGCTACGTGAACCGGGTCACACTTTTTACTGATGACGGGAAAGGTTATGGAGTCTTTGAATCAATTTATTAATTCGCTTGCCCCAAAATTATCGCACTGGCGACGTGATTTTCACCACTATGCAGAGTCTGGCTGGGTGGAATTCCGCACTGCCACCCTTGTTGCGGAAGAATTGCACCAGCTCGGTTATTCACTGGCGCTGGGCCGCGAAGTAGTTAATGAAAGTAGCCGGATGGGATTACCTGATGAATTCACTCTACAACGCGAATTCGAGCGCGCTCGTCAACAGGGTGCGCTAGAACAATGGATTGCGGCTTTTGAAGGCGGTTTCACTGGCATCGTCGCTACCCTGGATACCGGTCGCCCCGGTCCGGTGATGGCTTTCCGTGTCGATATGGACGCGCTGGATCTCAGTGAAGAACGGGATGTCAGCCATCGCCCCTATCGCGACGGTTTTGCGTCATGTAACGCCGGAATGATGCATGCCTGTGGTCATGATGGACATACCGCCATTGGGCTTGGGCTGGCGCATGCCCTTAAACAGTTCGAGTCCGGACTACATGGCGTCATCAAACTGATTTTTCAACCTGCAGAGGAAGGTACGCGTGGCGCGCGGGCGATGGTCGATGCAGGAGTAGTGGATGATGTTGATTATTTTACTGCCGTGCACATTGGCACTGGTGTACCTGCGGGCACAGTAGTGTGCGGCAGTGATAATTTTATGGCAACCACCAAATTTGACGCGCACTTCACCGGGACCGCCGCTCACGCAGGCGCAAAACCAGAAGACGGTCACAATGCCTTGTTGGCGGCAGCACAAGCAACTCTTGCACTGCATGCAATCGCCCCGCACAGCGAAGGCGCTTCCAGAGTAAACGTGGGCGTTATGCAGGCAGGAAGCGGTCGTAATGTTGTTCCCGCCTCAGCGTTGCTGAAAGTGGAAACACGCGGGGCCAGCGACGTCATTAATCAATATGTTTTTGACCGTGCACAACAAGCGATTCAGGGCGCAGCAACCATGTATGGTGTCGGCGTTGAAACTCGTCTGATGGGTGCAGCTACCGCCAGTTCTCCTTCGCCGCAATGGGTCGCATGGTTGCAAAGTCAGGCAGCTCAGGTCCCGGGGGTCAATCAAGCCATTGAACGTGTTGAAGCGCCTGCGGGTTCCGAAGATGCCACATTAATGATGGCCCGCGTGCAGCAACATCAAGGGCAAGCCTCCTATATGGTGTTTGGCACACAGCTGGCGGCAGGTCATCACAACGAAAAATTCGATTTTGACGAGCAGGTTCTCGCTATTGCCGTCGAAACGCTGGCGCGCACCGCGCTCAATTTTCCCTGGACGCGAGGTATCTGATGCAGGAAATCTATCGTTTTATCGACGATGCGATTGAAGCCGATCGCCAACGTTATACCGATATTGCCGATCAAATCTGGGATCATCCAGAAACACGTTTTGAAGAGTTCTGGTCAGCGGAGCATCTGGCTTCGGCGCTGGAGTCTGCAGGCTTCACCGTTACCCGCAACGTAGGCAATATCCCAAATGCCTTTATTGCTTCGTTTGGTCAAGGCAAACCGGTTATCGCCCTGCTGGGGGAATATGACGCCCTGGCAGGTTTAAGTCAGCAAGCAGGTTGCGCGCAACCTACATCCGCGACGCCCGGTGAAAATGGTCACGGTTGCGGACACAATTTGCTGGGAACCGCCGCCTTTGCCGCAGCAATAGCCGTCAAGAAATGGCTGGAACAATATGGGCAATGCGGCACGGTGCGCTTTTATGGTTGTCCTGGCGAAGAAGGCGGCTCGGGTAAAACGTTCATGGTCCGCGAGGGGGTATTTGATGATGTGGATGCGGCACTCACCTGGCACCCGGAAGCCTTTGCCGGTATGTTCAATACCCGCACGCTGGCAAACATTCAGGCATCATGGCGCTTTAAAGGGATCGCAGCACATGCCGCGAATTCCCCTCATTTGGGACGCAGCGCCCTTGATGCCGTAACGTTGATGACCACTGGCACCAACTTCCTCAACGAACATATTATTGAAAAAGCGCGCGTACACTATGCCATCACAGATAGCGGCGGGATCTCGCCCAACGTGGTCCAGGCGCAGGCAGAAGTGCTTTATCTTATCCGCGCCCCCGAAATGACCGATGCGCAGCATATTTATGATCGGGTCGCCAAAATCGCCGAAGGTGCGGCATTGATGACCGAAACCACGGTTGAATGCCGCTTCGACAAAGCCTGTTCCAGTTATCTCCCGAATCGCACCTTAGAAAATGCCATGTACCGAGCCCTATCCCATTTTGGTACCCCGGAATGGAACTGCGAAGAACTGGCTTTTGCGAAACAAATTCAGGCTACGCTCACCCCCAACGATCGGCAAAACAGTCTGAATAATATCGCTGCAACCGGTGGCGAAAACGGCAAGGCTTTTGCACTACGTCATCGTGAAACGGTACTGGCGAATGAAGTCGCTCCATATGCCGCCACCGATAACGTGCTTGCGGCATCGACTGATGTCGGCGACGTCAGTTGGAAACTGCCTGTTGCCCAGTGTTTCAGCCCCTGCTTTGCCGTCGGTACCCCGCTACATACGTGGCAACTGGTTAGCCAGGGGCGAACATCTATTGCTCATAAAGGAATGCTGCTGGCGGCGAAAACTATGGCAGCAACCACACTTAATCTCTTCATTGATTCAGGGCTATTGCAAGAATGCCAACAAGAGCATCAGCAAGTTACGGACACGCAACCGTATCACTGCCCTATCCCGAAAAACGTGACACCGTCACCTTTAAAATAACAACAACAACGCAAACACAACAAACGAGGAATGCCCATGAGTATGTCATCCATACCGTCGTCCTCCCAATCCGGGAAGCTCTATGGCTGGGTCGAAAGAATTGGTAACAAGGTTCCCCATCCTTTTTTGCTCTTTATCTATTTGATTATCGTACTCATGGTTACGACGGCAATTTTGTCGGCCTTTGGCGTCAGTGCGAAAAACCCGACCGATGGTACGCCGGTGGTCGTGAAAAACCTGCTCAGTGTGGAAGGATTACACTGGTTTTTACCCAATGTTATTAAAAACTTTAGCGGTTTTGCTCCACTTGGCGCGATCCTGGCGCTGGTTTTAGGTGCCGGTCTGGCGGAGCGCGTCGGCTTACTGCCAGCGTTGATGGTTAAAATGGCATCGCATGTTAATGCCCGCTACGCCAGTTATATGGTGCTGTTTATTGCTTTTTTCAGCCACATTTCTTCCGATGCGGCGTTAGTGATCATGCCACCGATGGGTGCACTGATTTTTCTGGCGGTGGGCAGGCATCCAGTTGCAGGTTTACTGGCTGCCATTGCAGGCGTAGGTTGCGGCTTTACGGCTAATTTACTGATTGTCACAACCGACGTGTTGCTGTCGGGGATCAGCACGGAAGCGGCGGCTGCGTTCAATCCGCAAATGCACGTCAGTGTAATTGATAACTGGTATTTTATGGCCAGCTCCGTAGTCGTACTGACGATTGTTGGCGGCCTGATAACCGACAAAATCATCGAGCCACGGTTAGGTCAATGGCAGGGAAACAGCGATGAGAAACTGCAGACATTGACCGAAAGTCAGCGTTTTGGTTTACGCATAGCAGGTGTCGTATCGCTACTTTTTATTGCTGCGATTGCGCTGATGGTGATCCCGGAAAACGGGATATTGCGCGATCCGATTAATCACACCGTGATGCCATCACCCTTTATTAAAGGTATCGTGCCACTGATCATTCTTTTTTTCTTTGTGGTCTCGCTGGCTTATGGCATCGCTACCCGCACAATTCGACGTCAGGCGGATTTACCGCAATTAATGATTGAACCGATGAAAGAGATGGCGGGATTTATCGTGATGGTTTTTCCCCTCGCCCAGTTTGTCGCCATGTTTAACTGGAGCAACATGGGGAAATTCATCGCCGTGGGGCTGACCGATATACTGGAAAGTTCAGGGCTTAGCGGCATCCCGGCGTTTGTCGGTCTGGCGTTGCTTTCCTCTTTCTTATGCATGTTTATCGCCAGCGGTTCCGCAATCTGGTCGATTCTGGCCCCCATTTTCGTACCGATGTTTATGCTACTTGGCTTTCACCCGGCATTTGCGCAAATCCTCTTTCGTATTGCCGACTCATCCGTATTGCCTTTAGCGCCGGTATCTCCTTTTGTTCCACTGTTTCTTGGATTCCTGCAACGCTACAAACCAGACGCGAAACTGGGTACTTACTATTCGTTAGTTTTGCCCTATCCACTTATCTTTTTGGTGGTATGGCTGCTGATGTTGCTGGCGTGGTATCTTGTCGGTCTGCCGATAGGTCCGGGGATTTACCCACGTTTGTCTTAAGAGAGAACGGATGCTGAGATTACTTGAAGAAAAAATTGTCACGCCACTGGGTCCACTGTGGGTGATTTGCGATGAGCAATTTCGCCTGCGGGCGGTTGAATGGGAAGAGTACAGCGAACGCATGGTGCAGCTGCTGGACATCCATTACCGCAAAGAAGGCTATGAACGCATTTCTGCCACCAACCCAGGTGGTTTAAGCGACAAGCTTCGTGAATATTTTGCCGGTAATCTTAGCATTATTGATACGCTTCCCACTGCCACAGGGGGGACGCCATTTCAGCGCGAAGTCTGGAAAACACTACGCACTATCCCCTGCGGGCAGGTAATGCATTACGGCCAACTGGCTGAACAATTGGGCCGCCCCGGTGCGGCGCGTGCCGTTGGTGCGGCAAACGGATCGAATCCCATCAGCATCGTCGTACCTTGCCATCGGGTTATTGGCAGAAACGGTACCATGACCGGATATGCAGGCGGAGTTCAGCGAAAAGAGTGGTTATTGCGCCACGAAGGTTATCTTTTGCTGTAAACATTAAACAATTTGTGCCAGCTTGTTCACACTTTTATGTAAAGTTACCCTTAACAACTTAAGGGTTTTCAAATAGATAGACATATATTTACATCTAATATCGGAATTCTCTGCTGTTAAGGTTTGCTTAGACTTACTTGCTCCCTAAAAAGATGTTAAAATTGACAAATATCAATTACGGCTTGAGCAGACCTATGATCCCGGAAAAGCGAATTATACGGCGCATTCAGTCTGGCGGTTGTGCTATCCATTGCCAGGATTGCAGCATCAGCCAGCTTTGCATCCCGTTCACACTCAACGAACATGAGCTTGATCAGCTTGATAATATCATTGAGCGGAAGAAGCCTATTCAGAAAGGCCAGACGCTGTTTAAGGCTGGTGATGAACTTAAATCGCTTTATGCCATCCGCTCCGGTACGATTAAAAGTTATACCATCACTGAGCAAGGCGACGAGCAAATTACTGGTTTCCATTTAGCGGGCGATCTGGTGGGATTTGATGCCATCGGCAGCGGTCATCACCCGAGCTTCGCGCAGGCGCTGGAAACCTCGATGGTATGTGAAATCCCGTTCGAAACGCTGGACGATTTGTCTGGTAAAATGCCGAATCTGCGTCAGCAGATGATGCGTCTGATGAGCGGTGAAATCAAAGGCGATCAGGACATGATCTTGCTGTTGTCGAAGAAAAATGCCGAGGAACGTCTGGCTGCATTCATCTACAACCTGTCCCGTCGTTTTGCCCAACGCGGCTTCTCCCCTCGTGAATTCCGCCTGACGATGACTCGTGGCGATATCGGTAACTATCTGGGCCTGACGGTAGAAACCATCAGCCGTCTGCTGGGTCGCTTCCAGAAAAGCGGTATGCTGGCAGTCAAAGGTAAATACATCACCATCGAAAATAACGATGCGCTGGCCCAGCTTGCTGGTCATACGCGTAACGTTGCCTGATTTTTCCGCATAACTCACTATCCTTCTGTCATATCATTAAATTTTTCTGATTTATTGATCTGGCAGAAGGTTCATCACTGTTTCATTCACCAGATATGGGTTAATCTTTTAATTACAAACTGCGTTGACAGTTGTTGTAAGGAGACCCTGTATGGCTATGTATCAGAACATGCTCGTTGTTATCGATCCTAACCAGGACGACCAACCAGCATTGCGGCGAGCTGTTTATTTACATCAACGGATTGGTGGCAAAATTAAAGCCTTTTTGCCGATCTATGACTTCTCATACGAAATGACCACCCTGCTCTCTCCGGACGAACGTACCGCTATGCGTCAGGGCGTCATCAGCCAGCGTACAGCCTGGATCCACGAGCAGGCAAAATATTATCTCAATGCTGGCGTTCCCATTGAAATTAAAGTGGTCTGGCATAACCGTCCTTTCGAAGCCATCATTCAGGAAGTGATCAGCGGCGGGCACGATTTGGTGCTAAAAATGGCGCACCAACATGACCGTCTGGAAGCGGTGATTTTTACGCCAACGGACTGGCATCTGTTACGCAAATGCCCAAGCCCGGTGTGGATGGTGAAAGACCAGCCGTGGCCGGAAGGGGGTAAGGCGCTGGTGGCGGTGAATCTCGCCAGTGAAGAGCCGTATCATAATGCGCTCAATGAAAAACTGGTCAAAGAGACGATCGAACTGGCGGAACAAGTCAACCATACCGAAGTTCATCTGGTTGGCGCTTATCCGGTAACGCCAATTAATATCGCGATTGAACTGCCGGAATTTGATCCGAGCGTTTATAACGATGCCATTCGTGGGCAACATTTGCTGGCAATGAAAGCCCTGCGGCAGAAATTCGGCATTAATGAAAACATGACGCACGTAGAAAAAGGTCTGCCAGAAGAGGTGATTCCTGATTTGGCGGAGCATTTACAGGCGGGGATTGTGGTTCTGGGCACGGTCGGACGCACCGGTATTTCAGCGGCATTCCTCGGCAACACGGCGGAACAGGTGATTGATCATCTTCGCTGCGACCTGCTGGTCATTAAACCTGACCAGTATCAGACACCCGTTGAACTGGATGACGAAGAAGACGATTAACGACTCTTCAATAACTGACAAGGCCCGAGTTATCGGGCCTATTTTTTACTTACTGCTCTTCGCCGCCAAGAAAATAAATTCCCAACGGGATTGCCAGCAACACAGTAAAGACCAGGCTATAAACAAAAATCATCGATGACTGAATCACATACATTGATGTCGTCCACTCAGACAGCGGAATATTGTACTGTTCTATAACGCCGCCGATGGTCGCGCGAGTCACAACCGACGCCGCAATAATGAAAACCGCCAACAAACCAAAGAGAAATTTCTTCCCTTTCGCTGACTTCAGTTTCGCCATAATCATGATGTAATCCTTGTGCAGACAAATTTCTTGTTACCTAAACGTAACAATACCATGACATTTTACCGTTGTCTGCTCTGAAAACCTCACCTCTTAGCTGGATTTACAATCAACGCATTGATTAGTTAGCTAATGTTGCTACTTCCTTCCCTGACTATTGATGATCTGAATGAATTGTCGCGGTAAAATAGCCCCGCCAGGGGTTTCCGGCATGACGACAATTATCTGGAGGAGCCTGATAAAACAATGATCGCTGAACTGTTTACAAATAATGCGCTTAATCTGGTCATTATTTTCGGTAGCTGCGCAGCATTGATTCTGATGAGCTTTTGGTTTCGCCGCGGAAATCGTAAAAGAAAAGGGTTTTTATTCCATGCGGTGCAATTTTTAATCTACACCATAATTATCAGTGCTGTTGGTAGCATCATTAATTATGTTATAGAAAACTATAAACTCAAATTTATCACCCCAGGCGTTATCGATTTTATCTGTACGTCCCTGATTGCGGTTATTCTGACGATTAAACTATTTCTGCTGATAAATCAGTTTGAAAAACAGCAGATTAAAAAAGGTCGCGATATCACCAGTGCGCGGATTATGTCGCGTATCATCAAAATCACCATTATTGTTGTGCTTGTTCTGCTTTATGGCGAACATTTCGGCATGAGCCTTTCTGGCTTGTTGACCTTTGGTGGTATTGGTGGTCTGGCTGTCGGTATGGCCGGTAAAGATATTTTGAGTAACTTCTTTTCCGGGATTATGCTCTATTTCGACCGTCCTTTTAGTATTGGCGACTGGATCCGTTCACCGGACAGAAATATCGAAGGTACAGTAGCGGAAATTGGCTGGCGAATTACCAAAATTACGACTTTTGATAATCGTCCGTTGTACGTACCGAACTCGCTGTTTTCGTCAATCAGCGTAGAAAACCCAGGACGAATGACCAACCGGCGCATTACCACGACCATTGGTTTACGTTATGAGGATGCGGCAAAAGTGGGCGTTATTGTCGAAGCCGTACGTGAGATGCTGAAAAATCACCCGGCCATCGACCAGCGACAAACCTTACTGGTTTATTTCAACCAGTTTGCTGACTCTTCATTGAATATTATGGTTTATTGCTTTACCAAAACCACGGTATGGGCTGAATGGCTTGCTGCACAGCAAGACGTTTATTTGAAGATTATCGATATTGTACAGTCACACGGCGCGGACTTTGCCTTCCCCAGCCAGACGCTGTATATGGATAACATTACACCGCCGGACCAGGGTCGCTAAATCAGACATCACTGGCGTTATCCACAAGGGTAACGCCAGCTCCCATCACATCAATGCTTCACAATATACATAGTCCGACTGTACGCCACATCTTCCGGGTTATTAATGGGATAACCTTTCAGCCACGGCTTGATTAATCGTCCATTGGTATATTGATAAATTGGTGCAATCGGTGCTTGCTCCATGAGGATTTTTTCTGCCGTATTGTAATCGGCATTACGCGCTTTAACGGTATTTTCCGTTGATGCCTGGGCCAGTACTTTGTCGTATGCCGGATTGTTAAAGCGTGAAATATTCCCGGAATGCGTTGACGTTAATAATGTCAGGAAAGTGGAGGGTTCATTATAATCCCCTACCCACGAGGCTCGGATAACATCAAAATTGCCGGTGTTACGGCTATCGATATAGGTTTTCCATTCCTGATTTTGCAATTTAACATCTACGCCAAGGTTCTTTTTCCACATCGATGCTACAGCAATCGCAATTTTTTGATGGTTTTCTGAAGTGTTATACAAAAGCGTCAGCTTCAGCGGTTTTTGCGGACCATAACCAGCTGCGCTCAACAAAGTTTTTGCCTGCGCATTCAGTTCTTCCTGACTCATTTGTTCAAACGGCGAAGGTTCCGGCGTAAATCCTGCAGTAACATCTGGTGTAAAATGCCACGCTGGCTTTTCGCCCGTCCCTAATACTTTTTCGGTCATCAGGCGGCGATCTATCGTCATACTTAATGCCAGGCGAACGCGCTGATCTGCCGTCGGCCCTTTTTGCGTGTTAAACGCATAATAATAGGTCCCGAGCTGCGGCGGCGTATAAACCTGCCCCGGAATATCCTTCAACAGCTTCTGATACATATTTTTCGGGAAGGATTCGGTGATATCAATATCCCCCGCGAGGTAACGCTTAGTGGCTGCGGATTCCTGATTAATTGGCAGGAAGGTCACTTTTTGCAGTACCGTTTTGGCGTTATCCCAATAATGGGTATTCGGCACCACGACCAGTTTTTCATTGACTACGCGCTCTTTAAGAACATAAGCGCCATTGCCGATCAGATTTCCGGGTTTCGTCCACTCTTTACTGCTTTCTACGTTGGCTTTTTGCACCGGGAAGAAGGCAAAGTTAGCGGTTAAATTCACAAACCACGGCAACGGTTTATCAAGCTGGATTTTCAAAGTATGGGCATCAACTGCGGTGACGCCAAGCTGGTCAGGCGTGGCTTTACCATCAATAATCGCCTGTGCGTTGTTGATTCCCGCCAGCGCGGCAAACCATGCAAATGGCGACAATGTTTTTGGGTCCACCAGACGTTGCCAGCTGTAGACAAAATCTTGCGCCGTTACCGGTGTGCCATCCGCCCATTTTGCGTTATCGCGCAGGGTAAAAGTCCAGATACGGTTGTCATTACTTTTCCACTGAGTCGCAACGCCGGGGACAATCTCCCCTTTCTCGTTCTGATTCACCAGTCCTTCAAACAGATCGCGAATGACCTGAATCTCCGGCAGGCCCACGGCTTTAGCGGGATCCAGCGACGCTGGCTCATCTTTAATGTGGCGCACCAGCTCCTGCTTCTCTGCCAGTACTGTGCCGCTCGGAACTTCAGCAGCATACGAAAGAGAAATGCTGCTGACCAACAGCGCACAACACGTGACTGAAACAGAGTGCTTCATAAGTTTCCCTCTAACCGACATTAAAATTGATGCGTAATTATTTGTTTCGCCTTAAAGAAATGCAAACAACTTCCATCAAAAAAGTGACAAAGGAAGCATCAAATGTTTTAAGTATCAATATATCAAATCAGATTTAGTGTAAATAATAGTCTCCAAAATGCGGTAAAGCACATAGAACTCCGAACACTACGTTCGGGCTTCGCACGTTCAAACCCGTTTTCGGTATCATAATCAGCATCTGTCGCCATTGTACGAAGAATAAAAAATAACCAAAACGTTGAAAGGAACTGAGAATACGTTAAGAGAAGAATTAAATTAATGTATCAGCAAGTAGTGCTAAACAGCACCTTTATACTTCAGCCTATCTATAAATAATGAGAATGCCGAGCCAGCATGTCGACGGTGTGGATAGTACAGGTGATAACCGGGTAAATCTGGTGTGAATTTATCCAAAACACGTATCAGTTTTTTTTCTTTAATAGCCCGCTCAACCTGATCATAAGGTAGATACGCCAATCCATGCCCATCAATTGCAGCATCAATGATCAGGTCTATCGTATTCAGTAAAAGCTGACCTTCCATGCGAACACGAACTTCACGTCCACCGCGTATTAATCTCCAGCGATTTGCTGTACCCGATGTGGGAAGATACAAATTAATTGCCTGATGATCTATTAATTGTGACACTGACGTTGGAGCACTTCGACGAGAAAAATAATCCGGTGAGCCAACAATAGCCATTGGTATATCTGGCCCGATTCGAATGGCGATCATATCTTTATCCATCTCCCCACCCAGACGGACGCCTGCATCAAAACGTTCAGAAACGACATCGGTCAAACCATAATCAATGGTAAGCTGGATATCAATTTCAGGATGCGATTTCAGGAATGTGCGCATAGCTGGTAACAATATCGTTTTTGCTGCATGTTCTACAGTAGTAATACGTATTGTCCCGGATGGGCGGTTCTGCAGATCGCTCAGGGATGTCAGGGCAGAATCTATGTCATGCAACATAGGGCCAAGAACAGACAAAAGATGCTCGCCCGCTTCAGTGGGTACAACGCTGCGCGTGGTTCGCGTCAGAAGCCGCAATCCTAATCGTTCTTCTATACGGCGCACTATCTGGCTTAAAGCTGACTGCGCCATGCTCAGGCGGGCTGCTGCGCGAGTGAAGCTACGCTCCTCTGCAACGACGACAAACGCCATCAGATCAGCGATTTCTTCACGCTTCATTCAGTATCTCCATACAATCTATTAATCATTTAAATGATAGGTCTAATCATGATTTAGGGTCTAATCAACTTAATGATCAATATCTATAGTGATATCACCAACCGTTAAAACGAACCGACAACTCCATGAGGAACGGAATGATGAATAATAAAGTCAGCTTCACTAACAGCAATAATCCAACCATCTCTTTGTCTGCAGTGATCTATTTCCCTCCAAAATTTGATGAAACCCGTCAGTATCCGGCAATTGTGGTATCTCACCCAGGTGGGGGCGTTAAAGAGCAAACGGCCGGAACCTATGCCGAAAAGCTGGCGGAAAAGGGATTTGTCACTATTGCTTATGACGCATCTTATCAAGGTGAAAGCGGCGGCGAGCCGCGTCAGTTAGAAAACCCATACATTCGTACTGAAGACGTCAGTGCCGTGATTGATTACCTGACAACGCTTTCTTATGTCGACAATACCCGAATTGGTGCGATGGGAATTTGTGCCGGTGCAGGATATACAGCCAATGCTGCAATTCAGGATCGCCGCATCAAGGCCATCGGTACCGTTAGTGCGGTCAATATTGGTTCGATGTTCCGTAATGGTTGGGAAAACAATGTGAAATCTATTGATGCCCTACCATACGTTGACGCGGGTTCAAACGCCCGAACCAGCGATATTAGCAGCGGAGAATACGCCACTATGCCACTGGCACCAATGAAGGAGTCCGATGCGCCGAACGAAGAACTGCGTCAGGCCTGGGAGTATTACCACACCCCTCGCGCGCAGTATCCAACAGCACCGGGTTACGCTACTTTGCGCAGCCTTAACCAGATTATTACCTATGATGCTTACCATATGGCGGAAGTGTACCTGACTCAGCCGATACAGATTGTGGCGGGCAGCCAGGCAGGGAGCAAATGGATGAGTGACGACCTGTACGATCGAGCATCAAGCCAGGATAAACGCTATCACATTGTTGAAGGCGCAAACCATATGGATCTTTATGACGGCAAAGTCTATGTGGCTGAAGCAATTTCAGTATTAGCTCCGTTCTTTGAGGAAACTCTGTAATGAAACATATTCAAATCCGTAATAGTGATATGGCCTGGCATATTGCTGCCAACAATCTGGGAAAAGTTTCATGAAAAATGTACTGATTCTTGGTGCTGGCGGTCAGATAGCCCGCCATGTGATTAATCAACTGGCAGATAAACAAACCATTAAACAAACTTTATTTGCCCGTCAGCCAGCAAAAATCCACAAACCCTATCCAACTAATAGCCAGATTATTATGGGGGATGTACTGAATCATGCAGCACTGAAGCAGGCCATGCAGGGACAGGATGTTGTGTATGCCAACCTTACGGGGGAAGATTTAGATATTCAGGCAAATTCAGTGATTGCTGCGATGAAAGCCTGTGATGTTAAACGTCTGATCTTTGTTCTTTCCCTCGGTATTTATGATGAAGTTCCAGGAAAATTTGGCGAATGGAATAATGCAGTTATTGGTGAGCCCCTAAAACCATTCCGCAGGGCTGCGGATGCAATTGAGGCTTCTGGACTGGAATATACAATTCTTCGCCCTGCCTGGCTGACTGATGAAGATATTATTGATTATGAGCTTACCTCACGCAATGAACCATTCAAAGGTACGATCGTATCACGTAAGAGTGTCGCAGCATTAATTACAGATATCATCGATAAACCTGAGAAACACATTGGTGAGAATATAGGAATCAATCAACCCGGGACTGATGGCGACAAGCCATTCTTCATGTAAATCAATTATATAGCTACCATCGTACTGTACTATGTGCAGTACGATTTATTAAACTTATTAAGGTGAACTGATCAATCAGATGCGATTAACATGTGTAGAACCAGTAAGAATAAAATACGCCATGTATATAACATTACGACAATTCTAATATCTGCACATCAATGAAAATGCAAACAACTTCCGGCAAAAAAGTGATACAAGATCGATGACATAGCGTTGAAGAAAAGGATTTGATAATCCGCAAAATTTGCACAACACTGCCTGTAATACTTCCTGAACCAGAGACGATCATGACCGTAACCCGCCCACGCGCCGAACGCGGCGCATTTCCGCCCGGAACAGAACATTACGGACGTTCATTATTGGGCGCGCCGTTAATCTGGTTTCCTGCCCCTGCAGCCAGCCGCGAAAGTGGTTTGATTCTGGCTGGCACTCACGGTGATGAAAACTCTTCGGTCGTCACGCTCTCCTGTGCTCTGCGGACGTTGACACCTTCTTTGCGCCGTCATCATGTGGTGCTGTGTGTGAATCCTGACGGCTGCCAGTTGGGGTTACGGGCCAATGCTAATGGTGTGGATTTAAACAGAAACTTTCCGGCGGCGAATTGGAAGGAAGGTGAAACCGTTTATCGCTGGAACAGCGCCGCTGAAGAACGTGATGTCGTATTGCTGACAGGTGACAAACCTGGCTCCGAACCTGAAACCCAGGCGCTGTGCCAGCTTATACACCGCATTCAACCCGCCTGGGTGGTCTCATTCCACGATCCGCTGGCCTGTATTGAAGATCCCAGACACAGTGAATTAGGCGAATGGCTGGCCCAGGCGTTTGAATTGCCTCTGGTAACCAGCGTCGGTTATGAAACACCTGGCTCTTTCGGTAGTTGGTGTGCGGATCTCAACCTGCATTGCATCACCGCAGAGTTTCCACCCATCTCCTCCGACGAAGCCAGCGAAAAATATCTCTTTGCGATGGCAAACTTGCTGCGCTGGCATCCTAAAGATGCAATTCGCCCGTCGTGAACTGAAGCGCCGGTTCCACATCTACCGCCAGCCAGGTCGGTCCGTCAAGATCGACGAAACTGACCTGCGGCACCAGCGGTAAAGCGGCGCTAATGGCCCGAGAGGTACACAACATGCAGCCCAGCATCAGACGAAAACCTTGTGCACGCGCTTCAGTCGCCAGCGCCAGCGCTTCCGTCAGACCACCGGTTTTATCAAGCTTAATGTTAACCATCTCATAGCGCCCTTTCAGCGCCTTCAGATTGCTACGAGTATGACAACTTTCATCTGCGCAAATCGGTAACGGATGAATAAAATTCTCCAACACCGCATCGTCCTGCGCAGGAAGCGGTTGTTCAAGCATCACAACGCCTAAATCCGCCAATAGCTGGCAACGCGCCGCCAACCCTTCTGCACGCCAGGATTCATTTGCATCAACGATCAGCGTCGCATCGGGCACAGCGGTGCGAATTGCCACCATCCGCTCACTGATAAGATGGTTATCCAGCTTCACTTTCAGTAATTTCGCGCCTGCCTGCCAGAGTGTTGATGCACTATTGGCCATCTGATCAGGCGTACCGATGACTACCGTCTGTGCAGTGATAACTGTCTCGGGAAGCGTTATGCCGATCAAATCAGCCAGCGATTGCTGCTGTTTTCGCG
Organism: Escherichia sp. F1; assembly: GCF_046764225.1. Classification (NCBI taxonomy): domain Bacteria; kingdom Pseudomonadati; phylum Pseudomonadota; class Gammaproteobacteria; order Enterobacterales; family Enterobacteriaceae; genus Escherichia; species Escherichia sp. F1. The sequence continues at coordinate 2,636,789 of NZ_CP177202.1, forward strand.
CCGCCAGATCCCACAATGCACAATCCAGCGCATTACGTGCTGCGCCGGCAGGGAGAATTTTTTGCAACTCCTCCCGTGTCAGCCCTTTCTCTAATTGCGGCACGACGCTCATAATTTGCGCCATTACCGAGGCATCACTTTCTCCATAACGCGGATAGGGCGTGCATTCACCGGTGCCTTTAATACCCTCTTCTTCCAGTTCAACCACCACCACGCGCGCTTCACTGCGACTTCCCCGAGCAATCACAAACGGGGTATGTAAGGGCCAGGCTTCCTCAAATACCTTAACGGTTCTCATCTTTACTCCTTGTTGTCGCAGTGGTCTGCGGATTAAGCGCAAATAGCGTTTGCTGTGTTATTGACAGTTAGCATAAACTAGGTGTGACGTTAACTATATGTAAACAGGAAAGATAATCATGTCACAAACCGTTCATTTCCAGGGCAACCCGGTTACAGTCGCCAATTCCATCCCGCAGGCGGGTAGCAAAGCGCAGACTTTTACTCTCGTGGCAAAAGATCTGTCTGACGTCACCCTCGGTCAGTTTGCGGGTAAACGCAAAGTGCTGAACATTTTCCCGAGTATTGATACCGGTGTTTGCGCCGCATCAGTACGTAAGTTTAATCAACTGGCAACCGAGATCGACAACACCGTTGTGCTGTGTATCTCTGCCGATCTGCCGTTCGCCCAGTCTCGTTTCTGCGGCGCAGAAGGTCTGAACAACGTTATCACCCTCTCCACTTTCCGTAACGCTGAATTCCTGCAAGCCTACGGTGTGGCAATTGCTGATGGCCCACTGAAAGGTCTGGCAGCGCGTGCCGTTGTGGTTATTGATGAAAATGACAATGTGATTTTCAGCCAGCTGGTGGATGAAATCACCACCGAGCCGGATTACGAAGCAGCTCTGGCTGTACTGAAAGCATAAGTTAATATGCCTGATGGTGTTGCACCATCAGGCATATTCGCGCTTACTCTTCGTTCTTCTTCTGACTCAGACCGTATTCCCGCAACTTATTGGCAATCGCGGTATGCGAAACGCCCAGGCGTTTTGCCAGTTTGCGCGTGCTGGGATAATTGCGATAAAGCTGGGTTAATACCGAGCGTTCAAAACGGCTGGTGATTTCGTCCAGCGAACCTTCCATCGCATCTTCGCCCACGGCTACCGTTGCGGCGTCATAATCCGGTAACAAAATATCCTGTGGACGCAGCTCATAACCGTCCAGTTGTGTCAGTGCGCGATAAATAGCGTTCTTTAACTGCCGCACATTTCCCGGCCACGCATAACGCGTAAGTACAGTATTCAGGTCAGCGGCCAGTTTCGGACGCGGCACGCCCTGCTCGTCGGCAAAGCGGGCGACGAACAGCTCTGTTAACGGCATGATGTCCTGCGGACAGTCACGTAGCGGCGGCAGATTGAGCGTCAACACGTTCAGACGATAATAGAGATCTTCACGGAACACGCCTTTTTGCACCAGTTCGACCAGATTCTTCTGCGTCGCGCAAATCACCCGCACATCGACATGCACCTCATGGTCTTCGCCAACCCGACGGAAAGTGCCATCATTAAGGAAACGCAGTAATTTCGCCTGCATCCGTGGTGACATCTCACCTATTTCATCCAGCAGTACCGAACCACCGTTCGCCTGCTCAAAGAACCCTTTCTTCCCTTCCGGAGCATGACCAAACAGTTCACTCTCGACCGCATCTTCCGGGATAGAAGCACAGTTCAGCGCCAGATAGGGTTTGCCCGCGCGTGGGCTTGCCTGATGACAGGCATACGCAAAGAGATCTTTTCCGGTGCCGGTATCACCCGTAATCAGCAGCGGCGCGCTTAGCATCGCCAGTTTCTGCGCCTGTTCGACAACATGCTTCATTTTCGGGCTGACAGCGACAATTTGACTAAAGGCGCTGACGTCCTGGGCGGCGACATTTTGCAACTGACGGCCCATACGAATCGTTGATCGCAACATCACCACCGCACCGGTCAGGACGTGTTGATCATTTTCATCCTGAAGATAAACAGGCGTAATCTCCATCAGGAAATTCTGTCCATTAATAACGACATGCTCGTTATGGGAATCCTGCGGTTCGCTTTCCAGCCAGCGTAAAAAATTAAAGCCGTTAATCAATTGCGCGGCGGTATGGTTGCGCAGACGATCCAATTTTTGCCCAAAAAGCTGACAGCTCGCCGGGTTCGCCATATCCACTTTGCTTTTCATATCGACAGAGAGCACAGGTTCAGGCAACGCCTCCAGTAACGCGCTCAACGCCAGATGCTCACGTTCGGAAGGCATCCACGGGACAGTACGCACATCGGTAACACCTGCAATACGGCGTATTTCGGCCATCAGACTGCTGAAACTCTCGAACTCCAGTTCAGCAAAATTGAGGTAGATTCGCCCAATGGGATCAATCTCAATACCGCGTAAATCAATGCCTCTTAGCACGAGTAGATCGAGTAATTCGCGGGTCAGACCGAGTCGGTCTTCACAAAAGACTTCCAGACGCATGGGAACCTTCACCTGAAAAAAGAACAATTAATATGATGATATGACACTATTTGGATAGCAGGAAGGTTTCTGTCAACAATCATTGACACAAAGACGGAAAAACGGGCACTTCGGCGTAAAGATATCCGGTCAGCACCCGATATTGCATTATTTTTCGCTGGGCGTTTTGCCTTTTTGCAGCGTCTCTTTCACCTGACCGATAAGCTGACGACGGAAATCCCCGAGGCGAGGTTTGTCATCGTCAATCCACGGCAGAGGGCGGCAAAGCTCCATAGCTTTAATCCCCAGTCGTGCCGTCAGAAGTCCTGCACCAATCCCCTGAGCTGCCCGGGTAGACAAACGCGCAGCGAGATCTTGCGACATCCAGTCCATCCCCACTTCGCGCACCAGTTCGCTGGCTCCGGCGAAAGCGATATTCAGCAATACCAGCTTAAACAGGCGCAAACGGCTGTAATATCCCAGTTCAATGCCATACAGCGTGGCGATGCGATTGATCAAACGCAGATTGCGCCAGGCGATAAATGCCATATCCACCAGCGCCAGCGGGCTGACCGCAATCATCAACGTTGATTCCGCCGCCGAACGGCTGATTTCGCGCCGCGCCTGGGCATCTAAAACCGGCTGGACCAGATGAGCATACAGGCTGACCACTTCACGATCGTTTTGCGTTTCATGGATTGAGGCATACCAGCGTTGCAGTGCCGGATGCGACTGGTCGATGCCCGCCTGCTGCGCCAGTTTTTCGCAAAATGCGCGGCCTTTACCCGTGCCGTGACTGTGCAACAAATCGCGCGCTTCGTCGCGTTCATGGGCGCGCTGTCGCAAGCGCCATAAGCGCCGCCACTCTGTTACCACAGAACCTACGCCAGCGCCGATAATCAATGCCCCAGCGGCACATCCACCCAGCGCCACCCAGTCCTGAGTTTGCCAGGCGTTCATTGTCCACTGCACGCCCTGCCCGACAACGCTTGCGCCAAACAGAGCCAACCCGCCCATCACCATTTTGCGCCACAGGCTGCGTTTCGGACGTAACGCTGCGTCGATCACCGCTTCAACTTGCCCCTCTTCTTCCTGCGCTTCGTCGAGCGTGGCCGGGGCAAAATTTTGCGCCTGATTTTCGTCAAAGGTCTGCTGCGCCCTGAATTTTGGATTCTGATCGACCTCCAGTGGACCGTCGAAATCAATACGTGGTTTTAACGGTTCGGTCATCGCAATTTATCTCCTATTAAAAATTCCAGCGCAGCATCAAGACGAATATGCGGCAGCGGTTTGTCGACATCCATCACCTGCGGACGAAACGCCTCAAACTGGAAGCCTTGCTTATCCCAGAACGCCTGACCAGGTAAACGCGCGGGAACTTCGCCAGGATAAACCGTGAGCGGTGCGCCATCGCTGAGTCGATTACCGCGCAGCGCCGGGATTTTCTCACCGTTAACATCAATAATGCCGCTGGTGGTCGCCTGAACTGACGCCAGCCCCAGGCAATCCATGCTGATCCCTTCGAACGCCGCATTTTGCCAGGCATCCTGAATTAGTTGTTGCAGTAATGAAACCATATTGGCGTGCTGATCGATGGTCACATGGTCTGCTTTAGTGGCAGCAAACAATAGCTTATCGATAACCGGCGAAAACAAACGCCGGAACAGGGTTCGCTGCCCGTAGTGGAAACTTTGCATCAGCTGCGTCAGCGCCAGACGCATATCATTAAATGCCTGTGGCCCACTGTTGAGAGGCTGCAGGCAATCCACCAGCACAATCTGGCGGTCAAAGCGCAGAAAATGATTCTTATAGAACCCCTTCACCACTTTCTCGCAGTAATAATTAAACCGCTCGCGCAGCATTCCGGCATTGGTGTGCTTATCGGCCTGCGCCAGTTTGGACTCGCCCCAGGCATCGACATCCGGCCACGGGAAGAATTGCAGCGCGGGCGCACCTGCCATATCTCCCGGCAAGACAAAGCGCCCAGGCTGAATAAAGTGCAACCCCTGCTGTTTGCAGTGATGGAGATAATCGGTCCACGCGGCGGCAATGTCTGCCAGCCGGTTTTCGTCGGCAGGCGCTAGCGGGTCCAGCCCTTCGCACATCATTCGCCATTTCGCCGACCATTCGCCGCGCTGACCATTGAGTAAGCCCGTCATCTGGCGCGACCAGCTTAAATAGTCCTGCGCCAGCATCGGCAGGTCGAGCAACCATTCGCCGGGGTAATCCACAATTTCCAGATACAGCGTGGAGGTGTCCTTAAAGTGGCGTAGCAGCGAATCGTTCGATTTAAAACGTAACGCCAGGCGAATTTCACTGACGCCGCGCGTAGGCGTCGGCCAGGCGGGAGGATCGCCATATAACTGCGCCAACCCTTCATCATAGGTGAAGCGCGGAATGCCAAAGTCACGCTGGGGAATGCGTTTTACGCCCAGCAGGCGCTCTTCACGCACCGCACTTAAAAGCGGCAAACGTGCTCCGGCATGAATATTGAGCAACTGATTAACCATCGCGGTGATAAACGCTGTTTTGCCGCTGCGGCTAAGTCCAGTTACGGCGAGGCGCAGATGTCTGTCGACACCCCGATTCACCAGCGCATTAAGTTCATTTTTAAGTCGCTTCATTGCTGTCCTGTGCTGCTCTGAAGACCAGAAAAAAATCATTCGTAAGGATATGAATGTGGGGGCCAGGCCATTGATTATCAACTGCCCGTGTTGTCATCGACGGGCGAACTCCATAAGATGTGCAACATTCACGTTCGGACGGAGTTCCTGACCTATGTCCCCTACTATTTATGATATTGCCAGGGTTGCAGGCGTATCAAAATCCACCGTATCACGCGTGCTGAATAAGCAAACCAATATCTCCCCGGAAGCGCGCGAAAAAGTGTTACGGGCCATTGAAGAATTACAGTATCAACCAAACAAGCTGGCACGCGCGCTGACCTCTTCGGGTTTTGATGCCATTATGGTGATTTCTACCCGTTCGACCAAAACTACGGCGGGTAATCCGTTTTTCTCGGAAGTTTTACATGCCATCACCGCCAAAGCTGAAGAAGAAGGTTTCGACGTGATATTGCAGACGTCGCACAACCTGGCAGAAGACTTACAAAAATGCGAAAGCAAAATTAAGCAGAAAATGATTAAAGGCATTATTATGCTAAGTTCGCCAGCGGATGAGTCATTTTTTGCCCAACTCGATAAATATGATATTCCGGTGGTGGTAATTGGCAAAGTTGAAGGTCAATATGCCCATGTTTATTCTGTCGATACCGATAATTTTGGCGACAGCATTGCGTTGACCGATGCGTTAATTGAAAGTGGGCATCAAAATATTGCCTGCCTGCATGCTCCGCTTGATGTCCATGTTTCGGTTGACCGCGTTAATGGCTATAAGCAAAGTCTGGCTGCGCATAATATTGCAGTGCGTGATGAATGGATTGTTGACGGCGGTTATACCCATGAAACAGCCTTGCAAGCCGCACGGCAATTATTAAGCCAGTCGCCGTTGCCAGAAGCCGTATTTGCCACTGACAGCCTGAAATTAATGAGCATTTATCGTGCGGCAGCAGAGAAAAATATTGCTATTCCGCAGCAGTTAGCGGTGGTGGGTTATAGCAATGAAACACTGTCATTTATTTTAACGCCTGCACCGGGCGGCATCGATGTTCCGACGCAGGAGTTAGGGCAACAAAGCTGCGAGTTATTATTCCGCTTAATTGCCGGAAAACCGTCACCACAAAATATTACCGTTGCCACGCATATGTCGTTGAAATAAATGCATGCCGGATTTGGCGCTCGCACCGCATCCGGCAATTTAACCCATTATCAGAACGAGTAATTTACGCCGACACCTGCATAATGGAATTTATCGCTGTCGCCTTCGTCGTGATCCTGCCACTCAAACGCGTATTCCAGCGAAACGGAAAGACCATTCTGGAAATCATAACCGTAAAATAACCCCACACGGTTAAAATCATGGCCTTCACGTTCAATATCATCCTGCCAGTCCCAGTTACTCCAGCGATCCAGCCCAATGCGCGTATACGGCGTCACCGAGTGGTTGCCGAGCGTCAGCGGCAAATAGGCACGAATTTCTTGCGTGGAAAACTCACCGTTATTGCGGCTGTCGTCCATATTGAAGCCGCGCTCGAGATAATAGTTCACTCGCAAAGCAACCGTTTCGTTGAAGGTATATTGCAGACCTGTTTCCGTTTCGACTCGGGTATCAGCGTAACCGGTCGTGTTCAGATCGTTGGCAAATTTATACATCGATAACCAACCGTTGAAACGTAAATCGTCAGTCAGTTTCACATCCCAGTCTGGCACGATTTTCCAGCGCTGCATATTCGCCGTGTCTTTACCCGGTTCATCAACGTAGTGATAACCATAATTACGGAAACCGCCGGTCAGTCCGAAACTGAAATCATCGCTTTCGAGGAACTGATAATGCACCTCCAGCTCCGGGCGATCAAACCACGTTCCACGTTTACCCGCGCTATAATCTACCGGCCCTTCCTGATAATAGGCCAGAGAAATTCTCCACGGCCCGTTGGCGGCATTAAAATAGACAGAAGGCTCCGCAAGCCCATCCATATCTTCGCCATAACCCTCGACGTTTTCTATTTCGTACATCGCGCCGATATTAAAGTGCCAGTCGTTCTTTTCCTCGGCCTGTGCGCAGGCCATTCCCGCACACATCACCAGTGCGGTACAGGGTAATAACTTTTTCATTATTGTTCCTTGTATTATCCTGAGGGAATGCCTTCCCCCTGTATTTAGCGAATTGCTATTTCCGTTTCTGCATCAAAGAAATGACATTTAGTCATATCAAAATGAATAGTGATATTTTCTCCTGCATGATAATCATTTAACGCACCAGCACGGACCACCAGTTCGTGCCCCCCAACCGTGGTGTAGAGCATAAATTCAGCACCGGTTAATTCTGCCACGCTAATTTTGGCGGAAATGTTATTTTCCTCTTGCGCGTCCGGATGAATATCTTCCGGGCGTATTCCCATCACGATGGGCTTATGCAAACTTTCCTGTGTTTTCAGAACCGCTAATTTCTCTTCGGGAATGGTTAATTTAAGCGTTTCAGTAACGAATTTATCGCCATCGATCGTGCCGCGAATAAAATTCATCGCCGGTGATCCAATAAATCCGGCAACAAACATATTCGCCGGTTGGTTATAAACCGTTTTCGGCGCACCTACTTGCTGAACAATCCCATCCTTCATAATCACAATCCGCGTCGCCATGGTCATCGCTTCGGTCTGATCGTGGGTAACGTAGATCATGGTGGTGTTCAGTTTCTGATGCAGCTTGCTGATCTCTGCGCGCATTTGTACGCGCAGCTTGGCATCAAGGTTAGAGAGCGGTTCATCCATTAAAAACACGCCCGCTTCGCGCACAATCGCCCGCCCGAGCGCCACACGCTGGCGTTGCCCGCCAGAAAGCGCCCCCGGCTTGCGTTTCAGGTACTCACGCAGGCCGAGAATTTGCGCCGCCCAGTTCACCCGCTCATCAATCACCTCTTTGGCGATTTTTTGCATCTTCAGGCCAAACGCCATGTTGTCGTAGACCGTCATATGCGGATACAGCGCGTAGTTCTGGAACACCATCGCAATATTGCGCGCTTTGGCTGGAACGTCATTCATTCGTTTGCCGTCGATCAACAGATCGCCGCCGCTGATCTCCTCAAGCCCGGCAATCATGCGCAGGGTGGTCGATTTACCGCAGCCCGACGGGCCGACAAAGACAATGAACTCTTTATCGGCAATTTCCAGGTTGAAGTCCTTCACCACATGCACCTGGTTATCGTAGATTTTTTGAATATGTTGTAACGAAAGCTGAGCCATGTTGATTCCTTTGCTATACGTTTTGCCAGAAGGCCGATAACCGCGGCCAGGTGAGTGATTCCGTTGAGGGCAACAATAATTGCGCCCCGGTTAAGCCTGCGCCGATCCCCACCGAGCGCATACCGCTGGCGTTAATGGCGTCAATGCCCGCCTGCGCATCTTCAATGCCGATACATGCCTGCGGCGGCACGCCCAGTCCGGCACAGGCGGCGAGAAAGATTTCCGGGTCCGGTTTCGAGTTTTTAAGCTGTGAGGCATCCGCGCAGAAGGTGAAAAACTCGCGCAGCTCCAGCGCTGCTAAAATCGTCGGCGCATTCAGGGAGACAGAAGCCAACCCAACCGGAATCTGCTGTGCACGGAGATCTGCCAGCAAATTGCGAATGCCGGGCAGCACAGCATTAACCGTCAGTTCGCGCAGTGAGTGGACGTAGAGCAGATTTTTGCGATACGCCAGTTGCGCCCTCTCCTGCGGGTTAAAGTCGCCCTCTTTGCCCCCGTGTTGCAGAATGCGCCGCAGAGACTCATCGCGGCTGATCCCTTTTAGGGATTCGTTAAACTGCGCATCAATGCTGATGCCAATTTCAGCGGCAATCTGCTGCCACGCCTGGAAATGCAGATGCGCGGTATCGGTGATTACACCATCCAGATCGAAAATTACCCCTTGCAGTTTCATTCATCCTCCAGATGCGTGGTAGCGGTCCCATTGAAGGGCAAAATAAAATCACCCAAACAGAAAACAGATTCTTCAGCCACAGATATAAGCTGCCCGTTCAAACGCAGTGAAACGGGCGCAGAAGTTCGAATCGCAATACGCTGCGCGTCGAGAGTGACCTGTAATTCGCAGCCCTGCCAGAACAGAGGGAAAGACAACTGTTGCCACTGCACAGGTAACGCCGGATTCAAATTTAATTCACCGTCACGCACGCTCACCCCGGCAAAACCCTGAATCGCCCCCAGCCAGATAGCGCCAGTTGCGGCAGCATGGATACCGTCGTCGCAGCTATGCGGGTCAGCACCGAGATCGATTTCAGTCCCCTCCCGCCAGAACTGATAACTTTGCGCCAACAGGCCACAGCGTGCGGCAACAATGCCGTGGATCGCTTTACTCAGTGAAGAGTCGTGAATGGTGCGCGGTTCATAAAATTGCAGATTGGCAAGACACGATGCCGCTGAGTACTGCTCCGGCAGCATGTAATTGAGCATCACCACATCAGCTTGTTTGAGGATCTGCATCTCGTTCACTTCTGCGCGTGAATAATCCAGCAGAATGGTTTGCTTCCCCGCCGCCGCTTTGTATTTCGCCAGATTAATCGCTGGTTTCGCCATAAACGAATCATCCTGCGGCAAAACGCCGTCGGGCTGAATTTCTGGCAGCCGCAGTTCTTTGAGGAATATTTCGGCACGATGAATAAATGCGTCGTCGCTACAACCAAACTGACGAGCGATATTCAGCGCCTGCTGGACGTTGTAATACGCCATATAGCTGGTGAAGGCGTTATTATTGACATGTTCGGTATATTCGTCTGGCCCAATAACATTGTGAATTTCCAGACGATCGTTCACCCCCACAGCGCGGCTAATCCAGAACTTTGCGCTTTCCAGAAGTAGCGCCATACCTTCATGAGCAATGAAACTTTCATCCCCCGTGGTCTGCCAGTATTGAACAACCGCCCAGGCGATATCGGCGACCAGATGATGTTCCGCCTGCGCCGAGGCCACTTTTTGCCGCAGCCCGGTGCGAATGTTAATGGCGGCAAATTCCGGCGTCTCTTCTTCGCCGCTGCGCGCGCTTTCCCACGGAAATAGCGCGCCCTGCCAGCCGTTGCGTCGCGCTTTCTCCTGCGCGCCTGGCAAGTTGTGCCAGCGATAACGCAGTAAACTTCTGGCAATCGTCGGTTCGCTAAACAGATGGAACGGCAGTAAAAATACTTCCGTATCCCAGAAAACGTGGCCTTTGTAGCCTTCCCCGGTCAAACCTTTTGCCGCAATACTGCTGCGCTCGTCGTGAGCAGGCGTCATGATGCGTAGGTGATAAAGCGCATAATCTAACGCTTGCTGATCGTGCGCATCGCCACCGTTTACCGTGATACGACGTTTCTGCCACCATTGACGCCAGTTTTCTGTGGATGCTGCAAGAAGTTGGTCGTAACTCTGCTGTACACACATTTCAAGCTGACGAAGCGACGCACTGCCCCACTCGTCTAAAGCGACGTGCCTGTCATCCCGCCAGTCGATCCACACCAGTTTTTGCAGCGTCAGCGTTTCGCCTGCGTGAAGTTGCGCACTGGTATGTTGCAGCAAGCGGCGCTCTTTGGCGGTATAGCATTGCTGCACATCACCGCTCACCTTACAGCAACAGCTGATGGCCACATCACTGCGCCCATCCTGGGTGGTGTAGATCCCCTGCATCAGATGCTGACCAAATACCCGCACCTGGGTTTCGTCGAGATGTTGGCGACCGTGGTTGGTTTGCGTGGCGTCAATGCCTGTTGAAATCAGCACTAACGCGTCGGCGTCCAGTGGCGTAATAGTGATTTCCAGCGCAATGAGCGGCAGTTGGTCTGCCGAAACAAAGCGACGGCTGACGATGGTGTAACGCGCGCCGTTACTGGTACACCAGACAACGTTGCGGCGTAATTCGCCACTGGCAAAGTCAAGCTCACGCTGCCATGTTTCGCGGGATAACGAGAAAACCTCACCATTTATGGCAATCTCCATCCCCACGACATCAGGCAGGTTCACCAGTTCGTTGATTTCACCCTTACCCGCCCGATGATAAAGCCCTGCCAGATACATGCCGCGCGTCTGGCGCGTGTAATCTTCTTCATGGCTGGCGCGAAGCCCAAGATAGCCGTTCCCCTGCGCCATCAGTGAAGCATATTTGTTCAGGGTATGCTGGCTGAAATGGGGTTCTGATAACGTTACTGGCCTGGTCATAATTCCACACGCGTCCCTGTTTCTGCGGATTGATACAACGCCGCCACCAGTTGCTGGATGATGTATCCCTGCTCGGCGTCGGCTATCATCATGGGCTTGTCCTGTACGTGATTGATAAAGGCTTCCATACTGCGCAGATGACGGTTGTCGTCTGCCATTTCCCGTTGCATCAGCGTCATTAACTCACCGCTGTTATCGGTATAGATATGCGCCGGAAACAGCGTCGCCCCCGCTTTATCGCCACAAAAGCTGACGTTCATAATCGACTGTTCGCGGATGTTGAGTGCAAATGAGGTCTCAAGCCACAGAATGCCGCCGTTATGAAATTCAATGGTGCCAAACAGCGAATCTTCGACGCTGTAGGTTGCCGGGTCCCACTTGCCAAATTGACCGCAGCTCTTTTGTGTGCCGATCTTTTGAAAGCTATGCGCAGTCACGCTTTTCACCGCTGGAAAACCCAGCACATACATCGCCGCATCCAGCATATGAATGCCGATGTCGATAAGCGGGCCACCGCCCTGCAATTCTTTATTGGTAAAGACACCCCAGCCGGGAACACCGCAACGACGCAGGGCGCGGGCGGTGGTAACGTAAATCTCTCCCAAAACGCCGTTGGTCACCTGTTCACGCAGCTGTTGCGTATCGAGCGCAAAACGATGGTGAAAGTCGTAGGCCAGCACCTTGCCCTGTTTGCGCGCGGTATCGCACATTTCCCGCGCCTGTTCTGGCGTCATGGCGGGCGGTTTTTCGCACATCACATGGCAGCCCGCTTCCAGCGCCATCAGGGTATGTTCGTAATGAAAACGGTTAGGTGAGCAGACGCTAACCACATCAGGTTTCACCGCCAGCAGCATGGCCTGCGGATCGTCCCACACGGATGCATTACCGTATTTATCTGCCAGCGCCTGCGCCTGGGAAAGGCGGCTATCACAGACAGCCACCAGTTCCAGATCGTTGCGGGTGCAGTAGTACGAAGCATGAACTTTATCCGCCACCTGGCCCGCGCCTATGATCGCGACCCGCAGCGGAGAGCTTGTCATTGCACTTTTCACAAAGACCTCTTAGCAGGTACGCAACCAGGCCAAAGAATCACGGTACGCCTGGGCAGGATCTTCTGCCCGGATACGCCCTTCGTACACCACATAGCCCTGATAGTTATCCACGCGTAGCTGTTCAAACAGCGCGTGGAAATCCAGGGTGCCGCTGCCCGGCTGGTAGCGATGGTTATCCGCAATATGCACATGACCGAGCAGGTCGCGGTTGTCATGCAGCGCCTGCGCCAGGTTATCTTCTTCGATGTTCATGTGATAGAAATCGCCGATAATCTGTACATGTTTAAGATCGTTTTCGACGATGTAACGACGAGCATCGGCGAGAGTATTGATCATATGATCCTGATAGCGATTTAACGGTTCGAGATACACCACGGTTCCGGTACGCGCGGCTACCTGTTCCAGTACGCGCAGGGAATCACTCACCATTTTGCGGTCGCCGTCCAGGCTGCGCGGCGAGGTCATCGGCGGTAAGCGGAAGGTAAACATGCCCCATGCAGCCGGAACGACGATACCTTTACCGCCCACTTCTGCCAGCGCTTCAAGAATGCGTTCGATCTCTTTTAAGCCATTAAGACGACGCTCTTCGATAAAGTCGCCAATCCAGCCGTCATAGCCACCGCAGGCGGTGGTCACCGGTAAACCGGTTTCTTTGATCGCCGCTTTGACTTCTTCGAGATTGTTGACCAGCAGTTTGCCGTCGATCTCAAAACCATCGAAACCCATCTCTTTGATATAACGAAATTTCTCCAGAATGTTTTCCGGAAAGAACGCCTGATTCTGTGTGCCGATTTTCATTTTTTTCATTCCTTTGAATTAAAACGTAACGCCCATTTTGATGCTCTGTTCCGGATGCTGGTCGACATACTGCATGTAACTTTCCGGGCTATTGGCAAAGGTCACCACCGGGTCGATTAAATCTTCACAATTGAGATAACCGTTCATCAGCAGTTCCCAACAGGTTTCTTCGATACGTTTGCGGCTCCAGCGCGGATAATCCGGGTTCGGCTCGCTGCACGCACGGGAGAAAACAATTTTGGCGTTATTGAAATGCGCTTCGCGTCCGAGGTTAAAACCTTCGGCAAACGGTTTGGCAAACGCGACATACGAGATGGTGCCGCCATAAGCCAGACCTCGTAGCGCCGATTGCAGCGCGTCGGCATAGCCGCTGGTTTCGATAATCACATCGGCACCCTGCTTGCCGGTTAGCGTTTTGATCTCTTTGCCTACGTCAGTGCCAATGGGGTTAAGGCAGAAATCCGCACCGTGGCGACGAGCAATATCACAACGATGGGCAATAGGATCGACGCCAATCACCACCGACGCGCCAGCGCGTTTCGCCAGTTGGATGGCAATTTGACCTATCGCGCCAAGCCCCACCACCACTACAAAATCCCCTACGCGTACGTTGGCATCGCGCACGCCGCTCATGGCAAACTGCGCCGGGTCGTAACAGACGGCGTTTTTCCAGGAGCTGCCTTGCGGCATTTTGCGCAGCTTGTAGTTATTCACTGCGTTAATGATGACCGTCTCGGAGAGCGGGCCGTAGCCGCATACGCTGTCGCCCACCGCGTAGTCGGTAACGTCGCTGCCGCACTCGATAATGTCGCCAACCACCATGTTGCCAAGCTGGAATTTGCCAAACTCAATGCCGCGTGGCGCATCTGCCGGACGCGGGGTGAACATCTGCCATTCGCCGTTAAAGTCTTCATCGATAAACGGGCTGGCGGCGCGGAAGTCGACCACTTCCGTTCCGTGTTTCGGTGCGCCGAAACGCACGCGGATCTTAACTTCATTGGCTAAAATCGCCCGATCTTCATACTCAACCAGCGCAGCAACACGCGGTGCTGTGGCTACTAACTTTTTCATGTAAAACTCCTTGTAAAGAAACTGGCCGCTTTAGCCCTTCACGCCACCGGCGGTCAAACCACTCTTAATAAAACGTTCCGAAAGCGCATACATAATCACCACCGGCAATGCGGTCACCAGTGAGGCCGCCATCATCCGTCCCCAGATGTAATCAGGCGTACTGAACAGCGCGTTCAGGCCCACCGGTAAGGTGAAATTGCTGGCGCTGGAGAGGAAAATCGACGCAAACAGATAGTCGTTCCATGCCACCATAAAGCAGTAGACGAACACGGATATCAGCCCCGACATCGCCAGGGGCACGGTGATACGGAAGATGATTTGCAGACGGTTGAGGCCATCCATCATCGCCGCTTCTTCGATCTCATCAGGGATGGTGTCGAAGTAGCTTTTCAGCATAAACACGGCGGTGGGCAGGGTTTGCGTCACCATGGTAATGATCAGCGCCATCTCGGTGTCGTAAATGCCAAGCGCGGTGATGATTTTGAACAGCGGCACCACCAGCAAAATGCCAGAGAACATATACACCGTGTAAAAGCTGGCGTTGATGGTCATCCGGCCTTTAAAGCGCAGGCGGGAAAGCGAGTAAGCTCCGAGAATGCCGAGAAATACCGCCACCACGGATGAAACCACAGACACCACCATGCTGTTACGGAAGTAGTCGACAAACGGGAAAATCATCGGGTTAAAAATGTCGACGTAATGCTCCAGCGTCCACTGTTGCGGCAGCAGCGTAGGATGCAGCGATATCGCCTCTTTCGCGCTCTTAAACGAGGTCATCAGCATCACAAAAAACGGAAACAGCGTGATGATGAGAAACAGCGCCAGCCCGCAGTAAAAACCGATACGACTGAGTGTGCGTTTATTTGTTGCCATTGAGGTTCACCCGTTTCCTGGTCAGCAGAATGACAGCGAAAATAATGATGAAGAGCACCACCGAGATCGCCGCCGCTTTCCCTAAGTCATTAAAGGCAAAGGCGGTTTTGTAGAGATAGACACCGAGAATATCGACCTTGGTCGTCAGCAGATAAACATCCGCGAACATGTAGAACATCCAGATGGTGCGCAGCGTCACCACCGTCGCCAGGACCGGCATAATCGCGGGCAGCGTGACGATACGAAACCGTTGCCAGGCATTAGCGCCATCCATCTCTGCCGCTTCGTACAACGATTTATCAATGGTCTGCAAAATCGCCAGAAACGAAATAAAGGCATAGGGGAAGTAGCGCCAGATGGCGAACAGCACCACCAGCACAAAGCTACTGCCCGGATTATCGAACCACAGCGGTGCCTGCTCATAGAGATGCAGAAGATCGACGCCGAGGTAGTTCACAATGCCGTAACCGTTGTTGAACATGTATTTCCAGGCGAACACCAGCGAAATAGACGGCGTTACGTAGGAGAGGATCACCAGCGAACGCGCGGTTTTGCGCAGGCGGAACTCGCGGTTGAAAAACATCGCCACGGCCAGCCCGAGCACGGTGCTGCCCGCCACCACCAGCGTGGTATACCAGACCGTCATCCACAGCGAGTGCCAGAAGCCGGGATCGGAGAGAATACGCACGTAGTTGCTTACCCCAACAAACGTTGACTCGATGTTGGGATTGAGCGGCAGACGTAAAAAACTGATTTCGATATTCGACACCATCGGCCACGCCACCAGACCGCCCAGCAGTAATAAGCTGGGCGCGAGAAGCAACAGCGCAAAGGGCATATCGGAACGACCTGAAAAAAGCCTGTTCATTGCGGATTCCTGTCCTGGGTTTAGTGCTGTTCAACCAACTCATCCAGCTTTTTCTGGCTCGTTTGCAGCGTGGTAGAGAGGTCGGCTTTACCCACGGTGACGTTATGCACCATGGAGCTCACCACGCCAGAACCCGTCACATCGCCCATGCGGGTAAAATTTTTATCCCCTACTGCGCCAAAGACCTGAATATTTGGCAGTTCGCTGATTAACTGATTTGGCAGCTCACCCAGCGCCTTAATAACGTCGTTGTCTTTCCAGGTGGCGGTAGTGACAACCGCTTTGTTCACCGGCAGCGCCGCGCCTGGCGACATCATCACCCAGTCGGCAATGTTGTCTGCCTGCTCCATAAAGGTGACAAATTTTTCAGCCGCTTCGGTCTCTTCAGTCTTTTGCCCGGCGGTAATGGTCAGCGAGGTCAACATGCCGTAGACCGCAGAGTTTTTCTCCGTTGGCACCACGAAACCGACGTTTTTCGGATCGCCTTCTTTAATCACAGCCGGAAGGATATAGGTGGAGTAAATCGCCATCGGCGCGGTGCCGTTCATAAAGGCATCTTTCACTTCCATGATGTCGTTAGAACCCGGCATGGTGTTGGCGGCAAGGTCGCGGTAATAGGTCAGCGCCTGCATCATCTCTGGGGTATCAAGGGTGATTTTGCCTTCTGCGTTAAAGACGTTGGCCTGGTTGGATAAGGCAAACTGGGAAAATGATTGTTCCGTCAGCACACTTTCTGCCGTAGGCAGCGCAATACCGTATTTTTTATTCGCTGGATCATTCAGTTTCTGCGCGACATCCAGCAGTTGCTGCCAGTTTTTCGGCTCCTCCAGCCCGGCTTTTGCCAGCACATCTTTGCGATACCAGATGCCGCCAATCCAGGCGCTGACCGGAACACCGGTCCATGCGCTGCCATCTTCGGTGCGCACAATCCGCAGAACGCCATCGTAGAACGCGCCTTCACCCACGTTGCTGATGACCGTGGCAACCGCTTTACGATCGATAAGCTGCTCTTTGTCCATAACTTTGGCGTAGTCATGGCTGGTTTCGATCACTTCCGGCAGCGAGCCGCTACGTGACAGGGTTATGACTTTGGTGTTATAGGCATCTTCTTCCACTGGCACTTGTTTAACGGTGATGCCCGGGTTTTCTTTTTCAAAACGGGCAATCAATTTACTGATAACGGCCTGACGCTCCTGCTCCACCGAAGAATGCATAAATTCGATGGATACATGGGTTTTATTTTCTTCTTTACAGCCTGAAATCAGGGCGCAGGAAACCAGTGCTGATAACAGCACGATTTTTGATTTAATCATGAGATGTTCCTTTTTTATTTAATCCACATAACCTGCCAGGGGCGCAGCGTTATTTCATTACCCAATATATCAACTTCACTAATCAGATCCCGACCGTGCAGATCAGTAATATTTATATGCTGAATATTTTCACTGACATTAAACAATCCTGTCAGACAATTACCATCCGCGTTGTTTCTTTGAATACGCATTACGGATGAATTAACCGTATCGATGGTAAAATCATTATCCGGATGAAACTCGTTATGACTGCAACGAAGTGTAATTAAACGCGACAACTGATGATATACCGCATGCCTTAATGTATCTTCATCGTTCAGTTCTCGGGTTATCTCTTCATTGTGATATTTTTTACGGTTAATCGCACGGTTATATCCCAGTTTTTCGACACCTGCGTAATCATTACGCGAGCCAAGAATACTTTGAATATATATCGCTGGCACACCGGGGAAACTTAACAAAATCGCATGGGCAAGGATAAACCTGGCGCAACGTTCTACATCGCTACTCTCGCGGCGGCTTAACGCATCCATATAGGTCACATTTATTTCATACGGGCTACGCGTACCGTCGGGATTATTTTTCCAGTTTACTAATGCCCCTTCCTGCTGTAATGCCTCGACCAGCGCTAATATTTCGCTTTCGGGTAACAAGCCACGCAGTGGGTTCAGCCCGATGCCATCGTGAGAGGCGAGGAAGTTAAACCAGGTGGTGTTGCTGGAAGGTAGTGTCAGGTTTTGCGCCCACGCACAAAGCGCCTCAACGTTCTGTTTTTGCACCGCATGCAGCACCAGTGGCGGCAGCGAGAACTGGTACACCATATGTGCTTCGTCATCGCCTTCGCCAAAGTAAGCAATGTTGTCTTTATGCGGAACATTGGTCTCGGTAATGATCACTGTACCTGGTGCTACGTCATCAATAATCGACCGTAACAGCTTGATAATCAGATGTGTTTTTTCCAGATGGATGCAGCTTGTTCCCGGCTCTTTCCACATAAAGCCAACGGCATCCAGACGGACGTATTCCGCGCCCTTTTCCAGATAACACAGCAATACATCCACCATCGCCAGCAACACTTCAGGGCTACGGTAATTGAGGTCAATTTGATCGTCGCTAAAGGTGGTCCATAAATGGCGCGTGGAATTATCATCCATTTGAAACGGTGTTAATAGCGGTAACGCACGCGGACGGGTGACGGCGCTGAGATCGGTTTGCGGATCAACAGCAATAAAAAAATCTTCAAAACCTGGCTGCTGTTGTAAATAGTTTTTAAACCATTCACTTTTTGCCGACATATGGTTGCAGACAAAATCAAACATTAAATGACTGCATTCACCGAGTTGCTGAATATCCTGCCACTCCCCCGCTTCACTGGCGACCTGATGATAATCAATTACCGAAAAGCCATCATCAGATGACCATGGATAAAACGGCAACAAATGAACATGTGAAAAAATGCTTTGCAGCCATTGATGGTAAAACTGATTAAATGTGGGTAGTGGTTTTAAATCATTACTGTGAAATTGATCAGCATAGGTAATTAACACGACATCACTTTCATCCCAGTGTTTTTTACGTCGCTGTGTAATTAATCGTTTCGCACTCTCAAGACGCGTTACAAGTTTCTGTAAATGAGTTGCGGTAAATGTTCCACCGTAGATTTCGTCCAGGTAATCCGTAATTTTCTGTTTCATGTTGCCTTTCCGTGGTAGCGGTCCCATGAAACGAGAGACTACTCCGCAGAAAATAAACTGTCAATTGAGCACAAGGGTTTTAGTCACGCAGGAAATCATTTTTTACCAGGGAAAAAGCGTATTTGTGAGCTGACGCAAATAATCTATGGGGATGTAAATAAGGTGTGACAGAAAAAGTAAACGGCGCATAAGCGCCGCTTAGGGTGGATTCTTTTAACCTTTGACCTTCGGCATTGCGATGTCTTTCAGGCCACCGGCGTTCTCAACGTGGGTATATCCCATCTCGCTAAGGATCTCTTTTGCCTGCCCTGACTGGCGTCCGGCATTGCAATACACTTTCACGGTGTCGTTTTTATCCGGAACGGCGGTGGCAATGCGCTCTTTTACTTCCTTCAGGGGAATATTGATGGCCCCCTGAACGTGCTCTTGCTGATACTGCTCAGGAACACGAACATCGATCCAGTGTTCAGCGGCGAAAACGGGCAGTGAAAACACCAGTGTCAGAGCAAGTAAGCCTTTTTTAAACATGTAAGCGTCCTTCTATGGATGAAAATTGCCATCCATAATATGCCTTAGCTTTAACAATTTTTGCGAAACTCCCCTCACCTTTTATAACGCTGCGCCAGTTTATTGGCAGCCCGACTTAACAGCGGTTCCAGCGCCACGGCCAGCAACATTTTCAGTGGTCGGCGAGCAACTGATTTTATCGCCCAGCCAGCTACACCCGCCGGGCCATAGCGCAGTGCGGTAAGAAGTACCAGCTTGCCTGCTAATTTGAAACCAGGCTTCACCTTTTGCCCGGCCTGTTGCCAGCGAGTATTCATAACTTTCCTCACAGTTGACGGAAACGGCTACGTAACGTGAAAGTATCGGAAGTGACATAACGTTCCATCTCGCGTAAACGCGTTTCACTTGCCGCCAGTTCACGGTCGACTTCATCCAGCAATTCGCTGCTGGAAGGTAGCTGCTCACCAAAGGCCATGTTGTCCGGCATTGGATCAAGCGCAAATGACAAAATGATGTAAGCAACCAGGGTAAACAGCGCCAGACCGAAGAAAATCGACAGCACCACCAGGATACGCACCAGTTTTACTGGTACATCAAAATAGTTGGCAATCCCGGCGCAGACGCCGCGTACCATGCCCCGCTGTGGAATACGCCATAATTTTTTATTGAGATTAATGCCCGCCATTAGCGATCCCTCCAGTTCGGATGTTCTGCATCAAGAATGGATTCCAGCGCCTGAATACGTTCGCGCATCCGTTTTGCTTCATCAGCCAGTTGCGCTAATCGCTGCTGCTCACTTTGCGACAATTCACTGCGACCAGAACGATTGCTGTAATGCAGCCATAACCAGATCGGTAAAACAAACAGCACAAAAATGGTTAACGGAATAGCCAGAAATAGCGCGCTCATAAGGACTCCTTAGACGATGAGCGGCGGCGCGTTCGGACGCCGCCTGGATGTTATTATTGATTGTCTTGCTTCATTTTGGCTTTTAATTGTGCCAATTGTTCGCTGATTGCATCATCGGCTTTCAGTTCGGCAAACTGATCGTCCAGCGATTTTTGTTTACCGAAGCTGTGGCTTTCTGCTTCCGCTTCCATCTGGTCAATTCGACGTTCGAAAGATTCGAAACGAGCCATTGCTTCATCCAGTTTGCCACTGTCCAGCTGACGACGCACATCGCGCGACGAGTTTGCCGCCTGATGGCGTAACATCAATGCCTGCTGGCGAGCGCGTGTTTCGCTCAATTTGTTTTCCAGCTCGCCGATCTCTTTCTTCATGCGTGCCAGCGTATCGTCCACCAGCGTCACTTCATGTTCCAGGCTCTTAATCAGATCGGTCAGTTTCTGTTTTTCAATTAACGCCGCACGCGCCAGATCCTCTCTCTCTTTCAGCAGCGCCAGTTCGGCTTTTTCCTGCCATTCAACTTCACGCGCCGACGCTTGTTCAATACGGCGAGTCAGCTGTTTCTTTTCTGCCAGCGCACGCGCCGAAGTAGAACGCACTTCAACCAATGTATCTTCCATCTCCTGGATCATCAGACGCACCAGTTTCTGTGGATCTTCCGCTTTCTCTAACAGAGCGTTGATGTTGGCATTCACGATGTCGGCAAAGCGAGAAAAAATACCCATAATGTTGTCCTCTTGATTTCTGCGTTCAGGATTGTCCTGCTGAACTATTAATACAATTTGCGTGCCAATTTTTTATCTTTTTGATTTATAAAGATCTGATTGAAGAATCAACAGCAACATGCCAGGATGAGTTAGCGAATTACACTAACAAGTGGCGAATTTCATCATGGCAGAATACAAAGATAATTTACTCGGTGAGGCGAACAGCTTTCTCGAAGTGCTGGAACAGGTTTCGCATCTCGCACCGCTGGACAAACCGGTGCTCATCATCGGCGAGCGCGGCACAGGTAAAGAGCTGATTGCCAGCCGTCTGCATTATCTCTCCTCCCGTTGGCAAGGGCCGTTTATTTCCCTTAACTGCGCGGCGTTAAATGAAAATCTGCTGGATTCCGAACTGTTTGGTCACGAAGCGGGCGCGTTTACCGGTGCGCAAAAACGTCATCCAGGGAGATTTGAACGTGCCGACGGCGGTACGCTATTTCTTGATGAACTCGCTACGGCACCGATGATGGTGCAGGAGAAATTATTGCGCGTGATTGAGTACGGTGAACTGGAGCGCGTTGGCGGCAGCCAGCCATTGCAGGTGAATGTGCGGTTGGTATGCGCGACGAATGCCGATCTCCCGGTGATGGTCAATGAAGGTACTTTTCGCGCTGACCTGCTCGACCGGCTGGCTTTCGATGTAGTGCAACTGCCGCCCCTGCGCGAGCGCGAAAGCGACATTATGCTGATGGCAGAACACTTTGCCATTCAGATGTGTCGGGAAATCAAGCTGCCTCTGTTCCCGGGGTTTACGGAGCGCGCCAGAGAAACATTGCTGAATTATCGTTGGCCGGGAAATATTCGTGAATTGAAAAACGTGGTGGAACGTTCAGTGTATCGCCACGGTACCAGCGATTATCCGCTTGATGACATCATTATTGATCCCTTTAAACGGCGTCCGCCTGAAGACGCTATCGCCGTTTCAGAAACCACCTCGCTTCCAACACTGCCGCTGGATTTACGTGAGTTTCAGATGCAGCAGGAAAAAGAGTTGCTGCAACTCAGTTTGCAACAAGGGAAATATAACCAGAAGCGCGCGGCTGAATTACTGGGGTTAACCTATCATCAGTTCCGCGCGTTGTTGAAAAAGCACCAGATTTAGCGAAGTTGGGCAATACAACTTGCCGGATGCGGCGTGAACGCCTTATCCGGCATACATAATCAATACGTTGTTTGCAGGCCTGATAAGCGCAGCGCATCAGACATTATTGCGTTGGGCTATTAATCGCTCAGCGCATCCTGCAAAATTTTCATTGCCTCATCGAATTGCGCATCCGGGATGGTCAGCGGATACAGGAAACGAATCACGTTGCCGTATGCGCCACAGGTCAGCAGAAGCAGCCCCTGCGCCAGCGCGCGTTGCTGGATTTTCTGTGCAATCGCCGCTGACGGCTCGCCCGTTTGCGGATCGTTAAACTCTGCCGCAATCATAGACCCCAGACCGCGTACCGCCGCGATGGCCGGAACGCTTTCTTTGGCATCAATCAACGTGTTTGTCAGGCGCTGGCCCAGTTGATTCGCGCGTTCACAGAGTGATTCTTTGTCGATAATGTTGAGCACAGCGTGCGCGGCAGCCACCGCCAGCGGGTTCCCGGCGTAGGTGCCACCCAACCCGCCCGGCGCGGGCGCGTCCATAATATTCGCGTTACCGACCACGCCCGAAAGCGGCATCCCGCCCGCGAGGCTTTTCGCCATCGTCATTAAGTCCGGCTTATCGGCGTAGTGATCCATGGCAAAAAGTTTTCCGGTACGCGCAAAGCCGCTTTGCACTTCATCGGCAATCATCACAATGCCGTGCTCGTCGCACAGACGGCGAATGGCAGCAACCAGCTCTTTTGGTGCAACGTTGAAACCGCCTTCGCCCTGCACCGGTTCGAAAATAATCGCCGCCACCTGCTTCGCTTCAATGTCCGATTTAAACAAGAGTTCGATGGCGTCGAGGGAGTCCTGCGTTGAAACGCCATGTAAATCTGACGGATAAGGTACGTGATACACCGAACCGGGGAACGGGCCGAAGCCGATTTTGTACGGCGCGACCTTTCCGGTCAGCGCCATGGTCATATATGTACGACCGTGGAAGCC
Source organism: Escherichia sp. F1 (assembly GCF_046764225.1). Classification (NCBI taxonomy): domain Bacteria; kingdom Pseudomonadati; phylum Pseudomonadota; class Gammaproteobacteria; order Enterobacterales; family Enterobacteriaceae; genus Escherichia; species Escherichia sp. F1. The sequence continues at coordinate 2,660,004 of NZ_CP177202.1, forward strand.
GCCGCTAAACGCAATCACGCCAGGGCGTCCGGTATGGGCGCGGGCGATTTTCACCGCGTTCTCAACCGCTTCCGCACCGGTGGTGAAGAACGCAGTTTTAGCCTGCCCGCTCACCGGGGCAAGGGCGTTAATTTTCTCCGCCAGGGTGACGTAGCTTTCGTACGGCACAATCTGATACGCCGTGTGGGTAAACTGTTGCAATTGCTGCTCCACCGCCGCGACCAGATCAGGGTGGCGATGCCCGGTATTCAGCACCGCAATGCCTGCGGCGAAATCGATATATTCGTTGCCCTCTACGTCCTTCAGCGTGGCGTTTTCTGCCGACTGGGCGAAGAAGTTACACATCACGCCAACCCCGCGTGGGGTAGCAGAAAGACGACGCTGATGGAATTCATTGTTGCTCATGTTTCACACCTTTTGACTCTTCACTGTTAATCGGAAATTAAACGCCCAGACGATCGCGCAGGCTGTAATAAGCCGCGCCCATCGCGGTAAATGGCACGCGCAGCGTGCGCCCGCCGGGGAACGGGTAATGCGGCAGATTGGCGAAGGCATCGAAACGTTCGGCGTCGCCGCGCAGCAGTTCGGCAATCAAACGCCCGGCAAGATGGGTACAGGTGACGCCGTGGCCGCTGTAACCCTGCATGTAATAGATGTTGGTATCAAGGCGACCGAACTGCGGCATGCGCGACAAGGTCAGCAGGAAGTTGCCCGTCCAGCGGTAATCAATTTTCACGCCCTTCAGCTGCGGGAAGGTTTTCAGCAGTTTCGGCACCACAAGGCGCTCAACGTCATCCGGGTCGCGCGCGCCGTAGACCACGCCGCCGCCGTACAGCAGGCGGTTATCGGCGGTAAGACGGTAGTAATCAAGCAGATAGTTACAGTCTTCAACGCAGTAGTTTTTCGGGATCAGCGAACGGGCTAAATCTTCCGACAGCCGCTCGGTGGTGATCACCTGCGTGCCGCACGGCATGCTGCGTTTCGCTAGTTCCGGCTCTACTTTATCGCCCAGATACGCATTCCCGGCGACAATCACATACTTCGCCGTCACCTGACCATTGGCAGTCCGCACCACGGCTGGCGTGGTGTGCTGGATCTGCGTCACGGCGGAAAGCTCATACACGCGCCCTCCGTTCAGGCGGATGGCATCGGCTTCACCAATGGCGAGGTTTAGCGGGTGAATATGCCCACCGCTGTGATCCAGCAGCGCACCAGTGTAGCGATCGCTGGCGACCTCGCGGCGAATAGCGTTGGCGTCCAGCAGCTCCAGCTGTTTATTGCCGTAGCGTTCCCAGTTCTCTTTCTGCTCTTCGAGTGTGGCGAGTTGTTTATCATTCATCGCCACAAACAGACCGCCGGGGCGATAGTCGCAGTCAATCTGATAACGTTTGATACGTTCGCGGATGATCTCGCCACCCTCGAACATCATGCTGCCGAGCATACGGGCGGTGTCCATGCCGTAGCTTTTTTCGATCACGTCGATGTCGCGGCTGTAGGAGTTCACAAGCTGCCCGCCGTTGCGTCCGCTTGCGCCGAAGCCGATGCGTGAGGCTTCAAGAACCACCACGTCAAAGCCCGCTTCCGCCAGATGCAGCGCGGAGGAAAGCCCGGTATAGCCGCCGCCAACCACGCAAACATCGCAGGAAATCGACTCATTCAGTGTGTCGAATGGCGCGTATTTATTCGCACTGGCGGCGTAATAACTGCTGGTATGTTCGGTCATTTCAGGCCTCCAGGCTTATCCAGATAGTTTTCAGTTCAGTGAATTTTTCAAGGGCGTGCAGGGATTTGTCGCGACCGTTGCCGCTCTGCTTATAGCCGCCAAACGGCACGGTCATATCGCCGTCGTTGTAGTTATTGACAAAGACGGAACCGGCTTTCAGGCGACGGCTCATGCGGTGCGCGCGGGAGAGGTCGCGCGTCCATACCGCCGCGCCGAGGCCGTACTGGCTGTCGTTAGCAAGCTGAAGCGCCTGATCTTCTGATGTGAAACGCGTGACCACCAACACCGGGCCGAAAATCTCTTCGCGGCTTAAGGACGCATTCGGGTCTACGTCTACAAAGATCGTCGGGCCGATGGCGGCAGCCAGCTCGGCGTTACGGCCATCCAGCAGCAGTTGCCCTTTGCTTTCGCCTTCACGAATAAAGCTATGGACCGAGTCGGCGTGGGCGCAGTCGATTAAGGTGCCCATGGTGGTTGCGGGATCAAGCGGATGGCCCGGCTGCCAGTTTTGCGCCTGCTGTTTTAACAGGGCTAAGAATTCATCGGCGATGCTCTCTTCCAGCAACAAACGCGTTCCGGCGATGCACACCTGGCCCTGGTTGTAGAAAATGCCTGCGGCGGTGGCGCTTGCCGCCTGTTGCAAATCCGGGCAGTCGGCGAAAACGATGTTGGCGCTTTTGCCCCCCGCTTCCAGCCAGACGCGTTTCATGTTGCTATCGCCCGCATCTTTCAGCAGCTGTTTCCCGGTACGGGTCGAACCGGTAAAGGCAATGGCGTCGATATCGTTATGGCGCGAAAGCGCCTGCCCGGCTTCATGACCAAAACCCGTCACCACGTTCAACACGCCATCCGGCAGACCTGCTTCTTTCGCCAGCCCGGCGAGACGAATCGCACTGAGCGGTGATTTTTCAGACGGTTTTAGAATCACGCTGTTTCCCGCCGCCAGCGCCGGGCCGAGTTTCCAGCAAGTCAGCAGCAGCGGGAAGTTCCACGGCACGATGGCGGCAATCACGCCGACCGGTTCACGCACGATCATCGCCAGCTCATGGCTACTGGTGGTCGCCACTTCGCCATACACTTTGTCGATAGCCTCGGCGTACCAGCGAATGGCGCGCGCCGCGCCGGGAATATCATCACGCAGGCTGTGACGAATCGGTTTGCCGGTGTCGAGCGTTTCCAGCAGTGCCAGCTCTTCGGCGTTGGCTTCCATTAAATCAGCGAGTTTATTCAGTACCGCTTTACGTTTTGCCGGAGAAGAGAGTGACCAGTCGCCGCGTTCAAATACGCCGCGTGCTGCGCTCACCGCACGGTCGATATCGACGCTCTTGCCGCGGGCAATTTTCGCCAGCGGTGCCTGGGTGACCGGATCAACGGTTTCAAAAGTTTCATTTTCCGCCGCAGCAGTATATTCACCGTTAATAAATAAGCGGGTTTCAATGGCGAGACTTAACGCTTTATCCTGCCAGTAAGCCAGATGATGAAAATTCATTATGACTCCTGTTTCACGTCTATCAGATATATGCAGTTTGTGAACGTCAGGGCGCAGAGAGCCCCGGGCCGTATGCCCGTTTATTTCTGGCGACATTCTTTATAGATTGCCGGGCGCATTGCGCTTACCCGGCTTACAGAACAAAAAGATTAAAACGTGGTGGGCGTATGGGCGCTGATAATTCGGCAAATACCTGCCGACGTATTACTGAAGCTGTGCGGGATGCCGGTATTAATGGCATAACTTTGCCCCGCGACGAGATGATAATCCTGACCATTAATCGTCAGAACAATTTCACCTTCCAGTACAGTGCCTATTTCCTCACCCTGATGCTTAATTCTTTCCCCAGTGGTTGTGCCCGGCTGGTACGTTTCAAAGATCATCGCCAGCGTGCGATTCGGGTTACCGTTATGAACCAGCTTCATTGACACACCCTGACTGCCCATCTCAATTAAGTCGTCCTGATTAATGACGACCTGCGGCTCATCAGGTTTTTCCGGCTCGGAAAAGAATTCCGAGAGTGACAGACCATACACCTTCAGCAGCTTTTGCAGCGTACTGATGGCAGGGCTGACTTTATCTTGTTCTATCGTACTGATAGCACTGTGAGTCAGCCCGGAGAGTTCGGCGGCACGACGTTGTGAAAGCCCCTGCTGCTGGCGGATTTCCGACAAGCGTTTTCCTGGCGCCAGTCCCTCATCACTCATATTTGCATTTCCTTAAACTGTAGTGGTCAGAGTCGCTGTTTTTCAGCGATATGGTGCTGACAAGCGGTGATAAAGCCCTCGAACAATATACGCGAAAGCGCGTACTCGCTACTGTTCCATTCCGGGTGCCACTGTACGCCCAGCGCAAAAGGATGATTGATGACGCTAACCGCCTCAACTAAGCCATCCGGTGAGCGAGCTTCAACACGCAACCGTGGGCTAACGACCTTCGCCCCTTGTCCATGCAGAGAGTTTACCCAAAAGTTGCTACATTCAGGTAACAACGCAGACAGTAATCCCCCCTCTTCAACCAGAACTTCATGCGACGGCGCATATTGCTGCTCCACCGGCAGTTCGGGATCTTCCCGATGTTCCAGCAATTCAGGCTGTTCGCACAGCTTGCGATGCAACGAACCACCGGTTGCCACCACCAGCTCCTGTAAACCCCGGCAGATGGCGAAAATGGGGATGCGCCTTTCGAGTGCGGCATTAATTAACGCCATGCTCAGAAGATCACGCCCGGGATCGGCGTCAGGCTCATCGCCGTTTTCACCATATAGGTGCGGCTGCACATTGCTGGGACTACCAGGAAGATAAATACCATCGAGTTTCGGCAAAAGTTGTTCAAGTAACGACGGTTCCGCCAGCGCATGTGGTAGCGCAATTGGCAAGCCGCCTGCGTGGATGATGGCATTCAGGTACTTTTCTTGCAGAGTCTGGGTCGCATGACCCTTAAGCCTGTTCCTGCACATTACGACACCGATAACCGGATTGTTCATTATATTTTCCATGCTCAATCTCACAAAGTGGACTAAATTATCGCCATTACTGCGCTTTAAATGACCTTTATGTTCAATATTTTTTCAATCTAGCAGTGGGTTTTCATTTTTGCAAACTCAATTTAACATTTGACAAACATTTAGTTTGCATACAGATTCGAATGGTGGTCATTATATTTTACGCTTTGATAACGAGCGGAAAACAAACCAAAGGCGAAGAATCATGGAAACCAATATCGTTGAAGTAGAGAACTTTGTTCAGCAGTCAGAAGAGAGGCGGGGTAGCGCCTTTACGCAGGAAGTGAAACGCTACCTGGAGCGCTACCCGAATACGCAATATGTTGATGTTTTACTTACCGATTTGAATGGTTGCTTCCGTGGAAAACGTATTCCTGTTTCAAGCCTGAAGAAGCTCGAGAAAGGGTGTTATTTCCCGGCCTCGGTGTTTGCAATGGATATTCTGGGCAACGTAGTAGAAGAAGCGGGCCTGGGTCAGGAAATGGGCGAGCCGGATCGTACCTGTGTTCCTGTTCTCGGTTCCTTAACCCCTTCTGCCGCCGATCCAGAGTTTATCGGTCAGATGCTCCTGACCATGGTCGATGAAGATGGCGCTCCCTTTGACGTTGAGCCGCGGAACGTTCTTAACCGCCTGTGGCAGCAGCTGCGCCAGCGCGGATTGTTCCCGGTCGTAGCGGTAGAGCTGGAGTTCTATTTACTGGATCGCCAGCGCGACGCTGAAGGATATCTGCAACCGCCCTGCGCGCCCGGCACCGATGACCGCAATACACAAAGCCAGGTTTACTCCGTTGATAACCTCAACCACTTCGCCGAAGTGCTTAATGATATTGATGAGCTGGCGCAGTTACAGCTGATTCCGGCAGATGGCGCGGTCGCCGAGGCCTCGCCAGGTCAGTTTGAAATCAATCTTTACCATACCGATAACGTGCTGGAAGCTTGCGATGATGCGCTGGCACTAAAACGCCTGGTGCGTCTGATGGCAGAAAAGCATAAGATGCACGCCACTTTTATGGCGAAGCCGTATGAAGAGCACGCGGGCAGCGGGATGCATATCCATATCAGTATGCAAAATAATCGTGGCGAGAACGTGCTTTCTGACGCGGAAGGCGAAGATTCGCCGCTGCTGAAAAAGATGCTCGCCGGGATGATTGACCTGATGCCGTCATCAATGGCGTTGCTGGCACCAAACGTGAACTCGTATCGCCGCTTCCAGCCGGGAATGTATGTGCCGACGCAGGCGTCGTGGGGCCATAACAACCGCACCGTCGCCCTGCGTATTCCCTGCGGCGATCGCCATAATCACCGCGTGGAATATCGCGTGGCGGGTGCCGATGCCAACCCGTATCTGGTGATGGCGGCGATTTTTGCCGGTATTTTGCATGGCCTTGATAACGAACTGCCATTACAGGAAGAAGTCGAAGGCAACGGGCTGGAACAGGAAGGCTTACCCTTCCCGATTCGCCAGAGCGATGCCCTGGGTGAGTTTATCGAGAATGATCACCTGCGCCGCTATTTAGGCGAACGCTTCTGCCATGTCTATCACGCCTGTAAAAATGATGAGCTGTTGCAGTTTGAGCGCCTCATCACAGAAACAGAAATTGATTGGATGTTGAAAAACGCGTAATACCCCTTGCGGGGTTGTTTCATCGGCCTGAGCGGAGCCAGGCCTGACATTTGCTGGTAATCCAGACATTTCCCGGATGTCGCGTTATGGAGCGCAGGCGGCAACGGGTTTCCGTTAACGATTAAGACTGTGACGAGGAAATGAGATGATGCCGATGATTAAATCCCCGCATGGCGAGGGAGGCTGCGTATGCGCCCCTCCTGCGACTGACTGGACTCCGCCCCCTTTGCTTCCCTTGCTAAACAGGTTTGATTTCAGGTCGACACGACTGCAAACCTTATTACGCAGGGGAGGCAGCAATTATGGCTATTAATTCACCACTGACTATTGCTGCGCAACCCGGCAAAACCCGTCTGCGAAAATCACTGAAATTGTGGCAGGTGGTGATGATGGGTCTGGCCTATCTCACGCCGATGACCGTATTTGATACTTTTGGTATTGTCTCCGGCATTAGCGACGGTCACGTTCCGGCGTCCTATTTGCTGGCGCTGGCGGGCGTGCTGTTTACCGCTATCAGCTACGGCAAACTGGTTCGCCAGTTTCCGGAAGCCGGTTCGGCCTATACCTACGCGCAAAAGTCGATTAACCCGCACGTCGGATTTATGGTCGGCTGGTCATCACTGCTGGATTATCTCTTTTTGCCAATGATCAACGTTTTGTTGGCGAAAATCTATCTATCCGCCCTCTTCCCGGAAGTGCCGCCGTGGGTGTGGGTGGTAACCTTCGTCGCCATTTTAACCGCCGCGAATCTGAAGAGCGTCAACCTGGTTGCTAACTTCAATACCCTGTTTGTACTGGTGCAAATCTCCATCATGGTGGTGTTTATCTTCCTGGTGGTTCAGGGACTGCATAAAGGAGAAGGCGTTGGCACCGTCTGGTCACTTCAGCCGTTTATCAGCGAGAACGCGCACCTGATCCCGATTATTACCGGTGCGACGATTGTCTGTTTCTCCTTCCTCGGTTTCGATGCGGTGACCACGCTTTCGGAAGAGACGCCGGACGCCGCACGCGTGATCCCGAAAGCCATCTTCCTGACGGCGGTATACGGCGGCGTTATCTTTATCGCTGCGTCGTTCTTTATGCAGCTGTTCTTTCCCGATATCAGCCGCTTTAAAGACCCGGACGCCGCACTGCCTGAAATTGCGCTGTACGTCGGCGGCAAGCTCTTCCAGTCGATTTTCCTCTGCACCACGTTTGTGAACACGTTAGCGTCTGGCCTGGCGTCGCACGCCAGCGTGTCGCGTCTGCTGTATGTGATGGGGCGTGACAATGTGTTTCCGGAGCGCGTGTTTGGCTATGTGCACCCAAAATGGCGGACTCCGGCACTGAACGTCATTATGGTCGGGATTGTTGCGCTGTCGGCGCTGTTCTTTGATTTAGTCACCGCGACAGCATTGATTAACTTCGGTGCTCTGGTGGCGTTTACCTTCGTTAACCTGTCGGTGTTTAATCATTTCTGGCGGCGTAAAGGAATGAATAAAAGCTGGAAGGATCACTTTCACTATTTGCTGATGCCGCTGGTTGGCGCGCTGACGGTGGGTGTGCTGTGGGTTAACCTCGAGTCAACGTCACTGACACTCGGTCTGGTATGGGCTTCGTTAGGCGGCGCATATTTGTGGTATCTGATCCGCCGCTATCGCAAAGTGCCGTTGTATGATGGTGACAGAACGCCGGTGAGCGAAACGTAATAGTCGGATGCGCGGCGCATTATCCTGCCTGAGGGTAATGCGCCGCGCCATTAACTATAAAAAGATGTATGACCCGGATCACGAGTGCTATCATCCGCCCTTATGCTTAGCGCATTAACCCCAGGGGCAAATAATGAACCACGATATCCCGCTAAAATATTTTGATATTGCCGATGAGTACGCGACCGAATGCGCAGAGCCTGTCGCCGACGCTGAACGCACACCGCTGGCCCACTACTTCCAGTTACTGCTCACCCGTTTGATGAACAATGAAGAGATCAGCGAAGAAGCCCAACATGAAATGGCTGCTGAAGCGGGGATTAATCCCGTACGCATTGATGAGATCGCAGAGTTTTTGAATCAATGGGGTAATGAGTAATTATTTCATTGCAGACGCTCGGTCAGTATCGTTGCCCGGATAAAGCGTTCACGCCGCATCCGGCTAAAAATGACACGCACTGCAGCGTGCTTTAATGGGTTTCTCACGATCGTACCGCTCTGCTCCTCGCTAAGTTGTTCTGTGAGTTATAGTTATAGAGAAATCACGGGTACGAATGTTGAACAGATGGCGACGTCACCTGTTCAACGACCAACCACACGGCCCTCATTACGACCCCTGAACACAAACGGTAATGGCAAATGTCATTAAATATTAGTAAGATAGCCTCTTTACATAAAATCCATTAATATTATGCGCCAGGTATTATCGTCTCTTTTGGTGATTGCTGGACTTGTGAGTGGTCAGGCAATCGCCGCGCCTGAATCCCCCCCGCATGCTGATATCCGCGATAGCGGTTTTGTCTATTGCGTCAGCGGGCAAGTCAACACCTTTAACCCATCCAAAGCGAGCAGTGGGTTAATTGTCGATACCCTTGCCGCCCAGTTTTATGATCGACTGCTGGATGTCGATCCCTATACCTATCGCCTGATGCCGGAACTTGCCGAAAGCTGGGAAGTACTCGACAACGGCGCGACCTATCGCTTCCACCTGCGTCGCGATGTTCCGTTTCAAAAAACCGACTGGTTTACTCCCACTCGTAAAATGAATGCCGACGATGTGGTGTTTACCTTCCAGCGAATTTTTGACCGCAACAACCCGTGGCATAACGTCAACGGCAGCAACTTCCCCTACTTCGACAGCCTGCAATTTGCCGATAACGTGAAAAGCGTCCGCAAACTGGATAATCATACGGTTGAGTTCCGACTCGCCCAGCCGGATGCTTCTTTTTTGTGGCACCTGGCGACCCATTATGCATCGGTCATGTCGGCAGAATATGCCGGGAAGTTAGAGAAAGAAGATCGTCAGGAACAACTCGACCGTCAGCCGGTCGGCACTGGACCGTATCAGTTGTCGGAATACCGCGCCGGGCAATTTATTCGCCTACAACGTCATGATGACTTCTGGCGCGGCAAACCGTTAATGCCGCAGGTGGTGGTGGATTTAGGCTCCGGCGGTACCGGACGTCTGTCGAAACTCCTGACCGGAGAGTGCGACGTTCTGGCCTGGCCTGCTGCCAGTCAGCTATCCATTTTGCGTGACGACCCACGCTTGCGTTTAACGCTGCGTCCTGGGATGAACGTCGCCTATCTGGCATTCAACACCGCCAAACCGCCGCTAAATAATCCCGCTGTCCGCCATGCGCTGGCACTGGCGATCAATAACCAGCGCCTGATGCAATCCATCTATTATGGTACGGCTGAAACGGCAGCCTCTATTTTACCGCGCGCCTCGTGGGCCTATGACAACGAGGCTAAAATTACTGAATATAATCCGGCGAAATCGCGCGAACAGTTGAAGGCGTTGGGGCTGGAAAACTTAACGCTGAAACTGTGGGTGCCAACACGTTCGCAGGCGTGGAACCCCAGTCCACTGAAAACTGCCGAATTGATTCAGGCGGATATGGCACAGGTTGGCGTAAAAGTGGTGATTGTGCCGGTAGAAGGTCGTTTTCAGGAGGCGCGGTTGATGGATATGAGCCATGATCTGACGTTATCCGGTTGGGCGACGGACAGTAACGACCCGGACAGTTTCTTCCGTCCGTTACTGAGCTGCGCAGCAATTCATTCGCAGACCAACCTCGCCCACTGGTGCGATCCGAAATTCGACAGCGTGTTGCGTAAGGCGCTCTCCTCGCAGCAGCTGGCGGCGCGTATTGAAGCCTATGACGAAGCGCAGAGTATTCTGGCGCAGGAATTACCCATTCTGCCGCTGGCGTCGTCATTGCGTTTGCAGGCCTATCGGTACGATATCAAAGGTCTGGTACTTAGCCCGTTTGGTAACGCCTCCTTTGCTGGGGTGTATCGCGAGAAACAGGATGAGGTGAAAAAACCATGATTATCTTCACCTTACGTCGCATTTTGTTATTGATTGTCACCTTGTTCCTGCTGACCTTCGTTGGCTTCAGCTTGAGCTATTTCACCCCACATGCGCCGTTACAAGGCGCGTCACTGTGGAATGCCTGGGTGTTCTGGTTTAATGGCCTGATCCACTGGGATTTTGGTGTTTCTAGCATTAACGGTCAACCGATTGCCGAACAGTTAAAAGAGGTCTTCCCGGCGACGATGGAACTGTGCATCCTCGCCTTCGGTTTTGCGCTGATTGTTGGCATCCCCGTGGGGATGATTGCCGGGATTACGCGCCATAAGTGGCAGGATAACTTGATCAACGCCATCGCCTTACTGGGCTTTTCCATCCCGGTGTTCTGGCTGGCGCTTCTGTTGACGCTGTTTTGTTCACTCACGCTAGGTTGGTTGCCCGTTTCAGGGCGTTTCGATCTGCTCTACGAAGTGAAACCGATTACCGGTTTTGCGTTGATTGATGCCTGGCTTTCGGACTCACCATGGCGGGATGAAATGGTCATGAGCGCAATCCGCCATATGATATTGCCCGTGATCACCCTGTCGGTTGCGCCAACAACTGAAGTGATCCGACTGATGCGTATTAGCACTATCGAAGTGTATGACCAGAACTATGTTAAAGCAGCGGCGACCCGCGGTTTGTCGCGCTTTACTATTTTGCGTCGCCACGTTCTGCATAACGCGTTACCTCCGGTTATTCCTCGCCTGGGCTTACAGTTTTCTACCATGCTGACGCTGGCGATGATCACCGAAATGGTTTTTAGCTGGCCGGGTTTAGGCCGCTGGTTAATTAACGCCATCCGCCAGCAGGATTACGCAGCCATTTCCGCCGGAGTGATGGTGTGTGGCTCACTGGTCATTATTGTTAACGTGATTTCTGATATTTTGGGTGCCATGGCTAACCCTCTGAAACATAAGGAATGGTATGCCTTACGATAGCGTATACAGCGAAAAGCGCCCGCCGGGCACGCTGCGTACCGCCTGGCGCAAATTTTATAGTGACGCCTCTGCGATGGTCGGCCTGTACGGCTGTGCGGGGCTGGCTGTACTGTGTATTTTTGGCGGCTGGTTTGCGCCTTACGGCATCGATCAGCAATTTCTCGGTTATCAATTATTGCCGCCGTCATGGTCGCGCTATGGCGAAGTTTCTTTCTTCCTGGGGACTGACGACCTCGGACGCGATGTTTTAAGCCGTTTACTGAGCGGAGCTGCGCCAACCGTAGGCGGCGCATTTGTGGTGACGCTTGCCGCGACGATCTGCGGCCTGATACTGGGCACCTTCGCCGGGGCGACGCACGGCCTACGCTCAGCCGTGCTTAACCATATTCTGGATACCTTACTGGCGATCCCTTCCCTACTGCTGGCAATTATCGTTGTAGCGTTTGCCGGACCGAGTTTGTCTCACGCCATGTTTGCCGTCTGGTTGGCGCTGCTGCCGCGTATGGTACGTTCGATTTACAGCATGGTGCATGACGAACTGGAAAAAGAGTACGTTATCGCCGCCCGTCTGGATGGCGCATCAACGCTGAATATTCTCTGGTTTGCTGTGATGCCTAACATCACCGCCGGGCTGGTCACCGAGATCACCCGCGCACTGTCGATGGCAATTCTCGATATCGCCGCGCTGGGCTTTCTTGACCTCGGCGCACAACTCCCCTCGCCTGAATGGGGCGCGATGCTCGGTGATGCGCTGGAACTGATTTATGTCGCCCCATGGACTGTCATGCTGCCAGGTGCGGCAATTATGATTAGCGTGCTGTTGGTTAACCTCCTTGGCGACGGTGTCCGTCGTGCAATTATTGCGGGGGTGGAATAATGCCATTACTCGATATTCGTAACCTGACCATTGAATTTAAAACCGGTGATGAGTGGGTTAAAGCCGTCGACCGCGTAAGTATGACCTTAACCGAAGGTGAAATCCGCGGTCTTGTTGGCGAATCCGGTTCCGGCAAAAGTTTGATTGCTAAAGCGATTTGTGGGGTGAATAAAGATAACTGGCGTGTTACTGCTGACCGTATGCGTTTTGATGATATCGATTTGCTGCGTCTCTCCGCACGCGAACGGCGCAAGCTGGTTGGTCACAACGTGTCGATGATTTTCCAGGAACCACAGTCGTGTCTTGACCCTTCAGAACGTGTGGGTCGCCAGTTGATGCAAAACATCCCTGCCTGGACCTATAAAGGCCGTTGGTGGCAGCGTTTTGGCTGGCGCAAACGCCGTGCCATTGAACTGCTGCACCGCGTGGGGATTAAAGATCACAAAGATGCGATGCGCAGTTTTCCCTATGAGTTGACCGAAGGCGAATGTCAGAAAGTGATGATAGCCATTGCACTGGCGAATCAACCGCGTCTGCTGATTGCTGACGAACCGACAAACTCAATGGAGCCAACAACCCAGGCGCAAATCTTTCGCCTCCTGACGCGTCTCAACCAAAACAGCAATACCACTATTTTGCTTATCAGCCATGACTTACAAATGCTTAGCCAATGGGCGGATAAAATTAACGTGCTTTACTGCGGTCAAACGGTGGAAACCGCGCCAAGTAAGGAGTTGGTGACGATGCCACATCATCCTTATACCCAGGCGCTGATCCGCGCGATACCAGACTTCGGCAGCGCGATGCCGCATAAAAGTCGCCTCAATACTCTGCCCGGCGCTATCCCACTGCTGGAACAGTTACCGATTGGGTGTCGTCTGGGGCCGCGTTGCCCGTATGCACAACGAGAATGCATTGTGACGCCACGTTTGACGGGGGCGAAAAATCATCTCTATGCCTGTCATTTCCCGCTGAACATGGAGAAAGAGTGAGATGATCGAAACGCTGCTTGAAGTGCGTAATTTAAGTAAAACGTTCCGCTACCGGACCGGCTGGTTTCGTCGTCAGACCGTAGAAGCGGTAAAACCCTTGAGCTTTACGCTACGTGAAGGCCAGACACTGGCGATTATTGGCGAGAATGGTTCTGGTAAATCCACGCTGGCAAAAATGCTGGCGGGAATGATAGAACCTACCAGCGGCGAGTTATTGATTGACGATCATCCGCTGCATTTTGGCGATTATTCCTTCCGCAGTCAGCGTATTCGCATGATTTTTCAGGATCCTTCGACCTCGTTGAATCCCCGTCAACGTATCTCGCAAATTCTGGATTTTCCACTGCGTCTGAACACCGATCTGGAACCTGAACAGCGTCGCAAACAGATTATTGAAACGATGCGTATGGTTGGGCTGCTACCGGATCACGTCAGTTACTATCCGCATATGTTGGCACCCGGGCAAAAACAGCGTCTGGGGCTGGCGCGCGCGCTGATATTGCGCCCAAAAGTCATTATTGCCGATGAAGCCCTCGCCTCACTGGATATGTCGATGCGTTCGCAGTTGATTAATCTGATGCTGGAGTTACAGGAAAAACAGGGCATTTCGTATATTTATGTTACCCAGCATATCGGAATGATGAAGCACATTAGCGACCAGGTGCTGGTGATGCATCAGGGCGAGGTTGTCGAGCGAGGCAGCACCGCGGATGTGCTGGCATCGCCGCTGCATGAACTCACCAAACGGCTGATTGCCGGTCATTTTGGCGAGGCATTGACGGCGGATGCGTGGCGTAAGGACCGTTAGTGTTTTGCACCTCATCCTGACAGGGCCCCCCTCAGGATGAGGTGTTCATTACTTTTGATTGTCGATTCTGGTGAGAGCAACCAGCAATGCCAGCGTATAACACACCGTAATTGCCAGACTCATTTTTAACAGTGTTTCTCCGCCAATTCCCGACAATGGCGCGGCTATACCGCCGAAGACAAACATGCTCATCCCCATCAACGCAGACGCCGTTCCAGATTCCTGCGTCCCTACTGCACTCATAGCCTCTGCCCCGCCAACAGTGCCGATGCCGCTACAAAATGCGATGGTGAAAAATAATGCCACCAGTGCCGGAATGGGCAATTGTGTCCATGCGCATAAGACCGTGAGCAATGCACACAAAATTGCCGCTATCAGGCCACCTCGCAACAATGTCATCGCGTTAATCCGTCGCGCCAGGCGCGAGAAGATCCATGAAGCAATGATAAGTCCGATGCCGTTAAGGCCAAACACCAGGCTAAATTGCATTGGATTAAAGCCAAATTCCTTCTGCAACACGAACGACGAAGAGCCGATATATGCAAACAAACCGGCCAGCATAAAACTTTGAATCAGGCAAAAGCGCATAAAACGGCGGTTCTGCACCACGCTTCGTCCGGTTAATAGCAATGATGAGCCCCTTTTATTTTCTGGCAAGGTCTCATTAATAAATAACACACAGCCCAGCAACAATACGGTGCTAATTTCAGCCATTACCCAGAATAAAGTGCGCCAGTCAAAAGTGCTAACAATGTACCCGCCCAGCACTGGCGACAACACCGGTGCCAGGCCATTCACCGTCATTAACAGCGCAAAAAACTGGGTCAACGTTACTCCCTGATATTTGTCACGAGCAATAGAACGAGAGAGCACCGAACCACCCGCCCCCGCGATCCCTTGAATAAAACGCCAGACCACCAGCCAGTAAATATTGTTCGTTGTCGCGCACAAAATGGAAGAAACAATAAACAATAGCAACGACAAGATTAACGGACGTTTACGCCCTATTTTGTCGCTCAGAGGGCCAAATAACAGTTGTCCGACGCCAAGACCGATCAGCGATGCGGTCAGGGTTAATTGCGTTATGGTCGTGGTTGCCGCCAGTTGCTCAGACATCTCCGGCAAAGCCGGCAAATAAAGATCGGTACACATCGGGCCGATACCGGCTAAAAGACCAAGAATCAATGCCCATGAAAGAGAGACTCTAGCCATATTATTCCTTACTTGAGTGATGACATGCCGCCGCCCAGCGACTGCCAGAGCGTGATTCGGTTTGTAAAATCAGTCAGTTGCAGTGCCAGCAGCTCCTGCTGTGCGCTCCACAAGCTGCGCTGCGCCGTCAACACGGTCAGGTAATCACCAACACCCGCCTGATAGCGACGCAAGCCAACATCGACCGTTTGTTGCTCAGCTTTAACATACTGGCGCTGTGCATCCAGTTGCTCTTCAAGCGTGGTCCGCCGCGCCAGTGCGTTAGCGACATCTTTAAATGCGCTCTGAACGGTTTTTTCATAGGTGGCAATGAGTCCACGCTTTTGTGCTTCTGCGTAACGGAGCTGCGCCAGATTACTTCCGCCAGTGAACAGCGGTAATGTGACCGATGGCGTAAATGACCAGATCTGCATTCCGTGGCTGAACAACGACGACAATGCGTCACTGCCAACACCAGCGCTGGCAGTCAGCGAAATCGTCGGAAAAAAGTTAGCCCGCGCCGCGCCAATATCGGCATTGGCGCTCTTCAAATTATGTTCCGCTTCCTGGATATCCGGACGACGCAGCAGAACGTCAGATGACACTCCCGCAGGAACCAGACTTATCATCTGTTCCGGCAGGCTTTCCAGTGTTCCCGGTAGCAAATTTTCCTCAAGCGTTGTACCTGCCAGTAAGTTCAGCGCATTTTTATCCTGCATCACTTGTGTCTGATAGCTGGCAACGCTGGCGCGTGCTTGCTGATAAACACTCATCGCCTCACTGACATCTGTCGCTGCCGCAGTGCCAACCTGTTGCTGGCGCTGGATAATTTTCAATGAGTTTTCTGCACTGGCCATCGTTTCTTTTGCCAGGGCCAGGTTGCTGTTATCGGCCGCCAGTGTCAGCCAGGCGGTGCTGATTTCAGCAATCAGCGTTAAACGGGTGTTCTGGGCTGTAAATTCACTGGCAAGCCAGGTTTCTCGCGCCGCCCGAGATAAACTCTGATTACGACCAAACAGATCTAACGTAAAACTGGACACCGTGCCGTCAGCCTCGGCAGTGGTTTCCGTACCATTCGCCAGCGAACGACTGCGGGTCGAACTTAAGGCCGCATTCACCGTCGGGAATAACGACGCATTAGTTTGCCCATAGAGCGCCCGTGCTGAGTCAATATCAGCAATCGCTTTTTGCACATCGCGGTTACTGTTCAGTGCAATAGTCACCACCTGCTGCAATCGGGGATCGTGGATCACCTGCTGCCAGTCATGGCTGATTGCCTTTCCCTGGCCCTGTGCTCCCGGCAAGGTCGCCGGGATTGGGGATTCAGGCGTATTGTAGTGGGGATCGAGCGAGACACATCCCGCACTCAACAGCACCAGAAAAATAAGAGAACGACGCAACATAACTTACTCCTGACGGCGCGCTTTACCGGCAAACAAACGTTTCACCAGTACAAAAAACAGAGGAACAAAGAAAATAGCCAGCAACGTAGCGGTCAGCGTACCGCCAATAATGCCCGTACCAATGGCGATGCGGCTGTTCGCCCCTGCGCCGGTTGCTATCGCCAGCGGCATTACCCCCGCAATAAACGCCAGCGAGGTCATGATGATTGGGCGTAAACGAGTCTGCGCCGCGCGTAATGCCGCACGACTCAAGGAATAGCCCTCTGCAACCGCCGCTTCAGCAAATTCCACAATCAAAATGGCGTTTTTCGACGACAAGCCGATAGTGGTTAATAGCGCCACCTGGAAGTAAACATCGTTGTTTAAATCACGCATCCAGGCCGCCAGCGCCGCGCCAAGAAGCCCCAGAGGGATCACCAGAATGACCGAGAACGGGACTGACCAGCTTTCGTACAGTGCTGCAAGGCAGAGGAAAACCACCAGAATAGAAACTGCATACAGACTCAATGCCTGACCGCTGGCCAGTTTCTCCTGCAATGACAAACCACTCCAGGCCCAGGTTGTTCCCGCAGGAAGACTGTTTGCCAGTTCCTCCATTTTTGTCATTGCATCGCCGGAACTAAAGCCAGTCGCATTTTCCCCCTGAATTTCATAGGCTGCAGAACCGTTGTAGCGCACCAGTCTTTCCGGTCCATACAGCCAGCGGGTGGTCGCAAAAGCAGAGAATGGTGTCATGGCGTTATCGCTACCGCGCACAAACCATTTACCTAAGTCTGACGGCGCGGAACGAAATTCACTGTCGCCCTGAATGTAGACTTTTTTCACACGACCACGGTCAATAAAGTCATTCACATAAGTACCGCCCCACGCACTGGACAGGGTGTCGGTGACATCATTCAAACTCAACCCTAATGACACCGCTTTATTACTATCAATATCTACCTGCAATTGCGGCATTTGTGGCAAATCATTGGCACGCACAGAATGTAACTCCGGACTTTGATTCGCTTTTTCTATCAACTGATTACGCATTTGCAGTAGTGTTTCGCGATCGGTTCCACCGTTAGCTAACAATTCAAACGTAAAACCATTGCTTTGCCCCAGCCCATCAACGGCTGGCGGCGTCATCGCAAATACCGTGGCATCACGAATTGTGCCCAGCTCTTTGGTTGCCCGTAGGGCGATAGCCTGGGCGGTGTTTTCTGCCCCTTTACGTTGAGACCAGTTTTTCAACGAAACAAACGCCATCCCGGTGTTCTGTCCGCTGCCGCTAAAACTGAAACCATCAACGGTAAAAATGACATCGGTATTTGCTTTCTCATTAATCAGGAACCAGTCAACAATCTGGCGATTCACTTCTGCTGTACGGGCAGCGGTCGCCCCGGCCGGCAGCGTGTACTGCACCATGATTTCGCCCTGGTCTTCAGTGGGTAAGAAACTGCCCGGCAGTTTCCACATCATCAGGGCCATTCCACCACCCAGCACGACATAAAGCCCCATCGTTCGGGCTGCACGGCGCAGGACATAAATTACGCCTCGCTGATATTTATCTTCAGTACGGCGGTAAAAGCGGTTAAATGCGCCGAAAAAGCCTTTTTTATGTGGCGGAACATGCTGGAGGACGGAACCGCACAGGGCGGGAGTCAAGGTCAATGCCACCACCACGGAAAGCAGCATTGCGGAGATGATGGTGATGGAGAACTGACGATAAATTACGCCAGTAGATCCCCCAAAGAAGGCCATAGGCAGGAATACGGCTGACAACACCAGCGCAATGGCAACCAGTGCGCCAGAAATCTCGCCCATTGATTTTTCCGTGGCTTCACGCGCGGGCAACCCTTCGTCACGCATAATGCGTTCGACGTTCTCCACCACCACAATGGCATCGTCCACCAGCAAGCCGATCGCCAGCACCATTGCAAACAACGTCAGGGTATTAATCGAATAGCCAAACAACGCAAGAACGCCGAATGTGCCCAGCAAAACGACGGGGACAGCTAACGCCGGAATCAGTGTGGCACGCAGGTTTTGCAGGAATAAATACATCACGCAAACCACCAATACGATGGCTTCAAACAGCGTCTGAATTACGTCCTCTACAGAGATTTTAATAAATTCAGTGCTGTCTTTCGGGTATGCGATGTCGTATCCCTGCGGCATGTTCCGCTGGAATTCGGCAATCTTATCCTTGACCAGCGTCGCCGTATTCAGCGCATTCGCACCGGGCGAAAGCATTACAGCAACCCCGGCAGACGGGTGACCGTTAAGTTTGCCGATAGCGGTATAATCTTCACTGCCCATCTCAACGCGAGCCACATCTTTTATACGAACAACTGCGCCGTCTGACTGGCTTTTCACGATAATATTTTTGAACTGATCCACCGTCTGCAAGCGAGACTGCGCACGTACCGTTGCGGTCAGTTGCTGAGTATTCGGTGAAGGCAATGCCCCTATTTTCCCGGCAGTAACCTGCACGTTTTGCGCTTCAATAGCACTTTGCACGTCTGAAGGCATTAGCGAGTAAGACGCCAGTTTGGCCGGGTCAAGCCAGATGCGCATAGCGTATTCCGCGCCAAAGACTTGCAGACTCCCCACACCTTCAACACGCGCCAGCGGGTCCTGAACGTTACTAACCAACCAGTCGGCGATATCCGAACTGGAGGCTTTGTCAGTGGTGTCATACACGGCAGCAATCAGCAAAAAGTTGCTTTGTGATTTCTCCACCGTAACACCCGTTTGCTGCACTTCGCTGGGTAGGCGCGACTCCGCCTGCTGAATTTTATTCTGCACCTGAACCTGTGCAGTATCTGGATCGGTACCTTGTTCAAAGGTCACATTAATACTGACCGAACCATCAGAGCTACTGGTTGAGCTGAAATAGAGTAAATTATCAAGCCCAGTGAGTTGTTGCTCGATAACCTGAGTCACGCTGTTCTCCAGCGTTTCGGCAGAAGCACCAGTATAAGTGGCTGAAATTTTAATGGTCGGCGGTGCAACGTCAGGATATTGCGCGACGGGTAATGTGCGAATAGCCAGAATCCCCGCCAACATAATCAAAATGGCGATAACCCAGGCAAAGACCGGGCGGCGAACAAAAAAGCGCGAAAACATCAGGCGTTGCCTCCATTAGCCTGAACTTCAACAGCCTTGACGGTCTGCCCTGAAGTGACTTTGGCAGAACCTTCAACAATCAGTCGGTCGCCGTTGTGCAGGCCGTTCAGCACCAGCCATTTATCACCATACGTTTCTCCCGTTTCGAGCGTTCGCTGCTCTACTTTATTGTCTTTATTGACCACCAGCGCAGTTGCATTGCCTTTAGCATCGCGCGTGACGCCCTGTTGCGGCGCGAGAATAGCGTCTTCCATCACGCCTTCATCGACACGAGCGCGAACAAACATTCCCGGTAATAACTGCTGTTGTGGATTGGGGAAAATCGCCCGTAATGTCACCGAACCGGTAGACTCATCTACAGCGACTTCGGTGAGTTCCAGACGCCCTTTTTCGCTGTAGGTTGTGCCATCTTCCAGAATAAGTGAGACGCTCATGGTGTCACTGTTGGTCGCCAGTGACTGTTTACGCAGACGTAATAAATCGACACTGGAGCGAGTGAGGTCGACATACATTGTATCCAGACCACGAATAGTCGTTAACGCTGTATCTTGCGACGCGGTCACCAGTGCGCCAGGGGTTACCGACGAAATGCCAATGCGCCCTGAAATCGGTGCGGTTACCGTGGTCCAGTCAAGATTAATGCGCGCAGTTTCCAGTGCGGCTTTTTTCGCCTCTACACTGGCTTTATCTTGTGCACAGGTAGACTGAGCATCATCAGCATCCTGTTGTGAAACACCGTTCTCTTTCACCAGTCGGGCATAACGCTGCGCTTTCTGGCAATCGGCTTTTACCAGTGCCTGTGCTTGTTGTAATGCTGCCCGAGCTTCATTCCATGCAGCCTGATAACTGGCCGCATCAATCTGGTAGAGCGGCTGTCCAGCCTTGACCAGATCACCTTCCTTAAATAAGCGTTTCTGGATAATTCCCCCAACCTGCGGACGTACTTCGGCACTGAGCGCAGCACTGGTGCGTCCGGTTAATTCACTGACTACCGAGACCGGTTGAGATTTGACTGTAACAACGCCGACTTCTGTTTCTGACGGGGATGAATTGTTACTTTGCGTATTATCACAACCAGATAAGAGCAGCATTGCCACTACAGATGTTGCTATATACTTCATTATTTTCTCCAGGGTGAGAAATACCCTCCTCATTAAAATTAATGAGGATATGTCAGGGATATTCAGTTATAACGAACCCGCATCGCGAAATGAATTTCGCAATGAAATAAGGGGGATTAATATCCCCCGCTATTGGTTAATTCTGTTCTTATTTATTTATCAACATACTAACAATATCCTGATATATTTCCTGCAGATGTTGTGGATCGCTTTTTTGCGGTGTTAAACGACGATAAACCGTACCTTCCATCATGGTAGCAAACACTTCAACGCAGCAACGAATGTGCTCGTCGCTAAGATGGGGATGCATTCTTTTCATATGTGCACAACCATTAGCGAACATTCTGGCGTCAGCTTCTTCAAGCATTGCCATAACCCGCGGGTTGCGTGTGGCTTCTGCAGCCACTTCCAGCATCAGCGCGTCGTCGTCCTCATTTAAGGATTTACGCAAGGCAAGGACTTCCGGGAAGTGATCGGTACGCGCGTCAATGTCCATTTGGGCAATACGAAAGTCGATGATACGGCGAACCATCTCTTCAATAATGGCGTCTTTGTTGGCGAAGTAACGATATATCTGACCCACGCTAAGCTGAGCTTCGCTGGCAATTTGCGACATACTGGCGGCATGAAACCCGCAGCGACGAAAACACCGACGGGCGGCGTTAATGATTTCATCCTGACGCTGTTTGTGGCGTATCTCCAGCTTGCTGGTCATTTCTGTCTCCTGGCCTATCACTTGGCGAGAATGATCGTTCTCATTTTTGCTGATTATACGTTTCTCCAAAGTAATGGAAAGTATTTTTATCTTATTCATGGTGCATATTCTGATAATGAAGAGATCGTGGAGATTCTGTGAAGATAGTTGACAATATTAAGTTGGGGTCAATTCATCAGAAAGGCAGCGACTTGTTGTCGCCGGTTCTGTTTTCATCATCAAACTTATCGGAGCTAATACGAATAGTTTCATAGTCAGATTCTATAAGATATTTCCCCAACCTACCCCTTGCAGGCGTCAAGAGTAGATAACGCAAAATGCTCTGTACCGCAGCTTCTCTCCGGTACAGAAAGCGCAACTATAGCCACCCACAGCCAGGTTGATTATAATAACCGTTTATCTGTTCGTACTGTTTACTAAAACGACGAATCGCCTGATTTTCAGGCACAACAAGCATCAACAATAAGGATTAAAGCTATGGGTTTTCTTTCCGGTAAGCGCATTCTGGTAACCGGTGTTGCCAGCAAACTGTCCATCGCCTACGGTATCGCTCAGGCGATGCACCGCGAAGGAGCTGAACTGGCATTCACCTACCAGAACGACAAACTGAAAGGCCGCGTAGAAGAATTTGCCGCTCAATTGGGTTCTGACATCGTTCTGCAGTGCGATGTTGCCGAAGATGCCAGCATCGACACCATGTTCGCTGAACTGGCGAAAGTTTGGCCGAAGTTTGACGGTTTCGTACACTCTATTGGTTTTGCACCTGGCGATCAGCTGGATGGTGACTATGTTAATGCCGTTACCCGTGAAGGCTTCAAAATTGCCCACGACATCAGCTCCTACAGCTTCGTTGCAATGGCAAAAGCTTGCCGCTCCATGCTGAATCCGGGTTCTGCCCTGCTGACCCTTTCCTACCTTGGCGCTGAGCGCGCTATCCCGAACTACAACGTTATGGGTCTGGCAAAAGCGTCTCTGGAAGCAAACGTGCGCTATATGGCGAACGCGATGGGTCCGGAAGGTGTGCGTGTTAACGCCATCTCTGCGGGTCCGATCCGTACTCTGGCGGCCTCCGGTATCAAAGACTTCCGCAAAATGCTGGCTCATTGCGAAGCCGTTACCCCGATTCGCCGTACCGTTACTATTGAAGATGTGGGTAACTCTGCGGCATTCCTGTGCTCCGATCTCTCTGCCGGTATCTCCGGTGAAGTGGTCCACGTTGACGGCGGTTTCAGCATTGCTGCAATGAACGAACTCGAACTGAAATAATCGTTCTGTTGGTAAAGATGGGCGGCGTTCTGCCGCCCGTTATCTCTGTTATACCTTTCTGATATTTGTTATCGCCGATCCGTCTTTCTCCCCTTCCCGCCTTGCGTCAGGATAACGATTTCCTTTACGACCAAGGAGCGCCCATGGAAAAACGCCACATTACCGGCAAAAGCCACTGGTATCATGAAACGCAATCCAGTACTGCGGAGTATGACGTTCTGCCTCTGGTCCCGGAAGCCGCAAAGGTCAGCGATCCCTTTCTGCTCGACGTGATCCTTGATGAAGAAACGCTGGCCCCCTTCCTTTCATGGCTGGTCCCTGCGCGCGTTCTTGCAGTGGAGTTGTTCCCTGACCAGCTTACCGTGACCCGTTCACAGACCTTCACCGCTTATGAACGCTTGTCGACGGCCCTGACGGTTGCTCAGGTTTGCGGCGTCCAGCGGTTATGTAACTACTATTCGGCGCGACTTACGCCGCTCCCCGGGCCTGATTCCTCCAGGGAAAGTAATCATCGGTTAGCACAAATCACGCAATATGCCCGCCAACTGGCTAGCTCGCCTTCTATTATCGACAACCGATCGCGCCAGCATCTGAATGACGTCGGTCTTACTGTCTGGGACTGTGTAATCATTAACCAAATCATTGGTTTTATTGGCTTTCAGGCGCGGTCAATTGCGACATTTCAGGCTTATCTCGGGCATCCGGTACGCTGGTTACCCGGTCTGGAGATACAAAACTACGCCGACGCGTCACTGTTTGCTGATGAATCATTACGCTGGCGAAGCA
This sequence comes from Escherichia sp. F1, assembly GCF_046764225.1. NCBI lineage: Bacteria > Pseudomonadati > Pseudomonadota > Gammaproteobacteria > Enterobacterales > Enterobacteriaceae > Escherichia > Escherichia sp. F1. The sequence continues at coordinate 2,683,599 of NZ_CP177202.1, forward strand.
GCTATGAGGTGGAAAAACTACCTGAAGAGCACACAAAAAGTTCAACTGCAGAACTTTGCCAACTGGCCGAAATACTCTCTCTCCACCCTATTTCACTTTCCCTTCTCGAAAAGTTGTTAAACAGCACACGGGTCAATACACAGCCGGATAATCAGCTTGCGGCGTTGTTATGCGCGCGTATAAATGGCAGTCCTGCTTGTTTTGCCACCTGTATGGATTCATCAAATGAATATAAAAAAATCAGCACCCTTATGCGCAAGGGCGAAAATGAAATTAACCAATGGGCTGACCGTCATTCTGTTGAGCGCGCTACCGTTCAGGCGATACAATGGCTGACCCGAGCACCCGATCGCTTTAGCGCCGCCCAGTTCAGCCCTTTACTCGAACACGAAAAATCATCAACGCAGATTATTAATCTGCTGGTATGGAGCGGGCTGTGTGGCTGGATAAATCGCTTAAAAATCGCGTTGGGTGAGACATATTAACCTTGCCGCGTCAGACAGATTCGCGTAAAACTGTCAGCCGCTCTAATGGCCACCAAAATAGACAATTATGTTTCAGGACAACCCGCTGCTAGCGCAGCTTAAACAGCAACTGCATTCCCAGACGCCACGCGCTGAAGGGGTGGTAAAAGCCACAGAAAAAGGCTTTGGCTTCCTGGAAGTCGACGCGCAAAAAAGTTATTTCATTCCGCCGCCGCAGATGAAAAAAGTCATGCATGGCGACCGAATTATCGCGGTTATCCACAGTGAAAAAGAACGTGAATCCGCAGAGCCAGAAGAACTGGTTGAACCGTTTCTGACTCGTTTCGTGGGTAAAGTTCAGGGCAAAAATGACCGTCTGGCCATCGTTCCTGATCATCCACTCTTAAAAGACGCCATTCCTTGCCGCGCAGCCCGTGGCCTGAACCACGAGTTTAAAGAAGGCGACTGGGCGGTTGCCGAAATGCGCCGTCATCCGCTGAAAGGCGATCGTTCTTTCTATGCTGAACTGACACAATACATCACTTTTGGTGACGACCACTTTGTACCGTGGTGGGTTACACTTGCGCGCCATAATCTGGAAAAAGAAGCACCAGACGGCGTCGCTACCGAAATGCTCGATGAAGGTCTGGTTCGTGAAGATCTGACCGCGCTGGATTTTGTCACCATCGACAGTGCCAGCACAGAAGATATGGATGACGCCCTTTTCGCTAAGGCGTTGCCGGATGACAAACTTCAGCTGATTGTGGCGATTGCCGATCCAACCGCGTGGATTGCTGAAGGCAGCAAGCTGGACAAAGCCGCGAAAATTCGCGCATTCACCAACTATCTGCCTGGCTTCAACATCCCTATGCTTCCTCGCGAGCTTTCTGACGATCTCTGCTCACTGCGCGCCAATGAAGTTCGCCCGGTACTGGCATGCCGCATGACGCTCTCCGCTGATGGCACCATTGAAGATAATATCGAATTCTTTGCCGCCACCATCGAATCCAAAGCGAAGCTGGTGTATGACCAGGTTTCTGACTGGCTGGAAAATACCGGTGACTGGCAGCCTGAAAGTGAAGCAATTGCCGAACAAGTCCGTTTGTTAGCGCAAATTTGCCAACGCCGCGGCGAGTGGCGTCATAACCACGCACTGGTGTTTAAAGATCGCCCGGATTACCGCTTTATTCTCGGTGAAAAAGGTGAAGTGCTGGATATCGTCGCCGAGCCTCGTCGCATTGCCAACCGTATCGTCGAAGAAGCGATGATTGCCGCTAACATTTGTGCGGCCCGCGTACTGCGCGATAAGCTCGGTTTTGGCATCTATAACGTGCATATGGGCTTTGATCCGGCGAATGCCGACGCGCTGGCAGCGTTGCTGAAAACCCACGGTCTGCATGTCGATGCCGAAGAAGTGCTCACGCTGGACGGTTTCTGCAAACTGCGTCGTGAACTGGATGCGCAACCAACTGGTTTCCTCGACAGCCGCATTCGTCGCTTCCAGTCATTTGCTGAAATTAGCACTGAACCCGGTCCTCACTTTGGCCTCGGTCTGGAGGCATACGCCACCTGGACTTCGCCGATCCGTAAATATGGCGACATGATCAACCACCGTCTGCTGAAAGCGGTTATCAAAGGCGAAACTGCGACGCGTCCGCAGGATGAAATCACTGTCCAAATGGCCGAGCGTCGCCGTCTCAACCGAATGGCAGAACGTGATGTTGGCGACTGGTTATACGCACGCTTCCTGAAAGACAAAGCCGGGACCGACACCCGTTTCGCGGCGGAAATTGTCGATATCAGCCGTGGCGGCATGCGTGTGCGTTTGGTTGATAACGGCGCTATCGCCTTTATTCCGGCACCTTTCTTACACGCTGTGCGCGATGAACTGGTTTGCAGCCAGGAAAACGGCACTGTACAAATTAAAGGTGAAACGGCTTACAAAGTGACTGACGTTATTGACGTCACCATTGCCGAAGTCCGCATGGAAACCCGCAGCATTATTGCGCGCCCGGTCGCGTAATCTCCTTTCACGGCCCATTCCTCATGAATGGGCCGTTTATTTCCCCGCTCCACCTTCATCATATCCCGGCAGATTTTTAACTGACTTTCGTTTGAAAACTGGCGTTTTTCCAAAACTGGATTACAAATAAATATATAAAAAAACAATGCGTTTAGCCGCCGTTAATTTCATGTAAGTCATGTTGTTCCTTTTATTTAACCGCGGACTCCGCTGTTAACCGGAGGATATGCATCATGAAAACCGTTAGGGAGTCCACAACGTTGTACAACTTTCTCGGATCGCACAATCCATACTGGCGGTTAACGGAAGGCAGCGATGTTTTGCGCTTTTCTACCACCGAAACCACAGAACCTGAACGTACGTTGCAGTTATCTGCCGAACAGGCTGCTCGCATCAGGGAAATGACGGTCATCACCTCCAGCCTGATGATGAGTCTGACCGTCGATGAAAGCGATCTTTCTGTGCATCTGGTAGGACGAAAAATCAATAAACGGGAATGGGCTGGCAACGCGTCTGCATGGCATGACACACCAGCAGTTGCTCGTGATTTATCACACGGGCTTTCCTTTGCTGAGCAGGTAGTTTCTGAAGCACATTCCGCAATAGTGATTCTCGACAGCCGGGGGAATATCCAACGCTTCAATCGGTTATGTGAAGATTACACAGGGTTGAAAGAACATGACGTCATTGGGCAAAGCGTGTTTAAACTGTTTATGAGCCGTCGTGAAGCTGCGGCATCCAGGCGCAATAACCGTGTATTTTTTCGAAGCGGCAATGCATATGAAGTCGAACTGTGGATACCAACACGAAAAGGCCAGCGGCTGTTTCTGTTTCGCAATAAATTTGTCCACAGCGGCAGTGGCAAGAACGAGATTTTTTTAATCTGTTCCGGCACCGACATTACCGAAGAGCGCCGCGCTCAGGAGCGACTGCGTATTCTGGCAAATACCGACAGTATCACCGGACTGCCGAATCGTAACGCAATGCAGGAGTTAATCGATCACGCCATTAATCAGGCAGATAACAATAAAGTTGGGGTTGTGTATCTTGATTTGGATAATTTTAAAAAGGTCAACGACGCTTATGGGCATTTGTTTGGTGACCAGCTATTACGCGACGTGTCATTGGCCATTTTAAGCTGTCTCGAACATGATCAGGTGTTGGCGCGTCCAGGTGGCGATGAGTTTTTGGTACTCGCATCCAATACCTCACAAAGCGCGCTGGAAGCAATGGCATCACGAATTTTGACCCGCTTACGACTCCCCTTCCGCATTGGTTTAATTGAAGTTTATACCAGCTGTTCAGTGGGTATTTCACTCTCTCCCGAACATGGTTCGGACAGCGCGGCTATTATTCGTCACGCCGACACAGCAATGTACACAGCGAAGGAAGGCGGACGAGGACAATTTTGCGTTTTTACCCCAGAAATGAATCAGCGGGTATTTGAATATCTCTGGCTGGATACCAACTTGCGTAAAGCACTGGAAAACGATCAGTTGGTTATTCACTATCAACCGAAAATCACCTGGCGTGGCGAAGTGCGCAGTCTGGAAGCACTAGTACGTTGGCAGTCACCTGAACGTGGGTTGATTCCACCGTTGGACTTCATTTCCTACGCCGAAGAGTCAGGGCTAATTGTGCCTTTAGGCCGTTGGGTGATTCTCGATGTCGTACGCCAGGTGGCAAAGTGGCGGGATAAAGGTATTAACCTGCGAGTGGCGGTAAACATTTCTGCACGTCAGCTCGCCGATCAAACCATTTTCACCGCCCTTAAACAGGTTCTCCAGGAACTCAATTTTGAATACTGCCCTATTGATGTTGAACTGACGGAGAGCTGCCTGATTGAGAATGATGAACTGGCACTTTCTGTTATTCAACAATTTAGCCAACTAGGTGCGCAAGTGCATCTGGACGATTTTGGTACCGGCTACTCTTCACTTTCGCAACTGGCGCGCTTTCCGATCGATGCGATTAAACTTGACCAGGTTTTTGTTCGGGATATTCACAAACAGCCTGTATCGCAGTCGCTGGTCCGGGCGATCGTCGCTGTGGCCCAGGCATTGAATCTTCAGGTGATCGCTGAAGGAGTGGAGAGTAAAAAGGAAGATGCTTTTTTAACCAAGAACGGGATCAATGAGCGGCAAGGATTTTTGTTTGCCAAACCGATGCCCGCCGTCGCCTTCGAACGTTGGTATAAACGCTATCTGAAGCGCGCATAAGTAGATGAATATATATACTTAGCGATATATTCCGTAATTATATATCGTATTCCCGGATGATAATTAGCCGTTGCTGTTAAACACTTCTCTTTTAGCGGCAATTTTTGCATTATTCATTTTCCCCTTTTGCTATAAGGATGTCCTTGATGTCTGAATTTGATGCCCAGCGCGTTGCCGAACGTATTGATATTGTGTTAGATATCCTTGTGGCAGGCGATTACCACTCTGCGATCCATAATCTCGAGATACTTAAAGCAGAACTCTTGCGCCAGGTTGCTGAATCTACGCCAGACATCCCGAAGGCACCGTGGGAGATTTAACAATCGTGCCTTCAGGTTTTCCTATTTGAGGATGCCCGGCGCGTCAGTATTTTTTTATTTAGTATTATAACGTTATAAGAATTACAGCGATGAATTCCCGACAACAAACTATTCTACAGATGGTCATTGACCAGGGTCAGGTTAGCGTAACCGATCTGGCAAAAGCCACTGGAGTTTCTGAAGTTACCATTCGCCAGGATCTCAACACCCTCGAAAAACTGAGTTACCTCCGCCGTGCACATGGCTTTGCAGTATCGCTTGATAGTGATGACGTCGAAACTCGTATGATGAGCAACTATACGCTGAAGCGTGAACTCGCCGAGTTTGCCGCGTCACTGGTTCAACCGGGCGAAACCATCTTTATCGAAAATGGCAGCAGCAATGCCCTGCTCGCCCGGACTCTGGGCGAGCAGAAGAAAAATGTCACTATCATCACGGTCAGCAGCTACATCGCGCATTTGCTGAAAGACGCGCCTTGTGAAGTTATTTTGCTCGGTGGCGTGTACCAGAAAAAAAGCGAAAGTATGGTTGGCCCTTTGACACGCCAGTGCATCCAACAGGTGCATTTCAGCAAAGCATTTATTGGTATTGATGGCTGGCAACCTGAAACTGGGTTTACCGGTCGCGATATGATGCGTACCGATGTGGTCAATGCCGTGCTGGAAAAAGAGTGCGAAGCGATAGTCCTGACTGACAGCTCGAAATTTGGTGCTGTACATTCATACTCCATCGGCCCCGTTGAGCGATTCAATCGCGTGATTACCGATTCGAAAATACGCGCCAGCGATCTGATGCATCTTGAGCACAGTAAACTCACCGTTCACGTCGTTGACATTTAACCATTTCCCTTCTCTATGGATGATTTGCACTTTGGCAAATCATCCGCTCTAAGATGATTCCTGGTTGATAATTAAGACTATTTACCTGTTATTAACACTCTCAAGATATAAAATTATTATCAGCGATATAACAGGAAGTCATTATCACCTGCGTGATATAACCCTGCGCGCGAGCGGATTTCACGGAATAATTTCACCAGGCTTATTCTTAGCTATTATAGTTATAGTGAGCTTACTTCCGTGAATCATAAATTCAGGAGAGAGTATTATGTTTGTAACGAGCAAAAAAATGACCGCGGCTGTTCTGGCAATTACCCTGGCAATGTCTCTGAGTGCCTGTTCTAACTGGTCTAAACGGGATCGCAACACCGCAATCGGCGCGGGTGCAGGGGCATTAGGCGGTGCAGTACTGACCGATGGCAGTACGTTGGGTACATTAGGTGGCGCAGCTGTCGGTGGTGTTATTGGTCACCAGGTCGGTAAATAATCGTAAATAAATGTCGATTATCGACTCGCAATTATAATACGCTTGATTCTGTTCAGTACGAAATAACTGAATAATACACACAGTAAAATATTCGAAAGCCACGGATATATCCGTGGCTTTTTATGTTAACCGCCTGCGAGTTTTACCTTCATCCCTTTCGCTTCAAGCAGTGATTTTAATAAATCACGCTTATCGCCCTGGATTTCAATAATTCCATCTTTAACTGCCCCGCCGCAGCCGCATTTTTTCTTCAGTTCCGCTGCCAGTTTTGTCAGTTCGGCATCATCGAGATCGACACCGGTAATCAAGCAAACGCCCTTACCTTTACGTCCACTGGTCTGACGCTGAATACGCACCACACCGTCGCCTTTAGGGCGTACAGGGGCCGCTTTTGGCTCATCAATACGTCCGGTTTCCGTTGAGTAGACCAGACGGCTGTTGGAATCACTCATCATGCACTCCGCTGTAAAGAGGCGTTGATCGCTTTCAGCGTCTGCGCTGGATCTACCGATTGCGTTACCGGGCGACCAATCACCATATAATCAACACCAGCCGCCAACGCCTGTTCTGGCGTCATAATGCGGCGCTGGTCACCTGCTTCACTCCCCTGCGGACGAATGCCCGGTGTAACCAGTTTGAACTCCTGACCGAATACCTGTTTAAAGCGCACAGCTTCCTGAGCAGAACACACCACACCATCAAGGCCACATTTTTGCGTCAGTGCCGCCAGACGTTCTGCATAATCTGCAGGTGACAGTGTCACGCCAAGATCGGCCAGGTCGCTGGCTTCCATGCTGGTCAATACTGTCACCGCAATCAAAAGCGGTGCATCTTTGCCAAACGGAACCAGTGCCTCACGCGCTGCGGTCATCATACGCGCCCCACCGGAGGCGTGAACATTCACCATCCACACGCCTAAGTCAGCTGCAGCAGCGACAGCGTGCGCTGCAGTGTTGGGAATATCGTGAAATTTCAGGTCGAGGAAGATATCAAAACCACGCTGTTGAAGTTCGCGTACAAATTGAGGTCCAAACAGCGTAAACATCTCTTTGCCGACTTTCAGACGACAATCGCGTGGGTCGATCTTGTCGACAAAGGCCAGCGCGGCATCACGATTATGATAATCAAGGGCAACAACCACAGGAGAATTCGTAACAGCGCGGGAAGAAGATGAAGCAGTTAACGTCATGACCAGACCTTCTTGATGATGGGCACCGGAAGTGGCGCGAAACAGGTAAACGGCGAGCATTCTACCCGTGGAAATAAAAAATTAACAGTTGCGATTTCTCCCCTGGCAGGCTTTTCTGCGCCTGAGTTACCGGAGCACAATGGAACATCAACAATTAGTATGTTGTAACTAAAGTCGGATTTTTTTAAAAATTACAGGCCATCAAGACCGCGAATCGGTTTAATGGTTGACCAGGCCCGACAAGACGGACAATGCCAGTAGAGGGTGTATGCGGTAAAACCACATTTCTGGCAGCGATAACGAGGCTTACTACGCACCTTCTCGCCAACCATGTCACGCAGCACCATCAGACTCTCTTTGGCACGCCCTTCTTCCGCTTCATTTAAGTGGTAATCCATTAGCTTATGGAACACACGCATGGTCGGATGACGCTGAAGCTGACGCGTAATATAGACCTGTGCGGCCTCACTACCGTCGCGCGCTTCGATAATATCCGCAAGCATCAATTCAGCATCGGCACCGGTGTTCTCTTCCACCGCGCGCTGCAGGAATTCTGCCCATTCGGCAGTTTTACCCAACTGCTGATAGCAGGTTTGCAACATTTCCAGCGTTTCGCTGACCAGTTCTCTGTCCTGGGATATCACGCGTTGCAAACTTTCGACGGCTTTGGCGTATTCTCCTTTCGCCATAAACACGCGTCCCATCATGATGGATACGCGGGCGCTGTTTTTATCTGCCGCAGCCCCTTTTTTTAGCAAGGTCATGGCACGATCGAGATCGTCGCTGGCCATATGCTGCAGGGCTAACTCACAGTAGAAATGGGCAATTTCGACGCGCTGTTTATCTTTACCCAGCTTCACCAGGCGTTCGGCAACATCAATTGCTTTCTGCCACTCGCTGGTAGCCTGGTAGATTTGTAGCAACTGTTGCAGCGCGCCAATGCGGAAGTCAGTTTCATCGGTCAGCTGATTGAACATGTCTTCCGCGCGGTCGTATAACCCGGCGGCCATGTAATCACGCCCCAATTGTTGAATCGCCAACAGACGCTGTTCATAGGTCAGCGAGGCGCTTTCCATTAGGGTCTGATGGATGCGAATAGCGCGATCAACTTCGCCACGCGAACGGAACAGGTTTCCGAGCGTAAGGTGGGCTTCAACGGTACCCGTATCCTCTTTAAGCATATCGAGAAACAGGTCTACCGCTTTATCCTGTTGATTACTAAGCAGGAAGTTAACCCCCGCTACGTAATCACGCGACAAGCGGTTGGCTTCATCTTGCTTGTTTTGTTGCGCACTTCTGCGGCCCATATACCAGCCATAGGCAGCGGCTACAGGCAAAAGCAGAAACAACAACTCCAGCATAGAAAGTTATTCCTTCGCCGCTGACGAATGCGGCGCTACAGCCACGTCAGTCGCGGGTGAAAGCTGGTTTTCCAGTCGCTTTATTTTACGTTCAGCGCGCGCCAGGGAAACACGAACTCGCAGCCAGAACAGACCGCAAATCAGCCAACCGATAGCAAACCCCGCAGCAAACAATACCGCCAGCAATGTGGAAATACGGTACTCCCCTTGCGCTAACAGATAATTAAACGTCACCTGTTGATCGTTCTGCGCACCTAACGTGACCGAAATCACGAAGATCGCTAACACCAGTAAGAAAATGAGTAAATATTTCACATTACTTCCCGTTATGTGGTTAGAGCGAATAAATTATGGTCAACTTACCGCAATAGCCCTTTAAAGTACCATTTTCGCGCCGTCTGCGAAATGGCATCCACGCGCATTGTTGATGATTTAAGGGCTAAATTCGGAAAATCAACCAGCGTTAACTTTCTTGTTCTCGTTGTGCAATTTCGCGATTTTCTTCCGCAGGTGGTGTTAATGGCCCACAAATTCGTTGCGCAAGCCACGTTGCCACCGCCACCAGCGCCCACGAAATCAACGTAGCTACCACCAGATCGCGTGGCCAATGCATCCCGAGCAGCAGGCGGCTTCCCATGACTCCCGTTGCCCAGACCAACAAGATAGCAATGGTTAACGTTCGCCGACGCGGCCACAGCAAACCAACGGCCAGCAGCGCCCAACTGGCAGCAAACATCGTGTGACCGGAAGGAAAGGCAAACCCCGTCTCTTTCTGCCAGTGTGAACGCAAATATTGTGGGATATTTTTCTCTTCAGCCAACTGTTCTTTCACTAGATTTCCGCGTTCTGCTCGCTTTAAAGTGTAGAACTCATCAACCGGAATATGATGTGTTTTTTCCAGCCAGATAACAAAAGGTCGTGGTTCCTGGACTTTGCCTTTGATCCAGGATTTAACGCCTTGTCCCACAAGAATTGCCGCCGCCAGAATGGCAAATAACATAATGGCAGCCTTAATGCGAAAACGCAGACACCAGAGAAACCAACCGAATAAAATCAAATGTGTAATGACGCCCCAGGGCTGGGTGACAGTTTCAGTAACCCAAAAAGCCGCTTTTAGTAGCCAACTTTGTTCTCCAGGTTGCCAACGCCAGCCAGAAATCCATACGGCTACTGGCATAACAAGCAATAGTGCAGCTCCCACTGCGGTACGTCTGGCAATCGAACGCATGGCCTCTCCTTTTTGATAAGTCCCACAATCATAACTGAAAATGCCAGTTCCAGGAAAAATTGACAGATTTGTGCCATTCCGTGAACGATCGACGCGTCGTGATTAGGTGAACCCCTTCTCGTTATGGCAAAATAAGCCAATACAGAACCAGCATTATCTGGAGAATTTCATGCAGCTTAAACGTGTGGCAGAAGCCAAACTGCCAACCCCATGGGGCGATTTCCTGATGGTGGGATTTGAAGAACTGGCAACCGGACACGATCATGTCGCGCTAGTCTATGGCGATATATCCGGGCATACCCCGGTACTTGCGCGCGTCCATTCCGAATGTCTGACCGGTGACGCCCTGTTCAGCTTGCGCTGCGATTGTGGCTTCCAGCTCGAAGCGGCACTGACGCAAATTGCCGAAGAAGGCCGTGGTATTTTGCTGTATCACCGTCAGGAAGGTCGTAACATTGGTCTGCTGAATAAAATCCGCGCTTATGCACTGCAGGATCAAGGTTACGATACCGTAGAGGCTAACCACCAGTTAGGCTTCGCCGCTGATGAGCGCGACTTCACTCTTTGCGCTGATATGTTCAAACTCCTTGGCGTCAATGAAGTCCGCTTGTTAACCAATAACCCGAAAAAAGTCGAAATTCTGACCGAAGCAGGGATTAATATTGTTGAACGCGTACCGTTGATTGTAGGTCGTAACCCCAATAACGAACATTATCTCGATACCAAAGCCGAGAAAATGGGTCATTTGCTGAACAAATAACCCTCTTGCATTGTGTAATTCATTTGCTTGCCGGAAGCAAAATAACCGGCAAGCAAATACTCGTTACTTCAACATATTACGAATGACATAATGCAAAATGCCGTCGTTCTGGTAGTAAGTCAACTCCGTCGCGGTGTCGATACGACAACGGCAGGGTACGACTTCCTGGCTACCATCCGCGCGCGTAAACGTCACCGGAACCGTCGCGCCGGGTTGTAGACTTTGCAGATCGACAATATCAATCTTCTCTTCCCCGATTAGCCCTAACGTTTTACGCGTCACGCCTTGCGGAAATTCCAGCGGCAGGATGCCCATGCCAATTAAATTCGAGCGGTGAATTCGTTCAAACGATTCGGCAATCACCACACGAATTCCAAGCAGACGCGGACCTTTTGCCGCCCAGTCACGGCTGGAGCCTGATCCATACTCTTTCCCGGCAATCACCGCCAGCGGCGTTTGCGCCTGCTTATAGCGCATCGCAGCATCATAAATAGAGACTACGTCGCTGTCAGGTAAATGCCGCGTCATCCCCCCTTCAACACCAGGCACCATTTCATTACGGATGCGAATATTGGCGAAGGTGCCGCGCATCATCACTTCATGGTTACCACGCCGCGAACCGTAGGAGTTAAAGTCTTTTCGCTCAACACCCCGACCTTGTAGATATCGACCCGCTGGGCTGTCGGGCTTAATACTGCCCGCCGGAGAGATATGGTCAGTGGTGACTGAATCCCCCAGCATTGCGAGGATCCGCGCACCGTGAATATCTTCCACAGGTGCTGGTGTTGCCTGCATTTCATCAAAGAATGGCGATAAGCGAATATAGGTTGAATCTTCCTGCCAACCGTAGGTATCGGATCGTGTGACGTTAATTTCCTTCCACTCTGCTGTGCCTTCAAAAACTTCTGCGTACTCTTTGCGGAACATTTCTGTGGAGACTTGTTCTACCGCACGGGCAATTTCTTGTGCCGATGGCCAGATATCTTTCAGATATACCGGATCGCCTTTGCGATCATGGCCGATAGGCTCAGATGCGAGGTTGATATTCATATTTCCCGCCAGCGCATAGGCAACCACCAGCGGCGGCGAGGCCAGCCAGTTGGTTTTAACCAGCGGATGGATACGGCCTTCAAAGTTACGGTTGCCGGACAGCACTGCACCGACGGTTAAATCGCCTTTTTTGATTGCCGTTTCGATAGGATCGGGCAGCGGCCCAGAGTTACCAATACAGGTGGTACAACCATATCCCACAAGGTTAAACCCCAGTTCGTCGAGATACGGTGTCAATTTCGCTTTTGCCAGATAGTCAGAAACAACTTTCGAGCCTGGTGCCAGCGACGCTTTGACCCACGGTTGCCGCTTGAGGCCCAGAGTTACGGCTTTTTTCGCCAGCAAGCCTGCGGCCATCAGCACACTTGGGTTAGAGGTGTTGGTGCACGACGTTATCGCAGCAATGACCACCGCGCCATCAGGTAACTGATACTGATGTCCGTTCATAACATAATCGACCGGCTGGCGATCTTTATGCGTGGCATTCACTTCCAGTTCGTTACTGGCGGCAAATGCTTTTGGTACATCGGGCAGTGCAACGCGATCCTGTGGGCGTTTTGGCCCTGCCAGGCTCGCTTCAACGTCATTCATATCCAGTTCTAACGTACTGGTAAAAATCGGTTCATCGCCCGGGTTACGCCACATGCCCTGCGCTTTGGCATATATTTCGACCAACTCAACCTGATCTTCACTGCGCCCGCTTAAACGCATGTAATCGAGGGTGACAGCATCGATTGGGAAGAAGCCACAGGTGGCACCATATTCTGGCGACATATTGGCAATGGTGGCGCGATCCGCCAGCGGTAGTGAATCCAGCCCATCACCATAAAATTCGACGAATTTCCCCACCACGCCATGTTTGCGCAGCATTTGGGTAACGGTGAGAACCAGGTCTGTGGCGGTAATACCTTCACGTAATTTTCCGGTGAGTTTAAAGCCCACTACGTCCGGGATAAGCATGGAAACCGGCTGACCTAACATTGCGGCTTCTGCTTCGATCCCCCCCACGCCCCACCCCAGCACGCCAAGGCCGTTGATCATGGTGGTGTGCGAGTCAGTACCAACGAGTGTATCCGGATAAGCAATCCATTCACCGTCCTGCAATTCGCTCCACACTGCTTTGCCGAGATATTCGAGGTTAACCTGATGGCAAATGCCTGTGCCTGGCGGCACGACGCTAAAACGACTGAACGCCTGCTTTCCCCATTTCAGGAACACATAACGTTCGTGGTTGCGCTCCATTTCCAGGCGCACGTTTTCTTCAAATGCCTCATCATCACCAAAACGATCGACGGTCACCGAGTGGTCAATGACCAGGTCGACCGGTGAGAGCGGGTTAACCTTTGCAGTATCGCCACCGAGGCGTTTAACCGCTTCGCGCATTGCCGCCAGATCAACAACGGCAGGTACGCCGGTAAAGTCCTGCATCAGCACCCTTGCCGGGCGGTAGGCAATTTCACGGTCAGCATGGGCATTTTTCAGCCATCCCGCCAGCGCGTGGATATCCTCTTCGGTAACCGAGTTACCATCCTGCCAGCGCAGCAGGTTTTCGAGCAAAACTTTGAGTGACTTGGGCAGACGGGTGATATCGCCCAGTGATTTGGCAGCAAGCGGCAGGCTGTAGTAGTGGTAAGTTTTATCTTTGGCCTGCAACGTATCCTTACTGGCTTCTCGTAGGGTTGACGACATAGCTCCTCCTTAATGACAGGGTTGCGAAGCCCTGATTCTCTTCAGGGTGAATATTAAAGATAACACAAACATCGCGTAACGATTTGATAACAACCCAAATTGATAAAAGAGGAGAACCTTGTGGCAAAGCAAATGAAAACCCCGCCGCAGCGGGGTCAGGGATCAGTGAGTAATGATCCAGAGGAATTCGGCCCAGAAGAGCATCGACAGAGAAAACGCGCCCATCCAGGACCAATATTTCATATTTGTGTTGATCATAGGCTACACCTTTAACGGTTATTACTTTGTGTTGAGATAACTCAACCTGTTATTGCTGCGGTGTATTAAAAGCCCTTTAATTCATTAAAAATGGGTAATAAGAATGATGATAATTATTGTTTCGGCTGATCATCTTCAGCAAACAGTTCTATAAAGGCTTGCTGCTGCGTTGTTAGTTGCCAGTCGTCTGGAATAACGACGGAACATTCCCGTTTCGTTTCTGGTTCATTGTCACTATGCTGACATAATGGTGACGACTCCAGTTGCTCCTGACCGACCATAGTTATCCCCACACTTTCCAAATCAGCAGTGCGACAACCACCCAGAAAAGTGCAGAACCAAGAAATACCGCCAGCCAGGCTTTGCGTTTTAATTCAGGGTCCCGGCGGGGTTCCTGATTTCCAGAAGGCATTGCTAACCTCATATAATCGCCATCACTTATCAGCAAGACGTTGAACGATTGGTGTAATTAATCATACGATGAGACAAATCCTAAAGAAACTTTAGTCAAAAATCCAGCGAATTTACGAATCGTCTCCAGTGAATAATTCAATCTTTTGACCTGAAATAGATATTTGAAAACTGGAGTTTGCGAGGCGGGTAATTAGACACTACTTTACAAGTAATTTACCCTATAAATATGAGGGATAAAAATATTGTGCAGCGGATACAAATAAGCAACAAAAGAGAATATATTCCGGCACCTTCTCTACATAAAAGGTGCCGGAAATAACGCAAGAAATTATTTTTCCGGCAGTTTTATATCTTTAAACATGACCTCAATTTCTTCATTGGAGCGCAATGCGACAGCCGCATCAACGACATCACGCGTTAAATGCGGTGCAAAACGCTGAATGAAATCATACATATAACTGCGCAAAAAAGTACTACGGCGAAAACCAATTTTGGTTGTACTGTGGCTGAAGATATCGTGAGCATCAACACGCACAAGATCGGGATCGGCGACCGGATCCACCGCCATGCTGGCAATGACCCCTACTCCCAGCCCTAACCGGACGTAAGTTTTAATGACGTCAGCATCCGTTGCCGTGAAGACGATACGTGGCGTTAACCCTGCGCGGTTAAAGGCAGTATCCAGTTCTGAGCGTCCGGTAAAGCCGAAGGTATATGTCACCAACGGATATTGCGCCAGTTCTTCAATGGTAATGGCTTTTTTGCCTGCCAGCGGGTGATCCGGAGTGACTACAATAGCCCGATTCCAGTGGTAGCACGGTAACATCACTAAATCTTCATACAGATGCAGCGCTTCTGTGGCGATAGCGAAATCAGCATTGCCTTTAGAGACGGCATCAGCAATTTGTGTCGGCGAGCCCTGGTGCATATGCAAAGAAACGCGAGGATAACGTTCAATAAAGCCTTTGATGACGTTTGGTAACGCATAGCGTGCCTGGGTATGCGTGGTGGCGATATACAGCGAGCCTTTATCCGGCCAGGTGTGCTCTCCGGCGACCGATTTTATGGCATCGACTTTCGACAGAACTTCACGAGCGATACGAATTATTTCTTGTCCTGCTGGCGTTACCTGCGTCAGGTGCTTGCCGCTTCGGGAAAAAATTTGAATGCCTAGCTCGTCTTCCAGCATTCTGACTTGTTTACTGATCCCGGGTTGTGATGTGTAAAGTCCTTCCGCCGTTGATGAGACATTCAGGTTATGATTGACCACCTCAACAATATAGCGAAGTTGTTGTAATTTCATGTTAAACCATCCACTTAGACGCCATCAGAACATCGTTTTTTCGTCACACCTGGCGGGTGACTAATACGATTTAATAATAAAAAAGGTGCTAACTATAACCACTATATCATTTATAGCCTTAGTGTATAGGTGTGAAGAAAAAATAATATGCAATAAAAAAGGGCCGCTTTCGCGACCCTTTGCTTATAAAAACCTGACAGAATTAAAGGTTATTTTTTCGCTTCAACCCATTTGCCATCAACATAAAATGCTGACCAGCCAGTCGCCTTTCCGTCTTTTTCCGAAGAGACATATTGCTGTTTGGTTTTACGGCTAAAGCGAACCATGGTCTTATTACCTTCCGGATCCTGCTGTGGCGCATCGGCCAGATAACGCAGTTTTTCCGGCAGACGGTCGCGGAAGCGATAAAGCTCTTCCACCAGTGGCGCACGTGTTTCACGCGATTTCGGGAAGGTATTGGCCGCCAGGAACACACCGGCAGCACCGTCACGCAGCACGAAATAGGCATCTGATTTTTCGCACGGCAGCTCCGGTAATGGTACCGGATCTTCTTTCGGTGGAGCCACTTCGCCGTTACGTAAAATCTTACGCGTGTTTTTACACTCTTCGTTGGTGCAGGCCATGTATTTACCGAAACGCCCCATTTTCAGGTGCATTTCAGAACCACATTTTTCACACTCAACGATCGGGCCGTCATAACCTTTAATGCGGAATTCGCCCTCTTCGATCTCGTAACCGTCGCAGGTTGGGTTATTACCACAGACATGCAACTTACGTTTCGGATCGATGAGATAGCTGTCCATCGCCGTGCCGCATTTCGGGCAACGACGTTTTGCGCGCAGCGCGTTGGTTTCAGCGTCTTCGCCTTCCAGCACGTTCAGCACTTCGTTTTCCGGAACCAGGTTGATGGTGGTTTTGCAACGCTCTTTCGGTGGCAGCGCATAGCCAGAACAACCAAGGAATACCCCGGTGCTCGCTGTGCGAATACCCATTTTGCGACCACAGGTCGGGCAGTCGATGCTGGTCAGAACCATCTGGTTCGGGCGCATACCACCCTCTTCCGGATCTTTTTCAGCTTTATCTAACTGCTGGGTGAAATCCGAGAAGAAGTGATCCAGTACAGCTTTCCACTCTGCTTCGTGATTTGCCACCTGGTCGAGGCTGTTTTCCATCTGCGCGGTAAAGTCGTAGTTCATTAACTCACGGAAATTCTCTTCCAGGCGATCGGTGACAATTTCACCCATTTTTTCCGCGTAGAAACGACGATTTTCTACTCGCACATAGCCACGATCCTGAATGGTCGAAATGATCGACGCATAGGTAGACGGACGACCGATACCGCGTTTTTCCAGCTCTTTAACCAGCGATGCTTCACTGAAACGGGCTGGCGGCTTGGTAAAGTGCTGGGCTGGTGTCAGTTCAACGAGTGTCAAAGCATCGCCTTTATCGACTGCCGGTAAGATACGATCTTCATCGCCTTTACGCAGCGCAGGCATCACTTTCGTCCAGCCATCAAAGCGCAAAATACGACCGCGTGCTTTCAGGCGGAAATCGCCCGCACCAACGGTCAGCGTCGTGGAGTCATATTTCGCTGGGGTCATCTGGCAGGCAACGAACTGACGCCAGATTAACTGGTACAGTTTCTGCGCATCTGCTTCCATATCCTTCAGCGATTCCGCCATCACATTGACGTCAGAAGGACGAATCGCTTCGTGCGCTTCCTGTGAGTTTTCTTTGCTGGCGTACTGATTCGGACTTTCCGGCAGATATTTCTTACCAAAATTATCGCTGATATAACCGCGAACCATATTTACCGCGTCCTGACTCAGGTTGGTGGAGTCGGTACGCATGTATGTGATATAGCCAGCTTCATACAAACGCTGCGCCATCATCATGGTTTTTTTCACGCCAAAACCAAGACGGGTGCTGGCAGCTTGTTGCAGCGTAGAGGTAATAAAAGGAGCGCCAGGTTTACTGGTTGTCGGTTTGTCTTCACGTTCCAGCACGCTGTAGCGCGCTTTTTCCAGCAGACTTACCGCAGCCTGAGTTTGTTCTTTGTTGACCGGACGGAACGGTTTGTCGTTCTGATGAGTCACCTGCAACGCCAACGCTTCACCAGATGGCGTGGTCGTGCTGGCATCGACTTCCCAGAACTCTTCCGGTACGAACGCTTTAATTTCACGCTCACGCTCGACCACCAGGCGGACCGCCACCGACTGCACACGACCGGCAGACAGACCACGAGCGATCTTTTTCCACAGCAGCGGCGAAACCATATACCCCACCACGCGGTCCATAAAGCGACGCGCCTGCTGGGCATTAACACGATCAATATTCAGCTCACCTGGTTTGTTAAATGCCTGGCGGATCGCGTTTTTAGTAATTTCGTTAAACACCACTCGGCTATAGCGCGCATCATCACCACCAATCACTTCCCGCAGGTGCCATGCAATGGCTTCCCCTTCGCGGTCAAGGTCGGTTGCGAGATAGATGTGGTCGGCTTTTTCAGCCAGTTGTTTCAGTTCAGAGACGACCTTCTCTTTACCAGGCAACACTTCATAGTGCGCCTCCCAATTGTGCCACGGGTCAACCCCCATACGGTTGACGAGAGCGCCACGTTCATCCTTTTTAGGCTTTTTAGCCGTCTTGGTGGAGGTAGAGTCGGCACTCTTTTTGGCAGCTGAGCCACTGGTCGGCAAATCGCGGATGTGACCGACGCTGGATTTCACCACGTAGTCACTACCCAGATACTTGTTGATCGTTTTGGCTTTTGCCGGGGACTCAACGATGACAAGAGCTTTACCCATATTCACCTTACCTAATTTGATTCTTCCAGGAATGCGTCGCACGTTGATAAACCTTCCACTGGCAACGAGTTACCGATATGGACTCGCTCTCTGCGGATATCAACCCCTTGTCGTGACTCTGTTCACGAAAATTCAGGTGACTGAGTTAACAGGTCTTGGCCTACAGGCGCTATAGCACGACGGAATTTTGGTCGAATGTCAAGCAAATCTATTGCCAGATTGACGAAAGCGTCACACTGTACCTGATAAAATCCGATACGCAACTTTATTAGCATGCAAAATCCAAAGTTGCCAGTAAGGCGCTCTTGCCACCAGCGTGGTATATTTGTCTGCAAGCCATGCCTGGCGTAGACTAATGTCCTTGTTTAAGGAGTAAATAATGAACAAAGAGACACAACCCATCGACCGCGAGACGCTGTTGAAAGAGGCCAACAAAATCATTCGTGAGCATGAGGATACGCTCGCAGGGATTGAAGCCACCGGCGTCACGCAGCGTAATGGCGTGCTAGTATTTACCGGCGACTACTTTTTAGATGAACAAGGATTGCCAACAGCCAAAAGCACCGCGGTGTTTAATATGTTCAAACACCTGGCCCATGTGCTTTCAGAAAAATATCATCTGGTTGATTAAAGCAAAACGCGAGGTCTTACCCTCGCGTTTGTCTTTTACATCAATGGCTTTTGCCCTCGCTGCCACCAGCGTAACAACAATCGATCGGCGCTCTCTGCCGCGCTGCCGGTGAATCGGTCAATGAGTCGTTTACGTTGCATATAGCGTACATTGACCACTTCTCGGCCTTCCATCAGGCTAAGAATAACTTCATCACTGGTGTTGATTTCATCAACCAGGCCTTTCTCAACCGCCTGTTGTCCGTACCAGTGTTCACCCGTTGCCACATGTTCAATATCCAGAGAAGGACGCATACGCTTCACAAAATCTTTAAACAACTGATGCGTTTCGTTCAACTCTTCGCGGAATTTCTCCCGCCCTTCTTCGGTATTTTCACCCAGCAACGTCAGCGTGCGCTTATACTGCCCGGCGGTGTGCAGTTCGATATCAATATCTTTGCTTTTCAGGAAGCGGTTAAAGTTGGGCATTTGTGCCACCACGCCAATGGAACCCACAATAGCAAACGGTGCGGAAACAATTTTGTCCGCCACACAGGCCATCATGTAACCGCCGCTGGCAGCGACTTTGTCTACCGTAACAGTTAAAGGAATGTTTTTATCACGCAGACGCTGCAGCTGCGAAGCCGCCAACCCGTAACCATGCACCATGCCACCAGGGCTTTCCAGACGGAGCACAACCTGATCCTGCGGTTTGAATGCTGCGAGTACCGCCGTTATCTCTTCACGTAGCGAGTTCACTTCATGGGCGTCCATGCTGCCTTTAAAATCCAGCACCCAGACGCGAGGTTTACTGTCAGTTGCCACCTCGCCCAGTTTGGCTTTCGCTTTTGCTGCTTTCGCTTCTTGCTTGTGCTTTTTCTTCTGCGCTTTGTGCCACTGTTTTTGCTGATGTGAGTCCATCAGCGCCGCGGCCAGTTCTTCTTTCATCTCCTTATACTGTTCGCTGAGATTGTTGACCCGTAACTCGCCACGCTGGCGTTTATTACGTTGAGCAACATTGACAATAATGGCGGCAATCGCCGCAATCGCTAGCACAACGGTAACGATTTTCGCCAAAAACAAACCATATTCAGACAACAATTCCACGAGTCCCCACCTTGGTTAAACAACGCTTTGGCTCACAGTTTACAACAGGCATGTTAAGCCGTCTCGCAGAGATGTTATTGCAGCGAAAGTATGACAAAGTATCCATTTTGCGGTGTTATCGCCCCAGGCTGATTGAAATGCCCTTCTGTTTCAGGCATAAAGCCACAAAGTCATAAAGTACACTGGCAGCGCGACATACAACGTCGTTGAGGAGTAGCCATGCATTACCAGCCAACACAAGATTTACTCAATGATCGCATTATCCTGGTGACGGGAGCCAGCGATGGTATTGGTCGTGAAGCCGCGATGACGTATGCACGCTATGGTGCGACAGTGATTCTGTTGGGCCGTAATGAAGAAAAATTACGTCAGGTAGCCAGCCACATAAACGAAGAAACTGGGCGTCAGCCACAGTGGTTTATTCTCGATTTGCTGACCTGCACGTCCGAAGATTGCCAACAACTGGCGCAACGCATTGCCGTTAATTATCCGCGTCTGGATGGTGTTTTGCATAATGCCGGATTGCTCGGCGATGTTTGCCCAATGAGCGAACAAAATCCGCAGGTCTGGCAGGACGTCATGCAGGTCAACGTTAATGCCACCTTCATGCTCACCCAGGCACTGCTTCCTTTATTACTCAAATCGGACGCCGGTTCTCTGGTCTTTACTTCATCAAGCGTTGGACGTCAGGGGCGTGCAAACTGGGGCGCATATGCAGCGTCGAAATTTGCCACCGAAGGGATGATGCAGGTACTGGCTGATGAATATCAGCAGCGTCTGCGCGTCAACTGTATTAACCCAGGCGGTACGCGCACCGCAATGCGGGCCAGTGCATTCCCGACCGAAGATCCACAGAAACTCAAAACACCCGCTGATATCATGCCGCTCTACCTCTGGCTGATGGGTGATGACAGCCGCCGTAAAACCGGCATGACCTTTGACGCCCAACCGGGCCGTAAACCAGGAATTTCCCAATGAGTGATGAACGCTACCAACAGCGTCAGCAGCGAGTGAAAGAAAAAGTCGATGCTCGTGTGGCCCAGGCCCAGGATGAACGCGGTATTATCATCGTCTTTACCGGCAATGGAAAAGGCAAAACCACCGCGGCATTTGGTACGGCAACACGCGCAGTTGGTCACGGAAAAAAAGTGGGCGTCGTGCAGTTTATTAAAGGCACCTGGCCTAATGGCGAACGAAATCTGCTGGAACCACACGGCGTTGAATTTCAGGTGATGGCAACGGGCTTTACCTGGGATACACAAAACCGCGAGTCTGATACCGCCGCCTGTCGCGAAGTCTGGCAACATGCAAAGCGGATGCTTGCCGATCCTTCACTGGATATGGTTTTGCTCGATGAACTGACGTATATGGTGGCGTATGACTATTTGCCACTGGAAGAAGTGGTGCAGGCGTTAAATGAACGTCCACATCAACAGACGGTGATTATCACGGGTCGTGGTTGTCATCGGGATATTCTTGAATTGGCGGATACGGTAAGTGAGCTGCGCCCCCTCAAACATGCGTTTGATGCCGGTGTTAAGGCGCAAATAGGGATTGATTATTAAGTGAAAGCACCTCAAAAGATCGCCTCTTGAGGTGCTTTAATCATAATTATATTCAAGCGGCAATAGCAAAACTCAGAATCCGTTTAATCTCATTCAAATGTCCCGGATATGCTTCATGATTCTCAGCGTCAACATCTTCAATAAATAATATCAGTTCAGTAATTAACGCATTGGCATCTTCATAACTGATTCCGCTTAACTCTGGCGAAGTTTCAGTACCGTAGTTAATCGTCAGATTGTTCATCACCGTGAGGATAAGGATAAAATATTTATGACAAACCTTGCATGTGGTTTTGTTGCCCAGAGTATTATACAGCATATCAAGTAATGCCAATATTCTACGGTTTTGTACATCGTTCATAAAAAGCCCCTCCTATAACATTATTCCGCTGGCAATAAGTAGTTTTGCCAGCCCCTCAGACGCCTTTAACCCACTAATGACCTGTGCGCGTAATATTTCATTTAGCCTTTTTTGTTCAGCCGCTGTGCGTATTTTATTAGTGTATAAATCCTTAAGGTGATTCCCCTCGTCAAGAAATGAGTTCAGTGCTTGTATTGCTGGAATAGCTGGATCTGCTGCACGAAGACGTGTTTCATTAATACTGATAATCGCAGCCAGGAATTCTTGTCTGCTCTTCAATGTCTTAAATTCATTACCTCCTCCTTTTTTTAAGGAGGCATTGTAATAAACGAGATTATTATGTACCGTCGCAAAGGTATTTCTTCCAGTTTGTTTACCTTTTGTCGCGATATCGTTTCGTATATCAGTTAGATCATTTTTTATTCTTTGCCAATGATTATTTACCGTACTACCTATATTCCCTGCGCTTACCCTTGTATTATACAACCCATTGAAATAAACCACTAAATCTTTAACCGCTGCTGCAGATTTTGTTAATGTTCCACCATCATTGATGCCCAGAAGTGCCCCCGCATTATTCGCGTGATCCAGAGCTTGTTTAAGCAATATGAACTGTTTGCTGTCTTTAACATCTAAATCCTCATTCAAAAGTTCGACATAAGAACTCATACTGCTAATGATTTCCATAGAAGCCAGCAATCTTTCTTTTTCAGTAGCGACTATCTTTGTAATAAAAAGATCTTCTTGAGATTTTTTGTGCTTATCTCCAGGTTGCTGACATAATGACTCATCACTGGTACTGTTTTCAATAACTACCTCATAATCTGGTCGAGGTGCACAATCCGGATTAGTCGCATAAAAATTAACAAGGAAGTTTTCACGAGAAGCATAGTATTGTTTAAAGAAACTTGCATTCGCCGCTACTGCTTTGTTACCCGCAGTAATAACAGTTTCAGCTTGTTCGTTTTTCAATGCTTCAGTTGCACAACCTGAAAGCATTAACAGCGATAGAAATATTCCACTATATCTAATCATAACCCACCTCTTGACGTTGAGTTTATCTCAGATAATTAAATAGTAATGTGGCTATTTCCGGGTATTATTCATAAGCAAGTATGAAATTAAATTAAAATACTGCGACTATTTATCATGCTTCAAATGAAGAAAAGGCCCCGCAGGGCCTTTATTTTATACTTATCTTAAATTAACCGTTATTATTACGTCCACCAGAACGACGACCGCCGCTCACCTGACTGTGACGTTTCACCGCTCGACGAATCTGATTCGCCTTCATGCGACGACGGTCTTTTTCTACAGCGACTTTAGAGCTGGTTTCTGGCGGCAGTTCCACCAGTTCACGCAGATAGTTTGTCTGAGCGAGATCCAGCTCTGTCCAGCCGCCGCGTGGCAGACCTTTCGGCAGTGGAATATCACCGTAACGCACACGGATCAGGCGACTTACCTGCACACCAACCGCTTCCCAAAGACGACGAACCTCACGGTTACGACCTTCGGTCAGAGTCACGTTGTACCACTGGTTAATCCCTTCACCACCGCTGAACTTGATGGTTTTAAAGGCTGCCGGACCATCTTCCAATTGCACGCCACGGCTCAAATCACGCAGTTTCGCGTCGTCAACCTGACCAAATACACGCACGGCATATTCACGTTCAACTTCACGGCTTGGATGCATTAAACGGTTTGCCAGTTCACCGTCGGTGGTGAAGAGCAACAGACCACAGGTGTTAACGTCCAGACGACCTACGGCAATCCAGCGTGCGCCACGCAGCTTTGGCAGACGGTCAAACACCGTTGGACGCCCTTCCGGATCGTTACGGGTACACAACTCACCTTCCGGTTTGTAATAGGCCAGAACGCGACAAATTTGTTCAGCGGACTCACGTACCGAAATCAGGTGACCATCGATACGGATTTTCAATCCAGGGGTAATTTCAACACGATCGCCGAGTTTAGCAATTTTGCCATCAACACTCACACGACCGGCTTCAATAATAGATTCGATTTCACGGCGAGAACCGTGGCCGGCACGCGCCAGCACTTTCTGTAGCTTTTCGCTCATAGAGCTTCCTTTTGGTGTCGCCTTCCCAGGCGTCTGATATGCTTTTGTGCAACAGTGAGTCAGAACTTACATCTGACTCACTGATAGTAAAGTCTGTTTGAACTCGTCAGGCCTTAAGTAAACGACTCGACGTTTATCGGCCTGGCTTTGAGGCGCAACATACTACACTATCTTTATGGTTAAAGCTTGTTTCGATTAACGTCGATTTGGTTACCAACCACCACCGCCTCCGCCACCCGCACCGCCGCCAGCACCACCACCGGAATAGCTTCGCCCCAACAAACTGGTATAGGCCCCGCAACTCAGGTGCGTCTGCAATGAGAATAAAACGCCACTACGGGTTATTTCCGGGGCGCGAACAGCCGCTGCGAGTGATGGGGTGATACGTGCTGCCCATTCTCTGCCAAGGTTTGCCGAGACCGCCCAACCTAACAACGCGTAATCCAGTTTCCGTGTTTCCCCTTTCCGCCGCCGCCCACTGTGTGTTGCTGCCTCTTTACGCGCAAGATAGTTCACGATAGCTTCACCGTGGGCATAACGTTGCTGCCCAGTTTGGGTAAACTTTGGCAGAAAAATATACCCCATGCCAGTGAGATAACCGGTCAGGACAACAGCGCTAAAATAACCCGCTGGCATATACCAGTAAAAGAATACATCTCCGACATTGATATAGAGAGAATAAAAGGCCACGCCTGAACAAATCAGCGGTAAAAACAAAGTGATGATTACACGATTAACGCAAGGCTTGTCATCATCGCGGGCAAACAAAAGCTCAAGGGAACAAAATAAAAAAGGAAGAAGCCAGCAGATCATAATAAACATATCGCCAACCAGACTCATTCCTGCCCAACCTACGGGACTCAGGTTACCATAGAGAATGACCGCCAATATCTCCATTCCGCCCCATTGCAAAAACGTATCAGGCCGGTAAAACGAAGACTTTTTACGCGGCAGATAAAATTTCTGCATCCGTAAAAATGCCCTGCGTAAGACTCTGTTGCGTCTCCCCGTAAGAACGACCTTATCGCCTTTACGAAATAACGCTTCCAGTAATAACTGCTCTGCGGGCAGTAATACCGCATTATTTCTGGTCGCGCCTTCATTAACACGAATCAGGATTTGCTGGTTCTTATCATACTGATCTTCCAGATGAATTTTTCCTTTCACAATCAGATTTACGATATCGGCACAAAAACCTTTATCGTCGTAAACCAGCTTCGCATCGAGACGTAACATGCCGGGCGTGTAATCTGGCGGAATGACATCGGTTTCAATCACATCTACCGGCGTAAATTGCGGCCTGCGCTTCCAGAGATATAACCATCCACAAACCAGGAATAGACACGGAAACCAAATTAACAACGATGACGTGGAGGGTAAAAGAAGATGGCTGAAAATATTCGTCGTTTGTGGTGCTGGGGCATTACCAAGTAAAGCGTGAGGCCAGCGGTAGAGGACCGTGAAGTCTTCACGATAAAACGGATCGCGGGATTCAATTCTTCCGTCCTCAAGGATGCGGCCATTTCGATATGTGTCGCCCTCTTCTCCAGTAAAGAGATCAATTTCGCTAAATGGATTACCCGCCATATCAGGCAACTGGAGAGAAAATCGGGTCTTATAGATTTCAAACGGCCACTTGTTACCGGTCACGTTCCAGATTAACAGATCTGAATCTCCCTCACGCAGGAAAGCATTTTTAACCTGATAATGAATTTGATAATGATAGTCGCCTTGAGGCAAGAAACGTTGTTTATCGCCCACGACAATACTCATTAACCCGATATGCCAGTCAAGATGCCAGGGTTCAGGAATACCATCACGGGTGACGCCAACAATATGATAGTTCAGCAGTGCAGCGTCCCCATTAGGCTGCATCCATAGTCGTGGTAAATCACGATAAAATCCGTGCTTAATCTGCTGATTTCGCGCCTGAAAATGAATGTTCTCTTTGATGTCGAGCACCCCGTCCGGTTGCAGAGTGGCTTCAACATCAAAGAGCGAGATCCCTTCTTCATAAGAAGGGATCTCCGTGTTTTTCGGATAACTCAACGAAGAGAAAAAAAGCCCAACTATCAACAGCAAAATGCAGCGATATATCCCTGCCATAGTCTTCCATCCGTGGAACGCAATTTGTTATAAGAAAGGCTTCACATCACCTACGCCTTCACGCACCACGACCGGCGTATCATCAGTAAGATCGATAACCGTTGTTGGTTTCTGCCCGAGATAGCCGCCGTGAATAATCAAATCCACCTGTTTTTCCAGACGGTCTTTAATTTCTTCCGGATCGGATTCGGTAAATTCGCTGCCTGGCAGCATTAGCGAAGTGGAAAGCATCGGTTCGCCCAGTGCTTCAAGCAACGCCTGCGCAATCGGGTTAGAAGGCACACGCATACCGATTGTTTTGCGTTTTTCCTGCAACAGACGGCGTGGCACTTCCTTCGTCCCCTTCAGGATGAAGGTATAGTTGCCCGGCGTGTTGTTTTTCATTAAACGAAACGCAACGTTATCGACAAATGAATAGGTCGAGAGTTCAGAAAGATCGCGACACATCAGGGTAAAGTTGTGACCGTCCGGCAGCTGGCGAATACGACAAATACGCTCCATGGCGTTTTTATCTTCAATTTTACAGCCGAGCGCATAGCCGGAATCAGTTGGATAAACAATCACCCCGCCTTTACGCACGATCTCCACCGCCTGGTTGATCAGACGTTGCTGCGGGTTATCAGGATGAATATAAAAAAACTGGCTCATAATTCCCTCTCTGTGGTGTTCTGCGGCTGTTCCCATAGCTGCCAGACGCCTTCAACGCCTGCCGGCAGCCAGAGTTTACGACCCAGTTCGATCCACGGGCATGGCTGATGAAAATCAGATCCTTGTGATGCCCATAAATGATGCTGACGCGCAAGTGTGGCCAGCTGGGTGCGTTCATTGGGCGATTGCTGGCACTGCGCGACTTCCATCGCGTCGCCGTGGTGTTCGGCAAAATGCGCAACCAATCTTTTCAGCCATTTAGCACTAAGATTGTACCGCCCAGGATGAGCTAGCACCGCCTTACCGCCAGAATGATGAATGACATCAATAGCTTGTTCTATTGTACACCACTGTGGCGGAACGTATCCGGTTTTCCCGCGCGCCAGATATTTTTTAAAGACATCCGCCATTGAACTGGCTTTGCCGCACTCCACAAGGAAACGCGCAAAATGACCGCGCGTCACCGCACCGCCCTGCGCCAGTCGTTGCGCGCCTTCCAGCGCCCCAGGTATTTGCGCTTTTTCAAGTCTTTCGGCAATCAGCTGCGCCCGCTGATTGCGCCGTTCTGTCTGCTGCGCGAGGAACTCACACATTAGCGGATGAGTAATATCAATATTCAGCCCGACAATGTGAATTTCATGATTTTCCCAGACCGTGGAGATTTCCACGCCGGGAATAAGATTCAGCGCCAGTCCCGAACGTGAAATTTCCTCTCTTGCTGGTGAGATTGCAGCTGTGGTGTCATGGTCGGTGATCGCCAGGGTGCCGACGCGCATCTCGACTGCACGGTGCACCAATGCTTCTGGCGTCAGGCAGCCATCGGAAGCTGTGGTATGGCTGTGCAGGTCGTAAATCACTGCGTAATTCGTGTCGCTCAAGGCGCACTCCCGTTCTGGATAATGTTTTTTGCGCCGACATCATAACGGTTCTGGCAAATATTCTGAAATGAGCTGTTGACAATTAATCATCGAACCAGTTAACTAGTACGCAAGTTCACGTAAAAGGGTATCGACAATGAAAGCAATTTTCGTACTGAAAGGTTGGTGGCGCACTTCCTGAAACGGGCAGTGTATTCACCATGCGTAAAGCAATCAGATACCCAGCCCGCCTGATGAGCGGGCTTTTTTTTGAACAAAATTAGAGAATAACAATGCAAACACAAAAACCGACTCTCGAACTGCTAACCTGCGAAGGCGCTTATCGCGACAACCCGACTGCGCTTTTTCACCAGTTGTGTGGGCATCGTCCAGCAACGCTGCTGCTGGAATCCGCAGATATCGACAGCAAAGATGATTTAAAAAGCCTGCTGCTGATAGACAGTGCGCTGCGCATTACAGCATTAGGTGACACGGTCACAATTCAGGCACTTTCCGGCAATGGCGAAGCCCTGCTGGCACTACTGGATAACGCCCTGCCTGCGGGTGTGGAAAGTGAACAATCACCAAACTGCCGTGTGCTGCGCTTCCCCCCTGTCAGTCCACTGCTGGATGAAGACGCCCGCTTATGCTCCCTTTCGGTTTTTGACGCTTTCCGTTTATTGCAGGATCTGTTGAATGTACCGAAGGAAGAACGAGAAGCCATGTTCTTTGGCGGCCTGTTCTCTTATGACCTTGTGGCGGGATTTGAAGATTTACCACAACTGGCAGCGGAAAATAACTGTCCTGATTTCTGTTTTTATCTCGCTGAAACGCTGATGGTGATTGACCATCAGAAAAAAAGCACCCGCATTCAGGCCAGTCTTTTTGCTCCGAATGAAGAAGAAAAACAACGTCTCACTGCTCGCCTGAACGATCTTCGCCAGCAGCTGACCGAAACCGCGCCACCGCTGCCGGTGGTTTCCGTGCCGCATATGCATTGTGAATGTAACCAGAGCGATGAAGAGTTCGGTAGCGTAGTGCGTTTGTTGCAAAAAGCGATTCGCGCCGGAGAGATTTTCCAGGTGGTGCCATCTCGCCGTTTCTCACTACCCTGCCCGTCACCGCTGGCGGCCTATTACGTGCTGAAAAAGAGTAATCCCAGCCCGTACATGTTTTTTATGCAGGATAATGATTTCACCCTGTTTGGCGCGTCGCCGGAGAGCTCGCTCAAGTATGACGCCACCAGCCGCCAGATTGAGATCTACCCCATTGCCGGAACACGTCCACGCGGTCGTCGTGCCGATGGTTCGCTGGACAGAGACCTCGACAGCCGCATCGAACTGGAAATGCGTACCGATCATAAAGAGCTTTCTGAACATCTGATGCTGGTGGATCTCGCCCGTAATGACCTGGCGCGTATTTGCACCCCCGGCAGTCGCTATGTCGCCGATCTCACCAAAGTTGACCGTTATTCTTATGTGATGCATCTCGTCTCCCGCGTGGTCGGTGAGCTGCGCCACGATCTCGACGCCCTGCACGCTTACCGCGCCTGTATGAATATGGGCACGTTAAGCGGCGCGCCGAAAGTGCGCGCCATGCAGTTAATTGCCGGGGCGGAAGGTCGTCGCCGCGGCAGCTACGGCGGCGCGGTAGGTTATTTCACCGCGCATGGCGATCTCGACACCTGCATAGTGATCCGCTCGGCGCTGGTGGAAAACGGTATCGCCACCGTGCAAGCCGGTGCTGGCGTGGTACTTGATTCTGTTCCGCAGTCGGAAGCCGACGAAACACGTAATAAAGCCCGCGCTGTACTGCGCGCTATTGCCACCGCGCATCATGCACAGGAGACGTTCTGATGGCTGACATTCTGCTGCTCGATAATATCGACTCTTTTACTTACAACCTGGCAGATCAGTTGCGCAGCAATGGTCATAACGTGGTGATTTACCGCAACCATATTCCGGCGCAGACCTTAATTGAACGCCTGGCGACAATGAGCAATCCGGTGCTGATGCTTTCTCCTGGCCCCGGTGTGCCAAGCGAAGCCGGTTGTATGCCGGAACTCCTCACCCGCTTGCGTGGCAAGCTGCCAATTATTGGCATTTGCCTCGGTCATCAAGCGATTGTCGAAGCTTATGGGGGGTATGTCGGTCAGGCGGGCGAAATTCTTCACGGTAAAGCCTCCAGCATTGAACATGACGGTCAGGCGATGTTTGCCGGATTAACAAACCCGCTGCCAGTGGCGCGTTATCACTCGCTGGTTGGCAGTAACATTCCGGCCGGTTTAACCATCAACGCCCATTTTAATGGCATGGTGATGGCGGTGCGTCACGATGCAGATCGCGTTTGTGGATTCCAGTTCCATCCGGAATCCATTCTTACTACCCAGGGCGCTCGCCTGCTGGAACAAACATTGGCCTGGGCGCAGCAGAAACTGGAACCGACTAACACGCTGCAACCGATTCTGGAAAAACTGTATCAGGCGCAGACGCTTAGCCAACAAGAAAGCCACCAGCTGTTTTCAGCGGTGGTACGTGGCGAACTGAAACCGGAACAACTGGCGGCGGCGCTGGTGAGCATGAAAATTCGCGGCGAGCACCCGAACGAGATCGCCGGAGCAGCAACCGCGCTACTGGAAAACGCCGCGCCGTTCCCGCGCCCGGATTATCTGTTTGCTGATATCGTCGGTACTGGCGGTGACGGCAGTAACAGCATCAATATTTCTACCGCCAGTGCGTTTGTCGCCGCGGCCTGTGGGCTGAAAGTGGCGAAACACGGCAACCGTAGTGTCTCCAGTAAATCCGGTTCGTCGGATCTGCTGGCGGCATTCGGTATTAATCTTGATATGAACGCCGATAAATCGCGCCAGGCGCTGGATGAGTTAGGCGTCTGTTTCCTCTTTGCGCCGAAATATCACACCGGATTTCGCCACGCGATGCCGGTTCGCCAGCAACTGAAAACCCGCACCCTGTTCAACGTGCTGGGGCCACTGATTAACCCGGCGCATCCTCCGCTGGCGTTAATTGGTGTTTATAGTCCGGAACTGGTGCTACCGATTGCCGAAACCTTGCGCGTGCTGGGGTATCAACGCGCGGCAGTGGTGCACAGCGGCGGGATGGATGAAGTTTCATTACACGCGCCGACAATCGTTGCCGAACTGCATGACGGCGAAATTAAGAGCTATCAATTGACCGCTGAAGATTTTGGCCTGACACCCTACCACCAGGAGCAACTGGCAGGCGGAACACCGGAAGAAAACCGTGACATTTTAACACGTTTGTTACAAGGTAAAGGCGACGCCGCCCATGAAGCAGCCGTCGCGGCGAACGTCGCCATGTTAATGCGCCTGCATGGCCATGAAGATCTGCAAGCCAATGCGCAAACCGTTCTTGAGGTACTGCGCAGTGGTTCTGCTTACGACAGAGTCACCGCACTGGCGGCACGAGGGTAAATGATGCAAACCGTTTTAGCGAAAATCGTCGCAGACAAGGCGATTTGGGTAGAAGCCCGCAAACAGCAGCAACCGCTGGCCAGTTTTCAGAATGAGGTTCAGCCGAGCACGCGACATTTTTATGATGCGCTACAGGGTGCACGCACGGCGTTTATTCTGGAGTGTAAAAAAGCATCACCGTCAAAAGGCGTGATCCGCGATGATTTTGATCCGGCACGCATTGCCGCCATTTATAAACATTACGCTTCGGCAATTTCGGTGCTGACTGATGAGAAATATTTTCAGGGGAGCTTTGATTTCCTCCCCATCGTCAGCCAAATCGCCCCGCAGCCGATTTTATGTAAAGACTTCATTATCGATCCTTACCAGATCTATCTGGCGCGCTATTACCAGGCCGATGCCTGCTTATTAATGCTTTCAGTACTGGATGACGAACAATATCGCCAGCTTGCTGCCGTCGCCCACAGTCTGGAGATGGGTGTGCTGACCGAAGTCAGTAATGAAGAGGAACTGGAGCGTGCCATTGCATTGGGGGCAAAGGTCGTTGGCATCAACAACCGCGATCTGCGTGATTTGTCGATTGATCTCAACCGTACCCGCGAGCTTGCGCCGAAACTGGGGCACAACGTGACGGTAATCAGCGAATCCGGCATCAATACTTACGCTCAGGTGCGCGAGTTAAGCCACTTCGCTAACGGTTTTCTGATTGGTTCGGCGTTGATGGCCCATGACGATTTGAACGCCGCCGTGCGCCGGGTGTTGCTGGGTGAGAATAAAGTATGTGGCCTGACGCGTGGGCAAGATGCTAAAGCAGCTTATGACGCGGGCGCGATTTACGGTGGGTTGATTTTTGTTGCGACATCACCGCGTTGCGTCAACGTTGAACAGGCGCAGGAAGTGATGGCTGCGGCACCGTTGCAGTATGTTGGCGTGTTCCGCAATCACGATATTGCCGATGTGGTGGACAAAGCTAAGGTGTTATCGCTGGCGGCAGTGCAACTGCATGGTAATGAAGATCAGCTGTATATCGATACGCTGCGTGAAGCTCTGCCAGCACACGTTGCCATCTGGAAAGCATTAAGCGTCGGTGAAACCCTGCCCGCCCGCGAGCTTCAGCACGTTGATAAATATGTTTTAGACAACGGCCAGGGTGGAAGCGGTCAACGTTTCGACTGGTCACTGTTAAACGGTCAATCGCTTGGCAACGTTCTGCTGGCGGGGGGCTTAGGCGCAGATAACTGCGTGGAAGCGGCACAAACCGGCTGCGCCGGACTTGATTTTAATTCTGCTGTAGAGTCGCAACCGGGCATCAAAGACGCACGTCTTTTGGCCTCGGTTTTCCAGACGCTGCGCGCATATTAAGGAAAGGAACAATGACAACATTACTTAACCCGTATTTTGGTGAGTTTGGCGGCATGTACGTGCCACAAATCCTGATGCCTGCTCTGCGCCAGCTGGAAGAAGCTTTTGTCAGCGCGCAAAAAGATCCTGAATTTCAGGCTCAGTTCAACGACCTGCTGAAAAACTATGCCGGGCGTCCAACCGCACTCACCAAATGCCAGAACATTACGGCTGGCACTAACACCACGCTGTATCTCAAGCGCGAAGATTTGCTGCACGGCGGCGCGCATAAAACCAACCAGGTGCTCGGCCAGGCTTTGCTGGCGAAGCGGATGGGTAAAACGGAAATCATCGCCGAAACCGGAGCCGGTCAGCATGGCGTGGCGTCGGCCCTTGCCAGCGCCCTGCTCGGCCTGAAATGTCGCATTTATATGGGTGCCAAAGACGTCGAGCGCCAGTCGCCTAACGTTTTTCGTATGCGCTTAATGGGTGCGGAAGTGATCCCGGTGCATAGCGGTTCCGCGACGCTGAAAGATGCCTGTAATGAGGCGCTACGCGACTGGTCCGGCAGTTATGAAACCGCGCACTATATGCTGGGCACCGCGGCTGGCCCGCATCCTTACCCGACCATTGTGCGTGAGTTTCAGCGAATGATTGGCGAAGAAACGAAAGCGCAGATTCTGGAAAGAGAAGGTCGCCTGCCGGATGCGGTTATCGCCTGTGTTGGCGGCGGTTCGAATGCCATCGGCATGTTTGCTGATTTTATCAACGAAACCGACGTCGGCCTGATTGGTGTCGAACCAGGCGGTCACGGTATCGAAACTGGCGAGCACGGCGCACCGTTAAAACACGGTCGCGTGGGCATCTATTTCGGTATGAAAGCGCCGATGATGCAAACCGAAGACGGACAGATTGAAGAATCTTACTCCATCTCCGCCGGACTGGATTTCCCGTCTGTCGGCCCACAACACGCGTATCTTAACAGCACTGGACGCGCTGATTACGTGTCAATTACCGATGATGAAGCACTGGAAGCCTTCAAAACGCTGTGCCTGCACGAAGGGATTATCCCGGCGCTGGAGTCCTCCCACGCCCTGGCCCATGCGCTGAAAATGATGCACGAAAACCCGGAAAAAGAGCAGCTACTGGTGGTTAACCTTTCCGGTCGCGGCGATAAAGACATCTTCACCGTTCACGATATTTTGAAAGCACGAGGGGAAATCTGATGGAACGCTACGAATCTCTGTTTGCCCAGTTGAAGGAGCGCAAAGAAGGCGCATTCGTTCCTTTCGTCACGCTCGGTGATCCGGGCATTGAGCAGTCGCTGAAAATTATCGATGCGCTAATTGAAGCCGGTGCTGACGCGCTGGAGTTAGGCATCCCCTTCTCCGACCCGCTGGCAGATGGCCCGACGATTCAAAACGCCACACTGCGTGCTTTTGCGGCGGGAGTAACCCCGGCGCAGTGCTTTGAGATGCTGGCACTGATTCGCCAGAAGCACCCGACCATTCCCATCGGCCTGCTGATGTATGCCAACCTGGTGTTTAACAAAGGCATTGATGAGTTTTACGCCGAGTGCGAGAAAGTCGGCGTCGATTCGGTGCTGGTTGCCGATGTGCCAGTTGAAGAGTCCGCGCCCTTCCGCCAGGCCGCGTTGCGTCATAATGTCGCACCTATCTTTATTTGCCCGCCGAATGCCGACGATGATTTGCTGCGCCAGATAGCCTCCTACGGTCGTGGATACACCTATTTATTGTCACGTGCGGGCGTGACCGGCGCAGAAAACCGCGCCGCGTTACCCCTCAATCATCTGGTCACGAAGCTGAAAGAATACAATGCTGCGCCTCCATTGCAGGGCTTTGGTATTTCCGCCCCGGATCAGGTAAAAGCAGCGATTGATGCAGGAGCTGCGGGCGCGATTTCTGGTTCGGCCATCGTTAAAATCATCGAGCAACATATTAATGAGCCAGAGAAAATGCTGGCGGCACTAAAAGCTTTTGTACAACCGATGAAAGCGGCGACGCGCAGTTAATCCCACAGCCGCCAGTTCCGCTGGCGGCATTTTAACTTTCTTTAACGAAGCTGGAAAAATCCTAAATTCATTTATTATTTATCTTTTTACCGTTTAGCTTACCCCTGTCGAACGTCAACTTACGTCATTTTTCCGCCCAACAGTAATATAATCAAACAAATTAATCCCGCAATATAACACCAGTGAAATCAATAATTTTCTCTAAGTCACTTATTCCTCAGACAATTGTTAATATATCCAGAATGTTCCTCAAAATATATTCCCCCTCTTTCTTCTCGTTGCGCTTAATTTGACTAATTTTCATTAGCGACTAATTTTAATGAGTGTCGACACACAACACTCATATTAATGAAACAATGCAACGCAACGGGAGAAATAACATGGCCGAACATCGTGGTGGTTCAGGAAATTTCACCGAAGACCGTGAAAAGGCATCCGACGCTGGCCGTAAAGGCGGTCAGCATAGCGGCGGTAATTTTAAAAATGATCCGCAACGCGCATCTGAAGCGGGTAAAAAAGGCGGTCAACAAAGCGGTGGTAATAAATCAGGCAAATCCTGATTCACCGTTAATTATTAATATCAGCTGATAAAGATAATTGCATCTGCGGGCCGTATGGCTCGCAGTGATTTCACTGGAGAAAAATATGAATATGAAGACCATTGAAGATGTATTTATTCACCTGCTTTCAGATACCTACAGCGCAGAAAAACAATTAACCCGGGCACTGGCAAAACTCGCAAGAGCAACATCAAACGAAAAATTAAGTCAGGCTTTTCATGCGCACCTCGAGGAAACTCATGGACAGATTGAACGTATTGATCAAGTTGTGGAGTCCGAATCGAACCTGAAAATTAAGCGCATGAAATGTGTGGCAATGGAAGGTCTCATTGATGAAGCTAATGAGGTCATCGAAAGCACCGAGAAAAACGAAGTGCGTGATGCCGCACTGATTGCCGCTGCACAGAAGGTCGAGCACTATGAGATCGCCAGTTACGGGACCTTAGCAACGCTGGCTGAACAATTAGGTTATCGTAAAGCAGAGAAGCTTCTGAAAGAAACCCTGGAAGAAGAAAAGGCCACCGACATCAAATTGACTGATCTGGCACTTAATAACGTAAATAAGAAAGCCGAAAATAAAGCCTGAAATATGAACTTTAACTTTTAGTCATTTTATAAAGAGGACATTTTCATGAATCATATTGAACATTATCATGACTGGTTACGTGACGCCCACGCAATGGAAAAGCAAGCCGAATCTATGCTTGAATCCATGGCTAGTCGTATAGATAATTATCCTGAACTACGCGCTCGTATTGAACAACATCTTAGTGAAACCAAAAACCAGATTGTTCAACTGGAAACTATTCTTGATCGTAATGACATTTCACGTTCAGTCATTAAAGATTCGATGAGTAAAATGGCTGCGCTTGGGCAGTCAATCGGTGGTATATTCCCTTCTGATGAAATAGTCAAAGGCTCTATTAGCGGATATGTCTTCGAGCAATTTGAAATCGCCTGTTACACCTCACTATTAGCAGCAGCAAAAAATGCCGGTGATACAGCTTCAATTCCAACCATCGAAGCGATTTTAAATGAGGAAAAGCAAATGGCCGACTGGCTGATTCAGCATATTCCGCAAACAACTGAGAAATTTTTAATTCGCTCTGAAACTGATGGCGTAGAAGCGAAGAAATAATACCCTTTATGCCATGTCCTTATTGACCCCGTATATTACGGGGTCGTTTTTGTGCGGAATTAAAAACGATATCCTGCTGAGAACATAAACACCCACGGATCGAGGCGTACGCTATCGTGTTGCTGTGCACCGCCCAGCTTATAATTGGCGGTGGTATCGATATCCATGTACCACACTGACATGTTAACCAACCAGTCACGGTTAATCAGATAATCAACCCCCACCTGCCCGGCAGCTCCCCAGGAATCTTTCAGACTGAGATCGGAAAGCCCCGCCTCTTTGCCATGATCGTTAAATCCATTATCAAAGAAGGTGGTGTAGTTAATACCTGCCCCAACGTAAGGACGGAATTTGCTGCTGGCATCACCAAAATACCACTGCGCCATCAGTGTTGGCGGCAGATGATGAACGGTTGCAATATCGCCGGTCGCCCGGGTGCCGATTTTATGGCGGAACGGCGTCGCTGCCAGCAATTCCACACCAATGTTATCGGTCGCCATATAAGTAAACGTCAGGCCCAGTTGCGTGTTATTGGTCACGCTGAATCCACCCAGACTTCCTAACGTACCACCAGCACCTTCTGTTGGACGTACGGTTGCAGACCCTGCACGCATAAAAAATTCGCCTGCTTCATGCGCATAGGCACTGCCAGAGAGAAGAGTTGTTACTGCCAAAGCCGCCACTGTTAACTTTTTCATATCCGCTCCGTCGTTATGGTTATAAAAACGTGACGAATATACCTACATTGGAGTAACAAATGATCCTACATAGATCACATTACATATGATAATTCACCATTTATTGATCTGGATTAATTTAGAAGTTGCATTGAGAATCCTGGTTAATGTGATTTAAATCAATTTTTAAATATTTTCGCTACGCAAATGTTAACTCGATCGCCACTTGCCGCGATTTGCCCACGTCTGAAGGCCAGCAATTACCTCCGCTTTACAAAGATATGCTTTTCCATACAAGACCTGATGCTGCCACCCGAGGCTTAACCAGGGTACAATTGCCCGCTAATTAACACCTGCATAAAACTCAAGGAGAGTGCATGTCTATCACGGCGCAGTCCGTATACCGTGACACCGGAAATTTCTTCCGTAATCAATTTATGACCATTCTGTTGGTATCGTTGCTATGTGCGTTTATCACAGTGGTGTTAGGGCATGTTTTCTCACCAAGTGATGCACAGCTTGCGCAGCTCAATGACGGCGTGCCCGTTAGCGGCAGTAGTGGGTTGTTCGACCTGGTTCAGAATATGTCACCGGAACAGCAACAAATTTTGCTACAGGCTTCAGCGGCGTCCACTTTTTCAGGATTAATCGGTAACGCCATTCTCGCCGGAGGCGTAATATTAATTATCCAGCTGGTGTCTGCGGGTCAGAGAGTCAGTGCGCTGCGAGCTATTGGTGCCAGTGCGCCGATATTGCCAAAGTTATTTATTCTGATTTTTCTGACTACCCTTTTAGTACAGATTGGCATCATGCTGGTGGTCGTTCCGGGAATTATCATGGCCATTTTACTGGCTCTGGCACCGGTGATGTTGGTACAGGACAAAATGGGCATTTTTGCCTCGATGCGTAGCAGTATGCGGCTGACATGGGCGAATATGCGTCTGGTGGCACCCGCAGTACTGAGCTGGTTGCTGGCAAAAACACTGTTGCTGCTTTTTGCCTCTTCTTTTGCCGCATTAACCCCGGAAATTGGTGCCGTACTGGCGAACACCTTGAGCAACCTGATTTCAGCCGTACTGCTCATCTATCTGTTCCGCCTGTATATGTTGATTCGCCAATAACCTTAAGCATTTGATTACGGAATCGTAAAATGAAGCAGTTTCTTGATTTTTTACCGCTGGTTGTCTTTTTCGCGTTTTACAAGATTTATGACATCTATGCGGCTACTGCGGCGCTGATCGTCGCCACGGCGATTGTGCTTATCTATAGCTGGGTTCGCTTTCGTAAGGTTGAGAAGATGGCCCTGATCACTTTTGTTCTGGTGGTCGTCTTCGGTGGCTTGACCCTGTTCTTCCACAATGATGAGTTTATAAAATGGAAGGTTACTGTCATTTATGCCCTGTTTGCAGGTGCCCTGTTAGTCAGCCAATGGGTGATGAAAAAGCCGCTAATTCAGCGGATGCTGGGTAAAGAACTCACGCTGCCGCAACCGGTATGGTCGAAGCTGAATCTGGCCTGGGCTGTTTTCTTTATCCTTTGCGGTCTGGCAAACATCTACATCGCATTCTGGCTGCCGCAAAATATTTGGGTCAACTTTAAAGTGTTTGGCCTGACCGCTCTTACCTTAATCTTCACATTGTTAAGCGGTATCTATATCTACCGCCACATGCCGCAGGAAGATAAATCCTAACCAGACTGCCAGTCCTTCGGGGCTGGCGCTGTATCTCCTCTGTTCTCCTCAGGAAAATCATAGTAGCATCGCGCCTGTGATTTTCCTTTTAAGTCGGTTTTACCATGTCTACAACACATAACGTCCCTCAGGGCGATCTTGTTTTACGTACTTTAGCCATGCCCGCCGATACCAATGCCAATGGTGACATCTTTGGTGGTTGGTTAATGTCACAAATGGATATTGGCGGCGCTATTCTGGCGAAAGAAATTGCCCACGGTCGCGTAGTGACCGTGCGGGTTGAAGGAATGACTTTCTTACGGCCGGTTGCGGTCGGCGATGTGGTGTGCTGCTATGCACGCTGTGTCCAGAAAGGGACGACATCGGTCAGCATTAATATTGAAGTGTGGGTGAAAAAAGTCGCGTCTGAACCCATCGGGCAACGCTATAAAGCGACAGAAGCATTATTTAAGTATGTCGCGGTTGATCCTGAAGGAAAACCTCGCGCCTTACCTGTTGAGTAATAATCAAAAGCCTCCGGTCGGAGGCTTTTGACTTTATGCTTACTGAATTTCGGTGGTGCCGTTAATTTTAAACAGGATATTCACCACAATCCCACTGCCTGGCTTACCCGGCTCATAACGCCATCTGCGCATCGCATTTTTCACCTCACGCTCAAACATGTTCGCAGGCTTGGCTGAGAGGATTTGTACGTTATCCACGCGACCATCCGGCGTGACGTCAAATTTAACTTTAACCTGCCCTTCAATGCGCAATGCCTGTGCTCGTGCCGGATACTGCGGCTGATTACGGCTTAATGCGCGTGGTCCTGAAGCCACACTGGTAACCGGCTTGCTGGTTGCAGCCGTTGCTGTACTTGATGTCGGGCGTGCCGGTGCCGTATTTTCAAACGGTGATGCCGGACGCGACTCTACGGGTTTGACATCGCGTTTTGGCTGCTCCTGTACCTTTTTCACCGGCTTCGGTTTTGGCTTAGGTTTCGGCTTCGGCTTTTCAATGACCACCGGTGCTTCTTTTGGCGGTTCGGGGATCGGCTCAGGTTCCGGTTCTGGTTCTACCACCGGCTCCGGTGGCGGCTGAACGGCTTGTGGCGGTTCGAGATCCGCAGGCGCAACCATCGTGACAGAAATTGGCTGCGCAGGCGCAGGTAGTTCAATAACCTGATGTACCGAGGTATAGAGCAGACCCGCCACAACAGCACCATGAATGCAGACCGAAAGTAACGTCGGCCAGGGGAAGCGGCGAGGTAAATCAAGGGTCATTGAAGTCATAATCATTTCAGTAGAAAAACCAGGCCTCGATTTTAAATGCAAATAGCAATCATATTCAATAAGGCAAGACGATCAGGATCAGTGAAAATGTCATTTTTGGCGTAATTGACCTTACTTTTTAAATGGTCTTAACAAAGACATCATCTTTCCGTTGCAGATCTTCGCCCTTTCAAATAACGTACTTTACAACTTTCCCGAACAAGGAGTTGTGCCCGTGTTGTATGTTATTTACGCTCAAGACAAAGCTGATAGCCTCGAAAAACGCCTTTCCGTTCGTCCGGCACATTTAGCACGTTTACAGTTACTGCATGATGAAGGTCGTTTGTTGACCGCCGGTCCAATGCCAGCAGTAGACAGTAACGATCCAGGGGCTGCGGGATTTACTGGCTCAACCGTTATTGCTGAATTTGAATCGCTGGAAGCAGCTCAGGCCTGGGCCGATGCTGACCCGTACGTAGCGGCAGGAGTCTATGAACACGTTTCAGTGAAACCATTTAAGAAAGTGTTCTGAATAGAGATTCAATATTTAAGGGCACGGTTTTTGCAACCGTGTTCTTAGGTCAGTCATTGCATTTACCACCACAAGCAGATAATAACTTTATCTGTATTTCTTTATATGATGTGAGCATATTCAGGAAAAATGCTCTTTCCTGACGCAGAGTTGCTCACTCAAAACCTTTGATTACTGCGGATAAAGTCATCTACTATTGTTTAACACATTCACGCGCTGCATGTATGTTCAGAAAATGTGCACGCTAAGATAATTAAACAAAATTGTGGTTACAGAGGTATCAGTGAGTCACTGGGCTACATTCAAACAAACAGCAACTAATTTATGGGTGACCCTACGGCACGACATTCTCGCGCTGGCCGTCTTTTTAAATGGATTGCTTATTTTTAAAACAATCTATGGTATGTCGGTCAATTTGCTTGATATTTTCCATATCAAAGCATTTTCAGAGTTGGATCTCTCCTTGCTGGCAAACGCCCCACTCTTTATGCTCGGCGTCTTTCTTGTCCTGAACTCCATTGGCTTACTGTTCCGGGCAAAGCTCGCATGGGCAATCAGTATCATTTTGTTGTTGATAGCGCTAATTTACACCCTGCATTTTTATCCCTGGCTGAAATTTAGTATTGGATTTTGCATTTTTACGCTGGTGTTTTTGCTGATACTGCGCAAAGACTTCTCCCACAGTAGCGCCGCAGCCGGGACAATTTTCGCATTTATTAGTTTCACGACGTTACTGTTTTACTCCACCTACGGTGCGCTTTATTTAAGCGAAGGTTTTAATCCGCGAATAGAAAGTTTGATGACCGCGTTCTATTTTTCGATAGAAACCATGTCAACCGTCGGCTATGGCGATATTGTCCCTGTTTCTGAATCAGCACGATTGTTCACTATTTCGGTCATTATTTCCGGCATTACCGTTTTTGCCACCTCCATGACCTCAATTTTTGGTCCGCTTATCCGCGGGGGATTCAACAAACTTGTAAAAGGAAACAATCATACAATGCATCGTAAAGATCATTTTATTGTTTGCGGACATTCGATTCTCGCCATCAATACAATCCTGCAACTGAATCAACGCGGACAAAACGTAACGGTTATCAGCAACTTGCCTGAAGATGATATCAAGCAACTTGAGCAACGCTTAGGCGATAACGCTGATGTTATCCCCGGTGACAGTAATGACAGTTCAGTATTAAAGAAAGCGGGAATCGATCGTTGCCGGGCCATTCTGGCGCTGAGTGATAACGATGCAGATAACGCGTTTGTTGTACTCTCGGCAAAAGATATGAGCAGTGATGTCAAAACAGTTCTCGCCGTCAGTGATAGCAAAAACCTGAATAAGATTAAGATGGTACATCCGGATATCATTCTCTCGCCGCAACTGTTTGGCAGCGAAATTCTGGCGCGAGTTTTAAATGGTGAAGAGATTAATAATGATATGCTCGTTTCAATGTTGTTGAACTCCGGTCATGGCATTTTCAGCGATAACGATGAACAAGAAACGAAAGCTGACAATAAAGAATCGGCGCAAAAATAGAGTTTAAAGATGGAAGAGTAAACTTAATGGGCACCGCAATGGTGCCCAGAACATTTAGATATTGTAGATCGCAAACAATAACGAGTTACGCTGTTTGTTTAGAATGCACTTCCTGATGCTGTGGATACGCATATTTCGGCGCGACTGCCCCTCAAGCCAACGCGATTTACGTCGGCTAGCCTGACGCTGCATGCGCCAGCGCCCCACTTCCGTTCTACTCCGCTTCATGTTAACTACTCTATGCAATAACAGAATGGTCATTATACCCCCGCCCCCGACGCTGACCAGTGCTTTTCCCGCGTTTTTATTTGCCAGATGAATCCATATGCGTAAACTCATAACAATGCGCTTTCAAAAGGATTTCTAATCTATGACAACCGTTTATACGTTGGTGAGTTGGTTGGCCATTCTGGGATACTGGTTGCTCATTGCAGGCGTAACTTTACGCATTCTAATGAAACGACGCGCAGTTCCCTCCGCGATGGCCTGGCTGTTGATTATTTACATTCTGCCGTTAGTCGGAATTATTGCCTATCTTGCCGTTGGCGAGCTCCATTTAGGCAAACGCCGCGCTGAGCGCGCCAGAGCGATGTGGCCTTCCACCGCAAAATGGCTTAACGACCTTAAAGCCTGTAAGCATATCTTCGCCGAAGAAAATAGCAGTGTCGCTGCGCCATTATTCAAGCTTTGCGAGCGTCGTCAGGGGATCGCAGGGGTCAAAGGGAATCAGCTACAACTGATGACCGAGTCAGATGATGTGATGCAGGCGTTAATCCGCGACATCCAGCTCGCGCGCCATAATATTGAGATGGTGTTTTATATCTGGCAGCCCGGCGGCATGGCGGACCAGGTGGCTGAATCATTAATGGCCGCTGCGCGACGCGGCATTCACTGCCGATTGATGCTCGACTCCGCCGGGAGTGTGGCTTTTTTCCGCAGCCCCTGGCCCGAGCTAATGCGTAATGCCGGTATTGAAGTGGTCGAAGCCTTAAAGGTCAATCTGATGCGTGTGTTTTTACGCCGTATGGACCTGCGCCAACATCGCAAGATGATCATGATCGATAATTACATCGCGTACACCGGCAGCATGAATATGGTCGACCCTCGCTACTTCAAACAGGATGCGGGTGTAGGGCAATGGATTGATCTGATGGCGCGTATGGAAGGTCCCATCGCTACCGCGATGGGGATTATTTATTCCTGCGACTGGGAGATTGAAACCGGGAAACGTATTCTGCCGCCACCACCAGATGTCAATATTATGCCGTTTGAGCAGGCCAGCGGTCACACCATTCACACAATTGCTTCTGGCCCCGGCTTTCCGGAAGATCTCATTCACCAGGCATTACTGACTGCGGCTTATTCGGCACGTGAATATTTGATCATGACGACGCCCTACTTTGTGCCCAGCGATGATTTACTTCATGCGATTTGCACGGCGGCGCAGCGCGGGGTGGATGTCAGTATTATCCTTCCGCGAAAAAATGATTCAATGCTGGTTGGCTGGGCCAGTCGCGCGTTCTTTACGGAACTGCTGGCTGCTGGGGTTAAAATTTATCAGTTTGAAGGCGGGTTATTGCATACCAAGAGCGTGCTGGTCGATGGCGAATTAAGTCTGGTTGGTACCGTTAACCTTGATATGCGTAGTCTGTGGCTGAATTTCGAGATTACCCTGGCAATCGACGATAAAGGGTTTGGTGCTGACCTCGCCGCCGTTCAGGACGATTATATTTCGCGTTCTCGTCTGCTCGATGCCCGTTTATGGCTAAAACGCCCATTATGGCAACGTGTCGCCGAGCGACTGTTTTACTTCTTCAGCCCGTTGCTGTAAAACGTCGCCAACAGAGGTTAAACAGGTAGTGACTATGGATATGGATCTAAACAATCGCCTGACTGAAGATGAAACGCTTGAGCAGGCCTACGATATTTTTCTCGAACTGGCTGCCGACAATCTCGATCCAGCTGATGTTCTGCTGTTCAATCTTCAGTTTGAAGAGCGCGGCGGCGCGGAGTTATTCGATCCGGCGGAAGACTGGCAGGAACATGTTGATTTCGATTTGAACCCGGACTTTTTTGCCGAAGTGGTGATTGGTCTGGCGGACAGTGAAGATGGTGAAATCAACGATGTTTTCGCCCGCATTCTGTTATGCCGCGAAAAAGATCACAAACTTTGCCATATCATCTGGCGGGAATAAATAATCATTTTCGGCGTGAAAAAGGGCTGACAACTGTCAGCCCTTATTGTGTTTAAAGCGGATCGACTTTCAGGCAAGAAACGGCGTGTCTGAAACTCCCCTCCAGCACAGGACGTGTTTTGGCACACTCCGGACCGGCAATCGGGCAACGGGTACGGAAAACACAACCGGAAGGCGGGTTGATCGGCGACGGTAATTCCCCTTCCAGTAACTGGATGGTTTTGTTCTTCTCCAGATCCGGATCAGGTATGGGGACTGCCGACATCAATGCCCTGGTGTAAGGATGTAGCGGATTGTGATAGACCTCATCATAGGTCCCCAGTTCTACCGCATGGCCGAGATACATCACTAACACACGATCGGAAATGTGTTTTACCACGGCCAGGTCGTGAGCGATAAAAATTAATGACAATCCCATCTCGCGTTGCAGCTGCTGGAGCAGGTTGACCACCTGCGCCTGAATTGACACGTCCAGCGCCGACACCGGCTCATCACAGATAATCAGCTTCGGTTCAAGAATAAGTGCACGAGCAATCCCGATACGCTGGCACTGCCCACCGGAAAACTCATGCGGATAGCGGTTAATCAGGTTAGGCAATAACCCGACTTTCAGCATCATCGCCTTCACGCGCTCGCGAACTTCCTGGCGTGACATTTTCGGATGATAGGTACGCAGTGGTTCAGCGATGATCTCGCCGATGGTCATACGTGGGTTTAGCGATGCCAATGGATCCTGGAAAATCATCTGAATATCACTGCGAACGGCACGCCATTCATCGGGCTTCATGCCCAGCAACTCTTTACCTAACCAGGCAACATGACCGTCGGTCGCCTTGACC
Organism: Escherichia sp. F1; assembly: GCF_046764225.1. Classification (NCBI taxonomy): domain Bacteria; kingdom Pseudomonadati; phylum Pseudomonadota; class Gammaproteobacteria; order Enterobacterales; family Enterobacteriaceae; genus Escherichia; species Escherichia sp. F1. The sequence continues at coordinate 2,728,585 of NZ_CP177202.1, forward strand.
AAACCAATGATGGCGCGAGCAAAGGTGGACTTACCGCATCCCGATTCCCCTACCACACCTAATGTTTCCCCTTCATACAGGCGAAGAGTGACACCATCGACGGCTTTGAGCGTTTTCGGCGGTTGCCAGAACCACTGTTTGCCATCTTTGATTTCAAAGTGCACTTTCAGATCGGCGATTTCGAGGAGGACTTTTCTTCCTTCGGTTACAGCATTCATAACAGTTCCTCCACCGGTTTAAAGCAAGCACGCAGACGGCCAGGCGTAAACTCTTCCAGCGGCGGTGCGCTACTACAAATTTCCATCGCATGCGGACAACGTGGCTGGAACGGGCAACCTTTCGGTAATCGCAGCAGGTTTGGCGGATTACCAGGGATGGTCAACATTGTTTCACCTTCCGCATCGAGACGCGGCACCGCGTTGAGCAAACCGATAGAATAAGGATGAACGGGTTGATAAAAGACATCGCGCGCATTGCCATATTCCATCGTGCGCCCGGCGTACATTACCAGCACTTTGTCGCAGATCCCCGCCACCACGCCAAGATCGTGGGTGATCATAATGATGGCAGTATTAAATTCCCGCTTTAGCTCATTCAATAGCGTCATGATCTGCGCCTGTACGGTGACGTCCAGCGCAGTAGTGGGTTCATCCGCAATCAGCAGCTTAGGTCGACATAGCAATGCCATCGCAATCATGACTCGCTGACGCATGCCACCAGAAAATTCATGCGGGTACATTTTCATGCGTTTACGTGCTTCCGGCATTTTTACCGCATCGAGCATCCGCACCGACTCTTCAAACGCCTCAGCTTTGCTCATGTTCTTATGCAGCATCAGCACTTCCATCAACTGCTCACCGACGCGCATATAGGGATTCAACGAAGTCATTGGGTCCTGAAAAATCATTGAGATTTGTTCAGCGCGCAGTTTATTGAGTTCATGCTCTGGCAAATTGAGGATTTCACGCCCATTGAAGGTTGCCGATCCGCCAATACGTCCGTTGGCAGCCAACAGGCCCATCAACGCAAATGCAGTTTGCGATTTACCCGAACCAGACTCACCTACAATGCCCAGCGTTTCTCCGGCACGTAGGGAAAAATTCAAATCATTGACCGCCGTGACGTCGCCGTCCGGGGTACTAAAGGTGACACGCAAATCTTTCACGTTCAGCAGTGCGTCAGCCTGTTGTTGTGCGAGCGGCACAGTTGCAGTTTCAATTACGCTCATGGCTGCACTCCTTAACGATCTTTCGGGTCGAGGGCATCACGCAAGCCATCGCCGATAAAGTTGAAACAAAACAGCGTCACCACGAGGAATCCCGCTGGGAACAACAGTAACCATGGAGAGACTTCCATCGAGTTCGCGCCATCACTCAGCAATGCACCCCAGCTGCTTAACGGCTCTTGCGTCCCCAACCCCAGGAAGCTAAGGAAAGATTCAAAGAGGATCATGCTGGGCACCAGTAGCGATGCGTAGACCACCACCACACCGAGTACGTTCGGTACAATGTGGCGAATAACAATGCCCGGCGTCGATACACCGCCAACTTGTGCCGCCTCAATAAACTCTTTACGCTTCAGACTCAGGGTTTGCCCACGCACAATACGAGCCATATCCAGCCAGGAAACCATGCCAATCGCCACGAAAATCAGCAGGATGTTTTGACCGAAAAAGGTCACCAGCAAAATGACGAAGAACATGAATGGGAAGGAGTTGAGGATTTCCAGCAGACGCATCATTACCGAATCCACTTTACCGCCCAGATAACCGGAAAGCGAACCGTAAAGTGTCCCCACGACCACTGCCACCAGTGCCGCAGCAACACCGACCATGAGTGAGATACGCCCGCCAATCGCAACGCGCACAAGCAGATCGCGACCGGATGAGTCAGTACCAAAGTAGTGACCGGACTCCATATCCGGGGCGCTGGACATCATCGCCCAGTCAGTATCGTCATAGGCAAACTGCGAAAGCATCGGTGCCAGGATGACAAATAACGCGATCAGCACCAGCACTATCAGACTGGCAACCGCCGCACGGTTATGCATAAAACGTCGACGTGCGTCCTGCCACAAGCTGCGCCCTTCGACCTCCAGCTTTTCACTGAAATTTTCCAGCGTCTCGCTGTTTTTCTTACTTAACATCATCGCGAGCTCCAGTATCAGTAACGGATTTTCGGGTCGATAACCGCATATAGCACATCGACAATGGCATTAAACAAAATGGTTAACGCACCAACCAGAATGGTCAGACTTAACACTAAGGAATAGTCACGGTTCAATGCGCCATTAACGAACAATTGCCCAATCCCCGGTAAACCATAAATGGTTTCGATGACCATAGAACCGGTAATAATGCCGACAAATGCAGGGCCCATATAGGAGAGCACGGGTAACAGAGCAGGTTTTAATGCGTGGCGTAAAATGATCCGCCGCATAGGTAACCCTTTCGCCCGGGCAGTACGAATAAAGTTGGAGTGTAATACTTCAATCATAGAGCCACGGGTAATACGCGCAATACTGGCGATATAGGCGAGTGACAACGCCACCATTGGCAGTATCATGAATTTAAGCGCACCACCATTCCAGCCACCGCCCGGCAGCCAATGCAAAATGATCGCAAATATCATGACTAATAATGGCGCAACCACAAAACTGGGGATAACAACCCCGGTCATTGCCAGCCCCATCACGGTATAGTCCCATTTGGTGTTTTGTTTTAATGCGGCAATAACGCCAGCACTAACACCCAGTATTACCGCAAGGAAAAATGCTGCGGCTCCCAGTTTGGCAGAAACGGGAAAACTGGATGCAACCAGGTCGTTGACCGAATAATCTTTATATTTAAACGATGGACCGAAATCACCATGCGCCAGTTGTTTCAGGTAGCTGAAATACTGTGTCATGATCGGATCATTAAGATGATATTTCGCTTCGATATTGGCCATCACTTCTGGCGGTAAAGTACGTTCGCCGGTAAAAGGGCTTCCCGGCGCGAGGCGCATCATGAAGAACGAAATAGTAATAAGAATAAATAGCGTCGGAATCGCTTCCAGACAGCGACGTAGAATAAATTTTAACATTGCCCTACCTTCTGGCCTGTGCCTTCTGTAATGCGATAAAAATCAGACACCGTGGAGCAGGACACGCCTGCCCCACGTATTGCCATTAGTGCTTCACAATGTACATATTCCGGGTGTAGGTATTATCCAGCGGATCTTTGCCGGTATAGCCACCAACCCACGGTTTCACCAGACGCGCATTCACGTAGTAATAAACAGGAACAATGGCCGAATCCTTATCCAGCTGTTGTTCTGCTTTAGTGTACAGAGCTGTGCGCTGCGCCTCGTCAGTCGCTTTCAGCGTTTCCGCCATAATGCTGTCAAAGGCCGGGCTCTTATAATGCGCGGTATTCATCGAGCTGTTCGACAGCATGGTGTTCAGGAAGGAAGTTGGTTCGTTGTAGTCTGCACACCAGCCTGCACGGGCCACATCAAAAGTGCCCTGGTGACGGGTGTCGAGGAACGTTTTCCACTCCTGGTTAACCAGTTTGACGTTTACACCAATGTTTTTCTTCCACAATGAAGAGGCAGCAATTGCCAGCTTTTTATGCAGATCGGAGGTGTTATACAACAGGTTGATGGTTAACGGTTTGTCTGCGGTATAACCCGCTTCAGCCAGCAGTTTTTTCGCTTCTTCGTTACGTTTTTCCTGGCTCCAGCCAAACCATTCCGGCTGAGTCAATTTTGCGCCATCAGTATACGGTGGAGTGTAACCATAGGCGGGCATGTCGCCCTGCGCTTTCACTTTATTAACAATGATATCGCGGTCCATACCCAGTTTCAGTGCGGTACGCACACGTACATCGTTAAATGGCGGTTTCTGGTTGTTAATTTCGTAATAATAAGTGCACAGGTATGGATCAACGTGAACTTCGTCCGGGATCTCTTTTTTCAGCTTCTGGAACAATTCGATCGGCATGTTGTTATAAGTCATGTCGATTTCACCACTACGGTAGCGATTGACATCGGTAACTTCAGAAGCAATAGGCAAATAGGTTACCTGGTTAATAACGGTTTTCGCGTTGTTCCAGTAGGTCGGGCTGCGTTCAAGAACGATTCGTTCGTTTACGACCCAATCTTTTAAGGTATAGGCACCGTTGGTGACGATATTACCAGGCTGGGTCCATTTTTCGCCGAATTTCTCGATAGCGGCTTTTGGCACCGGTGAAGTTGACGGGTGAACAAGTAATTTATAGAAGTACGGAACGGGTTCACTTAAGGTGACTTCTAATGTGTGATCATCAATAGCTTTCACGCCGAGATCGGTAATCGGTTTTTTCCCTTCAAGAATTTCATCAATACCGGCGATATGCCCATATTGCAGATAACTGGCATACGGAGAAGCGGTGTTCGGATCAACAGAACGTTGCCAGCTATACACAAAGTCTTGGGCTGTGACTGGCGTGCCATCAGACCATTTCGCATCTTTACGCAAATGGAAGGTCCAGACTTTCGCGTCTTTATTATCCCAGGATTCAGCGACGCCAGGTGCCGGATGGCCGTCAAGATCGCTGACCAGTAAGCCTTCAAACAGGTCTCGGCTGATATTAGACTCCGGAACACCTTCAATTTTGTGCGGATCTAATGACTGAACTTCTGAACCATTGTTACGTACCAGCGTTTGTTTTTCCGCCAGTGTGACGCCTGCGGGTACATCAGCTGCCAGCGCGACATTCCCTGCCATAAGCGCAGCCAGAACGCTAGCTGCTACTAAACTTCTCTTGGTGATGTTGGTCATTGTTTTTTGGACTCCCTCATTATAATTACTGGTATTAACCAGCATGTGTAATCCCGGATTGGGACCCTGCACAGGCTCGGAGACTTTCTGCTGTCAGGTTACTTTATCGTTACGTATTTCTATCACCGACTTTATTTATTCTGGTGATTCAGACGATCACCTTATGTCGATTCGTACTGTGTCTCCCCTGTCGAGACACATTATTCTTTCGCGACGCTCTTTAATTGTTAATTATTCTCATTACCAATAAAGAATCGTCTGGCGGTTGCCCGGAAAGTACCAAATGCGCTTCTTACTCGCCAATACATTTTGCAAAATTGTTAAGCAATTCTCTTTTATTGACCGTATCAAAATCTATAGCTTGTATCCATGTCTTAACAAACATCTTTCAATTCAATCAAATAGAGATTGGTTAAGCATGTCTATCTTTTCTGATTACAGTTTCAGTAGTGAAATGCACAATAATTTAACAATTGATTGTTATTTAGCACTTTCCTCTACCAAAGGCAGTGGAATTACTAATATCATTTCAATTATTCTTCAGCAAGCCCAGGATTATGATGTGGCGAAAATAACATGATGGTGAGGAGAAGCAGTTAAGGAAATCCTTATAACCAACTGTAATTTAAGAAGAATATTTTTACCCATTCCTTTTGCTTTTGATAACTGCACCGGAACAAAGTAAAAATAATGACGAAGTAAACGGAGCATGGCAGCTCCGTTTCATTTGAAAGGAATTAATTAAGCAAGCCGGGGAAAATCCCCTTAATACCAGTAACGATAAATTCAATCCCCAATGCCATCAGCAATAGCCCCATAATACGCGTGATCACGTTGATGCCGGTTTGGCGTAAAACCCGTACCAGCCACGGTGCCATGCGGAACAATCCCCAGCAACATAAAGCGAACAATGCAATAGCCACAAAGAAACCAAACAGATAGCTAATGCTGTGATAACGCGTACCCCAGACGATGGTAGAACTGATCGCCCCTGGCCCCGCCATCAACGGCAACGCCAACGGCACCACACCAATGCTTTCACGTACCGCGGTTTCTGATTTTTCTTGCTTGTTCTGTTTATCCTCGCCAAGCTTGCCGCTGATCATCGACATCGCTATTGTCACCACCAGGATGCCACCGGCGATACGGAATGAATCAATTGATATACCAAAAAGTTGTAGAATCGTGTCGCCGAGAAAAAGCGAGATCCACAAGATAATGGCCACAGACAGGTTGGCTGTAAGGTTCGTTTTGTTTCGCGCTGCCGCTGTCTGATAACTGGTCATGCTGATAAAGACGGGAATAATCCCTACCGGGTTGACCAGCGCAAATAACCCGATGAAAAATTTGAAGTAAACGGGAAAATCAAAAAGGGTCTGAATCACGGTTAGCTCCGAAGCAAAAGCCGGATAATGTTAGCCATAAATAAGGTTAAAAAGACGCGCTGACAATACGCCTTTTGACAGCATTTTTCACCTCCTAACTACTTAAAATTGCTATCATTCGTTATTGTTATCTGGTTGTGCAAAACATGATAATGTAGCCAACAAATCATACTACAATTTATTAACTGTTAGCTATAATGGCGAAAAGCGATGCTGAAAGGTGTCAGCTTTGCAAAAATTTGATTTGGATCACGTAATCAGTACCCAGAAGTGAGTAATCTTGCTTACGCCACCTGGAAGTGACGCATTAGAGATAATAACTCTAATGTTTAAACTCTTTTAGTAAATCACAGTGAGTGTGAGCGCGAGTAAGCTTTTGATTTTCATCGGTTAAGCAAATCATCACCGCACTGACTATACTCTCGTATTCGAGCAGATGATTTACTAAAAAAGTTTAACATTATCAGGAGAGCATTATGGCTGTTACTAATGTCGCTGAACTTAACGCACTCGTAGAGCGTGTAAAAAAAGCCCAGCGTGAATATGCCAGTTTCACTCAAGAGCAAGTAGACAAAATCTTCCGCGCCGCCGCTCTGGCTGCTGCAGATGCTCGAATCCCACTCGCGAAAATGGCCGTTGCCGAATCCGGCATGGGTATCGTCGAAGATAAAGTGATCAAAAACCACTTTGCTTCTGAATATATCTACAACGCCTATAAAGATGAAAAAACCTGTGGTGTTCTGTCTGAAGACGACACTTTTGGTACCATCACTATCGCTGAACCAATCGGTATTATTTGCGGTATCGTTCCGACCACTAACCCGACTTCAACTGCTATCTTCAAATCGCTGATCAGTCTGAAGACCCGTAACGCCATTATCTTCTCCCCGCATCCGCGTGCAAAAGATGCCACCAACAAAGCGGCTGATATCGTTCTGCAGGCTGCTATCGCTGCCGGTGCTCCGAAAGATCTGATCGGCTGGATCGATCAACCTTCTGTTGAACTGTCTAACGCACTGATGCACCACCCAGACATCAACCTGATCCTCGCGACTGGTGGTCCGGGCATGGTTAAAGCCGCATACAGCTCCGGTAAACCAGCTATCGGTGTAGGCGCGGGTAACACGCCAGTTGTTATCGATGAAACTGCTGATATCAAACGTGCAGTTGCATCTGTGCTGATGTCCAAAACCTTCGACAACGGCGTAATCTGTGCGTCTGAACAGTCTGTTGTCGTTGTTGACTCTGTTTATGACGCAGTACGTGAACGTTTCGCAACCCACGGCGGCTATCTGTTGCAGGGTAAAGAGCTGAAAGCTGTTCAGGATGTTATCCTGAAAAACGGTGCGCTGAACGCGGCTATCGCTGGTCAGCCAGCCTATAAAATTGCTGAACTGGCAGGCTTCTCTGTACCAGAAAACACCAAGATTCTGATCGGTGAAGTGACCGTTGTTGATGAAAGCGAACCGTTCGCACATGAAAAACTGTCCCCAACTCTGGCAATGTACCGTGCTAAAGATTTCGAAGACGCGGTAGAAAAAGCAGAGAAACTGGTAGCTATGGGCGGTATCGGTCATACCTCTTGCCTGTACACTGACCAGGATAACCAACCGGCTCGCGTTTCTTACTTCGGCCAGAAAATGAAAACGGCTCGTATCCTGATTAACACCCCGGCTTCTCAGGGTGGTATCGGTGACCTGTATAACTTCAAACTCGCACCTTCCCTGACTCTGGGTTGTGGTTCCTGGGGTGGTAACTCCATCTCTGAAAACGTTGGTCCGAAACACCTGATCAACAAGAAAACCGTTGCTAAGCGAGCTGAAAACATGTTGTGGCACAAACTTCCGAAATCTATCTACTTCCGCCGTGGCTCCCTGCCAATCGCGCTGGATGAAGTGATTACTGATGGCCACAAACGTGCGCTCATCGTGACTGACCGCTTCCTGTTCAACAATGGTTATGCTGATCAGATCACTTCCGTACTGAAAGCAGCAGGCGTTGAAACTGAAGTCTTCTTCGAAGTAGAAGCTGACCCGACCCTGAGCATCGTTCGTAAAGGTGCAGAACTGGCAAACTCCTTCAAACCAGACGTGATTATCGCGCTGGGTGGTGGTTCCCCGATGGACGCCGCGAAGATCATGTGGGTCATGTACGAACATCCGGAAACTCACTTCGAAGAACTGGCGCTGCGCTTTATGGATATCCGTAAACGTATCTACAAGTTCCCGAAAATGGGCGTGAAAGCGAAAATGATCGCTGTCACCACCACTTCTGGTACAGGTTCTGAAGTCACACCGTTTGCGGTTGTAACTGACGACGCTACTGGTCAGAAATATCCGCTGGCAGACTATGCGCTGACCCCGGATATGGCGATTGTCGATGCCAATCTGGTTATGGACATGCCGAAGTCCCTGTGTGCTTTCGGTGGTCTGGACGCAGTAACTCACGCCATGGAAGCTTATGTTTCTGTACTGGCATCTGAGTTCTCTGATGGTCAGGCTCTGCAGGCGCTGAAACTGCTGAAAGAATATCTGCCAGCGTCCTACCACGAAGGATCTAAAAATCCGGTAGCGCGTGAACGTGTTCACAGTGCAGCAACTATCGCGGGTATCGCGTTTGCGAACGCCTTCCTGGGTGTATGTCACTCAATGGCGCACAAACTGGGTTCCCAGTTCCATATTCCGCACGGTCTGGCAAACGCCCTGCTGATTTGTAACGTTATTCGCTACAACGCGAACGACAACCCGACCAAGCAGACTGCATTCAGCCAGTATGACCGTCCGCAGGCTCGCCGTCGTTATGCTGAAATTGCTGACCACCTGGGTCTGAGCGCACCGGGCGACCGTACTGCTGCTAAGATCGAGAAACTGCTGGCATGGCTGGAAACGCTGAAAGCTGAACTGGGTATTCCGAAATCTATCCGTGAAGCTGGCGTTCAGGAAGCAGACTTCCTGGCGAATGTGGATAAACTGTCTGAAGATGCATTCGATGACCAGTGCACCGGCGCTAACCCGCGTTACCCACTGATCTCCGAGCTGAAACAGATTCTGCTGGATACCTACTACGGTCGTGATTATGTAGAAGGTGAAACTGCAGCGAAAAAAGAAGCCGCTCCGGCTAAAGCTGAGAAAAAAGCGAAGAAATCCGCTTAATCAGTAGCGCTGTCTGGCAACATAAACGGTCCCTTCTGGGGTAATGCCAGTCAGTTAAGCAACTGACTGGCTCTTTTTCGGGGCTGTGGGGTATTTCCAGGGCCTCTCTTTTACCACTCTCGGGAAGGCCCTTTCCCTTCTTGTCGGTAATTTCACAAGTTGTCCCATACTTGCAAGATCGCGCATCAGCTCCGGTATACGTCCCGGTGAAGCGCCCTGCAATGTCATCAGCATTCTCATCACCATTCCGCATGATTCTGAGAAACTCAGTTGATTCGGCCAGTAACCTTTCAGATGTTCCGCCATTTTAATCATCTGATATCTCACCAGATTATAAGCCAGTAAGACACCCCACAGCTCTTGCTCCACAAGCTCCGGCTTTTTACTTCTCAGCGTCAGCCTGCTCAGTTGCATCGTCTGTTTTATCTCCCTGTATCCCAGTTCGATTTCCCAGCGATGACTGTACAGATCCCCCATTTCTCCTCCGGGGAAGCGCATGGCGTCCGTCATCGACGTCAGCAGATGGCAGACTTTTCCTTTGCGCGTCACGGTCAGCAGGCGGGCTGTTACTTCATTTCCCAGTCCCGGCCACTTTTTTCGTGCCTGCGGGCTGGTTTTCAGCTTCACCAGATGATCGCCTTTACCCAGTTTTCTGATCTCTTCATATTGCGCTCCCTTTCTGAGAGGTATCATCCAGTGGCGGTGTTCTCCCGCCAGGCTCCAGGCATTTAACAGTCCCAGTGAGTAATAACCTTTATCCATTAACGTCAGAGTGTTATCGCCGGTTTGTTCTATAAGTTGCTCAGCAAGCTCATTTTCGCTGTTCTTCATCGTGCCGAAGGCTGCAGCCGTCAGCAGATGGCTGGTCAGTTCCATCTGGCAGACCATTTTGACCTGCGGGTAGAGCGCCGGGTTCCCGGCATGTGTCTGGCGGGGGAAGGCTGCATCGTTCTCTGGTGTATCCGGTGTGCGCCAGAACACACCATCGATGGCCAGCAGGGTCAGGCCGCACCAGTGCGGATGCGGCGTGGCGTTATGCCAGAGCTGCGCTGTTTTCGTGAACACGCGGCGGACAGCCTCACTTCCCAGGCGCTGGCGGGCCTGAATAACGGCACTGGGGGCAACGAAGGGGCGATTGCCTGGCAGCATGATGTCCAGGCGATTCACAATCTGGTGAAGAGGTTCTTTACGCTCAAGCGCCATGCCAACAATACACCAGACCATCATTTCGAGGGGAAGACGGCGCTTGCGTAGCGTTACAGTACCTGATTCGGCAAGGCAACGAGAGATGAGTTCGGGGTCGAGGTAATCCCCCAGAGAAGTCAGTGGGTTACGCAGAGAATCGTAACGGGATACCAGATCAAGAGCCTGTCCAATGTGCATAAAAAAATCCGGAAACAAGTGAGCGTTTCCGGATTCTTACACAGCCACTGGATCGGTCAACTGATCCTTAACTGATCGGCATTACCCTTCTGGGGCCGTTTTTTTGTTTTACCCAAAGCATCTTTCCCATAAACCGACAGCATTTGCCTTCATCATATTTACGGTGATGTATAACGCCTACACACAGCGATATTGTACTTTACAGGTCACTAGTCAACGTCACTGTAAAAGCGCTCTGTGAGGGGTATAGCGGCGTTAAAGAACTGTCGAGAAGGGTATATACACCGGATGTAGTGAGTAAAACGAACTGACAGGATAAAAGCGCCCTGCTCACCCTGTCAGTAAAGAAATTCTTATTAATCGTGGCGATGCCTTTCCTGAATAGCCGTTAATGAGCCGACTTCTAACGCTTCTTTATAGTGTTTACGGCATACAGAAACGTAGCGTTCATTACCACCAATAACCACCTGCTCACCTTCGTTATAAGGTCTGCCTGCTTGATCAAGACGCAGCACCATGCTTGCTTTGCGGCCACAAAAACAGATGGTTTTTAATTCAACCAGTTTGTCGGACCATGCCAGTAAGTATTGGCTGCCAATAAATAACTCACCTCGAAAATCGGTACGTAAACCATAACAAAGTACGGGTATATCGAGTTGATCGACAACCTCCGATAATTCATATACTTGTTGTCTGGTTAAAAACTGGCATTCATCAACCAGTACGCAATGAATTGCCTGCTGTTCATGTTCCGCACGAATCTCATCAAATAATGATGAATTTTGGTTAAATAATTTTGCAGGCGATGACAAACCTATACGCGAACTGACTTTCCCGGCACCAAAGCGATCGTCAATTTCTGCCGTATATACGACAGTGCGCATGCCGCGTTCCTGGTAATTGTATGAAGATTGCAACAATGCTGTAGACTTACCCGCATTCATTGCGGAATAGTAGAAATATAGCTGTGCCATCAGCCACAGGCCCTCAATGATATGAATTAAAGTTGGCTGGAGTTTATCATAATTCGTCAGTTTTTCAGCTCAACAGTATGCACAGAAGTGGTATATGCGTTCTCCCTTACGAAGCCTTGCATAATCCTTCTGAGCTATCATTACAACTGCCTCGCTTGTTATAAGCGGGTAAATGACTGCTGGTAACTATTCACAATCTTTAACCTGTTGCGCAAGTAATAGCCCTCTGTTGACCTCCTGGAGATAGTGCAATACTAAGTCCCTGCTCTTATTGCGACTGTTCTACTTTTCATCATTCGCTTAATAGGGAATTCTCGTAAACACGACTAATACAGAAGACTGAAAGGTCGTCAGCCTACGATAATCTCCCCATAAAATGTGACATGAATCAGGAAGTTTTAACCTCACGTGCTGCGAAATCATCGGCGCAAATAGGGCTATATGCCGCGTCTTTTCTGGCTAATTTTATGAAAAGATATTTATTGGCGGCACAAAATAAAGAACAATTTTGAATTCCTTACATTCCTGGCTATTGCACAACTGAATTTAAGGCTCTATTATTACCTCAACAAACCACCCCAATATAAGTTTGAGATTACTACAATGAGCGAAGCACTTAAAATTCTGAACAACATCCGTACTCTTCGTGCGCAGGCAAGAGAATGTACACTTGAAACGCTGGAAGAAATGCTGGAAAAATTAGAAGTTGTTGTTAACGAACGTCGCGAAGAAGAAAGCGCGGCTGCTGCTGAAGTTGAAGAGCGCACTCGTAAACTGCAGCAATATCGCGAAATGCTGATCGCTGACGGTATTGACCCGAACGAACTGCTGAATAGCCTTGCTGCCGTTAAATCTGGCACCAAAGCTAAACGTGCTCAGCGTCCGGCAAAATATAGCTACGTTGACGAAAACGGCGAAACTAAAACCTGGACTGGCCAGGGCCGTACTCCAGCTGTAATCAAAAAAGCAATGGATGAGCAAGGTAAATCCCTCGACGATTTCCTGATCAAGCAATAATCTTTTGTAGATTGCACTTGCTTAAAAATCCCGCCATCGGCGGGATTTTTTATTGTCCGGTTTAAGACAATTTAATAAGAATAAGCTATAAAAAAACGGCGTCGATTGCTCAACGCCGTTTCGTGGATAACACCGATACGGATGTTACTTCTTAATGCCCATCTCTTCTTCAAGCCAGGCTTTAAATTCCGTACCAAGGGTGTTATGACGAATACCGTATTCAACGAAGGCCTGCATGTAACCTAATTTATTACCACAGTCATGGCTCTTCCCTTTCATATGATAGGCTTCCACCGTTTCTTTTTCGATCAGCATATCAATTGCGTCGGTGAGCTGAATTTCATCACCAGCTCCCGGAGGGGTTTTTGCCAGCAACGGCCAAATATCCGCGCTAAGTACGTAACGACCCACAATAGCGAGATTAGACGGCGCAACATCCGCTTTTGGTTTTTCAACCACGCCAACCATAGGTACGCTTTCACCCGGCGCTAATTCAACGCCTTTGCAATCCACAACGCCATATGCGGTCACATCAGCAACCGGTTCAACCATGATCTGGCTATGACCCGTTTCATCAAAGCGGCGGATCATCTCTGCCAGGTTATCCTGTGACAAATCGGATTCATATTCATCCAGAATAACGTCAGGCAAAATAACAGCCACAGGTTCATCACCCACTACCGGGTGAGCACACAATACCGCATGTCCCAGGCCTTTCGCCAGCCCCTGACGAACTTGCATAATAGTCACGTGCGGCGGACAAATAGACTGCACTTCATCAAGCAGTTGACGTTTTACACGTTTTTCCAGCATTGCTTCCAGTTCAAAACTGGTATCAAAGTGGTTTTCAATAGAGTTTTTAGATGAGTGAGTAACCAGCACAATTTCAGTAATGCCAGCCGCAATACATTCATTCACGACGTATTGAATTAATGGCTTATCGACAAGTGGCAGCATCTCTTTCGGGATGGCTTTCGTCGCCGGCAACATCCTGGTTCCTAATCCCGCAACGGGGATAACGGCTTTTTTGACTTTCGTATTAATGGCAGCCATTTAAATTCTCCTGGACTGTTCGTGTTTTGAACGTGTTCATATTTCTGTATCGCATCCCAGTATATCAGCACCCCGAAGGGGCTAAGTTCTGAAAAGGATGCGAGTTAGCATAATTAAGACAATTACTTATACGAATGGCGACGATAGTACCACCAGCCGACATTAGCTGGTAATGCAAATTTAGCCCGCGTTATCGTTTGTTCATTCTGCAGACAACATCAAGCGCAGCCGACCACCGGTTCCCCATATTTGGCATTGCCAGGCATCGCCTCGCTGGCTCAATTGATTCAAATAAGCGTTACCTAAAGTGCCTAACGGAACACCATTACTGATTTGCACCTGGTGTTCGCCGGTATTTAACGTCGCATTCAGCCCCGCAGAAACCAGAATGAGATTTTTCAGTTCGCGATGATAATAGCCAACTAATAGCGGAAACTGACCCGGCAGATTGGCCTGACGGAGTAAATGGTTTACCTGCTTCAATAACGCGCCCAACTCTGGCAACCGTTGATTTTGATGTGCAAGCTGTTCCTGTAATAATCCGTTAAACAATGCGCGTAATAACAAGGCAGCAAGTACGCCATTATGTCCAGCTCTGGTGACATCAAGGCAATAAAATGCCAGATCGTTTTCCGAAAGTGCGGCAATATCAAGCACCAGGCCGGGTTTGTCCGCGGCAACCAATTGACGATAATTAACCCGGCAATGGGAAATCACCTGCTGAACCGGCGGTTGCAATTCCTGTAATAATTTCGCCGCTGCGGCAGGGTTATCAACCATTGCATCCCAGTCGCGAAAAAGCCTCTCCTCTTCCTCAACGCGGGAATTAAACATGCTGGGATAGAGACAGGCAAAAACCATCTCGCGCAAGCGATTCAGATCTTTAACTGGTTTCAGCAAAACATCTTCAACGCCCAGACGTAACGCTTTGGCAATATCTGCCATATTTTCAGTGGCAGATATCACGAGAACAGGTGTCTGGTCACCTCTGTTGCGTATATGTTCCAGCAGTTTAAGCCCGTTCATTCGTGGCATCGCGATATCACATATCATCAGGTCTGGAGTGAAACCTCCCAGCAACTCAAGGGCATCCACCCCATCAGCCGCCAGTACCGTTGTCGCTCCCAATGAGGAAAACCACGAATCCAGAAGCGAGCGAAATACCTGCTCATCTTCAACAATGAGAATCTGTTTTCCGACCAATGGCTGCGTCATGTTCTCTCCCCTGACTGGCTTTACTCAATAGTGGCATGCTATTGCCACCTGCGCCTGTCAGAATTAACTTAAGTGTAGATAAAAATTCTGGTCAAATGTTGGTGCGTACCAACGGCAAAAGTTCGTCCATTTTCTTTTCCACTGCCAGCTGCCCGGCCGCAATGGCAGCGTGCGCGCGATGGAAATCAAGCGTAGATATTTGCGGGCAAACAGGTTGAATCAGAATATCGGGCGGATCACCTGCCATGCGGTTCCTTTTAAGACGGTTCTCCAGCACCTGGATAGAAGTGGTCATAATCTCTGTTGCCGTTGGCGCTGTCACCGCCCGACGTGTCGTTATGCTGCCCAACCTTTCTTTCAGACGCGCATGCCACGGCAGAGAATCACCATTCTCGCTATTTTCTTCACTGACATTAAAGGAGAGCAGATCTTGTTGCATCAAATGAGCATCGTGCTGCAGGTCGACCGCTATCACAATATCAGCACCCAATGCACGCGTGAGCGAAATAGGAATTGGGTTAACTACAGCGCCATCAACCAGCCAGTAGCCGTTATGCGCAACGGGTGCCATTAGTCCTGGAATACTGCATGATGCACGAATAGCAAGATGGAGATCGCCTTCAGTAAACCATAATTCGCGCCCAGTACTTAAATTGGTGGCAACAGCCGCGAAGCGACGGGAACAATTTTCGATCTCTGTTTCCGGCATTATTTCGCGATATTGATTGAAGACACGCTCGCCGCGCAGTAACCCACCGCGCTGCCAGGAGAGATCCATCAGGCGTAAAACATCCCAATAACTGAAAGAGGTCACCCAATCTTCCAGCGCAGATAATCGATCGCATGCATAGGCAGCGCCCACCAGCGAACCAATTGAACATCCTGCAACGATATCAATTTCAATACCCACTTTTTTTAGCGCATTAATAACGCCAATATGCGACCAACCTCTCGCCGCGCCAGATCCCAGCGCCAGCCCTATTTTTATCTTTCTCATTATTCCCGCAAGATTCCCCTGGAATGCAATCGTAGCAACATCGCTACTGCTCGGTTAACATAGTGCTACTCAGGCGGTTAATACGCCGTTATTGTTTCCAGGGAGATTATTTGTGTCTCAGCTTTGTCCCTGTGGTAGTGCTGTCGAGTATAGCCTATGTTGCCACCCTTATGTGTCTGGTGAAAAGGTTGCACCTGATCCAGAACATCTCATGCGTTCGCGTTACTGCGCTTTTGTGATGAAAGACGCAGATTATTTAATAAAGACCTGGCATCCATCTTGTGGAGCGGCGGCGTTACGTGCCGAATTGATTGCCGGATTTGCGCATACTGAATGGTTGGGATTGACCGTATTTGAACATTGTTGGCAGGACGTCGACAATATCGGATTTGTCAGTTTTGTTGCGCGATTTACCGAAGGTGGCAAAACAGGTGCAATCATTGAACGTTCGCGATTTTTGAAAGAAAACGGTCAATGGTACTATATTGACGGTACACGTCCGCAGTTTGGCCGCAACGATCCCTGCCCTTGTGGTTCAGGTAAAAAATTTAAAAAGTGCTGCGGCCAATAATGGTTGACGGTACGGTTTAGCAAACACTCTCAACAAGGTTTTTCCAGCAATGCATTCACTCCAACGTAAAGTTCTGCGTACTATTTGTCCGGACCAAAAAGGTCTGATCGCACGTATTACCAATATTTGCTACAAGCACGAGTTAAATATCGTACAGAACAATGAATTTGTTGATCACCGTACCGGGCGCTTTTTTATGCGCACGGAACTGGAAGGAATTTTTAATGATTCCACCCTGCTGGCGGATCTCGACAGCGCATTGCCAGAAGGCTCCGTACGTGAGCTGAATCCTGCTGGTCGTCGCCGGATAGTGATTCTGGTCACTAAAGAGGCGCATTGCCTTGGCGATTTGTTGATGAAAGCCAATTACGGCGGCCTGGATGTCGAAATCGCGGCAGTTATTGGTAACCACGATACTTTACGTTCTCTGGTTGAGCGTTTCGATATTCCGTTTGAGCTGGTAAGTCATGAAGGATTAAGCCGCAACGAGCACGATCAAAAGATGGCGGATGCCATTGATGCTTATCAGCCTGACTACGTGGTGCTGGCGAAGTATATGCGGGTATTAACGCCAGAATTTGTGGCACGCTTCCCGAATAAGATCATCAATATTCACCATTCATTCCTGCCAGCGTTTATCGGCGCACGTCCTTATCACCAGGCCTATGAACGTGGCGTGAAGATTATTGGCGCAACCGCTCACTATGTGAATGACAATCTGGACGAAGGTCCAATCATCATGCAGGACGTTATTCATGTCGATCATACCTACACAGCTGAAGATATGATGCGCGCAGGTCGTGACGTCGAGAAAAACGTCTTAAGTCGCGCACTCTACAAAGTACTGGCGCAGCGCGTCTTTGTTTACGGTAATCGGACGATTATTCTTTAATCGCCAGCAAAAATAACTGGTTACCTTTAATCCGTTACGGATGAAAATTACCCAACCAGTTCATTTTTCTCAACGTAACACTTTACAGCGGCGCGTCATTTGATATGATGCGCCCCGCTTCCCGATAAGGGAGCTGGCCAGTAAAAAGCATTACCCCGTGGTGGGGTTCCCGAGCGGCCAAAGGGAGCAGACTGTAAATCTGCCGTCATCGACTTCGAAGGTTCGAATCCTTCCCCCACCACCATCTCAAACATTACCTCAAAATTTGAATTACCCCTGGTGGGGTTCCCGAGCGGCCAAAGGGAGCAGACTGTAAATCTGCCGTCATCGACTTCGAAGGTTCGAATCCTTCCCCCACCACCATCACTTTCAAAAGTCCCTGAACTCTCAAACGAATCCGTAATTAAATATTCTGCCCAAGCGGGGAAGGATGAGAAGCTTCGACCAAGGTTCGACTTGAGCGCCAGCGAGAGAGCGTTGCCGCAGGCAACGACCCGAAGGGCGAAGCGCGCAGCGCTGAGTAATCCTTCCCCCACCACCATCACTTTTCAAAAGTCCGTGAACTCTCAAACGAATCCGTAATTAAATATTCTGCCCATGCGGGGAAGGATGAGAAGCTTCGACCAAGGTGCGACTCGAGCGCCAGCGAGAAAGCGTTGCCGCAGGCAACGACCCGAAGGGTGAAGCGCGCAGCGCTGAGTAATCCTTCCCCCACCACCATCACTTCCTGTAAATACTCAAAACCTGTTACTCCGAGCTAATTCTACCCAATGGCACCGCGTTTACCGGACCTACAATATCCTCCCCTGTAGGTCGGATAAGCGAAGCGCATCCGACAACTCACCCCGTACCGTGCCCATAAAAAAACCCCGCCGAAGCGGGGTCTATGCAAACTAAAATTCGCTTAGTGACGAGCGCGCACCAGCTGATACTTACGTGTCAGATACTCCACCGGTACGCTCCAGATGTGCACCAGACGTGAGAACGGGAACAGCAAGAATAACGTCATCCCCAGCACCAGGTGCAGACGGAAGATAAACGCCACACCATCAAGGTGTTGAGAAGCGCCACCGTGGAAGGTCACTACCGACTGCGCCCAGCCAACCAGTTTCATCATCTCGCTACCGTCCATATGCTGGGCGGAGAACGGAATGGTCAGCAAGCCCAGAGCGCACTGGATAACCAGCAGAGACAGGATCAGGATATCCGCTCCGGTAGTCGTTGCACGCACGCGTGGGCTGAACAGACGACGTTTCAGCAACAGCACGCCGCCAATCAGACACAGCACGCCGCTGGCACCACCAGCAAACATCGCCATTTTCTGTTTCACTTCAATCGGCAGCCAGGCTTCATACATCCAGTGCGGCGTCAGCATACCGAAGAAGTGACCGACAAAAATCCCCAGAATACCGATATGGAACAGGTTCGACGCCAGGTTCATCCCTTTGCGATCCAGCATCTGGCTGGACGCCGCGCGCCAGGTGTACTGCCCGTAGTCATAACGCAGCCAGCTACCAATCAGGAAGACCGCCCCGGCTATGTACGGGTAGATATCAAAGAAGAACATATTCAGGAATTGCATTAGTGCTGTCCTCCGGTGGTGATATTCAGATATTGCGGCGCGACGGCACCGGCAAAGCGACGCTGATGAGCAGTGATTGCTGAATCACCGCAGCCTTTGTCAGCAAAGAATTTAACCTGCTCTTCTTCCCAGACGGCATCCAGCGCCTGCGGCGTATCGTCGCGCGCTTCGTCGGCAATTTTTTCCGCCACTTTGTCGCTGTCGATAGCGGTATTCGCCAGTTTCAGCAGCAGATCAAACAGCACGGCATAACGGCTTTCACGCTGTTGCAGACGCGCACTCAGCAATGCCAGAATCGGCGCAATATCTTTCAAACCCTCCACGGCTTCGATTTGCGGCAGCTGCGCCAGGTACTCCAGATACAGCGGCAGATGGTCGGGCAATTCGCGGCTGTTTAACTGCAAGCCGTGCTGCTCGTACTGTGCCAGCAGGTCAACCATTGCCTGACCACGGTCGCGGGATTCCCCGTGAACATGTTCAAACAGCAACAGCGACGTGGCACGACCACGGTCGAACAGTTCGCTGTACTGCGCCTGAGCATCGAGCGGATCCATCGCCGTTAAATCGCGCAGGAAAATGCCCAGCGCATGGGCATCTTCTTTCGACAGATTTTTCGACGCGGCAATCGCCTCAAACATCTCTTGTTGATGCTGCCATAAGGCAGCATCCGGATATTCAAGGAGACGCGATACAATCACGAGTTCGATCATGGGTGCGGCTCCGTTTTGCTCGTTACGTCAATGGCATCGATACGGCGGCTGTTGAACAGATTGAATTTGGTATCTGAACCGTGGCAGCCATCACCAAAGGTAAAGCCGCAGCCATTTTTCTCCGGGAAGGCTTCCCGCGCCAATTCACGATGACTGCTCGGGACCACAAAGCGATCTTCGTAGTTAGCAATCGCCAGATAACGGTACATCTCCTGTGCCTGGGTTTCGGTCAGACCGACCTCTTCCAGAGCACGGGTATCAACTTTACCGTCAACGGTTTCAGCACGTTTGTAATGACGCATCGCCAGCATACGTTTCAGCGCGCGCAGTACCGGTTTGGTATCACCGGCGGTCAGCAGATTCGCCAGATACTGTACCGGAATACGCAGGCTTTCGACGTCTGGCAGAATGCCGTTGCTACCCAGCTCACCCGCGTCTGCTGCAGACTGAATCGGAGACAGAGGCGGCACGTACCAGACCATCGGCAGTGTGCGATATTCCGGATGCAGCGGCAGCGCCAGTTTCCATTCCATCGCCATTTTATAAACCGGCGACTGCTGTGCGGCTTCAATAACGCTCAGCGGAATACCGTCTTTAATTGCCTGCTCGATGACTTTCGGATCGTTCGGATCGAGGAACACCTCCAGCTGACGCTGGTAGAGATCTTTCTCGTTCTCGGTGCTGGCTGCACGTTCAATGGCGTCCGCATCGTACAGCAGCACGCCGAGATAACGGATACGACCGACACAGGTTTCAGAGCACACCGTCGGCTGACCCGCTTCAATACGCGGATAGCAGAAGATGCACTTCTCAGACTTACCGCTCTTCCAGTTGAAGTAGATTTTTTTGTATGGGCATCCGGTGATGCACATACGCCAGCCACGGCATTTATCCTGGTCGATCAGGACGATGCCATCTTCTTCACGCTTGTAAATCGCACCGCTCGGGCAGGTCGCCACACATGCCGGGTTCAGGCAGTGTTCGCACAGGCGCGGCAAATACATCATGAAGGTGTTTTCGAACTGGCTATACATCGCCTTCTGGATGTTGTCGAAGTTCTTGTCTTTCGCCAGCTTGTCAAACTCACCGCCCAAGTCATCTTCCCAGTTCGGCCCTTTTTCGATTTTCGCCATACGTTCGCCGGTAATCAGCGAACGCGGACGGGCAATCGGCTGCGATTTGCTGCCTTCCGGCGCGGTATGCAGGTTCTGATAATCAAAATCGAACGGCTCGTAATAATCGTCGATCCCCGGCAGATGCGGGTTAGCGAAGATTTTACCCAGCAGCATGGCACGGTTACCCATGCGCGGCTGCAGTTTGCCGTTGATTTTACGAATCCAGCCGCCTTTGTATTTTTCCTGGTTTTCCCAGTCAGTCGGGAAGCCCTGGCCCGGCTTGGTTTCCACGTTGTTGAACCACGCGTATTCCACGCCTTCGCGGCTGGTCCAGACGTTTTTACAGGTAACTGAACAGGTGTGGCAGCCGATGCACTTATCGAGATTCAGCACCATGCCGACTTGTGAACGAATTTTCATTTTACGCTCTCCTGTACCTGGTCATTGCCTTCGCCATCTAACCAGTCAATGTTCTTCATCTTACGCACTACAACAAACTCATCGCGGTTAGAACCTACGGTGCCGTAGTAGTTAAAGCCGTATGCCAGATGGGCATAGCCGCCAATCATATGCGTCGGTTTCGGCGTGATACGGGTGACCGAGTTATGGATACCACCACGCTGTTGGGTAATTTCCGAACCAGGCAGGTTAACGATACGTTCCTGCGCGTGGTACATCATGGTCATCCCTGCCGGAACACGCTGGCTGACAACCGCACGGGCAGTCAGAGCACCGTTGCTGTTGAAGACTTCAATCCAGTCGTTATCGGCGATACCCAGCTCTTTGGCATCGGCTTCACTCAGCCAGACCACCGGACCACCGCGACCTAAAGTCAGCATCAGCAGGTTGTCGCTGTAGGTGGAGTGGATACCCCACTTCTGGTGTGGCGTCAGGAAGTTGAGCGCTTTTTCCGGGTTGCCATTGGATTTCTGGCCCATCACTTCTTTCACCGAACGGGTGTCGATCGGCGGACGATAAACCAGCAGGCTTTCACCGAAATCACGCATCCATTGGTGATCCTGATACAGCTGCTGACGGCCAGAGAGCGTACGCCACGGGATCAGCTCGTGAACGTTGGTGTAACCGGCGTTGTAAGAAACGTGTTCATCTTCAAGGCCAGACCATGTCGGGCTGGAGATGATTTTGCGCGGCTGTGCCTGAATATCGCGGAAGCGAATCTTCTCGTCTTCTTTATTCAGCGCCAGATGCGTATGGTCACGGCCGGTAAACTCGCTCAGGGCAGCCCAGGCTTTTACAGCTACCTGACCGTTGGTTTCCGGTGCCAGCGTCAGGATCATCTCTGCCGCATCAATTGCGGTATTGAGCATCGGCTGACCTTTTGCCGGACCTTCCGCTTTGGTGTAGTTGAGCTTACGCAGCAGATCCATCTCGCTCTGGGTGTTCCAGGCAATCCCTTTACCGCCGTTACCGATTTTCTCCATCAGCGGGCCGATAGAGGTAAAGCGCTCGTAAGTTGCCGGATAATCGCGCTCTACGACCATAATGTGTGGCGCGGTTTTACCTGGGATCAGGTCGCATTCGCCTTTTTTCCAGTCTTTCACATCCAGCGGTTGCGCCAGTTCAGCGGCAGAGTCGTGCTGGATAGGCAGCGTGACG
This sequence comes from Escherichia sp. F1, assembly GCF_046764225.1. NCBI lineage: Bacteria > Pseudomonadati > Pseudomonadota > Gammaproteobacteria > Enterobacterales > Enterobacteriaceae > Escherichia > Escherichia sp. F1. The sequence goes on from NZ_CP177202.1 coordinate 2,751,048, forward strand.
ATGTCAGTTTCTTTACCCAGATGACCAACGCACACTTCGGAGAATTTCTTCGCGATGGCTTTGTAGATTTCCCAGTCGCTTTTCGCTTCCCAGGCCGGATCGACCGCCGCAGACAGCGGGTGAATAAACGGATGCATATCCGAAGTATTCATGTCGTCTTTTTCGTACCAGGTCGCCGTCGGCAAAATGATGTCGGAATAGAGACAGGTGCTAGACAGACGGAAGTCCAGCGTCACCACCAGATCCAGCTTGCCTTCCAGACCGTTGTCCTGCCATTCCACTTCTTCCGGCTTCACGCCGCCCTGCTGCCCCAGGTCTTTGCCCTGGATACCGTGCTCCGTCCCCAGCAGGTACTTGAGCATAAACTCATGACCTTTACCGGAAGAACCGAGCAGGTTAGAACGCCAGATGAACAGGTTACGCGGGTGGTTTTTACCGTTTTCCGGCTGTTCCGCAGCGAAACGGATAGAACCCTCTTTCAGGGATTTCACCGTATAGTCCACCGGATTCATCCCGGCTTTTTCTGCTTCGCGAGCGATGGTTAGCGGGTTAGTGCCTAACTGCGGCGCAGACGGCAGCCAGCCCATACGTTCTGCACGGACGTTAAAGTCGATCAGATGTCCGGTATAACGGGATTTATCCGCCATCGGCGACAGCAACTCTTCTGCGGTCACGGTTTCATAACGCCACTGGCTGGAGTGGTTATAGAAATAAGAAGTGCTGTTCATGTGACGCGCCGGACGCTGCCAGTCAAGGGCAAACGCCAGCGGCTGCCAGCCGGTTTGCGGACGCAGTTTTTCCTGACCTACATAGTGCGCCCAGCCACCACCGCTCTGACCGACACAGCCGCAGAAAATCAGCATGTTGATCAGACCACGATAGTTCATATCGAGGTGATACCAGTGGTTCAGCCCCGCACCGACGATAATCATCGAACGACCGTGCGTCTTGTCAGCGTTATCGGCAAATTCACGGGCGATGCGAATAATCTGGCTGCGAGAAACGCCAGTGATTTGCTCGGCCCACGCAGGGGTGTAAGCTTTCACGTCGTCATAGCTGGTTGCACAATTAACGTCGTTCAGGCCACGTTCCAGACCGTAGTTTGCCAGCGTCAGATCATAAACGGTGGTCACCAGGGCGGTGCTGCCATCAGCCAGTTGCAGGCGTTTCACCGGCAGCTTGTGCAGCAGCACGTTTTCCAGTTCCACTTTGTTGAAGTGTTCCGTGCCGTCGCCACCAAAGTACGGGAAGCCCACCTCAGCGATCTCATCCTGGCTACCCAGCAGGCTCAGTTGCAGCTCGGTTTCTTCGCCAGTTTTGCCGTCGCGCTGTTCAAGATTCCATTTGCCCTTCTCGCCCCAGCGGAAGCCAATAGAACCGTTCGGCGCAACCATTTCGCCATTGGTATTAAAGGCGACAGTTTTCCATTCCGGATTGTTTTCCTGGCCCAGCGCATCCACCAGATCGGCAGCGCGCAGCATACGACCTGCGGCGTAGTAACCGTCGCGTTCTTCCAGCATCACCAGCATCGGCATGTCGGTGTAGCGACGCACATAGTCGGTGAAATACTGGCTTGGGTTGTCGAGGTGGAATTCACGCAGCATTACGTGGCCCATCGCCAGCGCCATTGCTGCGTCGGTGCCCTGTTTCGGTGCCAGCCACAGATCGCACAGTTTGGCGATTTCAGCGTAGTCTGGTGTGACGGCAACAGTTTTGGTGCCTTTGTAACGCACTTCAGTAAAGAAGTGAGCATCCGGGGTACGCGTCTGCGGCACGTTTGAACCCCAGGCGATGATGTAGCTGGAGTTGTACCAGTCAGCAGATTCCGGTACGTCAGTTTGCTCGCCCCAGGTTTGCGGAGACGCAGGAGGCAGGTCGCAGTACCAGTCGTAGAAGCTTAAGCAAGTACCGCCAATCAGCGAGAGATAGCGTGCACCCGATGCGTAAGAAACCATCGACATTGCCGGAATTGGCGAGAAGCCAGCGACACGGTCCGGGCCGTAGTTTTTGATGGTGTAAACGTTAGATGCGGCGATCAGTTCGTTCACTTCCTGCCAGGAAGAACGAACAAAACCACCGCGTCCACGCGCCTGCTTAAAGCTTTTCGCTTTATCGGCGTCTTCAATGATAGAAGCCCATGCCTCAACCGGATCGCTATGCAGCGCCTTCGCTTCACGCCACATTTTCATCAGGCGTTTGCGCATCATCGGGTATTTCAGGCGGTTGGCACTGTAAAGATACCAGGAGTAGCTGGCACCACGCGGGCAGCCGCGAGGTTCATGGTTTGGCAGGTCCGGGCGAGTACGCGGATAGTCAGTCTGCTGGGTTTCCCAGGTCACCAGACCGTTTTTAACGTAGATTTTCCAGCTGCAGGAGCCGGTGCAGTTTACCCCGTGGGTAGAGCGGACGATTTTGTCATGCTGCCAACGCTGGCGATATCCATCCTCCCAGTCACGGTTGGTATTGAGAAGCTGGCCATGCCCATCGGCAAAGGTTTCACCCTTCTGTTTGAAGTAGCGAAACCGGTCCAGGAATTTACTCATCGGTTTTCTCCTGTGGGAGCCTGTCGGCCCTCTGATAAATCGACATTGCTAATGTTTAAGGGCAAGGTAACGCTCTGAAACAGCGTGGGAATTGATAACGATCAAGAGTGATGGGGATGAAAAATAAAGTAAATTCCTAAGATACCCCTTTAGGATAATTAACAGCCACAACATAACAGACTGTAAATTAAGACGTTTTAGACCTGTAGTTATTTAAACCATTAAGATTTTTATGCAGATGGGTATTAAGGAGTATTCCCCATGGGTAACATATTAATGGCTCTTAATGAAATCCGGCGAAATAAACCACTCACACATGAGTATGTTGTAACTAAACGACAGATAAAAAAAGCGCGACATCATGCCGCGCAAAGGATAATCAAATATTAAGATTTATTTTTTAGAATGCCGACCATATACCGCCCAGGTAATCACTACACAGGCGATATAGAAAATCAAAAATACTTTCATTGCGCCGACTGGCGAACCCGTTAATGCCAGCGAGCTACCGAACGCTTTCGGGATAAAGAAGCCACCAATCGCGCCAATCGCAGAGATGAAACCCAGCGCCGCCGCCGTGTCGGTTGCCGCTTCACGCATCGCACGTTCGTCAGAACCCCCTTCTGCTTTCACGCGATCCATTGTCAGTTTACGGAAGATCACGGAAATCATCTGGAAAGTGGAACCACTACCCAGCCCAGCTGTCAGGAACAGCGCCAGGAAGACTGCGAAGAACGCCATGAAGCTTCCGCCCTGTCCGTCAGTCGGTAAGGTCAGGAACAGCAGGCCGCTGAAAATCGCCATCAGGATAAAGTTCACCAGTGTGACACGAGTTCCGCCCAGACGGTCAGATAATGCACCACCTGCAGAACGCGCCAGCGCACCAATAAACGGCCCGAAGAAAGCGTATTGCAGAATCTGAACATCCGGGAACTGCGTTTTTGACAGCATCGCAAAGCCCGCGGAGAAGCCGATGAAGGAGCCGAAGGTTGCCAGATACAGCAGGCTCATAATCCACAGATGACCCCGTTTGAGTACCGGCAACTGCTCCTTGATGGAGGCTTTCGAGGTAGCAAGATCGTTCATGCCAAACCACGCCGCAATGGTGAAGATGGCAAGGAACGGCACCCATACCCAGGACGCATTCGCCAGATACAGCTCAGTCCCATCCGGCTGTTTGACACCCTGGCTACCAAATACTGCGAAAATCGACAGTGATACCACCAGCGGAGCAACCAACTGCATGACGCTGACGCCCATGTTGCCCAGACCACCATTCAGACCCAGCGCGCCACCCTGCTTCTGTTTCGGAAAGAAGAAGCTGATGTTTGCCATACTGGAAGCGAAGTTCGCGCCAGCAAAGCCGCACAGCAGAGAGATGATGATGAAGACGCTATAAGGCGTGGAGGTATCCTGCACGGCAAAACCCAGCCAGACGCAAGGAATAATCAGAATACCGGTGCTGAACGCCGTCCAGCGACGACCACCGAAGATAGGAACCATAAAGGAGTATGGAACACGTAATAACGCGCCAGAAACCGAAGGCAGCGCAGTCAACATAAATAGCTGATCGGTCGTAAAATTAAAACCAACTTTTGGTAAGTTCACCGCAACAGCGCTGAACAACATCCATACGCAAAACGCCAGCAGCAGACAGGGAACGGAAATCCACAGGTTGCGGCTGGCAATACGTTGACCGCGTTGTTGCCAGAACGCAGGATCTTCCGGTCGCCAATCTGTAATGACAGCTCCAGTAGCCCTTTCGGGGGCGGATGAGTGACTCATAGACACCTCTGATACTCGTTTCGATGTCTGCCACCTTAGTGTCTGTAGCTAAAGGCAATTTGATGTAAATCAAACGATAAGATAACTTTATCTATCATTGATATTTATCATTACCCATAGTGAGTACAGTGATTTCATAAAAATTATGAGATTTTTCACGGTGCTGTAAAATCCCTACCCTTACCGATGTAAAGCGACTAACCACACGGCAAATAAGGAGTAACTCTTTCCGGGTATGGGTATACTTCAGCCAATAGCCGAGAATACTGCCATTCCAGAATGTATCGTCACATTCATTAAGGTTATTGCTCATTTAAAGCCTGAAGGAAGAGGTTTACATGCTTAAACGTTGTCTCTCTCCGCTCACCCTGGTTAATCAGGTTGCGCTTATTGTGTTGCTTTCTACTGCTATTGGACTGGCAGGGATGGCGGTTTCTGGCTGGCTGGTGCAAGGCGTTCAGGGCAGCGCGCATGCGATCAACAAAGCGGGATCGCTGCGCATGCAAAGTTACCGTCTGTTGGCAGCAGTGCCATTAAGCGAGAAAGACAAGCCCTTAATTAAAGAAATGGAACAAACGGCATTTAGCGCCGAGTTGACTCGAGCAGCGGAACGAGACGGACAACTGGCGCAATTACAGGGTTTACAAGATTACTGGCGTAATGAACTGATCCCTGCGCTGATGCGTGCACAAAACCGCGAAACGGTGTCAGCGGATGTCAGCCAGTTTGTTGCCGGGCTTGATCAGCTGGTATCTGGTTTTGACCGCACCACGGAAATGCGCATTGAGACAGTGGTGCTGGTCCATCGGGTAATGGCGGTATTTATGGCACTTTTACTGGTGTTCACTATTATCTGGTTGCGGGCGCGATTGCTACAACCGTGGCGGCAACTGCTGGCAATGGCGAGTGCCGTCAGTCATCGCGATTTTACCCAACGCGCAAACATCAGCGGGCGCAACGAAATGGCGATGCTTGGAACTGCGTTGAACAATATGTCTGCAGAATTGGCCGAAAGTTATGCCGTACTTGAGCAGCGGGTTCAGGAGAAAACCGCCGGGCTGGAGCATAAAAATCAGATCCTCTCTTTTTTATGGCAGGCCAACCGCCGATTGCATTCCCGCGCCCCGCTGTGTGAACGCCTGTCACCTGTACTCAACGGCTTACAGAATTTGACCCTGCTACGTAATATCGAACTGCGGGTGTATGACACTGATGATGAAGAGAATCATCAGGAGTTTACCTGCCAGCCAGATATGACTTGTGATGATAAAGGCTGCCAGCTCTGCCCACGCGGCGTATTACCCGTTGGCGATCGCGGCACAACCCTGAAGTGGCGGCTGGCTGACTCTCATACGCAGTACGGTATTTTGCTGGCGACTCTGCCGCAGGGGCGTCATCTTAGCCATGATCAACAACAACTGGTGGATACCCTGGTTGAACAACTCACCGCCACGCTGGCGCTGGATCGCCATCAGGAACGTCAGCAACAGTTGATCGTGATGGAAGAGCGTGCCACCATTGCGCGCGAACTGCATGATTCTATTGCCCAATCTCTCTCTTGCATGAAGATGCAGGTGAGTTGTTTACAGATGCAGGGCGATGCGCTGCCAGAAAGCAGCCGCGAACTGTTAAGTCAGATCCGTAACGAACTGAATGCATCCTGGGCGCAGTTGCGTGAATTGCTCACCACATTCCGCTTGCAGCTCACCGAGCCTGGATTACGTCCAGCGCTGGAGGCGAGTTGCGAAGAGTACAGCGCCAAATTTGGCTTCCCGGTGAAGCTGGATTATCAATTGCCACCTCGTCTGGTGCCTTCGCATCAGGCAATCCACTTGTTGCAAATTGCCCGTGAGGCATTAAGTAACGCCCTCAAACATTCGCAAGCGAGTGAGGTCGTGGTGACGGTGGCGCAAAACGATAATCAGGTCAAACTGACCGTCCAGGATAACGGCTGCGGCGTGCCTGAAAATGCCATCCGCAGCAATCACTACGGCATGATAATAATGCGCGACCGTGCGCAAAGTTTACGAGGCGATTGCCGCGTCCGCCGTCGTGAATCAGGTGGCACCGAAGTGGTGGTCACCTTTATTCCCGAAAAAACTTTCACAGACGTCCAAGGAGATACCCATGAGTAATCAGGAACCGGCTACTATCCTGCTGATTGACGATCACCCGATGCTGCGAACTGGCGTAAAACAGCTTATCAGTATGGCACCAGATATCACCGTGGTTGGCGAAGCGAGTAATGGCGAACAGGGTATTGAACTGGCGGAGTCTCTTGATCCCGATCTGATCCTGTTAGATCTCAATATGCCCGGCATGAATGGTCTGGAAACGCTGGATAAACTGCGCGAAAAGTCCCTCTCCGGGCGCATTGTGGTATTCAGCGTTTCTAACCATGAAGAAGATGTGGTCACCGCACTGAAACGCGGCGCGGATGGCTATCTGTTAAAAGATATGGAACCGGAAGATCTGCTGAAAGCATTGCATCAGGCTGCTGCTGGCGAAATGGTATTAAGCGAAGCATTAACGCCTGTTCTGGCCGCCAGCTTGCGCGCTAACCGTGCCACTACTGAACGCGATGTTAACCAGTTAACCCCACGCGAGCGCGATATTCTCAAGCTGATTGCCCAGGGTTTACCGAACAAGATGATTGCCCGCCGCCTGGATATCACCGAAAGCACAGTAAAAGTGCACGTCAAGCACATGCTGAAGAAAATGAAGCTCAAGTCTCGCGTGGAAGCAGCAGTATGGGTGCATCAGGAGCGCATTTTCTGATTACAGTTCCCAGCGCAGTTCGTCGTTTGACAATGCGTCGAACGGTTCGACAAGCGTTAGCGTGATCTCATTGGAGGAGACACGCTGCCCCTGGTTATCTTCCACCACTACAGATAATCGCCAGTGATTGCTTGCCCCTTCCCCGTTTTGCCAGTCAGGCATGATCAGCGTCCAGCCCTCCGCGCTGTTGGCTTGTGCACCCGGCGTCAAACTTAATATCTGCGTATCGCCCTGCCAAATCAGTTGCCGAATACCGTAACGACTGCGGATTTGTAATTTCAGCGGCACTGTTTCGCCAGGTTTTAGATCCCACGGAGGTGTCGCCAGAAACACCGTTAACGTTTTTCGCTGTCGGTACTCAAGAGTCGGTAGATTATTTCGCTGCGGATTGTCATAGCGACTACCACGTAACGACTGACTTTCGGCAACCTCGCCCGCAGAAAGTTGTTTTTTGAGCGGGACACCAAAGCGGTAGTTAAGATTCAGCCCGAGGTTATTTTGATTCTCACCACTTTCACCCTGTTTATGCTGGGCCGTCACAGTGACTAAGGGCACAGGGGTGTAATTTAATCCCAGACTCAATGCGACAGGATTGTGATAACCCGTACCAGAATTAAACAAATCAACACGTTCACCAAAATACTGTTCTACGCTGACACTGGTATTGAGGTGTTGATAAAACGGCATGCGCATCCGGGCTGTCAGGTCGTACCCGCGCGCCATCCGTTGTTCCTGCGTGGCTGTCTGTTCATGCCATGCAGCAAACGGCTGATAAAAGTTTGCCGATAGTCGCAAATATTCGCCCCACGCTTCGGCACCGAAGCCCGCTCGCTGAAGATTTTCGTCCAGCAAGTTGTCATAAAAAGTGTTATAACCCACCAGCCAGCTGCCGCGCGCCCAGCGTTGCCCAACGCCCACATTGCTCACCAACCCATCATCCTGCTGAGTAAGACCAAGCTGGCTCCAGGTGAGATAACGATCATTATCTTGTAACGGCACAAACCAGCTTCCACGACTGCCGGTGAAATGTCCTTCGTTATCCACTTTGACGTCAACACTGGCATTTCCCCACGGTGATAGCCAGGACTCTACGTGCTGATTAACCTGTTGACTAAGCGCGTCGCGGACTTTTCCCAATGCGAAAGCTTTTGCCTGCTCGCCAGTATCCAGCCCGTTATCATTCATACTGGTTTCGCCGAAATCTTTCACAATTTCAGCAAAGTGTTTTTCCCCATCATGATTTTCAGGTGCCATGCCTAAATCCGGCAGACCATCATTGTTATTATCAAAGGGATTTGCCGCTTTTTGCTCGAAGGTAGATTGTGCGTTAGCTGTACCGCCTGCCGCCAGCAAGAGTAAATAAAACGGAATAATGCGAAGAACGAAACGGCTCAAAACGTCGGTAACTTCCGGTAAAAAATGAAAAACCATAGCCCTAAAGAATAACGATTACTGGCAACTTTTGTCGTATTTTCTCGCGCTTTCAGGAAAATCCTTAAAAATGTGACCGATTGGTCAGACGCTGCAGAAGCAGTAAGATAGAAGATGAGTGTCTAATTCCCTGAATACAGGAGTAAATAATGCAAAAAATCGTGATCGTTGCCAATGGCGCACCTTACGGGAGCGAATCCTTGTTTAACAGCTTGCGGCTGGCCATTGCGTTACGAGAGCAGAAGAGCAATCTGGATCTGCGCCTGTTCCTGATGTCTGATGCGGTCACAGCCGGGTTGCGCGGGCAAAAACCAGGGGAAGGCTACAACATTCAGCAAATGCTGGAGATCCTTACCGCTCAGAATGTACCGGTGAAATTGTGCAAAACCTGTACTGACGGACGCGGGATTAGCACACTTCCTCTGATTGATGGGGTGGAAATCGGTACTCTTGTGGAACTGGCGCAATGGACGCTGTCAGCCGATAAAGTGCTCACATTTTAATGTTTGAGGGGGCGTCTGACGCCCCACTATGAGGGAAGTTTACTCAGGCGAATCCCGGCCGTAACACAGCATCCGGATAATTCTCCGCCAGCAGTTTTTTTACCGATACCAGCAAATCATTCAGCCCATCGTCCTGCATTCCCAGTTTGATAAGCTCCTGTTCCAGTGAAAACAGGTATTGTGCGTTGGTTCCCAGTGGACCGCTCGCCGCCGCAATCAACGGCGCGATGACCTGAGCGCGAGTGTCAGATTCATATTCTGGATGTCGCGGGTCCATAATAAACACAATGGCGTTTACTGTGCGTCCATCATCAAGATCAAGCTGACACCAGGTTGGCAGATAACAGCCGGTAATCATCTCGCGCTTCCACAACAGGGTTAGTTCCTGCTCCAGCGTCTCTTCTGGCAGTCGATAGGCAACGCCTGTGGTGCGTCCGCCCTCTTTCAGTGCAAGCATCCGTCCCGGCTGGTGCGCAGTCCCGCGCCCGGCGGTCAGGCGCAGGCAAAACGCACGATGCCATCCAACCAGTGTACCGGTGCACGACTCGGTAAACTCCAGTGCCGGATTCCACATCAACGATCCATAACCGAAGATCCACACCGGTCCCTCATCAGGTCGACAAGCCAGCGTCGCCGCCAGCGAAGCCGCCCGTTGCTCTGCTGACCATAAGAGTGATTCTTCAATGGCACCAAATGCCGTTTTACAATCGGCATTCATCAAGAAATCACGCGTTATCACCTTACACCTCCGCCACTGCATACTTCCCTGCGACAACTTTTTGGTGTCTTCCGGACATTTTTACTGCTCATTTTGAAACCACTAACGGGACAATATGCAATCCACGGACCACTTGCAAGGCAACACCGCACGAATAGCTTTAACTAAGCTACCGGTTTTACGATTTTTTATGCCATTTATCATCATCCCCTTTGGCATATTCATGCTTCACAGCAGCCCAGGCCACTTTATGCGCGGTTTCTTCGCGACTGGCGTCATCACGCCGATCTTCTTTATCTTTATATTGATCCCATGCGCTGTTAAACGCTTCTTTATAGATATCCTGGGCATGAGACGGAAGCACGTGCTTTACGCTTTCCGGCAGATCGCTTTTCGTTTTATACGGCATCGTTGACTCCTTTTACAAAGTTGAACATTAAGTGTGGTCAACAATATCCACTCTTGCCAAAACATAAGAATTTTCATGTCAGACTCTTCTTAAGAAACGCTAAAACAAACATTGTCTAAACGCATTGCTTATTTTTATGGCCAGATGGGTAAAAAATCGACAGCGGGGTAAAAATTCGTAAAATGTTACCGATATCCAGACACTTTCTGTTATTTTTCCTACCTATTTTTTACATTTTCGATAAATTCATCTGCAAAGGGATAACCATAATGTCAAATGCTCAAGAGGCGGTAAAAACCCGCCACAAGGAGACTTCGCTTATTTTCCCGGTTCTGGCGCTGGTAGTGCTGTTCCTGTGGGGAAGCAGCCAGACACTACCAGTGGTCATTGCCATCAATCTTCTTGCTCTTATTGGTATTTTAAGTAGCGCCTTTAGTGTTGTCCGTCATGCGGACGTATTAGCCCATCGCCTGGGAGAACCTTACGGTTCGCTTATTCTTAGCCTTTCAGTGGTTATTCTTGAAGTCAGTTTGATTTCAGCTTTAATGGCAACCGGCGACGCCGCACCAACGCTAATGCGTGATACGCTCTATTCAATCATTATGATTGTTACCGGTGGGCTGGTTGGCTTTTCATTATTGTTGGGCGGTCGTAAGTTTGCCACCCAATATATGAATCTGTTTGGTATCAAGCAGTATTTAATTGCGCTGTTCCCCCTGGCGATAATCGTACTGGTATTTCCAATGGCTCTGCCTGCGGCGAATTTTTCAACCGGTCAGGCGTTACTGGTAGCATTAATTTCTGCGGCAATGTATGGCGTATTTTTGCTGATCCAGACCAAAACGCATCAAAGTTTATTTGTCTACGAGCACGAAGATGACAGTGATGATGACGACCCGCACCACGGTAAACCGTCTGCCCATAGCAGCCTGTGGCATGCTATCTGGTTGATTGTCCATCTGATTGCCGTTATTGCGGTGACCAAAATGAACGCCAGCCCGCTGGAGACATTGCTCGACAGCATGAATGCCCCTGTCGCCTTTACTGGCTTCCTGGTGGCTCTGTTGATTCTGTCGCCGGAAGGTTTAGGTGCGTTAAAAGCAGTGTTGAACAACCAGGTCCAGCGCGCGATGAATCTGTTCTTTGGTTCAGTGTTAGCAACCATTTCGCTTACCGTACCTGTCGTCACGCTAATTGCCTTTATGACGGGTAACGAATTGCAGTTTGCACTTGGTGCGCCAGAAATGGTGGTGATGGTGGCCTCTTTAGTGCTGTGCCATATCTCCTTCTCCACCGGACGTACTAACGTGCTCAATGGCGCAGCGCATCTCGCACTGTTTGCCGCCTATTTGATGACGATATTTGCCTGACAGTTATATCTCCTCCGATGACAGAAATCGGGGGAGATAATATAAATTCCTGCTTATTGTATTTCTTCATACTACCTGAACAGGTTGTTAATCAGAATTGCGAGCCTGTACCAGAACCTGCACGAAACCACTGCAACAGCTGTTGAAAAGCCGGAATGTACTCTTTATTGCAAACATTTCAGGGATGAAGTGAAGATGAATTGAGACGTAGTATCCACACCAAGCCGGCGTTATCCGGTGAGGCGCAATGTTGCGGGGGCTTTATCCCTGGTGGCATTGGTTGCTGGAAAGAGAAAACCCCCGCACGTTGAGAGGTAAAACCTGACAACAGAACGGGGGCTAATCTTGAACCATCAACAATTCAAGAATAGCCGCAAAATGTTGTCATTACAACAAGGCGGCTATATGACGCTCGCGCAGTTTGCCATGATTTTCTGGCACGACCTGGCAGCACCGATCCTGGCGGGAATTATTACCGCAGCGATTGTCAGCTGGTGGCGTAACCGGAAGTAAGGTGAAAACGGGCGTCAGGCTGCCGTGATGGCAATATGCGCCCGAAACCGGCCGCAGGGGTAACAGCCTGCGGCCTTTTTTGTCTTTATCTCTTCCACAAGTAAATATTGGCAACCCGAGCTGGAAGCATCATCCAGAGCACTCATGAAACGACTGTAACAGCTGTTGAAAAACCGGAATGCACTCTTCATTGCATACATTTCAGGGATGAAGTGAAGATTAATTGAGTCGTAGTATCCACACCAAGCCGGCGTTATCCGGTGAGGCGCAATGTTGCGGGGGCTCTATCCCTGGTGGCATTGGTTGCTGGAAAGAGAAAACCCCCGCACGTTGAGAGGTATAACCTGACAACAGAACGGGGGCTAATCTTGAACCAGAACAATTCAAGAATAGCCGCAAAATGTTGTCATTACAACAAGGCGGCTATATGACGCTCACGCAGTTTGCCATGACTTTCTGGCACGACCTGGCAGCACCGATCCTGGCGGGAATTATTACCGCAGCGATTGTCAGCTGGTGGCGTAACCGGAAGTAAGGTGAAAACGGGCGTCAGGCTGCCGTGATGGCAATATGCGCCCGAAACCGGCCGCAGGAGTAACAGCCTGCGGCCTTTTTTGTATCCGGCCCCATGAAAAAAGCCTTAACGCAGAACGCTAAGGCTTTAGTTTTCAAGCAAAAAAGATTACTTGCTGGTATCCAGTTCTTCGAAACCTTTCACCAGATCATCAATCGCTTTCATCTGCTTGAGGAACGGTTCCAGTTTAGCCAGCGGCAGCGCGGATGGACCATCACATTTCGCATGTTCCGGATCCGGATGCGCTTCAATAAACAGCCCCGCCAGACCTACCGCCATACCGGCACGTGCCAGCTCAGCAACCTGGGCGCGACGACCGCCGGAAGCTGCGCCAAACGGATCGCGGCATTGCAGTGCGTGGGTAACGTCGAAAATCACCGGTGAATTACCAGACACTTTCTTCATGATGCTGAAGCCCAGCATATCAACAACCAGGTTGTCATAGCCGAAGTTAGCACCGCGATCGCAAAGAATCACTTTTTCGTTGCCGCCTTCTTTGAATTTATCAACGATATTACCCATCTGTCCCGGGCTGACAAACTGCGGTTTCTTGACGTTAATTACCGCACCGGTTTTCGCCATGGCTTCAACCAGGTCAGTCTGGCGAGCAAGAAACGCCGGCAACTGAATCACATCCACAACATCAGCAACGGGCTGAGCCTGGCTTGGTTCGTGAACGTCGGTGATAATTTTCACGCCAAAAGTCTGCTTCAACTCCTGGAAGATTTTCATCCCTTCTTCCAGGCCCGGTCCACGATAAGAGTGGATGGAGGAGCGGTTGGCTTTGTCAAAAGAGGCTTTGAACACGTAAGGGATACCCAGTTTCTGGGTCACGGTTACGTAGTGCTCGCAAATGCGCATCGCCAGATCGCGAGATTCCAGCACGTTCATACCGCCAAACAGTACGAACGGCAGGTCATTTGCTACGTTGATGTCGCCAATGCTAACCACTTTTTGTTTCATAGGATCGCCTTAATCTTGAGTAAAATGTCGATTAATTAATGCAGCACAATATGTTTATGCGCGATGTTATTTATTTGCGCACGGATCATTTCGCTGATCGGGTCTTCCGGACACTGTTCAACGAAATAACTTAAATCGTTCAACGCAACGTGTTCGCAATCCAGTTGCGCATAAATCAAACCGCGATCGCGAATTTCATAGGGATCTTCCGGGTTGAATTGTAATAAAGCTTCGCTGGTGCGTAACGCCAGCTCCATCTGATTTTCTTCCATCAATGAAGCTTTGAGTGTATCCAGCAATTTGCGGATTACCTCAATGTTATCAGCTTCATCAAGGTCTTCATAAAACAGTTCCGCCGACGGGCTGATATTTCCCTTTAACCATACGTCCAGCATATGTTCGCTTAACGATTCACCGTTAAAAGGATTAATCAGCCAAATTTCGCCATCCGGACATTCAATGCGCAATATCAGCTGCGTCGGGAAAATCACCGGCAATAGCGGCAAATCGAGACGATTCGCGACCCATAATAAAACGGCACCTAATGATACCGCACTGCCCTGTCGATTCTTTAACACCTGGTCCAGCCATAATGCATCGGAAAGACGATAAACGCCGCGTGAGGCTTTAAATCCCCAGTCGCCGTAAAACAGCGCGATCAGTTTTTCCAGCTGCTCTTCTAAAGGCAGAAGCTGGCTGATTTCTTCCTTCGCCAGACTAACGAGACGCTCCAGTTCGTCGTAAACATCTTGCGAGGGAAAATCGCGGCGGATTGCTTCGCAAGCCAGGATCATGCCTTCGCACAATGGCGCTTTATTAAATTCGAAATCAGCTAACGATCTCATGACTTACCCCAGTAACGGTACTTTTGTGGTGGCGAGTTTAATGATGATGTACAGCACCACCAACGCCAGCGGGAAGGCAATAATGCGCGCCTGCTGACTGTGCATACGACGATAATCGAGTGCAATAAAACCCAAAACGATATAAATGATAACTCCAAACAGCTTTTCAGTCAGCCACTGTGCCTGCCCGGAAAATGGCAGGATGTGCGCTTTAGCCATCAACGCAATGCCGCTTAACAATAACAGCGTATCGACAACCGGCGGCACAATGCGCGTCCAACGAGCAAATGCCTGTGGATGCTTCTGATAACGTAGCCAGAAACGTAAGGTTAATAGCCCTACAGAAAGCGCAATGCTAATGAGATGAACGCTAAGCAGTGTAGAAAAACTTGTCATTGATAATAGCGGCCGAGCGTTACGCGCTCGTTATCACCATAGTCCCGACAGGTTTCGACGTAATGATATCCCGCGTGGATAAATGCCTGTCGCACCGCTTCGCCCTGCTGCCAACCATGTTCCAGAAGCAGAAAGCCGCCGGATACCAGCGCGTTACGCGACTGTTCGATGATATGCACGATGTCTGCCATTCCACTGTCTGCCGCAACCAGCGCAGTGAGCGGCTCAAAGCGAACATCGCCTTGTTGAAGATGTGGGTCCTGCTCGTCAATATACGGAGGATTACTGACAATCATCGCAAACTGCTGCCCGGCTAGCGCGCTAAACCAGTCGCTTTGCAGAATATGGATGTTTTTGATCGCCAGATTCTGGGCATTACGTTGCGCCAGAGAGACAGCATCGGGCATACGATCTACAGCGGTAATTTCGCAGTCCGGGCGCTCGCTAGCCAGCGCCAGCGCAATCGCCCCGGTACCCGTCCCGAGATCGAGAATACGGCAAGGTTGTTCAGGCAACCGCGCCAGTGCCTGCTCCACCAGACACTCCGTATCCGGGCGCGGAATTAAGGTCGCTGGCGAAACAAATAACGGCAACGACCAGAATTCTCGCACCCCGGTTAAATGAGCAATAGGTTCACCATCGCGACGACGCGTCAGTAGCGCATCAAGTTGCTGACATTGTTCGTCAGTCAGCTGCGTTTCACCAAAGGCGAGAATAAAAGTACGCCCTTTGCCGGTAACATGCTCCAGCAGGATTTCAGCATCACGCCGCGGGCTTTCGCTCGCCTGAAGTTGGCTTATTGCTTCACGTAACCAGTGTTGATATTCCATTATTCCTGCTCGGACAACGCCGCCAGTTGGTCGGCCTGATGTTCCTGGATAATCGGTTCAATCAGCATATCCAGCTTACCTTCCATCACTTCATCCAGGCGGTAGAGCGTCAGGTTGATGCGGTGATCGGTAACGCGCCCCTGCGGGAAGTTGTAAGTACGGTTACGGTCGCTGCGATCGCCACTCCCCAGCAGGTTACGACGGGTAGACGCTTCGGCCTGTTGCCGTTTTGCCATTTCTGCAGCGTGGATGCGAGCACCGAGTACAGAAAGTGCTTTAGCTTTGTTTTTATGTTGTGAACGTTCGTCCTGACATTCAACAACAATCCCGGTCGGCAAGTGAGTAATACGAATTGCCGAATCGGTGGTGTTAACGTGCTGACCACCCGCCCCTGACGAGCGGAAAGTATCAATGCGTAAATCTGCCGGGTTGATGTCCGGCAGTTCTGCGTCAGGCAGTTCTGGCATTACCGCAACGGTACAAGCAGAAGTATGAATACGCCCCTGCGATTCCGTAGCAGGAACACGTTGCACGCGATGACCGCCAGATTCGAATTTCAAACGACCATATACACCATCACCGCTAATTTTGGCGATGATCTCTTTATAACCACCATGTTCACCCTCGCTGGCGCTCATGATTTCTACACGCCAGCGGCGGGCTTCGGCGTAACGGCTGTACATACGGAACAGATCGCCAGCGAAGAGCGCCGCTTCGTCGCCGCCGGTTCCGGCACGGACTTCGAGGAAGGCGTTACGTTCGTCATCAGGATCTTTTGGTAGTAACAGAACCTGTAATTGCTGTTCCAGTTGCTCGCTTTTTTCTTTAGCTTCGCGCAGTTCATCCTGCGCCATCTCACGCATTTCAGGATCGTCGAGCATCATCTGTGCGGTTTCGATATCTTCCTGAACCTGTTGCCAGTCGGTAAAACAGCGCGAAACATCACTTAACTGCGCATATTCGCGTGATAATGCGCGAAAACGTTCCTGGTCGGCGATAGTTTGCGCGTCACCCAGCAACGCCTGAACTTCTTCATGGCGTTCATGCAGGGCTTCCAGTTTGGCAACGATAGAAGGCTTCATAGGCGTAAATGCACCCTGTAAAAAAAGAAAATGATGTACTGCTACTCCAGCCCGAGGCCGTCGCGCAGAATATTCAGGCGTTCGTTATCCCCGTCACGGGCGGCCTGTTGAAGTGATTTCGTTGGCGCATGGATCAGGCGGTTAGTCAGTTTCCATGCCAGATCCTGCATAATGGCTTGCGCGTCGCCGCCCTGCTCAAGGGCCGCTAACGCTTTGGCGGTTAACTCATCGCGAACTTGCTCTGCCTGGCTGCGATACTCGCGAATGGTTTCGCTGGCGCTTTGTGCACGCAGCCACGCCATAAATTCGCTGGTTTCCTGGGCGACAATAGTTTCCGCCTCAACTGCTGCGGCTTTACGCTGCGCCAGGTTATGCGAAATGATGCTTTGCAGATCGTCAACGCTATAAAGATAAGCATTCGCCAGTTTACCTACTTCCGGCTCAACATCGCGCGGAACGGCAATATCCACCAACAGCATTGGTTGGTTGCGACGGCTTTTTAATGCCCGCTCCACCATGCCTTTACCGATAATCGGTAACGGGCTTGCAGTTGAACTAATGATGATATCGGCTTCGCGCAGACGCTCGTCGATATCGCTCAGGGCAATCACTTCCGCGCCGACTTCATCTGCCAGAATTTGGGCACGTTCGCGAGTGCGGTTGGCGATAATCATCTTCTGTACTTTGTGTTCGCGCAGATGACGCGCCACCAGCTCGATGGTTTCGCCCGCACCCACCAGCAGTACCGTCACCGTAGAGAGCGATTCAAAGATCTGCCGCGCCAGCGTACAAGCCGCAAAAGCGACAGACACAGCACTGGCACCGATATCTGTTTCAGTGCGAACGCGTTTCGCTACAGAGAAAGATTTCTGGAACATGCGTTCCAGTTCGCTGGCCTTCATATGACCTTTTTGCGAATCAGCAAAGGCTTTTTTTACCTGACCGAGGATCTGCGGCTCCCCAAGAACCAGTGAATCCAGGCCGCTGGCAACACGCATTAAATGGCTAACCGCGTCGTTATCCTGATGCCAGTAGAGGCTTTTGCGCAGGTCTTCTTCATTAAGATTGTGATAATCGCAAAGCCAGCGGATTAACGCCTCTTGCAGGTTATCCTGCTCTTCAACGCTAAGATAAAGTTCCGTGCGATTGCACGTCGACAGCACCACGCCGCCCTGCACCATCGGCTGCGCAAGCAGGCTGTCAAGCGCCTGATCGAGCTTATCCGGCGAAAACGATACACGTTCTCGCAGCGATACAGGTGCCGTTTTATGGTTGATACCGAGTGCTAAAAGGGTCATGTCTGCGGGAAATAATACCAACGTTGATAGGGTTAGTCTGCTTGCATCATACAGGATGCGTAAGATCAATAAAAGAGAGCGCCCCCTTTTGGAGTAATTGCCGAAAGCCGTTAGATTCTGGCAATTAAGACAACTTGAACATAGACGATAGCGGACGGTAACGCTAGCATTAAGGGTTATAACTGCAACGTATCTCAAGGACTTGTCATCACTATGCCCCTGCCCGATTTTCGTCTTATCCGCCTACTACCGCTGGCCGCTCTTGTGCTCACTGCCTGTTCCGTTACCACGCCCAAAGGTCCTGGCAAAAGCCCGGATTCGCCACAATGGCGTCAGCATCAGCAAGACGTGCGCAATCTTAATCAGTATCAAACTCGCGGCGCGTTCGCTTATATTTCTGACCAACAAAAAGTGTACGCCCGTTTCTTCTGGCAGCAAACTGGCCAGGATCGCTACCGTCTGCTGCTGACTAACCCATTAGGCAGCACGGAACTGGAGTTGAATGCTCAACCGGGTAACGTGCAGTTAGTCGACAATAAAGGTCAGCGTTATACCGCCGATGACGCCGAAGAGATGATTGGCAAATTGACCGGAATGCCAATTCCGCTCAACAGCTTGCGCCAGTGGATTTTAGGTTTACCGGGTGATGCAACCGACTACAAACTGGACGACCAGTACCGCCTGAGCGAAATCACCTACAGCCAGAATGGCAAAAACTGGAAAGTTGTTTACGGTGGTTATGACACCAAAACTCAACCTGCGATGCCAGCCAATATGGAACTCACCGACGGTGGTCAACGCATCAAGTTAAAAATGGATAACTGGATAGTGAAATAATGCGGACACAGTGGCCCTCTCCGGCAAAACTTAATCTGTTTTTATACATTACCGGTCAGCGTGCGGATGGTTACCACACGCTGCAAACGCTGTTTCAGTTCCTTGATTACGGCGACACCATCAGCATTGAGCTTCGTGACGATGGGGATATTCGTCTGTTAACGCCCGTTGAAGGCGTGGAACATGAAGATAACCTGATCGTTCGCGCAGCACGGTTGTTGATGAAAACTGCGGCAGACAGCGGGCGTCTTCCGACGGGAAGCGGTGCGAATATCAGCATTGATAAGCGTTTGCCGATGGGCGGCGGTCTCGGCGGTGGTTCTTCCAATGCCGCGACGGTTCTGGTGGCGTTAAATTATCTCTGGCAATGCGGACTAAGCATGGATGAGCTGGCGGAAATGGGGCTGACGCTGGGCGCAGATGTTCCTGTCTTTGTTCGGGGGCATGCCGCGTTTGCCGAAGGCGTTGGTGAAATACTAACGCCGGTGGATCCGCCAGAGAAGTGGTATCTGGTGGCGCACCCTGGTGTAAGTATTCCGACTCCGGTGATTTTTAAAGATCCTGAACTCCCGCGCAATACGCCAAAAAGGTCAATAGAAACGTTGCTAAAATGTGAATTCAGCAATGATTGCGAGGTTATCGCAAGAAAACGTTTTCGCGAGGTTGATGCGGTGCTTTCCTGGCTGTTAGAATACGCCCCGTCGCGCCTGACTGGGACAGGGGCCTGTGTCTTTGCTGAATTTGATACAGAGTCTGAAGCCCGCCAGGTGCTAGAGCAAGCCCCGGAATGGCTCAATGGCTTTGTGGCGAAAGGCGTTAATCTTTCCCCATTGCACAGAGCCATGCTTTAAGCCGGGCAAGCTGAGTTTCGGTGACAACGTCACCTTGTTCCAGACGTTGCATCGCGCTCTTTAATACACCGCCTGGAAAGAATCATGCCTGGCCCGCACAGTTTTCGGCAGATTCTTTCCACCAATGGACGCATGCCTGAGGTTCTTCTCGTGCCTGATATGAAGCTTTTTGCTGGTAACGCCACCCCGGAACTAGCACAACGTATTGCCAACCGCCTGTACACTTCACTCGGCGACGCCGCTGTAGGTCGCTTTAGCGACGGCGAAGTCAGCGTACAAATCAACGAAAATGTACGCGGTGGTGATATTTTCATCATCCAGTCCACTTGTGCCCCTACTAACGACAACCTGATGGAATTAGTCGTTATGGTTGATGCCCTGCGTCGTGCTTCCGCAGGTCGTATCACCGCTGTTATCCCCTACTTTGGCTATGCGCGCCAGGACCGTCGCGTCCGTTCCGCTCGTGTACCAATCACTGCGAAAGTGGTTGCAGACTTCCTCTCCAGCGTCGGTGTTGACCGTGTGCTGACAGTGGATCTGCACGCTGAACAGATTCAGGGTTTCTTCGACGTTCCGGTTGATAACGTATTTGGTAGCCCGATCCTGCTGGAAGACATGCTGCAGCTGAATCTGGATAACCCTATTGTGGTTTCTCCGGACATCGGCGGCGTTGTGCGTGCCCGCGCTATCGCTAAGCTGCTGAACGATACCGATATGGCAATCATCGACAAACGTCGTCCGCGTGCGAACGTTTCCCAGGTGATGCATATCATCGGTGACGTTGCAGGTCGTGACTGCGTACTGGTCGATGATATGATCGATACTGGCGGTACGCTGTGTAAAGCTGCTGAGGCTCTGAAAGAACGTGGTGCTAAACGTGTATTTGCGTACGCGACTCACCCGATCTTCTCTGGCAACGCGGCGAACAACCTGCGTAACTCTGTAATTGATGAAGTCGTTGTCTGCGATACCATTCCGCTGAGCGATGAAATCAAATCACTGCCGAACGTGCGTACTCTGACCCTGTCAGGTATGCTGGCCGAAGCGATTCGTCGTATCAGCAACGAAGAATCGATCTCTGCCATGTTCGAACACTAATCGAACCCGGCTCAAAGACCCGCTGCGGCGGGTTTTTTTGTCTGTAATATCCATTTGTATGACCTATGCCTCCTTCACCTGCCATTTAGTTGACAGATGATGCGCTCACGGATGAAACATTATTGTGAACAAAATATTTTCCTCACATGTGATGCCTTTCCGCGCTCTGATCGACGCTTGCTGGAAAGAAAAATATACTGCCGCACGGTTTACCCGTGACCTGATTGCCGGGATAACCGTCGGGATTATTGCTATCCCGCTGGCAATGGCGTTGGCTATTGGTAGTGGTGTGGCACCCCAGTACGGTTTATATACCGCAGCTGTTGCGGGGATTGTCATTGCTCTGACGGGTGGGTCACGCTTTAGCGTTTCCGGTCCGACTGCGGCATTTGTGGTAATTCTCTATCCCGTTTCGCAACAGTTTGGACTGGCAGGACTGCTGGTCGCGACACTCATGTCAGGTGTCTTTTTGATCCTGATGGGGCTGGCACGTTTTGGACGCTTGATTGAATATATTCCGGTTTCCGTGACCTTAGGTTTCACCTCGGGTATCGGGATCACCATCGGTACCATGCAGATTAAAGATTTTCTCGGTCTGCAAATGGCCCATGTCCCGGAACATTATCTACAAAAAGTCGGCGCATTATTTATGGCGCTGCCGACCATTAATGTGGGTGATGCAGCCATTGGCATTGTGACGCTTGGCATTCTGGTTTTCTGGCCGCGTCTGGGCATTCGTTTGCCTGGTCACCTTCCGGCCTTGCTGGCTGGTTGCGCGGTGATGGGGATTGTTAACCTGCTCGGCGGACATGTTGCTACCATCGGTTCGCAATTCCACTACGTTCTGGCCGATGGTTCTCAGGGTAACGGTATTCCGCAATTGCTGCCACAACTGGTGCTGCCGTGGGATCTACCTGATTCAGAATTCACGCTAACCTGGGATTCTATTCGCACACTGCTGCCTGCGGCATTCTCAATGGCAATGCTCGGCGCAATCGAATCTCTGCTCTGCGCCGTGGTACTGGATGGTATGACCGGAACGAAACACAAAGCGAACAGCGAACTGGTTGGACAGGGACTGGGGAATATCATCGCCCCGTTCTTTGGTGGTATTACCGCTACAGCTGCCATCGCGCGTTCTGCCGCTAACGTCCGTGCCGGGGCAACTTCCCCTATCTCGGCGGTGATCCACTCTATTCTGGTTATTCTTGCCCTGCTGGTACTGGCACCGCTGCTCTCCTGGCTGCCGCTTTCCGCCATGGCTGCCCTGCTGTTGATGGTGGCGTGGAACATGAGTGAAGCGCACAAAGTGGTCGACTTGCTGCGTCATGCGCCGAAAGATGACATCATCGTCATGCTGCTGTGCATGTCGCTGACTGTGCTGTTTGATATGGTTATTGCCATCAGCGTGGGGATCGTGCTGGCATCGCTACTGTTTATGCGTCGTATCGCACGTATGACTCGCCTGGCACCGGTAGTCGTAGATGTTCCAGACGATGTCCTGGTACTGCGCGTTATTGGTCCGCTGTTTTTTGCTGCCGCTGAAGGCTTGTTCACGGACCTGGAGTCACGTCTTGAAGGCAAACGGATTGTGATTCTGAAGTGGGATGCCGTTCCGGTACTTGATGCTGGTGGTCTTGATGCGTTCCAGCGTTTTGTGAAGCGTCTGCCCGAAGGATGTGAACTGCGCGTGTGCAACGTGGAATTCCAGCCACTGCGCACTATGGCTCGCGCAGGCATTCAACCGATCCCGGGACGCCTCGCGTTCTTCCCGAATCGTCGCGCGGCGATGGCGGATTTATAAGTACGAGATTGACCAGTCAGCGCAAACTGACTGGTCAGCAAACTGCATTATTTGTTAGCTATGACGGCGATTATCGCTACGGCGGCAACGTTTGTCATAGTGGCGAACCCACCAGTAACGGTCGCACACCTGTTCATGCCCGCCAACACGGGCACCCGCCAGCCAGAGAATGGCACCGACGAAAATACTTAGCACTGCACCATGTGCGAAATACTGGGGCATATTAAACTGTGGTAACTGGTTGAGGATTGAATACCCCACGCCGACCACCATTACCACCAGACCCAACCCCATGAGCACGTTACCGAGTAACGAAGCGTTTTTGCGTTTCATATGTCACCTCCGGAACTTTCTGGGTTGTAACAGGGAATACCCCTCTTCCTTATGTGTAAAGTATAGACAACACCCTGTGGGTTATGTGCGGGCGTGATCACAATTACAACCCTTATTTCAACAAAACTTTACAAATAAACGCCTGAACACCTTGACTTTCTAATAGTCCACTCAGGCAATTATTGCGTTATCTGCATTTGATACGCAGTTTTTTGTCAAGCGGGGCCGCAACCAGTAAACTACGCGCCAGTTATGTACACACTCAGGACAAAAAAACGTGACGATTAAATTGATTGTCGGCCTGGCGAACCCCGGCGCTGAATACGCCGCAACGCGACATAATGCTGGTGCCTGGTTCGTTGACTTACTGGCAGAGCGATTGCGCGCTCCGCTGCGCGAAGAGGCTAAATTCTTTGGTTATACTTCGCGAGTCACCCTTGGAGGCGAAGATGTCCGCCTGTTAGTCCCGACTACATTTATGAATCTCAGCGGCAAAGCCGTTGCGGCGATGGCCAGTTTTTTCCGTATTAATCCGGACGAAATTCTGGTGGCCCACGACGAACTGGATCTGCCTCCTGGCGTCGCCAAATTTAAGTTGGGCGGTGGCCATGGTGGTCACAATGGACTTAAAGACATCATCAGTAAATTGGGTAATAACCCTAACTTTCACCGTTTACGCATCGGAATCGGTCATCCGGGCGATAAAAATAAAGTTGTTGGTTTTGTATTAGGCAAACCGCCTGTTAGTGAACAGAAGTTAATTGATGAAGCCATCGACGAAGCGGCGCGTTGTACTGAAATGTGGTTTACAGATGGCTTGACCAAGGCAACGAACCGATTGCACGCCTTTAAAGCGCAATAAGTCGTTGTCTGCGGCATTTTTGCCGAGTGCCGTGTATAATAGGCAAAGTTATTTCCATTTCTGCAATCTGTTAGCAATAACAGGTTGATTATTAAGAT
Organism: Escherichia sp. F1; assembly: GCF_046764225.1. Taxonomy (NCBI): domain Bacteria; kingdom Pseudomonadati; phylum Pseudomonadota; class Gammaproteobacteria; order Enterobacterales; family Enterobacteriaceae; genus Escherichia; species Escherichia sp. F1. Next base: position 2,774,969 of record NZ_CP177202.1, read on the forward strand.
ATTAAGGTGATTTAAATCATGGGATTCAAATGCGGTATCGTCGGTTTGCCCAACGTCGGGAAATCTACCCTGTTCAACGCGCTGACCAAAGCCGGTATTGAAGCGGCCAACTTTCCATTCTGCACCATCGAGCCGAACACAGGCGTCGTACCAATGCCTGACCCTCGCCTGGATCAACTGGCTGAAATCGTAAAACCGCAGCGTACGCTTCCCACGACCATGGAATTTGTCGATATCGCCGGTCTGGTAAAAGGCGCATCGAAAGGCGAAGGTCTGGGTAACCAGTTCCTGACCAACATCCGTGAAACTGAAGCGATCGGTCACGTTGTTCGCTGCTTTGAAAATGACAACATCATTCACGTTTCCGGCAAAGTTAACCCGGCGGATGATATTGAAGTTATCAACACCGAACTGGCGCTGGCGGACCTCGACACCTGCGAACGTGCGATTCATCGCGTACAGAAGAAAGCCAAAGGTGGCGATAAAGACGCGAAAGCCGAGCTGGCGGTACTGGAAAAATGCCTGCCGCAGCTGGAAAACGCAGGTATGCTGCGCGCGCTGGATTTAAGCGCTGAAGAGAAAGCGGCTATTCGTTACCTGAGCTTCCTGACGCTGAAACCAACAATGTACATCGCCAACGTCAACGAAGACGGTTTTGAAAACAACCCGTATCTTGACCAGGTGCGTGAAATCGCGGCGAAAGAAGGTTCTGTTGTGGTTCCGGTTTGTGCTGCTGTTGAAGCAGACATTGCCGAACTGGACGACGAAGAACGTGACGAGTTTATGCAGGAGCTTGGGCTGGAAGAGCCGGGCCTGAACCGTGTGATCCGTGCCGGTTATAAGCTGCTGAACCTGCAAACTTACTTCACCGCTGGGGTGAAAGAAGTACGTGCATGGACCATTCCGGTTGGTGCAACCGCGCCGCAGGCCGCTGGCAAAATCCATACTGATTTTGAAAAAGGCTTTATCCGTGCACAAACCATCTCGTTTGAAGATTTCATCACTTACAAAGGTGAACAAGGCGCGAAAGAAGCAGGCAAAATGCGTGCAGAAGGCAAAGATTACATCGTTAAAGATGGCGATGTAATGAACTTCCTGTTCAATGTCTAATTAATTTGTTGTCTCATGAGGTTTCGCTAAATCTCATGAAGAGCGCAAAAGTATATAAAATCCACGCAATTGCGTGGATTTTTCATTTTACCGAGTCCTAACCATTCTTATAACATCCTACACTTTTGTGCTTATTGCCTATAGTGAACCACGAGAATAATTAAAGACATAAATGTTCAGATGGCAGATATCTCATTAGCAGTGATATAACGTAAGTTTTTGTTCCACTACACATCAGACACCTTTTACAGCAGATCAATATTGATTACGCTCCAGTATGCTGGCGAGAAAAGGACTTGCCTGAAGGGCAATATCCAGCAGATAAAGCCCCCGAATAACGTGATTACGTGCGATCCCGGCAAGATGAAAATGATAACCAGTAGCACGATAATAACGATAAGCCAGAAAATCCATTGATCAAAAATGAATATCGATGTTTTTTGCTTTTTCTTATTAGTAATGCAAAAATGGCTCATATTGTTTTTGTTATGCAGATACATCAAGCGAAAATCCCATAACTAATTAGGATTATTACCAAAAATATTCACCAAATTATTTAACCGCTGTTTGTTGTAATGTTTTTGTCATATTCATAGTAACGATTTGGAATAAGTAACGACAACTTAGGGAATAACTCGATCTAAACTCACCTTTGTAAGGAGGATGTTAAATATATATTAATTCCTGTGTTCCTGATTTTGCCCGGTAATAGAGAATTATTCTCAGAGCACCTCATCATGATTGCACCATACAAATATCATGATGATAAGAGGATATTATTCATTGACTTAAACAAAATGACAAAATCCATAGACCCATAGCCTGGGTACTATATAGGAGTGGTATGGGCATCAAACAACACAATGGGAATACCAAAGCCGATCGTCTCGCTGAATTAAAAATCCGTTCGCCCTCCATTCAACTGATAAAATATGGCGCTATTGGTTTGAATGCAATTATCTTTTCCCCCCTGCTGATAGCTGCTGATTTAGGAAGTCAAAATGGCACCAATATTACTATTAGTGATGGTGACAGAATTACAGGAGATACCGCCGATCCATCAGGAAACCTCTATGGTGTAATGACCCCAGCAGGAAACACGCCTGGCAATATCAACCTGGGTAATGATGTCACCGTCAATGTCAACGACGCCTCTGGATATGCAAAGGGAATCGTTATTCAGGGCAAGAACAGCTCCCTGACAGCTAACCGACTTACAGTAGATGTTGTTGGTCAAACCTCTGCCATCGGCATTAATTTAATTGGTGACTATACCCATGCTGACTTAGGCACAGGCAGCACCATTAAGAGTAACGATGACGGCATCATTATTGGACATAGCTCAACACTAACAGCCACTCAATTCACCATTGAAAACTCGAACGGTATAGGCCTAACCATCAATGACTATGGCACCAGTGTCGATCTTGGAAGCGGAAGTAAAATCAAGACCGATGGAAGTACAGGTGTTTATATCGGTGGTCTCAACGGCAATAACGCCAATGGTGCTGCGCGTTTTACGGCGACAGACCTGACAATCGATGTTCAGGGCTACAGCGCCATGGGAATAAACGTACAGAAAAACTCTGTTGTCGATCTCGGAACAAACAGTTCCATTAAAACCAATGGCGATAATGCACACGGCCTCTGGAGCTTTGGCCAGGTGAGCGCGAATGCACTCACTGTTGATGTAACTGGAGCCGCGGCAAATGGCGTCGAAGTTCGTGGTGGTACAACCACTATCGGTGCTGATAGCCATATTTCTTCCGCGCAGGGCGGTGGCCTCGTAACCAGTGGTTCAGACGCGACAATCAATTTTTCTGGCACGGCAGCGCAACGAAACAGCATCTTTTCCAGCGGTTCTTATGGTGCCTCAGCCCAGACGGCAACGGCTGTTATCAACATGCAAAATACCGATATTACGGTTGATCGTAATGGCAGTCTGGCGCTGGGTTTGTGGGCGCTCAGCGGCGGTAGAATAACCGGAGACAGTTTGGCTATCACCGGCGCGGCAGGAGCCAGGGGAATTTATGCCATGACCAACAGCCAGATCGATCTCACGAGCGCTCTGGTCATTGATATGAGTACACCCGACCAGATGGCCATCGCAACGCAACATGACGATGGTTATGCTGCCAGCCGCATCAACGCTTCGGGTCGTATGCTTATCAACGGTAGCGTTCTCTCCAAAGGTGGGCTAATCAATCTGGATATGCACCCTGGGTCGGTTTGGACAGGTTCCTCCCTCAGCGATAATGTCAATGGCGGGAAACTGGACGTTGCAATGAATAACAGCGTCTGGAACGTAACAAGTAATTCTAATCTCGACACGCTGGCGCTGAGCCATTCAACTGTCGATTTTGCCAGCCACGGGTCAACTGCCGGCACATTTACCACATTAAACGTAGAGAACCTGAGCGGTAACAGTACCTTTATTATGCGTGCTGATGTTGTTGGCGAGGGTAATGGCGTTAATAATAAAGGGGATTTATTGAATATCAGCGGGAGTAGTGCTGGTAATCACGTATTGGCTATCCGTAACCAGGGCAGCGAGGCCACAACGGGAAATGAAGTTCTGACAGTGGTAAAAACCACTGACGGCACGGCCTCGTTCAGCGCGTCTTCTCAGGTTGAGTTGGGAGGATATCTGTATGATGTGCGTAAAAATGGCACTAACTGGGAGCTCTACGCTTCCGGGACAGTTCCGGAGCCGACTCCTAATCCTGAGCCCACACCAGCCCCCGCTCAGCCCCCCATAGTCAACCCCGATCCTACGCCTGCCCCCGCTCCCACGCCTAAACCCACCACGACCGCAGATGCTGGCGGCAATTATCTCAATGTCGGTTACTTATTGAACTATGTTGAAAACCGTACGCTGATGCAACGGATGGGTGACCTGCGAAATCAGAGTAAAGACGGAAATATCTGGCTGCGCAGTTATGGGGGAAGTCTGGACTCCTTCGCCAGTGGCAAACTGAGCGGCTTTGACATGGGTTACAGCGGTATCCAGTTTGGTGGGGATAAACGTCTCTCTGATGAAATGCCGTTGTATGTCGGTCTGTATATTGGCTCAACACATGCATCGCCGGACTATAGCGGAGGCGACGGTACCGCACGTTCAGACTACATGGGAATGTACGCCAGTTACATGGCACACAACGGTTTTTACAGCGATCTCGTTGTAAAAGCATCGCGCCAGAAAAATAGTTTCCACGTACTGGACAGTCAGAACAACGGCGTTAACGCCAACGGCACTGCGAATGGAATGAGTATCTCCCTGGAAGCCGGGCAGAGGTTCAACCTGTCCCCTACTGGTTATGGGTTCTATCTAGAGCCGCAAACCCAGCTCACATACAGCCACCAGAATGGGATGGCTATGAAGGCGAGTAATGGTCTCAATATACATTTGAATCACTACGAATCGCTGCTGGGGCGTGCCAGCATGATACTGGGATATGACATCACCGCAGGCAACAGCCAGCTGAATATGTATGTGAAGACTGGCGCTATCCGCGAGTTTTCAGGGGATACAGAATATCTGTTGAACAACTCCCGGGAGAAGTACAGTTTCAAAGGTAATGGCTGGAATAACGGCGTGGGAGTCAGTGCACAGTATAACAAACAGCACACATTCTACCTCGAAGCGGATTACACGCAGGGTAACCTCTTTGATCAGAAGCAAGTCAACGGAGGATATCGCTTCAGCTTTTAAGTGCGGGATAGACAAGCCCTTAAACGATGCTGAAAAATGTTAGCGTGCGCCGGAATGAAATATAGATCACTCTGATGTATCAGAAATAGTTTCTGTCTTTCATACCCGGCGCTTAAACTGCCCTGCATCAATGCCATGTTGCTTCATTTTCCGCCACAGCGTAGTGCGGCCGATTCCAAGTAAAGCCGACATTTCCTGAATGCGACCGCCTGTGACCTGGGCTGCGTTAATAATTGCCTCTTTTTCAACTTCCGCAAATGACAGACTGGTGGAAAGGCGGGTGGCGCTGACATCATCTGTCGCCTGCTCGGTAAACAGATGTTCCGGCAAATCACTGACGCGAATGCGCCCATTATCACTACTCAGAGCAAGATTCTCGATGACGCTGTAAAGTTCAAAATCGTTGCCAGGCCATGCACAGGAAACCAGGCGAGCGAGGGCATCGTCATCAATTTTCAGCCGCGTAGAGAAGCGTTTTTCAAGACTGCGTAATTTGTTATTCACCAGAGCCGGAATGCTGCCACGCCTCATACGCAGAGGCGGGATGGTAATTTCAAATGCATGCAGCGCGTAATACAGCTGGCGACTAAAACGATTTTGTTCCACCAGCATTGCGAGGTCCGCGGTCGTTGTGGCAATCACTTTGACATCAATGGGTATTAAACGCCGCGCATCCAGTCGCGTGATAACACCCTGCTTGATAACCTGAAGCAAAGCAGACTGTAACTCCACCGCCAGATATTCAATCTTTTCAAGAAACAGCGTGCCACCGTGCGCCAGTTCCAGCCGACTCAGACGGCCATTTTCATTGTCCGTGCGATCGCCGCCAATAAATTCTTCCGCCAGCACCGCATCACCATATAACTCACAATTGACGGCGATATAAGGCCCCGCTGCACGCTCACTTTCATTATGAATTGCCTGACTTAGCAGTGCCTTGCCCACGCCCTCTTCTCCACAAAGCAGGACAGGAAAGCTACTGCGCGCCGCCTGGCGACCAAAATGAATCAAGCGGCGGGTTTGCGGATCGTCCTGTGGCATATGAGCGAAGGTATGGCTGACTTTTCCTAATTGACTGGTCATTAACTGCCGCATCTGTTCCACAGGATGGAGCAACAAAATAAAGCTGGTTCCCTGCGTTTCTATTATCGGTTTAAGGGTTATCACCGCATCAATAAACTGATGCTGACTTTCAAAGGTGGCTTCTACGTGTTTGAGCGGATGTGCCTGTTTTATTGCTTGTTGCAATACGGCGGGTAACGTTAAGAGTTCAGTGATTGCCCTTCCCTGACTTGCCGTCGCGTCAAGGCGCAAGACCCGCGCCGCCTGGGCATTGATAAATTGCAATTGACCCTGCTCGTCCCAGCTAATCACGCCATCATCCATACTTTCTAACAGGGCATTAAGTTGATTTAAATGACGGTTAGTTTCAGCGAGCAAACTGTCCGTCAGCAGTAAATTTCCGACCTCTCGGGCGATTGCCAACGTCAACGGCAAATCAGCTGCGGTAGTTTGCTCAACCGGACACGCCAGCGCTATTGTTCCCGTCAATCGGCCCTTGCTGTCAAACAACGGCGTTGCACAAAAGGCCCAGTTCCAGAGTGCCTGTTTGAAATGTTGATCGGCCATCGTTTTCACGGCCTGACCAGAGATAGCCGCTAACGATAGCGCACAAGTACCAATAATTCCCTCGGCGCAATACGTGCCGTCATTGAATCCCAGTGCACTTAGCTGCTGCAAGGTTTGCGGATCGCCATTACGGCTGAGAATGCAGGCGGTTTCATCGAGGATAAACAGCGCACACTCTCGCGGTGCCATATATTCCCAGGCATCTTCCAGCGCAGCCTGCCCGAGCGTCAGCATCGCTTTCTTACGCCGATAAATAGAAGCAAATGTCACGCCCTGGGCCTGATGTGGTACGTTCCATGTCTCCCGTTTCATCAGCTTATTGCATCGCTCCCAGGAGGTTGCAATTAAGGGAGATATGTCCCGACCATCGTTGTTAAAAGCGCTACTCATATCCCGCATCCCTTATGACAAAAGGTGTTCCGGCTCGCAATTTTAAGTATTAATACACGTAAAAGTTTCAATATGGAACATTAATTAAAGCATATGTTTCACTATGAAACATAATTTGGGCTAATTTTCTTTTCCCTTGCCTGATGCACAATGGATTCATCGGCAGTCAGTGGTCGCCGTGTCGTTGAACATCATCCATGCCCTACCGTAATTGCTGGAGCAAAATAATGAAAAAATTGATCAATGATGTGCAAGACGTACTGGACGAACAACTGGCAGGACTAGCGAAAGCGCATCCATCGCTGACACTGCATCAGGATCCGGTGTATGTCACCCGAGCTGATGCCCCCGTTGCAGGTAAAGTCGCCCTGCTGTCGGGTGGCGGCAGCGGACACGAGCCGATGCATTGTGGTTATATCGGTCAGGGGATGCTTTCGGGGGCCTGTCCGGGCGAAATTTTCACCTCACCGACGCCCGATAAAATCTTTGAATGCGCCATGCAAATTGATGGCGGCGAAGGTGTACTGTTGATTATCAAAAATTACACCGGCGATATTCTTAACTTCGAAACAGCAACCGAGTTACTGCACGATAGCGGCGTAAAAGTGACCACTGTGGTCATTGATGACGACGTTGCAGTAAAAGACAGTCTTTATACCGCCGGGCGGCGCGGCGTTGCCAACACCGTATTAATTGAAAAACTCGTAGGCGCTGCGGCGGAGCGTGGCGACTCACTGGACGCCTGTGCGGAGCTGGGGCGTAAGTTGAATAATCAAGGCCACTCAATAGGTATCGCTCTCGGTGCCTGTACCGTTCCTGCCGCGGGCAAACCTTCTTTTACCCTGGCGGACAATGAGATGGAGTTTGGCGTCGGCATTCATGGTGAGCCGGGTATTGACCGACGCCCCTTCTCATCTCTTGATCAAACCGTCGATGAAATGTTCGACACCCTGCTGGAAAATGGCTCATACCATCGCACTTTGCGTTTCTGGGATTATCAACAAGGCGGCTGGCAGGAAGAATCACAAACCAAACAACCGCTCCAGTCTGGCGATCGGGTGATTGCGCTGGTTAACAATCTTGGCGCAACTCCGCTTTCTGAGCTGTACGGCGTCTATAACCGCCTGACCACACGTTGCCAGCAAGCGGGATTGACTATCGAGCGTAATTTAATTGGCGCGTACTGCACCTCACTGGATATGACCGGTTTCTCAATCACCTTACTGAAAGTTGATGACGAAACGCTGGCACTCTGGGACGCCCCGGTCCACACCCCGGCCCTTAACTGGGGTAAATAAGGAGATAGCAATGTCACTGAGCAGAACTCAAATTGTTAACTGGCTCACTCGTTGTGGCGATATTTTCAGCACCGAGAGCGAGTATCTTACCGGACTGGATCGCGAAATTGGCGACGCTGACCACGGGCTAAATATGAACCGAGGCTTTAGCAAAGTGGTGGAAAAACTCCCTGCTATCGCAGATAAAGATATCGGTTTCATTCTCAAGAATACCGGTATGACGCTACTTTCCAGCGTCGGTGGTGCCAGTGGTCCGCTTTTCGGTACCTTCTTTATCCGCGCCGCACAGGCGACCCAGGCACGGCAAAGCCTGACGCTGGAAGAGCTTTATCAGATGTTCCGCGATGGCGCGGACGGCGTAATCAGTCGCGGTAAAGCCGAACCTGGCGATAAAACCATGTGTGATGTGTGGGTGCCGGTGGTGGAATCGTTACGTCAGTCCAGCGAGCAAAATCTCTCTGTTCCGGCGGCGCTCGAAGCTGCCAGTAGCATCGCCGAGTCCGCTGCACAAAGTACGATTACGATGCAAGCCCGCAAAGGCCGCGCCAGTTATCTCGGTGAACGCAGTATTGGTCACCAGGACCCCGGTGCGACCTCGGTGATGTTTATGATGCAAATGTTGGCGTTAGCCGCAAAAGAGTAAGGAATTGGTGATGGTAAACCTGGTCATAGTTTCACATAGCAGCCGACTGGGAGAAGGTGTCGGTGAACTAGCCCGTCAGATGTTAATGAGTGATAGTTGTAAAATCGCCATTGCCGCGGGAATTGACGATCCACAAAATCCCATTGGTACCGATGCCGTCAAAGTGATGGAGGCCATCGAATCTGTTGCTGATGCCGACCATGTGCTGGTCATGATGGATATGGGTAGCGCATTATTGAGTGCTGAAACTGCGCTGGAATTGCTGGCTCCCGAGATCGCCGCAAAAGTACGTTTGTGTGCTGCGCCGTTGGTCGAAGGTACACTGGCAGCAACGGTTAGCGCGGCCTCGGGGGCGGAGATCGACAAAGTTATCTTTGACGCCATGCATGCGCTGGAAGCCAAACGTGAACAACTGGGTTTACCCTCCTCCAACACTGAAATCTCTGACACATGTCCTCCGTACGATGAAGAAGCCCGTTCTCTGGCGGTGGTCATTAAAAACCGTAACGGCCTGCATGTACGTCCGGCCTCCCGGCTGGTTTATACCTTATCGACATTTAATGCCGATATGTTGCTGGAGAAAAACGGCAAATGCGTCACACCGGAGAGTATTAACCAGATTGCGTTACTACAAGTTCGCTATAACGATACGCTGCGCCTGATTGCGAAAGGGCCAGAAGCTGAAGAGGCACTGATCGCTTTCCGTCAGCTGGCTGAAGATAACTTTGGTGAAACGGAGGAAGTTGCTCCACCTATTCTGCGTCCCGTTCCGCCTGTTTCGGGTAAAGCCTTTTATTATCAACCGGTTTTATGTACGGTACAGGCAAAATCAACCCTGACCGTGGATGAAGAACAAGAACGATTACGCCAGGCCATTGACTTCACGTTATTAGATCTGATGACGTTAACAGCGAAAGCAGAAGCCAGCGGGCTTGACGATATTGCCGCAATCTTTTCTGGTCACCATACACTGTTAGATGATCCGGAACTGCTGGCGGCGGCAAGCGAACTCCTTCAGCATGAACATTGCACGGCAGAATATGCCTGGCAGCAAGTTCTTAAAGAACTTAGCCAGCAATACCAGCAACTGGATGATGAATATCTACAGGCTCGCTATATTGATGTGGACGATCTTCTGCATCGCACCCTGGTCCACCTGACCCAAACGAAAGAAGAACTCCCGCAGTTTAACTCGCCAACTATTCTACTGGCGGAGAACATCTATCCCTCCACAATACTGCAACTGGATCCGGCGGTTGTAAAAGGTATCTGCCTTAGCGCCGGAAGTCCGCTATCCCACAGCGCCCTGATCGCCCGTGAACTGGGGATTGGCTGGATTTGCCAGCAGGGTGAGAAACTGTATGCGATACAACCAGAAGAAACGCTAACGCTGGACGTTAAAACGCAACGTTTCAGCCGTCAGGGTTAAACCACCGTTCGGATGGCATCGTTCTGATGCCATCCGGCTATTTACTCTGCACGGATGATTTTTAACCACCTGTTATATTTTTCACCAATTTGTGATGATTTTTCTTCGCTAATCGCGAACCCAACGCCGCTGGCTGGCTAACAAACAGACGTTATTTGATCACTCTATTTCGCCGTTATTTATCCCTTTAATTCCCTTTTCTAAAATGCCTGACCGTTCGCAGAATGAGATTTCGATCATGCAGCTAGTGCGATCCTGAACTAAGGTTTTCTGATACTTGAATACCGTTTTATTCGGTTTCGCCAAAGGAGAATGATTGATGAAATCCCCCGCAGCTTCTCGCCCGCTAAAAATGGCGTTAATTCCAGCCTGCATTTTTTTGTGTTTCGCTGCGCTATCGGTGCAGGCAGAAGAAACACCGGTAACGCCACAGCCGCCTGATATTTTATTAGGGCCGCTGTTTAATGATGTGCAAAACGCCAAACTTTTTCCGGACCAAAAAACCTTTGCCGATGCCGTGCCGAACAGCGATCCGCTGATGATCCTTGCTGATTATCGGATGCAGCAAAACCAGAGCGGATTTGATCTGCGCCATTTCGTTAACGTCAATTTCACCCTGCCGAAAGAGGGCGAGAAATATGTTCCGCCAGAGGGGCAATCACTACGCGAACATATTGACGGACTTTGGCCGGTATTAACGCGTTCTACCGAAAATACCGAAAAATGGGATTCTCTGTTACCGCTGCCGGAACCTTATGTCGTGCCGGGCGGACGTTTTCGCGAGGTATATTACTGGGACAGTTACTTCACCATGTTAGGGCTTGCCGAAAGCGGTCACTGGGATAAAGTCGCGGATATGGTAGCCAATTTTGCTCATGAAATAGACACTTACGGGCATATTCCCAACGGCAACCGCAGTTACTATTTAAGCCGCTCGCAACCGCCCTTCTTTGCCCTGATGGTAGAGTTAATGGCGCAGCATGAAGGCGATGCCGCGTTGAAGCAATACCTGCCGCAAATGCAAAAAGAATATGCTTACTGGATGGACGGTGTTGAAAACCTGCAAGCCGGACAACAGGAAAAACGCGTTGTCAAACTTCAGGATGGTACCCTTCTCAACCGCTACTGGGACGATCGCGATACGCCACGACCAGAGTCATGGGTGGAAGATATTGCCACCGCCAAAAGCAATCCGAATCGACCTGCCACTGAAATTTACCGCGACCTGCGCTCTGCCGCTGCGTCTGGCTGGGATTTCAGCTCGCGCTGGATGGACAATCCGCAGCAGTTAAATACCTTACGCACCACCAGCATCGTACCGGTCGATCTGAACAGCCTGATGTTTAAAATGGAAAAAATCCTCGCCCGCGCCAGCAAAGCTGCCGGAGATAACGCGATGGCAAACCAGTACGAAACGCTGGCGAATGCCCGTCAAAAAGGGATCGAAAAATACCTGTGGAACGATCAACAAGGCTGGTATGCCGATTACGACCTGAAAAGTCATAAAGTGCGCAATCAGTTAACCGCGGCCGCCCTGTTCCCGCTGTACGTCAATGCGGCAGCGAAAGATCGCGCCAGCAAAATGGCGACGGCGACGAAAACACATCTGCTGCAACCAGGCGGCCTGAACACCACGTCGGTGAAAAGTGGGCAACAATGGGATGCGCCAAACGGCTGGGCACCGTTGCAGTGGGTCGCGACAGAAGGATTACAAAACTACGGGCAAAAAGAGGTGGCGATGGACATTAGCTGGCACTTCCTGACCAATGTTCAGCACACCTATGACCGGGAGAAAAAGCTGGTGGAAAAATATGATGTCAGCACCACCGGAACAGGGGGCGGCGGTGGCGAATATCCATTACAGGATGGCTTTGGCTGGACCAATGGCGTGACGCTGAAAATGCTGGATTTGATCTGCCCGAAAGAGCAACCGTGTGACAATGTTCCGGCGACGCGTCCACTCAGTGAATCAACAACACAGCCGGTAAAACAAAATGAGGCGGAACCTACGCCTTAACTTTACTGTATATCGAGCAATGCCATTACGTGCATAAAATTGGCATTGCTCTTTCTTCACCACGAAATACCACTCTTTCTACGGTCTATGCCTTTATTTTCTTTCATCAGAGAAGATTTTAATTTTATTTTATCAACTTGTTAATCATTACACCTCTATTTATATTTTCCCCCACTCCCCATTCTCCCTGACAATTTTCTTGTGGAACAAAGTGTTATTTAAGCAACAAGCAAATCATTCTGTCTCTTTAGACAAATTTTGACATCAAACATGATTTTTTTCGATATATATGTAAATATATAGCGGTTTTAATTATCAGGATATAACTTATGTCACTAACCAGACGGAGGTTTACACAGATTCTTGCGTCGACGTTGTTCCTGCATCATCTGCCTTCTTTTGCACAATCAGTCAAATTCTGGGCCTCACTGACGCTTCCCGAAGCCCAAAACATTACACGCATCGTCAGCGCAGGTGCGCCCGCCGATTTGCTATTGCTGGCTGTCGCGCCAGAAAAAATGGTCGGTTTTTCCTCTTTTGATTTTGCCCGTCAGGCATTAATTCCATTGCCAGAGCACATTCGCCAGTTACCCAGGCTGGGACGACTCGCCGGGCGCGCCAGCACACTCTCGCTGGAAGGGCTTATGGCGTTACATCCCGATTTGGTCGTTGATTGCGGCAATACGGATGAAACCTGGATCTCCCAGGCACGGCAGGTTAGCGAACAGACACAAATACCCTGGTTATTGCTTAACGGGAAACTGGCGCAATCAGCAGAACAGTTAACAACGCTTGGCAAAACGTTAGGCGAAGAGCACCGCGCCGCAGAACAAGCCAATCTCGCCAGCCGCTTCGTTGGTGAAGCTCAGGCATTCGCCACCTCACCCGCCGCTAACCTCAGCTTTTATGCTGCGCGCGGTCCTCGAGGGCTGGAAACGGGCTTACAGGGTTCGTTGCATACCGAGGCGGCGGAATTATTAGGTTTGCACAACGTCGCGCAAATAGCCGATCGCCACGGTCTGACACAGGTTTCCATGGAAAATCTCCTGCGCTGGCAGCCGGATATTATTCTGGTTCAGGAGGCCGTTACTGCAGATTTTATTCGTCGTGATCCTCTCTGGCAGGGCGTGAAAGCCGTTGCGGAACAACGCATCTTATTTTTAAGTGGCTTGCCCTTTGGCTGGCTGGATGCCCCACCGGGAATCAACCGTCTTCTGGGATTACGCAGACTTCACGCCTGGCTGGATCCCGCCATCAATCGCCAGTTTAAAAGTGACATGCAGCATTACGCCCAACTGTTCTGGCATTGTTCACTCAGTGACGTCGACTATCAAAAATTGGTGGCGAGCTAATGAGAACCGTAAACGGATGTATTTTGCTGCTGGCAGCTATCAGTATCACTTTTGCCGCCGTAAGTGGGGCTTATCATCTCGATATACAGCAACTGCTGGCGCTCATTCTTCGTCAAGAAAATGTTCCTGTGCAGGAACAAATTGTCTTCTGGCAAATCCGCGTGCCGCGTATTCTTGCTGCGCTGTTTCTGGGCGCGGCGCTGGCAGGGGCCGGAACCACCTATCAGGGAATGTTCCGTAATCCCTTAGTGTCACCGGATATTTTAGGCGTCTCCGCCGGTGCCGGACTTGGTGCCTGCGCGGCAATCCTGTGGGGATTATCCATTGTTTACATCCAGCTGTACGCATTTTGCGGCGGGCTGATGGTGGTCGCGGGCGTCTGGTTGATTACGCGTCGGGTGACCCGCCACGATCCGATCTTAACCCTGGTGCTGGTAGGCATTGCGTTAGGAACGTTGTGTGGAGCGGGGATATCGCTAATAAAAACGCTGGCCGATCCTTACACCCAGTTACCGTCAATTACCTTCTGGTTGCTGGGGGGGCTGTCCACCGTGACCTTACGCGATCTCTGCTATGCTGCACCGATCATTCTCATAGGCTCCTTGCCCCTGTTTTTTCTCCGCTGGCGCATGAATTTACTCACGCTTTCCGACGACGAAGCCCGTTCGCTGGGACTGAACGTGACACGTCTGCGCTTTGGATTAATTGTCTGCGCCACACTAATCACCGCCAGCACGGTAGCAATAGCGGGCATAATTGGTTGGGTCGGCCTGGTCGTTCCGCACATTGCCCGCTTGTTGACCGGTCATAACCATCAGCAGCTGTTGCCCATGGCAATGTGTACTGGCGCGATTCTGCTCCTGCTTACCGATACGCTGGCACGCAGCATTGGAACAACAGAAATCCCACTTGGCATTCTGACCGCTTTTGTTGGTGCCCCTTTTTTCCTGTTTTTGTTGTTACGCGGAGGTCGCCAGTGACTTTGCTTGCCGTCCGTCATGCGTCTCTGGGTTACTCCCGCCATCCGGTGCTACGCGACGTGTCCTTCACCCTGTCGCAAGGAACAATTTGTTGTCTGTTAGGAGCCAATGGTTGCGGCAAAACCACACTCATGCGCTCCATTCTTGGCGTTATACCGTTATTAAAAGGCGAGATCTTACTGGATAGCCTCCCTGTGCAGACACTCAGCCATCGCCAGCGCGCGCAGGCTATTGCCTGGGTGCCGCAGGCGCACGACGGCATTTTTGCTTTTAGTGTGCTGGATATGGTGTTGATGGGCCTGGCCCCCACCATAGGCGCTTTTTCCGTTCCCGGTAAGCTAGAACGCCTGAAAGCAACGGAGCAACTGGAAAAGCTGGGCATTTTGCATCTGGCGACACGACGCTGGAATACACTTAGCGGCGGTGAACGTCAGCTGGCTTTAATCGCCCGTGCACTCGTCCAGCAACCGCGCTTGTTATTACTGGATGAGCCTGCCTCCAGCCTCGATTTCGGTCATCAGATCCAACTTCTGGACACGCTGGCGCAGCTCAAAAATAACGGCATGACAATGTTAATGTCGACTCATCATCCTCTCCATGCCAACGCCATTGCCGACAGCATTATCCAGGTAGAGCCAGATGGACGAGTAACACAAGGCTTACCGACCGAACAGTTAACAACGAAAAAACTGGCTGCCCTGTACCGGGTTTCTGCCGACCAGATTCACCATCACCTCTCTGCAATTAAGCACTAAGGAAAAATCATGCTCATTGACGATATTGATTTTGCAGACCTTTACCTTCAGCAACTCAGGCTGGCCCATCGCACAGAAAAAACGCCGGATCACTGGGATCAACGGGCGGAAAAAATGGCGGAAAATTGCGCCTCGCCTACGGACAGCTACCTGCAACAACTGACCGCTAAAATTGATCTGCAAGGCGCGCAGACCTTATTCGATATGGGCTGCGGACCGGGTACCGTATCGCTGGCGCTGGCTGACAAACTCACGACGATTTATGGCGTTGATTACAGTCAGGGGATGCTGAAGGTTGCCGCCCGTCGCGCCGCCGCGCTAAAGGCAGACAATGTCCACTGGCTCCAGCGCGCATGGGAAGAGGACTGGAGTGACCTGCCACGCTGCGATATTGCCGTGGCTTCCCGCTCCACTCTGGTGGCTGATATGCGCCAGGCAATGAGCAAACTGAATAATCAGGCACGGCTTCGCGTCTATACGACTCATCTGGTCAGCACCTCGTTCGTCTCTCCAGCTATTCAGCGGGCGGCTGGTCGGGAAGTGATCGAATTACCCAACTATATCTTTGCGCTCAACGTCCTGTATCAGATGGGAATTTATGCTCACGTTGATTTTATCCGTGGACAAAATTGCCAACAGGATAACTGCACCTGGGAACGTTTTGAGCAGAACGTCAGCTGGAGTCTGGGCGCACTTAACGACGATGAGCGTGAGCGGTTATATCGCTGGTATCAACAACAAGATGCTCGTGCCCTCGCCCCTGCCAGCCGCGACTGGGCGCTCATCTGGTGGGATAGCGTACCGCAAGAGGCACTGCGATGATTTTCCTTTCTCAGGCACAAATCGATGCGTTACTTCTGGAAGATATCCAGGGCGGTGACCTGACCACGCGAGCATTAAATTTTGGACACCAGCATGGCTATATAGAGTTTTTTCACCGTCAGGGCGGCTGCGTCAGCGGCATTTCTGTCGCGTGTAAGATGTTAACTACGCTGGGATTAACTATTGATGACGCGGTCAGCGACGGTTCACAAGCGATCGCGGGTCAGCGGCTAATCCGTGCGCAAGGTAATGCCGCAGCACTTCATCAGGGATGGAAGGCAGTCCAGAATGTGCTGGAGTGGAGTTGCGGTGTTTCTGATTATCTCGCTCAAATGCTGGCGTTACTTCGTGAACGTTACCCTGATGGCAATATCGCCTGCACCCGAAAAGCAATTCCGGGCACCCGCTTACTGGCCTCGCAGGCAATTCTGGCTGCCGGAGGACTGATTCATCGTGCCGGATGTGCGGAAACCATATTATTGTTTGCCAACCACCGCCATTTTCTTCATGACAATCAGGACTGGTCAGGCGCAATCAATCAGTTACGTCGCCACGCACCCGAGAAGAAAATAGTTGTTGAAGCCGACACGCCGAAAGAGGCAATCGCCGCGTTACGCGCGCAACCAGACGTACTTCAGCTCGACAAATTTAGTCCGCAACAGGCAACTGAAATTGCGCAAATAGCACCGTCGCTGGCTCCCCACTGCACGCTGGCTCTGACCGGCGGAATTAATCTGACAACTCTCAAAAATTACCTCGACTGCGGCATTCGCCTTTTTATTACCTCCGCGCCTTATTACGCGACACCAGCTGACATTAAAGTCAGTCTGCAACCCGCAGCCTCTATTTAATTCTTTGTTAAACGGAATTTATTCTATGAGACTCAAAAAACGTTATCTCTGCACAGCATTATCACTTGCCTTTACCCAGCAGGCCGTAGCGGCTCAGGAGAGTGACACGCTGACCGTATGGTCCAGTCCGGTATCATCGACGACGACCACCGTTCTCGATCAACCCACCATGAAGGTCCTGGATAAACAGAATGTCGCTCAGGCATTAAGTGTCGTCCCCGGCGTGGTGCTGCAAAAGTCAGGTAGCCGCAACGAAGAACAGGTCAAAGTTCGTGGCTTTGATAGTCGTCAGGTGCCGGTCTATTTCGACGGTGTGCCCATTTATGTTCCCTATGACGGCAACCTCGATCTGGCGCGGATTCTGACCAACAATTTGGGGGCAGTTGAAGTTTCCAAAGGGTATTCGTCGCTGCTTCAGGGGCCTAATCAGATGGGCGGAGCTATTAATATCACCACCCAGAAGCCAACAAAACCTCTGGAAGCAAATCTGGGATATCGCCAGGGATGGAGCCGTAGCCAGGACAATGCCTACGATATGCATGCTTCATTTGCCGCCAGCAGCGATCTGGGGTATTTGCAAGTCAGCGGTAGTCAGCTAAAGCAGGATTTTCTCGGCCTGCCGCATGGTGTAAATAATGATATTGCAGGCAAACACGGCAAGATGATTAATTCATCGGCTGATGATAAACGCGGCATTGTGAAGCTCGGTTTTACACCACGCGAAAACGATGAATACACATTGACTTACATTAAGCAGGATGGTGAAAAAGATAACCCGCCATACAGTGGAAATAGTGGTCAAAAATCACGCTACTGGCAGTGGCCAGAGTATGACAAAGAAAGTTTTTATTATCAGGGAACGACCCAACTAAACGATCGTTTTACCCTGAAAAGTCGGCTGTATCGCGACACCTTTGAAAATACGCTGATGATGTACAACTCGCTGGCTGATTTGAAAAATAAAAAAGGCAGCTACAGCCATTATTCCGATTACAGCGACGGTGCCGGGTTACAACTGGCAGCCGATGTGCGTGAAAACGATCTGCTGTCGTTTGCCGTTAACTGGAAAGATGACGTACACCGGGAAAAAGGTGCGCCGCACGCCGCTTACGATCGCTATGAAGATCGTACCTGGTCGCTCGCCAGTGAATATCAATGGGCTGCTGCCGATAATGTCGATGTCGTGGCTGGAATCAGCTATGACTGGCGCGATAGCGTAGAAGCGAAAAAACATGAGAAAGATGGAAGCATCACCCATTATGACGACAACAATCAGTCAGCTTTTAACTGGCAGGTGATGGGGAAATACCACTTTGCCAATGAAGACACGCTGGCGCTTTCGTACTATGACCGCACACGCTTTCCGACGCTGAAAGAACGCTATACCACGTCCAAACCTGCGTATAACCAGATAGCGATTGTTAACCCGCAGCTCAAACCGGAACGCGCGCGCGGGGTGGATTTAACCTGGAATGGTGCCTTCACGCACGACTGGGGGTTTGAGGTCAGCGTTTACTATAACCGGGTGAGTGATGCCATCCTCTCGCACAATATCGATGCCGATACCATTCAAAATCAGAACAGCGGCACGGTGGATTACAGCGGTCTGGATGCCGGTATTAAGGGGAAAATCAGCAATATACTAGATGTAGGATTGAGCTACGCCCTGATCCACGCTGACGCCAAACGCAAAGACATCGGCAAGATAACCGATCTGCCAACGCAGACAATGACCGCATGGATGACTCTCAAACCGTGGGAGCCGTTAAGCGTAACGCTGTCGGAAGAGGCGCGTTCCTCCAGCTACAGCAACAGTGACGGTTCACAAAAAGCCGCCGGTTTTGCGGTGACCCACATTCGAGCCGATTACACCTTAGGTCATGGCTTCAGCGTCAATGCGTCGGTCAATAACCTGTTTGATACCCAATATGCCTACAGTGAAGGGTTTATTGAAGAAGGTCGCAATTTCTGGGCAGGTATCGAGTATACGTTCTGATGTGAAAGCGGATAGCGGCATCTGTATCGCTATCCGCCTTATGAAAATCTTATTCTCTTCGCAGGAGGCGGAATACGCCCAGCACCAGGATAGCGCCCACTACCGCCACCAGGAAGCTGTGCAGATTAAAACCACTGATGGAGCCGCCAATGCCAAACATGGTCGCCAGCCAGCCGCCGACCACCGCACCGACTATCCCGAGAATACAGGTCAGGAAAAATCCACCACCATCACGCCCCGGCATGATTAGCTTGGCGATAATGCCGGCTATCAGGCCAAAAATAATCCAGGCAATAATTCCCATGTTCAGGCCCTCGTTTCGATGAATCGGACGCAAGAAATGCTTACGTCAACGCTCTAAGTATAGGCAAGGGCGGAATCGATGCTGGGCGTATGTCGGCTGATTTAAGAACAACATGTAAAAAATATTCACGCATTTGTATTAAGTTTTGTTAACTGTGACCGATAAACCTAAGACAGTTTGTCAGTCAGGAGTTTTTCCGCGTGAGTCATTACCATGAGCAGTTCCTGAAACAAAATCCGTTAGCCGTCCTGGGCGTGTTACGCGATTTGCACAAAGCCGCAATTCCTTTGCGTATCAGTTGGAATGGCGGGCAGCTGATCAGCAAAATACTGGCAATAACCCCGGATAAACTGGTGCTGGATTTCGGCAGTCAAACCGAAGATAACAACGCTGTGTTAAAGGCGCAGCACATTACCATAACCGCCGAAACCCAGGGCGCGAAAGTCGAATTTACTGTTGAACAACTACAGCAGAGTGAATACTTGCAGCTTCCGGCATTTATTACCGTACCGCCTCCCACCTTGTGGTTTGTACAACGACGCCGATATTTCCGCATCTCCGCCCCACTCCATCCGCCTTATTTTTGCCAGACCAAACTGGCGGATAACAGTACGTTACGTTTCCGCCTGTATGATTTGTCGTTAGGCGGCATGGGCGCATTACTGGAAACAGCAAAGCCTGCCGGATTGCACGAAGGCATGCGCTTCGCTCAGATTGAAGTCAACATGGGGCAATGGGGTGTTTTTCACTTTGACGCCCAGTTAATCTCAATCAGCGAGCGCAAAGTGATTGATGGCAAGAATGAAACCATCACCACTCCCCGTCTGAGCTTCCGTTTTCTTAACGTCAGCCCGACGGTGGAGCGGCAATTACAGCGGATTATTTTCTCTCTCGAGCGGGAAGCCCGGGAGAAAGCGGACAAAGTGCGCGACTGATTTACATCGCGTCCAGTGCCTGCTCAAGTTTGTAGATATAGCGCGGAGCCTGCGGCGCAGGATGATTTCGCGCTACGTGATCGAGGAACTCGTCAGCATCCAGATCGTTGATTTTGCTGATCGCCTTTTTCCGATCTGACGAGAAAGTCCGTAGCAGCGCACCTGCCCCGTTAGCATATGACACCACCAGCGCATATTGCAGTACCTTCGGATCTTCAATGCCTGCCAGCGGGCCGGTTTCCAGAATATTCAGGTAAGCCGCCCCCATTGAAATATTACGCTCCGGATTTTTCAGCTCGCTGGTCGTCGGCTCACCACTCCAGCCCATACGGCGATAAACATCACGTCCGGAGGTTGAAGCTTTTAACTGCATCAAACCAATGGCATTCGATTTACTCACCGCGTTCGGATTACCACCCGATTCGATAGCGATAATCGCCGTGATCAATTGTGGATCGACGCCCCAGGCTGCACCGGCTTTCTGGCTTATTGGCATCCACTGCATCGCACGTTGCACCGGAACTTTCGCGTTCCACGGCGGGTTCGTGTAGTCATGCTTTGATGAACAACCCGCTAATAACACAATCAAAAAGGCAAACCATCTTAATTTCACTTCTTCTATCCTTATAGCCTGGAATCGCCGTTGAGGTGACAACGGCACACCTAAGCGGCATGATATACATTTCGTTTCTGTTGTCAGCAAGGAATTGCCATGTCTCTGTTTCACTTAATTGCCCCATCGGGTTACTGCATAAAACAACACGATGCGCTGCGTGGTATCCAGCGCCTTACCGACGCGGGGCATCAGGTCAATAACGTCGAGGTTATTGCCCGTCGTTGTGAGCGTTTTGCGGGTACGGAAACGGAGCGTCTGGAAGATCTCAATTCCCTTGCCAGACTGACCACCCCCAACACCATCGTGCTGGCTGTACGCGGCGGTTACGGTGCCAGTCGTTTACTGGCAGATATTGACTGGCAGGCACTGGTGGCTCGCCAACAACATGACCCGTTGCTCATTTGCGGACATAGCGATTTTACCGCCATTCAGTGCGGTCTTCTGGCGCATGGCAATGTCATCACCTTTAGCGGCCCCATGCTGGTAGCAAACTTTGGCGCGGATGAACTAAACGCCTTTACCGAACACCATTTCTGGCTGGCGTTACGCAATGAAACCTTCACCATTGAATGGCAAGGGGAAGGCCCGACATGTCAGACCGAAGGCACGTTGTGGGGAGGCAATCTCGCGATGCTGATTTCACTGATTGGTACACCGTGGATGCCACAAATCGAAAACGGTATTCTGGTGCTGGAAGATATTAACGAGCATCCTTTCCGCGTCGAACGTATGCTGTTGCAGCTCTATCATGCTGGAATTTTGCCACGTCAGAAGGCGATTATTCTCGGTAGCTTTAGTGGGAGCACGCCCAATGATTATGACGCAGGTTACAACCTGGAGTCAGTGTACGCGTTTTTGCGTTCCCGCCTGTCGATTCCACTCATTACCGGCCTCGATTTTGGTCATGAACAACGCACGGTTACGCTGCCGTTGGGCGCACATGCCATGCTTAATAACACCCGGGAAGGCACTCAGTTGACGATTAGCGGTCATCCTGTTCTTAAAATGTAAAAAAATCACGCTTCAGGGCTAAGTAAAACGCTGTCTCTGCCGCTAATATGGTAGGGTTTATATAAGAGACAGCGTAATCAGGAGTAACCGACCGTTGGATGCCACAACAATAATTAGCCTTTTCATCTTAGGATCCATCCTTGTCACCAGCAGTATATTACTTAGTTCATTTTCTTCCCGTCTTGGCATTCCTATTCTGGTTATTTTTCTGGCGATCGGCATGCTGGCGGGAGTCGATGGCGTCGGCGGTATCCCGTTTGATAATTACCCCTTCGCCTACATGGTAAGTAACCTGGCGCTGGCGATTATTTTGCTCGACGGCGGGATGCGCACTCAGGCCAGTTCCTTTCGTGTGGCGTTAGGACCGGCGCTGTCGCTGGCGACGCTGGGCGTGCTTATCACCTCTGGTTTAACCGGCATGATGGCGGCGTGGCTGTTTAATCTTGATTTGATTGAAGGCTTATTAATCGGCGCTATCGTCGGCTCCACCGATGCTGCGGCGGTATTTTCTCTGCTGGGTGGTAAGGGGCTTAACGAACGCGTTGGCTCGACGCTGGAAATTGAATCCGGCAGTAATGATCCAATGGCGGTCTTTCTGACGATTACCCTGATTGCGATGATCCAGCAGCATGAAAGCAGTGTCAGCTGGATGTTCGTGGTCGATATTTTGCAGCAATTTGGCCTCGGGATTGTCATCGGTCTTGGCGGTGGTTATTTACTGCTGCAAATGATTAATCGCATCGCCCTGCCCGCCGGTTTATATCCATTGCTGGCATTAAGCGGCGGTATTTTAATTTTTGCTTTAACCACGGCGCTGGAAGGCAGCGGTATTCTGGCTGTTTATCTGTGCGGTTTTCTGCTGGGTAATCGGCCGATTCGCAACCGCTACGGCATTCTGCAAAATTTCGACGGCCTCGCTTGGCTGGCGCAAATCGCCATGTTCCTGGTGCTGGGGCTGTTGGTTAACCCAAGCGATCTGCTGCCTATTGCCATTCCGGCGCTCATTTTGTCCGCATGGATGATTTTCTTCGCCCGTCCTCTTTCGGTATTTGCCGGATTGCTACCGTTCCGTGGTTTTAATCTGCGTGAGCGCGTGTTTATCAGCTGGGTGGGATTACGCGGCGCGGTGCCAATCATCCTGGCCGTGTTCCCGATGATGGCGGGGCTGGAGAATGCGCGACTGTTCTTTAATGTCGCCTTCTTTGTGGTTCTGGTTTCACTGCTCTTGCAGGGAACATCTCTCTCGTGGGCGGCGAAAAAAGCCAAAGTGGTGGTTCCGCCCGTCGGACGTCCGGTGTCACGCGTTGGCCTGGATATTCATCCGGAAAATCCATGGGAGCAGTTTGTTTATCAATTGAGTGCCGATAAATGGTGCGTGGGCGCGGCACTGCGCGATCTGCATATGCCAAAAGAGACGCGTATTGCGGCACTGTTTCGTGATAACCAGTTGCTTCATCCCACCGGCAGCACCCGACTGCGCGAAGGCGATGTGTTGTGTGTAATTGGTCGGGAACGCGATCTCCCGGCGCTCGGTAAACTGTTCAGCCAGTCGCCACCTATCGCGCTGGATCAACGCTTCTTTGGTGACTTCATTCTCGAAGCCAGCGCTAAATATGCTGATGTGGCGCTGATATATGGCCTGGAAGACGGGCGAGAATATCGTGATAAGCAGCAAACGCTGGGTGAAATTGTCCAGCAGTTGTTAGGCGCGGCACCGGTTGTCGGTGACCAGGTAGAGTTTGCCGGGATGATCTGGACGGTGGCCGAGAAAGAAGATAATGAAGTGTTGAAGATTGGCGTACGGGTGGCTGAAGAAGAAGCTGAATCTTAAATTTAATGCAGCATCTATCCCCGGATGCGATGCTTTGCAGAACGCAGCCTGAGCCTGTAATAAACTTGTCATTTCCTGATTTTGATATGCTCATCCCAACATCAGAAGAAGGTTAAATTATGGATGACAAACCATTGCAGGCTCTGGCTAATGAACTCAAAACACCGGCTCAAGAAAGTCAGCGTAAGGGCTTCTTCCGACTGCAACAGGTGAAGAAAAACCTGCCCCCATATTATCTGTATACCCGTCAACCATCAGGGGCCCCTGCCTGACATCGCCCGAACATATTCCCCCACGCAACCTGCCGCGCTGACGTAGCCCACAGAATACGCGTTTCAGGCTGCCCAGTATCTGCAGTGGCGTTTCATCCACCTGTAGCACCGGATGCATGAGCGATTTCTTATAGTTATTCCTTTGCTTAATAACGATTATTTCCGGGTCGTTCGCTTTCGTATTTTCACTAATACGTCAGAGCTGCCTGGGCCGTAATACAACTTGTTCAGGTCTGTTACGCATGTACCAGACCCGACACGGCATTTCTGACCAGGGAAAAAGTCAACGATGAGTCGTTATATCAGCGCAAATGACGTTCTGTGGCTCCTTTGCGGTGACCACATTCACGTCTCCGGCGCTGCCAGAGGATATTTATTTCAAGGATACGTAGCACTATGGCCAGCTTTAAAGACATCCCCCCCTTCGCCCCCGCCATTTCCCCATCTTCCGTTAACCCAGGCGTACGACGCCCGCCAGGGCGGCTCTTCCTGTCGGTGGAACTCAAGAATGAAATTTTGCGGAACATGAAGTATATCGGCCCGCAAATATTTAGCTGGGGTGATGACCACCGGCAGATCATTGACCTCAGTACCGCGGGCGAAGTGAAAATACATATGGTAGACAATACCATCATCATGTTGGAGCGCCTGAATCCGAATCCGCAACATAACGAGTTCATGATGGTTGCCGAATGGTGCCAATGGGCTATGGAGCGGGATGGTTTGCAAGAAAACCTGCAAAAAAACCTGTACAAAATCCTGGAAGAAAACCAGCAAAACAAACAGTCAGAAATTCCCCAAGAAGACCTGAAAGAAAGTCTGGAAGAAATCAAGGTAAATATCCTGGAAGAAAACCTGCCAGCAAGCCGGATTGAAAACCGGGCAGAAGCATTGCGCAGAATGAAGGAATGTCTCATTACAAGACGGAGTATGCTCAATCTTAGCAACCTTGGATTGACTTCACTCCCTGAAAATTTGCCTCCACATCTGATTGAATTTTATTGCAGTAAAAACGTGTTGACCGCGTTACCGAAGGTGATGCCAAAGTGGCTGCTGGTGCTTGACTGTACAGATAACGTCTTGATCTTGTTACCGAAGGTGCAGCCCTCAAAACTGATGGTACTGAATTGCTATGACAACTGTATTATCTGGCTGCCTGAGCTGTCGACTAACCTGAGAGTGATTAACTGTTCTGCAAACTTCTTGCAATTTTTACCGCCGTCGATGCCCCAGTACCTGTATAAACTATCCTGTGCTGGCAACAATATTCACTCAATACCTGATGAGATGCTGGAGAACTTGACTCGCCTGAAAGTATTTGACTGTTCTAGTAACGATTTGATCTCTTCACCACGGCTGCCGCCCAAACTAATAATTTACTACTGTGGAGAAAACAATTTTAAAACGGTACAGGTGCCGCAGCCCCAGAGCCTGAAGGTGTTTGACTGTAATGGTAACCCGTGGGACAAAGACAATTTACCGACGCTGCTCAAAGCCGTCGAGGGCCTGAAAAAACAGCAGGGCCTGAAGGACCTTTTGGGCTTTTTGCACAAGGAGGGCCAGATGAAGCTGGAGAAGCTGGAGAAGCTGGAGGATCTGGATGACCTTATGGATCTGGAGCTCCTGGATGACCCGGTACTCCTGGAGCGCGTGAAGGTACAGGAGGACCTGGAACTCCTGAATCAGCAGTTGGGCCTGTTGAGTCTGGAAAGACAACAGGACTCGCAGCCTGTTAATCAACATTCTGAACATGAACCCGAATCTGCATCAAGGGTGAAGCGTGATTTATCTGAAGTCGATTCCGAGTCAACAATGAAGCGTAAGCGTTTTATGTAGAACGCCTGTGCGGTGAGTTCAGGTTCCGGGGAAATAGTGTCCATCATTTTAATGGGCACTATCATGGGCAATGGCTCTGTCACATTAACAACTACAGTTGCTGACCAGCCGGATGGATGATTTTTTTTGCAACCAGAAGACGTTGCCTCCGATCCGGCTTACAACAAGTTACACCGTCACAACCGGGACACGTAACGCCAGCGCGCACATCAACTCATAGCCCACCGTTCCGGCAGCGGCGGCGACATCATCAATTTTGATCTCCTTGCCCCACAGCTCAACCGGCGTACCAATACCCGCCTGCGGGCAAGGCGTTAAATCGACCGCCAGCATATCCATCGAAACTGTCCCTACTGTCATGGTGCGCACGCCGTCAACTAAAACAGGGGTGCCGGTAGGCGCATGGCGCGGATAACCGTCGGCATATCCTGCGGCGACAATGCCGATTCGCTGTTCATCTCGCGCAGTATAGCGACCGCCGTAGCCCACACGCTCGCCCGCTTTTAGCGTCTGGACACCAATAATCTCACTGCTTAGCGTCATCACCGGACGTAATCCGGTATTGGCGATATCACGCCACTGACCGGACGGCGAAGCGCCATACAAAATAATGCCAGGCCGAACCCAGTCAAAATGCGCTTCCGGGTGCCACAGAGTCGCCGCCGAATTGGACAACGAACGCCGACACTCCAGCCCTTCCGCCGCCTGCTCAATACGCGCCATCGCGCTGGAAATTCCATCAGGATGTTCCGCCTCGGCAAAATGCGACATCAGGGTCATTTCGCCAACATTCGCCATCGCCCGCAACTGCTGCCAGACGGTAAGCACGCGATCGGGCTGGAAGCCCAACCGATTCATCCCACTGTTCACTTTAAGATAAATATCCAACGGGGCTTTTAGCCGTGCATTTTGCAGTGCTTTGAGCTGCCAGTTGCTGTGTACGCAGGTGGTCAGGCGGTGCTGGTCATAAATCTCCAGATCCTGAGCATGGAAAAATCCTTCCAGCATCAGGATCGGTCCTTTCCAGCCGCGCTCACGTAACGTTATTGCCTCTTCCAGGTTAAGTAATGCAAAGCCATCGGTGGCCCCAAGCGCGCTCCAGATACGCTCAATACCGTGCCCGTAAGCGTTCGCTTTTACCACCGACCAAACGCGCGCGTGCGGCGCGGCCTGGCGGACAATGGACAGATTCTGTTTTAATGCCTGCAGATCGAGGCTGGCCTGTATCGGACGGGTCATCTCGTTTCCTTAGCTGTGTGCGCCATGTAAATGGCCCGGGCGTGATGGCGTAAATCCACGGCTGTAGCGCGCTACGCTTAGATCTTCATACGGGATCGCTGGCGTGCGACCAGAGAGCAGATCGCTTAACAACTGACCGGAACCGCAAGCCATCGTCCAGCCGAGCGTGCCGTGACCGGTATTCAGCCACAGATTTTTAAAGCGTGTACGCCCGACAACCGGCGTGCCGTCTGGCGTCATCGGGCGCAGACCAGTCCAGAAAGTCGCCTGCTCGACATGACCGCCGCGTGGATAGAGATCGCGAACCACCATCTCTAGCGTTTCACGACGCGGTTGCAACAGCTCGGTATTAAAACCAACAATTTCCGCCATTCCGCCAACACGAATGCGGTTATCGAAACGGGTAATGGCGATTTTGTAGGTTTCATCAAGGATAGTAGACACCGGCGCACCATCTTCCTGCGCAATGGGAATGGTCAGCGAGTAGCCTTTCAAAGGATACACCGGAATATCAACTATGCCTTTGAGCATCGCCGTCGAGTAAGAACCAAACGCCATCACATACGCATCGGCCTTAATCACTTCATCGCCACACTTCACGCCGTAGATTTGCTCGCCGTCGCAAAGCAGTTGGTCAACGGGCGTATTAAAGCGGAATTTAACCCCCGCCTGCTCCGCCATCCGCGCCAGATTCTGGGTAAACAGCTGGCAGTCTCCGGTTTCATCATTGGGCAGCTGGAGCCCCCCCGTCAGTTTGTGCGCCACTTCTGCCAGCGCGGGCTCCACTTCCGCCAGACGGCTGGATTCCAGCAGCTGGTACGGTACGCCGGCATCTTCCAGCACGGCGATATCGCGGGTCGCATTTTCATACTGTTGTTCGGTACGGAACAGTTGCAGCGTCCCACCCTGACGCCCTTCATACTGAATATTGGTTTCGGCGCGCAATGCTTTCAGGCAATCACGGCTGTATTCCGCCAGACGCACCATCCGCCCTTTGTTTTCCATGTAGTGGCTGGTGTCGCAGTTACGTAACATTTGCCACATCCATTTCAACTGGAACTGCGTACCGTCGAGACGAACCGCCAGCGGCGCATGGCGCTGGAACATCCATTTAATCGCTTTTAAAGGCACACCTGGTGCCGCCCACGGTGCTGCATATCCGGGGGAGATTTGCCCGGCATTCGCGGCACTGGTTTCCAGGGCGGCCCCCGGCTCCCGATCAATGATGGTGACCTCATGTCCTGCCTGATTTAAGTACCAGGCGCTGGCAACGCCTACCACACCACTTCCCAGTATGACAACTCGCATAGCCACTCCGATAACGGTAGATACAGTAAAAGAATAATAATCTAATTACATCTTGATAACTCAGTTGAAAATATTATTCAACATACGGCTTTTTTATGGTGAGCTGGCTCACATCTCCCTGACTCTGCGGCAATATGACGTCTTTAGTATCTCCTGCTGAACGCCCTTTTTATCCAGCATAAAATTCCGTTCAGAAGCGGATTAGTGGCACTCTGATAATAAGAAATCGCAAAGAAAAAAATTCTCCGGCGACGCGGTTTTTAACAGGTGTTCTATGCTTGAAATGAGGTGCTCCACACAGAGAGCGCCGACAACAATGAGGTGCGCGTATGGCGACGATCGATTCTATGAATAAGGACACCACACGTTTGAGCGATGGACCCGACTGGACGTTCGACCTGCTGGATGTTTATCTGGCAGAGATAGACCGGGTGGCGAAACTCTATCGGCTGGATACCTACCCGCACCAGATTGAAGTGATAACCTCAGAACAGATGATGGATGCCTACTCCAGCGTCGGCATGCCAATTAACTATCCGCACTGGTCATTCGGTAAAAAGTTTATCGAGACTGAACGGCTGTATAAGCACGGTCAGCAAGGACTGGCCTATGAAATCGTCATTAACTCTAACCCGTGTATCGCTTACCTGATGGAAGAAAACACCATTACCATGCAGGCGCTGGTGATGGCACACGCCTGCTATGGACATAACTCTTTTTTCAAAAACAATTACTTATTCCGTAGCTGGACCGACGCCAGTTCCATTGTCGATTATCTGATTTTCGCCCGTAAATATATTACCGAGTGCGAAGAGCGTTATGGCGTTGATGAAGTTGAACGGCTTCTGGACTCGTGCCACGCACTGATGAACTACGGCGTGGACCGCTACAAACGTCCGCAAAAAATCTCGCTGCAAGAAGAGAAAGCCCGGCAGAAAAGTCGCGAAGAGTATCTGCAAAGTCAGGTCAATATGCTCTGGCGTACCCTGCCGAAGCGCGAGGAAGAGAAAACGGTTGCTGAAGCGCGCCGCTATCCGTCCGAGCCACAAGAAAACCTGCTCTATTTTATGGAGAAAAATGCGCCACTGCTGGAATCATGGCAGCGTGAAATCCTGCGTATTGTCCGTAAGGTGAGCCAGTATTTTTATCCGCAAAAACAGACTCAGGTGATGAACGAAGGCTGGGCGACCTTCTGGCACTATACCATCCTTAACCATCTGTATGATGAAGGGAAAGTAACGGAACGTTTTATGCTGGAGTTTTTGCACAGCCACACCAATGTGGTCTTCCAGCCGCCCTATAACAGCCCGTGGTACAGCGGCATCAACCCGTATGCCCTCGGGTTCGCCATGTTCCAGGATATTAAACGGATTTGTCAGTCGCCAACGGAAGAAGACAAATACTGGTTCCCGGATATCGCCGGTTCCGACTGGCTGGAAACGCTGCATTTCGCGATGCGTGATTTCAAAGATGAGAGTTTTATCAGCCAGTTCCTGTCACCGAAAGTGATGCGTGATTTCCGCTTCTTCACCGTGCTGGATGACGATCGGCATAATTATCTGGAGATTTCCGCTATTCATAATGAAGAAGGTTATCGGGAGATCCGTAACCGGTTATCGTCGCAATATAACTTAAGTAATCTGGAGCCGAATATTCAGATCTGGAACGTGGATTTGCGCGGCGACCGTTCGCTGACGCTGCGTTACATTCCACATAATCGCGCACCGCTGGATCGGGGGCGCAAAGAAGTGCTGAAGCATGTGCATCGCCTGTGGGGATTTGATGTAATGCTCGAACAGCAAAACGAAGATGGCAGCGTCGAGTTGCTGGAACGTTGCCCGCCGAGAATGGGAAATCTGTAAAAACAACAAAAAACCCCTCGTTTGAGGGGTTTGCTTTTTAAACGGAAGGGATTATCGCCCCTGAATGGCTAAATCACCCGGCAAATTTTTCTGCATCCGGTGCCAAATCTCGCCACTCTCATGCCCATAGCGACGCACTGTTTCGTATACCTGATCGTGTGCGCCTTCACTGCACAACGCCGACAGTTTGTGGTAGAAACCCAGCGCCAGACTGCGCGCTTCCGGATTGGCGAAATAGTGACGACCAATGCGCGTATACAGCCCTTTCATCCCGTTAAGGATCAGACCGTAAATCGGGTTGCCGGAAGCAAACGCCAGACCGCGGAATATGTTGTAATCCAGCTCGGCAAAGGCATCGGCGTGATCGGCCACTTCATTAGCGGTTGCCAGTACTTCCTGTGCTTTATCAGGATGCTGACGAAACGCGGTGCGAATAAAAATCGTTGAAATATTGGTACGCACCGACAGCAAATTATCAATAAGCTGCGGCACACTTTCGTGATCCAGTCGCGCCAGTGTTTCAAGGATATTTAAACCGGAAGTTTCCCAGAAATTATTCACCTTCGTCGGCTTGCCATGTTGAATGGTCAACCAGCCATCTCGTGCCAGGCGCTGTAACACTTCACGTAACGTAGTACGCGTCACGCCAATTAATTCTGAAAGTTCACGTTCTGCGGGCAAAATAGTCCCGGGAGGGAAGCGGTTATTCCAGATACTTTCAATAATGTACTCTTCCGCGAAACCCGCCGGGCTTTGCGCCTTAATGACCATAGTGAGATTTCCATAACACAGCAAAACAAAGTTGGACTCATCATACCAGAGGGCTAACTACGCTGATAGCAGACAAAAAGAAGAAAAAAGGGATCAAGGCTTCATTTTCCGCATCTCTTTCCCCTTGACTATCAAGACTTGCCTCACTCCTGCCTGACCGTTAAGCTTTGCGTTTAAACATAAAAACATCATTGATTATTTGTAAGGTAAGGGAAACCATCATGGAGATCTCCTGGGGCCGCGCGCTATGGCGCAATTTTTTGGGCCAGTCCCCCGACTGGTACAAACTCGCCCTCATCATTTTCTTAATCGTAAATCCGTTAATTTTCCTCATCAGCCCTTTCGTCGCGGGCTGGTTGCTGGTAGCGGAATTTATTTTCACTCTGGCGATGGCCCTGAAATGCTACCCGCTGCTCCCCGGTGGTCTGTTGGCTATCGAAGCGGTATTCATCGGCATGACCAGCGCGGAACACGTCCGTGAAGAGGTGGCGGCAAATCTTGAAGTCTTGCTGTTACTGATGTTTATGGTGGCGGGTATCTATTTTATGAAACAGCTATTGCTGTTCATATTTACCCGTTTGCTGTTAAGCATTCGCTCCAAAATGCTGCTGTCGCTCTCTTTTTGCGTGGCGGCGGCGTTCCTCTCCGCGTTCCTCGATGCCTTAACCGTCGTGGCGGTGGTGATCAGCGTTGCAGTCGGTTTTTATGGGATTTATCACCGCGTAGCCTCTTCCCGTACCGAAGATACCGACCTGCAAGACGATAGTCATATCGACAAGCATTACAAAGTGGTTCTGGAACAGTTCCGTGGCTTTCTGCGTAGCCTGATGATGCATGCCGGTGTCGGCACCGCATTAGGCGGCGTGATGACCATGGTGGGCGAACCACAGAACCTGATCATCGCTAAAGCGGCTGGCTGGCATTTTGGCGATTTCTTCCTGCGCATGTCGCCAGTGACCGTTCCGGTTCTGATTTGTGGCCTGTTAACCTGCCTGTTGGTAGAGAAGCTGCGTTGGTTTGGCTATGGTGAAACGCTGCCGGAGAAAGTCCGCGAAGTGTTGCAACAGTTTGACGATCAAAGCCGCCACCAGCGTACCCGTCAGGATAAAATCCGTCTGATTGTCCAGGCGATTATTGGCGTCTGGCTGGTGACTGCGCTGGCGTTGCATCTGGCGGAGGTTGGCTTGATTGGTTTGTCGGTCATTATTCTGGCGACATCATTGACCGGTGTCACCGATGAACATGCTATCGGTAAAGCCTTCACCGAATCTCTGCCATTCACCGCACTGTTGACGGTGTTTTTCTCAGTAGTCGCGGTGATTATCGATCAACAACTGTTTTCGCCGATTATTCAGTTTGTGTTGCAGGCATCGGAACATGCTCAGCTGTCGCTGTTCTATATTTTCAACGGTCTGCTGTCATCCATTTCGGATAACGTCTTCGTGGGGACGATTTATATCAACGAAGCGAAAGCGGCAATGGAAAGCGGCGCTATCACGTTGAAGCAATACGAGCTGCTGGCGGTCGCCATTAATACCGGTACCAATCTGCCCTCCGTCGCTACGCCGAACGGTCAGGCTGCGTTCCTGTTCCTGCTGACCTCTGCACTCGCGCCATTGATTCGCCTCTCTTATGGGCGCATGGTGTGGATGGCCCTGCCTTACACCCTCGTCCTGACACTCGTCGGACTGCTCTGCGTCGAGTTTACGCTTGCCCCTGTAACCGAATGGTTTATGCAAATGGGCTGGATAGCAACGCTTTGATAACAACTTACCGGGCATATAAATGCCCGGTTTGCCTTTTCGCCCGATAATTGTCCAATTGCGTCCTATTTTTGCTGCCTCCTGGTGGCGCAGCGAATGAATTGGTTTAAACTGCGCACTCTATGCATATTGCAGGGAAATGATTATGTTGCGATTTTTGAACCAATGTTCACAAGGCCGGGGCGCGTGGCTGTTGATGGCGTTTACCGCTCTGGCACTGGAACTGACGGCACTGTGGTTCCAGCATGTGATGTTACTGAAACCTTGCGTGCTCTGTATTTATGAACGCTGCGCATTATTCGGCGTTCTGGGTGCTGCGCTGATTGGCGCGATCGCCCCGAAAACTCCGCTGCGTTATGTAGCGATGGTTATCTGGTTGTATAGTGCGTTCCGCGGTGTGCAGTTAACTTACGAGCACACCATGCTTCAGCTCTATCCTTCGCCGTTTGCGACCTGTGATTTTATGGTTCGTTTCCCGGAATGGCTGCCGCTGGATAAATGGGTGCCGCAAGTGTTTGTCGCCTCTGGCGATTGCGCCGAGCGTCAGTGGGATTTTTTAGGTCTGGAAATGCCACAGTGGTTGCTCGGTATTTTTATCGCTTACCTGATTGTCGCGGTGCTGGTGGTGATTTCCCAGCCGTTTAAAGCGAAAAAACGTGACCTGTTCGGTCGCTAATCCATTCAGCGCTCCTGCGGGAGCGCTTTTTTCCTGCCACTATGTTTATTTGACCCGCAGTAAATCAGAACTTCGCGTTGTATAACGTGGTGAAAGCATGGCACGCTTCATCTGCCATTGTTGCTGGATCCCCTGCCCGGCAAAATAGAGTGTTCCTCTGCCCTCTTTAGCATTTAGCGTATCCATTACCGCCATCAATTGCTCACTCCCGGGGCGCGGTGCGTTGTCATCGAATAAATTGAGCTGCGCGACTCCCTGACTGAAGAAATCCCCCAGCATCACGCCCGCTTTTTGGTAACGATGGCCCGCTTGCCAGATGGCATCCAGAGATCGCGTAGCGGCGTTAATGATATCCCTGCTGTCCTGAGTGGGTGTCAGCAGTTTTACCGACGCGCTATTGCCGTAATAAGGTTCATTAAGCGCAAATGGTGACGTCTTAATAAACGTGGAAATAAACCGACAATATTGATGCTCACTGCGAAGTTTTTCCGCCGCCCGGGCAGCGTAACTACAAATGGCCTGCCGCATCGACGTATAATCCGTGATGCGTTCACCAAACGAACGGGAACAGATAATTTCCTGCTTTGTCGGTGCAAACTCTTCCAGTTGCAAACAGGGTTCACCGCGCAGTTCACGCACCGTTCTTTCGAGCACGACATTAAAATGTTTACGGATAAACCGGATATCTGTATCCGCCAAATCGAGAACGGTTTTGATCCCCATCGCGTCCAGTTTTTTGCTGATCCGCCGTCCAATCCCCCAGACGTCATCCACGGGGAGAGCAGACATTAATTTACGCTGGCGTTCCAGATTTGATAAATCCACCACCCCACCCGTCTGCCGCTGCCATTTTTTTGCCGCATGATTTGCAAGCTTAGCCAGCGTTTTGGTCTGGGCGATCCCCACACCAACAGTAAGATGGGTACGTTGTAGTACCGTTGCGCGAATTTCTCTGCCAAAATCAGTCAGATCGCGACAATTACGCACACCGGTCAGATCGCAGAATGCCTCATCAATACTGTAAATCTCGACGCGGGGCGATAGCTCTTCCAGCGTCGACATCACCCGATTGCTCATATCGGCGTAAAGCTCATAGTTACTGCTAAAGCAAACCACGCCACAGCGGCGAAACAGATCTTTTTGTTTGAACCAGGGATCGCCCATTTTAACGCCCAGCGCCTTTGCCTCAGCGTTTCGGGCGATAACGCAACCGTCATTATTCGATAGCACAACCACCGGTTTACCCCATAAATCAGGGCGAAACACCGTCTCACAGCTGGCATAAAACGCGTTTACATCACAGAGGGCAAACATCAGCGCATCGCCTTAACGACGTGGATCACCACACCAAAGACATCCAGCGTATCTTCGCTACTGATGGTAATGGGTGAATATGCACTGTTCATGGGAATAAGCTGCACTGTCGGGCGTAGTTGCAATTTTTTCACCGTAAACTCGCCGTCAACAGCAGCGATGACAATATCACCATGGCTGGCGGTAATAGCGCTATCGACAATCAGTAAATCACCGTCACTAATCCCACCGTCAATCATAGAATCACCACTTGCTTTGACGAAGTAAGTCGCGCTGGGATGCTGGATCAACAGTTGATTCAGATCGATGCGCTGTTCAACGTAATCTGCGGCCGGTGAAGGAAAGCCACACTGAACAAGATCGCTAAATAGCGGAAAAGTCACAATTTCGCGGAGATCCGCAGGCTTGATAAACAACATAATAATCTGCCTGAAGTTATACTGTTTTTATATACAGTAGTCTGTTCTTGCCAGCAGATCAATACTGATTCAGGCTATCAATATTTGTCGCTGCATAGACTGCTGATTTTTCGTTCTCTTATCCAGTGCTCACGCGGCCTTCTGGCGACGACGCTCATCCAGCAGAAATGAAAAATATCACCCGGCTAAAAAATAGAATAGAAGCATTCGCCATAATGACATTAAACATTGTTTGATATTTATCATATTAATAGAAATAAAGACATTGACGCATCTCGCCCGGCTAACTATGAATTAGATGAAGTAAAATTCATTAATAGTTGTAAAACAGGAGTTTCATTACAATTTATATATTTAAAGAGGCGAATGATTATGACTGAAATCGTTGCAGATAAAACGGTAGAGGTAGTTAAAAACGCAATCGAAACCGCAGATGGAGCATTAGACCTTTATAATAAATATCTCGATCAGGTCATCCCCTGGCAGACCTTCGATGAAACCATAAAAGAGTTAAGTCGCTTTAAACAGGAGTATTCACAGGCAGCCTCCGTTTTAGTTGGCGATATTAAAACCTTACTTATGGATAGCCAGGATAAGTATTTTGAAGCAACCCAAACGGTGTATGAATGGTGTGGTGTTGCGACGCAATTGCTCGCAGCATATATTTTGCTATTTGATGAGTACAATGAGAAGAAAGCATCCGCCCAGAAAGACATTCTCATTAAGGTACTGGATGACGGCATCACGAAGCTGAATGAAGCGCAAAAATCCCTGCTGGTAAGCTCACAAAGTTTCAACAACGCTTCCGGAAAACTGCTGGCGTTAGATAGCCAGTTAACTAATGATTTTTCAGAAAAAAGCAGCTATTTCCAGTCACAGGTAGATAAAATCAGGAAGGAAGCGTATGCCGGTGCCGCAGCCGGTGTCGTCGCCGGTCCATTTGGATTAATCATTTCCTATTCTATTGCTGCGGGCGTAGTTGAAGGGAAACTGATTCCAGAATTGAAGAACAAGTTAAAATCTGTGCAGAGTTTCTTTACCACCCTGTCTAACACGGTTAAACAAGCGAATAAAGATATCGATGCCGCCAAATTGAAATTAACCACCGAAATAGCCGCCATCGGGGAGATAAAAACGGAAACTGAAACAACCAGATTCTACGTTGATTATGATGATTTAATGCTTTCTTTGCTAAAAGAAGCGGCAAAAAAAATGATTAACACCTGTAATGAGTATCAGAAAAGACACGGTAAGAAGACACTCTTTGAGGTACCTGAAGTCTGATAAGCGATTATTCTCTCCATGTACTCAAGGTATAAAGTTTATCACATTTAAAAATACAGCCGTTTTTTAAAGATTGAGAGTTACCTGTTGATAATAAGGTATCGGGTAACTCTCATTATGACAGAGCGCTTTCAAAAACAGGGCTACGAAATGGCGAGTATCCAGACGTATATTAAGAAAGCCCCCATCAACATCTATTAAATTTATCACTGCGCCCAGTCAGGTTTATTTAAGATATGATCCTGCCAGTCAATCACTTCTGATTCTTTCACTGCGATATGACGCACAGAGATACGTTCGCCATGCATTGCCGCTTTCGAACCAGTAAGCAGCGGATGCCACGCAGGTAAATCTTTACCTTCCGCCAGCAAGCGATAAGCGCAGGTCATTGGCAGCCATTCGAATGTTGGCAGATTTTCACGGGTTAATTTAATGCAGTCAGGTTCAAACTCGAAACGACGTTCGTAGTTCCGACATTGACAGGTTTTAATATTGAGCTGGCGACAGGCGACGTTAGTGAAGTAGATTTCGTCGGTGTCTTCATCCATCAGTTTATGCAGGCAACACTGACCGCAACCATCACACAACGACTCCCATTCCGCATCGCTCATTTCGTCCAGGGTTTTACTTTGCCAGAAAGGTACATCGCTCATCAGGTGTTCCGCCATTACGTTAAAACGCACCTTATAACCAGTCTGGCACAGCGATGCAAGTTTTGCCGCCGCTTTCAGGCGGCAAAAAGTATTACAAAACGCGAGTTGTCAAAGAATGCCCATCGAAAGTGACTGTCAGCTCATCACCACTTTGCAACGGGCCGACGCCATCAGGCGTGCCTGTCAGCACAACGTCACCGGCCTTGAGGGTAAAGAACTTGCTCATATAAGCGATCAGCGGAACGATTTTATGGATCATGTCCGCAGTCGTACCTTGCTGGCGTTGTTCGCCGTTTACGCTCAGGCCCAGCGTTGTATTTTGCGGATCGCCGGTGAATTCCGCCGCGGGAATAAACCCGGAAAGCGGACAAGAGTTATCAAACGCTTTGGCCTTTTCCCACGGCTGCCCGGCTTTCTTCATTTTTCCCTGAACATCACGCAATGTCAGATCGAGCGCCACGCCGTAACCGGCAATGGCTTTACGGACATGCTCTTCCGTAGCCTGACGCAGCGTCGCGCCAATCAATACCGCCAGTTCGACTTCATGATGAACTGAACCGAAATCGGATGGGATCGCCAATGGCTGCCGCAGATCGCACAGTGCCGTTTCTGGTTTAATAAACAGCACTGGCTCTTCGGGCACTGCGCTGCCCATCTCTTTAATATGTTTGGCATAGTTACTGCCAACACAGACTACTTTACTCACCGGATAATCCAGCAGCGCACCTTGCCAGTTGTGATGTTGATACATAACGTTCCCCTCACCTTATCGTGGATATGAAAACCCGCGCCGACAAAGATAATGCCACCGCCGGATATCGGTTATTTGTTCGTGTCGTCTGTTTTCTGCCCCATGACGGAAAGATGTTGCTTCAGCAAATCTTCGGGTGGTGGCGGTAACTGCAAATAGTAACCTTGCTCGGTTAATGCCTGTTTAACCTTTTCAATATCGGCATTGACCAGTTTCTTCCGCCCATCCAGCGGCAGAATCATCGCTAACTGAGGCTGACCAAAACCTTTCATCAGTTCCTCAGGTACACGCGAAAAATCGTCTTTTTTTTCGACATATAAATAGGTCTGGTCACGCTTGCTGCTTCGATAAATCACACAAAACATACTTTTACTCTTTAAGATGCCAGGTTTTGGCATAAGCTAACATCAATGAAACCCGCGCCACAAGCCAGCCAGCTGTAGATTTCTGCGGTTTGTTCAGTCCATGCGCCCTTAATAAGTGATCCCCCGGCAAAAATGCCGCGCCGGGATTTAACCGAACGCAGGAAAGCCACTGGAATTCTCCTGTGATGAATTGTTATATTATAACAGTTCATCATCCTCATTCTGAACAGGAGACTACCTATGAAAATCAAGGGCATCAGTAAGGCTGTATTATTGCTTGCACTGCTAACCTCCACGAGCTTTGCTGCGGGTAAGAATGTCAATGTTGAGTTCAGAAAAGGCCATAGCAGCGCTCAGTACTCCGGCGAAATAAAGGGATACGATTACGATACATATACCTTCTATGCCAAAAAAGGTCAGAAAGTGCATGTGAGTATCTCTAATGAAGGCGCTGATACTTACCTCTTCGGGCCAGGAATCGATGATTCTGTTGATTTATCCAGATATTCCCCAGAACTCGATAGTCACGGACAATACTCACTCCCTGCTTCTGGCAAATATGAGCTGCGAGTGCTGCAAACCCGAAACGACGCCCGTAAAAACAAAACTAAAAAATATAACGTCGATATTCAAATTAAGTAAATGTCAACCGACGGGGACTCTCCCCGTCATAAACGTTAACGCCCCACTCCTCTCTGTCGCTCAAGAGGTTAATGACGAATAGCAGACAATGCCGAATAGAACATAATGTAAACAAGGCATCACTCACGACACATAAATAACATCTTTGTGGTGGTTTGATTGATTTTTCCACTCCGATTACCATCCACACCAAAATAACGATCATCACGACATAATTTTTCTTTAACATCGCAAAATACACCGTTAGCGAATGTAAATTCGCTGGGATCGTAGCCTTGTAATGATTGTAAGTTTTCAGCGGCTTTTTCGCCGAGATATTTCCTTGTTAACTCTGGGGAAATGCCATCTGAGTTCACACAAATATACGGGTCGCAAACAACGCCGCACGCCGGAGATTGAAGTCCGCCAGCGTCATGTCCAGACGCCATTGATGAGAACATCATCCCCACACCTGACAATCCGATATAAAAAATACGCATCATATTCATAGCACATCCTGATAATCCAACCGTACAACACTTATGCTCATTTCATCATCAATCCGTAATCAAAACCGCTGACCTGGACGAGTTACGATGACCTGACAGAAGTATCAGACGTCTTCTGCGGTTTCTATGATAGAGCAATTCTGTGGCGGATATTAAGATAACGGGTATCTGTTCTTTAATGATGCCGCAAAAAATGGAAAGTTAAGAAAGCCTGGCGTGGTGAAAAAATACACTCGCCTCAATACTGGATATTTAAACAGTTCTGAAGATGCTGTCACGATTAGGGTGCGGAAAAAGGAAGCGTAAATAAGAACAATCAAAAGTACGACGGCAATGGGTTGATTGACAAGGGTATTTTTTAAGCTATGAATCAGCGCCATTTATCACAGAATAGACTTTTACTCTGAATAAATGGGAGGGTGACTTGCCTCAATATAATCCAGACTATAACATGCCTTATAGTCTTCGGAACATCATCGCGCGCTGGCGATGATTAATAGCTAATTGAGTAAGGCCAGGATGTCAAACACGCCAATCGAGCTTAAAGGCAGTAGCTTCACTTTATCTGTGGTTCATCTGCATGAGGCAGAACCTAAGGTTATCCATCAGGCGCTGGAAGACAAAATCGCTCAGGCCCCCGCATTTTTAAAACATGCCCCCGTTGTACTCAACGTCAGTGCACTGGAAGACCCGGTAAACTGGTCAGCGATGCATAAGGCGGTTTCGGCAACCGGTTTGCGGGTTATTGGCGTAAGTGGCTGCAAAGATGCGCAACTTAAAGCCGAAATTGAAAAGATGGGGCTGCCTATCCTGACGGAAGGAAAGGAAAAAGCGCCGCGTCCAGCTCCCGCACCGCAGGCTCCAGCGCAAAATACAACGCCGGTCACAAAAACGCGTTTAATAGATACCCCGGTGCGTTCCGGTCAGCGTATTTATGCTCCACAATGTGATCTGATTGTTACAAGCCACGTTAGCGCTGGGGCCGAATTGATTGCCGATGGTAACATTCATGTCTATGGCATGATGCGCGGTCGTGCGCTGGCAGGGGCAAGTGGTGACCGGGAAACGCAAATATTTTGCACGAACCTGATGGCGGAACTGGTGTCCATCGCAGGTGAATACTGGCTGAGTGATCAAATCCCAGCAGAATTTTATGGCAAAGCGGCGCGACTGCAGTTAGTCGAAAACGCTTTGACCGTTCAACCGTTAAATTGATCCCTTTTTAACAAGGAATTTCTATGGCACGCATTATTGTTGTTACTTCGGGCAAAGGGGGTGTTGGTAAGACAACCTCCAGCGCGGCCATCGCCACTGGTTTGGCCCAGAAGGGAAAGAAAACTGTCGTGATAGATTTTGATATCGGCCTGCGTAATCTCGACCTGATTATGGGTTGCGAACGCCGGGTCGTTTACGATTTCGTCAACGTCATTCAGGGCGATGCAACGCTAAATCAGGCGTTAATTAAAGATAAGCGTACTGAAAATCTCTATATTCTTCCGGCATCGCAAACACGCGATAAAGATGCCCTCACCCGTGAAGGGGTCGCCAAAGTTCTT
The DNA here is from genome assembly GCF_046764225.1 of Escherichia sp. F1. Classification (NCBI taxonomy): domain Bacteria; kingdom Pseudomonadati; phylum Pseudomonadota; class Gammaproteobacteria; order Enterobacterales; family Enterobacteriaceae; genus Escherichia; species Escherichia sp. F1. Next base: position 2,815,849 of record NZ_CP177202.1, read on the forward strand.
GATGATCTGAAAGCGATGGATTTTGAATTTATCGTTTGTGACTCCCCGGCAGGGATTGAAACCGGTGCGTTAATGGCACTCTATTTTGCAGACGAAGCCATTATTACCACCAACCCGGAAGTCTCCTCAGTACGCGACTCTGACCGTATTTTAGGCATTCTGGCGTCGAAATCACGCCGCGCAGAAAATGGCGAAGAGCCTATTAAAGAGCACCTGCTGTTAACGCGCTATAACCCAGGCCGCGTAAGCAGAGGTGACATGCTGAGCATGGAAGATGTGCTGGAGATCCTGCGCATCAAACTCGTCGGTGTGATCCCTGAGGATCAATCAGTATTGCGCGCCTCTAACCAGGGTGAACCGGTCATTCTCGACATTAACGCCGATGCGGGTAAAGCCTACGCAGATACCGTAGAACGTCTGTTGGGAGAAGAACGTCCTTTCCGCTTCATTGAAGAAGAGAAGAAAGGCTTCCTCAAACGCTTGTTCGGAGGATAAGTTATGGCATTACTCGATTTCTTTCTCTCGCGGAAGAAAAACACGGCCAACATTGCAAAAGAACGGCTGCAGATTATTGTTGCTGAACGCCGTCGCAGCGATGCAGAACCGCATTATCTGCCGCAGTTGCGTAAAGATATTCTTGAGGTCATTTGTAAATACGTACAAATTGATCCTGAGATGGTAACCGTACAGCTTGAGCAAAAAGATGGCGATATTTCTATTCTTGAGCTCAACGTGACCTTACCGGAAGCAGAAGAGCTGAAATAAGCCCGCTGTAAAAGCGCATTTATCTTCAAGGCAGAGTCATCTCTGCCTTGAGTTTTTCATCCCCCTCATCCACGTTTGATAAGAGCGGCGAGTATTCTTGCTGATGCTACTCATTCCTTCCCCCCCTTTACACCTTAATGCCGTTCCCCCCACACAGAACAAATTGTTTATACCTGGCTGAGTAAATAACCTTATTGTTAGTATTGGTATACTGGGAGATGATAACCCCGCAATTTCATTATTCATTGTTCTCCCATAGGATGAGGTTTCCCGCCGTAACTGGCGGGCTTTTTTTTGCCGCAGAATTTTCCCTTTTAACACCCTGTAAACGAAAACTGCGCCGAAGCGCAGTTTAATCGTTGATGGTCAGAACGACCAGTTCGCACCAGCCACCGCGTTCCATGGGGATTCCACACCGGCACCATGGCTATACCCCACCCCGAGATGCCCGCTTAACGAACTGCTGAATGAGGCTTTAATACCTGCCTGATATATTCCACGTCTGCCCGACAAATCATTGACAAAATTACCGTCATTATTCACTTTCACCCGGTTATCATCGACAAATTCTTTGCGCACAGCCGCCTTCAGCCACGGCTCAACTTCAATGCCGTTCCCCAGACGCATGTTGTAACTCAGCGTTGCGCCCAGTTCACGATATATACTGCGGGTATCGACTGATTTCGATTCCATGCCATTGGATAAATGATAGTAGCGTCTAAGTGACCTTAGCTCTGCTGCAACATCATCCCGCAGGCACCAGACCAGGGGATTGATCCTGAATAGGCAGCGCAAGTGTATTGTGTTCACCGCTCATCAAAGACATTATGATGAAATGATGATATCCCGCATAAGAAAAGGCATTTTTTAAACGCTGTGCGCTGAGGTGTGGTTGGATATAAAACACTCTTTTCTGATAATACTGTCGTACGCTTATTTTTCGACAATGAGGCCGTCGACAAAATAAAATGACTAATGTAATCATTGCTGATGAATATTTTCTTCTCACATAAAAATCACACAATAATATTCATAAATCAGATTATCTTACCTTTACAACATTGTATTAACACTCAATGACACTTCTTGAATAAAAATATTGTCAATCAATGAGTTATTTCTCATTTGAGATTATTCTTATTCCCGTAAAAAACATAATTCCTATCATCACAGTCACGCTCATTTTGAATTATCTGAATAATAGCGAGCGTTCTTTAGTTAAGCAGATCTTAATTGAAGACGAAATTATTGTGTGTGCAACTTACTTAATACCGGACATCTAAGTTGAAGAAAAAAATACTTGCCTTCGGGCTTATCTCAGCATTGTTCTGCTCCACGCCAGCGATGGCGGATATGAACCGCACCACGAAAGGTGCATTGCTAGGCGCAGGCGTTGGTTTACTTACTGGCAATGGTGTTAATGGCGTACTGAAAGGTGCAGCTGTTGGCGCTGGTGTTGGTGCAGTAACAGAAAAAGGCCGCGACGGTAAAAATGCGCGTAAAGGTGCAAAAGTGGGTGCCGCCGTTGGTGCTGTCACTGGCGTTCTGACCGGCAATGGCCTCGAAGGGGCGATTAAAGGTGCCGTGATTGGCGGTACGGGTGGTGCAATTCTGGGTAAAATGAAATAAGGAATGATGATGAAAAAATTTGCTTTACTGGCAGGTCTGTTTGTTTTCGCACCAATGACCTGGGCGCAGGACTACAATATTAAAAACGGTTTGCCGTCAGAAACCTATATTACTTGCGCAGAAGCCAACGAAATGGCAAAAACTGACAGCGCACAGGTTGCAGAAATTGTTGCGGTAATGGGTAATGCCAGCGTTGCCAGCCGTGATTTAAAAATTGAACAATCTCCGGAACTGAGCGCCAAAGTGGTAGAAAAACTGAATCAGGTTTGCGCTAAAGACCCGCAAATGCTGTTGATCACGGCAATTGATGACACCATGCGTGCTATCGGCAAAAAATAATATTTCATATGTTACCGCGTCGATGAATTCGACGCGGTTTTTTAGCTAATGGCGGGATCAGAACTTATATTTCAGGCCCACCATCATTGCGGTGTCATTGTAGCCATTATCACCCAGCTGCACGCCCACATTACCCCAGACGCTGACCGCCGGATTCAGATTGCCATTTACGCCAAGTTTAATTTCCCCCAGATTACGCGCCCCGTATTGTTCAACTTTCACACCGTTCATTGAGACAGCAAAATCTTTACTGTTATGGATCCAGTTCATTTCAACAAAAGGTTCAAAGTCGTCACCGTGCGGACCGCTGTTTTTCTCCTGAGTACGAATAAAGGTGCGGAAGCCGAGTCGGGTCTGGATGTTGTTATTTGCGTCATTCTCAATACGTGAGCCATTGGCTTCCGTGTGCGCATTATGATCGACGCCCATCCAGATAGCCTGTGCCTGTGGCTGGAAGATCCACGTATATTTCGCCGCTTCCAGACCAAAGGATTTATTCAGGGCAAAACCGTAACCCGCTTCCAGCGAGACGGTTGCACCTTTCGCACTATAGGATTCATAGGCTAATTCATCTCCTTTCACCGAGTTTTTAAACCAGCTATATTGCGCCCAGGCGTCAATGTATGCGCCTTTTTTACTGATGTCATCGGCAAACCAGGTGGCATACAGCCCTGCGCTATAGCCTCTGACACTCCCTTTCGAACGATAATCCGACACGCTGGAATGAGTTGAGTTGTAGTCGCGGGCATAACCAGCCATCACTCCCAAACGCCAACTGTCACTGTCGGTAAAACCACCGGTTAACAGATCCGCCCCTAACTGCGAGACGTAGCGATGCGAGGTCGTTCTCAACTGTCCGTTGCTGTCACGCCAGGCATTATGCCCGCCAATTTGACGTAGCCAAAGTCGGCTTGAACGCTCCTGTTCAGTTACAGGATCGATGTAGCGCGTTTCACCTGCACGATCGTTCAGACGCATAACAAAAAGAGTGTTAGCGGCTGCCAGGTTGGCGACGTAACTTCCAGCTTCGGGGCGCAGAACGGGGGTAGGAGTTTCTATTGATTCTGAATCTCCCTCTGAGCTGTTATCCTCCTCATTCAATGACTGATAACTTGTCAAATACCAGTTTTTGCCTTGTTGTTTTAGTTGATATTCGAAAGCTCCAGCTGCAATCCTTGCATCACCTTGTCTGAAGGCATCTGCTGGAGATTCATCGCCATTCACAGTTATGAGTTCGATCCCATTTAGCGTGGCCGCGCCGCTTCCTCCAGCATTTTTCACATAGACGGTAGTTGACCCCGAAGTATTACCCTCAACAATAAGTCTGTCCGTAGCCGATTTATCATCACCTAATACGGTGCGGATATTAAGCTGACCATTATCACCGACATAATTACCTTTTACGGTTAACGTTTTTCCCTGGGTAAATGTTTGACCATCATCATACGAAAGATTGATAATACTGTCTGAATTAGTCAGATGGGTAACAACGGAGTCATCTTTCATATTCCAGATTGTGTTTTCTGAAAGCTTCAGTGTGGTTGTGCCGCTAACGAGTTTAGTCGCTCCATTTAGAGTAGAGTCGGACGAAATTATGTTTAAGCCACCTCCAGTATTATTAACCAGAATATTATTACCAGGCGTGATAATACTTCGATTAAGGATGCTTACATCCGTTGTAGTTTTGTTAACATCAATACTATCCAAAGCACTTGAAAGTTCGACACTTGATAGTGCTATTTTGGCTTGAGAATCGATATTTGATGCATCAATTGATATTCCTTTATCTTGTTCTGATACCGCGGTGACATTGGAAAAAAATAACTCTCCACCATTGTATATTTTTGCAATGGGGGCTTTAGTGCCTTTTGTTGTAATAGAACTATTTTTATATCAATGTTACCTTGTCGAATAGCAACTGCATAACTTCCATGCTCCCCGGTTTCAAGTGCCACATAATCTAAATTAATATATGCTTTTTCCCCATTAGCATAAGCACCATAGCTATTAGTGCCATTAGTTGTTATGGAACCACCATTCATTTTTAAATCAGCACGGCTAATAACTTCGTAACTGTTAGAATCACTAACTTCATCATCTACAGCATCGACACATGTTCGAGACTCTCCAGGACTTGAACATGCAAGAACACCTACTGCATTTTCCCCATAGGTAACAATGTTCGTTTTATCTGTGGTTTCAAGACGGGTGTTATTTTCCACAATCCCAGAATCATTAACCTGACTTAAAAGTCCCGCTGAATATGCCCCCCTCGTCTCGACTGAATTATCACCATTCATAACGATGGTGCCACCAAATTCACTGACTACTGCGCTGGCTGTTATCCCTCCATTAACATCTTGGTTATTTCCTTTGTCAGATACGCTTCCAGAGGTCTTAATATCGCTATCGCTTATATATAATACTTTGTTATGACTATCAACAGAAATACCATAAGATCCATCACCACTAGTCATCACACTGGCATTATTTATATATCCAGTTACACCGTCATCCACTTTCACAGCATGGCTTTCGTCTTTAGTGGTTAGATACTCTCCATTACTTATCGAATTATTATCTTTGATTTCAATCGGCGATTCTTCATCATTTATATAGGAAAGTATACTATAATCATCCAACAATTGTGTTGCATATGCATTACCCACCGCCAAAGCAATAAGTCCTAAACTAAACCCGGGGAGTTTTTTCAGTTTCATAGATTAACCATCCATTCATTGGATTAACAAACATTCCTGGTCAAATAACCTATGAGTTCAGATTACCAAAACAGAGGGTAAAGACAAAAACAAAAGCACAAAAAATTTAAATAGATAAACAGCGACAATATATAAATGATAAATAAGGCGGCATTATCATTTTTCACCTTATTTTCATGACATTGATCACTTTGGGGTGACGATTTTGTTTAACAAATAACTCTTCGACATCAAAATTATTAATAGTTGCCATAGAAATTATTTCGATGATATATAAAACCAACTGTGATAACACCAGGGTTGACAACTATTTGCGCAATAATTCCTTTCCTTCAATGATCCAGGCGTTCACTGTCAGCACCCAATTCAGCCGCATACTGACAGTGAGAAACTGAAAGATTATTGCTGATCCCTGTGGCTGACGAGTCTTTCCCTTAATCGATTAATCAGATTGATCGCCAGCCAAACAAGGGCATTAAGCAAATTTATCGTCACAAGCACTTCTCCCAGCCCGGTACTGGGTTTTGCAATAAGGATGACCAGGAGAGTGATCAGCATAAATGCAATGGAAAAGATGATATAGAGAGTGAAATAATCCAGATTATTACTATTGTTCATGCTACTAATGGCAATCCTGTCAAAACTTTCAAACAATTATAGCAAACAAAATAATGAACAATAGTAACAAGAGGCAACGAGCTAATTAGCTGTCTATAATTACACCGCACTATGGCCTTACTGATCGATTTTCACTCAACCACAACCTTCACCTTCGGTTTAGAAAGGATAATTTTGACCAGGTCGATGTATGTTACCGGTTTATAGAAATAATAACCCTGCTGAAATGTGATATTATTTTGATTCAGATAGTCAAGTTGTTCTTTCGTTTCGACACCTTCAGCGACGATACTGATCGAAAGTTTACGCGCCAGATCCAATACACAATCCAGAATCCGAGTTGATTCTGGGTCTGCGTTTACGCGGCCAACGAAACTGTGATCAATTTTGATATAATCAATATGCAGGTCATGCAGATAAGAAAGCCCTGAGTAGCCAGTACCGAAATCATCCAGCGCGATGACAAAACCATTTTCATGCAGAATGTTCAACCGCTGAACCAGACTTTCATCAACATTTAATGGCTCACGCTCGGTAACTTCCAGAACGAGGTTTAAATCGCGACGGGTAAAACTGTCACGGTAATTTAAGCACTCGTCGACAAATGTCGGTGAAATAATATGCGAAGCGCTAAAATTAATTCCAATATGAAAACCTTCCGGCAGTTTACTCGCGATAGCGTTCATCTGTCTGGCAACCTGATTCATCAGGCTTTGCGTAAGCGGAACGATTAATCCGGATTTTTCAGCAAGTGGAATAAATGCCGCGGGTGATATATATCCACCGTGAGGTTGTTTCCAGCGGGCTAACACCTCAACTCCCCGCAATGTCCCTTCCCGACCATTTACCACAGGTTGGTAAAATGGGACGATCTCCCCATTATTTATAGCCCGTCGCAAGATCTCCTCAGGCGTTGCGCTTTTATTGAAATACCTATCAAGCAGGAAGGCAGCGGCGCAGGCGATTAACAGAATAAATATCAAAATCCCAAAGCCTTTATCGATAAGTCTGTAGAAGCTAAAGAGTGGCGGCGGGTTAAAGATAATAGTGAAATGATATTTTGTGGAGTGAACCTTCTCGGTATAGGGATAGTGTCCATTAAGCGTCATCACATCACCCGTAGGTCCAATAATGTCATCTGCCACGCGTAATACATACCTTACCCCTTTCAAGGGTACATTAAGCGCCCCGCGAATATGCTGATCACTTATCGTAACCAAAATGCGCGTATCTGCAAATTGGCTCTGATAGAGCAGGATAGGTAATCTATTAACGGTGTCGATTGCCGGAGCCAGCAGTAAATTACTGTCCGGGAAAACAGGAATACGAGACAGTAGGACCCGATTCCCCGGTAAGGATGTACACCAGACCGTTCCCTGTTTGAGAATGATGATTGTGCGCAGGTGAGGTTTCAGAGCTGCTTCAGTGCCAAGCTGATATTGCTCCTCGAGGTCGCATTCCTTCCCGGCAATGTTAACCGCCGTTTGAGTCGCCTGTGACGCTTCTTCAAGTATATGATTGATATTGTTGGCGGCATATCTTGCTCCCGCCAGGTACTCTGCTTTTGCGGAATACCAGAGCTGGATGTTCAAAATAGTGACACCGGTTATAAACAAGCATATCGCAATGAAGATGGGTATGAGTGTATTGCGCATTTGCTTGTCCCGGCCAAAGGGTTTAATACATGAAAATGCCATTCATTCGCTCGCACTGGCATCTACAGAGAGCATGGTAGAGAGCATAAGAAATATCCACGCCGAAGATAAAATTTTCTCCATCTTCATCTAACCTATTAATTATTGAGCACAATGTAGTCAGAATTAAACAAATTAGGTGGGATATCAGGCGTCAAGAATGGAAAACGAGCGCTCTCCATTCCTGTTTGCCCCCTGATATTGCGGATATATTAAGAAAGCATAACGCCTGAAATGCTCACTTTGCACCAGCATGATGATACAGCTGATGTTTATTCTATAACCTTACTCAAGTTCTAAGAGAGCACTGATTCCCTGTCATTAATAATGATATCCGTTAGTGTAGTCTTATGCATTTCAATGTACTGCAAGATTTGCAGATAGAGATCAGAAAGAATCACACTAGTTTCATCTTTTAAACGCAAGCGTAAAGCCTGATCAATAATATGACTATCAACATACCCGTGCGTCATGAGCACCTCCCTCTCGAGATTTTTAAACAAAGCACATTGAAAAATAAATCTCTCGGGGATTGAATTATTCATGTCAGCCTCGTAGGAATATTGACCCAATAAAATTATGCTGTGTATAGTCTAAAGCGACAGACAAAAATAAGATGACTGAGTTTTCTATAAACTTATACTTAATAATTAAAAGTTACATATCATCAGCTGTGTATCGCAACACGATTTCCAGTGTTTTTCTAATCACATCAGCTTTGAGAATATCACTTGTTGTTTCCAGAGAGTGTATCAGACTTAAGATAATATTTTTATTATTAACATTATCGCCTGAAAGCATTAAATTGGTCACAGCCTGCCCTAACACAGCTGACTCTTCTTCTAACAAATTACCTGAACTACGAAAGTAGCTTGATAACGCTTTATCAGTTATTGCATTATGAATTGTAGTATCTTCAAGCATGGTAACCTCTCATCTTACTTATGAAATTTTAATGTATTCTGTTTATTTTCTTACCATTGAACATACTTTTATTGTCAGCTATCGCTGTTCTTCTGTTTGGCTCTCCTGTATCACTGTTGCTAAAATCACGAATTATGCTGTCAATTAAATCTCGTCGGAAAGCAGTTTCCTCAGCCGATTTCATTACGAGTAATTGCTTAATAAGAGTCTGTAACGAAAAATTTATCTTCATGCGCAGTATATGGAGCACCGCCTGGCCAGTAATTTCATATTTTGTACTTTCATTATCAGATGTCTTCATAACGACTTCATAGCTAACCTGTTAAATAATCAGGCTGTTGCATTATTCAAAAAGCAACCCAATTAGTGCATTATAATGTTTCTGTTCCTCTTCCCCTGTCGCTTGTTCCAGTCGGCATAGAAGTTTGGCACAAAGCGACTTTCGACTCAGATTACGTCCATCTTTCAAAATCTCAGTCACAATTTCCCCGAGAGTTTCCTGCTGAGTAGGCAAGTTAGCTTTTGCAAAGTAACGAGTGATTGCTCCCGCAGAATCTAAAGTCACTGAATTTTGATGCATGCTACGCCTCTGTTAAAAATGTTAATCAATGTTAAGTGAGGTAACAATAGCAAACTTGTACGAAATATGTGTACAGAATGATAAATTAATTTTTTGCATTTAATGCTAATACATATAAAACAACAGGTTATGATAAAAAATATTGCATCATTTAAATGACAACCTATACAAGAATTTTCGCCAACTCATCTTCAACTTTTTCCATTTTTTATCAATGTAAAGAAACAGTTATGTTTTGGTATTAAAAGAAAGACACCGGAAGATATGTCTGTTACCGTCTTACTCTCGCCTCTCCCATTACCCTGGACAGTTAATGCTTACCACCCTTATTTATCGTAGCCATATACGTGACGACGAACCTGTCAAAAAAATCGAAGAAATGGTTTCGATAGCAAATCGCAGGAACATGCAGTCTGACGTAACAGGGATCTTACTGTTTAATGGATCTCATTTTTTCCAGCTTCTGGAGGGTCCGGAAGAACAGGTTAAAATGATATATCGGGCTATATGCCAGGATCCACGGCACTATAATATTGTTGAGCTGCTGTGCGATTACGCGCCTGCTCGCCGTTTTGGCAAAGCGGGAATGGAATTATTTGATTTGCGCCTGCACGAGCGAGATGACGTTTTACAGGCCGTATTCGACAAAGGCACATCAAAATTTCAGCTAACTTATGATGACAGAGCGCTACAATTTTTTCGTACTTTTGTCCTTGCAACCGAACAAGCAACCTATTTCGAGATCCCTGCCGAAGACTCCTGGCTTTTTATCGCTGACGGATCTGATAAAGAACTTGATTCCTGTACCCTTTCACCAAATATAAACGACCACTTTGCCTTTCATCCTATTGTCGATCCCTTATCGCGGCGGATAATCGCTTTTGAAGCCATTGTGCAAAAAAATGAAGACAGCCCGTCAGCTATAGCGGTTGGGCAGCGTAAAGAAGGGGAAATCTATACAGCGGATCTCAAAAGTAAGGCGCTTGCATTCGCGATGGCACACGCACTTGACCTCGGTGATAAAATGATTTCAATCAATCTATTACCTATGACCCTGGTTAACGAACCTGACGCAGTCTCTTTTTTACTTGATGAAATAAAGGCCAATGCTCTGGTGCCTGAACAAATCATCGTTGAATTTACTGAAAGTGAAGTCATATCTCGGTTTGATGAGTTTGCAGAAGCGATTAAATCGCTTAAGGCTGCCGGTATCAGTGTAGCAATTGATCATTTTGGCGCAGGTTTTGCCGGTTTGTTACTCCTGTCACGCTTCCAGCCTGACAGAATTAAAATCAGTCAGGAATTGATTACCAATGTTCATAAAAGCGGGCCACGGCAGGCAATTATTCAGGCGATCATAAAATGCTGTACATCACTTGAAATTCAAGTCAGTGCTATGGGCGTGGCAACACCAGAAGAGTGGATGTGGCTTGAATCCGCAGGAATTGAGATGTTTCAGGGAGATCTGTTTGCTAAAGCTAAATTGAATGGTATCCCTTCCATAGCGTGGCCAGAGAAAAAATAATTTTCAGCACATTCTTTCACATGATTTCAGTAAATCATCGTGAAAATGAATACGTTATGTTTAAATTTAATCCACATTAAAAATAATGTTTCATCCAATTTAGCTGAAATCTTATTTATACTTTGTACAATTTTAGCGTATATTGTACAAAGTATTATTGGGTCGTGTACAGGCGACGGAGATTTGTGACCGCAAGGAGGAATTGTGGCTTATTACAGCATTGGTGATGTTGCTGAACGTTGCGGGATTAATCCTGTCACTCTCCGGGCCTGGCAACGCCGCTACGGTTTGTTAAAACCACAGCGCAGTGAAGGCGGACACCGACTCTTTGATGAAGAAGACATACAACGCATCGAAGAGATCAAGCGTTGGATAAGTAATGGCGTCCCTGTAGGCAAAGTTAAAGCATTACTGGAAACCACCAGCCAGGATACGGAAGATGACTGGAGCCGCCTGCAAGAAGAGATGATGTCAATTCTTCGTATGGCTAATCCTGCCAAACTACGCGCGAGAATTATTTCACTGGGTCGAGAGTACCCGGTAGATCAATTGATTAATCATGTTTACCTTCCTGTTCGTCAGCGTCTCGTGCTTGATCACAACACCTCCCGCATTATGAGCAGTATGTTTGACGGCGCATTAATTGAATACGCAGCAGCCTCACTTTTCGAAATGCGCCGTAAGCCCGGTAAAGAAGCCATTCTGATGGCGTGGAATGTTGAAGAGAGAGCACGATTGTGGCTGGAAGCATGGCGTTTATCATTGTCAGGATGGCACATTTCTGTTCTTGCTGATCCCATTGAATCGCCGCGCCCGGAACTGTTCCCAACGCAAACATTGATTGTCTGGACAGGCATGGCACCAACGAGAAGGCAAAACGAACTTTTACAACACTGGGGTGAGCAAGGTTATAAAGTCATCTTTCATGCCCCCTAATTTTACCTTTATCCCGCCCCTTAGACAGAATCTTATAATCTGAACCCACAACAGCGTTTGTACCGGAGCTGGTCCGTTGCAAAATGCTCACCGGGAGAATTCAGGTAATCCCCCTTTCACACTTTGTACATATCACAGCCAAAGGACAGACCAGATTGAAGTGGTAAAACCGATCGTGCACACTACGCAGTCTCACAACTAACAAGAGGTTATTATCCTGATGGATCAGGTTGTTGTTTTTCAAAAGATGTTTGAGCAAGTGAGAAAAGAGCAAAACTTCTCCTGGTTTTATTCAGAATTAAAACATCACCGTATTGCACATTACATTTATTATCTGGCTACGGATAACATCAGAATTATTACTCACGATGACACGGTTTTGTTATTAAGAGGAACCAGGAACCTGTTAAAAGTTAGTACGACCAAGAACCCTGCTAAAATAAAAGAGGCCGCATTGCTTCATATTTGCGGAAAATCAACATTTCGGGAATACTGTTCAACACTGGCAGACGCGGGCGTTTTCCGGTGGGTTACTGATGTTAATCATAACAAACGCAGTTACTACGCCATTGATAATACGCTTTTATATATTGAAGATGTAGAAAATAATAAACCATTAATCTAGCTAAAGTTGGACGCTTAAAAAATGCTTCATAATTCAGTAAGGCATTAGCATAATGGAAATAAAAGTGCAGAGACTATTCATATGGATGAGTAATACTATCTTTTTATTGCCATCCATAAATAATCACCAGATCAATACTATCAACTTGATATTTGAAATGTGATCACTTGACTTTTGATACGTTATTTTATAGCGGTTAACATATTTATAAAAAACAACGGGCGTGCCATACGCCCGTTTCAATACTTAACGCACATGTGTTTTGGTTTAGTCATCATCCGGTTATATGTATTTTAGCCAGGAATGGGTTAAACCATTCCTATATAACTAAAAAATTGAAATCTTATTCTCATGTCATGCTTATATTCGTCATTATCGTTATATAAAAAGGCCAACCATAATGTTTAGCAAATTGGCACAAAGTAGTATAAAGGCTATGTTTTAATTACAGGATGTTCAGTCATTTGAATGTATAACATTTTAGCTAAACAAATCTAAAACGAAGTGAATAATTTAATGTTTTCACTAAATCTCATTTTGTTTAATCTCTATTGAGATTACTTGCTTTAAATTTTGTTTTATATAAACAATGGTTTTAATTTTTAATTAATTTGTTTTTTTGAGGGGGTAATATACTCATATGCAAAATCAAGAAATAAACATCCTAATGAACCATATTAAATACCGTGGGATAAGACATAACAAATGAAGTGGATAGTAATTGACACGGTAATTCAACCTACATGCGGTATATCTTTTTCAGCCATATGGGGTGATATGAAAATGATCATCTGGTATCAACCTACTACATTTCTCACTCCTGGAAGTATATTTACACCGGTTAAGTCTGGTATTATCTTTAAGGATAAAGAATACCCTATTACTATTTATAACATCACACCATTCAACAAGGATTTATGGAGTTTACTCAAAAGCAGTCAAGAGTGTCCTCCAGGAGAAAGCGCAATAACAAATAAATGTTTACATAATAGTTGTATTATAAAAATATGCCCATATGGACTCAAGTAATGGTCTTCATATAAATATTCTCGACATGATATTAATAATATCCACATAAATAAAACAACGGGCGTGTTATACGCCCGTTTCAATATTTAACACATGTAGAGATTACATGTTCTTGATGATCGCGTCGCCAAACTCGCTACATTTCAGCAATTTAGCGCCTTCCATCAGACGTTCGAAGTCATAGGTTACGGTCTTGGCATTGATTGCGCCTTCCATACCTTTAACAATCAGGTCAGCCGCTTCGGTCCAGCCCATATGGCGCAGCATCATCTCAGCGGAGAGAATAATAGAGCCTGGGTTTACTTTGTCCTGACCGGCATATTTCGGCGCAGTACCGTGGGTGGCTTCAAACAGGGCGCATTCGTCACCGATGTTTGCGCCTGGGGCGATACCGATACCGCCGACCTGTGCAGCCAGAGCGTCAGAAATGTAGTCACCGTTCAGGTTCATACAGGCGATAACATCATATTCAGCCGGACGCAGCAGGATCTGTTGCAGGAATGCATCAGCAATCACGTCTTTAATGACGATCTCTTTGCCGGTATTCGGGTTTTTAACTTTCAGCCACGGGCCACCGTCGATCAGTTCACCGCCAAACTCTTCACGCGCCAGTTGGTAGCCCCAGTCTTTAAATGCGCCTTCGGTGAACTTCATGATGTTGCCTTTGTGCACCAGGGTCACAGAGTCACGATCGTTAGCAATTGCGTATTCGATCGCTGCACGAACCAGACGTTTGGTGCCTTCTTCAGAACATGGCTTAATACCGATACCGCAATGTTCCGGGAAGCGAATTTTCTTCACGCCCATCTCTTCACGCAGGAATTTAATTACTTTCTCGGCGTCAGCAGAGTCAGCTTTCCATTCGATACCCGCATAAATGTCTTCCGAGTTTTCACGGAAGATAACCATATCGGTCAGTTCAGGGTGTTTAACCGGGCTTGGGGTGCCCTGATAGTAACGTACCGGACGCAGGCAGATGTAGAGATCCAGTTCCTGGCGCAGGGCAACGTTCAGAGAGCGAATACCGCCACCAACCGGAGTGGTCAGCGGGCCTTTGATGGCAACGCGATATTCACGAATCAGATCAAGGGTTTCAGCAGGTAGCCAGACATCCTGACCATAAACCTGTGTGGATTTTTCACCGGTGTAAATTTCCATCCAGGAGATTTTACGCTCGCCTTTATAGGCTTTCTCGACTGCAGCGTCGACCACTTTCAGCATGGCTGGGGTTACATCTACACCGATTCCATCACCTTCAATGTAAGGGATAATCGGATTTTCAGGAACGTTGAGTTTGCCGTTTTGCAGGGTGATCTTCTTGCCTTGTGCCGGAACAACTACTTTACTTTCCATTCACCTCTCCTTCGAGCGCTACTGGTTTGCTCGTCTGCCACCACGTTGCATATGCGTTTGCGTCCTGCGATACGGATGCATTAGAGCAATTTTTTGTTAATGATTTGTAATTGGCTTGTCAATACTACCCTATTGTTTGCCGTCATGAAAGATGCGCGTTATTAGGCTATAATGCGGCAATTCATAATCTCTGAAAATACCATGCAAAAAACTTCTTTTAGAAATCACCAGGTTAAGCGATTCAGCTCGCAACGTTCTACCAGGCGTAAACCTGAAAACCAGCCCACGCGTGTGATCCTGTTCAATAAACCCTACGATGTTCTTCCGCAGTTCACCGATGAAGCCGGACGCAAAACATTAAAAGAATTCATCCCGGTTCAGGGCGTTTATGCGGCAGGTCGTCTCGACCGCGATAGCGAAGGGTTGCTGGTGCTGACCAATAACGGCGCGTTGCAGGCGCGTTTAACCCAGCCGGGTAAACGCACCGGAAAAATCTATTATGTGCAGGTGGAAGGTATTCCCACACAAGACGCACTTGAAGCCTTGCGCAATGGCGTAACCTTAAATGATGGCCCTACCCTGCCCGCAGGCGTAGAGCTGGTTGACGAACCCGCGTGGTTATGGCCGCGGAATCCACCAATTCGTGAACGCAAAAGTATTCCCACCAGCTGGCTGAAGATCACCTTATATGAAGGACGTAATCGCCAGGTGCGCCGCATGACCGCCCATGTTGGTTTCCCCACGCTGCGACTGATTCGCTATGCGATGGGTGATTACTCTTTGGATAATCTTGCCAACGGCGAATGGCGAGAAGCGACAGATTAAGGACGCAAAATGTTTAAACCGCACGTTACCGTTGCTTGCGTGGTGCACGCAGAAGGCAAATTTTTAGTCGTTGAAGAGACGATTAATGGTAAAGCGTTATGGAACCAACCGGCGGGGCATCTGGAAGCGGATGAGACGCTAGTGGAAGCTGCTGCGCGTGAGCTGTGGGAAGAAACCGGCATCAGCGCGCAGCCGCAACACTTTATTCGTATGCATCAGTGGATTGCGCCAGATAAAACGCCGTTTTTGCGTTTCCTTTTTGCCATTGAGCTTGAGCAAATATGCCCGACCCAGCCTCATGACAGCGATATCGACTGCTGCCGTTGGGTTAGCGCCGAAGAAATTTTACAGGCGTCAAATCTTCGTTCGCCGCTGGTGGCGGAAAGTATTCGTTGTTATCAAAGCGGGCAACGCTATCCGCTGGAGATGATTGGCGATTTTAACTGGCCTTTTACAAAGGGTGTCATCTAAAAGGCTGCGTGATAGAATACGCCGCCTTGAAGTTCAATGTCGTGAGTGATCCAATGTCTGAAACCGCAAAAAAAGTAATCGTCGGCATGTCCGGCGGTGTCGATTCCTCCGTTTCTGCCTGGCTGTTGCAACAACAGGGATATCAGGTCGAAGGCCTGTTTATGAAGAACTGGGAAGAAGACGACGGTGAGGAATATTGCACAGCGGCAGCGGATCTGGCTGATGCCCAGGCTGTCTGCGACAAGCTCGGCATTGAACTGCACACCGTTAACTTTGCTGCCGAGTACTGGGACAACGTCTTCGAACTGTTCCTTGCCGAATATAAAGCCGGTCGCACGCCGAATCCGGATATTCTGTGCAACAAAGAGATCAAATTTAAAGCCT
The DNA here is from genome assembly GCF_046764225.1 of Escherichia sp. F1. Lineage (NCBI taxonomy): Bacteria > Pseudomonadati > Pseudomonadota > Gammaproteobacteria > Enterobacterales > Enterobacteriaceae > Escherichia > Escherichia sp. F1. The sequence continues at coordinate 2,832,266 of NZ_CP177202.1, forward strand.
TCCTCGAATTTGCCGCCGAAGATTTAGGTGCCGATTATATCGCTACCGGTCATTACGTACGTCGGGCAGATGTCGATGGCAAGAGCCGCCTGCTGCGTGGTCTGGACAGTAATAAAGACCAGAGCTACTTCCTTTATACGCTTAGCCATGAGCAGATTGCGCAAAGCCTGTTCCCGGTCGGCGAACTGGAAAAACCGCAGGTGCGTAAGATTGCTGAAGATCTTGGTCTGGTCACCGCGAAGAAAAAAGACTCTACCGGCATTTGCTTCATTGGCGAACGTAAATTCCGCGAGTTCCTGGGCCGTTATCTCCCGGCGCAACCGGGCAAAATCATTACCGTCGATGGCGATGAAATTGGTGAACACCAGGGGCTGATGTATCACACCCTCGGTCAGCGTAAAGGTCTGGGTATCGGTGGCACCAAAGAAGGCACCGAAGAACCGTGGTATGTGGTCGATAAAGACGTCGAAAACAACATTCTGATTGTTGCGCAGGGCCATGAACACCCGCGTCTGATGTCTGTCGGTCTGATTGCCCAGCAGCTGCACTGGGTTGATCGCGAACCATTCACCGGCACTATGCGTTGCACGGTAAAAACCCGCTATCGCCAGACCGACATTCCGTGCACCGTCAAGGCGCTGGACGATGATCGCATTGAAGTGATTTTCGATGAGCCGGTTGCCGCCGTGACGCCGGGCCAGTCTGCCGTCTTCTATAACGGTGAAGTGTGCCTCGGTGGCGGTATTATTGAGCAGCGTCTGCCGCTGCCGGCCTGATTATTATCTTTACTTAAAACAAGGAAGCAGTGAACGTGGCAAAGAATTACTATGACATCACCCTCGCCCTGGCCGGTATTTGTCAGTCGGCACGCCTGGTGCAACAACTCGCTCACCAGGGGCATTGTGATGCCGATGCGCTACACGTCTCACTCAACAGCATTATCGATATGAACCCCAGCTCGACGCTGGCGGTTTTTGGCGGTAGCGAAGCCAACCTGCGCGTCGGGCTGGAAACCTTGCTCGGCGTGCTCAATGCCAGCAGTCGCCAGGGCTTAAACGCTGAGTTAACCCGCTACACACTCAGCCTGATGGTGCTTGAGCGCAAACTCTCCTCAGCGAAAGGTGCGCTCGACACTCTGGGCAACCGGATCAACGGCCTGCAACGTCAGCTCGAACACTTCGATTTACAGTCCGAAACGCTGATGAGCGCGATGGCTGCTATCTATGTTGATGTGATTAGCCCGCTTGGCCCACGCATTCAGGTCACCGGTTCCCCTGCTGTACTGCAAAGTCCACAGGTACAGGCGAAAGTCCGCGCTACCCTGCTGGCAGGCATTCGCGCCGCCGTGCTCTGGCACCAGGTCGGCGGCGGACGTCTGCAACTGATGTTTTCTCGTAATCGCCTGACCACTCAGGCAAAACAAATTCTTGCTCATTTAACCCCGGAGTTGTGATCTATGGAATTATCCTCACTGACCGCCGTTTCCCCTGTCGATGGACGCTACGGCGATAAAGTCAGCGCGCTGCGCGGGATTTTCAGCGAATATGGTTTGCTGAAATTCCGTGTACAAGTTGAAGTACGTTGGCTGCAAAAACTGGCCGCGCACGCAGCGATCAAGGAAGTTCCTGCTTTTGCTGCCGACGCAATCGGTTACCTTGATGCAATTGTCGCCAGTTTCAGCGAAGAAGATGCAGCACGCATCAAAACCATCGAGCGTACGACTAACCACGACGTTAAAGCGGTTGAGTATTTCCTGAAAGAAAAAGTGGCGGAGATCCCGGAACTGCATGCGGTTTCTGAATTCATCCACTTTGCCTGTACTTCGGAAGATATCAATAACCTCTCCCACGCGTTGATGCTGAAAACCGCGCGTGATGAAGTGATCCTGCCGTACTGGCGTCAACTGATTGATGGCATTAAAGATCTCGCCGTTCAGTATCGCGATATCCCGCTGCTGTCTCGTACCCACGGTCAGCCAGCCACGCCGTCAACCATCGGTAAAGAGATGGCTAACGTCGCCTACCGTATGGAGCGCCAGTACCGCCAGCTCAATCAGGTGGAGATCCTCGGTAAAATCAACGGTGCGGTCGGTAACTATAACGCCCACATCGCCGCTTACCCGGAAGTTGACTGGCATCAGTTCAGCGAAGAGTTCGTCACCTCGCTGGGTATTCAGTGGAACCCGTACACTACCCAGATTGAACCGCACGACTACATTGCCGAACTGTTTGATTGCGTTGCGCGCTTCAACACCATTCTGATCGACTTTGACCGTGACGTCTGGGGTTATATCGCCCTTAACCACTTCAAACAGAAAACCATTGCTGGTGAGATTGGTTCTTCCACCATGCCGCATAAAGTTAACCCGATCGACTTCGAAAACTCCGAAGGGAATCTGGGCCTTTCCAACGCGGTATTGCAGCATCTGGCAAGCAAACTGCCGGTTTCCCGCTGGCAGCGTGACCTGACCGACTCCACCGTGCTGCGTAACCTCGGCGTGGGTATCGGTTATGCGCTGATTGCATATCAATCCACCCTGAAAGGCGTGAGCAAACTGGAAGTAAACCGTGACCATCTGCTGGATGAGCTGGATCACAACTGGGAAGTGCTGGCTGAGCCAATCCAGACAGTTATGCGTCGCTATGGCATCGAAAAACCGTACGAGAAGCTGAAAGAGCTGACTCGCGGTAAGCGCGTTGACGCCGAAGGCATGAAGCAGTTTATCGACGGTCTGGCGTTGCCAGAAGAAGAGAAAGCCCGCCTGAAAGCAATGACGCCGGCTAACTACATTGGTCGCGCCATCACCATGGTTGATGAGCTGAAATAAGCCTCAAAACAGTGCCGGATGGCGATGCTGTCCGGCCTGCTTATTAAGATTATCCACTTTTTCTTTTTTCACTTTACCTCCCCTCCCCGCTGGTTTATTTAATGTTTACCCCCATAACCACATAATCGCGTTACACTATTTTAATAATTAAGACAGGGAGAAATAAAAATGCGCGTACTGGTTGTTGAAGACAATGCGTTGTTACGTCACCACCTTAAAGTTCAGATTCAGGATGCTGGTCATCAGGTCGATGATGCAGAAGATGCCAAAGAAGCCGATTATTATCTCAATGAACATTTACCGGATATTGCGATTGTCGATCTGGGATTGCCAGACGAGGACGGTCTGTCACTGATTCGCCGCTGGCGTAGCAACGATGTTTCACTGCCGATTCTGGTATTAACCGCCCGTGAAAGCTGGCAGGACAAAGTCGAAGTATTAAGTGCTGGCGCTGATGATTACGTGACTAAACCATTTCATATTGAAGAGGTGATGGCGCGAATGCAGGCATTAATGCGGCGTAATAGCGGTCTGGCTTCACAGGTCATTTCGCTACCCCCGTTTCAGGTTGATCTCTCTCGCCGTGAATTATCTATTAATGACGAAGTGATCAAACTGACCGCGTTCGAATACACCATTATGGAAACGTTGATACGCAATAATGGCAAAGTGGTGAGCAAAGATTCGTTAATGCTACAACTCTACCCGGATGCGGAGCTGCGGGAAAGTCATACCATAGATGTACTGATGGGACGTCTGCGCAAAAAAATACAGGCACAATATCCGCAAGAAGTGATTACCACCGTTCGCGGCCAGGGCTATCTGTTCGAATTGCGCTGATGAAAAAATTACTGCGTCTTTTTTTCCCGCTCTCGCTGCGGGTACGTTTTCTGTTGGCAACGGCAGCAGTAGTATTGGTGCTTTCGCTTGCCTACGGAATGGTTGCGCTGATCGGTTATAGCGTCAGTTTCGATAAAACCACGTTTCGGCTGTTACGTGGCGAGAGCAATCTGTTCTATACCCTTGCGAAGTGGGAAAACAATAAGTTGCATGTCGAGTTACCCGAAAATATCGACAAGCAAAGCCCCACCATGACGCTAATTTATGATGAGAACGGGCAGCTTTTATGGGCGCAACGTGACGTGCCCTGGCTGATGAAGATGATCCAGCCCGACTGGCTGAAATCGAACGGTTTTCATGAAATTGAAGCGGATGTTAACGATACCAGCCTCTTGCTGAGTGGAGATCATTCGATACAGCAACAGTTGCAGGAAGTGCGGGAAGATGATGACGACGCGGAGATGACCCACTCGGTGGCGGTAAACGTCTATCCGGCAACATCGCGGATGCCAAAGTTAACCATTGTGGTGGTGGATACCATTCCGGTGGAGCTAAAAAGTTCCTATATGGTCTGGAGCTGGTTTATCTATGTGCTCTCAGCCAATCTGCTGTTAGTGATCCCGCTGCTGTGGGTCGCCGCCTGGTGGAGTTTACGCCCCATCGAAGCCCTGGCAAAAGAAGTCCGCGAACTGGAAGAACATAACCGCGAATTGCTCAATCCAGCCACAACGCGAGAACTGACCAGTCTGGTACGAAACCTGAACCGACTGTTAAAAAGTGAACGCGAACGTTACGACAAATATCGTACGACGCTCACCGACCTGACCCATAGTCTGAAAACGCCACTGGCGGTGTTGCAAAGTACGCTGCGTTCTCTGCGTAGTGAGAAGATGAGCGTCAGTGATGCTGAGCCGGTAATGCTGGAGCAAATCAGCCGCATTTCACAGCAAATCGGCTACTACCTGCATCGTGCCAGTATGCGCGGCGGGACATTGCTTAGCCGCGAGCTGCATCCGGTCGCCCCACTGCTGGACAATCTCACCTCGGCGCTGAACAAAGTGTATCAACGCAAAGGGGTCAATATCTCTCTCGATATTTCGCCAGAGATCAGCTTTGTCGGTGAGCAGAACGATTTTGTCGAGGTGATGGGCAACGTGCTGGATAATGCCTGTAAATATTGCCTCGAGTTTGTCGAAATATCTGCAAGGCAAACAGACGAGCATCTCTATATTGTGGTCGAGGATGATGGCCCCGGTATTCCATTAAGCAAGCGAGAGGTCATTTTCGACCGTGGTCAACGGGTTGATACTTTACGCCCTGGGCAAGGTGTAGGGCTGGCGGTAGCCCGCGAAATCACCGAGCAGTATGAGGGTAAAATCGTCGCCGGAGAGAGCATGCTGGGCGGTGCGCGGATGGAGGTGATTTTTGGTCGCCAGCATTCTGCGCCGAAAGATGAATAAATATGTCCATACTTCACGCATTACGTTAAGCATCCGTTATAATCGGTTGCAGATACCAGCCTGTGGATGCTTAACATGGAATACCAACTCACTCTTAACTGGCCCGATTTTCTTGAACGTCACTGGCAGAAACGTCCGGTGGTGTTAAAACGCGGCTTTAATAATTTTATTGACCCGATCTCTCCAGACGAGTTGGCGGGTCTGGCGATGGAAAGCGAAGTCGACAGTCGACTGGTCAGTCACCAGGATGGCAAATGGCAGGTCAGCCACGGCCCGTTCGAAAGCTACGATCATCTCGGTGAAACCAACTGGTCGTTACTGGTACAGGCAGTGAACCACTGGCATGAGCCGACCGCCGCGCTGATGCGACCGTTCCGTGAACTGCCGGACTGGCGTATTGATGACCTGATGATCTCTTTTTCCGTACCTGGCGGCGGCGTTGGCCCGCATCTCGATCAGTACGACGTGTTTATCATTCAGGGTACTGGTCGCCGTCGCTGGCGAGTGGGCGAAAAGCTGCAAATGAAACAGCACTGCCCGCACCCGGATCTGTTACAGGTTGATCCGTTCGAAGCCATCATTGATGAAGAACTGGAGCCAGGCGATATTCTTTATATTCCGCCAGGATTCCCCCATGAAGGCTACGCGCTGGAAAATGCGATGAACTATTCCGTCGGTTTTCGCGCACCAAATACGCGGGAACTGATTAGCGGATTTGCCGATTATGTGCTGCAACGTGAACTGGGCGGCAACTACTACAGCGATCCGGATGTCCCACCTCGCGCTCATCCTGCGGACGTTCTACCGCAAGAAATGGATAAACTGCGTGAGATGATGCTTGAATTGATCAACCAGCCGGAACACTTTAAACAGTGGTTTGGGGAGTTTATTTCCCAGTCACGCCATGAACTGGATATCGCGCCGCCAGAGCCGCCTTATCAGCCGGATGAAATATACGATGCGCTGAAACAAGGTGAAGTGCTGGTGCGTCTGGGTGGTCTGCGCGTATTGCGCATTGGCGACGACGTGTATGCCAATGGTGAGAAGATCGATTCCCCGCACCGTCCGGCACTGGATGCACTCGCCAGCAATATTGCGCTGACCGCGGAGAATTTTGGCGATGCGCTGGAAGATCCGTCATTCCTCGCGATGCTCGCGGCGCTGGTCAATAGCGGGTATTGGTTCTTCGAAGGGTAAGTTTGAAGTTAAGCCGGATGCGGCATCACATGCCGCATCCCTTTTCGCTTACTTCCGTTGCGCCGTCAACTCGGCAATACGGACGATCACCTGCACCGCTTTTTCCATACCTTCCAGAGTCACAAATTCATGCTTACCATGGTAGTTGTAACCGCCAGTGAACAGGTTCGGGCACGGTAATCCCATAAACGACAACTGCGCGCCGTCGGTACCGCCGCGGATCGGTTTCAGTTCCGGTTCAATATCGCAGTCACGCATCGCCTGCTGGGCGATATCGAGAATATGCGGATGCTCAACCACTTTCTCGCGCATATTGTAGTAACTGTCTTCAATCACCAATTCAATGTAGCAATCAGGATGTAACCCTTTGCCCACTTTTTTGGCGATCTCCATCATTTTACGTTTACGCGCTTCAAACTGTTTACGGTCGAAATCACGGATGATGTAATGCATATCGGCCCGTTCAACGGTGCCTTTCATGCTCGCCAGGTGATAGAAACCTTCATAGCCTTCTGTCATTTCCGGGCTTTCATCCACCGGAACTTCCGCATGAATACGTGCCGCCAGCGACAGCGCATTTACCATCACTCCTTTCGCCGTGCCCGGGTGAACATTGTTACCGACAATTTTGATATTGACCGACGCGGCGTTGAAGTTTTCAAACTCCAGTTCACCTACGCCACCACCATCAACGGTGTAAGCCCAGCGGGCGTCGAAGGCGTCAACATCAAAATGTTTCGCCCCTTTACCCACTTCTTCATCCGGGGTAAAGGCGACGCGAATATCACCATGCGGAATGTTTTTCTGTTGCAATACCGCCAGCGCGGTCATGATTTCTGCAATACCTGCTTTGTCATCGGCACCTAACAAGGTTTTACCATCGGTGGTAATCAGCGTCTGACCCAGTAGCTGATGCAGCACCGGGAACATAACCGGTGATAAAACTTCATCGCCGATACCCAGCGCAATATCGCCACCGCGATAGTTTTCAACAATTTGCGGATTCACATTTTTGCCGCTGCAATCCGGTGAGGTATCCACATGAGAAATAAAGCCAATCGCCGGGATATCGCCAGGGACGTTAGCCGGTAACGTCGCCATCAAAGTGCCCTTCTCACTTAAGGTCACATTGATAAGCCCCATCTCTTCGAGCTGCTCTTTCAGCAGATGCAATAACTTCCATTGGCCTTCCGTGCTGGGAACCTGTCTCACCCCTGCCTTTGATTGGGTATCCAGAGACACGTAGTTCAAAAATCGCTCAAGTAGTTTATCCATGTAGTCACCCTCACTTTTTGTGACAACATTATTAAGAAGCAAGAAAAGACAAATATTGCGTCAGGTCACTTTTACCCCTGCAAGCGGGAATATTTATCAGCATTACCTTAATGAATATAAAGCTAAGCCAGTAATTCACAACAAAGATTGGCGATTCAAGCGGTTTGCCGTAGAATTACCGCCCTCATTAAGAGTCACCAAGGTGGTTAACCACAAACCCCGCATCGGTAAGCCATCCGTTGCGTTTACATGGGACAGAGTAAAAAATTGAATAAACAACCGAGTTCGCTTTCACCGCTGGTGCAATTGGCGGGAATTCGCAAATGCTTTGATGGTAAAGAGGTCATTCCCCAGCTGGATCTGACTATCAACAATGGCGAGTTCCTCACGCTGCTTGGCCCTTCTGGCTGCGGTAAAACAACCGTTCTTCGCCTGATTGCAGGTCTGGAAACTGTTGATTCCGGACGCATCATGCTGGATAACGAGGACATCACCCACGTTCCGGCGGAAAACCGCTATGTGAACACTGTTTTCCAAAGCTACGCACTTTTTCCCCACATGACCGTGTTCGAAAATGTGGCCTTTGGGTTACGCATGCAAAAAACCCCCGCTGCTGAAATTACGCCCCGCGTGATGGAAGCCCTGCGGATGGTGCAGCTGGAAACCTTCGCTCAACGTAAACCGCATCAGCTTTCTGGTGGTCAACAGCAACGCGTCGCCATTGCTCGCGCGGTGGTTAACAAGCCTCGTCTGTTGTTGCTGGATGAGTCGCTCTCAGCGCTGGATTACAAACTGCGCAAACAGATGCAGAACGAGCTGAAAGCGCTACAGCGTAAGCTTGGCATTACATTCGTCTTCGTGACTCACGACCAGGAAGAAGCACTCACCATGTCGGACAGGATTGTGGTGATGCGCGATGGTCGCATTGAGCAAGACGGCACGCCGCGTGAAATCTACGAAGAGCCGAAAAACCTGTTTGTTGCTGGGTTTATCGGTGAAATCAATATGTTTAATGCCACGGTCATCGAACGTCTCGACGAGCAGCGCGTACGCGCCAACGTTGAAGGCCGCGAGTGTAATATCTACGTTAACTTCGGCGTTGAACCGGGGCAAAAACTGCATGTTCTGCTGCGCCCGGAAGACTTACGTGTTGAAGAGATTAACGACGACAACCACGCTGAAGGGCTGATTGGTTACGTTCGCGAGCGTAACTACAAAGGCATGACGCTGGAGTCGGTTGTTGAACTGGAAAATGGCAAGATGGTGATGGTCAGCGAATTCTTCAATGAAGACGACCCTGACTTTGACCACTCTCTCGACCAAAAAATGGCCATTAATTGGGTAGAAAGCTGGGAGGTCGTACTGGCTGATGAAGAACACAAGTAAGTTCCAGAATGTAGTGATTGTCACTATTGTCGGTTGGCTTGTGTTGTTTGTCTTTCTGCCCAACCTGATGATCATTGGCACCAGCTTTTTGACCCGCGACGACGCCAGTTTCGTCAAAATGGTCTTTACGCTGGATAACTACACGCGTCTGCTCGATCCGCTCTATTTTGAAGTGCTATTGCACTCGCTGAATATGGCGCTGATCGCCACCCTCGCCTGCCTGGTGCTGGGCTATCCTTTTGCCTGGTTTCTGGCGAAGTTGCCACACAAGGTGCGTCCGCTGCTGCTGTTTCTGCTGATTGTTCCGTTCTGGACCAACTCATTGATTCGTATCTACGGGCTGAAAATTTTCCTCAGCACCAAAGGCTATCTCAACGAGTTTTTGCTCTGGCTGGGCGTTATCGATACACCAATTCGCATCATGTTCACACCCAGTGCGGTGATTATCGGTCTGGTTTACATTCTGCTGCCATTTATGGTGATGCCGCTGTACTCGAGTATCGAAAAACTGGATAAGCCGTTGCTGGAGGCAGCGCGCGATCTCGGTGCCAGCAAGTTGCAGACCTTTATCCGCATCATTATCCCACTGACGATGCCGGGAATTATTGCCGGATGTCTGCTGGTGATGCTGCCAGCGATGGGCCTGTTCTATGTGTCCGACCTGATGGGCGGTGCGAAAAACCTGCTGATCGGTAACGTCATCAAAGTACAGTTCCTCAATATTCGTGACTGGCCGTTTGGTGCAGCCACCAGCATTACGCTGACTATCGTAATGGGCCTGATGTTGCTGGTTTACTGGCGCGCTTCTCGTTTGCTGAATAAGAAGGTGAGTGATATAGATAATTAATCCTTTATATTCAATGAAATAAGTTGGTTTTTAAAGGGTTTTATTGTTGAAGGCAACCGCGTTGTGTCTTTCACCAAAATCAATCAGTTGCGTTCTGGTTTTGGAGAATGTTTTTTGAGGCTTTTTGTTAAAGCCTGTTATGCATTGCCTCAATTAATAACCGTTTCCCCAGCCCTCCCAACCTTCAAAAGTCGGGAGGGTTCTAAACACCAGTTGCGATTGATTTATTAGCCAATACCAAACGCTCGGATTGAACCCAAATCCTCCAGATTGTTCAGATCCTCTTTCATTTCACGCTGACGGCGATAAATCTCGTCATTGCGATCGACCTGTGCCTGCGCCATTGCTGTCGCCAGTTCTTCCAGTTCCGGCATTGACAGTTTCACCTGTTGATTATCGGCGTCACCCCACGCCATAACGTCCCGCGCCGTGTCAGATTTCGCCGCCATTACTACCGGATAAAGACGGGCCATTGAGTCGGGGCCAGCGTTCCAGGTGCGACCGTTCCATTCGAACGTGAACGGCTGCGCTTCCTGTTCTGTACGCCACACCTCGATTTCCCGCTTTTTGGCATCTTTTGCCGCTGCGATAAGTTCCGGCGTGACGGTGAACGGGGCGATTTCGCCCCATTTGCCGCTTTGCAGCTCCTGCCAGATTTGCTGACCTGTTGTTGCTGTGTCTTCTGGTGTGGCTGTGTACGGAACGGCTTCATCCATCCCTTCAAATAAAACTTCGCAGTCAATCGCACCGGATTCGGTGTAGCGGGGGCTGGTAATTTCTTTTATCTGCATCATGCAATCCTCATGAATAGCGCCACAAAAGCCTGGTCGCTGTATGTTGTGGGGGCTCCAGACAGTGAAATATAGGTTCCGGGGAGTGATTTGCTCTTGCAACCGGTAATATAGAATCGCGGTGTTGCCGCATACGTACCAGACGGGGTGAACGGGCACTCTATCGCCACAGGTGCAAGTCGTGAGCCGGGGTAAGTCTGACCACGGGATACTTTTATATTTGTGTCGCCGTCTGCGGTTCCCTGGTATGACGCCAGAATTAAACCTCCCAGCTCCGGGTCACGCCATTCTCTGTTGTAATTATTATAAATATATGAATACAGCATGGCCCTGACATCAGAGAGCGATGCCAGCTTGCGCCAGCTTATTGACCCGTTGCTCTGACCTGTGCGTCTGCCTATGTGCAGGTATCCGTCAGCATCGTAAAAAGCCAGTATTTTATGAACCTGCGAAGCGTCATTATATGCGTTACCGTTAAGCCACAGCGCATCAACAACTCCGTACGTGCCCCCGTCTGGTGTCAGATATTGTTTATCACTGGTTGTAACGTAATAACGCCCCGGCTTTACCCACTGTGACCACCAGGAACCAGTGTAACCTTCATTAAGGTTTATTCGTCCCTGGCTTTGGTCTTCAAATGTGTAGCCAAATCCGTAAGCCCCGGCGAGTGGCAGATGCACCCTTTGCTCATAGTCAGCTCTGGACGGCCATGTATAAGGGGTGGCTATTACCCGTTTATTTTTCACCCCGGAAATCTGTAAATTCTGTTGGGCCTGACCCAGTGCAGATGAGCCAGCATCAACAATTTCCTGAAGGTTGTTTTTTATCTTGAGATAGCCACCTTCCAGAATTTCGTCAATTTCGCCTTTGGCGTTCTCTGCGGATTCTGCGGCTGTCGCTGCATCCTGCGCATATTGTCTGGCCTGCTGCTCGTGTTGCTCTGCTTCCTGCGCGTGCTTTTGTGCATTCTGTTCGCTCAGTGCTGCGTTGTCAGCACTGTTTTTTGAGTCCTCTGCGCTGGATGCAGAATCATCTGCTGCCTGTTTAGCCTGCTTTACTGCATCTGTAACACTCTGCACCCCCTCCTGTACCTGCCCGGCGTTCAGCTCAACTTCTGAGGCCAGCTGTTCAACGCGCTGCGTGTTTTCCTCCACAGCATTTGTATTCTGCTGAACATTATCTGCCAGCGTCTGGCAATCACCCTTAATCTTCTGCGCATCAGCTGCGTGTTGCCCGGCCTGTCGTTCGCTTTCCGCTGCCGCTTCCGCGCTCTGCTGCGCCTGCGCCACCAGTTCTTCGAACCGCTTAACAACATCCGGTTTTAAATCGCCTTCATCGAGAGCGGTCAGAAAATCATTCAGTGTGCCGGGCTTTGAATCGTCGTAAACCGAAATGTCACCAACACAATATTCTCTTTCAATACACGACCGAAGATAAACGTCATATCTTCCGGTCTGAGCCTCAAATGCATATTCTCCTGCCGGCCCCGTCACCACTGTTGCCACCGTTCTCATGACCACTGCGGATGTATTCTGTCGGGCTTTCAGAATAATATGGTATCCGGACATGGGGAGTCCCGCGCCATCCGTCAGCACACCCGAAATTAATACAGACATTTTTATTTCCTGATTCAGAAAACATTAACCAAAATAATTGACGCCTTTTTTCTTGCCACTGGCTTTCCCCTTTGCAGAAATATCCGTGGTCAGCGACAGATTCAGCGAAAATCCCTGTCCCGGTGCCAGTGAAAACTCCACAGACTCAGCCTGCCAGTGATGGTCCTCACGCACACCAAATCCCTGCGTGATAAAACGCATCTCCGCCCCTGCTTTCAGCAGTTCCGGTCTGCAGGGCAACGTTATCGTCATCTGGCGTCCGGCTTTCTGCACACGTTTAACCTTCGACTCTGCACAGTGTTTTGCCGTGCTCTGGTCAGGCTGGGTAAACGGATGTCGTTTGTCTGTGGATTCAACATCCACTTTAACTTCACGCGTGCGTCCGTCACGGGCATCAAAATACCGGACCCCCACTTTCCCGCTCTTTTTATCCCCCTTCGCACCACCCGCAGCGCCCTGTCGCTCACCTTCACGATAATCCCAGTCTGATACCATACCCGGTGTAATGGTTATCTCAGGCGCATTTCTGCCCCCCGTACTCTGTGATGCCCCGTATTCCAGAAATAACCAGTAGCCATTGGTCGGTTTACTGGTGGCACCATACACCCCTGCAAGCCGGGAAAGCAGGGACGCATCCGATTCAGATGACTGCATCACCCACGGAATACGAATATCAGCAAGCGACGGAGAAACCCGCGCCACAAGATTATTTTCAGTGGCGATGGTTTTCACCAGGTCGCCCAGCGAGATATCACTGAAAGCGCGTGTTTTCAGTGCGGTCACGTCTGCGCCATGTTTTGACGCATTCATGGGGGCTGCGGTGGCATAAATGGTGATCCGGCGGGGAGGACCACCACTTGCCACCTGACAGACTGTAAAGGTACCTTTATTTATCAGATTTCCGTTGAACCCCAGTCCCAGCGTTAACACCGCGCCTTTCGGTGGTAATGCCAGCGTCTCGCTGAACAGCGTTATCATCAGTTCATCGGACCGCTTTGTGGCAGCACCATTATCGGTATATCGCAGTTCAGCCAGCCCCCGTTTTATGGCCTTCGTGATATCCTGACCTTCCGCTGTCAGGCTGAAATCCGGCTGATATTCATTCAGTCCCATAACTGAAACGTCTCCTTCACTTCCGGTTCATATACCCAGTCCGGCAACACGATTTCCACTCCCGCCGGATAGACCGGACCAAGGTCAGCCAGCCCGGGATTGGCTTCCAGTACCGCCGCCAGTGACTGGTTAAGCCCGGCACTGCCATAGTGTCTCTGACAGATGTCATCCAGCATATCGCCGTCAGTGGTCCGCCAGTTTTTCGCCATAGTATTTCAGCTCCAGTGTGAACGTTTTGTTCTTCGGCGCACCGCCGGGAAGAAAGGACGTGGTGTTATCTGAATAGGCGGTTGCCACGAAATACCCCATCACATCGCCTGTACTTGAGACCAGTAACTGCGGGGCCGGATTGTCATCCACCATCTGAACCAGCGTATCAAGGGCATCCATTCCCACACCGTCACGAAATCCCGCATGCACCATGCCTTCAAGGGTTATTGTTCTGGCCCCCTTACCGGTATACTGCAGCAGGTCGTTTTTTCCGATAAGCTGCTGTTCATCCCATCGCCATTCCATAGTGCGCTTCATGGCGTTATAGGCTGCCGTATCAATACTGAATTCAAACTCACCAAACGAGAGCATGACGCGGGAGGCGACATCCGTTAATGAGCCCACCGCGTCCCATGCTTCACGCTCAAGCCGGTTTACGCCCCAGCCCAGCAAATCCACCATATTCACCCCCAGAATGCATCACCATCGGTCATGCGAGAACGCTGACCAAAATTAATATCTCCCAGATTTTTCGTTACCCTGTCTGCCAGAAGCCCGGCATCCTCGCCGGGCTTCTGGGTGATGTTAAATTCCGCCCGTATCTGATACGTGGGTTTTACTTCCACCCGGCTGATACTGCCGGGGGTATGCTGAAGCGCTGAAAGGCGGTCAGCCTCCCCCGATGCGGGTTCCTGACGAGTTTTCTGTAGTTGATCGCGGGCAGCGCGAACACGCTCCCTCGCCCCATCAAAATCAGGTTCTTCCTTCGGTCCCAGCAAAGGATCGAGAAATGCATCAAACTTTTTATCGTCATGGTTCCAGGGGAGATAACCGCGGGTGTCTTTATAAGCCTGTACAACCTGTTTCGTCAGCTCCGGATTTTTCCTGAGCAGTTCATCAAACCATTCACCCTGACCGTTTTTCTGCGCCACCGCTCTCGCCAGCTCAGGCGAACCCATTTTTGCCAGATATTCCAGCACCTCTCGCCGGTCCTCTCGCGAATCATCCGCCAGCCCCCACTCAATGGCTTTCTGCGTTATTCCTGCAAGAACTTTTCCGAATTTCCACATCCACTCGGACAAATCGATCAACGCCGGCAGGGCATCATCAAGGATAAATGCCTGAATCTTCTCAAGGCCACCCTCCTTAAACCAGGCCGCAAGATCATCCGTCACCTGTTGGATACGTGGCGCAAGCTCATTACCCAGTTGTCCGCTGATTTCATCAATGGAAGAACTCAAAACATTACGGAGATTTGACAGCGCCACATGCCCCTGAACTGCGCCATCAGCCCCTTCTTTTGTCACCAGGTTATAGCGTTTCTGCTCACTGATAAGCTCCCGGAAGGTTTTTCCTGACAGACGCATCCAGGTCAGAATTTTATTGGCCTCCCCCCCAAACAGCGCATCTGCCATCCCCGCCGCCTGCTGCTCATTCTCCACCTGCAGTAAGCGATCAAACAAAAATTCGACCTGTTCCTGGTTATTTTTTCCGGCCATTACGCCCGCTTTCAGCCCCAGTTTACCGAATACCTCCTGAATGGCTCCTTTGTCCGTGGCACCATTATCATCGTCAAAAACCTTGTTCCGGTATTCCTCAAACAGATCACCAATGTTTTCGCCGTTTAACCCCATCTGACGGCCCAGTGAATCCCACGCCGCATAGGTTTCGTAATCCACCCCGTAACTCCGGGCTATCCCTGCCCGCTCTGCCGTTTCCGAATTCCGGTTCAGTACCGCGCTGGCACCTGCTGCCAGCGTCAGCCCGGAACCAACAGAGAGCCCGAGTCCGGTTTTAAGAAATGTCCCTGCCCGTCCTTTCCAGCGTTCCAGGCGCTCTGCCCGTTCAAGCTGGCGATTAAATCGCTCCTGCTCCGCTGCAGCATCATTGATTTTCCGTTTCAGCTTTTCATACTGCTTTCGCAGATCGGTAATATCCTGCCCTGCCAATACGCCAGCCTGAATTTTTCGCTTCAGTACATCCTGCTGACGCGTCAGGCGTGCCACTTCCTGTGTCGCACCAGCCAGACCTCGCTTCAGCCCCTCTGTCGATTTTTTCCACGACGGGTCAATAGTGCCGCCGATCCGGATATTCGCTCTGAGGTTATCGCCCACCGTTGCCATAACACTGCTTCCTCTCTTCCGCCTCTGCCAGCATTATTGCCACAAAATCCTCATACGGCAGTGCCATCACATCTCCGGGTGACCACCCGAACCATACTCCGGCACGCCGTATCGCCATCAGGATGTTTTCTTCTTCCGCCGGACCGGCGGCAGCAAAAAAACATTAAACTGCCGCTCCAGGGCCAGGTAATCACACGCTTCCATGTTCATCATGTCTGCCGCGTCCATCCCGCACAGACCGGCAATCATATCCAGATCAGCCTCTGCTTCCGGTTTGGTACTCCGGCGATGCAACAGACGATCGCGGACGGTGGGCGCACGCATGGTGACGTGCGTGATCGTCTGTCCTGATGCGGTGACATACGGCACGGATAACACAATTTCCACGCAGCTGGCAGGAACACTGTTTTTTTCCGACATAAGCATCTCCTAAAAAAAGAAAAGGCGGCCTGAGCCGCCTGAATGGCAGATCCCCGGATTAAACCCGGATGATTTTTTTCAGATCCGACAGAACATTAACGCCGTTAATACGACGCACAAATTCCTCCGGAATAATGCAGATGGTTTCCAGGCCATCGACAGCCTGACGGTAATAACTCAGTGACATTTCCACCGTCACCGAAGCCTCTGCCTGTGATGTTGCCGGACGTGCATCCGGCGTGATACTGGTGATCATCCCCTGCAGGGTTTCCACCAGTCCGCTGGTCGCATTTCCCACCTGATAAGCCTGGCGCACAACAATCTCCGGCGAATAAAGCCCGGCCTGCAATCCCAGCAGCGTAAGCATGGCAACATCATAACCATAAATCTTAAACGAACAGGTCAGCGCTTCCATGCCGTCATCCACTGCCACCGGTGCATCCATTGCGCCGGTTTTGATATCCACTGTCGTGATATTAATGGCAGGCGGCGTGTATTCATGCGCACCCTGAAGGCGGATCCCGCCAGGAAGAAATAACGCCCATGCGCGCAACAGTTTTTTTTCACCCGTAATCATACCGTCAGTTCCTCCAGCGCCAGTTTATTGTTAATCATTGCCCGCAGTGTCAGGCGCTCAAGTGGTGACTTCGGCCCAAAGTCATAATCGATATACAACTGCCCTGCCGCCAGGGTTTCTGCTGTATTCAGTTCATCATTCAGCCAGGCGCTGCCACCGTGGATCGCACCCAGATTTTTAAGCTGACGCATATAGGCATTAATGCTGCCAAGAATGTCGTCTGCCACATCCCGATCAAGCGGGCGATCGACATAAGGCAACATGGCCTCCTGGATACTGTCCTCAATCACATCTGCAGTGCGACGTACCGGTTCAAAGCGCCACTGACTGTGGGATGTGCACAGACGGTTACCCCAGTGTTTAAAACCGTCATGGCGAATAATGGTGGAGATATTTTCCATGTTCAGCAGGTTTGCCGTGCAGTTCTGCTCCCCGAGAATAAACGTATCCACCTGCTCCAGACCGGTGATATTCATCACGTCCTGGTTTGATTTGGACCACCACCACCCTTTTTCGTAATCAATACGGGCACGCAGCCCGGCAGCACGAGCCGAATATGGACGAAATACCGTTTGCCCGCTGGCATCCGTCACTGACACGCGCGGACGCAGCAGCTCCACACGTCCGCCAAATGACGCGCGCCGCTGAACCACATCCTGCGGCGTTGCCATTGAGGGCGAGTCAATATAGGCCACAGCCCGCAACTTCGCGGCATACGTTTCCAGCGCCTTTGCCACACCATCATCCTCACTGTACCCCGTGGCAATGAGGATGCGCGGTTGATAGCCTGTCACGCCTTTACTTTCTGTCAGCGCCTCCATGGCCTGAATCACCGCCGCACGCTGTTCGGCCTCTTTCGCCTTTGTTTTACTTTCTGCGCGCACCACAATCACCAGCGCACCAGTCTGGTCAAAAATATCACGCAGGGCCGGGTATAATGTTCCGGCTGTGCCCAGTTTCCCTGCCTGAGCAATGGCCCCTGCCACTACCACCGGTGTATTGACCGGGAACGCCTCATCTTCTCCGCCGGATAACGTCAGGCTGAACGGCAACACCACTTTATTTTCAGCGTCTCCTGCATTCAGGGTGCTGACAGCCGCCGTCACAGGCGAATCCCCCAGCGCATTCACCACTTCAGTCACACGGTCCGCCGTGGCGTTAACCTGGCTGTGTTCGTCCGTCCCCAGTGTTATCGTCAGGGTCGTACCTTTCAGCGAGGCCACTGTCTGCGCGTTTTGTTCTGTGGCAGCCACAGCAACAACCGAAATCTTATTACCGGCCCGACCTTCCTGTTTCGCCGTGAAATCCAGCGCCGTTCCCAGCAGCCAGGAGCCGGCTGTACCGGAAGCGCACACACCACCAGAGGCGTCCGGCGCAGTCCCCACCAGGCCAATCACTGCCGTGGAGATGGTCTGCACGGCAACCGTGCCTGTCGTCAGTTCAATGGTTTCAACACCATGTAATCCGGACATACATTTCTCCCATAAAAAAACCGCCCTCAGGCGGTCAGATGATTAACTTCTTTTTCAGGTATTTTGTGGCTGCTCAGGCCAGCTAATATTGTTGTATGTGGTCTTATCCGTAATAGCGCTGAAATCCATCGCCTGCAGCGATTTCGCGTAAATGCGGTACGCTTTCAGCCTCTCCCTGTCTTCGTCACTGATTAATCCCAGCAGCAGGTCTTTTTCCCATTCGCTGGTCATGATGCTGGCCTGTTGTAACAGGGCATCACGCTCATCTTCCGCTTTAAGTTTGTAGTCAAAAACAAATGCATCATTGCGGTAGAACCAGTAACCCGACGCCTCAATGCGACGATTGGCGGTAATATCCGGTAGCTCAATCACGCTTTTATTTTCCGGGCAGATTGAGGTGATGTCTTTTCCGACCCAGACCACCTCGCCAGTTTCAACATAAATAACTTTCAGAGTGTCTGGCTGAAATTTTTCCTGGGCTTCGTGCCATTCCTGACCATCATCGGAGAACAGCCACAATAAAAATTTATGCTGTCGCGCCAGCTGGTATTGCTCAATTGTTTTGGGATTTTGTGCCGTAATATTTTTTAAGTGCATCATAATTACAAACTCGCTACATTCCGCCAGACGCCATTAATCAGAACCTGCACCGGGCGTGCATTGGCCCAGTCCACACTTTCACCGCCATCAACACCACTCAGTAAATGACCTGATGGCGCATTTCCCCCACGCCCAATACCAATGGCACCGCCCAGACGTACATCCTGTACACCGCCTGTTTTGGTCTGATAACGGGCATCAAAGTTTCCGTAGTCTGATGGTGTTACTCGTCCGGTAGAAGTTATTGCACCGAAAATATTCATGTCGCCGGAAGCCATCGTGTCACCAGAAACGTTCAATGTACCGGAAACTTTCATTGCTCTGAGGCTTTGCACTTCGCCACTTCGGAAACGAAATACATGCTGTCCATTCGCATAAACATCCAGAATGCCGTCGCCGTTTTGTTTTATACCTGTATCGTTATCCCCGAAAGCAATTGAGTTTCCACCCAGCGCGTTCTGAACGCCGATACCCAGCGCACCATTGACCTGAGAACCGCCGCCAACAGACACTTTATGCGACATGGATATTTCACCCGTCCGCAGGTTAATGCTGAACGGTCGCAGTGGGCCAATATCGCCGTTTTCGCCCTGGTTTTCCTGGGTGGGAATGAGGTGCAGGCTCTCTTCCGAACGACGAAAAATCAGACCAAAGGCTTCGTTGAAAATCCTCAGCGCATTAACACCACGGATTTTCAGTTCCCCGGTCATGGTGTCACCATCACGCTGAACGGCATTTTTTGCCTTGTCCACCGTGGGTTTTAATCCGAGGTTTTCAACAGCCTCATCCTTGTCTTCCACATCCGAAAGATTCTTTTTTCGTTGCAGATAGCGTCTGTCTCCGATTTCCTGAGTAATAATGGCCCTGTCCGGATCAACTTCCAGCACCACGTTTTGTGCGTGCGTCAGCCCAAGAACCAGCGTCAGAATAACTTCCTTGATAACAGAGTCCGTCTGGTCTGGTAAAAAGGTGTCCGGATAACGTCCGTACGCGATAAGCGTACCTCTGTCGCTGATCATCCCCAGTTCACGAAGGGTTTTACCGGGGTATGATTTACAGTCAATCACAATATCCCCGCTGATGAAGCCCTCCTCCACCGCACCGTCGGAAAAGGGTTCCTGCCCGAATTCGCCGTACAACGATGTCATTGCTGCCATTTCATCCGGCGTGGATGGCAATGCCCGCCCGCCCCCGTCACCAAGCAGAACATGCCGGACGGTCACGGTTTGCCCGTTCTGATATGCTGCTTCAATTTCTGCAGCGCCGGACGTTGTCAGAATCAGTCCATTCATACACCTGCCTCACTCTGCCCGCCTGTGGGCACTGTCTTTGTTGTCACACCGGTACTTCTGATTTTTTCTGTCGCCATCACATAGCCGTAACCAAATCCACGCCCTGTGCTGTTCCCGTAAACGTGAATACTGAACCAGCTGCGCAGATTTTTGGCACGGAGCACCGCATGCTTCAGATCCTGATGATCATTCATCAGCACCGGTAAATCTTTCTGCTCCACGTTCAGACGGAAGGTATACGGCTCCCCGGGTGGGGTCTGCTCATACCACTCAACAATCTGCGACCGGAAGGGACTGTCAGCCAGCGATGCCATCAGCGCCGCTTTAGTCCCTCTGTGGCGGTGGATGTATGCAGCACGTTTTATCGCAGACCTTTTTTCCGCCTCCGTCCAGTGTTCATTCCAGGTGTCCACCGCCATTTCCCAGGCCAGCCATGGCAGCAATTCAGCAGGACATAAATCGGGATTTTTGACATAGCGGATCAGACATACTGCGATTTCCGCCAGCATATCACCGGCGGTACTGTCCACCACCCGCTCTGCCCGGCTGGCGCTGACAGGAAGTATGCTTCTGATTTTGTCATTCATCGGTTGTCTCCACCTTGTTCAGTGTGACTGAGCGACACCACGGTGCCTGCCCCATCGCAGGAACGATATCACTGCCCGGAGAGGTCAGATTCACCGTAATCACCCCGGTCTGGTGAAGGGCACCATCCATACCAGAACGGGATGCCACCGAGCCAATCCGGTGGACGCTGTCAGTGTATGACTGCAGCGCCTTGCGGGCATTTGCCATAACCAGTTCACCATCCAGTCCGTAGGGAATATGAATATCCGCCACCACATCGTAGGGAATAATTTCTGCCGTCCGAACACTGACAAAATCCGTCAGGGGACGGGTTTCATCATCACAAACTGATGCTGCCACCTTATCCAGCAGGGGTTGTGATGCAGTGCCATTTCCGGACCGGGATAACACATAAAGAAAAACCCGGCCTTCCTGCGAATGTGTTTCCGGCCCGTAAGCCTTCACATCCAGCACATCAGGATCAGCACTTTGTGCAAAATAGTGATACGCATTTTTCGCGCCTGCGGTGCTGAGCCGTGCCCATGACAACTGGATACGTTCGCGAAAAGCGTCATCATCTTCATACACCGCCGGCGTGGGCGGAATGGTGCTGTCGTCTGCCGGGGTAATAACCAGCCGCTGAACCTGATAATTCGCGCCAACCTGATCCAGATCGTTCCCACCGGCACTGGCAAGCAGTACAGCACGGACAGCATCATTTATCTGCTGGCACATCAGCGCCACCCGATAAGCCAGCGCCTCTGCCCATTTATACGCGGGATCAGATTCCACCAGAGCCGAAAACAACGTATCCAGCTCCTGATACTTCGCCACTATCTGAGTGACCAGCACAGCGGTGTCCGGCACCTCCACCGCATCCGGTACTGGTATCGCGGACAGATCAATAATTGCCTGAGACGTTGCCAATTTTTATCTCCTCGAGTCGAATCGTATCCTGAGTTTCGTTATTCACCCCGACAAGCGTCAGCCACGCGCTTCCTTCTCCTGTCCACGTCACTTCCACCCGCCGGAGAGTCAGGCGGGGTTCCCAGCGTTCAAGGGCGGTTACCGTTTCACGAATAATTCTCACCCGCGTGAAATCATCCTGTGGGTTATCAAGCAGACTGAAAAGTCTGCTGCCGTATTCCCTGAGCAGGACCCGGCTGCCGACCGGTGTTGACAAAATATCGGTGACGGACTGGCGCAGATGTTCGTTACCGTGCAGATATCTGCCGGTGGCTGAATCAATACCAATCATGTTGTTTATTCCGGAAAAAGAACTGAAAGGAGATTACATTTGCTGACCAGGCTGTCCGGTGCTGCCACCACTGTCGCCCCGGTGATTGTGACCGTTATAGACAATTCTGATTTGACTCATCGTTCCGTGATAATCAGAAACCTCACCACCGACCATCAGATCCGCCTTAACCACCGCCTCAGCATTCATGGTTGCTTTACCCTGTACGGTCAGGGTATCTGTGATTTCTACCGGACCGTCCAGGGTTCCCCTGCCGGTAATTTTATAGCTGCCGCCTTCAGCCAGCGTGATGGACAGAGCATTAGCCTGACGGTCGTAACGGATTTCCGTTCCGGTATCAAACAAAATAACATGTTCGTATTCACTGCCCTCAGGGACAGGAATGGCGTCAATATTAGCCCCCGGATACACCCGACCGTTACGCAGATCGCCCGCCTCCGATATCACTGTAACGGCATCTCCGGGAGCCGGGTAATTACTGACCTGCATGTAGCGTCCGGACTGTACCTGAATCCAGGGCAACGGAGGCGAAAGCACATCCCCGATATCCACCCGAACCATAACCGGGCTACCCGGGATCACCTCGTCCACCACGCCGCGACGGACCATGTCCGCCACCCTGCGGCGTAACTCTGCCACTTCATCTGCCAGACTCATCACCGGTGCCCTCCGATTTCCAGATAAGACGATAATCCTGCTCATGTCTCTTGCCGGTTTCCGGTACTTTACCCAGCCAGACTTCCTGTAACGGCGCACCTGCCGGAACCGCAAACGGATCTTCGCCGACCGGAATGTCCTGTTCAAAAGAGACACGGAAAACGATGTAGTCGTCCAGCAGCCGGTCGAAGGTATCCACCTCAGCATCGATAAAAACCGCCGGATCAACGTTATCCAGCCCGAACGTGGCTCCCTCAATCCAGTCAGATAAATCCATCGCCAGACAACGGGCAAAAATCTGCGGTTTTGGCACGTTTTCCGTCTTCCCGGCCCGGTCTGTCACCACAAACAGATCACATTTCAGCGTGACCCGCGTTTGCCCGTCAGCAAAATGAGCCTTGTCCCAGCCCGGTACATCCACAAACACAGCAGGCGTCACCAGTTGCGTCACTTTTTCCGGGTACTCATCGGCATCTTCCACCCAGGGAATTTGTTTCAGACTGTCAATCACCGCCTGATGCCAGGCGCCCATCATCAATGGCTCCATCACTCCAGCCCCTTAAATACCCGGAATTTCAGTTCATGCTCAAAATTTTTCAGGATCAGTGCTTCCGCATCCGGAAAAACAAAATCCTCTATACGGTTCAGCATGGCTTCATAAATATCAATTTCCGCTTCACGCACCCTCCGTCGTCCGGATGCCTGTCGGATCAGTATCGTTTTCCTTTTTGATATACGTCCGTTACGATTTTCCGCTTCGAACTGATTGATAAAGGCATCATCCGTTGACCAGGTGGTGACAGGCAGGGATTCCCCTGCAGGTTTAAAACGGATCTCCCGTGCCTTCCTGCGGCGGGAAGCTGGTGCAAAACGCCCCCGCTCATCGCGCAACTGATGGAGTTCGCCGCGTCGCCCCCCACTGATGCGTCCGCGCAGATCGCGTACTTTGATGGCATTCAGACCGAACCATACCTTCGCCTCATCAAACTCATCACCGTTACGACGAATGATAAAATTATGCAGAACACGCTTTTTGATCATTTTCTGACTGCGTGGGGCAACCTGTTTTTTAAACTCTGCCATAGCCTTCATCCGCAGTGCAGACGCGGCTCTTTTCAGCGCCACGCCCCAGGCTTTACGGATCTGACTTTTTGACCCACCCAGTTTAGCGATAATTTTCAGCACCTCATCTTCATCAATATCGACGACGAGGTTTCGTGCCAGCCGTCGCTGCCGGGCACTGCTTCGTTCATGCTCTCTGACTGCCATAACGTTTACTCGGTCGTTCCGGTGCTGCAGGTGTATTTCTCCCCGGCTCTCCACGCGCAAGGGTGATGGTAATCACCCCCTGACCCACAGTGCCTGACTCATCCCAGCCGGGATCGACTACCTGATAGGGTTCGCCGTGGATCATGACCCTGTCATATTTTTTCAGACCGGCGGCCCATGCGCTCCGGGTAAATAACACGGGCGCAGTATCACGAATTTCGCCGCTGCCAGTGTTCATCCCGGTGTTTTCTGCCGGGGCATCAAAAACGGCACGGATTCTTCTTTCCGTGCCGCCCGGATATATGCTGATTTCCGTCCCCATCGTATCCAGGATGATGTCATCCGCATCACTCATGGCCTGATCGAACAGATTATCGAACATCATCACTCCCGGATTTTTTCTGCCAGACCGTCCGCCAGCAACGCAGGAACTGCGGCTTCATTAACCAGCACAACACTGGAGGCCCGGGCAAACATCAACATTTTTCCCGTCACAGCATCACAGGCTGGCATATGCGCCGTTTTCAGCATACGCACCCGGGCGAGTCCCCGCTCAGAATGCATTCCGTCGCCGGATGCATCGTTGCCCACCTCTTCCTTCCCTGTCTCCTCCCCATCGAATCCGGCGGCCTCCTCTTCCCATTCCGCCAGGCGCTGCTCAAGATCGGCTTTTGAACCTGAAATATCTGCTTCACGCCCCAGAATAACTGCCAGCGCCTGAAGGCGTTCCGTCATCTGCTCTTTTGTCATCAAATCTCTCCCGTGCGCTAAAGAAAAAGGCGGGAATATCCCGCCCCGTCTTATTTCACCTGAACCACCACAAACGCATCCGGATCCGGCAGCACCATCAACGGCGCAGACTGCGTCATGGTATATTCGCAACCAGGATCCCCCACTTCCTCCCAGTGTTTCGGATAACGAATCGCAGAGGTGATCCCTTCACTCAGTGCCTGATTATCCTGAATGGCACCATAACAACGGACGCCTTCCGCCTGAGTGTTCCCCAGAATCAGTGTACCTTCCGGCAGATAACGCTGTTCATCCCCGTTTTCGTCAACATACGTTGTCTTCGCCACCACAATGGCCAGATCGCCGTAATGGCCTTTAAAGGAAACCACGGAGCCCAGGTCTTTCAGTGCCGTTTCCAGCTCAGATTTGGAGCCACGGCGGGTATCCAGTTTTTCACGGAACAGTTTAAAACCGTTCAGCATACGCCAGACCGTGCCGTCCATAATCGCGATATTGATGGTGCCGGAAGCGAAATCGCAGTACGCATCCAGATCATGCGTCGGATCGAAGGTGTCAGCATTCTGCTGTGACCATTCGCGTCCGCCAGCCTGCGTAATGTTATTGGCGGCAGAACGCCCAAAATCCACTTCCACCGTCTCAAACTGCTCGCCGCTCATGGTGTATTTACCCTGCAGAACGGCACTGACCGCCTGCATTTCTTCCACCTGCACAATCGCCTGCTCTTCCTGTTTCAGGTTGTCTGTCAGAATACGCAGACGGCGGTAAGCCGGGTCATTAAGGCGGGCCGGATCCTCTCCCGGAAGACGTTCCACTGCCTGCTGATAATCAAAGCGGTGTTTTGGTTTTACATAACCGGGACGTAACACGCGGGTTTCACCACCACGGCTGCGCAGCACTTTGCCTGACACCACCGGAGACACATACGCCGCGACCGGTGTTTTGCCGGTAATTTTATCCAGCATGACTTCCTGAGTATGGAAAGTGATCGTGCGACGAAAGAACAGCTCCAGAAACAGCGCACGAAATTTCACTTTCTGCTCGGTATACCCGAGTAACTGACGAGTGGTAAATAACCCCATAATTTATTTTCCTTCAGAAACACAAACGGGCCGCATCGCGACCCGTTTTTCAGTTAATCACTTCACCATCAGGCGTGGCTGATGGCACTTCCCACAAATGCGTTGGCTTTTTTCACCGCATCCACAGAGTCAGGCCAGACCAGCGACTCAGTGGCAAACGTACCGCTTTTGTAGTACGTCAGCATGGACTCGGTCCCGGTAAGCGCCAGAGCCAGCACGCCCACTGCCGTTCCGGCTTTCTGACCATCCCATGCCACCAGTTTACCGGTGGCGTCATCCAGCATCAGTGGCGTCAGTGCAGGCATGGCGGCACTGATACCACTGGTGGCTTTTGCGGTATGCGCCGGATCGTTTCCGGCAAAAATGTGCACATCCGCGCGCTTTTCCGTGGTGGTTTTAATCATTTTTCAGCCTCCTGATTTATCTGAATTCCGGATATCGCTTACGGCATACTCATCAGCAGGTCTTCCTCCCCGCGCCCGGCAGTTCCGCCACCGGAAACCGCACTGGCAGCATGCTGTGCCATAAAGCGATCAAAAAGTGTTTCCTGTGACGGTTGCGATGCCGCCGGCGCGGCTGCCAGCAGCGTTTTCGCCTGCGCCACCGTCATTCCCGGTTGTTCTGTCAGTGCCTGTGCAAGTTGCTCGCGCCCTTTTGCCTCCGGCAGCGCCATAATCTGATCGCCGACACTTGCAGAACCCGCAACCGGTGCCGCCGCCAGTAACGTTTTGGCCTGGTCAACGGTCATTCCCGGCTGTTCAGCCAGCGCCTGCGCGAGTTGTTCACGCCCTTTTGCTTCCGGTAACGCCATAATCTGATCGCCTGTGCCTGCAGCACCAGCAGCAGGGGCTGCCGCCAGAAACGCTTTCGCCTGCTCCACCGTCATCCCCGGCTGACCTGCCAGCATCTGTGCCAGTTGCTCACGCCCCTTTGCTTCCGGCAGCCCCATAATCTGATCACCTGTATTTGCCACACTGACAGCAGGCACAGCAGCCAGGAACGCTTTCGCCTGCTCTACCGTCATTCCAGGCTGACCTGCCAGCATTTGCGCCAGTTGCTCGCGCCCTTTCGCCTCCTGACAATTCAGGATCCCCATCACGCGCTGATTTTCCTGGGCCACCGCTTCAGCAACGGTGAGATTTTTAACAGTCATTGCATTCTCCTTCGTAACAGAGTCATTCAGTGCAGAAACCATCACTTCAACGGCATCTGCAGCATTAATCAGTTGATCAGCCAGGCCTGCATCAATGCCTGCCTGACCGTCATAAACGGCAGCCTCGGTATTCATCACCGCCTCTGAACTCAGCCCCGTATAAAGCGCCACCTTGTCGACAAACATCCGGCGGGCCTCATCAATACGGCGCTGAAAATCTGCACGCACACCTGCCGGCAATGCCTGAATACTGTTGCCGTCAACCTTGTGCTGCCCGGAGTAAATCAGCGTGATGTCCACCCCTTCCTGTGCCAGTTGTTTCTCATAACTGGTGTGCGCCATCATCACGCCAATCGAACCAATTTTTGCCGTCTGCGTGACCAGCCGACGGGTACAGGCTGCCGCCAGCAACATGGCGGCTGAACAGGCCATGTCATTACACAGCGCCCACACGGGCTTCTGTTCCCGCAGACGGTAAATCATGTCAGCACAGTCAAACGCCCCGGCAGCCTGACCGCCCGGGCTGTCGATATCCAGCAAAATGCCGCGCACATCCGGATCATTCACCGCCATCTGAAGACGAGCAGTCAGACCGTCATAGCCTGTCATGCCGGAGTAAGGCCGCAGGGTACCCAGTTTATGCACCAGCGTGCCGCTCACCGGCAGAATGGCAATGCCATTCTTCACCTGGTAACTCTTTGCCGGACGCTGACCGCCCGCCATATAGTCAGTCACCGCCAGTTGCATACCATCAGCATCAAGCTGAACAGCCTGCTGAGGAACGGCAAGGCTGCCGGCCCCTATCTCTTTACCCAGCGCGCAAAAGAAAACCCGCGCATAGGCGGGTTCCAGTAAAAGCGGCTCATTAAATGCCATGGCGGCAATATGCGATAAATTACGACGCATCGCCTTTTTCTCCCGTTGTCTGTCGGATCTGCTGCTGAAACGTGTCCTTAATCCAGATGGGGCGGGGAAGACCCGCTGCCTGTCGCTCCTGGCTTTCACGCAGTTGCTGACGGAAAATCTCCTGATAGTCATCGCCCATCAGAGCCAGCTCTTTCTCGTACGTGCTTAAACCACCTTCAATACGCATCACCGCTTCCTGCACTTCCTTAAGGCCATCAATCGCCATGCGACCGGCACCAATCCACTCGGCACGACACCATCCGGAACGGGCCTCCCAGAATGAAAAACGGGATTTCGGCGGGCGGATCACACCGCGAATAAGAGCTTCCTCCAGCCAGCAGGCAAACATCTGTGATGCCAGCCGGCTGGCCACAAATTTTCGTTTGCCCATAAAATACCGCCACGACTCATTAGCAGATGCCCTGGCACTGGAATAACTGACCTGTGAATAATCACGGGAAAGCTGTTCATAGGACACCCCCAGTCCGGCAGCGATGTAACGTAACAGCGCCTTTTCCAGTTCAGAGAAACCATTATCTGCATTCTGCGCTGTCTGCAGATTCAGTGAATCCCCCGGATAAAGATGTGGAATACGGACCCCACCCAGCTTTACCGTATTGGTGGCGTAATAACGCGCGTAGCCTTTCATGATGGTGTTCAGGGGATTTTTACCGCCATCTCCCACCCCGGCGATATATTCAAATGCTTTTTCCGAATCCAGCGTGGATTCAATCGTCGCGGCATACATCGCCCGCACCACCGCCGACTGCAGTTGCGTGGCCTGCAGTGTGTCGAGCATCTTGAGACGCTCCATGACAGAATAAAACTGGTTGGCCCCGCGCGTCTGCCCGTCCTCCTGCGGCTGAAACACATGGATCATTCCCGGTCGCCCGGAGGGCAGCGTCGCCGCAATCCGCGTCCAGTTGCTGACACCGTAACCGGGCCAGTCATCTTCCTGAACATGGTAGGCCAGTGCTTTTCCGTACCGGTTGATTTCCACCCCGGCACGCATAAAACGATCGCCGGTACCATAACCGGGTGTACTGACACGTTTCGGACTGATGGTCTTGAATTTCGTCCGGAATAATGACGTGGATTCCGTATCCCATACGGGCTGGACAAAAATTTCACCGTTAAATGTATGAACGCCCACCCCTTCACGAATAAATTCGGTAAACGAGCGACGCCCCTCCACATCCATCGAACCAAACACCGGATCGCAGAATTCCATCCACGCTGCCTCAACATCTTCAATAAAGACATGTGAATCGGCTTCCGACATCCCCAGCCAGCGCCAGTTGGGCCGGTAACTCAGACGAAACATGTGTCCGACGATATGGTCTTTATGAATTTCAACGGCGTTTGCGGCAATACCGTTATTGCGGACCAGATCATCCGCACGGGCGTTACCCAGCTGAATGGAAGGTAAGAGCGCCACGTCGGCACTTTCCGGTGCAGGCAGCCATTCCGCAAGCTGCCCGCCAAATCCGGTACCCCCTCCGGAATACCCCATACTCTGCCGCAGTGGCTGCCCGTGAAGATCCACCAGTTCCCCGTTCACAGCCCCACTCCTGCCGGGCCGCGACGCCGTCCGGATACACCCAGCGCACTTTCCAGCTCTTCAATATACTGACGCAGTTCACCAATCGTCGCCCGCGAATACTGAACCTGACGCCCGTCCTTGCTGACGGAAACCACAGCACGTCCGATCATCAGTTCATGTAATGCCCGTCGGGCATCACAAAGCATTTCATGCGTATAAACCATTCTTTATCCTCCACTCAGCGCAGCCGCGATTTCTTCCAGACTCATCTCATCGTCGTCCTGCTCATCTCTTCTGGCACGGGCCAGTGCTTCAAGATCAAGCTGCCACCGCTGAACTGAAATACGCAGGGCAGCATAGGCATATACCAGGCAGTCGAGGGCTTCGTTGCGTCGCCCTTTTTTATCCCACAGCAGTTTCACCCTGCCATTAACCACCTTCTCCACCAGCTCTTCCGCCACGATCTGACGCGCCTCTTCTTCCGAAAAAATGTCGGGGTTATC
Organism: Escherichia sp. F1; assembly: GCF_046764225.1. Classification (NCBI taxonomy): domain Bacteria; kingdom Pseudomonadati; phylum Pseudomonadota; class Gammaproteobacteria; order Enterobacterales; family Enterobacteriaceae; genus Escherichia; species Escherichia sp. F1. The sequence goes on from NZ_CP177202.1 coordinate 2,861,997, forward strand.
CGGAAAACGGAAGGTATACGGGGCGGCTTCATTGGCAGATACCACCGGCAGGGCAAAACGGGCGTACAGCATTTCCTTGACGGTATCGGAGCCCACCTCACACAAAAACACACCACGCTGGTTGCGCTTTTTGGGCATGGTGATCACCGGCTTGCCGTACACCGATGCCCCTTTTATGGGAAGCACAAAAAAAGTGCCGTGTTTCCTGGAACGCTGATACACAATGTCCTGGTCGATACCACCGGTATCCCAGCAGACGCGGGAAATGGAAATTTCAGTACCGTCAGCATGACGATATTTTTTCCGGATCACCGTATCAACACGTTTAAGGGTGTCCTCGTCTTCCGGTCGCCCCATGATAATTTGCTTATCAATCAGAAAGGCTTCTTCGCCGGGAGCCCAGCCCCAGACATAAATTTCATAGCGATCTTTCTGGGAGTCGATCCCGGCGGTCAGGTAAACCACCCGCAGGGGAACCTGCGCGCCATAGTGGCAGACTTTTTCCAGCAACAACTCAAAGCTCAGTTTTTCTGCCACGGCCTCTTCATAGGGCTCCCCGAGCGTGGTGTTAATAAACGTCTTGACGCCGTTCGGATCCTTCAGCGCATCCAGCCAGTCATAAACAATCTGCACCCAGGTGGTGAACGGACTATAGGCCGTCCACACGTGGTACGTGATTGAGCGCGGTGGTGGCACCTCCTCATCACCGGCGCTGTAAAATGTCAGGCCGTCACGCGTCCACATCCCGGTATTGTCACAAATCCAGCGTCCGTCGGTCTGGTCAAGTTCCGACTGCCGGATCACACAGCCATTATGTTCACACAGGTAATACACCGTTTCCGGTTTACCCTTCTCCCATTTCAGGCCAAACGGCGTCGCATCATCGCCAAACTTCAGATACTGGGCCTCCCCGCAATGAGGGCAAGGGACATAAAACCGCATGAAATGCGCAGATTCATTCGCGGCTTTCTCAATCTGACAGGAACCTTTGATTTTTGGCGTTGAGCCGCGTATGGATTTAGGCCATACCGAGCCTTCGATACGTTTATCGCCAAGCAGCGTCGGCGAACCTTCTTTTTCCACATCCGGTTCAAACGAGGAGAGTTCGTCATAGCAGACCACATCCACAGATTTTTCACGGTAGTTTTTAGCTGCGGCACCGCCCAGGCACCAGAAACCCACACCGGAGGAAAAACGCTTCAGGGTGAGTGTATTATCGCGGTGCTTTCTTCCGAACCATGGAGCCAGCTCCAGCAATGCAGGAACATCCCTGATCGTTGGCTCAACATGAGATTTCATGAAATCTTCTGCAGCAGAATCTGTTGGCTGAAAAAGCAGACTGTTACGGGATTTATGCTCAATAAAATAAGCCTCCACCCCCAACAGCATTTTGGTGTAACCAACGCGCGCCGATTTAATCAGATTAACGGTGCGGATCCGGTCATTTCCCATGCTGTTCATAATGGCAACCTGAAACGGCAGGGTTTCCCATTGTCCGGGAGTGTATGAAGATTCTTTCGGCAGATAATAATGTTGATCAGCCCACTGAACCGTCGTCAGTGGAACCGGAATATTGAGAGATAAAAGCCCTGTAGCTATCGCACCGGCTGCATTAGCTGCCTTCTGTGCGTCTGAAATCATCAATCCACCTGCCCACGTTTTCACCGGCTTTAGCTGCAACATTGGAGGCTTTCGCGATTTCAGTTTTCACCACATCAAGGTGTGACGGTGAAATATCCGGATATTTACGCTGTAATGTCAGCGGCACACGTACAAGTATCCCCGAAATCTCCTGTGCCACACGTTGCAGAATGAAGGTAAACAATTCCGTTTCCAGCACCAGCCCTTCTTCGCGGGCATTTTTCAGCTCCTGTGCGTCAGCCTGTGCTTTAGTGAGCCGGTAGCGTTCATAGTCAATGGTGCCGGGTTGTAAATCTGATTCTGCAGCCGCACGCGAATCTTCCAGTTCTTTGCGGAGCTTTTCATTTTCGATATCTTTTTCCCGCTGCGCATACCACTCAATGGCTTCTGCAGTATTGAACATGGCCTCGATACCTTTGCCTCCCCCCGACAAAACTCTCAGCCCCTGAGACTGCCAACGTTCAATCGTTCGTGGATCCACGTTGAAAATTTCGGCAAGCTTCTTTTTGTTAACTTTCACAATACATTTCCATATCAAATACAAGGTCCGACATGAAAACGCCTGAATAAGGCATTTTTGAGCGATATCATGTCGGACCTTTTACAGATACGATATCTGAAAAAACAAACAGTTACGCGCGAGAAGTACCGACATGCTTTTTCCTGGAAAATTTTCATAAATAGCGCGTTTTTGCGCGTCCCCAGACCCTCGGTGTTTCAGGTTCCAGAAAGGACCCGTTGAAATGGGAGTAATTATCATTTACACGCTCTAACACCTGCATTATCGCAACCCCTCACACAGAAGGGCTGCTGTAATGCCTGTTACTCACGAATCAGGCGAGCACTCTTACCATTCATTTCAATACGCGAATACTGCGGTTTACCATCAATGATGTCTGTCATCACGAACATCTCACCCGGCTGCAGTTCAACTACTGCGCCTTCCGGCAATTTCATGCAGGCAAATACCGGACAACCAGGATGACGATCATCTTCTGTTGCTTCCAGCATTGACTCACCAAACCACTCCGTCGTGGCGCGACCGTCAGCTGCCTTGTAGTGGATCAAGTACTGGTTTTCGCCATCCGCATACTGCGCACGGGCTTTAACCTCACCCCATTCATCACTGATGCGCATCTCCACCAGTTGAGACAACTCAAACTTAAACGGAGCAGCATCAGCACCAATTACAATCGGTTTGTTTTCTGTTTTTTCCATCATCGTCTCCTGATATCGAAGCCCGTCGCCGCACCGGGCACTGATCAACATTTAAGTATTCGCGGCGACAGAAAGAATTTATTTTATTGAATAGCCACTAACACAGAATTTCATGCTTTCCGGACGCTGGCGCACTCTTCATTTTTCAGCAAAATATTCTGCTATTACAGATGATCAGTTCTGCAGACACTGCCGAACGCCATCGATAAGCTGGCAGACCTGAGAAGCCGTATCGAAAAGCTGACGCGCTTTATCCAGGCTGACGCATCCCACCAGGAAAAAAGGTACCAGTATCGCTACCAGTGCCCATTTCGCCGCCGTTCGCGGCATTCTGTGTGTCCAGTGTTTTCGGCTCATAACACACCTGGTTATCAGCGTTTCAACTGAAAGTGAGGCCCGTCTTTCAGCGTTTTCCAGTCCCCGCCCCATTCGATGGCAGTTCCCAGCTCTGCGGCAGCCTGCTTAAATGCCTGCGCGATTTTCTCGTACAGAGGCCAGTCCCATGACACCTGGCTACCAATGTAGGCAACAACATCCACCGCATCACCGGTCAGGTGGCGGCTGTTCATGGTCTGGCTTTTCCCTTCCGCGACCAGCTGTTTCTGGCGTTCTTTCGTGCGCAGCCCTTCCGTAATACCGAAATCAACCTCCGTCAGCTCCAGCGCACGGCGAACGACAGCAACCAGCTGTGGTTTAACGCCCTCCAGATTTTTTTCACTGCGACGACTGAATCTGAATTTACCCGACATATTCACCTCAACAATGGAAAGATTCTTGCGACGTTCCCGCGTGCGCGTATTACCAGCACGCAGAACAGCAGGTTAAAAAACACTTCCAGCCAGCCCGTTGCTAACGGGCGACCACACAGATAGCTGAGGGGCGCAAAGGCATACAGCAGCATCAGCAGCCAGGCCAGCCATGACATCAGCGGTTTATGTCTGGAATCACGGCGACGATAAAAAAAGAGCGTCAGCACGATAACCGTGCATAACGCCACATTCAGTAATCCGGGAAGGCTACTTAACATTGTCGCCTCCTCCACTCTTCAGGCGGGAGAGCAGACAGGACATCAGTGATATAACGTCCTGCCTGTGCACAAAGGACAGCACTTTTACCGACAATACAGACACCACCACAGCACACAGCGCATCAGCAGAGGTGCCGTCATGCCCTGTTTTTACAGCAATCCAGGCTGACAGCACGCGCGCCCCCAGTACGCCCACGATAAACGACACCAGAAAATGCGCCGCAACACGCCAGGCTGAAAGCGTCTGCGGCATCGTTGCCACAAATAACGCCCCGGCGAACGCACCAAACACAATCCCGAAATCCGTTCCGGTAAACAGCCCGAATACCGTCGCCCCGCCGAGCGCCGCAGCCGTGCCGGAACCGGATAAGGGTTCAGACATACTTTTTTCTCCTGTAAATAAAAAAGGGCCACCAGCGGCCCGTAAAAAAACAACACCCCGTCAAAGGCACCCGCAGATGCCTTTTGTGTGGTGTTATTCAGATTTGCGCAGTAAAGGCCGGAGCACGACCAGCGCCATCGCCACCAGCACACCATCTGCCAGCACCGACATCAGTCGTCCGGTGAAATCCACCGCCACTACCAGAAACAGCAGGATGGCAGCCAGCACAAGGCGCGCACTTTTCACAGGTACTGCTCCAGCGGCAACTGCAGCGCCTGAGCAATTTTCTTGAGCTGTGCTTCTTCATCCGGACCAATGCCATCCTGGTCAGCGATATCAAGGCACAGGCACAGCACATTAACTGCGTCATCAGTACCGGCAACATCAGCCAGCTGACGAAGGGCTTCAGCATTGGCAGAGCGCGGCGACGCTTCATAACGGGCGCGGATATTTGCACTCATTTGTGCAATCTCACCGGAGAACGGCGCAAAGGCAGGAAGTGCTGCAATGGTTTTCTCCAGTACCGCGATTTCTTTCGCATCACAGGTGCCGTCAGCATATGCAATGGAATACGCGCCCCAGACGGTCGCCTCCACTGCGTCGCGGTTCTCCATCTTCTTAACTTCGGTAATGGCCTTGCGGGTTTTCTTTTTGAAAATACCAAACATCGTGACTTTTCCTTTTAGTGGGTGAGCCTGCGCCCGGGGGTGACCAGCCCACAGAGAAAGTCACACTGACCATCCCGTAAGCTCACCCCTGAAAGGCTCTGTGGTTTTTTTTGATGTGCGCCGGGCGTGGCGCGGATATAAAAAAGGCCCGCCGTAGCGAGCCATAAGAAACAGGATTGTGAATAAAAAAAACCGCCTGGTGCGGCGGTTAAGGATGTATTTCCTGGGTTTGATTGATTTCAACGTTATCTGAGCGATGTTTACAACATCGGGATGATGCATCACCGGCCCCTGCCAGAGACATTGCAAATCTCTACCGATAATGCACCATTCTGCTGCCGTAAAAAAATCAGCACTGAGGCTACACCCGGCCTCAAATCATAGCCAGAGAACAGAATGCTTTTTCAAAACAACCTGCTCCCACGTAATAAAAAATACGCCAGTGCTGCAATACAATAAGGCTTGTTCCTCTGGAGCGGGCAGCGGGAATCGAACCCGCATCATCAGCTTGGAAGGCTGAGGTAATAGCCATTATACGATACCCGCATATGGTGCCGGCTACCGGAATCGAACTGGTGACCTACTGATTACAAGTCAGTTGCTCTACCTACTGAGCTAAGTCGGCACTGGTTCCTCAAGAGAAATAAAAATGACCGCGCTTTACATCCCCCTCGGAACCGGAGACTGATATTAATAATACCGGCTCTCTTTTCAATGGAAAATTCCATCAAGATTTGTAAATATACATATATGTTTTTATTTTTTATGAAATAAAGAAATTATTAAATGCATATTTAACGATTCTTTTTTATTTCAGTTACAGTCTGATTAAATCTCTCTTCTTCCAGTTCCACGCCAATCGCACGGCGTCCCAGTGAAAGTGCCGCTTTTATTGTTGAGCCAGACCCCATAAAAAAATCAGCAACCAAATCACCGGGGCGACTGCTGGCCTCAATTATCTGCCGCAACATATCCGCCGGTTTTTCACAGGGATGTTTGCCCGGATAATACTGCACAGGTTTGTGCATCCAGACATCCGTATACGGAACGGCAACTGATACGGAAAAATAACGCCGCAGGGATTTGTACTCTTCCAGCAGGCTGGCATATTGCCGGTTCAGTTCACTGTATGTGCTGACCAGCTGGTGGTGTGGCTTTTCCAGCTCCCCTCGCTGATGTTTTTCTGCCGCAACACGCGCAAACAACGCCTGCAATTTGTTGTAATCACCCTCGTTCGGTAACTGCCACTGACTGGTACCAAACCAGTGCGAAGCCATGTTTTTCTTTCCGGTAGCTTCCGCTATCTGTTTTGACGTTATTCCCAGTGATTCACGCGCATCACGAAAGTAAGAAATCAACGGAGCCATGACGTGCTGCTTAAGTTCGCGCCCCTTTGCCGCATAGCCGTCATTTTTGGGCTGGTATGGCCCCTGATAATGTTCGGCAAACAGAATGCGCTCTGTTGCCGGGAAATACGCCCGCAGGCTTTCCTTGTTGCATCCGTTCCAGCGTCCGGACGGCTTCGCCCAGATAATGTGGTTCAGCACATTAAAGCGTTCACGCATCATGATTTCGGTGTCAGATGCCAGACGATGACCACAGAACAGGTAGAGACTTCCGGCAGGTTTCAGTACCCGCCAGAATTGCGCCAGACACTGATCCAGCCATTTCAGGTAATCATCGTCGCCCTTCCACTGGTTATCCCAGCCCTCGGGCTTCACTTTAAAGTATGGCGGGTCTGTGACTATCAGATCGACAGAGTTTTCCGGTAAGGTCTGGATAAATTCCAGGCAATCAGCGTTGATTAACTCACAACTGGATATTTTTACAGTATTAGCCATAGATCAATAAGCACTTCTCTGATAGGCTCATACCGCTTTTGCGCAAAGCAGATGGGCCTGAGGTTTGCTTGTGACCCCAACGCATGAGCAGATGGCTGGCAGGTGCCGCTAACACCCACCAGCCGCCCATTACCACAAATTAAAAAGCCTTCACTGCGGAAGGCGTCTGTAACAACCGAACTGATAATCTGCCAGACCCGCCATAACAAGCTGAGTCAGTATTAACTGGCAGCGTTCGCGTGAAAGGTACGTATTCTGCGCAATTTCCCCGACGGTCGCCGGTTCGGTGACGCTTAATTCATTAAACACTACTCTGGCAGTTTCGGTCATATCCTGCTGTTTTAGCATGTCTTTTTTCCTTTTCTGGTTAACGTGACATACCAATAACTCTTGTCGAAAAAGCCAGCAAGCTGAAAGACCAGTATTCGCAACCACCAGCGCATTTAACGTCCTGTGCCGCTTTTCAGACATAAAAAAACTCGCTTAGCGGCGAGTTTTTTATGTCTGAAATAAGGTTTTAGTACCTTTCTTTGATTTTACTCAACTTACCTGCATAAGGCTCAAGTATTGATTTAATTAATGCGCCGTTATCTGTAAGTTGCCTTACTGCCATATTGCATGCTTCGACAGACTCTTCACAACTCTTTTCAATTTTATTCTCCAGAAGAGAATAAATTATAAAGGATATCTTTAATGTTTTAGACTTATTTTGTTCTTTATAAGCTCTGTCAAAAATCGTTTTATATCTTTCTGAGATATTTTTAACTTTAGCATTTAAAGCGTAAGAATGACACTCCGCGCTTGGTGAGACTATTTTTTTCGCATTGGAGCACAAAAATTCTACACTATCGCCTTTGTTAAGTGATTCTAATTCATTCTCTGAGTCTTTATCGTAATAGGCAAAAAAAGGGCCATCTCCATCATCAAGAATGACATAAGGTCTGCCATTTAAACTTCCTTGCTTAATCGCCTTTACTGTTGAGTTTAGAATAAATGTGTCTTTATACTTTTTCTTTGCCCTCAACTCATTATCATTAAAATCGTTTATTATCTCAGTTATTGAATATCTTTTAAGCCCATCAATATACTGATCGGCCATCGCCACACCGGTCGGCAAGAAAAATGCAAACGCCTTGCTGTTGCTGGCACTTATGTATTCATTATCAGCGGCATAAGACTGAGACATCGAGAGTACAATAAAAAGTGAAAGCAATTTAATTAGTTTATGCATAAATATCACCTATTGAAACAACGGATTTTCAATAGTAATGATATTCATCATTCCATAATTTGATATCAGTCAATAACGAATTGACATCTTTTAACACATAGCAGCACACATTAACCAAGATTCACTGATGAATGCCACCTGGAATCTATCACAACAAAAAAACCCGCTCGGCGGCGGGTTGTAGAAATCTTTCTAACGTCAGGCATAAAACGCCCATCGTTAGGGCAAATTTACCACAGATTCGGGAAAAATCAACAACACTATCGCGTTACCCTCTTTAACTGCTGCTCTGCCCATGCCTCTTCAATGTCAAACCGAACCACCAATGTATCGTAAAAGCATTTCACTGATTTTTTCCACGTATCAAGCGTGATAGCACTCGTCACTTTGCATATGGCATTAAATGCCTCCGTTGATGGCAGCCTTTCATAGCCACGACCACCACAACGCTGACAGTTTCTGAAAACTGGTACGCCCTGTTTTTCCGACTCTTCACGATGAATGGCAACACCGCGTCCACGGCAATCTTTACAGGCAGTGGAAATCTCTCCTTTCCCCTTGCATACCGGGCAGGAAACTTTCACCAACTCCCGGATTTTTTTCCATTCTTCCCAGTAAGACGGATACACACCTTTCGTACACTTTGCCCATACTGGCGGCTTACCATCCGGATACTGAACCTTGTTTGTAAAAACCTCGCTTTCAATAAATTTTTCCCCTCGGCAACAAGGACATTGCTTTTTACTCGCTGCGCTGCGGGCATAATCCTCAAAAGCATACGAAGCCATAATGCGCATCACTGCCGGTTTTATTTCTGCCGGAAGCTTTCTTAACGCCGCGACGCGATCGCACTGACTTAATGCATAATCCGCCAGTAATTCTGTTGCCCGCGCCCTGTCATTCATACTAATGCCCATTTTCCCCAGGAACGCAGAAAACCCCATCTCAGCCCGGTTTTGTGTCATACCCTGCGCAGCCATCACATCAGTGATGCTCAGCGCATCTTTTGATGTCGAGGCGGACGCATCGGTCAGGCCAGGCGATTTCGGGGAATAGTATTTCGGTAAATCTTCCAGCTTCATTTTTTGACCTGCCCGTCATGCATTATTTCGTAAATTTTCACGCCCAACCGCCCACCGGGAACGATCTGACCGCGCACAATATTGATTTCATCAAACTGCTCGTCGTCTATGAGTAGTCCAGCATGCGTCAGCGCATCCAGTGGAGCTTTCAGAATATTGTCCAGGTCACGGCGACGCTTATCCGGTGGCTCTGCAATAATCTTTATCGCCAGCCTTCCGGACAGGTTTAATTTCAGTCGCTGCTGGCGAACAATTAGCGCCACATCCCGGCGATAACGCTCGCCGGCTTTTGATACAAAATATGTGCTGCCACGACGTCGCCAGTAGGTGTTCACCGTCGGCGGGTAAGGCAAAACAAATTCTATGCGTTCAGTCATTTCATGCTTTCCACTTCAGGACACCCGAATTTTTCGCGTGCATTAAAAAACGAATCAGCAACAACAGCTGGCTGCCGTGTTTTTCTTCAAAATCTTTTACCCCAGCATGCAGTTCGTTATGGCATTTGCGGCACAGCGGAATAACAAACAAATCGTCAGCCTTTGTTCCCATCCCTCCCAGCCCATGACCAATGATGTGGTGCGGATCATCTGCCTGATTGCCACACGTCACGCATTTCTGCGTTTTTACCCAGCGCGTGTATACGGGCATCTCTTCCCGTTGTGGTTTCTGGCGCTGGAGATACTGAGCCGGAGACTCCGGATCAACGGCAATGCTGACCACCGTCTTTTCCTGTGGCAGGCTCTGTTGCTGGTGGACGTGAGGCGGTAGCACAATATTTTTTGTGCGCTGCTTCAGTATGCTGGTGGCTGTCTGCTCTCCAGGTACGATGTCGCTGTCGCGGTACACTGAGAGGATTTTTTCCGTACGTAATCCCAACGAACGACGTAATACTGCCTCCGGTAGCGCGTCCGCCACCTGATTGCAGACCGCCCACCAGGATAACTCAGCCAGCGATAATTCCCGCTCTTGCGTACCATTCATTGCATTGCGTATGACGTCAATCATCCATGCAGACAGGTTTTGATGAGCAAGTTGCTCGAGTGATTCGGATGTCTGGTCACGCAACTGGTTGTCGCAGTGCCAGCACAACACCATTGCGCCGGTACCATAACGGTGAATGACGGTTTCGCTGTGATGATAATCGCCGTGTGGCCACTGGCAGGATTTAATATGGCGCAACAGCCAGTCAGACAATGCACCAGCACCACCAGCAGCACGAATCACCCGTGCGTTACTGAAAAATGGCAGCAATGATTTGTCTTCCGCCAGCGGCTGGCGAATGGCAGGAACAACTCCGGACGGCAGACCGCGCATGCTTTTCGGTTCCGGCTCCACCAGCACTCGAGGGTTATGAAATACCTGCATGGATTCACGACCAGGCTTAAGGACCACCAGCCCGAGTTCCGGTACCGGAACAGGTCGAAGCAATACCCGCACGTTACCTCCAGATCCGTTGCTGGAATGTGCGGGACGGACGCGGTGGGCGTTCGGAATAAGGGAGTCTGACGTAGATTATCCAGTGACGATAATCGAGGCTGAGGGCTTTCCTAAACTCATACCCACGTTTGCGGTAGTTATGAATCAGCCATTCGGCCTGTTCTTCAGTGCAGGGGTCATGCTGATACCAGTCATATTTGAATGTATGAGAACGCCGCCCGTGCCTGCTGGCAAGGTCGGTATCAGAATTGTGATGTTTGGTATTGTGCGCCATCGGTTTTCTCTGCTGGCGCAGCAGGTGCCAGTTGTTCAGGCTGGCCTGTGGATTGTAAACCAGAATACGTAAAACAAAAAACCCGCCGAAGCGGGTTAAGCGCGGGTGCGTTGAGGATGCCGACACATCAGAGGTGGCGGGAGATTACTCTCCCGCCTGGTCACTCTTACTTCTCAGATTCGTAGTCCACGAAGACAGCAACCTCCGTCTGGCCGGTTCGGATTCGTACCTCACAGAGGTCTTTCCTCGTTACCAGTGCCGTCACTATGACGGTTAAACAGATGACGATCAGGGCGATTAACATCGCCTTTTGCTGCTTCATAGCCTGCTTCTCCTTGCCTTTCGGCACGTAAGAGGCTAACCTAGATTTGCCGTTCATAGATTGAGCCTCAGATTAATGTTAAGCGTCTTGCAGGACGCGTAATGTTAACTGGGGCTTTTCTCTATCTGCCGTTGGTGTTCATGCCTGAGGCAGATAGCCTCAAGCACCCGCAGCAATTCTACTTAACTCTCCTTTTCCCGCAAACCGTTTTTATCCCCAACGGCAAATCGAATACACAACCAGCGCCACCGCCAGTGCAATTCCTACCGTTGTGAATGCTTCAGGCCAGGTCATCGTAAAATATCCTCCGCGCTTATCAGTCCGTTTCGCTTCAGGTAGACCATCGCCTTCTCCGGTAATTTGCAGTCCGGCTTCGCTTTCCTCAATTGGCTAACCAGTTGTTTAATCAACATTGTTAATTCCCGTACCTGAACGTCCCCTTTGGTATCCTCATTGGTGAGGATACCATCGCCTTTCCCCTGAAGCATGGCGGCGCAGCAGGCGTTCCATGAAATTTCCTGAAGGGAACGACGAATCTGTGTGCTGCATATACTCCTCCCTGACTCCTGGCTGTTAAACCATGTTTCAAATTCCGGCACTACTGGTGCTGGTTGGGTGGTGACATTGGCAAAGGCTGCACGCAACCCGGCCTTAATTTCCTCTACCTCATCAGCACCTGGCGATGAATCTGACAGTGCGCGATGGAATGCGTAAGCCATGTCGTCGTTGATTTCTACAGGCACACTATCAGCCTTGCGGCGCTCCTGTAGCTCGCGCAGAGCCGCTGCAACATAATGACTATTGTGCTGGTCAGCCCACAGAATGAGCCGAATCAACGTTGCATTTGAAACGTATTCGTCTGTTAGTTTGCTATTGGTAAAAGTGGTCATGCTGTAGCCCCTTCTTGATATTTTTCAAACCAGAACACAACCGGGTCAGGTTTCATTTCAACCAATCCCATACGAACCAGCGCTTTGCCTTTCCCGGACGCAAGGAATTCACGACGACCATCACTGATAATTCGCCGATAATCTTCCAGGCTACTGCAATGCTTGTGCAGATTGCATGGGTGGCATGCCGGAACCATGTTGGATATATCGTCACGCTCCTGGTGAAGCATATTTCCATCAAAACGAATGACCGGTCTTACATGGTCTGCATGCCACTTTTCGCCAAGTTCGCAGCCGCAATAAGCGCAGCGACCACCAAACTTCATGCGCAGTTCTGCACGTTGTTTTTTCGTCAGTGCCATATCAGCTTTCCTTATACGGATTAATTTTATTGTTTAGTGCGTTGAACGACGCCCATACCACGTCGTTATACAATTCAATAACTGGCTCAATTATTTTCCCGATTATCCAGACCAGTAATAGCGGGGATATCGGTATCATCAACACGATAAACAGAATGAGAAACAGGAATTCTGTCGTTCTACTCTTTCGCGGATATTTTTTTCTGAATAATGTGACCATTCATTACCGCCCTTTCGGGCGGCCTCCGGATGATTTGAGGGTGCAGGAATCCCTCCGGTTAAGGATTTAATAAAAACCACTTCTGATTTAAATTTTCAGTGTTTTGTTGCCAGGTGATTTATCGCCTTTACGCTTCAGCCTTATTTCGCAACCAGACACAAACCGGGCCATCTTCGGTGTCATGTATTGAACCAATAAACCATCCATCGCCCTCTGGTCGTTCCGGTTTCCAGGAGGCAATATCGGGACCATCTGCGTCCAGATTAAAATCATCTTCATCCATAGTTCTGATGGTCCATTGAAGATTATTTTCCTCCATCCATGCGTTAAACTCTTCCGTTGAAATATGTTCTCTACCATCACAGAATTTTTCATATTCAGGATGCGTCCAGCAGCCATATTCATCACGTTCTACCGGTACTTCTTTAATTGCGTGCATCACTTATCACTCCTAATGCTTTGTTGATTGCAGAATGGGTCATTTCGAATTCATCAGTTTTTCTGTGTATGTTGCATAGTAATACCTCCAGTTAAGGATTGAGTTAATAAAATGATGGCAATTAATTCATGTAATGCGAGCCATACTCCCAATGATGGCTAATTATTTCTGTAGCATCTCCATAACATAAGTTGCCCTGTTTCATATCCTTGTCTTGCCCGAATTTACTCTCGACAAAGTCATCAATATCCTGATGCGGAGCATTAGCTGGGACTGAAATAACAGTTGTCACAATTATTGTTCGATTCACTTTCTCCCCCTCCTTTGATGCGAGCGCCTGCAACAATAGCGCCTGATAGTTAATTTTGCTCACTGCTCGACCCCTTCTTGAGCAGTTTACGCAGGCGCTCCACAGCCACAGAGAATGCATCCATCGTTCGTTTATCCAGGCTCGGGGCCAGAGCAACCAGTTCATTTATTGCAATCTGAATACCCTGCGCTCGCGATTTTTCCAGAATGGCGTCAATAGCTGGCGTGTCGGGCATGAGTGGCGATTCATCCGCAGGCGAATATTCATCAGAAATGTCGGCCTGCTCTCCATGAAATACATAGCAACTGCCCTTGATAAACCGCTTCAATGCGGCATTCTCTGCCGCCAGTGCCGCAAGATTAACTTCCAGTTCAGCAATGCGTTTGTTTTGGGCTTCCCGTTCATCCAGCAGTTCCAGCACAACCTGAGGTGTGGCTTTCATACGAAATGCCAGCAATTTTTGTGGTGTGGCTGCTATTTTTATTGCTTCTGCCGCCCCACGCAGTGCCTGATAGTCAATCTTGCTCACTGGTTGCCTCCTGGCAAAGCTGGGCGACAATATCGCGATATTTATTCAGCTCCCGCAGCGCGGCACAGACTCGCTCCCACTTCTGGACATGATTTTTCGCCCGACGCAGTTCGCGGTTTGCCTGTCGCAGCGATGGCAGAACCAGATTATCCACTCGCTTCTCAAGCGGCTGCACAATGTCCGCCACAGTTTCTGTTTTAATTTCTTCCTGTGTTGCAGCCTCCTGTACTGGTAACGCAACACATGCAGGCTGAGGAAAGGCTTTACCATCAGTTTCCGCTACCGATGCCGCTTTCGGCTCTGCTGGTAAATTACCGCCCGGCATGCAGTAGCGAAATTTACCGTTCTGGTTTACGCGTGCCAGCCGCCCCGTTGCGGTTACTACCGCCAGCGTGGAAGCAACCTTGCGAGTGCTGACACCGAACTTACCCGCCAGTTCCTCACACGTTTTAGCTCCCTCCTGACCGATAAACTCAATCATCATGTCAGCGGTAACTTTTCGTTCGACCTCCCTGGTTAGCACATCCTGTACTTCAGATTGTGCTGGCTGCTCTTCGGCTACCCCGGATTCACCTTCACCAGCCACACGCCAGGTGTATACGCTTTTATCAACGAAGCCAGCCTTTTTCAGTTCCCACAGCTCGTTCAGTACTTCTTCACGACTGATATCAAGTCGCGCAGCCAGCTCTACCGACGTGGCTTTTCCCATCGCTTTCAGTGCGTCAAAAACAGTCTCCATAAATTTCCTCCCGGTAAAAATTACTTTTCAATACCTGGCTGACCAACATTCGGGCGCCAGCTCTCCCAGTTAAAATTCACCCAGCGCCCGCCGTTCATGGTCATGCGATCCATAATCCGCTCGCCGAGCAATGTTTTCATGGCCTCATAGTTCAAGTTTGTCAGCATTCCCACGCTACGCATCGACGCTGTCCGTCGATCAATAATCTGGTGCAGTACCACCTGCTCGTTTTTCGTCTCGCGCTGAATGCCAATTTCATCAAGAACCAGCAGATCCACTTCGCACAGTTCCCGCAAAAATTTTTCGCCTGACTGCCCGTCGTCATAGCTGGCGTGCAGGGCGCTCATAACATCAGCCACGGTAACCACAATCACTGTCTGGCCATCTTTCAGCAGGCGATTCCCGATAGCCGCCGCTAAGTGGTTTTTCCCGGTACCAGGTTTTCCGCTGAATGCGAAATTTGTGCATCCGGTCATCAGTTCATCGGCGATGGATTTCGCCTGGCTCAACGCGTATCGCTGGCCGTCATTCTGCACCTGGTAATTCGCAAACGAGCACTTGCGGTGCAACGGCTGGATGCCGGAGCGATTCAGAATTTTTTCCACCCGCAACTGACGATTCTGGCGGTTGATCTCCTCGCAACGCTTCTGGCCTTCTGCAAGTTGCCACTCGCGCCACTCGTCCACTGTTCGGTATGGCGCGGTTACATGCTGCGGAGCCAGCTTACGGATGCGTTCAAGAACACCGCCTGTCGCAATATTTTTCATGCTTCGTTACCCCCTGAATCCCGGCGGAATTTCGGTGTCCGGCTCGGAAATATGATTCACGCAACGCTGTACAGGCGAACGCCCCAGACGAATAACCAGCTCATCCCATTTTTCGCGAAGCTTTGACGGGCTCATGACGTTTTTTACCCAGAATGGATCCCGCTGTGCCCGACCAAACATTTCGCAAATTTGTCTGTGAGTTCTGCCATCCAGCATCCGCATTGTGCGCACATCATTGGCCCATGCAGTCCAGTTGGGTTCTTTCGGTCGCATGATTTCGCCATCATCGCTGGCAGCCTGCTCGTAAAGACTCACGATTCGTCCCCAGATCCACTGCGCACACGCTAAATCTTCCTGGCTGCCCCACTGGCGTTTTTTCGCACTGAACACAACCGCGTCAGGGTGTCGGGTTAAAAAATCCTGTTCAGCCGTCTGCGAGTCCGGTTGCGAAGCTTCCGGACGAAAAGATCTTTTATCTGACGGATCAGGTTTTAATACTGACGGATCGGGGCCAACCATCGCCCCCCTATCCGACTGTTTTTTATCAATGGTTGATCCATCAAAATTTGAGGGGTCAACCGTTGAGGGGGCAATATTTGACGGGTCATTTTTTGCCTGGCTAATTTTTCTTTTCGGTTTATATGCCTCACGCGCCGCCGCTGCTGCTGCTTCGAGTTTTTCCACATTAAGGCGGTAGATATTGCTTTCATTACGCCCACCGACCTTACGTTCCTCCTTCTTCAGCCAGCCGTTCTTTTCCAGTTCCGCTATCGCCGCTTTAACCGTTGATTCACTCTTTGCTCCAATCTGACGACGAATGGTCTCCACTGCAGGCCATGACACACCTTCGTCATTGCTGTAATCTGCAAGGCGAGCCATTACTGCCACCCTGGATAAGATCATGCCGGTGAAGGCACACCCTTCCCAGACAAGACCATGAAGCTTGCTGCTCATAAAAAACTCCGAACACCGTGCTTTTAGTGCATCACCACGGCATTTCCCGCCGGACCACCACGATTCATCTGATTGAAACCAGCGATCGCCACTGCGACAAAATCATCAGCGTCTCTCACCAGTCGTTCCCGCATCTCCACCAGCTCCCGAAAATAGGCTGAACTGTGGCTGCGCATTCGGGCCACCAGCAGAGGTGGCATTGCCTTTTCGATCGCCGGTAACAGCGCCTGAATTTTTTTAACCGCATCAGGGGTGTCTTTCTCCACCCAGCGGAAAATTTTCTGAGTATTGCGAGCCAGGGCTTCCGGATGCCTGTCGTCATATAGCTCCGGGAACGTCATACCAAGCTCAAAATAAGCCTGGGTTATTTCAGCTGCCGGAACTTTTTCACCGTCCGGATGCGCCCAGGCATTCATCGCCATGCGGATGTGTTCATGCTTGATTTTCATTAATCATTCTTTCCTTCGTTCGAGGTGCTATCCTGCTTCTTGTAAAGTTCTGGGTTGTATTTCAATTCACCGTTAGTAATTTCATCCAGTTCCATTGCGCGAAGTTTGGGAATAACTGCTTTCCACCGCACAACAGCCACATGTGAAATTCCAAGAGCCTCAGCTACTAGTCGCTTTTTTTTGAAATAGCGCAGAACATCATCTTTGAACATAAAACTCTCCTGTTATTTCGAGCGGGAGGGTAACAATAGTTACATAGCAATGTCAACCATAGCAACATCACTTGGTAGTAACATTGGTTACATGAAAAACACTATCAGCGAACGTATTCGGAATCGTCGAAAAGACGTTGGATTAACCCAACAGCAGGTTGCGAAAGCAATCGGCATATCTCGTGTATCCGTAACAAAATGGGAAAATGGCTCTTCAAAACCTGACGGTGAGAATTTGCATCTACTGTCAAAATTGCTTTCCAAATCTCCTGAATGGATTCTTTATGGAAAGGACTGTCACGATAAAACCGATGATCTGCGTCTGAATCAGTACCCTTACATTAGTGACAACATCGCCCGGTTGCCCGTTTTAACGTGGGAACAGGCTGGTTATTGGGATATGAGTTGTCCAGTAACCGAGATTCCTGGTATTAAGAATTGGGTTGATGTCATGACAAAAACCGCTGAAAACTCTTTTTTATTGCATGTTGAGGGAGATGCGATGACAAACTCTAACGGCCTCCCAACCATCCCCGACGGATCTACCGTGCTGATCACACCATGCTCAAGTAACATTAGAGAACTGGTGGGAAAAATAATCTTAATCCAATTGGAAGGAACGCCAAACGTAACACTAAAAAAAGTTGCGATTGACGGACCAAACATCTATCTGTTGTCACTGAATCCGCTTTACAAACCCATCGAACTGAATGGTGGTTACACCATTAAAGGTAAAGTTTCACAAATACATCAATACTTAGACTGAGTCAGAACCCGCATTCATTGCGGGTTTTTTATGCCCTCAAATGTACCTTTTGCAACATTGTATTGACTCGAAAGGTAACTCTTGTTACCTTAACGACATACCAACCCACCCCGCCCCACAGAACGCAGGGCAATACCTCGAGTTACCAGGCAGTGGTCAGGGGGTAAGTAGCCAGCCCGAGGCGTAAGAACATGACGGCAGGGTTCAACTTTAACTATGCAGCAGGTTTTTTGTTCCGCTACCCCGGCGTTAAGGGGAAATGAGGTCAGCATGGATACTATCGATCTTGGCAACAACGAATCTCTGGTATACGGCGTGTTTCCCAACCAGGACGGCACATTCACCGCGATGACGTATACCAAAAGCAAAACGTTTAAAACCGAATCTGGCGCACGTCGCTGGCTGGAAAGAAATTCAGGTGAGTGATATGGATTTCGACGCAATCATGAAAAAGGCTTACGAAGAATACTTCGAAGGCCTTGCCGAAGGCGAAGAAGCTCTCAGCTTCGGTGAGTTTAAACAGGCGCTTTCCTGTTCGACAAAATCTATCGACTAACGGGGTTAAAGATGGAATTTAAAGATTTACCTCCAGACACTCAGAAAATCGCCGCAGAAACACTGAAATCTCTCATTTTGAACGGGGAGACAGAAAAGGTAGAGCCAGCTAAAAAACTGGCTCAAGAAATCAGAGAAGCCTTTATTGCTCTTTATCAGTCTTCTCCATAGCGGCTTGTTTTTCTTCTTTTAATATATTGCGAATTGTAATAACTGAATTAGCCGCCTCTGAAGGGGATGACATTTTATCCTCCATTGAGGTTCTGGGTTAAAAATGGAGACCAACACGCTGCCACATGTGGTCGTGCGCCGGACACGGATAAGAATCCGGCACTGACAGTTTACTGAAAGGATATATCCCTGAAAAGTCAGGGCATAACGCGAAAGCGCACGGCGAAGTTCGTCTCACTGTACGGTGTCGTTAAATTTAATTCGACCGTGCGCTTCCGGTTGTGGCACTCCGCGAAATGGCGCGGCGGTACGTATGGCGGGGTTATTCCTTCCCCCTGTTGAGGACACCGGGTTGTCAGGTTGACCATACGCCTGAGTGACAACCCCGCTGCAACAACCCATGTTGATTACCTTTTGGCGGCATCAGTTTCATTGCTGGCTGATGTCCGCCCTTTTTAAAGTGAATTTTGTGATGCGGTGAATGCGGCTCAGCGCACGCGGAACAGTTAAAAAGGCCAGTTGACTTCCGTATTGGTTCTTATGGGTGGGTTCTCTGTATCCGGCGTTAATTGTTAACTGGTTAACGTCACCTGGAGGCACCAGGCACCGCATCACAAAATTCATTGTTGAGGACGCGATAATGGAAACGTTATTACCAAACGTTAATACGTCTGAAGGTTGTTTTGAAATTGGTGTCAGTATCAGTAACCCTGTATTTACTGAAGATGCCATTAATAAGAGAAAACACGAACGGGAGTTATTAAATCAAATATGCATTGTTTCAATGCTGGCCCGTTTACGCCTGATGCAAAAAGGACGCTGACAATGAATACAGCATTTGCACTCGTTCTGACAGTTTTTCTTAATACAGGCGAACCAGTCGATCTTGTTATTGGTATACATGACTCAATGAAAGAATGCATGGCTGCCGCAGCGGAACAGAAAATTCCCGGCAACTGTTATCCGGTTGATAAAGTTATTCGCATGGACAATAACGAAATCCCGGCAGGACTTAAAACAGCACCGTAATTAATATCCGGTTTCATTTTTATATGCCAGCAATGGCAGGGATTTGTTCACCCTTAAATCTGTAATGAGGTTAAAACAAAATGAGTAAAGTCTTTATTTGCGCCGCCATTCCGGACGAACAGGCAATAAAGGAAGAAGGTGCAGTCGCTGTAGCCACTGCCATTGAAGCCAGCGACGAACGCCGCGCCCGTGCCAAATTTACCTGGCAATTCCTGGAGCAATATCCGGCTGCTCAGGACTGCGCTTATAAATTTCTTGTTTGCGAGGATAAACCCGGCATGCCCCGCCCTGCCATCGACTCCTGGGATACCGAATATATGCTGGAAAACCGCTGGGATGAGGAAGGCGCTTCCTTTGTTCCGGTCGAACCAGAATCCGATCCGATGAACGTCAATTTTGACAAGCTGTCCCTTGAAGTACAGAACGCGGTCCTGGTTAAGTTCGGTACATGTGAAAACATCACCGTTGATATGGTGATTAGTGCACAGGAATTGTTGCAGGAGGACATGGCAACATTCGACGGGCATATCGTTGAGGCATTGATGAAAATGCCTGAAGTTAACGTCATGTATTCAGAACTAAAGCTGTTCGCCATCGGGTGGGTTAAACATAAATGTAAGCCGGGCGCAAAATGGCCTGAGATCCAGACAGAATTACGCACCTGGAAAAAACGTCGCGAAGCCGAACGCAAAGAAACCGGGAAATACACGTCTGTTGTTGATCTTGCCCGCGCCAAAGTCAACCGGCAGCACACTGAAAACTCAGCAGGAAAAATCAACCCCGCCACTGCCGCCATTCGTCGCGAATACAAACAGACATGGAAAACGCTGGATGAAGAACTGGCCTACGCTCTGTGGCCTGGCGATATTAATGCCGGAAACATTGACGGCAGCATCCATCGCTGGGCAAAAAATGAAGTTATCGACAAAGATCGCGAAGACTGGAAGCGCATTTCCGCATCAATGCGCAAACTACCCGATGCCGTCCGCTACGACCGTCAGACTATTTTTGGCCTTGTCCGTGAGCGTCCGATCGACATTCACAAAGATCCCGTAGCACTGAACAAATACATCACTGAATACCTGGCGACAAAGGGCGTGTTTGAGGATGAAGAAACAGACCAGAACGCTGCTGATATTCTCCAGCCGTCAGCAGCACAAACTGATGCAGTGGAAACTGAAGTATCTGATACCCAAAAAAATGAAAGCGCGCTGGAAACTGAACCATCTGTAGAGCGTGAGGGGCCGTTCTACTTCCTTTTCACCGATAAGGATGGCGAAAAATATGGTCGTGCAAACAAACTTTCTGGTCTGAATAAGGCGCTGGCTGCAGGGGCTACTGAAATCACGAAAGAAGAATATTTTGCCCGCAAAAACGGTACATACTCAGGCTCACAACAAAATACTGGTGCATCTGACACGACCGCACAACCAGAGCCGGTAAAAGTTACCGCTGACGAAGTAAACAAAATTATGCAGGCAGCCAATATCAGCCAGCCTGACGCTAATGAACTGCTTGCTGCCTCTCGCGGAGAATTTGTTGCAGGGATTAGCGATCCGAATGATCCGAAATGGGTGAAGGGGATTGAAACCCGCGATTCTGTGAACCAGAACCAGCAAGAAACGGAACAGAACGACCAGAAAGCGGAACAAAACAGCCCAAATGCGTTACAAAACGAGCCGGAAACAAAACAACCTGAGCCAGTAGCGCAACAGGAAGCGGAAAAAGTCTGCACCGCCTGCGGTCAGAGCGGTGGCGGCAACTGCCCTGATTGTGGCGCGGTGATGGGCGACGCAACATACCAAGAAACATTCGATGAAGAGAATCAGGTTGAAGTTCAGGAAAACGATCCGGAGAAAATGGAAGGCGCTGAACATCCACACAAGGAGAATGCTGGCAGCGCTCATGACCACGCCAGCGATAATGAAACTGGCGAGGCGGCAGATCACTCAATTAAGATGAACGGTCATCACGAAATCACATCCACCAGCAGGACGTGTGACCATCTAATGATCGACCTCGAAACCATGGGAAAAAATCCTGATGCCCCGGTTATCTCAATAGGTGCAATATTTTTCGATCCGCAAACCGGAGATATGGGACCGGAATTTAGTAAGACTATCGATCTGGAAACTGCTGGCGGAGTCATTGATCGGAACACCATTAAATGGTGGCTGAAGCAATCACGCGAAGCGCAATCTGCCATTATGACCGATGAAATCCCGTTAGATGATGCACTGTTACAATTGCGAGAATTTATCGACGAAAACTCCGGTGAATTTTTTGTTCAGGTCTGGGGAAATGGAGCCAACTTCGACAACACGATTTTGCGCCGTTCATACGAACGGCAGGGGATCCCCTGCCCGTGGCGTTACTACAACGATCGCGATGTACGCACAATCGTTGAGCTGGGGAAAGCCATAGACTTCGATGCCAGAACGGCTATTCCATTCGAAGGTGAGCGCCATAATGCACTTGATGACGCTCGTTACCAGGCAAAATACGTTTCAGCTATCTGGCAAAAACTGATCCCGAGTCAGGCTGATTTTTAATGTTCAACCGTCGCCAGTTGTCGTTGGTATTCTGCAACTGGCGCGTTCCGGAGTGATAGCCATGAGCGAACAGTACCTGATAACGCTCGATGAGTGGAAGCCAAAACGGTTCAGTCTCCCAATAACAAACACTACCCTGGTGAAATACGGAAAACTAGGATACATCGTTCCAAGACCACAAAAAATTCGTGGGCGTTGGCTGATAGATCGCCGAGCAGTATTTGTTGGACCTGGTGAAACAGGAATTGCGCCGGAAATTCATACTGGCGATGATGATGCACTGAAGGAGATTTTAACTCATGTCACCGAGGCCACGAAAAAACAGCACTGACGTAGCCGGACTTTACGAAAAATTTGATCGCAGAACTGGCAGAGTTTACTACCAGTATAAAAACCCTGTGACTGGAAAATTTCACGGGCTCGGAACAGACAAAGGTAAGGCAGAAAAAATCGCTTCCACAGCCAATCAGCGAATAGCTGCAGCAGAGGCTGAATATTTCATGCGCAAAATTGATGAAAGTCCGTCAGCAACAAAGCGTCGGGGTATCAGATTAAAGGCATGGGTTGATCGATATCTGAAAATACAGGACACGCGACTGAAAAATGGAGATATTGCAGCTACAACTCACAAAGAAAAAGCCAGAATGGCTGCATACCTGGTTTCCCGTCTGGGAAACCACCCATTGAAAGAACTGGAAGTAAGAGACTTTGCATTAATACTGGATGAGTGGCTGGATAAAGACATGGTCAGCACAGCGAGAGTAAATCGTGGATTATGGGTTGATATTTATAAAGAAGCACAGCATGCAGGGGAAGTTCCTCCTGGATGGAATCCTCCGGAGGCCACCCGTAAACCGATCCCTAAAGTAACCAGAGCCAGACTCACCCTGGAAGACTGGCAAAAAATTTACAACGCAACGCCAGAAAAACACTTTATCCGTAACGCAATGCTTCTTGCGATTGTTACTGGTCAGCGCCGTGATGACATTTGCCACATGCGTTTTTCAGATGTGTGGAACGAACACTTGCATATCACCCAGGGAAAAACCGGAATGCGTCTGGCGTTACCGCTTACACTACGCTGTGATGCCATTGGGATAACGTTAAAAGAAGTTATTGATGGGTGCCGAGACAGAATATTAAGTCCATATCTAATCCATAGTCGGCACCAGAAACAACCGAAGCCGATGAGTAAAGACAACCTGAGCGACTACTTTGCCAAAGCACGGGATCTGGCTGGGATAATTCCACCAGCAGGAAAAACTCCGCCAACATTTCATGAACAACGCTCTCTATCAGAACGGCTGTACCGTGCACAGGGTATCGATACAAAAACATTACTAGGACATAAAGTCCAGGCAACCACCGATCGCTATAACGATACTCGAGGTCAGGAATGGGTTAAGTTGGTTATTTGACAAACACCATATGGAATATCCGTCACCATCTCAGGAAAAAAGTGTTGTAAAATGCGTGGCCTAGTTTTGGGGAAACGTTTTGGAGAGATTTTGGAGAAAGGAAAAAATTGAATAAATTCAAAATCCTGAAAGTGTCCCGCCTTATGAATAAGAAGGTGGAACTCGAATGATCGGTCGACTGCTTCGCGGCGGTTTTATGACCGCTATCTACGCGTACCTGTATATCCCAATCATTATTTTGATTGTGAACTCCTTTAACAGCTCGCGCTTTGGCATCAACTGGCAGGGTTTTACCACTAAATGGTATAGCCTGCTGATGAACAACGACAGTCTGTTGCAGGCAGCTCAGCATTCATTGACGATGGCGGTGTTTTCAGCGACGTTTGCTACGCTTATCGGTTCACTGACGGCAGTTGCGCTGTACCGTTATCGCTTTCGCGGTAAGCCGTTCGTTAGCGGAATGCTGTTTGTGGTGATGATGTCGCCAGATATTGTGATGGCGATTTCTCTGCTGGTGCTGTTTATGCTGCTGGGTATTCAGCTTGGCTTCTGGTCGCTGCTGTTCTCGCATATCACCTTCTGCCTGCCATTTGTGGTGGTGACGGTGTACTCGCGCCTGAAAGGTTTTGACGTGCGAATGCTGGAAGCGGCGAAAGATCTCGGTGCCAGCGAATTTACCATTCTGCGAAAAATCATTCTGCCACTGGCAATGCCAGCGGTGGCGGCGGGCTGGGTGTTAAGCTTTACCCTGTCGATGGACGATGTGGTGGTTTCTTCGTTCGTCACCGGACCAAGTTATGAAATTCTGCCGTTAAAAATTTATTCGATGGTTAAAGTCGGCGTATCGCCGGAAGTTAACGCGCTGGCAACCATATTACTGGTGCTGTCGCTGGTGATGGTAATTGCCAGCCAGCTTATTGCTCGTGATAAAACGAAAGGTAACACAGGGGACGTTAAATGAAAAAATGGTCACGCCACCTGCTCGCGGCGGGTGCTCTGGCACTGGGCATGAGCGCCGCTCACGCCGATGACAACAACACGCTGTATTTCTACAACTGGACCGAGTACGTGCCGCCAGGACTGCTTGAACAGTTCACCAAAGAAACCGGTATTAAGGTTATCTATTCGACTTACGAGTCGAACGAAACCATGTACGCGAAGCTGAAAACGTACAAAGACGGTGCCTATGACCTGGTGGTTCCTTCAACCTATTACGTCGATAAAATGCGTAAAGAAGGGATGATCCAGAAGATCGACAAGTCGAAGTTAAGCAATTTCAGCAACCTCGATCCAGACATGCTCAACAAGCCGTTTGACCCGAATAACGACTATTCCATTCCGTATATCTGGGGTGCGACGGCGATTGGCGTTAACGGTGATGCGGTAGATCCGAAATCCGTTACCAGCTGGGCCGATCTGTGGAAGCCTGAGTACAAAGGCAGCCTGCTGCTGACCGACGATGCCCGTGAAGTGTTCCAGATGGCGCTGCGTAAGCTGGGCTACTCCGGTAACACCACCGATCCGAAAGAGATTGAAGCTGCATACAACGAGCTGAAAAAACTGATGCCAAACGTGGCAGCGTTTAACTCCGATAACCCGGCTAACCCGTACATGGAAGGCGAAGTTAACCTCGGCATGATCTGGAACGGTTCTGCTTTCGTTGCACGCCAGGCGGGTACGCCAATTGACGTGGTGTGGCCGAAAGAAGGCGGCATTTTCTGGATGGACAGTCTGGCAATTCCGGCAAATGCCAAAAACAAAGAAGGCGCGCTGAAATTGATCAACTTCCTGCTGCGCCCGGATGTGGCAAAACAGGTTGCTGAAACTATCGGTTATCCAACGCCAAACCTTGCGGCGCGTAAGCTGTTAAGTCCTGAAGTGGCGAACGACAAAACGCTCTACCCGGATGCTGAAACCATTAAAAATGGTGAATGGCAGAATGACGTTGGCGCAGCCAGCAGCATTTATGAAGAGTATTATCAGAAGCTGAAAGCAGGACGTTAATTCAGCAAGCGGGCGGTGGTATTACCGCCCGTTTTTTATTTAGCAAGGATGTGGCTAATGAGCCAGGACAGTAGAGTTTTCTTTCGTATATTCCTCGGTATCGGTCTGGTACTGATCCTCATTTCTGTTGTTGTCTTTTATAACCAGTTCACCTATAGCAAAGACGCGATTCATACTGAAGGCGTCATTGTTGATACCGTCTGGCACTCCAGTCATTCTCATCGCACGGGTAAAAATGGTTCGTGGTATCCCGTCGTTGCCTTTCGACCGACGCCTGATTACACGCTAATTTTCAATTCGAGTATCGGCAGCGATTTTTATGAAGACAGCGAAGGCGATAAAGTTAATGTTTATTATTCTCCAGGGCATCCTGAAAAGGCTGAGATAAATAACCCGTGGGTTAATTTTTTTAAATGGGGGTTTATCGGCATTATGGGCGTTATTTTTATCGCCGTCGGTTTATTAATCAGTATGCCCTCCTCTAAAAAGTCACGCAGGAAACGGAAGTCCCGTCCATGAAAAAAATCATAATACTGCTCAGTTTACTGATACTGCTGCCTCTGACAGCAACCAGTAAGCCCTTAATCCCAATAATGAAGACACTTTTTACGGATGTTACAGGTACTGTACCGGATGCTGAGGAGATTGCGCGGAAAGCGGAGCTTTTTCGTCAACAAACCGGGATTGCGCCGTTTATCGTGGTTGTACCTGACGTTAATGAAGCAAGCTTCAGGCAAAATGGCAAAGCGATGCTGGCGCATGCGTCATCTTCATTGAGTGATGTAAAAGGCAGCGTCCTGTTACTTTTTACCACCCGCGAGCCACGGTTAATTATGATAACCAACGGCCAGGTTGAAAGCGGTCTGGACGATAAACATCTCGGCCTTCTGGTAGAAAATCACACTCATGCTTATTTACATGCGGACCTCTGGTATCAGGGAATCAATAATGCATTGGCTGTTTTACAAGCACAGATATTAAAACAACCGACGCCGCCACTGACATATTATCCGCATCCCGGACAACAGCAGGAGAATGATCCTCCCGGCAGTACCACGATATTAGGTCTTTTTGCCTGGGCAGTTGCATTCATCTTCTTTACTGCATTTTTTTACTACACGACGCGCCTTAATTATGCATTAAAGTTTGCAGTGGCGATGACTATTGCCAATATGGGTTATCAGGCTTTATGTTTGTACATCGATAATAGCTTTGCGATTACCAGAATATCGCCGCTCTGGGCAGGGCTGATTGGTGTCTGTACGTTTATTGCCGCGTTGTTATTGACGAGTAAACGGTAAAAGAGGCAGTAAAGTGTGCGTCTATTATGCCGGATGCGGCGCGAACGCCTTATCTGGCCCACAAAACCCGCAAATTCAATTAATTGCGTCCCCTTGTAGGCCTGATAAGCGTAGCGCATCAGGCAATGCTTCCTGCTTTATAAGCCCTTCAGCAACTTTTCAACAAACTCTGGCACCACCTGGCTTGCCGGGCCGTAATATTTCTCGGCAAATTCATTACCAACCTGACTCGGTTCAAGATTCAGTTCCACGGTGTGTGCGCCATGCAGTTTCGCTTCGTGAACAAACCCAGCCGCCGGATAAACATGCCCGGATGTACCAATGGCAATGAAAATATCGGCCATTGACAACGCCATATAAATTTCATCCATGCCGAGTGGCATTTCGCCAAACCACACTACGTGCGGGCGCAAGGGTGCCGGGAACTGGCAACAATGGCATTTATCTTCTGGCGTAACGTCTCCGGTCCAGTCGAGAACCTGACCACTTTGCGAACAGCGAACTTTCAGCAGTTCCCCATGCATATGAATCACATTGGTATTACCTGCGCGTTCATGCAGGTTGTCTATATTCTGCGTCACCAGCAAAAAGCGATCGCCGAGGGCGTCTTGCAGTTTAGCCAGCGCAAGATGCGCGGCGTTAGGCTGAATTTCTGGCTGCTGTAGCTGTCGACGACGGGCGTTATAAAACGCTTGCACCAGTTCAGGATCGCGATCGAAACCTTCCGGCGTTGCCACATCTTCAACCCGATGTTCTTCCCACAGGCCATCTGCGGCGCGAAAGGTACGAATACCTGATTCCGCAGAAATCCCTGCCCCTGTCAGTACGAGTACTCTTGGTTTTTCCATTGCTTCCGGCACCACTTTATCTCTGAAAAAAATACGCTGACGCAAACGCTCGCGCAGACGGCGTTTATTTTTACGAAAACGACTTAACCGATGACCCCGACGCGACAGCATAGCAACCTCTGTTGTTTAATCGGTTAGATGTAGGAAGGCCGCACCACGCATTCCTCCCGCATCACCGTGGCGCGCGCGTTCAATGCGCGGAACACGAGCTACAGGTAAGAGATGACGAGGCAGCCTGTCCGCCAGTTGCGTTGTGATTGCCGGGAAATTCGATAAGCCACCACCAATGACGACCAGGTCAGGGTCAACAATGGTCAGGATATTTCCCAGACAAACCGCTAATAAATCCAGATAACGCTCAACGTGCGCCCTTGCCTGCTCATCGCCTTGATCATAAAGCGCAATAATTTCGGGAGCCTGCAACGGTTGATGATAATAGTGTTGATACAGCCACGCAAAACCGCGACCAGACAGATAATTTTCAATGCAGCCATGCTGACCACAGCCGCAGCGGCGTAACGGGAAATCCAGCCCCATCATGGTTAACGCATCAACCGGCAGACGCATATGGCCAAACTCGCCGGTAATATAGCTTTTACCGGTAATTGGTTTACCGTTGAAAATCAGCCCGCCGCCAACGCCGGTGCCGAGAATCAACCCCATCACCAGTGGATATTGAGTAAATTCATCATCCCAGGCTTCTGAAAGGGCAAAACAGTTGGCATCGTTATCAAGGCGGACATCGCGATCAAGACGTGCGCTCAGGTCGGCACGCAGCGGTTTACCGCTGGCAGCGGGGACATTGGCGGCATACAGCGTACCATCTTCTGTTTCCGGCATTCCCGGAATACCGATGCCGACAGAGCCTTTACAGCCAAAACGTTGGTCAGCTTCAGCTACCAGCTCACACACTGCATCTAAAAATGCGTCATAGCTGTCACGCGGTGTCGGCACCCGCTTTTCCCACTGCAACTGCCGACCGCTATCAAACACACCAAGCGCAATTTTTGTTCCACCAATATCAAACCCGTAATACATTGCCGCTCCTTGTTTTAATGTACTGCCTTTACTGGCCGCTAAGGACTCGCGCAGGGTCAATATTACTGGCGCGTCGCGCCGGATACCAACTTGCCAAAAGACTCAGCAACAATGCTGTGACCAGTACGTAGAAGACGTCCAGCCAGTGCAATTCCGATGGCAGGAAGTCAATAAAATAGATATCGCTGGAGAGGAACTGATGACCGATCAGCTTTTCAATCCGCTCAATAATCGGGGTAAGTTGCAGTGAAACCACTACGCCGATAATCACACCACACAGGCTACCTAACAGCCCTGCCAGCAATCCATACCAGACAAAGATGGCGCGAATTAAACCATCTTTCGCCCCCAGCGTTCTTAATACTGCGATATCGCCACTCTTGTCTTTCACCGCCATCACTAAGGTGGAGACGATGTTGAAACAGGCCACGCCAATCACCAGTACCATCGCCAGATACATAATGGCGCGGATCATCTGGATATCGCGATACATATAGCCGTAAGTACCAATCCAGCTTTTAATATAAACATAGCTGTTGGTCACTTCACCCGCATCGCGTACCAGCTTATTGGCGTTGAAAACATCCGTCATTTTAAGGGCAATACCTGACACGCTGGAACCCATATCAAGATATTGTTGGGCATCTGCCAGCGGGATCATGGCAAAACTGTGATCGAGTTGACCACTCAACTGCAAAATACCGGCAACGTGCAAACGCACACGTTTTGGCTGCATCAGTTTATGCTCAGGATTCGAGTTGGGGATCATAATCGACACCCAATCGCCCTGCTTCACTTTCAGCGCATCCGCCACGCCTTTGCCGATGATAATTTGCTGTTCGCCCGCTTTAAAATTGCGCCAGGCATCCCCCTGAACAAACGAGGGTAATGCGCTCAGACGCTGTTCCTGTTGCGGGTTAACGCCCTTCACCTGGATTGCGCGCAGATTGGCACCACTTTCTACCAGTCCGGTGAAATTGATATATGGCGCAGCGGCGGCAATACCCGGCACTTTCTGCACTTTATCTAGTGCTTCCTGCCAGTTAGTCCACGGCTGATCCACCGCTTCGATTTCACCATGCGGCACCACCGCCAGAATGCGGTTATTCAGTTCGCGTTCAAAGCCGTTCATCGCGCTTAAGCCGACGATCAATACCGCCACGCCGAGGGCAATGCCGATGGTAGAAATGACGGAGATCAGCGACACCATGCCGCCGCGCCGCCGTCCGCGACTAAAACGCAGGCCAATTAATAACGATAAAGGCATCGCCATTACTCCGCCCCCATCAGGCTCAGTTCCGCCGTCAGACGTCCATCACGCATTTCCAGTTGGCGGCTCATACGTTTCGCCAGTTGCAGGTCGTGAGTAACCACCAGGAAGGCGGTGCCCTGCAAGCGATTCAATTCCCCAAGCAACTGGAAGATGCTGTCGGCGTTACGTGCATCGAGGTTACCAGTAGGTTCATCCGCCAGTACCAGCCGCGGGTTATTGACCAGCGCACGGGCAATCGCCACACGCTGGCGTTCGCCGCCAGAAAGTTCAGATGGGCGGTGATTCGCACGATGCTCCAGCCCCACCGCTTTTAACATCTCCAGCGCACGGCTGTTGATTTCAGCGGGCTTTTTCTTGCCAATCAACAGCGGCATAGCCACGTTTTCCAGGGCGGTAAAATCCGGCAACAGGTGGTGAAACTGATAAATAAATCCCAGCTTCTGGTTACGCAGTTCCGCTTTGGCCGCCGACGACAGTTTGCTCATCGGTTGACCGTTAAAGATCACATCGCCGGAGGTTGGCGTATCCAGCCCGCCCAGCAGGTGCAGCAAGGTGCTTTTACCGGAACCAGAGCTACCGACGATCGCCATCATTTCACCTTCGCCGACGCTGAAACTGACATTGTGCAGTACATCGGTTTGCACACTGCCTTCCTGATAGCGTTTGCACAGGTTGTCGCATTGCAACAGGATCTTATTCATAACGTAAAGCCTCAGCGGGTTGAGTGGCGGCAGCGCGCCATGAAGGGTAAAGCGTAGACAGCAGCGCGATAGCCATCGCCACCAGCGCAATAACAATGACCTGTAAAGGTTCGATAGCGACCGGCAGCGCCGCGCCATCAAGCAGGACGCCGATTATCGGCATCAGATTATTTAACTGGCTGGCAAGCAGTGCGCCAAGCGCCGCTCCGAGGATCGCACCGATAATCCCGGCGCTGGCCCCTTGCACCATAAAGACCATCATGATTTGTCGCGGAGTTAAGCCTTGCGTTTGCAGGATCGCTACTTCGCCCTGCTTCTCCATCACCATCAGCCCTAGCGAGGTAATAATGTTAAACGCCGCTACGGCGACAATCAGGCTCAGCAGCAAGCCCATCATATTTTTTTCCATGCGTACGGCCTGGAACAGCTCGCCTTTACGGTCACGCCAGTCCTGCCATTTGCTGCCTTCAGGCAGTTTTTGCTGGCTTAAAGAATCCACTTTCAGTGGTTCATCCAGCCACAAACGCCAGCCGGTAATATTGCCTGCCGGATAACGCATCAGACGCGAGGCATCCTCAATATTCACCAGCATTTCATAGCCATCGACTTCACTGTTGGCGGCGAAAGTGCCAATCACATTGAACAGGCGCTGGCTTGGAATACGCCCCATCGGCGTGAACTGGCTGGCAGATGGCACCATCACGCGGATTTGATCACCGCGATTGACGCCCAACTGTGAGGCCAGCTGTTCACCGAGGATGACATTATATTTCCCCGGCTCGAGGTCAGTTTGTTTCACATTGACCAGATACGGCGTTAGTGGATCTTTTTGCGCCGGGTCGATACCCAGCATCACCCCGACCGCCACGCTGCGCGCGCTTTGCAGTACCACATCACCGGTAGTAATAGGTGCGACGCGATTAACGCCGTCCAGTTTGACTGCCGTTTCCGGGAGTTGCTGCGGGTTAAGAGAGCCATGCTCAGAAGAGAGAATTGCCTGTGGCATCAGGCCAAGGATGTTGTTTTGCAGCTCGCGCTCAAAGCCGTTCATCACTGACAATACTGTGACCAGCGCCATCACCCCGAGGGTAATGCCGATGGTAGAAAGCCAGGAGACGAAACGACCGAAGCGATCCGCTGCACGCCCACGCATGTAACGCAGGCCAATAAATAGAGCGACAGGTTGGTACATGAAATCCGTCTGGTTGCTGTAGCAAAGACACGAGTATATAAGCGAAAGCGGGATGGGTAAACGTCTGAACTGTAAGTGATCGTCAGGGCTAATCTGAAAAGTAGCAGCAAATCAATCGACTAAAGGGCCTCATTTTCTCATTGGCCTTGTGGCCTGATCTTTATCTGAAAAATAACCAAATACAGACAGATACGCATTACACCACGCGACTGGCCCCTCAGGATCAACAGCATGTTAAATAAAAAGAGCGTGTTGTCCTGATGAAACAAAAAGAGCTATGGATTAACCAGATCAAAGGATTATGTATTTGTCTGGTAGTGATTTATCACTCGGTGATTACCTTTTATCCGCATCTGAGCACTTTTCAGCATCCGTTATCGGAAGTCCTGAGCAAATGCTGGATCTATTTCAATCTTTACCTTGCACCCTTTCGTATGCCGGTTTTTTTCTTTATATCCGGCTATTTGATTCGCCGTTATATCGACAGCGTACCGTGGGGAAATTGTCTCGATAAACGGATCTGGAACATCTTCTGGGTGCTGGCGCTTTGGGGCGTGGTGCAGTGGCTGGCGTTAAGTGCGCTGAACCAGTGGCTGGCACCTGAGCGCGATTTAAGCAATGCCTCCAATGCCGCGTATGCCGATTCCACCGGTGAGTTCCTGCACGGGATGATCACCGCCAGCACCAGTTTGTGGTATCTGTATGCGTTAATTGTTTATTTCGTGGTATGTAAAATTTTTAGCCGTCTGGCGCTGCCACTATTCGCCTTGTTTGTACTGATGAGTGTGGCGGTTAATTTCGTTCCCACGCCGTGGTGGGGAATGAACAGTGTGATCCGCAATTTGCCTTATTACAGCCTTGGCGCATGGTTTGGCGCAACATTAATGACCTACGTTAAAGAGGTGCCGTTGCGCCGCCATCTGCTGATGGCTTCTTTGCTGACCGTTCTGGCGGTCGGTGCCTGGTTGTTTACTATCTCGCTGCTGTTGTCGCTGGTATCGATTGTGGTGATCATGAAGCTGTTTTATCAATACGAGCAACGTTTCGGTATGCGCTCCACCAGCCTGCTGAATGTGATTGGCACCAACACCATTGCTATCTACACCACCCATCGCATTCTGGTAGAGATATTCAGCTTAACTCTGCTTGCGCCAATGAACGCGGCACGCTGGTCGCCGCAAGTCGAACTGACACTCCTGATGGTTTACCCCTTTGTCAGTTTGTTCATCTGTACTGTTGCGGGCTTGCTGGTAAGAAAACTTTCACAGCGTGCATTCAGCGATCTGTTGTTCTCCCCGCCTTCACTGCCCGCTGCCGTCAGTTACTCCCGCTAAGCCATCGCCCCAGCCGGGGCGATTCAATTTGCTAAACCATGTCGATTACGGATAATGAACAGCATTGCTTATCAGAGATATGCCCCCATATGTTGAGGCATATCCTAACGAGAATCTGACAACCGTTATGCCTGAACAATATCGTTATACGCTGCCCGTCAAAGCGGGTGAGCAGCGTCTGCTGGGCGAGTTAACCGGCGCTGCCTGCGCGACGCTGGTAGCGGAAATTGCCGAACGTCACGCCGGTCCGGTGGTACTCATTGCACCAGATATGCAAAATGCTCTGCGTTTGCATGATGAAATCAGCCAGTTTACCGACCAGATGGTGATGAATCTGGCGGACTGGGAAACTCTTCCCTACGACAGTTTTTCGCCTCATCAGGACATTATTTCCTCGCGCCTTTCCACCCTTTACCAGCTACCGACGATGCAGCGTGGCGTACTGATTGTTCCGGTGAATACGCTTATGCAGCGCGTTTGCCCGCACAGTTTTCTCCAAGGCCATGCGCTGGTGATGAAAAAAGGTCAGCGCCTGTCACGAGATGCATTACGATCCCAACTGGACAGCGCAGGTTATCGCCATGTTGACCAGGTGATGGAGCACGGCGAATACGCCACGCGCGGCGCATTGCTGGATCTCTTCCCGATGGGGAGTGAGCTGCCTTATCGTCTTGATTTTTTTGATGATGAAATTGACAGTCTGCGGGTGTTTGACGTCGATAGCCAGCGCACGCTGGAGGAAGTAGAAGAGATCAATCTGCTTCCCGCGCACGAATTTCCGACCGATAAAGCGGCAATTGAACTGTTCCGCAGCCAGTGGCGTGATACCTTCGAAGTGAAGCGCGATCCGGAACATATTTATCAGCAAGTGAGTAAAGGCACATTACCTGCCGGGATCGAGTACTGGCAGCCGCTATTCTTCAGCGAACCGCTGCCGCCACTGTTCAGTTATTTCCCTGCCAATACGCTGTTGGTGAATACTGGCGATCTGGAAAACAGTGCCGAACGTTTCCAGGCTGACACGCTGGCGCGTTTTGAAAATCGCGGCGTCGATCCGATGCGTCCACTGTTGCCACCACAATCGCTCTGGCTGCGGGTAGACGAGCTCTTTTCAGAGCTGAAAAACTGGCCGCGTGTGCAGCTAAAAACTGAACATTTACCGACAAAAGCAGCGAATGCCAATTTAGGTTTCCAGAAACTGCCAGACCTGGCCGTTCAGGCACAACAAAAAGCGCCGCTGGATGCGCTGCGTAAGTTCCTCGAGTCTTTCGACGGTCCGGTGGTGTTCTCGGTAGAAAGTGAAGGTCGCCGTGAAGCGCTGGGTGAACTGCTCGCGCGAATTAAAATTGCTCCGCAACGCATTATGCGTCTTGATGAAGCCAGCGACCGTGGGCGTTATCTGATGATTGGCGCTGCCGAACATGGTTTTGTCGATACGGTGCGTAATCTGGCGCTGATTTGCGAAAGCGATCTGCTCGGTGAACGTGTTGCCCGTCGTCGTCAGGATTCTCGCCGCACCATCAACCCCGATACACTGATCCGCAACCTCGCGGAGCTGCATATTGGCCAGCCGGTGGTCCATCTGGAGCACGGCGTCGGTCGCTATGCCGGAATGACCACGCTGGAAGCGGGCGGCATTACTGGCGAGTACCTGATGCTCACCTATGCCAACGACGCCAAACTGTATGTTCCGGTGTCGTCACTGCATCTGATTAGCCGTTACGCCGGTGGCGCGGAAGAAAACGCCCCGCTGCATAAACTTGGCGGCGATGCGTGGTCACGCGCGCGGCAGAAAGCGGCGGAAAAAGTGCGTGATGTGGCGGCAGAATTACTGGATATTTACGCGCAACGCGCCGCCAAAGAGGGCTTCGCGTTTAAACACGATCGCGAGCAGTATCAGTTGTTCTGCGACAGCTTCCCGTTTGAAACCACGCCGGATCAGGCACAGGCCATTAATGCGGTACTTAGCGACATGTGTCAGCCGCTGGCAATGGATCGTCTGGTGTGCGGCGATGTTGGCTTTGGTAAAACAGAAGTGGCGATGCGCGCCGCTTTCCTGGCAGTAGATAACCACAAGCAGGTGGCGGTGCTGGTGCCTACCACCCTTCTCGCGCAGCAGCATTACGACAACTTCCGCGACCGTTTCGCCAACTGGCCGGTACGTATCGAAATGATCTCCCGTTTCCGCAGCGCCAAAGAGCAGACGCAAATCCTTGCGGAAGTAGCGGAAGGGAAAATCGATATTCTGATCGGTACGCACAAACTGCTGCAAAGTGACGTCAAGTTTAAAGATTTAGGCCTGCTGATTGTCGATGAAGAACACCGCTTCGGGGTGCGTCATAAAGAGCGCATTAAAGCGATGCGCGCGAACGTGGATATTCTGACGCTTACCGCTACGCCGATCCCACGTACGCTGAATATGGCGATGAGCGGAATGCGCGATCTGTCGATTATCGCCACACCGCCCGCCCGTCGTCTGGCAGTTAAAACCTTTGTCCGTGAGTATGACAGTCTGGTGGTCCGGGAGGCGATCCTGCGTGAAATTTTGCGCGGAGGACAGGTTTATTATCTCTACAATGATGTGGAAAA
Organism: Escherichia sp. F1; assembly: GCF_046764225.1. Taxonomy (NCBI): domain Bacteria; kingdom Pseudomonadati; phylum Pseudomonadota; class Gammaproteobacteria; order Enterobacterales; family Enterobacteriaceae; genus Escherichia; species Escherichia sp. F1. The sequence continues at coordinate 2,897,762 of NZ_CP177202.1, forward strand.
CATCCAGAAAGCCGCCGAACGGCTGGCAGAACTGGTACCTGAAGCGCGGATTGCCATCGGTCACGGGCAGATGCGTGAGCGCGAACTGGAACGGGTGATGAATGATTTCCATCATCAACGTTTCAACGTGCTGGTTTGTACCACCATTATCGAAACCGGGATCGACATCCCGACAGCCAACACCATTATCATTGAACGCGCGGATCACTTCGGTCTGGCGCAGCTGCACCAGTTGCGCGGTCGCGTCGGACGTTCGCATCATCAGGCATATGCATGGCTGCTGACGCCGCATCCAAAAGCGATGACTACCGATGCGCAAAAACGTCTTGAAGCGATTGCCTCGCTGGAAGATCTCGGGGCAGGTTTTGCGCTGGCAACGCACGATCTGGAGATTCGCGGCGCGGGTGAACTGCTTGGCGAAGAACAAAGCGGCTCAATGGAAACTATCGGTTTCTCGCTGTATATGGAGTTGCTGGAAAACGCCGTCGATGCGCTGAAAGCCGGACGCGAGCCGTCGCTGGAAGATCTCACCAGTCAACAAACAGAAGTCGAGCTGCGGATGCCGTCGCTGTTGCCGGATGATTTCATTCCTGACGTGAATACGCGTTTGTCGTTCTATAAACGTATTGCCAGCGCCAAAACGGAAAACGAACTGGAAGAGATCAAAGTTGAGCTTATCGATCGCTTCGGCCTGCTGCCGGATCCGGCGCGTACCCTGCTGGATATTGCCCGTCTGCGCCAGCAAGCGCAGAAACTGGGGATCAGGAAGCTGGAAGGTAATGAGAAAGGCGGCGTGATCGAATTTGCCGAGAAGAATCACGTTAATCCGGCTTGGTTGATTGGTTTGCTGCAAAAACAGCCGCAGCATTACCGCCTTGATGGTCCGACGCGCCTGAAGTTTATTCAGGATTTGAGCGAGCGAAAAACGCGTATCGAATGGGTACGCCAGTTTATGCGTGAACTGGAAGAGAACGCGATCGCTTAATAGTAAATCGGGGGCGTTTCTTCGCCCCCATCTGCAACATTTACAAATTCTTTGCACTTCCCTGCACTATCCGACACTGTCACCATCCATAATTCAGGCTTATCTGTTTATTACAATAACCTTATATTTATTATGGATTTTTGGTGATGATCAAAACGCGTTTTTCTCGCTGGCTAACGTTTTTTACGTTCGCCGCTGCCGTGGTGCTGGCGCTGCCGGCAAAAGCCAACACCTGGCCGCTGCCGCCAGCGGGCAGTCGTCTGGTTGGCGAAAATAAATTTCATGTGGTGGAAAATGACGGTGGTTCTCTGGAAGCCATCGCCAAAAAATATAACGTCGGCTTTCTCGCTCTGTTACAGGCTAACCCCGGCGTTGATCCTTACGTACCGCGCGCGGGTAGCGTGTTAACGATCCCGTTGCAAACCCTACTTCCAGATGCGCCGCGCGAAGGCATTGTGATCAATATTGCGGAGCTGCGTCTCTATTACTACCCGCCGGGTAAAAATTCGGTAACCGTGTATCCCATCGGCATTGGTCAGTTGGGTGGTGACACGCTGACACCGACAATGGTGACCACCGTTTCTGACAAGCGTGCAAACCCAACCTGGACGCCAACGGCAAACATCCGCGCCCGTTATAAAGCACAGGGAATTGAGTTGCCTGCGGTAGTGCCGGCTGGACCGGATAATCCAATGGGCCATCATGCGATTCGTCTGGCGGCCTATGGCGGCGTTTATTTGCTTCATGGTACGAACGCCGATTTCGGCATTGGCATGCGGGTAAGTTCTGGCTGTATTCGTCTGCGTGATGACGATATCAAAACACTCTTTAGCCAGGTCACCCCAGGCACCAAAGTGAATATCATCAACACCCCGATTAAAGTCTCTGCCGAACCAAACGGTGCGCGTCTGGTTGAAGTACATCAACCGCTGTCAGAGAAGATTGATGACGATCCGCAGCTGCTGCCAATTACACTGAATAGCGCAATGCAATCATTTAAAGATGCAGCGCAAACTGACGCTGAAGTGATGCAGCATGTGATGGATGTCCGTTCCGGGATGCCGGTGGATGTCCGCCGTCATCAAGTGAGCCCACAAACTCTGTAAATCCTGGATAAAAAAAATCCCCGCGACACGGCATGTCGCGGGGAAAAATTCAGCAGTAGCAGGCATTAATGAGGGTTAATGCTTATTTATAAATTACTGCTGTTCCATGGAGGGTATTCGGACCGGTTACAGAAGTAATACGGAAAGATTTTGCGCCCATCTCATCCGCTTTTTGCGCCAGCTGCTCTTCCAGCGATCCCAGATTTGTCCCCGCGTTAGCACTGATAGTACCGACTTTTTGTTGGCCTTCTGGCGTTGACTGAACTTCGACAGCCGCAAAGCTGGCAAACGACATGGAGCTTAAAATCGCCGCAGCGATGAGGGTTTTTACGTTTTTCATAATAGTGGCCTTATGCAGATGAATGACGTCGCAAGCAATTACTTAACGATCGATAACTAAATGATAGATGTGATCTGGATCACATACAAGATATTTTTTATAACAATCATTAATTAATTTAAAAATCTTTAAATTTCAGTTAAATAGAAAGCAATTATTTTTATGGTTTGTGGACTGGTGAACGGAGGTGATTATTTTTATAATAACCTTTCATTCACAGTCACCAGGTACAACGGCATCATGGCAACTGACTCAACACAATGTGTAAAAAAAAGCCGTGGCCGCCCAAAAGTGTTCGACAGGGATGCCGCGCTTGATAAGGCCATGAAATTGTTCTGGCAGCACGGTTATGAAGCGACTTCTCTTGCGGACCTCGTCGAAGCGACCGGAGCCAAAGCGCCCACGCTATACGCGGAATTTACCAACAAAGAGGGGTTATTTCGCGCCGTACTCGACCGCTATATCGATCGTTTTGCCGCTAAGCATGAAGCACAGCTGTTTTGTGAAGAGAAAAGCGTGGAGACTGCGCTGGCTGACTATTTTGCTGCCGTCGCCAACTGCTTTACCAGCAAAGACACCCCGGCTGGCTGCTTTATGATCAACAACTGCACCACCCTCTCCCCGGATTCCGGAGATATCGGCAATACGCTGAAATCACGCCATGCGATGCAAGAGCGCACTTTGCAGCAGTTTTTATGTCAACGACAAGCGCGCGGGGAAATCCCGACCCACTGTGACGTGACGCATCTGGCAGAATTCCTTAATTGTATTATTCAGGGGATGTCGATCAGCGCACGCGAAGGTGCATCGCTGGAAAAACTGATGCAGATTGCCCGAACGACTTTGCGTTTATGGCCCGAACTGGTGAAATAAGTCGCAAAAAAAGCCCCTCAGCCTGAGCGAATGAGGGGCTAAATTGCAGAGTACAGCCTTGTTATACTTTGTTATTCAAAATCAGTTGCCCGTTGCTATCTAGCGGGATCTGCGTACCCGGATCGCGGTCCATGCGGATTTTGCCCTGCTGATCGCCAATCTTATAGGTCACATCATAACCGAGCATTTTTTCTGACTTGTCATACACCGTTTTACAACGCTGTTGCGTAGTCGTGTAAGTATCGCTTTCCTGGAGAGAGCCCTGGATCTGGTTACCGGCATAGCCACCTCCCAGCGCCCCCACAACAGTGGCGACATCTTTACCGCGACCACCGCCAAACTGATGCCCTATCACGCCGCCAGCAACAGCGCCGAGCACCGACCCGGTAATGCGATTTTCATCCTGCACCGGTCGACGATGGGTCACTGTGACGTTGCGACACTCCTGACGCGGTGTTTTAACCGTTTCCTTGATTGGGGTTGCAGAAACAACCTGAGCGTATTGCGGGCCACGTTCAAACACGTTCAGACTGGCCACTGCCGCTACGCCCAACGCAGCTGCGACACCAATCCCGATACCCGCCAACATTGATTTATTCACGGGAACACCTCCTTCTTTGCTGTTATGCCAATCATGCAAGCGAAGGAGAAAAGCAGCTATCAGACAGAAGATGAAAAGCGCGGGAATGGCTGGAAATACTTAGGGATTCGGAGGAGTCTGAAGGAATGCCTGATGCGACGCTTAACGCGTCTTATCAGGCCTACCGCTCGTACCATTTGTCCAGGGCGGATAAGGCGTTTACGCCGCATCCGCCAGTACAAGCCGATTAATGCAACTTCAAACGCGGACGGATAACGCGGTTAATACTCCCCACCAGCATCATTAATCCAGTTTTAAAGTAACCATGCAGCGCAATCTGGTGCATTCGGTATAGCGAGATGTATACAAAGCGCGCAATTCGTCCTTCAATCATCATTGAGCCGCGCGTCAGGTTACCCATCAGGCTACCGACGGTGGAGAAGTTCGACAGCGATACCAGAGAACCGTGATCTTTATACTGATAATTTTTCAGCGACTTACCGTTCATCTGTGCCAGAATGTTGTTCATTGCGCAGGTTGCCATCTGGTGTGCGGCCTGCGCACGCGGCGGAACAAAGCCCCCTTCCGGACGCGGGCATGACGCGCAGTCGCCAATAGCGTATATGTCTGGATCGCGGGTGGTTTGCAGCGTCGGTTCCACCACCAGCTGGTTGATACGGTTGGTTTCAAGACCACCGATATCTTTCAGGAAGTCTGGCGCTTTGATCCCGGCTGCCCACACCATCAGATCAGCCTCAATATATTCGCCATCTTTAGTATGCAGGCCGCCTTCATCAGCACTGGTGACCATGGTTTGCGTCAGCACGCGAACGCCAAGTTTCGTTAACTCATTATGGGCCGCAGCAGAGATACGTGGCGGTAATGCAGGCAAAATACGTTCGCCCGCTTCTACCAGCGTTACGTTCAGGGCTTCGTTGGTCAGACCTTTATAACCGTAGCTGTGCAGTTGCTTGACCGCGTTGTGCAATTCAGCGGAGAGTTCTACACCCGTCGCGCCGCCGCCGACTATCGCAATGTTCACTTTGCCATTCGCGCCCAGGTTGGCGGAGTATTTCAGGAACAGATTCAGCATCTCCTGGTGGAAGCGACGCGCCTGGTGCGGGTTATCGAGGAAAATGCAGTTCTCTTTGACACCTGGCGTATTGAAATCGTTGGAGGTGCTACCCAGCGCCATTACCAGGGTGTCATAGGCGATTTTACGTTCCGGAACCAGCAATTCACCTTTTTCGTCGCGCAGTTCTGCAATAGTGATTGTTTTCGCTTCACGATCAATATCAATGACGGAACCCAGCTGGAACTGGAAACCATGATTACGCGCATGGGCCAGATAGCTCAACGCATCAACGCCTTCATCAAGCGAGCCAGTCGCCACTTCGTGCAGCAGCGGTTTCCACAGGTGGCTGTGGTTACGATCGACCAGCGTGATTTTGGCTTTTTTCTTGCGTCCCAGCTTATGCCCCAGCTGTGTTGCCATTTCCAGCCCACCAGCACCGCCGCCGACAATCACAATTTTTTTCAATGGCGTAGTCAACGTGACCCCCTTAAATTTATTAACCAATTGTTAATTAATGGTTATTAACATAGCTCTTAATTAACAACAGGTTACAGCAATGAAAATGTTCTTCACTATTGAGAATAACATGAATGGTGCATTGGTCATACCAAAATTGATGTTAATCAAGTTTTGTTGCTGAAAAGATAGGCGACTTTACCGGGCGAGATCAAAAAACAGAGCCTATTGTTTATTATTTGAGCGAATTTATGAGAGTGGTATAGCGTGAGGGGTGTATGGAGGACGTTTGATAGGCCTGATAAAATGCGCATCAGGTACCGGCAAGGTTACCTGATGCGACGAGGGCATTTACCCGAGGGTTTTGAACGCTTTAATACGCTGTAAATGCGGGGAGATATTCTTGAATTTGTGCGTCTGCTCTTCGTCCCAGACAATCTCGTAATAATGATGCAGCTCTTCAGATGTCCGCTGGCTGTTAAGCGCTTCATCATTACGCGACAAAATCACCAAACAACGATCGCGATTCTTTTCGCGGAAGTTGGTCACACACTTAGTGGCAATATCGGCATACTCTTCCGGGCGATCAATCTTGCCTTCCATGTTCTCATAAGGGAACAAATTAGGGTTGAAGATCACCTGGCGGATATCGCAAAGAAAACCAATCCGTTCCGCCCAGTATCCGCCCAGACCAACGCCGCAAATCAGCGGACGCTCGTCGACGTTCAGTTGCAACATTTTGTCCACTTCTTTGAGCAGATGCTGCATATCATGTTTCGGATGCCGCGTACTGTAGCTTATCAAGCGTACATCCGGGTCAATAAACTGCAATTGTAAGACTTTCTCGTGGTTACCCGGACTGTTAGAGTCAAAACCGTGTAAATAGATAATCATCGCTTCCTCACATAAGCCAGGGTTAGTGACCTGCTTTCTCTTCCTGCCAGCGTTCATGTAACTGATTCAGACGGGTGCTGATCGCTTTCCAGCGAGCCGAGTCCATCAGTTCCTGTCGCGAAAATGAACCTTTATGATACAAACGTGTAACACGTTCTGCCTTGATCGGTGACAGATTATCTAACACGCTGACGGCCCCTTTACGATTATTGCAGACCAGGATCATATCGCAACCCGCGTCCAGTGATGCCTGCCCGCGTTCGGCATAACTGCCCATAATCGCGGCACCTTCCATCGATAAATCGTCAGAGAAAATCACGCCATCAAAACCCAGTTCCTGACGCAAAACGGTTTTCAGCCAATAGGGAGAACCGCTAGCCGGACGCGGATCGACATCACTGTAGATCACATGCGCAGGCATAATGGCGTCGAGTTTATTTTCGCGGATTAAGGAACTGAAGACCGACATATCTTTAGCGCGAATCTCCGCTTGCGGACGTGGGTCACACGGTGTTTCTTTGTGTGAGTCTGCCGTTACTGCACCGTGTCCTGGGAAGTGTTTCCCGGTAGTTTTCATTCCGGCTTCATGCATACCATCAATAAACCGGCTGGCAATTGCCAGGGCTTTTTCGGGATCGGCATGATAAGAACGCTCGCCAATCGCCGCGCTGATATGCCCGACGTCCAGCACTGGCGCAAAGCTGATATCAATATCCATAGCAATCATTTCGCTGGCCATCAACCAACCTGCCTCTTGCGCCAGTTTTCCGCCTTCTTCCATTCCCAACAGCGCAGCGAATGATTGTGCCGCTGGCAAGCGGGTAAAACCTTCACGAAAACGCTGCACGCGTCCACCTTCCTGATCTACCGCCACCACCAGATGATTGCGCGAAGCTGCGCGGATCTGTCGCACCAGTTCACGTAACTGGGCAGGATCATGATAGTTACGCGTAAAGAGAATCAGCCCTCCCACCAGCGGATGCGCCAGTATTTCACGCTCTTCCGCGTCCAGTTCGTAACCTTCGACATCCAACATTACTGGACCCACACTGCTCTCCTTATTGTTTTATTAATAGCTGCCGCCAGGTGTCATCGGCCAGCCTGATAAATTGTTGATCGCCGGTTTGTCCCCAGCGGTACTCAAACCACCCTGCTTTGAGCATCAGCAGCCAGGGAAACCATCGCCTGACCTGACGCCATAATTGCGCCGGGTAAATCTTCGCGCGAGTGGCATAGTCATTGACCAATTGCCGGTGCTGGTCAGTATTTTCCACCCACACCGCCGCCAGTTCCAGCGCGATATCACCATCTCCGGCATACTCCCAGTCGATGAGTTTTAACCCTGACGCGCTATACACTAAATTTCCGGCGTGGACATCCATATGCAATGGACTTAAGCGTAAAGGCCGTGGTTCCCGCGCTTTGCGCAGACGTTTTAACATTCGCAGCCAACCCACTGTCCGCCGCGCCGGATCGCTTTGCTGCCAGTACAGTTCCAGTAACGGCAACAGCGTTATTCGCCAGCCAAAACGCGGTTGTTGATGTAGATAATACAGCAAGCCTGCCAGTTCGTTAGTATCCGGCAAATACGTTTTTACCTCGCCGGGCAGATAGTCGACTACCATCCAGTCACGGAGATATAAATGCGGCTTCGGTGCAATGCATGCGGGTAGTTGTGATAAAGCCCGATACTGGCGCAAGAACGCGGACTGCGGCGCATCAGGATCGTGCGGCTGACGCACAACAAAACGCTGGCCCTGATGTTCAATGAGAAAACTCCCGCCACTAAGCCCACTATTAAACGTCGTGACGGGATGAAATTGCGGGAAAAAGCGCGACAGCAATTCGTCGCGCGTGATGGGATTATTGCTGCGAAACGGCACCTTTACCTGACCAGATAATTTCGCCCGTCTGCACCAGCATCAGCTGCATTTGTAGGGTCGGAGCGTTAACGTTGCCAGAGGCGCTGGAGTACAGCACGTAATGAGCGCCGACATTGCGGGCAATGCCTATGGCTTTACTACGGGTACCTAAACTGTCCTGCGGCGACAAACCTAACTGTTGCTTCGCCATCGACAGCTGCTGGGCGGAAACCAGGGTAAATTTACCGTTATTAGCCAGCGCATTTCGCAGCGTTTCGGTCGCTTCTGCGGCATTCAGCGAACCGTTAGTACGGTTGTTAACGCTATCAACCAGCAGGACGCTACCCGCAGTCACGCCGTCAGCCCCAAGCATCTTACTGACCATCGGCTGCATTGCGCCATTCCAGTCATAATGGCGAATATGCGGCGCAGGCGGTGCAGTTTGATCTTCGTGCTCAATTGGGCCTGGCTGTTGTGGGATTGTCGGCACCGATGGCACTGTGGGGACAGGCTGTTGCGGCTCGGCTGGTTGTTCCGGCGCTGGTTTCACTTCTTCTACCGGCGCAGGTTCACGTTGCCCCACACACCCGGCGAGAAACATCGCCAGCGCGGTAATCAAGGCGTAGCGACTCATTTTTGTCATCAAGATTCACCCCTTACAAATATAGATAAAGTCTGACTTTGTGCGCCCCCAGAAAATTGGCGCTGCCGTACAGCGTTACCGCCGAATGTGCGGGAATGGTAACGCTGCGTGGCCTTTCCAGAGGATGCATCTCCAGCCCTCTGGCGTCATACCAGTAAAAACGATAATGAACGGTAACGGGTTCTTGCCTTTCGTTATAAAGCGTTGAGGATGCTGAAGGTTGAATATCAGACGTCGAAAGGACGGGCTTTTCTGCACTGATGCCCGCAGCCAATAAAGATGACTCCATCACCAGCGATTGCTCATCATTCACCGGAATTTCCGGATGTGAACGACAGCCCACCAGCACTAACAACGCCAGAGACACCAGCCCAAAGCATCCTTTTCTCATCGTTACAGACCTTTATGCGCCAGCATTGGTCCCAGCGGACGGCCACCCAACAAGTGCATATGGATGTGGTAAACCTCTTGTCCGCCGTGGCGGTTGGTGTTCATGATCAGACGATAGCCATCTTCGGCAATACCTTCTTGCTCAGCAATTTTTGCCGCTACGGTGATCATGCGTCCCAGCGCCTGCTCATGCTCAGCAGACACGTCGTTCACAGTTGGAATGAGGATATTTGGAATGATCAGAATATGCGTTGGCGCTTGCGGCGAAATATCGCGAAACGCCGTTACCAGATCATCCTGGTAGACGATATCGGAGGGGATCTCACGACGAATAATTTTGCTAAATATAGTTTCTTCTGCCACGACATTTTCCTTTTTCAAATAGCCATGCGTTGCGCCATGCTACGCCGCGCCACACTGCGAGTATAGAGTATGGTCGAGTTAAACCTGCTCTTTCAACCTTAACTCACGATTTCTTAAGCAAAAAATCGTTTTGCTGCCGTATATATCGCCATTATTCCCATTTCTGCCTGCGAATGCGCTGAAAAGACATTCTCTGTTTGGTTTACACGTCAAATATGAATGCGTATATTTCTCATTTGCATTTACATGCAAAATTATTCGCACACTAAATATAACCGCTCATCACCCTGCTCCGGCATGAGCCTGACGACAACATAAACTAAGAGATTTCAAATGCTTTCAACACAATTTAACAGGGATAATCAATATCAAGCCATCACCAAACCGTCACTACTTGCCGGTTGCATTGTACTGGCACTATTACCTTCTGCCGCTTTTGCTGCACCAGCCACTGAAGAAACGGTGATTGTTGAGGGTTCAGCCACAGCTCCAGATGATGGCAAAAATGATTACAGCGTAACGTCTACCTCTGCAGGTACCAAAATGCAGATGACTCAACGTGATATTCCTCAGTCGGTCACTATTGTTAGCCAGCAGCGGATGGAAGATCAGCAGTTACAAACGCTGGGCGAAGTGATGGAAAACACGCTGGGGATCAGCAAAAGTCAGGCGGATTCCGATCGTGCTCTTTATTATTCCCGCGGATTCCAGATCGATAACTATATGGTTGATGGTATCCCCACCTATTTTGAATCGCGCTGGAATCTGGGCGACGCACTTTCTGATATGGCACTGTTTGAACGCGTAGAAGTAGTGCGTGGCGCGACAGGACTCATGACCGGGACGGGTAATCCATCTGCGGCAATTAATATGGTTCGAAAACACGCGACCAGTCGTGAATTTAAAGGCGATGTCTCGGCGGAATACGGTAGCTGGAACAAAGAACGGTATGTGGCGGATTTACAAAGTCCACTCACCGAAGATGGTAAAATCCGCGCGCGAATTGTCGGCGGCTACCAGAATAACGACTCATGGCTGGACCGCTACAACAGTGAAAAGACCTTCTTCTCCGGCATTGTTGATGCTGATTTAGGCGATCTTACGACGCTTTCAGCCGGTTACGAATATCAGCGCATTGATGTTAATAGCCCAACGTGGGGCGGTTTACCGCGCTGGAATACTGATGGCAGCGGCAACAGTTACGATCGCGCGCGCAGTACCGCACCTGACTGGGCGTATAACGATAAAGAGATCAACAAGGTCTTTATGACCCTCAAGCAGCGGTTTGCTGATACCTGGCAAGCGACACTGAATGCCACCCACTCCGAAGTCGAATTTGACAGCAAAATGATGTATGTCGATGCCTATGTAAATAAAGCGGATGGTATGCTGGTTGGGCCATACAGTAATTATGGACCTGGCTTTGATTATGTCGGCGGCACCGGTTGGAACAGCGGCAAACGTAAAGTTGATGCGCTGGATTTGTTTGCTGACGGTAGTTATGAATTGTTTGGTCGTCAGCACAATCTAATGTTTGGTGGCAGTTACAGCAAACAAAACAATCGTTACTTCAGTTCATGGGCAAACATCTTCCCGGATGAAATTGGCAGTTTCTACAACTTTAATGGCAATTTCCCACAAACCGACTGGTCACCACAGAGCCTGGCGCAGGACGATACCACACATATGAAATCGTTATATGCTGCCACTCGTGTCACCCTTGCCGATCCGCTGCATCTGATCCTCGGCGCACGTTATACCAACTGGCGGGTTGATACGCTGACTTACAGCATGGAGAAAAACCACACCACGCCTTACGCTGGTCTGGTGTTTGACATCAATGACAACTGGTCGACCTACGCCAGCTATACCTCTATTTTCCAGCCGCAAAATGATCGTGACAGTTCAGGCAAATATCTGGCTCCAATCACCGGTAACAACTACGAGCTGGGTCTGAAATCGGACTGGATGAATAGCCGTCTGACCACCACGTTAGCCATCTTCCGTATTGAGCAGGATAATGTCGCTCAGTCCACTGGTACACCTATCCCCGGCAGCAACGGCGAAACCGCCTATAAAGCGGTGGATGGGACAGTCAGTAAAGGTGTGGAATTTGAACTCAACGGCGCAATTACCGACAACTGGCAGCTGACGTTTGGCGCAACGCGCTATATTGCAGAGGATAACGAAGGAAACGCCGTTAATCCTAATCTGCCACGCACCACGGTTAAAATGTTCACCAGCTATCGGTTGCCTGTCATGCCAGAGTTGACGGTCGGCGGTGGTGTTAACTGGCAAAATCGCGTGTATACCGACACCGTGACGCCGTATGGCACCTTCCGCGCCGAGCAAGGTAGCTACGCGCTGGTGGATCTCTTCACCCGCTACCAGGTGACGAAAAACTTCTCGTTACAGGGGAACGTCAATAACCTGTTCGACAAAACCTACGATACCAACGTGGAAGGTTCTATCGTCTACGGCGCACCGCGTAATTTCAGCATTACCGGCACGTATCAATTCTGAATAACACCTGTAAAAAAGGCAGCCATCCGGCTGCCTTAGTCTCCCCAACGTCTTACGGATTAGTGGTTACGGATGTACTCATCCATCTCGGTTTTCAGGTTATCGGATTTAGTACCGAAAATCGCCTGAACACCAGAACCAGCAACCACTACGCCCGCTGCGCCCAGTTTCTTCAGGCCAGCCTGATCCACTTTAGACACATCAGCAACGCTGACGCGCAGACGGGTAATACATGCGTCGAGGTTAGTAATATTTTCTTTACCACCAAATGCAGCAACCAGAGCCGGTGCCATTTCGCTGGTACCTGTCGCTTTTGCATCTTCAGTCGCATCTTCACGACCCGGCGTTTTCAGATCCAGTGCTTTAATCAGCACGCGGAAGATGGTGTAGTAAACAATTGCATAACCGATACCGACGATCGGGAACAGCCACAGTTTGCTGCTGTTACCAGACAGAACAATGAAGTCGATCAGACCGTGCGAGAACGACGTACCGTCACGCATCCCCAGAAGAATACAGATTGGGAATGCCAGGCCTGCCAGAATCGCGTGGATGATGTACAGGATCGGCGCAACGAACATGAAGGAGAACTCGATCGGCTCGGTGATACCGGTCAGGAACGAGGTCAGCGCCGCGGAGATCATAATACCGCCCACTTTCGCGCGGTTTTCTGGTTTAGCAGAGTGCCAGATAGCAATTGCGGCAGCTGGCAGACCGTACATTTTGAACAGGAAGCCACCAGACAGTTTACCCGCAGTCGGGTCACCCGCCATATAACGCGGAATGTCGCCGTGGAAAACCTGACCTGCTGCGTTGGTGTATTCACCAATTTGCATCTGGAAAGGTACGTTCCAGATGTGGTGCAGACCAAACGGTACCAGGCAACGTTCGATGAAACCGTAAATGCCAAACGCAACTACCGGGTTCTGGTAAGCAGCCCACTGAGAGAAGGTCTGGATTGCAGAACCAATCGGCGGCCAAATGAAGGACAGCACAACGCCAGTAAAGATGGCAGCCAGGCCAGAAATGATCGGCACAAAGCGTTTACCGGCAAAGAAGCCAAGATACTCAGGCAGCTTAATACGGTAGAAACGGTTAAACATATACGCTGCAATCGCACCGGAGATAATCCCTCCGAGTACGCCAGTATCCGCCAGGTGTTTAGAGGCGATTTCTTCAGCAGGTAAATGCAGTACCAGTGGCGCAACCACGGCCATGGTTTTAACCATGATGCCATAGGCAACAACTGCAGCCAGCGCGGATACGCCATCGTTATTGGTAAAGCCGAGGGCGACACCGATCGCAAAAATCAGTGGCATGTTTGCAAAGACGGAACCGCCTGCTTCTGCCATAACATGCGATACAACGGCGGGCAGCCAGCTGAAATTCGCGGAACCGACGCCCAGCAGAATACCTGCGATAGGCAGTACGGATACCGGCAGCATCAGCGATTTACCGACCTTTTGCAGGTTAGCAAATGCATTCTTAAACATAATTGAGAGTGCTCCTGAGTATGGGTGCTTTTTTACGTTCTCACGCGTGGCAAGGGGGGAGAGCCTCGCCGTATACAGGGCATCTAAGCGCCCTTTATTTATTACACAGAGTAAAATAATTCAGTGCCAATTTGTTTGACGGCTATCACGTTTCAACTTCAGATCATTGGAGAAGTTGCACATTTTGACAAAACATATGTCACAATATTTCAAACGTGGTTATTCACCGCCCAATTTTCGGCGGTGAACTTTACTCGTTTTAGCCATTAATTACGAGCTTTAAAAAAACTCATTCAACGGATGGATTGAAGGCGGGAAGCATCGATGTGAAACAGACGGGCGAAGTTATCGGTGGTTACCTGCGCCAGTTCTTCAACGGCAACACCTTTCAACACAGCCATGTATTCTGCAACGTCACGAACCATCGCAGGTTGATTCTCTTTTCCTCGATGCGGAACCGGTGCAAGGTAAGGTGAGTCAGTTTCTACCAGTAACCGATCCAGGGGGACATAACGCGCGGCATCGCGCAGTTGCTCCGCATTACGGAAGGTCACAATGCCGGAAAAGGAGATGTAAAATCCGAGATCCAGTAATTTTCCCGCCGTTTCTCTGTCCTCTGTAAAACAGTGTAGTACGCCACCGCAATCCGTCACTTTTTCTTCGCGCAGAATTGCCAGCGTATCGGCGCGGGCGTCACGGGTGTGGACGATAACCGGCTTGTTCAGTTCACGACCAATCTGGATATGATGGATGAAGGACTCTTGCTGCCGTACTTTAGTTTCCGGCGTGTAATAATAATCCAACCCGGTTTCACCCAGCGCAACAACGCCCTCTTCTGCCGCCAGACGGCGTAAATCTTCTACATCGTAGGGATCATTCTGGTTGAGTGGATGCACGCCACAAGAAAATACGACGTTGTCACGTTCGCCTACCAGATCCCGCATGTGTAAATAACCCGGTAATGTTGTGGCGACTGCCAGACAAAATTTCACATCGCGTGCGGCGGCTTTCGCCAGAACGTCATCCACGTCCTTATGCAAAGATTCATAATCCAGTCCATCGAGATGGCAGTGTGAGTCGACTAAAAACATGATGTCTCTCTTAAAGATGAGGAACCGGTAGCACAACGCCCGGTTGCAGGTAATGCTCAATACGCAGTAAAAGATCGGTGATGAGAAGCTCGCGGTTGATGCCTGTGACAGACATTAACTGTTCACGAATGTGGCAAACATCCCCCAGTATAGCCTGCAGGCGCGAGGGAGAAAGATGATTTGCCAGTTCGACGACCAGGCCCGGCACATCAACATTGGTCACCTGCGCAGCGCCATGATGGCGTTTTAGCGCATCCATCAGCAACGTTGCCAGCCAGTGTAAACGCGCCGGAGCTTGTTCATGATTAAGGGCCGCTAGCAGCGAATACCAGTCGCCCGATTGCACGCTATATGCCAGCGCCTGACACAATGTTTCACGAGCCTGCCAGTTATCTCCCTGAAACAACGCCAGTGCCGCCCCAGGCGAACCGGCGCTTAAGCGCAATGCGGCAAGTAGTGCATCCTGTGACATTGTCACTTCGCGTGAAAGCCAGGTCACGGCGTACTGTTCCGGCGGCGGCGCAAGGTAATGTAACCGACAACGACTACGTAATGTTGCCAGTAAACGTTCAGGCTCGCGGGTAGCCAGGAAAAACCAGGTTTCTGCTGGTGGCTCTTCAAGCGTTTTCAGCAATGCGTTAGCCGCGGCGTCGGTCAGTAAGGCAGCATCGGTTACCCATACAACTTTCGCACCACCTAAGCGTGCGTGCTCATTTAACTTTTCGGTGACTTCACGTACCGCATCAATGCCCAGCGCATTTTTCCCTTTTTCGGGAGCCAGGGTGTAATAATCGGGATGCGTGCCAGCCTGCATCAACTGACATCCACGACAGTGACCGCAACTTTTGTGGCCCTGCGGTTGTTGGCAGAGTAAATAACGGCTCAGGGCGTAGATTAAAGCATCATCGCCCATGCCCGGTAACGCCTGAATGAGTAGCGCATGGTGACCTCTTCCGGCCTGATAGCTGGCTACCAGTTTTTCGAAATCAGGTCGTAACCATGGATACCATCTCATGCGTCCAACTCCTTCACCCAGTTGGTCACGGTAGTGCGGATTGCATCCATCACGGCCTCCAGCGGCTGGGTGGCATCAATGGTATGAATGCTTTTATCTTGTGCTGCCAGTTCCAGATAGCGGGCGCGGGTGCGATTAAAGAAATCGAAAGACTCTTGCTCAATACGATCCAGCTCGCCGCGCGCACGCGCGCGTTTTAAGCCAACCTCCGGGGTAACATCGAGATAGAGCGTTAAGTCGGGGCGAAAATCCCCGAGAACAGCATCACGCAGTGTTGCCAGCATATGTTGGTCAATACCACGTCCTCCACCCTGATAGGCTTGAGTGGAGAGATCGTGGCGATCGCCAATCACCCAGGTGTCGTTAGCCAGCGCAGGTTTGATGACCGTTTCTACCAGTTGAACGCGCGCGGCATAAAACATCAGAACTTCGGCTTTATCGGTAATGACTTCATCGCCTACCGATTTGATATCCAGCACCAGGCTTCTTAACTTTTCGGCAAGTTGCGTACCGCCAGGTTCCCGAGTGAAAACCATGTCGCGGATACCCAGTTGCTCGAGCGTCTCAACCACCACGTTACGCGCGGTAGTTTTGCCTGCGCCTTCCAGCCCCTCAATGACGATATACTTACTGCGCATTTTTTTCCTTAAGCACTTTCAGATAATCCTGCACAGACTTGTTATGACTGGCAAGATTGGTATTAAACGTGTGACCACCTTTACCATCGGCCACAAAATAGAGATACGGCGTTTTTGCCGGATGCGCAGC
The DNA here is from genome assembly GCF_046764225.1 of Escherichia sp. F1. Lineage (NCBI taxonomy): Bacteria > Pseudomonadati > Pseudomonadota > Gammaproteobacteria > Enterobacterales > Enterobacteriaceae > Escherichia > Escherichia sp. F1. The sequence continues at coordinate 2,914,219 of NZ_CP177202.1, forward strand.
AGCCTTCAGCGAATCCGCCCCCGGCGTCGCTATCGCACCTGGCGGCAGACCGGTAATGGTATAGGTGTTATACGCTGTCGGCGTTTCCAGGTCTGCACGAGAAAGTTTGCCATTATAACGCTCTCCCATCCCGTAAATCACGGTCGGGTCGGTCTGCAGGCGCATACCAATGCGTAAACGGTTGATAAATACTGAGGCAACCTGATCGCGTTCACTGGCAACGGCGGTTTCTTTTTCGATAATTGATGCCATCGTCACCAACTGGTTTTTATCTTTATAAGGCAGACCGTCCGCACGCCCTTCCCAGGCGCTATCGACCGCTTTCACCATTTTCTTGTGCGCTCGCTTGAGTAACGCGACATCGGTGGTATTGGCGGTATACATCCAGGTGTCTGGCCAGAACCAACCTTCAATCCACTCCGGGTTTTCCAGTTCAAGTGCCTGCGCTACGGTGGCGTACTTATCGTCGCTCAGCGTGTGCTTGATATACGGGGCCTCACGCAATTGCTTGAGGTAATCGCTCAGACGCATCCCTTCTACCAGTCGCAGAGGGAACTGTGCTTCTTTACCGCTTTCCAGCAATTTCAGCATCTCGCGCACGGTCATCTGCGGTGTAAAGCGGTAAGTCCCGGCTTTAAAGTGAGAAAGATCCGGTTCGATACGCAGCAGCCATTGGAAAACCCGTGGGCGATTGATGATCTTATCGGCATAAAGATGTTCACCGAGCGCCAGACGTCCGGTCCCTGGCTTCAGGGTAAATATCGTCTCTTCTTTGATAAGCAATTTGCTGTCGGCAAGATGGCGAACCTTCCAGACGCCCACACCAGCGGCGATACCCAGTACCACCAGCAATAACAAGATAATCAATAACACTTTTTTCATGACTAATTCGGGCGCTCACAAAGTGGGGCTAAATATTCATATAACGTTGCTGACGAAAAGGAGACATCGCCACAGGCACGTACGGGTATCACTGGCATTAACGCATTACAAATAACCATCTCATCTGCCTGCAACGCCTCCTCCAGCGAGGCTTGCACTTCGACAAGCTGATAAGAGGATTGTGCCAGTAAACGGATACAGAATTGTCGCATAATGCCGTTAACACCTGCCTGATCCAGTCGCGGCGTATAAACTACGTTGCCCTTCCGCCAGAACAAATTAGCCGCACAGCATTCCGTAACCCACCCTTCGCTGTCAAGGACCAGCGCCTCATCAGCGTTTGTCTGCTCAAGATGAGAGCGGATCAATACTTGCTCAAGCCGATTAAGATGTTTAATACCTGCAAGATGAGGATTGCGCCCCAGCCGCACCGGGCTTAGCGCCAACGTCATCCCCTCGTTACGCAAACGGTCGTAATGTGCGGGATAAACCGTAACGGAGAGAATCCGCGTTGCCGGTCCACTGTTCAATGTGCTGTACCCTCGCCCGCCACTACCGCGACTGATCACGACTTTCAGTACACCATTTTGCTGTTCTGCTGCCAGCGTTTTCATCTCTTGTTCAAGCTGAGGCCAGAAGTCACAGGAAATCATCAACCGCTGACAAGCATCCTGTAGTCGCTGGATATGCGCCGATAACAAACTGACTTTACCGTCGATAACTCTGGCGGTGGTAAAACAACCATCACCAAACTGCGTTGCCCGATCGCTTACTGCCAGCGATTCCTGCTTATGACCGTTAATTAAGAACATACCGGCTCCTTATCAGAGAATTGTTAGTGTGGCAGCATGTTCACTACGGAACAAGTCGGAATAAAAGCTAAGAAAAAAGGCCCGCAAGCGGACCTTTTATAAGGGTGGAAAATGACAACTTAGATCTTTTTAAAGATCAAAGAACCATTAGTGCCACCGAAGCCGAAGGAGTTACACAGCGTGTATTCCATTCCGCTGACCTGACGCGCTTCGTACGGTACGAAATCCAGATCGCAACCTTCATCCGGGTTATCCAGGTTAATGGTTGGCGGAACAGCCTGATCGCGCAGCGCCAGGATGGAGTAGATAGATTCTACTGCACCCGCCGCACCTAACAGGTGACCGGTCATAGATTTCGTGGAGCTTACCAACACACGGCTTGCAGCTTCACCGAAGATGGTTTTCACCGCCTGCGCTTCAGCTTTATCGCCAGCCGGAGTAGAAGTACCGTGTGCGTTAACGTAGCCAATCTGACTCGCTTCAATGCCTGCATCACGCAAAGCATTTGCCATTGCCAGAGCTGCGCCTGCGCCATTTTCTGGCGGTGACGTCATATGATAAGCATCGCTGCTCATACCAAAGCCGACGAGTTCAGCGTAAATTTTCGCACCGCGTTTTTTCGCGTGTTCGTACTCTTCAAGTACCAGCATACCGGCACCATCGCCCAGTACGAAACCATCACGCTCTTTATCCCACGGGCGGCTCGCCGCTTGCGGGTTATCATTGCGGGTAGATAATGCACGTGCCGCGCCAAAACCACCAACGCCCAGCGGCGTACTGGCTTTCTCTGCGCCACCTGCAACCATCACGTCAGCATCGCCATACGCGATAATACGCGCAGCATGGCCAATGTTGTGCACGCCGGAAGTACAGGCGGTCGCGATAGAGATGCTTGGGCCACGCAGGCCATACATGATAGTCAGATGACCTGCCACCATGTTCACAATCGTTGACGGAACGAAGAATGGGCTGATCTTACGTGGACCACCGTTCATCAGAGATGTGTGGTTTTCTTCGATCAGTCCGAGGCCGCCAATCCCGGAGCCAATTGCGGCACCAATGCGGGTTGCGTTCTCTTCCGTTATTTCAAGGCCAGAATCCTGCATGGCCTGAACGCCAGCGACAATTCCATATTGAATGAAGGCATCCATCTTGCGCTGTTCTTTGCGCGAGATAATGTCCTCACAGTTAAAATCCTTTACTAAGCCAGCAAATTTCGTTGCATAGGCGCTAGTATCGAAATGGTCGATTAGGCTGATGCCACTCTGACCGGCAAGCAGAGCTTTCCAGGTAGACTCTACGGTATTGCCGACAGGAGACAACATGCCCAGTCCGGTCACAACTACACGACGCTTAGACACGTTTGTCCTCCAGGGAGGGAAAAAATGATTCTAGTGGGACAAAAAGATAAAACTCAGGCGGTCGAACGACCGCCTGGAGATGTTCACTTACGCCTGGTGGCCGTTGATGTAATCAATGGCAGCCTGAACGGTGGTGATTTTCTCAGCTTCTTCGTCCGGAATCTCAGTATCAAACTCTTCTTCCAGAGCCATTACCAGCTCAACGGTGTCAAGAGAATCCGCGCCCAGGTCTTCAACGAAAGAAGCATTGTTGGTAACTTCTTCCTGCTTAACGCCCAGCTGTTCGCCGATAATTTTCTTAACGCGTTCTTCGATAGTGCTCATACTCTTAAATTTCCTATCAAAACTCGCTTTCGCGATGGTTTTCGTAGTGTATAAAATGTTGAAAAATTTGCAACTAAATCCCGGCAGGTCTTACCACGATTTTACGTTATTTTGAGGCCTTACCCCCCAATAACGCAAATCATTTTGCACTAATTATTACTCATAACCACGCAGACTGCGCGCAACATGAGCATTTTGTGCAAATCGCGGTCAGACCATGTACATCCCGCCGTTCACATGCAAAGTTTCACCCGTGATGTAAGCTGCTTCGTCGGATGCCAGGAATGCAACCGCGTTGGCGATTTCCTGTGCGCCGCCGAGGCGACCCGCAGGAACCTGCGCCAGGATACCCGCACGCTGGTCATCGCTCAGCGCACGTGTCATGTCCGTTTCAATAAAGCCCGGAGCAACAACGTTTACAGTAATACCGCGTGACGCAACTTCGCGCGCCAGTGATTTACTGAAGCCGATCAAGCCCGCTTTCGCCGCAGCGTAGTTGGCCTGACCGCCATTTCCCATGGTACCAACCACAGAACCGATAGTGATAATACGACCATGACGCTTTTTCATCATAGCGCGCATTACCGCTTTTGACAGACGGAAAACAGATGAAAGGTTGGTTTCGATAATATCGTTCCACTCTTCATCTTTCATTCGCATTAACAGGTTATCACGAGTGATACCGGCATTATTGACCAGGATATCCACTTCACCAAATTCTGCGCGAATTTTTTCCAGAACAGATTCGATAGATGCCGGGTCGGTCACATTCAACATCAGACCTTTGCCGTTGGCACCTAAATAATCACTGATCGCCTGAGCGCCATTTTCACTGGTCGCAGTGCCAATAACTTTCGCGCCACGGGCTGCGAGCGTTTCAGCAATTGCGCGGCCAATTCCGCGGCTTGCACCGGTTACCAGTGCGATTTTTCCTTCAAAACTCATGATTTTCCTCTTTTAAAGCTCGAGCGCCGCTGCCATCGCTGAAGGTTCGTTCAGCGCCGAGGCGGTCAGGGTGTCGACAATGCGTTTCGTCAGGCCAGTAAGCACTTTGCCCGGGCCGACTTCATAGAGATGTTCTACGCCTTGCGCTGCCATGTATTCAACAGACTTCGTCCACTGAACCGGGTTATACAACTGACGTACCAGTGCGTCACGGATGGCATCACCATTGGTTTCGCATTTCACATCAACGTTATTCACAACAGGAACTGTTGGTGCGTTAAAGGTGATTTTCGCTAATTCTACTGCCAGTTTGTCGGCTGCTGGTTTCATCAGCGCACAGTGAGACGGTACGCTCACTGGTAACGGCAGAGCGCGTTTTGCGCCCGCAGCTTTACAGGCAGCGCCAGCACGCTCAACTGCTTCTTTATGACCGGCAATAACCACCTGTCCCGGAGAGTTAAAGTTTACCGGAGAAACGACCTGACCTTCTGCAGCTTCTTCACACGCTTTCGCAATAGACGCATCATCCAGACCGATGATTGCCGCCATAGCGCCCGTGCCTTCCGGTACGGCTTCTTGCATGAACTTGCCGCGCATCTCAACCAGACGCACCGCATCAGCGAAATCAATCACACCAGCGCAAACCAGCGCGGAGTATTCCCCCAGGCTGTGACCAGCCATCATTGCCGGTGCTTTACCGCCCTGCTGCTGCCATACGCGATACAGCGCAACAGATGCAGTCAACAGCGCTGGCTGGGTTTGCCAGGTTTTATTCAGTTCTTCAGCCGGCCCCTGCTGGGTCAGCGCCCACAGGTCGTAGCCCAGCGCCGCAGAAGCTTCAGCAAACGTTTCTTCGACAATTGGATAGCTCGCCGCCATATCAGCCAGCATTCCAACGGTTTGAGAACCCTGTCCAGGGAACACAAATGCAAATTGCGTCATGTTTTAATCCTTATCCTAGAAACGAACCAGCGCGGAGCCCCAGGTGAATCCACCGCCAAAGGCTTCAAGCAGAACCAACTGCCCCGGCTTAATGCGCCCGTCGCGTACAGCTTCATCCAGCGCGCACGGGACAGAGGCCGCAGAGGTATTACCGTGGCGATCCAGCGTCACCACGACATTGTCCATCGACATGCCGAGTTTTTTCGCCGTTGCACTGATAATACGCAGGTTAGCCTGATGCGGAACCAGCCAGTCCAGTTGAGAACGGTCAAGATTATTCGCCGCCAGCGTCTCATCAACGATGTGCGCCAGTTCCGTTACCGCAACCTTGAAGACTTCGTTGCCCGCCATCGTCAGATGAATTGAATTCTCTGGATTTACGCGGTCGGCGTTTGGCAGCGTCAGCAATTCACCATAACTACCGTCGGCATGCAGATGGGTGGAAATGATTCCCGGCTCTTCAGAGGCAGCCAGCACCGCAGCGCCCGCGCCATCGCCAAAAATAATAATAGTCCCACGATCTGTTGGATCGCAGGTGCGCGCCAGTACATCGGAACCGACGACCAGAGCATACTTCACCGCCCCAGATTTCACGTATTGATCGGCTACGCTTAATGCATAGGTGAAACCTGCGCAGGCTGCTGCAACGTCAAATGCCGGGCAACCTTTAATGCCCAGCATGCTTTGAATCTGACAAGCTGCGCTCGGGAAAGCGTGCGTAGCAGAAGTCGTTGCCACAACGATCAGGCCAATCTGGTCTTTCTCAATGCCCGCCATCTCAATTGCGCGTGTCGCCGCTTCAAAGCCCATGGTTGAAACGGTTTCGTTTGGCGCGGCAATGTGGCGTTCGCGGATACCGGTACGAGTGACAATCCACTCGTCAGAGGTGTCCACCATTTTTTCCAAATCGGCGTTTGTCCGCACTTGTTCGGGCAGATAGCTGCCAGTACCAATAATCTTCGTATACATGTACGCTCAGTCACTTTTCGGTTATATACCGTCACTTGCAAACTGCGAGTTCGCTGGCAGCGTCCTGCTACCGCAGAGTTCCGCTTTTGCCACCGTCCAGCAGCTCAAAACCAGCTGGGTATACAGATTCCAGGCGAGCGGCAATTCGCTGAGGAACTTGTCGCTGCACCGCCTGCACTGCCTGTTCAATCGCGACCGCAAAAGCTCGCTGATTGGCTGCACCATGACTTTTTATCACCGTGCCGCGCAATCCTAACAGACAGGCGCCGTTATACTGGTCGGGGTTGAGGTGACTGAATCGCCTCGTCAGGCTCTTTTGTAGCCAACGCTTTAATAACAGTAGCCACCACGACCGTTTTTTCCCTTCACCCTGAGATTTCAGCAGAGAAAGGAACATCCTGACAACACCTTCCATCGTCTTTAATGTGACATTTCCTGTAAAGCCATCACAAACCAGCACATCTGTCTTGCCAGTTAACAACTCATTGGCTTCAAGATAGCCGATATAATTGATAGAAGGGATTGTTTTAAGCACCGCTGAGGCATCCCGAATACTGTCGAGACCCTTTACTTCTTCTTCACCAATATTGAGCAACGCCACGCGAGGATTGGGAATTTCCACCACCTCTTCAGCCAGAACTGAGCCCATAATGGCAAATTGCACCAACATTGTGCTGTCACAATCGACGTTGGCCCCTAAATCGAGGACCACCGTTTTGCCCTTTTGCTGATGCGGTAATACCGTCACCAGCGCCGGACGCTCAATCCCCTCCAGGGGCTTGAGTAATAATTTTGCCAGCCCCATCAGCGCCCCGGTATTACCGGCACTAACACAGGCTTGCGCTCGACCTTCTTTCACCAGCTCCAGGGCCACGCGCATTGAACTCCCACGACTGGCGCGGATAGCTTGCGAAGGCCGGGCATCACTGGCGATAACTGACTGCGCAGGAATAATCTGCAGACGCGAACGTTGTTCAAAGTCAGCTTTAGCAAGTAATGGCGTGATGGCGTCGGGATTGCCGACTAAAAGAAGAGTGAGTTGCGAATTAGAATTCAGTGCCTGCAATGCTGCAGGCACTGTCACGGAAGGGCCAAAATCCCCTCCCATGACATCTAACGCCAGGGTTAGACGTGTCAAGGTATCGTCGCCGCCCGGTTTGGTCTTTCCCCAGTTGCCTGGGGAAAATCCTCACTAAGCTTCATCACGCAGACGCGTGATTACTTAGCGATGACCTTGCGGCCGCGGTAGTAACCGTCGGCAGTGATGTGGTGACGCAGGTGTTTTTCACCAGAAGTTTTGTCTACAGACAGGCTGGTGACTGCGGTCAGCGCGTCATGGGAACGACGCATGCCACGTTTGGAACGGGTTGGTTTATTCTGTTGTACGGCCATGGACCTTACTCCTCAATTACGGTTTATCCCCGATCCAACGGGGAGCACCAATTACTTACGCTTTAAGCTGGCTAATACGGCAAATGGGTTTGGCTTTTGCGCTTCTTCAGGCAGTTCACCAAAGACCATGTCCGCTTCGGACACTTCACAGTGTTCAGAATCATGCACCGGAACTACCGGCAAGGCGAGGATGATTTCATCTTCAACCATTGCAAGCAGATCGATTTCACCGAATTCGTTAACCTCAATCGGTTCATACGCTTCCGGCAGTGCTTCAGCCTGTTCGTCTGAACGCACAGGACTAAAACAATACGTTGTGTAGACCTGATGAGTAAACGGCTTCCCGCAACGCTGACACTCGAGCGTTACCGTCACCTTCGCATCGCCGTTTAACACTGCGAGACGTTGGTTATCGATAGCGAACGACATGGAGCATTCCACATCACTGTCCACACTGACTACGGATTCGGCGACGCGCTCAACCTGATCAGGAGTATAGATACCCTGGTAATCAAGGCGTTTTTGAGCCGTACGAACCGGATCGAGAGTCAGGGGTAATTTTACCTTTTGCATAGGGCGCGCATATTAACTTTGTAACGTCATAGAGTCAAAGAAAAAGGCAGCATGTGGTTGCCTTTTGCCAATAATTCGCACACATTGCGGGTTACTGCTTTATTTTCGTTCAGTGCTGATAACGAACATCAACCTGCAAAACGAAGCGCATAGTTTAAAATGGCTATCATCAATACGCTATATCTGATGGAAAAAAATATGCCTAAACTTATTTTAGCCTCCACCTCGCCATGGCGTCGCGCTCTTCTGGAAAAACTGCAAATCTCTTTTGAATGTGCAGCACCAGAGGTCGACGAAACCCCACGCAGCGACGAATCACCGCGACAGTTGGTGCTTCGACTGGCACAAGAAAAAGCGCAATCTCTGGCGTCACGTTATCCGGATCATTTAATTATTGGTTCAGACCAGGTATGTGTTCTTGATGGCGAAATCACCGGTAAACCGTTAACGGAAGAAAATGCCCGTCTGCAATTACGCAAAGCCAGCGGCAATATCGTCACCTTCTATACTGGACTGGCGTTGTTTAATTCGGCGAATGGGCATCTACAAACAGAAGTGGAGCCTTTTGACGTCCATTTCCGTCACCTGAGCGAGGCGGAGATTGATAATTACGTGCGTAAAGAGCATCCCCTGCACTGCGCGGGTAGCTTTAAGAGTGAAGGATTTGGCATTACTCTGTTTGAGCGTTTAGAGGGGCGTGATCCTAACACGCTGGTTGGTTTACCGCTAATCGCGCTGTGTCAGATGTTACGTCGGGAAGGGAAAAACCCGCTGATGGGATAGTTATTTGCGCCGGATGCGGTTACGTCGCATCCGGCAATCGGTGCTGGCAGCCTGATGCGGCGTAAACGCCTTATCAGGCCAACCGCCCATTATCATGCTTATATGCTCGTATTAGCGCGCGTTACGCAGTTTTTGCAAACAACGCTTCAAACCATCATCCATCGGCGCTTCGATACGCATCACCTCACCGGTCCCCGGATGGGTAAACTTCAACGCTGCGGCGTGCAGGAACAGACGATTTAATCCTGTGCCTGCTTCAGTGAGCTGTCTGTCAAATTCACGGTCACCGTAGCGATCGTCAAAGGCAATCGGATGACCCGCATACTGTGTATGCACACGGATCTGATGAGTACGCCCTGTTACCGGGCTACAACGCACCAGGGTGGCAAATGCATAGCGTTCTTCCACTTTAAAGCGTGTTTCCGACGGTTTGCCTTCCTGACTGACACGCACGATACGTTCGCCGCTTTGCAGAATATTTTTCAATAACGGCGCTTGAACGCTCTTCACATGCGACTGCCACTGACCGCGCACCAGCGCCAGGTAATCTTTTTGCATCCCTTTTTCACGTAATTGCTCATGCAGAGAACGCAACGCCGAGCGTTTTTTCGCTACCAGCAACACACCTGAAGTGTCCCGGTCGAGACGATGAACCAGTTCAAGGAACCGCGCTTCCGGGCGCAACGCCCGCAAACCTTCGATAACGCCGAAGCTTAAACCACTGCCGCCATGTACCGCCGTACCGGAAGGTTTATTCAGCACCAGGATATGGTCATCTTCATATAAGATGACGTCCGCCAGCGCTGCCACCTTTTGCAGATGTGGCGAAACCGCCTCTTCTTCCCGCTCAGCAACGCGAACCGGTGGGATACGCACCTCATCACCCGCTTCGAGTTTATATTCAGGCTTAATACGTTTTTTGTTCACCCGCACTTCGCCTTTACGCAAAATACGGTAAATCATACTTTTTGGTACGCCTTTCAATTGGGTACGCAAAAAGTTATCGATACGTTGCCCCGCTTCGTCAGCGGTGATAGCAACAATTTTTACGGATGGAGTCTCTGTTTTCATGGTGGGCGATTCTAATTAGCCAACAGGATTCGCGCCACTCATTTTTCTATGCTTATATTTAGTTTTGCACCTTATTACTTCACTACGTGATCACTTTATTGATGGTTATTAAACCAATCACCAGCAAGAAGTGAAAAAACTGTGAGTAAGCGGGTGATAAATGGTAAAAGTCATCTTGCTATAACAAGGCTTGCAGTGGAATAATGAGGCCGTTTCCGTGTCCATCCTTGTTAAAACAAGAAATTTTACGGAATAACCCATTTTGCCCGACCGATCATCCACGCAGCAATGGCGTAAGACGTATTGATCTTTCAGGCAGTTAGCGGGCTGCGGGTTGCAGTCCTTACCGGTAGATGGAAATATTTCTGGAGAGTAATACCCAGTCTGTTTCTTTGATAATTGCGCTGTTTTTCCGCATGAAAAACGGGCAACCGACACTCTGCGCCTCTTTGAGCTGACGATAACCGTGAGGTTGGCGACGCGACTAGACACGAGGCCATCGGTTCACACCCGGAAAGGCGTTACTTTGCCCGCAGCTTAGTCGTCAATGTAAGAATAATGAGTAAGTTACGATGAAAAGAATGTTAATCAACGCAACTCAGCAGGAAGAGTTGCGCGTTGCCCTTGTAGATGGGCAGCGTCTGTATGACCTGGATATTGAAAGTCCAGGGCACGAGCAGAAAAAGGCAAACATCTACAAAGGTAAAATCACCCGCATTGAACCGAGTCTGGAAGCTGCTTTTGTTGATTACGGCGCTGAACGTCACGGTTTCCTCCCACTAAAAGAAATTGCCCGCGAATATTTCCCTGCTAACTACAGTGCTCATGGTCGTCCCAACATTAAAGATGTGTTGCGTGAAGGTCAGGAAGTCATTGTTCAGATCGATAAAGAAGAGCGCGGCAACAAAGGCGCGGCATTAACCACCTTTATCAGTCTGGCGGGTAGCTATCTGGTTCTGATGCCGAACAACCCGCGCGCGGGTGGCATTTCTCGCCGTATCGAAGGCGACGACCGTACCGAATTAAAAGAAGCACTGGCAAGCCTTGAACTGCCGGAAGGCATGGGGCTAATCGTGCGCACCGCTGGCGTCGGCAAATCTGCTGAGGCGCTGCAATGGGATTTAAGCTTCCGTCTGAAACACTGGGAAGCCATCAAAAAAGCCGCTGAAAGCCGCCCGGCTCCGTTCCTGATTCATCAGGAGAGCAACGTAATCGTTCGCGCATTCCGCGATTACTTACGTCAGGACATCGGCGAAATCCTTATCGATAACCCGAAAGTGCTCGAACTGGCACGTCAGCATATCGCTGCATTAGGTCGCCCGGATTTCAGCAGCAAAATCAAACTGTACACCGGCGAGATCCCGCTGTTCAGCCACTACCAGATCGAGTCACAGATCGAGTCCGCCTTCCAGCGTGAAGTTCGTCTGCCGTCTGGTGGTTCCATTGTTATCGACAGCACCGAAGCGTTAACGGCCATCGACATCAACTCCGCACGCGCGACCCGCGGCGGCGATATCGAAGAAACCGCGTTTAACACCAACCTCGAAGCTGCCGATGAGATTGCTCGTCAGCTGCGCCTGCGTGACCTCGGCGGCCTGATTGTTATCGACTTCATCGACATGACGCCAGTACGCCACCAGCGTGCGGTAGAAAACCGTCTGCGTGAAGCGGTGCGTCAGGACCGTGCGCGTATTCAAATCAGCCATATTTCTCGCTTTGGCCTGCTGGAAATGTCCCGTCAGCGCCTGAGCCCATCACTGGGTGAATCCAGCCATCACGTCTGCCCGCGCTGCTCCGGTACCGGTACCGTGCGTGACAACGAATCGCTGTCGCTCTCTATTCTGCGTCTGATCGAAGAAGAAGCGCTGAAAGAGAACACCCAGGAAGTTCACGCCATTGTTCCTGTGCCAATAGCTTCTTACCTGCTGAATGAAAAACGTTCTGCAGTGAATGCGATTGAAACTCGTCAGGACGGCGTGCGCTGTGTGATTGTGCCAAACGATCAGATGGAAACCCCGCACTACCATGTGCTGCGCGTGCGCAAAGGGGAAGAAACCCCAACCTTAAGCTACATGCTGCCGAAGCTGCATGAAGAAGCGATGGCGCTGCCGTCTGAAGAAGAGTTCGCTGAACGTAAGCGTCCGGAACAACCTGCGCTGGCTACCTTTGCCATGCCGGATGTGCCGCCAGCACCAACCCCAGCTGAACCTGCCGCGCCTGTCGTAGCCCCAGCACCTAAAGCTGCACCGGCAACACCAGCAGCTCCTGCACAACCTGGGCTGTTAAGCCGTTTCTTCGGCGCACTGAAAGCGCTGTTCAGCGGTGGTGAAGAAACCAAACCGACCGAGCAACCAGCACCGAAAGCAGAAGCGAAACCGGAACGTCAACAGGATCGTCGCAAGCCTCGTCAGAACAACCGCCGTGACCGTAATGAGCGCCGCGATACCCGTAGTGAACGTACAGAAGGCAGCGATAATCGCGAAGAAAACCGTCGTAATCGTCGCCAGGCACAGCAGCAGACTGCCGAGACGCGTGAGAGCCGTCAGCAGGCTGAGGTAACGGAAAAAGCGCGTACCACCGACGAGCAGCAAGCGCCGCGTCGTGAACGTAGCCGCCGCCGTAACGATGATAAACGTCAAGCGCAACAAGAAGCGAAGGCGCTGAATGTTGAAGAGCAATCTGTTCAGGAAACCGAACAGGAAGAACGTGTACGTCCAGTTCAGCCGCGTCGTAAACAGCGTCAGCTCAATCAGAAAGTGCGTTACGAGCAAAGCGTAGCCGAAGAAGCGGTAGTCGCACCGGTGGTTGAAGAAACTGTCGCTGCCGAACCAATTGTTCAGGAAGCGCCAGCTCCACGCACAGAACTGGTGAAAGTCCCGCTGCCAGTCGTAGCGCAAGCTGCACCAGAACAGCAAGAAGAGAACAATGCCGATAACCGTGACAACGGTGGCATGCCGCGTCGTTCTCGCCGCTCGCCTCGTCACCTGCGCGTGAGTGGTCAGCGTCGTCGTCGCTATCGTGACGAGCGTTATCCAACCCAATCGCCAATGCCGTTGACCGTAGCTTGCGCATCTCCGGAACTGGCCTCTGGCAAAGTCTGGATCCGCTATCCGATTGTACGTCCACAAGATGTACAGGTCGAAGAGCAGCGCGAACAGGAAGAAGTACAAGTGCAGCCGATGGTGACTGAGGTCCCTGTCGCCGCCGCTGTCGAACCGGTTGTTAGCGCACCGGTTGTTGAAGAAGTGGCTGAAGTTGTAGAAGCCCCCGTTCAGATTGCCGAACCGCAACCGGAAGTGGTTGAAACGACGCATCCTGAAGTGATTGCCGCCGCAGTAACTGAACAGCCGCAGGTGATTACCGAGTCTGATGTTGCCGTAGCCCAGGAAGTTGCAGAACACGCAGAACCGGTGGTTGAACCGCAGGAAGAGACGGCAGATCTTGAAGAAGTTGCCGAAACTGCTGAGGTTGTGGTTGCTGAACCTGAAGTTGTTGCTCAACCTGCCGCGCCAGTCGTCGCTGAAGTCGCAGCAGAAGTTGAAACGGTAGCTGCGGTTGAACCTGAGGTCACCGTTGAGCATAACCATGCTACCGCGCCAATGACGCGCGCTCCGGCACCGGAATATGTTCCGGAGGCACCGCGTCACAGTGACTGGCAGCGCCCTACTTTTGCCTTCGAAGGTAAAGGTGCTGCAGGTGGTCATACGGCAACGCATCATGCCTCTGCCGCTCCTGCGCGTCCGCAACCTGTTGAGTAATAATTAGCTCAAGCAATCAAGCCCTGGTAACTGCCAGGGCTTTTTTATTTCATCTTTGAATCAACATATTAAAATTCATCGAATGGCATCCTTGCTAACCAACAATATAAAATAGGCAAAAAAATGCCCGCCCCGGCGATCCCAGAGCGGGCAGACAAAACATACCCAGTTTCATGATATGTTTTAAAGCGAGCTTATTTGTTGAGCTGGAACAGCGACAATCCCTGCATATCGGTAAATGCTTTATACGATGCCTGCAATGCCGTTTGCTGCATGATGTAAGATGAAATAGTTGCATTCCAGTCCACATCAACCAGATCGCTCATCTGCTGCGTTTGCCCTAAAGCGCGATCGCTACCTAATGAATCCAGCGACTCCAGTTCGTTCAGCTGCGTGCCTAATTCCGCGCGAATAGTCAGCACATTGTTCAGCGAGTTTTTCAGTCCGCGGTTGGTTTTATCCAGTGCCGCAGCGGCGGTTTCTTTATCCGCTTCGCTATCCGCGACCGGCGTTTTCAGGGCTGCGATGGCGCTATCCAGCATGGCAAAAAGATTGGTTTCAGAAGCGCTACCGTCTGGTTCCGCTACCGCGTTGCTGGTAATACTGTCGAAAATTTTGTCACCCGTGTGCCCTATCACCATCGAACGCGAAGCATCGACCTGTTGTTTAATACTTTCTGCTCCGCCAACATATTCGCCGTCTGCCTCACTAAACGGCGCAGTTTCTGTTTTATAACCGGCAAAAATGTAGCGCCCGTTACCGTCAGTGGTGTTCGCCAGATTCAGCAACTGGTCACGAAGCCCCTGAATATCCGTAGCCAGCGAGGCCCGGTCATCGTCACTCAAGGTGCCATTGCTGGCGTAGACAATTTTTTCCTGAGCATTCTGGATAGCGGTGGTGACCTGGCTAAGTACACTCTCTTCCAGTGACACTTTTTGAGTGGCGAAAGTACGCGCCAGCGTGTACTGGCTGTTTTGCGCCTGTGCCTGGGAGAGAACAACAGCTTGTGATGCAGCAATGGGATCATCTGAAGGGTTAACGACTCGCTTACCCGTCGACATCTGTTCACCGTACTTCATCCATTCTGCCTGAGAATTGGTGATGCCGCGCATGTTTTGCTGGTACATCATCTGGGTACTGAAACGCATTTTATCTCCCCTTAGCGAATGTTAATCAGCGCATCAAAAATCGCGTTTGCCGTCTGCAGAACCTGCGCATTCGCGAGGTAATACTGCTGAAAACGTTGCAGATTTCCGTACTCCTCATCGAGATTGACACCGGAAATCGACTGCTGCTGATTGGAAAGCTGCGTCACCACATTACCTTGCGTGGTGCTACTGGTTTTCAACGTCGCGGTTTTATTACCGATATCACTCACTAACGAGGCATAAGCGTCGTTAAAGGATTTCGCACCGCCCACCGTTTTACTGTTGCTTTGCAGATCGAGCAGGGCCTGACCGTTGCGGTTGTCGCTATCACCCGCATCTTCTGCGCTCGCCATGGCGATTTTCGCTTCGTCGGTGATTAATACATCCATGTTGACGATGGCGTCACTTACCGGTTTCAGTGTGAAGCTGTCGTTAACGGCAGGCGTTCCTGTAAACGTCAACTCCAGACCATCAAATGCCACTTTACCGTTGGCATCCGGCGTCACCGTAAAAGTGGTATTACTGGCAAGGCGGGTGACCTGCCACTGATTATTATCGAACGAGATTTTGTAATCTGTCGCCAGTACCGCGGAGGCATCAGTTACCGTGGCACCGATCGCAACGTCACCTTTGTTTTTCGTGTTTTGCAGTACCGCGGGCTTACCGATAGCAAAGAAATCTTCACCGGCATCGCCGTTAGCATCAAATCCGGCTTTGTGTTGGGTGTTGAAAGCCTCGGCAAATGCCAGCGCCAGTTGTCCAAGCGTATTACGCGTCTGGTCAAGATCCTGAGAACGGAATGTCAGAATGCCGCCCAGCGACCCGGTATTCAGTAATTTCTCCGGGATCTCAATATTGCCTGCCGTCCCATCAACATAAGCGACAGTCGTACGAGAAGGGTCAGCGCTGGAAGGAACTGCCGCAAGTTGCCGCGCCGTACTTCCCTGAACCAGTGAGTAGCCATTGGCCATCGTGATGTTATAAGTGCCACCATCCTGAACGCTGACTTCTACGCCAACAATCTGGTTTAATTCGCTCACCAGTTGATCGCGTTGATCCAGCAGATTGTTAGGTGACGCCCCTGCCCCCACGCCTGTCAGGCGGGAGATTTGATCGTTCAGGCTGGCGATTTGTTTAGCGTAATTGTTGATCTGATCAACACTGGCACCTATCGCGATATTGACCTGTTTGTCCTGGTCGCGCAGATATTGATCGGTGGTTTTAAACTGATTCACCAACCCTTCTGATTTCCCAATCAGCGCCTGGCGCGCTGCCGGATCTTCCGCGTTACTCACCAGCGTTTGCAGGCTGGTGAAGAAATCCTGCATCTGTGTTGCCAGCGAAGAGGTACTGGTGGAGAGCATATTGTCGATTTTCGACATCTGCTCATAGCGGGCAGTCAGGCCGCTACTTTGCGTCTGCGCCGCACGTAACTGGTTGGTAATAAACGCATCATACTCACGCTGCACACCAGAAACGTAGACGCCATTGCCAACCCAGCCGCCAGCGCCCAACGTGCTATTGGCCTGCGCCATAATAGTGGTTTGGCGGGTATATCCGGCAACGTTATAGCTGGAGATATTATTACTTGCCGTATTTAACGCCGCCTGGGCCGCGTTCAGTCCGCTCATGGCGTTATTGATCAAGCTGGACATGGAGGTTCCTTATAAGCCTTCAATTACAGAGTATTATCGGCAGCGACCCGCCGGACTTGAGTTATTCAGAACAGATTATCAATGTTCATGCTGTAGGTTTTGCTCACCTTGTCGCTTATCGATTTCATCTGCTGAATCATGTTGGTGAGTTTGCGGGCATAGTGAGGATCGGTGGCATAGCCCGCGTCCTGTAGGGCCTGCGCCCCCTGCTCCGCACTCGCGGCGGTCGTCACGGCGGCGTAGCGCGGGTTACGCGTTAACAGCCCAACGTAATCCGACAGTGCTTCCAGATACGAGCTGTAGACCCGAAACTTCGCTTTTACTTTCTTCGCTTCGCCATTTTCATATTCAGTCGTGGTGATTTCAGTGACTGGCCCTTTCCAGTTGCCAGAGGCTTTGACGCCAAATAGGTTATAGCTCGGCTCGCCGTTTTCACGGCGGATTTGCCGTTGTCCCCAGCCAGATTCCAGCGCGGCCTGAGCGAGGATCAAATGATGTGGCACACCGCTTTGCTGGCTTGCCAGTTGGGCTGGCAGCGAGAGTTGCGCGAGGAATGCTTTACTGTCACCCGGCAGCGAATCATCGTAGTTACGTGGTACGGCCTTTTGCACCAGCTGCGAAAGCGTCTGATTTTGATAACGCACCACGGTTTCGAGCGGGAATTTCATCGGTGCTGCTGGCGTGGACTCCTCTGGCAATGGTTGTTCTGGCGTCATCTGTTTAACCATCATCTCTGCCAGCCCCAGACCTTTGCCCGCCGTCATCTGTTGGGCAATCTGCTGGTCATACATACTGGTATACAGGCGAGTGTGCTCGCTGCTGAACAGGCCATCTTTTGGTAAAGCGTCGCGCATGCTTTTCAACATCATCTGCACGAACATCCCTTCCACCTGGCGGGCCACCGGACGGATATTTGCCGCCGGATCTTCGCCCGCTTTCGCCTTAAGTTCGTTGAGCGATTGTGCATCCCAGGCCGCACTTGCCAGTAGTTTGCTGTCGCTGATCATCAGATGATTTCCAGTTTTGCCCGCAGACATCCCGCACTTTGCATTGATTGCAGTATGGACATCAGATCCATCGGCGTTGCGCCCAGCGCATTGAGCGCACGCACCACGTTATTGAGGCTGGCGCTGGAACGTACGCTTTGCAGCGAACCGCCGCTCTGGCGTAAATCGATCTGCGTTTGTGGAGTAACCACAGTCTGTCCACCACCAAACGGTGTATCTGGCTGGCTGACATTGGCCTGACGATTAACTGTTACTGAGAGATTTCCCTGCGCTACCGCGCAGCTGTCGAGGGTCACTTCGCGATTCATCACCACCGAACCGGTGCGCGAGTTAATCACTACTTTAGCGTCCTGCGGGGTGACATTAACCTGCATATTCTGGATATCTGCAAGGAAACGGACCTGGGAACTGTTGCCACTTGGTACGCGCACCTGAATAGTCCGCGCATCCAACGCGGTGGCGCTGCCATATCCACGCACTCGGTTGATGGTGTCAGCGATTTGCTGCGCCATACTGAAATCTTCGTCGTTAAGTTGCAAATTAAGGGTATTCCCGACGCCAAACTGGCTGGGCAATTCACGTTCAATAACCGCACCATTGGTGATCCGTCCACCGTTCAGTTGGTTCACCTGAACACTGCTACCGCCAGCGGAGGCCCCTGCGCCGCCAACCAGAATATTGCCCTGCGCCAGCGCATACACCTGACTGTCAACGCCCTTAAGCGGTGTCATCAATAACGTACCGCCACGCAGACTTTTGGCATTTCCCATGGAAGAAACCACCACGTCAATGGTTTGCCCCTGACGTCCAAACGGAGGAAGTGACACTGTCACCATTACCGCAGCGACGTTTTTTAGCTGCATATTGGTGCCCGTCGGAACGGTAATTCCCAGCTGTGAGAGCATGTTATTAAGCGTTTGTGTGGTAAACGGCGTCTGAGTTGTCTGGTCACCGGTGCCATCCAGCCCCACTACCAGGCCATAGCCAATCAGTGAGTTTTGCCTTACCCCCTGAACACTGGTGAGATCGCGAATACGCTCAGCCTGAGCCGCCGTCGTAACCAGTAGAAGAATTAATGCAGAGAGAAATTTAATCACCACAGCCTCACTTACATTGGCGACAGGTTGAGGAAGAAACGCTGCAACCAGCCCATATTTTGCGCTTCGTTAATGTAGCCATTGCCTACGTATTCAATGCGCGCATCCGCCACCTGAGTAGACGGTACGGTACTGCTGCCGCTGATAGTGCGTGGATTAACTACACCAGAGAAGCGAATAAATTCGGTACCCTGATTAATGGCGATCTGTTTTTCACCCACCACATGCAGGTTGCCGTTGACCAGTACCTGGTCAACCGTCACCGTCAACGTGCCGCTAAAGGTATTGCTGGCATTGGCCCCGCCCTTTCCGTTGAACGTGTTACCACCGGAGGCTTCGACATCGGCACGAGCGTTACCAAACAGCCCCTGCAAATAGCGCGGCACAGTATCAAAGCCAAAATTAGTTTTACCGTCACGGCTGGCATTCGCAGAGGAGCTTTTGCTGGCGCTGACGTTCTCCTGCAACACGATGGTCAGCGTATCGCCAATATTGCGTGGTCGACGATCTTCAAACAGCGGTTGATAGCCATAGTTAATCGGCTGAGCAGACTGGAAAATAGAACCGTTGGCGACGGGCGTCGGACCGGGAACCGGTTGTGCACTGGTCGCCCCCTGTACCAGCGGCGTGGAGGGTATCCAGGCGCAGCCGGTTAGTGAAAGCACCAACAAGCTGGAAATGGCATAAGTATGCGCAGCGTTTTTTTGCATGGCTATCATCTTCAAAAATCAGTAAACCGGTGAATCTGCCACCGGTTATGCCTTAGAGTTGCGTCAGTTTTTGCAGCATCTGATCGGTGGTGGATACCGCTTTACTGTTGATTTCGTAAGCGCGTTGCACCTGAATCATATTGACCAGTTCTTCCGCCACGTTGACGTTAGACGTTTCAACATACCCTTGATACAGCAGTCCCGCGCCGTTCAGGCCCGGCGTGCTTTCGTTCGGTGCACCGGAGGATTGCGTTTCGGTGTAGAGGTTTTCGCCAATGCTCTCCAGTCCGGTGTCATTCATAAAGGTGGTGAGATTGAGCTGCCCAACCTGAACCGGAGCTGCCTGGCCTTGTTGGGTTACGCTGACCACGCCATCACGACCGATGGTGATACTTAGCGCATTCGCCGGAATGGTGATCGCTGGCTGCACCTGAAAACCACCTGCCGTCACCAGCTGCCCGTTCTGATCCACCTGGAAAGAGCCGTCACGGGTATAGGCTGATGAGCCATCTGGCAACATCACCTGGAAAAAGCCCTGCCCTTTAATCGCGACATCTTTGCTATTGTTGGTCTGCGACAGATTGCCCTGACTGTGTAAGCGCTCAGTAGCAACCGGACGCACCCCCGTGCCGATTTGTAACCCGGAAGGTAAGGTCGTTTGTTCGGAAGACTGAGCACCGGGCTGGCGAATGGTTTGATAAAGCAGATCTTCAAATACCGCGCGCTGACGCTTAAAACCGTTGGTACTGACGTTTGCCAGGTTGTTGGCAATGACGTCCATATTGGTTTGCTGGGCATCCAGGCCCGTTTTGGCGATCCATAATGAACTGATCATAAAATGTCCTGTAGTGGATTAGTGACAAGCAGAGCAGAAGCACGCGACGGTGCGAATTTCCCCTCACCCTAACCTCTCCCAAAATGGGCGAGAGAATAGTCCGCGCGCTTTTATTGCAATGTCATCAATCGTTTAATTAACTCATCGACAGCAGTTGGTTGGCACGGCCTGCGTTATCATCGACGCTGCTGATCACCTTCATCTGCATTTCAAAACGCCGCGCGCTGGCAATCATGTCGCTCATTGCCGCAACGGCATTGACGTTACTGCCTTCCAGAACACCCGACATCACACGCAAGGTTGGATCTGCCTGCAGTACCGGCCCACGCGTAGCCTGGCTTTCTGCGCTTAAACGAAAAATGCCATCGTCACCGCGCTGGACTTCGCTGCCCGTGGCTTTCACCAGCTTCAGACGCCCCACTGGCGCAACCGTATTTGCCGGATCGCCCGGATTCAGCGCCGAGATTGTGCCATCGGCAGCAATAGTGATTTCCGCCCCTTCCGGCACAGCAATTGGCCCCGCCTCGCCTATCACCGGATGCCCCTGAATTGTCAGTTGCCCGGTGGGATCAACCTGAATGCTGCCATTACGCGTATACCCTTCGCTGCCGTCAGCGGTCTGCACGGCCAGCCAGCCATCCTGCTGCAACGCAACGTCCAGCGGGCGCGAGGTGTAATCCATCTTGCCGGGCGTCATGTCTGCACCCGGCGTTGACGCCGTTACCAGCGTGCGCGTGGGCAGTGAAAGCCCTTCCACCGGCACTGCGCGCAAGGCGTTTAACTGCGCGCGAAAACCGGGCGTAGAGGCATTGGCCAGATTACTGGCGGTTACCGCCTGTTGATTCAACGTCTGGCTGGCTGCTCCCATCGCGGTATAAATTGCGTGATCCATTGAGCTATCCCGTCAGCGATTAGCGTAAGTTAACCAGCGTGTTGAGGATCTGGTCCTGGGTTTTGATGGTCTGGGCGTTAGACTGATAGTTACGCTGGGCAACGATCATATTGACCAGTTCTTTACTGAGATCGACGTTGGACGCTTCCAGCGCACCGTTGGTCAGGGTGCCAAAGTTGCCCGTCCCGGCTGTCCCCAACAGCGCCACGCCAGAAGATTGCGTCGCAGACCAGACGTTGTCGCCTTCGGATGCCAGACCTTCGTTGTTGGCAAAGTTCGCCAGTACAATCTGCCCCAGCAGTTGGGTTTGTTCGTTGGAATAGTTGCCGACAACCGTACCGTCATCATTGATTTGATAACTCACCAGATCGCCCGGTTTGTAGCCATTCTGGGTGGTTGCCACAATGTTGTTAGCGCCGGTATTTTGCTGCATGGAGTTGAGGAAGCTCAGGCTAAACGTGGCGGGTTCTGCGCCGTTAATTGCGCCAGTAGTAATATTCTCTGTTGGATTTGAGGTCAGAACGCCATTGGCATTAAACACCAGCGTCATTGCAGGCTCAGCTGTGCCTGTTGGATCACTGCTATCCTGGGTGTAGACCTGCCAGTTATTATCCCCGGTCTTCACAAAATACACGCTCATGTCATGAGCATTACCCTGACTGTCGAAAACAGTCACCGAACCTTTTTTGTTATAGCTATCCGCATTGCTGGCATCAAATGCGTTAACAGAGGGAAGCGGATCACTGGAATTCAGGTTGATCTGCATCGACGCCGTGGTGGTAGTTTTCGCTGCCATCAGGGTATTCGGAATCGAAATATTGGTCGGATTCGCCCCTTGCTGAATAGTCGGCGGCGTACCGGTTGCCGGGTAACCCGTCAGCTGTAAACCTTGCATATTCACCAGGTTACGGTTTTCATCCAGCTTAAATTGTCCGTTACGGCTGTAGAACACCGAACCGTTGCTGTCCACCAGACGGAAAAAACCGTTCTGGCTGATAGCAACGTCCAGACCACGCCCGGTGTTGGTGGTCGTGCCATCGGTAAAGTCCTGGGTGATACCGGCAACTTTTACCCCCAGTCCCACTTTCGAACCGGCAAACATATCGGCAAAAGAGGCCGTGCCTGATTTAAAGCCGTAGGTGGCGGAGTTGGCGATATTGTTGCCAATAACATCGAGGTTGGTGGCGGCAGCGTTTAATCCGCTAACCGCTTGAGAAAAGGCCATGACTGACTCCTGAAATGTGAAGGCTTAAATTATCTGCCGTACTTCGTCGAGGGTGGTGGTGCCGTAAGTGCCGAGATCCAGCGTATTACCGTTGTTGCCGCGGATCACACCCTGCACCAGAGCAAACTGCAGCGGCTGGGCAACCAGTTGTGTACCACCGTTACTGGCGCTAATCGCTACGTTGTAAGAACCGTTCGGCGCAGTGCTGCCGTCAGTCAACGTACCGTCCCAGGTGAAACTGTGGACTCCGGCGGTCAGTTCACCGATATCAATGGTACGGACAACCGCACCGTTTTTATCGGTGATGGTGGCCGTAACTTTGTCTGCCGCCTGTTGCAGCTCAACACCAAACGGCGTGGTCGTGGTCACAGCCCCTTCTTCACTGCCTGTTCCCGCAAGAACAGTGGTGCCGGGGATCATCACGCCGTGACCGATCAGGTTACTGGCCTGTAACGACTGGCTGTTATCAATCTGTCCGGAAATAGATCCGAGCGTGGTATTGAGTTTTTCAATCCCGCTGACCGTGCTGATTTGTGCCAGTTGCGACGTCAGCTCGTTGTTTTCCATTGGATTGGTCGGGTCCTGGTTTTTCAGCTGCGCCACCAACAAAGTCAGAAAACTGCTTTGTAAATCTGCGGCGTTGCTGCCCGTGAGCGAACTACTACTGGTGGTGCTGACGCCGGTATTTGTCGGATCGGTGGTGGTTACCGCAATGGACATAGCTTTCTCCTTTATTGACCGAGCGTAAGGGTTTTCAGCATCATGCTTTTCACCGTGTTGAGCACTTCAACATTGGCCTGATAGCTGCGTGATGCCGACATGGTGTTAACCATCTCCCCGACGACATCAACGTTTGGCATTTTCACGTAGCCCTTTGCATCCGCCAGCGGATTACCCGGTTCATAAACCAGTTTGTCCGGGGCCTGACTTTCTATAACATCGGCCACCTTTACGCCGCCTGTCGCAGCACCTGGTGCAGCGTTAACCTGAAATACCACCTGTTTTGCCCGATATGGCTGTCCATCGGGACCGGTCACGCTATCAGCATTCGCCAGATTACTGGCCGCCACGTTCAGGCGCTGGGACTGGGCAGTTAACGCCGAACCGGCGATATCAAAAATATTCAGCAGTGCCATCCGTTAATTTCCACTCTGTAAAACGTTCATCATGCCTTTGATTTGCCCGCTCAACGCGCTAAGGCTCATCTGGTATTGCAGGCTGTTATCGGCAAACTGGGTGCGTTCGCGATCCATATCGACGGTATTACCGTCAAGCGAAGGCTGGTCCGGAATACGGTATTGCAGTTCTGCGGTAGGAGGCGTCAGCGCCTGCGCCGGAATGTGTTGCGTTGAGGTCATCGTCAGTGCAACCACGCTTGTTGCATCCCGTCCACGTTGCATGACTTTTTTAAGTTCACTGGCAAAATCGATATCGCGAGCCTGATAACCAGGGGTATCGGCATTGGCGATGTTTGCTGCCAGCACTTCCTGACGCTGGGCGCGCAGATTGAGCGCCTCTTGTTGAAAACGTAAGGCGGCGTCGAGCTTATCGAGCATATCTCCTCCGCAGGTATCAAAATTCTGCCATCAGCTTAAATGCCTTTACGCGCGCGTTATCGGCGGAATAAACGCAAAATGGGTCGCTATTTATGCCGTTGATGGTCATTGCGGACAGGTACAATTCACGTTGTAGAAATGGCTGGGGGGCGAGAATGCTGGCAATAAAACGTAGCGTGGCGATCATCGCGATACTGTTCAGTCCGTTAAGTGCGGCGAGCAATCTCACATCGCAATTGCACACCTTTTTTAGCGCCCAGCTCGCGGGGGTAAGTGATGAGGTTCGTGTTTCTATTCGTACAGCGCCCAATCTACTACCGCCGTGCGAGCAGCCATTGCTTTCGATGAGCAATAATTCCCGCCTGTGGGGCAATGTGAATGTGTTGGCACGCTGCGGTAACGACAAACGATATTTACAGGTTAATGTGCAGGCCACAGGAAATTATGTGGTTGCCGCAATGCCCATTGTGCGGGGAGGAAAGCTGGAAGCTGGCAATGTCAAACTGAAACGCGGACGGCTGGACACCTTGCCACCGCGTACGGTGCTGGATATCAATCAACTTGTTGATGCCGTTAGCCTGCGCGATCTATCACCCGATCAACCTATCCAGTTAACCCAGTTTCGCCAGGCATGGCGGGTAAAAGCGGGACAACGCGTCAACGTGATCGCCAGCGGTGATGGGTTTAGCGCCAACGCAGAAGGTCAGGCGCTGAACAATGCTGCCGTCGCACAGAATGCGCGGGTGCGCATGGTATCGGGACAGGTGGTCAGCGGCGTTGTTGATGCAGATGGGAATATTCTTATAAACCTGTAAGCTGTTAAAGATTACCCGTCCCTTGCCGATAAATAAGCAACACATGATAAAAGCGCCCTCAATGAGGAATAAACCATGAGTATTGATCGCACTTCGCCTCTGAAGCCCGTAAGCACCGTTCAACCGCGCGAAACCACTGACGCGCTGGTAACGAACACCCGGGCGGCAAAAACAACCGCCCCCACCAGCACCAGTGTGACGTTAAGCGACGCGCAAGCAAAACTGATGCAACCCGGCAGCAGTGATATCAATCTTGAACGTGTCGAAGCGTTAAAACTGGCAATTCGTAACGGTGAACTAAAAATGGACACCGGCAAAATTGCCGATGCGCTGATCAACGAAGCGCAGCAAGACTTGCAGAGTAACTGATCGTATGACGCGTCTTGCAGAGATCCTCGACCAAATGTCCGCTGTGCTTAACGATCTCAAAACGGTAATGGATCAAGAGCAGCAACATCTCTCTATGGGGCAGATCAACGGCAGCCAGTTGCAATGGATTACAGAACAAAAAAGCTCACTGCTGGCGACGCTGGATTACCTCGAACAGTTACGCAGGAAAGAACCCAATACAGCAAATAGCGTTGATATTAGTCAACGCTGGCAGGAAATTACTGTGAAAACGCAGCAACTACGCCAAATGAATCAACATAACGGCTGGTTACTGGAAGGACAGATTGAGCGTAATCAACAGGCGTTGGAAATGTTGAAACCGCATCAGGAACCGACGCTATATGGAGCGAACGGTCAGACCTCAACAACCCATCGCGGCAGTAAAAAGATTTCGATCTGAAGATTATCTCCGGCCTGCACTGCAGGCCGGAATACATTGTTACACCGTCCGGCGGGCAAACTCTTTAACTTTGAAGCCCAGTACCGCCAGTGCAGCAAAGTACGCAGCAATCCCCGCCAGCACGACCGCCATTAAACGCAGTAAGCGCCAGGGCATGGTACCCAATGACCACTCCGGCATGATATGTAACATACCTAAAAGCACGCCCGACATCACCAGTACCGCCACTACCAGACGCAACAGAAACGCCATCCAGCCAGGTTGCGGGGTAAAGATTTTCTGCTTACGCAACTGCCAGTAAAGCAGCGAAGCATTCAGACACGCCGCCAGACCAATAGAAAGTGACAGCCCGGCATGTTTCAACGGACCGATAAACGCCAGGTTCATCAATTGCGTTAAAATCAGCGTAACGATGGCAATTTTCACTGGCGTTTTAATGTCCTGGCGGGAATAAAAGCCAGGAGCCAACACTTTCACTACAATCAGGCCAATCAAACCCACCGAGTAGGCAATTAACGCCCGCTGGGTCATCAGCGCATCAAAGGCGGTAAATTTACCGTACTGGAACAGCGAAACGGTTAACGGACCTGAAAGAATGCCCAACGCAACCGCACTCGGCAGCGCCAACAGGAAACAAAGACGCAGCCCCCAGTCCATCAAACGGTTGTATTCATCATGATTGCCACTGGCAAAACTTTTCGACAGCGACGGCAGCAAAATGGTGCCAAGCGCCACGCCCAGTACACCGGACGGAAACTCCATTAAGCGGTCGGCGTAATACATCCAAGACACCGAACCGGAAGCAAGAAACGAGGCAAAAATGGTGTTGATGATTAAGGAGATCTGACTCACAGAGACGCCAAGGATCGCCGGTCCCATCTGTTTCACCACGCGCATTGCTCCGGCATCGTGGAAGTTAATGCGCGGCAGGACCAGCATGCCGATCTTCTTCAGGTGCGGTAGCTGATACACCAGCTGCAGGACGCCGCCGACCGTAACAGCCCACGCCAGCGCCAGCACCGGTGGGTTAAAGTACGGTGCGGCAAACAGCGCGAAACCAATCATGCTGATGTTAAGCAGTGTTGGAGCAAACGCCGGAATCGAGAAGCGGTTCCACGTATTCAGAATCGCTCCCACCAGCGACGCCAGGGAGATCAGCAAGATATAGGGAAAGGTAATCTTTAGTAGCTGGCTGGTCAGGGCAAATTTGTCAGCTGTGTCAGCGAAGCCTGGCGCGGTCACCATGATCACCCACGGTGCGGCGAGCATGCCAGCGACCGTCACAACCGCCAGCGCAAGTGTCAGCAGGCCAGAAACATAAGAGACAAAGACCCGCGTGGCGTCTTCACCCTGCTTACTTTTATATTCCGCCAGAATCGGTACAAATGCCTGGGAAAATGCCCCTTCGGCAAAGATACGGCGTAACAAGTTAGGAAGTTTAAAAGCGACGAAAAAGGCGTCGGTTGCCATCCCTGCGCCAAAGATTCTGGCGACAATTGCGTCACGTGCGAAGCCAAGCACACGCGAAAACATGGTCATCGAGCTGACGGCGGCCAGCGATTTTAATAAATTCATCGGTGTTCTAATCCAGACCCACGGGCAAAACGCCTGCAAGGCAGGCGCTGAAAGAGGCGAATAGTCTACCTGGATTATGGTGAATTGCTACCGCCAGATGTTACAGGGTTTATTCACTCATCGCATCGCGCCAGATCTTGTCAACGATACGTTGCGCCAGCACAGCCTGTTCGCCGGCGGTTTGCGGAACTGTCTGATTTTGCACGCATTCAATGAAGTGCCGCGCACAGCCGACAAATCCACGTTGCTCAAGCGTACTCTGCCAACCAGGAATCGGTTTATGCACTACGCCCTGCCCACGCTCCTCACGCCATTCGCGCATATCTGTAATGTCGATGAGCGCACCGTCAGTCACGGCCTGCACGGTTTCACGCTGACTTCCGGCACGGCGATGCATACAGGTGGTGATCTGCAAAGGACCGGCCGAAAAATGGTGCTCGGCAAACAGCATTTCGCCAGCGTCATTAGTCAGTAGCGTACCGCCATCCAGAGAGGCTTTACCGCCCGACAACCACAGCGCGGTATCCACCACATGCAGATAATCATCCAGCAACGTGAAATAAAGATCGTGTGGCCCGACGCTATTGCTACGATGTTTATCCATTCTTAGCGAGGCTGCGGTGGCGAGTTGCGTTTTTAACTCACCGTAGAGTGGTGCGAAACGACGGTTAAAACCGACCATCAACGTCAGTTTTTTCCGTGCCGCAAGTTCCACCAGCCGTTCAGCATCGCGCAGATTTTCTGCCAGCGGTTTATCGACACAGACATGTACCCCCGCATTGAGTAACGTACTGACCACGTCAAAGTGGCTGGCGGTGCTGGAATGCACAAAAACCGCATCGCAACTGGCGGCAAGGCTGGATAACGAATCGGCATAAGGAATGCGCCAGCTTTCACAAATTGGCAAGGCTTTCGCGCGCGTAGGCGACCACGCACCTTGTAACGTCCAGTCAGACGCTGCCGCCAGCACCGGTAACCACGCCTTTTGCGCGATGCCGCCTAACCCCACTACGCCGATACGTAATTTTTTCACTTTAATCTCCCAGATGGGCCAGCAACGAATCAAGACGCTGTTTCAGTTCTGCCACTTCGATTTCCAGAGCTTCGACGCGGGCCTGTAAATCACCGTCAACCGCGTTCGACGTATCCGTTACCGCCGGCTGATCTTCAACCTCACCACTGAAAAGATGCATGTAGCGGCTTTCACGTTTACCCGGTTCGCGGGCCAGACGCACCACAAAAGGACCATCTTCGCGATTTGCCAGTTGTTCCAGCGTCGACTCCACTTCCGCCATATCGCTGAATTCATACATTCGCGCGGCGCGGCTGCGCAGTTCACCCGGCGTCTGGGCACCACGCAATAACAACGTGGTGATTAACGCCACTTCTGCGGCGCTCAGTTTCAGATCGCCAAATTCTGAATTACAAAAACGTTGCTCATATTTGGTGACCCGATTACCAAAACCGCTCACTGTGCGTAGATAATGACGTTTGACCAGATTATCCAGCTGTTCCTGCACTTCGGATTCACTCAGATTCATGACCGGTTCACGGTTCGTTTTCTGATTACAGGCCGTGACTACACCATTGACTGAGAGCGGGTATTGCTCCGGCGTGGTCACCTGCTTTTCCAGCAAGCAACCAATCACGCGAGCTTCAAGGGCAGTAAGTTGATATTTCATGAGATTCTCCTTAGCGGCCGGGCGTCCAGTCTGGGGTAGTTAATGCCGTCAGTACGTGATCGCGCCATTGTCCATCAATCAACAGATAGTCTTTCGCATAGCCTTCTTTTTCAAAACCCAGTCGCGCCAGTAAATCACCGCTGCGTTTATTGTGCGGCATATAATTAGCCATAATGCGATGAATATGTTGGGTGCGCTGCATATAACGAATGGCTGCGGTCAGGGCTTCAAACATGAGTCCTTTGCCCTGCCATTTTTGCCCAATCGAATAACCGAGATAGCAGGCATGAAAAGAGCCACGAACAACATTGGAAAAATTGGCAACGCCAATAATCTCTTTTTCGTCCGGGTCGAATAAGCCAAAGTAGAAAGCTGAACCTTGTTTATGAAATTCGTTAATCATCCCTAGCCTGGCCTGCCAGCCTGATGGATAACAGTGGCTTTCGTCGCGCACTGGCTCCCAGGGCTTGAGGAAATGGCGATTCTCTGCGTAATAATCCGCAAGACGCCAGGCATCACGATCATGCACCAGACGCACGACCAGTCGGTCTGTGGTTAAGCGCACTTTTGGCACGTTACTGCGATAGCCAAACATTCTATACCTACTCCTTCCCGTAACGTCTTTAATACGCTGTAAGTATTACTATACCTGCGCAACCAGACCCTGTGAAAAGTCCAGAATGCCATTTTCTGCATTATTCACATATTTGATAAAAACTCTCTATCAAAGCGACGTTTTGATAAAAAAATATTGTCCCCGAAGTGATGGGAAAAGTCTTAGCGGCAATGCAGAATAGAAAGTGCTCATCTTTTATTTCCCGGGAGGGGAAATGTCCCGCGTGTCGCAGGCGAGGAACCTGGGTAAATATTTCCTGCTCATCGATAATATGCTGGTCGTGCTGGGTTTCTTTGTTGTCTTCCCGCTGATCTCTATCCGCTTCGTTGATCAAATGGGCTGGGCCGCCGTCATGGTCGGTATTGCCCTCGGCCTACGCCAGTTTATTCAGCAAGGTCTGGGTATTTTCGGCGGAGCAATTGCCGACCGCTTTGGTGCCAAACCGATGATTGTTACCGGTATGCTGATGCGTGCCGCCGGATTCGCCACAATGGGTATCGCCCACGAACCGTGGCTACTGTGGTTTTCATGCCTGCTCTCGGGACTCGGCGGCACGTTGTTTGATCCGCCGCGTTCGGCGCTGGTGGTGAAACTAATCCGTCCACAACAGCGTGGTCGTTTTTTCTCGCTGTTGATGATGCAGGACAGTGCCGGTGCGGTCATTGGCGCATTGTTGGGTAGCTGGCTGTTGCAATACGACTTTCGCCTGGTCTGCGCCACAGGGGCAGTTTTGTTTGTGCTGTGTGCAGCGTTCAATGCGTGGTTGTTACCGGCATGGAAACTCTCCACCGTACGCACGCCCGTTCGCGAAGGCATGACCCGCGTGATGCGCGACAAGCGTTTTGTCACCTATGTCCTGACACTGGCGGGTTACTACATGCTGGCTGTACAAGTGATGCTGATGCTGCCAATTATGGTCAACGACGTGGCGGGCGCGCCCTCTGCCGTTAAATGGATGTATGCCATTGAAGCGTGTCTGTCGTTAACGTTGCTCTATCCTATCGCCCGCTTGAGTGAAAAGTATTTTCGTCTGGAACACCGGTTGATGGCTGGGCTGTTGATAATGTCATTAAGCATGATGCCGGTGGGCATGGTCAGCGGCCTGCAACAACTTTTCACCCTAATTTGTCTGTTTTATATCGGGTCGATCATTGCCGAGCCTGCGCGTGAAACCTTAAGTGCTTCGCTGGCGGACGCAAGAGCTCGCGGCAGCTATATGGGGTTTAGCCGTCTGGGTCTGGCGATTGGCGGCGCTATTGGTTACATCGGTGGCGGCTGGCTGTTTGACCTGGGCAAATCGACGCACCAGCCAGAGCTTCCGTGGATGATGCTGGGCATTATTGGCATCTTCACTTTCCTTGCGCTGGGTTGGCAGTTTAGTCAGAAACGCGCCGCGCGTCGTTTGCTGGAACGCGACGCCTGATTTGATACTCCCCCCTGACTCCTCCATACTGAAAGTGAACTGACAGCCAAATGGAGGAGTCACGTGAAGCTATACATTTACGATCACTGCCCTTACTGCCTCAAAGCCCGCATGATTTTCGGCCTGAAAAATATCCCCGTCGAATTACATGTTCTGCTCAACGACGACGCAGAAACACCCACCCGGATGGTCGGTCAAAAACAGGTTCCCATTCTGCAAAAAGATGACAGCCGCTATATGCCAGAAAGCATGGACATCGTTCACTATGTCGATAAACTCGACGGCAAACCGTTACTGACCGGCAAACGTTCCCCTGCCATTGAAGAGTGGCTGCGCAAGGTCAATGGCTACGCCAACAAACTGCTGTTGCCGCGTTTTGCCAAATCGGCATTTGATGAGTTTTCTACTCCCGCCGCGCGCAAATATTTCGTCGACAAGAAAGAGGCCAGCGCGGGTAATTTTGCCGACCTGCTGGCCCACTCTGACGGTCTGATTAAGAATATCAGCGATGATTTACGTGCGCTGGACAAACTGATCGTCAAACCGAACGCCGTGAATGGCGAACTTTCAGAAGATGATATTCAGCTATTTCCGCTACTGCGTAATCTGACGCTGGTAGCCGGAATCAACTGGCCAAGCCGCGTTGCTGATTACCGCGATAATATGGCGAAACAGACACAAATCAATTTGTTATCATCAATGGCGATTTAATCCTGACCCGCCGCGGCAGCCTGTATTCGCGGGTTGCCGCCGTTTTCAGTTTTTTCTGCTGGCGCGTTTATCGCTGGTGACACATGCTGCGTTGTGTCAGGATATTGACGCAGATTTCATGTCGAGGACTACCATGAACAAGTTTTTATTTGCCGCTGCATTGATCGTCAGTGGCCTGCTCGTTGGCTGTAATCAACTCACCCAATACACCATCACCGAACAAGAAATTAACCAGTCGCTTGCGAAACATAATAATTTCTCAAAAGATATCGGTTTACCCGGCGTGGCTGACGCCCATATTGTTCTGACAAACCTGACCAGCCAAATTGGTCGCGAAGAGCCGAATAAGGTTACCCTAACCGGAGGCGCCAATCTGGACATGAACTCCCTGTTCGGTAGCCAGAAAGCGACCATGAAACTGAAGCTGAAAGCGCTGCCCGTGTTTGATAAAGAAAAAGGTGCGATCTTCCTGAAAGAGATGGAAGTGGTCGATGCGACGGTACAACCGGAAAAAATGCAAACGGTGATGCAAACGTTGCTCCCCTATTTGAACCAGGCATTACGCAATTACTTTAACCAGCAACCTGCTTACGTCCTGCGCGAAGATGGCAGCCAGGGCGAAGCAATGGCGAAGAAACTGGCGAAAGGCATTGAAGTGAAGCCAGGCGAAATTGTCATTCCGTTTACTGATTAATCACGAGGGCGCATTCGCGCCCTTTATTTTTCGTGCAAAGGAAAACGTTTCCGCTTATCCTTTGTGTCCGGCAAAAACATCCCTTCAGCCGGAGCATAGAGATTAATGACTGCACCATCCCAGGTATTAAAGATCCGCCGCCCAGACGACTGGCACCTTCACCTCCGCGATGGCGACATGTTAAAAACTGTCGTGCCGTATACCAGCGAAATTTATGGACGGGCTATCGTAATGCCCAATCTGGCTCCGCCCGTGACCAGCGTTGGGGCCGCCCTGGCGTATCGCCAGCGTATTCTTGACGCCGTACCTGCCGGGCACGATTTCACCCCGCTGATGACCTGTTATTTGACAGATTCACTAGACCCTAATGAGCTGGAGCGCGGATTTAACGAAGGCGTGTTCACCGCTGCAAAACTTTACCCGGCAAACGCAACCACTAACTCCAGCCACGGCGTTACGTCAGTTGACGCAATCATGCCGGTACTTGAGCGCATGGAAAAAATCGGTATGCCGCTACTGGTGCATGGTGAAGTAACACATGCAGATGTCGACATTTTTGATCGTGAAGCGCGCTTTATAGAAAGCGTGATGGAACCGCTGCGCCAGCGCCTGACCGCGCTGAAAGTCGTTTTTGAGCACATCACCACCAAAGACGCTGCCGACTATGTCCGTGACGGAAATGAACGGCTGGCTGCCACCATCACTCCGCAGCATCTGATGTTTAACCGCAACCATATGCTGGTTGGTGGCGTGCGTCCGCATCTGTATTGTCTACCCATCCTCAAACGCAATATCCACCAACAGGCATTACGTGAACTGGTCGCCAGCGGTTTTAATCGCGTATTCCTCGGTACGGATTCTGCGCCGCATGCACGTCATCGCAAAGAGAGTAGCTGCGGCTGCGCGGGCTGCTTCAATGCCCCAACCGCGCTGGGCAGTTACGCTACCGTCTTTGAAGAGATGAATGCTCTGCAGCACTTTGAAGCATTCTGTTCTGTAAACGGCCCGCAGTTCTACGGGTTGCCGGTCAACGACACATTCATCGAACTGGTACGTGAAGAGCAACAGGTTGCTGAAAGCATCGCACTGACTGATGACACCCTGGTGCCATTCCTCGCTGGGGAAACGGTACGCTGGTCCGTTAAACAATAAAAATCGTAGCTTCCTGTTGTCATTAGGTTATTTTACCTGTATAAATAACCAGTATATTCAACAGGGGGCTATTATGCGAATTGAAGTCACCATAGCGAAAACTTCTCCATTGCCAGCTGGGGCTATTGACGCCCTGGCTGGCGAACTTTCCCGCCGTATTCAGTATGCGTTTCCTGATAATGAAGGCCACGTATCGGTACGTTATGCCGCAGCGAATAATTTATCGGTTATTGGCGCGACAAAAGAAGATAAACAGCGCATTAGCGAAATTCTCCAGGAAACGTGGGAAAGCGCCGATGACTGGTTTGTCAGCGAATAATATGCAGTGATTTTTGTTTTTGCCGGGTCGCCCCGGCTTTTTTATATTACTTACAAATTTCGAGTACAAAATTTCTACACTTCCTCAAAATAATTGCACAATATGCTAAAAAAATATGAATGACATGCTGTTTTATTGTTCATATAAATCTTAAAAGCAAAAATTTATCTGTTCCCCCCTTTAAAAATTCGGTGAATACCCTTACTTATTGGTATACTGAAGTTGCTTCAGATAAAAACGCATTGAACCTCGAATAACGTTGTCTAGTAACACGAATTAGGGGGCCATGATGGAAAAAAATAATGAAGTCATTCAGACTCATCCGCTCGTAGGGTGGGACATCAGCACCGTTGATAGCTATGATGCGCTGATGTTGCGTTTGCACTACCAGACCCCAAATAAGTCCGAGCAGGAAGGGACTGAAGTTGGTCAGACGCTCTGGTTAACCACTGATGTTGCCAGACAATTTATTTCGATATTAGAAGCAGGAATCGCCAAAATTGAATCCGGTGATTTCCCGGTAAACGAGTATCGGCGTCATTAACATGACATGACCATCCACCCAAAAGGCACCTCACCGGTGCCTTTACCATTTCTGGGTTGTATATCTGCATTCAGTTAATTACTCTGCTTAAACCATGAGAGCAGAGAGAAAAAAATGAAATACGATCTCATCATTATTGGCAGCGGTTCCGTAGGCGCTGCCGCCGGGTATTATGCAACCCGCGCCGGTTTAAACGTGCTAATGACCGACGCCCATATGCCACCGCATCAACACGGCAGCCACCACGGCGATACGCGATTAATTCGCCATGCTTATGGTGAAGGCGAAAAGTATGTCCCGCTGGTTCTCCGCGCGCAAACGCTGTGGGATGAACTCTCCCGCCACAACGAAGAAGATCCCATTTTTGTACGCTCTGGCGTCATTAACCTTGGCCCGGCTGATTCCACATTTCTCGCCAACGTCGCCCACAGCGCCGAACAATGGCAACTCAACGTTGAAAAGCTCGATGAGCAAGGGATTATGGCCCGCTGGCCGGAAATACGCGTCCCGGACAACTACATCGGCTTATTTGAGACTGATTCCGGTTTTTTGCGCAGCGAACTGGCGATTAAAACCTGGATCCAACTGGCGAAGGAAGCGGGCTGTGCGCAGCTGTTCAACTGCCCGGTCACCGCAATTCGTCATGACGATGATGGCGTAACTATTGAAACGGCTGACGGTGAGTATCAGGCGAAAAAAGCGATTGTCTGCGCGGGAACATGGGTAAAAGACCTGCTCCCGGAGCTGCCTGTCCAGCCCGTACGCAAAGTATTTGCCTGGTATCAGGCCGATGGTCGCTATAGCGTGAAGAATAAATTCCCGGCGTTTACCGGTGAACTGCCCAATGGCGATCAATATTATGGTTTTCCGGCAGAAAACGACGCGTTGAAGATTGGCAAACATAACGGAGGCCAGGTTATCCATTCAGCGGATGAACGTGTTCCGTTTGCGGAAGTGGTCAGCGATGGTTCGGAAGCCTTCCCGTTCTTGCGCAATGTCTTGCCGGGTATCGGTTGCTGCCTGTACGGCGCTGCCTGCACCTATGATAATTCGCCTGACGAAGATTTTATTATCGATACTCTACCCGGCCACGATAATACACTGCTCATTACCGGTCTGAGCGGGCACGGTTTTAAATTTGCGTCAGTTTTAGGGGAAATAGCTGCCGATTTTGCGCAAGACAAAAAAAACGATTTTGATTTGACGCCATTCAGGCTTTCCCGCTTCCAATAATCATCATTACGGCCTCCAGAATGAGGCCGTTTTTACAGGAGTATTTAATGCGTCGGCTGTTGCACTATCTCATCAATAATATTCGCGAGCATCTGATGCTTTATCTTTTTCTCTGGGGATTGTTGGCAATTATGGATCTGATCTATGTGTTTTATTTTTAGTTTTCCGTACTGACATAAACTGACAAATATTTAATCTCCCTTTCATTTAGCGTGAAAAATTGAATGAGATTCTTCCTGCCTCTACAGCACTCACCAGACCTTCCAAATGCTGAATCCACTAAACTTATGAAGATTCTTTCATTATTAATTCAAAATTATTGAAATAAAAATAAATATCATTCAATTTGTTATTTTTGTGTTGCATTTCATTCTCCGACACGCCATTTTCTTTCTCTCGCAAATTCGTTTTGGATGCACTTATGTCATTCACAAATACCCCTGAACGCTATGGTGTTATATCTGCGGCCTTACATTGGCTAAGCGCAATTATTGTCTACGGCATGTTTGCTTTAGGTCTGTGGATGGTCACGCTCAGTTATTACGATGGCTGGTATCACAAAGCACCCGAAGTGCATAAAAGCATCGGCATTTTGTTAATGATGGGGCTGGTTATTCGCGTTCTGTGGCGCGTCATATCTCCACCGCCGGGTCCGCTGCAGAGTTATTCGCCCATGACTCGTCTTGGCGCAAAGGCTGGACATCTCGCATTGTACTTATTGCTGTTCGCCATCGGCATCAGCGGCTATCTGATCTCAACTGCC
Organism: Escherichia sp. F1; assembly: GCF_046764225.1. Classification (NCBI taxonomy): domain Bacteria; kingdom Pseudomonadati; phylum Pseudomonadota; class Gammaproteobacteria; order Enterobacterales; family Enterobacteriaceae; genus Escherichia; species Escherichia sp. F1. Next base: position 2,950,473 of record NZ_CP177202.1, read on the forward strand.
GATGGTAAACCGATCAGCGTTTTTGGCTGGTTTGACGTCCCCGCGACCCTCGCCGACGCTGGCGCACAGGCTGACTTTGCCGGTGCCCTGCATTTTTGGCTCGCGTGGAGCGTCGTAGTACTGTCCGTTATGCATGGATTTATGGCCCTGAAGCATCATTTCATCGATAAAGACGACACTCTGAAGCGCATGCTGGGAAAGTCGTCATCTGACTATGGAGTATAAAAAATGAAAAAAAGCCTGCTTGGTTTAACCTTCGCTTCCCTGATGTTCTCTGCCGGTTCAGCGGTTGCCGCCGATTACAAAATTGACAAAGAAGGTCAGCACGCCTTTGTTAACTTCCGCATCCAGCATCTTGGCTATAGCTGGTTATATGGCACCTTTAAAGATTTCGACGGTACTTTTACCTTTGATGAAAAAAATCCAGCTGCCGATAAAGTGAATGTGACAATTAACACCACCAGCGTCGATACTAATCACGCCGAACGCGATAAACATCTTCGCAGTGCAGATTTCCTCAATACCGCAAAATATCCACAGGCAACATTCACCTCCACCAGCGTGAAGAAAGACGGTGACGAACTGGATATTACCGGCGATCTGACGCTGAATGGCGTAACCAAACCCGTCACGCTGGAATCGAAATTAATTGGTCAAGGCGACGACCCGTGGGGTGGTAAACGTGCAGGCTTCGAGGCCGAAGGCAAAATTAAGCTCAAGGACTTCAATATCAAAACAGATTTAGGTCCAGCTTCTCAGGAAGTGGATCTGATTATTTCAGTGGAAGGCGTACAGCAGAAGTAAGAGTGAAATGTTGCCGGATGACACGCATCCGGCAATGATATTTATTCTGTTGGATCAGGAATGCCCAGTGTTGTATTCAGACGTCCACGAGACTTATTAAAGATCTTATTGCCATTTTCACGTCCTGCCCGACGGCGTCGCTGTTCTTCAGGCGGTAACGCGCTTTCTTCGCAGCAAATCTCACTACAACAACCTTTGTATTTTTCCGCACATACTGGACACTGAATAAACAGCAGGTGGCAGCCATCATTTTTACAGTTGGTATGGCTGTCGCACGGCGCACCGCACTGGTGGCAATGCGCGATAATCTCATCAGATATACGTTCGCCCATCCGCTCGTCAAAAACAAAATTTTTGCCAATAAAACGTACCGGTAAACCCTGCTCGCGCGCCTTGCGGGCGTATTCAATAATTCCGCCCTCGATATGCCAGACTTTATTGAATCCGTTATGTTTCATCCAAGCACTGGCCTTTTCACAACGAATGCCACCGGTGCAGTACATAACGATTTTTTTATCTTTATGTGCCTGCATCATCTCGACTGCTTTTGGCAGCTGCTCACGGAAGGTATCTGCCGGAATTTCCAGCGCGTTTTCAAAGTGCCCCACTTCATACTCATAGTGGTTACGCATGTCGATAAACAATGCATCGGGATCGTCAAGCATGGCGTTCACTTCCGCCGCTTGCAGATACTCACCCACATTGCTGGCATCAAAGTGAGGATCGTCAATACCGTCGGCAACAATGCGATCGCGTACCTTCATGCGCAGAACCCAGAAGGATTTCCCGTCATCATCCAACGCGATATTCAGGCGTAAGCCCTCTAAAGCCGGGTCGAAGGCATAGAGCTGTGCGCGAAATGTTTCAACATTGCTCGCAGGTACGCTGATTTGCGCGTTAACACCCTCATGCGCCAGATACACTCGCCCAAAAACATTCAGCGCGGTAAACAGCTGATATAAAGCGTCACGGGTCGCCTTAGGATCGGCGATGTGGAAATACTTATAAAACGAAATGGTGGTTCGCTGTTCGCTCTCAGCCAACATTTTGGCTTTTAACGCGTCGTTGGAAATGCGGTTGTGTAACACTGGCATGGTGTACGGTTCCTGCGAGATGGGAAAGTAAAAATCCGCGGCATGATATAGCAATTATCGATAATTAACATCCACACATTTTACGCTACATTTGCGCATTAAAAATTATTTGTTATTTACAAGCGCGGCAATTTCGCCCAGTCTTCAGCCACAAATTTTGGTTGCGGGCGAAAAAATGCGACAATACATACAATTGCCCGTATAGGTTGAAAAACAGGATTGATATGACGAATCTACCCAAGTTCTCCACCGCACTGCTTCATCCGCGTTATTGGTTAACCTGGTTGGGTATTGGCGTACTTTGGTTAGTCGTGCAATTGCCCTACCCGGTTATCTACCGCCTCGGTTGTGGATTAGGAAAACTGGCGTTACGTTTTATGAAACGACGCGCAAAAATTGTGCATCGCAACCTGGAACTGTGCTTCCCGGAAATGAGCGAACAAGAACGCCGTAAAATGGTGGTGAAGAATTTCGAATCCGTTGGCATGGGACTGATGGAAACTGGCATGGCGTGGTTCTGGCCGGACCGCAGAATCGCCCGCTGGACGGAAGTGATCGGCATGGAACACATTCGTGACGTGCAGGCGCAAAAACGCGGCATCCTGTTAGTTGGCATCCATTTTCTGACACTGGAGCTGGGTGCGCGGCAGTTTGGTATGCAGGAACCGGGGATTGGCGTTTACCGCCCGAACGATAATCCACTGATTGACTGGCTACAAACCTGGGGCCGTTTGCGCTCAAATAAATCGATGCTCGACCGCAAAGATTTAAAAGGCATGATTAAAGCCCTGAAAAAAGGCGAAGTGGTCTGGTACGCACCGGATCATGATTACGGCCCGCGCTCAAGCGTTTTCGTCCCGTTGTTTGCCGTTGAGCAGGCTGCGACCACGACCGGAACCTGGATGCTGGCACGGATGTCCGGCGCATGTCTGGTGCCCTTCGTTCCACGCCGTAAGCCAGATGGCAAAGGGTATCAGTTGATTATGCTGCCGCCAGAGTGTTCTCCGCCGCTGGATGATGCCGAAACTACCGCCGCGTGGATGAACAAAGTGGTCGAAAAATGCATCATGATGGCACCAGAGCAGTATATGTGGTTACACCGTCGCTTTAAAACACGCCCGGAAGGCGTTCCTTCACGCTATTAAATCTCCCATGCCGGATGCTTCAGAAGGGTATCCGGCATTACCACAGCAAATCCCCCTGATTTAGCGATAAAAGCTCTCTGGATTGCGCCCCCTGGAAGTCGGGCGCATAATTAGTGTGCTTATCTTTTCTTCTTATGTTCACCGCGCCTGGCGCACCAACAGCGGATTGCTATGTCACCCTGTGAAAATGACACCCCTATAAACTGGAAACGAAACCTGATCGTCGCCTGGCTAGGCTGTTTTCTTACCGGTGCCGCCTTCAGTCTGGTAATGCCCTTCTTACCCCTCTACGTTGAGCAGCTTGGCGTTACCGGTCACTCCGCCCTGAATATGTGGTCCGGTATTGTCTTCAGCATTACATTTTTATTTTCGGCCATCGCCTCACCGTTTTGGGGTGGACTAGCCGATCGTAAAGGCCGAAAACTCATGCTATTACGCTCTGCCCTCGGCATGGGCATCGTGATGGTGTTGATGGGGCTGGCACAAAATATCTGGCAGTTTTTGATCCTGCGGGCGCTTCTTGGGTTACTTGGCGGATTTGTCCCCAACGCTAATGCTCTTATCGCCACACAAGTACCGCGTAATAAAAGCGGCTGGGCGCTGGGGACGCTTTCCACAGGCGGCGTTAGCGGTGCGTTGCTCGGCCCAATGGCTGGCGGCCTGCTCGCTGATAGCTACGGCTTACGTCCGGTATTCTTTATTACCGCCAGTGTGCTCATACTCTGCTTTTTCGTCACCCTGTTTTGCATCAGAGAAAAATTCCAGCCGGTCAGCAAAAAAGAGATGCTGCACATGCGGGAAGTGGTGACATCACTTAAAAACCCGAAACTGGTACTCAGCCTGTTTGTCACTACGTTAATCATCCAGGTGGCGACGGGCTCAATTGCCCCCATTCTGACGCTGTATGTCCGCGAACTGGCGGGTAACGTCAGTAACGTCGCCTTTATCAGTGGCATGATCGCCTCGGTGCCAGGCGTGGCGGCTCTGCTGAGTGCACCACGACTCGGCAAACTTGGCGATCGAATCGGACCCGAAAAGATCCTGATTACGGCGCTGATCTTTTCTGTACTGCTATTGATCCCAATGTCTTACGTTCAGACGCCATTACAACTTGGGATTTTACGTTTTTTGCTCGGTGCCGCCGATGGTGCACTACTCCCCGCCGTACAAACACTGTTGGTTTACAACTCGAGCAACCAAATCGCCGGGCGTATCTTCAGCTATAACCAGTCGTTTCGTGATATTGGAAACGTTACCGGACCATTGATGGGAGCCGCGATTTCAGCGAACTACGGTTTCAGAGCGGTATTTCTCGTCACCGCTGGCGTAGTGTTATTCAACGCAGTCTATTCATGGAACAGTCTACGTCGTCGTCGAATACCCCAGGTATCGAACTGATTTTTCGCCTTTCATACTTGCAAAAGCGGAGAATCAGCTATCCTTTTCCCTGAAACCTCATCAACTCAAAGGGAGAATCGTGATGACCATGTACGCAACGCTTGAAGAAGCCATTGACGCTGCACGCGAAGAATTTCTTGCAGACAACCCCGGCATCGACGCCGAAGATGCGAATGTGCAACAGTTCAATGCCCAAAAATACGTTTTGCAGGACGGCGACATCATGTGGCAAGTTGAGTTTTTTGCCGACGAAGGGGAAGAAGGTGAATGTTTACCTATGCTTAGCGGTGAAGCCGCGCAAAGTGTCTTTGACGGCGACTATGATGAGATAGAGATCCGCCAGGAGTGGCAAGAAGAGAATACATTACATGAATGGGACGAGGGGGAATTTCAGCTTGAGCCACCGCTGGATACCGAGGAAGGACGCGCAGCAGCTGATGAGTGGGATGAACGTTAATCACTCATACGGGCCATGATGAATGTCGATCGGCAGCAGTAAAGTATCAAAAACCAGGGAGAATGGCAGATCAAGGATCGTGACATAACGCCAGGCGGAGTCACGCACATCCCATTGCACACCGGGATAATATTGGTTGCCATGCCCCTGCCCCGGTATAGTGCGACTAATAATGCTGCCACAGCCACTCAGCAAGGTCACCATGATGCTCACCACAATTAAACGCATTTAATACCTCTTCCGTAAAAAAATACCGGCATAACGCCGGTATTTTTATTGGCTCGTTGTTTTTGCCAGATGTGGCGTGAACGCCTTATCCGACCTACAAAATCTTGCAAAATCAACACATTGCAGGAGCGATGTAGGCCTGATAAGCGTAGTGCATCAGGCAACTACGTTTTTATTGCGAAGCCGCATCCGGTTTACGCAATGCCAGTGGATTGAGCTTTATCCCTTCGTAATAACTCACCCATGAAGAATATCTCTCAGGGGAATTCCAGACGCGGAAATGCAGACGGGCCATCGTCACCGGATCGCTTAGCAGCACCAGGCGACGATCGCGATTCAGCTTCTCTGGCGTCTCGTTCAGCGCCTGTTCAACGTGGCGGTCACGGGCGATTTCCAGCACCTTACTGGCGCGGTGACGCGCGGTCGCCATTGCGGTTGCCAGAGCGTTAAATGACGGGTTAAACACCGCGTGCATAAAGCCATCGTCAAGGGAGCGTTGACGATTCATCTCAAGGAACCGATCGGTATCAACCAGCACCTGCGGCGGTGAATACTCTTCCGGGATCAGGAACAGTTTCCAGCGTTTGGTGCGCAGACCAACGGTGGCACGGCTGGAAATCACCGAAACAAACGGTGACAGGATCAACGAGAAGACAATCGGAGCCAGCCAGAACAGGAAACGCAGATCCAGCCACGCCATCCCAACAGCCCACACTAACCCTAACAGCAGCTGTGAGCCGTGGCGTTTGAACGCTTCACCCCAGGAAGTGGAGTCATCATCACGCTGCGGTGAATTCCACACCACTTCCCAGCCAAGGAACGCGCTGACGACGAAGACCGTATGGAACAGCATGCGTACCGGAGCCAGCAGCACAGAAAACAGCACTTCCAGCAGCAACGATAATGTAACGCGCCAGAAGCCGCCGTATTCTTTCGTTCCTTTGCACCAGATAAGCAAAATGCTCAATAGCTTTGGCAGGAACAACAGCACCATGGTCGAAGCAAAAAGTGCAATCGCCAGCTCAGGACGCCACTGCGGCCACACCGGGAACAACTGCCGTGGTTGTAGGAAGTATTGCGGTTCGGTTAACGCATGCACTACCTGCAATGCAGTAGAGAGCGCGAGGAACATAAACCACAGCGGAGCGGAGAGATAAGACATCACGCCCGTCAGGAACACCGCACGGTGAACCGGGTGCATACCCTTCACCAGGAACAGACGGAAGTTCATCAGGTTACCGTGGCACCAGCGGCGGTCACGTTTTAGCTCATCAAGCAAGTTAGGCGGCAATTCTTCATAAGAACCTGGGAGATCGTAAGCAATCCAGACCCCCCAACCTGCACGGCGCATCAACGCTGCTTCCACGAAGTCATGTGACAGGATTGAACCGGCAAAGGAACCTTCGCCCGGCAGCGGAGCCAGTGCGCAGTGCTCGATAAACGGTTTCACGCGGATAATCGCGTTATGTCCCCAGTAGTGCGACTCGCCAAGTTGCCAGAAGTGCAAACCGGCTGTAAACAGTGGCCCATACACGCGGGTCGCGAACTGCTGACAGCGCGCATACAGCGTATCCATACCGGACGCTTTCGGCGACGACTGAATGATCCCAGCGTTCGGGTTGGCTTCCATCAGGCGCACCAGGCCGCACAAACAATCACCGGTCATTACCGAGTCAGCATCCAGCACCACCATGTAGCTGTACTGGCTGCCCCAGCGACGGCAGAAGTCATCGATATTACCGCTTTTACGCTTCACGCGACGACGGCGGCGGCGATAGAAAATCTGACCTTCGCCACCGACTTCAGCGATAAGCTCCATCCAGGCTTTTTGCTCTGCGACGCAGATATCCGGGTTATAACTGTCACTCAGAATGTAGACATCAAAGTGTTTGGCATTCCCGGTGGCTTTTACTGATTCCCACGTTGCACGCAAGCCAGCAAAAACACGGTTCACGTCTTCGTTACAGATAGGCATGATCAACGCCGTGCGATGCTCCGGGTTTAATGGTTCATCGCCAACTGTTGACGCAGATATACTGTATTTATCGCGACCAATAAGCAGTTGCAGGAACCCCATCAACGCCGTCCAGAATCCGGCGGACACCCAACAGAACAGTACCGCAAAGAGGATCAGGATACCGGTTTGCAGCATATAAGGCAGAAGCTGCATAAAGGAAACCCACACATCCTGACCAACCATATCCATAGGATTAATCAGCGCCCACCCCTGATAAGGAAGAATGGTCTTCATATACCAGGTCGCGACAATAGTTTGCGCGAGCGTCAGGATCAACAGAATGTAACGGCGGATGGTACCGACGGTACGCCACTTTTGCTCGCTCTCCTGCTCTTCTTTGGTCAAACGAGCCAGATAGCGCGGCGTTACATCGCGTCCACGCAGGCGATCCCAGAAACGGCCTACCGGGTTGGTACGCCACGGGTCGGGAAACATCGAGGAGCGTTTTGCTTCTGGCATAGCCTTAAGCTGATCGCGCCCTTCGTCGTCTTTAATTAACTGTCCATCAGCAAGTGAATCTGGCCAGGCTTGTTCCAGACGCGCCTTTACCGAGCCTTGCGGGGAGTCATCCTCCCGCGCCCAGGTGCGGTGTTCGGCATCCAGCGCCTGATGAACGGCGCGGATATCAGTCTTCGGCAATGCCGCTTTCTCGCTTGCGGCGATGGGCATTGCGTCAATGTACTCAGTTGTCTTATTCATTGGCAGGTAACTGGTAGCTCCAGGTTTCACTCAACGTCTGATCGGCATTCACCAGCGCAGCACGCATTTCAGTGGTTTTCTTGGCATCTTTCACTTTCACACGCATCACCAGACGCCAGCCTTTGGTAACCGGGTTATAGCGCACCGTGCTTTCAACTATCTCACCATTATCACCAATGCTGGTTTGCGCTGTGACCGGGGTATCCTCTGGCAGTTTTTTCATCTCTGCGCCGGTAAAATCGACCACAAAGGCGATAGTACCGTCAGGCTGGCGAATCAGGTTCGACTGCTTCACATCCCCCGTTGAACGACGCGTTTGTTGCACCCATGCGTTATCTGGCGCATGCAGTTTGTCTTCATCACGGCTGAAGGTGATGGTGTATTTAAAGTTCATCTCTTTACCCGGCTCCGGCAGCTGATCCGGCGTCCAGTAAGCGACGATGTTATCGTTGGTTTCATCGTTGGTTGGAATTTCCACCAGCTCAACGCTGCCTTTGCCCCACTCCCCTTTCGGAGTCACCCATGCGCTTGGACGGAGGTCGTAACGATCATCGAGATCTTCGAAGCGGGAGAAATCGCGACCACGCTGCAACAGACCGAAGCCTTGCGGGTTTTCCATCGAGAAGCTGCTGACCGCTAAATGTTTCGGGTTATTCAACGGACGCCAGATCCATTCGCCATTACCAGCATGGATAGAGAGACCGTTAGAGTCGTGCAACTCCGGACGATAGTTATTTGCAGGCGACGGTTGGTTCGGCCCAAACAGGAACATACTGGTTAACGGTGCAACCCCCAGTTTGCCGACTTTATCGCGCAGATAGATTTTCGACTGCACATCCACAACCGTGTCACGCCCTGGCATAACTACGAATTTGTAAGCACCTGTCGCGCGCGGCGAGTCAAGCAATGCATAAATGGTTAAACGTTTATCAGTCGGTTTTGGACGCTCGATCCAGAACTCTTTGAAGCGTGGAAATTCTTCACCCGATGGCAAGGCGGTATCAATTGCCAGGCCGCGGGCAGAAAGGCCATAAACCTGACCTGCACCAATCACGCGGAAATAGCTGGCCCCGAGCATGCTGACGATTTCATCGTTTTTATCTTTGCTGTTGATCGGGTAAAGCACTTTAAAACCGGCAAAACCAAGGTCTTTTACCGTGTCTTTGTCATGCTGAACATCGCCGAAAGTGAAATAATCCGGGCTGTATTTGATTCGTTTGACTGCAGTAGCAGTCACTTCATTTATTTTGACCGGGGTATCGAAGTACATACCCTGATGGTAGAACTCGAGTTTGAATGGGGTCTTCAGATTGTTCCAGTACGCTTTGTCATGATTAAACTGGATCTGCTGATAGTCCGCATATTTCATATCGCGGAAAACGGAGGGCAAGTTGCTTTTGGGCGCCTCATAGCCTTTCCCGGCTAAGGATTGAGCTTGCTTTGCGACATCATCAATACTGAAAGCCCAGCTTGAAGATGTATACAGGGTTAACATTACTGCAGCACTCAACCAACGCATTTTCATCATTTGTAGTTTATGTTTCATAATTAGTAAGCACTTCCCCCTTTGTGTGCTTATATCGATCCGATCTATTTTAATGGATAACCAGCCATTCCGACAACAGAATCCCGGTATCGTTCAGCACGCTGGCTCATGGATTAAGCACCTGATTGCAACCGTTTTCACTTTCCGTGCTTCTCCTAAAGACAGAAGCATCGACTTCGTGTAGGGTTTGCCAGCAAATTTATTTATCAACCGTCTTACAGACGCTTCCATTCTGGTTAGTGGTAGCGATGATGCTATGCATAAAAACCTTGAAGCCTGCGCCTGGCGCGGTCAGGTCGGTGTCGCTATGGCAACAAGCCTAAAGGCATAACCCGACAGGGATAAGACGAAAAATCCGAGATTAGTTAACCATATATGAATCCAGTACCCGCGCAACGTGAATATTTCCTCGACTCCATCCGCGCCTGGCTGATGTTGTTAGGGATCCCTTTTCATATTTCTTTAATCTATTCGAGCCATACATGGCATGTGAATAGCGCCGAACCGTCATTGTGGCTGACCCTTTTTAATGACTTCATCCACTCGTTCCGCATGCAGGTATTTTTCGTTATATCCGGGTACTTTTCCTACATGCTTTTTTTACGCTATCCCTTGAAAAAATGGTGGAAAGTACGTGTCGAACGTGTAGGTATCCCGATGTTAACAGCCATCCCCCTACTGACATTACCGCAATTTATTATGCTGCAATACGTCAAAGGGAAAGCGGAAAGTTGGCCTGGGCTATCATTGTATGACAAATATAATACGTTGGCCTGGGAATTAATATCACACCTGTGGTTTTTACTGGTGTTAGTAGTCATGACGACGCTGTGCATCTGGATATTTAAACGCATCAGAAATAATTTAGAAAATTCTGATAAAACGAATAAAAAATTCTCGATGGTAAAACTATCGGTGATTTTTTTGTGCCTCGGCATCGGCTATGCGGTAATAAGAAGAACAATTTTTATTGTGTATCCGCCCATTCTGAGTAACGGCATGTTCAATTTTATTGTCATGCAAACGCTATTTTATTTGCCGTTCTTTATCCTCGGCGCACTGGCTTTCATTTTCCCTCATCTTAAAGCCTTGTTTACCACGCCGTCTCGTGGCTGTACCCTCGCAGCAGCATTGGCATTTGTCGCTTACTTACTCAACCAGCGCTATGGCAGTGGCGATGCCTGGATGTACGAAACCGAGTCGGTGATCACCATGGTCCTCGGTCTGTGGATGGTGAATGTGGTCTTCTCCTTTGGCCACCGTTTGCTTAACTTCCAGTCAGCGCGGGTGACTTATTTTGTTAACGCATCGCTGTTTATCTATCTGGTTCACCACCCGTTAACGCTGTTTTTCGGCGCATACATTACACCGCACATCACCTCCAACTGGCTTGGTTTTCTCTGTGGCCTGATATTCGTAGTAGGGATTGCGATAATTCTGTATGAAATTCATTTACGCATCCCGTTACTGAAGTTTTTGTTCTCTGGTAAACCGGTTGTTAAGCGTGAGAACGATAAAGCACCAGCCCGTTAAGCCACGCTTATAATAACCATTCCACGGGCAATATCGACGCCAGTCTGACCATAACCCGCTTCCAGAAACTGGTGGCGGGTTCTTTTTTGAGAATAATCTCTTTCTTTGCATGACGATCAACCCAGTTGATCCGTCCCCACCTGTCCAGACGGAGCTGCCAGGCCGCATCATACTGGCTCTGAATAAAGCGTTTATCAATTAACTGTGCCAGCGTTTCGCTCTCTATCACGAAGCCCATTTCAGTATTGAGCAATGTTGAACGCGGATCGAAATTGAAAGAGCCGATAAACACCGTTTTACCATCGATGCTAAAGGTTTTAGCATGCAGGCTGGCACCGGAATTACCGGTTATGCCGCGATCGTGTAACGTACTACTTTGTTCACGCGTCGGCTTGAGTTCATATAATTCCACGCCGTAGCGGAGCAATTTTTTGCGCCAGCGTGCGTATCCGGCATGGACGACAGCAACATCGTTAGCGGCAAGAGAATTGGTTAGGATCGCAATCTTTACCCCTTTTCTCACCATCCGTAAGAGTTGCGCCACACCTGCGCGTGTCGGTACAAAATAGGAAGAGATAATATCGATGCGTTCACTGGGTGAGCCCATGATATCGAACAGGCGCTGCGGTAACAGTGAATGCCGTTTTGCCTTGCCCTCCCCTTTCGCCGGATCATCACTTAATAAACGTGTTTTCGCCCAGATAAGCGGCAACGTTCCATCAACCAGATGATTTATAAACGGGCTGGATTCCATTTTGCGTAAGTAACGATGCGTCATGGCATCGTTATGCCAGGAGGCGGGTAACTCGATGCGATCCGCCATTTCACCTTCCGGGACATCCAGCACCTGCTGTAGGGGTGAAACCGATTTGCAATACCAGTAGCGGGCGAAATCATCGGCAACGTCCTCTACAACTGGTCCTATTGCCATGACATCTAAATCCGAAAAAAGTGGCTCTTCCCCTGCCCCAAAATAGGCATCACCAATATTTCGCCCCCCTACCAGCGTCACCACGCCATCGACAGTGAAACTTTTATTGTGCATACGGCGATTGAGACGGGAAAAGTCGGTGATATAACCAAGCGGACGTAGCAAGCGAAACGAGAAAGGATTAAAAAGCCGGACTTCAATGCGGGGATGACTGTCAAGCAAGCGTAAAATGTCGTCAAGTCCGGGTGTATTGTTGTCGTCCAGCAACAAACGGACGCGAACGCCACGCTTTGCTGCGGCTAACAGGGCGGAAAACAGTAACCGACCCGACATATCGTCCTGCCAGATGTAATACTGAACATCCAGCGTATGCTCTGCCATTTCGGCCAGACGATACCGGGCGGCAAACGCATCCAGACTTTTCTCCAGAGGAAAAAGGCCACACTGACCGGGATGTTGCGAACACAGTGGCAGCACCGCGCTCGCCAGCCGGGGCAAATCATTCATCTCCTTGTTGAGTAAGGAGTCTTTCGTAGAGGTGGGCGTTTTCTTCATCATAACAGACAAAGTATACCTGTTCGGGTAAAGCGTGACGGGTAATAAATTCTGAAACGGTTTTTACTGCGATTTCAGCCGCTGCCGCACGAGGGTAACCATAAACCCCAGTACTAATTGCAGGAAAAGCCACTGACGTATAGCTGTTTGCCGCCACCAGTCGTAGGCTATTGAGATAGGCATCCTGCAAAAGCTGGTCTTCGTTTTGTTCACCACCACGCCAGACTGGCCCGACGGTGTGCACTACGGCTTTAGCGGGAAGATCGCCTGCAAGCGTAATAACGGCATGCCCCGTAGGGCAATCGCCCTGCTGTTGCCTGACTTTTAAACAGGCATCCAGCAGCGCCGGACCCGCTGCGCGATGAATGGCCCCATCGACGCCGCCGCCTCCCATTAATGACGGATTAGCCGCATTCACAATCACATCAACGGCCAGTTTGGTAATATCACCCTGCACAACATGAATACGCGTTTTCATAACGCCTCCTTACACCTTCTTGTTTCTTAAGTGTACAGCAGGCTTTTTGGTTAAATCGCATTTTTCTGCTCAGCAAGGTGAGTTGTTCAGAAACTTAGTTATATTCGATGTTCATTACAGCCAGCTTTTTCTGTTTATCAAGATACTGCACTTTTACTGAGGCTATTTGCGCGTTTTTGACATTGCCGCTCATTAACGCTTTGCTGGAATAGGTTCTGCCCGGAACAGAGCCATTCTGTGGGCAGTTCATTTCTACGGGTGATGACTGGGTGCTGACGTCACATGCCGGTTCCACAATTTGGCCATAAAAGTGGATCACGCCCCCTTGCGCGCTGCTTCCTGCGATGGCAATAAAAGGAAAAAACATACTGCCGAGCATTAGAGAGTCTAAAAAAGGTCTGAACATTTATTCTATTTCCTCAATGATTAGTCATCCTTGAGGGTTGTGTTATCCATACTTTCAGGTTGGCTGATTCGCAGCAGACCATTCTCTCCAGATTCATCTTATGCTCGATATTTCAACAAATTAAGACTTTCCTGAAGAGGGCGGCCATTGTTGTGATAAATGAAGTGACTGTCCATCAGAAACAGTAACAACTATTTTCACCCGATCTTCCGGGGAAATATTTAAACTCAACTTCGTCAAAGCAATGGGTTGATTAGCAGGCAATGAGAGGGTCTTTTCTTGCTTCGTCTGACTTTGCCCTGAACTGCCTTCGCGCAGGGACAATATTTGTACTCTGCACAGACAAGATTGAGTAAGAGTGACTTCAGGAATAATGGTGTACATATCCCCTTGCTGGGTCGTATTAAAGGTTATCTGACTGGAAAGTGCCGCAAGGAGTAATAACGCATTCATATTCTTCTCCCGAAAAAAAACAGGGCTTGCGCCCTGTTTCTTTAATACAGAGGATGTATTAGTACTGATGAGCGGTCGCGTTGTTACCAAAGCCAACCTGAGTGACGTTAACGCTGGAGTTAGATGCAGTCTGGTCAACAGCAGCACCGTTACCGCCACCGAACTGTTTAACAGTCATAGTAGAATCTTTACCATTCCACTGATCAAGAGTAGCGCTGTTGCCGAAACCACGCTGAGTCAGATCGATTGAGCTGTCATCAGAACCTTGGCCAACATCTGCGCCGTTACCGCCGCCGTGCTGGGTAATGGTCAGATCAGAGTTACGGGCGTCAGCTTGCAGAGCAAGAGCAGAGTTACCGCCACCGTACTGGTAAATGTTCAGCTCTGAATTTGGGCCGCTATTATTACCGCCACCACCGTGGTTACCGCCGCCGCCGTACTGAGGAACAACACCTGCCAGAGCGCTACCAGAGAATACGATTGCTGCAATTGCTGCTACTTTTAAAAGTTTCATGTAAAACCCCCATCGGATTGATTTAAAAGTCGAATGGAAATTAACGTTGTGTCACGCGAATAGCCATTTGCGACTGTCTCTGCACTACAATTGCCGTTTTTTGAGTACCATACTGTGTAATATTTGCTTTATTACCAGAACCTTTCTGGATAATCATCGCAGTATTACCATAAGCACCTTGCGAAATACTGGCATCGTTGGCACTGCCCGCCTGATCAATATATGCAAGGTTATAATCTCCTGTCTGGTCAATCTTTGCCCGATTGCTACTACCTTCTTGCGCAACAACCGCCAAAAGTTTTGAGCCTCCCTGCCGTACCTGAGCACTATTATTAGTCCCAGCTTGACCAATTATGGCTGCCTGATTAAATGAAGACTTACTCAATTCATTTACCGCGAAGTTATATTCTGAATTAGCTAAATCATAACCTGCTGCGGCTGCAATCCCAGGCGCACCCAGTATTGTTAACATCATAAATAACAATTTGTTTTTCATGTTGTCACCCTGGACCTGGTCGTACATTTAAGAAATTAAATCATTTCAACTTGGTTGTTAACGCAACCTGTATTTTGTTAACGCTGCGTTACGATGGAAAGTATGTCTGCGGAAATATTTTTAATAACTCACCCGCGCGTTGTATTTTTCTTTTTTTGTTCATACCAAAGTATTAAAACCCACGTAAATACGCTGTTATCTACGCAAAAAAATATTTTGTTTTCTTTTAAATCTCCGTTTTCCGCAATCAAAAATCACCAGACAGCCATTCTTCTTGCCCGTCGCTGATTGCTGCGATATGTCTTGCGCACAAGCCGTGACAAACCTCGTCTTTTTGCAGTAAAAAATTGTCCACGGAGGTGTGAAGAAAAAACAAGAACGTTTTACATGACGAAAGGACTACACCGAAATATTTTTTATATGCATTATTAGTAAGTTAGCACCATTTGTATGATTTTTTAAAATTGTGCAATAAAAACCAAATGTACAACTTTTCTATCATTTCTAAACTTAATAAAACCTTAAGATTAACATTTTAATATAACGAGTTACATTTAGTTACATGTTTAACACTTGATTTAAGATTTGTAATGGCTAGATTGAAATCAGATGTAATCCATTAGTTTTATATTTTACCCATTTAGGGCTGATTTATTACTACACACAGCAGTGCAACATCTGTCAGTACTTCTGGTGCTTCTATTTTAGAGGCAGCTGTCAGGTGTGCGATCAATAAAAAAAGCGGGGTTTCATCATGTTTAATGAAGTCCATAGTATTCATGGTCATACATTATTGTTGATCACTAAACCTTCTTTGCAGGCGACAGCTCTCTTGCAGCACCTTAAACAATCGCTGGCAATTACAGGAAAATTACATAATATTCAACGTTCTCTGGACGATATATCTTCAGGCTCTATTATTCTTCTGGATATGATGGAAGCGGATAAAAAGCTTATCCATTATTGGCAGGATACTTTGAGCAGGAAAAACAACAATATCAAAATATTGTTGCTAAATACGCCTGAAGATTACCCGTACCGCGACATTGAAAACTGGCCTCATATCAACGGCGTTTTTTATGCCATGGAGGATCAAGAACGTGTTGTCAATGGGTTGCAAGGCGTCCTGCGCGGCGAATGCTACTTTACGCAAAAGCTTGCCAGTTACCTGATTACGCATTCAGGTAACTATCGTTATAACAGCACGGAATCAGCCCTCCTTACTCATCGGGAAAAAGAGATCCTGAATAAGCTGCGTATCGGCGCGTCTAATAACGAGATCGCTCGTTCGTTGTTCATCAGCGAAAATACGGTTAAAACGCATCTTTATAATCTTTTCAAGAAGATAGCCGTAAAAAACCGGACACAAGCGGTTTCCTGGGCAAACGATAACCTCAGGCGATAAAGCCATGAAACGTTATTTACGCTGGATTGTGGCGGCAGAATTTCTGTTCGCCGCAGGGAATCTTCACGCCGTTGAGGTAGAAGTCCCGGGATTGTTAACTGACCATACTGTTTCATCTATTGGCCATGATTTTTACCGAGCCTTTAGTGATAAATGGGAAAGTGACTATACGGGTAACTTAACGATTAATGAAAGGCCCAGTGCACGATGGGGAAGTTGGATCACAATAACGGTCAATCAGGACGTTATTTTCCAGACTTTTTTATTCCCGTTGAAAAGAGACTTCGAAAAAACTGTCGTCTTTGCACTGATTCAAACTGAAGAAGCACTAAATCGTCGCCAGATAAATCAGGCGTTATTAAGTACGGGCGATTTGGCGCATGATGAATTCTAAATAAAAAATTGTTCGGAGGCTGCAATGCGTGTCAAACATGCAGTAGTTCTACTCATGCTTATTTCGCCATTAAGTTGGGCTGGAACCATGACTTTCCAGTTCCGTAATCCAAACTTTGGTGGTAACCCAAATAATGGCGCTTTTTTATTAAATAGCGCTCAGGCCCAAAACTCTTATAAAGATCCGAGCTATAACGATGACTTTGGTATTGAAACACCCTCAGCGTTAGATAACTTTACTCAGGCCATCCAGTCACAAATTTTAGGTGGGCTACTATCGAATATTAATACCGGTAAACCGGGCCGCATGGTGACCAACGATTATATTGTCGATATCGCTAACCGCGATGGTCAATTGCAGTTGAACGTGACAGATCGTAAAACCGGACAAACCTCGACTATCCAGGTTTCGGGTTTACAAAATAACTCAACCGATTTTTAAGCCCCAGCTTCATAAGGAAAATAATCATGCAGCGCTTATTTCTTTTGGTTGCCGTCATGTTACTGAGCGGATGCTTAACCGCCCCGCCTAAAGAAGCCGCCAGACCGACATTAATGCCTCGTGCTCAGAGCTACAAAGATTTGACCCATCTGCCAGCGCCGACGGGTAAGATCTTTGTTTCGGTATACAACATTCAGGACGAAACCGGGCAATTTAAACCCTACCCGGCAAGTAACTTTTCCACTGCTGTTCCGCAAAGCGCCACGGCAATGCTGGTCACGGCATTGAAAGATTCTCGCTGGTTTATACCGCTGGAGCGCCAGGGCTTACAAAACCTGCTTAACGAGCGCAAGATTATTCGTGCGGCACAAGAAAACGGCACGGTTGCCATTAATAACCGAATCCCGCTGCAATCTTTAACGGCGGCAAATATCATGGTTGAAGGTTCGATTATCGGTTATGAAAGCAACGTTAAATCGGGCGGTGTTGGGGCAAGATATTTTGGGATCGGTGCCGACACGCAATACCAGCTCGATCAGATTGCCGTGAACCTGCGCGTCGTCAATGTGAGTACCGGTGAGATCCTCTCCTCGGTGAACACCAGTAAGACGATACTTTCCTATGAAGTTCAGGCCGGGGTTTTCCGCTTTATTGACTACCAGCGCTTGCTGGAAGGGGAAGTGGGTTACACCTCGAACGAACCCGTGATGCTGTGCCTGATGTCGGCTATCGAAACAGGGGTCATTTTCCTGATTAATGATGGTATCGACCGTGGTCTGTGGGATTTGCAAAATAAAGCAGAACGGCAGAATGACATTCTAGTGAAATACCGCCATATGTCGGTTCCACCGGAATCCTGATAGATAAAAATGCCGGAATTAATAATCCGGCATTTTACTGTTTAAGCGAAAGCGTGAGTGCCCCTCACGCTTTATTTTTGATTTGCTGCTCACGGTGAGCGGTCTTCGTACTACGCGCCGCCAGCCACAGGCCGCTGTTTTTCATTGCGTAACCAAATATCAACCCGAGCCCCAGCGAAGGTAACACCAGTTTCCAGTCACCCTGCCCGGCAAACGTCGCGCATGCGCCTATAAACGTTCCCGGAACAAATGAAAGCAGCAGCTGTTTGGCCTGAATACACATCAGAAACGCGACAATACCGGTTATGACATAACCGAGAATTTCCAGATGTGGTGCCAGTGCACTACCGTAAATAATGACCATCGCCCACACCACGCCACTAAGCAGGGTTGCAGCGGAGATCGCCAGCCCTTTCAGCCCACCTTGCGGGCAGGCAAAGTAGGCCGTACAGCCCAGGAAGCCCGCCCAGCTTAGTAAGCCCAGGGAAACAGCCACCCATCCCCAGATACCGGAGAGAATGCCTGTTGTGATTGCAATAGAGAGAAGTATGTTCATGCCGCGCATGATAGCAGAAAACGCGGCCATGAATGAGATCGAGCACACATTTTATGCAACAACAAATTATCTGTTGCAGTTATGAGTGATGCAGATCACATTTACTCTTCAGAATCTTCTTCCAGCTCGTCCCACATTGCACTAATAGCATCGCGGGTTAGCGGTGCCATGGTGCGCCAGAAAGGCGTAGTTGCATGGGCCTCCACTTTGCCAAGGAACGCACCACACCAGGGTAACAGATACTCACTGAACAGTGTTTCCAGTGCTTCGCTCTCATCTTCCGTTGACTGATCTTCCAGCCAGGAAGCCGCGAGCAGCAATGTGCCGATGTGATCGGCTGGCGTATCCGCTAATGGCATCCCCCTTTCGGAAAGAAAAGCGCGCACTTCCGCTTCCGTCGCGCCCTCAACCCATGCGCTACGATATGGCGGCACAGCACATTCATCGCCGATAAACAACGCATTGTAATCGGCAGAGACTTGCGCCATATCACAGCTTTTCTGTAAACGCGTCAGTAACTCATCCTGCTCCAGTGGCCAGTTCGCAGCCAGTTTCCCCTCACGAATCAGGGTAAACAGCGGCACCAGTAAAGGATCTTGCGGTTGGCGGTAATAGAGCGAACCCAGCACACGACAGAGGATAGAAAACTCGTTCATTAATATATTTCCATTACTAGTAATTAAAGGTCTGCAAATTCCGCAATCGGTGCCATACCGCGAGATTCAAGGAAGTTCAGTAAGCGGCGCGGAGAAACATTCAAAATGCGCTCTGGCGGAAAATCTACCGCGTCGAGGATTTTAAGACACTCTTCAAATTCCCCCATGGTAAACGCGGTGTGAGAATCCGAGCCTAATGCCACCCAACCTCCAGCGTCACGTACCGCTGCAGCTACCGCACGACAGTTGTCTTCACTGCCCTTACGTGAGTGTAAAAATGAGGAATTATTGATTTCCAGCGCCACCTGATGTTTCGCAGCTGCTTCAGCAACGGCTTTAACATCTATTTCATATTTCGGATTTCCGGGATGGCTTATTATATGCACATTGCCGCTGGCGATAGTGGCGATCATCGCTTGTGTATTGGTCGCTTTATCATGTGGCGCAAAAACCGGCTCATGAAAACCGGCAATAATCAGATCCAGCGAATCAAACATTTTGCCGCTGCAATCAATTTCACCATCAACATTTTTAATGTTAGCTTCGATGCCGCGCAGGATCCCTACCCCATCAACCACTCGCGGCCAGATACGCATGTTAATGAAGTGCCAGTGATGTGGCGCATCTTCCATATCCGGGCCATGATCGGTGATAGCAAAAAGTTTAATGCCCTTTTGTTTGGCCTGGGCAATGTAATCACTCAATGTGCTATATGCATGCGTGCTGGCAACGGTATGCATATGAAGGTCGACGGGATACATAACTCTCTCCTGTATTCAATTCCCGCCAAGGATAGCAGGAAACCTGATGCTTTATTAGTAGCCGCGTGCGCGGTCGACTTGCCCGCAAACCCTCTCCCCTTTTTCGAGCTGGGCAATGGTGCGAGAAATGTACTCCACTGCTTCAGCGGGACGGGTAATCGCGGCGACATGTGGTGTTATCGCCACGCCAGGATGTAGCCAGAGCGGACTTTCCGGCGGTAAGGGTTCGCGATTAAAAACATCCAGCATTGCACCTTTAACTTTGCCGCTATCCAGCGCCGCGAGCAGGTCATCTTCCACGACATGAACACCACGCGCCAGGTTGAGGAGATACGCGCCATCCGGTAATTTTTCGAGTAATTGTTGATTAATAATGCCGACGGTTTCAGGGGTATTCGGTAACAAATTAATCAATACCCGGCATTGGCTCAGAAATGCAGAAAGTTCTTCTTGTCCGGCAAAGCTTTGCACGCCAGGCCACGATTTACGGGTTCGACTCCAGCAACGCAGCGGGAAGCGCCAGGTTTGCAGACTCTGTGCAACTTTACTGCCCAGTACGCCTGCGCCCAAAATGCCGATGGTAAAATCTTCCCGATGATATTCAGGAAGCGGTTGCCAATGCGAACTATTTTGCTGGATGCGATAATCGTCAAAACGTCGAAACCAATGCAGCACCTGACTGACAGCATATTCCTGCATTTGCTCGCCCATACCGGTATCTTCCAGGCGAAAAAGTGGAACAGAAGGCTTCAGCATTTCAGGGTGTGCCTGTAGCTTGCTCAAAATAGAATCAACACCGGCCCCGAGTGCGAACACCGCTTTAAGATCGCGCCCTGCCAGCATTTCAACTGGAGGATGCCAGACTAAAGCATAATCAGCAGAGTCATTATCTCCGCTTTTCCATGCTCTGACTCTTGCCTGAGGAATAGCTTTGCGCAGTGCCTCAATCCACCATTGGGTATCGAACGTTGGGTGATAAAAGATGATGTCCATACTGACTCCCGAAAAGCGTTGCGCAAAATTTATTCGCACTTATCGTTATGATCTACAAAAGCCACCAGCATAACAAATCCGTGGTCGGTGGCAAAAAAAGCAGATTTCGCTTATTAAAACTGCACATTGATTGAAGTTTGAATAAACGCGCGATTTTTTAAAAAAGTTTGTTGACCTCAGGTCATGATTTCCCTAAATTAGCGCCCGTTCCAGCAAGACAGGAACGACAATTTGGTGAGGTGTCCGAGTGGCTGAAGGAGCACGCCTGGAAAGTGTGTATACGGCAACGTATCGGGGGTTCGAATCCCCCCCTCACCGCCATCTTTAAAGAAGAGCTCGTACGAAGGTACGGGCTTTTTTTTCGTATATTGCACACACCGGGGGGATGAGAAGCCCCGACCGGGGTTCGACAACTGGCGACAGCCAGTTGGACAGACCGTGAACGCAGTGAGCGGGCTGCCCGCAGGGCGAGCGAAGCGAGTCAATCCCCCCCTCACCGCCATCTTTAAAGAAGAGCTCGTACGAAAGTACGGGCTTTTTTTCGTATATTGCACACACTGGGTCCCCCCCCCCGCCCAAGTCTGTTAGGGCGAGGGGTAATCGTGCACATCAACTGTCTGATTGCTCAGTCAACAATCAAAATGCGCAATAGAGTACAGAACATATATGTATTATCTGGACACTTCCTATCACTTCCTCACTTATTAAAATGCCCCCAACGAAAATACATGTCACATGCCATCATAAAATCGTTATGCCAGAGGAATCGACAATGGAAAAAATAGTAAATTAAGCATGGTACATAGCAGAGTAAAAAATAGGCTTCAAACCAAATCCGCCATTCCACAAGCGTTGCCAATACCGACACCAGCGTAATCCACATCACTTCAATAACCAGCAATATGAATAACCGAAGCCAAAGCGGCTTGGCAAAAAAGGTCGACAACGCATTTTCACTGGAGAAAAACAGATCAATTTCCTGCAAAAAAAGCCTGCCCAGAAAAGCGTACCGCTTGGAGAAGCGCAGAAAAAACAGATTAATCGCCAACACTACGCCACAAAGAATGAGCAATGCAATTATCGATTTAAACGTTAACCACTGCCCCTCTGTCACAAAAGAATTACTGTTACGCAACGGGCTGATAGTAAGCAGGTTAACAACCGTTGAGATGCACACCGAAAGCAGCACATAGCGAGTCAGACTTTTATATTTTACCTTTTTCGCCACTGAAATAGCGACCTGCTTGACATAACTGGTGCGGATCATCCGAAACAGCAGAAAGATAACCAACGGCCCAAGTAACGAAATCAGGAACAGCGCATATAACGCGGGTAGAAGCTGGTATAGCCCCCAACTCATTGCACTCAACATGATTAGCGATAGAAATCCTGCCACCAGAGGTTGCGTAAGAAATAATTCTATTTTGTGGTTCTGCTTTTTCTTAAACCACGAAAAATCGATATTCTTCGTGACGCATTTATAAGCCCAGTACGCCTTGAGATCAAAAATAAAATTATACAGCACCAGGGCCAGAATCCCACTAACGACACCAATATCCTCAGATGGAAAAGTAAACCCTGCATTTTTCCAATAAAAGCCTATCAGAATTAGTCCAATAGCATAAATGTATATCAGATTTCGTTTATCCTGAAAGCGAATAAAAGTTAAATAATCAGGAATCATTTGAATACCTTCGCATCACTAAATGCTTTACGACAATGCATAACTCGTTGCTGATCCACGCCAGCAAAATCATTTAACATATTCCCCAAATAAGGCTTATTACTTATTTCAAGGAAAGCTACAGGGGTTGGCATATTCAGAAATGTATCGAGAGATTCAGTCCATTTCACCGTATGAGTTAAGTGTAATGAGAGATTTTCTTTGATAATTGACGGAGCGACCTCGCTTTTTGCTGTTACGTTCATCAGAACCTGATGCTCTGGTGAAGCGATATCCAGTCCGGCAAGATAATCGCGCATTGCCTGAACGCCGTCTTCCATCAAACGCGTGTGCCAGGCACCGCTCACACCGAGTTTAACCGGTTCGTATCCAGCGGCCATCAGCAGCGTGGCAAATTCATTCAACGCCGCCTGCGTTCCCCCAATAACCTGCTGGCGCGGCGTGTTATCACAGCTAATATCCAGCGCAATGCCTGATTCCGTAATCATCGTCTGCAGTTGTTCGCGGTTGATGCCTTTAACCGCCAGCATTGCGCCTTTATTTCTCTGGCTTTCGTCATGCATCAGGCTGGCTCTGAAGTGAATCATGCCAAATAGCGTCTCAAGAGAAATAGCTCCGGCGGCGTAGAGCGCACTGTATTCACCAACGCTGTGTCCGCAGGAGCCCACAACCGTTAAATTCTCAAGACGCTCACGGCACAGGGTATAGAGCGTTACATTAATTGCGGTCACCGCCAGTTGTTGTACCGTCGTTTGAATAAGGCGATTCATCGGCCCTTTCTGACACAGGCGACGCAGGTTCAGCCCGGAAATATCGCTGGCACAATCCCAGATATGTTTTGTACTGGCATTGAGATCCCAAAGATCGCTGCCCATGCCAATAACCGGATT
This sequence comes from Escherichia sp. F1, assembly GCF_046764225.1. NCBI lineage: Bacteria > Pseudomonadati > Pseudomonadota > Gammaproteobacteria > Enterobacterales > Enterobacteriaceae > Escherichia > Escherichia sp. F1. Next base: position 2,973,867 of record NZ_CP177202.1, read on the forward strand.
ACCCTGACCGGCAAAAAGCAGTACTGTCGGTTGTGAAGCATTATTCATCATCTCTTTATCCTTATAGATAGTATTTAAAGCCCAAATAAAGGCCTAACGTGTCGCCAAAAAGCGCAAATTCGGAGTACCGGCTTCCCAGCGCGCTATAGCCACCAGCATAGGCTTCAAGCTGGTTACTGATAGCGCTGAGCGGCGTGGAATAATGCAGGCCCAGCAACGTGCTGCCATCAACGAGATTGACCACCAGCGAAGGCTGCAGCGTCGACTCTCCCGCCAGCGGCAGACTGGCCCAGGCGTTCAGATAGTGCTTACCCTGCAGCATCCCCTGATTGGCGGTATTGCTGATTTCTGAAGCCATCAGGTATTTGTAAGAATCAAATGCCTGATCCAGTGGCGCATAGCCGGTTGTGGTATTGAGGAAGTCAATTAACTCACGCTGCTGACGCTGTTCAGCGCGCGAATAACCCTCGCTCTGAAAGTAATACTCAACGCCAAACACGCTGAAATTATCACTGGTGTACTGCCCACCCAGGGCCAGCTCCACGCCGCTTTCATCTTTCGTTTCATAGAGCGAATCCGGAAACTGATATTCCTCGACCTGCGCCGTCTCACGGTGGGAAAGATGCCGCCATTGCTGGGAGCGGTGGTAGGCTGCGTCGACATTCAGCGTAAGCTGCGGGGTGTAGTGATAACTGTCAGACAGCGCGAGTGACGGCGATGGCCCGAGCCGCACATTGACTGTCGGCGTGTGCTCACCAAAGCGATGATCGCTGTAGCTCAGCAGATAGGCTTCATCGCTGTTTCCCTGCTGATTAGCCGACCAGTTGCCAGACGTCACATAGCGTTTGTCGATGGTGGCTAACTTCGGTATGACGCTCGCCGAAAACGCATAATCGCGTGTATCCACGCTCATTTTTGCGCCCCACGATGACGCCTGATACGCCGATGTCATTTTGGGATCGTGCAAACGCGTCGACTGGAATCCGGTGTAATAATGCGTTTGCAAATCAGAAGGCGAACGCAAAAAGAACATTCCTGACGGCGCGGCAAATTTGCCTGCTTCAAATTGAACGCTGTCCGAAGCGCTATAGACCAGACTGAGGCGGTTAATTAACGCACGCGTGCGGCTATCATCCGTTTCGAATTTCCCTGCGGGTTTAAGCGCATATTCGTTTATTCCATACAGATTGAGCTTAAGGTCCAGCGTATTGTCGATTATCGAACAGCCACTGTTGATGCCAATCCCCGCCTCCTGATAACCGTTGTGACGAGTGTAGGGATTTTTGCCTGCAATCTGCCAGGCCGAAGCCTGTTTATTGACATAAGACACCTGCTCGTAGAGCGTCACATCGCTGTTTTGTGCCACCTCGTCACCTGACAGGCAATCCGCCTGTACCGTCAACGGCAGCGCAACACACAGCAACGAAGAGATCTTCAGCGTGCGTTTCATTTCGCACCTCGCTGAATATACTCTTTGGTGAAATGAAACTCTGGCAGCGATTCCAGACGAACATCGCTGTACTCCATCACTGAATAGTTATTGCCGTGACGGACATCGGTAACGGTTATTTTCATGGGTCGCGTTTTCCCCAGCACCGGCTGGAAATCCTGATACAACACTTCTTTTATTAACTGGTCATCCTGCGAATAATAGGCCGCCTTCCACGGGCGATTATCACCGTCTTTTTCAACGTAATAGATAACCTTCGGCCAGGTGATATCCGCCGATTTACGCACCAGCGCGAGCTTGTAACACTGCTTTTCAGCACAAGAGACTTCCCCCACCAGGGTCGAGTCATAGGCATATTCAAAGTTAGTGACAATGACATCGCCATTAGAGATTTGCCCAATTAATCTTTGTTGCCGTGAAATAGGCATCGGACGTCGCAATTCCGGCGTGTAAAACCATAAATCGTACCAGTCGGAAAGCATGATTTTTCCTTTGTCTCGCGGCGGATAAATAAAACGCACCAGCGAGCGTGCATCCGCTTTTTCATTACCCTGCGGTTTCATAAAACGCATGGAAATATCGAGGATCTGTTTATTCTCTAGCTGGGTTGCGCCCGCTTTATATTCCGTTACCGTCAGCGTGTAACGAAACGGTTTATTCGGCGAACGAATTTCGTCAGCGCGACGAATTATCTCCAGCGCCTTATTATCTGTGCTCGCCGCCTGAACGCACGACGTAGCGAGCCACAGGCAAGCAAACCACTTGCCGTAAAAAGCCATATTCATAATCAGTCCTACGAGAATTTAAATGCGTCAGAAATATTCAGCCGGGAAGCACGTAAAGCCGGTAACACAGAGGCTCCTGTTGCTGTCAAAATGGGTAATACCACCGTCACCCAAATCAATTCCGGGTTACTGGTTTTTATAAAGGCGGTATAGCCGATGGTTTGTCCAGGCGATGGCGGCATCGCAATACCATAAAGATTAATAATCCAGGCTAGCACGCCCCCCACCATCAGGCTACCGACTGCGCCAATCACACCAATAAAAATACCTTCCGTCAGAAACAAGCGCGTGACATGAAGAGGCTTCAGACCTATGGCACGCAGAGTGGTTATTTCACGGGTGCGCTCAACAATGTTCATTGCCATCGAATTGCCGATCATGAAGATGACAATCAGCGCAACAATCAGCTTGATGAAGAAATAGATCCCCGACAGTAACCCCTCAACCTGTTGATAAAAGAGTGAAACATCACGCCAGTCTTTGACCACCAGCGGCAAATGATTGCGTTCTATAAACTGACGCAGCTTCGCGCTAAACGCCGCGGTGTCATCCTCTTTAAGCAGAATAAGCACTTTGCTGACGCCATCCGTACCCATCATGCGCTGCGCAGTGTCCAGCGGGATCTTCATCGCGACATCGTCATAATCTTTAATGCCTGACTCAAAAATGCCACGCAGTTTTAGCGACAATGCGCCCTGCCCGCCCGCCGTGTTGACGACCATCACATCCAGCCAGTCGTCGTATTTCGCATTCAACGTTTTCGCCAGGCCGCTGCCCAGGGTGATTTCATCACCTTTTACCCGGGAAAGATCGCTCCCCGCGATAATCTTATCGAACGATCCCAGCTTTAAAGCGGGTAACGGCTCGACACCCAGCGCAGAGAAATAGCTGGAGGTTTCGCTCTCGTAATGTGAAATTACGCCAGTAAACTCAAGTTGCCCGGAGAGCGTGGAAATATCTGTCGCCAGCGTCGGGTCCGACAAAATAGCTTTCTTTAACGCCGCATAATCGGCAATCAGGCTCTTATTTTTATTCGACGTTTCAAAATAGTGCTGATTGTAAATCTGTACATGACCAATATTGGTACGAATCGTCTGCTCTTTCAGGATCCAGAAAGAGTAATCAATAAATCCGCCATATAAAAAAATTGCCACGCCGCCCAATACAATGGCAGTTATAGTAGAAAAAGAGCGACGCTTGTGGCGAAAGAGATTCAAAAATGCAAATTTGACATCTCGTGAATAAAACAGAAGCTGATAAAACACAAAAAACAGAATCAGCAGGAGAACGCAATTAACAGCTAAAATTTCCCCGGACATTTACTCACCTTTCATCAGCGGCAGCAGTACCTGGGTTAACTCTTCACTATCCCATTCTGGTACAACATTAAAATTCTGCGTCAGCGACTGCGCAAGCGCGGCGTTTTGCCCTTTAATTTGCGCCAACAACGCATTCGCGCGGGTGGTGTCCTTGCAGTGACGTAATGCACGATAACGCATCGCCAGAATATGGTCGCGAATCGTTGTCGCCCATATCGCCGGGTCAGCCAGCATGTGCTCGGTGTCTTGGACTGTCACCACGCAACGCCCTGAATCTGCGGGTAAATAGGCATCTACGCGGGCACGTAAATAACGTACGCGTTGATTTTTCTCCTGCAAATCCACCGCTTCATCCAGCCAGAAAAAGCCGCTTTTTGCGTATTCTGAGGCATGGATAAAATCGTTTGTTGCCGCATAACCGTCCGCCTGACGCAGTAAGCCATAGGCGTAAAAAACCAGCGCCACCACATTGTGCCTGGCTTCATACTCTTTCTTTAACGCTTCGGTCAGCGTCGCCAGCGCGGCAGGCTGCGCCGGAAGCCCTTGTTGCAGAACCTGGTTAACGGCGTCGGGAGTTGCCGCGTAAATCTTCGGGGCCAAAAATGCCGCATACAAAAAGACGCCGATGAACAAAAATCCTTTATGCATCTGAGTCATGAATCAATACTCCATCCTGAATTTCAACCACTCGCCGTGCCCGCGCTTTTAATTCGCTGGAGTGCGTGGAAATAACAAATGTGGTGCCGGTCTGCTGATTAATCGTCAACAGCAGGTCCAAAATAGCCTCGCCGGTTGCCAGGTCTAAATTTCCCGTTGGTTCATCGGCAATGACCACCATCGGTTCGTGGGCCAGTGCCCTGGCGATGGCGACACGCTGTTGTTGACCGCCCGATAATTGCCCAGGTTTGCGATCGCCAAAACCGCTTAATCCGACGCTATCGAGATAATGCAGCGTCCGTTCAGTGGCTTCTTTTTTACTGAACTGGCCATTAAGCACCAGTGGGAAATAAACGTTATCGAAAACATTTAATACCGGCATAAGATTAAAAAACTGAAAAATAAAACCCAGATGTTTTCCACGAATCACAGCTAACTGCTCTTCCGGCAGTTGGTTCAGTAATTTATTTAAAAATATCACCGTTCCGCTGGTCGGTTTATCAATACCCGAGAGAATATTCAACAGAGTACTTTTACCACTGCCTGACGGCCCACACAGTGCGAGAAATTCGCCTTTATTGATATCAAGATTAATGCTTTTAAGCGCATCAACCTTTCCTGCCCCGGCACCATAACACTTGTAAATGTTGCTAAGCGAAATAGCGGGCAACGATTTAATAGTAGATTGCATACGACTGTCGTTATCCTTCAAGGTATTCAAGGTCAAAGTAGTGATAACCAAACTGTTTATCGGCAATGACCGTACGCATTTTTCCACCGGGCTGAATATGACGGGTTAAATAATCCATACTCAGCGCGGGCGTCAGACAACCGCTTTCTCCGTAATGGGCTACCAGGTCGATAACGCCAGCAGCAGGCCGGGACGGCATTTGTCGCCGTTCGCTGAAGGCCATGACATCAATATCCGTAGCATGCTGTGGCGAAGTGCCGGAATGATATTCCCCGCATTGCAGCCTGATGGCGCTCTCACGCTGGCTGAGAATAAAACAACCCACTCGTTCAACAGATAAATTCACCTCATCAGCGCGACGGGGGAATAAACGCTTAGGCGGTTTACCCATATCCTCTTCAGAGAATACCAGTACCGGAATTGCCCGATAGGCAGCGCAAATAACCACGTTATCGAATACATCCCAGGCGAGATAATCCTGCGCCATACGCAGCGCCTGAACGAATGCCTGTTTTTCGCCACGAATTTTGCAAGTCGGCTCCGTTATCGAAAACTTCTTAAGTAAATTCTTGGGAAGCGTATCAATAGTGGCGATATGCAGCGCACTGGAAATTTTTTCAAACGGACCGGATTCGCCCCAGGAATCGGCATAAATAAATGCCGTGCGCGATTTCATTAACTTCATGCGCTCTTTAGTCGGCATTTGTTGTAATGCAGAATCGGTTACCTGCTCCATCGCCTCAAGGTAAGGCATATATTGCGGATTACGGATCCGTTCTGGCGCATAAATATCGTTCTCCACGCCAAAGCGCTTCAGCCCCCAGCCATTAGCACGGGTGCCGTATAATCCTCTTTCGTACATATGTGCTTCCCAGGCGTTGAGCCAGGTCGGCTGATAAAAATAAAAAATGTCGTCCGGTTCCGTAAGCGCCCAGGAAGACAGGTAGATACTCTTTTCCGTCATTTCGCGCGCCCCGCTTGCATATTTGTCATGACAACGCCAATAACTGAACCATCGACACCCACACCAACCTTCAGCAAATGGCGTTTGCTATGGTTTGTCACGCTGCCGTCCGTAAGTACCAGCGAAGCCATGCTGTCGATAATGACGTCGTTGCCAACAGGTGCGATCAGTTGGTGATGCGTCAACGAATGGTGGCCAATGATCAGATCGACAACACCAGATCCGGTTGCGGTATAGCCGATCTGCCCTTTATAGGCGAGAACGGGGATCTGCCGCTCCCCTGCGAACATGATGATGGCTTTGGCTTCCGCGTTATCGCTCACTGCCGAACCGTTGCCGTGTGGAAGAATGGCTGCAAGATCATCCAGCGCAATTTCAGCCTGCTTCATCGCGGCCTGCATGACCTTGTGCACGTTAGTGCTAAGCCAGGAGGCATCGTTGCTGCGGCCCGCGCTGATTTGGGTGTAAGTCGTTTGCACCCTTACGCCCTCACTTTGTTGACGCGCCCGGCGGTGATGAGCGCTTTCCAGTAGGAGCGCGCTAAAACCTTCTGCGAACGCCACACCTTTACTGTTTTCACCAAACGGCTGAACCTGTTCGCTGTCCAGCATCGATTGAGTTTCCAGGAACCAGATGTCCTGGGTTTTAATTTTCGAACAGTTCAGCACAATCGCGAGATCAATCCCGCCCTGCTCAATGCCCTGCGTCGCCAGATGCACCGCAGTCAGTGACGAGTTACTGGTGCAGTTCATGTTAGGCGGCAAATACTGCAAGCGATATTTGCGCGCAAGATGGCTTGAGATCGTGTCCTGCGACATCTTTGAGGCATGCAGATTTGTGATGGATTGCGTTAAGTTGATATCTTCTACATCGTTGTAATTATAGAAAGATTTGTAATCCAACCCGTCGATACGCGGCCCAATACCGGTCAGGTAAACGCGAACGTTGCGCCCGGCCAGGCAATGCTTATCCAGCATTGCCTGTTCCAGGGCTTCGTCGATCAACTGAGACAGCAGGTCCAATGCGCTATCGTCCACCTGTTTCAACGTCGCCACTGACGGATTACCCTTAAACCCGCATTTAATGGCTTCCTCGTTGGAGGTAAACCAGGGTGTACGCGCAACGCGTTTCCCCTGTTTCAGATTGTCAATTAACTGCGAACAGTCTTCGGCATACGGCATCCACACGCTGTAACCCGAAATAATAGCGGCATTGTCCACAGTCTTATCCCTTAATGACGAACGCGTAGTAGTTGCCGCCTTCCGTTGCGCCAACAAGCAGGACATGGTTCAGCGCAAGTTTCATCGACTGGCGTACAAAATTCACACGCTCATCAAAGAATTCCACCGTATTTGGAATCGCAGGTACTGCCTGCTTCTTAATGCAGTCAGTAATCACGGCGAGGTTAAGCAAACCAGCGGCAGAGGCGACAAAACCAAAGCAAGCGTTGTAGTTCACTACCGGCACCGCCGGGTTTTGCGCGGCGAAGGTGTTATAGATCGCGTCAATTTCGATACGAGAATGGTCATCGCTACCGTTGCTGGTACCACATACCAAATCAATATCGCCAGCAGAGATGCCCGCATGGGTAAGGGCGCGTTCAATGGCCAGCGCCATCGACGCGGATTTTTCTTCCAACAATGAGGCGTCGAAGTAGGTATTGCTACATGACTTGCCGTAGCCCACCACTTCCGCGAGAACCTCAACGCCACGCGCCGCAGCCAACTGCGGATCTTCCAACAGCAGCATGCAGGCACCTTCGCCCGGAACATAGCCCTGCGGATCTTTACCGTAAATCTGATAGTCACACGCCTCAGCCGTCATGTGGATCTTTTGCGTCACCGCATCCATATACAGCGACATAGACGGGAAGTACTCATCCGCGCCGCCAACTAATACCTGCGGTTGCAGGTTCTGCCGGACGATTTCATAACCGTAGGTCAGCGCGCCCAGCGCCGAGTTTTCCCCTGTCGCAAGCGTAGTGGTATACCCTTTGATCCCTTCAGAGATCCCGCAGAACGTTGGGATCGCATTCATCAGCGAGCCAGGAAATTCCGACGTACGTACTTTGCGTGGATCGGGTTTCAGGCTTTGCAGATATTTGTAGGTGGTTTCCTGCGGACCACGGGACATCCCCATGATCATGCCCAGCTCATCGCCGTCGCGTTTGATTTTACGCTTCGCCTGTTCCAGCGCTTCGGTGAGTGCGATCAGGGCAAACGTGCCGCCACGGGTCGCTTTACGCGGGTCAAAACGACGCAGGTGTTTACGCGGCTCCAGCCCGGAAACCTGGAACGTTTTGAAGTTGCTTGCCGTTTCCGGAAGCGTAGCGTCGCTGAAGCTGTACTCTTCATCAAACAGCTCGGCAAACTGGTTTGATTCATCCAGCACGGCCAGCAGCTCTTTGGCTTCTTCCAGCGTATCGTCCGGGAAGGTTACGCTACCCAGTTCAACGTGGTGGTCCTGCGCCCAGATGTTTTCCAGAACCTGGTTGAGCGTGTGGCCAATTGCGGATACTGCACCGACGCCCGAGATAGCCACACGCTTCGAATCATAGGTACTGACCGGAATGGACGCGGGCTCCATGCTCAGGATCATGCAGCAATTGTTGCCGCCGAAGGCATAGTTATTCTTCATGAAGATGTTCACTTTGCGATCGCGAAATTCATTCGGCACATAGTCCAGATCGCAATTCGGGCGTGCCTGGCTGAAATTCAGCGTCGGCAGTACGCGGTTGTCCGGCAGTGTTGCCAGACAGGCAATCAGTTCCACAATCCCCGCTGCGCCAATGTTGTGGCCAAAGTAAGATTTGGTGGAGCTCACCAGCAGTTTATCGTGGTTAGCGAAGACCTTTTTCATTGCCAGCGTTTCGATACGGTCATTGGCTTCGGTACCTGTACCGTGCGCGTTGACGTAATCGATTTGCTCTGGGGTTACGCCCGCATTTGCCATTGCCTTGTTCATGACCTGCACCGCTCCGCTGGCACGCGGATCTGGCCCGGTTTCATGGAAAGCATCGCAGGAAGTGGCGTAAGAGAGGATCTCACCATAAATGGTCGCCCCACGGGCTACGGCATGCTCATACTCTTCCAGCACGATAGCGCCCGCACCTTCACCAATCGACATACCGGACTGACCCGAGAACGGCGTACAAGTGTCTGGATGCATGACATTCAGTGCGTAGAATCCGGCAAAGGTCGGCAGATAGATGGGCTCAGTGCCCACTGCCAGCATGGTTTTGCTTTTACCATTCTGGATGTAGTCAAAGGCCATCCCCACGGCGTTCGGGCTGGCGGTACACGCGGTCGCCACCAGTTCAACCCCACCCTGTAAGCCCAGCAGCGTTGAAACGCTGGAACAACAGGATGAGAATGCGCCGGAAAAGAGTGCTTTACGCAGCGAGAAATCTTCCATGCGCTGTTCGAACAGCGGCAAAAATGCCTCTGTTCCCGCGGACGAAACACCGACGATCATGCCTGTTTCTTTGAGGGTGTCACGGCTATCCATCAGGCCGGCCTGACTCAGCGCATCTTTACCCACTTTGTAGGCCCAGAGCGCTGCGTTATCCAGTGAATCGATAACATCATCGTTCAGATCGGAGTACTCAATGTCATGCAACACTTCTGCCGCACGCGCATTTTCAAACCATTTTGCAAAGCGTTCGCTATCCTTAACGCCATTTTTTTTATTTAATAATGCTTCCCGGAAATCCTGAATATTTTCCGCCAGTGAGGACAAAATCCCCAGCCCGGTAATAACAACTCTTTTCCTGTTCGTTTTCATGAATAATACCTGGCTATCCCGCCAATTGGGGTTAATTTAAGCCGCGTAAGCTATGGTCACGCGGCGATATTCATTACGCTGCGCTTTTATTTTTTGACGCGTCGATATAACTGTGCTCAGTTGGGCTAACCAACATGCTCAGGTTATAAATAAACGGCATACATTTTGATTGCGCCGGAATAATTCCGTGGGCAGTTTGAATTTCGTAGCCGCTGATATCAGACCAGGCGTAATCCTTTTCCAGCAGGGTCAGGGCAATGAAACGCTGCAATGCCGGGGAAAATACCGCTTTCACGACATAACCCACGTCTTGACCTTCCACCAGCACGCGATCGCCAGCCTCAATGCCTTCGCATTCTTCCTGAGCGATCATGCCGATGAGTTTATTACCGGTATACTCCTGGGAAAGCTCTGTCACCGCGCCCTTGCCAATAAAATCATCTTTGTCGTACTGCACCGCCCACTGCATCTGCAACTGAACCGGATTCACTGCCTGACCTTCCCACAGGCTGGCATCCCAGCATGGATTTTCGAGGCGTACGATTTTTTGATAATCCAGGCCGCCGGTCTGCATCAGGTATTTCTCGCCGACGGTTAACAGTTTTTCCCACTGCTCCGCCAGTTTCGCCTGCTCACCGATGGTCATGTATGCATACTCACCGTGTTTACCACAGCGGAAGATCAGCAGATCCTCATCGGTATTCATGTATTCGTAGTAAGGCAGGCCAATCACGTCAAAGCCATGAATTTCAGACATGATCTCCCAGGAGTATGGGCCTTCGAGCAGGATTGCCCCCCAGTTGTTTTCCCGCATATCCTGAATTTCAGGCAGCGATTGAATATCCAGTTCTTCCGCTTTTTCGAGAATGGTATTCATGCTGGCGATCAGTTCGGCAGCCGAAATATCTTCAGACAGCAGGTAATAACCGTCGATGCTGCACAGCACATAGACGTCTCCGCGAATGGTGCCCTCTTCATTCAACACCAGTGAGTAGATTGCCTGCTCATCACGAATGATGGAGACATCTGCGGAAACCAGCTGGTTGATCAGCGCCCAGGCATCATCGCCCATGACGCTAACAATAGAGAGGTGAGAATAGTCCACCAGCAGCGCGTTTTCACGAACGGCTTTATATTCGGTGATAGCATCGTGATAAGAAGAAGGTAGGGTACGGTTGTTATATACCCCCATTACCGCATTATTTTTCAAGTGAAATTCAGCAAGAGATTTCATAAAAGTGTCCTGATAATTAATTCTTTAATAAGTAGTTAATCGTTTTTCTTTTGAATAACGAAGGTGGCCAGACTATTGATACTGCGCATATAGGACGGGTCGTCACTTTCGCTGATCTTGATATCAAAAACTTTATCCAGCAGGACGACAATTTCCGTGGCATCGACGGAGTCCAGTTTAAAACCATTACCAAACAGCGCAGTATCATCATCAATTTGCGCTTCATCGCGTTGAATATTCAGGCGCTGGATGATCTCAGTTTTAATGGTCATCAGAACTTCTTTACGCTGTTCAATAGCGTCATTCATGGTAGACATAATATTTACTCTCTTATTGGATTACTTGGTTTCACGGAAATTGATAATGGTGCCCTGACTAATCAGCTTTTTACCGACGTACGCGGTCACGGAATAGTGTTTAAAGCCACTGGCATCCGAAAAAGCCAATTTGCTGACAACATCAATAGAATCACCCGGATAGGCGATGTCTTTAAATTTCAGGTTCTGAGCAGCCAGCACGCCGCGTACCTGGCTGCGCCGGGTACGGATAATTTCCAGCATTTCAGGGCGGTGAATACGTGCGTGAATATCACGTAACGACTTCAGTTCTTCCTCAAAACGTTCGCGCCAGATGTCGCAAATGTCGGTCAGGAAAGAGAGATACTCGCTGGCCTGGCCGAAGATTTCCGAAATAATCACCCCGGGCATAATCGGATCTTCCGGGAAATGCCCCAGCAGATACGGTTCGTTATAGGTGACGTGTTTCACGACACTGACAAAGCCATTTTCGCCGTATTTATAATCTGCAATTTTATCGACCATCAGCAGTGGCTGACGCCAGCCGCCCATTTCGAGGAAGATTTTCGAAGGAATCGTGTATTTAGACATAAATCACCGCATGACCAGGCCGCCATCGATAACGATGGTCTGGCCGACAATGTAGCTGGACGCAGAGGAACTTAAGAAGACGATGGTGTTTGCCACTTCTTCACATTTCCCCAGACGGCGTAACGGGATGGTACTGGTTACCGCACGGACCACTGCGCGGGATACTTTTTTCACCATTTTCGATTCAATCATTCCCGGTGCGACCGCGTTGACGCGCACGCCCCAGGGTGCCATTTCTGCTGCCAGCGTGCGGGTGAAGCCGAGGATCGCCCCTTTTGACGCACTGTAATTCGCCTGACCGACGCTGGGGATCAGCGCTGCAATAGAGGCAACGTTAATAATGGCGGGATTTTCTGCCGCACGAAGCAGCATCAGCGCGTCTTTCGTCAGACGGAAAATGCTGAACATGTTGGTTTCGATAACCTGGGTGAAATCCTCATAGCTCATCGAGGCAAACAGGCTGTCTTTAACGATGCCCGCGTTATTCACCAGCACATCAATCTTGCCAGCTTCGCGCTCTATCTGTTCGCACAATGCGCTCACGCTCTGTGGGCAGGCGAGATCGCACTGCACAATATGCAGTTTATCGCCTGCAGGATGGCTTGCTTTCAGCGCCGTTAATTGCACGTCGTTGGATTTATAGAGCGCATAAACATCGCAGTTCTGCTCCAGATATTTTTCGCAAATACCCAGTCCAATATCACCACTGGCTCCTGTCACCAGTACGGTTTTTTCATTTAAATCATTATATTTGTACATATTCATCACATATGTTGAGTTAATAAACGATGACAGTCGCAATGGCGTGGGTACGGCAATGCGAAATACTCAGGGAGTTATTTTGCAACCCCTGCCCGATAAAAATTTCTTGTAGTCTTCCGGAAATAACGAAATAAGGTGCTTTGGCCGCATCATGCTTTATTTCAATATCCTGGAAACGTACGCCATCACGAAAACCACAACCAATCGCTTTAACTAACGCTTCTTTCGCCGCCCAGAATCCAGAGGCCCGTTCATAATCAGGTTCTGCAGGGTTAATGAGTAAGCGCTCATGAGCAGTATAAACACGCTCATAAAAAGCCATCTCTCCATTAATAATGGCTTTGGTTATTCTGGCAATTTCAACAATATCTGTCCCTATTCTCATTAATCTCGTTATCCTTTACATTTGGTACGAAAAATTAAAATTCACATTCACCCGATCAATATCTAATGTCGCCGGATACTTTAATGGGGTAGAAACGGAAAAGTTATACTCAAGACTTTTAATGTTTCCATCAATACCAACTGCCGCGCCCATCAGTGATTCATCGCCATAAGAAGCGTCCTGATACACTTGCCCAAAATCAAGACCGGCATAATAGTTAGCTTTCATTCCAGGCAAAGGAAATGCCAGCGTATTTTTTATATAAAAACCATCATTCCCTGACAAACCTACGCTATTTTCAAACCCGCGAATACTCCAACGATCGCCAACTGTAATTTGATCTTGCAAAGTCAGTTCACGCGGTGCGTACTGGGCAAAAAAAGCAGTATTGTAATATCCATTTTTTATTTGTCGGGTATAGTTACCCTCAAAATTAAAGATATTGCTTACCGGACTAACGTCGCCATATTGCATATCTGGCGTTTTTTCACCACCGAACCAGGTTAAAAAGCGTTGCCACGAGAGGGTTGAATCCCAGAACGCGCCGGGTAACTGTTGCTTATAATTTAGCCCCAGTTTGATATTTCCCATATCCCGCGCCTGTAATGTCAGCTCCTCACCATTAAGCGTGTAATTCGACTTTCGACGAATGAGTTCTGCACTACCGGCGAATTTTTTTGTTTTATCGCGATAAACGGTACGTGTCGCCTTTGCGCTCAAGTATTCGCTGGTGCCAACATAATCCAGCGAGATGTACGAAAGCGGAATCACCTGCTGCGATTTACTTTTGCTATAGAAAAAGCCGTACTCCCAGTAACCCACCGGAATGGAATAATAACTACTGACGTTTTCATACTGTCCTGTAGTACTACGCGTACCGGCGAGATAAAACAGATCCCCCATTTTCGCTGGATTAAACAGATAACCCACCGCGGTTGTCTGGTAACGGCCCGTTTCTTCATCGCCCCAATTGTTGTAACTTGCCCGAACGCTCCAGTTTTTCCCCCGGTGTGTATCAATATGAACGATGCTATAACCATCCCGTGTTCCCGGTTCAATATTAATTTTCACATCAACGTCAGGTACTCGCTGAAGATTTTCCAGCCCCTGTTCAATATCGCGAATATTGAGAATATCGTTACGCTGAAAAGGTAACATCCATTCACTGATGTCATTACCTTCCACAATCGTTTTTTCTATCTTCCCGGCATTAACCTGGAAACGTAGCTTGCCTTTAGAAATATCCTGCGAAGGGATACTAATTCGCGTTGTGATATATCCGGCATTAATATAATAATCCTGCAAGGCAGCAGCAATTTTTTGCACACCAGCACTACCGACACAACGTCCGGCAATCGCTTTTTGCACTTCAGAAATCAACTGACCACCCAGAAAGTTATCTTCCAGTTCTACCCGATTAATGATAAAGCAATTCTTTTCCTGCGGCAGATCACCCAGAGTAAACGCATCACGTTGTGCATTTGAGTAAACATCTTTTTTTTCTAATTTATGCGCGCGTAACGTGCTTTCATCTGCATTTTTTTGCTGCTTGATCAAATGATCAAGACTGTCTTTCGCTGCAACCTGAAAACAACAAAGAATGAGCAGCAAACCAAAATTAAATCGTAAGTGCATTATCTTCTCAAACTAAATAAAGACAGCAGCAACCCCTGCGTGACATGACGCATTAATATTAAAAGCCACTGCTGTCTTTGGTTACATCTTACATGCCGACAATAGTACCGGTGTTATCAGTTTCGTTTGCTTCTAACGCTAAACCGTAGAAGCCACCGAGAACAGCGTCTTTACCGCTATTCGTAACCTTATTTGCCGATACGCCAGCGACACTATAACTCAGCATATTGAGGTAGTTATAAATATTACCGGTGGTCTTAACCCCCAGAGAATAATCACCCACAATATTTCCACGGTTATTAATGTCATTCACGGCATTGATCGCGATGGTTTGCCCCAACATATTACTGTTGCTGTTGTTGGTAACATACTTCTGCGTATCAATAGTCAGCGCAGTTCCCGCCACAATGTCTTTAAAGTTCTCAACACCGTTCAGGGCATTAATGGTCAGCGCGTTGTCCGCTGCGATGGCATTACGGTTATACAGCGTGCCTTTCAGAACATTGAAATGCACATCCCCTTTACCGCTGATCCAACCATAGTTGGTGACGCTGTTATCCACGTTCAGATCCAGGTTTTTGTCAGACGCAATCACGCCCGTGGCGGTATTGTCTTCCAGGCGACCATCGCTGGCGTTGTTCAACGACGCCGCATAAACGTCGAGATTACCGGCGCTGTAAGTGGTGGCATAGTTGTTGTAGAACATACCAGCCGCACGGATGATGGCATCAGCCCCACTGCTAAGAAGCGCGCGGGTATTATCCAGCGTTCCCCTGGACAGCAGATTAAGCGGACCATTTTCAGCGATGATGCTGCTGTTATTGTTGTAGACGTTCTGAGCAGAAAGCGTGACACCTTCTTTACCTACGATGCCGCCAACGTTGTCGGTAATTCCAAACAGCGCGCCGTTATTACGCAGGAAGTTATTCCCGTCGCGGTTTTCGAGGTTGCCGCCAGCGTTAATAACCAGCTTTTTATTCGCCGCGATCAGCGCAGTGTTGTTGTAAATCGTCGATTTAGCATCGACAGAAACATTCTCACCGGCAATCAGACCATAGGCGTTGTCTATGATGTTCGCTGTCAGAGTCACGTCGCCCGTTTCAGAGGTCAGCGAGCCCTTAAAGCTGTCGTAGTTGCCCGTCAGTGCCAGCGTGACATCGTCATAACCACGAATTTCACCGTAGTCGTTGTTCAGATTGCTGCCTTTTACAGACAACACGCCGTTCAACGCATGCAGATTACCGCGGTTGTTACCCACGTTGCCCTTCGAATCGATAATCAGATCGCCTGTCGCTTCGATGGTCGCGTTATTGTTCGCCACGCTATTTGCCGTTAATGCGACATCCCCATAACCCACCATATAGAGATAGTTATACAGGTTGCCTTTGGTCGTCACGTTCAAGTCAGCGTCACTGACAATGTTGCCACGGTTGTTGATATCGTTAACCGCGTTAATAACGATATTCTGCCCCACCATATTGCTGTTGGAGTTGTTGGTCACATGGCGATTGGTGTTCATCGTCAGGTCGCCGCCAGCAGAAATATCCTTCCAGTTTTCAATACCGTTCAACGCGGCAATATCCAGCCCCTTTTCAGCCGCAATGGTATTGCGGTTATACAGGTTGCCGTTATTCACCGTGACATCAACATCGCCTTTACCGCTGATCCAGCCGTAGTTGGTAAGGCTATTCACCACTTCCAGTGACAGATTTTTATCAGATGCAATAAACCCGGTCGCATTGTTATCGATCATCGTACCGCTGCTGCTGTTTTGCAGCGTGGTCGCGTCGATATCCAGGTTGCCCGCACTCCAGGTGGTAGCGTAGTTGTTGTAATACGTTCCGCCAACTTGAATAGATGCATCCGCCCCGCTGGTGACCAGAGCACGCGTGTTGTCGAACGTGTTCTGTGCCTGGAGAGTCAGAGGACCATCCTCAGCGATAAGACGACTGTTGTTGTTATAGATGTTCTGCCCGGAAAGCTCGATGCCTTCCTTGCCGACCATTCCACCCGTTTGCTGAGGCATGCCGAAGTACAGACCATATGCATTACCGAAGCTATTGCCATCGCGGTTTTCAATATTACCGAACGCGTTTATCTTCAGTTTTTTGCTGGCCACGATCAGCGCTGTGTTGTTATTGACGCCAGACATCGACTCCATCGTGATGTTCTGCCCCATCATGAAGCCGCCGTGGTTGTCCACTGAGTTGGCTAACAGGGAGATATCACCCTCTTCAGAGCTGATCACGCCAATGTTATTGGTCAGGCTGCCGCCAACGGCGACTTCAATACCCTGCTTACCGCTGATCCCCCCGGTATCGTTACGCAGTGAGCTTCCCTTGATAATCACTTTGCTGTTGGACAGAATTTTGCCCGCATAATCGTCGACCGTGCTGTAACTTGACAGGGAGACGTTGCCATTAGACGCAATCTGTCCGCCATTGTTATTGATGTTGTTCGCACCAATTTCTACGCCGGTATCTGCAATAATGCCCAGAGAGTCAGAACTGCCGGTATCGGCGGTTTTGGTTGAACCATTATTTACGCTACCTGCCGCACCAATAACGATATGCCCGGTGGAGGAACGGATCAGACCTTTGTTGTTATCCACATTACCGTTACTGATAATGGCGATGTCGCCAGTGGTCTGAATATCACCGTTGTTGTTATTCAACGCGCCTGATTCAAGCCCCACATAACCGCCTCGAATCTGACCATTGCTGTTGTTGAGCGTCCCGGTTTTCAGCGCCACGATACCCGCTTCAATCCCGACAGAACTCCCTTTACCAGAGTTAATCAGCGTGGCGTTATTGGTATCGACCGCCAGCATACCTGCTGCCGCAAGCTTGCCGTTGGTATTGTCAATCGTACCGCTGTTAACGTAGATATCGCCCATCGTAGAGATGTTACCCGCACGGGTATTCACGATAGTATTCTTGTTGGTATTGAGCGAGATAGTGCCTACAGATGTCACCGTACCGGTGGTGTTATCCAGAGTACCATTTGTCGTCAGGTTGATCGTGCTTGCAGACTGAATCTGGGCATTGCTATTTAACAGGTTACCTTTGGAATCGATGCTGACACCATTAACACCCCCAGCAATAACGCCAAGGTTGCGAACCCCTACACCTTTCTCGGTGCTAACCAGACTGATTTTGTTCGCATACATTCCGCCCAGTTTGGCAACATCTACGCTGTAACCGTTACGGGAACCCGTGGCGGATACGCTACCGGTCACCTGGCCTGCGGCGTTAACATAGTTATTGCCAGCAACAACGTTCAGCTCATCGGCAGACACTTTGCCGTTAACCACCACGTTACGGGACAGAATTTCTGTCGGGCTAGCGTTATCCAGTTTACCGAGCGTAATGGTACCGCCGTTCACGGAATAACCGGCCAGCTTGTCATCCTGGATATCCGGCGTCCCGGTGGTTAAGGTCAGTTTACCTGTATTGATTGAACCACCACCGTTTACAGTAATACCATTCGGGTTGGCAATAATCAGATCCGCTTTATCCCCTGCAACTTCCATCATCCCATTAATGGTTGAAGGATTTTTGGAAGTAACTTCATTCAGGATCACCTTCGCCGACCCGGAGGTCAGATTACTGTTTCCCTGAATATTTCCGGCAAGTGAAGTACTGGATTCATTAGCGCTGTTATTGAAAACGACACCATTTTTATCAACGTTTAGGTTATCCCAGACATTATGAGATAAACCGCTACCGTTAGGTTTGTTGATGTCAACGACTGGCACACCATTGGCGTTATATACCGTTCCATTTTTTATGACTAATCCCGCCGCTTGAGAAGCTACAGGAAAAGACAACATCATAAGTATAGCAATAGGGGTTAATGCTTTACCCACCGTTGCTTCCTTACTTAAATTTATCATCGCCACTAACGTTTTCCTTATTGATGCTATTCATTTTGGACATGCAGATCACTTTTGATGACTCACGGAATATCAGCAAAAATGATTGCGGCAAATCCTATCACCTGGCGCAATAAAAAATCACGGAAAATAAGCTGAAATAAGGACTCAAAAAAAACAACTAAGAGTTATTGTTTTTTCATCGAACGGCGAAGTACCTAACTTACTAAAACTCAATAATTTAAAAGTCCCCCCTCCTTCCTCCGTGGGTGAAAAAAATCCAATTTAGAGGATGTCTGAAATGATATGTAGTTTTCTGTACGACATCATTTCAGACATCCGAATAAAAAAACAAAGTTGATGAGTTACAATTAATTTAAATCTTGTTATTTGATTAACAAAGCATCATCATTACTGCATCTTATTCTCTATATCTTTTACGTCGGGGTAGATTCTTTATGGTCATTACGGGCAGGCGACATTTCATTATATTACCACTTGCATTCACGCTTGTAACCCTTAAGAGTTATATAAAAAGGAAATAGTTCTTGCTCATGGTATTACTGAGATCGGATTAACCATGAGGTTAGCTATATAGAGAGCTTTGGCTTTGCGACAATTGGCTTAAGCAGCCACATTATGCCTGGCTTATCGTTGAAAGGGAGAAAGAAGAGCAAAACGGTTTGGCAAGCTTTCATTCCCATCTAATAGCAATCACCGCTATACATCATCCCTTAACGTACTCTGGCCTTCATAAAAATGTTATTCTAAATTAAAGATTGTAATGATTTTAATAATATTGTTATTATTTTGCAACAAATCAATCTAAAACAATGATTATTAGCGATTTTTTATTAGTTAAGAGAAATTGTTTTTACAGATTGCGCTACAATTCCGCTCATTTTTCACCACAGGAAAAGCTGAAGTAATCTTAAATGACTGTATTAGCCCTTTTCTCCGCTGCCAGCACTCTTAAATATCGTTGTTTTATTCTTATAAAAACGGCTTTTTTGACATAAAAAGTAATAGGTTCAGCCATTATGCAGAATTTACAACCTAAGAAAATCGCAAAAAACACTCTTATTCAGAATAAAACTCTGTTCATCATCTTTCGGTAAGAATTAAATTACTATATTACCGTTCAACATCAGTATGAATGAAAATTCAATTGTTATACATGTGATGAATGTCATATATTGTGCTCATCGATTGCAGGACATTGCTATTCTTTTAGAGATACAGATATCACGCTGTTACTCTCTGTATAAAGCACACGCAAAGATTAGTTGTGTTACTGCAGTTGTTATGTCGCATATGGAAAGCCCATTGTTACATCTTTAGTAATAAGTTTTATTCACTTTCAAAATTTTTACTCCATGAAGATGGGCTGTTTTGCTGCAAGCAATTGAGTTAGTGCTATGAACAAGAACTTACTAACAAGGGTAATTATCATTTCGGATGATCTATATTACCTTCAGGGATTAAGTGCAAAACTAGGTAACCATTATCGTTTTTTTATTGAGTGTTTTTTTTGTTCTCAAAATGCATGTAATAATGACCTAAGTACACTTAGATTTGATAACCGCTTTACCAAAAACGTACTTCTTGTCGCAGTGGATGACGTAAGTATACTTGCAAAACTGCCAGATTTGGCCAGGTTTTTAATGATTGTTTCACTCAGAAAGATGAAAAACAGAAATATCTTCTTTTCACTTTCAGAGCAAACATTCATTAGCCGATATATAAAATTGAATAAACTCATTACTTTGATTAAAAGTACTGATAAAGACCAGCAAGTCAGACAGGTGACTCTGACAAGGTATGAGTGGGATATCTATTACTTATATTTTAAGATAGATAATAAAAGAATATTGCACACCCTGCTAAAAAAGGATGTCAAGTACATTAGTCACTATAAAATATCGGTTTTCAACAAGTTTGAAATTGCTTGTGATAGTGATGGCTTTTACATTTTCAAGGCACTTATACAGTTAAGGAGATTTACCGGTTTTAAAAACGTCAGATTGTATCAATTGCATTAATTATCTCGTTCTATATTAACTCTAAATTTCAAGGATATTAATATGTTTTCTACTTTCAAAAAAGCAGCTCTGCTGGCAGCTATCGCATTACCTTTTTCTACCATGGCTGCACCGACAGTCACTTTTCAGGGTGAAGTAACCGATCAGACCTGTTCCGTAAATATCAACGGTCAAACCAATTCAGTAGTATTGCTGCCGACCGTAGCCATGGCTGACTTCGGTGCAACTTTAGCTGATGGCCAGAGCGCAGGCCAGACGCCGTTTACGGTTTCTGTGTCTAACTGCCAGGCTCCGACTGGTGCAGATCAGGCAATCAACACCACTTTCCTGGGCTACGACGTGGACGCTAGCACGGGTGTTATGGGAAACCGTGATACCAGCAGCGACGCGGCGAAAGGCTTTGGCATTCAGTTAATGGATTCCAGCACTTCTGGTAACCCAGTAACTCTGGCTGGCGCGACTAACGTACCGGGTTTGACCCTGAAAGTTGGCGATACTGAAGCCAGCTACGACTTCGGTGCGCGTTACTTCGTTATCGATAGCGCAGCTGCCACTGCCGGTAAAATTACCGCTGTCGCAGAATACACCCTGAGCTACCTCTAATTAATCTACTGGCTGGCAGTAAATGTCAGCCAGTATTTCTTCGCACAATTAATAGTGATTTTTCATGGACATGGAAAAGATAAGAATGAACATTTTTGCATATTTACTGGTACTTGTATTTTCCATGAGCATGAGCAGCAGCGCGTTTGCCAGCGTGGTAATGACCGGAACCCGTATTATTTTCCCTGGTGACGCAAAGGAAAAAACCATCCAGTTGCGAAATACCAGCGATCAGCCCTATATCATTAATATCCATGTTGAGGATGAACGTGGTTCTGACAAGAATGTACCGTTTATGCCAACCCCGCAGACATTTCGCATGGAAGCTGCCGCAGGTCAGGCGTTACGCCTGCTCTACACTGGTGATAATTTACCGCAGGATCGCGAGTCTGTTTTCTGGTTTAGTTTCAGTCAACTACCTTATCTGAATAAGAACGATAAAAGTCAGAACCAGCTCATCCTGGCCCTGACTAATCGAGTCAAAATTTTCTATCGTCCCAGCTCGATTGTCGGTAAATCCAGTGACGCGCCAAAAAACCTGACTTACCAGGTAAAACAGAACCGCATTGAAGTGACGAATCCCACGGGCTATTACGTCGTGATTCGCGCCGCTGAACTGCTTAATAACGGTAAAAAAGTCCCCCTCGCGAATTCCGTCATGATTGCACCTCAAAGCACAACTGAATGGACACTACGCTCTGGCATCAGCGTCGCTCCCGGTGCGCAGATTCATTTAGTGACCGTCAATGACTATGGCGTAAATGTCACGTCTGAGCATGCCTTATAAGCTCTTTCCCCTTTTTTGAGCGGTATCCTTTTTCACGCACGAGTATGTCGAGATGAATAAATCCGTTGTGTCAATTTCTGCGGCAATATTGGTTTTACTCTGCCAGCCGGTTATGGGGAAAGAAATCTCACCCGCTACACCGTCAGATGAAGACAACTACACCTTTGACCCGCAACTCTTTCGCGGCAGCAGATTTAGTCAGTCGTCATTGGCAAAACTGACAACTCGTGAGTCTGTTGCACCGGGCAATTATAAAATGGATATCTACACCAACAATAAGTTGTCAGGTAGTTGGAATGTCACGTTTAAAGAAGCCGCTGATGGTCGCGTTCTGCCCTGCCTGACGCCTGAAGTCGCGGACGCGATAGGCCTCAAAACAGGGGAAGATAAGGGGGAAAAAGATCCGGTCTGTACCTTTGCTCAGGAACTCGCTCCCGGCATCACCAGCCAGACACAGTTGTCACAACTGCGCCTTGACTTGTCGGTGCCTCAGAGTCAATTGATTAGTCGCCCTCGCGGCTATGTCCCTCCCAGCGAGCTGGATACCGGAGCATCGCTGGCGTTCATGAATTATATTGCCAACTATTACAACGTTGCCTATTCAGGGCAGAATGCTCATAGCCAGCGTTCGCTATGGGCATCATTTAATGGTGGCATCAACCTTGGTGCCTGGCAATATCGTCAGTTATCCAACATGACCTGGGATAATGACAAAGGGAATCAGTGGAACAATATTCGTAGCTATTTGCAACGCCCGCTGCCCGCCATAAATAGCCAGTTAATGATGGGGCAGCTTATCACCAGCGGAAGATTTTTCTCTGGACTCAGTTATCACGGCGTTAGTCTCGCGACCGATGAACGTATGCTGCCGGACTCCATGCGCGGCTATGCGCCGACTATTCGCGGGGTGGCAGCAACAAACGCCAGAGTCTCGGTAATGCAAAACGGTCATGAAATTTATCAGACTACCGTGGCTCCTGGGCCTTTCGAAATAAACGACCTATACCCCACCAGCTACAGCGGCGATCTGGATGTCACCGTTACGGAAGCTAACGGCGCTGTCAGTCGATTCAGTGTCCCCTTTTCAGCCGTACCAGAATCGATGCGTCCCGGAACCTCCCGTTATAACGTAGAAGTAGGGAAAACGCAGGATAGCGGTGATGACTCGATGTTTGGTGACCTCACCTGGCAGCACGGGCTGACTAATACGCTAACATTTAACAGTGGCTCGCGTATTGCTGATGGCTACCAGGCGCTGATGCTTGGCGGAGTCTATGGCAGTTCGCTGGGGGCATTTGGGGCAAACCTCACTTGGTCCCATGCGCGTGTTCCTGAAAGCGAAGCGCAGAGTGGTTGGATGTCGCAATTAACCTGGAGTAAAACTTTCCAGCCCACGTCAACCACCGTCTCCCTGGCAGGTTATCGATACTCTACCAGCGGCTATCGTGATCTGGCTGATGTGCTGGGAGAACGCCATGCTGCCAGCAATAAACAGTCATGGGACTCCAGCCAGTGGCGTCAACAGTCGCGCTTTGATCTTACGTTAAGTCAGAGCCTTGCGAATTACGGCAACCTGTTTGTGTCAGGTTCAACACAGAATTACCGTGGCGGCAAGAGCCGTGATACACAGCTTCAGTTAGGTTACAGCAATAGCTTTAGCCATGGCATCAGTATGAACCTTTCCGTCGGACGCCAAAGAATGGGCGGCTATAAAGACAATTCTGATGATATGCAGACGGTAACGTCCCTTTCATTCTCATTCCCACTTGGCGGCAATGGACCTCGTGTACCAAGTCTTAGCAACAGCTGGACCCATTCAACTGACGGTAGCTCGCAATTACAAAGCTCGCTAACCGGAATGCTTGATGAAGCACAGACCACCAACTACAGCCTGAACGTCATGCGCGATCAACAATATAAGCAGACGACGCTTAGCGGAAACATGCAAAAACGTTTTTCACAAACTACCGTCGGATTGAACGCATCGAAGGGCCAGGATTACTGGCAGGCTTCCGGAAACGTACAAGGCGCGATGGCCGTACATGGCGGTGGCGTCACTTTTGGACCTTATCTGGGTGAAACGTTCGCCCTGGTCGAAGCAAAAGGCGCAGAAGGTGCAAAAGTCTATAACTCCAGTCAGCTGGAAATTAATGACAGTGGTTATGCGCTTGTTCCGGCAGTAACGCCCTATCGCTACAACCGTATATCTCTCGATCCACAAGGAATGGATGGCGATGCCGAGCTGGTCGACAGTGAAAAACAGGTAGCACCGGTTGCAGGTGCGGCGGTGAAAGTAGTCTTCCGTACCCGTCCCGGTAAAGCGCTGCTGATTAAATCCCGCATGGCAGATGGTTCGGAACTGCCAATGGGAGCCGATGTGCTGGATGAGAATAATACGGTCGTCGGTATAGCCGGTCAGGGGGGACAAATTTACCTCCGCACAGAACAGACAAAAGGCCATTTGTCAGTTCGCTGGGGTGAAGGCGCTAACGATAGCTGCCAGTTGCCCTTCGATATCAGCGGGAAAGACAGCAATAGCCCTATCATCCGCCTGAATGAAACCTGTCAGTCTTGATACAGAGAAAACCCGATGTCTAAATCGACTTTTTTACACATTCTGATTAGCTCCATCATATTGGTGGCACTAATACAATCATCCGCCTGGGCCACTTGTTCTAATACACGTGTCGGACAAACGGAGGACGGAAGATCGGCACTCATTGAGTTCGGAAAAATTAATATGACCGACACCTATTTTGCGCCAGTAGGCTCGCTACTCGCGACAACGGTCGTCCCTTCCACTAACTACACATCAGGTGGCGCGTCAGGAAGCTCCGTACTGTGGGAATGTGACGCAACAGATTTGCCAAACATCTATTTTCTGGTCGCTACCAATGGCGATGACCGCGTGGGTGGCTTTCACAATGCAGGCGGGCCTGATGGTCTGAGTGATGTCTATGCCACCTGGTTTGCTTTTGTCGGTCTCAAGCAGACCATGGCGGGTGTGACGCTTGGTCGTTACTGGAAGAAAGTGCCCATCACCAGTTATGCCACTCAGGGAACTAAAATCCAGATCCGTTTACAGGATATCCCTCCTCTTCATGCTGAACTTTATCGTATTAGTACTCTGCCTGATACCGCAGGCGCAACCAGTTACTGCGGTAATAACAATACTGATGGCGACGGTGTGGGGTATGCTAAACCCTCCGGCACACCTTATAACTGCACTCAGCCTAATGCCTATATTCAGCTTTCCGGTACCAGTGGTATTCCATTTGCTCATGATGAAGTGGGAGAGGACAGTGCGGATCACTATGATTTTTGGGGTGTTGATAATGGTTTTGGTTACGGAATGCGATCGGCAAATCGACTCTACAACAATGCAACCTGCGTTGCCCGCAGCGCCACGCCGCTAGTATTGCTGCCGACAATTGCAGAAGCACAACTGAATGCGGGCATGGAAAGTACCGCTAATTTTAATGTCCGCGTCGAATGCAGTAACTCAGTTCAATCAGGGATTAGCGATACTCAGACAGCATTAGGAATCCAGGTGTCTGAAGGTGCATATACAGCAGCGCAAAAACTGGGGATTATCAATAGCAACGGCGGCGTCAGCGCCCTGGTCTCTGATAATTATGACGCAGCAGAGATGGCAAAAGGCGTTGGGATCTATATTTCTAACAGTGCTCACCCCGATACGGCGATGACGCTGGTTGGTCAACCAGGCATCGCGAAGTTAACCCCCGGAGGAAATTCAGCGGGGTGGTATCCTGTATTTGAAGGGGCAACATTAGAAGGGGCGACTCACCCCGGATACTCCAGCTATAGTTACTCTTTTATCGCCCGGTTGAAGAAACTGCCAAATCAGACAGTCAGTGCGGGAAAAGTGCGGGCAACGGCGTATATATTGGTGAAAATGCAATGAAATCCGTTTTGCTGCTCTTAACCGTCTTGTTCGTACAGTCAGTGGAAGCCGGCATCATGCCGGCTTCTTCACGGATTATTTATCGCGATGGCGATCGGGAAAAGACACTGATGCTGGTCAATACCAATGACTACCCGGTACTGGTGCAAAGTTGGGTAGATAATGGTGAAGGCTCCCCAGAAGCTGC
This sequence comes from Escherichia sp. F1, assembly GCF_046764225.1. Lineage (NCBI taxonomy): Bacteria > Pseudomonadati > Pseudomonadota > Gammaproteobacteria > Enterobacterales > Enterobacteriaceae > Escherichia > Escherichia sp. F1. Next base: position 2,999,837 of record NZ_CP177202.1, read on the forward strand.
TTCTCCCCCCTTTGTGGTGCTGCCACCTGTTTTCCGCCTGGCAGCGAAACGAACCCAAGGGTTGCGGATTATCTATAATCATGACCCACTTCCCCAGGATCGCGAATCTGCATTCTGGTTAAATCTTTATGAAATGCCGCCAGAAACTCCCCATCAAGATCCCACACATTTAACGCTGGCAATGAATACGCAACTTAAAATCTTTTACAGGCCTAAATCTGTAACTATGACACCTGAAGAAGCTATGCGTAAAATAAGTTGGCATCTGGGTAACGACGGCAGCAGCAGCTATATTGAGCTTAATAACCCAACACCACTGAATATCTCTTTCACCTCCATTAGCATTGGGGCTACGAAGGTACAGCAAGAAAGCGATATGATGATAAAACCCTTCAGTCAACGACGGTACTGGTTAGCAAGTAATAACGTTAGTGGTGTGGTTGCCGCGACATATCTCGATGATAATGGTTCACAGATAAAGCAACAATTAGCGCAATAATGCTCTGAGTGGTATGTAAACTCATCGCGATGGTTCAACGCTAACGAATAACCACTATACCTACCTGAAGTACCGGAAGTGGAGAAATGACAAAATCTCTCCACTCCATTTTCCAGTCAAAACACCTCAACGCAGCCAAAAATCGTTAACGAATTGAATATCCACCATCAATAACTAATAGTTGTCCATTGACATAATCTGAAGCGGCACTGGCGAGGAACACCATTGCACCCATAAGATCCTGTGCCCTTCCCCAGCGTTGAGCTGGTATACGCCCTTTTATTAACTCTTTTATTTTAGGGTTATTATAAATAATCGCTGTCATTTCACTCACATAATATCCTGGGGCGATACCATTGATCTGAATATTATATTCCGCAAAATCATCGGCATACGCTTTGGTCAGCCCCGCTAAAGCATGTTTAGTCGCAGCATACCCTGGCGACCAACGTCCCCCATGAAATGACAATACTGAACACATATTAATAATTTTTCCTTTTTTTTGCGGGACAAATATATTCAATGCGGCCTGGCTCATATCGAATGCAGCATTCAGGTTGAGATTAATCATCGGATCCCAGTCGTTTCGATTGAAATCGATAGGACGATTAATGTTACACACGCCCGCGTTATTGACCAGAATATCTAACTGACCGAAACGCTCCAGACACCTATTAATAATGGTACATGCTGCATCAGGTTTTGTTATGTCTATTGTCATAAACTCAACTTCAACGCCTTCATGAGTTAAATGCTTTAAATATCTATTATCAGGCTCTTTGATGTCTACCAACAACAGATTAGCCCCTGCTTTGGCCAGAGCCGAGCATAAGCCTCTCCCCAGTTCACCCGCGGCCCCAGTTACGATGGCCACCTTGTTATGTAATGAAAAAAAATCCAATGAAAAATCTTCAATAGAAAAGCTCATATCACACATTGCTCCTTATGAGTAAGTAATATTTAAGGTATAATTTAAGTAATTTTTAGATTTCAATAAAAAAATATAAACGTTAAAACTCAGCATGAATAATAAACATCAAATCTTATATACATTTAAGTAGTGATGCATCACTTAAAAATATAGCCATCATAGATGTTATGCAGTACGCACAAAAATACAGACTGGATTTGCTTGCTGACCTATAATCTTTATCTAAATTACTATTGGCGCTTTGGATAATAACATAAGCATATATTACCTCCTAGCAATAATAGACATCACCTCATATCAAGGTGTCACTGGTAAATAATCGGATAAAAGACAGTATCGGTCGGCGCATAGAGCTTCTTCTATTTCACCAGAAGTGCACAGCAGGGAACTACCAATCACACGGTTAGTGTCATGGGTGGAGGATGCGACCCGTTCTTTCCCTATAACGGGGATACGCAGTTTCTATCAGTACATGCAGAAAACCCCTAATTCACATCACTGCAGAAAGCATTTAATAGAAATATACATCGTTTAAGAATTTCAATTAAATCAAGATTATTCTTAAAAATCAGATAATTCACATTTGCATTTCTAGGAAATTATACTATAGTGCACTTAATGTTCTTGCCTTTATTTTCTGAGTAATACTGGATTTGTAATACACAACTAAGGTATAAAATGTAATGATCTACATTATAAATGATGAAGTAAGATTCAACTCATCATCTAATAAGTTAACATCACTCCTTACATCAGAGGAAGTGATACTCACTTATCCTGCGGAAAAATGCTTAAAGTTACTTTTAGATAACGCTTATAGTGTCGTGTCACACAATCAATTCTTTGAAAAAGTCTGGAGCGATAGCAGTGCCGAAGTCGCAACCAACACTTTATATCAAAATATATCGATGATAAGGCGTTCCTTTCGTGAAATCAGCTCAGCGACGATATTTAATGATGTTATCAGAACGGTGCCACGTAAAGGCTTCAAAATCAATGAAGAAATCAACATAACTGTTCTCGACAATAATCACAATGAGAATGAAAGTGTTGAGAGCGAAGAGAGTGAAGAGAATGGCACCCACACTGAAAATATAAATAAAAATCACGTTGCAAAAGGTATATTTACCACAAAGAATACATTACTTATAGTTTGTTTTTTTGCTGCATGGGGGATAGTGTATATATCTTCTTATTTTTTCGATATGGCTTTTCAAAGCAAATCCCACACTATAAAAAAAATAGATGCTTTCTCAAATTATGCTCAATACCCTACTCAGGAAGGATGCAGTTATTTCTATGATAATAAATACTTTAATTCCGTAGACATGCTATCACCGATTATTGAAAAATTGCAGAAAATGGAAGTCAACTGCAAAATACATCCTTACATTTACATTGCAACAAATGATAGCATGAGCGGGTTTTATGCTTTCACCTGTAGTCAAATGTTAAACTCTGAATCACCAAATAATTGCAACTCTCTCTATTATAAAGCGGAGTAATCATATGACTCAAAGATATTTTCTGTTTGCGGGAATAATTTTATGTGCTTTTATTGCAGCAATTCTGAGCCATATTGCGTTTCATCATGCTAATGAACCAGCAGAGCAAAACATATCATGTAATGCCCATGTTATTAATTTCACCGATCATACAAAAATGGATCAATATTTTTCGTTAAATATGATTTCTGAAAATAACACAGGAAACATGTATCTCACGGGTGCATACACGGTAGATGGAAAAAAGATGGGCTTCATCCGCCGATATGTGAGTTTTACATACAAGAAATTCCGTGATACCGTTTATCTCACCACAGTTAAAATCCAAAAAATACAAAAAGATGATAACATTAGCGATGAAGTCCTTGAAAATATCACTTCTGATTTCTTCATAAAAGCAGACACTTCAATTAATTATTATGTTACGCGTCAAAATGATTATAACTACGTATTCTCTACAGGCAGGACACCACGCTTCATATGTATTACTCACTAACAGCATTGTTGCTCCTGGCGTTTGTCACCAGTTAATAGCATTCTGATTGCTTTGTTTATACTTTAAGACAATAAAATACCATTCTAATATAAGGTGATTCTTTATCTGTTTATATACCACTGATAAAACTCTGTCGCTTTCATTGGTTTTGCATATAAGTATCCCTGAACTAATGTCACGTTATTATGAATAAGATATTCTGCCTGGTGAGGAGTACTGACACCTTCTGCAATCGTTATCAAATTTAGTCGATTACTCAGCTTAATAATAATATCTAAAACTGGCGTTTCGTCTTCCGCTGTAGTGAGTGTGTCTATAAAGCTTTTATCTATTTTAAGATAATCAACAGACAACTTTTGTAGAAGGCCAAGTGAACAATATCCCGTGCCAAAATCATCAACTGCAAATTCACAGCCATGGATCCTTAATTCATTTATTTTCTGTAATGCAAGATCAGTATCTTCAACCAGATTGCGTTCGGTAATCTCAAGGACAATGTTAAATTTATCAGATATTGCATTTTTAATATGTAAAACATCAGCAACAAAATCAGGATGTGCAAGATGTTCCGCGGCAATATTTATCCCAAGGTGAAACGGTTTTTTCACTTTCCAGCTTTGTACATCCTGAATAATCAGTTCAAAGAGATGTTTAGTTAACGGTATTATTAAATTTTCCTCTTCTGCAGCGCGGATAAAAACTACCGGAGATATATTTTTACCATCTTCGCGTTGCCAGCGCATTAACGCTTCAACCCCCAGACACGCTTTGGTTGTCGTGTCGCACACTGGTTGATAATGCACTGAAAATTCTCCGGATGACATTCCTTTTTTAATTTCTTCTGCCAGCGACATTTTCCGTGACATCCAGTGCTGCCATAAGAAATAGAGAATAAAAGAAAGAATAATAGATAACGGCAAAATATAAAGCACATTGCTAATGATATAGGGATATAACGAAATCATCGGCGTAGTAACTGTAAGACGAGCCTGACTGATCGCAGAATTAAAATCTCTTTTTAACATATATAACCTGTCATTATTATTTACACCACTAATAATTGCAGGCCCTTCAGTAAAACGAAGAGAAAATGAATCATCATTCTCATCATCAAGAACATCCATTAGATCATAGATATATCGTGACTCTACAATACTAAAAGCTGTCATATCATTCCCTATTGGCATAAGGAACACTATTGCTGTTTTACCTGGCACAAAACTTGTACCGCTAATTGATACTATACGTGATTCTTTATTTTTATTGTGAAAGCTCGTACCGTAAACATCGTTAACATTCATTTTTTTGAAACCGCTAACTGAAGAACATATTTGGAAATTATTTTCTATAAGACCCGTTGTTCGAACATAGGGAGTCAATGCTCCGTTAACAATCAATTGTTCCAGGATATCTTTGCAGGGTTTCATCACCAGAATAGAAGTAAGCTTTGTCGTATGTTTGACAATTTGCGTAACATTATCAAGCTGTTTTAACAGAATACCGGCGGTAATTGTCGTATCTCGATTCATTTGAAATATTGACATAGCAAACGATAGTAACACCCCCAGAATGCCTGGTATTATAATGAGTACAAACATTTTTTTGTTGAATACCATACATGTTTCCCCACGCATCAGGGTGATGCAACCTAAGAAATTATAGTACAATTGCCAGTAAAAGCGGGTGATAGCAGACTGATCAATGATAAGCATTTAAGATCATATAGTACTATGATATTTCTGAAAATTGTTACGCATGTCTGCGAATAGCTATTTAGCGCTTACCAAAATCACCCGCTAAAATGCCGCTTTATGGTGACTCACAAAAATTCACCACATCCCTCACAACCACCTTATTACGCCCGGTCTCTTTCGCCTCGTATAGTGCGTTATCAGCCAGTCGATAGATCTCATTCGGGTTTAACGCATTTTCCTGAGTCACAACAGCGCCAATACTAATCGTCACTTTTTGTGGTATGGCGTATTCAGGATTATCACCAGTTAAACGCTCAACATTTTCCCGAATCCTTTCCGCTAAAGCTTTCGCACGTTCAGTATCGATGTCCGTCAGCAAGACGCCAAACTCTTCGCCGCCGACGCGCGCAAAAAGGTCATCTGGCCGTATGCTTTTCCCAATGATACTCACCACTGTTTTTATCACCTGATCGCCAACCGGATGCCCCCAGGTGTCGTTGACTTTTTTGAAGTGGTCGATATCCATAATCATGACGCAATAAGGCGTTTTTTTGGCCGATGCTGATTGAACTGTCAGTTCATTAAAAAAATAATTTCTGTTAAATATATTGGTTAAGGAATCGCGATGTGCAATGTCCTTTGTTACTCGTAGCGCACTGAATATATGGCACATAAATATTACCATAACGGTTAACTTACTGACTACTTCAATAGTGCGACTAATATACCAAATGGACACGCTATACCTGCTCATAAATAAAAGAGAGACATTGTACAGTACGGCACAAAAAGCAATCACCGTCACTCCATTCCAGATATCACAGCGTAAACCATTAAAGTATAGATTAACTGAAAGCAAGGTTAACCACATGAAAATCATTATGGTAACATATGATGTTTTCCAAACCACCTGATCATTTTCATTGGTCAACTCGGCAATGTGTAAATTGTAGCTCTCATAATGACTAGAAAGTATGTGAGCAACTATCGGCCCCCCAACAACAAAAAACAAACTTATGCACAAAGTCATTTTTTTGGAAAATAAATTACGCTGTTTTGTGTTTTCACTAACTTTATTCACCAATGCCAGAAATATTAATATACACAAACTCATCTGACGAAACAAATAATAGATTGCAATGTCATTTTGAACAACACTGCTTGTCAAACGCCCCTCAATAATTTGCTGAATGATAATGACGGTTTTAACAAAGTAAATCAAACAACTCAGAAAAGCCAAACTAAGTATACAGTTTGAAAATTGCCTACGGTCATAAATGAAATACAACTGCATAAAAATAAATGCAACAGTATCGATAAAAAATAAAGCAATCATTACCATCAGATAGGTTGATCGTGGAACAACTTCCTCAACGCCTGGCTGATTAAACCAACTATTCACCAAAACCAAAGCAAGCCCAAACAATAAGCTCACTAATACAGTACTACTAATTCTCAAATAGTCTTTTTCCATAAAGCTACACCAATCTGTAGGTTGTAGATCCCTTTCTATTATTAATAGATATAAGAACTGTACTGTTGTCAATATGAAATTCCGCCCACAAACAATACCGATGATGATAGTTGCAGACCGCAATTATTATTACCTTAGTGCTTTATACATTCTTCGCGACAAGACAGGCTTGCAAATACATATAAATGGTTATAAGGAAATCCTTATAAAACATTAATTCATAGATATATTAGGAATAACAATTGAATCCGTGAGTACAGTAACGCTGCACTTCATCAGGACTTTCGAAAAATCCGATATCATGCATCGGAATTTACTGATTTAATTATTTTAATCCTAATTTATTTTGAAAAAGGCATTGGGATTTATGCCGTATTCCTGAAGTTCCTCATCATTGGAATGGATTTTCAGGCGAGAAAAGGATTTTATATGGATACTCTACTCATCATTTCTTCTTCTCATCATCAACAATTCACGTCTCTCTTCCGCGTTTAATAACGGATTATGATGTGCAAAAAAAATATCTTTCGTTTCAGTTACCTGTAATTAGATACAGAGAGAGATTTTGGCAATACATGGAGTAATACAGGATGTATTCAAGTAGCAGAAAAAGGTGCCCGAAAACCAAATGGGCTTTGAAAATTCTTACTGCCGCATTTTTAGCAGCGAGTCCCGCGGCGAAGAGTGCTGCTAATAATGCCTATGATGCATTGATTATCGAAGCTCGCAAGGGAAATACTCAGCCAGCTTTGTTATGGTTTGCACAAAAATCAGCACTCAGTAATAACCAAATTGCTGACTGGTTACAGATTGCCTTATGGGCCGGGCAGATAAACAGGTTATTACCGTTTACAACCGCTACCGTCATCAGCAATTACCAGCGCGTGGTTATGCAGCTGTCGCCGTCGCTTATCGTAACCTGCAACAATGGCAAAACTCGCTTACACTGTGGCAAAAGGCACTCTCTCTGGAGTCGCAAAATAAGGATTATCAACGGGGACAAATTTTAACCCTGGCAGATGCGGGTCACTATGATTCTGCGCTGGTTAAACTTAAGCAGCTTAACTCTGGAGCACCGGACAAAGCTAATTTACTCGCAGAAGCCTATATCTATAAACTGGCGGGGCGGCATGAGGATGAATTACGGGCGATGACAGGGTCATTACCTGAAAATGCCTTAACGCAACAATATCCCACAGAATACGTGCAGGCATTACGGAATAATCAACTTGCTGCCGCGATTGACGATGCCAATTTAACGCCAGATATTCGCGCTGATATTCATGCCGAACTGGTCAGACTGTCGTTTATGCCTACGCGCAGTGAAAGTGAACGTTATGCCATTGCCGATCGCGCCCTCGCCCAATACGCTGCATTAGAAATTCTGTGGCATGATAACCCTGACCGCACTGCCCAGTACCAGCGTATTCAGGTTGATCATCTTGGCGCGTTATTAACTCGCGATCGTTATAAAGACGTTATTTCTCACTATCAGCGTTTAAAAAAGACGGGGCAAATTATTCCGCCCTGGGCGCAATATTGGGTTGCGTCGGCTTATCTCAAAGAACATCAGCCAAAAAAAGCACAGTCAATAATGACAGAGCTCTTTTATCACAAGGAGACCATTGCCCCGGATTTATCCGATGAAGAACTTGCGGATCTCTTTTACAGCCACCTGGAGAGTGAAAATTATCCCGGCGCGCTAACTGTCACCCAACATACCATTAATACTTCGCCGCCTTTCCTTCGGTTAATGGGCACGCCTACGAGCATCCCGAATGATACCTGGTTACAGGGGCATTCGTTTCTCTCAACCGTAGCAAAATATAGTAATGATCTTCCTCAGGCTGAAATGACAGCCAGAGAGCTTGCTTATAACGCACCAGGAAATCAGGGACTGCGCATTGATTACGCGAGTGTGTTACAAGCCCGCGGTTGGCCTCGTGCGGCAGAAAATGAATTAAAAAAAGCAGAAGTGATCGAGCCACGTAATATTAATCTGGAGGTTGAACAAGCCTGGACAGCATTAACGTTACAAGAATGGCAGCAGGCAGCGGTCTTAACGCACGATGTTGTCGAACGTGAACCGCAAGATCCCGGCGTTGTACGTTTAAAACGTGCGGTTGATGTACATAATCTTGCAGAGCTTCGTATCGCTGGCTCAACAGGAATTGATGCCGAAGGTCCGGATAGTGGCAAACATGATGTCGACTTAACCACCATCGTTTATTCACCACCGCTGAATGATAACTGGCGCGGTTTTGCTGGATTCGGTTATGCCGATGGACAATTTAGCGAAGGAAAAGGGATTATTCGCGACTGGCTTGCGGGTGTTGAGTGGCGGTCACGTAATATCTGGCTTGAGGCGGAGTACACCGAACGCTTTTTCAATCATGAGCATAAACCCGGCGCGCGCCTGTCTGGCTGGTATGATTTTAATGATAACTGGCGTATTGGTTCGCAACTGGAACGACTCTCTCACCGCGTTCCATTACGGGCAATGAAAAATGGTGTTACAGGCAACAGTGCACAGGCTTATGTTCGCTGGTATCAAAATGAGCGGCGTAAGTACGGTGTCTCTTGGGCTTTCACTGATTTTTCTGACAGTAATCAGCGTCATGAAGTCTCACTTGAGGGTCAGGAACGCATCTGGTCTTCACCATATTTGATTGTCGATTTCCTCCCCAATCTGTATTACGAACAAAATACAGAACACGACACTCCATACTACAACCCTATAAAAACGTTCGATATTGTTCCGGCATTTGAGGCAAGTCATTTGTTATGGCGTAGCTATGAAAATAGCTGGGAGCAAATCTTCAGCGCAGGTGTTGGTGCCTCCTGGCAAAAACATTATGGCACGGATGTCGTCACCCAACTCGGCTACGGGCAACGCATTAGCTGGAATGACGTGATTGATGCTGGCGCAACGCTACGCTGGGAAAAACGACCTTATGACGGTGACAGAGAACACAACTTATACGTTGAATTCGATATGACATTCAGATTTTAAGGATAAATATGTTACGTAATGGAAATAAATATCTCCTGATGCTGGTGAGTATAATTATGCTCACTGCGTGCATTAGCCAGTCAAGAACATCATTTATACCGCCACAGGATCGCGAATCTTTACTCGCCGAGCAACCGTGGCCGCATAATGGTTTTGTGGCGATTTCATGGCATAACGTTGAAGACGAAGCTGCCGACCAGCGTTTTATGTCAGTGCGGACATCAGCACTGCGTGAACAATTTGCCTGGCTGCGCGAGAACGGTTATCAACCGGTCAGTATTGCTCAAATTCGTGAAGCACATCAAGGAGGAAAGCCGCTACCGGAAAAAGCAGTAGTGCTAACTTTTGATGACGGCTACCAGAGTTTTTATACCCGCGTCTTCCCAATTCTTCAGGCCTTCCAGTGGCCTGCTGTATGGGCCCCCGTCGGCAGTTGGGTCGATACGCCAGCGGATGAACAAGTAAAATTTGGCGATGAGATGGTCGATCGAGAATATTTTGCCACGTGGCAACAAGTGCGAGAAGTTGCGCGTTCCCGGCTCGTTGAGGTCGCTTCTCATACATGGAATTCTCACTACGGTATTCAGGCTAATGCCACCGGCAGCTTATTGCCTGTATATGTAAATCGTGCATATTTTACTGACCACGCACGGTATGAAACCGCAGCAGAATACCGGGAAAGAATTCGTCTGGATGCTGTAAAAATGACGGAATACCTGCGTACAAAGGCTAAGGTAAATCCACACGTTTTTGTTTGGCCTTATGGCGAAGCGAATGGCATAGCGATAGAGGAATTAAAAAAACTCGGTTATGACATGTTCTTCACCCTTGAATCAGGTTTGGCAAATGCGTCACAATTGGATTCCATTCCGCGAGTATTAATCGCCAATAATCCCTCATTAAAAGAGTTTGCCCAGCAAATTATTACCGTACAGGAAAAATCACCACAACGGATAATGCATATCGATCTTGATTACGTTTATGACGAAAACCGCCAGCAAATGGATCGCAATATTGATGTGCTAATTCAGCGGGTGAAAGATATGCAAATATCAACCGTGTATTTGCAGGCATTTGCTGATCCCGATGGTGATGGGCTGGTCAAAGAGGTCTGGTTTCCAAATCGTTTGCTACCAATGAAAGCAGATATTTTTAGTCGGGTTGCCTGGCAATTACGTACCCGCTCAGGTGTAAACATCTATGCGTGGATGCCGGTATTAAGCTGGGATTTAGATCCCACATTAACGCGAGTAAAATACTTACCGACTGGGGAGAAAAAAGCACAAATTCATCCTGAACAATATCGCCGTCTCTCTCCTTTCGATGACAGAGTCAGAGCACAAGTTGGCATGTTATATGAAGATCTTGCCGGACATGCTGCTTTTGATGGCATATTGTTCCACGATGATGCTTTGCTTTCAGATTATGAAGATGCCAGTGCACCGGCTATCACGGCTTATCAGCAAGCAGGCTTTAGCGGGAGTCTGAGCGAAATTCGACAAAACCCGGAGCAATTTAAACAGTGGACCCGCTTTAAAAGTCGTGCGTTAACTGACTTCACTTTAGAACTTAGTGCGCGCGTAAAAGCCATTCGCGGTCCACATGTTAAAACTGCACGAAATATTTTTGCACTTCCGGTAATACAACCTGAAAGTGAAGCCTGGTTTGCACAGAATTATGCTGATTTCCTAAAAAGCTATGACTGGACCGCTATTATGGCTATGCCTTATATGGAAGGTGTCGCAGAAAAATCGGCTGACCAATGGTTAATACAATTGACCAATCAAATTAAAAACATCCCTCAGGCTAAAGACAAATCTATTTTAGAATTACAGGCACAAAACTGGCAGAAAAATGGTCAGCATCAGGCTATTTCTTCGCAACAACTCGCTCACTGGATGAGCCTATTACAACTGAATGGAGGGAAAAACTATGGTTATTATCCCGACAATTTTCTGCATAACCAACCTGAAATAGACGTTATTCGTCCTGAGTTTTCAACAGCCTGGTATCCGAAAAATGATTAATCGCATCGTATCGTTTTTTATATTATGTCTGGTGTTATGCATCCCCCTATGCGTAGCGTACTTTCACTCTGGTGAACTGATGATGAGGTTCGTTTTCTTCTGGCCGTTTTTTATGTCTATTATGTGGATTGTTGGCGGCGTCTATTTCTGGGTCTATCGTGAACGCCACTGGCCGTGGGGAGAAAACGCACCAGCCCCCCAGTTGAAAGATAATCCGTCTATCTCCATTATCATTCCCTGTTTTAATGAGGAGAAAAACGTTGAGGAAACCATACACGCCGCTTTAGCACAGCGTTATGAGAACATTGAAGTTATTGCCGTAAATGACGGTTCAACAGACAAAACCCGTGCCATCCTGGATCGCATGGCTGCACAAATTCCCCACCTGCGGGTCATTCATCTGGCGCAAAACCAGGGGAAAGCCATTGCGCTTAAAACCGGAGCTGCCGCGGCGAAAAGTGAATATCTGGTGTGCATTGATGGCGATGCGTTATTAGACCGCGATGCGGCGGCATATATTGTGGAACCGATGTTGTACAACCCGCGTGTGGGTGCCGTAACCGGTAATCCTCGTATTCGAACACGTTCTACCCTGGTGGGTAAAATTCAGGTTGGCGAGTATTCCTCAATTATTGGTTTGATCAAGCGAACCCAGCGTATCTATGGAAACGTATTTACCGTTTCCGGTGTTATTGCCGCATTTCGTCGCAGCGCCCTGGCAGAAGTGGGTTACTGGAGTGACGATATGATCACCGAAGATATTGATATTAGCTGGAAGCTGCAGTTGAATCAGTGGGCGATTTTTTATGAGCCACGGGCGCTGTGCTGGATATTAATGCCTGAAACGTTAAAAGGGCTGTGGAAACAGCGCCTGCGCTGGGCTCAGGGCGGTGCAGAAGTATTCCTCAAAAATATGACAAGGTTGTGGCGCAAAGAAAACTTTCGAATGTGGCCGCTGTTTTTTGAATACTGCCTGACGACAATATGGGCCTTCACTTGCCTGGTCGGTTTCATTATTTACGCAGTCCAACTTGCCGGTGTACCGTTAAATATTGAATTGACACATATCGCTGCGACACATACTGCCGGAATATTATTGTGTACGTTATGTTTACTGCAATTTATTGTCAGCCTGATGATCGAGAATCGCTATGAGCATAATCTGACTTCATCGCTTTTCTGGATTATTTGGTTCCCGGTTATTTTCTGGATGCTGAGTCTGGCAACGACATTGGTATCATTTACACGAGTCATGTTGATGCCTAAAAAGCAACGCGCCCGTTGGGTAAGTCCCGATCGCGGGATTCTGAGAGGTTAATATGAACAATTTAATTATTACGACCCGACAATCGCCAGTACGTTTACTGGTTGATTATGTTGCCACAACCATCTTATGGACATTATTTGCTTTGTTCATATTCTTATTCGCCATGGATCTGCTGACGGGTTATTACTGGCAAAGCGAGGCCAGAAGCCGACTTCAGTTCTATTTTTTGCTGGCAGTGGCGAATGCCGTCGTGTTAATTGTCTGGGCGCTGTACAATAAGCTACGTTTTCAAAAACAGCAGCATCATGCAGCCTACCAATATACGCCGCAAGAATATGCTGAGAGCTTAGCAATACCTGATGAGCTCTATCAGCAACTACAAAAAAGCCACAGGATGAGCGTACACTTCACCAGCCAGGGGCAAATAAAAATGGTGGTTTCAGAAAAAGCGCTAGTCCGGGCGTAAACACCCAAAACAAAGCCCGGTTCGCCCGGGCTCTGCGCCGATAATACACTTAACTGTATGCATGTAGCGTACGTTGGCAAAGTGCCGAACGTACGCAATCCTCTTTACCGAATCGGACGATCCCGACCATTTCATCTTCTTCGAAACGTTCCAGCGCGTCACTTAATCCGGAGCGCACGCCGCGAGGCAAATCGCATTGCGTGATATCACCGTTGACGATAACCGTCACGTTCTCCCCGAGGCGGGTTAAAAACATTTTCATTTGCGCGGCAGTCACATTCTGCGCCTCGTCAAGAATGACGACTGCATTTTCAAAGGTACGTCCACGCATATAGGCGAACGGCGCAATTTCCACCTTCCCTATTTCCGGTCGCAGGCAGTACTGCATAAAGGAAGCCCCTAAGCGCCGAACCAGCACGTCGTAGACCGGGCGAAAATAGGGAGCAAACTTTTCTGCGATATCACCAGGTAAGAAGCCAAGATCTTCATCGGCTTGCAGAACTGGACGGGTGACGATAATCCTGTCGACATCCTTATGTATCAGGGCCTCTGCCGCTTTTGCTGCGCTGATCCAGGTTTTTCCGCACCCGGCTTCGCCCGTGGCAAATATCAGCTGCTTACTCTCAATAGCCTTCAGATAGTGCAATTGCGCTTCATTTCGCGCGAGGATGGGCGAGGTATCGCGACTGTCGCGGGCCATACCAATGGCTTCTACGCCGCTCATCTGCACAAGCGAGGTGACCGATTCTTCTTCACGCTGCTTATGGCTGCGCGAATCCCGTCTCAGCACACGTTTTGCCTCGCGACGAGCTTTGATCACTGCTTTTTGTCTTCCCATGGAGAGCACCTTGAGTTGTTTGTATTCATCACACGCGCCGTTGGCAGCGCGATTATGCGCACGAACATCAGAGGGTTGGCTTCCTTGTAAGCCATAGTTTGCTTTTGGATAAAATGCCGAAAAACGGCTACGCACACCGTTTGCGGCGTCGGTAACACGAGTAAAGAGAGGAAGTGAGAAAAATACAGAGTGACGAAGTTGCTACCGGAGGAGAAATCTCCGCAAGTGGTGGAGCGTTGCTTAACAAAACATTGTCCAGAACAGGACGTTACCATCCGCGATCTCCATAGTGACTGACTATCACTGCCGGGAACTTCCGCTGCTACTTAATAATTACAACAGATCTCGCATTCATTGCAACAATATATTCACTTATATTTAACGACAAACACCCATTTCGGTGACATTAGTTTCTACTGGAAAGATGACAGAGTGATGACAGAGATGAAAAAAGCTGTGTGCTTTCAGCAGGATTCGCAGTACTGGTAAAAGCTTGCCGGATGCGGCGTGAACGCCTTACCCGACCTACAAGTGATTAATAATTTGTGCACCAAACTCATGCCCGATAAACCTGCGCATCGGGCATATTTGCGTCGTTCAAACCTGTAATAGCGCCCTTCCAAGATAATCGTTCGTGTCCTTCACCCCCGGCAGCGCAAAAAAATAACCGCCGCCGATAGGTTTAACGTATTCCTCCAGCGCTTCGCCATTGAGCCTTTTTTGTACTGTCAGGAAGCCTTTTTCCAGATCGTGTTGGTAACAGACAAACAGTAGCCCCATATCCAGTTGTCCGGAGTTGGTGACGCCCAACGAATAACTGTAGCCACGACGCAGCATCAGACTTGACTCACTCTCTGGCGTGCGGGGATTCGCCAGCCGGATATGGCTGTCCAGCGCGATCACCTTCCCTTCCGGATCGCTGGCGTAATCGGGAACATCATGCTCATGCTGCATTCCCAGCGGCGCACCGGTTTGTTTGTCGCGACCAAAAATCGTCTGCTGTTCTTTCAGTGGCGTTCTGTCCCAAAACTCCACCCGAAACTGAATCAACCGCACCGCCTGGTAGCTGCCGCCGATTGTCCACGCAGGCTCCTGCTGATCTGCCGTCACCCACACCACTTGTTGCATCAACTTATCATTCTGGCTATCGGGATTGGCAGTGCCGTCTTTGAAACCCAGCAAATTTATCGGCGTCTCTTTGCCTTTACTACGCGCCGCGTGATCGGAAATAAACCCTTCCCGCTTCCAGCGCACACTGAGCAAATCCGGCGTGTGTTTGATGATATCGCGCAGCGCATGGATCACCGTATCCTGGGTGTTGGCGCAAATTTGTAGCAACACATCACCATGACATAATGCTGCATCAAGCGAGTCGTTGGGGAAACGCGTCATCTTCTGCAACTTTTTCGGCATCTGTGGCGCAAGACCAAACCGTTCATCAAACAACGAGTGACCCACCGATAACGTGATGGTGAGATTATCGGGCGCAATGTAGCCGCCAAGAATGCCGGAATCGAGTGGTGGCAGGCGCGGATTTGGCGTTTCTGGTGCCGCTCCGCCCTGAGTCAGAAAAGCAAAACGCTGAGTCAACAAGCGAAACAACCGTTCAAGATCGGCTTTATCGCTGGCAAGCACATCAAACGCCACCAGCATCATTGCAGCCTGTTGTGGTGTCAGGATCCCTGCCTGATGCTCACCATAAAACGGCTGTTTCTCATTGCGTGCATCCGGTGAAAGCGTACCCGGCGTACTTTGCGTTTTTTGTGCATGAGCGACCGGACAACTTCCCGCCAGCGCCAGTGCACCAATCCCTTTCAGTAAACGTCGGCGTGACGGTTCATTCACGCCGTTTTCATCTTTATACTGCATAACGTTTAATCCAGTCCCAGCACACCGCGAAGTTGCGCCAGATCTTCCGCCAGCGCAGTAATCGGTCCTTTCAGTGCATTCCGGTCGGCATCGGTCAATTTGTCGTAGGTTTCAAAACCGTCTTTAGTACGGTATTTCGCCAGAATGGTATCGACCTTTTTGAAATTGGCATCGACTTTTGCCAGCAGTTCCGGGTTGGCCTTTTGCAGTTGTGGACGCAGCAGATCGACTATTTTCTGCGAGCCTTCAACGTTAGCCTGGAAATCCCACAGATCGGTGTGGCTGTAGCGATCTTCTTCACCGCTGATTTTGCTGGCTGCCACTTCCTCAATCAGTCCGGCTGCGCCGCCGACCACTTTTGACGGAGGGAAAGCCAGTTCACTGATGCGTTTTTGCAAATCGACCACATCGGTATAAAGCTGGTCGGCATACTTATCCATCCCTTTAGTGGTGTTATCGCCAAACAATGCTTTTTCCAGACGGTGGAAACCGGTGAATTTTGGATCGGCGGCTTTTTGCTCGTAATCATCTTCACGGGCGTCAATGCTACCATCCAGATCGGAGAACAGTTCAGCAATCGGTTCAATGCGCTCATAGTGCTGGCGCGTCGGCGCATACAGTGCTTTCGCTTTTTCGATATCGCCTGCTTTAATCGCGTCGGTAAAGGCTTTGGTGTCGGTCACCAGCTGTGTGGTTTCCGCCATGACATACGCTTTATATGCAGTAATTGCACCACCAAGACTTAACAGCGCATCACTTTGCGCCGCATCCGCCGTTGCCTCACCTTTGACGATCAACTTCCCTTTCGGGTTAGTCAGCAGACCGCAGGTCATATCGTATTCGCCAGGCTGTAAATTCGCCGTCATTTTCTGGCTAAAACCAGGGGCGATATTTTCCCGCTCTTCCACCACCATCACGCCTTTGAGGATCTCCCACTCCAGCGCCTTCTGGCTGTGGTTCTGAATAATGAACTGTGTTTTCCCGGCGTTAACCGTAATGGTCATCGGTTCGCACTGCTTATCCGTCACGGTCACTTTGACCTGCGGCACATCAGCGGCGTTAGCCATAAAAGCAGAAGAAAACAGCGCAGCCACGCTCAACTGCAATGCGTTACGGCGGAAGTTAATGGTCATGACGAGACTATCCCTTTAAAGTATGTTGTAACTAAGCAAGAGTTTGCGTCGTATTTGTTACGCGGAGCGAGACGCTGTCGCCCCTGCGCGTGGTGGCAGAGCAAATGCCACCAGCGCCGGGATGAGATAAATAAACCAGACGGCGACTTCGCTGACACTTGGCGCTTCCTGATAGCCAAAAATCCCTTCCATCAGCGTGCCAAACAGCGAGTGAGTTGAGAGCACCGCACTCATATCGAAGGCGATTTCCTGAAAGTGGTTCCACAATCCGGCTTCATGAAATGCGCGAATGGCACCAGCCGCCAGCCCTGCGGCGACGAAGAGAATAAACAGGCTGGTCCATTTAAAAAATGCACCAAGATTGAGGCGAATACCGCCCCAGTAGAGCAGGAAGCCGAGCACCACGGCTGTAGCAAGACCGAGCATTGCACCCAGCGGCGGCCAGATCCCGACATCTTGTTGAAATGCCGCCAGCAGGAAAAAGACCGACTCCAGCCCCTCCCTTGCAACGGCAAAAAAGACCATCATCACCAGCGCCCAGCCATGATGATTTCCACGCTGCAATGCGCTATCGACTGCCTGCTCCAGTTGTACTTTGACGTTGCGCGACACTTTGCGCATCCAGAAAACCATCCAGGTAAGGATCACCACGGCGATCACCGCCACGATACCTTCAAACAGTTCCTGTTCTTTTTGCGGAAATTCGCCGGTGGTTTCGTTAATGAAGATACCCAAGCCCAGGCACAACGCAGCGGCAAGCAACACGCCAATCCACATCACACCAATCCATCGGCCTCGCTGGGTACGCTTAAGATAGCTGGCGATCAAACTGACAATCAGCGCGGCTTCAAGTCCTTCGCGCAACATAATGAGAAATGGAACAAACATGCCACCCACCCTTAAACGTTTTTCTGAGTCAATCTATGCAAAGAAAAGTAAATCGCAGTGATAGCGATTATCATTACGGCAAAGAAAAATACAAGCGGAATGTTTATAAAATGATGTTGGAATGTAAACAAAGAGAGGTAATGGCAGGGGATATAAACGATTATTCCAGGTACAAAGATGGGATTGTTTACAACGAGCCATGTGTTCTTGCCAGATGCCGCGTAAACGCCTTATCCAGCCGACAAAACTGTCCAGACTCAATGCATCAGAGCTTCCATGTAAAACTGATAAGCGGGTGTATCAAGCAATTTCGTCCATCCGCGATTATCAAATCTAACTTTTTGCCCGGAACATAATAACAGCTCGGGTGTTGGTGGCGTCAAAGTCGCTGAAGCGTTCCCCGAAGGCCGGGGCAGCCCACATGGATGTGGGCTGAGGGCGCGTCTTACAGGACATTACCTCGCGCCCGACCCGGTAGCCGAAGGGGATAAGCTGAAGGTACCGCGCAGCGGCGATTTTGTTCGCCAGAGCCCGGGGTGCAGGGGGTGGCGGCGATTGGCCGCCCCCTGCACCATTCAATTTATATGGCGAGGCACATTAAGGGAGCGCAACCCGCTGCTGAAGCCAAACAAAACCGCCGCAGGCTAAGTCCCTTAGCTTTCCTGCAACCGTGACGGCGGAGCCGAATGATAGTGCGCATCGGCCTCGGCAAAGCGTTTTTGCATCGCCGCTGACGGCGCTTTACCCAGCAAACTAAACACTACAATCCCGATACTGCCGAAGATGAAGCCCGGAATAATTTCGTACAGACCCAGCCAGCCGAACTGCTTCCAGACGATAACCGTCAGCGCACCGATGATCATCCCCGCCAGCGCACCGTTGCGCGTCATGCGTGACCACATCACCGAGAACAGCACCACCGGACCAAACGCCGCGCCAAAGCCTGCCCACGCGTAGCTCACTAAGCCCAGCACGCGGTTTTCCGGGTTTGCCGCCAGCGCAATCGCCACCAGCGCCACCACCAGCACCATCACACGCCCTACCCACACCAGCTCTTTCTGGCTGGCCTGTTTACGCAGAAACGCTTTGTATAAATCTTCGGTAATCGCGCTGGAACATACCAGCAGCTGGCAACTTAAGGTTGACATTACCGCCGCCAGAATCGCCGACAGCAAAATCCCGGCAATCCACGGGTTAAACAGAATTTGCGCCAGTTCGATAAACACGCGCTCGGCGTTCTGGTTTACCGCACCTGCTACCGCCGGGTGCTCATTAAAGTAAGCAATACCAAAGAAGCCGACAGCCACCGCCCCTGCCAGGCAGAGGATCATCCAGGTCATACTGATACGACGCGCATGGACGATACTGTGGTGAGAATCCGCCGCCATAAAACGCGCCAGGATGTGCGGCTGCCCGAAATAACCCAGTCCCCAGCCCATCAGCGAGATAATGGCAACAAAGTTCAGCCCTTTGAGCATATCCACGTTTTCGATGCTCTTTTGTTTGATTACTTCCAGCGAGTCACCAAAGCCACCGACACTGATAATGACGATAACCGGCGTCAGGATCAGGGCAAAAATCATCAGGCTGGCCTGTACAGTGTCAGTCCAGCTCACCGCGAGGAAACCGCCAATAAAGGTGTAAAGGATCGTCGCCGCAGCGCCCGCCCACAGAGCCGTTTCGTAGCTCATGCCAAAGGTACTTTCAAACAGACGCGCGCCTGCCACGATGCCCGAAGCGCAATAAATGGTGAAGAACAGCAAAATCACCAGCGCGGAGATAATGCGCAAAATACGGCTTTTATCTTCAAAGCGCCCGGTGAAATAATCCGGCAATGTTAAGGCGTTATTGTTGTATTCGGTATGCACACGCAACCGCCCGGCCACCAGCTTCCAGTTGATCCACGCGCCTAATGTCAGGCCAATGGCGATCCAGCTTTCGGAAATCCCGGAAAGAAAAACAGCGCCCGGCAACCCCATTAACAGCCAGCCGCTCATATCCGATGCACCCGCCGATAATGCCGTCACGAATGGCCCAAGGCTACGACCGCCCAGAATATAGTCGTCGAAGTTTTTCGTTGATCGCCAGGCGATAAACCCAATCAATATCATGCCAAAGATATAGACACAAAATGTCACCAACATCGGTGTGCTAATAGCCATCTAAAGTCTCCAAAAAATTATTATCGGCAATGTCGAAACTTGCCGTTATATCTGCCACCGGAACGGGGTAACAGAGTTTATGTTTTACCAGGGCGACCGTATCCTGCCGGAAGCGCTGGTTATTCACAATCGATTTAACACACCATTTACATTAAATTTTAGTGCTCAGCGACACTATTTTTCATCAGGTTGCACTCTCTCACATTTTTTGCGGTTGCACCTTTCAAAAATGTTAACTGCCGCAGAGAAAAAGTCTGAGTTATTTTTTTAATCCCTGTCATATCGATTTCTTTTATTAACATTTCATTCATTTTTAAGCTTGCTACGCAGGTCACATTTAACATGGTTGCACAAAGTTGCAACATCATGGATATTTCACGATAACGTTAAGTTGCACCTTTCAGAACAACAGGAGTAATGGCATGGGAACCACCACCATGGGGGTTAAGCTGGACGACGCGACGCGTGAGCGTATTAAGTCTGCCGCGACACGTATCGATCGCACACCACACTGGTTAATTAAGCAGGCGATTTTTTCTTATCTCGAACAACTGGAAAACAGCGATACTCTGCCGGAGCTGCCTGCGCTGCTTTCTGGCGCTGCCAATGAGAGCGATGAAGCACCGGCTCCGGCAGAGGAACCACACCAGCCTTTCCTCGACTTTGCCGAGCAAATTTTGCCCCAGTCGGTTTCCCGCGCCGCGATCACCGCTGCCTATCGCCGCCCGGAAACCGAAGCGGTTTCGATGCTGCTGGAACAAGCCCGCCTGCCGCAGCCAGTTGCTGAACAGGCGCATAAACTGGCATATCAACTGGCCGATAAACTGCGTAATCAAAAAAATGCCAGTGGTCGCGCAGGTATGGTCCAGGGGTTATTGCAGGAGTTTTCGCTGTCATCGCAGGAAGGCGTGGCGCTGATGTGTCTGGCAGAAGCGTTGTTGCGTATTCCCGACAAAGCCACCCGTGATGCGTTAATTCGCGACAAAATCAGCAACGGTAACTGGCAGTCACACATTGGTCGTAGCCCGTCGTTGTTTGTTAATGCCGCCACCTGGGGGCTGCTGTTTACTGGCAAACTGGTTTCCACCCATAACGAAGCCAGCCTCTCCCGCTCGCTGAACCGCATTATCGGTAAGAGCGGTGAACCGCTGATCCGCAAAGGTGTGGATATGGCGATGCGCCTGATGGGCGAGCAGTTCGTCACTGGCGAAACCATCGCGGAAGCGTTAGCCAATGCCCGCAAGCTGGAAGAGAAAGGTTTCCGTTACTCTTACGACATGCTGGGCGAAGCCGCGCTGACTGCCGCAGATGCACAGGCGTATATGGTTTCCTATCAGCAGGCGATTCACGCCATTGGTAAAGCGTCCAATGGTCGTGGCATCTATGAAGGTCCGGGCATTTCAATCAAGCTGTCGGCGCTGCATCCGCGTTACAGCCGCGCCCAGTATGATCGGGTAATGGAAGAGCTTTACCCGCGTCTAAAATCACTCACCCTGCTGGCGCGTCAGTACGATATTGGTATTAACATCGATGCCGAAGAGGCCGATCGTCTGGAGATCTCCCTCGATCTGCTGGAAAAACTCTGTTTCGAGCCGGAACTGGCAGGCTGGAACGGCATCGGTTTTGTTATTCAGGCTTATCAAAAACGCTGTCCGTTGGTGATTGATTATCTGATTGATCTCGCCACCCGCAGCCGTCGCCGTCTGATGATTCGCCTGGTGAAAGGCGCGTACTGGGATAGTGAAATCAAGCGTGCACAGATGGACGGCCTTGAAGGTTATCCGGTTTATACCCGCAAGGTGTATACCGACGTTTCATATCTCGCCTGTGCGAAAAAGCTGCTGGCGGTGCCGAATCTAATCTACCCGCAGTTCGCAACGCATAACGCCCATACGCTGGCGGCAATTTATCAACTGGCGGGTCAGAACTACTACCCGGGTCAGTACGAGTTCCAGTGCCTGCACGGTATGGGCGAGCCACTGTATGAGCAGGTCACCGGGAAAGTTGCCGACGGCAAACTTAACCGTCCGTGTCGTATTTATGCTCCTGTCGGTACCCATGAAACGCTGCTGGCGTATCTGGTGCGTCGCCTGCTGGAAAACGGTGCTAACACCTCGTTTGTTAACCGTATTGCCGACACCTCTTTGCCACTGGATGAACTGGTCGCCGATCCGGTCACTGCTGTAGAAAAACTGGCGCAACAGGAAGGGCAAACTGGATTACCGCATCCGAAAATTCCCCTGCCGCGCGATCTTTACGGTCACGGGCGCGACAACTCGGCAGGGCTGGATCTCGCTAACGAACACCGGCTGGCCTCGCTCTCTTCTGCCCTGCTCAATAGTGCACTGCAAAAATGGCAGGCCTTGCCAATGCTGGAACAACCGGTAGCGGCTGGTGAGATGTCGCCCGTTATTAACCCTGCGGAACCGAAAGATATTGTGGGCTATGTGCGTGAAGCCACGCCGCGTGAAGTAGAACTGGCGCTGGAAAGTGCGGTTAATAACGCGCCAATCTGGTTTGCCACGCCTCCGGCTGAACGCGCGGCGATTTTGCATCGCGCTGCCGTGCTGATGGAAAGCCAGATACAGCAACTGATTGGTATTCTAGTGCGTGAGGCCGGAAAAACCTTCAGTAACGCCATTGCCGAAGTGCGCGAAGCGGTCGATTTTCTCCACTACTACGCCGGACAGGTGCGGGATGATTTCGCTAACGAAACCCACCGTCCATTAGGGCCTGTGGTGTGTATCAGTCCGTGGAACTTCCCGCTGGCTATTTTCACCGGGCAGATCGCCGCCGCACTGGCGGCAGGTAACAGCGTGCTGGCAAAACCGGCAGAACAAACGCCGCTGATTGCCGCGCAAGGGATCGCAATTTTGCTGGAAGCGGGTGTACCGCCAGGCGTGGTGCAGTTGCTGCCAGGTCAGGGGGAAACCGTGGGCGCGCAACTGACGGGTGATGATCGCGTGCGCGGGGTGATGTTTACCGGTTCAACCGAAGTCGCTACGTTACTGCAACGCAATATCGCCAGCCGCCTGGACGCTCAGGGTCGCCCTATTCCGCTCATCGCGGAAACCGGCGGCATGAACGCGATGATTGTCGACTCCTCCGCCCTGACCGAACAAGTAGTAATAGATGTGCTGGCCTCAGCGTTCGACAGTGCGGGCCAGCGTTGTTCGGCACTGCGTGTGCTGTGCCTGCAAGATGAGATTGCCGACCACACGTTGAAAATGCTGCGCGGCGCAATGGCCGAATGCCGGATGGGTAATCCTGGTCGCCTGACCACCGATATCGGTCCGGTGATTGATAGCGAAGCGAAAGCCAATATTGAGCGTCATATTCAGACTATGCGTAGTAAAGGCCGTCCGGTGTTCCAGGCAGTGCGGGAAAACAGTGAAGATGCCCGTGAATGGCAAAGCGGCACCTTTGTCGCCCCGACGCTGATTGAACTGGATGACTTTGCCGAATTGCAAAAAGAGGTCTTTGGTCCGGTGCTGCATGTGGTGCGTTATAACCGTAACCAGCTGCCGGAGCTGATCGAGCAAATTAACGCTTCCGGTTATGGTCTGACGCTTGGCGTCCATACGCGCATTGATGAAACCATCGCCCAGGTCACTGGCTCGGCCCATGTCGGTAACCTGTACGTTAACCGTAATATGGTGGGCGCAGTGGTCGGGGTGCAGCCATTCGGCGGCGAAGGGTTGTCCGGCACCGGGCCGAAAGCAGGCGGTCCGCTCTATCTCTACCGTCTGCTGGCGAATCGCCCGGAAAGTGCACTGGCAGTGACGCTCGCGCGTCAGGATGCAGAGTATCCGGTCGATGCGCAGTTGAAAGCCGCATTGACTCAGCCGCTAAATGCACTGCGGGAATGGGCGGCAAACCGTCCAGAATTGCAGGCGTTATGTACGCAATATGGCGAGCTGGCGCAGGCAGGAACACAGCGATTGCTGCCAGGGCCGACGGGTGAACGCAACACCTGGACGCTGCTGCCGCGCGAGCGCGTGTTGTGTATTGCGGATGATGAGCAGGATGCGCTGACTCAGCTCGCCGCCGTGCTGGCGGTGGGCAGCCAGGTGCTGTGGCCGGATGACGCGCTGCATCGTCAGTTAGTGAAGGCATTGCCATCGGCAGTCAGCGAACGTATTCAACTGGCGAAAGCGGAAAATATAACCGCTCAACCCTTTGATGCGGTGATCTTCCACGGTGATTCGGATCAGCTTCGCGCATTGTGTGAAGCCGTTGCCGTGCGGGATGGCGCAATTGTTTCGGTGCAGGGTTTTGCCCGAGGCGAAAGCAATATCCTTCTGGAACGGCTGTATATCGAACGCTCGCTGAGTGTGAATACCGCTGCCGCTGGCGGTAACGCCAGTTTAATGACGATCGGTTAAACAGGTAGCCGGAGGATGTTACAACCTCCTCCGGCATCTTTAACGTGGTCGAATCCCCTCAATAATAATCCGCTGCACGTTTTCAACCGTTTGATTGAAAAATACCTCATCGCGCAACGTCGCGCCTGTCACCGCCTCCACCTGAGGGGCGAAATCGGCGTAATGTTGAGTGGAAGCCCAAATCATAAAAATCAAATGCTGCGGGTCAATCGGCGCGAGTTTGCCGCTTTTGACCCAACCGGCAATCAGCGCCGATTTCTCATCAATTAATGCCTTCAAATCGCCCGTCAGTTCATCCATTAACAACGGCGCGCCTGCCAGCATCTCCATACAAAACAGACGTGAAGCCTGCGGATAATCGCGTGAGACTTCCAGCTTCAGACGGATGTACTCTTTGATCGCCGCCAGCGGGGCGAAATCTTCACGAAACGCTTTTAACGGTGCCAGCCAGATATCGAGAATCTGCCGCAGTACGGCTATATACAGCGCCTCTTTTGACGGGAAGTAATACAGCAGATTGGTTTTTGAAACGCCTGCCAACTCTGCGATCTGCTCCAGCCTTGTGCCGTGAAAACCGAATTGCGAAAAAGTGTCCAGTGCTGCGCTAAGAATCGCTTTTTTCTTCGCGCTCACTGCGCGCGAACGTTTACCCGTTGTTTTCACTGCGCCTTGCGTCATGCGCTCTCCCCTCTTGTAGATTGGCAACAGGATAGCAAAACCCCTGCCCGGCCTCGACCTTCTGCACTTTCATCGCGCACGGATGCATGTTTTATGTGCAACTGTTTTGACCGTTTAGTCCACTTTTTTCCAGATATTTTAGACAACTTAACATTAACATATTAATAACATTCACTTTTTAAAAACTGGCATCCGCTTTGCAAACAAACCATTACGCGGCTGAAAAGGATATGCAGGATGCAGCGCCCCGTCTGACTTTCACTTTACGAGACGAAGAGAGGTTGATGATGAAAATTGGCGTATTCGTACCTATTGGCAACAACGGCTGGCTCATTTCGACCCACGCGCCGCAGTACATGCCGACCTTTGAACTGAATAAAGCCATTGTGCAAAAAGCGGAGCACTACCATTTCGACTTCGCCCTGTCGATGATCAAACTGCGTGGCTTTGGCGGCAAAACTGAGTTCTGGGATCACAACCTTGAGTCGTTCACCTTGATGGCGGGGCTGGCGGCCGTCACCTCGCGCATTCAGATTTACGCCACTGCCGCCACCTTAACGTTACCTCCGGCAATCGTCGCCCGTATGGCCGCAACCATTGACTCCATCTCTGGCGGGCGTTTTGGCGTCAACCTCGTGACTGGCTGGCAAAAGCCTGAGTATGAGCAGATGGGTATCTGGCCTGGCGATGACTATTTCTCCCGTCGTTACGACTATCTCACCGAATATGTTCAGGTGCTGCGCGACCTGTGGGGCTCGGGGAAAAGCGATTTTAAAGGCGATTTTTTCACTATGGATGATTGTCGCGTCAGTCCGCAACCGAGTGTCCCCATGAAAGTGATCTGCGCCGGGCAAAGCGACGCTGGCATGGCGTTCTCCGCCCGGTATGCCGATTTTAACTTCTGTTTCGGCAAAGGCGTAAATACACCTACGGCTTTCGCCCCGACCGCTGCGCGGATGAAACAGGCCGCAGAGCAAACCGGACGCGACGTTGGCTCTTATGTGTTGTTTATGGTGATTGCCGATGAAACCGACGATGCCGCTCGCGCCAAATGGGAACACTACAAAGCGGGCGCGGATGAAGAGGCGTTAAGCTGGCTAACCGAACAAAGTCAGAAAGATACCCGCTCCGGTACTGACACCAACGTCCGTCAGATGGCCGATCCCACTTCGGCGGTAAACATCAATATGGGGACGTTAGTCGGTTCTTACGCCAGTGTCGCGCGCATGTTAGATGAAGTCGCAAGCGTGCCTGGTGCCGAAGGCGTGCTGTTGACCTTCGATGATTTTCTGTCGGGAATCGAAACCTTCGGCGAGCGCATTCAACCACTGATGCAGTGCCGCGCCCATCTCCCTGCGCTGACTCAGGAGGTGGCATGATGACAATCTTAACCGCTCGACCGGAAGCCATTACCTTCGATCCGCAGCAAAGTGCGCTGATCGTGGTGGATATGCAAAACGCTTATGCCACGCCAGGCGGCTACTTAGATCTCGCCGGGTTTGATGTCTCAACCACTCGCCCGGTCATTGCCAACATTCAAACCGCCGTGACCGCAGCGCGAGCAGCAGGGATGCTGATCATCTGGTTTCAAAATGGCTGGGATGAACAGTATGTCGAGGCTGGCGGCCCCGGCTCACCGAATTTTCATAAATCGAACGCCCTGAAAACCATGCGTAAGCAGCCGCAGCTACAGGGGAAATTGCTGGCGAAAGGCTCCTGGGATTATCAACTGGTGGATGAACTGGTGCCGCAGCCTGGCGATATTGTGCTGCCTAAGCCGCGCTACAGCGGTTTCTTCAATACACCGCTGGACAGCATTTTGCGCAGCCGCGGAATACGCCATCTGGTTTTCACCGGTATCGCTACCAACGTCTGCGTCGAATCGACGCTACGCGACGGCTTTTTTCTGGAGTATTTCGGCGTGGTGCTGGAAGACGCAACACACCAGGCGGGGCCGGAATTTGCACAGAAGGCCGCGTTGTTCAATATCGAAACCTTTTTTGGCTGGGTCAGCGACGTCGAAACGTTCTGCGACGCACTTTCTCCCACGTCCTTTGCTCGTATCGCTTAAGGAGTTTAACGATGCCAAAATCCGTAATTATTCCCGCTGGCAGCAGCGCACCGCTGGCCCCCTTCGTTCCCGGCACGCTGGCTGATGGCGTGGTGTATGTCTCCGGTACGCTGGCTTTTGATCAACATAATAACGTGCTGTTTGCCGATGACCCAAAGGCGCAAACCCGCCACGTTCTGGAAACCATCCGCAAGGTGATCGAGACGGCGGGTGGCACGATGGCGGATGTGACCTTCAACAGCATCTTTATTACCGACTGGAAAAATTACGCCGCGATTAACGAAATCTACGCCGAGTTTTTTCCGGGTGATAAACCGGCGCGATTCTGCATTCAGTGCGGACTGGTAAAACCTGACGCGCTGGTGGAAATCGCCACAATTGCGCATATCGCCAAGTGAGGCCGCGATGAAACTTTCACTCTCACCTCCCCCTTATGCTGATGCGCCCGTAGTGGTGTTGATTTCGGGTCTTGGCGGTAGCGGCAGTTACTGGTTACCGCAACTGGCGGTGCTGGAGCAGGAGTATCAGATAGTCTGTTACGACCAGCGCGGTACCGGCAATAATCCCGACACGCTGGCAGAAGATTACAGTATCACCCAGATGGCAGCGGAACTGCATCAGGCGCTGGTAGCCGCAGGGATTGAGCGTTACGCGGTGGTCGGCCATGCGCTCGGTGCGCTGGTGGGAATGCAGCTGGCGCTGGATTATCCCGCGTCGGTAACTGTGCTGGTCAGCGTTAACGGCTGGCTACGAATAAACGCCCATACGCGCCGCTGTTTTCAGGTTCGCGAGCAGTTACTACATAGCGGCGGCGCGCAGGCATGGGTGGAAGCTCAGCCATTGTTCCTCTATCCCGCCGACTGGATGGCGGCCCGCGCACCTCGCCTGGAAGCTGAAGACGCGCTGGCACTGGCGCATTTTCAGGGCAAAAATAATTTACTGCGTCGACTTAACGCCCTCAAACGCGCTGACTTTAGTCGCCATGCGGATCGCATTCGCTGCCCGGTGCAAATCATCTGCGCCAGTGATGATCTGCTGGTGCCATCAGCATGTTCCAGTGAACTTCATGCCGCCCTGCCCGATAGCCAGAAAATGGTGATGCGCTATGGCGGACACGCCTGCAACGTGACCGATCCCGAAACGTTTAATGCTCTGTTACTCAACGGGCTTGCCAGCCTGTTACATCACCGTGAAGCCGCCCTGTAAGGAATTGCTATGAACGAAGCCATTAGCCCAGGTGCGCTTAGCACCTTGTTCACCGATGCCCGCACTCACAACGGCTGGCGGGAGACACCCGTCAGCGATGAGACATTACGGGAGATTTATGCCCTGATGAAATGGGGGCCGACATCAGCTAACTGTTCTCCGGCACGGATCGTGTTTATCCGCACTGCAGAAGGAAAAGAACGTCTGCGCCCGGCGCTTTCCAGCGGCAATCTGCAAAAAACCCTGACCGCGCCCGTCACCGCGATCGTCGCCTGGGACAGTGAATTTTATGAACGGTTACCACAGCTGTTTCCTCACGGCGATGCCCGCAGTTGGTTTACCTCCAGCCCACAACTTGCCGAAGAAACAGCGTTTCGCAACAGTTCCATGCAGGCGGCCTATCTGATCGTCGCCTGCCGGGCGCTGGGGCTGGATACCGGCCCGATGTCCGGCTTTGACCGTCAACACGTGGACGACGCCTTTTTTACGGGCAGCACGCTGAAGAGCAATCTGCTGATTAATATCGGCTATGGCGATAGCAGCAAGCTTTATGCGCGCCTGCCACGTCTGTCCTTTGAAGAAGCCTGCGGGCTGTTGTAAGGAGCAAACTATGAACATTGTCGATCAACAAACTTTTCGCGATGCGATGTCCTGCATGGGCGCGGCGGTCAATATCATCACCACGGACGGTCCAGCCGGGCGCGCCGGGTTCACCGCCAGCGCCGTCTGCAGTGTGACCGATACGCCTCCCACATTACTGGTGTGCCTGAATCGTGGGGCGTCCGTCTGGCCGGCATTCAATGAAAATCGAACGCTGTGTGTAAATACACTTAGCGCCGGGCAGGAGCCGCTTTCAAACCTTTTTGGCGGCAAAACGCCCATGGAACACCGCTTTGCCGCCGCCCGCTGGCAGACTGGTGTGACCGGATGCCCGCAACTGGAAGAGGCACTGGTTTCGTTTGACTGCCGTATCAGCCAGGTGGTGAGCGTCGGCACCCACGACATTCTGTTTTGCGCCATCGAAGCGATTCATCGTCACGCCACCCCCTACGGGCTGGTGTGGTTTGATCGCAGTTATCACGCGCTGATGCGCCCTGCTTGTTAACCTCCTTAAGGAGACAGCTGATGGCAATGTTCGGTTTTCCTCACTGGCAGTTAAAATCGACCTCTACAGAGAGCGGCGTGGTCGCGCCGGATGAACGATTGCCGTTTGCTCAGACGGCAATAATGGGCGTTCAACACGCGGTGGCGATGTTTGGCGCGACGGTGTTAATGCCGATTCTGATGGGGCTGGATCCCAACCTTTCCATTTTAATGTCGGGGATCGGCACGTTACTGTTTTTCTTTATTACCGGCGGGCGCGTCCCCAGTTATCTCGGTTCCAGCGCGGCTTTTGTCGGCGTGGTGATCGCCGCGACGGGCTTTAACGGTCAGGGCATTAACCCGAATATCAGCATTGCGCTGGGCGGGATTATCGCCTGTGGGCTGGTTTATACCGTCATTGGCCTGGTGGTGATGAAAATCGGTACGCGCTGGATTGAACGACTGATGCCGCCAGTGGTGACGGGTGCGGTGGTGATGGCGATTGGCCTGAACTTAGCGCCTATCGCAGTGAAAAGTGTATCGGCTTCGGCCTTTGATAGCTGGATGGCGGTAATGACGGTGCTGTGTATTGGGCTAGTGGCGGTGTTTACCCGTGGCATGATCCAGCGATTATTGATTCTCGTAGGATTAATTGTCGCCTGTCTGCTGTATGGCGTAATGACCAACGTTTTAGGGCTGGGAAAAGCCGTCGATTTTACTCTCGTCAGCCATGCTGCCTGGTTCGGTTTGCCACATTTTTCCACTCCTGCTTTTAATGGTCAGGCAATGATGCTGATTGCGCCCGTGGCGGTGATTCTGGTGGCAGAAAACTTAGGTCATCTCAAGGCGGTCGCCGGGATGACCGGACGCAATATGGATCCATATATGGGGCGGGCATTCGTGGGCGATGGGCTGGCGACGATGCTTTCCGGCTCTGTCGGCGGTAGCGGCGTGACCACCTATGCTGAAAATATCGGTGTGATGGCCGTGACAAAAGTCTACTCGACGCTGGTGTTTGTTGCTGCTGCCGTCATCGCCATGCTGTTGGGCTTTTCGCCGAAATTTGGCGCGCTGATTCATACCATTCCAGCACCGGTGATTGGTGGTGCATCAATTGTTGTGTTCGGGCTGATTGCCGTCGCAGGCGCAAGGATCTGGGTACAAAACCGTGTCGATTTAAGCCAGAACGGTAATTTGATTATGGTCGCAGTAACCTTAGTGCTGGGCGCGGGTGATTTTGCTCTCACGCTAGGCGGTTTTACGTTGGGAGGGATCGGTACAGCAACCTTTGGCGCGATTTTACTCAATGCGTTGTTAAGCAGAAGGTTGGTTGACGTTCCACCGCCAGAAGTTGTTCATCAGGAGCCATAAACAGAAAACCGCCGGGGTAACCGGCGGTGATGACTTTTTGACGAGCTTCAGACAAAAATACATTCGTCATTGATTAG
Organism: Escherichia sp. F1; assembly: GCF_046764225.1. Classification (NCBI taxonomy): domain Bacteria; kingdom Pseudomonadati; phylum Pseudomonadota; class Gammaproteobacteria; order Enterobacterales; family Enterobacteriaceae; genus Escherichia; species Escherichia sp. F1. Next base: position 3,030,970 of record NZ_CP177202.1, read on the forward strand.
CCCGGCTAGTTGTCGCTTTTGCCGTGACTGCTCTTGCCACCTTTTTTACCTGCTTCAGATGCGCGCTGCGGGTCATTTTTGAAATTACCCCCGCTGTGCTGTCCACCTTTTTTACCTGCTTCTGATGCTCTTTCGCGGTCTTCTGCAAAATTGCCGGAACCGCCTCGATGGTTTGCCATTACTGACCTCCGTCTGGGTATAGACATCATATTGCATAGAATTAACGCGGCGTATGGCGGCTGCCATATTTTCGCTACGTGGGACTAAGCTTAGTGAACTGACGCGGGCAGACCCGCGTTTGGTAATATCCTGCAACAGCTTCTTAGCGAGAATAGATATCATCTCCAATAATTATCCATAAGCCGCTCTTATGATTAAAAAAACGCGATGAGATAAAAATGTGTCATTTTGCGACAAAATTACGTGCTTGTGAAAGTTGTTATAAATCAAATAAGTGGTTGTGAAATTTGCACTCTGAAAAGGACGTCTTATCTTTAAATAAGTGGTAGCGAATCGCTACGGAATAGAGATAACACGAGGAGTGGTTAGAAATGGCTAAAGTTCTGGTGCTTTTACATAGCTAAACACGTACATTCAACTACCTGTTAATAACAGGACAATATCAGGTGAATCCCTATTCAATTTAAAGGCATTTTCCCAAGTATCTAAGCAGTTTTACACAGATTCTATGCAGTATTGATATAGTCTCTTTTTATCATAACTTATTGAAATATATAGAGAATCTGTGAAGTCTCTTTTCAGGATAAACTGTATCGTGTTAGTCGTCCCTCTCTCGACTCCTAGAAAAGTGCTATATACAGGAGTATATAACGCTATTCATGCAGTTGGTCACATGGTGTAACTATCAAGAAACTTAACGATATCCTGCGTGAATATTGAAAAGTGATGGTTATAGTTGATTCGGTTGTTCTAGGAATCAACCTCATAGTTACCTTGTCAAATCTTCGTAGCTCCTCTTAAAAAATCACTTACAGACACCTTAATCTCTATACAGATTTCATGTAGAACACGATTAGTGCGTAAAACAGCTATTATGTTAAAAACGAACTGTATACATATCAGTACTGATTTATAAGGGTTTTGTGTATTGGCTGATAAGAGGCTATACAGCACCTTGAGAGCATGTCTTCTAAGTCATTGATACATAAGGTCACAGAAGTTTGTGTCTGTTACAGAGAAAACTGGGGAGTACTTCACAGAACTATAAAATGTTACAGCTATTGATAGGTTAAATCTTCTTGATAGATGCTTTGAAGTGTGGTGAAGGTTTCTTGAGGTGGAGCTAAACAGATGCTATGAAGAAAGTCAATAGTTGATTCGGTTTATCGAATAAACCTCATAGATATTTTAAAATTCTGCAAAGGGGGTCACATAGCTGGTGTGACGGGTACTTAGCAGGTATAGACCTGTGATAGATATTTTTGAAGATTCGGGGAAGATGAGATTCAAAGAGGGCTAGTCATTTTTTATAAAAATTTTCAGAGTCTGAAAAGTTACTGTACAGAATATATACAGACATCTTTAAAGTATCTATAAAAGCTTTTAAGATAAGAGATAGATATCCCAGAAAGGATATCCGTTTAGAAAACCTGTTAAGTATCTCTTAAAAGAGAGTAAACCTTGTCAATAGTGATTGCAATAAAAATTTTTATTTCTTATGTCAATTGAGCATATTTTAATCGGGAAGCATCATGGGGGTTCTGATTGCTGGAGAACTCCATTTTTGTTATTCAAGAACTTAAACCATGAATTTGGTCTTACGCTAGATGGCGCTGCAACTGAGCATGATACGTTATTACCCCGCTTTACCGATGATATCCACAATCAGTCATGGGTTGGTGAAAAGGTATTCTGTAACCCACCATACAGCGATATTCCGTCGTTCCTCATAAAAGCGTCTGAGGCAGATTTAGCGGTATTCCTGATACCGTACCGACCCCACACCACATACTGGCTTGAGCACATCTTCACAAACCCGCTTTGCCATGAAATCCGTATTCTTCATCGCGCAGTTCGATACCTCCCACCAGCAGGGCATAACGGGCTTGTTGTTCGTGCGCCGTTTCCTGCTGCAATTGTCATCTTTAAATCTGAGCCACGTAAGCATGAAATTACGCAGATGGTTTGCTGTGCTGATACATTGCTACCGTTAACCATCATTAACAGAGGAGGCTTAAGAGGAAGACCCACCATTTACCCACCTGAGACGCTCGACATCTTCATAAAACTATACATGCAAGGCAAAACCATTAAGTACATTGCAGATGCTCTCAGAATGCCTCTGAGCACGTCATACAGAATTGCTCAAAGGTTGAGCTAAAATTCTCATAAATATGGTCATTTACAAGACAGGTGATTCAGATATTAAGAAGCATCCCTGTGAACAATAAATGACCAATCAGTAATTATTCTGTGAAATAATTGTTGCAATTTATAATCACATCTGTTATAGTTTCTATATGGGCTGATAAAAGAACTCAGAACATTAAGAGGTTACAACGTTGGGAGGCGTCAGGGTATTGACGGATTTTCACAGCCTCTTATTCATTCAAGGCTTTTCCTTTTGCTGTTAATACTCGCGTAATCGCTCAGGCTTCTGAGTTCCTTTATCAGTCCATCTTCTAATTAATTCACTCCCTCTGGGGTTGGTCACTATACGTGGTCAGCCCTTTCTTTGTTTTATTTTTAAAAAGGAAAATATAATGGAAAAATTTCACATGTTTGATGACCGTATTTATCAGATGACTAATGGCGTTAAAGCTGCCGACCGTATTATTTACACTGTCATGCTGAATGAACAAAAGTTTTATCACGATAAGGGGCAATATTATACCCCTTCATATGCTCATCTTGGTCAGTATGCTGGAATCACAAGAACATCCGTGATTGCATGTATGAAACGACTTGAGGCACATGGTTTAATCAAGAAAACTAACGTTGCAAGCAATCAGTGTGTTATTAAAGTTTATTCACTTGATGAAGTACCGGAAGTTTTAACAGAGCTTACAGCTAAAGAAGCCAGAAAGGCAAAGCTGGAGTCTAAAGTTACTCAGTCAGTCAAGAAAGATGACCCACTGAGTCAAAATTCTTTACCCACTGAGTCAAAATTTTTTACTCAGTCAGTCAAAATCTTTGACACGTATAATAACAGTAATAACAAAGAAGAACTTACTAATAACAATAAAGAAGATGACTTTGAAGGAGAATCTCTTAAGAGGGGAGCTTCGCTCTGTGATTCACATGAATGTGATTCTCTTGGTATTGAAGAGACTGTTAAAGAGACTGTTAAAACATCTGACTTAGATGACCTCGAAGTAAGCTCTAAAAAGACTTCTAAACAAGACAAAGAAATCTCTGATGTGAATGTTGATAGTGACCATAAAAACACACAGTGCCCCGCCACTGATGATGAGATGGACCCCTTCGATGATTACCTTGATGAAGAGTCAGAGCGTGAAGAGGCTATTAAAAAAGCACAACAACGCAAAGCAGAGATTAAATCACGCATTGAAATGGCGAAGCTAAAGAACAAGGTTAATGACCTCGATGACTTTGATGATGGTGACGATGATGACTTTTCTTTCACACCAAAGAAGAAAGTAGTTAGTGAAAATAAGAAGCAAAGGATTAAGCCTAAAATGTACTATGCAGGTGGAGGTATCCAATGAGAGAATATAACGGTGAAAAACGATACAAAGATTATCTATTAAGGCGCTACAGCATTTCTCGTGAAGGTCATCTTCTGAAAGATACTCATGGGGAGGTTTACCGGATTCGACCGAAGAAGGAAGGAAAGAATTATTTCTTTTTTGATGGTGTGACAGATTTAAAGATTGACGCTTTGAGGTTTGCAGTGATGTATCATTTTGATGTCTGGGATTCAGTCCACCAGCTACGACTAAAAGACGGTGACCCCGGTAATCTGAGGGCCACCAATATTATCAAGGGAAAGTGCCGGTAAGTCCACCAGCTATTTATTTATTGAAATCTCTATCTCAACACGAAGAAGTTTAAGTCGAATTGTAAGCTTTGTCTTTTTTGTAATGACTCGATTCATAACGCAAAACACCAATAGCACAATAAATACCGCAAAGCCCAACGAGCTAAAACGATGAGATTCAATAATTGCTGTGAAAAAATCATGCATTAATTTTCCTTTTGTGAAAGGAAACAGCACCTGTATCAGCCCCTATAACCATATTAACATGTAAATGAGATGTTGACAATATGTTAAATAGATGTTAAGATTGTAGTATGAGTAAGAGATTTAAGGAGATTTGCAATGGCACACACAGTTACGCGCCTTTTGCCAGAGGCATTTGAACGACTGGCAGCAATCAAAGCCAAATATCCCGATATGAAGCACACAGCGCTTGTTGGGGAGATTTTAAAAGAGTCGGTAAACCTTAGCCCTTTCGATAACGTTAAGGGCGTTGCAGAGGGTTCTAAGGCCATCCGAATCACAACGGGCCAACTGGAACTACTCAAAGCACAGTCCGCTGTAACAGGTTGCTCAATGATTCAGGTGCTAAGCGCTAAGGTTCATCAATTAGCGGATAAATTGGGGGTTTAATGCTACCTAGATACAAATTTTATAAACTGGCATCACATCTAATCAGGCAAGATACCCGCTCAAAAGAATATGAAGATGTTACGCTTGACCGTAACAAGAAAAGACTAAAGCCACATCAAATTGAGCAGTTACGCTATGAATTAAAGTCACTGGATATCGAGCTTGATTATAGTGACCAGACTCAATTTAAACGGGCCTATGAACTCATTAAGAATTGGGGGAAGAATGAAGAAAGTATTCACCCTCAAACTTAAAACAGACAAAGCCTTTAAATATTTTCGAAATCTAATTGATGTACATAATGGATGGGGTGACATTGATAATGATGACATCTATCTGATTATGCAATCCCCATCTTTCACGTTAAAAACCTCAGTAACAAAAAGCTGGTTTAGCCAATTTCATAGTGAGATGGGTTTAATAGTCTCAGACTAAAGGCAAAAAACGGTTTTACCCACTCTCAGACGCTCTCAATCGCATTCTAACGCAAAAAACTATCTTATTTTAGGGTATGTGGTACACCCCTACAGGCTACCCCTGAAAAAGACTGTTTAGCTCGTTACAGAGCGATTGAGGAGGTCTGGTAAAAAGAGGATTTTAAAAATGAACAACTTCCCACTACAGATTTTTATTGATACCGACACCGCCATGATGATTCAGGCTTTCACTGATGTAGGTGTTAGCATTGACTTTGATAAGTTGTTAGAGTTAATGACTGATAATGCGGAAAGCATCTCTGACTTTATTCAGTCGGTGGAGTTTAACGAGCCTCGAATGATGCTACCAATTAAAGACAGCAACATGAAAAGATTGGTTATCGAGCAAACGAACAAATACAGCGTTAGCCCTGAAAGATATCTCAAGGCAGCTATAGCAATTTTGTACGCTGACAATATTTTGGTGACGGATTCGAAGGTGGTGCATTAATGGAATTGGTGATTATCTGTTTTGTATTGATTGGTATGATTGCAGGTGCATCTATTAAAGTATAAATGTTACCAATCTGTTAAAAAGCTGTTGACAAATAACCTTAAGCATGACATAATTTTAATTATAGAGAGAATTTCTCTCTTATTTCTTTCAACAATTCCATCTACATCTAGGGATAGTTATTCTGAAAGGTGCAATGCTTTTCGCTACATGGCCTCTTATACAACCTGAGAGGTCATCTCGAAAAGTCTTTGTTCATTCGTTTGAATCCTTCAGAAGTTTTAATTTCTTCACCTTATGAATAGCCCTTTATAAGAAATTATCTAGGGCTATTCAGTTTTTAAAAAGCATACTTGGCAAACCGCCTTTTAAGCCTCTTCTAAGTTCGTAGGCTGTCAGGTGTGCTTTTTAAAAACTGAAACACTTTCGCTTAGAAGAGGAATGAAATGGAAAATCTATATATTAACGGTAAAAAGGTTGACAGCTTCGGTGACTGGTCGCCACAGACTGAACATCCAGCTATCGCTATTCAGCGTAAAGAACACGATGAAAGAATTAAGCTTGAGCAAGAAATCCGAATGTCACCAAAGGTAATTTCCTTTGTGTCCCCTGAGCCTCAAGAGATGCCTGATGTTTGCAAGGGTGAAGCATTACTTGAGCTTGAAAAGAAATATTACCCACTGCTGAAAGCACAGCGTATTAAACTTGATGACGCTTACAGCAAAGTTACCTTGATGCAATCAGCTATTGAGCCGTCAGAATTTGAGATTCAGGATGAATTGTCACAGAAACCATTTGTCTATTACCAATATGAAGACAATGATGGTTTTGGTACTTTTCCAGAAAACATCCCAGCCGTGATTAGTAGTCTTCCTGATGGATATCGAATTGTGAAGATGGTTAAAGCTTCAAGGGGTGCTGGTCAGTTTATTTACATGACCGATAAGAGCGATGAAGAACTCTGTGAACTTGCCAGACAGAACATCTTGGCATCACGTAACAAGCAGCTTGATAGTGCTAAGTTGTATCTCTCAAGAGAGCTTCAGGCTATGAAAGAGCTTGTTAGTGAATATGAATCACAGAAGAAAATTGCTATGCAGGCTGATATTGAGCAGCTTACGAAGATTTCTCAGAAGTATAGCAAGGTACTTTAACTATGAATTAAAAAGGAGGTGGTGAATGATTGATTTAACAGAACGCTATGAACTTATTAAAGCAATTAGCGAACGATTGAAAGAACAACCCAACAAACCAAAACGAATCAAATCATCCACCTCTAGGCAAAATAGCAGAATCAGAAGAATCGCTAAATGGTGTCTTGATAAATTACCAAGTGATTGTCAGATTGTCGGTGAAGATGGCAATTATTATCTGATTAGGTAAAGAATTGGTTGGGTGAAAATCTACGGGAGAGATTATCGAGTGACATCGGTAGTTTCTCCCTTTTTTGTATGTGTGCTACGTGAAATCTGTAAAGCTAATACCCACACTGAAAAATAGAATTTACGTACAACACGCTTAAAGAGGTGAAATATGAACAATGAGCAAATTTACAGTTGATAGTTTTATCGTTGAGCTAGGCTTCAGTGAAAACGTTGTTAAAGGCTTGCAAAGAGTTGAAAAGGCAGCTTTGCAGTCAGCACAAAGAATTGAACGTAATTTGAATAGAGCGTTTAAGGTCGATACCAAGCAACTTGACAGCAATTTAACGGCTTCTTTAAAGTCAATGGAAGGAAAAATTAATAAGACCTTTGACCGTCTGGAAGCTAGAGCAAAAAATACTAAAGCTTTCCGTTTCACAAGTCAGGTTAATGACGCTATTAATCCTCCAAAACAGCCAAGACAGCCACGAATTAGCGGCAACAGAGCAATCACAGCAGCGCATAGCGTGAATATGTCTAAGCTTGGTGATATTAATCCGCTGATGGCTAAAATGTTTAAAGCACAGTATTACAGCTTAAGCGGTAAGGCTGGTAATATTGGAAGTGAAAAGTTTAACGCTGAACTTGCAAAATTAAATCAATCTCTTCGTGAAACGTTGAATAAACTCAGGTCACAGACAAAGACCACCAGCATTAACAATACAAGCGACGCATTTAATAATCTTGCAAGCAATGCAATTAAGTTATCTGGTGCATTTTACTCTGTGATGGGTGCTCTTAACGCTTACAAGGCCATTATGAATGCAGGTCTTAAACGAGATTCCGCACAGAGAGCCGCTAAGTTTGTACTTGGTGATAAAGCATCTGAAGCTGAAACATTTATCAGGGGACTGGCTGACAAGACAGGTCTTAATATCTCTGAAGGGCTGTCAAGCTACGCTAAGTTTGCAGCAGGTGCTCAGGGTTCTATGTCACAGGAACAGACACAGGAGCTATTTGGTAATGCAACGGCTATGAGCCGTTTAATGGGGCTTTCTAACGATGAGCTAAACGGCATTTTGAAAGCATTTGAGCAGATGGCGAGCAAGGGCAAGATTCAGGCTGAAGAATTACGTGGGCAGTTAGGTGACCGTATGGCTGGTGCATTTAAGCTATTCGCTGAAGCATTGGGTATGACTGCTACAGAGCTTGATAAAGCCATGAAAGACGGGAAGATTTTAAGTAGTGATACTCTCCCTAAAGTCGCTAAACAGATGGGCTTGATGATTGATAAAGCGGGTGGCTGGGCTGAAGTCGCTAAGAGCACCCAAACAGCTTTAGGGAAACTGGCTAACAACTGGGATGATACGATGGTGAAAATCTTCTCAGGTTCACAGGATGAGCTAAACGGCTTCTTATCCAGCCTGGGTAACCTGCTTCGTGAAATGGGTATGAGTTCTTCTATCGCTGGTGATGCTATCGGTGGACTTATCGACATGCTTAAAGCTGGTGTAGATGACATCCGTATCTTTAACAATCACCTTGAAGGCTGGATTCTACAGACTAAGAAGTTCTATTACAGCCTTGATGACACTAAGCGAAAGCTACTTGATGAAGTCGGTGATGGTTTTATCAATTTTGTCAAAGGTCTTGCTATAGCGTTATCTGCAAAGACACTATTCAGTGCTGCTACAGGGGTTATGAGCCTGACAAGAGCAATCACAACGTTAGGTACAAGAGCTAATCAGGTGGCTGGTCAGGTAGCTACTGGTAAAGGTGGTGGAAAACTGAAAGGTGTAGCTGGTGGTGTAGGTAGTGCTCTTGCAATTGGTTATGCTGATGACGGTTATGAAACAGCGTTAGCATTAGCTTCAATGATTCCACAAATCAGAGGCGTCACTCTTGGTTTATATGCATTGAAGAAAGCTCTTGATTTTATGAATCAGGAAGTAGTCAAAAACGCTAATATGCATCCATCTGGGGTAGGTGTGGGTAGTGACTTTAATCCTGTGTATTCTGGTGACCCTAATAAACCGAATATGATTAACGAAGGATGGAGTAGAATTTTTAGTTCAATGGGTGAATTGTTTAACAATGCCACAATGAATATTGCAAGATTCAATCATCCAGAATTAATTACCATGAAACAAGATGCATCATTAACGAGTGCAGATATTCAGGGTCTGAGGGATGAAATCTCTGCTTTAAGTAAGCGTATTCAGGAGCCTGTGAAAGTTTCACTTGGTGGTGAAGTTGCCATTAAACCAGATGAAACCAGCTTTATGACCTTTAGCAGTAATATCTACGACCAATATGCAGAAGCTACGTTATTAAGTTCATCATTCCCAGAAGATGATTGATTTAACGGTGTTCTACGTGAATAAAGCAAAGTTAATACCCGCACTGAAAAATAGAATTTACGTAGCTCACGCTTAACAGAGAAAATACTTATATATCAAAGGCTTGGTTAAAAATGATTAAAATACACTAAGCCTTTGAAATCAAAGGAGAATTTAATGATTTACACTAATCAGCTTCGTTACACTGGCAAAGATGGTGTTTACTTTCATCTACAAGGCCAACCAGATAATTTCTTGTCACTATCAGCAACTGAGAACATGGAATTTGATAGCCCTATGATGGTTACCACTCAAAATATGCAATCAGGGCAAACCGTCACAGATAATGTTCAAAGAGCACCCAGAACAATCACTATCAGTGGTGTGGTTGTAGTTGGTGAATCCGGCAGTATCCTTATCTCACGAGATAATAAGCTGGTGGAGAACTTCATCGACACGCTTGAAAGCTGGAGAGACCAGAAGCAAATTATTTCGGTCATTTGTAAAGATGGAATTAAAATTGATGACTCCATTATTACGAGCTTTAAAGCCTCTAAAGATGTTGGTATTTCAAACGGTCTAAGAATCCAATTAACTTTTCAGGAAATTAACTTTAAAGCAATCGTAGGTCAAACTGATATTTCAGCAGCAACTGGAAAGACCGCTACTACAAATGACGGTGGTGTGACCAGTAAGAAGAATGCAGGTAACGTGACCACTGAACGCAATAACGCGCCTATGCTATCGTGCAAAGAGCTAATGAGTATTAACGATGTATCCGGTTACGCTCCAGCTATCAGAAATGATATTCTCGATGCTCAGATTAAATGTAATAAGGCTTGGAAGCTGGACTATTCAGACTTAACAGAAGCTGAAAAAACCAACGTCACCAATGCTAACAGTAACGCTGGTCGGGTAGCTTCAAAGCTTAAAAAGTACTCAGTGAACCCTAACAAAAAATACTAAGCGTCCACCTCTTCCATATCACCAGCAGGATAAATCCTTGTTACTGGTTCACCAAAAATAAGCATATCATCTAATGACTGCATCTCATCGGTTGCTTCTTCAAGCGTTAAGGTGTGGTCATCTTTACCATCAAGAGGGAAACCACGAATCATATTTCCATTGTGAAGATATATATCCACCAGCTTTTCATTACCAGAAACAACAATCTCTTTCACCAGACGCTTAATGATAATCTGGGCTTCAGTTCTCCCCTCTACAGACTCCATATCAAGACCGCTTAAATCCAAGCTTGATACAGATTTTACCCTCGCCTTTTCTCGTGATAACTGAACTATCAGTTCATCTTTTTCTTCCTGTTTAACCCGTAGTGCTTCCTGAATCTGAGTGATGTTAGGAAGCTGTATCAGCGTCTCAGTAAGTTTTTCAAGTTCACTATCAACGGTGTTTAATCTTCTTTGTAGTTCATCCAATTTAGCTGTGTCAGTAGCTTCATCGTGTAGCTGTGATAGTTTGCTAAACAGACGACTGCAAAGCTGTGTATCAAGTAACTTTCTGGACACTGTACCGTAGCTACAACGGGACTCCTTATTACCATTGCAACGGTAAGTACCTTGATAAACGGGTTTACGTATCCCTGTAGGAGTCATTACAAGCCCACACTTACAACGGATAAGCCCCTTCAGTATGTTCACATATAGCCAGTGTTCACCGCTGGATGTTTTCCCCTTCCCTGTTTCCTCTAACAGTTGCTGTACAGCGTAAAACTTAGAATCTGTGACAATCTGAGGATAGAACCCTTCAATTTCTTCACGTAACACTGTTTTACGGTCTTCTGTAGAAATCTTAGCGGGAAGGTAACCTAATACACTTCGTGAAGTCAGGATGTGTTTAACGCTTAATGCTGACCAGTTGCCATCCGGTTTCTTAGTCTTGGATATTCTGACCTTACGCTGATTAATGGTCGGGTAACCTTGTTCGTTTAGCCATTTGCAGATAGCAAACATCGACATACCAGAAAGACGCTTGTCATAGATGATATTCACCAGTGACGCTTTATCTTCATCAACGATGTAGTGTGAACCGTCTTCTGATAGCTCTAACCATCCGGGGGCTTGCTTACCCATAGGCTTCTTAAGTTCTCTTGCAAGCTGTGTTTTATGGTTCCAGACCTGAGCTATACGCTTTTGCTTAACAAGAGATTCTTGGTGTGCTCGCTCAGCTATGATGATGTGCTTAATCAACTTCACAGGGTCTGTTAATGCTGATTTGTCGTAGAGTTCACCATCTCCCAGAGTCAGTATAGAGACTCCTTTCCTCAGTATCTGCCTGACATCATCTATAGCTGTGTCGATATCAGCCCTACTGAAGCGGTCAAAGTTCTCTACAACAATCAAGGAACCTTCTGGAATAGCCCCAGACATAACATTTTCAAACATACGTCTGAAGTCAGAACCTTGATTCTTATGTTGCTGGTGAAAACCAGATTTACCCTTATCAACATATCTGTGAGCAGGAAGAAGGTAATAATCGTTTTTGTGCTTAGAGTAGAAAGCATCAATGAGGTTTGTTTGCCGTCTTAAGGAGTCTCCTGAGTCTTGCTCTTTAGTACTCCACCTGATGTATGTCACTAGCAGCTTCATATCTTCGGACTATGCTTATCTAAGTGGTTCATTGAACAGGAGAACAATGATATGAGTGTTAAGGCAAGAATACTAGTGCTTTATTATTCCATGTACGGACATATTGAAACGATGGCACGCGCAGTCGCTGAGGGTGCAAGCAAAGTGGATGGCGCAGAAGTTGTCGTTAAGCGTGTACCGGAAACCATGCCGCCGCAATTATTTGAAAAAGCAGGCGGTAAAACGCAAACTGCACCGGTTGCAACCCCGCAAGAACTGGCCGATTACGACGCCATTATTTTTGGTACACCTACCCGCTTTGGCAACATGTCCGGTCAAATGCGTACCTTCCTCGACCAGACGGGCGGCCTGTGGGCTTCCGGCGCACTATACGGAAAACTGGCGAGCGTCTTTAGTTCCACCGGTACTGGCGGCGGTCAGGAACAAACCATCACATCCACCTGGACGACCCTTGCGCATCACGGCATGGTGATTGTCCCCATTGGCTACGCAGCGCAGGAATTATTTGACGTTTCACAGGTTCGCGGCGGTACGCCGTACGGCGCAACCACCATCGCAGGCGGTGACGGCTCACGCCAGCCAAGCCAGGAAGAACTGTCTATTGCTCGTTATCAAGGGGAATATGTCGCAGGTCTGGCAGTTAAACTTAACGGCTAATCTTCAACAGGAGGATACGCATGCCAACTCAAGAAGCGAAAGCTCATCACGTCGGTGAATGGGCATCTCTGCGCAATACGTCGCCGGAAATAGCCGAGGCCATTTTCGAAGTCGCCGGGTACGACGAAAAAATGGCGGAAAAGATTTGGGAAGAAGGTAGCGATGAAGTGTTAGTCAAAGCCTTTGCTAAAACCGATAAAGATTCGCTTTTTTGGGGCGAACAGACCATCGAACGTAAAAACGTTTAACCAGCGACTCCCCCGCTTCTCGCGGGGGTGTTTTCTGTTATTTCACCGCTTCATTCAACACGCTATCAAACTTATCCATCGGGCAGAAACCGTTGGCATCTATCGGGCAACCGCTTAATTCCAGCGTCACACGCTGCGCAGGTGCCTGCAGGGTTAACGCATCGGCATTACGTAACTGTTCCGCACTCTGGTACACATATTCAATTTTCATCAAATCGCGATTGGCTTTGTTGTCATGCCAACGCTGGAAAACGATTTTGCCGCCAATCGGCGTGCGTTCGTTCTGGTCATGCAACTGATACGGTTTGAAATCCAGCGCCGTTAACAGAGAGGCAATGTTGGAGTCGTGCCCAACTAACACCGTGATTTTCGGTGCGCTGGTGCGATCGGTGACCAGGGCTTTGTCGATATAACTGACCAGCGGTTTCGCAACATTGCGCGCCACTTCCGGTGAGGTAAACAGGCTGTCCTGGTAACCGTTTTTCAGCTTCGACAACACCTTCCACTGCTGGTCAGATTTGATTTCTCCCCAGGCCACCTGATCCATCGGAAAACCTTCGTAATATTGCAAAGTAAACGCATCTACCAGCGAGTTGCCGACTTTCAGCGGCCCGGAAACACCTGGTTCTTGTTGATACTTCGCGCTAAAGGTATTTTTGCCATCCACCAGCGAACACTGTTGTTTCTCTTTACAGGCAGGGGAATCTTTATAGTTAACGATTTTTTCCAGTAGCTGGTAGCTGTCGGTAAGCTGGAGTTTGCTGAGCTCTTTCTCCATTGCCGCCACCGCCTGTTCACTGAATGCGGCGGAATCATCGGTGATCACCGGGTTAAAGGTTGGGTCCATAGTGCCCATTTTTTCCTGATGATGAACAGGAATATCACAGCCGGGGAATGCGCCGGTAATAAAGAACTGTGCGGTCGCAACGGTACGTTGCAGACTATTGGCATAGGCATAAACGGTGTCCGGCGGCGGGCATTCCCCCGATTTCACCATCCCCTGTTCTGCCAGCCATTCACGCATGTAATGGCCCATATACACTTCGAGCACGCCACCTTTGGTGGTGAGTTGCCCACCGGGGACGTCCCATTCTGGCCATTTATTCGGCGTTGACTGCTCCAGCACGCTGCCATTATTGGCCAGCGGCGCACGTAAGTTATGGCGGCTCATCATAAGGACTTGCTGCAGTTGATAGCCTTCCGGTACGGTTTGTGCCTGAGCATTTGAAGCGAGTAAAACTATCCCTGCCACAGCTGCGGCGATTAGCGTTTTGTTCATTCCTGGCACCTCTTTTGTTATCAATCCCTAAAGAGTGTGACAGAAATATGACATTTTTCCGGGAACAGGTTCGCAAAATGGCTTGTTGAGCGCCTGTTTTTGTATCTTCATCTTTAAAAACAGGCAAGTTATGACGCAAAACTATACCTGATTAGCCCCTGCCTCATGCACGCCGCTGATGATTACACCTGTGGCTAAACAGAATATCAGCGGCGTTACCAATACAGAGGCAATATTTACCAATAAAAAAGTGTGAGACTAATAACAATGGTTTTTAGCACATGCCCTTGTCAGTAAATTGCATAACGATTTAAATAGTCGAGTTGCGCATTCATTTCCTTATTGTTTAACTTGTAAGCCTGAGCAAAAAGTTCAGGAGGGAGGTAAACATCATAATGATTGCCAGTGTTCATCAAATAACCATACTCAAGATCTTCATCTGTTGAAAAGGATTCATTCCCCAAGGAGATTGATGCCACATTACTATTAACAATAAATAATGAGCAAATGCTATCTGAAAGAGCAGTGAGGAAATTTTTCACCTCATTAATCCTCTTCTCTGGGTCGGTGTCTAAAACAAGGTGTGTCTTGTTATCATTAAATATAAACTCGGGTAAATGCAGTATGCATTTTTTGTCATTCAAGCAACTATCAATAAATTCTTTTTTAAAAAACAAAAAACTCCATGATAAAAAACTACCCCGCCCCTGAATTTTGTTGTCAGATTGTAGATCAACGCCAAATAACGTCTTTACATCTTCCCTGAGATTATAGAATGCCGTATCAACAAGAACCTCGATCGTTTTTTTATCAACCATTTTAATGAATTCGTCGTAAACTTCCTTTTGCGTCTTATAACTGACCAGCGCCCATGAATAATCATGTTGTTTTAAAACCAGTATAGCTCTTAACAGACAATATCCATCGCCATCTACAGGAGCATATTTTAATCCTAATGCCTGGTTAGTTTCACTCTGAATAAAAGATATACCAGACAAATCAATGCCAGAATCCAAATCAGATATTCCCGGCGTATTTATCCGCTCTGGCTGGATACTCATATTTTCATTATCATCTAAACAATACTCAGAAAAAACATCATCACACGCAGTAATGTTTTCAATATATTCCATAAAGCCATACCAATAATAACCTTTAAAATCTGTGATAGACTCTGACCCTCTGCCCGGTAAGGACACTCTAACAATATTAACATCTTCAACATATTGTATAGTATATGTAATACCTCCTGAAACCCCTGAATAAATTTGTTTATCATTAGTACGCAATGTTTTCATAAATAATGATAAATCATTATCATTCTGTATTTCCTCAAATTCTTTTTCTAGTGAATCGCATTCCAGGCATGGAATGTAGTCTTCAGCTTGTTGACGTCTGATTTCTTTATACAACTGAATAAAACACACAAGTGTGTTTTCAAAAAGCGTGATTGAATATTTTTGATTTTTTTCGTGCTCATTTTTTATATTGCTCCATGCTTCTTTCAAATAATTATTTGCAGTGCAACTAATTCCATGTATATTACTACTCATATATAGCGCCTATAAAATTTAATAAATAATGACGCCCCAGTTAAACTTAAAGTGCCTGTTTCAACTATCAAAAATCGCTCACCCTTTTTCACCTGTTTAAAATATGTTCAACACCCCACCTTGAGGCGACCTCCTCTCCGCGATGATTTCAATAACATATTCTGTGTTGGCATATGAAATTTTGAGGATTACCCTACACTTATAGGAGTTACCTTACAGGGGTTCCTTCAATTTGAGTTGATTTACGCGAGATAACGCTATGGAATTAAAGGATTATTACGCCATCATGGGCGTGAAACCGACGGACGATCTCAAGACAATCAAGACCGCCTATCGTCGACTGGCCCGCAAATACCATCCTGATGTCAGCAAAGAACCGGATGCCGAAGCCCGCTTCAAAGAGGTCGCTGAAGCCTGGGAAGTGTTAAGTGATGAACAACGTCGCGCTGAGTATGATCAGATGTGGCAACATCGCAACGATCCGCAATTTAGCCGTCAGTTCCAGCATGGCGACGGTCAGAGTTTTAACGCCGAAGATTTTGACGATATCTTCTCGTCAATTTTCGGTCAGCATGCCCGCCAGAGCCGTCAACGCCCCGCCACACGCGGCCACGATATTGAAATCGAAGTGGCGGTATTCCTCGAAGAAACGCTTACTGAGCATAAGCGTACCATCAGCTATAACCTGCCGGTTTATAACGCCTTTGGCATGATCGAACAGGAAATCCCGAAAACGCTGAATGTGAAGATCCCGGCGGGCGTCGGCAATGGTCAACGCATCCGCCTGAAAGGCCAGGGGACGCCGGGCGAAAACGGCGGTCCAAATGGCGATTTGTGGCTGGTGATTCATATTGCGCCACATCCGCTGTTCGATATTGTCGGCCAGGATCTGGAAATTGTGGTGCCGGTTAGCCCGTGGGAAGCGGCGCTGGGTGCTAAAGTCACCGTTCCAACACTGAAAGAAAGCATTTTGCTGACTATCCCACCTGGCAGTCAGGCCGGGCAACGATTGCGCGTTAAAGGCAAAGGTCTGGTGAGCAAAAAACAGACCGGCGATCTGTATGCGGTACTGAAAATCGTGATGCCGCCGAAACCGGATGAAAACACTGCCGCGCTGTGGCAACAACTGGCAAACGCCCAGTCGTCTTTTGATCCACGTAAAGATTGGGGGAAAGCATGATGGCTAATGTTACGGTGACTTTTACTATTACCGAATTTTGCCTGCATACCGGCATCTCTGAAGAGGAGTTGAATGAAATTGTCGGTTTGGGAGTGGTTGAACCGCGTGAGATCCAGGAAACAACCTGGGTATTTGACGACCATGCCGCCATTGTGGTGCAACGCGCAGTACGCCTGCGTCATGAACTGGCTCTGGACTGGCCGGGGATCGCGGTGGCGCTGACGTTAATGGATGATATTGCGCACCTGAAGCAGGAAAACCGCCTGCTACGCCAGCGGCTTTCCCGGTTTGTAGCTCATCCGTGATGTGTGTTTGCCGGATGTGATGACGCATCCGGCAACTGCGCCCTGATGCCTGATGCGACGCTAAACGCGTCTTATCAGGCCAACAAACGACGTTATCTGTTTTGGTGGTCGCATTCCACTAACAACAGCAATAACTGGCTTAGTGCCGCGTAAAAACCGAAACTGTCGTACTGATGGCAACGCGCAGCAAACTCTGGTAACCATTGTCGCAGCGCCGTCAGTGTTTTTTGCCGCAAATTGTCGATTCTTCGCGCAGGAACGGTCCCCTCTCCCAGCGAAAAATGCAGATGACTCAATAACTCGAGATAGATCGCCAGATGATCTGCCGGTTCGTTGAAATTGCCGCTGGTTTCCATCCCTGCCTCAACTAACAAGCGTTTAATCTCTTGCTCGTCCTGTTTGTAGGCCGATGCATACGGCAGCGCAGCTTGTTTGTCGGTCATCAGAAACAGGCCGCAAAAGTCAGCGGCCAGTTCCAGACGGGCATCGTCACGTACGGTCAGGGCTGCAATACGGTTTTCCAGCTCATTCACCGCCGCAGTGAGCGGCGGTTCACTTTTCAGCAACGAAAACCATTCAGCCATCTGCGCACTGGCGATTTGCGTCAGTTGTTCATCGTCCAGTTCACGGGAGAACAACTGCGCCAGCCAGGCGTAAACACAGGCAATCTGTTGTGCTGTCAGCGTGGTCATGATTTCACCTGCGACGCGGGAACATATTCGCACTGCGCCACCATCTCCACGGGGCCGTTAAACGCCGTCACCTGCTCCACTGTTCCGTTGTACTTCTCAATTTCCACCAGCGTAGTGTGCGCACTGGTCGCCTGCGCCAGCTGCGAAGTACCGATGTCGATGGTCAACACGTTGGGGTTACCGTATTTGCACAGCGCACCAGGCTCGCCGCCTTTATCTGGATCGTACCATGCCCCTTCGTGAATTCGCGCCACGCCGGGTGCATAGCGGTCAGAAACTACTGCTCCTGCTAACACCTGACCGCGAGCGTTAAATACGCGTACCACATCACCGTGACGAATACCGCGCGCGCTGGCATCCTGCGGGTTAATGAACACTGGCTCTTTACCCGCTACCGTATATTGCTGACGCAGAGTTTCCGACTCACATAACTGCGAGTGAAGTCGGAAATCCGGATGCACAGATTGCAGATGCAACGGATACTTCTGCGAGCCAGGCCCACCGTGGGAGCGTTCGATTTTCTCAAACCACATCGGATGCCCCTGACAATCGTCGTAGTTCATATCGGCGATGGTTTTCGAGTAGATCTCAATCAGGCCACTCGGCGTGCCCAGCGGTTCGAGATCCGGATCTTCGCGGAATGCCTGGTGGCGAACAAACATCTGCGGATGGTCAAACTCGACATACTCTTTGTTATTCCAGAAGTCATCAAACGCTGGCAGATGAACGCCGCGTCCTTTGCCCTGTTGTACACCTTCCTGCCAGATGCGTTTCAGCCAGCCCATTTCGTCCAGCCCTTCGGTAAAGGCTTCTTCGCGATTAAAGCGACGGCACAGCTCGCGGAAAATATCAAAGTCGTTGCGCGCCTCGAACTGCGGCGGCACGACCTGTTTCATGGCGATAATGCCACGGTTGGAGTGGTTGCCATACTGGTCGAGATCGTTACGCTCAAACTGCGTGGTCGCAGGCAGCACGATATCGGCAAAGCGGCAGGTTGAGGTCCACTGGTTATCTATGGCGATAACCGTTTCCAGCTTGCGCCAGCCTTCGATAATGCGGTTAATCTGCTGATGGCGATGGAACGGGTTAGTTCCGGCAAAAATACACATTTTCAGCGGCGGCAGTTTTACTGATTTACCGTTCCAGTTGATCACTTTCCCCGGTTCGAGGATCGCATCGACAAAACGGGCAATCGGAATGGTACTGCTGTAGCCTTTGTAGTCACTGTTGTCGTAAACAGGCGGAATCGACGTAGAGCCGGAGAAACCACTCAGAATAACGCCTTTACGTCCCGGCGTGCCTGCGCCGTTATAGTGCCAGCCAAAACCAAAGCCACCACCTGGCAGGCCAATTTGCCCCAGCATCGCCGCCAGAACCACAATCATCCACGCCCACTGTTCACCGTGCTGCATACGCTGTACGCACCAGCCAGCAATAATCTGCGTTCTGTTCGCCGCCATCTGCCGCGCCAGCCCACGAATGGTTTCGGCATCAATGCCGGTCAGTTTTTCAGCCCATGCGGCATCTTTCGGCTGACCGTCTTTCTCACCCAGCAGATACGGCAGGAATTGCTCAAAACCTACACAGTAGTTAGCGAGGAAGTTTTTGTCGTACAGGTTTTCACTGTACAGCGTATGCGCCAGCGCCAGTTGCAGCGGCACGTCAGTTTGCGGGTTAACCGCAATGTGCTTCACATGCTCGCGCCCCAGATACTCATGGGTGGATGTGACAACCGGATCGATGCTGATGACCTCAATTTCACCGGCGGCGACTTTCGCTTTCAACTGCTCGTAATATTCATAAACATCGTGATCCGGGCACCACCAGTTCGCTTGCTGGTTTTTCAGCAAATCGGAGCCCCACAGCACAATGGTTTTGCTGTTCTGCAATACCAGCGGCCAGGAGGTTTGCTGTTCATACACTTCCATCGAACCGACTACGCGCGGCAGGATCACCTGCGCAGCACCGGTAGAGTAATCTCCGCCCGTACCAACGCTATTACCATGCAAGGCAATAGCTTTCGCCAGCATCCCCGAAGCGTTATGGAACATCCCCGTCGATTGCCAACCACTGGCGGTCAGCAAGGCACTCGGCCCGTGAGTTTTCTGTACGCGTTCCAGTTCTTCATAGAACATGTCGAGGGCTTCATCCCAGCTCACGCGCACAAAACGGTTATCACCGCGCTGGGAAGTGTCGCTCAGATGGCGCTTACGCAGCCAGTCCACGCGTACCATCGGGTAACGAATACGCGCCGCGTTGTGTACATGATCCGGCAATCCGGCGATCATTTTCGACGGATATTTATCCAGTTCGAACGGTTTTGCTGCCACAAAGCGACCATCCTTCACCGTCGCGCGGATAGCCCCCCAGTGCGACCCGGTAAGAATGCCCTCTTTCGAGATGACAGCCTCAGTCGCCGCTTGCGCCGCAGTCGCACGGCGCGGCGTTAACAATGACGGCCCCAGCATCCCGGCGACGGTTAAGCCGCCGAGTTGTGCCAGAAAACGCCGACGTGATGCCTGAAAGAGATCGTTATTGTTCCTTATTTTTCTTCCTTCTTATCGCCGTGAGCCTTACCTGCGGTGTCAGACGCATTCATTTGCAGATATTTCAACAAGGTGCGTTCTTCACGTTTATCGAGGCTGGTAAAGCCAATCATGCCGTTGAGCGTGCCGATCCAACCGTTAGCGTCAAAGTGAGAGATTTCCGGTGCGCCGTGGCACTGGTTACAGGTGCCGTTGTACAACGAATCCGCATAAGCCCAGATCGGTTTGATATCGTTCACCATGTCACCTTTCTTCATCCACGCAGTGGCCTGCAATTTGCTCCACTCAGTATTGGTGTCGGCAACGGTAGTTTTCTCCAGCGTTTTCACCTGCTGCTGCACATCACCACGAATCGAGGCAACAAAGATGCGTTTGCCAGGGAACTGGGTGAGTACACGCTGACGTCCGGCGCTTTCTGTCCAGCCGGTAATTTCAATTTGCAGCCAGTCGCCGTCACGTTTAAGGACTTTCACTTCCGAGGCAGGCAGCAGAGAACCAGAGGCTTCTTTATCGCCTTTCGCCGCATAAATCGGCTTAATATCAATGGAGTACAGTGTGTCGCCACTGTCATTAGCACTGGCGCGCAGCTCATCGAACTGCTTACGGAAGCCGCTACTCATATCCGGCAACTGGTGGGCAATACCTTTATGACAGTCGATGCAGGATTGATTATCTTTCGCTGCCACCTTCATCTGACGTGCCGCTTCAGGATGCTGCTTGGCATGATCCATCGCATCGTAGTTATGGCAGGAGCGACAGGTTGCCGAGTTGTTTTCTTTCATTCGCGCCCATTCACGCTCGGCAAGTTCCGCGCGTTTGGCTTCGAATTTTTCAGGTGTATCAATAGAGTGGGCAATAAAGGTCTGGTAGATATCGTTGCTCGCTTCCAGTTTGCGCTTCACCATGCCTGGAATATCCGGCGGGATATGACAGTCATGGCATTCAGCTCGCACGCCAGAGGCGTTCTGGAAATGCACCGACTGTTTATATTCTTCATACACCGGTTGCATACTGTGGCAACTGACACAAAATTCGGTTGTGCTGGTGACTTTGATCCCAACGTGTGGCAATACAATCAGCGCAATGCCAATCACAATCCCAATAGCGACCAGCGCCAGTACCGACCAACGAGCACTGGGTCGGCGTAGCGCGTTCCAGAGTTTCCGCATAATAGCCCCTGTAAAATTATGGTTTAGTGAAGCGATCTTAATGAGTAAATATGAACAGCGGCACTGGTCAGGATGAACGGCTTACGGCAGAATATGAACAGATATGAACAGAATGAGTAAAACCCTCTGATGCCACATCACATTGTTATTGTTGAAGATGAGCCGGTTACCCAGGCGAGATTACAATCCTACTTCACTCAGGAGGGGTATACCGTTTCCGTTACGGCGAGCGGTGCCGGGCTGCGGGAAATTATGCAGAATCAGCCGGTGGATTTAATTCTGCTGGATATCAATTTGCCCGATGAAAATGGCCTGATGTTAACCCGCGCCCTGCGAGAACGCTCAACGGTGGGGATTATTCTGGTTACGGGACGCAGCGATCGGATTGACCGTATTGTTGGGCTGGAAATGGGCGCAGACGATTACGTCACCAAACCGCTGGAACTACGCGAACTGGTGGTACGAGTGAAAAATCTGCTCTGGCGAATCGACCTCGCGCGGCAGGCGCAACCGCACACTCAGGACAACTGCTATCGCTTTGCGGGTTATTGCCTGAATGTGTCGCGCCATACGCTGGAGCGGGATGGCGAACCGATTAAACTGACCCGCGCAGAGTATGAAATGTTGGTGGCATTTGTGACGAATCCGGGCGAAATTCTTAGCCGTGAACGTCTGCTGCGTATGCTTTCTGCGCGTCGGGTGGAAAACCCTGACCTGCGCACCGTCGATGTGTTAATTCGTCGTTTACGCCATAAACTCAGCGCGGATTTACTGGTGACACAACATGGCGAAGGTTATTTCTTAGCCGCTGATGTGTGCTGATAAAAATAGACCGGACGAAATCCCCCTGGCGACAGCGAGCGGCGGATATGTTCACGGTCGGCATTTTTCGGCGTCAGAACTAAAATCGGTGGGCTGACATTATCAGACACCGATTGCCCCTGTAATTGCCTGATGGCCTGCTCAACCGCCAGTTCCCCCTGCCAGACCATCTGATCGCTGGCAGCCATAATCACTCTTCCCCGCTTCAGCCCGCGATACACCTGATGTGAAAGATATAACGACACCACGGTAAGCGGTGTTTTCAGGTTACGCCCTTCCCCCATTGCCGCCTCTGCCGCAATGGCCGTTCCGGCAACGACGTCGATTTCTGGATGGCGCTCCAGCATCTCCTGCAACAGGTTACGCTGGATTTCAATATCGTTATCGCCAAGCGCAATATCAACAATACGTACCGGGCTTCCGGCAATGGCTGCGCGAAAACCCTCGACCATCTCCTTACTGCCCCCGGCGTTATCGGGTCCGGGCATCAACAGCACGTTCAGTGGTTTACCGTGGCTCCATTGCACCAGATATCGTCCTGGTTGATAGCCCATCTGAAACCAGGGCACACCAACGCGGCTTTTCACGTGGGGAGCATCAATAGCATTTACCAGTTCGATCACCGGCAGACTTGCTACCTGCTTTTGCAGATCGGGAAATGACGTCGTGCTACTACCGAGCAAAATGGCCTCTGCGCCCCACTGTTTACACTGGTCGATTTGTGCTTGCTGGGTAGCCAACTGGCTGTAGCCGCCT
Organism: Escherichia sp. F1; assembly: GCF_046764225.1. Taxonomy (NCBI): domain Bacteria; kingdom Pseudomonadati; phylum Pseudomonadota; class Gammaproteobacteria; order Enterobacterales; family Enterobacteriaceae; genus Escherichia; species Escherichia sp. F1. Next base: position 3,054,007 of record NZ_CP177202.1, read on the forward strand.
GCCTCCAGCACTTTTAAATCCACACCGTAGCGGCGAGCAGCCTCCTGCATACCATAGTTCAACGATAACCAGTATGAATCTTTCAGGCTGGGATAAAGCGCGCACAGTTTCCATGCACGTTTGGCTTTAAGCGGCGTAGAGGGTTGCACCGAGAAATGCTGCGCATCATGCCAGCGCAACAGGTTATCAGCCGAAAAACCAGGCAACATGAAAAGGGAAAGAAGTAACAATAGCAGTACGCGCATGATAGCCTCATCAATAATAAGGCTTTATGCTAGATGCATTCCGCTTTGCGACTCAACCTTTTTCACCTTAAGTGCACCGACCGTGAATTTAACCCTGACCCGAAGACTCTGGATGGGCTTTGCCCTGATGGCGCTGTTAACCCTGACCAGTACCCTGGTGGGATGGTACAACCTGCGCTTTATCAGCCAGGTGGAAAAAGACAACACTCAGGCATTGATTCCTACCATGAATATGGCGCGCCAGTTGAGCGAAGCCAGCGCCTGGGAACTTTTCGCCGCGCAGAACCTGACCAGTGCCGATAACGAAAAGATGTGGCAGGCGCAGGGGCGAATGCTCACCGCACAAAGCCTGAAGATTAATGCGTTGCTGCAAGCGTTACGGGAACAAGATTTTGACACCACCGCTATTGAACTACAGGAGCAGGAGATCTCCCGTTCGTTACGTCAGCAAGGGGAACTGGTGGGACAGCGTTTGCAACTGCGCCAGCAACAACAGCAACTCAGTCAGCAGATAGTCGCCGCCGCCGATGAAATCGCACGCCTGGCGCAAGGTCAGGCGAATAATGCGGCAACCTCCGCCGGAGCGACCCAGGCCGGGATTTACGATTTGATCGAACAACATCAGCGTCAGGCCGCAGAAAGTGCACTCGATCGGCTGATTGATATCGATCTTGAGTATGTTAACCAGATGAATGAACTGCGCCTTAGCGCCCTGCGGGTGCAGCAAATGGTGATGAATCTGGGGCTGGAACAGATCCAGAAAAATGCGCCAACGCTGGAAAAGCAGCTCAATAATGCGGTGAAAATTCTGCAACGTCGGCAAATACGCATTGAAGATCCGGGAGTTCGTGCTCAGGTCGCAACAACGTTAACTTCCGTTAGCCAATATAGCGATTTGCTGGCGCTGTATCAGCAGGACAGTGAAATCAGCAATCGCCTGCAAACTCTCGCCCAAAATAACATCGCCCAGTTCGCGCAGTTTAGTAGCGAAGTCAGTCAGTTGGTCGACACCATTGAGCTGCGTAATCAGCACGGACTGGCGCATCTGGAAAAAGCCAGTGCACGCGGGCAATACAGCCTGTTATTGCTGGGGATGGTTTCACTTTGCGCACTGATTCTGATCCTCTGGCGCGTGGTTTATCGCTCAGTCACGCGTCCACTTGCCGAACAAACGCAGGCGCTGCAACGGCTGCTGGACGGTGATATCGACTCCCCTTTCCCGGAAACCGCTGGCGTACGGGAGCTGGACACCATCGGGCGGCTGATGGATGCGTTTCGCAGCAGTGTTCATGCACTGAATCGCCACCGCGAACAGCTGGCGGCGCAGGTCAAAGCGCGTACAGCTGAATTGCAGGAACTGGTAATAGAACACCGACAGGCACGGGCGGAAGCAGAAAAAGCCAGCCAGGCAAAATCGGCGTTTCTGGCGGCGATGAGTCATGAGATCCGCACACCGCTGTACGGTATTCTCGGCACCGCACAGCTGCTGGCAGATAACCCCACACTTAACGCCCAGCGCGATGATTTGCGCGCAATTACTGACTCTGGTGAATCGTTGCTGAACATCCTCAACGATATTCTCGATTATTCGGCTATCGAAGCAGGTGGCAAGAATGTTTCAGTCAGCGATGAACCCTTTGAACCGCGCCCGCTGCTGGAAAGTACCCTGCAATTAATGAGCGGACGGGTGAAAGGTCGCCCGATTCACCTGGCAACAGCAATTGCCGACGATGTACCGACTGCGTTAATGGGCGATCCGCGGCGTATTCGTCAGGTCATTACCAACCTGTTGAGCAACGCTCTGCGTTTCACCGACGAAGGGCACATTATCCTGCGTAGTCGCACTGATGGCGAGCTGTGGCTGGTCGAAGTGGAAGACAGCGGCTGCGGTATTGATCCCACGAAACTGGCTGAAATCTTCCAGCCATTTGTTCAGGTTAGCGGCAAACGCGGCGGCACCGGGCTGGGGCTGACCATCAGTAGCCGTCTGGCCCAGGCGATGGGCGGCGAACTGAGCGCCACCAGCACGCCGGAGGTTGGAAGCTGTTTTTGTTTACGCTTGCCGTTACGTGTTGCCACTGCTCCCGTGCCAAAAACAGTCAATCAGGCGGTGCATCTGGACGGTTTACGTTTGCTGTTAATTGAAGATAACCCGCTAACCCAGCGAATTACCGTTGAGATGCTGAACAACAGTGGGGCGCAGGTCGTTGCTGTTGGCAATGCCGCGCACGCGATAGAGACGTTGCAAAATAGCGAACCGTTTGCTGCCGCACTGGTGGATTTTGATCTGCCGGATATCGACGGTATTACCCTTGCCCGACAACTGGTACAGCAATATCCGTCGCTGGTTTTGATTGGCTTTAGCGCCCATGTCATCGACGAAACGTTGCGCCAGCGTACCAGTTCGCTATTTCGCGGGATTATCCCTAAACCGGTGCCGCGTGAAGTGCTCGGTCAGTTACTGGCGCACTATCTCCAACTGCAAGTCAATAACGATCAACCGCTGGATGTATCGCAACTCAATGAAGATGCTCAGTTGATGGGGACGGAGAAGATCCACGAATGGCTGGCATTATTTAAACAACATGCCCTGCCGCTTCTCGATGACATCGACATCGCCCGCTCCAGTCAGGATAGCGAGAAAATAAAGCGTGCCGCACATCAGCTAAAAAGCAGTTGCTCGAGCCTGGGAATGCGTAGCGCCAGCCAGCTATGCGCACAACTGGAGCAGCAGCCATTATCTGCCCCCCTTCCACACGAAGAAATTACACGCAGTGTTGCCGCTCTGGAAGCATGGTTGCATAAGAAAGACCTGAACGCGATTTGAATCAATATCAGCCAGTTAAGAATAACTAGAATAGTGGCATTTGGTATGCAACTTAACGGACTGGCAAAATCATGGCAGAGAAAAAAAGAACCCGCTGGCAGCGGCGGCCAGGCACGACGGGCGGCAAATTACCGTGGAATGACTGGCGCAATGCCACGACCTGGCGTAAAGCGACGCAATTATTACTGTTGGCAATTAATATTTATATTGCCATCACGTTCTGGTATTGGGTGCGCTATTACGAAACGGCAGGTAGTACGACATTTGTCGCCAGGCCCGGGGGCATCGAAGGCTGGCTACCGATTGCCGGTCTGATGAATCTGAAATATAGCCTTGCAACAGGCCAGTTACCGTCCGTCCACGCCGCCGCGATGCTGTTATTGGTCGCTTTTATCGTCATCAGTCTATTACTAAAAAAGGCCTTTTGTTCATGGTTATGCCCGGTTGGTACGCTTTCTGAATTAATCGGCGATCTCGGTAACAAACTGTTTGGTCGGCAATGTGTCCTTCCCCGCTGGCTGGATATTCCTCTGCGCGGCGTGAAGTATTTGCTGTTGAGTTTTTTTCTCTATATTGCGTTATTGATGCCCGCTCAGGCGATTCACTATTTTATGTTGTCGCCCTACAGCGTGGTGATGGACGTTAAAATGCTCGATTTCTTTCGTCATATGGGGACCGCGACATTAATCAGCGTGACCGTTTTGCTGATTGCCAGCCTATTTATTCGCCATGCCTGGTGTCGTTATCTTTGCCCATATGGCGCGCTGATGGGCGTGGTTTCGCTATTATCGCCGTTTAAGATTCGTCGCAATGCCGAAAGTTGTATCGACTGTGGCAAATGCGCAAAAAATTGCCCATCACGGATCCCGGTCGATAAATTAATTCAGGTACGAACAGTGGAATGTACCGGCTGTATGACTTGCGTAGAGTCATGTCCGGTAGCCTCAACATTGACCTTTTCACTGCAAAAACCTGCGGCAAATAAAAAAGCCTTTGCGTTGTCTGGCTGGTTAATGATGCTACTGATTCTGGGGATTATGTTTGCGGTGATTGGTTACGCAATGTATGCGGGAGTATGGCAAAGCCCGGTGCCGGAGGAATTGTACCGACGCTTAATTCCACAAGCGCCAATGATTGGCCACTAAATTAGCAACAAGCGGAACATCACCTCGCACGGGTGATGTTCACAAAATCACATTATTTTGATTTTGACATCATAACTTTCAAGCCCGGTCATTTTTTCTCGTGCGGTGAAGCGAATTTCAGAGACTTCTTTCCCTGTATTCTTGTTCAACTCGGCGATTTTTTGCGCGATAAAGTCGGCGATTTCCGTTTCGGCTTGTTTTTTTAACTCTTCAATATTCACTGTTAACCTCTTCTGGTCTTAAAAGACAGCAACACGCCAGTAAGGTGTTGGTTCCCGGTACCCTGGTCAGGTAAGAAATGTTATAAGCCATCTCCCCGAAAGATTCAATAATCAACAGGTTATCGCTTACTATACATACAGCGTTGAAGAAAAATAAGGCAGATATAAAAAAGGCTCCACGAGGGAGCCTGATATTATTTTGTGAAATCCAGCGGCGCATGCTCAGTGCGTATTTGCAGCGCGACGTTATCAAAGGTGATCATCGTCGATTTACAAAAAATACACTTTGCCCCTAAAGGATTTCGCTCCGTCACATCGAATGCCGATGTGCGGTACTGTGAACCATGACAACATGGACAGCGGAAATGGAGATGTTGAGTAATAACGGCAACCTTAGAGCGTAACAACGTTCGCTGCCGCGGGACCACGTTGCCCCTGCTCAATAGAAAATTCAACTTTCTGATTTTCGTTCAGCGTGCGGAATTCATTGCTCTGGATGGCGGTGAAATGGACGAAAACGTCTTTGCTGCCATCATCAGGAGTGATAAAGCCAAAACCTTTATCTGCGTTAAACCATTTTACTAAACCAGTCATTTTATTAGACATATTTTACTTCCTTCATTTTGGGCCTTTCGGCAAACAGGGCTTTAATACAGAAACTACTTAGTGTTCAGGAGAGAGACTCAAAAGAAGGGGATAATGCCTGATAATGAGAACTGCTTTAGTAAACTACTTTGTATGCTGTCTGTCTTTCAAACCGACGCAGCTATTAACGCATGATAATTGAGATTAAGCAAATTTTATTTTAGCCGTCCGGCGGTCTTAAATATCGCTGGCTTTATTTTATTAACCCCGTATAGTGCAGCGCAGTATTTTCAGTAAGGAATTTGTTTGTCCCGTAAAATGACAGGAATTGTCAAAACCTTTGATCGCAAAAGCGGCAAAGGATTCATTATCCCCTCCGACGGTCGTAAAGAAGTCCAGGTCCATATTTCCGCATTCACTCCCCGCGACGCAGAAGTGCTTATACCAGGATTACGCGTGGAATTTTGCCGCGTAAATGGCCTGCGAGGACCAACAGCGGCAAATGTTTATCTCTCTTAATATGAGTTGCTTGTTTAAAGTTGGCTGGTTTTATTGGAATAGCTCAATAGTCAACACCATAAATTATAACACAAGTTACTTTTTCACCGGGCAACAAATCCATTTAAGCGAATATCTCTGCACCTAATAGTTATAAATGCCACTTAACAGCCAGTTATAGTACCACTTGAAACTATATTACCAACAATAGTTAATAGCTTTCTTAACAATTTTCTTATCTTTAATTTGTATTTTGCTAAGATTTATCTTATGCTCACAAGTCGTATTTCCAGAGGGGAATAGTTAACAATCTTATATTTCCCTCTGCGCGCCTTTCCCTCCCGCAGTATATAGTGCTGGCGGTATGAGGAAAGGGAGATTTCACAAGGATGTTATACTCAAAGTAGATAATCCTGATCTCAAGCGTACGTATTGTCCATGCGATGAATAAAGGAAAAGTTATGAAACACAAGCTTTCTGCAATCCTTATGGCCTTCATGTTGACGACGCCAGCTGCATTTGCTGCCCCTGAAGCAGCAAACGGGACCGAGGCAACGACGGGTACTACTGGCACCACAACGACCACTACAGGTGCAACCACGACTGCTGCTACCACTGGTGGCGTGGCTGCTGGCGCTGTCGGCACGGCGACGGTTGTCGGTGTGGCAACGGCTGTTGGTGTGGCGACGTTGGCAGTAGTTGCAGCAAATGACAGTGGCGATGGCGGTTCTCATAACACCTCAACCACCACGTCCACTACGCGCTAATACTGCTTTAACGCGTCAAAATTAAAGTTAAATGATACCCGGTTGCGATATTCGTACCGGGCTTTAGAGATTTGCATTTTTTTAATTAACCTTTCAAGGATTAAAGGTGCGCCCTCTTATTTTATCGATTTTCGCACTATTTCTTGCGGGATGTACACACAGCCAGCAGAGTATGGTCGATACATTTCGCGCCAGCCTTTTCGATAATCAGGATATCACCGTAGCGGATCAGCAGATCCAGGCGTTGCCTTATTCCACGATGTATTTACGCCTTAATGAAGGGCAACGAATCTTTGTGGTACTGGGATATATAGAACAAGAACAAAGCAAATGGTTATCCCAGGATAACGCCATGCTGGTTACCCACAATGGACGTCTTTTAAAAACCGTCAAACTTAATAATAATCTGCTGGAAGTAACAAATTCCGGGCAGGACCCTCTGCGTAACGCGCTGGCAATAAAAGACGGCAGCCGCTGGACGCGCGATATTCTCTGGAGTGAAGACAACCATTTTCGCTCTGCGACCCTGAGTTCCACTTTTTCCTTTGCTGGATTAGAGACGCTGAATATTGCGGGTCGCAATGTGCTGTGTAATGTCTGGCAGGAAGAGGTGACTTCCACGCTGCCAGAAAAACAGTGGCAAAACACATTCTGGGTCGATTCGGCTACTGGCCAGGTTCGTCAAAGTCGGCAAATGTTAGGCGCAGGGGTTATTCCCGTAGAAATGACGTTTCTTAAACCCGCACCATGAATAAATTACAGTCGTATTTCATTGCCAGCGTACTTTACGTAATGACACCCCATGCCTTTGCGCAAGGAACGGTGACTATTTATCTGCCTGGCGAACAACAGACACTTTCCGTTGGCCCCGTGGAAAATGTTGTCCAGTTGGTGACACAACCGCAACTGCGCGATCGCCTCTGGTGGCCTGGTGCCTTGCTGACCGACTCTGCGGCGAAAGCTAAAGCGCTTAAAGACTACCAACATGTCATGGCACAGCTTGCTTCCTGGGAAGCAGAAGCTGACGACGATGTGGCGGCAACGATTAAATCCGTGCGCCAGCAGTTACTCAATCTCAATATCACTGGTCGCTTACCGGTCAAACTGGACCCTGATTTTGTACGAGTGGATGAGAACAGCAATCCCCCGCTGGTCGGGAACTATACGCTCTATACCGTACAGCGTCCGGGGACTATTACTCTGCTGGGTGCGGTTTCTGGGGCTGGGCAATTGCCCTGGCAGGCAGGCCGTAGCGTTACCGATTATCTGCAAGATCACCCCCGCCTTGCAGGCGCGGACAAGAATAACGTTATGGTGATTACGCCTGAGGGTGAGACTGTCGTCGCCCCTGTTGCCCTGTGGAATAAAAGACATGTGGAACCACCGCCTGGCAGCCAGCTTTGGTTGGGCTTTTCTGCGCATGTACTGCCCGAAAAATATGCTGATTTAAATGACCAGATTGTGTCTGTTTTAACGCAACGTGTTCCTGACTGATGAAGAAGAACTCTTATCTTTTAAGCTGCCTGGCCATTGCCGTCTCCAGTGCCTGTCATGCTGAAGTATTAACCTACCCGGATCCGCTGGGTTCGTCGCAATCAGACTTTGGCGGCACAGGATTGTTGCAGATGCCAAATGCGCGCATCGCACCGGAAGGTGAATTCAGCGTCAACTACCGGGATAACGATCAATACCGTTTCTACTCCACCTCCGTGGCGCTGTTCCCATGGCTGGAAGGCACCATTCGTTATACGGATGTGCGCACACGCAAATATAGCCAGTGGGAAGATTTCAGCGGCGATCAGTCATACAAAGACAAATCTTTCGATTTTAAACTTCGCCTGTGGGAAGAAGGTTACTGGCTACCGCAAGTGGCATTTGGTAAACGTGATATTGCTGGTACGGGTCTGTTTGACGGTGAGTATCTGGTGGCCAGCAAGCAAGCGGGCCCGTTCGATTTCACCTTCGGGATGGCCTGGGGCTACGCCGGTAATGCGGGCAATATTACCAACCCGTTTTGTCGGGTAAGCGATAAATATTGCCATCGCGCAGAGTCTCACGATGCGGGAGATATCAGCTTTAGCGATATCTTTCGTGGTCCAGCCTCTATTTTTGGCGGTATTGAGTATCAAACGCCGTGGAATCCCCTGCGTCTGAAACTCGAATACGACGGCAACAATTACCAGAATGATTTCGCTGGCAAACTGCCTCAGGCAAGCCATTTCAACGTCGGCGCAGTTTATCGCGCTGCCAGCTGGGCAGATCTCAACCTGAGTTATGAACGCGGTAACACGTTGATGTTTGGCTTCACGTTACGGACCAATTTCAACGATCTGCGCCCTGCCCTGCGCGATACGCCAAAACCGGCATATCAACCTGCGCCGGAATCTGAAGGATTGCAGTACACCACAGTAGCGAACCAACTTACCGCGCTGAAGTACAACGCAGGTTTTGAAGCACCGGAAATTCAGCTGCGCGATAAGACGCTGTATATGTCTGGTCAACAATACAAATACCGTGACTCTCGCGAAGCGGTCGATCGTGCCAACCGGATTCTGGTGAATAACCTGCCGCAAGGCGTTGAGAAGATTAGCGTGACGCAAAAGCGCGAGCATATGGCGATGGTGACTACCGAAACCGACGTAGCCAGCCTGCGCAAACAGCTGGCCGGTACAGCGCCTGGTCAATCAGAGCCACTGCAACAACAACGTGTTGAAGCTGAAGATCTTTCTGCCTTTGGTCGGGGCTACCGTATTCGTGAAGATCGCTTTAGCTACTCTTTCAACCCAACACTTTCACAGTCGCTGGGCGGCCCGGAAGATTTCTATATGTTCCAGTTGGGGCTGATGTCCAGCGCCCGCTACTGGTTTACTGACCACCTGCTGCTTGATGGCGGTATTTTCACCAATATTTACAATAACTACGACAAGTTTAAGTCTTCGCTATTACCCGCGGACTCTACCCTGCCCCGCGTGCGCACGCATATCCGTGATTACGTTCGCAATGACGTTTATCTCAACAACTTGCAGGCGAACTACTTTGCCGACTTAGGCAATGGTTTCTATGGCCAGGTGTATGGCGGTTATCTGGAAACGATGTACGCAGGTGTCGGTTCCGAGCTGCTTTATCGCCCGCTAGATGCCAGCTGGGCGCTGGGTGTGGACGTTAACTACGTGAAGCAGCGTGACTGGGACAACATGATGCGCTTCACCGATTATTCCACACCCACAGGTTTCGTGACGGCTTACTGGAACCCGCCGACGCTCAATGGCGTACTGATGAAACTTAGCGTTGGGCAATATCTGGCAAAAGATAAAGGCGCAACGATCGACGTCGCCAAGCGCTTTGACAGCGGCGTGGCGGTAGGGGTATGGGCGGCAATCAGTAACGTATCTAAAGATGACTACGGCGAAGGCGGCTTTAGTAAAGGTTTTTATATCTCGATTCCGTTCGACTTGATGACCATTGGACCTAACCGCAACCGCGCGGTGGTTTCGTGGACACCATTGACGCGTGATGGTGGACAAATGCTGTCACGCAAATACCAGCTCTATCCAATGACGGCAGAGCGAGAAGTACCGGTTGGACAATAACCTGACGTAATTCATAACATTACAATGACTGATAAATATAAACCAATGAAAAAGAACATTTTTAAGTTTTCGGTACTGACATTGGCTGTTCTGTCTTTGACAGCATGTACCCTTGTTCCTGGTCAGAATTTATCGACCAGTAACAAGGATGTCATTGAACTACCTGACAATCAGTATGACCTGGACAAAATGGTCAATATCTATCCCGTCACGCCAGGATTGATTGATCAGCTGCGCGCCAAACCGATTATGTCGCAGGCTAACCCGGAGCTGGAGCAGCAAATCGCGAACTATGAATATCGTATCGGCATTGGGGATGTGTTGATGGTTACGGTCTGGGATCACCCGGAACTAACCACACCCGCAGGGCAATACCGTAGCGCCAGTGATACCGGCAACTGGGTTAACGCCGATGGTGCGATTTTCTACCCCTATATTGGTCGCCTGAAAGTGGCCGGGAAAACACTTACCCAGGTACGCAACGAGATTACAGCGCGTCTGGATTCAGTCATTGAAAGCCCGCAAGTCGATGTCAGCGTCGCGGCGTTCCGCTCGCAAAAAGCGTACGTCACCGGCGAAGTCAGCAAATCGGGTCAGCAGCCGATTACCAATATTCCTCTGACCATCATGGATGCGATTAACGCCGCGGGGGGGCTGACCGCAGATGCAGACTGGCGCAACGTGGTGCTCACCCAGAATGGCGTAAAGACCAAAGTGAACCTCTATGCGCTGATGCAGCGTGGCGACTTGCGCCAGAACAAACTGCTGCACCCGGGCGATATTTTATTTATTCCGCGCAACGATGATCTGAAAGTCTTCGTGATGGGTGAAGTGGGTAAACAGAGCACGCTGAAAATGGACCGCAGCGGTATGACCCTGGCGGAAGCGCTGGGTAACGCTGAGGGTATGAATCAGGATGTCGCTGATGCGACGGGGATTTTTGTTATTCGTGCAACGCAAAACAAGCAGAATGGCAAAATCGCCAATATTTATCAGCTGAATGCGAAGGACGCATCGGCAATGATACTCGGAACGGAATTCCAGCTTGAACCTTACGACATTGTTTATGTCACTACTGCGCCGCTGGCTCGTTGGAACCGTGTGATTTCTCTACTGGTACCGACGATTTCCGGGGTGCATGACCTGACAGAGACTTCACGGTGGATTCAAACATGGCCCAACTAAAATTTAACTCAATCCTGGTGGTTTGTACCGGCAACATTTGCCGTTCGCCCATTGGCGAGCGCTTGCTGCGTAAACGTCTGCCAGGCGTAAAAGTCAAATCGGCAGGTGTTCATGGTCTGGTAAAACACCCTGCAGATGCGACAGCAGCAGATGTTGCCGCAAATCATGGCGTATCTCTTGAAGGACATGCCGGACGTAAGCTCACTGCTGAGATGGCACGAAATTACGATCTGATTCTGGCAATGGAGTCGGAACATATTGCTCAGGTTACCGCAATCGCTCCCGAGGTCCGCGGGAAGACAATGCTGTTTGGGCAATGGCTGGAACAGAAAGAGATCCCGGATCCCTATCGTAAAAGTCAGGACGCATTTGAACATGTCTACGGTATGTTGGAGCGCGCCAGTCAGGAATGGGCGAAGCGCCTCAGCCGGTAATTTGAGTTTATAAAATACGATGACAACTAAAAATATGAATACGCCACCAGGCAGCACTCAGGAAAATGAGATCGATCTGCTTCGTCTGGTCGGCGAGTTATGGGATCACCGTAAGTTTATTATCAGCGTGACCGCGTTGTTCACGCTGATCGCTGTCGCTTACTCGCTGTTAAGCACGCCAATTTATCAGGCAGATACTCTGGTCCAGGTTGAGCAGAAACAGGGCAACGCCATTCTCAGCGGCCTGAGCGATATGATCCCTAACTCATCGCCCGAGTCAGCACCGGAGATCCAACTGCTGCAATCGCGCATGATTCTCGGTAAAACCATTGCTGAACTGAATCTGCGCGACATAGTTGAGCAAAAGTATTTTCCGATTGTGGGTCGCGGCTGGGCGAGATTAACCAAAGAGAAACCAGGTGAGCTGGCGATCAGCTGGATGCATATTCCACAACTGAATGGTCAGGATCAGCAACTGACACTCACGGTTGGGGAAAACGGCCACTATACGCTGGAAGGTGAAGGGTTCACCGTCAATGGTATGGTCGGCCAGCGTCTGGAAAAAGACGGCGTTGCGCTGACTATCGCGGACATTAAGGCCAAACCAGGAACGCAGTTTGTCCTGAGCCAGCGTACCGAACTGGAAGCGATTAACGCGTTGCAGGAAACCTTTACCGTTAGCGAACGCAGTAAAGAAAGCGGGATGCTGGAACTTACCATGACCGGTGATGATCCCCAGTTGATTACCCGTATTCTGAACAGCATCGCTAACAACTATTTGCAACAGAATATCGCTCGCCAGGCGGCGCAGGATTCACAAAGCCTTGAATTCTTACAGCGCCAGTTGCCAGAAGTGCGCAGCGAGCTGGACCAGGCGGAAGAAAAACTCAACGTTTATCGCCAGCAGCGCGATTCGGTTGACCTTAACCTGGAAGCCAAAGCCGTTCTTGAGCAGATTGTTAACGTTGATAATCAACTCAATGAGCTGACCTTCCGCGAGGCAGAGATCTCCCAGCTGTATAAGAAAGATCACCCAACTTATCGTGCGCTGCTGGAAAAACGCCAGACGCTGGAGCAAGAACGCAAACGCCTGAATAAGCGGGTATCGGCAATGCCTTCCACCCAACAGGAAGTGTTGCGTTTAAGTCGTGACGTAGAAGCGGGCCGTGCGGTATATCTGCAATTACTTAACCGCCAGCAGGAGTTGAGTATTTCGAAATCCAGTGCGATTGGTAACGTGCGGATTATCGACCCGGCAGTCACTCAGCCGCAGCCAGTGAAACCGAAAAAAGCGTTGAATGTGGTGCTTGGTTTTATTCTTGGCCTGTTTATTTCGGTGGGTGCAGTGCTGGCGCGTGCGATGTTGCGTCGTGGTGTAGAAGCACCGGAACAACTGGAAGAGCACGGCATCAGCGTTTATGCCACTATCCCGATGTCCGAGTGGCTGGATAAACGTACCCGTCTGCGTAAGAAAAATTTATTTTCTAATCAGCAGCGCCATCGTACTAAAAATATCCCCTTCCTGGCGGTGGATAACCCGGCGGATTCTGCTGTGGAAGCCGTACGTGCGCTACGAACCAGTCTGCACTTCGCTATGATGGAGACAGAGAATAACATTCTGATGATCACCGGTGCGACGCCAGACAGTGGTAAAACGTTCGTCAGTTCAACTCTGGCAGCGGTGATCGCCCAGTCCGATCAAAAAGTGTTATTTATTGATGCCGACTTACGTCGTGGTTATTCGCATAACCTGTTTACCGTGAGTAATGAACATGGCTTGTCGGAATATCTGGCAGGTAAAGATGAGCTCAACAAAGTGATCCAGCATTTTGGCAAAGGAGGCTTTGATGTGATTACTCGCGGTCAGGTGCCACCTAACCCGTCTGAACTGCTGATGCGCGATCGGATGCGTCAATTACTGGAATGGGCGAACGACCATTACGATCTGGTGATTGTCGATACGCCGCCGATGCTGGCGGTGAGCGATGCTGCGGTCGTGGGACGCTCTGTCGGCACCAGCCTGCTGGTTGCGCGTTTTGGCTTGAACACCGCCAAAGAGGTGAGCTTGTCAATGCAGCGTCTGGAACAGGCTGGCGTCAATATTAAAGGCGCAATCCTCAATGGTGTGATTAAACGCGCCAGCACCGCTTACAGTTACGGCTATAACTATTACGGTTATAGTTACTCCGAGAAAGAGTAAAACTGAAGGTAAGATGGCCGGATGCGGCGTAAATGCCTTTTCCGGTCTACGCATCAGACAGTTCTTCGTTTATCATCAGCTTCAGAGCATTCAGGTAACTGAATGCTCTTTTTTTATGCATTACAAACTGCACGCCGGTATGCGTGCTTCATTCACGATTTGCGTAAAACTGGCCAACGAACACATGCCCTGCGCATTTCGCTCTTCACATCCTGCCAGGGTCAGTTTCACCTCTCCGGGCGGCGTATTTAATGATAGCGGCGTTTTATCACGCATCTGCTGTAAAGTCTGGAAGACCAGCGAAACCTGAATCCAATGGCTGTTATCGCTTAGCCTACGCCAGCGTTCAAACACCAGTTCACCCCCTGGCGGTGTGTTATCCGGCTGACCTGGAAGCGTCCAGTTGAGCTCCAGTGCGCCGCCGAGATTTGCCAGATTAGTATCGTGTCCGGCGATAAACAGCACTGAAGTGGGTAATGTCACACCATACGCCTGTTTTTGCGGTGGATGGGGCGTCAACGCTGTCATGATCAAATCCAACAACGGGGTGGCGCGGCTGCGGGCAACCTCTGGCGTGCGTTGTAGTAAATAAAATTGCGCGTTATGCAAACTTAGCAACGTGTTCCACTGGTGTGAATCAGTGATCCTTCCCCACCCCGGCTCCGGCATTCCCTGTGCTTGTTGCAGGAGAAATATTTCCGTCAGCATTGATGCGAGGCTTACCGCACCGGTTAATGAGACATTGTCGGCGCTCACCTTGAGTTCCGATGGTAATGCCTGCGTTAATGAACAGCTTTCGTCCTGTTTCTCACGGTTAAGGCACAAGTTTGATTGTGGAAAATTAAGCACCTGTTCCAGTTCGCGAAACGCCGTTTGTCGATGCCCGGTAAAGTCAGCAATTGACCCTCCTGCCCTGCTGAGGATCGCGTCAGTCACATTCGCGTTATCCAGTTGGCAAACGCCAGTTTTTAGAGGATTAAATAACGGATCGGGACTGGACGTATCTGCCTGGGTATGTATGGTTATTGCACAGTCAGGTGCCAGCCCGGCGGCGAAGGCTTCGCCTGTTTTACGGGTACGCTCGTCGACATCAGCAATAATCGCGACCTGACCAGGCTGCGGGCAGCCCTTTTTCGCCAGCAATCCGTCAGCCACCAGACGCTGGCGTTGGTAATGTCCGAGATAAGCGATTAGCTCACCACCGCGCGGTGTCAGCCACCCCAGTTTTACCGGCCATGTTGGCCATGCGTCTGGGGTGACATCCTGCATCAGTTGCGTGGCCTTGGTTGGGGCACGCACACCATGACGACTGACAATCACCACACTTTCCAGCTTCAGCTCCGGCTCACTCTGAGCGAATGCAGATTGCGGGGTGAACGGAATCAGAAGAGATAAGAATGGGATCAAGATCGCTTTCATCGATATGTTTCCGCTTTTCATATCCGACATTATTGATTGCCTGATGCGACGCTAATGCGCCGCATCAGGCTTACGTTCGTTAACTTTTCAGACGCGGGTCCAGCCATACCAACACAAGGGTGGAGAGCGAACACATCAACAAAATGCCGACGAACCAAAGTAAATACCACATTGTTCCTGCTCCTTAGTACAACTCGTTTTCGTTACGGCGGAGAGTTTCTGTTGTCATGCGCCCCCACATTTTGTAGTAGCTCCAGAGAGTGTAGAGCAACACAATGGGCAAAAATATCAGCACGATTACCAACATAATGCTCAGCGTCAGCTGACTGGAAGTACTGTCCCACAACGTCAGGCTGGAGATCGGACTCACGCTTGACGGCATGACAAAGGGGAACAGCGTGATGCCTGCCGTGAAAATCACGCCAAATTGCATCAATGACGCCATCAAAAATCCCCAACCCGGGCGACCACGATAAATCGCCATCACCGTCAGCAATGGGCAGAAGAACCCCAGCAGCGGGAAGATCCACAGAACGGGCGATTCGACGAAATTATTCATCCAGGCACCAGGTAGCACTGCCACCAGTTTCATTAACGGATTGGAAGGACCGTTAGCATCCTGGGCGAGCAGTACAAAGCCATCAATACCGACCCACAGCCAGTAACCCGCCAGCAAAAAGCACAGCATCACCAACAGTGCAGCCCGTTTAGTCGCCAGCTGTGAACGCAGATGAATCACACCAACAGTTTTCAGTTGTAACCAGACGCCACCTTGCAAAATCACCATTCCAAGGCTGAGCAATCCGCACAATAAAGGGAATGGCGTCAGCAGTTGCCAAAAGCTGCCGAGATATTCCACGCGTAATTGCGGTGTGAAGGCAAACGGCACGCCGAGCAGCAAGTTGCCGAAGGCAATACCGAAGACTACCGGCGGCACCAGACTGCCGATGACCAGTCCAGCATCCCACATTTTACGCCAGCGTGCATCGGCGATTTTTCCGCGATAATCAAAGGCCAGCGGGCGGAAGAATAGCGAGCACAGCACCAGAATCATCGCCACATAAAAGCCGGAAAACGCCGCTGCATAAACTCTGGGCCAGGCGGCAAATAATGCCCCACCTGCGAGGATTAACCAGACCTGATTGCCTTCCCAGTGCGCGCCAACGCTGTTTATCACTATCCGGCGTTCATCATCATTACGCGCCACCAGAGGCAGCAGACAGCCGATCCCCATGTCAAATCCGTCGGAGATCATAAAGACCACCAGGATCACGCCAATCAGCAGCCACCAGATGAAGCGCAATGTTTCATAATCAAACATGATTTTCTCCTTTACCCCTGTTGCTGCGTCGGTTGTTCACTCTGCATCGCGCTCGGCCCCAGACGGGCATATTTCTGCATCAGGTAGACTTCGGCGATTAAGAACAGGGTGTAAAGCCCTACGATCATGATCAGTGAGAAAGCCAGTTGTCCTGTGGTTAAGGCGGAGTGCGCGGAGTATGTCGGTAAGATGTCCTGTATCGCCCACGGCTGACGACCAAACTCGGTCATAAACCACCCGGCTTCAATCGCAATCCACGGCAGCGGCAAACTCCAGAGCGCCATTTTCAGCACCCAGCGATGCTGGTCGATTTTGCCACGCAGCGTCTGGACAAGCGCAATCAGCATCACCAGTAGCAGCAGAGAACCACAGCCCACCATGATGCGGAAACTCCAGAATACCGGCGCAACCTGAGGTATCGCGCCACGCATCGCCGCCTGGTACTGTGCAGCTGTGACATGGTTCATATCCGGCGCATAGCGGGAGAGCAACATGCCGTAACCCAGGTCGCCTTCCAACTCCCGAAATGCCTGCAACACATGCGGCTCACGATTGCCTTGCGATATTTCCTGCATTAACAGCCAGGCCATACGTCCGCGTTGCAAGCGTGGGTAGGTTTCAGCCATCAAATTCTTCAGACCCGGCACGGGCTTATCTAATGAGTGAGTGGCGAGGATCCCTAGCAGCGCGGGAATTTTGATAGCAAAGGCGTTACGCTCTTGATCCTGTTCCGGCCAGGCAACCACATGGAACGGTGCAGGTGCAGGTTCCGTTTGCCATTCCCCTTCCATCGCCGCCAGTTTTACCGGTTGTACTTGCGCGACTTCATACGCAGAACTGTCTCCGAGTTGCAGCGTGCCGATAATCGCCAGAGTACCGAAGACGGAACCGATGGCAAACGAGCGTAATGCGACATCGCGCTCCCGTCCGCGCAGTAAATACCAGGCGCTGATCGCCATAATAAACATGGCCCCAGTCACGTAGCCCGCCATTACGGTGTGCACAAATTTCACCTGGCTGACCGGGTTAAAGACCAGCTCGCTGAAGCTGGTCATTTCCATACGAAGGGTGTCGATATCAAAATGCGCACCGGTCGGGTATTGCATCCAACCGTTGGCATTCAATATCCACAACGCAGAGAGATTTGAACCGAACGCCACCAGCCACGTCACCAGCAGGTGCTGGTATTTATTCAGCCGTTGCCAGCCGAAGAAGAACAGCCCGACAAAAGTGGATTCGAGGAAGAAGGCCATTAATGCTTCCATCGCCAGCGGTGCGCCAAAAATATCGCCCACATAGTTGGAATAGAATGACCAGTTAGTACCAAACTGAAACTCCATGGTCAGGCCGGTAGCCACGCCAAGAGCAAAGTTGATACCGAAGAGCTTACCCCAGAAGCGCGTCATATCGCGGTAGATTGTTTTGCCGGTGACCACGTAAATGGTTTCCATGATAGCCAGCAAAAAAATCAGCCCCAGGGTAAGGGGTACAAATAAAAAGTGATACAGCGCGGTCAGAGCAAACTGCCAGCGCGATAAATCAATGACATCCCACATGCGCACTCCTGTAGGCGAAGAGAGAAAAATAACCCGTTAATGGTAGATCTCCCTCTTTATCCTGAAACTCTACGACCAGAGGTATTCGCCGATTGCGATATTCATAAGCCTGAAAGCGATACTTACCGTCTTTTTACGACGGTGCCCCTTCCGCCAGCCACTGACATACCTCACTAAGCCGCTGCGCAGAGTCGACCAAATCTTCTGGCGCTGCCAGAACCACTTCCGGTATCGGGCAGATTTCATAACTTTCCAGTAACGGGCCTTTTAAGGTGTCCGTACAGCGTAAATGCCAGACATGGCGTAACCCCGTGGCGTTGATATAGCTCTCGCCATAGCCAATGGTACGAATCTGAATATTTCCCGGCCCACAGAGACGTGAGAGAAAAAGCCGATCAGCCTCGCTGATGGGTAATTGCGTCAGATTAATGCTGTGCGGCTGCGCGTCGGGGTTACGTACATGCGCCAGTAACTCATGCGCCAACGGTAGGCCATTCATCAGGCCATCAATGGGCGGCGGTAACAGCGAATCTGTCGGCAAGACGTTTTGCGTTGCCGCCTGCCACAATGCCAGCGGCGCGCAGCCAGCCTCCAGTTTGTCCTCCAGCAACTTGTCGCCGCGACGTCTGCGCACCCGCCATAATCCGCAGAAGATCGCCTCCTGTATTTCACTTTCACTGTCGTCAGCCTGCTGCATGCGCACTGACACTTCCCCTTCCCCGAGAAGCGTATTGATAAAGTGACGATCGTCGGCGTTGAGATTTAACAGATCGACTGCCAGCACCTCGCCCAACGGCGGCTGGCATTCGCTTAGTTGATGTTGTAACTCGTTTAACAGCGCAATCACCTGCGGGCTGTGAGCACATTGCTCCAGGGCCGCCATACTCGGTTCATCATTCACCTGACAGGTGATCGGCAGTGGATTCATGCTGAAACTGTCATCGTTCGGTTGCGTTCCTGGCCCCAGCAGATGGAAAAAAGTTTCGCTCATGAGGCACGCTCCTGCTGCGGTTCGACAAGTCCGCGCATCAGGTTTATCAGTTCCGCCCACGGGTGAATACCATTCAGCACGCCGCGATAGTTTCCGCCGGTAAATACTAATGTGGCGGGAAAGCGAAAGACGCCAAAGCGATCGCCGATGGCTTCGCTCTGCTCAAGGTCAGCAATCGCCACCTGCCATGTGTAGTCGGGAAACTCGCGCAGTAATTCGCCAATCATTACCGGATTATCGCTGACCTCTGGCGTGCGTTTCGGATCGCTGCTTAATAACACCACGCCGTCTGGCGCTTGCGTAAGCCAGTCGTCGAGACGGGATTCACTGACCGGCGTCCAGCCGCGCGCCAGCATTCGTTGCCACAACGCATCAAATGGTGTGTCGTTGCTCATCCCTGCTCCTCCAGTGTCATCCGGTACTGACGCAAGCGAACGCCTTCGTAATTTTCCATCGACAGACAGTCATAATTGAGACAGCGCGATTCATTAGCCGGTTGCGGCACAATTCCCCAGGCCGCCAGCTGTACCAGCGCCGCCTGTTCCGCGGCGGGCAGTTGCTCCCGCGCCAGTTCGCTCAGGCTGCCGCCGTAGTCGTCGAGCATCGCGGGTTGCAGACCGACGAGGGCAATATGTGCTGGCAGATGTCCGCGGATATCTGCCAGCGCCAGCACTTCGGAGAAACTGTTCTGGTGCAGGCTCATTTTCTTCGCGCTGAGATAAGCCGGAATGCGTTCTCCGGCATACGTTCGTAGCGTTCCGGGTTCCAGCCCGTAATCAATGGCATCGAGGATCAACAAGTGACTGGCGCTTTCGACATACCCCAGCAAGTTCAGTCCCTGAGTACCGCCATCTACAATCTCCACATCCTCAGGCCAGTGGTAATGGGCATACAGCCGTTCCGCCACCCGCACGCCGAAGCCTTCATCGGCCCACAGCAGGTTGCCCAGCCCCATTACCACCACGCGTTGCTCACTCATGAACGCTCCTTGTTACTTATTTTGCCAAATTTGTGGCTACGGTAGCCGTTGACCATGGTGGAGATCACCGTGTCGTCGGACATGATGTCTTCACGCAGCGCCATGTAGACATGACCTATCACAAACGCGCCAATCAGCCACATCCCCAGCCGATGCCAGCTGTGAATGTCCATTGAGTTGCCACCCGTCCAGTAGAAAAATTCCACCACATAACGGAACGGCGCAAAAATAGCGTACTGACTATGTTCGCTGTACAGCGCAAAGCCGGTGACGATCATAAATACCGACATCAGGAAATAGCCGAACATCGCCGCCTGGGCGATGGGGTTATGGCCAATATCGGCACTCGGACGTTTTGCCAGAAACAGATACCAGCGGATTTCATACCACACGCCCTGCCACCAGCTTTTACGCCATACTGGCACGATAAACAGCTCGCGTGAGTAGCGATTGCCGACAAAAGCCCAGTAGATCCGCATCAGCAAGACCACGGTAAAAATCATCCCGGCGCTGAAGTGAATCAACCTGATATAGCCCATGTAAAACAGATACGTCGCCTCGCCGCTGACGGAAGGTAGCGGCTTGCCGATAAAGTATCCGGTGACCATCAACACCGCCATGCATAACACCGTCAGCCAGTGCCAGATACGCACTGGCGCTTCAAAGACATAATGGCTGACAACGTTGTCGCTTTTCTGTTGCATGATGATTCTCCTTCGCTGTTAACGCACCTGCACGGAGATCAGCTCGCTACCGTCGTCGCCCAGCACGTGTGTTGAACAGGCGAGGCACGGGTCAAAGCTGTGCAGAGTACGCAGGATCTCCAGCGGTTGCTCGGGGATCGCCATTTTGGTGTTCATTAACGCTGCTTCATAAGCGCCAATTTGGCCTTTGGGATCGCGCGGGCTGGCGTTCCAGGTGGTCGGTACCACGCACTGGTAGAGATCAATCTTGCCATCGCGAATGGCGGCCCAGTGGCCTAACGCCCCGCGCGGCGCTTCGGTAAAACCGACACCACGGCACTCTGTCGGCCAGGTTGCTGGTTCCCATTTTTCAGTAGAGGCGGTGGCGAGATTGCCGTTTTTGAGATTGGTCATCAGCTTGTCGAAGAAATATTGCAACTTGCCTGCGGCCCACTGCGCTTCGTGCGCGCGACACAAAATGCGGCCTAACGTTGACTGGATGCCGGAAAGCGGCAGGTTCAACGCCGACATCATGCGATCGACCGACTCAACGGTCGCCGCATCGCCTTTGTGATAAGCGATTAACGTGCGTGCCAGCGGCCCCACTTCCATCGCATTACCGCGCCAGCGTGGCGCTTTGATCCACGAGTAGCGTTCCTGTTCATTCAGCTGCTGAATGTTGGTATCGCTGCCTTTGACATCGCCGGGGTTGTACCACGGGTCGGTGATGCCATCGAACGGATGACGCCCGACCTGATCGTTGGGATATCGATACCAGGCGTGGTCGACAAACTCCTGCACCTGCTGCGGATCAACCAAATCCACTGGCAGCACATTGTTGAAGTCGCCGTTAATCACCGCGCCGCCAGGCATCAGCAGACTTTTCTCGCCAAAGTCGTTGGCAATATCCGGGAATGCGCCGTAGCTGAGGACACATTTATCAGAAAGACCCGTGCCGATTTCGCTCCACGGTTTGTTGAACTGACCAATGGCTAAGGCGTCGGGGATCATCACGTTGTTAATGAAATCCGCCGTGCGGGTGATAATCGACTGCACCAGGTTCAGGCGTTCCATATTGACCGCCCCGACCGCGCCGCTTTCGTCAATGTTAATGGCGCAAGGCATCCCGCCGACAATCCAGTTTGGATGCGGGTTTTTACCGCCAAAGACAGCGTGGATTTTGACAATTTCACGCTGGAAATCGAGAGCTTCGAGATAGTGGGCAAAGCCCATCAGGTTGGCTTCTGGCGGCAGTTTGTACTGCGGGTGCCCCCAGTAGCCATTGCGGAAGATCCCCAACTGGCCGCCTTCAACGAATTTCTTCAGGCGATTTTGTACGTCGAAGAAATAGCCAGGGGATGATTTCGGCCAAGAGGAGAGACTTTGCGCCAGTTCGGAGGTTTTCCGCGGGTCGGCTTTCAGCGCATCTAACACATCGATCCAGTCCATCCCGGCAAGCTGATAGAAGTGCACCAGATGATCGTGGCACCAGAGCGTTGCCAGCATAATGTTGCGGATGATATTGGCGTTGTCCGGCACTTTAATACCGATGGCATCTTCGATGGCGTAAACCGAAGCCAGAGCGTGTACGCCAGTACAGACGCCGCAGATACGTTCAACGAACGCCCACGCATCGCGCGGGTCGCGCCCTTGCAGGATGATCTCCAGCCCGCGAAACATGGTGCCGCAGGAGACGGCATTGGTGATCACATTCTGATCGTTAATATTCACTTCGCAGCGCATGTGGCCTTCAATGCGCGTAATCGGGTCGACCACCAGGCGGCGTCCGGCATTATTGATGGTGTATCCTTGAGTTTCGTACTGAGTGCTCATGCCTGTTTATCCTCATTGCCTGGCTGATGTTCGGTTTCTGTAGGTTGCTGGTTATGACGTCTGCGCTGGTCAACGGCGCTGGCGACTGCGTGCACACCAACAGCCGCTGCCACCACGCCAAGTGCGGTTAAACCGACGGCATCGGCGGTGGAATGGGTACCCATTTGCGGAATATCGACCACGCGGCTGTAGAACGAACCGCGATCCCAGAAACCATTTTCCGCACAGCCCAGGCAGCCGTGACCAGACTGGATTGGGAAAGAAACGCCATCATTCCAGCGTGTGGAGGAACAGGCGTTATAGGTGGTAGGCCCTTTGCAGCCCATTTTGTACAGGCAGTAACCTTTGCGGGCAGCGTCATCATCCCAACTCTGCACGAACTCTCCGGCGTCGAAGTGAGCACGGCGATAGCATTTATCGTGGATACGCTGACCATAAAACATCAGTGGACGGCCCATTCTGTCGACATCTGGCAAGCGATCAAAGGTCACCATGTAAGTAATGATGGCGCTCATCACATCCGGGATCGGCGGGCAGCCAGGTACTTTGATAATAGGTTTGTCGGTGATGACTTTGTCGATAGGCGTTGCCTGCGTCGGATTGGGTCGCGCGGCCTGCACGCAGCCCCAGGACGCGCAGGTTCCCCAGGCGATAATCGCACTGGCTCCGGCAGCGGCACGTTTGAGTTTCTCAATAAACGGTCGACCGCTGCTGATACAGAACATCCCCTGCTCGCCCAGCGGCGGATTACCTTCTACTGCGAGGATATATTTGCCATTGTATTGCGTGATGATGTCTTCAAAGACTTCTTCCGCCTGGGTTCCGGCGGCAGCCATCAAAGTATCGTCGTAATCGAGGGAAATCAGGGAAAGGATGACGTCCTTTGCCAGCGGGTGAGCGGAGCGGATAAAAGATTCGGTACAGCAGGTGCATTCCAGACCGTGGATCCATACCACTGGAATGCGGGGTTTGTTCTCCAGCGCCCAGGCAATCTTTGGTGCCATTCCCGCGCCTAATCCCAGCGACGTGGCAGCCAGACTACAATATTTGAGAAAGCTGCGCCGGGTAACGCCCTGACGCCGCATGGCCTGGTAAAATGTTTCCTCGTTATTCATATCGCACGTCTCTTCTCCTTGCGACACCGGCAGGACACCGGGCGCTTATGGTCGGCAAGCGACGTCCCTGTAGCAAGGCAAACCATCGCTTCACGTGAGATGCTGAAAACGAAAGCTCATCCTTCTGCACTGGCGCACGTCGCCAGAAAGTATTGTTAATAAAGCGTAGTGAAACTTTTGCACAAAACAATACAAACTGTATGGATTTATCTTTTAGCGATAAAAATGGACCTATTTTTCTTTTTGCCGGGCAGTGGGGATGTTTAGCCGGTTGCTAAACGAGTAAAAGAGAAGGAATTCATGGTGATGAAATGATCAATCTGCTGTTATTTCACGCTATCAATGCACTTTTGGCTGTTTTTCAGGCAAACAAACAAATTAGGGGTTTACACGCCGCATCGGGATGTTTATAGTGCGCGTCATTCCGGAAGTGTGGCCGAGCGGTTGAAGGCACCGGTCTTGAAAACCGGCGACCCGAAAGGGTTCCAGAGTTCGAATCTCTGCGCTTCCGCCAAATAAGATAAGGGGTTAGCTAAATGCTAACCCCTTTTTCTTTTGCCTGTCGAAATTCTCAGGGCGTTATATTTGCTTAATGACCTGATAATCCGCTGTTAAACCTGTTCCAGATCAAATGCGTAAAGATGGGTAAAACTTCTGGGTGCCCTTACGCATTATCATTATGCTGCTTAATTAATTACATCTGTCATAGAGAGTGACTCAATGGATCGTATTGTTAGTTCTTCACATGACCGTACATCGCTGCTTAGCACCCATAAGGTGCTGCGTAATACCTATTTTCTGCTGAGCCTGACGCTGGCCTTTTCTGCGATTACCGCAACTGCCAGTACGGTGCTAATGCTGCCATCTCCGGGTCTGATTCTGACGCTGGTGGGTATGTATGGTTTGATGTTCCTGACCTATAAAACGGCGAATAAGCCGACCGGGATTATCTCCGCATTCGCCTTTACCGGTTTTCTGGGTTATATCCTCGGACCAATTCTGAATACCTATCTGTCTGCCGGAATGGGTGACGTAATCGCTATGGCACTGGGCGGAACGGCGTTAGTGTTCTTCTGCTGCTCTGCATATGTGCTGACCACCCGCAAAGATATGTCGTTCCTCGGCGGTATGCTGATGGCGGGTATTGTGGTGGTGCTGATTGGTATGGTTGCTAATATCTTCCTGCAACTGCCTGCTCTGCATCTGGCGATCAGCGCGGTCTTCATTCTGATCTCCTCTGGCGCTATTTTGTTTGAAACCAGCAACATCATTCATGGCGGTGAAACGAACTATATTCGTGCCACGGTTAGCCTGTATGTTTCGCTGTACAACATCTTCGTCAGCCTGCTGAGCATTCTGGGCTTCGCCAGCCGCGATTAATCTCGCCCAGGGTTACTTACCGAGCCTCGCTTTATGCGGGGCTTTGTTTTTTGTTACACTGCCGCCAGTCTGATTAAGGTAGTAATAATTATGCTGATCTTCGAAGGTAAAGAGATAGAAACGGATACCGAAGGCTATCTCAAAGAAAGCAGCCAGTGGAGTGAGCCGCTGGCAGTGGTGATTGCAGAGAACGAAGGGATTTCGCTGTCGCCAGAACACTGGGAAGTGGTGCGTTTTGTGCGTGATTTCTATCTGGAATTCAATACTTCTCCGGCGATTCGTATGCTGGTAAAAGCGATGGCGAATAAATTTGGCGAAGAAAAAGGTAACAGCCGCTATTTATACCGACTGTTTCCGAAAGGTCCGGCTAAGCAAGCCACCAAAATTGCTGGCCTGCCAAAACCGGTAAAATGTATTTAACGGATACGAAAATCGGTTAATTCCCCCGAGGGATGATGCGGCTCGCTGAGCACCCGTTCTACACGCGCAGAACGCGGGCCGCCACTCTTTAACCACTGCATTAATTTTTCTACCTGCCCTTCTTCACCGCAGGCAACCACTTCCACGCTGCCATCGTCAAGATTTTTGGCGTACCCGGCTAATCCCAGTTTTTTCGCTTCGTACTGCGTGGTATAGCGAAATCCAACGCCCTGAACTCGCCCGTAAACCCAGGCGATTATGCAGACTTTCGACATTGCTGCTCTCCTTATCCTTAATGGACGCGTTGCAAATCCATGGAAAACTCCGGACAATGACGCCCATTTCTTTGCATCGACAGAAAAGTAAATTATGAGTGTACGTTTAGTGTTAGCCAAAGGGCGCGAAAAATCATTACTTCGTCGCCATCCGTGGATCTTTTCCGGGGCCGTTGCCCGCATGGAAGGTAAAGCCAGCCTCGGTGAAACCATCGATATTGTTGATCATCAGGGAAAATGGTTAGCACGCGGCGCTTATTCGCCAGCTTCGCAAATCCGGGCGCGCGTCTGGACGTTTGACCCGAATGAATCTATCGACATTGCTTTTTTTTCCCGCCGTTTGCAACAAGCACAAAAATGGCGTGACTGGCTGGCGCAAAAAGATGGCCTCGACAGTTATCGTTTAATCGCCGGAGAATCTGATGGCCTGCCGGGTATTACTATCGATCGTTTCGGTAATTTTCTGGTGCTGCAACTACTGAGTGCTGGCGCAGAATATCAGCGCGCGGCATTAATTAGCGCCCTGCAAACGCTGTACCCGGAATGTGCGATTTACGATCGCAGCGATGTTGCGGTACGTAAAAAAGAAGGGATGGAGCTGACCCAGGGCCCCGTCACCGGCGAGTTGCCGCCTGCCCTGCTGCCGATTGAAGAACACGGCATGAAGCTGCTGGTGGATATTCAACACGGACACAAAACGGGCTACTACCTGGATCAGCGTGATAGCCGCCTGGCTACCCGCCGCTACGTTGAAAATAAACGCGTACTGAACTGTTTCTCCTATACCGGTGGTTTCGCCGTATCGGCACTGATGGGCGGTTGCAGCCAGGTTGTCAGCGTTGATACCTCCCAGGAAGCCCTGGATATTGCACGGCAGAACGTTGAGCTGAACAAACTGGATCTGAGCAAGGCTGAGTTTGTCCGTGATGATGTCTTTAAATTGCTGCGTACCTATCGCGATCGCGGTGAAAAATTTGACGTTATCGTGATGGACCCGCCGAAGTTTGTTGAGAATAAAAGCCAGTTGATGGGCGCGTGTCGTGGCTATAAAGACATCAACATGCTGGCGATTCAGTTGCTGAATGAAGGCGGAGTTCTCCTGACTTTCTCCTGTTCCGGTCTGATGACCAGCGATTTATTTCAGAAAATCATCGCGGATGCCGCAATTGATGCCGGTCGTGATGTACAATTTATAGAGCAGTTCCGTCAGGCAGCCGATCATCCGGTGATCGCTACCTACCCGGAAGGGCTATATCTGAAAGGGTTTGCCTGTCGCGTCATGTAACTTGAAATGTGGAATTTTACCCTTATATCAAAGGTAAAGATTTCCCGGGAGGTGACTATGATTGCCAGCAAATTCGGTATCGGCCAGCAGGTCCGCCATTCCCTGTTAGGTTATCTCGGAGTGGTCGTGGATATCGACCCGGTTTATTCGCTCTCTGAACCGTCGCCTGATGAGCTGGCGGTGAATGACGAGCTTCGCGCCGCTCCGTGGTATCACGTGGTGATGGAGGACGATAACGGCCTACCGGTTCATACCTACCTGGCTGAAGCCCAGCTAAGTAGCGAATTGCAGGATGAACATCCTGAACAGCCATCCATGGATGAGCTGGCGCAGACCATCCGCAAACAACTCCAGGCCCCGCGTCTGCGTAACTAATCCCTGAACAAATCCCCGGAAGGTTTTTGCCTTCCGGGGATTTTTTATTTGGCCAGGCCCAGGCGAGGGATCTCAATAGCCGGGCAGCGATCCATCACCACATTTAATCCGGCATCCCGTGCCAGTACTGCCGCTTGCTCATTAATCACCCCCAGTTGCATCCAGAGAGTTTTCGCGCCAATGGCGATCGCTTCCTGCGCCACGCCCCACGCCGCTTCTGAATTACGGAAAACATCGACCATATCGACTTTTTCAGGAACTTCTGCCAGCGTGCCATACCCCTGCTGGCCCAGCAGCGTTTTGCCGGCAACTTTTGGTGAAACCGGAATGACGTGATACCCCTGGTCGAGTAGATATTTCATCACGCGATAGCTGGGACGATCGGGTTTGTCGCTTGCCCCCACCAGCGCAATGGTGTGAGTGGACGTTAAAATGCCTGCAATATCGGTTTCTTTCATTATTTCCTCCAGACTGTTTAACAAAGTGTACGACAAAGCCGACATGCCAACCATGCAGCTAATACGAATGAATGAGAGCAAAAGCGGGAAATATGTCTATATGTTAGTAAGTATGATTAAAGAAAAATTTTGACACATTATTATTCGGGCGGTCTTTTGACAGGAGCTACCTATGAAAACCGGCATCGTGACCACCTTGATTGCATTATGTTTGCCGGTATCCGTTTTTGCCACCACGCTGCGGCTTTCAACCGATGTCGATCTTCTGGTACTCGACGGCAAGAAGGTTTCCAGCTCTCTGCTGCGCGGTGCGGACAGCATTGAACTGGATAACGGACCGCATCAGTTATTGTTTCGCGTTGAGAAGACGATTCATCTTTCCAATAGTGAAGAACGGCTGTATATCTCCCCACCGCTGGTGGTCAGTTTTAATACCCAGCTCATCAACCAGGTCAATTTTCGCCTGCCTCGCCTGGAGAATGAGCGGGAAGCTAACCATTTTGATGCCGCGCCGCGCCTTGAATTGTTGGATGGCGATGCGATGCCGATTCCGGTAAAGCTGGATATTCTCGCCATTACCTCAACGGCAAAAACGATTGATTATGAGGTCGAGGTTGAACGCTATAACAAATCCGCGAAACGCGCTTCACTACCGCAATTTGCCACGATGATGGCAGATGACAGTACGCTGCTTTCGGGTGTTTCCGAGCTGGATGCTATTCCACCGCAGTCTCAGGTGCTCACAGAACAACGGCTGAAGTATTGGTTTAAACTGGCTGACCCACAAACGCGAAATACTTTCCTGCAATGGGCGGAAAAACAACCATCTTCCTGAGATTTTTGTGCCTGTGCGCAGGCTTTTTCGGTCTTTCTCTTGCAGCGATAAGTGCTTACAGTAATCTGTAGGAAAGTTAACTACGGATGTACATTATGGAACTGACGACACGTACTTTACCTGCGCGGAAACATATTGCGTTGGTGGCACACGATCACTGCAAACAAATGCTGATGAGCTGGGTGGAACGGCATCAACCGTTACTGGAACAACACGTACTGTATGCAACAGGCACTACCGGTAACTTGATTTCCCGTGCAACCGGCATGAACGTCAACGCGATGTTGAGTGGCCCAATGGGGGGTGACCAGCAGGTTGGCGCATTGATCTCAGAAGGGAAAATTGATGTATTGATTTTCTTCTGGGACCCACTAAATGCCGTTCCGCACGATCCTGACGTGAAAGCCTTGCTGCGTCTGGCGACGGTATGGAACATTCCGGTTGCCACCAACGTGGCAACGGCAGACTTCATTATCCAGTCGCCGCATTTCAACGACGCGGTCGATATTCTGATCCCCGATTATCAGCGTTATCTCGCGGACCGTCTGAAGTAATATTGCACAGGTGGCAAACGCCACCTGTTTCTTACGGTTTTCTCGCCACCGGCACATCCAGATTTTTCAGTATTTCCACAAAGGGAGAGGGATTCTCTTTGTTAAACAGTGCCCATACCCGATGGCGTGCCCGGGTCAGCGCCACGTACATTAACCGCCGTTCTTCAGCGTCCGGGAAATCCTCAACCGGTGGCAGTAGCGCCTCTTCCATAATCGACTCCCGCGCCGCAGCCGGAAAACCATCACTTCCCTCCTGCAAGCCAACGATGATGACGTAATCCGCCTGTTGCCCTTTGCTGGCATGAATGGTCATAAAGTCGATTTGCAACTTCGGCCAGCGTGTTGCCGCTTTTTCCAGGCTGGCAGGCCTCATGTGATGGTAACGCGCCAGGATCAGAATGCGCTCTTCCGGTTTGGCATAACCAGAGAGCTTATCCAGCAAAGCGTCAAGTTGACTCTCATCCAATAACGTGACGGCTTTTTTGTCTCCATTGGTTAAGCTGTTTAGCGGCTTTTTCAGCTGGCCTGGGTTCTGCTGAATAAACCGGTTTGCCACCTCACCGATACGACTGTTAAAACGGTAAGTCGTGTCTAAATCGCAGCGATCACCTTCACCAAAGTTTTCATGGAAAGCGGTGGTGAGCGACATTTGCGCACCGCTGAAGCGATAAATCGCCTGCCAGTCATCACCAACGGCGAACAACGTCGTCTGACTGTTTTGCTTGCGTAATGCCGCTAACAACGCTGCGCGCTGCGGCGAGATATCCTGAAATTCATCAACCAGAATATGCTTCCACGGGCTGATAAAGCGACCTTTCTCCAGAATCACAATCGCCTGGTGAATAAGGCCCGAAAAATCGACAGCGTTTTCTGCCTTCAGCGCACCTTTCCAGGCTTTTAATAACGGGGCCATCAACTTGATACGTTTACTGAACAGATCGCGAATCTCTTCGGGTACACTGGCAATCATTTCTGCCTGTGCACCACCGTGCATCCGCATCAGACTTACCCAGCGATCGAGGCGAGAGGCAAGACGACGCTGTAATTTTTCATCATCCCAGAAATTACCTTCTGGCACTGACCACTGCATTTCTTCCGTCAGCCATTGCCGCCAGCCCTTCGCCTGCGCTTTCTTTTCGCTGCATTGCTTGCACCACTCAGCAATAAAAAGTTCATGACGGGCAGCGGTATCATTTTCCAGTTTGCTGACTATCGGAACTTTTTTGCTACCCTGCTGAATAATATGCAGCGCCAGCGCATGAAATGTGCGTGCGGTAATGTCTTCGGTATGTAGTCGTTCTCGAATACGCTCGTCCATCTCTTCAGCGGCTTTGCGACCAAACGCCAGCAATAAAATTTGCTCAGGGGACGCTTCACCACGCGCCAGCAACCAGCCTGCACGGGCCACCAGCACCGACGTTTTTCCGCTTCCTGCACCAGCCAGCACTAACAAAGAATGCTCGCCATTAACGACTGCCCGGGCCTGCGCCGGATTCAGCGGTGAAGACTCGACCTGGCGGAAAAAATCCGCATACTCGGTAAGCATGGCTTCGGTATACGCCTGATTATGCTGCAACCGAGCGCTTTCAATATCTTTCAACCAGGCCTGACATTTACGCCACGCCTCACGGCAGTTATCGAATTCTTCCAGTCGGTTAACCGGCAACGGCAACGCCGACAAAGCCTGGCGGATTTGTTGCTGCACGCCAGAGGTTTGCTCACGCGTCAGCCATTTATTTTCTCCGGTGCGCGTGGCAATTAAATCCAGTTGCTGCTGTAAAACACCAGATGCAATTTCGCTCATCTCGCCACTCCACCGCCGCCAGTGAGCATCAAGATGATGGTAAAAACGCTGCGTCTCGCCCCATTCGGTACCGTGCAGACGCACCACTTTTTCGCCCGGCAGTACAAATTCCAGCTCGCCCCATACCAGACCGCGCTTACAGTGAATCGCCAGTAATTGATTGAAAGGAATAAGGTATTCGTGGCGATCGCCGGAGACTTTAATCCCGGCATTGAGGATCACCGCCCGATCGTAAGGGTGCTGTGCCAGACGTTTTCCAAGCGTTGTCGCTTTCAGTTCCATGACTCTGTAGATCCACACGAAATGATTTCTTATCAGTGTAACCGTCAGAGAAAACGTGCTCCAGCCCAAAAAAACGTTACAATTGCCGCCCATTACTGAAAACCACAGTAAAGCGAGGTTTTATGCGTACCGTTTTGAACATTCTGAACTTTGTGCTTGGCGGATTTGCCACCACTCTGGGCTGGCTGTTGGCGACTCTGGTCAGTATTGTGCTGATTTTTACCTTACCGCTGACACGATCCTGCTGGGAGATCACTAAACTGTCTCTGGTGCCTTATGGCAATGAAGCTATTCATGTCGATGAACTGAACCCGGCTGGCAAAAATGTGCTGCTAAATACTGGCGGTACGGTATTGAATATTTTCTGGCTGATTTTCTTTGGCTGGTGGTTATGCCTGATGCACATTGCAACGGGCATCGCACAATGTATTTCAATCATTGGCATTCCTGTCGGCATTGCGAACTTTAAAATTGCCGCTATTGCACTATGGCCGGTTGGTCGTCGCGTGGTATCGGTAGAAACAGCGCAAGCTGCGCGTGAAGCCAATGCACGTCGTCGTTTTGAATAATCCACTAATATGGCCTTTATGCTAAGTCCTTTGCTCAAACGCTATACCTGGAACAGCGCCTGGCTGTATTACGCGCGTATTTTTATTGCGCTTTGTGGAACCACAGCGTTTCCGTGGTGGCTGGGTGATGTAAAACTGACGATTCCGCTGACGCTGGGGATGGTGGCAGCGGCGCTGACCGATCTCGATGACCGGCTGGCGGGACGTTTGCGTAACCTCATCATTACGCTGTTCTGCTTTTTTATCGCCTCGGCCTCAGTAGAACTGCTGTTTCCCTGGCCCTGGCTATTTGCGATTGGCTTAACGCTCTCAACCAGCGGCTTCATTTTGCTCGGCGGTCTGGGTCAACGCTATGCAACAATTGCCTTCGGTGCATTGCTGATCGCCATTTACACTATGTTGGGGACGTCACTGTATGAGCACTGGTATCAGCAGCCGATGTATCTGCTGGCCGGTGCCGTCTGGTACAACGTCCTGACACTTATTGGTCATCTACTGTTCCCGGTCCGCCCGCTGCAGGACAACCTGGCCCGTTGCTATGAACAACTGGCGCGTTACCTTGAGCTCAAGTCGCGCATGTTTGATCCTGATATTGAAGATGAAAGCCAGGCACCGCTATACGATTTGGCTCTCGCCAACGGTCAGCTGATGGCGACATTGAATCAGACGAAACTCTCGCTGCTGACCCGCTTACGTGGCGATCGTGGTCAACGGGGAACGCGTCGCACGCTGCATTATTACTTCGTCGCGCAGGATATTCACGAGCGTGCCAGCTCTTCTCATATTCAGTATCAAACATTGCGTGAACATTTTCGCCACAGCGACGTGCTGTTCCGTTTTCAGCGGCTGATGTCGATGCAGGGCCAGGCGTGCCAGCAACTGTCACGCTGTATTTTGTTGCGTCAGCCTTATCAACATGATCCGCATTTCGAGCGCGCTTTTACGCATATTGATGCTGCGCTGGAGCGGATGCGCGATAACGGCGCGCCTGCCGATTTACTCAAAACACTGGGATTTTTGCTGAACAATTTACGCGCTATTGATGCCCAACTGGCAACAATTGAATCAGAACAGGCCCAGGCACTGCCCCATAATAATGACGAAAATGAGCTCGCTGATGACAGCCCGCACGGATTGAGTGATATCTGGCTGCGTCTTAGCCGTCACTTCACGCCGGAATCCGCCCTCTTCCGTCATGCGGTAAGAATGTCGCTGGTGTTGTGCTTCGGCTACGCCATCATTCAGATAACCGGAATGCATCACGGGTATTGGATCTTGCTGACAAGTTTGTTTGTCTGCCAGCCAAACTATAACGCCACGCGCCACCGCCTGAAGTTAAGGATTATTGGTACGCTGGTAGGTATCGCCATTGGCATTCCTGTGCTGTGGTTTGTACCGTCACTGGAAGGGCAACTGGTGCTACTGGTTATTACCGGCGTGCTCTTTTTTGCCTTCCGTAACGTGCAATACGCCCATGCAACGATGTTCATCACACTTTTGGTGCTACTTTGTTTTAACTTGCTGGGTGAAGGTTTTGAAGTGGCGTTACCTCGCGTAATCGATACGCTGATTGGTTGTGCCATTGCGTGGGCGGCGGTGAGCTACATCTGGCCTGACTGGAAGTTTCGCAATCTGCCGCGAATGCTCGAACGCGCCACAGAGGCCAACTGTCGCTATCTCGATGCCATACTGGAGCAATACCATCAGGGGCGTGATAACCGTCTGGCGTATCGTATTGCCCGCCGCGATGCACACAACCGTGATGCTGAACTGGCGTCGGTGGTATCAAATATGTCCAGCGAGCCGAACGTTACCCCGCAAATTCGCGAGGCCGCGTTTCGGTTGCTGTGCCTTAACCATACGTTTACCAGCTATATCTCAGCCCTCGGTGCTCACCGGGAGCAGTTAACTAATCCTGAAATTCTGGCGTTTCTTGATGACGCAGTTTGCTATGTTGATGACGCGCTACATCATCAACCTGCTGATGAAGAACGCGTCAATCAGGCATTAGCTGGACTGAAACAGCGAATGCAGCAACTTGAACCGCGGGCAGACAGCAAAGAACCTCTGGTCGTACAACAAGTCGGGTTATTGATTGCATTACTGCCAGAGATTGGTCGTCTGCAACGCCAGATTACTCAAGTTCCGCAGGAAACTCCTGTTTCGGCGTAAGAGAGTCAGCCCATTCTGCAAGCTCCTGGCGGCGTGCCACCGGGAGCGCAGCTTCATGAATGCCGATAATGGCCCCTTCAAGCATAAACAGAATCTTTTCTGTCACCAGACTGTTTTGCTGCCGCAGTCGCAACCAACACATTTTTGCCCCAAGTATACGTAACGCCCGTACATCCTTAATCCCCACCTCCCCGAGAATCGCTTCCAGATGAAAAGAAATATTGGGCAAATCTTTCAGTCTTTCCCGGGTATTGCGCGTGCTTTTCTCTTTCAGCGCTGCATCGAGAGAATATTTCGACAGACGCACCAGCTTCAGTTGATTTCGCCATAGACTTTCATCAACCCGATAGTAATTGAGGGTAACGGATCGGCCACACTTTTTATATGTCAGCCAGACAGGCGGATGTTTTACACAGTACTGTGCACTTTGCTCACAAGCCCGAAGATACAACTCACCATCAGAAACCATCGCAAACACCGTGTCGTCAACGGTCAGGCTGTAACTACCAAACAATGATCGGTATTCAATTGTGCCCAACGTTGCCAGGTATTCTTGTGATTTATAGATCCGCTTATAGGAGAGGCTTTTCATAAAATTCCTTTTAAAATCATAACATAAAAGAATGATTCACATTAACGGATCCGTTAACTACGAAAATAGGCAACTTATTCTTAAGGGGCAAGATTAATTTATGTTTTCCCGTCACCAACGACAAAATTTGCGAGGCTCTTTCCGAAAATAGGGTTGATCTTTGTTGTCACTGGATGTACTGTACATCCATACAGTAACTCACAGGGGCTGGATTGATTATGTACACTTCAGGCTATGCACATCGTTCTTCGTCGTTCTCATCCGCAGCAAGTAAAATTGCGCGTGTCTCTACGGAAAACACTACAGCCGGGCTTATCAGTGAAGTTGTCTATCGCGAAGATCAGCCCATGATGACGCAACTTCTACTGTTGCCATTGTTACAGCAACTCGGTCAGCAATCGCGCTGGCAACTCTGGTTAACACCGCAACAAAAACTGAGTCGGGAATGGGTTCAGGCATCTGGGCTACCCTTAACGAAAGTGATGCAGATTAGCCAGCTCTCCCCTTGCCACACTGTGGAGTCAATGGTTCGCGCTTTACGCACGGGCAATTACAGTGTGGTGATCGGTTGGTTGGCAGATGATTTGACTGAAGAAGAGCATGCTGAACTTGTTGATGCGGCAAATGAAGGTAACGCTATGGGGTTTATTATGCGTCCGGTAAGCGCATCCTCTCACGCAACGAGACAACTTTCCGGGCTAAAAATTCACTCTAATTTGTATCATTAAGTAAATTTAGGATTAATCCTGGAACTTTTTTTGTCGCCCAGCCAATGCTTTCAGTCGTGACTAATTTTCCTTGCGGAGGCTTGTCTGAAGCGGTTTCCGCGATTTTCTTCTGTAAATTGTCGCTGACAAAAAAGATTAAACGTACCTTATACAAGACTTTTTTTTCATATGCCTGACGGAGTTCACACTTGTAAGTTTTCAACTACGTTGTAGACTTTACATCGCCAGGGGTGCTCGGCATAAGCCGAAGATATCGGTAGAGTTAATATTGAGCAGATCCCCGGTGAAGGATTTAACCGTGTTATCTCGTTGGAGATATTCATGGCGTATTTTGGATGATAACGAGGCGCAAAAAATGAAAAAGACAGCTATCGCGATTGCAGTGGCACTGGCTGGTTTCGCTACCGTAGCGCAGGCCGCTCCGAAAGATAACACCTGGTACACTGGTGCTAAACTGGGCTGGTCCCAGTACCATGACACTGGTTTCATCAACAACAATGGTCCGACCCATGAAAACCAACTGGGCGCTGGTGCTTTTGGTGGTTACCAGGTTAACCCGTATGTTGGCTTTGAAATGGGTTATGACTGGTTAGGTCGTATGCCATACAAAGGCAGCGTTGAAAACGGTGCATATAAAGCTCAGGGCGTTCAGCTGACCGCTAAACTGGGTTACCCAATCACTGACGATCTGGACGTATACACTCGTCTGGGTGGTATGGTATGGCGTGCAGACACTAAATCCAACTTTGATGGTAAAAACCACGACACCGGCGTTTCTCCGGTCTTCGCTGGCGGTGTTGAGTATGCGATCACTCCTGAAATCGCTACCCGTCTGGAATACCAGTGGACCAACAACATCGGTGACGCACACACCATCGGCACTCGTCCGGACAACGGCATGCTGAGCCTGGGTGTTTCCTACCGTTTCGGTCAGGGCGAAGCAGCTCCAGTAGTTGCTCCGGCTCCAGCTCCGGCACCGGAAGTACAGACCAAGCACTTCACTCTGAAGTCTGACGTTCTGTTCACCTTCAACAAAGCAACCCTGAAACCGGAAGGTCAGGCTGCTCTGGATCAGCTGTACAGCCAGCTGAGCAA
Source organism: Escherichia sp. F1 (assembly GCF_046764225.1). Lineage (NCBI taxonomy): Bacteria > Pseudomonadati > Pseudomonadota > Gammaproteobacteria > Enterobacterales > Enterobacteriaceae > Escherichia > Escherichia sp. F1. The sequence goes on from NZ_CP177202.1 coordinate 3,090,425, forward strand.
CCTGGATCCGAAAGACGGTTCCGTAGTTGTTCTGGGTTACACCGACCGCATCGGTTCTGACGCTTACAACCAGGGTCTGTCCGAGCGCCGTGCTCAGTCTGTTGTTGATTACCTGATCTCTAAAGGTATCCCGGCAGACAAAATCTCCGCACGTGGCATGGGCGAATCCAACCCGGTTACTGGCAACACCTGTGACAACGTGAAACAGCGTGCTGCACTGATCGACTGCCTGGCTCCGGATCGTCGCGTAGAGATCGAAGTTAAAGGTATCAAAGACGTTGTAACTCAGCCGCAGGCTTAAGTTCTCGTCTGGTAGAAAAACCCCGCTGCTGCGGGGTTTTTTTTCGCCTTGCGTAAATTGAACTGACTTTCGTCAGTTATTCCTTACCCAGCAATGCCTGCAGATCCTGCTTCAAAGAAGACATTTTATTCGCGTATTTCTCTTTGTTTTCCGCATCTTCAATCAGCTGAACAATCGTTTCAGAAAGCGTTTTACCGCGACGCTGCGCAAGACCAGCCAGACGTTGCCAGACAATAAATTCCAGATCGATCGATTTTTTGCGCGTATGCTGGTGTTCCGCATTAAAATGGCGCTTCCGTCTGGCCCGAATGGTTTGCTTCATGCGATTGACCAGTTCCGGATTCATATGCTTGTCAATCCAGCCATTTACCAGCACGGGTTCATTTTCCAGCGAGAGCAACACATCGACGGCTTCCTGGGCGGCACTGGCTTCTATGTAACGGGTGATTAACTCCCCTTCGCGATGCTTCTTCACCAGATACTTCCATTTCCAACCGCTTTCAAGATTTTCAAGTTGTTGATATTTCATAGCGATCTCAATGTTACCGTGTAACTCTTTACAGAATATCAGCTTTTTAGGCCAGTGAAGAAAAGAATCTCCATCCTGTGAGCTTTAACGCCCATGCCAGGAGTATTGTCGGTGCTTTCTACGTGTGCTGTAGTGCCGGTTACGGTATAATCGCGGCTTTGACAACAGACTAAAAAACATCAACTTTGACCATTACGAAACTTGCATGGCGTGACCTGGTTCCTGATACCGATAGCTATCAGGAAATATTTGCTCAGCCACATTTGATTGACGAAAACGATCTTTTATTCAGTGATACTCAACCGCGACTGCAATTTGCGCTGGAGCAGTTGCTGCATACGCGAGCATCCTCCTCTTTTATGCTGGCGAAGGCCCCGGAAGAGTCTGAGTATCTGAATCTTATTGCCGATGCCGCGCGTGCGCTACAAAGTGATGCAGGCCAACTGGTGGGCGGTCACTATGAGGTTTCCGGCCACACCATCCGCTTACGTAACGCAGTGAGTGCAGATGATAATTTTGCGACTTTAACGCAAGTTGTCGCTGCCGACTGGGTAGAAGCAGAGCAACTCTTTGGCTGCCTGCGCCAGTTTAATGGCGACATTACCCTGCAGCCTGGTCTGGTGCATCAGGCAAATGGCGGTATTCTCATCATCTCTTTGCGTACACTGCTGGCGCAACCTCTGCTGTGGATGCGGCTGAAAAATATCGTTAACCGCGAGCGTTTTGACTGGGTTGCGTTTGATGAGTCGCGCCCTCTCCCCGTCTCTGTGCCTTCGATGCCATTGAAGCTGAAAGTCATTCTGGTAGGCGAACGCGAATCATTGGCTGATTTCCAGGAGATGGAACCAGAGCTTTCAGAGCAGGCTATTTATAGCGAATTTGAAGATACTCTGCAGATTGTCGATGCGGAGTCAGTAAGCCAGTGGTGTCGCTGGGTAACATTGACCGCCAGACATAATCACTTACCTGCACCGGGAGCGGATGCCTGGCCGGTACTTATCCGCGAAGCAGCCCGCTACACCGGTGAACAAGAAACACTTCCGCTTAGCCCGCAGTGGATCCTCCGCCAGTGTAAAGAGGTCGCCTCCCTGTGCGATGGCGACACCTTCTCCGGCGAGCAGCTAAACTTAATGCTACAGCAGCGTGAATGGCGCGAAGGTTTCCTCGCTGAACGCATGCAGGATGAGATTCTTCAGGAGCAAATCCTGATTGAAACCGAAGGCGAACGCATCGGGCAAATTAACGCCCTTTCGGTCATTGAATTTCCGGGTCATCCACGCGCTTTTGGCGAACCTTCTCGCATTAGCTGCGTTGTGCATATTGGCGATGGTGAATTCACCGACATCGAACGCAAAGCGGAGCTTGGCGGCAATATCCATGCGAAAGGGATGATGATCATGCAGGCGTTCCTGATGTCGGAACTACAGCTTGAGCAACAGATCCCCTTCTCAGCATCGCTGACATTTGAGCAGTCATACAGTGAAGTGGATGGCGATAGCGCCTCGATGGCTGAACTCTGCGCCCTGATAAGCGCCCTCGCCGATGTGCCGGTGAATCAGAGTATCGCTATCACAGGTTCAGTCGATCAGTTCGGTCGTGCCCAGCCGGTCGGTGGTTTAAATGAGAAAATCGAAGGCTTCTTTGCTATTTGCCAGCAACGTGAGTTAACCGGGAAACAAGGTGTCATTATCCCCACTGCTAACATTCGCCATTTAAGTCTTCACAGTGAACTGGTGAAAGCGGTAGAAGAAGGCAAATTCACCATCTGGGCAGTAGACGATGTGACTGACGCACTGCCGTTATTATTAAATCTGGTGTGGGATGGCGAAGGCCAAACGACGCTGATGCAAACCATCCAGGAACGTATCGCGCAAGCATCGCAACAGGAAGGACGTCACCGTTTTCCATGGCCATTACGTTGGCTGAACTGGTTTATTCCGAACTGATCGGACTTGTTCAGCGTACACGTGTTAGCTATCCTGCGTGCTTCAATAAAATAAGGCTTACAGAGAACATGGTAGATAAACGCGAATCCTATACAAAAGAAGACCTTCTTGCCTCTGGTCGCGGTGAACTGTTTGGCGCTAAAGGCCCGCAATTGCCAGCACCGAACATGCTGATGATGGACCGTGTGGTCAAAATGACCGAAACGGGTGGTAACTTCGACAAAGGGTATGTTGAAGCAGAACTGGATATCAATCCGGATCTGTGGTTCTTCGGATGCCACTTCATTGGCGATCCGGTTATGCCAGGATGCCTGGGCCTGGACGCAATGTGGCAGCTGGTAGGGTTCTACCTCGGCTGGCTGGGCGGCGAAGGTAAAGGCCGCGCGCTGGGCGTTGGCGAAGTGAAATTCACTGGTCAGGTACTGCCGACAGCGAAAAAAGTGACCTACCGTATTCACTTTAAACGCATTGTTAATCGTCGTCTGATTATGGGTCTGGCAGATGGCGAAGTGCTGGTTGATGGTCGTCTGATCTATACCGCCAGCGACCTGAAAGTCGGTCTGTTCCAGGATACGTCTGCCTTCTGATTATAATCAGACAGAGTATCAAAAGGCGAAACCTCCGCAATGCGGAGGTTTCTTTTTAAAGAGACAGAATCAGGCCATTACTACCCTGTCCGCCATGGCTTCTCGCCAGCCTCCCAGCCATTGTGACCTTTGATTCAGCGTCTGATAGGGACACATTTCTTTTGAGCGTCCGGCTATGCCGGCCTGATAACCACGTTGATGTGCCCGTTCCAGGCGATCTCGTTTTTGTCTCTTCATGCCTCGTTTCCCTCATACTGGTTTCTGGTGGAAAAGAAAACAGTGATTACTAAATGTGCAATCACAGTTAAGCAATACCGCGAATCATAACTGCCGTCAATGCGCAAAATTCACGCCACTGTCATATTTGTGAGCTACACGGGCATGTCAGTTGTACAAAAAATGTGAAGAGGAACAACTTTTTCCGCAAGTTAGAAACAAAAAAACCGCCTCAGGCAACATACCGGAGACGGTTATATTTACAAATCTTTATGATTACGGTAGACGCTTTATCTCTTGCGCAATAGAAGCGGCTTCCTGACTCCAGACACCGGCCAGCACTTTAACCATCTCATCGTAACCATCCTGAGTTTGCACTCCTTCCAGACGGAACGGACGTTTGATCAGTTGTCCCTGGTGGTTCAACAGCCACTCACCACTGACAATGACCTTGCCATCATAGCGACCGTTAAACTCCGTTACGGTAACATTGAGCGTGTCCTGGGCGCTTCCCAGAGGCTGGGAGGCAACCACCCAGCCGGGCAGTTGCGTGCTCAGGTTGGCTACCAGGGTGTTGCGCAACTGTTGATCCAACGGGCTGGCCCACAAGTTGTTGTTGGCAATCACATACTTCACATCACTGGTTTGATAAACCACACCATTTCCGGCCAGATAGTCAGGAACAGCGACCTGCTCTACCCATAACAGGCGATTACCCTGGCTGGCGGTACTTTGTGTACCGCTCTGCACCACAGGTAACTGGTAATAGTTTTTATTAATTTCGCCGGAGCTGCATCCGGCCAGCCACAGTGCCGCAATCGTCACTAGCCACTTTTTCATTGTTTCGCCCTCTTCGGCTCTGGATCTTTTTTGTCCTTCGCTTCAAATACCAGCGCGTTACTCTTCTCGTTGAGCGTTTTCAGCACCGGTTGCAGTTCTCGCAACACCTGATCAAGTCGCTGCATATCCGCCACCATCTTGTTGTAGGCTGCGGAGCCAGGCTGGAAGCCCTGCATACTGCGATTCAATTCACGCAACGTTGACTGCATATCCGTCGGCAACTGCTGCATCGACTGGCTGGCGAGGATCTTGTTCATGCTATCCAGCGTCGTTTGCAGGTTTTTCATTGTGCGCTGACTTTCAGAAAGCGTACTGGTTGCCTGTTCAATCATCGGATTCAATGGCAGTTTGTTGATCTTATCCAACGCTTCCATCAGTCGTTGCTGGATTTGCGCCAGACCGCCGCTAACGGTCGGGATAATCTGATAACCATTAAATTCACGAATACCGGTTATTGCAGGCGTATTTGGATAGAAATCGAGATCAACATACAGTGCGCCAGTGACCAGGTTTCCGGTTTTCAGCGATCCGCGTAAACCACGTTTCAACAATTCGCCAAGGTGCTCAACAACATCCGCATTTTCGCCAAGCTGCATTTTCAGCCGCTCTGGCTCGATACGAATCAGTACCGGAATACGGTAATCATCGTTAAATGTCTGACGCATATTCGGCGCAAAGAATGGCACTTTGCTTACGGTACCCAGGCGAATACCCCGGAATTCTACCGGAGCTCCCGGTTGCAGACCGCGTACCGAATCTTTAAAGAACATCAGATAATCAATGTGATCGGTGTACAACGAATCCTGAATGCTCTTCTGATCATCATACAAAACGAAAGCTGTTTTCGGTGCCACTGGCTGCCCTAAATCCAGACCTTCCGGCACATCAAAGCTGACACCGCCACTAAGCAGCGTTGTCAATGAGCCCATCTCCACACGCATTCCCGCTGACGTCAAATCAACCGCAATGCCACTATCTTTCCAGAAGCGAACATTGCTGGTCACCAGACGGTCATAAGGTGCATTGATGAACAGTTGATAGCTGATATTGCGTTTTTGCGTATCGAAGGTGCTGGTTTCAACCGAACCTACCCGATAGCCACGGAACAGCACGGGATCTCCTGGCGAGAGCTGCCCGGCTTTTTTGCTATCGAGAATCACACGGATACCTTTCGCATCAGGCGGGGCCAACGGTGGCGAGTCCAGCAAATCGTATTTATCCATTTTGCTGCCTTTCGCGCCTGGCTGCAGTTCGATATAAACCCCAGACAGCAGCGTTCCCAGGCCGCTAATCCCTTCTCGACCAATCTGCGGTTTCACCACCCAAAAGACGGTATCTTTATGCAGCAATTTTTCCATACCGGAATTCAGCCGCGCTTTGATTTCAACGTGCGTCAAATCATCAGCCAGTGTGGCGCTTTCAACCACGCCGACGTCAACGCTACGGCTTTTAATTGTGGTTTTACCACCTTCTATTCCTTCCGCATTCGCGGTGATCAGGGTCACTTCCGGCCCCTGATGGCTGTAATGATAAAAAAGAACCCAGGCCCCAATGAGCGCCGTGACGATAGGAAATATCCACACGGGAGACCAGTTCTTCACTTTCTGGATTTTGGCTTCCCCATTATTAGATTCCATACTGTCAGGACTCCTCATGCTCTGATTCAGGTTGACGATCCCACGACAAACGCGGGTCAAACGTCATAGCAGAAAACATTGTCATTATGACGACTAAAGCAAACATTAATGCACCCATTGCCGGATAAATACTCATTAAACCTCCCATACGCACCAGCGCCGAGAGCACCGCGATAACGAAAACGTCAATCATCGACCAGCGGCCTACAAACTCAACAACTTCATAAATCAAATGCATTCTTTCACTATCGCGCTTGCCATGCCCTTTGGCATCCCAACACAACCACGCTATGGCGATCATTTTTAACGTTGGCACCATAATACTGGCCAGAAAGATAACCGCAGCGACGGGATAAGATCCTTCGCTCCATAACAGGATGACCCCAGCGAGAATCGTCGATGGCATCTTCGAGCCTAATAAATCCGTCACCATGATGGGCAAAATATTAGCCGGAAGGTACAGCATGATGGACGTTACAAGCAGCGCGAGTGTCCATTGCAGGCTGTTTCTACGTCGAACGTACCCTTTGGTACTACAACGCGGGCACACGGGTTCGTCAGCAGGAAGGATTGCCGTACAACAGGAGCACGAACGCAGCCCCTGACGTATCCCCGTGACGCCAGGTTTTAGCGGCTGGCGCAGTTCTGGCATCGGGGCGATATCGTCCCATAACCAGCGACGATCAACGCACTGAAAGGCGCGCAGTTGCAGGACACAAAATAAACACCAGGGGAGAAAGCTGCTGCCTACGCCAATGCTGCCGTAAGCCATCAGTTTAACGAAACTGACCAGCACACCCGCGAGGAAAATCTCCGCCATTCCCCAGGTTTTGAGTTGAAAAAGCACCCGTGCCAGTTGCTCTTTTAAACGGACCGGTAATTCCGCGCGATTCACCAGTAACAGAATGGTTATCAGACAAAACGCGGGAACCAGTTGCACAAACAACAGGAAAAAGGTGCCGAGGCTGGCGTAGTCCTCAGAAAAAAGCACGCCGGGAATTTCCAGTAATGTAATTTCACTGGTAACTCCTGCAACGTTCATATTCACAAAAGGAAACAAGTTGGACAGCAACAGCATGAACAGTGCAGCCAACGCATAAGCGGTGGGACGCTGCCGAGGGGCATCCCACGCCACGGTTAACGTTGTGCCACACCGGGGACATGCCGCTTTCTGACCATGCTCAAGGCGCGGTAACGCCACCAGCATGTCACACTGCGAGCACAGGATGTGCTTCGCGGCATGATGATGTTCGCACATTGGTACTCCTTAATGATGCGCTATTTTACAGATGACGAACAAAGTGTTGGTTTTCATGCCTGATAAACCCAGTTCATCAGGCAATTTTACCGTTGTCAGCTGTCTCTGTTTAAATCGACTATTTTGCGATCAGCCACCATTTTTTAACGCTTCAAGATACTCCCAGCGTTCAAAGGCTTGCTCCAGCTCCTGCTCTGCAGCAGCCATATCGGCGAGCACTTTTTGTGTCTGCTCATGGGGCTGACTGAAGAAGGAAGCATCCGCCACCTGCGTCTGTAGGGCTTCCAGCTTCGCCTCCAGATCTTCGAGCAATTGCGGTAGCTGCTCCAGTTCGCGCTGCAATTTATAGCTTAGTTTGCTACTGCTGCGTTTTACAGTTTCTGCTTTTGGCGCGGCGGCTTCTTCGATTTTTTTCACCGCAGGCTGTTTGAGCGCCACATACTGTTCTTGCTGACCACGGGCATCATGATAACCGCCGACATAACGACCAATTTTACCGCCGCCTTCGAAGATCCAGCATTCTGTAACGGTGTTATCGACAAACTGACGATCGTGGCTCACCAGCAATACCGTGCCCTGGTAGCTGTCGATCAGTTCTTCCAGCAGTTCCAGCGTTTCAACATCAAGATCGTTGGTCGGTTCGTCAAGAATCAATAAGTTGCTTGGTTTGAGGAACAAACGCGCCAACAACAAGCGGTTACGCTCACCGCCAGAAAGCGCACGTACCGGCGTCATCGCCCGTTTCGGATGGAACAGGAAGTCCTGCAAATAGCCCAAAACATGGCGTGGCTTGCCGTTAACCATCACCTCTTGCTTACCTTCAGCAAGGTTATCCATCACCGTTTTATCGGGATCCAGTTCCGCACGGTGCTGATCGAAATAAGCCACTTCCAGTTTGGTGCCAACGTGAATACGCCCGCTGTCCGCCTGAAGCTGACCGAGCATCAGTTTCAGCAGCGTGGTTTTGCCGCACCCATTAGGACCAATCAGGGCAATTTTGTCGCCACGTAGAACCTGGGCAGAAAAATCTTTCACCAGTTGCTTACCGTCGACCTGGTAGCAAACGTCTTCCATTTCGAAAACGATCTTACCGGAGCGGCTGGCCTCTTCCACCTGCATCTTTGCGGTACCCATCACTTCGCGACGTTCGCCACGCTCGCGACGCATTGCTTTCAGGGCGCGTACGCGGCCTTCATTACGGGTACGGCGTGCTTTGATCCCCTGGCGGATCCACACCTCTTCCTGCGCCAGTTTGCGATCGAACTCGGCATTTTGTAGTTCTTCCACGCGCAGGGCTTCTTCTTTTTCCAGCAGGTACTGGTCGTAATTCCCAGGATAGGTCACCAGCTTGCCGCGATCGAGATCAACAATGCGCGTCGCCATATTGCGGATAAACGAACGGTCGTGGGAGATGAAAATAATCGTCCCATTGAAGGTTTTGAGAAACCCTTCCAGCCAGTCGATGGTTTCGATATCCAGGTGGTTAGTCGGTTCGTCGAGCAGCAATACGCGCGGATTGCTCACCAGCGCGCGTCCTAATGCCGCTTTACGCAACCAGCCGCCGGAAAGCGACGACAGCGCAACGTTAGGGTCTAACCCCAGTTGCGCCAGCACTTCGTTAATGCGGTTTTCCAGCTGCCACAGGTTGTGGTGATCCAACTGTTCCTGAACCTTCGCCAGTTCGTTGAGATTTTTCTCGCTCGGGTCGTTCATCACCAGGCGCGAAATATCGTGATAGCGTTTCAGGTATTCCGCTTGTTCTTCAATGCCTTCGGCAACGAAATCATAAACGCTACCCTCAACGTTACGCGGCGGATCCTGTTGCAGACGAGCTACAATCAAATCTTGCTCGTAAATAATGCGACCGTCATCCAGCCCTTGTTCACGGTTGAGGATTTTCATTAACGTCGATTTGCCTGCGCCGTTACGGCCTACCAGACAAACACGTTCGTTATCTTCGATATGCAGTTCTGCGTTATCGAGAAGCGGCGCGTCGCTGAACGACAGCCATGCGCCATGCATACTGATTAATGACATTACTATTCCTTTCAGGCTGCGGTAATCAGCCAGCAGTTGTGGATCTGGCGGTTACGGGCGAAATCCTGGGAGAGCGTTTTTTGCGTAATTTCTTGTGCTTTCAGTCCCAGTTTTGCCAGGCCGTCGAGATCCATACGGAAGCCACGTTTGTTGTTCGAGAACATGATCGTCCCACCTGCACGCAGCAGACGTTTCAAATCTTTCATCAGCGCCAGATGATCGCGCTGAACATCAAACGCATCTTCCATTCGTTTTGAGTTAGAGAAGGTTGGCGGATCGATAAAGATCAGATCGAACTGTTCATTTGCCTCACGCAGCCACGCCAGGCAATCGGCTTGAATCAGGCGATGCGCACGCCCGGTTAGGCCATTCAGACGCAGGTTGCGTTCTGCCCACTCCAGATAAGTACGTGACATATCCACGGTGGTGGTGCTGCGTGCACCGCCTAATCCCGCATGCACGGTGGCGCTGCCGGTATAAGAGAACAGGTTGAGGAAATCTTTGCCTTTGCTCATCTGACCGAGCATACGACGGGCGATACGGTGATCGAGGAACAGACCGGTATCGAGGTAATCCGTCAGGTTCACCCACAAGTGAGCGTTATATTCGGTGACTTCGAGAAACTCGCCCTTCTCGCCCAGTTTCTGGTACTGATTTTTGCCCTTCTGGCGTTCGCGGGTTTTCAGTACCAGTTTGTTTGGCGCAATCCCCAGTACCGAAATGGTTGCAGCGATAATATCGAACAGACGCTGACGCGCTTTGTGCGCATCAATAGTTTTTGGCGGCGCATACTCCTGCACCACCACCCAGTCGGCATAACGATCAACGGCAACGTTATATTCCGGCAGATCGGCGTCGTACAGGCGGTAGCATTCAATCCCTTCCTGGCGAGCCCACTTCTCGAATTTTTTGAGATTCTTACGCAGGCGGTTAGCGTAGTCTTCCGCTACCATCGCCGGTTTGCTGTCTGGAGTGCTTTCGGCAACGTGGTAATTTTTCTGTACGCAGTCCAGCGGGCCGTTTTTCGCCTTGTACTGTTTGTCTGCACGCAGCTGCAGGCAACTTAGCAGATCCGGCGAGGCACTAAACAAAGAGAGATTCCAGCCACCGAACTGGTTTTTCATGATTCGGCCCAGCAGACTATGCAGCGCAATCAGCGCCGGTTCGCTGTCCAGACGTTCACCGTATGGCGGGTTGCTCAACACTGTACCGTACGGCCCTTTCGGCAGCGGATTGGTCAGTTGCGCGACATCTTTCACCTCAAAGGTGATCAGTTCACCAATCCCCGCAAGACGGGCGTTAGTGCGTGCACGTTGAATCACCCGTGCGTCGCTGTCCGAACCGTAAAAATGAGAGCTATACTCAGCCAGGCCTTTACGGGCGCGAGTTTGCGCTTCCGCTTTCACTTCCTGCCAGATAGCTTCATCATGCTGCGCCCAGCCGCTAAAGCCCCAACGCCCACGGTGCAAGCCTGGTGCGCGATCGGTCGCCAGCATCGCCGCTTCAATCAGCAACGTACCGGAACCACACATCGGATCGAGCAGCGGTGTTCCTGGCTGCCAGCCGGATCGCATAACAATCGCGGCTGCCAGGGTTTCTTTGATCGGCGCAATACCAGCACGATCGCGATAGCCACGCAGATGTAAACCATCACCACTGAGATCAAGGGCAATACTGGCGGTTTCTTTATGCAGCCAGACGTTAACGCGGATATCCGGCGCATCGCGATCAACATTTGGACGCGGCAGATTTTTCCGCGTGAAAGCATCGACGATCGCGTCTTTCACTTTCATCGCACCGTACTGACTGTTGCGGATGGTGTCATTCAAACCACTGAAGTGGACAGCGAAGGTCGCGCCAGGATTAAACATCTCTGTCCAGTTGATCGCCTGAACACCGAGATAGAGGTCTAAATCGCTGTAAACCTTACACTCGCCCAGCGGCAACATAATACGCGAGGCCAGGCGGCTCCACATCAGGCTCTGGTAAACAAGCCGTGTGTCGCCCTTGAAATGGACCCCACCCTGAACCACCTGGCATTCAACGGCCCCCAGGTTTTCCAGTTCAGTTTTTAACAGCTCTTCCAGCCCACGGGCCGTACTGGCAAACAGAGAATTCATATCGTCACTTTTACTCTAAGAGCCTACCGCAGTAGGCGTAATTGTTGCAGTCAGTCTGGACATGGACAGCGCGGAGAAACCGGAGCGTACACAAGTACGGGAGGATTTCGAGCACTTCCCTGGGCCAAACTGACAAATAAAATAGCCTAATGGGACAGGCGCTAAGAAAATTGTTGCGCATTATAGCTAATAAGCGCGTCATGTCATAAAGTTGAGGGCTTATTTTCATTTGAGGACCGCACCGTGGCGACATTAACCCGGCTTTTTATTCATCCTGTTAAATCGATGCGCGGCATTGGTCTTACACATGCTCTGGCAGATGTCAGTGGTCTGGCCTTCGATCGCATCTTTATGATCACGGAACCTGACGGTACGTTTATTACCGCTCGCCAGTTTCCGCAAATGGTACGGTTTACTCCTTCACCTGTGCATGATGGCTTGCATCTCACCGCACCAGATGGCAGTAGCGCATATGTTCGTTTTGCTGATTTCGCCACACAAGACGCACCAACCGAAGTTTGGGGCACACATTTTACCGCGCGAATTGCACCAGACGCGATCAACAAATGGCTAAGTGGATTTTTCTCCCGCGAAGTGCAGTTGCGCTGGGTGGGGCCACAAATGACGCGGCGCGTGAAACGCCACAACACTGTACCCCTGTCATTTGCTGATGGCTATCCTTACCTTCTTGCTAACGAAGCCTCGTTACGTGATCTCCAACAACGTTGTCCGGCCAGTGTAAAAATGGAGCAATTCCGCCCCAATCTGGTGGTTTCCGGCGCGTCAGCCTGGGAAGAAGATAGCTGGAAAGTGATTCGCATTGGTGATGTGGTGTTTGATATGGTTAAACCTTGTAGCCGCTGTATTTTCACCACCGTCAGTCCAGAAAAAGGGCAAAAACATCCGGCAGGCGAACCATTAAAAACATTGCAATCTTTCCGCACTGCCCAGGATAACGGCGATGTCGATTTTGGTCAGAATTTAATTGCCCGTAATAGCGGCGTAATTCGCGTTGGCGATGAGGTGGAAATTCTGGCAACGGCTCCGGCTAAAATTTACGGCGCAGCCGCCGCTGATGATACCGTCAACATCACGCAACAACCGGACGCAAATGTAGATATTGACTGGCAGGGACAGGCATTTCGTGGAAATAACCAGCAGGTGTTGCTGGAGCAATTAGAAAATCAGGGAATTCGTATCCCTTATTCTTGCCGTGCGGGCATTTGTGGAAGTTGCCGTGTTCAGCTTTTAGAAGGCGAAGTCACGCCGCTGAAAAAATCAGCAATGGGCGATGATGGCACCATTCTTTGCTGTAGCTGTGTACCGAAGACTGCGCTTAAGCTGACGCGTTAGACTGCCTGTTCGAGGCTGAAGCTGTCAACATTAACCTGCGGTTTCAGCCTGTCGTTCATGATTTTGATGGCGTCGCCCAGCTGCATCGCGCGACCCGCAATAACAACGCAGGGTTGTGCCAGCAGGCATAGTGCGGCATTTTCGCCAGATTCAACGACCAGCAAATTGACTTGCTCGTGAGTATCGCTCAACCAAACGCAGGCCGCATCGCCCGGCATGGGCACCCACATTTCTCCATGGGAAACAAAATGCCAGCTTTTCGGCATTTGCGGTTTGAGATAACGAATTGCTACCAGTGCATTCAGCACCAGTTCGGCTTTTTGTTCTTTAGATAAATTAAAATCGCGGCACTTTTCTTCAAACGAGAAATAGAGCGCAGCATCGTCAACGCAAAAGCCTGCGGGAGAAAAGGCATCTGGAGTCAACATTTTGCGCGCAAAACGTGAGCGAAATAGCATACCATTGGCTAAATCGAGCATCATTCGATCGTGCTCTTCATCGTAATACCAACGCCAGTTATCGTCTGGTTTAATTCGCATTTGCCTCTCCCCTACCCTATAAAACCGCAGCAACACAATCCATTGTCGCTTCGCTTAATAACCTCAACAATAAAAGTACAAAATGTCTAAATAAGCAACAGTGATGAATATAAAACAACCAGGGCTTAAAATAAAGCCCTGATTATCTTATAAAGAGGAATTCGAAGAAATAATTAGATATGGGTAACGATTTCTTTAATCAGCGGCGGACCTTTAAAAATAAAACCAGAATAAATTTGCACCAGTGAGGCCCCCGCAGCAATCTTTTCACGCGCAGCGATAACCGAGTCAATGCCGCCAACACCGATGATCGGTAAGCGACCGTTTAATTCCTGTGACAAGCGGCGAATAATTTCTGTGCTTTTTAACTGAAGCGGACGACCACTTAAGCCACCGGTTTGATCACAATTTTTCATTCCCTGAACCAGAGAACGATCGAGCGTGGTATTGGTTGCAATAACGCCATCAATATTATGGCGAACTAAACTATCGGCAACCTGGATCAATTCTTCTTCAGAAAGATCCGGCGCGATCTTCACTGCGATCGGCACATATTTATGGTGCATCGCTTGCAAATCATTTTGCTTATTTTTAATCGCGGTTAAGAGATCATCCAGCGCTTCGCCATATTGCAGTGTGCGTAGTCCTGGGGTATTCGGCGATGAAATATTGATGGCGATATATCCCGCATAAGCATAGATTTTTTCCATACAAATCAGATAGTCATCTTTACCCTGCTCCACCGGCGTATCTTTATTTTTGCCGATGTTAATACCCAGGACGCCATCATAATGGGCTTTTTTTACGTTCTCTACGAGGTTATCAACGCCAAGATTATTAAAGCCCATACGGTTGATCAAACCTTCGGCATCTACCAGACGAAAGAGACGCGGCTTGTCATTACCTGGCTGTGGACGTGGCGTGACGGTACCGATCTCGATCGATCCAAATCCCATCGCGCCTAACGCGTCAATGCACTCCCCGTCTTTATCAAGACCGGCTGCCAGACCAAGCGGATTTTTAAACGTCAGGCCCATGCAGTTAACAGGTTTCGCAGGCACTTTCTGCCGCACCAGTGCTTCAAACGGCGTTCCTGTAATACGGCGTAATTGCTGAAAAGTAAACTCATGAGCGCGCTCTGGATCGAGCTGGAAAAGGGCTTTACGAACGAAGGGGTAGTACATGAACTCTCCTGGATTCCCGGTGTGCAAACCGGGGGCGTATTATGTGCGAGTTCGGACCAAAAGGGAATTGACCTGTGGCAATAAATAGCAAACGTTTTCTTATTGCGCTTTTTTTATGCTTTTTTTGGCTTTTCTTCCTCAGATAAATCATTTCGACTCGCGGGCCACCTCTGTCAGACTGACCGAATTGTTATCAATGTTAACAAAACAAGAACAATTGGTTATAAGGAGAGAGTATGCGTGTCATCACCCTGGCGGGTAGTCCTCGCTTTCCTTCTCGTTCCAGCTCCTTGCTGGAATATGCGCGGGAAAAACTAAATGGCCTGGATGTAGAGGTTTATCACTGGAATCTGCAAAACTTCGCCCCGGAAGATCTGCTTTATGCTCGTTTCGATAGTCCGGCACTCAAGACCTTCACCGAACAACTGCAACAGGCCGATGGACTGATAGTCGCTACACCTGTGTATAAAGCCGCCTATTCCGGCGCGCTGAAAACCCTGCTCGACCTGCTGCCAGAACGCGCTTTGCAAGGCAAAGTGGTACTGCCACTGGCGACGGGCGGCACGGTGGCTCATCTGCTGGCGGTCGATTACGCCCTTAAACCAGTTTTAAGTGCGCTGAAAGCCCAAGAGATCCTGCACGGCGTGTTTGCCGATGACTCGCAAGTAATTGATTACCACCACAAACCCCAGTTCACGCCAAATCTGCAAACCCGTCTTGATACCGCGCTGGAAACTTTCTGGCAGGCATTGCACCGTCGGGATGTTCAGGTTCCTGACCTTCTGTCTCTGCGAGGTAATGCCCATGCTTAAGATCATTCAACTGGCGCTGGCGGGATTACTTAGCGTCTCTACGATTGCGGTTGCTGCAGAATCCTCGCCTGAAGCGTTACGTATAGGCTATCAGAAAGGCAGTATTGGTATGGTGCTGGCAAAAAGCCACCAGTTACTGGAAAAACGCTATCCGCAAACCAAAATCTCCTGGGTGGAGTTCCCCGCTGGCCCACAGATGCTGGAGGCGTTAAACGTTGGCAGTATTGATCTCGGCAGTACCGGAGATATTCCGCCAATCTTTGCCCAGGCTGCCGGAGCTGATTTGGTATATGTGGGCGTCGAGCCGCCGAAGCCCAAAGCCGAAGTGATTCTGGTGGCAGAAAATAGCCCGATCAAAACCGTAGCCGATCTTAAAGGTCACAAAGTTGCCTTTCAAAAAGGTTCCAGTTCGCACAATCTTTTACTACGCGCACTACGCCAGGCCGGGCTTAAGTTTACCGATATACAACCCACTTACCTGACACCCGCTGATGCCCGCGCCGCGTTCCAGCAAGGTAACGTTGACGCTTGGGCTATCTGGGATCCCTACTACTCCGCTGCTTTATTACAGGGCGGCGTGCGGGTGTTGAAAGACGGCACCGATCTCAATCAAACCGGATCGTTTTATCTGGCAGCCCGTCCGTATGCAGAAAAAAACGGCGCAGTTATTCAGGGTGTACTGGCAACCTTTAGTGAGGCCGATGCGTTAACCCGCAGCCAGCGCGAGCAAAGCATCGCCTTATTGGCAAAAACGATGGGCTTACCGGCCCCAGTGATTGCCTCGTATCTGGATCATCGCCCTCCCACCACCATCAAACCGGTTAACGCCGAAGTTGCCGCCTTACAGCAGCAAACGGCAGATCTGTTTTATGAAAACCGTCTGGTGCCGAAAAAAGTCGATATCCGCCAGCGTATCTGGCAGCCCACTCAACTGGAAGGAAAACAATTATGAGTCTGAATATGTTCTGGTTTTTACCGACCCACGGTGACGGGCATTATCTGGGAACGGAAGAAGGTTCACGCCCGGTTGATCACGGTTATCTGCAACAAATTGCGCAAGCGGCGGATCGCCTGGGCTATACCGGTGTGCTGATCCCAACGGGGCGCTCCTGCGAAGATGCGTGGCTGGTTGCCGCGTCGATGATCCCGGTGACGCAACGGCTGAAGTTTCTTGTCGCCCTGCGTCCCAGTGTAACCTCTCCTACCATTGCCGCCCGCCAGGCCGCCACGCTTGACCGTCTCTCGAATGGTCGTGCGTTGTTTAATCTGGTCACAGGCAGCGATCCACAAGAGCTGGCAGGCGACGGCGTGTTCCTCGACCATAGCGAGCGCTACGAAGCCTCGGCGGAATTTACCCAAGTCTGGCGGCGCTTATTGCTGGGGGAAACCGTCAATTTCAACGGTAAACATATTCATGTGCGCGGAGCCAAACTACTCTTCCCGCCGATTCAACAGCCGTATCCTCCGCTTTACTTTGGCGGATCGTCAGATGTCGCCCAGGAGCTGGCGGCAGAACAAGTTGATCTCTACCTCACCTGGGGCGAACCGCCGGAACTTGTTAAAGAGAAAATCGAACAAGTGCGGGCGAAAGCTGCCGCGCATGGACGCAAAATTCGTTTCGGTATTCGTCTGCATGTGATAGTTCGTGAAACTAACGATGAAGCGTGGCAGGCCGCCGAGCGGTTAATCTCGCATCTTGATGATGAGACCATCGCCAAAGCACAAGCCGCATTTGCCCGGACGGATTCCGTAGGACAACAGCGAATGGCGGCGCTACATAACGGCAAGCGCGACAATCTGGAGATCAGCCCCAATTTATGGGCGGGCGTTGGCTTGGTGCGCGGCGGTGCCGGGACGGCGCTGGTAGGCGATGGTCCGACGGTCGCTGCGCGAATCAACGAATACGCCGCGCTTGGCATCGACAGCTTTGTGCTTTCAGGCTACCCGCATCTGGAAGAAGCGTATCGGGTTGGCGAGTTGCTGTTTCCGCATCTGGATGTTGCCATCCCGAAAATACCCCAGCCACAACCGCTGAATCCGCAAGGCGAAGCGGTGGCGAATGATTTTATCCCCCGTAAAGCCGCGCAAAGCTAAGGAATAAATAATGGCAACGCCAGTGAAGAAGTGGTTATTGCGCGTTGCCCCCTGGTTTTTACCGGTGGGCATCGTGGCGGTGTGGCAACTGGCCTCCTCAGTTGGCTGGCTGTCGACGCGTATTTTGCCCTCTCCGGAAGGAGTGGTGACGGCGTTCTGGACGCTCTCCGCCAGCGGCGAATTGTGGCAGCATCTGGCGATCAGCTCCTGGCGGGCGTTGATTGGCTTTTCAATTGGCGGATCGCTGGGGTTGATTCTGGGACTGATAAGCGGACTGTCGCGCTGGGGAGAAAGGCTGCTGGATACCTCAATTCAGATGTTGCGCAACGTGCCACATCTTGCGCTGATCCCGCTGGTGATTTTGTGGTTTGGCATTGATGAATCCGCAAAAATCTTTCTGGTGGCGCTCGGCACGCTATTCCCCATTTATATCAACACCTGGCACGGCATCCGTAATATCGATCGCGGTCTGGTGGAAATGGCGCGTAGCTATGGATTATCCGGCATACCGCTGTTTATCCATGTGATCCTGCCTGGTGCCCTGCCCTCAATTATGGTCGGCGTGCGTTTTGCGTTGGGCCTGATGTGGCTGACGCTGATTGTTGCCGAAACCATTTCTGCCAATTCCGGCATTGGTTATCTGGCGATGAATGCGCGGGAGTTTCTGCAAACGGACGTGGTGGTTGTCGCCATTATTCTTTACGCCCTGCTCGGCAAACTTGCTGACGTCAGTGCGCAACTGTTAGAGCGGCTCTGGTTGCGCTGGAACCCGGCTTATCATTTGAAGGAGGCCACGGTATGAATACTGCTCGTCTGAACCAGGGCACACCATTGTTGCTCAATGCAGTAAGCAAACATTACGCGGAAAATATCGTTCTGAACCAACTGGATTTACATATTCCGGCAGGTCAGTTTGTGGCGGTGGTGGGCCGCAGCGGTGGTGGCAAAAGTACCCTGCTGCGCCTGCTGGCAGGTCTGGAAACGCCAACCGCAGGCGACGTGTTAGCGGGCACCACACCGCTGGCTGAGATTCAGGAAGACACGCGAATGATGTTTCAGGATGCGCGTCTGCTACCGTGGAAATCGGTGATTGATAACGTTGGGTTAGGCCTTAAAGGTCAGTGGCGCGATGCCGCGCGTCGGGCGCTGGCTGCGGTAGGACTGGAGAATCGCGCCGGGGAATGGCCTGCCGCACTTTCTGGCGGGCAGAAACAGCGTGTGGCGCTGGCAAGAGCGTTGATTCATCGACCGGGTTTATTATTGCTTGATGAACCGCTCGGGGCGCTGGACGCCCTGACTCGGCTCGAGATGCAGGATTTGATTGTGTCACTTTGGCAGGAGCACGGCTTTACCGTACTGTTGGTGACGCATGATGTGAGCGAAGCGGTAGCAATGGCTGACCGGGTGTTATTAATTGAAGAGGGAAAAATTGGTCTGGATTTGACAGTGGATATCCCCCGTCCGCGTCGATTAGGGTCGGTGCGATTAGCGGAGCTGGAATCGGAAGTGTTGCAAAGGGTGATGCAGCGTGGTGAATCTGAAACTCGCCTGAGAAAACAGGGGTAAGTTCTCCGAATGGCGGTGCTATTGCCGCCATTCGGTTATTTATCAAGCCAGTGCTTTAGTTATCTTCTCGTACAGATCGCCAGAGAGATTTTCCAGCCCTTTCAACTGCTCCAGCGCCGCGCGCATTTTCTCCTGACGTTTGGCATCGTAACGTTTCAGGCGAATCAGCGGCTCAATCAGGCGTGAAGCCACCTGCGGGTTACGGCTGTTGAGGTCGGTAAGCATTTCCACCAGGAACTGGTAACCGCTGCCATCTTCGGCATGGAACGCTGCCGGGTTGCTGCCCGCAAACGCACCAATCAACGAACGAATACGGTTCGGGTTGCTCATGGTAAATGAGCGATGCTGCAACAGGCCACGCACCGTCTCCAGCACATTCGCCGCCGGGCTGGTGGCTTGCAGGATAAACCATTTATCCATCACCAGACCATCCTGATACCACTTGTCGTCGTACTCCTGCATCAGCGCGTCACGGCAAGGCAGCTGTGCAGCAACCGCCGCAGAAAGCGCTGCCAGCGCATCGGTCATATTGTTTGCTTCATGGTATTGCTTGCTCACCAGCACGTCAGCCAGATGCGTTTCACCAAAAGCAAGGAAGCGCAGGCAGGCATTACGCAGAGTGCGTTTTGCAATATCTTCATGCTCAACACGGTACTCGCTCTGGTAATTCGCGTTGTAAATAGCCAGTAGCTCATCCGCCAGTTCAGTCGCCAGAGTACGAGTGAGTGCTTCGCGTACTTCAGCAATAGCAATCGGGTCGATGATATCGAACAGTTCTGCCATTTCATTGACGGAAGGCAGCGTCAGGATTTCTGCCGCCAGTGCCGGATCAATCTTCTCATCAAGCAGTACCGCGCGGAAAGCATCAGCCACATGCACCGGCAGAGACAGCGGCTGACCTTGCTGATGACGCGCGACGTTCAGCTTGATGTAGGTTGC
Source organism: Escherichia sp. F1 (assembly GCF_046764225.1). NCBI lineage: Bacteria > Pseudomonadati > Pseudomonadota > Gammaproteobacteria > Enterobacterales > Enterobacteriaceae > Escherichia > Escherichia sp. F1. Next base: position 3,110,383 of record NZ_CP177202.1, read on the forward strand.
CAGCAGGCTTTGCGCCGCATCCCAGCGGGAGAAATCATTACGCGCATGACGCATCAGGAAGGTCAGTTGCTGATCGCTCCACTTATATTCCAGTTTCACTGGCGCAGAGAATTCGCACAACAGCGCAGGCACAGGCTGGAAGTAGACATTATCAAAGACAAAGGTCTGTTCCGCCTGGGTGACGTTCAGCACCGAATTGACCGGATGACCGCCTTTCTGCAACGGGATCACTTTGCCTTCGTTATCATACAGTTCGATGGCAAACGGAATATGCAGCGGCTGTTTTTCTGCCTGATCCGGCGTAGCTGGCGTGCGCTGGCTGATGGTCAGGGTGTACTGCTCGGTTTCCGGATTGTAGTCGTCTTTGACGGTCACAACCGGCGTACCGGACTGGCTGTACCAACGGCGGAAATGGGAGAGATCGACATTTGACGCATCTTCCATTGCCTGAACAAAATCGTCGCAGGTTGCCGCGCTGCCATCATGGCGCTCGAAATAGAGCTGCATCCCTTTCTGGAAGTTTTCTTCGCCCAGCAGGGTGTGGATCATGCGAATCACTTCCGCGCCCTTCTCGTAAACGGTCAGGGTGTAGAAGTTGTTCATCTCAATGACCATATCCGGGCGGATCGGGTGCGCCATCGGGCTGGCGTCTTCCGCAAACTGCAATCCGCGCATGGTGCGCACGTTGTTGATACGGTTTACCGCGCGAGAACCAAGGTCAGAGCTGAATTCCTGATCGCGGAAGACGGTTAAACCTTCTTTCAGGCTGAGCTGGAACCAGTCGCGGCAGGTCACACGGTTACCGGTCCAGTTGTGGAAATATTCGTGACCAATAACACGCTCAATATCGAGGTAATCTTTATCGGTGGCGGTGTCGGTACGGGCCAGCACATATTTGGAGTTAAAGATATTCAGACCTTTATTCTCCATTGCGCCCATATTGAAGAAGTCCACCGCGACGATCATATAGATGTCGAGGTCATACTCCAGGCCGAAGCGTTCTTCATCCCATTTCATGGAGTTTTTCAGCGAGGTCATCGCCCACGGCGCGCGGTCGAGGTTGCCGCGATCGACGTACAGCTCCAGCGCCACTTCGCGACCAGAACGCGTGGTGAAGGTGTCGCGCAGCACGTCGAAGTCGCCTGCAACCAGCGCAAACAGGTAGCACGGTTTCGGGAACGGGTCCTGCCACTGTACCCAGTGACGTCCGTTTTCCAGTTCGCCTTGCGCAACGCGGTTACCGTTGGAAAGCAGGAAGGGATATTTGGTTTTATCGGCAATAATTTTGGTGGTAAAACGCGCCAGCACGTCCGGGCGGTCGAGATAATACGTAATATGGCGGAAACCTTCGGCTTCACACTGGGTGCAAAGCGCATCGCCTGACTGATAAAGCCCTTCCAGCGCGGTATTCGTCGCCGGGCTAATTTCATTAACGATCTTAAGCGTAAAACGCTCCGGCAAATTACTGATGACCAGTGCGCCCTCTTCTTCTTTCCAGGCGGTCCACGGCTCATCATTAATATGAACAGAAACCAGTTTAAGATCTTCGCCATCAAGACGAAGCGGAGCATCTGATGCACCATGACGGACAGCCTGGCTGACCGCGGTAACGACCGTTTTTTGCGCGTCCAGGTCAAAGGTCAAGTCAATATCAGTAATCTGGTAATCCGGCGCACGATAATCGTGACGGTATTTGGCTTGTGGCTGTTGAGTCATAAATAACCTTTAGCATCTTTTATAGAGTCTGGTGTTCAGTCTATTCCTGTTGCGTAAATCGCGCTATGCAGAATCTTCATCTTTTCAGGTACAAACGCCTTTATTGCTACATTTTTATAACATGCACCGCGTAATGCCATCGACCAGAAAGGTGGCATATGGTGTGATCGGGGTTCAATAAATTGCGAAACAAGGTATACTCCAGCAGTTCCTGAAGATGTTTATTGTACTAAACGCTCCTGTACGAGGACGCTACTGCGCACCTATGACACAATTCGCTTCTCCTGTTCTGCACTCGTTGCTGGATACAGATGCTTATAAGTTGCATATGCAGCAAGCCGTGTTTCATCACTATTACGATGTGCATGTCGCGGCGGAGTTTCGTTGCCGAGGTGACGATCTGCTGGGTATTTATGCCGATGCTATTCGTGAACAGGTTCAGGCGATGCAGCACCTACGCCTGCAGGATGATGAATATCAATGGCTCTCAGCCCTGCCTTTCTTTAAGGCCGACTATCTTAACTGGCTACGCGAGTTCCGCTTTAACCCGGAACAAGTCACCGTGTCCAACGATAATGGCAAGCTGGATATTCGTTTAAGCGGCCCGTGGCGTGAAGTCATCCTCTGGGAAGTTCCTTTGCTGGCGGTTATCAGTGAAATGGTACATCGCTATCGCTCACCGCAGGCCGACGTTGCGCAAGCCCTCGACACGCTGGAAAGCAAATTAGCCGACTTCTCGGCATTAACCGCCGGTCTTGATATGTCGCGCTTCCATCTGATGGATTTTGGCACCCGCCGACGTTTTTCTCGTGAAGTACAAGAAACCATCGTGAAACGTCTGCAACAGGAATCCTGGTTCGTGGGCACCAGCAACTACGATCTGGCGCGTCGGCTTTCCCTCACGCCAATGGGAACACAAGCACACGAATGGTTCCAGGCGCATCAGCAAATCAGTCCGGATCTTGCCAACAGCCAGCGAGCTGCACTTGCTGCCTGGCTGGAAGAATACCCCGACCAACTTGGCATTGCATTAACCGACTGCATCACTATGGATGCTTTCCTGCGTGATTTCGGTGTCGAGTTCGCCAGCCGCTATCAGGGCTTGCGTCATGACTCCGGCGACCCAGTTGAATGGGGTGAAAAAGCCATTGCACATTATGAGAAGCTGGGAATTGATCCACAGAGTAAAACGCTGGTTTTCTCTGACAATCTGGATTTACGCAAAGCGGTTGAGCTATACCGCCATTTCTCTTCCCGCGTGCAATTAAGTTTTGGTATTGGGACTCGCCTGACCTGCGATATCCCCCAGGTAAAACCCCTGAATATTGTCATTAAGTTGGTTGAGTGTAACGGTAAACCGGTGGCGAAACTTTCTGACAGCCCTGGCAAAACTATCTGCCACGATAAAGCGTTTGTTCGGGCGCTGCGCAAAGCGTTCGACCTTCCGCATATTAAAAAAGCCAGTTAATATCATCAGGGAGCTAATCGGCTCCCTTTTTTTACCTTTAATTCCGAAATCTTTCGCTGCATTTGCGAATTCTGCTTGTCTGATTGCAGATGCCAGGTAACATAGGTATCCCCCCATTTACGGGTGGACAAGTGTTTATTTTTTCCGACTATTAACAGAGAGAATATTATGAGCGTTGTGCCTGTAGCCGACGTACTCCAGGGCCGCGTAGCCGTTGACAGCGAAGTCACCGTGCGCGGATGGGTACGTACCCGCCGAGATTCAAAAGCTGGCATCTCCTTCCTCGCCGTTTATGACGGTTCCTGCTTTGATCCTGTACAGGCTGTCATCAATAATTCTCTGCCCAATTACAATGAAGACGTCTTGCGTCTGACCACCGGCTGCTCGGTCATTGTGACGGGTAAAGTCGTGGCGTCGCCGGGCCAGGGGCAACAATTTGAAATTCAGGCCAGCAAGGTTGAAGTTGCTGGTTGGGTTGAAGATCCAGACACTTACCCGATGGCGGCAAAACGCCACAGCATTGAGTATCTGCGTGAAGTCGCTCACCTGCGTCCGCGCACAAACCTGATTGGTGCCGTCGCGCGCGTTCGCCATACGCTGGCGCAGGCGCTGCATCGCTTCTTTAACGAGCAGGGATTCTTCTGGGTTTCAACGCCACTGATTACTGCGTCTGATACCGAAGGGGCTGGCGAAATGTTCCGCGTTTCTACGCTGGATCTGGAAAACCTGCCGCGTAACGATCAGGGCAAAGTGGATTTCGACAAAGACTTCTTTGGTAAAGAGTCTTTCCTGACCGTATCTGGCCAGTTGAACGGCGAAACCTACGCTTGCGCATTATCCAAAATTTATACCTTCGGCCCGACTTTCCGTGCTGAAAACTCCAACACCAGCCGTCACCTGGCGGAATTCTGGATGCTAGAGCCGGAAGTGGCGTTTGCTAACCTGAACGATATCGCGGGTCTGGCTGAAGCCATGCTGAAATATGTCTTCAAAGCGGTTCTCGAAGAACGCGCTGACGACATGAAATTCTTCGCTGAACGCGTAGATAAAGATGCCGTTTCACGTCTGGAACGCTTCATTGAAGCCGATTTTGCGCAGGTGGATTACACCGACGCAGTGACCATTCTCGAAAACTGTGGCAGGAAGTTTGAAAACCCAGTTTACTGGGGCGTTGATCTCTCTTCTGAGCATGAGCGTTATCTGGCGGAAGAACACTTTAAAGCACCGGTAGTGGTTAAAAACTATCCGAAAGATATTAAAGCGTTCTATATGCGCCTTAACGAAGACGGTAAAACCGTTGCGGCTATGGACGTTCTGGCTCCGGGCATCGGTGAGATCATTGGTGGCTCCCAGCGTGAAGAACGTCTGGACGTGCTGGACGAGCGTATGCTGGAAATGGGCCTGAATAAAGAAGATTACTGGTGGTATCGCGATCTGCGTCGCTACGGTACTGTTCCGCATTCAGGTTTCGGTCTTGGTTTTGAACGCCTGATTGCTTACGTAACTGGTGTGCAAAACGTGCGTGATGTGATTCCGTTCCCACGTACTCCGCGTAACGCCAGCTTCTAATTTAGCGTCTTCAAGAGCCAGCACCCGCTGGCTCTTTTTTTATCCTTTCTGTCAAGTTATCTGTTTGTTAAGTCAAGCAATCTATTTACAACCCCGCCATAACGATCATCCTGTTACGTAATATTACATTGCAACATTTACGCACAAAAAATAACCAGCATTCTTATTGCGGATTAGTTTTTTCTTAGCTGATAGCACAATTTTCATACTATTTTTTGGCATTCTGGATGTCTGAATGAGGATTTAGTGCCAGGTCGATAAAGTTTCCATCAGAAACAAAATTTCCGTTTAGTTAATTTAAATATAAGGAAATCATATAAATAGATAAAAATTGCTGTAAATATCATCACGCCTCTATGGAAATATGACGGTGTTCACAAAGTTCCTTAGTTTTTACTTTTAGTTACATATTTTTTCTTTTTGAAACCAAATCTTTATCTTTGTAGCACTTTCACGGTAGCGAAACGTTAGTTTGAATGGAAAGATGCCTGCAGACACATAAAGACACCAAACTCTCATCAATAGTTCCGTAAATTTTTATTGACAGAACTTATTGACGGCAGTGGCAGGTGTCATAAAAAAAACCATGAAGGTAATAAATAATGATGAAGCGCAATATTCTGGCAGTGATCGTCCCTGCTCTGTTAGTAGCAGGTACTGCAAACGCTGCAGAAATCTATAACAAAGATGGCAACAAAGTAGATCTGTACGGTAAAGCTGTCGGTCTGCATTATTTCTCCAAGGGTAACGGTGAAAACAGTTACGGTGGCAATGGTGACATGACCTATGCCCGTCTTGGTTTTAAAGGGGAAACTCAAATCAATTCCGATCTGACCGGTTATGGTCAGTGGGAATATAACTTCCAGGGTAACAACTCTGAAGGCGCTGACGCTCAAACTGGTAACAAAACGCGTCTGGCATTCGCGGGTCTTAAATACGCTGACGTTGGTTCTTTCGATTACGGCCGTAACTACGGTGTGGTTTATGATGCACTGGGTTACACCGATATGCTGCCAGAATTTGGTGGTGATACTGCATACAGCGATGACTTCTTCGTTGGTCGTGTTGGCGGCGTTGCTACCTATCGTAACTCCAACTTCTTTGGTCTGGTTGATGGCCTGAACTTCGCTGTTCAGTACCTGGGTAAAAACGAGCGTGACACTGCACGCCGCTCTAACGGCGACGGTGTTGGCGGTTCTATCAGCTACGAATACGAAGGCTTTGGTATCGTTGGTGCTTATGGTGCCGCTGACCGTACCAACCTGCAAGAAGCTCAACCTCTTGGCAACGGTAAAAAAGCTGAACAGTGGGCTACTGGTCTGAAGTATGACGCGAACAACATCTACCTGGCAGCGAACTACGGTGAAACCCGTAACGCTACGCCGATCACTAATAAATTTACAAACATCAGCGGCTTCGCCAACAAAACGCAAGACGTTCTGTTAGTTGCGCAATACCAGTTCGATTTCGGTCTGCGTCCGTCCATCGCTTACACCAAATCTAAAGCGAAAGACGTAGAAGGTATCGGTGATGTTGATCTGGTGAACTACTTTGAAGTGGGCGCAACCTACTACTTCAACAAAAACATGTCCACCTATGTTGACTACATCATCAACCAGATCGATTCTGACAACAAACTGGGCGTAGGTTCTGACGACACCGTTGCTGTGGGTATCGTTTACCAGTTCTAATAGCACACCTCTTTGTTAAATGCCGAAAAAACAGGACTTTGGTCCTGTTTTTTATATGCCTTCCAGAGCAATCTCACGTCTTGCAAAAACAGCCTGCGTTTTCATCAGTAATAGTTGGAATTTTGTAAATCTCCCGTTACCCTGATAGCGGACTTCCCTTCTGTAACCATAATGGAACCTCGTCATGTTTGAGAACATTACCGCCGCTCCTGCCGACCCGATTCTGGGCCTGGCCGATCTGTTTCGTGCCGATGAACGTCCCGGCAAAATTAACCTCGGGATTGGTGTCTATAAAGATGAGACGGGCAAAACCCCGGTACTGACCAGTGTGAAAAAGGCTGAACAGTATCTGCTCGAAAATGAAACCACCAAAAATTACCTCGGCATTGACGGCATCCCTGAATTTGGTCGCTGCACTCAGGAACTGCTGTTTGGTAAAGGTAGCGCCCTGATCAATGACAAACGTGCTCGCACGGCACAGACTCCGGGTGGCACTGGCGCACTACGCGTGGCTGCCGATTTCCTGGCAAAAAATACCAGCGTTAAGCGTGTGTGGGTGAGCAACCCAAGCTGGCCAAACCATAAGAGCGTCTTTAACTCTGCAGGTCTGGAAGTTCGTGAATACGCTTATTATGATGCGGAAAATCACACCCTTGACTTCGATGCACTGATTAACAGCCTGAACGAAGCTCAGGCTGGCGACGTGGTGCTGTTCCATGGCTGCTGCCATAACCCAACCGGTATCGACCCTACGCTGGAACAATGGCAGACACTGGCACAACTTTCCGTTGAGAAAGGCTGGTTACCGCTGTTTGACTTCGCTTACCAGGGGTTTGCCCGTGGTCTGGAAGAAGATGCTGAAGGACTGCGCGCTTTCGCGGCTATGCATAAAGAGCTGATTGTTGCCAGTTCCTACTCTAAAAACTTTGGCCTGTACAACGAGCGTGTTGGCGCTTGTACTCTGGTTGCTGCTGACAGTGAAACCGTTGATCGCGCATTCAGCCAAATGAAAGCGGCGATTCGCGCTAACTACTCTAACCCACCAGCACACGGCGCTTCTGTTGTTGCCACCATCCTGAGCAACGATGCATTACGTGCGATTTGGGAACAAGAGCTGACTGATATGCGCCAGCGTATTCAGCGTATGCGTCAGTTGTTCGTCAATACGCTGCAGGAAAAAGGCGCAAACCGCGACTTCAGCTTTATCATCAAACAGAACGGCATGTTCTCCTTCAGTGGCCTGACAAAAGAACAAGTGCTGCGTCTGCGCGAAGAGTTTGGCGTGTATGCTGTTGCTTCTGGTCGCGTAAACGTGGCCGGGATGACACCAGATAATATGGCTCCGCTGTGCGAAGCGATTGTGGCAGTGCTGTAAGCGTTAAAAACAATGAAGCCCGCTGAAAAGCGGGCTTTTTTATGCGCCTTTACCAGACGGGCATTTCGTCTTGCAGGAAGGGATTATGCAGGCGTTCATAACCAAGTGTGGATAATGGTCCGTGACCCGGAATAAATGTCACGTCATCCCCCAGTGGCAGCAATTTATCTTTGATTGAAGAAATCAGTTGATTATGATCGCCACGCGGGAAGTCACTGCGCCCTACTCCGCCTTTGAAAATAACATCGCCAGAAATCAGCAGCTTTGCCCGATCATCAAAAAACACGACATGACCCGGCGTATGCCCAGGGCAATGTAACACCTGTAAAGTCACATTCCCTATGCTGATGGTATCGCCTTCGTTCAGCCAACGATCTGGCGTCAGCGGCTGGCACTCTTCCAGACCAAACATACGACTTTGCGCAGGCAAGCCTTGCAGCCAAAACTCATCTTCTTTTTCCGGGCCAAAAACCGGCACGCCGTAATGTTGCGCCAGTTCCGCCGCTGCGCCAACGTGGTCCAGATGACCATGCGTCAGCAGGATCTGCATCAGTGTCAGGCCGCTGGCGTCAACTTCCTGTTTGATTTTTTCCGCATCGCCGCCAGGATCGACCAGTGCGGCCAGACGGGTTTGTTCACACCAGATCAATGAACAGTTCTGGGAGAATGCGGTGACCGGAATAATACGATAGTTCATACTGCCCCTGTTTCGTTAAGCGATTGCTACCAGTGCCGTGCTGGCCCGGTATCAATATGCACAAAGTTACTACGTGGGTAATATCCTACACCACCTGCGCGCATAGATAACGCGGCTTTGCGAATATTGCTTAACGCGATACCTTCAATATGGAAATCCATCGCCTGCCCTTTCGTGTGATAGCTTTTCTTCGCTACTCCACGGCTGCGGGCGCGTAGTTCATTGTTGGTATCAATGGAACGATAACCGGAAATGAGTTGCACCGGTTTGCGGGTACCTAATAACCCTTGCAGGCGATACAACTGATCGAATAATCCTGGGTCGATGGACTTTATTTTGTTCGCGCGGTAATCGCGGAAAAAATGGTTAAGTTTTGCCAATTCTTCCTGAATATAGCCTCTGCCATCGAAAAACTCCGCTTTGATTGACTCTCCGGTATGAAGATTATTGAGTGTCAAAATGCGCGGGCGTGGGGTAGAGAGTGTTGCAAACGCAGGGGTCGGCAGGATGGCGGCACCGAGTGCAACGCCACCAAGCGCCAGCAGTTTGCGGCGATTAGCGTCGAATTTGTCCATGATAATCAAGTCTACAGGTCAATGTTATCGTTTATATGCACTTCTGGCGCACAAGAGGCACCTTAACCGCCCGTAAAGCAGACGTCAAGATGACTCAACCCCAGCAGTGACGGGGGCTGCAGAGAATTGCCCCCAATCATGCTAATTATTACGACAACTGATTTCCCCGAACTGCTTCATTTACCTGATTAATTGTTCCGCTTTCGATACGATTTGCGAGCTGGATCGCGCAGGCAGATCATAATTGTAAATATCTGTACGATACTGGGTACGACCATCTGCACCAACAAATGCCGTCAGGTAGTAGAGATTTACCGGAATCGACTGCCGAATATTGACGTAACGCGTATCACCCTGCTTCAGCGCATCAGAAATACGTTTGTCATTCCAGCCTGCATCCTGCAACAGCATATTCGCCAGATCGGAAGCTTTATTCACTCGTACACAGCCTGAGCTCAATGCGCGTGTATCACGCTTGAACAGATTGTGGTTCGGCGTGTCATGCAAATAAATGGCCTCTGAACTCGGCATATTGAATTTATAGCGCCCCAGCGAGTTCCGTGGGCCTGGAGCCTGCTGGAAGCGGAACGGTAAATTCGAGGCCGTGATTGTAGACCAGTCAACCTGCCATGGGTCAATCGCTTCTCTGCTGTTCCAGCCGCGCATCACCGTATAGCCATGGCTTTCGAGATATCCCGGATCGTTGCGCACTTTCGGCAGAATATCTTTGCGTGCCAGAGTTGGTGGTACGTTCCACGGCGGGTTTACCACTACGTTGTTAAGTGCACTGCTCATCATCGGCGTTTTGCGATCGGGGCGACCGACAATGACTCGCGAATCCAGCACCTGATTGCCGTTCTGATAGTAGACCAGCGAATAGGCCGGAATGTTAACCATGATCCCGGTAGAAAGCTCTGTTGGCAGCAAGCGCAATCGCTGGATGTTGAGTGCCAACACGCCAGCACGCTGGGCGGGCGTTACGTTTAACCAGTCACGCGTTGCCGGGCCAATAGCGCCATCTGCTCCCAATCCTTGCCATGCCTGAAAACGTTTAACGGCTTCCACCAGTTCATTATCGTAGGCGGCACGAACGGCAGGCGCAGGTTTACTACGAGACGTCGTTTGCTTGTCCATCGGCTTAGTTTCTGCTGTTTCAACAGTAACAGCGGATGGGCTGACTACTGCGTCAGTTGGCGTGTCATCGCCAGGGAGAGTAATTTTTGGCCCCCCGTCCAACATGCCTGTGCGTTGCAATATTTCGCGCAACGCCGGTACGTCGTTACTCCACTGCCCTGGGCGCAACGTTGCTTTGCCGGTCAGTTGGGGCCACGGTTTGGTGTCACTGAGTAAGGCCAGTAACGATTCATGCATCGCCGCATATTGCGGATGCTGCGGTGCCAGTCCTGCAACAAACGTAGGCAATTGACCTTTATCCAGCGCCTGCTGCCATTGGTTAATCACCGAAAGCGGCGGCGTTGAAAGCGCATAAGGTTTACTGCTATATAGCCAGCGAGTGCCTTTGACCGGAATATTTGCAATGAAATGGAGATAGCCCATCATCGCATCAGAGAGCACGACGTCGCGTGCCATCCCGTTAACACCAGGATCGGTCAGTAACTCTACCCATTTATTAAACTGCGGCTGGAAACCGGCAATCGCCACCTCTGCCAGCTGTTGCTGGAAGGCTTTAACAGCATCACGGTTTTCCCACATGGGTTGCATATCGCGTGCGGCATACAACAGTTGAAGCTGGTTAAGATAAACCGGCTTATAACCTGCGGGTAATTGAGATTCGATTTGCGTGCGGGCCTTTTCTGCCGCACCTTCAGGCAATGGCTGGATCCCCGCCATTATTGCCGTGGCTTGCGCCTGCGGCAGTGCCTCGCCCTGTTCACTGACAGCCACCGGGCTGTCGCCAGGGATTACTTCAGGCTCATCGGCCTGCGCATTGAACAGTGGAGCGAATGTTACGGCCAGGCACAAACTGATTGCCGACAGCCGACGACCACACATCATATTAAGCAACATCCCTTGCCCCCTGTTTTTATCATACTCTGAATAGCCAGGCTGTTATTTTACGACTTGCCTGTACAACGCCAATACTCACGAAAGTATGACGAGCAAGCCTGTTACTCATCAGGCTTATCTTCAGTATATAAACGCCGATACGTTTTTACATAACCTAATGTAAAGAAGTTTAAAGAAAAGCGCGCCGTAATGTGCCACTTTTTTAGTGCAGAAACGGAGTTTTCGGAAAAAGAAAAGGCGGCATTGCTGCCGCCTTAAACCTAGCTCGCCTGGGAAGGCGCTTCGTCAGTTCCTGGAAGCGTTTCAGGGAGTTGCGGCGCAAAGCCACGCAGGCCGACGACGTGTACGTGTTCGGTATTCTGGAAGACTTTACGCACCAGTTTATAGGTGGTGCCTTTCTCCGGGCTGATATTTTCCGGCGCTGCGATGATGAGCTGCATTTGCAAACGCTCACACAATTCAAACAGCGTGGCGATAGAACGAGCATCCAGTCGCGCTGCTTCATCGAGGAACAGCAGGCGGCAAGGAGAGATATCTTTACCGCGCAGGCGGCGAGATTCATCTTCCCAGCTTTGTACCACCATCACCAGAATCGACATACCGGTACCAATCGCCTCACCGGTCGACAATGCACCAGACTCTGCGCGCAACCAGCCATCGGAACCACGGTTAACCTCAACTTCCATTTCCAGATAGTTGCGGTAATCCAGCAGTTCTTCGCCAATGGTCTGCGGCGTGCGCTGCCCCATATCAATCTGCGGATTAAGACGCTGATACAATTTCGCCAGCGCTTCCGAGAAGGTCAGACGGTTGCTGTTAAACAGATCCTGATGCTGCTCGTGCTGTTCAGAGAGCACATCCAGCAGCATGGCGTGCGTTTCACGTACGTTCACGTTCAGACGTACGCTGTTTACCTGACCGAACGATACGTTCTGCAAACCCTGGTTGAGCATACGGATACGGTTTTGCTCGCGCTGAATGGTTTTGCGAATAATGTTCGCCACGCTGCGGGAACTGATCGCCAGTTTCTGTTCGCGGGAGGTTAACTCTTCGGTCAGACGGCTAAGTTCGATCTCCATCTGTTCGATAGCTTCCACCGGATCATCGGTACGAATAATATCCTGACGAATACGTTCACGCAGATGCTGATAAACCGCCACGAAGAACTGAATTTTACGTTCCGGACGTTTTGGATCTTCCGACATGCGCAGCACATCGCGCAGATGTTCGTTATCTGCCACTGCCAGACGCAGCGCACCTAACGCCTTATCCGACATGGAACGCAAATCATCAGCGGAGAGATAAGCCAGCTCACGACGGTGTAAGCGGCGCTCAACGCCGTTATCTTTCACCATGCGCATGACTGCACACCAGCCCGCTTTCGCGGTCACTACCTGCTCGCGCATCTCAAAGTAATCCCGCTCCAGCTTGCGCAGTTTGCGGGTCAGGTTGTCCATCTCTGCTTCGCAGAAGGTAAGCGCTTTTTCCAGTTGATTGCGGCGTGAACGGTTATTGCTCAGTTGCGCGTGCAACTCGTCACGGCGAATACGCGCCCGCTCTTCTGCCCCGCTATCAGCACGCACGCCGATATCCTGCAATTCACGTTGCAGGTCGTTAAGCAGCTCTTTTTTGGTGTCGTAAGAACTTTTCAGCGAAGCCAGCACCTGGTTGTACTGACTCAACTGCGCTGCGTGTCCGCGCAACGCTTCACGAGCGCGGGTACGCTCCGCTTCCGCCTGTTCCAGACGTTCACGCAGTTTTTCGTTGAGATCGCTGTTACCGCTAAGCATTTCTGCCGAGTCAGAGTAGCTAAAGTGCGCACGACGCTGCACCACTTCCGTCAGGGCAAACGCCTGCTGACGGGCATCGCGCTGCATCTGCTGAGAGTACGCGTAATCTTCTTTTAACTGTTCGAACTGTTCCGGGTCACTCTGCAATACCGAAACGATCGGTTCCAGTTTCGCCAGTTGATTACCGAACTGCTGAACAAAACGCGCGGCTTCCTGGGCTTCATCCAGACGTTCGCGGATTTCATCGACGCGATCTGCCAGGCTGTCATCAGCCAACAGGTTGAGACGCGGCAGAATGCGGTTCAGCGCCGTAACGCCCTCTTTCGCCTGCTCAAATTGAATACGCTGCTGCTGGTTATCATTTTCATGATTACTCAGCGCCCGCTCCAGTTCGACGCGACGGCTGTTCAGTTGACGGATTTCTGCTTCCGGATCAGACTCAAACGCCACCGCCAGATGACTGCCGATAAAGCGGCTGAACGCCTGATGCAGACGCTGGGTTTTCTGTACATCAAAGGAGAGCGTGGCGAAGCGTTCGGAAAGCACTTCACGCTCGGCATGGAGGCTTTCAATACGGCTTTCACGCGCAGCACGACCAAACAGCGGCACTTCCGGGAAACGTGAATAACGCCACTGACGATCGGCGATTTTCACCACCACCGCTTTTTCCAGCTCATCAACGCTGAACACGCTGTCATCGAATGACTGCGGATCCCCTTCGATCAGATAGAGATCTTCCGGGCAATCGGTCAAGCCTTCCAGGTGCTCGGTTACCTGTGACAGATCTGGCACCACGATGGCGTGGCGTGACGGGCCATACAGCGCCGAGAAGTACGGCGCATCTTCCAGGCTAACGTCATCATAAATTTCTGACAGCAGCACGCCGCCAAAACGCTCCGCCAGCGCGTTCAGACGCTGATCTTCAGAGCCGCCAGGCTGGCTTAAACGTTCGATCTCTTCATCGACGGCGTTTTTACGCGCGCCTACTTCATCGCGTTCAACAATCGCCTCGCGCTCACGCTCCAGCAACTGTTGCAGATATTCAGTGACGTCCTGGCTGGAGGTGAACTCTTCGCCGCACTGTTCGCTCAACTGGTTGAGACTGTTTTGCGCTGCCAGCCAAACCGGCGCACGCTGCATCAAACTCTGAATGCGAGACTGCAGCTGTTCCTGTTCCTGGCGCAGTGCCATGCGCTCTTCGCGGGCGTTAGACACGCTATCGGAAAGAGAGGCAATGCGTGCTTCCAGCTCCTGATGCAGAGCTTCCAGTTCATCAATATCAAAATTCTTGCCCTGACGTTTGCAGAAATCTGCCAGCAGGCGTTCGGCTTCTTGCTGCTCGCGCAGACGCTGTTCCAGTTCGCTTAAGCGCATCCGCAACGGTTGAACCTGCTCTGCCAGGTGACGCTGATCGACCCCTTCGCGCAATAGTTCGCGAGCGACATCCCACGCCTCGTTACGCGCCAGCGGGCCATTAATTGCCACCACCAGCTGATAAGCCTGCTCAAACTGGCTGTGCGCGGTTTGCGCCATGCTCATTTTCTGCTCAAGAGAGAGCATTTTTTCAGTCGCTTCCAGCTCTTTCGCCTGGAAGGTTTCCAGCCATTCGGCGGCGCTGTCGGCGGTTAAGTCCGGCAGATGGCACAGTTCTTTGGCACGATTAAGCGCAGCAATCGCCTGGTTATACTGGATCGCGCGCGTTTGCTGGACGTCCAGCGCCTGCTGATAGTCAGCAAGCTGGCTTTTCAGCTCGTCCACTTCCAGTTCGGCAGCTTCCGCACGAGCCTCGTTCTCTTCCTGGCGTTCGATGGCTTCTGCCACCACTTCGTTTTGCTCTTCCAGACGGATCTGCAGCTCATCGAGATCCGCTTCGTAACGTTCGATCTTCTCCTGCTGACGCAGTGCGGTTTGCACCAGGTTCAGGTGATCGCTGGCCGCCTGATAATCTGCTTCCAGATCGCCTTCGGCACCGTTGTGCTCTGCCAGCTCACGCGCCATATCGACGTGTTTGTACTGCTCAGCCGCCAGTTGCTGACGCGAAGTGTGTAGCTCGCGACGAAATTCCAGGGCTTTGTCGAGATGGACACGGCGCTCGTTGGCGTGACGCATGTAGTCCGCCGCCACGTAGTTGGTGGCTTCGCTGATCAGATGCTTAAACAGGTCACGGTCCGACTGGGTGACACGAATCGCTTCCAGCGTCATGCGGTTTTCGCGCAGCGCCGCTTCCATGTCCTGGAACGCTTTACGCACGCCGCTGTTTTCCGGCAACAGGTAGTCGCGCAGAGAGCGCGTAATGGCGCTGGAGATCCCGCCGTACAGCGAAGCTTCGATCAGACGATAGAATTTGCTACGGTCAGATGCGGAGCGCAGACGACGCGCGATGATGCCCAGATCGAACATCAGCGAGTGGTAATCGGTAATGGAGTTGAACTGTTTAAACTGCACGCCTTCCATCGCCTCGAGCTTGTCTTTCAGCTCGTTAAGCGGCAGCACGCGCGCCTGACGTTCGTTCAGAGTTTCGGTCACCAGTTGTGTCGGCTGCACCGACATCGGCAAGCCCTGAATGGCAAACGGTTTGATATCCACTTTACGATCGCGTCCGGCAACCTGTTGCAGACGCACACCGACCACCACGCGCTGGTGGCGCGAGTTAATGGTGTCGAGCATTGAATAACAGACACCCGCTTTCAGCTTACCGTGCAGACCTTTATCGCGCGAACCGCTGGTGGCCCCGGCTTCCGTGGTGTTACGGAAATGCAGCAGGGTCAGGTCGGGGATCAGTGCCGTAACGAACGCCGCCATGGTGGTGGATTTACCCGCCCCGTTACCGCCGGAGAGCGTCGTAACCAGCTCATCGAGGTCAAAAGTTCGGGCAAAAAAGCCGTTCCAGTTAATCAGCGTCAGTGAGCGAAATTTACCGCGTTCAATCATTATTCTTCCTCTCCGCTATCTGGCTGACTCTCTTCGGTTTCATCGTTGAGTTGCAGATGATTTTCAATCGGCATTGCTTCGCCATCACGAATCAGGCGACGCTGTGCTTCACGGGGATCGTCGCCAGCACGCACATCGGCTCCGAAGCGGAACACCGATTCGGTAATGCGGAACTTGCTGCTGTCGTGGCCCATAAACCACACCATACCCAAACGACGCAGACGGTTGAGCGAAGAACGTACTTTTTCCTGCAACTTCTGGCGGTCAACGTCTGAACCGGTTGAACGGTTGTTCACCAGTTTCAGCAGTTTCGCTTCATCGGCCAGGGTGAGCAGTTCGTCGTACAGTTCCTGCTGGGTGAAAATCCCCTCGTTCGCCAGCCGTTCCGGGCTGAGATAGAGATAACAGAGGATTTTCCCGACCATCATATCCAGTTCCGACAAGACAGAACGAGGGATAATAGTGGTGGAACGTGGGCGTAAATAGAAGAACCCTTCCGGTGCGCGAATAAGCTCAACGTTATAACGCGCGTAAAACTCTTCCAGATATTCCTGAAAATCCATCAGGAATGCATGATTATCCAGTTCGTCGAGGCCAATATGGCGGCCTGAACGTAAGGCGCTATCCAGCGCCGGAAATAACGGATTCGCCAGCGCCTGCGCCAGCTTAACCGGCATCACTTGTTCAATATTTGTCGATGACATGCGCCTGTACCTTGGCTCCGTAATCATTAATCGGCTGCCATTTCGCTGGCAGTCCGGTGAAATCTGCTTGCGCTACGCCAAGACGTACCGCCTGATCAATAACAATGCGCGCAACGTCAAAGTGACGTGCACGCGGATACTGTGACAGATATTCGCGTACCACCAGACCAAGATCCAGCGGCACTTGTCTGGTTTTGTACACGGCGAGTTGTTCTTCGATGATCGCCGCCAGCTGTTCGCGGATCTCGTTAAACTCTTCGTACTCCAGATCCTCAGGAAGTTCCCCAGTCACTTCTTCATCGCGCAGTGCCATCTCTTCGTCACGCATATCCAGCAGACGATCGGCATTGGCATAAGTTAGCGCCCACGGCTCATCAAAATAGGTTTGTACCGACTGACGTAACCGCTGAGCAAAGACGCGGTTTTTATCCATATCGATCGCAGTACGAATAAATTTGTGTACGTGGCGGTCGTAGCCAATCCACAAGTCGATGGATTGCTGGCCCCAGCTGATAATACGGTCGAGTTTGCTCTGCAGATCGAACACCAAACGATCGACAAAGTGCAGATCGTCATGGGTCATCGTCGCATCCTGAATGCGCAACAGATTAGCCTGCAATTTGTCGCCTGCCGCTTCCAGCGTATCCTGCAATTCACGCAGCGTGCCGGAAGTTTCTGAAAGCAACAATTCACAGCTGGAAATCGCTGCCCGCCAGTCTTTGTTCAGCAACTGGGCGATATCGTCCTTCACCTGCTGCTGCTGTTCGTCCATCAGACGTTGCGTCAGGTCGATACTGTCGAAAATTTCTGCTACCGAATATTTCAGTGGCGCATAGACATTACGGTGCCAGTGAAATTCATCACCGCCCTCTTCGGCGGCATCTGCTGCGCGTTTGAGCTCACCCGCCACAATCGACAACTGCATAGAAAGGCGCAGCGTAGAAAACTCGCGCTGACGGATGTAATAGTCAGTAATGCCGATGCCGAGCGGCGTCAGACGGTAAATTGCGTTCCCTTCCGCCTGCTCGCTGGTAAAGCGGTTCAGCAGACGTTGACGCACCATGTCGTTGATCGCGTTGTTGGCGCGCACGCCGATGGTTTCGCTGGTTTGCTCAAACGCATCACTCACATGGCGGAATGCATCCACCAGCTCGCCTTCACTCATCTCACCATCCAGACGCTCGCCGTTCAGCGTGGCAACCGCCAGCAGAAAAGAGAGTCGGTCTACCGGCAGCGAGATGGAGAAGTCATTTTTTCTGGCCCAGGCAACCAGTTCGGGGACTGTCTGGGAAAATTCACTCATACTTTATCCTTGCTCTGCGGTTTGCGCGCGGTGACATGAATATAACGCCCCAGGGTAATATACGGTTCCTGACGGCAATAACGCGTTTCTAATTCAAGTAATGCTTCATAGCAGTCGCGCTGCTGGTGCTTCTCGCGCAGATAATCATGAAACACACGAACGCCTGTCTTACCCATAATTTGCCAACCAGCTTCTTCCAGCCACAGATAAACCTGCGCCGGGTCGCGTGGATAATCTGGCGAAAGCGTCCGTTTTTTCTTTTTCGGCATTCCCGCCTGCACGTAATCAAAATTCCCGGCGACCATGTTATGCATCAGCAAGCCATGCGCATTGTAGAACATTAACGACAACACACCGCCTGGACGCAACACTGACCACAGGGTCTGTAATACGCTGCGGGGATCGGCCACCCACTCGAGCACCGCATGGAACAATATCAGATCAACGGGCGTTTCCAAATGCGAAGCAACATCCTGAGCGGCGCAATGTATAAATTGCATGTTGTCGCTCACACCTTTTGCTTCTGCCGCCTGTTTTGCGCGGTCGATCATCTGCGCAGAAAGATCGCATAAAATGACCTGATGCCCGCGCTCAGCCATTTTGATTGCGGTCTGCCCTTCTCCACCGCCAGCATCCAGCACACGCAGTTTTTGCGGGCCCATTTCCGCCAGCACGCGATCGAGATCCTGCCACAGAATAGCCTGTCGAAGCTGCCCTTTGGTGGTGCCGTAAATGTTACGGGAAAACTTTTCCGCAATATCATCAAAATTGCGATCCTGCATTGCTTTCTCCACCGGTTGGCTAAGACGTTTTCTGATAAAGACGCTATTTTGTCACAGCCACGGCGAGAATGAACCCGTCTGGTGTAATATCGCTGGCGATCCCTTGCTATATGGTTAAAAAAGGAACCAGAAAGGATGCTTTTTACACTGAAAAAAGTGATTGGCAATATGTTGCTGCCACTTCCGCTGATGTTGTTGATTATTGGCGCTGGCCTGGCGCTGCTGTGGTTTAGCCGTTTTCAAAAAACCGGGAAGATTTTTATTAGCATTGGGTGGCTGGCGCTCTTGTTATTGAGTTTGCAACCGGTAGCCGACCGCCTGCTGCGTCCCATCGAAAGCACCTATCCGACATGGAATAATTCGCAAAAAGTGGACTATATCGTGGTGCTCGGAGGTGGTTATACCTGGAACCCGCGGTGGGCACCAAGCTCGAATTTAATCAATAACAGTCTGCCCCGCCTGAATGAAGGTATTCGCTTATGGCGCGAAAATCCGGGATCAAAACTGATCTTCACGGGAGGCGTAGCAAAAACCAATACGGTGAGTACAGCCGAAGTAGGTGCCCGAGTTGCGCAATCGCTGGGCGTGCCGCGCGAGCAAATTATCACTCTGGATTTGCCAAAAGATACCGAAGAAGAAGCTGCGGCAGTGAAACAGGCGATTGGTGACGCCCCTTTCCTGCTGGTGACCTCCGCATCACATCTGCCGCGGGCGATGATCTTTTTTCAGCAGGAAGGGCTAAATCCGCTGCCAGCCCCGGCGAATCAGTTGGCCATCGACTCGCCGCTTAATCCGTGGGAACGGGCAATCCCTTCTCCGGTCTGGCTGATGCATAGCGATCGTGTTGGCTATGAAACGCTTGGCCGCATCTGGCAGTGGCTGAAAGGTCCGTCAGGCGAGCCACGGCAAGAGTGATTTTGATGCCAGATCGAAGTTGCGCCGACTAAATCGTCCGGTATTAACCAGTTGCGCAACTTCATCCCATAACACATACAACCAACGCCGCCAGATGAACGACTCCGCCACTGGCGCGCGTTGCAGGTAACTCCAGAGCAAATCTTCCGCCAGAGAATTATCCATTAGTCGGAACAGTTCGTATTCTCGCGGTGCCCAAAGCATTAGTCCCGGCCCGACCATCGCCAGTAACTGATCGCTGCGCGAATCTTTCAGCATGCTGCGTAAACAGAAGTTACCGTGAATCAGCACACAATTGTCGTTAAAGCCTTCAAATAATGCCGGGAGACATTCGCGAGTACGAAACAGGATCCGCTTATCCTGCATCGTTAGACCGGTGTTATTGAACTGATTGAGCGTGGTCCATAGCACTTCAACATGTTGCCGGTACCATGAGGGCCAGAAATTTTCCTGAGTATTGTCGACCGCGCCGACGCAACCGCGACTGTCCTGACGGTGCCAGGCCAGTAAGGCTTCAACGATTTGGTCTTTGAGTTGTTCCCAGCGTTCTGGTGTTCGGGCTGGTGCCTCCACCGAAACACCACGCATCCGCTCCAGTAGTAGGACATCGGGGCCGGGGTGTTCTTCATGCGTCATCACACCATAAATAGTCGGCATACGGACAGTCCCACTTCTTGCCAGCATGGTGGTTTTCCATGCCAGTTGTCGGGCTTTTCCGGGCGTACTAAAGCTTCTTGCCATTAACGGCATTGGGTTTCCCTGGCTGTCATACAAAGCCCACAACGCCGTATCCGCTTTTTCATTGACGCACTCAATACGACTGAGTTTTTCGCCCAGTAAATGGCTTAATTCGGCACGCAGCTGTTCCATTCAGATTACCCTCATAAAAGCTACTGCTTTCATAATGAGCGCCAATATAAAAGATGTCACCTGAATGAGATCAATTGTTGAAAAGAAAAATTGAGGAAAATCGTAACGGTACGACACTCCTCCCAAAATTGGCTGGAGTGTCGTGAAGTGAAATTAGCGCATTTCAGCGCGAACGCGCTCGAGATCTTCAGGGGTATCCACACCTGTGCCAGGAACTTCCTGGGCGACAGCAACATGGATTTTTTCGCCGTACCACAGAACACGAAGCTGCTCTAACATTTCGATGTGTTCTAACGGACTTGGCTGCCAGTTGACGTAACGACGGATAAAGCCTGCACGGTAGCCATAAATACCAAGATGACGCAGGAAGTTATCGCCAACGGTTTCAAGGCCTTTTGCAAAACGATCACGATCCCAAGGAATGGTGGCGCGAGAGAAGTACAGTGCATACCCTTCAGCGTCGAGAACCACTTTCACCGCATTCGGGTTAAACGCTTCCTCTGCATTGTGGATTGGCACCGCCAGAGTCGCCATACCCACCTGACGCTGGGCGAGATTATCAGCAACCTGACGAATGATTGTCGCAGGGATCATCGGTTCATCCCCCTGCACATTAACGATCACCGTGTCTTCGCTGAATGCGCATTTTTCGACAACTTCCGCCAGACGTTCTGTTCCTGACTGATGATCGGCGCGCGTCATACATACTTCACCGCCAGCGGCTTCAACAGCGCGGGCAACATCCTCATGATCGGTTGCCACGATGATGCGCTCGGCACCTGATTCGCGCGCGCGTTCAAGAACATGAACAATCATGGGTTTGCCGTTAATATCAACCAATGGTTTACCGGGCAGACGCGTGGACGCGTAGCGCGCGGGAATAATGACCACAAAACTCATGATTTACTCTCATCAGCAGTCAGCACGCGGGCTTCCGTTTCCAGCAACACTGGAATGCCATCGCGCAGCGGGAAAGCCAGGTTGTCCAGTTTGCAAATAAGTTCTTGTTTTTCCTGGTTATACCAAAGTTTTCCGTTGCAAACCGGGCAGGCAATGATTTCAAGCAGACGATGATCCATAGTTCCTCCAGATGGATCGGGTTATGAATGCATAAATCTTATCATAATCATTTATGCGACGGGGTCTATTTCCCAGCCGGTGCGGCAATCAGTAAAGAGGCCTTGCGGGCAGCGTCCTAATGTCACCCGCGTTGCCTGCTGCCAGTTAGCGAAATCAGTAATCGCCTGACGTAACCCTTTTTGCAGCGTTGTCGTTGGTTTAATGCCTTCTTGTAACCACAGAGAGATAACTTCAAGGATGCCTGTCTGGCGATGCATTTTGGCATCCATTCGCCCAACTAATTGCCCACGATGTAATAACGGCAGAACAAAATAGCCATACTGGCGTTTCGGCGCTGGGGTATAGCACTCCAGCCGGTAGCTAAAATCAAAAAGCTGCTCTGCGCGTTTGCGATCCCAGACAACAGGATCAAAAGGCGAAAGTACCGCGCTGTGCGTTGCAGTGAGCTTTCCGGCCAGCGCACGCTCGAGTAGCGGCAGCAAATCAGCATGCAGCCAAAGATTGCCCAATTTTTCAACATGCACAGCAATGATTTGCTGCTGTTCAGCCCTCGCTTCGCGCCAAGCCGCCAGTGCCGGACGTTTCAGCCGATAGTAATCTGCCAGCCACTGTTCGCGGAATATGCCCAGGCTACGCGCACTGTTATCCAGCATGATGATTTCTGCTTCTGTTTGCGAAACGAGATCGCGCTCATCATCCCAGTCAGGCATGACACGATGGGTTAAATCATAAACGCGCTGGAAGTTGCGCCGTTCAATCACCATCACCTTTCCGGCAGTAAATAAACCTTCCAGATGCCGTTTATGCGGCTTCCATTCCCACCAGCCGCTTGCACCTTTACGAGGATGCTCAAAATCGGCTGAACGTACCGGCCCCTTATCATGAATATGCTGAATTAACTGTGCAATTTCCGCCTCATGTTCCTGCATCCAGGCGTCTTTGTATTTCCAGCCCATTTTTTCAGGTGCCAGCATGCGGTGGCGAATAAGACGAAAGTCGCTACGCGGCATAAAGCAGGCTTCATGCGCCCAGTATTCCATTAATTCGCCACGCGCCAGAGACTCATCCAGCCACTGGGCAGGATAATTTCCCAGACGACTGAAAAGCACCAGATATGGACTACGGGCAACAATATTAATGGTATCGATTTGCAGCAAGGACATGCGGGAGATCGTTGCCGGAATATCCTCCAACGATGCTCGACGGCGGGGTTTGTTTAACAGGCCTTGCGCGGCGAGGTGAAGATTACGCGCATCAGCAAGAGAGAGGTGCGGCAGCGACATTCATGACTCCATCAATCGAACGCTGCCGCGGCGTAACTAGTTGCCAGAAGCCAGCGAGGTTAGTTGCGCAAGCAGTTTCGCTGGTTCATCACCTGAAAGCTGTGCGTCTACAGGCAAATACCACCAATTTTCTTCTGCAAAGGCCCGGCATTTCACCGCATCTTTTTCAGTCATTACCAGCGTTTGCCCGGCGTTTACCAACGCGCTGACATCCGCATGGTTCAAAGACTGATGATCGGCCAGCGGTACACATTTTTCCGGTTGTACGCCACACATCTTCAGCGTGGCAAAAAAGCGCGGCGGATGTCCAATCCCCGCCATCGCCACTACATGTTCAAGCTGAGCAACGTCACAACGCGTACCGGTACGTAAATTCACCGCCTGACCCGGCAGCAGATGCATGGGGATTTCACCGCTGCGGGGGACACCACCGTTGACGATTACCGCATCAACCGACTTTAAGCGCCCCGCTCGCTCACGCATTGGCCCCGCCGGCAACCACCAGCCATTGCCAAAGCGACGCACACCATCAATAACGACAATTTCCACATCACGCGCCAGACGGTAATGCTGTAAACCGTCGTCGGTTACGATGATCTGCACATCAGGGTGTTGCGCCAGAATGGCTTTTACCGCATCAGAACGCACGGGAGAAACCGCAACAGGCGCATCAGTGCGTTGATAAATCAACACCGGTTCATCACCCGCCTGTGCTGTGGTGGTATCTGCCGACAATAACAGCGGATAAGATTCAGCCTTACCACCATATCCCCGCGATACGACCCCCACGCGAATACCGCGCTGTTGCAACTGTTCCACCAGCCAGACAACGACCGGGGTTTTTCCGTTGCCGCCTGCGGTGAGATTACCAACCACGACAACCGGTACGGGGGCACGCCAGGCGCGCTTCAGTTTTAGTTTATAGCAAAGACGGATCGCGCCACTCACCAGGCCATACAACCAGGAGAGTGGCAGCAATAGCCGCCACAAAGGGGATTCACCAGACCAGATTTTTTCGATCATTGACCAAACTGCATTTTGTGAAGTTGCGCGTAAACGCCACGGTGCTCAAGCAAATCGTTATGCGTACCGCGTTCCACAATGACACCATCCTCGACGACCACGATTTCGTCTGCCTTTTCAATGGTAGACAAGCGGTGGGCAATCACCAGAGAGGTACGGTTTTTCTGCAACTCATCCAGTGCCGCCTGAATCGCACGTTCGGATTCGGTATCCAACGCCGAGGTAGCTTCGTCCAGAATCAGAATCGGGCTATCACGCAACAAGGCTCGAGCGATAGCAATACGCTGACGCTGACCGCCAGAGAGCAGCACGCCGTTTTCACCAATCACTGTATCGAGACCGTTATCCATCTTATTGATGAAGTCCATGGCGTAGGCCATACGCGCCGCTTCTTCAATTTGCTCACGGCTGTACTGTTCAGTCCGTGCGTAAGCAATGTTGTTAGCAACCGTATCGTTAAACAGATGGACATTCTGCGACACCAGAGCAACCTGGTTACGTAACGACGCCAGGGTATACTCGCGCAGATCGTGACCATCCATCAGGATTTCGCCTTCATCAATATCGTAAAAACGCGTGATCAGGCTGGCGATGGTTGATTTACCTGAACCAGAGCGTCCAACCAGAGCAACCGTCTTCCCTGCCGGAATTTTCAGGTTGATGTTACGCAATGCGGGTACGTCACGTCCCGGATAAGTAAAGGTGACGTTGCGGAATTCCACGTCGCCAGTCGCACGCTCGATCACGCGCTTACCTTCGTCTTTCTCCTGCTCACTGTCCAGAATGGTAAACAGCGTCTGACAAGCCGCCATACCGCGCTGGAACTGGGCGTTAACGTTGGTCAGCGATTTCAGTGGACGCATCAGTGCAATCATTGAAGAGAAAACAACGGTAATCGTACCGGCAGTCAGGTTATCCATAACACTTGGGAAGCTCGCCGCATACAGAACAAACGCCAGCGCCAAAGAGGCGATCAGCTGAATGATCGGATCAGAGATGGAAGAGGCTGAAACCATTTTCATCCCCTGAAGACGCATTCGGTTGCTGACTTTATCGAAGCGTTTCGTTTCCACTTCCTGACCACCGAAAATCAATACTTCTTTATGGCCTTTCAGCATTTGTTCGGCGCTGGTGGTCACCTGCCCCATGGTGTTCTGCATGTTTTTACTGATATTGCGAAAACGCTTCGATACAACGCGAATCGCAATCGAAACAATCGGTGCCAGCACAATCAAAATAATCGACAGTTGCCAACTGTAATAGAACATCATGATGAACAGGCCGATGATCGACGCACCTTCACGCACAACAGTAATCAGTGCGCCGGAAGAAGAAGAAGCAACCTGTTCGGAATCGTAGGTGATACGTGACAACAGCGTACCCGTTGACTGTTTGTCAAAAAATGAAACAGGCATTCCCATCATGTGACCAAACAGGCGGCGACGCATAGTCATTACCACCTTTCCTGATACCCAGGAGATACAGTAGCTGGAGACATAGCTGGTGATACCACGTAAAATCATCAGCCCGATCACCACCAGCGGCATCCACACCAGCACGGAGCGATCTGTTTTACCAAAGCCATCATCAAGAAGTGGCTTAAGGAGCGATAACATGAAGGTATCGCTGGCTGCGTTGAGGATTAACGCTACGCCCGCCACGATCAGACCCGCTTTAAAAGGCGCAATGGTTGGCCACAGTCGGCGGAATGTCTGCCACGTAGAGAGATCTTTGTCGTTATGCATTCAAAAAACCAGCATTTGTTGAAATAGCCGCATATTCTACCCGTTATCCACTGGCACGCCAAACCACTGATGATACCAACGAGGTAAAATTTGCTCCCTGAGGCTGCTAATCCGCCAGCCTTGCGCTGAAAAATTGACCGTTATTTGCCCCTGATGAGGAGTATCAAGCCACGTATAACCCTGTTGTTGATAGCGATGTTTAACTTTGCTTGAGGGCAATCGCCATGCGTTATAGCGCGATGCCGATGCGAGTGCCACTTTTCCATTCACTCGCTGAATTAATGGTAACGATGATGAGGTATTACTGCCATGATGAGGTACCTGAAGTAATGTTGCCTGCATTTGCTGCCAGTAACGGCTTAGCATCTTTTGTTCAGCAGGGGCTTCAATATCACCGGTTAGAAGAATGCTATTCGTCCCGTCATCAACCTTAACCACACAGGAATGGTTATTTCCTTTATCGTTGCTACCTTGTAAAGGCCAGTGCGCGCTGAAACGCAATCCTTGCCATTGCCACGCTTCGCCACGCACACAGGGCTGATGATGTTCCCAGTTTAACGGACTTCTGATCCATAACATCGGCCATATATGCAATATTGAATCCAGCCCTCCCCGGTGATCCAGATGTTCATGGCTCAGAATAACGCCTTCCGGTTCAAGATTATACCAGTGGAGCCAGGGGATAATCAGTTGTTGCCCACTATCTCCTTCAGGCCAGGCCAGTCCCGTGTCATAGAGAATCGCTTTGCCGTTTCTGGCTATCACCATTGCCAGCCCTTGCCCGACATCAAGCATGTACACTTGCCACTCGTCAGGTCGAGGTTTTTGCCACAGCGGCCAGCACATCAGCAAGCCTACAGCCACACACATTGCTGGCAACGTTCGCCAGGCGTTTAATCGCCATACCACCAGTAAGAACCATGGGGAAAATGTTAGCCATTGCCAACGTTCAGCAATGTTGATCCACCCTTCCGGCAAACTCATTAACCCCCAGAAAAGTAAAGCCAAAGACCGGTCGGCAAGAAACCATAATCCCTCTTCCAGGATTAACGGCCCGCTTAAATGCACAACCATAGCGGCGAGGATCAACGGAACCGTGATAAATGTCACCAAGGGAATTGCAAATAGATTTGCAATAAACGAGGTCAGACTAATGCCATGAAATATGACGATTTGCACGGGCATAAGCAGGAGGGTGATTCCCAGCTGCAGATGGATGAGGGAAACAACCGCGCGCAATACCGGCGGCAGTTGCCACTCCGGACAGGGAAACCACTGATACCAAAAAATCAGTGCCGCGACCGCAGCGGCAGAGAGCCATAAACTTTGCGAGAGAATAGCAACAGGATCCATCAGCAAAATTGCCGCCAGACAACATATCCATACATCCCAGCCACTCCACTGTCGCCCACTTAACTTAAGCATTCCCCACGTAGCAAGCGCCACCACGGTACGAAATGCAGGAGGTTGCATTCCCGTCAGCCAGGCATAAAAAGCAGCACAGCAGATTCCGCCAATTAATGGCATTTGCCAGTGGATCCAGCGCCCAGGCAGAAAAATTTGTCCACTGCGAATGAGTCCGGCAGCCAGCAACGCCGCAAAAGCGATATGCAATCCCGATATCGCCATTAAATGCGCCGTTCCAGTATCGCGCATGATATTTTTGATTTCTTTGGGAACGGATAACCGTTCCCCCATACCTAAACCAAGAATAACCGCATTCCACGGATAGGGTTGCAGCGTTGTTTGTAATGACGCCAGATACTGTGCACGCAGGCTACAATTCGGTTCAATGACACTTGCCTGCAGAAAGCGGCCGGTCAGCGGCTGATGCTGGGCAATGGCATAACGCTGGCTATCAAAGCCGCCATCATTAAGTTGGCCATGAACTGCACGAACTTTGAGTTTCATTGACCACAGTTGTCCAGCACAAACCGCTTGCGGAAGATATTCGCCATACAGCACGAGGCCTGGCGCAGGGAATATACGTTGACCTTGTAGATGAGTAATTTGACCGTAATGAGTGGTCATACCGTCAGTAGCAGTGATCTCAACAATTGCATCCTGCGTCGCGCCAGTTAAGGTTTCTCCTGCCCACAAAATTTGCTTTGCTGCTAATATGCCCCAAACGAAAAACAGCAACGTCAGCGCGATATAACGGACAGTTTTAAAAGGGATAAATACCAGTACGCAGGCGAAGACGGTCAGAGACGCAAGGGTTAATGTCCCAGGCAATTGTGGCAAAACCAGCAACGGAAAAATTCCGCAAATTATGCATACGCCGACTGTCGTTATTTTCATGCACCCCTCCCTGTTTATGGAAAGTGTGCAACTTTGTTGAGCGGTTGTCTGGTGGGAGTTTTGCGTTCCCCGAGGCACGTTCAGAAGAATTTAACGAGAGGGTGAAAACTGTTCAAAACTCTGCGAGGCAGCTTCCAGTTCCAGATTAGAGAAATGAAAAAAGCACCCGACAGGTGCTTTTCTCGCGTTCAAGTTTGAGTAAAAACTTAACCGTAAATATTGGCGCGATCGCGCAGTTCTTTACCTGGTTTAAAGTGAGGAACGTATTTTCCTTCCAGTTCTACTTTATCGCCAGTCTTCGGATTACGTCCGGTACGTGGTGCGCGGTAGTGCAAAGAGAAACTGCCGAAACCGCGGATTTCAATACGCTCGCCCTGCGCAAGAGTCGAGGCCATATGCTCCAGCATCTCTTTTACTGCATCTTCAACCGTCTTGGCGGGAATGTGCGATTGCTGGGTGGCAAGTCTTTCTATCAATTCTGACTTGGTCATGATTCCTCCGGTTCCTTAAAGGCAAATTTAGCGGCTGCTGTTGCTGCATTGATTAAGGGCGGCCGTAGCCGCCCTTAGTGCTTGATTACAGGACGAAACCTGCAATCTGTCAAGTAAACTCAACAAACTTCGGAATAAAAATCCCGAAGAGTCAGAGAATTACTCGCCTTTAGCTGCTTTGAAAGCTTCAGCCATTGCGTTGTTGGAGAAGTTTGCATCTTCCTGTTTGTTAACAGTTGCGATTGCATCTTTCTCGTCAGCTTCGTCTTTCGCACGAACAGACAGGCTGATTGCGCGGTTTTTACGATCAACGCCGGTGAATTTAGCTTCAACTTCGTCGCCAACGCTCAGAACCAGGGTAGCGTCTTCAACGCGGTCACGGGATGCTTCAGAAGCACGCAGGTAACCTTCAACGCCGTCAGCCAGTTCTACGGTTGCGCCTTTAGCGTCAACTGCAGTTACTTTACCGGTTACGATAGCGCCTTTCTTGTTCAGAGCAACCCAGTTGTTGAACGGATCTTCTGCGAGCTGTTTAACGCCCAGGGAGATACGTTCACGTTCTGCGTCAACCTGCAGAACAACTGCAGCGATTTCGTCGCCTTTTTTGTATTCACGAACTGCTTCTTCGCCTGCAACGTTCCAGGAGATGTCAGACAGGTGAACCAGGCCGTCGATGCCGCCGTCCAGGCCGATGAAGATACCGAAGTCAGTGATAGACTTGATTTTACCTTCAACACGGTCACCCTTGTTGTGGGTTTCCGCGAACTGCTGCCACGGGTTAGCTTTGCACTGTTTCAGACCCAGGGAGATACGACGACGTTCTTCGTCGATATCCAGAACCATAACTTCCACTACATCGCCAACGTTAACAACTTTGGACGGGTGGATGTTTTTGTTGGTCCAATCCATTTCGGAAACGTGTACCAGGCCTTCAACGCCTTCTTCGATTTCAACGAAGCAGCCGTAGTCGGTCAGGTTGGTCACGCGACCAGTCAGTTTGGTACCTTCCGGATAACGTTTAGCGATAGCTACCCACGGATCTTCGCCCAGCTGTTTCAGGCCCAGGGATACACGGGTACGTTCGCGGTCGAACTTCAGCACTTTAACAGTGATTTCGTCGCCCACGTTGACGATTTCGCTCGGATGCTTAACGCGTTTCCAGGCCATGTCAGTGATGTGCAGCAGGCCGTCAACGCCGCCCAGATCAACGAATGCACCGTAGTCAGTGAGGTTCTTAACGATACCTTTAACTTCCATGCCTTCCTGCAGGTTTTCCAGCAGCTGATCGCGCTCTGCGCTGTTTTCGGATTCGATAACGGCACGACGAGAAACAACAACGTTGTTGCGCTTCTGATCCAGCTTGATTACTTTGAATTCAAGCTCTTTGCCTTCCAGGTGCAGAGTGTCACGCACCGGACGAACGTCTACCAGAGAACCTGGCAGGAACGCACGAATACCGTTCAGCTCAACAGTGAAGCCGCCCTTAACTTTGCCGTTGATAACACCGGTAACAGTTTCAGCATCTTCGTAAGCTTTTTCCAGCGTGATCCAGGCTTCGTGACGTTTAGCTTTCTCACGGGACAGCAGAGTTTCACCGAAGCCGTCTTCTACTGCGTCCAGAGCAACGTCAACTTCGTCACCTACCTGGATTTCCAGCTCGCCCTGGGCGTTTTTGAACTGCTCAGCCGGGATGGCGGACTCAGATTTCAGACCAGCGTCAACCAGTACTACGTCTTTGTCGATAGCAACAACAACGCCACGAACGATAGAACCCGGGCGGGTTTCGATTTCTTTTAAGGACTCTTCAAAGAGTTGAGCAAAAGATTCAGTCATGTTTAATCTTCAGGTTTATATTTAACGTCCACCTGGCTCCATGCCGGATGGGGTTGTTTAACATACCCGCTGTCATTCCATTGCAACGGGGGTACTGCAAATTCGGTCGCTTATGCGAGAGCCAATTTCTGGCGCGCGTATTGTAGCGCTTTTTCAATCACTTGCTCAATGCTTAAGGTGGTGGAATCCAACACTAAAGCATCGGCTGCCGGAACCAGTGGCGCTACCGCTCGGTTACGATCGCGGTCGTCGCGTTCTTTGATCTCGGCCAAAAGGCGCTCAAAGTTAACACTAAAGCCCTTCTCCTGCAACTGTAGCATGCGGCGATGCGCACGTTCTTCCGAGGAGGCGTCAAGGAAAATTTTCACTGGCGCATCAGGGAATACCACCGTTCCCATGTCGCGGCCATCGGCAATCAAGCCTGGTAATTCGCGAAACGCGCGTTGGCGACGCAATAATGCTTCACGAACGCGTGGGAATGCCGCGACTTGTGAAGCAGCATTCGCCACTTCCTGAGTACGAATTTCGCCACTGACATCTTCCCCTTCGAGGATCACTTCCAGATTGCCATTGGTCGACACAAAACGTACATCCAGATGGGATGCCAGCGGCACAAGCGCATCTTCCGATGCAACATCAACATGGTGATGTAATGCCGCCAGTGCCAGTACGCGATAAATTGCACCCGAGTCCAGCAGATGCCATTGCAACGCTTCCGCCATAGCCTTACACAAGGTGCCTTTCCCTGCACCGCTTGGGCCATCAATGGTAATAACCGGGGCAATTGCCGTCATCTTTATCTCCTTAAAACAGGCGTACCGTTAACATAACCGCGCGCATTATACGCGCCGACGCCACAAATCGTTAACGTTGTGTGCAAAAACCAGTTTTGTCTGTATTCAGATGGGGATTTATTGCGCAATTATAGCGGGCTGGCAGAAGACCAGCCCGAAAGATGACAATGATTTACTTACCAGAGGCGATACGATCACGGATGTGTTGCGCACGCTCTGTTGATGGTGGGTGAGAGTCAAACATGGACTGGGTACGACCGCCATCCAGGCTGGCCAATTTTTCAAAGCTGCCAACCAGCCCCTGGGTGCTGATGCCACGTTTCTTCAACAGATCAAAGGAGAAATCATCTGCTTCGGACTCTTTATCGCGGGAGTATTTAGCATTGATCGCGCCTTCTGCGATATCACCTAATTGTGAGCGAGAAAGCTGGGAAGCCACACCGCTGGTAGCGGAAATCGCATCACGTGCGGCAACGATCGCATAAGAAGCTTTCATTTCAGCCAGCGAGTGACCCAACGCGACGTGGCCCAGTTCATGACCCAGAACGCCTTCAATTTCGTTGTCGTTCATCATGTCCATCAGGCCACTGTAGACACGAACACAGCCGTTCGCCATCGCCCATGCGTTGACGTCGCTGGTCATATAAACCTTATAGTTGACCGGCGTGCCATTAATATTGTTACCCAATGCTTTGGCGATTTTTGCCAGACGTTTACCGTACTTGCTGGATTTACTTGCGACTTGATTGCCGCTGTCCATTTCGGCACAGCCCTGATTGGCAATCGCTTTTGCATCAGCATCGCTTAACGTTGCTGCTTTATAGGCATTTAAACCTGAGCTGATAGCCATATTGGTATCAATACCGTGGGTATTTTGACACCCTGTCAGTAATGCTGCAGAGGCCGCAATCGCCAGCAGTAATTTAGTATTCTTCATGTGAATCATCCGTTGATTAATCATATATAAATATTATGTATCAATAACTTACATTGACAAACGACGCTACCATTAATCAAAATGACTCACAAGGTCCGAAAAAAAACGCCGGCAATGTGCCGTAATGCCGATCAGTTAAGGATCAGTTGACCGATCCAGTGGCTGTGTAAGAATCCGGAAACGCTCACTTGTTTCCGGATTTTTTTATGCACATTGGACAGGCTCTTGATCTGGTATCCCGTTACGATTCTCTGCGTAACCCACTGACTTCTCTGGGGGATTACCTCGACCCCGAACTCATCTCTCGTTGCCTTGCCGAATCAGGTACTGTAACGCTACGCAAGCGCCGTCTTCCCCTCGAAATGATGGTCTGGTGTATTGTTGGCATGGCGCTTGAGCGTAAAGAACCTCTTCACCAGATTGTGAATCGCCTGGACATCATGCTGCCAGGCAATCGCCCCTTCGTTGCCCCCAGTGCCGTTATTCAGGCCCGCCAGCGCCTGGGAAGTGAGGCTGTCCGCCGCGTGTTCACGAAAACAGCGCAGCTCTGGCATAACGCCACGCCGCATCCGCACTGGTGCGGCCTGACCCTGCTGGCCATCGATGGTGTGTTCTGGCGCACACCGGATACACCAGAGAACGATGCAGCCTTCCCCCGCCAGACACATGCCGGGAACCCGGCGCTCTACCCGCAGGTCAAAATGGTCTGCCAGATGGAACTGACCAGCCATCTGCTGACGGCTGCAGCCTTCGGCACGATGAAGAACAGCGAAAATGAGCTTGCTGAGCAACTTATAGAACAAACCGGCGATAACACTCTGACGTTAATGGATAAAGGTTATTACTCACTGGGACTGTTAAATGCCTGGAGCCTGGCGGGAGAACACCGCCACTGGATGATACCTCTCAGAAAGGGAGCGCAATATGAAGAGATCAGAAAACTGGGTAAAGGCGATCATCTGGTGAAGCTGAAAACCAGCCCGCAGGCACGAAAAAAGTGGCCGGGACTGGGAAATGAAGTAACAGCCCGCCTGCTGACCGTGACGCGCAAAGGAAAAGTCTGCCATCTGCTGACGTCGATGACGGACGCCATGCGCTTCCCCGGAGGAGAAATGGGGGATCTGTACAGTCATCGCTGGGAAATCGAACTGGGATACAGGGAGATAAAACAGACGATGCAACTGAGCAGGCTGACGCTGAGAAGTAAAAAGCCGGAGCTTGTGGAGCAAGAGCTGTGGGGTGTCTTACTGGCTTATAATCTGGTGAGATATCAGATGATTAAAATGGCGGAACATCTGAAAGGTTACTGGCCGAATCAACTGAGTTTCTCAGAATCATGCGGAATGGTGATGAGAATGCTGATGACATTGCAGGGCGCTTCACCGGGACGTATACCGGAGCTGATGCGCGATCTTGCAAGTATGGGACAACTTGTGAAATTACCGACAAGAAGGGAAAGGGCCTTCCCGAGAGTGGTAAAAGAGAGGCCCTGGAAATACCCCACAGCCCCGAAAAAGAGCCAGTCAGTTGCTTAACTGACTGGCATTACGGCAATGTGCCGACGTTTTGATAAAGAAAGATTTGGCTATTTATTGCACGTTGTTCATTCAGGCTGCCTGGCTAATCCGCGCCAGCTGCTCGAAATAATCCGGAAATGTTTTGGCCGTACATTTGGGATCAAGAATCGTCACTGGTGTATCTGACAACGCCACCAGCGAGAAACACATCGCCATCCGGTGATCATTGTATGTTGCGATCTCGGCAAAGTTCAGTTTTTCCGGTGGAGTGATACGAATGTAATCGTGCCCCTCTTCTACTTCCGCACCAACTTTACGCAGTTCTGTTGCCATCGCAAACAGGCGATCGGTCTCTTTAACACGCCAGTTATAGATATTGCGCAGCGTGGTGGTGCCTTTTGCAAATAACGCCGCCGTGGCAATGGTCATCGCCGCATCAGGAATATGGTTCATATCCATATCAATAGCGTTCAGTTCACCCCGCGTGCAGGAAATATAATCATCGCCCCAGCAAATGGTCGCGCCCATTTTTTCCAGCACATCAGCAAAGCGAATATCACCCTGCATACTGTTGCGTCCAATGCCGGTCACTTTTACAGTGCCGCCTTTGATTGCTGCTGCTGCCAGGAAGTAAGAAGCCGAAGATGCATCGCCTTCGACCAAATAAGTACCCGGAGACTGATAAGACTGCCCGCCTTTTACGACAAATTGTTGATAGTGCTGATTTTCAATTTCAACACCAAACGTCTTCATCAGATTGAGTGTGATGTCGATATAAGGTTTAGAAACCAGATCGCCTTTAATACGAATCACCGTATCTTCCGGTGCAAGAGGCGCAGTCATTAACAGTGCGGTGAGGAACTGGCTGGAAACGGAGCCATCAACGTCAACGTTGCCGCCAGTAAAGCCGCCCTGTAAACGCAATGGTGGATAATTTTCTTGTTCCAGGTAAGTGATCTTCGCCCCGCCCAGGCGCAACGCATCCACCAGATGACCAATGGGGCGTTCTTTCATACGCGGTTCACCGGTCAGCACAATATCATTGCTACCCAGACAAAGAGCTGCCGCCAGCGGACGCATTGCCGTTCCGGCGTTACCGAGGAACAACTCCAGGGCACTTTTTGCGTGTAATGGACCGCCGTTACCGATGATTTCGCAACGCGTACGATCGGCTGAAAGCGTATAGCTTACCCCTAATGCCTTTAACGCATTAAGCATATAGCGAACATCATCGCTATCCAGCAGATTAGTTAATACTGTTTTACCGTGTGCCAAAGCCGCCAGCAATAAAGCGCGGTTAGAAACGCTCTTGGAACCGGGCAGATTAATAGTGCCATCGACACGGGCGATGGGTTGTAACGTCAGGGATTCCATGAACTCAACTCTCTACAACAGAAATAAAAACCCCACAGGCTGGCTGTGGGGATTAAGCAAAATTTCGGCATTAGCCGTGACGGCGTTCGAACTCAATCATGAAGTCTGTCAGCGCTTTAACGCCTTCCAGTGGCATGGCGTTATAAATGGACGCACGCATTCCGCCGACCACACGGTGACCTTTCAGTGCATGAAGGCCAGCAGCAAAAGACTCTTCAAGGAACAATTTGTCAAGCGCACTGTCCGCCAACTGGAACGGCACGTTCATCCGCGAACGGTTAGCTTTCGCCACGTCATTGCGGTAGAAATCGCTGTTATCAATCACCCCATACAGCAGTTCTGCTTTTTGCTGATTGATTTTATCCATTTCAGCTACACCGCCGTTCGCTTTCAGCCATTTAAAGACCAGACCAGACAGATACCAGGCAAATGTCGGCGGCGTGTTAAACATGGAGCCGTTATCGTTGAGGATGGAATAATCCAGAATCGACGGACACGCGATATTCGCTTTGCCCAGCAAATCTTCACGAACGATGACGATTGTCAGGCCAGCCGGGCCGATATTTTTCTGCGCGCCAGCGTAAATTACACCATAACGGCTGACGTCAATCGGACGGGAAAGAATGGTTGAAGAGAAGTCGGCGGCGACCACCACATCTTTGCCGAAGTCTGGCGTTTCGTCAATAGCGATACCGTCGATGGTTTCATTCGGGCAGTAATGCATATAAGCAGCATTATCAGAGAGTTGCCATTCGCGCATTGGCTTAACCGCGCGCAGACCATCAACAGTCACTTTGGCGTCGAAGACATTAGGCGTGCAGTATTTTTTCGCTTCTTTAATGGCACTTGCCGCCCAGTAACCGGCATCAACATAATCTGCGGTGGTTTTATCACCGAGAATATTCAGCGGAACAGCAGCAAACTGACCGCGACCGCCGCCATGGCAGAACAATACTTTGTAGTTGGAGGGGATGTTAAGAAGATCGCGAAAATCCTTCTCGGCTTCCTCTGCAACCTGAATGAACTCTTTGCCACGGTGACTCACTTCCATCACCGACGTACCAAGACCGTTCCAGTCGCGCAGTTCCTGTTGAGCCTGTTTAAGCACCTCTGCCGGTAGCATTGCCGGACCAGAACTAAAATTGAAGATTTGAGCCATTTCCCCTCACCACGTTGCGTTGCTATTAACCCGCGGTCAATCGATTGCGACCACAGGTAATACATTATTCCTGTGGCTATCGGTTTTATCATTCAGTGACACACATCGCAATGAGTAAAACCGTTGAGGGCAAAAATGTGGCTTGCATCACACAAAAGAATCTCTCGGATTATTAGCAAAAAGCCGATGTTTTTACTGTCAGGTCACCCGTTTTGCCCGACTTGCCTTCGTCCATTCTGGATTTGCACAGCGCGGACATAATTGTTTTTCCCCCGCTTTCATATGAATGATTTCACTGCAACGAATACAGGCATAGTCCGCCGACTCGGGTACCACTTTGTAACGCTGCGTACAATCACTGGGTAAAATAAGTAAACCCGGTTTCACCTTGTCATCTTCAAAGAAATAGACACTGATTTGCCCGTTGGTTTCGAGAATCGCCAGACGTACTTGCCCCAACTGCTCTACACCGCGCAATCGTAGCTCCATAAAGAACTCAAATTCCGTCATGTTGGAGTTATTGAGTTTTGACCAGGCCAGCTCGCCATCTTCAATAATGACAACCGGCTTGCCTTCCAGAAGATCTTCCAGTTTTTCACTGTGCGCCATCAACCACATTACCAGGCGGTATAACAACGCCAGAGTAATAAAGACGATAAGTACCGGGACCATCGGCACATCATCATAAAACGCCACATCTCCCGCCGCTGATCCCAGCGTCAGAATGATTAACACTTCAAAAAGCGACATCTGCCGCACACCGCGTCTTCCGGTCATTTTGAGGAACAAAAAAACCAGTACAAAGGTATAAAGACTACGTAGTGCCACTTCGCCAAGGAAATCAAAAGGCACTTTATCAAATGCCATACGGTGGAGATCGAACGCCTTCATTTTTATGCTCTTATCGTGGTTTATCCACTAAAAGCATAGTCAACAGTTCATCGGCATGGCGGCGGTGATAGCGCCTTTGAGATAAAACCCGTATTATTGCGCGCTTTCCGTACGACTAAAGTGATTTTCATGACGCAAACATTTATCCCCGGCAAAGATGCCGCACTGGAAGATTCCATCGCTCGCTTCCAGCAAAAACTTTCAGACCTCGGCTTTCAGATTGAAGAGGCCTCCTGGCTGAATCCGGTGCCTAACGTCTGGTCTGTACATATTCGCGACAAAGAGTGCGCACTGTGTTTTACCAACGGTAAAGGCGCAACCAAAAAAGCGGCGCTGGCTTCTGCACTCGGTGAATATTTCGAGCGTCTCTCAACCAACTACTTTTTTGCTGATTTCTGGCTGGGCGAAACCATCGCCAACGGTCCGTTCGTGCATTATCCCAACGAAAAATGGTTCCCACTGAGCGAAAATGACGATGTGCCAGAAGGGCTGCTCGATGACCGTCTGCGCGCATTTTACGATCCGGAGAATGAACTGGCCGGCAGTATGCTGATTGACCTGCAATCCGGTAACGAAGATCGTGGTATTTGCGGTCTGCCGTTTACGCGTCAGTCTGATAATCAGACCGTTTATATTCCGATGAATATCATTGGTAACCTGTATGTTTCTAACGGTATGTCCGCTGGCAATACCCGTAACGAAGCACGCGTTCAGGGGTTGTCCGAAGTTTTCGAACGCTACGTGAAAAACCGCATTATTGCTGAAAGCATCAGCTTGCCGGAAATCCCGGCAGACGTGCTGGCGCGTTACCCAGCGGTGGTTGAAGCCATCGAAACGCTGGAAGCAGAAGGTTTCCCAATCTTTGCTTATGATGGTTCGCTTGGCGGTCAGTATCCGGTGATTTGCGTGGTACTGTTCAATCCTGCTAACGGTACCTGCTTTGCCTCTTTCGGTGCGCATCCTGATTTTGGCGTAGCACTGGAACGTACCGTGACCGAGCTGCTGCAAGGTCGTGGCCTGAAAGATTTGGATGTGTTTACTCCGCCAACCTTCGATGATGAAGAAGTTGCTGAACATACCAACCTCGAAACGCACTTTATCGATTCCAGCGGTTTAATCTCCTGGGACCTGTTTAAGCAGGATGCCGATTATCCGTTTGTGGACTGGAATTTCTCCGGCACTACGGAAGAAGAGTTTGCTACGCTGATGGCTATCTTCAACAAAGAAGATAAAGAAGTTTATATTGCCGATTACGAGCATCTGGGCGTTTATGCTTGCCGTATTATCGTGCCTGGCATGTCCGATATTTATCCGGCTGAAGATCTGTGGCTGGCGAATAACAGTATGGGCAGCCATTTACGTGAAACGATTCTTTCGTTACCAGGCAGCGAGTGGGAAAAAGAAGATTACCTGAACCTTATCGAGCAACTGGATGAAGAAGGTTTTGATGACTTTACTCGCGTGCGTGAGCTGTTGGGTCTGGCGACCGGGTCGGATAACGGTTGGTACACCCTGCGTATCGGAGAATTAAAAGCCATGCTGGCGCTGGCTGGTGGCGATCTGGAACAGGCTCTGGTCTGGACCGAATGGACGATGGAGTTTAACTCATCGGTATTCAGCCCGGAACGCGCCAACTATTATCGCTGCCTGCAAACGTTGTTATTACTGGCGCAGGAAGAAGATCGCCAGCCGCTGCAATATCTGAATGCGTTTCTTCGCATGTACGGCGCAGATGCCGTGGAAGCCGCCAGTGCGGCAATGAGCGGCGAAGCGGCGTTTTATGGCTTGCAACCAGTAGATAGCGATCTGCACGCGTTTGCTGCACATCAGTCGTTGTTGAAGGCCTACGAAAAGCTGCAGCGCGCCAAAGCAGCATTCTGGGCAAAATAAAATCAAATAGCCTACGCAATGTAGGCTTAATGATTCGTCTGAGTTATATTACGGGGCGTTTTTTTAATGCCCCGCTTTACATATATTTGCATTAATAAAATAATTGTAATTATAAAGTTAAATATCGGTAATTCGTATTTAATAAATACGATCGATATTGTTACTTTATTCGCCTGGTGCTCCCTTTTAATTAACTGTTTTAGCGGAGGATGCGGAAAAAATTCAACTCATTTGTTAATTTTTAAAATTTATTTTCATTTGGATAATCAAATATTTACTCCGTATTTGCATAAAAACCATGCGAGTTACGGGCCTATAAGCCAGGCGAGATATGATCTATATCAATTTCTCATCTATAATGCTTTGTTAGTATCTCGTCGCCGACTTAATAAAGAGAGAGTTAGTGTGAAAGCTGACAACCCTTTTGATCTTTTACTTCCTGCAGCAATGGCCAAAGTGGCCGAAGAGGCAGGTGTCTATAAAGCAACGAAACATCCGCTTAAGACTTTCTATCTGGCGATTACCGCCGGTGTTTTCATCTCAATCGCATTCGTCTTCTATATCACAGCAACCACTGGCACAGGAACAATGCCCTTCGGCATGGCAAAACTGGTTGGCGGCATTTGCTTCTCTCTGGGGCTGATTCTTTGTGTTGTCTGCGGAGCCGATCTCTTTACTTCCACAGTGTTGATTGTTGTTGCTAAGGCGAGTGGGCGCATCACCTGGGGTCAGTTGGCGAAAAACTGGCTAAATGTCTATTTTGGCAACCTGGTCGGCGCACTGCTGTTTGTACTTTTAATGTGGCTTTCCGGCGAGTATATGACCGCGAATGGTCAATGGGGACTAAACGTCCTACAAACCGCCGACCACAAAGTGCACCATACTTTTATTGAGGCCGTCTGTCTTGGTATCCTGGCAAACCTGATGGTATGTCTGGCAGTATGGATGAGTTATTCTGGCCGCAGCCTGATGGATAAAGCGTTCATTATGGTGCTGCCGGTCGCGATGTTTGTTGCCAGCGGTTTTGAGCACAGTATCGCAAACATGTTTATGATCCCGATGGGTATTGTAATCCGCGACTTCGCATCTCCGGAATTCTGGACCGCTGTCGGTTCTGCACCGGAAAATTTTTCTCACCTGACCGTGATGAACTTCATCACTGATAACCTGATTCCGGTTACGATCGGTAATATTATCGGCGGTGGTTTGTTGGTTGGGTTGACATACTGGGTCATTTATCTGCGTGAAAACGATCACCATTAATGGTTGTCGAAGTACGCAGTAAATAAAAAATCCACTTAAGAAGGTAGGTGTTACATGTCCGAGCTTAATGAAAAGTTAGCCACAGCCTGGGAAGGTTTTACCAAAGGTGACTGGCAGAATGAAGTAAACGTCCGTGACTTCATTCAGAAAAACTACACTCCGTACGAGGGTGACGAGTCCTTCCTGGCTGGCGCTACTGAAGCGACCACCACCCTGTGGGACAAAGTAATGGAAGGCGTTAAACTGGAAAACCGCACTCACGCGCCAGTTGACTTTGACACCGCTGTTGCTTCCACCATCACCTCTCACGACGCTGGCTACATCAACAAAGCGTTGGAAAAAGTTGTTGGTCTGCAGACTGAAGCTCCGCTGAAACGTGCTCTTATCCCGTTCGGTGGTATCAAAATGATCGAAGGTTCCTGCAAAGCGTACAACCGCGAACTGGACCCGATGATCAAAAAAATCTTCACTGAATACCGTAAAACTCACAACCAGGGCGTGTTCGACGTTTACACTCCGGACATCCTGCGTTGCCGTAAATCCGGTGTTCTGACCGGTCTGCCAGATGCTTATGGCCGTGGTCGTATCATCGGTGACTACCGTCGCGTTGCGCTGTACGGTATCGACTACCTGATGAAAGACAAACTTGCACAGTTCACCTCTCTGCAGGCTGATCTGGAAAACGGCGTAAACCTGGAACAGACTATCCGTCTGCGCGAAGAAATCGCTGAACAGCACCGCGCTCTGGGTCAGATGAAAGAAATGGCTGCGAAATACGGCTACGACATCTCTGGTCCGGCTACCAACGCTC
Source organism: Escherichia sp. F1 (assembly GCF_046764225.1). Classification (NCBI taxonomy): domain Bacteria; kingdom Pseudomonadati; phylum Pseudomonadota; class Gammaproteobacteria; order Enterobacterales; family Enterobacteriaceae; genus Escherichia; species Escherichia sp. F1. Next base: position 3,151,189 of record NZ_CP177202.1, read on the forward strand.
AGGAAGCTATCCAGTGGACTTACTTTGGCTACCTGGCTGCTGTTAAGTCTCAGAACGGTGCTGCAATGTCCTTCGGTCGTACCTCCACCTTCCTGGATGTGTACATCGAACGTGACCTGAAAGCTGGCAAGATCACCGAACAAGAAGCGCAGGAAATGGTTGACCACTTGGTCATGAAACTGCGTATGGTTCGCTTCCTGCGTACTCCGGAATACGATGAACTGTTCTCTGGCGACCCGATCTGGGCAACCGAATCTATCGGTGGTATGGGCCTCGACGGTCGTACCCTGGTTACCAAAAACAGCTTCCGTTTCCTGAACACCCTGTACACCATGGGTCCGTCTCCGGAACCGAACATGACCATTCTGTGGTCTGAAAAACTGCCGCTGAACTTCAAGAAATTCGCCGCTAAAGTGTCCATCGACACCTCTTCTCTGCAGTATGAGAACGATGACCTGATGCGTCCGGACTTCAACAACGATGACTACGCTATCGCTTGCTGCGTAAGCCCGATGATCGTTGGTAAACAAATGCAGTTCTTCGGTGCGCGTGCAAACCTGGCGAAAACCATGCTGTACGCAATCAACGGTGGCGTTGACGAAAAACTGAAAATGCAGGTTGGTCCGAAATCTGAGCCGATCAAAGGCGATGTCCTGAACTATGATGAAGTGATGGAGCGCATGGATCACTTCATGGACTGGCTGGCTAAACAGTACATCACTGCACTGAACATCATCCACTACATGCACGACAAGTACAGCTACGAAGCCTCTCTGATGGCGCTGCACGACCGTGACGTTATCCGCACCATGGCGTGTGGTATCGCTGGTCTGTCCGTTGCTGCTGACTCCCTGTCTGCAATCAAATATGCGAAAGTTAAACCGATTCGTGACGAAGACGGTCTGGCTATCGACTTCGAAATCGAAGGCGAATACCCGCAGTTTGGTAACAACGATCCGCGTGTAGATGACCTGGCTGTTGACCTGGTAGAACGTTTCATGAAGAAAATTCAGAAACTGCACACCTACCGTGACGCTATCCCGACTCAGTCTGTTCTGACCATCACTTCTAACGTTGTGTATGGTAAGAAAACTGGTAACACCCCAGACGGTCGTCGTGCTGGCGCGCCGTTCGGACCGGGTGCTAACCCGATGCACGGTCGTGACCAGAAAGGTGCAGTAGCCTCTCTGACTTCCGTTGCTAAACTGCCGTTTGCTTACGCTAAAGATGGTATCTCCTATACCTTCTCTATCGTTCCGAACGCACTGGGTAAAGACGACGAAGTTCGTAAGACCAACCTGGCTGGTCTGATGGATGGTTACTTCCACCACGAAGCATCCATCGAAGGTGGTCAGCACCTGAACGTTAACGTGATGAACCGTGAAATGCTGCTCGACGCGATGGAAAACCCGGAAAAATATCCGCAGCTGACCATCCGTGTATCTGGCTACGCAGTACGTTTCAACTCGCTGACTAAAGAACAGCAGCAGGACGTTATTACTCGTACCTTCACTCAATCTATGTAATTAGATTTGACTGAAATCGTACAGTAAAAAGCGTACAATAAAGGCTCCACGAAAGTGGGGCCTTTTTTAGCACGAGAGCCTTTTTTGTCAGCTATCTATACTTTAAGGTGACTGCCAAAACAGACTCGACGTAGCCTTCGAGCTGCGCACCAACACGGCCTCAGATGGGCCACATCTGGAGAAACACCGCAATGTCAGTTATTGGTCGCATTCACTCCTTTGAATCCTGTGGAACCGTAGACGGCCCGGGTATTCGCTTTATCACCTTTTTCCAGGGCTGCCTGATGCGCTGCCTGTATTGTCATAACCGCGACACCTGGGACACGCATGGCGGTAAAGAAGTTACCGTTGAAGATTTAATGAAAGAGGTGGTGACCTATCGCCACTTTATGAACGCTTCCGGCGGCGGCGTTACCGCATCCGGCGGTGAAGCAATCCTGCAAGCTGAGTTTGTTCGTGACTGGTTCCGCGCCTGCAAAAAAGAAGGCATTCATACCTGTCTGGATACCAACGGTTTTGTTCGTCGTTACGATCCGGTGATTGATGAACTGCTGGAAGTAACCGACCTGGTAATGCTCGATCTCAAACAGATGAACGACGAGATCCACCAAAATCTGGTTGGAGTTTCCAACCACCGCACGCTGGAGTTTGCTAAATATCTGGCGAATAAAAATGTGAAGGTGTGGATCCGCTACGTTGTTGTCCCAGGCTGGTCTGACGATGACGATTCAGCGCATCGCCTCGGTGAATTTACCCGTGATATGGGCAACGTTGAGAAAATCGAGCTTCTCCCCTACCACGAGCTGGGCAAACACAAATGGGTGGCGATGGGTGAAGAATACAAACTCGATGGTGTTAAACCACCGAAGAAAGAGACCATGGAACGCGTGAAAGGCATTCTTGAGCAGTACGGTCATAAGGTAATGTTCTAATTTCCCCGTAAAGCGGCAACTTTATTGAGTTGCCGCTTTTTTATTCCGCGCTGCATAATAATTCAGAGCTCTATTTCTAACGCCCTTACAGCACAGCTTCCAAATGTATTACCCAAACCGCCAGTATATGTCCTGCGGCTTGCGCGCATTTCTCGATTATGTAAAAACGGGTCAGATCTGCCAGAGTCAGCGTCACCGACCACAATAATTATTTGCTATTCGCTTTACGCGCCAGCAGCGGGAATATCAGCCCTAATCCTACCAGCACAAACGGCGTTGCAACATTCAGCGCCAACTGGAATGTCCACTCTGCGGTGAAGGCTTCCATTTTCGGGAAAATACCAGTCAGGCAGGCAAAAGCGGTAAAGGCAAAACACCAAATTCCGACGGTCATTGCCAGCGGCTTATTACGAATAAAGACATATTCCGGCTTATATTTCTGCGCCAGGCGAACAACTGCAATAAATGCAACAAATACCCATAAATAACGCAGCGGCATCACTACCGAGTTAAGATTCAACAGCCATTTATAGAGATTGTTCATATCACCAATGCCGAGAGTCGGTAGCATTATCAGGATCGCCACCAGCACCAGGGTCAGAAAATAGCCATTAACGGGCGTACCAGAAGCGTTGGTACGACATAAACTGGCTGGAATATATTTGCTGTCAGCATCGCCTAATAACACTTTAAGCGGCGCATCAATCGAGAATACCAGCGCAGCTACTTGTCCCAGGGTATTCGCAATGGCATAAATCACCATTAAAGTATTACCCATGTTGTAATACTCGCCCAGCTTCTGAAAGGCGTAATACTGACCGTTAGTCATTAAGTCATCCGGGATATTACGCGAGTCAAACATCATCCCCATCGCCAGTGAGCCCAGAATGGCACAAACCGCAACCATCACCGCCAGGCATAACATCCCTTTTGGAAATTCTTTTCCTGGGTTGCGCGTTTGATTAACGTAAGGAGAAATCTTCTCTGCTCCGCCAACCGCGAAAACCAGCATTGAAATAGTGGTAATGTAGGTAAAGTCGATATGAGGAATGAACGTTTCCCAGGTAATGTTTGTGGTCGCAATATGCACTTCAGTAATCGCAGGCGCGGTTACCGCCATCGCCACATACAGGAGCGACATAACAAACATCGCAATCCCTGCCACAGAACCGACGATTTTCAGCGATTTCATACCGCGTGAAGCAACCCACATAAAGAAGATAAACAGCACCAGCGTTAACCCCTGTAACGCTACGACTGAATATTCTTTGATTAACGAACCGTCGCCTTTCATCGCCCAACCGAGCGCAATCAGTATTGCCTGGGGTTTTTGTGCCAGATAGGGAATATGCACTACCCAGTAGGTCCACGCGGCGAGGTAAGCCAGTCCGGGTCCCATCGTGTGTTTAATCCAGGTACTGACCCCGCCCTTCCCATCTTTGAAGGTCGAGCCTAACTGACCAACAATTAGCGCATAAGGTGTGAAATAGAGCGCAAAGATAAACACCCATGAAAAAACAACCACCAGCCCCTGGTTGGCGTAGTTATTAACAACGTTGCCAAAACCCCAGACAGTGATAAAAGACATCAGCGCAATGTTGTACCATCGCAGCTGTTTTTCCTGAACATTCCCAGCCATAGACAAATCCTTCGCCAAAATTAAAGGGGCATCTGTAAAACGAGGGATTATGCGCGGCAAATAAGAAGTGCGGAAATAGCGAAATGCAAAATTATAACCTGCTGCACATTTTATTTTTAAACGAATAAAATTTGGAATAAAGCAAGTCAGATAGAAGAAACAAAAAAGCAGAGTGTGAAACAGTAAGTTCACACTCTGCTTGAATTCATTTACACGTGAGCAACGGGTTTCGGCGTATGACCGGCGTTGCGAAGCAGCATCAGCAAATAGATAAACGATACGCTGGCGATCATGATAAACAATAAATTATCGGAGAAATTCTGCATTAGCATAGCGGTAAATGACGGGCCAAGCAGACTTCCCACGGTATAGCTCAACAGTAAGGCCTGGTTGATCGCCACCAGTTGATGATGTTCAACTTTCTCGCAAGCCCAGGCCATCGCCACCGGATATAGCGTAAAGCCAGCGGCACCGAGGATGAATAACGCTGGGGCCATCGCCGCCTGGCTAAGCATCGCGATACTGCCGAGAATGACGACAAAGACCTGAACACGCAACACCAGCAGTCGACCAAACTTATCCGCCAGACGTCCAATCGGCCATTGTCCAAGGATACCCGCACTGACCAGTACCGCCATCCAGAAACCAATGCTGGCATTGCTCACCCCTTTGTGATTGAGGTACAGCGGCATCAGGCCATATAGAGATCCCAGAACGATTCCTGAGATAATGCAGCCATTCACGCCAAGCCGCGCCTGACGGAGTTTTAGCATTGACGTAATTGACGTCGAATCATGGTTTTCAGCCTGCTGATTCAGCACACGCGTAAACAACAGCGGTAAGATCCCTGCCAACGTCAAACCTGTAACCCACGGCAATACGGACATCAGCTCGGTTGAAACTTTGCTGACCAGTAACTGGCCTAAAAACGTTCCCACGTAATAAACCATCATATACGCAGCAAGCAAACGCCCACGGTTACGTGACGTCCCACTGCACATCAGCGCGCTCTCAACAACCACCCAAATCATGGCACAGCCGACGCCGGCGACAAAACGCCAAGCCAACCAGCTCCAGAATCCAATCATCAGGCCAAGGCCGGCACAGCCAGCGGCAAAAATGAAGGAGGCCAGATAATAGCTGCGGTTAAAGCCAATGCGCTTAATGACATACCCTGTCAGCAATGTACCGACCAGGTTGCCGGTAAAATAGGATGAGCTGACAACGCCTACCTGCCATGTGGACATGTGTTCCTGGGCGAGCCAAAGCGGCACGAGTGTATTTAACACTGCGATCGCCAGAGTCAACAAAAGCAGGCCAGACAGCAAAAGCATGACAGGCCGGGTATACGTGGACATGAATTAAAACCGTGAGGAAGTTCAAATTTCATGCGCATCATGCCACCGCCAAAAACATTGTCAATGGGTGAAAATACGCGCATATCGCAGCGGAGGTATTATCGATTTATATTACTCATTCATAACACTAATGCTGGAGAGACGATTAATCTCATCTGATTGTTTTTATTGATCTAACACAAATTTCATACGCTTCGTTCAGTCGAAAAATTTCATGGTCAAAGCAAACTCATATTTCCCGTCTATGCTTTCAGAGCAATGCATCGCGTCTGACCGATTTCAGACGTACCACTGACTCTCGAAAGGAGAAGAGGATGACCAAACCGTATGTTCGTCTTGATAAAAATGATGCTGCCGTTTTGCTTGTTGATCACCAGGCTGGTTTACTTTCCCTTGTACGGGATATCGAACCCGATAAGTTTAAAAATAACGTGCTGGCGCTGGGCGACCTGGCTAAGTATTTCAACTTACCTACTATTCTTACCACCAGTTTTGAAACCGGTCCTAACGGCCCATTAGTTCCAGAACTGAAAGCACAATTCCCCGATGCACCTTACATTGCTCGCCCGGGCAATATTAACGCCTGGGATAACGAAGATTTTGTAAAAGCAGTCAAAGCGACAGGTAAAAAACAGTTAATTATTGCCGGTGTGGTAACCGAAGTTTGCGTGGCATTCCCGGCGCTTTCAGCCATTGAAGAAGGGTTTGACGTCTTTGTCGTGACTGACGCGTCAGGGACCTTTAATGAAATTACCCGGCATTCGGCATGGGATCGCATGTCGCAAGCTGGTGCGCAATTGATGACATGGTTCGGCGTGGCGTGCGAGCTGCATCGCGACTGGCGTAATGATATTGAAGGACTGGCGACGTTGTTCTCTAACCATATTCCTGATTATCGTAATTTGATGACCAGTTATGACACGTTAACGAAGCAGAAATAAAAGAGAACCGGGGCCGAAACCCCGGTTGTTATGATTAGCTTGCGACGGCCATCCCCACGGTCATATGCAAACCATAGAATACGCCACGACCGATTAATTCCCCTGCCAGAAGCAGAATGAATGATACGGAAAGTAGCGGAACCGCAGGCTGATAACCTTTTAGCTGTGGTGCAATCCACAAGCACAGGGCAACGGCCAAAAGCACGATCCGCCAGGACATCAGCGCACCATAGTCCGGCACCAGCGCTGCGGCCTGCTGCACAGAGCTATGAATAGTCGCCAGCTCTGCGCCCTGCATCACTGACACCACGCCACTCACTACCAGGGCCAGTACAGAAATGGCTGGCAGCAGACGCATCGCCCAGCCATCGACGCCAGCCAGACTCAGCAACAGGTAACCCAGTAACGGGCCGCCCATAAACATCGTCAGGAAGAAGCCCATCGGCGTCCAGATGCTGTACCAGGTCGGAACGGTATCAATGCTGTTATACACACGCACCATCATCCAGACAAAGATGACGCCAAGAACCATCGTCACTATCAGCCACAGCGTACGCAATGCCGGTGACAGCTTTTTCAGCATTGCCAGCAACCAGCCGATGCCACCAACAGCAAAAAAGATCGAACCGCTGGCGATTTCGTTACTGAGTGCTGAAGCCCCTACCCGGTTGAGCGAGTTAAAGGCGCGCATCGGTGAACCAAGATGAAGCATAGAGGCGATAAAGCCAATGCCCATCAGCACCCATAAACCAAACATGCAGGCAATAACACGCTGCTGGGCTTCTGCTCGCAGGTCGCCTTTGAGCAGCGCCAAAGCCAGAACGATAAAACCACCCGCTACACATTGCCCGAAGACCGTGAAGATCATCAGCGGCCATTCATGCCATCCACTTCCCATCTCACACCTCCTTCGGGTTTGCCAGATAGCCAGTGGTATCCCCGGTCGGGCGGCTGTTGGCATTGGGTTTGATCACAATATTCGGTTTGGTAAAGTGAGCTCGCGGCAACGGCGCAACGGCCGCCAGATCGCCATGTTTTTTACGCAGCTCGTCGATAGGGCCGAAATCCAGCGCCCGCAGCGGGCAAGATTCAACACAGATCGGCTTTTTCCCCTCCGCAACACGGTCATAACAACCATCGCATTTGGTCATATGGCCTTTCGTTTCGTTATATTGCGGTGCGCCATACGGGCAAGCCATATGGCAGTAGCGGCAGCCAATGCACACATCTTCATCGACTACAACAAAACCATCTTCACGTTTATGCATCGCACCACTCGGGCAGACTTTAGTACAAGCCGGATCTTCGCAGTGGTTACATGAAATCGACAGATAGTAGGCAAACACGTTCTGATGCCAGACACCGTTATCTTCCTGCCAGTCACCGCCAGCATATTCATAAATGCGGCGGAAGCTGACTTCCGGCGTCAGATCTTTATAGTCTTTACAGGCCAGCTCGCAGGTTTTGCAACCGGTGCAACGGCTGGAATCAATAAAAAATCCATACTGGGTTGTCATCGGTTACTCCTTACACCTTTTCAACCTGAACAAGGTTTGTATGTGACGGATTCCCCTTAGCGAGAGGAGACGGACGTTGAGTGGTCAGTACGTTGATACAACCGCCCTTATCGACACGTTTTGCATCCGGGTCATACCAGGCACCTTCACCCAGTGCGACCACACCCGGCATCATTCGTGGCGTCACTTTCGCCTCAATATGAACCTCACCACGATCGTTAAAGATCCTGACTTTATCGCCGTTGTTGATACCGCGTTTTTGTGCATCAAGCGGGTTGATCCACATTTCCTGACGGCAAGCTGCTTTCAGCACATCAACGTTGCCGTAAGTTGAGTGAACGCGAGATTTGTAGTGGAAGCCAGTAAGCTGCAGCGGATATTGTTTGTTCAGCGGATCCTGATAACTTTCAAAGCCCGGCGTATAGATCGGCAGTGGATCGATCACATCGCCTTCTGGCAATTCCCAGGTCGCGGCAATGTCAGCCAGCGCCTGCGAATAAATCTCAATTTTACCCGATGGCGTGGTCAGTGGATTTGCCTGAGGATCTTCACGGAAAGCTTTATAAGCAACGTGGTGCCCTTGTGGGTCGCGCTTTTTAAAGATCCCCTGCTTGCGGAACTCTTCAAACGTTGGCAGTTCAGGAATCGCTTCCCGCGACTGGGCATACAGATGCCGCATCCACTCTTCCTGTGTACGGCCTTCAGTAAACTGTTGCTCAACGCCAAGACGTTTTGCCAGTTCGCTGGTCATTTCATAGATGGTCTTACATTCAAAGCGCGGTTTAATCACCTGATCGTTGAAAATCACGTAAGACATATTCCCGCAGGATGCATCCAGTGCAAAGTCCATCTGTTCGGAAGCGGTGCAGTCAGGCAGCAGGATGTCAGCATATTTCGCTGATGAGGTCATGTGGCAGTCGATAACCACAATCAGCTCGCACTTCTTATCATCCTGAAGGATTTCATGGGTACGGTTGATTTCAGAATGCTGGTTAATCAGGCAGTTACCGGCATAGTTCCAGATCATTTTGATCGGCACATCCAGCTTATCTTTCCCGCGCACACCATCACGCAGCGCTGTCATTTCCGGGCCACGTTCAATGGCATCGGTCCACATAAACATAGAAATGCTGGTCTGGATCGGGTTTTCGAGGGTCGGCATACGCACAAACGGTAAGCTGTATGAACCTTCACGCGCGCCGCTGTTCCCTCCATTAATACCAACGTTACCGGTCAGAATCGCCAGCATCGAGATAGCACGGGTTGCGATTTCACCGTTAGCGTGACGCTGCGGGCCCCATCCCTGGCTGATAAACGCCGGTTTGGTACTACCGATTTCACGAGCCAATTTGATGATTTTGTCTGCCGGAACACCGGTGATTTGCGAGGCCCATTCCGGCGTTTTAGCCACGCCATCTGGTCCTTCACCCAGAATATAAGCTTTATAGTGACCATTTTTCGGCGCACTGGCTGGCAGTGTTTTCTCGTCGTAGCCAACGCAATATTTATCGAGGAATGCCTGATCCACCAGGTTTTCGGTGATCATGACATACGCCAGACCGTTAACCAGTGCGGCATCTGTTCCCGGACGAATGGGGATCCACTCATCTTCGCGCCCGGCTCCGGTGTCGGTATAGCGCGGATCGATGATGATCATGCGAGCATTAGATTTCTGACGCGCCTGTTCAAGATAGTAAGTCACCCCACCGCCACTCATTCGCGTTTCGCCAGGGTTATTACCAAACAGCACTACCAGTTTACTGTTTTCGATATCCGACGGGCTGTTACCATCTGCCCAGCCGCCGTAGGTATAGTTCAAACCTTCCGCAATTTGCGCGGAAGAGTAGTCACCGTAATGGTTCAGATAACCGCCGCAGCAGTTCATCAGGCGAGCGACCAGGGTATTTCCCGGCGGCCAGGAGCGGGTCATGGTGCCGCCCAGCGTACCGGTACCATAGTTCAGATAGATAGACTCGTTGCCGTACTCTTTGATCAGGCGCTGCATATTGGTCGCGATGATGTCGTAGGCTTCTTCCCAGCTAATGCGCTCGAATTTGCCTTCACCGCGCGCCCCGACTCGTTTCATCGGATATTTCAGGCGGTCCGGATTGTAGACACGGCGACGCATGGAACGCCCACGCAGACAGGCGCGCACCTGGTGCAGGCCGTCATAGTTGTCATCGCCGGTATTATCCGTTTCAACATATTTAATTTCACCGTCCACAACGTGCATACGTAGCGGGCAGCGACTACCACAGTTAACTGTACAGGCGCTCCAGATAACCTTTTCGTCTGATTTTGTTGGAATGGCGCTATCGACAGCGTGCGCAATCCGACTAAAAGGTAATGTTAATGCGCTGCTGGCCATTGCCAGGCCGCCGATCGCTGTCGTTTTTACCAAACCACGGCGACTCACCTCAGCAGCCAATACCGCATCAGGGATTTTCGTTTTCATAATGGCTCACTCAAGCTTGCTCACGATTGATTCCAGTAACAAACCGTATTGTGTAATTATTTCTATAGCAGGTCGCTATATAGGTTTGTATACATCGAATAATTTGAAAATCAAAGAGATAGGTAGATTTTCACTCGAAAGTAGTATTACGTGTAAGTGAGGAGTAATTATTGTTCGGTATCAAAGGGAGACAAAAAAAGCGCCCGCAGGCGCTTTTTAGATTCAGAAAAATTGGGTATTAGCCAATATATTCCAGTCCGTTCATATACGGACGCAGAACTTCTGGTACTTCAATACGACCATCAGCCTGCTGATAGTTTTCCATAACCGCAACCAGCGTACGACCAACAGCCAGACCAGAACCGTTCAGGGTATGAACCAGACGGGTTTTCTTGTCCGACTTGCTGCGGCAACGTGCCTGCATACGACGTGCCTGGAAATCCCAAACGTTGGAGCAGGAAGAGATCTCACGGTAGGTGTTCTGTGCCGGGATCCATACTTCCAGGTCGTAAGTTTTGCAAGCGCCAAAGCCCATGTCGCCAGTGCAAAGGATGATTTTACGGTACGGCAGGCCCAGCAACTGCAGGACTTTTTCTGCATGACCAGTCATCTCTTCCAGCGCCGCCATTGAGTCTTCCGGGCGCACGATCTGCACCATTTCAACTTTGTCGAACTGGTGCATACGGATCAGACCACGGGTGTCACGACCATATGAACCGGCTTCAGAACGGAAGCATGGGGTGTGGGCGGTCATCTTAATTGGCAGATCATCTTCATCGATGATTTCACCGCGTACCAGGTTGGTCAGCGGAACTTCTGCCGTTGGGATCAGCGCATAGTTACTGGTGTCTGCTTCTTCTTCCAGCGGACGAGTATGGAACAGATCGCCAGCAAATTTCGGCAGCTGACCCGTACCGTACAGCGTGTCCTGGTTAACCAGGTACGGAACATAATTCTCACTGTAGCCATGCTGTTCGGTATGCAGATCCAGCATAAACTGCGACAGTGCGCGGTGCATGCGAGCAATCTGCCCTTTCATTACCACAAAGCGGGAACCGGTCAACTTAACTGCGGCTGCAAAGTCCAGGCCAGAGTGCATTTCACCCAGCGTCACGTGGTCACGAACTTCGAAGTCAAACTCACGCGGGGTACCCCAGCGGCTGACTTCAACGTTGTCATTTTCATCTTTACCTACCGGCACTTCATCTGCTGGCAGGTTAGGGATTGTCAGCGCGATATCGCGAATTTCAGCCTGTAAAGCATCCAGCTCGGCTTTTGCTGCATCCAGCTCTTCGCCCAGTTTGTTCACTTCCAGACGTAAAGGCTCGATATCTTCCCCGCGCGCTTTCGCCTGGCCAATGGATTTCGATCGGGAGTTACGCTCCGCTTGCAGGTTTTCCGTTTTGACCTGCAATACTTTACGACGCTCTTCAAGAGCGCCCAGCTTATCTACATCCAGCTTAAAGCCCCGGCGTGCCAGTTTTTCAGCGACTGCGTCTGGCTCATTACGCAGCAGATTGGGATCGAGCATGCTTATCCTGTGCTTATCGAATTAAATGGGAGATGTGGCCACAGCCTGCGACCACAGGGATACAGTAACAACATTACCGCAACGATAACATTAACGGTAGCGTTTTATGGGGCTATTTTGATCCTGTTCAGCCAGCCAGGCGAGCTTTTCGCCAATCTTGCCTTCAAGGCCCCTGTTTGTCGGGAAATAATAGCGTGTTTGTGCTATTTCCGGCGGGAAATAAACCTCACCGGCAGCATAAGCGTTTGCTTCATCATGAGCGTAACGATATTCCTGCCCGTAGCCCATTTCCTTCATTAATTTCGTCGGCGCATTACGCAAATGAACCGGCACGTCATAATCCGGACGTTCGCGAGCATCGGCCAGCGCGGCTTTAAACGCAGTGTAGACAGCGTTGCTTTTTGGCGCGCAGGCCAGGTAAACAATCGCCTGAGCAATGGCGCGTTCACCTTCCGCCGGGCCAACTCGGGTAAAGCAATCCCAGGCCGCAATTGCCACCTGCATCGCTCGTGGATCAGCATTACCCACATCTTCCGACGCTATCGCCAGACAGCGACGCGCGACATATAACGGATCGCCACCGGCAGTAATAATTCGTGCATACCAGTACAGCGCCGCATCGGGTGCGCTACCACGTACCGACTTATGCAGTGCGGAAATGAGATCGTAAAAGCGATCGCCTTTGTTATCAAAGCGGGCGCTACGTTCACCGGCGATTTCGGTCAGTAATTCAGGCTTCAGGACCCGCTTACCGCTATCATCGACTTCGGCCATATCCGCCATCATTTCCAGCGTATTTAACGCCCGGCGCGCGTCGCCATTCACCAGTTCAGCAATGGCGCGTCGTGTTTCATCTGGCAGAACAATATCCTGACCACCATAGCCACGGGTTTTGTCTTCCATCGCCTGAGTCAGTACTTGCTCAATATCCTCTGTACTCAGGGATTTCAGCAGATAGACACGGGCACGGGAAAGCAGTGCCGAATTAAGCTCAAATGACGGGTTTTCAGTGGTTGCACCAATAAAAGTGATGGTGCCGTCTTCAATATGTGGCAGAAACGCATCCTGCTGGCTTTTGTTGAAACGGTGAACTTCGTCAACAAAAAGAATAGTGCGGCGACCAGCATTGCGGTTTTGCCGAGCGCGCTCGATCGCCTCGCGAATCTCTTTCACGCCAGAAGTAACGGCAGAAATACGTTCCACATCAGCGTTCGCATAGCGGGCAATCACTTCAGCGAGGGTTGTTTTGCCGGTACCCGGTGGCCCCCAGAGGATCATAGAATGCAAATGCCCGGCTTCGATAGCACGCGGCAACGGCTTCCCCGCAGCCAACAAATGTTGTTGGCCGATATACTGTGCTAAATTTTCTGGCCGCATACGCGCGGCCAGAGGTTGAAAAGTATTATCCGAAAAATCGAGCGACAGATTGCTCACTCAGGTGCCTCTACTTACGTTGATCATCTACCGTGACGCCTTGCGGCGGGGTGAAGGTAAATTTCGCTGCATCCACAGCCCCATTTTGCTGGGATTTCAGTTGATAACTGCTGCGCTGATCGTCCTGCTCCACCGCGCTAAACTGATGGATTGTGCCATCACGTCCCACGTTAATGGTGAACTGCTTCAGATTGCCATTGCTGGCTTTCGGCGTCAGGACAAAGTCATCGCCATTCTGTTTGATATTGTACTGCTGCCAGTCGCTGGACTGGTTGCGGGCAATCAGCATAAACGGCGTATTACCGGTGGCATCTTTCAGCCAGGTTGCCGTAGCTTGCTCAACGAACGGGTTATAGAACCACAGTGTTTTACCGTCAGAAACCAGAATGCTTTCATCAGGTTGAGTCATATGCCAGTTGAATAAGTTTGGACGTTTCACCCACAGATCGCCCTGACCTTCCTGCACCGCCGCGCCGCTACCGTCAGTCACTTTTTGTGTGAAGCTGGCGTGGAAGCTGCTGACTTTATCCAGGCGGCTTTTCAGATCGCTTGCGGCATCAGCCCAAACGCTGCTTGCTACTAAGCTTGAGAGTAATGCACAGGTGATGGCAATTTTTTTCATCATTATTCCTCAAATTACGTCACTCCCGACCGGGAGTTCCCTCTACTCTCTATTCCAGGCTAATAATCAGCTTGAGGAAAGAAGAAAATACTGAATTTTCAGTTGATAGAGTGCCGGATGCGACGCTACCGCGCCTTTTCCGGCATACGATGCATTAATTAGTCAAACGGCGGTGGGGCCAGCACTTCACGATTACCGTTGTGCCCCTGTTCGCTGACAATCCCCTGCGCTTCCATCTGTTCGATAATACGCGCTGCACGGTTATAACCAATGCGGAACTGACGCTGTACGCCTGAAATTGATGCTTTGCGTTTTTCAGTGACAAACTGCACCGCCTGATCGAACAACGGATCCAGTTCTTCAGCGCCATCGAAACCGCCCGCGCCACCTTCGCTTTCACTGTCGGAGGTGATGCCATCAACATACTGTGGGCGACCACGCGCTTTCCAGTCCTGCACCACGGCATGAACTTCCTGATCGCGAACAAAAGCACCATGGACACGTACCGGCAACGTGGAGTTCGGCCCAGAGTAAAGCATATCCCCCATACCCAGCAGTGATTCCGCGCCAGCCTGATCAAGAATGGTACGTGAGTCAATCTTACTGGATACGGTAAAGGCGATACGGGTCGGAATATTCGCTTTAATCAGACCAGTAATAACATCAACCGATGGACGCTGAGTTGCCAGTACGAGGTGGATACCCGCGGCACGGGCTTTTTGCGCCAGACGTGCTATCAGCTCTTCCACTTTTTTACCTACGGTCATCATCAGGTCGGCAAATTCGTCCACCAACACCACAATGTATGGCTCTTTTTTCAGCACCGGATGCTGAGCATCCATACTGTCACCCGGCTTCCAGTACGGGTCTGGAATCGGACGCATCATGCGATCGGCTTCAGCAATTTTTTCGTTATAACCCGCCAGATTACGCACACCTAGGGCGGACATCAGCTTATAACGACGTTCCATTTCATTTACGCACCAGCGCAAAGCGTTGGCAGCATCTTTCATGTCGGTAACGACTTCCGTTAACAGATGCGGAATGCCTTCATAAACCGAAAGCTCCAGCATTTTCGGGTCGATCATGATGAAACGCACATCTTCTGGCTGTGCTTTATAAAGCATGCTCAGGATCATCGCGTTCACACCGACAGACTTACCGGAACCGGTAGTCCCCGCAACCAACAAGTGCGGCATTTTCGCCAGATCGGCAACCACCGGCTCACCGGCGATATCTTTACCCAGCACCACGGTTAATGGCGACGGATTATCGCGGAATTTGGCGTTATCCAAAACTTCGCGCAGATAAACGGTTTGTCGTTTTTTATTCGGTAACTCCAGACCTACATAGGGTTTGCCAGGAATAACTTCAACGACACGCACCGCCACCGTCGAAAGTGAACGGGCAAGGTCACGTGACAAGTTAGAAATACGCGCCGCTTTTACGCCCGGTGCCAGGTTCAATTCAAAGCGAGTGATAACCGGCCCCGGAGAATAATTGACGACATCGGCTTTAATACGGAAATCAGCCAGACGCGCTTCCACCAGACGCGCCATTTGTTCAAGCGCAAAGGTATCTACCGGCTCCACTTCGCTCGGCGGAGGTGTCAACAAATCCAAAGAAGGCAGCGGCGTCGTCGGTTTATGCAACGGACGGCTGTCGCCATTACGCATCAACAGCGGATGAAGCAGGGTATCCTGCGGCTGTGGCGCAACTGGCTGTTGTGGCTGCTGATACTGCGGCTGCGGTGCAACCGGTTGTTGCGGCTGTTGATACTGCTGCTGCGGCGCAACTGGTTGTTGCGGCTGTTGATACTGCTGCTGCGGCGCAACTGGTTGTTGCGGCTGCTGATATTGCTGCTGTGGCGCAACCGGTTGTTGCGGCTGCTGATATTGTGGCTGCGGCGCAACCTGCTGTTGTGGCTGCTGATACTGCTGCTGCGGCGCAACCGGCTGTTGCGGCTGCTGATATTGCTGCTGTGGCGCAACCGGCTGTTGTGGCTGCTGATACTGCTGCTGCGGTGCAACCGGTTGTTGCGGCTGCTGTACAGGTTCAACAATTGGCGTAAACAACGGTTCGTGTGGACCATCATCCAGCAACGCTTTCATTGGCGAAAATTCAAAATCATCCAGCGAGAACGGATTCGCCCCAGCCGGTTGTTCGCCGGAATAACGTTGTTGTTGAGTTTGCGCAAACTGACGAGCCAGTTCAGCCTCTGCCGCAGCATCTGCATCTTCTGCGTTTACGGGCACATCATGTTGATACTGTTCGCCATAGCGTTGCTGCTGTGTCTGGGCGAACTGACGTGCCAGTTCATCCTGCTGCATCGCATCGATTTCATCATCGTTGTACTGATCGCCAGAATCGTACTGATTGCGCTGGGCTTCACGGGCTTTTTCTTCTGCCGCACGCTGTGAGGGCAGCTTAATACCGTAAGACGCCAATTCACGACGAGTTGGCACGCGGATACGTTTCGGTCGTGGCAACTGCGGGCCAATCCCCTCTTTGACCTGCGGACGCGGTCCACCGCTATTTGCCAGACTGAAGACTGGCGCGGCAACGGTTGCGGCAGCCCCCGTCGCCAGTGTCGCTTTTTTCACGCCAGATGCCAGCGGAGAAACAGCGGCAGCGGCTTCTACTGGAGGTACTGCTGCAACAGAAGGTGCTTTCAGCGAAGATTTGATCGGTTCTGGTTCTTTAACCGGTTCTGGAATCGGTTGATACCAGGCCGCAAGTTGTTCACGTTCACGGGCTCGCTTCTCTTCCACTTCTTCAAAGTAGTAAAGCGGCGGACGCGCGGGTTTTGTCTCTTCTACAACGGGTTCAGGCTCCACAACAGGCTGCTGTTCAACAGGTTGCGGCTGTTGGTACAACGGCTCCTGAGCGACTGGCTGCTGATAAGTTTGCTCAGTCTGGTATGTAGACTGTGGAGCAAAAGTGGATTGCTGCTCTTCGGCTTGCCAGGCGTTACCTGCCACCGATTGTTCTGGCGCAGGGGCGTAATACGACTGTTGCGCAGACTGTTCCGGCGCAGTTGCGTAATACGGTTGCTGAACAGGTTGTTCCGCCGCAGGCGCATAATACGGCTGCTGTGGCTGTACAGGTTGTTGCAGCGGCTCATTATATTGCACTGCAGGCTGCGCATATTGTGGCTGCTGTGGGTAACCTTCCGGTGCAGGAGCAATCACCGGCTCTCCCGTTTGTGGCCCCGGTACAGGCTGCCAGGCTACTGTAGGTTGTGCAGGTG
The DNA here is from genome assembly GCF_046764225.1 of Escherichia sp. F1. Taxonomy (NCBI): domain Bacteria; kingdom Pseudomonadati; phylum Pseudomonadota; class Gammaproteobacteria; order Enterobacterales; family Enterobacteriaceae; genus Escherichia; species Escherichia sp. F1. The sequence goes on from NZ_CP177202.1 coordinate 3,168,394, forward strand.
CAACATCAACAGAGGCAACAGGTGGCGTCTGAGTCACAGGTTCAACCGGTGCAGCCCAGCTTTGCGTCGCCGTGGTAGCAGCAGCTGCTACAGCAACAGGTTCGGTAATTGGCGCACCGTTTAATAATGGATCGTACTCGTCATATTCTGGCTGCGTTGCACGATTGCCCGAAAAGAGGACGTCGTCAGGGTCGGCAGCCACACCGCGTGCAGTGTAGGTAATCTCTTCGTCATCATCCATCCGCTTACCGGAGAACAACGCAGCGTCTGTTTGCCGCCCCATCGGATTAATGAATTTTTCCGCCAACCGTTTACGACGCGCTAGCGCGCCGCGAAGAATACGAGCACGGCGTGATTCATGCTGTTTGCCGTGATTTTCATCTTCATACTCTTCGTCATCTTCATACTCATCTTCATCGACCCAGGTATCATCGCGACGGGTACGATTACTGGCGAAGGTGAGAATGTTTAAAATCCAGCCGCCGAGTTTTTCAGCAATGGTCACCCATGACCAACCGGTGAACAGCGTCAGGCCCGCTGCCCAAACGCAGAGCAGCGCAATAGTTCCCCCGCTACTGTGTAGCAGTGGTTGTAGCGTAGTGCTTAGTAAGCTGCCAATGACGCCACCGGAAGCAAAATACCAGATATCGTCAGCGTTGATTGCCGCCAGACCACAGGAGGTAAGGATGAGCGCCAAAACGCCAATGATGCGTAGCGAAACGGCAAAATAATCAATGTATTCGTCGCTGGACTGATGACGCCAGGCAAACCAACAACCGCCGACAATAATGACGGGAATGGTGTAAGCCATCACGCCAAAAATAAAGAACAGCGTATCTGCCAGCCACGCACCGGGCATCCCACCTAAATTATGGATAGGTTCATGCCAGGCCGTTTGAGACCAGCTGGGGTCCGAAGGGTTAAAGCTTAGTAAGGCAGCCATCAACCAGACGGCAAACAGGACAATAAGGATCAGCAACGCCTCCAGAAGGCGGCGGCCGCTACTTAACTTTGTCAATGTGACTTCTTTGTCTTCAGTGTATTCCTGGCTCAAGAAAGGCTCTCCAGGTTACAGGCTTTTCCTGCCCGATGCTAAAACGGACAACAGTACCAGGTTACCCCAGTACTGTTGCTGTATGGATTAACAGGAGTGTAATCAAAATACGCCGATTTTGCACCTGTTCCGTGTTAGCGCGTCTTAATAACCAGACGATTACTCTGCTTGACTTCTTCCATAACAACGTATGTCCGTGTGTCATTGACGCCAGGCAGACGCAGCAGGGTTTCCCCCAACAACTTACGGTAAGCTGACATATCCGGCACGCGTGTTTTCAACAGGTAGTCGAAATCACCGGATACTAAATGACACTCCTGAATTTCTTCAAGTTTTTGTACAGCGGTATTGAATTGTTCAAACACATCCGGTGCGCCACGATTCAGAGTAATCTCAACGAATACCAGAAGTGATGCATCCAGATAATGAGGGTTCAGCAGCGCCGTATAGCCCTGAATAAACCCTTGTCTTTCCAGCCGACGCACACGCTCAAGGCACGGCGTTGGGGAAAGTCCCACACGTTTAGAAAGCTCGACGTTAGAAATACGCCCATCCTTTTGCAACTCATTAAGAATGTTACGATCGATACGGTCGAGATCTTTGCCAGGGCGCTTCTTGCTATCTACCATTATTATTGTCTCTCTGTATTCCTTCCCTACTCCTGTCTGACCCTGAAACATCACTGTTCAGAGTCGCTACCCGTCACGATAGACCGAAATCATGAAGATTCACGGCGCGCAATGCCTGGGTCTACGGTGAGAAGACCGTTGCCTTGTGGCAGCTATCGACATCACGAATGGCGTCTGTCCACGCCATACGTAGATTTCACTAGCACGGTAAACATGGTATTTACATGCATGGTTATGCGCATATAAGAATACTGTTTTTTTTCTTCCTCGAATGTTTTCGCAAAACACCAGGGGATTGTCAAAGCAAAACATCGATTTTTAGTACAACATGCCAGATATTCATTACCAGGGGCGTTTATTCATCATTTAATCGGCTTATAAAGCGGGAAATTTAAGTAGCAGAGGTGATAATGACGGGAGAATTTGACCGTCTTATCGATGCTGCCGATTGCACAAATTGTTAACAAAATCGTCATACTCTTTTTTTACGTCTGTAAATTCCCTACAATCCTGCTCATTGTCTGCCAACAACTATGGGGATCTCATGGGCACGACCAAACACAGTAAACTGCTTATCCTGGGTTCAGGCCCGGCGGGATACACCGCTGCTGTCTACGCGGCACGCGCCAACCTGCAACCTGTGCTGATTACCGGCATGGAAAAAGGCGGCCAACTGACCACCACCACGGAAGTGGAAAACTGGCCTGGCGATCCAAACGATCTGACCGGTCCGTTATTAATGGAGCGCATGTACGAACATGCCACCAAATTTGAAACTGAAATCATCTTTGATCACATCAACAAAGTTGATTTGCAGAATCGTCCGTTCCGTCTGACTGGCGATAGCGGCGAATATACTTGCGACGCGCTGATTATTGCCACCGGAGCTTCTGCACGCTATCTCGGCCTGCCATCTGAAGAAGCCTTTAAAGGCCGTGGAGTTTCTGCTTGTGCAACCTGCGACGGTTTCTTCTATCGCAACCAGAAAGTTGCGGTCATCGGCGGCGGCAATACCGCGGTTGAAGAGGCGCTGTATCTGTCTAACATCGCTTCGGAAGTGCATCTGATTCACCGCCGTGACGGTTTCCGCGCGGAAAAAATCCTTATTAAGCGTCTGATGGATAAAGTGGAGAACGGCAACATCATTCTACACACCAACCGTACGCTGGAAGAGGTGACCGGCGATCAGATGGGCGTCACTGGCGTTCGTCTGCGCGATACGCAAAACAGCGATAACATCGAGTCACTCGATGTTGCCGGTCTGTTTGTTGCTATCGGTCACAGCCCGAATACTGCCATTTTCGAAGGGCAGCTGGAACTGGAAAACGGCTACATCAAAGTACAGTCGGGTATTCATGGTAATGCCACCCAGACCAGCATCCCTGGCGTCTTTGCCGCAGGCGACGTGATGGATCACATTTATCGCCAGGCTATTACATCTGCTGGTACAGGCTGCATGGCAGCACTTGATGCGGAACGCTACCTCGATGGTTTAGCTGACGCAAAATAATTTTACAAATCAGTAACAAAAGTAAAGAAGGCGACACCATGCGACTATGGGTCGCCTTTATTTTTTCCTCGTTGTAACATTGCTCTGCAAATAATTCTGATAACTCACCTGCTAAGCGTGCAATGAATAAATCCCGTCAAAAAGAGTTAACCCGCTGGTTAAAACAGCAAAGCGTCATCTCCCAACGTTGGCTGAATATTTCTCGTCTGCTGGGCTTTGTGAGCGGCATATTGATCATTGCCCAGGCCTGGTTCATGGCGCGAATTCTGCAACATATGATTATGGAGAATATTCCCCGTGAAGCCCTGCTGCTTCCCTTTACGTTACTGGTTCTGACCTTTGTACTGCGCGCATGGGTGGTCTGGTTACGCGAACGGGTGGGTTATCACGCCGGGCAGCATATCCGCTTTGCCATCCGCCGTCAGGTTCTCGACCGTCTGCAACAAGCAGGGCCAGCGTGGATTCAGGGCAAACCGGCGGGGAGCTGGGCGACGCTGGTACTCGAGCAAATTGACGATATGCATGATTACTATGCACGCTACCTGCCGCAAATGGCGCTGGCAGTGTCGGTGCCGTTGCTGATTGTGGTGGCTATCTTCCCCTCTAACTGGGCTGCGGCGCTCATTCTGCTGGGCACTGCTCCGTTAATTCCGTTGTTTATGGCGCTGGTTGGAATGGGGGCTGCCGATGCTAACCGACGTAACTTTCTCGCTCTTGCTCGCTTAAGTGGGCATTTTCTCGATCGCCTGCGCGGCATGGAAACATTGCGTATTTTTGGTCGTGGTGAAGCTGAAATTGAAAGTATTCGCTCTGCTTCGGAAGATTTCCGCCAACGGACAATGGAAGTGCTACGGCTGGCGTTTTTATCCTCCGGCATTCTCGAATTTTTTACCTCGCTGTCAATTGCTCTGGTGGCGGTCTACTTTGGTTTTTCCTATCTCGGCGAGCTGGATTTTGGTCACTATGATACTGGCGTGACGCTGGCTGCGGGTTTTCTGGCCCTGATCCTTGCGCCGGAGTTTTTCCAGCCATTACGCGATCTCGGTACGTTTTATCATGCTAAAGCCCAGGCTGTTGGCGCAGCTGACAGTCTGAAAACGTTTATGGAAACCCCGCTCGCCCATCCGCAACGTGGTGAGGCGGAATTAGCATCAACCGATCCGGTGACCATTGAAGCCGAGGATCTGTTTATTACATCACCAGAAGGTAAAACGCTGGCTGGACCGCTGAACTTTACTTTGCCAGCAGGCCAACGTGCAGTGTTGGTTGGTCGCAGCGGTTCAGGTAAAAGCTCACTGCTGAACGCGCTTTCTGGTTTTCTCTCATATCAGGGATCGCTACGAATCAACGGGATAGAATTACGCGATTTATCACCGGAATCATGGCGTAAACATCTCTCCTGGGTTGGGCAAAACCCACAATTACCGGCAGCAACACTACGGGATAACGTACTACTGGCACGACCTGATGCCAGCGAACACGAGTTACAAACAGCGCTGGATAACGCCTGGGTCAGTGAGTTTCTACCGCTCCTGCCACAAGGCGTTGATACGCCTGTTGGCGACCAGGCTGCCCGCCTTTCCGTGGGGCAGGCACAGCGCGTGGCGGTGGCCCGAGCATTACTAAATCCCTGTTCGCTATTACTGTTGGATGAACCCGCTGCCAGCCTTGATGCTCACAGTGAACAGCGCGTAATGGAGGCGCTTAATGCCGCCTCTCTGCGCCAGACAACGTTAATGGTCACCCACCAGTTAGAAGATCTTGCTGACTGGGATGTCATTTGGGTAATGCAGGATGGTCAGATTATTGAGCAAGGATGTTACGCGGAATTAAGTGTGGCTGGTGGCCCATTCGCCACATTACTGGCCCATCGTCAGGAGGAGATTTAAATGCGCGCTTTGCTACCCTATCTGGCACTGTATAAACGTCATAAATGGATGTTAAGTCTTGGTATTGTGCTGGCAATTGTCACGCTGCTCGCCAGTATCGGTCTGTTGACACTTTCCGGCTGGTTCCTCTCGGCCTCAGCGGTAGCGGGGGTTGCCGGACTGTACAGCTTCAACTATATGCTACCCGCTGCGGGCGTGCGTGGTGCAGCAATCACCCGTACTGCCGGGCGCTATTTTGAACGTCTGGTAAGTCACGACGCGACTTTCCGCGTGTTGCAGCATCTGCGCATTTATACCTTCAGCAAATTGCTGCCCCTCTCCCCTGCCGGGCTGGCGCGCTATCGTCAGGGCGAATTGCTCAACCGCGTGGTGGCGGATGTTGATACGCTCGATCATCTTTACCTGCGCGTTATCTCGCCGCTGGTGGGCGCTTTTGTGGTGATTATGGTGGTGACAATCGGGTTAAGTTTCCTTGATTTCACCCTCGCCTTTACGCTGGGCGGCATTATGTTACTGACGCTTTTCCTTATGCCACCACTGTTTTATCGTGCGGGAAAAAGCACCGGGCAAAATCTGACTCATCTTCGCGGGCAGTATCGCCAACAACTGACGGCCTGGCTGCAAGGGCAAGCTGAGCTGACCATTTTTGGTGCCAGCGATCGTTATCGCACGCAGTTAGAGAATACCGAAATTCAGTGGCTGGAAGCGCAACGTCGTCAATCTGAACTCACCGCATTGTCGCAAGCGATAATGCTGCTCATTGGCGCGTTAGCGGTGATCCTGATGCTGTGGATGGCGTCTGGCGGCGTTGGCGGCAATGCTCAACCCGGCGCGTTAATTGCCCTGTTTGTCTTCTGCGCGTTAGCCGCGTTTGAAGCACTGGCACCAGTAACGGGTGCATTTCAGCATCTGGGGCAAGTCATTGCCTCTGCCGTTCGGATCACTGATTTAACGGATCAAAAACCGGAAGTCACCTTCCCTGAAACCCAAACTCGTGTTGCCGCTCGCGTTTCGCTGACGTTACGGGATGTTCAGTTCACTTATCCGGAGCAATCCCAACAAGCACTTAAAGGGATTTCTCTTCAGGTAAATGCCGGGGAACATATTGCGATTCTTGGGCGAACCGGATGCGGCAAATCAACACTGTTACAACTGCTGACCCGCGCATGGGACCCGCAACAAGGCAAGATTTTGCTTAACGATAGCCCCATAGCCAGCCTGAATGAAGCGGCTCTACGACAGACCATCAGCGTTGTTCCTCAGCGAGTGCATCTGTTTAGCGCCACGCTGCGTGATAATCTGTTACTCGCCTCACCTGGCAGTAGTGATGAGGCTCTGGCGGAGATCTTGCGTCGCGTTGGTCTGGAGAAGCTGCTCGAGGATGCAGGTCTCAACAGTTGGTTGGGTGAAGGCGGACGCCAGCTCTCCGGTGGTGAACTGCGCCGTCTGGCTATCGCCCGTGCGCTGTTACATGATGCGCCGCTGGTATTGCTGGATGAACCTACAGAAGGCTTAGATGCCACAACCGAAAGTCAGATCCTTGAATTGCTTGCAGAAATGATGCGTGAGAAAACGGTGTTAATGGTCACCCATCGACTTCGCGGACTCTCTCGTTTCCAACAAATAATAGTGATGGACAACGGGCAAATTATTGAGCAAGGTACTCACGCAGAACTGCTTGCCAGACAGGGGCGTTATTACCAGTTCAAGCAGGGTTTGTAAGCTATTATTGAACGATCCGACTTGCGTGGAGTTTTGCGGTCATGCGCCTGGTTCAGCTTTCTCGCCATTCAATAGCCTTCCCTTCCCCGGAAGGCGCATTACGTGAGCCTAACGGCCTGCTGGCACTGGGGGGCGATCTTAGCCCTGCGCGCCTGTTAATGGCTTACCAGCGTGGTATTTTTCCGTGGTTTTCTCCAGGTGACCCCATCCTCTGGTGGTCTCCCGATCCCCGCGCGGTGCTTTGGCCTGAATCACTGCATATCAGCCGTAGTATGAAGCGATTTCATAAACGCTCGCCCTATCGAGTCACGATGAATTACGCTTTTGGTCAGGTCATTGAAGGCTGTGCCAGCGATCGCGAAGAAGGAACCTGGATCACGCGTGGCGTGGTCGAAGCCTACCATCGCCTTCACGAACTCGGTCATGCCCACTCTATTGAAGTCTGGCGTGAAGATGAGCTTGTCGGCGGTATGTACGGCGTGGCCCAGGGAACGCTATTTTGTGGCGAGTCCATGTTCAGCCGGATGGAAAATGCGTCTAAAACGGCGCTTCTGGTATTCTGTGAGGAATTTATTGGTCATGGCGGTAAACTTATCGACTGCCAGGTCCTTAACGATCACACAGCGTCGCTTGGTGCCTGCGAAATTCCCCGCCGGGATTACCTCAATTATCTCAATCAAATGCGCCTCGGACGATTGCCGAATAATTTCTGGGTACCACGGTGCTTGTTTTCACCACAAGAATGAATGTTTTCGGCACATTTCTCCCCAGAGTGTTATAATTGCGGTCGCAGAGTTGGTTACGCTCATTACCCCGCTGCCGATAAGGAATTTTTCGCGTCAGGTAACGCCCATCGTTTATCTCACCGCTCCCTTATACGTTGCGCTTTTGGTGCGGCTTAGCCGTGTGTTTTCGGAGTAATGTGCCGAACCTGTTTGTTGCGATTTAGCGCGCAAATCTTTACTTATTTACAGAACTTCGGCATTATCTTGCCGGTTCAAATTACGGTAGTGATACCCCAGAGGATTAGATGGCCAAAGAAGACAATATTGAAATGCAAGGTACCGTTCTTGAAACGTTGCCTAATACCATGTTCCGCGTAGAGTTAGAAAACGGTCACGTGGTTACTGCACACATCTCCGGTAAAATGCGCAAAAACTACATCCGCATCCTGACGGGCGACAAAGTGACTGTTGAACTGACCCCGTACGACCTGAGCAAAGGCCGCATTGTCTTCCGTAGTCGCTGATTGTTTTACCGCCTGATGGGCGAAGAGAAAGAACGAGTAAAAGGTCGGTTTAACCGGCCTTTTTATTTTGTGATATGTATGAAGTACTTTGGAAGTATAAGTCCATAACTTGTCTCGATGTAGATATACTGCACAACTTGTTTACAGTATGAGCAAACAATAATTATCATTAAAATTCTTCTTGACCGTTTTACTCCAACTCCCTATAGTAGCGCCCCGTTGCCACCCATGAGGTTTGGTAGCAAAACAATTTGGTGAGGTGTCCGAGTGGCTGAAGGAGCACGCCTGGAAAGTGTGTATACGGCAACGTATCGGGGGTTCGAATCCCCCCCTCACCGCCATATTCAAAGAAGAGCTCGTACGAAAGTGCGAGCTTTTTTTTCGCATATTGCACTCCAGGGGGGATGAGAAGCCCCGACCGGGGTTCGACAACTGGCGCAGCCAGTTGGACAGACCACGAACACAGTGAGTGGGCTGCCCGCAGGGCGAGCGAAGCGAGTCAATCCCCCCCTCACCGCCATATTCAAAGAAGAGCTCGTACGAAAGTGCGAGCTTTTTTTTCGCATATTGCACTCCAGGGGGGATGAGAAGCCCCGACCGGGGTTCGACAACTGGCGCAGCCAGTTGGACAGACCACGAACACAGTGAGTGGGCTGCCCGCAGGGCGAGCGAAGCGAGTCAATCCCCCCCTCACCGCCATATTCAAAGAAGAGCTCGTACGAAAGTGCGAGCTTTTTTTTCGCATATTGCACTCCAGGGGGGATGAGAAGCCCCGACCGGGGTTCGACAACTGGCGCAGCCAGTTGGACAGACCACGAACACAGTGAGTGGGCTGCCCGCAGGGCGAGCGAAGCGAGTCAATCCCCCCCTCACCGCCATATTCAAAGAAGAGCTCGTACGAAAGTACGAGTTTTTTTTCGCATATTGCACTCCAGGGGGGATGAGAAGCCCCGACCGGGGTTCGACAACTGGCGCAGCCAGTTGGACAGACCACTCACGCAGTGAGTGGGCTGCCCGCAGGGCGAGCGAAGCGAGTCAATCCCCCCCTCACCGCCATATTCAAAGAAGAGCTCGTACGAAAGTACGAGTTTTTTTTCGCATTTTATCTGCCTGTACGGCAGTGAACTCAAATACTACACGTCTAGCCCGTTGTTAATAAAGCAAAACCATCTCATTTTCCTGCTACCACCCTTTTTTATCCTTACCTTCCCGCAGCACTAATTATCAACAACTTACCATCATCATCAAAAAAAGGGTCTGAACCTCCTCCACCCCATAAATAAATATCCTCCGGCATAGCCGGAGGTTTTTCAAATGCGCCTATAAGGCTCTCTTACCAGCCGCGCCCTAACAGGCGCACACGATCTGATATTTGTATCCAACTTCGTTACTTACGGCCCGTAAACGGGCTGCCCGGATAGGGAATCGATAACTGCTCTCCCATTTTATCCTCTTCAAGCTGGTGCTTTATGTAATCCTGTATCTTCGCCGTGTTCTTACCCACCGTATCGACGTAGTACCCTCTGCACCAGAACTCCCTGTTCCTGTATTTGAATTTCAAATCACCAAACTGCTCGTAAAGCATCAGACTGCTTTTCCCTTTCAGATATCCCATAAAGCCGGATACGCTCATTTTGGGCGGGATCTCCACAAGCATATGGATATGATCTGCACAGCATTCAGCTTCCAGAATCCGTACACTTTTCCACTCACACAGCTTTCTCAAAATACTGCCTATTGCTCTACGCTTCTCTCTGTAGAACACCTGTCTTCGGTATTTTGGCGCAAAAACTATGTGATATTTACAGTTCCATCGGGTGTGCGCTAAGCTCTTTTCGTTCCCCATTGGGACCCCCTTTTGATTTCTTGTTTGACACTTGCAGTTGCCAGACCGCAAGGTGTTTTAACAAATCAAAAGGGGTTTTAATAACTGGCTTAAAGCTGAAAGCTTTCCGGAACCCCCAGCCTAGCTGGGGGTTTTCTGTGCACAACAAAAAGTCCGTAACCTCTTTCGAGATTACGGACTTCACCAACCTACCTAACAATCAGATTAATGCGCTGCTTCCGCCTTGTGCTTTTGTGCACTCTGGAATCCGTAAGTCAGCTCATTTTTCTCTTTATCCAGCGCGACGGTGACCTGACCGCCGTCCACCAGCGAACCAAACAGCAGTTCGTTGGCGAGCGGTTTTTTCAGGTTGTCCTGGATGACACGCGCCATCGGACGTGCGCCCATTGCCCGGTCGTAACCTTTCTCGGCCAGCCAGTTACGCGCTTCCTGGCTCACTTCCAGAGAAACACCTTTCTGATCCAGCTGAACCTGCAACTCGACGATGAATTTATCCACTACCTGATGGATCACGTCGGTGGAGAGATGATCGAACCAGATAATGTTGTCGAGACGGTTACGAAACTCCGGCGTAAAGATCTTCTTGATCTCTTCCATCGCATCGGTACTGTTGTCCTGGTGGATAAGACCAATCGATTTACGCTCAGTTTCTCGTACCCCAGCGTTGGTGGTCATCACCAATACCACGTTACGGAAGTCCGCTTTGCGTCCGTTGTTATCGGTCAGCGTACCGTTGTCCATCACCTGCAACAGAATATTGAACACGTCCGGGTGCGCTTTCTCGATTTCGTCCAGCAGCAGCACCGCATGTGGATGCTTGATGACCGCATCAGTCAGCAAACCGCCCTGATCAAAACCAACGTATCCCGGAGGCGCACCAATCAGACGGCTGACGGTATGGCGTTCCATATACTCGGACATATCAAAGCGCAGAAGCTCAATGCCCAAAGCTTTCGAAAGCTGTACCGTCACCTCTGTTTTCCCGACCCCGGTAGGGCCTGCAAACAGGAACGAACCGACCGGTTTATGTTCGTGACCTAAACCTGCACGCGCCATCTTAATGGCTTCAGTCAGAGCCTCAATGGCTTTATCCTGACCGAAGACCAGCATTTTCAGGCGATCGCCGAGGTTTTTCAGGGTATCGCGGTCACTCTGAGAAACACTCTTCTCTGGAATGCGTGCAATACGGGCCACCACGGACTCAATATCCGCCACATTAACGGTTTTCTTGCGTTTGCTTACCGGCATCAGGCGTGCGCGAGCGCCCGCTTCGTCGATAACGTCAATGGCTTTATCCGGCAGATGACGATCGTTAATGTATTTCACCGCCAGCTCTACCGCTGCACGCACCGCTTTTGCGGTATAACGCACGTCGTGGTGCGCTTCATACTTCGGTTTCAGGCCATTGATGATTTGAACAGTTTCTTCGATCGACGGTTCAGTAATATCAATTTTCTGGAAGCGACGCGCCAGAGCACGGTCTTTCTCGAAAATGTTGCTGAACTCCTGATAGGTTGTCGAACCAATTACGCGAATTTTACCGCTGGAGAGCAGCGGTTTGATCAGGTTAGCCGCATCGACCTGGCCACCAGAGGCTGCACCCGCACCGATAATGGTGTGGATCTCATCAATAAACAGGATGCTGTTAGTATCCTGCTCCAGCTGCTTGAGCAACGCTTTAAAACGTTTTTCAAAGTCGCCGCGATATTTTGTACCCGCTAACAGAGAACCGATATCGAGAGAGTAAATCGTACAGTCAGCCATCACTTCCGGCACATCACCCTGAACAATTCGCCAGGCAAGACCTTCTGCAATCGCGGTTTTACCGACACCAGATTCCCCCACCAGCAGCGGGTTGTTTTTACGGCGACGGCAGAGAACCTGAATAGCACGCTCCAGCTCCTTCTCACGACCAATCAGTGGGTCGATTCCGCCCACGCGTGCAAGCTGATTCAGGTTCGTCGTGAAATTCTCCATACGTTCCTCCCCACCAGCTTGTTCTTCGCTGTTTGGCTGGCTGCCAGGATCAGAAGACTGTGTCGGCTCGTCTTTACGCGTGCCATGAGAGATAAAGTTCACCACATCGAGACGGCTGACTTCATGTTTACGCAACAGATATGCCGCCTGCGACTCCTGTTCGCTAAAGATAGCGACCAGAACGTTTGCACCGGTAACCTCATTGCGACCGGAGGACTGGACATGGAAGACCGCACGTTGCAGTACACGCTGAAAACTCAGCGTCGGCTGTGTGTCGCGCTCCTCTTCACTGGCAGGCAGAACGGGTGTGGTTTGTTCAATAAAGGCTTCCAGTTCCTGACGGAGCGCAACCAAATCCACAGAACACGCTTCCAGCGCCTCCCGGGCAGATGGGTTACTGAGCAGCGCCAGTAACAAGTGCTCGACGGTCATAAACTCATGACGGTGCTCGCGCGCTCTGGCGAAAGCCATATTTAAACTGAGTTCCAGTTCTTGATTGAGCATAGGCACCTCCCCCAATTTTTATGCCTGCATTCAGGCTTTTTCTAGCGTACACAGCAATGGATGCTCATTCTCCCTCGCGTACTTGTTCACCATCGCCACTTTGGTTTCTGCAACCTCGGCGGTAAAGACTCCGCAAATGGCCTTCCCCTGGTAGTGAACAGCGAGCATCAATTGCGTTGCACGTTCTACATCATAAGAAAAGAATTTTTGTAACACGTCAATAACAAACTCCATCGGAGTGTAATCATCATTGACTAATATCACTTTATACATAGATGGCGGTTTTAGCGCGTCGCGAACTTTTTCTTCCGCCAGTTGATCAAAGTCCAGCCAGTCGTTCGTTTTACCCATTGTCAGTTATCATCTTCGGTTACGGTTATCGGCAGAACGCCCTGCCGCTGACAAGAGCTTATTTGCCTGACCAATCTACTCCACATGATAGATAACTATCATCTATCGTTGGCATCAGCGACATCTGTCACATTCCTGTCAATAGCGTTAACTGCTTCAAATTTTTGATTCATACCTGCCCCCTGGCCCCTGTCAAATGCTTGACGGCTCGCCCTAATTCTCTAAATTGTATTTCTAGAGTTGGCGAGGTTTTGAACAGCCCCCTCTCTGACCCCGGTTTATTCCATCTTACTTGTATAAGATTTGCGAAGGATGTCGAAGCATGGAAAAGGGTACTGTTAAGTGGTTCAACAATGCCAAAGGGTTTGGTTTCATCTGCCCTGAAGGCGGCGGCGAAGATATTTTCGCTCATTATTCCACCATTCAGATGGATGGTTACAGAACGCTAAAAGCTGGACAATCCGTTCAGTTTGATGTCCACCAGGGGCCAAAAGGCAATCACGCCAGTGTTATTGTGCCCGTCGAAGTAGAAGCGGCAGTCGCATAGCTCTTCTGTCTCATTGTGTACATCCTAAAGGCAAAATGCCAGCCCGATCGGCTGGCATTTTTATCTCAAAAATTACTCTCGTGCCAGAGCATCTACTGGATCCAGTCGTGCCGCATTTCGTGCGGGTAACCAGCCAAATAAAATCCCGGTGACCGTCGAGCAGAGAAACGCCAGCAGCAGCGCCAACGGTGAAAAACCAATCTCCCAGCCGGGTAAGAAAAGCTGCAAGGTGAAAGCAATTAACAGTGACAGTGTTATTCCCAACGCGCCACCGACCAGGCAAACCAGTACGGCTTCGATCAGAAACTGTTGCAAAACATCGCTTGCTCGCGCACCTACAGCCATGCGAATGCCAATTTCCCGCGTCCGCTCGGTCACTGACACCAGCATAATATTCATTACACCAATACCGCCCACCACCAGTGAAATCACCGCCACCAGCGTCAGAAACAGTTGTAAAGTACGTGTGGTCTTTTCAACGGTTTTCAAGACGCCGTCCATGTTCCAGGTAAAGAAATCCTTCTTACCGTGGCGCAGTGAAAGTAAACGCGTGAGTTGCTGTTCCGCCTCAGCGCTGTCAAATCCTTCTTTCACCCTGACAGTAATGGAGTTCAGCCACGACTGGCCCATAACTCGCCCGGACATCGTGCTGTAAGGTAGCCAGACACGCAGCACTTTACTGCTACCAAACATCGACTGTTTTTCTTCCGCCACACCAATGACTCTGGCGGGCATATTGCCGACCAGAATCACCTCGCCAACCACATCTGCTTTATGGGGGAAAAGCTGGCGGCGAGTATTACTGTCGAGAACTACGACCTGCGCACGACCGTTCAGCTGCTCCTGATTAAAGGTGTTCCCTTCACTGAAGGTCATGCCATAGACATTAAAATAATCGCCGCTCACGCCATTGGCACTGGCAGCAACATCAACATTGTTATAACGCAGGCGCAGGTTTTGCGAGACGGCAGGTGTGGCTGAGGCGACCCACGGTTGTTTTTGAATGGCGATTAAGTCGTCGTACTTCAGCGCCTGCTGATATTGCGGATCGTCATCGCCAAAATCTTTTCCGGGATAGACATCAATAGTATTCGTACCAATAGAACGAATATCCGCCAGCACCATTTGTTTGGCGGCGTCGCCCACCACGACAATGGAAACCACCGACGCAATACCGATAATAATCCCCAGCATGGTCAGTAAAGTACGCATTTTATTCGCTGCCAGCGCCCGCCATGCCATCGTCAGCGCCTCGTTAAAACCGCTGACAAACTGCCGCCAGCCAGAGGCCGTGTTGACAACAGGTTCCGTCCCGCCAGCAACATTCACTTTTTCAATGGCGGGAGGATTGCGCACAATTTCGCCGTCGCGAATTTCGATCACCCGCTCGGCCTGAGCAGCGACCTGCGGATCGTGGGTAACGATAATCACCGTATGCCCGCGATCGCGCAGCTGATGCAGGATCGCCATCACCTCTTCGCCAGAATGGCTGTCCAGTGCGCCGGTCGGTTCATCGGCAAGAATTACCTGACCGCCGTTCATCAATGCCCGCGCGATGCTGACGCGCTGTTGCTGACCACCCGAAAGCTGTGCCGGATAATACTCTGTACGGTCTTCCAGCCCCAGTCGTTGCAGCAACTCCTGGGCGCGAAGCAGCCGCTGTTTCCGCTCAAGACCGGCATAGACGGCGGGTACTTCAACGTTCTGCTCGGCGGTTAAATGCGAAAGCAAATGGTAACGCTGGAAAATAAAGCCGAAATGCTCGCGGCGCAGTTGCGCCAGCGCATCGGCGTCCAGCGTGGCAACATCCTGACCGGCTACGCGATAGGTGCCGCTGGTGGCCTTATCCAGGCAGCCGAGAATATTCATCAGGGTCGATTTACCGGAACCCGAAGCGCCAACAATCGCTACCATCTCACCCGCATAAATATCGAGGCTGATGCCCTTCAGCACCTCAACCTGCTCATCACCGGCAGGATAGCTGCGACGAATATCCTTTAATTCGAGCAAAGGCGTCATTGTGCAGCTCCTGGTTTGGCCTCACCAATCACCACTTCATCGCCCGCTTCCAGCCCTTTGACAATCTCAACATCGGTATCGTTACGTGCGCCAATCGTCACTTCACGCTCGCGTGTTTCACCATTACGCAACAATTTGACTTTATAACGATTATCGCCAACCGGATCGCCTAACGCCGACAGAGGGATCGTCAGCACATTTTTCACATCGGTGAGCTGAATATGCACTTGCGCGGTCATATCCAGCCGCAGCAAACCATTGGGGTTGGGGACTTCAAAACGGGCGTAATAGAAAATAGCGTCGTTAACCTTTTCCGGCGTCGGTAGCACATCCTTGATTTGTCCCTCATAGCGCGTCAGCGGATCGCCAAGCACCGTAAACCAGGCTTTTTGCCCCGGCTTCAGGTGGATTACATCCGCTTCAGAAACCTGCGCTTTTACCAGCATGGTGCTCATATCTGCCAGCGTCAGAATGTTCGGTGCTTGTTGTGCGGCAATCACCGTCTGGCCTTGCAGAGTGGTGATTTGCGTGACTTCCCCGGCCATCGGAGCAACGATGCGGGTGTAATCGAGATTGGTTTTAGCCGTATCGAGAGAGGCCTGATTGCGCTTGATTTGCGCGTCAATGGTGCCAATTTGCGCCTGTTTCACAGCCATCTCCGTCGCGGCGGTATCGAGATCCTGCTGTGAAACCGCTTGCGTTTGTGCAAGACGTTGCTGACGGGAATACGTCACCCGCGCCAGTTTCAGCTCCGCTTCCGCCTGCTGCCGCTGCGCGCGTAGCTCCATCAGCGTTGCTTCCACCTCCTTAATCTGGTTTTCAGCCTGTTCAGGATCAATAACCCCTAAAAGCTGGTCTTTTTTTACTTTATCGCCAATCGCCACCGACAGCGTTTTCAACTGACCGCTGACCTGCGCGCCCACATCAACCTTACGCAGCGCGTCCAGCTTTCCGGTCGCCAGCACGCTTTGCTGTAAATCACCGGGGCGCACAATCAGCGTCTGATAAGTCGGCACGGGTGCGTTAAGAATTCTCCATAACGTAATCAGCCCGGCGATGACTATCACCAGCGCAATAACGTAACGCTTCTTCACGGTTTTCCGCTTTTTCATAAATATTCTGAATACTCCATATGCCAATCCGGGTCATTAACTTCAACGAAATATCAACAAAACCCTAAAATTTACGTTAGTAATCACACTATTGATGTTTGGTTAAGATACGCAATGGTGAAATCGACGTCATGTATAACCATTGATTTCATGAATATGTCGCAGCTAACTGAACGGACCTTTACGCCATCTGAATCTCTCAGCAGCCTGTCACTTTTTCTTAGTCTGGCACGTGGACAGTGTCGGCCGGGTAAATTCTGGCATCGCCGTAGTTTTCGCCATAAATTTTTGCTGCGCTCGTTGATTATGCCGCGTTTAAGCGTTGAGTGGATGAACGAACTTTCCCACTGGCCTAATCTCAATGTGTTGTTAACGCGCCAGCCGCGACTGCCTGTGCGTCTGCATCGCCCTTACCTTGCGGCGAATCTTAGCCGTAAGCAATTGCTGGAGGCGTTACGTTACCATTATGCGTTACTCCGCGGGTGTATGTCGGCGGAAGAATTCAGCTTATATTTGAATACCCCCGGGCTGCAACTGGCTAAACTGGAAGGCAAAAACGGCGAGCAGTTCACGCTTGAGCTGACCATGATGATCTCAATGGATAAAGAAGGTGACAGCACAATCCTGTTCCGCAACAGCGAAGGTATTCCTCTGGCAGAGATCACGTTTACCCTGTGTGAATATCAGGGGAAAAGAACAATGTTTATTGGCGGACTGCAAGGCGCAAAATGGGAAATTCCACATCAGGAAATCCAGAATGCGACGAAAGCCTGCCACGGGCTATTTCCCAAACGCCTCGTGATGGAAGCGGCCTGTCTGTTTGCCCAACGTTTGCAGGTAGAGCAGATTATTGCCGTCAGCAATGAAACGCATATTTACCGCAGCCTGCGTTATCGCGATAAAGAAGGCAAGATCCATGCCGATTACAACGCGTTCTGGGAGTCGGTTGGCGGCGTATGTGATGCTGAACGCCATTACCGCCTTCCGGCACAGATAGCACGAAAAGAGATTGCCGAAATCGCCAGTAAAAAACGGGCTGAATACCGTCGGCGCTATGAGATGCTCGACGCTATTCAGCCACAAATGGCCACGATGTTTCGCGGTTAATCCGCGCGACCGCGCGCCAGCCACAGCACGCGTGAGAACATTTTTTTCAGCAGCGTCGGTACGGAATCCACACCACGACGTCCTGCCTCCATTGCCACTTCAATGGCAAGATCGGGTTTGGAAGAGCGATGGATCGCTTTCGAGATAATTTTGCGCAGATTCATCGGTACATTTTCCGGGATTTGCGCCACGCGGTGGAACACATCGGAAAATCCCTGGCGATACATAAAATGTTCCATATCCAGCGCCGGTAACGCCGTTAAATGTTCTCGTTCGGCTTCCCGATCGTTATTCAACAGGCTGCGTACCGTAGCGGCATATTTCTTCCCTGCTTCATCGCCATCGACCAGTACATGCCATTCAATCCCCATTCGCCGGGCAAATTTAACCAGTGGCTTTAGCCCGGACTGGGCAAACTCAATGACCTTGATCCCTTCGGCATCAAAATGATGTCCGCACTGACGCGCCAGTTCATTGATAACCCAGGTTTCCGTTTCGCCTTCCACCAGCAGCCAGCAGCGTGCAAACAACGATGACGGACGATTAAAACGAATATGGAAAGAGATGCGTCGGCTGTCTTCGGTACTCAAACCACTCGGCCCCAGACGCCAGGCGGCAACGCGCGAGGACTCACGTACCAGTCGGCAAACATGCTCTACCGGCGTTAACGAAAGCAACTCACCCGAGTTGGTGGTGGCAATGCGCTGCAATGGTAGAAGATTCAACAGATGCCAGGCAACTGAAAGCATAATGGGGTGTAAACGGGTTTCTGGATCTTCGATCAGCAACAATGGACGGGCGTCTTTATCCAGCCGCAATGTGCCTTTTGCCTGCAATAAAGTAGCAAACAGGCCGAGCAAAATAACCCGATACGAGCGCCCTCCAGGTCGGTCAATCATCCGGTTGATGATATCCAGATAGCGCCAGCTTCGTTGCTCATTGCTGGCTCGCCGCCGCATTAAACGATATCGCGCCTGTCCGGCCCCCTGCTCAGAGAAATAATGCTCAAGCAGCTGTACCATTGCGGAAAGTCCCTGACGAATCTGCCCATCAGAGAGATTTTGCGGATGTGAGGACAACTCACGGGCGAGGAAATCGAGCTGGCGCGCGGTGACTTCCACATTAGGGACATTTGGCACCGTGCCGTTACGAATACGGCGCATAAAACGGGCATCACGCAAGCGCAGCACCGGCATTAAACGCACCAGATGGCGTGCCTGATCGTTAATATCCTCGACATCAATCGGATGTCCGTCTTTATCGAGAAAACTGCGCAGTGTCATCACGCTGCCGTCTTCCGCACTCTCCCCTTCCAGACGATAAAAAATACGGTGATAGCCATCGGTGCATGGCGTCCAGCACGCTTCCAGCGGCCGATAGCGGCGAACCCGATGTCGGCCTGGCAGCGATTCGCGGAAGGTCAAAATAATATGCAGATGATGTTCTCGCCCGTTGATATCTCCCGGCGGGAACCAGAAATCGTCGCGCTCAAAATGGTAGAGATCTGATTCTGGCGATAGCAGCAGGGTTAAGGCGTCCAGCAAGCTGGATTTACCCCACGCGTTCTCCCCAATCAGGACGTTGTTTTGTTCCAGCATCAACGACAAACGGTTGATACCGCGAAAACCCACAATTTCAACGCGCTCAAGAATCATATCCCCTCCAGAAATATGTGACTTATCCTTTACGCTGGCAGTATAACGGGAAAGGCCTTACTAATACGTGATGACATCACATTTAAGCATGGCAAATGTCTGAAAAATGAGCGAATAATCGCGTTATACTCCCTCTTGCTGATAAGCCTGCAAAAACAACAAAATCAAATAATTAGCATGATAAATTATTTTTTATTACGCCTAAAGGATTAAATCTTTCGCTTGCACTACACTGTCAATCAGACAAATGACTATATGGGGCAACCCGCTGTTGCCCTAAATCAAATTTACTGGATTTATTTATCTGGCGAATGATTTGCCTTCGTTTTTAAAATAGCCGCGCATTATTTCCGTCGTCACTTTTTTACGACGACCCTATAAAACGACCATATTTTTCACAGGGTCAATTTTTAATTGAGGTGGATATGTTCAGAAAATTAGCAGCTGAATGTTTTGGTACTTTCTGGCTTGTTTTTGGTGGCTGTGGTAGTGCCGTACTGGCCGCAGGCTTCCCGGAATTAGGCATTGGTTTTGCCGGCGTGGCGCTGGCATTCGGTCTGACCGTTCTGACGATGGCCTTTGCTGTTGGTCATATTTCTGGTGGTCATTTTAACCCGGCGGTCACTATTGGTTTATGGGCTGGCGGACGTTTCCCGGCAAAAGAAGTCGTTGGCTACGTAATTGCCCAGGTTGTCGGCGGTATTGTTGCGGCGGCGCTGCTGTATTTAATTGCCAGTGGTAAAACGGGTTTTGACGCGGCAGCCAGCGGTTTTGCTTCTAACGGTTATGGCGAGCATTCGCCAGGCGGTTATTCCATGCTTTCCGCACTGGTAGTTGAACTGGTATTGAGTGCAGGTTTCCTGCTGGTGATCCACGGCGCAACCGACAAATTCGCTCCTGCTGGTTTTGCGCCGATCGCTATTGGTCTGGCCTTAACCCTGATTCACTTAATCAGTATTCCGGTGACTAACACTTCTGTTAACCCGGCGCGCAGCACCGCGGTTGCTATCTTCCAGGGCGGCTGGGCATTAGAACAACTGTGGTTCTTCTGGGTGGTGCCAATTGTCGGCGGTATTATCGGTGGTCTGATTTACCGGACCCTGCTGGAAAAACGTAATTAATTAACGCAGAAGGCCTGGCGCAATGTCAGGCCTTTTTTAAATATATTGATTCATCTTCCTGTTGCGCTCCTTGATGTGTTAAGCCACATATAGTCACTGGCGCAGGGAGCGCGCAGGGGGCGGCCAATCGCCGCCGCCCCCTGCACCCCCGGGCTCTGGCGAACAAAATCGCCGCTGCGCGGTGCCCTCGACTTATCCCTTGCGGCTACCGGGTCGGGCGCGAGGTAACATCCCTGTAAAACGCGCCCTCAGCCCACATCCATGTGGGCTGCCCCGGCCTTCAGGGAACGCCTCGGCGATTTTGACGCCACCAACACCGGTGCGGTTTGTAATTAAAGCGCAAGAATATCTTTAAATGAAAATGAATACCCTACCGATCCTTATGCATAACATTTCCTTTTAATTGCAACTTTACTCGTCCTTCCGCTTTCAGTAGTGTGTCATCGCGCATTTCGACTTCATCTTTGCAAGGACTGGGTTTTCATGTTTTCTGGGCTGTTAATCATTCTGGTTCCCCTGATTGTGGGTTACCTCATTCCTCTTCGCCAAAAAGCTGCATTAAAAGTTATTAATCAGCTATTAAGCTGGATGGTTTACCTTATCCTCTTTTTTATGGGTATCAGTCTGGCGTTTCTCGATAACCTCGCCAGTAACCTGTTGGCGATTCTGCATTATTCTGCCGTCAGTATTACCGTTATTTTACTGTGTAATATTGCCGCCCTTATGTGGCTGGAGCGAGGCCTGCCATGGCGCAATCACCATCAGCAAGAAAAACTCCCGTCGCGTATTGCGATGGCGCTGGAGTCGCTAAAACTGTGCGGCGTAGTAGTGATTGGTTTTGCCATTGGCCTGAGTGGACTGGCTTTCTTACAACATGCGACCGAAGCCAGTGAATACACCTTAATTCTGCTACTTTTCCTCGTCGGTATTCAGTTGCGCAATAATGGCATGACCTTAAAGCAGATTGTCCTTAATCGCCGGGGAATGATTGTCGCCGTGGTGGTGGTTGCCAGTTCATTAATTGGTGGTTTAATTAACGCCTTTATTCTTGATCTTCCCATCAATACCGCGCTGGCAATGGCCTCTGGTTTCGGCTGGTATTCTCTTTCCGGTATTTTATTGACTGAATCTTTTGGTCCGGTAATCGGGAGCGCGGCGTTTTTTAATGATCTGGCCCGTGAGCTGATTGCAATTATGTTGATCCCTGGGCTGATTCGCCGCAGCCGCTCTACCGCACTGGGCTTATGCGGTGCGACGTCGATGGATTTCACCCTGCCCGTTCTTCAACGTACTGGCGGGCTGGATATGGTCCCGGCGGCAATTGTTCACGGTTTTATTCTTAGCCTGTTAGTGCCGATCCTCATCGCCTTTTTCTCTGCGTAATACCTCTCTGGCGGTAGATCCCTGCCGCCAAAATTGCGCTAAATCAATCTCCCTTAAAGTTGCATGAAAAATCCCTTTTATCCCTGCGTTAAGCGTCTTAACCTTAAACATGTATATTAAATATAACTTTAAAAGGTGTGATCATGTTTTGTGTGCAATGTGAACAAACTATCCGTACTCCGGCAGGAAACGGCTGCTCATACGCGCAGGGGATGTGTGGTAAAACGGCGGAAACCTCTGACCTTCAGGATTTACTCATCGCGGCGCTGCAAGGGCTTTCGGCCTGGGCGGTAAAAGCGCGTGAATACGGCATCATCAACCACGATGTAGACAGCTTTGCGCCACGCGCATTTTTCTCAACCCTGACCAACGTTAACTTCGATTCTCCGCGTATAGTCGGCTACGCTCGTGAAGCGATTGCCCTGCGCGAGGCGCTGAAAGCACAATGCCTGGCTGTAGATGCCAACGCCCGCGTCGATAACCCGATGGCTGACCTGCAACTGGTGAGCGATGATCTCGGCGAGCTGCAACGTCAGGCAGCAGAATTTACCCCTAACAAAGATAAAGCGGCGATTGGCGAAAACATTCTCGGCCTGCGTCTGCTGTGCCTGTATGGCCTGAAAGGTGCGGCGGCCTATATGGAACACGCACACGTTCTCGGTCAATACGACAATGATATTTACGCCCAGTACCATAAAATCATGGCGTGGCTGGGGACCTGGCCTGCCGATATGAACGCGCTTCTTGAGTGTTCAATGGAAATCGGCCAGATGAACTTCAAAGTGATGAGCATTCTGGATGCAGGCGAAACCGGTAAATACGGTCACCCGACGCCAACCCAGGTCAACGTCAAAGCGACGGCGGGTAAATGCATTCTGATTTCCGGTCACGATCTCAAAGATCTCTACAACCTGCTGGAACAGACCGAAGGCACGGGCGTTAATGTCTACACCCACGGCGAAATGCTGCCTGCGCATGGCTACCCGGAGCTGCGTAAATTCAAGCATCTGGTCGGTAACTACGGCAGCGGCTGGCAGAATCAGCAAGTGGAGTTCGCTCGTTTCCCTGGCCCCATCGTGATGACCTCGAACTGCATCATCGACCCAACCGTAGGCGCTTATGACGATCGTATCTGGACCCGCAGCATCGTTGGCTGGCCGGGTGTGCGTCATCTGGATGGCGAAGATTTCTCTGCGGTCATTGCCCAGGCGCAACAAATGGCGGGCTTCCCGTACAGCGAAATTCCGCACCTGATCACCGTCGGTTTTGGCCGCCAGACGCTGCTTGGCGCAGCGGATACGCTGATTGATCTGGTGAGCCGTGAAAAACTGCGTCATATCTTCCTGCTTGGTGGCTGTGACGGCGCACGCGGCGAACGTCACTACTTCACCGATTTCGCCACCAGCGTGCCGGATGACTGCCTGATCCTGACTCTCGCCTGTGGTAAATATCGCTTTAACAAACTTGAGTTTGGCGATATCGAAGGTCTGCCTCGTCTGGTGGATGCCGGTCAGTGTAACGATGCTTACTCAGCAATTATTCTGGCGGTTACGCTGGCAGAAAAACTGGGCTGCGGTGTCAACGATCTGCCGCTGTCGCTGGTGCTCTCCTGGTTTGAACAGAAAGCGATTGTCATTCTGCTGACGCTGCTTTCTCTGGGCGTGAAAAATATCGTCACCGGCCCGACTGCACCAGGTTTCCTGACACCAGATCTGCTGGCGGTGCTGAACGAGAAATTCGGCCTGCGTTCTATCACCACTGTTGAAGAAGACATGAAGCAACTGTTGAGCGCGTAAGGAGTTTGTCGATGACGATGCCAACGAATCAATGCCCGTGGCGGATGCAGGTTCATCACATTACGCAAGAAACGCCGGATGTGTGGACGATTTCCCTGATTTGCCACGATTACTACCCATATCGCGCCGGGCAATATGCACTGGTCAGCGTGCGAAACTCAGCGGAAACGCTGCGTGCTTACACCATTTCCTCCACGCCAGGCGTCAGTGAATACATCACCTTGACTGTGCGGCGGATTGATGACGGTGTCGGCTCCCGGTGGCTGACGCGCGATGTAAAACGCGGTGATTATCTCTGGCTTTCAGACGCAATGGGGGAATTTACCTGCGACGATAAAGCAGATGATAAATTCCTGTTGCTGGCGGCAGGCTGCGGCGTCACGCCGATTATGTCGATGCGTCGCTGGCTGGCGAAGAACCGTCCGCAGGCCGATGTGCAGGTGATCTACAACGTGCGTTCGCCGCAGGATGTTATTTTCGCCGATGAGTGGCGCAACTATCCGGTGACGCTGGTGGCAGAAAATAACGTTACCGAAGGCTTTATCGCTGGTCGTCTCACTCGCGAACTGCTGGCAGGTGTCCCTGACTTAGCTTCACGTACCGTGATGACCTGCGGCCCGGCTCCGTATATGGATTGGGTAGAGCAGGAAGTGAAAGCGCTCGGCGTGACGCGTTTCTTTAAAGAGAAATTCTTCACCCCAGTAGCGGAAGCGGCGACCAGCGGTCTGAAATTCACCAAACTGCAACCGGCACGAGAATTTTACGCCCCGGTTGGTACCACGCTACTGGAGGCGCTGGAAAGCAATAACGTTCCGGTTGTCGCCGCCTGCCGTGCAGGTGTTTGCGGCTGCTGTAAGACGAAAGTGGTTTCCGGTGAATATACGGTGAGCAGCACAATGACGCTGACCGACGCCGAAATCGCTGAAGGTTACGTACTGGCCTGCTCCTGCCATCCGCAGGGGGATTTGGTTCTCGCATAATCGCCTTATGCCCGATGATATTCCTTTCATCGGGCTATTTAACCGTTAGTGCCTCCTTTTTCCCCCATCCCTTCCCCCTCCGTCAGATGAACTAAACTTGTTACCGTTATCACATTCAGGAGATGGAGAACCATGAAACAAACTGTTGCAGCTTATATCGCCAAAACACTCGAATCGGCAGGCGTGAAACGCATCTGGGGAGTCACGGGCGACTCTCTGAACGGTCTTAGTGACAGTCTTAATCGCATGGGCACCATCGAGTGGATGTCCACCCGCCATGAAGAAGTGGCGGCCTTTGCCGCTGGCGCTGAAGCACAACTTTCAGGAGAACTGGCGGTCTGTGCCGGATCGTGCGGCCCCGGAAACCTGCACTTAATCAACGGCCTGTTTGATTGCCACCGCAATCACGTTCCGGTACTGGCGATTGCCGCTCATATTCCCTCCAGCGAAATTGGCAGCGGCTATTTCCAGGAAACCCACCCACAAGAGCTATTCCGCGAATGTAGTCACTATTGCGAGCTGGTTTCCAGCCCGGAGCAGATCCCACAAGTGCTGGCGATTGCCATGCGCAAAGCGGTGCTTAACCGTGGCGTTTCCGTTGTCGTGTTACCGGGCGACGTGGCGTTAAAACCTGCGCCAGAAGGGGCAACCTCGCACTGGTATCATGCGCCACAGCCAGTCGTGACGCCGGAAGAAGAAGAGTTACGCAAACTGGCGCAACTGCTGCGTTATTCCAGCAATATCGCCCTGATGTGTGGCAGCGGCTGCGCGGGGGCGCATAAAGAGTTAGTTGAGTTTGCCGGGAAAATTAAAGCGCCTATTGTTCATGCCCTGCGCGGTAAAGAACATGTCGAATACGATAATCCGTATGATGTCGGAATGACGGGATTAATTGGCTTCTCGTCAGGTTTCCATACCATGATGAACGCCGACACGTTAGTGCTACTCGGTACTCAGTTCCCCTACCGCGCCTTCTACCCGACCGATGCCAAAATCATTCAGATTGATATCAACCCAGCCAGCATCGGCGCTCACAGCAAGGTGGATATGGCACTGGTCGGCGATATCAAGTCGACTCTGCGTGCATTGCTGCCATTGGTGGAAGAAAAAGCCGATCGCAAGTTTCTGGATAAAGCGCTGGAAGATTACCGCGACGCCCGCAAAGGGCTGGACGATTTAGCTAAACCGAGCGAGAAAGCCATTCACCCGCAATATCTGGCGCAGCAAATTAGTCATTTTGCCGCCGATGACGCTATTTTCACCTGTGACGTTGGTACGCCAACAGTATGGGCAGCGCGTTATCTGAAAATGAACGGCAAGCGTCGCCTGTTAGGTTCGTTTAACCACGGTTCGATGGCTAACGCCATGCCGCAGGCGTTGGGTGCGCAGGCAACCGAGCCGGAACGTCAGGTGGTCGCCATGTGCGGCGATGGCGGTTTTAGCATGTTGATGGGCGATTTCCTCTCAGTAGTGCAGATGAAACTGCCGGTGAAAATTATCGTCTTTAATAACAGCGTGCTGGGCTTTGTGGCGATGGAGATGAAAGCCGGAGGCTACCTGACAGACGGTACTGAGCTGCACGACACCAACTTTGCCCGCATTGCCGAAGCGTGCGGAATTACGGGTATTCGCGTGGAAAAAGCCTCTGAAGTCGATGAAGCCCTGCAACGCGCCTTTTCCATCGACGGTCCGGTGCTGGTGGATGTGGTGGTCGCCAAAGAAGAATTAGCCATTCCACCGCAGATCAAACTCGAACAGGCCAAAGGTTTCAGCCTGTATATGCTGCGCGCAATCATCAGCGGACGCGGCGATGAAGTGATCGAACTGGCGAAAACAAACTGGCTAAGGTAAAAAGGGTGGCATTTCCCGTCATAATAAGGACATGCCATGATTGATTTACGCAGTGATACCGTTACCCGACCGAGCCGCGCCATGCTCGAAGCGATGATGGCCGCCCCGGTTGGGGACGACGTTTACGGAGACGACCCTACCGTTAATGCTCTGCAGGACTATGCAGCAGAGCTTTCCGGTAAAGAAGCCGCCATTTTTCTGCCTACCGGCACTCAGGCCAACCTGGTCGCTCTGCTCAGTCACTGTGAACGCGGCGAAGAGTATATTGTCGGTCAGGCCGCGCATAACTATCTGTTTGAAGCCGGTGGTGCGGCGGTGCTGGGCAGTATTCAACCGCAACCCATCGACGCGGCTGCCGACGGCACGCTACCGCTGGATAAAGTGGCGATGAAAATCAAACCCGACGATATCCATTTCGCCCGCACCAAATTACTCAGTCTGGAAAACACCCACAACGGCAAAGTGTTGCCGCGTGAATACCTTAAAGATGCATGGGAATTTACTCGCGAGCGCAATCTGGCGCTGCATGTTGACGGTGCGCGCATCTTTAATGCCGTGGTGGCTTACGGCTGCGAACTGAAAGAGATCACGCAATATTGTGATTCGTTCACCATTTGCCTGTCGAAAGGTCTTGGGACGCCAGTCGGTTCGTTACTGGTCGGTAACCGTGACTACATTAAACGTGCAATTCGCTGGCGGAAAATGACCGGTGGCGGGATGCGCCAGTCCGGCATTCTGGCAGCCGCCGGGATGTATGCGCTGAAAAATAACGTCGCACGCTTGCAGGAAGACCACGACAACGCCGCCTGGATGACGGAGCAGCTGCGTGAAGCAGGCGCAGATGTGATGCGTCAGGACACCAATATGCTGTTTGTTCGCGTCGGGGAAGAAAATGCTGCCGCGTTAGGCGAATACATGAAAGCGAGAAACGTGCTGATTAACGCCTCGCCGATTGTCCGCCTGGTGACCCATCTTGACGTCTCGCGTGCACAACTGGCGGAAGTCGCCGCCCACTGGCGCGCATTCCTGGCGCGTTAAGGAGGGAGACGTGCCGCAACGCATTTTAGTTCTCGGTGCCAGTGGCTACATTGGTCAGCATCTGGTGCGCACACTCAGCCAGCAAGGGCATCAGATCCTGGCGGCGGCACGTCATGTCGACAGGCTTGCAAAGCTGCAACTGGCAAACGTCAGTTGCCATAAAGTCGATCTCAGCTGGCCGGATAACCTTCCGGCCCTGTTGCAGGATATCGATACCGTCTATTTTCTGGTGCACAGCATGGGCGAAGGCGGCGATTTAATCGCTCAGGAGCGCCAGGTGGCTCTCAACGTCCGCGATGCGCTACGCGAAGTCCCTGTTAAGCAATTAATCTTCCTCAGTTCGTTGCAGGCCCCGCCACATGAGCAGTCTGACCATCTGCGCGCCCGTCAGGCTACGGCGGATATTCTTCGTGAAGCGGGTGTCCCGGTGACCGAATTGCGTGCCGGAATAATCGTTGGCGCAGGTTCAGCGGCGTTCGAAGTCATGCGCGATATGGTCTACAACCTACCAGTGTTAACGCCGCCACGCTGGGTTCGTTCACGCACCACGCCCATCGCGCTGGAAAACTTGCTGCACTATCTGGTGGCGCTGTTAGATCATCCGGCCAGCGAACATCGCATCTTCGAAGCCGCCGGACCAGAAGTGCTCAGTTATCAGCAACAGTTTGAACATTTTATGGCGGTGAGCGGTAAGCGCCGCTGGTTGATCCCCATCCCCTTTCCGACCCGCTGGATTTCGGTGTGGTTTCTCAATGTGATTACTTCCGTACCGCCCACCACCGCCAAAGCGTTGATTCAGGGGCTGAAACACGATCTGCTGGCAGATGACACCGCGTTACGTGCACTCATCCCACAACGGCTGATTGCTTTCGATGACGCGGTACGTCGCACCCTGAAAGAGGAAGAAAAGCTGGTCAACTCCAGCGACTGGGGATACGACGCTCAGGCCTTTGCCCGCTGGCGACCGGAGTACGGTTATTTCGCCAAACAGGCGGGGTTTACCGTTAAAACGTCCGCCAGCCTTGCGGCTTTATGGCAGGTGGTGAATCAAATCGGCGGTAAAGAGCGTTATTTCTTTGGCAATATTTTGTGGCAGACACGGGCGTTGATGGACCTTGCGATCGGTCATAAGTTAGCGAAAGGCCGCCCGGAGCGTGAATATTTGCAGACCGGAGATGCGGTGGATAGCTGGAAAGTGATTGTCGTTGAACCGGAAAAACAACTTACGCTGTTATTTGGCATGAAAGCGCCGGGGCTGGGACGACTGTGTTTTACCCTGGAAGATAAAGGTGACTATCGTACTATCGATGTTCGCGCATTCTGGCATCCGCACGGTATGCCGGGGCTGTTTTACTGGTTATTGATGATCCCCGCGCATCTGTTTATTTTTCGCGGAATGGCAAAACGAATCGCCAGACTGGCAGAACAAAGCACAGATTAATCGACAAAACCTGCGTTATTCTTTCATGTTTCCCATTGCATCATGGGGGAAATCACGGAAGAATGCGCACGTCATTTTCTCAACAACAGTGGATTGATATGAAGGTACTGGTTACCGGCGCCACCAGCGGCTTAGGTCGAAACGCGGTAGAGTTTTTATGCCAGAAAGGCATCAGCGTGCGAGCGACCGGTCGCAACGAGGCAATGGGTAAATTGCTGGAAAAAATGGGCGCAGAGTTTGTTCCGGCGGATCTGACCGAGCTAGTCTCATCACAAGCTAAAGTGATGCTCGCGGGCATTGATACGCTGTGGCACTGCTCCAGCTTTACCTCGCCCTGGGGGACACAACAGGCTTTCGATCTGGCTAACGTTCGCGCCACTCGCCGCCTGGGTGAATGGGCTGTCGCCTGGGGTGTGCGTAACTTTATTCATATCTCTTCCCCCTCCCTGTACTTCGATTATCACCATCATCGCGATATTAAAGAAGATTTTCGCCCTCACCGCTTCGCTAACGAGTTTGCCCGTAGCAAAGCAGCCAGCGAAGAAGTGATCAATATGCTTTCGCAGGCGAATCCACAAACGCGCTTTACTATTCTGCGCCCACAAAGTCTGTTCGGACCGCACGATAAAGTCTTTATCCCCCGTCTGGCGCATATGATGCACCACTATGGCAGCATTCTGTTACCGCATGGCGGCAGTGCGCTGGTCGATATGACCTACTATGAAAATGCCGTGCACGCCATGTGGCTGGCAAGCCAGGAAGCCTGCGATAAGCTACCTTCCGGGCGTGTGTACAACATCACCAACGGCGAGCATCGCACACTGCGCAGCATCGTGCAGAAGCTAATCGACGAGTTGAATATTGACTGTCGTATTCGTTCCGTCCCCTACCCGATGCTGGATATGATCGCCCGCAGCATGGAGCGTTTAGGCCGCAAGTCAGCAAAAGAGCCGCCGCTGACCCACTACGGCGTCTCCAAGTTGAATTTTGACTTTACGCTGGATATTACGCGTGCGCAGGAAGAGTTAGGTTATCAACCAGTCCTCACCCTGGATGAAGGTATCGAGAAAACTGCCGCCTGGCTACGCGACCACGGAAAACTGCCGCGCTAATCCTGCCCGTATTTCTCCAGCAACGCTTCGGCAATCGCCTGAGTTTCTGCATCCGCTTCGCCGTTGTATAACGTCGGGCGGAAATGCATCTGGAACGCCATAATCACGCGCCGCTGCTCGCGCGGTGTCATATCAGGTTTAACGTCATAACCGTAGCACGCCAAAAGCTCCAGCAATGATGCGGTATCTACCGGTGTGTGCGGCGCGCGCCCGGCAAGGTAAAAGTTCACCCGCTGCGCATCGGGCCAGGCACCAATCCCCTGCTGCGCCAGTTGTTGCCAGGGGAATAACGGCCCCGGATCGTCTTTGCGCTGCGGCGCAATATCCGCATGCGCCACTACGTTTTCCGGCTTGATGTGATAACGGGCAATAATATCTTTCGCCAGCGGAATAAGCGCCTGAATCTGTGCCTGTTCAAACGGGGCAAAATATTTCACTCCGGATGATTTCTGCCAGCCACGGTTTTCCAGCTCAATGCCAATAGAGGTGTCGTTAAGGCGCGTTGCCCCGCGCCAGGCGCTAATCCCCGCATGCCAGGCCAGCTCCTGTTCCGGCACCAGTTGCCAGATGCGCGGTTTACCGTTGTATCGCGGTGGCACAGCAGGCACCAGATAATGCGAACTGACCTGCTTATCGGTCAGTGTCGCCAGCGAGCTATCAAAATCATCTGCGGTGTAGTGGATAACCAGCACTTTAATGCGCGGATACGCCGCCTGCGCCTGGCGTCGGGTATCAAGCTGATATCCCTCTTTCTCGACAATGCCCTTTTCGCCGGCACACCCTGCCAGTAACAGAGCGGCGGCGACCAGCCAGAAGACTCTTCTCATCGACGCGTTTTCACCGCCGTACCGCTGACGCTAACCATCAGCATACTGCCATTTTGCCCGACCGTTTCGTAGTCGATATCAATACCGACTACGGCATCAGCCCCCAGCGCCCGGGCCTGATCGCCGAGCTCCTCAAAGGCAATCTCCCGCGCTTTACGCAATTCTTTTTCATAAGCCCCGGAGCGTCCGCCAACGATATCGCGGATACCGGCAAAGAAATCACGGAAAATATTGGCACCTAAAATCGCTTCGCCGGTCACCACACCGCAATATTCGACGATGGTCTGGCCTTCCAGAGTTGGGGTTGTAGATAATTGCATGATCGATCTCCTTGTTTGTTAAGCCTTCGATCTCTAAAGCATTATCGGACTGATATGCCATGTTGGGAAGAAGGTTTTGATCAGTTTAGGAAATCATCTCATTGTGTCAAAAACACCCACTTAAGTCTTTACGATTATCCGTTGCATAACCCGATATTGGTTTCATTATAGGGTACCGCTTACCTGTCTTATTATGTTGCACCAACAACATTAATGAGCGGAAAGAGGCAACTTATATTGTAAATGACTCCTAAAGTCTTCCCCATCTTGTGACTGAGGTATATACCTCTGGATTGCTTTTTGGTCAGACGCCGCAAAACAAGAAAGTAATAAGATCTCAATGCTTTTGTCATTAATATAAGCGAAGATCATTCTTGCAAATTCGTAAATAAACGCCCGATCCTGAGCGCTTAATAGTTTAATGCAATATTTATTCTTAAGAGAGAAAATAATTTCAAGGAAAGCATCCGCAGCAACCTTCACGTTATTCCCGGCGCTCATATTATATATATCCCTTGCACAGATAGAGTACAGAGATAGTAAACAGCCATAAAAATAATCATTTATTAACTCTTTTGTCCATTTTACTGGCAACCAGGGTTTTATCTTGACACCATGCATACTACAGTCATGAAAAAGACATTTGCTGAAATTAACTCTTATCATATCAACATAAAAAAAATGGCAGTTAATAAATTTTAAAGAATGAGTATTTACGTTGTTAATTTTAACAGATCTAAACGAAATATTTTTGAATACATTATTTATGATATTACTATTTGTTATTTTAACATCACCTAAACTGCCGTTTTCAAAACAACATTTTTTCAATATGCTTTCATTCACAACAGTGTGTGATAAATAGAGATTACTTATGTTTTGTTTTATTAATGCCACGTCATTAAAATGACTATATTTAATAAAGCAACCATCATTGAGTAGTGTTTTAAGATTGACTAAATTAGTTACATCTTCACGAACCATCGTGGCAACTGGAACAGGCAGAGACATGAAAACTTCTTCATTCACCATCAAGTGGATCATACATTGCGTTCCCTTTGTCATATCCACACTTACGCTACAAATATCGTGGTAATGCGAAGAGTGCATTTCAGGAAACAGATTAAACACGGTATCTTGAAAGGCACTAAATCGTGTTAATAAATCCTGATAATGAACAGGTTTTGTTTCAAAATTATCATCAGCAAATCCAAGCACTATTGTATGCTCTACATCTAACGCAGTTTCAAATGACTCTTCTTCTGTAAAATCATTATTTAAAACCTCACCTGACGTATTATCACTGTCATAAAAAGTGCTCATCAATGCGATATTGTTTGTTACAGCGTCTTTTTCGATATTCTCATTAATTGCATATCGCGTGCTATAATCATAAAAATGAATAAACGCGTCCTTTATAAAGGATATATATTGTTCTTTGTTAAAGTCAATACGACTGTATAACTTTTCAAAAATCACATTCGCAATCTTACTACCAATGGTATACCTGTATAATAATGGGTGCGATTCAATCGTAAAATGCTTATCTAATTGTTCTTGTAATTTATTCTCATACTCTAGTGGGAAAAGAAATTTTTGTCTTTCAAGTTTTCCATTCGATACATTACGTATTCCAATAGAGATTCTTTCATTACCCGCCTTTATTTCAACTTCGTTATCTTCTGATTTACCCAGATATTTTTTAACATCAGTTTCGAAAGCATTGCTAAAAAATGTATTAAACTGGTAATTCGCTGATAGAATATTTTCCGCGAGCAACACATCATTTTTTATGAGATCACTGTCAGCATTTATTGCTAATATCAGATGCAAGTAGATGGTGTCCCATGTAGACAACTCCCCCCTACGACTAGAATTTAATATCGCGAAAAATTCCCTCAGTGAATCCAGGAAATTATCACTTTGATTCAGTTGTGTGCCTGAAAATGATGATGCTTGATCAGATATATTGTTTATCATATTAAAAATCACCCAAGGGAAAAGATATTCCACTGAACTCCTCGTGCTTTATTATTATAAAAGCACAACGCATTTATACTCATATTAATTAACGAAACACTGATACAGTTTGATTTATTCTTCGCTCAAATTCATTAGCTTAAATTCTTTACCCACAACTGTAGCATATATAATATTATCAAAAGTCAAAGCTGGGACTATCAAATTTCGCTCATTTTCAAAAATACAATGTAATTTTGGCAATCATCTTAATCGCAGGATCTCTTATCGCATGTGAAAGTTTTGTAATGATTAGACAATAACCGCGTTCATTTATCACGCGTTATAAATGTGAAACTGGCTTCTTGCAGATGCTCTTAACCTCTACAGGAGGATTTATACCACCATTTCAGAACTATCATATTTACCTTAAATGATCATTTCAGCCATATAACACGCTCAACCTCACAAATGGTTTACACTGTCTATTGTTTGGGTAATTTAAGTAAGTCAGCTACGAGCAACCTTGAGTGGGTAGCCAGCAATGGACTCAAACCCAATCAGGTGTTCAGATTATTTCAGAATTGTATTAAAAACAATGTATTAAATAATCTGATAGCGTTTGGTCGTAGTGTGACGCAGACAGCAAGCTAATAAGGAAATGATTATGCGCTACCGTTCACTATCTCTACTTATTCCATGTGCACTGCTGCTGAGTGCCTGTACCACCGTCACGCCAGCTTATAAAGATAACGGCCCCCGCACCGGTTCCTGTGTCCAGGGTGGCCCTGACAGCGTGGCTCAACAATTCTATGACTACCGCATTCAACATCGCAGCAATGACATTACCGCCCTGCGCCCCTATTTGAGTGACAAACTGGCAACCCTACTTAGCGATGCCAGCCGCGATAACAGTCATCGTGAATTGTTAAGCAGCGATCCGTTCTCCAGTCGAACCACCTTGCCAGACAGCGCCCACGTTGCCAGTGCATCGACTATCCCTAATCGTGATGCCCGTAACATTCCATTGCGCGTGGATCTCAAACAGGGTGACCAGGGCTGGCAGGATGAAGTGTTAATGATTCAGGAAGGCCAGTGTTGGGTCATCGACGATGTGCGCTACTTAGGCGGTAGCGTTCATGCCACAGCGGGTACGCTCCGTCAGTCCATCGAGAATCGCTAACGCCTTGATCAACCAATAAACCCCGTAAATTGTCCGGCATTTCGTGAGGAATGCCGACATTTATGCTCGCCGACCACCGCCCCCGTTATTTTGTGCTATGTTTATTGAATAATGCGCTTTGCTTTTAACTTTTAAAGCAGAAATATTGCATAATTATTCTGTCAAAGGTACTATCTTCGACCTCAATAGCTATCAGACTGCCAGTATACGAGTGTCAATGAGTATTCAATTAAACGGCATTAATTGCTTCTACGGCGCGCATCAGGCGCTGTTCGATATCACGCTGGATTGCCCACAGGGCGAAACGCTGGTGTTACTTGGCCCCAGCGGCGCGGGTAAAAGCTCGCTGCTGCGTGTACTCAATCTGCTTGAGATGCCGCGCTCCGGTACGCTCAACATTGCAGGCAACCATTTCGATTTCACCAAAACACCCTCTGACAAAGCGATTCGCGATTTGCGTCGTAACGTTGGCATGGTGTTTCAGCAATACAACCTGTGGCCGCATCTGACCGTGCAGCAAAACCTGATTGAAGCGCCCTGCCGTGTACTGGGGTTGAGCAAAGATCAGGCGCTGGCCCGTGCAGAAAAACTGCTGGAACGTCTGCGTCTCAAACCTTATAGCGATCGTTACCCGTTGCATCTTTCTGGTGGTCAGCAGCAGCGTGTTGCTATTGCCCGTGCGTTGATGATGGAACCGCAGGTACTGCTGTTCGATGAACCGACCGCCGCACTGGACCCGGAAATTACGGCACAAATCGTCAGCATCATTCGTGAGTTGGCAGAAACGAATATTACCCAAGTGATCGTCACCCACGAAGTTGAAGTGGCGCGTAAAACCGCCAGCCGAGTGGTGTATATGGAAAACGGTCATATCGTAGAACAAGGCGACGCGAGCTGCTTTACCGAGCCGCAAACCGAAGCATTTAAAAACTATCTCTCTCACTAATATTCGGGATAACAACAATGAAAAAAGTTCTGATTGCCGCGTTAATTGCAGGTTTTAGTCTTTCCGCCACAGCTGCCGAAACCATTCGTTTTGCTACCGAAGCCTCCTATCCTCCGTTTGAATCGATTGATGCAAACAACCAGATCGTTGGTTTTGACGTCGACCTGGCACAGGCGCTGTGTAAAGAGATTGATGCAACCTGTACTTTCTCTAACCAGGCGTTTGACAGCCTGATCCCAAGCCTGAAATTCCGTCGCGTGGAAGCGGTGATGGCCGGGATGGATATCACCCCAGAACGTGAAAAGCAGGTGCTGTTTACCACGCCGTACTATGACAACTCTGCCCTGTTTGTGGGTCAGCAAGGCAAATACACCAGTGTTGATCAGCTGAAAGGCAAAAAAGTCGGCGTTCAGAACGGGACGACACACCAGAAGTTCATTATGGATAAGCACCCGGAAATCACCACCGTTCCGTATGACAGCTACCAGAACGCAAAACTGGATCTGCAAAACGGCCGTATCGACAGCGTATTCGGTGACACTGCAGTGGTCACCGAGTGGCTGAAAGACAACCCGAAACTGGCGGCAGTGGGCGATAAAGTGACCGATAAAGATTACTTCGGTACTGGCCTCGGCATCGCAGTACGCCAGGGCAACACTGAACTGCAGCAGAAACTCAACACTGCGCTGGAAAAAGTGAAGAAAGATGGCACTTACGAAACCATCTACAACAAATGGTTCCAGAAGTAATTCCTGATGAATGAATTTTTTCCTTTAGCAAGCGCCGCCGGGATGACCGTCGGCCTTGCCGTTTGTGCATTGATTGTCGGGCTGGCGCTGGCGATGTTCTTTGCGGTATGGGAGTCGGCAAAATGGCGTCCTGTCGCGTGGGCAGGTTCAGCGCTGGTAACCATTCTGCGTGGCCTGCCAGAAATTCTGGTGGTGCTGTTTATCTATTTTGGCTCCTCGCAGCTGCTGCTGACGCTTTCGGATGGCTTCACTATCAATCTTGGGTTCGTGCAGATCCCGGTGCAGATGGACATTGAGAACTTCGACGTTAGCCCGTTCCTTTGTGGTGTCATCGCTCTGTCACTGCTGTATGCCGCCTATGCCTCGCAAACGCTGCGTGGTGCATTAAAAGCGGTGCCGGTGGGTCAGTGGGAATCCGGTCAGGCGCTGGGGCTGTCGAAATCAGCTATCTTTTTCCGTCTGGTGATGCCGCAAATGTGGCGTCATGCGCTGCCGGGTCTCGGTAACCAGTGGCTGGTGCTGCTGAAAGATACCGCGCTGGTCAGTTTGATTAGTGTGAATGATTTAATGCTACAAACCAAAAGCATCGCTACCCGTACCCAGGAACCATTTACCTGGTACATTGTGGCGGCGGCGATTTACCTGGTGATCACCCTGCTCAGTCAGTACATTCTCAAACGCATTGACCTGCGCGCGACACGTTTTGAGCGGAGGCCTGGCTAATGTTTGAGTATTTACCCGAACTGATGAAAGGGCTGCACACCAGCCTGACGCTAACCGTTGCCTCGCTGATTGTGGCACTGATTCTGGCGTTGATTTTTACCATCATCCTGACGCTGAAAACGCCGGTACTGGTGTGGCTGGTGCGGGGTTATATCACGCTGTTTACCGGTACGCCGCTGCTGGTGCAGATCTTCCTGATTTATTACGGGCCGGGCCAGTTCCCGACGTTGCAGGAGTATCCGGCACTGTGGCATTTGCTGTCAGAACCGTGGCTGTGTGCGCTGATTGCGTTGTCGCTGAACAGTGCGGCGTATACCACGCAGCTGTTTTACGGTGCAATTCGTGCGATCCCGGAAGGTCAGTGGCAGTCCTGTAGCGCCCTGGGAATGAGCAAAAAAGATACGCTGGCGATCCTGCTGCCGTATGCCTTTAAACGCTCGCTCTCTTCTTATTCCAACGAAGTGGTGCTGGTGTTCAAAAGTACCTCTCTGGCTTACACCATTACGCTGATGGAAGTGATGGGATACAGCCAGTTGTTGTACGGACGCACCTACGATGTCATGGTGTTCGGTGCGGCAGGGATTATTTACCTGGTCGTCAACGGCCTGCTGACGCTGATGATGCGTCTGATCGAGCGCAAAGCACTGGCATTCGAACGGCGGAATTAATGTAGCTGCGTGCTGATGCCGGATGCGTCGTGGACGTCTTACCCGACCTGCATAGTGCATAAATTCTTATAATGAAGACGGTCAACCCACTAAGTTGTCCGTCTTTTTTTATTTTATATAAATTATTTAATCATATTTATTGCATATAAATTCACTTGATGGCATTGTTATCCCATGCCGCAGACACGGCCAAAAATCATAAGATTGACAGACGGGAGTTCCATCATGAAAAAGTTAGTTCTTGCCGCTTTACTTGCTTCCTTTACTTTCGGTGCTTCTGCCGCAGAGAAAATCAATTTTGGCGTTTCAGCCACCTATCCCCCCTTTGAATCTATAGGTGCTAATAATGAGATTGTCGGCTTTGATATCGACCTGGCAAAAGCCTTGTGTAAACAAATGCAGGCAGAATGTACTTTTACGAATCACGCTTTCGACAGCCTGATCCCGTCACTGAAATTCAGAAAATATGACGCCGTAATCTCCGGTATGGATATCACCCCGGAGCGTAGCAAACAGGTATCGTTTACCACGCCCTACTATGAAAACTCAGCCGTCGTGATTGCCAAAAAAGATACCTACAAAACGTTTGCCGATCTGAAAGGCAAACGTATTGGGATGGAAAACGGCACCACGCACCAGAAATATATTCAGGATCAGCACCCGGAAGTGAAAACTGTCTCCTATGACAGTTATCAGAATGCCTTTATCGATCTGAAAAATGGCCGTATTGATGGGGTATTTGGTGACACAGCGGTGGTTAATGAATGGCTGAAAACCAACCCGCAACTGGGCGTTGCGACTGAAAAAGTGACCGATCCGCAATACTTCGGCACCGGCCTGGGTATCGCTGTACGTCCGGATAACAAAGCTCTGCTGGAAAAACTGAATAATGCGCTGGCAGCAATTAAAGCTGACGGTACATATCAGAAAATCAATGACCAGTGGTTCCCACAGTAAGATTCAGAAAGCCGCACCTGCGGCTTTTTTATTGCTTAACCAGCAGTGTCAGCACTTCGTAATGCGCAGTGTGCGGGAACATATCAAAAAGCTGTACCCGTTCAATACGGTAACCTGGCAGTTCGCGGATATCTTTCGCCATGGTTTGGGCGTTACAGCTGGAGTAGATGATAAAACGCGGTGCCATCGTTGAGAGATAATCACATAGCGGTTTACCAATGCCACGTCGCGGCGGGTTAACCAGCACCAGCTCAGGCACTTCCCCCTGGGCGGTGGCAAACTGAGTGGAGTCCAGCGCCTGAAATTGCAAACGCGTTAAGCCCAGTTCAGCGGCTGACTGCTTCGCACAGGCAATGGCCTCTGGTGCAATTTCGATCCCGGTTAACTGCATGTCAGGCGTCGCGCAGTGTAAACCAAACCCCCCCACACCGCAGAAGAGATCCCACATATGTTTAACCGGCAGCTGTCGTACCCAGTCGCGCGCGGTGGCGTACAACTGGCTGGCAACCGCCGGATTAGTCTGGAAGAAACTTTGCGGACGGATCCACAGCGGTACGTCATTAAAACGCTCTACCAGTGCCTGTTGTTCGGTCAGGTAGATCTCCGTCTCCCCTTCCATAATCGCCATATGTACCGGCTGAATATTGACGGTAATAACTTTCAGCTGCGGTAGTTGTTCGTGTAACCACGGCAGCGCCTTACGCAGTTGCGCCAGCTTGGTATCAGAACGCAGTACAAAGCGCAGCATCATGCCG
Source organism: Escherichia sp. F1 (assembly GCF_046764225.1). Taxonomy (NCBI): domain Bacteria; kingdom Pseudomonadati; phylum Pseudomonadota; class Gammaproteobacteria; order Enterobacterales; family Enterobacteriaceae; genus Escherichia; species Escherichia sp. F1. The sequence continues at coordinate 3,207,374 of NZ_CP177202.1, forward strand.
CCATCACTCTGGCTTTCAGTCAGCAGAATGTATTTCAGTTCGCCACGCTTACGCGCCACGTTGTAGGGCGTTAACCCCGCTCGGGCGATAAACGGTTTTAGCGCCGCAAAAACGGGCGCAAATGAGGCAGGATAAAGCGGGCAGTCACAAAGGTCTTCTGGTGTGCCGTCTCGATGCAGCATACCGAGCAGTGGTTTTTCAACGCTACCACTCACCACCATTTTGGCTTTATTACGAAACCCTTGTTCCGGGCCTGACACCGGCGCGCACCATTCCTCAACCGGAAAGTCGGCGAGCAGATTTTTAAGATCGGCGGTTTTAGCGGAGAGTTGCTCTGGAATCGGCTGCGTTATCCACTGACAGGAACGACAGCGACCCGCGTCGTAAAGTGCGCACTGCATACATTGACCTTCACATCATCAGGGGCGACGATTATACACATTATTGCAACTGGAAGAACCGCCGACTGGTCGAGGGAACGAACAGCAGCATCAGGATGAGCATATCCGGCAGCTTCTGCAGCATCAGGCTATGGAAGATTTCACGTTTTGATTCACCGGGAATGCTGAACAGCTCCGGATAACCATACCCCAGCGAAGCCGCCCACAAGTAACTTGCGGCCGTGATTTGTGTCAACAGATACAGCCAGCGCGCCCAGCGACGCCCTTTCACCAGTGAAAACGCACACCAGATCTCAATAAAAACCAACACCAGACTGCTTAAAAAGACCAGCGTTAAACTCCAGGTTTGTACGCTGCGATGAATGAACTCGCCAATACCGCGCACGCCCAGCGTATTGAAAATCATCAGCACGTCGAGGCCACGGATCATAATAATGGCGAGCGCCGCCACCTGCACCAGCGCAGGCACATTCAGGCGAGCATGAGATGAAGATGTTTTCTTAAAAAATCCCAACGTTTCGTCTTCCATGAAAACAATGCCGCGACATGCGCGGCATTATGTAGCCAGGTTGGCAAATTTTAGTGTCTTCAGCCACGTCTTGCACGCTGGATGTCGCGTATCCGCTGTTTTTCTGCGCGAGCCATCAGATACCAGGCGATAAATCCGACAATTCCGACCGCGCCGAGGATCAATGTTGCCAGGGCGTTGATTTCCGGATTCACCCCCATCCGCACGCTGGAAAAGACCAGCATCGGTAACGTGGTGGCTCCCGGCCCGGAAACAAAGCTGGCGATCACCAGATCATCAAGCGACAAAGTAAAAGCCAGTAACCAGCCAGAAATGATCGCGGGCATGATCATCGGTAGCGTAATGACGAAAAACACTTTCAGCGGCGTCGCACCGAGATCCATCGCTGCTTCTTCTATCGAGCGATCCAGTTCCCGCAGACGCGACGAAATAACGACTGCCACATAAGCCGTACAGAAAGTGACATGCGCCAGCCAGATGGTGAGCATACCGCGGTCCGCAGGCCAGCCAATGGCATGAGCAAGCGCGACGAATAACAACAATAGCGACAAGCCCGTGATGACATCTGGCATCACCAGCGGCGCGGTGATCATAAAGGCAAAACCATTTGATCCGCGAAACCTGCCAAAGCGCACCAGCACGACCGCCGCAATCGTCCCGAGGATCGCCGCCGCCGTCGCCGCACAGGCCGCAATTGTCAGGCTTAAACCAACCGCACTCATCATTGCGTCATCGCGCAATAACTCACCATACCAGCGTGTTGACCAGCCGGCCCACACCGTCACCAGCTTCGAGCTGTTGAATGAATAGATCACCAGCATCAGCATTGGCGCGTAGAGAAAGGTGAAGCCCAGCAGCAAAATCACAATCCGCCAAGGCGAACGAACTACCGGTAAATTATTCATCCGTGTTCTCCCACGCTTTTTTGCTGATGCTTGTGGAACCACATTATCGGCACAATTAGCAGCAGCAACATGATGATCGCTACCGCTGAGGCCACCGGCCAGTCGCGATTGTTAAAGAACTCCTGCCATAGCACGCGCCCGATCATGATGCTGTCCGGGCCACCGAGCAGTTCAGGGATCACAAACTCGCCCACAGCCGGGATAAACACCAGCATCGATCCGGCAATAATCCCGCCTTTGGTCAGCGGCACGATCACAGTAAAGAACGTTTTCAGCGGTCTTGCACCGAGATCCAGTGCCGCTTCCACCAGCGAATAATCAATACGAATCAACGCGGTATAAATCGGCAGCACCATAAACGGCACATAGGCGTAAACAATGCCAATATAAACGGCCAGATTGGTATGCAGAATGGTCAGAGGTTGATCGATAACCCCCAGCCACAGCAGAAAATTATTCAGCACGCCGTTATTTTTTAATATTCCCATCCAGGCATAAACGCGAATCAGAAACGAGGTCCACGACGGCAGGATCACCAGTAGCAATAAGATATTACGGGTCGAAGGCTTACTGTGCGCCACCGCCCACGCCAGCGGATAGCCGATCAGTAAACAGCAAATAGTCGAAATCGCCGCCACCTGTAGCGACTGGAGATAAGCATCGAAATAGAGCGGATCGTCGGTCAGTTGCAGGAAATTACCGAGATTAAGAGTGATGGAAAGTTGCCCGTCAGCCCACTCCATCAGTTCGGTATAAGGTGGAATGGCGCGCGCCATCTCCGCCAGGCTTATTTTAAAGACGATCAGAAATGGCAGCAGAAACAGCAGGATTAGCCAGATATAGGGCAGCGCAATCACCAGTTTGCGCCCATGCTTCATTTGCAACTGCGACAGCCACAGCTTAAAGGGTTTTGGCTGGGCAGCAGGTTCAAGTGTACTCATCTTTGCTCCTTAAACCGTCAGCACCACACAGCTGTCCACTTCCCAGCACAAACGCACTTCGTCGCCCCAGGTCGGTAACCCTTTACGATGACGATGGGCGTTTTGTAGCTGGGCGCTAATCATTTGCCCACTTTTCAGACGAACGTGATACACCGAAAGATCGCCGAGATAGGCAATGTGTATCACCTCCCCCACCGCGAAGTTACAACCATTGGCGGGCGGCTCTTCGCAAAGCATGATTTTTTCCGGACGCAGCGCTACGTGTACCGGCACGTTATCAACCACTGAAGCATCTGCATCGACTTTCAGTGGGTGCACCAGTCCCGGCGAATAAAGCACCAGACCATCTTCCTGACGCTCTTTGAGTACACCTTCAAAGACATTAACCGAACCGATAAATTCAGCGCTATAGCGGGTGGTCGGATGCTCATAGATCTCTTCCGGTTCGCCAATCTGGACAAATTTCCCTCGATTCATAATGGCGATACGCCCCGCCATGGTCATCGCCTCTTCCTGATCGTGAGTAACCATCACGCAGGTCACACCGACGCGCTCCAGAATATCCACCACTTCAAGCTGCATCCGGTCACGCAGCTTTTTATCCAGCGCGCCCATAGGCTCATCGAGCAGTAATAGTTTCGGGCGCTTGGCAAGGCTTCGGGCCAGTGCCACACGCTGTCGCTGACCGCCGGAAAGCTGATGCGGTTTGCGTTTGGCGAACTCCTGCATATGCACCAGCCCGAGCATCTCATTGACCCGGCTGGCAATTTCCGCTTTCGGCAATTTGTCCTGTTTCAGGCCAAAAGCGATATTCTGTTCCACGGTCATATGCGGAAACAGCGCGTAAGACTGAAACATCATATTGATGGGGCGCAGGTAAGGCGGTACCTGTGACAAATCGACGCCATCAAGCATGATCTGCCCGGCAGAAGGTTGTTCGAAACCTGCCAGCATACGCAGCAGCGTGGACTTGCCACAGCCGGATGCGCCCAGCAGCGCGAAGATTTCGCCTTTATAGATGGTCAGGCTGACATCATCGACCGCATGCTGACCATCGTAAGATTTAGTCAGATTACGGATTTCTAATAGCGGCGTCAGCGCCTTACGGGTTTTCGCCTGCGGGCGAGGGATAGCGTCATTCACGGCTGCTCTCCGGCATTGAATGTGTGCAAGCGCACCATAATGGTGCGAATTGCCGGCGGGTGTGGTGCGCCCGTCCGGCATCTACGACTGCGGATTATTTTCCGCTCTTCACTTTGGTCCACGCGCGGGTGCGCACACGGTCTATTTTTGGATCCTGCACTTTCAGAGTGAACAACTTCGCACGAACGTCCGCCGGAGGATAAATCCCTGGATTATCACGGACTTCCGCGCTTACCAGCGGCGTAGCTTCTTTGTTCGCATTGGCATAGAACACATGGTCGGAAATATGCGCCACCACATCCGGGCGCAGCAGGTAATTCAGGAATTGATAGGCTTCGTCTTTATTTTTGGCATCCGCAGGCATGGCGAAGACATCAAAGAACGCCATCGCCCCTTCTTTCGGAATCGAGAACGAGACATTAACGCCATTCTTCGCTTCCTTCGCGCGGTTTGACGCCTGCCAGACATCGCCCGCCCAGCCAATAGCGACGCAGATATCGCCGTTTGCCAGGTCGTTAATGTATTGAGATGAATGGAAATAACGAATGTTCGGGCGCAGCTTTAACAGCAGATCGGTTGCCGGTCCGGTGTAATCATCTGCTTTAGTGCTGTTGGGATCTTTACCGAGATAATTCAGCACGGTAGCAAACACTTCTTCCGGTGCATCAAGGAAAGAGACGCCGCAGCTTTTCAGTTTTTCCAGATTTTCAGGTTTGAGGATCAAGTCCCAGCTATCGACGGGCGCGTTTTCGCCCAGCACCGCTTTAACTTTATCGACGTTATAACCAATCCCGGTCGTCGCCCACATATAGGGCATAGCAAATTTATTATCCGGGTCGTGTTTGGCGACCAACTTCAGCAGTTCCGGGTCGAGATTCTTCCACTCCGGCAATTTGCTTTTATCCAGCGGCTGGAAAACTCCCGCAGTCAACTGGCGCTCCAGAAAGCTGGCAGATGGAACCACCAGGTCAAAGCCGGTGCTCCCTGCCATTAATTTGCCTTCCAGTACTTCGTTAGAGTCGAAAACATCGTAGACGACTTTAATACCGGTTTCTTTTTCAAAATTGGCCACCGTGTCCGGGGCGATATAATCAGACCAGTTATAAATGTGGAGTGTTTTTTGTTCAGCCGCGAGCGTGCCGACAGAGACGGCCATCAGAGCACCCGCAACCAGACCCGATAGCCATTTTTTATTTAAGGCGGTCATATCTCTTTCCTTCTGAAAGTTCGTTAACAAACGAACAAAAGTTGTCACACTGAAAGATATGCAATAAACGTGCATATTTTTTATCGGCGCGGTGTAAGAAAAGAGAACTCTCTCCCGGCCAGCACTGCTCGCTATATAAAAGCATCGCAAGAATAACTTTAGCCAGGGTTTGAGACTATAGCTCGGATTAAAAAACGGTATTTAACAAATTTTTATGCGTATTTGCTCTATGTGATAAAGCCAAATCGGCACAAGGGAAGTGAAATAATCTTTAAGAAAAGGTTAAAAACAGCAGATAATTTTGCAGCACGCAGTCACTGCGGCAGCGACTGCGTACTCGAAAGGAGTTATCAGTGGAGGAAATAGTTTTCGGTAACGTTGTTTTGCCCTTCATCGTCAGTCGGTAACAGCAGTTGATGGGCATTAGCTTCAAGAATGACCATCGAAATCTGCTCTTCGCTCTGACGCACGAACCATGCAAACTGCTCATAGGTTACGCCCTGCATAACGGATAAAGACTGGCAAACCACCAGCTTTGGCAGATTATCATCCTGCATATCAAGAAATGCTTTCACGGTCAGCGAACTGGCATTGATGGCAGATAAATCCGCCGCCAGCGGCAATACGGCTGAAGGTCGGACTTCCGCCATGGCAGAAAACAGGATCGTGTTATCGATCAGATCGATTTTGGCATCAAAGACACCGTCGAAATTCTGCATATGGGGCAGATGCAGAGCCTGACAGTTATCACATTCAAAAAAACTCATCCCCAGGTCATCGAGCCATTGACGCAACGTATCCAGACCAGGAACGACCAGCGATGTCATAATTTTGTACAACCTCTTTCGATAAAAAGACCGGCACAGCTTACGCAAAAAGCGCAGGCAAAACCATGATCAGTAATGTGATTGCGACTAACCACCCGTTTTCAGGCAATATTCTGTCGTAGCGTGGCGTTCGATCCAGCGGATCATTTTACCCGCGATGTCGATACCGGTGGTTTTTTCTATTCCTTCCAGCCCCGGCGACGCATTCACTTCCATCACCAACGGCCCGCGATTAGCACGCAGAATATCCACACCAGCAACGTCCAGCGCCATCGTTCGCGCGGCTTTTATCGCGATTTCACGCTCCTGTGGTGTGATACTGGCGACGCTTGCCGCGCCGCCACGATGCAAATTGGAACGAAAATCGCCCTCTTTCGCCCGCCGTTCAATCGCCGCGACCACTTCATCGCCAACAACCAGACAGCGGATATCGCACCCTTGCGCCTCTTTGATATATTCCTGCACCAGAATATGCGCGTTCAGACCGCGGAAAGCGTCAATCACGCTTTCCGCCGCCTGACGCGTCTCCGCCAGCACGACGCCAATTCCCTGCGTGCCTTCAACCAGCTTGACCACCAGCGGCGCACCACCGACCATGTCAATTAAATCGCTGGTATCATCCGGCGAATGCGCAATGCCCGTGACAGGCAGGTCGATGCCCTGACGCGCCAGCAGTTGCATGGAACGCAATTTGTCACGCGCCCGGGCAATGGCGACCGACTCATTGAGCGGATAGCTCCCCAGCATCTCGAACTGGCGCAGTGCCGCCGTCCCATAAAAGGTAATGGCGGTGCCAATACGCGGGATCACTGCGTCAAAATGGGGTAACTTGCGGCCTTTGTAGTGAATAGAAGACGCCGCAGGATTTATGTTCATGTAGCAAGAAAGCGGATCAAGAATTTCAACCAGGTGACCGCGCTGTATAGCGGCTTCACGCAGCCGCTTACACGAATAGAGCGTTCCATCCCGGGACAATATGGCAATTTTCACCCTGCACCTCTCTGTCAGACCTGGTCAAAAGCCCGCGTATCATACATCGGCGTGGCGGTTTTAGCGCGTTGCCCAACCCTGTTTGTGCAAATAATCCAGAATAAATGGGCGGCTTTCTTTAATGATTGTTCGGCGGATATGATCGCTCCAGGTATCCCGGCGATTATTGCTGCCACGGGTGAGGTAATATTCCGCCAGTTGTTCGTCATACTGCGCCAGTGCGTCTTTATCCAGCGGTTGATAGCTGTTTTCATGCACCAAAATGGAGGCCGGTAAACGCGGCTTAAGATCTGGATTATCCGCAGGCCAGCCAAGGCACAGCCCAAACAGCGGCAGAACATGCTGCGGTAATTTCAGCAGCTCCGTCACCGCTTCAATATTATTGCGCAGGCCGCCGATATATACCCCGCCCAATCCCAGCGATTCCGCTGCGGTTAACGCATTCTGCGCCATCATTGCCGTATCAACGACACCGAGCAACAGTTGTTCCGCCAGGCCAAGTTGTGCATCCGGACAGATCTGTAAATGGCGGTTAAAGTCGGCACAGAACACCCAGAACTCCGCCGCTTGCGCTACGTGTTTTTGCCCGCCGGTCAGCGTCACCAGTTCATCACGTAACGCTTTGTCGGTAATGCGAATAATGCTACTGCACTGCAAAAAACTGGAACTGGACGTCGCACGGGCGCTGTTAATAATCGCCTCACGCTGCGCTTCGGAAATGGGTTCATCAGTGAAATGGCGAATGGAGCGATGGCCACAAATAAGTTCAATGGTTGGCGTCATTATCTTTTTCTCTTTCTGAACGTGAATATTGCGGTGGACGGTTCATCAGCTGTGGGGCAAGACGTTTTGCCACCTGAAGAATAACCACCACCGCAGCGGGAAGCATGAGCAAAACACCGAGAAAAATCATCAGAATCTGCACTTCTGGCCGAGAAAATGGCTCAGGCAGCGACAGGGAGCCGCTTACCGACAGCAGCGCCACCGCCAGCAACATCATTCCGATAAATTCCAGTATCAACACGCTTTTAGGCAATTTACCGATCGCGCGCATACGCTTCCCTCTGCAAAGTGAGCCTTCAGTCTAAAACTTTTCACTGTATTGTGTTTAACAGTTATAGCTTTTAGCAATTAATGCAACAGGTTAAACCTACTTTCAGCGAATACATTTTAGCGTGATCATTACAGGCATAAATCTATGAGGAGAGAAATAATGCAAACCGTTATTTTTGGTCGTCCGGGTTGCCCTTACTGTGTGCATGCAAAAGATCTGGCTGAGAAATTGAGCAATGAACGCGATGATTTTCAGTATCAGTATGTTGATATTCGTGCGGAAGGGATCACTAAAGAAGATCTACAACAAAAGGCAGGTAAACCCGTAGAAACCGTGCCGCAGATTTTTGTCGATCAGCAACATATCGGCGGCTATACCGATTTTGCTGCATGGGTGAAAGAGAATCTGGACGCCTGATCGTCTGACAAGCCCTCGCGTTGAGGGCTTTATTGATTTTTTCTGTGCTGTGGTTTAAACAAACTACTGATAAATAAGAAACACAGTGCCCCCAGCGCACACCAGAACACCGCACTTAATAACCATGCCAGCTCTTGCCAGAATGAGCGCGTCGGTGAAAAAAACAGCCGCATAATAAGCATTGAACAGGGTGCCGCCAGCATTGCGCCAAACAGAGGTTTCAGGACTTCTCTACGCTGTGAAAAGAAGCTGGCAACTGCTCCAGGAAGAATGAAAAACAGCAAGCCGATTTCAGGATGCCCGGCAGCCCGAAAAGCGCCTTTCATGTGCGTCGCCAGAAAAAGGCACACCACAATGAAGAGGACAAAACAGCAGATTGCCCCCGCCCAACGTTGTTTGTGTTTCACTCGTTCCTCCTGACACTGCGTCTATCGAACACATTTTTCGCCAGTGTGGCGTTCAGTAAGATAAAGCCGCTTCGCATTCCATGCTAATATAGGCCAACGCAATTCATATAGCCGTTGATACCTAATGTGATTACACTAGTAAAATATATTGTTACTTTACTATCGTTTAGGTGCGCTGAATGAATCTGCGCCCTGAATTCTGGTAAAAAACATTATCGTAAATTACCATTTCTTTCAACAGCTTACTAGTAAACAAGAAGTTAGCCTCCGTGAATATAAACGTCGCCGAATTGTTAAATGGGAATTACATTCTGTTATTATTTGTGGTCCTCGCACTTGGGCTATGTCTCGGGAAATTACGACTTGGTTCGATCCAACTGGGTAATTCCATTGGCGTTTTAGTCGTATCGCTGTTATTAGGCCAACAACATTTCAGCATTAACACCGACGCGCTTAATCTTGGCTTTATGCTGTTTATTTTCTGCGTCGGGGTCGAAGCCGGACCGAACTTTTTTTCCATTTTTTTTCGCGATGGGAAAAATTACCTAATGTTAGCACTGGTGATGGTTGGCAGTGCGCTGGTCATCGCCTTAGGGTTAGGTAAGCTGTTTGGCTGGGATATTGGCCTGACGGCCGGTATGTTAGCAGGCTCTATGACGTCAACACCGGTTCTGGTCGGTGCTGGCGATACACTGCGTCATTCCGGCATGGAAAGCAGGCAACTCTCACTGGCACTGGATAATCTGAGCCTCGGGTATGCCTTAACCTATTTAATCGGTCTGGTGAGTTTGATTGTTGGTGCGCGTTACTTGCCTAAATTGCAGCATCAGGACTTACAGACCAGCGCCCAGCAAATCGCCCGCGAACGTGGCCTGGACACAGATGCCAACCGTAAGGTTTATTTGCCGGTGATCCGCGCCTACCGCGTCGGCCCGGAGCTGGTAGCCTGGACCGACGGCAAAAATCTGCGTGAACTGGGTATTTATCGACAAACTGGCTGTTACATTGAACGTATTCGGCGTAACGGGATTCTGGCAAATCCAGACGGTGATGCCGTACTACAAATGGGCGATGAAATAGCGTTGGTAGGCTATCCCGACGCCCACGCCCGACTCGATCCCAGTTTCCGTAATGGCAAAGAAGTTTTCGATCGTGACCTTCTCGACATGCGTATCGTCACTGAAGAAGTGGTCGTTAAAAACCATAACGCTGTTGGCAAACGCCTGGCACAACTGAAGTTGACCGATCACGGTTGCTTCCTTAACCGCGTCATTCGTAGCCAGATTGAGATGCCGATTGATGACAACGTCGTGCTTAACAAAGGTGACGTTTTACAAGTCAGCGGCGATGCCCGCCGGGTAAAAACCATCGCCGATCGCATCGGCTTTATCTCGATTCACAGCCAGGTCACTGACTTGCTGGCATTCTGCGCCTTCTTTGTTATTGGGCTGATGATCGGGATGATCACCTTCCAGTTCAGCACATTCAGTTTCGGTATGGGGAACGCTGCCGGGTTGTTATTCGCCGGAATTATGCTGGGCTTTATGCGTGCTAACCACCCGACCTTCGGTTACATTCCGCAGGGTGCATTAAGCATGGTGAAGGAGTTCGGCTTGATGGTGTTTATGGCAGGCGTTGGTCTGAGCGCTGGTAGCGGTATTAATAACGGCCTGGGCGCGATTGGCGGTCAGATGTTGATTGCCGGATTGATTGTCAGTCTGGTGCCCGTGGTTATCTGCTTCTTGTTCGGTGCTTATGTATTGCGAATGAACCGCGCACTGTTGTTCGGCGCAATGATGGGCGCACGCACCTGCGCGCCGGCAATGGAGATCATCAGTGATACAGCTCGCAGTAATATCCCGGCGCTGGGCTATGCGGGCACTTACGCAATCGCCAACGTCCTGCTGACGCTGGCAGGGACAATCATCGTCATGGTATGGCCAGGATTAGGATAAAACTGAAGTTGCCCTGAAAATGAAATTTTTTTGCACAACCGCAGAACTTTTCCGCAGGGCATCAGTCTTAATTAGTGCCACTGCTTTTCTTTGATGTCCCCATTTTGTGGAGCCCATCAACCCCGCCATTTTGGTTCAAGGTTGATGGGTTTTTTGTTATCTAAAATTTATCTACTACCCTGCAACCCTCTCAACCATCCTCAAAATCTCCTCGCGCGATAGCGGCTTACGGTCGGTGACAAAATGCAGCGTCATCCCCTCAATAAACGCATCAAGCGCGCGGGCGGTTCCGGGTTCAAACCATTGTTCGAGCGTTTGCTGACTGCGCTGCATCCAGTTTTGCATTACCGTTTTTAATAGCGGTTTTCGGCTAGCCAGCGCGTAGAGCTGGTACATCAGCTCCATGTTATCCGGCGTTGCAACCTGTGAGCTGTAAATCATATCGGTGATAGCCTGGCATGCGCCCGGAGCATCACTAACATCGCTAAAAAATGCCTGATATTGCCGGGACATGATCTCAGTAAAACTGCTGAACGCCTCCAGCAACAACTCATCAATTCCTGAAAAATAGTAGGTCATCGACCCTAACGGTACCCCGGCAAGGGTAGCAATTTTGCGGTGCGTAACAGCATGTATTCCATAAAGTTTCACCGCCTCCAGCGTGGCCTGGATAATTTTTTCTCGCCGTTGCGGATCGTTAGCGCGACGCATGTCATTTCCTCTCTCTGCAATTGTGTACAAATGTACACAACCTTGCTAATGTTGTCTTCCCTCTTCTTATTTTGACGTGATCTATGACCGTAAATTCTTCACGTAATGCATTGAAACGCCGAACCTGGGCGCTGTTTATGTTCTTCTTTTTGCCGGGCCTGTTAATGGCGTCCTGGGCAACCCGTACGCCTGCTATCCGCGATATTCTTTCTGTTTCGATCGCTGAAATGGGCGGAGTCCTCTTTGGTCTGTCGATCGGTTCAATGAGCGGTATTCTCTGCTCGGCGTGGTTAGTGAAACGCTTTGGCACGCGTAATGTCATCCTGGTCACGATGTCCTGCGCATTGATCGGGATGATGATACTAAGTCTGGCACTCTGGCTAACATCGCCCTTGCTCTTTGCCGTTGGTCTCGGCGTCTTTGGGGCAAGTTTTGGTTCTGCGGAAGTGGCGATAAACGTTGAAGGTGCTGCCGTTGAGCGAGAAATGAATAAAACGGTTTTGCCGATGATGCACGGTTTTTATAGCCTGGGCACGCTGGCAGGCGCAGGTGTCGGGATGGCACTGACGGCCTTTGGCGTTCCGGCAACGGTGCACATTTTATTGGCGGCGCTGGTAGGCATCGCGCCTATTTATATCGCCATTCAGGCAATCCCTGATGGTACGGGCAAAAATGCTGCCGATGGCACCCAGCATGGTGAAAAAGGCGTACCTTTTTATCGCGATATCCAGTTGCTGCTGATTGGTGTTGTAGTGCTGGCGATGGCCTTTGCCGAAGGTTCTGCCAACGACTGGTTACCCTTATTAATGGTTGACGGTCACGGTTTTAGCCCTACTTCCGGCTCGCTGATTTATGCCGGTTTTACCCTGGGGATGACTGTTGGGCGCTTTACCGGCGGTTGGTTCATCGACCGTTACAGTCGCGTTGCCGTGGTTCGGGCCAGTGCACTAATGGGAGCGTTGGGTATTGGGCTGATTATTTTTGTCGATAGCGCCTGGGTCGCAGGAGTGTCTGTTGTACTTTGGGGACTAGGTGCCTCGCTGGGCTTCCCACTGACCATTTCTGCCGCCAGCGATACCGGCCCCGATGCACCAACCCGCGTCAGTGTGGTAGCAACGACCGGTTATCTGGCTTTCCTCGTCGGGCCGCCGCTGCTGGGCTATCTCGGCGAACATTATGGATTACGTAGTGCAATGCTGGTTGTACTGGCGCTGGTTATTCTCGCGGCTATTGTCGCGAAAGCCGTCGCCAAACCCGATACCAAAACGCAGACGGCGATGGAGAATAGTTGATGAGCATTAAATTAATTGCGGTAGACATGGATGGTACTTTCTTAAGCGATCAAAAAACCTATAACCGTGAGCGGTTTATGGCTCAGTATCAGCAAATGAAAGCACAAGACATTCGCTTTGTGGTCGCCAGCGGGAATCAATATTATCAGTTGATCTCTTTCTTCCCTGAAATTGCTAATGAAATTGCCTTTGTGGCTGAAAACGGCGGCTGGGTAGTGAGTGAAGGCAAAGATGTTTTTAATGGCGAGCTGTCGAAGGATGCGTTTGCTACTGTCGTGGAACATTTGCTGACGCGCCCGGAAGTGGAAATTATTGCCTGCGGAAAAAATAGCGCCTATACGCTCAAAAAATATGACGATGCCATGAAAACGGTGGCGGAAATGTATTATCACCGTCTGGAATACGTCGATAACTTTGACAACTTAGAAGATATCTTCTTTAAGTTTGGCCTGAATCTTTCCGATGAACTGATTCCACAAGTACAAAAAGCATTACATGAGGCCATCGGCGATATTATGGTGCCGGTCCACACCGGCAACGGCAGTATCGATCTGATTATCCCCGGCGTACATAAAGCCAATGGCCTTCGCCAACTGCAGAAATTATGGGGAATAGACGACAGCGAAGTGGTGGTCTTTGGCGATGGCGGTAACGATATTGAGATGCTGCGTCAGGCAGGCTTTAGTTTTGCAATGGAAAATGCCGGCAGCGCGGTCATCGCAGCGGCAAAATACCGGGCAGGCTCCAATAACCGTGAAGGCGTACTGGATGTGATCGATAAAGTTCTTAAACACGAAGCGCCATTTAACCAATAAAAACGGCAGCACGCCCGGCAACACAATGCCTGAATGAAGGCTGCATAATTCGCGGAAATTAACCCGCTGCATTATTTCAGGCGAAATGATTATGAAAAATTGTCTACTGTTGGGCGCGCTTTTAATGGGCTTTACTGGTGTGGCGATGGCGCAAAGTGTCACCGTCAATGTGCCGAGTGGATACAAAGTGGTTGTGGTTCCTGATTCAGTCAGCGTTCCACAAGCGGTCAGCGTCGCGACTGTGCCGCAAACCGTCTATGTGGCTCCTGCGCCAGCTCCGGCTTACCGCCCGCATCCTTATGTTCGCCATCTTGCCAGCGTAGGTGAAGGGATGGTTATCGAACACCAGATTGACGACCATCACCATTAATTCGAGAATGCCTGATCGCACAAAGCAATCAGGCATTTTTTTACCCTTCGTGCGAATTTCCCATCTGTTTATCTTTTAAAAAGATAACCATCAGCAACAGCCACAAAATTCCGTTGACAAGGTTGAAGAGATTAAACAGTCCGTTGCCCCCGTTCAGCCAGGCATGTTTGCTGATTTCAATACCGACGGTAAAGATCAGCATTTGCAGCATCCCCATCGCCGCAGAAACCGTACCTTTACTCATATCGCTGGCAAACAGAGTTAATCGCACCAGTCCCGCATTCGCCAGACCAATACCGAAAGCATAAATACTTAACCCGGCGGTCATCCATAAATACGCGTGCGATGAGATAACCGTTGCCGCAGCAGCGACCAACAGACCAATCATAATCGGCCAGCCGCCCATAATAATCAGCGAACGTACGGTGCGACGCGAGGTCAGACGCGCTAACAGCAAGTTACCCGCAATTAACGCCCCGAAAATAGGCACTTGCAGCAAGCCATATTCATAGCTGCTCAACTGCTCACCGGTAATGATGATAATCGGCGACTGAGCGATCCACGCCAGCAACGGCAGGCTAACGAATCCCAGCGCCAGCGCCCCCGCAACAAAGCGACCGTTCTTCAGCACCAGCTTATAGTCACGACCGAGTTCTTTCAGCGACAGTTTCTCGCCTATACGCGTGGCGGTTTCAGGCATGGCTCGTTGCAGACCGAAAAAGGAGATCGCTGCCAATGCGGCAAACAAGACGAACATCCCTTCCCAGGGCAGCACATGGATCCACGCCGCGCCCACCAGCGGACCAAGTAGCGGAGCAATCAGCGCCACGTTCGCCATCAGCGCGGTGATCTTGATACAAACCGCCTCTTCGAAGGATTCCTGAATTGCGGCGTATCCCACAGCGCCAATGAAACAGAGGCTTATGCCCTGCAAGAAGCGCAACAGAGTGAATTGTTCAATGTTTTGCGCCAGTAATATTGCCAGACAGGTGATGATAAACCACACCACCCCCGCCAGCATCACCGGACGGCGACCAATACGATCCGACAGCGGCCCCAGGAGCCATTGTAAAAACATCCCGCCCGCCAGATATGCGGTCATCGAAGTAGGAACCCAATCAATGCCCGCCTGATATTGTTCCACCACGGCCAACATACCGGGTTGAATCATATCGTTGCCGATATAGGTTGAAAATTCGTACAGCACCAGACAGAGAGGGAAAAGTAACGCCTGACGTCCAAGCCTGGCACCGGAAGCTAATTTATTTTGCATGCAATTTCTTCGCCAATAATAATCGCGCAAAGTTTAATAAAAGCGCAGCTAACGAGAAAGCAAATTTTGTAGCTGAAACCACGGTTAAGCACATTCTTACATTATTGCGAGTATAGCTACGCTTTCTTTAAGTTTTATTTAACCTATGCCCGTTACAATCACCCACCGTAAACAGGCCGCTTGAGGGAAATAAGACGATGCCGCTTTACCCAGTTTAACCTGCACTTTATTCTCAACGACTTGCCTGTATTGGCTCCCTTTTAATCACTTTGCGTCGGGAAGTTATGCTGGAAAATTTGAATCTCTCTCTATTCTCTCTTATTAACGCGACGCCAGACTCTGCGCCGTGGATGATCTCGTTGGCGATTTTTATTGCTAAAGATTTGATTACCGTGGTACCGCTGCTGGCCGCAGTACTTTGGTTGTGGGGGCTTACAGCACAACGGCAACTGGTGATAAAAATCGCTATCGCGCTGGCGGTCAGCCTGTTTGTGTCCTGGACGATGGGGCATCTTTTTCCGCACGACCGACCCTTTGTCGAAAATATCGGCTATAACTTCCTGCATCATGCGGCGGATGACTCATTCCCGAGCGATCACGGTACGGTGATTTTCACCTTTGCACTGGCATTTTTATGCTGGCATCGCCTGTGGTCCGGCTCACTTTTAATGGTGCTGGCCGTCGTCATTGCCTGGTCGCGCGTTTATCTTGGCGTCCACTGGCCGCTGGATATGCTCGGTGGATTGCTGGCAGGTATGATTGGCTGTCTTAGCGCCCAGATTATCTGGCAAGCGATGGGGCATAAACTCTATCAACGTCTGCAATCGTGGTATCGTTTCTGTTTTGCATTACCGATCCGCAAAGGCTGGGTGCGTGACTGATCTCTGTTAAAAAGTGTAGTATTGAGCGGCTCGCTTCAATAACTATTCAGAGGGATTATGGAAACACGTCGCGAAGAGCGTATCGGGCAGCTGCTGCAAGAATTAAAACGCAGCGATAAGTTACATCTTAAAGACGCCGCCGCCCTGCTTGGGGTTTCGGAGATGACGATTCGTCGCGATCTGAACAACCACAGTGCGCCCGTCGTTTTGCTCGGCGGCTATATTGTTCTGGAACCGCGCAGCGCCAGCCATTACCTGTTAAGCGATCAAAAATCCCGCCTGGTGGAAGAAAAACGCCGGGCGGCAAAACTGGCTGCGACGCTGGTAGAACCCGATCAGACCCTCTTTTTTGACTGTGGCACCACCACGCCGTGGATTATTGAAGCGATTGATAATGAAATCCCTTTCACCGCCGTTTGTTATTCGCTAAATACCTTTCTGGCACTGAAAGAGAAACCCCATTGCCGCGCGTTTCTTTGCGGTGGTGAATTTCACGCCAGCAACGCCATTTTCAAACCCATCGATTTTCAGCAAACGCTGAATAATTTTTGCCCGGATATCGCTTTTTATTCCGCTGCGGGCGTGCATGTCAGTAAAGGCGCTACCTGCTTTAATCTTGAAGAGTTGCCGGTAAAACACTGGGCCATGTCGATGGCGCAAAAGCATGTGCTGGTTGTCGACCACAGTAAATTTGGCAAGGTGCGTCCGGCGCGCATGGGTGACCTGAAACGCTTTGATATTGTTGTGAGCGATTGTTGCCCGGAAGATGAGTATGTGAAGTACGCGCAGACGCAGCGTATTAAGTTGATGTATTAACAACGAATAACCGGATGACGTTTCGCGCCATCCGGCTATCAGAAGATTAAGAGAACCAGCTGCCGAACCACTGATGGAATTTCATCATCACGAAATCCCACATCCGACCAAAGAATCCGCCCTCTTCCACATTTTCCATCACGATCAGCGGACGCTGCTCAATGGATTTACCGTTAAGCTGGAAATCAATGGTCCCGACAACCTGACCTTTTTTCAGCGGTGCGGTAAGCTGCGGTTCCGTTAACGTGTAGCTCGCTTTCAGGTTTTTCAGCTGCCCACGCGGTATGGTCACTGAGCCCGCTTCGCCTGCCCCGAGATTCACTTCGCTCTTATCACCAAACCAGACGCGCTGAGTCACAAAGGTGGCATCAGGTTTAATTGGCGTCACGGTTTCAAAGAAGCGGAAACCCCAGGTCAATAATTTCTCAGACTCATTAAAACGGATACGGTCAGTTTTCGCACCCAGTACTACGGAGATCAAACGCATATCGCCCTGGGTAGCCGAAGCAACCAGATTATATCCCGCGCCTGCCGTGGTTCCTGTCTTCATGCCATCAACATTCAGATTGCTGCTCCACAGCAGACGGTTACGGTTAGGCTGACGAATTTTGTTGAAGGTGAACTCTTTCTCTTTATGAATGGCGTACTCTTCCGGCACATCGTGGATTAATGCTTTACCCAGCAATGCCATATCGCGCGCGGTACTGAACTGCCCCGGCGCATCCAGACCGTGCACCGTCTGGAAGGTAGTGTTGGTGAGACCCAGTTTTTTGGCATAACCATTCATCAGACCAATAAATGACTCCTGACTCCCGGCAACGTAATCGGCCAGCGCAATACAGGCGTCATTACCGGACTGGATAATCACACCTTTGTTCAGGTCTGCCACCGAAACCTGATCGCCCGGTTTAAGGAACATTACCGATGAACCACGCAGTGCCGGATTTCCCGTCGCCCAGGCATCTTTACCGACCGTCACCATATCGGTGAGTTTAATCTTATCGGCCTTAAGCGCCTGCCCAACCACATAGCTGGTCATGATTTTAGTCAGGCTCGCGGGGTCCAGTTTTTCATCCGCATTGCCTTCTGCCAGCACTTTACCGCTGGCGTAATCCATTAAAATCCATGCACGCGCATCCACGCTCGGCGCTTCAACGGTTTGTTCCGCCGCGAATGCCGTTGGGGCAAAAAGAAATAAAAATGCAGAACCCGCTGCAAGACCACGAAGGAGAGAGGAGTATTGCGTCATAAATGCCACCCGAGTATCCATTCAAAAAAAATACGTTATATCGCCGTATGATAAGTTCGGTGATTAATAACGCACACACAAACTTAAAGAAACCGTAAGTTGGTAAAGTTTTTAAAGTTTATGCAATATCCTGCCGCTTCGCTGCTTCTGGTGTCATTTTTTTGCCAGCTGTTGCTTAAAAGTTAACTTTACTTCACCATCGGAGTCCTGTTCAGCCTGTGGCTGCCTGTCGGAAAAGGGGTGAGTATGATTACGCTGTGGGGTCGGAATAATTCAACCAACGTAAAAAAAGTATTGCTGACGCTCGAAGAACTGGAACTACCTTATGAGCAAATTCTCGCGGGCCGTGAGTTTGGGATAAATCACGATGCTGATTTTCTGGCGATGAACCCTAACGGGCTGGTGCCGTTGTTGCGTGACGACGAAAGTGATCTCATTCTTTGGGAATCAAACGCTATTGTCCGCTATCTGGCGGCACAGTACGGGCAAAAACGCCTGTGGATCGACTCACCGGCACGTCGTGCGGAAGCAGAAAAATGGATGGACTGGGCAAACCAGACGCTCAGTAATGCTCATCGCGGGATCCTGATGGGATTAGTCAGAACACCACCGGAAGAGCGCGATCAGGCCGCCATTGATGCCAGTTGTAAAGAGTGCGACGCCCTGTTTGCCCTGCTCGATGCGGAACTGGCAAAAGTAAAATGGTTCTCTGGCGACGAGTTTGGTGTGGGCGATATCGCTATCGCTCCGTTCATCTACAATTTGTTTAACGTTGGCCTGACCTGGACACCGCGTCCAAATCTGCAACGCTGGTATCAGCAACTCACTGAACGCCCCGCAGTGCGCAAAGTGGTGATGATTCCCGTTAGCTAATTGCGTGGGCTAACTTTAAGTAATTCCCCACTGGACTCGTCGGTGAGAACGTATAAATAACCGTCGGGTCCAGTGCGAACATCACGAATTCGCTGCCCTCTGTCCGTTAAAATACGGCCATCTTCTGTCACTTTGTCGCCGTTGACGCTCATCACAATGACATCTTTATCTTTCAGCGCGCCAATAAATAATTTTTGCTGCCACTGGGGGAATTTATCGCTGTTATAGAAGGCCATGCCGCTCACGGCGGGCGAATCTTTCCAGTAAAAAACAGGTTGCTCGGTCCCGGCGACGATCTCCCCTTTCGCTTCCGGTATCTTAAAGCCTGAATAGTTGATTCCCCAGGTTGCCAGCGGCCAGCCGTAGTTTTTGCCTTTTTGCGGGATATTAATTTCATCGCCACCGCGCGGGCCATGTTCATTCAGCCATAGTGCATTACTCCACGGATTCATCGCCATTCCTTGCGGATTACGAATGCCATAAGACCAGATCTCGGCGCGCGCACCGGATTCCTTTATAAAAGGATTATCATCCGGGATTTCGCCCTGGTCGGTCAGACGCACCAGTTTGCCCTGTAATTTATCCAGATCCTGCGCCGTCGGGCGCTGATTGTTTTCGCCCAGAGCAATAAAAAGATAACCTTTACCGTCGAATACCAGCCTCCCGCCAAAATGGTTGCCGGTAGACAGTTTTGGCATCTGGCGAAAGACGGTGCGGAAGTCGGTCACCTTTGAGAGATCATCACTTAAGCGGCCATAACCCACAGCAGTTCCGGCTTTGCCATCATCGCCAACTTCGGAATAACTTAACCAGATGCGGCGCGACTGAGCAAAATCAGGCGCTAAAACCACGTCCAGCAGACCGCCCTGCCCGTGCGCCCAAACGTCCGGCACTCCGGAAAGCGGCGCAGATAATCCTTTTCCTGCTTGCCAGTGACGCAACTCGCCGCCGCGCAGAGTGATTAACATACCGTGATTGTCGGGTAAAAAGGCCAGCGCCCAGGGATGGTCGAGTTTGTCCTGCAGTACTTCGACATTTACCGTTGCAGGAGCCGCCCAGAGAGCGGAAGAAAGACAAATAAGGGGCACAAGGAAAAAGGATTGTCGATGCATAACGCCTCCGGATTGACTCTGGCTTAAAGCGTAGTCAGTGGAGGAGATAACAAATTCATTTTTACAAAAACTTAAACATGAAGGGGGAGACGCTTTCTCCCCCTTAGTTTTCAGGCCTTCTCAAGCATGGCGTGCTTCTGCAGGCTCTGGATACTCAGCGTTAAGCTCATCAGACAATTTTCAAGCTTATCGGCGTTGACGGTAATAACAGTCGGGCAATCATGGTGCCCACTCATCAAACATACTGCGGCTGTCGCTAATGCTTCTTCAGCATGATGAAGAGCACTCCACTCTTCCTGATCCAGATGAAGATTCAACCGCAGCGATTTATCGTGCAGTTCGCGATTCAGTTTAAAAAAGTTATCTCGTAGATGATTGCTTTCGCTGACGGACATGTATCCTTTTGCCTTCCTCAGTTGCACGTATGCAGCGAGGTCAACGCGTGCGTCGATCAACCGGTTCAGCAGATCGATTCGCTGTCTGTCAACGAACATACTTCGATCCTCCTCTTTCCAGCCTTGTTGCAATTAAATAGTATGGCTATTTTTTGAGCAAAATGCTGTCCAGGATCAATTCTTCACGCCGAATTAACAAAATTTACATTTCCTTCGCCTCCGCCAGCGAATGAGATTGCGATACAAATTTTATCCAGAACTCTGTAGAATCCCTGCCCTGACCTTTCCTGTAACTGAATATTTTTTAAGCTATGAGCAAAGTAACTCCCCAGCCGAAAATCGGCTTTGTTTCCCTTGGCTGTCCGAAAAACCTTGTCGATTCAGAGCGTATTCTCACCGAACTACGCACTGAAGGTTATGACGTGGTACCGAGCTATGACGATGCGGACATGGTGATCGTCAACACCTGCGGCTTTATTGACAGCGCGGTACAAGAATCACTGGAAGCCATTGGTGAAGCGTTGAATGAAAACGGCAAGGTAATTGTGACCGGTTGTCTGGGGGCAAAAGAAGATCAGATCCGCGAAGTCCACCCGAAAGTGCTGGAAATCACCGGGCCTCATAGCTATGAGCAGGTTCTGGAGCACGTTCATCACTACGTGCCAAAACCGAAACACAACCCATTCCTGAGCCTGGTGCCAGAACAAGGCGTGAAACTGACGCCGCGTCATTATGCCTATCTGAAAATTTCTGAAGGCTGTAATCACCGCTGCACCTTCTGCATTATTCCGTCTATGCGCGGCGACCTGGTGAGCCGTCCGATTGGCGAAGTGTTAAGTGAAGCGAAACGTCTGGTAGATGCGGGCGTTAAAGAGATTCTGGTGATCTCGCAGGATACTTCCGCCTATGGCGTTGATGTTAAACATCGTACTGGCTTCCACAACGGCGAGCCGGTAAAAACCAGCATGGTCAGCCTGTGCGAACAGTTATCGAAACTGGGGATCTGGACACGTCTGCACTACGTTTACCCTTATCCGCATGTGGACGACGTCATCCCACTGATGGCAGAAGGCAAAATCCTGCCGTATCTGGACATTCCGTTGCAGCACGCCAGCCCGCGCATTCTCAAACTGATGAAGCGTCCGGGTTCTGTAGATCGCCAACTGGCGCGTATCAAACAGTGGCGCGAAATCTGCCCGGAACTGACCCTACGCTCAACCTTTATTGTCGGCTTCCCTGGCGAGACAGAAGAAGATTTCCAGATGCTACTCGACTTCCTGAAAGAAGCGCGTCTGGATCGCGTTGGCTGCTTTAAATACAGCCCGGTTGAAGGTGCAGACGCCAATGCCCTGCCTGACCAGGTTCCGGAAGAAGTGAAAGAAGAACGCTGGAACCGTTTCATGCAGCTGCAGCAGCAGATTTCCGCCGAGCGCCTGCAAGAGAAAGTGGGCCGTGAAATTCTGGTGATTATCGACGAAGTGGACGAAGAAGGCGCGATTGGTCGCAGCATGGCAGATGCACCGGAAATCGACGGCGCGGTTTATCTCAATGGTGAAACCAACGTTAAGCCGGGTGATATCCTGCGTGTGAAAGTCGAGCACGCCGATGAGTACGATTTGTGGGGTAGCCGGGTTTAATTAATTCAGGCCGGGCAAAATCATTTGTCCGGCCTGCGAATAATGATTACTGCCAGCTAATCTGAGCCCTGCCGTTTTTCTTACTCTTATACAACCGCTCATCCGCCAGCATTTTCAAGCGTTCGACGGTGGTACATTCATTGGAATGCGCTACACCGATACTGGTGCTTAAATTAATGCTTCCCACCTGGAAATGAACGATTTCTTTTAGAATCGATAGCAACTCTTCCAGCGTGCCGCCAGTATAAATCACCGCAAATTCGTCACCGCCGAAGCGGTAGACTTTACCTTTATCTACCGGGATCTGTGATTTAAGGATTTTCACCACTTTCATCAACACTTCATCGCCCAGCAAATGACCGAAGGTGTCGTTAATGTTTTTGAATTTATCGACGTCAAACAGGCACAAATAACCGCCTTTTTCCGGCAGCGCTTTTAAATCTTCGTCAAAAGATTTTCTGCCCATCGCTTTGGTCAGATCGTCCAGGAATGCCGAGTTATACATACTGTAGAGTTTTTTGACATCGGCAGCCGAAAAGAAAAGCCCGCCATCCAGTACGCGTTCAAAATGGTTATTAATAATGGCTTCTTTCTCCACAATACCACGATTAATCACTCTGCGTACCAGATAGAGGCAACTGGCACCCGATATCACTGCCACCAATGCGGCAAAGAAAATAATCAATGTACAAACCCGCAAATAAACATCTTTTTTATACGCAAATACGTACAACCCGGTCGGCAAATAGGAGAAGTGCTCCATTGCTTCCGAAACGGTGAAGATGGCGTTTTTAGCGTTATATTCATCACCGGTCACCGATTTACCGTTCTTGAACAGGGAGAACATCAGGTTCTCGCTATCCATCGCCAGCGATTTTGACAGTAAAGAAAAACGTTCCAGACCAAGCAAAAATATCAGACTACGATTGTGAGTTACCGGATAGAGGTAATAGACGAAGGTTTTACCGTCAAAAGAGATAAACCCTGTATTTTTGACATGTCGATACTTCACAACCTGCATAATATCTGCACAATAATTTTTCTCGAACTCCTTTACCTGAATACATTCGTCACTGGAAATCAGATAAGGACCGACATCGTACAAATAAGAGGGTGAAACCGAGTCGGCGTAAGCTGTGCGCAAACCAACCAACAGCTGTTCCTCCGTGGGGTTTAGCGTGTTGATGAGATCAATTGCCACGCTACGCCGATATTCAGCAATATTTGCCACCGCAAAAGCAGTATCAATAACGGACTGTTTCAGGCCATACACCCGTTCCTTTACCATTTGAGTGTAGATCCCGCAGGCAACTGCTGAAATCATGATAAAAATCAGCAGACTGACTGTAAGTACGAACTTATTGATTCTGGACATACGTAAACTACTCTTTTACTAATTTTCCACTTTTATCCCAGGCGGAGAATGGCATGGGTTTCTGGTACAGATACCCCTGAGCCTGAACACATCCTAATTTGATTAATTCACGCGCAACGTCTTCGCTCTCTACGCCTTCCGCAATCACCGGGATCCGGTTATAGCGTGCCAGATCGAAAATAATGCGCACAATTTTTCCCGCAGTACCGAAAATATCGCTGGTAAATTGTGAGTCCACTTTTATGCTATCTGGATTAATTTCATAAAAACGTTTCAGGTTTGACAAACCGGTGCCAAAGTCATCAATCGATATCCGTACCCCTTGTTTACGCAGTTGTTCAATATTGAGATAAAAATGTTCATTAATTCGCTCGATCACGGTTTCAGTGATCTCAACACAGAGGCTGTTCTCCTTCAGGCCATTTTCTTTCATGATGGTGGTAAAACGCTCATGAAAGTGTGGTTCGTTTAACTGCCAGGGCGAAACATTAATATGCAGTAAGAAATCATCCTTCAGCGACGCACGCTGGCTAAAATGTCTGAATTCACCCATTGCCGTTTTAATAATCTGATAACCCAGCTCATTGATAAACCCGATATCTTCAGCAATGGTAATGAACTTCAGCGGTGAAATGATCCCCCGCTCCGCAGACACCCAACGGCACAACGCCTCCGCGCCCAGAATGGCGCGGGTGTTAATATCAACGATCGGTTGATAGACGAGGAATAGTTCGCCAATTTCCATTGCATGGCGAATATTACGCGCAATCCAGATATTCTCTTCTATTTCGTTGAGTTTCGCGTCATCACAGAAAATAAACTCTGAGAACATATGGTCACGGATACTGGAAATCGCCAGTTTCAGTTTTTCTGCGTAACTCCAGGCGTTTTCTCCCTGCAAAGGTTCACAAATGGCAGACTTATGGATGCGCAGATTGCGGTAGCCAAAGCTGCTGTCAAAATCGTTTACCATCGCTATTTTACGGGTAAATGTCTGTACATTTTCCCGGCACAGAAGTAAATAGAGATCGGCATTAAATGTCACGATATCGCAGCATTGCGCATATTTCTCGGCAATTCGCTGACACAATTTCCTGACGATTTTATTGCGTTCATCAACACCAAACACCGCTTCCACGGCTTCCAGACCACACAGTTTGATGATCCCCACAGCCAGATACTGATTATTGTTGGACTCAATAATCGCCATATTTTTAATAAAACCGCTTTCCTGATCGTAAGAGATCAGTGAGAGCAATTTATTTGACCGTTCAATTTCGGCATCTTTCATTTCCGCGATCGAATTTTTGATGCTGATAATCTCTTTCGCATCGCCTTCGCGAATTTTCAGAGCCTCGATTTGATCCGTTGAGTCAGGCAAAAACGCCAGCGTATTAACCAGCTCTGTCATTTCAGAAAATTGCCGACGGAACACACGAGTGGTCATTAAATAAACCACCAGCAATACGATAATAATGAAAGCAAACGGCAGATAAAAAAGTTTATCTGATGCGTTCAATAAATTACCACCAGGATAATAAAAATAGATTTCGAATAATGCGTTGTTTGGCACCGCTGAAGTTTTTTCGATATATTCAGTATCGACAGAATCAATAATATTATAATTACCTTCGCTATTATAAATAATTAGTTTTTCACGAGCGAGTTGATTCTTGGCAATGATCTCATGGCCTTGTTTTAAAAATAGAACTTCATCATTAGCGCTGATTTGATCAAGATACTCGTTCAGATATCGCCAGTTCAAATCGACGTGAATTTTATCCACCGCTAACAAATCGTGATCTTTGCCGTTGATGTGTAGCGTAAAAGAGATACATTTTTTACCCGGACGATCAAAGCAATTGTATGCCGGATTCCAGCTGTTGTTAGAGTCATCTGAAGCCACCGACCATGGTCGTTTCGATGGATTAAAATCGGCAAAAATAACCCGCCCTGACTCGTCGACAAGCGGTCCATTTACTTGTTCCTGATGATAAACAACGATTTTATCATTCGCCCTCCGCGAAAAGAGATAATATTTATTATCATCAAGTACCAGTCCCACCGAGTCTAAAAATGGCATCATTTCCATTTTCAGGATCACTGCGCGTTGAATCTCCTCTGTATTTTTTAATAAATACAGTGAGTCCTTTAATGTCAGGGCCGAGCGTTCAATATCTTTAAAGAAATAGCCAACGTTTTTCTGAATAAGTTCAAAGCGGCTATCGGCACGTTTTACCGCGCGCTCCGATACCAGTTGATAGTTAATGATGAAAAAAAGACCAATAAATGACAGTGCTGCCAATAAAAATAAAATTATCAGCCTTATCTTTATCTTTTCGTATAAACTCAGCATGTTAATACATTTAACAAAATAACTATCTGAACGCTGTGCCGCTGCAAAAATTGTCCCTTGCTGCGGCTTTTTAACCAAATTACCCGATTCTACAAAATCAGCAGAAAGTTACAACACTTGCTTAGGGCAATAATTTCCTGTGAGGTGATTACCCTTTCAAGCAATATTCAAACGTAACTATCCTTTAATTTTCGGATCCAGCGCATCGCGTAAACCATCGCCCAACAAATTGAACGCCAGTACGGTCAGAAAAATAGCCAGGGCCGGAAAAACAGCGACATGCGGCGCGATAACCATATCCGCTCGTGCCTCATTGAGCATTGCTCCCCACTCTGGTGTCGGCGGCTGCGCACCGAGGCCGAGAAATGACAGGCTGGCGGCAGAGATAATCGAGGTACCGATGCGCATGGTGAAAAACACCACGATAGACGAGACGGTCCCAGGCAAGATATGACGCAATAAAATGGTCATATCGCTGGCACCAATACTGCGTGCGGACTCAATAAAGGTTTGCTGTTTCAACACCAGCGTGTTGCCGCGCACCAGTCGGGCAAACGCGGGGATGGAAAAAATGGCGACTGCAATAATCACGTTAGCAATGCCGCTTCCCAACACCGCAACAACAGCGATCGCCAGTAAAATACCCGGAAAGGCAAACAGCACATCGCAAATGCGCATGATCAGCCGATCCCACCAGCCTTCATAATATCCAGCAAGCAAGCCCAGCAACGTCCCGATCGCCGCACCGATAAACACGGCAAACACACCCGCCGCCAGTGAGATTTGCGCACCAACCAGGACACGGCTGAAAATGTCACGCCCCAGTGAATCAACGCCAAACCAGTGCTGCAAAGAAGGTCCGTTATTCAGATTGTCATAATCAAAATAATTTTCGGCGTCATAGGGAGCGATCCAGCGTGCAAAAATAGCCACCACAATCAATAAAATAACGAACAATGCGGCGGTCATCGCCATATGCTGACGGCAAAATCGTCGCCAGAATTCATGCCACGGTGTACGTACCTGGTCAGGTTTGACCAGTGGCATGGCGTTTAACACCGCCTGACGTCGCCAGTTAAATAGTCGCATCCTTACTTGTACCTGATAGCCGGGTTAATGGCGGCGTAAAGCACATCCACCACTAAGTTGATAAGAATAAATTCCAGTGAGAACAGCAGAATTTCCGCCTGAATCACCGGGTAATCGCGCATTTCTACGGAGTCAACGAGTAAGCGTCCAAGTCCGGGCCAGTTGAAAACTTTCTCCACCACGATGGAACCACCGAGCAAAAAGCCAAACTGTAAGCCCATCATGGTCACTACCGGGATCATCGCGTTGCGTAGCCCGTGTTTGAGGACAACCCAGGTTTCGCTCACCCCTTTCGCCCTCGCGGTACGCATATAATCTTCGCTTAAAACATCGACAAACGACGCGCGGGTAAAGCGCGCCATCACGGCTGCCACTGCCGCGCCGAGCGTCAGGGAGGGTAAAATGTAGTGCTGCCAACTGTCTGCTCCCACGGTAGGCAGCCAGCCCAGTTCAACGGAGAATACCTGAATTAAAAGCATCCCCAGCGCAAATGCCGGAAACGAGATCCCCGACACCGCAATGGTCATACTCAATCGATCCGGCCAACGATTACGCCAGACGGCGGCGATAATTCCCGCCGCCATACCAAATATCACCGCCCAGACCATACTGGTTATGGTCAGCCACAGCGTTGGCATAAAGCGGCTGGCAATCTCATCGCCAACCGGACGACGCGACACCATCGACAGGCCAAAATCCCCCTGCACAGCATTGCTGATATAGTGCCAGAACTGGTGATACAGCGGCTGATCCAACCCCAGCTGCTGACGCACCAGTTCTATAACCTGCGCATCAGCTTCGGGCCCGGCAATCAATCGCGCCGGATCGCCGGGCAGCATATGGACAAATAAAAACACCAGCACCGAGACGATAAACAGCGTTGGAATCAACCCCAGTAAGCGTTTGATAACGTAATTAAGCATTCCACTCCCTGCGTTGCTTATTGCAAATCCGCGTCTTCAAAGCTGAAACCGGTGTCTGGCATGATCCAAAAACCGGTCAGGTTTTTACTGTGTGCCGACACCAGTTTTTCTACCACCAGCGGGATCCACGGCGACTCTTGCCAGATGATATCCTGCGCCGCCTTATATAAACGGGTCTTTTCTGCCGGATCATTAGTTTTCAGTGCCTGAGCCAGGAAGTCATCCACCTGTTTATTGCTGTAAAACGCGGTATTAAACAGCGTCGGTGGCCAGTTTTGCGATGCAAACAGCGGCGATAGTGCCCAGTCAGCTTCGCCGGTTGAAGCCGACCAGCCAGTGTAGAACATCCTCACGCCGCTCTCTTTTTGCCCTTTACCTTCAACTTCTGCCGCCCGCTGTCCGGCATCCATCGCAGTCACCTGGGCTTTAATCCCGACCTGCGCTAACTGCTGCTGGGTAAATTGCAGCACTTTCTGCGCGGTGCTGTGGTTATGTGACGACCACAGCGTGGTACTGAAACCGTTGGGATATCCCGCCTCTTTCAGTAATTCGCGCGCTTTCACTGGATCGTAAGGCCACGGTTTATAACTTTGCGCGTAGGCGATACTCGGCGGTACCACACCAGTAGCTGGCGTTGCATAGCCCGCGAAGGCTACTTTCACCAGCGCCGGGCGGTTAATGGCGTAATTCAGCGCCTCACGGACCTTCGGGTTATCGAACGGCTTTTGCGTCACGTTCATACTGATATAACGCTGCATAATTGACGGACTGGCCATCAACTCGATATTTTTGTTTTTCTCCAGCAGTGCGGCCTGCTCGTAGGGAATGGGGAAAGCAAACTGCGCTTCACCGGTTTGCAGCATTGCCGCGCGGGTATTGTTATCCGCCACCGGACGCCAGGTTATGCTGTCCAGTTTGGGCAATCCTGGCTGCCAGTAACCCGCGAATTTTTTCACCTTCACAAAATCGGTCTGATTCCAGGTATCCAGTTCATACGGCCCGGTTCCCACTGGATGAAAACCAATCTCCTTGCCATATTTTTCCAGCGCTGCCGGCGAAATCATCGCGGTCGCCGGATGGGCAAGAATATTAATAAACGCTGAGAACGGCTGTTTGAGGGTAATCTTTACCGTTGTCGGATCGATCGCTTCCGTTTTGGCAATATTCTTATACAGGTTATAGCGTTTAAGATGATTCGCCGGATCGCTGGCCCGGTCCAGATTCGCTTTTACCGCCGCTGCGTTGAAGTCGGTGCCATCCTGGAATTTAATTCCTTCCCGCAGTTTCACGGTGTAAGTAAGGCCGTCATCGGAAACGGTATAACTCTCCGCCAGCACGTTTTTCAGTTTCATCTCTTTATCGAGACCGAACAGCCCCTGGTAAAACGATTTCGCTACGGCCTGAGATAACGTGTCATTCGCGTCATATGGATCGAGCGTGGTGAAGTTCGATCCTACCGCCACCACCACATCTTTGGCAGCGAATGCACAAGATGCCATCAACGCTGTCGCAATGCCCAGCGCCACTAACCCACTACGGTGTACAGCTCTTGCCATTTTATTCTCCGCCTGAATGTTATCTACGCATGAATGCGTATTCTGATTGTGGTTGTGCGACGTAATGCCCCGGCCCGACGCATTGCAACGAGACGGCTGCCACCTCTTCGCCACGCAGATGAATATTGCTGGGAAGATCGTCCGACAGCAGTACACGCTGCGGTCGTTGTCGGGACGGTTCAGCGACCGGAACTGCCGCCAGTAATTTACGCGTATAAGGATGCTGCGGGTTTTCGAAGACCGCGCGCCGTGGACCAATTTCAACAATTTGCCCTAGATACATCACCGCCACACGATGACTAATCCGCTCTACCACAGCCATATCGTGGGAGATAAACAGATACGCAATGCCGAAATCACGCTGGAGATCGAGCAACAAGTTGATAATCTGCCCGCGAATAGAAACATCCAGCGCCGAAACGGCTTCGTCGGCAATGATCACTTTTGGATTCAATGCCAACGCGCGAGCAATGCAGATGCGCTGGCGCTGACCGCCGGAAAACTCATGCGGGTAACGCCAGGCATGTTCAGGTAACAGGCCCACGCGCTCCAGCAACCACGCAACGCGGGCAGCCGCTTCTTTACCTGGCAATAAACCGTGTACGCGCAGCGGTTCGATAATCGAATCACCGATGGTCTGACGTGGGTCCAGCGAAGCGTAAGGGTCCTGAAAAATAAACTGAATATCGCGGCGCAATGCCTGAAGTTTGCCGGGTGACAAGGTATCGATTCGCTGACCGTTAAAGATAATTTCGCCGCCCTGCGATTCGACCAGGCGCAGCAACGCCCGCCCGGTAGTGGATTTACCGCTGCCAGACTCGCCCACCAGCGATAGCGTTTCGCCAGGCCAGAGATCAAAACTGACTTTCTCAACGGCATGCACTTCCCGCGTTACGCGATTCAACAAACCGCTGCGCAAAGGGAAACGGGTGACCAGATTACGCACCCGTAAAACAGGTTCGCCATCCACCACCGTTTTCTGCTCGATGGGTGGTTCCTGTTTCGCTGGATGTTCAAGCGATATCAATGGGAAACGTCGGGGATAATCTAACCCTTTCATCGCACCAAGTTGCGGAACAGCAGCTAACAGCGCACGGGTGTAAGGATGTTGCGGTGCATGAAAAATCTGTTCGACGCTACCCGTTTCCACCGCCTCGCCCTGATACATCACCAGTACCCGATCGGCAATCTCTGCCACCACGCCCATATCGTGAGTGATAAAGATAACGCCCATCGACATCTCTTTTTGCAATACTTTGATTAATTGCAGGATCTGCGCCTGAATAGTGACATCCAGCGCGGTGGTTGGCTCATCGGCAATCAGCACCGCCGGGCGGCATGACAGTGCCATCGCAATCATCACTCGCTGGCGCATCCCGCCAGAGAGTTGATGCGGATAACGTGAAAGAATGGTTTGTGCCTCCGGAATGCGTACCTGATCCAGCATCCGCTTCGCCTCGACCATTGCTTCTTCACGACTGGCGTTTTGATGCAGACGAATTGATTCGGCAATCTGTTCACCCACAGTAAATACCGGGTTCAGCGATGTCATCGGCTCCTGAAATATCATCGCCATATCCGCACCGCGCACATGGCGCATTTGTGCAGCGCTCTGCTCGCTAAGTTCAATCACTTCGCGACTGCGCCGCCGCAACAGCATTTGATCGCACTGCACTAAACCGCCCGCCTGTTCCAACAGGCGCATCAATGCCAGCGCAGTCACTGACTTACCGGAGCCGGATTCGCCAACAATTGCCAGCGTCTCACCGCGTTGCAGGCTAAAAGAGAGATTGCGGACCGCAGCTATTTTCTGCTGGTCCTGCATAAAGGCAATATTCAGATTTTCAACCGCCAGCACATCACCGGCATCAAGTTCATCACTGTGTGGCAACGGTGTCCCCTTTTTCACGGTAGATACCGGTGGTTGGCGTATCGCCTGCGTAGCCCCAGGCGCGATACATTCCTTCGGTGTTAAACGGTAGCGCGATATTACCTTCATGGTCGATAGCGATTAAGCCACCGCTACCGCCAAGCGCAGGGAGTTTTTCCATTACTACCCGCTCGCAGGCTTCCGCGAGACTTAATCCGCCGTAATCCATTAACGCGGCGATGTCATATGCCGCCAGCGCGCGGATGAAGACTTCGCCCGTGCCGGTACAAGAAACCGCCACACTGGCGTTATTGGCGTAGCATCCGGCACCCACTAAGGGGCTATCGCCAACTCGTCCGGGTAATTTATTGGTCATTCCGCCCGTGGACGTGGCTGCCGCCAGATTGCCGTCTAAATCCAACGCCACGGCCCCCACGGTGCCCATTTTCTGTTTTTCATCCAGTGGCGCACCGCTATGGTCGAGAACCATTGCCCCTTCCTCGCGCGCTGCCAGTAGTTGTTCATAACGCAAAGGCGTGGAGAAAATCTCCGGCGAGACGCGCTCCATGCCATGAGCAAACGCAAAATTTTCTGCCCCTTCGCCAATCATCATCACATGCGGGCTTTGCTCCATCACCAGCCGGGCGGCAAGAACCGGATTACGCAGATGACTAACGCCCGCCACCGCACCGGCTTTCAGGGTGTTACCATCCATCACACAGGCGTCCAGTTCATGGGTTTCATCACGCGTAAAGACAGCGCCAATTCCGGCGTTAAACAGTGGACACTCTTCCAGCAGACGCACCGCTTCCGTCACCACATCCAGCGCACTTTCGCCCGCTTCCAGCATTTTCTGCCCGGTTTCAACAATGGCAGACAGCGCCTCGATGTAGCGTAATTCCTGTTGCAGACTCATCTGCGCGCGGCTAATTGCACCTGCGCCGCCATGAATTGCAATGACTGCTTTGCCCATAGTATTCGTCCATTAAGGGTGGCTCGCCACTTTTGCTATAAATATCAGAATTTTTATGAATTACTCATTCAATTTTTGAATATAGAAAGATGGATATGGCATGTAAAGGCAGGAGCCAGCGCTACGCCCGAGGTGGCATACAGTCTGTGGCGTTTTTCTGACATAATAGGCAAATTCGATTTTGCCTCCGCAGGAGTGTTTTCATGGAATTTACCACCGGATTGATGTCGCTCGACACCGCGCTTAATGAGATGCTTTCTCGCGTTACCCCACTGACCGCCCAGGAAACGCTGCCACTGGTACAGTGTTTTGGTCGTATTCTGGCGAGCGATGTCGTTTCGCCACTGGATGTCCCGGGGTTTGATAACTCCGCAATGGACGGCTACGCGGTGCGTTTAGCCGATATTGCCTCCGGGCAACCGCTGCCCGTTGCCGGTAAATCCTTTGCCGGTCAGCCATACCATGGTGAATGGCATGCGGGTACCTGCATTCGTATTATGACCGGTGCGCCGGTGCCGGAAGGCTGCGAAGCGGTGGTGATGCAGGAACAGACTGAACAAACGGACAATGGCGTGCGTTTTACTGCTGAAGTGCGTAGCGGGCAAAATATTCGCCGTCGCGGTGAAGATATCTCTGCAGGTGCGGTTGTTTTCCCGGCGGGAACTCGCCTGACTACCGCTGAACTGCCAGTGATTGCTTCACTGGGGATTGCCGAAGTTCCGGTGATTCGTAAAGTGCGTGTAGCGCTGTTTTCTACCGGTGATGAACTCCAGTTGCCAGGCCAGCCGCTGGGCGACGGCCAAATCTACGATACAAACCGTCTCGCCGTACACCTGATGTTAGAACAGCTGGGATGCGAGGTAATCAACTTAGGGATTATCCGCGACGATCCCCATGCCCTGCGCGCCGCTTTTATTGAAGCCGACAGCCAGGCGGATGTGGTGATCAGTTCCGGCGGTGTTTCAGTGGGTGAAGCGGATTACACCAAAACCATTCTTGAAGAGCTGGGGGAGATCGCCTTCTGGAAGCTGGCGATTAAACCAGGTAAACCGTTCGCGTTCGGAAAACTTTCTAATAGCTGGTTCTGCGGCCTGCCGGGCAACCCGGTTTCAGCGACGCTGACCTTCTATCAACTGGTACAGCCTTTGCTGGCAAAACTAAGCGGTAACACCGCCAGCGGCCTGCCCGCGCGCCAGCGCGTACGCACAGCGTCCCGCCTGAAAAAAACGCCAGGTCGCCTTGATTTCCAGCGCGGCGTGCTGCAACGCAACGCTGACGGTGAGCTGGAAGTTACCACCACCGGGCATCAGGGTTCACATATTTTTAGTTCTTTTAGTCTCGGTAACTGCTTTATCGTGCTGGAGCGCGATCGCGGCAATGTTGAAGCGGGCGAATGGGTGGAAGTAGAACCGTTTAACGCGTTGTTCGGAGGCCTGTAATGGCGGAACTCAGCGATCAGGAGATGCTGCGCTACAACCGGCAAATCATTCTGCGCGGCTTTGATTTTGACGGCCAGGAGGCGCTGAAAGATTCTCGCGTGCTGGTAGTGGGCCTGGGCGGCCTCGGCTGTGCAGCCTCGCAGTATCTGGCAAGCGCCGGTGTCGGCAACCTGACGCTGCTCGACTTCGACACGGTTTCGCTCTCGAATCTGCAACGCCAGACTCTGCACAGTGATGCCACGGTCGGGCAACCGAAGGTGGAATCCGCCCGTGACGCCCTGACGCGGATCAACCCACATATCGCGATTACGCCAGTCAATGCACTGCTGGATGACGCAGAACTTGCTGCGATGATTGCAAAACACGATCTGGTGCTCGACTGTACGGATAACGTTGCGGTACGCAATCAACTGAACGCAGGCTGTTTTGCCGCGAAGGTGCCGCTGGTTTCCGGCGCGGCAATTCGTATGGAAGGGCAAATCACGGTCTTCACTTATCAGGACGGCGAACCGTGCTATCGCTGCCTTAGCCGTTTGTTTGGCGAGAACGCGTTAACCTGCGTAGAAGCAGGCGTGATGGCACCGTTGATCGGCGTAATTGGTTCGTTGCAGGCAATGGAAGCGATCAAACTGCTGGCAGGTTATGGCAAACCGGCCAGCGGGAAAATCGTCATGTACGATGCGATGACCTGTCAGTTTCGTGAAATGAAACTGATGCGCAATCCGGGGTGTGAGGTGTGCGGGCAGTAATTGCCACCTCCAGGCCTGATAAGACGTGGCAGGCATCGGTGCACTCCGCCACGTCATCAGCAATTTATGAGGATGCAGAACGTCCGGTTAAATCGACGTTCTGCCAAACGCTCCCTGCCAGTCCTGCTCAAACTTCGCCACAGCGGCATCAACCGCCGGATAGCTAATCATCTGTTGTGCCACATCCAGTGGCAGAGTAATTGATTCACATCCTGCCAGTAAGCAGTCCAGCGCCTGACGCGGGGTTTTGAAACTCGCTGCCAGCACTTTCGCCTGCGGCGCATGCATTTTCAATAACTGGTGTAAGTCGGTCACAGTCTGAATGCCGCTACCGCCCTGAGCATCAATACGATTAACGTAAGGCGCAACATATTCCGCACCTGCCAGCGCCGACAGCAGCCCTTGTGCTGCGCCATATACCGCGGTTCCCAGCGTCGGAATCCCTTCCGCTTTTAACATCTTAATCGCTGCCAGCCCCTCGGCGGTCACCGGAACTTTCACCACGATATCCGCAATAATAGAACGCAATTTACGTGCGTCATTCACCATCCCTTCAGCAGTGGTAGCCATTACCTGGGCAAACAGACGCCCCTGACCGCCCATCGCTTCATGAAGTTCCGGAAGCACAACCTCCAGCGGTTTTTTACCCGCGGCGATAATGCTTGGGTTAGTGGTCACACCCGCCAGCGGAAAAATACGTGACAGCGCCTTCACCGCAACAACGTCTGAAGTATCCAGATACAGTTCCATAACCATCCTCAAAATGTACTTTTTGTCTGAATGTAGACTATCACGGGAAAACTCTCTGAACAGTTGACGCACATCAATCTAACTTTCATTCGAAAGTATTTTAATGTTTGAACGAAACAGAGAGGCAACTATGATTTTCAATATTCAGCGCTACTCGACCCATGATGGCCCCGGTATCCGCACGGTCGTATTTCTTAAAGGCTGTTCGCTGGGCTGCCGCTGGTGTCAGAACCCGGAAAGCCGCGCCCGCACGCAGGATCTGCTGTATGACGCACGACTGTGTCTGGAAGGCTGCGAGCTGTGCGCTAAGGCCGCGCCGGAAGTGATTGAGCGCGCGCTGAATGGTTTGCTTATTCATCGGGAAAAGTTAACCCCGGAGCATCTGACGGCGTTAACCGACTGCTGTCCGACACAGGCGTTAACCGTGTGTGGTGAAGTGAAAAGCGTTGAGGAGATCGTGGCGACCGTTTTGCGCGATAAACCGTTTTACGATCGCAGCGGCGGCGGCTTAACGCTTTCTGGCGGTGAACCCTTTATGCAGCCGGAAATGGCGATGGCGCTACTGCAAGCCAGCCACGAGGCAGGCATTCATACTGCGGTAGAAACCTGCCTGCATGTGCCGTGGAAATATATCGCCCCTTCTCTGCCCTATATCGATCTGTTTCTTGCCGATTTAAAACACGTTGCCGACGCACCGTTTAAACAGTGGACCGACGGTAACGCCGCCAGGGTGCTGGATAACCTGAAAAAACTCGCCGCTGCGGGCAAAAAAATCATTATCCGCGTGCCGCTGATTCAGGGCTTTAATGCCGACGAAACCTCTGTAAAAGCCATTACCGATTTTGCCGCCGACGAGCTGCACGTTAGCGAAATTCATTTCCTGCCCTACCACACGCTGGGCATCAACAAATATTACTTACTTAATCTGCCCTATGACGCCCCGGAAAAACCGCTTGATGCGCCAGAACTGCTCGACTTTGCCCAGCAGTATGCCTGCCAGAAAGGGTTAACCGCGACCTTACGAGGATAACAACCATGACCACACTGAAACTGGACACGCTCAGCGACCGCATTAAAGCGCACAAAAATGCGCTGGTGCATATTGTGAAACCGCCGGTCTGTACCGAGCGCGCGCAGCACTATACTGAGATGTATCAACAACATCTCGATAAGCCGATCCCGGTACGTCGCGCGCTGGCGCTGGCGCATCACCTGGCGAATCGCACCATCTGGATCAAGCACGATGAGTTGATCATTGGCAACCAGGCAAGCGAAGTTCGCGCCGCGCCGATCTTCCCGGAATATACCGTCTCCTGGATCGAAAAAGAGATTGATGATCTGGCGGATCGTCCGGGTGCTGGTTTTGCGGTGAGCGAAGAGAACAAACGTGTTCTGCATGAAGTGTGCCCTTGGTGGCGCGGTCAGACGGTACAGGATCGCTGCTACGGCATGTTTACCGATGAGCAAAAAGGTCTGCTGGCGACCGGAATCATTAAAGCGGAAGGCAATATGACCTCCGGCGATGCGCACCTGGCGGTGAATTTCCCGCTACTGCTGGAAAAAGGTCTTGATGGTCTGCGCGAGAAAGTAGCGGAACGTCGCTCGCGCATCAACCTGACGGTGCTGGAAGATTTGCACGGCGAGCAGTTCCTGAAAGCGATTGATATCGTGCTGGTGGCAGTCAGTGAACACATTGAACGTTTCGCTGCCCTGGCGCGTGAAATGGCCGCGACCGAAACCCGCGAAAGCCGTCGCGATGAACTGCTGGCGATGGCAGAAAACTGCGATCTTATCGCCCACCAGCCGCCGCAGACTTTCTGGCAGGCGCTGCAACTGTGTTACTTCATCCAGTTGATTTTGCAGATCGAATCTAACGGTCACTCAGTATCTTTTGGTCGTATGGACCAGTATCTGTACCCGTATTATCGTCGCGACGTTGAACTCAACCAGACGCTGGATCGTGAACACGCCATCGAGATGCTGCATAGCTGCTGGTTGAAACTGCTGGAAGTGAACAAAATCCGCTCCGGCTCGCACTCGAAAGCCTCTGCGGGAAGTCCGCTGTATCAGAACGTCACCATTGGCGGACAAAATCTGGTTGATGGTCAACCAATGGACGCGGTGAATCCACTCTCTTACGCGATCCTCGAATCCTGCGGTCGCCTGCGTTCCACTCAGCCTAACCTCAGCGTGCGTTACCATGCAGGAATGAGCAACGATTTCCTCGACGCCTGCGTACAGGTGATCCGTTGCGGCTTCGGGATGCCGGCGTTCAACAACGACGAAATCGTGATCCCGGAATTTATTAAACTCGGTATTGAACCGCAGGACGCTTACGACTATGCAGCGATTGGTTGTATCGAAACCGCCGTCGGTGGCAAATGGGGCTATCGCTGTACCGGCATGAGCTTTATCAACTTCGCCCGTGTGATGCTGGCGGCGCTGGAAGGCGGTCGTGATGCCACCAGCGGCAAAGTGTTCCTGCCACAAGAAAAAGCGTTGTCGGCAGGTAACTTCAACAACTTCGATGAAGTGATGGACGCGTGGGATACGCAAATCCGTTACTACACACGCAAATCAATCGAAATCGAATATGTCGTCGACACCATGCTGGAAGAGAACGTACACGATATTCTCTGCTCGGCGCTGGTGGATGACTGTATTGAGCGAGCGAAAAGTATCAAGCAAGGCGGCGCGAAATATGACTGGGTTTCTGGCCTGCAGGTTGGCATTGCTAACCTCGGCAACAGCCTGGCGGCAGTGAAGAAACTGGTGTTTGAACAGGGCGCGATTGGTCAGCAACAGCTGGCTGCCGCACTGGCGGATGACTTCGACGGCCTGACTCACGAGCAGCTGCGTCAGCGGCTGATTAACGGTGCGCCTAAGTACGGCAACGACGATGATACTGTCGATACGCTGCTGGCTCGCGCTTATCAGACCTATATCGACGAACTGAAACAGTACCATAACCCGCGCTACGGTCGTGGTCCGGTTGGCGGCAACTATTACGCGGGTACGTCGTCTATCTCCGCTAACGTACCGTTTGGCGCGCAGACTATGGCAACGCCGGACGGGCGTAAAGCCCACACCCCGCTGGCAGAAGGCGCAAGCCCGGCTTCCGGTACTGATCATCTTGGCCCTACTGCGGTCATTGGCTCGGTGGGTAAACTGCCTACGGCAGCGATTCTCGGCGGCGTGTTGCTCAACCAGAAACTGAATCCGGCAACGCTGGAGAACGAATCTGACAAGCAGAAACTGATGATCCTGCTACGCACCTTCTTTGAAGTGCATAAAGGCTGGCATATTCAGTACAACATCGTTTCCCGCGAAACGCTGCTGGAAGCGAAAAAACATCCGGATCAGTACCGCGATCTGGTAGTGCGTGTCGCGGGTTATTCCGCCTTCTTCACCGCGCTCTCTCCAGACGCACAGGACGATATCATCGCCCGTACTGAACATATGCTGTAACTCTTCCGCCCGGCGGCCACCGTCGCCGGGCCAAATCATTCACATCATCAATTTCAGCCTCGCTTTCATTCGAAATATAATTTGTGCTCTGCGTCACATTGTTATTACACTGTTACGGTTTCATTTTCGAGCCAGGAGCACACCTATGAGCGTAAAAGTTATCGTCACAGACATGGACGGTACTTTTCTTAACGACGCCAAAACGTACAACCAACCACGTTTTATGGCGCAATATCAGGAACTGAAAAAGCGCGGCATTAAGTTCGTTGTCGCCAGCGGTAATCAGTATTACCAGCTTATTTCGTTCTTTCCTGAGCTAAAGGATGAGATCTCTTTTGTCGCGGAAAACGGCGCACTGGTTTACGAACATGGCAAGCAACTGTTCCACGGCGAACTGACCCGACATGAATCGCGGATTGTTATTGGCGAGTTGCTAAAAGATAAGCAACTCAATTTTGTCGCCTGCGGTCTGCAAAGTGCATATGTCAGCGAAAACGCCCCCGAAGCATTCGTCGCACTGATGGCAAAACACTACCATCGCCTGAAACCTGTAAAAGATTATCAGGAGATTGACGACGTACTGTTCAAGTTTTCGCTCAACCTGCCGGATGAACAAATCCCGTTAGTGATCGACAAACTGCACATAGCACTCGATGGCATTATGAAACCCGTCACCAGTGGTTTTGGCTTTATCGACCTGATTATTCCCGGTCTACATAAAGCAAACGGTATTTCGCGGTTACTGAAACGCTGGGATCTGTCACCGCAAAATGTGGTAGCGATTGGCGACAGCGGTAACGATGCGGAGATGCTGAAAATGGCGCGTTATTCCTTTGCGATGGGCAATGCTGCGGAAAACATTAAACAAATCGCCCGTTACGCTACCGATGATAATAATCATGAAGGCGCGCTGAACGTGATTCAGGCTGTGCTGGATAATATCGCTCCTTTCAATAGTTGATCTTCCCCCTGGCCGAAGTGACCACTTCGGCCTCTCTCCTTTTTGCTCGCTTTGTGCACTGACTCAAGATTTTTATCTTGCGTTAACTTATTTTTAACTTAATGTATCAATCGTAATCATTTTACTTTCGAATGAAAGAAGCGAGGTTGATATGACTTTTTCCTGTGAGACGCTGCCCACAGATGCGAAAGCAGCTATCCGAGAGATGAAAGCTGCGCTGCGGGAACAGCTCAGTGATGTGCAACAGGTTTTCGATACACTCTCTGCAAAAATCGAAACGCGTGTTGCTGAAATCGATGCCCTAAAAGCGCAAGGGCTGCCGGTTTGGCCGGAAGTTTCTTATAGTGATATTGCCGCAGGTACAGTAAGCGATGCCACTCGCAATGAAATTAAACGTCGCGGCTGTGCAGTCATAAAAGGCCATTTCCCTCGCGAGCAGGCGATGGCGTGGGATCGTGCCATGCTCGATTATCTTGATATCAATCATTTTGATGATGTTTATAAAGGCCCTGGCGACAGTTTTTTCGGCTCGCTGGAGGCTTCTCGTCCCGAAATCTATCCCATTTACTGGTCGCAAGCACAGATGCAGGCGCGGCAGAGCGAAAACATGGCTGCTGTGCAATCTTTTCTAAACCGACTGTGGACGTCTGAAAGCAACGGCAAACAGTGGTTTAATACTGATATCAGTGTGATTTATCCAGACAGGATCCGCCGCCGCCCTCCAGGTACTACATCTAAAGGCCTGGGCGCGCATACCGATTCTGGTGCGCTGGAACGGTGGTTATTACCCGCTTATCAGCGCGTTTTTGCCAATGTGTTTAATGGTAATTTCGATGATTACGATCCCTGGGATGCTGCACACCGGACCGATGTCGAAGAGTACACGGTAGATAACACTACAAAATGTTCGGTGTTCCGCACGTTTCAGGGCTGGACGGCGCTCTCTGATATGTTATCGGGTCAGGGATTGTTACATGTGGTGCCTATCCCGGAAGCGATGGCGTATGTTTTATTGCGCCCGCTGCTGGATGACGTACCGGACGATGAACTGTGCGGGGTTGCACCTGGCAAAGTTCTGCCCATTTCAGAGAAATGGCATCCACTACTGCTTAAAGCGCTGACTTCCATTCCCGCGATAACAGCAGGGGATTCCGTCTGGTGGCACTGCGATGTGATTCACTCCGTCGCGCCAGTAGACAATCAACAGGGTTGGGGCAACGTGATGTATATCCCTGCTGCGCCAATGTGCGAGAAAAATCGGGCTTATGCACACAAAGTCAAAATGGCGCTGGAAAAAGGCGCATCACCTGGCGACTTCCCGCGGGAAGATTATGAAGCAAACTGGGAAGGCCGCTTTACGCTGGAGGATCTGAACATTCACGGTAAGCGCGCACTGGGCATGGATGTTTGAGAGTTAATGGAAGTGAATTGATGTGGGATTAAGAAAATCGATTCGACGTTACTCAGATTGCTGACAAATGCGCTTTGTTAATGCCTGATGCGGCGTTAACGCCTTATCCGGCCTACAAAGTCCTGCAGATTCAATATATTGCAGGTACTGCGTAGGCCTGATAAGCATAGTGCATCAGGCAATCTTGCGTTTGTCATCAGCCGCCGTCACCCCGACAGTATCGGGCTGACGGATAATAACTTACTCGATCCCTTTACTACGCAGATAATCTTCGTAATTACCGCTAAAGTCGATCACGCGTTCCGGGGTGATTTCCAGAATTCGGGTCGCCAGGGAGCTTACAAACTCACGGTCGTGAGAAACAAAGATCAGCGTGCCCTGATACAGTTCCAGCGCCATGTTCAGCGACTCAATGGATTCCATATCCAGGTGGTTGGTCGGCTCGTCCATGATCAGAATGTTCGGCTTCTGCATCATTAATTTACCAAACAGCATCCGCCCTTTTTCCCCACCGGAAAGCACTTTAGCTGGCTTTTTGATGTCGTCCTGGCTGAACAGCAAACGACCGAGAATGCTGCGTACCGCCTGCTCGTCATCGCCTTCCTGCTTCCACTGGCTCATCCATTCGAACACGGTCAGATCATTTTCAAACTCATATTCGTGGTCCTGGGCGTAGTAACCAATGCGTGCGTTTTCAGACCATTTTACGGTGCCGCTGTCCGGTTGCAGATCGCCCACCAGCGTTTTCAGCAGCGTTGATTTACCGACGCCGTTGGTACCCAGTACCGCAAGTTTTTCACCGACCTCCAGCAGCAGGTTGAGATTTTTAAACAGCGGACCGTTATAAAACCCTTTGGTCAGACCTTCCACTTCCAGCGCGTTACGGAACAGTTTCTTATCCTGTTCAAAACGGATGAACGGGTTCTGACGGCTGGAGGCTTTCACCTCTTCCAGTTTGATTTTATCAATCTGGCGCGCGCGCGAAGTTGCCTGGCGAGATTTCGAGGCGTTGGCGCTAAAGCGGCTAACGAAAGATTGCAACTCAGCAATCTGCGCTTTCTTCTTGGCATTATCAGCCAGCAGACGTTCACGCGCCTGAGTCGCCGCCGTCATGTACTCATCGTAGTTGCCCGGATAAACGCGCAGCTCGCCGTAATCCAGATCCGCCATGTGGGTACAAACCATGTTAAGGAAGTGACGGTCGTGCGAGATGATGATCATGGTGCTGTCACGCTCGTTCAGCACCTGTTCCAGCCAACGAATGGTGTCGATGTCGAGGTTGTTGGTCGGTTCGTCGAGCAGGAGAATGTCTGGATCAGCAAACAGCGCCTGCGCCAGCAGCACACGCAGCTTCCAGCCAGGAGCAACTTCACTCATCGGGCCATAGTGCTGTTCCACTGGAATTCCCACGCCAAGCAACAGTTCACCGGCGCGAGCTTCCGCAGAGTAACCGTCCATTTCGCCGTATTTCACTTCCAGATCGGCCACTTTATAGCCGTCTTCTTCACTCATTTCCGGCAAAGCATAGATGCGGTCGCGCTCCTGCTTCACTTCCCACAACTCTTTATGCCCCATGATCACCGTATCCAACACAGTGAACTCTTCAAAGGCAAACTGATCCTGACGCAGTTTACCAATGCGCTCGTTGGGATCGAGGGAAACGTTACCCAGCGTCGGCTCAAGGTCGCCGCCGAGGATCTTCATAAAGGTGGATTTACCACTACCGTTCGCGCCAATCAGGCCGTAACGGTTGCCGCCGCCAAATTTGACGGAAATGTTTTCAAACAACGGCTTACTGCCGAACTGCATGGTGACGTTACTGGAAACTAACACAGGCGTATCCTGAAAAGAGATATGACAAACCGCGCATTATGCCATAAGTCTGAAAGAAGATCCTGCTCCTCGCTTAAGGTCTACACTCAAGCCAAAGGCAAAAAATGTGATTTCGTACACATCTGATTTCACTGTGAGCTGGAATGAACTTATAATGCGCTTCCAATACTCTAATATTCTCAACCCAATGGCCTGCCAGGCACAAAATCTCGCTTAACATGAATATGAAATTGAAAACATTATTCGCAGCGGCCTTCGCTGTTGTCGGCTTTTGCAGTACCGCCTCTGCGGTAACTTATCCTCTGCCAACCGACGGGAGTCGCCTGGTTGGTCAGAATCAGGTGATCACCATTCCTGAAGGTAACACTCAGCCGCTGGAGTATTTTGCCGCCGAGTACCAGATGGGGCTTTCCAATATGATGGAAGCGAACCCGGGTGTGGATACCTTCCTGCCGAAAGGCGGTACTGTACTGAACATTCCGCAGCAGCTGATCCTGCCGGATACCGTTCATGAAGGCATCGTCATTAACAGTGCAGAGATGCGTCTGTATTACTATCCGAAAGGGACCAACACCGTTATCGTGCTGCCGATCGGCATTGGTCAGTTAGGCAAAGACACGCCTATCAACTGGACCACCAAAGTTGAGCGTAAGAAAGCAGGCCCGACCTGGACGCCGACCGCCAAAATGCACGCAGAGTACCGCGCTGCGGGCGAACCGCTTCCGGCGGTCGTTCCGGCTGGTCCGGATAACCCGATGGGGCTGTATGCACTCTACATCGGTCGCCTGTACGCTATCCATGGCACCAACGCCAACTTCGGTATCGGCCTGCGCGTAAGTCATGGATGTGTGCGTCTGCGTAACGAAGACATCAAATTCCTGTTCGAGAAAGTGCCGGTCGGTACTCGCGTACAGTTTATTGATGAGCCGGTGAAAGCGACTACCGAGCCAGACGGCAGCCGTTATATTGAAGTCCATAATCCGCTGTCTACCACCGAAGCCCAGTTTGAAGGTCAGGAAATTGTGCCAATTACCCTGACGAAGAGCGTGCAGACAGTGACCGGTCAGCCAGATGTTGACCAGGTTGTTCTTGATGAAGCGATCAAAAATCGTTCCGGGATGCCGGTTCGTCTGAATTAATCGTCAAAACGTAAAACAAAGGCGGACTCATAATCCGCCTTTTTAATTTGCCAGACCTTATCCCGCCGGGATCATAACCAACAAAACATATCCCACCAGCGCCGCCCACAACAGCATCGGTATTGAATAGAGATGGAAACGCCACCAGATACGGCGATCGTTCGCCATCCGTAACGCAATCAAATTTGCCAGCGATCCGGGTAATAAACCAAAGCCCCCCACGTTTACCGCCCATGCCAGCAGCAACGACGGCGGCACATAGTTCAGCAACAATATGGTACTCGGCACGTTACTGATCACCTGCGATAGACCGATTGCCGTTAACCATAATCCGGGTTCGGATAAATGACTCACGTTACTTAACACCCCCTGCAAAGCTGGCAGTTGGGTTAGTAAATGGACGTCGATAAACATCGCCATAAACACCAGCAGCAGCGTCCAGTCCACACTGAGCACCACGCGACGTGCCAGCAGCGCAAAGCCCACCGCCACAATCACCAGTCCCCACAGCTCTTGTTTTAACTCCAGCGCCATCAGAAAGACGATATACAGCCCCAGACAACTCCACACCAGCCGCGGTTTCCACTCCGGCGTTTGCGCCCCCGTATGGTATTGCAGCGCCTTTCCAGGGAAACAACACCAGCACAACAGCAGGAGTGTCAGCATCATTGCGCCAGCCAGCGGTGCCATTTGGGCAATAAATCCGGCAAACGAAAGACCAGAACGTCCCCATATAAGAATATTTTGCGGGTTGCCAATTGGCGTCAGTAGCGAACCAGCGTTGACTGCCAGCGCTTCAAAAATAATCAGCCGATTAACCGGGATCTCACA
This sequence comes from Escherichia sp. F1, assembly GCF_046764225.1. NCBI lineage: Bacteria > Pseudomonadati > Pseudomonadota > Gammaproteobacteria > Enterobacterales > Enterobacteriaceae > Escherichia > Escherichia sp. F1. The sequence goes on from NZ_CP177202.1 coordinate 3,252,297, forward strand.
CAGTCTTTTTAGCGTGATAGTCAGCGGAACAACAATAAACAGCGCGACATCGTTGGTCAGAAAGGTAGAAAGCAGCGCCGCCGCCAGCACCATAAACATCGCCAGCCGACGCTCCGTAGCAAAGCGGCGCACCATTTTGCGCCCCAGCACATCAAAATAACCGCTTAACTCCACACCTTTGGTCAGCAGCATCAGGCCGCTTAAGGTGATGATGGTGTGCCAGTCGATAGCAGCAGGCCAGGATTTCGGTGCAAAGGGAACAAAAAAACTTAATCCGACGCCAACAAGAATTAATAACTGAAAAAAACGATCGCCTTGCAGCGTGCGTAAAAAAGGCAGGCTCATTTGGCACCGTGTTTCTGGGTAAACAAACGAAAGGCATCCAGCGTCTCTTCACTAACATGGTGCTCCATGCCTTCCGCGTCGCGACGGGCGATTTCCGGACTGACGCCCAACACCAACAAGAAATTTTCGACTATCTGATGTCGCTCGCGGCTTTCCTGCGCCAGTTTCTCTCCTTCTGCCGTTAAAAACACGCCACGCCAGGGGATCATTTCAATCAGCCCCATGGTTGCCAGCCGCTTAAGCATTTTCGCCACCGTCGGTTGCGAAACCCCCAGACGAGCAGCCATGTCCACCTGACGAGCTTCCCCCACTTCCCTGATCAAGTCAGAAATCAGCTCAACGTAATCATCAATAAGCTCGCGCCGATGCGCCTCTCTGACCTGGCGGAACCCTTCAACGTGCTCTTCCACGTTCACTAACTGCGTCACTTTTTTTGCTGTTGGCGTACCTGCGCGACGACTCATTGTGCTTCCTCATTATGGTGACGCATACATAGCGTTCTCATTTCGTGCGCACATTGTAAACCAGAGTTGCGAAGGTACAAAAAATTAACGTTTTAGCAATAGCTATATAATATAGCCTGTGCTATATCTGTATGTAATGCAATCATCCCTCAAGGATCGACGGGATTAGCAAGTCAGGAGGTCTTATGAATGAGTTCAAGAGGTGTATGCGCGTGTTTAGTCATTCTCCCTTTAAAGTACGGTTAATGCTGCTCTCTATGTTGTGCGATATGGTCAACAACAAACCGCAGCAAGATAAACCTTCCGATAAATAGCGGCGTCGCGGTACGCCGCTTCACTCCTGCTTTTATGCAGGCACAACGCGTTTTGGTCTGAAAAACCCCACTTTTTGTCGGATTTGCAATCCCCTTCGCAAAAGATTTGTTCGTCAGTAGTTGACCTGAACGGCGGCTCGCTCTATCTTCTTGCAGCCCTGCGTATATTGCGGCTCGCGGATGCGGACCCCTTTCCCCTCTCCACGCACTCTTGCAGGTATTGACCCTTGACGCCAGGGTAAGCACATGGCGTTTGTTACGATAGTGGCATATGAATTTAACCCTCAAAGAATCGCTTGTTACCCGTAGCCGGGTATTTAGCCCGTGGACTGCGTTCTACTTTTTACAGTCGCTATTAATTAACCTCGGCTTAGGTTACCCCTTCAGTTTGCTCTACACCGCCGCATTTACGGCTATTTTGCTTTTACTATGGCGAACATTGCCTCGCGTACAAAAAGTTCTGGTCGGTGTCAGTTCGCTGGTGGCGGCTTGTTATTTCCCTTTTGCTCAGGCCTACGGCGCACCTAATTTCAATACATTGCTGGCATTGCACTCCACCAATATGGAAGAGTCGACCGAAATCCTGACGATTTTTCCGTGGTACAGCTACCTGGTCGGCTTATTTATTTTTGCGCTCGGCGTAATAGCAATCAGGCGGAAAAAAGAGAGTGAAAAAGCGCGCTGGAATACCTTCGACAGCCTGTGTCTGGTATTCAGTGTGGCGACATTTTTTGTTGCTCCCGTGCAAAACCTGGCCTGGGGCGGCGTATTTAAACTGAAAGATACTGGCTATCCGGTATTTCGTTTTGCTAAGGATGTCATCGTCAATAATAACGAGGTGATTGAAGAGCAAGAACGGATGGCAAAACTTTCCGGAATGAAAGATACCTGGACGGTCACTGCCGTTAAGCCGAAGTATCAGACCTATGTGGTGGTGATCGGTGAAAGCGCGCGTCGCGATGCCCTCGGTGCCTTTGGCGGTCACTGGGACAATACCCCGTTTGCCAGCAGTGTTAACGGTTTGATATTTGCTGACTACATTGCCGCCAGTGGCTCCACGCAGAAATCGCTTGGCTTAACGCTCAATCGCGTTGTCGATGGCAAACCACAGTTTCAGGATAACTTTGTCACCCTGGCAAATCGCGCGGGCTTCCAGACCTGGTGGTTTTCCAACCAGGGCCAAATCGGCGAATACGATACCGCCATCGCCAGCATCGCCAAACGAGCAGATGAAGTGTACTTCCTGAAAGAAGGTAATTTTGAAGCAGATAAAAACACGAAAGACGAAGCGTTACTGGATATGACCGCTCAAGTGCTGGCGCAAGAGCACTCGCAACCGCAGCTGATTGTTTTACATCTGATGGGCTCACATCCGCAGGCCTGCGACCGGACACAAGGCAAATACGAAACCTTTGTGCAATCGAAAGAAACGTCGTGCTATCTCTATACCATGACGCAAACAGACGATTTACTGCGCAAGCTGTACGATCAGTTACGCAACAGCGGCAGCAGCTTCTCGCTGGTTTACTTTTCTGACCACGGTCTGGCCTTTAAAGAGCGTGGCAAAGACGTGCAATACCTTGCCCATGATGATAAGTATCAGCAAAATTTCCAGGTGCCTTTTATGGTCATTTCGAGCGACGATAAAGCGCATCGGGTGATTAAAGCCCGCCGCTCTGCCAATGACTTCTTAGGCTTTTTCTCGCAGTGGACGGGAATTAAAGCGAAGGAAATTAACATCAAATACCCGTTTATATCTGAGAAGAAAGCCGGGCCGATATACATCACCAACTTCCAGTTACAGAAGGTGGATTACAACCATCTCGGAACCGATATTTTCGACCCGAAACCTTAAAACAAAAAATCCGCCCCGAGAGGCGGATTTTTTATATCACCGAAGTGATTAGAAGCGGTAACCAACACCGGCAATCCAGGTGCCTACGTCAACGCTACGAATACGGCTCTGCTCGTAAGAGAAGTCCAGAGCAACGTTTTCCATCGGGTTGAACTGCAGACCAGCACCGTAGGAGAAACCGTAGTCGCTGGTGTCGTGTTTGTAGGTCGGGTATTCAGTGGTCTGGAATTTACCATAACCCACACCCACTACACCGTAGATGCTTGCCCAGTCGTTAATGCGGTAAGCCGGACCAGCAGTGATGCCGTAGTACTGGTTTTTGTTGTAGTCACCAGAGCTTGCAGTACGGCTTTTCTCGGTGTAAGTGAAAGAACCGATCACACCCAGCGGGCTGTTGTCTTCTTCATAGCGGTATTTCAGGTTGAAACCGCCCATTTTGTTCATTTGGCCCTGAGCGTCGCTCTGTGCGTAACCGCCAGTTACGGTAGAAGTTGCAGCTACGGAAGTACCTGCGGTGAAAGCCAGAACTGCGGCCAGTGCTGAAAGACATGCAATTTTTTTCATAACCACCTCAAATGTGATTCAAATAAGTCCTAAGTTTTAAATATATCAAAAATTAATGGGAAACTCTTCGCGATTTGTGATGTCTAACGGGCCATTTCATGTAACAGAACGTTTCCATACACCGCTATCCATCTAAATTTAAATCACTTTTTCAGAGAACTGCGTAAGTATTACGCATGTTTTCCCGGTCATTCATCCAGATTATTCCTAATCACCAGACTAATGATTCCATCAATCCTGGCGCATTTTAGTCAAAACGGGGGAAAATTTTTTCAACAAATGCTCAACCAGCATTGGGTATATCCAGTACACTCCACGCTTTACTTAAGTCTAGATATTTGTGGGAGAAAGGATGCCTGGTTCATTACGTAAAATGCCGGTCTGGTTACCAATAGTCATATTGCTCGTTGCCATGGCGTCTATTCAGGGTGGAGCCTCGTTAGCTAAGTCACTTTTTCCTCTGGTGGGCGCACCGGGTGTCACTGCGCTGCGTCTGGCATTAGGAACGCTGATCCTCATCGCGTTCTTTAAGCCATGGCGACTGCGCTTTGCCAAAGAGCAGCGGTTACCGCTGTTGTTTTACGGCGTTTCGCTGGGGGGGATGAATTATCTTTTTTATCTTTCTATTCAGACGGTACCGCTGGGTATTGCGGTGGCGCTGGAGTTCACCGGACCACTGGCGGTGGCGCTGTTCTCTTCTCGTCGCCCGGTAGATTTCGTCTGGGTTGTTCTGGCGGTTCTTGGTCTGTGGTTCCTGCTACCGCTGGGGCAAGACGTTTCCCATGTCGATTTAACCGGCTGTGCGCTGGCTCTGGGGGCCGGGGCTTGTTGGGCTATTTACATTTTAAGTGGGCAACGCGCAGGAGCGGAACATGGCCCTGCGACGGTGGCAATTGGTTCGTTGATTGCAGCGTTAATTTTCGTGCCAATTGGAGCGCTTCAGGCTGGTGAAGCACTCTGGCACTGGTCGGTTATTCCATTGGGTCTGGCGGTCGCTATTCTCTCGACCGCTCTGCCTTATTCGCTGGAAATGATTGCCCTCACCCGTTTGCCAACACGGACATTTGGTACGCTGATGAGCATGGAACCGGCGCTGGCTGCCGTTTCCGGGATGATTTTCCTCGGAGAAACACTGACACCCATACAGCTGCTGGCGCTCGGCGCTATCATCGCCGCTTCAATGGGGTCTACGCTGACAGTACGCAAAGAGAGCAAAATAAAAGAATTAGACATTAATTAAATTTACATTTCTGCATGGTTATGCATAACCATGCAGAATTTCTCGCTACTTTTCCTCTACACCGTCTTTATATATCGAATTATGCAAAAGCATATTTATTCCGAAAATTCCTGGCGAGCCAATAAATAAGAATTGTTCTTATCAATATAACTAACCCATTGAATTTTTATTAGTTTTGTTTTTCACGCTTGTTACCACTATTAGTGTGATAGGAACAGCCAGAATAGCGGAACACATAGCCGGTGCTATACTTAGTCTCGTTAATTACTGGGACATAACATCAAGAGGATATGAAATTATGAGTACCGCTAAATTAGTTAAATCAAAAGCGACCAATCTGCTTTATACCCGCAACGATGTCTCTGACAGCGAGAAAAAAGCAACAGTAGAGTTGCTGAATCGCCAGGTTATCCAGTTTATTGATCTTTCTTTGATTACCAAACAAGCGCACTGGAACATGCGCGGCGCTAACTTCATTGCCGTACATGAAATGCTGGATGGCTTCCGCACCGCACTGATCGATCATCTGGATACCATGGCAGAACGTGCAGTGCAGCTGGGCGGTGTAGCTCTGGGGACCACTCAAGTTATCAACAGCAAAACCCCGCTGAAAAGTTACCCGCTGGACATCCACAACGTTCAGGATCACCTGAAAGAACTGGCTGACCGTTACGCAATCGTCGCTAATGACGTACGCAAAGCGATTGGCGAAGCGAAAGATGACGATACCGCAGATATCCTGACCGCCGCGTCTCGCGACCTGGATAAATTCCTGTGGTTTATTGAGTCTAACATCGAATAAATCCATCGCTGATGGTGCAGAACTTTAGTACCCGATAAAAGCGGCTTCCTGACAGGAGGCCGTTTTGTTTTGCAGCCCGCTTCAACGCACTTATTTAGTGCATCCATCTGCTATCCCCAGCTGGTTAAGTAAATTTTTTGTATCCACATCATCACACAATCGTTACATAAAGATTGTTTTTTCATCAGGTTTTACGCTAAATAATCACTGTGTTGAGTGCACAATTTTAGCGCACCAGTTTGGTGCCCCAGAATGGTGCATCTTCAGGGTATTGCCCTATAAATCGTGCATCACGTTTTTGCCGCATCTCGAAAAATCAATGAGTTGCAAAACTGGCACGATTTTTTCATATATGTGAATGTCACGCAGGGGATCGTCCCGTGGATAGAAAAAAGGAAATGCTATGAAGTCTGTATTAAAAGTTTCACTGGCTGCACTGACCCTGGCTTTTGCGGTTTCTTCTCATGCCGCGGATAAAAAATTAGTTGTCGCGACGGATACCGCCTTCGTTCCGTTTGAATTTAAACAGGGCGATAAATATGTGGGCTTTGACGTTGATCTGTGGGCTGCCATCGCTAAAGAGCTGAAGCTGGATTACGAACTGAAGCCGATGGATTTCAGTGGGATCATTCCGGCACTGCAAACCAAAAACGTCGATCTGGCGCTGGCGGGCATTACCATCACCGACGAGCGTAAAAAAGCGATCGATTTCTCTGACGGCTACTACAAAAGCGGCCTGTTAGTGATGGTGAAAGCTAACAATAACGATGTGAAAAGCGTGAAAGATCTCGACGGGAAAGTGGTTGCTGTGAAGAGCGGCACTGGCTCCGTTGATTACGCGAAAGCAAACATCAAAACAAAAGATCTGCGTCAGTTCCCGAACATCGATAACGCCTATATGGAACTGGGCACCAACCGCGCAGACGCCGTTCTGCACGATACGCCAAACATTCTGTACTTCATCAAAACCGCCGGTAACGGTCAGTTCAAAGCGGTAGGTGACTCTCTGGAAGCACAGCAATACGGTATTGCGTTCCCGAAAGGTAGCGACGAGCTGCGTGACAAAGTCAACGGCGCGTTGAAAACCCTGCGCGAGAACGGAACTTACAACGAAATCTACAAAAAATGGTTCGGTACTGAACCGAAATAATAACGCTACGCCTGTAAAGCGCACTGGCAGTTCCCTCTCCCCTCTGGGGAGAGGATTAGGGTGAGGGGCGCAAACCCGCTCCGGGGCCATTAATTACCCTGAATTTGATTATTTACACCACGGTAACAGGAACAACATATGCAGTTTGACTGGAGTGCCATCTGGCCTGCCATTCCGCTTCTGATTGAAGGTGCCAAAATGACCCTGTGGATCTCGGTCCTCGGTCTGGCTGGCGGCCTGGTGATCGGATTGCTGGCAGGTTTTGCACGCACCTTCGGTGGTTGGATAGCCAACCACGTCGCGCTGGTCTTTATTGAAGTGATCCGCGGCACACCTATCGTCGTCCAGGTGATGTTTATCTATTTCGCCCTGCCGATGGCGTTTAACGACTTACGCATCGACCCGTTTACTGCGGCGGTGGTCACCATCATGATCAACTCCGGCGCATACATTGCGGAAATCACGCGTGGTGCGGTGCTGTCTATCCACAAAGGTTTTCGTGAAGCAGGACTGGCGCTTGGTCTTTCACGTTGGGAAACCATTCGCTACGTCATTTTACCGCTGGCACTGCGTCGTATGCTGCCGCCGCTGGGTAACCAGTGGATCATCAGCATTAAAGACACCTCGCTGTTTATTGTTATCGGCGTGGCGGAACTGACCCGTCAGGGGCAAGAAATTATTGCCGGTAACTTCCGCGCCCTTGAGATCTGGAGCGCCGTGGCGGTGTTCTATCTGATTATTACCCTGGTGCTGAGCTTTATTCTGCGTCGTCTGGAAAGAAGGATGAAAATCCTGTGATTGAATTTAAAAACGTCTCCAAGCATTTTGGTCCAACCCAGGTGCTGCACAATATCGATTTGAACATTGCTCAGGGCGAAGTCGTGGTGATTATCGGGCCATCCGGTTCCGGTAAATCGACCCTGCTGCGCTGCATCAACAAACTGGAAGAAATCACTTCCGGCGATCTGATTGTCGATGGCCTGAAGGTTAACGATCCGAAAGTTGACGAGCGCCTGATTCGCCAGGAAGCAGGTATGGTGTTCCAGCAGTTTTACCTCTTCCCGCATCTGACGGCGCTGGAAAATGTGATGTTTGGTCCGCTACGCGTGCGTGGCGCGAACAAAGAAGAGGCGGAAAAACTGGCGCGTGAGCTGCTGGCGAAAGTCGGCCTGGCAGAACGCGCTCACCACTACCCTTCCGAGCTTTCTGGTGGTCAGCAACAGCGTGTGGCGATTGCCCGTGCGCTGGCGGTAAAACCGAAAATGATGCTGTTCGATGAACCGACTTCCGCTCTTGACCCGGAACTGCGCCATGAAGTGCTGAAGGTTATGCAGGACCTGGCTGAAGAAGGGATGACGATGGTGATCGTGACCCACGAAATCGGTTTTGCCGAGAAAGTAGCTTCGCGCCTGATCTTTATCGACAAAGGCCGGATTGCGGAAGATGGCGATCCGCAGGTGTTGATCAAGAACCCACCGAGCCAGCGCTTGCAGGAATTTTTGCAACACGTCTCTTAACTTCTCAGCCTCCCTTTCCCCCGAAAGGGAGGCACACCAGATTCCTCTCATTTAAAATCGCCCCTCCCCCAGCATCTATACTTATCTTTTTGCTCTGTTTTCTCACTGGAGGAGTCATGCGGTGGATCCTGTTCATCCTCTTCTGCCTGCTGGGCGCACCTGCCCAAGCGGTATCCATACCCGGCGTTACAACCACAACGACAACGGACTCAACGACTGAACCGGCCCCGGAACCGGATATCGAACAAAAAAAAGCGGCCTATGGCGCACTGGCGGATGTGCTGGATAATGACACCTCGCGTAAAGAGTTGATCGACCAGTTGCGCACCGTCGCCGCGACGCCCCCTGCGGAACCCGTACCGAAGATCGTGCCGCCGACGCTGGTTGAAGAGCAAACCGTTCTGCAAAAAGTCACCGAAGTCAGCCGCCATTATGGTGAAGCCCTTTCCGCCCGCTTCGGGCAACTTTATCGCAATATCACCGGCTCCCCGCATAAGCCGTTTAATCCACAAACCTTCAGCAATGCGTTGACCCATTTTTCAATGTTAGCGGTATTAGTGTTTGGTTTTTACTGGCTGATTCGTCTGTGCGCACTGCCGCTGTATCGCAAAATGGGCCAGTGGGCGCGGCAAAAAAATCGCGAACGCAGCAACTGGCTGCAGCTTCCGGCGATGATTATCGGGGCGTTTATTATCGACCTGCTGTTACTGGCACTGACATTATTTGTCGGCCAGGTATTAAGCGACAACCTGAATGCGGGCAGTCGCACCATCGCTTTCCAACAAAGTTTGTTTCTCAACGCCTTTGCCCTGATTGAATTTTTCAAAGCTGTACTACGCCTGATTTTTTGCCCAAACGTGGCGGAACTGCGCCCGTTCACGATTCATGACGAGACCGCCCGTTACTGGAGCCGTCGCCTGAGCTGGTTAAGCAGCCTGATTGGCTATGGCCTGATTGTGGCCGTGCCGATTATCTCTAATCAGGTGAATGTACAGATAGGTGCGCTGGCGAACGTCATCATTATGCTGTGCATGACGGTCTGGGCGTTGTACCTGATCTTTCGTAATAAAAAAGAGATTACCCAGCATTTGCTCAACTTCGCGGAGCATTCGCTGGCCTTTTTCAGCCTGTTTATCCGCGCCTTTGCGCTGGTGTGGCACTGGCTGGCAAGCGCCTATTTTATCGTGCTGTTTTTCTTTTCGTTGTTCGATCCGGGCAACAGCCTGAAATTTATGATGGGTGCAACGGTGCGCAGCCTGGCGATTATTGGTATCGCAGCGTTTGTTTCCGGTATGTTTTCCCGCTGGCTGGCGAAAACCATCACTCTCTCGCCACATACTCAGCGTAACTATCCGGAGCTGCAAAAACGGTTGAATGGCTGGCTGTCGGCGGCGCTGAAAACGGCGCGTATTCTGACCGTCTGCGTGGCGGTAATGTTGCTGTTGAGCGCATGGGGATTGTTCGATTTCTGGAACTGGCTGCAAAACGGCGCGGGGCAGAAAACCGTAGATATCCTGATCCGTATCGCACTCATCCTTTTCTTCTCGGCGGTTGGCTGGACGGTGCTCGCCAGTTTGATCGAAAACCGGCTGGCTTCGGATATTCATGGCCGCCCGCTACCCAGCGCCCGTACGCGTACCCTGCTGACGCTGTTCCGTAACGCGCTGGCGGTGATTATCAGTACCATCACCATCATGATTGTGTTGTCGGAAATCGGCGTCAATATCGCGCCATTGCTGGCAGGTGCCGGGGCATTAGGTCTGGCTATCTCGTTTGGTTCGCAAACGCTGGTAAAAGATATCATTACCGGGGTGTTTATTCAGTTTGAAAACGGCATGAACACTGGAGATTTGGTGACTATCGGGCCGTTGACCGGCACTGTGGAACGGATGTCGATTCGCTCCGTGGGCGTGCGCCAGGATACCGGGGCGTATCACATCATTCCGTGGTCTTCGATTACCACCTTTGCTAACTTTGTCCGCGGCATTGGTTCGGTAGTGGCAAATTATGATGTTGATCGCCATGAAGATGCTGATAAAGCCAATCAGGCACTGAAAGATGCGGTAGCGGAATTAATGGAAAACGAAGAAATTCGCGGGCTGATTATTGGTGAACCGAATTTTGCCGGGATTGTCGGCTTAAGCAATACCGCGTTTACACTGCGTGTTTCGTTCACCACGCTGCCACTCAAACAGTGGACGGTACGCTTTGCCCTCGACAGCCAGGTGAAAAAACATTTCGACCTGGCGGGTGTTCGCGCGCCGGTGCAGACTTATCAGGTGCTGCCTGCTCCGGGCGCGGCCCCGGCTGAACCGCTGCCGCCGGGGGAGCCAACGCTTTAACGCTGGCGATTGACAAAACGGCGGCGCTGCTCGTCGTTCATAAAGGTCCAGGCAATAAAGCGACTCTGCTTTTGCCCCTGGGCCATCTCTTTTTTTACCACCTTCACCGCGCCCACGTCCGTCAGGGCACGATACAACGGCGGTAGGTTTTCACCACGAGATACCAGTGAGGTAAACCACATCACGTGCTTCGCGAAGCCTTTGCTCTCTTCAATCATCTTTTTGATAAAAGCGACTTCACCGCCTTCACACCACAACTCCTGTTGCTGACCACCAAAGTTCAGTGCATCGTCTTTGTTTAGCCCCAGGTTACGGCGTTTACGTTCACTACCTGCCCGTGCCGCAGCGGCGGAATCGTGGAATGGCGGGTTACACAAGGTCGCGTCGTATTGCTCGTTTTTATGGATGATGCCGTTAAAAATCGCCCCACTCTCTTTTTGCCGACGCAGACGAATGGCGCGGTTAAGCCCCGGATTAGCACTGATGATCGCCTGCGCACTGCTTAACGCCTGGCTGCTGGTTTCACTACCAGTAAAACGCCAGCCATATTCATGTACGCCAATCAGCGGGTAAATACAGTTCGCACCAACGCCGATATCCAGAATGCTGGCATTAGCTGGAATTGATCCGCTTGCTTCTGCCAGTAAATCGGCAAGGTGATGAATATAATCCGCCCGGCCCGGTACTGGCGGGCAGAGAAAACCGTCGGGGATATCCCAGTTCGCTACGGCGTAAAAATGGGCCAGCAACGCCTTATTGAGCGCCTTCACCGCCAGCGGATTGGCAAAGTCTACGCTTTGCTCCCCGGCGGGTGTAAGCGTGAGGAATTGCCTGAGTTCAGGATTGACCTGACAAAGCGTGGCGAGATCGTAGCGGCTGTGATGACGGTTGCGCGGATGCAACCCCGGTTTCTGGGCGGACATAGCATTCTCCTTTAAGCAGCGGCGTAAGATACCCGCATAACGCGACAGGGTAAATATCTGGCTGCGTTTATCATTTCTATAAACCTTCACATGGCTATGGTTTATGGCAATTCACCATAAAAATCAGCATCATGCATGTCATTGATTTGTCTTATTTTGTAAAAATATATCGTTCAAAAAACAAGCACATCTCTGTCAATTTTTTGCGTCATTTTCATCGTCCAGGCGACCTACACTTATCAGGCACTACCCGTTGTATTTATGAGGATGTCATTATGAAAAAGTGCCTCACACTACTGATTGCCACCGTCCTGAGCGGAATCTCTCTCACGGCTTATGCCGCGCAACCGATGAGTAACCTGGACAGCGGTCAGCTACGGCCCGCCGGTACCGTTTCGGCAACTGGCGCATCAAACCTAAGCGATCTGGAGGATAAACTGGCAGAAAAAGCGCGCGAACAAGGCGCGAAAGGTTATGTCATTAATTCCGCGGGCGGAAATGACCAGATGTTCGGTACTGCAACCATCTACAAATAACCCCACCAACGTAACTGCATTCGCCTCTGGATGCAGTTTTCGCCTGTTTTGTAATCAAAAAACATCAAATATGAACGCAATGTAAATAAATGTATTTCTTTTTCGCGCAATGGGTGATAGAAAATCGCGCCAAGTGATAATGCTTATCAAAATTATTATCACTTGCACGAACACTATCACGGGATTAACAGTGGCATCGCATCCGCAGAGAGGCTTTCTCGTGTCAGTGAAAATTTCAACATATAAGAAAAAGTCACCTGCAAAATGGAAAACAATCGCAATTTCCCTGCCAGACAATTTCATTCGCTCACGTTCTTTGCCGGTCTTTGTATTGGTATTACGCCTGTGGCACAGGCACTCGCCGCCGAAGGGCAAGCTAACGCGGATGACACGCTGGTTGTCGAAGCATCAACGCCTTCGCTTTATGCGCCACAACAATCTGCTGATCCGAAATTCTCGCGTCCGGTAGCGGATACTACCCGCACGATGACGGTGATTTCTGAACAAGTGATTAAAGATCAGGGCGCAACCAACCTTACCGACGCGCTCAAAAACGTCCCCGGCGTGGGTGCGTTTTTTGCGGGTGAGAACGGTAACTCCACCACTGGCGACGCCATTTATATGCGCGGTGCCGATACCTCTAACAGTATTTATATCGATGGCATTCGCGATATCGGCAGCGTCTCGCGCGACACCTTCAATACCGAGCAGGTCGAAGTAATTAAAGGGCCGTCCGGCACCGACTACGGGCGCAGCGCACCGACGGGCTCGATCAATATGATCAGCAAACAGCCGCGCAATGATTCCGGCATTGACGCCTCCGCCAGTATTGGCAGCGCCTGGTTCCGCCGCGGCACGCTGGACGTCAATCAGGCCATTGGTGATACCACCGCGGTGCGCCTGAATGTAATGGGCGAAAAAACGCACGATGCCGGACGCGACAAAATCAAAAATGAGCGTTACGGCGTCGCCCCTTCTGTCGCTTTTGGCCTTGGTACAGCGAATCGTTTGTATCTTAATTATCTGCATGTCACCCAGCACAACACGCCAGACGGTGGCATTCCGACTATCGGTTTGCCGGGCTATTCTGCCCCATCTGCGGGAACAGTGGCCCTGAATCATTCCGGAAAAGTTGATACTCATAACTTTTACGGCACGGATTCCGATTACGACGATTCGACCACCGACACCGCTACCATGCGTTTTGAGCACGACATCAACGATAACACCACCATTCGCAATACTACCCGTTGGTCGCGCGTGAAGCAGGATTACCTGATGACGGCGATTATGGGCGGGGCGTCGAATATTACCCAGCCCACCAGCGATGTGAATAGCTGGACCTGGTCACGCACGGCGAATACCAAAGATGTGAGTAATAAAATTCTCACCAACCAGACCAACCTGACCTCGACGTTCTATACCGGTTCTATCGGTCATGATGTCAGTACCGGCGTGGAATTTACCCGTGAAACGCAGACTAACTACGGCGTTAATCCGGTGACGTTACCTGCGGTAAATATTTATCATCCTGACAGCAGCATTCATCCCGGCGGCCTGACGCGCAACGGCGCAAACGCCAATGGTCAGACGGATACCTTCGCAATTTACGCCTTCGATACGCTGCAAATCACCCGTGATTTTGAGCTGAACGGCGGGATCCGTCTGGATAATTATCATACTGAATATGACAGTGCCACCGCCTGCGGCGGCAGCGGACGCGGTGCCATCACCTGCCCTGCTGGCGTGGCAAAAGGTTCTCCGGTCACCACCGTCGATACCGCTAAGTCGGGCAATCTGGTGAACTGGAAAGCCGGGGCGCTGTATCACCTGACGGAAAACGGCAATGTCTATATTAACTATGCCGTTTCCCAGCAGCCTCCGGGCGGCAACAACTTCGCCCTTGCGCAGTCTGGCAGCGGTAACAGCGCCAACCGCACCGATTTTAAACCGCAAAAAGCCAACACCAGCGAGATTGGCACCAAATGGCAGGTTCTGGATAAACGCCTGTTGCTCACCGCCGCGCTGTTCCGTACTGATATCGAAAATGAAGTTGAGCAAAATGATGACGGAACTTACTCGCAATACGGTAAGAAACGCGTCGAAGGCTATGAGATATCCGTGGCCGGGAATATCACTCCCGCGTGGCAGGTGATTGGCGGCTATACCCAGCAAAAAGCAACCATCAAAAACGGCAAAGATGTTGCCCAGGATGGTTCCTCATCGCTGCCGTATACCCCGGAGCACGCCTTTACCTTATGGAGCCAGTATCAGGCAACCGATGATATCTCTGTTGGCGCAGGCGCACGCTATATCGGTAGTATGCACAAAGGTTCAGACGGCGCGGTGGGAACGCCAGCGTTTACCGAAGGTTACTGGGTCGCCGACGCTAAACTGGGGTATCGGGTTAATCGCAATCTCGACTTCCAGCTAAACGTCTACAACCTGTTTGATACCGATTACGTCGCCTCAATCAACAAGAGCGGCTACCGTTATCACCCGGGCGAGCCAAGAACCTTCCTGCTCACGGCCAATATGCATTTCTGATTCAGATGTGGGGCGCAGGCCCCACTTTTTGGAGAGCTTGTATGATGTACCACATTCCCGGCGTGTTATCGCCACAGGACGTCGCCCGGTTTCGCGAACAACTGGAACAAGCCGAATGGGTTGATGGACGCGTCACCACCGGCGCACAAGGTGCGCAAGTTAAGAACAATCAACAGGTAGACACCCGCAGCACGTTATACGCTGCCCTGCAAAATGAGGTGCTGAACGCGGTTAACCAACATGCTTTGTTCTTTGCCGCTGCCTTACCGCGTACCCTTTCCACGCCGCTGTTTAATCGCTATCAGAACAATGAAACCTATGGTTTTCATGTGGATGGCGCAGTACGCAGTCACCCACAAAACGGCTGGATGCGCACTGACCTTTCTGCCACGCTGTTTTTAAGCGATCCACAAAGCTACGATGGCGGCGAACTGGTCGTTAATGACACCTTCGGGCAACATCGGGTAAAACTTCCGGCAGGCGATCTGGTGTTGTATCCCTCCAGCAGCTTGCATTGCGTGACACCCGTAACCCGCGGCGTACGAGTGGCATCATTTATGTGGATCCAGTCGATGATCCGTGATGATAAAAAGCGCGCCATGCTGTTTGAACTGGACAACAATATTCAGTCGCTGAAAAGCCGCTACGGCGAAAGTGAAGAGATCCTGTCGCTGCTCAATCTTTATCATAATCTGCTGCGGGAATGGTCGGAGATCTGACGCTTGAACTGCCCGAGTTCGCCCCTATATTAGCTACACTTAACTGTACAAGTATTGATATGGGGAGGACGATATGGCATCCGGTTGGGCTAACGATGACGCCGTCAACGAACAGATCAACAGTACAATTGAAGATGCGATTGCCCGCGCTCGGGGTGAAATTCCGCGTGGCGAAAGCCTGTATGAATGTGAAGAGTGCGGAGCCCCCATCCCGCAAGCCCGTCGGGAAGCCATTCCTGGTGTGCGCTTATGCATTCATTGTCAGCAGGAGAAAGATTTACAAAAACCAGCTTATACAGGATATAATCGCAGAGGTTCGAAAGACAGCCAGTTACGTTAACTACAACTGGCGGGATGTATAGCGAGTATAGTTTGTATTTTGCGTGGCATTCCGTGCCTTTAACGCTGTCGTGACTGCCACGCTGCATAAAACAAGTCCATAAGTTCAACAAATAAATGGATTATCAGTATGTTAGATATCAATCAATTTATTTGAACAAGGCGGTCAATTCTCTTCGATTTTATCTCTCGAAAAAAAACGTGATACTCATCACATCGACGAAACAACGTCACTTATACAAAAATCACCTGCGAGAGATTAATTATGAAAACTATCAATACTGTTGTTGCTGCTATGGCTCTTTCAACTCTGTCATTTGGCGTGTTTGCCGCGGAACCGGTAACGGCATCCCAGGCACAGAACATGAATAAAATCGGCGTGGTTTCTGCCGATGGCGCATCCACCCTCGATGCCCTGGAAGCTAAACTGGCTGAGAAAGCTGCGGCAGCCGGTGCCAGTGGATACAGCATCACTTCTGCCACCAACAACAATAAATTAAGCGGTACTGCGGTAATTTATAAGTAATTCGTAAGCCGGATCAGGCGTTTACGCTACGTTCAGCACAAGTATTTCCCTGTCTGTTTGCCGACAGACGCATATGCTCTAACCCTCATTGATCCTATGTTACCCTTGTTTGCCCGTCCGCCACTGGACGGGCTTTTTTTTAGCTGGCTAACTGCTGACAGAAAGCCTGCAACGTCTCTTCCGGCATACCAACCTTTCGCGCCGCATCACAAATGGCCTGCCAGCTTCCCGCATCCAATGGAATCCCCTGCTCCTGCCGTTCGCGACGCGTGTTCACTTCCCACTCGCCCGGGAGCAAAATCGGCTTATCGTCATCATGCGGCGAGGCTTTCACCCACTCGGCAAAGGCTTCGGTCTGCGCGCTACAATCCGGCGCGCCGAACAGTTCCGGGTTGATGATGATAGTGGTCATGCAGTTAAGAATGGCATCGGGACTGGTTTGTAACGTTTCCTGATGCGTCGTTTTACCGCCAGAAAGCGCCCCACCAAGAATTTCACACATTGCTGCAAGGGCGTAGCCTTTATGTTCGGCAAAGGTCAACAGCGAACCCAACGGCGACTCCTGCATTACCGCCGGATTTGTCGTCGGCACGCCGTTAACGTCAATCAGGCAACCTGGCGGCACGGGGACGCCTTTATGCCAGGCGACGCGGGTTTTACCAAATGCAATGGCGCTGGTGGCGTAATCGAGCAACAGCGGAAAGTCATCTTTACGTGGGAAAACCACACAGAACGGATTGGTGCCAAAGCGGCTGTCGCGACCGTGGAACGGCGCGACCATTGGAATACCAACCACGCTAACAAAGTGGATAGAGACAAACCCCGCCGCTGCACACTGCTCCGCCCAGTAACCGATACGGCCGATATGATGCGAGTTATGTAGCGCCACGGCAGCAATACCGTGCTGATGCGCTTTCTCAATCCCCAGCGCCATCGCTTCATGTGCCGCGACCTGACCAAATGCGCGATCGCCATCGAGCGTGACCGCCGCCCCCGCCTCTTTAACGATTTTGGCATGATGGTTAATTTGCAGATGCCCCTGACTCCAGGAACGCACATAGCTTGGGATCATGCCAATACCATGTGAATCATGCCCTGCATGGTTTGCCGCGATTAAATGATCTGCAACTAATTTCGCTTCTTGTTCCTCGCTACCCATCTGACGAAATACAGCCTGAATAAAACTGTGCAACGTCTGAGCATCAAAGCGATGACCACTTTCCATGGTTAACTCCTGTTTATGTTATGTGTTTGTTGTTTTTTTATGCTGCACGCCGGGCGCGGGAAGGTCAATAAAGATGCAGGAATTTCATATTGCGGTGGGGTAAAAGCCGGATGACGTGGCTCATCCGGCTGAGATAAAAATTAAAATGCCTGATTAACGCGCGCCAGGCCATCGCTGATAGTTGCCGCTTCCCCCGTAGCCACCAGGCAGCAAGCCATCTGGATTTTCAGCGATTCGGGAATCGGTTCGCTGCCAGCCAGGCAACGCTCAATCCACTGCGACGTGGTTTCCGGATCTTTTGCTTGTGGCAGTAACTCGCTACCAGCAGGGTCCTGTTTTTCATACAGCACCCGCATCCCTTCACGGTCAATGAGATTGATCTGCGGGCAGCGCTGCGGATTAGCATACACTTCGCCTTCAGTACCATGCATTAGTAGCGCCCGCCCGCCGATATCGCTAAAGAACTTCGCGACGCGTCCAATGTATTCCGGATGCGAAACGCTGGAAAGACGCAGTGCCTCACCTTCGGCAAATGGCGTCGCCAGTTTCGCCAGGGTATGTGCACTGTTACGCACGCCCATCCGCCAGCGCATCGCCAGTTGTTTTTCCAGCGGCGGGCAAAACGCGCCGACAGGCATAAACACCGGTTGATGTTCGTCGAGCTTCGCCTGCGCCTGCCCGCCGTGCAACGTTGGCGTAATACCCATCAGTTCGAAAATGGTTTCTGTCAGCACGCGGGTTGGATCTTCGCTAACCCCGTGAACCACCACAGGAAAACCGAGTTTGTGCAGGAGAATCGCCAACAACGGCGTCAGGTTGGCCTGTTTACGCGCGCCGTTGTAACTGGGGATGACAATCGGCATCGGCTTGTCTGCAGGCGGCGTCAGCTTGATGGTGTGATTTTGCATGGCTTCGTAAAAGCCGAGCATCTCTGCTTCCCCTTCCCCTTTGATACGCAGCGCAATCAATACGCCGCCCAACTCAAGGTCAGGGACTTCACCATTGAGCATATGGGCATACAGACCGCGCGCAGTATCCCGATCTAAATCGCGCGCGTGGTTTTTCCCGCGCCCGATCTCTTTAATGATTTTGCGATAGTCCATTTACGACTCCTTACCTGACTCACATCATTAACGCCGCCGACGGCGTGGGGATTTCGTTTTTTCTTTCTTTTTAACTATACCTTCAGGGACTTCCGGTTGCTCTATCGGAAATACCGGTAATGCATCCAGTAGCCGCTTGCCGTAGTTTTTGGTGAGCAAGCGTTTATCGTAAATCACCACTTCGCCCCAGCAACCGTGGCTTCGAATCAGTCGCCCAACCTGCTGAATCAGGTTAAACGAGGCGCTCGGCAGGCTTTGCACCTCAAACGGATAGCGGTTGAGGCTTTTCAGCCATTCCCCTTCGGTGATCACCACCGGGCTGTCGATGGGCGGAAAAGCGATTTTGTGGATATGCACCTGGCTGAGCAGATCACCTTTCAAATCAAGCCCTTCGGCAAAGGACTGTAAGCCCACCAGCACACTACGCTCACCGTTGGCAACGCGTTTGCGGTGCAGTTCAACTAAGCGATAACGCGGCTGATCGCCCTGCACCAGCAACATCAGGCGTAAATCCGTCACATAGTCGAGAAAGCGCTGCATCGCCCGTCCGCTGGCAAACAGTACTAACATACCGAGATGTTTTTTGCTCTCCACCTGCTCACGGAAAAAGGCCGCCATTTCGGCAATATGCTGCTCTTCGTTGTCGATGGAAGGCTCAACGCGCATCCGGGGAATAACAATTTTGCCCTGTTCGCAATGGTTGAAGGGGGAATCCAGCGCCACAAAACGGTCGCCCGCTTTCTCTTTCAGCCCGCTCATCTCCTGCAAACGCGAAAAACTGTTCAGCGAACGTAAGGTCGCGGAAGTGACAATAATGTGCGGAATACTGCGCCACAGCAGCCTTTCCAGCTGATCGCTGACACGTATCCCCACGCAGTGAAACCAGAGATGCAGTTGCCCTTCGCGCTCTTCCCGC
Source organism: Escherichia sp. F1 (assembly GCF_046764225.1). Lineage (NCBI taxonomy): Bacteria > Pseudomonadati > Pseudomonadota > Gammaproteobacteria > Enterobacterales > Enterobacteriaceae > Escherichia > Escherichia sp. F1. The sequence goes on from NZ_CP177202.1 coordinate 3,271,724, forward strand.
GTCGCCCATTTGGTCACCGGCGCACCGGAAGATTGCGCCAGAGACGCCAGCCGCCAGAGTTTGCTTTGCGCCTCGAACATCCCCAACGCGCGGTTCATCTGCAAAATCAACCGATGCAGACGTACAATGTCATGGCTGCCGGTTTTCTCACTTAAATCGTTAAGAAATAACTCAGCCAGGCCACGCAGCATCTCGGTGAGTTTTGCCAGCCGCTGGCAGATCTCCAGCACTTCATCTGGCAGTTCGCCCATCGCAAAACGGTGCTCTGCCTCCTGCCCGGCAGGCATGTAGAGATTGAGAATGTTGTTTAACGTGGCGATAAGCTCATACAACTCTTCACAATGCGCATTCAAACGTTCAGGGATCGCCAGCGGCGGGATGGTCTTCGGGCGAAACTGCTCCATGCAGGTAGCGACCAGTTTCGTGAACAAGTCCAGCTGTAGTCGATACCAGGGCGCGGTGATTTCGGCACTCATCTCCAGCGCATCCCGCGCCACATCTGGCAGGTGATGGCCTTCGTCCAGCACCAGCAGTAAATTTTTCGGGTCAGGCAATACGGCTTCGCTTTCCATCGCCGCCATCACCAGCGCATGGTTTGCCACCACCACTTCCGCTTCCTGAATCTCCCGACGAGCAACAAAAAACGGGCATTCACGATAGTAGTAACAGTTGCGGTTGAGGCAGCTGGCTTTGTCGGTACTTAAACGACGCCAGAGATCGTCATCTATAGCGATATCAGTATGATCGCGCAGACCATCCCATTTATAAGTGTCGAGATCGCCCTTCAACTTTGCACAACGCTTTTGCTCTTCCTGATTGTTCGGCGTCAGCTCGTCGTCAAGAAACGCCAGCAGATCCTGTTGCGTGGGCTCAGTGCTGGCAAGCGCCGTCAGATTACGCGGGCAAACGTAGCGCCCACGCCCAAAAGCGGCAGTGAATTTAAGATCGGGAATGATCTTTTTCAGCAGTGGCAAATCTTTGCTGTAGATCTGATCCTGCAATGCTACGTTGGCGGTACTCACCACCAGCGTTTTTTGCTCTTCGCGGGCAATGGCGATACCGGGGATCAAATAGGAGAGCGTTTTCCCAACGCCGGTGGGGGCTTCAATCGCCAGATGCCGCCCTTCTTCTCCGGCCAGCGTTTTGGCGACGTCCGCAATCATCTGCCGCTGCGGCGCACGGGGAATAAAGTCGGGGATCTGTTCCTGAAGCGCCTTATACCAGGCGGCAATTTGCGCTTTAAGCGCGGCGGTTAATGCCATGAGAAAACCTGAAATACTGTATAAACAGCCAATATTGTGGCATTTTTCGGTTTTCAGGGGTAATGGTTTTTCTGTTTCTGGAAAGCGGCTCGCAAAGACGCCCTCTCGCAATATATTTGATTGAAAGTTCGACGGCACAGTGAGCGCCAGTCTTCAGGGCAGAAAACAGCAAGTGATACCGCATTTCGTGGTTACACTTGCCGCCGTCATCGCTTCGCAGGTGCCGGTATTGACCGCCCTGGCCTGAGCCAGGGCCATCAATGCCATTATCCTGCTGCGATCTTTACAGCCATGCGTCTGGCGTCCACTCGGATAAAACTTTAGAAAAACGATATTGTGCGTAGCGGACCATATCACGATATAACGAACTTATACGCAACTGGTTGGCCTCTTCATTAGACAGATTATTGAAATCAAGCAATACCGTTTTGTATGTATTAAAAGTTTGACTGCTTATCATACTTTCATCTAAAGAATAAGCTTTCGCCAATAAAGCAAATGCATAACGTTTTAAAGTTTTTGACGCATCAGGAATACCGTTAAAGACATTACTGTGAGAAATATTTGCAAATATGGCAGACAGACAGAAAAATATTTTAGATTTATCACTTTCACTGGCCTCTTTGAGATCCAGCATCGTTAATAGATTAGTGTAATGTTTTTCTTTCAAAGTATGCTGTTGCCATTGGTCTGAATCGGTCATCAAAGAGGAAAATAATGATTTAAATTCTGTCGATTGATTATCCGATTCTGGCACAAAATCTGTTTTTCGCATTATTGCTGACATAAATATATCACGAATATAACCTTTCAATCCAAGAGCATTGAGAATCAATTGATGTTTCTTATTTTTCTGCGCATATTCCCATCCTTTTGCAAATAAAGGAAATGCACGCATACAAATCGTTTCTGGATCATCTCTGACAACTTCATGGGTATCCTGCAAAGATGGATATATAGAGTAATTATTCCAGATAGTCTTTTTCTTAACCTCTGGCTCAAGCATTGAGATTAACGTCTGGTGCGATAAGCGCATTACTCGCCCAGAGTTATCGGATGACAACAGGATATAACATTTATTATCTTTGTCTAACAATCCTTGCTGCTCATTGAAATTCAATTTTATTTCTGCAGTAACGAATTGTTTTATTTCAGGTAATGCAAGATAATTGTGATAAAGGTCAAATGCTAAGTTTTTCTCTTCAACACTTCCGTTTTCAAAAAGCAAATCAATAAATTGAATAAATCTATAATTTTCAGAAACCATCAACTCTGGTTTCTTTAAAAAGAGAGCATGGAAAAAGTTGATTATTTCCGCATCGTTACTCAGATTTTTATTTTTGAAGTAGCACAGATACGTATCCAGTGCGTGCGTAACAAGTTCATGATCGCTATTAAGTGGAGATTTTATTAATTTTGCTATTATGGACGATGGGAATGCCACTATGTCTCGCAGCGTGAAGAGTTCCATGCCATCAGTTAATTGCGTTAACAAATCTTTTACTGTTTGTATGTTATCAGTATTTTCATTGAAAGATTCGTCTACCAGAGAATCCAGTTTTTCTATCATTCCTCCGATAACAAATATATCTTTTTCGCTCTCCACATCATGATTAGACATTTCATCGACGATATCTTTAACTTTACTATCACTTTCAAATAGTTTTTCTCTCACACCATTATTGGCGTTTACTACAGAAGTCGCATCATAATAGGATGGCGGAATAATAACAGAGAATTCGTTAGTGAATATAGAATGATATGCAAGATTATCATCATTCAATTTCTCGCCATCGTTTAGCGAATTAACATTCCTCAGAATATGCATCTCAATCTGACTGTCAGAAAGACTTTTAGAAAAACCACTACCTTCAGTCAGTTCAATTTTCATCCTGAGTATTTTATTTTTGAGGTCGGAAAATGTATTTACATAGGGAATAAAAACATCTGACAAAGTAGAGTTGCTTTTCTTTCCATTAATATTATCTATTCGGACGGTGATCCCTTTTTCATCACGAGGAATTGCATCATTCATATTTATAGAGATAACATTTTCATGTCTGGATTCCCCGGTTTTAATCGTCATATTGATATCGTTTGCGCTGATCTCCGAAATCTCACTGACGAATTTTTTAAATGCATTATAGCGCTGGTGGCCAGCATTAAATTTGCCAAATGAAACATAATATGCGAAATGTTCAAGGAAACCATGTAATTCCAGTAAATTAACCGGGTCAGAACCCTGCACCATATTTAATAACATCGTCGCATAACCATTGCATTTTGAACAATCCATACATCGCTCCTTTGCACTTGAATGATCTGCGAATCATAAGCCTGGCAAAATAGGGAATCTTACAGAAATCGCTCATTTTTAACTTTTCGTACTGCAAACTCAGGATCAACCGGTTGTGAAAGTTTGCTGCTGCACCGCTCTAAACAGACTGGCGATCAATCTTTCTATCAATAAGCAGAAATGAGCGATTTTTGATAGTTTATTGGAACTGCTAAAGATATATGGTAATGAAACGACTGCACACTTTATTTTGCTTAGGGAGATAGTCGGATACACTATAGACAATGAAAATAATAAAATCAGGGACAGAATCAAGCTAATACTAAATCACATATCTCATAATAATTTTCCAGATAATGAACAAACACTTTATGCAATAGCATGTTTATTCCAGACTTTCCCAGAATTTATTTATGAATATCAGCAAATGTTATTAACAATAAGTGAAATTGCAAGAAAAAATAATTTCATTGCCATTTTAGATACACTAGATAGATCATAAAGCAAATTTATTAAAAACAATAAAATCAAACATGACATGCATGTCTGACCGTGTTATCTGAATAAAGGGCAAAAGCCGGTGATACGCTTTTGCCCTTACATGGTATTACTGCGCAGCAGCAGGTTTACGCGGACGGCGGCGACGTTGTTGTTCGCCTGCCGGTTTGGCATCGCCGAGACGACGAGACGGTTTTTCTGCAGGTTTCGCGCTCGCAGATTTCGCGCCACCTTCAGCGCGGCGCGGCTGCTGTTGACCGCGACCACCGCCCTGTCCACGACCGCCGCCACGTTGCTGGCGACCGTTCTGGATCGGTTCGGCTTTGATTGACGGGTCCGGCTCATAGCCCGGAATCGCAATGCGCGGGATCTCTTTTTTCAGCAGCTTTTCGATATCACGCAGCAGTTTGTGTTCATCAACACACACCAGCGACAACGCTTCACCGGTAGCAGCCGCACGACCGGTACGCCCGATACGGTGGACATAATCTTCCGGTACGTTTGGCAGTTCATAGTTGACGACGTGCGGCAACTCTTCGATATCCAGACCGCGCGCAGCGATGTCAGTTGCCACCAGTACACGAATATCGCCCGATTTAAAATCTGCCAGCGCACGGGTACGCGCACCTTGCGATTTATTACCGTGGATCGCCGCACTACGGATGCCATCTTTATTGAGCTGTTCAGCCAGATGGTTAGCGCCATGTTTGGTACGGGTAAACACCAGCACCTGCTGCCAGTTCCCTTTCCCAATCATGTGCGACAACAATTCGCGTTTGCGTTTCTTATCAACAAAGTGAACATGCTGGGTCACCTGATCAGACGCGGTATTGCGGCGTGCCACTTCGATTTCCAGCGGGTTGTGCAACAGTTTTTCCGCCAGAGCTTTAATATCGTCAGAGAAGGTCGCGGAGAACAACAGGTTCTGGCGCTTCGCAGGTAGTTTTGTTAACACGCGACGGATATCGTGGATAAAGCCCATGTCGAGCATGCGGTCAGCTTCATCGAGGACGAGGATTTCAACCTGATCCAGCTTCACCGCATTCTGATGTTCCAGGTCCAGCAGACGTCCCGGCGTTGCCACCAGCACATCAACGCCGCCGCGCAACTTCATCATCTGCGGGTTAATGCTGACACCGCCAAACACCACCAGCGAACGAATGTTCAGGTATTTGCTGTAATCACGGACGTTTTCGCCAATCTGCGCCGCCAGTTCACGGGTCGGGGTAAGAATGAGCGCACGTACCGGACGACGCCCTTTGGCGTGCGGCTGGCGAGTGATCAGGTGTTGCAACAGCGGCAGCGTAAAGCCCGCTGTTTTGCCGGTACCGGTCTGGGCACTGGCCATCAGGTCGCGGCCTTCCAGCACCGCAGGGATCGCCTGCTGCTGAATAGGGGTGGGTTCACGGTAACCCTGCTCGGCAACGGCGCGCAGGATATCAGGGCTTAAACCCAAAGAATCGAAAGACATAACTACTCCGAACCGCCCCGACCGTTACCGGTGTAGTTTTCAGGGAGATACTGAAAAGGAAAATGACAAAAACCACAATGTCATGAGGGAGCGGAGTGTAGCAGTTTTTGTGACGCAGCGCATAAATTATCCCTGTGACTGGCGTAGCTAAAATTCCTGGTCATACTGGACAACTCCCCTATGGAGTCATAATCTTAATCAATCATTTGATTAAGAATGGACTGTGTGATGAATAATCCTGCCATGACAATCAAGGGTGAACAGGCGAAAAAACAGCTGATTGCTGCCGCACTGGCGCAGTTTGGTGAATATGGAATGAACGCCACCACCCGCGAGATAGCCGCCCAGGCCGGGCAGAATATCGCTGCCATCACCTACTACTTCGGTTCGAAAGAGGATTTGTACCTCGCCTGCGCCCAGTGGATTGCCGATTTTATTGGCGAGCAGTTCCGTCCGCACGCCGAAGAGGCCGAACGCTTGTTCGCACAACCACAGCCAGATCGGGCTGCCATCCGTGAACTGATCCTTCGCGCCTGCAGGAACATGATTAAGCTGCTCACCCAGGATGACACTGTCAACCTCAGCAAATTTATCTCCCGTGAGCAGCTCTCTCCCACGGCAGCCTATCACCTGGTGCACGAACAGGTGATTAGTCCGCTACACAGCCACCTTACACGCCTGATTGCCGCCTGGACCGGCTGCGACGCCAATGATACCCGCATGATCCTTCATACCCATGCGTTGATTGGTGAGATTCTGGCGTTTCGTCTTGGCAAAGAAACAATTCTGTTACGTACCGGCTGGACCGCGTTCGATGAAGAAAAGACCGAACTGATCAACCAGACGGTGACCTGTCATATCGACCTGATTTTGCAAGGATTATCGCAAAGGAGTTTGTAGTGATGAAAAAACCTGTCGTGATCGGACTGGCGGTAGTAGTACTTGCCGCCGTGTTTGCCGGAGGCTACTGGTGGTATCAAAGCCGCCAGGATAACGGCCTGACGCTGTATGGCAACGTGGATATTCGTACGGTGAATCTTAGTTTCCGTGTTGGGGGGCGCGTTGAGTCGCTGGCAGTGGACGAAGGTGATGCGATCAAAGCGGGCCAGGTGCTGGGCGAACTGGATCACAAGCCGTATGAGATTGCCCTGATGCAGGCGAAAGCGGGCGTTTCGGTGGCTCAGGCGCAGTATGACCTGATGCTTGCCGGGTATCGCGATGAAGAAATCGCTCAGGCCGCCGCAGCGGTGAAACAGGCGCAAGCTGCCTATGACTATGCGCAGAACTTCTATAACCGCCAGCAAGGACTGTGGAAAAGCCGCACCATTTCGGCAAATGACCTGGAAAATGCCCGCTCCTCGCGCGACCAGGCGCAGGCAACGCTGAAATCGGCACAGGATAAATTGCGTCAGTACCGTTCCGGTAACCGCGAACAGGATATCGCCCAGGCAAAAGCCAGCCTCGAACAGGCGCAGGCGCAACTGGCGCAGGCGGAGCTGAATTTGCAGGACTCAACGTTGATAGCCCCGTCTGATGGCACGCTGTTAACGCGCGCGGTGGAGCCAGGCACGGTTCTCAATGAAGGTGGCACGGTGTTTACCGTCTCGCTAACACGTCCAGTGTGGGTGCGTGCCTATGTTGACGAACGTAATCTTGACCAGGCCCAGCCGGGGCGCAAAGTGCTGCTTTATACCGATGGTCGCCCGGACAAGCCGTATCACGGGCAGATTGGTTTCGTTTCACCGACTGCTGAATTTACCCCGAAAACCGTCGAAACGCCGGATCTGCGTACCGACCTCGTCTATCGCCTGCGTATTGTGGTGACCGACGCCGATGATGCGTTACGCCAGGGAATGCCAGTGACGGTACAATTCGGTGACGAGGCAGGACATGAATGATGCCGTTATCACGCTGAACGGCCTGGAAAAACGCTTTCCGGGCATGGACAAGCCCGCCGTCGCGCCGCTCGATTGCACCATTCATGCCGGTTATGTGACGGGGCTGGTAGGGCCGGACGGTGCAGGTAAAACCACGCTAATGCGGATGCTGGCGGGATTACTGAAACCCGACAGCGGCAATGCCACGGTGATTGGCTTTGATCCGATCAAAAACGACGGCGCGCTGCACGCCGTGCTCGGCTATATGCCGCAGAAATTCGGTCTGTATGAAGATCTCACGGTGATGGAGAATCTCAATCTGTACGCAGATTTGCGCAGCGTCACCGGCGAGGCACGGAAGCAAACTTTTGCTCGCCTGCTGGAGTTTACGTCTCTTGGCCCGTTTACCGGACGCCTGGCGGGCAAGCTCTCCGGTGGGATGAAACAAAAACTTGGCCTGGCCTGTACCCTGGTGGGCGAACCGAAAGTGTTGCTGCTCGATGAACCCGGCGTCGGCGTTGACCCTATCTCACGGCGTGAACTGTGGCAGATGGTTCATGAGCTGGCGGGCGAAGGGATGTTAATCCTCTGGAGTACCTCGTATCTCGACGAAGCCGAGCAGTGCCGTGACGTGTTACTGATGAACGAAGGTGAATTGTTGTACCAGGGAGAACCGACGGCCCTGACACAAACCATGGCCGGACGCAGCTTTCTGATGACCAGCCCGCACGAGGGCAACCGCAAACTGTTGCAACGCGCCTTGAAACTGCCGCAGGTCAGCGACGGCATGATTCAGGGGAAATCGGTACGTCTGATCCTCAAAAAAGAGGCCACACCAGACGATATTCGCCATGCGGACGGGATGCCGGAAATCAACATCAACGAAACTACGCCGCGTTTTGAAGATGCGTTTATTGATTTGCTGGGCGGTGCCGGAACCTCAGAATCGCCGCTGGGCGCAATATTACATACGGTAGAAGGCACACCCGGCGAGACGGTGATCGAAGCGAAGGAACTAACCAAGAAATTTGGTGATTTTGCCGCCACCGATCACGTCAACTTTGCCGTTAAACGCGGGGAGATTTTTGGTTTGCTGGGACCAAACGGCGCGGGTAAATCGACCACCTTTAAGATGATGTGCGGTTTGCTGGTACCGACCTCTGGCCAGGCGCTGGTGCTGGGCATGGATCTGAAAGAGAGTTCCGGTAAAGCGCGCCAGCATCTCGGCTATATGGCGCAAAAATTTTCGCTCTACGGCAACCTGACGGTCGAACAGAATTTACGCTTTTTCTCTGGTGTGTATGGCTTACGCGGTCGGGCGCAGAACGAAAAAATCTCCCGTATGAGCGAGGCGTTCGGCCTGAAAAGTATTGCCTCACACGCCACCGATGAACTGCCATTAGGTTTTAAACAGCGGCTGGCACTGGCCTGCTCGCTGATGCATGAACCGGACATTCTGTTTCTCGACGAACCGACGTCCGGCGTTGATCCCCTCACCCGCCGTGAATTTTGGCTACATATCAACAGTATGGTAGAGAAAGGCGTCACGGTGATGGTCACCACCCACTTTATGGATGAAGCGGAATATTGCGACCGCATCGGCCTGGTGTACCGCGGGAAATTAATCGCCAGCGGCACACCGGACGATTTGAAAGCGCAGTCGGCCAACGATGAGCAACCCGATCCCACTATGGAGCAAGCCTTTATTCAGTTGATCCACGACTGGGATAAGGAGCATAGCAATGAGTAATCCGATCCTGTCCTGGCGTCGCGTGCGGGCGCTGTGCGTCAAAGAGACACGGCAGATCGTTCGCGATCCGAGTAGCTGGCTGATTGCGGTAGTGATCCCTCTGCTGCTGCTGTTTATTTTTGGCTACGGCATTAACCTCGACTCCAGCAAGCTGCGGGTCGGGATATTGCTGGAACAGCGTAGCGAAGCGGCGCTGGATTTCACCCACACCATGACAGGTTCGCCCTACATCGACGCCACCATCAGCGATAACCGTCAGGAACTGATCGCCAAAATGCAGGCGGGGAAAATTCGCGGTCTGGTGGTTATTCCCGTGGATTTCGCCGAACAGATGGAGCGCGCCAACGCCACCGCACCGATTCAGGTGATCACCGACGGCAGTGAGCCGAATACCGCTAACTTTGTGCAGGGGTATGTCGAAGGGATCTGGCAGATCTGGCAAATGCAGCGAGCGGAGGACAACGGGCAGACTTTTGAACCGCTTATTGATGTACAAACCCGCTACTGGTTTAACCCGGCGGCGATAAGCCAGCACTTTATTATCCCGGGTGCGGTGACCATTATCATGACGGTCATCGGCGCGATTCTCACCTCGCTGGTGGTGGCGCGAGAATGGGAACGCGGCACCATGGAGGCTCTGCTCTCTACGGAGATTACCCGCACGGAACTGCTACTGTGTAAGCTGATCCCTTATTATTTTCTCGGGATGCTGGCGATGTTGCTGTGTATGCTGGTGTCGGTGTTTATTCTCGGCGTGCCGTATCGCGGTTCGCTGCTGATTCTGTTTTTTATCTCCAGCCTGTTTTTACTCAGTACCCTGGGGATGGGGCTGCTGATTTCCACAATTACCCGCAACCAGTTCAATGCCGCTCAGGTCGCCCTGAACGCCGCTTTTCTGCCGTCGATTATGCTTTCCGGCTTTATTTTTCAAATCGACAGTATGCCCGCGGTGATCCGCGCGGTGACGTACATTATTCCCGCTCGTTATTTCGTCAGCACCCTGCAAAGCCTGTTCCTCGCCGGGAATATTCCAGTGGTGCTGGTGGTAAACGTGCTGTTTTTGATCGCTTCGGCGGTGATGTTTATCGGCCTGACGTGGCTGAAAACCAAACGTCGGCTGGATTAGGGAGAAGAGCATGTTTCATCGCTTATGGACGTTAATCCGCAAAGAGTTGCAGTCGCTGCTGCGCGAACCGCAAACCCGTGCGATTCTTATTTTACCCGTGCTGATTCAGGTGATCCTGTTCCCGTTCGCCGCCACGCTGGAAGTGACTAACGCCACCATCGCCATCTACGATGAAGATAACGGCGAGCATTCGGTGGAGCTGACCCAACGTTTTGCCCGCGCCAGCGCCTTTACCCATGTGCTGCTACTGAAAAGCCCACAGGAGATCCGCCCAACCATCGACACACAAAAGGCGTTACTCCTGGTGCGTTTCCCGGCTGACTTCTCGCGCAAACTGGATACCTTCCAGACCGCGCCGTTGCAGTTGATCCTCGACGGGCGTAACTCCAACAGTGCGCAAATTGCCGCCAACTACCTGCAACAGATCGTCAAAAATTATCAGCAGGAGCTGCTGGAAGGAAAACCGAAACCTAACAACAGCGAGCTGGTGGTACGCAACTGGTATAACCCGAATCTCGACTACAAATGGTTTGTGGTGCCGTCGCTGATCGCCATGATCACCACTATCGGCGTAATGATCGTCACTTCACTTTCTGTTGCCCGCGAACGTGAACAAGGTACGCTCGATCAGCTACTGGTTTCGCCGCTCACCACCTGGCAGATCTTCATCGGCAAGGCCGTACCGGCATTAATTGTCGCCACCTTCCAGGCCACCATTGTGCTGGCGATTGGTATCTGGGCGTATCAAATCCCCTTCGCCGGATCGCTGGCGCTGTTCTACTTTACGATGGTGATTTACGGTTTATCGCTGGTGGGATTCGGTCTGTTGATTTCATCACTCTGTTCAACACAACAACAGGCGTTTATCGGCGTGTTTGTTTTTATGATGCCCGCCATTCTCCTTTCCGGTTACGTTTCTCCGGTGGAAAACATGCCAGTATGGCTGCAAAACCTGACGTGGATTAACCCTATTCGCCACTTTACGGACATTACCAAGCAGATTTATTTGAAGGATGCGAGTCTGGATATTGTGTGGAATAGTTTGTGGCCGCTACTGGTGATAACGGCCACGACAGGGTCAGCGGCGTACGCGATGTTTAGACGTAAGGTGATGTAACTTCTTATCTTTCGCCAGCAAAGACACTACCGCCGGGCCGGCAAGGATTGCCAGCCCTGCAATTGCCAGCAAAAAGTTGTTTTCCAGTACACGGGACAACAGCCACAGCACAATCAGCGCTGCGCCAAAATACCAGGTCGTGGTCAGCTCTTCCAGCACGTCTGCCACCTCACGCCAGCGTTGCTCGGGGTGGCGCTGAAACACCAGCATCATCACTACCGTGACACAATACAGTGCGCATAATCCCACGCCGACGTGAACCAGAGTCTTACTCATCCAGCCCACCACCAGCAGCGCCACTACCAGTAAATGCAACATAATCTGCCAGCAACTTAGACCCGTTGCGACACGAACACGTTGTTGCCACTTCATGGCTTCTCTCCTGAAGAATTTATCTCTACTTACTCAGAGTACCGAACTTTACGGAAAATTCCGTAAGACCGCACCTTTTTGTGACGCCGACTACACTATTTCAATGAGATAAGAGGCAAAGACAGGAAAATTATGCCCGATCAAACACAACAATTTTCGTTCAAGGTGCTCACCATCAATATTCACAAAGGCTTTACCGCGTTTAACCGACGCTTCATTTTGCCGGAACTTCGCGACGCCGTGCGTACCGTCAGCGCCGATATTGTTTGCCTGCAGGAAGTGATGGGCGCGCACGAAGTTCATCCGCTGCATGTGGAAAACTGGCCCGATACCTCGCACTACGAGTTTCTCGCCGACACCATGTGGAGCGATTTCGCCTACGGTCGCAATGCCGTATACCCGGAAGGACATCACGGTAACGCCGTTCTTTCACGTTATCCCATTGAACATTATGAGAATCGTGATGTTTCGGTCGATGGTGCGGAAAAGCGCGGCGTGCTCTACTGCCGCATTGTGCCGCCGATGACCGGGAAAGCGATTCATGTGATGTGCGTACATCTGGGCCTGCGTGAGGCGCACCGTCAGGCGCAGCTTGCGATGCTCGCCGAATGGGTGAATGAGCTGCCGGACGGCGAACCGGTATTGGTGGCGGGTGATTTCAACGACTGGCGGCAAAAAGCTAATCATCCGTTAAAAGTGCAGGCCGGACTGGATGAGATTTTTACCCGCGCCCACGGACGCCCGGCGCGCACGTTTCCGGTGCAATTTCCTCTACTACGACTGGACAGGATCTACGTCAAAAATGCCAGCGCCAGCGCGCCAACCGCGTTGCCGCTGCGGACATGGCGACACCTTTCTGATCATGCCCCTTTAAGTGCGGAGATTCATTTATGAAATGTAGCTGGCGCGAAGGCAATAAGATCCTGTTGCTGGAAAACGGCGAGCAATATTATCCCGCGGTGTTTAAGGCGATTGGCGAGGCGCAAGAACGCATCATTCTTGAAACGTTTATCTGGTTTGAGGATGACGTCGGCAAACAGCTGCATGCGGCGCTACTGACAGCAGCGCAACGCGGGGTGAAAGCGGAAGTCTTGCTGGATGGCTACGGTTCGCCGGATCTCAGCGATGAGTTTGTCAATGAATTGACGGCAGCTGGCGTGGTATTTCGCTACTACGATCCCCGTCCTCGCCTTTTTGGTATGCGCACCAATGTGTTTCGCCGGATGCATCGCAAAATTGTGGTGATCGACGCGCATATCGCCTTTATTGGCGGGCTGAATTACTCCGCCGAGCATATGTCCAGCTACGGTCCAGAGGCTAAACAGGATTACGCGGTGCGCCTTGAAGGGCCGATTGTCGAAGATATTCTGCAATTTGAACTGGAAAACCTGCCAGGACAGAGCGCGGCACGACGCTGGTGGCGACGTCATCACAAAGCGGAAGAGAACCGCCAGCCGGGAGAAGCGCAGGTATTGCTGGTCTGGCGCGATAACGAAGAACATCGCGATGATATCGAACGCCACTATCTGAAAATGCTCACTCAGGCGCGGCGGGAAGTGATTATCGCCAACGCCTACTTCTTCCCCGGCTATCGATTTTTGCACGCCTTGCGTAAAGCGGCACGGCGCGGAGTGCGGATCAAACTGATCATTCAGGGCGAACCGGATATGCCGATTGTCAGAGTCGGCGCGCGCTTGCTGTATAACTATCTGGTTAAAGGCGGCGTTCAGGTGTTTGAGTACCGCCGCCGTCCGCTACATGGCAAAGTGGCATTGATGGACGATCACTGGGCGACAGTAGGGTCCAGTAATCTCGATCCGCTCAGTTTGTCACTGAATCTCGAAGCAAATGTCATCATCCACGATCGTCATTTTAACCAGACGCTGCGCGATAATCTGAACGGGATCATCGCCGCAGATTGTCAGCAGGTGGATGAAACCATGCTGCCCAAACGCACCTGGTGGAACCTGACTAAAAGCGTGCTGGCGTTCCACTTTTTACGCCACTTCCCGGCGCTGGTTGGCTGGCTTCCGGCACACACGCCACGTCTGGCGCAGGTTGACCCGCCCGCTCAGCCGACAATGGAAACGCAGGATCGGGTAGAAACTGAAAACACGGGGGTAAAACCCTGATGAGTAAATCACACCCACGCTGGCGCTTAGCAAAGAAGATCCTCACCTGGCTGTTTTTTATCGCGGTGATAGTGTTGCTGGTGGTCTACGCCAAAAAGGTGGACTGGGAAGAGGTCTGGAAGGTCATCCGCGACTACAATCGCGTTGCGTTGCTCAGTGCGGTCGGGCTGGTGGTCGTCAGTTATCTGATTTACGGCTGCTATGACCTGCTCGCCCGCTTTTACTGCGGTCACAAACTGGCGAAGCGCCAGGTGATGCTGGTGTCGTTTATCTGCTACGCCTTCAACCTGACGCTCAGTACCTGGGTCGGCGGCATTGGTATGCGCTATCGCTTGTACTCCCGGCTAGGGTTACCGGGCAGCACTATCACGCGGATTTTCTCGCTGAGTATTACCACCAACTGGCTGGGCTATATTTTACTGGCAGGGATTATCTTTACCGCAGGCGTGGTGGAGTTGCCGGATCACTGGTATGTCGATCAAACCACGCTGCGCATTCTCGGCATTGGCTTACTGATGATTATCGCGGTTTATTTGTGGTTTTGCGCTTTCGCGAAGCACCGCCATATGACCATCAAAGGACAAAAACTGGTGCTGCCTTCATGGAAATTTGCCCTCGCCCAGATGCTGATTTCCAGCGTTAACTGGATGGTAATGGGGGCGATTATCTGGCTGTTACTTGGTCAAAGCGTGAACTATTTCTTTGTACTGGGCGTGTTGCTGGTTAGTAGTATTGCTGGCGTCATCGTGCATATTCCGGCGGGGATTGGTGTGCTGGAAGCGGTGTTTATCGCACTACTGGCTGGGGAGCATACATCCAAGGGCACAATTATCGCCGCCCTACTCGCTTACCGTGTGCTGTATTACTTTATCCCACTGCTGCTGGCGCTGATCTGTTACCTGCTACTGGAAAGCCAGGCGAAGAAGCTACGAGCGAAAAATGAAGCGGCGATGTGAAGTTTAGTTAAGTTCTTTAGTATGTGCATTTACGACTAATGAAAAAAACGCGTATGCCTTTGCCAGACAAGCGTTATAGCTATCGCGGCAAGTATCCCAAAGAAGCCGATAAAATAGTAATAGAGTGTTAATGCACCTGTAAAAGCGCAACGAACCGGACTCCACAACTCTTCGCTATGGCATTTTCCTGCCAGTTCAAGGAGCTTATTTCGTCCATGCGAGATAATGCCTGACCATAACACAATCATTAAGCAACTTATTACCCAAACGGGTCGTTCACTCATTAATGCGGCATCCATGATGATCACCAGGGCCAGCTCTGCGGTTGCCACCATACCCAAAGCGGTAATGAGCCATATACCGTTTAATATCCTGGCCTCGTGCTGAAAATCTAATTTATTGCTGTTTTGCGAGTATGATTCCATTCTTTTAGTTGTCCTTAGAAAAAATATTAATATTCACCATCAATAAATTTAAAACCACGCATACAAAATACTTTTGTATTTATGGATACGGAAAACACTTCCACTCGGCCATAAGGCGTATTTTATACCTGGTACTTGTTAAGTGTCGTTTTTAGTAAGAAAAAAATCCCGACACATGGCCGGGATATTGATGGTGAAAAAGAATTAACGGCGGTTGCCGAAGATCCGCAACAACATCAGGAACAAGTTGATGAAGTCCAGATACAAGGTTAACGCGCCAAGAATGGAATATTTGCGCAGGTTCGACGTGTCGCGGGTATCAATCTGCTCACCCATATTTTTCAATTTCTGAGTGTCATACGCCGTCAATCCGACAAAGACAATCACGCCGATGTAGGTAACTGCCCACATCAATGCTTCGCTTTTCAGCCAGAAGTTGACCAGCGATGCCAGCACAATGCCGATTAACGCCATAAACAGCATATTGCCAAAGCCGCTTAGATCGCGCTTCGTGGTGTAACCGTACAGGCTCATTGCGCCAAACATCCCGGCAGTAACGACGAAAGTACTGGCGATAGAAGCAGCGGTATAGACAATGAAAATACTGGAAAGCGTAAGACCCGTCAGCGCCGAATAAAGCATAAAGAGCATCGTCGTTACACCTGCGCTCAGCTTTTGAATCATCGCTGATAACACAATAACCAATGCTAATTGCGCGATGATCAGACCGATTAAAAAGACACGGTTAGTGAACAACAGCTCCATCACGGCCGCGGAATTAGCCGCATACCAGGCAACAAATGCGGTCAGCAACAAGCCAACGGTCATCCAGCCATAGACTTGCGCCATATAAGTTTGCAAGCCAGCCCGGGGTTGTACAATTGAATCAGAACGTGGGAATCTGTCCATGACGATCTCCTGAAGATATAAGGAATATCTTAAGGATACTGCAAAATGATGAGGCTGTGCATTGACGCAGCGTAAACGCATGTACTGAGCGGTGAAATTGCCGGACGCAGCGGTGCCTTATCCGGCTAACAAAAAACTACCAGCGTTTTGCCGCCTGCTGATCGCTCTCCCGAGCTTCAACCCAGCGGTCGCCTTCCGGCGTGGCTTCACGCTTCCAGAACGGTGCGCGGGTTTTGAGATAATCCATAATAAACTGCCCGGCTTCAAACGCACTGCTGCGATGCGCACTGGTGACACCGACAAAAACGATTTCATCTCCCGGCCATAATTCCCCGATGCGGTGAATCACTGTGACGCGCCCCAGCGGCCAGCGGTTACGCGCTTCATCGACAATTTCTGCCAGTGCTTTTTCAGTCATCCCCGGATAGTGTTCGAGGGTTAATGCTTTGACGCTGTCACCAAGGTTATGGTTGCGCACCTTACCGGTAAAGGTGACTACCGCACCGTCTTCGTCACACTCAGCCAGCCACGGGTACTCTTCACCTACACTGAACGGCTGCAGGCCGACAACAATTTTGGTTTCTGCCATCTTAACCTCCGGTTACCGGCGGGAAGAAAGCTACTTCGTCGCCGTCAGTCAGCGAATGGTCAAAACTCACCAGCGTCTGGTTGACGGCAGCCAGCAATTTGCCATCTTCCAGCGCCAACGCCCAGCGATCGCTCTGCGCAGCCAGATGTTGGCGTAACGCTTCAACGGTTGGGAAATCCGCAGCCACTTCGGTTGCATCTGTTCCCACCAACTCGCGCACCTGGGCGAAAAAAAGAACTTTAATCATCCGCTTCCACCTTAAAGTCACCCGACTTGCCGCCACTCTTCGCCAGCAAACGTACCGGACCAATTACCATATCTTTTTGCACCGCTTTGCACATGTCATAAATGGTCAGCGCCGCCACGGAGGCCGCGGTTAACGCTTCCATTTCGACACCGGTTTTCCCGGTCAGGCGGCATAAGGTTTCTATACGTACCCGATTGTGCTCCGGCTCGGCCTGTAAATTGACTTCAACTTTGCTGAGCATCAGCGGGTGACAGAGCGGGATCAGATCCCAGGTGCGTTTTGCCGCCTGAATACCGGCAATACGCGCAGTGGCAAATACGTCGCCTTTGTGGTGGCGACCATCAATAATCATCGCCAGCGTCTCGCTGCGCATGGTGACAAAGGCTTCGGCGCGCGCTTCACGCACGGTTTCCGCTTTGGCGGAGACATCCACCATGTGCGCTTCGCCAGCGGCGTTGATATGGGTCAGTTGCGACATACTTATTTCTTCAAATGTGGATGGAAATTACACGGACGCGTACGGGCATCCAGCTGCGGCGCGATGATATTTTCCCACGCGGTGCGGCACGCTTTGGTCGAACCCGGCATGGCGAAAATCAGCGTTTTGTTAGCGACGCCCGCTACCGCACGAGATTGCAACGTGGAAGTGCCAATCTCTTCGAACGACAACATCCGGAACACTTCACCAAAACCTTCAACTTCACGGTCGAACAACGGCAGCAGCGCTTCGGGAGCCTGATCTCCTTCCGTCAGGCCAGTCCCCCCCGTAATCAATACCACTTGTACATCGTCGCTGGCGATCCACGCAGATACCTGAGCGCGAATAGCGTAGCGGTTTTCTTTCACAATGGCTTTATCGACAACGTGATGGCCCGCTTCTTGCGCCGAATCGCGCAGATAGTGACCGGAGGTATCGTCTTCTTCACCGCGACGATTAGAAACCGTAAGAATAGCAATACGGGTCGGGATAAATTCAGTGCTTACCTGACTCATCTGATCTCTCCTTTTGACGTTTTAGCCGCCAATGTACGATAAGTTTTGCGTAATACCGGTGTTGTTTTGATGCAGGAAATGGGTCTGTTTCTTCTCCCGCAGCGCCGCTGAAATACGCGCTTCCAGCGCCTGTTGCTGGGTATCGTCTTCCAGCAGATCGCGCAGGTTAACGCCACCTTCACCAAACAGGCAGAGATGGAGTTTACCAGTGGAGGAAACGCGCAGGCGGTTGCAAGTGGCGCAGAAGTCTTTTTCATACGGCATGATAAGGCCAATCTCTCCGGCGTAATCCGGATGACAAAAGACTTGCGCGGGACCGTCGCTGCGTTGACGTAATTGGTGGATCCAGCCGCGACGCAGTAACTCGTCACGCAGAACCTGACCAGAGATGTGATGCTTACGGAAGAGCTCGCTGCCCTCGCCCGTTTCCATCAATTCGATGAAACGCAGCTGGATAGGGCGATGCTGGATCCAGTTCAGAAAGGTGTCGAGCTGATGATGATTAACATCACGCATCAGCACGGTATTGACTTTGACCTTCTCAAAACCGGCCTCAAATGCAGCATCGATCCCTGCCATGACCTGGTTGAATTTATCCTGCCCGGTAATGGCATGAAACTGGCGAGCGTCAAGGCTATCAACGCTGACGTTGATGCCAGTAAGTCCCGCATCGCGCCAGTTCGCCACATCGCGTTCCAGACGGTAACCATTGGTGGTGACCGCAATCTGGCGGATAGCGTCGTTTTCCCGCACAGCGGCGATGATATCGGTAAAGTCGCGGCGTAAAGACGGCTCACCGCCTGTCAGGCGCACTTTTTCGGTGCCCAGACTGGCAAAGGCGCGCGTAACCCGGCGAATTTCATCGACGGTAAGAAAGCCTTTATTGGTGACGCCGCTCGGTTTGTAGCCATCCGGCAGGCAGTAGGTGCAACGAAAGTTACACACATCAGTAATCGACAGGCGCAAGTAGTAAAACTTACGCGCAAATGCATCAGTCAGTTGTGAAGCCATGTACACCTTTCCAGATACGGGAGGCGAAGTCATTTCTTCCTTCGCCCTGGTGGCAATCTTTACGAGCATTGTCACGGCCAAAGCACCGTATCAGTTGACCCAGGTGCAGAGGCTAGAGTGTTTAGTGGTTAAGCCGATACTAGCGTGTAAATGAGATTTTTACCATCCACACTTTCGCTATGTAATCATGTATATAGCGTCATGATCGTGCTATTTCGCTACAGAATAAGGGAAAATGGCGGTTTTACTTTGATATACATCATCAGGAAGGCATAGCGTACATCGTCCTTTAGAGGTAGAAGAAAATAGTTTGTATCCTCAATATTGGCAGGTTAATTGCTGTTTCCCCGCAATTTGCGCTACTGTAGCGCGGATAATCTGACTCCAGGAAACTATATGCGCAATCGTACGCTGGCTGACCTTGATCGTGTCGTTGCTCTCGGCGGAGGGCATGGACTGGGACGCGTTCTCTCATCACTTTCGTCTTTGGGTTCTCGTTTAACGGGTATCGTCACCACCACCGATAATGGCGGATCGACGGGGCGTATTCGCCGCTCAGAAGGCGGTATTGCCTGGGGCGATATGCGTAACTGCCTCAACCAGCTGATAACTGAACCCAGCGTCGCTTCTGCAATGTTTGAATATCGTTTCGGCGGTAATGGCGAACTTTCCGGGCACAACCTTGGAAACCTGATGCTGAAGGCACTGGATCACCTTAGCGTGCGACCTCTTGAAGCAATCAATCTGATTCGCAATCTGCTGAAAGTGGACGCACATTTGATTCCGATGTCGGAGCATCCGGTGGATCTGATGGCGATTGACGCTCAGGGGCATGAAGTTTACGGCGAGGTCAATATCGACCAGTTAACTACGCCGATTCAGGAGTTACTGTTAACGCCGAATGTACCCGCAACGCGTGAGGCTGTTCACGCTATCAGTGAAGCGGATCTCATCATTATTGGGCCTGGCAGTTTTTACACCAGCCTGATGCCAATTCTGCTGCTGAAGGAAATCGCACAGGCATTACGCCGCACGCCAGCGCCGATGGTCTATATCGGCAATCTGGGGCGTGAGTTGAGTTTACCTGCGGCTAATTTGAAGCTGGAAAGCAAGCTGGCAATTATGGAGCAGTATGTCGGTAAAAAGGTCATTGATGCGGTCATCGTCGGGCCAAAAGTGGATGTCTCGGCGGTGAAAGAGCGGATTGTGATTCAGGAGGTACTGGAGGCCAGCGATATTCCGTATCGTCATGACCGCCAGTTGTTGCATAGCGCGCTGGAAAAGGCATTACAGGCTTTAGGTTAACACGAAGCCGGAAGAATATTCCGGCTTCGTCATCTTGTCACGACGCGGCAATAAACAGCTCACGCAACTGATGCAACTGGTCACGAATTTGCGCCGCTTCTTCGAACTCCAGATTCTGCGCGTGTTGCATCATCAACCCTTCCAGTTCATGGATCTTCTGCTGTAACGCTTTAGGCGACATATCCATCGGCACATTATCCGGCTCAACAATTGGGCGCGATTTTCCTCTGCCCTTCGCTTTGGTTTTGGCAATGTTCTGCCCCAGCGCCAGGATATCGACCACTTTCTTGTTCAAGCCCTGCGGCGTAATACCGTGTTCCTCGTTGTACTTCTGCTGTTTCTCGCGGCGACGTTCGGTTTCGCCAATCGCTTTCGCCATTGACGGGGTGATCTTATCGCCGTAGAGAATCGCTTTACCGTTAACGTTACGCGCCGCACGACCAATAGTCTGGATCAACGAACGTTCAGAACGCAGGAAGCCTTCTTTGTCGGCGTCGAGGATCGCCACCAGCGACACTTCTGGCATATCCAGACCTTCGCGCAGTAAGTTGATCCCCACCAGCACGTCGAACTCGCCCAGACGCAAGTCGCGGATAATCTCCATACGCTCGACGGTGTCGATATCGGAGTGAAGATAACGCACGCGCTCGCCGTGTTCTTCGAGATATTCCGTGAGATCTTCCGCCATTCGCTTGGTCAGAGTTGTAACCAGTACGCGTTCGTTAATTGCCGCTCGCTGACGAATCTCCGAAAGAAGATCATCAACCTGTGTCGCCACTGGCCGCACTTCGATAATCGGATCAAGCAATCCGGTTGGACGCACCACCTGATCCACCACATCGCCGCCCGATTTTTCCAGCTCGTAATTACCCGGCGTCGCCGAAACATAGATGGTTTGCGGCGCTAATGCTTCGAACTCTTCAAACTTCAGCGGACGGTTATCCAGCGCTGATGGCAGGCGGAAGCCGTACTCCACCAGCGTCTCTTTACGCGCCCGGTCACCGCGATACATGCCGCCAATTTGCGGAATGGTGACGTGTGATTCATCGACCACCAGCAGCCCATCGGCAGGCAGGTAATCAAACAGCGTCGGCGGTGGCTCACCCGGTCCACGACCGGAGAGGAAGCGCGAGTAGTTCTCAATCCCGGAACAGTAGCCCAGCTCGTTCATCATCTCCAGATCAAACTGGGTACGCTGGGTCAGCCGCTGCTCTTCAAGCAACTTGTTGTTCTCCAACAGCACTTTGCGTCTGGCGGCCAGTTCTTCTTTGATCTCTTCCATCGCCTGTACGATGCGCTCGCGCGGCGTGACGTAGTGCGTTTTCGGGTAGATGGTAAAACGTGGAATAGTGGAAACAATCTGCCCGGTGAGCGGGTCAAATAACGACAATCGTTCCACTTCCTCGTCAAACAGCTCCACGCGAAGTGCAATGTCATCCGATTCTGCCGGGAAGATATCAATCACCTCACCACGAACGCGGAAAGTACCACGCTGGAATGCCTGATCATTACGAGCGTATTGCAGCTCCGCCAGTCGGCGCAGGATCGCGCGCTGATCGATAATCATGCCGACCGTGAGATGGAGCATCATCTTGAGATATAAATCAGGATCGCCCAGACCATAAATCGCGGAAACAGAGGCCACTACAACCACATCACGCCGCTCCAGCATCGCTTTGGTGGCGGACAAACGCATCTGTTCAATATGTTCGTTAACCGAGGCATCTTTCTCAATGAAGGTGTCGGAACTCGGTACATAGGCTTCCGGCTGATAGTAGTCGTAGTAGGAGACGAAATATTCCACCGCGTTTTCCGGGAAGAACTCTTTCATTTCGCCATACAACTGGGCCGCCAGCGTTTTGTTTGGCGCAAGTACCATGGTAGGGCGCTGAAGATCAGCAATGACATTGGCAATGGTGAAGGTTTTCCCGGAGCCAGTCACGCCAAGTAACGTCTGGTGCGCCAGGCCATCTTCCAGCCCCTCTTCGAGACGTCGAATCGCCTCTGGCTGATCGCCAGAAGGTTTAAAAGCGGAATTCAGTTTGAACGGTTTACTCATGAGTCGCTACCTGAAGGAGTTGGGCGGGCAGGTATGTAATTTTACTCGTCGTACTTAATTATGCCAACAAATTATACTGGATAAAAAAACAGTTCCTCACCATAATATTTCTGTTACAGCGTAAACTCCGCTGTCAATCATGAGCAAAATTTACTCTGTGGCGAGATAAAACTCCGGCCTTACCGGGTTATCCCCAAAGCAACGGCTTTTTTAACATTTGTCAAGATGAGTGATGACAGTTTTATGGCAAGAGATGCCTCTTCAGTGACTGCCATTGCAATTATCTAACCAGTTAAAAAATAAAAGATATTTCTTTGAGCCGTCTTTAACGCCAATTCGCGTGCAAGCCGCGTATTCTCTCGCTTGCCTCGTGTTTTCTAACTCTAATACACATGGTTATCCACAGGAATAGTGGATAACTGTCTGCAGCCCCTATCCCCCGCCGCCTGGGCAATTCCCACATTCATCGCATGATGCGGAAGTAAAATTTTTTTCGTGATTATTTTAGAATTTAATTGGTTAAATTGCAGTCAATCGAAGACGCGATCTCGCTCGCAATTTAACCAAATACAGGATGGCTACAACAAGGCAAGGTTTATGTACTTTCCGGTTGCCGCATTTTCTGGATTTTCTGCAAGCCAAGGAATTTCGCCCACCAGCGGAGCGGGAATCATGCGGGTGAGCGTGGTCATATATTCAGCGTGACGTTTTCCCTGAGGCGTGACATCATTCGCCACCCAACCCGCCAGAGTCAGTCCGGCGTGTTGTATTGCCTGTGCCGTCAACATCGCGTGATTAATACAGCCGAGTTTCACACCAACTACCAGTATCACCGGCAGTTGTTCCTGTGTTACCCAATCTGCAAAAGTGAAAGTGTCAGAAAGCGGCGTAAACCAGCCGCCAGCACCT
The DNA here is from genome assembly GCF_046764225.1 of Escherichia sp. F1. NCBI lineage: Bacteria > Pseudomonadati > Pseudomonadota > Gammaproteobacteria > Enterobacterales > Enterobacteriaceae > Escherichia > Escherichia sp. F1. The sequence goes on from NZ_CP177202.1 coordinate 3,295,028, forward strand.
TCCACTAACACCCAGTCAGCCTGTTGTTCAAGCGCGCGTAATCCGGCGCTCATTACCAATGATTCTATCGGCCTGCCCTCTTGTGCGCTGATGATGTGCGGCGAAGTGGGTTCTGCGAAGGTGTAAGGATTTACCGTTGCGTAATCCAGCTGCAGGCTGCTGTTGCGCTGTAACGCCAGCGCGTCACTATTACGTAAGCCTTCCGGGGTCTTTTCGCTGCCAGAGGCGACCGGTTTATAACCTGCCGTCCGATAACCTGCTGCCTTCGCGGCTTGTAAAAGTGCACAACTGGCGACAGTTTTCCCCACTTCGGTATCCGTTCCGGTGACAAAATAACGTTTACTCACGAGCAATCACTCCCAAAAAAAGATGATACGTCAGAGGATATCGCCCCTGTTTTTGTGGCCAGGCCAGTTGCAATCGCTGCAACTGCGAACGCGTTAATATCCGCGGGTCGCGCCCTTCATGAAGATGCGTGGCACCGATGCCTTTCAGCGAACGCATGGCACTGAGCGCATCATCAAACCACAGCGTGATGGGCTGAATATGATGTTGATAATGCACGCCGTTCAGCGACTGTTCGATTTCATCTGGCGGTAAAAAGCGATTAGCATGCGGGCGCTCGTCCACCGCCTGCCACGCCTGATGTAATTCAGGGAGCGATCCCTGCACCAGCGTGGTAAACGCGACCACGCCTCCGGGGCGCACCACCCGATACAGCTCGCGAAGTGCCGTGGATAAATTACCGCACCACTGCACCGCGAGATTGCTCCATGCAAGATCGAACGTTGCAGTCGCTAACGGCAGGGATTCGATATCTCCCGCCAGATAATGGTCTGCGGCATCTTTATGGCGTGCCTGAACAAGCATTGGCGGCGAGAGATCTAACGCCGTCACCTGCGCGTGACGCTCTCTCCAATGGCGGCTCATCCAGCCAGGTCCACAACCCGCGTCCAGTACGTGGGTGTATTTACGCTGTGGAAGCATTGCCAGTAAGACGTCAGCACTCTGGCGCTGTAGATCCGCATGTTGCTCATAGTGCGCGGCTGCCCGACCAAATGCCGCTGCAATGGCTTGTTTATTAACCGTTGCCATGCAGCACCTCCAGCAGACGGTCGATATCCTGCATTTCATGCGCGGCGGTTAGTGTTAAGCGCAGTCGCGCAGTACCAGCAGGTACGGTTGGTGGGCGAATCGCCGTGACCCAGCAGCCTTGCTGGCGCAGTTTTTCTGCCAGTTGTAACGCACGGCTGTTATCACCGACGATCAATGGCTGGATGGCGCTGCATGAATCAGCAAGCGTAAACGGCAAATCCTGTACTCCGGCACGAAAACGCGTAATGAGTGCCGCCAGTTTTTCGCGCCGTGCATCACCCTCATCACTGCGAATGACCGCCAGCGACGCACGTAATGCCTGCGCCTGAGCGGGCGGCATACTGGTGCTGTAAATAAGATGGCGGGCAAATTGCAGTAGATAATCCGCCACCGCATCGGAGCAAAGCACCGCTGCCCCGCTGACGCCAAATCCTTTGCCAAAAGTCACCACCAGCAATTCTGGATTTACCTTTTGCAGCCAGCAGCTGCCGCGCCCCTGCTCCCCGATAACGCCCGTGCCGTGGGCATCATCAACCATCAACCAGCCATTGTGCTGTTGCGTTACCTGCTGGATTTCCGCCAGTGGCGCACTATCGCCGTCCATGCTGAACACGCCTTCTGTCACCACCAGTTGCTGCCCCGGACAGGGGGAAGCAAGCAGTCGCGCCAGATGAGTGACATCGTTATGGGTAAAACGGCGAAGCTGCGCCGGGCTTAAACTGGCAGCTTCCAGCAATGAGGCATGGCTAAGCCGGTCGGCAACAATACGGTCCTCTTTCGCCGTCATCGCGGTAATAACTGCCTGGTTAGCGGCAAAACCAGAGATAAACAGCAGTGCCCGCGAATAGCCCAGCCACTCGGCCAGTTCTTCTTCCAGCGCCTGATGTGCCACGCTATAACCGCTGACGTGACCGGAGCCGCCGCTACCGACGCCAAATTGCTCCGCACTCTGCTTCCAGGCACGGATAATTTGCGGATGATGGCTTAAACCTAAATAATCGTTACTGGAAAAGTTCAGATACTGGCGTTCGTCCGCCACCAGCCAGCGTCCGGCCCCTTGCGCCACCGGATAACGGCGACGCAGGGCATCGGCAGCACGCCGCGCATCGAGCGCCGCGTTGATTTTCTCCTGCCAGCTCATAGTGCTGCCGCGTTGTAATATTCGTCAGTGTCCGGGGTCATCAGTGCCTGCTCCAGACGCTGCTGTTGTTCGTTATCCCCTGCCAGCACGGCAGTTTGCTGCGGATTTAGCCCCAGTTTGCGGAACAGTTGCAGGTCTTTATCTTCTTCCGGATTCGGCGTAGTCAGCAGTTTGCAACCGTAGAAAATTGAGTTAGCCCCGGCCATAAAGCACATCGCCTGAGTCTGTTCATTCATCTGCTCGCGTCCGGCAGAAAGGCGCACGTATGAGGTCGGCATCATGATCCGCGCTACGGCAATGGTGCGAATAAAATCAAAGGCATCGACATCATCGTTATCCGCCAGCGGTGTGCCTTTCACCTTCACCAGCATGTTGATTGGCACGCTTTCCGGCGGCGTCGGCAGGTTTGCCAGTTGCAGTAATAATCCGGCGCGATCTTTCACCGTTTCGCCTAAGCCCACAATGCCACCTGAGCAGACTTTGATCCCGGCATCGCGCACTTTTTCCAGCGTATCAAGGCGTTCCTGATAAGTGCGTGTGGTGATGATATTGCCGTAAAACTCCGGCGAGGTGTCGAGGTTGTGGTTGTAGTAATCCAGCCCGGCGTTCGCAAGGCGCTGCGCCTGAGATTCACTCAACGTACCCAGCGTCATACACGCTTCCAGCCCCATCGCTTTTACTCCCTGCACCATTTGTTCCAGGTAGGGCATATCGCGTTCGTGGGGATTCTTCCACGCCGCGCCCATGCAGAAGCGCGTCGATCCTGCCGCTTTCGCTTTGCGCGCCGACTCCAGCACCTGTTCAACTTCCATCAACCGCTCGGCTTCCAGCCCGGTTTTGTAGCGCGAGCTTTGCGGGCAGTATTTGCAATCTTCCGGACAAGCTCCGGTCTTAATTGACAGCAAAGTGCTGACCTGCACCTGACGTGGATCGAAATGCTGACGATGCACCTGCTGCGCTTCAAACAGCAGATCCAGCAACGGTTTTTCAAATAATTCTGTGACTTGCGACAATGTCCAGCGTGGGCGGTGAGCCATGGGGCTTCTCCAAAACGTGTTTTTTGTTGTTAATTCGGTGTAGACTCGTAAACCTAAATCTTTTCAATTTGGTTTACAAGTCGATTATGACAACGGACGATCTTGCCTTTGACCAACGCCATATCTGGCACCCATACACATCCATGACCTCCCCGCTACCGGTTTATCCGGTGGCGAGCGCCGAAGGTTGCGAGCTAATTTTGTCTGACGGCAGACGCCTGGTTGACGGTATGTCGTCCTGGTGGGCGGCGATCCACGGCTACAATCACCCGCAGCTTAATGCGGCGATGAAGTCGCAAATTGATGCCATGTCGCATGTGATGTTTGGTGGTATCACTCATGCGCCAGCCATTGAGCTGTGCCGCAAACTGGTGGCGATGACGCCGCAACCGCTGGAATGCGTTTTTCTCGCGGACTCCGGTTCCGTAGCGGTGGAAGTGGCGATGAAAATGGCGTTGCAGTACTGGCAAGCCAAAGGCGAAGCGCGCCAGCGTTTTCTGACCTTCCGCAATGGTTATCATGGCGATACCTTTGGCGCGATGTCGGTGTGCGATCCGGACAACTCAATGCACAGCCTGTGGAAAGGCTATCTGCCAGAAAACTTGTTTGCTCCCGCCCCGCAAAGCCGCATGGATGGTGAATGGGATGAGCGCGATATGGTGGGCTTTGCCCGCCTGATGGCGGCGCATCGTCATGAAATCGCGGCGGTGATCATTGAACCGATTGTCCAGGGCGCAGGCGGGATGCGCATCTACCATCCGGAATGGTTAAAACGAATCCGCAAAATGTGCGATCGCGAAGGTATCTTGCTGATTGCCGACGAGATCGCCACCGGATTTGGTCGTACTGGCAAACTGTTTGCCTGTGAACATGCAGATATCGCGCCGGACATTTTGTGCCTCGGTAAAGCCTTAACCGGCGGTACAATGACCCTTTCCGCCACACTCACCACGCGCGAGGTTGCAGAAACCATCAGTAACGGTGAAGCCGGTTGCTTTATGCATGGGCCAACTTTTATGGGCAATCCGCTGGCCTGCGCGGCAGCAAACGCCAGCCTGGCGATTCTCGAATCTGGCGACTGGCAGCAACAGGTGGCGGATATTGAAGTACAGCTGCGCGAGCAACTTGCCCCCGCCCGTGATGCCGAAATGGTTGCCGATGTGCGCGTACTGGGGGCCATTGGCGTGGTCGAAACCACTCATCCGGTGAATATGGCGGCGCTGCAAAAATTCTTTGTCGAACAGGGTGTCTGGATCCGGCCTTTTGGCAAACTGATTTACCTGATGCCGCCCTATATTATTCTCCCGCAACAGTTGCAGCGTCTGACCGCAGCGGTTAACCGCGCGGTACAGGATGAAACATTTTTTTGCCAATAACGAGAAGTCCGCGTGAGGGTTTCTGGCTACACTTTCTGCAAACAAGAAAGGAGGGTTCATGAAACTCATCAGTAACGATCTGCGCGATGGCGATAAATTGCCGCATCGTCATGTCTTTAACGGCATGGGTTACGATGGCGATAATATTTCACCGCATCTGGCGTGGGATGATGTTCCTGCGGGAACGAAAAGTTTTGTTGTCACCTGCTACGACCCGGATGCGCCAACCGGCTCCGGCTGGTGGCACTGGGTAGTTGTTAACTTACCCGCTGATACCCGCGTATTACCGCAAGGGTTTGGCTCTGGTCTGGTAGCAATGCCAGACGGCGTTTTGCAGACGCGTACCGACTTTGGTAAAACCGGGTACGATGGCGCAGCACCGCCGAAAGGCGAAACTCATCGCTACATTTTTACCGTTCACGCGCTGGATATAGAACGTATTGATGTCGATGAAGGTGCCAGCGGCGCGATGGTCGGGTTTAACGTTCATTTCCACTCTCTGGCAAGCGCCTCGATTACTGCGATGTTTAGTTAATCACTCTGCCAGATGGCGCTATGCCATCTGGTATCACTTAAAGGTATTAAAAACAACTTTTTGTCTTTTTACCTTCCCGTTTCGCTCAAGTTAGTATAAAAAAGCAGGCTTCAACGGATTCATTTTTCTATTTCATAGCCCGGAGCAACCTGTGAACACATTTTCAGTTTCCCGTCTGGCGCTGGCATTGGCTTTTGGCGTGACGCTGACCGCCTGTAGCTCAACACCGCCCGATCAACGTCCTTCTGATCAAACCGCGCCTGGTACCTCTTCTCGCCCGATTCTGTCGGCAAAAGAAGCGCAGAATTTCGATGCTCAACACTATTTTGCATCCCTGACACCAGGTGCGGCAGCGTGGAATCCTTCCCCGATTACCCTGCCTGCACAACCTGACTTTGTTGTCGGCCCGGCGGGTACTCAAGGTGTAACGCATACCACGATTCAGGCGGCGGTAGATGCGGCAATTATCAAGCGTACCAACAAGCGCCAGTATATTGCCGTGATGCCTGGTGAGTATCAGGGAACGGTATATGTCCCTGCCGCTCCGGGTGGAATTACTCTGTACGGTACAGGTGAAAAACCGATTGATGTGAAGATTGGGCTTTCCCTTGATGGGGGCATGAGCCCTGCCGACTGGCGTCATGACGTCAACCCGCGCGGCAAATATATGCCAGGTAAACCAGCGTGGTATATGTACGATAGCTGCCAGAGCAAACGCAGCGACAGTATCGGTGTTCTCTGCTCTGCGGTCTTCTGGTCACAAAACAATGGCCTGCAACTGCAAAATCTGACCATCGAAAACACGCTGGGCGATAGCGTAGATGCGGGTAACCATCCGGCGGTGGCACTGCGTACTGATGGTGACAAAGTGCAGATCAATAACGTCAACATTCTCGGTCGTCAGAATACCTTCTTTGTCACCAACAGTGGTGTGCAAAACCGTCTGGAAACCAACCGTCAGCCGCGTACTCTGGTGACCAACAGTTACATTGAAGGGGATGTGGATATCGTTTCTGGTCGCGGCGCAGTGGTGTTCGATAATACCGAATTCCGCGTGGTGAACTCTCGTACTCAGCAAGAAGCTTATGTGTTTGCACCGGCAACACTGTCTAACATCTATTACGGTTTCCTCGCCGTAAACAGCCGTTTCAATGCTTCAGGTGATGGCGTGGCGCAACTGGGCCGCTCGCTGGATGTTGATGCTAATACCAACGGTCAGGTGGTGATCCGTGATAGTGCCATCAACGAAGGTTTTAACACGGCGAAACCGTGGGCCGATGCGGTGATTTCCAATCGTCCGTTTGCGGGTAACACCGGCAACGTTGATGATAACGACGAAGTACAGCGTAATCTGAATGACACTAACTACAACCGCATGTGGGAATACAATAACCGCGGCGTGGGTAGCAAAGTGGTTGCAGAGGCGAAGAAGTAAAAAAGAAAACCCGATAGTCTGAACCATCGGGTTAATGAAACTGGGCGCTATATTTCATAGCGCCTTTTTTTACATCTGACGGTTTTTATTGAAGTTAATCAAACTACCCGCCTTGATAATCTCGCGCTCTTCAGCAGTCAGACTTTCCATATAGAGCGTAATCTCTGTTACTGGCGCATCTTCATGGATCACATAACCTTTAAACGTCGTACCCGGATTATCCAGCGCCGCTTTAATGCCAGGGATGTAAATGTAATCCCCCACTTCAAACGTTGGTGCTTCCGCCATCTGCAGCGGTAACATCCCCCAGTTGATGACGTTAGAACGGTAGCGTTTAGTCGCGTACTCCTCGGCAATATTCGCCAGACCGCCAATCACACGCTGGCAGCTCGCCGCCTGCTCACGCGCAGAACCATCGCCTGGTTTCACCGCATAGACCATGCTGCCAATTTCAGTTTGCAGCGGATCAATATGCTCCTGACCAGCAATCTGCTTAATGCGCGCAAACACCTCTGTCAGCTCGCTGACATTCCCCGCCAGACGCTGATTTTCCAGCTCAGCAGTCGCTTTACTTCTGCCAACATAACCTGGATCGCGGCGTGACAGGGTAAACTCCGCCAGACCAATCGGATTTGAACGATAAGAAGAGGTTTCACCGGAAGGGATCAGTTCGTCGGTGGTGGTCACTTCGTCGAGGATCTTCGAGCACACTTTGAGGACGATATTGTCAGTCAGCGCACCTAATTCCGGCCAGTCTTTAATGTTCGGTCCGTAAATCAGCGGTTGCTGAGTTGCCCCTTTCACAAAGCCCTGATAAACACGGTTTTTATACGGCGTTACATCGAAGGCGTACTCCGGCACGTTGTCCCAGCAATCGAGTTCGCTGGCAGAAGTTAAATAGCCACCGTTTGCCGCAGTCGCAGCGATAGAACGAGCGTCCATCAACGCCACCGCTGACATCTGCCCATTGGCTGGCTTAGAGCCTTCGCGGTTCGGGAAGTTACGCGTGGTGTGGCGAATGCTCAAACCGTTGTTGATTGGCGTATCGCCCGCGCCAAAGCATGGGCCGCAGAACGCGGTTCTGATGATTGCGCCTGCGCCAATCAAATCTGCTACCACACCTTTTTTGGCGAGATCCATAAACACCGGCTGTGATGACGGATAAACCGCCAGCGAGAAGGTGTCATTGCCACAGGATTGACCGCGCAGTGCATTCGCCGCCGCGATGACGTTTTCGTAGTTACCGCCAGAACAGCCCGCGATAATCCCCTGCTGCACTTTCAGGCGACCGTTTTCGACTTTATCCAGCAGCGAGAGTTTGGCTTTACCGTGCGCCACGCGCTCGGACTCAATTTCAATCTCACGCAGAATATCGGTCAGGTTCTGGTTCAGCGTGTCGATTTCATATACGTTGCTCGGGTGGAACGGCAGCGCAATCATTGGTTTGATGGCGCTTAAATCAACGCTGATGCAGCCATCGTAGTATGCCATCGGTTGAGGGTTAAGCTGGCAGTAATCCTGGCCGCGACCGTGCAGCGCCAGCCAGTTATGGACTTCTTCATCGGTTTGCCAGACAGAACTTAAACAGGTCGTTTCAGTGGTCATAACGTCAACGCTGTTACGGAAATCGGTAGAGAGCGCAGCAACACCGGGACCTACGAATTCCATCACTTTGTTTTTGACGTAGCCGTTTTTGAACACGGCACCGATGATAGCCAGCGCCACATCCTGTGGCCCCACATACGGCGCTGGTTTTCCGGTCAGATGCACCGCAACAACTCCCGGATAGTCGATATCCCAGGTGTCATTAAGCAGCTGTTTTACCAACTCACCGCCACCCTCACCGACTGCCATTGTCCCTAATGCACCGTAACGGGTGTGGCTGTCTGACCCGAGGATCATTTTGCCCCCGCCTGCCATCATCTCACGCATATATTGATGGATGACCGCAATATGCGGAGGCACAAAAATACCGCCATAACGCTGCGCTGCCGATAAACCAAAAACATGGTCATCACCGTTAATGGTGCCGCCGACGGCACAGAGTGAGTTATGGCAGTTGGTCAGCACATACGGCAGCGGGAAACGTTCCATTCCGGACGCTTTAGCAGTCTGTACAATACCAACAAAGGTAATATCGTGAGAGGCTAATGAATCAAACTTAATTTTAAGTTTATCCATATTTCCGGACGTATTATGAGAAGAGAGAATAGACCAGGCAATAGTGCCTTTTTTTGCTTCTTCTTTTTTAATTTCGCCGGTGAAATGTTCTTCGGCAATTATTTCGTTATTACTGGCGAGAAACACGCCTTTTTCAGATAACTTGATCATCAAATGCTCCAGATATCTGCGCACCGGAAAGTGCGCAGAAAGATAATAAATGGATATACTCTAAATAATTCGAGTTGAAGGAAGGCGACAAGCGAGTGAATCCCCAGGCGCTTACATAAGTAAGTGACTGGGGTGAGCGAACGCAGACGCAGCACATGCAACTTGAAGTATGACGAGTATATTTACAGCATGTTCCAGCCGATCAGCATATTCCACCACCACACGCCAAGGGTGATATGCACCAGGAAGGTTAATATCGTCAGTACCGCACCGACCAACCACCAGGATTTAATATCGTTATAACCCACGCCAAAGATGACCGGACCTGCCGCGCCGCCATAGTGAGTAACCATGCCGCCATAGGAGTTGGAGAACAACAGTGCCAGCGCGGTTAACATTAACGGTGCGCCGGAGACGTTCGCCAGCATGGCAAATACCGGTAACATAGCAACGATATAGGCACTACCGGAAGCGAAGAAATAACGCACGATGATGCTGAGGAAAATAATAACGAAGAAAGCAACGTTACCGTGACCATCAAATGCCAGGTTATTTTTAAAGACTTCAGCTAACCATTCGAAGAATTTAACTTTCGATAATAAGGAGCTTAAGCCGATAATACCGCCGTACCAGATTAAGGTATTCCAGCCGCCTTTATTTTTAACCACGTCTTCCCAGGTAACGATACCCAGCAGCAGCATGGTCGCCATAACAACGATTGCCACGGTGGATTCATCAACCCCCAGGGACTTACTGAAAATCCAGCCCAGCAGCGCCAGCACAAAGACACCGAGCAGCATTTTTTCGCGGATTTTCATCGGTCCCAGTTCGGCAAGGCCCGCTTTGGCGATGGTTTTATTATCCACCTTCTTAATTTCTGGCGGATACATGGTGTAAATCACCAGCGGGGTGACCAGCAGCATAATGATGCCCGGCAATCCGGCGGCCAGCGCCCATCCACCCCAGCTAATTTGCAGGTGCAGAATGTCGTTGATCATTTTCAGCGCCAGAATGTTCCCCGCCATTGCGGTAAAGAACATATAGCTGGTGGTTTTGGTGACCATGTAAATGGACATCATCAGGTAATGTCCGACACGACGCGGACTTTTTTCCGGTTCGGACCCCAAAGCCACCGCCACGCTGTTGATGATCGGTAACACAATGCCGCCCGCACGCGCGGTGTTAGACGGTGTTGCCGGAGCCAGTACCAGATCGAGGAATACCGTAACGTAACCCAGACCCAGCGTGGTGTTACCGATTTTACCAATCAGCAGATAGGCGATACGTTTACCTAAACCGGTGGTCACAAATGCGGCGCTTAAGGTAAACGCCGAGAACACCAGCCAGGTGGTACCTGAAGAGTAACCGCTTAATACGGCGGTGGTTTTAAACGCACCGTCGGATAAGTTACCGACCACCACCATGGAGGCAGCAACGGCAATTAACAGTACGACAGGTTCCGGGAAAGGCTTGATAACCAACCCCACAATGGCCGCCAGGTAAATACCAAAAAGCACCCACGCCAGTTCGCTTAATCCTGCCGGAGCTGGCATAAAGCCAATAATACATGGGATCGCTAATATCAGAATTAGCTTCCATAACGATTTTTTATTCATTTAAAATCCTGTTCTTTCTGTATGACTCATACAGAAGTCCTTTATTGATTGTCCTTATCCTGACAACGAATTTTTTCAGGGAAGAAAAACTTCACCGGAAAATATTTTTCTGGTTGTCCGAATAACAGATGCGCGTAACGTCGTGGCATCCTGACCTTCATTACTTAAATGAACGTCGAGCGCACCACTGGGGTGTTCAATATTGATATTGCCGTATCCTACAGAAGGGACGATTTGTCGGGTGACGGTGCCTTCCAATGCACAACTACTGGAAATGGCAATAGCACCGGTTATCGCCAGCGCGCGATGGCAAGAATGCGGCATAAAATAACGCACATTAATTGCTCCGCCTTTCTGCGCTGGAGAAATAAGCACAGGTTTAGGGATAACCATATTACTGACATCGCCTAAGCCCATTGCTTTACCCGCTTGTAGACGGATAGATTCAATGCGGGCTAATAATGCTTTGTCGGCATCCAGCTCCGCCGGTAATTCATAGCCTGTTTTTCCCAGATATTCAGCAGGAATAATGACAACTGGCATCGCCATATCGATACAGGTCACCGGGACATCGTCAAAATAATCAATCTGATTATCCGTCGGGAAGACTTTTCCGGTTTTGGTTCCGGCGGCATTCAGGAAAGTGAGCGCAACCGGTGCGGCAGTACCCGGTACGCCGTCAATTCTGGCGCTACCCTCGTACTCGACAACACCATTTGGCGTTTGCACATCAGCTTCGATGAACGTACCCGTATTGACGTTGCGGATACGTACGCGGGTAACTGGCGAAGTCGCTGCAATCAAACCATTTTCAATAGCGAATGCCCCAACGCCAGACAGCATATTGCCGCAGTTAGGCGTGGTATCGACACGTTGCTCATGGACGATAACTTGAGCAAACAGATAATCGACATCAGCACGCGGATCGTCGGAACGGCTAATAATGGCGACTTTACTGGTCAGCGGATTACCGCCGCCAATACCGTCAATTTCCAGATCGTTACCGGAACCCATAATTGCCATCAATATTTTATCGCGCTGCGTTTGATCTTCGGGTAGATGTTCCGCTAACAGGAACGCGCCCCTCGAGGTTCCACCTCGCATCATCACGCAGGGTATTTTTTTCATAATAATGCCCTCAATTTAAAAACATAACTTATTGCGATATGGTTACATTAAGGGCAAAGCATCTCTAATGACTTTAGCTCAACGATTAATAACATTTTTTCATTAATTTAAGTTAGCTAAATGCAGTTAAAATTTTTAACGGCCAGTCACCCAAAATCGACGTTTCCATTTTCCGGAGTAATAATGAAGCATGAATTATCAAGTATGAAGGCATTTGTCATACTGGCAGAGTCCAGTTCATTTAACAATGCCGCTAAATTACTCAATATTACGCAACCTGCATTAACGCGAAGAATAAAAAAGATGGAGGAAGATTTACATATCCAACTATTTGAGCGTACAACTCGCAAGGTTACGTTAACAAAAGCAGGAAAAAGATTGCTCCCGGAGGCGCGGGAATTAATAAAGAAATTCGATGAAACGCTTTTTAATATTCGTGATATGAATGCTTATCATCGTGGTATGGTGACATTAGCGTGTATTCCGACCGCAGTATTTTATTTTTTACCGCTGGCAATCGGTAAATTTAATGAGCTTTATCCCAATATTAAAGTGCGGATTCTGGAACAAGGTACGAATAATTGCATGGAATCGGTGCTGTGTAACGAATCAGACTTTGGCATAAACATGAACAACGTCACAAATTCATCCATCGATTTTACCCCACTGGTCAACGAGCCGTTCGTGCTGGCCTGTCGGCGTGACCATCCATTGGCCAAAAAGCAGCTTGTAGAATGGCAGGAGTTAGTGGGTTACAAAATGATTGGCGTACGCTCCTCCAGCGGCAACCGACTGTTGATAGAACAACAGCTAGCCGACAAGCCCTGGAAGCTGGACTGGTTTTACGAAGTGCGTCATCTTTCGACGTCATTAGGACTGGTGGAGGCAGGACTGGGGATTTCGGCGCTTCCTGGTCTGGCAATGCCCCATGCGCCCTATTCTTCGATTATTGGTATCCCACTGGTGGAACCGGTTATACGTCGGACATTGGGGATTATTCGCCGCAAAGATGCCGTGCTTTCTCCGGCAGCTGAACGCTTTTTTGCCTTGCTGATTAATTTGTGGACTGACGATAAAGACAATTTGTGGACCAATATCGTCGAACGCCAGAGACATGCGTTACAGGAGATAGGTTAATACACCGGCGCAGAAGAGACTGCGCCGGGTAAATCAGCGGTTAGTGTGCGTTAACCACCACCCACATTGGTCCCTGCCCGACCGCATAGCGGCCTTTTTCATGCAGTAGCCCCTGCTCGCCAACAATTTCGTATACCGAGATGTGGTGAGATTTTTGCCCGGCGGCAATCAGATACTTGCCGCTGTGATCAACATTGAAGCCGCGCGGCTGGGTTTCCGTTGGCTGGAAGCCTTCTTTACTCAACACGCTGCCATCTTCCGAAACGCTGAAAACGGTAATCAGACTGGCGGTACGGTCGCAGGCGTATAAATGACGACCATCCGGGGTGATATGAATATCAGCCGCCCAACGGGTGTCGGAGAAGTTTTCCGGCATCATATCCAGCGTCTGGACACATTCGATATTGCCGTGCGGATCTTTCAGTTCCCAGACATCCACTGAGCTGTTTAACTCATTGACGCAATACGCATATTGTTCGTTTGGATGGAATACCATATGACGCGGACCGGCCCCTTCAACGGTAGTCACTTCCGCAGGATCCTGCGCCACCAGATGACCATCATCGCTGACCGTAAACAGGCAAATGCGATCCTGCTTTAATGCCGGAACCCACAGCGTACGGTTGTCCGGTGAGATATTGGCGGAATGGCAACCGTCCAGCCCCTCGACCACATCGACGACGCCCACTGGCAGGCCATCTTCCAGACGCGTTACGCTCACGTTACCCGCATTGTAAGAACCGACAAAGACAAACTGCCCCTGGTGATCGGTGGAAATATGCGTCGGACTACCCGGCAGCGCAGACTCTGCGGCAAAGGTCAGTGCGCCATCGTCTGGGGCGATACGATACGCCAGGACGCGAAACTCAGGGCGCACACCAACATAGAGATAACGTTTGTCCGGGCTGACCACCATCGGCTGCACCTGCCCCGGCACATCGACAACCTGTGTCAGCGTCAGTGCGCCTTCATGATTCAGGTTCCAGACGTGAATTTGCTGGCTCTCAGGGCTGGCGATATAAACTGTTTGCTTCATGAATGCTCCTTTGCATTTAGCAACTGACTGTAACAGCTAAAATTAGTCGCTTTTGGCGGTGAATGCTGAATTAAAACGCAGAATTTTGTCCGATAGTGGTATCGGTGTACCATTCGCGCAGAAGAAAATTCTTAACCTTAATCTGGAATACGCCATGACCACACGCGTGATTGCTCTCGACTTAGACGGCACCTTATTGACCCCGAAAAAGACCTTGCTTCCATCATCGATAGAAGCCCTGGCCCGCGCTCGCGAAGCAGGCTATCAATTAATCATCGTCACAGGTCGCCATCACGTCGCTATTCATCCTTTTTATCAGGCGCTGGCGCTGGATACACCTGCTATTTGCTGTAATGGCACCTATTTGTATGATTATCATGCAAAAACCGTGCTGGAAGCGGACCCAATGCCCGTTAATAAAGCCCTGCAACTCATTGAGATGCTGAATGAACACCACATTCACGGTCTGATGTATGTGGATGACGCGATGGTTTATGAGCACCCGACCGGGCATGTCATTCGCACGTCTAACTGGGCGCAAACCCTGCCGCCGGAACAGCGTCCGACTTTCACACAAGTCGCTTCTCTGGCTGAAACGGCGCAACAAGTTAACGCCGTATGGAAGTTCGCCCTGACGCACGATGACCTGCCGCAATTGCAGCATTTTGGTAAGCATGTCGAACATGAACTGGGACTGGAGTGTGAATGGTCCTGGCACGATCAGGTTGATATTGCACGCGGCGGCAACAGCAAAGGTAAACGTTTGACGAAATGGGTTGAGGCGCAAGGTTGGTCGATGGAAAACGTCGTGGCGTTCGGCGATAACTTTAATGATATCAGTATGCTGGAAGCCGCTGGTACAGGCGTGGCGATGGGCAACGCCGATGACGCGGTAAAAGCGCGCGCCAACATTGTGATTGGTGATAACACCACCGACAGCATTGCCCAGTTCATTTATAGCCACCTGATTTAATCAGGCAGTTATCGACACACTTTTAATTTGCGCGTACAACCACAGGCCAGGTTTGATCGCCAGTTCATCCCTGGCCCACGGACTTATTCGCGCCCACAGCGTTTTACCGCCGACTTCCAGTTCAACTTCCACCTGACCGTTGTCGTCATAACTATTAACAACTTTTGCCCGCAATACGTTACGAATGCTGGTTTGCTGCGGCGGTTGTAAAACCAGCGAGACATCGGAAGCCTGAATGCGGATACGTAGCGCAGCTTGCAGCGGTTCGTCCAGCTTATTGACCCACAAATGCTGATCGCCCAGCGCCAGCGCGGTCATCGCGTAATGCGGATGATGCTCAAGCACCGTCACTTTCAGAATGCTACTTTGTTGCTCTTTCGGCAGCCACGGATTCATCACGCTACTGCCCCACACTTCCTCCAGCGCGCCAAAGGCTTTCACCTGACCGTTTTCCAGTACCATCACTCTGTCTGCCAGATGGAGGATCTCATCCAGCGAATGGCTGACATACAACATCGGAATGTTGATTTCCCGTGTCAGCCGTTGCAGATAAGGCAACAGTTCGCGTTTACGCGGAATATCCAGTGACGCCAGCGGTTCATCCAGCAACAGCAATTCCGGTGCTGTCAGCAAAGCCCGACCAATCGCCACGCGCTGTTTTTCGCCTCCGGACAGGCTGCCTGGTAAACGGTCAAGCAACGGTTCAATGCCTAAAAGCGCCACCAGCTTATCGAACTGATCGACCATACTTTTCGACATGCCGTAGCGCAGATTGCCACGCACTTTGTAATGCGGGAACAGCCGCGCATCCTGAAAAACATAGCCAACGCGACGCTTTTCCGGCGTCAGGCAGATACCTTTTTCGGCATCATTTAGTACCCGCCCATTGAGGACAATCCGCCCTTTTTGCGGGCGCGTCAGTCCACTGATGGCGTTAATCAGCGAAGTTTTTCCGGCACCGGAGACGCCAAAGATAGCAGTGATGCCATTGGCGGGCAGCGTTTCATTAATGGTCAGGCAATGGTTGCCCAACGTCTGGGAAAAATTCAGTTCCAGCATGATTAGCGCCCCGCCCGTTCACGGCTGATTCTGGCCAGCCATTCTGAAATCAACAGGGAGATCATCGCCAGCGCAATAGAAATAATGCACAGTCTCGCCGCGCCACTTTCCCCGCCGGGGGTCTGGATCAGGGTATACATGGCAGAAGGAATGGTTCGCGTTTCACCAGGAATGTTCGACACAAAGGTGATGGTTGCACCAAACTCACCGAGAGAACGAGCAAAAGCCAGTACCGTACCAACAATAATGCCCGGTAAGGTCAGCGGTAACGTGATAGTAAAGAAAACGCGCCAGCGCCCGGCACCCAGTGTTCTTGCGGCCTGTTCCAGTTTGACATCAACCCCTTCCAGCGCCAGACGAATTGCCCGCACCATCAGCGGAAACGACATGACGGCGGCAGCGAGAACCGCGCCGCGCCAGCTAAAGGCGAAGGTAATGCCAAACCAGTCATACAGACGTTCACCGATAAATCCGCGCCGTCCCATCGAAACTAATAATAAGTAGCCGACGACCACGGGCGGTAACACCAGCGGTAGATGCAGTACGCTATCGAGCAGAGCTTTGCCCGGAAACGTGCAACGCACCAGTAACCAGGCAAAAAAGATCCCAAACGGCAGGCTAAACAGCACAGCCAGGGAAGAAACTTTCAGGCTTAATAAAACTGCCTGCCATTCTGGATCGGTCAGTATCATTACTTGGTTGTAAATCCGTAACGTTTAAAGATTTCCGCAGCCTGCGGCCCCTTCAGATAATCATAAAATGCTATCACTGTCGCATTATTATGCCCTTCCACAACAGCAACCGGATATTCCACTTTTTTATGTGAATCTTCCGGGAAGGTGGCAACCACTTTTACCCCTTTGCTGGCAACTGCGTCAGAACCGTAAACAATACCCAGCGGCGCTTCATTGCGTTCGACCAACGCCAGCGCGCCACGAACATCTTCCGCCGGAGCCAGTTTCGGGGAGAGCGTATCCCATGCGCCCAGTTTTTGCAGTGCTTCTTTTGCATAAATGCCAGCAGGGACATGTTCCGGATCGCCAACCGCGAGGCGACCGCCATTCAGCAGCGAAGTCCAGTTAGTTTTGCTGTCGATGGTGAAATCTTTCTGCTCGCTGGCTTTCGGTGCTACAACGACCAGGCTATTGCCGAGCAGTGTCTGGCGCGAAGCCGTATCGATCGCTTTTTTATCAACCGCATAATCCATCCATTTCTGATCGGCAGAAATAAACAGATCCGCAGGGGCACCCGCTTCAATCTGACGGGCGAGAGTAGATGACGAAGCGAAAGAAGAAACCACATCCACGCCTTTCTCTTTTTTATACTGCGTAGCAATGTCCTGCATTGCGTTAGTCAGTGATGCGGCGGCGAACACCGTGATTTTCCCTTCATCTGCCACTGCATTGCCAGCAACAGCGAAAGAGAGTGCCGCCCCGGCAAACAAGTTCAACCATTTACGAGCCATTGGTAACCCCTTAATGTAACGTTATGTAGGCGACAATATAACGACTAACTCGGAATTTTCCCAGCAGTTATTGCTAACCTTTGTGAGGTAGTTAAGAAAAAATATCGGCAGGAAAAGCAGGAAGTTGAGAAAAAGAAAATGCCCGACTAAGCGGGCATTCAGGGAATCAATGATTTTGTCCGGGCTGGTCTTTTTTACCAACACCAGAAAAGATGTTGAATACTTCACCAAGACCGTAAATCAGACCCAGGATGATGGCCATCACGACAGGTACCATGATTACGGCGAATACCAGACTTTTTAATAACTCTAACATGGTCAACTCCAGATATAGTCATGAGACTATTCTAACCGCTAAGCACAGAAAAGCACTCCCCTTTTGTGCGGTCAGCTTTGCGTGGCGTTCGTTTTCCGTCACAATAAGACTTTTGCCAGGACATTGTTATGCAGGCCGAAATCCTTCTCACCCTTAAGCTCCAACAAAAATTATTCGCCGACCCGCGCCGCATTTCGCTACTAAAACACATTGCGCTTTCCGGTTCCATTAGCCAGGGAGCGAAAGATGCCGGTATCAGCTACAAAAGCGCCTGGGATGCCATTAACGAGATGAATCAGTTAAGTGAGCATATTCTGGTTGAGCGCGCAACAGGCGGTAAAGGTGGAGGCGGCGCAGTACTGACCCGCTATGGTCAGCGACTGATTCAGCTCTATGACTTACTGGCGCAAATCCAGCAAAAAGCCTTTGATGTGTTAAGTGACGATGACGCCCTGCCACTGAACAGCCTGCTGGCCGCGATCTCACGTTTTTCACTGCAAACCAGCGCCCGTAACCAGTGGTTCGGTACCATCACCGCCCGCGATCATGATGACGTTCAACAGCATGTTGATGTCTTACTGGCTGATGGAAAAACACGCCTGAAAGTCGCAATTACCGCACAAAGCGGCGCGCGTCTGGGGCTGGATGAAGGCAAAGAAGTGTTGATATTGCTAAAAGCGCCGTGGGTAGGCATTACTCAGGACGAAGCGGTCGCACAAAACGCCGACAACCAATTACCGGGTATTATTAGTCATATTGAGCGCGGCGCAGAGCAGTGCGAAGTATTAATGGCGCTACCGGACGGGCAAACACTGTGCGCCACAGTGCCGGTAAATGAAGCGACTTCTCTTCAGCAAGGACAGAATGTCACGGCCTACTTTAATGCCGACAGCGTGATTATCGCCACGCTGTGCTAAGCGTGTTGACAATTTGTTATGAAACACGTATCCCTGTCAGTAATCGCTGCACAAAGTGGGATATAAAATGTCATCGTTGCAAATTTTGCAAGGCACGTTTCGTCTTAGCGACACAAAAACGCTGCAATTGCCTCAGCTAACGTTAAACGCGGGTGATAGTTGGGCGTTTGTCGGTTCGAATGGAAGCGGGAAATCGGCCCTGGCCCGCGCGCTGGCGGGGGAACTTCCGCTTTTGAAAGGTGAACGGCAAAGCCAGTTTTCCCACATCACTCGTCTCTCCTTCGAGCAATTGCAAAAGCTCGTCAGCGACGAATGGCAGCGGAATAACACCGATATGCTCGGCCCTGGCGAAGATGACACCGGGCGTACCACGGCTGAGATCATTCAGGATGAAGTAAAGGATACTCCGCGTTGCATGCAACTGGCGCAGCAGTTCGGTATTACCGCCCTCCTCGACCGACGCTTTAAATACCTTTCCACTGGCGAGACGCGAAAAACCCTGCTGTGTCAGGCGCTGATGTCGGAGCCTGACTTGTTGATTCTTGATGAGCCGTTCGATGGCCTGGATGTTGCCTCACGTCAGCAGCTGGCTGAGCTACTCGCCTCGTTACATCAGTCCGGTATTACTCTGGTACTGGTGCTCAATCGCTTCGATGAGATCCCAGAATTTGTCCAGTTTGCTGGCGTGCTGGCGGATTGTACGTTAGCGGAAACGGGCGCTAAAGAGGAACTGCTCCAGCAAGCACTCGTCGCGCAACTGGCGCATAGCGAACAGCTTGAAGGTGTACAACTGCCGGAGCCGGATGAACCTTCAGCACGTCACGCCTTACCCGCCAACGAACCGCGCATTGTGCTGAACAATGGCGTGGTTTCTTATAACGATCGCCCCATTCTTAATAACCTTAGCTGGCAGGTGAATCCAGGCGAACACTGGCAAATTGTCGGGCCAAATGGCGCGGGAAAATCGACGTTATTAAGCCTGATTACTGGCGATCATCCGCAAGGTTACAGCAACGATTTGACGCTTTTCGGACGACGTCGCGGCAGCGGCGAAACCATCTGGGATATCAAAAAGCATATCGGTTACGTCAGCAGTAGTTTGCATCTGGATTACCGGGTCAGTACTACTGTGCGTAATGTGATTCTTTCTGGCTATTTTGATTCGATTGGCATTTATCAAGCCGTTTCGGATCGCCAGCAAAAACTGGTGCAGCAGTGGCTGGATATTCTCGGCATTGATAAACGCACGGCTGACGCTCCTTTCCATAGTCTTTCCTGGGGGCAACAACGCCTGGCGCTGATTGTCCGCGCACTGGTGAAACATCCGACGTTGCTTATTCTCGATGAACCACTACAGGGGCTTGATCCGCTCAATCGCCAGCTTATCCGCCGTTTTGTTGATGTGCTGATTAGCGAAGGTGAAACGCAATTGTTGTTTGTTTCGCACCACGCTGAAGATGCGCCTGCCTGTATTACCCATCGTCTTGAGTTCGTGCCGGACGGTGAACTCTATCGCTATGTGCTGACAAAAATAAACTGAGTCGGTAATGCTGACTGTACCGGAGGCGGCCTAAGCGCCCTCTCCGGCCTACAGTACGAGGCATGCAGGCATGAAACCGCGTCTTTTTTTCAGATAAAAAGCGCAATCATTCATAAAGCCGCTGTTTTATAATCACTTAATCGCGCATAAAAAACGGCTAAATTCTTGTGTAAACGATTCCACTAATTTATTCCATGTCACACTTTTCGCATCTTTGTTATGCTATGGTTATTTCATACCATAAGCCTAATGGAGCGAATTATGAGAGTTCTGGTTACCGGTGGTAGCGGTTACATTGGAAGTCATACCTGTGTGCAATTACTGCAAAACGGTCATGATGTCATCATTCTTGATAACCTCTGTAACAGTAAGCGCAGCGTACTGCCCGTTATCGAGCGTTTAGGCGGCAAACATCCAACGTTTGTTGAAGGCGATATCCGTAACGAAGCGTTGATGACCGAGATCCTGCACGATCACGCTATCGACACTGTGATCCACTTCGCCGGGCTGAAAGCCGTTGGCGAATCGGTACAAAAACCGCTGGAATATTACGACAACAATGTCAACGGCACTCTGCGCCTGATTAGCGCCATGCGCGCCGCTAACGTCAAAAACTTTATTTTTAGCTCCTCCGCCACCGTTTATGGCGATCAGCCCAAAATTCCATACGTTGAAAGCTTCCCGACCGGCACACCGCAAAGCCCTTACGGCAAAAGCAAGCTGATGGTGGAACAGATCCTCACCGATCTGCAAAAAGCCCAGCCGGACTGGAGCATTGCCCTGCTGCGCTACTTCAACCCGGTTGGCGCGCATCCGTCGGGCGATATGGGCGAAGATCCGCAAGGCATTCCGAATAACCTGATGCCATACATCGCCCAGGTTGCTGTAGGCCGTCGCGACTCGCTGGCGATTTTTGG
Source organism: Escherichia sp. F1 (assembly GCF_046764225.1). Classification (NCBI taxonomy): domain Bacteria; kingdom Pseudomonadati; phylum Pseudomonadota; class Gammaproteobacteria; order Enterobacterales; family Enterobacteriaceae; genus Escherichia; species Escherichia sp. F1. The sequence goes on from NZ_CP177202.1 coordinate 3,316,082, forward strand.
TAACGATTATCCGACCGAAGACGGTACTGGTGTACGCGATTACATCCACGTAATGGATCTGGCCGACGGTCACGTCGTGGCGATGGAAAAACTGGCGAACAAGCCAGGCGTACACATCTACAACCTCGGCGCTGGCGTAGGCAGCAGCGTGCTGGACGTGGTTAATGCCTTCAGCAAAGCCTGCGGCAAACCGGTTAATTATCATTTTGCACCGCGTCGCGAGGGCGACCTTCCGGCCTACTGGGCTGACGCCAGCAAAGCCGACCGTGAACTGAACTGGCGCGTAACGCGCACACTCGATGAAATGGCGCAGGACACCTGGCACTGGCAGTCACGCCATCCACAGGGATATCCCGATTAAGGAACGACCATGACGCAATTTAATCCCGTTGATCATCCACATCGCCGCTACAACCCGCTCACCGGGCAATGGATTCTGGTTTCACCGCACCGCGCTAAGCGCCCCTGGCAGGGGGCGCAGGAAACGCCAGCCAAACAGGTGTTACCTGCGCATGATCCAGATTGCTTCCTCTGCGCAGGTAATGTGCGGGTGACAGGCGATAAAAACCCCGATTACACCGGGACTTACGTTTTCACTAATGACTTTGCGGCCTTGATGTCTGACACGCCAGATGCGCCAGAAAGCAACGATCCGCTGATGCGTTGCCAGAGCGCGCGCGGTACCAGCCGGGTGATCTGCTTTTCACCGGATCACAGTAAAACGTTGCCAGAACTCAGCGTTGCGGCATTGACGGAAATCGTCAAAACCTGGCAGGAGCAAACCGCAGAACTGGGGAAAACATACCCATGGGTGCAGGTCTTTGAAAACAAAGGTGCGGCGATGGGCTGCTCTAACCCGCATCCGCACGGACAGATTTGGGCAAATAGCTTCCTGCCTAACGAAGCTGAGCGCGAAGACCGCCTGCAAAAAGAATATTTTGCCGAACAGAAATCACCAATGCTGGTGGATTATGTTCAGCGCGAGCTGGCAGACGGTAGCCGTACCGTTGTCGAAACCGAACACTGGTTAGCCGTCGTGCCTTACTGGGCTGCCTGGCCGTTCGAAACGCTACTGCTGCCCAAAGCCCACGTTTTACGGATCACCGATTTGACCGACGCCCAGCGCAGCGATTTGGCACTGGCGTTGAAAAAGCTGACCAGTCGTTATGACAACCTCTTCCAGTGCTCCTTCCCCTACTCTATGGGCTGGCACGGCGCGCCATTTAATGGCGAAGAGAATCAACACTGGCAGCTGCACGCGCACTTTTATCCGCCTCTGTTGCGCTCCGCCACCGTACGTAAATTTATGGTTGGTTATGAAATGCTGGCAGAGACCCAGCGAGACCTGACCGCAGAACAGGCAGCAGAGCGTTTGCGCGCAGTCAGCGATATCCATTTTCGCGAATCCGGAGTGTAAGAAATGAGTCTGAAAGAAAAAACACAATCTCTGTTTGCCAACGCATTTGGCTACCCTGCCACTCACACCATTCAGGCGCCTGGCCGCGTGAATTTGATTGGTGAACACACCGACTACAACGACGGTTTCGTTCTGCCCTGCGCGATTGATTATCAAACCGTGATCAGCTGTGCGCCACGCGATGACCGTAAAGTTCGCGTAATGGCAGCCGATTATGAAAATCAGCTCGACGAGTTTTCCCTCGATGCGCCCATTGTCGCGCATGAAAACTATCAATGGGCGAACTACGTTCGTGGCGTGGTGAAACATCTGCAACTGCGTAACAACAGCTTCGGCGGTGTGGACATGGTGATCAGCGGCAATGTGCCGCAGGGTGCCGGGTTAAGTTCTTCCGCTTCACTGGAAGTCGCGGTCGGAACCGTATTGCAGCAGCTTTATCATCTGCCGCTGGACGGCGCACAAATCGCGCTTAACGGTCAGGAAGCAGAAAACCAGTTTGTTGGCTGTAACTGCGGGATCATGGATCAGCTAATTTCCGCACTCGGCAAGAAAGATCATGCCTTGCTGATTGACTGCCGCTCACTGGGGACCAAAGCAGTTTCCATGCCCAAAGGTGTGGCTGTCGTCATCATCAACAGTAACTTCAAACGTACCCTGGTTGGCAGCGAATACAACACCCGTCGTGAACAGTGCGAAACCGGTGCGCGTTTCTTCCAGCAGCCAGCGCTGCGCGATGTCACCATTGAAGAGTTCAACGCTGTTGCGCATGAACTGGACCCAATCGTGGCGAAACGCGTGCGTCATATCCTGACTGAAAACGCCCGCACCGTTGAAGCTGCCTGCGCGCTGGAGCAAGGCGACCTGAAACGTATGGGCGAGTTGATGGCGGAGTCTCATGCCTCTATGCGCGATGATTTCGAAATCACCGTGCCGCAAATTGACACTCTGGTAGAAATCGTCAAAGCTGTGATTGGCGACAAAGGTGGCGTACGCATGACCGGCGGCGGATTTGGCGGCTGTATCGTCGCGCTGATCCCGGAAGAGCTGGTGCCTGCCGTACAGCAAGCTGTCGCTGAACAATATGAAGCAAAAACAGGTATTAAAGAGACTTTTTACGTTTGTAAACCATCACAAGGAGCAGGACAGTGCTGAACGAAACTCCCGCACTGGCACCCGATGGTCAGCCGTACCGACTGTTAACTTTGCGTAACAACGCAGGGATGGTAGTCACGCTGATGGACTGGGGTGCGACTTTACTTTCAGCCCGTATTCCGCTTTCCGATGGCAGCGTCCGCGAGGCGCTGCTCGGCTGTGCCAGCCCGGAATGCTATCAGGATCAGGCCGCGTTTCTGGGGGCCTCTATTGGTCGTTATGCCAACCGTATCGCCAATAGCCGTTATACCTTTGACGGTGAAACCGTGACGCTTTCGCCAAGTCAGGGCGTTAACCAGCTGCACGGCGGCCCGGAAGGGTTCGACAAACGTCGCTGGCAGATTGTGAACCAGAACGATCGTCAGGTACTGTTTGCCCTGAGTTCAGATGATGGCGATCAGGGCTTCCCGGGTAATCTCGGTGCGACGGTGCAATATCGTCTGACCGACGATAACCGTATCTCCATTACTTATCGCGCCACAGTTGATAAACCTTGCCCGGTGAATATGACTAATCACGTCTATTTCAATCTTGACGGCGAGCAGTCTGACGTGCGCAATCACAAGTTGCAGATTCTGGCGGACGAATATCTGCCGGTTGATGAAGGCGGCATTCCGCACGACGGCCTGAAATCTGTCGCCGGAACGTCTTTTGATTTCCGCAGCGCCAAAATCATCGCCAGTGAGTTTCTTGCCGACGACGATCAGCGCAAAGTGAAAGGTTACGATCACGCGTTCTTGTTACAGGCCAAAGGCGATGGCAAGAAAGTGGCGGCGCATGTCTGGTCAGCAGATGAAAAATTGCAGCTGAAGGTCTACACCACCGCTCCGGCTCTGCAATTCTACTCCGGCAACTTCCTCGGCGGCACACCGTCGCGGGGAACCGAACCTTACGCCGACTGGCAAGGGCTGGCTCTGGAAAGCGAGTTTCTGCCGGACAGCCCGAACCACCCTGAATGGCCGCAACCGGACTGCTTCCTGCGTCCTGGCGAAGAGTATTCCAGCCTGACGGAATATCAGTTTATTGCTGAGTAATGTTAAGCCCTCGTCATGAGGGCTTTATCTTCATATTGTTCAAATCACCAGCAAACACCGACATATTTGCAACTCAATATTCACAACAACCTTACACTGCGACACTATTTTCGCTATGGTTATGCGTAAGCATTGCTGTTGCTTCGTCACGGCAATATAATGAGAATTATTATCATTAAAAGATGATTTGAGGAGTAAGTATATGGCTGTAACTAAGCTGGTTCTGGTTCGTCATGGCGAAAGTCAGTGGAACAAAGAAAACCGTTTCACCGGTTGGTACGACGTGGATCTGTCTGAGAAAGGCGTAAGCGAAGCAAAAGCAGCAGGTAAGCTGCTGAAAGAGGAAGGTTACAGCTTTGACTTTGCTTACACCTCTGTGCTGAAACGCGCTATCCATACCCTGTGGAATGTGCTGGACGAACTGGATCAGGCATGGCTGCCCGTTGAGAAATCCTGGAAACTGAACGAACGTCACTACGGTGCGTTGCAGGGTCTGAACAAAGCGGAAACTGCTGAAAAGTATGGCGACGAGCAGGTGAAACAGTGGCGTCGTGGTTTTGCAGTGACTCCGCCGGAACTGACTAAAGATGATGAGCGTTATCCGGGTCACGATCCACGTTACGCGAAGCTGAGCGAGAAAGAACTGCCACTGACGGAAAGCCTGGCGCTGACCATTGACCGCGTGATCCCTTACTGGAATGAAACTATTCTACCGCGTATGAAGAGCGGTGAGCGCGTAATCATCGCTGCACACGGTAACTCGTTACGTGCGCTGGTGAAATATCTTGATAACATGAGCGAAGAAGAGATTCTTGAGCTGAATATCCCGACCGGCGTGCCGCTGGTTTATGAGTTTGACGAGAACTTCAAACCGCTGAAACGCTATTATCTGGGTAATGCTGACGAGATCGCGGCGAAAGCAGCGGCCGTTGCGAACCAGGGTAAAGCGAAGTAAACGTCATTCGCTTAAAAATGAGAAAGCCGACTGCAAGTGAGTCGGCTTTTTTGTTTGTCGTTGCTAACAATGGAGCACATTGCCTGATGCGACGCTGCGCGTCTTGCCAGGGCTACGGTGATTCATCGGATACGCCACTCTGACGGCGCATCCGACAATTAAACCTTACCCGCGACGCGCTTTTACTGCATTCGCCAGTTGACGTAACAGAGCATCGGTATCATCCCAGCCAATGCAGGCATCGGTGATGCTCTTGCCATAGGCCAGCGGTTCCCCACTCTCGAGGCTCTGATTGCCTTCCACCAGATGGCTTTCCACCATCACGCCAATAATGGCCTTTTCGCCACCGGCAATCTGCTGGCAAACGTCAGCACAAACATCCATCTGCTTTTTGAATTGTTTCGACGAGTTAGCATGGCTGAAATCAATCATCACCTGTGCTGGCAGGCCTGCTTTGTTCAGTCCTTCTTTCACTTCAGCAACGTGCTTCGCGCTGTAGTTAGGCTCTTTACCGCCGCGCAGAATGATATGGCAATCGCCGTTACCGCTGGTATTCACAATCGCCGAATGCCCCCATTTCGTTACGGACAGGAAGCAGTGCGGCGCACCGGCGGCATTAATGGCATCGATAGCCACTTTAATCGTACCGTCGGTGCCATTTTTGAAGCCGACCGGACAAGAAAGACCAGACGCCAGTTCGCGGTGCACCTGCGATTCGGTGGTACGTGCGCCAATTGCGCCCCAGCTCATCAGGTCAGCAAGATATTGTGGGGTAATCATATCCAGAAACTCACCCGCCGCTGGCAGACCGCTGTCGTTAATATCGAGCAGCAATTTTCGGGCAATACGCAGACCGTCGTTGATCTGGAAGCTGTTATCCATATGCGGATCGTTAATCAGCCCTTTCCAGCCCACCGTAGTACGCGGCTTTTCAAAATAGACGCGCATCACGATTTCCAGCTCATCTTGCAGCTCTTCACGCAGCGTCAGCAAGCGAGCGGCATACTCTTTAGCCGCGACAGGATCATGAATTGAGCACGGACCAATCACAACCAACAGGCGATCATCATTACCTTTCAGGATCTTATGGATCGCTTTGCGGGCATGGGCGACCGTATTCGCGGCATTTTCAGTAGCGGGGAATTTTTCCAGCAATGCGACAGGAGGAAGTAACTCTTTGATTTCTTTGATGCGTAAATCGTCGTTCTGATAATTCATGTCTGTTCCAGTGTTGCCATACTTATCTTAGTGAATGCAATACTTCCAATCTATATCTTCCGTCAGAATGTGTAAACGGGGTTTTACACTATGAACGGATTAATCCTGGAATTAGCAAGAAAAACGCCAGATTGTCGCGAAAAACGAGATCTCTCCTACAATTTCTAACTGTAACTCCTTTGTTTGTTAATTATTTCAAGATTCTCTGCTGGGTACCTTTGCCTGGCTGAAATCTTAAACCATTGCCTTATATTCACCTGCAAATGCACTGTTGGAAGAGGTTATCCGACATAACGATCATAACAGGAGCATCCTATGAAAATGACAAAACTGGCCACATTATTTCTGACTGCCACTCTAAGCCTTGCCAGCGGTTCCGCACTGGCTGCCGATAGCGGAGCGCAAAGCAATAACGGCCAGGCAAACGCCGCCGCTGATGCGGGCCAGGTAGCCCCTGATGCCCGTGAAAATGTCGCGCCAAATAACGTCGACAATAACGGGGTAAATACCGGTTCTGGCGGCACAATGCTGCATCCGGATGGTTCTTCAATGAACAATGACGGCATGACCAAAGATGAAGAGCACAAGAACACCATGTGCAAAGATGGTCGCTGTCCGGATATCAATAAAAAAGTCCAAACCGGTGATGGCATCAACAATGATGTCGATACCAAAACCGACGGTACCACGCAGTAACCCTGCGAAATAGCCAATAATGGGAGAGCGGAGTCTCTCCCTTTTAATTTTTCCCTTCTAAAAGCAGTATGATGTCATAAAGTTAAGTGAGAATAATTAAGGGATGACTCGTCATGGCGCACTCACACTCACACACTTCCTCACACCTGCCAGAAGATAATAATGCTCGTCGCTTGTTGTATGCTTTCGGCGTGACTGCCGGGTTTATGCTGGTAGAAGTCATTGGTGGTTTTCTTTCCGGTTCTCTGGCATTGCTGGCCGATGCGGGTCATATGTTGACCGATACTGCCGCCCTGCTTTTCGCCCTACTCGCCGTGCAATTTTCCCGTCGTCCTCCCACCATTCGCCACACTTTCGGTTGGCTAAGATTGACCACGCTCGCGGCGTTTGTGAATGCCATCGCCCTGGTGGTGATTACTATTTTGATTGTCTGGGAGGCGATAGAACGCTTCCGCACTCCGCGTCCGGTCGAGGGCGGCATGATGATGGCAATTGCCGTGGCTGGGCTGCTGGCAAATATACTTTCTTTCTGGTTACTTCATCACGGCAGCGAAGAGAAAAACCTCAACGTGCGAGCAGCGGCACTGCATGTGCTCGGGGACCTGCTGGGTTCGGTTGGGGCTATTATTGCCGCGTTGATTATTATCTGGACCGGCTGGACACCTGCTGACCCGATTCTCTCAATACTGGTGTCGCTTCTGGTTCTGCGTAGCGCGTGGCGACTGTTGAAAGATAGCGTGAATGAATTACTTGAAGGTGCACCGGTATCGCTGGATATTGCCGAACTGAAGCGTCGTATGTGCCGGGAAATCCCGGAAGTCCGCAATGTGCACCATGTACATGTATGGATGGTAGGCGAGAAGCCGGTGATGACGCTGCATGTGCAGGTGATCCCGCCACACGATCACGATGCCTTGTTAGATCAGATCCAACACTACCTGATGGATCACTATCAGATTGAGCACGCCACTATTCAGATGGAATATCAACCTTGTCATGGGCCAGACTGCCACCTGAATGAAGGGGTGTCTGGCCATTCACATCATCACCATTAATGGGACAGCGCGCGTGAACCTCTTTCGCGTGCGCTGTTGATCCACATCCGGCTGCCGTTGAGGGCAATAAAGGTCAGGATGATGTACTCCAGAGACATGGCGTAAACGCCCTGAAGTGCAAAAATAACGACGCTAATCACGTTAATAATCACCCACAACAGCCAGTTTTCCACATACTTACGCGTCATCAGAATCATTGCCACGATAGATAACACCATCATGCATGAATCCCAGAACGGGAAAGCGTCCGGCTGTAGTTCAGGCATCGCAACCTGTAATCCTAATGCTTGCATGATCATGACTGCCACGCGGGTCAAAAATGCAAACACCGGATTGATAAATACCGTCATCAGACCAATCGAAACAACGCAAACCGCCAACCAGCTGAGCGCCTTCGGCAATGGCAACCAGCGAATTTTCAACTCCGCCTCGTTCTGACTGGTTTGTCGCGACCACGCATACCAGCCGTAAATATTCGCGGCAAAGAAAAACACCTGTAATAGCAGGCTGGCATACAGCTGAATCTGAAAGAAAATAATGCCAAACAAGGTGACGTTGATCAGGCCAAAGAAGTAGTTGCTGATCTTCTCCAGACTGGCAAGGCCAATACACAGCAACCCAGCGATCGTGCCTACCGCTTCGATCCATGAGAGATCATAACCGCCTGCTCCTATTGGTATATGTACCAGAATATTCTGCACACTAAAAAAATCCATCTTTCCCCCAAAGCGTAACGTTACGCCTTATTATTCGTTATCCACGTAGTGTAGCCGCAAAATCCAGCATACGATTGAGCGGCACCAGCGCCCTCTCTCGCAGCCTTTCATCAACATGAACCTCGTGATTGCTTCCTTCCTGTTCTAATGCCTCTGCGATGGCCTGAAGGCCATTCATGGCCATCCACGGACAATGCGCGCAGCTGCGGCAGGTTGCACCCTCACCTGCGGTTGGTGCTTCCAGTAACTCTTTATCTGGCACCGCCTGCTGCATTTTGTAGAAAATACCCCGATCGGTTGCCACAATAAGCCTCTGATGTGGCAATGTTTTCGCAGCAGCGATCAGTTGACTGGTGGAACCGACCGCATCCGCCATCTCTACAATAGCTTGCGGTGATTCTGGATGCACCAGTATGGCAGCATCCGGGTATTCTTCTTGCAAGCGGGTTAACGCCTGAGTCTTAAATTCATCATGCACAATGCAGGCACCCTGCCAGCATAAAATGTCTGCGCCCGTCTGTTTTTGCACGTAACGCCCCAGATGTTTGTCGGGTGCCCAGATGATTTTTTCACCCAAACTATCCAGATGATCAATAAGTTCGACGGCAATGCTTGAAGTTACCACCCAATCTGCCCGCGCTTTTACCGCAGCAGAAGTGTTGGCGTAGACGACGACAGTATGATCGGGATGGGCATCGCAAAATGCGTTAAATTCTTCAACAGGGCAGCCGAGATCCAGTGAACATTCAGCCTGAAGTGTCGGCATCAGAATTGTTTTTTCCGAACTGAGAATTTTGGCGGTTTCTCCCATAAATCTCACCCCAGCGACTAACAACGTAGAAGCGGGATGCTTTGCACCGAAGCGCGCCATTTCCAGAGAATCAGAAATACAGCCACCGGTTTCTTCTGCCAGTTGTTGAATTTCGGGATCGGTATAGTAATGGGCAACCATCACCGCATTACGTTCTTCTAGCAGACGTTTTATCTTCTCGCGGTAATACGCTTTTTCATCAATGCTTAACGGCGTCGGCTTCGGGGGGAAAGGATAAATCGCCGTGTCTGGATCAAACATCACGCTCATCTTACCATCTCGTTTTACAGGCTTAACGTTAAAACCGACATGAGCGTAATATTCGCTGTTATCGGTGAAATTTGTTTTATATGCTAAACAAGATAGTCGAATGGTGGGGAAAAGTCACTCGAATTACGCCTAATTCCACCGACGTAGAGTTGCTTGCAAAGTAAGCTCTGAAGATGTCATCAGGTTACAAAGTGAAATTGAGGATGCCTGAATAGCAAAAAAGCGCCTTTAGGGCGCTTTTTTACATTGGTGGGTCGTGCAGGATGACTCGCTTCGCTCGCCCTACGGGCCGTCGCCGCGAGCGGCTCCGTTGTTTCGCTGCGCTCAACTCGAACCTGCTGCAGGTTCGAATCTTTGAGTATCGCAGATAGCAAAAAAGCGCCTTTAGGGCGCTTTTTTACATTGGTGGGTCGTGCAGGATTCGAACCTGCGACCAATTGATTAAAAGTCAACTGCTCTACCAACTGAGCTAACGACCCCTTGCGGGATTATGCTGCTTTAATCATTCAGGATGGTGGGTCGTGCAGGATTCGAACCTGCGACCAATTGATTAAAAGTCAACTGCTCTACCAACTGAGCTAACGACCCATACGGGTGTTACCTGAAAGATTTCTACTCGGAACCAATCTTTAAAATTGGTGGGTCGTGCAGGATGACTCGCTTCGCTCGCCCTACGGGCCGTTGCTAGCGCAACGTTATCCTTCACGCTTAACATCTGAGTTTGATGTTAAAATTGGTGGGTCGTGCAGGATTCGAACCTGCGACCAATTGATTAAAAGTCAACTGCTCTACCAACTGAGCTAACGACCCGAGTGGTGGGTGATGACGGGATCGAACCGCCGACCCCCTCCTTGTAAGGGAGGTGCTCTCCCAGCTGAGCTAATCACCCGATACTGCGCTGGATACTACAAACTACTTCCACCGAACCCACCGTAATTAGTGGTGGGTCGTGCAGGATTCGAACCTGCGACCAATTGATTAAAAGTCAACTGCTCTACCAACTGAGCTAACGACCCACTTTTTCGTTGCTTTCGGTTTGTTTGATATCCCGTGGCAACGGCGGCATATATTACTGATTTCAGACTTGAGCGCAACAAAAATTTCGATGTAGATCACTCAACTGCTTATGATTCGCACGACACGACCAGAAATAATGCGACTTCTGGTCGTGTGTTATGCATTACATCGCGTTCAGACGTTTTTGCGCCTGTTTAGCGCCATCCGTACCAGGGTATTTACTGATAACCTGCTGGTATACGGCTTTCGCTTTTGCGCTGTCACCTTTGTCCTGCATGATGACGCCGACTTTAAACATCGCATCTGCAGCCTTCGGTGACTTCGGATAGTTTTTCACTACCGAAGCAAAATAATACGCCGCATCATCTTTTTTACCCTTGTTGTAGTTTAACTGACCCAGCCAATAATTGGCGTTTGGCAGGTAAGTTGAATCAGGGTAATTTTTGATGAAATTCTGAAATGCCACCATTGCGTCATCCTGGCGGGATTTATCCTGCACCAGCGCAATTGCTGCATTGTAATCCGTGTTTGCATCGCCGCTTTTCACCGGCGCGCCAGCATTCGCAGTACCAGCATCAGCTGTCGGCGTCGTTGATGTCGCCGCACCGCTTTGATCACCGCTGGTTGATTGCGCCGCTGCACCACCGCTGCTGAGGCTGTCGATCTGCAACAGGATCTGCTTTTGCCGCTCCACGACCTGATTCAGTTGATACTGATTTTCCTGAATCTGACCACGCAGGGAATCAATATCGGATTGATTATCAGAGAGTTGTTGCTGGAGTTGGGTTAAAAGCTGGCTGTGAGCATTTGAAATACGCTCAAGTTGAGTGACGCGGTCTTCGACCGAGCCTGAGCCGACACTACTGATTGGTGCCTGAGCAAAAGCGGCCCAGGGGGCCGCTATACCAACCAGTAACGACAGACTCAATAGTTGATGTCTGAAGTTACTGCTCATGCAATTCTCTTAGTAAACCAGTACCGCACGACGGTTTTTGGAGTATGCCGCTTCGTCATGACCCAGTACTGCAGGTTTTTCTTTACCGTAAGAAACGATGGAGATCTGGTCTGCAGAAACGCCTTTACCCTGCAGGTACATCTTAACGGCGTTCGCACGACGTTCACCCAGGGAGATGTTGTATTCCGGAGTACCACGTTCGTCCGCGTGACCTTCTACGGTGACTTTGTAAGACGGGTTGCTACGCAGGAAGTTTGCATGTGCATCCAGCATTTGAGCGAAGTCAGAACGGATATCGTACTTGTCCAGATCGAAGTAAACGATGTTGTTCTGCTGCAGCTGTTGCATTTGCAGACGAGCCTGCTCTTCGGAAGACATGTTGCCGTTGCCGCCGTTCGCATCCATACCAGTGCCGGCACCCAGCATGCCTTCGCTGCCGTCATTGCTGGCGTTCTTGTTGGAAGAACATGCCGCAATTGCCATAACAGGCAGAGCAATCATCAGCCCTTTCAGCACTTTGTTCAGTTGCATTTCAATGATTCCTTTACTATTCAATTAATTATTATCACAGATACGGCGACCAGGCAGGGAATTTGACCTGTCCATCAGTTGCCGGAAGACGCGCTTTGAAACGCCCATCTGTAGAAACCAAATTCAGCACGGATCCCATCCCCTGAGAAGAGCTGTAGATTACCATAGTGCCGTTAGGTGCCAGACTTGGCGTTTCATCCAGGAACGTGGACGACAGAACTTGTACGCCTCCCGTTGCCAGATCTTGTTTGGCAATGTGCTGCTGCCCACCATTGGAGCTGACCATTACCATAAATTTACCGTCGCTGCTGACATCCGCATCCTGGTTCTGCGAACCTTCCCAGGTAATACGTTGTGGCGCACCGCCGTTGATATTCACTTTATAAACCTGTGGACGACCGGCCTGGTCAGAAGTAAATGCCAGGTTCTGGCTGTCCGGGAACCAGGTCGGTTCGGTATTGTTACTGCGACCATCCGTCACCTGGCGGATCTGACCAGAAGCCAAATCCATTACGTACAGGTTCAGACTACCGGTTTTCGACAAGGCGAATGCCAGTTTGCTGCCGTCTGGCGAGAATGCAGGTGCACCGTTGTGACGCGGGAATGAAGCCACCTGACGTACAGCGCCATTTGCCAGCGTTTGGATGACCAGCGCGGAACGACCGCTTTCGAAGGTCACATAAGCCAGTTTAGAACCGTCTGGTGACCACGCCGGAGACATCAGCGGCTGCGGTGAACGGTGAACGACAAACTGGTTGTAACCGTCATAGTCAGATACGCGCAGTTCATACGGGAACTGACCGCCGTTGGTCTGAACAACGTAGGCAATACGGGTACGGAACGCACCTTTAATGCCGGTCAGTTTTTCAAACACTTCATCACTGGCGGTATGACCAGCATAACGCAGCCACTGCTTGTTCACTTTGTACGAGTTCTGAGCAAGTACAGTACCCGGTGCGCCGCCAGTGTCAACAAGTTGATAAGCAACATTGTAAGAACCATCCGGATTCGGAGTGACCTGACCGACAACTACAGCGTCAATGCCCAGTGCGGACCATGCAGCTGGTTGTACTTCCTGCGCACTACCCGGCTGCTGTGGCAGACGAGCGCGATCTAACGGATTAAATTTACCGCTGTTACGCAAGTCAGCAGCAACGATGCCGCCAATATCTTCAGGTGCCGCACCAGGACCCGCCCACTGGAAAGGAACAACACCAATAGGACGACCGGAATCTACACCGCTGTCGATCACAATGCGGACTTCAGCATGCAGAACTGATGCCCACAGTATGAGAAAACCAAATGCTACTCGTAATGCCTGCTTCATCATATCTCCCTTATCTGGACCGATGGCCCACGATAATTTAGCAGAATGTTAACAAACTAAAATACACAAAACTACCAGAACCCCGTGGCAACCGGTGCCTGATGTTGACCGTCGGAACAGTCAACATCGCGATTACGGTTTGAAGTCCAATGGCGCGTTTTTGAACACTTCATATACTGCCTGGCTTGGTGGTTTCGGGATCTTCGCAAGTTTAGCTGCTGCCAACGCAGCCTGACAAAGTGCGGGATCGCCACCTTCAGGTTTGATATCCAGTAACATACCATCGGGTGCCAGTTTTATGCGCAGCGTACAGGTTTTGCCTGCATAGGACGATGCGTCGTAGAACTTACTTTCGATAGCAGATTTAATCTGCCCGGCATAGTTATTGATATCGGCCCCTGATGCGCCATTGTTTTTAGTATTACCACTCCCAGCAGGCGAAGCATTGTTCCCTTTCGCCCCTCCCCCCGTTTTCGGTGCATTCTTACCAGAGCTTAGCTCACCGAAAATATCATCTGCCTCTGCGGCAGCTTTTGCTGCAGCGGCTTTTTCAGCTGCTGCTTTTGCCGCTGCCGCTTTTTTGTCTGCGGCGGCTTTTTCTGCCGCTGCTTTCTTATCAGCAGCTGCCTTTTCAGCAGCCGCTTTTTCTGCTGCTTTTTTGTCGGCTGCAGCTTTCTCTGCTGCCGCTTTCTTATCAGCTGCAGCCTTTTCAGCAGCCGCTTTCTTCTCAGCTTCTGCCTTGGCTTTTTCAGCAGCTTCAGTTGCCGCTTTCTTTCTTGCTTCAGCTGCAGCTGCTTCTGCCGCTTCCGCTTTCTTCTTCAGTGCCGCCGCGGCTGCCTCGGCTTTTTTCTGCGCTTCGGCTGCGGCTTTGGCGGCTTCTGCTTCTGCTTTTTTCTTCGCGTCTGCAGCCGCTTTCTTCGCAGCTTCTTCCGCAGCTTTAGCATCCGCTTCGGCCTTCGCTTTAGCATCTGCCGCCGCTTTCGCTGCCGCTTCTTCCGCTTGCTTCTGCTTTAACTCGGCCTGTTTTGCGGCTTCTTCAGCCTGCTTTTTCTGTTCCTGAGCAGCTAACCGCTCTTTCTCAAGTTGCTTCAGGCGTTCCTGTTCAGCCGCTTGTTTCTCACGCAGTTCTTCAGCAGCCTGCTGTTCCTTCATCTTGCGCTGCTCATCAGAACGCTTCGCGCTTGATTCCTGGCTTTGCATGCGTTTGTACTGCTCAACTACCGCACCTGAATCAACCATGACAGCGTCGATGGATGAACCACCGCCGCCTCCGGCTGAAGCTTCTATATTCTCATCGAACGAACTCCAGATCAGCGCCGCAAATAAGATGACATGCAGCACTGCTGAAATAATTATCGCCCGCTTGAGCTTGTCGTTTTGTTCGGTTGCCTTTGACACTCTCGGTTTCCAAAAACTGTTCGCCTGTTACCCGCTCTCTTTCAAGCAAGGGAAACGCAGATGTTTAGATAGGCTGCGTCATTAAACCAACCGATTTCACACCCGCACTATGTAACAAGTTCAGTGCTTTAATTATTTCATCGTAAGGCACATCTTTTGCGCCACCGATCAGAAAGACCGTTTTCGGGTTGGCCTTGAAACGGCTGGACACTTCCGCCACCACCTGCTCTGGTGGTAAACGCTCCAGGCGATCTTTCTCAACCACCACGGTGTACTGACCAATACCAGACACTTCAACAATCACTGGCGGATTATCGTTACTGCTCACCGCCTGTGATTCAGTAGCGTCTGGCAGATCGACCTCCACGCTCTGGGTGATGATGGGCGCTGTCGCCATAAAGATCAGCAACAGCACCAGCAGTACGTCCAGCAACGGTACAATGTTGATTTCGGACTTGAGATCGCGACGACCTCGTCCACGCGCTCTGGCCATGGCTTACCCCTTGTTGCTCTCGCTAACGGTAAACGCCTGGCGGTGCAGAATCGCGGTAAACTCTTCCATAAAGTTGTCGTAATTCAGTTCCAGTTTGTTTACGCGCTGGTTGAGGCGGTTGTAGGCCATAACCGCCGGAATTGCGGCGAACAGACCAATTGCCGTCGCAATCAACGCTTCTGCGATACCGGGCGCAACCATTTGCAGTGTTGCTTGTTTTACCGCCCCGAGGGCGATAAAGGCGTGCATGATCCCCCAGACCGTACCAAACAGACCAATATACGGGCTGATGGAGCCAACCGTACCGAGGAACGGAATGTGCGTTTCCAGATTTTCAAGTTCACGGTTCATGGAGATACGCATAGCACGCGACGCCCCTTCCACTACGGCTTCCGGCGCATGGCTATTGGCACGATGCAGGCGCACAAACTCTTTGAACCCGCTGTAAAAGATTTGTTCCGAACCAGTCAGATTATCCCGTTTCCCCTGGCTCTCTTGATAGAGGCGAGAGAGTTCGATTCCAGACCAGAATTTATCTTCAAACGCTTCGGCTTCGCGCGCCGCTGCGTTAAGAATACGGGTCCGCTGGATAATAATGGCCCAGGATGCGATTGAAAAACCAATCAAAATCAACATGATAAGTTTAACCAGAAGGCTAGCCTTCAGGAACAAATCAAGGATATTCATGTCAGTCACTGCTTAAACTCCGCGACAATAGACTTGGGAAGCGCACGAGGCTTCATTTTGAGTGGGTCAACGCAAACAACCAGAACCTCTGCTTCATTCAGCAAAGTATTCTCGGCGTTGACAATACGTTGCGTGAAAACCAAAGAGGTGCCACGCATTGATGTTATTTCAGTCTGTATTTCGAGCATATCGTCGAGCCGCGCAGGTGCGTAATATTCCACCGTCATTTTACGTACCACAAAGGCAACGCGTTCAGCCATCAGCGCCTGTTGACTGAAGTGATGATGACGCAGCATCTCTGTGCGTGCTCTTTCATAAAAAGCGACGTAACTGGCGTGGTACACCACACCACCGGCATCAGTATCTTCATAGTAGACACGAACCGGCCATCGAAACAGCGTTGTATTCACTTTACATCCCGGTAATGCAACAAAAGTTAGAGCTTTTAAACGCTGCTACTATACGCGCGCGATTGAGGTTTGGGAATGAGGGCAAGTTAAGGGAGCGTAAAAATTTATGGGCCTGGAGCGGCCCATAATTTTTTAAAGAGAATTCTGATTTAAAAGAAGAAGAAAATCAGCCCGACAATGAGAACAATATCGGCAAGCAATGGGCAAAAAATCCCTTGCCAAAGAACCTTCTGCGGACGAAAGCCCACGCCGTGAATCACACCAGCACAGACGGCCCACATCAGCAATAAACCATGCCAGATTTCCAGTTCACTGGTCTTCGCGGCGAAACGTGATGGGTCCCAAAACATACATCCTGCTAACAGAAGCGCCATCACGAAGGAAAGCGCCCGCAGGGGGCGCTTGTCCATTACCGCATACAAGGTTGCGATAATCTTACTCATCAGATGTCTTCTTGACCGGCTTTGCCTGATTCGACGTGCTCAAGCGCCAGCGCGGTGATTACCCCAAACGAACAGGCAAGAAGCGTTCCCAGAATCCATGCGAAATACCACATTTTTAGCTCCTTACTTAGTACAGAGAGTGGGTGTTACGTTCAATATCTTCTTTGGTGATACGACCGAACATTTTCCAGTAACACCAGGCGGTGTAGAGCAGAATGATCGGTACCAGAACCACCGCAACCCAGGTCATGACGTTAAGCGTCAGCTGGCTGGAAGTTGCATCCCACATTGTCAGACTTGCGTTCATCATGGTGCTGGACGGCATCACAAACGGGAACATTGCGATACCGGCTGTCAGGATGATGCAGGCCAGCGTCAGGGAGGAGAACACAAACGCCCACGCGGCTTTATCCATACGTGCAGTCAGGATGGTCAGCAGCGGCAGAACCACACCCAGTGCCGGAATAGCCCACAGAATTGGCGTGTTGTTGAAGTTAACCAGCCATGCGCCAGCTTCACGAACCACTTCTTTATTCAGTGGGTTAGAGGCTGCGTAATGGTCCATTGTCGATTTCACGACATAACCATCGATACCGTACATCACCCATACGCCAGCCAGTGCGAAACAGACCAGTGTCACGAGTGCCGCCACCTGAGCCGTTGCACGGGTACGCAGGTGCAGTTCGCCCACGGTACGCATTTGCAGATAGGTTGCGCCCTGAGTAATGATCATCCCTACGCTCACCACGCCTGCCAGCAGGCCGAACGGGTTAAGCAGCTGGAAGAAGTTACCGGTGTAGTACAGACGCAGATATTCATCAACGTTGAACGGTACGCCCTGCAACAGGTTACCGAACGCTACACCAATCACCAGCGGCGGAACGAAGCTACCAATGAAGATGCCCCAGTCCCACATGTTACGCCAGCGGGTTTCTTCAATCTTGGAGCGGTAGTCAAAACCGACCGGACGGAAGAACAAAGACGCCAGCACGAGGATCATCGCCACATAGAAGCCGGAGAACGCAGCGGCATAGACCATCGGCCAGGCAGCAAAGAGTGCGCCGCCTGCGGTGATCAGCCAAACCTGGTTACCGTCCCAGTGTGGTGCAATGGAGTTAATCATAATTCGACGCTCGGTGTCGTTACGACCGAGGAAACGGGTGAGCATGCCCACCCCCATGTCGAAACCGTCAGTGACTGCAAAACCAATCAGCAGAACGCCAACCAGCAGCCACCAGATAAAACGCAATACTTCATAATCGATCATTTGACGACTCCTGTCTTAGCGTGCCGGCTGAGTAGTCGTGGAAGACTGCTCAAAGTGATAGCGACCGGTTTTCAGGCTGCTTGGGCCGAGGCGTGCAAATTTGAACATTAAGAACAATTCTGCCACCAGGAACAGGGTATACAGGCCGCAAATCAGCACCATTGAGAAGATGAGATCGCCTGCGGTCAGTGACGAGTTCGCCACAGCTGTCGGCAGCACTTCACCGATAGCCCACGGTTGGCGGCCATATTCAGCCACGAACCAGCCCGCTTCTACAGCAATCCACGGCAGCGGAATACCGTACAGCGCGGCGCGCAGCAGCCATTTTTTCTCGCCAATGCGGTTGCGGATGACACTCCAGAAAGAGAGCGCGATGATTGCCAGCAGCAGGAAGCCACACGCCACCATGATACGGAACGCGAAGTACAGCGGCGCTACACGCGGAATGGAGTCTTTGGTTGCCTGTTGAATCTGCGCTTCAGTCGCATCAGCCACGTTTGGCGTATAGCGTTTCAGCAGCAGACCGTAACCGAGGTCTTTCTTCATGCTATTGAACTGGTCACGAACCGCCTGGTCGGTAGAACCAGAACGCAGTTGCTCGAGCAGAGAGTACGCCTTCATCCCGTTACGAATGCGTTCTTCATGCTGCACCATCAGTTCTTTCAGGCCGATAACTGGAGTATCCACGGAACGCGTTGCAATGATGCCCAGCGCGTAAGGGATCTGGATCGCAAATTTGTTCGTCTCCTCTTCCTGATCAGGAATGCCGAACAGAGTAAAGGCAGCAGGCGCAGGTTGCGTTTCCCACTCGGCTTCAATAGCAGCCAGTTTGGTTTTCTGCACGTCGCCCATTTCGTAACCAGATTCATCACCCAGAACAATAACAGACAGAACGGCAGCCATACCGAAGCTGGCAGCGATAGCAAAGGAGCGTTTAGCGAAGGCGAAGTCACGACCTTTCAGCATATACCATGCGCTGATACCGAGGATGAACATCGCGCCAGTCACATAACCAGACGCTACAGTGTGAACGAATTTCACCTGAGCAACCGGGTTAAGCACCAGCTCGGAGAAGCTCACCATCTCCATACGCATAGTTTCAAAGTTGAAATCGGACGCGATTGGGTTTTGCATCCAGCCGTTCGCAACCAGAATCCACAGTGCGGACAGGTTTGAACCGAGCGCCACCAGCCAGGTGACACACATATGCTGAACTTTACCCAGACGATCCCAACCGAAGAAGAACAGACCTACAAAGGTGGATTCGAGGAAGAAGGCCATTAGACCTTCGATTGCCAGCGGCGCACCGAAGATATCCCCTACATAGTGGGAATAGTAAGACCAGTTAGTCCCGAACTGGAACTCCATGGTCAGACCGGTAGCCACACCCAGAGCGAAGTTGATACCAAACAACTTGCCCCAGAACTTGGTCATATCTTTATAAATCTGTTTGCCGGAAAGGACGTAGACCGTTTCCATAATGGCCAGCAGGAACGCCATACCGAGCGTCAGTGGCACAAAAAGGAAGTGGTACATCGCGGTCAAGGCAAACTGTAAGCGCGACAGTTCGACTATATCTAACATCATGACTCCTTGCTCATCGCATGAAGACTCCGAGAGTGAACCCCGTTAGAAAGGGTCACACGCATGCCCCAATACAAAATTATTTGCTCGCCTCTATCGTTGCCATTTCATCAAAAGAGGAAAAGACAATGATAAAAAAGTTACAAATATGTTAATGAATAAACCAAATTGATCCCGTAATTATATTACGCCGCAAAATCCTTACAATAAACAGGTTTTTATTGAGCAAATTTGCATTTTTCGACAGTGATCAATTTATAGCGAAATTGTCACGATCTCACCAATTTGATCTACGACAATTTATCGTGTTTTGCAGATTTTTTTCAAGAATTAAAAATTGATTTATATCAAAACCAACCAAATATGTTAATTATGTATAAACCATAGATCATTGGTGATTTTATTGTTAATTTATTGTGAAATATTTATGCAACACAATTATTACAATGAAAAGGTATAGATAAAAAACCAGTGTTTTATTTAACAGAACCGCCTTATCCACTTTTTATAATACCAATTGATTAGATTAGCCAATTTGTTGCTATTTTACATAACATATTTTTATCAAAGTTAATTGATTGTTGCCTTTATGAGCACCGGCCGTAAGCCCGTTATGTTATTGTTTCATTAGTAATAATCACTTAAATGTATCGATGAAACAGGTATGACTTAGCGGGAGTGATTGTTTCTGAGTGAACAGAGACCACTTTCGCCTGATAAATGAAAAATGAGCGATTTTTGCAAGTTAGTTTTTCTATAGCCGAGTACGCTCAGCGCCTCGCTTGATTACAATGAGGTTGCTGCTATGAGTCCTGATAATATCAGTTCTGCTGTCAATCGCTTCTCAGGTTGGCCATCTAATGATCCTCTAAAAACAGATAAAGAATCAATGACATCACCCATGACTGTGCAGGTAATAAAGATGATTGCCGCCATCCTTGATCCACATCGGATAGTCGTTGGAATCGATACACTTTATACAACGCAGCGCGAAACATTTACCTCAGAGAGCCAACAGTTCATTGAATCAGCATTGCAAACACTTCATGTGATGAATTTAAATAACCTGGAAACAAATCTCGATGAGGAAGGTCACTATCTGGCTTTTGGATATAACGTTGACACTCCTGACAGAATAACCGTTTCTGCTTATAATGAAAAAAAGCCTGGCTGCTATGGTCAATGTCTTTTAATACAGGATGACGAAACAGACTTATTTAACCTGATAAAAGTTAAAATTTTTGAAGCCAGGCATAATTATGTCGCTCAATTGATGAGCGATCCGGAATTTATGTTCAAATTTAGTTATAGCGCTCAACAAAATAGATTAGAACCTCATCTTCTGGTTCCCACTTATTTCCCTCTAAAAACAAACGAACCGGTTACGCAAGAGGATGTACTGTTACTTTATCGTTTCTTTAAAATGGATGGTGATTTTAATATATTAACATCAGATGAATACATGAGTATCATGACACCTCTGATGAAGTGTGAGCGCAGCATCCACGACCACAACAGGTATGTGACGGGCAAAGATACCCTTCTTCTGGACTATCCTCCTTCTGGTAACCAGATATATTTCCATATTTTTCCTGACGAATCAGCAACACTAGTCCTTTATTTTTCAAACAATGACATTGAATGTTTCGTCTTTGAAAGAGATATTCCGAGCCAGTATCGCTTTTTCAAAATGTTTACCAATCTGGCACTGGTTATTGATCAGTTAACCGATGCCAATCAAATACTTTAATTTTTATATATTCCCTGTGGCAAATATTGCTAAACAATGCCCGGGGATTAATTTTTATTACTCACGGAAAGATTTAAATAATGATCCCATCTCAAATCTCTTTCAACACCCTTCCTGTCAATGCAACATACGCTTCAGAGACAACAGTTGACACACAAAAATTCTCTGACATCCTCTACTCAGCGGGGTGTTCCCTAAAGGATCTGGCTTATCTGAGCAGATGTCTGGCATCAATACATCCGACTATCGCCAAAAACATTTATGAAACAGAAAATCTCAGCGATCAAAAATTACTACATATTGATTGCCGTAGTACAAATGAAATCAAGATAAATATCTTTTTTGGTCAACAACGAGAAGGATTAATTGAAATTAGTTCTGACACAGTCATTTTTTCGATACTGTCTTCATTGATTGACTCCACCATTTCTAAATTTCAACACCAAAACCCCGTTAACGGTTCTGTAAATCCTGACCTATTGTATGAGGATTATACTGATTAAATCCCTCCTGTCGCGAAAAATGGCCTGCGTTATTGCCAGACGTAATAAAACTTTTGATTAACGTTTCTCGTACTGGTAGCACCTTCATGTACTTTTCTTTTTTACGAAAAATCAAAAGAGCTAACAAAGGTCATAATTCGCATGAATCATTAATTATTTGTTATTTTCAACATTATTTTTACATTAAGCAGAGATGAATTGCAGTGAAATTCGACTTAACTTTTATGAAATGCATTTACTCATGGCTAAAGCCACGTCACAAAAATGCAAATTAGAAGTTGATCACAATTATCTCAATACATCAAATCAAGTTAATTTTAAAAATTTAACATTCATGACATTCGTTGACATAACACACTGAATTAAAATGAGAATTTGAAAACACACTTTAAACAATCATTTCCCGAAAGACATTTTGAAAATAGATCAATTGCAACATTACGGTCAGATAAAGACACTCCTGTGATATTAAACCTGTGCCGTTATGAACGGCCATAAATACGACGTGTGTAACTTATTTTACTCTCTGTCTTACAAAGGATTACCCATGAAGAAAGCAACACTTGTGATTGGCGTTATTGGCGCGGACTGCCATGCAGTAGGCAATAAAGTTCTGGACCGCGTTTTTAGCAACCATGGCTTCAGAGTCATTAATCTGGGCGTAATGGTCAGCCAGGACGAATATATTGATGCTGCCATTGAAACTGGTGCTGACGCGATTGTCGTCTCCTCTATCTATGGGCATGGCGATATCGACTGTCTGGACATGCGCGAACGCTGCATCGAGCGTGGACTGGGGGACATCCTGCTCTATGTGGGCGGTAACCTGGTGGTCGGAAAACATGACTTCGCTGACGTGGAAACCAAATTCAAAGAGATGGGATTTGATCGCGTCTTTGCCCCAAGTCATGACTTAGAAGATGTTTGTCAGCTGATGGCCCACGATATCAACCAACGTCATGACGTTGATACTCGTATTCTTGAAGAGGCAATCTGATGCAAATCGTCTCTGTCGATATTGGATCGACGTGGACCAAAGCAGCCCTCTTCGCCCGGGAGGGGGACGCGTTAACGTTGGTTAACCACGTACTGACCCCAACCACCCCCCATCATCTGGCGAAGGGGTTTTTCTCCAGTCTGAACCTGGTGTTAAACGTAGATGATGCCCTCCCCCTGTTTAACAGCGGTGAGGTTGCATTGAAGTATTCCTCCTCTGCCAAAGGTGGGCTGGCGGTTGCCGCAATGGGATTGGTGCCTTCTATCACCCTGGAAACCGCGAAAGTAACCGCTCACTCTGCGGGGGCTAAAATTGCGCAATATTACGCCTACAAGCTGAACCGCCGTGATATCCAGGCACTGGAAGAAACGCAGCCCGATATTCTCTTGTTCACCGGCGGCACCGACGGCGGAGAAGAAAGCTACGGCCTGAATAACGCCCGTGTGCTGGCAGAATCCAAACTCGACTGCGCCATTATTTATGCCGGAAACCGGGATATTCAGGACGAGGTGCAGGAGATCCTCGGGCATAAAGACCTGACCATCGTCGACAACGTTCTGCCCGATCTTGACCATCCGAACCCTTTAGCTGCACGCCAGGCTATCTGCGACATATTCCTTAAACGCATCGTTAAAGGGAAAGGGCTGGATGTCATTGTTGATAAAACAGGCGAAGAACCAATGCCGACACCATGGACGGTCTTTGAACTGGTTAAGGCAATCAGTAACGTCGATCACAGCTGGAAAGAGTTCATGCTGATCGACATGGGCGGCGCAACCACCGATGTCTATTCCGCCTGTGCCAACACGCTCTCGCCCGACACTGTTTTACATGGCGTACCGGAACCCTTCGTGAAACGGACGGTGGAAGGCGATCTGGGAATGCGCGTCTCGGCAATGGTGGTTGGTGAAAGTGCGAAAGAGTTAGTCAATGTGAATTTTGCTCAGCAACCCGCACAGCTGGACGCTTTTTATCATTACCTCCGTCATTTAGTCGCTCATCCCGACTACTTACCCGCAAATGCAGAAGAAAAATATTTCGATACCGTCCTGGCCGGACTGTGTGTGGGTTATGCCACCGAAAGACATGCGGGCACCAAAAAAGAGGTCTGCACCTGCGTCGGCAATGTCGATTTACAGATGGGACGTGACCTGACAACCGTGCGTAAAGTCGTGGGTTCCGGCGGATGGCTCTCGCGTGCCAGTCAGTTCGATATGCATCACTGGTTGAAATACCGCGAGTTAAACGACGACGGTAAACGCATTCTCTTACCGACCGAATTTGAATATTACCGCGATTCCCGGGGGCTATTACCACTGCTGGCAAACGTCGCCAGAGTCGATCCACTGGCCGCCGCGCGCACCAGTATTCAATGCTTAACCCTATAACAATTAAGGCTGCAATCAATGGAACTTCGAAATAAGAAATTAACCCATGACGAATTCATGACCGAGCGGCAACAGGTACTGAAAACCTGGGAAACCGGCAAGGATGTTGAAAACTTTGAAGATAGCGTTAAATACCAACAAACCATTCCTGAGCATAAACGCTTCTCTCTTGCGCTGTTGAAAGCAGACAAGGAAGGTAAAACCCTTAGCCAACCGCGCGCAGGTGTGGCGCTGATGGACGAACACATCGAACTACTGAAAACACTACAAGAAGAGTGCGATCTGCTGCCGAGCACTATCGATGCATATACCCGTCTGAATCGGTACGAAGAAGCGGCTGTAGGGATTAAAAAATCCATCGAAGCCGGAACCTCTAAACTGAACGGTTTGCCGGTAGTTAACCATGGCGTCGCAGCTTGCCGTCACCTCACCGAAGCCCTGCAAAAACCGCTACAGATCCGCCACGGCACGCCAGATGCGCGTCTGCTGGCTGAAATCTCGATGTCCAGCGGCTTTACCAGTTACGAAGGCGGCGGCATTTCCTACAATATTCCGTATGCCAAGCGCGTAACGCTGGAAAAATCGATCCGCGACTGGCAGTACTGCGACCGTTTAATGGGGATGTATGAAGAACACGGGATCCGCATCAACCGCGAACCATTTGGCCCACTAACGGGTACGCTGATCCCGCCGTTTATCTCGCACTCTATCGCGATAATCGAAGGATTACTGGCGCTGGAACAGGGTGTGAAATCTATCACCGTTGGTTATGGACAGGTCGGCAGCCTGACGCAGGATGTCGCGGCGATCCAGTCTCTGCGTGAACTTGCACACGAATACTTTCAGAACTATGGCTATACCGACTATGAATTAAGTACCGTATTTCACCAGTGGATGGGCGGCTTTCCGGAAGACGAATCGAAAGCGTTCGCCATTATCTCCTGGGGTGCAGCCGTCGCGGGGATGTCTGGTGCCACCAAAGTCATCACCAAAAGCCCTCACGAAGCCTGGGGAATCCCGACTGCCGCTGCCAATATTCAGGGGCTGAAAGCCTCCCGCCAGATGCTCAACATGGTCAATGAGCAGAAATTCCCGCCGTGCCCTGCGGTTGAACTGGAAATTGAACTGATTAAGAGCGAGGTTCGCGCGGTACTGAATAAAGTGTTCGAACTGGGTAATGGTGATATTGCGCGCGGTACGGTGCTGGCATTTGAAGCGGGCGTACTGGATGTGCCATTTGCTCCAGCCGCGTGTAACGCGGGCAAAATTCTTCCGGTCCGTGACAACACCGGCGCGATACGCGTACTGGAAGCCGGAGCCGTTCCATTGCCAAAAGATATTCTCGACCTCCACCACGATTACGTTGCTGAACGCGCACGCTTTGAAGGACGCCAACCGACATTCCAGATGGTTGTAGATGACATCAATGCTGTATCCCACAGTAAATTAATAGGAAGACCATAATGAAAATAAAACAGGCCCTTTTTACCGCTGGGTACTCCTCATTCTATTTCGATGACCAGCAGGCGATAAAAAACGGAGCGGGTCACGACGGTTTTTTTTATACCGGGGAGCCAGTAACACAGGGGTTTAACGCCGTACGTCAGGCCGGGGAGTGCGTATCGGTACAGTTGATTCTGGAAAACGGCGCGGTCGCCGTAGGTGACTGTGCTGCCGTACAGTATTCCGGGGCAGGTGGTCGCGATCCACTGTTCCTCGCTGAGCACTTTATTCCGTTCCTCAACGACCATATCAAGCCATTACTGGTAGGCCGCGATGTGGATGCTTTCCTGCCGAATGCCCGTTTCCTCGACAAATTGCGTATTGACGGCAACTTGCTGCATACCGCCGTGCGCTACGGATTATCACAGGCTCTGCTTGATGCTACCGCGCTGGCAACCGGCCGTCTGAAAACTGAAGTGGTCTGTGATGAATGGCAGTTGCCACGCGTGGCGGAATCCATTCCATTATTTGGTCAGAGCGGGGACGATCGATATATCGCCGTCGATAAGATGATCCTTAAGGGCATCGACGTGCTGCCCCATGCACTGATTAATAACGTCGAAGAGAAACTGGGCTTTAAAGGTGAAAAACTGCGCGAATATGTCCGCTGGCTGTCGGATCGTATTCTGAGCAAGCGCACCAGCGCACGCTACCACCCTACCCTGCACATCGATGTATACGGCACTATCGGTCTGATCTTCGATATGGATCCGCTTCGCTGTGCGCAATACATCGCCAGCCTGGAAAAAGAAGCGCAAGGCCTGCCGCTCTACATTGAAGGGCCGGTCGATGCCGGTAACAAAACCGATCAAATTCGCCTGCTTACCGCGATTACCAAAGAGCTGACGCGCCTCGGTTCCGGCGTGAAAATTGTGGCGGATGAATGGTGTAACACCTACCAGGATATTGTTGATTTCACTGATGCCGCCAGTTGCCACATGGTGCAAATCAAAACCCCGGATCTGGGCAGTATTCACAACATCGTCGATGCAGTTCTTTATTGCAACAGCCACAGCATGGAAGCGTACCAGGGCGGCACCTGCAATGAAACTGATGTCAGTGCCCGCACCTGTGTCCACGTCGCCCTTGCCGCTCGCCCCATGCGTATGCTGGTAAAACCAGGGATGGGCTTTGACGAAGGCCTCGATATCGTCTTCAACGAAATGAATCGTACTATCGCGCTGTTGCAGGCTAAGGATTAACAAATGGCTCGTTCTTTTAAAGTCTTATCGCCAACGGCAATCCTCGGGTATGGATTCCCGGAGGAGAGCTTCCGCAAAGCGATGGCAGAATCGCCCGATCTGATCGCCGTTGATGCTGGCTCTTCCGATCCTGGCCCCCACTACCTTGGGGCGGGCAAACCGTTTACCGATCGCGCAGGGGTCAAGCGCGATCTGCGCTATATGATCACCGCAGGCGTGCAAAATAATATACCGGTGGTGATCGGAACGGCCGGCGGTTCTGGTGCCGCTCCACACCTGGAGTGGTGCCGAGAAATAATTCATGAGATTGCCCGGGAAGAGCACCTCTCGTTCTCGATGGCGCTGATCCCGGCAGACGTTGACAAAGCCATCGTCCACCAGGCGCTGGATAACGGCAAAATCACGGCGCTGGATTTTGTCCCGCCGTTAACCCACGACGCGATTGACGAAAGTACGTATATCGTCGCGCAAATGGGCATCGAACCCTTCCAGCAGGCGCTGAAAGAAGGCGCGCAAGTGGTGCTGGGCGGGCGCGCTTACGACCCGGCCTGCTTTGCTGCGCTACCGATCATGCAAGGCTTTGATGAAGGTCTGGCGCTGCATTGTGGGAAAATCCTTGAATGCGCGGCAATCGCCGCAACGCCCGGCTCAGGCTCTGACTGTGCGATGGGCATCATTGATGACAACGGCTTTACGCTGAAGACATTTAATCCGAAGCGTAAATTTACCGAAACGTCAGCAGCTGCACACACACTGTATGAGAAATCCGATCCCTACTTCCTGCCTGGACCTGGCGGCGTGTTGAACCTGAAAGGCTGCACATTTAAAGCGGTCAATGACAGCGAAGTGTACGTCAGCGGTTCTAAGCATGAAGAAACGCCGTATTCCCTGAAACTGGAAGGTGCGCGACGGGTGGGCTTCCGCTGTCTGACCATCGCCGGAACGCGCGACCCGATCATGATCGCCGGGATCGATAAAATCATCGATGAAGTCAAAACCAGCGTTTCGCGTAACCTGTCGCTCGACGATGACAGCATTCACATCAATTTCCACCTGTACGGCAAAAACGGGGTGATGGGCGACCATGAACCGATGCAAACTGCCGGGCATGAGCTGGGGATTGTCCTAGATGTAGTTGCGCCGACCCAGGAAATTGCCAACAGCGTTTGCTCGCTGGTGCGCTCTACCATGCTGCACTACGGTTATGAAAACCGCATCGCTACCGCAGGCAATCTGGCGTTCCCGTTCTCCCCTTCTGATATCCAGGGCGGGCCGGTATACGAATTTTCCATATATCACCTGATTGAAGCCAACGACGCTCTGCGTTTTGATTTCCATATTGAACAGGTGACGCCAGAAGGAGTTCAGGCATGAAACAGTCAATTGTCTCACTGGCGCAAGTCATTCGTTCGAAAAATGCCGGACCTTACGAACTGGTTTTAGATATTTTATTTAAAACGAAAGAAAACTATGAGCGAGTTAAATCATCAGGGCAATTAACCCCAGAACTGATTGCGCGCTTATATCATGTTGAACCTGACTTTATTCACCGTATTGTCTGGTTTGATCCTTCTAACGCAGTAAAAATCGTCATGCCACGAGATATTATATCCGGGAATGTAGGTGACAATGATGTCTATGGTGCACAGCAACATGCACCTTTATTAAATATGAGTTTCGATTTGTAAAAATCCGAATACTTTTAGCCAACTGACATCCCGTCACTTATTGCAGTTCAACACTTCAGCTATTTGTAAGGTTGTAATAGCAGGTAGATGCCTGAATCTCTATTCAGGCATCTACTTCTCCTGATTCTGATTTATCGCCGTGCACCTGATGGAGGAAAAAATGAAGAAAATAAGTTTAACCACGATGATTCTTTTGGCGCTGGTACTTGGAATGATTATCGGCGTAGTGCTCAATAACACTGCTTCACCGGAAACCGCAAAACTCTATGCGCAAGAAATATCGATATTCACGACGATTTTCTTACGACTGATAAAAATGATTATCGCTCCGTTAGTGGTCTCTACCCTGGTGGTAGGTATAGCTAAAATGGGCGATGCCAAAGCCCTTGGTCGTATTTTTTCTAAAACACTCTTTTTATTTATTTGCGCCTCATTGCTGTCAATTGCCTTAGGCTTGATAACAGTAAATTTCTTCATGCCAGGCACAGGAATTAATTTTGTTGCACACGGAGCCGAAACCACCGGAGTGGTCGCGTCAGAACCCTTTACGCTAAAAGTATTTATTTCGCATGCTTTCCCCACCAGCATTGTCGATGCCATGGCGCACAATGAAATTTTGCAAATCGTGGTGTTCTCAATTTTCCTCGGCTGTAGCCTGACGGCGATTGGCGAGAAAGGCAGCGCCATCGTTCACGCCTTAGATTCGCTGGCACATGCCATGTTAAAGCTCACTGGCTACGTCATGCTCTTCGCTCCCCTGACCGTATTCGCTGCTATTTCAGCATTGATTGCTGAACGAGGACTGGCAGTTATGGTGAGCGCCGGGATCTTTATGGGTGAATTTTATTTCACCATGTTATTACTTTGGGTGCTGCTTATCGGTCTGGCCATCGTTTATGTCGGCCCCTGCATCAGACGCCTGACCCGCGCCCTTTCGGAACCCGCCCTGCTGGCATTTACCACATCCAGTTCTGAAGCGGCTTTTCCGGGAACGCTTGAAAAACTGGAGCAATTTGGCGTTTCCCCCAAAATTGCCAGCTTTGTCTTACCCATTGGCTACTCATTTAATCTCGTTGGATCAATGGCCTACTGCTCCTTCGCCACAGTTTTCATCGCCCAGGCCTGCAATATCCATTTATCCATCGGTGAGCAAATCACCATGCTGTTGATCCTGATGTTGACCTCGAAAGGAATGGCTGGCGTACCACGCGCCTCAATGGTGGTTATCGCCGCCACGCTCAACCAGTTCAATATTCCGGAAGCGGGGCTGATCTTGCTGATGGGCGTTGATCCGTTCCTTGATATGGGGCGTTCCGCGACAAACGTCATGAGCAACGCAATGGGCGCTGCGATGGTGAGTCGGTGGGAAGGCGAACATTTCGGCGAGGGCTGTCGGGGTAAAGCATTAAAACCCAATGAATCGAACATTGCTCTGCCCTGAGGGGGATCTTAAGCAATCAGAAGCCAATGACTACGCATTTTTATAAGCCGGATCATGAAGTTAGACGGCAATTAAGTAACACTAACGTTTAAGGTGAAAAGTGAAATATGTCCAAACCATTTATCTGGCAAGAACCGTTTCTACAAAATAAAGACGGTACAGAATATACATTAATTAGCGATCAACATATTACAGTAACGGAATTAGACGGCGAAGAAGTGATAAAAATCGCTCCTGAAGCATTAACGCTGCTTGCCCGGCAGGCATTTTATGAAGCCTCTTTTTTCTTACGTTCCGCTCATTTGCAACAGGTCGCCAGAATTCTTAACGATCCGCAGGCCAGTAGTAATGATAAATACGTTGCGTTGCAGTTATTACGTAATGCTGAAGTCTCAGCAAAAGGGGTATTACCCAACTGTCAGGATACCGGCACCGCAACTATTGTTGCCAGTAAAGGGCAACAGATATGGACGGGAGGTAACGACGCTGAAGCCTTAAGCAAAGGCATTTACAGTACTTTCCAGGAAAATAATCTGCGCTTTTCACAAAATGCGCCGCTGGATATGTATACCGAAGTCAATACGCAAACCAATCTCCCGGCGCAGATTGATATCAGCGCTGTCGCTGGTAATGAGTACCATTTTCTCTGTGTTAATAAAGGGGGCGGCTCCGCCAATAAAGCCGCACTTTATCAGGAAACCAAATCCTTATTGCAACCAGAAAAACTGACCGCATTTTTAATCGAAAAAATGAAATCGCTGGGCACCGCTGCCTGCCCGCCTTACCACATCGCCTTTGTCGTCGGAGGGCTTTCAGCCGATCAAACCTTAAAAGTTGCCAAGCTGGCCTCTACGAAATATTACGACAATTTGCCCACCAGCGGAAACGAGCAGGGACAAGCATTCCGTGATATTGAGCTGGAAAAAGTGTTGCTCGAGGTCAGTCAGCAATTTGGTATTGGTGCGCAATTTGGGGGTAAATATTTCGCTCATGATATTCGCGTCATTCGTCTGCCGCGTCACGGTGGCTCTTGCCCGATAGCTATGGCGCTCTCCTGTTCTGCCGATCGCAATATCAAAGCAAAAATTAACAAGCACGGTATCTGGCTGGAAAAACTCGAACACAATCCGGGGCAATATATTCCAGCCTCACTGCGGGAAGAAAATCACGCGCAACATGTACAACTGGATCTAAACCGTCCGTTGCGTGACGTGATGCAGGATCTCGCCAGATTACCGGTAGGCACCCGCGTGTCGTTAAGTGGTCCCATCGTAGTGGCACGCGATATCGCCCACGCCAAAATAAAAGCGCGGCTGGATAACGCCGAACCGATGCCGGATTACCTGAAGCATCATATTGTCTATTACGCTGGCCCGGCGAAAACACCGGAAAACATGGCCTGCGGTTCACTGGGTCCAACCACGGGCGGTCGAATGGACGGTTATGTCGATACCTTCCAGGCGGCTGGCGGCAGTCTGGTGATGTTATCGAAAGGTAACCGCAGCCAGCAGGTCACCGATGCCTGTCACAAACATGGTGGCTTCAATCTGGGTAGTATTGGCGGTGCAGCTGCGTTACTGGCGCAAGAATATGTCAAAAGTCTGCGTTGCCTGGAATACCCGGAGCTGGGTATGGAAGCGGTGTGGATGATGGAAGTGGAAAATCTGCCCGCATTCATCCTGGTAGATGATAAAGGCAATAATTTCTTTAGTCAGTTTGAGCAGCAACACCGCTGCGCCAGTTGCCCTGCGGGACATTAAGGAAAATGAATGGAAGCGCGAATTTCAACTGAACGGCATGTGCAACGCCAGCAGAAATTGAAGGAACAGGTCGATACGCGCATCGCGGCGGCGATAGAGAAAAAAGGGATTTTGATTGTTTTCACCGGCAATGGCAAAGGGAAATCCACTGCCGCGTTTGGTACTGTGACGCGCGCGGTGGGTCATGGCAAAACGGTGGGGGTTGCGCAGTACATCAAGGGGCAATGGGACAACGGCGAATACAACCTTCTCCAGCCGCTCGGGGTTGAGTTTCATATTATGGGAACCGGTTTTACCTGGGAGACACAGAACCGGCAAGCGGATATCGACGCGGCGAAAGAGGTCTGGTCGGAAAGCAAACGGATGCTGGCTGACAAGCGTTACGACTTAGTGGTGCTTGATGAGCTGACCTATATGCTGGCTTACCATTATCTGGACACCGAAGAAGTGATCGCTTCTCTGCAAAACCGCCCGGCACAACAAAGTGTCATTGTCACCGGACGCGGTTGCCACAGTCAGATATTAAAAATGGCGGATACGGTCAGCGAAATCCGCCCCGTCAAACATGCTTTTGATAACGGCATTCAGGCGCAGCCGGGTATCGACTGGTAATAACTGCGCCTGGCATCCCGCCAGGCGCAGGTTTTACATCTCCTGCGGTACAACCGATTTCGCCAGCAACCATTCACGAAATTGCTGCAAGTGCGGTGAGTCAGACTTCTCTTCCTGCCACGTCATAATAAAACGATTACCGGTACGAATAGGCACATCACAGGGGATCACCATATCGCCACTATCCAAATCATGTTGAATAGCGAAACGTGGTAACAGCGCCACGCCGAGATTAGAGCGCACGGCGGCAATCAGCATTGAAAGCAAATCGAAACGTGGTCCGTTGTTGACCAGCGGACTGCTAACGCCAGATAAGGCAAACCACTCTTCCCAGCCAGTAATACGGGTACTTTGATGCAGAAGTGGTAACTCTGTAAGCAGTTCTGCCACTGACAGTTTTTGATCGGACATTGCAAGCAAACTGCCGCTGCATACCGGCAAAATCTCTTCTTCAAAGAGATATTCTACTTCCGCCCAGGGCGCGCAAAAATTTTCGCGCATAATGACAGCATCGTACTCCCGATTAAGAAAATCGCCGTTATTAGCTAAAGAGTGAATATTAACAATAATATCGGGATGTAACTTTGTGAATTCATGTAAATTTGGGATTAACCAGTGGGTACTAAACGTAGGATTCACGGCAAGTTCAATAACCTGAACCGTAGGCTGCCAGGTCATAATGGTATTGGTATCGCGTTCCAGCTTATTTAATGTTTCTTTTACTATCCCCAGGTAATACTTCCCTGCATCATTAAGAAAAATACGTTTTTTAGAGTGTGAAAATAACGGAGTATGTAAAAATTCCTCCAGCGCACTCACTTGTCTGAATACTGCACTTTGGGTCAACGCTAACTCCTCTGCCGCTCTGGTATAACTTTCATGACGTGCGACGACCTCAAAAGTCACCAGCAGTTCCGTTTTAGGTATTTTCCCTCGCATAATGCCGTCCCTTAAAAATAGTTTAAACCATCAAAAATACATTACTTATTACGAAGTAATGGTAACCAAAGCAGCAATAAATAATTTATAAGAATCATGATTGACATTTATAACCCAGTAAGCCTGGCGTGACAAATATCTTAATCAGATAATAATAATCCGAAAAGCACAGCGCCTTTCGAATTATCCGGAATCACATTAAATAAAAATTATTAAATTGATATCATTTATCATATCTGTGGATATTATGATAAACAATCAACAAAGATTTTATTTTTGATTTATAGCATATCCCTCTAAGAATTTTTGCGATGCTGCAATATCCGGGGTAAAGACCCGATCCTGGCTGACAAATGGCACGACTTGACGATAAGCGGTGAACATCGCTTTTGTTGATTTACTTAACGCTACGGTCAAACGCTGGGAAGCCAGTGCATCAGGTAACGATTCGAAATTCGCCGTCGTTCTTATTCGTGGCTTGCGGTCGGTTGCGGCAATCCACAGTGGCTGTGGTCATGCAGTCAAGCCAGCGGTCAGATTTCGACTGTGGTTAACATTTAAGGCATAAAAAAGGCCATCATACGATGGCCAACCATGTCGAAACCGACAGCCCTTCGCCATTCCTGTAGAGGGAAGCGGCGAGGGCTATTTCTTATTACAGATATTTATTTCAGAACAGTTTTCAGTGCTTCACCGATATCCGCCAGGCTGCGAACGGTTTTCACGCCTGCGGCTTCCAGAGCAGCGAATTTCTCATCCGCAGTCCCTTTCCCACCGGCAATGATGGCACCCGCGTGGCCCATACGTTTGCCTTTCGGCGCAGTCACACCAGCGATGTAACCCACAACAGGCTTGGTAACGTGCTCTTTGATGTACGCAGCCGCTTCTTCTTCAGCGCTACCGCCGATCTCACCGATCATCACGATCGCTTCGGTCTGCGGATCTTTTTCGAACATTTCGAGGATGTCGATAAAGTTAGAGCCAGGGATCGGGTCGCCGCCGATACCAACACAGGTCGACTGACCGAAACCGTAATCCGTGGTCTGTTTAACTGCTTCATAGGTCAGTGTACCGGAACGGGAAACGATACCCACTTTACCCGGTTTGTGAATGTGACCAGGCTGGATACCGATTTTGCATTCACCCGGAGTGATAACGCCTGGGCAGTTCGGGCCGATCATGCGAACGCCCGCTTCATCCAGTTTCACCTTCACGGTCAGCATATCCAGCGTCGGGATGCCTTCAGTGATGGTGATAATCAGTTTGATGCCTGCATCAATAGCTTCCAGAATGGAGTCTTTGCAGAACGGTGCTGGTACGTAGATAACAGAAGCGGTAGCGCCAGTAGCAGCAACAGCTTCACGCACGGTGTTGAACACCGGCAGGCCGAGGTGGGTGGTGCCGCCTTTACCTGGGGTTACGCCGCCAACCATTTTAGTGCCGTATGCAATGGCCTGTTCTGAGTGGAAAGTCCCCTGGCTACCGGTAAAGCCCTGGCAGATAACCTTGGTGTTTTTATCAATTAAAATGGACATTATTTCCCCTCCACTGCGGCAACAACCTGCTGAGCTGCATCCGTCAGACCTTTTGCTGCAATAATATTCAGGCCGCTGTCAGCCAGTTTCTTCGCGCCGAGTTCGGCGTTGTTACCTTCCAGACGTACCACGACCGGTACGTTAACACCCACTTCCGCTACCGCGCCGATGATACCGTCAGCGATCAGGTCGCAACGAACGATACCGCCGAAGATGTTAACCAGAACGGCTTTCACTTTGTCGTCAGAGAGGATGATTTTGAACGCTTCGGTTACACGTTCTTTGGTTGCGCCGCCGCCAACGTCAAGGAAGTTAGCTGGTTCGCCGCCGTGCAGTTTAACGATGTCCATCGTACCCATCGCCAGACCTGCGCCGTTAACCATACAACCGATGTTACCGTCCAGCGCAACGTAGTTCAGTTCCCACTGTGCAGCCTGTGCTTCACGTGGATCTTCCTGCGACTGGTCACGCATTTCGCGCAGATCAGGCTGGCGGAACAGTGCGTTGCCATCAGCGCCCAGTTTGCCGTCGAGGCAAATCAGATCGCCCTGTTTGGTGATGACCAGCGGGTTGATTTCGATCAGCGCCAGGTCGCGCTCCAGGAAAATGGTCGCCAGGCCCATGAAGATTTTGGTGAACTGCTGAACCAGTTTACCTTCCAGACCCAGTTTGAACGCCAGCTCGCGTCCCTGATACGGCATCGGGCCAGTCAGCGGATCAAGCGCAACTTTGTGGATCAGGTGCGGAGTTTCTTCCGCCACTTTTTCGATTTCCACGCCGCCTTCGGTGGAGGCCATAAAGACCACACGACGGGAACTACGGTCAACAACGGCACCGAGATACAGCTCTTTAGCGATATCGGTCGCTGCTTCAACCAGAATCTGGTTAACCGGTTGGCCATTGGCATCTGTTTGATACGTTACCAGACGCTTGCCCAGCCAGTTTTCTGCAAAAGCACGGATGTCTTCTTTGCTGTTTACAACTTTCACACCGCCCGCTTTACCGCGGCCACCAGCGTGAACCTGACATTTCACTACCCACGGACCGGCACCGATTTTTGAAGCGGCTTCTTCTGCTTCGCGCGGAGTAGTACAGGCATAACCCACCGGTGCTGGTAAGCCATAGCGGGCAAAAAGTTGTTTTGCCTGATATTCATGTAAGTTCATGTGTTCTGTCCATCCTTCAGTAATCGTTATCTTTTAAACCGTAGACCGACACCCTATCCACGTCGGTCTACAGTGCAGGTGAAGCTTAAACTACTACACGTCCAGCAGCAGACGCGTCGGATCTTCCAGCAGCTCTTTGATCGTTACCAGGAAGCCCACGGATTCGCGACCATCGATCAGACGGTGATCGTAGGACAGCGCCAGGTACATCATCGGCAGGATCTCAACCTGACCATTCACCGCCATCGGACGATCTTTGATAGCGTGCATACCCAGAATTGCGCTCTGCGGCGGGTTGATGATCGGCGTAGACATCAGGGAACCGAACACACCACCGTTGGTGATGGTGAAGTTACCACCGGTCAGATCTTCAACCGTCAGCTTGCCGTCACGGCCTTTAACTGCCAGCTCTTTGATTTTCTTCTCGATGTCTGCCATGCCTAGGGTATCGACATCACGCAGTACCGGCGTCACCAGGCCGCGCGGCGTAGAAACCGCCATGCTGACGTCGAAATAGTTGTGGTAAACCACATCATCGCCGTCGATAGACGCGTTCACTTCCGGGTAACGTTTCAGGGCTTCAACCACCGCTTTCACGTAGAAGGACATAAAGCCCAGACGAATACCGTGACGTTTTTCAAACGCTTCACCGTACTGCTTACGCAGATCCATAATCGGCTTCATGTTGACTTCGTTGAACGTGGTCAGCATGGCGGTGGAGTTTTTCGCTTCCAGCAGACGCTCTGCCACACGCTTACGCAGGCGAGTCATCGGCACACGTTTTTCGCTACGTGCAGCCAGAGCCGGTTGCGCCGCCGGAGCAGCCGCTGCCGGAGCAGACTCTTTCGCCGGGGCTTTCGCCAGATGTTTTTCCACATCTTCACGAGTCAGACGACCACCCACACCGGTGCCTTTAATGGCGCTGGCGTCGAGGTTGTGTTCCGCCAGCAGGCGACGGATCGCCGGGCTTAACGCATCGTTGTTTTGCTCTTCCAGAGACGCCTGCTGGCGTTGCGCCGGAGTGGACGCTTTCTCTTCAGATTTGGCGCTGGTTTCTTTACCCGCGCTGTTGCCTTCACGCAGGCGACCAAGGATCTGACGAGACGTTACCGTTGTACCTTCATCTTCCAGAACCGCATCCAGAATGCCGTCTGCTGATGCCGGTACTTCCAGTACCACTTTGTCAGTTTCGATTTCTACCAGCACTTCATCACGTACGACTGCGTCGCCGGGTTTTTTATGCCAGGTTGCGACGGTGGCATCGGCTACGGATTCAGGCAGGTCAGGGACCAGAATATCTACGCTACTCATTGTGTATCCTTTATTTATTCGACGTTCAGCGCGTCATTAACCAGATCTTGTTGCTGTTTCTGGTGAACGGACATATACCCTACCGCCGGAGAGGCGGAGGCCGGGCGGCCTGCATAACGCAGAGAAGCCCCAAACGGAATCACTTCACGGAAATGATGCTGGCTGCAGTACCATGCGCCCTGGTTGAGCGGCTCTTCCTGGCACCAGACAAAATCCTTGACGTGAGCAAACTGCTGCAACACTTCCTGCATCGCTTTATGCGGGAACGGGTAGAGTTGCTCGATACGCACAATGGCGACATCGTGTTGATTGTTCTTACGGCGTTGTTCCAACAGGTCGTAATAAACCTTACCAGAACACATCACTACGCGCTTCACACCCTTCGGATCAAGCTCGTCGATTTCACCAATGGCAGGCAGGAAGGTGCCGTTCGCCAGTTCTTCGAGGCTGGAAACCGCCAGCGGATGACGCAGCAGGGATTTCGGCGACATCACGACCAGCGGACGACGCATCCCGCGCAGCGCCTGACGACGCAGCATGTGGTAAACCTGTGCCGGGGTAGACGGTACGCACACCTGCATGTTTTGCTCAGCACAAAGTTGCAGATAACGTTCCAGACGCGCGGAGGAGTGCTCCGGCCCCTGCCCTTCGTAACCGTGCGGCAGCAACATCACCAGACCACACATCCGGCCCCATTTCTGTTCGCCAGAGGAGATGAACTGGTCGATAACCACCTGAGCACCGTTAGCGAAGTCACCGAACTGTGCTTCCCAGATAGTCAGAGTGCGTGGTTCTGCGGTGGCATAACCGTATTCAAACGCCAGCACGGCTTCTTCTGACAGTACGGAGTCCCAGACACGAAACGCGCCCTGACCGTTATGGATGTGTTGCAGCGGCGTGTAAGTGGAACCGTTAGACTGGTTGTGGATCACCGCGTGGCGGTGGAAGAAGGTACCGCGACCGGAGTCTTCACCCGACAGGCGAACCGGAATGCCTTCGTCAACCAGCGTGGCGTAAG
The DNA here is from genome assembly GCF_046764225.1 of Escherichia sp. F1. Taxonomy (NCBI): domain Bacteria; kingdom Pseudomonadati; phylum Pseudomonadota; class Gammaproteobacteria; order Enterobacterales; family Enterobacteriaceae; genus Escherichia; species Escherichia sp. F1. Next base: position 3,354,331 of record NZ_CP177202.1, read on the forward strand.
CGAGGTTTTCCGCGCCGCCCCAGTCGAACAGTTTCTCACCAGCTGCCATCGCCTGGCGATCGCCATAAATCTTGGCAACGCGAGACTGCATTTCAACTGCTTCCGGCACCGTGCTGATGCGTTTAGCCAGTTCCTGCAGGCGCTTCATCTCAACTTTGTTCGGGTACTCTTCGTCCCATTCGTGGTTGAGGTACGGCGACCAGGTGAAAGAGTGCATGTTCATCGGACGCCACTCTGCCACTACGCAATCGCCAGCATCCAGCGCATCGCGGTACAGGTTAACCATCTCGGTGGCATCTTCGAGCGTCGCCACTTTTTCTTGCTCCAGCTTGTCAGCGTAGATTTTGCGCGGCGTCGGATGTTTTTTGATTTTCTGATACATCAGCGGCTGAGTTGCGCTCGGCTCGTCGGCTTCGTTATGGCCATGACGGCGGTAGCACACCAGGTCGATGAAGACATCACGTTTAAAGGTGTTACGGAAATCGAGCGCCAGACGGGTCACAAAGGCAACGGCTTCCGGATCATCCGCGTTAACGTGGAAAATCGGTGCCTGAACCATCTTACCGATATCAGTACAGTACGGCGTCGAACGGGCATCCAGCGGGTTAGAGGTGGTGAAGCCAACCTGGTTGTTGATAACGATACGTACCGTACCGCCAACTTCATAACCACGCGCTTTCGACATGTTCAGGGTTTCCTGAACCACGCCCTGCCCGGTCACTGCGGCGTCACCATGAATGGTGATTGGCAGCACTTTGTTGCTGCTCGGCTCATCAAGTCTGTCCAGACGGGCACGAACTGAACCGATAACGACCGGGCTTACAATCTCAAGGTGAGACGGGTTAAACGCCAGCGCCAGGTGCACCAGGCCGCCATCGGTCTGGAAGTCAGACGAGAAGCCCATGTGGTATTTCACGTCGCCCGTGCCGAGGTGTTCTTTATGTTTACCGGCAAACTCGTCGAACAAGTCTTGCGGTTTTTTACCCAGCACGTTCACCAGCACGTTCAGACGGCCACGGTGCGCCATCCCGAGAACCACTTCGCGGGTGCCGCTGTTGCCAGCGTGGCGGATCATCTCTTTAAGCATCGGGATTAACGCGTCACCGCCTTCCAGCGAGAAGCGTTTTGCGCCAGGGAATTTTGCGCCGAGGTAACGTTCAAGGCCTTCAGCGGCGGTCAGTTCGCTTAAGAAGCGTTTTTTCTCTTCGCTATTGAAAGTCGCGCGACCAGACTCGATACGCTGTTGGATCCAGCGTTTTTCTTCGGTGCTGGTAATATGCATATACTCGGCACCAATCGGGCCGCAGTAGGTTTGCTTGAGGGCTTCCAGCAGCTCGCCGAGTTTCATGGTTTCTTTGCCGCTGGCAAATGAACCGACGTTGAAGGTCTCCTGGAAGTCTGCTTCGGTCAGATCGTGGAAAGACGGATCCAGATCGGCCACTTTATCTTGCTGCCACAGTCCCAGCGGATCGAGATTCGCATGCTGGTGACCACGGAAGCGGTATGCGTTAATGAGCTGCAGGACTTTAACCTGCTTCACATTGGTGTCAGGGTCGGAGATCGTTGAAGAGTAACGTGAAGCGTCTTTCGCCAGGCGGCGGAAATATTCACGCGTTTGAGAGTGGAATTGATCCGGTTTGACTCCCGTACCAGGTAACTGCTGGAACGTCGAACGCCAGTTAGCGTCAACCGAGTCAGGATCGGTTAAGAAGTCTTCATAGAGCTGTTCTATCCAGCTCTGGTTTGCGCCAGAGAGGTAAGAAGAGTCCAACCAGGCTTTCAAAGCGCTGTTCTGCATCGTGATCCCTTAAGCATCTTTTTTATGCTTACTTCGCCGTGGATACTACCACGCACAGTGATGTGCGTGCCGGGGTTCACTTGTTGCGGACTTGTCGTGTTTTCTGCGTCCGCTAAGGAACCTTTAAAAACTGTCTTAGTGTCAGGGGCAGTTTTTAAAGATTTCCTGAATAGCCGGGGGATTTCCCCGGCATCAACATTTAATTACGCATTACGTTGCAACAACATCGACTTGATATGGCCGATGGCACGCGTCGGGTTCAGTCCCTTCGGACATACACTGACGCAGTTCATGATGCTGTGACAGCGGAATACGCTGAATGCATCGCTCAAACCGTCGAGGCGGCTGTCAGTCTCGGTATCACGGCTATCGATCAGGAAACGATATGCCGCTAACAAGCCTGCCGGGCCGATAAACTTATCGGGATTCCACCAGAAAGACGGACAAGAGGTTGAACAACATGCGCAGAGAATACATTCATACAGCCCGTCGAGTTTTTCGCGCTGCTCTGGCATCTGTAAATGCTCGCGAGCTGGCGGATTTTGTCCATTATTCAACAGGTAAGGCTTAATTTTCTCATATTGCGCATAGAATTGTCCCATGTCTACCACCAAATCGCGGATCACCGGTAAACCTGGCAGCGGGCGAATCACAATCTTCTTGCCCGGCTGGTTGAGTGCCGAAATCGGGGTAATACAGGCCAGACCATTCTTGCCGTTCATGTTCAGACCGTCGGAACCGCACACACCTTCACGGCAGGAGCGACGGAACGACAGGCTGGGATCTTTCTCTTTCAGCTGGATAAGCGCATCCAGCAGCATCATGTCACGACCTTCTTCCGCTTCCAGGGTGTAATCCTGCATACGCGGAGCATCATCAACATCCGGGTTATAGCGATAAATTGAAAACTCGAGTCTCATTTTCCTGTCTCCGCATTAGTAAGTACGAATCTTCGGCGGGAATGCCGGGCGCAGTTTCGGTTCCATGTTGACGCTTCGGCGCGTCATGGATTCCGACTCTGGCAGATACAGGGAGTGGCACAGCCAGTTTTCATCATCACGATCCGGGAAGTCGAAGCGGCTATGCGCGCCACGGCTTTCGGTACGGAAGTTGGCAGAAACAGCCGTTGCATACGCCGTTTCCATCAGGTTATCCAGTTCCAGGCACTCAACGCGTTGGGTATTGAACTCACTTGAAGTGTCATCCAGACGGGCATTTTTCAAACGCTCGCGGATCACTTTCAACTGCTCAAGCCCTTTCGCCATCGCATCACCTTCACGGAAGACCGAGAAGTTATGCTGCATACATTCTTGCAGTGCTTTACGGATCGCCACCGGATCTTCACCGTTACGGTTATTGTTCCAGCGATTCAGACGATCCAGAGACGCTTCTACATCAGACTCGCTGGCATCGCGCAGTGCGCCCTGCTCGGCAATTGACTCTTGCAGATGCAGACCTGCCGCACGACCAAAGACCACCAGGTCCAGCAGCGAGTTGCCGCCCAGGCGGTTTGCGCCGTGTACCGATACGCAGGCAATTTCACCTACCGCGAACAGCCCAGGGATCACCACATCTTCGCCTTTCTCGTTCACGGTCAGCGCCTGACCGGTCACTTTGGTCGGAATACCGCCCATCATATAGTGGCAAGTAGGGATAACCGGAATCGGCTCTTTCACCGGATCAACGTGAGCGAAGGTGCGGGAGAGTTCAAGGATACCCGGCAGACGGGATTCGAGAACTTCTTTACCCAGATGGTCAAGTTTCAGTTTTGCGTGTGGCCCCCACGGACCATCACAGCCGCGACCTTCACGGATTTCGATCATGATGGAACGCGCCACCACGTCACGGCCCGCCAGGTCTTTGGCGTTCGGCGCATAACGCTCCATAAAGCGTTCGCCATGTTTGTTCAGCAGATAACCGCCTTCACCACGGCAACCTTCGGTGACCAGTACGCCCGCACCGGCAATACCGGTCGGGTGGAACTGCCACATTTCCATATCCTGTACCGGTACGCCTGCACGGATAGCCATGCCGACACCGTCGCCAGTGTTAATGTGGGCGTTGGTGGTGGACTGATAAATACGCCCTGCCCCGCCAGTCGCCAGCACTGTCGCGCGAGCTTTAAAGTAAACCACTTCACCAGTTTCGATGCACAGTGCGGTACAACCGACCACTGCGCCATCGGCGTTTTTCACCAGATCCAACGCATACCACTCGGAGAAAATAGTGGTGTGGTTTTTCAGGTTCTGCTGATAAAGCGTGTGCAGCAGTGCGTGACCGGTACGGTCGGCAGCCGCCGCAGTACGTGCCGCCTGCTCGCCGCCGAAGTTTTTCGACTGGCCGCCAAACGGACGTTGATAGATACGACCATCATCAAGGCGCGAGAACGGCAGGCCCATGTGTTCCAGTTCCAGAATCGCTTCTGGCCCGGTTTTACACATATATTCAATCGCGTCCTGATCGCCGATATAGTCCGACCCTTTTACGGTGTCGTACATATGCCATTCCCAGTTATCTTCATGGGTATTACCCAGCGCAACGGTAATGCCGCCCTGCGCAGAAACGGTATGGGAACGGGTCGGGAAGACTTTAGAGAGCAGCGCACAGGTCTGGCCGCTCTGGGAAATTTGCAGCGCCGCGCGCATACCTGCGCCTCCGGCACCAATCACAACGGCATCAAATTCTCTGACTGGCAATTTCATCACACACCCCACACCACAACGAATCCATAAATCACGTAAACCACCAGTGCAACGACAATCACCAGTTGCAGAATCAGGCGCACGGCCAATGGTTTAACGTAGTCGGTCAACACCTGCCACATGCCGATCCAGGCATGGATCAAAATGGAAAACAGTGCCAGCAGAGTGAAGACTTTAGTGAACGCAGAGGCAAAGAAACCAATCCAGACGTCATATGTCAGTTCGCCACTGATAGCAAAAAAACCGACCATATAAATGATGTAAAGCGTCAGGACGAGAGCAGTAGCGCGAACGAGGATGAAATCATGTACGCCATTGCGTCCTAATGCGGAGGCGTTGCTTACCATACGAGGACTCCTGCGAGAAGTGAAAGCACGACAGTAATAACAAAGGAGATTTTGGCGGAGCGTTTACCCGCTTCGAATGTTTCTTCCAGATAGCCAAAATCCATCATCATGTGGCGAATACCTACGACGACGTGATACGCCAGAGCGGTAAGGATGCCCCACATGATAAATTTGACGAAGAAGCTGCCCATAATCGCAGAAGCTTGCTCGAAACCTTCAGGGGAAGAGAGGCTGGTACCCAGAAGCCACAGCAGGATGCCCACTGCAACAAAGGTGATCACACCGGAAACGCGATGGAGAATGGACGCTATCGCCGTGACGGGGAACCGGATGGTCTGTAGGTCCAGATTAACAGGTCTTTGTTTTTTCACATTTCTTATCATGAATAACGCCCACATGCTGTTCTTATTATTCCCTGGGGACTACGGGCACAGAGGTTAACTTTCTGTTACCTGGAGACGTCGGGATTTCCTTCCTCCGGTCTGCTTGCGGGTCAGACAGCGTCCTTTCTATAACTGCGCGTCATGCAAAACACTGCTTCCAGATGCGAAAACGACACGTTACAACGCTGGGTGGCTCGGGATTGCAGGGTGTTCCGGAGACCTGGCGGCAGTATAGGCTGTTCACAAAATCATTACAATTAACCTACATATAGTTTGTCGGGTTTTATCCTGAACAGTGATCCAGGTCACGATAACAACATTTATTTAATTTTTAACCATCTAATTTGACAATCATTCAACAAAGTTGTTACAAACATTACCAGGAAAAGCATATAATGCGTAAAAGTTATGAAGTCGGTATTTCACCTAAGATTAACTTATGTAACAGTGTGGAAGTATTGACCAATTCATTCGGGACAGTTATTAGTGGTAGACAAGTTTAATAATTCGGATTGCTAAGTACTTGATTCGCCATTTATTCGTCATCAATGGATCCTTTACCTGCAAGCGCCCAGAGCTCTGTACCCAGGTTTTCCCCTCTTTCACAGAGCGGCGAGCCAAATAACAAACGGGTAAAGCCAGGTTGATGTGCGAAGGCAAATTTAAGTTCCGGCAGTCTTACGCAATAAGGCGCTAAGGAGACCTTAAATGGCTGATACAAAAGCAAAACTCACCCTCAACGGGGACACAGCTGTTGAACTGGATGTGCTGAAAGGCACGCTGGGTCAAGATGTTATTGATATCCGTACTCTCGGTTCAAAAGGTGTGTTCACCTTTGACCCTGGCTTCACTTCAACCGCATCCTGCGAATCTAAAATTACTTTTATTGATGGTGATGAAGGTATTTTGCTGCACCGCGGTTTCCCGATCGATCAGCTGGCGACCGATTCTAACTACCTGGAAGTTTGTTACATCCTGCTGAATGGTGAAAAACCAACTCAGGAACAGTATGACGAATTTAAAACTACGGTGACCCGTCATACCATGATCCACGAGCAGATTACCCGTCTGTTCCATGCTTTCCGTCGCGACTCGCATCCAATGGCAGTCATGTGTGGTATTACCGGCGCGCTGGCGGCGTTCTATCACGACTCGCTGGATGTTAACAATCCTCGTCATCGTGAAATTGCCGCGTTCCGCCTGCTGTCGAAAATGCCGACCATGGCCGCGATGTGTTACAAGTATTCCATTGGTCAGCCATTTGTTTACCCGCGCAACGATCTCTCCTATGCCGGTAACTTCCTGAATATGATGTTCTCCACGCCGTGCGAACCGTATGAAGTTAATCCGATTCTGGAACGTGCTATGGACCGTATTTTGATCCTGCACGCTGACCATGAACAGAACGCCTCCACCTCCACCGTGCGTACCGCTGGCTCTTCGGGGGCGAACCCGTTTGCCTGTATCGCAGCAGGTATTGCTTCACTGTGGGGACCTGCGCACGGTGGTGCTAACGAAGCGGCGCTGAAAATGCTGGAAGAAATCAGCTCCGTTAAACACATTCCGGAATTTGTTCGTCGTGCGAAAGACAAAAATGACTCTTTCCGCCTGATGGGCTTCGGGCACCGCGTGTACAAAAATTACGACCCGCGCGCCACCGTAATGCGTGAAACCTGCCATGAAGTGCTGAAAGAGCTGGGGACCAAAGATGACCTGCTGGAAGTGGCTATGGAGCTGGAAAACATCGCGCTGAACGATCCGTACTTTATCGAGAAGAAACTGTACCCGAACGTCGACTTCTACTCTGGTATCATCCTGAAAGCGATGGGTATTCCGTCTTCCATGTTCACCGTCATTTTCGCAATGGCACGTACCGTTGGCTGGATCGCCCACTGGAGCGAAATGCACAGTGACGGTATGAAGATTGCCCGTCCGCGTCAACTGTATACAGGATATGAAAAACGCGACTTTAAAAGCGATATCAAGCGTTAATGGTTGATTGCTAAGCCGTTTACTTTCCGGACCCGCCTTTAATAGAGCGGGTTCTTTTTTATATGGCTGAACATAATAAATTGTAAAAATTAAACCAGATGCAAATACCCATTAATAAGGTGAAAAAATGTGACAAGTCACATACTGAGCAGAATGATAAGTTTATTTTTATACTTTCCTGCCGGTAGCATTGTTAACCCAATGAAAATTATGCATATCCATCCCACCCCATCTTTCATCTCATTAAACAATAAATTTATACACTCAATTATTCCATTCTTTATATAACAAGCTTTTTAATATTGTTAAATAAAACCAAATACATTCAACTGTCAGTTAATATATTCTTGCCTCGCAACACTCTATCTCATTATTTAAAGGACTCAGCTATGTTTAAAGGACAAAAAACATTGGCCGCACTGGCCATATCTCTGCTATTCACAGCACCTGTTTATGCGGCTGATGAAGGATCCGGTGAAATTCACTTTAAAGGTGAAGTTATTGAAGCACCGTGTGAAATACATCAGGATGATATTGATAAAGAGGTTGAACTCGGTCAGGTGACCACCAGCCACATTAATCAGTCGCATCACAGCGATGCCGTTGCTGTCGACCTGCGCTTAGTCAACTGCGATCTGGAAAACTCCAACAACGGTTCCGGCGGCAAGATTTCTAAAGTTGCAGTCACCTTTGACAGCTCAGCGAAAACCACCGGCGCAGATCCGATTCTCAACAACACCAGCACGGGTGAAGCGACCGGTGTCGGCGTGCGTTTAATGAATAAAGATCAAAGCAATATCGTTTTAGGCACCGCTACTCCAGATATCGACCTGGCACCAACCTCCAGCGAACAAACGTTAAATTTCTTTGCGTGGATGGAACAAATTGATCAGGCTACGCCCGTAACACCAGGCGCAGTTACGGCGAATGCGACCTACGTACTGGATTATAAATAAGTATCACTTTGGCGGCGTCATCGCCGCCTTTCTTCAAATATTTATCAGGTATGGACACCGTGAATATTTATCGACTCTCTTTTATATCCTGCCTGGTCATGGCGATACCTTCCGCATTGGCGGTCGAATTCAACCTGAATGTCCTCGATAAATCGATGCGAGATCGCATTGATATTTCATTATTAAAGAAAAAAGGGGGCATTGCTCCCGGTGAATATTTTGTTAGCGTTGCAGTAAATAACAACCAAATCAGTAACGGACAAAAAATTGACTGGAAAAAGAACGGTGACCAAACCATTCCGTGTATTAATGATTTACTGGTAGATAAATTTGGTTTAAAACCTGAAGTTCGTCAGTCGTTACCACGGTTAAACCAGTGCGTCGATTTTAGCTCCCGGCCTGAAATTCTCTTCATTTTTGATCAGGCTAGCCAGCAACTGAATATCACTATTCCACAAGCCTGGCTGGCCTGGCACTCAGATAACTGGACTCCCCCCTCAACATGGAAAGAAGGTGTCGCCGGCGTCCTGATGGACTACAACCTGTTTGCCAGCAGCTACCGCCCACAGGATGGTAGCAACAGCACTAACCTGAACGCCTATGGAACAGCCGGAATTAACGCGGGAGCATGGCGTTTACGCAGTGATTACCAATTGAATCAGACCGATAGCGATGATAACCATGAACAGTCAGGCGAAATATCACGCACCTATCTTTTTCGTCCATTACCGCAATTAGGTTCAAAATTAACCCTTGGTGAAACGGATTTCAGTTCCAATATTTTCGACGGCTTTTCTTATACCGGCGCGGCACTGGCAAGTGACGATCGGATGTTACCGTGGGAGCTACGCGGCTACGCCCCACAAATCAGCGGCATTGCACAAACCAATGCCACGGTGACGATCAGTCAATCAGGCCGCGTCATTTACCAGAAAAAAGTCCCGCCAGGCCCGTTTATTATTGATGACCTCAATCAGTCTGTTCAGGGCACGCTGGATGTCAAAGTGACGGAAGAAGATGGTCGGGTGAACAATTTCCAGGTTTCGGCAGCATCGACGCCTTTCCTTACGCGCCAGGGGCAGGTTCGCTATAAACTTGCTGCCGGTCAGCCGCGAACATCTATGTCTCATCAAACTGAAAATGAAACCTTTTTTAGCAATGAAGTTTCCTGGGGGATGCTGTCAAATACCTCGCTGTACGGCGGCCTGCTGATTTCGGGTGACGACTACCATTCTGCCGCAATGGGTATCGGGCAAAATATGCTCTGGCTTGGTGCATTGTCGTTTGATGTCACCTGGGCCAGTAGTCAGTTTGATACTCAGCAGGACGAGCGGGGCTTAAGTTACCGCTTTAATTACAGCAAACAAGTGGATGCCACTAACAGCACGATTTCGCTCGCCGCTTATCGCTTCTCAGATCGTCATTTTCACAGCTACGCCAACTATCTGGATCACAAATACAACGACAACGATGCGCAGGACGAACAACAGACGATCAGCTTATCCGTGGGGCAACCGATTACCCCACTGAACCTCAATCTGTACGCCAACCTGCTGCATCAAACCTGGTGGAATGCAGACGCCTCCACGACCGCCAACATCACGGCGGGTTTTAATGTTGATATTGGTAACTGGAGAGATATCTCGATCTCGACGTCATTCAATACAACCCATTACGAAGATAAAGATCGCGACAATCAGATTTACCTGTCGATTTCGCTCCCCTTCGGTAACGGGGGGCGGGTCGGTTATGACATGCAAAACAGTAGTCACAGCACCACACACCGCATGTCGTGGAATGATACGTTAGATGAACGTAATAGCTGGGGCATGTCTACCGGACTGCAATCCGACCGTCCGGATAATGGAGTCCAGGTGAGCGGTAACTATCAGCACCTGAGTTCAGCGGGTGAGTTGGATATTTCTGGTACCTATGCCGCCAATGATTACAGTTCCGTCAGCAGCAGCTGGAGCGGTTCTTTCACGGCAACTCAATATGGTGCGGCGTTCCATCGTCACAGCTCCACCAATGAACCACGTCTAATGGTCAGTACCGATGGCGTGGCAGATATTCCGGTTCAGGGCAATCTCGACTACACCAACCATTTTGGCATTGCGGTGGTGCCGTTGATTTCCAGTTATCAGCCTTCCACCGTGGCGGTGAACATGAATGACTTACCCGACGGCGTAACAGTGGCAGAAAACGTTATCAAAGAAACGTGGATTGAAGGCGCGATAGGTTACAAATCGCTGGCTTCCCGTTCCGGTAAAGACGTTAACGTCATCATTCGCAACGCCAGCGGTCAGTTCCCTCCCCTCGGTGCGGATATCCGCCAGGATAACAGCGGCATTAGCGTGGGGATGGTTGGCGAGGAAGGACATGCCTGGTTAAGCGGAGTCGCTGAAAATCAAATGCTTACCGTGGTCTGGGGTGATAGTCAGCATTGCTCGCTCCATCTTCCTGAACATATGGAAGACACCGCAAATCGCCTGATTTTACCTTGTCATTAATTAAGGAAATGAAAAATGACATTTATGAAAGGACTTCCCCTTTTGTTGTTGATTGCCAGTCTGTGCAGCTACGCTGCGCTACAACCCGATCGCACTCGCATTGTGTTTAACGCTAATGATAAAGCCACCAGCCTACGAGTGGATAATCGTAGCGATAAACTCCCCTACCTCGCTTATTCCTGGCTCGAAAATGAAAAAGGGGAGAAAAGCGACGATCTTCTGGTCGCCCTGCCACCGATACAACGTCTGGAACCGAAAGCAACAACGCAGGTACGGATAGTAAAGCAAGCCTCGACCACAAAATTACCGGGCGATCGCGAAACGCTATTTTTCTACAATATGCGTGAAATTCCTCCCTCCCCAGAAAAAAACAGCGGCCATGCCGTTCTGCAGGTCGCCATCCAGAGTCGTATCAAGGTGTTCTGGAGACCGTCTGCGTTACGCAAGAAAGCAGGAGAAAAAGTCGAGCTACAGTTACAAGTCAGCCAGCAGGGCAATCAACTTAACTTAAAAAACCCGACCGGCTATTACCTGACAATCGCCTACCTGGGACGAAATGAGCAAGGTATTCTCCCGGGCTTCAAAACCGTGATGGTTGCGCCTTTTAGTACAGTAATTACAAACACCGGAAGTTATAACGGCAGTCAGTTTTATCTCGGTTATATGGATGATTACGGCGCGTTACGCATGACGACGCTCAATTGCAACGGACATTGCCGTTTACAAGCAGTGGAGACGAAGAAATGAGTACTGGCAAAGGATTGTTGCTCGTCATCTGTCTGTTATTTCTGCCATTGAAGTCTGCGCTAGCGCTGAACTGCTATTTTGGTACTTCCGGCGGAACGGTAGAAAAATCGGAAGCGATTCAACCCTTTGCTGTGCCAGGTAATGCCAAACCCGGCGATAAGATCTGGGAATCTGACGATATTAAAATTCCCGTCTATTGTGACAACAATACCAACGGCAACTTTGAAAGCGAACATGTCTACGCATGGGTAAACCCCTACCCGGGGGTACAGGATCGTTATTATCAACTCGGCGTGACATACAATGGTGTCGATTACGATGCCAGTCTGGGGAAAAGCCGCATCGACACCAACCAGTGTATCGACAGTAAGAACATTAACATTTATACCCCTGAGCAGATTATCGCGATGGGCTGGCAGAACAAAATATGCTCGGGTGACCCCGCTAATATTCACATGTCGCGAACCTTTCTCGCTCGTATGCGGTTATACGTTAAGATTCGCGAAATGCCGCCGCATGATTATCAAAGTACGCTTAGCGACTACATCGTCGTGCAATTTGATGGTGCCGGTAGCGTTAACGAAGACCCTACCGCCCAAAACCTGAAATATCATATTACTGGTCTGGAAAACATTCGCGTGCTGGATTGCAGCGTCAATTTTTCCATTTCACCGGAAACACAGGTGATTGATTTTGGTAAATTTAATTTGCTGGATATTCGTCGCCACACAATGTCGAAAACATTCAGTATTAAGACGACAAAATCACAAAATGACCAATGCACCGACGGATTTAAAGTCAGTTCCTCCTTTTATACCGAAGAAACGTTGGTTGAAGAAGATAAAGCATTGTTGATTGGTAATGGTCTGAAGCTACGTTTGCTGGATGAAAACGCCTCGCCTTATACCTTCAATAAATATGCTGAATACGCCGATTTCACCAGCGATATGCTGATCTACGAAAAAACCTATACGGCTGAACTTTCGTCCATTCCAAGTACCCCCATCGAGGCTGGCCCCTTCGATACAGTGGTGCTTTTTAAGATTAACTATAACTGATTTGCCATGATGCCCTTTGCAGCCGGAAAGGGCATCTCTTTCAGAAAATTGCTGATTTTCCCCTTTTCCTTGATTGCTGTTATTTTTTCCTGGCCCGGCTTTCTTTATGCTGTATCGATACACCAAAGAAAAAATAATGAGGGAGCGAAGGATGCCAGTTTTGCAGTGGGGAATGTTATGTGTGCTCTCACTTCTCCTTTCTATTGGCTTCCTCGGATTACATCTCCCGGCGGCGCTATTACTTGGACCGATGATCGCCGGGATCATCTTCAGTATGCGCGGAATTACTTTACAACTCCCCCGCTCCGCTTTTCTCGCCGCGCAGGCCATTCTTGGCTGTATGATTGCGCAAAACCTCACTGGTTCGATTCTCACCACGTTGGCCGCCAACTGGCCGATAGTGTTAGCCATTTTACTGGTGACGCTGCTTTCCAGCGCCATCGTGGGTTGGTTATTGGTGCGCTATAGCTCACTGCCTGGAAATACCGGTGCCTGGGGTTCTTCTCCTGGCGGCGCGGCGGCAATGGTCGCTATGGCGCAAGATTACGGCGCAGATATTCGCCTGGTGGCGTTTATGCAATATCTGCGAGTGCTGTTCGTCGCGGGGGCCGCTGTTCTGGTCACCCGCATGATGCTGGGCGATAACGCTGAAGCGGTTAACCAGCAGATCGTCTGGTTTCCGCCAGTGAGCATTAATCTCCTGCTTACGATTTTGCTCGCGGTCGTTGCTGGTACGGCGGGATGCTTGCTACGTCTTCCTTCCGGCACGATGCTCATCCCGATGCTGGCGGGCGCAGTGCTCCAGTCTGGTCAGCTCATCACCATCGAACTACCAGAATGGCTGCTGGCGATGGCGTATATGGCAATTGGCTGGCGGATTGGTCTTGGTTTCGATAAGCAAATCTTACTGCGGGCATTGCGCCCGCTGCCACAAATCTTGCTGTCGATTTTTGCTCTGCTGGCTATTTGTGCAGGTATGGCGTGGGGACTGACCCGGTTTATGCATATTGATTTTATGACTGCCTACCTCGCCACCAGCCCCGGCGGGCTTGATACCGTGGCGGTCATCGCCGCAGGGAGCAATGCCGATATGGCGCTTATTATGGCGATGCAAACCCTGCGCCTGTTCAGTATTTTGCTGACGGGACCTGCCATTGCGCGGTTTATTTCAACCTATGCGCCGAAACGTACGGCCTAGTGCTGACAGCCTGGGCACCAGTAAAACGGGCGAGATGACAGCGTGGTTTTCTCAATGATGCTGCCACAGCGTTCACACGGTTCGCCATCACGATGAAAAACCTTAAAGCGAAACAACGCCCCATGATGTTTATTCTCATCCACCTGCCCCCGCGTAGCGTAAGAAAGTCGAGGAATATCCAGTAACGCGTGTGCGAGTGCATCTAGTTGCGCCGCACTGAGATCTTTCACTTTATGATTGCCGGTTAACCCAACCTGCCAGAGGATCTCCACCCGCAAATAATTGCCAAGCCCAGCCAGAAACGCCTGATCGAGTAGTAATCCAGCAAACTGACGGTTACGAAAGCGCGGCGACAATAACCGTTCCTTTACCACCTCCGGCGTCAGATTCGGATCCAGCACATCGGGACCAACGCGTTGTAAAAACGGATGCGTGGTCAGTTGTTCCGGGGTCAACATCTCAATATCCGAGGCGCTATAAAGCAGAATGGTTTTGTCAGCCGTTTGCAGTTTTACCCGCAATACTCGCGTGGTCTGCGGCTCTTCGCCGGTATCAACCACGCGCCAGACGCCGTAAAGCTGATTATGGCTGTAGAGCGTTAAACCGTTGGAAAAATGAGTTAACAACGCCTTACCTCGCGTTTCCACATGGCTAACGTGTTGACCGATAAGTTGTGATTGATAAGGTTTTAACTGCGGGAAGGCAAACCAGACATCAGTTAGTGGTTTGCCTTTGATCGCCGCCTCCAGGTTATCCGCTGCACGGCGGATCTCCGGGCCTTCAGGCATGGTGATATCCTTTTTTCATTCTTTATTAAGCGGGGTTATGCTGCGACAACAATCCCCTTTTCGGCAAATGTAGAGCGTAGTCGGCGGGCGAACGCCAGTGCGTGCTCGCCATCGCCATGCAGGCAGACCGTTTGCGCCGTGACCGTTGCCCATTCGCCGTTGATACTTTTGACTCTGCCGTGTTGCACCATCTCCAACGTTTGCGCCAGCGCCTGTTCTTCGTTTTCAATCAACGCGCCTGGCTGGCTTCGCGGCACCAGCGAGCCGTCAGCCTGATAACCGCGATCGGCAAACACTTCCTCGCGCGTTGTCAGGCCATATTGCTTGCCTGCACGAATCAGCTCGCTTCCCGCCAGCCCGACGAGAATCAATGCCCGATCGCAAGCGTATACCGCTCTGGCGATGGCGTCTGCCAGTTGTGCCTCTTTCGCCGCCTGGTTGTATAACATGCCGTGCGGTTTGACATGACGCATTACGCCGCCTTGCGCACGGGCAATCGCTGCCAGCGCGCCAATTTGATACAGCGTCTGGGCGTAAACGGTTTCTGGCGGCAGCTGCATGGCACTGCGACCAAAATTTTCCCTGTCGGGAAAACTCGGGTGAGCGCCAATCGCGACACCATTTTTTATTGCTTCACGCACGCAAGCCTGCATGGTTTGCGCATCGCCTGCATGAAATCCACAAGCAATATTGGCAGAGGAAACCAGCGTTAATAGCTCTGCGTCGCTGGCGCAGCCTTCGCCCAGATCGGCGTTCAGATCAATTTTCATTGTGCAGCCGCCACGCTAATTGTTCGAAATAACGTTGCTGATCTTGCCGTGCTTTCAGTGCCTCTTCCAGTGAACACTGGACAAAATGAATCGGCTGACCGAGCGGAATTTGCGCCAGATGGTACATATCAGCCTCAATGATACAGGCAATACGCGGATAACCACCGGTGGTCTGTGCGTCGTTCATCAACACAATCGGCTGCCCGTTATGTGGCACCTGCACCACGCCCGGTAACAAACCGTGAGATAACAGTTCACGATCGGTGGTGCGTTTTAAAATTTGCCCCTGTAAGCGATAGCCCATTCGGTTACTTTGCGAGCTAAGCTGCCAGGGCGAACGCCAGAATGCATCCTGCGAGGCGCGATCGAACTCATGATATTCCGGCCCCGGCAAGGCGCGAATGCGGTTGCCCCACAGCAGCTGTTTAACGCCCTGCGCTTCCATAAAATCACGCTTCGATTTGCCAATCGGGAGTCGGTCACCATCCTTCAGTAAACGGCCTTCCAACCCACCAATCCCCACTTTGAGATCGGTGCTGCATGACCCCATTACCGGCGGAACATCAATACCCCCCGCGACCGCCAGATAACTGCGCATCCCGTGCTGCGGGCGTTTAAGCGTTAAACGCTGGCCTGCTTTCATCGGCAATCGCCAGCCAGTCCAGACGGCATTATCATCCAGCCGCGCTTCGCAACCTGCCCCCGTCAGGGCAAACCAACCATCAGTTTCGAACTCTACCGTTAACTGACCGAGCGTTATCTCCAGCGCGGGGGCATTGGCGTCATTACCCACCAGCAGGTTAGCAATGCGTAACGCAGGCATATCCAGTGCGCCGCAGTGGCTGATACCCGACTGGCGAAAACCGTGACGACCGCCATCCTGCACAGTGGTATACATGCCCGCACGAATAATCTTCAGCATACTCCCTCCTTCTGCGGTACAAAGCGCACGCTGTCTCCCGGACGTAATAAGATGGGTTCGTCACGCGCCGGATCAAACAGGCTGAGTGAGGTATGACCAATCAACTGCCAGCCACCCGGCGTTGCCAGCGGATAAACACCAGTCTGCGGCCCGCCGATCCCGACAGAACCTGCCGGAACGAGCAAGCGCGGTTCAGCGCGCCGTGGCGTGTGTAGTTGTTCCGGCAAACTCCCGAGATACGGGAAGCCCGGTTGAAAACCTAAAAACCAGACCACGTATTCCACGGAGGAGTGCAATTCAACAACCTGTTTCTCACTCAACCCACAATGCGCCGCGACCACCGCTAAATCCGGTCCGCCTGCACCACCGTAAACCACCGGAATTTCAATAAAGCGAGACTCCGGCTCCAGCGCCTCACTCTCCTCCCACCAGCGTTGCAAACGCTCTATGGCATCCAGCGCCAGCGACTCAGGATTACGCAAAATCACCGTGATATTGTTCATGCCGGGAATGGCTTCAACCACATTCGGCATATCCACCAGACGCTGTGCCAGTCGCCAGATCCGTTTCTGGCTAGCCAGCGTCACCGGCGGTTCCAGTTCCAGCACTACCGCCGTTTCACCTATCAGATAACAACGCGCTCGTTGCACTTTCGATCCCTCTGATTATTCGTTATGCAGGATTAGGAATATCAATAAAGGTCACATCAAGATCGGTATTTTCATTCAGCCACTCGCTCAACGCGCGAATACCACCACGTTCAGTGGCATGGTGACCCGCAGCATAAAAATGCAATCCCTGCTCGCGGGCTGAATGAATGGTCTGTTCAGAAACTTCGCCAGTAATAAAAGCATCCACGCCAAAACGCGCGGCGCTATCGATAAAACTTTGCCCGCCGCCCGTGCACCAGGCAACGCGCTGGACCACCTCAGGTCCGGTATCGCCACACCATAACGGCTTACGTCCCAGACGCGCTTCAATCCAGGAGGCTAGTTCCAGTCCCGGCACAGGCATGGTCAGTTCGCCCCACGGCACCAACGGCTCAATTTCGCCCATGACCGTGATCCCCAGTAACGCCGCCAGCTGTGCGTTATTGCCCAGCTCAGGATGTGCGTCAAGCGGCAAATGCCAGCCATACAGGTTGATATCATTTGCCAGCAACGTTTTTAAACGGTTACGCTTCATTCCGCGAATGACCGGAGATTCGCCTTTCCAGAAGTAGCCATGATGCACAATGACCGCATCCGCGCCCAGACGCACTGCCTCATCGAGCAAAGCCTGGCTGGCAGTGACACCGGTAACAATTTTTTGCACCGTCTCTTTGCCTTCCACCTGCAAACCATTCGGCGCGTAATCACTAATCGCCGCGCTGTTCAGTTTTTCGTTAATCAGTTGTTCCAGTTCGGTGTTTTTCATCTTCGCGCCTTCCGTATTCTGATAGCTACACCGTTAACATAGCGTTACCTCGCCTGTTCGTCGATAGCCAATCTTTTGACATATTAAGAAACAAACCCGACGCCAAAAGACGCAAATTGTTTATATCATCACGCTTCAGCTAATGTATATTTATGCAATCAGACAGCATATTGCATAAATAATCAGATCTGTATCAAAGTTTTAACTTTAAGGAAACACAAGCACGCCGCGCAACTATTACGTGACGTTGCAGTCAATTGTGGAATTATTATGAATAAACACGCATCACAGCCGCGCGCTATTTACTATGTCGTTGCGCTGCAAATCTGGGAATATTTTAGCTTTTACGGCATGCGTGCCCTGCTGATTCTCTATCTCACCAATCAACTAAAATACAACGATACTCACGCCTACGAGTTATTTAGCGCCTACTGTTCGCTGGTGTATGTCACGCCAATCCTCGGTGGCTTTTTGGCGGATAAAGTTCTCGGCAATCGCATGGCGGTGATGCTGGGGGCGTTGTTGATGGCGATCGGTCATGTGGTGCTGGGTGCTAGTGAGATCCATCCGTCATTCCTCTATCTGTCCCTGGCGATTATCGTCTGCGGCTATGGCCTGTTTAAATCTAACGTAAGCTGTCTGCTCGGCGAGCTGTATGAGCCAACCGATCCGCGTCGTGATGGCGGTTTCTCGCTGATGTATGCGGCGGGTAACGTGGGGTCTATTATCGCACCTATCGCCTGTGGTTACGCCCAGGAAGAGTATAGCTGGGCGATGGGCTTTGGCCTGGCGGCGGTTGGCATGATCGCGGGTCTGGTCATTTTCTTATGTGGCAATCGTCATTTCACTCATACCCGCGGCGTTAACAAAAAAGTACTGCGTGCGACAAACTTTCTCCTGCCGAACTGGGGATGGCTGCTGGTTCTGCTGGTGGCAACGCCTGCGCTGATTACCGTATTGTTCTGGAAAGAGTGGTCGGTATACGCCTTAATTGTCGCGACTATTATTGGCCTGGGTGTACTGGCAAAAATTTATCGCAAAGCAGAAAATCAGAAACAGCGTAAGGAGCTGGGGCTGATTGTGACGCTCACCTTCTTCAGTATGTTGTTCTGGGCCTTCGCACAGCAGGGCGGCAGCTCGATTAGCCTTTATATCGACCGCTTCGTTAATCGCGATATGTTTGGTTATACCGTTCCGACCGCGATGTTCCAGTCGATTAATGCCTTCGCAGTTATGCTGTGCGGTGTGTTCCTGGCGTGGGTGGTAAAAGAGAGTGTCGCGGGTAATCGTACCGTGCGCATCTGGGGAAAATTTGCTCTTGGTCTCGGCCTGATGAGCGCCGGATTCTGCATTCTGACCTTAAGCGCCCGCTGGTCCGCAATGTATGGTCACTCTTCTCTGCCACTAATGGTGTTAGGCCTGGCGGTGATGGGCTTTGCGGAACTGTTTATCGACCCGGTTGCTATGTCGCAGATTACGCGCATTGAAATCCCTGGCGTGACTGGCGTATTAACTGGCATTTATATGCTGCTTTCCGGCGCGATTGCGAACTATCTGGCTGGCGTGATTGCCGATCAGACATCGCAGGCTTCGTTTGATGCTTCCGGGGCGATCAACTACTCCATCAATGCATATATTGAAGTATTTGATCAAATTACCTGGGGCGCACTGGCGTGTGTAGGAGTGGTGTTGATGATTTGGCTGTATCAGGCGCTGAAATTCAGAAACCGCGCGCTGGCGCTGGAGTCTTAACAGGCCAGCACCGATGCCTGATAAAACGCTCGCTGCGTTTTATCAGGCTCCTTTCCTCGCTTCTTCGTACGCTGCCAGCGTTCGCAGCCTTGCCTCTTTGTGATCAACTATCGGTTGCGGATAATCCAGCGTCACACCTGCTTTCTGCGCCCACTTCCACGGCTCATGCACCGCTTTCCCTGGTACATCGCGCAGTTCCGGTAGCCACCGGCGGATAAACTCGCCTTCGCGGTCAAATTTCTCGCCCTGGGTTGTCGGGTTAAAAATACGAAAATACGGCGCTGCATCGGTTCCGGTTGAAGCGGCCCACTGCCAGCCACCGTTATTAGCTGCCAAATCACCATCAATCAGCTGCGACATGAAATATCGCTCGCCTTCGCGCCAGTCGATCAACAAATCTTTCACCAGAAAACTGGCTGTAATCATCCGTAGCCTGTTATGCATCCAGCCAGTGCTGTTAAGCTGACGCATGGCAGCATCGACAATCGGGTATCCCGTTTTGCCTTCCTGCCAGGCCTGTAAATGTGCGGGATTGCTCTGCCACTGCACACGATCCGTCCAGGCAATAAACGGACAATGTTTACACAACGAGGGGTAATACGTCATCAGATGACGGTAGAACTCGCGCCAGATCAGCTCACTAAGCCAGACACTACCGGCCCCACCGTCCAGCGCCTGCGGCTGTTCCGCCAACAAGCGATGCAAACACTGGCGAGGCGATAACCCGCCCGTTGCCAGGCTGGCGGACAAACGACTGGTGCCTTCCACTGCCGGAAAATCTCGTTGTTGCTCATATTCTCCGGCACCGTTCTGGCAAAACTGGCGTAATTGCGCAATCGCAGCTTTTTCTTCCACCGGGAAATGCGCAGTATCGAAAGGCTGACGAGGATAATTCAGCGTAATGGATGGCGCGGGATCTATCGATCCACTACTACGTACTTTTGGCGCAGCGACGCACTCCGGCATCCCTTCCCGCAGCCGTTTCAGCCAGGCGTTTTTAAATGGCGTAAAGACTTTGTACATCTCATGATTGCCAGTCATCACCGCCCCCGGCGGCAGGATCACGCTGTCGTCAAATCCTTCACACACCACGTTACGCAGCGTTCTCTCAACCTGCGCATCCCGCGCCCGCTCATTCACCTCATACTGATAGTTATAAAACAGATGGGTAACACGATTTTCCGCGCACACCTGTTTAACTATTTCGACGCTGGCAGCAAAGTCATCCACTTCATGAAACAGCAAAGGAATGCCTTTTTCCGCCAGCGCGATTTGTAGCCCATTCAGTTGAGCATTGATAAGTTCAGCCTGACGCGGCGACACATTATGCGCCGCCCACTGGCGTGGGGTAGCGATATACAACGCCAGCACGCGCGCAGACGAATTGCGGCAGGCGGCAGCCAGCGCGAGATTATCGTGCTGACGTAAATCCTGGCGAAACCAGACCAGATGGGTAGTCATAAAACTCCTGCATGGCGCAAGTTAATCACACGCGGCCAAAGTTCGAAATAACGCTGCCCTGAAAGCCAGGCGTCAGGATAAAGCGCCATATAGTGTTTGATACGCATCAGCGGCGCAAGAAGCGGTTGCTCGCCACGGCGATAACTGTCGATAAGCGCCGCCAGCTGCTGGCGTTCTGTGGAATCAATATGCGGGCGAAAATACCCCTGAACGTGCATCAAAACGTTGGTGTGATCGCGCGGGTTGGCGGGATGAGAAAGCAAAACAATTACGCGTTGGCGGTACTGGCTGTAAAAATCATCCAGATTTTGCCACTGATGAATATCAGCCACAAACGGGCCAAGTTTGCGGTACTCCGGCTGGGAATGGGCCAGAAAGACGAGTTTATAGCGGCTGTGATAATCGTTGAGCGCCCCGCGCGTTAAGCCATGTTCTTTCAGTCGATGTAACTCATAAAGCGCGAAGATACGGATTAGGGTGCTTTCATCAAATCGTTGCTGATTCATTACTGCTCCTGAGATATTAACAGGAGTAAGTGTAGACGTTGGGAAATGATGTTTGTGAAGTTAATCCTGTTGTAGCAGGGCAAGATTACGAAAGCACGCTCCCCGCAAGGACTGACGCCAGATAGTTTCTGTCCATGGCTGCCCTTTCCATTCAAACGTGAAATCAATAAGTTCATCAGGGACATCGCAAACAATATGAAGTCAGATTTCTTCTCTGCCGTGACTCTTTTCACTCATTGCGTAACTGTCATGCTCTGGATTATTTAATTCTTTCAGTGGAATTTTTTCCTCAAAGGCTTTATTTAGCCGCCCCTGATTTCCTTTTACAGCGAATAAATAATCACCTCCCTGTTTTTGTATCTTCTCTGCAATATCTTTCTGGCAACCCATCGCATCAGTTGTGATAATTTTTCCTTTAATATCAAACATGTTAAGAAGTTCAGGGATAGCTGTAATCTCAATACCATTTTCAAAATCACCATATTGCTTCAAAAAATCGAGATGTGTTTCCCCGAAATCCTCTATATCTTCCCAACCTTCTGCACCAGAAATAACGTCACAAATAGTCAACAGTAGAATATCAGACAATTTATGTTCCACTTTCCAGGCTTGTCTGTAATCTGGGATAATAGAAATATGCTCCATCAATTTTTTAAGTTCCATTTTGTTCTCCTTAATTATGTAAGGAGTATTTGATCATGTATAAGCAATAAAAAACAGCTTTAGGTAATGAGGAATATCTCAAATCTTAAACATAAAATGCCAATTATTTAGTACAAAAAAGTAGCGTTACGTGATCTTTCCCTAAAACGCAGACCCAGTTGTGCATAGTACACATGGTACGCAACAGCCTGCGGTTCGTGACGTGGAAAGACTATAAAGCGGTAACCCGTGACCTGAAACAGGTTTACCGCGCGGCCACGGCAGAAGGCGTGTTGCAGGCGCTGGATGCGTTCGGGAAGGAATGGGATGCACGGTACCCGCAGATAAGTCGCAGCTGGCGGGCAAACTGACCGAATGTTGCCACCTTCTTCGTGTACCCGGAGGCGATCCGAAAGGTTATCTACACCACTAACGCAATCGAATCGCTGAATAGCGTCATCAGACATGCGATAAAGAAAAGGAAAGTGTTCCCGACAGATGAATCGGTGAAAAAAGTGTTGTGGCTGGCTATCCAGTCAGCCTCACAGAAATGGACGATGCCACTTCAGGACTAGCGGATAGCCATGAGTCGCTTTATTATCGAGTTCGGTGACCGCCTTGACGGTCACTTCTGAGAAAGGCATTTACACAGAATGATGGACAGGCTCAACGGGAAGGCTACATGCCTTCCCGTTTTATATTAATCACCCGGCTTCTCCCAACATTTTATTTTTTCTATTTCTCTCTCAATATCATCCATATCATCATCTCCAAGATCGGTATTAAAATTTTCAGTAATAACCCTTCTTATTTCAGCCAACCGATGTGTAATATTTTTATCATCAATAAATTTAGTGGTTTCTTTAAAGTAAGAATTCAACAATTTATCATCAATAACGTTCTGTTCTATACCATTGAAATAATACCTTGCAATATTCTTAAGTGATATCAATATGTACTCTACCTCACTTAGAATATAAAGGGCATCCTTCCCGGGTATATTAATTACATCATTGTTTTTATTCATATTATTTACGCCGAGTTATTTTTGCATTATCAGAAAGAACAATATCACCTTTCACAGTCAATTCATCTATATGGTATCGAGGGTTTGTTACCCACTCTAATTGCTCGTTAGGTACATCTGTTTCCACATAATCTCTACCTTTCCCACGACCTATTTGATATTTCGCCTCTATGTCTACTTGACTGAGTGGTTTTTTATTCGCAGGTTCCAAATATACACGACCGTTATCATGCGCCTTAATTATCCCACTTTCAGCAATCGCATTTGAACCTTTACGATTAGTATAATGCCGCACACGAGTAGTTCCATTACAGAGCTCTTTTTTTAATCCGAGTGGATCAATATATTTCAGCGGATTAGGCGCATAAGCATATAAGTTCAGCCCACCCGCCAGCCCTATCGGATCCGTTACCATGAACCGCCCGACATCCGGATCATAGTACCTGTGCAGATTGTAATGCAGCCCTGTTTCCCTGTCGAGGTACTGTCCCTGGTAGCGCAGGTTCTGCTCCACCCCGCCGTGGTCCTTCTCCTGTATCGTGTTACCCCAGACCTGATACCCCGTCTCCCACACGATTTTCCCGTCACTGCCCGTCATCTCTTCCGGCGCACCGTTCACATCCGTGTGAAAATACAGTATCCGGTTCGGGCCCTCTTTGCCCGCCTTATCCACCCGCGCCAGCGGTTCATAACTCCCCGGGTCGCTGTAGATATACAGGCTGCTTATTCCCTCCGGCCTGCTCTCCTGCGCCAGCCGCATTCCGTCCCATAAAAATGCCGTCCGGTTGTACGGTTTACCGTCAGGGCTGATGTGCTGTTTTTCCGTCCGCCTCCCCAGCGCATCGTACACATACCGGTACGTTCCCCGCGCTGTCGTCACTTCCACCATCCGGTGTTCCGCATCATAACGGTAACTCTGCGTGCCGCTCCGCCCCTCCTTTTCCACCGTCCGGCCAAATTCGTCGTAACGGTAGTGCACACCACGGTAAGACATCAGCCGGTTGAACGGCACCACGCTGTTTTCTGCCGTGGCCCTTTCCCCCGCGCGCCGCGCCAGCAGGTTTCCCGCCGCGTCGTACTCCCAGCTCGCCAGATACCCCTCATCCTCCGAGCGGCACGCCGTGATGCGCCCCGTGGGGTCGTAGAAGTAATCCGTTTCCCCCCGCCGGCTGTGCCGCGTCTTCAGCAGTTCATCCTCGCCGCTGTAGCTGTACTGCCGGTCCGTGAACGTCTCCGGTACCACCCCGCGCATCCCGCTGTATGTCTCCCTGCGCTTCAGCCGCCCGGCGGGGTCATAAAGCTGCCGCGTGCTCAGTCGCCCCTGGCTTCTGAGCACTTCACGGTGCAGGTGGTCGCGCGTGAACTCGCTGATGACTTCCCGGTCCAGATTTATCTGCTGGAGATGGCCGCTGCCGTAGTACAGATGACGCTGCGTTCTGCCGTCCGGAAAGGTGGTGGCTGTCCGGTTGCTGAGTTCATCGTACTGATGGGTCAGGACGCCCTGCGCCGTCTCCTCGGTCAGCATCCGCCCCAGTCTGTCGTAACTGAAACGGATAATCTCCGGTGCGTCTGTTTCCCCGGCATCCGACCGTCGGCGGCGGATTTCCAGTAGCTGGTCTGCCGCATCATGGACGTATTCCGTACGGCTATCGGCTGTCTCCTTTGCCGTGAGCCGGCCCGCCGCATCACGCTCCAGCCGGTGGCGGATTTCAACGCCCCGGTCCCCGGTGAACACCACTTCCGTGACCGCGTTCAGCGCGTTGTAACGGTACGTCTGGCGGCAGCCGTCCGGGTTTATCTGCTCCGCCAGACGGTCCAGCACATCATGGCGGAACCGGTAGCTTTCTCCGTTCTCGTTTGTCAGCGTGACCAGACGCCCGTAAGCATCGTACCCGAACGCCGTCCTGCGCCCCGTCGCGTCCGTCCGGCTGCGCACCCGGCCCTGCCCGTCCCGCTGCCAGCGCGTTATCCTCCCCATCGGGCTGGTGTACTTCACCAGCCTGCCCGCCGCGTCCGACTGGTAATTCACCGTGCGGCCGTCCGCCAGTATCACCTCCGTCAGGTGGCCGCTGTCGTCATACCCGTAGCGCGTGCTGTGGCTCTGCGCGTCTGTCATCCGTATCAGCCGCGTGCGTTCGTCGTAGAACCAGGCCGTCTGCGAGCCGGAACAGTCCGTGTGCCGCATGAGCTGTCCGTCTTCGTTCCACTGAAGGTATTTATTCCCCCCACGGGCATCGGTTATCTGCACCACCTGACCGTGGCGGTCATACTGATACCGGGTGTTCTGCTGCAGCGGGTCGGTTACCGCAAGAAGATTGCCGCGTTCATCGTACTCACAGCACCAGCTGTTCCCCGCCGCGTCCACCTCCGTTTCCGGCTGGTGCCACACCGGGTGCCACTGTGTCTGTGCCACCCGCCCCAGCGGGTCGTGCGTCTCCGTGATATGCCCCTGCCGGTCATACACATAGCGCCATTTGCCGCCCTGCGCATCGGTCATTCCCAGTAACAGCCGTTCTTCGTCGCTCCAGCGGAACGTCGTCACCTGCCCGGCTTCGTCCTGGTACGCCGTCACCTGGTTCTGCGCGTCCCACTGATGATAACGCGTGCGCCCCAGCCCGTCCGTCACGCACAGCCTGCGTGCCGCCAGGCTCCACGCCAGCCGGTACTGTTCACCGCTGTCCGTGTGGTGCCCCGTCACGCGCCACGCTGCGTCATCCGGGCCTTCATACCAGCCCCACTGGTAATAATACCCTTCGCCGCCCGGCTGGCGGTGCAGGGTCATGCAGTGGTTTTCGTCGTAAGCAAACTCACGCAGCAGGTGCCCCGTGCTGTCGTACACGCCGTTCAGGTCGCCGGCCTCGTCATAGCGGTAACGACGCAGCAGTAAAGGAGCCGTCTCAGGGAAATGCTGATAAATCTGTGTCACCCGCCGGGGATGCGCCGCCAGTTCATAATGCAGACGGATGCACGGGCGCTGCTGTTCACCGCTGATTTGCGTGATGCGCCCCAGCTCGTCGTAGTACAGATTCAGACAGTTGCTGTTGCGGTCGCCCAGCATTTTCAGCCGCTGGCGCTGCGGGTGACGCGGGTCGGCCTCAAACAGAAAAAACTGCCCGTCATCGCTGCTGATAAGCCAGTGCCCCTGCTCACCCCGCCGTACTGCCAGTCCTTCGCCGGGGCTGTAAAACCCGCTCCCCGGCAGCACGGCCTCCATATCCAGGCGTCGTCCCATGCCCGACACAAAGGTCATACAGTTTTCGTCAGCAGTACCCGGCGTGCGCTCGAGGCTGACTTCATACATCACACTCCAGCCCTGACCGAACATCCCTTCCGTGCGGTCGTCACGACTGCTGTACACGCGCTGCCAGTCCAGCGGAAAGTGGCCCGGCAGACTGAAATCGAAGTCATCGTCATCGGCCAGGTATTTGGCCCCGGTGGCGGCATTGACCGGATGCGGAAGGGCACTGATGGCCTTCTGCGTCATCACCCCCATCCCGACACTGGCAGCAAAACAGGCGATTTTAGAAAGCATTTTGCCCGGGCGAAGAAACATCAGCGCCACGGTTGCCACCAGGGTTATCTGCGACCTGCCGCTTCTGATATCCCTGACCACCAGTAACGGACCGCCAATGCGGACATCCGGTGACACAAACGCCCCGTTCCCCGGCTCATTCACCACCCTGGCCTCGCAGGTACAGCGTGCCCCGCTGCGCGCCGCCGGCTGGCTGTTGATACGCACATCCCGCGCGCCTTCCGCGATATATTCCGCTGCGGGCGGTTCATCATCGCCTTTGAACAGATTACTGATGCTGCCAATAACCGCATTCACTCCCTGAAAGGCGGTTTCCAGCATACCGCCCGGACTCAGCAGGTTAAGGGCCGTTCCCAGGGGGTCATCCAGAAAGGCGGCTTTTTTTTGTGCGAGAAACTGCGTCAGTGAGGAGGGATGTTTATGGCAGTCGATTTTATCGTCAGGGGTCGGGGTGGAGCCCGGGGCCGCACTGGCCACGGTGGGCTGCCATAGTTCCGACACAAAATGTGTCACGCCATCCACCATTTCAGAACGCCCTTCTTCCGTACTGAGCTGGTCGTGCAGCGCCCGGGACATCAGCACAGGCCCTGTCACCGGGTTAACCGCCAGGGCTATGGCCCCCGCCATTTCCAGATATTCCCCGGCCACATCCAGGAACGTTCTGGCATCCTCCTGACGCTGCGCTTCTTCCTGTTCCGCCTTCGCCTGCGCCTCCTGCGCCTCAATGTCCTGCCGCGATGCCGCAGTCGCCGCGGCCCGCGCGGCAGGTTTGCTGTTGATCCATGTGTCGCCAGAGCCGGTGAGGATGTAACCTTCAATCTGAGGCGGGAAAAGCATATTTGCGAGGTCTGAACAGACTTCGCTGACCGTGTCTGTCACGCCGGTGTACACCATCGCCACACCCGCCACAAAACCGGTCAGCACGACGGCCGTGCACCCCATCGTGATCCCCACTGACGCCGCCAGTAACGAGGTTGTGCCGACAATGAGGGCATCAATAACGACATTTGCGGCCACCTCCAGCACCGCCCCCAGCACATCTGCCATAAACGACGTATGCAGCAGGGCATCACCCTGCCTTGCCGCCCAGAATGCCTCTTCCATGTCCCGTTCCCTGTGTGATTAATTCGTCCCGGCTTCCTGCCGCATCCTGAAGCGCAGATTCTTTTTAATTTCAGCCCAGCGCGTCATATCTGCCGGGGTCAGCGGTGTGGTTCTGGCGTAGGTGAAGGCCATCATGACCCGCTCACCCGGCAATACAAATGCCACCTGACACTGGTACACCTGCTCGTTACCCCGGAGAAACTGGCTCTGTATTTGCAAACCGCCTCATTGAGATAATATTCCGGCATAATAGAAGTCGTCCTTTTTAATAAATGAATTATTTATTGACAGGTTCTGTTTTTTAATCATGAATGTAATGTCTATCACCGCTTTACAGCACTCTTTATCTTTCAAGCCGTAATCACTAATAACATTAAGCAATTACCCATATTTACAATGACCGGAACTGATATGCCGTTATGTATTTAACAATCCCAACATATTCACCATACCAATAAAATCACGAGTAACAAACACGCTACCGCCTCCATATAAAAAATGGACAGCTTATAAAATTGCATCTTGCATAGAAAGGGCTGAGATATCGAGTGTATTTTAATTATCAACTATAAATGTTGAATATTTTCATTAACGGAAACACATCTTATCCCATTAGATATGTTAACAATCAATTATTCTTAACATATCACTAAAGTATATATTACTCTCTTTACTATCTGTTTTTATTGCGGTAGCGATATTAATAGCAAAATTCGGAATTTATTTAGATGCTGGAATAAGAAAAAGTGATGGCGGCTTTCTCATCTTACCCTGTAGTTTCAGGAAAGTGTGTAAGAAAGGATGCAACCTGACTGGAGATTTATGAGGATCTAGTTGCTTAGAGCGACAATGAAGGTGAACGCATCCAGAGTAGTCCTATGAAAGGATACTATTGAAAATTGATGCTAAAACAGTGATTAAATGAACAACACCATGGAACCCGTTGATTCAAAACGCCTAAACCAGCCCCCTGATACGAGGCTGGCTTAAACGCGCAGACAATCAGTAAAAATCACCAGTTGCCTTTTCGGCCTGATCCATCCACACCGGTTTATCGCTGGTTTTCGACCAGACGCGGTGCAGGTAGCTGTAAAAGCGGGCGCGATCTTTCCAGAAAAGCATGAAAGGCAGCGCCAGAACGCCCGCTGCAACCGCATAAGTACGGCGTAAAAAGATAAGCCATGCAGGATATTCTCTGTAGAGTTCCATACTTTTCTCCCCCTTTTGTATCTACCCGGTGAATGGCACCGGAAAAATGAATTTGTTTATCTGATGAAAATAGTACCGCCTTTTGTGTAATTTTACTACTCATCCGACCACTTATTTTTGCTTATTGATGGTTTATTTACATTCACACTGTAATTAAGTTACACAAAGGTTAAATTAATACTAAACATTAGTTAAATCATGGCTTTTGCCATTTTTATACTTTTTTTACACCCCGCCCGCAGATTTTTGCGAAATCTTTGCAGCCAGAATTCTACTCTTCCGGTATCACTTTTAGGCCACTGGAGGTGCACTGTGAGTGCAGGCGTGATAGCCGGCATGTTGCTGGTGTTTTTATTACTGGGTTATCTGGTTTATGCCCTGATCAATGCGGAGGCGTTCTGATGGCTGCGCAAGGGTTCTTACTTATCGCCACGTTTTTACTGGTATTAATGGTGCTGGCGCGTCCTTTAGGCAGCGGGCTGGCGCGGCTGATTAATGACATACCTCTTCCCGGTACAGCGGGTGTTGAACGCGTACTTTTTCGTTTACCTGGCGTCTCTGACCGTGAGATGAACTGGAAGCAGTATCTCTGTGCCATTCTCGGCCTGAACATGCTGGGGCTGGCGGTGCTGTTTTTTATGTTGCTCGGTCAGCACTATCTGCCGCTTAATCCACAGCAGTTGCCAGGGCTGTCGTGGGATCTGGCGCTGAATACCGCCGTCAGCTTTGTCACCAATACCAACTGGCAATCTTATAGCGGTGAAACCACGTTGAGCTATTTCAGCCAGATGGCTGGCTTAACGGTGCAAAACTTTCTTTCTGCCGCCAGCGGGATTGCGGTGATTTTTGCCCTCATCCGTGCGTTTACCCGCCAGAGCATGAGCACACTCGGGAATGCCTGGGTCGATCTGCTACGCATCACGTTATGGGTGCTAGTCCCTGTGGCGTTGTTGATCGCACTGTTTTTTATTCAACAAGGTGCGCTGCAAAACTTTCTGCCCTATCAGGCGGTGAATACCGTTGAAGGAGCGAAACAGCTGTTACCAATGGGTCCGGTGGCTTCTCAGGAAGCGATCAAGATGCTCGGCACTAACGGCGGTGGCTTCTTTAATGCCAACTCGTCGCATCCGTTTGAAAACCCAACCGCACTGACCAACTTCGTGCAGATGCTGGCGATCTTCTTGATCCCAACAGCGCTGTGCTTTGCCTTTGGTGAAGTGGCGGGCGATCGCCGCCAGGGGCGCATGTTGCTGTGGGCGATGTCAGTGATTTTTATCATCTGCACAGGCGTGGTGATGTGGGCAGAAGTTCAGGGTAATCCGCATCTGCTGGCACTGGGCGCGGACAGCAGCATCAATATGGAAGGTAAAGAGAGCCGTTTCGGCGTGCTGGTCAGTAGCCTGTTTGCGGTCGTGACTACGGCGGCTTCCTGTGGCGCGGTGATTGCGATGCATGATTCGTTTACCGCTCTCGGTGGCATGGTGCCGATGTGGCTGATGCAAATTGGTGAAGTGGTATTCGGCGGTGTCGGTTCTGGTCTTTACGGCATGATGCTGTTTGTTCTGCTGGCGGTGTTTATTGCCGGGCTGATGATTGGTCGTACACCGGAATATCTGGGTAAAAAAATCGACGTACGTGAGATGAAACTGACTGCACTGGCGATTCTGGTTACTCCAACACTGGTGCTGATGGGCGCTGCGTTGGCGATGATGACCGACGCCGGACGTAGCGCCATGCTCAACCCTGGCCCGCATGGTTTTAGCGAAGTGCTGTACGCCGTGTCATCCGCCGCTAACAACAACGGCAGCGCCTTTGCCGGATTAAGCGCCAACTCCCCGTTCTGGAACTGTTTACTGGCGTTCTGCATGTTTGTCGGTCGCTTCGGGGTGATTATCCCGGTGATGGCAATTGCCGGTTCGCTGGTGAGTAAAAAGAGCCAACCCGCCAGCTCCGGCACGCTGCCAACGCACTGCCCGCTGTTTGTTGGCCTGTTAATCGGCACCGTATTGCTGGTTGGCGCACTGACCTTTATCCCTGCCCTGGCGCTTGGTCCGGTGGCGGAATATCTCTCCTGATGATATTGAGTGAGCACTGAATATGAGTCGTAAACAACTGGCGCTATTCGAACCAACACTTGTCGTTCAGGCGCTGAAAGAAGCGGTGAAAAAATTAAACCCGCAGGCGCAATGGCGCAATCCGGTGATGTTTATCGTCTGGATCGGCAGTCTGCTGACCACCTTTATTAGCATCGCAATGGCAAGCGGTGCGATGCCTGGCAATGTGCTGTTTAGCGCGGCAATTAGCGGCTGGCTGTGGGTCACCGTACTGTTCGCTAATTTCGCCGAGGCGCTGGCAGAAGGCCGCAGTAAAGCGCAGGCCAACAGTCTGAAAGGGGTGAAAAAAACTGCCTTTGCCCGCAAGCTGCGTGAGCCGAAATATGGCGCTGCGGCGGACAAAGTTCCCGCCGATCAACTGCGTAAAGGCGATATCGTACTGGTGGAAGCTGGCGATATTATCCCCTGCGATGGTGAAGTCATTGAAGGGGGCGCATCGGTCGATGAAAGCGCCATCACCGGGGAATCGGCACCGGTGATCCGTGAATCCGGCGGCGATTTTGCCTCCGTCACTGGCGGCACGCGTATTCTTTCTGACTGGCTGGTGATTGAGTGTAGCGTTAACCCCGGCGAGACATTTCTGGATCGGATGATCGCGATGGTGGAAGGCGCACAGCGACGTAAAACGCCGAACGAGATTGCCCTGACCATCCTGCTGATTGCCCTGACTATCGTCTTTTTACTGGCAACCGCCACGCTGTGGCCATTTTCCGCGTGGGGCGGTAATGCAGTCAGCGTAACGGTACTGGTGGCGCTGCTGGTCTGTCTGATCCCAACGACCATTGGCGGTCTGTTGTCAGCGATCGGCGTCGCCGGGATGAGTCGGATGCTGGGCGCGAATGTGATTGCCACCAGCGGACGTGCAGTTGAAGCGGCGGGTGACGTTGACGTCCTGCTGCTGGATAAAACCGGCACCATCACACTCGGTAACCGTCAGGCGTCGGAGTTTATCCCCGCGCAGGGCGTGGATGAAAAAACGCTGGCTGACGCCGCACAACTGGCTTCGCTGGCTGATGAAACGCCGGAAGGCCGCAGTATTGTGATCCTCGCCAAGCAACGTTTTAACCTGCGCGAGCGCGATGTGCAGTCGCTCCATGCCACCTTTGTACCGTTTACTGCGCAAAGCCGGATGAGCGGGATCAACATCGACAACCGCATGATCCGTAAAGGTTCTGTCGATGCCATTCGCCGCCATGTTGAGGCTAACGGTGGTCACTTCCCTGCCGATGTCGATCAAAAAGTCGATCAGGTTGCGCGTCAGGGGGCCACGCCGCTGGTGGTGGTGGAAGGTTCCCGTGTGCTGGGCGTTATTGCGCTGAAAGATATCGTCAAAGGCGGTATTAAAGAGCGCTTCGCCCAGCTGCGCAAAATGGGCATTAAAACGGTGATGATTACCGGCGATAACCGTCTGACTGCCGCCGCGATTGCTGCGGAAGCGGGCGTCGATGATTTCCTCGCCGAAGCGACACCGGAGGCCAAGCTGGCATTGATTCGTCAGTATCAGGCAGAAGGCCGTTTAGTGGCGATGACCGGCGATGGCACCAACGATGCTCCGGCGCTGGCGCAGGCAGATGTCGCGGTGGCGATGAACTCCGGTACTCAGGCGGCGAAAGAAGCGGGCAATATGGTGGATCTCGACTCTAACCCGACCAAGTTGATCGAGGTGGTACATATTGGCAAACAGATGCTGATGACCCGTGGCTCGCTGACCACCTTCAGCATTGCCAACGATGTAGCGAAATACTTCGCCATTATTCCGGCGGCGTTCGCGGCAACGTATCCGCAGTTAAATGCGCTGAACATCATGCGCCTTCATTCGCCCGACTCCGCCATTCTCAGTGCGGTCATTTTCAACGCCTTGATTATCGTCTTTTTGATTCCCCTGGCGTTAAAAGGCGTGAGTTATAAACCGCTTACCGCTTCTGCCATGTTGCGCCGTAACTTATGGATTTATGGTCTGGGTGGGCTGCTGGTGCCGTTTATTGGTATCAAAGTCATTGATTTACTGCTGACCGTTTGCGGTCTGGTGTGAGGTTTACCATGCGTGGATTACGTCCGGCATTATCGACATTTATCTTTCTGTTATTGATTACTGGCGGCGTTTACCCGCTGCTAACCACCGCGCTGGGGCAATGGTGGTTTCCCTGGCAGGCCAACGGTTCGTTGATTCGTGAAGGTGATACGGTGCGCGGTTCGGCATTAATCGGGCAGAATTTTTCCGGCAACGGCTATTTTCATGGTCGCCCGTCGGCAACGGCAGAAATGCCCTATAATCCACAGGCTTCTGGCGGGAGCAATCTGGCGGTCAGTAACCCTGAGCTGGATAAACTAATAGCCGCACGCGTTGCTGCATTACGGGCCGCTAACCCGGATGCCAGCGCGAACGTTCCGGTTGAACTGGTGACGGCGTCGGCAAGCGGGCTGGACAATAACATCACCCCGCAAGCGGCAGCCTGGCAGATCCCACGCGTGGCGAAAGCGCGTAATCTCAGCGTTGAACAGCTCACGCAACTGATCGCAAAATACAGCCAACAACCGCTGGTGAAATATATCGGCCAGCCGGTCGTCAACATTGTCGAACTCAATCTGGCGCTGGATAAACTTGATGAATAACGAACCCTTACGTCCCGACCCCGATCGTCTGCTGGAACAAACTGCCGCGCCGCATCGGGGGAAGCTGAAAGTTTTCTTCGGTGCCTGTGCGGGCGTCGGGAAGACCTGGGCGATGCTGGCAGAGGCCCAGCGACTGCGGGCGCAAGGGCTGGATATTGTGGTTGGCGTGGTTGAAACCCACGGGCGGAAAGATACCGCCGCAATGCTGGAAGGGCTGGCTGTTCTGCCGCCCAAACGCCAGGCGTACCGTGGGCGGCACATCAGCGAGTTTGATCTCGATGCCGCCCTCGCCCGCCGTCCGGCACTGATCTTAATGGACGAACTGGCGCACAGTAATGCGCCAGGTTCTCGTCATCCTAAACGCTGGCAGGACATCGAAGAGCTGCTGGAAGCTGGCATTGATGTTTTCACAACCGTCAACGTTCAGCATCTGGAAAGTCTGAATGATGTGGTCAGCGGCGTCACCGGAATTCAGGTACGGGAAACCGTGCCCGATCCTTTTTTCGATGCCGCCGACGACGTGGTGCTGGTGGACTTGCCCCCGGACGATCTGCGTCAACGGCTGAAAGAAGGCAAAGTCTATATTGCCGGGCAGGCGGAACGCGCCATTGAACATTTTTTTCGCAAAGGCAATCTGATCGCCCTGCGCGAACTGGCACTGCGCCGTACTGCCGATCGCGTAGATGAGCAAATGCGCGCCTGGCGGGGGCATCCTGGCGAAGAGAAAGTCTGGCACACGCGCGACGCGATCCTTTTATGCATCGGCCATAACACCGGCAGCGAAAAACTGGTCCGCGCGGCGGCGCGGCTGGCGTCACGGCTGGGAAGCGTCTGGCACGCGGTGTATGTTGAAACCCCTGCCCTACACCGCTTACCGGAGAAAAAACGTCGGGCAATTCTCAGCGCCTTACGTCTGGCGCAGGAGCTGGGCGCAGAGACGGCAACGCTTTCTGATCCAGCGGAAGAGAAAGCGGTAGTGCGTTATGCCCGTGAACATAATCTCGGCAAGATTATTCTCGGTCGCCCGGCCTCGCGCCGCTGGTGGCGTCGGGAAACGTTTGCTGACCGACTGGCGCGAATCGCCCCCGATCTCGATCAGGTGCTGGTCGCGCTTGATGAACCACCCGCCCGCACGATTAACAACGCGCCGGATAGCCGCTCTTTTAAAGACAAGTGGCGGGTACAGATTCAGGGATGCGTGGTTGCCGCCGCGTTATGCGCCGTTATCACCTTAATTGCCATGCAGTGGCTGATGGCGTTTGATGCCGCCAACCTGGTGATGCTGTATCTGCTTGGCGTGGTGGTGGTGGCACTATTTTATGGACGCTGGCCTTCGGTGGTTGCCACCGTCATTAATGTGGTGAGTTTCGATCTCTTTTTTATCGCCCCACGCGGCACGCTCGCCGTCTCTGATGTGCAATATCTGCTGACCTTCGCGGTGATGTTAACCGTCGGGCTGGTGATCGGGAACCTTACTGCTGGCGTGCGTTATCAGGCGCGGGTAGCCCGTTACCGCGAGCAACGCACACGGCACTTATATGAAATGTCGAAAGCTCTGGCTGTGGGCCGCAGTCAGCAGGACATCGCCGCCACCAGCGAACAATTTATTGCTTCCACGTTTCATGCCCGCAGTCAGGTGTTGTTGCCCGATGACAACGGTAAATTGCAGCCGTTAACACATCCGCAAGGAATGACGCCGTGGGACGATGCCATCGCGCAGTGGAGCTTTGATAAAGGCCTGCCTGCGGGCGCGGGCACCGACACGTTACCCGGTGTACCGTACCAGATTTTGCCGTTAAAAAGCGGTGAGAAAACCTACGGACTGGTGGTGGTGGAGCCGGGGAATCTGCGCCAGTTGATGATCCCGGAACAGCAACGCCTGCTGGAGACGTTTACGCTGTTAGTCGCCAATGCCCTTGAGCGGCTGACACTGACCGCCAGCGAAGAACAGGCGCGGATGGCAAGCGAACGAGAACAGATCCGCAACGCCCTGCTGGCGGCGCTTTCGCATGATTTACGCACGCCGCTTACGGTGCTGTTCGGTCAGGCAGAAATCTTAACGCTCGATCTGGCGAGCGAAGGATCGCCCCACGCCCGCCAGGCCAGCGAGATTCGTCAGCATGTGCTGAACACCACCCGACTGGTGAATAATCTACTGGATATGGCACGAATTCAGTCCGGCGGCTTTAATTTGAAGAAAGAGTGGTTAACGCTGGAAGAAGTGGTCGGCAGCGCGCTGCAAATGCTGGAACCGGGTTTATCGTCGACCATCAATCTTTCTCTGCCAGAACCGCTGACCTTAATCCACGTTGACGGGCCACTCTTTGAACGGGTGCTGATTAATCTGCTGGAGAACGCGGTGAAATACGCGGGTGCGCAGGCCGAAATTGGTATCGATGCCCACGTTGAGGGCGAAAATCTACAACTGGATGTCTGGGATAATGGCCCCGGTCTTCCGCCAGGCCAGGAGCAGACGATATTTGATAAGTTTGCTCGCGGGAATAAAGAGTCGGCGGTGCCGGGTGTAGGGCTTGGGCTGGCAATTTGTCGGGCGATTGTGGATGTACACGGCGGCACCATTACCGCGTTCAACCGACCGGAAGGTGGTGCCTGTTTTCGTGTTACACTTCCCCAGCAAACTGCCCCTGAACTTGAAGAATTTCATGAGGATATGTGACAAACGTTCTGATTGTTGAAGATGAACAGGCTATTCGTCGCTTTCTGCGCACAGCGCTGGAGGGCGACGGGATGCGCGTCTTTGAGGCCGAAACGCTGCAACGCGGCTTGCTGGAAGCGGCAACCCGTAAGCCAGATTTGATTATTCTCGATCTCGGCCTGCCCGATGGCGATGGAATTGAGTTTATCCGCGACCTGCGCCAGTGGAGCGCAGTGCCGGTGATTGTGCTTTCCGCACGTAGCGAAGAGAGCGACAAAATCGCCGCGCTGGATGCCGGAGCGGATGATTACCTGAGTAAGCCATTTGGTATTGGCGAATTGCAGGCACGTCTGCGCGTCGCTTTACGCCGCCACTCCGCCACCACCGCGCCCGATCCGCTGGTGAAATTTTCCGATGTTACCGTCGATTTAGCGGCTCGTGTGATCCATCGCGGTGACGAAGAGGTGCATCTCACCCCGATTGAGTTTCGCCTGCTGGCGGTGCTGCTCAACAATGCCGGAAAAGTGCTCACCCAGCGCCAGCTCCTTAACCAGGTGTGGGGGCCAAACGCGGTCGAACACAGTCATTATTTGCGTATTTATATGGGGCATCTGCGACAAAAACTGGAGCAAGATCCCGCCCGGCCTCGCCATTTCATTACTGAAACCGGTATTGGGTATCGGTTTATGCTTTAGGGTCTGAATTGCCGGATGCGGCGTGAACGCCTTATTCGGCCTACAAAATCGCGTAAATTCAATATATTGCACCATCCTCGCAGGCCTGATAAGCGTAGCGCATCAGGCAGTCATAAGTAAAAAAGGGCGATCTTCCGACCGCCCCTTTTTTATTTAATGTGTTTACGCGTTTTTCAGAACTTCGCTAACAATCTCAACCGCTTCTTTCTCAATCTGCTTGCGATGTTCTTCCCCAAGGAAGCTTTCACAATAGATCTTATAGGCGTCTTCCGTGCCTGACGGACGCGCGGCGAACCAGCCGTTGTCAGTCATCACTTTCAGACCGCCGATAGAAGCACCGTTGCCAGGCGCAGCGGTCAGGCGCGCGGTGATCGGGTCACCTGCCAGGGTGCTGGCGCTCACCATTTCCGGAGACAGTTTAGACAGCGCCGCTTTTTGTGCGGAAGTCGCGGCTGCCTGCAAACGGTTGTAGCTCGGCGCACCAAAGCGTTTTGCCAGTTCGTTGTAGTGTTCCTGCGGATTCTTACCGGTGACAGCGGTGATTTCCGCCGCCAGCAGACACATGATGATGCCGTCTTTGTCGGTGGACCACGGCGTGCCGTCGAAACGCAGGAAGGAAGCCCCTGCGCTCTCTTCGCCGCCAAAGCCGAAGCTGCCGTCGAACAGACCATCAACAAACCATTTGAAACCTACCGGGACTTCTACCAGCTTACGGCCCAAGTCATTGACCACACGGTCGATCATCGCAGATGAAACCAGCGTTTTACCGACAGCAACATCTTTGCCCCACTGCGGACGATGCTGGAACAGGTAGTTGATCGCCACCGCCAGGTAGTGGTTCGGATTCATCAAACCTGCCGGAGTGACGATACCGTGACGGTCATAATCCGGGTCGTTAGCAAACGCCAGATCGAACTTATCACGCAGTGCCAGCAGGCCCGCCATCGCACACTCGGAGGAGCAGTCCATACGGATCGCACCGTCTTTATCGAGGTGCATAAAGCGGAAGGTTTGATCGACCTGATCGTTAACGATGGTCAGGTTGAGGTTGTAATACTCGCCAATGCGCTTCCAGTATTCGATACCGGAACCGCCCAGCGGATCAACGCCCAGCGTCAGGCCCGCTTTCTGAATCGCCGCCATATCAACGATATCGGCCAGACCTTCCACAAACGGCTGCACCAGATCCTGCTCTTTCACATGACCGGATGCCATCGCTTCGTCGAGGGAGATACGCTTCACACCTTTCAGGCCATCGGCCATCAGTGCGTTGGCCCTGTCTTCCACCACTTTGGTGACGTTAGTATCAGCCGGGCCACCATTTGGCGGATTGTACTTGATACCACCATCTTCCGGCGGGTTATGGGACGGTGTAATCACGATACCGTCTGCCAGCGGGCCACCTTTTTTATTGTGAACCAGGATGGCATTGGAAACGGCAGGCGTCGGAGTGAAGCCATTGTTTTCCTGCACAATAACATCTACGCCGTTCGCTGCCAGCACTTCCAGTACGGAAATGAACGCAGGCTCGGACAGGGCGTGAGTATCTTTACCCACATAGCAAGGGCCAGTGATGCCGTTTTTCGCACGTTCTTCAGCAATTGCCTGAGCGATCGCCAGAATGTGCGGCTCGTTAAAGCTGTGGCGCGCTGCACTGCCACGGTGACCGGAAGTACCGAATTTCACCGCGTGCTCCGCATTCCCTGCTTCTGGTTTCAGTACATAATATTGCGCCGTCAGTTGGGCGACGTTAATCAAATCACTCTGTTGTGCAGGTTGGCCTGCACGATTGTGGATTGCCATTGCTTTGTCCTTTGTCTGCAACGTTTTAGATAGTTCCGCAAACCTTCTCAATCAATTCCGCCGGGAATTGCATCGACTGCATGATGTGTTCGATCATGCTGCATTTACGGCCGGTGTTGGTGTTGGTGATCACCCAATACGGCGTGCCAGGCACATGTTTCGGCTTGGTCTGATTACCATTTTTCAGCAGCGTTTGTTCATCTGCCGCAAAGTAAACGCGTGTACGACCGTGCAACGATTCCGTTGCCTCGGCAAACGCCTGGGCGTCAAGAGAATATAGTGTAGACAACAGCAGCATGAAGCGATTGACCGCTCGCTTTTGCTCTGCGTATTCGTCCGAAAGCAGAAGTTCACGCATTGCGCGAACCTTGTCTTTAATCGTTTTGACCGGCTTCGCTTCGACGATAGCAGGTGACGCAACGCGAACCTCTTTCGTCACCGGAGCAGCAGGCTGTGATGCGGCGGAAAATTTCAACATACGCCGTAAAATGTCGGATGCGCTCTCGCCGATATGCTTAGTGTGGCTGGCAATATAGCTGTAGAGTTCATCATCAACTTCAATCGTTTTCATCTTAATCCAGTGCAGTGTCTTAGCTGAATACAAGTCGCCAGGAGTATATGAATAAATCCCGGCAGCGGATAGCGTCAAGCCTGGCTTGCAGAAAAACTCGGAATAAACCTTATTTGTTGCAGCCCTGTGGCACAATGGTCAACATAATACCCTAACCCGACAACGCGAAAAAAAGAACTTTGCCATGAAATTGAATATCCGCGCGCAAACTGCACAAAACCAGCACAATAATTCTCCCATCGTTCTTGTCCATGGTCTGTTTGGCAGCCTCGACAACCTTGGCGTACTGGCTCGCGATCTGGTAAACGATCACAATATCATCCAGGTTGATATGCGTAACCACGGTCTTTCACCGAGAGATCCGGTGATGAATTACCCGTCGATGGCGCAGGATCTTGTTGATACTCTGGATGCACTGCAGATCGATAAAGCAACATTTATCGGTCACTCCATGGGCGGTAAAGCGGTAATGGCACTTACTGCACTGGCCCCCGATCGCATCGATAAACTGGTGGCGATTGACATCGCGCCGGTCGACTATCACGTACGCCGTCATGATGAGATTTTCGCGGCTATCAACGCCGTCAGTGAATCAGACGCACAAACACGCCAGCAAGCAGCAGCAATAATGCGCCAGCATCTTAATGAAGAAGGGGTGATTCAGTTTCTGCTGAAATCTTTTGTTGACGGGGAGTGGCGCTTTAACGTGCCGGTATTGTGGGATCAGTATCCGCATATTGTGGGTTGGGAGAAAATCCCGGCATGGGATCACCCTGCCCTGTTTATCCCTGGCGGCAATTCTCCGTATGTTAGCGAGCAGTACCGTGATGATTTACTGGCACAATTTCCACAGGCACGGGCGCATGTGATTGCAGGCGCAGGTCACTGGGTCCATGCTGAAAAACCGGATGCGGTATTACGCGCTATCCATCGCTATCTCAATGATTAACGCAACTGATTAAAAACCCAGCGTCCGCGTCGCTTTCCGCGCGTGGGCGTTGGCGTGACTCATCGCGCTGATGTATTATGGCGCGCTATCCATCCGGGCAGAGGCCTGGCTGATTGTTTCCCCCGAAGTCACCAAGATCATGGCCAAAGAACAAACGGACCGTACGACATTAGATCTGTTCGCGCACGAGCGTCGACCGGGACGACCGAAAACTAATCCGCTTTCGCGCGATGAACAGCTGCGTATTAATAAACGCAACCAGCTAAAACGCGACAAAGTACGTGGCCTTAAGCGTGTCGAACTGAAGCTGAACGCGGAAGCTGTCGAGGCACTGAACGAGCTGGCAGAATCGCGCAATATGAGCCGTAGCGAACTGATCGAAGAGATGTTAATGCAGCAACTGGCGGCGCTGCGTAGTCAGGGCATCGTTTAAATTTCCACTTTCATGTAGCACAGTGTGCAGTCCTGCTCGTTTGCTGATTCCGCAAGACTGCCTGTTCTGCTATGATTGCCTTTATCCGTGGGCAATTTTCCACCCCCATTTCAATAAGTTTCAAGAGGTTATTTCACTCATGGCTATCACTGGCATCTTTTTCGGCAGCGACACCGGTAATACCGAAAATATCGCAAAAATGATTCAAAAACAGCTTGGTAAAGACGTTGCCGATGTCCATGACATTGCAAAAAGCAGCAAAGAAGATCTGGAAGCTTATGACATTCTGCTGCTGGGCATCCCAACCTGGTATTACGGCGAAGCGCAGTGTGACTGGGATGACTTCTTCCCGACTCTCGAAGAGATTGATTTTAATGGTAAACTGGTTGCGCTGTTTGGTTGTGGCGACCAGGAAGATTACGCTGAATACTTCTGCGATGCATTGGGCACCATCCGCGACATCATTGAACCGCGCGGTGCAACCATCGTTGGTCACTGGCCAACCGCGGGCTACCACTTCGAAGCGTCAAAAGGTCTGGCTGATGATGACCACTTTGTCGGTCTGGCTATCGACGAAGACCGTCAGCCGGAACTGACCGCTGAACGTGTAGAAAAATGGGTTAAACAGATTTCTGAAGAGTTGCATCTCGACGAAATTCTCAATGCCTGATGTGATGCGGCGTAGACTCATGTCTACGCCGTATTAATAGATAATGCCAATCAAAATAATTGCTACAAATTTGTAACTTTTGCTGTTGTACCTGTACAATGTCCCGGTGTTCAAGTGGCCTTGCCGTTGTAAATGTAAGCAGTGCCACGTTTTTATTAACAATATTTGCCAGGGACTTGTGGTTTTCATTTAGGCGTGGCAATTCTATAATGATACGCATTATCTCAAGAGCAAATTCTGTCACTTCTCCTAATGAAGTGAACCGCTTAGTAACAGGACAGATTCCGCATGACTGATAACAATACCGCCCTAAAGAAAGCTGGCCTGAAAGTAACGCTTCCTCGTTTAAAAATCCTGGAAGTTCTTCAGGAGCCGGACAACCATCACGTCAGTGCGGAAGATTTATACAAACGTCTGATCGATATGGGTGAAGAAATTGGTCTGGCTACGGTATATCGCGTACTGAACCAGTTTGACGACGCTGGTATCGTCACCCGCCACAATTTTGAAGGCGGTAAATCCGTATTTGAACTGACACAGCAACATCACCACGATCACCTGATCTGCCTCGACTGCGGCAAGGTTATCGAATTTAGTGATGATTCCATCGAAGCGCGTCAGCGTGAAATTGCCGCAAAACATGGCATTCGCCTGACTAACCACAGTCTCTATCTTTACGGTCACTGTGCCGAAGGCGATTGCCGCGAAGATGAGCACGCGCACGAAGGCAAATAAGCCAGCCGGAACGAGAAAAGCCAACCTGCGGGTTGGCTTTTTTATACACGGGAAATAAGAAAAGCGAGAGTTACAGCTCTCACTTATTTGTTATTACTGCGAATTTCCTGCCAGACCTTATCACAGTCGGCTTTTACCGCCTGATCATTTCCGGTTTGCGTTGCGCGCAGACACTGCTGATAATCCAGTACGCGGACACTTTCCTGATCGGCAAACTGCTGATGTTGTTTCTCTTTCTTCAGCACGTTTAACACGCTCTGGCAGGCTTCAATTTTTTCTGGCGAACCTTGTGCGGTGTTGATACAGGCGCTGTATGCCTCTTTCAGACGACTGTCTTCCTGTGGCGCGGTTGATTGCGCACAAGCTACCAGCCCCGATGCCATCATGGCGATGAGAATCAGTTTTTTCATAGCAAATTCCTCAAACGTGCGGCAGGCACAAAACCTGCCGCGTCGGGCATCAGAAGATGGTGAATGGTGCAATTACCATAAATTTCACGTCGCGCTCATCCTGGAAGATGTTACCGTAACCGCCGCCCCAGCTTGGGATGTCGGAGTGGTTGTCGTATTCGGTGAAGTGCAGTTTGAACATCGTGCCTTTGGCGCGGCCATCCTGAATGGTGTACACCGCATCCAGGCTGTAGGCAGACTCTTCAATAGTCCGGTTTTTGTCGTAGTACGCATCCGGATTGCTCTGCCAGGTAGCGGGTTTAGCATCCCATGCGTAAACGTAGGAAGCGCCGATGGCGAAGCCTGGAAGATTCCAGTTTTTCAGGTCATACATCGCACCGAAGAAGACCGCTTTTTCGCCGTTGGCGTTGAAGTCGGAACGGTTATCCCACCAGATATCCAGGCGACCGTTCGAGGAAGCGTAGGTTGGAGTCATACGTTGCAGGAAGTATCCCTGCTGACCGTCAGCCTTAACCCAGGTGCCTTCGAGGCGCAAATCCACTACGTCAGCCGCCCGGTAACCAAAGGTCAACGCTTGCAGCCAGGCGGTGCCGTCATAAAGATCGTTGACGCTGCGATCGTCAACTTTATCGCGCGTACCGTAGAACTGGTAGCTGGTGGTTAACG
Organism: Escherichia sp. F1; assembly: GCF_046764225.1. Classification (NCBI taxonomy): domain Bacteria; kingdom Pseudomonadati; phylum Pseudomonadota; class Gammaproteobacteria; order Enterobacterales; family Enterobacteriaceae; genus Escherichia; species Escherichia sp. F1. The sequence continues at coordinate 3,397,466 of NZ_CP177202.1, forward strand.
GGCTACCGGCGATATCAAATTTGTAGCTGGCTTTGGCAAAATATTGATCGATATACCCTTCTGCCTGACCAAATGCCGCTTCCAGTACAAAGTTATTTTTGAAGTCGTACTTCGCACCAATAGAATGCAGATAATCAACTTTGGTGGTTTTATCGTTCTGATAAAACTCATCCATTTCCAGATGCCACGGTGCTTTGTATTCGTTGGTCCACATGTAGGAGAAACTCAACGCACCAGCATCGCCGTAATCAAAATTCGCCCCGGCTTCCGCACCCTGATAAGTACCCGGCATAAAGCTCCAGTGCGGCGCTAACAGCGTCTGACCAGTTGGCTGAATGTAACCTGCCCTCGCCCACACCGGACCGTATTTAAATTTGGCCGCTGCTTTATACAGGCTTATACCGCTTTTATCGCCGGACCAGTCTTCGTCATAGGCTTTATTACTTTTTGAAAACGCGATTTCGTTCGGGTGAGAGCTGTCACCGTTTTCCGCCATTTCAATCGCCGTAAACGCAGCAATATCAAGGCCGAACATATCAGCAGCATAACCAGACTGAAAATCGAGGTTGGCGTTCCAGGTGGAGTGAGAAAGGTTGGTTTTGTATTTGTCGCCGTCGGTAACATCTTTACGGTCGCGTTCACGCTGCCAGTAATAGATACCGCCGGTTAAGGTTGAATCGTCGATGAATCCTTCGGCGCGAGCCTCCGGCATTGCCATAAAGCCCGACATTGCTGTAACACCGGCGATAGCCAGCGCCAGCGTACTACGTTTGCCACTAAACGTACGCATGGGTTAATCCTCTTTGACGTATAAATTGCTGCACCAAATGTGAACAGCGAAAAAAAATAAAAATTAAAAAAGTAGCGTTGAGAAAAGTCTCGCTGACTACAGGAACAGACTATTTTTCGCGACGCGAATTATCAATCTCTTTCTGTAACCAGAATGTAAGAACATGAGCAACCGCACATATTTTGATGATTTTTGTTACAAGGCTTAAGTTTGCAGTTGAAAGGCTTGCAGAAGAATAAAAGCGTGAATTTCCAGCATGATGAAAACGGTTACATTTTATTTAATTATGGTTTGTGATTTTAAATTTGTTTTATGGATAAATTGCGAAGCGGAATTAATTCGCGAAGAAAAGCAGAAAAAAACGCCGCAGAGCGCGGCGTTTTGGATTGTTTGCATGTTTCATGCCGGATGCGGCGTAAACGCCTCACCCGGCCTGGTAGAACTTAAAATTACTCGCCTACTTTCGCCCAGGTATCACGCAGCCCAACGGTGCGGTTAAATACCGGTTTTTCCGCCGTAGAATGGCGGCTGTCGAGGCAGAAATAACCTTCACGCTCAAACTGGAATGCTTTACCCGCTACCGCGTCTTTCAAAGACGGTTCAGCAAAGCCCTGTTTGATCACCAGCGATTCCGGGTTAATCACCGACAGGAAATCATCCGCAGCACCTGGGTTAGGCACGCTGAACAGACGATCGTACAGGCGGATTTCAACCGGCAGCGCATGTGCCGCGCTCACCCAGTGAATAACACCTTTGACTTTACGACCATCTGCCGGATCTTTGCTTAAGGTGTCGGCGTCATAAGTACAGAAGATGGTGGTGATATTGCCTTCGGCATCTTTCTCGACGCGTTCAGCCTTAATGACGTAAGCATTACGCAGACGCACTTCTTTACCCAGCACCAGACGTTTGTACTGCTTGTTAGCTTCTTCGCGGAAATCGGCGCGATCGATCCAAATCTCACCGCTAAATGGCACCTGGCGGCTGCCCATTTCCGGTTTGTTCGGATGGTTCGGCATAGTGACCATTTCGCCTTCGCCCTGATAGTTTTCGATAACCAGTTTCACCGGATCGATAACCGCCATTGCGCGCGGCGCATTTTCGTTGAGATCTTCACGGATGCAGGATTCCAGCGACGCCATCTCAATGGTGTTGTCCTGCTTGGTCACGCCGATGCGTTTGCAGAACTCACGAATAGAAGCCGCAGTGTAACCACGACGACGCAGACCGGAAATGGTCGGCATACGCGGGTCATCCCAGCCTTCAACGTGCTTGTCGGTCACCAGCAGGTTCAGCTTACGCTTGGACATCACGGTGTATTCCAGATTCAGGCGCGAGAATTCGTACTGGCGCGGGTGAACAGGAATGGTGATGTTGTCCAGCACCCAGTCGTACAGGCGACGGTTGTCCTGGAACTCAAGCGTACACAGAGAGTGCGTAATACCTTCCAGCGCATCGCTGATGCAATGGGTGAAGTCGTACATCGGGTAGATGCACCACTTGTTGCCAGTCTGGTGGTGTTCAGCAAATTTAATGCGGTACAGCACCGGATCGCGCATTACGATAAATGGCGACGTCATGTCGATTTTCGCACGCAGGCAGGCTTTACCTTCTTCAAAACCACCGGTACGCATTTTTTCGAACAGCGCCAGGTTCTCTTCAACGCTGCGGTCGCGGTACGGGCTGTTTTTACCCGGCTGCGTCAGGGTGCCGCGGTATTCGCGGATCTGTTCCGGTGTCAGTTCATCAACGTACGCCAGGCCTTTATTGATCAGTTCGATCGCATAGGCGTGGAGCTGATCAAAATAATCTGAGGAGTAACGGACGTTACCAGACCAGTGAAAACCTAACCACTCAACGTCGTTTTTGATCGACTCAACATACTCGATATCTTCTTTTACCGGGTTAGTGTCGTCGAAACGCAGGTTGCACTGGCCTTTATAGTCCTGGGCGATCCCGAAGTTCAGGCAGATAGATTTCGCATGGCCAATATGCAGATAGCCATTCGGCTCCGGCGGGAAACGGGTGTGTACTGTGGTGTGCTTACCACTGGCCAGATCTTCATCGATGATCTGACGAATAAAGTTAGTCGGGCGGGCTTCTGCCTCACTCATCGTGGATTCCTCAAAGCGTAAACAACGTATAACGGCGTATGATCTTATAAGCGGGACAGGCTGACAACTGTTAGTTAGTGAAAATCGAAAATCTCACTGAGATTATGGGGATGACTGATGAAAAAAAAAGCGGCAGAGAAGATCTCCACCGCTTGTCATTGCTGGATGCGACGCTCAAGCGTCGCATCAGGCATAAAGCAGATTACTTTTTGATTTCATACAGCGGTGTTTGACCCGCCACAACATGGCCCTGAGCTTTAATGATCAAGCCACTGAAATCGTCGATATTGCTGCAAACCACCGGGCTAATCATCGAACGGGCGTTAGCGTTCAGGTAATCCAGATCCATTTCCAGAATCGGTTGCCCTGCGCTTACCTGCGCGCCCTCTTCCACCAGACGTTTAAAGCCTTTACCTTCCAGCGCTACGGTGTCGATACCCATATGGACGACGATCTCCGCGCCTTTTTCGGTTTCCAGACAGAACGCGTGGTTGGTGTTGAAGATTTTCACGATTGTCCCTGCGGCTGGTGATACGACGATTTTATCTGTCGGTTTCACCGCCACACCGTCACCCACCGCTTTGCTGGCGAATGCTTCGTCAGGAACCTGATCCAGTGCCACAACATCACCGGTAATCGGCGATACCAGCTCCGCGATAGACACCGCGTTTGGTACAGCCTGCGGTTTTGCTACAGAAGCGGCAGTTGCCGGAGTTGCTTCAGCTGACGCAGCGGCTACCGGACCACGGGCAACAACTTTCTTCATTGCATCGCCAATGGATTCCGCTTTCGCGCCAACAATCACCTGAATAGTCTGTTTGTTCAGTTTCACTACCCCAGAAGCACCCAGACGTTTACACATCGCATCGTTGACGCGAGCTGAGTCAACCACGGTCAGGCGCAGACGAGTAATACAGGCGTCAATTGCTTTCAGGTTGTCAGTACCGCCCACCGCAGCAATATAGTTGGTCGCCAGTTGAGTCAGACCTTCTTCTGTGTTGCTGTTGGCTTCTTCAGTAACGATCTCGTCTTCTTTATCTTCACGGCCCGGCGTTTTCAGGTTGAACATACGGATAACCAAACTGAACACCACGAAGTAGATAGCGAAGAAGACAACACCCATAACCAGCAGCATCCAGACGTTCTGGCTGGCGGCCGGCAGGTTATACATCAACGCGTAGTCGATAGCCCCCGCAGAGAAGGAGAAGCCCGCGTGGATACCCAGCAGCGTTGCCACAAACAGGCTGATACCGGTCAGCAGTGCGTGCAGGAGGTACAGCAGCGGCGCAAGGAACATGAACAGGAATTCCAGCGGCTCAGTCACACCGGTCAGGAACGCAGTAACAGCAACAGAAAGCAGCATCCCGCCAACCATCGGACGACGCTCTTTCGGTGCTGCGAAGTACATCGCCAGCGCCGCACCCGGCAGACCGAACATCATGATCGGGAAGAAGCCGGACATGAACATCCCCGCGGTGCCGTCACCAGCGTAGAAACGGTTGATGTCGCCGTGGAAAACCGTACCCGCCGCGTTGGTGAATTCACCAATCTGGAACCAGGCGATGGTGTTCAGCACCTGATGCAGACCGGTTGGGATCAGCAGACGGTTGATGAAACCAAAGATACCGGAACCCAGCGCGCCCGCAGAAACGATCCACTCGCCGCCTGCATGGATAGCGTGCTGTACCGGCGGCCAGACGTAACCAAAAATGGCCGCCAGCACCAGGCAGAAGAAGCCGGTGGCAATCGGCACAAAGCGTTTGCCGCCGAAGAAGCTCAGGAAGTCAGGCAGTTTAATATCGGACCAACGGTTATAGGCTGCGCCACCAACCAGACCGGTAATGATACCCGCCAGTACACCCATGTTAATTTCTGGGTTGATGGTCACCATCGCTTTGGTTAACACAAAGTAACCTACCGCACCCGCCAGCGCCGCCGCACCTGCGCTGTCTTTCGACCAGCTGGATGCCACACCGATGGCGAAGATTAATGCGAGGTTATCAAAAATCGCACCGCCCGCCTGGGCAATAAACGCAACGTTAAGTAAATCTGGCTGACCGAATCGCAGCAACAGCGCCGCCACCGGCAGCACCGCGATAGGGAGCTGTAACGCCCTACCGAGTCGCTGGAAAAAACCTAAAATATTCATCTTATTCCCCCTACGAGAACCCTATTTGGCTCGTTTAAAGCCGTATTTTTATTTTGCTGCAAATTGTACTGCCGATGTTCTGTAATCAGATTGTTAGATCATCTGCTACAGAGTGTGTGAAAATTTAATTCGTATCGCAAATTAAACGCGTGTCTTTTGTGAGTTTTGTCACCAAATATCGTTATCATCACTCCCTTTTACTGGCTAAACCAGAAAACTTATTTTATCATTCAAAAAATCAGGTCGGATTGACGCCTGTCTGCGCAAATCCAGGTTACGCTTAAAGATGCCTAATCCGCCAACGGCTTACATTTTACTTATTGAGGTGAATAATGAGACTGATCCCCCTGACTACCGCTGAACAGGTCGGCAAATGGGCTGCTCGCCATATCGTCAATCGTATCAATGCGTTCAAACCGACTGCTGATCGTCCGTTTGTTCTGGGCCTGCCGACTGGCGGCACGCCGATGACCACCTATAAAGCGTTAGTCGAAATGCATAAAGCAGGCCAGGTCAGCTTTAAGCACGTTGTCACCTTCAACATGGACGAATATGTCGGTCTGCCGAAAGAGCATCCGGAAAGCTACTACAGCTTTATGCACCGTAATTTCTTCGATCACGTTGATATTCCAGCAGAAAACATCAACCTTCTCAACGGCAACGCCCCGGATATCGACGCCGAGTGCCGCCAGTATGAAGAAAAAATCCGTTCTTACGGAAAAATTCATCTGTTTATGGGCGGTGTAGGAAACGACGGTCATATTGCATTTAACGAACCGGCGTCCTCTCTGGCTTCTCGTACTCGTATCAAAACCTTGACTCATGACACTCGCGTCGCAAACTCTCGTTTCTTTGATAACGATGTCAATCAGGTGCCAAAATATGCCCTGACTGTCGGTGTTGGTACATTGCTGGATGCCGAAGAAGTGATGATTCTGGTGCTGGGTAGCCAGAAAGCACTGGCACTGCAGGCCGCAGTTGAAGGTTGCGTGAACCACATGTGGACCATCAGCTGTCTGCAACTGCATCCAAAAGCGATCATGGTGTGCGATGAACCTTCCACCATGGAGCTGAAAGTTAAGACTTTAAGATATTTCAATGAATTAGAAGCAGAAAATATCAAAGGTCTGTAATAGTTATCCCTGCCCTGACACCTTGCTCAGGGCAATATTTTTTAAAATCGGGGGTCAGAATGTATGCATTAACCCAGGGCCGGATCTTTACCGGCCACGAATTTCTTAATGACCACGCGGTTGTTATCGCTGATGGCCTGATTAAAAGCGTCTGTCCGGTAGCGGAACTGCCGCCAGAGATCGAACAACGTTCACTGAACGGGGCCATTCTCTCCCCCGGTTTTATCGATGTGCAGTTAAACGGCTGCGGCGGCGTGCAGTTTAACGATACTGCTGAAGCAGTCAGCGTAGAAACGCTGGAAATCATGCAGAAAGCCAATGAGAAATCAGGCTGTACTAACTATTTGCCGACGCTTATCACCACCAGCGACGAGCTGATGAAACAGGGCGTGCGCGTTATGCGCGAGTACCTGGCAAAACATCCGAATCAGGCGTTAGGTCTGCATCTGGAAGGCCCGTGGCTGAATCTGGTAAAAAAAGGCACCCATAATCCGAATTTTGTGCGTAAGCCTGATGCCGCGCTGGTCGATTTCCTGTGCGAAAATGCCGATGTCATTACCAAAGTGACCCTGGCACCGGAAATGGTTCCTGCAGAAGTCATCAGCAAACTGGCAAATGCCGGGATTGTGGTTTCTGCCGGTCACTCCAACGCGACGTTGAAAGAAGCGAAAGCCGGTTTCCGCGCGGGGATTACCTTTGCCACCCATCTGTACAACGCAATGCCGTATATTACCGGTCGTGAGCCGGGCCTGGCGGGCGCGATCCTCGACGAAGCTGACATTTATTGCGGTATTATCGCTGATGGCCTGCATGTTGATTACGCCAACATTCGCAACGCTAAACGTCTGAAAGGCGACAAACTGTGTCTGGTTACTGACGCCACCGCGCCAGCAGGTGCCAACATTGAACAGTTCATTTTTGCGGGTAAAACAATATACTACCGTAACGGACTTTGTGTGGATGAGAACGGTACGTTAAGCGGTTCATCCTTAACCATGATTGAAGGCGTGCGTAATCTGGTCGAACATTGCGGTATCGCACTGGATGAAGTGCTACGTATGGCGACGCTCTATCCGGCGCGTGCGATTGGCGTTGAGAAACGTCTCGGCACACTCGCCGCAGGTAAAGTAGCCAACCTGACTGCATTCACACCTGATTTTAAAATCACCAGGACCATCGTTAACGGTAACGAGGTCGTAACTCAATAAGAGAAAGTATGACACCAGGCGGACAAGCTCAGATAGGTAATGTTGATCTCGTAAAACAGCTTAACAGCGCGGCGGTTTATCGCCTGATTGACCAGTATGGGCCAATCTCGCGGATTCAGATTGCCGAGCAAAGCCAGCTTGCCCCCGCCAGCGTAACCAAAATTACGCGTCAGCTTATCGAACGCGGGCTGATCAAAGAAGTTGATCAGCAGGCCTCCACCGGGGGCCGCCGCGCTATCTCTATCGTCACCGAAACCCGCAATTTCCACGCAATCGGCGTACGGCTTGGTCGTCACGACGCCACCATCACTCTGTTTGATCTCAGTAGCAAAGTGCTGGCGGAAGAACATTACCCGCTGCCGGAACGTACCCAGCAGACGCTGGAACATGCCCTGCTGAATGCCATTGCTCAGTTTATTGATAGCTACCAGCGCAAGCTGCGCGAGCTGATCGCCATTTCCGTGATCCTGCCGGGGCTTGTTGACCCGGACAGCGGCAAAATTCATTACATGCCGCATATTCAGGTGGAAAACTGGGGGCTTGTAGAAGCACTGGAAGAGCGTTTTAAAGTGACCTGTTTTGTCGGCCACGATATCCGCAGTCTGGCGCTGGCGGAGCACTACTTCGGTGCAAGTCAGGATTGCGAAGACTCCATTTTAGTGCGTGTCCATCGCGGAACCGGGGCCGGGATTATCTCTAACGGGCGCATTTTTATTGGCCGCAACGGCAACGTCGGTGAAATTGGCCATATCCAGGTCGAACCTCTGGGTGAACGCTGCCACTGTGGCAACTTTGGCTGCCTGGAAACTATCGCCGCCAACGCTGCCATTGAACAACGGGTGTTGAATCTGTTAAAGCAGGGCTACCAGAGCCGTGTGCCACTGGACGACTGCACCATCAAAACTATCTGCAAAGCCGCGAACAAAGGCGATAGCCTGGCGTCGGAAGTGATTGAGTATGTCGGTCGTCATCTGGGCAAAACCATCGCCATTGCGATCAACTTATTTAATCCGCAAAAAATTGTTATTGCCGGTGAGATCACCGAAGCCGATAAAGTGCTGCTCCCTGCTATTGAAAGCTGCATTAATACCCAGGCGCTGAAGGCGTTTCGTACTAATCTGCCGGTGGTACGTTCTGAGCTGGATCACCGCTCGGCAATCGGCGCTTTTGCGCTGGTAAAACGCGCCATGCTCAACGGTATTTTGCTCCAGCATTTGCTGGAAAATTAATGTGCTTTTATAGTGGCGCTTATTGTTGTCAATATTCTGGGTAGTCCATGACCATTAAAAATGTAATTTGCGATATCGACGGCGTGCTGATGCACGATAACGTCGCCGTACCGGGTGCAGCGGAATTTTTGCACGGGATTATGGATAAAGGCCTGCCGCTGGTGTTGCTGACCAACTATCCTTCGCAGACCGGGCAAGATCTGGCGAACCGCTTTGCCACTGCCGGTGTCGATGTACCTGACAGCGTGTTTTATACCTCTGCGATGGCGACCGCCGATTTCCTGCGTCGCCAGGAAGGCAAGAAAGCGTATGTGGTGGGCGAAGGCGCACTGATTCATGAACTGTACAAAGCCGGTTTCACTATTACCGATGTGAACCCTGATTTTGTGATTGTTGGCGAAACGCGTTCCTACAACTGGGACATGATGCATAAAGCAGCCTATTTCGTCGCTAACGGTGCACGTTTTATCGCCACCAACCCGGACACCCACGGGCGCGGTTTTTATCCCGCGTGTGGCGCGTTGTGTGCAGGCATCGAAAAAATCTCCGGGCGTAAACCGTTCTATGTTGGTAAACCGAGTCCGTGGATCATCCGCGCGGCATTAAACAAAATGCAGGCGCATTCGGAAGAAACGGTGATTGTCGGCGATAACCTGCGTACCGATATTCTGGCGGGCTTCCAGGCGGGTCTGGAGACGATTCTGGTGCTTTCTGGTGTTTCATCGCTCGACGATATCGACAGTATGCCGTTCCGCCCAAGCTGGATTTACCCGTCGGTCGCTGAAATCGACGTTATCTGAATAGCAACCACGCCTCAGGGCGTGGTTTCTTATTTTTAGCCATCATTAAAATCATCCTATTCAATAAAACCAGCCAAAAATTATCGATCCATCAATAAATACGTCACCACACCCTCCCCTTTTTCACAAATCAGCAATCACTATTACGTTTTTTATTTTTCCACTGCCAAATAGCTTGCGCACGGTGCTGCTTTGCGGCATTTTTTTAAACAAGCAAACACAACAAGCAACAAATACCAGGTTAACGGAGAAGGTTATGTGTTCAATTTTTGGCGTATTCGATATCAAAACAGACGCAGTTGAGCTGCGCAAGAAAGCACTCGAGCTGTCACGCCTGATGCGTCATCGTGGCCCGGACTGGTCCGGTATTTATGCCAGCGATAACGCCATTCTCGCCCACGAACGTCTGTCCATTGTTGACGTTAACGCGGGGGCGCAACCTCTCTACAACCAACAAAAAACCCACGTGCTGGCAGTAAACGGTGAAATCTACAACCACCAGGCATTGCGCGCTGAATATGGCGATCGTTACCAGTTCCAGACCGGGTCTGACTGTGAAGTGATCCTCGCGCTGTATCAAGAAAAAGGGCCGGAATTTCTCGACGACTTGCAGGGCATGTTTGCTTTTGCCCTGTACGACAGCGAAAAAGATGCATACCTGATTGGCCGCGACCATCTGGGGATCATCCCACTGTATATGGGCTATGACGAACATGGTCAGCTGTATGTGGCCTCAGAAATGAAAGCCCTGGTGCCGGTATGCCGCACGATTAAAGAGTTCCCGGCGGGGAGCTATTTGTGGAGTCAGGACGGCGAAATCCGTTCTTATTATCACCGCGACTGGTTCGACTACGATGCAGTGAAAGATAACGTAACCGACAAAAACGAGCTGCGTCAGGCACTGGAAGATTCCGTTAAAAGCCATCTGATGTCTGACGTTCCTTACGGTGTGCTGCTATCTGGTGGCCTGGATTCCTCAATCATTTCCGCGATCACCAAGAAATACGCCGCCCGTCGCGTGGAAGATCAGGAACGTTCTGAAGCCTGGTGGCCGCAGTTACACTCCTTTGCTGTAGGTCTGCCGGGTTCACCGGATCTGAAAGCAGCCCAGGAAGTGGCAAACCATCTGGGCACTGTGCATCACGAAATTCACTTCACTGTACAGGAAGGTCTGGACGCCATCCGCGACGTGATTTACCACATCGAAACCTATGATGTGACCACTATTCGCGCTTCAACACCGATGTATTTAATGTCGCGTAAGATCAAGGCGATGGGCATTAAAATGGTGCTGTCCGGTGAAGGTTCTGATGAAGTGTTTGGCGGTTATCTTTACTTCCACAAAGCACCGAATGCCAAAGAACTGCATGAAGAGACGGTGCGTAAACTGCTGGCCCTGCATATGTATGACTGCGCGCGTGCCAACAAAGCGATGTCAGCCTGGGGCGTGGAAGCACGCGTTCCGTTCCTCGATAAGAAATTCCTTGATGTGGCGATGCGTATTAACCCACAGGATAAAATGTGCGGTAACGGCAAGATGGAAAAACACATCCTGCGTGAATGTTTTGAGTCATACCTGCCTGCAAGTGTTGCCTGGCGGCAGAAAGAGCAGTTCTCCGATGGCGTCGGTTACAGTTGGATCGACACCCTGAAAGAAGTGGCAGCGCTGCAGGTTACCGATCAACAACTGGAAACCGCCCGCTTCCGCTTCCCATACAACACGCCAACCTCTAAAGAAGCGTACTTGTATCGGGAGATCTTTGAAGAACTGTTCCCGCTTCCGAGCGCCGCTGAGTGCGTGCCTGGCGGTCCTTCCGTCGCGTGTTCTTCAGCTAAAGCGATTGAGTGGGATGAGGCGTTCAAAAAAATGGACGATCCATCTGGTCGTGCGGTTGGTGTTCACCAGTCGGCGTATAAGTAAGAAATGCGAAACAGCCCCGGTAAAATCCGGGGCTGTTTCAGTTATTGAGGTGCTTGTTGATTCTGATATGCAGTAAGGAAATGTTCCGGGTTTGCCACATCACTGTTTGACAATTCATCACTGTAGGCCAGTACTTCATAGATTAATTTCCCACCACTATTGTTGAATTCCGAATTTCATCCTGTATGACAAAAGAATGGCTGTAGGGTGGGGAAAAAACACAAAGTAAACAATAATTGACGAATATAGCGCCACGCTGTTCGCAACCTAACCAAACAGTCACTTTCGAGCAATTTTCCTTGAAAAAGAGGTTGACGCTGCAAGGCTCTATACGCATAATGCGCCCCGCAACGCCGATAAGGTATCGCGAAAAAAAAGATGGCTACGTAGCTCAGTTGGTTAGAGCACATCACTCATAATGATGGGGTCACAGGTTCGAATCCCGTCGTAGCCACCATCTTTTTTTGCGGGAGTGGCGAAATTGGTAGACGCACCAGATTTAGGTTCTGGCGCCGCAAGGTGTGCGAGTTCAAGTCTCGCCTCCCGCACCATTCACCAGAAAGCGTTGTACGGATGGGGTATCGCCAAGCGGTAAGGCACCGGTTTTTGATACCGGCATTCCCTGGTTCGAATCCAGGTACCCCAGCCATCTTCTTCGAGTAAGCGGTTCACCGCCCGGTTATTGGGGTATCGCCAAGCGGTAAGGCACCGGTTTTTGATACCGGCATTCCCTGGTTCGAATCCAGGTACCCCAGCCATCGAAGAAACAATCTGGCTACGTAGCTCAGTTGGTTAGAGCACATCACTCATAATGATGGGGTCACAGGTTCGAATCCCGTCGTAGCCACCAAATTCTGAATGTGTCGAATATGTTCGGCAAATTCAAAAACCAATTTGTTGGGGTATCGCCAAGCGGTAAGGCACCGGATTCTGATTCCGGCATTCCGAGGTTCGAATCCTCGTACCCCAGCCAATTTATTCAAGACGCTTACATCGTAAGTGCACCCAGTTGGGGTATCGCCAAGCGGTAAGGCACCGGATTCTGATTCCGGCATTCCGAGGTTCGAATCCTCGTACCCCAGCCACATTAAAAAAGCTCGCTTCGGCGAGCTTTTTGCTTTTCTGCGTATATTCAATGTCGAATGCGATGTTGACACGTCTTATCCTTCAAAGTCGGATGCGACGCTGACGCGTCTTATCCGACCTACAGTTGGCATGCATCCGGCAATGTTGTAAGGCTACAACCCTAACGCATATTTCAGCGCCTGACGTTTCAACACGCCAGCACGCTCCGCCGCCATCAAACCAAGATTACGCACAAAACGCAGTGGCGGGAGATTATTGCTGAATCCGGCATAAAACAGATCCATACCGCTCTGCATAATGAAGTTATCCACCATGCGCCGCATCTGGTAACGCTTGAGGATCGGATAACTGGCCCACGCTTCGCCATAGCTGCGAGCGTTGACCAGAACGTCAATCAGGGCATCGACATCACGATAACCAAGATTCACTCCCTGCCCCGCCAGCGGATGGATGGTATGCGCGGCATCGCCCACCAGAGCAAGCCCTGGTTGCACATACTGCAACGCATGGCGACGTATCAGCGGAAACGCACCAGCGGCAAGCGGTGTCACGTAACCCAGACGCGACGGGAAATGCTTCGCGATTTCTGCCTGTAGCTGCGCCATATTCATATTCTGCAACTGGCGAATGCGCGCCGGAGAGTCATACCACACCAGCGATGCCCAGTTATCAAACAACGGCAGAAACGCACGCGGTCCGTCCGGGGTAAATTGCTGCCAGGTGCTGTCGCCGGGATCGTTCTCACACTGTACGCTAATCAACATACACGACTGTGCATACTGCCAGGCATGAACGCCAATTCCCGCCATCTGCCGCACCTGCGAATTTGCGCCGTCGGCACCAATCACCAGCTTCGCGCGGATCGTTTCACCGCCCTTCAGTTCCAGCTCCTGAAGATCATTATGGCGATGCAGCGCAATCAGCGAGCCTGGCACACGTAACGTTACTTTCGGATGCGCTTCCAGCGCCTGCCACAGCGCCTGTTGCAGGACAGTGTTTTCCACCATGTAGCCAAGCAACGGTAGCTTAAGTTCAGCGGCGTCAAACACCACATGCGCCGTTTCCCACTCCCACGTTTCCAGTCTGCGGTAAGGATGGCAACGCATAGCCTGTACTGCATCCCAGACCCCTAACCCTTTAAGCAATGATACCGAAGCCGCACTAATCGCCGAGATCCGCACGTCCGGCTGGCTGTCAGCGACAAACGGTGCAGGTTGGGCATGTTCGATAACCATTACCGAAAATCCGTGCTGAGCCAGTCCCAGCGCCAGTGCGCCGCCGACCATTCCTCCGCCGACAATGGCAATTTCCGTTGGTTGATTTGTCATGGTCAATCATCCTGTTAGCAATATGCTTTAAGTTTACAGGATTTTTACCCCCAAGGGCTGATAACGCTCATACTGGTCACAACGGCAGCAAAGCATTACACTATGCGCCCTGCATTCCTGGCTACTATTTCGCAAGAGCAAGTCGATGACCAAAAAACTCCATATTAAAACCTGGGGCTGTCAGATGAACGAGTACGATTCATCAAAGATGGCCGATCTGCTGGATGCCACCCACGGCTATCAACTGACCGACGTGGCGGAAGAAGCGGATGTGCTGCTGCTGAACACCTGCTCAATCCGCGAGAAGGCTCAGGAAAAAGTCTTCCATCAGTTGGGTCGCTGGAAACTGTTAAAAGAGAAGAATCCAGACCTGATTATCGGTGTCGGCGGCTGCGTGGCATCGCAAGAAGGCGAGCACATTCGCCAGCGCGCCCACTATGTCGATATTATTTTTGGGCCGCAAACGCTGCACCGTCTGCCGGAGATGATCAACTCCGTGCGCGGCGACCGCAGCCCGGTTGTAGATATCAGCTTCCCGGAAATCGAGAAGTTTGACCGTCTGCCGGAACCGCGCGCCGAAGGGCCGACCGCGTTTGTCTCCATCATGGAAGGCTGCAATAAATATTGCACCTACTGCGTGGTGCCTTACACCCGTGGTGAAGAGGTAAGCCGTCCGTCCGACGATATTCTGTTTGAAATTGCCCAGCTTGCGGCTCAGGGCGTGCGTGAAGTCAACCTACTCGGTCAGAACGTGAACGCCTGGCGTGGTGAAAACTACGACGGCACCACCGGATCGTTTGCCGATCTGTTGCGTCTGGTTGCTGCGATCGACGGGATCGATCGTATTCGCTTTACCACCAGCCATCCGATCGAATTCACCGACGATATCATCGAAGTGTATCGCGACACCCCGGAGCTGGTGAGTTTCCTGCATCTGCCGGTACAGAGCGGTTCCGATCGCATTCTGAACCTGATGGGCCGTACCCATACGGCGCTGGAGTATAAAGCGATCATCCGTAAACTGCGTGCGGCGCGTCCGGATATTCAGATCAGTTCTGACTTCATTGTTGGCTTCCCTGGCGAAACCACCGAAGACTTCGAGAAAACGATGAAGCTGATTGCCGACGTCAATTTCGACATGAGCTACAGCTTTATCTTCTCTGCACGTCCGGGTACACCAGCCGCCGATATGGTTGATGATGTTCCGGAAGAAGAGAAGAAGCAGCGTCTGTATATTCTGCAAGAACGTATCAATCAGCAAGCGATGGCATGGAGCCGCCGGATGCTCGGCACCACCCAGCGTATTCTTGTAGAAGGTACATCGCGTAAGAGCATCATGGAGCTTTCCGGTCGCACTGAAAATAACCGCGTGGTCAA
Organism: Escherichia sp. F1; assembly: GCF_046764225.1. Classification (NCBI taxonomy): domain Bacteria; kingdom Pseudomonadati; phylum Pseudomonadota; class Gammaproteobacteria; order Enterobacterales; family Enterobacteriaceae; genus Escherichia; species Escherichia sp. F1. Next base: position 3,412,601 of record NZ_CP177202.1, read on the forward strand.
CTTTGAAGGCACGCCAGATATGATCGGTAAATTCGTCGATGTAGAAATTACCGACGTCTACCCGAACTCTCTGCGCGGTAAAGTGGTGCGTACTGAAGATGAAATGGGTCTGCGCGTGGCAGAAACACCCGAATCGGTGATTGCCCGTACCCGCAAAGAAAACGACCTTGGCGTGGGTTATTATCAGCCGTAATTCTCAGGCCTGCCGTTCCGGTGGGCCTTGTTTTTTCTCTCTTTATCCCCATCTTTATCGCAATGCTTGCGCCTTTTTCCTGTGGCGTGAATAATTTCCTTATAGGCCGGTGAATGTTCAGCTTCCGGCGGCATACAGATAAGAGGAACGGTTTGAACATAGACACTCGCGAAATCACCCTGGAGCCAGCAGACAACGCGCGTCTGTTGAGCCTGTGCGGCCCGTTTGATGACAACATCAAGCAGCTCGAACGCCGTCTCGGCATCGAGATCAATCGCCGCGATAACCACTTTAAACTGACCGGCCGTCCGATTTGCGTCACCGCTGCGGCAGACATTCTGCGTAGCCTGTATGTCGATACTGCCCCGATGCGCGGTCAGATTCAGGATATTGAACCGGAACAGATCCACCTTGCGATTAAAGAAGCGCGAGTACTGGAGCAAAGCGCGGAGAGCGTGCCGGAGTACGGCAAAGCGGTCAATATCAAAACCAAACGCGGCGTAATTAAGCCGCGCACGCCAAACCAGGCGCAGTACATCGCCAATATTCTCGACCATGACATCACCTTCGGCGTTGGCCCGGCGGGTACGGGTAAAACCTACCTGGCAGTGGCTGCGGCAGTTGATGCCCTGGAGCGTCAGGAAATTCGCCGTATTCTGCTGACTCGTCCGGCGGTCGAAGCCGGTGAGAAACTGGGCTTCCTGCCTGGCGATTTAAGCCAGAAAGTAGACCCGTATCTGCGCCCACTGTACGACGCGCTGTTTGAAATGCTGGGCTTTGAGAAAGTCGAGAAACTGATTGAGCGCAACGTTATTGAAGTCGCGCCGCTGGCCTATATGCGTGGTCGTACGCTGAATGACGCCTTTATCATTCTCGATGAGAGCCAGAACACCACCATCGAACAGATGAAGATGTTCCTGACCCGTATCGGTTTTAACTCAAAAGCGGTTATCACCGGCGACGTCACACAGATCGACCTGCCGCGTAATACTAAATCAGGCTTACGTCAAGCCATCGAAGTGCTGGCCGATGTTGAAGAGATCAGCTTTAACTTCTTCCACAGCGAAGACGTGGTTCGTCACCCGGTGGTGGCGCGTATCGTTAACGCTTATGAAGCCTGGGAAGAAGCAGAACAAAAACGTAAAGCGGCGCTGGCAGCAGAACGCAAGCGCGAAGAACAGGAACAAAAATGAGTCAGGTGATCCTCGATTTACAACTGGCATGTGAAGATAATTCCGGGTTACCGGAAGAGAGCCAGTTTCAAACATGGCTGAATGCGGTGATCCCGCAGTTTCAGGAAGAGTCGGAAGTGACTATTCGCGTGGTCGATACCGCCGAAAGCCACAGTCTGAATCTGACCTATCGCGGTAAGGATAAGCCGACCAACGTGCTCTCCTTCCCGTTTGAAGTGCCGCCTGGCATGGAAATGTCGCTACTGGGCGATCTGGTTATCTGCCGTCAGGTGGTTGAGAAGGAAGCTCAGGAGCAAGGCAAACCACTGGAGGCGCACTGGGCGCATATGGTGGTGCACGGCAGTCTGCATTTGTTAGGTTACGATCACATCGAAGATGACGAAGCAGAAGAAATGGAAGCCCTCGAAACAGAGATTATGCTTGCTCTGGGCTATGAGGATCCGTACATTGCCGAGAAAGAATAATTTGCCAGGCATTTGACTGGCAGACGTCCCCGCCGTTGGTGATTAACGACGGCGTTTTGATTAACTAACATGAGAACCCATACGACGCCATGAGCGACGACAATTCACACAGTAGTGACACGATAAGCAACAAGAAGGGATTTTTCTCCCTGTTACTCAGCCAACTTTTCCACGATGAACCGAAAAACCGTGACGAACTGCTGGCGCTGATCCGTGATTCCGGGCAGAACGACCTTATCGACGAAGATACGCGCGATATGCTCGAAGGGGTGATGGACATCGCAGACCAACGCGTCCGCGACATCATGATCCCCCGCTCCCAGATGATTACCCTGAAACGCAACCAGACGCTGGACGAATGCCTTGATGTCATCATCGAGTCCGCCCACTCACGTTTCCCGGTGATTAGCGAAGACAAAGATCACATTGAAGGGATTCTGATGGCGAAAGACTTGCTGCCGTTTATGCGCAGCGATGCTGAAGCCTTCAGCATGGACAAAGTGTTACGTCAGGCAGTTGTCGTTCCTGAAAGTAAGCGCGTAGACCGGATGCTGAAAGAGTTTCGCTCTCAGCGTTACCACATGGCGATCGTCATTGACGAATTCGGTGGGGTTTCCGGTCTGGTGACCATTGAAGACATCCTGGAACTGATTGTTGGTGAGATTGAAGACGAGTATGACGAAGAAGATGATATCGACTTTCGTCAGCTGAGTCGCCATACCTGGACCGTGCGCGCACTGGCTTCCATTGAAGACTTCAACGAAGCGTTCGGCACCCACTTTAGCGATGAAGAGGTTGACACTATCGGTGGTCTGGTGATGCAGGCATTTGGGCATCTTCCGGCGCGTGGCGAAACCATCGACATCGACGGTTACCAGTTCAAAGTGGCGATGGCCGACAGTCGGCGTATTATTCAGGTTCATGTCAAAATCCCGGATGACTCACCCCAGCCGAAGCTGGATGAATAAAACCGAAACTGGATAGATAACTACATGGCTTTTGCCTCATTAATTGAACGCCAGCGCATTCGCCTGCTGCTGGCGTTATTATTCGGTGCCTGCGGAACGCTGGCCTTCTCTCCTTACGACGTCTGGCCTGCGGCGATTATTTCGCTGATGGGGCTTCAGGCGCTGACCTTTAACCGCCGTCCACTCCAGTCTGCCGCTATTGGCTTTTGCTGGGGATTTGGCCTCTTTGGCAGCGGTATTAACTGGGTCTATGTCAGCATCGCGACTTTTGGCGGAATGCCTGGCCCGGTTAACATCTTCCTGGTGGTGCTGCTGGCGGCGTATTTGTCGCTGTATACCGGACTGTTTGCTGGCGTGCTGTCGCGTCTGTGGCCGAAAACCACCTGGCTGCGCGTGGCGATTGCCGCCCCTGCTCTCTGGCAAGTGACCGAGTTTCTGCGCGGTTGGGTGCTGACCGGCTTCCCGTGGTTACAGTTCGGCTATAGCCAGATTGATGGCCCGTTAAAAGGGCTGGCACCGATAATGGGCGTGGAAGCCATTAACTTCCTGCTGATGATGGTTAGTGGCCTGCTGGCACTGGCGTTGGTCAAACGCAACTGGCGTCCGCTGGTAGTGGCCGTCGTGCTGTTTGCCCTTCCCTTCCCGCTGCGTTACATCCAGTGGTTTACCCCGCAACCGGAGAAAACCATTCAGGTTTCGATGGTTCAGGGCGATATTCCGCAATCACTGAAATGGGACGAAGGCCAGCTTCTTAATACGCTGAAGATTTACTACAACGCAACGGCACCGCTGATGGGCAAATCATCGTTGATTATCTGGCCGGAGTCGGCGATAACCGATCTGGAAATTAATCAGCAACCGTTCCTCAAAGCACTGGACGGTGAGTTGCGTGATAAAGGGAGCTCGCTGGTAACCGGGATTGTTGACGCGCGTCTCAATAAGCAGAACCGCTACGATACTTACAACACCATCATCACGCTGGGGAAAGGTGCGCCGTACAGCTACGAATCAGCCGATCGCTATAACAAAAACCATCTGGTGCCGTTTGGCGAGTTTGTCCCGCTGGAGTCGATTCTGCGTCCGTTAGCGCCGTTCTTTGATCTGCCGATGTCGTCGTTCAGCCGTGGGCCATATATCCAGCCACCGCTGTCGGTAAACGGTATTGAGCTTACTGCGGCTATTTGCTACGAGATCATTCTCGGCGAGCAAGTGCGTGATAACTTCCGCCCGGATACCGATTATCTGCTGACTATCTCCAACGATGCATGGTTTGGTAAGTCTATTGGTCCATGGCAGCACTTCCAGATGGCGCGAATGCGTGCGCTGGAGTTGGCGCGCCCGCTACTGCGTAGCACCAACAACGGCATTACGGCGGTGATTGGTCCGCAGGGTGAGATTCAGGCGATGATCCCGCAATTCACCCGCGAGGTGTTAACCACTAACGTGACGCCGACTACCGGACTTACACCGTACGCACGTACCGGCAACTGGCCTCTGTGGGTGCTGACGGCACTGTTTGGTTTTGCTGCTGTGCTGATGAGTCTGCGTCAGCGACGTAAACGTTGAGGTGAATGATGCGCTGGCCTGCAAAATTGCATCATTTTTGCAGGCCAGATAAACCGTTAACACCGCATCCGGTATCAACAAAACATACTTTCTCATTAAGCGGTGGGGCGTGATTATCATGCCCCTTTTTTCTTACGGTTCAGGGATACAAGCCACATTGCCATATTGGGGATGACGAATAATTGCCTGCGGATCAAGCGAGCGCGTCCTGTCCAGTTGGATTAACCCGTTCTTCGCCATAACAAATATTTTTCTACCATCCGCTGAAAAACGAAGGTGATTTACGTAGCTGGCAGGATAAACGCCAATAATCTGCCCGGCATTAATATTGAGCTGGATGACATAACCTTGCAGGCCATATGACACCAACGCTAAATATTGACCGTCCGGGCTAATACCCTCAACGGAATAAACGCTCCTGCTACACCATTGCGTCATAATACTGGCTTGTTGATCCTCAGCTCTTATACGTGAAATCCCCTGGCTATCGGCAAAAATAATCTCGCCATTTTTTGGTCGGAATCCCATCGCAGAAACGACACCACGCGCAACACCTGCGGGAAAGTCTTCTTTCTGATGCGTGATGGTATTGATGCGTACAATGTCACCTCTGACCATACCGGGTATCAACAATGTTTTTTCATCCGGGGAAAGTGCCATAACCCAGGCACCAGGTTTATTACTCGTCCCCGTCCCGTCGTATTTCTCCAGCGGGATATCCGCCACATGCTGATAAGTCACCAGATCAATGGCTGACACACTATTACTGGTGCGATTCATCACCCAAGCTTTTGTGCCATCACGCGAGAGGATAAGACTGTCAGGATGTGCACCGGTGGTAATCGACTGAATAATCTCCCCCGTCGCCACGTTAATGACCAATAACGCATTCGCTTCAAATGAAGTCGCATAAAGCAACGTTTCATCCGGGCTTAGCGCCAGCGATCTGACGCCCTGATCTTTACAGCCACCACAATGTTTGACTGACTTTTCTTTCGCTATGGGGGCTGTAAAGGTATGCAGGATGTTCTTTTGTCCGAGGTCGAAAACAACAATGCTGTTCGTGTTTTCAATTGCGGTATACAACGTATTACCATCCCGACTGATCGCCATATCATGGATATCGGCAATCTCAGCGAGCAAATCACCACTGGCCTGTTCACGACTTACCGGAGCGGATAATGTTTCCCTGAGGGCGTTGCGTTCCTCCGCTAACTGTTGTTTTTTTTGTCGTCGCTCTTGTTCAATCTCCTGCGGAAAAAACGCTTCACGCAGGCTTTGCCTGACTTGTAAAACTGACTCATCCATCTGCTGCTGCGCAAGCCAGATAGCCCCGGTCAGAAGAAGACTACCCGCAACAATAATCCCGCCTTCCGTAACAAGCCGGTTTTGCCCATATAAACGCGCACTCAGCCCCCCCATCGCGCCACCCGCAATCAGGCCGCCAATATGACAAGCATTATCTATTCCTGTTTGCCGGGCACCATACAACAGTGTCAGCGCCACCATACCCAACAGAGAAAATACTCGCCGCTGGTTTTTATGGTATGTGCCCGCACCTGAAGCAAGCTGTGTTGCTATCGCAGCGCCAGCTATTCCCATAATTGCTTCGGATGCCCCAACGCTGATGACTATCTGCTCACTTTCGCGTAACGCATAACAGGCGCTGGTGAGTCCACCAAAGACGCCGGAGAATAACCAGATAATCAGAAGTCGCCATTTCCCCAGTATCCGCTCCGCCACTGCCCCCACCACCAGAAGTGCAAACATATTCATCAGCAAATGGGGGAAACTACTGTGCAGAAAGACACTGCTCAATAAGCGCCAGGATTCGCCCGACAACGTGAGAGAAGTAACGTTAGCACCGAGATGGATGAGTGCGGATTGATCGACTTCTTCATAACTCATCCATTGTGCGAGATAACAAAATATCCCAACACAGAGCGCAAAAAGGATAAAGGTTATTGCGGGTAATTGAACATTTAACGGCTTAACCGAAGATGCAGACATAAGGTGTTTCTTCCTTGAAAAGACAGGTAAAAAGCATTTTTCCCGTGTGCAGTTATCATCCCGGCAAACGTCCCATGCCGAAAAGATAACTCTGTCCGAAATATGACTTTTTCAGCCTAAAATTACAATCGTAATTAATTCACCCCTAACTATTTTTTGGCATGTAAGTTGCTTTATTTACTGTGTAAGCAATGAAATCAGCCGCGACGCAACCGGGTTGCACCACCACAAATCAGCGGTAGCACCAAAAAGGTGCAGTTTAAGAATTTTGCTTCGGAATGGTGCGGCGCATCTCGCAAAAACAAACAATAAAACAGCAATATCTTTACATTTAACCAAACTAAATGTTACCTAACAGGCACAACACTGCACAATAAAGTTGCAGACGATAACAACACAAACACTCACAACGGGTATCCATGCGTTCTTAACGCAGAAGATAAAGGAGTTGGATATGCAATTACGTAAACCTGCCACAGCAATCCTCGCCCTGGCGCTTTCCGCAGGACTGGCACAGGCAGATGACGCCGTCCCGGCAGCAGGCAGTACGCTGGACAAAATCGCCAAAAACGGCGTGATTGTCGTCGGTCACCGTGAATCTTCAGTACCTTTCTCTTATTACGACAATCAGCAAAAAGTGGTGGGTTACTCGCAGGATTACTCCAACGCCATTGTTGAAGCAGTGAAAAAGAAACTCAACAAACCGGACTTGCAGGTGAAACTGATTCCGATCACCTCACAAAACCGTATTCCACTGCTGCAAAACGGCACTTTCGATTTTGAATGTGGTTCTACCACCAACAACGTCGAACGCCAAAAACAGGCGGCTTTCTCTGACACTATTTTCGTGGTCGGTACGCGCCTGTTGACCAAAAAGGGTGGCGATATCAAAGATTTCGCCGATCTGAAAGGCAAAGCCGTAGTCGTCACTTCCGGCACTACCTCTGAAGTTTTGCTCAACAAACTGAATGAAGAGCAAAAAATGAATATGCGAATTATCAGCGCCAAAGATCACGGTGACTCTTTCCGCACCCTGGAAAGCGGTCGTGCCGTTGCCTTTATGATGGATGATGCTCTGCTGGCTGGTGAACGTGCGAAAGCGAAGAAACCAGACAACTGGGAAATCGTCGGCAAGCCGCAGTCTCAGGAAGCCTACGGTTGTATGTTGCGTAAAGACGATCCGCAGTTCAAAAAGCTGATGGATGACACTATCGCTCAGGTGCAGACCTCCGGTGAAGCGGAAAAATGGTTTGATAAATGGTTCAAAAACCCAATTCCGCCGAAAAACCTGAACATGAATTTCGAACTGTCAGACGAAATGAAAGCACTGTTCAAAGAACCGAATGACAAGGCACTGAACTAATTACAAGAACCAGGGGCGGAAATTCCAGCCCTCTCGATTGTTACGTAGTACGGACAGACTATACGCCTGATGGTCGTTCCCCATCGGGCCTGAAAACCGCAATACGCTGGGTAACAATCTTCGAGGGTAGCAGTTAACGCTGCTACCCTCTTTTTTCTGGAGTAGATTTATGTCTATAGACTGGAACTGGGGTATTTTTTTACAACAAGCCCCGTTCGGCAACACCACCTATCTTGGTTGGATCTGGAGTGGTTTTCAGGTGACGATCGCTTTGTCGATCTGCGCCTGGATTATCGCTTTCCTCGTCGGTTCATTTTTCGGCATTTTACGTACCGTTCCAAACCGTTTTCTCTCCGGTCTGGGTACGTTGTATGTCGAACTGTTCCGCAACGTGCCGTTGATTGTGCAATTCTTTACCTGGTATCTGGTGATCCCGGAGCTGCTGCCGGAGAAAATCGGCATGTGGTTTAAGGCCGAGCTGGATCCCAATATTCAGTTTTTCCTTTCATCCATGCTCTGCCTGGGGCTGTTTACCGCCGCCCGTGTTTGCGAACAGGTACGCGCCGCGATCCAGTCGCTGCCGCGAGGGCAAAAAAATGCCGCGCTGGCGATGGGCCTGACGCTACCACAGGCTTATCGATACGTACTGTTGCCTAACGCTTATCGCGTTATCGTCCCGCCGATGACCTCCGAGATGATGAACCTGGTGAAAAACTCTGCCATCGCCTCGACTATTGGTCTGGTGGATATGGCGGCGCAGGCGGGTAAATTGCTTGATTACTCAGCCCACGCCTGGGAGTCGTTTACCGCCATCACGCTGGCGTATGTATTGATTAACGCTTTTATCATGCTGGTGATGACGCTGGTTGAACGTAAAGTTCGCCTGCCTGGCAACATGGGGGGCAAATAATGTACGAGTTTGACTGGAGTTCCATTGTCCCTTCCCTGCCATATCTGCTCGACGGGCTGGTGATCACGCTGAAAATCACCGTCACAGCAGTCGTGATTGGTATTTTGTGGGGCACCATGCTGGCGGTGATGCGCTTATCCAGCTTCGCGCCTGTTGCGTGGTTTGCCAAAGCCTACGTTAACGTGTTCCGCTCGATTCCTTTAGTTATGGTTTTGCTGTGGTTTTACCTGATTGTGCCGGGTTTTCTGCAAAACGTGCTGGGATTATCGCCAAAAAATGATATCCGTTTAATTTCGGCAATGGTGGCGTTTTCGATGTTTGAAGCGGCCTACTATTCAGAGATTATCCGTGCCGGTATTCAAAGTATTTCCCGTGGTCAGTCTAGCGCCGCGCTGGCGTTGGGGATGACTCACTGGCAGTCGATGAAACTGATTATTCTGCCGCAGGCTTTCCGCGCGATGGTGCCGCTGCTGCTCACTCAGGGCATCGTACTGTTCCAGGATACCTCACTGGTGTATGTGTTATCTCTGGCCGATTTCTTCCGTACCGCTTCAACCATTGGTGAGCGTGATGGTACGCAGGTCGAGATGATCCTGTTTGCCGGATTTGTTTATTTCGTTATTAGCCTTAGCGCGTCGTTGTTGGTCAGCTACTTGAAAAGAAGGACAGCTTAATGATTACCCTGAAAAATGTTTCAAAATGGTATGGTCACTTTCAGGTGCTGACCGACTGCTCAACCGAAGTGAAAAAAGGCGAAGTGGTGGTGGTTTGCGGCCCGTCTGGTTCCGGCAAATCAACGCTGATTAAAACCGTCAACGGCCTCGAACCGGTGCAGCAAGGTGAAATTACCGTCGATGGCATCGTGGTTAACGATAAGAAAACCGATCTGGCAAAGCTGCGTTCCCGCGTCGGGATGGTGTTCCAGCATTTCGAGTTGTTCCCCCATTTGTCGATTATTGAAAACCTGACCCTGGCGCAGGTGAAAGTGCTTAAACGCGATAAAGCACCCGCTCGTGAAAAAGCATTGAAATTGCTGGAGCGCGTCGGGCTTTCCGCTCATGCCAATAAGTTTCCGGCGCAGCTTTCCGGCGGTCAGCAGCAGCGTGTGGCGATCGCTCGCGCATTGTGCATGGATCCTATTGCCATGCTGTTCGACGAACCGACATCGGCGCTGGATCCGGAGATGATCAACGAAGTGCTGGACGTAATGGTCGAACTGGCGAATGAAGGAATGACCATGATGGTGGTGACCCACGAAATGGGCTTTGCCCGTAAAGTGGCGAATCGGGTGATCTTTATGGACGAGGGTAAAATTGTCGAAGACTCGCCGAAAGACGCTTTCTTCGATGATCCGAAATCGGACCGCGCAAAAGACTTCCTCGCGAAAATCCTGCATTAATCACTCTGGCGCGCATACCCAAGTGCGCGCCATCTCACGCTTTATCGTTTCGCTCCTCGTATCTGTTACATCCTGGCGGTACCCTTGTCGCAAAGAAGCACACAACAAGGAGCAACAATGGCACTGCCAATTCTGTTAGATTGCGACCCAGGTCATGACGACGCTATCGCAATAGTTCTTGCCCTCGCCTCACCAGAGCTTGATGTCAAAGCAATTACGTCTTCCGCCGGAAACCAGACACCAGAAAAAACCTTACGCAATGTTCTGCGTATGCTGACCTTGCTTAATCGCACCGATATTCCGGTAGCAGGCGGTGCGGTAAAACCGTTAATGCGTGAGTTGATTATCGCGGACAATGTGCACGGCGAAAGCGGTCTCGACGGCCCGGCATTACCGGAACCGACGTTCGCACCGCAAAACTGTACGGCGGTGGAGCTGATGGCGAAAACGCTGCGCGAAAGTGCGGAACCTGTCACAATTGTTTCTACCGGACCGCAAACTAACGTTGCCTTGCTGCTCAATAGCCATCCGGAACTGCATAGCAAAATCGCCCGTATCGTGATTATGGGCGGCGCAATGGGACTTGGTAACTGGACGCCAGCCGCCGAGTTTAATATTTATGTTGACCCGGAAGCGGCAGAAATTGTTTTCCAGTCAGGGATCCCGGTGGTGATGGCCGGTCTGGATGTTACTCATAAAGCGCAAATCCACGTTGAAGACACCGAGCGTTTCCGCGCGATTGGCAACCCTGTTTCAACCATTGTTGCCGAACTGCTGGATTTCTTCCTCGAATATCATAAAGACGAAAAATGGGGTTTTGTCGGCGCACCGCTGCATGACCCATGCACCATCGCCTGGCTGTTGAAACCGGAGTTGTTTACCACTGTTGAGCGCTGGGTTGGCGTGGAAACACAAGGGAAATATACCCAGGGTATGACGGTTGTTGATTATTATTATCTGACTGGCAATAAACCGAATGCCACTGTAATGGTCGATGTTGATCGTCAGGGCTTTGTTGATTTACTGGCTGATCGTCTGAAATTTTACGCTTAATCACTCGCCGGATGACATCACGCCATCCGGCACCACTCATTTCATTACGGCTCGAACGGGCGTCTCTGGAACTGGTCATGACCACATTTCGGGCATAGCGTCAGCACTTCCGGTGTATAGATCGGGAGATGGAAATGACATTTCTCGCAGACCAGATTACCCAGCCCTACCACTTCTCCGCTGTGATAAACCCCGTGATGATTGAGGTCCTGGAAAACTTCGCGCCATTCAAGCTGCGTTTTATCGGTGATGTCTGCCAGTTCCTGCCACAAGCTTTCTTTAATCACCCGCATAAAGACGCTGTCAGACTCTTCTTTCAGGCTCTCTTCATAGCTCATGGCGAACTCTTCCAGGTCACGTCTGACAGCTCGCGTCAGCTCATCGACTTCGGTTCGCGTTAACTCCCCTGTTTTTATTACGCGCTCGCGCGCCTGTTCCACCAGTGCGTCGATATCACGTTCGCCATTGCGCAGGCGTTCGCTCAGTGACGCGACCAGTTCACGGTAATATTGAGCAACCTTGTTCATCGTTTCATCTCCCGGGTCGTTAACTGACTATAATAATAGACGTTCTTTGTTCCTTGCTTTGCTAATACGCCCACAAACTCTGTAAATTAATGTATGAATAATCCGGGCATCATTTCAACGTCGAATGCGCGAAAGGCTGTTTTGACGCGGACGTTTGGGCTATGCTATGCGGATCTGAAAAACCACCTCAACGCTACATTTGTAGCCGTATTGAAAACAGGACCACTGGCTGCCATGCAAGAGCAATACCGCCCGGAAGAGATAGAATCCAAAGTACAGCTTCATTGGGATGAGAAGCGCACATTTGAAGTAACCGAAGACGAGAGCAAAGAGAAGTATTACTGCCTGTCTATGCTTCCCTATCCTTCTGGTCGACTACACATGGGCCACGTACGTAACTACACCATTGGTGACGTGATCGCCCGCTACCAGCGTATGCTGGGCAAAAACGTCCTGCAGCCGATCGGCTGGGACGCGTTTGGTCTGCCTGCGGAAGGCGCGGCGGTGAAAAACAACACCGCACCGGCACCGTGGACGTACGACAACATCGCGTACATGAAAAACCAGCTCAAAATGCTGGGCTTTGGTTATGACTGGAGCCGCGAGCTGGCAACCTGTACACCGGAATACTACCGTTGGGAACAGAAATTCTTCACCGAGCTGTATAAAAAAGGCCTGGTATATAAGAAGACTTCTGCAGTCAACTGGTGCCCGAACGACCAGACCGTACTGGCGAACGAACAAGTTATCGACGGCTGCTGCTGGCGCTGCGATACCAAAGTTGAGCGTAAAGAGATCCCGCAATGGTTTATCAAAATCACCGCTTACGCTGACGAGCTGCTCAACGATCTGGATAAACTGGATCACTGGCCAGACACCGTTAAAACCATGCAGCGTAACTGGATCGGTCGTTCCGAAGGCGTGGAAATCACCTTCAACGTTAACGACTATGACAACACGCTGACCGTTTACACTACCCGCCCGGACACCTTTATGGGTTGTACCTACCTGGCGGTAGCGGCAGGTCATCCGCTGGCGCAGAAAGCGGCGGAAAATAATCCTGAACTGGCGGCCTTTATTGACGAATGCCGTAACACCAAAGTTGCCGAAGCTGAAATGGCGACGATGGAGAAAAAAGGCGTCGATACTGGCTTTAAAGCGGTTCACCCATTAACGGGCGAAGAAATTCCCGTTTGGGCAGCAAACTTCGTATTGATGGAATACGGCACGGGCGCAGTTATGGCGGTTCCGGGTCACGACCAGCGCGACTACGAGTTTGCCTCTAAATACGGCCTGAATATCAAACCGGTTATCCTGGCAGCTGACGGCTCTGAGCCAGATCTTTCTCAGCAAGCCCTGACTGAAAAAGGCGTGCTGTTCAACTCTGGCGAGTTCAACGGTCTTGACCATGAAGCGGCCTTCAACGCTATCGCCGATAAACTGACTGCGATGGGCGTTGGCGAGCGTAAAGTGAACTACCGCCTGCGCGACTGGGGTGTTTCCCGTCAACGTTACTGGGGCGCGCCGATTCCGATGGTGACGCTGGAAGACGGTACCGTAATGCCGACCCCGGACGACCAGCTGCCGGTGATCCTGCCGGAAGATGTGGTGATGGACGGCATTACCAGCCCGATTAAAGCAGATCCGGAGTGGGCAAAAACTACCGTTAACGGTATGCCAGCGCTGCGTGAAACCGACACTTTCGACACCTTTATGGAGTCCTCCTGGTACTATGCGCGCTACACTTGCCCGGAGTACAAAGAAGGTATGCTGGATTCCAAAGCGGCTAACTACTGGCTGCCGGTGGATATCTACATTGGTGGTATCGAACACGCCATTATGCACCTGCTCTACTTCCGCTTCTTCCACAAACTGATGCGTGATGCAGGCATGGTGAACTCTGACGAACCAGCGAAACAGTTGCTGTGTCAGGGTATGGTGCTGGCAGATGCCTTCTACTATGTTGGCGAAAACGGCGAACGTAACTGGGTTTCCCCGGTTGATGCTATCGTTGAACGTGACGAGAAAGGCCGTATCGTGAAAGCGAAAGACGCGGCAGGTCATGAACTGGTTTATACCGGCATGAGCAAAATGTCCAAGTCGAAGAACAACGGTATCGACCCGCAGGTGATGGTTGAACGTTACGGCGCGGACACCGTTCGTCTGTTTATGATGTTTGCTTCTCCGGCTGATATGACTCTCGAATGGCAGGAATCCGGCGTGGAAGGGGCTAACCGCTTCCTGAAACGTGTCTGGAAACTGGTGTACGAGCACACAGCGAAAGGTGATGTTGCGGCACTGAACGTTGATGCGCTGACTGAAGATCAGAAAGCGCTGCGTCGCGATGTGCATAAAACGATCGCTAAAGTGACCGATGATATCGGCCGTCGTCAGACCTTCAACACCGCAATTGCAGCGATTATGGAGCTGATGAACAAACTGGCGAAAGCACCGACCGATGGCGAGCAGGACCGCGCCCTGATGCAGGAAGCGCTGCTGGCGGTAGTCCGTATGCTTAACCCGTTCACCCCGCACATCTGCTTCACGTTGTGGCAGGAACTGAAAGGCGAAGGCGATATCGACAACGCACCGTGGCCGGTTGCTGACGAAAAAGCGATGGTGGAAGACTCCACGCTGGTCGTGGTGCAGGTTAACGGTAAAGTCCGTGCAAAAATCACCGTTCCGGTGGACGCAACGGAAGAACAGGTTCGCGAACGTGCTGGCCAGGAACATCTGGTAGCAAAATATCTTGATGGCGTTACTGTACGTAAAGTGATTTACGTACCAGGTAAACTCCTCAATCTGGTCGTTGGCTAAGCGCGGGAGGAAGCGTGCGATATCTGGCAACATTGTTGTTATCTCTGGCGGTGTTAATCACCGCCGGGTGTGGCTGGCATCTGCGTGATACCACGCAGGTTCCTTCCACTATGAAGGTCATGATCCTGGACTCAGGCGATCCGAACGGGCCATTAAGCCGTGCGGTGCGTAACCAGTTACGTCTGAATGGTGTCGAGTTGCTTGATAAAGAAACCACGCGTAAGGACGTTCCATCCCTGCGTTTGGGTAAAGTGAGCATCGCGAAAGATACCGCATCGGTATTCCGTAACGGTCAAACAGCAGAGTATCAGATGATCATGACGGTCAATGCGACCGTGTTGATCCCCGGCCGTGACATCTACCCGATTAGCGCCAAAGTCTTCCGTTCGTTCTTCGATAACCCGCAAATGGCGTTAGCGAAAGATAACGAACAAGACATGATCGTAAAAGAGATGTACGACCGTGCTGCCGAACAGCTGATTCGTAAGCTGCCAAGCATCCGTGCTGCGGATATTCGTTCCGACGAAGAACAGACGTCGACCACAACGGATACTCCGGCAACGCCTGCACGCGTCTCTACCACGCTGGGTAACTGATGATTCGGTTGTACCCGGAACAACTCCGCGCGCAGCTCAATGAAGGGCTGCGCGCGGCGTATCTTTTACTTGGTAACGATCCTCTGTTATTGCAGGAAAGCCAGGACGCTATTCGTCAGGTAGCTGCGGTACAAGGATTCGAAGAACACCACACTTTTTCCATTGATCCCAACACTGACTGGAATGCGATTTTTTCGTTATGCCAGGCCATGAGCCTGTTTGCCAGTCGACAAACGCTATTGCTGTTGTTACCCGAAAACGGACCGAATGCGGCGATCAATGAACAACTTCTCACACTCACCGGACTTCTGCATGACGACCTGCTGTTGATCGTCCGCGGTAATAAATTAAGCAAAGCGCAAGAAAATGCCGCCTGGTTTACTGCTCTTGCGAATCGCAGCGTGCAGGTGACCTGTCAGACACCGGAGCAGGCTCAGCTTCCCCGCTGGGTTGCTGCGCGCGCAAAACAGCTCAACTTAGAACTGGATGACGCGGCGAATCAGGTGCTCTGCTACTGTTATGAAGGTAACCTGCTGGCGCTGGCTCAGGCACTGGAGCGTTTATCGCTACTCTGGCCAGACGGCAAACTGACATTACCTCGCGTTGAACAGGCGGTGAATGATGCCGCGCATTTCACCCCTTTTCATTGGGTTGATGCTTTGTTGATGGGAAAAAGTAAGCGCGCGTTGCATATTCTTCAGCAACTGCGTCTGGAAGGCAGCGAACCGGTTATTTTGTTGCGCACATTACAACGTGAACTGTTGTTACTGGTTAACCTGAAACGCCAGTCTGCCCATACGCCACTGCGTGCGTTGTTTGATAAGCATCGGGTATGGCAGAACCGCCGGGGCATGATGGGCGAGGCGTTAAATCGCTTAAGCCAGCCGCAGTTACGTCAGGCCGTGCAACTCCTGACACGAACGGAACTCACCCTCAAACAAGATTACGGTCAGTCAGTGTGGGCAGAGCTGGAAGGGTTATCTCTTCTGTTGTGCCATAAACCCCTGGCGGACGTATTTATCGACGGTTGATATGAAATCTTTACAGGCTCTGTTTGGTGGCACCTTTGATCCGGTGCACTATGGTCATCTTAAACCCGTGGAAACGCTGGCGAATTTGATTGGTCTGACGCGGGTCACAATCATCCCTAATAATGTTCCTCCGCATCGTCCCCAGCCGGAAGCGAACAGCGTGCAGCGTAAACACATGCTTGAACTGGCGATTGCCGACAAGCCATTATTTACTCTTGATGAACGTGAGCTAAAGCGCAATGCCCCCTCTTACACTGCGCAAACACTGAAAGAGTGGCGGCAGGAACAAGGACCGGACGTGCCGCTGGCGTTTATTATTGGTCAGGATTCATTGCTGACCTTTCCGACCTGGTACGAATACGAAACGATACTCGACAATGCACATTTGATCGTCTGTCGGCGTCCAGGTTACCCACTTGAAATGGCGCAAACGCAATACCAGCAATGGCTGGAAGATCATTTGACACATAACCCGGAAGATCTTCACCTTCAGCCTGCCGGTAAAATTTATCTGGCTGAAACGCCGTGGTTTAACATCTCGGCGACCATCATCCGCGAACGTTTGCAAAACGGTGAATCGTGTGAGGATTTATTGCCGGAACCGGTACTGACTTACATTAACCAACAAGGCTTGTATCGCTGATACCTGTCGTTACGGAGGGCATGATGCGACTGTGGTTAATTCGTCATGGCGAAACGCAAGCGAATGTCGATGGTCTGTACAGCGGTCATGCGCCCACTCCCCTGACCGCGCGCGGTATTGAGCAAGCGCAGAATCTGCATACGCTGCTACATGGTGTTTCCTTTGACCTGGTTTTATGCAGTGAACTGGAACGGGCACAGCATACCGCGCGACGGGTTCTCAGTGATCGCCAGCTCCCCGTGCAAATCATCCCTGAACTCAACGAAATGTTTTTTGGCGACTGGGAGATGCGACATCATCGCGACCTCATGCAAGAAGATGCCGAAAACTATAGCGCGTGGTGCAATGACTGGCAGCATGCTATCCCCACGAACGGTGAAGGATTTCAGGCATTTTCACAACGTGTGGAACGGTTTATCGCAAGGCTTAGTGAATTTCAGCACTATCAGAATATTTTAGTCGTCAGCCATCAGGGTGTACTGAGTCTGTTAATCGCCCGTTTAATTGGTATGCCTGCCGAAGCTATGTGGCATTTTCGCGTTGACCAGGGGTGTTGGAGCGCCATTGATATCAACCAAAAATTCGCGACGCTACGCGTCCTCAATAGCCGTGCCATCGGGGTCGAGAATGCATGACTTTTCTGTTTTTTTACGGGTAAGCCGCAACGACCATTGACAGCCCCGGGCAGGCTGATATTCTCCGCAGCCAGACTTTTTTCGCCAGACACGACTTTGTAGAAATTGTTTTACAAAAATGGCGATGCAATCTGCGGCGCGGGGTGGGATGATAGCCCACTTTCGAAAGCCGATTCGGCGACAATTGTCCCGAAATCGCCTCTGGTTCAGGTATACTGACAGACCATTTTTATCTATTTGATTCACCCAGGGGGAAAACTTGCAGGGTAAAGCACTCCAGGATTTTGTTATCGACAAAATTGATGACCTCAAAGGTCAGGACATCATCGCCTTAGACGTTCAGGGCAAATCCAGCATCACCGACTGCATGATCATCTGTACGGGTACGTCCAGCCGTCATGTTATGTCCATTGCTGACCACGTTGTGCAGGAGTCTCGCGCAGCGGGCCTGTTACCGCTCGGCGTAGAAGGTGAAAACAGCGCCGACTGGATTGTCGTGGATTTGGGCGATGTGATTGTCCATGTCATGCAGGAAGAGAGCCGTCGCCTGTATGAACTGGAAAAACTCTGGAGTTAATGCGTGAAGCTGCAACTTGTCGCCGTGGGAACGAAAATGCCGGACTGGGTACAAACCGGTTTTACCGAGTACCTGCGTCGTTTTCCGAAAGATATGCCCTTCGAGCTGATTGAAATTCCGGCCGGAAAACGCGGCAAGAATGCGGACATCAAGCGCATACTCGACAAAGAGGGTGAGCAGATGTTGGCGGCCGCAGGCAAAAACCGCATTGTCACCCTCGATATTCCAGGCAAGCCCTGGGATACGCCGCAGTTAGCCGCTGAGCTGGAACGCTGGAAGCTGGATGGTCGCGACGTCAGTCTACTGATTGGCGGGCCTGAAGGGTTGTCGCCTGCCTGTAAAGCGGCGGCGGAGCAGAGCTGGTCGCTGTCGGCGCTTACCCTCCCCCATCCGTTGGTTCGCGTGCTGGTCGCAGAGAGTCTGTACCGGGCGTGGAGCATCACCACCAACCATCCTTATCACCGTGAGTGATAAGGGAGCTTTGAGTAGAAAACGCAGCGGATGAAACTACAGAACTCTTTTCGCGACTATACGGCAGAGTCCGCGCTGTTTGTGCGCCGGGCGCTGGTCGCCTTTTTGGGGATTTTGCTGCTGACCGGCGTGCTTATCGCCAACCTGTATAATCTGCAAATTGTTCGCTTTACCGATTACCAGACCCGCTCTAATGAAAACCGCATTAAGCTGGTGCCTATCGCGCCCAGCCGCGGCATTATCTACGACCGTAACGGTATCCCTCTGGCACTTAACCGCACTATCTACCAGATAGAGATGATGCCGGAGAAAGTCGATAACGTGCAGCAAACGCTGGACGCTTTGCGCAGCGTGGTTGATCTGACCGATGACGATATTGCTGCATTCCGAAAAGAGCGCGCACGTTCACACCGTTTCACCTCCATTCCGGTGAAAACTAACCTGACCGAAGTACAAGTAGCTCGCTTTGCCGTCAATCAGTACCGTTTTCCGGGTGTTGAAGTTAAAGGCTATAAACGTCGTTACTATCCTTACGGTTCGGCGTTGACCCACGTCATCGGCTATGTGTCGAAAATCAACGATAAAGACGTCGAACGCCTGAATAATGACGGCAAACTGGCCAACTATGCGGCAACGCATGATATCGGTAAGCTGGGCATTGAGCGTTACTATGAAGATGTGCTGCACGGTCAGACTGGTTATGAAGAGGTTGAAGTTAACAACCGTGGGCGTGTTATCCGCCAGTTAAAAGAAGTGCCACCGCAAGCCGGACACGATATTTACCTGACGCTGGATCTCAAACTCCAGCAATATATTGAAACGCTGCTGGCGGGTAGCCGCGCAGCTGTGGTAGTCACCGATCCGCGTACAGGTGGGGTGCTGGCGCTGGTTTCCACGCCTAGTTATGACCCAAACCTGTTTGTTGACGGTATCTCCAGCAAAGATTATTCCGCCTTGCTGAACGACCCGAATACACCGCTGGTGAACCGCGCCACACAGGGGGTTTATCCTCCCGCGTCTACAGTTAAACCCTATGTGGCGGTTTCGGCATTGAGCGCCGGAGTGATCACGCGCAATACGACGCTGTTTGACCCAGGCTGGTGGCAACTGCCAGGTTCGGAAAAACGTTATCGTGACTGGAAAAAATGGGGCCACGGGCGTCTGAATGTCACAAGATCGCTGGAAGAATCTGCGGATACCTTCTTCTATCAGGTGGCCTACGATATGGGAATCGATCGCCTCTCCGAATGGATGGGTAAATTCGGTTATGGTCATTACACCGGTATCGACCTGGCGGAAGAACGTTCCGGCAACATGCCTACCCGCGAATGGAAACAGAAACGCTTTAAAAAACCGTGGTATCAGGGTGACACCATTCCGGTTGGTATCGGTCAGGGTTACTGGACAGCGACCCCAATCCAGATGAGTAAGGCACTGATGATCCTGATTAATGACGGTATCGTGAAGGTTCCGCATTTGCTGATGAGCACCGCCGAAGACGGCAAACAGGTGCCATGGGTACAACCGCATGAACCGCCCGTCGGCGATATTCATTCCGGTTACTGGGAGCTGGCAAAAGACGGTATGTACGGTGTTGCTAACCGCCCTAACGGTACGGCGCATAAATACTTTGCCAGCGCACCGTACAAAATTGCGGCGAAATCTGGTACAGCTCAGGTCTTCGGTCTGAAAGCGAACGAAACCTATAATGCGCACAAAATTGCCGAGCGTTTACGTGACCACAAACTGATGACCGCCTTTGCGCCATACAACAATCCGCAAGTGGCTGTCGCCATGATTCTGGAGAACGGCGGCGCGGGTCCGGCGGTTGGTACGCTGATGCGCCAGATCCTCGACCACATTATGCTGGGTGATAACAACACCGATCTGCCTGCGGAAAATCCAGCGGTTGCCGCAGCGGAGGACCATTAATCATGACGGATAATCCGAATAAAAAAACATTCTGGGATAAAGTCCATCTCGATCCCACAATGCTGCTGATCTTACTGGCATTGCTGGTTTACAGCGCCCTGGTTATCTGGAGCGCCAGCGGTCAGGATATTGGCATGATGGAGCGTAAAATAGGCCAAATCGCGATGGGCCTGGTCATCATGGTGGTGATGGCGCAAATTCCTCCACGCGTTTATGAAGGCTGGGCCCCCTATCTCTATATCATCTGTATTATTTTGCTGGTGGCGGTAGATGCTTTTGGTGCCATCTCTAAAGGCGCTCAACGCTGGCTGGACCTCGGTATTGTTCGTTTTCAGCCGTCGGAAATTGCCAAAATAGCCGTGCCACTGATGGTTGCGCGCTTTATCAACCGCGACGTTTGCCCGCCATCGTTGAAGAACACTGGCATCGCGCTGGTGCTGATATTTATGCCCACGCTGCTGGTGGCTGCACAGCCTGACCTGGGAACATCAATCCTCGTTGCGCTTTCCGGTCTGTTTGTACTGTTCCTCTCTGGCCTTAGCTGGCGTCTGATTGGCGTCGCAGTAGTGCTGGTGGCGGCGTTCATTCCTATTCTGTGGTTCTTCCTGATGCATGATTACCAGCGCCAGCGCGTAATGATGCTCCTGGACCCGGAATCAGACCCACTCGGCGCGGGCTATCATATTATTCAGTCTAAAATTGCTATTGGCTCCGGCGGATTACGCGGCAAAGGCTGGCTGCACGGTACTCAGTCACAGCTTGAATTTCTCCCCGAACGCCATACCGACTTTATCTTCGCGGTACTGGCGGAAGAGCTGGGATTAGTGGGCATTTTGATTCTGCTCGCTCTTTACATTCTGCTAATCATGCGCGGGCTGTGGATAGCCGCCAGAGCGCAAACCACCTTTGGTCGCGTCATGGCTGGCGGCTTAATGCTGATATTATTCGTTTATGTCTTCGTAAATATTGGTATGGTAAGCGGTATTCTGCCGGTTGTAGGGGTTCCGCTCCCACTGGTCAGTTATGGAGGATCGGCGCTAATTGTGCTGATGGCTGGGTTCGGGATTGTAATGTCAATCCACACCCACAGGAAAATGTTGTCGAAAAGCGTGTAAGAGGTGCGCAATGCGTAAGCAGTGGCTCGGGATCTGCATCGCGGCAGGAATGCTCGCGGCATGTACAAGCGATGATGGTCAGCAACAGACGGTAAGTGTACCGCAGCCTGCGGTATGTAACGGCCCCATAGTTGAAATTAGCGGGGCGGACCCGCGTTTCGAACCACTGAACGCGACGGCAAATCAGGATTACCAGCGCGACGGTAAAAGCTACAAAATCGTGCAGGATCCGTCTCGATTTAGCCAGGCGGGACTGGCGGCAATCTATGATGCCGAACCCGGCAGTAACCTGACGGCCTCTGGCGAAGCTTTCGATCCGACACAGTTGACGGCGGCCCATCCAACGCTTCCGATCCCCAGCTACGCCAGAATCACTAACCTGGCTAACGGGCGAATGATCGTGGTGCGCATTAATGATCGCGGTCCTTACGGCAACGACCGCGTTATTTCGCTTTCTCGCGCGGCAGCTGACCGTCTTAACACGTCAAACAACACCAAAGTTCGTATCGATCCGATTATTGTCGCCCAGGATGGTTCGCTTTCTGGTCCTGGTATGGCTTGTACCACAGTCGCCAAACAGACTTACGCCCTGCCTGCACCTCCCGATTTAAGTGGTGGCGCGGGAACAAGTTCAGTGTCTGGCCCGCAGGGTGACATTCTTCCGGTCAGTAATTCGACGCTAAAAAGCGAAGATCCGACTGGCGCGCCGGTAACCAGCAGCGGTTTCCTCGGCGCACCAACGACCTTAGCGCCTGGTGTTCTGGAAGGCAGCGAACCAACGCCTGCACCACAGCCCGTTGTTACAGCTCCGTCGACAACGCCTGCAACCTCGCCTGCAATGGTGACACCGCAAGCCGCCTCGCAAAGCGCCAGCGGCAACTTTATGGTGCAAGTCGGGGCCGTTAGCGATCAGGCTCGTGCGCAACAGTACCAACAGCAACTGGGACAGAAGTTCGGCGTCCCCGGTCGCGTAACTCAAAATGGCGCGGTCTGGCGGATCCAGCTTGGCCCATTCGCCAGCAAAGCCGAAGCCAGTACCTTGCAGCAACGTTTGCAAACCGAAGCCCAATTACAGTCATTTATTACCACCGCGCAGTAGCGTAAAGCAGGCATCTGATGTGTCAATTTCTGTAAATGACGTTAACAAAGTCACGCGGAAAGTCAGATGCCTGCCGGTAGTGCATTTGCTATAGTAGGGCACTTTTTTTAATTCCATCACGGATGTCGTAGTTCAGACCATGAATACCATTTTTTCCGCTCGTATCATGAAGCGCCTGGCGCTCACCACGGCTCTTTGCACAGCCTTTATCTCTGCTGCACATGCCGATGACCTGAATATCAAAACAATGATCCCGGGTGTACCGCAGATCGATGCGGAGTCCTACATCCTGATTGACTATAACTCCGGCAAAGTGCTCGCCGAACAGAACGCAGATGTCCGCCGCGATCCTGCCAGCCTGACCAAAATGATGACCAGTTACGTTATCGGCCAGGCAATGAAAGCCGGTAAATTTAAAGAAACTGATTTAGTCACTATCGGCAACGACGCATGGGCCACCGGTAACCCGGTGTTTAAAGGTTCTTCACTGATGTTTCTCAAACCGGGCATGCAGGTTCCGGTTTCTCAGCTGATCCGCGGTATTAACCTGCAATCGGGTAACGATGCTTGTGTCGCCATGGCCGATTTTGCCGCTGGTAGCCAGGACGCTTTTGTTGGCTTGATGAACAGCTACGTTAACGCCCTGGGCCTGAAAAATACCCACTTCCAGACGGTACATGGTCTGGATGCTGATGGTCAGTACAGCTCCGCGCGAGATATGGCGCTGATCGGCCAGGCGTTGATCCGTGACGTACCGAATGAATACTCGATCTATAAAGAAAAAGAATTTACGTTTAACGGTATTCGCCAGCTGAACCGTAACGGTCTGTTATGGGATAACAGCCTGAATGTCGACGGCATCAAAACCGGACACACTGACAAAGCAGGTTACAACCTTGTTGCTTCTGCGACTGAAGGCCAGATGCGCTTGATCTCTGCGGTGATGGGCGGACGTACTTTTAAAGGCCGTGAAGCCGAAAGTAAAAAACTGCTGACCTGGGGCTTCCGTTTCTTCGAAACCGTTAACCCACTGAAAGTAGGTAAAGAGTTCGCCTCTGAACCGGTTTGGTTTGGTGATTCTGATCGCGCTTCGTTAGGTGTTGATAAAGACGTGTATCTGACCATTCCGCGTGGCCGCATGAAAGATCTGAAAGCCAGCTATGTGCTGAACAGCAGTGAATTGCATGCGCCGCTGCAAAAGAATCAGGTCGTCGGTACTATCAACTTCCAGCTTGATGGCAAAACGATCGAACAACGCCCGCTGGTTGTGCTGCAAGAAATCCCGGAAGGCAACTTCTTCGGCAAAATCATTGATTACATTAAATTAATGTTCCATCACTGGTTTGGTTAAAAATCGAACACTTGAAAGTGTAATTTCCGTCCCCATATACTAAGCATCAGTAAAAAACTCCCGCCTTCTGGCGGGAGTTGCTATTTAATTACGTTACGCCGGAGCTGACATGAAAACCAAACTTAACGAACTGCTTGAATTCCCTACTCCTTTTACTTACAAAGTTATGGGGCAGGCGTTACCTGAGCTGGTTGATCAGGTGGTTGAAGTGGTACAGCGCCATGCGCCAGGTGACTACACCCCAACGGTAAAACCAAGCAGCAAAGGCAACTACCACTCGGTATCTATCACTATCAACGCTACTCATATCGAGCAGGTTGAAACACTGTATGAAGAACTGGGCAAAATCGATATTGTCCGCATGGTTCTGTAACTCGCTTCTCCGTTACCCGGCTCCTGGTCGGGTAACTCCCCTCTCCTCGCTGTGATATACTTTTCCCCCACTTTTACTCATTCTCCACGGAGATGCCGTTTTGTATCAGGATAAAATTCTTGTCCGCCAGCTCGGTCTTCAGCCTTACGAGCCAATCTCCCAGGCTATGCATGAATTCACCGATACCCGCGATGATAGTACCCTTGATGAAATCTGGCTGGTCGAGCACTATCCGGTATTCACCCAAGGGCAGGCAGGAAAGGCGGAGCACATTTTAATGCCGGGTGATATTCCGGTGATTCAGAGCGATCGCGGTGGGCAGGTGACTTATCACGGGCCGGGGCAACAGGTGATGTATGTGTTGCTTAACCTGAAACGCCGTAAACTCGGTGTGCGTGAACTGGTGACCTTGCTTGAGCAAACAGTGGTGAATACCCTGGCTGAACTGGGTATAGAAGCGCATCCTCGGGCTGACGCGCCTGGTGTCTATGTCGGGGAAAAGAAAATTTGCTCACTGGGTTTACGTATTCGACGCGGTTGTTCATTCCACGGTCTGGCATTAAACGTCAATATGGATCTTTCACCATTTTTACGTATTAATCCTTGTGGGTATGCCGGAATGGAAATGGCTAAAATATCACAATGGAAACCCGAAGCGACGACTAATAATATTGCACCACGTTTACTGGAAAATATTTTAGCGCTACTAAACAATCCTGACTTCGAATATATTACCGCTTAATTCCATACATCAATGGCCCAATTTACACTGGGTCATTACTCATAATACCTGCTAATGCTTTACATCTCCTTCGCGTTTGTATATTTTCTTTATCACTTGCAGAAATGCGATGCTACGCCTTGCTCCGTAACTCACCCCATTGATTAACTTATTGAAATAGTTGATTATGGTGAGCAAAAGCGTTCCGTTCCAATTAGACATAAGATTATTGTAATTTTTTTAAATATTATTTTTCCATGAATAAAATTGGAGTAAGTGCGTGGATAGTAATAATCAAATTGAAACCTGTTTAAGCAGAAAGTCGTCAGAAGGTAAACCACAAATATTTACAACCTTACGAAATATTGATCTTAACCTTCTGACTATTTTTGAAGCTGTATATGTACATAAAGGGATCGTTAATGCAGCGAAAGTGCTTAATCTGACACCCTCGGCAATCAGTCAGTCTATTCAGAAACTGCGCGTTATATTCCCTGACCCATTGTTTATTCGCAAAGGCCAGGGTGTCACTCCTACCGCATTTGCGATGCATCTACATGAGTATATCAGTCAGGGCCTTGAGTCCATTCTTGGCGCGCTGGATATCGAAGGAAGCTATGATAAGCAACGAACGATAACTATTGCGACCACCCCCTCGGTCGGAGCCCTGGTCCTTCCTGTCATCTATCGGGCGATTAAATCTCACTATCCGCAGCTTTTACTGCGCAACCCCCCCATCAGCGACGCGGAAAACCAACTCAGTCAGTTTCAAACCGATCTCATCATCGATAACATGTTTTGCACCAATCGTACGGTGCAACATCATGTTCTGTTCACCGACAATATGGTGTTAATTTGCCGCGAGGGAAATCCACTACTCTCTTTAGAAGATGACAGGGAGACTATCGACAACGCTGCGCATATACTCCTGTTACCGGAAGGGCAAAATTTCAGCGGTCTGCGGCAGAGAGTTCAAGAGATGTTTCCGGACCGGCAAATCAGTTTCACCAGCTACAACATTTTGACAATCGCTGCACTGGTTGCCAACAGTGACATGTTAGCGATTATTCCCAGCCGTTTTTATAACCTGTTTAGCCGTTGCTGGCCGCTGGAAAAACTGCCTTTTCCGTCCTTAAATGAGGAGCAAATAGATTTCTCTATCCACTACAACAAATTCAGCCTGCGTGATCCCATCCTGCACGGGGTAATAGATGTTATCCGTAATGCATTTTGAAAAAGTATTGTTACAGCCAGATCACAGCGAAGAACGAAAAAATGGCACAATCCAACAACAATTTTACATTTTCGCGACCGCTTTGGCTGCTTTCAGGTCCGTTTCAATGATATACTGCCAGTCGTTAATTCAAAAATAGTTGATAATTACAACAATCTATTGAATTGAAACGCTTTCCTTCGTAATTCGCAACTGGAACACGCACGCTATGAGTAAACCCATTGTGATGGAACGCGGTGTTAAATACCGCGATGCCGATAAGATGGCCCTTATCCCGGTTAAAAACGTGGCAACAGAGCGCGAAGCCCTGCTGCGCAAGCCGGAATGGATGAAAATCAAGCTTCCAGCGGACTCTACACGTATCCAGGGCATCAAAGCCGCAATGCGCAAAAATGGCCTGCATTCTGTCTGCGAGGAAGCCTCCTGCCCTAACCTGGCGGAATGCTTCAACCACGGCACAGCAACGTTTATGATCCTCGGCGCTATTTGTACCCGCCGTTGTCCGTTCTGTGACGTTGCCCACGGTCGCCCGGTAGCTCCGGATGCCAATGAACCAGTGAAACTGGCGCAGACCATTGCCGATATGGCGCTGCGTTATGTGGTTATCACCTCCGTTGACCGTGATGACCTACGCGATGGCGGTGCCCAACACTTTGCGGATTGCATTACTGCCATTCGGGAAAAAAGCCCGCAAATCAAAATTGAAACTCTGGTGCCGGATTTCCGCGGTCGTATGGATCGTGCTCTGGATATTCTGACCGCCACACCACCAGATGTGTTCAACCATAACCTGGAAAACGTACCGCGTATTTACCGTCAGGTACGGCCTGGTGCAGATTACAACTGGTCGCTGAAGCTGCTGGAACGCTTTAAAGAAGCGCATCCGGAAATCCCGACCAAGTCTGGTCTGATGGTGGGTCTGGGTGAAACCAATGAAGAAATTATTGAGGTAATGCGCGACCTGCGCCGTCATGGTGTGACGATGCTAACGCTGGGGCAATATTTGCAGCCAAGCCGCCATCACCTGCCGGTTCAACGTTACGTTAGCCCGGATGAGTTCGACGAAATGAAAGCCGAAGCGCTGGCGATGGGCTTTACCCATGCTGCATGCGGTCCGTTTGTCCGCTCGTCTTACCACGCCGATTTGCAGGCGAAAGGGATGGAAGTTAAGTAATCCTGTAATAATTACTTACATCTGTCTGATAAAAAACCCGCTTTTTGAAGCGGGTTTTTTGTATCGAACAAGATATTGAGGGAGCGTCCTGCTCGCCACGTCACTCTTTATGAGAGAGCTTTTCAGCCTGAAGATCAACGTCTGCGCCTTTTTTCGCCGCAGCATCGTCATCATTCATCGCCTTCTTGAACCCTTTAATGGCCGCTCCAAGGTCTCCGCCCAGCGTACGTAACTTCTTAGTCCCAAACAGCAGAACGACCAGCGCCGCAACTACCAGCAGTTTGGTAATACTAATCTCACCCATAGATACCTTCTTGACATATAACCGGCAACAGAACGCGCCTTAAAAACCAGAGAATATTAACGGTCATTCGACGCGCGCACACAATAGCAATCTGTAACAAGGTGAATCAAGCGCCGAGTAAAAAAACATCATAATAATTGCGGCGGCGCAAAGCGACGGTTGTTTAAGACGGGCAGTTGCGCGCGCACCTGACGCACACGTTCGGGCGTCACTTCCGCCATAATGAGTGCAGGCATTTCTGACGCTGCCGCAATGGTGACGCCAAAGGGATCTATAATCCGGCTTTGCCCGATATTTTTGTTCCCGCACTCCCCCGCCGCCACCATATAACAGGTGGTATCCAGCGCACGAGCGGCAAGCAACGTTGACCAGTGATGCTCTTTGAGCGGCCCACGAACCCAGGCAGCAGGAAGTACCAGGATTTCAGCTCCCTGTAATGCCTGTGCCAGCGCCAGCTCTGGAAAGCGTAAGTCATAACAGGTCATCAGACCGACCTTCATCCCTTCCACCTCCAGTAACGGAGCTATTTCATTACCAGCATCAACATGGCGTGATTCCTGAATGGCAAATGCATCATAGAGATGCAGTTTGGCATAACGGGCGACGATGTTTCCTGCCTGTAGCGCCACCAGCATATTCCATGCGCGCCCCGGCGTTGAAGGAACATGAATCGTCAGAATTGTCGTCATCATGTTACGTTTACTTTCTCGCCGTAAACGTCCGAGGAATTCGCCTTCCAGCAGCTGTGCTGATTTAACCGATAGATCTGCATCATGATCATCACGCGCCAGCAATGCTTCCGGCAGGACAAACAGCGATACGTCGTTTTCCGCCGCCTGCGCCATCAACGAGGCACAAATCTCAGCGTTCTTTTCCCACACAGATGTAACAGCAAACTGTCCTGCGGCAACCAGCATTGCCACCTCCTCCTGTCAGAGTCGTAAAATTCGCCAACGGCGATTATTCGGCGTTACACTTATCACTCATACAAATCAAATAGCAGGATTTTGCAGTGTTACAACTTCTTTTAGCAGTTTTTATTGGCGGTGGTACGGGAAGCGTGGCGAGATGGCTGTTAAGTATGCGATTTAACCCGCTGCATCAAGCGATTCCGTTGGGGACGCTGGCTGCAAACCTGATTGGGGCATTCATCATAGGAATGGGATTCGCCTGGTTTAGCAGGATGACGAACATTGATCCAGTGTGGAAAGTATTAATCACCACCGGATTTTGTGGCGGTCTAACAACCTTCTCAACATTTTCGGCAGAAGTGGTGTTTTTGTTACAAGAGGGCCGCTTTGGCTGGGCGTTACTGAACGTTTTCGTCAACCTTTTGGGGTCTTTTGCCATGACCGCACTGGCTTTCTGGCTGTTTTCCGCCTCAACCGCACACTAAAGACCAAAAAAAACCCGCTGATTAAGCGGGTTTTGAATTCTTGCTGACGTATCTTACAGAGCGATTACGTTTGCAGCAGAAGGGCCTTTGGCACCGTTAGTGATTTCGAACTCTACGCGCTGACCTTCAGCAAGAGTTTTAAAACCATTAGTCTGGATTGCAGAGAAGTGTACGAACACGTCTTTGCTGCCGTCTTCCGGAGTAATGAAACCGAATCCTTTGGACTCATTAAACCACTTAACGTTACCTTTAATCTTAGACATCAAAATTACCTTTACATGAAAAATAGACACAAATGCTGTGTCGGTTACCAGTACACCAATTGTGGTACGCTTTGTCCAGTGCAACTTTACTAAAAAGTGATAAAAGTCGCGTTATTTTTGATGTTAATTATTTTACCCATTGATTTTAAAGAGTTTACTAAAATTTCATTTGTCTCAAAACTGAAAGCGCATCCAGGCAAAGTACACATTGCCATTGTTATAGGTACCCGGAATGTAGGTCATCTGAAAAGTCACTGGGCCATAACCCACAGAGGCCAATGGCAGTAGAACCGGGAGAGGGATGTAATTCCAGTTATCGCGTGCCGTTACGCCAGCGGTGAATCCCAGTCCTAAATGAAAATTTTCATCCGCCAGCGGTCGCCAGGTACTTTCCCATCCGTATCCGGCAATCGGTTCCCATTTGTTCCACGAGTCCTTAAATGCCATGGCATACAGGCCATGCCAGTTTCCTTTTTCATCCCATCGCGACTGACCAAAACCGCCACCCCACGGTCGCTCGTTATAGCGATCGGTTTTTTCTTTGTCGTAAGCGAAACGTGCATGCCAGGTGATGGCAGGAATATATAAATCATAATGTTCAGGCTGTTGCCAGGTTTGTGCAATATTTTCTCTAAACGTTGTCATCCACTCATCTGCGTTAGCAAAAACTTTACCAACGCTGATTAACTGAATAAAAACAAAGGAAAAGATAGCGACATATTTACTCACGTTCATTTGTGACCATAAAACATTTATCAAAAATCTACTACTAGCATAGCAAAGCTACAATTAACATAACCTTAATAGCCCCAACATAAAGAACAATCTGAATAGCTGCTCTATTTATTTCCGCTTGTTTAAGTTAAATATTTCCGCGCATCGATTAAAGATGATGTATCGTTTTCTGCGATGGGAATAGTCATAAAAAAACCAAGTCTTTTTTGATGACAAAATACAACCAAGAAAAAATTACTTTATTTTTTAATAGGATACAAAAAATCTCTTAACGAAGAATATATTATATATCGTCAACCTATGCTCATGTTAGATTATTTTTTGAGCGCACAGCCGCAGCTAACACCATTGCAATTAACAAATTTGCATCAATCCACCATCAATTTACACACATTATTATGTGATAATTGCCAACCGCTAAATATGCGTTTTGTTATCTATGTATAAAAACAGCAAATTCAATGTCTTAATGGCAGTTTTTCTTGATTTTAATCAGCATTCACCGCCAATTTATTGGGCATATTTTTTCCTTAAGCTTTAGGAATTTTTTATTATTTACTTTGGGGCCTGGAGACAGGAAAAATTATGCTGACATTCATTGAACTCCTTATTGGGGTTGTGGTTATTGTGGGTGTAGCTCGCTACATCATTAAAGGGTATTCCGCCACTGGCGTGTTATTTGTCGGTGGCCTGTTATTGCTGATTATCAGTGCCATTATGGGGCACAAAGTGTTACCGTCCAGCCAGGCTTCAACAGGCTACAGCGCCACGGATATCGTTGAATACGTTAAAATATTGCTAATGAGCCGCGGCGGCGACCTCGGCATGATGATTATGATGCTGTGTGGCTTTGCCGCTTACATGACCCATATCGGCGCGAATGATATGGTGGTCAAGCTGGCGTCAAAACCATTGCAGTATATTAACTCCCCTTACCTGCTGATGATTGCCGCCTATTTTGTCGCCTGTCTGATGTCTCTGGCCGTCTCTTCCGCGACCGGTCTGGGTGTTTTGCTGATGGCAACCCTGTTTCCGGTGATGGTAAACGTTGGTATCAGCCGTGGTGCAGCTGCTGCTATTTGTGCCTCCCCGGCGGCGATTATTCTCGCACCGACTTCAGGGGATGTGGTGCTGGCGGCGCAGGCTTCCGAAATGTCGCTGATTGACTTCGCCTTCAAAACGACGCTGCCTATCTCAATTGCTGCAATTATCGGCATGGCGATCGCCCACTTCTTCTGGCAACGTTATCTGGATAAAAAAGAGCACATCTCTCATGAAATGTTAGATGTCAGTGAAATCACCACCACTGCTCCTGCGTTTTATGCCATTTTGCCGTTCACGCCGATCATCGGAGTGCTGATTTTTGACGGCAAATGGGGTCCGCAATTACACATCATCACTATTCTGGTGATTTGTATGCTGATTGCCTCCATTCTGGAGTTCATCCGCAGCTTTAATACCCAGAAAGTTTTCTCTGGTCTGGAAGTGGCTTATCGCGGGATGGCAGATGCGTTTGCTAACGTGGTGATGCTGCTGGTTGCCGCTGGGGTATTCGCTCAGGGGCTTAGCACCATCGGCTTTATTCAAAGTCTGATTTCTATCGCCACCTCGTTTGGTTCGGCGAGTATCATCCTGATGCTGGTATTAGTGATCCTGACAATGCTGGCGGCAGTCACGACCGGTTCAGGCAATGCGCCGTTTTATGCGTTTGTTGAGATGATCCCGAAACTGGCGCACTCTTCCGGCATTAACCCGGCGTATTTGACTATCCCAATGCTGCAGGCGTCAAACCTCGGTCGTACCCTGTCACCCGTTTCTGGCGTAGTCGTTGCGGTTGCCGGGATGGCGAAAATCTCACCATTTGAAGTCGTAAAACGCACCTCGGTGCCGGTGCTTGTTGGGCTGGTGATTGTTATCGTTGCTACAGAGCTGATGGTGCCAGGAACGGCAGCCGCGGTCACAGGCAAGTAAATAGTCATGCCGGAGGCAAGTTTCCTCCGGCTTTATCATGTCACCCACTGTGGTATATGCGTTGCGGTCTGCCAACTTTGCCGTGAACAATTTCAGCAATAATCAGATGGCGGCTGGCGCAATATTCAAGATAACGCCTGGCAGTGGTGCGGCTGATGGTCAATGCCTGCGCCACCGTTTCTGCCGTATGTTGCACACCAGGCTCTTTGAACAGTTTTCGCACTGCGTTTAGCGTCAAGGGGTCAATGCCGGTCGGCAGTTCGTCTTTGGGTTCACCGCGAGCATAGGCATTAAACATCTCATCAATTTGCTTCTGGCTGGCGCTATCAATACTTTCCAGCATATGTTTACGCTGGCGGAAACGGGTTAGCGTTTGCCCCAGCCGTTCATAGGCAATTGGCTTAATGAGATAATCAAATACACCACAACGTACGGCTTCAGACACCGTTTCCATATCACTGGCTGCAGTGGTAAACACCACGTCGCCGGGATAATGCGCCTGCACCAGTTCATGCAGTAAATTAATCCCTCTACCGTCAGGAAGATAGTTATCGAGCAAGATTAGCCCCGGCTTAAAACGCTCGATCATCATTCGGGCCTGCACCAGGTTTCCCGCCAGTAATATCTGACTGAATCCGGGAATGTGACGAATATATTCCGCATGCATCTCTGCCAGCGGCGTTTCGTCCTCAACGATCAATAGGGTTAATGGAGCTGTCATTAGGTTTCACTTTCGGAATATAGATTGAAAATAAGGTACCGCAGGGATCATTATCTTCGAGAGTGATAACACCACCGCAGCGCGTTACGTAGCTGGCAATCAAGTACAACCCAATGCCATGTTCGCCGGGCTCGTCAGCACGCGTACTGACACCCTGCTCAAATATTTTGTCTCGTAGAGACTCTGGAACGCCGCAGCCCTGATCGGCGACTTCAATCACCACATCATCGCCTTCATCGCTGAGGAATAATTCAACGATCTTGTTTCCTTCATCGCTACGTAGGCTGGCTTCGAAGGCGTTATCAAGTAAATTGCCCACAATGGCTGCAAACTCGGTGCTGTCCAGTCCTGGCGGCAGTTGCGAAAGCTGACTTCCGGGGACGATGACCATTTTTAGCCCCAGTTCGCGGGCGCGCTGCACTTTACCAAAAAGCAGCCCCGCCACCTGGCGATCGGCAAACGCCTCGCGCAGGCTATCAATAAGCTGTTGCTGGGCCTGAGACTCCCCCTGCACCATCGCCAACACGCGATCATACTCTTTCATCTGCAGCAGACCATTGAGCGTCGACATCCAATTGAGATGCTCGTGTCGCAATGTGCGCAGGCTCTCGACGTATTGTTTAATTTGCGTCAGTTGCGCATTGAGGGTGGATATTTCGTCTTTACTACGAAAGCTGATAATGGCCCCCAGCAAATCATCACCAGAACGAATAGCTTCCCGGTTGGCAATAACGCTCAGACCGTTAAAGTTCGCCACCACATCCTGTCGTTTTTCATCAATCTGTTCGGTAAAGAAATCGGCGGGCCTGACCACTTCAGCAATGGGTTTACCCAACCATTGCCGTCCGGGGGAACTCAGCCCCAGCATCTTTCTTGCGTTACGATTGATGGCGGTAATGTAACCGTGCGGATCCACCGCAATGAGCCCTTCATAAACCGAACTAAACAGCGCCTCTTGCTGACGGACCACGCGTGCGATTTGCTTTGGCTCCATGCCCATCATCTGCCGACGGATATGCGCGGCCAGGAACCACGACAGCAACATCAGAATCCCTAACAGCACGACAAACACGCCAGCCATCGGTAATAAAAACTCAGCCCGCCAGCTATCGATTTTACTCACCAGGTAGCCAATCGACACCACGCCGATGACTTTTCCATCGTCATCAAAGATTGGCGTTTTGGCACGCATCGCCATGCCAATTGACCCTTTCCCGGTGATGAAGTAGCTCTCCCCTTTCTCCAGCGCGCCCGGTTTGGTGAACTGCATAGGATAACCAATTTTCTCCGGATTAGGATGGTAAAGACGAATCGAGTGGCGATCGCCAATCACCACATAATCGAAATCAGTATCTCTTTGTAATTTATCAGCGATGGTCGCCAGCCTCTTGTAGTCACGCGTTTTCACTGCGCTGATGATACTGTCATTAGAAGCAATAATTTTTGCCTGATTCATTGCCATGTCGCGCACATGAAGCGTTAAATAGTCCTCAAAACTGGCCGTAAAATATTGCGCCAGGGCTGCAATGACAAATATTGAGAACACCAGAATCAGCAAAAAGATACGCAGCGGAAATGCCAGTCTTTGGAAAAATGCAAACTGTTTATTCTCGTTAAGCTGCAACATTGTTTTCCTTGCGGGTTGTCCCGAGCCTCTTTGACGGATGTAATTAAAATGTTGAATCAAAATACATAGATATTAAATATAATCGTGGCAAATTTTATTCATTAAATCAATTAAATCACTTAAACCTGCGGGTCATTTCGTAATTACATTAATTAAAAAACTTAAAACCATTAAATAAATAAAAAACCACTAACTCTATGTGAAATAAATCAAAATTTCACGCTGCAATACTCCTTAGGATGTATAGCGAAAGGAGAAAAAGATATACCTCGATCGCCCCCCTTTCTCCCAAGTGAAAATAAAAGGTTATCAGTTTGCAACATCGAACAACATTCGTTGCAAATCGATAACAACATGCACCTTCAGGATACTATTTATTATGTTCGGCAATGATATTTTCACCCGTGTAAAACGTTCAGAAAATAAAAAAATGGCGGAAATCGCCCAATTCCTGCATGAAAATGATTTGAGCGTTGACACCACAGTCGAAGTATTTATTACCGTAACCCGCGATGAAAAGCTTATCGCGTGCGGTGGAATTGCCGGAAATATTATTAAATGCGTTGCTATCAGTGAATCCGTTCGCGGTGAAGGACTGGCGCTGACATTAGCCACCGAGCTAATTAACCTCGCCTATGAGCGGCACAGCACGCATCTGTTTATTTATACCAAAACCGAATACGAGGCGCTGTTCCGCCAGTGCGGTTTTTCCACGCTGACCAGCGTACCCGGCGTGATGGTGCTGATGGAAAACAGCGCCACGCGACTGAAACGCTATGCCGAATCGCTGAAAAAATTTCGTCATCCAGGGAACAAGATTGGCTGCATTGTGATGAACGCCAATCCCTTTACGAATGGTCACCGTTATCTGATTCAACAGGCTGCAGCACAGTGCGACTGGTTGCATCTGTTTTTAGTTAAAGAAGATTCTTCACGCTTTCCCTATGAAGACCGGCTGGATCTGGTGTTAAAAGGCACCGCCGATATTCCACGCCTGACTGTGCATCGCGGCTCCGAATACATCATCTCCCGCGCTACGTTCCCTTGCTACTTCATTAAAGAACAGAGCGTCATTAACCATTGTTACACCGAAATTGATCTGAAGATTTTCCGTCAGTACCTCGCTCCCGCGCTGGGTGTAACTCACCGCTTTGTCGGTACTG
The DNA here is from genome assembly GCF_046764225.1 of Escherichia sp. F1. NCBI lineage: Bacteria > Pseudomonadati > Pseudomonadota > Gammaproteobacteria > Enterobacterales > Enterobacteriaceae > Escherichia > Escherichia sp. F1. The sequence continues at coordinate 3,448,196 of NZ_CP177202.1, forward strand.
AACCCTTTTGTCGCGTTACCGCCCAGTACAACCAGGATATGCGCTACTGGCTGGAAACGCCGACTATCTCCGCAGCGCCCATCGAACTGGTTGAAATTGAGCGGCTGCGTTACCAGGAGATGCCGATATCCGCTTCCCGGGTACGTCAACTGCTGGCGAAAAACGATCTCACGGCTATCGCGCCGCTGGTCCCTGCAGTCACGCTGCATTATTTGCAGAACCTGCTTGAGCACTCCCGCCAGGACGCGGCAGCTCGTCAAAAGACCCCCGCATGAGAAACAGGTGAAAAATGAAAATAAACCAGCCCGCCGTTGCAGGCACCCTTGAGTCTGGGGATGTGATGATACGCATCGCCCCACTCGATACGCAGGATATCGACCTGCAAATCAACAGCAGCGTTGAGAAACAGTTTGGCGATGCCATTCGCACCACCATTCTGGACGTTCTCGCCCGCTACAACGTGCGCGGCGTACAGCTGAATGTCGATGACAAAGGCGCACTGGACTGCATTTTACGTGCACGACTGGAAGCCCTGCTGGCACGCGCCAGCGGTATCCCGGCTCTGCCATGGGAGGATTGCCAATGATTTCCGCTTCGCTGCAACAACGTAAAACTCGCACCCGCCGCAGCATGTTGTTTGTGCCTGGTGCCAATGCCGCGATGGTCAGCAACTCCTTCATCTACCCGGCTGATGCCCTGATGTTTGACCTCGAAGACTCCGTAGCATTGCGTGAAAAAGACACCGCCCGCCGCATGGTTTACCACGCGCTGCAACATCCGCTGTATCGCGATATTGAAACCATTGTGCGTGTCAACGCGCTGGATTCCGAATGGGGTGTCAACGACCTGGAAGCCGTCGTTCGCGGTGGTGCGGACGTTGTGCGTCTGCCGAAAACCGATACCGCTCAGGATGTTCTGGATATCGAAAAAGAGATCCTGCGTATCGAAAAAGCCTGTGGTCGTGAACCCGGCAGTACCGGCTTGCTGGCGGCGATTGAATCTCCGCTGGGCATTACCCGCGCAGTGGAAATCGCTCACGCTTCCGAGCGTTTGATCGGTATCGCCCTCGGTGCAGAAGACTATGTGCGCAACCTGCGTACAGAACGCTCCCCGGAAGGAACTGAACTGCTGTTCGCACGCTGTTCCATTTTGCAGGCCGCGCGATCTGCGGGTATTCAGGCGTTCGATACCGTCTATTCCGACGCTAACAACGAAGCCGGATTCCTGCAAGAAGCCGCCCACATCAAACAGCTGGGCTTTGACGGCAAATCGCTGATCAACCCGCGTCAGATTGATCTGCTGCACAACCTCTACGCACCGACCCAGAAAGAAGTGGATCACGCCCGCCGCGTCGTAGAAGCCGCTGAGGCCGCCGCTCGCGAAGGCCTCGGCGTGGTTTCCCTGAACGGCAAGATGGTGGACGGTCCGGTTATCGATCGCGCCCGTCTGGTGCTCTCCCGCGCAGAACTTTCCGGCATCCGCGAAGAATAAGGCAATCAAAATGACGCAGAAAATTGAACAATCTCAACGACAAGAACGGGTAGCGGCCTGGAATCGTCGCGCTGAATGCGATCTTGCCGCTTTCCAGAACTCGCCAAAGCAAACCTACCAGGCTGAAAAAGCACGCGATCGCAAACTGTGCGCCAACCTGGAAGAAGCGATTCGTCGCTCGGGTTTACAGGACGGTATGACGGTTTCCTTCCATCACGCTTTCCGTGGCGGTGACCTGACCGTCAATATGGTGATGGACGTCATCGCGAAGATGGGCTTTAAAAACCTGACTCTGGCCTCCAGCTCCCTGAGTGATTGCCATGCGCCGCTGGTAGAACACATTCGCCAGGGCGTGGTTACCCGCATTTATACCTCTGGCCTGCGCGGTCCACTGGCGGAAGAAATCTCCCGTGGTCTGCTGGCGGAACCGGTGCAAATCCACTCTCACGGCGGACGTGTGCATCTGGTACAGAGCGGCGAACTGAATATAGACGTGGCTTTCCTCGGCGTCCCGTCCTGTGATGAATTCGGTAATGCCAACGGCTACACCGGTAAAGCCTGCTGCGGCTCCCTCGGCTATGCAATGGTTGATGCCGACAACGCGAAACAGGTTGTGATGCTCACTGAAGAACTGCTGCCTTATCCTCATAATCCGGCAAGCATTGAGCAAGATCAGGTTGATCTGATCGTCAAAGTTGATCGCGTTGGCGATGCCGCGAAAATCGGCGCTGGCGCGACCCGTATGACCACTAACCCGCGCGAACTGCTTATTGCCCGTAGCGCTGCGGATGTGATTGTCAACTCAGGCTACTTTAAAGAAGGTTTCTCCATGCAAACCGGCACCGGCGGTGCATCGCTGGCGGTAACCCGTTTCCTGGAAGACAAAATGCGTAGCCGCGATATTCGCGCCGACTTCGCCCTTGGCGGTATTACCGCAACGATGGTTGATCTGCACGAAAAAGGTCTGATCCGCAAACTGCTGGATGTACAGAGCTTTGACAGCCACGCTGCACAATCGCTGGCCCGTAACCCCAATCACATCGAAATCAGCGCCAACCAGTACGCTAACTGGGGTTCAAAAGGCGCATCGGTTGATCGTCTCGACGTGGTGGTACTGAGCGCGCTGGAAATTGACACCCAGTTCAACGTTAACGTGCTGACCGGCTCTGACGGCGTACTGCGTGGCGCTTCCGGTGGTCACTGCGATACCGCGATTGCCTCTGCACTTTCCATCATCGTCGCACCGCTGGTACGCGGTCGTATTCCGACTCTGGTGGATAACGTGCTGACCTGCATCACCCCGGGCTCCAGTGTCGATATTCTGGTCACAGACCACGGTATCGCAGTTAACCCGGCACGTCCGGAACTGGCAGAACGTCTGCAGGAAGCGGGGATCAAAGTGGTTTCTATTGAGTGGCTGCGTGAACGTGCGCGTCTGCTGACCGGTGAACCACAGCCGATTGAATTCACCGACCGCGTCGTTGCCGTTGTGCGTTACCGCGATGGCTCGGTGATCGATGTTGTGCATCAGGTGAAGGAATAAGCCATGCACCTGCTTCCTGAACTCGCCAGCCACCATGCGGTGTCAATTCCCGAGCTGCTCGTCAGCCGGGATGAAAGGCAAGCACGGCAACACGTCTGGCTCAAGCGCCATCCTGTTCCACTGGTCTCCTTTACCGTGGTTGCGCCTGGGCCGATTAAAGACAGCGAGGTCACACGCCGAATTTTTAATCATGGCGTGACAGCCTTGCGTGCCTTAGCCGCAAAACAGGGCTGGCAAATTCAGGAGCAGGCTGCACTGGTTTCCGCCAGCGGGCCGGAGGGCATGTTGAGCATTGCCGCCCCGGCTCGCGACCTCAAGCTCGCCACGATTGAGCTTGAACATAGTCATCCTCTCGGGCGGTTATGGGATATCGATGTCCTGACACCCGAAGGCGAAATTCTCTCCCGCCGCGACTATTCACTGCCGCCTCGCCGCTGCCTGTTGTGCGAGCAAAGCGCAGCTGTTTGCGCGCGTGGAAAAACCCATCAACTGACCGATTTACTCAACCGCATGGAGGCGCTGCTGAACGATGTCGATGCCTGCAACGTCAACTAAAAACACAAAGCTTGCGACGTCATTAATCGATGAGTACGCCCTGCTGGGCTGGCGCGCCATGCTGACTGAAGTCAATCTGTCACCGAAACCAGGCCTCGTGGATCGAATTAACTGCGGTGCGCACAAAGATATGGCGCTGGAAGATTTCCACCGCAGCGCGCTGGCGATTCAGGGCTGGTTACCCCGTTTCATTGAATTTGGTGCCTGTAGTGCTGAAATGGCACCAGAAGCGGTACTCCACGGATTACGCCCAATTGGTATGGCTTGCGAAGGTGATATGTTCCGCGCCACTGCGGGCGTAAACACGCATAAAGGCAGCATTTTTTCTTTAGGGCTACTGTGTGCGGCAATTGGCCGTTTGCTTCAACTCAACCAGTCGGTAACGCCAATAACCATTTGTGCGACGGCGGCAAGTTTCTGCCGTGGCCTGACCGATCGCGAACTGCGTACCAATAATTCACAACTGACGGCAGGTCAACGGTTGTACCAGCAGCTAGGCCTTACCGGCGCACGCGGTGAAGCCGAAGCGGGTTATCCACTGGTGATCAACCACGCCCTGCCGCATTACCTCACTCTGCTGGATCAGGGGTTAAATCCTGAACTGGCATTGCTCGATACCTTGCTCCTACTGATGGCGATCAACGGCGATACCAACGTTGCATCGCGCGGTGGCGAGGGGGGCCTGCGCTGGCTACAGCGCGAGGCGCAAACATTATTGCAAAAAGGGGGCATTCGAACCCCCGCCGATCTCGATTATCTCCGGCAGTTCGACAGGGAGTGTATCGAACGAAATCTCAGTCCAGGCGGCAGTGCCGACCTGCTGATCCTTACCTGGTTTTTAGCACAAATTTAATTATTTAAGCACTTGATAAATTTGGAAATATTAATTTTCGGAGAACCCGTATGTCTTTAGCAAAAGATAATATATGGAAACTATTGGCCCCAGTGGTGGTGATGGGCGTCATGTTTCTTATCCCTGTCCCCGACGGTATGCCACCGCAGGCATGGCATTACTTCGCTGTGTTTGTGGCAATGATTGTCGGCATGATCCTCGAGCCAATTCCGGCAACAGCGATCAGTTTTATTGCGGTTACTATTTGCGTTATTGGCAGTAATTACCTGCTCTTTGATGCCAAAGAATTAGCTGACCCAGCGTTTAATGCGCAAAAACAGGCGCTGAAATGGGGTCTGGCTGGTTTTTCCAGCACCACGGTATGGCTGGTATTTGGCGCATTTATTTTTGCATTAGGGTATGAAGTTTCCGGGTTAGGTCGGCGCATTGCCCTTTTCCTGGTGAAATTCATGGGCAAACGCACGCTGACGTTGGGTTATGCGATTGTCATTATCGACATTCTGCTGGCACCGTTTACACCGTCCAACACCGCGCGTACTGGCGGGACCGTTTTTCCGGTCATTAAAAACCTGCCGCCGTTATTTAAATCATTCCCCAACGATCCGTCTTCCCGTCGCATTGGCGGCTATTTGATGTGGATGATGGTCATTAGTACCAGTCTGAGTTCGTCCATGTTTGTCACCGGTGCGGCACCAAACGTGCTGGGTCTGGAGTTCGTCAGCAAAATTGCCGGTATCCAGATTAGCTGGTTGCAGTGGTTCCTCTGCTTCCTGCCGGTTGGGGTTATCTTGCTTATCATTGCGCCGTGGCTTTCCTACGTGCTGTACAAACCGGAAATCACACACAGTGAAGAAGTGGCAACCTGGGCGGGTGATGAACTAAAAACCATGGGTGCGCTGACACGCAGAGAGTGGACGCTGATTGGTCTTGTATTGCTCAGCTTAGGTTTGTGGGTATTTGGCAGTGAAGTCATTAATGCTACTGCGGTAGGTCTGCTGGCAGTTTCGCTAATGCTGGCCCTGCACGTTGTGCCGTGGAAAGACATTACCCGCTATAACAGCGCATGGAACACACTGGTCAACCTGGCAACTCTGGTTGTGATGGCTAATGGCCTGACTCGTTCTGGTTTTATTGACTGGTTCGCCGGTACCATGAGTACGCACCTGGAAGGATTCTCACCAAACGCAACGGTGATTGTACTGGTTCTGGTGTTCTACTTTGCACACTACCTGTTTGCTAGCCTGTCTGCGCACACCGCAACCATGCTGCCGGTTATTCTGGCCGTCGGTAAAGGTATTCCGGGCGTACCAATGGAACAACTGTGTATTCTGCTGGTGCTGTCTATCGGTATCATGGGCTGTCTGACGCCGTATGCAACCGGTCCTGGGGTGATTATTTACGGCTGTGGCTATGTGAAATCAAAAGATTACTGGCGACTTGGTGCAATCTTCGGGGTGATTTACATCTCTATGCTGCTGTTGGTTGGCTGGCCGATTCTCGCCATGTGGAACTAATACGTTCGCCAAACGCTGAATAAATCATCACGCCCGCCAGGTAAGCCCACCTGGCGGGCTTTTTTATGATTTAATAGATAGTATTCAGTATATGTATGAGTTCCACACCCATTATGAAAGCATTCTGGCGTAACGCCGCGTTGCTCGCGGTTTCTCTGCTTCCCTTCTCTTCTGCCAACGCCGTGGCGTTGCAGGCAAAACAGTATGGCGATTTTGATCGCTATGTCCTGGCCCTCTCATGGCAAACCGGATTTTGCCAGAGTCAACACGATCGAAATCGTAACGAACGAGATGAATGTCGCCTGCAAACCGAAACGACCAACAAAGCTGATTTTCTGACCGTACATGGTCTGTGGCCAGGATTGCCTAAATCGGTTGCTGCCCGTGGTGTTGATGAACGCCGCTGGATGCGCTTCGGTTGCGCTACTCGCCCAATCCCGAATCTGCCAGAAGCACGCGCCAGCCGGATGTGTTCATCGCCGGAAACCGGGTTATCACTGGAAACGGCAGCTAAACTAAGTGAAGTCATGCCAGGAGCTGGCGGACGTTCCTGCCTGGAACGCTACGAATATGCCAAACACGGTGCCTGCTTTGGTTTTGATCCAGACGCATACTTCGGCACGATGGTACGCCTGAATCAAGAAATTAAAGAGAGCGAAGCCGGAAAATTCCTTGCGGATAACTACGGTAAAACAGTGAGCCGCCGTGACTTTGACGCCGCCTTTGCCAAAAGCTGGGGAAAAGAGAACGTGAAAGCAGTTAAGCTAACGTGTCAGGGTAACCCTGCGTATTTGACTGAAATTCAGATCTCGATCAAAGCTGACGCCATCAACGCTCCGCTTTCTGCCAACTCATTCTTGCCACAACCACACCCAGGCAACTGTGGCAAAACCTTTGCGATTGATAAAGCAGGTTATTAATCCTCTGATTTACAAAACACGCTAATTCGTCTTCCATAAACCATGACGATTAAGATTTATACATAATGCACTGCATTGAGGAATTCCCTGAATGTGACGCAAATCACTTCAAAGAGTGAGCAACAGTCAGTATCATCATGTGAGTTAAACCCTCGCCGCCTGACGGTGAGGGTTTTCTTTTGGGTATGTTTATCTGCGACACTCGCAGTACCGACGACATGGAGTAAAAATGTCCAGACCAACTATCATCATTAACGACCTGGATGCCGAACGCATCGATATTCTGCTGGAGCAACCCGCCTATGCTGGTTTGCCAATCGCCGACGCGTTAAACGCAGAGTTGGATCGCGCCCAAATGTGTTCGCCAGAAGAGATGCCACACGACGTGGTGACAATGAACAGCCGGGTTAAATTCCGCAATCTTAGCGATGGCGAAGTGCGTGTGCGCACGCTGGTGTATCCGGCAAAAATGACCGACAGCAATACTCAGCTTTCCGTTATGGCTCCGGTAGGTGCCGCACTGCTGGGGCTGCGCGTTGGCGATTCCATTCACTGGGAACTTCCGGGCGGCGTTGCAACCCACCTTGAAGTGCTGGAACTCGAATACCAGCCAGAAGCTGCTGGCGACTACCTGCTTTAATCCCATCTGCACAAGCGATAACTCGCTTTGCCCAGAGGATGCACTCGCATCCTCTTTCCGCTCAAATATCAACCAGATTTATCATTTTGCTCTTAAGCGCAGCATTCTAATCTGAACTGGTTATTCATCTGCGGAACCTCATATGAGCGAAGCTCTCGGTATCACTGCATTTTATATATTCATAGCCGCAATTATTGTTGCTGCAGTGCTATACCTTGAACAACGCTGGTAGCGCCTGGTTTTATTTATTTTCCAGCTCAATAGCAAATTCAGATCAAATCAGCCTCGCAAATCATAGATTCATAACCAATAATGTGCTGTTATGTATACATGCAAAAACAAGGAGAGAATGCTTATGTACAAAACAATCATCATGCCAGTGGATGTTTTCGAAATGGAATTGAGCGACAAAGCGGTTCGCCACGCTGAATTCCTCGCCCAGGATGACGGAGTTATTCATCTACTTCACGTACTACCGGGGTCAGCCAGCCTGAGCCTGCACCGTTTTGCCGCTGATGTGCGTCGTTTTGAAGAGCATCTGCAACATGAAGCAGAAGAACGTCTGCAAACGATGGTCAGCCACTTCACCATCGATCCTTCCCGCATTAAACAACATGTCCGTTTTGGTAGCGTGCGGGATGAAGTCAATGAGTTGGCAGAAGAACTGGGGGCTGATGTTGTCGTTATCGGTTCGCGCAACCCATCGATTTCGACCCATCTGTTAGGTTCTAACGCCTCGAGCGTGATCCGCCACGCCAATCTGCCGGTGCTGGTTGTGCGTTAATTGCCAGAATAAATATCCCGCCCTGCCCGGAGCCATCCCGGCGGGGCTTTTTATTGCCATAAAAAAGCCGCCAGGTTTGACCCCGGCGGCTAAGCAATTGCAGGTGAATCTTACTTCTTCTTATGCTGTTTTGGTGCGAATCAGGTAGTCAAAAGCACTCAGAGAGGCTTTGGCACCTTCGCCAGTGGCGATGATGATCTGCTTGTACGGAACCGTTGTACAGTCACCCGCTGCGAACACGCCTTTCACGTTGGTTTCGCATTTCGCATCAATGATAATCTCGCCCATGCGGTTACGTTCGACTGCGCCTTCGAGCCAGTTGGTGTTCGGCAGCAGACCAATCTGCACGAAAATACCGGCCAGTTCGATGTTGTGAATATCGCCGCTGACACGATCTCGATATTCCAGACCTACGACTTTGCTACCGTCGCCTTTCACTTCCGTGGTTTGCGCATTCAGAATAATGTCGACGTTTTTCAGGCTGCGCAGTTTGTCCTGCAGAACCTGGTCGGCTTTCATTTCTGGCGCAAATTCCAGCAGCGTTACGTGCTCAACGATACCCGCCAGGTCAATTGCCGCTTCCACGCCGGAGTTACCGCCGCCGATAACCGCTACGCGTTTACCTTTAAACAGCGGGCCGTCGCAGTGCGGGCAGTAGGTCACGCCTTTGGTGCGATACTGATCTTCGCCCGGAACGTTCATGTTGCGCCATTTTGCACCGGTCGCCACGATAATGCTGCGTGCTTTCAGTACCGCGCCAGAAGCTGTTTCAATCTGATGCAGGCCACCTTCAACCGCTGCCGGGATCAGTTTGCTGGCGCTCTGGCTGTCGATCACATCAACGTCGTATTCATCAACGTGAACTTTTAGCGCACCTGCCAGTTTCTGGCCTTCGGTCTTCGGTACAGAAATGTAGTTTTCGATATCAACGGTATCGAGGATCTGACCACCAAAACGTTCGCCCATCAAACCAGTACGGATACCTTTACGTGCGGAGTAAATTGCTGCCGCTGCACCCGCCGGGCCGGAACCGACGATTAATACGTCATAAGCATCACGCTTGTTCAGCTCTTCTGCCGCACGTTTTTCCGCGCCAGTATCAATTTTGGCGACGATTTCAGTCAACGTCATGCGACCCTGACCAAACTCTTTCCCGTTTACGAACACTGCCGGAACGCCCATCACGTTGCGATCGGTGATTTCGTTCTGGAAGGTGCCGCCGTCAATTGCAGTGTGCTTGATGCGCGGGTTCAGTACGCTCATCAGATTCAGCGCCTGCACCACATCCGGGCAGTTGTGGCAAGAGAGCGAGTAATAGGTTTCGAATTCAAAATCACCGTCAATATGGCGAATCTGCTCCAGCAGAGACTGCGCTTCTTTCGACGGATGACCACCAGTCCACAACAACGCCAGTACCAGCGAGGTAAACTCGTGGCCCAGCGGGGAACCTGCAAAACGTGGCCCCTGGTTAGAACCTGGGTTAGTGATCAGGAAAGACGGCTTACGCACCGGCAAGCTGTTATCTTCTTTAAAGGTGACTTTGTCTGACAGTTCTGCGATTTCAGCCAACAGTTCCTTGATTTCTGCCGATTTAGCGCTGTCATCCAGCGTGGCAATTAACTCAACAGGCTTGGTCAATTTCTCAAGGTAAGCCTTGAGTTGAGTTTTCATATTTGTGTCGAGCATGTTTATCTCCTGGGCTTTAAACATCATCATGCAAGCGGCCTCTGCGGCTACCTGGATGCAGCTTGCATCATGGTGCGGGGAAGAAAATCGGGTGCCGCAGCACCCGAAGAATTAGGTGAATTTCCGAAGTATTTCGCGCCGGAGTTGGTAGCGCGAAAGACGAAGGAAATTTAGATTTTACCAACCAGGTCCAGAGACGGAGCCAGAGTTGCTTCACCTTCTTTCCATTTAGCCGGGCAAACTTCACCTGGGTGAGAAGCTACGTACTGTGCTGCTTTGATTTTACGCAGCAGGTCAGACGCGTCACGGCCAATGCCTTCAGCGGTAACTTCGATTGCCTGGATGATACCCTGCGGGTCAACAACGAAGGTCGCACGGTCAGCCAGACCTTCATCTTCACGCATGTTGTCGAAGTTACGGGTCAGGGCGCCAGTCGGGTCGCCGATCATCGCATATTTGATTTTAGCGATGGTTTCAGAGCTGCTGTGCCATGCTTTGTGGGTGAAGTGAGTATCGGTAGATACTGCGTATACGTCTACGCCCAGTTTCTGCAGTTCTTCGTAGTGGTCAGCAACGTCACCCAGTTCGGTCGGGCATACGAAAGTAAAGTCAGCCGGGTAGAAGAAGAAGACGCTCCAGCGGCCTTCGGTATCTTTTTCGGTGATTTCGATGAATTCGCCGTTTTTGAATGCCTGGTTTTTAAAAGGTTTAATTTTGGTGTTAATCAAGGACATCTATACTTCCTCCGTGTTTTCGATGAGATGTAAGGTAACCAATTTTTGCCGATTCGGCTAATGCGTTTCCATTATCAAATCGATAAGTTTTACCTTACAACCTTCGTAAGACAACTTTGTGAACTTTGCACCGCCAGCGGCGATAAAAAGTAAAATGGCCCCCTTTCCAGGTGACCGTGTAATCTGAACTACCCTTTGGTATCTTCAGCGCCTGCCTGCAGGCTGAGGTGTTGCCCTTACAAATGCAACAACGACATGGATTACAACACCCTCATAAACAAAGGGCAATCACCTGATCTAAGCTCTTACCTATGACAGTGATAGGTTATGCCTTTTACCCGACTTTTGCACTGACTGAAAAGGACAAATTAATGTTAAAAAAGATACTTTTACTGGCTCTGCTTCCTGCAATCGCCTTCGCAGAGGAACTTCCTGATCCAGTAAAAGCGATTGAAAAACAGGGCATTACAATCATCAAAACGTTCGATGCTCCCGGAGGAATGAAAGGTTATCTCGGCAAGTATCAGGATATGGGCGTCACCATCTACCTGACTCCAGATGGTAAGCACGCTATCTCCGGTTACATGTACAACGAGAAAGGTGAAAACCTGAGTAACACACTTATCGAAAAAGAAATTTACGCACCAGCCGGGCGCGAAATGTGGCAACGGATGGAACAATCCCACTGGCTCCTCGACGGTAAAAAAGACGCGCCGGTCATTGTCTACGTCTTCGCCGATCCGTTCTGCCCATATTGTAAACAGTTCTGGCAGCAGGCTCGCCCGTGGGTTGATTCTGGCAAAGTGCAATTAAGAACATTGTTGGTTGGCGTTATCAAGCCAGAAAGCCCGGCGACAGCAGCGGCAATTCTTGCCGCCAAAGATCCCGCAAAAACCTGGCAAGAATATGAAGCCTCTGGTGGCAAGCTTAAGCTAAACGTGCCTGCAAACGTAAGTACAGAGCAAATGAAAGTGTTAAGCGACAACGAAAAACTCATGGACGATCTGGGGGCAAATGTCACACCAGCTATCTACTACATGAGTAAGGAAAATACGCTGCAACAGGCCGTGGGGTTGCCCGATCAGAAAACGCTTAATATCATTATGGGGAATAAATAAAAGATAATTCATGGATGGTTGAAATATATCCCTGTTTTTCAACCATCCTAAAAAAGCATGAATTGCTAGCTCTGCCCTAAGTGGCTGTGCTATTTTAGAAAAACTTAATTCTGAGTTAAGCAAAAAAACATAATCAATAAAAATATATACGCAAAAAAAACATTGATTAAGTGAATATATCATGGAAGAAAAATATAACCGGAGTAGTGTATGGCCAATCTCTACGACTTGAAAAAGTTCGACTTAAATCTTCTTGTCATATTTGAGTGTATTTATCAGCATTTAAGCATTAGCAAGGCTGCTGAATCACTATATATCACCCCGTCAGCCGTGAGCCAGTCGTTACAACGCTTACGTGCGCAATTTAATGACCCTTTATTCATTCGCTCAGGAAAAGGTATCACGCCGACGACGACAGGGTTAAATCTGCATCACCATCTTGAGAAAAATCTCAGAGGCCTTGAACAAACAATTAATATAGTCAATAAGTCCGAACTAAAGAAAAACTTTATTATCTACGGTCCTCAGCTCATTTCTTGCTCTAATAATAGTATGCTGATCCGCTGCCTACGGCAAGATGCCTCTGTCGAGATTGAGTGCCATGATATCCTCATGTCAGCAGAGAATGCTGAAGAACTGTTGGTTCACCGCAAAGCCGATCTGGTGATCACCCAAATGCCAGTGATCAGCCGTTCCGTCATTTGCATGCCATTGCATACGATTCGTAATACTCTAATTTGTAGTAATAAGCATCCGCGAATTACTGACAATAGCACTTATGAACAAATTATGGCAGAAGAGTTCACCCAATTAATATCTAAATCAGCAGGGGTTGATGATATTCAAATGGAAATAGACGAGAAGTTTATGAATCGTAAAATTTCATTTCGTGGTTCCTCTTTGCTGACAATCATTAATAGCATTGCAGTTACAGATTTATTGGGAATAGTTCCCTATGAACTTTATAACTCCCACCGTGACTTTCTTAATTTAAAAGAGATAAAACTGGAAGATCCGTTACCTTCAATAAAGCTTTACATTTCCTATAATAAATCTTCTTTAAACAATCTGGTGTTCTCACGATTTATTGACCGTCTAAATGAGTATTTTTGATATATAACTTCAGACAGCTACTATAACTTTCACCTATTTATTCACAGCGCGAATGAAAAATAAAACACTCTGCTTTTCAGTGTTTACTTTATAATTAACAGTCTTATCTCACTGATCACCCTGTAACGTTCAGAGAGCGTCTTCAGATGTCTATTTATAAAATTCCTCTTCCGCTCAATATTCTGGAAGCTGCACGAGAGCGTATTACCTGGACACTTAACACCCTACCCCGCGTTTGTGTCTCATTTTCTGGCGGCAAAGACTCTGGTTTAATGCTGCATCTGACAGCCGAACTTGCTCGACAAATGGGCAAAAAAATCTGTGTTTTGTTTATCGACTGGGAGGCGCAATTCTCTTGCACCATCAACTATGTTCAGTCCCTGCGCGAGTTGTACACCGATGTGATCGAAGAGTTTTACTGGGTTGCGCTCCCGCTTACGACGCAAAATTCCCTATCACAATACCAACCCGAATGGCAGTGCTGGGAACCTGATGTCGAATGGGTACGTCAGCCCCCGCAAGATGCGATAACCGATCCTGACTTTTTCTCCTTTTACCAGCCTGGCATGACCTTCGAACAATTTGTGCGTGAGTTTGCCGAATGGTTTTCGCAAAAACGTCCGGCGGCGATGATGATCGGCATCCGTGCGGATGAGTCCTACAACCGTTTTGTCGCCATCGCCAGTTTAAATAAACAACGTTTTGCCGATGATAAGCCCTGGACTACTGCCGCACCAGGCGGTCATAGCTGGTACATTTACCCCATCTACGACTGGAAAGTCGCTGATATCTGGACCTGGTATGCTAGCCATCAACGCCTCTGTAACCCACTGTATAATATAATGTATCAGGCAGGCGTTCCTCTACGTCATATGCGAATTTGCGAACCTTTTGGTCCGGAACAACGGCAAGGATTATGGCTCTATCACGTTATCGAACCGGATCGCTGGGCTGCTATGTGCGCACGAGTCAGCGGGGTAAAAAGTGGCGGCATTTACGCCGGACATGACAACCATTTTTATGGTCATCGGAAAATCCTCAAGCCCGAACATTTAGACTGGCAGGAGTATGCATTATTGCTACTCAACAGCATGCCGGAGAAAACAGCTGAGCATTATCGCAATAAAATCGCCATTTATTTGCACTGGTATCAGAAAAAAGGCATCGAGGTTCCACAAACCCAGCAAGGGGACATTGGCGCGAAAGATATCCCCTCCTGGCGGCGAATATGCAAAGTTTTACTCAATAACGATTACTGGTGTCGGGCATTATCATTTAGCCCGACCAAAGCGAAGAACTATCAGCGTTATAACGAACGAATAAAAGGAAAACGTCAGGAATGGGGGATACTATGCAACAACGATTAACGCAGGATTTAACCCAATTTCTCGCCAGCTTGCCGGAAGACGATCGCATCAAAGCGATTAATGAAATCCGCATGGCGATCCATCAGGTTAGCCCCTTTCGAGAAGAGCCAGTGGATTGCGTTCTGTGGGTTAAAAACAGCCAACTTATGCCTAATGATTACAACCCAAACAACGTGGCACCACCCGAAAAAAAACTGCTGAAAAAATCCATTGAAATAGATGGTTTTACCCAACCCATTGTGGTCACGCATACGGATAAAAATGCCCTGGAAATCGTGGATGGTTTTCACCGCCATGAAATTGGTAAAGGCTCATCATCGTTAAAATTACGCTTAAAAGGTTATTTGCCGGTGACCTGTCTGGAAGGTACGCGTAATCAACGCATCGCCGCGACTATTCGTCATAACCGCGCTCGTGGTCGCCACCAAATCACTGCCATGTCCGAAATTGTTCGTGAACTCAGCCAGTTGGGATGGGACGATCATAAAATCGGCAAAGAGCTGGGAATGGACAGCGACGAAGTGCTGCGCCTGAAGCAAATTAACGGCCTGCAAGAACTGTTTGCCGACCGTCAATTTTCCCGCGCCTGGACGGTTAAATAACTACAGCTGGCGCAGGCGTTCAGCTGCTGCCAGCAACGTCGATTCCTTCTTGGCAAAACAGAGACGAATCAGTTTATGGGGGAAGGGATCGGCGCAAAACACCGACAGCGGAATCGCCGCTACACCGTGCTCCCGCGTCAGCCACTGGCAAAACTCAACGTCATCCAGCGAAGAAACCGCGCTGTAATCCACCAGCAAAAAGTAAGTGCCTTCGCACGGTAAAATCTCCAGCCGACTCTCACTTAAGGCATTCACCAGAATATCGCGTTTCTGGCGATAAAAGTCCGGTAACGCAAGATAATGCTCAGGTTCTGCACGTAGCATATCCGCAAGCGCCAGCTGTGCCGGGGTATTCACCGAAAAGGTCAGATACTGATGTACCTTGCGAATTTCAGCGCTGATGGGCGCTGGCGCAACGCAATAACCCACTTTCCAGCCGGTCATATGATAGGTCTTGCCAAATGAAGAAACTGCCACCGCCCGCTCACGCAGCTGCGGATGCGCCAGCACGCTGGCATGGCCCTGTTGTGAAAAGTTGATGTGCTCGTAGACTTCATCGCTAATGACAAAAATCTCGTGCCCGGCAATTGCCTGCCACAAAGCGGCGAAATCAGCCTGCTGCCAGACAGTTGCACTGGGGTTATGCGGGGTGTTGAGGATCACCAGTCGGGTGCGCTCGCTTAACAATGCGGCAAATTCCTGCCAGTCCACGCGAAAATGCGGTGGTTGCAGTGCAATACGTTTCACTATTCCCCCCGAAAGCGCGATGGCGGGCGCGTAACTGTCATAGCTGGGATCAAAGCAGATCACTTCATCACCATTGCGCACCAATGCGGTAATCGCTGCATATAACGCTTCCGTCGCCCCTGCCGTTACGGTGATATCGCTATCGGCATCCGGTTGATAGCCATACAGACGTTCCGTTTTCTGAGCAATCGCCTCGCGCAAGGCCTGCACGCCAGTCATAGGCGCGTATTGGTTTGCCCCCTGGGCAACGTGGTACGCCAGCCGCTCCTGCAAATAGCGCGGACCATCAAAATCAGGAAAGCCTTGCGACAGGTTAATCGCCTGGTGTTGCTGCGCCAACGCGCTCATCTGGGTGAAAATAGTGGTGCCAAGTTGTGGAAGTTTGCTTTGTGGAATCAGAGGGTTATTTGTCATTTTTTATTGTGCCTGACGAAGTTGTGTTGAAGGCACTATAACACGATGCTAGTATTTGGCAATCAAGACGTTTAGATGTCTAAATAAAACAATAAGGACAACACAACATGCCTCACAATCCTATCCGCGTGGTCGTCGGCCCGGCTAACTACTTTTCACATCCCGGCAGTCTCAATCACCTGCATGATTTTTTCACTGATGAACAGCTTTCTCGCGCAGTGTGGATCTACGGCGAACGCGCCATTGCTGCGGCGCAAACAAAACTTCCGCCAGCGTTTGAACTACCTGGAGCAAAGCATATTTTGTTTCGCGGCCATTGCAGCGAAAGCGATGTACAACAACTGGCGGCTGAGTCCGGTGACGACCGCAGCGTGGTGATTGGTGTCGGCGGCGGCGCACTGCTCGACACCGCGAAAGCCCTCGCCCGCCGTCTCGGTCTGCCGTTTGTTGCCGTTCCGACGATCGCCGCCACCTGCGCCGCCTGGACACCGCTCTCCGTCTGGTATAACGATGCCGGACAGGCGCTGCATTATGAGATTTTCGACGACGCCAATTTTATGGTGCTGGTGGAGCCAGAGATTATCCTCAATGCGCCGCAAGAATATCTGCTGGCGGGGATCGGTGACACGCTGGCGAAATGGTATGAAGCGGTGGTGCTGGCCCCGCAACCAGAAACGTTGCCGCTAACCGTGCGACTGGGGATCAATAATGCGCAGGCTATTCGCGACGTCTTGTTAAACAGTAGCGAACAGGCGCTGAGCGATCAGCAAAATCAGCAGTTAACGCAATCATTTTGCGATGTGGTGGATGCCATTATTGCTGGTGGTGGGATGGTTGGTGGTCTGGGCGATCGTTTTACGCGTGTGGCAGCAGCTCATGCCGTGCATAACGGTCTGACCGTGCTGCCGCAAACCGAGAAGTTTCTCCACGGCACCAAAGTCGCCTACGGAATTCTGGTGCAAAGCGCCTTGCTGGGTCAGGATGATGTGCTGGCGCAATTAACTGGAGCGTATCAGCGTTTTCATCTGCCGACTACGCTGGCGGAGCTGGAAGTGGATATCAATAATCAGGCGGAGATCGACAAAGTGATTGCCCACACCTTGCGTCCGGTGGAATCCATTCATTACCTGCCGGTCACGCTGACACCGGATACGTTGCGTGCAGCGTTCGAAAAAGTGGAATCGTTTAAAGCCTGACGTACACATTTAGCAGCAGCGCGCGCCGCCTTTTCCACCGTAGCGCGCGTCCTGCCGCTCACGGAAAAACTCTTCGTAGGTCATCGGCGTTTGATCGGGATGGTTAACTCGCATATGTTCGACATAGTTGTCGTAATCAGGCATACCAATCATCAGTTTCGCCGCCTGACCTAAATATTTTCCGGCTTTTGCCAGTGAATCAAACATCTAAACCTCCGGTAATACAAATGCCCTCCTGAATTAAGAGGGCTTAATTGCTATCAACACGCTCGGGCTGAGAGTAAGGGGAACGCTCAGCACATCCCCCCTCACTCTGACTTTAGTGCGCGCCTTTCGCCTGCGCCACGATCTCCTCGACATTTTCCGGCATCGGCTCATATGGCGTTTCTTTCGCCGTTGGCTTCGGCTCTTTCAATGCCGCAAGTGCCGTCTTAATCGAGAACAGTGCCAGAACCACCACGACCACCATAAAGAAGATGGTTAACCCGGCATCCAGACGGTTGTTGAACACCAGTTGCGCCAGCTGTGACTCAGTATACTGCGACGGAATATTGCCGCTGTCGATCATTGCCTGAAACTTATTAGCAATGGCCAGGAAGCCGACTTTCGCATCCGGGCTAAACGCTTTCTGCCAGCCTGCGGTCAGGGTACAAATCAGCAGCCAGGCCGTTGGTACCAGCGCCACCCAGGCGTAACGTTGACGTTTCATTTTGAACAACACTACGGCACAGAGCATCAGCGCCATCCCTGCCAGCATCTGGTTGGCAATACCAAACAGCGGCCACAGAGTGTTAATACCGCCCAGCGGATCGACCACCCCCTGATGCAGGAAGTAGCCCCACGCCAGTACGCACAGCGCCGTTGCCAGCAGGTTAGCAGGCAGTGAATCGGTCCGTTTCAGGCCCGGAGACACCACGCCCAGCAGATCCTGCAACATAAAGCGCGCAGCACGCGTACCCGCATCCACCGCCGTCAGAATAAACAGTGCTTCAAACAGAATGGCGAAGTGATACCAGAACGCCACATCCATCATGCCGCCCAGCGCACCGTGCAGAATGTAGGCCATCCCCACCGCCAGGGTCGGCGCACCGCCCGCACGGGAAATGATCGACTGTTCACCCACTTCGCTGGCAATCTGGTTGAGCGTATCCGGAGTAATCGCAAAGCCCCAGCTACTCACCACCTGCGCGGCAGAAGCGACCACATCCGCCGTCCCTGCCGGAGCCAGCACCGCCATCGGGCTGTTCATAGCGAAGTACACACCTGGATCAATGATACAGGCGGAAACCAGCGCCATAATCGCCACGAAGGATTCCATTAACATCCCGCCGTAGCCGATAAAACACGCCTGCCCTTCGTTCGCCAGCATCTTCGGCGTGGTACCGGAAGAGATCAGCGCATGGAAGCCAGACACCGCGCCACAAGCGATGGTGATAAACAGGAACGGGAACAGGTTACCGGTCCATACCGGGCCAGTGCCATCAACAAATTTGGTCAGCGCAGGCATGGTCAGCGTCGGGCGCATGATCAGAATGCCTACCGCCAGACCGACGATAGTCCCGATTTTCAGGAAGGTTGAGAGGTAGTCACGCGGAGCCAGCAGCAGCCACACCGGCAGCACCGCCGCCACAAAACCGTAACCCACCAGCATCCAGGTCAGCTGCACGCCGGTAAAGTCAAAGTACGGTGCCCAGGTCGGACTTTCTGCCACCCAGCCGCCAGAGATAATGGCGAAAATCAGGAACACCAGGCCAATCACCGACACTTCGCCAATACGCCCTGGACGCAGATAGCGCAGGTAGATCCCCATGAACAGCGCCAGCGGAATGGTGAACGCAACGGTATACGTTCCCCACGGGCTATGGGTCAGGGCTTTCACCACGATCATCGCCAGCACGGCAAGGATAATGACCATGATCATAAAGCAGGCCACCAGCGCGATCACCCCGGCGGTTGGCCCCATCTCTTCTTTGACCAGCTCACCCAGCGAGCGACCGTCACGGCGCGTAGAAACAAACAGCACCATGAAATCCTGCACCGCACCGGCGAGAACCACCCCGGCGAGCAGCCAGATCATCCCCGGCAGGTAGCCCATTTGCGCTGCCAGCACCGGCCCCACCAGCGGCCCTGCTCCGGCAATGGCCGCAAAATGGTGACCGAACAGCACTTTCTTGTCCGTCGGCACATAGTCCAGCCCGTCGTTATGGCGCACCGCTGGCGTCATACGCGTCGGGTCAACCGCCAGCACATTTTTGGCGATATACAGGCCATAAAAACGGTAAGCGATCAGATAGATACAGACCGACGCCACCACAATCCACAGCGCGTTGATCTGTTCCCCACGATTTAAAGCAATGTATCCCAGAGCAAATGCTCCCATTACAGAGAGCACTGTCCAGACGAGGTATTTCCCTGATTTGTTCATAGTTGTTATCCGTGTGCGTGTCCATAGAGATGTTACATTTTGTTTCTATAACATCTTTGTACAATTTAACAACACAGCAACCATGTAAATCGGAGTTGAAAACAATATTTAACTTAACAATGTTAACTCGATCACTCCGTTAACCGAGTTTTCCTGCAATCTCATTTAATTCTGTCGGGCTCATCCCAAAACTGCCGTACCCAGCCGACAAGTGCAGCAACGCCGCCCCTGTTCATCGAAAACAACAATTTCCCAACTCTGATTTTGCCGCCCAAGATGCAGCGGCTGGCAGACGCCACGTACCTTGCCTTCAGACACCGGGCGATGATGGGTGGCGTTAAGTTCCGTGCCCACCACACACTGTCCGTCGCGGGTCATCATAAATCCGGCCATCGATCCCAGCGTTTCCGCCAGCGCCGCCGACGCGCCGCCATGCAGCAGGCCAAACGGCTGATGAGTACGGGTATCAACCGGCATTTCGGCTTCCAGCACATCATCGCCCAGACGGGTATACACAATTCCCAGATGCGCCACCATTGTGTTATCGCTGGTGGCGTTCAGCTCGTCGAGCGTTAAATGGCGTTTCCAGATCATGCTTATGCCCCCAGCGTCGAGCCGCCATCGACCACAATATCCTGTAGGGTGATATGGCTGGCGAGATCAGAGGCGAGGAACAAAATCGTATTGGCGATCTCCTGTGGACGGGCGATTTTCCCCAGCGGAATGCCGAGTTTAAACTGCTCGCCAAAGCCGCGAATACGCTGCTCTTCGGCGTCATCGCTCACCCACAGCGTGCGTTGCATATCGGTGTCGGTGGAGCCTGGCGAAACCACATTACAGCGCACGCCGCTACCCGCCAGTTCCAGCCCAACGCTCAACGCCAGGCTTTTCAGCGCCGCTTTCGACGCGCCATAAGCACTCATACCAATGCGCGGCGTGTGTGCGGCGTCGGACGCAACAGTAACAATCGCCCCGCCCCGCTGACGGCGAAACTGGTTCATGGTCTGCTGGAACAGGTTAAACGCACCGCCGACATTGACCGCAAAAGTCTGCTGCCAGTCCTCCTTACTGAGCTGATCGGTCGCGCCCATGCGCAAAATTCCCGCCGCATTGACCAGCACGTCCAGTCGCTCCGTTTCAGCTAACAGTCGCTGACATACCTGCGCCACCTGCGCAGCATCGGCAACATCCATCACTTCGGTCGCAAAGGGATATTGCTCCTGCGCGAACGCTTGATCAAAACCGGTAACTTTCGCTCCCGCTTCAACAAACGCCAGCGCCGTGGCGTAGCCGATACCTTTCCCTGCGCCAGTTACCCAGACATTTTTACCGCTGAAATCCATTATTTCACCTCGCGGGAAAGTAGCTTCCACCAGGCGTCGATGGTCGGGTTTTTCGCCAGCATGACAAAGTCGATATCGCCATGCACTTTGCGCCAGCGCGCCGCCAGCGCCATCATCCGCACCGAATCCAGACCGTAGTCGATCAGGTTGTCGTCATCGAACGGTTCATCGGACTCGTCCAGCAACGGCAGGATCACCTCACGCAGCGCCGCTTTGCTGGCGGGGATAGGTGCTGGCAGCAATTCTTCGGTCATCACCACCCGGCCAGACCGTCCGGCCACATATTTCAGCGACATCAAATGCTCGTCACGGCTGAAATCGGCCAGCGCATCCGCCACCATAAACGGTTTAATATCGCGCATAAATGCGTCGGTTGCGGTGGTCATACAGCCAATGTGGGCATATACCCCGGTAATAATCAGCTGGTTACGTCCACTCTCTTTCAGCATTTGCTCCAGCGGGGAACGATGAAACGCGCTGTAGCGCCACTTCACCAGCACCGTGTCGTCGGCATCTGGCGTGAGGCTATCCACCACCTTTTGCTGTTCCGGCGAACGGGTCAGGCCAGGCCCCCACATATCATTCAACAGCGCCCGATCTTCATCGCTCTGCTCTTTCGGCTGGGCGGTGTAATAAACCGGGATATTGTGCTGTTTGCAGTAGTCGCGTAGTGCCGCAATATTCGCGATCACCTGCTCCATCATCGGGCAGTTCTCGCCCCAGAAGCTGACAAAATAGTCCTGCATATCATGGATTAACAACGCGGCACGTTGCGGTTCAAAGGCCCAGTCGACTTTATTCTGCGGAATATCGTGAGACTCCGGCAGTGCGTAAGCCTGTAATTTTGGAATAGCCATCGTGTTCTCTCCTTCAGGCTGATGCGCGTGACGCCAGCCACTGACGTAATTGTTTTTTATCGACTTTCCCGACCGCCGTCAGCGGAAGTGAATCTACACACTCCACGCGATCCGGTAATTTAAATTCGGCAATACCCTGTTCACGCAGGAAACGACGCACCTGCACCGCGCGCAGCGGTTCTTTTACCACCAGATAAGCGCAGCTTTTTTCGCCCATCAGCTCATCTTCCATGCTCACCAGTGCGGCGTAGATCACCGCCGGATGGCGCAGCAGCAGGTTTTCGATCTCTTCGGCAGCGATCTTCTCGCCGCCACGGTTAATCTGATCTTTCTCGCGCCCCTGCACGGTGATGTAACCCTCTGGATCAATAGAGATCAGATCGCCGGAACAGTAAAAACCGTTGGCATCAAAGGCGCTGGCATTGTGCTGCGGGCTTTTGTAATAGCCGCGGAAGGTGTACGGACCGCGCGTCATCAGGCGTCCAACTTCTCCTTGCGGCAGTGGATTTCCTTCAGCATCGGCAACCCACACTTCATCGTCCGGGCACATTGGGTAACCCTGGGTATGGATAATTTTCTCCGCGCTATCATCAAGTCGGGTGTAGTTCACCAGCCCTTCCGCCATGCCAAACACCTGCTGCAACTGACAGCCAATCTCAGCGGGAATACGCGCTGCAAGGGTGGCAGAAAGACGTGCGCCGCCGACCTGTAACAGTTTCAGCGAGGCAAGCTGCGCCCGGCTTTCGCCTTCGGTCAGCGCCTGCAACCACAGGCTGACTGCCGGCGGCACCAGCGCGGTAACGTTAACCTGATGTTTTGCAATCAACGGGAAGCAAAGCGTGGCGCTGGGATCGGCCGCCAGAACAACCGTTCCTCCGGCAAGAAAGACGCCCAGCGATCCTGGCGAACTCATGGCGTAGTTATGAGCCGCCGGGATCGCGCACAGGTAGCGCGTCTGTTGTGTGAACTGACAAATCTCGACGCTACGACGCACGCTGTAGCAGTAGTCGTTATGAGTGCGCGGGATCAGTTTCGGTGTGCCGGTGGTGCCGCCGGAAAGCTGGAAATAGGCCACTTCATCAGCTGGTGACGGCGTGGCAGTAAAATCCTCAGCCGGATGGTTAATCGCATCCTGCAAGTTATGCTCACCGCTGTCGTTGAGCAGCTGCACCACGCGAATGGAAGAATGCTCTGCAACAAATGTGTTGAGGAAATCATCCCCGCTAAATAGCGCATGCTGGCGATCGGCAATCAGTAACGCCGGTTCAATCTGGCTGGCATAAGCGTTCAGTTCACTACGCTGATGGCTGAACAGCGCCAGCACCGGCGCAACGCCCAGCTTCAGCAGCGCGAAAAAGGTAATGTAAAGTTCAGCGACGTTACCCAGTTGTACCAGCGCGGTTTCACCAGGTTTAATGCCCTGACGGCGCAAACTACAGGCGAGGTTATCCGCCGCCTGATTCAGCTCCCGGTAACTCAACTGCCGCTCGCCGTCGATAACCGCGATGCTGTCGCTTGCGGCATGACGGGTCAGAATGTCGGTCAGCGGCAAATCCTGCCAGTAGCCTTTTTCCCGATAGCGACGGGCAAACTCTTCCGGCCAGCGGGTGAATGGAATGCTCATCCTCGCTCCTTAATGCAATCCAAAAACGTTCAACATGGTAGAAAGTTTGACGCCTGTTTCGCGCCACTCACCCAACGGTGACGACGCAGGCACAATCCCCGCTCCGGCAAACAGGCGCACCTGATTTTCCCGCAGCTTCGCGCAGCGGATGGTCACCACCCATTCACCGTTACCTTCGCTGTCACACCAACCCACAATGCCGCCAAACAGTTCGCGGTCGAACGGCTCCAGTTCAGCAATAACCTGAGTCGCGGCCTGATGCGGGAAACCGCTCAGCGCGGGGGTCGGATGCAGCAGACAGGCCAGAGTCAGTGCGTTTTCTTGCGAATTCGCTTTACCTTCAAAGGGAGTTGCGAGATGCCACAGCGTCGGCGTGGTGATTAGTTGTGGAGAAGAAGGAACGTGTAACTCACTACTTCGTTCGCGCAATACCTCTTTCATCGCCTGAGTCACCAGTTCATGTTCATGGCGATCTTTTTCTGACGCCAGCAGACGATTACCCGCTTCGCGATCGAGCACTTCATCCGGCTGACGACGCGCGGAACCAGCTAACGGAATGGAGCTAAAACGCTCGCCGTCTTTACGCAGCAGCAGTTCCGGGCTGGCCCCCAGCAGAACGCCACCATCAGCCAACGGCACATGGAAGTTGTAACTAACCGGGTTTTGCGCAATCAACCGTTCCAGCAATACGCCACTATCAATGGCGGCGTCAGTGGTGATATCAATCAACCGTGACAACACCACTTTGTCGACCTGCGGCGTGGCGGTAAGTGCGGCAGCGCGGGCAACCATCTGTTCAAACGTGGTTTGTTGCGGAATTGCCTGGCGTTCCACCACATTCAGCGACTGGCTGCGGGTGAAACGGCGGGCGGAAGCTTGTTTTTCCTGACGGGAGAACGACTGCCAGGATTCAGGAATATACAGCGACGAAGGCTGACGTGGATCGAAGGGAATCGCCCCGACCATCACCGGATTTTTGATGCCCTGCGCTTTGGCATCGGCAAACAGCGCGGCGAGTTTTTGCTGGAAGGGACTGTCGGGTGAATCCCCGTTCACAGCGGGTTCATCGAAGCGGGCGAAACATCCTGACGTCGTAAAACTGCGGTACGGCGACATAAAGAAAAAGCGATTGGGCGCAAGTGTTGCCATGGTCTGCTGTACTTCCTCAGCCAGTGACGTATCCATATCATCCTCCACAAAATGATAAAGGCTTTAATAATGATTATCATTTATATTTTCGGTCGCTAACCTAAAAGCAAACGCGCACTATGTCAACTCTTGAGGTAACGCAATCTGCAACTCGGGGTTGCATCTGGTTGTGGTTACAATGAAAATGAGAAGCATTAACTTCATTAATAACAGGAAGCTGATTTGTGAGACTCGCCTCGCTCTACCGCAACGCCCTTCTATTAACAGGACTTTTGCTTTCAGGAATAGTCGCAGTTCAGGCCGCCGACTGGCCGCGTCAGATTACTGACAGCCGGGGCACTCATACCCTGGAAAGCCAGCCGCAGCGTATTGTTTCCACCAGCGTCACCCTGACCGGCTCACTGCTGGCGATTGATGCTCCGGTGATTGCCAGCGGCGCGACCACGCCAAATAACCGCGTCGCGGATGACCAGGGCTTTTTACGCCAGTGGAGCAAGGTGGCGAAAGAACGCAAACTGCAACGGCTCTATATCGGCGAACCGAGCGCCGAAGCGGTGGCCGCGCAAATGCCGGATCTGATTTTAATCAGCGCAACCGGCGGCGATTCGGCGCTGGCGCTGTACGATCAGCTTTCCACCATCGCCCCGACATTAATCATCAATTACGACGACAAAAGCTGGCAGTCGCTGTTAACGCAACTTGGCGAAATTACCGGGCATGAGAAACAAGCGGCAGAGCGGATTGCGCAGTTTGATAAGCAACTGGCGGCGGCGAAAGAGCAAATCAAATTACCTCCGCAGCCGGTCACGGCCATTGTCTATACCGCCGCTGCACACAGTGCCAATCTCTGGACGCCTGAATCAGCACAAGGGCAGATGCTGGAACAACTCGGCTTTACGCTGGCGAAGTTGCCAGCAGGGTTAAACGCCAGCCAAAGCCAGGGCAAACGCCATGACATCATTCAGCTTGGTGGAGAAAATCTGGCTGCAGGGTTAAATGGCGAGTCACTATTCCTGTTCGCCGGTGATCAGAAAGATGCCGATGCGATTTATGCTAATCCGCTGCTCGCGCATCTGCCTGCAGTACAAAACAAGCAGGTTTATGCGCTGGGAACCGAGACGTTCCGTCTGGATTACTACAGCGCCATGCAAGTGCTGGAACGGCTTAAGGCGCTGTTTTAAGCATTAACTGTCGGACGCTGTCACCTGCGGCGGCGTCTGGCGAAAACGCCGCAACTCCACCAGCACCAGCAACAACAACACGCCGATAATCAACAAACCAAAACCGCTCGCGCTTGCGGAAGCAACCGGTGTCATCATCGCTCCCAGACCGCCTAACAGCGCCGCGCCTATGGCATCGCCCGTCACGTTTTGCGCCGTCCACAAACCGTTAATCCGCCCTAACATCGCTTCCGGGGTTTGCGTTTGCAGCATTGTGTATTGCAGCAACGAACTAACCGCGCTCAGCCAGCCGAACAGCGCCAGACAAACCACGCCTAAAATCCACATCGGCATCAGGCCAAACAGCCCAATGGCGAGGAACGATCCCAGCGTGGAGAGCAGCATCAATAACCCTGGTCGCGCGCTATGTGCCAGCTTCCCGCTGGTTAACGCGCCAATAGCCGCGCCGAGCGGGATCGCCGCATAGAGAAAACCAATCTGTGCCGCCGACATCTGCCAGTTGTCAGCCAGCGCCGGATACAGTACCCGCACCGCGCTCGCCATCGTCAATAAACCACCCAGCAGCGCAATCCCTCCCACCAGCGGGCTGGCGAGCAGAAAACGAAATCCTGCCAGTAATGATTTCAACGGATGCTCACGCGGCTGCGGTGGCGGTGGCAACGCCGGAAGGCTTAATAACGGCAGCAAGGTAATAAACGTGCCCGCCGCCGCCAGCCCGTAGTTCCAGGCTACGCCGCCGGTCGCCAGCAATAAACCGCCAATCATGGGCGAAATCACCGACCCCAGGCGCACGGTCAACATGGTGATCGCCCCGGCCTGCATTAAGTTTTCACGCCCTACCAGTGCAGGTGTCGCCGCCAGTAGCGCCGTAACGCCAAGTGATGCGAAAAAACCATCCCATAAACCAAGTAAATAGATTGCCAACAATGACGGCTCCGGCAGCAGTGCATTAAGGCACAGTCCAATGAAGCCAATGCCACAGGTGCCGCGCGCCAGCAAAATCACTTTTTTGCGTTCATAGCGATCCGCCAGCACACCGCCGACCATCAGGCCAACAAACATCGCGCCGCCGGTCAGCGTCACCGAAAGCCCCACCTGCCAGGTAGAATGCGTCATCATCTGGATCTGCACCGGTACCGCGACGCCGAGTAAACCCAGAGACACAATTGAGATAAAACGAGCGAGGAATACTGCGCGAAACGCCGGGTGCGTTTTCAACAGGCTGAGGTTAAGCAGCCAGGATTGTTTATTCATTACAATACCTTGCCATCAAATATTTTAAATACCTATTCTTAGGCTGCACATGCTAACATATCCAAATAAGATCGATAACGATAATTAATTTCATTATCATGGAAGTTCGTATGTCTGGTTCTGTTGCCGTGACACGCGCCATTGCCGTGCCCGGATTGCTGTTATTACTGATTATCGCGACGGCATTAAGCCTGCTCATTGGGGCAAAATCACTCCCCGCTTCCGTAGTGCTGGAGGCCTTCTCCGGCACCTGCCAGAGCGCCGACTGCACCATCGTGCTCGACGCGCGACTGCCGCGCACCCTTGCCGGTTTACTGGCAGGCGGCGCGCTTGGGCTTGCCGGGGCGTTAATGCAAACCCTCACCCGAAACCCACTTGCCGACCCCGGCTTGCTTGGCGTAAACGCCGGAGCCAGCTTTGCCATTGTGCTGGGTGCGGCGCTGTTTGGTTACTCATCCGCGCAGGAACAACTGTCGATGGCCTTCGCCGGGGCGCTGGTGGCCTCGTTGATTGTTGCCTTTACCGGCAGCCAGGGCGGCGGGCAGTTAAGTCCGGTGCGTTTAACCCTGGCGGGCGTGGCGCTGGCGGCGGTGCTGGAAGGGCTGACCAGCGGCATCGCCCTGCTTAATCCTGACGTCTACGATCAGTTGCGTTTCTGGCAAGCCGGTTCGCTGGATATTCGTAATTTACACACCTTAAAAGTAGTGCTGATCCCGGTGCTGATCGCCGGAGTAACCGCGCTATTACTGAGCCGCGCACTGAACAGTTTAAGCCTTGGCAGTGACACCGCGACGGCGCTGGGCAGTCGCGTGGCGCGCACACAGTTGATTGGTCTGCTGGCGATTACCGTGCTTTGCGGTAGTGCAACGGCGGTAGTTGGCCCGATTGCCTTTATTGGCCTGATGATGCCGCACATGGCGCGCTGGCTGGTAGGTGCCGATCATCGCTGGTCGCTGCCCGTCACGCTACTTGCCACCCCTGCCCTGCTGCTGTTTGCCGATATCATCGGGCGGGTGATTGTGCCCGGCGAGTTGCGCGTTTCTGTGGTCAGTGCCTTTATTGGCGCACCGGTGCTGATCTTCCTCGTGCGACGTAAAACGCGAGGTGGCGCATGATTTACGTCTCTCGCCGATTAATCATCACCTGTTTGCTGCTAATTACCGCCTGTGTGGTTGCAGGTATCTGGGGATTACGCAGCGGTACCGTCACGCTGGAAACCTCGCAGATATTCGCCGCGCTGATGGGCGATGCGCCGCGCAGTATGACGATGGTGGTCACCGAATGGCGTTTACCACGCGTGCTGATGGCGCTGTTAATTGGCGCGGCGCTGGGCGTCAGCGGCGCGATTTTTCAGTCGCTGATGCGTAACCCGCTCGGCAGCCCTGACGTAATGGGCTTTAACACCGGGGCGTGGAGCGGCGTGCTGGTGGCGATGGTGCTGTTTGGTCAGGACCTGACGGCTATCGCCCTGGCAGCAATGGTGGGCGGCATTGTCACCTCGCTGCTGGTCTGGCTGCTCGCCTGGCGTAACGGCATCGACACCTTTCGGTTGATTATTATCGGCATCGGCGTTCGCGCCATGCTGGTGGCCTTTAATACCTGGCTTTTGCTGAAAGCGTCTTTAGAAACGGCGCTAACAGCAGGTTTGTGGAATGCCGGATCGCTCAACGGCCTGACGTGGGCAAAAACCTCGCCTTCCGCACCCATCATTATATTGATGCTCATTGCCGCCGCCTTACTGGTACGCCGGATGCGCTTGCTGGAAATGGGCGATGATACCGCGTGTGCGCTGGGCGTCAGCGTCGAACGTTCGCGGCTGTTAATGATGCTGGTAGCCGTAGTGCTTACCGCAGCTGCCACTGCCCTGGCGGGGCCGATTTCCTTTATTGCTTTAGTCGCGCCACACATTGCCCGGCGCATTAGCGGCACCGCTCGCTGGGGGCTGACCCAGGCGGCGCTGTGCGGGGCGTTGTTACTGCTGGCGGCCGATCTCTGCGCCCAACAACTGTTTATGCCGTATCAACTTCCGGTTGGCGTCGTTACCGTCAGCCTCGGTGGTATTTACCTTATCGTCTTGTTAATTCAGGAGTCTCGCAAAAAATGACCGAATCAGTAGCCCGTTTGCGTGGCGAACAGTTAACCCTCGGATATGGCAAATATACCGTTGCGGAAAATCTGACTGTAGAAATTCCTGATGGTCACTTCACGGCAATTATCGGGCCAAATGGCTGCGGTAAATCCACGTTACTGCGTACTTTAAGCCGCCTGATGACGCCTGCTCACGGGCATGTCTGGCTGGATGGTGAGCACATTCAACATTACGCCAGTAAAGAGGTTGCACGCCGGATTGGCCTGTTGGCGCAAAATGCTACCACGCCGGGCGATATCACCGTGCAGGAGCTGGTGGCGCGTGGACGTTACCCGCATCAACCGCTGTTTACCCGCTGGCGCAAAGAGGATGAAGAAGCGGTAACGAAAGCGATGCAGGCCACGGGAATCACTCATCTGGCAGATCAAAGCGTGGATACCCTTTCTGGCGGACAACGCCAGCGAGCGTGGATAGCAATGGTGCTGGCCCAGGAAACGGCAATTATGCTGCTCGATGAACCAACGACCTGGCTGGATATCAGTCATCAGATTGATTTGCTGGAACTGTTAAGCGAACTGAACCGCGAGAAAGGCTATACCCTGGCGGCGGTGCTGCACGATCTTAATCAGGCCTGTCGTTACGCCAGCCATTTGATTGCATTGCGGGAAGGGAAAATTGTTGCTCAGGGAGCGCCGAAAGAGATTGTCACTGCTGAATTGATCGAGCGCATTTATGGTCTGCGCTGCATGATTATTGACGACCCGGTTGCCGGAACGCCGCTCGTGGTGCCGCTCGGACGAACGGCACCTTCAACCGCAAATAGTTAAACTAAGTGGTCTGCTATCATGGCATCCTGTTTTCTGGATGCCATCGCATAGCGCAACAGCACGCCACCACAAGCCACCATCCCGCCGATCATCGCAGAAAGGATCACAATAATCGCCTTACCCGGACCGTCTTTTTTCACTGGCAATGACGGGCTTAACTGATATTTAAACGGCGTAAAATTCACATCGTTGATATTTGCTTTTGTTAACTGCTCAACAAGATACTGACGATTACGTAATTCACCGTTCAGTTCCGCAACGTCAGTAACCGCTTTTTCAATTTCCAGTTTGCGTTCAATACCGTCTGCGCCGAGAGAAATAGAGAAATCGGGGTCATCTTTAACGGCCTGACCATTACTGTAAACGGGCTTTTTAATTCCTGCCGCGTTGGCAATGTCGAGTGAATAATTGAGGCGCTGAATGTTTGCATCAAGTTGATTTTTCATTTTAATGCGGTCCTGAGCCAGTTTTTCTTTTTCAAACTGGGTTTTAAGCTCCAGTCTATTGCGCTCATTTTCTATCGACTCTTTCACCACCAGAGCAGAGATATAATCGATATACCCGCTCAAAACGGTTTGCGCCTCTTCATTGGTTGGCGCGGTAAAACTTAGCGTCCAGGAGGTATAAAGTGACGGTTCATCTTTTTTCTTACTGGCATTGTCATCAACCGCTTTCATTTTTTCGCTCAATGCGACAATTGCGCGATGCAAATCCAGTTCGTCGATTTTCGCCTCTTTTAATTGGTCCATCACATAAGGTGTTGAGCGCAGGTACTCTTCCAGCAAGCTAACCGACTGAAACTTCTTGATAAACAGGTTAAATGCTTCTGTACGATCAATTTTGATATCCAGATCCAGCACTCGAAGCTTAGTGAATGTTTTCTCCAGCTCTTGCCACTGAACAGGTTCTGGAGGCGTGACAACCGCCGCGCTGGTCCATTTTTGCGGCAGGATGAAAGAGATCAGCAAGCCTGCGCAGGCAAACGCAAAAATGACCGCCATGACCGTTTTTTTGGCCCGCCATAAAACTGCGATTAGATTAAGTAAATCAATTTCATTATTACTGGGCGACGCCAGAGGATACTCAGGAAAATGAGCGTCACTTCCCTGTTTAATATTCAGTGATGACATGGGGTATAACCTGAAAATGAGTCCAATAGGGGAAATCTCCACGGCGCTCACTTTACCAGTTGGTGATAATTATCCGAAGCTGAAGTTTGTAAATTCCTTCCACTGAATGCAACATTCACTCTATTTAAGAGAAATATTCATCAAACCTATAAATCAAACAAATAAAAAACCCATAATTATTTCCTGTAATTATGGGTTTATAGATAATGTCAATTTATCTGTTTAGCGTCGCACGAATAATCGGCCCAATTTTTTCAAACGCCACCGGAGAGATAATATCCACATGCGCACAATCCTGACGATAGATATCCAGCTCAGCAATCCACGGTGCCCAGGCCTGTTCAGGACTCATACCTTCCTGAAGCGTGCGTTCGGCAACAAATAGCGTCGCTTTACCGTCAAACGGTACACTATGAGCAGTCGTCAGCAGGCGCACAGCATCAGCGTAGTTGCCTTCAATGGTGGTAAACAACTCCGTTGAAGTACTTCCCTGCTGTGCCGCCAGGAAGGCCTCGCGCTCGCGGTTAATCTCCGCCAGCACTTCCGGGTCCAGGCCATTAGCCTCTTTTTCCTGCCAGTTTTGCGTTTCTGGCGGCCAGGTATCCAGCAAGCCAAGAAATGCCACCTGTTCGCCACGGGCACGCAGCCGCGCCGCAATACCCTGCGCCAGCGTACCGCCCAGCGAATAACCCAGCAGGTAATAAGGGCCGTGCGGTTGATGCTCAAGTAACGTTGCCAGATGCGCTTCGCAGACTTCATCCAGATTTGCCGCGGTCTGCATGGGGCCATTGGGGCGCGGCGACTGAATGCCGATAATCGACCATTGTGGATCGAGATAACGCGAGAGCACGCTGAACTGCCAGGCAAAACCGGACGCAGGATGGAAACAAAACAGCGTCGGGCCATTACCTTCACGCAACGGCAGAATGGTTTCGAATCCCATGCGCCGGGAGCTGTCTTCTTCACCATCAATAATCGTTGCCAGTTTGGCGACAGTTGACGCGACCATCACCTGCCCCGGCGTCACCTGGCGGGTAAACTGCCGACTTAACTGCGCAGCCAGTTTCATTGCCAGTAGCGAATGACCGCCAAGCGCGAAGAAATCAGCATCGGCATCCTGCACGTCACAACCCAGCAACGACGAGAATGCCGCGGCGATAATCGTTTCACTGCCCGCTTTCGGCGCACGCCCCGGCGCTTGTGCCTTCAGTTCAGGCAACGGTAAGGCTTTGCGATCCAGCTTGCCGTTGGCGCTAAGCGGCAACTGCGGAAGTTGCAGCAGAACCACGGGCACCATATGCGGTGGCAATGTTTCGCGCAACTGCGCCTGCAATGCAGTGGTATCCAACGGCAGGCCTGATTGCGACACCAGATACCCAACCAACTGACGCGCATCGCCTCCCGTTGCGGCAGCCTGGTTAATAACGCAGGCGTGGGTCACGGCCTGTTCAACGTCCGGCAGCGCCTGCATCACGCGATCGATTTCGCCCAGTTCGATACGCTGCCCGCGAATTTTTAGCTGATCGTCACTGCGCCCGAGGTACTCCACCGCGCCGTTATCCAGCCAGCGGGCAACGTCTCCGGTACGGTACATCCGTTCGCCAGGGGCAAAAGGATCGGCAATAAAGCGGCTGGCGGTCAGATCGGGTCGTCCGAGATAGCCCTGCGCCAGTTGTATGCCAGTGAGATAGAGATCACCCGCCACACCTGGCGGCACCGGATGCATCATCGCATCAAGAATACGCAGGCCCGTATTCCACACCGGATAACCAATCGGCACACTGCTGCCGCGCACCTCTGCCAGTTCCTCGCCAAAAGCCGGATACCAGCTGACATCTACCGCCGCTTCCGTCGGGCCATATAGATTATGCAACGGCACGCTGGTTAACTGTTGCCATTCGCGGCATAAATCAGCGGGTAAGGCCTCACCACTACAGAAAACCTGTTTCAACGTCGCGCAATTCTGACGAGCGGTTTGCGGAGTCAGCGATGCAACAAATGCCGCCAGCATCGACGGCACAAAGTGCGTGGTCGTTACGCCATATTCGGCAAAGAATTGCTGCATAGCGAGCGGGTCGCGGTGCGCTTCCGGTTCAGCCATCACCAGTTTAGCCCCGGCAATAAACGGCCAGAAAAACTCCCACACCGAGACATCAAAACTGCACGGCGTTTTTTGGGCAACGATATCTTCGCCTGTAAGCGGGTAGTGGTTTTGCATCCAAAGCAGGCGGTTAACGATAGCCGTCTGCCCGACCATTACCCCTTTCGGCCTGCCGGTAGAGCCAGAGGTAAAGATGATATAAGCCGTGTGGTGCGGTTGTGAAAGTTTCAGCGGCGCACTGCCCTGCGGTGTAAGCGGGGCGTTATAGCAAAGGCGGGTTAAATCTGGAACATCGGCAAAGCGCGGCAGTTGATCGTCGGTGGTGATTAACAGCGACGGACGCGCATCTTCCAGCATCATTTTCAGGCGATCGTCCGGATAACCGGTATCCAGCGGTAGCCAGGCCGCGCCAGCTTCAACTATCGCATGTAGCGCCAGGGTCAAAAAGACCGAGCGCGGTAATGCCACCGCCACGCTGTCCCCTGGTTTAACGCCGCGCTCACGCAGCAGATTCGCCAGCGCCACCACCTGCTCGCGCATTTCCCGATAGCTGAACTGGTAACGCGCATCTGCCAGCGCCGGAGCATGCGGCGTTTTTGCCGCTTGTTCTGCCACCAGCGCGCTAAGCGTGGTTTCTGGAATCTCAACCTGAGTGGCGTTGATCTGCGCCAGCTGCGCATACTCACCTGGCAGCATAATATCGACATCGCCGCACAACAGCGCCGGATCCGCGGCGAACTGGGCAATCAGCATTTTCAGGCGTTCAGCATGCTGGATTAACGTTGGCTCATCGTAACGCTGTTTATTGGCGAGGATCTCAATACTCAAATCACCGTGTTCATCCGGGAACAGGGCCAGTTCAAGGTCATTAACCGGACCGGTTGCCAGGGTATGGGTTTGCGTCTGAACACCAGGAATATCCAGTTGGTAATCAAATACCTTGATATTGAGTACCGGACCGAACAGCGGTTCCTCTCCTGCCGCTCGCCCGCTGTCACGGACAATTTGTTCTGCATCGTAACGTTGATGACGACGCATTTTTTTCAGTTGTGCTGCCAGTCGGGTTGCCAGTTCCGGCAGCGTTTCTTGCGCCTCAATATGAATACCCAGCGGCAAAACGTTGAGCACGGGTCCGGTAGCCGTCAGCGCCGCCGAGCCCAGTCGACGCATAAAGATAAATCCGGCGGCGTAGTCCATGCGATTGCACAATCGCCCCAGCCACAAAGCAGTCAGCGCAAGGGCTAAATCGGTACGCTGCACACCTGAAAGTTGCGTAGCCAGCTGGCGGAATTCCCCGTCGGTAAATTCCAGTTTCAGGCGCAAAATATCTGCCGAAGCGCTGCGCCCCGGTAAAGGTGCCGGAGAAAGTGACGCGGGCGGTGGCAGTTGACGACGCTGTTCCGCCCAGAATGCCGCATCACGCTGCCAGGCTTCGCTTTCGCGGTATTGCTGGTACTCTTCCACGACATCAGCGAAAGGCGTAAACGGCGAAGCAGGCGTTGGTTCGCCACGCAGCCATGCGCAGTAAATATTGGCGATCTGGCGGGTAATGGCCGGGAAACTGAAGCCATCGACCAGCAAATGGTG
This sequence comes from Escherichia sp. F1, assembly GCF_046764225.1. NCBI lineage: Bacteria > Pseudomonadati > Pseudomonadota > Gammaproteobacteria > Enterobacterales > Enterobacteriaceae > Escherichia > Escherichia sp. F1. The sequence continues at coordinate 3,483,040 of NZ_CP177202.1, forward strand.
ATAACGCTGATACCAATACCAGCGGTTATCTGCCACCTGAATGAGCTGATGAAAGACCAGCGGTTTGCCGCTGTCGGCACGTAGATTTTGCTGTAAATCCGCCTGCATTAATGCCTGCGCAGTACCGTGCGGATCAATGTTGGTACGCAGATCGATAATTTCTGGCAGTTCGAACGTCAGCGCATCATCGACCCACTGCCAGACTTCGCCGTTATCTTCCGTAAAACGCATCCGCAGCGTATCTGCTTGCGCTAATCCGGCAACCACCGCGCGGGCCAGTAATGGCGCATCAACCTCTCCGGTTAACTCAACGTAATGCGCCACGCTCCAGGTGGAGGGTAAATCCGACAGTTTTTCTGCCATCCAGATGCCGGGCTGTGCGGCGACCAAAGGTAAATGCTGGCTCATTGCACCTCCTGCAACTGGGTGAAATTCGTCGGTGTCAGAGTACGCCAGTGGGCTTCCAGCCACTGCTGGCAGGACGCCTGTGACTGCGGCTGACACACAACGTCCCAGCCTGCCGGTAAGGCGCATTGTTGCGGCCACAGACTGAATTGCCCCTGCGCATTGCGCAAAATGTAAAACGCTACCTGCGGATCATCGAAGGGATTACTGAATGCCATATTCAACTCCTGTCATGGAAAAGTGGTTGCCAGAGGTCGATTAGCCCCTGCATCAAGCCACCGCGCCAACAAAGCGCATCATGTCCGCCGTCAACCTGACGCCAGAAAATGGATTCTTTTATGGGGTGTAATTGCGCATACAGCGCCTGATTGGCCCGCATGATCATCGGCTCGCGAACACCCGCTTCCAGCACAATGCGCAGACCTTCGGCGCTAACTTCACCAGTTTTTAGCTGTTCAAGTAACACGCCCTCTTGGTGCCCGCCCCGATGCGGCCACCAGTACGATCCTGACTGGCTTAATACACAGCCAAAGCGTTCAGGCCAGTGCAGTCCGGCATACAGCGCAGAAAGCCCACCAAAACTCTGCCCGGCGACCACGGTGCGATCGGCGCGATCGCTAAAAGGGGCAATAGCTTTCACCAGGGGTAATAACTCTTGCTGTACTGCCAGCCAGAAATCCGTATTACACGGCAGTTCGTGGGCACGGTGCGTGGTGTCGATAGCGTCGATCAACACATACACGGCGGGAGGAAGTTGCTGACGATGGGTCAGCGAAGTCAGCACAGGCCAGACGGGCATACTTTGCGCCCAAAATTCGCCATCGAGCAAAACTGCCAGCGGGCGTTCTTCTGCTGTTGCATCGCCGGTGGTAAAAATCCATACACGGCGTGAATTCTTCAACCGTTCACTTTTCCAGATAATTTCTTTGGCAGGTGTTTCTGGCGCTTGCGGACAATCCCATCCCGGTTGCAGAGGCGCTTGCGGCATTTCGAGTGCAGAAACAGCGTGCCCTCGCCCGCCTTTCCAGCTTTGTGGATTCAGCGGATCGGCTATCGCCTGGGGTAATAGTTTTCGCCAGCCTTCACGTAATTCGAGGCGATCGGGGGATGGTGCAGAAAAAATGTCATCGCGTTCGGTGGGAATAAAACAGTAGCTGCCGCGCCAGTTGGCATTAAGTTGTGTCGTCCACTGCCAGACGTTGGTACCTGCAATTCGCTGCATCGACTGGGGCTGGCTGTTCTGATGGTGATCGGTCACACCAGTGATGTAGACCCATACGCGCTTTATCGTCGAGTATTCTTCAGAACCTTGGGGATCACGCCACCAGAAAGTGACCTCAAACATTTCGTCATTCAGACGCTGCCATTCCGGGCCATGTTTCGACTGCCACCAGCTCTCACTTCCTACTTTTAACGCCGTCACACCATAACCCCATGTTTACTGTGAAATTTTTCATTGATTGCAGAAATATATTGATAATATTATTGATAACTATTTGCATTTGCAATAGCGTAATGGCGCGCCGTGGGAAGCGCGGACATTAATTAACCAACTGCACTGCGTGTCTTTCAGGATCAAAGGTTTTCGCGGTAGCGGGATGCGTCGTGTTGATGACGACCATGCCCGACAGTTGCAATTCGTGGCAAAAATGCAGGAATAAAACAATGAACAAGAAGATTCATTCCCTGGCCTTGTTGGTCAATCTGGGGATTTATGGGGTAGCGCAGGCACAAGAGCCGACCGATACTCCTGTTTCACATGACGATACCATTGTCGTTACCGCCGCCGAGCAGAACTTGCAGGCACCTGGCGTTTCGACCATCACCGCAGATGAAATCCGCAAAAACCCGGTTGCCCGCGATGTGTCGGAGATCATCCGTACCATGCCAGGCGTTAACCTGACCGGTAACTCCACCAGTGGTCAGCGTGGGAATAACCGACAGATTGATATTCGCGGCATGGGTCCGGAAAACACGCTGATTTTGATTGACGGCAAGCCGGTAAGCAGCCGTAACTCGGTGCGTCAGGGCTGGCGTGGCGAGCGCGATACCCGTGGTGATACCTCCTGGGTGCCACCTGAAATGATTGAACGTATTGAAGTTCTGCGTGGTCCGGCAGCTGCGCGTTATGGCAACGGCGCGGCGGGCGGCGTGGTTAACATCATTACCAAAAAAGGCAGTGGTGAGTGGCACGGCTCGTGGGACGCATATTTCAATGCGCCAGAACATAAAGAGGAAGGTGCCACCAAACGCACTAACTTTAGCCTCACCGGTCCGCTGGGCGACGAATTCAGCTTCCGCTTGTATGGCAACCTCGACAAAACTCAGGCTGACGCGTGGGATATCAACCAGGGCCATCAGTCCGCGCGTGCCGGAACGTATGCCACGACGTTACCAGCCGGGCGCGAAGGGGTAATTAACAAAGATATTAATGGCGTGGTGCGCTGGGACTTCGCGCCTCTGCAATCACTCGAACTGGAAGCGGGCTACAGCCGCCAGGGTAACCTGTATGCGGGCGACACCCAGAACACCAACTCTGACTCCTATACCCGCTCGAAATATGGCGATGAAACCAACCGTCTGTATCGCCAGAACTACTCGCTGACATGGAACGGCGGCTGGGATAACGGCGTGACCACCAGCAACTGGGTGCAGTACGAACACACCCGTAACTCGCGCATCCCGGAAGGTCTGGCGGGCGGCACAGAAGGGAAATTTAACGAAAAAGCGACACAGGATTTCGTCGATATCGATCTCGATGACGTGATGCTGCACAGCGAAGTTAACCTGCCGATTGATTTCCTCGTTAACCAGACGCTGACGCTGGGTACGGAGTGGAATCAGCAGCGGATGAAGGACTTGAGTTCCAACACCCAGGCGCTCACCGGGACGAATACCGGCGGTGCTATTGATGGCGTGAGTGCCACCGACCGTAGCCCGTATTCAAAAGCAGAAATTTTCTCGCTATTTGCCGAAAACAATATGGAGCTGACTGACAGCACCATCGTAACGCCGGGGCTGCGTTTCGATCATCACAGCATTGTTGGCAATAACTGGAGTCCGGCTCTAAACATATCGCAAGGTTTAGGCGATGACTTCACGCTGAAAATGGGCATTGCCCGTGCTTATAAAGCGCCGAGTCTGTACCAGACTAACCCAAACTACATTCTCTACAGTAAAGGTCAGGGCTGCTATGCCAGCGCGGGCGGCTGCTATCTGCAAGGTAATGATGACCTGAAAGCGGAAACCAGTATTAACAAAGAGATTGGCCTGGAGTTCAAGCGCGACGGCTGGCTGGCGGGCGTCACCTGGTTCCGTAACGATTATCGCAATAAGATTGAAGCGGGCTATGTGGCTGTAGGGCAAAACGCAGTCGGCACCGATCTCTATCAGTGGGATAACGTACCGAAAGCGGTGGTTGAAGGTCTGGAAGGATCGTTAAACGTACCGGTTAGCGAAACGGTGATGTGGACCAATAACATCACTTATATGCTGAAGAGTGAAAACAAAACCACGGGTGACCGTTTGTCGATCATCCCGGAGTATACGTTGAACTCAACGCTGAGCTGGCAGGCACGGGAAGACTTGTCGATGCAAACGACCTTCACCTGGTACGGCAAGCAGCAGCCGAAGAAGTACAACTATAAAGGTCAGCCAGCGGTTGGCCCGGAAACCAAAGAAATCAGTCCTTACAGCATTGTGGGTCTGAGCGCGACCTGGGATGCGACGAAGAATGTCAGTCTGACCGGCGGCGTGGACAACCTGTTCGACAAACGTTTGTGGCGTGCGGGTAATGCCCAGACCACAGGCGATCTGGCAGGAGCCAACTATATCGCCGGTGCCGGGGCGTATACCTATAACGAGCCGGGACGTACGTGGTATATGAGCATTAATACTCACTTCTGATGCTAACGTCAGATTGTTGACAAAGTGCGCGTAGTTCATGCCGGATGCGGCGTGAACGCCTTATCCGGCCTACAAAAATCTTGCCAATTCAATATATTGCAGGACCACGTAGGCCTGATAAGCGTAGCGCATCAGGCAGTTTTGCGTTTGTCATCATTCTCTAATATGGTCGACATGAAAACTACGCATACCTCCCTCCCCTTTGCAGGACATACGCTGCATTTTGTTGAGTTTGATCCGGCGAGTTTTCGCGAGCAGGATTTACTCTGGCTGCCACACTACGCACAACTGCAACACGCTGGACGTAAACGTAAAACAGAGCATTTAGCTGGACGAATCGCTGCTGTTTATGCCTTGCGGGAATATGGCTATAAATATGTGCCCGCTATCGGCGAGCTACGCCAACCTGTGTGGCCTGCGGAGGTATACGGCAGTATTAGCCACTGCGGGACTACGGCATTAGCCGTGGTATCTCGTCAACCGATTGGCATTGATATCGAAGAGATTTTCTCTGTACAAACCGCAAGAGAATTGACAGACAACATTATTACACCAGCAGAACACGAGCGACTCGCAGAATGCGGTTTAACCTTTTCTCTGGCGCTGACACTGGCATTTTCCGCCAAAGAGAGCGCATTTAAGGCAAGCAAGATACAGGCCGCTCAAGGTTTTCTGGATTATCAGATAATTAGCTGGAATAAACAGCAGCTCATCATTCGACTAGAGGATGAGCAGTTTGCTGTGCACTGGCAGATAAAAGAAAAAATAGTCATAACGCTGTGCCAACACGATTAATTGACAACATCTGGTACGATTCGCCCGCAGCCATCACTGACCACGGGCGAAAGTGTAAAGCAGGTGCCTTACCATCCTGACCTGACAACCGGATATGCGGGGATTACTCCCCGCACAACGGCTACTTCTTCGGTTCGTAAGCGAGAACAGCCTTAAACTCAATATTACGTTCCTTCACCGTAAACTCACACAGCGAGTCTCCGACCAGAAGCGTAAATCCCAGCACCGTTAAACACAGCACTATGACTGCCACAAGGGCATATTTCGTCAGCATGTTTATATTGCCTCCATGCGAAGAAGGGACTACCATCCGAGTTGTTGAGGTTCGGAGTGGCAGCCCCAGGATTGATAGAAATATCTCCTGGGGCTTCATCTTTCCAGACCTCAGAGTTAACCTGAAACCGGAAAGCTTCAGGCACCCGCTGTTATCTTACCCTTCCTTAGCAAAATAACTGTTTATTTATACAGCAAGTCCTGTTTCGGACTTCTGTTGGCAACACTCGTTATTGCTCGTAAAACGAAATCGCCCGCAGCCATCACTGACCACGGGCGAAAGTGTAAAGCAGGTGCCTTACCACCCTGACCTGACAACCGGATATGCGGGGATTACTCCCCGCACAACGGCTACTTCTTCGGTTCGTAAGCGAGAACAGCCTTAAACTCAATATTACGTTCCTTCACCGTAAACTCACACAGCGAGTCTCCGACTAGAAGCGTAAATCCCAGTACCGTCAAACACAGCACTATGACTGCCACAAGGGCATATTTCGTCAGCATGTTTATATTGCCTCCATGCGAAGAAGGGACTACCATCCAAATTGTCTGGTTTGGAGTGGCAGCCCCAGGGTTGATAGAAATATCTCCTGGGGCTTCATCTTTCCAGACCTCAGAGTTAACCTGAAACCGGAAAGCTTCAGGCACCCGCCGTTATCTTACCCTTCTTCAGCAAAATAGCTGTTTATTTATACAGTGAGTCCTGTTTCGGACTTCTCACTCCTCATTTGATCAACTGAAGCTGAACCCGTTTTTTTCTGCATGCCTCAATCGTCAAAATTCTTCGCCACCAGTCCGCACTGCCATAACTTGTCATATTGCAAAATGTAGCCAATTTGCTTCAGTCACCATCATCAAAAAAAGAAACATTCCAGAACTTCCGCATCTCGCCCAGTCGCTCCCACTTCTATACTGAATAGAAAACGCCAACATTAGAGAAACCTATGCCATTACCCGATTTTCATGTTTCTGAACCTTTTACCCTCGGTATTGAACTGGAAATGCAGGTGGTTAATCCGCCGGGCTATGACTTAAGCCAGGACTCTTCAATGCTGATTGACGCGGTTAAAAATAAGATCACGGCCGGAGAGGTAAAGCACGATATCACCGAAAGTATGCTGGAGCTGGCGACGGATGTTTGCCGTGATATCAACCAGGCTGCCGGGCAATTTTCAGCGATGCAGAAAGTCGTATTGCAGGCAGCCACAGACCATCATCTGGAAATTTGCGGCGGTGGCACGCACCCGTTTCAGAAATGGCAGCGTCAGGAGGTGTGCGATAACGAACGCTATCAACGAACGCTGGAAAACTTTGGTTATCTCATTCAACAGGCGACCGTTTTTGGTCAGCATGTCCATGTTGGTTGCGCCAGTGGCGATGATGCCATTTATTTGCTGCACGGCCTGTCACGGTTTGTGCCGCACTTTATCGCCCTTTCCGCCGCGTCGCCATATATGCAGGGAACGGATACGCGTTTTGCCTCCTCACGACCGAATATTTTTTCCGCCTTTCCCGATAATGGCCCGATGCCGTGGGTCAGTAACTGGCAACAATTTGAAGCCCTGTTTCGCTGCCTGAGTTACACCACGATGATCGACAGCATTAAAGATCTGCACTGGGATATTCGCCCCAGTCCTCATTTTGGCACGGTGGAGGTTCGGGTAATGGATACCCCGTTAACCCTTAGCCATGCGGTAAATATGGCAGGATTGATTCAGGCCACCGCCCACTGGTTACTGACGGAACGCCCGTTTAAACATCAGGAGAAAGATTACCTTCTTTATAAATTCAACCGTTTCCAGGCCTGCCGCTATGGGCTGGAAGGCGTCATTACCGATCCGCATACTGGCGATCGTCGACCATTGACGGAAGACACCTTGCGATTGCTGGAAAAAATCGCCCCTTCTGCACATAAAATTGGCGCATCGAGCGCAATAGAAGCACTGCATCGCCAGGTCGTCAGCGGTCTGAATGAAGCGCAGCTAATGCGCGATTTCGTCGCCGATGGCGGCTCGCTGATTGGGCTGGTGAAAAAGCATTGTGAGATCTGGGCCGGTGACTAAGCCGGGAATTGCCTTACAGAAGAATATCCCTGACAATGGTGTTTTAACTTACATTTAACAATGTTATGAAACACCCTTTAGAAACCTTGACCACCGCAGCAGGCATTTTGCTGATGGCTTTCCTCTCTTGCCTGCTGCTTCCCGCCCCCGCATTGGGGCTGACGCTGGCACAAAAACTGGTGACCATGTTCCATCTGATGGATCTTAGCCAGCTTTACACTTTATTGTTTTGTCTGTGGTTTTTAGTGCTGGGCGCTATTGAGTATTTTGTTCTGCGCTTTATCTGGCGACGCTGGTTCTCGCTGGCGGATTAAACGTCGATTATCGCCGTACTTCGCGGCATACTTTGCTTATTCTCCTTCGCCTAAAGGAACGTTTATGGATAAGCAATCACTGCACGAAACGGCGAAACGCCTGGCCCTTGAGTTACCCTTTGTCGAGCTTTGCTGGCCTTTTGGCCCGGAGTTCGATGTTTTTAAAATTGGCGGCAAGATTTTTATGTTGTCGTCAGAGCTGCGCGGCGTTCCCTTTATCAATTTGAAGTCCGATCCACAAAAATCCCTGTTAAATCAGCAGATATACCCGAGCATTAAGCCAGGATATCACATGAATAAAAAGCACTGGATTTCAGTGTATCCCGGCGAGGAAATCTCCGAAGCGTTACTTCGCGATCTGATCAACGATTCGTGGAATCTGGTGGTTGATGGTCTGGCTAAACGCGATCAAAAAAGAGTGCGTCCAGGCTAAAGCGGAAATCTATAGCGCATTTTTCTCGCTTACCATTTCTCGTTGAACCTTGTAATCTGCTGGCACGCAAAATTACTTTCACATGGAGTCTTTATGGATATCATTTCTGTCGCCTTAAAGCGTCATTCCACTAAGGCATTTGATGCCAGCAAAAAACTTACCCCGGAACAGGCCGAGCAGATCAAAACGCTACTGCAATACAGCCCATCCAGCACCAACTCCCAGCCATGGCATTTTATTGTTGCCAGCACGGAAGAAGGTAAAGCGCGTGTTGCCAAATCCGCTGCCGATAATTACGTGTTCAACGAGCGTAAAATGCTTGATGCCTCGCACGTCGTGGTGTTCTGTGCAAAAACCGCGATGGACGATGCCTGGCTGAAGCTGGTTGTTGACCAAGAAGATGCCGATGGCCGCTTTGCCACGCCGGAAGCGAAAGCCGCGAACGATAAAGGTCGCAAGTTCTTCGCCGATATGCACCGTAAAGATCTGCATGATGATGCAGAGTGGATGGCAAAACAGGTTTATCTCAACGTCGGCAACTTCCTGCTCGGCGTGGCGGCGCTGGGTCTGGACGCGGTACCCATCGAAGGTTTTGACGCCGCAATCCTCGATGCAGAATTTGGTCTGAAAGAGAAAGGCTACACCAGTCTGGTAGTTGTTCCGGTGGGTCATCACAGCGTTGAAGATTTTAACGCTACGCTGCCGAAATCTCGTCTGCCGCAAAACATCATCTTAACCGAAGTGTAATTCTCTCTTGCCGGGCATCTGCCCGGCTATTTCCCCTCAGATTCTCCTGATTTGCATAACCCTGTTTCAGCCGTCATCATAGTCTGCTGTTGTATAAAGGAGACGTTATGCAGGATTTAATATCCCAGGTTGAAGATTTAGCGGGTATTGAGATCGATCACACCACCTCAATGGTGATGATTTTCGGTATTATTTTTCTGACCGCCGTCGTGGTGCATATTTTTTTGCATTGGGTGGTACTGCGGACCTTCGAAAAACGTGCCATCGCCAGTTCACGGCTATGGTTGCAAATCATTACCCAGAATAAACTCTTCCACCGTTTAGCTTTTACCCTGCAGGGGATTATCGTCAATATTCAGGCGGTATTCTGGCTGCAAAAAGGCACCGAAGCGGCAGATATTCTGACTACCTGCGCGCAGTTGTGGATCATGATGTATGCGCTGCTTTCAGTCTTCTCGTTGCTGGATGTTATTTTGAATCTGGCGCAGAAATTCCCGGCGGCATCTCAGTTACCGCTGAAAGGGATTTTTCAGGGGATTAAACTGATCGGCGCGATTCTGGTCGGCATTTTGATGATCTCGCTGCTGATTGGTCAGTCGCCAGCGATTCTGATCAGCGGTCTTGGTGCAATGGCTGCCGTGCTGATGTTGGTATTTAAAGATCCGATTCTTGGTCTGGTGGCAGGTATTCAGCTTTCCGCGAACGATATGCTGAAACTGGGCGACTGGCTGGAGATGCCGAAATACGGCGCGGATGGCGCGGTGATCGATATTGGGTTAACCACCGTCAAAGTGCGTAACTGGGACAATACCATTACCACTATTCCCACCTGGTCTCTGGTCTCTGACTCCTTTAAAAACTGGAGCGGGATGTCAGCATCTGGCGGGCGACGTATTAAGCGCAGTATCAGTATTGATGTCACCAGTATTCGTTTTCTTGATGAAGACGAAATGCAACGTCTGAATAAAGCGCATTTGTTAAAACCTTATTTAACCAGCCGCCACAAGGAAATTAATGAGTGGAATCGCCAGCAAGGTTCTACGGAGTCGGTATTAAACCTGCGCCGAATGACTAATATTGGAACCTTTCGTGCCTATCTGAACGAATATCTACGTAACCATCCGCGGATTCGTAAAGATATGACCTTAATGGTACGCCAACTGGCTCCTGGCGATAACGGTTTACCGCTCGAGATCTATGCGTTTACCAACACCGTGGTGTGGCTGGAATATGAAAGCATTCAGGCTGATATATTCGATCACATATTTGCGATTGTCGAAGAGTTTGGTCTGCGACTTCATCAGTCGCCAACCGGCAATGATATTCGCTCTCTGGCGGGTGCATTTAAGCAGTAATTAAAAAAACCGCTCTCATCGAATGGATGAGAGCGGACATCGTTTTGTCGGATGTAGCGTGAATGCCTTATTTCCGACGCAGCGTTTTAAACGCTACAAACAGGAATACAATCCACACTGGCAGCAGAATCGCTGACAAGCGCATATCATCCATCGTGCACATCAGCAGCAAAATCATGCCGAGGAAGGCGATGCAGAGATAGTTGCCGAACGGATAGAGCAGCGCCTTAAACTGTGTTTCACGTCCCTGACGTCGCATCGCCGCGCGAAAACGCAGATGCGCCAGGCAGATCATAATCCAGTTTAACAGCAGCGTTGCTACCACCAGCGCCATCAGCAGACCAAACGCTTTTTGCGGCAGCAGATAGTTGATTAACACCACCAGCGAAGTGATGGCTCCGGAAAGCATCAGCGAGTTAATCGGCACGCCGCGACGGCTGACGCGAGTCAAAAACTTCGGCGCATTACCCTGCACAGAAAGGCCAAACAGCATGCGGCTGTTAGAGTAAACCCCGCTGTTATACACCGATAATGATGCTACCAGAATGACGAAGTTCAGCGCAGAAGCTACCACGTTGCTGTCGAGATTATGGAAAATCATCACAAAAGGGCTACTGTTGGATTTCACTTCCACCCACGGATAGAGTGCCAGTAAAACCACCAGTGAACCTATATAAAACAGCAGGATGCGATACACCACCTGATTCACTGCTTTCGGGATGCTTTTTTCCGGATCGCGCGCTTCAGCCGCAGTAATCCCAATCAGCTCCAGACCGCCGAAGGAGAACATAATTACCGCCAGCGACAAAATCAGCCCATTCCAGCCGGTGGCGAAGAAACCACCGTAGCGCCAGAGGTTGTCGATACTGGCTTTCTCGCCGCCGTGCCCAGAAAACAGCAGCCACAGGCCAAAGCCGATCATACCGATGATCGCCAGCACTTTAATCAGCGCAAACCAGAATTCGGTTTCGCCATATAAGCGCACGTTTACCAGGTTAACGGCGTTGATGATAATAAAGAAGGCGGCAGCCCAAATCCACGTTGGAACATCCGGGAACCAGTACTGCATATAGATGCCCGCAGCGGTCAGCTCTGCCATTCCCACCAGCACGAACATCACCCAGTAGTTCCAGCCAGAGAGGAAGCCCGCAAACGGTCCCCAGTATTTATAGGCAAAGTGGGCAAATGAACCGGATACCGGCTCTTCGACCACCATCTCGCCGAGCTGGCGCATAATCAGGAAAGCGATGATCCCGGCGACGCCGTAGCCCAGCAATACAGCCGGACCCGCCATCTGAATCGCCGGGCCAATGCCAAGAAACAGACCAGTACCAATTGCGCCACCCAGCGCAATCAGTTGAATATGACGGTTATGTAATCCGCGATGAAGCGTCGGCTCTTGATTCGACGCAGTATCTTCCGATACGGTTGACGCGTTTTTCACGCCTTTCCCCTGTGTGTCTTTTTTGTTGAGGGGCACCTTTTAACATTTAGTGCCCATCGTCGCAAGACACAATCCACACGGTTAAACCGGGTATCCTGCTTTTATTTCCGTACCCGATGTCGGTGCAGCCACATCAGCTTATACGCCGCCGGGATAATAAACAGCGATAGCAAAGGCGCGGTGATCATGCCGCCAATCATCGGCGCGGCAATCCGGCTCATCACCTCTGAACCTGCTCCCGTTCCCCACAGAATCGGCAGCAGACCGGCGATAATCACCGCCACCGTCATCGCTTTCGGGCGCACGCGCAGTACCGCGCCGTGATATAACGCCTCATCCAGCTTCTGCTCACTGAATGTTTGCGGATTATTCAACGACGGCTCGGCCTCTATGGCGTGACGTAAATACATCAGCATCACCACGCCAAATTCGGCGGCGACCCCGGCAAGGGCAATAAAACCGGTGCCCGTCGCCACGGAAAGATGAAAGCCCATCCACCACAGCAACCAGATGCCGCCCACCAGCGCAAACGGTACGCTGCTGATAATCAGCAACGCTTCGCCCACCCGACGGAACGCCAGATACAACAGCACGAAGATGATCATCAACGTCATCGGCACCATGAGTTTCAGCTTATGGTTGGCGCGCTCCAGTAGCTCGAACTGCCCGGAGAATGCCACGCTGGTGCCCGGTTTTAACTGCACTTTTTCAGCTATCGCTTTTTGCAAATCGTGAACCACCGACACCATGTCACGATCGCGGGCATCGATATAAATCCAGCTCGTCGGGCGCGCATTCTCGGTTTTCAGCATCGACGGTCCGGTAGAGACTTTAACGTCGGCCACGTCTGCCAGGGTGATTTGCTGCTTCATCGGCGTCAGGATCGGCAACTGGCGCAGCGCCTGCGGACTATCGCGCCAGCTTTGCGGATAACGCAGATTAATGGGATAACGGGCAATCCCTTCCACCGTTTCGCCAACCATCGCCCCGCCCACCGCAGATGTCACAAACAATTGCACATCCGCCACCGTCATACCGTAACGCGCGGCTTTTTCACGGTTAATCTCAACGTTGATATAGCGCCCACCTTCCAGACGCTCAGCAAGCGCAGAAGCCACGCCTGGCACCGTTCGTGCCACTTCTTCAATTTGCTCCGCCATCGCGTCGATATCCGCCAGCACAGTGCCGGAAACTTTAATGCCGATGGGGCTTTTAATGCCAGTCGAGAGCATATCGATACGGTTACGAATTGGCGGCACCCACAGATTCGCCAGCCCCGGCAGCCGCACGGTGTTATCCAGTTCCTCGATGATTTTGTCCATCGTCATGCCTGGCCGCCACTGATCTTGTGGCTTAAGCTGGATGGTCGTTTCTACCATCTCCAGCGGAGCAGAATCGGTGGCGGTTTCCGCTTTCCCGGTTTTGCCAAATACCCGCGCCACTTCAGGTACGCTCATAATCAGCTTGTCGGTTTTTTGCAGCATACTCGCCGCCTCTGCTGCGGAAATCCCCGGCAGCGTCGATGGCATATACAACAAGTCGCCTTCATTGATCTGCGGTAAAAATTCCCCGCCAACTTTATTGAGCGGCCAGAGAACCGTCAGCACCGAAAGCGCTGCCACCAACAGCGTGGTTTTCGGCCAGTGCAGTACTTTCAGCAACAGCGGATGATAAACACGAATCAAAAAGCGATTGAGCGGGTTACTACTTTCCGGCGGAATTTTGCCACGGATCCAGTAGCCCATCAGGATCGGGATCACTACGATCGCCAGCAGCGCCGCGCCCGCCATCGCATACGTTTTGGTGAACGCCAGCGGGCCAAACAGACGCCCTTCCTGCCCTTCCAGGGTGAAGATCGGGATAAACGACAACGTGATAATCAGCAGACTGATAAACAGCGCCGGCCCCACTTCAACAGATGCATCGGTGATCACCTGCCAGCGCGTTTTATTATCCAGCGTGGCGTCAGGATGCTGGTGCTGCCACTCTTCCAGCCGTTTATGTGCATTCTCGATCATGACGATAGCGGCATCGACCATCGCCCCGACGGCAATCGCAATACCGCCCAGCGACATAATATTGGCGTTCAGTCCCTGAAAGTACATGACAATAAAAGCAATACACAACCCCAGCGGCAACGAAATAATCGCCACCAGCGCCGAGCGCACATGCCAGAGAAACAGCGCACAGACTACCGCCACCACAATAAACTCTTCCAGCAACTTGCCGCTGAGGTTGTCGATGGCGCGGTCAATGAGCTGGCTGCGATCGTATGTTGTAACTATCTCCACGCCTTCCGGCAGACTGCTTTTCAGCGTTTCCAGTTTGTCCTTCACGGCGGCGATCACTTCACGGGCGTTTTTGCCGGAGCGCAGGATCACCACTCCGCCCGCCACTTCGCCTTCGCCGTTCAGTTCGGCAATGCCCCGGCGCATTTCCGGGCCAATCTGGACCTTCGCAACATCACGCAGATAAACGGGCACGCCATTTTCACTGGCTTTTAAAACGATGTGATTAAAGTCGTCGAGCGTTTGCAGATAGCCGCTGGCGCGCACCATATATTCCGCTTCCGCCAGTTCGATCGACGAACCGCCCGCTTCCTGGTTTGAAGCATCCAGCGCGCTTTTTACTTCGGCGAGACTGATGCCATACTGCGCCAGGCGCTGGGGATCGATAACCACCTGATACTCTTTCACCACACCGCCCACCGACGCCACTTCCGCAACGTCAGGGATGGTTTTTAGCTCATATTTGAGAAACCAGTCCTGCAATGAGCGTAAATCGGCCAGATCGTGCTTACCGCTGCGATCCACCAATGCATATTCATAGATCCAGCCAACACCCGTGGCATCTGGCCCCAGCTCGGCGCTGACTCCCGCAGGCAGCTTACCCTGTACCTGGTTGAGGTACTCCAGCACCCGCGAGCGCGCCCAGTATGGATCGGTGCCATCTTCGAAAATGACATACACATAAGAGTCGCCAAACTGCGAGAAACCGCGCACAGTCTTCGCGCCAGGCACCGACAACATCGTGGTGGTTAGCGGATAAGTCACCTGATTTTCAACGATTTGCGGTGCCTGACCGGGATAGCTGGTTTTAATAATCACCTGCACATCGGAGAGATCCGGCAACGCATCCACTGGCGTGTTAATGATGGTCCAGGTGCCCCAGATACTCAGAAATAACGCGCCCATCAGCACCAGAAAACGGTTCGCCACCGAGCGACGAATAATCCATTCAATCATTGGTTATTCCCTCAATGCGCATGGGTAGCACTTTCAGAGCGCATCCGCTCCAGTGCGCCAGAAATATTGGCTTCGGAATCAATCAGGAACAGGCCGCTGGAAACCACCTTTTCACCTTCCGCCAGACCAGAGCGTAATGCGGTGACACCTTGCGATGCCTGGAAAACGGCAACGCGTTTCGGTACAAAGCGCCCGTCGGCATCAACGGTAATCACCCGCTGTTCGCTGCCGGTATCAATCAGCGCTTGTGACGGAATGAGCAGCATCGGTTCGCTGGCGGTATTGAGTTGCAACCAGGCGTTCATGCCCGGTTTTAGCGCCTCGTCGGCGTTGTCGACTTCCAGACGCAGCTGCAGCGTGCGGGTCGCGGCATCCACGCCGGGTAGCAGGGTCCATTTGCGGATGGTGAGTGTTTTATCCGGTCGTGCCGGAACGGTGAGCGTAAACTGCGAGGCATCTTTCACCAGCCAGGCGATAGACTCCGGGATCGCAGCAGTGACCCACACCGGGTCCATACCCTGAATTTTCGCGACCACGTTATCTTTGGCGATATTCATACCCGCGCGCAGATCAAACGCGGTGATCACGCCATCAATGGGCGCTTTGAGCGTAAAACGCGTCTGGATTTTTTGCGTGGCGATCAGTCGGCGAATATCCGCCTCCGGCATTCCCGCCAGTCGCAGCCGCTCAAGAATGCCTTCAGTCTGGGTCGCCGTACCGCCGGTTTCGCGCAGCAGTAAATACTCACTCTGCGCTTCCACCCAGTCGGGAATGGTCAGGTCGAGAAGCGGTGTGCCCTTTTGCACTTTATCGCCCACGGTAAGCGGATACACCTTGTCGATAAACCCGGCAGCGCGAGCCTGCACAATGGCATACTGATACTCGTTGTAACTGACATTCGCCGGGAAACTCTGGGCAAAAGTCAGCGGCCCGCGCGTGACGGTAGCCGTTTTCACCCCCAGATTCTGCGTCTGAGTCGGGTCAATGCGCACACCAGACGCAGAACTCTCTTCATCGGCATATTTCGGCACCAGATCCATATCCATAAACGGCGATTTACCTGGTTTATCGAACCGCGTATTGGGATACATCGGGTCGTACCAGAATAAAATTTTACGTTCTGCGGTCGACGTTTTTTCTGCGGGCGGTTCAGCCCGGTCAAACCAGGTAAAACCTGCCGCAGAAATAATACCGCCCGCGATCATGCTGCCGATAATAAGCGCGATTTTTTTCATCTCATTAAACCTGGGTTACTGGCTGACTTTAATATCTTGTAATAAAGAAAGGCTGCCCTGCTGGACAAAATTAAACGCCACTTTGTCGCCGGTTTTAATTTCACTCATTTTCGTCTGCGGGGTGATAGTAAAGCGCATGGTCATCTCCGGCCATTTCACGGCAGCAATCGGATCGTGATGGATGGTGATTTTTTTGCTTTCCAGATCAATACCTTTTACCACGCCAGTGGCGCTAATAACCTGCGGTTGTACTTCGCTCATGGTTTCATGATGATGTTCGTTAGCCTGGGCATTAAAGCCAATAACGGTAAACAGACTGAACATTGCGACTTGCAGTGCTTTTTTCATTTATTCTCTCCTGGAGTTAAAAATTACTACTGCCAACCGCCACCAAGTGCGGCATATAAAGAAATTTCGTTAACCTGACGGGCATAATTCAGGTCAAGTAAAGTTTGTCGGGTTGCAAATAAAGAACGCTCAGCATCCAGCACTTCCAGATAACTTACTGCGCCGTGCTGATATAATGCCCGCGCCCGTTGCAAAGTAATTTGCAGCGATGCCAGATAACGCTGCTGGGCGCTAATTTGATCGTTCAGGCTTTGACGTAATGCCAGCGCATCTGCCACTTCTTTAAAGGCGTTCTGGATTTTCTGTTCATAATTCACCACCGACTGCTGCTGGCGAATTTCGGCGATATCCAGATTGGCTTGGTTGCGTCCGGCATTAAAAATGGGGATCTCAATTTTGGGTATAAAATTCCACATCCCGCTGCTGGCGTTAAATAATGACGACAGATCGCTGCTGGCGGTTGATATTCCGCTGGTCAGGCTTATAGATGGGAAAAATGCCGCGCGTGCGGCCCCAATATTGGCATTAGCCGCCATTAACGCGTGTTCAGCTTCCATAATATCCGGGCGCTGCAATAAGATTTGCGACGACAAGCCCGCTGGTAATTGAACGCTTTGCAGGCTGTCGCTGTTTACTGTCTGCGCTTGCGGCAGCTTGCCGTAGCTTCCCAATAACAGTTGCAATGCATTATTCGCCTGCGTCAGTTCCCCCTGACGTTTAGCGATGTCGCTGCGGGTACTTTCAATCACCCCGCGAGCCTGTTCCAGCGCCAGAACATTGCTGCTACCGGTCAACAGTTGTTTTTCGACAAACGCATATGACTGCTGATAATTACGCAGCGTTTCTTCGGCTATTTGCAATTGCGCATACGCCAGCTGCTGATTGAAATAGCTTTGCGCGACATTAGAAACCAGCAGAATATGCACCGCGCGCTGGGCTTCCTCAGTGGCTAAATAATTTTGGCGCTCGGCTTCGCTCATGTTCTTTAAGCGACCGAAAAAATCGAGATCAAAGCTGGCGTTAAGGCCAGTCGAGAACTCCCGCGTCGAGGCTGAATCGCCTTTAAGATTGCCGCTCCAGCTGCCGCTGCCCTCGCCATTGAGCTGTGGGTAGCGGTCGGCATCGGTCAGACGATATTGCGCCCGCGCTTCCTGCACTTTCAGCGTCGCCATGCGCAAATCCCGGTTATTCACCAGCGCCTCGCTAATCAGCGTCTTCACCTGATTATCAACAAAAAAGGTGCGCCAGCCCGCGTTCTGATAGTTATCTGCTGCGTTAACGAGGCCGTTCTGGCTGAGTGAGAACTGCTGCGGCACGGGCATTGCCGGGCGCTGATAATCCGGTGCCAGTGAACAACCGGTTAGCGCAAGGGCCACACAAAATGGCAGAAGTTTACAAGGAGACATAGGCTCATAATTTCTGGTGATTTTATGCCGTCAACTTTACTCGCCAGGCTCTGATTTTCCGGTGACAGGAAAATGACAAAATTGTCATTTTGCCAATAAGCGATTGCCATCTGATCCCGCTACTCTAGAATTGCCCGGGCAACATGCGGAGGAAATATGAAACTGTTGATTGTCGAAGATGAAAAGAAAACCGGAGAATACTTGACCAAAGGGTTAACCGAAGCCGGTTTTGTGGTCGATTTGGCCGACAATGGGCTGAATGGCTACCATCTGGCGATGACCGGTGATTATGACCTGATAATCCTCGATATTATGCTGCCGGACGTGAACGGCTGGGATATCGTGCGCATGTTGCGCTCCGCCAATAAAGGGATGCCGATTCTGTTGCTTACCGCGCTTGGCACCATTGAACATCGCGTCAAGGGGCTGGAGTTGGGGGCCGATGACTATCTGGTGAAGCCGTTCGCTTTTGCTGAACTGCTGGCGCGGGTGCGCACTCTCCTGCGGCGCGGGGCGGCGGTGATTATCGAAAGTCAGTTTCAGGTTGCCGATCTGATGGTCGATCTCGTCAGCCGCAAAGTCACCCGCAGCGGCACGCGCATCACTCTGACCAGTAAAGAATTTACTCTGCTGGAGTTTTTCCTTCGCCATCAGGGCGAAGTGCTGCCCCGCTCGCTTATCGCCTCGCAGGTATGGGACATGAATTTCGACAGCGACACTAACGCCATTGATGTGGCGGTGAAGCGGCTACGCGGCAAAATCGACAACGACTTTGAGCCGAAGCTGATTCAAACCGTGCGCGGCGTGGGCTATATGCTTGAGGTGCCGGATGGTCAGTAAGCCATTTCAGCGCCCGTTTTCGCTGGCAACCCGCCTGACCTTTTTTATCAGCCTGGCCACCATCGCGGCGTTTTTCGCCTTTGCATGGATCATGATCCACTCGGTAAAAGTGCATTTTGCCGAGCAGGATATTAATGATTTAAAAGAGATTAGCACCACGCTCAAGCGCGTTCTTAATCATCCCGAAGAGACACAAGCCCGACGCTTAATGACGCTGGAAGACATTGTCAGTGGTTATTCCAACGTATTGATTTCCCTGGCAGATAGCTACGGAAAAACGGTGTATCACTCCCCCGACGCGCCCGATATCCGCGAGTTTGCACGTGATGCCATACCCGATAAAGACGCGCAGGGCGGCGAGGTGTATCTCCTTTCCGGCCCGACGATGATGATGCCAGGGCACGGTCACGGGCATATGGAACACAGCAACTGGCGGATGATTAACTTACCGGTTGGCCCGCTGGTGGACGGCAAACCGATTTATACGCTCTACATCGCGCTGTCGATCGATTTTCATCTTCATTACATAAATGATTTGATGAATAAACTTATTATGACCGCATCGATCATCAGCATCCTGATCGTCTTTATCGTGCTGCTGGCGGTACATAAAGGTCACGCGCCGATCCGCAGCGTCAGCCGTCAAATCCAGAATATCACCTCGAAAGATCTCGACGTCCGCCTCGACCCGCAGACCGTGCCGATTGAGCTGGAACAGTTGGTACTGTCGTTCAACCATATGATCGAGCGTATTGAGGATGTCTTTACCCGCCAGTCCAATTTCTCAGCGGATATCGCCCACGAAATTCGCACACCAATTACGAATCTCATTACGCAAACGGAAATCGCCCTCAGCCAGTCGCGCAGCCAGAAGGAGCTGGAAGATGTGCTCTACTCTAATCTCGAAGAGCTGACGCGAATGGCGAAAATGGTCAGCGATATGCTGTTTCTCGCCCAGGCCGATAACAACCAGTTAATCCCCGAAAAGAAAATGCTCAACCTGGCGGATGAAGTCGGCAAAGTGTTCGATTTTTTCGAGGCATTAGCGGAAGATCGCGGCGTGGAGTTGCGGTTTGTTGGTGACGAGTGTCAGGTTGCGGGCGATCCGCTGATGCTGCGTCGGGCGTTAAGCAACCTGCTTTCGAACGCCCTGCGTTATACGCCGCCCGGAGAGGCGATTGTAGTGCGCTGCCAGACGGTCGATCACCAGGTGCAAGTTTCCGTCGAAAACCCCGGTACGCCCATTGCGCCCGAGCACTTACCGCGATTGTTTGACCGTTTCTACCGCGTTGACCCCTCCCGCCAGCGAAAAGGCGAAGGTAGCGGCATTGGTCTGGCGATAGTGAAATCGATTGTTGTCGCGCATAAAGGCACGGTTGCCGTAACGTCAGATGCTCGGGGGACAAGGTTTGTTATCACATTACCCGCTTAATTATTCAGCAAACGGCAACTTTTATAACCAGTGTAAAAATAACGTGCCGCAATAGTCATACCTATTAATGGTAAAAAGCTGTCACAATTCATAAAAAACCTTAATATACGCCACCCTAAACATAACCAGCGTTAATGTAAGGTTTTTGTGTGGACTGGCTTCTTGATGTTTTTGCTACCTGGCTCTACGGCTTAAAAGTAATCGCGATAACGTTAGCGGTCATCATGTTCATCAGCGGGCTGGACGATTTTTTTATTGATGTCGTCTACTGGGTACGCCGCATTAAACGCAAGTTGAGTGTTTATCGCCGCTACCCGCGAATGAGTTACCGCGAACTGTATAAACCAGATGAAAAACCGTTAGCGATTATGGTTCCGGCGTGGAATGAAACGGGCGTCATCGGCAATATGGCCGAGCTGGCGGCGACCACGCTCGACTATGAAAACTATCATATCTTTGTTGGCACCTACCCCAACGACCCCGATACTCAGCGTGATGTTGACGAAGTGTGCGCTCGCTTCCCAAACGTGCATAAGGTAGTCTGCGCGCGTCCTGGCCCCACCAGCAAAGCCGACTGCCTGAACAACGTGCTGGACGCCATCACCCAGTTTGAGCGTAGCGCCAATTTCGCATTTGCTGGTTTTATTCTGCATGACGCCGAAGATGTGATTTCACCGATGGAATTGCGTCTGTTCAACTATCTGGTCGAGCGTAAAGATCTGATTCAGATCCCGGTGTACCCATTCGAACGCGAATGGACGCACTTCACCAGCATGACTTACATTGATGAGTTTTCAGAACTGCATGGCAAAGATGTTCCGGTGCGTGAAGCCCTCGCCGGACAGGTGCCCAGCGCAGGCGTCGGCACCTGTTTCAGCCGCCGCGCCGTGACCGCACTGTTAGCTGACGGTGACGGTATTGCTTTCGACGTGCAGAGTCTTACTGAAGATTACGACATTGGTTTCCGCCTGAAAGAAAAAGGTATGACGGAAATTTTTGTCCGTTTTCCGGTGGTGGACGAAGCCAAAGAACGCGAGCAGCGTAAATTTTTACAGCACGCGCGGACGTCAAACATGATCTGCGTGCGCGAATATTTCCCCGATACCTTTTCGACTGCGGTTCGACAAAAATCTCGCTGGATCATCGGCATTGTTTTCCAGGGCTTTAAAACCCACAAATGGACCTCCAGCCTGACGCTGAACTACTTTCTCTGGCGCGACCGCAAAGGGGCAATCAGTAACTTTGTCAGCTTCCTCGCGATGCTGGTGATGATCCAGCTTTTGCTGTTGCTGGCGTATGAAAGTTTGTGGCCCGATGCCTGGCATTTCCTTTCTATTTTTAGCGGCAGCGCATGGTTAATGACCCTGCTGTGGCTAAACTTTGGTTTGATGGTTAACCGCATCGTGCAGCGGGTGATTTTTGTCACTGGCTACTACGGTCTGACGCAGGGGCTGCTATCTGTCCTGCGTCTTTTCTGGGGCAACCTGATTAACTTCATGGCCAACTGGCGCGCGTTAAAACAGGTACTTCAACACGGCGATCCACGTCGCGTCGCGTGGGATAAAACAACGCATGACTTCCCCAGCGTGACTGGCGATACCCGCTCGTTGCGCCCGTTAGGCCAAATTCTGCTGGAAAATCAGGTCATCACTGAAGAACAACTCGATACAGCACTGCGTAATCGCGTCGAAGGTCTACGCCTGGGCGGTTCAATGCTGATGCAGGGGCTGATTAGCGCCGAACAGCTGGCACAGGCGCTGGCAGAGCAAAACGGCGTGGCGTGGGAGTCGATCGACGCCTGGCAGATCCCTTCATCACTGATTGCCGAAATGCCGGCTTCCGTGGCGCTGCATTATGCAGTACTGCCGCTGCGTCTGGAAAATGATGAGTTAATTGTCGGCAGTGAAGATGGTATTGACCCGGTTTCGCTGGCAGCCCTGACGCGTAAAGTCGGACGCAAAGTGCGTTACGTCATTGTTCTGCGGGGACAAATTGTCACGGGGTTACGTCACTGGTATGCACGCCGACGCGGTCACGATCCGCGGGCAATGTTGTACAATGCGATTCAGCATCAGTGGCTCACGGAACAGCAGGCCGGTGAAATCTGGCGGCAATATGTGCCGCATCAGTTCCTGTTCGCCGAAATACTGACCACGCTCGGTCATATTAATCGTTCAGCAATTAACGTGTTGTTATTGCGCCATGAACGCAGTTCTCTGCCGCTCGGCAAGTTTTTGGTCACCGAAGGCGTTATCAGCCAGGAAACGTTGGATCGCGTCCTGACAATTCAACGCGAATTACAAGTTTCGATGCAATCACTATTACTCAAAGCAGGTTTAAACACAGAACAGGTTGCGCAACTGGAGTCCGAAAATGAAGGAGAATAACCTTAATCGCGTCATCGGATGGTCTGGTTTACTGCTGACGTCTTTATTGAGTACCAGCGCACTCGCAGACAATATCGGCACCAGCGCAGAAGAGCTGGGGCTGAGCGATTATCGCCATTTTGTTATTTATCCCCGTCTCGATAAGGCGCTGAAGGCACAGAAAAATAACGACGAAGCAACCGCCATCCGCGAATTTGAATATATACACCAGCAGGTGCCGGATAATATTCCGCTGACTTTATACCTTGCGGAAGCCTATCGCCATTTTGGTCATGATGCCCGGGCGCGGCTGTTGCTTGAGGATCAACTGAAACGTCATCCAGGAGATGCCCGACTTGAGCGCAGTCTGGCGGCTATTCCAGTTGAAGTGAAAAGCGTTACGACTGTTGAAGAACTGCTTGCCCAGCAAAAATCGTGCGACGCTGCGCCGACCCTGCGTTGTCGCAGTGAAGTCGGGCAGAATGCCCTGCGGCTGGCACAATTACCTGTCGCCAGAGCGCAACTGAACGATGCGACCTTTGCTGCATCGCCGGAAGGAAAAACGCTGCGAACCGATCTGCTGCAACGGGCAATCTACCTGAAACAATGGTCCCAGGCAGATACGCTATACAATGAAGCACGCCAGCAGAACACATTAAGCGCGGCAGAACGCCGTCAGTGGTTTGACGTGCTTCTTGCCGGGCAGCTGGACGATCGGATCCTGGCGCTGCAATCACAGGGGATCTTCACCGATCCTCAGTCATATATTACTTACGCGACCGCGCTGGCTTATCGTGGCGAAAAAGCACGCCTCCAGCATTATCTCATTGAAAATACGCCGCTATTTACCACGGACGCACAAGAGAAAAGTTGGCTCTATCTGTTATCTAAATACAGCGGCAACCCCGTTCAGGCGTTGACGAATTATACGGTACAGTTTGCCGACAACTGCCAGTATGTTGTTGGCGCGACGCTACCGGTGCTGTTAAAAGAAGGTCAGTACGACGCAGCGCAAAAACTGCTCGCCACCCTCCCCGCCAATGAAATGCTTGAGGAGCGTTATACCGTTAGCGTGGCGACCCGTAACAAGGCTGAAGCTCTGCGTCTGGCACGATTGCTGTATCAGCAAGAACCGGCAAATCTTACCCGCCTGGATCAACTGACCTGGCAACTGATGCAGAACGAGCAGTCACGCGAAGCTGCCGATTTATTGCTGCAACGCTATCCTTTCCAGGGCGATGCGCGTGTCAGCCAGACTTTAATGGCGCGACTGGCGTCTCTGCTGGAAAGTCATCCTTACCTGGCAACTCCGGCGAAGGTGGCGATTTTATCGAAACCCTTACCGCTGGCGGAGCAACGTCAGTGGCAAAGTCAGTTGCCGGGTATTGCAGATAATTGCCCGGCAATAGTTCGCTTGCTGGGCGATATGTCGCCTTCCTACGATGCTGCCGCCTGGAACCGTCTGGCAAAGTGTTATCGGGACACGCTACCAGGTGTGGCGTTGTATGCATGGCTTCAGGCCGAACAACGACAACCGAACGCCTGGCAACATCGTGCGGTAGCCTATCAGGCGTATCAGGTTGAGGACTACGCCACCGCACTGGCGGCCTGGCAGAAAATCAGTCTTCACGACATGAGCAATGAGGATCTGCTTGCTGCTGCCAATACCGCCCAGGCGGCAGGAAATGGTGCGGCTCGCGATCGCTGGCTTCAGCAGGCAGAACAACGTGGGCTGGGAAACAATGCCCTCTACTGGTGGCTGCATGCGCAACGTTACATTCCTGGTCAGCCGGAACTCGCACTGAACGATCTCACGCGCTCAATCAATATTGCGCCTTCTGCCAACGCTTACGTTGCGCGGGCGACAATTTATCGCCAACGTCATAATGTCCCGGCGGCGGTGAGTGATTTGCGCGCCGCTCTGGAACTGGAACCGAATAATAGCAACACCCAGGCAGCGCTCGGTTACGCCTTGTGGGATAGCGGTGATATCGCACAGTCGCGGGAAATGCTCGAACAGGCGCATAAAGGGCTACCGGACGATCCGGCACTTATCCGACAACTGGCCTACGTGAACCAGCGTCTGGATGACATGCCTGCGACGCAGCACTACGCCCGGCTGGTGATTGATGACATTGATAATCAGGCGCTGATAACCCCACTGACCCCAGAGCAAAATCAGCAACGCTTCAATTTCCGCCGTCTGCATGAGGAGGTCGGTCGCCGCTGGACGTTCAGTTTCGATTCTTCCATCGGCTTGCGTTCCGGCGCGATGAGTACCGCTAACAATAATGTCGGCGGCGCAGCGCCAGGGAAAAGCTATCGTAGCTACGGGCAACTGGAAGCCGAGTACCGCATCGGACGCAATATGCTGCTGGAAGGCGACCTGCTCTCAGTTTATAGCCGCGTCTTTGCCGATACCGGAGAAAACGGGGTGATGATGCCGGTGAAAAATCCGATGTCCGGCACCGGTCTGCGCTGGAAGCCGCTGCGCGATCAGATCGTTTTCCTCGCCGTCGAACAGCAGTTGCCGCTGAACGGGCAAAATGGCGCATCCGATACCATGCTGCGCGCCAGCGCCTCATTCTTTAATGGCGGCAAATACAGCGACGAATGGCACCCGAACGGTTCAGGCTGGTTTGCCCAAAACCTGTACCTCGATGCGGCGCAATATGTCCGCCAGGATATTCAGGCGTGGACGGCAGATTATCGCGTAAGCTGGCATCAGAAGGTGGCGAACGGACAGACTATTGAGCCTTACGCTCACGTTCAGGACAACGGTTATCGTGATAAAGGCACTCAGGGCGCGCAGCTTGGCGGTGTCGGGGTCCGCTGGAATATCTGGACCGGCGAGACGCACTACGACGCCTGGCCGCACAAAGTCAGTCTCGGCGTCGAATATCAACATACCTTTAAGGCGATTAATCAACGTAACGGAGAGCGCAACAACGCGTTTCTCACCATTGGAGTGCACTGGTAAATGCGTAAGTTCATTTTCGTATTGCTGACACTGCTTTTGGTCAGCCCTTTTTCCTTTGCGATGAAAGGTATTATCTGGCAACCACAAAACCGTGATAGTCAGGTTACCGATACCCAGTGGCAGGGGCTGATGAGTCAGTTACGTTTGCAAGGCTTCGATACCCTGGTTTTGCAATGGACCCGTTACGGCGATGCATTCACCCAGCCAGAACAGCGCGCGTTATTGTTTAAGCGTGCCGCAGCTGCGCAACAGGCTGGCCTGAAGCTGATTGTCGGGCTGAATGCCGATCCGGAATTTTTTATGCACCAGAAACAGTCATCCGCGGCGCTGGAAAGCTATCTTAATCGCCTGCTGGCTGCCGATCTCCAGCAAGCCAGATTATGGAGCGCCGCGCCTGGCGTAACGCCGGATGGCTGGTACATCAGCGCGGAAATTGACGACCTGAACTGGCGCAGCGAAGCCGCCCGTCAACCTTTGCTGACATGGTTAAACAACGCGCAGCGGTTGATTAGCGATGTTTCAGCAAAACCGGTTTATATCAGTAGTTTTTTCGCCGGAAACATGTCGCCCGATGGCTATCGCCAACTGCTGGAACAAGTTAAAACAACCGGCGTTAATGTCTGGGTACAGGATGGCAGCGGCGTGAATAAACTTACCGCTGAACAGCGTGAACGTTATCTACAGGCCAGCGCCGATTGCCAAAGTTCCGCCCCTGCCAGCGGCATTGTTTATGAACTGTTTGTCGCCGGCAAAGGCAAAACCTTTACAGCGAAACCGAAACCGGATGCAGAGATCGCCTCGCTGTTAGCGAAACGTTCCTCTTGCGGTAAAGACACGCTCTATTTCTCTCTGCGCTATTTGCCCGTCGCGCACGGCATTCTCGAGTATTAAATCCCCTCCAGGTAAGTCGGGTACGACCTGACTTACTACTTTCGCTCTCGTCAGAATTCCATCAAGATTAATTGCTAAAAAGCGTGCTAAAGAAAGAAGATCGTTATCGGCGAACGGGCCGATCACTCATGCAGGAAGCATAGATCCTTTGAGCGGAGTTTCTGATATCTGAGGAGTGCGAAATGCAATTGAGCAGCAGTGAACCTTGCGTGGTGATCCTGACCGAAAAAGAGGTAGAGGTAAGCGTCAATAACCATACTACGTTTACCCTTCCGAAAAACTACCTGGCCGCCTTCGCGTGCAACAATAACGTCATTGAACTCTCAACGTTAAATCACGTATTAATCACCCACATCAACCGCAACATCATCAACGATTATCTGTTGTTTTTAAATAAGAACTTAACCTGCGTAAAGCCCTGGTCGCGGCTGGCAACCCCGGTTATCGCTTGTCATAGCCGTACACCGGAAGTGTTCCGGCTAGCCGCCAACCACAGCAAGCAGCAACCCAGCAAACCCTGCGAAGCGGAGTTGACGCGCGCATTGCTTTTTACCGTATTGTCTAACTTTCTTGAGCAATCGCGGTTTATTGCCCTACTGATGTATATCTTACGCAGTAGCGTCCGCGACAGCGTCTGCCGCATTATTCAAAGCGATATTCAGCATTACTGGAATCTGCGAATTGTCGCCAGTTCGCTATGTTTAAGCCCCAGCCTGCTCAAAAAGAAATTAAAAAACGAAAATACCAGCTATAGCCAGATTGTCACAGAGTGTCGTATGCGTTACGCCGTACAGATGTTATTGATGGATAACAAAAATATCACTCAGGTAGCGCAATTATGTGGCTATAGCAGCACGTCGTACTTTATCTCTGTTTTTAAGGCGTTTTACGGCCTGACACCGTTGAATTATCTCGCCAAACAGCGACAAAAAGTGATGTGGTGAAGGGCAAAGCGGAAACAGATAAGACGGGGATAAATGAAGAAGAAATGGCGCGCCCTGCAGGATTCGAACCTGCGGCCCACGACTTAGAAGGTCGTTGCTCTATCCAACTGAGCTAAGGGCGCGTTGATACCGCAATGCGGTGTAATCGCGTGAATTATACGGTCAACCCTTGCTGAGTCAATGGCTTTTGATCTGGTTGCTGAACAAGTGAACGACCGCGTCTGATTTTCTGATTTATTTCGCTATAGCGGCAAACAAACGTACACCGCTGCGCGTCTGAATCAAGAAAACCCGTATTTTCATGTATCAAAGTACAATTTCCCGCCCTAACGGAAAATTGTCCGATCCTATGAGACTGGTAACTATGAAACCAACGTCGGTGATCATTATGGATACTCATCCTATCATCAGAATGTCTATTGAAGTTCTGTTGCAAAAAAACAGTGAATTGCAAATTGTCCTGAAAACGGATGATTATCGCATAACCATCGATTATCTCCGAACCCGTCCTGTTGATTTAATCATTATGGATATAGACTTGCCCGGAACAGACGGTTTTACCTTCCTGAAAAGGATCAAACAAATCCAGAGCACAGTGAAAGTATTATTTTTATCATCGAAATCAGAATGCTTTTATGCTGGCAGAGCGATACAAGCTGGTGCTAACGGTTTTGTCAGTAAATGCAATGATCAGAATGATATTTTTCATGCCGTTCAGATGATCCTCTCCGGATACACTTTTTTTCCCAGCGAAACGCTCAACTATATAAAAAGCAATAAATGTAGCACGAATAGTTCAACGATCACTGTGCTATCTAATCGTGAAGTGACGATATTACGTTATCTGGTCAGCGGATTATCTAATAAAGAAATTGCCGATAAGTTATTACTTAGCAATAAAACAGTTAGTGCGCATAAATCTAATATTTATGGCAAGCTAGGATTGCATTCAATTGTAGAGCTTATCGACTACGCCAAATTATATGAATTAATATAATATTAATTATAATTGATCATAAATATCGCATCCGCTTTCGCCACACCTGGCTGAACACCGCTGGCTAACGCTCGATAATTGGCAAAAAAGTTTAGTGTGACATTGCCATTTGCATCTACTTCCTCAGTCGGGCTCGCCTCCCCCAGTGCGAGCCGGGAGCGATCGCTATTACGTAATTCGATGGCGACGGTTTGTGCCATTGCGGGATCATCCAGAGCCAGCAGGTTGGCATCAGATGCCGGCGTTCCCGTAAATAAAATCGCAACTGAACCCGGAGGACATCCCTCCAGCCGCAGGCTAAAAGGGACGAGTGCCGTGGTATCGCCAGCGCTCAGTAATTGTGTCGTAGGCCATCTGCCTAAATCTACCGTCTTATCAATATCCGCTGTGTTTACGGTACAGGAGAAATCAACAACGTTACCGTGCAAATTGATATTAATCGTTCCTAAAGGGTCAACTGCCCATCCACTGGAACTCCACAGTAGCCCGCAGAAACAGCTAAAGAGTACTCTTCTCATTCTCCGTACCTCATTGATAATCGACGCGTAAATACCCCAGCGCGCTAAACGGCCCTTCGGTCGGTTTTTGACCGGTAATACTGATAGGCCAGGCGCGAAGTGTGACATTGGCTGCCGCAGCTGCATCCAGACGGAAAGGAATAACGCTATTGAGATCGTTAGGCGTGATCGGCGTATCGTTCTGATCGGCCACAATAAAACCTAAATCCTGATTGTCCGACACCATCGCCTGACCAGAAACGGCACTGGCTTCCAGACGCATTGTTAAATAAGCCTGCGCAGCAACATTCGTACATTTGATCGCAATGCTCTTGGTTTGCGGCATGACACCAGCTGGTCGATTCCCCGGCCCTGCCGCACTAAATAACGATGCGCCGATATCACCAAAATCAAATTCAACAATTTGCCCGGCATTTAATTCGCAGTTTTGCGGTACTTCAACCCGGCCACCAAAACTAATGGTATAAACAGGTGTAACCAACGGATCGTTAGGCGTTGATGTCACATACACGGTAAACATCACCTGTCTGGGGATCTCCACCATGTTAATAAAGGGACGAATAACCTTTAAACGAAATATCAAACGAGAATCCATCACCCCGAACGGAAGGTTTTGCGAAACGTTAGGATCTGTTCCCATACGGATATAATTTTGCGGGGGAAACTGAATATCCATCACGCTATCAACCAGACTCATCGCACCTAATAGATAATCATTTAATTGCATATATTTATAATTATCGATAGTTTCCTGAACAATAAAGTTGGTGACATAACTACGGTATGTATAATTCACCAGCGTGCCGGGTGGGCAAATTGCTGACACACCTACCCAGCCGGATTTTTCCGGTAAAACAACAATCTGGCCTGGCTGGTTATTGGTGCTATTAAAGACATTTGAGAGATCATAGTGTTCATCTTCTGCTACGCCAGTACTATTTGCACAAACAGTAGCCCAGGATATGTTTGCTAGACACAAACATGCCATTGCCAATAATAATCTGCAGATTATCTTCATTGATAATTTCCTTTATGAGCCAGAATGTGTGCAAACTGCCGAAATAACAGTGACGGCTTGCTGTAAGCTTTGCTTCGGCAATACATAGTGCGCAATGCAGCGTGAGTTCGCGCCGTCTCCCCACTGAACCAGTAATTCACCAGACAATGGCGCACCACTTAAATAAACTTGCCCGTCATCACCCACCATACTGGTTATTCCGGTACTGTTTTCCCGTACCAGTGATCCAAACGGCACCGGTTTTCCGCCCTGGGTAACGGTAATGAGCGCCCGCACGCCTATGCGGGTATCAAAATTGGCACGAACCAACGCGCCTTGCGTCGGCACAACGCTGCTAATATTTTTTTCAACATCGATGGAATTCCCCATCGTATTGGTATCAAGCGCGATACGGTTATACCGATAAACCGTGGCATACGGCATCACCGCATAGCCGCGCCAGTCGGTTAAAATTCCAGTTTGATTTTCAATGCGTACACCGCCTGCGCCTGGCGCTTTAATCAAAACATTGGTATCCCCTAAAGGCTGGCTCAGCGTTATACCATTTTCATGCCCGACCACACCGCCAGACAGCTGCCAGTTAACGTCATGTTGATCGCGGTCGTAGTTATACCCGACCCCCAGCGTACCGTAAGCGGCCTGCCAGTTTGCCGTGGCGCTGCCCGTATACCCATTATTCGAGGTATCGCCCTGGCTTACGTGATAACTCAGGTTGTGGCCTTCCAGTAAGGTCCCACCAACGCCTGCCAGCCAGCTATTTTGCCCGTTGCTGTTACGGTTGGCGTTAAAGGAGGCATAAGCGCGGTCGAGCGCATTTTCCCGGGTGTAGCGACGTTTGGTCAGAACATTGAAAGGCACTGAAACATTAAGTCCGACAATACGTTCGTTATCGGGGATCCCTACAGATTCATTCCACGAAAATGAGAGTGAATAACTGATGCCAACCCAGCTGCTGGTATACCCCACCTGATACCACGTATCTGAATCCGAAGTATTCCAGTATTTTTGATGGGTACCAGAAATATAAAGCGAGCCAAAGTCATTAAGTGATTGTGAAATATTTAACTGCAAACGGTCTTTACGGCTAAAGCGTAAATTGTGGTAATTCACGATTATCGGTTCATCGCGATGCTCACCGTCATAATCGTAATCATATTCGTACCCCTCCATACGACGATACGCAACATCATCAAGGGTATAAAAACCTTGTGTCGAATAGCGGTAACCCATTAACTGAAAATTGGTGCCGAAAGTGTTCATTGATTTCGCATAGAGGAAGCGAATGGAATCCCCCTCATGACGACTGTCGTCGGCTAACTGACTGCGCGCATGCGTTACATCCAGCGACACTGCGCCCCAGCTCCCGAGATTGCGCCCCAGCCCTAATAAAAAGGCGGTGTAATTGGCAGATAATTGCGTCCCGCCGTAGGCAGTAAATTCCTGTGGTAAACCACCGAGTGCCGTGCCCTGAAAAAAGAAAGGCGACGATTGCTGACTATTACCGCTACGAAAATCGCCCGCCGTCAGGTCAAATTTGAAACGCCCTTCGCGTTGTAAAATCGGCACTGTTGAATACGGAATTGTATAATTCTGCTGATTGCCATCGCGCTCGTCGATGGTGACATCCAGATCGCCATTTGAAGATGTCGGGTGCAAATCTGTAATTTCAAAAGCGCCGGGGGAAACATAGCTTTGATAGATAATAAAACCATTTTGCCGAATCGTTAGCTGGGCCGCCGTACGGGCAATCCCACGTACCGTTGGGGCAAACCCTTGCTGGCTATCAGGATACATATTATCGGAAGAATAAAGCCGTACACCACGAAATCCAACGCCATCGAAAATATCACTTCCTGTATTGCCGTCTCCCATTACCAGTTCACTTTTCAGCGGAATAATGGCGCGCTGTACCCAGGTGCCAATATTATTCCACTGTTCTGAATGATATCCATTTCCGCGAAAATAGTTCCAGGAACCATTGTTGCGTAAACGCCACGGGCCAATATTAATCCCGCTGAGCTCACTAAAAAAATAGCTATCGTTACCATTACCTCTGTTACCGGTGAAATTATAATTCAGGAGTAAAGCAGGAATACCTTCATCCCACTCTTCAGGCGGAATGTAACCGTGAGCGCTACTCAACAACGCTATCTGAGGAATAGTGATGTTCAGGCGCATCGCTGCAAAATCAAAGTTAATTGTGGCATCAGGTACAGCTTTCAGTAAATTAATGCATTTATTATTTTGCTGCTGGGCTAACTCGGGGAATGCACTGCTATTAAGGCCAATTCGTTCAAGGAGTGCCTGATTAAAACAAGGCATTAACCCACCTGATTTATCACCTGTATTTACTGTCGTCGATTCAAATACGATATCCTGTGAACCAATGAACTCATCATTACGCCAGAGATCCACCCGATACACGCCCGCAGGTTGATGATTACCTCTCTCAAAGCGCGATAAATCAGCAACGGATGTGCCATTCTCTAATAAAAATGCCGGGTTGAAATAACTTTCCGCATAGCTTAAAAAGGAGGGTAAAATGGCAAGAGATGAATAACAAATTCCGGCCAGACACCAGGTATACCTCTGCGGAATATCCGTAGTAGTGGGTATTTTCATAATTAGCTCTGATATTGTCAGATGATTCGGTTAGTTTAAGTTCACTTCTCTGACCGGGGTTACTGAACCATAATCATTAACGGTCTGAAATTTCAGCTTTCCCTGCACTCCTGAGGGTAAGGGAATTTGTGAATTAACTCTGGGTGCAGCCATAGCATTCCCCAGTTTTTGGCTGCCCACTTGCAGGTTAACCAGGGTGACATAAAAAGGTGATGGATTATGAACATTGATATAGTTACCGGATCGCGAAAACTTGAGTGTGTCCGGCGCTTCTGCGGGTAATTCTTGTAATTGAATTGGACGGAGAAATAATTTCATGCGCGATAAAATCGCCAGTTGCAAAACATTCCTGCCGTTCAATGCATTTTTATCTACCGAAGGGATCGTCTTAACATTCATCCAGAACAAAGACTCACGATCTGCCGCCAGCGGTGGACCGGTGTAAATAATACGCAAAGTATTTTCGCTTTTGGGTTCACTAACAAACAGTGGCGGTGTAATGATGAATGACTTTTCTTTTACACCGCTGCTGTTTTCAATCCACGAATTGACCAGAAAGCGCTCATTGGTATGGCTATTTCTAATCCATACCGCAGTCTGTTTAGCATCAGCGGGATAAATAATACGCGTGGCACCTAATGCGATCCCTCCGGCAGCATGGGCGCTGGCCGAAATGATTAAATAAAATATAATGAGCATCAATAACTTTATTTTAGTCATCATAGTTAATACGCCTTGTGTATTCCTGACGGCAAAAATAAGAAATATAAAGAAATGATTGCTTTGGTTTCTTACAACACATCATTCCCTTTTCATTTAATAAAGCGGCATGATACAAAGTGAACATGATTTCGATTTACATTGCCACCATACCGCTTCAGACAACCGGTACATTACTTTGTTATAAGACGTGATATATAATTCAAAACAACGTGGTTTTGATTATTCGTATCTCATAATAAAAGTCGCGTCAGCATTTGCTTGCCCTGCTGATGCACTTGTACCGGTGCCTTTATAACGTGCAGAAAAATGAAGAACGTTGGTCCCGGGGATCAAGTTCTGGTTGGTTGAGAAGCTATTCCCATCAGGTTTGAGAATTGCGGATGTATTATCAAGTATTTCAATACCGACACCCGTTGCTGTTGTTGTATTAGTACTGGATGCAATGGCCAATAAATTATCATTGATTGCATCCGCCTGACCAGAAAATGCAACGGCAGCATTAGCGGCAACGACAGGATCGCAGTCGTTCAACTGTATAGTGAATGGAATTAATGCAGAGGTATTACCAACAGCATTGAAAATATCGGTACGATATTGACCGAGTGTGACAACCTGGTCTGCCGAGTCAGTATTCACTGAACAGGCAGCATTCACCAGTTCGCCTTCAAAGTGAATTGTACCGCCATCTACAACGGCAGCATAACTACCCGTAGCGGCGAATAGTGCGGCGGCCAGCGCAGACGAAATAAATCTTAATTTCATATATATTCCTTCAATCTCATTTATCGACTCCACATCCGTATATAACCGATTACTTTATTTAAGACACTTATAGTAGTAAATTCCTTTTTATCCTCTAAGAATGTCTTAATTGAAAATATGCACTCTATTCTAAAAAATAGAGAGCCCCGTTAGATGAATACTTCCGCGCAAAATATATTCAACACAAATATAGACCTGAAGCGGTAAATTACCAGGCTGAAAATTCTTTTTATATTGTCAGGTATTTCTTAAATTATCTTAATCCTTTGACAAGGAAATAAGTCAGTTCCAGATTTACAACGCCATCATGGACGAAAAATGAAGCTTTCAATCTCAGCGACCTCAGCGACGGTGCGCCTAACCTTCGCAAGAGGTCGCTTCACGCGATAAATCTGAAACGAAACCTGACAGCGCGCCCCGCTTCTGACAAAATAGGCGCATCCCCTTCGACCTACGTAACAGATGGAATCCTCTCTCTGATGGCAGCAAAGATTATTGACGGTAAAACGATTGCGCAGCAGGTGCGCTCTGAAGTTGCTCAAAAAGTTCAGGCGCGTATTGCAGCCGGACTGCGGGCACCAGGACTGGCCGTTGTGCTGGTGGGTAGTAACCCTGCATCGCAAATTTATGTCGCAAGCAAACGCAAGGCTTGTGAAGAAGTCGGGTTCGTCTCCCGCTCTTATGACCTCCCGGAAACCACCAGCGAAGCGGAGCTGCTGGAGCTTATCGATGCGCTGAATGCCGACAACACCATTGATGGCATTCTGGTTCAACTGCCGTTACCGGCGGGTATTGATAACGTCAAAGTACTGGAACGTATTCACCCGGACAAAGACGTAGACGGTTTCCATCCTTATAACGTCGGTCGCCTGTGCCAGCGCGCGCCGCGTCTGCGTCCCTGCACCCCGCGTGGTATCGTCACGCTGCTTGAGCGTTACAACATTGATACCTTTGGCCTCAACGCCGTGGTGATTGGCGCATCGAATATCGTCGGTCGCCCAATGAGCATGGAACTGTTGCTCGCAGGTTGCACCACCACCGTGACTCACCGCTTCACTAAAAATCTGCGTCATCACGTAGAAAATGCCGATCTGTTGATCGTTGCCGTCGGTAAGCCAGGCTTTATTCCCGGTGACTGGATCAAAGAAGGCGCAATTGTGATTGATGTCGGCATCAACCGTCTGGAAAATGGCAAGGTTGTAGGCGACGTGGTGTTTGAAGACGCGGCTAAACGCGCCTCATACATTACGCCCGTACCCGGCGGCGTTGGCCCGATGACGGTTGCCACGCTGATTGAAAACACGCTACAGGCGTGCGTTGAATATCATGATCCACAGGGTGAGTAACATGGCGACATTTTCTTTAGGTAAACATCCGCACGTTGAGCTGTGCGACTTGCTGAAACTGGAAGGCTGGAGCGAAAGCGGCGCGCAGGCGAAAATCGCGATTGCCGAAGGCCAGGTGAAAGTCGACGGCGCGGTTGAAACGCGCAAACGCTGCAAAATCGTCGCCGGTCAGACAGTGAGTTTTGCAGGTCACAGCGTACAGGTTGTTGCCTGATCCCTTTCCCGGCCTGTATCAACAGGCCGGTTCTCTTTTCAGACTTTTGCCCTCTACGCCCCGTTCATCCATGCTGATAGCATCGACATTTTGCCGAAGCGATCATCATGCCAACCGTTATTACGCACGCCGCCGTTCCCCTTTGCATTGGTTTAGGGTTGGGTTCGAAAGTCATCCCTCCGCGTCTGTTATTTGCCGGAATCATCCTGGCGATGCTGCCCGATGCCGACGTCTTGTCGTTTAAATTTGGCGTTGCTTACGGCAATGTTTTTGGTCATCGCGGGTTTACCCATTCGCTGGTGTTTGCGTTTGTTGTCCCGCTGTTATGTGTGCTGATTGGACGCCGATGGTTCAGGGCTGGGCTGATTCGCTGCTGGCTGTTTTTAACCGTCTCGTTGCTATCGCACAGCTTGCTGGATTCGGTAACCACTGGCGGTAAAGGCGTTGGCTGGCTGTGGCCGTGGTCAGATGAACGCTTTTTCGCTCCCTGGCAGGTGATTAAAGTCGCGCCGTTTGCATTGTCTCGTTACAGCACGCCGTACGGGCACCAGGTGATTATTTCTGAATTGATGTGGGTG
This sequence comes from Escherichia sp. F1, assembly GCF_046764225.1. Taxonomy (NCBI): domain Bacteria; kingdom Pseudomonadati; phylum Pseudomonadota; class Gammaproteobacteria; order Enterobacterales; family Enterobacteriaceae; genus Escherichia; species Escherichia sp. F1. The sequence goes on from NZ_CP177202.1 coordinate 3,519,240, forward strand.
TGGTTGCCGGGGATGCTACTGATGGGAATGTTGTGGTGGCGCAGGCGATAACCGGATGCGAAAACTCGCATCCGGCAATAGCGCAATTACTTACGACGCCAGGTGGTCCCTTGCGGGCCATCTTCCAGCACGATCCCCATCTCGTTAAGACGGTCACGCGCCGCATCTGCCGCCGCCCAGTCTTTCGCTTTACGGGCATCCAGACGCTGTTGAATTAACGCTTCAATCTCAGCCACTTCGCTGTCGTCTGCCTGCGCGCCGCTTTGCAGGAACGCTTCCGGTTCTTGCTCCAGCAGGCCCAATACGGCGGAAAGTTTACGCAGATGAGACGCCATCGCGTTCGCCGCTGCCATATCTTCTGCTTTCAGACGGTTCACTTCACGGGCCATATCAAACAGCACGGAATAGGCTTCCGGGGTGTTGAAATCGTCATCCATCGCTTCAATAAAGCGCGCTTCAAACGCTTCGCCACCCGCAGGCGCAACGGTTTTATCTGTGCCGCGCAGCGCAGTGTAGAGACGCTCCAGCGCCGCGCGTGCCTGCTTCAGGTTCTCTTCGCTGTAGTTCAGCTGGCTGCGATAGTGGCCTGACATCAGGAAGTAACGCACGGTTTCCGCGTCGTAGTATTTCAGCACATCGCGCACGGTAAAGAAGTTACCCAGCGATTTGGACATCTTCTCGCGGTCAACCATCACCATCCCGGAGTGCATCCAGTAGTTTACATACTGACCATCATGGGCACAGGTGGACTGCGCGATTTCATTCTCGTGGTGCGGGAACATCAGGTCAGAACCGCCGCCGTGGATATCAAAGTGGTTACCCAGCTGCTTGCAGTTCATTGCCGAACATTCAATGTGCCAGCCTGGACGGCCCGCGCCCCACGGAGACGGCCAGCTCGGTTCGCCCTCTTTCGACATCTTCCACAGAACGAAGTCCATCGGGTTGCGTTTGTCGTCGACCACGTCAACGCGCGCGCCTGCCTGCAGCTGGTCGAGATCCTGACGCGACAGCACGCCATATGTCGGATCGGTCGGTACGTCAAACATCACGTCGCCGTTGTCCGCCACATAAGCGTGACCTTTGGCGATCAGTTGTTCAGTGAGTTCAATAATTTCTGCGATATGGTGCGTCGCGCGCGGCTCCAGATCCGGGCGCAGAATGTTCAAAGCATCAAAATCTTTGTGCATTTCGGCGATCATGCGATCCACCAGCGCCACAAAGCTTTCGCCATTTTCATTGGCGCGTTTGATGATTTTGTCGTCGATATCAGTAATGTTGCGCACATACTTCAGCTTATAGCCGAGGAAACGCAGATAGCGCGCAACCACGTCAAAGGCAACAAAGGTACGCCCGTGACCGATATGACAGAGATCGTAAACGGTGATTCCACACACGTACATGCCGACTTCCCCGGCGTGAATAGGCTTAAATTCCTCTTTTTGGCGTGTCAGAGTATTGAAGATTTTTAGCATCGAAGATTCCGTTTAGACATGTGTGGGTAATTGAGTTGCGTATAATACCCATATTTCCCGCGCGAATCAGCATACATTGCGTGATGATCCGATCGTGCGGTTATGCTATAACACCACCCTATATATGACCCGAACCGGGTTGAAGCACCAATCAAACGGAACAGGATGCAAAAATGGTTACTTTCCACACCAATCACGGCGATATTGTCATCAAAACTTTTGACGATAAAGCACCTGAAACAGTTAAAAACTTCCTGGACTACTGCCGCGAAGGTTTTTACAACAACACCATTTTCCACCGTGTAATCAACGGCTTTATGATTCAGGGCGGCGGTTTTGAGCCGGGCATGAAGCAAAAAACCACCAAAGACCCGATCAAAAACGAAGCCAACAACGGTCTGAAAAATACCCGTGGTACGCTGGCAATGGCCCGTACTCAGGCACCGCACTCTGCAACTGCACAGTTCTTCATCAACGTGGTTGATAACGACTTCCTGAACTTCTCTGGCGAAAGCCTGCAAGGTTGGGGTTACTGCGTGTTTGCTGAAGTGGTTGAAGGCATGGACGTGGTAGACAAAATCAAAGGTGTTGCAACCGGTCGTAGCGGTATGCACCAGGACGTGCCAAAAGAAGACGTTATCATTGAAAGCGTGACCGTTAGCGAGTAATCGTGGCGACACTCTTTATTGCAGATCTTCATCTCTGCGCGGAAGAACCGGCGATCACCGCCGGTTTTCTGCGTTTTTTAGCGGGGGAAGCCCGCAAGGCCGACGCGCTGTATATTCTTGGCGATCTGTTTGAAGCGTGGATTGGCGACGACGATCCCAACCCACTCCATCGCCAGATGGCGGCAGCGATCAAAGCGGTGTCCGATTCCGGTGTTCCCTGTTATTTCATTCATGGCAACCGTGATTTTCTGCTCGGCAAACGCTTTGCCCGTGAAAGTGGCATGACGTTATTGCCGGAAGAAAAGGTGCTCGAACTGTATGGTCGCCGGGTGTTGATTATGCATGGCGACACGCTGTGCACCGATGACGCGGGTTATCAGGCTTTTCGCGCCAAAGTCCACAAGCCGTGGCTGCAGACGCTATTCCTCGCCCTGCCGTTGTTTGTGCGCAAACGCATTGCCGCGCGAATGCGAGCGAACAGCAAAGAAGCCAACAGCAGTAAATCGCTGGCGATCATGGACGTTAACCAAAACGCGGTGGTCAGTGCGATGGAAAAACATCAGGTGCAATGGCTGATCCACGGGCATACCCATCGCCCGGCGATCCATGAACTTATCGCCAATCAGCAACCTGCTTTCCGCTTCGTGCTGGGTGCCTGGCATACGGAAGGTTCAATGGTGAAAGTCACGGCGGATGACGTTGAGCTAATTCATTTCCCGTTTTAAAAAACCCGCAACTTTGCTGATTTCACAGCCACGCAACCGTTTTCCTTGCTCTCTTTCCGTGCTATTCTCTGTGCCCTCTAAAGCCGAGAGTTGTGCACCACAGGAGTTTTAAGACGCATGTCTTCCCGCAATAATCCGGCGCGTGTCGCCATCGTGATGGGGTCCAAAAGCGACTGGGCTACCATGCAGTTCGCCGCCGAAATCTTCGAAATCCTGAATGTCCCGCACCACGTTGAAGTGGTTTCTGCTCACCGCACCCCCGATAAACTGTTCAGCTTCGCCGAAAGCGCCGAAGAGAACGGTTATCAGGTGATTATTGCGGGCGCAGGCGGCGCAGCGCACCTGCCAGGCATGATTGCCGCCAAAACGCTGGTGCCAGTGCTGGGCGTGCCAGTACAGAGCGCCGCACTGAGCGGTGTCGATAGCCTCTACTCCATCGTACAAATGCCGCGCGGCATTCCGGTGGGTACGCTGGCGATTGGTAAAGCTGGCGCGGCAAACGCGGCGTTACTGGCAGCACAAATTCTTGCAACTCATGATAAAGAGCTACACCAGCGTCTGAATGACTGGCGCAAAGCCCAGACTGACGAAGTGCTGGAAAACCCGGACCCGCGAGGTGCGGCATGAAACAGGTTTGCGTCCTCGGTAACGGGCAGTTAGGCCGTATGCTGCGTCAGGCAGGCGAACCGTTAGGCATTGCTGTCTGGCCAGTCGGGCTGGACGCTGAACCGGCGGCGGTGCCTTTTCAACAAAGCGTGATTACCGCTGAGATCGAACGCTGGCCGGAAACCGCATTAACCCGCGAGCTGGCGCGCCATCCGGCCTTTGTGAACCGCGATGTATTCCCGATTATTGCTGACCGTCTGACTCAGAAGCAGCTTTTCGACAAGCTTCACCTGCCGACCGCACCATGGCAGTTACTTGCCGATCGCAGCGAGTGGCCTGCGGTGTTTGATCGTTTAGGTGAGCTGGCGATTGTTAAGCGCCGCACTGGTGGCTATGACGGACGCGGTCAATGGCGTTTACGCGCCGATGAAACCGAACAGTTACCGGCTGAATGCTACGGCGAATGTATTGTCGAGCAGGGCATAAACTTCTCTGGTGAAGTGTCGCTGGTTGGCGCGCGCGGTTTTGATGGCAGCACCGTGTTTTATCCGCTGACGCATAACCTGCATCAGGAAGGCATTTTGCGAACCAGCGTCGCTTTTCCGCAGGCCAACGCACAGCAACAAACACAAGCCGAAGAGATGTTGTCGGCGATTATGCAGGAGTTAGGCTATGTAGGCGTGATGGCAATGGAGTGTTTTGTCACCCCGCAAGGTCTGTTGATCAACGAACTGGCTCCTCGTGTGCATAACAGCGGTCACTGGACACAAAACGGTGCCAGCATCAGCCAGTTTGAGCTGCATCTGCGGGCGATTACCGATCTGCCGTTACCGCAACCGGTAGTGAATAGTCCGTCGGTGATGATCAATCTGATTGGTAGCGATGTGAATTATGACTGGCTGAAACTGCCGCTGGTGCATCTGCACTGGTACGACAAAGAAGTCCGTCCGGGCCGTAAAGTGGGGCATTTGAATTTGACCGACAGCGACACATCGCGTCTGACCGCGACGCTGGAAGCCTTAATCCCGCTGCTGCCGCCGGAGTATGCCAGCGGCGTGATTTGGGCGCAGAGTAAGTTCAGTTAACTTAGTGCTCATATTCTTGCCGGATGCGGCGTGAACGCCTTATCCGGCTTACCGCTCCGGTACCCATTGTAGGCCTGATAAGACGCGTCAAGCGTCGCATCAGGCATGGTGCACCGATTGCCGGATGCTCTCATCACTACAGCGAAATACAGGTCCCCGCTTCGCCCGCCAGCGTCTCTTCAATTCGCGATAACGCCCCAATCCACGCGGGTTTACCACGGCTTCTGACATAACCACTCACCGCCGTTACCTTCGGCCCCATCGAACCATCGGCTTTGGCAAATGGCGCTAACTCATCCGGTGTGGCATGGCGAATGGCACGTTGCTGCGGCGTTCCCCAGTTTTCATATACCGCATCAGCATCAGTGAGGATCACCAGCCCATCGGCATTAATCTGCTCAGCGAGCAAGGCAGCGGCGAGATCTTTATCAATCACCGCTTCACTCCCTGCCCCATCTTCCGTCACAGGCACACCGCCGCCGCCACTGCAAATCACCACATGCCCCTCTTTGAGCAACAACTCGATGGCTTCGCTGTCGAGAATTTTACGCGGTTGCGGAGACGCCACCACACGGCGTAAATATTTACCATCACGTTTCATCTGCCAGCCGTAAGCTGCTTCCAGTGCCTCTTGTTCTTCTGGCTGATAGACCGGACCGATAAACTTCTCTGGCTGCAAAAACGCCGGATCATCAGGCGAAACTTCAATGCGCGTCAGCACCGTCGTGACAGGCGTCATCTGCGGCTGTGCGCTCAAACTCTGCGCCAGCATATAGCCAATCATCCCCTGGCTTTCCGCCACCAGCACATCCAGCGGATACGGTTCTACCTCTTTCCACGCCAGATTCTGTAACGCCAGCAGCCCCACCTGCGGCCCGTTGCCGTGAACAATCGCCAGCCGATAAGAACGGGCCAGTCGTGCCAGCGCGGGTACAGCACTGGCGATATTGCGATATTGATTTTCCGCCGTCAGCGCCTCACCGCGCTGGAGTAAGGCGTTGCCCCCAAGAGCTACAACCAGTGTTTTCATGGTTTTCCTTGTAATAATTGTTGACCAAGCCAGAACCCCAGCAGCGTATCTGCCCCTGACGTATGCCCCAGCGCCAGCAGCGAATCAATCGCAACAGCGGTACGTTTCGGGCAACTCAGAGCATGAACAAAGTGCAGGAGTGGCGAGGCGAAATATCCTTGCGCGGCATAACGTAAATAACTGACGCTCACCGCTGTGGTAACGAGTTGAAGATTGTCGGAACAGGCAAAAAACGGGCGACCAGAGCGCGCATCTAAAGCACCATAATACCAGGCCGCCAGCAGCATTCCGCTCAGCGTGTCATCATGACTTGGCGTTAATCCGGGGCCTTTGCCCAGCCAGTGCCGCCAGTCGGTCTTAACGCCATTGAGCGCGGCCTGAAAACAGTGACGAAACTGGCGTAACTCAGCAGGCAGCGGATCGCTTGCCGCCAACGCCAGTGGCCCGAAAAGCCCGGTTTCCTCCGCGCGTTGCATCCATGCAGCTGCAAGTGGTTGAGGATGCGCAGGCGGCGTAATACGCAGCAAACAATAACGCTGTGGCTGTTTAACCGTGAAACGCCCGAGGCGAATCCCTTGAGCCACAACCTGTGGTCGTTCATTGCCGCATAATCCACCGCATAACGCATCGAATTGCGCACGGCGAAGCACCCATCCTCCGGGGCCGAAACCACTACCCTGACGATGCAGCGTTAACAGTTCGCCGCTTTCCGTCATCAGGTTAATCGCCCGTCGCCACACTCCCGCTAACCGCCAGGACTGGCGATAATTCGGTGCGCTACGGCTGGCAAGCTGAGGATGGATGATCGTCATTGCGCGTTCCTCAACCAATACCCATGCTTTCAGCCAGTGCTTCCAGCGCCTGTTCAAAGCACGCCAGCGGTGCCCGCACGGTGCCTGCGCCAATCTGCCCGATCCCCGCCTCTTTATGGGCGATACCGGTATTGATGAGTGGCGTAATGCCGGTTTCTACCACGCGACGAATGTCCAGTCCCAGGCACGCGCCCTGAAAATCCCAGCTTGGGATCTGCAACTGCATATTGCGTTCAAGGTAAATTTCCGCCATCTCTTCAGATACCGCCCTAGCCGCTTCCATGCCACCCGCACCGACAAAGCGCGTTACGCCAGGCGCTGCGATCATTGCCGCACCTCCGATACCAAAAGTTTCGGTAATCGCGCTATCGCCCATATCCGGGTTCGCCTGCTCCTGTGAGAAGCCGGTGAAAAACAGACCTTGCGGAGTGTTTACAGGCGCAGTAAACCAGCGTTCGCCCAGCCCGCTTACCCGAATCCCGAACATATTGCCGTTGCGGGTCATAGCCGTGACGATGCTGCCTGCGCGGATCATCGCGCCAGCATCCATCGCCGCCTTGCAGTAAGCCATCGCGAGGTTGAGGAAGAACTGATCGGTCACGCTGAGGAAATCCATCACTTCCGCGATGTGCTGTTTATCATGATCGAGGCGAGCAATTTGTGGGGCCAGCGTACGCATTAACAGTGCTGAGGAAGCAATATTGCGTTGATGGAACTCATCGCCCATGGTAATGCCCTGCGCCATCATTGCCGTGAGATCGATACCGTGCTCCATGCGCCCCAGCGCCGCGCTTAATACTGGCATTAACACATCGCGCATCCAGCGATGGCGAGTCAGGACATCTTCGCCGTAAGCGCCAAAACGCATCACTTTGCCGATACCTTCGTTGAGGTTGCAGTACGCCCGGTTGCCGTCGGTCACGTTCTCGACCACCAGCATCGGCATACTGGCAGAAGTAATGCCGCCCATTGGCCCGACGGCATTCACATGGTGACAAGGAATGAAGTTCACTTCCCCCTGCTCCAGCATCGCCAGTGCCTGCGCTTCATCTTTCGCCCAGCCTTCGAACAGACATGCGCCCACGCACGCCCCTTTCATGGGTCCGGTCATCTCCTGCCAGCGCATTGGCGGCCCGGCGTGAAGCAGTGTTTTGCCCGGGTTTAGTTCGCTGATAAGTGAAGAAGCCGGTTGCACATCCAGCCAGTGTGGACGAGCGCGACGAATTTGTTCGATAACCGCAGCATTGGCTTGCGCCACTGATGTAAACATGGGAACCCCTTATTGCAAACGTTCTAATAAACGAGCCAGTTTTTTATTGCCGCCGGCGACTGGCGACCATTGGTAATGCACAACCGGTTTGCTGGCGCTTTGTAGCTCCAGCGCAAAGCTGCGTAATCCGATGTTAATCACGGCGACGTTTTCCAGTAATGACGGTGTGTGTTGCTGAGTGGCAGGCGAAAGCGGACGAATCAGTGCCGCCGCCAGCAAGGTGGCTTCCGGCAGCGAACTCACTACCGCGATCCCCGCATCTTCCAGCGTGGCGATTTGCTGCGAGCGGCATTGCGGGTCACGTTCAGTGCCTGTCACCGTGGCAATGGCATACAGTGGTTGATTGTCTGAACGCGCGGCACAGGCTTTTTGCCAGGCGCTTACCAGCGAGGCGGCAGGATCGGCGGTCGCACCGAAGCCAATCACCACATCAAGCAGCAATACGCGCACTTGCGGTTTAGCGCCGAGATCGGCAATTAACTGGTTGCGTAAGGCTGGGTCGATCATCGGATGGGGACGCCCGACGGTGTAGAAATCATCGCCAAAGTCAATGATCTGGTGACCATCGGCATCGAGCATCATGCCGTGATGATGGGCATCGTCGGCTACCACGCCAAGGTGCCCGGCAAGTAATCCCGCCGCTTCGGCGGCCAGCGTACCGCCGGTATACAAACCGCAAATAAGTCCGCTGCTGACAGGCGCTATTGCGTTACGTCGCGCCGTGACGCGTGAAAGCAGGCAAGCCAGGCGTGCGGCCTCATCCAGCGAGGAGGCAAACCAGACATTTTCGTCGCGGGCCACCGCCGGGGTATAACCTAAAAACAGCGCCACCGTCGGTTTGCCGGTTGCTTTCATGGCATTAACAATTTTCAGACGCACAGCTTCGGCAGGTGGTTTTGAAACAAATGCCAGCACTTCGCTTTTTGCGTCGGCGCTTAACATTTCCAGCGCCGTTAGCGCACTGATGCCGCCCACTTCACGGCTGAGGTCGCGCCCGCCAAGACCAATCGCGTGGGTAATTCCCTCACCTGCCAGCGCAATCTGCGAACACAGTTCCTGAATCCCGGTACCGGAAGCGCCAATGACGCCAATGTTGCCTTCCGGCATCACGTTAGCAAAAGCCAGCGGCGTGGCGGCAATCATCGACGTACCGCAGTCCGGCCCCATCACCAGCAAGCCTTTATCGCGTGCGCGGGTTTTGAGTTGGATTTCATCTTCCAGCGTGACGTTATCGGAGAACATCATCACGTTGAGGTTGCGATCCAGCGCCTGATTCGCCAGTTCCGCCGCATACTCGCCAGCCACTGAAATCAGCGCCAGACTGGCATCGGGTAATTTCTGACAGGCACTGTCCCAGCGACGCACCTGCGTCAACGCCTGGCTGCTGCCTGAACCCTGCGCCAGTTGTTTTAGCGCCTCTTCAAGCTGTTGCATAATCGCCTGCGCGATCCCCGCATCCGCCGCTTCGCTACGAATTGCCACGCAAATATCGTTCGGCGTGGCGTTATTAAAATCGTCATGCCAGAAACCTGTAGTCTCTAATAACGCTTTATTGGCGGGCGTACCCATCATTACGGAAACATCATCAACATTTTCTGATTCGCTGAGTTTTCGTGAAATAATCATTAAACTGACCGAATCCTGAAAACACCCTTTTTTAATAAAGGCGTGGATCATAACAACTCCTTAAAAATTGCACCCATGGCAATTGCACGAGCAGTGTTAATGTGGCGATTACGGTATCGATGACAACGAGTAAATAAGGTGATGAATATCACACAGGGATTATTAACAAAAGAATTCAAATAACCGCCAGGCGATTACGTGTTATTTTTTAATAAGCGTGGTTGTTTTAAAAACCAGGTTAAAAGCGAGCGGATTGTCAAATAAATTCTAACTATATTTTTTTGCCTGTCTGGATCACATAATCCAGATATTTTCCCTGTATGTTAATTGCAGTCATGCTTCACACCGTCGTTAAAAAGGAAGACAGATGAAAATCAGTCGGGAAACACTCCACCAGCTAATCGAGAATAAACTCTGCCAGGCTGGGTTAAAACGTGAGCACGCTGCAACCGTGGCTGAAGTATTGGTTTACGCCGATGCCAGAGGGATCCACTCTCATGGCGCGGTGCGCGTGGAATACTACGCGGAACGCATTTCAAAAGGCGGCACCAACCGTGAACCGGAATTTCGTCTTGAAGAAACCGGGCCGTGTTCGGCAATTTTACATGCCGACAATGCTGCCGGACAGGTCGCGGCGAAAATGGGTATGGAACATGCCATCAAAACCGCCCAGCAAAATGGCGTTGCGGTGGTCGGTATCAGCCGGATGGGTCACAGCGGCGCAATCTCTTATTTTGTGCAGCAGGCAGCCCGCGCAGGGTTAATTGGCATTTCGATGTGCCAGTCCGATCCAATGGTGGTGCCGTTTGGCGGCGCGGAAATTTACTACGGAACTAACCCACTGGCCTTTGCCGCGCCGGGAGAAGGCGACGAGATCCTTACCTTTGATATGGCGACTACCGTACAGGCATGGGGAAAAGTGCTCGACGCCCGCTCGCGTAATATGTCTATCCCGGATACCTGGGCGGTCGATAAAAACGGAGCACCAACAACCGATCCATTTGCAGTTAACGCCCTGCTCCCTGCCGCCGGACCGAAAGGGTATGGCCTGATGATGATGATTGACGTCCTCTCAGGCGTCTTACTCGGCTTACCGTTCGGGCGACAGGTTAGTTCGATGTATGACGATTTACACGCCGGGCGTAATTTGGGGCAATTACATATCGTTATTAACCCGAACTTTTTCTCCTCCAGCGAACTATTCCGTCAACATCTTAGCCAGACCATGCGCGAATTAAATGCCATAACCCCCGCGCCCGGTTTTAACCAGGTTTATTATCCCGGACAGGATCAGGATATTAAACAACGCAAAGCCGCCGTCGAAGGCATCGAAATTGTTGATGATATTTACCAGTATTTAATTTCCGACGCGCTTTATAACACGTCATACGAAACGAAAAATCCCTTTGCGCAATAATTATTGAGACAGGACTTTCTTATGATTACACATTTTCGTCAAGCCATAGAAGAAACGCTGCCCTGGCTTTCCTCTTTTGGCGCTGACCCAACGGGTGGTATGACCCGTTTACTTTATTCGCCGGAATGGCTGGAAACTCAGCAGCAATTTAAAAAAAGAATGGCAGCAAGCGGGCTGGAAACACGTTTCGATGAAGTGGGGAATTTATATGGTCGCCTGAGTGGCACCGAATATCCACAGGAAGTGGTTCTGAGCGGTTCGCATATCGATACCGTGGTTAACGGCGGTAACCTCGACGGGCAATTCGGCGCGCTGGCGGCGTGGCTGGCAATTGACTGGCTGAAAACGCAATACGGCGCGCCGTTACGTACGGTCGAAGTGGTGGCGATGGCAGAAGAAGAAGGCAGCCGCTTCCCGTATGTCTTCTGGGGCAGTAAAAATATCTTTGGGCTGGCGAATCCTGACGACGTGCGGAATATCTGTGATGCCAAAGGAAATAGTTTTGTCGATGCGATGAAGGCTTGCGGATTTACTCTGCCGAACGCCCCACTAACTCCGCGTCAGGATATTAAAGCCTTTGTCGAACTGCATATCGAACAGGGCTGTGTGCTGGAAAGTAATGGGCAGTCAATTGGCGTGGTGAATGCAATTGTCGGGCAGCGTCGTTATACGGTGACGCTGAACGGCGAATCAAACCATGCAGGCACCACGCCGATGGGTTATCGTCGTGATACGGTTTACGCTTTCAGTCGCATTTGCCATCAGTCGATCGAAAAAGCGAAAAAGATGGGCGACCCGCTGGTGCTGACCTTTGGCAAGGTGGAGCCGCGCCCGAATACGGTGAATGTGGTGCCGGGTAAAACCACGTTCACCATTGATTGTCGTCATACCGACGCCGCCGTGCTGCGTGATTTCACCCAACAGTTAGAAAACGACATGCGGGCGATTTGCGATGAAATGGACATTGGTATTGATATCGATTTATGGATGGACGAAGAACCCGTGCCGATGAATAAGGACCTGGTCGCCACCCTGACAGAATTGTGTGAAAGTGAAAAACTGAATTACCGGGTGATGCACAGTGGTGCCGGGCACGACGCGCAAATTTTCGCGCCTCGCGTGCCGACCTGCATGATTTTCATTCCCAGCATCAACGGGATCAGCCATAACCCGGCGGAACGCACCAATATTACCGACCTTGCCGAAGGGGTCAAAACGTTGGCACTCATGCTTTATCAACTTGCCTGGCAGAAATAAGGAGTCATAAATGGGATATTTAAATAACGTCACCGGTTACCGCGATGATTTACTGGCTAACCGTGCGATTGTGAAACACGGTAATTTCGCACTGTTAACACCAGACGGTCTGGTAAAAAATATTATTCCGGGCTTTGAAAATTGTGACGCGACAATCCTCTCCACGCCAAAGCTGGGTGCCTCTTTTGTTGATTATCTGGTCACACTGCATCAAAACGGTGGCAACCAACAGGGCTTCGGTGGCGAAGGCATTGAAACGTTCCTGTATGTGATCTCTGGAAATATCACTGCCAAAGCCGAAGGCAAAACATTTTCCTTAAGCGAAGGTGGCTATCTTTATTGCCCGCCAGGCTCCTTAATGACGTTTGTTAACGCCCAGGCCGAAGACAGCCAAATCTTTTTATATAAGCGTCGCTATGTTCCGGTAGAAGGTCATGCGCCGTGGCTGGTTTCTGGCAATGCCAGCGAACTGGAACGCATTCATTATGAAGGCATGGACGATGTTATTCTGCTGGATTTTCTGCCCAAAGAGTTAGGTTTTGATATGAACATGCATATCCTCTCTTTTGCACCAGGTGCCAGCCACGGTTATATCGAAACACACGTCCAGGAACACGGTGCCTATGTTCTTTCCGGTCAGGGGGTTTATAACCTCGACAATAACTGGATCCCGGTGAAAAAAGGCGATTACATCTTTATGGGCGCTTATTCCTTACAGGCCGGTTATGGCGTAGGGCGTGGTGAAGCGTTTAGTTATATTTACTCGAAAGATTGCAACCGCGACGTAGAGATTTAAGTCATACCACTCGCCTGATTATTTTTAGCTATGTTGGATTTTGCCACGGTTTATACCGTGGTTTTTTTTGTAGTAAATTCAGGTAAAAAACGGATGCGGGATAAAATGCATCCGCTCTAATGGCAAGAGTCAGTTTTTAATTCCCTGACCTATTTTAATGGCGCAGGCAATATTTCGTGCGCTGTTGAAGAGATTGGTTTCACCGCTGGCGAGCACTTCGGCTAAAGGTGCCAGACGTGGCAAAATGCTGAACACCGCGTCAATGCCGTACTGGTGCACCACTTCCACTCCGTCACCCAATACGCCAGCAATCCCAATCACCGGGACATTAAACTGCTTCGCCACCGACGCCACGCCCAGCGGTGCTTTACCGCCTGCCGTTTGCGAGTCGATGCGCCCTTCCCCGGTGATCACCAGCGCTGCGCCCTGCACCGCCTGCTCCAGGTTGACTGCCCGCAGTACAATCTCAATACCCGGTTTAATATCCGCATTGAGGAATACCGCCGCCGCAATACCCATCCCGCCCGCCGCGCCGCCGCCCGTCATCTGGCAGACGTTGATTTCAGTTTGCTGTTGTAAAACACGGGCGTAATTTTGCAGCCCCTGCTCCAGCTCTTCGACCATTTCCGGCGTTGCCCCTTTTTGCGGGCCGAACACCGCCGCCGCGCCGCGTGCCCCTACCAGCGGATTATCAACATCACATGCGACTTCAATATGGCAGTTCGCCAGACGCGGATCGCATTCATTCATCTCAATACTTGCCACGCGTGCTAAATTGCCGCCGTTAGCCGCCAGCACCTGACCGTCGGCATCAAGGAAACGCACTCCGAGCGCCTGCGCCATGCCCATACCGCCGTCGACCGTCGCGCTACCACCAATGCCGAGAATAATATGGCGAATGCCGTTATCCAGCGCATGGCGAATTAACTCCCCCGTACCAAAACTGGAGGCCAGCAACGGATTACGCTTTTCAGGCGCGACCAGCATCAGGCCACTTGCTGCCGCCATCTCAATCACCGCTGTTTTCCCGTCGCCGGTAAGGCCATAAAAAGCATTCACTTTTTCGCCCATCGGCCCGCAGACTTCAAGCGTCACGATGTTACCACCCGTCGCGGCGACCATCGCATCCACCGTCCCTTCGCCGCCATCCGCTATCGGCAAACAGATATAGTTCGCATCGGGAAAGAGGGTCGAAAACCCGGCTTTAATTGCCTGACAACATTTTTCTGCACTTAAGCTCTCTTTAAAAGAGTCTGGCGCAATGACAATCTTCATTATCAATCCTTTTTCAACAAATTATTCGATGCGTTCCCACGGAATAAGGTTATCCATAAGAACAGCCAGTAAGATCCCGACCAATAAGCCGTTACTGAGCAGAGGACGCAGCGTTAATGGAAGGTCTTGCAGATACACAGGCGGTAATGCCATTAAAAATATGCCGACAAATAACGGCAATGCGAGTCGATAAATATTGCGAGCGGTAAAGGTTATTTGCTGGCTAAACACCAGCGCCGAAAAGAGTAAAGGCAGATAAGAAACCAGCATGACCGCGCTACTCACGGGTAAAGGGATACTGCAAAACAGTCGTGTGAGTGCCGGAACCAGCGCCACCAGCAGGCAAATAACGCTGCCATAAATAAACGAACGCCGCGTGTAATCGCCAGTCTGGGTTAATAAACCAATGGATGAAACAAACGGTGAAAATGGAATTACCGCCAGCGGTACAGTTATCAGTGTCATAAATCCGGTCGCCACAAAGCTGCGACGATAACGCGTATTCCCCGCGCCCTGCTGCGGATAAAAAACATCCGTGCCCCGAATCGCACCGTAGGTATTGCTGATATTCACCAGACCTGTAATCACCGCCGTCAGAATAATCCCCGGAGACAAAGCACCGCCACTGCCGAGCGGGAACCACTGCCAGTGCAACTCACCGGAGAGCGAATGCGAAGAAGGAAAGCAAAAGTACCACAACAACCAGCCGGTTATGGTGCCGACCAGCAGGCCATAACGGGCAAAACGTTGCGGCAGGAAAATAATCATCGCCAGTACCAGGCACATCACCGCCACCGAGAGCGCGAACGGCGGTAACTGAATTTTAAAATTCGGGTCGGCTATGCCAAACGGCAGCCCGAGCATACCTTTGAAAAAGATAGTGGTCAGCTGCGCGCCCAGCATCAACATAAACAAGACCATCACCGACGGCGTAAATAACCGTGCCAGGCGATGGCCTAATCCGCTAAAACCAATCAACATCGTCAGCACGCCAGAGAGAGCAATCCCCACCGCCAGGCTGGTAGCGATATCGTTGATCGGTGTCCCGCGCGATGCTTCACCAAGGGTGATAGTAAGGATGGTTCCCCACCACAGGCCACCCGGCCCTTCCATAATAGCGCGACGATGACCGCAGAACGCCTGAGCGAAGCAGGCCAGTGCGGTAGCAAGAAAAGCATATTGCGTGAGCGTAAGCAGGCTACTTTGCGGCAACTGAAAAGCAGAAAGTAGCGTAGGAGGAACCACAACCGTGTTGCAAAAAATAAAGAAAAACCACTGAAATCCTGATAACAGGCTTTCGCGGCTCACTGCAAAATTGAACATAAACACACCTTAACCGGAGAATGCCCGCCGCAAGGACGGGCATTGCAGGGGCCAGATTACTGCTGATGTTTAAGGATAAATTGACCTTTCGGCGCAACAGGGAAGCCCTGTTCGATGTCGTAAATCACATCACCACGTAAGATGGTTTTCGTGATACGCGCGCCAATGGTACGG
This sequence comes from Escherichia sp. F1, assembly GCF_046764225.1. Lineage (NCBI taxonomy): Bacteria > Pseudomonadati > Pseudomonadota > Gammaproteobacteria > Enterobacterales > Enterobacteriaceae > Escherichia > Escherichia sp. F1. Next base: position 3,534,776 of record NZ_CP177202.1, read on the forward strand.
CCAACATACGGGCTGACTTTGTGGCGATATTCCAGATCGTCATTGGTAAGAACATAGCTGCTATTCGGCTGAATGAAGACGAAGTCGGCATCTTTTCCTGGGGCGATACGGCCTTTTTGCTGCAGACCGAAAATATCTGCTGCGTTAGTCGCCATTAATTTGCCGAACATTGGCAGAGACATTCCGCGTTTCTGTACCGCTTCATCGAACATCACGTCCATGCAGCTTTGCAGACCGGCGATACCACCCCATGCTTTCATGATGTTGCCAGCTTTCATTTCCGGCGGGCATGGTGAGTGGTCGGAAACCAGGCAGTCGATTTCACCGTTAAACAGTTTTTCCCACATGCCTTTCTGGTTTTCCAGATCGCGGATCGGCGGTGAACACTTCGCCAGAGTACCGATTTCTTCGAACTGATCGGTATCCAGTACGAAGTAATGCGGGCAGGATTCACAAGTAACGTCCTGACCTTCCTGACGTGCACGAGTCACTTCTTCAACGCCTTCCGGGCTGCTGATATGGCAAACGTGCAGACGGCAACCGGCAACTTTCGCCAGGTACAGCACGCGGCGAATCGCTTCCACTTCGGTAAATACCGGACGCGAAGCCACATAGTCATGAGCGGTTACGCGACCTTCACGTTTCGCTTCTTCGCCCAGTTCGTCACAAATCAGCGCGTTTTCGCAGTGCACCAGCACCGGCTGACCCAGTTCGCCCAGCTTCTGCGCACCTTTGAAGAACTGCCAGTCGTTTACATCACGGAAGTCGTTGTCGATACCGCGATCGCCACAGGTCGCAACGAAACATTTGAAGCCGACAACGCCCACTTCATCCAGCTCATGCAGACGGTCGATGTTGTAAGACACCAGGCCACCGAGTTGTGCCGCATCGATAGTCAGCTTGCCTTTAGCGGCATCGAACTTCAGTTCAATTGAAGCGCGGTCAACCGTTGCAGGCAGCTGGTTGAGCGGCATTTCGATCATGGTGGTGATACCACCTTTTGCCGCTGCGCGAGTACCGGTTTCATAACCTTCCCAGTGGCTACGACCCGGTTCAGAAATATGGGTGTGCGCATCAACCATGCCCGGCGAAACCACCAGACCAGACGCATCCATAACTTCTTTTGCATCACCCAGATCCTGACCGATAGCAGCAATTTTTCCGCCTTTAACGGCGATATCTACAACGCGAGCTTCGTTTTCTAAAATAACGGTGCCGTTTTTAATGATTAAATCAAAAGACATAACAAACTCCTTGTAAAATACAGATTGGTTTTTAACTCAATGTTCAATATCGGGATTAATTAACCTGTGACTTTTTGTTCTCCTGTTTTTTCTGCTGCTGTACGTTTTTTTAATAACGCGTAGGCAGCGAATGCGACAATAACGCCGACAAACCATGAAACGCGTGATAAAGGCTCCATGAACGGAATAAATTTACCACCGAGAGATAAAATAACGGCCACCAGAGTTACTGAAAACGCGGTGAGGTTAAAGCCGTTATCGTAATATTTGAAATCACCTGCTGCGGTATACAGTTCGTCAAGATTAATTTGTCCACGCATCACCACAAAATAATGCGCCATCATGACACCAATTACCGGACCCAGCATCCCACCGATGATATCGAGGAACAGATAAATACTGTCCTGATTTTCCATTAATTTCCACGGGCAGATCAGCAAACTGATAATACTGGCAATCAGTACGCCGTTTTTATAGGTCAGTTTTGTCGGTGCAATGGCGGCAATCTGATAACCAGCCGGAATAATATTACCGGTGGCGTTAGTGGAAATGGTCGTCATCAGAATAACCAGTACCGCAAAGAACGAGGCAAACAGGCTGTCCCAACGCTGAACAATATCCAGCACGTTCCAGGTATCAGCGCCGTAGTGAATACTGGCTCCGGCAATAATACATACCCCGGCGACCGCAAACAGAATATAAGCTACGACCAAACCCAGCGTTTGCCCAAGTGCCTGCTCACGAAACGAGTGAGCATTTTGCGTAAAGTCGGATGCGCTAACCGCCGGTGCTGCCCAGACCGCAACCACTGCGTTAATCACCACCAGGAACAGGAAGCCACCGTTTTCTGCTTTCTGAATACCGCTCGGGATGTAGTCAAAGATTGGACCGATCCCGACCAGCGAAATCGCCCAAATCGCCATACCGCCGAAAACGATATAGATGCACGGGTTAAGAATGGCAGTGAATTTATTTAAAACTTTGCCGCCGCCAAAACCAATACCAACGTTAACCAGCCAGAAGAGTAAGAAAGTAATTAAGCCCGGTAGAGAAAGCCCTAACAGGGTAAAATCACCACCGAGAGTTAAAAATCCCGGCCAGATTTTGCCAATCAGAATCAAGCAGGCCAGTGACCCCGCGTAACATTGCAGGCCAAACCACATAATGGCAGCAATACCGCCTCTTAATAATCCGGGAAACAGTGCGCCACGTACGCCGTAAGAAGCACGCAGGATCATGGCAAACGGTACGCCGTATTTACTGCCCGCAGCGCCGTTTAATACCATTACCGCGGCAATGAAAAAGGCGCTGAGGATAATTGCCAGCATAATACTAAAGGTAGACAAGCCGAGAATAAAAAAGCCGCCGACCATCACATAATTGGGAACGTTATGAACCGAACCCATCCATAAGGTAAAATAGTTAAATGTTTTCCAGGTCCGCTGGCTTTGCGTTTTCGGCAATAGATCTTCGCTATAGCCGCGTTGCTGGAATAGTTTTCTCTGATGTTCCATAAATCCCTCTTAATTTCACGTATCGAATAACGTTGTTTTAATCTAGCTATGAGGAACAAATAAAATAAAAATATTATTTTTAATACTGAAGCAACATCTTTGGCTGCTTTCTTTTTTTAATATTGCTGGCCGATTCATTTTCTGATATCGGCCATTTTTATTGCGGGTATCAGGCCAGTTTATGGTTAGCCATTAATTCCAGCGCCTGCACTAACGCAGAGTGATCCAACTGGCTGCCACCGTTTGCCGCACAGGTATTAAATAACTCCTGGCAGGTCGCAGTGTTTGGCAGGTTCAGCGCCAGTGCTTTCGCACTTTGCAGTGCCAGGTTGAGATCTTTCTGGTGCAGCGCAATTTTGAAACCTGGATTAAAGGTGCGTTTAATCATACGCTCGCCATGAACTTCCAGAATACGTGAGGAAGCAAAGCCGCCCATCAGCGCCTGGCGCACACGTACCGGGTCCGCACCGGCTTTTGAAGCAAATAGCAGGGCTTCAGAAACCGCTTCAATATTGAGCGCCACAATAATCTGATTTGCCACTTTGCAGGTTTGACCGTCGCCGTTACCGCCGACGAGGGTGATATTTTTACCGAGCAGTTCAAACAGCGGTTTAACACGTTCAAATACCGCTTCATCACCGCCAACCATAATCGACAACGTCCCTTCACGCGCACCGATTTCACCGCCGGAGACTGGCGCATCGAGATAATCGCCGCCCAGTTCATTCACCTGACGAGCGAAACGCTTAGTTTCAATCGGGGAAATGGAGCTCATATCAACAATGGTTTTGCCCTTCAGCGAGGCTTTGGTACAACCATTTTCACCAAACAGAACTTCTTCAACCTGTGGTGTGTCCGGCACCATAATAAAAATGATGTCCGCTGCTTCCGTTACCTGGCGCGCAGTTTCAACACTGACGGCACCCAGTGACAGTAATTCATCAGCAACCGGACCAATGGTTGTGACATGCAGTTGATGACCGGCTCGCGCCAGATTAATGGCCATCGGTGTACCCATAATGCCTAAGCCAATAAATCCCAGTTTCATAATTAACCTCTTTTAAATTTCGCTTTTCCTGAATTCAGACAACACGATCCCCTGCCAACTTAGCGGCCTAAAAAAGCATTGTCTGAATAGCGTTACGTTTTAACGGTACGGATCCATCCAGCGTAAACCGGCTTCCGTGGTGGTTTGGGGTTTATATTCACACCCAACCCAACCGTTGTAGTCAGAATTTTCGATTACCGTAAAGAGATAATCATAATTAATTTCTCCGGTTCCCGGTTCGCCGCGATGCGGATTATCAGCAATTTGCAGGTGACCAATTTTATCGGCCCACTGAGTCATGGTATTAGTTAATTCACCTTCCATCCGCTGCATGTGATAAATGTCATACTGAATTTTCAAATTGCAGCAACCAACATCGTCAATCAGTTTCAGTGCCTGGCGAGTTCCGGTGAGATGGAAACCAGGAATATCAAAATGGTTGATAGGTTCAATCAGTAATAAAATATCTTCTTTCATCAGCATATTCGCGGCATAACGCAGGTTTTCTACAAGCGTTGTGTGAATCTGTTCACTGCTGAAACCAGCCGGCGTTTTACCGACCAGACAGTTAATTTTTTTATTACCCAGCGCACGAGCATAACGAATCGCTGCTGCTACGCCATCCCGAAACTCTTCTTCACGACCAGGAATACAAGCAATACCCCGCTCGCCCGCCGCCCAGTCACCTGCCGGTAAATTGTGCAACGTATGTTCGAGTTTATTACTCGCCAGCACCTGTTTTAATTCTTCAATGTCATAGTCATAAGGGAACATAAATTCAACGCCGCGAAAACCACACTGCGCAGCTTTCTCAAAACGGGCGAGAAAATCATATTCACCAAATAACATCGATAAATTAGCAGAGAAACGTAACATTATTTATCTCCCTTATTCATAGTGCATGAAGCAGGTTTCAGTCGGTGCGTCCACTGCGTTATCGGCGATATCTTCAAATTCCATGACGTTATCCAGTTCGCTGCCCATCGAAATATTGGTCACACGCTCGAGAATAACTTCCACGACTACCGGTACCCGATATTGCGCCATTAAGGCTTTCGCCTGTTCAAAGGCTGGTGCAATATCTTCCGGTTTGAAGACCCGAATCGCTTTACAACCTAAACCTTCCGCTACTTTTACGTGGTCGACGCCGTACCCGTTCACTTCACTGGAGTTAATATTTTCGAACGCGAGCTGTACGCAGTAATCCATATCAAACGCGCGCTGCGACTGGCGAATCAGACCCAGATAGGCGTTATTGACCAGTACATGGATGTACGGAATGTTGAACTGTGCGCCAACGGCTAATTCTTCAATCAGAAACTGGAAGTCGAAGTCACCGGAAATCGCCACCACTTTGCGCTCTGGATCAGCGGCACAAACCCCCAGCGCCGCCGGAATGGTCCAGCCCAGCGGGCCTGCCTGCCCACAGTTGATCCAGTGGCGGTCTTTAAAGACATGCAGCATTTGTGCCGCAGCGATTTGTGACAGGCCAATGGTGGTGACATAACAAACATCGCGACCAAAGGCTTTGTTCATCTCTTCATACACGCGCTGCGGTTTCACCGGCACGTTGTCGAAGTGGGTTTTGCGCAGCAAAGTGCGTTTGCGCTGCTGGCAGTCGGCGACCCATTCTTTACGACACGGCAGACGACCCGCTTTTTGCATCTCCTGCGCCACTTCAACCAGCAGCGTCAGCGCCGCTTTAGCATCAGAGACAATGCCGAGATCCGGACACAGCACGCGGCCAATTTGCGTCGGCTCAATATCGATATGAACGATTTTGCGCCCTTCGGTGTATTTCTCTACCGAACCGGTATGACGGTTCGCAAAACGGTTACCGATACCAAACACCATGTCGGACGCCAGTAGCGTTGCGTTACCGTAACGATGCGCGGTTTGCAGACCCACCATCCCGGCCATCAGTTCATGATCGTCGGGAATACAGCCCCAGCCCATCAGCGTTGGGATCACCGGAACGCTGGTCAGTTCAGCAAACTGTTGTAACAGTGCAGCAGCGTCAGCATTGATTACCCCGCCCCCGGCAACAATCACCGGACGTTCGGCCTGAATTAACATTTCTACCGCTTTTTCGATCTGCATACGGCTGGCAGCAGGTTTGTAGACCGGCAGCGGTTCGTACATGTCAGGATCAAACTCGATTTCCGCAACCTGAACGTCGAACGGTAAATCCACCAGTACCGGACCCGGGCGACCAGAACGCATCAGGTGAAACGCCTGTTGCAGCACACGAGGCACCAGCGCCGCTTCACGAACTGTAACCGCCATTTTGCTGACCGGTTTAGCAATTGCTTCAATATCAACGGCCTGGAAATCTTCTTTATGCAGACGGGCGCGCGGAGCCTGGCCGGTAATACACAGAATAGGAATGGAATCAGCAGAAGCGGAATAGAGCGCGGTGATCATGTCCGTGCCCGCAGGACCGGAAGTCCCCAGACATACTCCGATATTCCCTGCCGTTGCGCGGGTATAACCTTCCGCCATGTGCGAAGCACCTTCCACATGACGCGCCAGAATGTGACGAATACCGCCGTGCTTACGCATCGCTGAATAGAACGGATTGATTGCTGCTCCCGGAACGCCGAAGGCGGTGGTGATACCTTCTTTCTCCAGCACATACATTGCCGCGTCAACGGCTCTCATTTTTGCCATTTTATTCCTACCTCTATAAATTGGAAAAATTTTCCAACTTTCAAATTTTGTCAAAAAAACCCGCTCCGCAGAGCGGGATGCGACAGACACTATGGATGTGCTTTCAGTCCCAACGCCGTGCTGATATCGCGGGCGGTGTCTCTGACCAGCTCACCCTGACTGACAAAACGATCTTCTGTCAGTCTTGATGAAGGCCCGGAGATGGAGATAGCGGCAACAACACTACCTACATCATCGTAAATTGCTGAAGCTATGCAATTCAGGCCGACAACATGCTCTTCTTTATCTACGGTATAGCCCAGTTCACGCGCTTGTTCCAGGTCCTTCAGCAAGGTGGGCATATCCACAAGCGTCGTTGGCGTAAACTGCTGCAAACCGGTTTGCAGAATGATGCTCATCAACTCTTCTTCCGCCAGCGGATAAAGCAGCGCCTTGCCCGCACCGGAAGCATGCAGCGGCAGACGACTGCCCAGCGGCGCACACATCCTGACCATCGATTTACACTCTAACTGACCAATTAATACTGCTTCATTGCCGTTACGAATAGCGACATTGACCGTTTCGCCGGAAAGTAACATCAGGCGGCGCATAAACGGCCCGGCGACGGAGAGGACATCGCGGTTATGGATGTACGCCGCACCGACGTTAAAGACACCTAATCCTATATGCCACCAGCCTAACTGACTGTCCTGATAGACAAAATCCGCTGCCTGTAAAACCTTCAGCAAGCGAAAGGTCGTGGAGAGCGGCAAATCCAGATTGAGAGAAATATCGCTAACCGACGAACTTCCCCCACTTTTTTCCAGATATTGCAGAATCGCAATTCCCCGCTCTAACGCCTGTGCGCCCTTCTGTGCCACAGGCTCCGCCTGTCCTGGCCTGCCGCGCCGTCTAACTTCCGTCATACCTACGTTAACTCCGACCTACAAGTGAGCATAAACAATGAACAATTAGTTTATCTTATGCAAGTCGGTTGCAGGCGTCACGCAAAACAGAGTTCCTGTTCAGGAATACTTTCAACATCACAGTTGTCACTGCCGCCGCGATCGATGGTCAGAAAATCGGTGACGCGCTGCCAGGCGAAAAGTGGGTGATGCCAGACGTTACGATGGTAATTCACCCCCTGTTCACCGTTGGTGATAAACGCCCGCAGCGTTGACAGGTCTGGTTTGTCGTCACCTAACGCCACGACCACCACAAACACTTCACCTTTCATCGGGATAAAGGCCTGAGTGCCCAGCGGATGACGTTCGAGTTCGTGAATGGTCAGCGGCAGATTCGCCGGTTGCGCGCGGTTAATGCTGATGAGCGTACGGTCTTGCTCAAGAATCTCAACCAGCGCCAAATCGTGGTAACGCTCTACCAGGCCATTGTTAATATGGAAAAAATCCCGTTGCTGCGTTTCGATTACATCGCCATAAGCACTAAAGGCTTCCTGACTTAACGGTAATACCTGAAGTTTCATCTTTTTGTCCTTGTAACATAATTCCGTTCAACCAGCGCCGACCGGTCAGCTTGGTTTCAATAACAGGCAATCTAAAACCTTAAGGGAACAACATCAACACAAAAGTTGGAATATTTTTCCAAAACTAGATTTAGTCCACAAATTGAACAGGGTTATCATGTAAAAATACTGATAAATCAGAGGATAAGAAAATCACGCAACTTGCGGATTTAAAAGGGGATACCTGAAGATGTTCGATCCAGAAACCTTGCGGACTTTCATTGCGGTTGCTGAAACAGGAAGTTTTTCAAAAGCGGCAGAACGATTGTGTAAAACCACGGCGACGATCAGTTATCGCATTAAACTTCTGGAAGAGAATACCGGAGTGGCGCTGTTTTTCCGCACGACTCGCAGCGTGACGTTGACAGCGGCTGGCGAGCATCTACTTTCCCAGGCCAGAGACTGGCTGAGCTGGCTGGAAAGTATGCCCAGCGAGCTGCAACAGGTGAATGATGGCGTGGAACGCCAGGTGAATATTGTCATCAACAACCTGCTCTACAACCCCCAGGCCGTCGCCCAACTGCTGGCGTGGCTGAATGAACGTTACCCCTTTACCCAGTTTCACATCTCCCGACAAATCTATATGGGCGTCTGGGACTCGCTATTGTACGAAGGTTTTTCACTGGCTATCGGCGTCACGGGAACCGAGGCGCTGGCAAATACCTTTAGTCTTGATCCCTTAGGATCGGTGCAATGGCGCTTTGTCATGGCGGCGGATCATCCGCTGGCGAAAGTTGAAGAGCCGCTAACAGAAGCGCAGTTGCGGCGCTTTCCGGCGGTTAATATTGAAGACAGCGCCCGCACACTAACCAAACGCGTCGCCTGGCGATTGCCGGGGCAAAAAGAGATTATTGTTCCCGATATGGAAACGAAAATCGCCGCCCATCTGGCGGGCGTTGGCATTGGTTTTTTGCCAAAATCACTTTGCCAGTCAATGATCGATAATCAACAACTGGTCAGCCGGGTAATCCCAACGATGCGCCCTCCTTCACCATTGAGTCTGGCATGGCGCAAATTTGGCAGCGGCAAAGCGGTAGAAGATATTGTGACCTTGTTTACCCAACGCAGGCCGGAAATCAGCGGATTTTTAGAAATTTTCGGCAACCCACGCAGTTAAAAATCAAGTTTCCTTGCGCGTTGGCGCGTAAAATAGCGCGCAAGCTGATTTGAGGTTCACTTTTAACTATGCAAGAGAGACACACGGAACAGGACTATCGTGCCCTGCTGATTGCTGATACGCCCATTATTGATGTTCGCGCCCCTATCGAGTTTGAGCAAGGCGCAATGCCTGCCGCTATCAACCTGCCGTTAATGAATAACGATGAACGCGCCGCCGTTGGCACCTGCTATAAACAGCAAGGGTCAGACGCGGCGCTGGCGCTGGGTCATAAACTGGTGGCGGGTGAAATTCGTCAGCAGCGCATGGACGCCTGGCGGGCAGCGTGCCTGCAAAATCCGCAAGGTATTCTCTGCTGCGCCCGAGGCGGTCAACGTTCACATATTGTGCAACGCTGGCTGCATGAAGCGGGGATTGATTATCCGCTGGTGGAAGGCGGTTATAAGGCACTGCGCCAGACCGCGATTCAGGCGACTATTGAACTGGCACAAAAACCGATAGTGCTGATTGGCGGTTGTACCGGCAGCGGTAAAACGCTGTTAGTGCAACAACAGCCGAACGGTGTTGATCTGGAAGGGCTGGCGCGTCATCGCGGTTCGGCGTTTGGTCGCACGTTACAACCACAACTTAGCCAGGCGAGTTTTGAAAATCTGCTGGCTGCCGAAATGCTAAAAACCGACGCCCGTCAGGATTTGCACCTGTGGGTGCTGGAAGATGAAAGCCGGATGATTGGTTCTAATCACCTACCGGAATGTCTGCGCGAGCGAATGACTCAGGCGGCGATTGCGGTGGTAGAAGATCCATTTGAGATCCGTCTTGAACGCCTGAACGAAGAGTATTTCTTGCGTATGCATCATGATTTTACCCACGCGTACGGCGACGAACAGGGCTGGCAGGAGTATTGCGAATACCTGCATCACGGACTTTCGGCGATTAAGCGTCGGCTGGGGCTACAGCGCTATAACGAACTGGCTGCACGTCTGGATGCGGCGCTGGCAACGCAACTCACCACTGGCAGTACCGACGGTCATCTGGCCTGGCTGGTGCCGTTACTTGAAGAATATTACGACCCGATGTATCGCTATCAGCTTGAGAAAAAAGCGGAAAAAGTTGTCTTTCGCGGTGAGTGGGCGGAAGTGGCGGAATGGGTTAAGACTTATGCCTGTGGTTATTAACCCACAAAAATGCTTTTCCATGCCTCTTTGAGAAATTGTGCAACTGGTTAACTACCAGTTGCCATAGGGATATTTTTTATCTTTGATAAACTCAAGAACATATTCATCGTCTCCAAGAGAAAAATCATGCCGGGAAATTCCTTTACACATTTCCATTTTTTCACCTGAAACCGTTTCTATCAGAATCTGCTTATCCGTCAGGCGAATATTGGGCTTGTCAGGTTTCTCCAGCCATACCCGTACTTTTCCTTCCGGAGCCAGACCGATTAACAGATACCGCAGATAATACTTTTCACTGCCACCGCCTGGTGGTGAATAAGGTGTTAGCATCAATTTCCAGACTTCTCCCGCCAGCGTGATCCAGGTCTCATACACTTTTTTATCAATCACTGAATCCCAGCAAAAATGGATAGACATAGGGGGATTTTTGGCTTTATTGAATGATAACACCCCAACCCGAAGATTATCTCTCCACTGACCAATAGTAGTGGAACTCGGAGCGGTAGCATCCAGCGTTCTGAACTGATAATAGATACCATCAGTGTCCAATAGTTCTACATAGGTAACTTGTGCTGGTAGCGCATTAGGGTAGAAAAAAAGGAAATACCATTCATCATAGGGTGCAAGCAACGATATTTTTTCTTTCGCTGCTGTCTGGACTGATCCGGCTATCATTAACGCAATGGTTAATCTATAAATTATTTTAGCTATTATTTTCATTGTTACTTACCAGTTACCATAAGGATATTTTTTATCTTTGATAAAGTTTTTTGTACTTTCCGGGTAGGAATACCCATGTTTATAGGCACTTCGGCCGTTACACATTTCCATATTTTCACCTGAAACCGTTTCTATCAGAATCTGCTTATCCGTCAGGCGAATATTGGGTTTATCAGGTTTCTCCAACCACACTCCTATTTTCCCTTCCGGAGCCAGCCCGATTAACAGATGCCGCAGATAATACTTTTCACTGCCATCGCCAGGTGCTGAATAAGGTGTGAGCATCAATTTCCAGACGTCTCCCGCCAGCGTTATCCAGGTTTCATACACTTTTTTATCAATCACTGAATCCCAGCAGAAATGGATAGACATAGGGGGATTTTTAGCTTTATTGAATGATAACACCCCAACCCGAAGATTATCTCTCCATTGATCAATAGTTGTGGAACTCGGAGCGGTAGCATCCAGCGTTCTGAACTGATAATAGATACCATCAGTGTCCAATAGTTCTACATAGGTAACTCGTGCCGGTAGCGCATTAGGGTAGAAAAAAAGGAAATACCACTCATCATAGGGTGCAAGCAACGATATTTTTTCTTTCGCTGCTACGTTAAAATTAAGAATCATACACATAATAAAAACAAACGTTAACTTTATATTAAATTCCATTTTGTTTACTCCCTTGCATATCGTATATAGTTCTGCTCCAATTTTCATCCGGCCGATTAACAAAACTAAATGTTTTAAACGCTGATACTTCAGTAGAAACCTTATTTTTCAATCGATAATCGACGGCATTCCAGTTAGAAGAGCAGTGTAAATATTTTCCAACAATGAGTAGTTCTTCTGAAGAAAAAGGTTGTGGCGTAGATTTTTTAAATACGTCTTTAGCTTGTGATATTGATTTATCACATATTTCACTTAACTCCTCTGGATATTTATAATAATCATCATCTGGTATTTCATCAAATACTACCCCTGCCTCTTTAGCGACTTCATACATTACTCTTAACGCAATCTTTGACCAGTCATTGGTGATAGTTCTGCGAAATGTCACCGCTGCAGCGACCCGTTTTCTCACATTACCTAAGTGGTCAGGTGACGCTATTTCATCAATATTGGATTCAATTTTCAGGACACCAGAAGGCAGAATCGGAGCCAGCGTTGAATAGCGCCACAATAACTCTGCCTGCTGTGCTGCTTTTTGGTAAGTGCTTGTCGCTTCCACCGGCACATTTTCCAGTACCGTTTCAATCACCGGGCGACTTAAAAACAGGTACTCATCTTCCAGTGGGTCATAACCGCCACCAATATCAGCATGTGATCCAGGGAAACTTAATTCTGGCCAGCTTTCCTTTATGCTATTGAGACAAAAGTTATAGCGGCATTCGTGCATTGCTGTAAGCTGGAATACATGTTTGGCCACACCTGGCGGTAACTTCACTTTTACCGGAAAGTTATTACCATCATGAGGGTCAAAACCATCCATCAGCCCTCCGATGGCTGCAACTGTGTCAAAAATACCTAAAAATTGCACTTCCCCGGAAGGTTTACCTAAATATTCAACTGACTGAAATGCCGTCGTAATGGTTTTAATCAGTACGGGATCACGCTCAAATACGCGATTAGTAAAGTGCCGTGCGGCTGCTGCCCCACGACTAAAGCCAAATACGTCAAACTGTAGACGTTTAATTACTAGTTTAGCATCCTTAAAATCAACAATAATCTCTGCCAGTGCCTCACGAAGCAGTGATATCGCACGGTCAGTTTTGGCAATTACCCCAGTATCATTATTTCCTAGTCCCATTCCTACCAGAGAGTCTGCTTTATTATTTTCAGTGCCAATGCCTTCAATATATATTTTTTCCTGAATGTTAAATACATCATCATCTAAAACTAATTGCCGATGATACAACTCATTCAACCAATGAATATTTGTATAGTAATTCAAATAGCTCTGTACACCGGATCCCGTTTTACCCTGCTTGCTCAAACATTGTTTATTAAATGAGGCCAAATCCTGTATATCCAGACCATAGGTTTCTGGTTGGCAAAAACTCATACGTAAATTCGTATTGGTTAAATTGTTTCCTGTGCCATCAAAGAATACGCCAATGGTGAGGATAATTTCTCGTTCAGGCGGTATTTCTGGTTTTTCCTCGACAGGTAAGAGCGTCGGTGGGAAAAGGCGATTATAATTTTCAGGTGTGAGTAAATAACTAAATTCTGTATTGGCTGTAAGATGCTTACAGTAGATATATTCGTAGTGTATTGTTATATATTGATAGTCGAGTTCATTTTCTTTTATTATAATCTGATTCTGAGTTAACGTTGCACCGCGGACTTCAATATAATAATAACTTTCCCATTTCCCATATTTATTAATACGATAAAAATCAAACTCAAAACGGCATCGTTCGTTATTATTAATGCAATTCATCAGCAGCGGTGAGCTTTTATCGAGAATTTTACAAAATTGTATCGCTTGATGATTAATGCCAAATCCTGTATTACTCACTCCTCCCTGAAAACTAAAAACAAATATTTCATCTTCATGTCCCTGTTGATACCGATTCCCGACAGAGGCTTGCGTCCCGCATCCTGCAGAAATATTACCTTGTTGCTCCCCTGTAATGCGTAAATATATAATGTCACCCATATGATTACACCCATTCCATAGATTTTAATTATATAATATAAACTTAATAAACATCTCATTTGGCAATGTATATTAATTATATGTTTGGGCATAACAATTTTTTAATTACGTGATGCACTAATAATAAAGCCGTTTATCTACCAGGTAGAAATAAACGGCTTTGTCACATCACCCCGCAAACTGCCTGAACAGCGCCTTACCCTTAACCAGTCGCGCGCCCAGCCAGCCGCCGAAAAGCGACAGCAGCAGTGCACCGCTGCACGGCAGCACAATCCACAATCGCCAGTCTGGCTCCCACGGAAAATCAAACACTTTCGCCTGCAACACTGCCAGCGCCGTTTCCGCACCAATTGCGGCTACCAGGCCAGAAACAAACCCAAGCATGGCGAACTCACACCACAATGTCGTGCGCAGCAGCTTTTTCCCCGCACCGAGTGTGCGCCACACCACCAGCTCCTGATGACGCTGACGCATTCCCACCTGCACCTGTGCCAGCAACAGCAACATACCGCAGGCGGTGACCAGCACCACCATCACCTCCAGCGCCCGACTTACCTGCTCCAGCACCTGACCGACCTGTTTTAAAATCGCGCCAATGTCTAACAGGCTAATGGTAGGGAACTGGCGGTTGAGTTGCGTCAACATGCCGTTGCCATTCTCCCAGCGGAAACTGGTAAGCCAGCTCTGCGGTTGCCCGTCTAATGCCCCTTCAGGGAAAATAAAATAGAAATTAGGCCGCAGACTTTCCCAGTCCACTTTGCGCAGGCTGGTCACTTTAGCGCGGAACTCCTGGGTATCGCCCATAAAAGTCACGGTATTACCGAGGGCAACGTTTAAGCGTTTCGCCAGCCCCTCTTCCATCGACACTTCATCGGCTTTTGGCGGCCAGTTACCGGCGACAATCGGATTATGATCGGGCCGCGTATTTTGCCAGGTAAGATTGAGTTCGCGGTTAAGCGCCTCATCTTCATTGCCTTCTGACGGCTTGTCGTTAATCGCCGTCAGTCGCGCCCGCACCACCGGATAAAATGATTCCGGGACTATCTGATGTTCCGCGAGGAACGTTTTTAGCGGCGTAACCTGTTCTGTGGCGATGTTGATTAAAAAGTAGTTCGGGCTTTCTGGCGGTAGCTGCTGTTGCCAGCGGTCGAGCAGATCGCCACGCAATACCAGCAACAGCGCCAGCAGCATAAAGGAGAGCGAAAATGCCGAAAGCTGGCTTAACGTTGACCACGGCTGACGTAACAGGCGGCTAACCGCCAGGCGCAGAGGTAGCGATTTCAGCGTCATGCGGCGAAGTACATTCAGCAGCATCCAGCCCAGCACGCCGCACAGCAAAGCCAGCACGACCGCGCCCGCCAGCACCGCCCAGAGCAGCATACTGCCGCCCATTAATCCGACGAGCAGCACCACAACCACCACACTGACAATCGGCAGATAAAACTTGAGCGGCCAGACGTTCGCGACCACATCATTACGCAATACGCGTAAAGGCTGCGTTGCCAGCAACAAGCGGTACGGTCGTAGCCCCACCAGCAGCGAGATGACCGTCATGGAGCCCAGCGCCCACAACCACGGCCAGAGGCTGGCTGGCGGTAGTGCAGCAGGCAGAACGGGCTTGAGCAGCACCATCAACACGTTTTCGAACAACAGGCCTATCGCCCCACCGGTAACGGCTGAAAGCGCCAGCACCATCAACCACTGACCGACGATTAGCTTACGCAGTTGCGCTCGCCCTGCCCCCAGCGTTTTGAGGATCGCCACAAGATCGTAGCGACTGCGACAGTAATGATTCATCGCCACTGCCACCGCTGCCACTGCCAGCAGCAAGGTCAGAAGCGCCGAAAGCAGCAGGAACTGTTGCGAGCGTTCCATCGAGCGCCCCAGCGCGCCTTCGTCCTGTTCCAGACCGTACCAGCGTTGTTCGGGTTTAAGCTGGGGTAACAACCATTTCTCATAGCCGTCGAGCTGGTTCTCGTTGCCGCCGAATTTATAGCGCCAGGTGATCCGACTCCCCGGCTGCACGGCTCCGGTTTTATCAACATCCGCCAGATTCATCATCAGGCGTGGGGCTATCTGGAAAGGATTAAAACCGGAATCCGGTTCCTGAATCACTTCTCCGGCAATCCGCAAGGTGGCATCGCCCACGTCAATGGTATCGCCCGTTTTCAGGTTAAGCAGTGCCATCAGGCGTGGGGCCAGCAATACGCTGCCCGCCTGCGGTTTCAGGCCTGGGGGATTAGTTTGCAGATCGCCATACATCGGGTAGATATCATCCACCGCTTTGACGTTCGCCAGCTGCGGTGTGTCGCCTGCAAAGGTCATGGTGGCGAAAGTCAGCTGCTTGCCGACTTTCAGGCCGCGCTTTTGCGCTTCCTCCAGCCACGCTTGCGGCACTTCGCGCGAACTGCGCAACGCCCGATCGCCCGCCATAAACTCCCGGCTTTGCTGGCTTAAGCCCTTCTCCATGCGATCGCTGATATTGCCCAGCGCCAGCACGCAGGCCACCGCCAGGCTTAGCGCCAGCCAGACAATTAATAGCGACGGCGAGCGCCATTCGCGCCAGAACCAACGTGCAATCATGCTTCCTCCTGCAACTGCCCGTTCACCAGCCGTAAGCAGCGGTCGCAGCGTGCCGCCAGTTGCAGGTCGTGGGTCACCATAATCAACGTGGTGCCATGCTCACGGTTGAGGGAAAACAGCAGGTCGGCAATTTTATCGCCGGTCTGGCGGTCAAGGTTGCCGGTGGGTTCGTCGGCAAACAGCACATCAGGTCGACCGTTAAAGGCTCGTGCCAGCGCCACTCGTTGCTGTTCACCGCCGGAAAGCTGTGCCGGAAGATGATCCAGACGTTTACCCAGTCCTAACTGTTCGAGCAACGCTTTCGCCCCGTTACGACTTTCTGCGCTACTCTCACCGCGCAGCAGCGCCGGAAGCTCGACGTTTTCCAGCGCGTTAAGGGTAGGAATTAACATAAATGACTGAAAAACAAAGCCTACGTGCTTCGCGCGCAACTTTGCCCGCGCTTCTTCGTCCATATTATGTAGAGGTTGTCCCACCAGACTCACTTCGCCACTGCTGCCGTCATCCAGCCCGGCGAGGATCGCCAGTAAGGTTGACTTACCCGATCCCGACTCACCCACCAGTGCGATGGTCTCGCCACGTTTGACAACCAGCTCAACTCCGGTGAGGATGGAGAGTTCATGCTCCCCCTGACCGACGGACTTCTTAAGATGATGAACTTCAACAATGTTTTCCGCTGGCATTTGCCCTTCCTGTTCCTGGTCCTGTTAACCTTCCGTGCCGCCGCAGCGGACACGTTATTGATTCTGGGTGATAGCCTGAGCGCCGGGTATCGAATGTCTGCCAGCGCGGCCTGGCCTGCCTTGTTGAATGATAAGTGGCAGAGTAAAACGTCGGTAGTCAATGCCAGCATCAGCGGCGACACCTCGCAACAAGGGCTGGCGCGCCTTCCGGCTCTGCTGAAACAGCATCAGCCGCGCTGGGTGCTGGTAGAACTGGGCGGCAATGACGGTTTGCGTGGTTTTCAGCCACAGCAAACCGAGCAAACGCTGCGCCAGATTTTGCAGGATGTCAAAGCCGCCAACGCTGAACCATTGTTAATGCAAATACGTCTGCCTGCAAACTATGGTCGCCGTTATAATGAAGCCTTTAGTGCCATTTACCCCAAACTCGCCAAAGAGTTTGATGTTCCGCTGCTGCCCTTTTTTATGGAAGAGGTCTACCTCAAGCCACAATGGATGCAGGATGACGGTATTCATCCCAACCGCGACGCCCAGCCGTTTATTGCCGACTGGATGGCGAAGCAGTTGCAGCCTTTAGTAAATCATGACTCATAAAGCAACGGAGATCCTGACAGGTAAAGTTATGCAAAAATCGGTCTTAATTACCGGATGTTCCAGTGGAATTGGCCTGGAAAGTGCGCTCGAATTAAAACGCCAGGGTTTTCATGTGCTGGCAGGTTGCCGGAAAGCGGATGATGTTGAGCGCATGAACAGCATGGGATTTACCGGCGTGTTGATCGATCTGGATTCGCCAGAAAGTGTTGATCGCGCAGCCGACGAAGTGATCGCCCTGACCGATAATTGTCTGTATGGGATCTTTAACAATGCCGGATTCGGCATGTATGGCCCCCTTTCCACCATCAGCCGTGCGCAGATGGAACAGCAGTTTTCCGCCAACTTTTTCGGCGCACACCAGCTCACCATGCGCCTGTTACCCGCGATGTTACCGCACGGTGAAGGGCGTATTGTGATGACCTCATCGGTGATGGGATTAATCTCCACGCCGGGTCGAGGCGCTTACGCAGCCAGTAAATATGCGCTGGAGGCGTGGTCAGACGCGCTGCGCATGGAGCTGCGCCACAGCGGAGTTAAAGTTAGCCTGATCGAACCCGGTCCCATTCGTACTCGCTTCACCGACAACGTCAACCAGACGCAAAGTGATAAACCAGTCGAAAATCCTGGCATCGCCGCCCGCTTTACGTTGGGACCGGAAGCGGTGGTCGACAAAGTGCGCCATGCTTTTATTAGCGAGAAACCGAAGATGCGCTATCCGGTAACGCTGGTGACCTGGGCGGTAATGGTGCTCAAGCGCCTGCTGCCGGGGCGCGTGATGGACAAAATATTGCAGGGGTGAGTTGAAGCGCGCGCTTAAGCCCCCATGTCAAAGAAAATATCGACAACAGAGAGCGACTCCATGTCCGTAGAAAATATTGTCAACATTAACGAATCTAACCTGCAACAGGTTCTTGAACAGTCGATGACCACTCCGGTGCTGTTCTATTTTTGGTCTGAACGTAGCCAGCACTGTTTGCAGTTAACCCCAATTCTGGAAAGCCTCGCGGCGCAGTACAACGGGCAATTTATTCTGGCGAAGCTGGACTGCGACGCGGAGCAGATGATTGCCGCCCAGTTTGGTCTGCGCGCGATTCCGACCGTGTATCTGTTCCAGAACGGGCAACCGGTAGACGGCTTCCAGGGGCCGCAACCGGAAGAGGCGATCCGCGCCCTGCTGGATAAAGTGCTGCCGCGCGAAGAAGAGCTGAAAGCGCAGCAGGCGATGCAGCTGATGCAGGAAGGCAATTACACCGACGCCCTGCCATTGCTGAAAGACGCCTGGCAGTTGTCGAATCAGAACGGGGAGATCGGCCTGCTGCTGGCAGAAACGCTGATTGCGCTGAACCGTTCTGAAGATGCAGAAGCCGTGCTGAAAACCATTCCGTTACAGGATCAGGACACCCGCTACCACGGGCTGGTAGCGCAAATCGAACTGCTGAAGCAGGCGGCTGATACGCCGGAAATTCAACAGTTGCAACAGCAGGTGGCGGAAAATCCAGAAGATGCCGCACTGGCGACGCAACTGGCGCTGCAACTGCACCAGGTCGGGCGCAATGAAGAGGCGCTGGAGTTACTGTTTGGGCATCTGCGTAAAGATCTCACTGCCGCAGACGGTCAGACGCGTAAAACGTTCCAGGAGATCCTCGCTGCGCTGGGTACAGGTGATGCACTGGCGTCGAAGTATCGCCGCCAGCTGTATGCGTTGTTGTATTGAGTTTCCGTTGATCGGCACATGAACCACAACGCCGGATGCGATGCTGCGCATCCGGCATTGCATCATTTCTTCTTCAATTGCGTCACCACCAACTGGTGGCGCGAATTATAAAATTTACGATAGGTTAAATAGCAGGCAATAATGGTAGACAGGCTGGCAGTTGAGAGCAGCATAAAGGTCACCATAATCTGATATTTAATCGCCTTCACCGGATCAATCCCGGCAAATATCAGCCCGGACATCATTCCTGGTAAACTCACTAAGCCAACCGTTTTTGCTGAATCGACCGTCGGAATTAAAGCCGCGCGAATACTGTCGCGAATCAATATCGCTGAAGCCTGTTTCGGCGTCGCGCCAAGACTCAGTTTCTCCTGAATCTGTTGCTGTTCGCTAATGACCCGTTGCCCTAAATTGTTGTAACACAACCCCACCGCTACCATGGCGTTACCGGCTATCATCCCGGCGATAGGGATCACCTGCATCGGGATAAATTCAATCGACCCAGAGAGGATCAGTACCGCCAGGGTAATTCCCGCTCCGACCGTAATGGCAATAAACGATGAGATAAAAGCTTTAGCAATATATTTACTGCGTTTTTGCGCGTTCCACGCCGCATTAAAGCAGATAAATAACACCATCAATAATGTCAGGCTGGCATCATCCACGCTGAAAATATACTTCAGCACATAGCCGACAATAATCAGCTGAATTATCGCGCGCCCGACGCTCCAGAGAATATCTTTCTCCAGCGCCAATTTTTCTTTATGGCTAATTAAGATTGCCACCACCACCAGCATTAATGCCAGTGCCAATGATTCGTTAGTAATATTATGCGAGTTCATAGCGTGCTTCCTGCATTTCTCCGGCATGCGGTTGCAGTGTAATCACCTTATCCGCATGATTAATTTCGTCTTTATCGTGTGTCACCCACAGCACGGCAATATTTTGCTCGCGCACATAACGATGGATCATCTCATTAACGTTATGTTTATTACTTTCATCCAGCGCACTGGTGATTTCATCCAGCAATAAAACCTTCGGCATAAATTGCAGGTTACGAATCAATGAGATGCGTTGTTTTTCACCACCAGATAGCTCGGCGATATTCTTCGTCAAAATGCTGTCCGGCAAAGCGAAGCGTTCAAGAAAATCGAGAAAAATGGCCGGGTCAGGCTGCTGGTTACGGATCTGCCAGGGAAAGATCAGATTATCGTATACCGTATCGCCAAACAGCGTCGGTGTCTGGGCGCAGTAAGAGACTTGCTGGCGGTAGATTTCTGGCTTTAGTGTGCTGACATCCTCACCTTCAAACAGTAACGTTCCGCTGGTTGGGCTGATCAATGAAGCAACTATTTTTAGCAGCGTACTTTTGCCACAACCAGAAGGACCGGTAATTAACTTAAATTCGCCAGCACGCAGCGAAAAATTGATGTTATTAAGAATCTTCGCATCACCCGCCAGATATCCTACGTTTTGTAGCTGAAGCAATGGACTATTTTCCTGCATCACTGTTCCCTTTTTCTGATTTTTACTAAAAACAGTTTATCCTTCGCAGGAATAAGGGGGAACTCTCTTTCAGTAATCAGGTATAATTTGTTTAATCAAGCAGCAATTTTGCTGATTATGGACGGTACAACAGGAGGTTTTTCCGATGCTTATCTTTATCCCTATTCTCATTTTTGTCGCGCTGGTCATTGTCGGCGCGGGCGTCAAAATCGTGCCGCAGGGCTATCAATGGACGGTAGAACGTTTTGGTCGCTATACCAAAACGTTACAGCCGGGGCTCAGTCTGGTGGTGCCGTTTATGGATCGCATTGGTCGCAAGATCAATATGATGGAGCAAGTGCTCGATATCCCTTCCCAGGAAGTTATCTCGAAAGATAACGCCAACGTTACCATCGACGCCGTGTGCTTTATTCAGGTGATTGACGCGCCGCGCGCGGCTTATGAAGTCAGCAATCTGGAGCTGGCGATCATCAACCTGACCATGACTAACATCCGTACCGTGCTGGGTTCAATGGAACTTGACGAAATGCTCTCTCAGCGCGACAGCATCAACTCACGCCTGCTGCGTATTGTCGATGAAGCCACTAACCCGTGGGGGATTAAAGTCACCCGTATTGAAATTCGCGACGTGCGCCCACCGGCAGAGCTTATCTCTTCAATGAACGCGCAGATGAAAGCGGAACGTACCAAACGCGCTTACATCCTTGAAGCGGAAGGGATCCGTCAGGCGGAAATCCTCAAAGCCGAAGGTGAAAAACAGTCGCAAATCCTGAAAGCGGAAGGTGAACGTCAGTCGGCATTCTTACAGGCTGAAGCGCGTGAACGTTCCGCTGAAGCAGAAGCCCGCGCCACCAAAATGGTGTCTGAAGCCATCGCCTCCGGTGATATTCAGGCGGTGAACTACTTCGTAGCGCAGAAATACACCGAAGCGTTACAGCAGATCGGTTCGTCCAGTAACAGCAAAGTAGTGATGATGCCATTAGAGGCCAGCAGCCTGATGGGGTCGATTGCCGGGATTGCCGAGCTGGTGAAAGACAGCGCCAACAAACGGACTCAGCCATGATGGAGTTAATGGTCGTTCATCCACATATTTTCTGGCTCAGTCTCGGCGGGTTGTTGCTGGCAGCCGAGATGCTGGGCGGAAATGGTTATTTGTTGTGGAGCGGCGTGGCCGCGGTGATTACCGGCCTGGTAGTCTGGCTGGTGCCGCTGGGTTGGGAGTGGCAAGGAGTAATGTTTGCCATCCTGACGCTGCTCGCCGCCTGGCTGTGGTGGAAATGGTTGTCGCGGCGGGTGCGCGAACAAAAGCACAGCGATAGTCATTTAAACCAGCGGGGGCAGCAGCTGATTGGTCGACGTTTTGTGCTGGAATCACCGCTGGTCAATGGGCGAGGTCATATGCGCGTCGGCGACAGTTCATGGCCTGTCAGCGCCAGCGAGGATCTCAGTGCAGGTACGCATGTTGAGGTGATTGCGATAGAAGGGATAACGCTGATTATCCGTGCGGTCATCGCCTGATGCGACGCTGATGCGTCTTTTCATGCCTACAAAATATGCCCGAATTGTAGGCCAGATAAGGCGTTTACGCCGCATCCGGCGGTTATGCGCTGATGCCTGATGCGGCGCGGGCGCGTCTTATCATGCCTGGAAGTCTGCGCCCGAATCGTAGGCCGCCTTCGCTATATTAACTGGCATTGGCAAATTACTCGTCACTACCTTTATTCATGTTTTTTTGGTCTTCATCCGGATAATGTTTTTTTAGATATTCCAGGACGTTTTTATTGACCTTGTGTTGCGTATACACCCACCCTTTCCAGTAATCAGGCTGGTCCAGGTAAACTTCTGGCGGAATGGTGAAATCAGAAAGCGTTAACCATTCGGCTAATAGATCGGGGTTTCGTTTCTGGATTAACTGCAACAGCATAATCAGTGACATAGCTGAGGCAGGAGCCGTACTATCGCCACTTAAATATTTCCACACTGTTGACCGGTTCGAACGAAAAAGGATCGGTAGCAATGCCCGGTCCAGATTCATTTCATTAAAAATCTTCTCAAATTCATTCATTTAAATTTTCCTGCCTGGCGTAAACCTCTTAAAAATTGAGATTTATCAAAGAAACGCATTTTAACACACATCAGGAACCGGTTCACGTTTAGTCCAGAAACAGAATTTATTTCGCTTATCAAAACAAGTCTTTACTCTTTTTTACATTGAAAGAGCACAAAATGATTTTCGATTTTATTTATATAAGAAACATTTTTTGTTTCTTATTGGTGGTGTTTACGCTTACACCAGACAAAAATGCGCTTTACATCACACAAATGGCGGCGTAGATTTCGATCAAATTGCAACGCAGATTAATTCTTATAACAACGCTTTACGTTGCTTATAGAAACAAATATGTGACTTACTTTGAAAGAGAAAAAATGCATGAAAACTGTAAAGCTGTCTTTACTGGCTGTCGTTGTTGCTACCGCGGTAAGTCCATCTGCGTTTGCGGGTGATACTGTTGAGGCGGCAACGACAGAATTAACGGCAATCCAGCCAGGAATGTCGCAATCGGAAATTGATCAGAAAATTGGTCGATTTTTAGAAAGGACAGGGAATAGTGCAGCCGCACAAAATTATCTGATTGCGCATGATTACCGGACAACGACACCTCAGGAAAATACAGCTGCCTCTCCCGTACAGCCCACCAATACGCTGAACCCGATAACCAATCAAGCGCAGATCGTCCGCGACAACGGGCAGGATACCGCCATTCAGGACGCGCAACATGCCGCCAACTGGGCTTCAATGAAAGCTGATGACGCGCAGCACGCCATTATGGTGGCGCAGACGGATATTGATGCCAATAAAGCCGCCATCGCCGACACCCGTAATGATGTCTCCGCAGTGCAGTCAGACGTCACCAACATAAAAGGCGATGTCGCACATGCCCAGTCAACGGCTGACCATGCCAACGCTAACGCCAACACCGCTCTGATGAACGGCGTCAAACTTTCCGGTGCTGTGACAGAAAACAAAAACAACATCGAACAGAACCGCAGCGATATTGCCGACCAGCAGAAACTGTTGGCATCAAACGAGCAAAAACAGATCGTCCGCGACAACGGGCAGGATACCGCCATTCAGGACGCACAACATGCCGCCAACTGGGCTTCAATGAAAGCTGATGACGCGCAGCACGCCATTATGGTGGCGCAGACGGATATTGATGCCAATAAAGCCGCCATCGCCGACACCCGTAATGATGTCTCCGCAGTGCAGTCAGACGTCACCAACATAAAAGGCGATGTCGCACATGCCCAGTCAACGGCTGACCATGCCAACGCTAACGCCAACACCGCTCTGATGAACGGCGTCAAACTTTCCGGTGCTGTGACAGAAAACAAAAACAACATCGAACAGAACCGCAGCGATATTGCCGACCAGCAGAAACTGTTGGCATCAAACGAGCAAAAACAGATCGTCCGCGACAACGGGCAGGATACCGCCATTCAGGACGCACAACATGCCGCCAACTGGGCTTCAATGAAAGCTGATGACGCGCAGCACGCCATTATGGTGGCGCAGACGGATATTGATGCCAATAAAGCCGCCATCGCCGACACCCGTAATGATGTCTCCGCAGTGCAGTCAGACGTCACCAACATAAAAGGCGATGTCGCACATGCCCAGTCAACGGCTGACCATGCCAACGCTAACGCCAACACCGCTCTGATGAACGGCGTCAAACTTTCCGGTGCTGTGACAGAAAACAAAAATAATATCGAACAGAACCGCAGCGATATTGCTGACCAACAGCAACAACTCGACGAAACCCGGAAAACCGTTGCCGCCACCGGTGATGTACAGACTGCCGCCCGATATCAGAGCATGATTGACGCCAGACAGACTGCTGCTGCCAATGCGCAACAGGAACAAGCGGACACCCAGCAGCAACAAATGGACGATCAGCAGAAACAAATCGACGCGACGCAAAAAACGGTTTCCGCACTTGGCGATGCCCAGACCAACGCACATTATCAAGAGATGGTTAACGCCGGACTGAGAGCACAAAATGATGCGAATGCGCGTACTGCAGCAGAACAAAAACAAAAAATAGATACTCTGGCGACTAACCAGGCAACGCAACAGCATATCGATAGTGTGCAGTACGGGGAACAAATTCAGCGTCTGGCGCAAGACTCAACACAAACGCATGAACAAATTGACAGCCTGACACAAGACGTAACCCAAACGCATCAGCAGTTAAGCAACACGCAAAAACGAGTAGCGGATAATAGCCAGCAGATTACTACGCTCAATAACCATTTCAGTTCGCTGAAAAACGAAGTTGAGGACAACCGTAAAGAAGCCAATGCGGGAACTGCATCAGCCATCGCTATCGCCTCACAACCACAGGTGAAAGCCGGTGACTTTATGATGATGTCAGCGGGAGCGGGAACCTTCAACGGTGAATCTGCGGTGTCTGTCGGAACATCTTTTAATGCCGGAACGCATACCGTGATTAAAGCCGGTGTCTCTGCGGATACGCAATCTGATTTCGGCGCGGGTGTCGGCGTGGGATATTCTTTCTAATATTCCAATCCTCAATATAAATAAGAGCAAGGAAGCTTGCCGGGTTTCACCTCTTCATTAATTTGTACATTATTTAAGGTTAACAATGATGAATAGTTCCATTAAATCGTTTTCCCTGCTGGCGGTTATATTACTGGCTGGCTGTAGTTCACCCACTTCCCGCATCGCAGATTGCCAGGCGCAGGGCGTCAGCCATGACACCTGTTATCTCGCAGAACAACAGCGTCAGACGGCTATTTTAAGTGCATCCGAGGCGCAGGCATTTAAAAATGCAGAAGCCGCACAACATGCCCAGGCCGCTAAAAAATCTATTTATAAAGGATTTGGCATGACCTTTAGAATGAGCAGTAAGAACTTTGCTTATCTCAATGATTCATTATGTGCAATTGATGAAGACAATAAAGATGCCACTGTTTATCAGTCAGGTCTTTATAACGTCATTGTTTATCACCACACGGGAAAAGTCGCCTTAATGAAGGAAGGTCAGTTTGTGGGTTATTTAAAATGAAGGAGCAAAGGAAAATCCCCCTGACGCATATTATGATTATCGGTGCGTTTA
Organism: Escherichia sp. F1; assembly: GCF_046764225.1. Lineage (NCBI taxonomy): Bacteria > Pseudomonadati > Pseudomonadota > Gammaproteobacteria > Enterobacterales > Enterobacteriaceae > Escherichia > Escherichia sp. F1. The sequence continues at coordinate 3,560,651 of NZ_CP177202.1, forward strand.
TTTTTGCCTTCTTGCAAGTGGTGTTATTAGCCTCCCTGGTTCACGCTGTGAATGTTAACAACGAAATCCAGGAAGGCTTATTTCAATCGGGGCGCATAATGGTAGAAAGTTTGCAGCATATTCTTTCGGTGCAAACGGGGATTAACTGATTTTCACCCCGCCCGATGATGACAGCAGCCGGAGAGATTTTCGATAATCGGGCAGTCGGCGCTGTCATCACCAGGGCAGGCATTCGCCAGCGCCAGTAGCTGGTCGCGCATGGATTGCAGCTCCTCAATGTGCCGTTCGATCTCCGCTACCTTCTCCAGCGTGCGCCGTTTTACATCGGCGCTGTGACGCTGTGGGTCGTTAAACAGATTCACCAGTTCGCCGCTCTCTTCCAGGTTAAAGCCCACCTGGCGCGCCTGGCGCAGTAAGGTCAGTTCGTTGAGATGCTGCTGCGTGTAGGTTCGATAACCATTTTCGCTGCGCATCGGCGGCGTCACCAGCCCCTTCTCTTCATAGAAGCGAATGGCTTTGCTGGTCAGGCCGGTAATTTTTGCTACATCGCTAATGTTCATCGTTCGCGCAACGCCTCCTGTGCTTTATTAAAGGGTTTCAACAGATAATCCAGCACGCTTTTTTTGCCGGTGCGGATATCGACCGTCGCCACCATGCCGGGAAATATCGGAAACTGCTGTTTACTTTTGTTTTCCAGATGGTTGCTGAAAGTGCGAATGTACACCCGATAGTAATAAACATCGCGCCGCACTTCATCCTGCACGGTGTCCGGTGAAATCACCGCCACTTCCCCCGGCAGGCCGCCGTAGATGGAGTAATCGTAGGCGGTTATTTTCACCAGCGATTTTTGCCCCGGATGGATAAACGCCACATCGCGCGGGGAGATTTTTGCCTCAATCAGCAGTTGCTCATCCAGCGGCACGATGGTCATCAGTTTACCACCGGGGGCAATGACGCCGCCAACCGTGGTGACGTCAATGTCCTGAACAATGCCTCGCACCGGCGCGGTAAAGTTGAGCCGGGTGAGAGAATCTTCCCGCCCGCGGATCACCGAACGCTGGGTTTCCACTTCCGCATTGGCTTTCGCTAACTCTTCGCGCGCCTGAACGTAATATTGCGTGCGCACGTCGCTGAGTTTGTTTTCCAGTTCATTGGCCTGGCGTTGCAGGCGCAGCACTTCAACGCTGCTCGCCGCCCCCTGTTTTACCAGCGGCTGGGTCATCGCCAGTTCGCGGTTGACCAGGCTAATCCCCTGCGTCAGCCCGGTGGTGGCTTTGTTCAACCCGTCGCGGCGAGTGTTGTACAACGCCGTTTCCGACTCGATAAGTTCGGGGAATTTATTCAGTTCGTCAGGGAAGACCAGCGGTTTATTGCTCACTTCCGCCCGCAGCCGCGCCGAGGTTGCCAGCGCCGCATACAACCGCGACATCGCTTCCTGAACGTCGGATTCCGTTTTGGTGCGATTAAGCTGCGCCAGCGGCTGGCCCTGTTCAACAATATCGCCAACCTTGACGTCGAGATGATACAGAATTCCGCCTTCCAGCGACTGCACCACCTGTTCGCGCCCGGAGGGTTCTACCGTGCCGCTGCCGGTGGTGACTTCATCAAGCTGGAAGTACCACGCCCAGCCGAGAAAACAGAGCAGCATCACAGCGGTAACGCGTACCGCCAGCGCCGAACGCGGCAAGCGGGGTTCAGTCAGGCCACGGTTGTATTGCAGTTGTCCGTTCATGCGGCAGACCCCTTATTCTTCTCCTGCAACACCACCCGTCGCGCCGTGGGTTCGCTCTGTTCACGCAAAATAGTCTCTTTCGCGCCGTCCATCACAATCCGCCCCTGATCCATCACGATAATGCGGTCCACCAGTTGCAGCATCGCCGTGCGGTGAGTGGCGATGACCAGCGTACGATGGCCAATCCACTGTTTCAGTTGTTCGATTAAATATGCTTCCGCCATTTCATCCAGCGAGGCGCTGGGTTCATCGAGCAGGACGATATTCGGTTGAGAGATGAGTAGCCGCGCCAGCAGCAGCGTTTGCCGCTGACCACCAGAGAGGCCAAATCCCCCTTCCTGAATCATGTAGTTGAGGCCGTTTTTCTGCTTCTGCACAAACGGCAACGCCCCACTGAGGGTTAACGCGCGTTCGATATCTTCATCGCTGGCTTCCGGCATCCCCATGGTGAGGTTTTCCCGCAGCGAACCGAAGAACAGTCGTCCGGTCTGGCTGAGTAGCCCCATGTCGCGGCGCAGATCCGCCGGATCAAGCTGCCCGATACTGATGTTATCCAGCAACACCTGCCCCTGCTGGGCAATACGCATTCCGGCGAGCATTTGCAGTAGCGTCGATTTACCCGCGCCGTTGCGCCCGAGAATGGCGATTTTCTCTCCGGCCTGAATGTTGAGTTTGCCAATCGCCACATCGGCAATTTTCTCTTCTTCGTCGTAATAAAACACCGCGTTGCTGAACTGATAATTGCCATGCAGCACCGCTTTATGCACCAGTTTGCCGTGTTCCGGCTGATCCACCGGGCGCTTCATCAGTTCATCGAGGCCGTTGCGCGCCACTTTTGCCTGCTGCCAGCGCGAGAGCACGCCGGATATCTGCGACAGCGGCGCGATGGTGCGCGAAGCCAGGATCGTCGTCCCGACCAGTGCGCCGGTAGTCATGTCGCCGTTCATCACCATAAAGCAGCCCACCAACAGCACCACCACGTAGACGATGGATTGCACTTCCTGGGTCCAGGTGAGCAGTAGCCCGGTGAGAAAACGTTGCTTCATGCTGATGGACGAGGCCACATCGTTGGTGTGGTTCCACTGATTCTGAAAACGCTGTTCGGCGCGCAGCAGTTTAATATCTTCAATCGACTGCACTGCTTCCACCAGCGTAGCGTTGCGTACCGCTGACTCGCGCATTCCTTCGTTCGCCAGCCGCGCCAGCGGGCGTTGCACCAGCAGGCCGGGGATCACCAGCAAGGGCAACGCCAGCAAAACCACCAGCACCAACCAGCCGCCGATCATCCACAGAATAAAGACAAACAGCAGGAAGAACGGCAGATCCGCCACCGCGCCGATGGTAGTGGAAGTAATCAGCTCCCGCACCGATTCCAGCTCGCGGATCTGCGAGATAAACGATCCGGTAGATTTCGATCGCACGTTATTTTTCAGCCGTAATGCGTGACCAAAAACGCGATCCGAAATGCGCAGATCCGCCCGCTTACCGATCACATCGGAAAGGTGCGTGCGCACCATACGCATACAAAACTCAAACAGGATCGCCATCATCACCCCGGCGAACAGTACCCACAGCGTCGGGTAGGACTGCGCCGGAACGACGCGGTCGTAAACCTGCATCGAAAAAATCATCGCCGCCAGCGCCAGCACGTTCGCCACCAGCGAGGCCAGCATAATATCGCCATAGCGCCGCCAGTCTTTTAGCGAGAGATTCCAGAACCAGTTCGCCTGATACGGTCGAATATAGTCATCTACCCGCGCGTCAGGGATGGCGCTGAGCGGGCGCAGTAGCGCCAGTTCAACGATGTTATCTTCAATATCCGCAACGTTGAGCGTGGTTTCCAGCCCTTCGTCACCGCTGAACTGAACGCTGATATTGTCGTGGTTGTCGCGGCGGGTGATCACGCCAATCTGCTGATTATCAAACACGGCGATCAACGGCAGTCGCCACGGATTAAGCGAATCGGCGGAAAACTCCACCAGCCGTAACCCCATTCCCAACTGCCGCGCCATATCGGTGAGCAACTCTTCCCGCTTGCTGTCGCGCTCCCAGTTGACGGTTGCGCGCACGTTCTCCTGAGAAAAATCGAGGCGGTAATAACGCGCCACGGCGATCATCGCCTCCAGCCAGGCTTCCACGGACTGGGCATTTTTTTTCATTCTCTACACCACCATCAACTGATGATTCGCCAGCAAAGTGGCAAGGTCGGTATGCACGCCCGTCAGCGTGACCACGTTAGTTGTCGCAAAAGTGCCGCCCGTGCCGTCGCGGTCGATCTGCACGATGGTGTCGCTGCCGCTCTGGGTGACTTTGACAAAATCACCGATGTTTCCGGCCTGCGCATCCAGCGTTGCCACGCCGTTGACGTAGCTGGCTTTGCCGTTGCCGGTGTAGCCGCTGCCCTGTAACAACTCGCGGATATCAATGCGATCGGTGTCGGCGGTGCCTTCCCATGTCCCTACCGTAAAGCCATTCACCACATCCGAGCCGTTACCCCCGGTGGCGTCGCTGGCGTTGAGCAGTTTATAGAGCAAGGTGTCGTGACCGCCGTTGCCGATGTTGAGCGTGTCGTTGCCGCCGCGCCCTTCCAGTTGGTTATCGCCGCTGCTGCCGGTCAGAGTGTCGTTAAAATTCGAGCCGGATATCCCTTCGATATTGGTAAATGTCGAGGTGTTAAAGCCGGTGGCCTGCGCGGCGGTGCTGCTTAAGTTCGCGGTCACGCCCACCGTCGAGAGGCGGAAATCAACCACGTCCATGCCGCCGTTCGCAAGCCAGGTTCCGGTGCCGGAGCTGTACACCCAGCCGCCGGAACCGTCGTAAGTGTCGGTGCCTGCGGTGGCAAAGAAGGTGTCGTTATAGCCGGTGCCGACAAACTTGCCGTTGTTGCTCGCGGTACCCGCTTCGGCGCTGAGGTCGTAAGCGTGAGTGGCATCGGTGGCCTGTAAGCCGCCCCAGCTGGTGTTGACCGTCTGGTCGATATTGCTGGCGGTGGTGCCAGTGGATTTGATCAGCACCGCGTTGTAGGTTTCTCCGGCATTCAGCCCGTAGAAGTTGACCAGCGCCGAGGTGTCGTTAACCCCCATCCCCGACTGCGGGTTAATGATTTGCGTGGCGACCAGCACCCCCGCCGAGTTATACAGTTTTACGGTATTACCGTAATAGACGTTAATGCCGTTGGGATCGGTGATGCGCAGGTGTAGCGAAGTGCCGTAGCTCACCGTGTTGGTGTTGCGGATCAGGAACACGCTGCCCGACTGTTTGGTCACCAGTACATCCACCGCGCCGTCCCAGTCGTAGTCCATTGCCGCCACGCCGCTGGTGGTACCACTCTGGCTGCCGCCGAGGGCCGATTGTGTCCAGTTGCTGGCACCACCAACGTTGGTGTAAAGATACGATTGTCCGGTCTGGGCGATACGGGCGATATCCATCAGGCCGTCATGGTTCCAGTCCACCGCCAGGCTAAACTGGCTGGCGTAGGTGGTTGCCGTAGCCCCCACCGCCACCGGACTGCCCAGCACGCCGTTGGTGTTGAATAACAGGGAGCCGTAGTTAGCTCTTCCCTGGCTGGCGGGCAGGAAGAGATCCATATCGCCATCACCATCGAAATCGGCCCAGGTCATGGAAACGCTGCTGCTCATAGCGCCACTACCCGCCCCGCTCAGGAAGGTATTGGTGGTGTTCTGCCCCCAGACAAACGTGCCATTCCCTTGGTTGATGAGCGAAGACAGTGTGTAATAGTTATTCAGGTTATAGGTGTGCTGAACCAGGTCGATCCTGCCGTCATTATTCAGATCGACGCCAGAACCTTCGTTGAGCGAAAGATACCCTGTCACCGCCCCGCCCACCGTGGCGCTACCGCCGCTGTTCGACGTGGTGGAGTTACCTACCAGCGTACCTGCGTTGTTCCACAAGAAGGTGTTGGAGTCCGGCCCGCCAGCATCACCAATCCAGAAGTCGAGATAGCCGTCGCCCTCTTTATCAAATGCCACAATCGAGCCGTACCACGTCAGGGTGCCGACGGTGACCTGAATAGCGCTGGAAAAGGTGCCATCGCCGTTATTGGTAAAGCCGTTGATATAGCCTGTACCGTAGTCATCACGGGTGATAAACAGATCGCCCGTGCCGTTACGGTCGTAATCGGCGATGGAGCTGGTGGCGTAGTTGTTGCCGCTCTGATACAGCGTCAGCGCGGTCTTCGACCAGGTGAGTGGGTCAGTCGATTGCATTACCTGCTGGTTTGCCAGCACCGTCCACATCCCGTGCGAGTCGAGGCCGTAGGTCAATCCCCAGGCGGTGGTTTTGCTGACGGTGGTCCAGGTCGGTGTGTAATCAATCGCTGCGTTAACCGTCACCGTGCCGTTGCTAATATTGGCGTTATTGCCGTTACCCGCCGAACTTTTTACCTGCGCAGTAACGGTATAGGCGGTCGCGGAAACTGTCAGCGCATCGGTATCCGGCAACTGTACATACCAGGTGTTGTGCGCCGGGTCGACCACCACTGCGCCGCCCGGTTCAGAGGTGTAGGTTTTGCCGTTGATCACCACTTCAACATACTGCCCACTGGCGAGTGCCGCCGTGATTACCCCGCTGATAATCGGCGTGGTATCGCGCGTGGTCTGGCTGGTAATTTGCGCCAGCGTGGTTGGAATAGAGGTATCGACCGTCAGGACAAAATCACTGGAGGCGGTGATATTCCCCGCCAGATCCACCACTCGCGCACTGTAGGTGTAGGCACCGCTCACCAGCCCGCTGTCGCTGTAGGTCCAGTTCAGTGCGCCTACCATCGTTACCGCGCCTAACAGCAGGCCGTTACGGTAGAGGTAAACCACTTCACCGCTGGCAAGCGGGCCGGAGAGCACGCCGTTCAGCAACGGCGTAGTGTCGTCGGTGGCCTGCGAACTGCTTAACGTCCCCTGCCGCTGCCCGACGTCATCAGTGTACGACACAATGGTCGGCGTCGCGGTGGGGTTAATCGTATCGACCACCACCGTTTTCGACACCACCGGGCCAGTATTCCCCGCCAGATCCAGCACCCGCACCTGGTAAACGTAGCTGCCGTCGGTCAGCGTGCGGCTGTCGGTGTAAGTCCACTGCGTACCGTTGGTGGTGAGGGTGATCCAGGTCGCGCCGCCATCGAGGCTAATCTGCGCCACTTCGCCGCTGGCAAGCCCCGCCCCCAGCGAACCGGTTAGGGTGAGCGTGGTGTCACTGGTGATAAAGTCAGTTGCCGAACTCCCCGTGTCGGTGCTGATGCTGGCGATGGTCAACACCTGCGCCGGGTTAACGGTGTCGATCTGCGCCGACTGGCTGCTGGTTGCGCCAACGTTACCCGCAAGATCGACCACCCGCACCTGCCAGGTCGTCGTGCCATTCGTTAGCGTGCGTCCGTCAACGTAACTCCAGTTCAGGCCGTCTGCGGCGACGGTCACGTTCACCCAGGTTGCGCCGTTGTCGGTACTGATTTGCGCGAACTCATTAGCGCCGAGCGCCGCGCCCAGCACGCCGCGCACGGTAAGCGAGGTGTCGCTGGTAATAAAATCGCTGCTGCTGGTTCCGGTGTCATCGCTGATACCGGTAATGGTGATACTTTTCGCCGCTTCCGGGCTGGTGGTGTCGACCACCACGTTTTGCGTCGCAGTCTGCCCGACGTTCCCCGCCAGATCCACCACCCGCACCGTGTAGTTCCAGGTGCCGTCGGTCAGTGTGCGACCATCGGCATAGCTCCAGCTGGTGCCGATAACGGTTAAGGTGGTCCAGGTAACGCCACCGTCGAGGCTGATTTGCGCCCGTTCATCGGCGGCAAGCGCCGCGCCGAGCGTGCCGCGCACGGTCAGCGTGGTGTCGCGAGTAACAAAATCGCTGCTACTTAACCCAGTGTCATCGCTGATGCCCGCAATGGCGATGGTTTTGCTCGCCAGCGGCGCGGTGGTGTCCACAGTGACTATCTGGCTGGCGGTCGCGCCGATATTTCCGGCGGTGTCGATCACCCGTACCTGATAGTTGTAGTTGCCGTCGCTCAGCGTGCGCCCGTCAAGATATGTCCAGGTCAAACCGCTTACCGAAAGATTCTGCCAGGTGGTGCCGCCGTCGATACTGATTTGCGCGAACTCACCGGCAGAAAGCGCCGCACCCAGAGAGCCGCTCACCGCAAGCGTCGTGTCGCTGGTGACAAAATCGTTAGTAATCAATCCGGTATCGGTGGTGATCGCGCTGATGGCGATGGTTTTCACCGCTGGATCTGGCGCGGTAGTGTCGATCACCACATTCTGGCTGTCGGTGGCCCCGACGTTGCCCGCCGCGTCAATCACCCGCACCTGATAGAGATAGTTGCCATCGGTCAGCGTGCGGCTGTCGTTATAGCGCCAGCTCGTGCCAGTGACGGTAAGCGTGGTCCAGGTTACGCCGCCGTCGATACTGATTTGCGCCGTCTCGTTACTGGCAAGCGCGGCGGTGAGCGAGCCGTTGACCACCACCGGGCTGACGCTGGTGATAAAGTCGCTGGCGCTAAGGCCAGTGTCGGCTTGCAGGGAATCGATATTAATGCCCATCGCCGGGGCGCTGAGATCGACAGTAATGGTGTGATTGCTGCTACCGGTATTGCCAATGGCGTTGCTCACCGAGGCGTTAATCACATAGGCATCGCCGTCCGCCAGTGCGGTGACATCGGCGCTGCCGAGGGTGTAGCTCCAGCTACCGCCCGTTTGCACCGTAGTGGTGTAGGTTTTGCCGTTTAAAGTCAGGGTCAGCGTCTGCCCGATGGGTGCGGTGGTGGTGCCGCTGATCACCAGCGACGAGCCGTGCTCCGCTGCATTCACCACATCGTCGCCCGCAAAGGTGTTGATGGTGACGGTAGGCACATCGCCGTTCAACGTCACGCCACGGCTGGCGCTGCCGGAGTTTCCGGCCTGATCGCTGACCGTCGCGCTAATGGTGTAGCTGCCGTCGCTTAATCCAGCAAACTGCTGCGCCGGAATAAACACCGACCAGCTTCCGCCGCTGCCGACCGTGGCGGTCCAGGTTTGCCCGTTAAAGGTAACGGTCACCGTCTGGCCCACTTCGGCGGTGGTGGTGCCGCTGATGGTCTGCCCGGCAAGCTGCTCGGCGTTGTTGATAATATCGTCACCCGCCACCGTGGCGATGGTGACCGTTGGCGCAACGGTATCGACGATCAGGGCGTGCGTGGTTTGACCGGGATTGCCCGCGCGATCGTTCACGCTGGCGGTAATAGTCTGTGCGCCCTGCCCGAGCGCGGCAAGATCCGCCGCAGGCACGTTAAGCGCCCAGGTGCCATTGGCGGCAACCGTGGCGGTATAGGTTTTGCCGCCAAAGGTGACGGTGACCGTCTGCCCTACTTCCGCGCTGGTCGAGCCGTTAAGGGTTAACGGCTGCTGTTGTTCGGCGGCGTTGAGTCGGTCGTCCGTCGAAACGGTGTTGATGCTGATAACCGGCGCGGTGAGATCCACCGCCACGCTGCGCGAGGCCGTGGCGCTGTTTCCGGCGCTGTCCTGCGCGGAGGCGCTAACCGTGTAGCTGGTGCCATCCGCCAGTGCTGCAACGTCCGCCGCAGGCACGTTCACACTCCAGCTCCCGTTGTTCTGAATGGTAGCGCTGTAGCCTTTGCCGTTAAGCAATACGGTCACTACTGTACCTGCGGCAAAGTTCGTTCCTGTGCCGCTCAGGGTCAGCGCACTGCCCGCTTCGGCGGCGTTAATAATATTATCGCCGCTGATGGTGCTGACCGAGAGCGACACTGCCGCCGTGTTTACCTGCACGTTGTGCGTCTGCGTACTGCTGTTGCCTGCGCTATCGGTAATGGTGGCGCTGATGGTCACCGTGCCGTCCGCAAGGCCGGAAATCACGCTGGCAGGCACGCCGACGCTCCAGTTGCCGCTGGCATCGGTGCTGGTGACATACTGCTGCCCGGAGATGGTCACCACCAGGCGGTCGCCCGCGACCGCGCCCGTGGCGGTACCGCTGATAATCTGCGCCTGAGTGTGTTCGACGTTGTTAATCACATCATCGCCCGCCACGGTGTTAAAGCTGATGACGGGCGCGGTGGTATCGACGGTCACACCTTTGCTGGCGCTGCCAGGGTTACCCGCCAAATCGCTGACCGAGGCGGTCAGGGTGTAGCCGTTATTGGCAAGTGCGGTTAAGTCGCTGGCGGGCAGCGTTAAACTCCAGCTGCCGTCTGCCTGCACCGTGGTCTGGTAGTTAGTGCCGTTAAGCGTGACGATCAGCGTCTGCCCCGTCTCCGCCGTGCTGGTGCCGGACACCGTTACGCCCGCCGCCGCTTCGCTGGCGTTGATGATGTTATCACTGGCAATGGTGTTGATGGTCACCGTTGGCGCGGCGCTATCGACGCTGTATTCATGCGTTGCCGTGGCGCTGTTGCCGTTGACGTTAGTCACCCGCACCTGGGCGCTGGCATCGCCGTCACGCAGGGCCGCCATATCCGCCGCCGGAACGGTGGTGCTCCAGCTACCGTTTGCCGCCACCGTGGTGGTGTAGGTTTTACCGCCAAAAGTAATGGTAACGGCTTGCCCCGCTTCGACGCCGGACGTGCTGCCGGAGAGCGTTAATGCCGCGCCTTTTTCGGCGGCGTTAATCACATCATCGCTGGTGATGCTGTTTATGCTGACGGCGACGGTGGTGAGATCAACTGTCAGCGGATGGGTAATGCTGGTTTGCGTTCCGGCACTGTTCGCGCCGCTAACGGTAATGTTCAGCGTTCCCGCAGGCCAGTTGCTGACATCCGCCGCCGGAACGCCGACGCTCCAGCTGCCGTTTGCCAGCACCATGGCGGCGTAAGTTTGGTTATTAATCACCACCGTCAACGCCGTACCTGCGGCAAAACCGGAACTGCTGCCAGTAATCACCTGCGCCTGGGCGTGTTCGATAATATTCACCACATCATCGCCCGCGACGGTATCCACCCGCAGGCCGGGTAGACTGGCATCGATGGTGATATCGCGCGTGCCGCTACCGGTGTTGCCAACGGCGTTGGTCACCGAGGCATTAACCGTTAACTCACCGTTACCCAGCGCCTGCCAGTCGGCGGCAGGTACGCTCACACTCCAGCTTAAATCAGCCTGCACGGTGGCGGTGTAAGTTTTACCGCCCAGTTCAACGGTGACGGTGCTGCCCGCCGCCGCACCGGTTACCTGGCCGCTGATGGTTTGTGCGCTGCCCGCCTCTGAAGCGTTGATAATATCGTCCGTCGCCACCGGATTAATGGTGACGCCCGGCAGCGCGGTATTGACCTGCACGTTATGGCTGGCGGTACTGCTGTTGCCCTGAGCGTTGGTAACGCTCGCCGTGACGCTATATGTGGCTTCGCCCAGCGCACTGACCGCCGAGGCAGGAACGGTGACGCTCCAGTTGCCAGAGGAGTCGGTGGTGGCGCTGTAGTTTTGTCCGTTCAGCGTAACGGTGATCGCCGTGCCCGCAGGCTGATCGCTGGTGCCGGAAAGCGCCAGATCGGATCCTTTTTCCATCGCGTTGATCACATCATCGCCCGCGATGGTGTTGATGCTAATCACTGGCGCGCTGAGGCTGACGGTCACGGTGCGGCTGGCGTCGTCGCTATTACCCGCCCGATCGCTGACGCTGGCGGTGATGGTCTGTGCGCCGCTACCGAGTGCCACAACATCCGCTGCTGGAACGCCAACGCTCCAGTTACCGGAGGCATCCAGCGTGGTGGTGTAGGTTTTGCCGTTGAGCACAACGCTCACCACATCGCCCGCTTCCCCGCCGCTGCTGGTGCCGGAAATCACCAGCGCCTGGGCGTGTTCAGCATCGTTGATGATGTCATCGCCTGCCACGGTGTTAATGGTGAGAACCGGCGCGGTGGTGTCTACCGCCAGATTATGGCTGGTGCTGCCGGGGTTGCCCGCTTTGTCGTTGACCGTGGCGCTGACGGTGTAATTGCTTGCGGTCAGCGCGCCTAAGGCTGAAGGGGGAACGCTGACGCTCCAGCTACCGTCTGCCTGCACATTACCGCTGTAGGTTGCGCCGTTAAGGGTTACGGTGACCGTCTGCCCGGTTTCGGCGGTGCTGGTGCCGCTGATGGTGAGCGGGCTTCCCGCCTCCGTGGCGTTAAGAATATCGTCGCTGGCAATGGTGTTAATGGTGAGCGTCGGTGCGCTGGCGTCAACGCTGTACGCATGGGTCGCCGAGGCACTGTTACCGCTCGCGCTGCTGACACTGGCCTGCACGTTCGCCGCGCCGTCTGGCAGAGTTGCCAGATCTGCCGCTGGAACGTTCACACTCCAGCTACCGTTGGCGGCGACGCTTGCAGTGTAGGTTTTACCGCCAAAAGTGACGGTAACGGTTTGCCCGCTTTCAATTCCGCTGGTGCTGCCAGAAAGGGTCAGGTCGGTGCCTTTTTCGGCGGCGTTAATTACGTCGTCGCTGGCAACGGTGTTGATGCTGATTGCCACCGCCGTTAAATCGACGGTGAACGGATGGCTGACGCTGACCGGATTTCCGGCGCTGCTCTGGCCTGCCACGTCAACGGTTAACGCCCCCGCAGGCCATGCGCTGACGTTTGTCGCCGGAATGCCGACGCTCCAGCTCCCGTCTGCCTGTACCGTGGCGGAATAAGCCGTGCCGTTAATCGTGATCGTCAATGGCACGCCTGCATTCAGGCCGCTACTGCCGCCAGTGATCACCAGCGCCTGCCCGTGTTCAATGCTGTTGACGATATCATCGCCCGCTACCGTATCCACGCGCAGCCCTGGCAGGTTAGCGTCAATGGTGATATCCCGCGTACCGCTGCCCGTATTGCCATTCGCGTTGGTGACCGAAGCGTTAATGGTCAAATCGCCATTGCCCAACGCCTGGAGATCGGCTGCCGGAACGCTGATACTCCAGCTTAAGTTGCCCTGTACCGTGGTGGTGTAAGTGTTGCCGCCCAGCGTGACGGTAACCGTATCGCCAGCGGCGGCACGAGTGACCACCCCGCTGATGGTTTGATCGGCCCCGGCTTCGGCGGCGTTGATAATATCATCGCCCGCCACGGTGTTGATGGTAACGCCCGGCAGGCCGCTATCGATCAGTAAATTCGCCTGGCTGCTGGCGGTGTTACCCGCCGCACTGGTGGCACTGGCGCTGACGGTATAGTTGGCCTGACCTAGAGCCGCCAGATCGCTCACCGGCACGGTTAAGGTCCAGTTGCCCGCCGCGTCGGTGGTGGCGCTGTAGTTATGACCGTTGAGCGTGACGGTGACCTCTGCGCCGGTCGCCAGCCCCGTACTGCTACCGCTAATGGTCAACGGCTGGCCTTTTTCATCGGCGTTCAGGACGTTATCGCCGCTGATGGCGTTAAAGGTAATTGACGGCAGGCCAGTATTGACCGTCACCTGATGCGTGGCGCTGCCGCTGTTTCCGGCGGCATCGGTGACGCTGGCGTTAATGGTCACCGTGCCGTTCGCCAGCGCCGAGACGACGCTTGCCGGAACGCCGACGCTCCAGTTACCGCTGGCATCCAGCACGGTGGTGAAGGTATTTGTGCCGATAGTCACCGTCACGGTGCTACCGGTTGTAGCACCCGTGGCGGAACCGCTGATAATCTGCGCCTGGGCGTGTTCCGTCGCGTTGATCACATCATCGCCTGCCACCGTGTTGATGGTGACGACCGGAACGGAAGTATCCACCGTCAGGTTGTGATTAACCGAGGCCGGGTTTCCGGCTTTGTCGCTCACCGCCGCGCTAACGGTGTAGTTGCTGGCGGTCAGGGCGCTTACGTCGGCTTGAGGCACACTGACGCTCCAGCTACCGTCCGTTTGAACCGTGCCGGTATAGTTTTCGCCATTGAGGGTGACGGTCACCGTCTGCCCCGCTTCCGCAGTGCTGCTGCCGGTGATGGTCAGCGCAGCTCCGGCTTCGGCAGCGTTAAGAATATCGTCACCCGCAATGGTGTTAATGGTCACCGTTGGCACGCTGGCATCGACGCTGTAAGCGTGAGTCGTGGTGGCGCTGTTGCCGTTAACATTGCTGACGCTGGCCTGTGCGCTGGCATCGCCATTACGCAGGGCCGCCATATCCGCCGCCGGAACCGTGGTACTCCAGGAACCGTTCGCAGCCACCGTGGCGCTGTAAGTTTTGCCGCCAAAGGTCACGGTGACCGTTTGTCCGGCCTCCACACCAGAAGTGCTGCCGGAGAGCGTTAACGCCGCGCCTTTTTCAGCGGCGTTGATGACATCATCGGCGGTAATGGCGTTGATGCTGACCGCCACCGCAGTGAGATCGACAGTCACCGGATGCGTAACGCTCACCGGGTTTCCGGCGGTGGTGTTGCCGCTCGCCGTAATTGTGACCGTCCCCGCAGGCCAGGCGCTGACATCTGCCGCCGGAACGCCGACGCTCCATGAGCCATCCGCCAGTACCGCCGCAACATAGGTTTGCCCGTTAATGGTCAGCGTGACGTTGCTGCCCGCTGCCAGATCAGAGCTGCTGCCGGTAATCACCAGCGCCTGATCGTGCTCGATAATATTGACCACATCATCGCCCGCCACGGTATCGACCCGCAGACCTGGCAGATTCGCGTCGATGGTGATTTCGCGCGTGCCGTTGCCGGTATTGCCTACGCTGTTTGTCACCGAGGCCGAAATGGTCAGTTCACCGTTGCCCAACGCCTGTAGCGCGGAGGCCGGAACATTAACGCTCCAGCTTAAATTCGCCTGCACCGTGGCAGTGTAAGTCGCCCCGCCGAGCGTGACGGTTACCGTGTCGCCCGCCGTAGCACCCGTCACCTGCCCGCTGATAGTTTGATCTGCCCCTGCTTCGGCAGCGTTAATAATATCGTCCGTTGCCACAACGTTAATGGTTACGCCCGGCAGCGCGGTATTTACCTGCACGTTATGGCTGGCAGAACCGCTGTTGCCATCGGCGTCAGTGGCGGCGGCGGTTACCGTGTAAGTGGCTTCACCGAGGGCGCTCACCCGTGACGCCGGAACGGTCACGCTCCAGTTACCGGATGCATCGGCAGTGGTGGTGTAATTTTGCCCGTTGAGCGTAACGGTTACCTGCGTGCCCGCAGGCTGGTCGCTGGTGCCGGAAATCGCCAGATCCGCGCCTTTCTCCGTGGCGTTAATGATGTCATCAACGGCAATGGTGTTGATGGCAAGCACCGGAGCACCGAGCGCCACGGTGACAGTGTGCGAGGCCGTGCCACTGTTGCCTGCGGAGTCGGTAACCGTGGCGGTAATGGTGACATCACCCTGCGCCAGTGCGGAAATCACGCTGGCAGGCACGCCGATGCTCCAGTTGCCGTTGGCGTCCAGCACGGTGGTGTAGGTGGTCGTGCCAATCGTCACGGAAACCGTGTTTCCCGTAGTCGCGCCCGTTGCTGAGCCGCTGATAATCTGCGCCTGTCCGTGTTCCGTGGAGTTAATGATGTCATCGCCCGCTACCGTGTTGATGGTAACGACCGGCGCAACGAGATCCACCGTCAGGTTATGCGTCGCCGAAGCCGGATTTCCGGCTTTGTCGCTGACCGCCGCGCTCACCGTATAGGGGCTGACGGTAAGGTTGGCTAAATCGCCAGTTGGTACGCTGACGCTCCAGCTCCCGTCTGCCTGCACGTTGCCGCTGTAATTGACGCCGTTTAGCGTCACGGTCACCGTCTGCCCGGCTTCCGCCGTGCTGGTGCCGCTGATGGTCAGCGCCGATCCCGCTTCGTCGGCGTTAAGAATATCGTCCGTGGCGATGGTGTTGATGGTAACGGAAGGCGCGGTGGCATCGACGCTGTAAGCATGCGTTGCCTGGGCGCTGTTACCTGCGACGTTGCTGACGCTGGCCTGGACGTTTGCTGCGCCGTCAGGCAAGGTTGCGAGATCGGCTGCTGGGATTGTCAGCCCCCAGGTGCCGCCCGCGGCAACCGTGGTGGTGTAGCTTTTGCCGCCGAAGATAACGGTGATGGTTTGCCCCGCTTCCACATCGGAGGTGGTGCCGGAGAGCTGCAAATCGCTGCCTTTTTCGGCGGCATTAATCACATCGTCAGTGGAAAGGGTGTTAATGGTAATCGCCACGGCCGCGAGATCGACCGTGACCGGATGGCTAATGCTGGTTGTGGTTCCGGCGGTATTGGTGCCAGAAACGGCAATATTGACCGTTCCCGCAGGCCAGTTTGTGACATCTGCCGCAGGAACACCGACGCTCCAGGTGCCATCGGCGAGTACCGTTGCGCCGTAGGTGACGCTATTGATAACCACCGTCAACGCCGCCCCCGCCGCCAGTCCGCTACTGCTACCGGTGATCACCAACGCCTGAGTGTGCTCAATGCTGTTAATCACATCATCGCCTGCCACGATATCGACCCGCAGGCCAGGCAGGTTGGCATCTATCACGATATCGTGCGTTGCGGTGCCAGTATTATTTGCGGAATTGGTCACCGAGGCGCTGATGGTCAGTTCTCCGTTGCCCAGCGCCTGCAAAACGTTCGCCGGTACGCTGACGCTCCAGCTTAAATCTGGCTGCACGGTGGCGTTGTATTGATTGCCGCCAATAGTGACAATCACCGTATTCCCCGCAACCGCTGTTCCCGTGACCTGACCGCTGATGGTCTGCGCCACAGCGATTTCAGCGGCATTGATAATGTCATCGCCCGCCACCGTATTAATGATCACCCCAGGCAGGAGCGATTCGACATTCACCGTATGGGTGGTGCTGCCGTTGTTGCCCGCGCTGTCGGTGGCACTGGCGCTAATCTGGTATACCGCCTCGCCCAGTGCGCCGACCGCCGAAGCAGGCACGGTAACGCTCCAGTTACCGGAACCGTCGGTGGTGGCGCTGTACGCCAGGCCGTTCAACATCACGGTGACCGTAGTGCCTGCCGCCAGACCGCTGGAGCCACCGCTGATGGTCAGATCCTGGGTTTTCTCTGCATTATTAATAATGTCATCACCGGAGACGGTGTTAATAGTCAGCGTCGGGCCGCTGAGATCAACGGTGACATTATGGGTAGCGCTGTCGCTGTTGCCCGCGCGATCGCTCAGGCTGGCAGTGATGGTCTGGCTTCCGGTTGCCAGCGCCGTCACATCTGCCGCCGGGATACCGACGCTCCAGTTACCAGAGGCATCCAGCGTGGTGGTGTAGTTTTTGCCGTTGAGCGAGACGGTCACCACATCGCCTGCCGCCGCGCCCGTGCTGGTGCCGCTCACCACCAGCGCCTGCCCGTGTTCGATAGCGTTGATGATGTCATCGCCCGCGACGGTGTTAATGGTGAGATCCGGCGCGGTAACGTCCACTGCCAGCGCATGATCGGCGCTTGCCGGGTTGCCCGCTTTGTCGCTCACCGTCGCAGTCACGGTATAACTGCTGGCGGTTAATCCGCTTAAATCCGTTGCCGGAACGTTCACGCTCCAGGTGCCATCCGCGAGAACGGTGGTCTGGTACGTGTTGTTATTGAGCGTGACGGTCAGCGTCTGCCCGGCCTGCGCCGTGGTGGTGCCGCTGATGGTGATCCCCGCGCCCGCTTCGCTCACGTTAAGAGTATCGTCGCTGGCGATGGTGTTGATAGTAATAAGCGGCGCGGTGGCATCGACGCTATACGCGCGATCGGCCTGGGCGCTGTTGCCGTTAATATTGCTGACGCTCGCCTGCACGTTGCCCGCGCCGTCCGGTAGCGCAGCGAGATCGGCAGGCGGCACATTCACCGTCCAGCTGCCGTTGGCTTCCACAGTGGTGGTGTAATTTTTACCGCCAAAGGTGACGGTCACCGTCTGCCCAGCTTCCACACCGCTGGTGCTGCCGCTTACGACCAGCGTTTCGCCTTTCTCCACGGCGTTGATCACATCATCGCCGGAAAGGGTGTTAATGGTGATGGCGACCGCCGCCAGATCGACGGTAACCGGATGGGTAATGGTAGAGGTTGTTCCGGCGCTGTTGGTGCCGCTTACCGTAATATCCACCGTACCCGCAGGCCAGTTGCTGACGTCTGCCGCCGGAATACCGAGGCTCCACGTGCCGTCGGCTAATACCGTCGCGCCATAAGTAACGTTGTTAATCTCGACCGTTAACGCCGTTCCCGCCGTTAACCCGGTGCTGCTACCTGTTATCACCAGCGCCTGATTGTGCTCAATGCTGTTAATAACATCATCGCCCGCCACGGTATCGACCCGCAAGCCAGGCAGATTGGCATCGATCGTGATATCGCGCGAGCCGCTGCCGGTGTTGCCCACGCCATTGGTGACCGAGGTGTTAACTGTCAGGTTGCCGTTACCCAGCGCCTGAATATCCGCCGCCGGAACGCTGACACTCCAGCTTAAATTGGCCTGCACTGTGGCGGTGTAGGTGTTGCCGCCCAGCGTAACGGTAACCGTATCCCCCTGCGCTGCGCCCGTCACCTGCCCGCTGATAGTCTGGGCATTTCCCGACTCGGCATCGTTAATAATATCGTCGGTCGCCACCGCGTTAATAGTGACGGCAGGCAGCGCGCTGTTGACCAGCACGTTATGGCTGGCGGAATTGCTGTTGCCTGCGCTATCGGTGACGTTCGCGGTTACCGTGTAGTTGGCTTCCCCCAGCGCGCTAACCGCCGAGGCTGGCACCGTGGCGCTCCAGTTGCCGTTGCTATCGGTCGTCGCGGTGTAATTTTGCCCGTTCAACGTCACCGTAATGGTGGTGCCCGCAGGCTGATTACTGGTGCCGGTAATTTGCAGATCCGCGCCTTTTTCCGTGGCGTTAATCACGTCATCGCTGGCGATAGTGTTGATGCCAATGGTTGGCGCGGTCAGATTCACGGTGACCGTGCGGCTGGCATCATCGCTGTTGCCTGCCGCGTCGGTAATGGTAGCTGTGATGGTTTGCGGGCCGCTGCCCAGCGCGGTGACATCTGACAGCGGAACGCCGACGCTCCAGTTGCCGGAAGCGTCCAGCGTGGTGGTGTAGGTTTTACTGTTTAACGTGACGGTGATGACATCGCCCGCTTCCCCGCCAGTGCTGGAGCCGGAGATCACCAGCGCCTGTCCGTGTTCGGCGGCGTTAATAATGTCATCGCCGGAGACGGTGTTGATGGTTAATACGGGAACGGTGAGATCCACCGCCAGCCCATGAGTGGCGGTTGCCGGGTTACCCGCTTTATCGTTGACCGAGGCGCTGACCGTGTACTGGCTGGCGGTCAGATTGCTGAGATCCGCCGTCGGCACGCTGACGCTCCAGCTCCCGTCCGCCAGGACGGTGCCGGTGTAAGTCACGCCATTAAGCGTGACAGTTACCGTCTGCCCCGCTTCGGCGGTGCTACTGCCGCTGATGGTTAGCGGATTGCCCGCCTCGGCGGCGTTCAGAATATCGTCGGTGGCGATGGTGTTAATGGCAAGCGTCGGTGCCGTGGCATCGACGCTGTAGGCGTGGGTTGCAGAAGCCGTGTTGCCGTTAACGTTACTGACGCTGGCCTGCACCGAGGCGTCGCCGTCGCGTAACGCGCTGAGATCGGCGGCAGGCACGGTGGTTGTCCAGCTACCATCGCCCGCTACGGTAGCGGTGTAGGTTTTCCCGCCAATGGTAACGGTGACCGTTTGCCCCGCTTCCACACCGGAGGTGCTGCCTGAAAGGGTTAAATCTGCACTTTTTTCAGCGGCATTAATCACATCGTCGCCGGAAACGGTGTTAATGGAGATCGCCACAGCTGCCAGATCGACGGTGACTGGATGGGTGATGGTGACCGGGTTTCCTGCGCTAGTGGCACCTGAAACCGTGATATTCACCGTACCCGCAGGCCAGTTGCCCACATTTGCCGCCGGAACGCCAAGGCTCCATGTGCCATCGGCTAATACTGTCGCGCCATAGGTGACGTTATTGATCACCACCGTCAACGCCGCGCCCGCCGCCAGCCCGCTGCTGCTACCAGTTATCACCAGTGCCTGACTGTGCTCGATGCTGTTGACCACATCATCGCCCGCCACGGTATCGACGCGCAGGCCAGGCAAATTAGCGTCGATAGTAATATCTCGCGAACCGCTGCCGGTATTGCCAACACCGTTGGTCACCGAGGCATTAACTGTCAGGTCGCCATTGCCGATGGCCTGAATATCCGCCGCCGGAACGTCCACGCTCCAGCTTAAATTGCCCTGCACGGTAGCGGTGTAGGTTTTCCCGCCAAGCGTTACGGTAACCATATCGCCCGCCGCCGCACCCGTCACCTGGCCGCTGATGGTCTGCGCCACGCCCGATTCGGCGGCGTTAATAATGTCGTCGCTCGCCACCGGATTAATGGTGACGCCAGGCAGCGCGGTATTGACCTGCACGTTATGGCTGGCGGAATTACTGTTACCCGCGCTGTCGGTGACGTTCGCCGTCACCGTATAACTGGCTTCGCCCAGCGCACTGACGGCGGAGGCTGGCACCGTGGTGCTCCAGTTGCCTGCGGCGTCCGTCGTGGCGGTGTAATTTTGCCCGTTAAGCGTCAGCGTAATTGTGGTGCCTGCTGGCTGATTACTGGTGCCGGAAATTTGCAGATCCGCGCCTTTTTCGGTGGCGTTAATCACGTCATCGGTAGCAATGGTGTTAATGCCAATGGTCGGCGCAGCAAGGTTAACGGTAACCGTGTGCGTCTCGTTATCGCTATTACCCGCCGCATCAGTCACCGTGGCGGTAACAGTTTGCGGGCCGCTGCCCAGTGCCGTGACATCCGCCGCCGGAACGCCGACGCTCCAGTTGCCGGAAGCATCCAGCGTCGTGGTGTAGGTTTTACTGTTTAGCGTGACGGTGACGACATCCCCCGCTTCTCCGCCAGTGCTGGAACCGGAAATCACCAGCGCCTGCCCGTGTTCGGCGGCGTTAATAATATCGTCGCCCGCAATGGTGTTGATGGTAAGTACCGGAACGGTGAGATCCACCGCCAGATTATGCGTGGTGCTCGCCGGGTTGCCCGCTTTGTCATTGACCGTGGCGGTCAGGGTGTGGCTGCCATCGGTCAATGCCTCAAGATCTGCCGCCGGAATATTGATGCTCCAGCTGCCGTCCGCCTGCACCGTTGCCTGATAGGTCTGCACGGTCGGGCTATTGAGCGTTATCGTAACAATCTGCCCTGCCTCGGCAGTGGTGCTGCCGCTCACCGTCACACCCGCATCGGCTTCGCTGGCGTTGACGATATTGTCGCTGGCAACGGTATTGATAATGATGGTCGGGACACTGCTGTCGACGCTGTAGTTATGCACCGCCGAGGCGCTATTGCCGTTAATATTGCTGACGCTGGCCTGCGCGGAGGCGCTGCCCTCTGGTAATGCTGCCAGATCGGCGGCGGGAACGGTGGCAGCCCAGCTACCATCGCTCGCCACGCTGGCAGTGTAATTTTTCCCGCCAAAGGTGACGGTGACGGTTTGACCGGATTCTACGTTAGTGGTGGTGCCGGAAAGGGTTAAATCAGCGCCTTTTTCTGTGGCGTTAATCACATCATCCGTGGCGATGGTGTTGATGGTGATCGCCGCCGGAGTGAGATCGACCATAACCGGATGCGTAATGCTCACCGGATTTTCGGCGCTACTTTCCCCGGACACGGTAACCGTTACTGTTCCCGCAGGCCAGGCGCTAACCTGCGCCGCCGTGACGCCCACGCTCCAGCTACCATCGGCCTGCACCGCAGTGGTGTATTCCACATTGTTAATCGTAACGGTAAGCGGCGTGCCTTCAGCCAGCCCCGAGCTGCTGCCGCTGACCACCAGCGCCTGCCCGTGCTCGATGATATTGACCACATCATCGCCTGCCACCGTATCGACCCGCAGACCGGGCAGATTGGCGTCGATGGTGATATCCCGCGTGCCGCTGCCGGTGTTGCCGTTTTGATTGGTGACCGAGGCGCTCACCGTTAAATCGCCATTACCCAGCGCCTGAATAGCGTCCGCCGGAATGCTCACGCTCCAGCTTAATCCCGGCTGTACGGTGGTGGTGTAGGTATTGCCACCCAGCGTAACGGTTACCGCGTCGCCAACGGCGGCTCCAGTCACCTGCCCGCTGATGGTTTGCGCGACGCCCGCTTCGGCGGCGTTAATAATATCGTCGGTTGCCACCGGGTTAATGGTCACGCCGGGCAGCGCGCTGTCAACCAGCACGTTATGGCTGGCGGTGGCGCTGTTGCCGATATTACTCGTCACCGCCGCCGTTACCGTGTAGTTGGCCTGGCCCAGTGCGGTTACCGCCGATGCCGGAACGGTGACGCTCCAGTTGCCGGAGGCGTCGGTCGTGGTGGTGTAATTTTGCCCGTTCAGCGTCACGGTGATGGCGGTATTGGCTGGCTGATCGCTGGTACCGGTAATCTGGACATCAGCCCCTTTTTCGCTGGCGTTTATCACATCATCGCCAGCAATGGTGTTAATACCAATTACTGGCGCGGCGGTATTGACCGTGACAGTCAGTGACTGGCTGCCCGTGTTTCCGGCGCGGTCAGTCACTGACACGTTGATCGGATAACTGCCATCCACCAGTCCGCTGACAACGGAAGCCGGAACGCCCAGGCTCCAGTTGCCGGAACCATCCACCACCGTGGTGTAATCCACATTATTCAGCGTCACGGTGACGATATCGCCCGCCTGAGCGCCAGTAACCGTGCCGCTGATGATTTGCGCCTGGGTGTGCTCCGGCGTGTTGATGACGTTATCGGTCGCCACCGGATTAATGGTTACCACCGGCGGCGTGGCATCGACCAGCGCCACGCGTGAGACGCTGGTCGGGTTACCGGCGATATCGTTCACGCTGGCGGTGACGGTGGCGTTGCCGTCAGCCAGTGCGCCAACGTTGGCGGCGGGAACGGTCACGCTCCAGGTGCCGTCTGGCTGCACGACGCCCTGGTACGTCTGCCCGTTCAGCGTCACCGTTACCGTCTGCCCCGGCTGGGCGTCGGTGGTGCCGGTGATTTGCAGATCCTGACCACTTTCGGCGGCGTTAATGATGTTATCAGCGGTCAGTGGATCGATACTTAAGGCCGGGGCCTGGCTGTCGACGGTAATGGTGCGAGAGGTGTTGCCGGTATTGCCGCTGAGATCCGTCACAGAAGCGGTAATCGCCACCGCGCCGTCAGGCAGATTTCCCATCGCGGCGGCAGGTACCGTCAGACTCCAGGAGCCATCAGCCTGCACGGTAGTAGTAAAACTCTGTCCAGCCAGGGTTACTGTGACGGTTTGTCCTGTCTCGGCCTGTTGAGTGCTACCGGTAAGGGTCAGTGGCGCACCTTTTTCTGCGCCACTGATAATGTCATCGCCGGAGACGGTGTTAATGGTGATTAACGGAGAGACACCGACCAGCGTGATTGCTCGAGACGCCGCGCCGGTATTTCCTGCAGTATCTGTCACGGTGACGAAAATCGTATTGGCTCCGCGATCCAGCGTGCGGGTTACCGCTGGGTCCAGCGCCACATTCCAGCTGCCATCTGCCAGCACAATGCCCGTCAGGACATGAGTGCCCAATTTCACCGTTACCGTATCGCCAGGAGAAGCACCGCTGACTTGTCCGGAGATGATCTGCGCGACGGCCTGCTCAGCATTATTAAGAATATCGTCGCCCGCTACGGTATTAACACTGACCACGGGTGCTGAGGTATCTACCGTGAAATTCGCGCTGTGGCTGGTGCTGTTCCCAGCCCGATCGCTGACACTGGCATTGACAGCGTAATTACCCTCCGCCAGCGCCTGGACTTCCGTGGCTGGCAGCGTCACTTGCCAGGTTCCGTCGCTACCGACGGTTGCTGTATGGCTTTTCCCGTTGACGGTCAGTGTTACGGTTTGCCCCGCTTCTGCATTCGACGTGCCGCTCAGTACCAGCGCGACGTTATGTTCCGCAGCACTGATGATGTTGTCCTGAGCGATGGTGTTGATGGCAAGCGTTGGCGGTTGGGTATCGACCGTTAAAAGCTGCGCGCCGGTGACCGTATTGCCTGTGGCGTCTTTCCCGCTGACCAGCACTGCCTGATTCCCTTCGCCTAACGCCTGTGCATCGGCGGTCGGCACCTGCACGCTCCAGGCACCGTTAGCGCCTACGCTGGTGGTGTAGGTTTTGCCGTTTAGCGTAACGGTGAGTTCTGTTCCCTGCGCCAGATGGCTACTGGTACCAGAAAGCGTAAACCCGGCGGCCTGTTCGCTGGCGTTAATAATGTTATCGCCTGCGGTGGTGGCAACCTGCACGCTGGCCTGACTATTGTCGATGGTTAACGTTATCGAACCGGCGTCAGTGATGGTACTGCCGACAATTTGCACCACTGACCAGGTATGTTCACCTGCACTTTGCGTGGGTAACGAGACACTCCAGTGACCGTTGTTGTCTACCTGAGTACTGGCAATAGTATTGCCGTTACTGTCTTTAATCTGAATAGTCGCCCCCGCCTGCCCGCTGCCGCTAAAGGTTGGCGTGGTGTCATCGGTGATGTCATTGGTGGCGAGAATGCCGCGCTGATCGCCCTGATTATCGGTAACTAAAAATGATGGTGTGGCGTTGCCAGGCTCAGCGGGTGGCGGAGGGTTATTAATCACTTCCGTTTTCGAGTCGCCATCACCACCGCTTGCCAGCAGTGCACCAAGCGCACCACCACCTACCGCCGCCCCCGCCAGCCATCCCCACGGGAAGGCGCTGGTCTGAGCAACGGTATCAAGAAATGGCGCAATGCTTTCAATCGCAGTGGTCTGGGCAGTCAGTTCTACGGGGGCTAATCCACCCGCAGCAGCATCGGCGAAGGTGACATGGGTTAGCTGTTGCCCATCGGCAAACACCAGTTCCGATTGTTCAGCTGTATTCGCCGCTTGCAGGAAATAACCGTTGCAGCGGATCACCGTGCCGTCCTGCATATAGATCAGCAGGTCATTTCCTTCACGGACGTAACGCGCAACGGCAGAGGCCTGAGCATGAACCTGCACCACGGAAGGCTCATAAATAACAACCGTGACATCGCCAGGATTAATCAGCGTTTGTTTGACGGATGTTTTACGCGAAATAACATCAATAATCAGGCTCATAATGGCATTCCTGATAAATGGCGCACATCCTTAGCGAGTCCATTTATCTAAATAAGACAAAGGTAATCACTTAACAACGCCCCACTATTAATAATGGCAGGATTATTTCAAGTCGGGTAAGTCGTTGTATAAGCCCTGTTTAATTCCCGCTAATGGAATAAGGTTATTCACCGCAGCGGCATAATTTACGGCGGCGACCCAGCCATCATAATTGGCATTTATTTCAGCCGATTGCGCCTGAAAGACATCTTGCTCGACGGTTAATAGATCATTCAGACTGCGTTTGCCCAATTTATATTCATTTTGGTACACATCTCGCGTTTTGTGCGCACTTTCGGATTGTGCTAAACCGGCTTCTTCGCGACCCCGTGCGCCGGTCCAGTTCGCATATGCCACAGACGCTCGTTGCAGCACATCCAGTTTTGCCTGTTCGACCTGCGAGGCAGAGATTTTTTGTTGCCCTTCGGCCTGTTGCACCTGGGCAGAAACCGCGCCGCCCTGAAACAGCGGCGCGTTAACGTTCAGTTGTAGCTGATCATCCCAATACGAGCGGTCGCTGGTCTGGTAGCGCGTTTTACCCCCCTGAATACTGAGCGTTGGCCAGTATTGCGCTTTCGTTTTTTCCACGCCGTACTGTGCTGACTGGCGTAAGTTTTCTGCCGCCAGCACCAGCGGGATGGACTGGTAATCAATATTCTTCAGCGATACCGGCTGCTCGGCTAATTCAGCAGGTGGCGCGGCTATCGCCTCCGGCTGTACGCCAGTGAGCACCGCCAGTTGCGCTTTGGCGCTCGCCATCTGCGCCTGATATTGCTCCAGCGTTGAGCGCATTCCAGCAATACGCGTCTGGGCCTGTAATTCATCCGACGATGAGTTCAGGCCAGCGTTAGCGCGCAATGCCGCCATGTTGTAGACGTTTTCCAGCGAGTGAATATTGCGTTGAGCCGCATCGCACAAAGCCTGATAACGACTGACTTCCATATAGGCAGTCGCCGTTTTCTCTGCAACATCGGTTAAGGTAGCCATCAATTTAAAGCGGTAGCTGTCACGGGCGGCAGTTTGCAGATTGATATCGTTGTTAGTTTTACCAAAGTCATACACCAGTTGTGTCAGGGTTATGCCATACGAAACGTTGTTATCAAGCCTGCCGCTGGAGTCCGTTTGTCGGGACGGCCCCGCGTTGCCGGTTAATCCAACGTGCGGATACCAGGCACTTTTGGCTTCATCAATTTGCGCTTCGCCAATGCCTATCTGCGCCGCCTGTTGAGTGACGTCGGGATTTCGCGCAAAGGCGCGTAATATACTTTCCTGTAAAGATAATTGGGCAACTGGCGTTACCGCTGGGGCATTCGCCCATTGTGGCAGCGGTGCAGCAATTGCAGCTTCTCCCATCACCATAAAACTTATAAAAAAAATAAGTCCATTATTTTTACGGTTTTTAAACTGGAATCGCGCCATAGATAAGTCACTTCCTTCCAGGTCATTATTTTAACTGGTTTTTATAACCAATCTCATTTTATTAAGAAGGGTAATAACTTGTGCATCTCTTGTGTCGATCATTGATATGGGCAAAGAAATGCAGCTAAAAAGCTTATACGTTATTTATTTAGAATACACTACGACTTTTAGATTACCATCATACACATTAAGAATAATCCACGGTAATAAGTGATTAGCATCACAGATTTATCGCGTATATATCATTTTTTTGTGACTTAATTATTAAAGGAATAAGAAAGGTAATTTGAATTAAAGACAAAGGCGCAGTACAGGCAGTACTGCGCGCAGAGAGGTGTTATACGGTTTTATTGCGCTTCATGACCATTGCCACAATAAGGCTGAGTAAGATTGCACCAATAATCCATATCAACGCACGGCTGCCCTGGGACCACAGGCTGTAGATAAAGCCAACGATCACCAACAACATCACCAACGTACCTACGATAAGAATCGGCAACGAGGCGTGAATATCATGACGCAGGCGGATCGCCACCACAAACACCGCCAGATAGCAAATCAAAAAGGTGGCGCTGGCAACACTGGCGAGTGAGCCTAAATTTAGTGCCGCCGTCATCAGCATAATCAACACCACGACAATGATGTTGCCCCAGGTACTCTGCCGCCACAGGGATTTATTCATTAGCTTCGGCAGTTCGCGTTCGCTGCCCATGTTGTCCATGATGTTAAACACGGCGAACAGGTTCGCGTTGATGGCTGAAGCCGTCGCCAGTAAAGCGCCGATGACGACGATCACATAACCCACATGCCCGAGCAGCGGAGAAGCTGCCTGCGCTACGGCGGTATCGGCATATTTTTCTAACTCTAATGCCGATACATCGCTAAGCAAAACCAGCGCCAGCGAGATATAAAGCAACGTGGTAACGCCAATCGCCACCAGAAACGCCCGTGGCATAATGACCTGCGGATCTTTCACTTTATCCGCCGCGTTCGCCATCATGCCAAAGCCCGCATAGGCAAGGAAGGTTATCCCGATACAGGAGAAGAACGCACCGGAGCTGGGGGGCGCAGAGACGGAAATATGCGCCGGTTGCAGCGACCAGACACCTGCAATGATCAGCAATAACAGGATCATCATTTTAATGCCGACGAGGATCACTTCCAGCCGCCCTACCGCATGGTTGCTTAAGGAGTTGAAAAGCGTCATCACCGCAATGATCCCCAACGCGTAGAGCAATATAAGGTGCTCCTCCTGACTGCCTTCATGCAAAAACTGCACGGCATAAGCGCCAAAAGCACGGGCGACCATGGCGATGCTCACCGCCAGCGTCAACAGGTACAATAACGAGAGTGCCAGCGAAAAGACGCCGTTGCCTAATCCGCGACGAAAGAAGTCGATAATACCGCCATTGCTGGGATAGCTCGCCCCCAGGCGCGCATAGGCATAACCAGAAAACATCGCCACAATACCGCCAAAAGCAAAGGCGACCCAGGTCGAGGCTTCCATTAGCAACGCAGCCTGCCCCAGCAGCGCGAAGATCCCCGCCCCCACCATTGCCCCAATACCGATGGAAACGACGTTCCATAGACCGAGGGGTTTGTTATCGTTATTACCTTCCGTGTTCATCATGATCAGCCCTTAAACACGTTATAGCCGAGTTGCTTAGCGACCGATGCCACCATTTTTTGACCGCGAACACTGTTGCCTTCTTCGTCCAGCGGTGGTGAGAACGCGGCAATTCCCATCACGCCAGGGACGACCGCCAGAATACCGCCACCTACACCGCTTTTGCCCGGTAAACCAACGCGATACGCCCAGTCACCGGAGCGACCATACAGCCCTTCCATCATCATTTCAGCCAGAATGTACGGCACGTTGTCGGCCTGAAGAACGCGTTTATGCGTCAGCGGATTCACACCACCCGCCGCCAGCGTCGCGCCAAGCGTTGCCAGTTCAACAGTATTGATGAGCGTGGAGCACTGACGGGTGTACACGTCACAGGCTTCCATTGCATCACAATAGAGATATCCGGCGGAGTACAGCAGCCAGGCAATGGCCCGGTTATGGAAGTTGGTTGTTTGTTCCGACTGGTTTACTTCGTCAGAGAGCGCTACCTGCTCACCAGCCAGTTGTTGTTGGATATGTAAAATTCGCTGCCAGCGTTGTTCGGCATTTTCAGCGTTAATCAGGCTGGTGGTGGCAATAGCGCCAGCATTTACCAGTGGCGACAGCGGTTTGCCGCCATGCAACTCTAAGGCGATAACTGAGTTAAAGGGCAATCCGGTCGGGTCAGCGCCAACTTTGTCCTGTACCGCCTGCGGGCCGACATCTTCTAACGCAAGGGCTAACGTACAGACTTTCGAGATGGATTCCAGCGCAAAGCGGTAATCACTATCACCCGCGCGATAGATGTTGCCATCGCAGGTCACAATAGCCACTGCTGCCAGTTGACCAGGTACATTCGCCAGAAAGGGAATGTAGTCGGCATTTTGTCCGCCGTTAAGTGAGTGAAATTGGGTGTAAGCCTGAGCCACTGCCTGCTGTAATTTGTTTGCATCTAACATCTTTTGTTAACTCCTTTTTATAGATGCGGGAGGTAATTCCTCACCCCGGTGCCGATTTTCAGGCATCCTGATTTAACTTAGCACCCGCAACTTAACTACAGGAAAACAAAGAGATAAATGTCTAATCCTGATGCAAATCGAGCCGATTTTTTAATCTTTACGGACTTTTACCCGCCTGGTTTATTAATTTCTTGACCTTCCCCTTGCTGGAAGGTTTAACCTTTATCACAGCCAGTCAAAACTGTCTTAAAAGGAGTGTTTTATGTCACAAACTATCGACCTGACCCTGGACGGCCTGTCCTGCGGTCACTGCGTTAAACGCGTGAAAGAAAGTCTCGAACAGCGCCCGGATGTTGAGCAGGCGGATGTGTCTGTCACTGAAGCGCACGTTACCGGGACTGCCAGTGCAGAACAGCTGATCGAAACCATCAAACAAGCGGGTTATGACGCATCTGTAAGCCACCCAAAGGCTAAACCGCTGGCGGAGTCATCAATCCCGTCGGAAGCACTGACAGCGGTTTCTGAGGCGCTTCCGGCAGCGACCGCCGATGACGATGACAGCCAGCAGTTGCTGCTGAGCGGCATGAGCTGCGCCAGCTGTGTCACCCGCGTACAAAATGCGCTGCAAAGCGTACCGGGCGTCACTCAGGCACGGGTAAACCTGGCGGAGCGTACTGCGCTGGTGATGGGCAGTGCCTCCCCACAAGATTTAGTGCAGGCGGTGGAAAAAGCGGGCTACGGCGCGGAAGCGATTGAAGATGACGCTAAACGCCGCGAGCGCCAGCAAGAAACCGCCGTCGCTACGATGAAGCGCTTCCGCTGGCAGGCGATTGTCGCACTGGCGGTGGGTATCCCGGTGATGGTCTGGGGGATGATCGGCGATAACATGATGGTCACCGCCGACAACCGCAGCCTGTGGTTGGTTATCGGCCTGATAACCCTGGCGGTAATGGTTTTCGCCGGCGGGCATTTTTACCGCAGCGCATGGAAAAGCCTGCTGAACGGTGCAGCGACGATGGATACGCTGGTGGCGCTGGGTACTGGCATGGCGTGGCTCTATTCGATGAGCGTCAACCTGTGGCCGCAGTGGTTCCCGATGGAAGCGCGACATCTTTATTACGAAGCCAGCGCGATGATTATCGGTCTAATCAATCTCGGTCATATGCTGGAAGCGCGCGCACGTCAGCGTTCTTCAAAGGCGCTGGAGAAATTACTCGATTTAACCCCACCGACGGCGCGCCTGGTTACTGACGAAGGTGAAAAAAGCGTGCCTCTGGCAGAAGTGCAGCCAGGTATGTTGCTGCGCCTGACGACCGGCGATCGCGTGCCGGTAGATGGCGAGATTACCCAGGGCGAAGCATGGCTGGATGAAGCGATGCTGACGGGCGAACCAATCCCGCAGCAAAAAGGCGAAGGCGATAGCGTCCATGCCGGGACAGTGGTACAGGACGGCAGTGTGCTGTTTCGTGCCAGTGCGGTCGGCAGCCATACTACGCTGTCACGAATCATTCGCATGGTGCGCCAGGCCCAGAGCAGCAAGCCTGAAATCGGCCAACTGGCGGATAAAATCTCCGCTGTGTTTGTGCCGGTGGTGGTAGTCATTGCGCTGGTCAGTGCGGCAATCTGGTATTTCTTTGGCCCGGCACCGCAAATTGTTTATACCCTGGTGATTGCCACCACGGTGCTGATTATCGCCTGTCCGTGTGCGCTGGGACTGGCGACGCCGATGTCGATTATTTCGGGCGTCGGGCGGGCGGCTGAGTTTGGTGTGCTGGTGCGGGACGCCGACGCGCTGCAACGCGCCAGTACGCTCGACACCGTGGTGTTCGATAAAACCGGGACGCTGACCGAAGGGAAGCCGCAGGTTGTCGCAGTAAAAACATTTGCTGATATTGATGAAGCGCAAGCATTGCGTCTGGCGGCGGCGCTGGAGCAAGGTTCCAGCCACCCGCTGGCACGGGCGATCCTCGATAAAGCAGGTGATATGCAGCTACCGCAGGTCAACGGTTTCCGCACATTGCGCGGGCTGGGTGTGAGCGGTGAAGCTGAAGGTCATGCGGTATTGCTGGGCAATCAGGCGCTGTTAAATGACCAGCAAGTTGATACTAAAGCGATTGAGGCAGATATTTCAGCTCAGGCATCGCAAGGGGCAACGCCTGTGCTGCTGGCGGTTGACGGGAAAGCGGTGGCCTTGCTGGCAGTACGCGATCCGTTGCGTAACGATAGCGTGGCGGCGCTGCAACGTCTGCATAAAGCGGGATATCGTCTGGTGATGTTGACCGGGGATAACCCAACCACCGCCAATGCGATCGCCAAAGAAGCAGGGATTGATGAGGTGATCGCCGGGGTGCTGCCGGACGGTAAAGCCGAAGCGATCAAACGTCTGCAAAGTGAAGGACGTCAGGTGGCAATGGTGGGCGACGGCATTAACGACGCGCCAGCGCTGGCCCAGGCGGATGTCGGTATTGCGATGGGTGGCGGCAGTGATGTTGCCATTGAAACCGCGGCGATTACCCTGATGCGCCATAGCCTGATGGGTGTTGCAGATGCGCTCGCGATTTCCCGCGCAACGCTGCGCAATATGAAGCAGAACCTGCTCGGTGCGTTTATCTACAACAGCATTGGTATTCCGGTCGCCGCCGGTATTTTGTGGCCGTTCACTGGAACACTGCTTAACCCGGTGGTTGCCGGAGCGGCAATGGCGCTATCGTCGATTACCGTAGTGAGTAACGCCAACCGGTTACTGCGGTTTAAACCGAAAGAGTGATTGGTATTTACTTAATGCGTTTGTGAGATCCAGTTCTTGTTGCGCTCCTTTTATGAGTCATGCCATATAAAGTGACTGGCGCAGGGAGCGCGCAGGGGGCGGCCAATCGCCGCCGCCCCCTGCACCCCCGGGCTCTGGCGAACAAAATCGCCGCTGCGCGGTACCCTCAGCTTATCCCTTGCGGCTACCGGGTCGGGCGCGAGGTAACATCCCTGTAAAACGCGCCCTCAGCCCACATCCATGTGGGCTGCCCCGGCCTTCAGGGAACGCCTCGGCGATTTTGACGCCACCAACACCGGTGCAGTCTTTCGTTTCAAAGCAAAAACAATTTTTCGATCATATTTAAGCTACCACTGAACAAGCCTCATAACTCCATTTGCGCCATCCCTCCCTGCGCGCTAGCATGATATTTCACAAAGGGAGGTCGTATGGATCTGTTGTACCGGGTAAAAACGCTTTGGGCCGCGCTGCGCGGTAATCATTACACCTGGCCTGCTATCGATATCTCTCTTCCCGGCAATCGCCATTTTCATCTGCTCGGCAGTATTCATATGGGTAGCCACGATATGGCTCCCCTGCCCACCCGTTTGCTCAAAAAGCTCAAAAACGCCGATGCGCTGATCGTCGAGGCGGATGTTTCCACCAGCGATACGCCTTTTGCTAATTTGCCTGCCTGCGAGGCGCTGGAAGAGCGCATTAGCGAGGAGCAACTCCAAAACCTGCAGCACATTAGCCAGGAGATGGGCATTTCTACCTCACTCTTTTCTACCCAACCGCTGTGGCAAATCGCGATGGTTCTTCAGGCGACACAGGCGCAAAAACTGGGGCTGCGGGCAGAGTATGGTATCGATTACCAGCTATTGCAGGCGGCGAAGCAACAACATAAATCCGTGATTGAACTGGAAGGGGCAGAAAACCAGATTGCCATGTTGCTCCAGCTCCCTGACAACGGACTGGCGCTGCTGGACGATACGCTGACCCACTGGCACACCAATGCACGGTTGCTGCAACAAATGATGAGCTGGTGGCTGAACACGCCGCCGCAAAATAATGAAATAACGCTGCCTAATACGTTCAGTCAGTCGCTGTACGATGTGTTGATGCATCAGCGAAATCTCGCCTGGCGGGATAAATTACGCGCCATGCCGCCGGGGCGATATGTGGTCGCGGTCGGTGCACTACACCTGTATGGAGAAGGGAATTTACCGCAAATGTTGCGCTAAAAAAATGGCCAATATCGCTATTGGCCCGTCAAAGAGGAATTTCATTTTTTTATTATTATGCCGTCACTTTAAGCGACGGTGTAACTCGATTGTCGCTCAATCTCACCATCCTGCCAATACTCTTAGGCAAGATGACTCTTTTTTTTGGACCGCCATCAGGCGTATGCTTGCTTCGTTTTTTTGTTTAAGGCAGGAAAATTACCATGACACCCGCAGTTAAATTACTCGAAAAAAACAAGATTTCGTTTCAAATCCATACCTACGAGCACGATCCGGCTGAAACCAATTTTGGCGATGAAGTCGTCAAAAAATTAGGTTTGAATCCGGATCAGGTCTACAAAACGCTGCTGGTGGCAGTGAACGGTGATATGAAACACCTTGCCGTGGCCGTTACGCCGGTTGCAGGTCAACTGGATCTTAAAAAAGTAGCAAAAGCGCTGGGTGCCAAGAAAGTTGAGATGGCCGATCCGATGGTCGCGCAGCGTTCAACGGGATACCTGGTTGGGGGGATTAGCCCACTGGGACAGAAAAAACGTCTGCCAACGATTATCGACGCCCCCGCACAAGAATTTGCCACTATTTATGTTTCCGGCGGCAAGCGCGGACTGGATATCGAACTGGCGGCAGGCGATCTGGCGAAGATCCTCGATGCCAAATTTGCTGATATCGCCCGCCGCGATTAAGCATTGTGCCGGATGCGAACATCCGGCACTTTCGGATTACTGCCAGTTCACCTCACCTTTCGGTTCATAGACACTCACATCCAGCGGCGAGCTCTTCTGGATATACGCTTTCAGCACTTCGGCATCAATAAAGCCGGTATTCACATAGCCCGGTTTGTTATCAAGGCGCGGATAGCCATCACCGCCGGTGGCATTGAAGTTTAATGTCGCCATACGGTAAGTTTTCGCTGGATCGACCGGTTCGCCTTTGATTTTAAGGTCGTTCAGTTTGCCGTCTTTCGCCACAAAGCTAACGTTGGCAAATTGCGGGTAGGCACCTGAATCTGGCTTCATTTGTGCGACGGCGGTCAGGTAATCAATCACCTCTTTACCGGTCATGTCGGCATACACCACCACATTGCCGAATGGCTGCACTTTCAGCACGTTTTTATAGCTGATATCGCCTGCTTCGATAGAATCACGAATTCCGCCTCCACTCATCACCGCAAAGTCAGCACCAGTGCGATCCATTTGTGCTGCCAGAATTAACCGCCCCATATTGGTCTGTACAAAACGCACTTTGTCACGATCGCCTTCCAGACGACCATTGGTTTCGCCTATTTTCACTTCCAGCTGCGCTTTGCCTTTGTTCTGGAACGGCGATAACAGCGAGATCATTTGCTGGTTTTCAGCGATTTCAGGGGTGTACAGCACGCGCTCGCTTTTCCCGTCTTCCCAGGTCACTTTCTTCTTCAGGTTCACCGGAATCAGCTGGTAGTTAACCATTTTCATTTCGCCATTACGAAACTCAAAATCAGCCCGTCCCACGTATTTGCCCCACTCATGCGCCTGCACAATCCAGATGCCGTTTTGTTGATCCGGTTTGCATGGCGTACCCGGCACGTAATCGACCTGTTTTTTGTTTTCTGCCGCCATGCAGACCGGATCTTGCGAGTGACCACCGACGATCATCGCCAGCGATCCGGCAGGCAGCGCGCGCGCCATCTCCACATCGCCCGGTGCGTTAGAGCCGTGCTCACCATTGTCGTAATGCCCCATATGGGTCGCCGCGATAATAATGTCTGGCTTTTCTGTCTGTTGCAGCTCCTGAATCACCAGCTTCGCTTCATCGGCGGGCTTACGGAACTCAATATCGGTGAAGTTTTCTGGGTTGCCTAACTTCGCTGTGTCATCCGTCGTCAGACCAATAACGGCAATTTTCAGATCCTGACGCTTAAACAGCGCCCATGGTTTAAACAGGCGCTCGCCGGTACTTTTCTGGTAGATATTCGCGGAAAGCAACGGGAACTTGGCCCACTTTTCCTGCTGGCGTAATACGGTGAGCGGATTATCAAATTCATGATTACCGATCGCCATCGCGTCATAGCCCACCAGATTCATACCGCGAAAATCAGGTTCGGCATCCTGTAAGTCGGACTCGGGCACGCCAGTGTTAATGTCGCCACCGGAAAGTAGCAGCACGCTACCGCCTTCAGCCGCAACCTCTTTGCGGATACCATCCACCAGCGTTTTTTGCGCCGCCAGACCATATTCGCCATATTCATTGCGCCAAAAATGCCCATGATGATCATTGGTATGCAGAACTGTAATTTTGTAGGTTTTATCCTGCTCATACGCCAGAGCAGTTTCACTCGCCAGTGTAAATGTGGTTAACAGTGCTAACGCCACGCCCCGCTGCAATAATTTCATACTTCTCTCCCTGACCTGATTTCAACGTGTTGAAAAATAGTATGACGCGACATCATAGACAAGTCTGCGTCCGGTGAAGATAAATCTGCATCCAGATTAGAAATTCTGTATTCGGCGTTGAGACTTCCTTCAGGCGACGCATACAGGTATGTTAGTCGGGTAATAATCACAAATAAGATCATTCTTTACATCGCAACCCTGAAAAAGTGACTTTCCTATGGCAATGAGTGAACAAACCCAGCCTGTGGCGGGCGCGGCTGCGTCAACGACCAAGGCCCGAACATCGTTTGGTATTTTAGGTGCTATCAGCCTCTCACATCTGCTGAACGACATGATCCAATCGCTGATTCTGGCGATTTATCCGCTGCTTCAGTCAGAATTTTCTCTGACATTTATGCAGATTGGCATGATAACCCTCACCTTCCAGCTCGCCTCTTCGCTACTGCAACCAGTGGTCGGCTACTGGACCGATAAATATCCAATGCCATGGTCGTTGCCAATTGGCATGTGCTTTACCTTAAGTGGTCTGGTGCTGCTTGCGCTGGCGGGCAGTTTTGGCGCAGTTCTGCTGGCGGCGGCGCTGGTCGGTACCGGTTCATCGGTCTTTCATCCGGAATCTTCTCGCGTAGCCCGTATGGCTTCCGGCGGGCGGCATGGCCTGGCGCAATCTATCTTTCAGGTCGGCGGCAACTTTGGCAGTTCCCTGGGACCCTTGCTGGCGGCGGTGATTATCGCGCCTTATGGCAAAGGCAACGTTGCCTGGTTTGTGCTTGCGGCACTGCTGGCGATCGTGGTGTTGGCGCAAATCAGCCGTTGGTACTCGGCACAGCACCGAATGAATAAAGGAAAACCCAAAGCGACGATTATCAATCCACTGCCGCGCAATAAAGTTGTACTGGCGGTCAGCATTCTGTTAATCCTCATTTTCTCGAAATATTTCTATATGGCGAGCATCAGCAGCTATTACACCTTTTATCTGATGCAAAAATTCGGATTATCTATCCAGAATGCTCAGCTTCATCTGTTTGCCTTCCTGTTTGCCGTTGCGGCAGGTACGGTGATCGGCGGGCCTGTAGGGGATAAAATTGGGCGGAAATATGTGATTTGGGGCTCTATCCTCGGCGTTGCGCCGTTTACGCTGATTTTACCCTACGCCAGCCTGCACTGGACGGGGGTTTTAACGGTGATTATTGGATTTATCCTCGCTTCGGCATTCTCTGCCATTCTGGTCTACGCTCAGGAGCTGCTTCCGGGACGTATCGGTATGGTTTCTGGACTCTTTTTCGGTTTTGCTTTCGGCATGGGAGGTCTGGGAGCGGCAGTTCTGGGGCTTATCGCCGACCACACCAGCATCGAGTTAGTCTATAAAATCTGTGCTTTCCTGCCACTATTGGGGATGTTGACCATATTCCTGCCTGATAACCGGCATAAAGACTGATTTCATTGCAGCCAAAGGCAAACTTTGGCTGCATCGTTTTACAGTCGCCATAAGCCTTTCCTCTGTTAAACCGCCTTCTGTTTTCCGATACGTGCTTTTTTTGCAGCTAATTCCATTTTTCTGCAAAATTCAACAATTATTCATAAACATCATCAATGAAATTGTCATAAACTATTACCTGTAATTTTGGTTTTCCCGGCCAAAAATGGACAATAACCACCAGGAAAAGGAGACGGAATGCATCACGCCACCCCGCTTATCACCACCATTGTTGGCGGCCTTGTGCTCGCCTTTATCCTCGGCATGCTGGCCAATAAACTACGTATTTCTCCTCTGGTGGGATATCTGTTAGCGGGTGTGCTGGCAGGACCATTCACTCCGGGCTTTGTTGCCGATACCAAGCTTGCGCCGGAACTGGCTGAACTGGGCGTTATTTTGCTGATGTTCGGCGTCGGTTTGCATTTTTCGCTCAAGGATTTGATGGCGGTAAAGTCCATCGCCATTCCCGGCGCGATCGCCCAGATAGCCGTGGCGACGCTGCTGGGTATGGCGCTCTCCGCCGTGCTGGGCTGGTCGTTAATGACCGGTATCGTGTTCGGCTTATGTCTTTCCACCGCCAGTACCGTGGTGTTACTGCGCGCACTTGAAGAACGGCAATTAATAGACAGTCAGCGTGGGCAAATCGCCATCGGTTGGTTGATTGTGGAAGACCTGGTAATGGTTCTGACGCTGGTGTTGCTGCCCGCAGTGGCAGGAATGATGGAACAGGGCGATGTGGGCTTTGCCACTCTTGCAGTCGATATGGGGATCACCATCGGCAAGGTGATCGCATTTATCGCCATTATGATGCTGGTAGGTCGCCGTCTGGTGCCGTGGATTATGGCACGCAGCGCGGCAACCGGTTCTCGCGAGCTGTTTACCCTGTCGGTGCTGGCGCTGGCGTTAGGGATTGCCTTTGGTGCGGTAGAGCTGTTTGATGTCTCCTTTGCACTCGGTGCGTTCTTTGCCGGGATGGTACTGAACGAGTCTGAACTGAGTCACCGTGCCGCCCACGATACGTTGCCATTGCGCGACGCGTTTGCGGTGCTGTTTTTTGTCTCCGTCGGGATGTTGTTTGATCCGTTAATTCTGATTCAGCAACCGCTGGCAGTGCTGGCGACGCTGGCAATTATTCTGTTTGGTAAATCGGTCGCGGCCCTGTTCCTTGTGCGTCTGTTTGGTCACTCCCAGCGCACGGCATTAACCATCGCCGCCAGCCTGGCGCAGATTGGTGAGTTCGCGTTTATCCTGGCGGGACTGGGAATGGCATTGAATTTACTGCCGCAGGCCGGACAAAACCTGGTACTGGCAGGGGCGATCCTGTCGATTATGCTCAACCCAGTACTGTTCGCACTACTGGAGAAATATCTGGCGAAGACCGAAACGCTGGAAGAGCAGACGCTGGAAGAGGCAATCGAAGAAGAGAAGCAGATCCCAGTGGATATTTGCAACCATGCGCTACTGGTTGGTTACGGTCGTGTAGGCAGCCTGCTGGGGGAGAAATTGCTCGCCTCTGATATTCCGCTGGTGGTGATTGAGACGTCACGAACCCGTGTTGATGAGCTGCGAGAGCGTGGGGTCCGCGCTGTATTGGGCAATGCGGCGAACGAAGAAATTATGCAACTGGCGCATCTGGAATGTGCAAAATGGCTGATCCTGACGATCCCCAACGGTTATGAAGCAGGCGAGATTGTGGCATCTGCCCGCGCGAAAAATCCGGATATTGAGATTATTGCCCGCGCCCATTATGACGATGAAGTGGCGTATATCACCGAACGTGGCGCGAATCAGGTAGTGATGGGTGAACGTGAAATTGCCCGTACTATGCTGGAACTGCTGGAAACGCCACCGGCGGGTGAAGTGGTGACGGGGTAAACGGTTGTTGCCGGATGTAAAATATGAAAAATATGTAGGCATGATAAGACGCGCCATGAACTGAACCCCAAAACCTGGACAGTTTCAGTTAACCGGCTTTTTGATGCTCAGTCCGGTATTCTACCGGACTGAGTCCCCCAAGACTGAGTTTTATTCTTTTTTGATTCCAGTAAGTTATGTATTCGTTAACGGCATTTTCCAGCTCTTCTACATTTCTGTAGTCCCGGCGATAGTACATTTCTTCTTTCAGGTGACCAAAGAAGTTCTCCATTACCGCATTATCAAGACAGTTGCCCTTGCGCGACATGCTCTGCACTAACCCTTTGTCTGCCAGGGCAGACTGATAACTTTTTATCCGGTAATGCCACCCTTGATCACTGTGGAGCAGCGGTTTTTCTCCTTCTGCAAGGCTTTCCAGCCCCTTATTTAACATGCGCTTCACCAGCTCCTCTGTAGGCCTGCAGGCCGTTTCCCACGCCACGATTTCCCCGTTAAACAAATCAAGTATCGGGGACAGGTACAGTTTTTGTCCGCCAGCCCTGAATTCGGTGATATCTGTCACCCATTTCTCACAGGGAGCTTCCGCTTTGAACTGCCGCTGAAGGATATTTTCTGCAGCGAGTCCCATATTTCCCCGGTAAGACCGGTATTTCTTCAGGCGCACAGGAGACTTCAGGCCGAGCTGTTGCATCAGTTTTCGCACCGTTTTGCCACTGAACTTAAGACCTCTTTTCTGAAGCTCACAATGGATCCGCCGGTACCCATAACATCCCCGGTGTTCATGGAAGATGGAGGCTATGAGCTGTTTCACATCAGCATACTTGTCCTTAGCCTTCTGCAGTGACAGCTGGTAGTACAGCGTGCTTCTGGCCAGCCCTGCAGCCTTTAACAGGTCAGACTGGCAGTGTCCGCACCTCAGGCTCCGGATGACTTTCGTTTTTTCTCCAGCTCCTGGCGCTTTTTTTCCAGGAGATGCTCCTGCATGGCTTTCAGATATGCATTTTCTGCGCGAAGATAACGCAGCTCATTCTTCATCTCTTCCGGCGTCATGTTTGCCTCGTTTTCATGGGTATCATCAGAACGGGTCATGCTTTTCTCCTTCCTGCGCCTGATAAAGGCCTCATCACCAGATTTGCGGTAGCCTTTTATCCAGTTTTTAACCGTGTTGTGGCTGGGAATGTTAAACCGGGCAGCTACCCGGGGTAGAGACTCAGAATGCCCGAGAGCATAAAGAACCACGCAAAGTTTATCTTCAGGAGAATAGCTACGCTTGTGTCTGCAATCCAGTGCCCGAGGACCGTGAAGAAGAAAAAGATTAATCCAGTGTGAGAGGCTGGTGTGAGAAAGTTGAAAGAGTTTTGCCGTAGAAATGATGCCTGCATGACCAGCCAGGTAATGATTTACAGCGGCAAGTTTTACTTCAAATGAATGTTTCATAAACTGCACCTTCAGATGTCAGATTATGTCCAACATTTGGGGTGCAGTTCAGCCAGCGTCGCATCAGGCATCGAGAGCCAAATGCCAGATGCGGCGTGAACGCCTTATCTGGCCTACGAACCGACGATAACTTAACGATCCCAGTAAGACTCTTCCAGGCTGTCTTCACGCTCCGGCAAGCCGCGCGTTAAACGAGGTGAATGCTGGTTCAGTACCTGATAGCTCACACGGTTAGCATATTTACACACCTGCGCTAACGATGAATAAGTTAACCAGGTGAATTTATGTTTGCTGGAGTTTGGTACGTTGCTACGATGGTAGCTGTTGGCGGTAATGTCATGCAGCAACGCTGCCAGTGCGCCATCCCCCGCTCCATTAGTGTTCATGATTTTTTCCGGCCCGCCCATGTACGGCGCAATGTGCGAATATACACGCAGCGGATTCTGGCAATCCTTGTGGCGCATGGCGCGGCTAAACTCATACTGGTTGAATTCCGCTATAGCGCCCGGCAGCAGCGGATGCTGGGTTTTACGTTTCGCTTCGTCTTCGGTAAAGCCCGCCATATACAAGCCGATTGGCCCGGCGGTGCACAGCACCAGATCTACCCAGTCCAGCGCCTTGTCAGATGCCAACAACGGATCGCTTTCTCCGGTCAACGCTTCGGCTTCATCTTCGTTCATCGCAAGGATAGAGACGTGGTCTTTGAGGAATTGCTGCCACCACTGCGGATTCTCGGCAATGACAAACTTAGTTCCCAGCGTCAGCACCACCGGTACGTTATATTTCTTCGCGTACTCAATGGCTTTCATGGTTGCTTCCGGCATGGGTTCACCCGGCTTGCAACGCACCAGATAAGAGGTGAGAACCAGTGCCGAGGCTCCGGCAATCACATCTTCCGGAATACTTTCAGCCCGCAGCTGGTTCATGTGGCCAGGACTGATAGCAAAGGTACGTTCCCCGGACTCGCCAATCAGCGTAAAGCAACGACCAATCGGGCCATCCACGCCTTGTAGATAGTTAAGATCGGTACGGCTGGAGGTGTTACACAGGTAACGATAGGCATAGCTGCCAATTTCAATATTGCTGCACATGACGCCCAGCAGCACCGAACGGTCGTCCGCGAGCACCGAGTAGTTGTGCATGGTGTTACCAATAGTGCCACCCGCAAATTGATGGGTAATCAGGTTTTTCTGTTTTAGTTCCTGATAAAGCGCTTCGGCTACGTCATCCTCAATCACCAGTGAATGCCCGGCGCTTAATCCATAACGCTCAATGAATTCATCATCCACTTTCGCTTCAATATCGACCAGCGTTTGATCGATACCCACTACCCAGGCAGCGCTGGTTTCGTTTTCTGGCTGGAATTGCTGAAGCAGCGGATCGCGTGCATTTACGGGGAAGTAATGTTTGGATTTACGTTTACCGGGAAATTTCATGGTTGTTTTTACGGGTGGTTAACTGAGCGGCGAATGTTAACACAATCTGACGGGAGCGCGCGAGACGCAGCCAGTTTCAATATCAGCAGGCGGGATCGCATTTTCATGGCAGTGGTTCCTTACAATGACGTAATTTGAAAGGAGTTTTTGCATGAAGCTGGAAAACAAATTACCCGTTCTGGACCTTATTTCTGCTGAAATGAAGACCGTTGTGAATACTCTTCAGCCGGATTTACCGCCCTGGCCCGCAACGGGAACGATTGCTGAGCAACGACAGTATTACACGCTTGAGCGCCGATTCTGGAATGCGGGCGCTCCAGAAATGGCAACCAGAGCTTACATGGTTCCAACAAAATATGGGCAGGTGGAAACACGTCTCTTTTGTCCGCAGCCAGATAGTCCGGCGACGCTATTTTATTTGCATGGCGGCGGTTTTATTCTCGGCAATCTCGATACCCACGATCGCATCATGCGCCTGCTGGCAAGCTACAGCCAATGTACGGTGATTGGCATTGATTACACCCTTTCACCTGAAGCGCGTTTTCCGCAAGCAATAGAGGAAATTGTGGCTGCCTGTTGTTATTTCCACCAGCAGGCGGAAGATTATCAAATCAATATGTCCCGCATTGGCTTTGCCGGTGATTCCGCAGGTGCCATGTTGGCGCTCGCCAGTGCGTTGTGGTTGCGTGATAAACAGATCGATTGCGGTAAAGTTGCGGGCGTTTTGCTGTGGTATGGGCTTTACGGATTACGGGATTCCGTGACTCGTCGTCTGTTGGGCGGTGTCTGGGATGGCTTAACGCAACAGGATTTACAGATGTATGAAGAGGCGTATTTAAGCAACGACGCGGACCGCGAGTCGCCGTATTACTGCCTGTTTAATAATGATCTCACTCGCGAAGTTCCGCCCTGTTTTATTGCCGGGGCGGAGTTCGATCCGCTGCTGGATGACAGCCGTCTGCTTTACCAGACGTTAGCGGCGCATCAGCAGCCCTGTGAGTTCAAACTCTACCCAGGCACGCTGCACGCCTTTTTGCATTATTCACGGATGATGAAAACCGCCGACGAGGCTCTTCGTGACGGCGCTCAGTTCTTTACCGCTCAGCTTTAGCGATACGCGGCAACAAGATTAGCCATCATCTCGATATGTTCCGGCGTGGCATTAAGCGCCGGAATATATTCATATTTTTTCCCGCCCGCACCGAGGAAGACCTCACGGTTTTGCTCGGCAATCTCTTCCAGCGTCTCCAGACAATCCGCAGCAAAGCCCGGGCACATCACCTGTATATGACCTACGCCTTTTTCTCCGAGCATTTTCAGCGTTTCGTCGGTATAAGGCATCAGCCAGGGTTCCCGCCCAAAGCGCGACTGAAAGGTCATCATCACTTTTTCCGGTGCCATCCCCAGTGCGGAAGCCAGTTCGCGAGTCGTTGTGCGGCAACGTTGCGGATAATCATCGCCTTCATCGGCATAACGCTGGGGAATGCCATGATAAGAGAGCAGCAGCAGATCCGGTTCGCCATGTTTGGCAAAAGAAGCACGTACGCTGTTCGCCAGTGCATTAATGTAATCGTGGTTATCGGCGTAATCACGAATAAACGATATCCCTGGAATGCTACGTTTGCGTGCCAGAATGCGTGCCAGTTCATCCCATACCGCACCGACCGTAGAACAGGAGTATTGCGGATAAAGCGGCAGCACCATAATATGATCTACATGCTCTGCCAGGAGTTCATCTACGGCGCTTTCCAGTGATGGCGAGCCGTAGCTCATTCCCAGCGCTACGGGCGTCTCCGGTAAACGTTGTGCCAGCGCCTGCTGTTGCTGGCGGCTGTAAACCATCAGTGGCGAGCCACCTTCCATCCAGACAGAGGCATACAGCTTCGCCACACGCGGCGAGCGCAGCGGCAAAATCACGCCGCGCAGCAACGGCCACCATAACAACCGTGAGGTATCAACCACGCGTCTGTCGCTTAAAAATTGTTTCAGATAGCGTTTTACCGCTTCAGGTGTGGGGGCATCGGGCGTACCCAGGTTTGCCAGCAGGATACCGGTTTTAGTCTGACGCATTACCGCCTCTTATCGATTCAACTTGTTGATAATTGTAGCGGAAAAGTGAAGAAGAAGAACTAATTGCTGTGAGAGGTATTGCCTGAGGAGGATGAGCAGACCTGCCCGAAAGCAGATCTGCTGCGGCTTGATTAGCCGAGGATTTTTTCCAGATCAGCGCGAACTTCAGCAACCGGCTTGGTGCCGTCAACTTTCGCGTATTTGGTGTTACCCGCTTCCGCTTCTTTGGAGTAGTAGCCGATCAGCGGTGCAGTCATCTGATGGTATTCAACCAGACGTTTACGTACGGTTTCTTCCTGATCGTCTTTACGGGTAGTCAGTTCTTCACCGGTAACGTCGTCTTTGCCTTCTACTTTCGGCGGATTGAATTTAACGTGATAAACACGACCAGACGGCGCATGAACGCGG
The DNA here is from genome assembly GCF_046764225.1 of Escherichia sp. F1. Lineage (NCBI taxonomy): Bacteria > Pseudomonadati > Pseudomonadota > Gammaproteobacteria > Enterobacterales > Enterobacteriaceae > Escherichia > Escherichia sp. F1. The sequence continues at coordinate 3,604,411 of NZ_CP177202.1, forward strand.
CGGCCTACGATACGATCAACAATCAGTTCGTCCGGTACGTCGAATTCCAGAACGTAATCAACATTGATGCCCGCTTCTTTCATCGCGTCTGCCTGCGGAATGGTACGCGGGAAGCCGTCCAACAGGAAACCATTACGGCAGTCTTCCTGAGCAATGCGCTCTTTAACCAGCGCGATCACCAGTTCGTCGGTGACCAGTTTGCCAGCATCCATAATGTCTTTTGCTTGTTTACCCAGCTCGGAGCCAGATTTGACCGCAGCACGCAGCATATCGCCAGTGGAGATTTGCGGAATACCATATTTCTCCATGATGAACTGAGCCTGAGTCCCTTTCCCCGCGCCCGGAGCGCCAAGCAGAATGATACGCATTGCGAAAATCCCCTTAAAATGTGTCGAATTTTTTGAAAAAGCGATAAACGATACCACCAACAGGCGATTGCCTCAAGAAAGGCACCTGGGGCTGAAACGGTTAATGGCGAGATAATTTGCGGAAAGTGCAGATAATGAAAAGAAAAATGCCGGATGACACGAAGGTCATCCGGCATGACATCAGGAAACCAGCAGCTGGTTCATACGACGAATAAACAGGTTCGGATCTTCCAGCGTGCCGCGTTCTGCCAGCAGCGCCTGATCCAGCAGCAGTTCTACCCACTCGCTGAACTTCGCTTCATCTTCAGTATCCGCCGCACGTTTCACCAGTACGTGATCCGGGTTCAGTTCGAAGATGTATTTCACTTCTGGCACTTTCTGGCCCGCTGCGGCAAACAGTTTCGCCATCTGGGTGCTCATTTCGTCCGCGTCGGTAGAAACGATCGCTGGCGTATCGGTCAGACGGTGAGTCAGACGGACATCTTTCACGCGCTCGCCGAGCAGGGCTTTCACACGGTCGATGAACGGAGTCAGGGCTTTCTCCGCTTCTTTCGCGCTCTCATCAACTTCGTCAGCCAGTTTTTCCAGCGACTCGTCAACTTTAGACACAGACTGGAACGGTTTACCGTCGAACTCAGTCAGATAGTTCATCATCCACTCATCGATGCGGTCGGAAAGTAGCAGAACTTCGATGCCTTTCTTACGCAGCAGTTCCAGGTGCGGGCTGCTCTTCGCTGCCGCATAGCTGTCTGCAGTGATGTAGTAGATTTTCTCCTGCCCTTCTTTCATGCGGGAAACGTAGTCTTCCAGAGACACGGTCTGCGCAGAAGAATCGGTATGGGTAGAAGCAAAACGCAGCAGTTTGGCGATCGCTTCCTGGTTAGCGAAATCTTCCGCCGGACCTTCTTTCAGTACCAGGCCAAACTGTTGCCAGAAGGTCTGGTATTTTTCCGCGTCGTCTTTCGCCAGTTTTTCCAGCATTTGCAGCACACGCTTGGTCAGCGCATTGCGCAGGTTACGCGTTACCGTGCTGTCCTGGAGGATTTCACGGGAAACGTTCAGCGGCAGATCGCTGGAGTCAATCAGACCACGCACGAAGCGCAGATAGTTCGGCATGAACTGTTCTGCGTCGTCCATGATGAACACACGCTGAACATACAGTTTCAGGCCGTGTTTATGATCACGGTTCCACATATCCCACGGAGCCTGGGACGGGATGTACAGCAGGCTGGTGTACTCCTGCTTACCTTCAACGCGATTGTGGCTCCAGGTCAGCGGATCGTTAAAGTCGTGGGCGATGTGTTTGTAGAACTCTTTGTACTCTTCATCGGTGATTTCCGACTTGTTACGAGTCCATAGCGCCTGCGCTTTGTTGATTTTTTCCCAGGAGATAACGGTTTCGCCATCTTTCTCTTCGCGTTTTTCGATCTCTACCGGCAGCGCGATATGGTCGGAGTATTTGCTGATGATGGAACGCACGCGCCAGTCATCGAGGAACTCGTCTTCGCCTTCACGCAGATGCAGGGTGATTTCAGTACCACGATCTTCTTTGGTGATGTCGGCAACGGTGTATTCACCTTCACCAGCCGATTCCCAGAAAACACCGTTTTCTGGTTTTTCGCCTGCCGCGCGAGTACGCACGGTCACTTTGTCGGCCACGATAAACGCAGAGTAGAAACCAACACCAAACTGACCGATCAGCTGGCTGTCTTTCGCCTGGTCAGAACCCAGGGATTCGAGGAATGATTTGGTACCGGATTTAGCGATAGTCCCCAGATGGTCAATCACTTCGTCGCGGGTCATCCCCACGCCGTTATCGGAGATGGTCAGCGTGCGCTTGTCTTTATCGAAAGAGACACGAACGCGCAGTTCGCCATCACCTTCGTACAGGTCCGGGTTAGAGAGCGCACGGAAACGCAACTTGTCCGCCGCATCGGAGGCGTTAGAGATAAGCTCACGCAGGAAGATTTCTTTATTGGAATAGAGAGAATGGATCATCAGGTGCAGAAGCTGTTTCACTTCTGACTGAAAACCACGAGTTTCTTGTCCTTTCATGTAGGTCTACCTCAATAATGCCATTTTAAGGTTAAAAACAGGATGTGGGAGAGATGGGGACAAGGGAGAATAATTTCAAGCGAGAGCAGGTGATCCTGCTCTCGTTTGCTTAAAAACGAATCTTATGACGCCCGGCAAGGGAGTGTGACAGCGTGGTGCCATCGACCATTTCCAGTTCGCCGCCAACCGGTACGCCATGAGCGATTCGGCTGGCTTCCACGTCATATTGCGCGCAAAGCTCGGCAATGTAGTTAGCGGTAGCTTCACCTTCAACCGTGGGGTTGGTGGCGAGGATCACTTCAGTGATTTTTTCCTCTGCCAGACGCTGTTCCAGACGATCAAGCCCGATATCATCCGGACCGATGCCGTCCAGCGGTGACAGGTGCCCCATCAACACAAAATAACGGCCTGAAAACTGCCCCGTCTGCTCAATGGCGTAGATGTCCGCCGGACTCTCCACCACGCAGATTTGACCGTTTTCCTGACGACGCGGATTCGAACAGATGTTACAGACTTCCTGTTCGGTGAAGGTGCGGCAATCGGCGCAGTGGCCGATTTCCGACATCGCCCGGGTGAGCGCCTGCGCCAGACGCATCCCGCCGCTACGATCGCGCTGAAGCAGCGTGAACGCCATACGCTGCGCCGACTTCGGGCCAACGCCCGGCAGACAGCGCAGTGCTTCCATAAGCTGTGTTAACAGCGGGCTGGTTTGCATCAGAACGGCATCTTAAAGCCAGGCGGCAGCTGCATTCCGGAGGATACAGAGGCCATTTTTTCTTTCTGCGTTTCTTCAATACGACGTGCCGCGTCGTTGAATGCTGCAGCCACCAGGTCTTCCAGCATCTCTTTGTCGTCTTCCAGCAGGCTCGGGTCGATCTCTACGCGACGGCAGTTGTGTGCACCGTTAATGGTCACTTTTACCAGACCTGCGCCAGATTCGCCGGTGACTTCCAGCTGCGCGATCTCTTCCTGCATTTTCTGCATTTTTTCTTGCATCTGCTGGGCTTGCTTCATCAGGTTACCCAGACCGCCTTTACCAAACATAGGTTTCTCTCTCAATCACGTTAAGGATGACGAACGTAAGCTGTGCTTACGATCAAATGGGGCGGATACTTTCTTCATCCAGCTCCGCATCGAAGAATCGACGCAGGGTCTGAATATTATTATCCGCAATAATGGACTCGCGCGCCTGCGCAAGTTTTTCTTCGTATATCGCCTGACGCCATTCCAGCGGCGTACGCACCGCGGGATTATCATCTTCAACGATAGTCAGTTCAACCGTTGAACCTTTTAACGTGCTCAACGCTTCAGCCAGTTTTTGCTGTGCGCCGCTGTTATTCAGATGACGCTGAGAGGAGCGCAAATGCAGACACACCGTGTTGCCGTTCTCCTCTTTCCAGGCATTTAACGCCACCTGTTCGACCAGTTTTGGTAGCGAAAGTTGACTCACCTGAGCCGCCCACGGGTCGCGCTCAATGGCTTCTGCCGCCAGCTTCGCCGCCAGTTCCGGCGTTTTTTCATGTTCCAGCGCTTTTTTTAGCGCCTTCGGCGTGGCGACCACTTCTTTTTGCTGCATCACTGGAGTGGTAGCCTTCCAGCGATACGCTTCTTTTTTGGCTGGCGCTTTTTCCAGCGCCGATGGCACCGGACGCGCCTGAACGCGATCGGTGACCGAAGCCAGTCTTTCCAGCGCAGCGTTATTCACCGGCCGCGCGCGGGTAGCGGCTGCCGGTTCACTCTTTTTTGCTTTGGTTGCTCCCTGCACGCGCTGCAACTGCTGGCGCGCCGCCAGCACCTGGCTGGTGGTTTCCGGGAGCGGTACAGTCGGTGCCTGCTGCGGCGCTGATTGCGGTTGCGGCGGCACCTGGGTTGGCGTCATTACTGCCGTTGGCGCGACGGGCGCAAAGGACTGGCGTGGCACTTCTGGCTCAGGCAGTGGCATACGCGGATGGAACGCCAGCGCGCGAAGCAGCGTCATCTCAACGCCCATACGGCGGTCTGGCGCATACGGTAATTCTTTGCGACCAATCAACAGCGTCTGATAGTAAAGCTGAATATCCGTCGGCGGTATGGTGCGCGCCAGTTCACGCATCCGCAGCTCGATGGCGGCCATATCGTTGCCAAGTGCAGCAGGCGAAAGTTGTACCATCGCAATACGATGCAACAGACCGAGCATTTCCACCAGCAACGCTTCCCACTCGATACCACGGGCAGCGGCTTCATTAATCAGCGCCATTACGCTCTCGCCGTTGGCCTCGACCATCGCTTCAACCAGCGACAGCGCCTGATCGTCGTCAAGCGTACCCAGCATCGCACTGACCGCCTGGGTTGAAACCTGGCCGTCACCGCTGGCAATCGCCTGGTCGGTCAGACTTAAGGCATCTCGCAGGCTGCCTTCAGCGGCGCGCGCCAGCAATTGCAGCGCCCGCGGCTCGTGAGCGATATGTTCTTCGTTGAGGATGTGCTCAAGCTGATGGCGAATTTGCTCGACATCCAACGCCTTGAGATGAAATTGCAGACAGCGTGACAAAATCGTCACCGGCAATTTCTGCGGATCGGTCGTCGCCAGCAGAAACTTAACGTGCTCCGGCGGCTCTTCAAGGGTTTTTAACAGTGCGTTAAAGCTGTGGCGCGACAGCATATGCACTTCGTCGATCAGATAAACTTTGAAACGACCACGCGCCGGAGCGTACTGGACGTTATCCAGCAGGTCGCGAGTGTCTTCAACTTTAGTGCGCGAGGCGGCGTCGATTTCAATCAGATCGACAAAGCGCCCCTGCTCGATTTCACGACAGTTATCGCACACGCCGCACGGCGTCGCGGTAATGCCGGTTTCGCAGTTTAGCCCCTTCGCCAGCAGTCGGGCGATAGAGGTTTTTCCGACGCCACGGGTGCCGGAAAAAAGATAAGCATGATGAATACGCCCTAACGACAAGCCGTTCGCCAGTGCGGTCAGCACATGTTCCTGGCCGACGACGTCAGCAAAGGTTTGTGGGCGCCATTTTCGGGCTAAGACCTGATAACTCATTGGCAGGCTCTGAAACGCTGGAAGGTGGATTCACGAAGGGGTAATGCTAACACAGCCCCGTCAGAACGGCGAGGCTGAATGCACATCTTGTGCTGTCCGTAGCGTGGGCAGCACAAGACTGGCGATAATTAATGGCCCGGGAACGGAACAAGGCTGTAGCTGGTAATGCCCTGTTTTTCGAGACGCTGTTCGCCGCCGAGATCGAACAGATTGATAATGAACGCAGCATCAGCCACTTCACCACCCAGACGACGGATCAGTTTAACGGTCGCTTCGATAGTGCCGCCGGTTGCCAGCAGATCGTCCACCACCAGAACTTTGTCGCCCGGTTTGATGGCATCAACGTGGATCTCCAGCTGATCGGTGCCGTACTCCAGGTCGTAAGTTTCACTGATGGTTTCACGCGGCAGTTTGCCCGGTTTACGGACCGGTACAAAGCCAACGCCCAGACCCAGAGCTACCGGAGCGCCAAACAAGAAGCCACGCGCTTCGGTGCCGACAACTTTGGTAATGCCCGCATTTTTGTAACGCTCAACCAGCAAGTCGATGCTGAGAGCGTAAGCTTTCGGGTCTTCCAGTAAGCTGGTGACATCGCGGAAAAGAATGCCGGGTTTTGGGTAGTCCTGAATGCTTTTGATGCTATTTTTGAGATACTCAAGCTGCTGTGCAGTCGCGGTCATAAGTGTATGCCTGCTTGTTACGGTGGTACTCACGGCGCGTTTTAAACGTATCAAAAGTAACAGTTGTTTAACCTTTGACCGCCTGCGCCTGTGCTCGAAAACGCCAGAATGTACTGGCTGTACGCAATAATTGCAACTGCGATTGTTGTGCTTCAGTGCTTTTCTTGCTTTTCATCAATCACCGGAATTCGCCACATATAAAAAAGCAAACAGGCGAGAATTACCAGCAACATGATGCGCACCCATGGCATCTGGACGAACCACAGAGAAATGGCAAACGTGAGCAAAATAAGCAAAATCGCCCGCGGTTTGACGCCGCGCGGCATCGCATGATGTTTCTGCCAGAAACGTAGATAGCTGCCAAACCATGAGCGGTACAGCAACCAGGCGTGAAAGCGCGGGGAAGAACGGGCAAAGCACCAGGCCGCCAGCAGGATAAACGGCGTCGTCGGTAATACCGGTAATACCACGCCCAGCGTACCCAGCACTACCGCCAGCCAGCCAATGATGATTAAAATGATTCGTTGCATATTGAGTGTTGTCAGCTTACAGAGTTGCTACTTTAGCATAACAATTATCATTTTCATTGAGGTCTTATCGTGAAAACCGCCCTGCTGCTGGAAAAACTGGAAGGACAGCTCGCTACGCTGCGCCAGCGTTGTGCCCCGGTAGCGCAATTTGCCACGCTAAGCGCCCGTTTTGACAGGCACCTTTTTCAGACTCGTGCGACAACACTGCAGGCTTGTCTCGATGAGGCAGGCGATAACCTGGCTGCGCTTCGTCATGCCGTTGAGCAACAGCAACTGCCGCAAGTCGCCTGGCTGGCGGAACATCTGGCGGCGCAACTGGAGGCTATAGCGCGTGAAGCCACAGCCTGGTCGCTACGCGAGTGGGATAGCGCACCACCCAAAATTGCCCGCTGGCAGCGTAAACGTATTCAGCATCAGGATTTTGAGCGGCGGCTAAGTGAGATGGTTGCTGAACGTCGAGCCCGCCTGGCGCGGGTGACCGATCTCGTGGAACAGCAAACGCTGCATCGTGAAGTGGAAGCCTATGAAGCGCGCCTGGCACGCTGCCGCCATGCGCTGGATAAAATCGAAAACAGGCTAGCGCGTTTAACCCGCTAGCAATGGAGAAAGTATGTCACTGGAAAATGCCCCTGACGATGTCAAACTGGCTGTCGATTTGATTGTGCTGCTGGAAGAAAATCAGATCCCAGCGCGCACCGTGCTGCGCGCGCTGGATATTGTAAAACGCGATTATGAAAAGAAATTAACGCGCGATGATGAGGCGGAAAAGTGAGAAATAAATGGGGCCGCTAAATGTCCCCTAAGATTGCGGGCAAACGCAAAACTGCCTGATGCGCTACGCTTATCAGGCCTACACCGCTCCTGCAATATATTGAATTCTTACGGTTTCGTAGGCCGGATAAGGCGGTCACGCCGCATCCGGCATGAACAACGCGCACTTTGTCAGTAATCTCGGGGCAACTAAATGTCGCCCCCTTTGGTTATTACCCAACCGCTGGTGTCGGATCGTCGCCTTTGTAGTCGCGTTTTACTTCCGTCACCTCATCGCCCTTCTCGTTGTGCAGATGCACTTCAAGCTGGTTAAAGGCAATGTTGATGTCGTTTTCACGGCACAGCTGATCGATAGTACGGTTCAGCTCATCGACAGTACGGCTACGGTCACGCAGTTCACGCACATACAGACGCAGCTCATGATCCAACGTGCTGGCACCAAACGCCGTAAAGAAGACTTCCGGCATTGGTTCGTGCATCACCCTTGGGTGCTCAGTCGCCGCCTTCAGTAACACTTTACGCACTTTTTCCAGATCGGAGCCATAGGCCACGCCGAGACGGATCACCAGACGCGTAGTAGTGTCAGTCAACGACCAGTTGATCAGACGCTCGGTAACAAACGCTTTGTTCGGGATGATCACTTCTTTGCGATCGAAATCGGTAATCGTTGTCGCACGAATACGAATCTTACTTACCGTCCCAGAGAAGCTACCAATGGTTACCGTATCGCCAATGCGTACCGGACGTTCGAACAGAATGATCAAACCGGAGACGAAGTTACCGAAGATCTCTTGTAAACCAAAACCAAGACCTACGGATAATGCTGCCGCCAGCCACTGGAGTTTATCCCACGAGACGCCCAGCGATCCGAACACCGTCATCGCACCAACGGCAATAATGATGTAGTTAAGGATGGTAGTAATGGCATACGACGCGCCCTGGCGCATGTTCAGGCGCGAGAGCACCAACACTTCCAACAGACCAGGCAGGTTGCGAATCAACGCCCAGGCTACCATTGAGGCGATGATCGCAAACAACAGACTGCCCATGGTGACGTTTTTCACCACCGCAGCGCCAGCTTCAGTGCCGTTGTAATGCCAGAGCGTGATGCTGTCGAGATAGCTGAACACGGTGATCAAATCGGACCAAATTGCCCAGAACATGACACCGAACAGCGCAAACATCAGCAACATGGTAATACGCAGCGTCTGCTGGTTAACCTGCTCCAGTGCAATGGTGGGTTCTTCCGGCGGTTCAGCACCTTCCGCGCCCTCTTTCACCAGATTCTGCCGACGCGCCAGCGCACGACGCCAGGCGATACGCCGCGCCGCTACGCTTAAGCCACGCAGTACTGTCTGGTACAGCAGGTTCCAGATGATCACCAAATAAACGGTTTCAATCCAACGCCCGGAGAGACGCAGCGTGGTGTAGAAATAACCCGTGGCGGTCAGCACCATCAACGCAATCGGGATAATCGACAGCACGGTAATGGTGACCAGTCGCATGGTGTGCGACTCTTTATCACGCCAGCTTTCGCGGCACATCGGCCATACCAGGAAGGCAATCAGCAGCAGGTTGAAGAAAATCATCGCCTGCCCCAGCACATCATCCATCAGATGCAGCGGGGAAAGTTCTGCCACCACAGACCAGAAATGGATAGGCAGCAACGCGAGACTGATGCGGACAATTTGCCGACGCCAGTGGCTGGTCTGCTGTTCCGGCATGCCGAAGTGACGCACGGCAACGCCATTTTTCTCCAGTACCTTCCAGCACAGGCCAAACACCAGCCAGAAAATCGCCAGTTTTTTGCTGAACGACCATAGCAGTTCGCTGATGTTGAGTTGCATGGTCAACAGAATCAGACCAACCGCGAGAATAATCAGGCACACCGGCAGCGCGCGGATCAGGTCGATAAGGATCGCTTTTGGTGTGTTGAGCTGGCTGTCGTTACGCAGGGAACCCACAGCGGAAGCCAGTTTTTGTTGATACGCTTTCAGCCAGCCCAGACGCCAGTGGATCAGCCCGGCAATCAACAGCAGCGGCAAACCGGCGAGGAAAGCGATAAAAACGGCAGGCCAGGCTTTTTCCCAGTTCACCGTGATTTTCATCGACTTAAATTCATCTTTCAGGCTTTGCGGGAACGCTTTGATCCAGTCCCAGTCCATTGGACGGTTACTGTTCACCCAAAAGATTTGCTGAGTCAGGATGGATTTCAGGTTTTTCGACACACTCATTAACTGCTGCTGGTTAATTTGCAGGTTAATGGCCATCATCAGCTGATTACCCAACTGTTTGTTGAGTTGATCCAGCAATTCGCGACGCATATCAACCACTTGCAATAACGCATCGTGAACTTCGCTGTTGACTTCGTTGGCGTGACCTTCTTCCAGTTTGTTGACGAACGCATCGCTCTGGAAGAGTGCATCACGCTGCTGGTTGACTTCAAACTGTTCGAGACGCAAATCCGCGATGCGGTTGGTCATGTTTTCCAGTTCATCCGCCGAGGGCAGCGTTTGTTGTTGCTGGTAAAGGATACGAGACAACAGCAGGCTGCCCTTCAGGACGGCAATCTGCTCTTTAATATTGCGTTCCGATTGCAGCGCCCGCTCCAGCCAGTTTTTGACTTTAATGTTTTGCTGCATCAACTGATTACCGTTTTCAGTCGCGGTAATCAGACGCTGACTTAACTGCTGGTTAATTTCCAGTTCCTGCTTCACCAGCGGATTAGCCTGAATACGCGCGGCTTCATCCGGGGAGACGGCTTCCTGCGCCGTTTTTTCGGTTAAAGTCAGGCGCTTGCTGTTTACTGCTTCTTGCAACAGCTGCAACTGGTGCTCCAGACGGGCGCTGTTCGCCGTCACGTAATCCCGTTGCTTTTGCAAGGTATCCTGTAAGACTGTGTTCCCTTCTAGGCTTTTACGCTGTTGATCAATCTCGGCATTCAGCAAAGCCTGCTGAGCCTGCATTAACACTTTCTGGCTGGGACGTAAGGCAGTCTCGCCGACATCAGTCCCATCCAGACGACTGCGAATTTGTTGCAGCTGCTGCGAAGCGTTATACATCGCATTTTGCACGCGTTCGGGCTGCGTCTGTAACGAAACCAGCTGGCTGTTATAAGACGCCAGATCGTTTTGTGCGTTTTGCAAATCGTCCAGCGCCTGGGCAACGCGAGTTTCCAGCTGGCGCAACGAAAGCGTACTCAGAATTTTGCGAGTTTCTTCGTCGTTATCGACATCGCTAAGTGCTGTTAACGCTGCGGTCGCCTGACGCATTTTTTCCGGCGCTTCAGCGACTTTTTGCCGTAGCTGAACTGTCTCTTCTTTTACGCGATCGATTTTATCGAGGGTGGCTAATGTATCTGTCAGATCCTGCTGCACCAGTTTGTCCTGAGCAGAAAGATCTTTTTGTTTATTCAGTGAGTCAAGTTGTGCCTGCAGGTCCGCTTTTGTCGGCAGATCACCATTCGATGACGCCCGCGCAAACGCCGTGTTCTGGCATAACAAGACAAAAACAAAAGCAATAAATGCTGAAAAAACAAAATGCCGTGATCGTTTGTAATACTGGAACATAGTCATGATGAATGAAGGTTTCTGAACCTGAAGAACGACCTGAAAAAGTCAAACCGCAAGAATATCACGACGCAGTGAACCAGAATAGCAACGACGAAAATGTCCAGGAAAAATCCTGGAGTCAGATTCAGGGTTATTCGGTAATGGCAGGGTTACGAAGCGTGGGACACAGGAGATACATCTCCAGTAAGATGGCGACGTAATCGCGGGCTTCTTTTTTAAGATCAAAAGATTGCGGGGCAAAGAGCCAGTTTTCCATCAGGCCGGAAATATAGCCGCGCATAATAATTGCTGCCCGACGCGTCATTAAATCCGCAGGCAACATTTTCGCTTCAATACAATGTTTTAACGTTTGTTCTATACGGTCATAACTTTCCAGACAGAGATTACGTTGTGCCTGTTGCACAACAGCCATTTCTCCGACAAATTCGCATTTGTGGAATATAATCTCCATCAATAATCGACGCCGTTCTTCTGTCACCGTGGATTCAAGAACATGAATTAATATCTCTCTTAATACTGAGAGTGGATCGCCAGGGAATTTTGCCTGATACTCAAGCTCTAGTTCACCAATATTGGATTCTGACAGTTCCCAGATCTCACTGAACAAATCCGACTTGTCTTTAAAATGCCAGTAGATTGCACCGCGCGTAACGCCAGCTGCTTTTGCAATCTCACCCAGCGAGGTGGATGATACCCCCTGCTGTGAGAAAAGACGTAGAGCCACATCGAGGATGTGTTGGCGCGTTTCTTGCGCTTCTTGTTTGGTTTTTCGTGCCATATGTTCGTGAATTTACAGGCGTTAGATTTACATACATTTGTGAATGTATGTACCATAGCACGACGATAATATAAACGCAGCAATGGGTTTATTAACTTTTGACCATTGACCAATTTGAAATCGGACACTCGAGGTTTACATATGAACAAAAACAGAGGGTTTACGCCTCTGGCGGTCGTTCTGATGCTCTCAGGCAGCTTAGCCCTAACAGGATGTGACGACAAACAGGCCCAACAAGGTGGCCAGCAGATGCCCGCCGTTGGCGTAGTAACAGTCAAAACTGAACCTCTGCAGATCACAACCGAGCTTCCGGGTCGCACCAGTGCCTACCGGATCGCAGAAGTTCGTCCTCAAGTTAGCGGGATTATCCTGAAGCGTAATTTCAAAGAAGGTAGCGACATCGAAGCAGGTGTCTCTCTCTATCAGATTGATCCTGCGACCTATCAGGCGGCATACGACAGCGCGAAAGGCGATCTGGCGAAAGCCCAGGCTGCAGCCAATATCGCGCAATTGACGGTGAATCGTTATCAGAAACTGCTCGGTACTCAGTACATCAGTAAGCAAGAGTACGATCAGGCTCTGGCTGATGCGCAACAGGCGAATGCTGCGGTAACTGCGGCGAAAGCTGCCGTTGAAACTGCGCGGATCAATCTGGCTTACACCAAAGTTACCTCTCCGATTAGCGGTCGCATTGGTAAGTCGAACGTGACGGAAGGCGCATTGGTACAGAACGGTCAGGCGACTGCGCTGGCAACCGTGCAGCAACTTGATCCGATCTACGTTGATGTGACCCAGTCCAGCAACGACTTCCTGCGCCTGAAACAGGAACTGGCAAATGGCACGCTGAAACAAGAGAACGGCAAAGCTAAAGTGTCGCTGATCACCAGTGACGGCATTAAGTTCCCGCAGGACGGTACGCTGGAATTCTCTGACGTTACCGTTGATCAGACCACCGGGTCTATCACCCTACGCGCTATCTTCCCGAACCCGGATCACACTCTGCTGCCGGGTATGTTCGTACGTGCACGTCTGGAAGAAGGGCTTAATCCAAACGCTATTTTAGTCCCGCAACAGGGCGTAACCCGTACGCCGCGTGGCGATGCCACCGTACTGGTGGTTGGCGCGGATGACAAAGTGGAAACCCGTCCGATCGTTGCAAGCCAGGCTATTGGCGATAAGTGGCTGGTGACAGAAGGTCTGAAAGCAGGCGATCGCGTAGTAATAAGTGGGCTGCAGAAAGTGCGTCCTGGTGTCCAGGTAAAAGCACAAGAAGTTACCGCTGATAATAACCAGCAAGCCGCAAGCGGTGCTCAGCCTGAACAGTCCAAGTCTTAACTTAAACAGGAGCCGTTAAGACATGCCTAATTTCTTTATCGATCGCCCGATTTTTGCGTGGGTGATCGCCATTATCATCATGTTGGCAGGGGGGCTGGCGATCCTCAAACTGCCGGTGGCGCAATATCCTACGATTGCACCGCCGGCAGTAACGATCTCCGCCTCCTACCCCGGCGCTGATGCGAAAACAGTGCAGGACACGGTGACACAGGTTATCGAACAGAATATGAACGGTATCGATAACCTGATGTACATGTCCTCTAACAGTGACTCCACGGGTACCGTGCAGATCACCCTGACCTTTGAGTCTGGTACTGATGCAGATATCGCGCAGGTTCAGGTGCAGAACAAACTGCAACTGGCGATGCCGTTGCTGCCGCAAGAAGTACAGCAGCAAGGGGTGAGCGTTGAGAAATCATCCAGCAGCTTCCTGATGGTTGTCGGGGTTATCAACACCGATGGCACCATGACGCAGGAGGATATCTCCGACTACGTGGCGGCTAATATGAAAGATGCCATCAGCCGTACGTCGGGCGTGGGTGACGTTCAGTTGTTCGGTTCACAGTACGCGATGCGTATCTGGATGAACCCGAATGAACTGAACAAATTCCAGCTAACGCCGGTTGATGTCATTACCGCCATCAAAGCACAGAACGCCCAGGTTGCGGCGGGTCAGCTCGGTGGTACGCCGCCGGTGAAAGGCCAACAGCTTAACGCCTCTATTATTGCTCAGACGCGTCTGACCTCTACTGAAGAGTTCGGCAAAATCCTGCTGAAAGTGAATCAGGATGGTTCCCGCGTGTTGCTGCGTGACGTCGCGAAGATTGAGCTGGGTGGTGAGAACTACGACATCATCGCAGAGTTTAACGGCCAACCGGCTTCCGGTCTGGGGATCAAGCTGGCAACCGGCGCGAACGCGCTGGATACCGCTGCGGCAATCCGTGCTGAACTGGCGAAGATGGAACCGTTCTTCCCGTCGGGTCTGAAAATTGTTTACCCGTACGACACCACGCCGTTCGTGAAAATCTCTATTCACGAAGTGGTTAAAACGCTGGTCGAAGCGATCATCCTCGTGTTCCTGGTTATGTATCTGTTCCTGCAGAACTTCCGCGCGACGTTGATTCCGACCATTGCCGTACCGGTGGTATTGCTGGGGACCTTTGCCGTCCTTGCCGCCTTTGGCTTCTCGATAAACACGCTAACAATGTTCGGGATGGTGCTCGCCATCGGCCTGTTGGTGGATGACGCCATCGTTGTGGTAGAAAACGTTGAGCGTGTGATGGCGGAAGAAGGTTTGCCGCCAAAAGAAGCCACCCGTAAGTCGATGGGGCAGATTCAGGGCGCTCTGGTCGGTATCGCGATGGTACTGTCGGCGGTATTCGTACCGATGGCCTTCTTTGGCGGTTCTACTGGTGCTATCTATCGTCAGTTCTCTATTACCATTGTTTCAGCAATGGCGCTGTCGGTACTGGTGGCGTTGATTCTGACTCCGGCTCTTTGTGCCACCATGCTGAAACCGATTGCCAAAGGCGATCACGGGGAAGGTAAAAAAGGCTTCTTCGGCTGGTTTAACCGCATGTTCGAGAAGAGCACGCACCACTACACCGACAGCGTAGGCGGTATTCTGCGCAGTACAGGGCGTTACCTGGTGCTGTATCTGATCATCGTGGTCGGCATGGCCTATCTATTCGTGCGTCTGCCAAGCTCCTTCTTGCCAGATGAGGACCAGGGCGTATTTATGACCATGGTTCAGCTGCCAGCAGGTGCAACGCAGGAACGTACGCAGAAAGTGCTCAATGAGGTAACGCATTACTATCTGACCAAAGAAAAGAACAACGTTGAGTCGGTGTTCGCCGTTAACGGCTTCGGCTTTGCGGGACGTGGTCAGAATACCGGTATTGCGTTCGTTTCCTTGAAGGACTGGGCCGATCGTCCGGGCGAAGAAAACAAAGTTGAAGCGATTACCATGCGTGCAACACGCGCTTTCTCGCAAATCAAAGATGCGATGGTTTTCGCCTTTAACCTGCCCGCAATCGTGGAACTGGGTACTGCAACCGGCTTTGACTTTGAGCTGATTGACCAGGCTGGCCTTGGTCACGAAAAACTGACTCAGGCGCGTAACCAGCTGCTTGCAGAAGCAGCGAAGCACCCTGATATGTTGACCAGCGTACGTCCAAACGGTCTGGAAGATACCCCGCAGTTTAAGATTGATATCGACCAGGAAAAAGCGCAGGCGCTGGGTGTTTCTATCAACGACATTAACACCACTCTGGGCGCTGCATGGGGCGGTAGCTATGTGAACGACTTTATCGACCGCGGTCGTGTGAAGAAAGTTTACGTCATGTCAGAAGCGAAATACCGTATGCTGCCGGATGATATCGGCGACTGGTATGTTCGTGCTGCTGATGGTCAGATGGTGCCGTTCTCGGCGTTCTCCTCTTCTCGTTGGGAGTACGGTTCGCCGCGTCTGGAACGTTACAACGGCCTGCCATCCATGGAAATCTTAGGCCAGGCGGCACCGGGTAAAAGTACCGGTGAAGCAATGGAGCTGATGGAACAACTGGCGAGCAAACTGCCTACCGGTGTTGGCTATGACTGGACGGGGATGTCCTATCAGGAACGTCTCTCCGGCAACCAGGCACCTTCACTGTACGCGATTTCGTTGATTGTCGTGTTCCTGTGTCTGGCGGCGCTGTATGAAAGCTGGTCGATTCCGTTCTCCGTTATGCTGGTCGTTCCGCTGGGGGTTATCGGTGCGTTGCTGGCTGCCACCTTCCGTGGCCTGACCAATGACGTTTACTTCCAGGTAGGCCTGCTCACAACCATTGGGTTGTCGGCGAAGAACGCGATACTTATCGTCGAATTCGCCAAAGACTTGATGGATAAAGAAGGTAAAGGTCTGATTGAAGCGACGCTTGATGCGGTGCGGATGCGTTTACGTCCGATCCTGATGACCTCGCTGGCGTTTATCCTCGGCGTTATGCCGCTGGTTATCAGTACTGGTGCTGGTTCCGGCGCGCAGAACGCAGTAGGTACCGGTGTAATGGGCGGGATGGTGACCGCAACGGTACTGGCAATCTTCTTCGTTCCGGTATTCTTTGTGGTGGTTCGCCGCCGCTTTAGCCGCAAGAATGAAGATATCGAGCACAGCCATACTGTCGATCATCATTGATACAACGTGTAATCACTAAGGCCGCGCAAGCGGCCTTTTTTATGCATAACCTACGAACATTAAGGAGTCATTGAACCACCAACTCAGGATCTCATACGAAAACCAGTATTAAACACGTATAAAATTCATAAAAAATACTGATTGTTAGTTAATTTATATTAAGTAGCGCTAATAGATTTAATAATCCATAATCATTTAGAGGCTATTCTTAATTATTTGCGGTAATTCTTTATTCATTCCTCGGTTATTACGTCATATTCAGAGCAATCCTGGTATTAGTGTTACCAATTTCATCTGGCGATAATCCTGAAATGTTATGAACAGTTCGAGCAAACTGCTTTTACCTGCTGCGGGTTAGTGCTAGTATGAAAAAGTAAGTCCTGTCCCGCTTCCTTCCTAATTGTAATTTTTCGTAATAATGCGATGAAAACCTGCAAAGAGTGGCTTATAGTTAAGCTAACAAACGAGAGGGCAAGTCCAGGTCAGTAAGTTTTTTCCATCCCGAAAGGTGTCCGTTAGTTCAACCACTAAGAAGGGGACGCGTTATGGATGAATACTCACCCAAAAGACATGATATCGCACAGCTTAAGTTTCTCTGTGAAACCCTGTATCATGACTGTCTTGCAAACCTTGAAGAAAGCAATCATGGCTGGGTTAACGACCCAACCTCGGCGATCAACCTCCAGTTGAATGAACTGATTGAGCATATTGCGACCTTCGCACTTAATTACAAAATTAAGTATAATGAAGACAATAAGCTCATTGAGCAGATCGACGAATATCTGGATGACACCTTTATGTTGTTCAGCAGTTATGGTATTAATATGCAGGATCTTCAGAAATGGCGGAAGTCAGGTAATCGACTATTCCGTTGTTTTGTCAATGCGACGAAAGAGAATCCTGCGAGTTTATCTTGTTAGAATTATTACAACCATGGGTAGAAGTATGTCCGAAAAACCTTTAACAAAAACCGATTATTTAATGCGTTTACGTCGTTGCCAGACAATTGACACGCTGGAGCGTGTTATCGAGAAAAATAAATACGAATTATCAGATAATGAACTGGCGGTATTTTACTCAGCCGCAGATCACCGCCTCGCCGAATTGACCATGAATAAACTGTACGACAAGATCCCTTCCTCAGTATGGAAATTTATTCGCTAATAAATAATTCGCTTTCGGAGCTATAACCGGCTGTTTATTAAGAATTTTATACTTTTTCGCCATGAAGACGTACCCTATGTGATCTTTATCACACAGATGTAATGGGAACGTTCTCTTCACTGACTTTTCGTCTTACTGTGTTGCCGCATTTTCAGCAACCGGAGGTCAGTAATGAGCACAGAAAAAGAAAAGATGATTGCTGGTGAGTTGTATCGCTCGGCAGATGAGACGTTATCTCGCGATCGCCTGCGCGCTCGTCAGCTTATTCACCGATACAATCATTCCCTGGCGGAAGAGCACACATTACGCCAGCAAATTCTCGCTGATTTATTCGGTCAGGTGACAGAGGCTTATATTGAGCCAACGTTTCGCTGTGATTATGGCTATAACATTTTTCTCGGCAATAATTTTTTCGCCAACTTCGATTGCGTGATGCTTGATGTCTGCCCTATTCGCATCGGTGATAACTGTATGTTGGCACCAGGCGTTCATATCTACACGGCAACACATCCCATCGACCCTTTAGCACGTAATAGCGGTGCTGAACTGGGGAAACCCGTCACCATCGGTAATAACGTCTGGATTGGCGGACGCGCGGTCATTAACCCTGGTGTGACCATTGGTGATAACGTCGTGGTAGCCTCAGGTGCAGTTGTCACAAAAGATGTCCCGGACAACGTTGTCGTGGGCGGTAATCCAGCCAGAATCATTAAAAAATTGTAATCGGTTTTTCGCGACTGTTATGCAAAATTGTGGTAAATCTGTTACTTCCCCTCTACTATTCCCACGTTAAAATAGGGTGTTCCCTGGAAAGTTGCAGATACCACGAAGGCAAACGATGACCGAAATACAACGCCTGCTGACCGAAACAATTGAGTCTCTAAATACCCGCGAAAAACGCGACAACAAACCCCGCTTTAGTATCAGTTTTATCCGTAAACATCCGGGGCTGTTTATCGGTATGTACGTTGCTTTTTTTGCCACCCTGGCAGTGATGTTGCAGTCCGAAACGCTTTCAGGCTCTGTCTGGTTACTGGTTGTATTATTTATCCTGCTTAATGGTTTCTTCTTTTTCGATGTCTACCCACGCTACCGCTATGAAGATATCGACGTGCTGGATTTCCGCGTTTGCTATAACGGCGAATGGTACAACACGCGCTTTGTACCTGCCGCGCTGGTTGAAGCCATCTTGAACTCTCCGCGTGTCGCGGATGTTCATAAAGAACAACTGCAAAAAATGATCGTCCGTAAAGGTGAACTGTCTTTTTACGATATTTTTACCCTCGCTCGCGCCGAATCAACATCTTAAATTAGGGTTACATACCAGGCGTAAAGCTCTGCGCCTGGTCAAATGACAACGATCGTTTCCACCCATCACTTCATGAAATCCCGGCTCTACCTCCTTATCTCCTGCCAGCCTTTTTCCACAATCAGATATACTTTCCCTACACTGTGTTAATAAGGATATGCTGGTGAGAACACGACATCTGGTCGGCCTTATTTCGGGAGTACTGATTCTTTCAGTATTGCTGCCTGTCGGCTTAAGCATCTGGCTGGCCCATCAGCAGGTAGAAACATCATTTATTGAAGAGCTGAATACGTATTCCTCCCGCGTCGCTATTCGGGCCAATAAGGTGGCGACACAAGGGAAAGATGCGCTGCAAGAGCTGGAAAGATGGCAAGGCGCTGCCTGTAGCGAAGCCCATCTCATGGAAATGCGTCGGGTATCTTACAGTTATCGCTATATTCAGGAAGTGGTTTATATCGATAACAACGTTCCCCAGTGTTCGTCTCTGGAGCATGAAAGCCCGCCCGATACCTTCCCCGAGCCAGGTAAAATTTCGAAAGATGGTTATCGTGTCTGGTTAACATCGCATAACGATTTAGGCATTATCCGTTACATGGTTGCCATGGGAACGGCACATTATGTCGTCATGATCGACCCCGCTTCCTTTATTGATGTCATTCCCTATAGCTCATGGCAAATTGATGCCGCCATTATTGGCAATGCCCATAACGTTGTGATAACCAGCAGCGATGAAATTGCTCAGGGAATTATTACCAGACTACAAAAAACACCCGGTGAGCATATCGAAAATAATGGAATCATTTACGATATCCTGCCCTTCCCGGAAATGAATATTTCGATCATCACCTGGGCTTCAACGAAAATGTTGCAGAAAGACTGGCATCGGCAAGTCTTTATTTGGTTACCGCTCGGGTTGGTGATTGGCCTGCTGGCAGCGATGTTTGTGCTGCGTATTTTGCGCCGTATCCAGTCACCGCATCATCGGCTGCAGGATGCTATCGAAAATCGTGATATTTGCGTGCACTATCAGCCGATTGTCTCCTTAGCCAATGGCAAAATTGTCGGTGCTGAGGCACTGGCGCGCTGGCCGCAGACAGACGGTAGTTGGTTATCACCAGATAGTTTTATTCCGCTGGCACAGCAAACGGGCCTTTCTGAGCCATTGACGCTACTGATTATAAGAAGCGTCTTTGAAGATATGGGCGACTGGCTGCGTCAGCATCCACGGCAGCATATTTCGATCAATCTTGAATCCACCGTGCTCACCTCGGAAAAAATCCCGCAATTGCTGCGTGAAATGATCAATCACTATCAGGTTAATCCCAGACAGATCGCGCTTGAACTCACTGAACGCGAGTTTGCCGATCCGAAAACCAGCGCCCCGATAATTTCTCGCTACCGGGAGGCGGGCCATGAAATTTATCTTGATGATTTTGGTACGGGGTATTCAAGTTTAAGTTATTTACAGGATCTGGATGTCGACATTCTGAAGATCGATAAATCTTTCGTTGATGCGCTGGAATATAAAAATGTCACGCCGCATATCATCGAAATGGCAAAAACACTGAAACTGAAAATGGTAGCGGAGGGAATCGAAACCAGTAAACAAGAAGAGTGGTTACGCCAGCATGGCGTGCACTACGGTCAGGGCTGGCTCTACAGCAAGGCATTACCGAAAGAAGATTTCTTACGCTGGGCCGAGCAACATTTGTGAATTGTAGGGCTGACGGCACGCCGCACAGCCCGTCACGCTACCTATTCGTCGATGATTGACTCGAATCCGCCATAAATCATTCGCTTACCATCAAACGGCATGGACTCGCCGAACTCTTTCATCCGTGGGTCCGACATCATCTTTTGATTAGCAGCGTCGCGGACCTCTTTTGAAGGGTATTCAATCCAGCTAAAGACAACCTCTTCATTCTCTTCAGCTTTTACCGCCATACGAAAATCGGTCACTTTGCCATCCGGTACATCGCTGGCCCAGCATTCGACAATACGAAGCGCGCCAAACTCTTTAAACAATGGCGCAGCCTTAGCAGCCATTTCCCGATAGGCATCCTTTTTATCGGCAGGAACGGCAACCACAAAACCATCAACATACTTCATCAGACATACCTCCGAAGCGTACTGCGCAGCCAGACAATTCTTGCGACGTCAGTTGTGGTTAAAGTTTAGCCATATTGGGATTTTTTGACGAAACGGGGGGAAGCAGAAATGGGTGGGGGCCCTGCCAGCTACATCCCGGCACACGCGTCATCTGCCTTGGCTGCTTCCTTCCGGACCTGACCTGGTAAACAGAGTAGCGTTGCGGGAGAACCAACAGAGCCCCCATTGAGAGCGTTGAGAACCAACGCGCAGGCGCATTATCACTGCTGCCCCGGCTAATTGCAACCCATTGCGTGCCGGATGCTGGTTTCTTGCGCAATGCGACTTCACTCGGGCGTTTTTCCAGATTATGCTGAAAAATTACCTCAGGAAGAAAAGATGGAAAAAGAAGATTCATTTCCCCAACGCGTCTGGCAAATCGTCGCCGCTATTCCCGAAGGCTATGTCACCACTTACGGTGATGTGGCGAAACTGGCAGGATCGCCCCGCGCCGCGCGCCAGGTGGGCGGTGTGTTAAAGCGTCTCCCTGAAGGCAGCACCTTACCCTGGCATCGGGTGGTTAATCGCCACGGCACAATTTCGCTAACCGGACCGGATTTACAGCGTCAACGACAGGCATTACTGGCAGAAGGTGTGATGGTATCGGGAAGCGGGCAAATCGACTTGCAGCGTTATCGCTGGAACTACTAACCCTCTCCGGGCGGAGAGGGTTAACTGCGCTTAATATTGCGTAGGAGCTGGAACTGCCGAAGACGGATTCACCTGAGTTGGTGAAGTCGAAGGTACAGTAGTCGTTGCGCCACCGCTGGCCTGAACCGGCACGGCGGTTTGCTGCACCGGCACCAATGTCAGGTCGGCTTTAGTTCCGCCCTGGTTGATCACCGGCTGAACGGTATCGGTAATAAATACCAGTTTGTCATTCACGGTAATCGCCGCACTCAACAAAATACGCGCATTCGGCTGAACATCTGCCGGGTTAAATGGCAGAACAAAGCTGAATGGTGACTGTTTGCCTTCGGTACGCACCGCTTTCTGCGCCAGTACTTTTGACGGTGCATCGGCTAACGACGCGTCAGAAAGTGTCACGGTCAGCACAGCATCAGGCGGCAGTGCGACTTTCTGACGGATCCAGACGGTACCGGAGACATTCGGTTGCTGGATAGCAGGTTGTTGTGTTGCTGAAATAGACGTATTTGCAGCCGGTGCTGGCGTCTGAATATCCGCGCTTTTATCTGCGCAAGCCGCCAACGCAATCGCAACCGCTAAACCACTGGCCATGTGCACGAGTTTCATTCACTTCTCCTTATTATCAATGCACCAGCGGGCTAACTTTCCTCGCCGGAGAGTGGTTAACAAAATAGTAACGTCAACAAGTGTGGCACACATCACGCATTTCTGCCTGTAATTAGCCCGTAATTCAGACCATTGCACCCATCGGACCAGTGGCAAATTTGCGTTATACTCAACTCACTTTGGCTTGCTGCGGCAGCTTTGTTACTGGAGAGTTATATGAGTCAGGCGCTAAAAAATTTACTGACATTGTTAAATCTGGAAAAAATTGAGGAAGGACTCTTTCGCGGCCAGAGTGAAGATTTAGGTTTACGCCAGGTGTTTGGCGGCCAGGTCGTGGGTCAGGCCTTGTATGCTGCAAAAGAGACCGTCCCTGAAGAGCGGCTGGTACATTCGTTTCACAGCTACTTTCTTCGCCCAGGCGATAGTAAGAAACCGATTATTTATGATGTCGAAACGCTGCGTGACGGTAACAGCTTCAGCGCCCGCCGGGTTGCTGCTATTCAAAACGGCAAACCGATTTTTTATATGACTGCCTCTTTCCAGGCACCAGAAGCGGGTTTCGAACATCAAAAAACAATGCCGTCCGCGCCAGCGCCTGATGGCCTGCCTTCGGAAACGCAAATCGCCCAATCGCTGGCGCACCTGCTGCCGCCAGTGCTGAAAGATAAATTCATCTGCGATCGTCCGCTTGAAGTCCGTCCGGTGGAGTTTCATAACCCACTGAAAGGGCACGTCGCAGAACCGCATCGTCAGGTGTGGATCCGCGCAAATGGTAGCGTGCCGGATGATCTGCGCGTTCATCAGTATCTGCTCGGTTACGCTTCTGATCTTAACTTCCTGCCGGTAGCTCTACAGCCGCACGGCATCGGTTTTCTCGAACCGGGGATTCAGATTGCCACCATTGACCATTCCATGTGGTTCCATCGCCCGTTTAATTTGAATGAATGGCTGCTGTATAGCGTGGAGAGCACCTCGGCGTCCAGCGCACGCGGCTTTGTGCGCGGTGAGTTTTATACCCAGGACGGCGTGCTGGTTGCCTCGACCGTTCAGGAAGGGGTGATGCGTAATCACAATTAAAAAAATAGCCGGAGGTGAAAACCGTCCGGCTGTTTTTTGCAGTGCTTGTTACGCGTTATAGGCATTCTCGCCGTGGCTGTTGACGTCCAGCCCTTCTCGCTCTTGTTCTTCCGGCACACGCAGGCCAACCGTCAGATCCGCCAGTTTGTAGCCAATAAATGCCACCACACCGGACCAGACGATCGTAATGGCGATGCTTTCCAGCTGTACCAGCAACTGATGGCCCATCGTCACACCTTCAGCTAAGCCCACGCCACCCAGCGAACTGGCGGCAAAAATCCCGGTCATGATACAGCCGACAATGCCACAAACGCCGTGCACACCGAAGACATCGCAGGGATCATCCACCCGCAGCAAGCGTTTGAGCATGGTAACGCCCCACAAGCCCGCCAGACCAGCTACCACGCCGATAATCAACGCGCCGCCAACCCCAATGTAGCCACAGGCTGGCGTCACGCCGACCAGACCGGCAATCGCGCCTGAACACGCTCCCAGCAGTGAAGGCTTACCGCGCAGCGCCCATTCACCGAAGATCCAGCCAAGAATTGCCGCCGCCGTTGCGACCACAGTATTCACAAATGCCAGTGCTGCGATTTCATTCGCCGTGCCCGCTGACCCGGCATTAAAGCCAAACCAACCGATATAGAGAATGGCAGTCCCGGTGAAGACCATCGGCAGGTTGTGCGGTTTAAACGCCTCTTTGCCGAAGCCCACGCGTTTGCCTACTAGATATGCGCCCACCAGACCGGCGATTGCGGCGTTAATGTGGACCACCGTGCCACCCGCGAAATCCAGTGCACCGTGAGAAGCCAGCAAACCGCCGCCCCAGACCATATGCGCAATCGGAATGTAGGAGAGCGTCAGCCATACCACCACGAAAATCAACACAGCTGAGAAGCGGATTCGTTCCGCCAGTGCTCCAACTATCAAGCCTACGGTAATGCAGGCAAACGATCCCTGAAACGCTACGTGGATATACTGATAAATGCTGCCCATCACCGCCGTCAGTTCGATGTTTTTCAGCATCAACCAGTTAATGTTGCCGAAGAAGTTGTTTCCCTCACCAAACGCCAGCGAGTAACCGTAAACCACCCAGAGAATACAGACCAGTGCAAACGTCACCGTCACCTGCGTCAGCATCGACAGCACGTTTTTGCCGCGAATCAACCCACCGTAAAACAGGGCAATCCCCGGAATAGTCATAAACAGCACCAGCGCAGTACAAATCATCATAAACGCATTGTCGGCTTTATCGGCCACCGCAGGTGCAGCCATTACCAGTCCCGGCAGCATCGCCAGTGAAGCAAGCCCAGTTTTTATCGTCGCTATCTTCATTTTTCGTTCCTGTTGCTGTGTGCCAGAGATTACAGCGCCGCTTCGTCGGCTTCGCCGGTACGAATACGAATGACGCGTTGCAATTCAGCGACGAAGATTTTGCCGTCGCCAATTTTTCCGGTGTAAGCCGCTTTGCTGACGATATCGATCACTTCATCGAGTTGGTCATCAGCAATCGCCACATCAATTTTTACTTTTGGCAGGAAGTTGACGCTGTATTCCGCCCCCCGGTACAGCTCGGCATGCCCTTTCTGACGCCCGAAACCTTTCACTTCGGTGACGGTCAGGCCCTGAATACCAATGGAAGATAACGCTTCACGAACGTCTTCCAGCTTGAATGGTTTGATTATCACGGTCACCAGCTTCATAGATCCCCTCCGGTCAGAATTCGGTAATGGTTCTGCTACACGAAGAAGATATTGCAAGCGGTGTGCCAGAAATGAAAAATGAGAAAGAGAGCAGGAAGTTAAGAAGATTGAAAATGAAAACGCACTATGACAGTGCACAGTGCGTTACATTTTTGCACCAACGATGAAATATTGCGCTATTCAGGCGCTCAATGATTCCTCTTCACGCACGCTGGCTGCCAGCTCTTCGCCCGCAAGTTGCAGTTGATACATCTGCCAGTAGCGTCCCTGGGCCGCCAGCAGTTGCTGGTGAGTGCCCTGCTCCACAGCTTGCCCACGATGAAGCACCAGAATGGTGTCGGCATCAACAATAGTTGATAAGCGGTGAGCAATCACCACCAGCGTGGTATGTTCACGCACTGCCGCCAGAGCATGTTGAATCGCCTGTTCAGTACCGGAGTCAATGCTGGCGGTTGCCTCATCAAGGATCAGGATTTGCGGCGTCTCCACCAGCACGCGTGCCAGTGCCAGCAGTTGCTTTTGCCCGACGGAGAGATTATTCCCCTGCTCTCCCAGCGGCGTATAAATACCATCACTCATGCTGCGCGCCAGCTCCGCCAGTTGCACGGTTTCCAGCGCCTGCCAGACGCGTTCTTCGGAGATATCACGTCCCAGCGTCACGTTGGAGAGAAAGGTATCCGCCAGCACTACCGGATCTTGCTGCACCATCGCCACGCCCTGACGCAGCGCGCTGTGACTTAACGAACTTAATGGACGACCATCAAGGCGAATCTCACCTTCCGTTAGCGGGTAATAGCCCATCAATAAACTGGCGAGGGTACTTTTACCACTGCCGGTATGCCCGACCAGCGCCACAAAGTTGCGCGAAGGCACCGAGAGATTAATGTTCTTCAGTACCAGATTGTCATCGCGATAAGCAAATGACACGTTATCGACTTCAATGGTGCCGCTCTGTAAGGGGCGATCATCATTACCATATTGCTGGCGCGGTCCGTCCATCAGCTCAAACACGCGCTCACCAGCAACAACAGCCTGTTGCAGCATCGCCTGTTGCGTGGTCAGTTCGATTAAGGGTTCGTTAAGTCGCCCAAGATAGCTGATAAACGCATACAGTACGCCCACTTCAATGGTGCCGCTGGCAGAGAAGCCAAACAGCATCAACAATCCACAAAGAATGAGCGATGAAAACAGACTCAGCAGCGGACGCAGCAGAAAACCGTCGAGGCGCAGGGTTTGCATCCTCGCCATATAGTGTGAACGACTGGCCTCACCCATACGTTCGCCAAATCGCGCCTGCTGACGGAACTGCTGGATGACGCTCATGCCATTGATGATTTCGTTAAAGCCGTCGTTGATATCCGCCAGATAGGCGCGTACACGGCGGACAATCGGCGTGCTGTAACGCTGATATATCACCATTACCACCAGCACCACCGGGAAAATCATTATCGCCACCAGCGCCATTCGCCAGTCGAGGCTGAACATCGCCACCAGCATCGCGCCCACCAGTGCGGCGCTACGCAGGACAGTTGCCACTACGGTAACGTAGAGGTCGCGGATCACTTCAGTGTCATTAGTGACGCGGGAAATCACCTGCCCGACAGGTTGGGTATCAAACTCGCTTAATGGCTGGCGTAACGCAGCATCCATCACGTCGGTACGCAACTGTTGCACTACGCCTACTGCCGCCCGATTAAACAGCAGCGACTGCGCGTAATGTAGCCCGGCGGCAAACAGTTGTAGCCCAACATACGCCGCAGCCAGCCCGGCAACCACTTTCAACGGCAGGTTATTTTTCGCTACCATATTGTCGATAAAATAGCTGATAAGCAGCGGCCCGCTGACTTCTGCCGCCGCCGCAACCCACATCATCAGGACCGCAATCCCCAGCGGTTTACGCCACGGCGAACCGTACGCTAACAGACGCTTGAGAGTCGGCCACAGTTGGCTAAAACTACGCATCAACGGCCTCCTCGCGAATTTCCGGAGCGTCGTCGAGCGCCGCCTCCAGTTGTTGATAGCGATACATATCGCGATACCAGCCGCTTTGTTGCGCCAGCTCATCATGATTGCCACGCTGAGCGATATGTCCGTGCTGCATCACAATAATTTCACTGGCTTCCGTCAGTGCCGAAAGGCGATGGGCACTGATGATTACCGTTCTTCCCTGCCCCCACTGACGCAGGTTATGCAGGATCTGGTGCTCTGTGCGTCCGTCTACTGCCGAAAGCGCATCATCAAGGATGAGGATTTCCGCGTTGACTAATAACGCACGAGCAATGGAGATACGCTGTTTTTGCCCACCGGAAAGCATCACGCCGCGCTCGCCCACTTCTGTATCGTAACCTTGCGGTAAACGCAAAATATCGTCATGCACGCTGGCTAACCGCGCGACATGCTCAATCTCTTGCTGGGTGGCATTCGGGCAACCCAACGCGATGTTGTTCGCTACGGTGTCGGAAAAAAGGAACGGTGTCTGGCTAACTACCGCCAGGCGGCTACGCCAGCTATCGAGTTGTAACTTCGTCAGAGGAATATCATGAAAGCGGATATCCCCCTCGCTGACGTCGAAATGACGCTGAATGAGCGACAACAGGGTACTTTTGCCGGAACCAGTCGGCCCGCAAATACCTAGCATCTGACCGGGTTTCAGGGCGAAATTGACGTTTTCCAGCGCAGGATGGTCAGTCTGCGGATACGTGAACTGGTGAATATTTACATCCAGTTCACCACGACCTTCTGGCACCTTATCACTACCATCAATAACGACTGGCGCTTCGGCCAGCATGGTACGAATTCGGCTATACGCCGCGCTGCCACGCTCCACAATGTTAAACATCCATGCCAGCGCCAGCATCGGCCAAATCATCAAACCAAGGTACATCATAAAACTGGTAAGCTGGCCCAACGTTAAGCTGCCCTGCACGACCATCCAACTACCGCCGCCAATCGCCAGCAAGTTCGCCATACCAATCGCGATATAGATGGTCGGGTCGAAACGAGCATCAATACGCGCCACCCGCATGTTTTTTTTGCCGGTATCTTCGGCATCCGCGGCAAATAGCGCCGACTGACGATCTTCCAGACCAAAGGCTTTGATCATGCGGATACTGGTGAGGCTTTCCTGGGTGCGGTCATTAAGACTGGAAAACGCCGCCTGTGCTAGCTTAAAGCGTTCATGCAAGGCATCGCCGTTGCGCTTAATCATGATCGCCATCACTGGCATCGGTAACAGGGCAAATAAGGTCAACTGCCAGCTAATTTGCGTAGACATCATAATCAACACAGCGCAGCCCATCACCAGTGAATCCACCAGCGTCAGCACCCCTTCTCCGGCGGCAAACACGACCCGATCGACGTCATTGGTCGCACGAGCCATGAGGTCACCCGTGCGATGACGCAGGTAAAACTCAGGATGCTGCCGGCTTAGCTGACGGTAATAATCTTCACGCAGTTCAACAGCCAGTTGATAAGACGCACCAAACAGCAATACGCGCCAGACGTAACGCAGGAGATAAACCACAACGGCAATCAGCACCATGGTGGCGATCCACATCAGGATCTGCCCGGTAGTAAAGTGTTGTTCTGTCACGCCATCGACAACAATACCAACCACTTTTGGCGGAACCAGTTGCAGCATCGCGATAATGACAAGCAAGGCGACAGCCCCGAGATAGCGACGCCATTCCCGACGGAAATACCAGCTTAATTGAGCAAATAATCGCACGCGTTGTGTCCTGACCTGATTCTGGATATTTATTCGATGGGTAAAGAAGTGGTGTATTTAATCTGTTCCATCGCGAAGCTGGAAGTGACGTCCGACAGCCCCGGCACGCTGTTTACCAGACGCTTATAAAATTCGTCGTAGCGTTTCATGTCGGCAACCTGGACGCGCATCAGATAATCGTATTCACCGGCCATGCGCCAGAACCCCAGCACTTCTGGCATTTCGGTAACCACCGTGACAAAGCGGCAATACCATTCGCTGCTGTGATGTTGCGTTTTTATCAGCACAAAGGCGGTCAGGCCGAGGCCTATTTTTTCCGGATCCAGCAGGGCGACTTTGCCGATAAGGATACCGTCGTCCTCCAGCCGTTTCAGACGCTTCCAGCACGGGGTGGTTGTCAGATTAACGGCTTCAGCCAGTGCCTGCAAAGAGAGGGTGCAATCCTGCTGTAGTAAGGCCAGCAGCTTACGGTCAATTTTATCTAACATAGCCCTTCCACGGAGAATTTTTTTCTCTTTTAATTCTATTTTAAAGGTGAAATCGCGACAATTTATTCTGTGCGGTTTAAACACCACGGCACAAAATGACAAATTCAACGCAAAAAAAACCGGGCAATTGCCCGGTGCTGGAAGGGATCTCGTTATTCGGGGGAATAAGGTAGATGTGGATAGTCCAGCCAGTGCGTCAAATAGTGAGAGACAGCCTGATTTCGGCAATGTCCAATCACCGGTAAATGCGGGAGTTCCGCGCGCAGTTGCGGCATCGCATTGCCCATAATAAAGCCGCTACCGACGCTGCCTAACATTTCGCGATCGTTCATCGCATCACCAAAGGCCATGCAATCGCGCAACGATAAACCTAAATGTTGGGTCAGCACCGTCAATGCTGCGCCTTTATTGCAGCCCACCGGCAGCACTTCGAGGCAATCCGTGGCGGAAAAACATAAATGTGCACGCTCGCCTAATGCTTCGTGTAGCTGGATCTGCAAGCGTGTAAGATCGTCGTGATCGCCACAGAAGCAGATCTTGGTGACGCTGCCGAGTGGCATTTTTTTGACATCGATTATCTGATAACGAAAACCGCTATAGACAAATGCCTGCAACAACGCAGGGATCTCTTTCCCGGTAAACCAACCATCGTCATTGAAGATATGCATGCTGGCTCGGGTATCCCATTGCTGATACAGCACCAGCTCCGCGACATCCGCAGGTAAATCATCACGATGTAAAAGTTCACCTTCCAGAGAATGTACGCGCGTTCCGTTGCCAGTAATCAAATATGCATCCAACGATAGCGCCCCGAGAATATGCTGCATCTCCAGCGCATGACGCCCCGTGGCAAAAGTGAGGGTAATGTCGCGTTCACGCAGCCGCGCCAAAGTAGAGAGGGTTTTCTCACCTAAATGATGGTCAGGCATCAATAAAGTGCCATCCATATCAAATGCTGCCAGACGAGCCATTTCTTTCTCCACTCTGTGACACGGTTAATGGTGATTGAGTATCACCTGATATATACGGAAGTAATAGTGAATAGTTAAATAATATTGTTCCGGGTTTATATGCGACTGCTCAACCGTCTTAACCAGTATCAACGTCTGTGGCAACCTTCCGCCGGAAAGCCGCAAACCGTCACCGTCAGCGAACTGGCCGAACGCTGTTTTTGCAGCGAACGCCATGTTCGTACGCTGTTACGCCAGGCACAGGAGGCGGGATGGCTGGAGTGGCAGGCGCAGTCAGGACGCGGAAAGCGCGGGCAACTACGCTTTCTGGTCACGCCAGAATCGCTACGCAATGCGATGATGGAACAGGCGCTGGAAACCGGAAAGCAGCAAGATGTGCTGGAGCTGGCGCAACTGGCCCCAGGTGAGCTGCGCACTCTGTTACAGCCGTTTATGGGCGGACAATGGCAAAACGATACGCCCACGTTGCGTATTCCCTACTATCGCCCGCTCGAACCGCTACAACCGGGCTTTTTGCCCGGCCGTGCCGAGCAGCATCTCGCCGGACAGATATTTTCCGGCCTGACCCGCTTCGATAATAATACCCAACGCGCGATTGGCGATTTAGCGCATCACTGGGAAACCTCTGCTGACGGGTTACGCTGGGACTTTTATCTTCGTTCAACCCTACACTGGCATAACGGCGATGCAGTAAAAGCCTCACACTTACACCAGCGATTATTGATGCTGTTACAACTGCCAGCACTGGATCAATTATTTATTAGCGTGAAGCGTATTGAAGTCACCCATCCGCAGTGTCTGACCTTCTTTTTACATCGCCCCGATTACTGGCTTGCGCACCGGCTGGCGAGCTATTGCAGCCATCTGGCGCATCCGCAATTCCCCCTGATCGGCACTGGTCCTTTTCGCTTAACACAATTCACAGCGGAACTGGTGCGCCTGGAGAGTCATGATTATTACCATTTACGTCATCCGCTGCTTAAAGCGGTTGAGTACTGGATAACTCCGCCGCTTTTCGAAAAAGATTTGGGAACCAGTTGTCGGCATCCCGTGCAAATCACTATCGGCAAACCTGAGGAGCTGCAACGGGTCAGCCAGGTCAGTAGTGGCATCAGTTTAGGTTTTTGCTATTTAACGTTGCGCAAAAGTCCCCGACTGTCCCTCTGGCAGGCGCGAAAAGTGATCTCCATTATTCATCAATCCGGTTTATTACAAACGTTAGAAGTCGGAGAAAACCTGATCACCGCCAGTCATGCATTACTGCCAGACTGGACTATTCCACAATGGCAAGTACCGGATGAAGTCAAACTACCGAAAACCTTGACGCTGGTTTATCACCTACCGATAGAACTTCATACCATGGCAGAACGCCTACAGGCGACACTGGCAGCGGAAGACTGTGAACTTACAATTATTTTTCATAACGCAAAAAACTGGGACTACACGCCCCTACTGGCACACGCAGACCTCATGATGGGCGACAGATTAATTGGCGAAGCACCGGAATATACCCTGGAGCAATGGCTGCGTTGCGATCCACTGTGGCCACATGTTTTCGACGCTCCAGCATATGCACATTTGCAATCGACCTTGGACGCGGTGCAAGTAATGCCTGATGAGGAAAACCGATTTAATGCCCTGAAAGCGGTTTTTAGCCAGTTAATGGCAGATGCGACGCTGACGCCGCTGTTCAACTATCACTATCGCATTAGCGCCCCTCCCGGCGTGAACGGTGTGCGACTGACACCGCGAGGCTGGTTTGAATTTACCGAAGCCTGGCTTCCCGCGCCGTCGCAATGAATAGCTGGTCCGGGTTAATCGCAGGCGTTACCATAACGCTTTTATTGTTCAAGCAGGATTATCTATGAAACGTGCTGTCGTTGTGTTCAGTGGAGGCCAGGATTCCACCACCTGTCTGGTGCAGGCATTACAACAATATGATGAAGTCCATTGCGTGACGTTCGATTACGGTCAGCGGCATCGCGCAGAAATCGACGTGGCACGCGAACTGGCGCTGAAACTGGG
This sequence comes from Escherichia sp. F1, assembly GCF_046764225.1. Lineage (NCBI taxonomy): Bacteria > Pseudomonadati > Pseudomonadota > Gammaproteobacteria > Enterobacterales > Enterobacteriaceae > Escherichia > Escherichia sp. F1. The sequence goes on from NZ_CP177202.1 coordinate 3,636,566, forward strand.
GGCACGTGCGCATAAGGTTCTTGATGTAACGCTGCTCAACGAGCTGGCGGTCAGCAGCCTGACGCGTGACAGCATTCCGGTGCCTGATTATGAGCCTGAAGCTGATGGCATCCCGAATACGTTTGTCCCTGGGCGTAATATTTTGTTCCTGACACTGGCGGCAATATATGCGTATCAGGTAAAAGCAGAAGCCGTAATTACCGGCGTCTGCGAAACGGATTTCTCCGGCTACCCGGATTGTCGTGATGAGTTTGTGAAAGCACTGAACCATGCCGTCAGTCTGGGTATGGCGAAAGATATTCGTTTTGAAACGCCGCTGATGTGGATTGATAAAGCGGAAACCTGGGCGCTGGCTGATTATTACGGCAAACTGGATTTAGTCCGTAACGAAACGTTGACCTGCTATAACGGCATTAAAGGCGACGGTTGCGGTCATTGTGCGGCGTGTAATTTACGCGCCAACGGTTTGAATCATTATCTGGCCGATAAACCGACGGTGATGGCAGCGATGAAGCAGAAAACCGGGTTGAAGTAATTATTCCGGGTGTCGCCGGATGCGGCTTGAGCATCCGGCACCACAAAACGTTTACCTCACCATCTGCACAAGCTTTTCACGTAGTTCCCCTTCCAGGGCTAACGCTTTCTGCGTTTTAAGATCGATACAAACAAACGTAATAAGCGCATCCGCTACCACCTGCCCTTCCGGCTCCAGTGTAATGACCTGGCTTAGGATGCCGCTTTTACCGTTTAATTGCTGTAACTGACTGGTAATGGTTAACAGGTCGCTTAATACCGCCGGGCGACGATAGTTAATATTGATATTGACCACCACGAAAGCGATGTTATGGGCCGTCATCCACTGAAAACTGTCGCTATTTTCCAACCCATCCCAGCGGGCTTCTTCGAGAAACTCAAGGTAGCGAGCGTTGTTAACGTGCTGGTAAACATCGAGATGATATCCACGAACTTTGATTTGTGTTTGCATAGCGCGAGAACCTTACGTTGTTGTTATAAGTACGGAGGTCATAACTGGTATGACCTCTTCAGTCTGGCAAAAAATTGCCACTATGCAAATTAATTACAGGGTTAATACCGCCAGATTACGCTCCACCAGCGAATTGCCCATCCCCGGCACCTGCTTTAGATCCTCCACCGTTTTAAACGGACCGTACTCTTCGCGATAACTGACAATCGCCTGCGCTTTCTTCAGGCCAACGCCATTCATCGCGCGGGCTAACTCTTCCGCGCTGGCATTATTAATGCTGACCCGGATGCCTTCTTCGTCACTGGCTTTCGCCGGTACTGCTGCTTTACTTTGTGCTGCAGGAGCTTCCGCTTTGGTTTCTACCGTTGTCGGTTTCGCCGCAGGAGCTGCCGCCAGAGCACTATGAGACATTCCGGCACAGGCCAGGGACAGGGTAATGAGCAGTGCTTTAATTCCGTGTTTCATACTGTTTTCTCCTTGTTTGTTAACAGTGGAATCACCTTAACGGCAGTGAAAACAGGAAACAAATGGCAATGTTCAGAAATGGAAAAGGCCGCGAAAGCGACCTTTTCTTGTTACAGCTGCAAAGCATTTTTTTGCGAGGCGGCTTCAGGATTATTGCTGTTCCAGCGCATCGCCAATTTTGATTTTCGCCTCTTTACGCAGGTTACTCATCAGCGCTTCAAAGACGATTTGTGCGTTGTTCTGGGTGATACCCTGCACCATCGCTTTTTTCTGATCTTCCGGCATTGAACCTTGTTTCACTTCGTCCAGCGCCAGCAGAACCACATTACCTTGCATATCGGTCGCCATACCGTAGCTCGGTTTGTCTTTCGCTGGCAGTGGTAGTGCAAACGCCGCCTGGCTAATCGGGTCACGACCGGAACGGCTTAAGGTTTTCGGCTCGCCAAATTTCAGACCGGCAGCCTGCATAGCTTCCGCACCTTTGCCGGCTTTCAAATCAACCAGCAGTTTCTCAGCATCCACTTTCGCCTGTTGTTCAGCTTTGTTGTGCTGAACCAGTGCCTTAACTTGTTCCTGAACATCTGCCAACGGTTTCACCGCTTCCGGTTTGTGCTCGCTGATGCGCAGCACGAATGCGCGGTCGCCGTCTACGGTGATGATGTCAGAGTTGATGCCCGGCGCGCCGTTTTCACCTACCAGACCGCCGTTAAAGATAGCGTCGGCAACCGGCTTGAAGTTCAACTCTTCCGGCAGGTTATCTTTGCTGAACCAACCCGTCTGAGTGGCTTTAACGCCGGCTGCTTGCTCTGCACCGGCCAGAGACTCGGTGTCGTTGCTTGCCGCATCGCTCACTTTCTGCTGCAGCGCATAGTACGCATCGAGGGCTTTTTCGTGTTTCACTTTCGCCGCAATGTCGTCACGTACTTCGTCTAACGATTTCACTTTCGCTGGCTGAATGTCGTCCAGACGTACAATCAGGAAACCGACCGAAGATTTGATGACACCAGACAGTTGGCCTTTCTCTTTCAGACCAGCATTTTTCAGTTCGTCCGGGATAGTGGCATCTTCTAACCAACCCATATCGCCGCCGTTACGAGCAGAGATAATATCGGCAGATTTTTCTTTGGCTAATGCAGCAAAATCACCGCCTTTATTCAGCTCATCAAGTACCGCTTTCGCTTCATCTTCAGTTTTGGTCTGGATGATGCTGTAGCGGGTACGCTGCGGCTGGGTGAATTGATCCTGATGCTGATCGTAGTAGCTCTGGATATCCGCATCGCTAACCGGTTGCTGCATCGTTGCGGCATCCAGCTTGATGTAACTCACGCGGAATTGTTCCGGCGTCATGAAATTGTTTTTGTTTTGTTCGTAGTAGCTGGCAATTTCCTGTTCGGTCACAGGCTGCTTCGCCGCCAGCGCGTTAACATCGATAGTCGCTTCACGCACCACGCGTTGTTGAGCTACCAGTGCCGCCAGCTCGTCGGTTTCACCTTTCAGCATAAAATCGGTACCGGCAACGCCGTTAATCAGCTGTTGGGTAGTGAGCTGGTTACGCAGCGCCTGGGCGTACTGATCGGCGGTCATCCCCATCTGGTTGAGGATACCGTTATAGCGGCTGTTATCAAATTTGCCGTCAACCTGGAAGGCTGGGGTCGCGAAAATCGCCTGTTTAACCTGCTCATCGCTGATACCCAGTTTCAGCTCACGAGCGTACTGATCCAGCAGCGCCTCGTCGATCAGACGATTCAGCACCTGTTGACGCAGGGTTTTCATATAGCCTTCGTTCGCTGCAAGCTCAGAGTATTGATCGCCCAGCTGTTGCTGCATGCGATTACGCTCGCTGTTGAAGGCGTTCTCGAATTGCCCACGGCTGATTTCCTGGTCATTCACTTTTGCGGCGTAGTTATTGCCTCCGCCAATCAGGTAACCACTCACGCCGGTCAATATGAACGACACGATAATGATACCGAAAATAATCTTGAGCACGAGACTGTTTGCAGCCGTGCGTAAGCTGTCCATCATGGTGTAACAACACTCCGCTGTAGATGACTGTGTACCTCACGCAACGTATCGATGCGCGCAAAGGCCTATTGTGACAAGAAACGGGGGCAATTGTCAGCCCACAAGACGCAGAAAGTCACCGAATACAAATAAAAAAGGCACATCAGTAGATGCGCCCTTGAACTTCGTCACATCCCCACTGGGGACAACGCTTAGTTTACCGCGTCTTTCAGTGCTTTACCTGCACGGAAGCTCGGTACTTTAGCGGCAGCGATGGTGATCTCTTTACCGGTCTGCGGGTTGCGGCCAGTACGGGCAGCACGCTCTTTAACGGCAAAAGTACCAAAACCTACCAGTGCTACATCATCCCCTTCTTTCAGAGATTCAGTTACGGAAGCAATAATAGCATCTAACGCACGGCCAGCCGCAGCTTTAGAGATATCAGCCCCTGCAGCAATCTTGTCGATCAATTGAGATTTATTCACTCTTCTCTTCCTCTTTATAATTTATATCGCACTTGAATCCTTCAAGGTACGAACGCGCAGCAGTTATATCAGGCCAGCCATCCCCTTACAACACCCCTTAATAAGGGCAAGCCCGATCCGCCATCTAACTTAGCGAGACAAAAAAAGGCTGGCAAGCCCGAATTAGCCTGCCAGCCCTGTTTTTATTAGTGCATTTTGCGCGAGGTCACTATTTTGCAGTCACAACCTGCATGCCAGACGGTTCATTTTGCAGCGCCAGAGTCAGAACTTCCTCAATGCGCTTCACAGGATGAATGTCCAGATCGGCAATTACGTTGTCAGGAATCTCTTCCAGATCGCGTTTATTTTCGAACGGAATTAGCACTGTTTTAATCCCGCCGCGATGCGCTGCCAGTAGTTTTTCTTTCAAACCACCGATCGGCAGTACCTGACCACGCAGAGTGATCTCACCGGTCATTGCCACATCGGCACGAACCGGGTTACCGGTCAGGCAAGAAACCAGCGCGGTGCACATAGCAATACCGGCACTCGGACCATCTTTCGGCGTCGCACCTTCCGGTACGTGGACGTGGATGTCGCGTTTTTCGTAAAAATCAGGGTTGATCCCCAGTTTTTCCGCACGCGCACGAACCACCGTTAACGCCGCCTGAATGGACTCCTGCATCACTTCACCGAGCGAACCGGTATAGGTCAGTTTGCCTTTCCCCGGAACGCACGCGGTTTCAATGGTCAGCAAGTCACCGCCCACTTCCGTCCACGCCAGACCGGTTACCTGACCGACACGGTTTTCGTTATCCGCGCGTCCATAGTCGAAACGCTGAACACCGAGATAGTCATGCAAGTTATCGCCGTTAATTTCGATATGTTTTAATGACTTATCGAGCAGTAACTGCTTAACCGCTTTGCGACACAGTTTGGAGATTTCACGCTCCAGACCACGCACGCCCGCCTCACGGGTGTAGTAACGAATAATGCCGATAATGGCGCTATCGTCGACGGTCAGCTCACCTTTTTTCAGTGCATTACGTTCAATCTGCTTCGGCAGCAGGTGACGTTTGGCGATGTTCAGTTTTTCATCTTCGGTATAACCGGAGAGGCGAATCACTTCCATACGATCCAGCAGCGGTGCCGGAATGTTCATGGAGTTCGACGTCGCGACAAACATCACGTCGCTAAGGTCGTAATCCACTTCCAGGTAGTGGTCGCTGAACGCTACGTTCTGCTCTGGATCCAGCACTTCAAGCAGTGCGGAAGCCGGATCGCCTCGCATGTCAGAAGACATTTTGTCGATCTCATCGAGCAGGAACAGCGGGTTTTTCACGCCCACTTTCGCCATTTTCTGGATCAGTTTACCCGGCATAGAACCGATGTAAGTACGGCGGTGACCACGGATTTCCGCTTCATCACGCACGCCGCCCAGCGCCATACGGACATATTTACGCCCGGTGGCTTTGGCGATGGACTGACCCAGGGAGGTTTTACCTACCCCCGGCGGCCCTACCAGGCAGAGGATCGGTCCTTTGATTTTGTTGACACGGCTTTGAACCGCAAGATACTCAAGGATACGATCTTTCACGCGCTCCAGACCATAATGGTCGGTATCAAGGATTTCCTGCGCCTGACGCAGGTCTTTTTTGACCTTGCTACGCGCATTCCACGGCACCTGTACCATCCAGTCGATATAACCACGCACTACGGTCGCTTCTGCCGACATCGGAGACATCATTTTCAGCTTCTGCAACTCTGCTTCCGCTTTCTCTTTTGCCTCTTTCGGCATTTTCGCCGCGTCAATTTTGCGCTTCAGGGCTTCGTTTTCGTCCGGCGCGTCGTCCATTTCACCGAGTTCTTTCTGAATAGCTTTCATTTGCTCGTTCAGATAGTACTCACGCTGGGATTTCTCCATCTGCTTTTTAACGCGGTTGCGAATGCGTTTCTCAACCTGCAGCAGATCGATTTCCGATTCCATCATTGCCATCAGATATTCCAGACGTTCGTTAACGTCGGACATCTCCAGAACGGACTGTTTGTCAGCCAGTTTCAGCGGCATATGTGCAGCAATGGTATCCGCCAGACGCGCCGGGTCGTCGATGCTATTCAGCGACGTCAGCACTTCTGGTGGGATTTTTTTGTTCAGCTTGATGTAGCCTTCGAACTGGCTGATTGCAGTACGCACCAGCACTTCCTGTTCCCGCTCATCAATGGTCGGCGACTCCAGATACTCCGCCTTCGCAGAAAAGTGTTCGCCATTGTCAGAGAGCGCAGAAATACGCGCGCGCTGTAACCCCTCGACCAGCACTTTGACGGTGCCGTCAGGCAGTTTCAGCATCTGCAATATAGAGGCCACGGTCCCGACGGTGAAAAGATCGTTTACACCCGGCTCATCCGTTGAAGCTTCTTTCTGCGCGACCAGCATAATTTTTTTATCATGGTCCATCGCCGCTTCCAGACAACGGATAGATTTTTCCCGCCCGACAAATAAGGGGATGACCATGTGCGGATAAACCACCACATCGCGCAGCGGCAATACGGGGATTTCAATGCGTTCAGAACGCTCAGGATTCATAGAGCTCTCTCTTAGTTTAATTTCCGCCAGGTAATCAGATGACACGACTGTGCTTCACGCCATCTATTAACATGTACGTCAGTATATGGGGATGTTTCCCCCACATTCAACGCCGAGAATAGAGGAAAAATTAAAGGGGAGATAAAATCCCCCCTTTTTGGTTAACTAATTGTATGGGAATGGTTAATTATTCACCAGATGCCTGTTGCGCTTCCGGCTTGCCATAAATCAGCAACGGTTTGCTTTGACCATCAATTACCGACTCGTCGATAACCACTTTCTCGACATCTTCCATGGACGGCAGATCGTACATGGTATCGAGCAGTGCGGCTTCTACGATGGAACGCAGGCCACGGGCACCGGTTTTACGCGCCATCGCTTTCTTAGCGATAGCATCCAGCGCCTCGTCACGGAATTCCAGATCCACGCCTTCCAGATTAAACAGCGCCTGATACTGCTTGGTCAGGGCGTTTTTCGGCTCTTTGAGGATCTGAATCAGAGCTTCTTCGCTCAGTTCATTCAACGTTGCTACAACCGGCAGACGACCAATGAACTCAGGGATCAGACCAAACTTGATCAGATCTTCCGGTTCAACCTGCGCCAGCAGCTCGCCTTCGCTTGCTTTGTCGGACTTCGCTTTTACCGTCGCGCCAAAACCAATGCCGGAGCCGGTTTCTACACGATGGGAAATCACTTTATCCAGACCGGCAAACGCACCGCCACAGATAAACAGGATCTTAGAGGTATCAACCTGCAAGAATTCCTGCTGCGGATGTTTACGCCCACCTTGCGGCGGAACAGCAGCTACCGTACCTTCGATCAGTTTCAACAGTGCCTGCTGTACGCCTTCACCGGAAACGTCTCGGGTAATGGACGGGTTGTCTGACTTGCGAGAAATCTTGTCGATTTCATCGATGTAGACAATCCCGCGCTGCGCTTTCTGTACGTCGTAATCGCACTTCTGCAACAGCTTCTGAATGATGTTTTCAACGTCTTCGCCCACATAACCGGCTTCGGTCAGCGTGGTTGCGTCGGCCATGGTGAACGGGACGTCCAGCAGGCGCGCCAGCGTTTCGGCCAGCAGCGTTTTACCGGAACCGGTCGGACCGATCAGCAGAATGTTACTTTTGCCCAACTCGACACCATTGCTGGTATCGCCGTTGCGCAGACGTTTGTAGTGGTTGTATACCGCGACCGCCAGCACTTTTTTCGCCTGTTCCTGGCCGATAACGTAATCGTCCAGGTGGTTACGAATTTCATGCGGCGTCGGTAGCGCACTGCGTTCACGATGCGGTGCAACTTCTTTAATCTCTTCGCGAATGATGTCGTTACATAAATCAACACATTCGTCGCAGATATACACGGATGGACCGGCAATCAGCTTGCGCACTTCATGCTGGCTTTTGCCGCAAAAAGAGCAATACAGCAATTTGCCTGAGCCATCTTTGCGTTTATCTGTCATGGGTCAAAACCTCTTCTTTGTTCTTTGTGCCGCACACGACGACGCAAATGCCATTCTCAGGCGCAAGCCGCTTACAGCGTTGTGCCGCCCTGGATAAGTATAGCGGCACAGTTGCGCCTCTGGCATCAATTACGATGGGTCAGAATCGAATCGACCAGACCGTATTCCACCGCTTCAGGGGCGGAAAGGAAGCGATCGCGCTCGGTATCACGTTCAATCTGTTCTAATGATTGACCCGTATGAAGCGCCATAAGTTCATTCATGCGCCCTTTAACTTTCAGAATTTCACGGGCATGAATTTCGATATCGGTCGCCTGGCCCTGGTAGCCGCCCAACGGCTGGTGAATCATCACGCGCGAATTCGGCAGGCAGAAACGTTTACCTTTTGCCCCTGCAGTCAGCAAGAAAGCGCCCATCGAAGCCGCCTGGCCCATACAGATGGTGCTGACATCAGGCTTGATAAACTGCATGGTGTCATAGATAGACATCCCGGCAGTGATCACCCCGCCAGGGGAGTTAATGTACAGATAGATATCTTTTTCTGGGTTTTCTGCTTCCAGGAACAGCATCTGCGCCACAATCAGGTTAGCCATGTGGTCTTCAACCTGGCCAGTCAGAAAAATGACGCGTTCCTTAAGTAGACGAGAATAGATATCAAAAGAGCGCTCACCTCGTGAGGTCTGTTCAATGACCATCGGCACCAGCGCCATATGGGGTGCAAAGTTATCTCGTTCGCCGCTGTATGACATTTCCGTCTCCTGGATAAAATTGAAAAAACCTGCTGTACCGATTGTAACCTTATGGACGGATTATCAGCTAGTCCCTGTGTTATGGGTACGGCATCACCATATTTCAAGCATAACAATCTTTTGTTGTTACGCTAACACCGAAAGAGGCTTTTCGCACGGTTCCATGCAAAATTCATGACAAAAAAAAGCCCACCACCTGGCGGTGACGGGCTTTTGTGCGAATTTAGCGCGTTATGCTGCGTAAATTACGCCTGCTGGTTCATCAGCTCGTTGAAAGTGGTTTCTTTTTCAGTCACTTTCGCTTTTGCCAGTACAGCTTCAACAGCCTGTTCTTCCAGAGCAACATTGCGCATGTTGTCCATCAGTTCTTTGTTTTTGCTGTAGAACTCGATAACTTCTTTCGGATCTTCGTACGCAGAAGCCATCTCTTCGATCAGGCCTTTCACGCGCTCTTCGTCAGCTTTCAGCTCGTTGGTGCGGATAACTTCGCCCAGCAGCAGGCCAACAACTACGCGACGTTTAGCCTGTTCTTCGAACAGTTCGCGTGGCAGTTCCAGAGCTTGTTTTTCGTTGCCACCGAAACGCTGTGCAGCCTGACGACGCAGAACGTCGATTTCACTGTCGATCAGCGCAGCCGGTACGTCGATGTCGTTAGCTTTTACCAGACCTTCGATCGCCTGAGACTTAACGCGGTTACGGATGGCGCTCTTCAGCTCGCGTTCCATGTTTTTACGCACTTCAGCGCGCAGACCTTCTACGGAACCATCTTCAACGCCGAAACGTTTGATGAATTCTGCAGTCAGTTCCGGCAGTTCACGCTCTTCAACTTTCTTCAGGTTGATAGCGAATTTCGCTGCTTTACCTTTCAGGTTTTCTGCGTGGTATTCTTCCGGGAAGGTCACGTCGATGGTAAACTCTTCGCCAGCTTTGTGGCCTTTGATACCGTCTTCAAAGCCCGGGATCATACGACCCTGGCCCATCGCCAGTACGAAATCAGACGCTTTACCGCCTTCAAACTCTTCGCCGTCTACAGAACCGGTGAAGTCGATGGTTACGCGGTCTTCTGCTTCAACAGCGCCGTCTTTTTCTTTCCAGGTCGCCTGCTGTTTACGCAGAGTATCCAGCATGCCGTCAACGTCAGCGTCGGTCACTTCAACGATCGGTTTTTCAACTTCGATCGCTTCCAGACCCTGCAGTTCAACTTCCGGATAAACTTCAAACTCTACAGAGTAGGTGAAGTCTTCACCCAGCTTGTATTCGCCCGGAACATAAGTCGGTGCGCCAGCCGGATTGATTTTTTCTTTAATGATGGCGTCAATGAAGTTACGGCTCATCAGGTCACCCAGAACGTCCTGGCGTACAGACGCGCCATAACGCTGAGCAACGATATTCATTGGCACTTTGCCTTTGCGGAAGCCGTCAATACGTACTTTTTTCGCAACGTTGACCAGCTCGCTTTTAACAGCGGTCTCGATGCTGTCAGCAGCGATAGTAATCGTTACACGGCGGCCAAGGCCTTGAGTGGTTTCAACTGAAACTTGCATCTTGTTACCTCAAAAAATCACAGTGCTCGGTCAACTCTTACCCCGCAAGCACAGGTTGTTGGCTTCGCGGAACCGGGATGTTCTTATAATCAATCACATTCCCTGTTACCAGAATCATCCCGAAAGCATTCAAATAGGACGCGGCATTATAGCGGCATCACTTTTATGAGTCGAGAACGGTTATTGCGCGCTGTCGCGTATTTTTTCACAATTCCCGGGCGATTTTCGTCTGAATGCTGGGCAAAAAGCGCAAAATCCAGACAAAACAAAACGGCCCGCAGGCCGTTTTTCATAAAATCTTTAGCAACATACTGGAAAAGCGCCGACAGTTGCAAATGCGTTTTTACACGATGCTTCCTGCTCCACGACAGGGAGGAGAGGCAAAGACGGTGTCCTGCAACCCTTCCCACTCCTTAATAGTGTAAGTATGCAGAGCCAGCGCATGAACGGTAGTAGAGAGTTCCTCCGCTAAAGTACTGTAAATCATTCGATGACGATTCAGAAAACGTTCACCCGTAAAACGATCGCTGACCAGCACAACTTTAAAATGGCTTTCAGAGCCGGCTGGGACATTGTGACGATAGCTTTCATCCACTACTTCGAGGAATACGGGTTGGAACGCCGCCCTTAATTTTTCTTCTATCCGCTCACGTATCATCATGAAATATCTCCTCCGACAACGCTGAGATGTCATCCATCCCTTTAAATACTAGCCGCTTTTACCGTTTCCATTGCAGCTTAACAACAAATATTTAGGTTTCGTCCTGGTTTTTCTGTCAAGCGTATGAAGTTTACTGATTTAAAGATTGAAACACAGGCCTCGCATCAGCGTTTCTTTTACCAGGGGCGATTATTTCGTCAACATGATGAATTTACATGCCTTACCCACTTCCCCTCGCCGTTGGCAATGTTATGATGGCGGGAATTTTTACCAAACACGCTTAAGAGTCTCTGAGAGCCCGAACATGTTCAAAAAAATCCTCTTCCCGTTAGTTGCTCTGTTTATGCTTGCAGGATGCGCAAAACCGCCAACAACTATTGAAGTTTCCCCGACGATTACACTGCCACAGCAGGATCCAAGCCTGATGGGCGTCACCGTAAGCATTAATGGTGCCGATCAGCGTACCGATCAGGCGCTGGCAAAAGTCACCCGCGATAATCAAATCGTTACCCTGACCGCTTCCCGCGATCTGCGCTTCCTGCTGCAAGAAGTGCTTGAAAAACAGATGACCGCGCGTGGTTACATGGTCGGTCCGAATGGCCCGGTTAATCTGCAAATCATCGTTAGCCAACTGTATGCTGATGTGTCCCAGGGCAACGTGCGCTATAACATCGCGACCAAAGCGGATATCGCCATCATCGCTACCGCGCAGAATGGCAACAAAATGACCAAGAACTATCGTGCCAGCTACAACGTTGAAGGTGCGTTCCAGGCCTCCAACAAAAATATCGCCGATGCGGTTAACAGTGTGCTGACCGATACCATCGCTGATATGTCTCAGGACACCAGCATCCACGAATTCATCAAGCAGAACGCGCGTTAATTTCTGCCCTCTGGCCCGGTGCAAGCCGGGCCTGTAGACGCCCATGTCCAGTCAATATTTACGTATTTTTCAACAGCCGCGTTCAGCCATATTGCTGATCCTGGGTTTTGCTTCCGGGCTACCGCTCGCCCTGACATCCGGCACCTTACAGGCCTGGATGACGGTCGAGAATATCGATCTTAAAACCATTGGTTTCTTCTCTCTGGTAGGCCAGGCTTACGTTTTTAAATTCCTCTGGTCACCGCTGATGGACCGCTACACGCCCCCATTTTTCGGGCGGCGGCGCGGTTGGCTGCTCGCCACGCAAATCCTGTTATTAGTCGCCATTGCGGCGATGGGTTTTCTCGAACCAGGCACCCAGCTCCGCTGGATGGCGGCACTGGCGGTGGTGATCGCTTTTTGCTCTGCCTCCCAGGATATTGTCTTCGATGCGTGGAAAACCGATGTGCTTCCGGCAGAAGAGCGTGGTGCGGGCGCGGCAATCAGCGTGCTGGGTTACCGTTTAGGGATGCTGATTTCCGGCGGCTTAGCCCTGTGGCTGGCAGATAAATGGCTGGGCTGGCAGGGCATGTACTGGTTGATGGCGGCGCTGTTGATCCCCTGTATTATCGCGACGTTACTTGCACCAGAACCAACCGACACCATTCCAGTGCCCAAAACGCTGGAACAAGCGGTTGTTGCACCTCTGCGCGATTTCTTTGGTCGCAATAATGCCTGGCTTATTTTGCTTCTTATCGTGCTGTATAAGCTGGGCGACGCATTCGCCATGAGCCTGACAACCACGTTTTTGATTCGCGGCGTCGGGTTTGATGCGGGTGAAGTAGGCGTGGTTAACAAAACGCTTGGCTTACTGGCGACCATTGTTGGCGCATTGTACGGTGGTATTTTGATGCAGCGCCTGTCACTGTTCCGGGCGCTGCTGATTTTCGGCATTTTACAAGGTGCGTCTAACGCCGGTTACTGGCTGCTGTCGATTACTGATAAGCATCTCTACAGCATGGGCGCAGCCGTCTTTTTCGAAAACCTCTGTGGCGGGATGGGTACATCAGCCTTTGTCGCGCTGTTAATGACGCTGTGTAATAAGTCATTTTCCGCTACTCAATTTGCCCTGCTCTCAGCGCTTTCTGCTGTAGGGCGAGTTTATGTCGGCCCCGTGGCGGGTTGGTTTGTTGAAGCACACGGCTGGTCGACATTCTATCTGTTCTCCGTCGCCGCTGCCGTACCAGGGCTTATTTTGCTGCTGGTTTGTCGCCAGACGCTTGAATATACACGAGTAAATGACAACTTTATCTCCCGTACCGAATATCCGGCAGGTTATGCCTTTGCCATGTGGACACTGGCGGCGGGCGTCAGCCTGTTGGCCGTGTGGTTACTCCTGTTGACGATGGACGCGCTGGATTTGACGCACTTCTCTTTCCTGCCTGCTCTGCTGGAAGTCGGGGTTTTAGTCGCCCTTTCTGGCGTCGTGCTTGGTGGTTTACTGGATTATCTGGCGCTACGAAAAACGCATCTGACGTAATCTGTAAATATTATTTAGCTGTAGTAATCACTCGCCGTAATTATTACGGCTAAATAAACATCAGCATCGCTTATTAATATTTGTTCTTTTGTGCGACTTAGCGTCTGGAAATTATTGACGCCATTTATGAATTCTATTTTTCTTACACGATTCAGCTAATGAGTCTTTATTTTCTCACTACCAAGTTGTCACCTTAATGATAATTATTTGTTAAATAATTGTTTTATTTCGCATTGGTTATACCAATTGCCCGCCCAGACTCCTTCTGCACTCCCCTTTTGTTATAACGCCCTTTTGCAACAGCTTCTTAAAATCAACCTGATATGTTTTGCAACATATGTGACCTGGAAGCCAAATCCAAGTAACAGGAATTTAATCATGTTTACAGTAATGTAACCTTCCCGTAAAATGCCCACACACTTTAAACGCCACCAGATCCCGTGGAATTGAGGTCGTTAAATGAGACTCAGGAAATACAAAAAAAGTTTGGGATGGTTGTCATTATTTGCAGGCACTGTATTGCTCAGTGGCTGTAATTCTGCGCTGTTAGATCCCAAAGGACAGATTGGTCTGGAGCAACGTTCACTGATACTGACGGCATTTGGCCTGATGTTGATTGTCGTTATTCCCGCAATCTTGATGGCTGTTGGTTTCGCCTGGAAGTACCGTGCGAGCAATAAAGATGCTAAGTACAGCCCGAACTGGTCACACTCCAATAAAGTGGAAGCTGTGGTCTGGACGGTACCTATCTTAATCATCATCTTCCTTGCGGTACTGACCTGGAAAACCACTCACGCTCTTGAGCCTAGCAAGCCGCTGGCACACGACGAGAAGCCCATTACCATCGAAGTGGTTTCCATGGACTGGAAATGGTTCTTCATCTACCCGGAACAGGGCGTTGCTACCGTGAATGAAATCGCTTTCCCGGCGAACACTCCGGTGTACTTCAAAGTGACCTCCAACTCCGTGATGAACTCCTTCTTCATTCCGCGTCTGGGTAGCCAGATTTATGCCATGGCCGGTATGCAGACTCGCCTGCATCTGATCGCCAACGAACCCGGTACTTATGACGGTATCTCCGCCAGCTACAGCGGCCCGGGCTTCTCAGGCATGAAGTTCAAAGCTATTGCAACACCGGATCGCGCCGCATTCGACCAGTGGGTCGCAAAAGCGAAACAGTCGCCGAACACCATGTCTGACATGGCAGCATTCGAAAAACTGGCCGCGCCTAGCGAATACAACCAAGTGGAATATTTCTCCAACGTGAAACCAGACTTGTTTGCCGATGTGATTAACAAGTTTATGGCTCACGGTAAGAGCATGGACATGACCCAGCCAGAAGGTGAGCACAGCGCACACGAAGGTATGGAAGGCATGGACATGAGCCACGCGGAATCCGCCCATTAAAGGGGTTGAGGAAGAATAAAGATGTTCGGAAAATTATCACTTGATGCAGTCCCGTTCCATGAACCTATCGTCATGGTTACGATCGCTGGCATTATTTTGGGAGGTCTGGCGCTCGTTGGCCTGATCACTTACTTCGGTAAGTGGACCTACCTGTGGAAAGAGTGGCTGACCTCCGTCGACCATAAACGCCTCGGTATCATGTATATCATCGTGGCGATTGTGATGTTGCTGCGTGGTTTTGCTGACGCCATTATGATGCGTAGCCAGCAGGCCCTTGCCTCTGCGGGCGAAGCGGGCTTCCTGCCACCTCACCACTACGATCAGATCTTCACCGCGCACGGCGTGATTATGATCTTCTTCGTGGCGATGCCTTTCGTTATCGGTCTGATGAACCTGGTGGTTCCGCTGCAGATCGGCGCGCGTGACGTTGCGTTCCCGTTCCTCAACAACCTAAGCTTCTGGTTTACCGTTGTTGGTGTGATTCTGGTTAACGTTTCTCTCGGCGTGGGCGAATTTGCGCAGACCGGCTGGCTGGCCTATCCACCGCTATCGGGAATAGAGTACAGTCCGGGAGTCGGTGTCGATTACTGGATATGGAGTCTCCAGCTATCCGGTATAGGTACAACGCTTACCGGTATCAACTTCTTCGTTACCATTCTGAAGATGCGCGCACCGGGCATGACCATGTTCAAGATGCCAGTATTTACCTGGGCATCACTGTGCGCGAACGTACTGATTATTGCTTCCTTCCCAATTCTGACGGTTACCGTTGCGTTGTTGACCCTGGATCGCTATCTGGGCACCCATTTCTTTACCAACGATATGGGTGGCAACATGATGATGTACATCAACCTGATTTGGGCCTGGGGCCACCCGGAAGTTTACATCCTGATCCTGCCTGTTTTCGGTGTGTTCTCCGAAATTGCGGCAACCTTCTCGCGTAAACGTCTGTTTGGTTATACCTCGCTGGTATGGGCAACCGTCTGTATCACCGTGCTGTCGTTCATCGTCTGGCTGCACCACTTCTTTACGATGGGTGCGGGCGCGAACGTAAACGCCTTCTTTGGTATCACCACCATGATTATCGCCATCCCGACCGGGGTGAAGATCTTCAACTGGCTGTTCACCATGTATCAGGGCCGCATCGTGTTCCATTCTGCGATGCTGTGGACCATCGGTTTTATCGTCACCTTCTCGGTAGGCGGTATGACTGGCGTGCTGCTGGCAGTACCGGGCGCGGACTTCGTTCTGCATAACAGCCTGTTCCTGATTGCGCACTTCCATAACGTGATCATCGGCGGCGTGGTCTTCGGCTGCTTCGCAGGGATGACCTACTGGTGGCCTAAAGCGTTCGGTTTCAAACTGAACGAAACCTGGGGTAAACGCGCGTTCTGGTTCTGGATCATCGGCTTCTTCGTTGCCTTTATGCCGCTGTATGCGCTGGGCTTCATGGGCATGACCCGTCGTTTGAGCCAGCAGATTGACCCGCAGTTCCACACCATGCTGATGATTGCAGCCAGCGGTGCAGTACTGATTGCGCTGGGTATTCTCTGCCTCGTTATTCAGATGTACGTTTCTATTCGTGACCGCGACCAGAACCGTGACCTGACTGGCGACCCGTGGGGTGGCCGTACGCTGGAGTGGGCAACCTCTTCCCCGCCTCCGTTCTATAACTTTGCCGTTGTGCCGCACGTTCACGAGCGTGATGCATTCTGGGAAATGAAAGAGAAAGGCGAAGCGTACAAAAAGCCTGACCACTATGAAGAAATTCATATGCCGAAAAACAGCGGTGCAGGTATCGTCATTGCAGCTTTCTCCACCATCTTCGGTTTCGCCATGATCTGGCATATCTGGTGGCTGGCGATTGTTGGCTTCGCAGGCATGATCATCACCTGGATCGTGAAAAGCTTCGACGAGGACGTGGATTACTACGTGCCGGTGGCAGAAATCGAAAAACTGGAAAACCAGCATTTCGATGAGATTACTAAGGCAGGGCTGAAAAATGGCAACTGATACTTTGACGCACGCGACTGCCCACGCGCACGAACACGGGCACCACGATGCAGGCGGAACCAAAATCTTCGGATTTTGGATCTACCTGATGAGCGACTGCATTCTGTTCTCTATCTTGTTTGCTACCTATGCCGTTCTGGTGAACGGCACCGCAGGCGGCCCGACAGGTAAGGACATTTTCGAACTGCCGTTCGTTCTGGTTGAAACTTTCTTGCTGTTGTTCAGCTCCATCACCTACGGCATGGCGGCTATCGCCATGTACAAAAACAACAAAAGCCAGGTTATCTCCTGGCTGGCGTTGACCTGGTTGTTTGGTGCCGGATTTATTGGGATGGAAATCTATGAATTCCATCACCTGATTGTTAACGGCATGGGTCCGGATCGCAGCGGCTTCCTGTCAGCGTTCTTTGCGTTGGTCGGCACGCACGGTCTGCACGTCACTTCCGGTCTTATCTGGATGGCGGTGCTGATGGTGCAAATCGCCCGTCGCGGCCTGACCAGCACTAACCGTACCCGCATCATGTGCCTGAGCCTGTTCTGGCACTTCCTGGATGTGGTTTGGATCTGTGTGTTCACTGTTGTTTATCTGATGGGGGCGATGTAATGAGTCATTCTACCGATCACAGCGGCGCGTCCCATGGCAGCGTAAAAACCTACATGACAGGCTTTATCCTGTCGATCATTCTGACGGTGATTCCGTTCTGGATGGTGATGACAGGAGCTGCCTCTCCGGCCGTAATTCTGGGAACAATCCTGGCAATGGCAGTGGTACAGGTTCTGGTGCATCTGGTGTGCTTCCTGCACATGAATACCAAATCAGATGAAGGCTGGAACATGACGGCGTTTGTCTTCACCGTGCTAATCATCGCTATCCTGGTTGTAGGCTCCATCTGGATTATGTGGAACCTCAACTACAACATGATGATGCACTAAGAGCGGCGGTTATGATGTTTAAGCAATACCTGCAAGTAACGAAACCAGGCATCATCTTTGGCAACCTGATCTCGGTGATTGGGGGATTCCTGCTGGCCTCAAAGGGCAGCATTGATTATCCCCTGTTTATCTACACGCTGGTTGGGGTGTCACTGGTTGTGGCGTCGGGTTGTGTGTTTAACAACTACATCGACAGGGATATCGACAGAAAGATGGAAAGGACGAAGAATCGGGTGCTGGTTAAAGGCCTGATCTCTCCTGCTGTCTCGCTGGTGTACGCCACCTTGCTGGGTATTGCTGGCTTTATGCTGCTGTGGTTTGGCGCGAATCCGCTGGCCTGCTGGCTGGGGGTGATGGGCTTTGTGGTTTACGTCGGCGTTTATAGCCTGTACATGAAACGCCACTCAGTCTACGGCACATTGATTGGTTCGCTCTCCGGCGCTGCGCCGCCGGTGATCGGCTACTGTGCAGTAACCGGCGAGTTCGATAGTGGCGCAGCGATCCTGCTTGCTATCTTCAGTCTGTGGCAGATGCCTCACTCCTATGCCATCGCCATTTTCCGCTTTAAGGATTACCAGGCGGCAAACATTCCGGTATTGCCAGTGGTAAAAGGCATTTCGGTGGCGAAGAATCACATCACGCTGTATATCATCGCCTTTGCCGTTGCCACGCTGATGCTCTCTCTTGGCGGTTACGCTGGGTATAAATATCTGGTAGTCGCCGCGGCGGTGAGCGTCTGGTGGTTAGGCATGGCTCTGCGCGGTTATAAAGTTGCTGATGACAGAATCTGGGCGCGCAAGCTGTTCGGCTTCTCTATCATCGCCATCACTGCCCTCTCGGTGATGATGTCCGTTGATTTTATGGTGCCGGACTCGCATACGCTGCTGGCTGCTGTGTGGTAACACAACCTCTCAGTTAAAAAGGTGCTACGGCACCTTTTTTCTTAGCATTAGAATCATATCCCTCTCGAAATATTTACTAAAAAATCCGCATGTTTACCCCATTCGTTTGCCGCTTTACACTAGTCGCGAATTTAAAACAGAGGTGGTAATGAACGATTATAAAATGACGCCAGGTGAGCGACGCGCGACCTGGGGTTTAGGGACCGTATTCTCGTTGCGCATGCTGGGCATGTTCATGGTTCTGCCGGTTCTGACCACGTACGGCATGGCTCTGCAAGGTGCCAGCGAAGCATTAATCGGTATTGCCATTGGTATTTATGGTCTGACTCAGGCCGTTTTTCAGATTCCGTTTGGCCTGCTTTCCGACCGCATTGGTCGCAAACCATTAATTGTCGGTGGGCTGGCAGTGTTTGCCGCCGGTAGCGTTATCGCTGCGCTCTCTGACTCCATCTGGGGAATTATTCTGGGCCGGGCGCTACAAGGCTCCGGTGCGATTGCCGCTGCCGTTATGGCGCTGCTTTCCGATCTCACGCGCGAACAAAACCGCACCAAAGCAATGGCGTTTATCGGCGTGAGCTTTGGCATTACCTTTGCCATTGCGATGGTGCTTGGCCCGATCATCACTCACAAACTTGGGCTGCACGCGCTGTTCTGGATGATCGCTATTCTGGCAACGACCGGCATTGCGTTGACCATTTGGGTTGTGCCCAACAGTAGCACTCACGTACTTAATCGTGAGTCCGGAATGGTGAAAGGCAGTTTCAGTAAAGTGCTGGCGGAACCGCGGCTGCTGAAACTCAACTTTGGCATTATGTGTCTGCATATTTTGCTGATGTCGACGTTTGTTGCCCTGCCCGGACAACTGGCTGATGCGGGGTTCCCGGCGGCTGAACACTGGAAGGTCTATCTGGCGACAATGCTAATCGCCTTTGGCTCGGTCGTGCCTTTCATTATCTACGCTGAAGTTAAGCGCAAAATGAAGCAAGTCTTTGTCTTCTGCGTTGGGTTGATCGTGGTTGCGGAAATTGTGTTGTGGAACGCACAAACGCAGTTCTGGCAACTGGTGGTCGGCGTGCAGCTTTTCTTTGTAGCGTTTAATTTGATGGAAGCCCTTCTGCCTTCACTTATCAGTAAAGAGTCGCCAGCAGGTTACAAAGGTACGGCGATGGGTGTTTACTCCACCAGCCAGTTTCTTGGCGTGGCGATTGGCGGTTCGCTGGGCGGCTGGATTGACGGCATGTTTGACGGTCAGGGAGTATTTCTCGCTGGCGCAATGCTGGCCGCAGTGTGGCTGGCAGTCGCCAGTACCATGAAAGAACCGCCGTATGTCAGCAGCTTGCGCATTGAAATCCCGGCGGACATTGCCGCAAACGAGGCGTTAAAAGTGCGTTTGCTGGAAACCGCGGGCGTCAAAGAAGTGTTGATTGCAGAAGAAGAACATTCAGCTTATGTGAAAATCGACAGCAAAGTGACGAATCGCTTTGAGGTTGAACAGGCAATTCGTCAGGCATAAAAAACGAGGCGAATTGCCTGCTGCGCTACGCTTACCAGGCCTACAAAGTTCTTGAGTTACAAATCGTTGTAGGCCGAATTAGCTGTTCATGCTGCATTCGGCATGAACAAAACGCACATTGTCGCGATTAATCGCGGAAGTTTTTGAACTGGAACGGCTGACCCGGATCGCCACCACGTACCATCGCCATGACAGCCTGCAAATCATCACGAGATTTACCCGTTACGCGGATCTCATCACCCTGAATTTGCGCCTGCACTTTCAGTTTGCTGTCTTTGATCATCTTGACGATTTTCTTCTGGGTCGCACTCTCAATGCCCTGTTTCAGTTTCGCTTCCACAAACCAGGTTTTACCGCTATGAACGATATTTTCCGGTACATCCAGCGAACTGCCTTCAATGCCGCGCTTCAGCAGCTTGGCACGCAGAATATCCAGCAACTGATTGACCTGGAAATCGGACTCGCTCAACACTTTGATGGTTTTGCTGGCGTCGTTCAGCTCAAATGAGGCTTCAACATTACGGAAGTCAAAACGGGACTCCACTTCGCGGCTCGCGTTATCGACCGCGTTACGTGCTTCCTGAAGATCAACTTCAGAGACAATATCGAAAGATGGCATCTTTTCCTCTCCCTTCATTTTTGATGCGAAGCATAATACCTGCAAAGTTAAATAACCAACAGTCCTGCACCAGGACGTATCCCTTAATTGTGCATAGTCGCAACAGCATGCACAATTAAGGGATAGCCTTATTGAACACCCGGAGTGGTTGCGGGTGAGGAGGAACAATGAAAATTACCGTATTGGGATGCGGTGCCTTAGGGCAATTATGGCTTACAGCACTTTGTAAACAGGGTCACGACGTTCAGGGCTGGCTGCGCGTACCGCAACCTTATTGTAGCGTGAATCTGGTTGAGACAGATGGTTCGATATTTAACGAATCGCTGACCGCCAACGATCCCGATTTTCTCGCCACCAGCGATCTGCTCCTGGTGACGCTGAAAGCATGGCAGGTTTCCGATGCCGTCAAAAGCCTCGCGTCCACACTGCCTGTAACTACGCCAATACTGTTAATTCACAACGGCATGGGCACCATCGAAGAGTTGCAAAACATTCAGCAGCCATTACTGATGGGCACCACCACCCATGCCGCTCGCCGCGACGGCAATGTCATTATTCATGTGGCAAACGGTATCACGCATATTGGTCCGGCACGGCAACAGGATGGCGATTACAGTTATCTGGCGGATATTTTGCAAACCGTGTTGCCTGACGTTGCCTGGCATAACAATATTCGCGCCGAGCTGTGGCGCAAGCTGGCAGTCAACTGTGTGATTAATCCACTGACTGCCATCTGGAATTGCCCGAACGGTGAATTACGTCATCATCCGCAAGAAATTATGCAGATATGCGAGGAAGTCGCGGCAGTGATCGAACGCGAAGGACATCATACTTCAGCAGAAGATTTGCGTGATTACGTGATGCAGGTGATTGATGCCACAGCGGAAAATATCTCGTCGATGTTGCAGGATATCCGCGCGCTGCGCCACACCGAAATCGACTATATCAATGGTTTTCTCTTACGCCGCGCCCGCGCGCATGGGATTACCGTACCGGAAAACACCCGCCTGTTTGAAATGGTAAAAAGAAAGGAGAGTGAATATGAGCGCATCGGCACTGGTTTGCCTCGCCCCTGGTAGTGAAGAGACTGAAGCCGTCACCACTATCGATCTGCTGGTTCGCGGCGGTATCAAAGTCACCACTGCCAGCGTCGCCAGCGATGGCAACCTGGCGATTACCTGCTCGCGCGGCGTGAAGCTGCTGGCGGATGCGCCGCTGGTCGAAGTAGCTGATGGCGAATATGACGTGATCGTGCTGCCTGGAGGCATTAAAGGCGCAGAGTGTTTTCGCGATAGCACCCTGCTGGTTGAAACCGTTAAACAGTTCCACCGTTCCGGGCGTATCGTCGCGGCTATTTGCGCCGCACCAGCCACCGTGCTGGTCCCGCACGATATCTTCCCGATTGGCAATATGACCGGCTTCCCGACGCTGAAAGACAAAATACCCGCCGAACAATGGCAGGACAAGCGCGTCGTCTGGGATGCACGGGTAAAATTGCTGACCAGTCAGGGGCCGGGTACAGCTATCGACTTTGGTCTGAAAATTATCGACCTGCTGGTTGGGCGTGAAAAAGCCCATGAAGTGGCATCACAACTGGTGATGGCGGCAGGGATTTATAATTATTACGAGTAGTGGCGGATGCGGCAAACGTCGCATCTGACCAGATGCGACGTAAAAACCACAAATTACGGGCGATATACCTTCACATTGTTAAAGCCCTGCTCGCGCAGATAGAGCGCCTGCAGGCGGCTCATCACCCCGCGCTCACACCACAACAGCCAGGTTTTGTTCTGGTCGAGATCGCCAAATTTGGTGCTCAGTTTATAGAACGGCAGAGAAACCACATCAATCCCTTCGACTTTCAGCGGCTTATCTTCCTGTTCATCGATAGAACGGATATCGAGGATCACGTCGTTCGGGCCGAAGCCATTGACGGTTTCCACTTCCACCACTTCCTGCTCGGTCTGCTGGGCGATTTCGCGGATATCAACGTTATTCGCTTCCTCAACCACTTTATCGAGAATGCTGAAGTCGAACTTCTCTTCTTCCGCTTCAATCTTCGATTTAACCGCTTTCACCGTCGGGCTTTTGGAGATCACACCGCAATATTCGGGCATCGTGCGGGCAAAGTCTTCAGTGCCAATCTGGCGAGCCAGGTTGATGATGTGCTCTTTGTCGTAAGAAATCAGCGGACGCAGGATCAGCGTGTCGGAGACGTTATCAATCAGGCGCAGGTTAGTCAGCGTCTGGCTGGACACCTGGCCCAGTGCTTCGCCAGTGACCAGCGCCTGTACACCGTAACGTTCAGCCACTTTAGACGCGGCACGCACCATCATACGTTTGAGGATAACACCCATCTGACCGTCGTCGATTTTCTCGAGAATTTCCCCGACGACAGGTTCGAAATTAATAGCGACAAAACGCACGCGGTGGGAGCTGCCAAAGCGGTTCCACAGATAATGCGCCACCTGACGCACGCCAATTTCATGCGCCGCGCCGCCGAGGTTAAAGAAGCAGTAATGCACGCGGCAGCCGCGACGCATCAACATATAGCTGGAAACGCCGGAGTCGAAACCACCGGAAATGAGCGACAGCACATCTTCCTGGGTACCAATCGGGAAACCGCCAATACCTTCATAGCGACCTTTAATCAGCAGGAGACGATCGTCTTCCACTTCCAGATGGACAGTGACATCCGGGTTAGTCAGCTTCACGCGCGCGGATTCAATATGCTGATTTAAACCGCCGCCGACGTAACGTTCCACATCAATCGAGCTAAAATCATGTTTGCCGCGGCGCTTCACGCGTACGCAGAAGGTTTTCCCTTCCAGCTGATCGCGATACTGAACCAACGCTTTCTCAAAAATATCGTGCATGTCGGTAAACGGCACGTCTTCGACTTCGAGAATATGGTGGATACCCGGAATACGGGTCAGGGCGTCGCGAATGGCCAGACGCTGGTTTTCATCTTTTGCGCGAACTTCGATGTTATCCCAGTGGCGGACGACAGCGAGCGTCTCATCATAGTGCTTTAAAACGTTACGAATGTTCCCGGTAAGGATTTTTATAAAGCGCAAGCGCACAGATTGGCTTTTGATGGTGATTTCCGGGAACAATTTAATGATAAACTTCATGGCGGCAATGGTTCGTTGGCAAGCCTTAAGCGACTTGTATAGGGAAAAATACAGCAGCCCACACCTGCGGCTGCATCCAGGCGCGGAAGTATACCACTAACATCGCTTTGCTGCGCACATCACCTTACCATTGCGCGTTATTTGCTATTTGCCCTGAGTCCGTTACCATGACGGGGCGAAAAATATTGAGAGTCAGACATTCATTATGCCGAAGAAAAATGAGGCGCCCGCCAGCTTTGAAAAGGCGCTGAGCGAGCTGGAACAGATTGTAACCCGTCTGGAAAGTGGCGACCTGCCGCTGGAAGAGGCGCTGAACGAGTTCGAACGCGGCGTGCAGCTGGCACGTCAGGGGCAGGCCAAATTACAACAAGCCGAACAGCGCGTACAAATTCTGCTGTCTGACAATGAAGACGCCTCTCTAACCCCTTTTACACCGGACAATGAGTAATGGACTTTCCGCAGCAACTCGAAGCCTGCGTTAAGCAGGCCAACCAGGCGCTGAGCCGTTTTATCGCCCCACTGCCCTTTCAGAACACTCCCGTGGTCGAAACCATGCAGTATGGCGCATTATTAGGTGGTAAGCGCCTGCGACCTTTCCTGGTTTATGCCACCGGTCATATGTTCGGCGTTAGCACAAACACGCTGGACGCACCCGCTGCCGCCGTAGAGTGTATCCACGCTTACTCATTAATTCATGATGATTTACCGGCAATGGATGATGACGATCTGCGTCGCGGTTTGCCAACCTGCCATGTGAAGTTTGGCGAAGCAAACGCGATTCTCGCTGGCGACGCTTTACAAACGCTGGCGTTCTCGATTTTAAGCGATGCCGATATGCCGGAAGTGTCGGATCGCGACAGAATTTCGATGATTTCAGAACTGGCGAGCGCCAGCGGTATTGCCGGAATGTGCGGTGGTCAGGCATTAGATTTAGATGCGGAAGGCAAACACGTACCTCTGGACGCGCTTGAGCGTATTCATCGTCATAAAACCGGCGCATTGATTCGCGCCGCCGTTCGCCTTGGTGCATTAAGCGCCGGAGATAAAGGACGTCGTGCTCTGCCAGTACTCGACAAGTACGCAGAGAGCATCGGCCTTGCCTTCCAGGTTCAGGATGACATCCTGGATGTGGTAGGAGATACTGCAACGTTGGGAAAACGCCAGGGTGCCGACCAGCAACTTGGTAAAAGTACCTACCCTGCACTTCTGGGTCTTGAGCAAGCCCGGAAGAAAGCCCGGGATCTGATCGACGATGCCCGTCAGTCGCTGAAACAACTGGCTGAACAGTCACTCGATACCTCGGCACTGGAAGCGCTAGCGGACTACATCATCCAGCGTAATAAATAAACAATAAGTATTAATAGGCCCCTGATGAGTTTTGATATTGCCAAATACCCGACCCTGGCACTGGTCGACTCCACCCAGGAGTTACGACTGTTGCCGAAAGAGAGTTTACCGAAACTCTGCGACGAACTGCGCCGCTATTTACTCGACAGCGTGAGCCGTTCCAGCGGGCACTTCGCCTCCGGGCTGGGCACGGTCGAACTGACCGTGGCGCTGCACTATGTCTACAACACCCCGTTTGACCAGTTAATCTGGGATGTGGGGCATCAGGCTTATCCGCATAAAATTTTGACCGGACGCCGCGACAAGATCGGCACCATCCGTCAGAAAGGCGGTCTGCACCCGTTCCCGTGGCGCGGCGAAAGCGAATATGACGTATTAAGCGTCGGGCATTCATCAACCTCCATCAGTGCCGGAATTGGTATTGCGGTTGCTGCCGAGAAAGAAGGCAAAAATCGCCGTACCGTCTGTGTCATTGGCGATGGCGCTATTACCGCTGGCATGGCGTTTGAAGCGATGAATCACGCGGGCGATATCCGCCCTGATATGCTGGTGGTTCTCAACGACAATGAAATGTCGATTTCCGAAAATGTCGGTGCGCTCAACAACCATCTGGCGCAGCTGCTTTCCGGTAAGCTTTACTCTTCACTGCGCGAAGGCGGGAAAAAAGTTTTCTCTGGCGTTCCGCCCATTAAAGAGCTGCTCAAACGTACCGAAGAACATATTAAAGGCATGGTGGTGCCTGGCACATTGTTTGAAGAGCTGGGCTTTAACTACATCGGCCCGGTGGACGGTCACGATGTGCTGGGGCTTATCACCACGCTGAAGAACATGCGCGACCTGAAAGGCCCGCAGTTCCTGCATATCATGACCAAAAAAGGTCGTGGTTATGAACCGGCAGAAAAAGACCCAATCACCTTCCACGCCGTGCCTAAATTTGATCCCTCCAGCGGTTGTTTGCCGAAAAGTAGCGGCGGTTTACCAAGCTATTCAAAAATCTTTGGCGACTGGTTGTGCGAAACGGCAGCGAAAGACAACAAGCTGATGGCGATTACTCCGGCGATGCGTGAAGGTTCCGGTATGGTTGAGTTTTCTCGTAAATTCCCGGATCGCTACTTCGACGTGGCAATTGCCGAGCAACACGCAGTGACCTTTGCGGCGGGTCTGGCGATTGGTGGGTACAAACCCGTTGTCGCGATCTACTCCACTTTCCTGCAACGCGCCTATGATCAGGTGCTGCATGACGTGGCAATTCAAAAGCTTCCGGTCCTGTTCGCCATCGACCGCGCGGGCATTGTTGGTGCTGATGGTCAAACCCACCAGGGCGCTTTTGATCTCTCTTACCTGCGCTGCATACCGGAAATGGTCATTATGACCCCGAGCGATGAAAACGAATGTCGCCAGATGCTCTATACCGGCTATCACTATAACGATGGCCCGTCAGCGGTGCGCTACCCGCGTGGCAACGCGGTAGGCGTGGAGTTGACGCCGCTGGAAAAACTGCCAATTGGCAAAGGCATTGTGAAGCGTCGTGGCGAGAAACTGGCGATCCTTAACTTTGGTACGCTGATGCCAGAAGCGGCGAAAGTCGCTGAATCGCTGAACGCTACGCTGGTCGATATGCGTTTTGTGAAACCGCTTGATGAAGCGTTAATTCTGGAAATGGCCGCCAGCCATGAAGCGCTGGTCACCGTAGAAGAAAACGCCATTATGGGCGGCGCAGGCAGCGGCGTGAACGAAGTGCTGATGGCCCATCGTAAACCAGTACCCGTGCTGAACATTGGCCTGCCTGACTTCTTTATTCCACAAGGAACGCAGGAAGAAATGCGCGCCGAACTCGGCCTCGATGCCGCTGGTATGGAAGCCAAAATCAAGGCCTGGCTGGCATAATCCCTACTCCACTCCTGCTATGCTTAAGAAATTATTCATGGCAGGAGTGGCAGCATGCAATACAACCCCTTAGGAAAAACCGACCTTCGCGTTTCCCGACTTTGCCTCGGCTGTATGACCTTTGGCGAGCCAGATCGCGGTAATCACGCATGGACACTGCCGGAAGAGAGCAGCCGTCCCATCATTAAACGCGCGCTGGAAGGCGGCATAAATTTCTTTGACACCGCCAATAGCTATTCCGATGGCAGCAGCGAAGAGATCGTCGGTCGCGCACTGCGGGATTTCGCCCGTCGTGAAGACGTGGTCGTTGCCACCAAAGTGTTCCATCGCGTTGGTGATTTACCGGAAGGATTATCCCGTGCGCAAATTCTACGTTCTATTGACGACAGCCTGCGCCGTCTCGGCATGGATTATGTCGATATCCTGCAAATTCATCGCTGGGATTACAACACGCCGATCGAAGAGACGCTGGAAGCCCTCAACGACGTGGTAAAAGCCGGGAAAGCGCGTTATATCGGCGCGTCATCCATGCACGCTTCGCAGTTTGCTCAGGCGCTGGAACTACAAAAACAGCACGGCTGGGCGCAGTTTGTCAGTATGCAGGATCACTACAATCTGATTTATCGCGAAGAAGAGCGTGAGATGCTGCCGCTGTGTTATCAGGAAGGCGTAGCGGTGATTCCGTGGAGCCCGCTGGCGCGGGGCCGTCTGACACGTCCGTGGGGAGAAACTACCGCACGACTGGTGTCTGATGAGGTGGGTAAAAATCTCTATAAAGAAAGCGATGAAAATGACGCGCAGATCGCAGAGCGGTTAACGGGCGTCAGCGAAGAACTCGGTGCAACACGAGCACAAGTTGCGCTGGCCTGGTTGTTGAGTAAACCGGGCATTGCCGCACCGATTATCGGAACTTCGCGGGAAGAACAGCTTGATGAGCTGCTGAACGCGGTGGATATCACCTTGAAGCCGGAACAGATTGCTGAACTGGAAACGCCATATAAACCGCATCCGGTCGTAGGATTTAAGTAAATCTCGCTTTTCAGCCATTTTATCTGCTGAATTCCCCATCGTCTGCGATGATGGGGACAACGTACCTCCCATCACCTTCTGTAACCATAATCCACCTCTGCAACAAAAAATTCTTGGTGATTAAATTTACAGCTATTCATCGTCTTCATCCCTTTGAGCGATTTTTGATAGTTTCTCCAGGTAATATCCCCTAAAACTGTCTTATTTAGTCAACGTAAGAGGATTACAATCATGATGAAAACTATCACCAAACAACCGATCCTGTTTACTGATGTACCGGTTGCAGATTTAAGAAACTCAATGAAGCACGATTTAAATCAAAATCTTATCGAAAGGCTATGGAACAAAATTCGTGATTTTTTTCTGGACAGTGATAAACAAAAAGCATTTAAATCGATTCATAAATACATCAATACATTGTCAGTTCTAAATTATAATTCAGCGTTAACTCCAGATCCCAATTTTAATATAGATGCATCGTCAGATTTAGACTCATATTTAAACCTGAAATTTGATAACCTCTCGCCCAAACAAAAGCAGACCACGCTTTGTTGCTTTTGGAATAAAATTGCATCCTCATTGCCAGAGCCATACAACAGCACCATCAAACATAACATTATTTTTTATAAAGTCGGAGAAAATCTGATGATACGTGGAACTATCTCTATTGTTAACGAGGTAGTAAAGACTTATTCACTCCCAATAGAAAAGGATGACAATGGATATTACGATTTCAGCGGTCTATATCTAGCACACAGCAATATTTCCGGTAAAGATCCCAATAAAGATGCCGATATAGATTTCGGTATAGATCTGGGAAACTGTAACTGCTCAAATGTCAACTTCGAACATACTTATTTTGATAGCGTCAAGTTTACAAATACGAATTGTACAAATGCGAATTTTAACAGTTGTAGATTTATCAAATGCGATCTAACAAATATGAATTGCACTGGCGCAATTCTTGATAATGCGGTGATATATGGTAAAGAAAAAGAACCTGAGATGCAATATCCAGAAGCAGATCAAATAATACAAAGGATAACTTATCAGAAATCACATGGGAATGAAACGAAAGGGATGATTCTAACTAACTGCTCCTGTGTTAAAACCACTTTCAATTGGGCAGATTTATCAGAAAGTGATTGCCAAAATGTGGACTTTAGCGAGGCTAATCTTTCAAACACTATTCTTCCTGACATCGTCAGGATGAAAGGCACGAAACTTTACCGTACCGACCTTTTTAATCCGATATTAAAAGCAGAAGCAGAATCAACAGAAGAAAAAGATATTAGCCCATTAGCAAAAATTATTCTTGACTATATTGAATCAGATAAAAACCCTGAGTCATTAAAATTTGATGAAAAATCAACAACCACTAAAATAATACAAGATATCGATAATTTTATTTTCTATAATCAGCATTTAAAGAGCATATTCAATCAAGCAATGAATCTTGAAGGAAAAATAAGCAGAAAAAAATACAATGAGATTTTTAACTATAAACAAGAACAAGCCAGGCAATATTTCATCGGCCAGTATAAAATAACAAAAAATGATTATTTAAAGAAAATACCTTTAACTGCACAATTAATTGCAAAATACAAAATGGATGATCAATTGGACCAACTTTTGGTTACCCGTGAAATTCAAGATGAAATAAAACCAAAGATTCAAGACAAAATAGATGAACTTTCTAAAAATTTATTCAACACTATAAACCAAACCATTAAGGATAACTTTGATGATATTTTTCGGCAACAGTCAGAGAATATGAGCAATTATTATGAGTTCGTCGACTGACGATATTTGAGTGTACGTGAATTATGAGTGACAAAGATACACCTTAAAATATCGCCGTATAATATATTCGGTGATGTCGGGTTTTACTTTAACAGAGTGCCCCAAAATTGGGGCACTGTTCATTTATAAATCAAACCGGGTGGTCTGGAATCGCCTACACCTCCCGGTCAATGGCATTAAAGAATACCCAGCGGCCAGTGATGACCGATAAAGTACAGGATGCCTGCGGAAATTACCCCGGCGACAATATCGTCGATCATGATCCCCATGCCGCCATGTACATTGCGGTCAAACCAGCGGATCGGCCACGGTTTCCACATATCCAGGATACGGAAAATCACAAACCCGGCGGCGACCCACTGCCAGTCATTGGTCGGCAGCGCCATGAGCGTGATCCACATACCAATAAATTCGTCCCAGACAATGCTGCCGTGATCGTGCACGCCCATGTCTTTCGCCGTTTGATGACAAAGATAGACGCCGATACAGATCCCCAGCATCACCACCAGCGAATAGAGCTGCCAGGGCAAAAAGGTCATCAGATACCAGAACGGAATCGCCGCCAGCGATCCCATCGTGCCAGGAACGATTGGGCTTAATCCACTTCCGAATCCGACAGCAAGCAGATGCCACGGATTACTCATCTTCAGGCGACTTTTCGCGACATCTTTATGGCGTGGCAAAATGGTCATATCCTTTCCAGTCGAACGTGACAGGTTCGCCGTCACGAATAAAACAAAGCCCTTCGATATCGGCGGTCATTTGCCCGATACAGGTAAACGGTACGCCCAGATGACCGAGAGCCACATCCAGCGCGCCACGGTTCAGTTCCGGCACCGTGAAACACAACTCGTAATCTTCACCGCCAGAGAGCGCCCAGCGCAGCGCCTGTTCCGGCTCAACATGGCGAGAAAGCGCATCAGAAAACGGCAGCAATCCCAGGTCAATACGTGCGCCACAGTCGCTGGCTTTCACGATATGCCCGAGATCGGAAATCAGACCGTCAGAGAGATCGATAGCTGAATTTGCCAGATCGCGCAGTGCCTGTCCCTGTAAAATACGCGGCGACGGACGGAGATGACGTTTGATCAAGTAGTCCGCATCTTTAGCATCGGCAACCTGCAAACGGTTTTGCAAAATCGCCAGCCCGGCGGCGCTATCGCCCGGTGTACCGGTCACATAGATCCAGTCACCAGGTTTCGCCCCAGCGCGCGTTAAGGCTCGTCCCATCGGAACAAAGCCGTGGATACCCAGCGTCATTGATAATGGCCCACGCGTGGTATCGCCGCCAATGAGTTGCATATCGTAATAATTGAGAAGATCAAACAAACTGTCGCTGAAGGACTCAAGCCACGCTTCGTCGACGTCCGGTAAGGTTAATGCCAGCGTCAGCCAGGCTGGATCGGCCCCCATCGCTGCCAGATCGCTTAGGTTCACCGCCAGTGCTTTATACGCCAGATCAGCAGGATCGATATCAGGGAGGAAGTGGTTGCCCGCCACCAGCGTATCAGTGCTGATCGCCAGGGTCTGTTTCTCGGGGATATTGAGAAGTGCGCAATCGTCGCCAATGCCCAGTTCGACATCAAGACGAGAACTTCTTACACGGTCAAAATAACGGGCAATCAGGGAGAACTCGCCACATGCCATACGTTATGCCTCAGCAGGTAAAAAAGAAAAGGCCGGCGATCGCGGAACGGTCTTCCGTGAATCTACCGGCCTGGATATCACTTTTTGTTAGGGCGAATCACAGGTGCTGCTTTATCGAGTACGCCGTTGACGAACTTATGGCTGTCTTCTGCGCCGAACGATTTCGCCAGTTCGATCGCTTCGTTAATGGCCACTTTGTATGGCACATCGCTACGTTTAGACAGTTCGTACAGCGCAATGCGCAGTACTGCTTTTTCTACCTGGCCCAGTTCTTCCAGCAGGCGGGACAGGTATGGCTTCATCAGTCCGTCGAGGTATGCGGTGTTAGTCGCCACCCCGGCCAGCAGCTCACGGAAGTACAGGACGTCAACGTCTTTTACATCCTGTTCAGCCAGGAACTGGTATTCAACATCAGCGATGTCGTTCTGGGACAACTGCCAGGAGTAGAGCGCCTGGACGGCACACTCACGAGCGCGGCGACGAGCAGCAGGTTTCACGGATTTCCCCTTACTAATTTCAGGCCTTGATGGCTTTCAATACATTAATCATTTCAAGCGCGGTCAGTGCAGCTTCTGCACCTTTGTTGCCAGCTTTGGTGCCAGCACGTTCGATCGCTTGTTCAATGCTTTCAGTGGTCAGAACACCAAAAGCAACCGGAATTTCGCTGTCCTGGGCAACATGCGCCAGGCCGTTGCTTGCACCACCAGCGACATATTCAAAGTGGGCAGTGCCACCACGAATAACCGTACCCAGCGCAATCACCGCGTCGTATTTACCGGTTTTAGCCAGTGCACCCGCCGCCAGCGGCAGCTCATAGGCACCAGGCACCCAAACAACGGTAATGTTTTCATCTTTTACCTGACCGATACGTTTCAGTGCGTCAATTGCACCTTCCAGCAGGCTGTCATTGATAAAGTTGTTGAAACGCGCGATGGTGATGGCGACGCGAGCGTCCGGGGTAGCAACGTTAGCTTCAATAATGTTCATTTTCTTCCTTCGGGTTCGAGTATGGCCCCGCAGGGGGGCGGATTTTAGCATAATATTTCGTGCGCTGCTTCCCTTTCGAGCCGGGAGATCATGCACCCACTAAATGCAGGCAAACATCCGGGCCTACATGACGTATCTCTTTGAATTTAAATTGGGGGGCATCGGCTAATTTCTCAAGCCCTGGCAGCGAGCATAATCCACGGGCGTCGTTGCCTAATAGTTTAGGTGCGATATAGACAATCAGCTCATCAACTAAACCAGCCTGTAGCAATGCGCCAGCGAGCGTTGGCCCCGCTTCCACCCAGATGCTGTTAATTTGCTGTTTACCCAGTTGCATCATCAGTACAACCAGATCCAGATGACCTTTATGCTCTGGAATCAGCAAGGTACGCACCGTTTCCGGCCACTCACGAGAATCTTCCTGCGTACGCGCGAACCAGGTTTCGCCGGGCTGCTGCACAATGCGATGTTCCGGCGTCACGCGATTTTGGCTATCAATCACAATACGTACCGGCTGGCGGAGATTGTGTTGCGGGTAGAGCCTCTGAGTTTGTTCATCCAGTTCAGACCAACGCACCGTTAAGGCTGGATCATCCGCCAGCACCGTGGCGCTGCTGGTTAAAATGGCATGACTTTGTGCGCGCTGTCGTTGTACGTCGCGCCGCGCCTGGGGCGAAGTGATCCACTGGCTTTCGCCGCTCGCCATCGCTGTGCGACCATCAAGCGATGCGCCAAGTTTTAATTGAATATAAGGAAAGCCGGTGCGCATCCGTTTGAGAAAGCCTTTATTCAATTGCTCGGCTTCACTCATCATCAGCCCGTGGCTGACGTCAATGCCAGCCTGTTGCAGACGGTAAAGTCCACGTCCAGCGACCTGCGGATTGGGGTCTTGCATTGCAGCAACCACGCGCGCCACGCCCGCATCAATTAACGCATCACAACACGGTGGCGTACGACCATGATGGCTACAGGGTTCGAGTGTGACATACGCCGTTGCGCCTTTGGCTTTTTCGCCGGCCATGCGCAACGCGTGTACCTCGGCATGCGGTTCACCCGCTCGTTGATGGTAACCTTCACCGACAATTTCGCCATCTTTGACAATGACGCACCCGACATTCGGGTTGGGATGCGTGGTAAAACGTCCTCGTTGCGCCAGCTTTAGCGCCCGCGCCATGTAATACTCGTCCTGCACGGCTTAGTCCTCCAGGCGCGCTATCTCTTCGCCAAATTCTTTGATATCTTCGAAACTGCGGTAGACAGAGGCAAAACGGATATAGGCGACTTTATCGAGCTTTTTCAATTGCTCCATCACCAGATTGCCAATCATCTTGCTCGGCACTTCGCGCTCACCGGTGGCGCGCAGCTGCGATTTTATATGATTGATTGCCATTTCGACGTCATCGGAACTCACCGGACGCTTTTCCAGCGCCCGCAGCATTCCGCTACGCAATTTCTCTTCATTAAACGGTTCACGCACGTCGTTGCTTTTTACAACGCGCGGCATAACCAGCTCCGCCACTTCAAAGGTGGTGAAACGTTCATTACACACCAGACACTGCCGACGGCGGCGTACGGATGAACCCTCGCCCACGAGACGAGAGTCAATTACCTTAGTGTCCACGGCGAAACAGAATGGGCAATGCATACGGCGTCCTGACCAGGTGGTTAACAGAAATCTATTTTACCCTGAACTGACGATACAACAAAGGCGCAACGCTTTTGAGATAAAGGATCGATGCTTTCGCTGCTTTTACCCTCTACCATTAGGCTAATTGCGACGAGAAAGGGACGACCTATGAATACTAACGTTTTTCGACTGCTCCTGCTGGGAAGCCTGTTCAGCCTTAGCGCCTGTGTGCAGCAAAGCGAAGTGCGACAGATGAAACACAGCGTCAGCACGCTGAACCAGGAGATGACGCAACTCATTGACATCCTCCACGCCCTGAAGGACGTGGATCCCTGCTACGTTCAGGCTGTCGCCTGAATCATTTCGGTGGGTTCCTGCTTCAACGGGCGGCCTGACTGCACCATCCCTCCACAGGCAAGAACGGCGTGCCCCGCCGCTAAAATGTTACGAGCGCCATTTACATCGGCGTTCGCTGTATATCCACATACCTGGCATCTGAATTTACTTTGTGACAGGCGATTTTCTTTCGCTGTATGACCACAGCACGTGCAACGCTGGCTTGTGTACGCTGGCGAAACAGCAAGCACCTGACCGCCACGCCAGAGCTGCTTGTACTCAAGCTGGCGGCGCATTTCATACCAGCCCTGATCCAGTATCGAACGGTTTAAACCTGATTTTGCCCGGACATTGCGCCCCGGCTGGCTGACCGTACCCGCTGCTGACTTTGACATGTTGCTGACCTTCAAATCCTCAATGACTATCATTGCGTGTTTTTTGCTGACGGTCGTTGTGACTTTGTGAAGGTAGTCCCTGCGGATATTTGCGATACGGGAATGCAGTCGCTGTATTTTGCGTTTCTGCTTCTGCCAGTTGTTGCTGAATTTGACCTTGCGGCTTAACTGTCGCTGAAGTCTCGCCAGCTTCTTCTGGTTTTTCTGAAAACTGTTTACAGGCTCAAAGACTGTGCCATCTGACAGCGTGGCGAGTTTAGCCACGCCAGCATCCAGCCCGACCATTGATGCTGAAGGGTGAACCGGAGTTGATACTTCACTTTCTGTCTGAATACTGATGTACCACTTACCGCTGGACTGGCTGACCGTGACATTTTTCACAACTCCCGTGACCTGACGGCTATTCCGGTAGCGCATCCAGCCAAGTTTCGGCAGAAAAATACGGCTGTTTTCCTGATCGAGCTTAACGCCCTGCGGGTAGCGGAATGCATCATTCTGTCCCCGCTTTTTGAATCGGGGAAAAGCAGCCCGCTTCCGGAAGAAGTTTTTGTAAGCCCGCTCAAGGTCTTTCAGTGACTGTTGCAATGGCTGTGAGGGCGAATCTTTAAGCCATTGCGTTTCAGTGGCGTTTTTCCACTCAACCAGCCAGGAAGCCATTTTCCCGTAAGGGATGTATTTATTACCGGCCTCATGATTCTCATTCTGAAGCGCCAGAGCACGATTGAAAACGAAACGACATGCGCCTGCGAAGCGCCTCATTTCACGCTCCTGTTGACCACCTGGTCTTAACTGGAATTTAAATGCCTGTAGTCGTTTCACAGGCCAAATGATACTTTGGTCTGTGAAAAAAGAAACCGATATCCGGCGTGGAAGGCATTGTGTTTTCCTGATGCATGTTCACCTGGTCTTTGTCACCAAATACCGACGTCAGATTTTTGACCATGACGCGACAGAAAAACTACGCACTTACTTTTCAAATGCATGTGCTGATTTTGAAGCTGAACTGGTTGAAATGGATGGCGAACCAGATCACGTCCATTTGTTAATTACCTATCCTCCCAAACTGGCGATATCCAGTCTGGTAAACAGCCTCAAAGGCGTATCGGGTAGGTTACTGCGACGAGATCGACCAGATATTGCAGTCAGGTATTACTACAAAGGCGTTTTGTGGAGTCCTGGCTATTTTGCCAGTAGCTGCGGAGGTGCGCCAATATCCGTCATCCGCCAATACATTGAACAACAGCAAACACCTGGTCAGGTGGAAAACCGCGCCTTATATCCCCGCCCTGAAGGACGGGGTTTTACGGCGCACCGGATAAAGAAACA
Source organism: Escherichia sp. F1 (assembly GCF_046764225.1). Taxonomy (NCBI): domain Bacteria; kingdom Pseudomonadati; phylum Pseudomonadota; class Gammaproteobacteria; order Enterobacterales; family Enterobacteriaceae; genus Escherichia; species Escherichia sp. F1. The sequence continues at coordinate 3,672,788 of NZ_CP177202.1, forward strand.
GTCAAAATCACTCAGCAAAACAGGCTGAATGCAAAATCCAGCAGTGGGGTTTACCTTCTGCCTGGAGCGAAAACACCAGCAAGACTGGAAAGCCAGATCGGTACTTTACGTATGTCGCTGGTGAATATTACGCCTGATACAGATGGCACCACCCTGACGCTACGTATTCAGGGCGAGTCGAATGATCCCTTGCCCGCATTCAGCGGAACTGTTGAATATGGGCAAATTCAGGGAACAATAGACAACTTTCAGGAAATCAATGTGCAGAATCAATTGATTAACGCCCCTGCCAGCGTCCTCGCCCCCAGCGATGTTGATATTCCGTTACAGTTAAAGGGTATTTCTGTGGATCAGTTAGGCTTTGTACGTATCCACGACATTCAACCTGTTATGCAGTAAACGTATCGCAGGGCGTTTTGTGCGTCCCGCAACATCTTTCCCCATCATTTTGTTACTCTGCTTACATCACCCAGATTGATAGTAAAAGTTTGCAACAAGGGTGAAAGTCAGTACAATCCCCGCCCGAATGTGTGTAAACGTGAACGCAATCGATTACGTAAATGATAGAACTGTGAAACGAAACATATTTTTGTGAGCAATGATTTTTATAATAGGCTCCTCTGTATACGAAATATTTAGAAACGCAATTTGCGCCTTTTTCACTCCCGCAAGGGATTTTCAAACAGTGGCATACATATGAAAAAAACATTACTGGCAGCCGGTGCGGTACTGGCGCTCTCTTCGTCTTTTACTGTCAACGCAGCTGAAAACGACAAACCGCAGTATCTTTCCGACTGGTGGCACCAGAGCGTTAACGTTGTCGGAAGCTATCACACCCGTTTCGGACCGCAGATCCGCAACGATACCTACCTTGAGTACGAAGCATTCGCTAAAAAAGACTGGTTCGACTTCTATGGTTATGCGGATGCGCCGGTATTCTTCGGCGGTAACTCCGATGCAAAAGGTATCTGGAACCACGGTTCTCCGCTGTTTATGGAAATCGAACCACGTTTCTCCATCGACAAGCTGACCAATACTGACCTTAGCTTTGGTCCGTTCAAAGAGTGGTACTTCGCGAACAACTACATTTACGACATGGGTCGTAATAAAGATGGTCGCCAGAGCACCTGGTACATGGGTCTGGGTACCGATATCGATACTGGCCTGCCGATGAGCCTGTCCATGAACGTCTATGCGAAATACCAGTGGCAGAACTATGGCGCAGCGAATGAAAACGAGTGGGACGGTTACCGTTTCAAAATTAAATACTTTGTGCCGATTACCGATCTGTGGGGCGGTCAGCTGAGCTACATCGGCTTTACCAACTTCGACTGGGGTTCCGATTTAGGGGATGACAGCGGTAATGCAATCAACGGTATTAAGACCCGTACCAATAACTCCATCGCTTCCAGCCATATTCTGGCTCTGAACTACGATCACTGGCACTACTCTGTCGTAGCTCGTTACTGGCACGACGGTGGTCAGTGGAACGACGATGCAGAACTGAACTTCGGCAACGGCAACTTCAACGTTCGCTCTACCGGCTGGGGTGGTTACCTGGTAGTAGGTTACAACTTCTAATTGTGAGAATGCCGGATTCCATATCCGGCATTTTTTATCACTTCTTCTTATTCATCATCGCTTTTAAATCAGCGAATGGGTTGTACTTCGCTTCACCAACATCTTTCTGCGCATCTTCCCCTGCGATAACGGTCGTACCATACTGATCTGCTTCGGTATATTTTGAATGCTCGTGATCGTGGCAATAAAGACACAATAACTCCCAGTTACTGCCGTCTTCCGGGTTATTGGTATGGTCGTGATCAATGTGGTGAACGGTAAGTTCACGCAGGTTGGAATAAACAAACTCGCGAGAACAGCGACCGCAGACCCACGGATAGATTTTTAATGCTTTTTCGCGATAGCCGCTTTCTAACCGCGCATAGTTTTTAGGGATGATAGCCATGAAAAGTTACCTGGATGAAATGTAGGGTTACGCGCAGTTTCCCAAGATGCGGGGATTTTCGCAATCTCCATACATCAAAAAAAATCCCGATCTTCTGACCGGGATTTTCAACATCAACGGGAACTTGATTACGGCAGAATTGACGGCTGATCCGCCCCTTCTTTTTCCACTTTCTGTTGCAGCATATGCTCACGCTTCATACCCAATTTCAGGGCCAGCGCCGATGCCACATAGATGGAAGATGCAGTACCGATGGAAACACCAATCAGCATGGTCAGCGAGAAGCCTTCCAGTACCGGACCACCGAAGAGGTACAGCATCAGGATAACCATCAAGGTAGTACCGGATGTGATCAAGGTACGGTGCAGCGTCTGGGTCAAGGACACGTTAAAGATTTCGTAAGGCGTACCGCGACGGATCTTGCGGAAGTTTTCACGAATTCGGTCCGATACCACGATACTGTCGTTAAGCGAGTAACCGATAACCGACATCAACGATGCCACAATGGTCAGGTCAATCTCGATATGGAATAACGACAAAATACCCAGCGTAATGATAACGTCGTGCGCCAGCGCAATAACCACCCCTGCCGCCAGTCGCCACTCAAAGCGGAAACCTACGTACACGAGGATAGACAGCAGCGCTGCCATCAACGCCATCGCACCGGTTTGCGCAAGGTCTGCCCCCACGCTCGGACCGACGAACTCAATACGCTTCACTGCTGCATTCTGATTGGTGGATTCGTTAATCACCTTCAGAACCTGGCTGCCCAGCACCTGACCGCCGGTTTCGCCTTCAGCAGGCGGCATACGGACCATGATGTCGTGGCTGCTACCAAAGTTTTGCAGCATCGGCTCTTCAAAACCGGCTTTTTGCAATGCATCACGCATTACGTCAATTTCAGCCGGTTTTTCGAGCGTAATTTCAATAACCGTACCACCGGTGAAATCCAATCCCCAGTTAAAGCCACGCACGCCCATAATAACGATAGCGGCGATTAAAAGCAGACCAGAGATGCCAAAAGCCCAGTAGTCCCAGCGCATAAAGTCATAGACTTTACGGCCGTGGTTTAGTTGTTCAACAGTATATTCCTGTGCCACATCGCACTCCTCAGATTGACAGCTTCTTGACGCGCTTGCCGCCATATAGCAGGTTTACGATGGCACGCGTACCGACAATCGCGGTAAACATCGACGTCGCCACACCGATACCGGTAGTAATCGCGAACCCTTTAATTGCCCCGGTACCCACTGCGTACAGGATGATGACTTTAATCAGCGTGGTGATGTTCGCATCGAAGATAGAACTGAATGCGCCACGATAACCTTCATCAATTGCCTGTTGAACAGTACGTCCGTTGCTCAACTCTTCTTTAATACGTTCGTTGATAAGTACGTTCGCATCGACCGCTACCGCAAGGGTTAAGACGATACCCGCGATACCTGGCATACTCAGCGTTGCGCCTGGCAACAGCGACATAATGCCGACGATCAAGATCAAGTTGGCAATCAGAGCACTGGTCGCAATCAGACCAAACTTCTTATAGAAGATGATCATGAACAGAATAGAAACCAGCAGACCGGCAAGGCAAGCCTCCAGCCCCTGCTCAATGTTCTGCATACCCAGGGTCGGGCCAATGGTACGTTCTTCAACAATCTGAATCGGCGCGATCAACGCACCGGCACGCAGCAGCAGTGACAGCTGACGGGCTTCGTTCGGGTTGTTGATGCCGGTGATACGGAAGCTGTTACCCAGACGAGACTGGATGTTGGCGATGTTAATCACCTCTTCCTGTTTCACCAGAACCGCACGACCGTTTGCATCTTTCTTACCGCTGTCTTTGTACTCCACAAACAGGGTCGCCATCGGTTTGCCGATGTTGTCCTTGGTGAAGTTAGACATAATGTTGCCACCTGCGCTGTCGAGCGAGATGTTAACCTGCGGCTGGTTGTATTCGTCCTGGCTGGAAGTTGAGTCGGTGATATGGTCACCGGTCAGAATTACGCGTTTGTACAGCACAACTGGCTGACCTTCGCGGGTCTGTTTCACTTCAGAGTCGCCCGGTACGCGGCCGGAAGCCGCTGCGGCCTGATCAACGTTAGTGTTTACCAGACGGAATTCCAGCGTTGCCGTCGCACCCAGAATCTCTTTCGCACGCGCGGTGTCCTGAATACCTGGCAGTTCAACAACGATACGGTCAGCACCCTGACGCTGAACCACCGGCTCCGCCACACCAAGTTGGTTTACACGGTTACGCAGGATATTAATGTTCTGCTGCACCGCATATTCACGCGCTTCACTAAGGCGAGCATCGCTCATTACCGCACGCAGCTGGTTGCTGCCCTGGCTACTAATCACCAGGTCCGGATGACGCTTGCTCAAATACGCAATGGCTTCATCACGAGCTTTAGCATCGCGGAAAGTGATGCTCAGGCCGTAGTTGTTTTCTTTACGAACGGTGGTATACGGGATGCCTTTTTCGCGCAGGTCGCTGCGCAGGCTATCGATATTTTGTTCCTGGAGTTTGCCAAGCGCGGTGTCCATATCCACTTCCATCAGGAAGTGAACGCCGCCACGCAGGTCAAGGCCGAGCTTCATCGGCTCAGCGTGAATAGCTGCCAGCCAGCGCGGCGTTGCCGGGGCAAGGTTAAGCGCCACGACGTATTTGTCACCCATAACGCCCATTAATGCTTCACGAGCGCGCAGCTGGGTGTCAGTGGAGTCGAAGCGCGCAAGAATAGCGCCCTCTTCCAGTGCCACAGACTTAGCAGTTATTTTTTCTTCTTGTAACGTTTTCTGGACCTGGATCAGCGTTTGCTCACTGGCGGCGACTCCGCGCGCACCAGTGATCTGAACAGCCGGATCCTCACCAAACAGGTTGGGAAGCGCATACAGCAGACCGATGACAATCACCACGATCAGCATGACGTACTTCCACAAAGGATAACGGTTTAACACGGCAATTCCCTTAGGGAAAAATTTTAATTACAGCGCCTTCATGGTGCCTTTCGGCAGGACGGCAGCTACGAAGTCACGTTTAATAACTACTTCAGTGGTGTCATTCAGCGCGATAGCAATGTAGCCGTTTTCCGCTACTTTGGTTACGCGACCAACCAGGCCACCGTTCGTCAGAACTTCATCACCTTTGGCAATGGAGTCCATCAGCTTTTTGTGTTCTTTGGTGCGCTTCTGCTGTGGACGCAGGATCATGAAATAGAAAATCAGACCGAATACCACCAGCATCAAAATCAAAGACATTGGGCTACCTTGCGCCGGTGCACCCGTTGCCGCTACCGCATCAGAAATAAAAAAGCTCATTAAATTTCCCTCATTATTAATATTAATCAACGTTCAAAGGTGGTACTTCTCGCCCCTGACGCTGGTAAAAATCAGTTACGAAGCTCTCTAATTTACCCTCTTCAATAGCCTTGCGTAAACCCGCCATCAAACGCTGGTAGTAACGAAGGTTATGAATGGTGTTGAGTCGCGCGCCTAATATTTCGTTGCAACGGTCGAGATGATGCAAGTAAGCGCGTGAATAATTGCGACAGGTGTAGCAATCACACTCAGGATCGAGTGGGCCAGTATCGCTCTTATACTTCGCATTGCGGATTTTCACCACGCCATCGGTCACGAACAAATGACCATTTCGGGCGTTGCGGGTTGGCATTACGCAGTCAAACATATCGATACCGCGACGCACGCCTTCAACCAGGTCTTCTGGTTTACCAACGCCCATCAGGTAACGCGGTTTGTCTGCCGGAATTTGCGGGCATACATGCTCCAGAATGCGGTGCATATCTGCTTTCGGCTCACCCACAGCCAGACCGCCGACAGCGTAGCCATCAAAACCGATATCTACCAGACCTTTAACAGAAATATCACGTAAATCTTCGTAAACGCTGCCCTGAATGATACCAAACAGCGCATTTTTGTTTCCGAGACTGTCAAAACGCTCACGGCTACGCTTCGCCCAACGCAGAGACATCTCCATGGAGCGTTTTGCGTAATCCCAGTCAGCAGGATACGGCGTACACTCATCAAAGATCATGACGATATCCGAACCAAGATCGTACTGAATCTCCATCGACTTTTCCGGGTCGAGGAAAATCGGGTCGCCGTTGATCGGGTTACGGAAGTGAACGCCCTGTTCGGTGATTTTACGAATATCACCAAGGCTGAAGACCTGGAAGCCGCCGGAGTCGGTAAGGATTGGTCCTTTCCACTGCATAAAATCGTGCAGATCGCCGTGCAGTTTCATGATTTCCTGGCCCGGGCGCAGCCACAGGTGGAAGGTGTTGCCGAGGATAATTTGCGCGCCAGTGGCTTCAACTTCTTCCGGCGTCATCCCTTTTACGGTGCCGTAGGTGCCAACAGGCATAAAACAAGGCGTTTCCACTACGCCACGATCAAAGACCAGGCGGCCACGGCGTGCGCGACCGTCGGTGGTGTCCAGTTCAAATTTCATTTTTTCTCCACTACGTCAGAAAAACAGTCCAACGTTTTAAACCAGCGCCGCGGAATTACTCCCCGACGCGCTCATTAATTGCCTGCGGATTGTACGTGATAAACATCGCATCACCGTAACTAAAAAAGCGATATTTCTCTTCTACCGCTGCTTTATAGGCGTTCATGGTGTGTTGATAACCGGCAAAGGCCGAAACCAACATAATCAGCGTCGACTCTGGCAAGTGGAAGTTCGTCACCAGCGCATCGACCACTTTGTACTGAAAGCCCGGATAGATAAAGATTTGGGTGTCGTCAAAGAACGGTTCGATGAGATCGTTTTTCGCCGCCTGAGCCGCGCTTTCCAGTGAACGTACCGAGGTGGTGCCAACCGCAATCACCCGGTTACCGCGCGCTTTCGCCGCCAGTACCGCGTCTACCACATCCTGCGGCACTTCAGCGTATTCCGAGTGCATGATGTGATCTTCAATGGTGTCGACGCGCACCGGCTGGAAAGTACCCGCACCAACGTGCAACGTCACAAACGCCATCTCCACGCCTTTGGCGCGCAATTTTTCCAGCAAAGGCTCGTCAAAATGCAGACCAGCGGTCGGGGCCGCAACCGCGCCCGGTTTTTCGCTATAAACGGTTTGATAAAGTTCGCGGTCAGCGTCTTCGTCCGGACGGTCGATATACGGCGGCAGCGGCATATGGCCGATGCTGTTGAGGATATCCAGTACCGAACGATCATCATTAAATTCGACTTCAAACAGTGCGCCGTGGCGCGCGGTCATTGTTGCGTTGATACTTTCGTCATCGCCCAGCAGCAGTTCTGCGCCAGGTTTTGGCGCTTTCGAGGCGCGAATATGCGCAAGAATGCGTTTGTCGTCGAGCATCCGCTCAACCAGCACTTCAATCTTGCCGCCGCTGGCTTTACGCCCAAACAGGCGCGCCGGGATCACGCGGGTATTATTAAAAACCAGAAGATCGCCGGGGTTGAGCTTATCGAGTAAATCGGTGAAAGTACCGTGCGTCAGCGCGCCCGTCGGCCCGTCCAGCGACAGTAAACGACAGCTACTGCGTTCAGGCATGGGATAGTGGGCAATCAGGGATTCGGGCAATTCAAAGGAGAAATCGGTAACGCGCATGACACTGACTCAGACTAAAATAAGAGGCGGGTAGTCTAGTGCCGGGGCGCTCTCCCTGCAACCTTTACCCTCCTTGATGGATGACATAATCTATACACAAAATCATTCAAGATGCATCGAGATGGCAACTGAATGAGTCCCCAGGAGCTTACATTAAGTAAGTGACTTGGGTGAGTGACAAATCTGTCCGGAACAGATTTGAACACCGTGTAACGGTGGCCCGTAAGGGCGAGGCTCATGGATGAGCCGAGTAACTAGCAGCCAACGAAGAGGCAGTTTGAAGGATGAAGTGTATATGAATTTTTTAGCTCACCTGCATCTAGCTCACCTGGCGGAAAGCTCGCTTTCTGGCAATTTACTGGCTGATTTCGTACGCGGAAATCCTGAAGAAAGTTTTCCGCCCGACGTCGTGGCTGGCATTCATATGCATCGGCGCATTGATGTACTAACCGACAATCTGCCGGAAGTCCGCGAAGCACGGGAATGGTTTCGTAGTGAAACCCGCCGCGTTGCGCCTATTACCCTGGATGTCATGTGGGATCACTTTCTTTCCCGCCACTGGTCGCAGCTGTCGCCGGACTTTCCGCTACAGGAGTTTGTCTGTTATGCCCGCGAACAAGTGATGACGATTTTGCCGGACTCACCGCCGCGCTTTATCAATCTGAACAACTACTTATGGTCAGAGCAGTGGCTGGTGCGCTATCGCGATATGGATTTCATCCAGAACGTGTTAAACGGCATGGCAAGCCGTCGGCCACGTCTGGATGCCCTGCGTGACTCCTGGTACGATTTAGACGCCCATTACGATGCCCTGGAAACCCGCTTCTGGCAGTTTTATCCGCGGATGATGGCACAGGCGTCACACAAGGCGCTCTGAAACTTCAAGCTCCGGCGTCACTATTTTTTAGCATTCGCATCCAGCGGGGCGGCATAACAGCTGTAAGAAAAACATTCGCTGGAATGATTGGCGATATCTTTAAAGTTGCTTTCAGCAACCCCCTCGAACATGAGTACCGTTCTGGACAACTCTCCGTTTTCATTTATATATGGAAAATCAAATTGTGTACTGAATCGCCATACATCTGTCTTTTCTGGCTCGCTGTTCACAGAGATACGTCGATGGAAGACTCCTCCTGAAAACGTGCGCCAGAACAATTGTTGATCAAAATCTTGTAATATCGCACACTTGGATGCTATTTGACGTAGTAAACCTGCATACCGTGGACTGCCATTACGAGCAACATTATACAAACCCTGACTAAAAGCATCAAACAAACAATAGATATGATCACTAGTGAAAAAAGGTCTTAATTTTTTTTGTTCTTCATCGCTGTAATCCAGGAGCATCTCATTGATTTCTTCCGGTGAGAATTTTAAGACAAAATTATCCTCAGGATTTGTTTCTTTCTTGTTTTTTTCACTATTCTTCTCCTCAATGGTCTTCGCATTTTGTTTCGCAATTTTTTTCGCATTTTCTTCCTCAGTTTTTTTCGCAATTTTTTCCGCAATTTTTTCCCGAGTTTTTGGTTTTAGACTAACACCATCGATGTCAACCGGTGTTGTTTTCAGATCTCTCTGCGCGTCTTCCAAATTTGTCTTATAGAGATCGGGTACTTTATCGGCAGATAAGTATCCGGATGAAGATATCTGGTGTGTTCGCATGGGGGGCTGTTCACAAAGCATCGAGGCTATATCGTCTTTAAACTCTTTTACATTAAAGTTATCGGCATTAACCTTCCCTGCTATAAACCCCGCATCGGCAATTTTCTTCTCTAATTGTTTTGTACGTTTAGAATAATAAGCGTTGTTATCATAAAACTTTTCAAGAAGGGCCCACTCCTCAAGTTGCCTTATGTGATTTTTCAACTGTTGATGATCTATTTTATATTCATGTGTACTAGAATCATTTTGGTTGCAGGGGTTACAGATTTTTAAGCATAATTTTCCATCATAATTATTATCTATGGTATCAGTGAAAATATAGGACACTTCAATACTCTGCCCGTTCTTATCAGTCATCTCATATGACCATTGCCCCGTTCGTTTCGCATTCTTAATGAGTTCGATGGACTCTGCAGGACAACCATGAAGAATGGGCAGAATTTTCTCAGGATGCTTAATGAGTAAAATTATTATATTTACAATATTTGAAAAGAAATCTTTGCTATTTTTTATTTCATCGATTTTTTCCGCTGAAATGTTTACTAAGTTTTCATTTCCGGAAATGAAAAGCAATTTGCCATGGGGGCTTTTTTTAAATTGTTCTTCTGTTTTAGAAAAGACATCCTCTTTAAAAGGTGGCAACTCAGTACCAGTAATAAACGGTTTCAATAAATTCGAATTTGAAATTGTCATATCTTTGCTCCAATACAGGGTTATCCTGGAGCAGGTTGTACCTAACCTCATGGGCAAAGAATACCAAAAATCGCTCATATCGATCGGGACAAATATTTAACAAACTCAGCCCTGACATTGAGCAGCTTTTTTGCGCTGCGTAGTGTCAGGGCTGATGACTAATGACGTAACAAATAAAACAGATGCTTTAGTTCATCCATACCGTAGCCGAAATGGCAGGCAAAGCCAGAATCCCGTCTGTCAGTTGCCCATGGCCTTCTTTGCGTTGCCATTGCGCAACATTAAGCAACGGTGACGCGGGTAGCACCACTTCACAGGCTTCTCCACGGTTGATTGCCACCAGTACACGCTGCTGATTCAGCACGCGGACAAATACCACCACGTTATCTTCCGCATACAGCACCTGACAGCCGCCACGACGCAGCGCCTGACTTTTCTTACGCAGCGCAATCATTCGCTGGTACAGCGCGAATAACGCCGTATCCTGCTTTTCCACCTGCCAGGGGAACGGTTTACGGCAAAACGGATCGTTTTTACCATCCAGTCCCACTTCATCACCGTAATAAATGCACGGTACACCAGGCCAGGTGAACAACCAGACCACCGCCAGCGGCAGGCGCGCAATATCCCGACCGAGCAGCGTTTTAAATCGCGCAGTATCGTGGCTATCGAGCTGATTAAACATACGCAGTTGCTGTTGATGAGAAAGTCCGGCGCGGTAATTATCCATCCAGGCCATACAGGTTTGGGCGTCAATTTGCTGCGGATCATAAGAGATATCGGTATTGGCGAGAAATCCCCACAACGGGAATGTGAAGCCGCGATAGTTCATGGCGGCATCTTCCACATCGGCCTGTAACCATTGCCGTGCATCGCCAAAATGCTCTCCAACTATATACGCTTCCGGCTGGGTTTCTTTCGCCGCTTCGGTGATCCCGGCAACGTGCTGCAAATTATTGCGCGCCCCACCCGCTTCCCCCAGCATATGCACCACATCCAGCCGCCAGCCGTCCATATTCCACGGCGCTTTCAGCCAGTGGCGGACAATACTGTCTTCCCCGCGATAAATTTCATTCACCAGACTTTCCGACTGATAATCCAGTTTCGGCAAGCTGGCATAGCCCAGCCAGTCGAGCGCCGTGCCATCGTCACTAAACGAGTACCAGTCGCGCCAGGGCGATTCGGGGTTGTGACAAGCACCACCCGTCCCGCGATTGTGTCTGTCAAACCAGGCATGGGAATCGCCACTGTGGTTAAACACGCCGTCCAGCACCAGCCGCATTCCCAGCTGCTGCGTATTGTGTCGCAAACGCAACAACGCCCCATCACCGCCAAACTGCGGATCGACATGGCGATAATCCTCGGTATCGTATTTATGTACGCTGGGAGCTTTAAACACCGGATTGAGATACAGCGCCGTCACGCCGAGCTTTTTCAGATACGGCAGTTTTTCGCTTATCCCGTCCAGATCGCCGCCATAGAACGTTGATCCGCCCGCCTGCGCCGTGATCGGTTCATCCCAGTCACGCAATATGATCTCTTGTCCGGCTGCGTGATGATAATAGACATGATCCTGTTCAGCTTCACGAGGAAGACTACGGGCGAAACGATCAGGGAAGATCTGATAAAAAATCTGATCCGCAGCCCATTGTGGGCCGATATCCGGTACATCGACGGCAAACTGCTCCAGTCGTGCCGGCGGCATTCGGCTGAAGCCCTGCGGTGTAAACCAACGCTGGCGATCGTGCCACAGCAGTTTGAAACTGTAACGCCGTCGAGGTTGTCCGCTGGAGAGATCGATCGCCGCCCGCCATGCGGTGACGCCAGGCTGCGGCTGACCGCGCTGCTTATGCATCGGTACTGACATTTCTTCGTTATCGTGTTCTGTACGCAGCATAATGCGCTGCGGTGGGTCTTCGCCCGTCAGCCACAGTGTAATGAGCAGTTGATCTTTGCTTTGCTTAACAAATGGGGGCACCGGCAGGTGCCATGCATTTAACATCATAATTCCCCTGTGATGAAAATCTGATCACCTTGCCATAGCCTAATGCAGGATCACTCATCATCTGAAGGATATTTGGGGGAGGAGGACGGGGGCGGATAACTTTCAGAATAGCCGGATCAGGATTTCCTCCTGAACCGGCTTACAGAACGCAAGGATTACTGGTTTTCAGCCAGCTGACGATCGTGGCGGCGCTTAAACATCCAGCCAATCAACAGCACAACAATCCACGCGAAACCGACATACAGCGAGATACGCGTATCCGGGTGATAACCAATCAACCCGATAATAAAGAGCAGGAAAATCAGCCCGCCGATGGTCGTTGCTACCCCACCCGGCACTTTAAATTTCAGCGCCTTAACTTCTTCTGGCGGCAAACGGCGACGGAAGGCGATTTGCGACAGCAGGATCATAATCCACACCCACACCGTGGCGAAGGTTGCCAGCGAAGCGATCACCAGGAAGACGTTTTCCGGCATGATGTAGTTCAGATACACAGCAAACAGCAGCGCGGTAGTCATCACCAGCACCGTAACCCACGGAATACCGCGACGCGACGTTTTGCTGAAAATTTTTGGCGCGCTGCCCTGCTCTGCCATACCGTGGAGCATACGGCCTACGCCAAATACGTCACTGTTAATTGCCGAAAGCGAAGCGGTCAGCACAACAAAGTTAAGAATGCTGGCGGCAAAGGTAATCCCCATATGCTGGAACGTCAGTACGAACGGGCTACCGGCAGTGCCAACCTGATTCCACGGGTAGATAGACATAATGACGAACAGCGTACCGACGTAGAACACCAGAATACGCATCGGCACGGAGTTAATCGCACGCGGAATCGATTTCTCAGGATCTTTCGCTTCACCGGCGGTAATCCCGATAATTTCGATCCCACCGTAAGCAAACATCACCATTTGCAACGACATCACCATCCCAAGCCAGCCGTTACTGAAGAAGCCGCCGTTGCTCCACAGGTTATGAATACCGGTCGGTTGCCCGCCGTTGCCAATCCCCCAGATGATGATGCCGAAACCGGCGACAATCATGATGATGATAGTGGCGACTTTAAAGAACGAGAACCAGAATTCCAGCTCACCGAATACCTTCACGCTCATCAGGTTTACGGCGCAAATGATCAGCACCACGCTCAGTACCCAAATCCAGTGCGGCACCGTCGGGAACCAGACACCCATATAGATACCAAAAGCGGTCACATCGGCGATGGCGACAATAAGGATTTCAAAGCAGTAGGTCCAGCCGGTAATGTAACCTGCCAGCGGGCCGAGGTTTTCCTGCGCATAACGCGAGAAAGAGCTGGCGGCCGGGTTATGTACCGACATTTCCCCCAGCGCACGCATAATGATATACGCCGCGATACCACCGATAATATAGGCCAACAACACGCTCGGACCGGCCATTTTGATGGCGTCTGCCGAACCGTAAAACAACCCGGTGCCAATTGCTGAACCCAGTGCCATAAAGCGTATGTGGCGGGTACTTAGCCCACGCTTTAGCTTGTTCTTACTTTCCATCAATTCCTAACCCATCAACACAATAAAAAACCACGGGGCATCGCAGCCCCGTGGTTAAAACAAATGTTCAGTGATTTAGTGAGCGCTGGAGGTCACCTGACGACCTGCCGCGCGATCCCAGATAATGGCCAGAACCACCATCACCACTGTTGGCATTAACCACGCCAGACCTTGTTCGGCCAGCGGTAAACGCTGCGCCCAGGACGGTAAGATATCGCTGAATGCAGATGCTTTGATCCCGTCGAGAATACCAAAAAGCAGGCTGATAAACATCGGCGGAGCAATCACGCGGGACGAATTATGCCACCATGAGCGTGTAAAACTTAATACAACCAGTGCGATACACGGCGGATAAATAGCGGTCAGCACCGGTACGGAGATCTGGATCAGCTGGCTTAAGCCGAGGTTAGACACCACCATCGAGAAGCCGCCGAGGATAAACACCAGCGTACGATAAGAGAGCGGTACGTACTGGGCAAAGAATTCTGCACAAGCACAGGTCAGGCCAACTGCCGTGACCAGGCAGGCGATGAAGATTAACGCCGCCAGCAGGAAGCTACCGCCGCCGCCAAAGGTATGCTGAACGTAAGCATGCAGGATCGCCGCACCGTTTGCAGACTGATCGACCAGCGACGCGCTGTCTGAACCCAGACGGAACAGCGCCAGGTACAGCAGAGTCAGACCAACACCCGCCATCAGGCCAGCCCAGACGGTATAACGGGTCAGCAGACGCGCTTCGGTAACGCCACGAGAACGCGCCGCGTTAACAATAACGATACCAAACACCATCGCGCCCAGCGTATCCATGGTCAGATAGCCGTTGACGAAGCCGTTAGAAAACGCAGCGTTTTGATAAGCCTCAGTCGCCGTGCTGATAGAACCCGCCGGCCAGACAATCGCGGCAACAGACAGGATGACCAGCGCGATAATTTTCAGCGGCGCAAGGAAGTTGCCCACGGTATCCAGCAGCTTGCCCGGATAGAGCGAAACCAGAATAACGATAGCGAAATAGACCAGGCTGTAGATAAACAGCGGCAGTGCGGAATCACCCGTCAGCGGCGCAATACCCACTTCAAAAGAAACGGTAGCTGTACGCGGCGTAGCGAACAGCGGCCCCACCGCCAGGTAACAAACCGTTGCCAGCAGTACGCCAGCAACTTTACCGATTGGCGTGCTGAGGCTGTCAACACCGCCGCCAACTTTTGCCAGCGCCACCACCGTTAATACCGGCAGGCCAACGGCAGTAATGAGGAAGCCGAATGCCGCAGTCCAGACGTGTTCGCCTGCCTGCAAGCCGACCATTGGAGGGAAAATAATGTTACCTGCGCCGACGAACAACGCAAATGTCATAAAGCCCAGAGCGATGATATCGCGCGATCTTAATTGATGGGTCATAAATCATACTGCCTGTGGATGTGGTGTTGTAACGTTAAATTTTTGTGCCAATCCCTGGGGATGATACAGCGGTATATTTAAACAATTTTAGCGGGAAATACTCCCAACCAGGCGCGGCGAAGAATAGTTTTTCGATTTACCGCGTGAATGCAGTCAGTATGACAGCACCTGAAGCGCAATTTAAACGCTTATAACGTTTTAAAGCAAGAAGGGATCTAAAAACCAGAGGTATATAGCGATAAGAAATCACCAACCAGTATAAAACACTATTTCCGTGAAAAAGACATGGCTAATCATGCGAACAAAAAATCACCAACCGTTGTAAAATCTAACGCCCGTATTTTGACTGCAAAGAAAATAAGCCAGCATCGGCTGGCTTATGACAATAAAAGATGACAAAGGCGGATTAATCGCTGTTTTTGGCAATTAAACGTTCCGGGATAACAAAACTGAAACGTGTTCCTTTTCCTACTGTACTCTCAATATTCAGGCGACTTTCGTGATGATTCACCGCATGTTTCACGATCGCTAACCCTAATCCGCTACCGCCGGTTTGCCGGGAACGCGCTTTATCAACGCGATAAAAACGCTCGGTCAGGCGCGGAATATGCTCCGGTGCAATGCCCGGTCCGTTATCTTCAACGCTAAATTCGGCACCGTGCGGCACTCGCTGCCAGCGTACGGTGATATGCGTGCCTTCTGGCGTATGATTTACGGCGTTATAGACCAGGTTCGAAATCGCACTGCGTAGCTGATCTTCGTTGCCAGACACCTTGAGGCCGTTATCTATCTCAAAGGTAAATGTCTGTTTTTTCTGACTCAGAGTCTGAGCCTCGCGCTCAACAACGCGCAGCATCATTGGCACATCAACCTTTTCATTGAGCAAATGCGTCGGTGCGGCTTCTATTTTCGACAGCGTCAGCAATTGCTTCACCAGCCCTTCCATCCGCTGGGTCTGCTCGCGCATGGTGTGCAACGCTTTTTCACGTACCGCGCCTTCCAGCGGTTGCTCATCCATCATCTCCAGGTAACCCTGTAACACAGTCAATGGCGTACGTAACTCATGGCTCACGTTGGCAAAAAAGTTACGCCGCGCCCCTTCCAGTTGATGCATTTGCGTGACATCACGCGCCACCATCAGCAACTGTTTGTGGGTATAAGGCATGACGCGAATTTCCAGATGCCGCCCGGTGTTGAGCACCAGATTAAGCGGGCGAGAAAAATCACGCGTTTTCAGATATTGCGTAAACTCCGGGTAACGCAGCAAGTTAAGGATGTTCTGCCCGTTATCTTCCGGCCAGCGCAAGCCAAGAATCTGTTGCGCCAGACCGTTGCACCAGAAAATACCGCCCTCTTCCGTGGTCAGCACCACCGCGTCGGGCAGCGACTCCGCGCCGCTACGAAAGCGTTTAATCAGATTGCCCAGTTCGCGGCGGCGTTTTTTATTTCGTAACTGCATCTGGTGTAATCCGTATAGCAGCGGTTCCCAGCTACCACGTCCCGGTGGCGGGGTCATACTACGATCCACCCACAGCCACCATGAAAGGCGCAATAAATTCCAGAAATGCCAGATAAGCAGTCCTGTTACCGATGCCAGCAAAAACCAGGGCAGGTAACCAAAAAATGCACCCAGGATGAAAGCCGGGAGGCAGCAAAGTAGCAGCTCCAGCACCAGCCTTTTCCACGACAGCCGTTCCAGCACGTAAGATACTCCAGTTAAGAAATCATAAGCCCTGCTCTGCGTCCGATGAGCAAGGCGTTAAAAGCGGGTTGAAAAACGATATCCTGTACCGCGCACGGTCTGCACCATGCGGTCATGCCCGCCGGGCTCCAGTGCTTTACGCAGGCGACGAATGTGGACATCGACCGTACGATCTTCCACATACACGTTGGTTCCCCAGACGTGGTTTAACAGCTGCTCGCGGCTGTACACGCGCTCAGGATGCGTCATAAAAAAGTGCAGCAGTTTAAATTCTGTCGGCCCCATCTCCAGCGGCTCTTCGCCCGCCATCACCCGGTGAGATGTCGGGTCGAGACTTAGTCCCTGCATCTCAATCACCTCTTCCACCGCCATCGGCGAAATACGGCGCATTACCGCTTTGATTCGCGCCACCAGCTCCTTCGGCGAAAACGGCTTGGTGATATAGTCATCCGCGCCGGTTTCAAGGCCGCGCACGCGATCTTCTTCTTCCCCTCTGGCGGTCAACATCACCACTGGAATATCCCGGGTCATCGACTCGCGCTTGAGGTGTTTGATGAACTGGATACCGGAGCCGCCAGGTAACATCCAGTCAAGGAGAATTAAATCCGGCCAGGGTTCATTCAGTTGATTCACAGCACTGTCATAATCTTCCGCTTCGACCGGCTGAAAGCCATTTTGTTCGAGCACGAAGCAGACCATTTCGCGAATTGGTGCTTCATCTTCTACGACCAGAATACGTCTCGCCATGATTTGCCCTGTTGTAATAAATAGGTTGCGATCATTAATGCGACGTCATTATGCGTCAGATTTATGACAGATTTATGAAAAGCTCGTCGCACATATCTTCAGGTTATTGATTTCCGTGGCGCAGAAAAAAGCAAATGGCACATCTGTTTGGGTATAATCGCGCCCATGCTTTTTCGCCAGGGAACCGTTATGCGCATCCTTCACACCTCAGACTGGCATCTCGGCCAGAACTTCTACAGTAAAAGCCGCGAAGCTGAACATCAGGCTTTTCTTGACTGGCTGCTGGAAACAGCACAAACCCATCAGGTGGATGCGATTATTGTTGCTGGTGATGTTTTCGATACCGGCTCGCCGCCCAGTTACGCCCGCACGTTATACAACCGTTTTGTTGTCAATTTACAGCAAACTGGCTGTCATCTGGTGGTACTGGCAGGAAACCATGACTCGGTCGCCACGCTGAATGAATCGCGCGATATCATGGCGTTCCTCAATACGACCGTGGTCGCCAGCGCCGGACATGCGCCGCAAATCTTGCCTCGTCGCGACGGGACGCTAGGCGCAGTGCTGTGCCCCATTCCGTTTTTACGTCCGCGTGACATTATTACCAGCCAGGCGGGGCTTAACGGTATTGAAAAACAGCAGCATTTGCTGGCAGCGATTACTGATTATTATCAACAACACTATGCCGATGCCTGCAAACTGCGCGGCGATCAGCCTCTGCCCATCATCGCCACGGGACATTTAACGACCGTGGGTGCCAGTAAAAGTGATGCCGTGCGTGACAT
Organism: Escherichia sp. F1; assembly: GCF_046764225.1. Lineage (NCBI taxonomy): Bacteria > Pseudomonadati > Pseudomonadota > Gammaproteobacteria > Enterobacterales > Enterobacteriaceae > Escherichia > Escherichia sp. F1. Next base: position 3,690,866 of record NZ_CP177202.1, read on the forward strand.
CTATATTGGCACGCTGGACGCGTTTCCGGCACAAAACTTTCCACCAGCCGACTACATCGCGCTCGGGCATATTCACCGCGCACAGATTATTGGCGGCATGGAACATGTTCGCTATTGCGGTTCCCCCATTCCACTGAGTTTTGATGAATGCGGTAAGAGTAAATATGTCCATCTGGTAACATTTTCAAACGGCAAATTAGAGAGCGTGGAAAACCTGAACGTACCGGTAACGCAACCCATGGCGGTGCTGAAAGGCGATCTGGCGTCGATTACCGAACAGCTGGAACAGTGGCGCGATGTATCACAGGAGCCACCTGTCTGGCTGGATATCGAAATCACTACTGATGAGTATCTGCATGATATTCAGCGCAAAATCCAGGCATTAACCGAATCATTGCCTGTCGAAGTATTGCTGGTACGCCGGAGTCGTGAACAGCGCGAGCGAGTGTTAGCCAGCCAACAGCGTGAAACCCTCAGCGAACTCAGCGTCGAAGAGGTGTTCAATCGCCGTCTGGCACTGGAAGAACTGGATGAATCGCAGCAGCAACGTCTGCAGCATCTTTTCGCCACAACGTTGCATACCCTCGCAGGAGAACACGAAGCATGAAAATTCTCAGCCTGCGCCTGAAAAACCTGAACTCATTAAAAGGCGAATGGAAGATTGATTTCACCCGCGAGCCGTTCGCCAGCAACGGGCTGTTTGCCATTACCGGTCCAACCGGCGCGGGAAAAACGACCCTGCTGGATGCCATTTGTCTGGCGCTGTATCACGAAACTCCGCGCCTTTCTAACGTTTCACAATCGCAAAATGATCTCATGACCCGCGATACCGCCGAATGTCTGGCGGAAGTGGAGTTTGAAGTCAAAGGTGAAGCGTACCGTGCGTTCTGGAGCCAGAATCGGGCGCGTAACCAGCCGGACGGTAATTTGCAGGTGCCACGCGTTGAGCTGGCGCGCTGTGCCGATGGCAAAATTCTCGCCGACAAAGTGAAAGATAAGCTGGAACTGACGGCGACGTTAACCGGACTGGATTACGGGCGCTTCACCCGTTCGATGCTGCTTTCGCAGGGGCAATTTGCTGCCTTCCTGAATGCCAAACCCAAAGAACGCGCGGAATTGCTCGAGGAGTTAACCGGCACTGAAATCTACGGGCAAATCTCGGCGATGGTTTTTGAGCAGCACAAATCGGCCCGCACTGAGCTGGAGAAGCTGCAAGCGCAGGCCAGCGGCGTCGCGTTGCTCACGCCGGAACAAGTGCAATCGCTGACAGCGAGTTTGCAGGTACTTACTGACGAAGAAAAACAGTTACTTACCGCGCAGCAGCAAGAACAACAATCACTAAACTGGTTAACGCGTCTGGACGAATTGCAGCAAGAAGCCAGCCGCCGTCAGCAGGCCTTGCAACAGGCGTTAGCCGAAGAAGAAAAAGCGCAACCTCAACTGGCGGCGCTCAGTCTGGCACAACCGGCACGAAATCTTCGTCCGCACTGGGAACGCATCGCAGAACACAGCGCGGCGCTGGCGCATACTCGCCAGCAGATTAAAGAAGTAAATACTCGCTTACAGAGCACAATGGCGCTTCGGGCGAGCATTCGCCACCACGCGGCGAAGCAGTCAGCAGAATTACAGCAGCAGCAACAAAGCCTGAATGCCTGGTTACAGGAACACGACCGCTTCCGTCAGTGGAACAACGAACTGGCGGGTTGGCGTGCGCAGTTCTCCCAACAAACCAGCGTTCGCGAGCATCTGCGGCAATGGCAGCAACAGTTAACCCATGCTGAGCAAAAACTTAATGCGCTTACGGCGATCACGTTGACGTTAACCGCCGATGAAGTTGCTACCGCCCTGGCGCAACATGCTGAGCAACGCACGCTGCGTCAGCGCCTGGTCGCGCTGCATGGACAGATTGTTCCCCAACAAAAACGCCTGGCGCAATTACAGGTCGCTATCCAGAATGTCACGCAAGAACAGACGCAACGTAACGCCGCACTTAACGAAATGCGCCAGCGTTATAAAGAAAAGACGCAGCAACTTGCCGATGTGAAAACTATTTGCGAGCAGGAAGCGCGCATCAAAACGCTGGAAGCTCAACGTGCACAGTTACAGGCGGGTCAGCCTTGTCCACTTTGTGGTTCCACCAGCCACCCGGCGGTCGAGGCGTATCAGGCGCTGGAGCCTGGCGTTAATCAGTCTCGATTACTGGCGCTGGAAAACGAAGTTAAAAAGCTCGGTGAAGAAGGTGCGACGCTACGTGGGCAACTGGACGCCTTAACAAAGCAACTTCAGCGTGATGAAAACGAAGCGCAAAGCCTCCGACAAGATGAGCAAGCACTTACTCAACAATGGCAAGCCGTCACGGCCAGCCTCAATATCACCTTGCAGCCACAGGACGATATTCAACCGTGGCTGGATGCACAAGATGAGCACGAACGCCAGCTGCGGTTACTCAGCCAACGGCATGAATTACAAGGGCAGATTGCCGCGCATAATCAGCAAATTATCCAGTATCAACAGCAAATTGAACAACGCCAGCAGCAGCTCTTAACGGCATTGGCGGGTTATGCACTGACATTGCCACAGGAAGATGAAGAAGAGAGCTGGTTGGCGACGCGTCAGCAAGAAGCGCAGAGCTGGCAGCATCGCCAGAACGAATTAACCGCGCTGCAAAACCGTATTCAGCAACTGACGCCGATTCTGGAAACGTTGCCGCAAAGTGATGAACTCCCGCACAGCGAAGAAACTGTGGTGCTGGAAAACTGGCGGCAGGTTCATGAACAATGTCTCGCATTACACAGCCAGCAGCAGACGTTACAGCAACAGGACGTTCTGGCGGCGCAAAGTCTGCAAAAAGCCCAGGCGCAGTTTGACACCGCGCTACAGGCCAGCGTCTTTGACGATCAGCAGGCGTTCCTTGCGGCGCTAATGGATGAACAAACACTAACGCAGCTGGAACAGCTCAAGCAGAATCTGGAAAACCAGCGCCGTCAGGCGCAAACGCTGGTCACTCAGACAGCAGAAGCGCTGGCACAGCATCAGCAACACCGACCTGACGGGTTGACTCTCACTGTGACGGTGAAGCAGATTCAGCAAGAGTTAGCGCAAACTCACCAAAAGTTGCGTGAAAACACCACCAGTCAGGGCGAGATTCGCCAGCAGCTGAAGCAGGATGCAGACAACCGTCAGCAACAGCAAACCTTAATGCAGCAAATTGCTCAAATGACGCAGCAGGTTGAGGACTGGGGATATCTGAATTCGCTAATAGGTTCCAAAGAGGGCGATAAATTCCGCAAGTTTGCCCAGGGGCTGACGCTGGATAATTTAGTCCATCTCGCTAATCAGCAACTTACCCGGCTGCACGGGCGCTATCTGTTACAGCGCAAAGCCAGCGAGGCGCTGGAAGTCGAGGTTGTTGATACCTGGCAGGCAGATGCGGTACGCGATACCCGTACCCTTTCCGGCGGCGAAAGTTTCCTCGTCAGTCTGGCGCTGGCGCTGGCGCTTTCGGATCTGGTCAGCCATAAAACGCGTATTGACTCGCTGTTCCTTGATGAAGGTTTTGGCACGCTGGATAGCGAAACGCTGGATACCGCCCTTGATGCGCTGGATGCCCTGAATGCCAGTGGCAAAACCATCGGTGTGATTAGCCACGTTGAAGCGATGAAAGAGCGTATTCCGGTGCAGATCAAAGTGAAGAAGATCAACGGCCTGGGCTACAGCAAACTGGAAAGTGCGTTTGCAGTGAAATAACTATTCAGCAGGATAATGAATACAGAGGGGCGAATTATCTCTTGGCCTTGCTGGTCGTTATCCTGCAAGCTATCACTTTATTGGCTACGGTGATTGGTAGCCGTTCTGGTGGTTGTGATGGTGGTATGAAAAAAGTCATTTTATCTTTGGCTCTGGGCACGTTTGGTTTGGGGATGGCCGAATTTGGCATTATGGGCGTGCTCACGGAGCTGGCGCATAACGTAGGAATTTCGATTCCTGCTGCCGGGCATATGATCTCGTATTATGCGCTGGGGGTGGTGGTCGGTGCGCCAATCATCGCACTCTTTTCCAGCCGCTACTCACTCAAACATATCTTATTGTTTCTGGTGGCGTTGTGCGTCATTGGCAACGCCATGTTCACGCTCTCTTCGTCTTACCTGATGCTCGCCATTGGTCGGCTGGTTTCCGGCTTTCCGCATGGTGCATTTTTTGGCGTCGGCGCGATCGTGTTATCGAAAATTATCAAACCCGGCAAAGTCACCGCCGCCGTGGCGGGGATGGTTTCCGGGATGACAGTCGCCAATTTGCTGGGCATTCCGCTGGGAACGTATTTAAGTCAGGAATTTAGCTGGCGTTACACCTTTTTATTGATCGCTGTTTTTAATATTGCGGTGATGGCATCGGTCTATTTTTGGGTGCCGGATATTCGCGACGAGGCGAAAGGGAAGCTACGCGAACAATTTCACTTTTTGCGCTGCCCGGCCCCGTGGTTAATTTTCGCCGCCACCATGTTTGGCAACGCAGGTGTGTTTGCCTGGTTCAGCTACGTAAAGCCATACATGATGTTTATTTCCGGTTTTTCGGAAACGGCGATGACTTTTATTATGATGTTAGTTGGGCTAGGGATGGTGCTGGGGAATGTGCTAAGTGGCCGGATTTCAGGACGTTATTCACCACTGCGCATTGCGGCAGTAACTGACTTTATTATTGTGCTGGCACTGCTGATGCTCTTTTTCTTCGGCGGCATGAAAACAACGTCGCTTATTTTTGCATTTATTTGTTGCGCGGGATTATTTGCCCTTTCAGCACCACTGCAAATATTGTTACTGCAAAATGCCAAAGGCGGAGAGTTATTAGGTGCCGCAGGTGGGCAAATAGCGTTTAACCTCGGTAGCGCCGTCGGCGCATATTGCGGTGGTATGATGCTGACGCTGGGGCTGGCATATAATTACGTGGCGCTGCCTGCCGCCCTGCTTTCGTTTGCTGCGATGTCGTCGTTGCTGCTGTATGGTCGCTATAAGCGCCAGCAAGCGGCGGATAGTCCGGTGCTGGCGAAACCACTGGGGTAGATTACTGTCACGGTGCGCGTTGCTTATTGCCGGATGAGGCGTGAACGCGTTATCGGCCTGCGGTTCCGGCACATTTTGCAGGCCTGATAAGACGCGGCATCGCATCAGGCATGATGCGCCAATTGCCTACGTTTTTTACTCTTGTGGCCATAACCACGCAGCGCCGCGTACGCCGCTGGAATCACCGTGCTTCGCCTTACGCACCGGCGTTTCACATTCGCCGCCGAAGACAAATTGTTTAATCAACTGCGGAACCGTTTGATATAAACGGTCTACATTGCTCATCCCGCCCCCCAGCACAATCACATCCGGATCGAGAATATTCACGACATGTGCCAGCGATTTTGCCAGCCGCAGCTCGTAGCGACGCAATGCCAGTTCCGCTACCGGATCGCTTTCTTCAACCAGGCGGATAATTTCACTGCCTTTCAGCGCATGTCCGCTCAAACGATGATAATCCGTCGCGAATCCCGTGCCCGAAATAAAGGTTTCAATACAACCTTGTTTACCGCAATAACAAGGGACTTCCTCGCGATAACGCAGTTCGTCTTCGTCCATCCACGGTAGCGGATTGTGTCCCCACTCACCTGCCGTGCCATTGCCGCCGATATGCGCCCGCCCATTGAATGCCACGCCCGCGCCGCATCCCGTGCCGATAATCACGGCAAATACCGTCTGCGCTCCCGCTGCCGCGCCATCTACCGCTTCTGAAACCGCCAGACAGTTGGCGTCATTTGCCAGCCGCACTTCCCGCTGCAACCGCGCGCTTAAGTCTTTATCGAATGGCTGACCGTTGAGCCAGGTTGAATTGGCATTCTTCACCACGCCGGTGTAAGGCGAAATTGAGCCAGGAATGCCCATCCCCACTGTTCCGCGCTGCCCTGTCGCCTGCTCCGCCATATCAACCAGCGTGGCGATCGTTTCAATGGTCTGGCGGTAATCATCACGCGGCGTGGGCAGACGATGGCGGTACAACTGCTCCCCTGCATCGCCCAGTGCAATCACTTCAGTTTTGGTGCCGCCTAAATCGATACCTATACGCACGGTACTCTCCTTATTTTTTTCAATATCAATAGCGTAGAGACGGACAACCGGATTGGCAATGCAAGCCCGCCGACAATTCGTTATCATGCCCGCTAAATTTAACGACAAGGCCGTGGAAATTATCATGCTGTGGTTCAAAAATTTAATGGTTTACCGTCTTAGCCGCGAGATTTCGCTGCGTGCAGAAGAGATGGAAAAACAGCTAGCCTCGATGGCATTTACCCCATGCGGCAGCCAGGACATGGCGAAGATGGGCTGGGTTCCTCCGATGGGATCGCACAGCGATGCGTTAACGCACGTTGCCAATGGTCAAATTGTTATCTGCGCGCGCAAAGAAGAAAAAATCCTCCCGTCTCCGGTGATTAAACAGGCGCTGGAAGCGAAAATCGCCAAACTGGAAGCGGAACAGGCGCGTAAGCTGAAGAAAACCGAAAAAGATTCGCTGAAAGACGAAGTGCTGCACTCTCTGCTGCCGCGTGCTTTCAGCCGTTTTAGCCAGACAATGATGTGGATCGACACGGTTAATGGTTTGATTATGGTGGACTGCGCCAGTGCCAAAAAAGCGGAAGATACGCTGGCATTACTGCGTAAAAGCCTGGGGTCGTTACCGGTTGTACCATTGAGCATGGAAAACCCGATTGAACTGACGCTGACCGAATGGGTACGCTCCGGCAGCGCGGCACAGGGCTTCCAGCTGCTTGATGAAGCCGAGCTGAAATCGCTGCTGGAAGATGGTGGAGTGATCCGCGCGAAGAAACAAGATCTGACCAGCGAAGAGATCACCAATCACATTGAAGCCGGAAAAGTGGTGACTAAACTGGCGCTCGACTGGCAGCAGCGCATTCAGTTTGTGATGTGCGACGATGGTTCGCTCAAGCGTCTGAAGTTCTGCGACGAGCTGCGCGATCAAAACGAAGATATCGACCGTGAAGATTTCGCCCAGCGTTTTGATGCCGATTTCATCCTGATGACTGGTGAACTGGCAGCGTTAATTCAAAACCTGATTGAAGGATTAGGTGGCGAAGCACAACGTTAATTGCTGATTTACCTTTAATGCCGGATGCGACGCCTGCCGCGTCTTATCCGGCGTACGAAGCCACACCAGGCATATAATTATTCGCTACGGCGGGCAATAATTTTTAGCGCAGCAATATTATGCGTTTTACGCTGTAACTTGCTCCATGGGCGTTGTGTCATTGTTTTTCCTCAAGCCGGTGACGCGCTTCACTGCGAATTTTCCGCGTTGCCCCGGTTTTCACTAAATCACGTAACAGCGAAAGATCGGGTTGATCGACAAATAAGAGTAATGATGGATCATCTTTTAACCACATCGTTTTCACATCGGCAGCCAACTGTGGATTATTAATAACCAACGCCCGATCCTGAGGCTCAGTCAATGCCGTTAACAACGACGCCGGGGTATGTGCGTTGCGCAATGCCGTTTGGCGCAAATGATCATTGCGACTTTGCAGCAATGCACGCCACCATTCATCATCTGATTTATCTTTTATCGTCGCCAGTTCCGCAACAATATCTGGAGATCTTCGCTGATATTTATATCAACCTTGATGAATTATGAATATATCGGAAATCGAAAAAATCGCAGCAAAGGAAATATTATTATGGGTTTATGAGAGAACATTTCAGAAAAATGCCCTCCCGTTCAAGGGGAAGGCGAGGAATTACAGATAGCGGCACAGATAAGAGGTGGGTTCGGCAACTTGCAGATGAAACTCACTGTGACCGGGAACATTAAACACCGAACCGGCTTCATACACTTGCCAGTCGGTCGCGTCAGGCAGTAACACATTCAGCGCGCCACTGATTACCGTCATCTCTTCCGGCTCAGCGGTGCTGAAGGTGTATTCGCCTTCAACCATAACACCCACGCTGGCGCGACCAGTGCTGCTGCTGGAAAAGCCGATCGATTTCACTTTGCCGGAAAAGTACTCATTACTTTGAAGCATAAACTGGCCCTGTCTGGTAGTTGAACATCTACTTCACTATAGGGGCCAGAGGCGCTGGCTGTCACGCAAAATTACACCAGTAATTCCGCAGCCAGCCGTGCAATCAATACGTTAGAGAGCAAGACAGGAACATCGAGCTGTTTTTGCAGTAAATCGCGATGACGCTGGTTAAATCCCAAACAATCCAGCATGATGACATCAGCCCCTTTTGCCAGTAATTCTTTCCCGGCATCAATGATTTTTTGTTCTGAATCATGAATGGGGTTACCCAATGAAAATACTGGCGGTTTCTGCAAAATTTGCCATTTTTGCGCCTGAACGGTCAGCAACTCCTCAACCGGTACGATAACCCCCACCTGATGATCTTCAACAATAGAGGAAACCAGCGGTGGCAATATCCGCGACGGCTCAAGAAAGATCGTATTACGCGCGGTCATACTACTAATGTTTGCTGTACTCATTAATATAATGACGTCGTAACCCTGATTATCGAGCACTTCAACCACACCTTGCAGGTCTCGTTCCACTTTACGACGCGAAACATGGGCCAGCTGGTTGTCATTTAATAATGTGAGAATTGTGTCTTCGCCTGCTTCTGGCGCGTACTCCGCCATCACTTCTTCGCGGCTTAACTTCCCCAGCAGGCTATGATGGGAAATATTATCTTCGTCAATGTATTCTGTCAGGAGCGGCAAAACTTCCTGCATAGGTACAATGCCGATGGTCAGGATCGCCAACGACGCACTCATTGTTCTTCCACCTTACTTTTATTTCGTCGTTAATTACCGGGCAAGCGCTAAGCACCACTGCTGACACTTACCTGTGCTACAAATGACAAAAAGCGTAGCAGCAGACCTGCACGGCATAATGTAAAGATTCCAAATGATTCCAGTAATGGATTGTTATTGTTTAATATTCTAATTATTTGAAAAACATGAATTGTGAAAAATGTGACGCAGATCCCTTGTGGTGGCACTCAGAATCCCTTCCGAGCAGTCTGATGCGGTCACTCTTTGTCAGGATCCTCATAGCGTTTTTTCGCATCCATCGCTTCCTGAGCGGTCGGATGTTCACTGATCAACGAGTCTGGTTTAGGATGATCGGCTCTGAGTTGGTACCAGGTTACCGTCTGTCCTGGTTTTCCTTTTTCAATCGTCACTATATATGCTTCACGAGGATAAGGCGGTTTCGTTGGCATCGTTCTTCCTTATTTCACGGGATGAACGTTAAGTATAGGCGCTCGAAAATCAACAATTGATCGTCTGTGCCAGGGCACTGCGAATTTCAGAAATCACCTGGCTGGGTTCGTTTGTTGCGTCGATGATAATATGCGCAACTTCGCGATATAGCACATCGCGTTCTTCCAGCACTTCCTGAACTTCTTCGCTCAACGGTTTTCCCGTTAAGGTTGGCCGTAAATCTTCTTCCGGTGCAGCTTGCAGTCGGTTAACCAGGACTGATACTGGCGCACACAAATAAACCACGATCCCGTTATTTTGCATGAAGTGACGATTAAATTCCGTCAGAATAATGCCGCCGCCTGTAGCGATAACGGTGGATGGCGCAGTTACCGCTTCCAGCGCCGCCGTTTCTCTGGCGCGGAATCCCGCCCACTCTTCCCTTTCGACGATCTCCGCGACCGTCATATTGAGCTGTGATTGCAACCACTGGTCGGTATCGACAAATCGACGGTTAAGCGAATCGGCAAGGGCCATTCCGACCGTTGTTTTACCACAGCCCCGAGGCCCGATCAGAAAAAGAGGTTGTGTCATCGTGGGTTTTCCCCAATAGGTCGCAATGCGGCGAAAGCCGGTATCATGAGAATAGCGATCATACCATCAAACTAGTACAATTTCGATTGTAAAGAAAAAATTCCACTTAAAGTGAAAATCTCAATACACCCCTTACTATACCAATAAATATTCAAGAATGAAGTGTAAATAATAAATTACATTTAGCCATGACTACGTTGCACTTCCAGCCACCACTTCTCCAGCTCTGCGACAAAGGTCTGGCGGTCACGTTGTGAAAGGCTATCTGGTCCTCCGGTCTGGATCCCACTGGCACGTAAGGTATCCATAAAATCGCGCATCGTCAGGCGCTCACGAATGGTCGCTGGCGTATAACGTTCGCCGCGAGGATTAAGCGCCGCCGCGCCTTTCTCGATGGCTTCAGCAGCCAAAGGTATATCTGCGGTGATCACCAAATCGCCCGCTTCACACTGCCGGACAATTTCGTTATCGGCAACGTCGAAACCTGCCGCGACGCGCAGCGTACGAATAAATCGCGATGGCGGCACGCGTAAACTCTGGTTTGCTACCAGTACCAGCGGCATCTGCATACGTTCCGCCGCGCGATACAAAATCTCTTTAATTACATTGGGACACGCGTCGGCATCCACCCAAATTGTCATAAAGTCATCCTTTGTTGGGTAATCCTCTATTGTGTCGCGCTTTTGCCTTCCGGCATAGTTCTGTTTATGCTTCTGCCAGCGATTATCAAAACAATGAATTTCACGGCAGGAGTGAGGCAATGGAAAAGAAAATCGGTTTTATTGGCTGCGGCAATATGGGAAAAGCCATTCTCGGCGGTCTGATTGCCAGCGGTCAGGTGCTTCCAGGGCAAATCTGGGTATATACCCCCTCCCCGGATAAAGTCGCCGCCCTGCATGACCAGTTCGGCATCAACGCCGCAGAATCGGCGCAAGAAGTGGCGCAAATCGCCGACATCATTTTTGCCGCCGTTAAACCAGGCATCATGATTAAAGTGCTTAGCGAAATCACCTCCAGCCTGAATAAAGACTCTCTGGTCGTTTCTATTGCAGCAGGTGTCACACTCGACCAGCTTGCCCGTGCGCTGGGCCATGACCGGAAAATTATCCGCGCCATGCCGAACACTCCCGCGCTGGTTAATGCCGGGATGACCTCCGTAACGCCAAACGCGCTGGTAACCCCAGAAGATACCGCTGATGTGCTGAATATTTTCCGCTGCTTTGGCGAAGCGGAAGTAATTGCTGAGCCGATGATCCACCCGGTGGTCGGTGTGAGCGGTTCTTCGCCAGCCTACGTCTTTATGTTTATCGAAGCGATGGCCGACGCCGCCGTGCTGGGCGGGATGCCTCGCGCCCAGGCGTATAAATTTGCCGCTCAGGCGGTAATGGGTTCCGCAAAAATGGTGCTGGAAACGGGAGAACATCCGGGGGCACTGAAAGATATGGTCTGCTCACCGGGAGGCACCACCATTGAGGCGGTACGCGTACTGGAAGAGAAAGGCTTCCGTGCCGCAGTGATCGAAGCGATGACGAAGTGTATGGAAAAATCAGAAAAACTCAGTAAATCCTGATGACTTTTGCCGGACGTCAGGCCGCCACTTCGGTGCGGTTACGTCCGGCTTTCTTTGCTTTGTAAAGCGCCAAATCTGCCGATTTCAACCACTCACGATAGTGACTCATTTGTGGGTTCAGCGGCGCAACCCCCACACTAATCCGTAAAGTTACCTGTGGCGTATTCGGCAGACGTAATGTATTTAGCCCTTCATGCACCCGTAACATGGCGGTAATGGCGCTCTCAGCTGGCGTACCGGACATGATTACCGCAAACTCATCGCCGCCAAACCGACCAATCACATCGCTACCGCGCAGGGTTATTTGTAACTGTCGGGTAAGCGCCACAATCGCTTCATCGCCCACATCATGGCCCCAGGTATCGTTGATGCTCTTGAAATGGTCGATATCGATAATCAGTAATGTCGCATCGCGGTTATGCCGCCGACAGTTATCAAATTCATTGCGTAACATAGTTTCCCAATGACGTCGGTTATACACGCCCGTCATACCGTCGCGGGTACTCATGACCTGCAACCTGCGTTTATGTTCCGCCAGTTTAGTCGCCGTCTGGTAGCTGACCCAGCCAAACAGCAGAGGATAAATGACGATAATGGGAAGGGAGAGCCACCATTCCAGCGGCGCACTATTGAACGACACGGTGATGCCCGTCAGTTCAAGGGTGACAAGACAGGAAACCACCATCAATACCAGACCCGCGACAAACAGACGGGGGCCGCCTGCCCCCATCAAATTCAGACACATAATCATCAACATCGCGGTGGAAGGCAGCACGTTTACGCCCATTACGCCTACCCACATTCCCGCTAATACTGCATCGGTTTTTAAGTTGTAAATTTCCCGGCTAAGCGGATCGACGGCCCTGCTCGCTATCTGCCAGGCTAAATGCGGCCAGACGAACGCCCAGCCGACCAACACCAGCCACCACCAGCCCGGCGGCGGGTGCGAAACCAGCGTTGAAGCAATCGGTAAGAACATGCCAGCCAGGCCAACCGCGCGGGGTAGTCTGACGCGACGGGCGAAGCGCAGCCCGGATCGCTGATGTTCGTTTTGAGGAGTTAAAGGAGGTTCCTCCCCATGCGCCGCCGCTTTTTTGAAAAAGTTTTCATCATTCATTATTTTTGGGAACATTCAGAAACAATTTTCCCAAATTATAGAGACGGGGCTAAAGGCAGTAGTATGAAATTTCGGGTGAGCCATTTTCGTAGCTCACCCGTTAGCACTATCAGGTATCAGGCGGCTTTCTTGAGGCAGGCGCTCATAAACTTATTACGATCATCACCTTTCAGAGATTGTTGCGTTGCTTGATTATTACATTCGCGCATCTTTTGCTGCTGTGGCGTCAAACTTTTTTCACCAGGCGCAGACTTGCTGTTCTTCAGGCAATCACTCATGTAGGTCTTACGAGCATCCCCTTTCAACGCCTGCGCCGTCGCCTGCTGATTACAGGAGGTCATACGCTGTTGTTGCGGGGTTAAGGTTCTCTCGGCAGCGCCGACGGTGGTTAAAAAAACCAGACCGAAAAGCAAGGTAACCAGTAATGTTATTTTCATAGCACCATCCCTCTTCATGTTTTAACCATGAGCGTGTGCGCCCGTGATCTTCCATTAAGTCTGGTTGCTAACAGCAAAAAAACCACCCGACAGCGAAAATTCACCGCCGGGCGCGGTTTTATTTCAGCCCCAGAGCGGCTTTCATGGTGTAGAAGAGATCGGTCTGGTCGGTCAGTCCAACGACATTGGCAGCATGTGGGCCATACGCTGCAATACGCAACTGACTGCCGGTATGTTCTTGTGAATCCTCTTCGGAGTTCCCGTAACTCATCACCATCACTGCGCCATCTTTTGTATTTAGCGCCTGGGTGAGGCCCGGCGCTTTGGTGTCCGGCGCGACAATCTGGCTGGCGTGGGCGTGATCAGCGGTGACTATGACCAGCGTGTTGCCATCCTTTTTAGCGAATTCCAACGCCCGTTGTACGGCTTCGTCGAGATCGACCGTCTCGCCAATTTGCCCACAAGGATTCGCAGCGTGATCCTGTTTATCGATTGATGCACCTTCAACTTGCAGGAAAAAGCCTTTCTCATTTTTACTCAACAATTCAATGGCTTTGTCGGTCATCTGCGCCAGGGTCGGTACGCTGTCATTACGTTGCGGATTAGGCGTACAGGTAACTGCGGGCTTGTCGATATTGCCGTGGTACGTTGCTTTCGGTCCTTGCCAGCGCACTGGCATATTGCCGTCAGCAAACAGTCCTAGCAGGGGTTTTTGCTGGTTCGCTTCCGTCACCGCATTCAGTGAGGCAGCATCGCTCACCAACTGATAACCACGCGCCTGTGCCTGTTCACGCAGCGTTTTTCCCTGCCATTCACCGGCGGTTGCCGTTTCAGCAAAGGTTTTTGCGCCGCCGCCAAGCGTAACATCGGCACGAGCGTTAAGCAGCTGTTCGGTAATCGATCCTCTCCCGCCTTTTTCCAGAGCATTACCCGGACATTTTTCACTGGTCGCGCTCGGACCGTAGCATTTGCGCGAGGTCACATGCGCCACCAGCGCAGCGGGCGTGGCATCCTGCAACTCTGCGGTAGAAACGTTACCGGTCGCCAGACCTGCGGCTTTTGCCATTTCCAGAATCGTTGGGTGATCTTTTTCGTGAATATCGACGCTCAGCGCACCGTTATAGGTTTTGACACCAGTTGACCAGGCGGTTGCTGATGCAGCCGAGTCGGTAACGTAGTCCGGTTTGCCGGTTTTTTTATTCAGCGCATAGTGAGTGTATTGCCCGGTAAGCGGTAAGGCATCGATACCTTTAAAAAAGCCGCCCGCACCTTCGGCATAATTGCGTGCAGCAGTAATTTCCGAGTCCCCCATCCCATCGCCAATCAGCAAAATAATATTTTTGACGGGTTTATCGCTAAGAGAATCACGCAGAGCGGCGGTCTGATCACCCGTTAAGCGGCGAGCACCGCCGGGTGCAGTAATATCTCCCTGAGCAGCCCGGTTTTCCAGAACAGGCATTTCTGGTGTCCGGGCTTTTGTCACAGGGGTAAACAGTAACGGTAAGAGTGCCAGTGCAATAGTGCTTTGTTTCACTTTATTTTCTCCATGTACAAATACATTAAAAAATAAAAACAAAGCGACTATAAGTCTCGGCCGTGACAGCTTTATGACAGCTGTTGAAAAGATTAACTTTTTACTGACGAGGATGCTTCAATAACTTCTTTACATAATTGCGCAGCAGCTCCGTATCGTCGTCAGGAATGCTGGCATCGGGCTTTACCTCGTACAGCGCCCCCTCTACCTGATCAATCAACCTCTGTTGGTCATTTTGCGCCATATTGCGAAGCATTGCAGTGACGATAATCTCCAAAGCTTCTACCTGCGCGCACAGTTCTTTCGACTCTTCTTCTTTTTGGGCAAGCTTAAATAACAACTCAGCAATGAGATTTTTCATGTCTGTATTTCCTTATCCAAAGTATGGAGAAGTTAACATTATGTTTCACAACTTCATAGTGTCTGGAAGTATTATTTTTATGACAAAGGAAATACTTTGCGCAAATATTTTTTGTTTGATTACCAGCGAAACGTTTCTCTTATTTAAATAATTACCCTCACAAAATATAGGCTTTTAATTATCAACCTTTATTATAAATAAAAGTTATGAAATATATTCTCTTCGTTAACTTATAATTAAGAGAAAAAACTCACTGCATGGCCATTTAAGCCAGGAATAAATTAGCTTCCCGTTCATCATTTTTGTGATCTTGCGCACATCATTGAGATAACGCACTTTCTTCACCAGTACGTTGCACGCTTTGTCAGCAGAAGATTGCAACATTCTGTCAGAAGGCCGCGAATCCCCCGTTTTGTCGTGGTAATGTATGCACTTTGTGTTAGACGGGATAGGTTTTTAAGATGGAAAAACTGCGGGTAGGAATCGTTTTTGGTGGTAAATCAGCGGAACATGAAGTGTCTCTGCAATCGGCAAAAAACATTGTCGATGCCATTGATAAAAGTCGCTTCGACGTTGTGCTGCTGGGCATTGATAAACAAGGGCAATGGCACGTCAGCGATGCCAGCAATTATCTGCTAAATGCAGACGATCCTGCCCATATTGCGTTGCGCCCTTCGGCGACCAGCCTTGCGCAGGTGCCTGGTAAACATGAACATCAGCTTATCGACGCGCAAAACGGTCAGCCGTTGCCGACGGTGGATGTCATTTTCCCGATTGTCCACGGTACGCTGGGCGAAGATGGTTCCTTGCAGGGAATGCTGCGGGTCGCCAATTTACCGTTTGTAGGTTCTGATGTTCTGGCTTCAGCGGCCTGTATGGATAAAGATGTCACCAAACGTCTGCTGCGCGATGCCGGGCTGAACATTGCGCCATTTATTACCCTGACGCGCGCTAATCGTCACAACATCAGTTTTGCCGAAGTGGAGTCTAAACTGGGGTTACCGCTGTTTGTAAAACCGGCTAATCAGGGCTCTTCTGTTGGTGTCAGCAAAGTAACCAGTGAAGAACAGTACGCAATTGCCGTCGATCTGGCGTTCGAGTTCGACCATAAAGTGATCGTTGAGCAAGGGATCAAAGGTCGTGAGATCGAATGCGCAGTTCTGGGCAACGACAATCCGCAAGCCAGCACCTGTGGCGAGATCGTACTCACCAGCGATTTTTATGCCTACGACACCAAGTACATTGACGAAGATGGCGCGAAAGTGGTAGTTCCGGCAGCCATTGCGCCAGAAATCAACGATAAGATCCGGGCGATTGCCGTTCAGGCTTATCAGACGTTGGGATGCGCAGGCATGGCGCGTGTAGACGTGTTTTTAACCCCAGAGAACGACGTGGTGATCAACGAGATCAACACACTGCCTGGCTTCACCAACATCAGTATGTATCCGAAGCTGTGGCAAGCCAGCGGTCTGGGTTACACCGACCTGATCACCCGTTTGATTGAGCTGGCGCTGGAGCGTCACGCTGCGGATAACGCATTGAAAACCACAATGTAATTTTTAAATGCCCGATAATATTCTTATTGGGCGTTTTCAGTTTCTTCATCGCGACGACGAATAATCAGCCCCGCCAGCCAGAAACTAATCACCCACGTCACCAGACCGACGGCATAGGTCTGCCAACCTTTTGCTTCAAATCCCAGTAAACCCACCACGCCATTAAGAATGAATATAAGGCCAATGGCGAACGCATAGTAGTGCCAGTCACGGCGGATTTTTACAGGCAAGTTCATGGCAGCTCCGTTAACGAAAAACAACATCCTTGCATATTCTGCAACATCCGTCTGTGCCGTAGACAACATTTCCGTAATTGTTAATAAATTTAACTTAAGGTTGTCATTTTGTGACTCACGACGAAGATTCACGCTTCGGGAATATTCCCAACATCAATTTACCATGATTCTGATATTGACAATCTTAATGACCTGTCAGACTTGCCATAAGCCGCTGGTATCACACCAGAAGAGAAGCAGATGACTTCCGGAGGTTTTTATGGCTGATTTCACCCTGTCAAAATCGCTGTTTAGCGGAAAATATCGCAATGCCTCTTCAACGCCTGGCAATATTGCCTATGCGTTGTTTGTGCTGTTTTGCTTTTGGGCTGGGGCGCAATTGCTGAACCTGCTAGTGCATGCGCCCGGCGTCTATGAGCGTTTAATGCAGGTCCAGGAAACAGGTCGCCCACGGGTGGAAATTGGTTTAGGTGTCGGCACCATTTTCGGGCTGATCCCGTTTTTAGTTGGCTGCCTCATTTTTGCAGTAGTGGCGCTATGGCTGCACTGGCGACATCGCCGCCAGTAAGATTTACTTGCCAGATAGGACCTAAAACGCTTTATCTGGCATGACATTCCTGTTTGATCACTGTTTCATACAACGCGCCCGCCGTTCGTCTACGCGCTTCGCAAACCAGGCCGTAGTCAGGTTGCGGGTGATTTTCGGGCTTTCCAGTTGAATGCCAGGCAACATTTCGCGGGGTAGTGATTTACCCGTTTTCGCTTCGGCAAGTTGATAAACTTTCTTGTACAGCGCCGTCTCCTCAAAAGAGAAGCTGTCCCCTTTCTCTAACTGGCGGCGAATTTCACTGTCGCTCATCCCCAGTTTTCCCGCCAGTTTGCGCGTTGCCAGTTCGGTTTTCCCGGGCTCTTTACTGTCGTAACGAATTAAATCACCGTCCAGTGCCAGCTTCACGCCGCTGGCCTTACTGACCGCGTTCTGAAACGCGGCATTACGGCTGGCGTACCAGCCAGCGTTAAAATCAGCAAAACGGTATATCGGCGCGCTATAGCTGGCGGGATAATTCAGTAAATGGTAAGTACCAAACCACAACCCGCCGCGACGACTGAAGACTTCCTGACGGACTGTACCGTCCATTTTCCACGGATATCCTTTGGTATGCTGTTCGGCAAAAGCAATGCTGACCTGCATCGGCCCACCGGTGCGCACCGGATTAAGCGAACCAAACAACGTCTGCCCCATTGGCACCATGCTGATCAGATCGTCAAAAATCGCGCTCAATTGCTTTTCTGTACGCACCGAATCTAACCGTTCGCTATAGCTTTTGCCGTTTGGCGATTTGATTTTTAGCGCGGTATGCACCAGAAAAGCAGGAATGTGCATCCGTTCAGCACGACGGTCAATCTCTTGCCAGGCGATCTTGCTTAAGCCCGGAACGGCCGGATCTGCCTGATAATTTGACTCCTGCTGCGCCACCGCCAGCACCGAGCAGACGTTTTCCAGCGTCGGTGCCAGCCCCTGACTTTCAAACGTGGTGGCGAGATCTTTCGCCCAGGCATCGCGGTCTTTCACGCTCGCAGGCATCTTCTGCCGCACGACGCTCGCCACATCTATCGCTTTTTCGCCCTTTTTCAACGGTTGCGGAGCCTGACTACTACACCCCGCTAAAACCAGAACCGCCAACAATGACAGCGAAGATAGATGATTGACGCGCGACATTACTTCTCCTTTTTAGCTCAAGGTATGGGTTACTTCCTGAATTTTGTCACCATCCAGCTCATGTTCAAAGCTGCGCAGACGTTTGTAGATAGACATCAACTCAACCAGTGTGGTCCATGAGTTAATCAGGTACTGGAAAGCTCCGCGAACCTGACCAAAAACGTTGGTAATCTGCGTCATCAGGCCGAGCGTAATCGTACCGGCAACAATTGACGGAAACAGCAAGAACAAACCGAAAACGTTATCGACCTGCAAATAGAGAATGCGAGCGATGTTGAAATACATATAGTGAAAATAGAGGCGGAAATAGTTTTTCCGTACAGCGCTAAACAGCTCGCGTACCGTAGGCGGCGTCGCGCGCGTGGCATCGTCTTCACCATAAACCAGCTCTTTACGGTAGGCAGCCTCTGCTCGCTGGTTTTTAAACTCCAGCCCCGGCAGTTTGATCCCTACCACTGCCAGTAATCCGGTCCCCATCAGCGACCAGACGATAGCGGCAATCACCAGACCATACGGAATGTGCCCGACAATCGGCAGCTCCGGCACATGCGCGGAGAGCGTTACCAGCACCGGCAGGAAGGCGATCAACGTCATGATAGCGTTGATAAAGCTGACGCCCATATTCTCCAGCGTTGAAGCAAAACGCATGGTGTCTTCCTGCACACGTTGGGCGGCACCTTCGATATGACGCAGTTGTTGCCAGTTCGCCATGTAATATTCGTTCATCGCTGTACGCCAGCGGAACACGTAGTGACTGACAAAGAAGTTGTTCAGCACACTGATCACTACCGCGATCAGCGCAATCCCCAGAAAGACGCCCACTTCGCGGTAAAATTGTTCGATGGTGACTTTATGCGGCGAACTTAGCGCGGTTTGAATCAGATCATAGAACGGCGCATACCAGGCGTTGACGGCGACCCCGACTTCCACCAAAAACCAGGTGACGAAGATGATCAGTGCAGTACCGAGTATTGACCAGTATTGCCAACGATGCGGGCTGTAGATAAACCAGAACAATGCAAAAAGTCCTACGCAAACAATGTAGTAAGCGTAAAAAATCAGGAAATCCAACGACCAGAAACGTGCAGCGCTAATCGGGATCTGCCCGGAAGCTCCGGTGATACGCGCCACCCAGTCACCCCCACCTGCTTGCCAGAAGATAACGGCAATCAATGCCCAAACGAAGGCCGAGAGAAAAAACGTTCCCGGCTTTGGGAAAAAAGACTTAAACATATGCACTCCTGCTAACTTCTTATCGTTTTAACAACTGCTGTGTATTAACCGCATGACCGCTACAAAGCGTCAGCCAAATGAAACCGCCCATTGTGACCCATAGCAAGGCGCTTAGTTCGCCAGCCTGACCATAAGAATTGTTTCGACGGATTTCACAAACCAAAGATTGTTTACATAAGCGGATTAACACGCGCAGGATCACAAATGCAGGCATTGGTGAGCAGGAAAAAGATCGTGTTTACGCGCCGTTACGTTTTTAACACTATTATTGCACTAATTCGCCCTTTGCAATCCATCAATGAGTAGTATAAATACGCTCAGTTACCTTCATTCAATCTATGGACACCACCGTTGAAACGTAGTCTGCTTTTTTCTGCCGTGCTGTGTGCGGCGTCATTGACCTCCGTCCATGCGGCGCAGCCGATCACTGAACCGGAGTTCGCCTCTGATATTGTCGATCGTTATGCCGATCATATTTTTTACGGCAGCGGTGCCACGGGGATGGCGCTGGTTGTTATCGACGGTAACCAGCGCGTCTTTCGTAGTTATGGCGAAACGCGACCTGGTAATAACGTTCGCCCGCAGCTGGATTCGGTCGTGCGTATTGCTTCCCTCACCAAGTTAATGACCAGTGAGATGCTGGTGAAATTGCTCGATCAGGGGACCGTGAAGTTAAACGATCCGCTAAGTAAATATGCTCCGCCAGGCGCACGCGTACCGACTTACAATGGGACGCCCATTACGCTGGTGAATCTGGCAACCCATACCAGCGCCCTGCCCCGTGAACAGCCCGGTGGCGCGGCACATCGTCCGGTATTTGTCTGGCCAACGCGCGAGCAACGCTGGAAATACCTTTCCACTGCCAAACTAAAAGCCGCGCCGGGCAGCCAGGCCGCGTACTCCAACCTCGCATTCGATCTGCTGGCAGATGCACTGGCGAATGCGTCCGGCAAGCCTTATACCCAGTTGTTTGAAGAGCAGATTACCCGTCCATTGGGGATGAAAGACACCACCTACACCCCCTCGCCGGATCAGTGCCGCCGTTTAATGGTTGCTGAGCGCGGTGCCAGTCCGTGCAATAACACGCTGGCGGCAATTGGCAGCGGCGGAGTCTATTCCACGCCTGGCGATATGATGCGCTGGATGCAGCAGTATTTGTCATCTGATTTTTATCAGCGCAGTAACCAGGCAGATCGCATGCAGACGTTGATTTATCAGCGCGCGCAGTTTACGAAAGTGATTGGCATGGATGTCCCCGGCAAAGCGGATGCGCTTGGTTTAGGCTGGGTATATATGGCCCCGAAAGAGGGTCGTCCAGGGATTATTCAGAAGACAGGTGGTGGTGGCGGTTTCATTACCTATATGGCGATGATCCCGCAGAAGAACATTGGCGCATTTGTGGTGGTCACTCGTTCGCCATTGACGCGCTTTAAAAATATGAGCGATGGCATCAATGACCTGGTGACCGAACTGAGCGGGAATAAACCGTTGGTCATCCCCGCGTCCTGATTAATACTCTGAAGGCAAACGGTTGATAGCGACCAGTTTGCCTTTATTCATTTCGATATAGCCGCCTTTACGTAAAGCAGCGAGAACTTCTGCGACGACAGAACGCGATATGCGTGTACGTTGATGAATATAATTCATCACACCAATACGTGAGCGTAATTCTTCATTCCAGTCAATCATTGATAATAACGTTGCGCGGATTTGTTCGTAGGAATTATGCCCAATGAGCTGTACGTCACGTAATTCCAGAATTCTATTTTGCCAGGCTAACCAGTAAAAAGCATCTCGCCAGAGTTGATTTTGTTCAATAAGGGTAATGGTTTGTTTGGCTGGTAGATGATATCCCGTACAATTTCCTTCTGATATTAATTTGTATGGTATATCGTTTTTCATTAACCCATCAGCCAGTCCCATAATATAAGGAGCCTGGGTAATACCGATAAGTACGTTTTCTTCTCTACGCAGAGAGATAACGCCCTCTAAAATAACGAAAGTATCTTCGCTATTGACATCACTTGAAAATATAACTTGCTTTTCATTATTAAACTCGAAGCGCGTGCCATATCTGGACAAACATTTATCGAGCTTACCAAATTCCTGAAGAGGTTTAACTACAGATAACATTTGCGCGTCCTTTGCAGTAATGCCCGTCAAATCCTTGACGGGCATTATTTAGATTAAATAACCTATTTCTTCAGAGTGAAGAATGTTACCAGGTATATTTAACACCCACGTTCGCGGACCAGTCTTGATCTACGTCACCACCACCGAGGTAGTTAGCATCGGTATAGGCGCTGAAGTTCTTGGTGAAGCTGAACTGAGTACCCAGACCAACACGTACCGCAGACCCTTCAGTACCGTTATCGATGGAATCACCGTTCACATCGTTATCGTTGTTAGAGTCGTCGTAGACGTAAGCCAGTTTGAAGTACGGAGTCAGAGCCTGGTCTTCGCTGTAGGTGAAGGTATAACCTGCATCTACACCCAGTTCATAACGCATGCTGTCGTAAGACTGACCGTCAACTTTCATGTCGTTGCTCAGCTGGTAGTCATCACCAGACTGGAACAGACCAGAAATGCTGCCGTAAGGAGTCACGTAACCAGCATCACCCAGTTTGAAGTCGTAACCGGCTTTTAAACCGAAGCCCCAAGCGTCGGAGTTGGTGCTACCGTCAACGTAAGTACCGTTGCTCATGGTTGCAGACAGGTCGTTGTTGAAGTGAGAGTAGCTCAAGCTACCATCAACAAAGACGTTGTTCGCGAAGTGAGCAGAAGAGTAGATGTAGGCAGTCTGGCTGTCTTGATCCACCTGACCAGAACGGTCATTCATGTCACCTTTAGCGAAACCTGCAGCCGCACCGACGATCCACTTAGCGTTGTTACCGTCAATTTTGGTATCAACACCGACCATGATGCCGTTAACATCCTGATCATAGTTGATGGTGCCGTTGTCGCCGTTGAAGTTACCACCGAAGTAGCTTACCCATGCGCCGCCGTTATCAGCCAGGCCATGACGAGAGTTGGTCAGACGAGTACCAACGGTGTCTTGTTCCAGGTTCCAGATATTGGTGTTCGCAGACGGGATGCTCAGCGCCATGTTAGCGTAGTCGGTCAGCTCCATCTGTTGCAGAACAACGGTGTTACCACGCTGCTCAGCCTGATAGGTGTATGCACCCAGGTCAGCTTTGTTAGCAGCAGAGAAGGTCGCGTTGCTGTTTTTGTCGTTAACGTAGATCAGTTCGTTACCGTTGTAGTCAGCGATAGAACCAGCACCAGTAGCGTTGTCGATACGAACTTTGTAGTTACCGGTTGCAGCTGCAACATGGTCACCGTTGTTATCAACTTCGTTCTGACCAGCTTCGATAGAAGCAGTGTTGTCGTTATCGCCGTTACCGTTAATGGTCAGGTGACCATCAGAGTTCATTGCGATTAAACCATAACCGTAGTTTGACTTGGTAGTATCGTTGGTACGGTCGTTGGTCAGGTCGGCATCAAGTACGAAGCGGTTGCTTTCGATGTTGAACACACCAGCGTGAATGTTACCACTGGTATCAGTAGTGCTGGTCAGGTTCAGAGTATCAACCTGCAGAGCATTCGCCGCAGTGTTACCGACATTCAGAATACCGTCGTTAGTCACTTTGATGTTGTTGGCATACAGAGCAGCATCACCTACAGCCCAACCAGCAGAAACTTCATCAGAAATGGTTACGGTACTGTTGTCGACAGTCAGTGAATCAGTTGCAACATGACCATCTTCGTTGATGTTCAGCGCAGAAAGACCTGTCAGAGAGATAGAGTCAGAAATCAGCGTTGAATCAGCAACATTAACCGTTGAACCACTGTTGATGCTCAGAGTATCAATCAGAGAAGTTTTGGTGGTATCCCACTGTGAACCGGTGTTCAGGGTCACATTGAACAGACCGCTCTGGTAAACTTCGTTACCGATGATGTGATCAAATTCGCTGTATTCAGAGTCGCTGTTTTCTACACCAACAGTTGATGAAGGCCACAGGCTGTTAGCTGCGATGTCGATCAGAGTTGCAGTGGCTTCAGTATTGATTCCATATGTATAGGAGTCATTTACACCATCGTCATCAGTATCAACACCAATCTGATGCGCAGACATTGCCGCACCAACCCACTTGCTACCATTATTCAGGGTCAGATCAAGGCGATCAGTACCATCCCAACCGTTAGTATCTACATCACCGTCAGCATCACGATAGCTATCACGACCATGCGGGAAGAAGTTCTCATCAAAGTTACTTGAGAAGAATACATCGCCCATCAGTGTGGAATTATCGAATGTTGCAGTGGTTTGCATGGCGTTATCAGCAGCAGGATGTGCAATAACAGCTAATGCGATATCGTCAGCGTTCCAACCTTTACCATTGTAATCGCTGGCATTACCTGTATTACCGAACCAACCAGTTGTACCTTCATCAGTCCATGAACCAGAGGTCACGGTAGAATCTTTAACAGTGATGGTGTTATTAAATACTTCGCTGCTGTTTACACCAGTGCTGACAGTGTTGTCGTCGATATCTTCCCACTCATAACCCTGAGTCAGAGTAATACCTGCGACGTGAGAGTTATTAGAGATGGACAGATCAACTTCCTGATCCAGAGTGATGGCAGTACCGATGTTAAATACATTTACAACATGAGTGTCAGCGGCATTATTGTAGGTGCCGTTATATGTGTAGTGTTCGTAGTTGTCATCGATCGTTGAATTATCAACGGTCAGCGCCAGACGATCATGGTAGTAGTCATCCGCACGATCAGCACAATCAGTTGTCATGCACTCGGAATAAATCATACCGTGAATAGTGCTGTTTTTGATTGTCAGACTATTGGCATTGGTATTGGTAGAAATACCGTCGTCCAGATAGTAGGTAGAAATCACGCCGTTAACAGTAGCGTTATTAATGACCGGGTAGATATCGCCGTTGTAATAGCTATCAGCGGCATAGTTGTTCCAGCCTACATAACCATCATAGTAAACGTCATCAGCATAGGTGGCGTCGTTGTAGTGATGAAAAGTATTGTAAGTTTGACCAGAAATATCGTTGGTCGCTGCATTAGCCTGAGAGGTGATAGCCAGAGTGCAAGCCAATGCTAATTGTGATACTACAAGTTTCTTTTTCCAGGAGTGCATTTGTCATCCCTCCTCAGGGACGTAATAAGTTGATCCATCAATTATCAATGCATAGAAAACATATTATGTTTCGCGTTGACGATTATGCGGCGTTATAGAGGAATGGTTCAATTATTCTTTCCCCTAAGTCCGATTGCGGACATATATAAAGCACGTGAACACACACACAGAAAGAAATAACAAAAACACAATATTTCAATACGTTAATGAAAGCGTTAATTTTAAAACATAGACCATGAAAATATAAAGCAACTAAAACAGACAAATAATGTATCAATAAGCAATGAACTTTAAGTTATTCACTTTTTGAAAACGTCACCAAATTCCCAAAAACAATAATCTATGGCTATAAATAAAAATTAAAAATATTTTCAGTGAATATGAAATTATTGCTGCTTCTATTACAAAGATGTCCTGGTCTCTCTTTCATTCTCTTCTTGTCAACATCGCGACAACTTTCGTAAAACATCCCCACCCTGCTTCAGGTATACTATGCCCCTTGATTCCACAAACATCAGGCAGACCATGACAGACTTAATCCAACGCCCTCGTCGCCTGCGCAAAACTCCTGCGCTGCGCGCTATGTTTGAAGAGACAACACTTAGCCTTAACGACCTGGTGTTGCCGATCTTTGTTGAAGAAGAAATTGACGACTACAAAGCCGTTGAAGCCATGCCAGGTGTGATGCGCATTCCAGAGAAACATCTGGCACGCGAAATTGAACGCATCGCAAACGCCGGTATTCGTTCCGTGATGACTTTCGGCATTTCCCACCATACCGATGAAACCGGCAGCGACGCCTGGCGGGAAGATGGACTGGTGGCGCGGATGTCGCGCATCTGCAAGCAGACTGTGCCAGAAATGATCGTCATGTCAGACACTTGTTTCTGTGAATACACTTCTCACGGTCACTGCGGTGTGCTGTGCGAGCATGGCGTCGACAACGACGCGACTCTGGAAAATTTAGGCAAGCAAGCCGTGGTTGCAGCTGCTGCAGGCGCAGACTTCATCGCCCCTTCCGCCGCGATGGACGGCCAGGTACAGGCAATTCGCCATGCGCTGGACGCTGCGGGCTTTAAAGATACGGCGATTATGTCGTATTCGACCAAGTTCGCCTCCTCCTTTTATGGCCCGTTCCGTGAAGCTGCCGGAAGCGCATTAAAAGGCGACCGCAAAAGCTATCAGATGAACCCAATGAACCGTCGTGAGGCGATTCGTGAGTCACTGCTGGATGAAGCCCAGGGCGCAGACTGCCTGATGGTTAAACCTGCTGGAGCGTACCTCGACATCGTGCGTGAGCTGCGTGAACGTACTGAATTGCCGATTGGCGCGTATCAGGTGAGCGGTGAGTACGCGATGATTAAGTTCGCCGCGCTGGCGGGTGCTATAGATGAAGAGAAAGTCGTGCTCGAAAGCTTAGGTTCGATTAAGCGTGCGGGTGCGGATCTGATTTTCAGCTACTTTGCGCTGGATTTGGCTGAGAAGAAGATTCTGCGTTAATGTTCATTATGCCGGGTTATCCAACCCGGCATTTCCCCCTTACCCCGCCCGATAAAACGGTTTATCCCCAAGGATCGTCGCCCGATGCATAATCCGCCGCTGTGGCAGGTAATCCGCATTGGCATAGTGCTGAGTCACGCGATTATCCCAAATCGCAATATCATTCGGTTGCCAGCGCCAGCGCACCTGAAACTCCGGTTTGGTGATATGGGCAAACAAAAAACTTAACAAGGCTTCGCTCTCTTTCTCGCTGACATCAACAATTCGCGTAGTAAAGCCTTCATTCACAAACAGCGCCTGTTTACCGCTCACCGGATGCGTTCGCACCACCGGATGTAGCAACGGCGGGTTTTTCGCGACCGCCTCGCGCCAGCGTTGATGCTCCTCCTCGGTTTTGCGGTATTTGTATTCCGGGAACGATTTACGGAAATCATGCTCCGCACGCAGCCCGCTCAACAGTTGGCGGAAGGGAACAGAGAGCGCCTCATAGGCCGCAATACCGCTGGTCCAGAGCGTATCGCCGCCGGTCGAGGGTAACTCTTTTGCCGCCAGAATCGCCCCTGCGGGTGGCGTTTCAATAAATGTCACATCGGTATGCCAGTTGTCGTTATCCGGCGGATTATCGTTATGAGTATCCAGCACGATGATCTCGTCAACCCCTTCGGCATGAGGGTAAACAGGGTGAATATGCAGTTCGCCAAAACGCTGGGCCAGCGCGCGTTGCTGCTGCGGCGTAATAGCTTGATCGCGCAGAAACACCACCTGATGGCGCAGCACCGCATGGTAAAGCTGTTCAAACTGATTATCGCTTAACGGGCGCGTCAGGTCGGCACCCGAAATTTGTGCGCCAATATACGGCCCCAGCGGGGTAATGCTCAGACGTTCACTCATTGTACTTCTCCATGCCAGGGCGTCAGGCGGCGCTGTAACGCGCGCAAACCCAGTTCTAAAAGAAAAGCGATAATCGCAATCACCGCGATCCCCGCCAGCACCACGTCAGTCGCGAGAAATTCACCCGCTGACTGAACCATAAATCCTAAACCGCGCGTCGCGGCAATCAGCTCCGCCGCTACCAGCGTAGACCAGCCCACACCCAGACCAATGCGTAATCCGGTGAGGATTTCCGGCAGCGCGCCGGGCAAAATGACAAACCACAGCACCTGCGCACGACTGGCACCCAGCGACTGGGCGGCACGAATGCGAACCTGCTGCGCGCTTTTCACCCCCGCCAGCGCCGACATCGCCACCGGTGCAAAAATCGCTAAATAGATCAGTAAGATCTTCGAGGTTTCACCAATACCAAACCAGATCACCATCAGCGGCAAATACGCCAGCGGCGGCACCGGACGATAAAGCTCGATTACCGGATCCAGAATGCCGCGCACCGTCGGGCTTAGTCCCATGGCGATCCCGACCGGAATGCCGATCAACACCGCCGCAAGTAGCGCCAGCACAATGCGCGTCAGGCTGGCTGCCAGATGCTGCCACAGGGTGGCGTCCATAAATCCCTGCGGCCCGGCAATGGTGAGCAGTTTTGCCAGTACCTGTTGCGGTGGCGGCAAAAACAGCGGGCTAATCAGGTGCAGCGCCGCCACTGCCCACCATACAGTGAGTAAAATCGCTAACGTGCCAATGCTTAAGGTCACCTGACGCGAGAGCGGCCAGCGCCATTTCAGCCGATGCGAATGCAGTTTTTCATTAATGAGCACACTCATGAGAACGCCTCCCGTTGCTCAAATACGCGGCTTAAAACATATTCGCGCATGGCGATGAATTGTGGATCGGACTTGATGCTGCGGCTCGACTCTCCCGCAACAAAGCGGCGAGCAAAGTTGAGCGGCAGCCGCTCCAGCACGCGGCCAGGGCCGGGTGAAAGCAGAACCAGTTCAGTCGCCATAAACACCGCTTCTTCTATATCGTGGGTAATCAACAGCACCTGCTTGCCCGTCTCCTGCCAGAGTTTCAGCAGCAGAGTTTGCATCTGATCGCGGGTGAAGGCGTCCAGCGCGCCAAACGGTTCGTCGAGTAATAACAGCTGGGGATTCGCCGCCAGCGCGCGGGCAATCCCTACCCGCTGACGTTGACCGCCGGAAAGCTGCCAGATATAGCGTTTTTCTGCGCCTTCCAGCCCCACTTTTTTCAGCATCTGGTGCGCGATTTCCAGGCGCTGTACTTTCTCTACACCTGCCAGTTGCAGGCCGAACGCCACGTTGTCTACCACATTACGCCACGGCAACAGCCCTTCATTCTGAAAAACCACGCCCCGCTCTGCGCCCGGTCCCTCAATGCACTTACCCGCCAGTTGAATGCTGCCATGCTGATAAGGCACAAAACCGGCAATCAGATTCAGCAAGGTGGTTTTGCCGCAGCCAGACGGTCCCAGAACCACCAGTAGCTCGCCGCTTTCCAGCGTCAGGTTGATATCTTCCAGCGCCGGTTTGCCGCCATAATCGGCATAGAGATGAGAGATTTGCAGCATCTGCGCCTCCTTTTATTGCACGAAGCGCGAGGTCACGTACTGGCTGTAATCTTTCGCTACAGCCGGGACTTTGCCCTGCTCTTTCAAAAACTGCGCGGTGTCGATGATCGCTTTGTTCACCGGTCCGGTCAGTTCTGCCGTTTGCTGCTGCGGCGTCAGATAGGTATTCCCCTTCACCAGCCCCGGAACGTCACCTTCAGGTACGCCGCTTAAACGTGCCAGTTTGCTGATGTTTTCCGGCTGTTTCAGCCACGCGTCTGGATTAGCAATGTACGGTTGTTGAGCATCGATGGCGCTTTTAGCGAACGCTTTCACGACCTCAGGATGTTTCTCGGCAAAATCTTTGCGCACCACCCAGACGTCCAGCGTTGGCGCGCCCCACTGCCCGACCTGTTCAGAATCGGTCAACACCTTGCCGTCTTTTTCCAGGGCGTTAACCGCCGGTGCCCAGACATAAGCACCATCAATGTCTCCCCGTTGCCATGCGGCGATAATCGCGGGTGGCTGCAGGTTCACTATCTCCACTTGTCCGGGTTTTATACCCCAGTGTTTCAGCGCCGCCAGCAGGCTGTAGTGGGTGGTGGAGATAAACGGTACGGCGATGCGTTTGCCAATGAGATCTTCCGGTTTGCTGATAGTTTTCTTTACCACCAGCGCTTCGGAGTTACCCAGTTTTGACGCCAGTAAGAAGACTTCAATCGGCACCTGTTGGTTGGCTGCCACCGCTAATGGGCTGGAACCGAGGTTACCGATTTGGACATCGCCTGAAGCCAGCGCCCGCACGATGCTGGCTCCGCTGTCAAACTTGCGCCAGTCCACCGTCGCCCCGCTCTCTTTAGCAAAGGTGTTATCAGCCTGAGCCACTTTCGCCGGTTCAGCGGAGGTTTGATAGGCCACGGTGACGTTCACCGCCTGTGCCTGAAAAGCGATGAATGCCAGTGCGGCAAGAAGTGTGTTACGCGATGAAATTGCCATGATTGTCTGCTCCCCTGTCTTGTTATAGGAGCAGTATTCAGGAATAAAAACATTCATTAAAAGAATTAGTCGTTATCGCACAGATGATTTTATTCTTAGCAAAAAAGCGGCAAAGGAAAGATTAAATATGCAATTACACCCACTCTGACAATTCAGTAAGTTACTGCACTTCATTTTTATTAATGCATAAACAAGCAGAACATAATGTCTTTTATTTTATTAACAGCAATACATATAATGAAATCATTATATTCACATTGCATATATAACTGTATCATTCTCAATCAACCACATAATACATTCACATAATGTATATAATCCATATTTGTGCCTAGAACATATTTTTAATATGTAATTAATTGACAAACTAAATCACATCTAAATACAATATATAAAACAAAATAACTATACAAACCAAACACACAAACACTTAACATATGAACTACATAAAAGATTACGCAGTCGTATCCCCGTACCTGAAAGCCCCTTATTTTTCAGCTATCAGTAATTTTTAACACTTAAAAATTAGCATCTGTCTGTGCCAGAGATTACGTCTCTGCGGGCATCGTTGTGCTTGTAGTATAATAAATAAAATGGAGTGTCATTAAGTGGATAAGGTTTTAGATTCAGCCATCCTTTCTTCGGCAAATAAAAGAAAGGGTATCCTTGCTATTGGCGCACATCCTGACGATATAGAATTGGGCTGTGGCGCGTCGCTTGCTCGTCTTGCGCAAAAAGGAATTTATATCGCAGCCGTGGTGATGACTACCGGCAACTCTGGCACAGATGGAATAATCGATCGCCATGAAGAATCGCGCAACGCCCTAAAGATATTAGGGTGCCACCAAACTATTCATCTTAATTTTGCTGACACCCGCGCGCATTTACAGCTCAATGATATGATTTCCGCCCTGGAAGATATCATTAAAAATCAAATTCCTTCTGATGTTGAAATCATGCGGGTATATACCATGCATGATGCCGACCGCCATCAGGATCATCTCGCTGTTTATCAAGCTTCAATGGTTGCCTGCCGCACTATTCCACAAATTCTCGGCTACGAAACCCCGAGTACCTGGCTTTCATTTATGCCTCAGGTTTTTGAATCCGTTAAAGAAGAATATTTCACAGCCAAACTTGCTGCATTAAAAAAACATAAAAGCCAGGAACGACGCGATTATATGCGTCATGATCGCCTGCGTGCAGTTGCACAATTTCGCGGGCAACAGGTCAATAGCGATCTGGGTGAAGGCTTTGTAATTCATAAAATGATTCTTTGAGCAAATTGCATGAAAACCTGGATATTTATATGTATGGCCGTAGCAATATTGCTATGGTTCCTGAGTACGTTAAGGCGTAAGCCCAGCCCAAAAAAAGGTTGTATTGACGCCATTATACCTGCGTATAACGAAGGCCCGTGTCTGGCACAGTCACTGGATAATCTACTGCGTAACCCTTATTTTTGCCGGGTAATTTGCGTTAACGACGGCTCCACGGACAATACCGAAGCGGTCATGGCGGAAGTCAAACGCAAATGGGGCGACCGCTTTATTGCCGTCACGCAAAAAAATACCGGTAAAGGTGGTGCGCTGATGAATGGCCTCAATTACGCCACCTGCGACCAGGTTTTTTTAAGTGATGCCGACACCTATGTTCCGCCCGATCAAGACGGAATGGGCTATATGCTGGCAGAAATAGAGCGCGGTGCTGATGCCGTAGGCGGCATTCCCTCTACTGCGTTGAAAGGCGCGGGTCTGTTACCGCACATCCGCGCGACCGTAAAGTTGCCGATGATTGTTATGAAGCGCACGCTACAGCAGCTCCTGGGCGGCGCACCGTTTATTATCAGCGGTGCCTGCGGGATGTTCCGTACTGATGTATTGCGTAAGTTCGGTTTCTCCGATCGTACTAAAGTCGAAGACCTTGATCTCACCTGGACATTGGTGGCAAACGGCTATCGTATTCGGCAGGCGAATCGCTGCATCGTATACCCACAGGAATGCAACAGCCCGCGTGAGGAGTGGCGTCGCTGGCGGCGTTGGATTGTGGGCTACGCGGTCTGTATGCGCCTGCATAAAAGGCTTTTATTTAGCCGCTTCGGTATCTTCAGTATATTTCCTATGCTGTTGGTTGTGCTTTATGGCGTTGGGATTTATCTCACTACCTGGTTTAATGAATTCATTACCACCGGGCCGCATGGTGTGGTGTTGGCAATGTTTCCGCTTATCTGGGTCGGCGTAGTTTGTGTTATTGGTGCTTTTAGCGCCTGGTTTCATCGTTGCTGGTTGTTGGTGCCTTTAGCACCGCTTTCCGTTGTGTATGTATTATTAGCTTATGCCATCTGGATTATTTATGGACTTATTGCCTTTTTTACTGGACGCGAACCTCAGCGCGACAAACCCACCCGCTATTCCGCACTGGTGGAAGCGTCAACCGCTTATTCCCAACCTTCTGTCACAGGAACTGAAAAACTTTCTGAAGCTTAATGTTAAAGAGAAAAATATTCAGATTGCAGACCAGGTAATTATTGATGAAACTGCAGGTGAAGTTGTTATCGGCGCGAATACCCGTATTTGTCACGGTGCCGTTATTCAGGGTCCGGTAGTGATTGGCGCAAACTGCCTGATAGGTAATTATGCGTTTATTCGTCCTGGCACAATAATCAGCAATGGCGTAAAAATTGGTTTTGCCACCGAAATTAAAAATGCGGTTATTGAAGCGGAAGCAACGATTGGTCCGCAATGCTTTATCGCCGACTCGGTAGTTGCAAACCAGGCATATTTGGGCGCACAAGTACGTACCAGTAATCATCGTCTGGATCAACAGCCCGTATCTGTTCGAACTCCAGAGGGAATTATCACTACCGAATGCGATAAATTAGGTTGTTATATCGGGCAGCGTTCACGCCTTGGCGTACAAGTTATTATTTTGCCTGGGCGAATTATTTCCCCGAACACGCAACTTGGCCCGCGCGTGATTGTAGAACGTAATTTACCTACCGGAACTTATTCACTCCGACAAGAACTTATCCGTACAGGAGATTAAAATGATAAAACGGACGTTATTAGCGGCAGCAATTTTTAGCACATTGCCCGCTTATGCCGGGTTAACTTCCATTACCGCGGGCTACGATTTTACCGATTATTCTGGCGATCATGGCAACCGTAATTTAGCGTATGCTGAACTGGTGGCGAAAGTTGAAAACGCAACGCTGCTTTTTAATCTTTCCCAGGGGCGTCGTGATTATGAAACTGAACATTTCAATGCCACTCGCGGTCAGGGTGCGGTCTGGTATAAATGGAATAACTGGCTGACAACCCGAACGGGTATTGCCTTTGCGGATAATACGCCGATCTTTGCCCGCCAGGATTTTCGTCAGGATATTAACCTGGCACTGTTGCCAAAAACGCTTTTCACGACCGGTTATCGCTACACGAAATATTACGATGATGTCGAAGTCGATGCCTGGCAAGGCGGCGTATCACTCTATACTGGCCCGGTGATCACCAGCTATCGCTATACCCATTATGACTCCAGCGATGCAGGTGGTAGTTACAGCAATATGATTTCCGTGCGTCTGAATGACCCGCGCGGCACTGGTTATACGCAACTATGGCTAAGCCGCGGAACAGGTGCTTACACCTATGACTGGACGCCAGAAACACGCTACGGCAGCATGAAGAGCGTCAGTTTGCAACGTATTCAACCGCTGACTGAGCAACTTAATCTCGGGCTGACGGCAGGTAAAGTGTGGTACGACACCCCAACCGATGATTATAACGGTCTGCAACTTGCAGCCCATCTGACCTGGAAATTCTGATTCCTTCTGCCGCCCGCTATCCGGGGCGGCCTTCCCTGTCGATTAGGCCCCTCTTTACTTTTTGTTATCCGACTACATTCACCGGATAAATTTTATTCTCCAGTGTTATATACTATAGGGGGGTATGCATTGACATATAGCATACCCCCCTATAGTATATTGCGTGCAGATGATGAGGTGCGAAATGCCCAGTACTCCGGAAGAGAAGAAAAAGGTCCTTACTCGAGTTCGTCGTATTCGGGGGCAAATTGATGCTCTGGAACGGTCGCTGGAGGGTGATGCCGAATGCCGTGCCATACTCCAACAGATCGCTGCCGTTCGGGGCGCGGCTAACGGGCTGATGGCAGAAGTGCTTGAAAGCCATATCCGGGAAACGTTTGACCGAAATGACTGCTACAGCCGCGAAGTCAGCCAATCCGTTGACGACACTATTGAACTGGTTCGTGCCTATCTTAAATAGCTGAATCTATTACCATATTGAGGAAGAGCGAGAGATGAAATCACGTGCTGCCGTTGCATTTGCTCCCGGTAAACCGCTGGAAATCGTTGAAATTGACGTTGCACCACCGAAAAAAGGTGA
Source organism: Escherichia sp. F1 (assembly GCF_046764225.1). Lineage (NCBI taxonomy): Bacteria > Pseudomonadati > Pseudomonadota > Gammaproteobacteria > Enterobacterales > Enterobacteriaceae > Escherichia > Escherichia sp. F1. The sequence goes on from NZ_CP177202.1 coordinate 3,724,991, forward strand.
AGTGCTGATTAAAGTCACCCATACCGGTGTTTGCCATACCGACGCATTTACCCTCTCCGGCGATGACCCGGAAGGTGTATTCCCGGTAGTTCTCGGTCACGAAGGGGCCGGCGTTGTGGTTGAAGTCGGTGAAGGCGTAACCAGCGTCAAACCTGGCGACCATGTGATCCCGCTTTACACCGCAGAGTGCGGCGAGTGTGAGTTCTGTCGTTCTGGCAAAACCAACCTCTGTGTTGCGGTTCGCGAAACCCAGGGTAAAGGCCTGATGCCAGACGGCACCACCCGTTTTTCTTACAACGGGCAGCCGCTTTATCACTACATGGGATGCTCTACATTCAGTGAATACACCGTGGTCGCGGAAGTGTCTCTGGCCAAAATTAATCCAGAAGCAAACCACGAACACGTCTGCCTGCTGGGCTGTGGCGTGACCACCGGTATTGGTGCGGTACACAACACGGCTAAAGTCCAGCCAGGTGATTCTGTTGCCATATTTGGTCTTGGCGCGATTGGTCTGGCAGTGGTTCAGGGCGCGCGTCAGGCGAAAGCGGGACGGATTATCGCTATCGATACCAACCCGAAGAAATTCGATCTGGCGCGTCGCTTCGGTGCTACCGACTGCATTAACCCGAATGACTACGACAAACCGATTAAAGATGTCCTGCTGGATATCAACAAATGGGGTATCGACCATACCTTTGAATGCATCGGTAACGTCAACGTGATGCGTGCGGCGCTGGAAAGTGCGCACCGCGGCTGGGGTCAGTCGGTGATCATCGGGGTAGCTGGTTCTGGTCAGGAAATCTCCACCCGTCCATTCCAGTTGGTCACCGGTCGCGTATGGAAAGGTTCCGCGTTTGGCGGCGTGAAAGGTCGTTCCCAGTTACCGGGTATGGTTGAAGATGCGATGAAAGGCGATATCGATCTGGAACCGTTTGTCACGCATACCATGAGCCTGGATGAAATTAATGACGCCTTCGACCTGATGCATGAAGGCAAATCCATTCGAACCGTAATTCGTTACTGATTTCCCGCAGGTTTACCCGTCCAGTTCAGACGGGGTTCTTAATACTCTCCCCGGGCAGCCGTCCGGGGGATTAACCGTGAGATAATGACTGATGGAACTCATTGAAAAACATGCCAGCTTTGGCGGCTGGCAAAATGTGTATCGGCATTATTCCCCATCACTGAAATGTGAAATGAATGTCGGCGTCTATCTCCCACCAAAAGCCGCAAGTGAAAAATTGCCGGTGTTGTACTGGCTTTCAGGGCTGACTTGCAACGAGCAGAATTTCATTACTAAATCGGGGATGCAACGTTACGCGGCTGAGCACAACATTATTGTTGTTGCGCCAGACACCAGTCCGCGAGGCAGTCATGTCGCAGATGCCGACCGTTACGATCTCGGGCAAGGTGCCGGGTTTTACCTGAACGCAACGCAAGCGCCGTGGAATGAACATTACAAAATGTATGATTATATCCACAACGAGCTGCCGGATTTAGTGATGCAACATTTTCCGGCAACGACCAGAAAGTCTATTTCAGGTCATTCTATGGGCGGGCTGGGCGCGCTGGTGCTGGCGTTACGTAACCCAGATGAATATGTCAGCGTCTCAGCGTTTTCGCCCATTGTCTCCCCATCGCAAGTACCGTGGGGACAGCAAGCCTTTACCGCATATCTTGGTGAAAATAAAGAAGCCTGGTTGGATTACGATCCGGTGAGTCTTATTTCACAAGGTCAACGCGTTGCGGAAATAATGGTTGATCAGGGGTTGAGTGATGATTTTTACGCAGAACAGCTGCGGACTCCAAATCTTGAAAAGATCTGCCAGGAGATGAATATCAAGACGTTAATCCGTTATCACGAGGGTTATGATCACAGCTATTATTTTGTCTCCAGTTTTATTGGCGAGCATATTGCCTACCACGCCAATAAACTGAATATGCGGTAATAATAGCACGACTGCCGGATGCGGCGTGAACGCCTTATCCGCCTACATTTCGCCCGCAGGCCGTAGGCATGATAAAACGCGCATAGCGTCGCATCAGGCATCTGCGCACGACTTATCTATGTTTACCACATCAAATCATCAGGCACTTTGAAGTCGGCATACGGATCGTCTTCATCCTGCTCTTCGGCGCTGAGCGCGCTGTGCAACACAATACTGCTGGCATCACGCTGAGCAATTTTATCGGCAACGCTGGCGGGAATAATGGCGTATTCACCTTCGCTATTGTTATCGAGCAACAAGCGGGCAATCGCCAGACGACCATTAATCAACTGCGCTTGCGTGAGCTTATCGACAAAGATTTTCTTAATCAGATTACCGTCAGTAAAGTTAAAACCAATATCGCCATTGGCAATGGTGATTCGGTTCATTTCGATAAGCTGCTTCACCTGAGCTTTATATTCTTTCGCCAACGCCGCTTGTTTTTGCTGCTCGCTAAGCTGTTTATCACGTTCAAGCTGTGCCTTTTTATTTTCTTCTACCGCCGCCCGAGCTTCACGCGCCTGAACGCGCGATTTTTTCGCCGTTCTCTCGACCTTCGCCGCTTTTTTGCTGGTGACTAATCCTGCTTTGAGCAACTGCTCTTGTAAGGTAAGTTTTGCCATCTTTGTTTCCAAACCCGCTGAATAATTTTTAGCGAGTATACCTGTAAACGCCGTAGGTGTATTGGGGGCAAGTCCCTTTCGCCCCTACTTAATAAGGCGCGTCAGGCATCGGCGCACGGCTGTATTCGTGATCTCCGGCTCATCAAAATAAACACCGCCAACCCCGCAACAAGAATACCCGGCGCAGAAGCGGCCATTACGCCAACTGTACCAGTACCTAATGCCAGCATTTTCCCGGCCAGTAACGGACCGCTCATAGCCCCCAGACGCCCTACCGCCACGGCTGTTCCCACACCTGTTGCGCGGATCTGCGAACTGTAAAACAACGGTGCCAGGGCATACAAAACGCTTTGCCCACCTGTCGCAAACAACCCCGCGACGAATCCCGCCAGCAACATACCGTTAAATGACGACACCGTTCCCAGCGCCAGCAGCGAAGCTAACATGCCGCTATAAATCAGTAGCGACATGGTTACTGGACGCAGCTTATCCATCAATGCGCCCAACATTAACGTCCCGCTTGCCGCCCCCATTTGCAGTGCAAACATCACCCCTGCCGCCTGCGATGGCTGGAATCCTTGCTCCACCAAAAGCAGCGGTAGCCAGTTGATCAACATGTAGACCACCAGCAGAGTGAAGAAATAACACAACCACAGCAGCAGCGTCGCGGTGGCCGTTTCTGGCGCAAATAACGCACGCAGTGGAGGCGCGGCCTGTTTTTCGCCAGCGAAAACCGCCGACTCTGGCAGCCAGCGCATTAATAGCGGCACCAGAATCAACGGCACCACACCACCTACCCAAAACACCGTTTGCCATGCTAAGTTTGCCCCCGCGAAACCCAGTGTCGCCGCCAACGCCGCGCCAATGGGGACACCGCAATACATCAGGCTCACTGCCGTCCCACGAAAACGTGGCCCCGCGGCTTCAGACGTCAGGGCGATCAGATTCGGCAACGCCGCCCCCAGCCCGACACCGGTCATCAGTCGCGCAAAGACCAGTGAGGGGAAATCCCAGGCAATCGCCGTTGCCAATGAGAACAAACCAAACAGCGCAACTGAGCTAATTAAAATACGCTTACGACCATAACGGTCCGCCAGCATTCCGCCAACCAGCGCGCCGGGTAGCAAACCGAGTATTCCGGCGCTGAATATCCAGCCCATTTGCATTTTATCGAGTGCGAAAGCCTGGGCGATGCCACCCGCCGCAATGCCAGCCGCCTGAAGATCCAGTCCTTCCATCAGAGCGACCAAAAAACAAAGCCCGATGGTCAGCATCAGGCGGGATGAAGATGATGAAGGGGTACGAGTCGACATAAGATGAACCTCGTTGCGAGTGCAGGTGAATCGCGGCTGATACATTGCCAGCCGCGTAATCAGAACCATTTAATGACTGCCTACAGGCGAAGAAAATGTAGGCCGAACAAGGCGTTTACGCCGCATCCGGCAGTCGTGCTGGGATGGGCATACAAAATGCACGTTCTCGGCAGTCATCATTATTTGTTGTTGCGCAGATCCAGCGCCACGTCGACGATCATATCCTCCTGGCCGCCAACCATCCGGCGTTTGCCCAGCTCAACGAGAATATCCACCGCGCTTAAGCCATAACGCGCCGCCGCCGTTTCACAGTGACGCAGGAAGCTGGAGTAAACACCGGCGTATCCCAGCGCCAGCGTTTCGCGATCGACTCGTACCGGACGATCCTGCAACGGACGCACCAGGTCGTCAGCGGCATCCATTAACGCATAGAGATCGGTCCCATGCTGCCAACCCAGTTTATCCGCGGCGGCAATAAACACTTCCAGCGGCGCGTTACCTGCGCCCGCGCCCATTCCCGCGAGGCTGGCGTCGATTCGGTCGCAGCCCTCTTCCACCGCCGCGATAGAGTTCGCCACGCCAAGACTCAGGTTATGGTGAGCGTGCATGCCGGTTTGCGTTTCTGGTTTCAGCACTGCTTTCAGGGCGCGGAAACGGTCACGGATATCGCTCATGTTCATCGCACCGCCAGAATCCACCACATAAATACAGGTCGCACCGTAGCCTTCCATCAGCTTTGCCTGCTTTGCGAGATTCTCCGGCGTGGTCATATGGCTCATCATCAGAAAACCAACGGTGTCCATTCCGAGCTCGCGGGCATACTGAATATGCTGGGCGGAAACATCAGCTTCGGTACAGTGCGTAGCCACACGAACCACCCGCGCGCCAGCCTGCCAGGCATTTTTCAGATCGTGAATAGTGCCGATTCCTGGCAGCAACAACGTCGCGATTTTGGCGTGCTTCACCACATCCGCCGCTGCTTCAATCCATTCAAGGTCGCTATGTGCGCCGAAACCATAGTTAAAGCTGGACCCCTGCAAACCGTCGCCATGGGCCACTTCAATCGAATCCACGCGGGCATCGTCCAGTGCTTTGGCAATCTGGCGAACGTTTTCCAGCGAATACTGATGACGAATGGCGTGCATACCGTCACGCAACGTGACGTCCGAGATATAAAGTTTTTTACCGTTCATGCCGCTTCTCCTGCCTTGCGCGCCAGTGACTGGGCCATTTTTTCCGCTGTCGCCAGCGCACTGGAAGTCATAATGTCGAGGTTGCCCGCATAGGCAGGCAGATAATGCGCTGCGCCTTCGACTTCCAGCCAGACCGCCGTTTTCAGTCCGGAGAACTGCCCCACGCCCGGCAAATTAACCGGTTTATCCTGCGGGATAACTTCAAACTGCACGCGCTGTTTCAGGCGATAACCCGGTACGTAAGCCTGCACCGCCTCAGCCATTTCATTGATTGAGGCTTCGATATCATCTTGTGAAGCTTCGTCGCTCAATACATACACCGTGTCACGCATCATCAACGGTGGCTCTGCTGGGTTAAGCACAATAATCGCCTTCCCTTTTGCCGCGCCGCCCACCACTTCAATGGCTCGAGACGTGGTTTCTGTAAATTCATCGATATTGGCACGCGTGCCAGGTCCGGCAGATTTACTGGCAATAGAAGCGATAATTTCGGCGTAATGAACACGCGCCACGCGTGAAACTGCCGCTACCATTGGAATGGTGGCCTGGCCGCCGCAGGTGACCATGTTGACGTTCAGTTGATCGACATTCGCCTCGAGATTAACGACCGGCACGCAGTAGGGGCCGATGGCAGCAGGCGTCAGGTCAATTAAGCGAATATCCGGTTTCGCTTCGCGCAAAGCGGCATCGTTTTTCACATGCGCACCCGCGCTGGTCGCATCAAATACAATGTCGATATCAGCAAATTCAGGCATGTTCATCAGCCCGATCACCCCTTCATGGGTGGTGGCGACGCCCATACGTCTGGCACGCGCCAGACCGTCGGACTGAGGATCAATGCCGACCATCACCGCCATCTCCAGATGCTGACCGTGACGCAAAATTTTAATCATCAGATCGGTGCCAATGTTGCCAGAACCGATAATGGCGACTTTACGCTTACTCATGACAGACTTCCTTTTGGGGCTGCACTTGAAAATGTCGCAGCAACTGAACCTATGCCTTCGATATGGGCTTCAAAACGATCGCCCGCATTCACCGCCACCATCGGACCTAATGCCCCGGTAAGAATGATATCTCCGGCGCGCAGCGGTTCACCCAGACTGGCCATTTTGCGTGCCAGCCAGACGGCGGCATTAAGCGGATGTCCCAGGCATTCGCTGCCGCGCCCGCTGGAAACCTCTTCGTTATTACGCGTCATCTTCATGGCGCAGTTTTTCAGGTCTAACCCCGCCGGACGTTGCGCCGGACCGCCGATGACATACACCCCGCAGGAGGCGTTATCTGCCACGGTATCGACAAACTGAATCGACCAGTCGCGAATGCGGCTACCCACCACCTCCAGCGCCGGAAGTACCCATTCAATGGCGTTATACAGTTCGTCGAAGGTGATATCGGTTGCGGGCAAATCGCGGTTCAACACCAGTGCGATCTCCGCTTCAATTCGGGGTTGCAGAACGCGGGAAAAAGGAATGGTTTCGTTATCGCCATAACACATGTCGGCAAATAATGTCCCGAAATCCGGTTGATCAACGCCCAGTTGTTGCTGCACTTTCGGATGCGTCAGGCCCACTTTACGCCCCACCACGCGACGCCCCTGCGCAACGTCATGTTGCACATTGATGCGCTGAATGGCGTAGGCCGCTTCAGCGTTTTCAATACCAATCAGATCGCGCAGCGGCGCAATCGCTTCGCCCAGCTCTGCGGCGCGGCGTAAATCCGCCGCCAGTTGCTCAAGAGTATGCTTCGTCATGACCGTTCCTTAAGGGCGTGCGAGGAAATTCAGCACCAGTTGATTGAAAGCGTCGGCATGTTCCCACTGCGCCCAGTGACCACAGTCGCGGAAGATATGCAGTTCAGAACCGGCAATGCCGGACAGCAGACGCAGACCCGCATCCATCGGCACAAAGCGGTCGTTGCGCCCCCAGACAATCAGGGTTTGCGCTTTGATTTCCGCCAGACGTGGGCCAAAATCCGGGAACTGTTTCGGATTAGCTTCCAGGCTCTTAACGAAGTTTTCCAGGTGATCGCGGCGCGACAGCATATTATTCAGGCGCGCTTCAAACAGGGCGTCGGTCAAATCGCTGGTATCAAAAACGAAGATATCCATCATCAGCTTCAGGTTTTCGATAGTCGGCTGACGATAAAGCTGATTCAGTCGCTTAATACCTTCGGTTGGCATCGGCGTAAACAAACTCATGCCGCCCGTACCGCCGCCCATCAGCACCAGTTTGCCGACGCGCTCCGGCCAGTTAAGGGTGAACGCCACAGAACTGTGGCCGCCCATCGAGTTGCCTAGCAGGTGGATTTTGGCGATATTCAGTTGATCCACCACGCTTTTCAGGATTCGTGCATTAAGATCCGATCGCGAACCACTATTAACGATCGAATCGCTCTTACCCCAACCCGGGCAATCCAGCAGGATCACCCGATAGCCCGCCTCTACCAGCGGATCGATATTGCGGCTGAAGTTCGCCCAGCCAGTAGCACCCGGGCCGGAACCATGCAGCAGGACAACGGTTTCGTCGCCTTGTCCGCAGTCATTAAAATGGATGCGCAGCGTTTTACCCGCTTCTTCTACATTCAGAAAACGGCTGGTGGTGGCTTCGGTTTGTGGCTGATAACTCATCATCTTCTCCTGCATATTCAGTTCTCTGTTCTGGCGCTTAACGAGCCAAATCCGGCAATCCACTCCGGGATTGGGCGGTAATAACGCCCTTCGCTACGCCAGTTGCCAAACGCAGAAATAGCGGCAAAAGCGGCGACCCAGGTTTTGATTTCATGTGTCGACTTTCCGGCAATGGCGGAAAGCTCTTCGTTACTGACGGCATCCAGTTCCTGTATGCGTCCCTGCTCCAGCAAAGTCATGAACTGGTTATCCCAAATCGGGTTGAGCGGATGCAGCGTTCTCTGATCCTCAACAAACTTCTCAGCGGCGCTAATCACCCGTTGCTGACGCAATTCGCGCTCACTGGCGGGTAAATCTTTCCCGCTCCCCAATAGACGGTCGCGCATATGGGCATCGGCTTTCGCCAGTTCTGGCACCGGCGGCTGATGGGAAAGCCCACCGGACCCCAGGAACAGCACGCGTTTATTGAGAGTGCTGGTGAAACGTCCAATGGCTTCACCCAACATGCGGGTACGCTGGAAACCGGGCAGCGGCGTGGCGACACCGTTGATGAACACAGGCAGAACTGGCACCTTATCCAGCCCACCGAGCAGGAACTCCAGCGGCTGGGCGAACCCGTGGTCCACCTGCATACAGTAAGAAACGGCAAGATCGATTCCGCTCTTCATGACGGCATGCGCACAGGCCTCCGCCAGCTCCACAGGCACGGGCAGCTCACCTGCCGCACTGCCGAAATCACCAATTGCCGTCGCTCCAACGCCTAAACAGAACGGTGGCATCACGTCATAGAAAAAGCCGTTGTAGTGATCTGGCGCAAACAGCACCACCAACTCAGGGGAGAAAGCCGCAATACGCTCGCGGGCGCTGGCAATCACGCCATTGACCTCATCGAGTACCTCTTGTGCCGGGTCGACATACCCCACCAACGGCGAGTGGGAAAGACAGTGAAGATAAGCGTGCATATCAGGCTACCTTTTCGACAGAAACGTCGGCATCAGGGCGGGTCAGCGTCATCACCGACGCCAGTTTATTCAGGGTCTTGCCCAGAGTTTGCGGAATGGCGGTGGCGGCAACAAAGCGATCCGGGCGCATCACCACCAGCGAAGCATTGTGTTGCGCGAACCAGCTACGCAGGCGACCTTGCGTATCGCCCACGCGTAGTACGCCGTCCTGGTTATCCTGTGCGGTATGAATTTGCACTTCCGGCACCACCTGAATGAAGCGTGTGCCCAACGCGCGCCACTGCTGGATTTGCTCGTCGCTCATCCCCCACAGTGGATTGCATCCCCAGCCAATTACCGCGAAGTTCGCGCCGATCGCGTTATCGAGCAGCGTCACGTCGCCGTTTTCCAGCGTGACTTTCGGCTGAATAAACATCTTGCCGACCGGAGAGTGCTTCGCTTCGCCCTCACGCACCAGCGCACCGCCGTAATATTGCGGCATCGGCTTGAAGCGCATTTCGAGGAAGTAGCGTTTTACTGGCGGCAGATAATTCAACAGCCAGGAAACGCTGTCACGTAACATCCCCTGCCAGCGTTTCGGCGGAGCCAGCACATTGCCCGCCGTCACAGACAGGTCAATCATCGCTTTGGCGTGATCGCGACGTTCTTGTTGATAGGTATCGAGTAGCGCATCACGGGCTTTCCCCTGGATAACCAACGCCAGTTTCCAGGCGAGGTTAAAGGCGTCGCGCATACCACTGTTATAGCCCTGCCCCTGCCACACCGGCATGATGTGCGCGGCATCGCCCGCCAGCAGTACGCGATCAATACGAAAACGTTGCGCCAGTCGCGCGTTGTGGGTGTAGACACGCTGGCGAATCAATTCAACATTGTCCGGATTAGGCAGCACTTTGCTTAACAGCTTGCGCATATTTTGCGGCTCACGCAGCTGTTCTTCGGTTTCTCCCGGCATCACCATAAATTCAAAGCGACGTACCGCATGAGGCAGCGCGGCAGAAACATACGGGCGCACCGGATCACAACACAAATAGATATGCGGCGTACTTAACGGATCGTTGGCGATATCTACCACAATCCACTGATTTGGCGCAGTTTTACCTTCAAACGGCACATTCAGGGTGCGACGGACAAAACTTGCCCCACCATCACAGGCCACCAGCCACTGAGCTTTGACCGTTTCCCGCTGCCCTTCTGCCGTTTTCAGGTGCAAGGTCACTTCGTCATCTTGCTGGCTGAAGGCCTCCAGCTCGCGGGAAAACAAGCAGCGCACATTCGGAAAACGCGACAATCCTTCCAGCATCACCGCATCGACCTGCGGCTGAATGAAGGCGTTACGGCGCGGCCAGCCAAATTCATCGGTCATTGGCTGAATATCAGCAAAACAGCGGCCTTTTGGGGTAAGAAAACGCATCGCATGCCACGGCGTAGTGTGCGGCAGAACATTATCGACCAGGCCAACCGACTGCATGGTGCGCAGCGCCTCGTCATCAATACCAATCGCACGCGGGTAGTCGATCAACTTATCGAGTTTCTCCACCACCAGCACGTCAATGCCCATCTGGCCGAGATAGTTCGCCATCATCAGCCCGACCGGACCGGCACCAGCGATCGCCACCTGAACGCTATGGTTAACAGCAGGCTGGATGTCAGGGTGTTGTATTGCCATTTCAGTACCTCACGACTCGGACAAAATGCCGTTGCGCGCACAGTACAGCGCAACTTATTTTGTTAAAAACATGTAAATGATTTTTTATTGTGCGCTCAGTATAGGAAGGGTGTTTTCGGCTACAATCAAAACATGCCCGAATGTGCACCAGGTGCACAACGTTGTTTTAACTATAGAAATGTCAATTAATATGCAGAACAATGAGCAGACGGAATACAAAACCGTACGCGGCTTAACCCGCGGTCTAATGTTATTAAATATGTTAAATAAACTTGACGGCGGTGCCAGCGTCGGGCTGCTGGCGGAACTCAGCGGCCTGCATCGCACCACTGTGCGGCGACTGCTGGAGACGCTGCAGGAAGAGGGATATGTCCGGCGTAGTCCCTCCGATGACAGTTTTCGTCTGACCATCAAAGTGCGGCAATTAAGCGAAGGATTTCGTGACGAACAGTGGATTTCTGCACTGGCGGCCCCGCTGCTGGGCGATCTGTTGCGCGAAGTGGTTTGGCCAACAGATGTGTCCACCCTGGATGTTGATGCAATGGTGGTACGCGAAACCACCCACCGTTTCAGCCGCTTATCCTTTCACCGGGCAATGGTCGGGCGACGTTTACCGCTTCTGAAAACCGCCTCGGGCCTGACCTGGCTGGCCTTTTGCCCGGAACAAGAACGCAAGGAATTAATCGAAATGTTAGCCACCCGTCCCGGTGATGACTATCAACTGGCACGGGAACCGTTAAAACTGGAAGCCATTCTGGCGCGGGCGCGCAAAGAGGGGTACGGACAGAACTACCGCGGCTGGGATCAAGAAGAAAAGATCGCCTCTATTGCCGTACCGCTGCGCAGTGAACAACGGGTGATTGGCTGTCTGAATCTGGTGTATATGGCGAGCGCAATGACCATTGAACAGGCAGCGGAAAAGCATCTTCCGGCGCTACAACGGGTGGCAAAACAGATCGAAGAAGGGGTTGAATCGCAGGCTATTCTGGTGGCCGGAAGGCGAAGCGGCGTGCATTTACGTTGACACCATTGAATGGCGCAAAACCTTTCGTGGTATGGCATGATAGCGCCCGGAAGAGAGTCAATTCAGGGTGGTGAATGTGAAACCAGTAACGCTATACGATGTCGCAGAGTATGCCGGTGTCTCTTATCAGACCGTTTCCCGCGTGGTGAACCAGGCCAGCCACGTTTCTGCGAAAACGCGGGAAAAAGTGGAAGCGGCGATGGCGGAGCTGAATTACATTCCCAACCGCGTGGCACAACAACTGGCGGGCAAGCAGTCGTTGCTGATTGGCGTTGCCACCTCCAGTCTGGCCCTGCACGCGCCGTCGCAAATTGTCGCGGCGATTAAATCTCGCGCCGATCAACTGGGTGCCAGCGTGGTGGTGTCGATGGTAGAACGAAGCGGCGTCGAAGCCTGTAAAGCGGCGGTACACAATCTTCTCGCGCAACGCGTCAGTGGGCTGATCATTAACTATCCGCTGGATGACCAGGATGCCATTGCTGTGGAAGCTGCCTGCACTAATGTTCCGGCTTTATTTCTTGATGTCTCTGACCAGACACCCATCAACAGTATTATTTTCTCCCATGAAGACGGTACGCGACTGGGCGTGGAGCATCTGGTCGCATTGGGTCACCAGCAAATCGCGCTGTTAGCGGGTCCATTAAGTTCTGTCTCGGCGCGTCTGCGTCTGGCGGGCTGGCATAAATATCTCACACGCAATCAAATTCAGCCGATAGCGGAACGGGAAGGCGACTGGAGTGCCATGTCCGGTTTTCAACAAACCATGCAAATGCTGAATGAGGGCATCGTTCCCACTGCGATGCTGGTTGCCAACGATCAGATGGCGCTGGGCGCAATGCGCGCCATTACCGAGTCCGGGCTGCGCGTCGGTGCGGATATCTCGGTAGTGGGATACGACGATACCGAAGACAGCTCGTGTTATATCCCGCCGTTAACCACCATCAAACAGGATTTTCGCCTGCTGGGGCAAACCAGCGTGGACCGCTTGCTGCAACTCTCTCAGGGCCAGGCGGTGAAGGGCAATCAGCTGTTGCCCGTCTCACTGGTGAAAAGAAAAACCACCCTTCCGCCCAATACGCAAACCGCTTCTCCCCAGGCGTTGGCAGATTCTTTAATGCAGTTGGCGCGACAAATTTCCCGACTCGAAAGCGGGCAGTGAGCGCAACGCAATTAATGTGAGTCAGCTCACTCATTAGGCACCCCAGGCTTTACACTCTACGTGTCCGGCTCGTATGTTGTGTGAAATTGTGAGCGGATAACAATTTCACACAGGATACAGCTATGACTATGATTACGGATTCACTGGCCGTCGTATTACAACGTCGTGACTGGGAAAACCCTGGCGTTACCCAACTTAATCGCCTTGCGGCACATCCCCCTTTCGCCAGCTGGCGTAATAGCGAAGAGGCCCGCACCGATCGCCCTTCCCAACAGTTGCGCAGCCTGAATGGTGAGTGGCAATTTGTCTGGTTTCCGGCACCAGAAGCGGTGCCGGAAAGCTGGCTGGAGTGCGATCTTCCTGACGCCGATACTGTCGTCGTCCCCTCAAACTGGCAGATGCACGGTTACGACGCGCCCATCTACACCAACGTGACCTATCCCATTACGGTCAATCCGCCGTTTGTTCCCGCGGAGAATCCGACGGGTTGTTACTCGCTCACATTTAATGTTGATGAAAGCTGGCTACAGGAAGGCCAGACGCGAATTATTTTTGATGGTGTTAACTCGGCGTTTCATCTGTGGTGCAACGGGCGCTGGGTCGGTTACGGACAGGACAGCCGTTTGCCGTCTGAATTTGACCTGAGCGCATTTTTACGCGCCGGAGAAAACCGCCTCGCGGTGATGGTACTGCGCTGGAGTGACGGCAGTTATCTGGAAGATCAGGATATGTGGCGGATGAGCGGCATTTTCCGTGACGTCTCGTTGCTGCACAAACCGACCACACAAATCAGCGATTTCCATGTTGCCACTCGCTTTAATGATGATTTCAGCCGCGCGGTACTGGAGGCAGAAGTTCAGATGTGCGGCGAACTGCGCGATGAGCTGCGGGTGACGGTTTCTTTGTGGCAGGGTGAAACGCAGGTCGCCAGCGGCACCACGCCTTTCGGCGGTGAAATTATCGATGAGCGTGGTGGTTATGCCGATCGCGTCACGCTACGTCTGAACGTCGAAAACCCGGCGCTGTGGAGCGCCGAAATCCCGAATCTCTATCGTGCGGTGGTTGAACTGCACACCGCCGACGGCACGCTGATTGAAGCAGAAGCCTGCGATGTCGGTTTCCGCGAAGTGCGGATTGAAAATGGTCTCCTGCTGCTGAACGGCAAGCCGGTGCTGATTCGCGGCGTTAACCGTCACGAGCACCATCCTCTGCATGGTCAGGTCATGGATGAGCAGACGATGGTGCAGGATATCCTGCTGATGAAGCAGAACAACTTTAACGCCGTGCGCTGTTCGCATTATCCGAACCATCCGCTGTGGTACACGCTGTGCGACCGCTACGGCCTGTATGTGGTGGATGAAGCCAACATTGAAACCCACGGCATGGTGCCAATGAATCGTCTGACCGATGATCCGCGCTGGCTACCGGCGATGAGCGAACGCGTAACGCGAATGGTGCAGCGCGATCGTAATAACCCGAGTGTGATCATCTGGTCGCTGGGGAATGAATCAGGCCACGGCGCTAATCACGACGCGCTGTATCGCTGGATCAAATCTGTCGATCCTTCCCGCCCGGTGCAGTATGAAGGCGGCGGAGCCGACACCTCCGCAACCGATATTATTTGCCCGATGTACGCGCGCGTGGATGAAGACCAGCCCTTCCCGGCTGTGCCGAAATGGTCCATCAAAAAATGGCTTTCGCTGCCTGGAGAACTGCGCCCGCTGATCCTTTGCGAATATGCCCACGCGATGGGTAACAGTCTTGGCGGCTTCGCTAAATACTGGCAGGCGTTTCGTCAGTACCCCCGTTTACAGGGCGGCTTCGTCTGGGACTGGGTGGATCAGTCGCTGATTAAATATGATGAAAACGGCAACCCGTGGTCGGCTTACGGCGGTGATTTTGGCGATACGCCGAACGATCGCCAGTTCTGCATGAACGGTCTGGTCTTTGCCGACCGCACGCCGCATCCGGCGCTGACGGAAGCAAAACACCAGCAGCAGTTTTTCCAGTTCCGTTTATCCGGGCGAACCATCGAAGTGACCAGCGAATACCTGTTCCGTCATAGCGATAACGAGCTCCTGCACTGGTCGGTGGCGTTGGATGGCAAGCCGCTGGCAAGCGGTGAAGTGCCTCTGGATGTTGCTCCACAAGATAAACAGTTGATTGAACTGCCTGAACTACCGCAGCCGGAGAGCGCCGGACAACTCTGGCTTACGGTATACGTAGTGCAACCGAACGCGACCGCATGGTCAGAAGCCGGACACATTAGCGCCTGGCAGCAGTGGCGTCTGGCGGAAAACCTCAGCGTGACACTCCCCTCCGCGCCCCACGCCATCCCGCATCTGACCACCAGCGAAACGGATTTTTGCATCGAGCTGGGTAATAAGCGTTGGCAATTTAACCGCCAGTCAGGCTTTCTTTCACAGATGTGGATTGGCGATGAAAAACAACTGCTGACGCCGCTGCGCGATCAGTTCACCCGCGCACCGCTGGATAACGACATTGGCGTAAGTGAAGCGACCCGCATTGACCCTAACGCCTGGGTCGAACGCTGGAAGGCGGCGGGCCATTACCAGGCCGAAGTGGCGTTGTTGCAGTGCACGGCAGATACACTTGCCGACGCGGTGCTGATTACGACCGCTCACGCGTGGCAGCATCAGGGGAAAACCTTATTTATCAGCCGGAAAACCTACCGGATTGATGGTAGTGGTCAAATGGCGATTACCGTTGATGTTGAAGTAGCGAGCGATACACCGCATCCGGCACGGATTGGCCTGACCTGCCAGCTGGCGCAGGTCGCAGAGCGGGTAAACTGGCTCGGATTAGGGCCGCAAGAAAACTATCCCGACCGCCTTACTGCCGCCTGTTTTGACCGCTGGGATCTGCCATTGTCAGACATGTATACCCCGTACGTCTTCCCGAGCGAAAACGGTCTGCGCTGCGGGACGCGCGAATTGAATTATGGCCCACACCAGTGGCGCGGCGACTTCCAGTTCAATATCAGTCGCTACAGCCAACAACAACTGATGGAAACCAGCCATCGCCATCTGCTGCACGCGGAAGAAGGCACATGGCTGAATATCGACGGTTTCCATATGGGGATTGGTGGCGACGACTCCTGGAGCCCGTCAGTGTCGGCGGAATTCCAGCTGAGCGCCGGTCGCTACCATTACCAGTTGGTCTGGTGTCAAAAATAATAATAACCGGGCAGGCCATGTCTGCCCGTATTTCGCGTAAGGAAATCCATTATGTACTATTTAAAAAACACAAACTTTTGGATGTTCGGTTTATTCTTTTTCTTTTACTTTTTTATCATGGGAGCCTACTTCCCGTTTTTCCCGATTTGGCTACATGACATCAACCATATCAGCAAAAGTGATACGGGTATTATTTTTGCTGCTATTTCTCTGTTCTCGCTATTATTCCAACCGCTGTTTGGTCTGCTTTCTGACAAACTCGGGCTGCGCAAATACCTGCTGTGGATTATTACCGGCATGTTAGTGATGTTTGCGCCGTTCTTTATTTTTATCTTCGGGCCACTGTTACAATACAACATTTTAGTAGGATCGATTGTTGGTGGTATTTATCTTGGCTTTTGTTTTAACGCCGGTGCGCCAGCAGTAGAGGCATTTATCGAGAAAGTCAGCCGTCGCAGTAATTTCGAATTTGGTCGCGCGCGGATGTTTGGCTGTGTTGGCTGGGCGCTGTGTGCCTCGATTGTCGGTATCATGTTCACCATCAATAATCAGTTTGTTTTCTGGCTGGGTTCTGGCTGTGCACTCATCCTCGCCGTTTTACTCTTTTTCGCCAAAACGGATGCACCCTCTTCCGCCACGGTTGCCAATGCGGTAGGTGCCAACCATTCGGCATTTAGCCTTAAGCTGGCGCTGGAACTGTTCAGACAGCCAAAACTGTGGTTTTTGTCACTGTATGTTATCGGCGTTTCCTGCACCTACGATGTTTTTGACCAACAGTTTGCTAATTTCTTTACTTCGTTCTTTGCCACCGGTGAACAGGGTACGCGGGTATTTGGCTACGTAACGACAATGGGCGAATTACTTAACGCCTCGATTATGTTCTTCGCGCCGCTGATCATTAATCGCATCGGTGGGAAAAACGCCCTGCTGCTGGCTGGCACTATTATGTCTGTACGTATTATTGGCTCATCGTTCGCCACCTCAGCGCTGGAAGTGGTTATTCTGAAAACGCTGCATATGTTTGAAGTACCGTTCCTGCTGGTGGGCTGCTTTAAATATATTACCAGCCAGTTTGAAGTGCGTTTTTCAGCGACGATTTATCTGGTCTGTTTCTGCTTCTTTAAGCAACTGGCGATGATTTTTATGTCTGTACTGGCGGGCAATATGTATGAAAGCATCGGTTTCCAGGGCGCTTATCTGGTGCTGGGTCTGGTGGCGTTGGGCTTCACCTTAATTTCCGTGTTCACGCTTAGCGGCCCCGGTCCGCTTTCTCTACTGCGTCGTCAGGTGAATGAAGTCGCTTAAGCAATTAATGTCGGATGCGGCGCGAGCGCCTTATCCGACCAACATATCAGGACGGAATGATCGCAATGAACATGCCAATGACCGAAAGAATAAAAGCAGGCAAGCTATTTACCGATATGTGCGAAGGCTTACCGGAAAAAAGACTTCGTGGGAAAAGGTTAATGTATGAGTTTAATCACTCGCATCCATCAGAAGTTGAAAAAAGAGAAAGCCTGATTAAAGAAATGTTTGCCACGGTAGGGGAAAACGCCTGGATAGAACCACCTGTCTATTTCTCTTACGGTTCCAACATCCATATAGGCCGCAATTTTTATGCAAATTTTAATTTAACTATTGTCGATGACTACACGGTAACAATCGGTGATAACGTACTGATTGCACCCAACGTTACTCTTTCCGTTACGGGACACCCTGTACACCATGAATTGAGAAAAAACGGTGAGATGTACTCTTTTCCGATAACGATTGGCAATAACGTCTGGATCGGAAGTCATGTGGTCATTAATCCTGGCGTCACCATCGGGGATAATTCTGTTATTGGCGCGGGTAGTGTCGTCATAAAAGACATTCCACCAAACGTCGTGGCTGCTGGCGTTCCTTGTCGGGTTATTCGCGAAATAAACGACCGGGATAAACACTATTATTACAAAGATTATAAAGTTGAACCTTCAGTTTAAATAAGCACTGAAATAAATGTCGGATGCGCCATTGGGCACATCCGACAATAATTCACTCTTCCATTATCTGGCGAAAAAAGCGTCGCATCATGCCTCTTTGACCCACAGCTGCGGAAAACGTGCTGGTGCAAAGCGCAGGGTTATGATCATCAGCCCAACGACGCACAGCGCATGAAACGCCCAGTCCATCAAGTAATTGCCACTGATACTACGCAGCACGCCAGAAAACCACGGGGCAAGCCCGGCGATGATAAAACCGATCCCCTGCATAAACGCCACCAGTTTGCCAGCAATAGCGGGTTGCGCAGAGTGATCGAGCGCCAGCAGCAAACAGAGCGGAAATGCGCCGCCCAGACCTAACCCACACACCATTGCCCACAATACCGGCAATTGCAGCGGCAGCCAGATAAAGCCGCAGAAACCCACCAGTTGTAACGCCAGCGCCAGCATCAAAAGTTTGCGCCGATCCTGATGGCGAGCCATAGCAGGCATCAGCAATGCCCCTGCTGCTTGCCCAAGCGTCATCAATGCCAGCAAGGAACCGCTGTACTGCGCGCTGGCACCAATCTCAATATAGAAAGCGGGTAACCAGGCAATCAGGCTGGCGTAACCACCGTTAATCAGACCGAAGTAAACACCCAGCGTCCACGCGCGGGGAGTAAATACCACGCGAACCGGAGTGGTTGTTGTCTTGTGAGAAGAGGCGACCTCGCGGGCGCTTTGCCACCACCAGGCAAAGAGCGCAACAACGGCAGGCAGCGCCCACCAGGCGAGTGTTTGATACCAGGTTTCGCTATGTTGAACTAACCAGGGCGTAATGGCGGCACCAAGTCCACCGCCGCCCATCAGAGCCGCGGACCACAGACCCATCACCAGTGGCGTACGGTGCTGAAACCGCCGCTTAATTACCGAAGGCATCACTGCCTGAATGATGCCGATCCCCACTCCACCAAGCAGTGCGCTGCTAAGCAGCAGCGCACTTTGGGGGTAAAGCTCACGCATCAATGCACCGACGGCAATCAGTAACAAACTGATGGCGACGCTGCGACGTTCGCTGACATGCTGATGAAGCCAGCTTCCGGCCAGCGCCAGCCCGCCCATGGTAACCACCGGCAGAGCGGTCAACAGGGCAGCCACACTAAAGCTCATTCCGCTTGCCTGGCGCAATTGCGGTAGCAGTGGCCCGACGGAGGTGAGCAGTGGTCGCATATTAAGACCAATCAGCACCAGAACCAGCAGCATCGTGAACGTCTTTTGATGGTTACGCATGGCTGTCAGAACGGTTTGGTCGGCAGATATTTACCATCTAAGGTGATGACCGCACGTTCGCCACCTTCCGGGTCCGCCACTTTCTTAACGTCGAGTTTGAAGTTAATCGCGCTGATAATGCCATCGCCAAACTTCTCATGAACCAACGCTTTCAGGGTTGTGCCGTACACCTGCAACATTTCATAGAAACGATACATCGTTGGGTCGGTTGGAATACGGTCATCAATGCAGCCACGCAGTGGAATCATCTGCAACAGTAGAATGGCGTCTTCGTCGAGATCCAGCTTCGCCCCGACCAGGCGGGCGGCGTCGGCAGGAAGCGCCTGCTGCCCCAGCAAAGCCGCGGTTACAAAGGCTTCTGCCAGACCGGTGCCGTCGGCAATCTCGGCAAATGAGAGATCTTTTTTAGCTTTGCTGAGCAAAATGGCATCGGCAAGATCAAGACGAATATTGCGGTTAATTTGCGACTGAATCATGGTGGATCTCCTGATGGTTTAAAAATAAGGTTACGCTGCGGTCGGTTGGCGTAGCGGTATGGCACAAACGCGAGGATTAGCGGCCAGTGGCACAAACTGGCGGGTTGCGCCGTCAAAAGCTGCGATGCTGCCGCTTTCAATGTCGTAGACCCAGCCGTGCAGGGCGATCCGCCCCTCTTCGAGCGCCAGGCGCACCGATGGATGAGTTTGCAAATTAGCCAACTGAGCAATGACGTTTTCACGTACCATCGCCGCAGCTTTTGACGGTAAATCGGGATGCGGGCGCGCCTCATTAACGACGCGGGCTGAATCGGCATAACGCAGCCAGTGGGAGACGGCAGGCATATGGTCCATGCACTGACAGCTGGCAATGGCGGTCATCGCGCCACAGTTGGAATGACCGCAAATCACAATGTCAGATACCCGAAGCGCGGCGACGGCATACTCCACCGAAGCAGAGACGCCACCGGGTTCCGGCCCGTAGGAAGGGACGATATTGCCCGCGTTGCGAATAACGAACAGATCGCCAGGTTCACGTTGCGTCACCAGCTCAGGGACCAGACGGCTGTCGGAGCAGGAGATAAAAAGTGTGCGCGGGTTTTGCTGTGTCGCCAGCTGTTTAAACAAGGCTTCCCGCTTCGGAAATGCCTCGCGCTGGAATTTAAGGAATCCATCAATAATCTCTTTCACCGTTAACCTCTGTCTGTCTCTGGAATGAGAGGCAGACTACTCGCCGATTGTCATAAGGTAAAAGTCTCATTTATGATAAGTTCTATTGGATTTACTTATAGGTTGGCGAATGCTCTCTCGACATATCAATTATTTTCTTGCCGTGGCTGAACATGGCAGCTTTACCCGTGCCGCCAGTGCGTTGCACGTCTCCCAGCCTGCGCTTTCCCAGCAGATTCGCCAGTTAGAGGAGAGTTTAGGCGTGCCGCTGTTTGACCGTAGCGGGCGAACTATTCGTCTCACTGATGCAGGAGAAGTCTGGCGACAGTACGCCAGCCGGGCGTTACAGGAACTGGGGGCGGGTAAACGGGCGATTCATGATGTTGCCGATCTGACGCGAGGATCGCTGCGTATCGCCGTCACCCCCACCTTTACGAGCTACTTTATCGGCCCTTTAATGGCAGATTTCTATGCGCGCTACCCCGGCATCACGCTCCAGCTACAGGAAATGTCGCAGGAGAAAATCGAAGATCTGCTTTGCCGCGACGAGCTGGACGTTGGGATTGCCTTCACGCCTGTGCATTCGCCGGAGCTGGAGGCAATTCCTTTACTGACAGAAAGTTTAGCGTTAGTCGTGGCGCAACATCATCCGCTGGCTGCCTGTGAACAGGTGGCGTTGAGTCGCTTGCATGATGAAAAACTGGTCCTGCTCAGCGCGGAATTTGCCACCAGAGAGCAAATTGACCACTACTGCGAGAAAGCGGGGCTACATCCACAGGTGGTCATTGAGGCGAACTCAATTAGCGCGGTTCTGGAGCTGATTCGCCGCACTTCCCTTTCCACATTGTTGCCAGCAGCGATTGCCACACAACATGACGGGCTTAAAGCTATATCCCTTGCCCCACCGTTACTGGAGAGAACGGCGGTTTTGTTACGGCGGAAAAATAGCTGGCAGACAGCCGCCGCGAAGGCATTTTTACACATGGCGTTGGAAGAATGTGCGGATGTTGGCGGGCATGAATCACGGTAGCCACTGACACAGGTCAGTGGCTCTTCAACGCAGAGGAAATTACCGTTTGTAATCGATGGCTTCTGGCTGCTCCAGATATACGGTAGTTTGTGCTGGTTGGGTGCTGGCAATCACCTTACCGCCACGTACCGAATAGCGCACCGGAACCTGACGGCGCAGCGCATCAAACCCATTTTCAGCCGGCAGGATAATCAGGTTGGCGCTGTTTCCGGCGGCAATGCCGTAATCCTGCAAATTCAACGTCCTGGCGCTATGGTGGGTGATTAAATTCAGGCCGTCGTTAATCTGCCCGTAGCCCATCAACTGACAAACATGCAGCCCCATATGCAGCACTTGCAGCATATTCGCCGTTCCCAGCGGATACCACGGATCGAAGACATCATCGTGACCAAAGCAGACGTTAATGCCGGACTCCAGCATCTCTTTAACGCGCGTGATGCCGCGACGTTTTGGATAGGTATCGAAACGTCCTTGCAGATGAATATTGACCAGCGGGTTGGCGACAAAGTTAATACCGGACATTTTCAGCAAACGGAACAAGCGTGAGGTATACGCCCCGTTATAGGAGTGCATTGCCGTAGTGTGGCTGGCGGTGACTCGCGCGCCCATGCCTTCACGGTGCGCCAGGGCAGCAACGGTTTCGACAAAGCGCGACTGCTCGTCATCGATCTCATCACAGTGAACGTCGATGAGACGGTCGTATTTTTGCGCCAGGGCGAAGGTTTTATGCAGCGACTCCACGCCGTATTCACGGGTAAATTCAAAATGCGGAATCGCCCCCACTACGTCTGCCCCTAAGCGTAACGCCTCTTCCAGCAACGCTTCACCGTTGGGATACGACAAAATCCCTTCCTGCGGGAAGGCGACGATTTGCAGATCAATCCACGGCGCGACTTCCTGCTTCACTTCCAGCATTGCTTTCAGCGCAGTCAGCGTTGCATCCGAAACATCGACATGGGTACGCACATGCTGAATGCCGTTGGCAATCTGCCATTTCAGCGTTTGCCAGGCGCGTTGTTTCACATCGTCATGGGTTAATAACGCTTTGCGCTCGGCCCAGCGTTCAATGCCTTCAAACAGCGTGCCGGACTGATTCCAGTTCGGTTGTCCGGCGGTTTGCGTGGTGTCCAGGTGAATATGCGGCTCCACAAACGGCGGTAAAACTAAACCTTGTTCGGCATCCAGGCTGTTTTCAGTTACGGGCATCACCCCGGATTGCGCATCAATGGCGCTGATTTTTCCGTCCAGCAGATGAATCTGCCACAGCCCCTCTTTGCCGGGTAACCGGGCGTTAATAATTGTCTGTAAAGCGTTATTCGACACTGTTAGCCTCCACATGCGTCATTGCAGCCGTCGTTTTGCGATTCAAAATCGGGTTAAGGATCAGATAGCTCAGCGCGCCACCTAATACCGCGTTGACCGGAACAATACCCGGTAACCAGTGGCCTGCGGCAATCCCCAAGGCGACCGCCAGAATCGCCACCCAATTGACACTCATCATACGCGTGGTCGCAAAGTGCTCATAGCGGCGACGGTTCATCAGATAGTCAGCGATGATCACGCCCCCTACCGGAGGAATAGCTGCCGAAAGGAAGGTCAGCCAGCCGACAAAATTGTTATACAGCCATAGTGCGCAGACCGTACCGATAATACCGTTGATTACCGAAAGGGTTTTGCTCGACATCCCGGTAATGTTGGCGAAACCTAAGCCCGACGCATAGAGCGCGTTATCGTTGGTGGTCCAGATATTCAGCCCCAGCACCACAATCGCAGGCAGCAGCAGGCCCTGAGCAATCATCACATCAGAGATATCCGCCATACCCAGTGCCGCAGCGCCCGCTGCACCGAAAATAAACATCAACGAGTTGCCGAGGAAAAAGGCCACCATCGCCACCAGTACCGCCAGTTTGGCATTGCGACCAAACCGGACAAAGTCAGCGGTGAGCGTACCCGCACTGATAAATGACCCCACAACCAGCGCCAGCGCGACATTGAAATCTAGCGGTTGTGCAGGAACGACCGCTTTTAAGGCGTCCAGACCGCCCATGCCGTTAACGGCCAGCCACACGGAATAACCGCCCAGGCAGGCGATGGCCGGAACCGCAATCACCGAAAGAACGGTCAGCGCCGAAATACCAAAGAAGACGGTGACGGTCATCAGTAAACCGGAGACGGCAATCAGCAAATTAATATCCAGCCCAGTTGCCTTGCCCACCGGAATGGCAAACATCGCCACGCCAACGCCAAACCAGCCAACCTGGGTGCCGCCCAGCAGCAGTGAAGGCAGCCATGAGCCTTTAACACCAAAAGAGAAGCGAGCAAGAAGATGAGTGGTCAGGCCGGTTTTTGCGCCAATGTAACCAAGAAATGAAGTGTAAATACCGAGGAGAAGATTACCGATGAGGACTGCGAGGAAGAAATCATGATAGCTAAGACCGGTTCCGAGAGTGCCGCCGGTCCACATACTGGCGGAAAAGAAGGTTAATCCCAGCATGACGAACGTCAATGCCAATACCCCTTTCCGCGCCGACTGCGGGACTGGCCCCTGGCTAAAGTTGTTATCTTGCGACACGAAATTCCCCCTTTTTGCTGTTTGAAACCCAAAAAATCCGCCGCATTCTATTCATCTGAAGATAAAAAGCAATCGTTTTCGTGGGGAAATATATTTTTTATATGAATGAGTGCAAAAAGGTGGGGGAAAAATTATCGGTGTAAAAACAGTGGGTAGCCATAATAAGACGCGGTAAGCGTCGCATCAGGCATCGGCGCATGGTGTCGGATGCGCCAGGCGACGCATCCGACAATAACCTACTCTTCCATCGCCTGGCGGATCTGATCCAACGACGCAGGATCATCAATGGTCGTCAGATCCCCAGGATCGCGTCCTTCGCAAATCGCCTGGATCGTGCGGCGCAGCATTTTTCCGGATCGCGTTTTTGGCAATTGCGAGACAAACCAGACGTGCGCCGGGCGGCCAAAGTTGCCAATCTGGCTGTCCACCAGCGCCATAATCGCCTTCTCTTGCGAGTGCGCCACCTCACGGTCTTCCAGACTGTCGCTCTCTTTCGGAATGACAAACGCCACCGCCACCTGCCCTTTCAGCGCATCTTTCACCCCAACCACCGCCACTTCGGCAACGCCCGGATGACTGGAGATACTCTCTTCAATCTCGCGCGTCCCCAGCCGATGCCCGGCAACGTTAATCACATCGTCAGTGCGCCCGAGAATAAAGTGATAACCGTCAGCATCGCGGATACCCCAGTCAAAAGTGGCGTACACCGGACGGGAAAACAGCGACCAGTACGTCTTCACAAAGCGGTCGTCGTCGCCCCAAATGGTCTGAATACACCCCGGCGGCAGCGGCCCTTCCACCACCAGCATCCCTTTCTCGTTGACGCCACACGGTTCGCCGGTGACTTCATTAAGCAACTGCACGTTATAGCCATACATCGGCACGCCGGGGCTTCCCAGACGCGTCGGCCTGTCGTCCAGACCGCGAGCAATCGCCATAATCGGCCAGCCGGATTCGGTCTGCCAGTAGTTGTCGATGACCGGCACATCCAGCGTATTGCTCACCCAACTGGCGGTCGGCTCGTCCAGCGGCTCCCCCGCCAGATACAGTGCTTCCAGCGAGGAAAGATCGTGTTTGCGAATTTCAGCGGTAGGGAATTTTTTCAGCACGCGAATAGCGGTCGGCGCTGAGAACATCCGGCTAACCTGATATTTCTCGACGATTTTCCACCACACACCGCAGTCCGGCCAGGTCGGCAATCCTTCGTAAACGATAGTCGCCATCCCCGCCAGCAGCGGCGCGTAGACGATATACGAATGCCCCACCACCCAGCCGATATCCGACGCGCAAAAGAACACACCGCCCGCTTTGCCGCCAAAAATGGTGTCCATCGAGGTCGCCAGCGCCACCGCATATCCGCCGACGTCACGCTGCACGCCTTTAGGTTTGCCGGTCGTGCCGGAGGTGTAGAGAATGCAGGAGGTTTCGTTGGATTCCAGCCACGCCACCGGTACCCGCGCGCCGATGTGTTGATGGCGCAACGACGCGAAATCGACATCCCGCCCGCTAACGCGCGCCATTTTCGCCAGCCCGCGATCCACCAGCAAAACATGGCGTGGCTGGTGCTGCGCCTGACTTATCGCATCGTCGAGCAATTTTTTATAGGGAATTATTTTGCCACCGCGCGCTCCGGCATCAGCCGAAACAATCAGCACCGGTTTAGCATCATCAATTCGCGCCGCCACGCTGTGCGAGGCAAATCCCCCAAACACCACCGAGTGAATAGCACCAATGCGCGCGCAGGCCAGCAGAGTAATATGCGCTTCGGCAATCATCGGCATATACACCAGCACCCGATCGCCACGCTGCACGCCCAATGAACGCAACATTGAGGCCACCGCGTTCACTTCGTCATGCAGCTGGCGAAAGGTAAAGGTGCGCTCTTCTTCTGTTTCCGAAGAGACGGCAATCAGCGCCAGCGCCTCTGGCTGTTTCTCCAGCCAGCGGTCGATAGCGTTGTGGCACAAGTTGGTTCGGCCTTCACAAAACCAACGGGCAAACGGCGGATTGCTGTGATCGAGCGTTTGCGTAAAGGGCGTCTGCCAGTCAATACGCCGGGCCTGCTCGGCCCAGAACTGCTCCGGTTCGTTAATCGAACGCTGATAAAATTCGCTAAAAGACATAATGCTCTCCTGTTGAACTTACGCCTTACCGCCGTTTACTTAAATGACATACAGGTCGAGATACTCATTGACCGGCATCTGTTCCAGGCGAGCTCTGTCGAGAGAAACCTCCAGAATGCGCTGCTGCTGGCGAGTCGGGAACTGGCGCGTGAGATTGATTTTGAATTTATCGACCAGTTTCGGAATGCCATCCTGACGGCGGCGAGCATGACCAATTGGGTACTCCACTACCACTTCTTCAAATCGCGTGCCGTCGGTGAACTCAAGGGTAATGGCATTGGCGATGGCGCGTTTTTCCGGGTCGTGGTAGTCAGCAGTAAATGCCGGCTCTTCAAAGCAATTGATCTTCTCGCGCAGGGCGTCAATGCGTTTATCTTGCGCAACGTTGTCCTCGTAATCTGCCGCCGTTAAGCGCCCGAATAACAGCGGGATCGCCACCATGTACTGAATGCAGTGGTCGCGGTCAGCCGGGTTATTGAGCGGCCCTTTTTTGTCGATGATGCGAATACAGGCTTCGTGGGTGCGAATGGTCACTTTTTCGATATCTGCCGCCGTTTTGCCTGCTGCCTGCATCTGTTCATAGAGCGTCATCGCTGCTTCAACTGCCGTCTGGGAGTGGAACTCCGCCGGGAAGGAGATTTTGAACAGCACATTTTCCATCACGTAAGAACCGTACGGGCGCTGGAAGCGGAACGACTCACCTTTGAAGGAGACGTCGTAGAAGCCCCACACAGGCGCAGTCAGGGCTGACGGGTAACCCATTTCGCCCGTTTTCGCCATCAGTGCCAGACGTACCGCGCGGGAAGTGGCATCGCCCGCCGCCCAGGATTTACGCGTGCCGGTGTTCGGCGCATGGCGATAGGTGCGCAGCGACTGACCGTCCACCCACGCCAGCGAAATGGCGTTGAGAATTTCCTCGCGGGTCAGGCCGAGCATTTCGGCGACCACGGCGGTGGAAGCCACTTTCACTAACAGAACGTGGTCGAGGCCGACGCGGTTAAAGGAGTTTTCCAGCGCGATGCAGCCCTGAATTTCATGGGCTTTGATCATTGCAGTCAGCACCTGTTTCATGGTCAACGGCGCTTTGCCGCTGGCGACCGCGTTGCGCGAAAGCCAGTCCGCCGTTGCCAGAATGCCGCCGAGGTTGTCGGAAGGATGGCCCCACTCCGCCGCCAGCCAGGTATCGTTGAAATCGAGCCAGCGGATCATCGCGCCGATGTTAAATGCCGCCTGGACGGGGTCGAGCTGGAACTGAGTTCCGGGGACGCGCACGCCGTTGGGGACGACAGTGCCAGGAACAATTGGCCCCAGCAGTTTTTTACAGGCCGGGTATTCGAGAGCTTCAAGACCGCAGCCGAGCGTGTCGAGCAGGCAGTAATGGGCGGTGTCGTAGGCTACTCTGGAGCTGATTTCGTAGTTCATCACGTAATCGACGATATCAACGATTTCACGATCAAATTCCGGGCGGATGTTGTTGATTTGAGCTGACATTGGGTACGTTTCCTTATTGTTATTCGTAGAGGTTTACTGGCGCTTATCCAGCGCGACAAACTGGCGGTCTTCCGGTCCAACATAATTGGCGGAAGGACGGATAATTTTATTGTCCTGACGTTGTTCGATAATGTGCGCCGCCCAGCCGGTGACGCGGGCGATAACAAACAGTGGTGTGAACATCTCGGTGGGAACGCCCATCATGTTGTAGGAAACAGCGGAGAACCAGTCGAGATTGGGGAACATCTTTTTGCTCTCCCACATCACTGTTTCCAGGCGATCGGCGATGTTGTACATCTTCAGCGAGCCGCCTTCCTGCGAGAGCTGCTTCGCCACACGTTTGATCACCTGATGACGCGGGTCGGCGATGGTATAAACCGGATGACCAAAACCAATGACCACTTCTTTGTTTTCCACCCGCTTGCGGATATCGGCTTCGGCTTCGTCCGGCGTTTCGTAGCGTTGCTGGATCTCCAGCGACACTTCATTCGCCCCGCCGTGCTTCGGCCCGCGCAGTGCACCAATCGCGCCAATAATCGCGGAATACATATCAGAGCCGGTGCCCGCAATCACCCGGCTGGTAAAGGTGGAGGCGTTAAACTCGTGTTCGGCGTACAGCACCAGCGAAATATGCATCGCCTTTTCCCAGCTTTGCGACGGCTTTTCGCCATGCAGCAGATGCAGGAAGTGACCGCCTATTGAGTCGTCATCGGTTTCTGGCTGGATGCGTTCGCCGTTGTGGCTGTAGTGATACCAGTAGAGAAGAATCGAGCTAAGCGACGCCAACAGTTTGTCGGCAATATCCCGCGCACCAGAGACGGTATGACCCTCTTTTTCTGGCAGCGTGCAACCGAGTGCGGAGACGCCGGTGCGCATAACATCCATCGGGTGCGACGCCGCGGGTAAGGCTTCCAGCACGGTACGCACGTTAGCCGGTAAACCGCGCAGGGCTTTCAGTTTCGTTTTGTAGGCGGCGAGTTCGTCACGGGTCGGCAGTTTGCCGTGGATCAGCAGGTGCGCCACTTCTTCAAATTCGCAATGTTCCGCCAGATCAAGAATATCGTAACCGCGGTAATGCAGGTCGTTGCCGCTTTTACCCACGGTGCAGAGCGCCGTATTGCCCGCCGGAACGCCGGATAGTGCCACAGATTTTTTCGGTTTAATGACATGGGTACTGTTTTGCAGGATCGTTGTGTCGCTCATGTTGTCCTCGTCATTTGTAGGGTCGAGATATTTTTCGTTGTGTTTTATTTCGCCTGGCTACGGGCAAACAGGTCGTCGAGCTTCTCTTCGTACTGGTAGTAGTTGATGCTTTCGTACAGCTCGTTGCGGGTTTGCATGGTGTCGATGACACTTTTCTGCGTGCCTTCCTGACGCAGGACGTTGTAGACATGTTCGGCGGCGCGGTTCATGGCGCGAAACGCTGAAAGCGGGTACAGCGCCATTGCAACATGGGCGCTGCGTAATTCGTCGGTGGTAAACAGCGGTGTTGCGCCAAATTCGGTGATGTTGGCGAGGATCGGCACCTGCACCGCATCGGCAAACTGGCGGTACATGGCGAGTTCGGTAATCGCCTCCGGGAACAACATCTCGGCACCCGCTTCAACATAGGCCTGCGCACGCTCGATCGCCGCATCCAGCCCCTCTACCGCCAGCGCATCGGTGCGCGCCATGATCACAAAATCAGGATCGGTTTTCGCATCCACCGCCGCGCGGATCCGATCCACCATCTCCTCTTTCGAGACGATCGCTTTGTTCGGACGATGACCGCAGCGTTTCGCACCAACCTGATCTTCAATATGCAGTCCTGCCGCACCGGCTTTAATCATCGATTTCACGGTGCGCGCCACGTTAAAAGCAGAAGAACCAAAACCGATATCCGCATCCACCAGCAGCGGCAGCGAACAAACGTCGGTGATACGACGAATGTCGGTCAGCACATCATCAAGGGTAGAAATACCGAGATCGGGCAGCCCCAGCGACCCTGCCGCCACGCCACCGCCGGAGAGATAAATTGCCTGATATCCGGCACGCTGCGCCAGCAGCGCATGGTTGGCGTTAATGGTGCCAACAATCTGCAATGGATTTTCTTTAGACAGTGCAGCGCGAAACGCTTTACCTGGAGAGTGTAGAGACATAGCCCATCCTTTGTTATCAACTTGTTATTTGCGTTGATAAAGACAAAGCAAGGGGTGTGCCACAATTGCCTTAATAAAATTAAATGTTTAATTTCAATTTGTTATAAATAAAGTCATGAAGTAATCCGCAAATATGCGTTTCAGTTAACGTTTCAGGCAATGTTTCACCGCGTTTCATTGCAACAATTATGAAACAAGACTAAACCCAATATTCGGTTTCTTAACTTTGCGGTGCGCTATGGCACATCCACCACGGCTGAATGACGACAAACCGGTTATCTGGACGGTATCTGTAACGCGCCTGTTCGAGCTGTTTCGCGATATCAGCCTCGAGTTTGATCATCTGGCGAACATTACCCCTATTCAGCTTGGCTTTGAAAAAGCAGTGACCTACATCCGCAAGAAACTGGCCAGCGAACGCTGCGACGCCATCATCGCCGCTGGCTCTAACGGCGCGTACCTGAAAAGCCGCCTGTCAGTGCCAGTTATTTTGATTAAACCGAGCGGCTACGATGTGTTACAGGCACTGGCAAAAGCCGGAAAACTCACCTCTTCTATCGGCGTTGTCACTTATCAGGAAACTATTCCGGCACTGGTGGCGTTTCAAAAAACCTTTAATTTGCGCCTCGACCAACGTAGCTACATTACCGAAGAAGACGCACGCGGGCAGATTAACGAGCTGAAAGCTAACGGCACCGAAGCGGTGGTCGGCGCGGGGCTAATTACCGATCTGGCAGAAGAAGCCGGAATGACCGGAATTTTTATCTATTCCGCCGCCACCGTGCGCCAGGCATTCAGCGATGCGCTGGATATGACGCGCATGTCGTTACGCCATAACACTCACGATGCCACCCGCAACGCCCTGCGTACTCGTTACGTGCTGGGCGATATGCTCGGTCAATCACCACAGATGGAACAGGTACGGCAGACTATTTTGCTGTATGCCCGCTCCAGTGCAGCGGTGTTGATTGAAGGGGAAACGGGGACGGGCAAAGAGCTGGCGGCCCAGGCGATTCATCGGGAATATTTTGCCCGCCACGATGCGCGACAGGGCAAAAAGTCGCATCCGTTTGTTGCCGTCAACTGCGGGGCGATTGCCGAATCGCTGCTGGAAGCAGAGCTGTTTGGCTATGAGGAAGGGGCGTTCACCGGCTCGCGACGTGGAGGTCGCGCCGGGCTGTTCGAAATTGCCCACGGCGGTACGCTGTTTCTGGATGAGATTGGCGAAATGCCGCTACCTTTGCAGACTCGCCTGTTACGGGTGCTGGAAGAAAAAGAGGTCACCCGCGTCGGCGGGCATCAGCCTGTTCCGGTGGATGTGCGAGTCATTAGCGCCACTCACTGCAATCTGGAAGAAGATATGCGGCAAGGGCAGTTTCGCCGTGATCTGTTTTATCGGCTGAGTATTTTGCGTCTGCAATTGCCACCACTGCGCGAGCGGGTGACGGATATTCTGCCGCTGGCGGAAAGCTTTTTGAAAGTGTCTCTGGCGGCGCTCTCCGCCCCGTTTTCTGCCGCATTACGCCAGGGGTTACAGGCAAGTGAAACTGTGCTGTTGCGCTACGACTGGCCGGGCAATATTCGAGAACTGCGCAATATGATGGAGCGACTGGCGCTGTTTTTAAGTGTGGAACCGACGCCGGATTTAACGCCGCAATTTTTGCAGCTGCTACTGCCGGAACTGGCGCGCGAGTCGGCGAAAACTCCCGCTCCACGCTTACTGACACCACAACAGGCACTGGAGAAATTTAAAGGCGATAAAACAGCAGCGGCGAATTATTTAGGTATCAGCCGGACGACGTTCTGGCGGCGGCTGAAAAGCTGAACTGCCGAATGCAGCGCGAACGCTTTATCCGGCATAAATTTCAATAGATGATGATCACCGATAAACTTACGCATCGGGGATGTTTACATAGGATTCAGAATTACTTCTTCTTATAAATATTTGCCGTGCCGTGGATCTTATTGTCAGTTTGACCGGAGGTCAGTACCAACACATCAGCCCCTTTTTCATCCGCTTTTTTGATCAAATCTTCTTTCGCATCTGCGGTCGACATTTCATTACTGGTTGAAATATCACCTATTTTTTCATATTGCGATTCAACCTTTTCAAATTCCGCTTTGGTCATTAATTCTGCGGCATAGACATTGGTAACGGCAAACGCTAACGCACCGACTAACATTTTAGAGATTATTTTCATATTACGGCTCCAGAGTTGTTATCACACTATCACCCACCCACATTATTGGGTTGATTAATAATTAGTTCAGTCAGGGCATAAACGCCAGTAACCGGAAATAAGACACTTTGTGATCTCTCTCGCACCCGATTATTTTTGGTAGAAATATGATGAAGTTACTTCACTTATTTATGGATGAAATCACTATGGATCCTTTGCACGCCGTTTACCTGACCGTAGGACTGTTCGTGATTACTTTTTTTAATCCGGGAGCCAATCTCTTTGTGGTAGTACAAACCAGCCTGGCCTCCGGTCGACGCGCAGGGGTGCTGACCGGGCTGGGCGTGGCGTTGGGCGATGCATTTTATTCCGGGTTGGGTTTGTTTGGTCTTGCAACGCTAATTACGCAGTGTGAGGAGATTTTTTCGCTTATCAGAATCGTTGGCGGCGCTTATCTCTTATGGTTTGCGTGGTGCAGCATGCGCCGCCAGTCAACACCGCAAATGAGCACACTACAACAACCGATTAGCGCCCCCTGGTATGTTTTTTTTCGCCGTGGATTAATTACCGATCTCTCTAACCCGCAAACCGTTTTATTTTTTATCAGTATTTTCTCAGTAACATTAAATGCCGAAACACCAACATGGGCACGTTTAATGGCCTGGGCGGGGATTGTGCTCGCATCAGTTATCTGGCGCGTTTTTCTTAGTCAGGCGTTTTCTTTGCCCGCAGTGCGTCGTGCTTATGGGCGTATGCAACGCGTTGCCAGTCGGGTTATTGGTGCAATTATTGGTGTATTCGCGCTACGCCTGATTTACGAAGGAGTGACGCAGCGGTGAGCAGATAATTTACTCTCTACGTAATCAACCTGATTTGCCGAATCCCGACCATCGGCGATGATAGCCCCCGTAATGCGTGGTCCTTATTTCCGATAAGTTTACTTGAGTCTTTAGCTTCCCATTTCAGCCCACTCTCCCCTGTGTGGGCTTTTTTCATTGCTCTGACCCGTCCTGAATAGCCAAACAATGGCAATGTTCCACTTTGCAGGGATGATAATAAGGGGATCTGATTCAGAAGAGTTTTGAAAAGTTGGACCGCCATCGAGGCCTCGAACCCCGTACCATACAACAATCCTGGTTGTCGTCTGCTCTTCCTGATGAGCTAATGGCGGTTTTTGATATGAGCCTTACAGCATATTTTCTGTCAGGCTTGAGTGCGATGCGTAAGATACAGAAAAGACCCCACACAAACATGATGGAATTATGATTTTTTTCATATGAATGTCAACCCACACATTCACAAAACATCTGCATGAGATCATTTTTTATACACCGCATAGCTGCGAAACCACTGCTGATGCTTTTTTAAGCGAAGTGTCGCCGATCACAACAAAATATCGGCGAAAAAAGAGATGGAATGCCAGTTGGCATACAGATATACAGATGAAATGATTACCTGCATTGCGATTCACTCTCTGGTGGAATAACAACTTGCAGGTGGAACCCTTTCTGAACTAAAGAGTGTAGCGGATTTTAACGTGCTTATTTACAGGATAATATCTGTCACCTAATTCCTGCACTCTATTAGATATCCATTGATTTAATCGCGCATCATCTCTGTATGTTTTTACGTCCAGAACAGAGAGCAATAACCTCACCAGCGATTCAGGAAAAACAGGGTAGATATTTTTTAAGTGTAATAATAATCCATGCGCAAGCGCCTGCTTAATGGGCGCGTCTGTCTCCGGAATAGACGACATTTCGCGAAGCCATTTTTCCACATGCATACACTCTTTCCCTTTAGGGAAAAGTCTCAGCAAAGGCATATGGTGTTCAAGAAGAATACATTTGCAATCTGTTCGCACTGAATCGATAAACTGCACTAATTTCTTAAGCCCGGTAAAGCGTCCAGCCTGCACGTTTGCTTTAATATCAAGAAACGCATCATCCTGGTCATATACCCAAACTGTCCCTTTTTGATTTTCAAGTATGCGAAAAACAAACTTAACCGGGTGATCAGGGTAATCCATCCAGTCATAAAATCCAGGGAAATCATTAAACTGCACATTTATGGTGAGTGCGTTATCGTCTGACCACTCACAGTCTCGTACGGCAGCCATGAGATGAATGAGTTTGTCGTCATCGACTAAATCATCACGACAATCATAAGGATAATCATAATATTGTTTAATCAAAACCTTGAATATATCGACACAGGAAACCAGGGAGCTTTTGATATCCTCTGGTAACTGATTGTTTTTTACTGTATTAAGTATGCTTTGTTGCGTATATGGCATCAAATTATTGTGCGGAGCTTTTAATGATATCATCTCGATCTCTCTTAAATAAAAATAAACGTCGCAGATAATAAAGCTCTGATTAAACCAGGCACTATCAGAAATCGCTCATAACTAACGAGTGAAGTATTGTGTCCTGGAGGGAGTTAATTTAACAATTTGAATTTACGTTATAGGTTTTACTGCTACTTTGATATTATTTCGCTCTCCTTAACTAAAAAGTTAAGTGGAGAGTGAAATTAATATGTTAAACCACAGGATATTTATTAATTTTTTCAGTCTGTTAGTGTGCGATTATCGATAACAAAACGATATTTCACATCACCACGCAGCATTCGCTCATAGGCTTCATTAATTTGATCGGCCCGAATCATCTCTATATCAGCCACGATGCCATGTTCGGCGCAAAAATCGAGCATCTCCTGAGTTTCTGGAATGCCGCCAATCATAGAGCCGGCTATCGCGCGGCGTTTCATGATCAGGTTGAAAACTTCCGGCGATTTATGCGGTGTCGCAGGCGCACCAACCAGCGTCATGGTGCCATCGCGCTTCAGCAAGGTGGTAAAATCGTCGAGATTATGTGGCGCAGCTACTGTATTCAAAATGAAATCGAAACTCTTCAGATGAGCCGCCATCTCATCGGCATTGCGTGAGTTAACAACTTCATCGGCCCCCAGGGCTTTTGCCGCTTCGCGTTTTGACTCCGAAGTGGTAAATGCCACCACATGTGCCCCCATCGCGTGGGCCAGCTTAATCCCCATATGTCCCAGACCGCCGATGCCAACCACGCCCACTTTTTTACCCGGCCCGGCCTGCCAGTGACGTAGCGGCGAGTATGTGGTGATCCCTGCACACAATAAAGGAGCCACCGCCGCCAGCTGCTCTTGCGGGTGACGAATACGTAGAACATATCGCTCATGAACGACGATCTGTTGTGAGTAGCCGCCCAGCGTATGGCCCGGTTCGTCCGGCGTCGGCGAGTTATAGGTGCCGGTCATGTGATCACAGTAGTTTTCCAGCCCGTCTTCACACTCTTCGCAATGTTTACAACTGTCGACAATGCAGCCGACACCGACCAGATCGCCCGTCGCATGTTTTTCTACCTGATCACCAACAGCTACCACACGCCCTACAATTTCATGGCCCGGCACGCAGGGATAAACCGTCCCCGCCCACTCGGAACGGACCTGGTGGATATCGGAATGGCAGACGCCACAGTAAGCGATTTCAATTTTGACATCATGCGGTCCCGGTTCACGCCTGGTAATATCCATCGGTTCCAGCGGTTGTTTAGCGGAATATGCACCAACAGCTTTGATCTTCATTGTGTTTACTCCTGATTAGCTATGTGTATTTGGCGATGCCTGATATGTCATCGCGGCAAAACGCGTCCATTGAATATAGCCAATATTTAAACCACCCGATCCAGCCCCAACATGCCGCGAGCCTGAATGAAACAGAGCAGCAACGTTCCCCATAAGGCCATCGTCAGGTAGGGGCTTATCCCGAGAATATTGAAGCCGCTTTCAATAATTTGCAGAAGAAACAGCGCCAGCACCATACCAATTATCCGCCCGCTGCCGCCGTCCGGATTAACCCCGCCGAGTACTGCCGCGAGGATTGACACCAGCAAGTACGATTCGCCATAAGAGGCCTTAGCCGAGTTGAGTTTCGACATCATCAAAAATGCCGCTACCGCACAAAGCAAGGCGGAAATGACATAAACCCAAATCAGCACCCGACGAGTGTTAATGCCGGAGTAAAGTGTTGCTCGTTCGTTAGACCCAATCAGGTAAATGGCTTTACCGAGCGGCGTTTTCTCCAGCAATATCCACAGCCCCAGCGCCACTGCGGCAAACAACCACATCGGTAGCGGAATACCGAACCACTGTGCATGATTCAACCACAGCACCCATGAGGGATAATTGGCAATGGCGCTACCGCCTGTCACCAGAATATTTACCCCTTTGAGCAACGTCATCATCCCGAGTGTTGCAAGTATTGGCGACACTCGAATACCAGCAATCAATACGCCGTTACATAAACCGATTATCACCGCCGCGCCAGCGCCCGCCAGCAGCGTAGCGACAACCGTAGCAATACCCGGTGGATACTGAGTCGCCACCCACGCCATCACCAGTGAACAGGCGTTAGCAGTGGCTATAATTGACAAGTTAATGCCACCGCAAAGCATGGTCACCGCCATAGCCAACGCCAGAATGCCCAGCACGGGCATTTGCGAAGCGACGGACTGGAAATTACTTATCGACCAGAAAATCTCCGGCATAGTAATGCTGAAGGCGGCAACAGTTAGTACCAGCAGGCCGATCAAGTAAAACTCAACGTTATTACGCCACGATTTTTTCATAGCAGACTCCGGTTCTGATGCTGACTCCACGCCGTGGCGCTAATGCTGGCAACGATGATGATGCCTGTGATCAATGTTTGCCAGTAAGACGAGACTCCCAATAAATTTAGCCCGTTTTGCATCACTGCCAACAACACCACGCCGAGCAAAGTACCGGTTAACGTGCCGCGCCCGCCGAGCAAACTAGTGCCGCCAAGCACCACCGCAGCCAGTACTGTCAGCTCATAACCCAGAAGAGAATCGGGGGCGACAGTCATCACCGTCCACGACTGCACTACACCCGCAGCACCAGACATCAATCCCATATAGCCGTAAACGAAAAGTTGCAGTTTCAGCACGCTAAAGCCGATGCGACTGGCTGATTCACGGTTCCCGCCAAGGGCATAAATTTTGCGCCCTACACTGGTGAAATTCATGATAAACGCTGTTAGCAGCACCACCGTAATCATGGCGATCAGCGGCAGACCAAGGCCATAGTCATAGCCGTCAGCATCGGTGTACTTGAACAACATTACCCCCTGCTCAAACCACGGCGGAAAGTCGTACAGCCACACACCTTTACTCAACCATAACAGCAGGCCATAGAAAATATTCAGCGTCGAAATGGTGATGATGATAGACGGCACCCGTAGGCGATTAACCAGTAAGGCGTTTATTAAGCCAAGTAAAATGCCGATGCCGCCCGCCAGGGCAAACGCAACAGCAAAGTTGCCACCAATTTTTTGCAGCAACAGCACCATGCCGTATTGCGCAATGATGGTCATTGCCGGAAACGAAATATCAATCCCACCGGAAATTAACACCACAAACAAACCACAGGCGAGAATAGTCAACATGGCATAGTTATTGGCGAGATCGTACAAATTACCGAATGTCAGAAACTCGTCGCTGCGCCAGGCAAGGCCGACAAACAGCCCCACAATCAGTAATGCCAGCCAGAATTCATGACGTTTTTTCAGTTCAGCCATTTACCACCTCCGCAATCCTGGCCTGAGAACTGCTGTCAGGCAGGAAGCTATGGGTGATCTGACCTTTTTGCATTACCAAAATCCGGTGGCTTTGATACCACGCTTCTTCAATTTCATCGCAGATCATCAATACCGCAATGCCATGAGCCGCCAGATCGCTGATAATGCCGTATATTCCTGCTTTGTTGGCGATATCAACACCGACAGTCGGGCTATCGAGAATCAACAGTCGTGGCCCAATCGCCAGCCATTTGGCGATCGATACTCGCTGCGCGTTACCCCCGGAAAGCGTATTCACCGGGAGATGTGGGTCAGAGACTTTGATGGTCAATGCCTTGATTAGCCTGTCCACCAGGTCACGCACTTTAGCTTCACTCAGAAAGCCGAAGCGATCTTTTACCTTGTGAAAAACAGTGCTAATGATGTTGTCTTCAATAGATTGCGCCATCACCAAACCGCGCGACATGCGATCTTCCGAAACATAACCAATACCGTGGCGGATGGCGTCCTGGTTACTATGCAGTGTAACCGGCTGACCGTTGATGAGGATCTCACCAGCATCCGGTCGGGTCATACCAAACAGACTCAGACATAATTCCGTGCGCCCCGCACCAAGCAGGCCAACAATCGATACCACTTCGCCCGCTTCCACCCGCAAGTTAATATTTAGATATTCCCCATGACGACTTAAATTACGCACCTCCAGCACCGGGGTGCTGGATTTTCCCTGCCACAACTCTCGCACCTGATATTCGAACTCCTGGCCGGTCATCAGAAAACCGAGTTGTTTTGTGGTCATCTCTGCGGCCGGAAAGGTCCCGACCAGCTCACCATCTTTCAGCACTGAAATACGGTCGGAAACTTCCATCACTTCTTCCAGACGATGACTGACGAAGACCACGCAGATCCCGCGTTCCCGCAATTGATGCACCACCTGTAATAACCCTTGCACTTCCTGATGGGTCAGCGAAGCGGTTGGTTCATCCATCACGATCAACCGTGCGTCCTGCGCCAGTGCACGGCAAATTGCCACCAGCTGACAGCGGGCAATTGAAAGCTCAGAAACGAGCGTATCCAGTGGCAATGTGACGTTAATACTGGTCATTGCCGCCTGCGCCACCTCACGCAGACGACGGCGGTTAACAAACAGACCGTGGTGATAGTGATTCACGGCGATATTCTCCCAGACACTCAGGTTAGGAAATAAAGAGAGGTCCTGATAAATCACCTGAATCCCCTGCGCCACCGAAGCGGCGGGTGTCAGCTTTGACCAGTTTTTCCCACCAAGCGTAATTTCTGCTCCCTCATCCGGGCGATAAACACCGGACATAATTTTAATCAA
Organism: Escherichia sp. F1; assembly: GCF_046764225.1. NCBI lineage: Bacteria > Pseudomonadati > Pseudomonadota > Gammaproteobacteria > Enterobacterales > Enterobacteriaceae > Escherichia > Escherichia sp. F1. Next base: position 3,763,649 of record NZ_CP177202.1, read on the forward strand.
CGTCGATTTACCACAGCCGTTTTGCCCGGCAAGGCAGTGCACCTCACCCGACATAAAGTCGAGAGAAACATCGCGCAGCGCTCGCGTGGCATGAAACGTTTTGTTGATATGACGAAGGGAAAGGAAGGTTTCCATAGCATCCCCTGGCAATAAGAATCGGGGCTTTCGCCCCGAAGAAATGGATTAATAAAGTGAGTCGATATTGTCTTTGTTGACCAGTAATACCTTATGGAAACGGATAATTCGCTTATCCATATCTACGTCGGCCTTACCGAGATTCTCCATTTCTAATCCAGGTTTGATCTCTTCACCCTTCAGCAACGTGCTGGCGACGGCTGCGAGTGCGTAACCTGCAGAGGCCGGATCGTAAGTAATCCCTTCGGTGATATCACCACTTTTAATCAGTGATGCCGCCTGTGAAGGGATCATCATGCCATAGACTGCGACTTTATTTTTCGCCCGTTTCTCTTTCACTGCACGTCCCGCGCCAATCGGACCGTTTGAACCAAAGGAGACAACCGCTTTCAAGTCAGGATAGGTTTTCATCAGGTCCAGTGTGGTACGACGTGAGTCATCCACACTCTCGGCAACCGGCATGCGGCGGGTAACTTCATGCATATCCGGGTAATGCTCTTTCTGGTATTTCACCAGCAAGTCAGCCCATAAGTTATGCTGCGGCACGGTCAAACTACCCACGTAAATCACATAGCCGCCCTTGCCACCCATGCGTTTCGCCATATGCTCAACATATTCAGCGGCAAATTTTTCGTTATCAATGATTTCGATATCCCAGTTAGCACTTGGCTGACCGGGGGATTCGTTGGTCAGAACCACAATTCCGGCATCTCGCGCTTTTTTGAATACCGGTTCCAGCACGTTGGCATCGTTTGGCACAATTGTAATTGCATTAACCTTACGGGCGATTAAATCCTCAATGATTTTAACCTGTTGCGGAGCATCAGTACTTGAAGGCCCCACCTGTGAGGCATTAACACCAAAGGCTTTACCCGCCTCGACCACACCTTCGCCCATGCGATTAAACCAAGGCATACCATCGACTTTAGAGATATTCACCACGACTTTTTCCGCTGCCTGGAGCGGCGCAGAAATTAGCGCAGCGCCTAATAACAGCGAAGACACCATATTGATAACAAAACGTTTATTCATCATTTCAGCCTCATTGCAGGGTAGTCAGGAAGTGTTCGCCCAAATTAGCGCGCTGGAGAGAATAAGAATTTTCGAATATTTTTATGCAGAATAAACAGCCCTATTTCAGGCAGCTATTAAAAATTTGGTTATAAATATGGACAAAACGGGCAGTAACAATAAGTGTGACAATCATCACGTAAAAAACAGCAAAATAAACAAAATTAGCGATACTTTATGTTTGTGAGCTTATTTCGCGTAGAAAAATAGTTATCTACACAACGTCAATAAGGGCATATTCTTCAAAGATAACGTCCATTTCTGGTGAATAGCATCCTTCTGTCTGGAAAAAACGACGGTGTTCATTACGCCAATATTCAAGACTGAGGTCACCTTCACCTTCCTTACGGGCAAGCTCTGCGGTGACATCAGAAAAGCGCAGTAAATGCAGGCCAATCACTCTGATAACACAGACAGGCTCACCACGGCTATTTTCTACAATCTTATACTCACCAATCATCGGAAATGCGTTGTCTTCAATACATCCCGCCAGCGAACCACAGGAAGCTGTTTTAACACCTGTCGCAATCAACGTTGCGAGGTGATCGGCCAACGCTGCTGAATCGCCAAAAGTACAAAAGGAAGCATGGGGATATTTTTGTGAGATTTTTTCTTTTATGGTCATGAGAATATTTTCGCGATTACGGAAAAAAATCACATCTTAATTACTGTTGATAACCATCAGCAAGAGGATCATTGGTTTTTCTATGTTTAATCTTTTTTATCCGAAGCCGGTCACATTTATGGCTTGATAAATACCTTTGTTAAAACTCACTTTTGTGTATTTCTCTCAAATAATCCCCTGGAAATTATGCCGGGAGATTATAAAGTTCAGGATCATTCATTAGCAAACCATTGCTGCCCCACTCCCTGGGGCTTTAAATCTCTTACGATTCACCATTGCAGGCGTTTCAAATGCGTATCAACCTGCCACACTCCCCCACACCAGTTGCCCTTTATGGAACGTCGCCGTTCTCGGCGAGATACGCGCCACCGCCTCGGCGGAACAGGAGGCGTCCACCAGCACAAAGCTGGCATCATCCTGCGCTTTGGGCCACACGCGCTCGCCTTTTTCGTTGAGCGGCAATACATCGCCAGTGGCTAAAAACAGCGAGCGGGAGAGGTTCTGTTCGTTAGGACGAATATAGAGCTGCGCGTACAGATTGGCTTTTTCCAGCATGTCGCCCAGGCCGTAAGGCGACCAGTGGTCGATAACGCTGTCGGTGCCGGTCATCACTTTTACGCCTTTGTCGTGCAACTGTTTGAGCGGCATATGCAGCGTGCCAATCGGCACCGTCGAGGCGATAGAAATTTGCTGCGCCGCCATCCGGTGCGCCAGTTCATCTACCTGTTGCTCATTGAGCGTTGCCAGCGCAAAGGCGTGGCTGATGGTCAGCTTGCCCTTCAGTTGCGGCGTTTTCTCCACCGTTTCAACCATATAATTGATGGCTGCCACGCCTGCCGGAGTGGTTTCGTGCAGGTGAATATCAACGCCTTTGTCGTAGTCCAGCGCAATCTGGAACATGGTGTCGAGGGATTTTTCCATCGCGCCATCAACACTGGTCGGGTCCAGCCCGCCGACGTAATGCGCCCCCGCCTGCATCGCTTCGCGCATTAAGGGTTCTGATTTCGACAGCAGCAAACCGTGCTGCGGGAAGGCGACAATTTCACACTCGAAGCCCGCCTGACGTCGCGCCAGAACCGCCTGCAAATTTTGCAGATTTTTCAGGCCGGAAACCGGTTCGATATTGCAGTGGCTGCGGGCAATGGTAGTGCCTTTCGACTGCAATAAATCAATCAGTTTTTCCGCCCTTTCCTGAGTGTACGATTGCAACTCCGGCAGCATTTTCTGCTCGAGTTTGATCATGTCCTGGATGGTGGTGCCTGCCGGACGATTGAGCGAGCGCCACGGCCCGCCGTAGAAGGTTTTGTCGAGATGAATATGCATGTCGCGGGTGGTGGGCAGCATCAGCTTACCGCCAGCGTCATAGTGCGGCAGCGTGGCGTCCGGATGCTGATTGTTCTCGCGCAGTGCAACAATTTTGCCGTTCTGAATTTCCACAGTCTGGCGCGCCGTGCGGGTCTGCACCGCCACGCCATTTTCGTAGTCAAAACCGGTTTCCAGCAACACGTTGTCGAGATAGTAGTGCGGGTCAGTGATTTTCATGGTGTTATTCGCGTCGCAGTGGGTTGTGCCAGAGACTGCCGCATGGGCGAGCGGCACAGAGGTACCAAACAGCGCGGCGGCGGTGACCATCTTACCGCTCTGGCTCAGAAACTCACGGCGGCTATTGTTTTCTTTCATCTTACGTCCTTACGTTTTAATAATATGGGTGCCCGTTTCACCACGCAGCGCCGCAGGCAGGCATTCCGGCGTGGTGATAATCACTTCTTTACCGCCCTGTTCCAGGAACGTCAGGCTGGCGATGATTTTTGGCAACATGCTGCCAGGCGGAAAATGCCCTTCCTGCATATAGCGGGTCATGGTGGCAATATCCACCCGATCGAGCGCCTGCTGCTGCGGTTTACCAAAATGAATACACACTTTTTCCACGCCAGTGGTGATCACCAGAATGTCGGCGTGAATTTCACGGGCCAGCAGCGCGGTAGAGAGATCTTTGTCGATAACCGCGTCCACGCTTTGGTAATCCCCCGCGTCAGTACGCACTACCGGAATTCCACCGCCGCCCGCGCCAATCACCACAAAGCCTTGTTGGATCAGCGCCTTAATGGCAGGTGCCTCGACAATACGTTTCGGTTCCGGCGAGGCGACCACGCGGCGATAGCCCCGTCCGGCATCTTCAACAAAACGCCAGTCAGGGTTTGCTTTTTGTAATTCGTCACGCTGGCTTTCACTGAAGAATGCGCCGATGGGCTTGGTGGGATGAGCAAAACCCGGATCGTTTTTATCCACTTCCACCTGAGTCACCACGGTGACGGCTTTTTTCTCGCCGTGACGCGCCAGTCGGTTATTCAGCGCCTGTTGGATCAGATAGCCAATGCCGCCTTGCGTATCCGCCACACAGTTCGCCAGCGGCGTTAAGGGCAGCCCTTCGCGCTCGTGAGCAATCTCCGCGCGGCGTAAATCCAGCCCGACCTGCGGCCCGTTACCGTGGGTCAGCACAATGTCGTAATCGGAAGCCAGCATTTCCAGCACCGTATCGGCCACGGCTTTCACCGCCTCCGCCTGATGCTCAATCGACTGGCTGGCGTTATCTTTGATAATGCTGTTGCCACCAATGGCAACGACCACAAGTTCTTTCATGTTGTTATGTCCGCTACAGAGGGTGATGGGGTTATGAGAGTGAGGTTGCCCCTCTCCCCAGAAGGGAGAAGGGATCGTAAGGTGCGTTTGCAGGTCAGACGCCGTAACGTTCGCACCAGCCGAGAATGGCTTTCTCGAAGCAGGCGAATGGTGGATGCACAATGCCCGCACCAATCATGCCGACGCCCGCATCTTTATGGGCGATGGCGGTGTTGATCACCGGCAGAATGCCGCTGCTGCCCACGCGGGTGATGTCGATTGCCGACGGCACGCCCATAAAACCGAGCAGCGGAATGGTGACGTTGGGGTTTTCACCGAGAGTGATTTCACGCATCTGGCGGGAGAAATCGATAGCCTCTTCCACCGTACCGCCCACCAGCGCGACGATAGCAGGCGCGGTCGCCATGGCAAATCCGCCAATGCCGTAGGTTTCAGTGATGGCGCTGTCGCCGATATCCAGCCCCGAATCTTCCGGCTTATAACCGGCAAACATCGGGCCGATCACCTGCTGCGCCGGGCCGGTAAACCATTGCCCCGGCAGGCCGCTGACCCGCAGGCCGAACTCGACGCCGTTACGCGCCATGGTGGTGACCACGGTGCTGTATTCGATGCCGTGCGCCGCATCCATCGCCGCTTTACACATCGCCATCCACGTCGGGCCGGAGAAGTAGTCACTGCTGGCGACAAACTCAAACACTTCGCGCTGTTGCTCGACGGAATAACCCGCCTGAATAATCCCTGGCGTCAGCGCCTGAATCAGCAGCGTCGTCCCGGCGTTATTGCGGTTATGGCACTCATCGCCCATATGCAGCGCCTGCGCCAGCATTAAGCGCAGATCGATCTCGCCGATAATTTTCATCGCATCGCGCAGCATTGGCCCCTGCACATCACGCATCCAGTTGAGGCGGTCGATCACGCTCTGGTCGTTAGCGCCCATACGCAAAATCTTCGCCATCTGCTCGCTCATATTGGTGTAAGCGATGTTGCCGTAGGTTTTGTTTTTCACGATGTGCATAAACATCGAGGCCGAGGTAACACCCGCCATCGATCCCACACAGTCGTGTTCATGGCACGGCGAGAAGGTGATCTCCCCGGAGGCCGCCAAGTCAGCCGCCTCGTCGAGATCTTTCGCCAGCCCTTCGAACACCAGCGCCCCGGTGACCGCGCCTTTCATCGCGCCGCACATTTTTTCCCAGGTCACTGGCGGCCCGGCGTGAAGAATGGTTTTCGGCGTCATGCCCGGCACCACGTTAATCGCCTGATCAAAACCAATCAGCACCGGATGCGACTGGATAATGCGCTCAAGCGCCTGCTGATTCGCGGAGGCGATTTTGTCTGCCAGCGGCGAATCGGCAATGTTATCCAGCGCCTGCACCACCTGCATATTGCCCTGCCCCGGCGGCGTCCAGTCGAGTTGGGTCACTTCTACATGCTGCTTTTTCAGATCATCGCTAAACATGGCGATGCCGACGTTAATAACGTTCAACGGTTGGCTAAACAGTGACTGGCTCATCAGGCTTCCTCCCCTTTGCAGATAAATTCACGCGCCAGCAATCCGGTATTGGTGCTACTGCTGGCCAGAATCACTCCGGCATCAAGCAGCATCTGGCTTTGTTGTTCTAATGATGGCGTATCAAGATCGGTACCCAGCACATAGGCGAGAATGATCAACTCACGTCCTTCGGCAGCGGCGATCGCTTTCGCCTCTTTGATCGCCTCGATGGTGGAACCGACCGGATCTTCATGCGATCCAAACCCGAGCACAAAATCCATCACGATCACCGCCACTTCTGGATCGCGCGCCTCTTCGATCAAGCGACTGATGCGGTTGGTGGGGTCAATCATTGGATGCGGCTTGCCGTTGGTGAAGTCGTCATCGCCAAAGTCGAGGAAGGTGTGTTTGATGCTGCGGTTGATATCTTGCAGGCGGAATTCAGGATCGGGCTGGATATTGCTGTAGACATCGCCGTGTTTTTCCATCACCGCGAACATGGTTTCGTCACACAGCGTGCCGCCGCAGAACAGGCCACGAATGTATTTCTGCTGCGGTTGCAGACGCACACGCACGTCAGCAATCAACGGCTGGTTCAGGGTATGCAAGTCGAGATGTTCTTGTTTCACACCGGAGAGCATCACCGCTTTTAGTGCCGCCTCTTTGCTGCCGCGAGCAAACTGTAGCCCCTGCTCATCCACTGGCGTTTCGCCACGACCGAGGAAGCAGACTACCACCGGCTTGCGGCAGGCACGTGCGCGTTCCAGCACTTTGCGGGCCACCGCAGGCGCAGGCGGTTTGGAGATAAGCACAATGATTTCAGTTTGCGGATCGTTTTCCAGCATCCCGATAGCGTCGAGCATCATCAGGCCGCCGATTTTCTCGCTCAGGTCGCGCCCGCCGGTGCCGATCAGTTGCGAAACGCCGCCGCCAAATTCATGAATGCGGACGCTCAGCTCCTGGCTACCGGTGCCGGATGCGCCAACAATGCCGATGTTGCCACGACGCACGGCGTTACCAAAGCAGAGCGCCGCGCCGTTGATAATCGCCGTACCGCAGTCTGGCCCCATCATCAGCAGCCCTTTTTCGTGGGCCAGCTGCTTGAGCGCCAGTTCATCTTCAACTGAGACGTTATCGGAAAACAGCATCACGTTAAGATCGTTTTGCAGCGCCTGACGCGCTTCGCGCGCAGCAAACAGGCCGTTGACCGAAATCACTGCCAGGTTACTTTCCGGGATATGCTTTTTGGCGCTGGCAATAGTGGCGTAACGTGCCTCGTGCGAGCCGCTTTGCGCTTTGGTGTTGAACAGCTCTTCAATCTCCACCAGCAACTGCTCGTTGTCCACACCCGATTTACCATTGATGACAATCATCAGGTCGCCGTTTTTCGCCTGCTCCAGCTCCGGCGTCAGCAGTCCTAAATTCTTCAGCACGCCTTTGTTCATTTCGGTCGCCATCGCCACAAATGCCTGCTCGACGCCGTCGAGTTTATTTGCACGCGTGGAGATAGACATCAGCGAGACAGAATCAAAATAGGTATTCGGTTTAATGACTATTTTAACTGACATAATTCCCTCCGTAGGTTTGGCTCAGCGCACAACCATCGGCCATGCCATACAGCATGTCGCAGCCGGAACTGGAGCCAATATGTTTAATTTTTTCTATTGCCTGAGTTGCGTTCCCAGGGATGTCATAAATAATGTTATGAATAAAACGATGAATATTTTCCCGGCAGCGTTGTTGTAATGCGGCTTCCAGCGTTATGGCACTTAATAACGTGGTATTATTTCTGCCGCGTTGCAGACCGCGATAAAATTCCTCTTTGTATTTTTCTGCCGGATGCCCGGAAATAAATAAAATAAGCGCCAGACCTGTTAAATAATCATCGGCTGATGGCGTAAGGCCAATCCCTAAGCCCATCATACTGGCGACTGCTGAGGCGATATTTTGTTTATCGTTTACTGCCTGAATAACTGCCCGACGTTTAATATGTAGTGCTTTATTTAACGCCTGATAAAACGGATTATCGCCGCGATAATTAAACAGGGTTTCATTTTCCCCCAGGTGCTGATGAATAATGTCATGCCACTGTTGCCAGGCGATAAGGTGAAAATTCACAGCGGCCATTTGCAAGGTTGGGGACAGCCAACGCAGGCAATGACTCATCTCTATATGAAGATGTTGACCAATCGTAATGCCTTGATCGTCAAACTGAACCTTATCACCATGCCGGAACAGACCATCAAAGTGAGTGAGTGCCAACCGACAACTGTTTGGCGCATTGTCGTACTCTTCACAAAGCAGCGTCAGCAACTGCTGGCGGGCCGGAAGTGCGATATTTACCGCTCTGGCAAAGACCTGTTCAACCTGTCCTTGCCCCCGCTGCGCCAGAAAATCAGCATCCGCAGTTAGCGCCCACACACACCGTCTTTCTGGTGTGTTGATAGCAAGCCTCCCGGTTTATGCACCTGCGGCAATCAGTAACTGCGCAATCTCTTCAAAGCCTCGTTCCCGCGCCAGTTCCAGCGGCGTTTTGCCATATTTATCCGTCATGTGCGGGCTGGCACCGTGTTCCAGCAATAACTGGACAATCGCCTGCTGTTTAATCCCGCCATCATTAAGCACAATTGCTTCCAGTAGCGGCGTCCAGCCAACATGGTTGGTCTGGTTAACGTTAATCTCCGTATGCGCCAAAAGCTCTTTTACAATATTTAAATGGCCTTTTTCACAGGCAGGCGTCAGGCCGACACCGCCAAAACGGGTTACGCAATTAAGATCGGGTTTAGCAGGTAAAATAATCCGTAACAGGGTTAAATCGCCGGTCAGGCAGCTAATTAAAAAAGGATTTGAACATATCTGATCTTGCTTATTAATATCCGCTCCGGCATCAATTAATGCCTGAACGCAAGCATATTGCTGATATAAACTTGCCAGCGTAATTGCCGTTTTCCCCTGACGATCGCAGGTATTAATATCGACACCCAGCGCAAGGCAGGTTTTTACTTTATCGATATCACCCTGTTGCGCAGCCAATAAATAGTCGGCAGGTAGATTTTTTATAGTCATTCACATTCCCCTGGTTATTGTGGCTGTTTTCGATGAATTGAGAATAGCAACGATAATCTGATAAAAGAACCCGCTTAAATTTAATTCGCCGTATTTCGCCTTTTTGTTGAATGATGTTCAACAATCTTTTCGCAGTGTGCGGTAGTGCAATATTTGTTTCTTTGACCCGATACCCTTTCACTCAATCAGGTTTTATTTCTCTATAGTCTGCACATGTAAGAGTAGCTTTCGTCCATGTCTAACCAGAGGGGAACAAGATGAACGGACTCACGGCAACGGGTGTCACCGTCGGTATTTGTGCAGGGCTTTGGCAGTTAGTGTCTTCACATGTCGGGCTCTCTCAGGGATGGGAATTATTAGGAACCATTGGCTTCGTCGCCTTTTGCAGTTTTTATGCCGCAGGCGGCGGTAAATCGGGGTTTATCAGAAGTCTGGCGGTTAATTATTCCGGGATGGTGTGGGCGTTTTTCGCCGCGCTGGCTGCCGGCTGGCTGGCCTCGGTGAGTGGATTGTCCACGTTCTGGGCGAGCGTGATTATGACTGTCCCCTTCTCGGCGGTGGTGGTCTGGCAAGGACGTTTCGGTTTATTGTCTTTTATTCCCGGAGGCTTTCTCGGCATGACGCTATTTTTTGCCAGCGGGATGAACTGGACAGTGACATTACTGGGTTTTCTGGCGGGTAACTGCGTGGGGATAATTTCAGAATATGGCGGACAAAAATTAAGCGAAGCGACGACTAAACGCGACGGGTATTAAAAGTTATTCAAAAATGATTATCTATCTTTAACCGATACCTCTACAGTCATGGCTGGAGAAATTCATATTCGATAATGGCGGGAATGGTTTAATGAACTCAATTTTTACCGAAGAGAATCTGTTGGCATTTACTACCGCTGCGCGTTTTGGCAGTTTCAGTAAAGCCGCAGAAGAGTTGGGTTTAACCACTTCCGCCATTAGCTACACCATCAAGCGAATGGAAACAGGGCTGGATGTGGTGCTGTTCACTCGCAGTACCCGAAGCATTGAGTTAACGGAGTCCGGGCGTTATTTTTTCCGCAAAGCTACCGACCTGCTGAATGATTTTCACGCCATCAAACGCAGCATCGATACTATTTCGCAGGGTATAGAAGCACGGGTGCGCATTTGTATTAACCAACTGCTTTATACGCCCAAACACACCGCACGCTTATTACAGGTACTGAAAAAGCAGTTTCCAACCTGCCAGATTACCGTGACGACCGAAGTGTATAACGGCGTCTGGGATGCGATTATTAATAATCAGGCGAATATTGCTATCGGCGCACCCGACACGCTGCTGGACGGTGGCGGCATTGATTACACGGAGATTGGCGCAATTCGCTGGGCTTTTGCTATCGCCCCGGATCACCCATTAGCCTTTGTGCCGGAGCCGATCGCCGAAAGCCAGCTGCGTCTTTACCCCAATATCATGGTGGAGGACACCGCGCATACGATTAATAAAAAAGTGGGCTGGTTGCTGCATGGGCAAGAGTCGATTCTGGTGCCAGATTTCAACACCAAATGTCAGTGCCAGATTTTAGGTGAAGGAATTGGTTTTTTGCCGGATTACATGGTCCGCGAGGCGATGGCGCAATCCCTGCTGGTTACCCGACAAATCCATAATCCGCGCCAGGATTCACGCATGTTACTCGCAACTCAGCATTCTGCTACGGGTCAGGTGACGCAGTGGATTAAAAAACAATTTTCGCCAAATGGCATATTAACGGGGATCTATCAGGATTTACTGCATCGGGAGAATTAATCGCTGCCAACCTCCCGATGCGCTGTGAATAGCGGTTTACATCAACCACCAGCTTTCATTACCCATTCAGAAACAAATTTATTACCCGGTACTGGCGGAGAGTACAAATAGCCCTGCAAAAAGTGAACGCCTTTACCGATCATTAAATCCGCCTGCTCCTGGGTTTCTACCCCTTCCGCCACGATACTCAGACCAGGCTTACGCGCCAGTTCGACAATATTGTCCACAATATGACCGGATATTTCGTCGACACTCGCCATTTGCACAAACGACTTGTCAATTTTAATAAAATCGACCGGAAACGCCTGCAGATAACGATAGGTCGCATAACCCGTACCAAAGTCATCCAGCGCAAAGGTAATATTGTGCTGATGAAGGCTGTCAAATATCGCTCTGGCTTCTGGCGTTACCGGTATAGGATTACGTTCCGTTAGCTCGAGAACCAGTTTGATTTTATCGTTACCTAATTTCTTAACCAGGTTCAGACACTCTTTTTCAAATCCCGCAGCCAAAAAACAACCTGCCGAGACGTTGATGCCAATATGGAAATTGTCCGGCAGCAAATGTTTTACCGGCATCAGAATATCCGCAGTCTGTTTCATCAACTGGCGAGTCATTATGACGATAAGACCAGATGACTCCGCCAGAGGAATAAACTGATCCGGTGGGATAATTCCCGTTTGTGGATGTTCCCAGCGGACAAGCACCTCACAGCCCGTCAGTATCCCAGTCTGCGCGCAGAAAACCGGTTGGATCCACGGTTTAAATTCATGGTTTTCCAACGCCAGACTGATGGCTTCAGGCGTGACGATATGGTGACAACGGTTATCAGGGATATAAAAATTATTTTTATTTCCCGTGCCACTGATGACTTGCGGATGATATTGAAAAAAGATATCCCGCCAGAAGGTAATATCACTCTGGATGCCTAGTTTTTCATACAGCTGCTTCTTTTGATGTGAAATTGTCTTTGCACTGCGATTTCTGTACTGTGAGATTTCTGTAACCGACATTCCCTCCATTAGCAGCTTGAGTAAAAGCCGTTCTTTTTCGGACACGATACCAGGCAACGTCAAATTCACCGTTGCCCCGAACTCTTCCAAAAAAACACTCAAATCATGCGAAGCCATTGAACACACCTTGATTAAATCTTGTGCGCCAGCTAAATCTGCGAGTCTTCACTCTGACTGATAAAGCTGGCTGCAAGAAAATGACACAGAGAGCCGAATTATCTCCCGTTCGGCTCTCTCTCCTTTTACTCATTATTCAGATCAGAATTGCCACTTAATGCCAACCATTGCAGAGGTGTCATTATATCCCCTATCGGCAACCTGAACGCCCACATTCCCCCAGACATTCAGGTTGGCATTTAGCTGTCCTTCCACCCCGGTTTTTATCTCAGCAATATTTCGGGCTCCATCCTGAGTGACGGACACGCCATCCATACTGGTGCTGAAATCCTTACTGTTATGCAGCCAGTTCACTTCTACAAACGGCTGGAACTCGCGGGATTTACCGTCATCCATTTTATGGTGGCTCTTCAGCCAGGTTTTTACGCCAAGTCGGGTTTGAACATTGCCATCACCGTTGCTATGAACGAGGGTTCCATTGCTTTCGCGGTGCTTATCGGCTTTGACTCCCATCCAGGTAACCTGTGCTTGCGGCTGAACATACCATTCATTACGCGTTCCCTGGCTGCCATTAAATTCAGCTAATTTGTGTTTGTATCCAGCTTCCAGTGAAGCGGTAAATCCTTTTGATTTATAGGATTCACTTTGTAAATCATCACCTTTCACTGTGTTATCAAACCAGCTGTACTGCGCCCAACTGTCGAGATACGCGCCATTACGCGACTCGTCATCGGCATACCAGGTGGCATAGAGGCCTGTGCTATATCCGTTCACACTCGCTTTAGCACGATAACCAGTTCGCGAGGAAATGGTTTTGCTGTCGCTGTTGCCATATCCCGCCATGCCCCCAACATGCCAGCTGTCGCTGCCGTTTTAGCTCCACTGCGCGATATCGCCTCCCAGTTGCAGAACATAGCGATTGCTTTGGGTTTTCAGCTGGCCGCTGCCATCACGCCATTTATTATGACCACCTTCATGGCGCATCCACATAGTGGTTTGTTTCTGCTCACCCGTCACCATGTCGGTATAGTACGTATTACCCAGACGCTCATGCAGACGCGTGGTGAACATGGTATTCGCTGCTGCAAGGTTCGCAATGTAGCTACCCGCCTCCGGTCGCAGGTCATTATCCACATTCAGATCCGGACCCGGCGTAGGTGTCGGGTTAGGGTTCGGCTCTGGATTCGGGTTTGGCTCCGGATTCGGCATCGGGTCTGGCTCCGGCTGCAGTTCAGGAGAATCACTGCCGCTGGTCAGATACCAGTTACCACTATTTGCCCCTTGTCCACGCGCGAGAGTGTAGTCATATGCCCCCGCAACGATACGCCCAGCCTGAACAAATTCGCCCTCAGACTTACCGTCAACATGGATAAGTTCGATACCGTTAAGGGTTTTCGCACCTGTACCGCCAGCGTTATTCACCGTAACGGCAGTCGTGCCGCTAGTATCGCCCTCGACAACCAATTTATCGGTTACTGAGTCATCGCCATTCAGTACCGTATTCATTACTAGTTGACCGTTATTACCGTGGTAGTTCCCCTTCACCACTAACACGTTGCCAGCTTGCTGTCCTGACATTCCGGTCATCAGCGTACCGTTGTTGGTCAGATTGCCGCCCAGGGTGTAATTCACAGACGCAGCCGCTCTTTTTTCAGCGCTATTATTCAACGCCAGGGTACCGTTGTTCTCAACGTTTGCGCTACCCAATCCCTGCGCATGACTTACCAGGACATTAGCCGAATTAGCAATGTTCACATTCGCCGTCAGGTTGCTGTTATCGCCCGCGATGTCCAGCGTGCCGCCCTGAATATTCAGCTCTCCGCTCCCCGTTAACGAACCGGTTGAAGTGCCCCCGTTGGTAACCGTCAGACTGCCGCCATTTAAGCTCAGCAGTGAATCGGCGCTGCCATTGAGCGTGCCCACGGTCTGGCTGTGACCATTCATATCCAGTTCAGTCTCTGCCGCCAGACGCAGTTCATGGGTATTACCCAACACGTTATCGTTATTCAACAAAAGCGTCCCACTGCGCAGATCGGTAACACCGGTATAGTCGTTGTCTTTGTTAGAAAGCGATACGGTCTGACCCTTCTGGCTGCTGAATGCCAGGTCACCACTGCCGGTAATCTTTGCGCTGAGATCGGCGGCATTCTCGCTTTTACCGTTAGAGCTCAGCACCAGAGCATCGCTGTCGGTAGCGTGTAAATCAAGCTGGGTCAGGCCGTAACCGATATACAGACCGTCATTGTTTACCCCACTCGTCAGACGATAGTCGTAAGTGCCGACGGCCGCTTTTTGCCCATTCTGCTGAATATCACGTTGGGCGCTGCTGGAGAGGATTTGCCCTTTTTTATCCTGCAATTGCAGATTGCCCGCATCGCCCAGAACTTCCGCACCTTGCGCATCAACCAACTTAATGGTGCTGTTACCATCATCGACTTCAGTGAGCGATAACGCAGAGTCAATATCACGAGATACAGAGCGGACAACGTCACTGTCAGAAACCTGAATCACACCCTCGCCACGCAAATCCAGCGTTTTACTAACGTTGACTGTCCCTTCTGTCATCTGTGCACCAGCTGCCAGGGCACCAAAATCAACCGTTCCGCCGGAGAATCCCAAAGTGCTAATGGAGTGAGCGCCCTTACCCACTGTTACCTGGCTTCCCTGACCCGCAGTGATCCCGCCTCTCTGCAGAAACTCAGCATTCTTTTCCAGGTTAAATGTCGTGTTCTGGAACGCCAGTGAACCCTGGAACCAGTCTGTATAAGCAAACTCATCGAAGGAGAATTCGTGATTCCCCATGTTTATTTCAACAATGCCTCTACCTTCAAGATCGTTATCAAATACCCAATCTTTATTGGCATTGATTTGCAGTTTGCCATCAACATCCAGTTCTGCACGGCCGATGTTCTTGTCTTCAGAAATAACAGCTACAGCATCGGAAGCAACATCAATATATCCGTAGAATGCATAGTTATTGCCGGTCAACTCCACCGTCCCACTGTCGATACTTATTGTACCGTTGCCGGAGATCTTATTGGCAAAGGTCATGCTATCCTCAGCCTTCAGGTGTAATTTCCCGCGGTTGGTGATCTCTGCTGTACCTATATTTTGGGTGATCCCTAAAGCGCCATTTTGCTCAATTTTGACTTTACCGCTAAAGGCAGAGTTATCACCGGTTAAGTAAGTCGTGCCATTGAGCGCATTGATATAGCCCAGGCCCTCGCTGCCACTGACAATATCCGCGGAAATAGTCGCGTCTTTATCCGTGTGGTTTAAGGTGATTTTCTTATCGGATGTCGAAGCCCACACAAACTCAATTTTTTCGGCATCAATAATCCCTGCAGCCTTCGCTGCGCTTCCTTCCTGTGCACCTAACGCCAACTCAGAGTTGGTGCTTAAACTAATAGTCGGCGCAGAAATTTTACCACCTTCCGAAACAGCAAGTGTTGTATCGGAGACTTGATCATAATAGCCCAGGCTAATTTTTTCACTGGCATTAACTTCACCGCCGTTATTAACTGACAGGTACTGATTGCCACCGTAACTGCCGTAAACGCCCATAAAGAAGGTTTTAGAATTTACCTGGCTGCCTTCACCGCTGACATTTCCCTGCAAATAGGTCAGACGGCTGGTGCCCTTAACATGGATTTTGCCGCCGTTGGAAACATTAAAATAGCCGCGATCGTGTCTCATGCCTGAGTTTGATTCATACAAATCATCAGCATATAACTCGCTGCCAGCATTGGAGACATTCAGGAACCCCGTACCTTTCAGCAAAAAGTTAAGTGGGCCATTGATTGTTACCTTTCCTCCGGTAATATCCAACCCACCACCAGAAGCGAGAGTCAGACGCGGACGGGAAGTATCTGTCGCATTGATTACCAGATTGGCATTGTCAGTCACCGTAATACGGTAATCGATGCTCTGGTTCTCTTTGCCAAAATCAATAGTTTTATCCTGGTTTACGATGACATCATCGGCGAATACCAGAGATGAATATAAACTTATCGCGCTAATTAAAACAGCCCGGGACTTTTTTCCTTTTATTCTGCTCCCCAGCTCCGAGCAGACGCTCCAACAGTTACGGGACCTGTTCCACTTTAGCCGATATATTTTATTCATCACAATCTCCAGCAATACATCCAAATAAAACCAAGATTGCATAAACAGCAACGCATTAAATGCCATTCCGGTTACTGTTCATCGCATATAAAAATTCAAAAATTTTGCATAGCATTGGCAACCACATATCTGAGTATGTAGTTCAGAGGGTAATAAAATAGCAAGTTACTACTGAAAACTTATTTTAAGTTAACACTCTTAACTTTATCATTACATTCCCCCCCAGTCTCTAATACCTGCGCATTATATGTATCCAGGAACTCAAATCAACTCAAAATATAAACAAAAGCAAGAGAAATACATTTAATATACAGCCGGTAAAAGTGGTAACTCTTATTAGGTATCCAAATATAAGAATCGTCTTATTAATAAATATATAACCCTATAGGACTGAATCCATTCAGCTAATACAAAATAAAATCGTTAATTAATAAAATATAAAATCATGAAGTGATACAAGAGGAATTTCAGGATATGACATGACAATCACATATAATATATGCATAATTTTTTACAGCGAGTCAATGATTCCCGCGCCATATGCAGACATGGCGCGGTTTTATGCAATAACAATCACGCGTCCGGGAACATCACGCTATGGCCCGGCGCTTCACGATGGAGATGGATAAAGTTAAGGTGCCGCTCGTACTGGTCGAGAATATCGGTGATCACCTGCTCTTTACTGTAGTCCATCAGGTCGTTGCCCTGGCTGCCTTCTAACAGGAAGGTTTCCAGCCGGTAGTAGGTCGATTTCCCACTACGTGCGCGGTAGGTAAAGCCCGGCACCGAATATTGCTGCGGCCAAATCTGATAGACAAAGTTTTGCTCTTCGCCCATATGCACCAACAAATCCAGATGCCCCAACTGTTGTCCCTCTTCCGGCGGCAGGCTTTTTAGCTCCACGTACGCGCCGCGTAACCGCAGCTCCTGCGCCACTTCTTCCATTGCCGGGTAACAGACCGTCTCCATCATCTGTTTAGTGTAACGCGTGCCCGGATAATTCATCAGGCGCGAGAGACGTTTTTTCCAGCTCAGGCGATCCTGAAGCCCCAGCGGTCGCGGCGCGGTATCACGGTTGGCACTTTCACGGCGGTAATCTTCTACCTTCAGAGATTTATACAACCCCGCCATCACGAAGAAAATCACAAAGCTGAACGGCAGCCCCATGATTACCGTGGTGTTTTGCAGCGCGGATATCCCGTTGGTCATCAGCATGCCAAGCGTCAGCAGACCAATCGCCACCGACCAGAAGACGCGCAGCCAGCCGGGGGCGTCGCTGTTGATATCTTTAAGCTGCGAGGTGAAATTCCCCAGCACCAGCGCGCCGGAGTCCGCCGAGGTCACATAAAACAGCAAGCCAGTAATGGTGGCGACGGAGGCGCTAAAGGTAAACGCCGGATATTGCGCCAGCAGGCTGTAGAAGCCGCGCTCCGGATGGACCATCGCTTCCTCGGCAAATGCCGCGCCGCCGTGGATGATTTCATACAGCGCGCTATTGCCGAATACCGAGAGCCATAACAGCGTGAAGGTAAACGGAATAATCAACGTACCCAGCACGAACTGGCGAATGGTACGCCCACGCGAGATACGCGCCAGGAACAGGCCGACAAACGGCGACCATGCCACCCACCATGCCCAGAAGAAGAGCGTCCAGTTATTCATCCACTCAACCGGACGGTCGAAGGCAAAACTGTTGAGCGTCATGCCCATAAAGCGATTCACATAGTCGCCAACGTTCAGCACCAGCGCATTAAGCAGGAACGAGGTGTCGCCCATAAACAGCACGAACAGGATCAACCCCAGCGCCAGCGCAACGTTGAGTTCCGATAACACGCGAATGCCCTTATCGACACCGGAGGTGACAGAGATCGTGGCGATGATCACCGACAAGGCGATCAGTGCCGCTTTCGCCGCCATTGAATCGGGAATATCAAACAGTACGCTCAAGCCATAGTTAAGCTGTACAACACCGATACCGAGCGTAGTGGCAATACCGAAGATGGTGCCGATTACCGCTGCAATATCCACTGAATGACCAATCGGCCCGTTAATCCGTTTACCGAAGATCGGGTACAGCGCCGAGCGGATGGTGAGCGGCAAATTATAACGATAGCTAAAGTATCCGAGCGCCATGCCCATCAGCGCATACATCGACCAGCCGGTTAAGCCGTAGTGAAACAGCGTCCAGACCATCGCCTGACGCGCAGCCTCAATCGTCTGACCCGCGCCTTCCGGCGGCTGCATATACTGCGTTACCGGTTCGGCTACGGAGAAGAACATCAGGTCGATACCGATCCCGGCAGCAAACAGCATCGCCGCCCAACTCAGCAGACTGAATTCCGGTTTGGATTGTTCTGGCCCGAGCTTCACCGAACCAAAACGCGAACAAGCGATGCAGACCACAAAGACAATATAGAGCGTTGCCGCCAGCAAATAGTACCAACCGAAGGTTTTAGAGACCCAGTCCAGCGTGCGGCCAATCCACAGGGCCGAGAAGTCGCGAAACAGGATCGTTGTCAGGGAAAACAACAAAATCAGTCCGGCGGAAGTGTAAAACACCACCGGATTGATTTTGTCCTTTTTCCTGCTGTGTGAAAGGTCTGTCATCCAGTATCCCCACTGTTATTGTTACCATTTAAAATCAAATTCGTAACAATTAAGACACATTTTATATTGAACGTCCAATCAATAACCGCTTTAATAGATAAACAACGCTGATGAATGGAGTGGCGAAAATGCCCAAATTGGGGATGCAGTCGATCCGGCGCAGACAACTGATCGACGCCACGCTGGAAGCAATAAATGAAGTGGGCATGCACGATGCAACGATCGCGCAGATCGCCCGCCGTGCAGGCGTTTCTACGGGGATCATCAGCCACTATTTCAGGGACAAAAATGGTCTGCTGGAAGCAACCATGCGCGATATCACCAGTCAGCTGCGTGACGCGGTTTTGAATCGATTACATGCACTTCCGCAGGGCAGTGCAGAGCAGCGATTACAGGCGATTGTTGGCGGAAACTTCGATGAAACGCAGGTGAGCAGTGCGGCGATGAAAGCCTGGCTGGCGTTCTGGGCCAGCAGTATGCATCAGCCGATGCTCTATCGTTTACAGCAGGTCAGCAGCCGCCGCTTGCTGTCGAATCTGGTGAGCGAGTTTCGCCGCGAATTGCCGCGCCACCAGGCACAGGAAGCGGGCTACGGCCTTGCCGCGCTGATTGACGGATTATGGCTGCGCGCGGCACTGAGCGGCAAAGCGCTGGATAAACCTCTCGCACACTCGCTGACCCGTCACTTTATTACTCAGCATTTACCCACCGATTAACCGAGGAGACGTGATGTCCCGAATGGCAGAACAGCAGCTTTATATACATGGTGGTTATACCTCCGCCACCAGCGGTCGCACCTTCGAGACCATTAACCCGGCCAACGGTAACGTGCTGGCGACCGTGCAGGCCGCCGGGCGCGAGGATGTCGATCGCGCCGTGAAGAGTGCCCAACAGGGGCAAAAAATCTGGGCGGCGATGACCGCTATGGAGCGCTCGCGTATTCTGCGTCGGGCCGTTGATATTCTGCGTGAACGCAATGACGAACTCGCAAAACTGGAAACCCTCGACACCGGAAAAGCGTATTCGGAAACATCAACCGTCGATATCGTTACCGGCGCGGACGTGCTCGAGTACTACGCCGGGCTGATCCCGTCGCTGGAAGGCAGCCAGATCCCATTGCGTGAGACGTCATTTGTTTATACCCGCCGCGAACCGCTGGGCGTAGTGGCAGGGATTGGCGCATGGAACTACCCGATCCAGATTGCCTTGTGGAAATCCGCACCGGCGCTGGCGGCAGGCAACGCGATGATTTTCAAACCGAGCGAAGTCACCCCGCTTACCGCGTTAAAGCTGGCCGAAATTTACAGCGAAGCGGGCCTGCCGGACGGCGTATTTAACGTGCTGCCGGGCGTAGGTGCGGAAACCGGGCAGTATCTGACCGAGCATCCGGGCATTGCCAAAGTGTCATTTACCGGCGGTGTCGCCAGCGGCAAAAAAGTGATGGCTAACTCGGCGGCTTCCTCCCTGAAAGAAGTGACCATGGAGCTGGGCGGTAAATCACCGCTGATCGTTTTCGACGATGCGGATCTCGATCTCGCCGCTGATATCGCCATGATGGCGAACTTCTTCAGCTCCGGTCAGGTGTGTACCAACGGCACCCGCGTGTTTATTCCGGCGAAATGCAAAGCCGCATTTGAACAAAAGATTCTGGCTCGCGTTGAGCGCATTCGCGCGGGCGACGTTTTCGATCCGCAAACTAACTTTGGCCCGCTGGTCAGCTTCCCGCATCGCGATAACGTGCTGCGTTACATCGCCAAAGGCAAAGAGGAAGGCGCGCGCGTACTGTGCGGCGGCGATGTACTGAAAGGCGATGGCTTCGATAACGGCGCATGGGTTGCACCGACCGTGTTCACCGATTGCCGCGACGAAATGACCATCGTGCGCGAAGAGATCTTCGGTCCGGTGATGTCGCTTCTCACTTATGAATCTGAGGACGAAGTGATTCGCCGCGCCAATGATACCGACTACGGCCTGGCGGCGGGCATCGTGACGGCGGACCTGAACCGCGCGCATCGCGTCATTCATCAGCTGGAAGCGGGTATTTGCTGGATCAACACCTGGGGCGAATCCCCTGCTGAGATGCCCGTTGGCGGCTACAAACACTCCGGCATTGGTCGCGAGAACGGCGTGATGACGCTCCAGAGTTACACCCAGGTGAAGTCCATCCAGGTTGAGATGGCTAAATTCCAGTCCATATTCTAACCAGGAGGTTTATTTGCAATTTGACTACATCATTATTGGTGCCGGCTCAGCCGGCAACGTCCTCGCTACCCGTCTGACTGAAGATCCGAACATAACCGTGCTGCTGCTTGAAGCAGGCGGCCCGGACTATCGCTTTGACTTCCGCACCCAGATGCCCGCCGCGCTGGCATTCCCGTTACAGGGTAAACGCTACAACTGGGCCTATGAAACGGAGCCCGAACCGTTTATGAATAACCGTCGCATGGAGTGCGGACGCGGTAAGGGGCTTGGCGGGTCATCACTGATCAACGGCATGTGTTACATCCGTGGTAACGCGCTGGATCTCGATAACTGGGCGCAAGAACCCGGTCTGGAGAACTGGAGCTACCTCGACTGTCTGCCCTACTATCGCAAGGCCGAGACTCGCGATGTGGGCGAGAACGACTACCACGGCGGTGATGGCCCGGTGAGCGTCACCACCTCCAAACCCGGCGTCAATCCGCTGTTTGAAGCGATGATTGAAGCGGGCGTGCAGGCGGGCTACCCGCGCACGGACGATCTCAACGGCTATCAGCAGGAAGGTTTTGGCCCGATGGATCGCACCGTCACGCCGCAGGGCCGTCGCGCCAGCACCGCGCGTGGCTATCTCGATCAGGCCAAATCGCGCCCTAACCTGACCATTCGTACTCACGCCATGACCGATCGCATCATTTTTGACGGCAAACGCGCGGTGGGCGTCGAGTGGCTGGAAGGCGACAGCACCATTCCGACCCGCGCGGCGGCGAATAAAGAAGTGCTGTTATGTGCAGGCGCGATTGCTTCACCGCAGATCCTGCAACGCTCCGGCGTCGGCAACGCTGAACTGCTGGCGGAGTTTGATATTCCGCTGGTGCATGATTTACCCGGCGTCGGCGAAAATCTTCAGGATCACCTGGAGATGTATCTGCAATATGAGTGCAAAGAACCGGTTTCCCTCTACCCTGCCCTGCAGTGGTGGAATCAGCCGAAAATCGGTGCGGAGTGGCTGTTTGGCGGCACCGGCGTTGGTGCCAGCAACCACTTTGAAGCAGGCGGATTTATTCGCAGCCGTGAGGAATTTACGTGGCCGAATATTCAGTACCATTTCCTGCCAGTGGCGATTAACTATAACGGCTCGAACGCAGTGAAAGAGCACGGCTTCCAGTGCCACGTCGGATCGATGCGCTCGCCAAGCCGTGGGCATGTGCGGATTAAATCCCGCGACCCGCACCAGCATCCGGGAATTCTGTTTAACTACATGTCGCACGAGCAGGACTGGCAGGAGTTCCGCGACGCAATTCGCATCACCCGGGAGATCATGCATCAACCGGCGCTGGATCAGTATCGTGGCCGCGAAATCAGCCCCGGTGTCGAATGCCAGACGGATGAGCAGCTCAATGAGTTCGTGCGTAACCACGCCGAAACCGCCTTCCACCCGTGCGGTACCTGCAAAATGGGTTATGACGAGATGGCAGTGGTTGACGCCGAAGGCCGCGTACACGGGCTGGAAGGCCTGCGCGTGGTGGATGCGTCAATTATGCCGCAGATTATCACCGGCAATTTGAACGCCACGACGATTATGATTGGCGAGAAAATGGCGGATATGATTCGCGGGAAGGATGCGTTGCCGAGGAGCACGGCGGGATATTATGTGGCAAATGGGATGCCGGTGAGAGCGAAAAAAATGAGTCGTGATTTGAACTGACTCAGGAACCTATCAGATTGAGAGTTACCGTTCTACTATGAGGACCGAATCCTTATATAAAACACTGAGGTAACTCTCATGCTTCATCGTGACAATCTCGCCAGCAAATTCTAAGCTGACTTGCTCAATCTGGCTGATGAAGGTGCTATGCATACACAGATAAACTACAGATGAAATACCACTCAGCTTAAGAATTACGCCGCTAATGTTCCTGGCTATGGTTACCTGTTCATTCCCGCTCACGGTTAGCATGTACGAAAAGGGTTCTTGTAACGAGTACAAAAATAAGTCAGACCAAAACCACATGGAGCTTTAAACACAGCTCGTATAATTTATTAGCAGCGATTTATTTTTACTCTTCTTTAATTAATCATCATGCTTAAATATTTTTTAGCACACGATTATCGCTTCGCTAACATTTTATTTTACATTCATCATCAATTGATAATAAAAAATTGTTAATAATTTTTTGCAAAAAACAAAAAGTGTTGGAATACTCTCCATCAAATGAATGCAAAATAAACAAATTGAGATATGCAAAAAGTAAAAACCATTTAAATGAATATTTTTAATTTATGAGCAGAACCCATTAACAATGATTTACTCACGACCAGAAAAGTAAATAACACCTTGCAATAATATGTATTTATAAATTTATATCATTGATATTAAACCAATCTTACTTTCTACCCTCCAACTTTATGTGTCAAAAAAAACAAAAGTAAAATCAATTAGATGCACAACAAGGCGATCTCACAGGAAATGATGTTAAATATCTCAAAACTAATAAAAAATTACTAAAACATTAGACGTAATACACATCCCACACGACCTGTCACTCATAGTTTTAACATTTATTTTTTCACATTATAGTAGATAAAAACACGCATTAAAAATGACTTGTAGAAAAGCTGCTCAATAAATAGTTCATATTTAATCTGTTGCGTAGAACTACTATTCAAAAAATCTTATTAATGAGATAATGAGATTACATCGATAACGTTCTGATTGCAGGCATACTTATCTGGGTGTGCCTCTTTTTTTTTACAACTGTACACGGTGGCGTATGACGAGAAAATATCTCACACAGGATGAAGTCTACAGGCTGATGGATGCAGCCCAGAGCATGTCCTTTCCTGAAAGAAATCGCTGTCTGATTATGATGGCTTTCATTCACGGTTTTAGGGCCAGTGAACTTCTTGATTTACGTTTATCCGATATTGATGCATCAGGAAAACAACTTAATATTCGGCGTATTAAAAATGGTTTCTCGACGACACATCCTCTTCTTCCTGATGAATATAATTTGATCAAGTTATGGCTTAAGCAGAGGAAGTTAATTGAAAACGGAGTTGAAGGAGACTGGCTTTTTCTCTCCCGGAAACGCCGCCCTATCAGCAGACAACATTTTTTTTCTATCATTCGTGAGGCTGGAAAACGTGCAGGGTTAGCTGTAAAAGCACATCCTCATATGTTACGTCATGCCTGTGGTTTTGCTCTGGCTGACAATGGTGTCGATACCCGACTACTTCAGGATTATCTGGGTCATCGAAATATCCAGCATACTGTCAGATACACAGCCAGTAATGCTGCTCGATTTAAAGGGGTGTGGAAAAAAAAGCCTCGTTAAAACAGTACCTTCTGATTCAAAATGTCAGATTCCTACGTTTTCCTCAATTCTTCCATAAAAAAACAACCCATTCAATTAAATAAAACACATAACATGTTGATATTTCTCGCTAAAGTAAAATAACCCCATGATTTGAAATGATTAACCACCAAGGTCATACCAGTGATTAACTTTCACTCACATTGTTAAATAACACAAAATTAAAAACAATAAAAATCAAACAAATTAGATTTATATTCCAAGAAAATTAAATATTCAGGCTATTAAACCAAACCTGACATTTTGAATCAAAATGTCAGGTTTTGTAGCAATGGCGTGGACGAGTCTGAATGAAGAAGCCTCTGGTTATTATCAGTGCCTGTCAGTTCACCAGGCTGGCACTGGAGTCTCTCATCCCAACGGACAGGTATATCGTGCGGGTGTACAGCAACGTCACTACAGAGGTTGAATTCGTTTTAAAGACCTCCTGTGGCTACCTGTTAGCTGATATCCCATCGCTTCCTTCGGGGGAGTTGGTTCTTCTGGCTTGTCTTGTCCGCTTGCGGAGTGATGCCGGGCAATGGCAGGTCTGCCTGACCGGTGACTCCGACTGGTTCGATAATGCTCCTGCTGCAAGTCTGTATAACGGCTTCCCACGCATAAGCACCCTGCTGACAGCGAGTCGTTATCAGAATCAAATTATCCGCTGGTTACTACGTCCTTTGCCCGGCGATATGAGTGATTTCTGGCTCCTGACTGCACGGGAGTTGAGCGTGCTTAAGATTCTGATGCAGGGCATGAGTTTCAGTGAGATTGCCCGTTATGAACAACGCAGTTCAAAGACCCTGCATGCGATTGCCACACGGGCATTAATGAAACTTGGACTGGGAACTCTGAGCGATTTCAGGCTGCTCTATACGGGATGCGGTGACAGCAGAGTGAAACGGAATATACGGCTACATGCAAGATATGTCGGACAACATTCCGCTCATCGACTCACTCAGTATGTGCAGAACATGGTATCCGGAATTCTTTATCCAGAGAAAGTTGCCGTTGGTGAATCAATAAATTCTGACGCCATTTCCGGAAAAGTACTTTCCGGACAAAGAAAAAATATGTCTAAAAAAAGACCAGGATTGTTATGACACAGCAGCGTTGTTACTACCACCCACTGCGGCGCATACGGACTCGCTACAGTGTAGGAGCCAAAATATTTCTACTGCTCTGGGCTGCAGGATTGGGAGGCACGCTGTACAGCCTGTACAGCGTGCTGGCGTACTGACATCTGTGAGGGAAGGATGCGTTTCGTTCTTTTCTGTCCCTCAGGAATTGTACCAGCGCAGTTCGCAGCTCTATCAACCGGTTCTGTCGGCAATGTTACCTGCATCAGAACAGAAGAGGAGTTACGCAATAAATTGCGGCACAGGCCACAGAGTGTCGTGATATCGGCAGGGCGACCTGCCGAATGCGCTGAAATGTGGTTCCGATTTTATCGGGATCACTCATTCGTGGTGGTGTTGTGCGTCGCGCCCTTTTTTCTGCCACCGGATGTGAGTATTTCTGGCGTTCTCAAAAACTTGAGGTTACTGAAACCAGGAATGTCAGTAGAGCGTGTCATCAGTATTGCAAATGCCTCTGGTGGGTTTTCAGGACTGAAACATGCAGAAATTTTGCCAGTTATGGACAGTTACTCTGTCTTTATGAAAGAGGTGAATAACCGCACAAAGACAATCGTCATGTCAGAACGCTTCCCGGAAAAGCAAAAGAAGGTGTTGTCGTTGCTTCTTGCCGGACACAGCTGGGAATACAGTGCGCAGTTTCTCAAAACGGGGATAAGACAGATATGGCTTGCCGAGCAGTCGCTAAAAAAGCGTTGGGGAATACCGGACAGCATGTCATTGCGGGAAGCCCTGCTGCTTGGCAGCAATAAATTTCACGGTGATGGAAATGCATTGGAAAAAACGAATGCCATGACATTGCGTGAAAACGGAAATACCAACAGGTATTCCGTGGTGGTAAATGCAGGGACGCAGGCTTTATCTCTGCATAAATATAAATAAGTGGGAAATTGAAATTAGTTACCAGAATGGAGAATTTCTTCATGAAAAACAGTAAGGCATTTTACCGCAGCGCATTAGCAACAGCTATTGTTATGGCTCTTTCTGCCCCAGCATTCGCTGCTGATAACGCGGTATCAACTACACCGGTTAGATTGGATAAAGATAAGACAACTCTGGATCAAGATGTTGTTATTAAAGGTGATAACAAGATTACAGCCGTAACAATTGAAACGTCAGATTCAGATAAAGACCTTAATGTTACTTTTGGCGGTCACGATATTACCGCCGCATCAACGGTAAACCAAGATTTCGTTGAAGGTGTAAAAGTTAGCGGTGACAAAAATGTTGTGATTAATGCTACAGGCTCCACCATCACAGCTCAAGGTGAAGGCACCTATGTCCGGACTGCAATGGTCATTTCTTCAACAGGCGATGTTGTTGTTAATGGCGGTAACTTTGTTGCAAAAAATGAAAAAGGTAGTGCGACAGGGATATCTCTGGAAGGGACCAAGGGAAATAATGTAACGCTCAATGGCACAACCATAAATGCTCAAGGTAAAAATGATTCGAGCAACAGCTCTACGGCAATTTTTGCTCAAAAGGGTAGCGTATTGGATGGGCATGGCTTTAGCGGTGATGCAACCGACAACATTACCCTTGCTGGCTCAAATATTATTAATGGCCGGATTGAAGCAATACTTATTGCTCAGGAGAATACGGGAACTCATACAGTCAACCTGAATATTAAGGATGGCTCAGTAATTGGGGCGGCTAATAATAAACAAACAATTTATGCCTCTGCTTCGGCACAAGGCGCAGGTTCAGCAACGCAAAATTTAAATTTGTCTATTGCTGATTCAACCATCTACTCTGATATCCAGGCCCTTTCTTCAAGCAATAGTTCAGTCGGTACCACAACAAATGTAAACATGAACGTTGCCCGCTCTTACTGGGAAGGTAATGCTTATACCTTCAATAGCGGCGATAAAGCGGGTAGTAATCTGGATATAAATCTTTCCGATAGTTCAGTCTGGAAAGGCAAAGTTTCAGGGGCAGGAGATGCCAGTGTATCTCTGCAAAACGGGTCTGTCTGGAATGTTACGGGATCCTCAACTATTGATGCTCTGGCAGTAAAAGACAGTACGGTTAATATCACGAAGGCTACGGTCAATACTGGCACGTTTGCTTCTCAAAACGGCACTCTGATTGTTGATGCCTCTTCTGAAAACACCCTGGATATCAGCGGTAAAGCGAGCGGTGACTTGAGTGTTTACAGTGCGGGTTCATTGGATCTTATCAATGAACAAACGGCATTTATTTCTACCGGCAAAGACAGCACTCTAAAAGCCACAGGCACAACGGAAGGTGGTCTGTATCAATATGACCTGACACAGGGAGCTGATGGTAACTTTTATTTCGTAAAAAACACGAATAAAGCATCCAACGCCAGCTCCGTGATTCAGGCAATGGCAGCTGCTCCGGCTAACGTCGCTAATCTGCAGGCTGACACGCTCTCCGCCCGTCAGGATGCTGTCCGTCTGAGCGAAAATGACAAGGGTGGCGTATGGATTCAGTACTTTGGCGGTAAACAGAAACATACCACCGCGGGAAATGCATCCTATGACCTGGATGTAAACGGTGTAATGCTGGGTGGTGATACCCGCTTCATGACTGAAGATGGTAGCTGGCTGGCAGGTGTAGCGATGTCTTCTGCGAAAGGTGACATGACCACCATGCAGAGCAAAGGCGACACTGAAGGTTACAGCTTCCACGCTTACCTGAGCCGCCAGTATAACAACGGTATCTTCATTGATACTGCTGCACAGTTTGGTCACTACAGCAACACGGCAGATGTTCGCCTGATGAATGGTGGCGGTACCATCAAAGCTGACTTTAACACCAATGGTTTCGGTGCGATGGTTAAAGGCGGTTACACATGGAAAGACGGTAATGGCCTGTTTATTCAGCCATATGCCAAACTGTCTGCGCTGACGCTGGAAGGTGTGGATTATCAGCTCAACGGCGTGGACGTTCATTCTGACAGCTATAACTCTGTGCTGGGTGAGGCCGGTACGCGCGTGGGTTATGACTTCGCTGTGGGCAACGCGACCGTTAAACCTTATCTGAATCTGGCCGCACTGAACGAATTCTCTGATGGCAACAAAGTCCGTCTGGGTGATGAGTCTGTCAATGCCAGCATTGACGGTGCAGCATTCCGCGTGGGTGCAGGTGTACAGGCTGATATCACCAAAAACATGGGAGCATATGCAAGCCTTGACTACACCAAAGGTGACGACATTGAGAACCCGCTACAGGGTGTAGTTGGTATCAATGTGACCTGGTAAGAATAAAGCAGTCGGTTCCCCTGTCGACTGTTATACCCCCTGCAGGCAGCATACTGCTGCCTGCAGGCCATAAATATCCAGTATTCATGATGCTGGTTTTTTGCTGATATTTAACCCGAACACTCCTGATACAGACTATTAATACAACCTTATCTGCGACAGATTTCATTTTCTGGATATATTATGAGTGAACAAATCAAACAGGATATCGATCTGATTGAGATTTTATTTTATCTGAAGAAAAAGATTCGTGTTATCCTTTTTATTATAGCTATCTGTATGGCAATGGTGCTTTTATTTCTGTATATCAATAAAGATAATATAAAAGTGAGTTACAGCCTAAAAATAAATCAGACAACACCAGGCATACTTGTTAACTGTGATAGCAATAATAACTTTGCCTGTCAGACCACAATGACTGAAGATGTTATACAGCGAATTACTACATTTTTTCACACCAGCCCAGATGTCAAGAACAGAGAAATAAAGCTGGAATGGTCAGGAGATAAGAGCGATTTACCAACTGCTGAAGCGGAAATATCTCGCGTGCAGGCGTCTATTATCAAATGGTATGCGTCAGAATATCATAATGGCAGGCAAGTTCTCGATGAGATACAAACGCCTTCAGCAATTAACAGTGAGCTTTATACAAAAATGATATACCTGACCAGGAACTGGTCATTGTATCCGAACGGTGATGGCTGTGTAACTATAAGCTCACCAGAAATAAAAAATAAATACCCTGCTGCCATTTGCCTGGCTCTGGGATTTTTTCTAAGCATTGTAATTTCTGTAATGTTTTGCCTTGTCAAAAAAATGGTAGATGAATACCAACAAAACTCTGGGCAGTAATAAACAGCATTCTGATAGAGAGTGCCTGTATAAAACTGAAGTGACAATGACCGGGAAGGGAACCCGTTTTCAGGAATGGATGCCTGTCTTTTTCACTGTAAATATCCTGGCATTACTAATGCCAGGATATTTACAGAAGAGCAGCATAACCATGACGGAACGGGGTTAAGTCAGGTTGTCCTTAACGCTATTCACAACCTCGTATGCCGCCTTCAGGTTTATGTCCAGACTTCATATCTCTCTCAGCAATCCTCAATAATCAGATACACCGCTTTCACCGGGCCATGAACCCCGACGACTTTGATAAGCTCAATATCCGCCGTTGAACTAGGGCCGCTAATGATGTTAATGCAGGACGGCATTCGTTCACCGGCCTGCGCTTTCTGATGCAATTTTTCTGCGAGTTGCGCTACACGCGGCAGGATTGTGCTTTTACGCAGGATAAAAAGAGAAGATTCCGGGAGCAGGCTCAATGAACGCCCGCGCTCGGCGGCGGAAAAAAGAACCACGCCTCCCGATTCGGTTAAACCATATTCAGCATACACGACACCCACTTTAGCCTGCTCTGCCTGCGAGATATTCTCGGCACCTTTCGCCGGATCCCAAACAACGGCATTGCATTCCTGCTGCAAACGTTCGCTAATCCCCAATTCCTCCAGCCTCGTGTCACCGCTAATCACGACCGACTGATCTCCCAGCTCTTTACACAGACGTATTGCAGCTTCTGCCGCCTTCGCCTCGCTGGTCAGCTCACAGCGCGTCAACATAACATCGCTGGCAAACTGAATAAACGCGTCACAGCGCTGCTGTTGGGTAAGTTGGGTAAGCCGCTCGTTAGCATAGTTGTTAAGCGGCGCATCTTCTGCTTGCGGTTCAAGTCGCAGCGGGCGACCCAGTGCCTGAGCAACGTTATTCAAAAATTCGCTCCGATTATCCATTCTTTTTCTCCTGCGCCTGATGTTTCTTAAACCAACTACGGAAACTCTCTCCGTCAGCTTCAGGAAGATCGCGTGCTTCCATCCAGTCGCTAATCGCGCCAAATTTGAGTGGTGTTTTGCCGCCATTGATAAACCAGCTTGCCGCATGAGCACCGGCCATCATCCCGACTTTCCACAATCCTGGATGACTATTGGCATAAGCGAACATTTTTATCGCCCGTTGCTCTGCTTTTGCGGTGATCCCTTTTTCAGCCATCACCCGACGATGACGCAAAATCAGTTTTGACAGCGGAATACGCACCGGACACACGCTGTCACAAGCAGTGCATAAAGAGCAGGCGTAGGGTAAATCTTTAAAATCTTTATAGCCGCCAAGTAGCGGAGAAATCACCGCACCAATTGGCCCTGGATAAATAGAGCCATATCCATGACCGCCAATATGGCGATATGCCGGACAAGTATTCATACAAGCCCCGCAGCGAATACAGCGCAGCACATCCCGAAATTCAGAGGCCAGCACCTCAGAACGCCCGTTATCGACAATAACCAGATG
Source organism: Escherichia sp. F1 (assembly GCF_046764225.1). Lineage (NCBI taxonomy): Bacteria > Pseudomonadati > Pseudomonadota > Gammaproteobacteria > Enterobacterales > Enterobacteriaceae > Escherichia > Escherichia sp. F1. Next base: position 3,794,580 of record NZ_CP177202.1, read on the forward strand.
AAACTCTTCAGGACCATCAACGTGCCCCGCTTCGCGCGGTCCTGTCAGCCAGGTGTTGTATCCCGTCAAACGTGCACCAACGGCACTGCGCGCCAGCATGGTGATCAATACATCTACCTCGGCAAACGTGGGGGCAATACGCTCCATTCCCATCACTGCAATATGCGTTTTAGGCAGCGTGGTACACATTCGCGCATTACCTTCATTGGTCACCAGGCATACCGAACCGGTCTCTGCCACCGCGAAATTACAGCCGGTAATACCTATTTCAGCACTGAGGAAATCTTCGCGGATTTTTTGCCGGATGAATAAGGTCATTGCTTCAGGCGTTTCCGACCCCTCATAGCCCAGACGTTCGTGTAGCACCCGACGGATCTGATGGCGATCTTTATGAATTGCCGGGACCACAACATGAGAGGGCGGATCTTGATCCAGCTGGAGAATGTATTCACCCAGATCGGTTTCAATCACCTGAATGCCAGCATCCTGCAACACATGATTGACACCAATCTCTTCGGTTACCATCGATTTAGATTTCACCACCTTCCGGGCATTTTTGCGTTGGGCAACCTGTAAAATGTAGCGGGTAGCGTCTTCTTTGGTTTTTGCAAAATAGACGTGACCGCCGTTTTGCGTCACTTTTTCTGAGAGCTGGTACAGATAAGCGTCGAGATTACTCAGAACATGATCACGTATCTGGGCGGCCCGATCGCGCCACTCCTCCCAGTGCCCCAATTCATCGACCATTTTTTGCCGATTTGCCCCGATACGCTGCTGCGCGTTTGCCACCGCTTTGCGCATGATCGGATCTTCAATTTGCTGACGGATGCGTGTCTTAAAATCTGTATTACTGGTTTTGATCGACATCTTTATATCCTCAGCGGCTCATCAGCACTTCAGCAATATGCATCACTTTGACTTTCTGCCCTTCCCGTTGTAATCGCCCACTGATGTTCAGCAGGCAACTCACGTCAGCACCAATTAAATACTCAGGGCGGACTTCCATCAGGTGCACAACCTTTTCTTTCACCATCTCGCCGGATATTTCGGCCATTTTGACCGAGAACGTGCCGCCAAATCCGCAGCAGGTATCCTGTTCAGCAAAGGTCAACAGCTCCAGTCCACGCACATTTTTCAGCAACGTAAGTGGCTCGTCCTTCACCCCCAGCTTACGGGCCAGGCTACAAGATGGGTGATACACCGCTCTCCCTTGCAAACTGGCACCTACATCGACTACCCCTAATTTATTAACAATAAAAGAGGTGAGATCCTGCATACGCGCGGCAACCTTTTCGGCTCGTGATGCCCATTCAGGTTTATCCGCCAGATACGTCGGGTAACTTTTTACGGCATAGGTGCAAGAGCCAGCCGGTGAAATAATGGGATCGTCGTTATCCTCCAGTGCGGCGATCAGATTTTTCATCCCTGGAATCGCTTCTTTGATATAACCACTATTGATCGCAGGCTGACCGCAGCATCCCTGTTTCTCCGGGAAATTTACGCGACAGCCGAGTTTTTCCAGTAGCAGCACAGAGTCTCGTGCCATTCTTGATTTCAGGGCGTCACCAATACAGGTGACAAAGAAATTGACATTCACAACTAATACTCCATTACTTCATGCCCATTTATGCCCGATGGTTCCCCCCACCGGGGGATCAATCATCAATAAATATGGCGTTCTTTTTTAATTGGCTAGCAACATACCACCCCTCATTTGTATGACAAATGATAATCTTTCATCCAAACTTCAAATGCAATAACTAATTTTATTTCTTTCGGCATCGCTCACATTTTATGGGGAGATCGACGATCATTTTTAGCATAAGAAATCCATTTAAAAATGGCTACATCCCTTATACCTATTCAGAGCTACTTATTCAGGGGTTATTGAGATATACACTGATGGTGTACAAAAAAATCACCGACAATAATCACGTATCAAGTAATAGTCGGCATTTTATTTAATTAAAGAAATTTAGTTTGCATTTTTATTTAAAAACTGAGCTAGAGTCTATCAGAAAAAATATATAAAGCCCAAACCACCGTTGGAAATAGAAATAGTTGAAAGGCTCACAACTCCCGGAATGCGGATTATCTTTTCCCTGATTTCTGGCGGTTTTATTCAGGGTGCAAGCTGTCTGACCCTTTCCCGATATTCTCCCGGGGTACAACCAAACTCGCGAACAAACGCCTTGTGAAAAGATGATTCACTGGCATAGCCTACTGACTCAGCGATCACCACAACAGGGAGCATTTCCCGGGAAAACATCTGGGCCGCTATTTGTAGACGCAACTTTGTTAATACAGCCAGCGGCGTGGTTCCGGAAACATCACGGAAAAGCTGGGCAAAACTTGCCCGGGACATGTGGGCGATGCTGGCCAGCGATTCGACGGTCCAGGCGTGTCCTGGCATTTCCAGCATTTGCTGTATTACCGCACCAAGACGTGGATGCAGAAGCAAACTGAGAATGTTTTTCTCAGTATTAACCTGTGCAATCCACTCACGCACCGCGAGGGTAAAGAATGTAGCGCAGATCTGGCTACACAGTGCATCCACTCCCGGCATCGCCGATCTGGATTCCTGTTGTAAAAACGGGATCGCCTCCCTCAGCCAGTTATATTCCACGCTGTGGTTAACCGGTGCTAAAAACAGCGTTTCCGGCAAAGACGTTAAAAAATAACGCGCCGAATGTTGCAGCCGAAGAGTGCCGCAGACAATACAGGTCGATTCATTATCGACATGACTCAGGCGATGAGCTGAATTTTGTGGTAGCAGGACCACATTTCCCGGGCGTAATGTAAAAATCTCTCCCGTCGGCATTTCCAGCTCCGCCGCTCCTTGCGTTAACGCATGCCAACGAATAACCGACAATTCCCCGGCACCATGTGGAAGCTGCCAGTCACTTCCTAACACGCAATTCTTATCGATCGTTCCTTGTGGAGCGTTAAGTATCAACAAACGGCTAAGGGCATCCATATCAGACTCCTGAGTGGTTTTTGATTACAAACACCAACAATCTTAGACAATAATTAATCTAATACCATCAAATGGTTAATCATGATTTTTGTTTTGTGATTCTGATTATGAAAAAGAAAATACCAGACGATAAGACAAAATATCAAGCGTTGTGAAGAAATGTTATTTGCTCTTTTGCGTCTATAGTCATGATGTCAAATGAACGCGTTTCGACAGGAAATCATCATGAATAAATATCAGGCAGTGATTATTGGTTTTGGCAAGGCTGGAAAAACATTAGCCGTCACGCTGGCAAAAGCAGGTTGGCGTGTGGCTCTCATCGAACAATCAAATACAATGTATGGCGGGACCTGTATTAATATCGGCTGCATCCCAACCAAAACATTGGTTCATGACGCACAGCAGCACACAGATTTTGTCCGTGCCATACAGCGTAAAAATGAAGTGGTTAATTTTTTACGTAATAAGAATTTTCATAATCTTGCGGATATGCCCAATATCGACGTGATCGACGGCCAGGCGGAGTTTATCAATAATCATAGCCTGCGTGTTCATCGGCCTGAGGGAAATCTGGAAATTCATGGCGAGAAAATTTTTATTAATACCGGTGCACAAACCGTGGTTCCGCCAATTCCTGGAATTACCACCACGCCAGGAGTATATGACAGCACCGGATTACTTAATCTAAAAGAATTGCCTGGGCATTTAGGTATTTTGGGCGGCGGATATATTGGCGTTGAGTTCGCCTCTATGTTCGCTAATTTTGGCAGCAAGGTAACCATTTTAGAAGCAGCTTCGCTGTTTTTGCCTCGGGAAGATCGGGATATTGCTGATAATATCGCGACGATTTTACGCGATCAGGGCGTCGATATAATCCTCAATGCCCATGTGGAGCGAATCAGTCACCATGAAAATCAAGTGCAAGTGCATAGCGAGCACGCCCAACTGGCGGTGGATGCACTGTTAATAGCTTCCGGTCGTCAACCGGCTACCGCTTCGTTACATCCAGAAAATGCCGGTATCGCAGTAAACGAGCGCGGGGCAATTGTCGTTGACAAGCAATTACATACCACCGCAAACAATATTTGGGCGATGGGAGATGTTACCGGCGGGCTGCAATTTACTTACATTTCACTGGATGATTACCGCATTGTGCGTGATGAGTTGCTGGGAGAAGGCAGACGTAGTACTGATGATCGGAAAAATGTGCCTTATTCCGTATTTATGACACCGCCCCTGTCCAGGGTTGGTATGACAGAAGAACAAGCCAGAGAGAGTGGTGCTGATATTCAGGTGGTGACATTGCCTGTAGCTGCAATTCCCCGCGCCAGAGTGATGAACGATACCCGTGGGGTATTAAAAGCGATTGTTGATAATAAAACCCAACGTATATTAGGGGCATCACTGCTGTGTGTTGACTCCCACGAGATGATTAATATAGTGAAAATGGTGATGGATGCCGGGCTGCCTTATAGCATATTACGCGATCAGATATTTACTCATCCGTCGATGAGCGAATCACTCAATGATCTATTTTCATTAGTCAAATAAACTCAAAATCAGACGCCAGAACAAATATTCTGGCGTCTCAGAGAAAAGAATCTTATTAATTCGCTGTTACTCTATAACTTCTTAATCACTTCATTGATGGTATTTTATATGTTTAAAAAATCTGTTTTATTTGCAACACTATTATCTGGCGTTATGGCATTTTCCACCAATGCAGATGATAAAATAATTCTGAAACATATCAGCGTCTCGTCAGTATCAGCATCACCGACAGTTCTGGAGGATACCATTGCTGATATAGCCAGAAAATATAATGCTTCATCCTGGAAAGTCACATCGATGCGAATTGATAATAATTCAACCGCAACAGCAGTATTGTATAAATAAGGATGTTCACAATGGAAAAATACCTGCACCTGTTAAGTCGGGGAGATAAAATTGGCCTGACATTGATTCGTCTGAGTATTGCGATTGTTTTTATGTGGATTGGGTTATTAAAGTTTGTCCCTTACGAGGCAGACAGCATTACACCATTCGTCGCAAACAGTCCACTAATGTCGTTCTTTTATGAACACCCGGAAGACTATAAACAGTATCTGACTCACGAAGGCGAATACAAACCAGAAGCAAGGGCATGGCAATCGGCCAATAATACCTATGGTTTTTCCAACGGTCTTGGCGTCGTGGAGGTGATTATTGCTCTGCTGGTTTTGGCTAATCCTGTCAATCGCTGGTTAGGTTTATTGGGAGGGCTGATGGCATTTACCACACCGTTGGTAACACTCTCATTTTTAATCACCACCCCGGAGGCATGGGTACCCGCATTGGGTGACGCTCATCATGGTTTCCCTTATTTATCCGGTGCTGGTCGCTTGGTATTGAAAGATACTCTGATGCTGGCAGGTGCTGTCATGATAATGGCAGATTCGGCGCGGGAAATTCTTAAACAACGCAGTAATGAATCCAGTTCAACGTTAAAAACTGAATATTGATAATCCGAACACTGTCTGTTGTTCACTTTTTCAGGCGTCAGGCTCCCTTTCTGATGATGAAGCCTGACGCCATATTACCGGAGATATGACAGAGTGAAGATCAATATCACTCCCCTGTTAAAAAATTCTTGTCGTCTCAGGTAAAATAAGTGATTAATATCAATCATGTATTTTTACAGCAAGACAACCACGAACAAACTCAGGATTAAAATGTTTTACCGATTCCCCAACATAACCCAAATCAAGCGAACTAATTTGCGCCATTTCTTTCTCTGTCAGTGAGAAATCCCAAATAGCAAAATTTTCTTCGATACGCTGTTGATGTGTCGATTTCGGAATAACGACCACTCCCCGTTGAATATTCCAACGCAGAATGACCTGAGAAATCGATTTTTGATGGGCATCTGCAATACTCTGAAGCAGATTATTTTCAAAGGGTTTATGTCGTCCACCACCTAACGGAGCCCATGCTTCAGGCTGCACGTTATAATACTTCATGGTTGCCAGCGCCTCTGGTTGGGCAAAATAGGGATGCAACTCGACCTGGTTGACCATCGGTTTAACTCTTACCGTTTCACAAAAGTTCGCCAGAACATGAGGGTAGAAATTGGAAACCCCAATTGCTTTTAATTTGCCCTCTTCATAGGCATCTTCGAGTGCACGCCACGCACTGAAATAATCGCGCATAGCCTGGTGCAATAAATAGAGGTCGAAGTATTCTAGTCCCGATTTTTTTAATGACGCTTCAATACCTGCTTTTGCCGTATCCTGATTCAACATATCCTGCACCCACAATTTAGACGTTATAAATAACTCATCTCGGGTACATAAACCTTCAGATATAGCTTCACGAACGGCTTCACCGACGGCATCTTCATTACCGTATACCGCTGCAGTGTCGATGAGTCGATAACCCGTGCGGATAGCGTTCAACACTGACTGTTTGCACACGTTTTTATCGGTAACCTGAAAAACACCAAATCCCATCATCGGCATTTTCAGATTGTTACTTAATACGGAAAATTCCACTGTCAGTCCCTCCATTAGGCATGAACAATGAGTCTACGTTAAAACGTAACCTCAAATTAGTATGTGGATTTTGATATCACTTATGCAAAAAATTCATTAATAATGTAGGACTGAAACCTCTCTATTTTTGGGGCAATGAAGCAGACGCTATCAGTGCTTTTGCCTTCGCCCTTGCTGTTTTTGATACACTTAGGGCCCAGGGCATAACGAAAATGTGCGATATGACAAAGAATTAACGGAGAATGTGATGATCAGGCAGAAGATTCTACAGCAGCTCCTGGAGTGGATTGAGTGCAATCTCGAGCACCCTATTTCAATCGAAGATATCGCACAGAAATCTGGCTACAGCAGACGCAACATCCAGCTTCTGTTCCGAAATTTCATGCATGTGCCTTTAGGAGAATACATTCGCAAACGAAGGCTTTGTCGTGCCGCCATTCTTGTCCGACTCACCGCGAAATCTATGCTTGATATTGCACTCTCTTTGCATTTTGACTCACAGCAGTCATTCAGCCGCGAATTTAAAAAGTTATTCGGCTGCTCTCCCCGTGAATACCGCCACCGTGATTATTGGGATCTCGCAAATATCTTCCCTTCTTTTTTAATACGTCAACAGCAAAAGACGGAGTGTAGATTAGTCAACTTTTCTGAGACACCTATTTTTGGCAATTCATTTAAATATGATATTGAAGTGTCGAATAAATCACCGGATGAAGAAGTCAAACTGCGACGTCATCATTTAGCCAGATGTATGAAGAATTTTAAGACGGATATCTATTTCGTCTCCACGTTCGAACCGTCAACAAAATCGGTCGATTTGCTCACAGTTGAAACTTTTGCCGGTACGGTATGCAAACAAACCGATTCAGAGATGTCGAAAGAGTGGACAATTAACCGAGGACTGTATGCCTCTTTCCGCTATGAAGGTGAGTGGGAGCACTACCCTGAATGGGCGCGAAACCTCTATCTGATGGAATTACCTGCCAGGGGGTTAGCCAGAGTGAACGGCAGTGATATTGAGCGATTTTATTACAATGAAAACTTCGTCGAAATTGATAGCAATAACATTGTTTGCGAAATTTTTATCCCCGTTCGCCCGGTTTAGCTGTAGCGATGTTTACATGAATTTATAACGAGCTACTGTCAGGCAATTCAATAAATAATGGCGTTGAAGATGTCAACGCCATTAATGTTTATTAGAATGCTACTTTCATATTCTTAAAATTATTTCATCGCCTCCTCGTCCTTTGCCGTATCGGCATCCACCGCGGTTATGGTCACCGTCACTGGCTTCATTTCGTACCCGCCATACGTCAGGGCGTTAAATGTAAACGTATAGACACCTGGCTTGTTGGTACTAAATTTACGCGTGATTTTTCCGCTCACGAAATGGTCATTTTTCGACGGCAGGAATTGATAATCCTTCTCCGTCACTCCTTCCGGAGCCTCAATGTCGACCCACACATTCCCCCCAACAGGGTTATTTGCCGAGAACAGGGTAACCGTCATTGTTGCGGTCTGTACCCCATCCGCCACCAGAGAAGTCACATCAGATGATGCGGCGAGCACCGCGTTTTTATCATCCGCGACGAATTTAGATTCAGCAGTTTTCGTCGATTCCTGACCGTTGGCCTGTTCCACTTTCGCCGTGAGTGTATATTTCGCTGCGACAGTGGTCGTGGCGGTGAAAATAGCCTGCCCTTGCTCATTAGTTTTCGCCGTCCCATCGGGATCCAGAGCTAAATTTGCCGGGCTGGCAGTCAGCGTCACCTCGCTATCTTTCAACAGGTTGTTATTGGCATCAGTCACCGTAACTTTATACGTCTGTTTGGCTTTGCCGTCCGCCAGTGCATAGTTGCCAATCACCTCAATACTGGAAACGGTTGCGGTAGCCTTATCGGCTACAAACGTTATAGTCTGCGTATTCGAAGGCTGGCTATTCCCTGCCGATGCCGTGATCTCATACGTTCCGGCAGTCACTGAAACCACCTGCAACTCTGCTTTCCCCTCATCGTTGGCTTTCACCCAGACATTATCGCCAGTAAGCGGCTTGACACCCCGGGGCAGATTAAAGGTCACCAGAGTGCCTGGAACAGGGTTACCGTTTTTATCCTCAACGGTCGCCGTCAGCGTAAAGGCATCTTTGCCGTTTGCCACTTTTTGAGCAGCGGCGTCTACCTCCAGGCTCGCCTGACCGGTGCTGGCATCCGCGTTGAATTTCACCGTGACCGTCTTCTGAGAGTTTTTCACCGCGGCCGCGATTTCAAGTTCCCCTGCAACGGTTGATATCAACTCAATATCCGCTTTACCTGCCGCATCGGTTGTTACCGTATTCCCCGTCTTGCTGGTCACACCTTTCGGCAGGGTCAGCGTCACATTTTGCCCCTGCAACGGGTTACCATAGCTGTCCACAACGGTCAGGGTTATCTGGTTAGCAGACTGTCCATTAGCCAGTTGGTTATTAACCTTCACTGTCATATCACGAATCTCAGCCTTAGATGCGTCACCTGCAACATTCAGCACCAGTGGCTGAGCAACGGCATTTTGGCCGTTCACTCGCGGCATCACAGACAACTGACCCGCGGCAGATCCCAGCGTTAAGGTCGACACGTAGACCCCATTACTTTTCTCTGTCCAGCTTCCTGCTGAAGGACGCTCACTCCCCGTGCTGGCGGCACCGCTAAACACTGGTGCATCTGGCTTCAGCCCGGTGACCGGGTTCCCGTACGCATCCTTCACGGTGAAGGTGAGTTCCGTCGTCGTTTTGACGACCGGAGCCTTATTGTCCGCAACAAGCGTAGAGTTCGCTGATGACATCTCTCCGGCGATGACCGTCAACTGCGCGGCTTCGGTGGCTGCTGGCTGGCCGTTGAAGAGAGGCATGACGCGAAGCTCGCCCGTCTTTCCACCTGTAGTCAACGTAGCAACATAGGAACCGTTACCTTTTTCGGTCCAACTGGAAACGGTCGCCCCTTCAGACGCAGCACCCGTCAGGCTTGCCGACAGGGAAAGACCACTGATAGCGTTGCCATGTGCATCTTTTGCAATAAGCGTTACGGTTGTGCTTTCACCGGCTTTTACGTGATCTTCTGCGACAGAGACTTTCGACTGGTTTGAAGATAATGCATCAGCCACCACGGTTACTTTTGCCGCATTTGCTGCCGCATCCTGTCCATTTAGCTTCGGCATAACTTCTAATTCACCCGCCGTAGAGCCAAGAGTAATTTGCGCAGTCCACGTCCCATCACCATTATTTGTCCAGCCAGATGCCGTAGAACCAACAGCAGCGGCACCCGCTAATGACGGCGCTTCCGGCGTGAGGCTGGTCACAGGGTTGTCATTGGCATCTTTTGTCGACCAGATTGCCGTAAGCGTACCGCCGACCACCGGTTTATCCGGATTCAGGGTGATGGACGAATGTGCTGCATCAAGCGGCCCGGCAACAAACTTCAGCGTTTGTTGTAATGTGCCCAGCTGATACTGCTCGCTGAAGGCGCGCACAACAACGTTTCCGGCACGGGTCGAAGAAACCGTGGCGCTGTAAACCCCTGGTTTTATTTCCGAAATGGCACCAACGGTAACACCATTAGTGTCTTGCGGAACAAGTCGCAGGCGGCTGGCTTCTCCCGTCACCGGATTACCTTCGGAGTCCACCGCAGTCAGCGTCAGCGTGTAGGCTTGCTGACCATCAGCAACCACGTCACCTGACGGCTCGTTAGCGCTCAGGGTGGAGTTTGCCACATCCATCATCGTGGCCCGCAGTTCTGCAGTGACGGTTTTGCTCATGCCATCAACGCTAACAGTAATCGTTGCCTCACCTGACTGCGTTCCGGTAGTAAAGACAGACTGATACACCCCTGCTTCAGTTTCGGTGAACTCACCCAGTGTTGGCTTTGCCTGTGATTTAGTGGCCTTCAGGGAACGAGTCACAATATTTCCAGCCGGTTTGAAAGTTAGTTCAGTCTTGATCTGATCTTTCATGCCCGTGACTGGCTGGCCCTCGGCGTCGCGCAGAGACAGCACCAGCGGTTTTTGCTCATTACCGTTAGCAAGCATTTGAATACGGCTCTGACCGTCAAGCGTTAACGCCGTGCGATCGGCGCTCATACCAGCTCCGGTAATAACCACTTCTGTCTGCACGCGTTTTGAGGTATTGCCTTTGTTATCGTAGGCAACCGCAGAAATCGCATAATAATTGTCTTTGCCTGGACGATAAGCCGGGAGCGTTACTTGCCACTGACTACCCTGACCGGTAATTTTGCCACCTTCAGCCAGTAATGACGGCGCTTCCCACTGCACATTTTTCAGTCCGTGAGTTGCTTTGCTCACCACAAGTCCCAGGGAAAGTGTCTGACCGCCCTTGCCTTCAATACGCTCAGGCAGAGCAATACGAATCACTTCAGATTTGCGGTACTCAAGAACGATGTTGTTATTACGCTCAACCAGGTCATAGCGGCTGCCTGCCAGCATTCGACGCTCGCGAATGCTGTCTGTATCGAGTTGTTTTTCCAGAGGTTCGCCAATTCGGTAGTTAACTTCCAGGCCAAAGCGAGTGTCATTCTCACCACTCTTGCCCTGCTTATGCCCGGCGCTCAGTGTCAGAAGAGGCACTGGTGTATAGGTTACCTCGGCAGAAATAGCATGCGGGTCTTTCTGGCGTTTATCTTTACCAAACAGCCCGACTTCATCGCCATAATACTGTTCATACATCAGGCTTGCGCCAAGCTGCGGCCAGGCAGGTAAATAGCCCTCAGCACGAATATCCCAGCCATTCGCCGGGCGTTCCTGATAATCCTCAACATCCGGTGATTTTTTCCAGCCAGAAGCCCGGATATAACCATTGGCGCTCAGTTTCAAATAATCACGCCAGTATTCCGCACCAACACCAATGCGGGTATGACTACGGGATAAATCATGATCGATAAAAGTATTCACCCCCGCCATCCAGTCATTTCCTGAAAAATGACGCCAGCCAAAACCAATATTTGACTGAGTACGATCGTCTGTACGATGTATTGCCCCCTGAGTGAACAACATATTTGTCGGCGTATCATAAATAGGATAAAGCATTTCCAGCGAAGAATCCTTCAGCGAGAAATCTTTATCGACATTCAGTTTGACGCGCGCAGTACCATATTTCCCGAGCCACTCCTGTATTTCCTGGTTAGCTTTAGCGGTGGCCATTCCGGTAATAAAGTTACGTGTCGCATCGCTATCTGGCTGACTGCTTAAAAATGTCCCGGCATTTGCGGCAAACGACGCGACATTTTTCTCCACGTTATTATCAGCAGTTACCGTAGTATTTCCCATGCTCAAACGTGGCTGAACCGTATGCTGCGCACGTGCTGCCATTACTGGCGTAAAGGTGACAGCGAGTGGAAAAAGAACCTGAACAGAGATATTTGCCCACGCCACGCAGCGGGCCAGAACTGAATAACGAAATCGTGGTTGTTTATGACCTGTTTTATAACGTGACATTGAGATAATTTCCTGATGAACGAATTAACGAACATAGGCAGACACAAATAATGGCGTCTGCTTGTCAGAAAAACCGGGGATTTCCCGGTTTCCTTTTCCGCAGAAAAGGAAATACCTTTATGTAAGAAAGTACACCGCCACCTAATATATCCAGTGTCTGTAGCCACTCATCAGGTGGTTGGGCGCGGGATTATATTTTTATTTATGGGTAAAAATTTAGCTTTTTGTGCAAGTTATTAAATAGATACTTAAGTTATATTTCTTACTCTGCGGGCAGTGAATAATTCATTATTAAGAGTGAATAATAATGACCCATCTTTAATTAACTGCTATTGGGAGTACGTCGAAGTGAGTATATACGCCAGGATAAACCAATATATTTTTTATGGACATTCATTTATATTCATCGGACTGTAAATTGCAGGGATATCGAACTTGCACGACTAATCTCAACCCTCAAACAGATTTATGAATTTTGTTCATAACCCCTGACAAATCCTGCCGTCTAATCGAGCTTTTCCCTTTACGTTATGCTTCTCATGAACGATAACGGAAGGATAACACCATGCAAAAAGTAAAACTGAACAACGGTATTGAAATGCCCCTGTTGGGCTTTGGTGTATTTCAGATGACCGATGCCGCCGAATGCGAAAGAGCGGTCATTGACGCTATTAACACCGGTTATCGACTGATTGACACCGCCGCCTCCTATCAAAATGAAACCCAGGTCGGGAACGCACTGAAACAAAGCGGTATCGCCCGTAACGAACTCTTTGTCACCACGAAACTCTGGTTGCAGGATACCAGTTACGAAGGGGCCAAAGCCCAGTTCGAACGCTCTCTGAATCGACTGCAACTTGATTACGTTGACCTGTACTTGATTCACCAGCCATATGGCGATGTCCACGGAGCCTGGCGTGCCATGGAAGAGCTGCAACAGGCAGGCAAGATCCGCGCTATTGGCGTCAGTAACTTCCATCCTGACCGACTGGCTGACCTTATCGCCTTTAATAACGTCGTTCCAACGGTAAACCAGGTTGAAGTTAACCCTTTCAATCAGCAGCTACACGCCGTTCCGTGGATGCAAAGTCGTGGTATTCATCCAGAAGCCTGGGCACCGTTTGCGGAAGGGAAAAATGGTCTGTTCCAGCATCCTGTTCTCACGGCAATTGGCGAGAAGTATGGCAAAAGCGTAGGCCAGGTTGTTCTGCGCTGGATCTACCAACGAGGCATTGTTTCGCTTGCAAAATCAGTACGCAGAGAACGCATGGAAGAGAACATCAACATTCTCGATTTTGAACTCAGTCCTGAAGATATGCTGCAAATTACCGCCCTGGATACCGCAACCAGCGCGTTCTTCTCTCACCGCGATCCCGCAATGGTGGAATGGCTGACTGGCCGCAAACTTGATGTTTAAGCCGCGATAAAAGAGGTATTCATTCAATGCAAAAACGTTATCTGGGTAAATCCGGACTCGAAGTCTCCGCCCTTGGGCTCGGTTGCATGGGCTTAAGCCACGGCTACGGCCCGGCGACCGATACCCGTCAGGCTATCGAACTTATTCGTGCTGCGGTTGAACGTGGCGTCACCTTCTTCGATACCGCCGAAGTGTATGGTCCGTATCTGAATGAAGAAGTGGTCGGCGAAGCCTTAAAACCGTTTCGTGACCGCGTGGTGATCGCCACTAAATTCGGTTTTACCTTCGGCGATGATAATAAGCAGCAGATTTTAAACAGCCGTCCGGAACATATCCGTGAAGCCGTTGAAGGATCATTACGTCGTCTGAAGACAGATGTTATTGACCTGCTGTACCAACACCGTGTTGATCCGGATGTTCCTATTGAAGATGTTGCAGGAACGGTGAAAGACCTCATCGCAGAAGGTAAGGTCAAACATTTCGGTCTGTCCGAGGCTGGCGCACAAACCATTCGTCGTGCGCATGCGGTACAACCTGTCACCGCCCTGCAAAGCGAATATTCCATGTGGTGGCGTGAGCCTGAACAGGAAATTCTGCCGTTGCTGGAGGAACTGGGGATTGGTTTTGTCCCCTTCAGCCCACTAGGTAAAGGTTTCCTGACCGGGTCGATTAAGCCGGGAACCACTTTCGGCAAAGATGATTACCGCAGCACCGTACCGCGTTTCGCAGCACAAGCCATTGAAGCCAATGAAAAACTGGTCACCTTGTTAGGTGAACTGGCTGCGGAGAAAGGGGTAACGTCTGCACAAATCGCACTGGCATGGCTATTAGCACAAAAGCCGTGGATTGTTCCCATCCCTGGCACCACTAAACTGAACCGGCTGGAAGAAAACCTGGCCGCTGCTGACATTGTTCTTTCGCAGAAAGATACGCAGCAGATAACCGAGGCGCTGGAAACAATTAAAATCGTCGGTGAACGTTACTCGCCTGAACATCAGGCACGCGTAGGCCGCTAATACCCAAACGGGTCCAGGATAAAGGACCCGTTATTCGGTGTAGCGAAGCGCATCGATCAACAGCGCAAAAGCTGGCGGATGCTGCTTGCGGCTGGGGTAGTAAAGATAATATCCGGGAAAAGTTGGACACCACTCCTGTAACACCTGAATAAGCTTGCCTGACTTTATATACTCCTGAACCATGTCTTCAGGGACACAAGCGATCCCAAACCCTGATAAGGCGGCATCAATTCTTTCTGGCAACGGACTACACGTCAGCTGCCCATCAACCTTAACGCGAAGCGGTTTCCCTTCTCGCTCGAACTCCCAGTGGTAAAGCCCACCGGCAGTTGGCAAACGCATGTTGATGCAGCGATGATTTTGTAGCTCATGAGGCGTTTCAGGCGCAGGGTTTGCAGCAAAATACGCCGGAGCTCCCACCACAGCCATCCGCATATCTGGTCCAATCCTGACTGCAACCATATCTTTATCAACATTTTCACCCAGTCGTATCCCGGCATCAAAACGGCCTTCAACAATATCGACAAAACCGTTATCCACCACCAGTTCGACATTGATTTCGGGATACTCTCTGAGAAAAGGTTTTAGCTTCGGCCAGACCAGACTTCGCGCGGCATGTTCCCCGGCAGATAAACGAATATTCCCGGAGGGCGTGCCGTTCAATTGAATAAGTGATTCCAGTTCCTGTTCAAGCTCGTCAATACGCGGTTCAAGGCAGGCAATGATTCTCTCCCCCGCTTCTGTGGGAGCCACACTGCGGGTAGTCCGTGTCAGGAGGCGGATATTGAGCCTTTCCTCCAGAGCCTTCATTGCATGGCTAAGTGCAGACTGAGAGACGCCGAGTTTGCCCGCTGCTTTGGTAAAACTTCGCTCTCTTGCCACCACAAGAAAGATTTGCAGTTCGTTGAAGTTTTCTTTGAGCATTGGCGATTTCCTTGTAGAAGCATCCTCTTCACAGACACTCATGAAGGGGGGCATAGATGCTATTATTTTAACCACATTATTAGTAACAATGATAATCTGGCTGTATCGAAAATAATTCTAAACTTTCAGGAGATTTATTATGAATAAACGTATCCTCACGATTGTGCCATTCTTCTTACCGATATTCTGACACACATCATTAACTTTCTATTTTTACTCTTTTCTCCACCATAAAATCAATAAAAGCACGAACTTTAGAGGGCATTCTCACCCGTGATGAAACATATATATAAAACCCAGGAAATGAAACGGCCCAATCCTCAAGAATCGGCTGTAACTTGCCCGCATTGATATGTTCAGCGATTGCAAAATCCAGATGTTGAATGATACCCGTTCCATTCAGCGCCATTCGTATCATGCTTTCGTCATCATTAGAAATATACTTACCTGAAACCTCTATTTCGAACTCTTCATTCCCGCCCGCAACATTAGAAAACTCCCATGCAGAGAGTGCACCGCTACTTTTATGCCGCAACCGAAGGCAATTATGGTTACTCAGTTCCTGAGGCGTTTCAGGAATACCGTGTTCTTTTAAATAATCTGGCGATGCCACAGTAACCAGTTTAATAAGCGGAGAAACAGGAACGGCAGTCATATGCTCATCCAGTCCTTGCTCAAGACGTATGCCCACATCACAGCCGTCCGCAATAATGTTAGATAAACCGTCATCCATAATGAGTTCTATCTTTGTTTTGGGGTAACGAGTAAGAAACTCGCCAATATGAGGCTCAATAAGCATCCTTGCTGCAACACGGGAGGAATTTATTCTCAACAGGCCTGTAGGTTCAAGTTGGGTATCACCAACATCTTTCAAAGCATCATCAATTTGCCCCAAAGCCGACACCAGCACTTCATACAGACGCTGTCCTTCCTCAGTAAGCGACATATTGCGGGTCGTACGGTATATCAGCTTGGTGTTAAGACGTTCCTCAAGAGATTTTAAATTCTGGGACAATGCGGCCCGCGTAATACCCATTTCAGAAGCGGCTCTGGAAAAACTGCCGGCACGAACAATATGCGCAAACCAGGCAAGAGAAGGCAAAATTGAAGGCTCTATTTTCATCATTGTAAACCTTAACTTAACACTGTGATAGATATTAGACCATTGATGATAACCAATACAAGTCATACTATTACGCCGTTCTCGATATGAACACGAATGCCAGTTGCGGATAATAGAAATGATATTTAAATCTGTTTAGGCAAATCCCCGGAGCTTGAAATGAAAACTGTTTCGATAAAACACACTTACTGGGATATAGCTGCTGATATCTATTTCCCTGACGATTTTAATAGTGAAAAAAAGTATCCTGCCATTATCAGCGCCCATCCAATTGGAAGCTGCAAAGAACAGACATCGGGTAGTGTGTATGGTGCCGCCCTGGCAAAAGCTGGCTTTATCGTCATTGCTTTTGATGCCAGTTTTCAGGGAAGCAGCGGTGGGGAACCGCGTTATCTGGAAGATCCAACAATGCGAGTAAAAGACTTCAGCATTGTCGTTGATTACCTTACCACCTTACCTTACGTTGATGCCGGGCGTATTGGTGTACTGGGTATTTGTGGTGGAGGTGGATATGCCATTAATGCCGCAATGACAGAACGTCGAATTAAAGCTATTGGTACTGTCACGGGTGCAAACTACGGGCGTCTTATGCGTGAGGGATTTACAGCGTTTAATCCTATCGGAGCACTCGAAGCAATGGCGCAACAAAGAACAGACGAAGCTAACGGCGCAAAACTTCGCGTAGATGATTTACTCCCCTCTTCTCCGGATGCAGCTCTTGAAGCGGGATTAACAGAAATAGACCTTTTTGAAGCCACAGAATATTATCGTTCGCCACGAGGCTGTGCACCTAATGGGGTAAATCGTTCGCTATTCTCACATCAGACTGTTGCCGTGGGTTGGGATGCATTTCATCTTGCAGAAGTCCTGTTAACTCAACCAATAATGGTTGTGGTGGGCGATAGAGTGGGCGCATTTGGTGCCTACCGTGACGGCTGCGAAATTATTGGCCGCGCTGCCTCAAAACATAAAGAGCTGGTCGTGGTTGAAGGTTATTCACATTACGACCTGTATGATAAGCCAGAACCTGTGAAACAGGCACTCGATAAATTAATTCCTTTTTATAAAACACATTTGTAATAATTTTACAGGGAGATTCCTTATCTCCCTGACATTTATCCTTTATTGACTACACAACAATAATAAAATTACTCAAAAAGAAATTTCATTAAAGAAACAAAAAAGCAGCAACTCAATTATTAAGATTATTAGAAACCCTTTGAAGGGATTATAAATAAAGCCAGAAATCTTGGTTCCAAAGCTGGCAACAACTAACCAGTTAAAACATACGCATCAAAATCAGATAAACATTTGAGGTATTGTTATGACAAATAAACACCCATCATTGTTTTCTCCTTTTATGCTGACAGAAAAAATAAAGCTACGTAATCGTATCGTTATGGCTCCTATGACAACCTGGTCAGCGAATCCTGATGGAACCATCTCTGAGCAAGAACTCGAATTTTATAAACGTCGCTCACAAAATGTTGGTTTAGTAATAACAGGATGTACCTATGTCACGCCAACCGGCATTGGGTTTACTCATGAATTTGCCGCGTATGACGACCGTTTCATTAACAGCCTTGAAAAGTTAGCAGCGGCAGCCAAAAGTGGCGGTGCTCCGGCTATTTTGCAGATTTTCCACGCCGGTAATAAAGCCATCCCGGAGCTTGTACCAAATAACGATGTTATTAGTGCCAGCGCATCAAGCGTAAAATCTGGTGACTTTATGAATAGAGTGGTACAAAGCAGGGAAATGACTGAAAACGAAATTCAGGAAACCATTAGAGCATTCGGAGATGTCACAAAAAGGGCGATTAAAGCAGGTTTTGATGGCGTTGAACTTCATGGTGCGCACGGATTCCTTCTACAGAATTTCTTCTCCCCTCTATTTAACCAGCGTAATGACCGATGGGGAGGAGATCTCGAAGGACGTCTGCGCTTCCCGCTGGCCGTATTACAGGAAGTAAAAAATGTAGTCTATGAATATGCGACAAAGCCCTTTGCCATCGGTTACAGAATATCTCCTGAAGAATCTGCAACAGGGGGGCTGCGGATAGAGGATACTTATAAACTCCTTGATCGGCTCATTTCATCCGGTATTTCGTATATACATACCTCGCTGGTCAGTATTAACGATAGCTACCCTGTTGAGTCGCCAAATGGCCCCCGAACTATTGAATTGATTTTAAATCATATTGCAGGCAGAGTGCCGATAATCGCCGCAGGTAAAATACGCACACCGTCTCAGGCTCAAGAAGCAATTTCCGCTGGCCTGCCACTTGTTGCGATCGGTAAAGGGCTGGTGATAAATCCAGAATGGGTGACTTTAGCTGAATCAGGTAGAAGTCATGAAATTCAAACAACCCTTAATCCACAACTTGTTCCTGAATTAACCATTCCGGATAAACTATGGGATCAAATTCAGGCATCTAGAGGAACTGGCTGGTTTCCGTTAATGGATTAAATGTCTATTACTCTCCCGAGAGTAAAACTATCAAATCAATGAGTAACCGATACAGCCTCACAAATTCTTTCAGATAATTAACCCGTCACTGCGGCACGTTCTCTCATAAGGCGTGCCTGCAGTGTAATCCAGTATGTATCCGGCATAGTTGACTGTTTAATAAAGCTCAATTCCTCGCCCAGGTTACCAACAACGATATCTTGTATAACACCCCAGGAGATACGACATTATGATGAGATGCGATATGCTCCTCAGCGCCAATCAACTCGAGGACTGGGCCAGTCTTGAGATCAGACTCATTCCCGGAACTGACTTCAGGCGACATATATCAATGACGTTGGGGCAATAAAAGATAGCCGATGTAATACATCTATTCAAATTTGTGATACATGTCAAAAAATTGGTTGACCAAACTCGTTATTTATATAAGGGCACTTACGAAGTGCGCTCTTTTTTAAAGCGAGGAAGTACCAATGAAAGAGAATAAAGTACAACAAATCAGTCATAAACTGATTAATATCGTTGTTTTTGTCGCAATTGTAGAATACGCCTATTTATTTCTCCATTTCTATTAATAACGGCAATAAACTGTTCACTTCAGTGATATTTAAAATATGCATCCTCTCCCTTTTTTGTAAGTAATTATTATATCCGTGGGAGAGGAATACACGCTGTCAGGTAATCAATCATACTGCGATAAATCATCGGCCAGTAAAGTGGAGATAACCTCCATTCTCGAAAAATCCATACTCTCAGCAAAACCATCATCAATCACTCATCCAGGCGTTTATGGGAGCGTCACCAATGGCTGCTAACAATGCCAGAGTTCCCCGTTGCGGAAATTCCACATCCACAAAGGGTCACAGGGATTGGGTGTTGAAATGATCCGGATGAGCATGTATCTTTATGGTTATGTTATAACATAACAGGTGAAAATAATGAAACCCAATATCCATCCTGAGTATCGTACTGTGGTGTTCCACGACACCAGTGTTGATGAGTACTTTAAAATCGGCTCGACTATCAAAACAGACCGTGAGATTGAGCTGGATGGCGTAACGTATCCGTACGTGACAATTGATGTCTCTTCGAAATCGCACCCGTTCTATACAGGGAAGCTGAGAACAGTAGCATCAGAAGGAAATGTTGCACGGTTCACCCAACGTTTTGGTCGTTTTGTTAGCACGAAAAAGGAGGCGTGATGAAAGTCCTTAACTCTCTGCGTACCGCAAAAGAACGCCATCCAGACTGTCAGATTGTGAAGCGAAAAGGACGGCTGTATGTGATTTGTAAATCTAATCCACGTTTTAAGGCCGTTCAGGGGCGTAAGAAAAAGCGTTGATTCATAATTCGCCGGATTAACGATATTTGTCTGATTAATAATCAGACCGGATTAATGTTGGTGTATTTATTACACCAGCATTAATTTTCCTGGGGATGTATCTTCCTGTTCATTTAAGGTCAACTGCCTGACGTTTCTCTCCGAATATTCCATTATATTAATGTTGACTTGTTGACCAGCTGCGCCCTGTATGCTGGCATAAACTCTCTTTTAGACTGAACACGCCACTCAGTTTCCTCCCTTTGCGACGCAGCCTGCATTTACACTCAAACGGTTAAGATGATAAATGTGGTAAATCTGTTGGTACTGACATAAAAACGTTTACGCCACAGGAACGGCCTGATCCACCGGTAACCCCATCGCCGACGTTCGAGAGCCAGTTAGAGTAACGCGCACAGATGACTGAATGCAGTGCCCTGGCAAAGAGGCCATCGTTCCTGTGACAACTGGCAGTCTTCGTTTAACTTCACTTAATTTGGCTCTTAGGGGGCTTACCGGACAGATGACGTACTTACACCTGTTTAATTTTTCATCACTTATTGGGATGAACACCCATAACCATTTTGTGCGGCATGTTAATCCATTAAAACACCTTACTGATTGGCAAATCATCTTTAATTATGACTCATGATAGCTTTATATTCTATTTCTTATCATTTAAACTTGTTTTTTTACTAGTCCATTACACAACACATTAAGACTATTCCTAACACCTCAGGGCAAAGTTCCTGGCTAATATAAAATGCAAGTAAGAATTGAACGTTATATTGCCAATAACCTTATGAAACTGAATGTCTTTTTCTTCTTATCAAAAAAGCAATATTTTCATTTTTTGTAAATATTGACTTAACCATGGAATTCCTTTTCTGTTCACATATTGACACTCATCAGGAAAAAAACATAAATTTAAACCTAATCGAAATAATTAAAACTTAATCTCGTTTAACCTATATTGATATGTGCTACGTATCTTATTTACTTCCGATTTACTAAAGAAACTGAATGTACCTGTAAAAATTACAGGTTTGGAAAGTAGTGACATGGCAAAATGATTACAGCAGGGACTATGAGGTTAAAAACCATATGGAATGTCAAAACCGTTCTGATAAATACATCTGGTCTCCCCATGACGCCTACTTCTATAAAGGACTATCTGAACTGATTGTGGATATCGACAGATTAATTTATCTATCGCTGGAGAAAATCAGAAAAGATTTCGTGTTTATCAATCTCAATACGGATTCTTTAACTGAGTTTATAAACCGTGATAATGAGTGGTTATCCGCGGTAAAGGGGAAACAGGTCGTATTGATTGCGGCCAGAAAGTCAGAAGCCTTAGCAAATTATTGGTATTACAACAGCAATATTAGGGGCGTGGTATACGCTGGACTGAGTCGTGATATTAGAAAAGAACTGGCCTATGTGATTAATGGCAGGTTCCTGAGAAAAGATATTAAGAAAGATAAAATCACGGACCGGGAAATGGAAATTATCCGCATGACGGCTCAGGGAATGCTGCCTAAATCGATTGCCAGAATTGAAAATTGTAGTGTGAAGACAGTGTATACCCATCGGCGTAATGCTGAGGCCAAGCTGTACTCAAAAATATATAAGTTGGTTCCGTAAACTCCAGGCAAGTTAGTTTTAAAAAATGACTCACCGGGACATCACGTCCTCAATTCAACTCGGGAAGAAAAGCAATGAAAAAAAAGGTTCTGGCAATAGCTCTGGTAACGGTGTTTACCGGTACAGGTGTGGCGCAGGCTGCTGACGTAACAGCTCAGGCTGTAGCGACCTGGTCAGCAACAGCCAAAAAAGACACCACCAGTAAGCTGGTTGTGACGCCACTCGGTAGCCTGGCGTTCCAGTATGCCGAAGGCATTAAAGGTTTTAACTCACAGAAAGGTCTATTTGATGTGGCTATCGAGGGTGACTCAACGGCTACCGCCTTTAAACTGACCTCACGTCTTATCACCAACACCTTAACCCAGTTGGATACCTCAGGTTCCACACTGAATGTGGGCGTGGATTATAACGGCGCGGCAGTCGAAAAAACTGGCGATACCGTGATGATCGATACCGCCAACGGCGTACTGGGCGGCAACCTTAGCCCACTGGCTAACGGTTACAATGCCAGCAATCGTACCACCGCACAGGATGGTTTCACTTTCTCCATCATCAGCGGCACCACCAATGGTACCACCGCAGTAACCGATTACAGCACTCTACCGGAAGGCATCTGGAGCGGCGACGTTAGCGTACAGTTCGACGCGACCTGGACCAGTTAATCTCTCTGATGTACCAGCAGGGGTACCCCCCTGCTTTATTCCTGGACGGAATTGTTATGAAAAAGCACCTTCTGCCTCTCACTCTGCTGTTTTCCGGAATATCTCCGGCCCAGGCGCTGGATGTCGGCGATATATCATCGTTTATGAACAGTGACAGCAGCACGCTGAGCAAAACGATCCAAAACAGTACCGACAGTGGCCGCCTCATCAATATCCGTCTCGAACGGCTCTCTTCACCGCTTGACGACGGGCAGGTTATCGCAATGGACAAGCCGGATGAGTTGCTACTCACTCCCGCCAGCTTGCTGCTACCCGCCCAAGCCAGCGAAGTGATCCGCTTCTTCTATAAGGGACCCGCAGATGAAAAAGAGCGCTACTACCGCATTGTCTGGTTTGATCAGGCCCTCAGTGATGCGCAGCGCGATAATGCCAACCGTAGCGCTGTGGCCACTGCTTCCGCCCGCATCGGCACCATTCTGGTCGTCGCACCCCGCCAGGCGAACTACCACTTTCAGTACGCCAACGGCTCCCTGACAAATACAGGAAATGCGACGCTGCGGATCCTCGCCTACGGCCCCTGCCTGAAAGCCGCCAATGGTAAGGAGTGTAAAGAGAATTACTACCTGATGCCGGGCAAGTCGCGTCGTTTTACCCGCGTGGACACGGCGGATAACAAAGGACGGGTTGCACTTTGGCAGGGTGATAAGTTCATTCCCGTGAAATAGATAGCTGTGCAGATGGATAACGACAATGCCTTTACGACGGTTCTCCCCAGGACTGAAAGCCCAGTTTGCCTTCGGCATGGTCTTTTTGTTCGTTCAGCCCGATGCCAGCGCTGCTGACATAAGTGCGCAGCAAATAGGTGGGGTGATTATACCGCAGGCCTTCAGTCAGGCGCTTCAGGACGGCATGAGCGTCCCACTCTATATTCATCTCGCCGGTAGCCAGGGTCGCCAGGACGATCAGCGAATCGGCAGCGCTTTTATCTGGCTGGATGATGGACAGCTACGCATCCGGAAAATACAGCTGGAAGAGAGTGAAGATAACGCCAGTGTCAGCGAACAAACTCGACAACAGCTGATGGCTCTGGCGAACGCCCCGTTCAATGAGGCCCTTACCATCCCCCTGACTGACAACGCGCAGCTGGATCTCAGCTTGCGCCAACTGCTGCTGCAGCTGGTGGTCAAGCGCGAAGCGCTGGGCACTGTACTACGCTCACGTAGCGAAGACATCGGGCAGTCCAGTGTTAACACCCTCAGCAGTAATCTGAGCTATAACTTCGGCATCTATAACAACCAGTTGCGTAACGGCGGGAGCAACACATCCAGCTATCTGTCGCTGAATAACGTTACAGCACTGCGCGAACATCATGTGGTGCTCGACGGCTCGCTGTATGGGATCGGTAGCGGTCAACATGACAGTGAATTATATAAAGCGATGTATGAACGCGATTTTGCTGGTCACCGATTTGCCGGTGGAATGCTCGACACCTGGAACTTGCAGTCCTTAGGGCCGATGACCGCCATTTCAGCAGGGAAGATTTACGGCCTTTCCTGGGGAAACCAGGCCAGCTCCACCATCTTCGACAGCAGCCAGTCGGCCACGCCAGTGATCGCCTTTTTACCGGCGGCGGGCGAAGTACATCTCACCCGTGATGGGCGGCTACTAAGCGTTCAGAACTTCACCATGGGCAATCATGAAGTGGATACCCGGGGTCTACCGTACGGTATTTACGATGTGGAAGTTGAGGTAATCGTTAACGGTCGCGTGATCAGCAAACGCACTCAACGGGTCAATAAGCTGTTTAGCCGGGGGCGCGGCGTCGGTGCACCACTGGCGTGGCAGATATGGGGCGGTAGCTTTCATATGGATCGCTGGTCGGAAAACGGGAAAAAGACGCGACCAGCTAAAGAGAGTTGGCTGGCAGGTGCCTCGACCTCCGGCTCACTGAGTACGCTTAGCTGGGCGGCAACGGGATATGGATACGATAATCAGGCGGTGGGTGAAACCCGTCTGACGCTGCCGCTTGGGGGGGCGATCAACGTTAACCTGCAAAACATGCTGGCCAGTGACAGCTCATGGAGCAACATCGCCAGCATCAGCGCCACTCTACCGGGAGGCTTCAGTTCGCTGTGGGTTAACCAGGAAAAAACCCGCATTGGCAATCAATTGCGACGTAGCGATGCCGACAACCGTGCTATCGGCGGCACACTCAACCTGAACTCACTGTGGTCGAAGCTGGGCACATTCAGCATCAGCTACAATGATGACCGCCGTTACAACAGCCATTATTACACGGCAGATTACTATCAAAATGTCTACAGCGGTACCTTTGGTTCGCTTGGCCTGCGGGCCGGTATTCAGCGCTATAACAACGGCGACAGCAACGCCAATACAGGGAAATATATCGCTCTCGATCTCTCGCTACCACTGGGCAACTGGTTTAGCGCAGGGATGACTCATCAAAACGGCTACACCATGGCAAACCTGTCAGCACGCAAGCAGTTTGATGAAGGGACCATTCGCACTGTTGGTGCCAATCTGTCACGAGCCATCTCCGGCGATACCGGTGATGACAAAACCCTCAGCGGTGGGGCGTATGCACAGTTCGACGCTCGTTACGCCAGCGGAACGCTGAACGTTAATAGCGCGGCGGACGGCTACATCAATACCAATTTGACCGCCAACGGCAGCGTCGGCTGGCAGGGTAAAAACATCGCTGCCAGCGGGCGGACCGATGGCAACGCTGGGGTGATATTCGACACTGGCCTGGAGAACGATGGTCAGATCAGCGCCAAAATCAACGGGCGGATTTTCACGCTTAACGGCAAGCGTAACTATCTCCCGCTCTCTCCCTATGGAAGATATGAGGTGGAGTTGCAGAACAGCAAAAACTCACTCGACAGTTACGATATCGTCAGCGGTCGCAAAAGTCATCTGACTCTCTATCCAGGCAATGTCGCTGTCATTGAGCCAGAGGTGAAGCAGATGGTTACCGTCTCCGGTCGTATCCGTGCGGAAGACGGCACACTGCTGGCTAACGCACGGATTAACAACCATATCGGCCGAACCCGAACCGATGAAAACGGCGAGTTTGTCATGGACGTGGATAAGAAATACCCCACTATCGATTTTCGCTACAGTGGCAATAAAACCTGCGAAGTGGCACTGGAACTCAACCAGGCGCGCGGTGCCGTCTGGGTCGGTGATGTGGTCTGCAGCGGCCTCTCATCGTGGGCGGCGGTGACGCAGACAGGAGAAGAGAATGAGAGTTAACCTACTGATAGCGATGATAATCTTTGCGCTAATCTGGCCTGCAACCGCGCTCAGAGCGGCAGTGAGCAAAACAACCTGGGCGGATGCTCCGGCACGCGAGTTTGTGTTTGTCGAAAACAACTCAGACGACAACTTTTTCGTCACGCCTGGCGGGGCGCTGGATCCGCGCCTGACCGGTGCCAACCGCTGGACCGGTTTAAAATACACTGGCTCAGGAACCATCTATCAGCAAAGCCTCGGCTACATTGATAACGGTTACAACACCGGCCTTTATACCAACTGGAAGTTTGATATGTGGCTGGAAAATTCACCAGTTTCATCTCCTTTAACTGGCTTGCGCTGCATCAACTGGTACGCTGGGTGTAATATGACCACCAGTCTTATCCTGCCGCAAACCACCGACGCCAGTGGATTTTATGGCGCGACGGTGACCAGCGGCGGCGCGAAGTGGATGCACGGCATGTTGTCAGACGCGTTTTACCAGTATCTGCAACAAATGCCCGTCGGCAGCAGCTTTACAATGACCATCAATGCCTGCCAGACCTCTGTGAACTATGACGCCAGCAGCGGCGCACGCTGTAAGGATCAGGCCTCCGGCAACTGGTATGTTCGCAACGTCACCCATACGAAAGCAGCAAATCTACGGTTGATAAATACCCACTCGCTGGCGGAGGTGTTTATCAACAGCGACGGAGTACCGACTCTGGGCGAAGGGAACGCCGACTGCCGGACGCAAACCATCGGCAGCCGTTCAGGATTAAGTTGTAAGATGGTTAACTATACCCTGCAAACAAACGGACTCAGCAACACCTCAATCCATATATTCCCGGCGATCGCCAACTCGTCGTTAGCCTCGGCCGTCGGGGCGTACGATATGCAGTTCAGTCTGAATGGCAGTTCATGGAAACCGGTGAGCAATACTGCCTATTACTACACCTTCAACGAGATGAAGAGCGCAGACTCGATCTATGTTTTCTTCTCGAGCAACTTCTTTAAGCAGATGGTGAACCTCGGGATCAGCGATATCAACACCAAAGATCTATTCAACTTTCGCTTTCAGAACACCACATCACCGGAGTCTGGCTGGTATGAATTTTCTACCTCCAACACGCTGATTATCAAACCCCGTGATTTCAGCATCAGTATTATCTCCGATGAATATACTCAGACACCGTCGCGGGAGGGATATGTTGGCAGCGGCGAGTCGGCACTCGATTTCGGCTATATCGTAACCACCAGCGGTAAAACAGCTGCCGACGAAGTGCTGATCAAGGTGACCGGACCCGCGCAGGTGATTGGCGGGCGCTCCTATTGTGTCTTCAGCTCCGATGACGGTAAGGCGAAAGTACCGTTCCCGGCGACACTTTCCTTTATTACCCGCAATGGAGCTACAAAAACCTACGATGCCGGGTGCGATGATAGCTGGCGGGATATGACCGATGCGCTGTGGTTGACCACACCGTGGACTGATATCTCTGGCGAAGTGGGGCAGATGGATAAGACCACAGTCAAATTTTCGATTCCAATGGATAACGCCATTTCGCTGCGTACGGTAGATGATAACGGCTGGTTTGGCGAAGTCAGCGCTTCAGGAGAAATTCATGTTCAGGCGACGTGGCGTAACATTAACTAAGGCCCTGCTGACAGCGGTCTGTATGCTGGCGGCACCTTTGACACAGGCGATTTCGGTCGGCAATCTGACATTTTCGCTGCCGTCCGAGACTGACTTTGTCAGCAAACGTGTAGTGAATAACAACAAAAGCGCACGGATATACCGTATTGCCATCAGTGCTATTGATAGCCCGGGCAGCAGTGAATTGCGCACCCGACCGGTGGATGGTGAACTGCTTTTCGCCCCCCGCCAGCTGGCGTTGCAGGCTGGTGAGAGCGAGTATTTTAAATTTTACTATCATGGTCCACGGGATAACCGCGAGCGCTACTACCGGGTCTCATTTCGCGAGGTCCCCACTCGCAACCAGACAAGACGCAGCCCAACCGGCGGCGAGGTCAGCACGGAGCCGGTGGTGGTGATGGATACCATTCTGGTAGTACGACCTCGTCAGGTTCAGTTTAAATGGTCCTTCGACAAGGTGACAGGAACGGTAAGTAACACTGGCAACACATGGTTTAAGCTACTGATTAAGCCAGGATGTGATTCGACCGAAGAGGAAGGCGATGCCTGGTATCTACGTCCGGGAGACGTGGTTCATCAGCCTGAGTTACGTCAGCCGGGGAATCATTATCTGGTCTATAACGACAAATTCATTAAGATTAGCGATTCCTGTGCGGCTAAGCCCCCTTCGGCGGACTAAGACTTATCCATCGGTCGAGGGAAGAATTCCACCTCAAAGCCCCAAAAATCGTTTAAATGATGTGGACGCGATCGTCAATATCACCTGTAACGATGGGCTTTCTCATATGCACACCATAGTGTTCAGGAGACACGGAAAGGTGCCAGGCAGCCTGCTAACGAGTGGTTTCTTCACGAATTAGTACGTAAAATCGGTAACGGCTGGAAATCATTCAATACTCACACTATCGAAAGTTCTCCAGCCAACCGCGGTACGTTCTTACATACGATGTACCGCTGTTCTCTTTACGATTTATAGCTGTACTGGTGAATTATGAGCAATCTGAATCCATGCATGACGTGTGGTGCCTGTTGTGCATTTTTCCGCGTCTCTTTTTACTGGGCCGAAGCCGACGATGCTGGCGGTACCATTCCCGCCAGGCTCACTGAACAAATATCCCCTTTTCACCGATGCATGAGCGGTACCAATCAGAAAAACCCCCGATGTATTGCCCTTGCAGGAACACCGGGCAAAAATGCCTGCTGCACGATATATAAAAATCGATCGTCCACGTGCAGAGAATTCGCCATGTCTGGTGAGAACGGAGTCGTCAATGAGGCTTGCAATCGTGCAAGAGCTAAATACGGGCTGACACCGTTATAAATATGCAATAATTAATTGCACTGCCCCGCCAGCTATAATCGCGGGGCTTCGTTTTTCAGGGATAACAAAACCCGAAACTTCTTCCATCTGCCAGCAACAATGCCTCTTCCTCTATAGTGTTCTCCGGATCTACAGCATCCTGAAGTAGCGCGATGTACTCACGGGCTATCTGCTTCAGAAAGTAAAAAGCAATGTTTTTAACCTATAAAAATGGCGCTGCATTTGCGCCATTTTTATTATTCAATGCATTATCTGTTTGAGCCTAAAGGGATCTCAGGGTCTGGCTCATGAGTAATTCTGTTTCGTAAATCTCTGCGAATAATTTCAATGGACCAGAACCAGACTAAATGTCCAAAAATTTCAGAAACATTCTCATACCACGGGAGATCAAACAGAGGTGGCGTCAGTCCCATGAGAGGGAATGAAATCATATGAACAAAAAGTTGGGCTAAAGCACCTGCCAGTAAGCCCTGCCAGAGTTTAATTTTTGGAAATACTTCAGCGACCACACAATAACCGACAGCAAACACTATCGAAAAGATAATGTGCGTAACACCAACCCAGTTAAAGACATGCCCGGCAAAGGTATAAACAGCCGCATTGGGATCTGTCAGCCCCAACCAGTCTCGAAGAAAAATATACGGAGGATTGAGAAAATTACGGGAGCAATCAATTTGCCCAGCAGCCCTGATTAATGATTCCGGGCCACACGCTGCATTAAACATATCCACCGGGCTACGTGGCGGCAATGGAACTTCAGCCCCCCACTTCACAAATGCGGAAACAACGCCAGCAATCAGCCCAATGAATGCAGCAAGACCATAACGTCTGCGGTTCGGTGGAGTTTGTTCAAATATATTCATATCTACCCTGCTTGTACCATTATGTTATACATCTCTTCAGGAGTATTCATAAAATAAGACAAATGTAAAGAACTGTATTGTTTTGTATAATGCAATGGTGACTAATCGCCAATGAATATAAGCACCATCATTTCTCCCTATTTTTATATTAAAAGTGACAACGATTTACAGGGTGATGCTGAGCTGACAATCACAGGTTTCCTTATCGGTTTTTGCATCGCACAACTAAAGCAATAAACGAGCTCCCGTCATCGGCGAATATGAATTAATTAGCCGGGCTCATAGCTGCATTCGCGTTTTAAGAATAATCCTCCTGCTCTCACCGACTATGCTTAACGTTTAAAAAAGCATCAGCACTCTCGCAACGCATTCTTATTTTCCCCTTTAGAATACCGGAGGCCTGGTATGAGCAACCAAGGCGAATACCCCGAAGATAATCGGGTTGGGAAGCACGAGCCGCACGATTTTAGTTTGACCCGTCGCGATCTGATTAAAGTCAGCGCCGCAACGGCGGCGACCGCCGTGGTTTATCCTCATTCTACGCTTGCGGCAAGCGTTCCGGCAGCTACACCCGCGCCAGAGATAATGCCCCTGACACTTAAGGTGAACGGCAAAACCGAGCAGTTGGACGTTGATACCCGAACCACGCTACTGGACGCTTTGCGTGAAAATCTGCATCTGATCGGTACCAAGAAAGGTTGCGATCACGGACAGTGCGGAGCCTGTACCGTGCTGGTCAATGGTCGAAGGCTTAATGCCTGCCTGACGCTTGCAGTCATGCATCAGGGGGCCGAGATCACCACCATTGAAGGCCTGGGTTCACCAGACCATCTTCATCCTATGCAGGCGGCCTTTATCAGACATGATGGCTTCCAGTGCGGCTACTGCACCTCCGGGCAAATTTGCTCATCAGTAGCGGTGCTAAAAGAGATTCAGGACGGCATTCCCAGTCACGTCACGGTCGATTTGGTTTCCCCTCCAGAAAGAACTGCCGATGAGATCCGTGAACGTATGAGCGGCAACATCTGTCGCTGTGGTGCATACGCTAACATCCTTGCCGCCATTGAAGACGCTGCGGGGGAGATAAAATCATGAAGGCGTTTACCTATGAACGTGTGAACACCCCTGCCGAGGCGGCACTTAGCGCTCAGCGCGTACCCGGCGCAAAATTTATCGCTGGCGGGACCAATCTGCTGGACCTGATGAAGCTGGAAATTGAAACGCCCCCCCACCTTATCGATGTGAACGGGCTCGGGCTCGATAAGATTGAAGTGATCGACGCGGGTGGGCTGCGCATCGGCGCACTGGTACGGAACACCGACCTGGCGGCTCACGAGCGCGTGCGTCGTGATTACGCGGTACTCTCCCGCGCCCTGCTCGCTGGCGCGTCTGGTCAGTTACGTAATCAGGCAACCACCGCAGGTAATCTGCTCCAGCGCACGCGCTGCCCCTATTTTTACGACACCAATCAGCCCTGCAATAAGCGCCTGCCCGGGAGCGGCTGCGCGGCACTTGAAGGCTTTAGCCGTCAGCACGCGGTGGTAGGCGTAAGCGAAGCCTGCATTGCCACCCATCCGAGCGATATGGCGGTCGCAATGCGGTTGCTGGATGCGGTGGTGGAAACCATCACGCCGGAGGGAAAGACTCGCAGTATCACACTGGCTGATTTTTATCACCCTCCGGGAAAAACGCCGCACATTGAAACCGCCCTGCTTCCCGGTGAGCTTATCGTTGCGGTGACGTTACCTCCGCCGCTCGGCGGAAAACATATTTACCGTAAGGTGCGCGATCGCGCCTCCTACGCCTTTGCCCTGGTATCGGTCGCAGCGATTATTCAGCCTGACGGCAGCGGGCGCGTCGCGCTGGGCGGAGTAGCACATAAGCCCTGGCGCATTGAGGCTGCGGATGCTCAGCTATCCCAGGGGGCGCAGGCCGTATATGACGCGCTGTTCGCCAGCGCCCATCCCACCGCTGAAAACACCTTTAAACTCCTGTTGGCGAAGCGAACGCTTGCCTCCGTACTGGCTGAAGCGAGGGCACAGGCATGAAATTTGATAAACCCGCAGGGGAAAACCCGATCGATCAGCTGAAGGTTGTCGGTCGTCCCCATGACCGCATCGACGGACCGCTGAAAACTACCGGCACGGCACGCTACGCCTACGAATGGCATGAAGAAGCCCCCAACGCCGCCTATGGTTATATCGTCAGTTCTGCCATTGCCAAAGGACGCCTCACCGCCCTTGATACGGACGCCGCGCAAAAAGCGCCGGGCGTACTGGCTGTCATTACCGCCAGTAACGCTGGGGCACTCGGCAAAGGCGACAAAAACACCGCCAGGCTGTTAGGCGGCCCCACTATTGAGCACTATCATCAGGCCATTGCGCTGGTAGTGGCCGAGACCTTCGAACAGGCACGAGCGGCGGCCTCGCTGGTGCAGGCGCACTATCGCCGTAATAAAGGAGCTTACTCCCTGGCGGACGAGAAACAGGCCGTCAGTCAGCCGCCGGAAGACACGCCCGATAAAAATGTTGGTGACTTTGACGGGGCTTTCACCTCCGCTGCGGTGAAGATTGATGCTACCTACACGCCCCCGGACCAGAGCCATATGGCGATGGAGCCGCATGCCTCGATGGCCGTCTGGGATGGAAATAAGCTTACCCTCTGGACCTCAAATCAGATGATTGACTGGTGCCGCACCGATCTGGCAAAAACGCTGAAAGTGCCCGTGGAGAATGTGCGTATTATCTCCCCGTATATCGGTGGAGGGTTTGGCGGCAAGCTGTTCCTGAGAAGCGATGCGCTGCTGGCGGCCCTCGCCGCCCGTGCGGTGAAACGTCCGGTTAAAGTGATGCTCCCCCGCCCCACTATTCCCAATAACACCACGCACCGCCCCGCCACCCTTCAGCACTTGCGTATCGGTGCCGACCAGAGCGGGAAAATCACTGCTATCTCACATGAAAGCTGGTCCGGAAACCTGCCCGGCGGCACGCCGGAAACGGCGGTACAGCAAAGCGAATTTCTTTACGCAGGGGCGAATCGTCATACCGGCCTGCGGCTCGCCACGCTTGATTTGCCGGAAGGGAACGCCATGCGTGCGCCCGGCGAAGCCCCCGGTCTGATGGCGCTCGAAATCGCGATCGACGAACTGGCGGAAAAAGCGGGCATCGATCCCGTCGAGTTTCGCATCCTGAATGACACTCAGGTTGACCCCGCCGACCCGACGCGCCGCTTCTCTCGCCGTCAGCTTATCGAGTGCTTGCGCACCGGAGCGGATAAATTTGGCTGGAAGCAGCGCAACGCCACACCCGGACAGGTACGCGACGAAGAGTGGCTAGTCGGCCACGGCGTCGCGGCGGGCTTTCGCAATAATCTGCTGGAAAAATCGGGGGCTCGGGTTCACCTCGAACCAAACGGCACCGTTACCGTGGAAACGGACATGACCGACATTGGCACCGGCAGCTACACCATTCTGGCCCAGACGGCAGCGGAAATGCTTGGCGTACCGCTGGAGCAGGTTGCGGTTCACCTCGGCGATTCCAGTTTCCCGGTTTCTGCGGGGTCTGGTGGACAATGGGGCGCAAATACCTCCACCTCCGGCATTTACGCCGCCTGTGTGAAGCTTCGCGAAATGATTGCCTCGGCAGTCGGGTTTGATCCTGAGCAGTCGCAGTTTGCCGACGGCAAGATTACCAACGGTACCCGAAGCGCCATGCTACATGAGGCCACCGCAGGCGGCAGACTGACAGCGGAAGAGAGCATTGAATTCGGAACACTGAGCAAGGAGTACCAGCAGTCGACCTTTGCCGGGCATTTTGTGGAGGTCGGCGTGCATAGCGCGACGGGAGAAGTTCGGGTCCGGCGTATGCTCGCTGTGTGTGCTGCAGGACGCATCCTGAATCCGAAAACTGCACGCAGCCAGGTCATTGGCGCAATGACTATGGGCATGGGTGCGGCACTGATGGAGGAGCTGGCGGTGGATAACCGTTTGGGCTACTTCGTTAATCACGATATGGCGGGGTATGAGGTGCCGGTTCATGCGGATATCCCAAAACAGGAGGTGATTTTCCTGGATGATACCGACCCCATCTCCTCCCCGATGAAGGCCAAAGGTGTCGGTGAGCTGGGCCTGTGCGGCGTGAGCGCGGCTATCGCCAACGCGGTGTATAACGCCACCGGTATTCGGGTACGGGATTATCCCATCACTCTGGATAAGCTGCTCGATAAACTGCCGGATGTGGTTTAAGGAGGAACAATGTCATACTCGCTTTTTGACAAAGACGAGCACTGGCATAAGCCAGAGCAGGCGTTTCTCACCGATGACCACCGGACCATTCTGCGCTTCGCCGTAGAGGCGCTAATGTCCGGTAAAGGAGCGGTGCTGGTGACGCTGGTGGAGATACGCGGCGGCGCGGCGCGCCCGCTCGGGGCGCAGATGGTGGTGCGCGAAGATGGTCGTTACTGCGGTTTTGTCTCTGGCGGCTGCGTGGAGGCCGCTGCCGCTTTTGAAGCGCTGGAGATGATGGGCTCAGGCCGCGATCGCGAAATTCGCTATGGTGAAGGTTCGCCGTGGTTTGACATCGTTCTGCCCTGCGGCGGTGGGATCACGCTGACGCTCCATAAACTACGCTCGGCACAGCCTCTGCTCGCCGTGCTGAACCGCCTGGAACAGAGAAAACCGGCGGGTCTGCGCTACGATCCGCAAGCTCAATCGCTGGTGTGCCTGCCCACGCAAACCCGGACAGGCTGGAATCTCAATGGCTTTGAGGTGGGGTTCAGACCATGCGTCAGTCTGATGATTTACGGACGTTCTCTTGAGGCGCAGGCAACCGCGAGTCTTGCAGCAGCCACAGGCTATGACAGCCATATCTTCGATCTTTTTCCGGCCTCAGCCAGCGCTCAGATCGATACCGATACGGCGGTCATTTTGCTGTGCCATGATCTCAACCGGGAGCTGCCAGTGTTGCAGGCCGCGCGAGAGGCAAAACCCTTTTATCTCGGCGCATTGGGCAGCTATCGAACCCACACTTTACGTCTGCAAAAGCTCCACGAGCTGGGATGGTCCAGGGAGGAGACAGCGCAAATCCGGGCACCCGTCGGGATATTCCCCAAAGCCCGGGATGCGCATACTCTGGCACTCTCCGTGCTGGCAGAAGTCGCCTCTGTACGTCTCCATCAGGAGGAGGATTCATGCCTGCCCCCGTCGTCCTGATCCTTGCGGCCGGGCGTGGAGAGCGCTTTCTCGCCTCCGGGGGAAATACCCATAAATTAAGAGAAAAATCTGCAGTAGCCGTTTTAGAAAATCACCTAAATCGTTTAAAAGAGCACCCAACCCATAGTGGGCGCTCATCGCCTTGTGTAACTTATTCAGCAACGCGCGCCCTCGCCGGACTAAAGCGCACCGGCCTTCTGGCGTGCGGTAACAAAGGTCAGTACGCCAGCGCAAAGGAGCAGCACGCTACTCATAGCAAACGTGCTCTGCCAGCCAAGGCGGTCAAATACGATGCCTCCTGCTGTTGATCCAAGGGCGATGGAGAGCTGAATCACCGCGACCATGAGCCCGCCTCCGGCTTCGGCGTTGTCAGGCAACGTACGCGCAATCCATGTCCACCATCCGGTTGGCGCGGCGGTGGCCAGCATGCCCCAGAGTCCTAACAGCAGCGAGACCGTCCAGACGTGATGCCCGGTCAGCATCAGACCGATAGCAATGACGGCCATCAGTCCGGGTATGGCCATCAGCGTGGGGTAGAATTTTCTGTTGAGAAATGCCGAAACAACCAGCGTGCCAATAAAACCGGCCACGCCGATAATCAGCAAAATCAACGACAAGCCTAAGGAATTAACCCGTGTCACCGACTCCAGAAACGGGCGCACATAGGTGAATAGTGCAAACTGCCCCATGAAAAACAGGCAGCAGGCTATCATGCCGACCACAACCATGCGGCGGCTAAATAAGCGGAATACCGCGCCACATGAAGTGTGGCTTTTATTCGCATCCATGCTTGGCAGGCTGATGCACTGCCAGATAAAGGCGACAACCGCGATGGGCACCAGGCACAAGAAAGCGCCTCGCCATCCGACCGTAGCCCCCAGATAGCTTCCCAGCGGTGCGGCCACGACCGTCGCCAGCGCATTACCGGCGTTGAAAATTGCCAGCGCACGCGTGACCTGATGCTGCGGCACCAGACGAATCGCCGTTGCCGCTGACATCGACCAGAATCCGCCAATAGCCACACCAATCATCGCACGACCGACCATATACATCAGATAACTGGAAGCCAGCGCAATAATAAGCCCCGATACGGCCATCAGAACCGTCATCCCCAGCAGCAGGAACTTACGATTCATCTTTCCAGCTAGCGTTGAAAGCGTCAGGCTGGTCAGAACCGCCAGCGCGCCGGAGATAGCAATCCCCTGCCCTGCCAGCCCCTCCGTCACGCCTAAATCGCGGGTAATCGGCGTGAGCAGGCTGACGGGCATAAATTCAGAAGCAATCAGCACAAACACGCACAGGGTCATGGCAAAAATACCGCCCCAGTATGCGCGCTGATGATGAGGTGATAGTGTTTGGCTTAGTGTCGACATAGTGAAATTTCACAAAGATCAGGATAAAAGCCACCAGCCTATGGCCGGTGGCTTTGCATCAATTCAGGAGAGGTTTTATTTCAGTTTGGTCTGGAAAAATTGTTCGAACTTCGCGAAAGGTATTTTTCCGGCCACGTTATCGTACAGGTCCACGTGATTTGCCCCTGGTACCACCACCAGCTCTTTGTCTTTACTGCCAACCGCCTTGTAAGCATCTTCAGCAAAATAGCGTGAATGCGCTTTCTCACCGGTCACAATCAGCGTCGGGATGGTGATTTCACTGGCGTAGCTCAACAGCGGCATATTCATAAATGACAGCGGCATCGTTGCCGTCCACGCCCCGGTAGAGTTAACGGAACGTTCGTGGAAGCCGCGCGGCATGCGATAGTAGTCAAAGAACTCTTTCAGTACCGGATGAGGATTTGCCGGCAGCGTTTCTGGCAGAATGCGCTCGCCCGCACTGACCTTGCCGTTGCTATCGACATTAATATCATGACCACCGTGAGCGAACGTTCCGCTCTGCGCATCCTGCCAGCGCTGTTCATTCAGATATTGCAGAACGGCACGACGGTCGGCGGTAGAATAACGGTCTTTGCCATCCCCCACACCATGACCCATCGCCCGGCTCATGTCATACATCACGCTGGTAGCTACCGCTTTAACGCGGGTATCCATCGCCACGTCGTTCAGCGCCATGCCGCCCCAGCCACAAATACCGAGCAGCCCGATACGGTTGCGATCTACCTCTTTTTGCAGCCCTAAGAAATCCACCGCCGCGCTGAAATCTTCAGTGTTGATATCCGGTGAGGCGACGTTTCGCGGATAGCCGCCGCTTTCCCCGGTGTAAGAAGGATCGAACGCCAGGGTAACAAACCCTCGTTCCGCCAGCGTCTGCGCATACAGGCCGCTGGATTGCTCTTTCACCGCGCCAAATGGCCCACTGACCGCAATCGCCGCCAGCTTGCGATCGCCACGGTCTTTAGGCAGGTAAAGATCGCCCACTAAGGTGATGCCATATCGGTTCGGGAACGAGACTTTACGGTGATCGACTTTCTGGCTCTCGGCGAACGTTTTATCCCATTTATCTGTCATGGACACAGGGGCATTAGGATTGGTTGAATCAGCATAACTCATTGTCGTGACTCCAATTAATGATGCGAAAAGCAGCATGGTCGGCATCGCGGTTTTTAGCGTTCGGGTGAAGGCTTTCATAAAAATCCCCATAAAAAACAATAGAGAGATACAGGTTTCCGACGGAAAACGCTGCGGTGCTTTGCTTTGATGGGGTCATTATAATGAGCAGAATTAGTGCTGATTAGGGGGCGATTAATGCTAAGATTAATACCATATTGTTATAAATTAATGCGGAGATTGCCGGCATGAAGGGGGGATGTTTCAATGGCGAAAAGGGAGAACTATAACGAGCTGTACCTGTTTATGCAGGTGGTGCGAGAAGGCAGCTTTACCGCAGCGGCTCAGCGGCTGGGTCTTGCTCAGTCAGGAGTCAGCCGTTCTGTTCGCGAGCTTGAAGAAAGGCTGGGCGTCCAGCTGCTAGTGCGCACCACGCGTAAACTGTCGCTGACACAAGCAGGCGAGCAGCTCTACCAGAAGACGGCATCTGGATTTGAAATGTTAGATCTTGGGCTTGCCACGCTGGCGCACTATCGAGAGACGCCCTCCGGCACGGTGCGTATCAATGCCAGCCAGCACGCGATTGATAAATGCCTGCTGCCAAAGCTGGCGGTATTTAAACAGCGATATCCTGATATCCGGCTTGAACTGATAAATGAGAGCCGGTTCGTCGATATCATCGAGGAAAGATTCGATGCAGGTGTCCGCCTGGGGCCTGAAGTCGGCCAGGGTATGGTCGCGGTACGCATCACGCCCGATATGGAGATGGCAATTGTGGGGACTCCGGAACATTTTCGTCGCTATGGTTTTCCGCAAACCCCGGCGGATTTAAAGGCGCATCCCTGTATCGCCTATCAGTTTGCCGACGGCAGCGTATACCAGTGGGAACTCAATCAGGATGATAAAAAAATCACTCATCGCCCTGAAGGGCAATGGGCCTTATCCGACAGCTATATGGAAGCAGAAGCAGCCCGGCTGGGCCTCGGATTGGCCTATGTTCCTGTTGAACTGGTCGCGGATGATTTAGAACACGGTAAGCTTATCAGGGTGTTGCAGCGTTACAGCCTGCGAATGGAGGGATTGTTTCTCTATTACCCTCATCGCAACGTCTCCCCCGCCCTGCGGATGGTCATTGATACATTGAAAATCTGAACGTTAACAACGACCGACTCTTTACTGTGCAATATTGTGTCAGGTAGTCCCTCTGCGTTCAATTCCAGGGTCTGCTTTGAGCGAGAAAGAGGGGACTATCCAGCAATGGAGATCACCCAAAAGAAAAAACCACCTGGCTCCCTCGACAACCTTCATCCGGGCATTGAGCCTCAATCAACATTTTTATATCTGTCAGGTTACTTCATTATGAAAACTGATCATCATCGTTGTTTTTGTTGCAATAGTAGAATACGCGTATTTATTCCTCCATCTCTATTAATAACGGCAATAAACTGTTCACTTCACTGATATTTAAAATATGTATCCTTTTCAAGCTGTTCAGCGGCGTAAGAAAAAGTATTAATTATGAATTCGACGATTTAACCATTTCTGGCTGATTGGTAATCATCTGTGATTAATGCTGGTCTATTGATTACGCCAGCACCCTCTCTAGCTTATTCACCGCCGCCACATACTTCGCCGGATTTTTATCTTTCAGCACCGCCAGATTACGTTGCTTCCAGCGAATAGCCGGAAGATGCTGAATTTCAGGATAGCGATACCGCGACCAGTCAGGGCTGTTTTGCTTAAAACTGAGCAAGAACTCGCGATCCAGATCCGTAAGATGTGACTTCAACGCCTGCGGCAGCAAAGTCGTTACTGACAGCAGCGATTCCAGCGACGTTTCCTGCTGAGTCATCCCCGAAAATTCCTGAGCATACAGCGTCGTGATCCGCTCTGTATCCCAGTTTGGGGCCAGCAACTCGGCAATGGGGCGGGGATGGCCTGCCAGATAACAAAGAAAACCGTCAAAGATCTCCCGCATCAGTCCCGGTTTCTCCAGCATATTCAGCACATCAAACAGATCGCGCGGGTGCTGACGATCAAGCGCTGCGCAGATTTTACCGCCATAAAGATCCGCCAGCGAGACGACACTCATGGTGGTGAAGCCATACTCCATTTCCACACGTTCGCACACAGGCATTTCTGCCGGAGGCAACAACAGCCCGCGCCAGACCGGGCTAACCTCGATCTTAATCTTTGCATCAGCGGTATTCACAATGATGCGCTTTTCATCCGCTTTATTTTCCTGCCGAATCGCGGTGATCCCCGGTCTGCCGTTCAGCGATGCAGTAATCCTCTTCAAAGCGTCGTTGATAGCCGCCAGATCAGTATCGCGATCCGCAAAGCTCTTATACGCCAGATCAATATCCACCGACAGACGGGGAAAATCCTGCACAAACAAATTGATTGCCGTGCCGCCTTTCAACGCGAAACAGGACTCCTTCGCCACATGCGGCAGAGCAGCCATCAACAGCTTAACCTGCCGGGCATAACTATCACGCAGATCCATCTTCGACTCCTTCCGGTTTAAATGCGCGTGGAACAGTAATTTGATAATCCGGCTCCAGCCAGCCGCCGGGTATGATTTGCCGCTTTCCCGTACCTGTTTCTATACCGCTTTGATCAATATACTGAAAATAAGGGTGTCCATTACGCCGGGCAAGGTAAAGCATCACCCGGTTGGTTTTAACCGAATGACTGGCGCAGAGTAACGCCTGCAATTTACGCGGGCTGAGAAGATTCATCCCCTGAAACAGAGCATCGGCATGTTCGAACGATATCAACGAAGGAACGCCGCAGGCGATCTCATACGCGGCCAGTTCCGGGGCACTGCCTGCTAACTGGCGGTCGCCAATTTTCAGTTCCGTAGTCAATGACGTTACATCTACGGTAAGCCCCGATGTATACAGCATGATAAATGTTGCAGATTGTTCGAAGGCAGCAAACCATCCCGGCAGCTTAACGTAAGCCGGAAGCGCGAGCCAGACCTGCGGCTTACCCGGTTCGGTATAGTGCGCATGGCCCTGAAGCGCAAGGCTGGTTAGCCCCGCCACCCGTACTGGCTTTTCCCACTGTGTTTGCAGGCAGTAAACCGCGTCCACCCAGTCCGGTTCACGACCCGTCCGGCAGTATACGCCGTGAGCGATCCGCCTGAGCCAGCCATTCTGGACATAGAGGTAAGAGAGCTTACGATCTACGCCGTTGCGGGTAAGCCATGACTGGAGCAGCACTTGGCCGGGTAGCGTGTTTTGCATCAACCAGTTTATATAATTTGGCAAATGTCGCTCCTGAATAGACATTAGTACGAATATTTAAACCAGTGTAGGTTCAGGGATACCCCACAGCAAGAAATAGTTTACTTATTCCTCATTTTGTCTACTTAAAATCGACATTAAACAAAAAATTCAAACTTACCCCCATTCGGGCAAAGTGCGACAAATATGCTCGGTCGGTTTAAAGAGAACGTGTAACATAGATGCAAATCGAATAGACATTGTTGCCAGCCGTTCCAAGGTTGTGGGGCGCTGCATGGCCTGAGACGTGATAAATACAGGGAACACAATGAAATTCACTGAAGATACCCGAGTAAAAATCCCCGTCATCCTCCACCTGATACGGCTGGGCTACCACTACCTGTCCCTTAAAGAACAACGCTGGGACAAAGAAACCAATATCTTCCCTGACCTCTTCACCGCTGCGATTGGCAGAATAAATCCCGGACTTGCGCCAGACGACATCGGACGCCTGTTAAAAGACCTCACGCTGCTTCTCGACAACGATGATCTGGGCCGCGCCTTCTTCGAAAAACTCAGCGACCGTTCCGGCATCAAGCTGATCGACTTCGACGACTTCAACAACAACAGCTTCCATGTTGTCACCGAACTGACCTGCGAAAACGGTGATGAAGAGTTCCGCCCGGACATCACGCTGCTGATCAACGGCATGCCGCTAATCTTTATCGAAGTGAAAAAACCCAACAATCGGGAAGGCATCGTCGCAGAACGCAACCGCATCAACGAACGCTTTAAAAACCCCAAATTCAAACGCTTCGCCAACATCACCCAGTTCATGATCTTCTCCAATAACATGGAGTATGACGACAGCGACCCGGAGCCGATTCAAGGGGCATTCTACGCCAGCAGCTCTTACAGCAACCCGGTATTCAACTACTTCCGCGAAGAAGAACTCTTCAACCTGACCAACTTACTGAAACCGCTGTCAGAAGAAACCGAAATCGCCGTCCTGAAAGACAACAACCTGGAAGTGATCCGCACCAACCCAGAATTTCAGACCAACAAAGATCACAACCGCCCGACAAACCGCCTCTGTACCGCGCTGTTGAGCCGGGATCGGCTGGCATTTATCCTGCGCTATGCGCTGGTGTATGTAGCCGAACCGGGCGGCATCCAAAAACACATCATGCGCTACCCGCAGCTCTTCGCCACCAAAGCGATTGAGCGCAAACTGAACGCTGGCGTGAAAAAAGGCATTATCTGGCACACCCAGGGCAGTGGGAAAACCGCATTGGCATACTACAACGTGCGCTTCCTGACAGATTACTTCCAGAATCAGCAGGTGATCCCGAAATTCTACTTTATTGTCGATCGTCTTGATCTGCTCCAGCAGGCGCAGCGTGAATTCACCGCCCGTGGCTTAATCGTTCACCTTATCGACTCCCGCGAAGCCTTCACCCGCGATATCAAAGCGACGCAGGCGCTGCACAACCACCACGGCAAAGCGGAAATCACCGTCGTCAACATTCAGAAATTCCGCGATGACCCGGATGTCGTCACCACCAAAGACTACGACATCAACATCCAACGCGTGTACTTCCTCGATGAAGTCCACCGCAGCTACAACCCCAAAGGGAGCTTCCTGGCGAATTTAAGCCAGTCGGACACCAACGCCATCAAAATTGGCCTGACCGGTACGCCTCTGCTGGGCACAGACTACAACTCCCGCGACCTCTTCGGCGACTACATCCACAAATACTACTACAACGCCTCCATTGCCGACGGCTACACGCTGCGCCTGATCCGCGAAGAGATCGCCACCAACTACCGGATGATCCTGCAACAGGCGCTAAAAGACGTAGAAGTCAGAATGGGCGATGTG
Organism: Escherichia sp. F1; assembly: GCF_046764225.1. Taxonomy (NCBI): domain Bacteria; kingdom Pseudomonadati; phylum Pseudomonadota; class Gammaproteobacteria; order Enterobacterales; family Enterobacteriaceae; genus Escherichia; species Escherichia sp. F1. The sequence continues at coordinate 3,837,060 of NZ_CP177202.1, forward strand.
GATCGCAAATACATCTACGCCCATCCCAGTTTCGTCAAACCGATGCTGAACTACATCGTCACCGACTTTGCCAAAAGCCGGGGCGCACTGAATGATGACACCATCGGCGGCATGGTGATTTGCGACAGCTCAGAACAGGCCAAGCAGATGTTTGAGATATTCAACACTGACTACGCCGAATCGCCCACCGCTGCCGATGAAGTCGCCGAAGAAATGCCGGTATTACAGGCCGCAGAGCCTGCCGCCGTTTACCAGATCCACGCCAAAGAAACGCGGAAAATCAAACGCGCCGCCCTGATCCTGCACGACGTCGGCAGCAAGCAGGAACGCAAAGAGTGGGTGGAGCAATTCAAAGCGGGCGAGATTGACCTGCTGTTCGTCTACAACATGTTGCTCACTGGCTTTGACGCCAAACGGCTAAAAAAACTCTACCTCGGGCGGGTGATCAGAAAGCACAACCTGCTCCAGGCGCTGACCCGCGTCAACCGAACCTACAACCACTTCCGCTACGGCTATGTGGTGGACTTCGCCGACATCCGCCAGGAATTTGACGCCACCAACAAAGCCTACTTCGAAGAACTACAGGCTGAACTGGGCGATGAAATGGAGCATTACTCCCGCCTGTTCAAATCGGCGGATGAGATCCGCGAAGAAATCGAACACATCAAAGACGTTCTGTTTAGCTTCGATACCGAAAACGCGGAAATCTTCACTGACCAGATAAACCAGATCCAGGACCGGGAAACCGCGCTGGTACTGAAAAACGCGCTGGCCGACGCCCGCAGCCTGTACAACCTGGTTCGCCTCCAGGGCAACACTGAGTTTCTCCAGGCGCTGGATTTCAACAAACTCAACATCCTTTACCGCGAAGCCAGCCGTCGCCTCGACTTACTCAACCTGAAAGCGGATCTGGAACAGGGTGTTGACCTCTCCGGCCTGCTGAACCGGGCGCTGGAAGAGGTGATCTTTGAATTCCACAAAGTGGGCGAAGAAGAGCTGGTACTGGCCGACGAGCTGAAAGAGACGCTGCGCCGCACCCGCGAAGCGCTGGCCGCCAACTTCGACCAGCAGGACCCGCAGTTCGTCAGCCTGAAAGACGAACTGGAGCGTCTGTTTAAGAAAAAGAAACTCAGCGAAGTCACCCAGCAAGAAATGGTTGCGAATATCGGCACACTCAATAAAATTCATGGCCGCATCAAAGAGCTAAACCGCCAAAATAACCTGCTGCGCCAGAAATACCGGGGCGACGTGAAATACGCGCGTACCCACAAACGCCTGCGCGAGCGCGGCGGCCTGAGCGAGCCGGAGCGTAAAATCTTCGAAGCACTGCTTAGCGTTAAGCTGGATGCGGATGAAAAAGTGCTGAACAACAGCCAGATACTGAACAATGAAAGCTATTTTGAGCGACATATGGAGTCATGCGTCATCACGCACTTTGAGGATGAGCACCATATCACTCTGACCTCCAGTGCGGTAAGCGACATCAACCGCCTGATTGTGGCGGAATACCTGAACGAATTTAATACCGGAGCACGAACGTGGTAGAACTGGAATTTAGAGACAAAACCAAAGCCCTGATCGACAGCCTGAAAAGTATCTGTGCGAACTACGGCCTGGGCAACGACGGTAACGAATTCAAAATTATCACTCAGGCATTCCTGTACAAATTCCTGAACGACAAATTCGCTTTTGAGGCCAAACAGAAAGATAAAAGTATCGCCAGCGCCGAAAGCTGGGAAGATGCGCTCAGCGCAATGAGCGAAGATCAACTGAAAAAGCTGCAACAGCGGATGGCCCCGGATACCGCCCGCCTGAAGCCGCACCATTTTATTCGTTACTTGTATAACCGACAAAACGCAGCGGACTTTGCCAGAACTTTTGACGACACCCTGATGGACATCGCCGCCACCAACAACGACGTCTTCGCGGTCAAAACCGACGGCGGCGCGAAAGTGGTGCTGTTTGAACGCCTCAGCCAGTACATCGCCGACGAATCAAAGCGCGATGACTTCTGCCGCGCCATTATCAACAAACTGGCCGATTTCAGCTTCGAACGCATCTTCACGCAGAAATTCGACTTCTACGCCACCATCTTTGAATACCTGATCAAAGACTACAACAGCAACTCCGGCGGCAAATACGCGGAATACTACACGCCCCACGCCGTGGCGCGCATCATGGCGGAAATCCTGGTGCCGAAAGCTCAGCAAGGCGTGGTGCGCAACGTAAGCTGTTACGACCCGTCCGCCGGTTCTGGCACGCTGCTGATGAACGTGGCGCACGCCATCGGGGAAGATCGTTGCAGCATCTTTGCGCAGGACATCTCGCAGAAATCCTCCAACCTGCTGCGCCTGAACCTGATCCTCAACAATCTGGTGCATTCGATCCCCAACGTGATTCAGGGCAACACCATTCTGCACCCGTTCCACAAGGACGGCAGCGCGCTGAAACGCTTTGACTATATCGTCTCTAACCCGCCGTTTAAGATGGATTTCAGCGATTTCCGCGACGATTTGGATAGCAAGGAAAACCAGCAACGTTTCTTTGCCGGGATACCAAAAATCAAAGCCAAAGCCAGGGACAAAATGGAAATTTACCAGTTGTTCCTGCAACACATCATTTTCTCGCTGAAACCGGGTGGCAAGGCGGCGGTCGTGGTGCCGACCGGCTTTATCACCGCGCAGTCGGGCATTGATAAAGGCATTCGCGAGCATCTGGTGAAAAACAGGATGCTGGCGGGCGTGGTTTCCATGCCGTCGAATATCTTCGCCACCACCGGCACCAACGTGTCGATCCTGTTTATTGACGCCAGCAACAAAGAGAAAGTGGTATTGATCGACGCCTCAAATTTAGGTGAAAAGGTCAAAGACGGTAAAAACCAGAAAACGGTACTGACCGAAGAAGAAGAGCAGCGCATCTGCGAAGTGTTCAACAATAAGTGGAGCGAAGAGGATTTCTCGGTGGTGGTCAGCTATGACAAGATCGCCGCGAAAAACTACTCGTTCAGCGCCGGGCAGTATTTTGATGTGAAAATCGAATACACCGATATGACGCCTGAACAGTTTACCGCGAAGATGAAAGGATTTACGGAGAATCTGGAAAGTTTGTTTAGCCAGTCGCACGAGCTGGAGGTGGAGATTAAAAAGCAGATGGCGGGGCTGAAGTATGACGCATAGTTATATGACTACCATTGGAGAAATTGCTGAAGTTTTTGATGGGCCACATGCAACACCTAAAAAACTTCCTTCCGGCCCATACTTCCTAAGCATCTCAAGCCTGGATAAGGGGAGATTGGATCTTACGAAGTCAGCCTTTTTAAGCGAGGAAGATTTTAAAAAATGGACCAAAAGAGTTACACCTGAAAAGGGAGACCTTCTTTTCTCTTACGAAACCAGACTTGGTGAGGCGGCACTCATGCCTGCTGGCGTAAGGGCGTGTCTTGGTCGACGCATGGGCTTGTTGAGGTTCAATAAAGCTAAAGCTATGCCAGAGTATGTTTTATATGCATATTTGTCGCCAGCATTCCAACAAACAATAAAAGCAAATACGCTCACAGGCGCTACTGTAGATCGTCTTTCGATAAGTGAATTTCCAAATTTTCCAATTCGCATACCGCCTCTTGAAGAACAGAAAAAAGTGGCGAATCTATTAGGTAGTATCGATAAGAAAATCGCCCTCAACAACCGTATCAACGCCGAACTGGAAGCGATGGCGAAAACGCTGTACGACTACTGGTTTGTACAGTTTGATTTCCCTAATGCCAACGGAAAACCGTATAAAACCTCCGGCGGTAAGATGGAGTATAACGCCACGCTGAAACGGGAAATTCCGGCGGGGTGGAATGACTCCATTCTTGGTAAGTTTATTGAGTTAGATCGTGGCGTTACTTATAGCAAAGAGGATGTTCGAACTCAGGATGATAAAGATACGATAGGCATTCTTCGCGCTACAAATGTGACGGGAAATAATGTTGATATTGATGATTTAGTCTTCATTCCATCTAGTAGAGTAAACGTTAATCAAATGCTAAATAAATTTGACATATTGATCGTGATGTCAAGTGGTAGTAAGGAGCATGTAGGGAAGAATGGCGTGTATTATTTCGAAAAAAAACATGCATTTGGCGCATTTTGTTCAAAAATTACACCCGTCAGAGAATACAGATATTTTATAAATACATTCCTGCAATCGAAATGGTTTAAGTCTTATATAAACAATCAGTGCTTGGGAACTAATATTAATAACCTGACCAATACGCATATCACTAAGTGTGAAATCATATGCCCCACTCCTGATGTTGTGGCGTTATTCGAGAATAAAATGATGCCAATTTATAATAAACTGGCATCAAACACTCAAGAGAATAGTCATTTAATCCAACTCCGCGACTGGCTCCTCCCTCTACTTATGAACGGACAGGTCACGGTCAAATAATCCCCGGCGTGGTTTTGCGAGGCGCATTCCAGATCCGCATTGCGCCGCACTCATCGTAGCAAAACCGCTTGCCGTTCATAACCGATCGCAGTATCTTTCTCCCGCGCCTGCAAAATCAGGCGTCGGGATTGGAACCCTGAATTACTTCATCGACGACATATGGCGCGTTAGCGCTTTTTTTGTGTCGTGCGTTCGGCTACACCTCAATGGCGGGCCGGGCGGGGGCGTCGCAAGACGCGCCGGTGTCGATGAGGCCGGTAGTTCCAACCCCGTCCGGTTCCGCCACCCAAGAGATTGGAACCTCTGGTGGTGGTAAACATTACTCATCGGAGGTTGCCCTATGGCTACAATCCTCACCCCTGACTGCGATTTACTCGATCTGTTGTCCGTCCCCTTCAATGCCACCACGGATTTCACTGTCCTTGCTGACTACTGCACCCGCTTCGCCGAAACCCTGATAGAAACCGACGATCCCGCGCTGCGGCTGGCGCTGTGCGGACGGCTTCACGCGGCTCTTGCGCTACTGCAACCCACACTGCATGACCCCATCCCGCCGCATCTTACCGAAAGCCTGACCGTTGATACCCTTCCCGCCACACAAGAGCACTTTATTTCCGAACCAGATTCCTTGTGTGAATACTGCCTCGCACTACTCCAGCTTCTGCTGGAACGCCCGGCGGAGCCAAAAATGGAACAAACCCTGACCGGGCTGCTGTGTGAGCTGGTCTGGTATTTCACGGAAGGACTCAAATCCCCGCGCTGGCTGCGTACCGCCGACGGCGTAAAATTTATCAGTGAGGTGGCCGCATGATGCAACAGGACTGGCATTCCACCGACATTATCGCCACGCTGAAAAAGCGGGGAACGTCTCTGGCGGCACAGAGAAAAACTCATTGCGGAAGCGCTGTAAATATCGCCAGAAATCATCTGGCCTTCAAGGTACTTTGATAGCAAAGGCAAGCAGGCTGGTTCAGTCCAGTGTTTCTCTTCTTGCATTTTCAGAAATGGGAGGCTGGGAGTCTATCGAAATGTTTCGTCGATATGCTCACCTCGCGCCTAATCACCTTACCGAACACGCACGGCAAATAGACTCAGTCCTGAACCCATCGGTCCCAAATTTGTCCCAGTCAAAAAAAAGGAAGGTATTAATTATGTGTAACTTATTGATTTAAATGGTGCCGATAAGAGGAGTCGAACCTCCGACCTTCGCATTACGAATGCGCTGCTCTACCAACTGAGCTATATCGGCCCTGAAAGGACATGTTCACGAACGTGAATCACGGTGGACAAGGTTAAAACTAACCAGGCGATGCGTCAATGGCCTTGTGAATCAAATGGCTACTTTTGCATCACCCGGTTTTATTTACGCACGAATGGTGTAATCACCAATGCCGATCCACTTGTAAGTGGTCAGTGCTTCCAGCCCCATTGGGCCACGCGCGTGGAGTTTTTGTGTACTTACCGCCACTTCCGCACCCAGTCCAAACTGGCCGCCGTCGGTAAAACGCGTTGAGGCGTTAACGTAAACAGCGGACGAATCCACTTCGTTAACAAAACGCTGGGCGTTGCGCATATCGCGGGTCAGGATCGCATCGGAGTGTTGTGTGCCGTGTTCACGAATATGGGCGATGGCATCGTCAAGATCGCTGACGATTTTGACGTTCAAATCTAATGACAGAAACTCATCGTCATACTCTTCCGCTTTCACAGCCACCACCTTCGCGGGGCCTGTCTGCAACTGCGCCAGCGCAGCTGCATCTGCGTGTAATGTCACGCCGCTTTCCGCCATTTGTTTGCTTAATGCGGGCAGGAAGCTATCGGCGATGTTTTTATTCACCAGCAACGTTTCAACCGTATTACATGTGCTCGGACGCTGGGTTTTCGCGTTGACGATTACTTTCAGGGCTTCAGCGATCTCTGCACTTTCATCAACATAAATATGGCATACGCCTATACCACCTGTGATCACCGGGATCGTCGACTGTTCGCGGCACAGTTTATGCAGGCCAGCGCCACCACGCGGGATCAGCATGTCGATGTATTTATCCATACGCAGCATTTCACTGACCAGCGCACGGTCAGGATTATCAATCGCCTGCACGGCACCCGCCGGTAAGCCGCAGGATTTCAGGGCGTCCTGAATCACCGCCACCGTTGCAGCGTTAGTGCGACACGTTTCTTTGCCGCCGCGCAGGATCACCGCGTTACCTGTTTTCAGGCACAGCGAAGCGACATCTACCGTCACGTTCGGGCGCGCTTCATAAATCACGCCAATCACCCCCAGCGGCACGCGACGGCGCTCCAGACGCAGACCACTGTCCAGTACGCCGCCATCGATTACCTGCCCCACCGGATCGGCGAGATTACACACCTGACGCACATCGTCGGCGATGCCTTTCAGCCGTGCGGGCGTCAGTGCCAGACGGTCAATCATCGCTTCGCTAAGGCCATTGGCACGCGCGTCAGCAACATCCTGGGCGTTAGCGTTGAGGATGATTTCGCTTTGTGCTTCCAGTTCATCGGCGATTTTTTCCAGCACACGATTTTTTTCGCAGCTGGAGAGTTGCGCTAATTTATACGAGGCTTGCTTTGCGGCAATGCCCATTTGTTCCAGCATCGGCCAGCTCCTTAACGGGTAATCATGTCATCACGGTGAACGGCAACCGGGCCGTATTCATATCCCAGTATTGCATCAATTTCTTGCGAGTGGTGTCCGGCAATACGGCGTAATGCATCGCTGTTGTAACGACTGACACCGTGGGCGATATCGCGACCTTCGAGGTTGCAAATGCGGATGACTTCACCACGCGAGAAATTGCCAGTCACGCTTTTAATGCCTTTCGGCAACAGGGAACTGCCGCGTTCAAGAATGGCGGCAGTTGCCCCTTCATCTACCGTGATTTCACCCGCCGGCGGCGCACCGAAAATCCAGCGTTTACGGTTTTCTAATGGCGTTGCCTGGGCATGGAACAGCGTACCGACGGAAATGCCTTCCATCACATCACCAATAACGCCCGGCTTGCTGCCCGCGGCAATAATGGTGTCGATACCCGCACGGCAAGCCACGTCCGCGGCCTGCAATTTGGTACTCATGCCGCCAGTTCCGAGGCCTGAAACGCTGTCGCCAGCAATCGCGCGCAGTGCGTCATCAATGCCGTAAACATCTTTAATCAGTTCTGCCTGCGGATTGCTGCGCGGGTCAGCGGTATACAAACCTTTTTGATCGGTCAGCAGCAACAGTTTATCGGCACCCGCCAGAATCGCCGCCAGCGCAGAAAGGTTATCGTTATCGCCGACCTTAATCTCTGCAGTAGCGACAGCATCGTTCTCATTGATTACCGGAACGATATTGTTATCGAGCAACGCACGCAGGGTGTCGCGGGCGTTCAGGAAGCGTTCACGGTCTTCCATATCAGCACGGGTCAGCAGCATTTGCCCGACGTGAATGCCATAAATCGAAAACAGCTGTTCCCACAGTTGAATCAGTCGACTCTGCCCTACCGCCGCCAGCAATTGTTTCGAGGCGATAGTCGCTGGTAGTTCTGGGTAACCCAGGTGCTCACGTCCGGCGGCAATCGCGCCCGACGTCACAATAACAATCCGATGCCCGGCGGCATGTAACTGCGCGCACTGGCGAACGAGTTCAACAATATGGGCACGGTTCAGGCGGCGCGATCCGCCTGTTAGCACACTGGTGCCGAGTTTTACCACCAGCGTCTGGCTGTCACTCATGATTCTCTGCCATTCAATTTTAGGAAAAATGATATCAAACGAACGTTTTAGCAGGACTGTCGTCGGTTGCCAACCATCTGCGAGCAAAGCATGGCGTTTTGTTGCGCGGGATCAGCAAGCGTAGCGGCAGTTGTTTACGCTTTTATTACAGATTTAATAAATTACCACATTTTAAGAATATTATTAATCTGTAATATATCTTTAACAATCTCAGGTTAAAAACTTTCCTGTTTTCAACGGGACTCTCCCGCTGAATATTCGCGCGTTAATTAAAATCAGGAATGAAAATGAAAAAGAGCACTCTGGCATTAGTGGTGATGGGCATTGTGGCATCTGCATCCGTACAGGCCGCAGAAATATATAACAAAGACGGTAATAAACTGGATGTCTATGGCAAAGTTAAAGCCATGCATTATATGAGTGATAACGACAGTAAAGATGGCGACCAGAGTTATATCCGTTTTGGTTTTAAAGGCGAAACACAAATTAACGATCAACTGACGGGTTATGGTCGTTGGGAAGCAGAGTTTGCCGGTAATAAAGCGGAGAGTGATACTGCACAGCAAAAAACACGTCTCGCTTTTGCCGGGTTGAAATATAAAGATTTGGGTTCTTTCGATTATGGTCGTAACCTGGGCGCGCTGTATGACGTGGAAGCCTGGACCGATATGTTCCCGGAATTTGGTGGCGACTCCTCCGCACAGACCGACAACTTTATGACCAAACGTGCCAGCGGTCTGGCGACGTATAGGAACACCGACTTCTTCGGCGTTATCGATGGTCTGAACTTAACCCTGCAATATCAAGGGAAAAACGAAAACCGCGACGTTAAAAAGCAAAACGGCGATGGCTTCGGCACGTCATTGACATATGACTTCGGCGGCAGCGATTTCGCCATCAGTGGAGCCTATACCAACTCCGATCGCACCAACGAGCAGAACCTGCAAAGCCGTGGCACAGGCAAGCGTGCAGAAGCATGGGCAACAGGTCTGAAATACGATGCCAATAATATTTATCTGGCAACTTTCTATTCTGAAACACGCAAAATGACGCCAATAACTGGCGGCTTTGCCAATAAGACACAGAACTTTGAAGCGGTCGCCCAATACCAGTTTGACTTTGGTCTGCGTCCATCGCTGGGTTATGTCTTATCGAAAGGGAAAGATATTGAAGGTATCGGTGATGAAGATCTGGTCAATTATATCGACGTCGGTGCTACATATTATTTCAACAAAAATATGTCAGCGTTTGTTGATTATAAAATAAACCAACTGGATAGCGATAATAAGCTGAACATCAATAATGATGATATTGTCGCGGTTGGCATGACCTATCAGTTTTAATGGATATTGCCGGATGTGATGCATCCGGCACATTTCACTCACGCCGTTAACTTCACCGGTTCATCACGAAAATCATCCGCCGGTTCCAGCTTCAGATTCAGCGTCGCCAGCAGCTCACGCAGCTTCTCATGAAACTCACGCAGGGTGTGCTCCAGTCGTTCAACCACTTCAGTGTCTTTTATCGGAACACTCGTCCAGTCGCCTGCTTTATCGAACAGACCAAACTGGTAACTGTAGGTAAAACGGGATTCCTGCGCTTCCAGTTCCATCCACCAGCCCCAGAACTCACGCACTTCCGGTGCCGGTTTCACGTTGACGCATACAGCCAGACAATCGAAAAAGAATCGATTATCTTCGCACTTACCTTCACGAATATACGGGCCTAGTGCGGTAAATTTTTTGATCAATCTGCTCTTCGGGTGTCCACTCGGTAACGTCATTGCAATCTCCTGTTGTGATGCAACTGTTTTACCAAATTGGTAAAATTTAGCAAATTTTTAACACAATCGTTTTTCGATCCAGTCGGTGATTTCCTGAAGACCTTTGTCAAAATTCCGATACACCGGGTTAAATGGGATCTCTAACAATTTACCGTCAGCAGATGATGAGGTGATTAAGCGTGAGTCCTCTTCCGGGCTGAACGGATCGTTCTTCCAGTAGCCTGATAACATTGGCGTTGGGCAACGACGTCCCAGCAATCCTTGCACTTTTAATGAATAGCGATTCAACTCCACGCGTAACGCTTCGTCGGAAGCATCATGCATACCCAAACGACTCGCCAGAACGTCAAGATACATTTCCGGCACCTGTTGCTGGCACTTAAAATCACTCAACAGGGTATGAACTACCGGACCAAGACAGGCAACCGCTTTCAGACGCGGCGATTCAAGGTATGCCAGACGTACGGCAACGTTAGCGCCGAAACGGAAACCAAAGGCCGCGACGCGAGTGTGATCTACCCACGGTACGTTAGGCAGCGCCTTTACGACGTGCTGATGCAACAGGCTGGAGTCCTGGGTGAGCTTCCATTTTGAAGAAAAGCCCACCGACGGCATATCAATAGTCAGCATCGCAATGCCGCGCGGCGCAAAATAACGTTCATACAGGCTGTAATAGTCCGTCTGCATCGCATCCAGACCACCACACATTAATACTGTCGGGAACGGGCCATCACCTTTCGGCATATGCAAAAAGCCGGTGATGGGCGCACCGCCGGGTACGGTAAACTCCATCTGCCGCATCGTGCCCGGCAGACGCTGAGCGGCCTCTTCATAGGCGCGGTTTGACAAAGCCTGCGCTTGCTCGGCCAGGTCATCTCCTTTCAGATGAGGATAGGCGGCAATGTTGTACAACGTAGCCGCATGCAGCCAGTGACGACCACTGAGTTGCGGATCTTCTTCCGCACAGGCTTTTTGTTGCCACACCATCGCCTGGGTGGCCCACTCATAAATCCAGTTGCCACCACGGTAGCCAATCACCGTATCGTATAAATCATCGTCGGTACGTTCGGCATCGCTCATCACAATACGCGCCTGGACGTCGAGGATTTCACGTGGGTCAATGCCGCGCCAGATCCACATCAGACGGTTAATCATGCGATACCAGTGAGGGATGGTTTTACCATCAAGGGCCGACTGCACAGGCGGTTGTGCGCCGTGATTAAAGCGGCGGACTAGCGTCGAGGTTTCAGGATGTTTAAAGCGGGGTTTGAACAGGGTTTCGCTCAGGTTTGCCTGTGTCATGGATGCAGCCTCCAGAATACTTACTGGAAACTATTGTAACCCGCCTGAAGTTAAAAAGAACAACGCCCGGCAGTGCCAGGCGTTGAAAAGATTAGCGACCGGAGATTGGCGGGACGAATACGACGCCCATATCCCACGGTTGTTCGATCCAGGTATCTTGCGGGATATCAACAACATAATCATCAACCAGCGGACGACCAGCCGGTTTTGCGAAGATGGTGACAAAGTGCGCTTTTGGATACATTTCACGAATCGCAACCGCAGTACCACCGGTATCCACCAGGTCATCAATAACGATGAAGCCTTCGCCATCGCCTTCTGCGCGTTTCAGCACTTTAAGCTCGCGCTGGTTGTCGTGATCGTAGCTGGAAATACAAACGGTATCGACATGACGAATACCCAGTTCACGCGCCAGTAACGCACCCGGTACCAGACCGCCACGGCTTACGGCAATAATGCCTTTCCATTGTTCAGAAGGCATCAGTCGGCTTGCGAGTTTACGTGCATGGATCTGCAACATGTCCCAGGTGACGATGTATTTTTCGCTCATGTGAAGTGTCCCAGCCTGTTTATCTACGGCTTAAAAAGTGTTCGAGGGGAAAATAGGTTGCGCGAGATTATAGAGATCTGGCGCACTAAAAACCAGTATTTCACATGAGTCCGCGTCTTTTTACGCACTGCCTCTCCCTGACGCGGGATAAAGTGGTATTCTCAAACATATCTCGCAAGCCTGTCTTGTGTTGACAACATTTTCTGCTAACCCTGTGACCTGCAATACTGTTTTGCGGGTGATCGACAAGGAGACTTAACGTGTCTGAACTGTCTCAATTATCTCCACAGCCGCTGTGGGATATTTTTGCCAAAATCTGTTCTATTCCTCACCCGTCCTATCATGAAGAGCAACTCGCTGAATACATTGTTGGTTGGGCAAAAGAGAAAGGTTTCCATGTCGAACGCGATCAGGTAGGTAATATCCTGATTCGTAAACCTGCTACCGCAGGTATGGAAAATCGTAAACCGGTCGTCTTGCAGGCCCACCTCGATATGGTGCCGCAGAAAAATAACGACACCGTGCATGACTTCACGAAAGATCCTATCCAGCCTTATATTGATGGCGAATGGGTTAAAGCGCGCGGCACCACGCTGGGTGCGGATAACGGCATTGGTATGGCGTCTGCGCTGGCGGTTCTGGCTGACGAAAACGTGGTTCACGGCCCGCTGGAAGTGCTGCTGACCATGACCGAAGAAGCCGGTATGGATGGTGCTTTTGGCTTACAGAGCAACTGGTTGCAGGCTGATATTCTGATTAACACCGACTCCGAAGAGGAAGGTGAAATCTACATGGGTTGCGCGGGGGGTATCGACTTTACCTCCAACCTGCATTTAGATCGTGAAGCGGTTCCAGCTGGCTTTGAAACCTTCAAGTTAACCTTAAAAGGCCTGAAAGGCGGTCACTCCGGTGGTGAAATCCACGTTGGCCTGGGTAATGCCAACAAACTGCTGGTGCGCTTCCTGGCGGGTCATGCAGAAGAACTGGACCTGCGCCTTATCGATTTCAACGGCGGCACACTGCGTAACGCCATCCCGCGTGAAGCCTTTGCGACCATTGCTGTCGCAGCTGATAAAGTCGACGCCCTGAAATCTCTGGTGAATACCTATCAGGAGATCCTGAAAAACGAGCTGGCAGAGAAAGAGAAAAATCTGGCATTGCTGCTGGACTCTGTTGCGAACGATAAAGCTGCCCTGATTGCGAAATCTCGCGATACCTTTATTCGTCTGCTGAACGCCACCCCAAACGGTGTGATCCGCAACTCCGACGTGGCAAAAGGTGTGGTCGAAACCTCCCTGAACGTCGGTGTGGTGACCATGACTGACAATAACGTAGAAATTCACTGCCTGATCCGTTCTCTGATCGACAGCGGTAAAGACTACGTGGTGAGCATGCTGGATTCGCTGGGTAAACTGGCTGGCGCGAAAACCGAAGCGAAAGGCGCGTATCCAGGCTGGCAGCCGGACGCTAATTCTCCGGTGATGCACCTGGTGCGTGAAACCTATCAGCGTCTGTTCAACAAGACGCCGAACATCCAGATTATCCACGCGGGCCTGGAATGTGGTCTGTTTAAAAAACCGTATCCGGAAATGGACATGGTTTCTATCGGGCCAACCATCACCGGTCCGCACTCTCCGGATGAGCAGGTTCATATCGAAAGCGTTGGTCATTACTGGACACTGCTGACTGAACTGCTGAAAGAAATTCCGGCGAAGTAATAACGATAACGTCCACGCCTGCGGGCGTGGACTACTGTTTGAAGCCAATGGCTATCTATATCGAAATAACAAAACATTATGAAACTCATGAAAAGGTCGCATATTTATATAGCTGCGACCATATTTCATGGGGAGAATTTCTGATCACCAAAGAAAGTTTTGCGCTGGAATCCGTGAAAGAACTTAAGGGTGAAAAGCAGAAATTTTATATGTTCAGAGCCTGGGGCAAAGTCAGGAGAGCATACTTAACCACGGGAGAATTCCCCCAGGAAACATGTTACGCCGCTTAAAGTCAGAATAATTTTTTCATGCATTTACCATTTTGGCATTACGCCTGCACCACATGGCAATGGCGGCAGCCACTAATGCCAGTTCCAGTAAAAACGACCAGTGTAATAAAAAATTGAGCCACCACGGATGATGTACCGCTGTAATATGAAAGAATGCAAAGGGTTGGTTAACGAAAGGCATCAGCCACCAGATATCACCGACCAGCGTATCGAGTAATAAATGGGTGATACTATTCAGGCAAAACACCACGCCCAACCACGCCGGAAGTTTATTCTTCGCAATTGCGGCCCAGACTAATGTCGCCGCCAGCGGAGCAAACCATAATAATGGCCAATGAGACGGGTAAAGATGATGATGGCGTTGCCCGTTATCAACCAGATAGCACCAGAAAAGATCAAAATCGGGCGCAATGGCCCCAACTAAGCCAATAACCATCGCCCAGCGCGCATGACGAGAAATCAGCGGTAGGCGTTTCACTAAAGTACAAGTTATTAAATAACCAGCCGGAAGATGACCGATAAACATGACGATTCCTTTCGTTTTTCCCGCCGCTTTCATGTAGAAAACGGCGGGAGACATTCCTCAATTACACAGCGACAAAAGCCATCCCTGTAAACGTTCGTCGCGGGTTGCCACGTTCAATCTGGTGATGGAACATTCGCCGCTGCGATTTCAGCGCCGCGCTATTTTTCTGTTGCTGCTGCTCCAGCTTCCAGGCAATCAGCAATCGCGCCAGCCGTTTGTTAGCATGCTGGCTGCGCTCTGACTGAACCTTCACGCTAATCCCGGATGCCAAATGCGTGGCGCGTACCGCCGAGTCGGTTTTATTGACATGTTGACCGCCCGGCCCCGACGAACGCAGCGTCTCATACCGGATCGCATCGGATTGCTCCTGCTCATCAGCGGTAAAACGCCCAATGCCCAGAAACCAGTTTTTGCGCCCATGATGAGGCCGATACGGACTCGGACAAATCCACTGAATAGTGCCGCACCAACTTTCGCTTAATGCCCATGCATTATCGCCATCCAGAGAAACCAGCGCTGAACGCAGCGTGTCAGAGTAGCGGCCCGTTTCTGTTTCCAGCACCGTTACCGCGACGTCTTGTCGGGTAGCTTCTTTAATCAGCCTGTCCAGCGCCTTTTTCACTGCGAGACAACATTCTTCCGGCCCCTGCGCTGAGGAGATTTGTAGCAAGATCATCCTTTTTTCCTCCACTGTTTTTGAGCGTTAGCACCGGACGCAGTCGCGCGACAGGAATAATTAAACCGGCCTGCAGCAGACATTGCACCACGCTTTCTGCCGATTTATAGGCCTGTGGCGCTTCTTCGAAGATGAGTTGTTTATCGCGACAAATCACCCGGCTGCCAAGTTCAGTACGCGAGAGTTGCGTCGCCGTGTAATTCGCTGCCAGACGCCCTTTACACTCGGTGCGCCCCCATTTACGCCCTGCCCCATGCGCCAGCGAGTGGAGCGTTTTTTCGTTCGCAACAGGCTCTACAAGCCAGGAGTAATCGCCGCGTGAACCGGGAATAATCACCAGACCGTTGTCATCCGGCGTGGCACCTTTACGATGCAACCAGCCCTGTTGATCACCGATTCGACACGCGCTAACAAAGTTATGCGCCACATCCAGAACCGGACTTCCCATGGCTTTCACTTGTTGCATTATGCGCAAAGCAATCAGCTGGCGATTAATACGCGCAAACGCCAGCGCATCGTCATGTTCCGCAATATACCGTAGCGCGTCGTCACTGCCTTCAGGCAAACCATGATGCGAAAACGAGGCAATATGCCGCTGTAAAATAGACTGCCCCAACCCCCTCGAGCCGCTATGAACCAGCAGTTGCAGATGCTGCGCATCCAGACCTGCCAATGCAAACAGTTCAGCGTCGATGATTTCATCAACTTGTTGCAGTTCTGCGAAGTGGTTTCCGCCACCGATAGAGCCAAGCGAGCTGCGCCACGGATGCTGTGCAAATGCTGACGGCAGGTTTTCCTCCAGCCAGCTTTCTTCAGCAACGTCATCCAAAGCTGATAATCGCTTTTCAAACTTATCGGCGTTGTATTTACGAGCGAGAATATCTGTTTGCCATAGCGCCATGCCACAGCCGATATCATTGCCGACCAGTGCCGGGTAAAAACGGCCTACGGAGAAGAACGCTGCGCCAATCGGGTAGCCGCGTCCGGGGTGTAAATCTGGCATCCCTGCTACGCGCTGCATGTTGGGTAAATTTGCCGTGGTGTGTAATTGTTGGATCGCTAAACTCTCGATCCACAGGTCATCAGATGCGATGGTAAATACCGCATCGGATAAGGGACGAATATATTTGCCCATGTACCATTCCATTTATACTCGTCATACTTCAAGTTGCATGTACTGCGGCTGCGTTCGTTCACCCCAGTCACTTACTTATGTAAGCTCCTGGGGATTCACTCGCTTGTCGCCTTCCTGCAACTCGAATTATTTAGAGTATATAAATATTAAAAATCAGGAAATGGCAGACGAATCCAGGGCAAGAAAAAAAGAATTAATCCTGGAAAGGTCTGCAAAGAGTCATTGATAAAGGATTTGTCATGATTTACCTCCTTGCAGTTTGTGGAATAAGAAAACGCGCACATATTAGGCGGGCGTTATTTTCATTGCAAGCTGGATTTAATGTTGCGGTTTATAACGCATATAAAAATTAATAAACCACGCTCCCCGGCATTCAACGCGCTGCTGCTTAACTGTCTGAAAACCATAACGTTCAAAAAAGGGTTTTGCGGTTATGCTGGCATCTACCGTTAGTTCGGATTCAGACTTAATCAAAGGTTTTAACAAAGCGCTGGCAACCCCACGGCGGGTGTATTCAGGGTCAACAAATAACATATCGATATAATGTTCAATGCGGGAAATAAAACCAACCGGTTGTGCATTAATGATCGCAACCCACACTTGTGATTTCGCGAGTTTCTCCTTCCAGCGAGATTCGTCAATCTGCGCCCAGGCGGCAATTTGTTGTGGTGAATAATGCTGACTGGCGGTCATCGTAACCGCTCTAATGAAAATAGCGCATAGTTGCTGAAAATCGCCAGGCTGATAGTTTCTTATTTGTATGTTATTCATAATCCCAGCACCAGTTGTCTTTCCATTTGAGGGTCAAGCAACGTCACATGCAGCCCCACCAGTCGCACACCGCGCCCGCCGCGACGTTCATCCCAGGTTTTACGCGCGGTGGCGATTAGATCAGCTTTATTCAGCCGCGGCCAGACGTGCTCCTGAGTGGTTTGCTGGAAATCGTCGAACTTTAATTTCACCCCCTGGCGAGCAATCAGTAAATCAGGTTTTACCTTTGCCAGACGGCGTTCAAGTTCCGGATACAGCCGCTCGATAATCGCTTCACATTCAGACCAGTGATGAATATCTTCCGCCATCGTGCGTTCCACGCCGACGGATTTTCGCAACCGTTCGCTGTTAACGTCGCGCTCGTCAATCCCCTGACTACGCTCCCACAAAATGCGGCCAAATTTGCCAAAACGTTTGAGCAGAGTCACCAGATCACACTTTTGCACATCACCGCAGGTTCGTAGTCCCATCGCTTCCAGCTTTGCCGCTGAGACTTTGCCGACGCCGGGAATTTTTGCCAGCGGTAAGGTTTGCAGAAATGCCGGAACTTCTGCCGGAGTAATCACAAACTGACCGTTGGGTTTATTCATGTCGGAAGCAATTTTGGCGAGAAACTTTACCGGCGCAACGCCCGCAGATGCCGTCAGTTGCAGCTCGTTAAAGATCGTCTGACGGATTTCCTGGGCGATGAGGGTCGCAGAACCGTGGCAATGGACGCTATCGGTGACATCGAGATAAGCCTCATCCAGTGACAACGGTTCAATGCGCGAGGTATAGCGCGAGAAAATTTCGCGGATATGATTTGAGGCTTCTTTGTAGGCGTCAAAGCGCCCTGGAAGCAGCGTGAGATGTGGGCATAATTTGAGTGCCATCCCTGTCGGCATAGCGCTACGTACGCCAAATTTACGCGCGGGATAATTGGCGGTGCTGATCACCCCCCGACGTTCGCGGCTGCCGCCAATAGCAATAGGGATATCGCGCAGGGCAGGATTGTCGCGCATCTCCACCGCTGCGAAAAAGCAGTCCATATCCACATGAATGATTTTACGCATTGCTCACCTCTCAACACTGGTAAAGTATACAGTGATTTCAGAGTTTGAGAAATGCGTAAAGATTCAGCATCTAGCGCGTTCGCTGCGAAAGCACCTGCTGCTTATCCAGCTTTTGCACCAGCGGCTGCACCACTTTATCCCCATGCTGACCAAAGTATTGATACAGCGTATCGGACGCACTTTTGGTCAGCACCATAATCTCAATGCGCCGGTTGCCCGCGCTTTGCGGATTTTTGGCATCCAGCAGCATCTGGTCCGCCATTGCGCTTACCTGCATCACTTTATCTTCCGGCATTCCGGCCTCTTCCAGCACCCGACGGGCCGAAAGCGCGCGATCGCCCGAAAGGTTCCAGTTGTTGTAGATATTGTTTTTGTAGGCCATCGCATCGGTATGCCCGGTGATGATGATCTTATTGTCGAGCGAATCAAAAACCGGCGCTAACTCCACCAGCAAAGTTTTAAAGAACGGCATAATCTGCGCGCTGCCGCGTTCAAACATATTGCGGTTCTGGTCATCTTTAATCAGCACGCGCAGTCCCTGGGGAACAATCTCCATCTCCAGATTCGCTTCCATATGCGCATCACGGGCGATGGTGTTGATACTGGTTGCCAGCTCACCAAGCTCGGTGGCTGATTTCTTCTTCAGCAGCGCCGTTTTCTCGTTGAGGTCGCGCGCTTTTTTCTCCGTCTCTTCCGGCACTGCCACGGTGGCAGGTTTTGACGGATGAGACGGGCTGATTTTATTTAACGGCGACAACCCGCCGCCATTGAAAATCGACTGCCCGTGCAGCGCGGCGATAATGCTTTCACGCTCGGATTTACTGACGCTGTTGACAATCAACTTTATCGTCGTCACCAAAGGGGCCGAGCGTATTTCCGAGGTTTCTGCCCGCTTTACCTTAGACGCGATGCCCGGTAAACAGATGGCGATTGACGCCGATCTTAACGCTGGGTTGATCAACCAGGCGCAGGCGCAAACCCGGCGTAAAGATGTTGCCAGCGAGGCCGATTTCTACGGCGCGATGGACGGGGCATCGAAGTTTGTGCGCGGGGACGCCATCGCCGGGATGATGATTCTGGCGATCAACCTGATCGGCGGCGTCTGTATCGGCATCTTCAAATACAACCTGAGCGCCGACGCCGCCTTCCAGCAGTATGTGCTGATGACCATCGGCGACGGGCTGGTGGCGCAGATCCCGTCCCTGCTGCTCTCCACCGCAGCGGCAATTATCGTCACCCGCGTCAGCGACAACGGCGATATCGCCCATGACGTGCGCCACCAGCTGCTGGCAAGCCCGTCGGTGCTCTACACCGCCACCGGGATCATGTTTGTGCTGGCGGTGGTGCCGGGGATGCCGCATCTGCCATTTTTGCTGTTCAGCGCCCTGCTTGGCTTTACCGGCTGGCGGATGAGCAAACGCCCGCAGGCGGCGGAGGCGGAGGAGAAAAGCCTCGAAACGCTGACCCGAACCATCACCGAAACCAGCGAGCAACAGGTCAGTTGGGAAACCATTCCGCTGATCGAGCCCATCAGCTTAAGCCTCGGCTACAAGCTGGTGGCGCTAGTCGATAAAGCCCAAGGTAACCCGCTCACCCAGCGGATTCGCGGCGTGCGGCAGGTGATTTCCGACGGCAACGGCGTGCTGCTGCCGGAGATCCGTATTCGGGAAAACTTCCGCCTCAAGCCCAGCCAGTACGCCATTTTCATCAATGGCATTAAGGCTGATGAAGCGGATATTCCGGCGGATAAACTGATGGCCCTGCCCTCCAGCGAAACCTACGGCGAGATTGACGGCGTGCTGGGGAACGACCCGGCGTACGGGATGCCGGTGACCTGGATCCAGCCCGCGCAGAAAGCGAAGGCGCTGAATATGGGGTATCAGGTGATCGACAGCGCCAGCGTGATTGCCACCCATGTGAACAAGATTGTCCGCAGCTATATTCCTGATTTGTTTAACTATGATGACATCACGCAGTTGCATAACCGTTTGTCGTCGATGGCACCGCGACTGGCGGAAGACTTAAGCGCGGCGCTCAATTACAGCCAGTTGCTGAAAGTGTATCGCGCGCTGCTGACCGAAGGCGTTTCCCTGCGCGATATCGTCACCATCGCCACCGTGCTGGTCGCCAGTAGCACAGTGACCAAAGATCATATCCTGCTGGCGGCCGATGTACGCCTGGCATTGCGGCGCAGCATTACCCATCCGTTCGTTCGCAAGCAGGAGCTGGCGGTGTATACGCTGAATAATGAGCTGGAAAATCTGCTGACCAACGTGGTGAATCAGGCGCAACAGGGCGGGAAAGTGATGCTCGACAGCGTACCGGTTGACCCGAATATGCTCAACCAGTTTCAGATCACGATGCCGCAGGTGAAGGAGCAGATGAAAGCGGCGGGGAAAGATCCGGTGCTGCTGGTGCCGCCGCAGTTGCGTCCTTTGCTGGCGCGCTATGCGAGATTGTTTGCGCCGGGGCTGCATGTGCTGTCGTATAACGAAGTGCCGGATGAGCTGGAGTTGAAGATTATGGGGGCGTTGAGTTGATTGAGGAATCTTTTCCATGCTTTGCAGCACCTGACACCATTAATTGACGTCACACTGCAAAGAGACTACGATGACACCATACAATGACGTCATGGATTGATAGTATGATTAAGGTCAGCGCGCTAGGCTCTCGTCATAGAAAAACATTCGACGATGTAATGACGGAGCCGCCAAAATCTGGAATTAAATGGGATGATGTTGTTGCACTCATTAAAGCTGTGGGTGGAACAATAAAAAATAACAACGGCTCCAGACGAAAATTTCAGATTGGAACGACCAAATTCAGCACACATGAGCCACATCCAAAGAATGTGATGGATAAAGGCGCAGTAGCAGGTCTTAAGGAGTGGTTTGTTAACTGTGTAGGGGTAGATTATGAATAAAGCATCGAACATTATCACAATTAAAGGTCAACCAGCCGCAGTGACATTTGAAGCCGATATCAACGCATTTCGCGGCAAGTTCCTCAATGTAAACGGTTATTGTGACTTTGTAGCCACAAGTATTGAGGCATTATATCGTGAAGGCGAAAGCGCGCTGGATGAGTGGATGGCGGATTGTGAAGAGGACGGTATTGCCCCTTTTCGTGAAGAAGAAGAGCAAAAACGGCTGACGCTTCGTGTTCCTCATCACATTGATTCGCGGCTGACCATCGTCGCCAGACAACATTCCATTTCAAAAAACCAGCTCATTGTTGATGTCTTAGAACGTGAGTTTTCAGCCCAGATGTAAACAGGTCGGATGCCGCGTGGCATCCGACCTTTTGCCAGTTCGTCAATATTACCCATTTACAAAATCGTCTCTTCCGTCAAAATCCGGCGCGCGCCTAAAAAATGGTCCTGCCAGAAAGGTTCAGCTAACCGACTTACCCGTATGGTTTCCCCGGTGCGCGGCGACTCAATAAACTGTCCATCGCCCAGATACACGCCCATATGGTCGGCAATCTCGCGGCTGTGGATATGAAAAAACAGCAAATCTCCCCGGCGCAGGTCGTTATTCGCCACAATGGTTGCCCGGCGATAGTGATACATCTCATTAGCCGTGCGTGGGAGTTTCGCCTCGAGGATCTTGTTGTAGGCATAAAAAACCAACCCGCTACAGTCGAAGCCTTGATCGGGCCGCGTGCCGCCCCAGACGTAAGGCTTGCCAAGCTGCTGCTCCAGGCGGTGAATCGCCACTTCGGTGATGTTGTGTAGATGGTCGCTGCTTAAGAAATGGTTGTTCTCCGCCAGCGCCTGCCAGCGTCTGTCACTTGCCTTGAGCGGCGCAGGAAACCATTCTGGATGCTGTTTTATCTGTTCGCGGTTGTGCTGGCGCAGCGCCTTTCTGCTTTCGGCATTGCCTTCCACAATATAGCTGGCCTGTTTTTTCAGATGGGTTTGGTACTGTTTTAATAAACGCGCACGGTTTTGCATCCGCTGGCGGGCGGCGTAGCTGAATGAGATATGTGATGTGGTGGCGCTGGCGAGTAAAGGGAGCAAAACGCATAACGAAAACACGCCTGGATGCAGAAATCTGCCGAGCAAGAACGAAGACATGAAGGACATAAACCGGCTGAATGAAGGTGAGAATTTTAAAAGACCGGAGGAGTAAACGGGATTATTAATTGCTTATTTGCATATTACTATTGAGGTTTCATAATCTTAGGAAATAAATGATACATGCGCTTTTCGGACTATTGAAAACTGCCCCTGTGCTAAATTTGTAAACCCTGCGCCGACAGGCTTGCGTAAAACTCTTTTGGTGATAATGTGAGCCTTCCAAATCCAGACTATTCCGATTTGGGATCTATTTTGCCGTCCTGGCGTGTGTAACCGTTTTATCAAGGAATAAGCAGTATGCGTAAAATCGCATTAATTCTTGCGATGTTGTTGATCCCGTGCGTTTCGTTTGCCGGTTTGCTGGGCAGCAGTAGCTCGACCACGCCAGTGAGCAAAGAGTATAAGCAGCAGTTGATGGGATCCCCTGTCTACATCCAGATCTTCAAGGAAGAACGTACGCTCGATCTCTACGTCAAAATGGGCGAGCAATATCAACTGCTCGACAGCTATAAAATCTGTAAATATTCCGGCGGCTTGGGGCCAAAACAGCGTCAGGGCGATTTCAAAAGCCCGGAAGGGTTTTATAGCGTCCAGCGTAATCAGTTAAAACCAGACAGCCGTTACTACAAGGCGATTAATATTGGATTCCCCAATGCCTATGACCGTGCGCATGGTTATGAAGGGAAATATCTGATGATCCACGGCGATTGTGTTTCCATCGGCTGCTACGCGATGACCAATCAGGGTATTGATGAGATCTTCCAGTTCGTTACTGGTGCGCTGGTTTTTGGTCAGCCGAGCGTGCAAGTGAGTATTTACCCGTTCCGCATGACCGACGCCAATATGAAGCGCCATAAATATTCCAACTTTAAGGACTTCTGGGAGCAGCTGAAGCCGGGTTACGACTACTTTGAGCAAACCCGTAAGCCACCGACCGTTTCTGTGGTCAATGGTCGTTACGTGGTCAGCAAGCCGTTAAGCCACGAAGTTGTGCAGCCACAGCTGGCATCAAACTACACGCTCCCCGAGGCAAAATAAGCGCCATTCGCCTGGCATAATCTTTTGCCAGGTTTCATTGCCCGTCAGCGGCTGTGTCGCAATCACCGTGACCACATCATTCGGTGTGGTCTGCGAGCTGAAGTCGATTTCCACATCCTGATCCAGCAACGTTGCCACGCCAAACGGCGCGCGGCGGGTGATCCAGTGTAAATTAGTCGAGCAATACGCCATTACATAGCGCCCGTCAGAAAGCAGCATGTTGAAAACGCCCTTCTGCCGCAGTTCATCCGCCAGTGAGGCGATATATTTAAACACTGCCGCCATGTTGCCCGGTGTGCGCGGGTAACGCTGCGTTAATTTATGCAGGAGCCAGCAGAAGGCTTTTTCGCTGTCGGTTTCACCGACCGGGCGGAAGTTGCCGGTTTCCAGTGATTTATAGCCCGTCAGTTGCCCATTATGGGCATAAGTCCAGTTACGCCCCCATAACTCGCGGGTAAACGGGTGAGTATTTTCCAGCGCCACCTCGCCCCGATTCGCCTGGCGAATATGAGCCACCACCGAACAGGATTTTATCGGGTAGTCCTGGACAAGTTTGGCGATGGGGGAATTAAAGCTGGGTTGTGGATCTTTAAATGTGCGACAGCCTTTACCTTCGTAAAAGGTGATGCCCCAGCCATCTTTATGTGGCCCGGTTCCACCACCACGCTGTACCAGACCGGTGAAACTAAAGCAGATATCGGTAGGGACGTTGGCGCTCATCCCGAGCAATTCGCACATGGGTAACCTCCACAACAGCGGGAGCACATGGCCCCCGGCGAAGATTGATTAAAAAGTAAAAAGGTGCAGGCTGTTACCCTCACCCCGGCCCTCTCCCTGAAAGGGAGAAAAGACCTTACTTAACCATCTCTTTTTCAATTAACTGGATCAGGATATGGATAACTTTAATGTGAATCTCCTGAATGCGGTCGGCATAACCAAAGTGCGGTACGCGAATTTCGATATCCGCCGTGCCAGCCATTTTGCCGCCATCTTTACCGGTCAAGGTGATCACTTTCATCCCCTTCTCACGCGCCGCTGCGATCGCTTTGATCACGTTTGCAGAGTTACCGGAGGTGGAGATCCCCAGCAGTACATCGCCTTCGCGACCTACCGCTTCAACGTAACGGGAGAAAATATCATTGAAACCAAAATCGTTACCGACGCAGGAAATATGACTAACGTCAGAAATGGCAATCGCCGGGTAGCCCGGACGGTTTTCACGGTAGCGACCGGTCAACTCTTCGGCAAAGTGCATAGCGTCGCAATGGGAGCCGCCGTTGCCACAGGAAAGCACTTTGCCACCGGCTTTAAAGCTGTCTGCTAACAGGACCGCCGCGCGCTGAATGGCGTGAATATTGGCGTCATCTTTTAAAAAGTTAGCCAGCGTTTCCGCCGCTTCGTTCAGTTCGTTACGAATAAGATCCTGGTACATGAGGATATCCTTCAGCATAAATGTAATAGACAAAATGCAGTGTACCGGATACCGCCAAAAGCGAGAAGTACGGGCAGGTGCTATGACCAGGACTTTTTGACCTGAAGTGCGGATAAAAACAGCAACAATGTGAGCTTTGTTGTAATTATATTGTAAACACATTGCTAAATGTTTTTACATCCACTACAACCATATCATCACAAGTGGTCAGACCTCCTACAAGTAAGGGGCTTTTCGTTATGATGATTTTGAGTGTTCTCGCTACGGTTGTCCTGCTCGGCGCGTTGTTCTATCACCGCGTGAGCTTATTTATCAGCAGTCTGATTTTGCTCGCCTGGACAGCCGCCCTCGGCATTGCTGGTCTGTGGTCGGCGTGGGTACTGGTGCCTCTGGCCATTATCCTCGTGCCATTTAACTTTGCGCCTATGCGTAAGTCGATGATTTCCGCGCCGGTATTTCGCGGTTTCCGTAAGGTAATGCCGCCGATGTCGCGCACTGAGAAAGAAGCGATTGATGCGGGCACCACCTGGTGGGAGGGCGACTTGTTCCAGGGCAAGCCGGACTGGAAAAAGCTGCATAACTATCCGCAGCCGCGCCTGACCGCAGAAGAGCAAGCGTTTCTCGACGGCCCGGTAGAAGAAGCCTGCCGGATGGCGAATGATTTCCAGATTACTCATGAGCTGGCGGATCTGCCGCCGGAGTTGTGGGCGTACCTTAAAGAGCATCGTTTCTTCGCGATGATCATCAAAAAAGAGTACGGCGGGCTGGAGTTCTCGGCTTATGCCCAGTCTCGCGTACTGCAAAAACTCTCCGGCGTGAGCGGGATCCTGGCGATTACCGTCGGCGTGCCGAACTCATTAGGCCCGGGCGAGCTACTGCAACATTACGGCACTGATGAGCAGAAAGATCACTATCTGCCACGTCTGGCGCGTGGTCAGGAGATCCCTTGCTTTGCACTGACCAGCCCGGAAGCGGGTTCCGATGCGGGCGCGATTCCGGACACCGGGATTGTCTGCATGGGCGAATGGCAGGGCCAGCAGGTGCTGGGCATGCGTCTGACCTGGAACAAGCGTTACATTACGCTGGCACCGATTGCGACTGTGCTTGGCCTGGCATTTAAACTCTCCGACCCGGAAAAACTGCTGGGTGG
Source organism: Escherichia sp. F1 (assembly GCF_046764225.1). Taxonomy (NCBI): domain Bacteria; kingdom Pseudomonadati; phylum Pseudomonadota; class Gammaproteobacteria; order Enterobacterales; family Enterobacteriaceae; genus Escherichia; species Escherichia sp. F1. The sequence goes on from NZ_CP177202.1 coordinate 3,862,730, forward strand.
CGCAGAAGATTTAGGTATTACCTGTGCGCTGATCCCGACTACCACGCCGGGCGTGGAAATTGGTCGTCGCCACTTCCCGCTGAACGTACCGTTCCAGAACGGACCGACGCGAGGTAAAGATGTGTTCGTGCCGATCGATTACATCATCGGCGGGCCGAAAATGGCCGGGCAAGGCTGGCGGATGCTGGTGGAGTGCCTCTCGGTAGGCCGCGGCATCACCCTGCCTTCCAACTCAACCGGCGGCGTGAAATCGGTAGCGCTGGCAACGGGTGCGTATGCGCACATCCGCCGTCAGTTCAAAATCTCTATTGGTAAGATGGAAGGGATTGAAGAGCCGCTGGCGCGTATTGCCGGAAACGCTTATGTAATGGATGCTGCGGCATCGCTGATTACCTACGGCATTATGCTCGGTGAAAAACCTGCCGTGCTGTCGGCTATCGTTAAGTATCACTGTACCCACCGTGGGCAGCAGTCGATTATTGATGCGATGGATATCACTGGTGGCAAAGGCATTATGCTCGGGCAGAGCAACTTCCTGGCCCGTGCTTACCAGGGCGCACCGATTGCCATCACCGTTGAAGGGGCTAACATTCTGACCCGCAGCATGATGATCTTCGGACAAGGAGCGATTCGTTGCCATCCGTACGTGCTGGAAGAGATGGAAGCGGCGAAGAACAATGACGTCAACGCGTTCGATAAACTCCTGTTTAAACATATCGGTCACGTCGGTAGCAACAAAGTTCGCAGCTTCTGGCTGGGCCTGACGCGCGGTTTAACCAGCAGCACGCCAACCGGCGATGCCACTAAACGCTACTATCAGCACCTGAACCGCCTGAGCGCCAACCTCGCCCTGCTTTCTGATGTCTCGATGGCTGTGCTGGGCGGCAGCCTGAAACGTCGCGAGCGTATCTCGGCACGTCTGGGGGATATTTTAAGCCAGCTTTACCTCGCCTCTGCCGTTCTGAAGCGTTATGACGACGAAGGCCGTAATGAAGCCGACCTGCCGCTGGTGCACTGGGGCGTACAGGATGCGCTGTATCAGGCAGAACAGGCGATGGACGATTTACTGCAAAACTTCCCGAACCGCGTGGTTGCCGGGCTGCTGAATGTAGTGATCTTCCCGACCGGACGTCATTATCTGGCACCGTCTGACAAGCTGGATCATAAAGTGGCGAAGATTTTACAAGTGCCGAACGCCACTCGCTCACGTATTGGTCGCGGTCAGTACCTGACGCCGAGCGAGCATAATCCGGTTGGTTTACTGGAAGAGGCGTTGGTGGATGTGATTGCCGCCGATCCAATTCATCAGCGGATCTGTAAAGAGCTGGGTAAAAATCTGCCATTTACCCGTCTGGATGAACTGGCGCACAACGCGCTGACGAAGGGGCTGATTGATAAAGATGAAGCCGCTATTCTGGTGAAAGCTGAAGAAAGCCGTCTGCGCAGTATTAACGTTGATGACTTTGATCCGGAAGAGCTGGCGACGAAGCCGGTAAAGTTGCCGGAGAAAGTGCGGAAAGTTGAAGCCGCGTAATTGAATAACGGAGCCGAAAGGCTCCGTTTCTTTATCCGCTAATTATTTAAAATTAAAGCCATCCGGATGGTTTTCCAGGCTGCCGGTCAACGCCGCGAACAGCACCGTTTTACCATCAATCGAAAGCGCATCGTTCACATTCAACCAGGTGAGTTTCTCTTGCGACGTTTTCTCATCAATAGTCGAGAACAGCCCCGTCATCTGATTAGATTTCTCGGACCACATCACAGCGATACGTTGCGAGCCACAGTCATGCGGTTTGCACGCGCTCATCACCTGATACGTCTCATCTCCCAACGTTACGGTTTGTGCAGGGGTATAAGTCCCGCCTTTCATCACCCAGGCAGGCAGCTTATGCCCTTGCACCATCTGATTAAACGCAGCTTTGGTGGTTTCGCCCTTTGCAAGGCTGCTAATGGTTAAATCATCCTGCGCCATTGCACTGGTGGCGATGACCAGAGCGGCGACTGTCGTTATTGCCTTAAACATCATTCCTCCCGAGCTTATCCTGCCCATGTTATTAACCTCCTAAAGCCTGGCGATAACACGATAATTTGCAAATCAGATATTTCCAATATCAGCATTTGTTATCAATTTATTCTGCGCTAAGGCAACTGCCTGATAAGGTGTTAGAGTTATAAAACCCTTCACATAAAGGAGTTGTACACCGTGCCTGGTTTGAAGATTACGCTTTTACAGCAACCACTGGTGTGGATGGATGGTCCTGCCAACCTGCGTCATTTTGATCGTCAACTGGAAGGTATTACCGGACGCGATGTGATCGTTCTACCGGAGATGTTTACCAGCGGCTTTGCCATGGAAGCGGCAGCTTCGTCGCTAGCACAAGATGACGTAGTGAACTGGATGACAGCCAAAGCGCAGCAGTGCAATGCGCTGATTGCAGGCAGTGTTGCATTACAAACGGAGTCTGGTTCGGTTAACCGCTTTTTGCTGGTTGAGCCGGGCGGCACGGTACATTTTTATGATAAGCGTCATCTGTTCCGAATGGCAGATGAGCATCTGCATTATAAAGCGGGCAATGCGCGAGTGATTGTGGAATGGCGCGGCTGGCGTATTTTGCCGCTGGTGTGCTACGACTTACGTTTTCCGGTGTGGTCGCGCAATCTCAACGATTATGACCTCGCCCTGTACGTCGCCAACTGGCCTGCTCCGCGCTCTCTGCACTGGCAGGCATTGCTGACGGCCCGCGCGATTGAGAATCAGGCGTATGTGGCGGGATGCAATCGCGTCGGCAGCGATGGCAACGGCTGCCATTATCGTGGTGACAGCAGGGTGATTAATCCACAGGGCGAGATTATCGCTACTGCCGACGCGCATCAGGCAACGCGCATTGATGCGGAGCTGTCGATGGTGGCATTGCGGGAATATAGAGAAAAGTTTCCGGCATGGCGGGATGCGGATGAGTTTAGGTTGTGGTGAGTGGGTGTTGTGTTTAGGGCCGGGGAGAGTCGGGGTATGACTACGAAAGCCCGCTCTCCTGCAAGGACTGACGCCAGGTAGTTTCTGTCCATGGCTGCTTTTCGCATCTTACGTCTTAACCCTGCCTTGAATACATTATCATTCGTTAAAATATTAATAGCGATGTGCCGTATCCCTGAAAATAATTCTGCTGCATTTCCTCTTCTTATTTTGCAGTCGTCTTCATTCATTACCACGTCCAGACGCCAGTGCAGCTTATTCTCCACGTGCCAGTGGTTTCGGATTGCTGTGGCGAACTTCTCTGCGGTTAAATCAGCAGAACTGATATAATATCTGACCGTCATTTCTGGCTCTTTCTTTTGTTCTGCTATTATTGGCCGAAAGGAGACTGCCACGCATAATTTCTTCAGACCTTTCCATTCAAACGTGAAATCAATAAGTTCATCAGGGACATCGCAAACAATGTGAAGACGGATTTCTTCTCTGCCGTGACTCTTTTCACTAATTGCGTAACTGTCATGCTCTGGATTATTTAATTCTTTCAGCGGAAATTTTTCCTCGAAGGCTTTATTTAGCCGCCCCTGGTTTCCTTTTACAGCGAATAAATAATCACCTCCCTGTTTTTGTATCTCCTCTGCAATATCTTTCTGGCAACCCATCGCATCAGTTGTGATAATTTTTCCTTTAATATCCAGCATGTTAAGAAGTTCTGGGATAGCTGTAATCTCATTGGATTTCTCATCCGTCTTGATCTGTCCGATGACCAGACTGTGCATTGTTGAGAACGCACTAATGACATGAATCGCTCCCCTGCGGCGACTCTTGTCATAAGAGTGCCGGAGCGTTTTTCCATCAATTGCAATGACGCCTTTATCATCTGAAGAATGGCAGTCACGCATCCAGTTAATAAAGCACTCGTGAAATTTTGCAGGACTGATACAGGATACAACTCTGGCAATGGTATCGTGAACAGGAATACCATTTTCAAAATCACCATATTGCTTCAAAAAATCGAGATGTGTTTCCCCAAAATCCTCTATATCTTCCCAACCTTCTGCACCCGAAATAACGGCACAAATAGTCAACAGTAGAATATCCGATAATTTATGTTACACTTTCCAGGCTTGTCTGTAATCGGGGATAATAGAAATATGCTCCATCAATTTTTTAAGTTCCATTTTGTGCTCCTTAATTATGTAAGGAGTATTTGATCATGTATAAGCAATAAAAAACAGCTTTAGGTAATGAGGAATATCTCAATTTTTAAACATAAAATGCGAATTGTTTAGTACAAAAAGTGTACTTCTAGTGAGTAGGCCACCGGAACCTCCCCGACAGCCTCTCGCAGAACCGTATGTGAAACTCTCGCTTCATACGGCTCCCGTCAGGCAAACGCGCTTTCCGGTCCTGCTTTCCAGTGGGCAAATAATTCCGGCTTCTCTTTCGACAGTCTTTCCATTAACTGACACGCCTTCGTCTTTTTATACCGCAGGGTCTTATACTTCTTTCTCAACCACGCAATCAGGAGCAGATTGATATATCTGCACACCTTCTTCATCGCTGATTTATAGTATTTCGCGTAATAGTTCAGCCACCCCGATATCATCGGATTCAGCCATTTCGCAATATCTTCGAGACTCATCTCCACCCTGCGTCTGAGCCGCAGTTTCCTGAGTTTTCCGATCATGCCTTTCTGCGCACTGTTACTCACCGCCGGGCTGAAACTCGTAAAGAGATTTCCCCTTCGCTGATTACGTGCCCTTCTCGCCCTGAACGTATACCCCAGAAAATCAAACTGCACTGTTTCGTGGTTCGCCTGTCGTTCGCTGTCTTTGCAGTAAACTATTTTCGTTTTCTCCGGATGTAATTCCAGTCCACATTCCTGAAAACGTTTTGCCAGTTTATTCAGTAATTCCTCTGCCTGTTGTTTACTGCCACAATGAATTAATCCATCGTCTGCATACCGGCACCACGGAATTCCCGGATAATGTAACGTCAGCCACTTATCAAACACATAGTGCAGAAATAAATTCGCCAGTACCGGGCTGATGACGCCGCCCTGTGGCGTACCTTTATTTCTTTCCTTCAGTGTTCCATCCGGCATCTGCACTGGCGCTGTCAGCCACCGGCGAATAGACAGTCTTACCCATTTATCCGCGCAATGTTTATCCACTGCCCTGAGTAATAAATCGTGGGGGATATTATCGAATAACCCTTTAATATCAAACTCAAGACACCAGTCGTATTGCCAGCAACGTTTTCTGGTGACTGCTATTGCATCCAGCGCCGATTTTCCATGCCGGTATCCGTATGAATCATTCAGGAAATAACGCTCCACTAATGGTTCAAACGTTATCAGCACCGTCATCTGCGCTATTCGGTCGCTTACTGTCGGTATTCCTAAAAGTCTTTTACTTCCATCCTTCTTCGGAATTTCCACCGCACACACTGGCGGCGGCATCCCGCTTCCCGACGATAACCTGTTCCAGATTTTGTACAGATTTCCTTTCAGATCCCGCTCAAAATCTTTCAGCGTCTGGTTATCCACTCCGGCAGTTCCGGCATTCGCTCTTACCCGCCGGTACGCTTCCACCACATGCAATTTACTGACCTGAAACGGTTTTGTCTGTTCACCCGCAGCCTCCTCCTGTTTACAGTTGGGCTGTGATGCAGACTGCCCGACGCTGTCCCTTCGCTCCACGTTCATTACAAACGCTTCCTCACTACTACGAACAGCTCTGCCCCGGTTTCGCACATCGATACTCTCATACTCATAATTTCGGTTATTTGTATTTCTCTCTTGACATTGCGACGACCAGTTCCCGTAGTTCCTGCAAAGAGCCTGATACAGCGTCATGCCTGCTATACGCCGGACACCATTCACGCAGCATTCGGAATTCACCCGTAAATTAATCCCGGCGGTATCATCATGCCTCCGGTTTTGATGTCACTTAGGACTAACGACCTTTCAACACAGGTTCGGGTTTACTCATCTCACTGTATCTCACACAGGATCAGATCGCGTCTGATCGTTCCCCCTGCGCTCACTACCATGGCTCTTTACCACAGCAGCCGGGGTTGTTTGGGACCGACTTCCGACAGCAGATCCCGGTGGGCCTGCCACCATCTCTTCACAAGCTTATGCTTATTACATGCAAAACGTCCCGTTTTGCATCTTTGTGCCTACGGCACACGATGATCTTTCCCTGGTCCTGAATCCGCATTCTCAACCTGCCCCAGAAAATATAAACGGCTAAGGGTGCATATTGCCTAGTTAATCTGCAGGGCTTGCAATATGATCAATGATGTGTGACGTATCTTTCCTGTGTTTGCTTTAATAGATGTTTGTTTCTATCAGTTCATCGGTTCCGAGATGTGTGAACATAACTTTTAATGATTCTGATGGAAAGGGATGCTCATAAATTAACACACTAATTTTTAGATGATTTTCATCAATAACATTTATATTCCATAAAAACCAAGCTCTATTTTCAATTTCAAACCAATAAAGCCAATCACTAAGTATCCAATCTTCATCTTCATTTGAGTTGCGAAAGGACTCTACATAATCCTCTGGCAAAATAGAAATCCACTCATTAATATCAGGCCATGTAGAATAACTTCTATCATTAATCAATAATAATATTTCCCTGGCTTTTTTATGAATGTATTTAGCACATCCACTACTACAATGTGTTATATAATCCACAATAATACCTTTGTGTTCTTTAGGAATAATAGATGAAATAATTCTACTTTTTTCATCATTCAATTCTTTTTTTATTGACTCTGAATATGTCATAAATTACGTCCTGACCCTGGTATGATATTTTCTATTAACTCATTAATTTGCTCTGTTCGCAATCCATATTGATCTGGAGTTCCCTTATCAACAACTAATGGTCTGTTTTTATCAGATTTATTTTTTGATCTAGCTAATTCCCTTTCCGTAATCGATGTTTCTCTTAATTTATCCAGAAAAGACCTATTAACCTCAAATGTCTTTATTTGCTTAGAACCGATACTTCGAAATTCATTTGCTCTTGCTTCACTCCCAAAATTTAAAAATAGCATCCTGATATTATCAGGTATGGAAACATTGCCAAATTCATCAATGAAAACTCTCTGGCTTGCTGAAATATCTGTTTCTACACGATAAACAGATACTTCCTCACCACATAAACCTAGAGGATCGATCCATGACAGCGGATTAGGCGCGTAAGCATAGAGGTTTATTCCCCCCGCCAGCCCTATCGGATCCTGGCTGATAAACCGCCCGCACTCCGGCGCATAATATCTGAACAGATTGTAATGCAGTCCTGTTTCTTCGTCAAAGTACTGCCCCGGCAGCCGCAGCGGCTGTTCAAAGTACGCCCCGCTGTTGCTGATGTCGCCCCGGTTTTCACCAAATCCCGCCTGGTAGCCTGCCCACACCAGCGTCCCGTCCGGCGCGGTCACCTCCTGTACCGTGCCCGTCAGGTCCGTATGGTAATACCAGATTTTTTGACTCTCTCCGCGCCCCGTGATGCCCGCCACCGGCGTGTACGGCTGTTCCGCATCGTACAGGTATGTCCGCTTCCCCTGCCACGTTGTCTCCTGCAACAGCCGGAACCCTTCCCACACAAGCGTCGTCCGGCTTCGTTCTCCCCGGTCCGTATGGCGGCCATATGTCGCCTTGCTGATGCGCCTGCCCAGCGCATCATACTGATACCGCGTTTCGCTGTTGCTGCTGATGACCCGCGTTAACTGGCCCTGCGCATTCCACTCCAGTTGCTGGTCCCTGCGCTCTGTCAGTTCGCCCCATTCGTTATAGCGGTAACGGTCACGCCCGTAGCCCGGCAGGCGGTTATCCGGCACCGCTCCCTGATACTCATCCGTCAGCAGGTTGCCCGCTTTGTCGTAATAATAATGGTTATGGTCGTACATCTGACCCGTGCGGCTGGTCAGCCAGCCGCTGCGGTCATAGCTGAACACCAGGCAACCGCGCAGTTTGTCATTGATGCCGCCGACTTCACCGTCTGCATTCCAGATATAATCCCGCGCTGTCACGCTGTCGTTCTGCGCCGGGGGGTTACCGGCCTGCTGCGGATTCTGGCTGCCGCCTGGCAGGCTGCGCTGCCAGCTTAACCGGTTGTCGGCGTTGTAGCCGCTGAACGTCGCCAGCGCTCCCTGCGCGCGCATCACCTGACGGTGCAGGCTGTCACGTTCATATTCACTGACCGTGATACCGTCCAGCGCCGTCTGGAGCAGATGCCCGCTGCCGTAGTAAAGATGACTGAGGTGCTGACCGTCCGGCAACGTGATATCGGTGGGGTTACCCAGCGCGTCACGCCGGTATCTGATGCTGCCATGCATGCTGTACTCCGCCGTCAGCCACCCGCTGCGGTCATACGCAAAACGTACCCTGTCCGCCTGCAGCTAGCTGTTCAGATGATGAACTTAATTACACCTTCTGGTTATCACCGTATTCAAATGCCACGATGCAATTACTGGGAAACTACACTCATTCTCTTATTTTTTTAGAAATTTTTATCGGTTAAACAATACATATGACCGATATCATTTAACCCTGCTGGGTATAACTGAGAAATTATTTATTTTTAATTAGATTCATTAAATCCCAAACATTGACATCATAATGATTGAAACCTTGAATTACAAGATAAGACAATGCTTTCATATCCAACAGAAATCTGATTTTCCCATCTGTAATTTTTGTGTTTTCCGTTATAAACAATCGTTCCAATTTAACAAGGTTACTTATTTTAGTTACGCTTGGAATATCACCCATTTTTGAAAAAGATATTTTTCTAATTGAAGGTAATTTACTTACATCTTCAATGATTGACATTGCCATTTTTTTGCATAAAGATAAAGACATTTCTTCTATACTTTTCAAACCATATAAAAAAGCCGTGTCCGAAGCCTTAGATAATCCAGATAACTTGATGCTCCTTAAAGTCTTGATAGATGATAAATTAGGGATTGCTTGAATATTGCTATTTTTTATCTCTAATGATTGCAAGAATGATCTCCCCACAACATGCTCTTTTTTTTCTTTAAAATCTATCAATGTTATTTTTTCCAGAGATCTGTGATTAAACAAATTATCAACTCCATTTCGACCTATTAATACAGCCTCTTTTAAAAATGGGAAACATGATAAATCAAGTCTCATTTTATCATCATTCAAAAGATGGATGACTTGTATTTTTCTCAACGAATACAGTTGTGATATATCCTTTATTTTATTGCCTGTGATATATATTTCATTAATGAAATAAATTTCATCAAGAAATGATAAATCAGTTATAAGCGGTGACAAAACTAACCCGTTAACTTTCTTTTCTTTCATCGTGTCAACAATATGACTTGTCTCATCATGCATTTCATACACAAGGACACAATTTCCCCGCACACCATAATTTTCCACTAGTCTCATATATTTCCCCTTAAATAAATCAACACTCTCCCTTCACTCTAAAATCTTGATCTGAAACATTTCCTGTATTTGGTGGTCGTTTTTCATTACTGGTTACACCTCTTCCTCCATTTTTAGCTATTTTCATTGCCTCTAAATTATTTAACCATTATTTACTAATTCCAGCATATTTATCAAAATTCAACGAATCCAACATTGCCTGAGTTAACTTCCCACTTCTAGCATGTTGCAACATTCTCTGATATAGATTTTTTGTTTGACCTGCATACATTTTACCCGCACCTTCATCAAAAAACTCATAAATTGCTTGCCCTTTATATTTTGCAGTAACATCTCTTATTTGTTCTAAAAAATCACTTGCAAGTCTTATTAATCCCCAAGGATCAATCCACCTCAGCGTATTCGGCGCATAAGCATACAGGTTTAACCCGCCCCGCAGCCCAATCGGGTCAAGATAGAGAATCTACGCAATCATCGGATCATACTACTGATTTCGTTTATACCCTTCCATCACACCGGGAACAACCACTCATTCTTAAACGATACACTGTCCCATTTAGCAGTACGCCGTTTAATAATCCATTGATTGAGTTTATCTTCTTTTGGCCGCCCCGACTTGGGGTATTTAATTGGAACAAGTAATAGCAAATCGACAGTCTCACCTTCGAGGTCTTGTTCTTTTTCTTGATGATCAAACGAATAATCTACCGCGATCAGTGCATCAATATTTTCCGGCCATTTCAGTTGTCTCCAGGCTATATCCTGTTTTTCTAAAATGGAGCCTTCTTTAATATCCATGCCATTCTTATATGATTCAGACAATAGAAACAAAAACTTTAATGGGAAAGCTTCTCTATAATCCCCATCAAGTAGTTGAATATTTATCGGCCAGTCATATGGGAGGCAAATAAGAAACTCTTTGCATGGTTTTTTCACGAAATTTCCAAAAGTAAATAATATTTTATTATTTATATATTGCTTCCCTTTGCCTATAAGAGATGTTTTAATTGATATATCGTCTTTTATATATTCATCCGTAATAATAACACCTGCATTGTCATATATATGTGCTAATATTCCACTTCCCGGAGTAGTTTCTAAGTCAATAGTTTCTCGTGAGTATTTAGCACCATTATTTTTTAATAATTCAACAATCTTATGATTTTGACAATTTGTAGCTATATCCAAAGGAGTGCGATTAAACTTAGTTTGAAGTCTGTTAACATCTGCGTTATTTATTATCAATAGTTTTACGACTTCAAAATGTTCATTTTCTATGGCCTCTATGAGAGGCGTGGTAATTCCTCTGGGGTCACCGTTGACCCAAGCTCCATTTTTTAACAAAAGGTCAACCAAATCTAAGGCACCGTTATATGCAGCTTCAACTAAAGGCGTTAAATAGGAGTCATCTATAACATTAACATTCATGCCATTCTCAATTAACATACTACATATCTCTGGTTTATTATTTGATACGAAAAAATAGAGCAAAGACTCATTAGCATCATACGTGTCTATTAAAGAAGAATTCGTATCAATTAATAATCTAATTTTATCAATGTCATTTGATTCTATCAAAGCTAGAATGCTCATATTAGAAGAATTTGCCACGTCTCATCTCCTGACCTAATTTACTAAGAGCTTTTTCAACTTCATCTACACCACCAGGAGCAGCATCCATCACTTTTTCCCAAACATGCCTTGCTGCTTTTATCGTATGCGCCCCACGGCCATTTGTTGCCCACGTGAAGTTACGGATATCCTTATTTTTATCTATTCCAAAATAATCCAGAACATCATGTACTTGAGTTATATAATCACGATTTTGTTTTGACCAGTTCCTCGGAGCTTTTTCTCTACCAATATGATGCCGGTGTGGGTTGATCATTCCAGCAGGCGCATCGCCCATTATTTTCTTATCTGCTGCCGATAATAAACATTTCTCTAATCCTAGCGGGTCGCTCCATGACAGCGGATTCGGTGCATACGCATACAGGTTTAACCCACCATTTAGCCCTATCGGGTCCTGGCTTACGAACCTCCCGCACTCCGGCGCATAATACCTGAACAGATTATAGTGCAGCCCCGTCTCTTCATCATAATACTGCCCCGGCAGCCGCAGCGGCTGTTCAAAGTACGCCCCGCTGTTGCTGATGTCGCCCCGGTTTTCACCAAATCCCGCCTGGTAGCCTGCCCACACCAGCGTCCCGTCCGGCGCGGTCACCTCCTGTACCGTGCCCGTCAGGTCCGTATGGTAATACCAGATTTTTTGACTCTCTCCGCGCCCCGTGATGGCTGCCACCGGCGTGTACGGCTGTTCCGCATCGTACAGGTACGTCCGCTTTCCCTGCCACGTTGTCTCCTGCAAAAGCCGGAATCCTTCCCACACAAACGTTGTCCGGCTTCGTTCTCCCCGGTCCGTATGGAGATTGCTGGTCGCCTTGCTGATGCGCCTGCCCAGCGCATCATACTGATACCGCGTCTCGCTGTTGCTGCTGATGACCCGCGTTAACTGGCCCTGCGCATTCCACTCCAGTTGCTGGTCCCTGCGCTCTGTCAGTTCACCCCATTCGTTATAGCGGTAAAGGTCACGCCCGTAGCCCGGCAGGCGGTTGTCCAGCACCGCACTCTGATACTCATCCGTCAGCAGGTTGCCCGCTTTGTCGTAATAATAATGGTCATGGTCGTACATCTGACCCGTGCGGCTGGTCAGCCAGCCGCTGCGGTCATAGCTGAACACCAGGCAACCGCGCAGTTTGTCATTGATGCCGCCGACTTCACCGTCTGCATTCCAGATATAATCCCGCGCTGTCACGCTGTCGTTCTGCGCCGGGGAGTTACCAGCCTGCTGCAGATTCTGGCTGCCGCCTGGCAGGCTGCGCTGCCAGCTTAACCGGTTGTCGGCGTTGTAGCCGCTGAACGTTGTCAGCGCTCCCTGCGTGCGCATCACCTGACGGTGCAGGCTGTCACGCTCATATTCACTGACCGTGATACCGTCCAGCGCTGTCTGGAGCAGATGCCCGCTGCCGTAGTACAGGTGACTGAGATGCTGCCCGTCCGGCAGGGTAATGTCGGTGGGATTGCCCAGCGCGTCACGCCGGTACTTTATGCTGCCATACACACTGTGCTCTGCCGTCAGCCAGCCGCTGCGGTCATACGCAAAGCGCACCGTATCCGCCTGCATGTGGTGCAGCCGTTCCCCTTCTTCCGTCGGGATTAGCGTCACTTCCGTTATCTGGTCAAGACGGTTGTAGCTGAAGGTCCGTGTACTGTGCTGCGTGTCACTGCGCAACAGGCGGCCCAGCGCGTCACGCTCCTGCCGCTCATTACGCATCCCGCCTTCTGTACCCTGCGTCTGGATGATGACCGGGAACCCGCCCGCATTCAGCACAAACATCCGTATCAGACCGTCCGGGCGCTGTTCTCCCGTCAGCCGTCCGTCCGCATCGTGGCTGAACCGGTACTGCGCCCCGTTGCCGTTGCTCAGACTGGCGACCAGCCCTTCCGGGGTGTACTGCCAGCGCGTCTCCCGCTTCTCTTCATCCATGTGGCGCGCCAGCAGCCCGCGCGGCGTGTACTGCCAGGACTGCACGCTGCCCGTGATGCGGCGGTGGCTGCTCAGTAACCCCAGCGCGTTCCACGTGTAACGGTCCTGCAGTTTACCGGGATGGCTGACCGTCTCCGGCAGCCCCAGACGGTTATAGCGGATACGTACCGTTTTCCCTTCCGCGTCCGTCACCGCCGTCAGGTTGCCGTCCTCATCGTATTCATAACCCGTGGCGCACCCCGAACAGTCGGTGTAACGCGTCAGTTGACCGCGCGCATCGTGCACCAGCGCAGCCTCGCCGCCCCGCGCATCCGTGCGGCTGACCGCCAGCCCCTGTTCATCATACCCGTACCGCGTGACGCGCCCTTCCGGGTCCGTCTCCCGTATCACCTGGCCGTGTTCGTTGTAATCCGCCTTCCATACGTGGTCGTCATCCAGCGCCCGGCGCGTGATTTCAGCAAAGCTGCCGTTCCACTGCGTCTGTGTCACCCGCCCTGCCGCGTCCGTCTCTTTCACCACCCGGCTCAGGGTGTCGTATTCCAGCGTTACCCTGCGTTCGCCGGGGAGTTCCACGGCGACCGGGAAATGGTTTTCGTTGTACGTGAAGCGGTACAGTCCGCCGCCCGGCGTCCGGTGCGCAGTCACATACGTCTCTTCATCAAACCACCACTGCCACTTCTGCTCCTGCCTGCCGGTTACCACCGTCTGCCCACCGGCAAAATCATAGTGGAACCGGTAATACTCGCCGTCGCTGGTCGAGTGTTCCACCACGCGGGGGAAACCTTCAACCTCTTCCCAGCGGTAGGTACAGGTGAAGCCCGTCGCGTTGCGGTGCTCTGTCATCAGGCCATTTTCCCAGGCAAACTGGCGCACCGTCATACCTGCCCGGTTCACCACGCCGGTCAGTTGCCCGTTATCGTCGTAACGATATTCCACCAGGTTACCGGGACGCCCGCCTTTCACCAGTTCAATATGCGAAAGTCTTTCCCCCGCCGGTGTCATTGTACGGTGCAGTAACAGATGGTGCCCGCTGCTGGAGGCTACCCGTACCAGCCTGCCGTTCTCACGCCCGAAAGCAATGCGCTGTCGGTACGGCGTCTCCATAAAAAGTAACGGCGCGACGCCGTGGTCATCAAATTCATCAAATACGTAATAGCTGCGGTCGGTGTAATGCAGCACATAGCGCCCGTCATGCAGGCGACTCAGATAAAATTGCTCTTCCGGATCGAATATCTGGTGGCCCGGCGTCAGCATCGCTTTCGGATAACTCAGTTCCCGTCCCTGTACACCGATGAAGGTGATATATGTTTCATCCTCACGCAGGTTTATCTCCCAGTTCAGCCGCCATCCTCTGCCCAGTAATCCTTCAGTTTCCAGGTGGCTGGCATAAAAGCGCGAACAGGTGACGGGCAGGCGTCCTGGCAGGGTGAAATCCGTCTCCGGCAGCAGGATTTTTTGCCCGGTGGTGACATCCACTGGGTTGCTGAACAACCCCATAGCGACCTCGGAAACGGCCATCCCGGTTATTTCGCCACCAATAAATTTGGCCGCACATTTGGTGCCGAATTTTGTCCCCAGCTTCGCCGCCTGGCGTGCGGCTCCGGCAAGTCCGCCAACCATTCCGGCAACCACAAACAGCACATCCACTACCTGACGCAACCAGTCAGGGATTTCCGGGCTGATCTCCAGCACCGTCTGCGTACCGCCGCCGAGAAAGACATTGGGAGAACCGTCCTCAATCACTGCATCACATTCAGTGTGGTCATCCTTCCGGGCTGCGGGCTGGCTGTTGATGTAGATATTGCAGGAACCCTGGGCGATACGGATTTCTGGAGAATGGTCTTCGCATATCACCGTACTCAGTACGGCGCGGGCAGCAGGTCGGCTGTTGGTGTTGACATTGGGAGAGCCGGTCAGAATTTTTCCCGCAGTGGAATGTATCGAGCGCCCGATGGCTTCCCCCAGTTGAAGGACTCCGGACGCTATCTGGTCAGCAAGAAAACCCAGCACCAGACCGGCAAAAAAACCACAGGTAAAAAAGGCAAAGGCGGCAACGGCAATAATGGCAATGCCAATGATAGCCCCAATCAAAAACCCGGCAAGAGCGCTGGTGTGGTAGATAGGGTCATCCACCCGTGCGGCTTCATACATGACAACACCTCCATGTTGTTTTAACTTTTAGCAGGCTGAAAACTGGTCAACCAGGCAGTCCATAACTGGTCAGTATGCTCATCAAAAGGGCGCTGACTGGTCAGGGTTAACACCAGTACCTTTGCTGGCCCGGTGATAAACCCGGCCTGACGCTGGTACACTTCTGTTTTTCCAGAACGGTGGGTTGCGAGAATTTGTTCACCTGCCATGGCAGCTTCGCCAGTTCCCGCCAGGGCCGTTCCCCGCGAAAGTACCCGGTGCTGGCCCAGGTTTTTTTTCATCAAGACTATCTGGCGGTCAATATAGGTGGTCAGGTTTTCATCGGGTTTGAGAGTGTCACGGGAAATATTCAGACTGGGGGAGGCCCGCTCATTACTCGCCGGGACGAAAATATTGACGGTACGATCAAGAAAAGTTTCAGGCAGGGTAAAACAGCCCTCCTGAATACGGTAAAGGCTGGTCATAGAAAAAATTCCTTTTATATTTTTTTATTCAGAAACGTCCGGGGTAGGTAACGGGGCAATATCATCCGCAGTCATGGCTGTGCCGCCATCCGGGTTCATATCAATCCCCTTACCAATAAGCTGCATCGCATCACTGGTATGCAGCAGGAGTTGTTTTCCGCAGAACTCAATAGAACCGTCTTTGTGCAAAACAAGAGCCGCTTCGCCACAGCGAAGGGTAAATTGATCGCCAACATCCAGTCGGTATGTTGTCCCGATATTGATGGTTTGAGCCAGTTTTACGGAGAGACCATCATTTTTTGTGATGGTGGCATTACGGTCTTCTCCCACGCTGATGGTTTCATTTTTGACAATGGTTTTTATGCGATCGACCATGACCGTGTGGGTTTCATTGTTTTTTACCGTGGTATTGAGGTCTTTTTCCGCGTGGAATTTCACCTCTTCTGCCCCCGTTTTGTCATCGAAGCGCAGCATGTTTCCGTTGGTCGGCCCCCCCTGTAACGAATGGCTAAATATCCCGCTCTGCGACGCCATGCCCGGCAGTCCCCACGGAGGCATGGTGTCCTGGTTGTAGGTACGGCCCACGATAATCGGTAAATCCGGGTCGCCATTTTTGAAATCCACCAGCACTTCCTGGCCGATGCGTGGGATCTGGATCATCCCGAATCCTTTCCCCGCCCACGGGTAGCTGACGCGGATCCAGCAGGAGCTGTTTTCGTCATTCTTTCCGTAGCGATCCCAGCCAAACTGCACCTTCACCCGGCCATATTTATCCGTCCAGATTTCCTGCCCCGCCGGGCCGGTGACGATGGCGCTCTGCGGGCCTTTGGTGTGGGGTTTGCTCAGGGTTCGTTGTGGGCGGTAAACTTCGCTGGTGGGGTGCAGTTCAAACGTGGTGACATAGGTAAAATGCTGATCCTGGCCGCTGTGCTGCGCATTATCCCGTAAAAACAGAGTGGTCTGTACCAGCAGATATTCCTGATTAATTTCTGCCGTCGGGTGATTCATCAACGTAAAGGTGTACCCGGTCATGAGGGTACGGATATGACCGGCCCCATGTGCCCGACTGCCTGGGCTGCGCTGCGCTTCCATACGAATGCGCGTCAGCATCTCGCCTTCGCCCGTAGTGAAGTAATCACCAGGCCATTCGTAATGCTCGTATTCAGCATGACCGGTATCACGCGGACTGGCCACGGTACTTTTAAGCAGCGAACGAGGCTTCATAAAATCAAAATCGTCCATTACCCACTTTCCAGTACGCAGCCTCTCACTAGCCGTAATGGTGTGGATAAATTCCTTGTCCAGTTTCAGCCCTTCCTGGTGCCACTCCACCAGTGGCGAGTCAGGACACGCTTTATGACCATTGATAGCATCCGCCAGCACCAACGTATGGCAGTTCTCGCTGTGCTCAAACCACCAGTAAATTCCCCACTCCTGCATCAGGCGCTGGATGAAATCAAAATCCGTTTCGCCGTACTGCACCTGCCAGGCACGGGGCGGATAATTTTCCACCAACCGTTTTTCCACCGGAAAAGAATATTCATCCAGTACTTCATCGAGAACATCCACCACGGTTTTGTTCTGGAACGCTTTGTAGTCGCTGGTATGGGTCAGCAGCTTCAGCCATGGCTCAATGCGTAATTCATACGTTACCGAACGCCCCTCATGGCCGACCACCCTCGCAGCCGTCACCAGCCCGCTGATATACCGTTTTTCGCCACCGTCCAGTTCGATACTGACGCACAGGTCTTTGCCCACCATGGGCTGAAGCGGCAGGTTGGCAGCGGGAGAAACGTAACCCAGGTTCAGGATGTCCGGCGTTTTAAGCTGTACTGTGTAGGAAAACAGATTCCCAAGTCCTTCCGAACCATTCATGCCTGCAAACAAAAGCAACTGCGGCGGCACAGCGCTACCACTTACTGTGACGTTATGCGCCCCCGGACCACCGGCTGCAATCGACGCCGCCGCATCCTGAACTGCACCAGCCATATCCGATATTCCTGCTGCGGCGGCTGCGGCTTGCGCAGCAGCTACTGCGGCTTTAACCAGACCTGACGGTTCCGGCAATGCACCAAACAGGTCCGCCGCGGCCTGTCCTGCCATCTGCCCGGCTGCATCAGCTACATCGGTTGCGGCTGAACTGGCGCTTACAGCACTACTTTCTCCGGCTATCGGTGGCGTGGAGATAGCTGGCCCACCGTTACTGCCAGATTTATTACTCGTAGATACAAAACTCATGATATTTATTCCTTTAATATCGGATTAGAATTTAGCGCCCGGCGGCCAGAAAAAATAAGAAATAACACGCCACTGTCCATCTTTATAATGAAAAAAACATGTCAGATTTAAATCCCCCCGCAAATGCCAAAACATTTCTTTGATGGGAATATTTCTGAATTCAGGATTTGTTGAGCGATAGGTGTTTTCAATTTCTATATAATACTCACCGACAAATTTATAACGAGGCTTTATAAATTCATACGCTGGCTGACCATAGTTATTTAATAGAACATTCTCTTCAACTCCATTATACACACCACTCGCATTCAGATAAGCATGCCCAGGAATATCAGACATGCTATTTTTCACCCCACCCACTATCAAAAAAATTATCACAGCGTATATTAGTTTCATTTTTTTACGCTTTTCACAAAAAATTAGAACCCGGAACCATTCTATTTAACCGCTCAATGACATTTCCCATATAACGAGAGCGCAGTTCCATACCAATATTCATTAACGCACTGGCGTCCCCGGAGAATGGTGTAGTTGCTTTATCTGCATCATCACTATAGTATTCATCAGCAAGATATCCAATAATATGCCCAAGCTCGTGAGACAGCCCTATTTGCTCATGGCAAACTTTTGATGAGCCAAGACATTTAGCTGCTGCAACTATATCTTTAGAGTCAAGTTCAACGTATCGACTATTCCAGACAATGGAACTCTGTCGAAAACTATTTGGATCATCATTATCAATTTTAAACACCACCACATCCCAATACCCATGACGATCAGTCTGAATTATTTCTATTGAGAAAGATAAATCCTTACCATTAAACTTACTGGCAAACTCAGACTTCCCAGAAACGGATAAAAAAATCTTATTATTCCATGTTTGATTAATGACAAAAATAACTTTCTCATGAAAGGCATTTTTCTCCAAATCTGTCCAGTCAGTTTTTGCATCCCATCTTTTTATCCAATTATATTTCCATCTCAGCAACAATGAGATTGCACCATTTTCACGGTCAATTCTTAAATCTCCCCAGGCATCATTGTCCCTGAGATATCGTTTATCCAGCATTAAGTCGTCATAAGCATCGTATGCCTGCTGAATAGCCTCATCATGAGAGTTACCCATGATCATCTCCTTATATTGCTATATATCCAATAAACCTGAAGATGCTTGCTTACCCACCAATGCAGACGGGACCAAGGGTAGCCTGAAGTCAACAGATAGCAATCAACTTGAAGTTCATGGGTATATTTTTTCCCCATCTACACGTTTATCGTCATATTTTTGTATAGCCATTCTCAGCATTCGTGGGCACATTATTTTTTCTCCAGTCGCAAAGCATCCACATACCGCCCTTCGCTGTTCTGCTGCCAGAACCAGCCCAGCCCCTGCTGCGCCTGCGTTAACATTTTTGCTAGCCAGCACGGTCACGGCAGGCAATTCCATGACATGTACTACTCATCCGTACAATCCAGCCCCCGGCGCTGAACCACTTCACTGGCAAACGTTGCTCCGGTTTTTTTCATTATTCCTTTTTGTATTTTTTGCAGCGCGGGAAATGAGATTCTCCTGCATGAATCCTCTTCCCATATATCACCAGTTACAGGGCTAACTGAAAATAGTCCCCACACATCTGTCGCACCGGCGGAAGGAGAATCATAACCTACCCCAAAACTAAAATACCCAGGATGAAACAGGTTACCTTTTTTATCTTTCAGAGAACCGTCAAGAAAAACCCCAGACAATTCCACATTATATTTTTCATTTTTTAGTGAAAAAACCAATAATGCCTGCGCCTGTGTTTCAGTAAGACCTGACTGGTTAACATTCGCTAGATCAAACCGCGGCACATTCCTGATAAGAATTTCAGCACAACAATTCACGGACACGACCATGATAAGCAATGCTGATATTAATTTACAGGACATGTTATTCTCCGCTTAACCATATTAATCACCCCCACTAACTCACTAGCATAACCGGTATGGCCGCCATTACTGTTTTTACCTGAATTAAAACCAGAATCAATCAATGCCTGCGCAAATTGCTCCGGAGATTTTTTATTTCTGACCGCATTACCAAATCGGATTGCAAAGGACTTTCCGCTAGTTGAAAAAGAGGTATAAGTGGCAACCCACACTTGATTACTCCCCAGCGGGTGAACCTCTCCTGACTGTAAAGGTGCCGGACCATGCATGGAAAAGTAGTTATTGTATTCTGTCGCGATTCTACCCTGCCCGTAAAAGGACTCCTTTGCAGCAAGCCCCAGGATATTTTCCACAGGCACATCAAGTTGCTTAGCGATTAATTCACATTCTTTCAGATATTGCTGTACAAACCTGACTGCACCAGTGTTATTACAGGCTTTATCACAAGACCCCATGATTCACTACTCCTTGTCTGATTATTTTTAATGCGGCCGGATATCCAGCCGAAGCGCATCCACATACCGCCCTTCACTATTCTGCTGCCAGAACCAGCCCTGCCCCTGCTGCGCCTGCGTCAGCATTTTGTCCGGCCAGCCCGGCCACGGCAGGTGGCGCACACCGGGCAGTTCCACTACCGGCGCATCCGGCAGCCCGGTGAGTTCCCGGCTACGCTGCGGCACACGTCGTAGGCCGCGCAGCCATTGCGTCCAGCGCTGCCCCGGTCGCCACATCGCCCAGAGCTGGTCGGCCTGCTCTGCCAGTCGCCCGCGCCGTTCCGCCTGTGGTGCAACCTGCGCCGCCACCAGCCGCGCCAGCCAGTACAGCCAGCCCTGTGTGTCATCCAGGCTCTCTTCCAGCCATTCCCGCCCGGCACACTGGTAAATCACCAGTGGCCACGGCCTGCCCATACTGTCACGCGAGGCGGTCAGTACCCCGGTCAGCCACTCATCGCGCCCACCAATGGGTACAAATCCCGGCGATAAAACAAAGCTCCACGGTAGCGGATGGTGTTCCGGCACCGCCGTTTTCTCGCGCGGTGACAGATGCATCCAACCGTCAGTTACTCCGGTCTTCGCAGCATCCGTTCCTTCCGGCAGAACAATATGCCGCCCCTGTCCCAGCCACGTCTGCTGGTTCAGCCACGCCTGCCACACCTGCCCTTCGTTCGCACTCACCCGCCAGCGCACATAGTCCCGCTGGTCCGGCAGTCTGCCGAACATCGCCGGAGCCGATACCACTGCCCGGCGAATCACAGCGCTCGCTCCGGGCAGGCGAAGCGTTGCAATAGTCCGCGATCCACTGGGTCAAAATCCCGTCCGGCGGTGATTTCCAGTATCACCCGCCGACCATCAAAGCTGTACTCCACCTGCTGTGTTCCCCGTACCGCCGTTTCTTGCGCTTTTCCCGCATCCAGCAGGTGAAACAGCGCCCACGGTCCATTAGTCAGCAGCGTCGAGGTGTCCTGGCGGATGCGCGGGCTGGCGGTTATTTCCGCCATTGAGCCGTTGCGCGGACCCGGTCAGTTAACTTTCAGCGGCCTGACCGGGCCGTGAGCGTAACGCAGTACCTGGCCGTCAATGTCAATCACCAGTTCGGTGATGGCCGGGTCCATATCCACGACGCGGACCTGCATCGCCCAGGAGAACTTTTTCCCGCCGTCGCCGTTAAAAAACACGCTGCGGATCTGTTTCGCCTCCTGAAACGGCGTCAGGTCCGGCCCCTGTAAGGTCATGTTGCCTTCGGTCGGTTTGTAGCGCCACGGGTTGCTGGCGGTGTCCGCCAGTGGGGCCAGTTGCTTCGTCCAGAAGGCATCCAGCACGCCGCCGCTGGCAAAGATACGGTTAAAATCGTCCGCGCTGACCTCCTGCGGGCTGTCGGTGAAGGGGTAGCGCCCGTCGATGGCGTCGCGGCACTCATCACCGATCACCGCTTCCATCTGCGCGTTCAGCACTTCACCGGTGCCGGCGTTGATTTTTCGCGTTCCCTGCTGCGTGAGATCCAGCAGAATATTTTTCAGCGGCGCGGGCAGTTTTGCCGCCTCCAGTTGCAGTTTATCCGCCGCAGAAATGCGCCCCGGCAGAGTGCTCGCAGCCAGCGCACTGTCGGCAATGGTGAGCTGGGTGTAATACTCATTGAGCATCGTCAGCAGCGAATTTAATTGCGGCACGCCGCCGCCCTGCCCGCTGTCCGTCCGCCCGGAAACCACTTCCCGCAGGGCGGCGAAGCGGTCATCCACCAGTGATTTTTCCAGCCGCTCTTCCGGGTGAATGTCCTGCAACAGCTTCGCCGTCTGCACCGCTTTTCCCGCATTGCCGGAGAGCCGGTCCTGCGCGCGCTGGGCCATCTGCTTTTGTCTGGCCTGCGCATCCAGCGGCGGCACCAGCGTGGTCTGCTCCACCACCGCTTTACTCAGGCGCATCAGCGGGGAATCCGGCGAGGCCAGAGTGCGGAGCACCTGAAGGTCATACGCTAGTCCAGGGCTACCGTCCTCCCCGGCGCTGTTGATGCTGTGAATGCTTGCCAGAAAATCCTGCCATCGGCGAGCATATTCAGCCAGGTACAGACGACGTACCTCACGGGTAACCGGGAGTTCCTGCCCCGGTAGCTGACTCATCACAATATCAGTCGTTTTTTTTTGTGCGTTTTCCCGGCCCATCACCCAGGCGTCGTCCGCTGATGCGGCGGCGACAAACTCCGACAGCCGTTTGTCGAACAGTTCCCGGTAGCCTTCGCGGGTGAAGATGCCGGGCACGCCCCTGTCCAGCGGCGCGCCATCCGTGCGGACAAAAACCGTTCCCGCATCCGCGCCCACAGCGCGAACCAGCGAAAACTACTGCGGTGCTTCGCTCTCCATGGAAGCCAGGGCTCGAGTGTAGATACGCTCAGTGCTGGTATGGCCGTCAAGGAAGGCCCGCGCCTGGCGGATCAGCCCCTCATCTTTTTCCCAGGGCGAATGCACCACGCGGCTGCCGTCAAACAGGGCGTCAATATGCTCCAGCACGGCTGCGCGACCGCCAAACTCCGCTACGCTGTCGCGGTTGTCCAGATCGTTCAGCACCCAGGCGTGGATCTCCGCCGCGTTGTATTTGTCCTCGTGGTCCTTATCGAGGTTCAGCAGCAGATAAACATGCAGGGCGTCATAGGCGGCTTTGCTGTCCTGACGCGCAATCGCATCTGAAAGCACATATTCCATTCGTTTCACGAGCGGAGGGAGCAGTAGCTGGTCCAGCAGGCGGTCATACAGGGAGGCCACGCTCTCCATCACAGGCGGGACGCTGTAAAGACCATAACGCCAGGCCAGCGGCGGCGAGTCCGGGTCCAGCCCCGGCCAGGCAGAGAGCGCCCGCGCCTGGTTCAGCAGGGCCGGAACAGGCTGCATAGCAGGTTTTCCGGTATAGGCTTTGACATCACCATCCAGTTGGGTCGTCCGGCTGGCGATTTCATTCAGATAACCGCTGTTACCCTGCTGGCTACCCTGCATTCCCTGCCACAACCAGAAAGCCAGCGCCAGTACCAGCAGATGCCCGCCGGTACGCAGCAGGCGGTAACGCCAGGCCCATTGAAGATTCGGCTCCACCAGGTGCGCTTCGCGGAAGATAAACCGCGTCAGTAGATCGTGCAGGAAATAGCTGCGGTTGCCGTCCGGCAGGGTATGGGATGGGGAATCTGCCTTCCCTTTGATCGCCCGGACAAAACGCTGCCAGATGCCTGTCTGATCGGCCACCGCGTCTGCCTGCGCCTGCGCGGCACTGGTGAAAAATACGCCGCGCAGGGTGTTGTTAAGCTGGGTAGCATCAAATTTTGAATCGAGGAAAATCTGTTCAATAGCTTCCAGCAGCGGCGCGCCCAGCGCGGCAAATTCACGCGGGAAGCGGTAGAGCCGCTGACGGCTTTTAAGGTCGTACTCTTCCTGCAACCGGGTATCCAGCCCCTGATCCAGCCGCTGTGTCAGGTTTGCCAGTTCCCGGCCACAGAGCGCATGCAGCGACTGCGGATCGCTGGCGTGACGCCTGCGGCTGTAAGGCAGGGTGAAGCCCCAGACCTGGGCTCGCAGGTGACTGGTCAACCCACGGAAATACTCCGTAAAGCCCGGCAGCAGATCCATCTTGGTGACAACCAGATAGACCGGAAAACGAATGCCCAGCGTCTCCCGCAGTTCCGCCAGCCGCGCACGCAGAGCTGCACAGGCAGCCAGCCGTTCCGCCGGGGACTGCGCGGTCAGATCCGCCACGTTCAGCGTCAGGATCACGCCGTTGAGCGGTGCGCCTGGGCGGTGTTTACGCAGCAGCCCCAGAAACCCCTGCCATTCCCCGGCGTTACGCTGGGTCGCGCTGATTTCGCCGCCGTCATCGTGTCGGGCATAGCGCCCGGCGGTATCAATAAGCACTGCTTCGTTGGTAAACCACCAGTCGCAGTGCAGCGTGCCGCCGCCCGGCACGGTGAGGATATGCGCGGTCTGCTCCATCTGCTCCGCCAGCGGAAACTGTAGCCCGGTGTTAAGCAGCGCAGTGGTTTTACCATCGCCGGGGCTGCCGATAACCATAAACCACGGCAGTTCGTACAGAAAACGCTTTCCTTCCAGGACTTTTCGCCAGCCAGGAAGATCCACACGCAGTTGTTTCAGTTGCCGGATGGCGCGGCTGACAATATGGCTGACGGTACGCAGGTCGGCTTTAATTTCCCCTGCCACAGGTACGTCTTCCCCACGCGGATGCAGGAAACGGCGCAGCAGTTGTTCATCCAGACGCAGCGCCCGCCACAGCCGGTACAGGCCATACAGAGCATAAGTCAGCAGGATCAGACCGATAAGCGTCAGACGCAGCCACAGCGGCGCAAATGGATGAACATCACCGAAGGCCAGCAGGGGTGAAACAAAACCGATGACCAGGCACAGAACCGTCACGCCAATGATGCTCATCGACCAGTTAACCAGCCACAGTGCGAGGAACATCAGTAACAGAACGATGGTGACTACCCGACTTCCCACGGACGCGAGCGGATGCAGGGTGTCAAACGCCACCAGCGGCCCAACAAACCAGACCAGCAACGCCAGCATCACCACGCCAACAACGGCCAGCGCGCGGCGGGAAAACAGCATACTGAGAAATTTTTGCATTATTGTTCAGAACTCCACATTGTAATCATCAACAATAAAAGGCCACAAGCTGAAAATGTTTTCCCGATTCAGCACAAAAAAGTAGATGGCGATCCGAAACATCACTAAACCTGAAAAATAAAATTTCGCAGCATCATTTTATTTACATCATCACGCAACAACGTTGTCATTATTAAGTTTATGCTCAATATTTTAATTTATATACAAAATCATTCGAGTTGCATCAAGGCGGCAAGCGAGAGGATCCCGAAGCATTTATTCCGGTAAGTGACTCGGGTGAACGAGTGCAGTCAACGCAGAGGCAACCTGAAGGATAAGGTGTATACATCAAAATTCTCTGGATAGAATAATATAGCCATTGAATCTTACGGAACACTCATTTTCATTAATAAGGCCGGATGCAATAACAACATCTTTCCCCCTGTCATTGTTAATATAGGTATATTTTGCCACAATAGACTTAGCATGATTTTCATAGTAGCTATCAAAATACGATTTTTCATCTAACATTGCCTTCTTATTTCTGGCTTTGTCCTTCTCATAATCAATCTTAGCCAGAGACTCTGCATAAAACTTAGACACAGGAGAAACATCAAGAACTTCTACCCTTGTTTTATCTCTTAAAATAGTAGAAGAATTTATATTCAAATCACTTTTCATTGCATCAAATAACGACAACTCTATTGAGGCTCCAACCGTAGCGCAACCATCATTTTGTGCATATGAAATTGCAGGTATGCCAGCTAACAGGCAGATTATTACCTTGAACATATTAGTCCTCAACCACTAATATTTTATCAGTACTGGCAGCAATAACCTTGCGATAAGGTAAATCCAGAATTATACAGCCATCAGAGGCTTCTCCTGGATGGGCTGAACTCTCTCCGTGTATCATGAAACCGTCACGCCCGCACATTTGATTTTCGGGGTAAGGCGTGAGCCTCATCGTCCATGCTCTTGTTCTGGCATGAAAAAATGCAGGTCCAATTGTATATGTACCTCTTGGCAATGGTCCCTTATCTCTTACACACTCATTAACAGAGTCATCTTTAAAACCCGGTCTGCCAGAATATCTGGCATTGAACTGATAGCTACCATTTAAATAAAATGAACGTGCATTAATTTTGTATACCCAAGGCATTACACAATCTCCTTTTTGTTAAAAAATAATAGTCAGATCAGAACACCATATTTTATTGTTAGTTTTCTGACCTAACCATAGTCATATTAATTCACTCCACCACCAGAATTTCCACCCGACGGTTCTGCGCCCGTCCGGTTTTAGTACGGTTATCGGCCACCGGTACGGTATCTCCTTTCCCGACAACCCGGATCCGGCTGGCCGGAATACCACCGGACGTCAGCAGTGAAGCCACTTCCGCCGCCCGTTTTTCCGACAATACCTGGTTGGACGGGAATTCAGCGGAGTGGATCGGCTGGCTGTCCGTGTGGCCGGTCACCGTCACCGCGCCCCCCACACGCGCAATCTCACGCGCGGCCTTGTCAATCACCGGGCGCAGCGCATCATTCACGGTTTTCTGCCCCGGTATAAACATCGTATCGCCACGAAAGATTACACGGCTGTGATGGTCATCTTCCTCCACCGTCAGCAGGCCACGGGCGATTTCGTTCGCCAGCAGGATTTTCAACCGCAGTTTATGCACCGGAACGGGTGGCGGCGGAAGATTTTTACCAATGGCGTCGATACGCTGTTGTACGGTTTCGGTGGCGAGGTTCATCCGGTGGCTGTAAAGGCCAAACAGCGTCAGCATCATCAGCAGGGTGATTCCGGCGCTCAGCCAGACCGGCACCCGGCGCATCCGCCGCATTCGCCCACTAACGGCACCGGCAAAACCCGGCGAGAGCGTCGGCGTGATCGGATCGCGACGCTGGACCAGTTGAGTCAGCAGTTGCTGGCGGATATCGTCCAGTTGTTTACGCCCGTCAGGCCGTACACTGTAGCGGCCTTCAAAACCCAGTCCCAGAATGTGGTAAATGATTTCCAGTACATCGCTGTGCTCCTGGAAGCTGGCGGCCAGACGCCCGATTATCTGAAACAGCTTGATGCCGCCTTCACTTTCGCCATGAAAAGTCACCAGCAGGCTCTTCCCGGCCCAGACACCGCGTCGCCCCCAGACGGTGTTGTTGGCAGCTTCATCCAGCGCCGTGCACACGCAGTAACGTACCGCCAGCACATGTTCGCGGCGCAGGTTTGCCTGGTCGCACAGCGTCTGATACCGGCGGACTTCACGCTCCAGTAGGGCGCGATAATGTTCGACAAAACCAGGGGAAAGTTCACGGGGCATTTGCGCCAGCGCGCATAACAGAGGGCTGGCCGCCGCCAAAAGAGGATTCACAGCAGCAGTGATCTCAGCCAAGCGGAGCTTCAAATCTGGCCCGTCTTCAACCACCACTTTTATATCTTCCCTGCGAAGGCTGTCCTGGACGAGCGTATCGTAACCGTCATTATCAGGCGACCTTGTTCCCCTCATTGAAGGCTGTAATTGCAGGGTATTCACCGCAGGTTGCGTCAGAATATCGTCGGTCATTTATCGCGAACTCCCCACAGCTCCAGCTCCAGTCCAGGAAACTCTCCGGCGGTATGCATTGCCATGCCACCATAGCGGGCGATATGTTCCCACAACACGCCGTCGCGGCGGATGTCGTAATAGATGTAACCGGACTGGAACGGGATCTGACGCGGTGGCACTGGCAGCACCTGTAGAACAAGACCAGGAAGGTGCGAGCGAATCAGTTCCGGCAGGCGTTCTGACGGCCCTATTTTGGTCTGAGCCGAAAAATGTTGTAGTAAGGTGTCGGCGGACATCTGTGCCTTCACCGCCAATACTAACGAGCTGAAATCTGACAGTTCGGTAGGTTCAACCACCGCATTGAGAATACCGTAAGTTCCCTCTTCCAGAGGAATTCGCTGCGCCCCACGTATTAGCACAGCATTCAGCAGATACTGAACCTCGTCCACCACCGATTTCAGCCCGGCATAGGGCGTCAGGTGCTTATATTCTTTATATTCTTCCGGACGGCGTGTTTGCGGACGCACGTAGGTAGATAGTTCTCCGGCCAGTGCGCAGAGGTTACGATAGAGTACTTCAGGCGATAGCGGCGTTTTCGACATATGGATCAATAAGGGGCCGAAACGATTAAGAACTTGCAGAAGCAGGTAATCCGACACTTCCGCCGCTTCATGACCGTGTTTGTCGCTCCCCGTCAATCGTTCCGCCAGTGAATCTGCACGCATTTTTATCAGATCGTTAATCCAGGATAGCCAGGTACATATCAGCGTACTGGCCTGGTAGTTCGCCACTGGAGGGATCAATTCTTTGTCTATATCGACCCGACCATCGGGATGCAGCGCTGTGATGCGCGTCAGCGGCAGGCCGATCCACGCGTCTGTCACCGCCTTTTCCGGTAACAGTCGCAAGCGCAGGTGGCTAAGTTGCAGCAGTTGCGCGCCTCGCCCCAGCGAATTGGCATCACGGATTTCACTTTCATGTACCGAAAAACGTGCCAGTGATTCAGGGTTATTGTCGAAACTGGTTTCTTCACTGTTCGGCGTACGTATTGGCACAGCCAGATAAATCAACTGGTTAAGATGTTCTGGAAGGATGGTCAGAGGCGGCGGGAGTGGTGTATGACCCGGCGCATTAAAAGGTGTACCGTCAGCAAATACCCCGGAAGCCTTCGTAAGTACCAGTTTTCCGATGTTCAGCGCCTCACTACCAATACCATACTCATTGAAGCCCCAGTAAAAAGGTGAAAGAGGCAAACTGCGATAATGAATGACATGTTCCAGATAGCGTTCCTGCTGCTGAAACATCTGTGGCAACAAAAATTGTCCTTCACTCCAGACCACCCGGTTATTCCAACTCATAATTTACTCATCCCGTTCTTTAATCACTATGGCGCTTTGCTCTATGCCAGCATCCAGTTCGACTTTTTTCTTTGGCATAAAGCGGCTGTACCAACTTTTTTCCGGTGGATCAGGAATTTTATATGTAGCCCGCCAGACCGATTTTCCCAGATTGCGGTATCCGGCGAGGATCCCCAGCGTGGTAGTTTCCTTATTGAGGGCGCGGCGTAATTTTTTCTCCTCGCCCGGACGCAGGATAAAGCTGTCGCGGTGGAGTAAATCATCGGCAAGAACAGCCTTGTCATTGTCCTGAAGGGACCACCAGTCCGCCGCCGTGAAAGCTGCATCAATTTTCAGTTCATAAACGCGTATCTCTATGGGCGCGGCTTTTTTCTGATTGTCAGGATTCACCTTATCGGAAGCCTTAATCACCAGATCGAGTCTTTGTGACATCAGGTCCGGCACGTCGTCGCTGTCAATGCTGCACCCGGAAAGCAGGAAGACAAAAGACAAAGCTACCGCACATAACCACCCACCGGGGTTACGCCATTTATTCACTGTAATTTCCTTTAAAATCAAATAATAAAAACCGGCCAGGCTATATACCTGGCCGGGAAAATGTTGCTTAAATTTCTTTGTTAGCTTTGAAATCGTAACCTGCCGTGATAGTGCCGCCGCTGCCGCCCTGCTGGTTCTGCACCACGTATTCCTGCTTCACGGTGCTGAAAGAGAGTTCGACTGACTCACGAGAAGCTATTTCTCCCCCCTGACTCCCGCTGGGCGAAACCATTGCTACGATCAAATCAGTAAAACTGTATTTGAGGTATTCCAGTGGGTTGCCGCCTGCTTTGCGCATGGTCAGCACGGCTTTCGGAATGTGTTTGCCGGAGGCGCAGTATTTGAACAGGTTCGGGCTGGCGCGATCGATATAGTGTTCAAATGAAAGATTAGTTACGGATACCTTGCCGGATCCCAGACCGCTACCCGCGTGCATGGTGGACTCCTGGTGGATATTCCAGCGCCAGCTCAACACCTCAATTTCATTTTTATGTTTGTCATCCATTGACTCGCCGTCAATGCCGTCAATTTTCAGAAAAATATCATAAGACATATTTCATACCTTTTATTTAAATTAATTTTGGTTTATCCGCTTACAAATAAACCATTACTTTACAACACTCTTCCACATATGGAATCGGCAGAACAAAGGATTGAATATATTTCATTTCTTAACACTCCTGGAAATCAACTCATCCAATTCATTTCCATGAATGAAATCTATACATTTCATAGTACTGAAGTCTGATGCTATAGAACCATCATATTTTAATGATGCATATTTTCTCGCTATCGCATCTATTTCACGATAAATTTCTACAGGTTGCTGACCATATTCAAGATAAGCACTAGCTGTAGCTCTGGCATCATCCTGAACGGCATCATTTTTATACACCAATGACAAACAATGACTCAAAGCCCAATTGCGTAAGAGCTCTGACTGAGAATATTTTTCAGTCAATGCTTCCTGAGCATAAGATAATTGACATATCTGTAGCCCACAGAGGCCCCAAAATATTAATTTCAGCCATTTCATGGTAGTACCCACAGGATTCCGACTTCAGGAACAAATGTTCCATTATCTGGATCATTTAGTAGATGGCATTGATCTGAACAAACGCTACCATTCCATAATGTTACATGTCCCCGAGCATTGCTCCAGCCATGGCCTTTTACAACAATGATGCCTTTTTTACCTGTAAAGTCACCAGGAGTTGGATTATTAATGACAAGATCTGGCTTCCCCATAATCTGGGTCAGATGTTCAATCATATCATTCACACGATAAATATAAAATTTCTTATCAGAACCACTAACCGTTGCATAGGGAGAACTACGGGATATCGAAAATCCCGTAGCATTCAAAACATAACTCATACGAATTGGACAAGCATTTTCAAAATAGCCACCTGAAATATTTTGCCCAACATTTCCGCCAATTATACGACCGACATCAGCAACGGGAAAATTCACTTTTCCAAATGCCGACCATGCCTCATTAAATGAAGGTCTACCCATTTTCTTTACCCTCTAAAAAATCTGCATCACAAGCTTTATGAAATATAATAAATCAGGTATTACCCTGTTTTACCGACGGCAGTTTTGTGACCAGACGCAGTGATCCTGTTAACCCTTCAAGCTGAAAATGCGGGCGCAGGAAGAATTTGGCATCGTAATAACCCGGATTACCTTCCACCTCTTCCACCACCACTTCAGCAGCTGCCAGTGGGCGACGAGCTTTGGTTTCCTGTGAGGAGTTCACCGGATCGGCATCGACGTAGTTCATGATCCACTCATTGAGCCAGCGCTGCATATCTTCACGCTCTTTGAACGAGCCGATCTTGTCGCGCACGATACATTTGAGGAAGTGCGCAAACCGTGAACAGGCGAAAAGATATGGCAAACGAGCTGAGAGATTGGCGTTGGCCGTAGCGTCCGGATCGTAATACTCCTGCGGTTTTTGTAGAGACTGAGCGCCAATAAAGGCGGCGTAATCAGAGTTTTTGCGGTGGATAAGTGGGATAAAACCATTTTTCGCCAGTTCAGCTTCACGACGGTCAGAGATGGCAATTTCTGTCGGGCATTTCATATCCACGCCGCCGTCATCGGTCGGGAAGGTATGACAGGGCAGATTTTCCACCGCACCACCAGATTCAACACCGCGGATCAACGTACACCAACCGTAATGTTTGAAAGAGCGGTTGATATTTACACCCATTGCATAGGCGGCATTGCTCCAGACATATTTGCTGTGATCTGCGCCATCCGCATCTTCTTCAAAATCAAACTCATCGACAGGGTTTGTTTTCGCACCATAAGGCAAACGGGAGAGAAAACGTGGCATCGTCAGGCCAATGTAGCGAGAATCCTCACTTTTTCGCAGCGAGTTCCACGGTGCGTATTCGAGGTTTTGGGTCACAATTTTGGTCAGATCACGCGGGTTAGCCAGTTCCTGCCAGGAGTCCATCTGCAACACTGACGGAGAGGCCCCAGCAATAAACGGCGCATGGGCTGAGGCTGCCACTTTGGCAATGGAGCCGAGCAGATCTACATCCGGTGGCGTGTGATCAAAATAATAATCCGCAATGATACAACCGTAAGGTTCTCCGCCTAACTGTCCATATTCAGCTTCATAAAGCTTTTTGAACATGGGACTTTGATCCCAGGCGATCCCTTTGTAACGCTTCATATTTTTCCGCAATTCATCCTTTGAAAGATTCATAAAACGGATTTTTAATTTTTCATCGGTTTCAGTGTTGTAAACCAAATGTTCCATCCCACGCCAGGAGGACTCCAGTTTCTGAAATTCCGGATGACTCAGGATTAGTTTGATCTGCTCAGTTAATTTGAAATCGATCTGCTCAATAATCGCAGCAATACTTTTATAAGCGTCGTCACTGACGGTGACGGTATTTGTCAAAGCCTGTTGGGCCAGCGTCTGAACTGCTGCCTCAACAGCCTTTGCTGCCTGAGGTGTCTTGGGACGGAAGGCTTTATCCAAGAGCGAATCAAATTCAGTGTCCTGATAGGCAGTGGTTTGCGCAGCAGAGAGTTCGCCAGTCGCCAGAAGAGTATCGTTTACCATGAAAGTTCCTTAATAAAATCGCAGTTAGTCTGCTGTTCCCGTTTCACCTGATAAGACACTTTCCTGTTGAGCGACAGGTTTTGGCGCACTAGCCAGAGCTTTCAGTAACGTAGGGTCTTGTAATAGTTTGTTGATAAGATTTTCTGCTCCCGCTTTACCATCCATGTAGGTTTGTAGGTTGGCAAGCTGAGTACGCGCTTCCAGCAGCTGGTTCAGGGCATCCACCTTACGGGCAATCTGCGCAGGCGAAAAATCGTCCATATTCTCTAACGTGATATCGACCATTAACTGCCCTTCGCCCGTCAGCGTATTGGGGACAGCAAACGCCACGCGCGGCGCAATGGCTTTCATCCTCTCGTTGAAGTTATCGATATCAATATCAAGGAATTTACGATCGGTGACCGGCGGCAGCTCTTCACGCGGTTTACCCGCCAGGTCGGCCAGCACCGCCATGACAAACGGCAGTTCGATTTTTTTCTCGGAGCCGTAAATCTCAACGTCATACTCAATCTGCACGCGGGGCGCGCGGTTGCGGGCAATAAACTTCTGCGCGCTGTTGTTGATAGCCATAATCCTTCATTTCCTTATCAGTGAGCCGACGACCACCAGGGGAGCGGTTCGACGGTACAGTTTAAAAATCATACGCAGAGAGTATTTTTATAATCTCTTTGTTTTCTTTGTACTTTTCCCGCAGCACAGGGAGTGATTTCTTCGCCGGAGGACACCAGGTATCAACCCCCTTTTCGATGTCTCTTTTATCCTTCTCTGGTAAAGAACTGTCCCATTCACCAGCAAGATGCTGGCACATTTCCGCATTACTCAGAAAATGCTGTACATCCTGTGGTAAAGACGGTTCCCCCTGAACACTGAAAGCGAACATCATTAACAGGAATGTCCACAACACCGGATAACGAAATGTCATACTTAATGTCCATCAATTGACCAGTGGGGTATATCTGTATTTCCGCCTACAAATTTTCTGACGCCGTAACCCAGACCTACCGCCTGAAGCTGGGCATTCATTCCGGTTCGATGTAGTGTATTAATTGCAACATTCTGACCATTGCTCCCCGCAATTGTTAATGTTCCGCTCCAACTGATATTCATATCTATCGCAGTACCGCGTGTATGGTTGGAGCTCAGTGCAGGCGCGACATTCAGATTATTCATACCATAGGCCGTAACCATAGCCTGCGCCGCTTCAAGCGAGGCTTGCTCAGTCGGGTGAACCCACTCAATATCCACCCCCTCCATCGCCGGGACGTTTTTTGCCTGAACGATTTCATGAGCAATCAACCATGACCAGTGCATGAGATATGCTCTGGCGGGAGGGCGATATGTTGCAGAGATACTGACCCTTGCACGCGCATTACCAAGCGCGCGCAAAAAATTATCTACCGATGCACGAAAAGTCCCCTGCAAATCATTAGTGGAAGAACTTCCAGGAAAGCGACTGACCCACAGTGCGCCACTTAATTCTTTTGCCATAAGGATGCTCCATTAATCCGTTTCAAAAATAATCTGTTCATCCTCATCAACACGAATGCGGATTTGCGTGATGGCCGTTTTCTCTGTCATCGCCTGCAACCAATAACGGGACAGTTGTGGGAGGATATGTTGTTCGATATAGCCGATGAGCAAACGAGCGCCGGTTTCGTGCATCGGGCAGCGCGACACAATATGCGTAATCAGTTCATCGCCATACACCAGTGAAACGCCATGCTGCTCCGCCATCCGATCCATCAATCTGCCAAGATGCAGGCGGGCAATAACACCACGCGCGGTCTCATCCAGCGGTAAATAAGGAATAACCGTCACACGCCCCAGGAAAGCCGCCGGGAAGTGTTTACGTAACTCCGGCATTAACGCCTCTTTTAGTCCTGCCGAATCAGGCATCAGCGCCGGATCCTCACAGAGCTGGCTGATAAGTTCCGCCCCCGCGTTAGTCGTCAACAACAGCGTGGTATTTTTGAAATCGATGTGGACACCTTCGCCATCTTCCATCGCCCCCTTATCAAACACCTGGAAGAACAGCTCGTGGACGTCGTGATGGGCTTTTTCAATTTCATCCAGCAATACCACGCTCCAGGGATGGCGGCGTACCGCTTCCGTCAACACACCGCCTTCGCCATAGCCGACGTAGCCAGGCGGCGCGCCTTTCAGAGTGGAGACTGTGTGAGACTCCTGATACTCGCTCATGTTGATAGTGATCAGATTCTGTTCACCGCCATAGATTGCTTCTGCCAGTGCCAGCGCGGTCTCAGTCTTGCCTACTCCGGACGGCCCGGCCAGCAAAAAGACACCCACAGGCTTACGCGGGTCACCTAAACCCGCCCGCGCGGTCTGGATACGCTCGCCAATCTGCGCCAACGCATCCATCTGCCCGGTAACACGCTGCGCCAAACGGGTGGGCAATTCCAGTATCTGACTGGCTTCATCTTTCACCATGCGTCCGGCGGGAATACCGGTCCAGTCGGAGACAATCTCTGCCACCACGGTTGCACTGACTTCCGGGTACACGACGGGGTTTTCACCCTGCCAGCCTCTTAATGCCGTTTCTGCCTGTTGTAGAGTGATTTCGTCGCGCTCGCCAGGCGCTGCGCCGCGTTGCTCCTGTAAACTGCGAACCAACTCCAGTTCCTGCTGCCACCGCGCTTCGGTGTCAGAAAGATCGGCATTAAGCGATATAATCCGCGCCGTCAGTACATCGCCCCGCTCCGAGCGGATACCCATTTTTTCCTGCTTTAATAACAACTCCTGCTCCAGTTCGGCAGCGTTGAGCTGCTGGCGCAGATACTGGACTCTCGCAGGCGGGGTATGCAGCGACAGCGCTACACGGGCCGCCGCCGTATCCAGCAGGCTGATGGCCTTATCCGGTAGTTGCCGGGCCGGAATGTAACGGTGAGAAAGCTGTACGGCGGCGCGCACGGCCTCATCAAGAATCAGGACATCATGGTGTTCTTCAAGCGTGGTGACTAATCCGCGCACCATCTCAACAGCCGCAACCTCTTCCGGCTCAGCAACCTGCAATACCTGAAAACGCCGGGTCAGCGCCGGATCCTTTTCGATATGGCGTTTGTACTCGCTCCAGGTGGTTGCGCCGATGGTGCGCAGAGTGCCACGCGCCAGCGCCGGTTTCAGCAGGTTGGCAGCATCCCCCGTACCGGATGTACCACCAGCGCCCACCAGGGTGTGAACTTCATCAACAAAAAGTATCACCGGCTGCGCCGAGCGCGCGGCCTCTTCCAGCAAAGCTTTCAGGCGGGATTCAAATTCACCCTTCATGGACGCCCCAGCCAGCAGCGCTCCAACATCCAGTGACAGCAACCGCACGTTACGCAGTGAAGGCGGCACTTCCCCCCCGGCAATCGCCAGCGCGAATCCTTCCACCACTGCCGTTTTCCCGACCCCCGCCTCGCCGGTCAGGAGCGGGTTGTTCTGGCGGCGGCGCAGCAGAATATCCGTCATAGTACGGATCTCGTGTTCGCGGCCGGTGACCGGATCGATATTGCCTTCACGGGCCAGCGCAGTCATGTCCTGGCAGTATTTCGCCAGCGCGGATTTACTTCCGGTTGATTCGCCGGCAAAGACCTGGCTAGCTTCCCCCGGTACTGCAAAATTTAAATCCGAGCCGTCATAAGGTATTTCTGTTAATTCAGGAGATGAAGCGATTAAAGACGGAAGAATATCTAATAGTTCATCTACCGGTAGCCCTGCCAATGGCGCACAGATATTTTTTAACACCCGATACAATTCTGGCGTGGTTAACCAGGCAAGTAATAACCATCCACTACGAATTTTTTGATCACCAAAGCGGATACTTGCCAACATCCAGGCTTTTTCAACAGAAAGATCGATATGATGGGAAAAATCGTTAATTACACTCGCTCCGGCAGGCAATATATTCAATTGCTGAATTAACGCCTTCTCAACATCAGCAGATGTTATTTGATAATGTCGAAGCACATTGTGAATGTCATTCTCTGGTTGTTGTATTAACTGATGCAACCAATGCGTCAGTTCGACATAAGGATTAGCGCGTAATTTACAGAACGTCGTCGCAGATTCCAAAGATCTAAACAAAGATTTGGTTAGCTTTCCATACAGTGCACTGCGCGAAACAGGAGTGTCCATCTGTTACACCTAATGATGTAAGAACATATAAATGATACATAAACATAACTGTACCGATTAAAACTTCTAATTAATAGAATTATCAAAAAGGCCGAATGAAACAATGATGCATATCACAGAACACAATGTAATATAGCAGGTAGTATCTTTTTCATGGTGATATTCAATAGAGCAAGCCAATTTCATACATACCATGAATATATTAAATTGAAAATCGCCACTATATATTTCCGCGAAAACTTATATTGATAAAGTAAATTGATCAGCATTGCTTATCTAAAATTTAGAAAACTTATTCTTTTGAAAGAAACACTCTACACAGTGATACACAATGAAACCAAATATTACGTGGGGACTCCAAAAAATACAGGCGCACGGGATCGCCGATAACACAATTTACGCGACTGAAGGAACCCAAATTATCTTCACCGTTACCTCACCCTGGATTCCTGTTTTTGAGGTGAATGATGATGTAAAGATTGCCCTCAGTCTGACCCGCCACGAAGAAGCATGGTGGATTATCAATCAGTCTACCGAATATTGCTGTACGGTAAACGACCAGATTGTGGAACCTCATCACCGTATGCGTCTGAATGAAGGCGACCTGATAGAATGGGGGTTATCTTCATGGTGCCTTGTGCACGGCAATCCATCATCTCCGGACCTGAGCGCAGTAAAAACGACATCGCAGACTGCCACCATGTCGGAAACAATAACCGAATATCTGGATCTGGATTGGTTCAGGCAGCAGCATCTGACATCACAAAATCCATTCGATATCATTCCTGTTCATGGAGCCTCCTCCACTGGAGAAGATGCTAAAAAAGAAAATGCCCTGACTCGACTTTATCAGGAATACCGCGAGGCGTTGTTATCTCCTGAACAAGATCTTCATCGCCATGCTGATCCTTTTCCCTTTAACGAAGAGCCCTCCTCACAGGATCTGGATTCATTGCGTGATCTGGTCACTGAAGCCGAGACATTGCAGGATATGGTCACTGGCGGGTTAAGCATTGACGCTATTCTCGATGTCCTGGACGCCACCGGCGAAGGGGAAACCGCCTGGCCTGCCGAAAAGACGCCCCCAGATATCCTGCACCTGCTATCCCCGGAATGCGCACCGGAAACAGCGCATAACACCGTTCTACCCGACCTGACACGCAAAGAGCATCGCATCATTGGCATTGACAGCCATTATCGGATAAACCCGGCACAACACGGAGAGATATCTCATGACAAACAATAACGAGCTACCGGCTACCCTGTCGGCGCTGCTGCGGGATTATTCCGTGGCGGAGGGCATTCAAATGGCAGAGCAGCAGGTCAGGATGCACCCGGCGCAGGCCTCCCGCCGCCACAGCCTATTTCAGTTATTGTGCGTGGCAGGCTACTGGTCGCGGGCACTGCAACAGATCCAGCTATGCGCCCGGATGGACGCAAATTATACCCGCGAAGCGCAGGTATTTGGCGAGCTGATACGCTGTGAGATATACCGCCACGCCTGCTTTCAGGGAGAACAGCGGCCCGATTTTATTCTCCCGCCGCCCGCCTGGATGGAGGATCTGCTGACCGCCCTCGCCTGTAACGCTCGTGGTGAAGCGCAGGAAGCTGACGCCCACCGCAGCCGCGCACTTGAGGCCATAACAGATACTGCAGGGCAGTGGAATGGCGGCGCATTTGACTGGATTAGCGACAGCGACTCCCGTACCGGTCCGGTACTCGAACTCATCGCGGGCGGAGTATATATCTGGCTGCCGTTTTCACAAATCTGTTCGCTAAAATCGCCGCGGCCTGCGCATCTGACCGATTTGATCTGGAAACCCGTCAACGTCACACTGAATAATGGCGACACACACAGTGCCTGGCTGTTTTCCCGCTACAGCGGCTCTGAAAAGGCTGCCGACTCCCTGCGTCTGTGCCGGGAAACGGTCTGGCAGGACGGGCCGGGAGAGACTCTGGTACAGGCGCTGGGTCAGAGGGTGTGGCTCACCGGTCACGGCGATATCAGCCTGCTGGATTTGTCCACCTGTACCTTTAACACCGCTGAAGGAAGCGACGCGTGAGCGCTTCCCGCCAGCGTCCGGGCAATCACCTGCTGCCCACGCTGTTTGACCGCCTGTGTGATGATGCCCCAAACCAGAAACGCGACCACGATATCAGCGTCAGCCCGGTTCAGCTTAAGGAGATCATTCGCCGGGATTTGTCATTTCTGCTCAACACCGTCAGCCATGAAGATGATATTGATGCTGCACGTTATCCGGACGCGGCAGCGTCCGTACTGAACTACGGCCTGCCGCCACTGGCGGGCAGCTTTCTGTATGAACACAAGTGGGACGATATTCGCAGGGCCATTTTGCGTACCATCATCCGGTTTGAACCCCGGCTGAAAGCGTCCACCCTGCAAATCATCCCACTTCAGGATGAGCGCCACCAGAGCGGCCATAACACATTACAGTTTGAAATTCGCGGCGAGATCCTCACGCAGCCCTACCCGATGGCATTCCGGGTACGCAGCGCGCTGGATATGGAACAGAGCCGCATTACGTTTTTTTAATTCAGAGAGAAACCGATGGATCCACGGCTACTGGAATACTACAACCGCGAACTGAGCTATCTGCGGGAAACGGGAGCCGAATTTGCCGCCCGTCATCCTAAAGTCGCCGCCCGACTGGGTATGCAGGGAACGGATATTGCCGATCCGTATGTGGAGCGAATGGTCGAGGCCTTCAGCTTCCTGACCGCCCGCACGCAGCTAAAAATTGACGCTGAATTCCCCCGTTTCACCCAGCGTCTGCTGGAAGTGGTCAGCCCCAATTACGTCACACCCACGCCCTCAATGAGCGTGGCGCAGCTTCATCCCAATCCGGAAGAAGGCGATCTGGCGAAGGGATTCACCGTCCCGCGCAACACGGCCTTTTTTTCCGCCATTCCGGAAGGCGAAAGTACCGCCTGCCAGTTTCGTAGCAGCCAGAATGTGACGCTGTGGCCGCTTGCCATCGAAGAGGTGCGGCTGACCGCCGCGCCGCCGGATATGCCTGCCCTGCACCGCTACCTGCCAGCCAACATTCACGTCGCTGGTGCGCTGCGTATTACCCTGCGCACCTTTGGTGAACTGACGTTCAGTCAGCTTGCAGGGCTGAACAAGCTGCCATTTTATCTCTGCGGCGAGGAGCGCACGGCCTCACACCTGTTCGAACTACTGCATACCAGCGCCATCGCGAGCCTGGCTGGCATTCCGGGGCATTTTGACGGCGCACTGGATGTGAATCTGAAACAGCCCGTTATGTACGAAGGCCTGGATCCGGATCAGGGACTGTTGCCGCTGGCGTGGAATGTGTTTCACGGCCATAACCTGCTATATGAATATTTTACCTGTCCGGAACGCTTCTTTTTTTTCACCCCGACAGGCCTGTCTGCCGGGTTACAGAAAATTGACGGCGGCGTGGCGGAGATTGTTATCCTGCTGAACCGCCTGCCGCCGGACTGGCTGATCCACCAGACAAACGCGGCACAGTTCAGTCTGTTCTGTACCCCGGTTATCAACCTGTTTCCCCGCGTCGCCGCCCGGATCGATGTCACGCACAGCACGACGGAACAGCATCTGGTGGTGGACAGAACCCATCCGCTGGATTATGAGGTGTTCTCGGTCCAGGAAGTGGAAGGGCTGGAAACTGACACCACACGGAAGATGGCCTTTCGCCCGCTCTACCACACCCGCAATAATGATGAAGGCAGTCACGGACGTTATTTTTCCCTGCGCCGGGAGCCGCGCCGGTTGTCGGAAAATGCCCGCCGCTATGGCACCCGCACCTCCTATACAGGATCAGAAGTGTTCCTGTCGCTGGTTGACCAGTATGAAGCGCCGTACCCGGAAAATCTGCGCCATATCACCATCACGGCTATGGTCACCAACCGCGATCTGCCCTGTCTTATTGCCCGCAATGGACGGGACGATCTGACCGTGGATGCGGCCATCCCGGTGGCGGGCGTGGGGCTTATCCGTCCGCCGCGTCCGCCGCAGCCTCCGCTGGCTGAACGTGAAATGGCCTGGCGGTTGATCCGCCAGTTATCCTTTAACTATCTGCCGCTGGCCGATCTGGATCACCGTACTGGTGGTCAGGCGCTGCGCGATCTGCTTAACCTGTTTATTCCGGCGCATGACAGTCCGCAGTCGCGCCAGGTGCGCAGCCTGATTGGCTGCAACACCACCCCGGTCACCCGCCGTCTGCCCGGTTCCGGGCTGCTGGTCTATGGGCGCGGCGTCAGTTGTGAGCTGACCGTGGATGAGGAGGGGTTCTCCGGTATCAGTCCGTATCTGTTCGGTCTGGTGTTGGAACACTATATCGCCCGTCATGTTTCCATTAATACCTTCTCGCAGATGACGCTGCACAGCATGCAGCGCGGCAAAATTATGACCTGGCCTGCCAGGGCGGGACAGCGGGGAAGCGTATGAGCGACGATTTCACTCAGGCGCAGGAAACCCCCTGGCGTTACGGTTTTCTGAACCTGATGCGCCGCGTGGATGTGCACTTGTGTACCGTTCCGGCGGGCAACACCTGGCAACCACGGATGGAAAAATTTCGCCTCGGACAAACTCCCGCGCTGACCTTTGCGCCACGGGAAATCGCCAGTGTGAGCTGGCAGGAAGAGCGGCTGCACATCAGTTTGTACAGTCTCGGGCTGTGGGGGCCGAACGGTCCACTGCCGCTGCACTACACCGAACTGGCGCGCAACCGGACTGAAAGCCGAAGAGACCCGACGCTAACCCGTTTTTCTGATCTTTTTCATCACCGCTGGCTGACGCAGTTTTACCAGGCATGGCGCAGCGCCCAGTCCGCTGGGGGCGGTCTGGATAAACCACAACATGACCGTTTTGCCTTTTATATCGCCAGCCTCAGCGGGCAGGATTTGCGGGAGAGCGCCGACAGCCCGTTGCCGGATCACGCTCGCCTGGCGGCATCGGCCCATCTGGTGCGTGAGTCCCGCAATCCGGACGGTCTGGCCACCACGCTGGCGCACTATTTCGGTGTACCTTTCCGGATACAGGAGTATGTCCTGCACTGGATAGCCGTGGCGGACGATGAGATCACCCGGCTGGGGATGCCAGCCCCCTCTTCCGTTATTGGCAACGGTGCACTCATCGGCCAGGCCGTGCCGGACATGCAGTATAAGTTCCGGCTGGTTATCGGCCCGCTGACGCTGGAGGATTACCGACGTTTTCTGCCTGGCGGCAATAACCTGCCAGTCCTGACAGAACTGGTCCGCGCCTTTAGCGGTTTTGAATACTGCTGGGAAATTGAGCTACAGCTAAAGCCCCACGCCGCCCCTCCGGCTGTTACCGGTGGTTCGTACCAACTGGGCTGGACCGCATGGGCGGGTAAAGCCATGCACGAAAACCCGGTGACGGGCATGATTTTCGAACCAGAACACTACCTGGCGCACTGAGGATAATTTAATGGATACATCCCTGTCTGACCCAATTTCGGCAGAATGCCCCTGCGGCCCGGATCTGGAGTACGATCCGGAATACCTGCTACTGTTCACGCGCGCCGCACCGCGTGAAGAAGCGCAATACGGCGATTTTGTCAGTACGCCGGAAACCATTAACTGGGCGGAGCTTGAGCGGGATGCCTGCCGACTGCTGACGCGCAGCAAAGATATCCGCATTCTGGTTGTCCTGCTGCGCTGCCGTATCCAGCAGGCCGGTGCCAGGGGACTGGCGGAGGCGCTCGCGCTGCTGGAAACGTTGTGCGCCACGTACCCGAACGCCATCCATCCTCAACTGCTCGCGACTGAAGATATCACCGCCGAAGAGGCGGCAGTGGCACGTAGTAACGCCCTGGCGGCGTTGCTGGACCATGAAGGCGTAATAGCGGATATTCGTGGCATTACACTGTCAAACAATGCTGCCATACGCCTTCAGGTACGGGATGTGGAGCGTTCGCTGTCTGCATCACGCCCGGCGGATGCGCTGGCACCAGAATCGGTACGCCAGCAACTGGCCGACCTGGAGGCGCGCGGCACACTGCCGCTGGATGCCTTTCGCCAGGCCGCAGAGACCACTGAGCGGCTGCAACGCCATGCGCGTGAAACGCTGAATGACCAGGCACCGAACCTATCCCGTCTGACACAATTGCTGGCCCTGTTGCCGGGAGCGATACGGACCACCACGCCGGAGATCCTGCCACAACCAGTGGCTGAACAGCCGGAGAGCACCACCATCGTTCATACTGAAGAGATATCATCAGAGCAGATTGCGCTACCGGTGCATATCTCGGAGGAAATATCACCGATGTCCGGCGCAGAACCCCGGCAGATCCGCGACCGGAACGACGCGCTGGAACGCCTGCGTGTCATCCGTCGCTGGTTTGAGCACAGCGAACCGAGCAGCCCGACCATTCCTTTGCTGCGCCAGGCAGAACGCCTGGTCGGAAAACGCTTCTCGGAGGTAATAAATGAAATTCCAGTAGAACTGCTGGAAAAATGGGATGCGCTGGAGTAACAGAAGTGGCCAGAATTTATATTATCTGGCCATTTTTTAAATCATATTCGTTTTACTTGCGGAGTGAAAAATTCTCGCTTCACCAAAACGACGAAAGCCCGAATCAGTAATGATTCGGGCTTTCTGAATATTGGCGGAACGGACGGGACTCGAACCCGCGACCCCCTGCGTGACAGGCAGGTATTCTAACCGACTGAACTACCGCTCCGCGTTGCTTTCCGTTGGGAACGAGGCGAATATTACGGATTGCCTCACCCTTCGTCAACGGTTTTTCTCTTCTTTTGAATCGTTTGCTGCAAAAATCGCCCAAGTCGCTATTTTTAGCGCCTTTTACATGTATTTATGCCCGCCAGAGGCAGCTTCCGCCCTTTTTCTGCACCAGATCGAGACGGGCTTCATGTGCTGCAAGCTCTTCATCTGTCGCAAAAACAACGCGTAACTTACTTGCCTGACGTACAAGGCGCTGGATTGTTGCTTCACCTTGTTGCTGTTGTGTCTCTCCTTCCATCGCAAAAGCCATCGACGTTTGACCACCAGTCATCGCCAGATAAACTTCCGCAAGGATCTGGGCATCGAGTAATGCCCCGTGCAGCGTTCGTTTACTGTTATCTATTTCGTAGCGGGCACATAACGCATCGAGGCTGTTGCGCTTACCGGGAAACATTTTCCTCGCCACCGCAAGGCTATCGGTGACCTTACAGAAGGTATTGGTCTTCGGAATATCGCGCTTAAGCAACGAAAACTCGTAGTCCATAAAGCCGATATCGAACGCTGCGTTATGGATCACGAGCTCCGCGCCGCGGATATAGTCCATGAACTCATCGGCAACCTCGGCAAACGTGGGCTTATCGAGCAAAAACTCATCGGCAATACCATGTACGCCAAAGGCTTCCGGATCCACC
Source organism: Escherichia sp. F1 (assembly GCF_046764225.1). NCBI lineage: Bacteria > Pseudomonadati > Pseudomonadota > Gammaproteobacteria > Enterobacterales > Enterobacteriaceae > Escherichia > Escherichia sp. F1. The sequence continues at coordinate 3,906,640 of NZ_CP177202.1, forward strand.
AGCCGATCGGGTTTGAGATAAACATGGAAGTTATTGCCCGTCAGGCGACGGTTCACCACCTCAACGGCACCAATCTCAATGATCTTGTGGCCTTCATAGTGCGCACCAATCTGGTTCATACCGGTAGTTTCGGTATCGAGAACGATCTGGCGTGTAATTGCAGTGCTCATAGCGGTCATTTATGTCAGACTTGTCGTTTTACAGTTCGATTCAATTACAGGAAGTCTACCAGAGATGCTTAAACAGGTAGAAATTTTCACCGATGGTTCGTGTCTGGGCAATCCTGGACCTGGGGGTTACGGCGCTATTTTACGCTATCGCGGACGCGAGAAAACCTTTAGCGCAGGCTACACCCGCACCACCAACAACCGTATGGAGTTGATGGCCGCTATTGTCGCGCTGGAGGCGTTAAAAGAACATTGCGAAGTCATTTTGAGTACCGACAGCCAGTATGTCCGCCAGGGTATCACCCAGTGGATCCATAACTGGAAAAAACGTGGCTGGAAAACAGCAGACAAAAAACCAGTAAAAAATGTCGATCTCTGGCAACGTCTTGATGCTGCGCTGGGGCAGCATCAAATCAAATGGGAATGGGTTAAAGGCCATGCCGGACACCCGGAAAACGAACGTTGCGATGAACTGGCTCGTGCCGCAGCGATGAATCCCACACTGGAAGATACGGGCTATCAAGTCGAAGTTTAAGCCTGTGGTTTACGACATTGCCGGGTGGCTCCAACCGCCTGGCGAATTCGTGGCTTGTTTTTACTCTGTTTCATCGGATTTAGCGTTAAAGGAATAGTCCGTTTCCGGGCGACAATAAGTTGTAAGCAACCAAGCGCAGGAATATGCGCATTCAATAGTTTTCCACCGTGTTTGTTCCACGGGAGAACGTGGAAACGGCTGGCGTGTAGCACTTCAAAATTCAACAAAGAGAGCCAGTCCAGCTGCCGCATCAGAGTAAACATCCGGCTGTTATAGGGCGAGGTTTTGCGCAATACCGGCACAAGTTTGCGTAATCCCATTAAACTTATGGGATTGAAGCCACTAATCACCAGCCAGCCATCATCAATCAATACCCGATCGGCTTCACGCAATAAACGATGCGGATCGGTGCACCACGGCAATGTATGTGCCAGTAGACAAACATCAACGGATTTATCGGCAAAAGGAAGATGAAGTGGGTCCGCCTGCACCTGGACGGGCAGTCCTTGCGCAGAAACATTCACTTGATGAGAAACCGCGCACGCTTCGCAATTGATTTCTGCGCTTAAATTGCCAATCTTAAGCAGATGAAAACCATACATTTTAGTGAACCACGGGTTGAGCTGGCGCTCCAGCGCCTTGCGATAAAGCTCTCCCCAGGGCAAATCGCCCCAGCAATCAGGAGCCACGACAGTTTGAGGGACTCTTGCCGGTTTCATCACAACCTTCCGTTTCACACTGAGAGGTAATCTATGAATCTTAACAGTATTCCCGCCTTTGATGACAATTACATCTGGGTTTTGAATGATGAAGCAGGTCGCTGCCTGATTGTCGATCCCGGAGACGCAGAGCCAGTATTAAACGCCATTGCCGCCAATAACTGGCAACCGGAGGCCATATTTCTCACCCACCATCACCACGATCACGTTGGCGGCGTAAAAGAACTGGTGAAAAAGTTTCCGCAAATTGTGGTGTATGGTCCACAAGAGACACAAGATAAGGGAACAACACAGGTAGTCAAAGATGGCGAAACTGCCTTCGTTTTGGGGCATGAATTTAGTGTAATTGCCACACCGGGTCACACTTTAGGACATATCTGTTACTTCAGTAAACCTTATCTATTTTGCGGCGACACGCTGTTTTCTGGTGGGTGTGGTCGGTTGTTTGAAGGGACACCATCACAAATGTATCAATCAATTAAAAAGTTAAGTGCGTTACCTGACGATACATTGGTATGTTGTGCTCATGAATACACGTTATCAAATATGAAGTTTGCTTTGAGTATTCTTCCGCACGATTTGTCCATAAATGATTATTATCGTAAAGTTAAGGAGTTACGGGCAAAAAATCAAATAACACTACCCGTAATTCTGAAAAATGAGCGGCAAATTAATGTTTTTTTAAGAACGGAAGATATTGATTTAATTAATGTAATTAATGAAGAAACATTATTGCAACAACCTGAAGAGCGTTTTGCATGGTTAAGGTCAAAGAAAGATAGGTTCTGATAAAACTTTCTTGTCATCGGCTCCGTTCGCCGTTATGATCGGTCGTCTTTTAAGCAACTATTGACACACACATGAAGGCAAAAGCGATATTACTCGCCTCTGTCCTGCTCGTGGGTTGCCAGAGTACCGGCAACGTTCAACAGCACGCACAGAGCCTTTCTGCAGCTGGTCAAGGGGAAGCAGCAAAGTTTACAAGTCAGGCACGATGGATGGACGATGGGACGTCTATCGCGCCAGATGGTGACTTGTGGGCTTTCATTGGCGACGAGCTAAAGATGGGAATTCCGGAAAATGACCGGATTCGCGAACAGAAACAGAAATATTTACGCAATAAGAGCTATCTCCACGATGTAACTTTACGGGCAGAGCCGTATATGTACTGGATAGCCGGGCAAGTTAAAAAACGTAACATGCCTATGGAACTGGTACTACTACCCATAGTGGAGAGCGCTTTTGATCCTCACGCAACGTCTGGCGCCAATGCAGCAGGCATCTGGCAGATCATTCCGAGCACGGGGCGCAATTATGGTTTGAAACAGACCCGCAATTATGACGCGCGTCGCGATGTTGTTGCTTCAACAACTGCCGCGCTGAACATGATGCAGCGTCTGAACAAGATGTTTGACGGCGACTGGCTTCTGACCGTAGCGGCTTATAACAGCGGCGAAGGTCGAGTCATGAAGGCAATTAAAACGAACAAAGCGCGTGGGAAATCCACGGACTTCTGGTCGTTACCGTTGCCGCAGGAAACGAAGCAGTACGTGCCTAAAATGCTGGCATTGAGTGATATTCTCAAAAACAGCAAGCGTTATGGCGTACGTCTGCCAACGACCGATGAAAGCCGTGCTCTGGCGCGTGTGCACCTGAGCAGCCCAGTTGAAATGGCGAAGGTTGCAGATATGGCGGGGATTTCCGTCAGCAAGCTGAAGACATTCAACGCTGGCGTGAAAGGCTCCACGCTGGGCGCAAGTGGTCCGCAGTACGTGATGGTGCCAAAGAAGCATGCAGATCAACTGCGTGAATCTCTGGCTTCGGGCGAAATTGCTGCTGTACAGTCGACGCTGGTTGCCGACAATACGCCGCTTAACAGCCGTGTTTACACCGTACGCTCTGGCGACACGCTTTCAAGTATCGCTTCACGTCTCGGCGTTAGCACCAAAGATTTGCAGCAGTGGAACAAACTGCGCGGATCTAAGCTGAAGCCAGGCCAAAGCTTGACGATTGGCGCAGGTAGTAGCGCACAGCGGTTGGCAAACAACAGCGATAGCATTACGTATCGTGTGCGCAAAGGCGATTCGCTTTCAAGCATTGCTAAACGCCACGGCGTGAACATCAAAGATGTGATGCGCTGGAACAGCGATACTGCGAATCTGCAACCAGGCGATAAGCTGACGTTGTTTGTGAAAAACAACAACATGCCAGATTCCTGACAAACCAGATAATAAAAGGCACCGATTCCCCTGGTGCCTTTTTTATTTATGCTGCTTTATGTGCTTCTACCATGATGATATCACTGGTGAAAGAGCCATCATTCTGCAAGGCAAAATACGTTTTCACCTCTGTCGATGCGCTCTGTTGGTAAATGCGAATAGCGTCTACTAACGCTTCTGGCGTACGCATTCTCGCGACCCATGAAGAAAATTCCAGCGGTAACTTATCTGTAATTAAATTATCAACTATCAGATTGGCTTCATTGATTAACGTCAACCACTCACCGCTGGCGTAGTTTCGTACGTGAGAGGTATCGCGTAATGCTTCTACCGTCTGTAACCAGACGTCGCGCACTGGGTGCCCCGGAGACATTACGTCCATCACAATCAGCCTACCGCCAGGTTTCAATATCCTATTCACTTCTCGCAGTGCTGCACCAACATCATGCCAGTGATGGGCAGAATAACGGCTGATAACAATATCAAATGCGTTATCGGCAAATGGCAGACTTTCGACATAACCCTGGCGGGTGGTGATATTTTTCAGTTGCCGGGCTTCGGCAGCTTGTGCCACGACATCCAGCATGTGGGCAGATAAGTCATACGCCACCACCGCGCTCACGTTCTGCGCAGCGACAAAGCTGGCATGCCCTGCTCCGCAGCCCATATCAAGTACACTTGCATCAGGATAATCAGCCAGACGCACCGCCAGGCGCTGTAAATCCCGTCCGGATGCATGTACGGTACTAGTCAGATATTCGCTAGCTTGAGAGCTAAACTGCTTTTCTACGTGGTCATGGTGGGATTGTGATGTCATTGCGCTGTCCTTTTGTTGTTTGAGTATAAAAGGGCAGCGCCAAACGTTGGTCTGCCCTGTGGCAGACCTGACATACCTTATTTATCAGGCTTGCCGGGACTGAATTCAACGAGTAGCGGATTGTGATCGGAAGCGCGCGTAACCAGTACAGAAGCTTCGCTGACGTTCAGACCACGGTAAAAAACAAAATCGAGCGGGCGACCAAACGCCCGACGGCGCTGATCGTCGGTAAAACGCACCTGGCGCAGCGACATTTCCCGCGCAAAGCGATATAACGCGTTCATCCTTCTACGGCTCCAGGCATTGAAATCTCCCGCCATAATGACCGGGCCGCTGTGATGAGCTATCTGATCGCCAATAGGAAGTAACTGCTTACTATAAACATCCACGCCCAGACTGAAGTTGACGGCGTGTATATTAACCACCATCAACAGGCGGGTGTCAGGTAATGGATAGACCGTCACCAGTGCCGACTTCGCCAGACGCAAAATGGGTTCTCGTTCACGTAACGGGCAGCAATACACTGGATGTGCCGCCGAAAGGGTCATTACGCCAGAAGGATGTTGTGGCAGCACGAAAGCGGGTACCTGATCGGCGGCAAGATAGTTAGCGGTCGCAAACTGTACTAACTCTGGCGTTGTCTGCGCTTCCTGCAATAACACCAGATGTGCATCTTTGCCGTAGTTCTTTAATACCGACAACCATTCAGCGCGTTGCTGTTTGTATATGTTCCACACCAGGATCCGAATACGCTCTTCGGTACTTAACGGTTCTCCGGGTGGTAATGCCTGGCCGATGCTCGCAAAAGACCCCGGCGGTAAGATCCTTTCCGCAGGTTGTCCGGCAACATAGCGCATGGCATAGGTGTTTTTTCGCACTTTTGACTTTGAAACCTCTATTACGTCAACCCTTCCGCACTCGGGAGGGTTCTACTGTTATAGGGATTTTAGCTCACTCTTTCAACGAGCAATTGTATATTGTTATGTAAGCAAGTGCTTACACCGGTCAGAAATTTGCTCATTATTGAGAACATTAAATCGGATGACATATCACGCATCCTGATGGTTTAATGACAAATAAATTCAAAATATCTCATCTATTTTGCAACAGGAGCAAAAATGAAAGCCACGTCGGAAGAACTCGCCATTTTTGTTTCGGTCGTCGAAAGCGGCAGCTTTAGCCGGGCAGCGGAACAATTAGGGCAAGCAAACTCAGCGGTAAGCCGGGCGGTGAAGAAGCTGGAGATGAAACTTGGCGTTAGCCTGCTTAATCGGACCACGCGGCAACTTAGCCTGACGGAAGAAGGCGAGCGTTATTTTCGTCGCGTACAGTCAATTTTGCAGGAGATGGCAGCGGCAGAATCAGAAATTATGGAGACGCGTAATACACCGCGTGGACTGTTGCGCATCGATGCCGCAACTCCAGTAGTGCTGCACTTTCTGATGCCGTTGATTAAGCCTTTCCGTGAACGCTATCCGGAAGTCACTTTATCACTAGTCTCCTCCGAAACGATTATTAATTTGATCGAAAGAAAAGTGGATGTCGCGATACGCGCCGGTACGTTAACGGATTCCAGCTTACGTGCCAGGCCGTTATTTAACAGTTATCGAAAAATTATAGCCTCCCCCGATTATATTTCCCGCTATGGGAAGCCAGAAACGATCGACGATTTAAAGCAACATGTTTGCCTGGGATTCACTGAACCCGCTTCCCTCAATACCTGGCCGATAGCCTGTAGCGATGGACAATTACATGAGGTGAAGTACGGTTTGTCATCCAATAGTGGGGAAACACTGAAACAGCTTTGCCTGAGTGGCAACGGGATTGCGTGTTTGTCCGACTACATGATCGACAGAGAAATCGCTCGCGGAGAATTGGTGGAGCTAATGGCAGATAAAGTGTTGCCAGTGGAAATGCCATTCAGTGCAGTCTATTACAGCGACCGTGCGGTAAGTACGCGCATCCGGGCTTTTATCGATTTCCTTAGCGAGCATGTAAAAACAGCTCCCGGAGGAGCTGTCAGAGAGGCTTAATCCCATTCAGGAGCCAGACCTTCCGGGCTAACCAGGCGGTCGTTGCAATCCAGTGCGGCGATCGCTTTTTTATCTTCGGCATCAAGCTGTAAATTTTGTGCCTTAAGATTACTTTCCAGGTTTTTACGTTTAGTAGAAGAAGGAATTACTGAGTAACCTTCCCCCATAGCCCACGCCAGAATCACTTGTGCCGGAGTCGCATTGTGTTTAGCTGCGATACGAGCAATAACCTCATCTTTCAGGGCCTTACCATACGCCAGTGTCATATAGGAAGTAATATGGATGCCGTGCTGTTTAGCCCAGGCAACCACTTTACGGTTTTGCAGATAAGGAGAGAGTTCAATCTGGTTAGTAGCGATGTTTTCAGCGCCAACAGCAGCAATCGCCTTTTCCATCAATGGGATCGTGAAGTTGGAAATACCGATCTCACGCGTCAGCCCTTGTTTTTTGGCTTCCAGCAGCGCCTGCATAAACTCTTCAACAGAGACTTCATCGTTTGGTGACGGCCAGTGGATTAGCGTCAGATCAACATAATCGATACGCAATTTTTGCAGGCTCTCTTTCAGACTCGGGATCAATTTGTCTTTGCTGAGATTTTCAATCCAGATTTTAGTGGTGATGTAGAGTTCATGACGTGGCACGCCACTTTCTGCAATCGCCTGACCTACTGCGGCTTCGTTATCATAGATTTGTGCGGTATCAATTGCGCGATAACCAAGTTCAAGCGCCGTTTTCACAGATGAAATAACAACGTCGTCTTTCAGACGGAAAGTACCTAAACCAAATGCAGGGATAGCCATAATATGCCTCTTTTAATGCTATTTTCGTTAACTGAGGTGATTATGGGCTTCAGACTGTTGCGGAAAAAGAGCGTAAAACGCAGAGGATTTTTGCGATTCTGGCAATAATAGATATCCAGACGAAAAAAAACCTCGAGCGTTAACTCGAGGCTTCTTAATAATTGGCGGAACGGACGGGACTCGAACCCGCGACCCCCTGCGTGACAGGCAGGTATTCTAACCGACTGAACTACCGCTCCACCGAATTCTTTTACAACCACCGGTTTGATGACCGGCTTACTGCTAAATTTGATGCCTGGCAGTTCCCTACTCTCGCATGGGGAGACCCCACACTACCATCGGCGCTACGGCGTTTCACTTCTGAGTTCGGCATGGGGTCAGGTGGGACCACCGCGCTACGGCCGCCAGGCAAATTCTGTTTTATCAGACCGCTTCTGCGTTCTGATTTAATCTGTATCAGGCTGAAAATCTTCTCTCATCCGCCAAAACATCTTCGGCGTTGTAAGGTTAAGCCTCACGGTTCATTAGTACCGGTTAGCTCAACGCATCGCTGCGCTTACACACCCGGCCTATCAACGTCGTCGTCTTCAACGTTCCTTCAGGAGACTTAAAGTCTCAGGGAGAACTCATCTCGGGGCAAGTTTCGTGCTTAGATGCTTTCAGCACTTATCTCTTCCGCATTTAGCTACCGGGCAGTGCCATTGGCATGACAACCCGAACACCAGTGATGCGTCCACTCCGGTCCTCTCGTACTAGGAGCAGCCCCCCTCAGTTCTCCAGCGCCCACGGCAGATAGGGACCGAACTGTCTCACGACGTTCTAAACCCAGCTCGCGTACCACTTTAAATGGCGAACAGCCATACCCTTGGGACCTACTTCAGCCCCAGGATGTGATGAGCCGACATCGAGGTGCCAAACACCGCCGTCGATATGAACTCTTGGGCGGTATCAGCCTGTTATCCCCGGAGTACCTTTTATCCGTTGAGCGATGGCCCTTCCATTCAGAACCACCGGATCACTATGACCTGCTTTCGCACCTGCTCGCGCCGTCACGCTCGCAGTCAAGCTGGCTTATGCCATTGCACTAACCTCCTGATGTCCGACCAGGATTAGCCAACCTTCGTGCTCCTCCGTTACTCTTTAGGAGGAGACCGCCCCAGTCAAACTACCCACCAGACACTGTCCGCAACCCCGATCAGGGGCCAACGTTAGAACATCAAACATTAAAGGGTGGTATTTCAAGGTCGGCTCCATGCAGACTGGCGTCCACACTTCAAAGCCTCCCACCTATCCTACACATCAAGGCTCAATGTTCAGTGTCAAGCTATAGTAAAGGTTCACGGGGTCTTTCCGTCTTGCCGCGGGTACACTGCATCTTCACAGCGAGTTCAATTTCACTGAGTCTCGGGTGGAGACAGCCTGGCCATCATTACGCCATTCGTGCAGGTCGGAACTTACCCGACAAGGAATTTCGCTACCTTAGGACCGTTATAGTTACGGCCGCCGTTTACCGGGGCTTCGATCAAGAGCTTCGCGTTACCGCTAACCCCATCAATTAACCTTCCGGCACCGGGCAGGCGTCACACCGTATACGTCCACTTTCGTGTTTGCACAGTGCTGTGTTTTTAATAAACAGTTGCAGCCAGCTGGTATCTTCGACTGATTTCAGCTCCATCCGCAAGGGACTTCACCTACATATCAGCGTGCCTTCTCCCGAAGTTACGGCACCATTTTGCCTAGTTCCTTCACCCGAGTTCTCTCAAGCGCCTTGGTATTCTCTACCTGACCACCTGTGTCGGTTTGGGGTACGATTTGATGTTACCTGATGCTTAGAGGCTTTTCCTGGAAGCAGGGCATTTGTTGCTTCAGCACCGTAGTGCCTCGTCATCACGCCTCAGCCTTGATTTTCCGGATTTGCCTGGAAAATCAGCCTACACGCTTAAACCGGGACAACCGTCGCCCGGCCAACATAGCCTTCTCCGTCCCCCCTTCGCAGTAACACCAAGTACAGGAATATTAACCTGTTTCCCATCGACTACGCCTTTCGGCCTCGCCTTAGGGGTCGACTCACCCTGCCCCGATTAACGTTGGACAGGAACCCTTGGTCTTCCGGCGAGCGGGCTTTTCACCCGCTTTATCGTTACTTATGTCAGCATTCGCACTTCTGATACCTCCAGCATGCCTCACAGCACACCTTCACAGGCTTACAGAACGCTCCCCTACCCAACAACACATAGTGTCGCTGCCGCAGCTTCGGTGCATGGTTTAGCCCCGTTACATCTTCCGCGCAGGCCGACTCGACCAGTGAGCTATTACGCTTTCTTTAAATGATGGCTGCTTCTAAGCCAACATCCTGGCTGTCTGGGCCTTCCCACATCGTTTCCCACTTAACCATGACTTTGGGACCTTAGCTGGCGGTCTGGGTTGTTTCCCTCTTCACGACGGACGTTAGCACCCGCCGTGTGTCTCCCGTGATAACATTCTCCGGTATTCGCAGTTTGCATCGGGTTGGTAAGTCGGGATGACCCCCTTGCCGAAACAGTGCTCTACCCCCGGAGATGAATTCACGAGGCGCTACCTAAATAGCTTTCGGGGAGAACCAGCTATCTCCCGGTTTGATTGGCCTTTCACCCCCAGCCACAAGTCATCCGCTAATTTTTCAACATTAGTCGGTTCGGTCCTCCAGTTAGTGTTACCCAACCTTCAACCTGCCCATGGCTAGATCACCGGGTTTCGGGTCTATACCCTGCAACTTAACGCCCAGTTAAGACTCGGTTTCCCTTCGGCTCCCCTATTCGGTTAACCTTGCTACAGAATATAAGTCGCTGACCCATTATACAAAAGGTACGCAGTCACCCCATAAAGAGGCTCCCACTGCTTGTACGTACACGGTTTCAGGTTCTTTTTCACTCCCCTCGCCGGGGTTCTTTTCGCCTTTCCCTCACGGTACTGGTTCACTATCGGTCAGTCAGGAGTATTTAGCCTTGGAGGATGGTCCCCCCATATTCAGACAGGATACCACGTGTCCCGCCCTACTCATCGAGCTCACAGTATGTGCATTTTTGTGTACGGGGCTGTCACCCTGTATCGCGCGCCTTTCCAGACGCTTCCACTAACACACACACTGATTCAGGCTCTGGGCTCCTCCCCGTTCGCTCGCCGCTACTGGGGGAATCTCGGTTGATTTCTTTTCCTCGGGGTACTTAGATGTTTCAGTTCCCCCGGTTCGCCTCATTAACCTATGGATTCAGTTAATGATAGTGTGACGAATCACACTGGGTTTCCCCATTCGGAAATCGCCGGTTATAACGGTTCATATCACCTTACCGACGCTTATCGCAGATTAGCACGTCCTTCATCGCCTCTGACTGCCAGGGCATCCACCGTGTACGCTTAGTCGCTTAACCTCACAACCCGAAGATGTTTCTTTCGATTCATCATCGTGTTGCGAAAATTTGAGAGACTCACGAACAACTTTCGTTGTTCAGTGTTTCAATTTTCAGCTTGATCCAGATTTTTAAAGAGCAAAACTTCGCAGTGAACCTTTGCAGGTACACTCTGAAGTATTTTTTATTTAATCACTACAGAGATGGTGGAGCTATGCGGGATCGAACCGCAGACCTCCTGCGTGCAAAGCAGGCGCTCTCCCAGCTGAGCTATAGCCCCATAACATGTAGTTAAAACCTCTTCAAATTTGCCGTGCAAATTTGGTAGGCCTGAGTGGACTTGAACCACCGACCTCACCCTTATCAGGGGTGCGCTCTAACCACCTGAGCTACAAGCCTGTAGAGGTTTTACTGCTCATTTTCATCAGACAATCTGTGTGAGCACTTCAAAGAACGCTTCTTTAAGGTAAGGAGGTGATCCAACCGCAGGTTCCCCTACGGTTACCTTGTTACGACTTCACCCCAGTCATGAATCACAAAGTGGTAAGCGCCCTCCCGAAGGTTAAGCTACCTACTTCTTTTGCAACCCACTCCCATGGTGTGACGGGCGGTGTGTACAAGGCCCGGGAACGTATTCACCGTGGCATTCTGATCCACGATTACTAGCGATTCCGACTTCATGGAGTCGAGTTGCAGACTCCAATCCGGACTACGACGCACTTTATGAGGTCCGCTTGCTCTCGCGAGGTCGCTTCTCTTTGTATGCGCCATTGTAGCACGTGTGTAGCCCTGGTCGTAAGGGCCATGATGACTTGACGTCATCCCCACCTTCCTCCAGTTTATCACTGGCAGTCTCCTTTGAGTTCCCGGCCGGACCGCTGGCAACAAAGGATAAGGGTTGCGCTCGTTGCGGGACTTAACCCAACATTTCACAACACGAGCTGACGACAGCCATGCAGCACCTGTCTCACAGTTCCCGAAGGCACCAATCCATCTCTGGAAAGTTCTGTGGATGTCAAGACCAGGTAAGGTTCTTCGCGTTGCATCGAATTAAACCACATGCTCCACCGCTTGTGCGGGCCCCCGTCAATTCATTTGAGTTTTAACCTTGCGGCCGTACTCCCCAGGCGGTCGACTTAACGCGTTAGCTCCGGAAGCCACGCCTCAAGGGCACAACCTCCAAGTCGACATCGTTTACGGCGTGGACTACCAGGGTATCTAATCCTGTTTGCTCCCCACGCTTTCGCACCTGAGCGTCAGTCTTCGTCCAGGGGGCCGCCTTCGCCACCGGTATTCCTCCAGATCTCTACGCATTTCACCGCTACACCTGGAATTCTACCCCCCTCTACGAGACTCAAGCTTGCCAGTATCAGATGCAGTTCCCAGGTTGAGCCCGGGGATTTCACATCTGACTTAACAAACCGCCTGCGTGCGCTTTACGCCCAGTAATTCCGATTAACGCTTGCACCCTCCGTATTACCGCGGCTGCTGGCACGGAGTTAGCCGGTGCTTCTTCTGCGGGTAACGTCAATGAGCAAAGGTATTAACTTTACTCCCTTCCTCCCCGCTGAAAGTACTTTACAACCCGAAGGCCTTCTTCATACACGCGGCATGGCTGCATCAGGCTTGCGCCCATTGTGCAATATTCCCCACTGCTGCCTCCCGTAGGAGTCTGGACCGTGTCTCAGTTCCAGTGTGGCTGGTCATCCTCTCAGACCAGCTAGGGATCGTCGCCTAGGTGAGCCGTTACCCCACCTACTAGCTAATCCCATCTGGGCACATCCGATGGCAAGAGGCCCGAAGGTCCCCCTCTTTGGTCTTGCGACGTTATGCGGTATTAGCTACCGTTTCCAGTAGTTATCCCCCTCCATCAGGCAGTTTCCCAGACATTACTCACCCGTCCGCCACTCGTCAGCAAAGCAGCAAGCTGCTTTCTGTTACCGTTCGACTTGCATGTGTTAGGCCTGCCGCCAGCGTTCAATCTGAGCCATGATCAAACTCTTCAATTTAAAAGTTTGATGCTCAAAGAATTAAACTTCGTAATGAATTACGTGTTCACTCTTGAGACTTGGTATTCATTTTTCGTCTTGCGACGTTAAGAATCCGTATCTTCGAGTGCCCACACAGATTGTCTGATAAATTGTTAAAGAGCAGTTGCGACGCGGCTTTCAGCTCACTGTCGCGAGGTGGCGTATATTACGCTTTCCTCTTTCAGAGTCAACCCTGAATTTCAGGATTTTTCTCTTCAACCGAACCGGCTGTTTGTGTGAAGTGATTCACATCCGCCGTGTCGATGGAGGCGCATTATAGGGAGTCGGCTCAGGAAGACAAGCGGAAAAATGCATTTTTATTTCAACCGCTCATCTTTTAATCATTACGCCGGTTTTTTCTGCTTTTTTATCGCTTGCGGCAGGTCTGCCAGGCTATTTAACACCCAATCCGCCGCGTTTTCTGCTTCAGGCGTAACAGGTTTACCCGTACGCACCAGCACTTTTGTTCCCACGTTCGCCGCAGCCGCTGCCTGCATATCTTCTAATTTATCGCCCACCATATAAGAAGCGGCCATATCAATATGCAAATAATCGCGTGCTGACAAAAGCATCCCCGGATGTGGTTTGCGGCAGTCGCAGACCTGGCGAAACTCTTCAACACTACCCTGCGGATGATGCGGGCAATAATAGATACCATCCAGATCGACATCGCGGTCCGCCAGCGACCAGTCCATCCACTCGGTCAGCGTTTCAAACTGTGCTTCAGTAAATTTACCGCGAGCAATGCCAGACTGGTTGGTGACTACCACCAGCGCGAAGCCCATTTTTTTTAGCTCGCGCATGGCGTCAATAACACCGTCGATAAATTCAAAGTTATCGATCTCATGGACATAGCCGTGATCGACATTAATGGTGCCATCACGGTCAAGAAAAATTGCGGGTACGCTCTTCGCCACCTTTTATAGCTCCTTAATAAGGCATGTGACGCTAGTATCGCATGTTTCGACCTGCAAGAAAGTGCTCTTCGCATAAACCTGATTGATTTAGACGTCTGGATGCCTTAACATCCATTTCATTGACGGCGTTGCCCGTTTCAGGCATTCGAAATGCCACGACTAACTTAATGACGATAATAAATAATCAATGATAAAACTTTCGAATATCACCAAAGTGTTCCACCAGGGCACCCGCACCATCCAGGCGTTGAACAACGTCAGCCTGCATGTGCCAGCTGGGCAAATTTATGGCGTTATCGGTGCCTCAGGCGCGGGTAAGAGTACGCTTATACGTTGTGTAAACCTGCTGGAGCGCCCAACCGAGGGTAGCGTGCTGGTCGATGGACAGGAACTGACCACGCTGTCAGAATCCGAGTTGACCAAAGCTCGCCGCCAGATTGGTATGATTTTCCAGCATTTTAACCTGCTCTCTTCGCGTACTGTTTTTGGCAACGTGGCTCTGCCGCTGGAGCTGGACAATACACCGAAAGACGAGATCAAACGTCGCGTGACGGAATTGCTGTCATTGGTTGGTCTTGGCGATAAGCATGATAGCTACCCGTCGAATCTTTCCGGTGGGCAGAAACAACGTGTGGCGATTGCCCGTGCATTAGCCAGCAATCCCAAAGTATTGCTGTGTGATGAAGCCACCAGCGCGCTGGACCCGGCAACGACACGTTCTATTCTCGAACTGTTGAAAGACATTAACCGCCGTCTGGGTTTGACGATTCTGTTGATCACCCACGAAATGGACGTTGTGAAGCGCATTTGTGATTGCGTGGCGGTTATCAGTAATGGCGAACTGATCGAGCAGGACACGGTAAGTGAAGTGTTCTCGCATCCGAAAACGCCGCTGGCGCAGAAGTTTATTCAGTCGACCCTGCATCTGGATATCCCGGAAGATTATCAGGAGCGTCTGCAAGCGGAGCCATTCACTGACTGCGTGCCGATGCTGCGTCTGGAGTTTACCGGTCAATCGGTCGATGCCCCACTGCTTTCTGAAACCGCGCGTCGTTTCAACGTCAACAACAACATTATTAGCGCGCAGATGGATTACGCCGGTGGCGTTAAGTTCGGCATAATGCTGACTGAAATGCACGGCACACAACAAGATACGCAAGCCGCCATTGCCTGGCTGCAGGCACACCATGTAAAAGTAGAGGTACTGGGTTATGTCTGAGCCGATGATGTGGCTGCTGGTTCGTGGCGTATGGGAAACGCTGGCAATGACCTTCGTATCCGGATTTTTTGGGTTTGTGATTGGTCTGCCGGTCGGCGTCCTGCTTTATGTTACGCGCCCGGGGCAAATTATTGCTAACGCGAAGCTGTATCGTACCGTTTCTGCGATTGTGAACATTTTCCGTTCTATCCCGTTCATTATCTTGCTGGTATGGATGATTCCGTTTACCCGCGTTATTGTCGGTACATCGATTGGTTTGCAGGCAGCGATTGTTCCGTTAACCGTTGGTGCAGCACCGTTTATTGCCCGTATGGTCGAGAACGCTCTGCTGGAGATCCCAACCGGGTTAATTGAAGCTTCCCGCGCAATGGGTGCCACGCCAATGCAGATCGTCCGTAAAGTGCTGTTACCGGAAGCGTTGCCGGGTCTGGTGAATGCGGCAACTATCACCCTTATTACCCTGGTCGGTTATTCCGCGATGGGTGGTGCAGTCGGTGCCGGTGGTTTAGGTCAGATTGGCTATCAGTATGGCTACATCGGCTACAACGCGACGGTGATGAATACGGTACTGGTATTGCTGGTCATTCTGGTTTATTTAATTCAGTTCGCAGGCGACCGCATCGTCCGGGCTGTCACTCGCAAGTAACGTTCAACACAACATAAATAATTGAAGAAGGAATAAGGTATGGCGTTCAAATTCAAAACCTTTGCGGCAGTGGGAGCCCTGATTGGATCACTGGCACTGGTAGGCTGCGGTCAGGATGAAAAAGATCCAAACCACATTAAAGTCGGCGTGATTGTTGGTGCCGAACAGCAGGTTGCAGAAGTCGCGCAGAAAGTTGCGAAAGACAAATATGGCCTGGACGTTGAGCTGGTAACCTTCAACGACTATGTTCTGCCAAACGAAGCATTGAGCAAAGGCGATATCGACGCCAACGCCTTCCAGCATAAACCGTACCTTGATCAGCAACTGAAAGATCGTGGCTACAAACTGGTCGCAGTAGGCAACACTTTTGTTTATCCGATTGCAGGTTACTCCAAGAAAATCAAATCACTGGATGAACTGCAGGATGGTTCGCAGGTTGCCGTGCCAAACGACCCAACTAACCTTGGTCGTTCACTGCTGCTGCTGCAAAAAGTGGGCTTGATCAAACTGAAAGATGGCGTTGGCCTGCTGCCGACCGTTCTTGATGTTGTTGAGAACCCCAAAAATCTGAAAATTGTTGAGCTGGAAGCACCGCAGCTGCCGCGTTCTCTGGACGACGCGCAAATCGCTCTGGCAGTTATCAATACCACCTATGCCAGCCAGATTGGCCTGACTCCGGCGAAAGACGGTATCTTTGTCGAAGATAAAGAGTCCCCGTACGTAAACCTGATCGTAACGCGTGAAGATAACAAAGACGCCGAGAACGTGAAGAAATTCGTCCAGGCTTATCAGTCTGACGAAGTTTACGAAGCAGCAAACAAAGTGTTTAACGGCGGCGCTGTTAAAGGCTGGTAATTTTTAGGCTGTTTCCACAATTTGTAATATCATTCAGGACGGGCGCTTGCCCGTCTTGTCATTTCTACAAGCTCCTGATTCAATATTGACGTTTTGATCATACATTGAGGAAATACTATGCGTGCTTTACCGATCTGTTTAGTAGCACTCATGCTAAGCGGCTGTTCCATGTTAAGCAGATCCCCTGTCGAACCCGTTCAAAGCACTGCACCCCAGCCGAAAGCGGAGCCTGCAAAACCGAAAGCGCCGCGCGCCACGCCGGTCCGAATTTATACCAATGCAGAAGAATTAGTCGGCAAACCGTTCCGCGATCTCGGTGAAGTCAGTGGCGACTCTTGCCAGGCCTCTAATCAGGACTCTCCGCCGAGCATTCCAACCGCACGTAAGCGGATGCAAATCAACGCCTCGAAAATGAAGGCCAATGCGGTATTACTGCATAGCTGCGAAGTCACCAGCGGTACGCCAGGCTGCTATCGTCAGGCTGTATGTATCGGTTCTGCGCTTAACATTACGGCGAAATGAGCAGTTTCCAGTTCGAGCAAATAGGCGTTATTCGCTCGCCCTATAAAGAAAAATTCGCCGTTCCGCGCCAGCCAGGTCTGGTAAAAAGCGCCAAAGGCGAACTGCATCTCATTGCTCCCTACAACCAGGCCGACGCCGTTCGCGGCCTGGAAGCGTTCAGCCATTTATGGATCCTTTTCGTCTTTCATCAAACGATGGAAGGCGGCTGGCGTCCAACTGTGCGCCCACCGCGCCTCGGCGGTAACGCCAGAATGGGTGTTTTCGCTACGCGCTCCACTTTCCGCCCTAACCCGATTGGTATGTCGCTGGTAGAGCTGAAAGAGGTTGTTTGCCATAAAGATAGCGTGATTCTGAAGCTCGGCAGTCTGGATCTGGTCGATGGTACGCCGGTGGTGGATATCAAACCGTATCTCCCCTTTGCCGAATCGCTTCCCGATGCCAGTGCCAGCTATGCGCAAAGTGCGCCAGCGGCAGAGATGGCGGTGAGCTTTACCGCAGAGGTCGAAAAGCAGCTTTTGACGCTGGAGAAACGTTATCCGCAGTTAACGCTGTTTATCCGCGAAGTACTGGCGCAGGACCCGCGCCCGGCCTATCGTAAAGGTGAGGAAACGGGCAAAACCTATGCCGTCTGGCTGCATGATTTTAACGTTCGCTGGCGCGTCACCGACGCAGGTTTTGAAGTCTTTGCGCTGGAACCGCGTTAAATTCGCTCCCTTCTCTTTTGACATTTCTTTTGCACTGGTAAACTAAATCACTTTTTTTGTCCCAGGCTCGCCTTGAGCCTGTTCTACCTTCCAACTGGAACCGTAACAACATGCGTACTAGCCAATACCTGCTCTCCACTCTCAAGGAGACACCTGCCGACGCCGAGGTGATCAGCCATCAGCTGATGCTGCGCGCCGGGATGATCCGCAAGCTGGCCTCCGGGTTATATACCTGGCTGCCGACCGGCGTGCGCGTTCTGAAAAAAGTCGAAAACATCGTGCGTGAAGAGATGAACAACGCCGGTGCGATCGAGGTGTCGATGCCGGTGGTTCAGCCAGCCGATTTGTGGCAAGAGAGTGGTCGTTGGGAACAGTACGGTCCGGAACTGCTGCGTTTTGTTGACCGTGGCGAGCGTCCGTTCGTACTCGGCCCAACTCATGAAGAAGTTATCACTGACCTGATTCGTAACGAGCTTAGCTCTTACAAACAGCTGCCGCTGAACTTCTATCAGATCCAGACCAAGTTCCGCGACGAAGTGCGTCCGCGTTTCGGCGTCATGCGTTCCCGCGAATTCCTGATGAAAGATGCTTACTCTTTCCATACTTCTCAGGAATCCCTGCAGGAAACCTACGATGCAATGTATGCGGCCTACAGCAAAATCTTCAGCCGCATGGGGCTGGATTTCCGCGCCGTACAGGCCGACACCGGTTCTATCGGCGGTAGCGCCTCTCACGAATTCCAGGTGCTGGCGCAGAGCGGTGAAGACGATGTGGTCTTCTCCGACACCTCTGACTATGCAGCGAACATTGAGCTGGCAGAAGCTATCGCGCCGAAAGAACCGCGCGCTGCTGCTACCCAGGAAATGACGCTGGTTGATACGCCGAACGCGAAAACCATCGCGGAACTGGTTGAACAGTTCAATCTGCCGATTGAGAAAACGGTGAAGACTCTGCTGGTTAAAGCGGTTGAAGGCAGTAGCTTCCCGCTGGTTGCGCTGCTGGTGCGTGGTGACCACGAGCTGAACGAAGTTAAAGCAGAAAAACTGCCGCAGGTTGCCAGCCCGCTGACTTTTGCGACCGAAGAAGAAATTCGTGCCGTGGTTAAAGCCGGTCCGGGTTCACTGGGTCCGGTAAACATGCCGATTCCGGTGGTGATTGACCGTACCGTTGCAGCGATGAGTGATTTCGCTGCTGGTGCTAACATCGATGGTAAACACTACTTCGGCATCAACTGGGATCGCGATGTCGCTACCCCAGAAATTGCTGATATCCGTAACGTGGTGGCGGGCGATCCAAGCCCGGATGGCCAGGGTACACTGCTGATCAAACGTGGTATCGAAGTCGGTCACATCTTCCAGCTGGGTACCAAGTACTCCGAAGCACTGAAAGCCTCCGTTCAGGGTGAAGATGGCCGTAATCAAATCCTGACGATGGGTTGCTACGGTATCGGGGTAACGCGCGTTGTGGCTGCGGCAATTGAGCAGAACTATGACGAACGCGGCATCGTATGGCCTGACGCTATCGCGCCGTTCCAGGTGGCGATTCTGCCGATGAACATGCACAAATCCTTCCGCGTACAGGAGCTGGCCGAGAAACTGTACAGCGAACTGCGTGCACAAGGTATCGAAGTGCTGCTGGATGACCGCAAAGAGCGTCCGGGCGTGATGTTTGCTGATATGGAACTGATCGGTATTCCGCACACTATTGTGCTGGGCGACCGTAACCTCGACAACGACGATATCGAATATAAATATCGTCGCAACGGCGAGAAACAGTTAATTAAGACTGGTGACATCGTCGAATATCTGGTGAAACAGATTAAAGGCTGATGCCAGAAAGGGTCCTGAATTTCAGGGCCCTTTTTTACATGGACTGTATAAAATGGATAAACCAAAGGCGCATTGCCGCCTGCTTCTCCCCTGCATTCTTTTCCTTTCGGCCTGTACCGTAGATATCAGCCAGCCGGACTCATCAGCCACAGCGGTAGATGCCGGGGCGAAAACATGGGCAGTCAAATTCCAGCATCAAAGCTCTTTCACCGAACAATCAATAAAAGAAATAACGAAACCTGATCTCAAACCCGGCGATTTGCTGTTCTCCTCAAACCTTGGGGTAACCTCATTTGGAATCCGCGTCTTCAGCACTTCCTCTGTGAGTCACGTTGCAATCTATCTGGGTGATAATAACGTTGCCGAAGCGACAGGGGATGGTGTCCAGATTGTTTCCCTTAAAAAAGCGATGAAGCACAGTGATAAACTTTTCGTCTTACGAGTCCCAGACCTTACTCCGCAACAAGCCACAGATATCACCGCGTTCGCCAACAAAATTAAAGATAGCGGTTACAACTATCGCGGCATTGTCGAATTTATTCCCTTTATGGTGACTCGCCAGATGTGCTCACTGAATCCGTTCTCCGAGGATTTTCGTCAACAGTGCGTCAGCGGCCTGGCGAAAGCGCAGTTAAGCAGTGTGGGCGAAGGAGACAAAAAGTCGTGGTTTTGTTCGGAATTTGTCACTGATGCATATGCGTATTGGTGATGTCTCTGCGTTTAAGCCAGAAACGCAGTTACAGTATGTTGGGCACCTGAAGCCTGGGATTTATATCAAGGCGGGTCGCTTTGTTGGGCTGACTCAGTGATGAAAGCCGGAGAATGCTCCGGCTTTCAATTACTGCCCCAAACTACTGCAATCCTGGTTCGGGTAAAATTTACCTGCCGTATCGGGCGCTAATACTTTGGTTGGCGCACCGGTATCCGGATTAGCCTCAAGCGTAAAGTGCCCTTCTAATGACAGTAACATCGGTTTTTCACTATGACCGCGCGCAGCCAGGTAGCCACGCTCCAGCTCTGCGTTATTCGCTACCATGAAACGTTTTCCGGTCGCGCAATCAGTGAAGGTCGCCGCATCAGCCATATAAAAATACATGCCCCGCAGGGTCATCGGCGTCATGGGTAAACTGGATTGTGCCGGTTCCAGCGTATAGTTGAACTGCGATTCAATCGGATTACCTTCACGATCGAGCATCTCCAGCGCATCTCCTTTCGCCCGATAATATGACTTTTCACCTTTGCTGTCGGTTAATACCAGCTTGTCAGCGGTTCGCGCCCATGTACCGTAGGAAGCGAAAGAGGAAGGCTCTTCACGCGCACCAAGATAGCGCTCATTCATCACCCAGGTTCCGTCTTTTTCGAGGAACAGAGAGGTTTCGATTCCTTCGCAATCGGCACACGGCAGCACGCCGCGCCAACTTTGCGGCATCGGTTTCAGTTCGGCAGCCTGTGCCGGAGAAAGCGTATCGACTTCGGCCCGATTATTACATCCCATCAGAGTAAAGAGGCTGATTACAGCCATCGCTGTCACTATCGCTTTTTTCACCATCCATTCCTTCTTTTTATTCCCGACCGCTGCGCACTTTGCCGCGCATCGCCTTCACGCTTGATTTTTGTGCTTTCGATGCCAGCCTGCGCTCTTTTGATGCGCGGGTGGGCCGCGTGGGTCGTCGGGCTTTTTGTTCTGTTGTTAAATCTTTAATCACTGCCACCAGCCGGGCCAGCGCCGCTTCGCGGTTGAGCTCCTGATTGCGGTATTCCTGTGCCTTAATGACAATCACCCCATCACTGCTGATCAAGTGATGGCTGGCGGCGAGCAGACGTTCTTTGTAATACTCTGGCAGGCTGGACGCCCGAATGTCAAAACGCAGATGAATAGCCGTTGAGGTCTTATTAACATGCTGCCCGCCCGCGCCCTGCGCACGAATGGCGGTGATCTCAAGCTCACCATCGGGGATAGCAACATGTCGGGAAATCACAATCATGAAGGTTGTTGCCAGACGGTTAAGTTCACTTCCAGATTATTCTTATCATCCGATAACCAGATCACGCCATCCTGAATCGTTGCCTGCAGCGTCATGGTACGATCGGCAAAGGCGCTTACTTTCGCCAGTTGTTCATCGTCCAGATACCAGATGGAAAGATTGGCAAACTGCACACATTTGCTCTGATTTTGCTGCCACCAGATTTGCGCCGCCCGACTATTATAGGTAAACAGCGCCACTTCTGCGGCCTGGGTGCAGGCTTTCTTAATCCGCCGCTCATCCGGCAGCCCCAGCTCAATCCACAAATCAATGCCCAGGTGATCGTTACGCAGCCACGCTTCCGGCTCATCATCGGCACACAAACCACGGGTAAATTGCAGACGTTCATCAGCATATTTCAGCCACGCCAGCAGGCGCAGCATCATGCGCTCCTGGGTTTCTGAAGGATGGCGCGCCAGCGTCAGAGAGGCATCGAGAAACTGGTTGCGGTCGAGATCGGCCACATTAACCGTCGATTTATAAATTGTCGCTTTAAGCGCCATAAGAAAACTCCTTTCGAATCAGGAGGCCATTGTAACGGAATACGTGCAGTTGCGGCGCTGATATTGCAGAAATGAGTGTGGTATAGTCACCTTGCGAAACAGAGTTTATCTTCGTAGGCTTAGACTTGCATCCACGGTTAAGTCAGAGTGCTGACAGGAGGGCATGTGGAAAAATATTGTGAGTTAATACGCAAGCGGTACGCGGAAATCGCCAGCGGAGACTTAGGATACGTTCCGGACGCGCTGGGCTGCGTTTTGAAAGTGCTGAATGAAATGGCTGCCGACGACGCCCTTTCTGAGGCTGTCAGGGAAAAAGCAGCATACGCTGCGGCAAACTTACTGGTGAGCGATTATGTCAATGAATGATACGTATCAACCAATCAATTGTGATGATTACGATAATCTTGAGCTCGCCTGCCAGCATCATTTAATGCTGACACTTGAGCTGAAAGATGGCGAAAAATTGCAGGCGAAGGCCAGCGATTTAGTCTCCCGCAAAAATGTGGAGTATCTGGTCGTCGAGGCCGCTGGTGCAACCCGCGAGCTGCGTCTGGATAAAATTACCAGCTTTAGCCACCCGGAAATCGGTACGGTGGTGGTGAGCGAGTCCTGATTGACTTTCGCCGGATGCGACGTTTGAAGCGTCTTATCCGGCTTTCACTTAACTAAGCGTTTTCTGCCAGACAAAACTGACGCCATTCTCACCTTCAGCCACACCTTCTTGCGTCACAAATACCCCTGCCGCCGCAATCAACGTTTCGCCATAAAACAGCAGTGGCGTGGTGTCACGTAGCCACGGCGGCACACCCAGCTCTTGCCAGATTTTCTTCAGCTTACGTCCGCCGTTGCGCCCGATAATATGCAGCAATCCTGGCGCTTTGAAACGCACGCTGACCGCTTCGTCTGCACGCGGAGGGCGAATATCGCCTCCCGCATTAAGCTGTACACTTCCCAGCCCCGCCGGTAATTCCAGCGGTTGAAGCCACGTCTGCCACGGCACAATGTTTTCGCTTTGCCCGGTGACGGATTTAATCCACCACAGTTGCGACTGATAGCGGCGGATTTCAAACGCGCCCAGACGTAAACAGGGGGAAGCATCTTCCCGCGCCAGCGCCACTTCCTGCCAGATCCGCACCAACGCGTCGCGGGAAGGCATTGGTGCATTCTGCCCTGCCAGCCAGCGACGGATAATCGCCGCGCGACGGGCATCACTCATCGCCAGCATTGGCGCAATCTGCAGCGTCCCCTGCGGCGATTGACAGTGTGCTAAATCATCCGCCAGCAGTTCATCCAACAGGCTCTCTTGTTCAGCACAAAGTGCGGCGCTGCGGGCCGTTGCTTCGGCAAAATGCGGCCAACGCTGCTGCAATAACGGCACTACGCGCAGGCGCAGAAAGTTACGATCGTATGAGTCGTCCTGATTACTTTCGTCTTCAATCCAGCGTAAACCATGCGCCAATGCCCACTGCTCCAGTTCCCCCCGCGTGCGGGCGAGCAACGGGCGGATAAGCCGTGTTCCGGCAAACTCCGAAACTTTCCCCATAGCCGAAAGCCCGGCAGGGCCGCTACCACGTTTTAGCGCCAGCAGAAAGGTTTCACATTGATCGTCGAGATGTTGCGCGGTGACCAGCACTTCACCGGGCAACAAGGTGCGGGCAAATGCCTGATAACGCGCCTGCCGCGCCTGGGCCTCAATACCCAGTCCTTCTTGCGCAAGTTGCACGCGCTCGACCACCAGCGGCACCTGCCACTGTTGGCAGATGTTCTCGCAATGCCTAACCCAGGCATCGGCATTGGCACTTAAACCGTGATGCACATGGATAGCGCGTAGAGTGACGCCCGGATTTTCCGTCCGCCACTGCACCAACTGATGCAGCAGAACGGTGGAGTCAAGCCCGCCGCTAAAGGCCACCAGAATCTGGCGTGAGGAGAGAAGTTGTCTATTGAGCGTGAGTGTCATGATGATGCGATTTTACAGTAGCAATGCCCGGCACGTTACCGGGCAAATGCGGCGATGACAAGCCTTACTGCTCATACAGTTCCAACGGCAGCCCGTCCGGATCGTTAAAGAACGTGAAGCGTTTTTGCGTGTATGGATCGACACGGATGGCTTCACACTTCACGTTATGGCTTTCAAGGTGCGCCACTGCCGTATCGATATCATCAACGCTAAAAGCCAGATGACGCAGGCCGCAAGCTTCCGGTCGGCTGGGGCGCTCCGGCGGGAACGGAAATGAGAAAAGCTCAATCACATATTGCCCATTAAGCGCTAAATCCCCTTTCCACGAATCGCGCGCTTCGCGATAGACTTCGCTTTGCAGCGTGAAACCAAGAATATCGCAGTAAAACGCTTTGCTCACCGCATAATCCGTCGCAATAATCGCAATATGGTGAACCTGTTTTAAACCCAGCATAACGTCTCCTTTATTTGTTAACAGCACGTTACTCGCCCGGAAGCCGCTCTGGCAAGTTATCCCGCCATTTTTAGGACTCGTACGCGGTAAACGCCGTCTTCGTCCTGTTTCGCGCCGTGAATATCCGTTTCAAAACCGGGGTAATGTTGCCCTACGGAACAAAGCATCAGTAGAAAATCGAGTACTGTGCGGCTCTCTTTGGTCAGCATTTCTCCCGGCATCAGCAGCGGTACGCCAGGTGGATAAGGCAGGATCATATTTGCCGATACTCTACCGACCAGTTGTTCCAGCGCAATGGTTTCTACTTCACCTTTAATCTGTCTCTGCCATGCCTGATGTGGCGTCATGATCATCTCCGGCAAGGTATCAAATGCCCGCAACATCAAACCGGGAAGATCGTGTTTACGAATCAGCTTATGGATCCCTTGCGCCAGATCCTGAATACGCATATTGCGGTAGAAATCGGGATCTTCTGCATAGAGATCGGGTAGCATATTTTTGATCCGCAGGTTGAGATCGTAAGAGCGTTTGAATTCCGTCAACCCACGCAATAATCCCATTGCCTTGGTTTTATCGATGCCAATACTAAAAAGAAACAGCAGGTTATACGGGCCGGTTTTCTCTACTACGATCCCACGTTCGTCGAGGAATTTTGCCACCAGCGCCGCCGGGATCCCCTCCTCGCTCATATTGCCCTGCTCGTCCATCCCCGGTGTCAAAATAGTGACTTTAACCGGATCGAGAAACATATGATCGGCATCCGCATCGTTAAAGCCGTGCCACCGTTCGCCTGGCGCAACGGGCCAGCATTCGGCTTCATCCACCTGCGGCGGTTGCCAGATATCAAAAAACCAGCCGTCAGACTCTTCCCGCAGCCGCTGGACCTCTTTGCGAAAATGCAGAGCTCGTTCTACTGAACGGTTAATCAGCCGTTTGCCTGGATTACCACGCAGCATCGCCGCCGCCGTCTCAACCGAAGCAACAATGGGATAACTGGGCGAGGTGGTGGTATGCATCATAAAGGCTTCGTTGAACGCCTCTTCGTCATACTCGCCTTTAATGTGGATCAGCGAAGCCTGGGACAACGCCGCCAGCATTTTATGGGTCGATTGCGTTTCGAAGATCACTTTTCCCGCAACACGCTCGCCGCTCATACCACTTTTACCCTGGTAGATCGGATGAAAATGGGTGTACGGCACCCAGGCAGAATCGAAGTGGATCGAGGGGACATCCAGCGTCTGTTTGATCCAGTCGGTGTTGTAGAGCAAGCCATCATAGGTTGAGTTGGTGATCACCGCA
This sequence comes from Escherichia sp. F1, assembly GCF_046764225.1. Taxonomy (NCBI): domain Bacteria; kingdom Pseudomonadati; phylum Pseudomonadota; class Gammaproteobacteria; order Enterobacterales; family Enterobacteriaceae; genus Escherichia; species Escherichia sp. F1. Next base: position 3,932,278 of record NZ_CP177202.1, read on the forward strand.
TGAACCGGCCATTGTGCCTGCGTGGTGGCAGCGACTTTCTCTTCGATGCTGTCGCGAGTAAATTCACGGCGCGGGATCCCCCCCAGAATCCCTAACGCATTACGCGTCGGTTTCAGCCAGACTGGCACTACATCGTTCATCATCAACAGATGCGCCAGCGATTTATGACAATTGCGGTCGATCAACAGCGTACTGCCGGATGGCGCGGCGTACATACCCACAATTTTGTTCGACGTCGATGTTCCGTTGGTAACGATATAACTCTGTTCCGCGCCAAAAGTCCGCGCGATGTACTCTTCTGCTTCCAGGTGTGGCCCGGTGTGATCGAGCAACGAACCAAGCTCGGTAACCGAAATAGAGACATCAGCCTTAAGAGTATTCCCGCCGAAAAAATCATAAAACAGACAGCCAACCGGGCTTTTTTGATATGCGGTGCCGCCCATATGACCCGGCGTACAAAAGGTGTACTTCCGCTCTTTGACGTAGGTAAACAAGGCTTTCGTGAACGGCGGTGTAATGTTATCAAGATATTCGTTGGTGTACTGACGCATACGAATGGCGATATCTTCCGCCTGCCCCAGCGCATATTCAAAAAACCAGAGCGCCATCCGCATATCCTGCACGCTGACATCCATCGTCGAGTGGGTGTTGATGAAGGCATAAAGCGGGAGATATTCATTAAGCTGATTGATATCGCTACATAAATCGAGACTGTACTCATCCCAGTCAAAAATCACGCCGCAAATTCGAGGGTTATGTTCGATAAATTTCAGCAAATCAACGCTGTTTTGTGGCCAGATAATCTGAAAGCCTTGCGCCACCAGCACCGACTCCAGTTCTTTGATGGGCTCATCTTTATAAAAGACGCCATGCGGTCCCATAATGGCAATGATGTTCATGTGTTCCTCCTGGAAAATCCTTCCTTAATCATAGCCTGCTCAAACCGTGGCGATAAAAAAGGGCCACCGAAGTGACCCTTTTTCAGAACTTTTGCGAATTATGCGTAACCGTAGCTCATCAGGCGCTGATAACGACGATTTTTTAAATCTTCAGTGCTTAACACGTCGAGATCGGCCAGATCCGCCAGCAGTTGCGCTTTCAACGATGCCGCCATCGCTTCCGGGTTACGATGAGCGCCGCCCAGCGGTTCCGGGATGATGGAGTCGATCAGTTTCAGCTCTTTCAGACGCGGAGCGATGATACCCATCGCTTCAGCCGCCAGCGGCGCTTTGTCGGCGCTCTTCCACAGAATGGACGCACAACCTTCCGGCGAGATAACGGAATAGGTGCTGTATTGCAGCATATTCACTTTATCGCCCACGCCAATCGCCAGCGCACCACCAGAACCACCTTCACCGATAACCGTACAAATTACCGGTACGCCGAGGCGAGACATTTCACGCAGGTTGCGTGCAATGGCTTCAGACTGACCACGTTCTTCTGCGCCCACGCCCGGATAAGCCCCCGGGGTGTCGATAAAGGTGATGATTGGCATCTTAAAGCGTTCAGCCATTTGCATCAGACGCAGTGCTTTGCGGTAACCTTCTGGCGCTGGCATACCAAAGTTACGGCGAATTTTTTCTTTGGTTTCACGACCTTTTTGATGACCAATGATCATCACCGGACGACCATCGAGACGGGCGATACCACCGACGATAGCTTTATCGTCTGCATACGCGCGGTCGCCAGCCAGTTCGTCAAATTCATCAAATGCCAGGCGAACGTAATCCAGGGTATAAGGACGCTGTGGATGGCGTGCCAGTTGCGCAATCTGCCATGCACCGAGATCGGCGAAGATTTTACGTGTCAGTTCTACGCTTTTTTCACGCAGACGATGCACTTCTTCATCGATGTTAATATCCAGTTTCTCATCCTGACGGCTAACCGCAGTCAGAGAATCGATTTTCGCTTCCAGCTCTGCAATCGGCTGTTCAAAATCAAGGAAATTCAGACTCATAGTATTCCTGTATTAGTCAAACTCCAGTTCCACCTGCTCCGAACCAATGAGGCCACGGAGATCGTTTAATAAACGATCGCTCGGAGAGACACGCCACGTCGCGCCAAAACGCAACCGCGCGCGTGCATCCGCCCTCTGATAGTAGAGATGTACTGGAATTGTCCCAGAGCGGTGGGGTTCCAGAGACTGACGGAGTCGGTTTAAAAGCTGGTCATCAATTTGCCTGTCCGTCAGCGAGATAGCAAGCCCGCGAGCATATTTTTCCCGGGCTTCGTCAATATCCATCACTTCGCGAGCGGTCATTTTAAGCCCACCGCTGAAGTCATCAAAGCTGACCTGTCCGCTGACGATAAGTATGCGGTCTTTTTCCAGCAATTGCTGGTATTTATCCAGGGCGTCAGTAAACAACATCACTTCCAGCCGCCCGGAACGGTCATCCAGCGTGCAGATACCGATACGATTGCCGCGCTTGGTGACCATAACCCGCGCGGCAACAACGAGCCCCGCAGCCGTGATGACTTTACCACGTTCTGTCGGGTGCATGTCTTTCAGCCTTACGCCTCCGACATAACGCTCAATCTCTTTTAAATACTGGTTGATAGGGTGTCCCGTCAGGTACAGACCTAACGTTTCACGTTCCCCATCTAACACCACCTGCTCCGGCCACGGTTGGCAGCTGGCGTAGGATTGTTCAATTTGTTCCGGCTCTTCGGCCAGCACGCCGAACATATCGGCCTGACCGATAGCTTCCGCTTTCGCGTGTTGATCTGCCGCTTTTAACGCATCGCCCAGCGAGTTCATCAGCGCTGCGCGGTGTGGCCCAAGACGGTCAAACGCCCCGGACATGATCAGTTTTTCCAGCACCCGCCGGTTTAACTTTTTGGTGTCGGTTCGGGCGCAGAGATCAAACAGTTCGCGGAAGTAGCCGCCTTTATTGCGGGCTTCGATGATCGCCTCGATCGGACCTTCACCTACCCCTTTGATCGCGCCAATACCATACACGATTTCGCCGTCGTCGTTGACGTGGAAATGGTAAAGACCGGAGTTTATATCCGGCGGCAGGATTTTCAGCCCCATCCGCCAGCACTCATCCACCAGGCCCACCACCTTCTCGGTGTTGTCCATATCGGCGGTCATTACCGCCGCCATAAACTCCGCCGGATAGTGCGCTTTCAGCCATAACGTTTGATATGACACCAAAGCATAGGCCGCAGAGTGCGATTTGTTAAATCCGTAACCAGCGAATTTTTCCACCAGGTCGAAGATTTTCATCGCCAGTTCAGCGTTGATTCCGTTCTTTTCTGCACCTTCAGCAAATACAGAACGCTGCTTAGCCATCTCTTCCGGCTTTTTCTTACCCATCGCACGACGCAGCATATCCGCGCCACCGAGGGTATAACCAGAAAGCACCTGGGCAATCTGCATGACCTGTTCCTGATACAGGATGATGCCGTAGGTTGGCTCCAGTACCGGTTTCAGGCTTTCATGCTGCCACTGCACGTCCGGATAGGAGATCTCTTCGCGACCATGTTTACGGTCGATAAAGTTATCCACCATCCCTGACTGCAACGGACCAGGGCGGAACAGTGCCACCAGTGCGATCATATCTTCGAAGCAGTCAGGTTGCAGACGCTTGATCAGGTCTTTCATGCCGCGCGATTCAAGCTGGAATACCGCCGTGGTTTCCGAGCGTTGCAGCATATCGAAGCTTTTCTTATCATCCAGCGGGATCGCGGCGATATCCAGAGGCGGCTCGCCATTCTTCGCCCGCCGCTTGTTGATCATCTCCAGCGCCCAGTTGATGATGGTGAGCGTACGCAAACCGAGGAAGTCGAACTTCACCAGCCCGGCGTATTCAACGTCGCTTTTATCAAACTGGGTGACCGGATGTTTGCCCTCTTCATCGCAGTAAAGCGGCGCAAAATCGGTAATTTTGGTCGGTGCGATAACCACCCCACCGGCGTGCTTACCGGCGTTACGGGTGACCCCTTCCAGTTTGCGCGCCATGTCGATCAGCGCCTTAACTTCTTCATCCGCTTCGTAGATTTCCGGCAGCTGCGGCTCGGCTTCAAACGCTTTCGCCAGCGTCATCCCCGGATCGGGCGGGATCAGTTTCGAGATACGATCGACAAAGCCGTACGGATGCCCCAGCACGCGACCTACGTCGCGGATCACCGCTTTCGCCGCCATCGTACCGAAGGTGATGATCTGCGATACCGCATCACGACCGTACATGTCCGCCACGTGTTCGATAACCTGATCGCGTTTCTCCATACAGAAGTCAACGTCAAAGTCAGGCATGGAGACACGTTCCGGGTTAAGGAAACGTTCGAACAGCAGGTCAAATTCCAGCGGATCAAGGTCGGTGATTTTCAGCGCGTAGGCCACCAGTGAACCCGCACCGGAGCCACGGCCTGGCCCTACCGGTACGCCGTTATCTTTCGACCACTGGATAAATTCCATAACGATGAGGAAGTAGCCCGGGAAGCCCATCTGGTTGATAACCTGAAGTTCAGTCTCCAGACGTTCGTCATATTCCGGGCGGCGCTTAAGACGTTCTTCCTCATCAGGGAATAAAAAGGCCAGACGCTCTTCCAGGCCTTCTTTTGCACGCTTGACCAGATAATCTTCGGTGCTCATGTCCCCGGTCGGGAACTGCGGCAGGAAGTATTCACCAAGACGCACAGTTACGTTACAGCGTTTGGCGATCTCAACGGTGTTGGCAAGGGCTTCGGGGATGTCGGCAAACAGCTCGCACATCTCCTCTTCGCTACGCATATATTGCTGCGGCGAATAGTTACGCGGGCGTTTAGGATCATCTAGGGTAAAGCCGTCGTGGATCGCGACGCGGATTTCGTGTGCGTCAAAGTCGCTGCTGTCGATAAAGCGCACGTCGTTGGTCGCCACGACGGGCAAACCGCGCGCTTCCGCCAGTTCCACCGCAGCGTGCAGATAGCTTTCTTCGTCCGGCCTTCCGGTGCGGATCAGCTCGAGAAAATAGCGATCCGGGAAGTGTTCTTCATAAAACGCGACACACTCATCTACCAGCGCGCTGTTACCACGCAAAAGACTGCGCCCGACGTCGCCCATGCGCCCGCCAGAAAGAAGGATCAAACCTTCATTTAATTCGATAAGCCAGTCGCGATCGATGATCGGCCCGGCGGCACCGTACCCGCGCTGATACGCTTTTGAGATCAGCAACGTCAGATTCTGATAGCCGGTATTGTTCGCCGCCAGCACCGTCAGGTGGGTTAACTCATCACCCAGCAGGTCGCACTGGACGTTAAAATCCGCCCCGACGATGGGCTTAATCCCTGCGCCATGTCCCGCTCCGTAGAACTTCACCAGACCGCAAAGGTTGGTGAAATCGGTGATCGCCAGTGCTGGCATCCCTAACGCCGCCGCCTTTTTTACCAGCGGCGCGGTTTTGGCCAGGCCATCGATCATCGAGTAGTCGCTGTGCACCCGCAGGTGTACGAAACGTGGTTCAGACATCTTCAGATTCCGGTTTACTTAATCTCGACACAAGAATCAGGACGCAAGTCCCAGTGCGCGTTTGACAGGCCCAAAGCTGCGCCGATGGTGTTCGGTCGCGCCGTGTTCAGCCAGTTTTTCCAGATGAAAAGCGGTTGGATACCCTTTGTGTTGGGCAAAACCATATTGCGGGAAAACAATATCCAGCGCCGCCATTTCGGCGTCACGCGTCACTTTCGCCAGGATAGACGCGGCACTGATTTCCGGTACGCGGCTATCGCCTTTCACCACTGCCATCGAAGGCATCGGTAATTTCGGGCAGCGGTTACCATCAATCAACACATATTCCGGCGTAATATGCAGCCCAGCGACGGCACGCTGCATCGCCAGCATGGTCGCATGTAAAATATTCAGTTCGTCGATTTCGTGAGGTTCCGCGCGGCCCAGACTCCAGCTCAACGCTTTCTCTTTGATCTCTTCGCAGAGCGCCAGACGGCGTTTTTCGCTCAGCTTTTTGGAATCATTCAGCCCGGCAATCGGGCGCGACGGGTCAAGGATCACCGCAGCGGTGACGACCGCGCCAACTAACGGCCCGCGTCCGACTTCATCCACACCCGCAACCAGCTGCGTGTGCGGATAAACAAATTCGATCATTGTGCTAACTCCAGAACGGCTTGTGCCGCCTGCTCATCGGCATTGCAGCGGATCTGCTGATGCAGTTCACGGAAGGTATCGTGCATCGCGTGGCTGGTTTTCCCGTTCGCCAACAGCGGTAACAGCGCTGCAGCCAGTTTTTGCGGCTCACACTCTTCCTGCAATAATTCTTTAACTAACTCTCTGCCCGCCAGCAGGTTTGGCAGCGAGACATAATCGGTTTTCACCAGCCGCTTCGCCAACCAGAAGGTGAAAGGCTTCATGCGATACCCCACCACCATCGGGCATTTCGCCAGCATGCACTCCAGTGCAGCCGTACCCGACGCCAGTAGTGCCGCATCGCTGGCGACCATCGCCTCACGGCCCAACCCATCCAGCATATGAACCGACAGGTCTGGCGCAACTTCAGCTTTGATGCGTTCAAACTGCTCGCGGCGTTTGGCATTCACCAGCGGCACCACGATTTCGAGATCCGGATATGTCTGGCGCAAAAGCTGGGCCGTTTTCAGAAAATCGGCGCTAAGCATTTCGACTTCCGCACCACGGCTGCCCGGCAACAATGCCAGACAGTGGGCATCGTGAGGGATCCCCAGCACATCACGGGCACCATTTTTATCTGGATCTAATGGCATGGCATCAGCCATGGTATGACCGATAAAGCGGCACGGTACGTTGTATTTGTCATAAAACGCTTTTTCGAAAGGCAGAAATGCGAGCACCAGATCGGTGGCTCTGCCTATTTTGAAAACGCGTTTCTGTCGCCACGCCCAGACGGACGGACTGACGTAATGAATGGTTTTGATACCCTGCTTTTTGAGGTTACCTTCAAGAGTAATATTGAAGTCAGGCGCATCAATACCGACAAAAACATCTGGCTTCAGTTCGCCAAAACGCTTTGTCAGATCGGCACGAATATGCAGTAAGCGACGCAGACGCCCGAGCACTTCAACAATGCCCATCACCGCCAGCTCTTCCATTTCGTACCAGGCTTCGCAGCCTTCAGCCTGCATTCGTGGCCCGGCAACACCAACAAAGCGGGCGTTGGGCACACGTTCTTTCAGAGCGCGGATTAAACCGGCCCCCAGGATATCGCCGGAGGTTTCTCCGGCGACCAGGGCAATCGTTAATGGACGCGGTTCAGTCATTAACGAATCAGACCGCGCGTTGAGCGTGCAAAGAAATCGGTAAAGGCTTTCACTTCCGGATATGTTTCCGCCAGTTCAGCAATTTCCGGTTTCACTTCATCGAGCGTTTTACCGCTACGATAAATCAGCTTATACGCATTGCGGATAGCGGTAATCGCCTCACGGCTGAATCCGCGGCGCTTCAGCCCTTCGATATTGACACCGAACGGCGTTGCGTGGTTACCCTGCGCAATGACATAAGGAGGGACGTCCTGCGCCACACCGGAGCAGCCGCCAACCATCACATGCGCACCAATGATGCAGAACTGATGGACTGCGGTCATGCCGCCGATGATCGCGAAGTCGTCAACCGATACGTGACCCGCCAGCGTTGCGTTGTTGGCGAGAATACAGCGGTTACCTACCGTACAATCGTGCGCAATGTGCGCGTTGATCATCAGTAAGTTGTCGCTGCCCACCTTCGTCAATCCACCGCCCTGGACTGTGCCACGATGAATGGTGACGCTTTCGCGAATGCGGTTACGATCGCCGATTTCCACGCGGGTCGGTTCGCCAGCATATTTCAGATCCTGGTTAACTTCGCCGATGGAGGCGAACTGATAAATCTCATTATCGCGGCCAATTTTAGTATGACCATTCACGACAACGTGAGATTTCAGTACGGTACCCTCACCAATTTCGACATGGGGTCCAACGATACAAAAAGGACCAATGTGAGCGTTCGCGCCAATCGACGCGCCCTCTTCCACAATGGCGGTTGGATGCACAAAGGCGGATTTATCAATCACGTATCAGGCCTCCCGGCTACGAGCACACATCATCGTTGCTTCGCAAACTACTTTACCGTCGACCAGAGCAACCCCTTTAAAACGGGTCAGGCCGCGGCGCGTTTTTTCGAAAGTGACTTCCATGATCATTTGATCGCCAGGCACGACCGGGCGCTTGAAGCGCGCTTCGTCAATACCAGCGAAGTAGTACAGCTCACCCGGTTCCAGTTTTCCTACGCTTTTAAACGCCAGAATACCTGTTGCCTGTGCCATTGCTTCCAGAATCAGCACACCGGGGAAAATCGGTTTTCCAGGGAAATGGCCCTGGAAGAATGGCTCATTGACAGAGACATTTTTTACTGCGCGCAGAAAACGACCTTCTTCAAAATCCAGCACGCGATCCACCAGTAAGAACGGGAAACGGTGCGGCAGAAGTTCTAAAATCTCTTCAATCTGCAGAGTATGAGTGTTAGTAGTCAAGATACTCTTCCTGTCAAAATATAAGAAACGACAATAATAACACGGCCTGCCGCAATCGTAAGAATGAGACAGGCCGTAAAGTTTGGCGAACAAAAGATGGAACGTTAGTCTTGTTGATTAACCTTGCGCTCAAGCGATTTCAGACGCTTGCTCATGTCATCAATGTTCATCACCAGTGCAGCGGTTTTGCGCCAGACTTTGTTGGGTTGCAGCGGAATGCCTGAGGAATAGACGCCTGGTTCAGTGATGGGACGCATCACCATACCCATGCCCGTAACCGTCACTTTGTCGCATATTTCCATATGCCCGTTGATTACGCTGGCTCCGCCGATCATGCAGTAACGACCAATTTTCAGGCTGCCCGCCATAATGACGCCACCGGCAACCGCCGTATTGTCGCCAATCACGACGTTATGTGCAATCTGGCACTGGTTATCAATGATCACGCCATTGCCAATAACAGTGTCATCCAGCGCGCCGCGATCGATGGTAGTACATGCGCCGATCTCCACACGATCGCCAATAATTACGCGACCAATCTGTGGGATCTTCACCCAGTTACCACGATCGTTGGCATAACCAAAGCCGTCTGCGCCTACCACTGTTCCGGACTGGATCAGGCAATTCTGACCGATCTGGATCTCATGGTAAATGGTTACGTTCGCCCAGAGACGCGAACCTGCACCGATTTTGCTGTTTTTACCTACGAAGCAACCGGCACCGATAATCACGTTATCGCCCAGTTCAACGCCGGACTCAATCACCGCGTTAGCGCCAATCGATACGTTGTTACCCAGCTTCGCCGTCGCGTCGATCACCGCACTGGGTGCAATGTTCTGCGCGGGCTGCGGCGTGGTATCTAAAATTTGCGCCATGCGCGCGTAAGTCAGGTAGGGATTCTTCACTACCAGCGCGGCACTTTTCGCGAAAGGAAGATCGTCCTGGGTCATGACAACCGCGGACGCCTGGCACAAGCCTAAATGCTCACGGTATTTTGGGTTAACCATGAACGTGATGTGACCTGTTTGTGCAGATTGCATGGACGCAACGCCGGTGATGACGATATCGCCATCACCGTGTAGTTCTGCATCCAACTGCTGCGCTAAATCAGCCAGTCGAATTGAAGGCATTACTTATTTAACCTGTTTCAGTACGTCGGCAGTGATGTCTTTTACATCGCTGCTGTTGTAAGCAACGGCGTTAGCATCAACAACCAGATCAATATCCTGGCTGTTGGCAACGGATTTCACAGCAGTCTGGATACGAGTAACCAGTTTGCCGCGTTCTTCGTTGGAACGACGTGCGCGATCCTGCTCAAAAGCCTGCGCTTTCTGAGCAAAAGTCTGGCGCTGAGCCATCACGTCTTTTTCCAGTTTGGTGCGATCGCTGCCCGCTTTCATGGACTGCAGCTTTTTCATTTTAGCCTGCAGATCGGTTTCCATACGCTGCAGTTCGCTGGCACGGCCTTTGAACTCATTTTCCAGCGTGTTAGAAACACCGGTTTTCTGCGCTACCTGCTGGAACAGGCTGCCCATATTGACGATTGCAATTTTGTCAGCCGCCTGAGCAGAAGTTGCCAGTGCTAAACCGAGACCTGCAGCTAATAACCACTTTTTCACAATAAACTCCTTACCATCCCATTTGCACCGGAGGGTGCAGTTCTTTGCGTGGCCCGGCGATCTTATATTGATCGCCTAAAGTCATCGCTACACTACCACTACATTCCTTTGTGGAGAACACTTACCAGGTTTTACCGATGTTAAACTGGAACTGTTCTGCCTTGTCTCCATCGTACTTTTTGAACGGCTGGGCGTAGGAGAACACCAACGGCCCCAATGGGGACATCCATTGTAATGCGATACCCGCAGACATACGGATATTGCTTGGATCACTATAGTCCGGATATCCAGAATATTGGCTGGAATCCCAGTTTGTATCCCAAACGGTACCCATATCCCAGAAGAAGGAAGTACGAACCGAGTTAGCATACTTATCGCTAATAAACGGCGTCGGGGTGATGAACTCGAGGCTGGCAACCGCCATGGCGTTACCGCCTACAGCATCATCCGATTTACACAGGTCTTTCGCGCCGTCCTGAGTCGCACATTCGTAATCATAGTCCGGATCATAATTACTAGCCTGATGCGGGAAGTAAACTGCTTTCGGACCAATGGTATTGGACTGGAAGCCACGGACGGTGCTGGAACCACCGGCATAGAAGTTCTCGTAGAACGGCATCTCTTTGCCGCCTAAACCATCACCATAACCCCAGCGGGTACGACCCAGAACAACCCATTTGTGATCGTCATCGATCGGCACATAAGTCGCCGTGTCTAACGTCACTTTGTAGTATTCGTTATCCGATCCCGGAATGGTCACTTTACCAGTCAGGTTGACACGTGAACCATCTGTCGGGAAGTAACCACGGTCAAGCTTGTTATAGGTCCAACCATAGTTGAACGTGAAGTCGTCCGTTTTGAAGCTGTTATCCTGATCAGAGGTGCTCGGATGTTCACCCATAGAGTACAGATAACGCCACATCGCAACCTGAGGCTGCATGTTGGACAGGGAGTTATGTACATAACCCAGACCTGCACGCAGCGAGTTATATTCGTTGATCGGGAAGCCCAACGTCACGTCTGTACCATAACTCTTGTTGGTATAGTCGGACAGGTCGGCGTCATCTGCCTGGAAGTCATTATAGAAGAGACGACCACCGAGGCTTACGCCATCTACGGTGAAGTACGGGTTGGTTACCGACAGTTCAGCATAGGTCTGGTAATCGTTTTTGGTCCCGTTGATACCAACAGCATAACCCGTACCTAACCAGTTATCCTGTTGCACACCAGCCTGGAAGCTCACGCCACTTTCAGTACCGTAACCAATCCCGAAGTTGAAGCTACCGGTGTTACGTTCTTTCACCTTGTAGACTACATCAACCTGGTCCGGGCTACCCGGAACACGTTGGGTATCGGTATCGACAGTTTCAAAGAAGCCCAGACGATTCAGACGCTCCTTACCCTGATCGACCAGATCGCTCCCCAGCCATGCACCTTCCATCTGACGCATTTCGCGACGCAGGACGGCATCTTTCGAGGTATCGTTACCTTCAAAACGGATCTTACGCACGTAGAAACGGTTACCCGCATCAACGTTCACACGTAATTTAACGGTTTTGTCGGCATCGTTAATTTCAGGCATCGACTGTACGCGCGGATAGGCATAACCATAGCGACCAAGAAGCTTTTTAATGTCATCTTCCATTTTGGTCACTTTGGTGCCGTTATACAGCTCGCCCGGCTCGATCTTAGTCAGCTGCTCAATTTCAGCGGAGTGCCCGGCAAGGTTGCCGCTCACTTCAACGCCAGAAAGCTTGTACTGATCGCCTTCGGTGATGTTCACCGTGACGTAAATACCTTTTTTATCTGGCGTCAGACTGACCTGGGTAGAGTCGATGTTGAAACGGGCATAACCGCGATCCAGATAGTAACTGCGCAGGGTTTCAAGGTCGCCTGCCAGTTTCTGTTTCTGGTATTTACGATCGCCTACCACGTTCCACCACGGCACTTCGTCACGCAGTTGGAAATGAGAGATCAGTTCGTCGGTGGTGAAAGCATGGTTACCAACAATGTTAATTTGCTGGATTTCAGCTGACACACCTTCCTGGAACACCAGTTTTAGGTCAACACGGTTGCGCGGCAGCGGGGTCACGACAGCTTTAACGCTGGCGCTATATTTACCGACGCTGTAGTAGAAGTCTTCCAGACCTTTCTCGATATCGGCAATGGTGGTGCGATCGAGGGATTCGCCCACACGCACGCCAGAAGCCTCGAGGTTTTGCTTCAGCATGTCATCTTTCACCGATTTGTTACCGGAGAAAGTAATGCTGGCAATGGTCGGACGTTCTTTTACCTGAACCAGAAGGGTATCACCATCACGAAGGACGCGAACATCCTCAAAGTTGCCGGTAGCAAACAGAGCGCGAATGGTATTACTGATATCTTCATCATTAACCGTGTCGCCTGTGCGCACCGGCATACTGAGGAGGGCCGCACCAACGGCGACACGCTGAAGGCCTTCGAAATGAATATCTTTCACTACGAACCCTTCAGCACCGTATACGGTGGCGCTGCTAAACAGCAGCGACGCTATGAGCAACTTTTTCATCGCCATCGTTATTATGCGTTCTTCCTAACTAACTCTCATAACCGAGAGAAATCATTGAAAAGTGCAAGCCCCATTAACAGCACCAGCAAAATCGAGCCAATGCGATAACAAAAGTCTTGAACCCGCTCGGATACCGGTCCGCCCTTGATCTTTTCGATCGCAAGGAACAGCAGATGCCCCCCGTCAAGTACGGGCAACGGAAACAGGTTAATTATCCCTAAGTTCACGCTAATAAGCGCAAGAAACGGCAGGTAATAAACAACCCCGAGTTCCGCTGTCATCCCAGCCCCCTTGGCGATAGAGATCGGCCCACTGAGGTTGTTCAGTTTCACATCACCGGTGATCAATTTTCCCAGCATACTGACCGTCAGCTTCATCAACTGCCACGTTTTGTCCGTGGCTTCGACAATGGCGTTGAACGGCCCATACTGGCGTACAACTTTATACTCATCTGGCAAAGGAATGACTTTCGGCTCAATACCGACAAAACCAATCGCTTTACCATTACCCGGTTTACTCTCCGGGATTAATGTCAAAGACAAGGGACTCCCCTGCCTTTCGATTTCTAACGCTAAGGATTTACCCGGGTTATCCCGGACAAGCACCACAAAGGTCACCCACTGCGTTAAGGGCTGACCATCGACTTTAACGATCCTGTCGCCTGCTTGCAAACCTGCCTTGCTTGCCGCCGAGTTTGGCTGCACATTTTCCAGTACAGGTTCAATTTGCGGCCCACGAGGACGAATCCCCAGCGAAGTTACCGGATCTTCTTTATCAGGCTCAAACGCCCAGTGACGTAAATCGAGCTTTACATCCCGCCGTTGGTCGCTGCCAAATGGCGCTACCGTAATGGTGGTGCTTTCATCGCCAATTTTATCGACCAACTGCAAACGCACGGCATCCCAATCAGGCGTTTCGATACCATCTACGGCTTTTAGTTCCGTACCTGGTGCAATTTGTGCTTCCGCAGCTATCGAATTGGCTGCTATTTCGCCAACCACCGGACGTACGCCAGGCACACCAATAATAAAAACCAGCCAGTAGGCAAAGATAGCAAAAATGAAGTTTGCAACCGGACCTGCGGCAATAATCGCCGCTCGTTGGCCGACAGATTTATTATTGAAGGCATGGTGGCGGAGTTCCGGAACGACCGGTTCTGCGCGCTCATCCAGCATTTTGACATAACCGCCCAGCGGGATCAGGGCGATAACATATTCGGTGCCGAGCTTATCAGTTCGCCGCCAGAGCGCCTTACCAAACCCTATTGAGAAACGCTCAACGCGAACACCACAACGCCGGGCAACCCAGAAATGACCAAATTCATGCACGGTGATAAGTACACCCAGTGCAACGATGAACGAAGCCAAATCCCAGAGAAAACTCAGCATATTACCTTCCGTTAAAGCGTCCTGAATACCAGTAACAACAAGCAAGCAAAGACCGGTACCGCAGCCGTCAGGCTATCAATACGATCTAAAATACCACCGTGTCCTGGAATTAAATGACCGCTGTCCTTAATTCCTGCTTCACGCTTAAACATACTCTCGGTCAGATCGCCGAGCACTGAGGCTAACGCTGCGACAATAGAGCAAATGAGTAAGGTGACGGGAGCGACGTCGAGATTCGCCCACATGCCATAACCCCATGAGATTACCGCTGCAGTCGCGAGTCCACCTATAAAGCCTTGCCAGGTTTTACCCGGAGAAACCTTCGGTGCCAGTTTATGTTTACCAAACAATTTGCCAAACATATATGCGCCAGAGTCAGCACCCCATACCAGGATCATGACATAGAGCAGCCATATTGCGCCACTGTAATGATTCTCGTCGTAGTGCCAGGCCCGTAACGCCAGCATGCCCCAGAAGAAGGGAACAATGGTTAGCACGCCAAAAATAATGCGCAATGTTTTAGAGTTACGCCAGATTGCTGCGGAACCTGGGTAAAACAGCACCAGCAATAGCGCGACAATCCACCAACCCAGCGAAGCCCAAAGTGAGATTTCAACCAGCGGTTGATGAATATTTCGGTGATATTCCGGCAACAGAAAAAGCATCAGCGCCAACAATAACCCGCATAACACCGCCAACCATACTCGCTGCGAGCGAGTGGTAAAACCGCTAAGCTGTCCCCATTCCCACGCTGCCAGCATGCAGACCACCAGCGTTACAATGGCGAACCCCACCGGCGGCAACAGAAACAACGCCGCGATGACGACGGGTATTAACACAAAAGCAGATATCAGGCGATACTTCAGCAAAAGCGACCCCCATCAGGCTGTTTCATCACCGGGCTCGGTGCCGCCGAAACGACGCTCTCGATTAGCAAAGGCATTTAACGCCCCTTCAAAGTCTTGTTCATCGAAATCGGGCCAGAGAACATCTGTAAAGTAAAGTTCGGCATAGGCAATTTGCCAAAGCAAAAAGTTACTAATGCGATGCTCCCCCCCAGTCCTAATTACTAAATCTACAGGGGCCAGTTCATGCATACAGACATGCTGGTTTAGCATCTCTTCATCTATCTGATCTGGTTGCAGGTTTCCTTGCTGCACCTTTTCAGCCAGTTGCCTGACTCCCTGGACTATATCCCAACGTCCACCGTAGTTCGCCGCAATATTCAGCGTCAGACCGGTATTCCCGGCTGTTAGCGCTTCAGATTTACGAATACGTTCTTGCAAACGCGAGTTAAAGCGACTGGTATCGCCAATAATACGCAGACGCACGTTATGTCGGTGCAGACTCTTTACTTCGCTATCAAGCGCCCACACAAACAGTTCCATTAACGCACTGACTTCCTGCGCTGGTCGGTTCCAGTTTTCACTACTAAAGGCATACAGAGTTAACGCCTCAATACCGTTGTTGGCCGCAAAAGAGACAGCCCGGCGGACGGATTTTGCCCCGGCTTTATGCCCAAAGGCACGAATCTTCCCTTGCTTTTTTGCCCAGCGACCATTGCCGTCCATAATGATCGCAACATGACGACAGCCATGCGCTGGCAATTTTTCGCTAAGTGGTTGAGTAGCAGACAACATCACGCGTTTTTTATTCCCTGACAGGGTTTACGGTACTCAGGAATACTGAAGCCTATACAAAAAAAAGCCGTGTAAAACCACGGCATACCTGACCTTATAAAGCCAACTACTTACGATCAGATGGCGCAGACTATATCACTGAAGCCCTACGCTAACAAATAGCGCGACTCTCTGTAGCCGGATTATCCTCAGCTTGCGAGACGCATCACCTCTTTTCTGGCGACTTCACGCGCGTTCGCATCAACAGATAACACATCGTCCACACATTGTGGTTCGCGCATATCCATTTTTTCCAGTACGGATAAATTCAACGCGGCGATATCCGTAAAGCGGATTTGTTGCGCAAGAAAAGCAGCAACGGTGATTTCGTTTGCGGCATTCAATGCTGTCGTCGCTGCCTGGCCTTGTTCGAACGCCTCCATCGCCAGTTTCAGGCATGGATAACGATCATAATCCGGTGCGGCAAATGTCAACGCACTTAGTTTGCAAAAATCGAGCGGCTTCACGCCAGAGTTCACGCGATTCGGCCATGCCATGGTGTGGGCAATTGGCGTACGCATATCCGGTTCCCCCAGCTGCGCCAGAACACTGCCGTCCTGATAGCGCACCATTGAGTGAATCACTGACTGCGGGTGAATCAGCACTTCCATCTGGCTGGCGCTGGCGTTAAACAGCCAACGCGCTTCAATGTATTCCAGACCTTTGTTCATCATGGTAGCCGAATCGACAGAAATTTTACGTCCCATCGACCAGTTCGGATGACGGCAGGCTTGATCGGGCGTCATTGTTGCCAAATCGCGCAATGGCGTCTCACGGAAAGGGCCACCAGACCCGGTAAGTAAAATGGACACCACGCCATTTTGCTCAAGGTCAGCGTATCCCAGATTATGCTGGATAGGTTGCGGTAAACTCTGAAAAATGGCGTTATGTTCGCTATCGACCGGTAACAATTGCGCTTTGCTCTGCTTTACGGCGTCCATAAACAGACGTCCGCAAGTAACCAGTGATTCTTTATTGGCCAGCAAAATGGTTTTACCCGCGCGGATCGCAGCAAGCGTAGGTAACAGCCCAGCAGCGCCAACAATGGCTGCCATCACCTGATCAACATCCTCAAGCGCTGCCATATCGCAAGCGGCTTGTTGCCCACTTAAGACTTCGGTGCGGCTACCCTGTTGCTGTAGCATCGTTTTAAGAAGTTTCGCACTCGCTTCATCGTCCATTACGGCATAGCGGGGAGAGAATTCCAGGCACTGTTCTACCATGCGAGTGACATTTTTGCCTGCCACCAGCGCAACTACGCGGAAGTGTTCGGGATTATGGCGCACCACGTCCAGCGTGCTGCAACCAATCGAGCCGGTCGAGCCCAGAATGGTGAGTTGCTTCATGAAACATCCAGAGTTGAGACAGAATAAAAAGCAAAACGCCGCCAGCCGATCCGCAAGGATCTACTGAGCGGCGTTTTTGTCGTTCAAGAAATCAGAACTGCATCAGTTCTGCTTCTTTGTCTGCCAGCGCCGCTTCAATTTTCTTGATTGCAGCATCAGTCAGTTTCTGTACATCGTCCTGAGAACGGCGATCGTCGTCTTCGCTGATCTCTTTATCTTTCAACAGTGCTTTCACTTTGTCGTTCGCGTCACGACGCACGTTACGTACTGCAACACGCGCTTGTTCTGCTTCACCACGAACGATTTTGGTCAGATCTTTACGACGTTCTTCCGTCAGCGGCGGCAGCGGAACACGGATGTCGCTACCCGCAGAGTTCGGGTTCAGGCCAAGATCGGACGCCATAATCGCTTTTTCAACGGCCGGAGACATTGAACGATCAAACACGTTGATTTTCAGAGTACGGGAATCTTCTACCGTTACGCTTGCCAGCTGACGCAGCGGCGTCGGCGTGCCGTAATATTCCACGACAATGCCATCCAGCAGGCTGGGAGAAGCACGACCCGTGCGTATTTTGCTGATTTGGGTTTTGAACGCTTCTACGCATTTGTCCATGCGTACTTCAGCATCTTTTCTGATATCGCTAATCACGTTACGAATCCTTGAAAACTTGTCTCAGTCAGACCAGACAGTCACACACAGTGGAAGTGTGCTAAGTATAGCCCTGATTAAACATATTACGGGTAATCGTCTGGATTATTAGGCTATTTTATTTGCCATTTTGGCCCCGGGCAGTGCTCGCCATCCTCACGCACTTGTGTACGCTCCGGTTGCTGCGCGCTGGCCGTGACCAAACTGCCTGCAACAATAACGCCTTATAACCAGACTTACGCCCCCGCGATACTTACGCGGAATCTTACCCTTATTTATCCATCACGGGAATTATTCCGTGATTAAAGTCCCTTCTTTTTCACCCATTACCACACGGCGCAGCGCACCCGGTTTGTTCATGTTGAAAACACGAATCGGTAATTTATGGTCACGAGCCAGCGTGAAGGCCGCCAGGTCCATGACTTTCAGCTCTTTTTCGAGCACTTCGCTGTAAGTCAGTTGCTCGTACATGGTTGCGGTTGGATCTTTCGCCGGATCAGCGGTAAACACGCCGTCAACTTTGGTTGCTTTCAGCACCACATCGGCTTCAATTTCGATACCACGCAGGCAAGCTGCTGAGTCGGTGGTAAAGAACGGGTTACCTGTACCGGCGGAGAGGATCACCACACGGTTGTTGCGCAACAGGCTGATAGCTTCTGCCCAGCTGTAGCTGTCGCACACGCCATTCAATGGAATAGCGGACATCAGACGAGCGTTCACATAGGCGCGGTGCAGTGCATCACGCATTGCCAGGCCGTTCATTACGGTCGCCAGCATCCCCATGTGGTCGCCCACAACGCGGTTCATACCCGCTTTCGCCAGACCAGCGCCACGGAACAGGTTACCCCCACCAATCACCACACCAACCTGAATACCCAGTTCAACCAGTTCTTTGATTTCCTGAGCCATGCGATCCAGTATGCTTGCATCAATACCGAAGCCTTCAGTGCCCTGCAGAGCTTCGCCACTCAACTTAAGCAGAATGCGTTTATAGACGGGTTTTGCATTGGTAGCCATGTTTCTTTCCTGAGACTGTCAACGATTGAAATGAATTAATACTAGCGACATTGTACGTCGCTTTTCAGCGCAGCCCCACAAGGGTTAGCTGAATTTACAAGATGGGCACAAAAAGAAGCCGCCCTCAGGCGGCTCCTTTTCGATAATTAAGACTGCTTGGACATCGCAGCAACTTCTGCTGCAAAGTCAGTCTCAACTTTCTCGATGCCTTCACCCACTTCGAAGCGGATGAAGCCAGTCACTTCAGCGTTATGCTCTTTCAGCAGCTGACCAACAGTTTTGCTTGGTTCCATAACGAACGGCTGACCGGTCAGAGAAACTTCGCCGGTGAATTTCTTCATGCGGCCTTCAACCATTTTCTCTGCGATTTCTTTCGGCTTACCAGACTGCATCGCGATATCCAGCTGTACCTGGTATTCTTTTTCTACCACTTCAGCGGATACGTCTTCCGGTTTGATGAATTCTGGCTTGCTTGCAGCAACGTGCATAGCGATGTGTTTAACCAGCTCTTCGTCAGCGCCTTTAGCAGCAACCAGAACGCCGATACGCGCACCGTGCTGATAAGAACCCAGAACGTCGCCTTCCAGCGCAGCAACGCGGCGAATGTTGATGTTTTCACCAATTTTCGCTACCAGCGCAACACGTTCTTCTTCGAACTGTGCTTTCAGAACTTCAACGTCAGTGATTTTGCCAGCAACAGCTGCGTCCAGAACTTTGTCTGCGAACGCCTGGAAACCAGCGTCTTTTGCAACGAAGTCAGTCTGGCAGTTAACTTCCAGAATGATGCCGTAGTTGCCGTCGATTTTGGTTTTGATCACGCCGTCAGCAGCAACGTTGCCTGCTTTTTTCGCTGCTTTAATAGCACCGGACTTACGCATGTTTTCGATTGCCAGCTCGATGTCGCCGTTAGCTTCAGTCAGTGCTTTTTTGCAATCCATCATGCCTGCGCCAGTACGCTCACGCAGCTCTTTTACCAGGGATGCGGTAATTTCAGCCATTCTAAAATCCTCGGAGATGTGATCTGCCCGGCATTAAACCGCACAGATATAAAAGTGAAAAAGGGGGCCATATGCAGGCCCCCTAACCAAACGTGTACTACCTGGTCTATAAGGGCTCTCCCCCTTCATATTTCGCGCCGCAGATGCGTTATCTTCGCTCGCTCATCCCGGTCACTTACTGATGTAAGCTCCCGGGAATTCTCGAGCTTGCCGCCTTTCTGCAACTCGAACTATTTTGGGGGAGTTATCAAGCCTTATTACTCAGCTTCTACGAAGCTTTCTTCCGCCTGGGAAGCCAGATCCTGAGAACGGCCTTCACGTACGGTTGCAGCAACAGCGCCCAGGTACAGGGTCACAGCACGGATTGCGTCGTCGTTACCCGGGATAACGAAGTCAACACCGTCCGGATCAGAGTTGGTATCAACGATAGCAAATACCGGAATACCCAGGTTGTTTGCTTCTTTGATAGCAATGTGTTCGTGGTCAGCATCGATTACAAACAGAGCGTCCGGCAGACCGCCCATGTCTTTGATACCGCCCAGGCTGTTTTCCAGTTTCTCCAGCTCACGAGTGCGCATCAGCGCTTCTTTCTTGGTCAGCTTGTCGAAAGTACCGTCCTGAGACTGAGTTTCCAGGTCTTTCAGACGTTTGATGGACTGACGAACGGTTTTCCAGTTAGTCAGCATACCGCCCAGCCAGCGATGGTTCACGAAGAACTGGTCGCAGCTCAGAGCAGCGTCTTTCACCGCTTCGCTTGCAGCGCGTTTAGTACCAACGAAAAGGATTTTACCTTTGCGAGAAGCAATCTTGTTCAGTTCAGCCAGAGCTTCGTTGAACATCGGTACAGTTTTCTCAAGGTTGATGATGTGAACTTTGTTACGCGCACCGAAGATGAACGGCTTCATTTTCGGGTTCCAGTAACGGGTCTGGTGACCGAAGTGAACACCAGCCTTGAGCATGTCGCGCATGGAAACAGTTGCCATGATTAAAACCTCTATATAAAAGTTGGGGTTATGCCTCCACGTATCCCATATTACCGACCCCAAAGGGCACCCCGGAATATGTGCCGATACGTGTGTGTTGTTACACAAAGTGAGATTGTCGCTTCCGTCCAGTCTGTGTATACGAAATGGATCGGAAGTCCGGCGCGCTTTATACCACAAATACGTCGTGGACACCAATAATTGTTGGCGCTGTGTACAGCATCAGACGTTGAATTTTCTATTATAGAAAACCTTCAGTGGCACGTTTGGCGAAATTCAGAATGATTCTCAATTTGCCCGGGTGTGATACCATTGACAGCACTTACATATATATTGTCGGTATCACCGACGCTGATGGACAGAATTAATGGCTATCTCAATCAAGACCCCAGAAGATATCGAAAAAATGCGCGTCGCTGGCCGACTGGCTGCCGAAGTGCTGGAGATGATCGAACCGTATGTTAAACCGGGCGTCAGCACCGGCGAGCTGGATCGCATCTGTAATGATTACATTGTTAATGAACAACACGCGGTTTCTGCCTGCCTCGGATATCACGGCTATCCGAAATCCGTTTGCATTTCTATTAATGAAGTGGTGTGCCACGGTATTCCGGATGATGCTAAGCTGCTGAAAGATGGCGATATCGTTAACATTGATGTCACCGTAATCAAAGATGGTTTCCACGGCGATACATCGAAAATGTTTATCGTCGGTAAGCCGACCATCATGGGCGAACGTCTGTGCCGCATCACGCAAGAAAGCCTGTACCTGGCGCTGCGCATGGTAAAACCTGGCATTAATCTGCGCGAAATAGGTGCGGCGATTCAGAAATTTGTCGAAGCAGAAGGCTTCTCCGTCGTTCGTGAATATTGCGGACACGGTATTGGTCGCGGCTTCCACGAAGAACCACAGGTGCTGCACTATGACTCCCGTGAAACCAACGTCGTGCTGAAACCGGGGATGACCTTCACCATCGAGCCAATGGTCAACGCGGGTAAAAAAGAGATCCGCACCATGAAAGATGGCTGGACGGTAAAAACCAAAGATCGCAGCTTGTCTGCACAATATGAGCATACTATTGTGGTGACTGATAACGGCTGCGAAATTCTGACGCTACGCAAGGATGACACCATCCCGGCGATAATCTCGCACGACGAATAAAATGAAGCCGGCGAATGCCGGCTTTTTTAATGCGATAATTTAATCTTATGGGTGGCGCACAATGAATACCCTTCCAGAACAGTACGCAAACACCGCTCTCCCCACCCTGCCCGGTCAACCGCAAAATCCATGTGCCTGGCCCCGTGATGAATTAACCGTCTGTGGGATAAAAGCCCATATCGATACTTTCCAGCGTTGGCTGGGTGATGCCTTTGACAATGGGATCTCCGCAGAACAGTTGATTGAGGCACGTACCGAATTCATAGACCAGCTCCTGCAACGATTATGGATTGAAGCGGGATTCAGCCAGATTGCCGACCTGGCATTGGTTGCCGTCGGTGGTTATGGTCGTGGCGAGCTGCATCCACTTTCCGACATCGATTTACTGATTTTAAGCCGTAAAAAGCTCCCGGATGATCAGGCGCAAAAAGTGGGCGAGCTGTTAACGCTGCTCTGGGATGTGAAGCTGGAAGTCGGTCATAGCGTGCGCACGCTTGAAGAGTGCATGCTGGAAGGGTTATCGGATTTAACCGTCGCCACCAATTTAATCGAATCCCGCTTATTAATTGGCGATGTAGCGCTCTTCCTCGAACTGCAAAAACATATTTTTAGCGAAGGATTCTGGCCTTCCGACAAGTTCTACGCAGCGAAAGTTGAAGAACAGAACCAGCGCCATCAGCGTTACCACGGCACCAGCTACAACCTTGAGCCAGACATCAAAAGTAGCCCTGGCGGCTTGCGCGATATCCACACGCTGCAATGGGTGGCCCGCCGTCATTTTGGCGCAACATCGCTGGATGAAATGGTCGGGTTTGGCTTCTTAACCTCAGCGGAGCGAGCGGAATTAAACGAATGTCTGCATATATTGTGGCGTATTCGCTTTGCCCTGCATCTGGTCGTCAGCCGTTACGATAATCGCCTGCTGTTTGATCGCCAGCTTAGCGTCGCCCAGCGTTTGAATTACAGTGGTGAAGGTAACGAACCGGTCGAGCGGATGATGAAGGATTACTTCCGCGTTACACGCCGCGTCAGTGAACTCAACCAGATGCTGCTGCAACTGTTCGATGAAGCCATCCTCGCCCTTCCCGCCGACGAAAAACCACGTCCAATCGACGATGAGTTTCAGCTACGCGGTACGCTAATCGACCTGCGTGATGAAACACTATTTATGCGCCAGCCGGAAGCCATCTTGCGTATGTTCTACACCATGGTGCGCAACAGTGCGATCACCGGCATTTACTCCACCACGCTGCGCCATCTGCGCCATGCCCGTCGCCATCTGCAACAACCGCTGTGTAATATTCCGGAAGCGCGAAAACTGTTTTTGAGCATTCTGCGTCACCCTGGTGCGGTGCGTCGCGGACTATTACCGATGCATCGTCATAGCGTGCTCGGCGCGTATATGCCCCAATGGTCGCATATCGTCGGGCAGATGCAGTTTGACCTGTTCCACGCCTACACGGTGGATGAACATACTATCCGCGTGATGCTGAAACTGGAGAGTTTTGCCAGTGAAGAAACGCGCCAGCGCCATCCGTTGTGCGTGGACGTCTGGCCGCGCCTGCCGTCAACTGAGCTGATTTTCATCGCCGCGCTGTTTCACGATATTGCCAAAGGACGCGGCGGCGACCACTCTATTCTCGGTGCTCAGGATGTAGTGCATTTTGCCGAACTCCACGGGCTTAACTCGCGCGAAACACAGCTGGTGGCGTGGCTGGTTCGCCAGCACTTGCTGATGTCGGTGACCGCTCAGCGCCGCGATATTCAGGACCCGGAAGTG
Organism: Escherichia sp. F1; assembly: GCF_046764225.1. Taxonomy (NCBI): domain Bacteria; kingdom Pseudomonadati; phylum Pseudomonadota; class Gammaproteobacteria; order Enterobacterales; family Enterobacteriaceae; genus Escherichia; species Escherichia sp. F1. Next base: position 3,955,924 of record NZ_CP177202.1, read on the forward strand.
ATCAAGCAGTTTGCCGAAGAAGTGCAAACAGAAAACCGACTTCGTTATCTGGTATGCCTGACAGTGGCCGATATATGCGCCACCAACGAAACGCTGTGGAATAGCTGGAAGCAAAGTCTGTTGCGCGAACTCTATTTCGCCACCGAAAAGCAGCTACGACGCGGAATGCAAAACACGCCGGATATGCGCGAACGGGTTCGCCATCACCAACTCCAGGCGCTGGCACTACTGCGCATGGATAACATCGACGAAGAGGCGCTGCACCAAATTTGGTCACGCTGTCGTGCTAACTATTTTGTCCGCCATAGCCCAAATCAACTGGCCTGGCATGCGCGCCATTTATTACAGCATGATTTAAGCAAACCGCTGGTATTGCTTAGTCCGCAGGCTACGCGTGGAGGCACCGAGATTTTTATCTGGAGCCCGGACCGCCCCTATCTGTTTGCCGCCGTCTGTGCCGAATTAGACCGCCGCAATTTAAGTGTCCACGACGCACAAATTTTCACCACTCGCGACGGTATGGCGATGGATACCTTTATCGTGCTGGAACCCGATGGCAGCCCGCTGTCCGCAGATCGCCATGAGGTTATTCGGTTTGGTCTGGAGCAAGTACTGACACAAAGTAGCTGGCAGCCACCGCAGCCCCGTCGCCAACCTGCCAAATTGCGCCATTTTACTGTTGAAACCGAAGTAACGTTTTTGCCGACCCATACCGACCGCAAATCGTTCCTTGAGCTTATCGCTCTCGACCAACCTGGACTGCTGGCGCGAGTCGGGAAAATTTTTGCCGATCTGGGAATTTCGCTTCATGGCGCCCGAATTACAACCATTGGCGAGCGAGTAGAAGATTTATTCATAATTGCCACCGCTGACCGGCGTGCGCTTAATAACGAGTTGCAGCAGGAAGTGCATCAGCGGTTGACAGAGGCCCTCAATCCAAACGATAAAGGGTGATGTGTTTACTGATATGAAAAGAGTTTAACAATGCAGCAGTTACAGAACATTATTGAAACCGCTTTTGAACGCCGTGCCGAGATCACGCCAGCCAATGCAGACACCGTTACCCGCGAAGCGGTAAATCAGGTGATCTCCCTGCTGGATTCCGGCGCACTGCGTGTAGCGGAAAAAATTGACGGTCAGTGGGTGACGCATCAGTGGTTGAAAAAAGCGGTGCTGCTCTCTTTCCGTATTAATGATAATCAGGTGATCGAAGGGGCAGAAAGCCGCTACTTTGATAAAGTGCCGATGAAATTCGCCAATTACGATGAAGCGCGTTTCCAGAAAGAAGGCTTCCGCGTTGTACCACCAGCGGCGGTACGTCAGGGTGCGTTCATTGCCCGTAACACCGTGCTGATGCCGTCTTACGTCAACATCGGCGCATATGTTGATGAAGGCACCATGGTTGATACCTGGGCGACCGTCGGTTCCTGTGCGCAGATTGGTAAAAACGTCCATCTTTCCGGTGGCGTAGGTATCGGCGGCGTACTGGAGCCATTACAGGCGAACCCGACCATTATTGAAGATAACTGCTTCATTGGCGCACGTTCTGAAGTGGTTGAAGGCGTAATTGTCGAAGAAGGTTCCGTCATCTCTATGGGCGTATACATCGGTCAAAGCACCCGTATTTACGACCGTGAAACCGGCGAAATCCACTACGGTCGCGTTCCGGCGGGGTCTGTGGTTGTTTCAGGTAATCTGCCGTCGAAAGATGGCAAATACAGCCTCTACTGTGCGGTTATCGTTAAGAAAGTTGACGCGAAAACTCGCGGCAAAGTCGGCATTAACGAACTGTTGCGTACCATCGACTAAAAGTATGCACACGGGCAGCACGACGCTGCCCGATTGCTTTCTGGTTCAGAATAATTCGTCCTACTCATTCTTCCTCCCCCTTTTTTAAATACTTTTTCATCTTGTTTCGGACTGTCATGTAATTCGCAAAACGAAGATAAATGTGCTAATCCATCCCATGGAATATCGCCACAATAAAGTAGGTAATTTTTTGATTTTTACGCCATGATAGAAGTCTGGAAGAAAAAGGCTTTCTGCGATCACAGTCGAGCCGGGCGGGCCAGGCCAAATGCTAAAATAAGCACAATTTACTGACTCATTTTGAGGTAACGCTATGTACGACAATCTGAAAAGTCTGGGTATTACCAATCCTGAAGAAATTGATCGTTACAGCCTCCGGCAGGAAGCCAACAACGATATTCTGAAAATCTATTTCCAGAAAGACAAAGGCGAGTTTTTCGCCAAGAGCGTGAAATTTAAATATCCGCGTCAGCGTAAAACGGTCGTCGCCGATGGTGTGGGTCAGGGTTATAAAGAAGTGCAGGAGATTAGCCCTAATCTTCGCTATATCATTGATGAGTTAGATCAAATCTGCCAGCGTGACCGCAGCGAAGTTGATCTTAAGCGTAAGATCCTCGACGACTTACGTCATCTGGAGTCAGTAGTAACCAATAAGATCAGCGAGATTGAAGCCGATCTGGAAAAACTGACGCGTAAATAATGCCATTCTTTGAGCCGGGTAAAGTCTCACCCGGCTGTAATTTTGTAATCGACCTACCGCTCTTCATCCAGTTGCAACGCGACATACAGCAGCAACCTGTCATCAAAATTGCCCAAATCAAGCCCGGTCAGTTCCGATATACGATTAAGCCGATACTCCAGAGTATTACGATGAATAAACAGCGCCTTTGACGTAGCCAGCGGTTGCACATTGTGGCGAAACCACGCCGCCAGCGTTCGTCGCAGCAAGCCGTTATTGTCCATCGCTTTCAGCCGCGCCAGCGGTCGCGCCAGTTCGTTGGCCTGCCAGTCGCCACGCAAACTGTCGAGTAACACAGGCAACATCAGATCCTGATAAAAATAGCAGCGACTTTCTGGCATTCGCTGTTTACCCACCACCATCGTCGTTTTCGCCGTACGATAAGAGCGGGCAATACTGCCCGGTCCGGTAAAATAGTTACCCAGCGAAACGCGAAAACGCAGCTGGCCGTACTCTTTCATGCGGGTAATCAGTTGTTCAACTCGCTTACGATGATCTTCTGCATCCCAGCGCCCAAAAGAGTTCAACGCCGGTTTCAACACCACCATTTCGGTCAGCGAAACAATTGCCACCAGATTATTACGCTCAGGCGTAGTCAGCGCGTTTTGCAGTTGCTGTAACTCCGCCATTGCGCTGTCCACGCCAAGCTGACCGCTGTCGACCTCAACAATAGCCACCACTCGCGGTTGATTGAGATCGATCCCCAGCCGTTGCGCCCATTCAGTAAGTGCGGGGGTATTCTCCTCAGCCTGAATCAGGTTCATCACCAGTTCTTCCCGCAAACGGCTATCCTGCGCCAACAGGTGCATCAACCGCGACTGTTCCAGCATCATTTCAGCCGTCATGCAGACCAGTTCGCCATATTTACGCAGGTTCTCTGGTTCACCAGTCAGGCCAATTACGCCGACAATTTCACCTTCCAGCCGTAACGGTAGATTAATCCCTTGCCGCACACCGTGCAGATGACGTGCCACCGCGTCATCGATATCGACGACTCGTCCCTGTGAAAGTACCAGCAATGCACCTTCGTGCAATTCACCAATACGCTCACGATCGCCGCTGCCGATAATTCGCCCGCGGGCATCCATTACGTTGATATTGGTATCGATGATGCGCATGGTACGTGCCACGATATCCTGCGCCATTTTGGTATCAAGATGCCAGCCAGCCATAAGTCCTCCGTTATGCACGGCTTAGCATAAGGAAGTACGTAACGTACGGCATTGTGCAAATGCCCAAAGGATGATGAAGATGTATGGAGTTGTGGCGAAGTTCACAGATTGTAAGGAGAACCCCTTCCCGTATTCAGGAAGGGGTTGAGGGAGATTACTGCATTAACAGGTAGATGGTGCTGTCGCCGCGCTGAATGTTCAGTGCCAGCACAGACGGTTTGCTGTCGAGAACTTTACGCAGTTCAGCGATGTTTTTCACTGCCTGCTGGTTCGCGCCAATAATCACATCACCTTTTTTCAGGCCGATCTGCGCGGCCGGAGTGCCCGTTTTCACGTTGTTCACTACCACGCCCTGATCTTTGCCTTTGTTGCTCATCTCAGCGCCTTCAATGCCGTTGAAGATGGAGCTGGAATCAACCTGATTCTGGCTGCTCTGCTGCAGTTCCAGGTTCACGTTAACCTGCTTACCGTCACGCAGTAAGCCCAGGGTCAGTTTGCTGCCCACCGGCATAGTACCCACCTGAGCACGCAGGGCGGCAAAGCTGCTGATCGGCTTACCGTTCAGTGAGGTGATCACATCACCCGCTTTAATGCCCGCTTTTGCAGCGGAGGAGTTAGGCAGAACCTGGCTTACGAAAGCACCGCGCTGGGCGTCAACTTTCATCGCTTTCGCCAGTTCGGAGTTCAGCTCAGTCCCCATAATACCCAGCTCACCGCGTTTCACCTGGCCGTATTCCACCATCTGCGAGGTCAGGTTTTTCACCATGTTACTCGGGATAGCAAAACCGATACCGATGTTGCCGCCGTCCGGTGCGAGGATCGCGGTGTTGATACCGATCAGTTCGCCGTTCAGGTTAACCAACGCACCACCGGAGTTGCCACGGTTGATCGCTGCATCGGTCTGGATGAAGTTTTCGTAGTTTTCAGCATTCAGGCCGCTACGCCCCAGCGCAGAGACAATCCCGGAAGTTACCGTCTCGCCCAGACCAAATGGGTTACCAATCGCTACGGTGTAATCACCCACGCGCAGTGCATCAGAATCCGCCATCTTAATTGCGGTCAGGTTTTTCGGGTTCTGGATCTGGATCAGCGCGATATCAGAGCGCGGATCTTTGCCAACCATCTTCGCGTCGAACTTACGACCATCGCTCAGCTGGACTTTAATCACCGTCGCGTTATCAACAACGTGGTTGTTGGTGACGACATAGCCTTTATCGGCATCAATGATGACGCCGGAACCCAGCGCCATGAATTTCTGTTGCTGGCCGCCGCCATTACCGCCCTGGCCCCCCTGACAGAACGGAGAGCTCTGGAACGGAGAACCTTCCTGGCAGAACGGAGAATCATCACCGAAGAACTGCTGGAAATTACGCGGCATACGCGGCGTATTAACGGTTGTGCTACCTTCTACGTTAATGCTGACCACTGAAGGCATCACCTTTTCGAGCATCGGTGCAAGGCTTGGCATCTGCTGGGCTGTCGTTGCTGAAGAAGTCTCAGCCGCCGTTGCAGAGAGCGGAGATAACGCCAAACCTAAACTCAGAGCCAGTGCACTCAGTGCTAATGTGGTTTTTTTCATGTATTTCAGTCTCGATTAACAGATAACGCAAAATTGCTGTGTTCTTCAGATTCGTTTTATAGCGCGAAGTTCCGAACTAAAGTTTCTGCAAAAGGTAAAAATTTATTGTTCGTCTTTACAAAAGCCTGGTTATTGTTCTACGGCCATCAGACGTCGGTATTCATCCCAGGCATAGAGGTCGGTCATACCGCTGATATAATCCTGCAGCAGGCGGCAACGGTAATAATATTCCCATAGCGGAAACTCAGGAGAATCTGACGGTAATTTACTGACAGCCTCGACATAGGCCAGCCGATGGCGCGTCGAGAGTTTGTTGAATAAGCGCGATTCAATAGGGAAACGTTTCACCCGTTCTTTTTCTACCAGTTCAGTAAAGTCTGATAACGACAGGCTTAATAAAGGACGATAAATCTCTAATAATCCGCTAATGACCCGATAGCCCTGCAATTCAAGCTGCTCGACATCTGGATGGCTAAACACATGTTTTACAGCGACATTTTTATATAGCTTAAGAAGATCGCTGCATTCGCTGGCATCTTCCAATAATGCATGATTAAACGTTCCGGCGAAAATCGCAGGCAGATTATCAATAAATCGTTGTGCCGCGTAGGGTACCAGTTTATTTAGGGTGTTTACCCGTAAATACATAAAAAACTGATCTTCCGTACTGCGGCTTAAACTATTTGAGCGTGATTTTTCCCAGGCATTTTCAACCACCAGCGAAAAGAGCGAACCTTTCTCATGCTGGCCCCACGCCTCGTGCAAATGATGATAAAGCTGCTCAACGGTAAATATTCTTTTCTCTACCGCATCTTCAAGATCTGCCACACAATAGGAGATGTCGTCGGCAGCTTCCATAATCCACGTTAATGGAAAACGACTGTAAAGCGCCAAATTAAGTTCTTTACGCAACCGGGCAATATAGGCTTCCTCAGAAAGATAATAACCCGGCTTTTTCATTAAATAGTGATGTGTCTCAGGCGTTTCACCACGCCACCACGCCGGACGAGTATATTTTAAAATACCGCCAACCTGTGCCCAGGTGAGATTCATCCGCATCAATGTATGCACCAGACGAATGCCTTGTGCATTCCCCTCAAAATGACATAAGTCCTGACGTATTTTGCGCCGCAGCTCGTTAAGCGGTTCTTCCCCGTCCCGTAAACGTAGTGCCGCCACGCTGCAGCGATCGTCAGTCAAAGGCTGGCTTTCGGCATCTTCCGGGTGCAAACGTTGGCGAAACCAGTCATTTATCGCTGCTTCGCCAAAATGACCAAACGGCGGATTGCCGATATCGTGCATCAGGCATGACATCTCAACAATGCTTTCAAAAGGTCCGGTCAGTTCATCCAGGCCGTATGCTTCCAGCAATTTAAGCTCTTTCAGGCGGCTTAAAATCTCTTTAGCGATGTAGCGCCCCACCTGCTGGACTTCCATCGAGTGGGTAAGACGCGTGCGCACGGCGGCATTGCGCTCCAGTGGAAAAACCTGGGTCTTTTGTTGCAGACGACGAATTGCCGGAGAGTTGATGATACGCCCGCGATCGCTCTCGAAGATCCGCAGGATCTCATGTTCGGTTTTAACGCCCTGTGGTGAACGGTAACGACGATGCCAGTTTATTTTTTTTCGGAAATCAATCTGTGCCATGTCCTCTCCCGCGTGAGAAATACGCTTCCCCGTAAGCGCATGGTAAACTATGCCTTCAAATCGGGCTTATCGCGAGTAAATCTATGAAAATCGGCATCATTGGTGCAATGGAAGAAGAAGTTACGCTGCTGCGTGACAAAATCGAAAACCGTCAAACTATCAGTCTGGGCGGTTGCGAAATCTATACCGGCCAACTGAATGGAACCGAGGTTGCGCTTCTGAAATCGGGCATCGGTAAAGTCGCTGCGGCGCTGGGTGCCACTCTGCTGTTGGAACACTGCAAGCCAGATGTGATTATTAACACCGGTTCTGCCGGTGGCCTGGCACCAACGCTGAAAGTGGGCGATATCGTTGTCTCGGACGAAGCGCGTTATCACGACGCGGATGTCACGGCATTTGGTTATGAATACGGCCAGTTACCAGGCTGCCCGGCAGGCTTTAAAGCTGACGATAAACTGATCGCTGCCGCTGAGGCCTGCATTGCCGAACTGAATCTTAACGCTGTACGTGGCCTGATTGTTAGCGGCGACGCATTCATCAACGGTTCTGTTGGTCTGGCGAAAATCCGCCACAACTTCCCACAGGCCATTGCTGTAGAGATGGAAGCGACGGCAATCGCCCATGTCTGCCACAATTTCAACGTCCCGTTTGTCGTAGTACGCGCCATCTCCGACGTGGCCGATCAACAGTCTCATCTTAGCTTCGATGAGTTCCTGGCTGTTGCCGCTAAACAGTCCAGCCTGATGGTTGAGTCACTGGTGCAGAAACTGGCACATGGCTAAGTCACTGTTCAGGGCGCTGGTCGCCCTGTCTTTTCTTGCGCCACTGTGGCTCAACGCCGCGCCGCGCGTCATCACGCTTTCTCCCGCCAACACTGAACTTGCCTTTGCCGCCGGGATCACGCCGGTTGGGGTCAGCAGCTATTCCGACTATCCTCCACAAGCGCAAAAGATTGAGCAGGTTTCCACCTGGCAGGGGATGAATCTGGAACGCATTGTCGCGCTGAAACCCGATCTGGTGATTGCCTGGCGTGGAGGTAATGCCGAGCGGCAGGTTGACCAGCTGGCTTCTCTGGGAATAAAAGTGATGTGGGTCGATGCGACAAGCATTGAACAAATTGCCAATGCGTTACGTCAACTGGCCCCCTGGAGTCCGCAACCAGACAAGGCCGAACAAGCCGCGCAATCCCTGCTGGACCAGTACGCGCAATTGAAAGCGCAATATGCTGATAAACCTAAAAAACGTGTTTTTCTGCAATTCGGCATTAATCCGCCATTTACCAGTGGAAAAGAGTCGATTCAAAACCAGGTACTCGAAGTTTGTGGCGGAGAAAACATCTTTAAAGACAGCCGGGTTCCCTGGCCGCAAGTTAGCCGCGAACAGGTGTTAGCACGCTCGCCACAGGCGATTGTCATTACAGGCGGACCGGACCAAATTCCTAAAATCAAACAATACTGGGGTGAACAGCTCAAAATTCCCGTTATTCCTCTCACGAGTGACTGGTTTGAACGTGCAAGCCCACGTATTATCCTCGCTGCACAACAGCTCTGTAATGCGCTTTCACAGGTAGATTAGCGCCTGACCTTTTCAGGTGCTCAGTGGGGATTGAACAATGCTCGTCTATTGGCTGGATATAGTCGGCACAGCGGTATTTGCCATCTCCGGCGTTTTGTTAGCCGGAAAATTGCGTATGGACCCTTTTGGTGTTCTGGTACTGGGCGTGGTAACCGCAGTAGGCGGCGGAACAATTCGCGACATGGCGTTGGATCACGGCCCGGTATTTTGGGTGAAAGATCCCACCGATCTGGTCGTTGCAATGGTCACCAGCATGCTGACCATCGTGCTGGTGCGCCAGCCAAGACGCTTACCAAAATGGATGTTGCCGGTGCTGGACGCCGTTGGTCTGGCGGTGTTTGTCGGCATTGGCGTGAATAAAGCCTTTAATGCGGAAGCCGGTCCGTTAATCGCGGTTTGTATGGGCGTCATTACTGGCGTTGGCGGCGGGATCATTCGTGATGTACTGGCCCGCGAAATCCCCATGATTTTACGTACAGAAATCTACGCAACAGCCTGTATTATCGGCGGTATTGTCCACGCTACGGCTTATTACACATTTTCCGTACCACTGGAAACAGCCAGTATGATGGGCATGGTCGTGACGCTATTGATTCGGCTGGCGGCTATTCGTTGGCATCTTAAGCTACCGACGTTTGCGCTGGATGAGAATGGGCGTTGAAGAGAGAAGATGTGCCGGATAGTTTATCCGGCACATGAACAACAGATTAGATGCTAAAGGAAGAACCGCAACCGCAGGTGCTTTTCGCGTTCGGGTTGGTCACGATGAAACGAGAACCTTCCAGACCTTCGGTATAGTCAACGGAACCGCCGACCAGATATTGCAGGCTCATCGGATCAACCACCAGGCCAACGCCCTGTTTTTCGATGGTCATATCGCCTTCGTTCACCTGATCATCAAAGGTGAAACCATACTGGAAGCCGCTGCAACCGCCACCGGTGATATACACGCGTAATTTCAGATTCGGGTTATCTTCGTCAGCGATCAGGCTTTTAACTTTGTTGGCTGCTGCGTCGGTAAACTCCAGCGGCAGTGCTACGTCATCACTCATATTTTGCTCCAAACGACATCGGCAATTGGGCAAATTCTAACCCAATAATAATCGCCATTATCTAATACCCTGGTATTTCGTTCAAGTATTCTCGCTGGCTGATGCGGCCTTGCTTCGCGCCAGTTGCTCAGCTTCCTGTTTTGCCAGCGTGCGCGCAAGAATCGCCGAGTATAGCGGTTTCCCGCCGGTAAATTGCGCTAATAGTGTTGCGCCAAGACCGGTAATAATCATTGGCAAAATGAGCTGGTAGTTATCGGTCATCTCCAGAACCAGAATGATCCCCGTTAACGGCGCGCGAATAGATGCCGCCAGTAATGCCCCCATTCCGGCAATAGCAAATGTCCCCGCCTCAAGGTGATATTGCGGAAACAGCTCAACGGCAACCATTCCGAAAGCGGTTCCCAGCACAGTACCCAGCGCCAGCATAGGGGCAAAAATACCGCCCGGCGCGCCGGAAGAGAAACAGAGTAAGGTGGTAATGACCCGCGCGACGAAGATAAACACCAGCATTCCCATGCTGAAATTCCCTGCGGTAGCGATAGGAATCAGGTTAAAGCCGCCGCCCGACGTTGCTGGTGCCACAAACCCCAGCAATCCACACAGACCGCCAATTGCACCGCCCATCAGTACCCATTTGGTAATATTGCCGCCGTGCACACGGTGCAGCAAATCCTGCATCCCCAGCACCCATTTATTAAAAATAGGGCCGAAAATGCCAAAAATAATACCGAGGATCAGATAAAGCCACAGCGTATTAAGCGGCGCGTCAGAAAGTTTACCGACGTCAATCAATGCAACTTCATGATTAAAAATCCGGTACATAATGGTCGACATAATGACGCCAATAAATACCGCTTTAATCGAAATTAACGTATAGCGAAACTGCGGACGCATCTCTTCGATAATAAACAAAATACCCGCTAGCGGGGCGTTAAAGGCCGCCGCCAGACCCGCCGCCGCACCGGTTGCCAACAGCGTATGGCGAGCTTCATCACCTTTCAGGCGGAAAATATCAAGCACCATGCGACCGATATTGCCGCCGATCTGTACGGTTGGCCCTTCGCGCCCCAACACCATGCCTCCGCCGAGTGTCCCCAGCCCGCCAAAGAATTTCACCGGCAACACACGCCACCAGCGAACGGGACGTTGATCTTCCAGCGCCCCTTCAATTTCCGGGATCCCCGAACCACCTGCTTCCGGCGCGTATTTGCGCACCAAAAAGTAGCCGAACATCGCCAGCACCGCCGAACAGAGAAAAGCGACGGTTAACAGAAGCGGATAATTATCAGCAGTATGTACCAGCGCCCCCATACGCTGGTTCTGCAACCAGGCGACACCTTTGTCAAAAGCAACCGCAGCCAGCCCGACAAGCGTGCCGACGACTGCCGCCATAAACAAAATGGCTAACGGGGTTTTATCGCGCTCAAGAAGTTGGCGAATCAGTTGTCTGCGTCGCAGGCGCGCGGCCTGCGGTGTTTCTAAAGAGGGAGTATCAGTTTTCATCCAATGATCACTTATTGGTCATACAAATAAGATGACGGCATTTTACTCGCACGTTCCATGAAAATCCTTTGCAAAGCGTAATGTTTCAAATGCACAAAACTTTTATACTCTAAGAAATCAGGATTGCACCAGTACAAGCAGCCTGATGTTTGACGAGTATTTAACTTGTTATGAATAACATAGAATAGCAGCCATTCACTTTTTCTACGAATCAGGAACCCTCCATGAGTAAGTCTGAAAATCTTTACAGCGCAGCGCGCGAGCTGATCCCTGGCGGTGTGAACTCCCCTGTTCGCGCCTTTACTGGCGTGGGCGGCACTCCACTGTTTATCGAAAAAGCGGACGGCGCTTATCTGTACGATGTTGATGGCAAAGCCTATATCGATTATGTCGGTTCCTGGGGGCCGATGGTGCTGGGCCATAACCATCCGGCGATCCGCAATGCCGTGATTGAAGCCGCCGAGCGTGGTTTAAGCTTTGGTGCACCAACCGAAATGGAAGTGAAAATGGCGCAACTGGTGACCGAACTGGTCCCGACCATGGATATGGTGCGCATGGTGAACTCCGGCACTGAAGCGACCATGAGCGCCATCCGCCTGGCCCGTGGTTTTACCGGTCGCGACAAAATTATTAAATTTGAAGGTTGTTACCACGGTCACGCTGACTGCCTGCTGGTGAAAGCCGGTTCTGGCGCACTCACGTTAGGCCAGCCAAATTCGCCGGGCGTTCCGGCAGATTTCGCCAAACATACCTTAACCTGTACTTATAACGATCTGGCCTCTGTACGCGCCGCGTTTGAGCAATACCCGCAAGAGATTGCCTGTATTATCGTCGAGCCGGTGGCAGGCAATATGAACTGCGTTCCACCGCTGCCAGAGTTCCTGCCAGGTCTGCGCGCGCTGTGCGACGAATTTGGCGCGTTGCTGATCATCGATGAAGTGATGACCGGTTTCCGCGTAGCACTGGCTGGCGCACAGGATTATTACGGTGTGGAACCGGATCTCACCTGCCTCGGCAAAATCATCGGCGGTGGAATGCCGGTAGGCGCATTCGGTGGTCGTCGTGATGTAATGGATGCGCTGGCCCCGACCGGTCCGGTCTATCAGGCGGGTACGCTTTCCGGTAACCCGATTGCGATGGCTGCTGGTTTCGCCTGTCTGAATGAAGTCGCGCAGCCGGGCGTTCACGAAACGCTGGATGAGCTGACAACACGTCTGGCAGAAGGTCTGCTGGAAGCGGCAGAAGAAGCCGGAATTCCGCTGGTGGTAAACCACGTTGGCGGCATGTTCGGTATTTTCTTTACCGACGCCGAGTCCGTGACGTGCTATCAGGATGTGATGGCCTGTGACGTGGAACGCTTTAAGCGTTTCTTCCATATGATGCTGGACGAAGGTGTTTATCTGGCACCGTCAGCGTTTGAAGCGGGCTTTATGTCTGTGGCGCACAGCATGGAAGATATCAATAACACCATCGATGCTGCACGTCGGGTGTTTGCGAAGTTGTGATGATTTTGCCTCGCCCACCGGGCGAGGCATTCAATTAACGGCTCTGCTTTCTCAACAAATAGATAAAATATGGCGCGCCGATAAAGGTCGACAGCAGCCCCGCTGGGATCTGGAATGGAAACAGCACCATCCGCCCACACCAGTCAGCGAACACCAGCAGTAAACCACCCACCAGCGCCGAAATTACGATGTGTGGCATCGTCCGTCGAAAGCCCATCATCCGCGCAATATGCGGTGCCATTAAACCAACAAAACTCAACGGTCCAATAGTCATCGTCGCGGTCGCCGTCAGGCAAGCCGCTAATAGCAGCAGCGCAATTCGCGTCGGCGTCAGCGCCATTCCTACGGCTCGTGCGGTATCACCGCCCAGCGGTAAAATGGTCAGCCAGCGGCGGCACAGCGGGGTAATCGCCAGCAAAATTACCATCGCAATTCCCGTGCGCCAGACCTGCGCATCGGTCGCGTTGTAGGTCGAACCGGAAATCCAGGTCAGAACTTGCGCCATTCGCGGGTCACCACTTGCCTGCAACATCATCAAAAGCATGGTGAACGCGGTACTTAACGCCATCCCCGCCAGTAGCATGCGGTGTGGGGAAAATCCACCGCGGCCGGCGGCGATCATAATGATCAACAGCGTCACCGCCGCGCCGAGACTGCCTGCAGGTAACAGCCAGCCAAAGGCATTACCCGGCACCAGAAACAGCATCAACACCACGCCAAACGCCGCGCCGGAGCTAATCCCCAGCACTTCCGGGCTTGCCATCGGGTTGCCGGTCAGCCGCTGAATAATACAGCCCGCCACCGCCAGCATGACTCCCGCAAACAGCGCCGCCATAATTCGCGGCCAGCGCCAGGGCATCAAATCCTCGAGCAACGCCCCGCTCGCCCACGTCCAGCCGTGCGCATCACGGCCAAACGACAGCGCCACCACCACTGCCATCAACAGCAGCACGCCGCCCGCGAGGGCAAACGCCAGCACATGTTGGCGTTCAGCAGCGACACGATCGTTCACCTTCATATCCGGCGCGCTAATGCTGCGTAAACGCGGCAGCAGCCAAAGTAGCAGCGGCGCACCTATCAACGCAGTGACCGAACCGGTAGAAACTTCCATCCACACGCGAGTCAGCCAGAGGATGATTTGATCAGAAAGCCACAGAATTAACGCCCCAATCAGCGACGCCAGCATCAATCGTGGCAACAAACGCCGCGCCCCCAGCATTTTTGCCAGCAGCGGCGCGAACAACCCGATAAAGCCGATAATCCCCACCGCATTCACCAGCAGCGCACTGATGACTATCGCCAGCGTCAGCGCCGCCAGACGCGCGAGCGACAAGGCCAGCCCGAGATTGCGCGCCACGCCATCATCAAGCCCCATCAGGGTTAACGGACGAAGTAGCAGTAACGTCAGCATCACGCCGCCCAGCAGCTGCGGCCATAAACGCTCAACGCCGCCCCAGTCGGTTTGCGTCAGCGTTCCGGTGCTCCACAGGAACATGCTTTGTAGCTGGTCGTGATGGAAGATAACCAGTAACTGATTGATTGCCCCACAATAAAGGCTCACTACCAGCCCCGCGAGAATCAGCGTTACCGGCGACAGCCGTTTCCCCCACGCGACGCCAAAGACAATTAAGCCAACAACGCAAGCCCCTGCCAGCGCAGCAAACTGGCTCGCCATCGCGCCGGGGATCGCCCAGAGCGTAGTGACGGTAATCCCCAGTTGCGCGCCTGTTGCAACGCCCAACGTCGTCGGTTCCGCCAGCGGGTTACGCAGCACTTGCTGAAACAGCACGCCCACCAGCCCCAGGCCCGCGCCCACCAGCAGCGAAATCGCCAGACGCGGCAACAAGCTGTAGTGAAAAATCATCTGCTCGATGACGTCAATATCCGGCGACCAGGCGGCCTGCGCCCACTGGCTGCGCGGCAGCGCTTGCGAAAAGTTCATCCAGGTGAGCGCCGCTGCGACAATCACCAGCAGCGCCAGCAATAACGCCGGGAAAAGCGCAATTCGTTTACTCACGCTTTACCTCCGATGGCGTTATCCAGAATACGCACAAAGTGCATTGCCGAAAGCGTCGCGCCATAGAACCAGACCGCCGGAACGCGCTGAAAACGTCCTGCACGGACAAACGGCATGGCCTGCCACAGCGGGGTTGCCATTAGCGCATCCATGTCTTTGCTGTTGTCGTGATCAAAACAGAGCACATCAACGTCTTTATACGCTGCCAGACGATCGATACTGACGGCGGTACTGCCCCAGAAGTTGGTTTCCCCTTGCCAGGCATTTGGGATGCCGTACTCATCAAGAATTTCCTGGAACAAGCTGTTTGGACCGAAGACCAACATATGGCGCGGATCGATAAGCGTCGTCAGCAATAACGGGCGTGCACCACGCTTCACAAAGCGGGGTTTCATGCTGCGGATAAAGTCTTCATAGTGCGCTAAATGCGTTTCTGCTGCGCTTTGCAGGTTAAGTAAATCTGCCATTTCCGTCAGTGACTTACGCGCCATCGCCAGCGGCTGTTTGCCGTCGCTGAAGTTAAATCCGCGCCCAGGCGCAATGCGTGCCAGCATTTCTGGTGAAGGGCCATACCCTGCCGACCAGACCATAAACGACGGTTTCATTTCGGTCAGCAGTTCAAGGTTAGGTTCTGTACGCAAACCAACGTCAATCACTGAATCCGGCAATGGCGGTTCGCTGACCCACAGGCGATAGTTGATGGTATCCGCCACGCCGTAAGGCACGATGCCGAGCGCCAGCAGTAATTCCACCGGCAACCACTCCAGCGCCACAATACGATTGGGATCAATAGCCGCCGCGTGGGCGGTATTCATCTGCCATAACAACGGAGAAAGCGCCATCGCCGTTAACAGTCGACGGCGCGAAATAAGAGGTAAGCCGCTCATCAATAAACAAAACTCACAGGTGCAGCACCCGCCGGATGCGGCAAAATACCCATCGGGATGCCATAAATCATTTCGAGGGTTTCGCCGCGCATAATTTCCGCAGGCGTTCCCTGAGCAATCATTTCACCGCCGCGCAGGGCGACCAGATAATCACAGTAACGCGCAGCCATATTGATATCGTGCAGCACGGCAATGACCGTCAGGCCACGCTCCTGACTTAAACGATGCACCAGCGCCAGCACATCAACCTGGTGGGCGATATCCAGCGCCGAGGTCGGTTCGTCGAGCAACAGACAACGGCTATCCTGCGCCACCAGCATGGCGATCCACGCCCGCTGACGTTCGCCGCCAGAGAGACTATCGACCAGCCGATGCGCCAGCGGTTTTAAGCCAACCAGCGAGATAGCTTCCTCGACCTTTTCGCGATCTGCCGCAGCAAAGCGCCCCAGCGCGCCATGCCACGGGTAACGACCAATCGCCACCAGTTCACGCACGGTCATCCCTTCTGCCGGAGGAAGCTGCTGCGGCAAATAAGCCACTTTGCGGGCAAACGCTTTGCTGCTCCAGCTTTCCAGCGGTTGGGCATCAAGAAGAATCTCCCCTTCCGACGGTGGCTGGTGACGACCAAGCATTTTGAGCAGAGTGGATTTACCAGAACCGTTGTGACCAATCAGACCGGTCACTTTCCCGGCAGGAAAGGTTAACGACAGCGGATGCAAAAGCGTGCGCCCGGGCACACGAAAGGAGATATTACGCAGTGCAAAAGTGGTATCGGAATGATTCGTGTATTCCTGCATAACAGCCAACTTGTGAAACGGGCACGGAAATCCGTGCCCCAAAAGAGAAATTAGAAGCGGAAGGTTGCGGTTGCAACGACCTGACGTTCTGCGCCCCAGAAGCAGCCATAGGTGTTAAAGCAGCTGGCGACGTATTCACGATCGAACAGGTTGTTGACATGCAGCGCCACGTTGGAGCCAGCCATGCCGACTCGCGCCAGATCATAACGCACTAACGCATCCACAACCGTATAACTTCCCACTTTAAAGGAGTTAGCCGGATCACCATAGCTGGAGCCAGTATAACGACCACCGGTGCCCAGCGTCAGACCTGAAAGCGGACCGTCAAAGAAGGTATAGTCAGCCCACAGCGAAGCCATGTGTTTTGGAACCTGTGCAGGCGTATTGCCTTTATAGGTAGTATCGGTGGTGTATTCCGCATCGGTGTAAGTATAAGAACCGACTACGTTAACACTCGCCGACAGCGCCGCTTTCGCTTCGATTTCTACGCCACGAGCGCGGATCTCACCACCTTCAACCGAGAAGAAGGAACCCTCAGGGTCCGCCATCAGGTTGTTGGTTTTAGTGAGATTATACACTGCACCAGTAACTACAATCGGACGATCTTCCGGTACATATTTCACGCCGACTTCATACTGCTTACCTTTAGACGGTGCAAAAATATTACCATCCTTCCCAACTTGCGAAGAAGGTTCAAACGATTCGCTATAGCTGAAGTAAGGTGTTACACCATTATCAAACAGGTAGTTAACACCACCACGCCAGGTAAACTGTTTGTCATCACGTTTATCGGTCGTTCCCGCTACGCGGTTAAGAGATTCTTGATCTGCCCAGTCGTAACGACCGCCCAGGGTGACCAGCACTTTATCCCACTGCGCCTGATCCTGAACATAAACACCCGTTTGTTTCTGCTTATTCAGAATGCGGTAAGGACCGGAGTTTGCCGGATCTTTCGCATTGAAATCGAAATCGGTATTCACCGGATTGTACAGATCGAGCAGTGGCACAGAGTCGTCGTAACCAAACCAGGCGTTGATGTCATTACGCATACGCATAAAGTCGACACCGGTCAACAGGGTGTGGTCGATATCGCCAGTGGCAAACTTGCTCTGCAACTGGGTATCAACGGAGAAGTTTTGCAGCTTCTCATCATCAACGACGTATTTACGTGCCAGATAATGGCCTTTATCCGCTGGCGCTAATGCCGCACACTGTTTGCTGTAAGCATTCGCCGGATCGGAGCAGACGCCGTAACCATAAACGCTGTTTTGCGAAGTTTTGTTTTCAGCAAAGCGCAGGTTCTGACGCACAGTAAAGGTGTCGTTAAATTCGTGATCGAAGCTGTAGCCCACCATCTTCTCATTACGTGAATAGGTGTTGTTCTTCGCCCCTTCATTAAAGTCTGTCGGCAGACGCTTACCGTTCGGTAGCGGCTCAACAGTTCCCTCTTTCGGCAACCAGCCGTAATAACCGGTTTCCGGCTCGTTCTGGAAGTAAGAAAGGAAGGTGAAATTGGTTTTATCATCCGGACGCCAGGTGAACGCCGGTGCAATAGCATAACGCTGCTCTTCTGAGCCTTTCTGCTGGGCATTGGCAGAACGCGCAAGACCGGTCAGGCGATAAGAGTAAACACCGTCATCATCCAACGCATCGCTAAAGTCAAAACCAGTCTGGAACAGGCTGTCAGTACCGGCTTTAAACTGAACTTCTTTCAGCGGTTCGGTGGTCGGACGCTTGCTGACCATATTCAACAGACCGCCAGGACTGCTTTTACCGTAAAGCACGGAAACCGGGCCACGCATAATTTCAGCGCGTTCCAACATATACGGGTCAATGACCGCATCGTTATAGAAGTTGCCCTGCAACTTCAGGCCATTCAGATAGTTATTCTGGCTTTGGCCTTCTGCCGCAAAACCGCGAATGATCAGGTGGTCATAGGTGTTGGATGCGCCACGCGTACCAACAGAGACACCCGGCGTGTAGCTAAGCGCTTCTTTTACCGACTTCGGCTGATGCAGCGCCATCTCTTCGGCGGTCACAACAGAAATAGACTGTGGCACTTTTTGAATCGGCGTATCGGTTTTAGTGCCGGTAGCGGACTGTCGCGCCGCAATAGTTGCAGCAGGCCCCCATGCGCTTTCTTGCGGCGCAGGTGCAGCGGTAACGGTGATAGTGTCTTCTTTCGGTTCAACCGCTGCCTGTGCATAAACAGACATGCCGCTAACCGCTGTGGCTACTACAACTGCGATTTTACGCAGTGAGTGTTTTGGCTGAGCAGTTTTGGAACGCGCCATTGGTATATCTCTGATGTAAAGTGAATGATAACGTAAACGAGAATGATTATTATAAAGATAAGATAATATTCGAAACGCTGGCGGGTTCGCAAGCGGTACGCAATCTGAGCGTTCCTGAAGGGTTAATAAACAACCAGATGAAAAGAAAGGGTTAATACTTTAGGTGGGATGTTATTTTACCGGATGGCAACTCGCCATCCGGCATTTCACGCTTAGATGTTAATTACTACCAAACATATCCTTGATCCAACCAGCTACACCGTCGCTGTCTTTCTGCTCTTGCTGAGCAGGTTGCTGTTGCGGCTGTTGCTGCGGCTGAGAAGACTGATCAAACGGATTGCCTGACGGTTGCTGCTGCATCTCACTCTGCTGGCACAGCGATTGCGGATCGCTGGTCCAGACCGGCAAGACACGCATACCACCGCTGCAAACAAAGTTGCCGTCGTAGTCCACGCCCATATCTGCAATATCTTCTGGCGGAACAAGATTTAGCGGCGTTGGCGTCTGGTTAGCCAGATAACGCTGATAAATCGACATTGCCCCGCTGGCTCCATACAATTTGGTCGGTTGGTTGTTATCACGGCCTACCCAGGTGATGGTCACCGTACTGCCGTCAATGCCCGCAAACCAGGTATCTACGTTATTGTTGGTAGTCCCTGTTTTCCCTGCCAGATGCAGGTTCGGGTATTTCGCCCCAAGCTGACGCCCCGTACCACGTTGTACCACCTGCTGCATGGTCCATAGTGTCAGATACGCCGCCTGCGCCGGAACAGCGCGTTCCGCCTGCGGGAAGCTCTGATACAGCACTTTGCCATCTTCCGCAATTACCGAACGCAGCGCAGAAAGCGGTGCACGGTTACCACCGCTGGCGATGGTCTGGAATGCCTGCGCCACTTCGATTGGCGTTAAGTTCAACGCCCCCAGCAGCATCGCCGGAACCGGATGCAGCTGATCTTTCGGTACGCCCAGTTTGATCCAGGTCTCCGTAACCGCAGGCAGCCCCAGCGCCATCCCCAGATTTACCGTCGGCACGTTCATCGAACGGGTCAACGCATCCACCAGCATCACTCTGCCGCTTTCGCTATAACGACGGTCATCGTTCTGCGGTGACCAGACCTGGCCATTCGGCTGACGTAGCGCGATTGGCGCATCCGCAATCCACGTATTCAGACGATAGATTTTCGGCTGGCTTAAGGCCGTCAGATAAGTCGCTGGTTTTGCAAGAGAACCAATCGAACGACGCGCCTGCATCGCACGGTTGTAGCCCGCAAACTGCGGCTCAGAACCACCGACCATCGCACGAACTTCACCACTAAAGCGGTCGACGACCACAATCGCAGTTTCAAGATCGCTCAGCTTACGCTGTTTCTTCAGTGCCGGAATGCCTTCCACGGCGGCTTTTTCTGCCGCGTCCTGGGCCACCGAGTCAAAGGTAGTGAAGATCTTCACGCCGGAGAGATCTTTTACCTTATCGCCTAATTTCGCCTGCAGCTCCTGACGCACCAGTTGCATAAAGGCTGGCTGAGGAGAGATCACCCCACCGCGCGGCTGAACCCCCAGCGGACGTGCACTCAACATGTCATAGAGTTCTTGATCAATAATCTGTTGCTGTTGCAGCAGACGCAGTACCAGATTACGTCGCTCCAGCGCCAGTTTCGGGTTACGCCACGGATTGTAGATGGACGCCCCTTTCACCATACCCACCAACAGCGCCTGCTGGTCGAGGCTCAATTCTTCTACTGGGCGACCAAAGTAATACAAGCTCGCCAGCGGGAAGCCGCGGATTTCGTTGTCGCCGCTCTGACCGAGATACACCTCGTTCATATACAGCTCAAGAATACGGTCTTTGCTGTAACGCGCGTCCATGATCAGCGCCATGTAGGCTTCGTTCGCTTTACGCCAGTAAGAACGCTCGCTGGAGAGGAACAGGTTTTTCACCAGCTGTTGCGTCAGCGTACTCGCACCCTGCACCGTGCGTCCGGCTGTCAGGTTTGCCAGCACCGCACGCCCAATTGAGTAGAGACTGATCCCATCATGCTCGTAGAAATGGCGGTCTTCTGTCGCCAGCAAAGTATCCACCAGCAAATCAGGGAAACCACTGCGCGGCACAAACAGACGTTGCTCACCGTTTGGCGAGGAGATCATGGTGATCAGGCGCGGATCAAGACGGAAGAAACCAAACTGACGGTTGTTCTCCATATTGACGATGGTCGCCAGATGATCGCCATCAAAGGTCAGACGCGCACGCACCTGCCCTTCTTTACTGTCCGGGAAATCAAACGGACGGCGGATCATCTCAATGCTGTTGGCCTGCACGGTAAATTCGCCAGGACGGGTCATTTTCGACACCTGACGATACTGGGTCGCCTCCAGCAGCTTCACCATCTCGTTCTTGCTGATGGTCATGTCTGGCTCAAGGTTGACCATCCGGCCATAAACTGCCGCGGGCAGTTGCCAGACCTTACCATCAATACGGCTGCGAATTTTTTGATCGAGATAAACGCCGTAAATGGCGATCAGCACGGCAAAAACGATAGCCAGTTTTAGCAGCAGCCATAGCCAGCCGCGTTTGCCACGAGGCTTACGCCCTTTGCCTTTGCCCTTACCTTTGCGCGGCATCGGTTCTTCATCCTCATAGTCATCATAATCGTCGTAATCGTCATCTTCGTAACGACGACGGCTTACCTTTTGTTTGACCGGACGCGTCGGTTTCCCTTTGCGTCCAATTGGCTCGCGGTCATTCCCGGCCATGCTTTTTCTCCGCAATATTCAGGCGCAAAAGCCCGATTTTCTGTTCTTCTGTTGCAAGACAGAAGAAGATATCTCTCAAATTTGCTTTGGTCTTCACGAATACTTTTTCGTCCGTCGCGTCGGTGCCGTGTTTGCCGGGTCGTCCGGCCAGACGTGTTTGGGATAACGCCCTTTCATCTCCTTTTGCACCTCACGATACGCCCCTTTCCAGAAGGCCCCCAAATCACGCGTGATTTGCAGCGGCCTTTGGGCAGGGGAAAGCAACTCCAGCACCAGCGGCACGCGCCCCTGAGCGATCGTCGGATTGGTGGCCTCGCCAAAC
Organism: Escherichia sp. F1; assembly: GCF_046764225.1. NCBI lineage: Bacteria > Pseudomonadati > Pseudomonadota > Gammaproteobacteria > Enterobacterales > Enterobacteriaceae > Escherichia > Escherichia sp. F1. Next base: position 3,977,573 of record NZ_CP177202.1, read on the forward strand.
ATCTCCTGCATTCTCACCGCCAGCGCGGGCGGGTTATCTTCATGATAACGAATGGCGATCCGGCTTCCCGTCGGCACAGTGTAATGCGCAGGCAATTCACTATCCAGACGTTGCTGCATTCCCCAATCAAGTAATCCGCGTAGTGCCTGATAAATGTCGAGTGATTTCAGGCCGCGTAGTGAATGCACGCCGCTCATATGCGGCAGTAGCCACGTTTCCAGCGTCGCCAACAAACTCTCATCATCAACCGCTGGCCAGTCATATTCCGGCAACCACTTTGCGGCGCATAACAAACGCAAGCGTAGCTGTTCCGCTTCCGCCGTCCAGTTGAGCACGCTTAAACCTTTATCACGAATGCCGTTAAGCATCGCCTGATGCAACTCGTCTTCCGAGGGTTTCGCCAGTGGCTGCACTTTCACCGTCAACTGACCGATTTGCAGCCGACGCCAGGCTTTCAGCGTACCTTGCGCGTCATCCCACTCCACAGTGTCAGACTGCTGTACCAGCTGCGGGCAGCGTTGTACTAACTCATCAATATCGACCGGCAGCGCCAGTAAAATCCGCGCATCCGGCGAGGCGCTGCCCTGCAATAATAACGGTGCGATCAACCATTCGTGGCGGCTTAGCGCATCGTCGGCATCGAGCATCGCCCCCATGCCGTTTGCCAGTTGATAGCGTCCATCTTGCCCACGGCGGCGAGCAATGCGATCGGCAAACGCCCCGGCAAGTAGCGGCGCGATAAGCGAACTGTCTGCCTCACCGCCGCGTACGTTTAAACGTTTTAACAGTTGCTGACTACGTTGCTGCCAGGCGGGTTGATTGCGCGAAAACGCCACGCCCAGGTCACAATTGCCCATCCGTGGCGGCTCTTCGAGAATAGCGGCAATTTTTGCCGCGGTAGCAGCTTCGTCGTCGCTCTTCGCGCTCACCAGCATTGCCGCTAAACGCGGATCGTTACCCAGCGCCGCCATTTTTTGCCCTTGCGCGCTTAGCCGTTCGCCATCCAGCGCCCCCAGCATCCGTAACAGGCGTTTCGCGGCCTGTAAATTCACTGCTGGCGGTTGATCCAGCCAGCTCATCTGCGCCGGATCGCTGCATCCCCATTGCAGTAATTCCATCAGCAAACCGGAAAGATCGCTTTGTAATATCTCCGGTTCACTTTGCGCGGCAGCGCGTTCTGCTTGTTCTTTGGCGATTAAATGCAGGCAGATACCCGGCTCCAGACGCCCGGCTCGCCCGGCACGCTGCGTCATGGATGCCTGACTAACGCGTTGAGTAATCAACCGCGTAAGCCCCGTGCGCGGATCAAAACGCGCCACACGCTCCTGGGCACAATCCACCACCAGACGAATACCTTCGATGGTTAAACTGGTTTCAGCAATATTGGTCGCCAGCACCACTTTGCGCATTCCTTGCGGTGCCGGAAGGATCGCTTTTCGCTGATCGTTCAGCGACAACGCGCCATACAGCGGGCAGAGCAACACATCACTGCCGATGCGCGAAGCCAGTTGTTCCTGCACGCGCTGAATTTCTCCGACGCCAGGTAAAAATAACAGTAATGATCCACTTTCCTGACGCAGCATTTCGGCGGTGGCTACCGCAACGGCTTCGTCAAAACGCTGATGAGCGGGCAGCGGTAAATATCGGCGTTCAACCGGAAACGAGCGCCCTTCTGAGATGACGACGGGCGCTTCTGGCAGCATTTGCTGCAAGCGATCGTTGTCCAGCGTAGCCGACATAATCAGCAGTTTAAGGTCATCACGCAGACCTTGTTGCACATCGAGTAACAGCGCCAACGCCAAATCCGCCTGCAAGCTGCGCTCATGAAACTCATCGAGGATCACCAATCCAACACCGCTCAGTTCCGGGTCACGCTGGATCATGCGCGTCAGCACTCCTTCGGTAACCACTTCCAGGCGGGTATTCGGCCCGACGCAGTTTTGCGCACGCATCCGGTAGCCAACGGTATCGCCTGGCTTTTCGTTAAGCAGCTCCGCCAGTCGTTGCGCAACGTTACGCGCCGCCAAACGACGCGGCTCCAACAGGATAATTTTCCCGTTAATGCCGGGATGCGCCAGCAGTTGCAGCGGCAGCCAGGTTGATTTCCCGGCCCCGGTCGGCGCACTTAATAACACCTGCGATGCACAATCGAGAGCGGTAAGTAATTCAGGTAAGACGGCAGCAACGGGCAACGACGACACAAAACGCTCCAGAGGGTTAACATTCTTCGCGGCACATTGTAGCATCGCGGTAATTCATAACCGAGTACCTCACATGTCTGAACCGCAACGGCTGTTCTTTGCTATCGACTTACCTGCAGAAATCCGCGAACAGATTATCCACTGGCGCGCCACACACTTCCCACCTGACGCGGGACGTCCGGTCGCCGCCGATAATTTGCATCTGACTCTGGCATTTTTAGGCGAAGTGAGCGCCGAGAAAGAGAAGGCGCTTTCTCTTTTAGCCGGGCGGATTCGTCAACCGGGTTTCACACTCACGCTTGATGACGCCGGTCAATGGCTGCGTTCGCGTGTGGTGTGGTTAGGGATGCGTCAGCCACCACGCGGCTTAATCCAGCTGGCGAATATGCTCCGTTCACAGGCTGCCCGCAGCGGTTGTTTTCAAAGCAATCGTCCGTTTCATCCACATATTACCTTATTGCGCGACGCCAGCGAGGCGGTGACAATCCCGCCGCCAGGTTTTAACTGGTCGTATGCGGTGACGGAGTTCACCCTTTACGCTTCCTCGTTTGCCCGTGGACGCACACGCTACACGCCGCTAAAACGCTGGGCGCTAACGCAATAACAAGGATTGTCGCAATGGAATTTTCTCCCCCTCTACAGCGCGCGACGCTAATTCAGCGTTACAAACGTTTTTTAGCCGATGTGATCACACCCGATGGTCGCGAATTAACGCTACACTGCCCGAATACGGGTGCGATGACCGGTTGTGCAACGCCTGGCGATACCGTCTGGTATTCGACTTCAGACAACACCAAACGGAAATACCCACACACCTGGGAATTAACTCAAAGCCAGAGCGGCGCATTTATTTGCGTCAACACGCTTTGGGCTAACAGGTTGACGAAAGAGGCTATCCTTAATGAATCAATTTCAGAACTGTCAGGCTATAGCTCGCTGAAAAGCGAAGTAAAATACGGCGCAGAACGCAGCCGTATTGACTTTATGTTGCAGGCGGATTCGCGTCCAGACTGCTATATTGAAGTGAAATCGGTTACGTTAGCGGAGAACGAACAGGGATATTTTCCCGATGCGGTCACTGAACGAGGTCAGAAACACCTTCGGGAGTTGATGAGCGTAGCGGCTGAAGGCCAGCGTGCGGTTATCTTTTTCGCCGTGCTGCATTCAGCCATTACACGGTTTTCACCCGCGCGCCACATCGATGAGAAATACGCGCAACTATTGTCAGAAGCTCAACAGAGGGGGGTAGAAATTCTGGCTTACAAAGCGGAACTTTCTGCTGAAGGCATGGCTCTTAAAAAATCACTGCCGGTTACATTGTAGTAAAGTATGTAACTGGTTAATTTACATTCTGGTCGCGTGCGCAAATACGCTTTTCCTCACACAGTTGTCAAGTGTTACGTTTAGATAATTGCTATCCGGAAAAGCATCTGCTATTTATAGCGGCCTCATTTTTCCCCCGAACATGGGGATCGATAGTGCGTGTTAAGGAGAAGCAACATGCAAGAAGGGCAAAACCGTAAAACATCGTCCCTGAGTATTCTCGCCATCGCTGGGGTGGAACCATATCAGGAGAAGCCGGGCGAAGAGTATATGAATGAAGCCCAGCTGGCGCACTTCCGTCGTATTCTGGAAGCATGGCGTAATCAACTCAGGGATGAAGTCGATCGCACCGTTACACATATGCAGGATGAAGCAGCCAACTTCCCGGACCCGGTAGACCGTGCAGCCCAGGAAGAAGAGTTCAGCCTCGAACTGCGTAACCGCGATCGCGAGCGTAAGCTGATCAAAAAGATCGAGAAGACGCTGAAAAAAGTGGAAGACGAAGATTTCGGCTACTGCGAGTCCTGCGGTGTTGAAATTGGTATTCGCCGTCTGGAAGCGCGCCCGACAGCCGATCTGTGCATCGACTGCAAAACGCTGGCTGAAATTCGCGAAAAACAAATGGCTGGCTAATTACAGCCGTTCCATCACGTTTACCACAGGCGGGAAATGCTCCCGCCTTATTTTTTGTTCAACGAGATGACAGACACACACTATATTGGCCGCTTTGCCCCCTCTCCTTCCGGCGAGCTTCATTTTGGTTCTCTGATTGCCGCGCTTGGCAGCTATTTGCAGGCTCGCGCCCGGCAAGGTCGCTGGCTGGTACGCATAGAAGATATCGACCCACCTCGTGAAGTTCCCGGTGCCGCAGAGACTATCCTGCGCCAGCTGGAACATTACGGTCTGCACTGGGACGGCGATGTTCTCTGGCAATCGCAACGTCACCACGCCTATCGCGAAGCACTCGCCTGGTTACATGAGCAAGGATTAAGTTATTACTGCACCTGCACGCGTGCACGTATTCAAAGCATTGGCGGTATTTACGACGGCCATTGCCGGGAATTGCATCATGGACCAGACAACGCCGCAGTACGTATCCGCCAGCAGCATCCGGTCACCCAGTTTACTGACCTGCTGCGAGGCATTATTCACGCCGACGAAAAACTGGCACGGGAAGATTTTATTATTCATCGCCGTGATGGTTTGTTTGCCTATAACCTGGCGGTGGTGGTGGATGATCACTTCCAGGGCGTGAGCGAAATTGTCCGCGGGGCAGATTTGATCGAACCGACAGTGCGGCAAATCTCGCTGTACCAGCTTTTTGGCTGGAAAGTGCCAGATTACATCCATTTACCGCTGGCACTTAATCCACAAGGCGCTAAACTTTCCAAGCAGAATCATGCGCCTGCGTTGCCGAAAGGCGATCCGCGCCCGGTACTAATCGCGGCACTTCAATTTCTGGGTCAGCAGGCAGAAGCACACTGGCAGGATTTCAGCGTCGAGCAAATCCTTCAGTCAGCCGTCAAAAACTGGCGGCTTACCGCCGTGCCTGAGTCGGCAATTGTAAATTCAACATTCTCAAATGCGTCATGCTGAGCTATGATTAGCCGCTATTTTTTTGTCCTGAATGATGTTTGACACTACCGAGGTGTACTATTTTTACCCGAGTCGCTAATTTTTGCCGCAAGGTGCTAAGCCGCGAGGAAAGCGAGGCTGAACAGGCAGTCGCCCGTCCACAGGTGACGGTGATCCCGCGTGAGCAGCATGCTATTTCCCGCAAAGATATCAGTGAAAATGCCCTGAAGGTAATGTACAGGCTCAATAAAGCGGGATACGAAGCCTGGCTGGTTGGCGGCGGCGTGCGCGACCTGTTACTTGGCAAAAAGCCGAAAGATTTTGACGTAACCACTAACGCCACGCCTGAACAGGTACGTAAACTGTTCCGTAACTGCCGCCTGGTGGGTCGCCGTTTCCGTCTGGCTCATGTGATGTTTGGCCCGGAGATTATCGAAGTTGCGACCTTCCGTGGACATCACGAAGGTAACATCAGCGACCGCACGACCTCCCAACGCGGGCAAAACGGCATGTTGCTGCGCGACAACATTTTCGGCTCCATCGAAGAAGACGCCCAGCGCCGCGATTTCACTATCAACAGCCTGTATTACAGCGTGGCAGATTTTACCGTCCGTGATTACGTTGGCGGCATGAAGGATCTGAAAGACGGCGTTATCCGTCTGATTGGTAACCCGGAAACGCGCTACCGTGAAGATCCGGTACGGATGCTGCGCGCGGTACGTTTTGCCGCCAAATTGGGTATGCGTATCAGTCCTGAAACCGCAGAACCGATCCCTCGCCTGGCTACCCTGCTGAACGATATCCCACCGGCACGTCTGTTTGAAGAATCTTTGAAACTGCTGCAAGCGGGCTACGGTTACGAAACCTATAAGCTGCTGTGTGAATATCATCTGTTCCAGCCGCTGTTCCCGACCATTACCCGCTACTTCACGGAAAATGGCGACAGCCCGATGGAGCGGATCATTGAACAGGTGCTGAAGAATACCGATACGCGTATCCATAACGATATGCGCGTGAACCCGGCGTTCCTGTTTGCCGCCATGTTCTGGTACCCACTGCTGGAGACGGCACAGAAGATCGCCCAGGAAAGCGGCCTGACCTATCACGACGCTTTCGCGCTGGCGATGAACGACGTGCTGGACGAAGCCTGCCGTTCACTGGCGATCCCGAAACGTCTGACGACGTTAACCCGCGATATCTGGCAGTTGCAGTTGCGTATGTCCCGACGTCAGGGTAAACGCGCCTGGAAACTGCTGGAGCATCCTAAGTTCCGTGCGGCTTATGACCTGTTGGCCTTGCGAGCTGAAGTTGAACGTAACGCTGAACTGCAGCGTCTTGTGAAATGGTGGGGTGAGTTCCAGGTTTCCGCGCCACCAGACCAAAAAGGGATGCTCAACGAGCTGGATGAAGAGCCGTCACCGCGTCGCCGTTCTCGTCGTCCACGCAAACGCGCACCGCGTCGTGAGGGTACCGCATGACAGTGGCGTATATTGCCATAGGCAGCAATCTGGCCTCTCCGCTGGAGCAGGTCAATGCTGCCCTGAAAGCATTAGGCGATATCCCTGAAAGCCGCATTCTTGCCGTTTCTTCGTTCTACCGCACCCCACCGCTGGGGCCGCAAGATCAACCCGATTACTTAAACGCAGCCGTGGCGCTGGAAACCTCTCTTGCACCTGAAGAGCTACTCAATCACACACAGCGTATCGAATTGCAGCAAGGTCGCGTCCGTAAAGCGGAACGCTGGGGACCGCGTACGCTGGATCTCGACATCATGCTGTTTGGTAATGAAGTGATAAATACCGAACGCCTGACCGTTCCGCACTACGATATGAAGAATCGTGGATTTATGCTGTGGCCACTGTTTGAAATTGCGCCGGGACTGGTGTTTCCTGATGGAACAGTATTAGAAAATTTATTAAAAATAAATAAATTTCATGAATTAAACAAATGGTGATTTAATGATTTCATGAATATAAATAAATTCCGAAAAATAGCCTTACCCATTGCAATTAATATATTCCCTAAGCTACAACCATAATTAATATTATATACCCCGTTAACACCTTCTACCTCACATACAATATTCCTTCCGCTTTGTACATTAAGTTTTACTTAAAGATGAATTAAGTGGATATATAAATTTAAATATGCACAATATCCCACTTGGTGATGAACAGATGTTACATTCAGTAAATCTTCACATTCATCATTAACAAACCAATCTATTTTTCTCTATCGGGGTTCTTTGTCTGAAAGCACCCGATTGTAGTTAAACTCATGGAATATAATTCAAGGATTATTATGTCTAAAAAATTAGGTTTTGCCCTGTCTGGTCTTATGCTGGCAATGGTTGCAGGTACTGCTTCTGCTGATATGGACGGTGGTCAGATTAACATCAGTGGCTTGGTTAGCGATAACACCTGTGAAACAAAAGTTGATGGCGGCAAGCAAGATGGCCTGGTTCTTCTGCAAACTGCAACGGTTGCTGAAATTACCGCTGGTGTATCTGAAACTGCTGTCGGTGCCAAAGCGAAACCGTTTAGCATTACTGTAGACTGCAGCAAAGCGACTCCGGGAGGCCAACCGACTCTGACATTCGGTTCAGTTTTCTTTGGTAACAGTCGTGGCACTTTGAATAACGATATGTCCATCACCACCCCGTCATCTGGTGTGAATATCGCCCTGCACAACATTGACGGCACCACTGTTAAACAAGTCAAAATTAATAATGCATCTGATGCTTACACTAAAGCATTAACCAATAATGTTGCAGTCTTTGACTTCAAAGCCTCCTATGTTCGTGAAGACGACTCACCACCAGCAACGGCTGGTTATGTAAGAACCAACACAGCTTACACCATCACCTACAATTAAGTTATTCGTTGGTGATTTAAATTACTACAAGGGTGCGACACCTATTGTCGCCCCCTTGTCTTGAAAACAATTCATGTCATGGATGGTATATTTTGTTAAATAAAAAGAATATTGTCGCATTATGTGTTGCCAGTAGTATGGCATTTAGTATGCCTGTTATGGCTGATATTGTTATTTCCGGTACACGCGTCATTTATAAAAGTGATCAAAAAAGCGTTAGCGTACGCCTGGAGAATAAAGGCAATAGCCATCTATTAGTACAAAGCTGGCTGGATACCGGTGACGATAACGCTGAGCCGGGAAGCATTAATGTACCATTTACGGCAACACCTCCCGTTTCACGTATTGATGCTAAACGCGGTCAAACCATCAAATTGATGTATACCGGCAGCACCGTACTCCCCAGCGACAAAGAAAGCGTATTCTGGTTTAACGTGCTGGAAGTGCCCCCAAAACCAGATGCTTCAAAAGTAGAGAATCAGAGCCTGTTACAACTGGCTTTCCGTACCCGTATCAAGCTGTTCTATCGTCCGGCAGGATTAAACGGTAACCCGTCTGAAGCACCATTAGCCCTGAAATGGAAATGGGCTGAAGGGAAGTCTGGCCTGAGTGTATATAACCCAACGCCTTATTACGTCTCTTTCAATAACGCAGAGTTAATCGCTGGCGGTAAGTCGAACCCGCTCAATGTAAAAATGGTTGCACCGAAAAGCGAAGAGATTTTCACCATAAGCGGTTCAGGCGGGAAAGCAACGTCAGGAAAGGTACATTTCTCCGCGATTAATGATTTTGGCGGCGCAATTGAAGGCGATGTCAATTTGTAAGACCAGGGACCTTATGCAGCAGGAAGCCAATGTAATGAAAACAACGACATCGACTAAACGCCATAATCTTACGCGTATCGCAATGTATTGCTCAATCATGTATAGCGGCGCTACCATCGGAGCCGAAAGTGTTGAGTATGACCCTACCTTTTTAATGGGTGGCAACGCTTCCAGTATTGATGTTAGCCGCTATAGCGATGGCAACCCGACTTTGCCTGGTGTTTACGATGTTAGCATCTATGTTAACGAGCAACCTGTTGCTAACCTGGAGATCCCCTTTATCGCGATCCCCGATAAAAAGAATGCTCAAGCCTGTATTACCCTGAAAAATCTACTACAACTGCATATCAAGACACCCCCGGCAGACGAGGAAAATACTATCCTTCTTCCACGGGATGAAACGCTTGGCAACTGTCTTGACCTGTCGTTAGCCATACCTAAATCCTCAGTGAGCTATGACCCCTCTGAACAACGTCTGGATATCAATGTTCCCCAGGCATGGGTGATGAAGAATTATCAAAACTATGTGGACCCATCACTTTGGGAAAATGGCATTAACGCGGCTACGCTGTCTTATAACATCAACGCTTATCGCAGTGAAAATTCAAATTATACAAATGATAGCGTTTATACATCGTTCAATGGTGGCGTCAATTTAGGGGCCTGGCGTCTGCGTAGCAGCGGTAACTATAGCTGGCGAAACGACGCGGGAAGCGATGTTGAGTTTATGAATCGCTACGTCCAGCGCGACATTACCGCTATTCGCTCGCAGCTCATTATGGGGGAATCCTACACCACAGGTGAAACGTTCGACTCCGTTAGTATCCGCGGCATTCGCTTATACAGCGACAGCCGAATGCTGCCGCCTGTATTGGCAAACTTCGCCCCGACAATTCGTGGTGTAGCAAATACTAACGCCAAAGTCAGCATCACCCAGAGTGGATACAAAATTTATGAAACCACTGTTCCACCGGGACCTTTTGTCATTGATGATCTCAGCCCGTCAGGGTATGGCAGCGATCTTATCGTAACCATTGAAGAAGCTGATGGCAGCAAGCGTACATTTTCTCAGCCATTTTCTTCAGTAATTCAAATGCTGCGCCCGGGTGTTTCTCGCTGGGATATCAGCGGCGGGCAAATTAATAAAGACGACTTGCATCATGAACCAAACTTACTACAAGCGACCTATTACCGTGGTTTAAGTAACCTTTTCACTGGCTATACTGGTTTTCAGGTCACAGATAATCATTATGCTGCAGGCTTACTTGGCATTGGGATGAATACTTCTGTCGGCGCAATTTCCTTCGATGTCACCCACTCCAGTGTCGATATACCGGATGATAAAAGGTACCAGGGGCAAAGCTATCGCATCTCCTGGAACAAATTTTTTGACCTGACAGATACATCATTAAACATCGCGGCTTACCGCTACTCCACGCAGGACTATCTGGGCCTGAATGATGCATTAACACTTATTGATGAAGTTGAACATCCCACTCAGGATCTTGATCCCAAAACTATGCGCAACTACGGGCGCATGAAAAACCAGTTCACCGTAAGCATTAACCAACCGCTACGCTTTGGGAAGGATGATTATGGCTCGTTCTATACCTCTGGAAGCTGGTCTGATTACTGGGGGGGCGGTAAGAGCCGTAGCAACTATTCGATCGGCTACAGTAACAGCGCTTCATGGGGAAGCTACAGTATCAGCGCTCAACGATCCTGGGATGAGTACAGCCAAACAGAAAACAGTATTTACCTCAGCTTTTCGATACCTATCGAAAAACTGATGGGTACGGAGCACCGTGATTCCGGTTTCCAAAGTATTGATACACAACTTAGTACCAATATGGATGGTAATAATCAGTTCAACATGAGCAGTAGCGGTTATAGCAACGATAACCGCGTGAGCTATAGCGTGAACGCGGGTTATGGGATGAATAAAACCGGCAAAGATCTCAGCAACATCGGGGGTTATGCCAGCTATGAATCGCCATGGGGAACGCTAGCTGGGTCAGTCTCTGCTACCAGCGATAATAACCGCCAGTACTCCGTTAATACAGATGGTGGATTTGTATTGCACAGCGGAGGACTGACGTTCAGCAACGACAGTTTCAGTGATAATGACACCATTGCTCTGGTTAAAGCACCGGGTGCAAAAGGGGCGCGTATTAACTACGGCAACAATACCGTTGACCGTTGGGGATATGGCGTAACCAGTGCTCTTTCACCATACCAGGAAAACAAAATTGCTCTGGACACTGAAAACCTGGAAAACGACATCGAAATGAAGAGCACCAGTACGGTTGCCGTACCACGCCAGGGCTCGGTTATCTTTGCTGGTTTTGAAACCAATCAGGGACAATCTGCGATTATGAATATCAAACGCAGTGACGGAAAAGGTATCCCCTTCGCCGCCGATATTCATGATGAAACAAATGCAATCATTGGCAACGTTGGGCAGGGCGGGCAGGCATTTGTTCGCGGTATTCAGCAGCAGGGCACGATAAAAATCACCTGGCTGGAAGCCAGCATGCCCAAAACCTGTATTGCGCAGTACCAGCAACCCAATGTGACATCGGAGAAAATCCAGCAAACGATTATTCTCAATAATATTCTTTGCCAGCTCCAATAATACGAAAGAGAGATGACAATGATAAAAAACACACGGTATAAAATAGTACTCCTGGCAGGCATTTTTTTACTGCCCGGCGCACTGGCACAAGATATTAATGTTGATTTTGTTGCCACAATCAAAGGCACGACATGTAATATCACTCTGGAAGGGACACGCGTCACCGCTGATGGCAATAATCAGTACACGCTACGGATATTAAATGTTGCTCTGGATAAAATCATAAACAAGATGCCAGAAGCACAAGCCGACTTTAAACTGGTCGCTAATTGTGATGGTAACATAGGCAAGATTACGACATCGCTGGCAGGGAATCCTTCAGTAGAGTTACCCTATTTAATTTCTCCATTAACTTCAGATAATTCATCCACCACAGAATATATTGCTATGGGGATTAAACTTCGAAATGCCTCTGACACTGAATTTATTCCCCCAGATGGTTCTAAAAAGATTTCCTGGGGAGAGGGATTAACAAAACCAGAACTTGAGATGACGGTAGCACTTCGCGAAACCCGACCAGGTTCAGGAAGAGCAGGTAGTTTTAAAGCACTTGCGACATTCAATTTCACCTACGAATAAAAGGATAATAATAATGCAGATGAAATCATTACATTATGGGATATTTGCAAGCATTACTCTGAGCTTATTATTATTCAGCACGTTTTCTATAGCCATCACGGATAACATTGGCCTAAACGTTATGACCACTGTTGAAAACAGAACTTGTCAAAGCGAAATCAGCAACCAGGGGTTGGTTAATCTTGGTACTGTTGGAGTGGGATATTTTGCCAGTAATGTTAGTGCGGAAGATAATTATCCAGGCGGAAAGACCTTTACTGTGACAGTAAAAGATTGCCCCTCCGCTGGCACAACTTCAAGCCAGTTGCATATAGAATTTAAACCTGTCAGTGGTGTAATGGCCACTGGTAGCCAACAGATATTCGCCAATAACCATGTCGGCGGTGCACAAAATGTAGGAATCGTGATTTTTAGCCAAAATAATCAGTCATCGGACACAGTGAATGTGCTGTCACCAACAGGGCAGTTTCGCACGGTCTGGCCAGTTGCCTCTGCAAACATGAATAATTCATCGTGGCAATTTTATACACGAATGCAAAAAATTGATCCGTTACTTCCAGTTGGTGCAGGATTTGTCACCAGCAATGTATTAGTTGATATTTATTATCAATAAATGCCAGACATAACGCATCTACAAATATTATTTTTTCAAAGGAGTGATAAGATGAAGTCAGCGTTCCGATACTTTCTTTTTTTATGGATTATCACAGCCAGCATTAATAATGTAAATGCTGGAAATCTTACTTTTATAGTCGGCAACGATGCTGGCGTAGGAAACCTTAATGGCCCATCAGGCGATAAACTAATATCATTTGCCTATCCGGTTGGTGGAGTAAACAATATTGTATTTTATAATCCAACATCCGCCACACCGACCAATGCAAAAATAAAATTATATTGGAGTGGACTGGACACATCAAGTAGTCGTGGGTTTGTATATTGTACTTCAAAAACTGATTCCAGCGGTGAACCAATTACTGTCCAGCATAACATGGTTTACTCAGGAAAAATGGCAGATGGGCACAGATTATATGAAACCAATGTAACCGGTCTATATTATACGTTAATGCTCAATAGATTCTGGTCGTATGAACTTAGCTCAAACTCTCCAGATATATACGTTGGAGACGACGGCTGGCACACTGTACGGTTCTTTATTACGGGTGATACTATGCGAGGTAATTGTAATACTGCCAGGTATCAAGCAGTCGGAGGCCTTGCTCACGATGCCACGGTGGAATTCTATACCGACAGCAGTTTTAACCCTGCTCCAAATACTAACGTGCAATTAAAACATACTGGTGATTATTTGTATTCATTCGCAAATGAAGGGCCAGGGGTTCCAAATGTAAGTGCATCTAAGATGCTAAAAATTGATTTTAATTTAACAGACATCAATATCCAACTGCCAACATGCTTTACGTCTATCCTTTTGGGTGAGAGCGTAACGCGATCAACCGTAAATCTCGGGGAATATACTGTTGGACAGATCACCTCAGATTCTGCAACACCTGTTAATTTTCAGATCTCGCTACAAAATTGTGTTCGTATAAGCAGTATTAAAACAAAACTAAAATCTAATGTAGTAGGAGTGAATAATCCTCTGTTGCTTGGTAATACTTTGACAGGAACCGATGATGCAAAAGGTGCCGGAGTACTTATTGAAGGGTTACCCAACAGCAAAAATTCACAAAATTTCACGCTTAAGCCAAATGATGAGACATCAAGCTATAACGATGCTGAAGATGATCCTGGAGAAAACAATGGAATTTATAACCCAGATTATCCTAATGCCAATGGTCGTACTACAACCCAGGACCTGAAATTTCAGGCAACATTAAAACGCGATGGTAATGCAACTGTGAAACCCGGCGGATTTAAGGCTACCAGTACATTCCAGGTCACCTACGAGTAACAGGTTTAACCGCACCGCCATCATCTGGCGGTGCTGCAATTGATAAATCATTGCCCCCACAAATGTGACTGATAAAATGCCAGACAGCACGACATTACTTATCAGGATACGTTATGAAACCAACCACTATTGCTTCATTGCAGAAATGCAAGCAGGATAAAAAACGTTTCGCGACCATCACTGCTTACGACTATAGCTTCGCAAAACTGTTTGCCGATGAAGGGCTTAACGTGATGCTGGTCGGCGATTCACTGGGCATGACGGTTCAGGGGCATGACTCCACCCTGCCAGTTACCGTTGCCGATATCGCCTACCACACTGCTGCCGTACGTCGCGGTGCGCCAAACTGCCTGCTGCTGGCTGATCTGCCGTTTATGGCGTATGCCACACCAGAACAAGCCTTTGAAAACGCCGCAACGGTTATGCGTGCTGGGGCCAACATGGTCAAAATTGAAGGCGGTGAGTGGCTGGTAGAAACCGTACAAATGCTGACCGAACGTGCCGTTCCTGTTTGTGGTCACTTAGGTTTAACCCCACAGTCAGTGAATATTTTCGGTGGCTACAAAGTCCAGGGGCGCGGCGATGAAGCGGCCGATCGACTGCTCAGCGATGCATTAGCATTAGAAGCGGCAGGCGCACAACTTCTGGTGCTGGAATGCGTACCGGTTGAACTGGCAAAACGTATTACCGAAGCGCTGGCGATCCCGGTTATTGGTATTGGCGCAGGCAACGTTACCGATGGACAGATCCTCGTGATGCACGACGCATTCGGCATTACCGGCGGTCATATTCCTAAATTCGCCAAAAATTTCCTCGCCGAAACGGGCGACATCCGCGCGGCTGTGCGGCAGTATATGGCAGAAGTGGAGTCCGGCGTTTATCCGGGCGAAGAACACAGTTTCCATTAAGGAGTGACGTTGTGTTAATTATCGAAACCCTGCCGCTGCTGCGTCAGCAAATCCGCCGCCTGCGTATGGAAGGTAAGCGCGTGGCGCTGGTGCCCACCATGGGTAACCTGCACGACGGCCATATGAAGCTGGTCGACGAAGCCAAAGCCCGCGCCGATGTGGTCGTCGTCAGTATTTTCGTTAACCCGATGCAGTTCGACCGCCCGGAAGATCTGGCACGTTATCCACGGACCTTGCAAGAGGACTGCGAAAAGCTGAACAAGCGCAAAGTGGATTTAGTTTTCGCCCCTTCGGTAAAAGAGATCTACCCGAACGGTACAGAAACCCACACCTATGTTGATGTTCCCGGTCTTTCTACCATGCTGGAAGGTGCCAGCCGTCCGGGACATTTTCGCGGCGTTTCGACTATCGTCAGCAAGCTGTTCAATCTGGTCCAGCCGGACATCGCCTGCTTCGGTGAAAAAGATTTTCAGCAACTGGCGCTGATCCGCAAAATGGTTGCTGATATGGGCTTTGATATTGAGATTGTCGGTGTGCCAATTATGCGCGCCAAAGACGGTCTGGCGCTGAGTTCCCGTAACGGTTATCTGACGGCGGAACAACGCAAAATTGCGCCTGGTCTGTACAAGGTTTTAAGTTCGATTGCCGACAAATTGCAGGCTGGCGAACGGGATCTCGATGAAATTATTGCTATTGCCGGGCAAGAACTGAATGAAAAAGGCTTCCGCGCCGATGATATTCAGATTCGCGATGCCGACACGTTGCTGGAAGTCTCTGAAACCAGCAAACGAGCTGTGATTCTGGTAGCCGCCTGGCTTGGCGATGCCCGCCTGATCGACAACAAAATCGTCGAACTGGCGTAATGCTTAACTGGCGCTACGGCTGATGGCGCCAGTTATTCATTGCCATGTTATCTGTAAGCGATTATTCATAATGCAGACAACTTAGTTAGAGTTAATTAGCTTATCAATCTCTGCAAGAGATAAAGCTGTCACCTCTGCAACGTCTTCCCGAGACATCCCTTTACTTAGAAAACGCTGGGCGAATTCCTGTCTTACTTCCTGTCTTACTTCCTGTCTTACTTCTTGATACGCTTCTTGATACGCCTTCTGGACCCCCTTCTCTTCAAACCACTGCGCCAACGTCTGCCTGGTTTCTCTCCGTGTCTTTATTTCCATATGTTCCCTTAATTATCTGGTCAGTTAACAACAACAATTATCTGGCTATAGCCGATAATGCAGACAACTTAGTTAATCAGCTTATCAATCTCGGCAAGGGGTAAATTTGCCATCTCTGCAACGTCTTCCCGAGACATTCCTTTATTTAGAAAACGCAGGGCGAATTCTTGCCTTTCCTCCTGTCTTCCCCTCTCTTCAAACCACTGCGCCAGCGTCATCATAGACTCCCCTCCCGTTTCCCTGTCTCTCAGCACACCATAAAACAAATCCGCTTGTTCAGTATGACCGCGTTGCAGCATATAGTTTTGCATGGCAACTAACTGACTTCCGCTAGTGTACCCTTCGTCAATCAGCGTGACCAGTTGCTCCAGCAATAACATTAAGTCGCGCTGGCGAATATGTTTTTGCAGTAGTTCGAGAATCGCAATCCGCCGATGTTGCATGATTTCGTCATCCGGTGTGATGGTGATATCCACCAGCGGGAAAGGGTTGTTGTAAACGCGTCGCGCCAGCTCCGGCGAGTAAAACATATCAAACCAGCACATTGAGAGCGGATAAGGTGTGGCCTCGCCCTGATAAAACAGAATCGGCACCACCAGCGGCAGCTTATCGTGATCCGCCTCCAGATGCCGGTGCATGGCGGCAATGGCATAGCGCATCATGCGAAAGGTCATTTTCTTATCCGGCTTGCTTTGATGTTCAATCACCACATGCAAATAACCGGGATTACCCTGCATTTGCACGGAATAGAGTACGTCCGTGCTGTGCCCTTTCAGGCTTTCTTCAATAAAACTCCCCGACTCAAGATGCAGCGTGTCGAGGTCACACAGTTCGCGTAGTTCCGCTGGCAAATGGATATCCAGAAAGTCACGAGCCGTTTCCGCATGCATTAAAAATTGTTTAAATACCGCATCATGCGGTGTGGTACTCGGTGCATCCATCTTCCCTGCCTTCCGTGTTGTCTTGCGTGAAGGCAGTATCCAGTCAAGGCGCGCCGTCGTCAGCCGCCTCTTTAGTGTTTACCGAGCAGCGTTCAGAGAAATATCAATTCGTTACAGGCGTTACATGGCACGCTTCGGCACGGTACGCAAACTGCTGATGCAAATGCCGTCAGATGAGTAGACACTAAACAAAAATCGGGCAATACTGCGTGAGAATTTCCTCAAAGCAGGCATCGCCTGCTTCGTTAACGACAGGGTAGAAAGGTAGAAGTTATGATTCGCACGATGCTGCAGGGCAAACTCCACCGCGTGAAAGTGACTCATGCGGACCTGCACTATGAAGGTTCTTGCGCCATTGACCAGGATTTTCTTGACGCAGCTGGTATTCTCGAAAACGAAGCCATTGATATCTGGAATGTGACCAACGGCAAGCGTTTCTCCACCTATGCCATCGCGGCAGAACGCGGTTCGAGAATTATCTCCGTTAACGGTGCGGCGGCCCACTGCGCCAGCGTCGGCGATATTGTCATCATCGCCAGCTTCGTTACCATGCCAGATGAAGAAGCTCGCACCTGGCGGCCCAACGTCGCCTATTTTGAAGGCGACAACGAAATGAAACGTACCGCGAAAGCGATTCCGGTACAGGTTGCCTGATAATCACCCCTGCGGCTGGTTACTCACCAGCCGCGACATCGTCTCGAGCGAATCCGTTCTTAAGATATAAAGTCGTTTTAGTAACAACGGATTATCCCCCGGTTTTACTTTGCCTTTCATGGTTGTCACCGCCAGGTGAAATCCGGCTTCTTTTGCTGCCTTCACGGCTTTGTCATTAAATCCGCCAAACGGATACGAAAGATACCAGACATGCGGATTAAATTGCGCCAGAGCGCGGCGTGAACGTGCAAAATCAAACAGAATATTGTGCTCACTACGGCTCAGTAATATGGGGCGGCGATAACCATCCACCCGATGCAAAAAATGGGTATGTGACTGGAAATCAAATACATCGCGAATTTCGTTAAGTTCAGAAACGCTCATAAATTGCAGCGATTTTGGGTCCCACTTCTGCGGGTGACGTTTGATGCGCGAGGTAACAATAAACGCCGTCGCCTTCATGCCATATTGTTTCAACACAGGATACGCATAGCGGCTCACCGATTTGAGGCCATCATCAAAGGTAATCACCACCGCTCGCGCAGGGAGATTGATCTTATTCTTCACGTAACCTTCCAGCTGCACCATGCTCAGTGTCGTGTATCCCCTGTCGCGCAGCCAGGCCATCTGGTTATTGAAAGCGCGTACCGAGGTGGTCGTCGAAGTATGGCGAAAACGGGTGTTTTCTTCGTCGCGCAGAATATGGTGATAGGTTAGCACCGGCAGGCCATTATCGGGTTGGGCATCCAGCGCGCTGATATAGGCCAGTCGATCGCCAATACGGATCTGATACCAGGTTTGATTTAACCTGTCTTTCAGTTTATGCAAAATCGGGTAGCGCAAATTGTCCGCCAGTACCCCAAACGGCGCACTGCCCGCACTCGGCGCGTTATAGACCGGCGTATCTTTCCAGGTAATTAAGTTCTGATTACTCAGCGGCTTGTTGAGGTCACCCAAACCATCTTCAACTTTTTGTCGCCCCTGAACCGGCTCAAGATGACCTTTATCGATAAACCCTTTACCAAAGCCAAAATTAAATGCGTAATAACTTGCGGCAGTGGGCTCCACGGCAATGATTTGTCCGGCCCGAATATTCCCCACGGTCACCATCTTGTCGCCAATTTGCGCCCAGACCGCAGCATTTTCGATGGTTTGCATATAACGGGCAGGTAACGCGGCACTGACACTTGCGGTAAACAGCATCAGCAGGAGAATAACAGCTTGTTTGTACATTAAAAAATAACCGAGGGTGAAACAACGCTTATATTGTAGCAAAAGCGCCATCAGAATCGCGGGTTAATACTCATACAAATTATGTTTGAGGACGAAAGGCGGATTTTTTTGTTGTTGGTGCCAAAGACTACTCACCTCCGGCGCACCCAGTTCGACAATACGCTCGCGAAACTCTGAACTGGTCATGGTTTCACGGCAAGCCATCATCTGTTCAATTAACGGTAACGTGACACCAGAAATCACTTCGCAACGGGAGTGTTTGTGGCTTAATAATGAAGCCACGCGATACGGTGGCGCTCCGGCTATATCGGTTAAGAAGATGACACCCTCACCAGAGTCCGCTTCATGCAGAGCATCGCACATCATGCGGCTGAGCATATTAGAACTTAATCCGCGCCAGAAATTCACGGCCCGGCACTGAAGAAGTGCCCCATGTTTTTTCTCCAGCGCATCCAGTATCTCTTGCGCACGGTCATCGTGACAGGTAATTACCCAACCTAACATCGCCTTCCTCCTTAGCCGAAAATCAGTCTACCCTGACCATTGTTGATAAAGGGTGATAGCCGTCAAAACTCCTCTCCCCCAAATCCAGAGGAGAGGAAATAGCCTTAGCTACGCAAACCACGTCCACGTTGGATCAGCGACCAACAGATCAAATAAAACGCCACAATAAAGACCACCAGTACACCGAAGGTAGTGACCAGCGGAACATCATTGATACCGAGGAAGCCGTAGCGGAAACCACTGATCATATAAACGATTGGGTTCAGATGCGACAGCCCTTGCCAGAACGGCGGCAACAAAGTCAGTGAGTAAAAGACCCCGCCCAAATACGTAAGTGGCGTTAACACAAAGGTTGGCACCAGGCTGATGTCATCGAACGTTTTGGCAAACACGCCGTTCAGCAAACCCGCAAGGGAGAACAACACCGCCGTGAGCACCAGCGTTAAAGCGACAAATACCCACGAATGCACCTGAAACGGCACAAAAAACAGTGAAATTGCCGTCACCAGAATGCCAACAAACAGACCACGCGCCACGCCACCGCCGACATATCCGGCAATAATGACGTGAGTCGGAACCGGCGCTACCAGCAGCTCTTCAATATTACGCTGGAACTTGGCACCAAAAAATGATGACGCGACGTTAGCGTAGGCGTTGGTGATCA
Source organism: Escherichia sp. F1 (assembly GCF_046764225.1). Lineage (NCBI taxonomy): Bacteria > Pseudomonadati > Pseudomonadota > Gammaproteobacteria > Enterobacterales > Enterobacteriaceae > Escherichia > Escherichia sp. F1. The sequence continues at coordinate 3,997,581 of NZ_CP177202.1, forward strand.
CCGACATCATGATCAGCCCCGGTACGATGAACTGCATGTAGCTGAAGCCATGCATATCGCCAATACGCGAACCAATCAGGTTACCGAAGATAATAAAGTAAAGGGTCATGGTGATGACTGGCGGCACCAGCGTCTGCACCCAGATACGCATAAAGCGATGGATCTCTTTCGCCCAGATGCTTTTTAGCGCCACCCAGTAAAGATGCATCATGCGCGATCTCCTTGTTTTTCATTAACCAGTGAAACAAACAGCTCTTCCAGACGGTTAGCTTTGTTACGCATACTTAATACCTGAATGCCCTGCTCACTTAACTGCGTAAATACGCTGTTGATCCCCTGCTCACGCAGCACTTCAACTTCCAGCGTCGCGGTATCGACCAGTCGATACTGATAGCCATCGAGCTTCGGTAACGGGCTTTTCGGTGCGAGATCGAGAATAAAGGTTTCTGATTTCAGCTTCGCCAGCAGCGCCTTCATCGAAGTATTTTCTACCAGCTCACCGTGCTGAATAATGCCGATATTGCGGCACAGCATTTCTGCTTCTTCCAGATAGTGTGTGGTGAGAATGATGGTGGTGCCTTTGTCGTTTAAATCCTTCAAAAAGCCCCACATTGAGCGGCGAAGTTCAATATCCACGCCTGCCGTTGGCTCGTCGAGAATCAGTAGTTTAGGTTCATGCATTAACGCACGGGCAATCATTAAACGGCGTTTCATCCCGCCAGATAACATGCGCGCACGTTCGTTGCGTTTCCCCCATAGATCGAGCTGTTTAAGATACTTTTCGCTGCGGATGTACGCTTCTTTGCGCTCCACACCGTAGTACCCTGCCTGATTCACCACAATTTGCTGTACGGTTTCAAACGGGTTGAAGTTAAATTCCTGCGGCACCAGTCCCAACTGACGTTTAGCGTTCACGACATCCTTCTCGAGATCGTAACCAAATACGCTGACCCGCCCGGAGGTTTTATTTACCAGAGAGCTGATAATACCGATAGTGGTCGATTTCCCGGCCCCGTTCGGCCCGAGAAGCGCATAAAAATCACCCGCTTCGACCTGCAAATCTATTCCACGAAGCGCCTGAACGCCGCCTGGATAGGTTTTTTTAAGCTGTTGAAGTTCCAGTGCAATGGTCATAAATTTTTACTTACCTTACGTTCTTACACTTTATCTGTGGTTTAAATCGTCCCGGAGTTGCCCTATATTAGCCAAACGTAATTATTTGGTTACAGGTCGTTAACCTCCATGAAAGACATAGATACACTCATCAGCAACAATGCACTATGGTCAAAAATGCTGGTGGAAGAGGATCCCGGGTTTTTTGAGAAACTGGCACAAGCGCAAAAACCGCGCTTTCTATGGATTGGATGTTCCGACAGTCGCGTTCCTGCAGAACGTTTAACCGGTCTTGAGCCGGGCGAACTCTTTGTTCACCGTAATGTTGCTAACCTGGTCATTCACACCGACCTGAACTGCCTTTCCGTGGTTCAGTATGCAGTGGATGTACTCGAAGTTGAACACATTATTATCTGTGGTCACTACGGTTGCGGCGGCGTACAAGCCGCAGTTGAAAACCCGGAACTGGGGCTTATCAACAACTGGCTGCTGCATATCCGCGATATCTGGTTCAAACATAGCTCATTGCTCGGCGAAATGCCGCAAGAGCGCCGTCTGGATACCTTGTGTGAACTGAACGTCATGGAACAGGTGTATAACCTGGGCCACTCCACCATTATGCAATCAGCGTGGAAACGCGGGCAGAAAGTCACCATTCACGGCTGGGCCTACGGCATTCACGACGGCTTGCTGCGTGATCTGGATGTCACAGCGACCAACCGCGAAACTCTTGAGCAACGTTACCGTCACGGGATTTCCAATCTCAAGCTGAAACACGCCAACCACAAATAAAAATGCCATGCCGGATGCAACACATCCGGCAACTTCACACTTACTCGTCCAGCAGAATCACTTTGCCGATATACGGCAGATGACGGTAACGCTGTGCGTAATCAATGCCGTAACCCACCACAAACTCATCCGGGATCGAGAAACCGATGAATTCTACCGGGACGTTCACTTCACGACGGGACGGTTTATCCAGCAGCGTACAAATCGCCAACGACTTCGGTTCGCGCAGGCTTAAGATCTCACGCACTTTCGACAGTGTATTACCCGAGTCGATGATATCTTCAACAATCAGCACGTCCTTGCCACGGATATCTTCATCCAGATCTTTGAGGATTTTCACATCACGGGTGGTGGACATGCCGCTACCGTAGCTGGAGGCGGTCATAAAATCGACTTCATGAGATACCTGAACTTCACGACACAGGTCCGCCATAAACATAAATGAGCCACGCAGCAGACCCACCAGCACCATATCGCTGCCGCTGTCTTTGTAACGCTCAGTAATCTGACGACCCAGTTCGGCGATACGCGCTTTAATCTCCGCTTCGGGGATCATTACTTCTACAGTATGTTTCATATCTCTAACCATATGATTTAAAAACAAATCACTTCGCACGGGCAGGTTTTGGCACCGCAACAAAGCGCAAGACACGCAGTATACCAGTAAAACTATTCATTCGCGGAATCTGTTAATAAAGCTCGAATTGTGATGACGATCACACATGTTAAAACCTATAATTAATTGCTACTAAAATATTAATGAATTGAAATGGTGTCTCTTTATGGCAATTAACAATACAGGCTCGCGACGATTACTCGTCACGCTAACAGCCCTTTTTGCAGCACTTTGCGGGCTGTATCTACTCATTGGCGGAGGCTGGCTGGTCGCGATTGGCGGCTCCTGGTACTACCCTATCGCTGGCCTTGTGATGCTCGGCGTCGCCTGGATGCTGTGGCGCAGTAAACGCGCCGCGCTTTGGCTATACGCCGCCCTGCTGCTCGGCACCATGATTTGGGGCGTCTGGGAAGTTGGTTTCGACTTCTGGGCGCTGACTCCGCGCAGCGACATTCTGGTCTTCTTCGGCATCTGGCTGATCCTGCCGTTTGTCTGGCGTCGCCTGGTCATTCCTGCCAGCGGCGCAGTTGCCGCTCTGGTGGTGGCGTTGCTGATTAGTGGCGGAATCCTCACCTGGGCGGGATTTAACGATCCGCAGGAAATCAACGGCACCTTAAGCGCCGATGCCACACCTGCCGAAGCAATCTCCCCCGTTGCCGATCAGGACTGGCCTGCCTATGGTCGTAATCAGGAAGGTCAACGCTTTTCACCTCTGAAACAAATTAACGCCGATAACGTTCACAAGCTGAAAGAAGCCTGGGTGTTCCGTACTGGCGATGTGAAGCAGCCGAACGATCCGGGTGAAATCACCAATGAAGTGACGCCAATTAAAGTGGGCGACACCCTTTACCTGTGTACCGCGCACCAGCGCCTATTTGCGCTCGATGCCGCCAGCGGTAAAGAGAAATGGCATTACGATCCTGAGCTGAAAACCAACGAGTCCTTCCAGCATGTAACCTGTCGTGGCGTCTCTTATCATGAAGCCAAAGCAGAAACTGCCTCGCCAGAAGTGATGGCGGATTGCCCGCGTCGTATCATTCTTCCGGTGAATGATGGTCGTCTGATTGCGATTAACGCTGAAAACGGCAAGCTGTGCGAAACCTTCGCTAATAAAGGCGTGCTCAATCTGCAAAGCAATATGCCGGACACCAAGCCGGGTCTGTATGAGCCGACTTCGCCGCCGATTATCACCGATAAAACCATCGTGATGGCCGGTTCAGTCACCGACAACTTCTCAACCCGCGAAACGTCTGGCGTGATCCGTGGTTTTGATGTCAACACCGGGGAGCTGTTGTGGGCTTTTGATCCTGGTGCGAAAGATCCTAACGCAATCCCGTCTGACGAACACACCTTTACCTTTAACTCGCCAAACTCGTGGGCACCAGCGGCCTATGACGCGAAGCTGGATCTGGTCTATCTGCCGATGGGCGTGACCACGCCGGATATCTGGGGCGGTAACCGCACACCGGAACAGGAACGTTATGCCAGCTCGATTCTGGCGCTGAATGCCACTACCGGGAAACTGGCGTGGAGCTACCAGACCGTTCATCACGACCTGTGGGATATGGATCTTCCGGCACAGCCGACGCTGGCGGACATCACCGTTAACGGTCAAAAGGTTCCGGTCATTTATGCTCCAGCGAAAACCGGCAACATTTTTGTGCTCGATCGTCGTAATGGCGAACTGGTGGTTCCGGCACCGGAAAAACCGGTTCCCCAAGGTGCAGCGAAAGGCGATTACGTAACCCCAACTCAACCGTTTTCTGAACTGAGCTTCCGTCCGACGAAAGATTTGAGCGGTGCGGATATGTGGGGAGCCACCATGTTTGACCAGCTGGTGTGCCGCGTGATGTTCCACCAGATGCGCTATGAAGGCATTTTCACCCCGCCATCTGAACAGGGTACGCTGGTCTTCCCGGGTAACCTGGGGATGTTCGAATGGGGCGGGATTTCCGTTGATCCGAATCGTGAAGTGGCAATTGCCAACCCAATGGCACTGCCGTTTGTTTCGAAACTGATCCCACGCGGTCCGGGTAACCCGATGGAGCAGCCGAAAGATGCCAAAGGCACGGGTACGGAATCCGGCATTCAGCCACAGTACGGTGTACCGTATGGTGTCACGCTCAACCCGTTCCTCTCACCGTTTGGTCTGCCATGTAAACAGCCAGCATGGGGCTATATCTCGGCGCTGGATCTGAAAACCAATGAAGTGGTGTGGAAGAAACGTATTGGTACGCCGCAGGACAGTATGCCGTTCCCGATGCCTGTACCGGTGCCGTTCAATATGGGTATGCCGATGCTGGGCGGGCCAATCTCCACAGCGGGTAACGTACTGTTTATCGCCGCTACGGCAGATAACTACCTGCGCGCTTACAACATGAGCAACGGTGAAAAACTGTGGCAGGGCCGTTTACCGGCGGGTGGTCAGGCTACGCCAATGACCTATGAAGTGAATGGCAAGCAGTATGTGGTGATCTCCGCAGGCGGTCACGGTTCATTTGGTACGAAGATGGGCGACTATATTGTGGCTTATGCGCTGCCGGATGATGTGAAGTAACCATAATGCCCGGAGAGATCCGGGCATATTTCCGAATACGGTCTTTTTATACCGTAAACCCTAACATCATCCCCGTATCTTCATGCTCCAGCAGATGGCAGTGCGCCATATAAGCATGTTCTTTCGGTGCATCGTGATTAAACTTCACCAGCACTTCGCTGACATTACCTTCTACCTTAACGGTATCTTTCCAGCCCGCGCGATGAGCGGCTGGCGGTTTGCCATTTTCTGACAAGATACGGAACTGCGTGCCGTGAATATGGAACGGATGCAGCATCATGTCGCCCACGCCAGAGATAACCCAACGTTCGTACTGCCCTTTCGCCGCCGCAAACATCGGCTTATTCATATCAAACGCCTGACCGTTGATTTTATTGGCATGGTGGAAATCGAACTTCCCGCCGTGGTTCATATGATTCATATTGCCGTGCCCCATATGGCCCATCATCTGGCTGTGATCCATCCCGGCCATCGCCTGATCGCCATATTTCTCCATCAGCATCTGCATCCCCATCATATCGAGCATCGGGTCCATAGAGAGTTGCAGCTTACGTACCGTCAGCCCTTCCAGCGAAGGTAATGCTGGCAGGCTACTTAATGTGTCTGGCAAAGCACCGGAGGCACTAATAGCAATCGGCTGAATCCGCATTACCGGATGCGGCTTATCAAACGGCGCGATCGCCATCCCCATCTGGCTGACTGGCAGCGTCACCAGGTCAAACGGTTTGTTGTCGTTAACCTCCACCAGCACTTCGAAACGCTCGCCCATCAGCACGGGAAGCTCGTTCACCTTCACCGGTTCAGGTAGCAGACCACCGTCGCTGGCAATCACATAAAGCGGGCGATTGTCGCTGGTGGCGAAATTGAGCGAGCGGGCGTTACAGCCATTGAGCAAACGCAGGCGCAGCCAACCACGCGGGGCAGCGTGTTGCGGGTAGATTGCACCGTTGGTCAGCAGCGTATCGCCAAACCAGCCCACGGCGGCGGTCATCACATCCAGTTGATAATCAATCTGCCCGTCAGCGTTAAATTTTTTATCCTGAACAATCACCGGGACATCATCAATACCCCACTGTTTTGGCAGCATTAATTTCAGGATCTCGTCATCTTCAATCACCACCAAACCAGCCAGCCCCATCGCCACCTGACGTCCGGTCTTGCCATGTTGATGTGGATGGAACCAGCAGGTAGCGGCAGGTTGATCAACGTTCAACGTCACCGAGCGCTTGCCACCTGGCGGAATAATTCCCTGCGGGCCGCCGTCGACTTCACCCGGTACTTCCAGCCCGTGCCAGTGCAACGTTGTCTCTTCCGTCAGTTGGTTGTAGATATCAACCGTTACCGCTTTGCCGCGCTGTAATTTCACCGCCGGCCCCAGCAGATTGCCGTTATAGCCCCAGGTAGTTGCAGTTTTCTCGCCAAAGGTGGACTGGCCTGCGCCAATAGTTAACTGAATGCGATTACGGGCATCGGTCGTGAGCAAATCAGGGATCGGTAACGTTGGGCGTTCCGCCGCAAATACTGCGCGGCTCCACAGCGGTAAAGCCGAAGCCACGCCCAGCGCGACGGAATATTTTAAGAAATCACGACGTTGCATAGTTATTTCCTTATTCTTAAGCAGGCGAAACAAAATCAAACGTTGAGCATAGTCCTTCCCCTTACGGGAAGGTCAAGCCGCAGACACAATTTAATCGACAATAATGGTCGTCGCCTCGCTCGCAGTGTGCTAACGTTTATCTTCTTTAAGCCCCTGGTAGAAGCAATGAAGACGTTTTTCAGAACAGTGTTATTCGGCAGCCTGATGGCCGTCTGCGCAAACAGTTACGCGCTCAGCGAGTCTGAAGCCGAAGATATGGCCGATTTAACGGCAGTTTTTGTCTTTCTGAAGAACGATTGTGGTTACCAGAACTTACCTAACGGGCAAATTCGTCGCGCACTGGTCTTTTTCGCCCAGCAAAACCAGTGGGATCTCAGTAATTACGACACCTTCGACATGAAAGCCCTCGGTGAAGACAGCTACCGCGATCTCAGCGGCATTGGCATTCCCGTCGCTAAAAAGTGCAAAGCCCTGGCTCGCGATTCCTTAAGCCTGCTTGCCTACGTCAAATAATCCCTGATACCTTTTTGTAGAAATATTGACCGTGCATCCGCGGTCAATGTTAGCTATTATGTTGCGCCCTTTTTTTACGGGTGTTAACAAAGGAGGTATCAACCCATGGCCGAAAAAAAACAGTGGCATGAAACGCTACACGACCAGTTTGGGCAGTACTTTGCGGTAGATAACGTTCTGTATCATGAAAAGACCGATCACCAGGATCTGATCATTTTTGAGAACGCTGCATTTGGCCGCGTAATGGCGCTGGATGGCGTAGTACAAACCACCGAGCGCGACGAGTTTATCTATCATGAGATGATGACCCATGTTCCGCTACTGGCCCACGGTCACGCGAAACATGTGCTGATTATCGGCGGCGGCGACGGTGCCATGCTGCGTGAAGTAACCCGACATAAAAACGTTGAGTCAATCACGATGGTGGAAATCGATGCGGGTGTCGTGTCGTTCTGCCGTCAGTATCTGCCCAACCATAACGCCGGTAGTTACGACGATCCGCGCTTTAAGCTGGTGATCGACGATGGCGTCAATTTCGTGAATCAAACCAGCCAGACCTTTGATGTCATTATCTCCGACTGCACCGATCCTATCGGTCCCGGCGAAAGTCTGTTCACCTCAGCATTTTATGAAGGCTGCAAACGTTGCCTGAATCCTGGCGGTATCTTCGTCGCACAAAACGGCGTCTGCTTTTTACAGCAGGAAGAAGCCATCGACAGCCATCGCAAACTCAGCCATTACTTCAGCGACGTTGGCTTTTATCAGGCGGCGATCCCGACCTATTACGGCGGCATCATGACCTTTGCATGGGCGACAGATAACGACGCCTTACGCCATCTCTCAACCGAAATTATTCAGGCGCGTTTTCTCGCTTCTGGCCTGAAATGCCGTTATTACAATCCGGCAGTCCATACGGCAGCTTTTGCCTTACCCCAGTATCTGCAAGACGCACTGGCTTCACAGCCGTCCTAAGGAGAAGATAAGAAATTGAAAAAACTGAAACTACATGGCTTTAATAATCTGACCAAAAGTCTGAGTTTTTGTATTTACGATATCTGCTACGCCAAAACTGCCGAAGAACGCGACGGTTATATTGCTTATATCGATGAACTCTATAATGCCAACCGTCTGACCGAAATCCTGTCAGAAACCTGTTCCATTATCGGGGCCAATATTCTTAACATCGCCCGCCAGGATTACGAACCACAGGGTGCCAGCGTCACTATTCTGGTGAGTGAAGAACCGGTTGACCCGAAACTCATCGACAAAACAGAACACCCCGGCCCACTGCCAGAAACGGTCGTTGCCCATCTCGATAAAAGTCATATTTGCGTACATACCTACCCGGAAAGTCATCCTGAAGGCGGTTTATGTACCTTCCGCGCCGATATTGAAGTCTCTACCTGCGGCGTGATTTCTCCGCTGAAGGCGCTGAATTACCTGATCCACCAGCTTGAGTCCGATATCGTAACCATTGATTATCGCGTGCGCGGTTTTACCCGCGACATTAACGGTATGAAGCACTTTATCGACCATGAGATTAATTCGATTCAGAACTTTATGTCTGACGATATGAAGGCGCTGTATGACATGGTGGATGTAAACGTCTATCAGGAAAATATCTTCCATACCAAGATGTTGCTTAAAGAGTTCGACCTTAAGCACTACATGTTCCACACCAAACCGGAAGATTTAACCGACAGCGAGCGCCAGGAAATTACCGCTGCGCTGTGGAAAGAAATGCGCGAGATTTATTACGGGCGCAATATGCCAGCTGTTTAACGGCTCTGGCGGAGCTCCCAGGCTCCGCCAGATTTATTTACTTCTGCTGCACGAAATTACGGTAAGCCGCCACCACCTGCAGAAAATCCTCAACGCCACATAGCGACAGGCTTTCTTCATCGTAGTAGTTCATCCCCTCTTCCATTTCATCGCCAGCGAATTCCAGTTGATTGGCGCGAACCATCACTTCTTCGCCGTCCATCCATAGCGTGTACTCATGCCCTGCCCGCTGCCAGGAACGTTCGCTACCTTTCAGTGCGTGCGCTGCTTGTTCCACTTCATCAAGCAAGGCCAGGTTTTCTTTCACCTCTTCATTAAACCAGTGCCCGACCACTTCATGCCCCATGGACATACGCACCTTTACCACTCCGGTAATATCGCGCAGAAATTCGTAATCCATAGTGTGTTCCTCTGCTCCCGGCAATGCGCCGAAATCGCATTGCGCCATTGATGTAATTATCGCAGCCTTACCGGAGAAAAACAGCGGAACGGCGATGGTTTAGAAATAAAAAAATGCCCGGGAATCTCATTCACCGGGCATTGTGTCGTTTATGCGCAGCGCATGCGCTTACTTATTAAACCGCAGTCTGGAAAATCACCCCATCGGCTTTTTCGGTGTACTGAGAAAGCTGGTTGAAGTTCAGATAACGGTAAGTATCAACGGCAGTTTTATCTACTTGCGCCACGTAGGTCTGGTACTCTTCCGGCGTCGGCAGTTTGCCAATCAGCGCCGCAACAGCAGCCAGTTCCGCAGAAGCCAGGAAGACATTCGCGCCAGTACCTAAACGGTTCGGGAAGTTACGGGTAGAGGTGGAAACCACCGTCGCACCGTCTGCTACACGCGCCTGGTTACCCATACACAGGGAACAGCCAGGGATCTCGATACGCGCACCACTCTTACCGAAGACGCTGTAGTAGCCTTCTTCGGTCAACTGCGCGGCGTCCATACGGGTTGGCGGTGCCACCCACAGGCGGGTCGGCAACTGGCCTTTATGCGCATCCAGCAGTTTACCCGCAGCACGGAAGTGACCGATGTTGGTCATGCAGGAACCGATAAACACTTCGTCGATCTTCTCACCCTGTACCGCAGACAGCGGACGTGCGTCATCCGGATCGTTCGGAGCACACAGGATTGGCTCTTTAATATCCGCCAGATCGATGTCGATCACTGCCGCGTATTCCGCATCTGCATCGGCTTCCAGCAGCTCAGGATTCGCCAGCCATTTTTCCATGCCCTGAATACGACGTTCCAGGGTACGACGATCGCCGTAACCTTCGGCAATCATCCACTTCAGCAGGACGATGTTAGAGTTCAGGTATTCAATGATCGGTTCTTTGTTCAGCTTAATGGTACAACCGGCAGCAGAACGCTCGGCGGACGCATCGGTCAGCTCAAAGGCCTGCTCAACTTTCAGATCCGGCAGACCTTCAATTTCCAGAATGCGACCTGAGAAGATGTTTTTCTTGCCTTTCTTCTCAACGGTCAGCAGACCTTGTTTGATCGCATACAGCGGAATAGCGTGTACCAGATCGCGCAGGGTGATGCCCGGCTGCATTTTGCCTTTGAAGCGCACCAGAACGGATTCCGGCATATCCAGCGGCATTACGCCTGTTGCGGCTGCAAATGCCACCAGACCAGAACCCGCCGGGAAAGAGATACCGATCGGGAAACGGGTATGGGAGTCACCACCGGTACCGACGGTATCCGGCAGCAGCATACGGTTCAGCCAGGAGTGGATTACGCCGTCACCCGGACGCAGCGACACACCACCACGGTTCATAATGAAGTCCGGCAGCGTATGGTGCGTGTTCACGTCAACTGGTTTCGGATACGCCGCGGTGTGGCAGAAAGACTGCATCACCAGGTCAGCCGAGAAGCCCAGACACGCCAGGTCTTTCAGTTCATCACGGGTCATCGGGCCGGTGGTGTCCTGTGAACCTACAGAAGTCATTTTCGGTTCGCAGTACGCGCCCGGACGAATGCCTTTCACACCGCAGGCACGACCGACCATTTTCTGCGCCAGCGAGAAGCCGCGATCGCTCTCAGCGACATCTTTCGCCTGACGGAACACATCACTATGCGGCAGACCAAGTGCTTCACGCGCTTTGGTGGTCAGGCCACGCCCGATAATCAGCGGAATACGGCCGCCAGCACGCACTTCATCAATCAGCACGTCGGTTTTCAGTTCGAAGGTCGCCAGCAGTTCGCCGGTTTCGTGGTTACGCACTTCACCTTTGTACGGGTAAACGTCAATTACGTCGCCCATGTTCAGGTTAGAAACGTCCACTTCAATTGGCAGTGCACCCGCATCTTCCATCGTGTTAAAGAAGATGGGTGCAATTTTACCGCCGAGGCACAAACCACCGCCGCGTTTGTTCGGCACATATGGAATATCATCGCCCATAAACCACAGAACGGAGTTAGTGGCGGATTTACGCGATGACCCCGTACCCACAACGTCACCGACGTACGCCAGCGGGAAACCTTTCTGCTGCAGAGCTTCGATTTGCTTAATCGGACCAACAACGCCTGGCTGATCTGGCTCAATACCTTCACGGGCGTTTTTCAGCATCGCCAGCGCGTGCAGTGGGATATCCGGGCGTGACCACGCATCCGGTGCCGGAGAGAGGTCATCGGTGTTGGTTTCGCCAGTTACTTTAAAGACGGTAACGGTCAGTTTTTCAGCCAGCGCCGGGCGATTCAGGAACCATTCGGCATCCGCCCAGGACTGCATTACCTGCTTAGCATATTCATTGCCTGCTTTGGCTTTCTCTTCTACGTCATAGAAGTTATCGAACATCAGCAGCGTGTGAGAAAGTGCTTTGGCAGCGATCGGTGCCAGTTTGGCATCATCCAGCGCATCGATCAGCGGATGAATGTTGTAACCACCCTGCATGGTGCCCAGCAGTTCGATGGCTTTTTCCGGAGTCAGCAGTGGGGATTTGGCTTCACCTTTGGCGACAGCAGCCAGGAAGCCTGCTTTGACATAGGCGGCTTCATCGACGCCAGGGGGAACACGGTTGGTTAACAGATCTAACAGGAATTCTTCTTCGCCCGCGGGCGGGTTTTTCAGCAGCTCTACAAGTGCGGCCATTTGGTTTGCATCCAGGGGTTTGGGCGCAATCCCCTCAGCGGCACGCTCAGCTACGTGCTTACGGTATTCTTCTAGCACGACGGTTCTCCTCGCTCTCATTGTCATAGTGCGGCAGGCGATTCTCTTCACGCTCCTGTGAGACAGCAGTTTGTAGGGTAAATGCCCAGTACCGCAACGGGCAGAATAGCAGGATTTTGACGATGTGTTAATCCGTTTACAAAAAAGCAACATAAAAAAGTGGCTGAATCGTTAAGGATGGTCTAGAGATTGTTTCCCTCCGTAAAAACTTCGTTAATTCGCATGGTGATAATCACCTTTCTCAACGAATCCCAAGATTAGTCAAAATTTAAACTACCGCCTCTTTATACTCGGATTCTCAGCACCTGCGGGTGGCAGTTCGCCGACCATTGCGATTTCCTTGAGATCCGAATTATGAAAATGACTTTGCCGTTTAAACCCCATGTGCTGGCGCTAATTTGCAGTGCCGGGCTTTGTGCCGCCTCTGCCGGGCTATATATAAAAAGCCGCACAGTGGAAGCGCCTGTGGAAGCGCAATCGACACAACAGACTGCGCCTGACATCTCCGCAGTTACGCTTCCTGCAACGGTTTCCGTGCCTCCTGTAACACCTGCCGTCGTCAAATCCGCATTCAGCACTGCGCAAATAGATCAATGGGTTGCGCCTGTCGCGCTGTACCCCGACTCTCTGCTTTCACAAGTGTTAATGGCATCAACCTATCCGGCAAACGTTGCTCAAGCAGTACAATGGTCGCACGATAATCCACTTAAACAAGGCGATGCTGCTATTCAGGCGGTATCTGACCAGCCGTGGGACGCCAGCGTCAAATCACTGGTGGCCTTTCCACAGTTGATGGCGTTGATGGGCGAAAACCCGCAATGGGTGCAAAACCTGGGCGATGCTTTTCTGGCGCAGCCGCAGGACGTGATGGACTCGGTACAGCGATTGCGGCAACTGGCGCAACAAACCGGTTCGCTGAAGTCATCAACCGAACAGAAAGTTATTACCACAACGAAGAAAGCTGTACCGGTAAAACAGACAGTCACGGCACCCGTCATACCATCCAATACCGTTTTAACTGCCAACCCCGTCATTACAGAGCCGGCAACAACCGTCATTTCTATTGAGCCCGCCAATCCTGATGTGGTCTATATTCCCAACTACAACCCAAACGTGGTTTACGGCAGTTGGGCCAATACCGCTTATCCGCCAGTTTATCTGCCGCCGCCAGCCGGAGAACCGTTTGTTGACAGCTTTGTGCGCGGATTCGGCTATAGCATGGGCGTTGCTACCACATACGCACTATTCAGCAGCATCGACTGGGATGACGACGATCATGACCATCATCATCATGACGATGATGATTATCACCATCACGATGGCGGTCATCGTGATGGTAATGGCTGGCAACACAATGGCGACAACATCAATATCGACGTCAACAATTTCAACCGTATCACCGGTGAGCATCTTACTGATAAGAATATGGCATGGCGGCACAATCCAAACTACCGTGATGGTGTGCCCTATCATGATCAGGATATGGCAAAGCGGTTTCACCAAACCGATGTTAACGGCGGCATGAGCGCCACGCAGTTACCTGCTCCAACACGCGACAGCCAGCGTCAGGCGGCAGCAAGTCAGTTTCAGCAACGAACACACGCCACACCCATCATTACGCGAGATACCCAACGTCAGGCAGCGGCACAGCGGTTTAATGAAGCTGAACACTATGGGAGCTATGACGACTTCCGCGACTTCAGCCGTCGCCAACCACTGACCCAGCAACAAAAGGACGTTGCTCGTCAGCGTTATCAGTCGGCCTCGCCTGAGCAGCGCCAGGCAGTCCGCGAGAAAATGCAGACTAACCCACAGAACCAGCAGCGAAGAGAGGCAGCGCGTGAGCGTATTCAGTCCGCCTCGCCTGAGCAGCGCCAGGCGGTTCGCGAGAAAATGCAGACTAACCCGCAGAACCAGCAGCGAAGAGAGGCAGCGCGTGAGCGTATTCAGTCTGCAACTCCCGAACAGCGCCAGGTGTTTAAGGAAAAAGTACAGCAGCGCCCACTGAATCAACAGCAACGTGATAGCGCCCGCCAGCGTGTTCAATCAGCATCACCTGAACAACGTCAGGTTTTTCGGGAGAAAGTTCAGGAGAGCCGCCCACAACGTCTAAACGACAGTAACCATACTGCCAGGCTGAATAACGAGCAACGGTCAGCAGTACGCGAACGTCTCTCTGAACGTGGAGCAAGAAGACTGGAAAGGTAAATTGCAGACGTAAAAAAAGCGGCGTGGTTAGCCGCTTTTTTAATTGCCGGATGTTCCGGCAAACGAAAAATTACTTCTTCTTCGCTTTCGGGTTCGGCAGGTCGGTAATGCTACCTTCGAACACTTCTGCCGCCAGGCCCACAGACTCGTGCAGAGTCGGGTGCGCGTGGATGGTCAGTGCGATGTCTTCAGCATCACAACCCATTTCGATTGCCAGGCCGATTTCACCCAGCAGCTCGCCGCCGTTAGTACCGACAATCGCACCACCGATCACACGGTGAGATTCTTTGTCGAAAATCAGCTTGGTCATACCGTCTGCGCAGTCGGAAGCGATAGCACGACCAGAAGCAGCCCACGGGAAGGTGGCGGTTTCATAGCTGATGCCTTTCTCTTTCGCTTCTTTCTCAGTCAGACCTACCCATGCAACTTCTGGTTCGGTATAGGCGATGGACGGGATAACTTTCGGATCGAAGTAGTGTTTCTTACCGGCGATAACTTCAGCGGCAACGTGACCTTCGTGAACACCTTTATGTGCCAGCATCGGCTGACCGACGATATCGCCGATAGCAAAGATGTGCGGTACGTTGGTACGCAGCTGTTTGTCAACGCGGATGAAACCACGGTCGTCAACTTCCACGCCAGCTTTGCCTGCGTCGAGGTTTTTACCGTTCGGCACACGACCAATCGCTACCAGCACAGCGTCGTAACGCTGCGGTTCAGCGGGTGCTTTTTTGCCTTCCATCGTCACATAAATGCCGTCTTCTTTCGCTTCAACGGCGGTAACTTTGGTTTCCAGCATCAGGTTGAATTTCTTGCTGATACGCTTGGTGAAGACTTTAACGATGTCTTTGTCAGCTGCCGGGATAACCTGGTCGAACATTTCAACCACATCAATCTGTGAACCCAGCGCGTGGTATACGGTCCCCATTTCCAGACCGATGATACCGCCACCCATTACCAGCAGGCGTTCTGGTACTTCTTTCAGTTCCAGCGCGTCAGTGGAGTCCCAGATACGCGGATCTTCATGCGGAATAAACGGCAGTTGGATCGGGCGAGAACCCGCTGCAATGATCGCGTTGTCGAAGTTGATCACGGTTTTACCGTTCTCACCTTCAACTTCCAGGGTGTTAGCCCCGGTGAATTTACCCAGACCGTTGACCACTTTGACTTTGCGGCCTTTTGCCATACCAGCCAGACCACCGGTCAGCTGATTGATCACTTTCTCTTTCCAGGTACGAATCTTGTCGATATCGGTTTTCGGTTCGCCGAAGACGATACCATGTTCAGCCAGCGCTTTGGCTTCTTCGATAACTTTTGCTACGTGCAGCAGTGCTTTAGAAGGGATACAGCCGACGTTCAGGCAAACACCGCCAAGGGTGTTGTAACGTTCTACGATTACGGTTTCCAGACCTAAATCAGCGCAACGGAAGGCAGCGGAGTAACCTGCGGGGCCTGCCCCAAGTACCACGACCTGAGTTTTGATTTCAGTACTCATCATGACCTCTATGTATTTATCTCCGGCGGTCATACCCGTCGTCTTTCAGGCCGCAGCGGCGTTAGCTTCACGCCCTCACCCCAGTCACTTACTTATGTAAGCTCCTGGGGATTCTGGCGCTTGCTACCTTGCTGCACCCAGAAATCCATAGGGTATGTGAAGTAATACCCTAACCACCACCGGGTCGTTCTATCCGTCGGTATTTTACAAAATTGTTAACAATTTTTAAACAACAAACGGCAACCGATTTGTCTATTCGCTAATAACCTCAATACATTCATGAGATTACCAGAAAAGAGCCGGCCGTTGGGCCGGCTCTTTTACTTACATCACCAGACGGCGAATGTCAGACAGCGTGTTGTTAATGATGGTAATGAAACGGGCACCATCAGCACCGTCGATCACGCGGTGGTCGAAGGAGAGAGAAATCGGCAGCATCAGACGCGGCACGAACTCTTTACCATTCCACACCGGCTCCATCGCGGACTTGGAAACGCCGAGGATAGCCACTTCCGGCGCGTTCACAATCGGCGCGAAGTGGGTAGTACCCAGGCCGCCGATGCTGGAGATGGTGAAGCAACCGCCCTGCATTTCGCCCGCAGTCAGCTTACCGTCACGCGCTTTCTTAGAAATAGTCATCAGCTCGCGAGACAGCTCGATGATGCCTTTCTTGTTGACGTCTTTGAATACCGGAACAACCAGACCGTTCGGGGTATCCACCGCCACACCGATGTTGATGTATTTCTTCAGGGTCAGACGCTGACCGTCTTCCGACAGCGAACTGTTGAAGCGAGGCATCTGCTCAAGAGCTGCAGCAACCGCTTTCATGATGAAGACAACCGGGGTGATCTTCACATCCAGCTTACGTTTCGCCGCTTCTTCGTTCTGCTGTTTACGGAACGCTTCCAGCTCGGTGATATCGGTTTTGTCGAAGTGAGTAACATGCGGGATCATCACCCAGTTACGGCTCAGGTTCGCACCAGAGATTTTCTGGATGCGGCCCAGTTCCACTTCTTCGATTTCACCAAACTTGCTGAAGTCCACTTTAGGCCACGGCAGCATGCCTGGGATACCGCCGCCAGTTGCCGCCGGAGCTGCTTCTGCACGTTTGATAGCTTCTTTCACGTAAGCCTGAACGTCTTCGCGCAGGATACGACCTTTACGGCCAGTGCCCTTCACTTTCGCCAGGTTAACGCCAAATTCGCGTGCCAGACGGCGGATCAGCGGAGTCGCGTGAACGTAAGCGTCGTTTTCAGCAAATTCAGATTTGCCTTCCGCTTTCGCAGCCGGTGCTGCTGCCGGGGCTTCAGCTTTTGCTGCCGGAGCCGGCGCTGCCGCTTCCTGTTTCGCAGGAGCTGCCGCAGGCGCTGCGCCTTCAACTTCGAAGATCATAATCAGCGAGCCAGTTTTCACTTTATCGCCAACGTTGACTTTCAGTTCCTTCACGACGCCTGCAAACGGAGCCGGAACTTCCATAGACGCTTTATCGCCTTCTACGGTGATCAGTGACTGTTCAGCGGCAACTTTGTCGCCCACTTTCACCATCACTTCGGTCACTTCAACTTCGTCACCACCGATATCCGGAACGTTAACTTCTTTCACGCCAGCCGCTGATGCAGGGGCCGCTGCCGGAGCCGCTTCCTGTTTAGCCGCCGGAGCTGCCGCGCCTGCTTCACCCGCGACTTCGAAGACCATAATCAGCGAGCCGGTAGACACTTTGTCACCCACGTTCACTTTGATCTCTTTCACGGTGCCTGCAAACGGAGCCGGAACTTCCATAGAAGCCTTGTCGCCTTCTACGGTGATCAGCGACTGTTCAGCTTCAACTTTATCGCCAACTTTCACCAGGATTTCGGTCACTTCAACTTCGTCGCTGCCGATATCCGGAACGTTAACGTCTTTTGCCGCCGCAGCCGCTGGTGCTGCTGCCGGAGCTGCTTCTTTCTTCTCTTCTGCCTGAGCAGGTGCAGCGTCTGCTGCACCGTCGGCGGAATCGAAAATCATAATCAGTGCGCCGGTCTGGGTTTTATCGCCAACAGAGACTTTGATCTCTTTAACGATACCCGCCTGCGGAGACGGAACTTCCATAGAGGCTTTGTCGCCTTCTACGGTGATCAGCGACTGTTCGGCTTCAACTTTGTCGCCCACTTTGACCAGGATCTCGGTGATTTCAACTTCATCAGCCCCGATGTCCGGTACTTTGATTTCGATAGCCATTATTCTTTTACCTCTTACGCCAGACGCGGGTTAACTTTATCTGCATCGATGTTGAATTTGGCGATTGCGTCAGCAACCACTTTCTTATCGATTTCGCCACGTTTAGCCAGTTCGCCCAGCGCCGCAACCACGACATAAGAAGCATCAACTTCGAAGTGGTGACGCAGGTTCTCACGGCTGTCGGAACGACCGAAGCCATCAGTACCCAGTACGCGATAGTCGTCAGCCGGTACGTAAGTACGGACCTGCTCAGCGAACAGTTTCATATAGTCGGTAGATGCCACTGCCGGAGCGTCGTTCATCACCTGAGCGATATACGGAACGCGAGGTGTTTCCAGCGGGTGCAGCATGTTCCAGCGTTCACAATCCTGACCATCACGCGCCAGCTCGGTGAAGGAGGTCACGCTATAAACGTCAGAACCTACGCCGTAATCTTTCGCCAGGATCTCTGCCGCTTCACGGACGTGACGCAGGATAGAACCGGAGCCCAGCAGCTGAACTTTACCTTTGCTACCTTCAATGGTTTCGAGTTTGTAGATACCTTTACGGATACCTTCCTCAGCACCTTCCGGCATTGCCGGCATGTGGTAGTTTTCGTTCAGCGTAGTGATGTAGTAGTAAACGTTCTCTTGTTTTTCACCGTACATACGCTCCAGCCCGTCATGCATGATGACAGCAACTTCGTAAGCGTAAGCCGGGTCGTAAGAGATACAGTTCGGGATAGTCAGCGACTGAATGTGGCTGTGACCATCTTCGTGCTGCAGACCTTCACCGTTCAGGGTGGTACGACCGGAAGTACCGCCGATCAGGAAGCCACGCGCTTGCTGGTCACCAGCCGCCCAGCACAGATCGCCGATACGCTGGAAGCCGAACATCGAGTAATAGATGTAGAACGGAATCATCGGCAGATTGTTGGTGCTGTAAGAGGTCGCCGCTGCCAGCCAGGAACAACCTGCGCCCAGCTCGTTGATCCCTTCCTGCAGAATCTGACCTTTCTCGTCTTCTTTATAGTAAGCAACCTGCTCGCGGTCCTGCGGGGTGTACTGCTGACCGTTCGGACTGTAAATACCAATCTGACGGAACAGACCTTCCATACCGAAAGTACGCGCTTCGTCGGCGATGATCGGTACCAGACGATCTTTGATCGACTTGTTCTTCAGCATCACGTTCAGGGCACGAACGAAAGCGATAGTGGTAGAGATCTCTTTGCTCTGCTCTTCCAGCAGCGCGCCGAAGTCTTGCAGGCTCGGCAGCTCAAGCTTCTCGGTGAAGTTCGGCTGACGGCTTGGCAGATAACCGTGCAGTTTCTGACGCTGAGCGTGCAGATAGGTATGCTCTTCAGAACCTTCCGGGAAGGTGATGTACGGCAGTTTTTCGATATCGGCATCAGATACCGGCACATTGAAACGGTCGCGGATATGACGCACGCCGTCCATGTTCATTTTCTTAACCTGGTGCGCGATGTTTTTACCTTCAGCCGCGTCGCCCATGCCGTAACCTTTAATGGTATGAGCAAGGATCACCGTCGCTTTGCCTTTGGTTTCCTGCGCTTTCTTGAATGCAGCGTAGATTTTCTTCGGATCGTGACCGCCACGGTTCAGTGCCCAGATCTGCTCGTCAGTCCAGTCTGCAACCAGTGCTGCGGTTTCAGGATATTTACCGAAGAAGTGTTCACGAACGTACGCACCATCTTTCGATTTGAAGGTCTGGTAGTCGCCGTCAACGGTTTCGTTCATCAGCTGGATCAGTTTACCGCTGGTATCTTTACGCAGCAGTTCATCCCAACGGCTACCCCACATCACTTTAATCACGTTCCAGCCAGCACCTTCGAAGATGCCTTCCAGTTCGTTGATGATCTTGCCGTTACCGGTGACCGGGCCGTCAAGACGCTGCAGGTTACAGTTGATAACGAAGACCAGGTTATCCAGTTTTTCACGGGTAGCGATGGTGATCGCACCTTTGGATTCCGGTTCGTCCATTTCACCGTCGCCGAGGAACGCGTAAACGGTCTGTTTAGAGGTATCTTTCAGGCCACGGTGTTCCAGATATTTCAGGAATTTAGCCTGGTAAATAGCACCAATCGGACCCAGACCCATAGATACGGTCGGGAACTGCCAGAATTCCGGCATCAGTTTCGGGTGCGGATAGGAAGAGAGGCCATTGCCGTGAACTTCCTGACGGAAGTTATCCAGCTGCTCCTGAGTCAGACGACCTTC
Source organism: Escherichia sp. F1 (assembly GCF_046764225.1). Lineage (NCBI taxonomy): Bacteria > Pseudomonadati > Pseudomonadota > Gammaproteobacteria > Enterobacterales > Enterobacteriaceae > Escherichia > Escherichia sp. F1. The sequence goes on from NZ_CP177202.1 coordinate 4,017,860, forward strand.
CAGGAAAGCACGAGCGTAAACGCCCGGGGAGATGTGGCCCTGGAAGTAAACCAGGTCGCCGCCATCCTGCTCGTTGCGTGCACGGAAGAAGTGGTTAAAGCACACATCATAAATGGTTGCGGAAGACTGGAAGGACGCCATGTGGCCGCCCAGTTCGAGGTCTTTTTTCGACGCACGCAGAACCGTCATGATGGCGTTCCAGCGGATAGCTGAACGAATACGGCGTTCCAGTTCCAGATTACCCGGATACTCCGGTTGTTCTTCAACGGGGATGGTGTTGATGTAGTTGCTGATACCGGTGCCTGCGGCTACGTTGACACCGCCTTTGCGGGCTTCAGCAAGCAGTTGGTCGATCAGATACTGAGCACGCTCAACACCTTCTTCACGGATGACCGATTCGATCGCCTGGAGCCAGTCGCGAGTTTCGATCGGATCCACGTCATTTGGGAAACGTTCTGACATGGGTTATTCCTTATCTATCTAATAACGTTGAGTTTTCTGGAACCTGTCCCATTGAACTCTCGCCGGAAAGCTCAATAAGACAGGTTCTACGTTTAGTTGCCGCGCTTTTATATGCGCTTGATTTACAACATCTTCTGGATAATTTTTACCAGAAAAATCACTAATTCTTTCGTTGCTCCAGACGACGCAGAGAACGCTCACGGCGGCTTTCTTCACGGCTTCTGTCGAGCAAAATTTCTTCGATAAAGGCCAGATGGCGATGCGATGCTTCGCGCGCTTCTTCCGGCTTACCGGCCATAATCGCTTCAAATATGCGGGTGCGGTGACTACTCACCAGCGGCAGCATCTCGCGACGCGAATAGAGCAATTCGAAGTTCTGACGGACATTCTGGGCCAACATCGGCTCCATACACCTTAGCAGATGAAGCAGAACCACATTGTGGGCCGCTTCGGTGACGGCAATCTGATACTGGAGTACGGCGTTTGATTCCGCGTCCAGATCGCCAGACTGCTGCGCCAGCTCTATGGCGTGGTGGAGTTCACGGATGCGTTCCTTGTCTTCATCGGTACTACGCAGCGCGGCGTAATAAGCGGCGATACCTTCCAGGGCGTGTCGTGTTTCGAGCAAGTCATACTGTGATTCAGGATGGTCGGAGAGCAGCTCCACCAGCGGATCGCTGAAGCTTTGCCATAGGCTGCTCTGGACAAAAGTGCCGCCACCCTGGCGACGAAGCAACAAGCCCTTCGCTTCGAGACGTTGAATCGCCTCACGCAAGGAGGGACGGGAGACGTCAAACTGTTTTGCCAGTTCGCGTTCCGGTGGGAGTTTTTCGCCCGGGCGGAGTGTGCCTTCGAGGATCAAAAACTCCAGTTGCTGCTCAATCACATCGGAGAGTTTTGGTTGGCGGATTTTGCTGTAGGCCATGAGTTCCTGTCTTAAGCCACTTGCCGAAGTCAATTGGTCTTACCAATTTCATGTCTGTGACGCTAAAGTAACAAAGTATTCACCTTATGTCCATACAGGTTTTGATTGAAATCATGAAACTGTGCACATTTTAACAACTTGACATATATAACGTTTCAAAGTTGTAACTATGCACAAATGTAGACTTTACGTAGGAAAGGGATTTTTTAACGATTATTAAACTATAAAAATCCGAATTGAACCGATTCACTTACCAATTTATCGATTTTTAATTCAAAAATAATGAATTTATATTCATTTTGTATATTGAGGGGATTTGAGGCTGATCTTTACAAACGGTTCCTTTTTAAGCAACTCATCTTCAACCATGCATAAAGCGGGTGCATTCGCTGCCGCATACCATTATTCTTGATCTGACGGAAGTCCTTTTGTAACAATTCAAACGTCTTTGATGTAAACAAATTAATACAAAAAACGGAATTGCAAACTTACACACGCATCACTGCGTAGATCAAAAAAACAATCACCGCACGAGGTTTCATGATGGAAGGTCAACAGCACGGCGAGCAGCTAAAGCGCGGCCTTAAAAACCGCCACATACAGCTTATCGCGCTGGGAGGCGCGATAGGGACAGGGCTATTCCTGGGTAGCGCCTCCGTAATACAGTCCGCAGGGCCAGGGATTATCCTGGGTTACGCCATTGCTGGTTTTATCGCCTTCCTGATCATGCGTCAGCTAGGTGAAATGGTGGTCGAAGAACCTGTCGCAGGCTCCTTTAGCCACTTTGCTTATAAATACTGGGGCAGTTTTGCCGGTTTCGCCTCTGGCTGGAACTACTGGGTACTGTACGTTTTAGTTGCCATGGCAGAGCTGACTGCCGTAGGTAAATACATTCAATTCTGGTATCCGGAAATCCCGACCTGGGTTTCTGCCGCCGTATTCTTTGTGGTGATTAACGCCATCAACCTGACAAACGTTAAAGTGTTTGGCGAGATGGAGTTCTGGTTTGCCATTATCAAAGTTATCGCGGTGGTAGCGATGATCATCTTCGGCGGCTGGCTGCTATTCAGTGGCAACGGCGGCCCGCAGGCGACCGTTAGCAACCTGTGGGATCAGGGTGGTTTCCTGCCGCACGGCTTTACCGGGCTGGTGATGATGATGGCGATTATCATGTTCTCGTTCGGTGGTCTGGAACTGGTGGGGATCACCGCAGCAGAAGCTGATAACCCGGAGCAAAGTATCCCGAAAGCAACTAACCAGGTTATCTACCGCATCCTGATTTTCTATATTGGTTCGTTAGCCGTTCTGCTCTCGCTGATGCCGTGGACCCGCGTTACTGCTGATACCAGCCCGTTTGTACTGATCTTCCACGAATTGGGCGATACCTTTGTGGCGAATGCGCTGAACATCGTGGTACTGACTGCTGCGCTCTCCGTATACAACAGCTGCGTATATTGCAACAGCCGTATGCTGTTTGGTCTGGCACAGCAGGGCAACGCGCCAAAAGCGCTGGCGTCTGTCGACAAACGCGGTGTACCGGTTAACACTATTCTGGTGTCTGCGCTGGTTACGGCATTGTGCGTGCTGATTAACTACCTTGCACCGGAATCCGCATTCGGACTGTTAATGGCGCTGGTGGTATCTGCACTGGTAATCAACTGGGCGATGATTAGCCTGGCGCATATGAAATTCCGTCGCGCCAAGCAGGAACAAGGCGTGGTAACTCGCTTCCCTGCTCTGCTTTATCCGCTGGGTAACTGGATCTGCCTGCTGTTTATGGCGGCGGTACTGGTGATTATGCTGATGACCCCAGGAATGGCGATTTCGGTATACCTGATCCCGGTATGGCTGATCGTGTTAGGTATCGGCTATCTGTTTAAAGAGAAAACCGCCAAAGCCGTAAAAGCGCATTAATCTCTCTACGCCCTCACCCGTGCAGGGTGAGGGCAATAATCTTTACACCAACGCCCCGTAAATCGTCAGTAGCGCAATTACCACCACGACCACGAACGAGGTTTTCTTCGCCATGGAAACCGCTGCCTTCGGCGTCTCCACCTTATCGACATGCGGTTCACGCGCCAGAGAGAATTGTGCCAGACGCGTTAATACCTGATATTGCGAAGTATGGAAATCACCCAGCGAAGCAAACCAGGCCGGTAACGCTTTCTCACCATGACCGATCAAGGCATATACCACACCCGCAAGACGAACCGGCACCCAATCCAGTACATGAAGCACGGCATCAATGCCGGACTGTAAACGATGATGCGGCGTCTGGTAACGCGCCAGCCAGTATTGCCATGCACGCAAAAACGCATACCCCATCAGCGTAACGGGTCCCCAGGTTCCCCCCACAATCAGCCAGAACAGCGGTGCAAGATAAAAACGAAAGTTAATCCACAGCAATGCATTTTGCAGCTCACGCAAATATTCACGTTCATCGCAGCCTGCCGGGACGCCGTGAATCATGGTGAGTTCGCCAGCCATCGTGGCACGGGCATGGCTATCATTACGTGAAGCAGCTGTCAGATAAGCATGATAATGAAGACGAACTTTACCTGCGCCAATACACAGCAAACCAATCAGCAGCCACACCAGCAGCGTGGGAACGTTGAACAATACTCCCTGCAATGCGCGTAACAGTAAAAAAATCACGCCCATCGCAATAATGGTCATGCCTAATGTGCGCCCGAGAGAAAAATGTTTCACCCGCCAAAAGAACGCTTCAAGACGATGATCAAGCTGCCAGTGCTCGCCCAACTTAAACAGGCGCTCGAAAATTAACACCAGTAAGGTTGTAAATAGCGTCATGTTGTCTCCTTGCTGACCAGTGCACGAAACCGTGCCCAATCAAATGCAGGACCGGGATCGGTTTTCCGATCCGGCGCAATATCACAATGGCCCGTCATGTTATTAGCGATATCTGGATAGCGATCAATCAGTGCCCGCGTAACCGCCGCAAGCTGTTGATACTGCGCATCGGTATACGCCAGCGTATCGGTGCCTTCAAGCTCAATCCCAATAGAAAAATCATTGCAGCGTTCACGCCCCTGATACTGAGAGACTCCGGCATGCCAGGCACGTTTATCGAAAGGAACATACTGGACTATTTCACCATCGCGGCGAATCAAACAGTGAGCGGAGACGCGCAAATGGGCGATCTCAGCAAAGAAAGGATGTGCCTGCGGATCAATAGTTCCAGTGAATAATGCGTCGATCCACGGACCGCCAAACTCGCCTGGCGGCAGGCTAATATTGTGCACCACCAGCAGGGTGGGTGTTTCGTCATCCGGGCGGCAATCGTAATGTGGTGAGGGAACGCGGCGCGCGCCAACCAGCCACCCCTGTTCTAACAACATGCAGGATCTCCTTATATGTGGTGCTAATACCCGGTTCAGAGTAGCATGTTTCTACCTTATGATTCGTTAGCTATCTGGAGTTTTAACATGCCGCCTCGCCGCTACACCCCTGACACCCGACGTGACGAGCTGCTGGAACGCATTAATCTCGATATCCCCGGCGCGGTGGCCCAGGCGCTGCGGGAAGATTTAGGCGGAACAGTCGATGCCAACAATGACATTACGGCAAAACTTTTACCGGAAAATTCTCGCTCTCATGCCACGGTGATCACCCGCGAGAATGGCGTATTTTGCGGCAAACGCTGGGTTGAAGAGGTGTTTATTCAACTGGCAGGCGACGATGTCACCATAATCTGGCATGTGGATGACGGCGATGTCATCAACGCCAATCAACCCTTGTTCGAACTTGAAGGCCCATCCCGCGTGCTGTTAACGGGCGAACGCACTGCACTTAATTTTGTGCAAACCCTTTCAGGGGTTGCCAGTAAGGTACGCCACTATGTCGAATTACTGGAGGGCACCAACACGCAGTTGTTGGATACGCGCAAAACCTTACCCGGCCTGCGTTCAGCTCTGAAATACGCGGTACTTTGCGGCGGCGGAGCGAATCACCGTCTGGGGCTTTCTGATGCCTTCCTGATCAAAGAAAACCATATTATTGCCTCCGGCTCAGTGCGCCAGGCGGTCGAAAAAGCGTCCTGGCTGCACCCGGATGCGCCAGTAGAAGTCGAAGTAGAGAATCTGGAAGAACTTGATGAAGCCCTGAAAGCAGGTGCCGATATCATCATGCTGGATAACTTCGAAACAGAACAGATGCGCGAAGCCGTCAAACGCACCAACGGCAAGGCGCTACTGGAAGTGTCTGGCAACGTCACTGACAAAACACTGCGCGAATTTGCCGAAACGGGCGTGGACTTTATCTCCGTCGGTGCGCTAACTAAGCACGTACAGGCACTCGACCTTTCAATGCGTTTTCGCTAGTTGCTGACAGATTTATCCGCTCCATCGCGGGCGGATAATCTCCCCTTTCCCAATTTTCTTCGTAACGCCTCGCAAATTTCTTGTCTTTCACTGCAACGTAATAAAAAACTCCGGAAGCTGCTTTCCCGTTTCGTTTTTTGCCCCTCGCTTGTGCTGATGGCGTTTGCCAAAGTAGCGCCAACCAAATCAAGGAGCGAAACAAATGGACAAGCAACGCGGTTTTACACTTATCGAACTGATGGTGGTTATTGGCATCATTGCCATTTTAAGCGCCATTGGTATTCCCGCTTATCAAAACTACCTGCGCAAAGCCGCACTCACCGACATGCTACAAACCTTTGTGCCTTACCGTACCGCCGTAGAGTTGTGCGCGTTGGAACATGGTGGATTAGATACCTGCGACGGTGGCAGTAATGGCATCCCCTCGCCTACCACTACCCGCTATGTTTCAACCATGAGTGTGGCAAAGGGCGTGGTGTCGCTGACCGGGCAAGAAAGTCTCAATGGGCTAAGCGTCGTCATGACGCCGGGTTGGGATAACGCAAACGGCGTCACCGGTTGGACGCGCAACTGCAATATTCAAAGTGACAGCGCATTGCAGCAAGCCTGCGAAGATGTCTTCCGCTTTGATGACGCCAACTAAGGAGCGGCAATGAATATTCCACAGCTCACCGCCCTGTGTCTGCGTTATCAGGGAGTCTTGCTGGATGCCAGCGAAGAGGTGGTTCATGTTGCGGTGGTCGATGCCCCTTCGCATGAGCTACTGGACGCATTGCATTTCGCTACCACCAAACGTATTGAGATCACCTGCTGGACGCGCCAACAAATGGAAGGTCACGCCAGTCGCACACAACAGACATTGCCCGTAGCTATTCATGAGAAGCATCAGCCCAAAGCAGAGTTGCTGACTCGAACGTTACAATCTGCGCTGGAACAACGCGCGTCTGATATTCATATCGAACCAGCGGACAATGCCTACCGCATACGCTTGCGTATCGACGGCGTATTGCATCCTTTACCGGATGTTTCACCGGATGCCGGAGTCGCATTAACCGCCAGATTAAAAGTGCTGGGGAACCTGGATATTGCGGAACATCGCCTGCCGCAGGACGGGCAATTCACTGTCGAACTGGCAGGAAACGCCGTCTCATTTCGTATTGCGACCTTACCATGTCGGGGTGGTGAAAAGGTGGTATTAAGGTTGTTACAGCAGGTGAGTCAGGCACTGGATGTCAACACGCTTGGAATGCAGCCGTTACAACTGGCGGACTTTGCTCATGCCTTGCAACAACCACAGGGACTGGTGCTGGTAACAGGCCCTACAGGCAGCGGCAAAACGGTCACGCTTTATAGTGCCCTGCAAACGCTGAATACCGCTGACATTAATATTTGTAGCGTCGAAGATCCGGTTGAGATCCCCATAGCCGGACTAAACCAGACGCAAATCCATTCGCGTGCCGGACTCACCTTTCAGGGCGTTTTGCGTGCGTTATTGCGCCAGGATCCTGACGTCATCATGATCGGAGAGATCCGCGATGGCGAAACGGCAGAAATTGCCATAAAAGCCGCGCAAACCGGTCACCTGGTGTTGTCTACCCTACACACTAATTCCACCTGCGAAACGCTGGTACGTTTACAGCAAATGGGGGTCGCCCGCTGGATGCTCTCATCGGCGCTTACACTGGTAATAGCCCAGCGTCTGGTACGTAAACTTTGCCCACATTGTCGCCGACAGCAAGGGGAGCCCATCCATATTCCAGACAATGTATGGCCGTCGCCGCTGCCCCACTGGCAGGCACCCGGTTGTGTACATTGCTACCACGGTTTTTATGGTCGCACGGCCTTATTTGAAGTTCTGCCCATAACACCGGTCATACGTCAGCTTATTTCCGCTAATACCGACGTTGAATCGCTGGAAACGCACGCCCGACAGGCGGGTATGCGTACGCTTTTTGAAAACGGCTGCCTGGCCGTGGAGCAAGGCTTAACCACCTTTGAAGAGTTAATCCGCGTATTGGGGATGCCGCATGGCGAGTAAGCAACTCTGGCGCTGGCATGGCATAACCGGCGACGGCAATGCGCAAGATGGGATGCTATGGGCTGAGAGCCGTGCTTTGCTGCTCATAGCACTACAGCAACAGATGGTTACCCCACTTAGCCTGAAGCGAATCGCCATCAATTCTGCGCAGTGGCGAGGAGATAAAAGCGCGGAAGTCATTCATCAACTGGCGACGCTACTCAAAGCCGGGTTAACGCTTTCTGAAGGGCTGGCACTGCTGGCGGAACAGCATCCCAGTAAGCAATGGCAAGCGTTGCTGCAATCGCTGGCGCACGATCTCGAACAGGGCATTGCTTTTTCCAATGCCTTATTACCCTGGTCAGAGGTATTTCCGCCGCTCTATCAGGCAATGATCCGCACGGGGGAATTGACTGGTAAGTTAGATGAATGCTGCTTTGAACTTGCTCGACAGCAAAAAGCCCAGCGTCAGTTAGCCGATAAAGTGAAATCAGCGTTGCGTTATCCCATCATCATTTTAGCGATGGCAATCATGGTGGTTGTGGCAATGCTGCATTTTGTGCTGCCGGAGTTTGCTGCTATTTATAAGACCTTCAACACCCCACTACCGGTACTAACGCAGGGGATCATGACGCTGGCAGACTTTAGTGGCGAATGGGGCTGGCTGCTGGTGTTGTTCGGCTTTCTGCTGGCGATAGCCAATAAGTTGCTGATGCGCCGCCCGACCTGGCTTATCGCGCGGCAGAAATTGCTGTTACGCATCCCGATTATGGATTCACTGATGCGGGGACAAAAACTCACGCAGATCTTTACGATTCTGGCGCTGACTCAAAGTGCAGGCATTACTTTTTTACAGGGCGTAGAGAGCGTCAGAGCAACAATGCGCTGCCCGTACTGGGTGCAACTTCTGACACAAATCCAGCACGATATCAGTAACGGTCAACCCATCTGGCTGGCGCTAAAAAATGCCGGTGAGTTTAGCCCACTCTGTTTGCAATTAGTGAGAACAGGAGAGGCATCCGGCTCGCTGGATCTCATGTTAGACAACCTCGCCCATCATCATCGGGATAACACACTGGCGCTGGCGGATAACCTCGCAGCCTTACTGGAACCGGCGTTGCTGATCATAACGGGAGGAATTATCGGTACGCTGGTGGTGGCAATGTATCTGCCAATTTTCCATTTAGGCGATGCGATGAGTGGAATGGGATAACGCTGGCGTGTTGCTCCACGCCAGCATTGGGAGATTACAGGTTGTTGAAGATGCGGTTTTCTTGTTCCAGCACACGAATAAACGTGGTGCGCTTGGTCAGCTCTTTCAGGCGTGAAGCCCCAACGTATGTACAAGCTGAACGCAGGCCGCCCAAAATATCACGCGCGGTATTTTCAACCGGGCCTCGCAGCGGCAGCTTAACGGTTTTACCTTCTGCTGCGCGATATTCCGCAACGCCGCCAACGTGACGTTTCATCGCAGACTCGGAGCTCATGCCGTAGAACAGCATAAATTTCTCGCCGTTCTCCTCAACGATGCGACCGCCGCTCTCTTCGTGGCCCGCCAGCATACCGCCAAGCATGACGAAATCGGCACCGCCGCCAAAGGCTTTCGCGACATCGCCCGGCGTGGTGCAGCCACCGTCGCTGACGATCATTCCGCCCAGACCGTGCGCAGCATCGGCACATTCGATTACCGCAGAAAGTTGCGGATAACCGACGCCTGTTTTGACGCGAGTTGTACAAACAGAACCTGGGCCAATGCCAACTTTAACGATATCAGCACCGGAGAGGATAAGCTCCTCACACATTTCACCAGTCACTACGTTGCCAGCACAAATGGTTTTGGTCGGCCACGCTTCACGCGCTTTCGCAACGAACTGCACGAAGTGTTCGGAATAACCATTCGCCACGTCAATACAAACGAAATTTAATGCCGGGTTCAGGTCGAGAATCTGTTTAGTTTTTTCGAAATCCGCATCTGATGTACCGGTAGAAACCATCACATGTTTCAGCACATCAGCGGAAGAATTGTTGATAAACGCTTGCCACTCTTCGACAGAATAGTGTTTATGCACAGCAGTCAAAATATCAAAAGAAGCCAGCGCAGAGGCCATAGAAAATGTGCCTACGGTGTCCATATTTGCGGCGATAATCGGCACGCCGGACCAGCTCTGACCTGAATGTTTGAAGGTGAATTGACGTTCCAGTTCAACATCGGAACGGCTTTTAAGAGTGGAGCGTTTAGGGCGGATGAGAACGTCTTTAAAACCTAACTTCAGATCTTCTTCAATACGCATGTGCGGATTCCTGGGGTTAATGGCTATAAGGGTAAGAGCGCAACTCCAGTGACGCTATCATACGCACTAATCAATGCGGCGCAAGACTGCGAAATTGTCTTTTTTTACGCTACAATCCCATAAATTTACCTGGTAAATAGTGAGCGAACGTTTCATCAATTTCGCTTTCGTGCGCTCATTTTTAACGTTTTGATAATCATGATGAATTCCCGGGAATATAAATTATGAGGTATATAGTTGCCTTAACGGGAGGCATTGGCAGTGGCAAGAGTACCGTTGCCAATGCGTTTGCTGATCTCGGAATTAACGTCATTGATGCCGATATTATTGCGCGTCAGGTGGTTGAACCAGGTGCACCTGCGCTACATGCCATTGCTGATCACTTTGGCGCTAACATGATTGCTGCTGATGGAACATTGCAGCGCCGGGCCTTGCGCGAGCGGATCTTCGCCAACCCGGAAGAGAAAAACTGGCTTAACGCCCTGCTGCATCCGCTGATTCAGCAAGAGACGCAACACCAGATCCAGCAAGCAACTTCCCCCTATGTACTGTGGGTTGTGCCATTGCTGGTAGAAAACTCACTGTATAAAAAAGCGAATCGAGTGCTGGTGGTGGATGTCAGCCCAGAAACGCAACTTAAGCGCACCATGCAGCGCGATGATGTAACTCGCGAGCATGTCGAACAAATCCTTGCTGCTCAGGCACCGCGCGAAGCTCGCCTTGCCGTGGCAGATGACGTCATTGATAATAACGGCGCACCGGATGCTATCGCATCGGATGTTGCCCGCCTGCACGCACACTATTTGCAGCTTGCGTCGCAGTTTGTCTCACAGGAAAAACCGTAATGCAGACCCAGGTCCTTTTTGAACATCCACTAAATGAAAAAATGCGTACATGGCTGCGCATTGAGTTTTTGATTCAGCAACTTACCGTTAATTTACCCATCGTTGACCACGCTGGCGCGCTGCATTTCTTCCGTAATGTCAGTGAATTACTGGATGTTTTCGAGCGTGGCGAAGTCCGCACTGAGCTGTTGAAAGAACTTGACCGGCAGCAACGTAAACTCCAGACCTGGATTGGCGTGCCTGGCGTGGACCAGAGCCGTATTGAAGCATTAATTCAGCAGTTAAAAGCGGCGGGGAGCGTATTAATTTCCGCGCCGCGTATCGGGCAATTTCTGCGTGAAGATCGTTTGATTGCTCTGGTGCGTCAGCGACTGAGCATCCCAGGCGGCTGTTGTAGCTTTGATTTACCTACATTGCACATTTGGCTGCATCTACCCCAGGCGCAGCGCGACAGCCAGGTAGAAACCTGGATTGCCAGCCTGAACCCGCTCACCCAGGCACTTACCATGGTGCTGGATTTAATTCGCCAGTCGGCCCCCTTCCGTAAACAAACCAGCCTGAATGGTTTTTATCAGGATAACGGTGGCGATGCCGACTTGCTGCGTCTGAATCTGTCGCTCGATTCACAGCTTTATCCGCAAATTTCCGGTCATAAGAGCCGTTTTGCCATTCGTTTTATGCCGCTGGACAGTGAAAACGGACAGGTACCGGAACGTCTGGATTTCGAACTGGCCTGTTGCTAAGGAGTAAAAATGTCAGAAACTATTACGGTGAATTGCCCAACCTGCGGGAAAACGGTGGTGTGGGGTGAAATCAGCCCGTTTCGGCCATTTTGCTCCAAACGTTGTCAGCTGATCGACCTCGGAGAATGGGCTGCTGAAGAAAAACGAATCCCCAGCAGTGGCGATCTTTCCGAAAGCGATGACTGGAGCGAAGAGCCAAAGCAGTGACATTTTTTCTGATGCGACGCTGGCCTGATAAGACGCGGGCAGCGTCACATCAGGCATCGTGTGCAAATGTCGGATGCGGTGTGAACGCCTTATCCGACCTACAAGACCTTATATATCAACGTGTTAAAATTGTAGATGCTGATAAGACGCGCCAGCGTCGCATCGGGCATCTTGTGCAAATGTTGGATGCGGCATAAACACCTATCCGACATACACACGCTTAAGCTTCGCAAGTACCGGTTCATTGGCTGGCGGAAAATCATCGGCATTCAGACCGACCAGCGACATCCACTCACCGGGTTGCCCTTCTTTACCCCACGGCTCCCCTTCCCAGCTTTCGACCAGCCAAAACCACAGTGTTATATGCCTGTCCGGGAATTCATATTCCAGTTTTTCAAATAGCGAAAAATGTTGTGGGGTAATCCCGACCTCTTCCTGAAGTTCACGCACCACCGCCTGTTCCGGCGTTTCGCCCATTTCAATTTTACCGCCGGGAAACTCCAGTTTATTCGCCATGTGCGCATCTGCTGCGCGACGCGTTATAAAGATTTCATTGTTCTCGTTGCGAATAATACCTACCGCAATTTGCAGCTTTTTCATTGTCTTAAACCTATAAAAAAGGCGCAGAATCCTGCGCCTTTTACTTCAACTGTTAGCTTTTATTGCAGGCGACCATGGCACTGCTTGTATTTTTTACCAGAACCGCACGGGCAAGGATCGTTACGTCCTACTTTGCGCTCACCGGTTTGCGCCGCCAGTGCAGCTGCGGCTGCAGAGTCGTCATCCTGATGGCTAAGCTGCTGCATTTGCGCTAAACGCTCGGCTTCCATACGACGCTGTTGTTCCAGCTCCTCAACCTCTTCAGGCATACGTACCTGAACTTTGCTCAGCGTGCTAATAACTTCATATTTCAACGACTCCAGCATCGCTGCAAACATGGAGAACGATTCACGTTTGTATTCCTGCTTCGGATCTTTCTGTGCATAGCCACGCAGGTGGATACCCTGACGCAGATAGTCCATCGCTGCCAGGTGCTCTTTCCACAGAGAGTCGAGAGTTTGCAGCATGACGCCTTTTTCGAAGTGACGCATCATCTCAGCACCAACCACTTCTTCTTTACGCTGATACACTTCGATGGACTGCGCCAGAATGCGCTCACGCAGCGTCTCTTCATGCAGTTCTGGTTCTTTATCCAGCCACTCAGCAATTGGTAAATCGAGGTCGAAATCGTTCTTCAGACGTTCCTGCAGCCCCGGAATATCCCACATTTCTTCCAGCGACTGTGGCGGAATGTAGGCATCAATGGTGGCTTTGAACACATCTTCACGAATGCTGTTGATGGTTTCACTCACATCGCTGACATCCAGCAGTTCGTTACGCTGGGAGTAAATGGCGCGACGCTGATCGTTAGCCACATCATCATATTCCAGCAGTTGCTTACGAATGTCGAAGTTACGGCTTTCAACTTTACGCTGGGCGTTGGCAATCGCTTTGGTCACCCACGGGTGTTCAATGGCTTCGCCTGGCTTCATACCCAGTTTACGCATCATGCCGGATACTCGGTCGGAAGCAAAAATACGCATCAGCGCATCTTCCATCGACAGGTAGAAACGGGAAGAACCAGCATCCCCCTGACGACCAGAACGACCGCGCAACTGGTTATCGATACGACGGGATTCGTGACGTTCAGTACCGATGATATGCAGGCCACCTGCTTCCAGTACCGCATCGTGACGTACCTGCCAGTCGGCTTTAATTTTTTCAATTTGCTCTGCGGTCGGATTTTCCAGCGCGGCAACTTCTGCCTGCCAGCTACCACCGAGCACAATATCTGTACCACGACCCGCCATGTTGGTCGCGATAGTCACCGCAGCCGGATAACCTGCCTGAGCAACAATCGCCGCTTCGTTGGCGTGGAATTTGGCGTTCAGGACATTGTGCTTAATACCGGCTTTGGTCAGTTCGTTTGACACCAGCTCCGATTTTTCGATGGAGATAGTACCCACCAGCACCGGCTGGCCTTTCGCTGTACGTTCTTTGATATCTTCAATGATCGCCTGAATTTTTTCCGCTTCAGTCATGTAGACCAGGTCCGGCAGATCTTTACGAATCATTGGACGGTTGGTCGGAACAACGACGGTATCCAGCTTGTAGATGGAGCTAAATTCGAAAGCTTCGGTATCAGCAGTACCGGTCATCCCCGCCAGTTTTTCATACAGACGGAAGTAGTTCTGGAAGGTGATCGACGCCAGCGTCTGGTTTTCGTTCTGGATCTGTACGCCTTCTTTCGCTTCCACTGCCTGATGCAGGCCATCGGACCAACGACGTCCCTGCATGGTACGACCGGTGTGTTCGTCAACGATGATAACTTCACCATCTTTAACGATGTAGTCGACGTCTCGGGTAAACAGCGCATGAGCGCGCAGCGCCGCCGTTACGTGGTGCATCAGCATGATGTTGGCCGGAGAGTACAGAGACTCCCCTTCATCCATGATGCCTTCTTTCACCAGCAGTTCTTCAATCAGCACCAGACCACGTTCGGTCAGGTTCACCTGGCGAGATTTTTCGTCCACCGAGAAGTGGCCTTCGCCCTGGAAGGTTTCGGAGTCTTCTTTTTCCTGACGGATCAGGTGCGGAATAATTTTATTCACGCGTTTATACATTTCCGAGCTGTCTTCTGCCGGGCCGGAAATGATCAGCGGTGTACGAGCTTCATCGATCAGGATGGAGTCCACTTCGTCCACCAGCGCATAGTGCAGTTTACGCTGTACACGTTCTTCAGGGCTGAACGCCATGTTATCGCGCAGGTAGTCAAAGCCGTATTCGTTGTTCGTACCGTAAGTGATGTCAGCTGCGTAAGCTTCACGCTTCGCCGGTGCTGGCATGCCCGGCAGGTTGATACCGACAGTCAGGCCAAGGAATTCAAACAGCGGACGGTTGTTTTCGGCGTCACGTTGCGCCAGGTAGTCGTTGACGGTAACAACGTGTACGCCCTTACCGGTTAGTGCGTTCAGGTAAGCAGGCAACGTTGCGGTCAGGGTTTTACCTTCACCGGTACGCATTTCGGCGATGCAGCGTTCGTTAAGAACCATACCGCCGAGTAACTGAACGTCGAAGTGACGCATACCAAAGACGCGCTTACTTGCCTCACGCACCACGGCGAAAGCTTCTGGGATCAGATTTTCCAGCACTTCGCCTTTTTCCAGACGTGCACGAAACTCTGCGGTTTTCCCTTTCAGTTCTTCGTCGGAGAGTTTTTCCATCTCCGGTTCCATGGCATTGATGATGTTGACCACTTTGCGCATCCGGCGCAGGGTGCGATCGTTACGACTACCGAAAACTTTAGTTAATAATTTGATTAGCATAATAAAATCTCAAACGCCCCGCGTTGCGGAGTCAATAAAATGAAGTAAAGGTTTATTGTTGTTAGCTGAGGCGTTGAGGGCCAGCACGGATGCCTTGCGCCTGGCTTATCCAGACGGGCGTGCTGAATTTTGCTTGCGGGGTAAAATGCGCATAATCAATGCGATAACCCTTTTCAGACGGCGTGCCTTCCTGGGTCAACAGCGCGCTGAGCGTATCCAGTAATGCAAGATGTTGCGCCTGAAGAGGCAAAGATTCTTCAGCAACGGGCAGCGTTTGCGGTGCCATTGCGAAGGAAAGATGACGGATTACCGTGCGAATGGCATGTTGATGCCAGTAATCAACGGAATAGTTCGAATTCGGGCGGCGCGTGTTCGCTTCCAGCAAGGCCAATTGACCAAAGTTAACTTTGGCAGAAGGCTCGTGGTTGCGGGTTGTCGCTTTTGCGGGCGCGTTTGGTTCGGCGGCGTTGCTGAGCGCAGGCAAACCTAAACTCGCCGCGACCATCCCTAATAAGAGATGCGGCCAGAAGTAGCGTTTACCAAACTGTCGCCAGCGCGTCAGTATTCCACTCACGTTATTGCCATCCCGATCGTATTCAAACGTATTTAGCGCACAAATCTTATCATTAAAGCCTGAAGTCGACAGCACGAATGAAGATAAGTTGTCCGTAAAAGTGCTTAAGAAAACAGCGTTCGCACCGTTTTTTATAGCTCTTATAAAATTCAAAAAAAAACGACTGGTTCACCTGGCCGGAGAGAGTGCCAGATTTGCCAGTCGAATTTTATACGACAGTATAAATGTCGTTATGCCAGTACAGCTGAAGGCGCTTTGAAGGCCAACGGCAGTTCTGCGTCGTCCTGGAAGGTCACATATTCCCAGGCTTCCTGTTTCGCCAGGACAGCCTGCAGCAGTTTGTTATTCAGTGCATGACCGGATTTATAAGCGGTAAATGCACCAATAATATTGTGACCACACATGAACAAGTCACCGATCGCATCGAGCATTTTGTGACGCACAAATTCGTCTTCAAAACGCAGGCCGTCTTCGTTCAGTACGCGATAATCGTCAACAACGATGGCACAATCGAAGCTGCCGCCCAGGCACAAACCACGGGACTGCAGATATTCGATATCACGCATGAAACCGAACGTACGCGCACGGCTGATCTGGCGCATAAACGCATCAGCGGAGAAGTTCATCGCATAGCGCTGGTTGCTGGAATCAATAGCCGGATGGTTAAAATCGATGGTGAAATCCAGCGAAAAACCATTGTACGGCTTAAATTCAGCCCACTTATCGCCATCTTCGACACGAACAGTCTCTTTGATGCGAACAAATTTCTTGGCGCAGTTCAACTCGTCGATACCGGCGTCAAGCAGCAGGTATACAAACGGAGCGGCGCTGCCGTCCATGATCGGGATTTCCGGCGCGTTAACTTCGATAACAATGTTATCGATGCCCAGGCCCGCGAGAGCAGCATTGAGGTGCTCTACGGTTGAAATCCGTACATCATGCTCGTTGACCAGACACGTACAGAGCATGGTATCACGCACAGATTTGGCATCGGCCGGGAAATCTACCGGTGGATTCAAGTCGGTGCGACGATAGATGACCCCGGTGTTGGCCGGCGCAGGGCGTAACGTCAGGGTGACTTTCTTGCCGGTATGTAAACCGACACCCGTCGCCTGAACGATACGTTTAAGTGTCCTTTGTTTGATCATCGTATTATCTCGCCAAATTACCTATCCAACCGAAGTGTACTATACATTCGGCGGGCCAGTTTAGCACAAAGAGCCTCGAAACCCAAATTCCAGTCAATTCTTAATCAGCTTGCTTACGCAGGAATGCTGGGATATCCAGATAATCCGGCTCTTTCGCAGTTTGCGGTGCATTGTCATTCACGACTTTAGCAACCGGCTTCTGCTCCTGGGTCAGCGGAGCCATCCCGTGCTGCTGGTAGCGATCCATCACTGGCTGCTGAACCTGCTTATTGGTCACCAGAGTGATTTCAGGACGTTTGTCCATGCCGATACCTGTCGCAACAACAGTTACGCGCAGCTCGTCATTCATATCCGGGTCAAGAGAAGTACCGATAACCACAGTCGCGTTGTCGGAAGCAAATGCACGGATGGTGTTACCTACCGTTTCGAACTCATCCAGACGCAGGTCGAAGCCCGCCGTGATGTTAACCAGCACGCCGCGTGCGCCAGACAGGTCGATATCTTCCAGCAGCGGAGAAGAGATAGCCATTTCAGCAGCTTCTTCCGCACGGTCTTCACCGCTCGCCACGCCAGAACCCATCATTGCGTAGCCCATTTCAGACATTACGGTGCGTACGTCTGCAAAGTCCACGTTCATCAAACCCGGACGAGTAATCAGTTCGGCGATACCTTGCACTGCGCCTTTCAGTACATCGTTCGCTGCGCCAAACGCATCCAGCAGGGAGATACCGCGGCCCAGAACTTTCAGCAGTTTGTCGTTCGGGATAGTGATCAGAGAGTCCACATGCTTGGACAGTTCAGTGATCCCCTGCTCGGCGAATGCCATACGCTTCTTGCCTTCAAAGTTGAAAGGCTTAGTGACGACAGCAACGGTCAGGATACCCAAATCTTTTGCCACTTCAGCGACGACTGGAGCTGCGCCTGTACCGGTACCACCACCCATACCCGCAGCAATAAAGACCATGTCTGCACCTTCCAGCGCCGCACGCAATGCATCGCGATCCTCATCAGCCGCATTGCGGCCAACTTCTGGATTAGCGCCAGCGCCCAGTCCTTTGGTGATACCGCTACCGATTTGAATCGTCTGTCCAACCGCTGTTTTACGCAGCGCTTGTGCATCGGTATTTACCGCGAAGAATTCAACACCTTCAATGCGCTCGCGCACCATGTGTTCAACAGCATTACCGCCGCCGCCGCCGACGCCGATGACTTTAATCACCGCGTCATTGGTAAGTTCCATTGGTTCAAACATAGTTTCTCTCCGATTTGTGCCTGTCGCCTGAGGCCGTAATCATCGTCGGCCTCATAAAAATTAAAACTCTTTTCGCAGCCAACTATTGAGTCGCTTGATCCACGAGCCAACTGATGCTGTAACACGTTTTTCTACTTCAGCTTCACCGTTAAGATGTGACTCTTTCCCATAGTGAAGCAATCCCACCGCCGTCGAATAATACGGCTCCTGAGCATAATCCGTTAAACCGGTAATGTTCAGCGGCGCGCCGATACGCACTTGCGTATGAAACACGCGCTGAGCACAGGCTGCAAGACCTTCGATCTGCGCTGCGCCACCAGTTAAAACAATGCCTGCCGCCAGGTGATGTTTAACCCCTTGTTGGCGAAGCTTTTCCTGCAACTGCAATATCTCTTCGTTGACCAGGTTGAGCAGCTCGGTATAGCGCGGCTCGATCACCTCTGCCAGGGTCTGACGTTGCAGACTCCGCGGCGGACGACCACCTACGCTCGGCACTTCCACGCTCTCATCTTTTCCAACGATGGAACCCAGCGCACAACCGTGGCGAACTTTAATCGCTTCGGCGTCGCTTGGCGGCGTGCCAAAGGCGTAAGCGATATCACTGGTCACGACATTGCCAGCATAAGGAATTACCTTAGTGTGGCGCAATGCCCCACCGGTATAAACGGCGATATCCATTGTACCACCACCGATATCGACGACGCAGACACCCAGTTCACGTTCATCTTCCGTCAATACCGAATAACTTGATGCCAGTCCGGCAAATATCAGTTGGTCAACTTTCAGCCCACAACGTTCAACCGCTTTGACGATGTTTTTCGCCATATCGTTGTGACATGTGATCAGGTGCACTTTTGCCTGCATCCGCACGCCCGAAAGTCCTACCGGATTCTTGATCCCTTCCTGATAGTCAATCGCATACTCTTGCGGGATCACATGCAGCACACGGTGTTCATCGCGCACACGCACCGATTTCGCGGTATGGACGACATTTTCCACATCTTCTTGCGTCACTTCTTCTTCAGAAATAGGCACCATACCAATTTCATTCTGGCAGCTGATGTGCTTACCAGAAAGCGCCAGATATACCGAAGAGATCTGACAATCTGCCATCAATTCTGCCTGGTCAATAGCGCGTTGTACGCACTTGACCACGGATTCGAGGTCGTTCACCCCGCCTTTATCCATACCACGCGACGGGCAGCTGCCCACGCCAATGATATTGACCATACCGTCGGGCAGAACTTCCCCTACTAAAGCGGCAACCTTCGCGGTACCAATCTCCAGTCCTACTACCAGTTTTCTGTCCGTCGCCTTGATCATTGTTGTTCTGCCTGTGCCTGATTTTGTTGCTGAGTAGATTCCTCTGGCGGCAAGGGCGCCCAGCCTACTGCCGCTCCAGAGTCATAACGCAAATCAACGTAGCTAATCCGTTTGCCATCGGTTTGCGCCTGCTGCTGTAAAACCGGATAAAGTTCTACAAAGCGAGCCAAACGTTTCATCGTATCGCCCCGGCCAAGATTGAGCTTAATATCGTTATTCAGCGTCAACTGCCAGGAACGCCGCGCGGTCATCGCCGCTTCCTTCAGAGTAAATCTGTCCTTTGCCAGCATCTGCCCCATTTCGCGATAGCCCTGCAACACTTCATTGGCGCTGCCTTCCGGGCCATACAGCATTGGAAGCACCTGCTTGCTGGTGCGATCTGGCGGCACGCTGAAAGTGTTTCCTTCCGCGTCTACCATATGTTGATCATTCCACCGCGCAATCGGCACATATTCAACCAGATGAATCTTCAATTCATCAGGCCACTGCTTTCTGACGCTCACCTGCTTAATCCACGGCAGGCGTTGTTCTATTTGCGTCTGGATGATGTTGACATCCTGGGTCATAAAGGTCCCCGGCTCACCCAATGCCAGGATCGACTGCCGGATATCGTCATTACGTGTGTAATGGCGTTCACCGGTCAACACCAGCTTTGAGAGCGGCAGGCGTTGCGCATCTTCCATCCAGCCCAACACGACCCAGCCGCTCACCAACACTGTCGTTAAAACGGTCAGCAGGAAAAGGATCCCCGCCAGACGCGTTCCATTATTGCGGCGAGAAGAAACCTCTTCTTCGCTGTTTCGCGTGTTCAGAGCAGCCTGCGACATATTAGTCCGCCAGTTCCAGAATTCGTACTACCAACTGCGAGAAGCTCATACCTGCCTGACGTGCCGCCATCGGCACCAGGCTGTGGCTGGTCATACCCGGTGAGGTATTGGCTTCCAGCAGATAAAACTGTCCATCGCTGTCCAGCATAACGTCAATACGTCCCCATCCTTTGCAACCTAACGTCGCCCATGCTTTCAGCACTAATGCCTGCAAATTGGCCTCTTGTGACGCTTCCAGACCTGCGGGGCAGAAATACTGTGTCTCATCAGAGAGATACTTCGCCTCATAATCATAGAAGGTTCCGGACGGTTGAATACGTATTGACGGTAAAATTTCTTCACCGAGTATCGCAACCGTGAACTCCGGCCCACTTAGCCATTTTTCAATCAATACTTCTTCATCGTGCTGAAATGCCAATCTTAATGCATCTTGTAGAGCATTTTCTGCTACTACTTTTGACATTCCCACACTGGAACCTTCGCGGCTCGGCTTAACGATAACCGGCAAACCTAAGGCAGAAATTTCTGCTAACTGCTTATCACTCAGGCCTTTTTCAAACTCTGCGCGGGTTAACGCTACCCACGGAGCGACCGGTAAACCGGCGCCCTGCCAAAGCAATTTGCTGCGTAGTTTATCCATTGAAAGCGCAGATGCCATCACTCCGCTGCCGGTATAAGGCAAGCCCATCAGCTCGAGCATGCCCTGCAGCGTGCCATCTTCACCGCCGCGACCGTGTAGCGCGATAAACACTTTCTGAAAGCCCATCGACTTCAGTTGCGTCACGTCGACTTCTTTCGGGTCGACAGGATACGCGTCAATACCGCCTTCACGCAGCCCGGCTAACACCGCTGCACCAGAATTCAGAGAAACTTCCCGCTCAGCGGAGGTCCCGCCCAACAGGACCGCGATTTTATCAGTCATGTTGTTCTTCCTCCGGAGTTTGCGGCTTCAGTTTGATTTCAGCTAAAGAACGGGCAATTTTTCCGATATTACCAGCCCCCTGAACGAGAATCAGGTCGTTACCGGTTAATACCGGTGCCAGCATCTCGGCTACCTGCGCCGGGTCCGGCACCAGAATGGGATCAATTTTCCCACGTCCACGAATTGTGCGACACAGCGAACGGCTGTCCGCTCCCGGAATTGGCGCTTCGCCAGCCGGATACACTTCCAGCATCAACAGGGTATCAACCTGCGTCAGCACATTGGCGAAATCATCATACAGGTCGCGCGTACGGGTAAAACGGTGCGGCTGAAACAGCATTACCAGGTTTTTATCCGGCCAGCCTGCACGCGCCGCTTTAATGGTGGCGTCCACTTCCGTCGGGTGGTGGCCGTAGTCATCGACCAGCATTGCCGTACCGCTTTTACCATTCACTGGCTCCAGCGGGAATTCACCGAGGAAATCAAAACGGCGACCAGTCCCCTGGAAGCTCTCCAGCGCACGCAAAATAGCCTCGTCGTCAATTCCCTCTTCCGTAGCAACCGCAACCGCAGCTGCGGCGTTCAGCGCGTTATGACGGCCTGGCGCATTCAGGGTGACGCGCATCGGCTCTTTGTCCTGGCGCAGCAGCGTAAAGTGCCCCTGCGGGCCAATCTGCTGATAATCTTCTACACGCACGTCGGCATCTTCGCTGAAGCCGTAAGTCGTGGTCTGACGCCCCACACGCGGTAACAATTCGCGGATCACCGGATCATCAACACACATCACCGCACGACCGTAAAACGGCAGGTTGTGCAGAAAATTAATAAAGGTCTGTTTTAAATTCTCAAAGTCGCCCTGGTAGGTATCCATGTGGTCGGCTTCGATATTGGTGACAATCGCCACCATCGGTTGCAGATGCAGGAACGATGCATCACTCTCATCTGCTTCGGCAATCAGGTACCGCCCATGCCCCAAACGCGCATGAACGCCCGCCGCTTTTACCAGCCCACCGTTAACGAAGGTTGGGTCGAGTCCCGCTTCTGCGTAGATGCTGGAAACCATCGCAGTGGTTGTCGTTTTGCCATGCGTTCCGGCAATGGCGATGCCATGACGAAAACGCATTAACTCAGCCAGCATTTCGGCACGACGGATCACCGGAATACGCGCTTCATGAGCTGCGACAATTTCCGGGTTATCGGCAGAAATCGCGCTGGAAACAACGACCACGCTGGCATCACGTACGTTTTCCGGGCGATGGTTGAAATAAATCGTCGCCCCAAGATTCATTAACTGCTGCGTGACCGGATTTGGCGCTAAATCGGAACCACTGATCTGATAACCTTCATTGGCCAGAACTTCGGCAATACCGCCCATACCGGCACCACCGATGCCGACAAAATGTATGTGCCGAACGCGACGCATTTCGGGCACGATGGAACGCAGTTTTGCCAATTGTTGTGTATTCATTCTTTACGCCATTAACTTCTTAAATTCATACGATGCAAAAGGCATCGCTACAATTACGCCCGGGCAGCCCGGCTCACTTCATTTGCCACTCGCTCGGTGGCATCCGGAATGGATGCAGCGCGGGCGCGTTCAGCCATGGTTAATAAGGTTTCTCGCGACCACCCGGCCAGGGTGTTGGCGACAGCATCCACGCTAAGCTGTGGCTGCTCGATAATTTTGGCTGCGCCCGCTTTTTCCAGCGGTAGAGCATTCCAGTATTGCTGGCGGTCTTTATGTTGAAACGGCACAAACAACGCCGGTAGTCCCGCCGCAGCGATTTCACTCACCGTTAACGCACCGGAGCGGCAAACGACGACATCCGCCCACGCATACGCCGCCGCCATATCATCAATAAATTCCGTCACTTTATGCTGCGGTTGCCCCGCTTCGGCATACGCCTGTTCAACGGATTGTTGCGAACCTTTACCGCTCTGATGCCAGATAGTGACTGAATCACCCAGTTTCGCAGCAACCTGCGGCATTGTCTGGTTAAGAATGCGTGCGCCCTGGGAACCACCCACTACCAACACACGAACCGGACCTTCACGTCCAGCCAAACGTTGCTGTGGCAACGGCAGCGCCAGCACATCGGTACGCACCGGGTTACCCACCACTTCCGCATTAGGGAAAGCGCCTGGAAACGCCTGCATCACTTTGGTGGCAATCTTCGCCAACCATTTATTGGTTAATCCCGCAATACCGTTTTGTTCATGAAGTACAACCGGAATACCTAACGACCACGCGGCCAGACCACCTGGACCTGATACGTAGCCGCCCATTCCGAGCACCACGTCAGGTTTGTACGCTTTCATAATCGCCCGCGCCTGACGCCAGGCGTTGAAGATTCGCAGTGGCGCAGCTATCAGTGCTTTTATACCTTTTCCACGCAGACCAGAGATACGAATGAAATCAATTTCGATGCCATGTTTTGGCACTAAGTCCGCTTCCATACGGTCGGCAGTCCCCAGCCAGCGAACTTGCCAACCCTGAGCCATTAGATGGTGCGCAACCGCCAGTCCCGGGAATACATGTCCACCGGTTCCGCCTGCCATCACCATTAATCGCTTTCCTTGACCACTCATCGTGAACCTCGTACAAACGCCTGCGCTTTCTCCAGACGCGTTTCATAATCAATACGCAACAGCATCATGATGGCTGTCGACATAATCAGTAAGCTCGAACCACCGTAACTGATCAACGGCAATGTCAGACCTTTGGTCGGTAACATCCCCGCGGCCGCGCCTACGTTCACCAGCGCCTGGAAGCTAAACCAGATGCCAATGGAACAGGCGAGAAAACCGGAAAAACGATGGTCAATTTCTAATGCTTTACGGCCAATCGACATCGCACGAAAAGCGACGAAGAATACCATTAAAAGTGCTAGTACCACACCGACATAACCTAATTCTTCGCCGATAATGGCGAAAATAAAGTCAGTGTGCGCTTCCGGCAGATACTCCAGTTTTTGTACCGAGTTACCTAAACCTTGCCCCCACAGTTCGCCGCGACCAAACGCCATCAGCGATTGCGTTAACTGATAGCCGCTGCCAAAGGGATCTTCCCACGGGTTCCAGAATGCGGTAACACGGCGGATACGGTACGGTTCGGCGAGGATCAGCAACACAACCGCTGAAATGCCCATACCGATAATGGCAATGAACTGCCACAATTTCGCTCCCGCCAGGAATAACATCGCCAGCGTAGTCACAAACAACACCACCACCGTACCAAGGTCTGGCTGTGCCAGCAGTAACACTGCCAACACCAGAATCACGCCCATCGGTTTCAGGAAGCCGCGCAGGTTATTACGTACTTCGTCGCCTTTACGCACCAGATAGTTGGCGATATAGCAAAACAACGACAGTTTTGTCAGCTCCGCAGGCTGGATACGTAGCAAGCCGAGATCGATCCAACGCGATGCCCCTTTAACAGAGCTACCCACTACCAGAACGATCATCAACAGGATGATTGATCCGAGTAGCATCGTAGCGCTGTAACGTTGCCAGAACTCCATCGGCAGACGCAGCGTAATGATCGCCAGAATGAATGCCAGGATCAGATAGACGCCATCACGCTTCGCGAAGAAGAACGGATCGTTGGTTAAGCGTTGCCCTATGGGCATTGACGCCGAGGTCACCATGATAAAGCCAATCGCCGCGAGGCCGAAGGTCAGCCACAGTAAGGTGCGATCGTACATGATCAGGCTGTCGGTATCTTTTTCCCGCGAGCCCATCACCCAGCCCTTTAGCGCCGTGGAGATCCAGACCAGAATACTGAATCCTGGCAGGCGCGGCATTTTCAGGCGAGGGAGAGATAAACGCATCAACCTAACTCCTTCGCCAGACGGGCAAACTCATTGCCTCGTTGTTCAAAGTTCTTGAACTGATCAAGGCTGGCACAGGCCGGGGAGAGCAGAACCATATCGCCCGGCTGAACACGCGGAGCCAGCAAGCGCATCGCCTGTTCCATAGTTTCGGTTTGTTCTGCCACTTCCGGGCGTAGCGCCGCCAGCTGCGCGCCGTCACGACCGAAACAATACAAACGTACGTTATCGCCATTCAGGTAACGCGCCAGTGGGCTAAAATCTGCCGATTTACCATCGCCGCCCAGCAACAAATGCAGCGTGCCGTCTACGTGCAGGCCATTCAGCGCCGCTTCCGTACTGCCGACGTTGGTCGCTTTTGAATCGTTAATCCAGCGCACACCGTTATGCTCCAGCACAACTTCAAAGCGATGCGGCAGACCAGTGAATGTGGTTAACGCTTTCAGGCTGCTGGCGCGCGGCAAACCAGCGGCATCTGCCAGTGCCAGAGCTGCCAGTGCATTGGTGTAGTTATGCTGCCCGGAAAGTTTCATTTCTTTCACGTTCAGCACTTTCTCGCCTTTCACCCGCAGCCAGGTTTCACCCTGCTGATGATTCAGGTGATAGTCACCCATGTTGACGCCAAAGCTGACGCAGCGTTCATCCGCACCGCGAATCGGCATTGTTAAGGCATCATCAGCATTAACCACGCAAACTTTTGCGTTTTCGTAAATGCGCAGTTTTGCTGCACGATACTGTTGTAAACCAAACGGATAGCGATCCATATGATCTTCAGTCACGTTCAGAATGGTCGCTGCTACCGCCTGTAAACTGGAGGTGGTTTCAAGCTGGAAGCTCGACAGCTCCAGCACGTACAGTTCGCACTCATCATCCAGCAGCATCAACGCAGGCAGGCCAATATTGCCACCCACACCAACGTTAACCCCCGCCGCTTTCGCCATTTCACCCACTAGAGTGGTGACCGTGCTTTTGCCGTTAGAACCGGTGATCGCCACAATCGGTGCTTGTGCTTCACGACAGAACAGCTCGATATCGCCAACGATTTCGATTCCGGCATCAGCGGCAGCGCTTAGGGATGGATGCGCCAGTGCAATACCGGGACTGGCGACAATCAGATCGGCCGCCATCAGCCATTCATCATTCAGACCGCCCGTGTGGCGTTCTACAGCTTCGGGTAATTTATCCAGGCCAGGCGGTGTCATACGCGTATCCATAACGCGCGGCGTCACACCGCGAGCGAGGAAAAAGTCCACGCAAGAAAGCCCGGTGAGGCCCAGGCCGATAATGACGACATTTTTACCCTGGTAATCAGCCATGATTAACGTACCTTCAGCGTTGCCAGACCAATCAGGACCAGCATCAGCGAAATAATCCAGAAACGTACAATGACGCGCGGTTCCGGCCAGCCTTTCAGTTCATAGTGGTGATGAATCGGTGCCATGCGGAAAATACGTTGTCCGCGCAGTTTAAAGGAGCCGACCTGCAGGATGACGGAAAGTGTTTCTACCACGAACACGCCCCCCATAATCACCAGCAGGAATTCCTGACGCAGCAGTACGGCGATAATACCTAACGCACCACCTAACGCCAGCGAACCGACATCGCCCATAAAGACCTGCGCCGGATAGGTGTTAAACCACAGGAAGCCCAGCCCTGCCCCGACTATCGCGGTACAGACAATGACCAGTTCCCCGGCGTGTCGTAGATACGGTATGTGTAAATAGCTGGCAAAGTTCATGTTGCCGGTCGCCCACGCCACCAGCGCAAAACCACCGGCGACAAATACGGTCGGCATAATTGCCAGACCGTCGAGACCATCAGTCAGGTTTACCGCGTTGCCTGTACCCACAATGACGAAGTAAGCCAGCAGAATGTAGAACAGCCCCAGTTGCGGCATCACATCTTTAAAGAACGGAACCACCAGCTGCGTTGCGGGCGTGTCTTTGCCGGCAAGGTACAGCGCGAAGGCAACACCCAGCGCAATGACCGACATCCAGAAATACTTCCAACGAGCGATCAACCCTTTGGTGTCTTTACGCACCACTTTGCGATAGTCATCAACAAAGCCAATGATGCCGTAACCTACCAGCACCACCAGTACGCACCAGACGTACGGATTGGATGGGTAAGCCCACAGCAGCACGGAGATCACAATCGCTGTCAGGATCATAATCCCGCCCATGGTCGGCGTACCGCGCTTGCTGAAGTGTGATTCAGGACCGTCGTTACGCACTACCTGACCAAAGGAAAGTTTTTGCAAATGAGCAATCATGCGCGGGCCCATCCACAATGAGATGAACAGCGCAGTCAGCAGGCTGACGATGGCGCGAAACGTCAGATAGGAAAAGACGTTAAAGCCGGAATAATATTTGACCAAATGTTCGGCCAGCCAAACTAACATGTCCCATTCTCCTGTAAAGCGCGTACTACCTCTTCCATGGCAGCACTACGTGAACCCTTAACTAAAATCGTAATTACCTGTTGCTCAGTAATCAGTGATTTAAGACGCGCGATAAGCGCAGTTTTATCGGAAAAATGTTCGCCAACGCCGCTGGCGGTGCTGATAGCATGGCTTTGTTTACCCACGCTTAACACGCGGTCAATACCAGCTGCTTTTGCCGCTTCGCCCACCTGTATATGGCAGGCTTCGCTTTCAGCGCCCAGTTCCGCCATATCGCCCACCACCAGCACGCGGTAGCCCGGCATTTCAGCCAGTACCTGGACTGCTGCGGTCATTGAACCGACATTGGCGTTGTAGGAGTCGTCGAGCAGCAACTGGTTTTCCGCCAGCTGGATGGGGAACAGACGGCCTGGAACAGCTTTCAGATTTGCCAGCCCCGCTTTGATAGCATCAAGCGTCGCGCCCACGGACATGGAGAGCGCAGCGGCTGCCAGCGCATTCGCAATATTGTGACGCCCTGGAAGCGGCAGCAGAACATCGACGCTACCGGTTGGGGTTTGCAGGGTAAATTCCGTACCGTGCGAAGTCACATGGATGTTGGTGGCGGTGAAATCGCTGTTGGCGGCATTGGGTGAGAAACGCCACACTTTGCGTGAGCCAATTACGCTCTGCCAGTTCAGCCAGTCGTTGTTGTCGGCATTCATAATGGCGATACCGTTTTCCGGCAAGCCGCTAAAGATTTCGCCTTTCGCTTTTGCCACGCCAGCCAAAGAACCGAAACCTTCCAGATGCGCTGCCGCCAGGTTATTGACCAGCGCCGCTTCCGGGCGAGTCAGACTCACAGTCCAGGCAATTTCGCCCTGATGGTTCGCGCCAAGTTCAATAACTGCGTAATCGTATTCCGGCGTTAAGCGCAACAGCGTCATCGGCACGCCGATGTCGTTGTTGAGATTGCCTGCCGTATAAAGCGTGTTGCCACACTGGCTTAAAATTGCCGCCGTCATCTCTTTAACAGAGGTTTTGCCGGAGGAGCCCGTCAGAGCAACCACGCGCGCCGGAACTTGCTGGCGAACCCATGCAGCCAGTTCACCAAACGCCAGACGCGTATCCTTGACGATTAACTGCGGCAGATCGATATCCAGCGGACGGCTGACCAGTAGTGCGCCCGCGCCGCCAGCTTTCGCCTGGTCGGCAAAATCATGAGCATCGAAACGTTCGCCTTTCAGGGCAACAAACAGGCAGCCCGGCGTCAGTTTTCGCGTGTCAGTGGTTACAGCATCAAGGGTGATATCTGCACCTTGCAGTTCACCGTTGAGAATATCGGTAAGTTGGCTAAGGGTTACGCTAATCATGCAATCACCCCCAGCAGACGCGCCACCGTGACGCGATCGGAGTAGTCCAGACGCTGATTGCCAACAATCTGGTAATCCTCATGGCCTTTGCCCGCGACCAGTACCACATCATTCTCTTTAGCCTGCATAACGGCGCAAGTCACCGCTTCAGCACGGCCTTCCATCACTTTGGCATGTCCGGCATCTAACATTCCCGCCAGAATATCGTTGATGATGGCACGCGGTTCTTCGGTACGCGGGTTATCGTCCGTTACCACCGCCACGTCAGCAAACTCTTCAGCAATTGCGCCCATCAGTGGACGTTTGCCTTTATCACGATCGCCACCACAGCCAAAGACGCACCACAGCTTGCCCGCACAGTGCAGGCGCGCCGCCTGTAAGGCTTTTTCCAGTGCATCCGGCGTATGCGCGTAATCCACCACTACCGTCGGTTTGCCTGGCGCAGTGAACACTTCCATACGTCCACAAACCGGCTGCAGGCGTGCGGCAGTTTTCAGCAGGTCAGACAACGGATAGCCCAGCGCCAGCAGCGTCGCCAGCGCCAGCAGCAGGTTGCTGACGTTAAAAGCGCCCATCAGATGGCTTTCAATTTCCCCATCGCCCCAACTTGAACTAAAGCGAATCGTCGCACCGCTGTCGTGATAGTTCACTTCAGTCGCTTTCAACCAGCGTCCGTGACAGTTCGGATTGATATGATCTTCCATTGATACCGCAACTGCGTCTGGCAGTTTTGCCAGCCAGCGGCGGCCCACTTCATCGTCGGCGTTAATAATCGCCTGACCGCAATGATGCTCAGAATAAAGCAGCCATTTCGCGGCTTCGTAGTGTTCCATATCACCATGATAATCAAGGTGATCGCGGCTTAAGTTGGTAAAGACCGACGCCGCAAATTTCAATGCCGCCACACGGTGCTGTACCAGTCCGTGGGAGGAAACTTCCATTGCGCAAAAAGTCGCGCCCTGATCCACCAGCCCCGCCAGCCCATGCTGAACATCGACTGCCGAACCGGTTGTATTTTCTGTCGGGATCACTTTCCCCAGCAGGCCGTTACCAACGGTGCCCATTACCGCGCTGGTTTCGCCAAGCAGTTGGCTCCACTGCGCCAGCAGCTGGGTCGTCGTGGTTTTGCCGTTGGTGCCCGTTACGCCCACGAGACGTAAATTGTCAGAGGGTTCATGGTAAAAGCGGCCCGCCAGTGCAGATAAACGCTCGTTGAGCTGGCTGAGATAGATGACCGGTACGCCGTGCATTTCACGGATTTCACCGTCGGTCGCCTCATCTTTCGCCTCTGCAATAATGGCAGCCACACCTTGCGCTATCGCCTGCGGGATATATCGACGCCCGTCCGCCTGATGACCTACTACAGCTACAAAGAGATCGCCCGCCGCAGCCACACGGCTGTCGAGTGTCATCTCTCGCAGTGCTCGCGAAGGTGCGTCTGGCACCCACGGAGCAAGAAGGTCGCGCAAATTACGATCTGCCACCTGTCCCCTCGCCTTGATTAATCACAAATTCATTTTTATCGCCCGTTGTCAGCGCATCCGGCTCGATGTTCATGGTACGCAATACGCCGCCCATGATGGCACCAAAGACCGGCGCGGAAACGGCGCCGCCGTAGTATTTACCCGCCTGCGGATCGTTGATAACAACAACCAGCGCGAAGCGCGGCTGACTCGCAGGCGCAACGCCTGCGGTATAAGCAATATATTTATTGATGTAGCGACCGTCCGGCCCGACCTTTTTCGCGGTACCGGTTTTAATGGCGATACGATAGCCCTTAATCGCCGCCTTCACGCCGCCACCACCCGGTAGCGCCACGCTTTCCATCATATGCACCACGGTGCGAACAATGGATTCCGGGAAGACTCGTTCACCGGGAACCGGGGGGTCAACTTTGGTAATCGACAGTGGGCGATAAATGCCGTAGCTGCCGATAGTTGCGTAGACTCGCGCTAACTGTAACGGTGTTACCATTAGCCCGTAGCCGAAAGAGAAGGTGGCCCTCTCTATGTCAGACCACCGTTGTTTTTGAGGATATAAGCCACTGCGTTCTCCGACCAACCCCAAATTGGTCGCTTTTCCCAGTCCAAAACGTGAGTAAGTATCTACTAACGCTGAGGACGGCATCGCTAACGCCAGCTTGGAAACACCGACGTTACTCGACTTCTGTAATACCCCGGTCAGGGTTAATTCGCTGTAGCGTGCCACGTCTTTGATTTCGTGGCCGTTAATTCGATAAGGAATGGTATTGAGTACCGAGTTTTCCCGCACTACGCCACGTTGCAACGCGGTCATCACCACCATCGGTTTAACCGTTGAACCCGGTTCAAACACGTCAGTGATGGTACGGTTACGCATCGCCTCTTTCGGCGTGCCACTCAGATTGTTTGGGTTGTATGACGGGCTGTTAGCCATCGCCAGCACTTCACCGGTGTTGACATCCACCAGCACGGCGCTACCAGATTCAGCTTTGTTAAAGGCCACCGCGTTGTTCAGTTCGCGATAAACCAGCGCCTGCAGGCGTTCATCAATACTCAGCGCCAGGTTGTGCGCCGCCTGACTGTCGGTGGAAGAGATATCTTCAATTACGCGACCATAGCGGTCTTTACGCACAATGCGCTCACCCGGCTGCCCGGTAAGCCATTTATCGAAACTCTTCTCGACGCCCTCAATCCCCTGACTATCGACGTTAGTAAAGCCGATGAGGTGAGCGGTCACTTCGCCGGATGGATAATAACGGCGAGATTCTTCACGCAGATGAATCCCCGGCAGTTTCAGTTTTTTGATGTACTCTGCCATGTCAGGGTTTACCTGACGCGCCAGATAAATAAAGCGCCCTTTCGGGTTGGCGTTAATGCGGGCTGAAAGCTGATCCAGCGGAATATTGAGTGCGTTAGCCAGCGCCTTCCAGCGATCACCGACGCTGATACCGCCAGCGTCATGCACTTCTTTCGGGTCAGCCCAAATCGCTTTAACCGGCACGCTCACCGCTAACGGGCGACCAGAACGGTCAGTAATCATGCCGCGGGAGGTGGAAACTTGCTGAACGCGAAGAGAACGCATGTCGCCCTCTTTTACCAGCATATCCGGGGAGATAACTTGTAACCACGCTACGCGTCCGAGCAGAAAAGCCAGCGCCAGGAGAATACAGCCGCATAACAACGCAAAACGCCAACTGATAAAGTTGGCATGTTCTTCCTGACGTTTTGGTTTCTGCGTTTTCGCCGCTGCTTTCATGCGTCGCGTTTATCCTTATTTTTGCACTACGATATTTTCTTGTGACGGATCAACATGCTGCATTTGCAGCTTTTCCGTGGCGATCCTTTCCACCCGGCTATGGTCGCCGAGCGCATTCTCTTCAAGGATCAGGTTGCGCCATTCAATGTCTAAAGCATCTCGCTCCAGCACCAGTTGTTCGCGCTGAGCGGTCAGTAAACGGGTATGGTGCGCCGTGGTTACCACAGTCACCGCCGTCAAAATAATGCAAATGAACAGGCAGAGTGGCAGCTTCCCAAATCGCAAAAGATCGTCACCGATAACACCAGGCAATGCATGGCGCTCGTGGCTTCCCATCGATCCTTTAACTTTGCTTAGAGCTTCTGTCACTCTGCTGATCATGCGTTCGTCCTCTCTGCAATACGCAGAACTGAACTACGGGCACGAGGGTTCTCAGCCACCTCTTCTTCGCCCGGCATTAACTTGCCTAGTGCTCGCAGCTGACGGCCACCCAGTTTTTTGAGCTGCTCTTCAGTCATCGGTAACCCTGCCGGAACTTGCGGACCGCGGCTGTTTTCACGCATAAAACGTTTCACAATACGGTCTTCCAGTGAGTGGAAGCTGATGATCGAAAGCCGCCCACCCGGGGCCAGCACGTTGAGCGAGCTTTTTAGCGCCTGCTCTATCTCCTCCAGTTCACTGTTTACCCAAATGCGCACCGCCTGGAAGGTACGGGTCGCGGGATGTTTAAACTTATCTTTCACCGGCGTTGCGGCAGCCACGACTTCCGCCAGTTCTTTGGTGCGGGTCATCGGCTGTTCGCGGTTTCGCTCGACAATGGCGCGGGCAATGCGTTTGGCAAAACGCTCTTCACCGTAGGTTTTCAATACCCAGGCGATATCGGCTTCTTCTGCGGTTTGTAGCCATTCAGCGGCTGACTGCCCACGGGTTGGGTCCATACGCATGTCCAGCGGACCATCGCGCATAAAGGAAAAGCCGCGTTCAGCATCATCAAGTTGCGGTGAAGAGACGCCAAGATCGAGGAGGATGCCGTCGATCTTGCCGATAAGATCGCGCTCGGCAACATATTCGCCCAGCGCGGAGAAAGGTCCGTGGATGATGGAGAAGCGCGGATCATCAATAGTCTTCGCAACGGCGATAGCCTGCGGGTCGCGATCGATCGCCAGCAAACGCCCCTCTTCGCCAAGCTGCGAGAGGATCAGACGTGAGTGACCACCGCGACCAAAAGTCCCATCAATGTAGATGCCATCAGGACGGATATTGAGGCCATTAACGGCTTCATCCAGCAGCACCGTAGTATGTTTATAGTTTTCCATCATTTTATAGAGACAAGTCCTGCAGTCGCTCCGATAAGTCTCCGGTAGCCAACTGCTCTGCGTCGATATCTTCCTTGACCTGTTGATGCCAGGTTGTTTCATCCCACAGCTCAAACTTGTTGAACTGTCCAACCAGCATCACTTCTTTTGTCAGCCCGGCATGTTGCCGCAGTACTGGCGCGATTAACAATCGACCTGCGCCATCCATCTGACATTCGCTGGCATGACCTAACAGTAGGCGCTGCACACGGCGCTCAACCGGGTTCATGCTCGACAGACGCGATAATTTTTGCTCGATAATTTCCCATTCAGGCAGGGGGTAAAGCAGCAGGCACGGGTGATGAATGTCAATGGTGCAAACCATTTGACCGGCAGCGTTCTCAAGCAGCTGTTCCCGATAACGGGTAGGCACTGATAAGCGCCCTTTGCTGTCGAGATTGACTAACGTTGCTCCCCGGAACATGCCAGCCTCACCCCTTATTCCCACTTTGCCCCACAATTTCCCACTGAAAGGAGTTTACGGAGCGGAGGAAAAGCTTGTCAAGCCAGTCACAAGGCATACCGAGGTAAAAAACCCGATGTTTACGGCTAATATCAGCGTTGTTTATTTTACGTCCAACGTGCGAAGCAAATTAACGTTATGAATAGCTGTAAGAAAAAATCCCTCATCGTCATCACCGTTTTAAAATGACTAACTATTTTCCACAGCAAATATAAAGTGTCAGTTTGCGACGCGAGCGGCATTTTAGGACATATCTTCCCCGGTTAACAGTCCCTGTTGCGTCTGTGTGGCGCTTGATGCCAGCGGGTTTGCGCAAAAGCAAAGAAAAGTGTTTGTTAAATCGGCAATTCATCTCTGCATGTAACAAAATAATGCAAAAACGCGCTATCGATATCACTTAATTATTGTGAATTTCAGCTGGTGAGGTAATTAACGGGCAGGTTTAAAAGCATTTATCAATAATAGCCAGGAATAGTCTTATTTACTTTAAGGATATTGATATCCATTCCCGTACTCAACGCGCCAGAGAGAAATTCACCTGGCGCGTATTTTTGTTCGCGGCTTAGCTACGGCTGAGCACGCCGCGGCGATAGAGATTACGTTTAATGCGCGTTAAACCAGGTTTTGGCTTACGCGGTTCGTCCAGGCTTGCCAGGACAATCTCCAGCACACGCTCTGCGACATCGCGGTGACGTTGAGCCACTGCCAGCACCGGGCACTGTAAGAAGTCGAGCAGTTCGTTATCGCCAAAGGTGGCAATTGCCAGGTCAGAAGGCAGTTTGCCGTCACGACGTAGCGTGACATCCATCACCCCTTGCAACAACGCAAACGACGTTGTGAACAGTGCCTGCGGCATCGGATGCGTTTCCAGCCATTTTTCGAATAACTGGGCAGCCGCCTCCCGCTCATAGCTGTTGGCATAAAGGAAATGCACTTCGCGCGGATCATCTTTCCAGGCAGTACGGAAACCTTGTTCACGCAGGAAGCTGACAGAAAGCTCCGGCAGCGCGCCAAGATAAAGTACCGTCTCGGCGGGAAACTTACGTAACTCTTCCGCCAGCATTTCGGCATCATCCTGATCGGCACCAACCACGCTGGTGAAGTGTTCACGATCGAGGGCGCGGTCCAGCGCGACAATCGGGAACGGGTCGTTAGCCCAGCGTTGATAAAAAGGATGCTCAGGTGGTAACGACGTCGAAACAATAATGGCATCAACCTGACGCTGCAAAAGATGCTCGATACAACGCATTTCGTTGTCGGGCTGATCTTCCGAGCAGGCAATCAGCAGTTGATAACCCCTTTGCCGCGCCTGGCGTTCAAGATAGTTAGCGATGCGGGTATAGCTGGTGTTCTCCAGATCGGGGATCACAAGACCAATAGAACGTGTGCGTCCAGCACGAAGCCCAGCTGCCACGGCGTTCGGGTGGTAATTGTGCTCACGCACCACAGCCATGACTTTTTCAACGGTTTTGTCGCTCACACGGTATTGCTTCGCTTTGCCGTTAATAACATAGCTTGCAGTGGTCCGCGACACTCCCGCCAGCCGAGCGATTTCATCCAGTTTCACAATTGCCCCTTGCGTAAAATGTAAAAACCATAGCCATTGTACTGGTATGGGTTAAATTCATTAACATCTAAGCGCAGAAAATTAACTGCGGCAACTGCTTTTATTCCAGGTTCCCACTGATTTCGCAAAAAAAGCCCAACGTGACATGTTGGGCTGCAAATTGCGCATTGAGATCATTCTCAACGCATTATTTTATCGCCGCGCGAAAGTCCGACCACACCAGAGCGAGCAACTTCCACAATTTTCGCCACATCGCGAATCGATGCTAAAAATGCATCAAGCTTATCGCTGGTACCTGCTAATTGAACGGTATAAAGCGAGGGTGTGACATCGATAATTTGCCCACGGAATATTTCCGTATTACGTTTCACTTCGTCACGCCCGTAGCCGCTGGCCTGAATTTTCACCAGCATGATTTCCCGCTCAACATGCGCGCCCTGCCCTAACTCGCTCACGCGTAATACATCGACCAGCTTGTGTAATTGCTTTTCGATCTGCTCAAGCACTTTTTCATCGCCCACGGTCTGGATGGTCATACGCGATAATGTCGGATCGTCGGTTGGCGCAACGGTCAGGCTTTCAATGTTGTAGCCACGCTGGGAAAAAAGGCCAATCACGCGGGATAACGCGCCTGATTCATTTTCGAGTAAGACTGATAATATCCGGCGCATAATCAGGTTCTCTCCGTTTTGCTTAACCACATTTCATCCATTCCGCCCCCGCGAATCTGCATCGGGTAGACGTGCTCACTGCCATCGACGGTGACATCAACAAACACCAGGCGATTATTGCGCACCTGTTCCAGCGCCTCGCTAAGTTTGCTTTCCAGTTCTTGCGGATGAGAAATCTGGATCCCGACGTGACCATAGGCTTCCGCCAGACGAACGAAATCGGGTAGTGACTGCATATAAGATTGTGAATGACGGCCGGAATAGATCATGTCCTGCCACTGTTTCACCATCCCCAGATAGCGGTTATTGAGATTCACCACCAGTACGGGCAACTCGTATTGCAACGCGGTAGACAGTTCCTGAATGTTCATCTGAATACTGCCGTCGCCAGTGACGCAAACCACGGTTTCTTCTGGCAACGCCATTTTGACGCCCAGTGCCGCAGGTAAACCAAAACCCATCGTGCCGAGGCCGCCAGAGTTGATCCAGCGACGCGGTTTGTCGAATGGATAATAAAGCGCAGCAAACATCTGGTGCTGCCCGACATCGGACGTCACGTAAGCGTCTCCCTTCGTCAACCGCCAAAGAGTCTCGATCACCGCCTGCGGTTTAATCTTTTCACTGTAAGAGTCATATTTCAGGCACTGACGAGCGCGCCACTGTTCAATCTGCTGCCACCAGTCGCGGATCTCATCCAGCGGTTGATGGACGGATTCTTGCGACAGGAGTTCAAGCATTTGTTCGAGGACCTGGCGAGCATCCCCCACAATCGGGATATCAGCAGTCACGGTTTTAGAAATGGAAGTAGGATCAATATCGATATGCAGAACCGTGGCATTTGGGCAGTACTTCGCCAGATTGTTCGTCGTTCGGTCATCAAAACGTACCCCGACGGCAAAAATCACATCCGCGTTATGCATCGTCATATTAGCTTCGTAGGTGCCGTGCATTCCCAGCATGCCCAGTGCCTGACGATGCGTTGCCGGAAACGCCCCCAGCCCCATTAATGAGGAAACAACGGGCAGATTCAACGCC
This sequence comes from Escherichia sp. F1, assembly GCF_046764225.1. Lineage (NCBI taxonomy): Bacteria > Pseudomonadati > Pseudomonadota > Gammaproteobacteria > Enterobacterales > Enterobacteriaceae > Escherichia > Escherichia sp. F1. The sequence continues at coordinate 4,055,012 of NZ_CP177202.1, forward strand.
TCCACCGTTTCTTTTAGCTGCTGATGACAGCCCGCCGTGATTGCCCCACCGCCTACATAGACAACCGGTTTTTTTGCCGCCACCAGCGTTTGCAGAGCGCGCTTAATTTGCCCTTTATGCCCGGAGGTCGTGGGATTGTAAGATCGCATACTGACCGACTCCGGCCAGACGTAGGGTAATTTGTTCGCCGGATTAAGAATATCTTTGGGTAAATCAACGACCACGGGCCCAGGGCGACCACTTGCCGCCAGCCAGAAAGCCTTTTTCAGCACCTGCGGAATGTCTTCCGTTTGCTTAACCAGAAAACTGTGTTTAACCACCGGGCGAGAAATCCCCACCATGTCGCACTCCTGAAAGGCATCGTAGCCTATCAACGAGGTCGCTACCTGCCCGGAAAGGACAACTAATGGAATGGAATCCATATAAGCGGTGGCAATGCCAGTAATCGCATTGGTCGCCCCTGGACCCGACGTTACCAGCACGACGCCGACTTCCCCGGTCGCGCGCGCCAGACCATCGGCCATATGCACCGCCGCCTGCTCATGACGAACTAATACATGATCAATACCACCCACGGTATGCAATGCATCGTAAATATCAAGGACTGCGCCTCCGGGATAACCGAATACTTGTTTAACGCCCTGATCGATAAGCGATCGGACGACCATCTCGGCTCCAGACAACATCTCCATGGCCTGCCTCACTGTTTGACGGAAAAAATGTGTAAAACACATTAACCGTCCGATCTTGCTTAAGCAATTGGCAGCCAGAGACATAAACGCAGGGTAATAAGAATAAACAGGAGGAAAGGTGAAAAGAAACGATAAAATCCTCCATTACGAAGGATTAAATTGATAATAAATCGGCTGAATCCCACAACTTACAGCAATTTCTCTATTTTTTTAATTAATCCTAAAATAGAGAGTCCACACATTCAGGATAAAATTCTACATTCAATAGAAAATGCAGAATAAACCAGACATTCATGTCTGATCTATTCTGCATTCAGTTAGCGTTTGCAAATTGAGACTAATTGCTCTTCCATCCACTGATGGCCTTTATCGCGCCCGGCAGCTTCATGCCAGGAGAGATAACAGGTCCTGCTATTTTGTTTTAACGGTAGCGGTAAAACCTGTAACTCTAAGGATTCAGCGAACTCTTCAGCCAGCCAACGCGGCGCTATAGCGACCAGATGCGTTTGCGACACCACGCTAAGTACGCTCATCATTGCCATGCCCTGATACGCGATACTGGCTTGCTTATCTACCGTGTCATACCACGGTTGACTAAATGACGCGAAACGATCGAGCGAAACCGCCGCATGTTGTTCGTTATAAACATCATGTTTCAGTAACGGGCCTTTAATTGTTGGATGATTTTTGCTGGCTACCAGCACCATTTCATCTTTAAATAATGGCACGCTGGTAAATTCAGGACGATGGAAGTCTTCATAACTAATCACAAACTCCGTTTCCTGATAACGCAGCTGATGTTCAGTGTTCTGATTTAATGAAGACTTGAACATAACATGTATATTTGGCGCAATCTGCTCAATGTGATTATAAATCTGCGAGGTCAGAATGCTGTCTAACGGGCTGCAGACACAAAGATGAAATACACGTTCACTACTGGCAGGCTCAAAGCCTGAACCTGGTAATTCATTTTGTACTAGTTGCAATGCCTGACGAACTGAACCAAAAAGTTGAAATGCGCGAGCAGTCGGTTGAATACCACGGCCATAACGAACAAAAAGCTCGTCATTAAACATCACCTTCAGGCGTGCAACAGCGTTACTGACCGCAGGTTGCGACATTCCCAGAACATGAGCGGCACGGGTAATGTTTTGCTCCTGCATCACGGCATCGAAAACGGTTAATAAGTTGAGATCGACCATGCGTAGCTGTGGCTTGCTTAACTCCGCCGTCTCTGGATGATCTGTTTGTACCTCTGGCATACTTAACTCCACTGTCACACTTAACTCCCTTTCCCTTATTGGAATGCAGAGAAATAATCCTCGAGAATATGATTTATCATGCATATAAAATAAGAAAAAGGAAAATGAGTAAAATTAGGAAAACATAAAGATACGGGTTCTTATAAAAACAGAATCCATTGCCGTGGAAAGCGTCATTTACCACAGCATAATAATCCATAATGTTTTTGTTGCGAAAACAATCTAATCATAACTACCACGAATACTCAATCATCCACAAAATGGATTAAATGTGCTTTTTTAATAATTAATTTATATGTTTAATGCATTAATTCTTAACATTAATTGATCAATAATATTCACCAAATGAATATCAAAAAATTCGCAAAACATATAATTCAATACAAATCATCAGGATAGGTTTTGTAACGCGTGCATTTTATCCCCCTTTCCCTCGTCGATTAGATGCAAAAATTTATTCTGAAATATGTCAACCGATGATAAGCGGCGGTAGTTAAGCAGAAATTAATATCGCTTACTTTAACCACCGCAGCACAATTAGCTAATTTTACGGATGCAGAACTCATGCTGGCGGGACGTTTTTATTGCGTCAGGGTTGACATCCGTTTTTGTATCCAGTAACTCTAAAAGCATATCGCATTCATCTGGAGCTGATTTAATGACTCACATCGTTCGCTTTATCGGTCTACTACTACTAAACGCATCTTCTTTGCGCGGTAGACGAGTGAGCGGCATCCAGCATTAAGCCAGCACGCAGTCAAACAAAAAACCCGCGCCATTGCGCGGGTTTTTTTATGCCCGAAGCGAGGCGCTCAAAAAGAGACAAGGACCCAAACCATGAGCCAGCAAGTCATTATTTTCGATACCACATTGCGCGACGGTGAACAGGCGTTACAGGCAAGCTTGAGTGTGAAAGAAAAACTGCAAATTGCGCTGGCCCTTGAGCGTATGGGTGTTGACGTGATGGAAGTCGGTTTCCCCGTCTCTTCGCCGGGCGATTTTGAATCGGTGCAAACCATCGCCCGCCAGGTTAAAAACAGCCGCGTATGTGCGTTAGCTCGCTGCGTGGAAAAAGATATCGACGTGGCGGCCGAATCCCTGAAAGTCGCCGAAGCCTTCCGTATTCATACCTTTATTGCTACCTCCCCAATGCACATCGCCACCAAGCTGCGCAGCACGCTGGACGAGGTGATCGAACGCGCTATCTATATGGTGAAACGCGCCCGTAATTACACCGATGATGTTGAATTTTCTTGCGAAGATGCCGGGCGTACACCCATTGCCGATCTGGCGCGAGTGGTCGAAGCGGCGATTAATGCCGGTGCCACCACCATCAACATTCCGGACACCGTGGGCTACACCATGCCGTTTGAGTTCGCCGGAATCATCAGCGGGCTGTATGAACGCGTACCTAACATCGACAAAGCCATTATTTCCGTACATACCCACGACGATTTAGGCCTGGCGGTCGGCAACTCACTGGCGGCAGTACATGCCGGAGCACGGCAGGTAGAAGGCGCGATGAACGGGATCGGCGAACGCGCCGGTAACTGTTCGCTGGAAGAAGTCATCATGGCGATCAAAGTTCGTAAGGATATTCTCAACGTCCACACCGCCATTAATCACCAGGAGATATGGCGCACCAGCCAGTTAGTTAGCCAGATTTGTAATATGCCGATCCCAGCAAACAAAGCCATTGTTGGCAGCGGCGCATTCGCACACTCCTCCGGTATTCATCAGGATGGTGTGCTGAAAAACCGCGAAAACTACGAAATCATGACACCAGAATCTATTGGTTTGAACCAAATCCAGCTGAATCTGACCTCTCGTTCGGGACGTGCGGCAGTAAAACACCGCATGGATGAGATGGGGTATAAAGAAAGTGAATATAATTTAGACAATTTGTACGATGCTTTCCTGAAGCTGGCGGACAAAAAAGGTCAGGTGTTTGATTACGATCTGGAGGCGCTGGCCTTCATCGGTAAGCAGCAAGAAGAGCCAGAGCATTTCCGTCTGGATTACTTCAGCGTGCAGTCTGGCTCTAACGATATTGCCACTGCCGCCGTCAAACTGGCCTGCGGCGAAGAAGTCAAAGCAGAAGCCGCCAACGGTAACGGTCCGGTCGATGCCGTCTATCAGGCAATTAACCGCATCACTGACTATAACGTCGAACTGGTGAAATACAGCCTGACCGCCAAAGGCCACGGTAAAGATGCGCTGGGTCAGGTGGATATTGTCGCCAACTACAACGGTCGCCGCTTCCACGGCGTCGGCCTGGCCACCGATATTGTCGAGTCCTCCGCCAAAGCCATGGTGCATGTACTGAACAATATCTGGCGCGCCGCAGAAGTCGAAAAAGAGTTGCAACGCAAAGCTCAACACAACGAAAACAACAAGGAAACCGTGTGATGTCGAAGAATTACCATATTGCCGTATTGCCGGGGGACGGTATTGGTCCGGAAGTGATGACCCAGGCGCTGAAAGTTCTGGATGCCGTGCGCAACCGCTTTGCGATGCGTATCACCACCAGCCATTACGATGTAGGCGGCGCAGCCATTGATAACCACGGGCAGCCGCTGCCGCCTGCGACGGTTGAAGGTTGTGAGCAAGCCGATGCCGTGCTGTTTGGCTCGGTAGGTGGTCCGAAGTGGGAACATTTGCCGCCAGACCAGCAACCAGAACGCGGCGCACTGTTGCCTTTGCGTAAACACTTCAAATTATTCAGCAATCTGCGTCCGGCAAAACTGTATCAGGGGCTGGAAGCATTCTGTCCGCTGCGTGCTGACATTGCCGCTAACGGCTTCGACATCCTGTGTGTGCGCGAACTGACCGGCGGCATCTATTTCGGTCAGCCAAAAGGCCGCGAAGGTAGCGGACAATATGAAAAAGCGTTTGATACCGAGGTGTATCACCGTTTTGAGATTGAACGTATCGCCCGCATCGCGTTTGAATCTGCTCGTAAACGTCGCCATAAAGTGACGTCTATCGACAAAGCCAACGTGCTGCAATCCTCTATTTTATGGCGGGAGATCGTTAACGAGATCGCCACGGAATACCCGGATGTCGAACTGGCGCATATGTACATCGACAACGCCACCATGCAGCTGATTAAAGATCCATCACAGTTTGACGTCCTGCTGTGCTCCAACCTGTTTGGCGACATTCTGTCTGACGAGTGCGCAATGATCACTGGCTCGATGGGGATGTTGCCTTCCGCCAGCCTGAACGAGCAAGGTTTTGGTTTGTATGAACCGGCAGGCGGCTCAGCACCAGATATCGCAGGCAAAAACATCGCCAACCCGATTGCGCAAATTCTGTCGCTGGCACTGCTGCTGCGCTACAGCCTGGATGCCGATGATGCGGCTTGCGCCATTGAACGCGCCATTAACCGCGCATTAGAAGAAGGCATTCGCACCGGAGATTTAGCCCGTGGCGCTGCCGCCGTTAGTACCAATGAAATGGGCGATATCATTGCCCGCTATGTGGCAGAAGGGGTGTAATCATGGCTAAGACGTTATACGAAAAATTGTTCGACGCTCACGTAGTGTACGAAGCCGAAAACGAAACCCCGCTGTTATATATCGACCGCCACCTGGTGCATGAAGTGACCTCACCGCAGGCGTTCGATGGTCTGCGCGCCCACGGTCGCCCGGTACGTCAGCCGGGGAAAACCTTCGCCACCATGGATCACAACGTCTCTACTCAGACCAAAGACATTAATGCCTGCGGTGAAATGGCGCGCATCCAGATGCAGGAGCTGATCAAAAACTGCAAAGAGTTTGGCGTCGAGCTGTATGACCTGAATCACCCGTATCAGGGGATCGTCCATGTAATGGGGCCGGAACAGGGCGTCACATTGCCGGGGATGACCATCGTCTGCGGCGACTCGCATACCGCCACTCACGGCGCGTTTGGCGCACTGGCCTTTGGTATCGGCACTTCCGAAGTTGAACACGTACTGGCAACGCAAACCCTGAAACAGGGTCGTGCGAAGACCATGAAAATTGAAGTCCAGGGCAAAGCTGCGCCAGGCATTACCGCGAAAGATATCGTGCTGGCGATTATCGGTACAACCGGCAGCGCAGGCGGCACCGGGCATGTGGTGGAGTTTTGCGGCGAAGCAATCCGTGATTTAAGCATGGAAGGTCGTATGACCCTGTGCAATATGGCAATCGAAATGGGCGCGAAAGCCGGTCTGGTTGCACCGGACGAAACTACCTTTAACTATGTCAAAGGCCGTCTGCATGCGCCGAAAGGCAATGATTTCGACGACGCCGTTGCCTACTGGAAAACCCTGCAAACCGACGAAGGCGCAACTTTCGATACCGTTGTCACTTTGCAGGCAGAAGAGATTTCGCCGCAGGTCACCTGGGGCACCAACCCAGGCCAGGTGATTTCCGTGAACGACAACATTCCCGATCCGGCTTCGTTTGCCGATCCGGTTGAACGCGCGTCGGCAGAAAAAGCGCTGGCCTATATGGGGTTGAAACCGGGTATTCCGCTGACCGAAGTGGCTATCGACAAAGTGTTTATCGGTTCCTGCACTAACTCGCGTATTGAAGATTTACGCGCGGCGGCTGAAATCGCCAAAGGGCGGAAAGTCGCGCCAGGCGTGCAGGCACTGGTGGTTCCCGGCTCTGGCCCGGTAAAAGCGCAGGCAGAAGCGGAAGGTCTGGACAAAATCTTTATTGAAGCTGGTTTTGAATGGCGTTTACCCGGCTGCTCAATGTGTCTGGCGATGAACAACGATCGCCTGAATCCGGGTGAGCGTTGTGCCTCCACCAGCAACCGTAACTTTGAAGGCCGCCAGGGGCGTGGAGGGCGCACGCATCTGGTCAGCCCGGCAATGGCTGCCGCTGCTGCTGTGACCGGACATTTCGCCGACATTCGCAACATTAAATAAGGAGCACACCATGGCAGAGAAATTTATCAAACACACAGGCCTGGTGGTTCCGCTGGATGCCGCCAATGTCGATACCGATGCAATCATCCCGAAACAGTTTTTGCAGAAAGTTACCCGTACGGGTTTTGGCGCGCATCTGTTTAACGACTGGCGTTTTCTGGATGAAAAAGGCCAACAGCCAAACCCGGACTTCGTGCTGAACTTCCCGCAGTATCAGGGCGCTTCCATTTTGCTGGCACGAGAAAACTTCGGCTGCGGTTCCTCGCGTGAGCACGCGCCGTGGGCATTGACCGATTACGGTTTTAAAGTGGTGATTGCACCGAGTTTTGCTGACATCTTCTACGGCAACAGCTTTAACAACCAGCTGCTGCCGGTGAAATTAAGCGATGCAGAAGTGGATGAGCTGTTTGCGCTGGTGAAAGCCAATCCGGGGATTCATTTTGATGTAGACCTGGAAGCGCAAGAGGTGAAAGCGGGAGAGAAAACTTATCGCTTTACCATCGATGCCTTCCGCCGCCACTGCATGATGAACGGTCTGGACAGCATCGGCCTGACTCTGCAGCACGACGACGCAATTGCGTCTTATGAAGAGAAGCAACCGGCGTTTATGCGTTAGTTTGTACACCGTCCGGCACTCAATCGCCAAAAAGAAAAAAGCCAGCAGATAATCACTGCTGGCGTGGCGATTAACACCAATACTCAGTCACACATGATGTCCGCAAATCAGTAGTCAGAATGACTCCCCTCCCATTGCATCAGTTCTTCAAGCATGGTTAATCGTTGTGGGACGCTTAACCAACGCAACCAGCACAACTTCGCTGTCGCGGTAAAATAGTGCTGATAAAACTGACGCATGGGGCACCTCCTTGCTTCATCGTTAGGAATTATTGACTTAATATAGGGAAAAATAAAATTGCTGACTTTTGCGCAGGAGTTCCCCTTTTATGCCATCTGCTCGTCTGCAACAACAGTTCATCCGCCTGTGGCAATGCTGCGAGGGTAAATCGCAGGACACGACGCTCAACGAACTGGCAGCGTTATTGAGCTGCTCGCGTCGTCATATGCGCACCCTGCTCAACACCATGCAGGATCGCGGCTGGCTGACGTGGGAAGCGGAAGTCGGGCGCGGCAAACGCTCGCGTCTGACGTTCCTCTATACCGGGCTGGCGCTTCAGCAACAGCGAGCAGAGGACCTGCTGGAGCAGGATCGTATCGATCAACTGGTGCAACTGGTTGGCGACAAAGCGGCTGTGCGGCAAATGTTGGTTTCTCATCTGGGACGCAGCTTCCGCCAGGGGCGGCACATCCTGCGCGTTCTCTACTATCGTCCGTTGCGTAATCTGCTGCCCGGCAGTGCATTGCGTCGTTCCGAAACCCATATCGCCCGGCAAATCTTCAGTTCGCTAACGCGCATAAATGAGGAAAATGGGGAACTGGAAGCGGACATCGCCCACCACTGGCAGCAAATTTCACCGCTTCACTGGCGTTTCTTTTTGCGTCCAGGAGTCCATTTTCATCATGGTCGTGAACTGGAAATGGACGACGTGATCGCCTCTTTAAAACGAATCAATACGCTGCCGCTCTATTCGCATATTGCTGACATTGTGTCGCCGACGCCCTGGACGCTGGATATCCATCTCACGCAACCGGACCGCTGGTTACCGTTACTGCTGGGGCAAGTTCCGGCGATGATCCTGCCGCGCGAATGGGAAACCCTCAGCAACTTTGCCAGCCATCCCATCGGAACGGGTCCTTATGCGGTGATCCGCAACAGCAGCAATCAACTGAAAATTCAGGCATTCGACGACTTCTTTGGTTATCGGGCATTAATCGACGAAGTTAACGTCTGGGTCTTGCCGGAAATTGCTGATGACCCCGCGGGAGGCCTGATGCTGAAAGGACCGCAAGACGAGGAAAAAGAGATTGAAAGCCGCCTTGAAGAAGGTTGTTACTATTTACTGTTCGACAGCCGCACCCATCGCGGGGCGAATCAGCAAGTCAGGGACTGGGTAAGCTATGTGCTTTCTCCAACTAATCTGGTCTATTTCGCTGAGGAACAGTACCAGCAACTGTGGTTCCCGGCTTATGGACTGCTCCCCCGTTGGCACCATGCCCGCACCATAAAGAGCGAAAAACCGGCTGGCCTGGAAAGCCTCACCCTGACCTTTTATCAGGATCACAGTGAGCATCGGGTGATTGCCGGGATCATGCAGCAGATTCTGGCAAGTCACCAGGTCACGCTGGAAATCAAAGAGATCAGCTACGATCAGTGGCATGAAGGAGAGATCGAGAGCGATATCTGGCTTAACAGCGCCAACTTTACGCTGCCGCTGGATTTTTCGCTGTTCGCGCACCTGTGCGAGGTGCCGCTGCTCCAACACTGTATTCCGATCGACTGGCAAGCCGACGCCGCACGCTGGCGCAATGGCGAAATGAATCTGGCGAACTGGTGCCAGCAACTGGTCGCCAGCAAAGCAATGGTGCCGCTTATCCACCACTGGCTGATCATTCAGGGGCAACGCAGTATGCGCGGCCTGCGTATGAACACCCTCGGCTGGTTCGATTTTAAATCAGCGTGGTTTGCGCCGCCGGATCCAGAGTAGCTTGCGCCTTTTGGCGGTCATGAGCGCGTTTTTTATATTCAGACGGAATGAATAAAATACATTACTTTTATATTTTCTCTGTTTTATGCATCGTCTGATTAGCGTCGCAAATAAGATTAAAGAAGGGGCATTCCAGCCCCTCTTTCATATTCTGAGTTAATCAATAACGGCGCAGTCTGGCCTTGTTCTGGCCGGAACGGTCAGCTTTTTCAGGTTAACCTCGCACAGGTCAGTCATACCATCTGCTATTGTTCATTTCAGCATTGCTCAGGTCAACCTCGAGACGGTCAATACCACAAATGACAACCCCGTTAAAGTAAGCATGACTCAGATCAATGTACCCGGTCCTGGTGTTCTCTTTCATCTGCAACTCCAGAGTAAGTATCGCCTCATCGCCAATAAAAAAACTGACTCTTAACGTATCTTTTGGCGAGAGTGAGGCCTTCGCGGCCATATTTTCCGGATCTATTGCATGTTCTTTGAGTTTATTAAAATTTATCAGCCAGTGGGTAAACTTATCACGCGCATCCCCATCGACAGCCCCGGTAAAGTATTTTGAGTAGTCATCACTATTATGGAAATAAAATGCATCCTTCAGAATTTGCTTTGCCGCAGCCTGGGAATGTTTATCTGACCGGAAGAGATTGCGTAACTTCTCCCATAGCTCTTCAAAGATATTCATATTCTCGGTCTTTTTGACCAAGTTAACCATCCTGATAATCTGAGAGTGAGTAAGGCCTGGATCTTTAGTGGTATTACTAGCAGAGATACTAATCTGTTCTGGGTTTCTTACTTTCATGCTGATAGCTCCACTCTGAGTTAAAAACTCAGAATAAGCGTCCTGAATAAGAATACTGTCAAAAATCGCTCATTCACGCAATAAGCCGTTGCATTACCGATTTTGACTGTGCTAAGGGATTCTTTCGGTTCAAAGCTTCCCAGCTATGCAAATACGTCCTTGATAGCTGAACGAATATTGGCTTTTTTAATACGCCTTCTCTATGGATTGCTGGTTGATAACAAAATCACTACACTAACGCCGTTCTCAACGGGGTGCCGCGCAGCCGCGTGCGCTGAGAAAATACCCGTCGAACCTGATCCGGATAACGCCGGCGAAGGGATTTGAGGCTCCTTCTCAAGTCCTTTGCCACTCTTTTTTGAGGTGCAAAGTGTTAAAAAAATGTCTTCCCCTGCTGTTGCTGTGCACAGCGCCCGTTTTCGCTAAACCCGTTCTGACTGTTTATACCTACGATTCCTTTGCCGCTGACTGGGGACCTGGTCCGGTGGTCAAAAAAGCCTTTGAAGCAGACTGTAATTGCGAACTGAAACTGGTGGCGCTGGAAGATGGCGTTTCGCTGCTCAACCGTCTGCGGATGGAAGGCAAAAACAGTAAAGCCGATGTGGTGCTGGGGCTGGATAACAACCTGTTAGATGCCGCCAGTAAAACCGGACTATTTGCCAAAAGCGGTGTGGCAGCGGATGCCGTTAACGTTCCCGGCGGCTGGAATAATGACACTTTCGTCCCGTTTGATTACGGCTATTTCGCCTTCGTCTATGACAAGAACAAACTGAAAAATCCGCCGCAAAGCCTGAAAGAGCTGGTTGAAAGCGATCAAAACTGGCGGGTGATTTATCAGGATCCGCGCACCAGCACGCCGGGGCTGGGTCTGCTGTTGTGGATGCAAAAAGTCTATGGCGATGACGCCCCACAAGCCTGGCAGAAACTGGCGAAGAAAACGGTCACGGTCACCAAAGGCTGGAGCGAAGCCTACGGCCTGTTTTTAAAAGGTGAAAGCGATCTGGTACTGAGTTACACCACCTCTCCGGCTTATCACATTCTCGAAGAGAAGAAAGATAACTACGCCGCCGCGAACTTCAGCGAAGGTCACTATTTGCAAGTGGAAGTCGCCGCCCGCACCGCTGCCAGCAAGCAGCCAGAGCTGGCGCAAAAATTCCTCCAGTTTATGGTTTCTCCGGCTTTTCAGAATGCGATCCCAACCGGCAACTGGATGTATCCGGTGGCAAATGTCACGCTGCCTGCCGGGTTTGAACAATTGACCAAACCAGCAACCACGCTGGAGTTCACGCCAGCCGAAGTGGCGGCACAACGTCAGGCATGGATTAGCGAATGGCAACGCGCCGTCAGCCGTTAATTCCCGGCTGGTTAATTCCAGGTGTAAGCGCCGCTACGCTTGTGGTGGCGGTTGCACTGGCGGCGTTTCTCGCCCTGTGGTGGAACGCGCCGCAGGGTGACTGGGTGGCAATCTGGCAGGACAGCTACCTGTGGCATGTGGTGCGCTTCTCCTTCTGGCAGGCGTTTCTCTCGGCGCTGCTCTCTGTCGTGCCCGCGATATTCCTTGCCCGCGCCCTCTACCGCAGGCGCTTTCCAGGACGGCTGGCGCTGTTGCGTCTGTGTGCCATGACCTTGATCCTCCCGGTGCTGGTTGCTGTTTTCGGCATTCTTAGCGTCTATGGTCGCCAGGGCTGGCTGGCATCACTCTGCCAATCGCTCGGTCTGGAGTGGACCTTTTCGCCCTACGGCCTGCAAGGTATTTTGCTGGCGCACGTATTTTTTAATCTGCCGATGGCGAGCCGCTTATTACTCCAGGCACTGGAAAACATTCCCGGCGAACAACGTCAGCTTGCCGCCCAGCTTGGGATGCGCGGCTGGCATTTTTTCCGCTTCGTCGAATGGCCGTGGTTACGGCGACAAATCCCGCCAGTTGCTGCGCTTATCTTTATGCTCTGTTTTGCCAGCTTCGCCACCGTGCTGTCGCTGGGCGGCGGTCCGCAGGCGACCACTATCGAGCTGGCTATTTATCAGGCGCTGAGTTACGACTACGATCCTGCCCGCGCGGCGATGCTGGCGTTGATCCAGATGGTGTGTTGCCTCGGGCTAGTGCTGTTGAGTCAGCGATTGAGTAAGGCCATTGCGCCCGGCACTACGCTGCTGCAAGGCTGGCGCGACCCGGACGATCGTCTGCATAGCCGCATTTGCGACACGGTGTTAATTGTGCTGGCGCTGTTGCTGTTGCTGCCACCGTTACTGGCGGTGCTCGTCGATGGGATAAATCGCCAGTTGCCGGAAGTGCTGGCGCAGCCGGTGCTGTGGCAGGCGCTGTGGACCTCGTTGCGTATTGCGCTGGTGGCAGGCGTATTATGCGTAGTGCTGACCATGATGCTGCTATGGAGCAGTCGCGAACTGCGGGCGCGGCAAAAAATGCTGGCGGGTCAGGCGCTGGAGATGAGCGGTATGTTGATCCTCGCCATGCCGGGGATTGTGCTGGCAACGGGCTTCTTTTTGCTGCTCAACAACACCATTGGCCTGCCACAATCTGCTGACGGCATTGTGATTTTCACCAATGCGTTAATGGCGATCCCTTACGCGCTGAAAGTGCTGGAAAACCCGATGCGCGATATCACCGCGCGTTACAGTATGTTGTGTCAGTCGCTGGGGATTGAAGGCTGGTCACGCTTAAAAGTGGTGGAGCTGCGCGCCCTGAAACGCCCGCTGGCGCAGGCGCTGGCTTTTGCTTGTGTGCTGTCGATTGGTGATTTTGGCGTGGTGGCGTTGTTCGGTAACGATGATTTCCGCACCCTGCCGTTTTATCTCTACCAGCAAATTGGCTCCTATCGCAGCCAGGACGGCGCGGTCACCGCGTTAATTCTGCTGCTACTCTGTTTTCTGCTGTTTACCGTGATTGAAAAACTACCGGGGCGAAATGTTAAAACTGACTGATATCACCTGGCTTTACCACCATTTGCCGATGCGTTTTAGCTTAACGGTGGAACGCGGCGAGCAGGTGGCGATCCTCGGGCCAAGCGGCGCGGGTAAAAGTACCCTGCTGAATTTGATCGCCGGTTTTCTGACGCCAGCCAGCGGTTCGCTGACTATCGACGGCGTTGATCACACCACGACGCCGCCGTCACGCCGTCCGGTATCGATGCTGTTTCAGGAGAACAACCTGTTCAGTCACCTGACGGTCGCGCAGAACATCGGGCTGGGGCTTAATCCTGGATTGAAGCTGAACGCGGCGCAGCAGGAGAAAATGCACGCGATTGCCCGTCAGATGGGGATTGATAATTTAATGGCGCGGTTACCGGGCGAGCTTTCCGGCGGTCAGCGACAGCGCGTGGCGTTAGCGCGTTGTCTGGTACGCGAACAGCCGATTTTATTGCTCGATGAACCGTTCTCTGCGCTCGATCCGGCGTTACGTCAAGAGATGTTGACGCTGGTGAGCACGAGCTGCCAGCAGCAAAAAATGACGCTATTGATGGTGTCGCACAGTGTGGAAGATGCGGCGCGGATCGCCACGCGCTCGGTGGTGGTCGCTGACGGGCGTATCGCCTGGCAGGGTAAGACCGATGAGTTGTTGAGCGGTAAGGCGAGTGCTTCGGCTCTGTTGGGAATTAAAGGTTGAAAGCGCACGGACAGTCCCCTCGCCCCTCTGGGGAGAGGGGCGAGGGGAACAAACCAGCGCCGATGCAAACTATCCCCTAAACCCCAACCACTTTACGCAAAATATCGATATACACCGGCATCAACGGGTGGCGAATTAACACCACCAGCGCCACTACACCGACGGCAGAAATTAACGGTGCCAGCCACAACAAACGACCGCGGGACAAATAATGACTCAAACGGTCAGTCGCTTTACCGCTGCGCCATAACCGCCAGCACAGCCAGCCACCAACCCACAAAAATACCGCCGTCGCCAGCAGCAACCATTTAAACTCGCCGCTCTGCATTCCGGCTGGAATATCGATCGCCGCACCCGCCAGAATCCCTGGCAGGAAGTAAAACGGTGGCCACAGCAGGCAGCCGATAATATTCGGCGTAATGAATTTTGCCACCGGCAGATCCAGCATTCCCGCCACCATTGGCACCAGCGGACGCGTCGGGCCAACAAAGCGACCGACCAGAATGGTGAACATGCTGTGTTGATGCAACGCATGTTCAGTTTTATCGAGTAATGCTTTGTTTTTCTTCAGAAATGACCAGCGATGCAATGGCTTTTTAAAACGCCAGCCCAGCCAGAAAGAGATCCAGTCGCCCAGCAGGCAACCGACGATCCCTGCCAGCCAGGCGTGCCAGAAACTTAACTCGCCACTGCCAATCAGCGCCCCCAGTCCCGCCATTAGCACCGTACCGGGTAAAATCAAACCGACCAGCGCCAGCGACTCCAGAAAGGCCACCAACACCACCGCCATCAATGAATACACGGTGGATTGGGTAATAAAGTGTTCCAGCAATGCTTGCATAATGTGCCTGTCAAATGGACGAAGCAGGGATTCTGCAAACCCTATGCTACTCCGTCAAGCCGTCAATTGTCTGATTCGTTACCAATTATGACAACTTGACGGCTACATCATTCACTTTTTCTTCACAACCGGCACGGAACTCGCTCGGGCTGGCCCCGGTGCATTTTTTAAATACTCGCGAGAAATAGAGTTGATCGTCAAAACCAACATTGCGACCGACGGTAGCGATAGGCATCCGGGTGGTGCTCAAAAGCAGCTTCGCCTGACTAATGCGTTGGTCCTCGCGCCAGCTTAAGACGCTAATTCCTAACTGCTGGCGGAACAGATGCGACAGACGCGACGGCGACAGGCAAACATGCTGTGCGACGCTGGCGATATCAAAATTGCTGTCTGCCAGGTGATCGCTGATGTACTGACAAGCCTCGCGTACCCGATTATCCATCGGTGGATGGAGCGACTCGTTAATCGCTTCCATGCGCCGCAGTAACAATTGCTCAAGCAGATTTATCGCCAGCAGCTCCGAATAGCGCCCTTCCCCTTGCCCGGCGTTAATGATTTGCCCAAACAGGTCGCTGAAATGCGGCTGGTGCGCTTCATCCGGGCGAAAGAAACCCGTATTGGCAAATATTGACGGCCAGTTAAGCCATTCATGCCAGTAGGCGCGCGGACGAAAGTAAACCCACTGGTGATACCATTCGCGAGCCTCCGGATGGCGACCGTAGTGATGAATCTCTCCTGGCGGGAACAGCAAAATATCACCCGGTCGGCAGACAAATTCTCGTCCCTGATTTTTCACCACCCCCTGTCCGCGTATGGTGAGATTGAGAATATAACCCTTCATTCCCAGCGGTCGGTCGATAAAAAAATCGAGATAACCGTTGGCCTCAATCGGCGTTAAACCCGCCACCAGATGGGCGTTAAACGAGTATCCCGGCAGCAGGGGATCATTTTGCGCTTCAGCCATACTTTTCATACTCCCGCCATTCAGAGAAGAAACCAATTGTCCATATTGCATCAGACATTGCCGTCACTGCGTCTTTTACTGGCTCTTCTCGCTAATCCAACCGGTAACCCCGCTTATTAAAAGCATTCTGTAACAAAGTGGGACCAAAGCCATGACAAAAACGCGTAACAAAAGTGTCTATAATCACGGCAGAAAAGTCCACATTGATTATTTGCACGGCGTCACACTTTGCTATGCCATAGCATTTTTATCCATAAGATTAGCGGATCCTACCTGACGCTTTTTTTCGCAACTCTCTACTGTTTCTCCATACCCGTTTTTTTGGATGGAGTGAAACGATGGCGATTGCAATTGGCCTCGATTTTGGCAGTGATTCTGTGCGAGCTTTGGCGGTGGACTGCGCCACCGGTGAAGAGATCGCCACCAGCGTAGAGTGGTATCCCCGTTGGCAGAAAGGGCAATTTTGTGATGCCCCAAATAACCAGTTCCGTCATCATCCGCGTGACTACATTGAGTCAATGGAAGCGGCGCTGAAAACCGTGCTTGCAGAGCTTAGCGCCGAGCAGCGCGCAGCTGTGGTCGGGATTGGCGTTGACACAACCGGCTCGACGCCCGCACCGATTGACGCCGACGGTAACGTCCTGGCGCTGCGCCCGGAGTTTGCCGAAAACCCGAACGCGATGTTCGTATTGTGGAAAGACCACACCGCGGTTGAAGAAGCGGAAGCGATTACCCGTTTATGTCACACGCCGGGCAACGTTGACTACTCCCGCTATATTGGCGGTATTTATTCCAGCGAATGGTTCTGGGCAAAAATACTGCATGTGACTCGCCAGGACAGCGCCGTGGCGCAATCTGCCGCATCGTGGATTGAGCTGTGCGACTGGGTGCCAGCTCTGCTTTCCGGTACCACCAGCCCGCAGGATATTCGTCGCGGACGTTGCAGCGCCGGGCATAAGTCGCTATGGCACGAAAGCTGGGGCGGCCTGCCGCCAGCCAGTTTCTTTGATGAGCTGGACCCAATCCTCAATCGCCATTTGCCTTCCCCGCTGTTCACTGACACCTGGACTGCCGATATTCCGGTGGGCACCTTATGCCCGGAATGGGCGCAGCGTCTCGGCCTGCCTGAAAGCGTGGTGATTTCCGGCGGCGCGTTTGACTGCCATATGGGCGCAGTTGGCGCAGGCGCACAGCCTAACGCACTGGTAAAAGTTATCGGTACTTCCACCTGCGACATTCTGATTGCCGATAAACAGAGCGTTGGCGAGCGGGCAGTTAAAGGCATTTGCGGTCAGGTTGATGGCAGCGTGGTGCCTGGATTTATCGGTCTGGAAGCAGGTCAGTCGGCGTTTGGTGATATCTACGCCTGGTTCGGTCGCGTACTCGGCTGGCCGCTGGAACAGCTTGCCGCCCAGCATCCGGAACTGAAAGAGCAAATCAACGCCAGCCAGAAACAACTGCTTCCGGCGCTGACCGAAGCATGGGCCAAAAATCCGTCTCTGGATCACCTGCCGGTGGTGCTCGACTGGTTTAACGGCCGCCGCACACCGAACGCTAACCAACGCCTGAAAGGGGTGATTACCGATCTTAACCTCGCTACCGACGCTCCGCTGCTGTTCGGCGGTTTGATTGCTGCCACCGCCTTTGGCGCACGCGCAATCATGGAGTGCTTTACCGATCAGGGGATCGCCGTTAATAACGTGATGGCGCTGGGCGGCATCGCGCGGAAAAACCAGGTCATTATGCAGGCCTGCTGCGACGTGCTGAATCGCCCGCTGCAAATTGTTGCCTCTGACCAGTGCTGTGCGCTCGGTGCGGCGATTTTCGCTGCCGTCGCCGCGAAAGTGCACGCAGACATCCCATCAGCCCAGCAAAAAATGGCCAGTGCGGTAGAGAAAACCCTGCAACCGCGCAGCGAACAGGCACAACGCTTTGAACAGCTTTATCGCCGCTATCAGCAATGGGCGATGAGCGCCGAACAACACTATCTTCCAACTTCCGCCCCGGCACAGGCTGCCCAGGCCGTTCCGACTCTATAAGGACACGACAATGACGATTTTTGATAATTATGAAGTGTGGTTTGTAATTGGCAGCCAGCATCTGTATGGCCCGGAAACCCTGCGTCAGGTCACCCAACATGCCGAGCACGTCGTTAATGCGCTGAATACGGAAGCGAAACTGCCCTGCAAACTGGTGCTGAAACCGCTGGGTACCACGCCGGATGAAATCACCGCTATTTGCCGTGACGCGAATTACGACGATCGTTGCGCCGGCCTGGTAGTGTGGCTGCACACTTTCTCCCCGGCCAAAATGTGGATCAACGGCCTGACCATGCTCAACAAACCGTTGCTGCAATTCCACACCCAGTTCAACGCGGCGCTGCCGTGGGATAGCATCGATATGGACTTTATGAACCTGAACCAGACTGCACATGGCGGTCGCGAGTTCGGCTTCATTGGCGCGCGTATGCGTCAGCAACATGCCGTCGTTACCGGTCACTGGCAGGATAAACAAGCACATGAGCGTATCGGCTCCTGGATGCGTCAGGCGGTCTCTAAACAGGATACCCGTCATCTGAAAGTCTGCCGTTTTGGCGATAACATGCGTGAAGTGGCGGTCACCGATGGTGATAAAGTTGCCGCACAGATCAAGTTCGGTTTCTCCGTCAATACCTGGGCGGTTGGCGATCTGGTGCAGGTAGTGAACTCCATCAGCGATGGCGATGTTAACGCGCTGGTCGATGAGTACGAAAGCTGCTACACCATGACGCCTGCCACACAAATCAACGGCGAAAAACGACAGAACGTGCTGGAAGCGGCGCGTATTGAGCTGGGGATGAAGCGTTTCCTGGAACAAGGTGGCTTCCACGCGTTCACCACCACCTTTGAAGATTTGCACGGTCTGAAACAGCTTCCTGGTCTGGCCGTACAGCGTCTGATGCAGCAGGGTTATGGCTTTGCGGGCGAAGGCGACTGGAAAACTGCCGCCCTGCTTCGCATCATGAAGGTGATGTCAACCGGTCTGCAGGGCGGCACCTCCTTTATGGAGGACTACACCTATCACTTCGAGAAAGGTAATGACCTGGTGCTCGGCTCCCATATGCTGGAAGTCTGTCCGTCGATCGCTGTGGAAGAGAAACCGATCCTCGACGTTCAGCACCTCGGTATTGGCGGTAAAGACGATCCTGCCCGCCTGATCTTCAATACCCAAACTGGTCCGGCCATTGTCGCCAGCTTGATTGATCTCGGCGATCGTTACCGTCTGCTGGTTAACTGCATCGACACAGTGAAAACACCACACTCCCTGCCGAAACTGCCGGTGGCGAATGCGCTGTGGAAAGCGCAACCGGATCTGCCAACTGCTTCCGAAGCGTGGATCCTCGCTGGTGGCGCGCACCATACCGTTTTCAGCCATGCGCTGAACCTCAACGATATGCGCCAGTTCGCCGAGATGCACGACATTGAAATCACGGTGATTGATAACGACACCCGCCTGCCAGCGTTTAAAGACGCGCTGCGCTGGAACGAAGTGTATTACGGGTTTCGTCGCTAAGTAGCCGCATCAGGTGTGTAACGCCTGATGCGACGCTGACGCGTCTTATCAGGCCTACACGCTGTGATTTTGTAGGCCGGATAAGCAAAGCGCATCCGGCATTGTTTTCCCCCTCGCCCCTTTGGGGAGAGGGCCGGGGTGAGGGGAAACGACCTCTCAGGAGTCAACATGTTAGAAGATCTCAAACGCCAGGTATTAGAAGCCAACCTGGCGCTGCCAAAACACAACCTGGTCACGCTCACATGGGGCAATGTCAGCGCCGTTGATCGCGAGCGCGGCGTCCTGGTGATCAAACCTTCCGGCGTCGATTACAGCATCATGACTGCTGACGATATGGTCGTGGTCAGCATTGAAACCGGTGAAGTGGTTGAAGGTACGAAAAAGCCCTCCTCCGACACGCCAACTCACCGGCTGCTCTATCAGGCATTCCCGTCCATTGGCGGCATTGTGCATACGCACTCCCGCCACGCCACCATCTGGGCGCAGGCGGGCCAGTCAATTCCGGCAACCGGTACCACCCACGCCGACTATTTCTACGGCACCATTCCCTGCACCCGCAAAATGACCGATGCGGAAATCAACGGCGAATATGAATGGGAAACAGGAAAAGTGATCGTCGAAACCTTCGAAAAACAGGGGATCGACGCAGCACAAATGCCCGGCGTTCTGGTCCATTCTCACGGCCCGTTTGCATGGGGCAAAAATGCCGAAGATGCGGTGCACAACGCCATCGTGCTGGAAGAAGTCGCTTATATGGGGATTTTCTGCCGCCAGCTTGCTCCGCAGTTACCGGATATGCAGCAAACGTTGCTGGATAAACATTATTTACGTAAGCATGGTGCGAAGGCATATTACGGGCAGTAATGACTGTATAAAACCACAGCCAATCAAACGAAACCAGGCTATACTCAAGCCTGGTTTTTTATTGGATTTTCAGCGTGGCGCAGGCAGGTTTTATCTTAACCCGACACTGGCGGGATACCCCGCAAGGAACCGAAGTTTCCTTTTGGTTAGCGACGGACAGCGGGCCGTTGCAGGTTACGCTTGCGCCGCAAGAGTCCGTGGCGTTTATTCCCGCCGATCAGGTTCCCCGCGCCCAGCATATTTTGCAGGGTGAGCAAGGCTTTCGCCTGACGCCGCTGGCGTTAAAGGATTTTCATCGCCAGCCGGTGTATGGCCTTTACTGTCGCGCCCATCGCCAGTTGATGAATTACGAAAAGCGCCTGCGTGAAGGTGGCGTTACCGTCTACGAGGCCGATGTGCGCCCGCCAGAACGCTATCTGATGGAGCGGTTTATCACCTCTCCGGTGTGGGTCGAGGGTGATATGCGCAATGGCGCTATCATTAATGCCCGTCTGAAACCGCATCCCGACTACCGTCCGCCGCTCAAGTGGGTTTCTATTGATATTGAAACCACCCGCCACGGTGAGCTGTACTGCATCGGCCTGGAAGGTTGCGGGCAGCGCATCGTTTATATGCTGGGGCCAGAGAATGGCGACGCCTCCGCGCTCGATTTCGAACTGGAATACGTCGCCAGCCGCCCGCAGCTACTGGAAAAACTCAACGCCTGGTTTGCCAACTACGATCCTGATGTGATCATCGGCTGGAACGTGGTGCAGTTTGATCTGCGAATGCTGCAAAAACATGCCGAGCGTTATCGTATTCCACTGCGTCTTGGGCGTGATAACAGCGAGCTGGAGTGGCGCGAACACGGCTTCAAAAACGGCGTCTTTTTTGCCCAGGCCAAAGGGCGACTGATTATCGACGGTATCGAGGCGCTGAAATCCGCGTTCTGGAATTTCTCTTCATTCTCGCTGGAAACCGTCGCTCAGGAGCTATTAGGCGAAGGAAAATCTATCGATAACCCGTGGGATCGGATGGACGAAATTGACCGCCGTTTCGCCGAAGATAAACCTGCGCTGGCAACTTATAACCTGAAAGATTGCGAGCTGGTCACCCAGATCTTCCACAAAACTGAAATCATGCCGTTTTTACTCGAACGGGCGACGGTGAACGGCCTGCCGGTGGATCGGCACGGGGGATCGGTGGCGGCATTTGGTCATCTCTATTTTCCCCGAATGCATCGCGCTGGTTATGTCGCGCCTAATCTCGGCGAAGTGCCGCCGCACGCCAGCCCTGGCGGCTATGTGATGGATTCGCGGCCAGGACTTTATGATTCGGTGCTGGTGCTGGACTACAAAAGCCTGTACCCGTCGATCATCCGCACCTTTCTGATTGATCCCGTCGGGCTAGTGGAAGGTATGGCGCAGCCTGATCCAGAGCACAGCACCGAAGGTTTTCTCGACGCCTGGTTCTCGCGGGAGAAACATTGCCTGCCGGAGATTGTGACTAACATCTGGCACGGGCGCGATGAAGCCAAACGCCAAGGTAACAAACCGCTGTCGCAGGCGCTGAAGATCATTATGAATGCCTTTTATGGCGTGCTTGGCACCACCGCCTGCCGCTTCTTCGATCCGCGCCTGGCGTCGTCGATCACCATGCGTGGTCATCAGATCATGCGGCAAACCAAAGCGTTGATTGAAGCGCAGGGCTACGACGTGATCTACGGCGATACTGACTCAACGTTTGTCTGGCTGAAAGGTGCACATTCGGAAGAAGAGGCGGCGAAAATCGGTCGTGCACTGGTGCAGCACGTTAACGCCTGGTGGGCGGAAACGCTGCAAAAACAACGGCTGACCAGCGCATTAGAACTGGAGTATGAAACCCATTTCTGCCGTTTTCTGATGCCAACCATTCGCGGAGCCGATACCGGCAGTAAAAAACGTTATGCCGGGCTGATTCAGGAGGGCGATAAGCAGCGGATGGTGTTTAAAGGGCTGGAAACCGTGCGCACCGACTGGACGCCGCTGGCCCAGCAGTTTCAGCAGGAGCTTTACCTGCGTATCTTCCGCAACGAGCCATATCAGGAGTACGTCCGCGAAACCATCGACAAACTGATGGCGGGTGAACTGGATGCGCGGCTGGTTTACCGTAAACGCCTTCGCCGTCCGCTGAGCGAATATCAGCGTAATGTTCCGCCTCATGTACGCGCCGCTCGCCTTGCCGATGAAGAAAACCAAAAGCGCGGTCGCCCCTTGCAATATCAGAACCGCGGCACCATTAAGTACGTATGGACCACCAACGGCCCGGAGCCGCTGGACTACCAACGTTCACCGCTGGATTACGAACACTATCTGACCCGCCAGCTACAACCCGTGGCGGAGGGAATACTCCCTTTTATTGAGGATAATTTTGCTACACTTATGACCGGGCAACTTGGGCTATTTTGAGCAAAAAAAGAGTTCGCCAGATACCATTTTGATGCGTGACGAATGCTTTGCCATCCAGTACCATAGCGCCCTTTCCATTCCTGGACCTGAATAACACCACTACCTCATAAGCACGGTAGCGGGTGGTTATTGCCTGCAATTAAAGATATAGAGCCGAACACATATGCCTTTTACACTTGGTCAACGCTGGATCAGCGATACAGAAAGCGAATTGGGACTTGGAACCGTTGTCGCGGTGGATGCGCGAACTGTCACTTTACTTTTCCCATCTACTGGTGAAAACCGTCTGTACGCACGCAGTGATTCCCCCGTGACCCGCGTGATGTTCAACCCTGGTGATACCATTACCAGCCATGATGGCTGGCAGATGCAAGTCGAAGAAGTAAAAGAAGAAAATGGCTTGCTGACCTATATCGGTACTCGCCTGGATACTGAAGAGTCCGGCGTAGCCCTGCGTGAAGTTTTCCTTGATAGCAAACTGGTGTTCAGCAAACCGCAGGACCGTCTGTTTGCCGGGCAGATTGACCGTATGGACCGCTTTGCGCTGCGTTATCGCGCGCGTAAGTATTCCAGCGAACAGTTCCGTATGCCGTACAGCGGCCTGCGCGGTCAGCGTACCAGCCTGATTCCGCACCAGCTCAACATCGCTCATGATGTTGGCCGCCGCCACGCGCCGCGCGTCCTACTGGCTGACGAAGTGGGTTTAGGGAAAACCATTGAAGCCGGGATGATCCTGCATCAGCAACTGCTCTCTGGCGCTGCTGAACGTGTGCTGATTATCGTCCCGGAAACCTTACAGCATCAGTGGCTGGTAGAAATGCTGCGCCGTTTCAACCTGCGCTTTGCTCTGTTTGATGATGAGCGTTATGCCGAAGCTCAGCACGATGCTTACAACCCGTTCGATACCGAACAGCTGGTGATTTGCTCGCTGGATTTTGCCCGTCGTAGCAAACAGCGTCTGGAACATCTCTGTGAAGCCGAATGGGATCTGCTGGTGGTCGATGAAGCCCATCACCTGGTGTGGAGCGAAGATGCGCCGAGCCGCGAATATCAGGCCATTGAACAACTGGCAGAGCACGTGCCCGGCGTTCTGCTGCTGACCGCAACCCCGGAACAACTGGGGATGGAAAGCCACTTCGCCCGTCTGCGTCTGCTGGACCCGAACCGTTTCCACGATTTCGCGCAATTCGTTGAAGAGCAGAAAAATTATCGTCCGGTTGCGGACGCCGTTGCCATGCTGCTGGCAGGTAACAAGCTGAGCAATGACGAACTGAACATGCTTGGCGAGATGATCGGCGAGCAGGATATCGAGCCGCTGTTACAAGCAGCAAACAGCGACAGCGAAGATGCCCAGAGCGCCCGTCAGGAGCTGGTTTCGATGCTGATGGATCGCCACGGCACCAGCCGCGTGCTGTTCCGTAACACCCGTAACGGTGTGAAAGGCTTCCCGAAACGCGAGCTGCACACCATTAAGCTGCCGCTGCCGACGCAGTATCAGACGGCTATTAAAGTCTCCGGCATTATGGGCGCACGCAAAAGTGCGGAAGATCGCGCTCGCGATATGCTCTACCCGGAGCGTATTTATCAGGAATTTGAAGGTGATAACGCCACCTGGTGGAACTTCGATCCGCGCGTTGAGTGGCTGATGGGCTACCTGACCAGCCATCGCTCTCAGAAAGTGCTGGTGATCTGCGCTAAAGCTGCCACTGCGCTGCAACTGGAGCAAGTACTGCGCGAACGTGAAGGTATCCGCGCCGCGGTGTTCCACGAAGGCATGTCGATTATTGAACGTGACCGCGCTGCCGCCTGGTTTGCTGAAGAAGACACCGGCGCACAGGTACTGCTGTGCTCGGAAATCGGTTCTGAAGGACGTAACTTCCAGTTCGCCAGCCACATGGTAATGTTTGACCTGCCATTCAACCCGGATCTGCTGGAGCAGCGTATTGGTCGTCTGGATCGTATCGGTCAGGCGCACGATATTCAGATCCATGTGCCTTATCTGGAGAAAACCGCTCAGTCGGTGCTGGTGCGCTGGTATCACGAAGGTCTGGATGCATTCGAACACACCTGCCCGACCGGACGCACTATCTACGATAGCGTATACAACGATCTGATTAACTATCTGGCTTCACCGGATGAGACCGAAGGCTTTGACGATCTGATCAAAAACTGCCGCGAGCAACATGAAGCGCTGAAAGCACAGCTGGAACAAGGTCGTGACCGCCTGCTGGAAATCCATTCCAACGGTGGCGAAAAAGCCCAGGCACTGGCAGAAAGCATTGAAGAGCAGGATGACGATACCAACCTGATCGCCTTCGCCATGAACCTGTTCGATATTATCGGTATCAATCAGGACGATCGCGGCGACAACATGATCGTGCTGACGCCGTCCGATCATATGCTGGTGCCGGACTTCCCTGGCTTGTCGGAAGATGGCATCACCATCACCTTCGACCGTGAAGTGGCGCTGGCGCGTGAAGATGCGCAGTTTATTACCTGGGAGCATCCGCTGATCCGCAACGGTCTGGATCTGATCCTTTCTGGCGACACCGGTAGCAGCACGATTTCACTGTTGAAAAACAAAGCGTTGCCGGTAGGTACGCTGTTGGTGGAACTGATTTACGTGGTTGAAGCCCAGGCTCCGAAGCAGTTGCAGCTCAACCGCTTCCTGCCGCCGACACCGGTACGTATGCTGCTGGATAAAAACGGCAACAACCTGGCGGCGCAGGTGGAGTTTGAAACCTTTAACCGTCAGCTTAACGCGGTTAACCGTCACACCGGCAGCAAACTGGTTAACGCCGTGCAGCAGGATGTTCACGCGATCCTTCAGTTGGGTGAAGCGCAGATCGAGAAATCTGCCCGTGCACTGATTGATGCCGCACGTAACGAAGCCGACGAAAAACTGTCTGCCGAGCTGTCTCGTCTGGAAGCTCTGCGTGCAGTGAACCCGAACATTCGTGACGACGAACTGACCGCCATTGAGAGCAACCGTCAGCAGGTAATGGAAAGCCTGGATCAGGCAGGCTGGCGTCTGGATGCCCTGCGTTTGATCGTTGTAACGCATCAGTAACGGAGCCGAAAATGGGGATGGAAAACTACAATCCACCGCAGGAACCCTGGTTGGTTATCCTGTATCAGGATGACCACATTATGGTGGTCAACAAGCCGAGCGGTTTGTTGTCTGTGCCGGGTCGTCTGGAAGAGCACAAAGACAGCGTGATGACGCGCATTCAGCGTGATTATCCGCAGGCAGAATCGGTGCATCGTCTGGATATGGCTACCAGCGGCGTGATTGTAGTGGCGCTGACCAAAGCCGCGGAGCGGGAGTTAAAACGCCAGTTCCGCGAGCGCGAGCCGAAAAAGCAGTATGTGGCCCGCGTCTGGGGGCATCCATCCCCTGCGGAAGGTCTGGTAGATCTGCCGCTGATTTGCGACTGGCCAAACCGCCCGAAACAGAAAGTCTGTTACGAAACAGGTAAACCTGCGCAGACGGAATATGAAGTGGTGGAGTATGCGGCGGATAACACGGCAAGAGTGGTGTTAAAACCGATTACCGGGCGTTCGCATCAGCTGCGTGTGCATATGCTGGCGCTGGGTCATCCGATTCTCGGCGATCGTTTTTATGCATCACCAGAAGCGAGAGCAATGGCACCGCGTTTGTTGCTACATGCAGAGATGCTGACGATTACCCATCCGGCGTATGGCAATAGTATGACGTTTAAAGCGCCAGCGGATTTTTAATAGTCACGCTGGCGAAGTTCGGTAGGCCGGAGAAGGCGTTCACGCCGCATCCGGCAATTTTGCGCCGATTGCCTGATGCGACGCGGGCCGCGTCTTATCAGGCCTACACGTTGAAACTTATTTAAACCCTTTCTGCTGCTTTATCAGCTCGTAGGCCTGCTGAATTTCCTGCGCTTTCTGCTTCGCCATCTCCATCATCTCTGGCGGCAAACCTTTCGCCACCAGCTTATCGGGATGGTGTTCACTCATCAGCTTACGGTAGGCACGTTTGATGGTGGTCGCATCATCCGTCGGCTTCACGCCCAAAACATTACAGGCATCTTCCAGCGTCGGGCCACGCTGCGCTTGCTGCCAGTTACCACCGCCAGATTGCTGCTGATAACCGCCGCCAAACTGTGCACCGCCCTGCATCATGCGCAAAAACTGGTCAAACTGGGCGCGGGAGATCCCTAATTCTTCAGCAATAACATACAGCACCGCCCGTTCATTCGGGTGCAGTGAACCATCAGCAAACGCCGCCTGAATCTGGATCTCCAGAAACATACGAATTAAGTCAAAACGACCAAAGCAAACACTGCGAAACTGGCGCATCTTTTCGCGCAGCGGGTAATTGTCTGATTTTCCCACCCGGAATGCGTTTTGCGCCGCAGTACGGGAAGCGCCATGAAGGTTCATTCGGTCCATCAACTGGCTGGCGATATGAATATCAGCCTCCGTGACGCGACCTTTGGATTTGGTTAAATGCCCCATCACTTCAAAAGTGGTGGCAAAAAACAGCGCCTGACGCTCACGCTGGTTGGCGAACCACGCCATTTTACGGCTACGGGCTTTATCAAACATATGGCCAATTAACAGGCCTAACACTACGCCCCAAAAGCCGCCGCCCATCAGTAAGGCCACGGCCACGCCAATGATTTTTCCCCAATACTGCATATATTCCCCAAATCGACACACGGATATCAGGGCTATCTCCCACAATATAAAGGTGCTTTTACCGTTTTCCGGCTGCGGTCAATTGTGGGACATCGCCTATAATTTGCATTATCATACCTGTCATTCAATGCCGTGCCTAACACCACTGACGCTATTCGGACAGGATTAACACTAGCGTAGAGATGACGAGTACGTTAGTCTCTGACCGTTTGTCACGCGCAACGTTACCGATGATGGAACAATAAAATCAACGTATGAAAAAACGTATCCCCACTCTCCTGGCCACCATGATTGCCACCGCCCTTTATAGTCAACAGGGACTGGCAGCCGACCTCGCCTCACAGTGCATGTTGGGCGTGCCAAGCTATGACCGTCCTCTGGTACAGGGCGATACCAATGACTTACCCGTGACTATCAATGCTGACCACGCGAAAGGGGACTACCCGGATGACGCCGTGTTTACTGGCAGCGTGGATATCATGCAGGGTAACAGCCGTCTGCAGGCCGACGAAGTGCAGCTCCATCAAAAAGAGGCACCAGGACAACCGGAGCCGGTACGTACCGTTGATGCGCTCGGTAATGTCCATTACGACGATAACCAGGTGATCCTCAAAGGGCCGAAAGGCTGGGCGAATCTGAACACCAAAGATACCAATGTCTGGGAAGGTGATTACCAGATGGTGGGTCGTCAGGGCCGCGGTAAAGCGGACCTGATGAAACAACGTGGCGAAAACCGCTATACCATTCTGGATAACGGTAGCTTTACCTCCTGTCTGCCGGGTTCTGACACCTGGAGCGTGGTAGGTAGCGAAATTATTCATGACCGCGAAGAACAAGTTGCGGAGATCTGGAACGCCCGCTTTAAGGTGGGTCCGGTACCGATCTTTTATAGCCCCTATTTGCAGTTGCCGGTGGGTGACAAACGTCGCTCTGGTTTCTTGATCCCGAACGCCAAGTACACCACCACCAACTACTTTGAGTTCTACCTGCCATATTACTGGAACATCGCGCCAAATATGGATGCCACCATCACGCCGCATTATATGCATCGTCGTGGCAATATCATGTGGGAGAACGAATTCCGCTACCTCTCCCAGGCGGGCGCTGGCTTGATGGAACTGGACTATCTGCCTTCAGATAAAGTCTATGAAGATGAACACCCGAACGATGACAGTTCACGTCGTTGGTTATTCTACTGGAACCACTCCGGGGTCATGGATCAGGTGTGGCGTTTCAACGTCGACTACACCAAGGTCAGCGATCCTAGCTACTTCAATGATTTCGATAACAAGTACGGTTCCAGTACTGACGGCTACGCAACGCAAAAATTCAGCGTTGGCTATGCGGTGCAAAACTTCAATGCCACCGTTTCAACCAAGCAGTTCCAGGTCTTCAGCGAACAGAACACCAGTAGCTACTCGGCAGAGCCGCAGTTAGACGTTAACTACTACCAGAATGATGTTGGTCCGTTTGATACACGCATTTACGGCCAGGCAGTGCACTTTGTAAACACCAGAGACGACATGCCTGAAGCAACCCGTGTTCACCTGGAACCGACCATCAATTTGCCGCTCTCTAATAACTGGGGCAGCATCAATACCGAAGCGAAGTTGCTGGCAACCCATTATCAGCAAACTAATCTTGACTGGTATAACTCCAGAAACACAACCAAGCTGGACGAATCCGTTAACCGCGTAATGCCGCAATTCAAAGTTGACGGCAAAATGGTCTTTGAACGCGATATGGAAATGCTGGCTCCGGGTTATACCCAAACGCTGGAACCGCGCGCGCAGTATTTGTACGTGCCGTATCGCGATCAGAGCGACATCTATAACTACGACTCGTCTCTGCTGCAATCTGACTACTCTGGCCTGTTCCGGGACCGGACTTACGGCGGTCTTGACCGTATTGCCTCCGCTAACCAGGTGACGACCGGTGTCACATCTCGCATATATGATGATGCTGCCGTTGAACGTTTTAATATTTCCGTTGGTCAAATCTACTATTTCACGGAGTCTCGTACTGGCGATGACAACATAACATGGGAGAATGACGACAAAACGGGCTCACTGGTGTGGGCAGGCGATACTTACTGGCGTATCTCCGAGCGTTGGGGATTGCGTGGCGGGATTCAGTACGATACACGTCTGGATAACGTAGCGACCAGTAACTCCAGCATTGAATACCGTCGGGATGAAGACCGTCTGGTACAGCTGAATTACCGTTACGCCAGCCCGGAATATATTCAGGCTACGCTGCCTAAGTACTATTCCACTGCTGAGCAATATAAGAATGGTATTTCGCAGGTAGGTGCCGTCGCCAGCTGGCCAATTGCCGATCGTTGGTCCATTGTTGGGGCCTACTACTACGACACCAATGCGAACAAGCAAGCCGACTCTATGTTAGGTGTGCAATACAGCTCCTGCTGCTATGCGATTCGCGTCGGTTACGAGCGGAAGCTGAACGGTTGGGATAACGATAAACAACATGCGGTATATGACAACGCAATCGGCTTTAACATCGAACTTCGCGGCCTGAGCTCCAACTACGGTCTGGGTACGCAAGAGATGCTGCGTTCGAACATTCTGCCGTATCAAAACACTTTGTGATTTGTTGATTTACCACGTAATCCGCAGTGCGGTTAATTGAAATGGAAAAAGTATGAAGAACTGGAAAACGCTGCTTCTCGGTATCGCCATGATCGCGAATACCAGTTTCGCTGCCCCCCAGGTAGTCGATAAAGTCGCAGCCGTCGTCAATAACGGCGTCGTGCTGGAAAGCGACGTTGATGGATTAATGCAGTCGGTAAAACTGAACGCTGCTCAGGCAAGGCAGCAACTTCCTGATGACGCGACGCTGCGCCACCAAATCATGGAACGTTTGATCATGGATCAAATCATCCTGCAGATGGGGCAGAAAATGGGAGTGAAAATCTCCGATGAGCAGCTGGATCAGGCGATTGCTAACATCGCGAAACAGAACAACATGACGCTGGATCAGATGCGCAGCCGTCTGGCTTACGATGGTCTGAACTACAACACCTATCGTAACCAGATCCGCAAAGAGATGATTATCTCTGAAGTGCGTAACAACGAGGTGCGTCGTCGCATCACCATTCTGCCGCAGGAAGTCGAATCCCTGGCGCAGCAGGTGAGTAACCAAAACGACGCCAGCACTGAGCTGAACCTGAGCCACATCCTGATCCCGCTGCCGGAAAACCCGACTTCTGATCAAGTGAACGAAGCGGAAAGCCAGGCGCGTGCCATTGTCGATCAGGCGCGTAACGGCGCTGATTTCGGTAAGCTGGCGATTGCTCATTCTGCCGACCAGCAGGCACTGAACGGCGGCCAGATGGGCTGGGGCCGTATTCAGGAGTTGCCGGGGATCTTCGCCCAGGCATTAAGCACCGCGAAGAAAGGCGACATTGTTGGCCCAATTCGTTCCGGCGTTGGCTTCCATATTCTGAAAGTTAACGACCTGCGCGGCGAAAGCAAAAATATCTCGGTGACCGAAGTTCATGCTCGCCATATTCTGCTGAAACCGTCGCCGATCATGACTGACGAACAGGCCCGCGTGAAACTGGAACAGATTGCTGCCGATATCAAGAGTGGTAAAACGACTTTTGCTGCCGCAGCGAAAGAGTTCTCTCAGGATCCAGGCTCTGCTAACCAGGGCGGTGATCTCGGCTGGGCTACACCAGATATTTTCGATCCGGCCTTCCGTGACGCCCTGACCCGCCTGAACAAAGGTCAAATGAGTGCACCGGTTCACTCTTCATTCGGCTGGCATTTAATCGAACTGCTGGATACCCGTAATGTCGATAAAACCGACGCGGCACAGAAAGATCGTGCGTACCGCATGCTGATGAACCGTAAGTTCTCGGAAGAAGCAGCAAGCTGGATGCAGGAACAACGTGCCAGCGCCTACGTTAAAATCCTGAGCAACTAATGGTTAAAACCCAACGTGTTGTGATCACTCCCGGCGAGCCCGCCGGGATTGGCCCGGACTTAGTTGTCCAGCTTGCACAGCGTGAGTGGCCGGTCGAACTGGTTGTTTGTGCCGATGCCACTCTCCTTACCAACCGGGCAGCGATGCTCGGTTTGCCGCTCACCCTCCGCCCTTATTCCCCCAACTCCCCTGCACAACCGCAAACTGCGGGCACATTAACGCTACTTCCTGTCGCGCTACGTGAATCTGTCACTGCGGGGCAGTTAGCGGTTGAAAATGGGCATTATGTGGTGGAAACGCTGGCGCGAGCGTGTGATGGCTGTCTGAACGGTGAATTTGCTGCGCTGATCACAGGCCCCGTGCATAAAGGCGTCATTAACGACGCAGGCATTCCGTTTACCGGTCATACCGAGTTTTTCGAAGAGCGTTCGCAGGCGAAAAAAGTGGTAATGATGCTGGCAACCGAAGAACTTCGCGTGGCGCTGGCAACGACGCATTTACCGCTGCGCGATATCGCAGATGCTATCACCCCTGCGCTTTTGCACGAAGTGATTGCTATTTTGCATCACGATTTGCGGACCAAATTTGGTATTGCCGAACCGCGTATTCTGGTCTGCGGGCTGAATCCGCACGCGGGCGAAGGCGGTCATATGGGTACGGAAGAGATAGACACCATCATTCCCGTCCTCGACGAACTGCGGGCGCAGGGGATGAAACTCAACGGGCCGCTGCCTGCCGATACCCTGTTTCAGCCGAAATATCTCGATAACGCCGACGCGGTGCTGGCGATGTACCACGATCAGGGTCTTCCCGTGCTAAAATACCAGGGCTTCGGGCGCGGTGTGAACATTACGCTGGGCCTGCCCTTTATTCGCACATCAGTGGACCACGGCACCGCGCTTGAACTGGCGGGACGTGGCAAAGCCGATGTCGGCAGTTTTATTACGGCGCTTAATCTCGCCATCAAAATGATTGTTAACACCCAATGAATAATCGAGTCCACCAGGGCCACTTAGCCCGTAAACGCTTCGGGCAAAACTTTCTCAACGATCAGTTCGTGATCGACAGCATTGTTTCTGCCATTAACCCGCAGAAGGGCCAGGCGATGGTCGAAATCGGCCCCGGTCTGGCGGCATTGACCGAACCGGTCGGCGAACGTCTGGATAAGCTCACGGTCATCGAACTTGACCGCGATCTGGCGGCACGTCTGCAAACGCATCCATTCTTAGGCCCGAAACTGACTATTTATCAGCAGGATGCGATGACCTTTAACTTTGGTGAACTGGCCGAGAAAATGGGTCAGCCGCTGCGTGTTTTCGGCAACCTGCCTTATAACATCTCCACGCCGTTGATGTTCCATCTGTTTAGCTATACTGATGCCATTGCCGACATGCACTTTATGTTGCAAAAAGAGGTGGTGAATCGTCTGGTTGCAGGACCGAACAGCAAAGCGTATGGTCGATTAAGCGTCATGGCGCAATACTATTGCAACGTGATCCCAGTGCTGGAAGTACCGCCGTCAGCCTTTACACCACCACCCAAAGTGGATTCCGCCGTCGTGCGCCTGGTTCCTCATGCAACGATGCCTCACCCGGTTAAAGATGTTCGCGTGTTGAGCCGCATCACCACCGAAGCCTTTAACCAGCGTCGTAAAACCATTCGTAACAGCCTCGGCAACCTGTTTAGCGTCGAGGTGTTAACAGGAATGGGGATCGACCCGGCGATGCGAGCGGAAAATATCTCTGTCGCGCAATATTGCCAGATGGCGAACTATCTGGCGGAGAACGCGCCTTTGCAGGAGAGTTAACGATGATCAATTCGCCCCGAGTGTGTATTCAGGTTCAAAGCGTCTACATTGAGGCACAATCTTCACCTGATAATGAACGTTACGTTTTTGCTTATACCGTAACCATACGCAATCTGGGGCGAGCGCCAGTGCAGTTGTTGGGGCGTTACTGGCTGATCACCAATGGCAATGGCCGTGAAACCGAAGTCCAGGGCGAAGGAGTGGTTGGCGTCCAGCCACTTATCGCACCTGGCGAAGAGTACCAGTACACCAGCGGTGCAATCATTGAAACCCCGCTGGGCACCATGCAGGGTCACTACGAAATGATCGATGAAAATGGCGTCCCTTTCAGCATCGACATTCCCGTATTCCGACTCGCCGTTCCCACACTCATTCATTAAAAGAATATGGCGACATACCTTATTGGCGACGTTCATGGTTGTTACGATGAACTGATCGCATTGCTGCATAAAGTAGAATTTACCCCTGGGAAAGATACCCTCTGGCTGACGGGCGATCTGGTCGCGCGCGGCCCCGGTTCGCTGGATGTTCTGCGCTATGTGAAATCCTTAGGCGACAGCGTACGTCTGGTGCTGGGCAATCACGATCTGCATCTGCTGGCGGTATTTGCCGGGATAAGCCGCAATAAACCGAAAGATCGCCTGACACCGCTGCTGGAAGCGCCGGATGCCGACGAGCTGCTTAACTGGCTGCGTCGCCAGCCTCTGCTGCAAATCGACGAAGAGAAAAAGCTGGTGATGGCCCACGCCGGGATCACGCCACAGTGGGATCTGCAGACCGCCAAAGAGTGCGCGCGCGATGTAGAAGCGGTGCTGTCGAGTGACTCCTATCCCTTCTTTCTTGACGCCATGTACGGCGATATGCCAAATAACTGGTCACCGGAATTGCGGGGGCTAGGAAGACTGCGGTTTATCACCAACGCCTTTACCCGGATGCGTTTTTGCTTCCCGAACGGGCAACTGGATATGTACAGCAAAGAATCGCCAGAAGAAGCCCCTGCCCCACTGAAACCGTGGTTTGCGATTCCTGGCCCTGTCGCTGAAGAATACAGCATCGCCTTTGGTCACTGGGCATCGCTGGAAGGCAAAGGTACGCCGGAAGGTATTTACGCGCTGGATACTGGCTGCTGCTGGGGTGGTACATTAACCTGCCTGCGCTGGGAAGATAAACAGTATTTTGTCCAGCCGTCGAACCGGCATAAGGATATGGGCGAAGGAGAGGCGGTCGCGTCTTAAATCCCGTCGAGCATAAAATCTAATGCCCCTTTAATCAACGTTCGGTGCGCGCTGGCATCTCAAAATTTCGTTCCCAGCGCGTTAACTGGAACAGTTGCAGTCTCATGCGTCATGAGCACATATTCTTTGCCGTCTACCAGTAAAAGGATTGTGTTAAGCCGTTCTGGAGGGCGAATACGGATAAATCGTTCAATAGGTGTTAATGGAATAACAATACGGCGATTAATCTCACCAATAATGTCGCTGGTAACATCGATAACAAAGGGAAACGCGGCGTTCCTGCCGCGACTGCGGTATACCGTAAATTGCATCGCTAGAAGCTCCGGTACTCATCAGAGAAACATCCGGTTTCATCAGCCAATTGATTTAACGCAGCGATAGCTTCTGCGTTCTCTTCACGCCAACGTGTTGCTGCATGTTTTTTAAGTTCAGCATTGAGCGCAACCGTAAGGGTGGCGCTCATATTTAAGCCTGCATCACGAGCGCGATTGACTAACTCACGGTCGACGGTGACGGTCACACTTTGTGTGGTACGTTTTGCAGTCATGATATCGTGCTCCTGTACAATTTATACGTCTAGTAAACACGGATATCTGCACGTATCAGTGATGCCGGAATTCTAATATACAAACTTACCGCCGCTCCAGAATCTCAAAGCAATAGCTATGAGAGTTCTGCGCATCAGCGTCGTGGAATTCGCTGAATACCGATTCCCAGTCATCCGGCTCGTAATCCGGGAAATGGGTGTCGCCTTCCACTTCTGCGTCGATATGCGTCAGATACAGTTTTTGCGCTTTGGGCAGGAACTGCTCATAAACGCGACCACCGCCAATCACCATGATTTCTGGTACGTCACCACACGCCGCAATGGCTTCATCCACCGATTTCACCCACGTAACGCGATCGTCAGTACCCGGTTGACTGCTGAGGATAATATTTTTGCGTCCTGGCAGCGGACGACCGATGGATTCCCAGGTATGGCGGCCCATAATTACGGGTTTATTTAAAGTGTTGCGTTTAAACCAGGCGAGATCGGCAGGCAGGTTCCACGGCATGGCGTTTTCCATGCCGATAACGCGATCTACCGCTAACGCCGCAATCAGACTGATCATTGAGATTTCCCGATAAAAAAAATTGTCGCCACTATACGTAAAGCGTAAACCGTCGTCGACTGGTGCGAGGATGATGTTGAGGAAAATTTTATATTCTGCTGGCGAGTCCACGCTCTCTCCCTGGACTCGCCGCATTACAATGAAACAAAAACAAACAGTTAGCTGTAAAGTGTGATTTACGTCACTCTTTATTAGGATGAGGGTTTTGTTTCCGGTTCATCCGCCATGTTGCCGGTATGTTTACCTTCTTCTGTTCCCTGCCAGCCATGTCGTTGAATTAATGACAGATGTTCGCGGTCCTCGGTAATGATCTCACTTAACATCGCGCTGGTGCGTTTATAGACCGCCGCGCGGGCTTTGGTGTCGTTCTCAACCATTGCCATCTCTTCCACCATCTGAATATTAAAGCGGCGGAACACATCGGCACGTTCTCGCGCTTCATACGGCCCCAGACCTAAACTTTCCAGTGCCAGACGCCCGGTTTTCAGCGCACCTTCGAAGGTTTCACGCTCCGGCTTTTCAACGCCTGCCTGACGCAAACGAATGTAGTGGTCGACATCGCGGGCGCGGGCAATAATCTGCAAATGCGGGAAATGTTCTTTCACCATCTCCGTCAGTTGCAGGTTGGTTTGCGGATCGTCGATGGCGTTAATCAGCACTTCCGCTTTCGCCGCTCCCGCAGATTCCAGTAAATCCATCCGCGTGGCATCGCCATAAAACACTTTCATACCAAATTTACGCAAGGTTTCGATATGGTCCGGATCGTGATCGAGCACCACCATTTTCACCCCGCTGGAGAGCAGTAAACGTCCGGTGATCTGCCCAAAACGACCGAATCCGGCGATGATTACCCGCGGCTGTTCTTCGTCGATCTCATCGGCTTCACGCGCCTCTTCACTAGAAGATTGCTCAAGGCGATTGAGGATCACCAGCAGAATCGGCGTTGCCGCCATCGACAGCGCCACCGCCAGGGTCAGCGATTTCGCCCACTCCGGCTCCAGCACATTCGCCATCTGCGCCGCACCAAATACCACAAAGGCAAACTCACTGCCCTGCCCTAACAGCACCGCAAACCAGCGACGCTGTTTATTTGGCACCTGCAACGGTCGGGCAATCAGCCACAGCATGGCGATTTTGATGATGAGGAAACCGAGCAGCAAAATGACAATGCGCAATGGGTTTTCAATCAGCGTGCCAAAGTCTATCGACATGCCAACACCGATGAAAAACAGCCCCAACAGCAAACCTTTAAATGGCTCGATATCGCTTTCCAGCGCATGACGATATTCCGAGCTTGCCAGCAGTACGCCCGCCAGAAACGCGCCCATCGCCATCGACAAGCCAACCTCTTCCAGCAGCAAACCAAAGCCAAACACGAGGAATAAAGCCACGGCACTAAACACTTCCCGCAAGCCAGAGCGGGCAACAAAACGCAGCGCCGGACGCGTGACATAGCGCCCCAGCAATACCACCAGCACCAGCGCGCCCGCCACTTTTAACGCCGAGAGAGCAAATGCGCCCATCGTCGTTGAGGCACTGCTCGCCGCCAGTAGCGGGATCATCGCCACCAATGGGATCGCCGCGATATCCTGGAACAGCAGCACCGCAAAGGCACTGCGGCCCATTTGCGTCACCATCAGATTGCGTTCATTCATCGCCTGCATGGCAATCGCCGTAGAGGAGAGCGCCAGCGTCATGCCGATCAGTTCCGCGACCTGCCAGCGCAGCCCAAGTAACATGCAGAACAGCCCCAGCAGGCCGCCGCAAATCACCATCTGCAATGCACCACCGCCGAACACCGCCGCACGCAGCTTCCACAGCCTTTGTGGATCGAGTTCGAGGCCGATAATAAACAGCATCAGCACCACGCCAATCTCGGCAAAGTGCAGAATAGATTCGGCATCGGTCACCAGTCGCAGCCCCCACGGGCCAATAATGCAGCCAGCGATCAGGTAGCCAAGTACCGATCCCAGACCAAGACGTACCGCAATGGGTACAATCAGCGCCGCCGAACCGAGATAAATCAGCGCCTGAATCAGCGTATGGCTATCCATGATGTGCCTCCTGCCATTCCAGCAGACGTTGCTTATAGTGACGCGCCTGCCCTTCGAGGGTTTCGTCGTCACAAATAAAGGTGCAGTGCATGGCAAACGGTGGCAGCCAGTTCAGCCCGCAGTAGATTGCCGTCGCCTGTAGCGGCTGTGACAGCACATCAAAGCCCGGATGCGCACCAATCTCAAAATGGCTTTCCCCACCGCCGGTCGTCACCGCCCACAGTAAATGTTTGCCATGCAGCGCCGTGCCGCCGTGACCGTAAGCCCAGCCGTGCGAGAAGACTTTATCGATCCAAAGTTTGAGGAGCGGTGGAATGCTGTACCACTGCATCGGGTGCTGCCAGACGATCAGATCGGCGCGAGACAGCGCCTCCTGCTCGGCGGCAATATCGATATTGAAGTCAGGATAGAGTTGATAAAGAGAGCGAATTTCGACGCCTTCCAGCGTCCTTGCCTGTTCAAGCATCCGTTTATTCGCATGGGAATGATGCGGATACGGATGCGCATAAATTATAAGAATCATAGGTAGCCCGCGTGATTACGCCTTTGTTTTCCCACAAAGTGTAGTCATATATTCACGCGGCTTATAGTCAATAATATTGATTCAGAAAAGAGAGAAATCTGAACAAATTATCCCATTCTCTGCCCACGGATCGTCATATTGCTGGTCTGCGCCAGTGACATCCCTCGAGTCTCCGGGGCAAACGCTACGGAAATCAACAAGCCAAACAGCGAGATACCCGCCCCCATTAACATCGTGTTACTGATACCGTAATTATTGATAAAGATCGGCAGTGCCCAGGTCGAAACAATAGTGCCAATACGGCTTAAGGACATAATCACGCCCACGGCAGAGGCGCGGATATCCGTCGGGAAGAGCTCATTAGGATAGAGCCACTGCAAATTACCCGGCCCGCCAGAGAAAAAGGCATACACCGCAAATGCCATCACTACCAGCCAGATCCCCATATCCGGGATCAGCCCCAAAACCGCCAGCGCCAGCGTCATCATGGCAAAGCTGCCAATCAACAATGGACGCCGTCCGGCAGTGTTTAACCACAGCATCGGTGGAATACAGCCGAGCATAAAGAACAGGCTAATCACCACGTTCCCCAGTGCCGCGTTTTTGCCAACACCCAATCCCAACAAACCAACGATTTGCGGGCCAAAGGTGTAGATGGCGAACATCGGGATCACCTGGCAGGTCCAGATGGCGGCAACAAACAGAACAAAAGGAAAATGGCGGCGATTAAACAGATCGCGAAAACGGGTTTGCTGCGGCTGCTCTTCATCGAAAGCCACCGGTTCGCCAAACAGTTTGATCATCATCTCTTCGCACTCTTTTACTCGCCCTTTGCGTAACAACCAGCGGGGAGATTCAGGCAGTTCGAATCGACCAATCAAAATCAACAAACAGGGGATCGCTGCGCTACCCAGCATCCAGCGCCAACCACCTTCCACATCATAAAGCCAGTAACCGACCAGATCGGCGCAGGTCGCGCCGACATACCACATCGCGGCAATAAAGCTGATGGAAAACGCCCGCTGACGGGTACTGGAGAACTCAGTGATCATCGAAGTGGCGATGGGATAATCTGCACCGATGACAATGCCGATGAGTACCCGCATCACTAACAGTTCGACGGGGGATGAGACAAACATCGTCGCCACCGATATCACGCCGATGGCGATGATATCGATGAGGAACATTTTGCGCCGTCCGACTTTATCGGAGATATAGCCAAACAGCGATGTGCCAACGAACAGCCCGGCGAGCGTTCCCGCGCCCAGCAAGCCAATCCAGTCAGCGTCCAGTTTCAGCGCCGGAGTCAGTTGCTCCAGCGCCACGCCAATCATTACCAGTACATAACCATCCAGAAACGGACCACCGCTTCCCCACAGCAAAATGCGGCGGTGAATAGAAGAGAATTTAAGATCGTCAAAGTTTCTGGACGGTTGCATGGGTTATTCCTGTTTTTTTGCAATGAGAGTCAGTACGGCGTTACGTATCAAACCAACATCAGCCGTAACGGAACTCCACACCAAAGGTGCCGCGCGGGTATTCCCACTGTTCCAGCGCCGACCCCAGCCCCAGAATGCGACAGGTGCCGCACTCCAGACATCCGGCGTAATCGAAGCGCACACTGCCGTCATCCTGCTTCTTGTACAGACCTGCGGGGCACGCTTTCACCAGCAGCTCCAGCGCCTGTTTATCGGCATCGGCCTTCACAACAATGTGCGGATGCTCTTCATCGACATTGAATTTATTGACGCCCAGTTTGACATCCACATTGACGGGAGAAGTCATAAAACGGTCACTCCTTTCATGCCATCCTTGATCAGATTGATGAAGCCCACTTTCTTGCCGTGGCGGAGGATTTTCTTGCGCATCAGTTCCGGCGCACTGCCGTCAATGGTGAACAGGTCACGCGCCACGCCCACCGCCAGTTCCGGGTAGCCGCTAAACATCCGTGGGTTATCAAGGAACGCCGGTAGTTTCTGGTACATACGCATATCGCGCAGCGGGCCACTCTCAAGATGCTGACGATATTCCGCCAGTTTTTGCTTACTGAAATCGTCGCTTTTCATCGCTGAAAGCACGGTTTTTGCTGCGGCTTCCCCGGCGGCAATCGCCAGATCCATACCGCGAATGGTAAAACCGAGGTTCATACACATTCCGGCGGCATCACCGGCAATCAATACGCCGTCACCGACCAGCTCCGGCAGCATGTTGATACCTGCTTCCGGCACTACGTGAGCGGAATATTCCACCAGCTTGCCGCCCGCGATCAGCGGTGCAACGGCCGGATGTTGTTTGAAATCTTCCAGCATTTGCGGCACCGATTTTTTCGCGTCATGCAGATGATGCAAACCACAAACCAGCCCCAGCGACAGGGTATTTTCATTGGTATAAAGGAAGCCGCCGCCCATCAGGCCATCGGTGGGGGAACCCGCAAACAGGCAAGCCGCGCCCTGATTACCCTGCAACTGAAAACGGTCTTCGATTACCGACTTCGGTAACTCGATCAGTTCCTTCACGCCAACCGCCACATCCGTCGGTTTGACGCGTTTTGCCATCCCCAACTTTTCGGCAAGGATGGAGTTCACCCCATCAGCAAGGATCACCGTTTTCGCTTCAATCACATCGCCATCGGCTTCTACACCGACAACTTTGCCATCGCGCTGTACGAGGTTATCGACACGAATCCCGGTAATTAACTGCGCGCCCGCTTCTTCGGCCTGCTCCATCAACCAGGCATCAAATTTACTGCGCAAAACGGAGTAAGAACGCTGGGATGGCGAGGTTTCGTCACCGTTGCAGTAGTCCATAGTCATCGCTGACTTTTCCGTCATAAACGCGAGTTTTTCATGGGTGATCAGGCGTTCTACGGGGGCGGATTCGGCGAAACCTGGAATAATGTGTTCCAGACTGTGGGCATAGAGACGCCCGCCAGTAACGTTCTTGGCACCTGCGGAATTGCCACGCTCGATAACTAACACTTGCGCCCCTTCGCGGGCGAGCACCAGTGCGGCAACCGAACCGGCAAGCCCAGCACCGACGATGATGGCGTCAAAGATATCTTCGGACATAAGAGCTCCCTGTCAGCGGCAGGGCCAAAATGCAGCCCTGCCAGAGTGGATCAACGCGCTAAAGCTGCGGTCAGTGCCGGAAGGATCTTCACGGCGTCGCCAACAATGCCGTAATCCGCGTACTGGAAGATCGGCGCATTTTTATCTTTGTTGATGGCGAAAATGGTTTGCGACGCGTTAGCGCCAACCATGTGCTGGATCTGCCCGGAGATCCCCACCGCCAGGTACAGTTCAGGTTTCAGCATCAGGTTGGAGATACCGACATAGCGTTCGTGCTCCATCCATTTTTCGTTTTCTGCCACCGGACGAGAACAGGCCAACTCCGCACCTATCGCCTTACAAAGCTGTTCTGCCAGCGCAATGTTCTCTTTGCTGCCAATGCCGCGACCGACGCTGACCACCAGACGGGCTTTGTCGAGATCGACGCTGTTGCTCTGGCGCGCCTGGGTTGCCGTGCGGGTAATCGCCACAGCCGGAGCCTGCCACTCCACGGTGTGCGTTTCGCCAGTGCGTGACGCGTCTGGCTGAGCCGCATCAAACGTGCCGCTGCTGATGGTCAGTACCGCATACGGCGTGGCAATGCGTTCTTCGCCAATCGCCAGACCGCCGTAAACCATGTGTTTCACTGTCGCTTTACCGTCCTGTACGCTGACGGTGCTGGCATCGTTAGACACCGCCGCTTTAAGGCGATAACCCAGTTTTGCCGCCAGTAATTTGCCGCGACGGGTGTTTGGCAGCAGCACCAGACCGTCTGCGCCGTGCTGGCGAATAGTGTCAGCCATGACACCGGCGTAATCTTCGATCATCCGATCGTCCGGTTTGCCGTTTAATTTCCAGACATGATTAGCGCCTAGCTGGATTGCCTGTGCGCCGTCGGCATCATTGAGGACAAAGGCATTGATTTGATTAGCTAAAGCCTGCGCACCGTTCATCAGTTCCGGCAGACGAGAAGGGGTATCGCTGAATACCCAGACTTGAGAAAACGTGTTCATAGCATCCCCTGTAATTAAATGACTTTGCGAAGATTTTCAGCAAATGCGGCGATCTGTTCTTCGCCGTCGCCTTCAATCACGATGCGCTGACGCTCGCGCTGTTTCGGCGCGGCAACCTGTTGTTCTGACCAGGCTGCCTCTGCGTTAAAACCGATATCCGCCGCCGACCATACCTGGACGGGCTTTTTCGCCGCGCCGAGAATGGCTTTCATCGAAGGAATTTGTGGGGAGTTGATATCAGTGGAAACAGCAACAACCGCAGGCAGCGGAATGCTTAAGGTTTCTGTTTCATCTTCCAGTTCGCGCTCAACGGTGAGGGTATCTGCCGTCAGGGAGATAATTTTGCTGACGCCGTTAACTGCCGGAATATTAAGGATTTCGCCTACCAGCAAACCAACCTGCTGGGCATAAAGGTCGGAAGAACCATCGCCACAGAGGATCAAATCAAAGCCTGCTTTCTGGGCGGCTGCAGCCAGTGCGCTCGCCGTTTGTTGCGGCAGTGCCTGCTCGAACTGGTCATCAATCACCACAATCAGTTCATCCGGACCGCGCGATAGCACATCTTTACGCCCTTTGGCGTTGGTCAGGGCTTTACCGCCCACACTTAAGGCCGTCACCTGCCCCTCTGCTGCCTGTTGCTTTAGCTGGCAAGCCGCTTCAATAGCGTTGAGATCGTATTGGCTTATTTTGGCATCGGCTTTACTGAAGTCTAACGAACCATCAGTATTATTGACCGCAATATCCTGTTCATCAGGCACGCACTTATAGCAAGTAATAATCTTCATTGCATCTCCAGAAATCATGAAGGAAACGTCGTTCATATCGGTGGTGTTAATTACAGATATCACGCCCTTTAATTTGGAAATAAAACTTTAATCACCAATATTGAAAATGTCACACGCAGATAAATCCAACTTTCAATATTGTTAAGTCCCTCACCAATATTGAAAACATGGCGTAGCAAAAAGAAATTTTCAATATTGCTTTATGGATCACCAATATTGAAAGTCAGATGCTATTTTTTTACTCACAATCAAACTTATCACATTGATAAACAATAAATATTTACACAAAGACGCTCTGTTTTTACCCGATAAAAAACTGTGACTAACATCACAGAACGCAGCCAATTGAATACCCATTATGAGTTAGCCATTAACGCGTCCACGAGGTTAATAATAATTATATTAAATGTTAACAAAAATAAAACAAACGGGAACGCAAAATAAATATTCGTTTTCACAGTGGAATTAACTCATGAAGAATGAAAAGAGAAAAACGGGAATAGAACCGAAGGTTTTCTTTCCGCCATTAATAATCGTCGGCATACTTTGTTGGCTTACAGTCAGAGATCTGGATGCAGCGAATGTCGTTATTAATGCTGTATTCAGTTACGTCACCAATGTATGGGGATGGGCATTTGAATGG
This sequence comes from Escherichia sp. F1, assembly GCF_046764225.1. Taxonomy (NCBI): domain Bacteria; kingdom Pseudomonadati; phylum Pseudomonadota; class Gammaproteobacteria; order Enterobacterales; family Enterobacteriaceae; genus Escherichia; species Escherichia sp. F1. The sequence continues at coordinate 4,098,381 of NZ_CP177202.1, forward strand.
TATATGGTAGTGATGCTTTTCGGTTGGTTCTGGCTGGTGTTTGGCCCGTATGCCAAAAAGCGTTTAGGTAACGAACCACCTGAATTTAGTACCGCCAGTTGGATCTTTATGATGTTCGCCTCCTGTACGTCTGCTGCCGTACTGTTCTGGGGATCGATTGAGATCTACTACTACATCTCCACCCCGCCGTTTGGCTTAGAACCGAACTCGACAGGGGCGAAAGAGTTAGGGCTGGCTTACAGCTTGTTCCACTGGGGACCTCTGCCGTGGGCCACTTATAGCTTCCTTTCTGTCGCCTTCGCTTACTTCTTCTTTGTCCGCAAAATGGAAGTGATTCGCCCCAGCTCCACCCTGGTGCCGCTGGTGGGTGAAAAACACGCCAAAGGGTTGTTCGGTACCATCGTCGACAACTTCTATCTCGTCGCCTTGATCTTCGCGATGGGTACCAGTCTGGGCCTTGCCACGCCGCTGGTGACCGAGTGTATGCAATGGTTGTTTGGCATTCCGCATACCCTGCAACTGGACGCTATCATCATTACCTGCTGGATTATCCTCAACGCCATTTGCGTCGCCTGCGGTCTGCAAAAAGGGGTACGTATCGCCAGTGACGTGCGTAGTTACCTGAGCTTCCTGATGCTGGGTTGGGTGTTCATTGTCAGCGGTGCCAGCTTCATCATGAACTACTTCACCGATTCGGTGGGGATGTTGCTGATGTATCTGCCGCGCATGTTGTTCTATACCGATCCCATCGCTAAAGGCGGCTTCCCGCAGGGCTGGACCGTGTTCTACTGGGCATGGTGGGTGATTTACGCTATCCAGATGAGTATCTTCCTCGCCCGCATCTCCCGTGGTCGTACCGTGCGTGAACTGTGCTTCGGCATGGTGCTGGGGCTGACAGCGTCAACCTGGATCCTGTGGACTGTACTCGGTAGTAACACTCTGCTGTTGATAGATAAAAACATCATCAACATTCCAAATCTGATCGAACAGTACGGTGTGGCGCGCGCCATCATTGAAACCTGGGCCGCTCTGCCACTCAGCACCGCCACCATGTGGGGCTTCTTCATCCTCTGCTTTATTGCCACCGTTACGCTGGTTAACGCCTGCTCTTATACCCTGGCGATGTCCACTTGCCGCGAAGTACGCGATGGTGAAGAACCACCGCTGCTGGTGCGTATCGGCTGGTCAATTCTGGTTGGCATTATCGGTATTGTTCTGCTGGCGCTCGGCGGCCTGAAACCGATTCAAACCGCCATTATCGCCGGAGGATGCCCGCTGTTCTTCGTCAACATTATGGTGACGCTCTCCTTTATTAAAGACGCGAAACAGAACTGGAAAGATTAATTAACCCCCAAAATATCAAGAGGTTGAAAGATGGATTTTAATTTAAATGATGAGCAGGAACTGTTTGTCGCCGGTATCCGCGAACTGATGGCCAGCGAAAACTGGGAGGCCTATTTTGCCGAGTGCGACCGTGACAGCGTCTACCCGGAACGTTTTGTCAAAGCACTGGCGGATATGGGTATCGACAGTCTGCTGATCCCTGAAGAGCACGGTGGTCTGGACGCGGGGTTTGTTACTCTCGCCGCCGTGTGGATGGAGCTGGGACGTCTGGGGGCACCAACCTATGTGCTGTACCAGTTGCCGGGCGGGTTCAACACCTTCCTGCGCGAAGGCACACAAGAGCAGATCGACAAGATTATGGCTTTCCGCGGCACCGGTAAGCAGATGTGGAACTCAGCGATTACCGAACCGGGCGCGGGCTCCGACGTGGGTAGCCTGAAAACGACTTATACCCGTAGAAATGGTAAGATTTATCTTAATGGTAGTAAGTGTTTTATTACCAGCAGCGCCTACACCCCGTACATCGTGGTGATGGCGCGCGACGGGGCTTCTCCGGACAAACCTGTCTACACCGAATGGTTTGTTGATATGAGCAAACCGGGCATCAAAGTGACCAAACTTGAAAAGCTCGGTCTGCGTATGGATAGCTGCTGTGAAATCACCTTTGACGATGTGGAACTGGACGAGAAAGACATGTTCGGTCGCGAAGGTAACGGCTTTAACCGCGTCAAAGAAGAGTTCGACCATGAACGTTTCCTGGTAGCCCTGACCAACTACGGTACGGCGATGTGCGCTTTTGAAGATGCGGCGCGCTACGCCAACCAGCGCGTGCAGTTTGGCGAGGCTATTGGTCGTTTCCAGTTGATTCAGGAAAAATTCGCCCACATGGCGATCAAATTAAACTCCATGAAAAACATGCTGTATGAAGCAGCGTGGAAAGCAGACAACGGCACCATCACCTCTGGCGATGCAGCGATGTGCAAATACTTCTGCGCCAATGCGGCATTTGAAGTGGTGGATAGCGCAATGCAGGTGCTGGGCGGTGTCGGGATTGCGGGCAACCACCGCATCAGCCGCTTCTGGCGTGATCTGCGTGTAGACCGCGTCTCCGGGGGATCTGACGAAATGCAGATCCTGACGCTGGGTCGCGCGGTGCTGAAGCAATACCGCTAAGTCCGTGCGCTGCCTGATGCGACGCTGACGCGTCTTATCAGGCCTACGGTCGGCCGGATAAGGCGTTTACGCCACACCCGGCAGTCATGCGCTACATAAATTTTTCAGGAGCTAATAATGGATCATCTACCCATGCCGAAATTCGGGCCGCTGGCCGGATTGCGCGTTGTCTTCTCCGGTATCGAAATCGCCGGACCGTTCGCCGGGCAAATGTTCGCAGAATGGGGCGCGGAAGTTATTTGGATCGAGAACGTCGCCTGGGCCGACACCATTCGCGTTCAACCGAACTACCCGCAGCTCTCCCGCCGCAATTTGCACGCGCTGTCGTTAAATATTTTCAAAGATGAAGGCCGCGAAGCGTTTCTGAAATTAATGGAAACTACCGATATCTTCATCGAAGCCAGCAAAGGTCCGGCCTTTGCCCGTCGTGGCATTACCGATGAAGTCCTGTGGCAGCACAACCCGAAACTGGTTATCGCTCACCTGTCCGGTTTTGGTCAGTACGGCACCGAGGAGTACACCAATCTTCCGGCCTATAACACCATCGCCCAGGCCTTCAGTGGTTACCTGATTCAGAACGGTGATGTTGACCAGCCAATGCCTGCCTTCCCGTATACCGCCGATTACTTTTCTGGTCTGACCGCCACCACGGCGGCGCTGGCAGCACTGCATAAAGTGCGTGAAACCGGTAAAGGCGAAAGTATCGACATCGCCATGTATGAAGTGATGCTGCGTATGGGCCAGTACTTCATGATGGATTACTTCAACGGCGGCGAAATGTGCCCGCGCATGACCAAAGGTAAAGATCCCTACTACGCCGGTTGCGGTCTATACAAATGCGCCGACGGCTACATCGTGATGGAACTGGTGGGCATTACTCAAATTGAAGAGTGCTTTAAAGATATTGGCCTCGCACATCTGCTCGGTACGTCGGAAATCCCGGAAGGCACTCAGCTTATCCACCGTATCGAATGCCCTTACGGCCCACTGGTAGAAGAGAAACTCGATGCCTGGCTGGCAGCACATACCATCGCAGAAGTTAAAGAACGCTTTGCCGAACTGAATATCGCCTGTGCCAAAGTACTGACCGTACCGGAACTGGAAAGCAATCCACAGTATGTGGCTCGCGAATCAATCACTCAGTGGCAAACGATGGATGGTCGCACATGCAAAGGGCCGAACATCATGCCGAAATTCAAAAATAACCCCGGACAAATCTGGCGCGGAATGCCCTCACATGGCATGGACACGGCTGCCATTTTGAAAAATATCGGCTACAGCGAAAACGACATTCAGGAGTTGGTCAGCAAAGGTCTGGCCAAAGTTGAGGACTAAACGCGTGGCGTCAGTCGGCTTGCCTGGCTAGCGCCCGCCCAATAACAAACGAACAACAATGGATAGAGGTGCAATGGATATCATTGGCGGACAACATCTACGTCAAATGTGGGACGATCTGGCGGACGTTTACGGTCATAAAACGGCGCTGATTTGTGAATCCAGCAGCGGAGTCGTTAATCGGTATAGTTATCTTGAGTTAAATCAGGAGATTAACCGCACGGCAAACCTGTTTTATACGCTGGGGATTCGCAAAGGCGACAAGGTTGCTCTACATCTCGACAACTGCCCGGAATTTATCTTTTGCTGGTTCGGGCTGGCAAAAATTGGCGCGATTATGGTGCCGATTAACGCCCGCCTGTTACGCGAGGAAAGCGCGTGGATCCTGCAAAATAGCCAGGCGTGCCTGCTGGTGACCAGTGCGCAATTCTATCCTATGTATCAACAGATTCAGCAGGAAGATGCCACTCAGTTGCGGCACATTTGCCTGACAGATGTGGCACTTCCCGCTGATGATGGCGTGAGTTCGTTTACTCAACTGAAAAATCAACAACCTGCCACCTTGTGCTATGCACCGCCGCTATCGACTGACGATACGGCGGAAATTCTCTTCACCTCCGGCACCACCTCCCGACCGAAAGGGGTGGTGATTACCCATTACAACCTGCGCTTCGCTGGATATTACTCCGCCTGGCAATGTGCACTGCGTGACGATGACGTCTACCTGACGGTAATGCCTGCGTTTCATATTGACTGCCAGTGTACTGCGGCGATGGCGGCGTTTTCTGCCGGGGCCACCTTTGTGCTTGTCGAGAAATACAGCGCCCGCGCCTTCTGGGGACAGGTGCAGAAGTACCGCGCCACCATTACCGAATGTATTCCGATGATGATTCGTACGTTGATGGTGCAGCCGCCTTCAGCGAACGATCGGCAACATCGCCTGCGGGAAGTGATGTTTTATCTCAACTTGTCGGAGCAGGAAAAAGATGCGTTTTGTGAACGCTTCGGCGTTCGCTTGCTGACGTCTTATGGGATGACGGAAACCATTGTGGGCATTATCGGCGATCGCCCTGGCGATAAACGGCGCTGGCCGTCGATTGGTCGGGCGGGGTTTTGCTACGAAGCGGAGATCCGCGACGATCACAATCGCCCGCTCCCGGCAGGTGAGATCGGTGAAATCTGTATTAAAGGCGTACCAGGGAAAACCATCTTCAAAGAGTATTTTCTCAACCCGAAAGCCACTGCGAAAGTACTGGAAGCCGATGGCTGGCTACATACCGGCGATACCGGATACCGCGACGAAGAGGGCTTTTTTTATTTCGTCGATCGCCGCTGCAATATGATCAAACGCGGTGGCGAGAATGTCTCCTGCGTGGAGCTGGAAAATATCATCGCCACCCATCCAAAAATTCAGGACATCGTGGTTGTGGGTATTAAAGATTCGATTCGCGATGAAGCCATCAAAGCATTTGTGGTGCTGAATGAAGGTGAAACATTGAGCGAAGAGGAATTTTTCCGCTTCTGCGAACAAAATATGGCGAAATTTAAAGTGCCCTCTTATCTGGAGATCAGAAAAGATCTGCCACGTAATTGCTCGGGGAAAATAATTAGAAAGAATCTGAAATAAATGAAACGGCAGGGAACTACCCTGCCAGCTAATAATCACGCTCTAAAACAATATGCATTTTTTGCAGGGATGTTGTCGTCCCTGAAAAAGCAAAAATGGAGAAAAGGAATGAGTGAATCATTACATCTGACCCGCAATGGATCAATTCTGGAAATTACCCTTGATCGCCCAAAAGCGAATGCTATTGATGCAAAAACCAGCTTTGAAATGGGCGAAGTATTTCTAAATTTCCGTGACGATCCGCAATTACGTGTCGCCATTATTACCGGTGCCGGAGAGAAATTCTTTTCCGCGGGCTGGGATTTAAAAGCGGCAGCAGAAGGCGAAGCACCGGATGCTGACTTTGGCCCGGGTGGTTTTGCAGGATTAACCGAAATTTTCAATCTCGACAAACCGGTTATCGCCGCTGTGAACGGCTATGCCTTTGGCGGCGGCTTTGAACTGGCGCTGGCGGCAGATTTTATTGTCTGTGCCGATAATGCCAGCTTCGCCCTGCCGGAAGCCAAACTGGGCATCGTTCCTGACAGCGGCGGCGTGCTGCGTCTGCCGAAGATCCTGCCGCCTGCCATCGTCAATGAAATGGTGATGACCGGCAGACGAATGGGCGCAGAAGAGGCGCTGCGTTGGGGGATAGTCAACCGCGTGGTTAGCCAGGCGGAACTGATGGATAACGCCCGCGAACTGGCGCAGCAGCTGGTTAACAGCGCTCCGCTGGCGATTGCGGCGCTGAAAGAGATCTACCGCACCACCAGCGAAATGCCGGTAGAAGAAGCGTATCGCTATATTCGCAGCGGCGTGTTGAAACACTATCCGTCGGTTCTGCATTCGGAAGATGCCATTGAAGGGCCGCTGGCGTTTGCCGAGAAGCGCGATCCAGTGTGGAAAGGACGTTAACAACCGTGAGCTATTACGCCTTTGAGGGGTTAATTCCGGTTGTTCACCCGACGGCGTTTGTCCATCCCAGTGCAGTATTGATTGGCGATGTGATTGTGGGAGCCGGTGTCTACATCGGCCCACTCGCCTCACTGCGTGGTGACTACGGGCGGTTGATCGTGCAAGCGGGAGCCAATATTCAGGATGGCTGCATTATGCATGGCTACTGCGACACTGACACCATCGTTGGGGAAAACGGCCATATCGGGCACGGAGCGATCCTGCATGGTTGTGTGATTGGTCGCGATGCACTGGTCGGGATGAACAGCGTGATTATGGATGGCGCGGTCATTGGCGAAGAGAGCATTGTTGCCGCCATGAGCTTTGTCAAAGCGGGCTTTCGCGGCGAGAAACGCCAGTTGTTGATGGGTACGCCAGCCCGCGCTGTACGCAGTGTTAGTGACGACGAGTTACACTGGAAACGGTTGAATACCAAAGAGTATCAGGATCTTGTCGTGCGCTGTCATGCATCGTTACATGAAACACAGCCACTGAGGCAAATGGAGGAAAATCGCCCCCGTTTGCAGGGGACGACGGATGTGACGCCTAAACGGTGATCTTTCCGGATGCGGCGTAAACGCCTTATCCGACCTGGCTGGAAAGGAACCGTAGGCCGTATAAGATGCGCCATGAACTGAACCCCAAAACCTGGACAGTTTCAGTTAACCGGCTTTTTGATGCTCAGTCCGGTATTCTACCGGACTGAGTCCCCCAAGACTGAGTTTTATTCTTTTTTGATTCCAGTAAGTTATGTATTCGTTAACGGCATTTTCCAGCTCTTCTACATTTCTGTAGTCCCGGCGATAGTACATTTCTTCTTTCAGGTGACCAAAGAAGTTCTCCATTACCGCATTATCAAGACAGTTGCCCTTGCGCGACATGCTCTGCACTAACCCTTTGTCTGCCAGGGCAGACTGATAACTTTTTATCCGGTAATGCCACCCTTGATCACTGTGGAGCAGCGGTTTTTCTCCTTCTGCAAGGCTTTCCAGCCCCTTATTTAACATGCGCTTCACCAGCTCCTCTGTAGGCCTGCAGGCCGTTTCCCACGCCACGATTTCCCCGTTAAACAAATCAAGTATCGGGGACAGGTACAGTTTTTGTCCGCCAGCCCTGAATTCGGTGATATCTGTCACCCATTTCTCACAGGGAGCTTCCGCTTTGAACTGCCGCTGAAGGATATTTTCTGCAGCGAGTCCCATATTTCCCCGGTAAGACCGGTATTTCTTCAGGCGCACAGGAGACTTCAGGCCGAGCTGTTGCATCAGTTTTCGCACCGTTTTGCCACTGAACTTAAGACCTCTTTTCTGAAGCTCACAATGGATCCGCCGGTACCCATAACATCCCCGGTGTTCATGGAAGATGGAGGCTATGAGCTGTTTCACATCAGCATACTTGTCCTTAGCCTTCTGCAGTGACAGCTGGTAGTACAGCGTGCTTCTGGCCAGCCCTGCAGCCTTTAACAGGTCAGACTGGCAGTGTCCGCACCTCAGGCTCCGGATGACTTTCGTTTTTTCTCCAGCTCCTGGCGCTTTTTTTCCAGGAGATGCTCCTGCATGGCTTTCAGATATGCATTTTCTGCGCGAAGATAACGCAGCTCATTCTTCATCTCTTCCGGCGTCATGTTTGCCTCGTTTTCATGGGTATCATCAGAACGGGTCATGCTTTTCTCCTTCCTGCGCCTGATAAAGGCCTCATCACCAGATTTGCGGTAGCCTTTTATCCAGTTTTTAACCGTGTTGTGGCTGGGAATGTTAAACCGGGCAGCTACCCGGGGTAGAGACTCAGAATGCCCGAGAGCATAAAGAACCACGCAAAGTTTATCTTCAGGAGAATAGCTACGCTTGTGTCTGCAATCCAGTGCCCGAGGACCGTGAAGAAGAAAAAGATTAATCCAGTGTGAGAGGCTGGTGTGAGAAAGTTGAAAGAGTTTTGCCGTAGAAATGATGCCTGCATGACCAGCCAGGTAATGATTTACAGCGGCAAGTTTTACTTCAAATGAATGTTTCATAAACTGCACCTTCAGATGTCAGATTATGTCCAACATTTGGGGTGCAGTTCAGCCAGCATCGCATCCGGCGACCAGGTCGCACGGTATCAACGAAACGACATTAACGACGCATACTCTTTGACAACATCATCTGCCACTTCTGCTCGCGGTTAAGTTCCGTGAGCGGAACGGCAGGAATACGCGGCGTCTTTCTTACGCCGACTAATTTTTCCCGACTGTTATTGCGCAGGCGCGCGTAAATTTGCTCATCGATGTCGACCACTTTAACCAGTCGCTGACACTGGCATCCCCGCCCTTCCAGCTTATTAGGGATCATCTTAACTTCGCAGCTTATTTCTGTGACTTCCGACAGAATATAAGTCAGGGTATTAACCGCCTTGCTGTGTTCAATATCGAAATGAATAGAGATCTCTCTTGCTATCACCCACCGATTTTCAGCCATCATCCATTCGGCGATTAACAAGTAGAGTGGTTTTTCAACATATCCTTCACACATACGAACTCCAGTTTCACAAATTAAAAGTCTGGCTATGACTCGTTTTGAAGCAATTAAACAAGGCCATATTAAAATTGTGGATATATCGATAGTATGCAACTTCACCGTCGATAAGTGTGAGCTAAATCCTGCTTATGTCATCAAAAATATCGATTCCCCAAAAGATTTACTTAATGGGCAAAAAAAACGGTCCTCATCAGAGAACCGTATTAGTTATTCGATCAAATTAGCGGATGAAAAATATCCGCCATGACACGCTATTATTTGATCTGCGCGTGCATTTCCTGCACCGAAATTACTTTTTCAGTCGCATCGGCATTCAGCGCCATCGCGGTAGCGAAACCACCGTTCAGAGTGGTGTCATAATGCACTTTATATTGCAGCGCACTGCGACGGATCACGCGGGAGTCTTCAATCGCACGACGGCCTGAGGTGGTGTTGATGATGTAGGTATATTCGCCATTCTTGATGCGGTCCTGAATGTGCGGACGTCCTTCATGCACCTTGTTTACCAGACGCGGATTGATACCCGCTTCGCCCAGCACAATCGCCGTGCCGTGGGTCGCATCCAGCTCGAAGCCCTGTTTCAGCAGTTTTGCCGCCAGGTCCACCACGCGTTCTTTGTCGCCTTCGCGCACGGAAAGCAACGCACGACCGTGTTTCTTCATGGTGGAGTTGCTGCCCAGCTGCGCTTTGGCAAACGCTTCAGCGAAGGTGCGGCCCACGCCCATGACTTCCCCGGTAGAGCGCATTTCTGGCCCTAACAGCGGGTCAACGCCGGGGAATTTGTTGAACGGCAGCACCACTTCTTTCACCGAGTAGTACGGCGGGATAACTTCTTTGGTTACGCCCTGCTCAGCCAGCGATTTGCCAGCCATCACACGCGCCGCCACTTTTGCCAGCGGTACGCCGGTGGCTTTGGAGACGAACGGAACGGTACGCGCCGCACGCGGGTTAACTTCAATCAGGTAGACTTCGTTGTTTTTAACCGCAAACTGTACGTTCATCAGGCCGCGCACCTGCAATTCGAAGGCCAGTTTCTGCACCTGCTGGCGCATCACATCCTGAATTTCCTGACTTAAAGTGTAGGCTGGTAGCGAACATGCAGAGTCACCGGAGTGCACGCCCGCCTGCTCGATGTGCTCCATGATGCCGCCAATCAGCACCATTTCACCGTCGCAGATGGCATCCACGTCAACTTCTACTGCGTCATCAAGGAAATGATCCAGCAACACTGGCGCATCGTTAGACACGCTAACCGCCGTCTGGAAGTAGCGACGCAGGTCAGCTTCGTCATAGACGATTTCCATCGCCCGACCGCCGAGAACGTAAGACGGACGTACCACCAGCGGGTAGCCAATCTCTTTCGCTTTCTCAACCGCCATTTCGATGGTGGTAACGGTGGCGTTCGCCGGTTGTTTCAGTTTCAGACGCTCAACCGCATGCTGGAAGCGTTCACGGTCTTCCGCACGGTCGATGGCATCCGGGCTGGTACCGATAACCGGTACGCCAGCAGCTTCCAGCGCGCGCGCCAGTTTCAGCGGGGTCTGACCGCCGTACTGGACGATAACGCCTTTCGGCTTCTCAATACGCACAATTTCCAGCACGTCTTCCAGAGTTACCGGCTCGAAGTAGAGGCGGTCGGAGGTGTCGTAGTCGGTGGAGACGGTTTCCGGGTTACAGTTAACCATAATGGTTTCGTAACCGTCTTCACGCAGCGCCAGCGAGGCGTGTACACAGCAGTAGTCGAATTCGATACCCTGACCGATACGGTTCGGGCCGCCGCCGAGCACCATGATTTTTTCACGGTCGGTAGACGGATTCGCTTCGCACTCTTCTTCATAAGTGGAGTACATGTAAGCGGTGTCGGTGGCGAACTCTGCCGCACAGGTATCCACGCGCTTATAAACCGGGTGCAGGTCATACTGGTCACGCAGTTTACGGATTTCCGCTTCGCGTACGCCTACCAGTTTTGCCAGACGCGCATCGGCAAAGCCTTTGCGTTTCAACTGGCGCAGGAAGTCAGCGTTCAGGCCAGTGATGCCCACTTCTGCGACTTTCTCTTCCAGACGCACCAGCTCTTCAATCTGTACCAGGAACCAGCGGTCAATGTTGGTCAAATTAAACACGCCGTCTACAGACAGGCCCGCGCGGAAGGCATCAGCGATATACCAGATACGCTCTGCGCCAGCATCTTTCAGTTCGCGGCGGATTTTAGTCAGCGCTTCCGGGTCGTCGAGACTCACTTTCGGATCGAAGCCAGTTGCGCCCACTTCCAGGCCGCGCAGCGCTTTTTGCAGGGATTCCTGCTGCGTGCGACCAATCGCCATCACTTCGCCAACCGATTTCATCTGAGTGGTCAGACGGTCGTTAGCACCGGCGAATTTCTCGAAGTTGAAGCGAGGAATTTTAGTAACCACATAGTCGATGGACGGCTCGAAGGAGGCCGGAGTACGCCCACCGGTGATGTCGTTCATCAGCTCGTCGAGGGTGTAACCCACCGCCAGTTTCGCCGCCACTTTGGCAATCGGGAAACCAGTGGCTTTCGACGCCAGCGCCGAAGAACGCGACACGCGCGGGTTCATTTCGATAACAATCAGGCGACCGTTTTTCGGGTTCACCGCAAACTGGACGTTAGAACCACCGGTTTCAACGCCGATTTCACGCAGCACCGCCATCGAGGCGTTACGCATGATTTGATATTCTTTGTCGGTCAGCGTTTGGGCTGGCGCGACAGTGATTGAGTCACCGGTGTGGATGCCCATCGCATCGAAGTTTTCGATAGAGCAGACGATGATGCAGTTGTCGTTTTTATCGCGCACCACTTCCATCTCGTACTCTTTCCAGCCGATCAGCGACTCATCAATCAGCAATTCTTTGGTCGGAGAGAGATCCAGACCGCGGGCGCAAATTTCTTCAAACTCTTCGCGGTTATAAGCGATACCGCCGCCGCTACCGCCCATGGTAAAGGATGGACGAATAATGCATGGGAAGCCCACGTCAGCGGCAACCGCCAGCGCTTCTTCCATCGTGTGTGCGATACCGGAACGCGCGGTTTCCAGACCAATTTTCTTCATCGCTACGTCGAAACGACGGCGGTCTTCTGCTTTATCAATCGCATCGGCAGTGGCACCAATCATGGTGACGCCGAACTCTTCCAACACGCCCTGACGTTCCAGCTCCAGCGCGCAGTTCAGCGCCGTCTGACCGCCCATGGTTGGCAGCACCGCGTCCGGGCGCTCTTTTTCAATAATCTTGCGTACCACTTCCCAGTGAATCGGCTCGATGTAGGTCGCATCAGCCATTTCCGGGTCGGTCATGATGGTCGCCGGGTTGGAGTTCACCAGAATGACGCGGTAACCTTCTTCACGCAGGGCTTTACATGCTTGCGCGCCAGAGTAGTCAAACTCACACGCCTGACCGATAACAATCGGGCCCGCACCCAGAATCAGGATACTTTTTATATCTGTACGTTTTGGCATGGCTCTTTTACTCCTGATTACTTAGCGGTTTTACGGTACTGCTCAATTAACTCGATAAAGTGGTCGAACAACGGCGCGGCGTCGTGTGGACCAGGGCTGGCTTCCGGGTGACCCTGGAAGCTGAACGCCGGTTTATCGGTGCGATGAATGCCCTGTAACGTACCGTCGAACAGGGATTTATGCGTGACACGCAGGTTTGCAGGTAATGTTGCTTCGTCCACCGCAAAACCGTGGTTCTGGGCGGTGATCATCACCACGTTTTTCTCAACATCTTTAACCGGATGGTTGCCGCCGTGGTGACCAAATTTCATTTTGATGGTCTTCGCACCGCTCGCCAGCGCCAGCAGCTGATGACCGAGACAGATACCGAAGACCGGAATATCGGTTTCGAGGAATTTCTGGATGGCGGTAATGGCGTAATCGCATGGGGCCGGGTCGCCAGGACCGTTGGAGAGGAAGATGCCGTCTGGATTCATTTTCAGCACGTCTTCCGCAGAAGTTTGCGCCGGAACGATGGTCAGGCGACAGCCTCTATCCACCAGCATCCGCAGGATGTTGCGCTTGGCACCAAAATCATAAGCCACGACGTGGAACGGCAGCTCGTCTTCTTTTTTCGCTTCTGGCAGGCCGCCGGTCAACGTCCAGCTCCCTTGTGTCCAGCTATAGGCTTCTGCGGTGGTCACTTCTTTTGCCAGATCCATGCCGTTCAGACCTGGGAACGCGCGGGCTTTTTCTAATGCCAGCGCCGCATCCGGGTTATCGCCTGCGATAATGCAGCCATTCTGTGCGCCTTTCTCGCGCAGTAAACGCGTCAGCTTACGGGTATCGATATCGGCAATCGCCACGATGTTATGGCGCTTCAGATAAGAAGAGAGGTCTTCGGTATTACGGAAGTTGCTGGCAATCAGCGGCAGGTCGCGAATCACCAGACCTTGTGCATGTACCTGAGAAGATTCTTCATCGGCGTCATTAGTGCCGACATTGCCAATATGGGGATAAGTAAGAGTAACGATTTGACGAGAATAGGAAGGATCAGTGAGGATTTCTTGATAACCGGTCATTGAAGTATTGAAAACGACTTCCCCAACCGCCGAACCTGTTGCCCCTATGGCCCGACCGTGAAACTGGGTTCCGTCTTCCAGAACCAATAGCGCTGACTTAATCAAAACACCCTCCAGAGAATATTCACTCACTTTATTTGCATATTAATTCACAATGATGACGTAAATCAATGCAAATCTGCTTACCGACGAATTTCTGGCAAACGGCGGCATTCTGGAGATATGGGCGCTAAAAGTCAACTTAATGGCGGGATTTTTTATATTATTTTGTGGCTCATGCATGTTTTACAGGCATTAAGCGACAAAAAGATCATATAACATGTTCTGGAAAACGCTTGCGCAGCAAGAAGATTGCATGAAATAAAAATGAGCAGAAAAAAGTGGACCAGATGGTCAAAATTTACATTAAAACAACAAAAACAGAAGACAAAACATGTAATTTTCAGCACTTGCATTAAATTTAAAAGCATAACACCAAAAATAAAAGGGCCAAAAATTAAAGCCCTTTATATTCAATGCATTAAATGTGTTATTTTTGCATCACTATAAATATTTTGTGGTTACAGATTATTGAGATCAAGCACATCTCGCATATCAAAAAGACCACTTTCCTTACCACTCAACCACAAAGCCGATCTTACCGCACCGTTAGCAAATGTCATGCGACTGGATGCCTTATGGGTGATCTCCAGACGCTCGCCAATATCGGCAAACATCGCGGTATGTTCACCAACGATGTCACCTGCACGCACGGTGGCAAAACCAATGGTGCCAGGCACACGTTCACCGGTATGGCCTTCACGACTGTAGACCGCGCAATCTTTCAGATCTTTATCCAGAGCGTGGGCGATCGCCTCTCCCATTGCCAGTGCGGTACCTGACGGCGCATCAACTTTATGTCTATGATGTGCTTCAATAATTTCGATATCGGTGTAGTCACCCATCACTTTGGCTGCTTTCTCCAGCAGCTTAAGCATGACGTTAACGCCAACGCTAAAATTGGCGGCAAAGACAATCGCAATATCGGCGGCGGCGTCACGAATCGCCTGTTTACCGGCTTCGTCAAACCCCGTAGTGCCGATCACCATCCCTTTGCCATGCTGGCGACAAAAAGCGAGATGGTTCAGCGTACCTTCCGGACGGGTAAAATCGATAAACACATCAAAATCATCTTTTACCGCATCGAGGCTGCTTTGCACGGTAACGCCTGTTTTCCCTGCACCCGCCAGCTCACCGGCGTCGCTGCCCAGTAAAGAAGATCCTTCGCGCTCCAGCGCCGCGCCCAGCTGCACGCCTTCTAATGCCAGCGCCGCCTGAATCAACTGGCGGCCCATACGGCCCCCGGCTCCCGCGATGGCAACGCGGATGTTTGCATCATGCATAGCTATTCTCTTTTGTTAATTTGCATAGACCGTTTTCAGAGTAACCAGCGCATCGCTACGCCGCCAGCCAAAAACGCTGATAATTAGAAATTAATGATAAACAGGGAGGGATATCAGTGAAAGGCATGAGTCGATGAATGACTGCATGCCGATAACATGTGACAGGTTACGGCACCAGAGCCAGCACCTCAGCTACCCACTGCTGGAAGCCTTTTACATTCAGATCCAATGCCACCTGTACATTGGCTGGTTTGCCCAGGCAACCGTCGATATCAACCACCGTCGTGCCAGAGGTAAATTCGCCCTGCGTTTCCACTGCCACAAAACACGGCTTGAGAGTGAACAGGTCCGGGCGCACCAGCCAGGCGATGGCGCAGAGATCGTGCATTCGCAGACCGCTTTGCATACTGCCGCTACGGTAGTGGCTAAACAGGGCGTGGAGCATTTTTCCGGTGCGATTCAACTCCGGCAAAGTAGCGAGATAGTCAGGGGTTAATATTGCCTGATTGGTGACATCCAGACCGCACATGACAATTTCGATTCCGCTACGGAAGACACAGGCAGCCGCTTCTGGATCGGCAGCGATATTAAACTCGGCATTTGGTGTACAGTTACCGCGACCAGCAGAACCACCCATGATCACCAGACGACGAATATACGGTTTACATTCCGGGCATTGTGAAAATAACAGCGCAATATTGGTTAACGGGCCGATGGCTACCAGAGTAACAGGCTCAGGCGCACGCATCAGGGCATCACGAATCGCCAGAAATGCGGGTTTGTCCAGTGGGCTTCTGTTGTGCTCGACAAAGTCGTAGCCAGCCATTCCCGATTCACCGTGCACAGATGCTGCATTACGCGGTGCGCGTACCAGCGGCACAGCGGCTCCCTGGGCGAGCGGAATCTCCGCATTCCAGAAATGCAGCAGTTGCAGGGCGTTGCGGGTGGTTTTCTCAACCGAGACATTACCCGCGACGGTGGTCATCAGTTGCAGGTCGAGTTCGGGGGCAAAAATCGCGGCAGCAATGGCGACGGCATCGTCAATGCCGGGGTCAGTATCGAGGAAGATAGGTAAACGCATGTTTTCTCCATAAAAAATGCCGGTAACAAGACCGGCATTTTCGCATAACTTAGGCTGCTAATGACTTAATCGACTTCACGAATATCGACACGCAGCTCTTTCGGCACTTCGAAAACAATGTTTTCTTCACGGCCTTCCAGCGGAATGGCTTCACCACCGCCCAGCTGTTGCAAACGTGCCACCACATTCTGCACCAGAATATCCGGAGCCGAAGCGCCCGCAGTGACGCCGACGCATTTAACCTCTTTCACCCACTCTTCCTGGATATCTTTCGCATCGTCAATCAAAAACGCGCGTTTGCCCATACGCTGGGCCAGCTCCGCCAGACGGTTGGAGTTGGAGGAGTTTTTCGAACCGACCACCAGCACCACTTCCGCCTGTTCTGCCAGGGCGCGTACTGCTTCCTGACGGTTAGTCGTGGCGTAGCAGATGTCATCTTTGCGCGGACCGACAATTTTCGGGAAGCGTTTACGCAGCGCGTCGATCACATCAGACGTGTCATCCACCGACAGCGTGGTTTGGGTCATAAAGGAGAGTTTCTCTTCGTTTTTAACTGTCAGTTTCCACACATCGTCTGGCGATTCGACCAGATACATTCCCCCTTCCGGGTTGCTGTACTGACCCATCGTCCCTTCCACTTCCGGGTGCCCGGCGTGACCGATAAGAATAGATTCTTCGCCACGACGGCTGGCGCGGGCGACTTCCATATGCACTTTGGTCACCAGCGGACAGGTGGCGTCGAATACCGTCAAATCACGGCTTTTCGCTTCGTTACGTACCGCCTGAGAAACACCGTGTGCGGAGAAAATCAGGATCGCGCCGTCCGGTACTTCGCTAATCTGCTCAATAAAGATAGCCCCACGCTCGCGCAGGCTATCGACCACGTAGCGGTTATGCACCACTTCGTGACGGACATATATCGGTGCGCCGTAAATGGCCAGCGCGTTTTCAACAATGCTGATAGCGCGGTCTACCCCGGCACAAAAACCACGCGGGTTGGCCAACAGGATCTGCATGTTACGCCTCCAGTGCCGGATCGATTTCCAGCACTTCAATATCAAAATGAACGGTCTGCCCGGCCAGCGGATGGTTGAAATCAACGGTAATGGAGTCGCCGTTAATTTCGCGGATCACGCCAGGCATCTCACTGCCATCCATTGCGGTAAAAAGCATTATTGCGCCAATTTCTGGCTCGCCTGCATCCATAAACTCACGGCGTGAGAAGTACTGAATCAGATCCGGTGACGGCACGCCAAACGCCGCATCTGGCTCCAGCGAGAAGGTGGTTTTATCGCCCACTTTCAGCCCCAGCAAGTGTTGCTCCAGCCCTTCAGAAAGAGAAGCATCACCCAGGCGGAACAGCGCCGGTTTACCGTTGTTGCGGGTAGACTCGGCGGTGGTGCCATCGTCGAGTTTTAGCGTGAAGTGCACCAGGACGGCGCTATTGCTCTGTACAGATTCAGACATGCAGGTTTGCTCTTATATTTTGAGGATTTTTGCCGGATGCGGCCTACGATTTCGTAGCAATCTGTAGGCCGCATCCGGCAGGGTTTATTATTGTTTTTTCGCTTTAGAAGGTAAAAAACCTTCCAGCACAATCAGTGCCGCACCGACACAGATGGCAGTATCGGCAAGGTTGAAGGTGGCGAAGTGCCAGTCGCCGACGTAGAAGTCGATCATATCGACAACGAAGCCGTGCCACAGGCGGTCGAACAGGTTGCCCAGTGCGCCGCCAATAATCAGCGCGTAAGCGATATTGTTTAGCTTCTGCGTGACCTTCGAGCGATACATCATCACTGCCAGGATCACGCTAATACCAATCGCAATACCGGCAAAGAACCAACGCTGCCAGCCGCCGCTATCGGCAAGGAAACTAAACGCCGCGCCATAGTTACGCGCATAATGCAGATTAAGCGACGGGAACAGCGGGACCGTATCCCCCAGAGCAAAGTTCTGGAGGATCAGGTATTTGCTGCCCAGATCGATAATCAGCACGACTACCACCAGCCACAGCCAGCGTAGCCCTGTTGAACAGATCGATTGACTCATCAGGCAAACTTACGTTTTTCACCGTCACCGGCGACGTTGCTGACACAGCGGCCGCAGATTTCTGCGTGTTCCGCCACCTTGCCGACATCCTGGGTGTAGTGCCAGCAGCGTGGGCACTTCTCACCTTCGGCTTTACTCAACGCGACTTTCAGGCCTTTGAGTACTTCGCTCTGCTGAGCATCAGCAGGTGCGTCGTTATAGTCTGCAACGGTAGCGCCGGAGGTCAACAGGACAAATCGTAATTCATCGCCCAGCGCGGTCAGTTTCGCCGCCAGTTCCGGTTCTGCATACAAGGTTACTGCCGCTTCCAGCGAGCCACCCACTTTCTTGTCGGCACGCGCTTGCTCAATAACTTTGTTCACTTCGCCACGCACTTTCAACAGCTCGTCCCAGAACGCATCGTTCATCGCTTCACTGTCTGCCAGACCAAACAGGCCTTCGTACCACTCGCCGGTGAAGACGTATTTTTCACGTTCACCCGGCAGGTAGCCCCACACTTCATCAGCGGTGAAGGAGAGGATTGGTGCCATCCAGCGCACCAGCGCTTCCGCGATGTGATACAGCGCTGTCTGGCAGCTACGACGCGCCACACTGTCCGCTTTGGCGGTGTACTGACGGTCTTTGATGATGTCGAGGTAGAAGGAACCCATCTCAACGGAGCAGAAGCGCATCAGACGCTGTACCACTTCGTGGAAATCGTATGCTTCGTACGCCTTGAGGATGTCTTCCTGTGCCGCTTTCGCACAACCTACGGCCCAGCGATCCAGTACCACCATCTCTTCCGGTTTCACCATATCTTTTGCCGGATCAAAACCGTTCAGGTTTGCCAGCAGGAAGCGCGCGGTGTTACGGATACGACGATAGCTGTCGGCAGCACGTTTCAGGATCTCGTCAGAAACGGCCATTTCACCGGTGTAGTCAGTTGATGCCACCCACAGACGCAGAATATCCGCGCCCAGTTTGTTCATCACATCCTGCGGCGAAACGGTGTTGCCGATGGATTTAGACATCTTGCGGCCCTGACCATCCACGGTAAAGCCGTGGGTCAGTACCTGACGATACGGTGCTTTGCCCTTCATCGCGGTAGAGATCATCAGAGAGGACATGAACCAGCCACGGTGCTGGTCTGAACCTTCCAGATACATGTCCGCAGCGTGACCGGCAAATTCCGGACGCACGTCAACAACGGAAGAGTGGGTAGATCCGGAGTCAAACCATACATCCAGCGTATCCGGCACTTTCACGTACTGATCAGCTTCGTCGCCGAGGAGCTCTTTCGCATCGAGATCCCACCACGCCTGGATGCCGTCAACTTCAACGCGTTTAGCCACTTCTTCCATCAGTTCGAGGGTACGCGGATGCAGCTCTTCCGTGTCTTTATGCACGAACAGTGACATCGGTACGCCCCAGGTGCGCTGACGGGAGATACACCAGTCAGGACGGTTAGCAACCATCGACTCGATACGCGCCTGGCCCCAGTCCGGGATCCACTGCACGCCTTTGATCTCTTTCAGTGACTGCGCACGCAGACCTTTCTGATCCATGCTGACGAACCACTGCGGCGTCGCGCGGAAGATGATCGGCGTTTTGTGACGCCAGCAGCACGGATAGCTGTGCTGCATTTTCTCAACGTGCAACAGCGCGCCTTTTTCCTGCAGCAGCGCAACAACGATGTCGTTCGCTTTGAAAACGTTCACGCCATCCAGCGTCGGGTAAGTACCCGGCAGATAAGTGCCGTCCGGGCCAACCGGGTTAGCGGTTTCCAGGCCGTATTTCTGACCGATCACATAGTCGTCCGGGCCGTGGCCAGGCGCGGTGTGAACGGCACCGGTACCGGCATCCAGGGTAACGTGATCGCCGAGGATTGCCGGAACGTCGAAGCCCATAAACGGATGGGTAAAGCGCAGCAGCTCAAGCTCCGCACCTTTTACCGTGCCGAGAATGGTGTAATCGGTCACGCCGATACGCTGCATTACGCTTTCAACCAGATCTTTCGCCAGAATCACGGCCTGACCGTCGATCTGCACCAGCGCATAGTCGAAATCAGGTGCAATAGAGATTGCGCGGTTCGCAGGCAGAGTCCACGGCGTAGTGGTCCAGATCACCAGCGAGATTGGGCCGTTAACGTTGCTTACGGCAAATTTTGCTTTCAGCGCATCCTGATCGACCGCCTGGAAAGCAACGTCGATGGACGGAGAAGTTTTGTCGTAATACTCAACTTCCGCTTCCGCCAGCGCAGAACGGCAGTCAACGCACCAGTGTACCGGCTTCGCGCCTTTGTGCAGGTGACCGTTGCCGATGATTTTGCCCAGCGCGCGGATGATATTGGCTTCAGTTTTGAAGTCCATGGTCAGGTACGGGTGGGACCAGTCACCCAGCACGCCCAGACGGATAAAGTCTTTGCGCTGACCGTCAACCTGGGTCGCAGCGTATTCGCGGCACTTGGCGCGGAACTCAGCGGCGGTGAATTTCTCCCCCGGCTTACCGTATTCTTGCTCTACTTTCAGTTCGATTGGCAGACCATGACAGTCCCAGCCAGGCACATACGGCGAGTCATAACCGGAAAGCCCTTTGGACTTCACGATAATGTCTTTCAGAATCTTGTTAACCGAGTGACCAATATGAATGCTGCCATTCGCATAAGGAGGGCCATCATGCAGAATGAAGGTTTTTTTGCCTTTTTTAGCCGCACGGATGATGCCGTACAGATCATCATCAGTCCAACGCGCCAGCATTCCCGGTTCGCGCTTGGCGAGATCGCCACGCATCGGGAACCCTGTTTCCGGCAAATTCAGGGTTGATTTATAGTCACTCATCAGATTCTCGGTTCCGTGTTTCGGTTTGATTACATAACAGGCTTAAGCCGGTTTTGTTAGCCCAAAAAATTCGCGGGCGGTTAATTCATCACGCGCAATCTGCGCTTTCAGTTCGTCCAGCGACGCAAATCGCTGCTCATTGCGTATTTTTTTACGCAGCACTACTTGTATATGGCGACCGTAAAGGTCCATTGCAACATCTAACAAATGCACTTCCAGCTGCTGGCGAATACCGGCAACCGTTGGGCGTGTTCCGATGTTTGCCACGCCGGGTAACGGCTTTTCACCGAGGCCCAGCACTTCTACCGCATAAACCCCTTTCACCGGGGAAACCTGACGGCGCAGCGGTACATTCGCCGTCGGGAAACCTATAGTGCGCCCTAATTCATCACCGTGGACTACACGCCCGGAGATGGCAAACGGGTGCCCCAGTAAACTTTCTGCCAGAGCCAGATTGTCATCCGCCAGCGCCTGACGCACGGCGGTGCTGCTGATACGCACGCCACCTTCGCAAAAAGTTTGCGTACTGGTGATATCGAAACCGTATTCCATGCCAGCTTTCTGTAATAACAAGAAATCGCCTTCACGACCAGCGCCAAAGCGGAAATCATCACCTACGGCAAGAAATTTTACGCGCAAATGCTTCACCAGAAGATCGCTGATGAAATTTTGCGCGGTTAACGCCGCGAAACGCCTGTCGAAACGTACGCACAGCACGTAATCAACGCCACACCCTGCAAGGTAACGCAGTTTTTCCCGCAGCCGGGTCAGTCGTGCCGGGGCTTTATCGGTTGCAAACAGTTCCAGTGGTTGAGGTTCAAAAAGCATCACCATCACCGGTAAGTTGCGCTTGCGCCCTTCTTCCTGCAAGCCCTGTAACAGCGCGCGATGACCGCGATGCACGCCGTCGAAATTACCAATAGTCAGCACACACCCTTCTTGCGGGGCCTGGCTGAGATTATGTATGCCGCGTATCAGCTTCATGTCTGGCTCAAAACAGTGAAAATCGTCCGAGTATACCTTGTACAGCGGTCAAGGTTAACCGGCGATTGAGTACCGAAATCAGAAAGAAGTGGCTTTTCATTGCCATGGCGCAAATCACGGGAAGAAACTGACCACCTGCTGCAATTTTTATCGCGGAAAAGCTGTATTCACACCCCGCAAGCTGGTAGAATCCTGCGCCATCACTACGTAACGAGTGCCGGCACATTAACGGCGCTTATTTGCACAAATCCATTGACAAAAGAAGGCTAAAAGGGCATATTCCTCGGCCTTTGAATTGTCCATATAGAACACATTTGGGAGTTGGACCTTGGCTAATATCAAATCAGCTAAGAAGCGCGCCATTCAGTCTGAAAAGGCTCGTAAGCACAACGCAAGCCGTCGCTCTATGATGCGTACTTTCATCAAGAAAGTATACGCAGCTATCGAAGCTGGCGACAAAGCTGCTGCACAGAAAGCATTTAACGAAATGCAACCGATCGTGGACCGTCAGGCTGCTAAAGGTCTGATCCACAAAAACAAAGCTGCACGTCATAAGGCTAACCTGACTGCACAGATCAACAAGCTGGCTTAATCGCCAATTTGCTGAAGCTTTGTGAAAAAGCCCGCGCAAGCGGGTTTTTTTATACCTGCTGCTTTGTGATGTGTGAGAAAACACACTGCCGGTTGCCAGATAGTCAAAAGATGCTGGTTCTTGCAGACATGCAGTTACACTCTCTGAACTCTTCGTGACTTAAAAATCGTAGAATCATCGGTTGATACATTCTGAATAAGAATATCTACTCAATCTTCAGACTCCCCCTACACAGAATGTGGAGATTGTGATACACATTGAGGTATTAAACTTAAGACCACTCTATTTTTGAATTAAATTCCTATACACTTTAACCATTCATAAATATCTCCTTATTAGACCTTGTAAATTATTAACAGCAATCAACACAGGTTATCTACCTATTTATATTGTACTTCTTAAAATTAATGAGCGATTTTTGATAGTAGTCACATTCACTCATAAATTAAATTAATAAAAATTCATCAACTTCAAGGACTGATAATGACAGATGGTATCTCAACTTCGCCACATTGTCTTTATAAATCAAATATAGCAGATGATGTAATAATAAATAAAACAAGACAAAATGAGTTAGTAAAAGTGTTTTGCGAGTATAAAACAGAGTTCTTAATTTTGTTTGATGACTTTTTTAGAAGCCAGGATTTGCCTAAACCATCTCCAGTCCTTCATCATTTTTTTCAATATACTCATCTAAGAGATGCGCATTTTTATAGATGTAAACTCATAGAACATACAGTTCAATTTTCTTTTTTTAAACACAAAGATATCACATTACTTAGATTGGATGTTTTTGATGACAGAACAAGCGAATGTCTTTCTGAAGAGATTAAGATATATCAAGAATGCCATGAAAAATTCATTAAGTTTTTAAAGGTAAACTTCAGCCAGGAAATATACCCACAGCTATATACTCCTGAAATATTTTATGAGGCCTGCAGAAACCTCCAGTCATTTTATGATCATCAGGAGACGTCACAAAACGCTAATTACAGTGCAATAGACAAGAAAAAAAGTTATTTTAATAAGGAAATCAAAAATCTAATTAAAAAGAATATTTATCCTGAGCTATACAATGAACAATGCTTGAAAATCCCCGCCTCATCGACAGATGATAACCAGGAAATAACATGGCGGAATTTTAAAACTAGCAATGCGGCATATTCACAACTATGTGAAAAATTATCTTTATTTAAAAGCGTGCCCAGTCGGTTAATAGAAAAATCAGCTTACTGCTCAATTGAAAACATGATCACCAATAAATTTGATGTTGTCTTTTCTTACTGCGGAGATGATATAAAGGAATTTATACTTTTATTACCTTATAATAAATCACTGGAGATGTATGAACTTAACGAGCAAAAGATCCAGTATTTGATTACCCATAATATTAATATAAATAAACTATTGCTATCAAATATAACAATAGAAAAGAGCAATCTTTCATATGGGTATTATTTTGGTTGTGTATTATCCAATATATCATGTTTTGAAAGCGACTTATCAAACACCATCTTTTCGAATGGAGAAATAAATAATCTCTTCATTAAAAAAAGCAACATATTTGGAACATCGTTCACTAATACCAGGATAAAAAATTTGCGCTGTGAAGATATTATGCCTGGTCGATGGAACACTCAACTTGTCAATAAGCACTTAGGTTACAGATACACAGGAGTATTCAAAACCCTGGCAAGTATTGATGACAAACCGTCCCGTTTCGAAATTTTGATACCATTGATACAAACTTTAGTTCGCGACAATGTAAAGCTAAATAATGATGTGTATAAAGAACTTAATAATTTTATGCTCGATTACGACAAAACATCCTCAGAAATGAGAAAATACCTTAAAAGCATCAACGAGTGTATGTTCCTTATGAAAAACATAGTTCATCAAGATTAAAACACTCCCAAAAGAAGTAATTTCAGAATGAAATTATCTGTGATGATTATTAATTCACTGCAGAGAAACAAAAAATAATCTGAAGCATGATCTTAAACATCCCACTCTGTCACTCTAATGATGGCACCTTGCTCTTCTTATAAAGAAGGGAATAATTAAGAATATTAAATTTTCAAAGTTTCATCAACTTCACATCAAGAAATTAAAAAATTTAAACATTAATCTAAATAATAACAACCTGATCACATAATCGGGTTTGACAACGAGTGACCTTCCATACCAGTTAATTAAGGATGATTTATGAAAAAGTATATTATTCCCTTCGTTGCGACAACGTTGATGTTTAGCGCAACAACCTTCGCCAAGGATGTCGATCAAGGAACGCTAACCATTAGAGGAGAAGTTGTTGATACAACGTGTTACTTTGTTAATGGTGATTCGACAACAGATATCGTTGTCGAAGATGTTGTAACCAGTGCAATGAATCAACTTATCAATAATGAAATCTATACTTTAAAAACCGGTTCAACCTCTCATGACTTAGAAATTCAGTGTGACGGCAATACAGCCCCAAGTATCGAAGTGCTAGCATCAGAGTTTGATGCTAATAACTTTACGCTGAATAAAGGAACTGCTGAGAACATTGGCTTTGCCATTTTCCTCGATGATGGAACTTTGACCAGAATGAGACCGGGGTTAAAAACACCGCTGAAAGATAATGGCTCTGGTCAATATTTTCTTAATTTAAGTGCACAATATGCCCGCACAAGTGGCAATCCTGTTACAAAAGGCTCCGTAGAGTCAACCGTAACGATTAAAATCAGTGCAGATTAACGTTTTTTGCCGGTAGCTCTGCTACCGGTATTATTTACGGAGTGATTACGTGAGAATAATAACAGCATTACTGATGTCATTTTTTATTTTACCTGTTCATGCCGGTGTGGTCATCTATGGTACGCGCATTATTTATCCGGAAAAAAGCAGAGAAGTTCTCGTACAGTTAATGAATCAAAGTAAAAATGCCTCTTTGATTCAGGCATGGATCGATGATGGGAACACCACTATCGCGCCAGAAAAAATTCAGGTCCCATTTATTCTCACACCGCCAGTAAGTCGTGTAGCAGGTGGTTCCGGCCAACAACTTAAAATAAGAAAAATGCCAAACAATTTGCCTCACAATAAAGAAAGTTTATTTTATCTAAATGTTCTGGATATCCCTCCAAACAACCCACAAAATGCAGGAAAAAACAAAATTAAGCTTGCATTGCAAAACCGTATAAAGTTACTTTGGCGTCCAAGCGGAATCGCTCCAGTAGATAAAAAAAGCTTTTCTCAATTAAATATCAAAAAGAAAAATAACGCCATCTCAATAAACAACGAAACAGCCAACTGGATAACGATTACAACTATCAAAGCACAAAACGTGAAAGTTAATAATGAAAGTATCTTACTACCTCCATTTTCGAACAACGACATTACATTAAAAAATAACCACGCATCAGAATATGAACTAACGGTAGTTGATGATTACGGGAATAACATCCATAGTAACATCGCCGCAAGATAACAGGAAAAAGTCATGTTAAGGACGACACGATGGGTCGCTGCTATTATTTTTTTGTATTCTTTTCCGGGTTATGCTGAAGAAACTTTTGATACGCACTTCATGATTGGCGGCATGAGAGGAGAAAAAGTTTCCGAATATCGTTTCGATAATAAACAACCGCTTCCAGGAAACTACGAACTTGATTTTTATGTAAATCACCAGTGGCGTGGGAAAAAAGATATCACGATCCCAGAGTCACCAGCCAAACCATGTCTGCCTAAGGTGCTGCTAACCACACTGGGGGTAAAGACCGATAACCTCAATACAGAAGATAATTGTATTTTACTGGATGAAGCGGTTCATGGTGGACAATATCAGTGGGATATCAGTGAACACCGACTAAATTTAACAGTACCACAGGCGTATATCAATGAACTTGAAAGAGGCTACGTTCCCCCAGAAAGTTGGGATCGCGGCATTGATGCTTTTTATACCTCCTATAATTTAAGTCAGTATCGCTCTTATGACAGCAATAATAACAGTAATACAGCCAGTTATGGCCGGTTTAACAGCGGATTAAATTTATTTAGTTGGCAGTTACACTCTGATGCCAGTTATAGCAAACCTGATGATATGAAAGGCAAATGGCAAAGTAATGCTCTTTACCTGGAACGTGGCTGGTCGCAAATATTAAGCACAGTTCAGATAGGAGAAAATTACACATCCTCACTCATATTCGACTCTCTGCGATTTAGCGGAATACGCTTATTTCGCGATATGCAAATGCTACCTGATTCTATGCAAAGCTTTACACCTTTAGTACAAGGTGTTGCGCAAAGTAACGCCTTGATAACGGTTTCGCAAAATGGCTATACCATTTACCAAAAAGAGGTTCCCCCAGGACCATTTACTATCGCAGATTTGCAACTTTCGGGCAGCGGCTCTGATCTCGATGTCAGCATTAAGGAAGCAGATGGTAGTGTTCGTTCCTTTTTGGTGCCCTACTCTTCCGTGCCCAATATGCTGCAACCTGGTGTTTCAAATTTCGATTTTATCGCCGGACGCAGTCAGATATATGGTGTCAAGAATCAGGAGGACTTTCTCGAGGCAAATTATATATATGGCCTCAACAATCTTTTGACACTTTATGGCGGTACGATTTTATCCGATAACTATAATGCTATAACTCTGGGAAATGGTTGGAATACACCGCTGGGAGCAATCTCTTTTGATGCTACCCGATCGAGTAGTGAGTTAAATAATGATACCAGACACGAAGGTACGAGCTATCAGGTCGCCTATAATAAATATCTATTGCAAACGGCTACTCACTTTAGCGTGGCCGCCTGGCGTTATGCTTCGCAGGATTACAGGACATTCAGCGACCATCTTTACGAAAATGATAAAATAAATCATCAGAGTGACTATGACGATTTTTATGATATTGGCAGAAAAAATAGCCTTTCTGCCAATATCATGCAACCTTTATCCAATAATCTGGGAAATGTATCATTAAGTGCGCTTTGGCGGAATTACTGGGGGCGAAGTGGAAATGCTAAAGATTACCAATTCAGTTATTCCAATAGCTGGCAACGCATCAGTTATACTTTCTCTGCCAGCCAATCCTATGATGAAAACGACAAAGAAGAGGAGCGTTTTAATCTGTTTATCTCCATTCCTTTCTACTGGGGGGATGATATTGCCAAAACACGTCACCAAATTAACTTATCGAATTCGACCTCATTTTCCAAAGATGGCTATTCCTCCAACAATACTGGAATTACTGGCATAGCCGGTGAACATGATCAGTTAAATTATGGTATATATGTTAATCAGCAACAACAAAATAATGATACCTCGCTTGGTACGAATTTAAGCTGGAGAACTCCCATCGCCACAATAGATGGCAGCTATAGCCATTCTAAAAACGCCTGGCAAAGTGGTGGAAGTATTAGTAGTGGATTAGTTGTCTGGCCCGGTGGTATTAATATAACTAACCAGTTATCCGATACATTTGCAATTCTGGATGCGCCTGGGTTAGAAGGCGCGCATATTAATGGACAAAAATACAACCGAACAAACAGCAAAGGCCAGGTTGTTTACGACCTGATGATACCTCATCGTGAAAACCATCTGGTACTTGATATAGCAAACAGTGAAAGTGAAACAGAATTGCAGGGCAATCGTCAAATTATTGCGCCTTACCGTGGAGCAGTTTCTTATGTGCAGTTTACAACTGACCAACGTAAGCCCTGGTATATACAGGCACTGCGTACCGATGGTTCGCCATTAACCTTTGGCTATGACGTACTGGATCTCCAGGAAAACAATATTGGAGTCGTTGGCCAGGGTAGTCGCCTTTTTATTCGCGTAGATGAAATTCCCACTGCCATAAAAGTTGCTCTCAATGATGAACAGAACTTATTCTGTACTATTACTTTTCAACACGTTATCGATGAAAACAAAACATATATATGCCAGTAAAAGGAGTTTACTATGAAGTGGCTTTTATTAATCACCTTAAGTCTATATTCTTTTATTGTGCAAAGTGCTCCCTGTGCAGTGACTAATGTCGGTGAACAACGTGGAACATATATACTCAAGCCACTGAGTATGAAAGGTAATCTAACTGCCGAGAAAATTGAAAACACCGGGAATATCATTGAGTGTGCAGACTTGCAAGAGACGACCAACGCCATTAAAGTTCATTTTTTAACACAGAACGCTTTAAGGTTTAAAGTCGGAAGTCGTCATTACATTATTAATTTCCCCTTTGAATCTGACGGTAAAAAAATAGAGCTTCCAGGGAAGTTATCTTATAATTTAGAAGAAATGCTATCTGCGATAAATTTCACCATTCCATATTCTATCGCATCTGTACAAGATAGTTCTGACACCGCAGATATTTTTCCAGGAACTCCTTTTCCTTTGCTGTTCGAAATTGAAGTGAGTTCATGCACAGGGAATAATACTAATTGTAATAGCGTCCGCTTTAATTTTAATTTAAATACTATTTTACAGGTAAATTTAATGACCTGTGGTTTTGAAGATCAATCCATCGACACTGGACGATTTGTACTGTCTCGTATCAATAATGAAAATTATCAGTTTCATCATATAAGATTTGACTGTATCCAGGGTGAGCAAGGTGAATTAGTTTTTGAACCCAGTGATGTTGAATATTACTTTGAGCCAGTGACGATACAGGATTCAGGAACCAGCATATTAAAAAATGAGTTAGAAAACAGTGAGGACGGTGCGGGTCAAATAGGCTTTCAACTCTCCAATGATGGTACGAATGAAATGCAGTATGGTAAAAGCAATTACTACTCTTTTCAGCATCCCCATGAAGGAAGTAATCAGATTCCTCTATTTATTCGCCCGCGTACATATGGAAACAATGTCTCAAGCGGGCAAATAATGAGCCGAGTCAAAATCGTGGTAATGTACAACTAATCTATCTCCCCCACCTTAACTTTGGGGGAGCTGCCGATTAACGTGCCGCTGGGCTAAAAAGCGCAGAATAATCCGTATTGCAGATTCGCTGTACCGCCGGGTGCTGAATCATCCGCTCAGCAAAAATAGCATGGTACTCTTCCATCACATTTTCGACGCGACCAATTTCTACGACAGTTTTATCGGCATAAAAGTCATATGCATAAAGCGTTGGGGCAACGAAGATTGCATTGTGCATCGCACCAAAAGCTTTCATCAACGCGGCATCATCAAACTCGCCGAGGATTTCTACGTTTAATCCCTGGGAGTTAAACCAGTTAAGCAATTTGCGCCCTAACATTGAACGTCGCCCAGGAATCAAAAGCCGCCGTTCTTCCAGACAAGCCGGGAACGGTTTTTCCGGTGGTGGATTTGTACACCAGAAACTCACGCCACATTCGCCAATTCTCACGGAGAACAGGCCTTCCTGCTGCGTAGAATCTATCGGACAGTCGGAAATGATCATATCCAGTTTATGCTGGCTTAATTGTTCCAGCAGCATTTCGTGGGTGGATTCGAAGCAGCGAAGATGAATGGGCTCGCCTTCTACCACTGCGGCGTTAAGTACGCTACTGACCAGGCGTTTGGAAAGTGCATCAGCCACGCCAACGTCAAACAATAAATTGGATTCTTTGCGATAGTTCACGATATCCAGCATTTCCTGGCTTAAGGTGAACATTTTATCGGCATAGCGATAGACCAGCTCTCCCAGCTCGCTGGGTTCGAGACCACGTCCCTTGCGCTTAAATAATTTTCCTTGCAGGCGCTCTTCCAGCGCCCGAATCTGTCCGGTAATGGTTTGTGGTGTCAAATAAAGCGCCTCCGCTGCGCCAACCACGGAACCTTCTTTATAGACATGCCAGAAGTAATACAAGTGGTTGTAATTGATATGAGACATGCTCATTTCTCTCCCTGATAACAATGAAAAGGGAGCCGTTTATGGCTCCCCGGTAAACCGTCCTGTCAAACTGATGGACGCAAACGAACGCGTAACCAGCTGTATCCAATTACCGCCGAAGAGATAGAACCGACCAGGATACCGAGTTTCGCCCAGTTAATCAGTTCTGGATCTACGCTACCAAAGGCCAGGCTGGCAATAAAGATAGACATAGTAAAACCGATACCGCACAGGATCCCCACCGCCATAATTTGCTGATAAGTCGTTCCCTCAGGCAGATGCGCCAGTTTCAAACGCAGCGCCAACCAGCAGAACAGACTAATCCCCAGCGGTTTGCCAATCAGCAAGCCAGCGATGATCCCCAATGGCAGAATGGAGGTCAAGCCATCCAGCGTGACGCCTTGCAGTGAAACGCCAGCATTAGCAAATGCAAACAGCGGTAAAATCAGATACGCCACCCACGGGTGCAATACATGCTCCAGTCGCTTCGCTGGAGAACGCCCATGCTTCTCTTTCAAAGGAATAAAGAAGCCGACAATTACCCCCGCCAGGGTTGCGTGAACCCCCGATTTCAACACCGCAGTCCACAACACCACGCCAACCAGAATATAGACGCCCGTGCGGCGTACACCACACAGATTCAATACCGCGAGTACCGCAATTGCTACAGCCGCGACACCAAGAGAGGCCATCGATAAGTCATTAGTGTAGAACAATGCGATGATAATGATGGCCCCAAGATCGTCGATAATAGCCAGAGCCATCAAAAAGATCTTCAGGGCTAACGGAACACGACTTCCCAACAGCGCCAGCACACCAAGTGCAAAAGCAATGTCAGTAGCCGCCGGGATCGCCCACCCTTCGCGGGTAATCGGATCGGCATAGTTAAAGGCCAGATAGAGCAATGCCGGCACAATCATCCCACCAATAGCGGCGATAACTGGAAATGCGGCCTGGCGTAAGCTGGCTAGCGATCCTTGCATCAGTTCACGTTTAACTTCCAGACCGACTAACAGGAAAAATACCGCCATCAGCGCGTCATTTATCCATAACAGCATGTTTTTGTTGATTTCGAGTGAACCAACCCGGAGCTGAACCGGCGTCTCCAGAAAGTCGTGATACCATCCACTGGTTGCGCCGCTGTTGGCCATAATCATCGCCAGAATAGCGGCAATGATAAGAATAATGCCTCCCGAGGCATCACTGCTAAAGAATCGATGCAGATGTTTCACTTTTTATTTCTCTTTCAGGTGAATAGATCGTTTTTACTATTTTACCCCGCACGAATCATCGTTAAAATCAGATTATAGTGTAGGAATAATTCGTTTTTTACGAGCCATTGAAGGATTTGCGCCATCAGCGGTGAGATGAGTTTTTGACGGCTGTAAGCGCTGACGAGTGACCCTAAGCCCTGATAATCATAGCTTAAGGTGAGGATTCCTGAGGGATTAATTAGGAAAAGTAATAATTAATTTGTTGTCAGTCGGCGATGTTTGTTAGGCCAATACTTCAAAAATAATCCAGTTTGTCGTCAATAATTGCGATGAAGAGATAAATTAAAGTTAAATAATTAAATCATTAAAAAATTACGCCATAAAAATGCGAGGCGTCTTCAGGATTAGAATCGATAAAACAGAATGGGTTAAAGAGAGCGATATAATAGCGGCGGGTGCTTGAGGCTGTCTGTCTCAGGCATTAGCTGAACGGCAGATAGAGAAAAGCCCCGAGTGATATTTTACTATCAACCCGAGGCCCCCTATATGCAGAACACATGTAGAGTGCCTCTTACTGACCGTAAGGTCAAGGAGAAGAGAGCAATGAAGCAGCATAAGGCGATGATTGTCGCCCTGATCGTCATCTGTATCACCGCCGTAGTGGCGGCGCTGGTAACGAGAAAAGACCTCTGTGAGGTTCACATCCGAACTGGCCAGACGGAGGTTGCTGTTTTCACGGCTTACGAATCCGAGTAAGAGCAACGGCGGGGAGTGATCCCCGCCACTTTACAGGTGCTCGCATATCTTCAACGCACCCTATTTTTACCCAGGCCTGCCCACGGGCAGGCTTTTGGGGAGCTTAGCGAGTCAGGTCGTCAAAAAACTTCTTCACACCATCAAAGAAGCTCTTTGAACGCGGGCTGTTGTGCTCACCGGTTGGGCCACCGAAGCTTTCCTGCAGCTCTTGTAGCAGCTGTTTCTGCTTCTCGTTCAGACCTACCGGTGTTTCGACGACAACGCGGCACAGCAAATCACCCTGTGCGCCACCGCGGACAGACTTGACGCCTTTACCGCGCATACGGAACAGCTTACCGGTCTGGGTTTCACCAGGCACTTTCAGTTTGACGCGACCATCAAGGGTCGGTACTTCGATTTCGCCACCCAGCGCCGCCATAGCGAAGTTGATCGGGACTTCGCAATAGAGGTTGTTGCCTTCACGCTCGAAAATCGGGTGCTGTTTAACCTGAACCTGAACGTACAGATCGCCTGCCGGTGCGCCATGCTCGCCCGCTTCACCTTCGCCCGCAAGACGGATGCGGTCTCCAGTGTCCACCCCTGCCGGGATTTTAACGGACAGCGTTTTGCTGCGCTCAACACGACCATGACCATGACATTTGTTGCACGGATCTTTGATCAGCGTACCCCGGCCCTGACAGTGTGGACAGGTCTGCTGCACGGCAAAGAAACCCTGGCGCATCTGCACCTGACCAGAACCATGACAGGTCGGACAGGTCTGCGGCTGTGTACCTGGTTTTGCACCGCTACCGTGGCAAACGTCACACTCTTCCAAAGTCGGAATGCGGATCTCTTTGGTCACGCCACGTACAGCTTCTTCGAGGGTGAGCTCCATGTTATAGCGTAAATCAGCACCGCGCGCCGCACGTTGACGACCACGTCCGCCGCCAAAAATATCGCCGAAAACGTCACCAAAAATATCGCTGAAGTCTGCGCCGCCGCCAAAACCGCCGCCGCCCATGCCACCTTGCTCAAACGCAGCATGACCATACTGATCGTATGCCGCACGTTTTTGCGAGTCGGTCAGAACTTCATAAGCTTCCTTGATCTCTTTAAATTTCGCCTCGGCCTCTTTGTCACCCTGGTTACGGTCCGGGTGGTATTTCATGGCCAGGCGTTTGTAGGCCTTTTTGATTTCACGCTCTTCCGCTGTTTTGGAAACGCCTAAAATCTCGTAATAATCTTGCTTAGCCATCTTTTTTAAATTGCCCCTAGATGAATGCACGGGCGGAGAGGAAATTCCCCTTCGCCCGTGTCAGTATAATTACCCGTTTATAGGGCGATTATTTTTTGTCTTTGACTTCTTCAAATTCAGCGTCGACAACATCGTCATCTTTCGCGTTGTTTGCAGAAGCATCAGCACCGGCAGTCTGCTGCTGGGCATGTTGCTGCTGGGCGATTTCCATCAGTTTCTGGGAAACCTGTGCCAGTTCCTGCATTTTCGCTTCGATAGCGGCTTTGTCTTCACCTTTCAGAGCAGTTTCCAGTGCAGTCAGTGCAGACTCGATAGCAGTTTTGTCGTCAGCCGGCAGTTTGTCGCCCGCTTCTTCAACCTGCTTACGGGTGCTGTGCAGCAGATGGTCGCCCTGGTTGCGAGTCTGTACCAGCTCTTCAAACTTACGGTCAGCTTCGGCGTTAGCTTCTGCGTCGCGTACCATTTTCTGAATTTCATCTTCGTTCAGACCAGAAGAAGCCTTGATGGTGATCTTCTGCTCTTTACCGCTGTTTTTATCTTTCGCGGAAACGTGCAGGATACCGTCAGCATCGATATCGAAGGTAACTTCGATCTGCGGCATGCCGCGCGGTGCCGGGTTGATACCATCCAGGTTGAACTGACCCAGAGATTTGTTATCAGCTGCACGTTTACGTTCACCCTGCAGCACATGGATGGTTACCGCAGACTGGTTGTCTTCAGCGGTAGAGAACACCTGGCTGTGCTTAGTCGGGATAGTGGTGTTTTTCGCGATCAGCGTCGTCATCACACCGCCCATGGTTTCGATACCCAGAGACAGCGGGGTAACGTCCAGCAGCAGTACGTCTTTCACGTCACCAGTCAGAACACCACCCTGAACAGCAGCACCGATTGCTACAGCTTCGTCCGGGTTAACGTCTTTACGCGGCTCTTTACCAAAGAACTCAGCAACTTTCTTCTGAACCATTGGCATACGAGTCTGACCACCAACGAGGATAACGTCGTCGATATCAGATACGGACAGGCCAGCGTCCTGCAGTGCAACTTTCAGCGGCTCAATGGAACGGTTTACCAGATCTTCAACCAGGCTTTCCAGTTTCGCACGAGTCACTTTGATGTTCATGTGTTTCGGACCGGTCGCGTCTGCAGTGATGTACGGCAGGTTAACGTCGGTCTGCTGAGCGGAAGACAGTTCGATTTTCGCTTTTTCTGCCGCTTCTTTCAGGCGCTGCATTGCCAGCGGATCGTTGCGCAGGTCAATGCCCTGATCTTTCTTGAATTCTTCAACCAGGTAGTTGATCAGACGGCTGTCGAAGTCTTCACCACCCAGGTGGGTATCACCGTTGGTAGCCAGAACTTCGAAGGTTTTTTCGCCGTCAACTTCGTCGATTTCGATAATAGAAATATCGAAAGTACCACCACCCAGGTCATAAACCGCGATAGTACGGTTGCCAGTACCTTTGTCCAGACCGTAAGCCAGCGCAGCTGCGGTCGGTTCGTTGATGATACGTTTTACTTCCAGACCAGCGATACGGCCTGCGTCTTTGGTTGCCTGACGCTGAGCATCGTTAAAGTATGCCGGTACGGTAATAACAGCTTCAGTTACCGGTTCACCCAGGTAATCTTCAGCGGTTTTCTTCATTTTTTTCAGCACTTCAGCAGAGATCTGCGGCGGTGCCATTTTCTGGCCTTTAACTTCGACCCATGCGTCACCGTTATCAGCAGCAATAATTTTGAACGGCATGATGGAAACATCACGCTGTACTTCTTCGTCCTGGAAGCGGCGGCCAATCAGGCGTTTAATCGCAAACAGGGTGTTTTGCGGGTTCGTCACTGCCTGACGTTTAGCCGGCTGACCAACCAGAGTTTCACCATCCTGGGTATAGGCAATGATAGAAGGCGTGGTGCGATCGCCTTCGGCGTTCTCCAGTACACGAGGAGTGGTGCCATCCATAATCGCTACACAAGAGTTGGTAGTACCCAGGTCGATACCAATTATTTTACCCATCTAAACGTCTCCACTATATATTCGGTCATCATGTGGTTGTGAGTCTGTAATAGGGGCGAAACGTCTGGTTTCAACTGCCCAATTTCATTTTTTTGCAGACTCACTCACTGCGGTTGACTACTAAATGGGGTCGTAACCCACGTCATCAAGGGGGAGATGCAAAAATTTTTTGTGCTTTTGCGCAGAAATTTCGCGATATGCCAGAACAAGACATGAAACTGACAGCAATTTTATTCATATAGAGAATGAATGGCAGTCAAGACATTCATAGAAAAATTGTAATAAAAAGAAAATATTACGTACCTGAATCTTCTCTTTATCAGCAGTAAACTAGTGGGTATTCATCCCCTACCTCTCCCCACTAAGAGAATCCTTATGAAATCCGTTTTTACGCTTTCCGCTAGCCTGGCGATTAGCCTGCTGCTGTGCTGCACGGCGCAGGCAAACAACCATAAAATCCTCGGCGTCATTGCGATGCCGCGTAACGAAACCAACGATCTGGCGCTGAAACTTCCTGTTTGTCGCATTGTTAAACGTATTCAACTCACTGCCGACCATGGCGATTTACAGTTAAGTGGTGCATCGGTTTATTTCAAAGCCGCCCGTAGCGCCAGTCAGAGCCTGAATATTCCTTCAGAAATAAAAGAAGGGCAAACCACTGACTGGATCAACATCAACAGCGATAACGACAATAAACGCTGCGTCTCAAAAATCACCTTTTCCGGCCATACGGTGAACTCATCGGATATGGCCACGCTGAAAATTATCGGCGACGACTAACGCCAGAATATAGAAGCCACAAAAAATGAATGTTAATTACCTGAATGATTCAGATCTGGATTTTCTCCAGCATTGTAGTGAGGAACAATTGGCAAATTTCGCCCGGCTGCTCACCCATAATGAAAAAGGCAAAACTCGCCTCTCCAGCGTACTGATGCGCAACGAACTGTTTAAATCGATGGAAGGACATCCCGAGCAACACCGCCGCAACTGGCAGCTGATTGCCGGAGAATTACAACATTTTGGTGGCGATAGTATCGCCAACAAATTGCGCGGACACGGTAAATTGTATCGGGCCATTTTGCTCGATGTTTCAAAGCGATTGAAGCTGAAAGCCGACAAAGAGATGTCTACGTTTGAAATTGAGCAACAGTTACTGGAACAATTTCTGCGTAATACCTGGAAGAAAATGGACGAGGAACATAAGCAGGAGTTTCTGCACGCGGTCGATGCCAGGGTGAATGAGCTGGAAGAGCTGCTGCCGCTGCTGATGAAAGACAAATTATTGGCAAAAGGCGTGTCGCATTTGCTTTCCAGCCAATTGACCCGCATTTTACGCACCCACGCAGCAATGAGCGTACTTGGGCATGGTTTGCTGCGCGGCGCGGGGCTGGGAGGCCCTGTAGGCGCGGCACTAAATGGGGTTAAAGCGGTCAGCGGCAGCGCCTATCGCGTGACGATTCCAGCCGTACTGCAAATCGCCTGCCTGCGCCGGATGGTTAGTGCCACTCAGGTCTGATACCGGAAACCGGGGAAAATTTTCATTTTCCCCTCAAAAGATCGTAGACACTGCCCCACTGGCTGATTATTATGCCGCGCCCTGAAAACACTACAGTTATTCAGGGAAATTATTTCACCATTCATTCGATGATGATTTTTGAGGAATTATGGGCAACACTAAGTTGGCTAATCCGGCACCGCTGGGCCTGATGGGCTTCGGCATGACCACCATTCTGCTTAACCTGCACAACGTGGGTTATTTCGCTCTGGACGGTATTATTCTTGCCATGGGCATTTTCTACGGCGGTATCGCGCAAATTTTTGCTGGTCTGCTGGAGTACAAAAAAGGCAACACTTTCGGTTTAACCGCATTCACCTCTTACGGTTCTTTCTGGCTGACGCTGGTTGCGATTCTGCTGATGCCGAAACTGGGTCTGACCGATGCGCCAAATGCACAGTTCCTTGGTGTCTACCTGGGTCTGTGGGGCGTATTTACGCTGTTTATGTTCTTCGGCACGCTGAAAGGCGCACGCGTTCTGCAATTCGTTTTCTTTAGCCTGACCGTGCTGTTTGCCCTGCTGGCGATCGGTAACATTGTC
Organism: Escherichia sp. F1; assembly: GCF_046764225.1. Classification (NCBI taxonomy): domain Bacteria; kingdom Pseudomonadati; phylum Pseudomonadota; class Gammaproteobacteria; order Enterobacterales; family Enterobacteriaceae; genus Escherichia; species Escherichia sp. F1. Next base: position 4,135,899 of record NZ_CP177202.1, read on the forward strand.
GGTAATGCCGCGATCATCCACTTTGCCGGCTGGATTGGTCTGATCTGCGGTGCCAGCGCAATCTATCTGGCGATGGGTGAAGTGCTGAACGAGCAGTTTGGTCGCACCGTTCTGCCGATTGGTGAATCGCACTAATTGTTTTGAGATCCCCCCGCTCGGGGGGATTGTTTTATTCGCTAACTTCGCGTCTTGCACTCTTCGGTCTGAATGCAGCAACCACTTCCGGTGCCGTTTCAACGTATGGCCCTTCCAGCAACTGAATGCAGTACGGTACGCTGGCAAAAATACCGTGCACCACAACGTTACCCTCAGCGTCCTTTACACCTTCCAGCGTCTCTTTAATAGACTTCGGCTGACCGGGTAAGTTAAGGATCAGCGCCTGTTTGCGAATCACACCCACCTGACGCGAAAGGATCGCAGTTGGTACAAAATGCAGGCTGATCTGGCGCATCTGTTCACCAAAGCCTGGCATCTCGCGGTCCGCTACTGCCAGCGTCGCATCGGGCGTTACGTCACGACGCGCCGGGCCAGTTCCGCCCGTGGTGAGCACCAGATGGCAACTCATTTCATCCACCAGCTCACACAACGTTTGCTCGATGATCGCCTGCTCGTCGGGGATTAAGCGGGTTTCCAGTTCAAACGGCGTGGTTAGCGCCGATGTCAGCCATTCTTCCAACGCAGGGATGCCTTTATCCTGATAAACGCCGCTGGATGCGCGATCAGAGATGGAAACTAAGCCAATACGTAAAGTATTCATCAAGATTTTTCCGTTTAAACAGTCTCGTTAAACAGAATGATACACTGCTAAGGGAGTGACAGACAGGCTTCAGAAGAGGTAGCGTGACCGACTTCTCGGTCACGCTAAGAATGATTACAGCAGATCGCCGATCATTTTTTCCAGTTTTTCCTGGTCAACAGCAAACTTACGGATACCTTCCGCCAGTTTATCTACTGCCATTGGATCCTGGTTATGCTGCCACAGGAACTCGGACTCAGTGATACGCGCCGGACGCGCTTTCACTTCGCCGGTGTAAGACAGTTTACGTTCGATAGCCCCTTCGCTCTCAGCCAGCTCTTTCAGCAGTGCCGGTGCGATGGTCAGACGGTCGCAACCTGCCAGTTCCAGAATTTCGCCGATGTTACGGAAGCTTGCGCCCATAACCACGGTTTCATAACCGTGCTCTTTGTAGTACTGGTAGATTTCAGATACAGAAACCACGCCCGGATCTTCTGCCGGAGCGTACTCTTTCTTGTCGGTATTCGCTTTGTACCAGTCAAGAATACGGCCAACAAACGGCGAGATCAGGAACACGCCCGCTTCCGCACAAGCACGAGCCTGAGCGAAGGAGAACAGCAGTGTCAGGTTACAGTTAATACCTTCTTTTTCCAGCTGTTCTGCAGCACGGATACCCTGCCAGGTAGAAGCCAGTTTGATCAGAATACGATCGTTGCTAATCCCTGCATCGTTGTAGAGTTTGATCAGGCGTTTTGCTTTCGCAATTGACGCTTCGGTGTCATAGGAAAGACGCGCATCAACTTCAGTTGAGATACGGCCCGGAACCAGTTTCAGGATTTCCAGACCAATATTTACTGCCAGTTTGTCGGTCGCGTCCACGATCTGCTGCGCGCGATCGTTGCTCTGCTGTTTCGCCCAGGCGACAGCATCATCAATCAACTTACGGTATTCCGGAATCTGCGCTGCGTTAAGAATGAGAGAAGGGTTGGTTGTGGCATCCTGCGGTTGATACAGCTTCATTGCCGCGATGTCCCCAGTGTCGGCCACTACGGTGGTGTACTGACGAAGGGAGGTCAATTTGTCCGTCATGATAGTATTTCTCTTTAAACAGCTTGTTAGGGGGATGTAACCGGTCTGCCCTGATGATATCACGACGCAACGTCAGCGCAACCGCCGACAAGACGGTTATCGCCAGGCGAGACTGTTTCGGATTTCTGACACTGCGTTGATATCGCCCGCCATTTTTATACAAAACCTCATGTATGCTACGCAGAAGTTATCAAGTACCTCGTAGCGTATATACTTCTTAAACAATTGGTAACGTTTACACAGGAAAGTCATCGCGACCGGCAATAAGAGGGATATGCATGCCAGATTTTTTCTCCTTTATTAACAGCGTCCTTTGGGGATCGGTAATGATTTACCTGCTCTTCGGCGCAGGTTGTTGGTTCACTTTTCGCACCGGATTTGTGCAGTTTCGCTACATCCGCCAGTTTGGCAAAAGTCTTAAAAATAGCATTCATCCACAGCCAGGCGGTTTAACCTCATTTCAATCATTGTGTACCAGTCTTGCGGCGCGCGTGGGTAGCGGCAACCTGGCTGGCGTTGCGCTGGCTATTACCGCCGGTGGACCAGGTGCCGTCTTCTGGATGTGGGTTGCCGCGTTTATCGGCATGGCGACCTCGTTTGCCGAATGTTCCCTTGCACAACTTTATAAAGAACGTGACGTTAATGGGCAGTTTCGTGGCGGACCGGCATGGTATATGGCGCGCGGGCTGGGGATGCGCTGGATGGGCGTTCTGTTCGCCCTCTTTTTGCTCATCGCCTACGGCATAATTTTCAGCGGAGTTCAGGCGAACGCCGTTGCCCGAGCCCTGAGTTTTTCTTTTGATTTTCCCCCGCTGGTGACAGGCATTATTCTTGCTGTCTTTGCTCTGCTGGCAATCACTCGCGGTCTTCATGGCGTCGCCCGGCTCATGCAAGGGTTTGTCCCGTTGATGGCGATAATCTGGGTACTGACCAGCCTGGTAATTTGCGTAATGAATATCGGGCAACTTCCCCACGTCATTTGGTCTATTTTTGAGAGTGCTTTTGGCTGGCAGGAAGCGGCAGGCGGCGCGGCGGGATATACCTTAAGCCAGGCGATTACTAACGGTTTTCAGCGCAGTATGTTTTCCAATGAGGCGGGAATGGGGTCGACGCCAAACGCGGCAGCGGCGGCTGCGTCCTGGCCTCCGCATCCCGCAGCGCAAGGAATTGTCCAGATGATTGGCATTTTTATCGACACCCTAGTCATCTGTACGGCAAGCGCCATGCTGATATTACTGGCGGGTAACGGCACAACCTACATGCCACTGGAAGGTATTCAGCTTATCCAGAAGGCGATGCGGGTGTTAATGGGTTCCTGGGGTGCGGAGTTTGTTACCCTCGTGGTTATTCTGTTTGCCTTCAGCTCCATCGTTGCCAACTACATTTATGCCGAAAACAATCTCTTCTTCTTACGCCTGAACACCCCTAAAGCGATCTGGTGTCTGCGAATCTGCACCTTCGCAACGGTCATCGGCGGCACCTTGCTAAGTCTTCCGCTGATGTGGCAACTGGCAGATATCATAATGGCCTGCATGGCTATTACCAATTTGACCGCCATATTACTGCTCTCGCCTGTGGTTCATACCATTGCCAGTGATTATCTACGCCAGCGTAAACTCGGCGTGCGCCCGGTGTTTGATCCGTTGCGTTATCCGGATATCGGTCGCCAGCTTTCTCCGGACGCGTGGGATGATGTTTCGCAGGAGTAATCACAACTATCGATCAACTCATTCTCTTTTTTTGCTAAAGTCGGCATAAATTTCCTGCAAGGACTGGATATGCTGATTCTTATTTCACCTGCGAAAACGCTTGATTACCAAAGCCCGTTGCCCACCACGCGCTATACGCTGCCGGAGCTGTTAGACAATTCCCAGCAGTTGATCCATGAAGCGCGGAAACTGACGCCTCCGCAGATTAGCACGCTGATGCGCATCAGCGACAAACTGGCGGGTATCAACGCCGCTCGCTTTCATGACTGGCAGCCAGATTTCACGCCGGAGAATGCCCGCCAGGCGATTCTGGCATTTAAAGGTGATGTCTACACCGGCTTGCAGGCCGAAACCTTCAGCGAAGACGATTTCGATTTTGCCCAACAGCATTTGCGAATGCTTTCCGGCTTGTATGGCGTACTCCGCCCGCTCGATTTAATGCAGCCTTATCGTCTGGAAATGGGGATACGTCTTGAGAATGCCCGAGGGAAAGATCTGTATCAATTCTGGGGAGATATCATCACCAACAAGCTGAACGAGGCGCTCGCAGCACAAGGCGATAATGTGGTGATAAATCTGGCGTCAGATGAGTATTTTAAATCGGTGAAGCCGAAGAAATTGAATGCCGAGATTATCAAGCCGGTGTTCCTCGATGAGAAGAACGGCAAATTTAAGATCATCAGCTTCTACGCTAAGAAAGCACGCGGTCTGATGAGTCGTTTCATTATTGAAAATCGGCTGACCAAACCAGAGCAACTGACTGGTTTTAATAGCGAAGGTTACTTCTTTGATGAAGCTTCCTCCAGCAATGGCGAACTGGTGTTTAAACGCTACGAGCAGCGTTAAGTTTGTAGTCAATGCCGGATGGCAATCCGGCATTGATATTTAGCGATGATGTTTGTCAGGCCCCGGACGATGATCGCCACGATGATCATTGTGCTTGTTATGGCGCGGCGATGGCGGCGGTCCATATGGGTGCCAGCGATTGCCTCGCCATTCATAATGTTGTTTCCACCAGCCGTGGTCGCGCCAGTGACCGCCATCCCAGTAATAGCCACGATTATCACGATCGCCTATCTGTAATTTTACTGACGGGACTAACGTAATTTCCGCAGCCTGCGCTGCCATGGGAGCGACCAGAACCAGGGAAAGTGCGAGTACGATAGATTGCATCTTTTTCACAGGTTACTCCTTTTATCATTGCCCGTTATGGGTCGATATCCGGAGATTACGCGATGAGAACGGCGGTTGTTATTCTCCGCAATCCTAATCTCTAAGTTACCGCATTTATTGAGAATTTCTCCTTTTTCCCTGTCGTTTCTCTCCATATTTTCTTCACAAAAAAGCCGGGCTGCATAAAAGCAAACCCGGCCTGATTGAGATAATGAATAGATATTACTGATGATTCATCATCAATTTACGCAACGCAGCAAAATCGGCGGGCAGATTATGCGAAAGCAAGGGTAAATCGGCACGTTCTGCCAGCTCTTTTGGCAGATCCAACGTTTCACCGAGAATCGCTTCCACGCTCTCTTTAAATTTCGCCGGATGCGCGGTGCCGAGGAACAAGCCATATTCGCCTGGATTCAACTGGTCACGCAGCGCACGATACGCTACGGCAGCGTGCGGCTCCGAGGTGTAGCCCAGTTCTTTTAACTCACGCATTGTCTGTTGCGTGGTTTCATCATCTACGGCTGCATAACCCAGCTCTTTCAGTTGCCAAATTTTGCGGCGGAACAACTCTTCCACACGCGGCCAGTTGTTCGGTTGACTCACGTCCATCGCGTTGGATAACGTCGCCTGAGTCGCTTTGGGTGACCACTGCCCGTCGTGCAGGAAACGCGGCACGGTATCGTTCACGTTAGTGGCAGCGATAAAACGCTTCACCGGCAGGCCAAGAGATTTCGCCAGCAGGCCCGCAGTCAAATCGCCGAAGTTACCGCTCGGCACCGAGACAACCAGCTGGTTGCGCGCTTCCTGCGGCAGCTGCGCAACAGCTTCAAAGTAGTAGCAAATCTGCGCCAGCAAACGGCTGATGTTAATGGAGTTAGCAGAGTTTAGCCCCAGCGCCACTTTCAGTTCTTCATCATCAAACGCCTGCTTCACCAGCGCCTGACAGGCATCGAAATCGCCGTCGATGGCAACAGTTTCAATATTGCCGCCCAATGTACAGAACAGTTTTTCTTGCAGTGGACTGATTTTGCCTCGTGGATAGAGGATAACCACTTTCACATTCGGCAAACCGTAGAAAGCATGAGCAACTGCCGCTCCGGTATCACCGGAGGTCGCGGTCAGAATGGTCACTGGCTTATCGCCCGCAATATGGGTCAGCATTTGTGCCATAAAGCGACCGCCGAAATCTTTAAATGCCAGCGTTGGCCCGTGGAACAATTCCAGACAACCGACATCGCTTTCAACATTGGCGACCGGAGCCGGGAAGGCAAACGCCGCGCGTACGCGCTCTTCCAGGATTTCCTGCGGGATTTCATCACCAATAAACGCCGAGAGGATCTTCGCACTGCGGGTGACAAAATCCAGCTTCAGCATCTCATCAATTTCAGTCAGGCTGAATTCCGGCAGGTCGTGCGGAAAAAACAGCCCCTGATTTTTGCCCAACCCCTGGGTTACGGCTTGCGCAAAGCTGACCTGCTCATTGTGATCTTTCAGATTGTAGAGTTTCATTTAGTTTTCCAGTACTCGTGCGCCCGCCGTATCCAGCCGGCAAATATGAACAAAACCTTCCTGATTTTGCAGGTAGTTATTACCCAACCAGTCGGCAACGCGCTGGGCGGTATCCGGCTTGTCACACAGAGCGAACAAGGTCGGGCCGGAGCCGGAGATACCGCTCGCTACCGCGCCGATTTCCGCGACCGCCTGCCGCGCCTGCCGGAAACCAGGCAGTAACCGTTCACGGTAGGGTTCAGCGATAACATCTTTCATCAGCTTCGCGGCAAGCTCAGGCTGACGGGAATAGCAGGCGTGAATAAAGCCTGCCAGATGTCGCCCGTGCGCAATGCAATCCTGGCGGCGATACTGCGCCGGTAAAATAGCCCTGGCTTCTGCCGTCGAGACTTTAATCCCCGGATACGCCAGCACCCACAGCCACTCATCAAACCCTGGCACTTGCTGGCTGATGATGTCGTTTTCTTCGATCATCAACTGCATACCACCAAGAAAACACGGTGCCACGTTGTCGTAATGAATGCTGCCGGAGATACGCCCTTCCAGCTCGCCCATCAAAGCCAGCAAACGGGTGTCATTAAGCGGCTTGCCGCAGTGTTCATTCATCGCCATCAGCGCCGCGACCACTGAGCAGGCGCTGGAGCCTAAGCCCGAGCCGATCGGCATATTCTTTTCCAGGGTCATCGCCACTGGAATTTGCTTACCCAGCTCCTGGCAAAAACGCTCCCAGCACTGATAAACGATATTTTCCCGAGGTTCTGACGGCAGCTTATCGGCAAAGCGTCCGAGGTTATTGAGACTGAATGTCTCTGCCGCCTCAACCGTGACTACATCTCCGAGCAATGCACCATCAACGGGTGTCACCGCCGCCCCGAGCACATCAAACCCGACGCTCATATTGGCACTGGAAGCCGGGGCATAAACTTTAACCATGTCAGACTCCTAACTTCCATGAGAGGGTACGTAGCAGATCGGCAAAGACACCGGCAGCTGTAACGTCATTGCCCGCACCATATCCGCGCAGCACCAACGGCAGCGGCTGATAATAGTGGCTATAGAAGGCCAGGGCGTTTTCGCCGTTTTTCACTTTGAACAGCGGATCATTACCATCCACTTCGGCAATCTTCACGCGACAGACGCCATCTTCATCAATATTGCCAACATAGCGCAAAACTTTTCCTTCATCACGGGCCTTCGCCACGCGAGCGGCAAAGCGATCGTCGAGCTGTGACAGATTCGCCATAAAAGCGGCAACATCACCCTCGGCGTTAAACTCTGCGGGCAGCACAGGTTCAATTTCAATATCCGCCAGCTCCAGTTCACGTCCCGTTTCACGAGCGAGAATCAATAGTTTACGCGCCACATCCATACCAGAAAGATCATCTCGCGGGTCCGGTTCGGTATAACCCATTTCCCGCGCCAACGTGGTCGCCTCGGAGAAACTCATGCCTTCGTCTAACTTGCCGAAGATATAAGAAAGCGAACCAGAAAGAATGCCGGAGAACTTCATCAATTCATCACCTGCATTGAGCAGATTTTGCAGGTTCTCAATAACCGGTAATCCAGCCCCAACGTTGGTGTCATAGAGGAATTTACGCCGCGATTTTTCCGCCGCATGACGCAACAGATGGTAGTAATCCATCGACGAGGTGTTAGCCTTTTTGTTCGGCGTAACAACGTGGAAACCTTCGCGCAGGAAGTCGGCATATTGATCCGCCACTGCCTGGCTGGAGGTGCAGTCAACAATGACCGGGTTTAGCAGATGATATTCTTTCACGAGGCGAATTAAGCGCCCGAGATTAAACGGCTCTTTGGCTTGCGCCAGTTCTTCCTGCCAGTTTTCCAGATTAAGGCCATGTACATTGGTGAGCAGAGCCTTCGAGTTGGCAACACCGCAGACACGTAAGTCGATATGTTTATTCTTCAGCCAGCTTTGCTGACGCTTCAGTTGCTCCAGCAGCGCACCGCCAACGCCACCGACGCCAATCACAAACACTTCGATAACCTGATCGGTATTGAACAGCATCTGATGAGTAACGCGCACGCCAGTGGTCGCATCATCGTTATTTACCACGACAGAGATTGAGCGTTCAGAAGATCCCTGAGCAATGGCGACAATGTTGATATTGGCGCGGGCCAGCGCGGCAAAGAATTTCGCCGAGATCCCACGCAAGGTGCGCATACCATCACCTACCACCGAGATAATGGCCAGCCGTTCCGTCACTGCCAGCGGCTCCAGTAAGCCTTCTTTCAGTTCCAGGTAGAACTCTTCCTGCATTGCCCGTTCAGCTCGCACACAGTCGCTTTGTGGAACGCAGAAACTGATACTGTATTCGGAAGATGATTGCGTAATCAGCACCACGGAAATACGGGCGCGTGACATCGCTGCAAAGACGCGCGCCGCCATGCCAACCATTCCTTTCATCCCCGGGCCGGAAACGCTGAACATTGCCATGTTATTCAGATTGGAAATGCCCTTGACCGGTAATTCGTCTTCATCACGGCTGGCACCAATGAGCGTACCTGGTGCTTGAGGATTTCCGGTATTTTTAATCAGGCAAGGGATCTGGAACTGGGCGATGGGGGTAATGGTGCGGGGGTGAAGAACTTTAGCGCCGAAGTAGGAAAGCTCCATCGCTTCCTGGTAGGACATCGACTTCAACAACCTCGCATCGGGCACCTGACGCGGGTCGCAGGTATAGACCCCGTCAACGTCCGTCCAAATCTCGCAACAATCGGCGCGTAAACAGGCAGCCAGCACCGCCGCGGAGTAGTCGGAACCGTTGCGTCCAAGTACCACCAGTTCGCCTTTTTCATTACCGGCGGTGAAACCTGCCATCAGCACCATGTGATCAGCCGGAATACGACTTGCCGCAATACGGCGGGTGGACTCAGCAATATCGACGGTAGATTCGAGGTAATGCCCCACTGCCAGCAGTTTTTCGACCGGATCGATAACGGTAACGTTGTGACCGCGCGCTTCTAATACGCCGGCCATAATGGCGATCGACATTTTCTCGCCACGGCAAATCAGCGCAGCGTTGATGCTATCCGGGCACTGCCCTAACAAACTAATGCCATGCAGGACATGTTTTATTTGGGCAAATTCCTGGTCGACGAAAGTTTTCAGTTGCGCCAGCGGGAATCCCGGCTGGGCGGCGGCGAGTCCCGTCAGAAGTTCGGCAAAAATACGTTCGGCATCGCTGATATTGGGTAAAGCATCCTGGCCGCTAATGGTTTTTTCAATCATCGCCACCAGGTGGTTGGTTATTTTGGCGGGGGCAGAGAGGACGGTGGCCACCTGCCCCTGCCTGGCATTGCTTTCCAGAATATCGGCAACCCGCAGAAAACGTTCTGCATTTGCCACTGATGTACCGCCGAACTTCAACACTCGCATGGTTGTTACCTCGTTACCTTTGGTCGAAAAAAAAGCCCGCACTGTCAGGTGCGGGCTTTTTTCTGTGTTTCCTGTACGCGTCAGCCCGCACCGTTACCTGTGGTAATGGTGATGGTGGTGGTAATGGTGGTGCTAATGCGTTTCATGGATGTTGTGTACTCTGTAATTTTTATCTGTCTGTGCGCTATGCCTATATTGGTTAAAGTATTTAGTGACCTAAGTCAATAAAATTTTAATTTACTCACGGCAGGTAACCAGTTCAGAAGCTGCTATCAGACACTCTTTTTTTAATCCACACAGAGACATATTGCCCGTTGCAGTCAGAATGAAAAGCTGAAAAATACTTACTAAGGCGTTTTTTATTTGGTGATATTTTTTTCAATATCATGCAGCAAACGGTGCAACATTGCCGTGTCTCGTTGCTCTAAAAGCCCCAGGCGTTGTTGTAACCAGTCGACCAGTTTTGTGTCATCTGCCACTGCCAGAGTCGTCAGCAGTGCCATGGCTCGTTCGCGTAAAGCTTGCAGTTGATGTTGGTCTGCCGTTGTGTCACTTTTCGCCGGTTGTTGTATTAATGTTGCTAATTGATAGCAATAGACCATCACCGCCTGCCCCAGATTGAGCGAAGGATAATCCGCCACCATCGGCACACCAGTAAGAACGTCAGCCAACGCTAACTCTTCGTTAGTCAGCCCGGAATCTTCGCGACCAAACACCAGCGCGGCATGGCTCATCCATGAAGATTTTTCCTCTAACAGCGGCACCAGTTCTACTGGCGTAGCGTAGTAATGATATTTCGCCCGACTGCGCGCAGTGGTGGCGACAGTGAAATCGACATCGTGTAACGATTCAGCCAGTGTCGGGAAAACTTTAATATTATCAATAATATCACCAGATCCATGTGCGACCCAGCGGGTGGCTGGCTCCAGGTGCGCCTGACTATCGACAATCCGCAGTTCGCTAAACCCCATCGTTTTCATTGCCCGCGCCGCTGCCCCAATATTTTCTGCTCTGGCGGGTGCGACCAGAATAATCGTTATACGCATATTGCCACTCTTCTTGCTCAAATAACCGCGAACCGGGTGACCACTGTCAACTTATTACGCGGTGCGAATTTACAAATTCTTAACGTAAGTCGCAGAAAAAGCCCTTTACTTAGCTTAAAAAAAGCTAAACTATTTCCTGACTGTACTAACGGTTGAATTGTTAAAAAATGCTACATATCCTTCTGTTTACTTAGGATAATTTTATAAAAAATAAATCTCGACAATTGGATTCACCACGTTTATTAGTTGTATGATGCAACTAGTTGGATTATTAAAATAATGTGACGAAAGCTAGCATTTAGATACGATGATTTCATCAAACTGTTAACGTGCTACAATTGAACTTGATATATGTCAACGAAGCGTAGTTTTATTGGGTGTCCGGCCCCTCTTAGCCTGTTATGTTGCTGTTAAAATGGTTAGGATGACAGCCGTTTTTGACACTGTCGGGTCCTGAGGGAAAGTACCCACGACCAAGCTAATGATGTTGTTGACGTTGATGGAAAGTGCATCAAGAACGCAATTACGTACTTTAGTCATGTTACGCCGATCATGTTAATTTGCAGCATGCATCAGGCAGGTCAGGGACTTTTGTACTTCCTGTTTCGATTTAGTTGGCAATTTAGGTAGCAAACATGCAGACCCCGCACATTCTTATCGTTGAAGACGAGTTGGTAACACGCAACACGTTGAAAAGTATTTTCGAAGCGGAAGGCTATGATGTTTTCGAAGCGACAGATGGCGCGGAAATGCATCAGATCCTCTCTGAATATGACATCAACCTGGTGATCATGGATATCAATCTGCCGGGTAAGAACGGTCTTCTGTTAGCGCGTGAACTGCGCGAGCAGGCGAATGTTGCGTTGATGTTCCTGACTGGCCGTGACAACGAAGTCGATAAAATTCTCGGCCTCGAAATCGGTGCAGATGACTACATCACCAAACCGTTCAACCCGCGTGAACTGACTATTCGTGCACGCAACCTGCTGTCCCGTACCATGAATCTGGGTACTGTCAGCGAAGAACGTCGTAACGTTGAAAGCTACAAGTTCAATGGTTGGGAACTGGACATCAACAGCCGTTCGTTGATCGGCCCTGATGGCGAGCAGTACAAGCTGCCGCGCAGCGAGTTCCGCGCCATGCTTCACTTCTGTGAAAACCCTGGCAAAATTCAGTCCCGTGCTGAACTGCTGAAGAAAATGACCGGCCGTGAGCTGAAACCGCACGACCGTACTGTAGACGTGACGATCCGCCGTATTCGTAAACATTTCGAATCTACGCCGGATACGCCGGAAATCATCGCCACCATTCACGGTGAAGGTTATCGCTTCTGCGGTGATCTGGAAGATTAATCGGCTTTACCACCGTCAAAAAAAACGGCGCTTTTTAGCGCCGTTTTTATTTTTCAACCTTATTTCCAGATACGTAATTCATCGTCCGTTGTAACTTCTTTACTGGCTTTCATTTTCGGCAGTGAAAACGCATACCAGTCGATATTACGGGTCACAAACATCATGCCGGCCAGCGCCACCACCAGCACACTGGTTCCCAACAACAGCGCGCTATCGGCAGAGTTGAGCAGTCCCCACATCACACCATCCAGCAACAACAGCGCGAGGGTAAACAACATGCTGTTGCGCCAGCCTTTCAATACCGCCTGCAAATAAATACCGTTCATTAACGCCCCAATCAGACTGGCGATTATCCATGCCACGGTAAAACCGATATGTTCAGAAAGCGCCAGCAAGAGCAAATAAAACATCACCAATGAAAGCCCCACCAGCAAATATTGCATTGGGTGTAAACGTTGCGCGGTGAGCGTTTCAAAAACAAAGAACGCCATAAAAGTCAGTGCAATCAGCAGAATGGCGTACTTAGTCGCCCGGTCAGTTAATTGGTATTGATCGGCTGGCGTCGTTACTGCGACGCTAAACGCCGGGAAGTTTTCCCAGCCGGTATCATTGCCTGAAGCAAAACGCTCACCGAGATTATTAGCAAACCAGCTGCTTTGCCAGTGCGCCTGAAAACCTGACTCGCTAACTTCCCGTTTGGCTGGTAGAAAATCACCTAAAAAACTGGGATGCGGCCAGTTGCTGGTTAAGGTCATTTCGCTATTACGCCCGCCAGGCACCACAGAAAGATCGCCGGTACCGCTTAAATTCAGGGCCATATTCAGCTTCAGGTTCTGCTTCCGCCAGTCCCCTTCAGGTAAAGGGATATGCACGCCCTGCCCGCCTTGCTCTAACCCGGTGCCGGGTTCAATGGTCAGCGCCGTTCCGTTAACTTCAGGCGCTTTCACCACACCAATACCACGCGCATCCCCGACGCTAATCACAATAAATGGCTTGCCTAAGGTGATATTTGGCGCGTTGAGTTCGCTAAGACGCGAAACATCGAAATCGGCTTTTAGCGTTAAATCACTGTGCCAGACCTGACCGGTATAAATCCCTATCTTGCGTTCTTCCACGTTCTGATTGCCATCAACCATCAATGACTCAGGTAACCAAAAATGGATAAAACTTCGTTTCCGCTCCACGGTTTTATCCTCTTCCTGCACCGTATAAAGCTCGGTCACAGGAATAGCGATGAGCGGCCCAACGAGTTTTTGCGGCCCGCTGGTACTTTGGCGAATCGCATCTTCCACATCGCTACGGTAATCAGCACGTTCGACAATCACCTGCCGAATCAGCATTATCGGAATCAACAACAGCAATACTGCACCAAACAGGGTGGTCATTTTCCAGAACAGGGGGGATTTCAACATAGTCTTCTCCTTTGCAATGGCAGCAGGATACGAAGGCTATGTGGGAAGAATTTGAAGCTATGTGAAGTGACGGTGAAGTCGAAGCGAAGCCAGCACGCCACCTTCCTGCACGTTGCGCAGCGTGACTTCGCCGTTAAACAAACGGGCGACCTCACTGACGAACGCCAACCCCAGACCGCTGCTTTTTTGCCCATTTGCACGCGGCAAAGAGTAAAAGCGTTCAAAAATACGTGAAAGCGCGTAGTCAGGAATACCACTACCGGTATCCAGCACCTTAAGCGTGACGTGTTCCTGATCCACTTCGGCGCTTAGCGTGATGCAACCGCTCTCGGGGGTAAAATCGATGGCGTTATCCAGTAAATTCCCCAGCGCCTGATCCAGTAACGCCGGTTCAGCAGCAACATTAACCTCGGTGGGCATAACATGCAAAGTGATGTTTTTTTCTGCCAACTGCACGGTACGCGCTTCGCTGACGCGGCGAAATAATGCCGCCACATCAACAGCAGTCAGAACGACTTCCTGACGATTCTCCAGTCTTGCCTGGCATAGTAACGTTTCCACCAGCGCCTGCATTCGCGCATTTTGCGTCAGAATGTTGTCAGTAAAACGAGCCACCACTTCCGGCGGCGGACCTTCGCGTAAAATTTCCGCCGCTCCACGAATCGCCGCCAGTGGGCTTTTTAGCTCATGAGTTAATGCGTAAACATACTGCTCAATATAGTTTTTCCCTTCCAGCTTCACGCGCATACTTTCCAGCGCCTGCGCGAGTTTACGCAGCTCGCTACTACCGAGATCGGGGAGAGGAACGGGCTTATTGTCAGTGACGGAATCAGCATAGCGAGTGAGCCGGGCAATGGAGCGGTTGATCCACCAAACCATGCCTGCGCCAATCACCAGTGCAATCCCCAACAAAATGGCGCTGGCCCATAAAATTCGCCGCTCGCTGCGCTTAATGACCGGAGCCATCGCCGCGTTCGGTTTGCCTACGCTCAAAACGCCAATAAGCCGCGAGCCGTCCATAATCGGCGCGGCAACATACATCACCGAACTTTCGGGATCGGCAGGATTTTGCAACGTGCTGCGCGCACCATACTGACCACGCAACGTTAGCCAGACGTCATTCCAGCGCGAATAATCCTGTCCAACGGCTTTATTTGCCGAATCGAACAATACTTTGCCCTGCGCATCGGTCATATAGACATGATATTCATTGCGCACTTTGTTAATGCCACCGATATTGGCGCGAAACGGGCGATGTTGTAGCTGATTAAACGCCTGCGCCAGTTGCCCATGCGTTGGGTCCCCAGAGAGCAAATCGGGACGCGCCAGCTCCGCCAGCAACGTTGCGGTGTCGATCAACGTCCCCTCCGTTGCTCTTCGCACGCCCGGTTTAACTTCTTTGACAAAAATAGCCAGTACGAACCAGGCCGCCACCGCCACCAGTAAAAAATAGCCCAGCAGCAACCGCATGCCGATACGCATTACAGGCCCCTCAGGCTATATCCCATGCCGCGATGAGTATTAATCGGTGAAAGATCGGGGTTGATGGCGCGCAGCTTGGCACGCAGCGTTTTAATGTGGGTATCGACGGTGCGATCGTAGGTGTCCTGCGCATCTTCCCACACGCTATCCATCAGTTGCTGGCGGGACCAGACGCGGCCCGGTGACTTGAGTAACGTCTTCAACAATAAAAACTCATACCGCGTCAGCGCTAATGGCGTGTCAAACCAGCTGATCTGCGCCGCGGGTTCATTCAATTCAAAATGTCCAATACGGATGACGGGAGACGGCGTCGAGAACTTCTTCACCCGACGCAGTAAGGTGCGCACCCTGGCGCACACTTCGCGGGGTGAAAACGGTTTAGCCACGTAGTCGTCAGCGCCAATTTCCAGCCCAAGCAGGCGATCGACCTCTTCACTTCGGGCCGTCAGGAACAGTACAGGTAACGCCGGATGGAGCGCCAGTAACTGGCGGCACAATTCAAAGCCACTGATATCAGGCAAACCAACGTCGAGAATCATGACATCGGGAACCTGCTGGCGAGCTTTATCCAGCACCGGCAAGCCTCGCTCAAAGACCTCGACGGCAAAACCTTCCTGCTGCAACATGTAGACCAGAGTGTCGGCTATCCCTTGCTCATCTTCCACTAACCAGACCGTTTCCCGTTGCATAAATCGCCTCTGTTATTGCCGCCACGGCATGACAGGAACCGCGCTAATCGCGTTTTTCGGCGAACCTTCTACAACTTTGTCGGAGTAAGCCAGATAAGCGAGCGCGTTGCGTTTGGCGTCATAAAAGCGCACGACCTGTAACGACTTAAAGACCAGGGACGTGCGTTTTTTGAATACTACCTCGCCCTGAGCTTTGCCGTTTTTAATACGATCCGACAGTTCAATCGGCCCGACTTGCTGACAAGAAATGGCCGCATCGGAGGTATCTTCCGCCAGACCCAATCCCCCTTTAATACCACCGGTTTTCGCCCGGCTCACATAACAGGTGACATTTTTCACATCGGGATCGTCAAAGGCTTCCACAACAATTTTGTGATCCGGGCCGATCATTTTAAATACGGTGTCGACCGAACCAATCTCTTCTGCATGAGCCAATGGCCCCAGCATTATCAGGCTTAAAGACAGGATCAAATGCTTGTATTTCATATTGTTACCATTTTTATCTATTACACGAGCAATTAGTTCGTCACGGTAAATAACATATTGATTAAGAACAAAATCTCAATACTTTTATTTCCGTCAAGCCCTAAAACATACTCTACTAAGAAAAAAACACTGAATGCTAAAACAGCAAAAAATGCTATTATCCAATTACCTGATGTCAGGTGCTCGTTGTTGAAAGGATGAGGATATTTTATGGATCAGGCCGGCATTATTCGCGACCTTTTAATCTGGCTGGAAGGTCATCTGGATCAGCCCCTGTCGCTCGACAATGTAGCGGCGAAAGCAGGTTATTCCAAGTGGCACTTACAGAGAATGTTTAAAGATGTCACTGGCCATGCTATTGGCGCGTATATTCGTGCTCGTCGTTTGTCGAAATCGGCGGTCGCACTACGCCTGACTGCGCGTCCGATTCTGGACATCGCGCTGCAATACCGCTTCGACTCTCAACAGACATTTACCCGCGCATTCAAGAAGCAGTTTGCCCAGACTCCTGCACTTTACCGCCGTTCTCCTGAATGGAGCGCCTTTGGTATTCGCCCGCCGCTACGCCTGGGTGAATTCACTATGCCAGAGCACAAATTTGTCACCCTGGAAGATACGCCGCTGATTGGTGTTACCCAGAGCTACTCCTGTTCGCTGGAGCAAATCTCTGATTTCCGCCATGAAATGCGTTATCAGTTCTGGCACGATTTTCTCGGCAACGCGCCGACCATTCCGCCGGTGCTCTACGGCCTGAATGAAACGCGTCCGAGTCAGGATAAAGATGACGAACAAGAGGTATTCTATACCACTGCGTTAGCCCAGGATCAGGCAGATGGCTATGTACTGACGGGGCATCCGGTGATGCTGCAGGGTGGCGAATATGTGATGTTTACCTATGAAGGTCTGGGAACCGGCGTGCAGGAGTTTATCCTGACGGTATACGGAACGTGCATGCCAATGCTCAACCTGACGCGCCGTAAAGGTCAGGATATTGAGCGATACTACCCGGCAGAAGATGCCAAAGCGGGAGATCGCCCAATTAATCTACGCTGTGAACTGCTGATTCCGATCCGTCGTTAACGCTGCAGCTCATCTAATGCAGGGGCGTCCAGATGCGAGATGTCCCCTGCGGTTTCAACGACCCAGCCAGACGCCAGCCACAGGCTTTCCTGATAATCCACGCGCGAAATAGAACAGTTACGCAAACGTAAGCGACGCTCTGCCCATGCTGGTAATCCGAGAATCGTACTCACCAGGCATCCCAGTGCAATACCATGGCTCACCAGCAGCGGTCGGCTTCCCTGCGGTAAGTCCCGGCAAGATTCCAGTGCCGCATTGACGCGATCGCTGAGCTCCTGCATTGACTCGCCTTCAGGAATACGCCCGTCAACGGTGCCATTGACCAGCTGCCGACGCCAGTTCTCTTCTTCTTCGGTCAGAGAATCGATATGTCTTTTTTCCAGCACACCCATGTTTAATTCACGCAGGCGAGAATCAAAGATGATGTCACAGCCGCAGGCCTGGGCGATGATTTCCGCCGTACGCCGGGTGCGCCCTAAATCGCTACTGATGATATGCGTAATGCCAAGCTCTTTGGCACGGGTTGCCACCTGCATCGCCTGTTGCTCACCTTTGGCGGTCAGCGGGCTGTCAGACTGGCCCTGAATACGTCGCTCGGCGTTCCACTGCGTTTCACCGTGGCGGACTAGGTATACCTGTAACATGCTTTTTTTCCGTATACTGCTGTAACGTTAATTTTCTGAGTAATGCTGATTATGCACCAAGTTGTCTGTGCGACCACCAATCCCGCTAAAATTCAGGCCATTCTGCAGGCATTTCACGAGATCTTCGGCGAAGGATCCTGCCATATTGCATCCGTTGCCGTCGAGAGCGGTGTACCGGAACAGCCCTTTGGCAGTGAGGAAACGCGCGCTGGCGCACGAAATCGGGTAGCAAATGCCCGCCGTTTACATCCAGAGGCTGATTTTTGGGTGGCGATTGAAGCTGGCATTGATGACGACAGCACCTTCAGTTGGGTGGTGATAGAAAACACCAGCCAGCGCGGCGAAGCGCGTTCGGCAACTTTGCCGTTACCTGCGGTGATTCTGGAAAAAGTGCGTGAAGGCGAGGCGCTCGGTCCCGTGATGTCGCGCTATACCGGTATTGATGAGATTGGTCGTAAGGAAGGGGCGATCGGCGTGTTTACCGCCGGGAAACTTACCCGCGCCAGCGTCTATCACCAGGCGGTGATCCTGGCGCTGAGTCCGTTTCATAATGCGGTGTATCAGTGATCTTTCAGCAACACCTCTTCCAGCCACTGGCGCAGCTCGACGGGCGCGGCTTTCAGGCTGTTAGATCCACGCGTAATCGTCGCGATGCCCGCGCCGAGTTCATTTTTTAACTCACGCTGGCTCATTTCGCCGCGCAACAGCTCTTCGACAATACGCACGCGAGTCCCCAACGCTTCGCGCTCATCTGGCGTCAGCATCAGGTTTAACAACGGTAAATGGAGATCGTTCTGGTAGGCATTCTTAAGCAGGTCGACAAAACGTAACCACTCCTGGTGACGCTGTTCTGCCATCGCTGCTGAATAGGGTGATTGTTGGGCCATAATATGTCGCCATTGTTAGCGGGGGAAGCAAAATGCCTCCCCCGGTTGTACTCGCTAAAGAGTACGATAGCATATCATAAACGTGCGGATCAGTAACGACGTCCCCATTCCGTGGCGCTCATCAATGTCGGTTTATCCCCCATGAAATAGCGGTAGTAAGCGTCATAAGCCAGCACGTTCTTCACATAACCGCGCGTCTCGGAAAACGGAATACTCTCGACGAATGCCACTGCGTCGATACGCCCGGCGCTATTGCCAAGCCAGGTTCGCACCCGCCCTGGTCCGGCGTTATAAGCTGCTGAGGAGAAAATACGGTTATTACCAAACTGCTGATAAACATATTGCAGGTAACTGGTGCCAATGTTGATGTTCGTTTCCGGATCCAGCAATTGTCCTGGGCTGCTATAACCAGGAATAGAGAACATCTTCACCGTATGGGTCGCCGTGCCCGGCATAATCTGCATCAGGCCGCTGGCCCCTACCGGTGATTTCACTTTCGGATTCCAGGCGCTCTCCTGACGGGCAATCGCCATCGCATAGCTTTGCGGGATCTCCTTCCCACTGGTGTAACGTTTGAAAAGATCGTTGTAAGCCAGCGGGAATCGCTCTTCCAGATGATCCCATAGCTTCCCGGCGATCGTTGCCTGAACGCTAAGATCCCACCATTGGTTATTGAAAGCATACCGAGCAAGTTGAGCCTGCTCTGTTTTTGACTTGCTCTTCACCAGATTGGCCCACTCGCTACGCGCGGTATTATCGAGATTCCAGTACATCAACTCGCGCACGCGCGCCATCTCCGGCCCCTGAGTCAGGGCGCTGTCAACATTCTGCGGCGCTTTATCAATCTTCAGCTCGTACTCTTCACCGATGCGTTGTGCAGCAACCATCGGGTAGAAACCTCGCTGTTGCATGAGTTGATGCAAAATCTCTTTTGCTTCAGCTTCACGTCCGCGTTCAAGCAGTAAATCCGCCTGCCAGTAACGCCATTCATCTTTCTCTTTCGCCTCCATCGGCAGACGCGCCAGCCAGGTATTCAGGCCGCGACGATCGCCGGTGCCAAGCGCCATTCGCACACGGCGTTCAATAAGCGAAGTAGATTGCGAACGCATAATGGCGTCATCACGCCATTTCGCCTGTTCGTCGGTGACATCGTTGCCCATCAAACGCCAGGCGACGATATCGCGCAGCTCCTGAATCTGATCTTCATTAAGCTGCTGCGCCTGGGCAAGCGACGGGATCATCAGCCGTGCATTTTCAGCATCCTGCCGCGCCACACTGGCAAACGCCACCACCGCCATTTGACGGGTAAAATCGGTCGCTCCGGTTGTACGCGCGAAGGTCAGTACCGTATTAGGGTTGTTCGCCAGTGAAATGATTGCCGAGGCGATAGTCTGGTAATCGGCAGGCATCTGCCCTGCCAGCACTGTTACCAGGCCAGTGTTACCCGCTTTCATCGCCAGACGGATACGCTCTAAATACGCCAGCGGATCTTGTTTACCTGACGCACGCCAGACGCTAAATAACTTGTCACAGGCGTTAGGCTGGCTCTTGCCGGTTAGCCACAGCTCTTTCGCCCCTTGCCAGGCTTCTTCACTCTGCCCGGTATTCCATTTCGCATAGTAGTAATTACATTGCGCTTCGGTAGTTCCGGGCTTTTCCGGGCTAAAGGCTAACAAGCCACGCCAGTCTTCACGCCGCGCCAGTTCATTGACGAAACGAGATTGGAGCGTGCGAGCGGGAGGAAGCGTGGGGTTAGCGCGAACAAAGTTAGTGACCGTCACCGCCGGTTGATTCATCAGGTCATCGGTGATCTGACGGTATTCCAGGTAGGGATAAAGCGGATAATCCTTCAGTCCAGGCATCATTTGTTCGACCACATCCATTTGTCGATTATCCCAGGCCTGCTTGATTTGGGCGTAGCGGCTACGCTGCTCATCCAGTGAGTCGGCTCGCGCCACGCTGCTGACCGTCAGCAGACAGACACCGGCAGCCAACAGCCGCCAGGTAACGTGTTTGGCTTTTTCCACAAGCGCATCCTCTAAGTGTAAATACATCAATGCAGCGTCTTGCCGCGTAATAGATTTATGCTAACCAGTCATTGCCGTTTACGCCACGTTACGGACACTTTTTTACTTTTATCGGGAGGGTGATCGACCGGCTGGGATTAGATAAGGAAACAGGCTACACTTCGCCTTTGAAAACTCATCATCACGATAAACATAGAGGCGAAGTCCAACGTGGCTCAATTCGTTTATACCATGCATCGTGTCGGCAAAGTTGTTCCGCCGAAACGTCATATTTTGAAAAACATCTCTCTGAGTTTCTTCCCTGGGGCAAAAATTGGTGTCCTGGGTCTGAACGGCGCGGGTAAGTCCACCCTGCTGCGCATTATGGCGGGCATTGATAAAGACATCGAAGGCGAAGCGCGTCCGCAACCGGATATCAAGATTGGTTATCTGCCGCAGGAACCGCAGCTGAACCCGGAACACACCGTGCGTGAGTCCATTGAAGAAGCGGTTTCTGAAGTGGTTAACGCCCTGAAACGCCTGGATGAAGTGTATGCACTGTACGCCGATCCGGATGCCGATTTTGACAAGCTGGCCGCTGAACAAGGCCGTCTGGAAGAGATCATTCAGGCTCACGACGGTCACAACCTGAACGTTCAGCTGGAGCGTGCGGCGGATGCGCTGCGTCTGCCGGACTGGGACGCGAAAATCGCTAACCTCTCCGGTGGTGAGCGTCGTCGCGTGGCGTTGTGCCGCCTGCTGCTGGAAAAACCAGACATGCTGCTGCTCGACGAACCGACGAACCACCTGGATGCCGAATCCGTGGCGTGGCTGGAACGCTTCCTGCACGACTTCGAAGGCACCGTTGTGGCGATTACCCACGACCGTTACTTCCTCGATAACGTGGCGGGCTGGATCCTCGAACTGGACCGTGGTGAAGGTATTCCGTGGGAAGGTAACTACTCCTCCTGGCTGGAGCAGAAAGATCAACGTCTGGCGCAGGAAGCTTCACAAGAAGCTGCGCGTCGTAAGTCGATTGAGAAAGAGCTGGAGTGGGTACGTCAGGGGACTAAAGGCCGTCAGTCGAAAGGTAAAGCACGTCTGGCGCGTTTTGAAGAGCTGAACAGCACCGAATATCAGAAACGTAACGAAACCAACGAACTGTTTATTCCACCGGGACCGCGTCTTGGCGATAAAGTGCTGGAAGTCAACAACCTGCGTAAATCCTATGGCGATCGTCTGCTGATTGATGACCTGAGCTTCTCGATCCCGAAAGGAGCGATCGTCGGGATCATCGGTCCGAACGGTGCGGGTAAATCGACCCTGTTCCGTATGATCTCTGGTCAGGAACAGCCGGACAGCGGCACCATCACTTTGGGTGAAACGGTGAAACTGGCATCGGTTGATCAGTTCCGTGACTCAATGGATAACAGCAAAACCGTTTGGGAAGAAGTTTCCGGCGGGCTGGATATCATGAAGATCGGCAACACCGAGATGCCAAGCCGCGCCTACGTTGGCCGCTTTAACTTTAAAGGGGTTGATCAGGGTAAACGCGTTGGCGAACTTTCCGGCGGTGAGCGCGGTCGTCTGCATCTGGCGAAGCTACTGCAAGTTGGCGGCAACATGTTGCTGCTCGACGAACCAACCAACGACCTGGATATCGAAACCCTGCGCGCGCTGGAAAACGCCCTGCTGGAGTTCCCGGGCTGTGCGATGGTTATCTCGCACGACCGTTGGTTCCTCGACCGTATCGCCACGCACATCCTGGACTACCAGGATGAAGGTAAAGTTGAGTTCTTCGAAGGTAACTTTACCGAGTACGAAGAGTACAAGAAACGCACGCTGGGCGCAGACGCGCTGGAGCCGAAGCGTATCAAGTACAAGCGTATTGCGAAGTAATGCGTAAAATACCGGATGCGACGCGCCAGCATCGCATCCGGTATTAGTTAAATGATTAGTCCCCGGAAAAGGCAGAATTTTCTTTAAGCGTATTAGCTCAGATGCGGACTGACATCTCAAATCAAGCGGGAACTCATGGTTCCCGCTTAACGTTTTATTCACCGCGCAAAATCTGGCGGAAATGGGAAACCAGCGGACGTTGGTTGGCTTTATGCCAGGCTGCCCATAATTGCGTTGAATAATTCATCCACGGCAATTCACGTAATACCACCCCTTCCGGCGCATTATGACGCAGACTATGTTGAATTAAGGCCAGACCTAATCCCGCAGCGACCAAACCTAATGCCGTGAGGGGTTCACCCGCTTCCAGGCGAATATCAGGATTAAACCCGGCGTTAACACAGGCGGCGACAAAATGATCGCGAGAATGCGCATCGTCGTTATGAATCACCGCAATCCACTGCTCATCGCCAAGTTGTGACGCGACAAGGTTTTCCTCCTGCGCCAGAGGATGATTTTGCGGTAAGGCCAACAACATTCGATCATCCAGAACCTGAATATATTCCAGATCCTGCTCGCTGTCGGTGGGCGGCGTATCGACCAGAGAAAAATCGAGACTGCGCTGGCGCAGGCCTTCAATCTGGGTAGCCGGTGGTTGGCTGTAAAGTGCGATATGCACATTCGGACGCGATACACGTAACGTACGTAGCGCCGTAGAAAGCACACCGGAATGCATGGCGTTTTCGATATAGCCAATACACAAGCCACCATCTTCCCCCCGTCCCAGGCGTTTGCCTAACGACTCCAGGCGGTTGGCGTGTGTCAGCAACGAACGTGTTTCGGCAAGGAATGTCTGTCCATCAGCGGTCAGGCGAATGCGCTGCTGATTACGCTCAAACAGCGTCAGCCCCAGCCGTTCTTCCAGTTGTGCAATCTGGCGGCTCAGCGGTGATTGCGAGATATGTAATCGCTCGGCTGCGCGTCCCACGTGCTCTTCTTCTGCGACCACCACGAAGTACTTCAGTTGGCGTAAATCAATCATGTTAGACCTCAAAGGACTTAAGTCAGACGAATTATGTCCTATCAAGTCACAACCTCGCAAGGTATTGTGATCCACGTCACAGGGCGATAGCAAAAAAATGCCCTAACCCAAACCGAATAATTGAGGACATCTTATGAGCATCAAAAATTTACTTCCCGGCAAAATTGGCTTAGGCGGCGCACCACTCGGCAACATGTTCCGTGCCATTCCGGAAGACGAGGCCCACGCCACCGTGAGCGAAGCCTGGAACCTGGGCGTGCGTTACTTTGATACCGCGCCGCTGTACGGCTCTGGCCTTTCTGAAATCCGCATGGGCGAAGCGCTGTCTCAGTATCCACGTGATGAATACGTTCTGAGCAGCAAAGTCGGCCGCATCATGCTGGACGAAATGGAAGATCCGGCAAAACGTGATTTCGGTGAAAAAGGTGGCCTGTTCGAACATGGCCTGAAAAACAAAATTCTGAATGACTACTCTGCTGACGCCACGCTGCGCTCGATTGAAGACAGCCTGAAACGCCTGAAAACAGATCGTCTGGATATTGTCTGGATCCACGACCCGGCGCAGGACTTCTACGGTGACAGCTGGCTGGAGCAGTTCAACATAGCCCGTACCGGTGCGTTTCGTGCGCTGACGCGTTTGCGTGACGAAGGTGTGATTAAAGCCTGGGGACTGGGTGTGAATCGCGTCGAACCTTGCGAACTGACGCTGGCGCTGGACGAACCGAAGCCGGATGCGTTCCTGCTGGCGGGGCGTTATTCCCTGCTGGATCACGAACGTGCGCTGCAACGCCTGATGCCAGAAGCACTGGAACAGAACGTGGATATTGTTGTGGGCGGTCCGTACAGCTCTGGCGTACTGGCAGGCGGCGAGCACTTTGAATATCAGAAAGCTTCTGCGGCCATCCAGCAGAAAGTGGCGCAAATTAACACCATTGCCACACGTTTCAATGTGAACGTTAAAGCAGCTGCGCTGCAGTTCGCGCTGGCAAACCCGGCCGTTGCGGCGGTTATTCCTGGCTCCAGCCGTCCTGGCCGTATGGCAGAAGATCTGGCTGCACTGAATGCGCCTGTTCCGGCTGAATTCTGGGCAGAAATGCGCCGTCAAAATCTGGTTGCGGAAAACGCTCCGCTGCCGACCCGTTAATCAACCTGGTGAGAAAACGATGAAACTGGATCTGACAGGTAAAGTCGCGGTGGTCAGCGGCTCAACCTCCGGCATTGGGCAGGGTATCGCCGCCGGACTGGCAAAAGCAGGCGCAACGGTGGTTGTCGTCGGCCGTAAACAGAGCGGCGTTGATGACGCCATGGCTGCGATTGCGGCACAAACCCCCACAGCGTCACTGTGCGGCGTGGTGGCCGATCTCAGCACCGAAGACGGCGTGGCTGCGCTGATCGCTGCAGTCCCAACGGCTGATGTGCTGGTCAATAATCTGGGCATTTTCAACGATAAAGATTTCTTTAGCGTTCCGGATGATGAGTGGCTGCACTTCTATAACGTCAACGTCCTCTCCGGCGTTCGTCTGGCGCGTCACTATGCGCCAGGTATGACGGAACAGGGCTGGGGGCGGATTATCTTTGTCTCGTCCGAATCCGGCGTGGCAATCCCTGGCGACATGATCAACTACGGCGTCACCAAAGCCGCGAATCTGGCGGTTTCTCATGGTCTGGCGAAACGACTGGCGGGGACCGGTGTGACCGTCAACGCCATTCTGCCAGGGCCAACCTTTACCGATGGCCTGAAAGAGATGCTGGCGGATGCCGCTGCACAATCGGGACGCAGTGCGCGTGAACAGGCCGATGAGTTTGTTAAAACCTCGCGTCCGAGCTCCATCATCCAGCGTGCGGCAGATGTGGAAGAAGTGGCGAATCTGGCGGTTTATCTCGCGTCACCGCTTTCCTCGGCAACCACAGGGGCAGCCCTGCGCGTCGATGGCGGCGTCGTCGACACCCTGACAATGTAACCCTATAAATTAAGAGAAAATTATCATGGCTAAAACAACTGTATCGATCGAAATTCCGGCTTCTGCCGACGCCGTATGGCAATTGATGGGCGGCTTTGATGCGCTGCCAGACTGGCTGCCGTTCATCCCGAAAAGCGTAGTGACAGAAGGCGGTCGCGTTCGTTCGCTGACAACCTCTGACGGCGGCACTGTGGTTGAACGTCTGGAAGCGTTTAATAACCGTCAACGCAGTTATACCTATTCCATTATTCAGGCACCGTTTCCGGTGGTGGATTACCTCTCCACCATTACCGTTCATGAAACCGCCGACAGCCAGGTTTCCCGTGTGGAATGGTTCGGTGAATTCACCCCGGTGAATGTGACGAACGAAGAGGCCGAAGCGCTGTTTACCGGCATCTATCGGGATGGTCTCAAGGCGCTGAAGGACAACTTTGTTGCCTGATGCAATCGACAGGCGTCGGAACGTCCGGCGTCTGATTATTAACAAAAGCAGAATAGTCTATTGTCATTTGTATCATTTATGTTATCAGGCAGCAGGCGTATTCTCTCCCCATCGCGTTAATAAACGCCAAACAATTAAGACACTCTGGAATATAAACATGAAAACGATCATCGCAATTTTTACAGCTTCTCTTTTCTCTGTCGCGGCATTTAACGCATCGGCGCAAAGCGTGACAGCAACCGGTACAACACTGGATTCTGCGGAAGCGGTTATTGCGCAGAAAGCGAAAGAGATGAACGCCTCTGAATATAAAATTACCAGCGCTCGCATGGGCAATACCGTCACCATGAGTGCCGAACT
This sequence comes from Escherichia sp. F1, assembly GCF_046764225.1. Classification (NCBI taxonomy): domain Bacteria; kingdom Pseudomonadati; phylum Pseudomonadota; class Gammaproteobacteria; order Enterobacterales; family Enterobacteriaceae; genus Escherichia; species Escherichia sp. F1. The sequence continues at coordinate 4,162,300 of NZ_CP177202.1, forward strand.
GTACAAATAACCGCGCGAGGGACCCATTACGTAATTTGCTAAATATGCGCTGAATGCGTTGCCATTAATAAACCGTATTGTAATGCCACCGATGACGCGTTCCCGCGCGGGTGACGTTGCGATTGACATGATGGCGGAGTATTACGCGCAGCGCGCCAGTGCTGGACTTATCATCAGCGAAGGTACGCAAATCAGCAGAAGCGCTGCGCATAATTTTCCATGGCACGCTGATTTACTCCGGTAAATACACCAAAGCGCGCGCCGAAGCGGACTGTCAGATTTGATTGCATTTTGGCTACGCAACCGGTCAGTTGGAGTATGAAGTTGCTCACGAATAGCCTTAGCATCCGCAATTTCGTAGTGGGTCACCCGTGCAGGTTCTTTCTAATCTCAACAGCCTCTTCCAGAGAGGTTTCCAACTCATCAAAAAAACTCAATTTATACCTCGCCTTTGAGCCGTTTCGTCACGGTTATCTTTGCTCGCCCATCATCTCCCGCACCAGCTCCACACAGCGCAGGAAACGGCTGTCGTAATCGTCCTCTTCAACCCGCACAAATTCGATATTGTTCTCTTCCAGCATCTCCACCAGCAAGTTCTGGAACTCTTTGCGATCCACCGAACTGCCGAGGCTGCGTAAACCATCCGCCACCCACGGGGTGTTGTTCTCCAGCAAGATAACCAGATCAAAACGGTATTCATCGATCAGCGCCTGCACGAACGGATGCTCCCGCCCTTCGTACTTTTTGCAGAACGCCTGGGTAGTGACAAAATCAGTGTCAATAAACGCCACTTTATTGGCATATTTCACTGCAAAATCAATATATTGAGCGTGTCCCAGCGCGATTTTATCGTAGTCAGAATACTGCAATGCGATCTCATCACCGCCGAGGTGTGAAAAGACATAATCGCGACCATATTCCCACGCACTGGTGGTATTGAAGATATTGGCAAGTTTGTTTACCAGGGTGGATTTACCGCTCGACTCGCCGCCAAGGATCGCCACGGTACGCACAAAGAACGGCTTCACTTCGGTGGGAATATATTCCCAGTAGCGGAACGGGTTTTCGCGGATCTGCGCACCGCTGATACTCATAAAGGTGCGTTTCGGATCGACCAGCACCGTTTCGATCCCCAGATGTTCCATATACTGTGGCGCATCGGCTTCTTCCGAGGTGTAGATCAGGTCCGGCTGGATCCCCTTTTCAGCCATAAACTTTTTGATGCCATTGCTCCACACATCCCAGCCGTGCGGATACGGCTCCATGCCCTCTTCGTTGAAAGCATGAATACGGATATTTTTCTGATATTTAAAGGTTTGCAATAACCAGCGCAGACGATCCGGCACCGTGGGCTGCTGCGACATGGCGCTGTCTTCAAACAACGCACGGTCACGGGTATCGTCAAAGCCCATAATGATATGCAGCTCGTCAACCTGGCTACAGGCGCGCTGGATAAGGTAGATATGTCCGGTATGCAACGGGTAGAACTTACCGAATACCACGCCAATGGTTTTCTTTTGGCGGGGAAACTCAAGCCCCAAAAAACGGTGCAACGCCTCCAGTTTTTGCGCGCTGGGGCTTTTAATTTTGGCATTCAGTAACTGGCTTAAATACCCTTTGGTCATACCGCTGGCATCAGCTACCTGCTGTAGCGTGCAGCCCTGTTGCTTGATGGCAGTTTTCAGGTAATCAAATGACGACATATCTCCCTCCGTATCTCTCATTATAAGTCGTCGAACACGCTAAGCGCGTCGGAGAGTTTTTTAACGCCAAAAATCTGCATCCCTTCCGGCGCTTTTTTCGGCACGTTAGCCGCCGGAACAATCGCCCGCCGAAAACCGTGTTTCGCCGCTTCAGAGATTCGTTCCTGGCCGCTGGGCACCGGGCGGATCTCCCCTGCCAGCCCGACTTCACCAAACACCACCAGATCCTGCGGTAGCGGTCTGTCACGCAGGCTGGAAACCATCGCCAGCAGTAACGCTAAGTCGGCACTGGTTTCCGTCACCTTCACGCCGCCGACCACGTTAACAAATACATCCTGATCGGCCATTTGCAACCCACCGTGACGGTGCAGCACCGCCAGCAGGATTGCCAGACGGTTTTGCTCCAGCCCCACTGCCACGCGGCGTGGGTTCGCCATCATCGAGTGATCGACCAATGCCTGAATCTCCACCAGCAGCGGACGCGTTCCTTCCCACACTACCATCACTGAGCTACCGGAGGTCACTTCATCACCGCGGCTTAAAAAGATGGCGGAAGGGTTGCTAACTTCACGCAGCCCCTGTTCGGTCATCGCGAAGACGCCCAGCTCATTCACCGCGCCGAAGCGGTTTTTATGGCTGCGTAAGGTGCGAAAACGGGAGTCGGCATCGCCATCCAGAAGCACCGAACAGTCGATACAGTGTTCCAGCACTTTAGGGCCAGCCAGCGAGCCATCTTTGGTTACGTGCCCAACCATGACAATCGCCACGCCGCGCGTTTTGGCGAAGCGCGTCAGATAAGCCGCCGTTTCACGCACCTGCGCCACGCTGCCAGGCGATGACTGAACATCCGCCATATGCATCACCTGGATGGAGTCAATTACCATCAGCTTCGGTTGCTCTTCTTCGGCAATCAGGCAGATCTGCTCGATGCTGGTTTCCGACAACATATTGAGATTGTCAGTCGGCAGGCCAAGGCGATGAGCGCGCATTGCCACCTGTTGCAGCGACTCTTCGCCGGTGACATACAGCGTTTTCATCTGCTGCGCCAGTTTGCACAGCGTTTGCAGCAACAGCGTGGATTTCCCCGCACCAGGGTTACCGCCAATCAGAATGGCACTTCCTGGCACCACGCCGCCGCCTAATACGCGGTCGAATTCTTTAAATCCGGTGGAAAAACGCGGCAGCTCTTCAAGGCTGATATCGGAGAGTTTCTGGACTTTCGCCACTCCGGCGCTACCGGCATAGCCACTGAGACGCTCGTTACGCGCCACCGTTGGCGACGCAGCAAGACGCACCTCGGTGATGGTGTTCCAGGCATGACAGGCACTGCACTGCCCCTGCCAGCGCGGATAATCGGCCCCGCATTCATTACAAACAAAGGCGCGTTTTGGAGCTTTTGCCACGGTGTACCTCGTTAATGCTGTGCCGCCCGCAGGATGACGGGCAGGCAATTACTTCTGATTCAGGCTGCCAGAGAGGATGCAGAATACCCCCATCAGGTCAGCGTGACGGATGGTGACTTCCGTCTTTTCATTCACTTTTGGTTTGGCATGGTAGGCAATCCCCAGCCCTGCCGCTTTGATCATCGGCAGGTCATTGGCTCCATCGCCAATCGCCACGGTCTGCGCCAGCGGGATTTCATACTCCTGCGCGAGGCGAGTCAGAGTTTTTGCTTTGTACTGCGCGTCTACGATGTCGCCGATCACATTGCCGGTAAATTTACCGTCCATGATCTCCAGTTCATTGGCTACCACGGCTGTCAGGCGCAGCTTGTCGCGCAGGTATTCAGCAAAGAAAGTAAAGCCACCGGAGGCAATCGCCACTTTCCAGCCCAGCGTTTCCAGCTTGAGTACCAGTTGCGTTAAGCCTGGCATCAGCGGCAGATTTTCACGCACCTGTTGCAGAATATTGGCGTCAGCGCCTTTCAGCGTCGCCACGCGGCTGCGCAGGCTGGCGGTAAAATCGAGTTCGCCGCGCATCGCCCGTTCGGTTACCTCCGCCACCATCTCGCCCGTTCCGGCCAGTTTGGCAATTTCATCAATACATTCAATCTGGATGGCGGTGGAATCCATGTCCATCACCAGCAAACCCTGCGTGCGCAGGTGCGGGATTTTCCCCAGCGGCGCGACATCCAGCTGCGCTTCGTGGGCCAGGCGCGTAGCCCGCGCGGTGAGTGAACCTGCCAGACGAATCACCTGATAATCTTCCACGCACCAGGCGGCAACAATCACCATCGCCGCGCCCAGTTTGCTCTGGTATTGGGTCAGACGCTGTTTATCCAGCCCACGACCATACAGCAGCCAGCCGCTACGACCTGCGTGGTAATCCAGTGGCATCACTTCATCACCACTTAATGAAAGAGGCAGACCCGGCCATAAAGAGACATCTTCAGGCAGGTCGCACCAGGTAATGTTAGGCATTAAGGCTCCTGTAAAATCGTTCGAAGCAGGGAAAATAACGCATGAGGCTACCTTGTATCCATTGCTTCTGGCAACATTAAGTCTCAAATTTTCAAAGGGTGGAAGATGGCTCGCACAAAACTGAAATTCCGGCTGCATCGGGCAGTGATTGTCCTGTTCTGTCTTGCCTTGTTAGTGGCACTGATGCAGGGGGCGTCATGGTTTAGTCAAAACCACCAGCGACAGCGTAATCCACAGCTGGAAGAACTGGCCCGCACCCTGGCGCGTCAGGTGACGCTGAACGTTGCACCGCTGATGCGTACCGACTCACCGGATGAAAAACGCATTCAGGCGATCCTTGATCAGTTAACGGATGAAAGCCGTATCCTCGACGCGGGCGTGTATGACGAACAAGGCGATCTTATCGCCCGTTCTGGCGAAAGCGTCGAAGTGCGCGACCGGTTGGCGCTCGACGGCAAAAAAGCGGGCGGCTATTTTAACCAGCAGATTGTCGAACCTATTGCCGGGAAAAACGGACCGCTCGGCTATCTGCGCCTGACGCTCGACACCCATACGCTCGCCACCGAAGCCCAACAGGTGGATAACACCACTAACATTTTACGCCTGATGTTGCTGCTCTCACTGGCAATCGGCGTAGTACTGACCCGCACGCTGCTACAGGGTAAACGCACCCGCTGGCAGCAATCGCCCTTCCTGTTAACCGCCAGCAAACCGGTGCCGGAAGAGGAAGAAAGCGAGAAAAAAGAGTGACCCATTACTACAAGAAAGGAAATCGTTATGTCCACATTACGCCTGCTCATCTCTGACTCTTACGATCCGTGGTTTAACCTGGCGGTGGAGGAGTGTATTTTTCGCCAGATGCCCGCCACGCAGCGCGTTCTGTTTCTCTGGCGCAATGCCGACACGGTAGTGATTGGTCGCGCACAGAACCCGTGGAAAGAGTGTAATACCCGGCGGATGGAAGAAGATAACGTCCGCCTGGCGCGGCGCAGTAGCGGTGGTGGCGCGGTGTTCCACGATCTCGGTAATACCTGCTTTACCTTTATGGCTGGCAAGCCGGAGTACGATAAAACTATCTCCACGTCGATTGTGCTTAATGCGCTGAACGCGCTCGGCGTCAGCGCCGAAGCGTCCGGACGTAACGATCTGGTGGTGAAAACCGCCGAAGGCGACCGCAAAGTCTCAGGCTCGGCCTATCGCGAAACCAAAGATCGTGGCTTCCACCACGGCACCTTGCTGCTCAATGCCGACCTTAGCCGCCTGGCAAACTATCTCAATCCGGATAAAAAGAAACTGGCGGCGAAAGGCATTACGTCGGTACGTTCCCGCGTGACCAACCTCACCGAATTGCTGCCGGAAATTACCCATGAGCAGGTTTGCGAGGCCATAACCGAGGCCTTTTTCGCCCATTATGGCGAGCGCGTGGAAGCGGAAATCATCTCCCCGGACAAAACGCCAGACTTGCCGAACTTCGCCGAAACCTTTGCCCGTCAGAGTAGCTGGGAGTGGAACTTCGGTCAGGCTCCGGCGTTCTCACATCTGCTGGATGAACGCTTCACCTGGGGCGGCGTAGAACTGCATTTCGACGTTGAAAAAGGCCATATCACCCGCGCCCAGGTGTTTACCGACAGCCTCAACCCCGCGCCGCTGGAAGCCCTCGCCGGGCGACTGCAAGGCTGCCTGTACCGCGCGGATATGCTGCAACAGGAGTGCGAAGCGCTGTTGGTTGACTTCCCGGAACAGGAAAAAGAGCTACGGGAGTTGTCTGCGTGGATAGCGGGGGCGGTAAGGTAACTCGCTGATTTAAATATCCAGGGAAGGAAATATGATCGATCTGGAAAACCAGGAACGGGAGATTATCAATTTAATGTTCAGCCAGGGTATATCCTGGCTAACCGCCGTGCGTATCAGGCATAAACTATCACTTGCTGAAGTAAGTAAAATGTTAGGTATCTCGATTAATTCTCTAAAACAGATCGAAAAGACGGAACGGCTTAGTTCAAACATCAAAAGCAAAATGGCAGGAATTTATGGTTGTCCACCAGAGTTGCTGATATGCCCTTCCTGGATGACGGCTGAACATAAATGAATAGATTCGTGAATAGATACTTGAATGGATTTTATTTTCTATCCATATGAAAAATAATAGTAAATCTATAAATCAGTTGCTATTGATGAATAGATACTAAAAAGCCGGAGCAGTCTCCCGCTCCGGCTTCACAAGGCAATCGCCTTTCAGCAAAACACAATTACTCTTTATCGCCCAGCAGAACGGATTCCAGTGCGATTTTGATCATGTCGTTGAAGGTGGTCTGACGCTCAGCGGCAGTGGTCTGCTCGTGAGTGCGGATGTGGTCAGACACGGTGCAGATGGTCAGGGCTTTCGCGCCAAATTCTGCAGCGACGCCGTAGATGCCAGCGGCTTCCATTTCCACGCCGAGGATGCCGTATTTTTCCATCACGTCGAACATTTCGCCGTCCGGAGAGTAGAACAGGTCAGCGGAGAACAGGTTACCAACGCGAGCATCAACGCCCAGTGCTTTAGCCGCGTCTACCGCGTTACGCACCATGCCGAAGTCGGCGATAGCCGCAAAGTCATGGTCTTTAAAACGGATACGGTTAACTTTGGAATCGGTGCAGGCACCCATACCGATAACGACGTCGCGCAGTTTTACGTGTGGCAGAACAGCGCCACAGGAGCCTACGCGGATAATTTTCTTCACGCCGAAATCGGTGATCAGTTCTTTGGTGTAGATGGAGCAGGACGGGATACCCATACCGTGACCCATTACGGAAATTTTGCGGCCTTTGTAAGTACCGGTGAAGCCCAGCATACCGCGAACGTTGTTCACTTCACGGGCATCTTCAAGGAAAGTTTCAGCAATATACTTCGCACGCAGCGGGTCGCCTGGCATCAAAACTACGTCAGCGAAATCGCCCATTTCTGCATTAATGTGTGGGGTAGCCATTGTTTTATCCTTTTTGTGACATAACAAAGGCGGAGTCAACGCTCCGCCCAAATCCATCAGAACATGGCTTTGCCATATTCCATATCAGAAGTACCAAAATATTTTGCCAGAGTCTGGCCGATATCCGCGAAGGTTTCACGGTGACCCAGTGAGCCCGGTTTTACTTTCGGGCCGTAAACCAGTACCGGAATGTGTTCACGCGTGTGGTCAGTACCGGTCCAGGTCGGATCACAGCCGTGGTCAGCGGTGAGGATCAGGATGTCGTCATCGCGCAGCAGAGACATCAGCTCCGGCAGACGGCGGTCGAACAGTTCCAGACCCGCAGCATAACCGGCGACGTCGCGACGGTGGCCCCAGGAAGAGTCGAAGTCAACGAAGTTGGTGAAGACGATGGTGTTATCACCCGCTTCTTTCATCTCTTTGATGGTGGCGTCAAACAGCGCGTCCAGGCCAGTCGCTTTCACTTTTTTGGTGATACCGCAGTTGGCGTAGATGTCTGCAATTTTACCGACAGAAACCACCTGGCCGTGTTTTTCATCAACCAGTTTCTGCAGCACGGTCGGTGCTGGCGGTTCAACGGCCAGGTCGTGACGGTTACCGGTACGCTGGAAGTTACCGGCTTTGTCGCCGATAAACGGACGAGCGATAACACGACCGATGTTGTAGCCGCCGTTGGTCAGCTCTTCACGGGCGATTTCGCACAGTTCGTAGAGTTTATCCAGACCGAAAGTTTCTTCATGGCAGGCAATCTGGAACACGGAGTCAGCGGAGGTATAGAAAATCGGCTTGCCGGTTTTCATGTGCTCTTCGCCCAGCTGATCCAGAATGACCGTACCGGAAGAGTGGCAATTACCGAGGTAACCCGGCAGATTAGCGCGTTCAACCAGTTTATCCAGCAGCTCTTGCGGGAAGCTGTTTTCGTGATCGGAGAAATATCCCCACTCAAACAGAACCGGGACACCGGCGATTTCCCAGTGACCAGACGGGGTATCTTTACCGGATGACATCTCGTGCGCCCATGCGTACGCGCCGATAACTTCAGCGTTGCCGTCCATTCCCGCCGGAATGAAACCGGTAGAACCTTCGTGTGCTTTCGCCAGTCCCAGACGGGTCAGATTTGGCAGATTGAGCGGGCCTTTACGACCGTTATCAGCTTCGCCTTTGGCACAAGCTTCTGCGATATGACCCAGGGTGTCAGCCCCGACGTCACCAAAGCGTTCTGCATCTTCTGTAGCGCCGATGCCGAATGAGTCCAGCACCATAATAAATGCACGTTTCATATGTTCTCCGTACTCAGTGCTTCAAATTTAAATGATCAGATCAGTATACCGTTATTCGCTGATACGGCGATAGACAGTTGGTGTGCTTTCCGGTGCTTTATCGGCAAGTTTAATTGCCGCTTTCACCGCTTTCGCCGCTTCCTGCCAGCTGTTTTCGTCTTTCGCGTGGATAACCGCCAGCGGACGCTGACCGTCTACCTGGTCGCCCAGACGCGCCATATCAGTAAAGCCGACGCTGTAATCGATGGTGTCAGATGCCTGACGGCGTCCGCCGCCCATTGCAACCACTGCCATCCCCAACGCACGGGTATCCATTTCACTGACAAAACCTTCGGTATCAGCATAGACTGCTTTCGTCAGCATCGCTGTCGGCAGATACTTCGCGTAGTTCTCAACGAAGTCAGTCGGGCCTTTTTGTGCCGCTACCATACGACCAAAGACTTCTGCCGCTTTACCGTTGTCCAGCACCGCCTGCAATTTCGCGCGCGCTTCGGCGTCATCTTTCGCCAGTTTGCCGGAGATAAGCATCTCTACGCACAGCGCCATCGTGACATCAAACAGACGCGGGTTACGATACTCACCCGTCAGGAACTGCACCGCTTCACGAACTTCAACCGCGTTACCGGCACTGGAGGCCAGTACCTGATTCATATCGGTGAGCAGCGCGGTGGTACGCACGCCCGCGCCGTTAGCTACGCCAACAATCGCTTCGGCAAGGGCTTCAGAGAGTTCGTAGGTCGGCATAAATGCACCACTACCCACTTTCACGTCCATCACCAGCGCGTCCAGACCTTCCGCAAGTTTCTTCGCCAGAATAGAGGCGGTGATCAGCGGGATGGAGTCCACGGTTGCGGTAATATCACGGGTAGCGTAGAAACGTTTATCCGCCGGAGCCAGTGAGCTGGTCTGACCGATAATCGCCACGCCGACGTCTTTAATAATTTCGCGGAAACGGTTGTCATCCGGGAAAATGTCGAAGCCAGGGATGGATTCCAGTTTGTCGAGCGTACCGCCAGTATGACCGAGGCCGCGACCGGAGATCATCGGAATATAGCCGCCGCAGGCTGCAACCATCGGCCCCAACATCAGCGAAGTGACATCGCCGACGCCGCCGGTGGAATGTTTATCAACAATCGGGCCATTCAGATGCAGGCTTTTCCAGTCGAGAACGGTTCCTGAATCTCGCATCGCCATCGTCAGCGAGACACGCTCAGGCATTGTCATATCGTGGAAGAAAATGGTCATCGCGAGGGCGGCAATCTGCCCTTCGGAGATAGTGTTGTCGCGAATGCCGTTGATAAAGAAACGAATTTCTTCATCGCTCAGCGCATGACCATCACGTTTTTTACGAATAATTTCTTGTGCGAGAAACAAGGTAACCTCCCGTGGAAAAGAGACGAGGTAATCGGGGAACCGGATGAGCATCGCTGCGTCATCCGGCAAATCAGGCCTTAGTAGCTGCTGGCGCTCTTACCGTCGCCGTGGCCCAGTGCTTTCAGCAGGCTTGCCAGCAGGCTGGAAGCGCCAAAGCGGTAGTGACGCGCATCGGCCCAGTCAGCGCCGAACAGTTCATCGGCGATGGCGAGATATTTCTGCGCATCTTCCGCAGTACGCACGCCGCCCGCCGGTTTGAAACCAACGGTTTTTTCTACGCCCATATCACGGATCACTTCCATCATGATGCGCGCGCTTTCCGGCGTCGCGTTCACTGCCACTTTACCGGTAGAGGTTTTGATGAAGTCAGCACCCGCTTTGATGGAGATTTCAGACGCTTTACGGATCAGCGCTTCGTCTTTCAGTTCGCCGGTTTCGATGATCACTTTCAGCAGTACGTTAGCCGCAGCGCAAGCCTCTTTACAGGCTTTCACCAGGTCAAAACCAACCTGCTCGTTACCCGCCATCAGCGCGCGGTACGGGAACACCACGTCAACTTCATCGGCACCGTAGGCGATTGCCGCACGGGTTTCTGCCAGCGCGATGTCGATGTCGTCGTTACCGTGTGGGAAGTTGGTTACCGTAGCGATACGGATTTCCGGGGTGCCCTGCTCTTTCAGCGTTTTGCGAGCAATTGGGATAAAGCGAGGATAGATACAGATAGCGGCGGTATTGCCGACCGGAGTTTTGGCCTGATGACACAGAGCAATTACTTTCTCGTCGGTGTCGTCGTCATTCAGGGTGGTCAGGTCCATCAATTTCAGTGCACGCAGGCTGCTTGCTTTCAGATCAGTCATTTCATTCTCCTGGCTTGTCGCCAATAAAATTCACCTTGCGAGTTTGTTAGTATTCTAACATCTACTCCGCAACACACTTCGATATACATCACAATTAAGGAAATCTACTTACAAGTTTGCATCACTGTAATGCGATCTGGTTCAAATAATTCACTTTCAAATGAATGCGTCAGTGGTGGCAAACGCATCAGGATCAAAGTGAACATCACGAAACTTCTTACAATGGCGCATCACCTTCGGCATAAAAGGAAAAGAAGATGCCCACTTCTCATGAAAATGCACTGCAACAACGTTGCCAGCAAATTGTCACCAGCCCGGTGCTTAGCCCGGAGCAGAAGCGCCATTTTCTGGCACTGGAAGCAGAAAACAATCTGCCTTATCCGCAGCTTCCTGCCGAAGCCCGCCGCGCGCTGGATGAGGGTGTAATCTGCGATATGTTTGAAGGTCATGCGCCGTACAAACCGCGCTATGTCTTACCCGATTACGCCCGTTTTCTGGCGAACGGTTCCGAATGGCTGGAGCTGGAAGGCGCGAAAGATCTTGATGATGCACTCTCTCTGCTGACCATTCTTTACCACCACGTACCGTCGGTCACATCGATGCCGGTCTACCTGGGGCAACTGGATGCGTTGTTGCAACCGTATGTTAGAATTCTAACACAAGACGAGATCGATATTCGAATAAAACGTTTCTGGCGTTACCTCGACAGAACCCTGCCAGACGCCTTTATGCACGCCAATATCGGCCCGTCTGATTCGCCCATCACCCGTGCAATCTTACGTGCAGATGCAGAGCTGAAGCAGGTTTCACCGAACCTGACCTTTATCTACGATCCTGAAATCACCCCTGATGACCTACTGCTGGAAGTGGCGAAGAACATCTGTGAATGTAGCAAACCGCACATCGCCAACGGTCCGGTGCATGATAAAATTTTCACAAAAGGGGGCTACGGGATTGTGAGCTGTTACAACTCACTGCCGCTGGCGGGTGGTGGCAGCACGCTGGTACGCCTTAACCTGAAAGCCATTGCCGAGCGCAGCGAATCGCTGGATGACTTCTTTACGCGCACTCTACCGCACTACTGCCAGCAGCAGATCGCCATCATCGATGCGCGGTGTGAATTCCTCTATCAACAATCACACTTCTTTGAGAATAGCTTCCTGGTGAAAGAAGGGCTGATTAACCCTGAACGTTTTGTGCCAATGTTTGGCATGTATGGGCTGGCGGAAGCAGTTAACTTACTGTGTGAGAAAGAAGGAATTGTCGCACGCTACGGTAAAGAAGCCGCTGCAAATGAAGTGGGTTATCGCATCAGCGCACAACTGGCGGAGTTTGTCGCCAATACCCCCGTGAAATATGGCTGGCAAAAACGCGCCATGCTACACGCACAGTCGGGGATCAGTTCCGATATCGGCACCACGCCTGGCGCACGCTTGCCGTATGGTGATGAGCCAGATCCGATCACCCATCTGCAAACTGTCGCCCCGCATCATGCTTATTATTATTCCGGCATCAGCGATATTCTGACGCTCGACGAAACCATCAAACGTAATCCGCAGGCGCTGGTACAGCTTTGCCTCGGTGCCTTTAAAGCCGGAATGCGTGAATTTACCGCCAATGTCAGCGGTAACGATCTGGTTCGCGTTACTGGTTATATGGTGCGTTTGTCGGATCTGGAAAAATATCGTGCCGAAGGCTCACGTACCAACACCACCTGGCTGGGCGAAGAGGCCGCACGCAACACTCGTATTCTGGAACGCCAGCCGCGCGTGATAAGCCATGAACAGCAGATGCGCTTTAGTCAGTAAGATTATCCCCTTCTCCTGCGTTGACGGGCCAGGCAGTCGTCTGGCTCTGTTTTTGCAGGGCTGCAATCTGCGCTGCAAAAACTGTCACAATCCGTGGACGATGGGACGCTGCAATGACTGCGGAGAGTGCGTGCCACAGTGTCCGCATCAGGCGTTGCAGATTGTTGACGGCAAAGTGGTGTGGAACGCTGTGGTCTGCGAGCAGTGTGATACCTGCCTGAAGATGTGTCCGCAACATGCCACGCCAATGGCGCAGTCCATGAGCGTGGATGAGGTGCTTAGCCATATCCGCAAAGCAGTGCTGTTTATCGAAGGGATAACGGTAAGCGGCGGCGAAGCCACGACCCAGCTGCCGTTTGTGATGGCGCTGTTTACTGCCATCAAAAACGATCCGCAATTGTGCCATCTCACCTGTCTGGTGGACAGTAACGGTATGTTGAGCGAAACCGGCTGGGAAAAATTGCTCCCGGTGTGCGACGGCGCAATGCTCGATCTCAAAGCGTGGGGGAGCGAATGTCATCAGCAATTAACCGGACGCGATAATCAGCAGATTAAGCGCAGCATCTGTTTGCTGGCAGAGCGCGGTAAGCTGGCGGAACTGCGTTTGCTGGTAATCCCTGGCCAGGTGGATTATTTGCAACACATCGAAGAACTGGCGGCGTTTATCAAGGGAGTCGGCGATGTTCCGGTACGCCTGAACGCGTTTCATGCCCACGGCGTGTATGGCGAGGCGCAAAGCTGGGCGAGCGCCACGCCGGAAGACGTTGAGCCGTTGGCTGATGCGTTACGGGAGCGCGGGGTGAGCCGCTTAATATTCCCGGCGCTGTATTTGTGACATGCCGGATACGGCCTATGGTTCGGCACAGACTTGTAGGTCTGATAAGACGCGTCAAGCGTCGCATCAGACATTGTGCGCCAACTGCCGGATGCGGCGTGAACGCCTTGTCCGGCCTACGGCACGTTAAACAACGTATACGTATTATTTAGCAACGCTTGCGCAATCTCATCCGCTGGTTCCGGGCGCAACTCGCAAAGCACGTCAAACACCCGCGCAGCCTGTTCCGGGCGGTTAGGCTGCCCCTGAAAACCGTTGAGCGGCATATCCGGCGCGTCGGTTTCCAGCAACAACGATGCCAGCGGTAATTTTGCGATGACATCGCGGGTTTTACTGGCGCGTGGATAGGTGATAGTACCGCCTACGCCGATTTTGTAGCCCAGCTGTACAAACCGCTCGGCCTGTTGCAGGCTGCCGGAAAAACCGTGAACTACGCCAGTGCGCGGCAAATCGTGGCGTTTAAGATGCATCGCCAGTTTGTCGTGCGTGCGCCGTGAATGCAGGATCACCGGCAGATCGTAGCGTTTCGCCAGTTTCAGTTGTTCGTCGAGCAACCACTGCTGCCTCTCAAATTGCGGATCATCGCCGAAGAGATCCAGACCGATCTCCCCCACCGCCACCACCTTCGCCGGACGCCTTTCCAGCGCCTGCTGTAGCTGATCAAGAGACACATCGCTATGTTTTTCCAACATACCAGGATGCAAGCCCAATGCGGCATACAGCGGTTGATATTTTTCCGCTAACGCCTGCACGCGGGCAAAATTTTCCGCCTCGGTTGCCGGAACAATGATCTTGCCTACGCCCGCTTGTGCCGCGCGTTGCAGGCTGGCCTCTTCATCGCCACTAAACGGCGGGAAATCAAAATGGCAGTGGGTGTCGATAAAACGGCAAATCAAGCCAGATCCTCATTGTTAAATGTCGGGTCGTTCGCCTGCGGAGCATCGCTCACTTCGGCAACCAGCGTATCGTTGGCGACTGGCGCAGGCGGAATAACGATCGATTCCGGCGTCACCACTGGCACCAGATGGCGGGTAAGCGGCGCTTTTTCAGTCAATAATTTACCGACCGTGGCGAGGAAATAACGACCGCATAAACGCCCAAGTTTATAGTCTTCACGCAGCGCCGGAATCCGACTGCCAAGCGCGATACTATGTAATGGCTTCGGCGGATAAATTTCGAATATCCGCAGTTTGCCCGGTGGTTTCTCAATAAATTGCTGAATGTCACGATAGCTGGTTTCATGATGCTGCACCAGATTGACCAGCGGCTGCAGGCTACTGTCACCCAGCCAGCGTTCCATGCGTTTGAACCACTGCGGCGTGTAGTACATTTGTGACGGCACAGTGCGGATGACGACTAACGTTTTAGCGCCCTGCCTTGCCGCCTCTTTAACCGGGATCGCATCACTGATCCCACCATCCAGGTAGTTAATACCTTCCAGCGACACTCCGCTACGATAAAAGCCAGGTATCGCACTGGAGGCGCGAATCACATCCAGCCAGTTTTGTTTGGTTGGTAAAAAGTAATTCGGCGCGTAGTCATCCTGACGACAGGCGCACATATAAAACGATTTGCCGCTGTCAAACAACCGCGCGGCGGTGTCCATTTGCAACGGCATCTGGCTTGCGGTGGCCTCCACCAGCCAGTCGAGATCGATAAGATTTCCTCCACGGACAAAGCGCAATGGATCGAAAAATTCGCGTTTTGTGGTATAGCGCATGATGACTTTGCGCGCATAACCGGGCTGATTGCAGATATACGCCGATAGGTTCTGCGCCCCGGCAGATGTGCCGAGATAAAGATCGAAAGGATTAAACTGCGCGCGCATAAACTCATCCAGCACGCCAGCCGTGAAAATTCCACGCTGTCCGCCGCCTTCGCACACCAGAGCTATTCGTCCAGGCTGGAACGGCCTTAGCGACAACGGCGCAATATTACCAAGCGTTACAGGTATTCGCTGCCCCACCTCTGCCTTCCTGTTTTTGTTGTGAAAGAATGACAAAGTAACGCAATTTATTATTCGCTAAAACCGCAAAAGCCAGTCCGCTGGACTGGCTTTGGATAAAATTTTCTTAATGGTCTGAAATCTAGGGTCGTTTTCGGCCCATGAACAAACTCACCAGGAACAGAATAATCCCGACGACAAAGACAATTTTAGCTGCGCCTGCAGCGGTACCGGCCAGACCACCAAACCCAAGTGCGGCGGCGATTAACGCGATAACCAGAAATATGATGCCCCAACGAAACATAAGCGTCTCCTTTACCATAGTTAATGTCACCGCTTGATATGAGCGTGAAAATCACTCAATGCGATATTTTTAGTGTGGTGCACATCGCGCCTCCCGACAAAGTTCGGGAGGACGAATTACGACGAATTACTTAGTTTTCAGATCATTTTTAACGCTTTTCACACCATCTACCGCTTTGGCGATACTTTCAGCACGGTCGCTCTGTACCTGGGAATCGACGGTACCGGAGAGCTGAACCACGCCGTCGGTGGTTTCAACTTTCACATGACGGGAAGGGACGATATCGTCCGCCAGCAGTTTGGCTTTGATTTCACTGGTGGTGGCGGTGTCACCCGCGTAGCCCTTCACAGAGCCTTCTTTAGCGTCGCGAACGTGTAGTTTGTCGCTGACAGAGGTCACCCCTTCAACGCCTTTCGCCACTTTCACTGCCTCTTCGGCCTGAGCCTGGCTTTCAACGAAACCGCTCAGGGTCACGACTTTTTGATCGGTTTTGACAGAGATATCGGTGCTCTTGATGTTGTCATGATCCACCAGCGCCGCCTTCACTTTCGCGGTGATGGCGCTGTCATCCATGAAATTACCGACTTTATTCATAGAGCTATCGACTTTTTGCCCTGCGCTTTCATTGGTAGTCTGTGCGTTGTTTTCCGCGTAGGCAGAGCCGGTCGCGACGGCAGAGGTCAACATTACAGCCAGCAGAGTTTTCGAAATCTTCAGTCTTGTCATAGTCATCGATTTATTCCTGTATGTTTGCTCGTAATTTGAGCCTGGCAACACGAGGTTGCATTGCTGAATAGGGAGAGACTTCACCCTCTACAGAAGTCAATGGTCGCCATCACAAAAGCGATGGGTGATGAATAACGACCATTACAGCCTCTGAATCAGTTATTAATATCGGTAGAATGACAATCGACGGCTTTAGATACTGATATCTACGCATTGAACGGTATTTAACGCCGTCAGAAATGTCATTACTTTGTTAAATATAGATCACAATTTTGAAACCGCTCGGGATATCAGCTAAAACATAAGCAAAAGTGAATGTTTTAAGAACATTCCGTAAGCGGCTAATAAGGAAGGGAAATTGACAGGGCGCAGCGGCTACCGCGCCCTGGAGGCAAGAATTAATGCTCGCGGGTCTGGTGGAACTGAACGTCCGGATAACGTTCCTGCGCCAGGCGCAGGTTGACCATGCTGGTAGCGATGTAAGCGAGGTTATCGCCGCCATCAAGCGCCAGTTGGCTTTCGTTCTTACGCTTGAACTCTTCGAATTTCTTCGCGTCCGCACATTCTACCCAGCGGGCAGTGGCAACGTTGACTGACTCATACACTGCTTCAACGTTGTATTCGCTCTTCAGACGCGCTACCACCACATCAAACTGCAGCACACCAACCGCACCAACGATCAGATCGTTGTTGGAGATCGGACGGAACACCTGCACTGCGCCCTCTTCGGAAAGCTGTACCAGCCCTTTAAGCAGCTGTTTTTGCTTCAGCGGATCTTTCAGGCGGATACGACGGAACAGTTCCGGCGCGAAGTTCGGAATACCGGTGAACTTCATCATCTCACCCTGGGTAAAGGTGTCGCCGATCTGAATAGTGCCGTGGTTATGCAGGCCGAGGATATCGCCCGGATACGCTTCTTCAACGTGCGAACGGTCACCCGCCATAAAGGTCAGCGCGTCGGAGATCACCACATCTTTCGCAGTACGCACCTGGCGCAGCTTCATGCCTTTTTCATATTTACCGGACACCACACGCATAAACGCCACGCGGTCGCGGTGTTTCGGGTCCATGTTGGCCTGAATTTTAAATACGAAGCCTGTAAATTTGTCTTCGCTCGCCTCTACGGTACGGGTATCAGTCTGACGCGGCATCGGCGCAGGGGCCCACTCCACCAGGCCATCCAGCATATGATCAACGCCAAAGTTACCCAGCGCAGTACCGAAGAATACCGGAGTGATTTCGCCCGCAAGGAACAGCTCTTTGTCGAACTCGTTAGACGCGCCTTTCACCAGTTCCAGTTCGTCACGTAGCTGCTGTGCCAGATCTTCACCAACCGCAGCGTCGAGATCCGGGTTATTCAGCCCTTTAACAATGCGGACTTCCTGAATCGTGTGGCCTTTACCGCTCTGATAGAGATAGGTTTCATCTTTATAAAGGTGGTAAACGCCTTTAAACAGCTTGCCGCAGCCAATCGGCCAGGTGATCGGTGCGCAGCCGATTTTCAGCTCGTTCTCAACTTCATCGAGCAGCTCCATCGGGTCGCGGATATCACGGTCAAGTTTGTTCATAAAGGTGAGGATCGGCGTGTCGCGCAGACGGGTAACTTCCATCAGCTTACGGGTACGATCTTCAACACCTTTTGCAGCGTCGATAACCATCAGGCAGCAGTCCACCGCCGTCAGGGTACGATAGGTATCTTCCGAGAAGTCTTCGTGCCCCGGGGTGTCGAGCAGGTTAACCAGGCAATCGTGATACGGAAACTGCATCACAGAAGTAGTAATGGAGATCCCACGCTGCTTTTCCATCTCCATCCAGTCCGACTTAGCGTGCTGGTTGGAACCACGGCCTTTTACTGTACCGGCGGTCTGAATGGCCTGTCCGAACAGCAGCACCTTCTCGGTGATGGTAGTCTTACCGGCGTCCGGGTGAGAAATAATGGCAAAAGTGCGGCGCTTCGCCACCTCTTGCAAATAAGGAGACAACGTCATAATTCTTTCTTCTTGAGTAAGCGGCATCGCGCCGCGCTTGTTGAAAACGAAAAATTGCGGCTATTTTACCCATCAACGGGGGGGAGGCAATCAGTGTTTACACAGGAGCTGCTCCAGTTCGTGCAACGAAGAAACGGTCCAGGTAGGCGCGATGCCTTCTGGTTGCTCGCGATTGTGCGCATTCAGCCAGCAGGTCGCAAGCCCGGCGTTGATGCCACCGAGAATATCGGACTCGGCAGTGTCGCCAACCATCAGCACGCGTGAACGGTCAGGATTGCCCGCCTGTTCCAGCGCATAATCGAAAATTTTCTTATTCGGTTTGGCTACGCCAACTTCTTCGGAAATCACCAACAAATCGAAATAATCACGCAGGCCCGTGCGTTCCAGACGCACTTGCTGCAAGGCGCTAAAGCCGTTGGTGATGATGCCAATTTTAGCGTTGCCACGAATGGCGTTAAGCAGAGAAACCGCGCCCGGCAGGGGCGTACAGATTTCCGCCATCGCATTAATAAAGGCTTCGTTGAGTTTACCCGGCTCGACGTTCAGCCGTTCGGCCCAGCTCTCAAACCGCCCGTGCTGAAGCTGTAATGAAGTGATCGCGCCGTTTTGATAATCCACCCACAGTGGCTTATTAACGGCCTGATAGTCCTGAAAATCTTCAGCGGTAAAGGTGACGCTGTAATCAAGAAACATCCGCTGCAGGCCGGTGAATGAGTCAAAGGTAAACAGCGTTTCATCGGCATCAAAGAAAATCCAGTCCCACTTCATTATTCCACCTTGTCTTACATACTGATTGGCAACGCCATGATGATGGCGTCTTCGCGACCGTCCGTGGTGGGGTAGTAATTGCGGCGAATCGTCGCCTCGTTAAAGCCTAAACTTTCGTACAGTGCAATGGCGGCAGCGTTTGAAGCACGGACTTCCAGCCATAGCGTCGCCACGCCGCGTTTTTCCAGTTCGTCGATCAGATGTTCCAGCAGCGCCCTTCCCAATCCCTGACGCTGATAGTCAGGATCGACCGCAATATTGAACAATGTAGCTTCATCCAGCACCACTTGCGTAATCGCAAACGCCGCCATTTTGCCGTTTTGCGTTAACTGAAAGTTGAGATAACGCTCGCCCTGGTTGCTGGCAAAGGTTTTTTCACTCCACGGAAAGGCGTGGGCGCGTTGTTCAATGTGGTAAGCCGCTGGTAAATCAGTCGTTTCGAGGGAAGAAATCGTGTTCATATGTGCAAATTTGTTGCCATAACGCGGCGCGTGCCGTTGGGTTTGCCCGTAATTCGGTGAGCGCCGGCGATGCCACCTGAGCGCCTTCCAGTGATAGCGGTTCGTCAGTACCCAACCGCCAGCTGTTGCAGCGACTGCCTTGTGGCAGCATCGCGATTTTTTCTGGCGTCAGTTGCAGCACTTGATCGGGGCTGACGGTTAATGCGCGCAGAACATCGCTCACCAGAGGATCGGTCAGGGCGGGAAGATCGTTTGCCACCATCACCAGACGGACGTGTGCCGGGATCGCAATCGCAATCTCCCCCTGCAACGCGCCAGGGCGACGCAGCGACCACTGGGTAATGCCCAGTTGCTGTAACTGCCAGTCTCGTCGGGATGTCATAGCGAATCGCTCCTGTTGTCAGGGGCGCAAATATAGCAAATTCGTCGATACCGCGCCAACATATGGCTATAATCGCCGCCAGTATCAATTGAGGAGCATTCCATGTCTGCATTTACCCCGGCAAGTGAAGTCTTGCTGCGTCACAGTGATGATTTCGAACAAAGCCGTATTCTGTTTGCCGGAGACTTACAGGATGACCTGCCCGCGCGTTTAGATACCGCGGCCAGCCGTGCTCATACCCAGCAATTCCACCATTGGCAGGTGTTAAGCCGCCAGATGGGGGATAACGCCCGTTTTAGCCTGGTCGCCACGGCGGATGACGTCGCAGATTGCAATACGCTGATTTACTACTGGCCGAAGAACAAACCGGAAGCCCAGTTCCAGTTGATGAATTTACTTTCTCTGCTGCCGGTGGGCACTGATATTTTTGTCGTTGGCGAGAACCGCAGCGGCGTGCGCAGCGCAGAACAGATGCTGGCAGATTATGCGCCGTTGAATAAAGTCGACAGCGCCCGTCGCTGTGGCCTCTATTTTGGTCGTCTGGAAAAGCAGCCGGTATTTGATGCCGATAAATTCTGGGGCGAATACAGCGTCGATGGCCTGACGGTCAAAACGCTGCCTGGCGTGTTTAGCCGCGACGGTCTGGATGTCGGTAGCCAGTTGCTGCTCTCGACGTTAACTCCGCACACGAAAGGTAAAGTGCTGGATGTCGGCTGTGGCGCGGGTGTACTTTCAGTTGCCTTTGCGCGCCATTCGCCGAAAATTCGTCTCACCTTGTGCGATGTCTCTGCCCCGGCGGTAGAAGCCAGCCGCGCAACACTTGCGGCTAACGGTGTTGAAGGTGAAGTCTTTGCCAGCAACGTCTTTTCCGAGGTGAAAGGTCGTTTTGATATGATCATCTCCAACCCGCCGTTCCACGATGGGATGCAAACCAGCCTGGATGCGGCGCAAACGCTGATTCGCGGCGCGGTGCGTCATCTTAATAGCGGCGGCGAGCTGCGAATTGTAGCGAACGCCTTCCTGCCTTACCCGGACGTGCTGGATGAGACATTTGGCTTCCATGAAGTTATCGCGCAAACCGGGCGCTTCAAGGTGTATCGCGCCATTATGACCCGCCAGGCGAAGAAAGGTTAAGTATCTGATATCTGTCGCCGCATACCGTGTCGGATGCGGCGTACACGTCTTATCTGACCGACAAACGAATTATCCACAACCCGCTGATGGACATTTTTCCAGCAATTACACCTCCGGCGATAATTAACTATTGACGAAAAGCTGAAAACCACTAGAATGCGCCTCCGTGGTAGCAATTCTTTTTAAGAATTGATGGTATGCGAAGGTGGCGGAATTGGTAGACGCGCTAGCTTCAGGTGTTAGTGTCCTTACGGACGTGGGGGTTCAAGTCCCCCCCCTCGCACCAAAAACCACGTTGATATTGCTCGCACTGGGCGAAGGTGGCGGAATTGGTAGACGCGCTAGCTTCAGGTGTTAGTGTTCTTACGGACGTGGGGGTTCAAGTCCCCCCCCTCGCACCAAACGAGGCGATATCAAAAAAAGTAAGATGACTGTGCGAAGGTGGCGGAATTGGTAGACGCGCTAGCTTCAGGTGTTAGTGTCCTTACGGACGTGGGGGTTCAAGTCCCCCCCCTCGCACCAATTATCTTTACTTCCTTTCTTGTTTCTTCCCTGTTTTATCATCCCTGATTCAAATTCATTAGCATCAGCATGATGCCAGCACTAAGCGCCAGGCACGATGGCAGCAAAACGTAATGCCGCAACTGTTTGTGATACAGCATCACCGGCGTCAATATTAATCCCATCAGAATGACAATCCGCCACTGATCCGGCGATAAATCCGCATACATCAGCCCTGCAATCAGCAATCCCGGCAGCAACACTCCCCAGCCACTGCCCAGCGTACGTTGCAACATGGTTTCATCTCTTTAATTGATAATGATAACTAATATCATATGATAATTTTTATCATTTGCAAGCCAGAGAAATCCCTTGCTATCGGGTAAACCTATCGCTAGGATTAGCAATCATTATCATTTAGATTACTATCCCGATTATGGCCTATCGTTCCGCACCGCTCTATGAAGATGTTATCTGGCGAACGCATCTCCAGCCGCAGGATGCTGGGCTTGCACAAGCCGTACGGGCGACGATCGCCGAACATCGTGAACATTTGCTCGAGTTTATCCGCCTGGATGAACCCGCTCCGCTTAACGCCATGACGCTGGCGCAATGGTCATCAACGAATGCGCTAAGTTCTCTACTGGCGGTCTATTCCGATCATATCTATCGCAACCAACCAACGATGATCCGCGAGAACAAACCGCTGATCTCACTATGGGCGCAATGGTATATCGGCCTGATGGTGCCACCATTAATGTTGGCGCTGCTGACGCAGGAAAAAGCATTAGATGTGTCGCCGGAACATTTCCACGTTGAGTTTCACGAAACCGGACGCGCCGCCTGTTTCTGGGTCGATGTGTGTGAAGATAAAAACGCAACACTACATTCGCCGCAGCAGCGAATGGAAACGTTAATCAGTCAGGCGCTGGTTCCGGTAGTGCAGGCATTAGAAGCAACGGGAGAGATCAACGGCAAACTTATCTGGAGCAATACCGGTTATTTGATCAACTGGTATCTGACTGAGATGAAACAGCTGCTTGGCGAGGCGACGGTTGAATCGCTGCGCCATGCCCTCTTTTTTGAGAAAATGCTCACGAACGGTGAAGATAATCCACTCTGGCGTACCGTGGTACTGCGCGACGGCCTGCTGGTGCGCCGCACTTGCTGCCAGCGTTATCGCTTACCGGATGTGCAGCAATGTGGCGATTGTATGCTGAAATGAAAGCACTGCCGGGGAAGTAAACCCGGCATCATGCGGATTAATAGGGATGCAACACATTACTTGCTTCGCAATGCCGCATACATAACAGAATATCTGCGGCCTCCAACAACCCTGCATCAGAACTTACGCCCAGTTTCGACATCACATTAAATTTATGTGCACGGATCGTTTTGATATTGCGTTTAAGCTGCTCGGCAATTTGTGTCATTGAGTAGCCACGCGACATAAAGCGCAATATTTCTCTCTCCGTCGGGCTTAGCGTTCGGCTTTGATTAATGTACCACTGATTGTTCAGTCGGTCGGTCGCCTGACGTACACCATTTAATGACAAAAAGAGTTCCTGATGAAAAATCTCCAGCGTTGACGCTTTACTTAATACACCGTCCAACGGTGATGGCGACAATGAACCAATCAGCCGAGCTTCAATATCATCATCCGCAATAACTAAACGCCGGGTACGCGGAAACTTAATCGCCAGTTCAGTCAGGCAAGATAATCCCTCTCTGCGCTCACTTCTCATGGCAGAAAAAGAAAAAATGACCGCCGCAAACGAGATCCGCGACATGGCATCCTGAAATGACTCCTGACTGGTATAGGTATGGAGCTTATAAGGGTTACCCGCAAACTTTCTGAATAAACTCTCAATACCGATACTACTCATGACGCATTTTTCTATGAGTGCGACATTTCTCTTCTTAATTCGGCTGTGTTCCATTCTGCGGCATCTCCATAAACAGAAGGCAAGTTAAGTTCTCTTGCACCCTGCGCGCTATTTATCCATGCATACATTTCAGCGTTGCTGTGAATTGCCAGTCGACGCATCGCACTGTTTTTTTGGGCGCTGATAGTTTTATTACTTTTCTTAAGCAATGAAGCTATCTGGTTGATGCCCCATCCTTTACCTAATAGCCGCAGTACCTTGCGCTCTGAAAGAGTGAGAATGACGGAGCGATAGCTAAAATCATGAGTTTCAGTCATTGCCGGAGAGGTCAGCATGGCGCTGATACGCTCTGCGTGCGTATTGCCGGAACGTACGGTCTTGACCAGATTCTCAATGGGTTCAACATCAGACAATAACGTCGCCGTAGGGCACATAAGCAGTTCTACTGCCTGGG
Source organism: Escherichia sp. F1 (assembly GCF_046764225.1). Taxonomy (NCBI): domain Bacteria; kingdom Pseudomonadati; phylum Pseudomonadota; class Gammaproteobacteria; order Enterobacterales; family Enterobacteriaceae; genus Escherichia; species Escherichia sp. F1. The sequence goes on from NZ_CP177202.1 coordinate 4,186,095, forward strand.
AATACCAGGAGCGTGACACCATGAAAACCCAGTGAATTTCCCGATATTGTGAGATTAAAGAATAATAATGTTCACAAACAGAACGTGGATCTTCACTTTCACCGGCTAAATCAGCAATGACTAATCCGGAACGACGTAATTGTAATAAGGTAAGGTCCTCCGCAGAGGCGCTGGATATTATTTCATATTCAGGGAAGTGAGTCCTCATGACCTCTTTTAACCCTGCTTGCATAACAGGTATTTTACTGATAACAATTCCATTTTTGCAGCATCCTGGCAACATATTTCCTCCACATCCACTGTCTAAAAATTATGATGGTTTATTCAGGATATTCATTCCTTAAATGTTTCCAGCAAATTAATAGATTAAGCGAATAAATTATCCTTAGCATTCACTTTCATATCAGCATACTCCTGCTGCACAACAACTCCACTGCATGTGTCAGAAGGTTAGCATCAAATGATAACCTGGTGAAATAGCCTGGAGACATTTAAAATATCTACATTAAGTTGTTAGAAATACTTAATGAAAAACAGAATTCTCATTCATTTAATTTATAATTAACTGATATCCCTTCCAGTAGAATGCAAAATCACACAATCAATATTTATTCAATAAAATCTGATAGTTTTAACTTGTAAAAATTAAAAAACGCACCCAGTTATCTTTTATCCTGATTCGTAAAGGCTAAACAATAAATTCATTATAGTGATAATATTCATGTGATAATTTATTTGCGACGAGAGATAATTCGCTTTTTATCACCGAGCTTCTCCCGATAACCAGGATTAATCAGCGCAATTTTGATCTTAACCTACCGCAAAACAACCGTGCTTCATGATACAAATGGATTCTCATTATCTGAACAATACGCAGCACGTCTATGACAAAGGGCGAGTTATGCAAACTGAGCAACAGCGAGCCGTAACACGGCTTTGTATCCAGTGTGGATTATTTCTTTTGCAACATGGTGCGGAAAGCGCGTTGGTTGATGAGCTTTCCTCACGACTGGGTCGGGCGTTGGGAATGGACAGCGTCGAAAGTTCTATCTCTTCGAACGCCATAGTGCTGACAACCATTAAAGATGGGCAATGCCTGACATCGACACGAAAAAATCACGATCGCGGCATTAATATGCATGTGGTGACTGAAGTCCAGCACATTGTGATTCTGGCGGAGCATCATCTGCTGGATTACAAAGGTGTAGAGAAACGATTTAGCCAAATTCAGCCATTACGTTACCCGAGATGGCTGGTAGCCTTAATGGTCGGCCTTTCTTGCGCCTGTTTCTGTAAACTCAATAAAGGTGGCTGGGATGGTGCCGTCATCACCTTCTTTGCCAGTACGGCCGCGATGTATATCCGCCAGCTGCTGGCACAACGTCATCTTCATCCACAGATCAACTTTTGCCTCACCGCTTTCGCCGCCACCACTATTTCCGGTTTGCTTTTGCAACTTCCCACTTTCAGCAATACACCCACTATCGCGATGGCCGCCAGCGTTCTGCTGCTGGTGCCGGGTTTTCCGTTGATTAATGCCGTCGCCGATATGTTTAAAGGCCACATCAATACCGGACTGGCACGCTGGGCGATCGCCAGTCTGCTGACACTGGCTACCTGCGTCGGCGTGGTGATGGCACTGACGATTTGGGGGCTACGCGGATGGGTGTGATCGAATTTCTGTTAGCGTTGGCGCAGGATATGATCCTCGCCGCCATTCCTGCGGTCGGCTTTGCGATGGTGTTCAACGTTCCCGTGCGGGCGTTACGCTGGTGTGCGCTGCTTGGCTCGATAGGTCATGGTTCCCGAATGATCTTAATGACCAGCGGGTTGAATATTGAGTGGTCAACCTTTATGGCCTCCATGCTGGTCGGCACCATTGGTATTCAATGGTCGCGCTGGTATCTGGCACATCCGAAAGTGTTTACCGTGGCGGCTGTTATCCCTATGTTCCCCGGCATATCAGCTTATACCGCAATGATTTCGGCGGTAAAAATCAGCCAGCTAGGTTACAGCGAACCGTTGATGATTACCCTGTTAACCAACTTTCTTACAGCTTCATCAATTGTTGGTGCGTTATCCATCGGTCTTTCCATTCCTGGATTATGGTTGTACCGCAAGCGCCCTCGCGTATAAAATTGCCTCGCTTAAAGCACACGGATGAGAGACAGCCTCCTCTCCTCCGTGTGTTACTATAAAAGTTATCTCCCTTCTCGTTCATCGTTCCATATTTGAGAAACAGTATGTCTTCCAGAGTTTTAACCCCGGACGTCGTTGGTATTGACGCCCTGGTACACGATCACCAAACCGTTCTGGCAAAAGCTGAAGGCGGTGTGGTTGCCGTATTTGCTAACAATGCCCCGGCGTTTTATGCCGTCACGCCTGCACGCCTGGCTGAACTGCTGGCGCTGGAAGAAAAGCTGGCGCGTCCGGGAAGCGATGTCGCTCTGGACGATCAACTCTATCAGGAACCGCAAGCTGCTCCCGTTGCTGTACCCATGGGGAAATTCGCCATGTATCCGGACTGGCAACCCGATGCCGACTTTATCCGCCTGGCGGCGCTATGGGGCGTGGCGCTAAGAGAGCCGGTGACCACCGAAGAACTGGCCTCATTCATTGCCTACTGGCAGGCGGAAGGTAAAGTCTTTCACCATGTGCAGTGGCAACAAAAACTGGCGCGCAGCCTGCAAATCGGTCGTGCCAGCAACGGCGGACTGCCGAAACGAGATGTGAATACGGTCAGTGAACCTGACAGCCAAATTCCACCAGGATTCAGAGGGTAACGATGAAAAACGTTGGCGACCTGATGCAACGCCTGCAAAAAATGATGCCTGCCCATATCAAACCTGCTTTCAAAACGGGTGAAGAACTACTGGCCTGGCAGAAAGAACAAGGGGCGATCCGCTCCGCCGCTCTCGAACGTGAAAATCGGGCGATGAAAATGCAGCGCACCTTTAACCGCTCCGGTATTCGTCCACTGCATCAGAACTGCTCCTTTGAGAACTATCGCGTTGAGTGTGAAGGGCAGATGAATGCGTTAAGCAAAGCGCGCCAGTATGTCGAAGAGTTTGACGGCAACATCGCCAGCTTCATCTTTTCTGGTAAGCCAGGAACCGGCAAAAACCATCTGGCGGCGGCAATCTGCAACGAGCTGCTGCTACGCGGTAAATCCGTATTGATCATCACCGTGGCCGATATTATGTCGGCGATGAAAGATACCTTCAGGAATAGCGGTACCAGCGAAGAACAACTGCTTAACGATCTGAGCAACGTTGATCTGCTGGTGATCGATGAGATCGGCGTACAGACCGAATCGAAATACGAAAAAGTGATCATCAATCAGATCGTCGATCGCCGCTCTTCTTCCAAACGCCCAACCGGGATGCTGACCAACAGTAATATGGAAGAGATGACCAAGTTGCTGGGCGAACGCGTGATGGACCGTATGCGCCTGGGTAACAGTTTGTGGGTGATCTTCAACTGGGATAGCTACCGTAGCCGGGTAACGGGTAAAGAGTATTAATCCCCGTTTCTGGCGGTATACTGCGACACAATTCCACCTTGAGTAATGATGATGAAAACTGTTAAACATCTTCTGTGCTGTGCCATTGCCGCCAGCGCATTAATTTCCACCGGGGTGCATGCTGCGTCCTGGAAAGATGCGCTCTCCAGCGCCGCCAGCGAACTTGGCAACCAAAACAGCACGACACAGGAAGGCGGTTGGTCGCTCGCGTCATTAACTAACTTGCTTAGCAGCGGGAACCAGGCCTTAAGCGCAGATAACATGAACAATGCCGCAGGCATTCTGCAATACTGCGCGAAGCAAAAGCTGGCTTCGGTAACCGATGCCGAAAACATCAAGAATCAGGTACTGGAAAAACTGGGCCTGAACAGTGAAGAGCAAAAAGAAGACACCAACTATCTGGATGGCATTCAGGGTTTGCTGAAAACCAAAGATGGTCAGCAACTCAATCTGGATAATATTGGAACGACTCCGCTGGCAGAAAAGGTGAAAACCAAAGCCTGCGATCTGGTGTTAAAGCAGGGGCTGAACTTCATTTCCTGAACCGCGAAACGCCGCGTTTTAGCTGTTACCCGGCTGACGCGGCTCTCTCCTGCCCTTTTCCCTGCTCCTGGACGGTTTTCCCCCTGTTACACGGGAAGCGACCGTAATCAAAAAAGTCTGTTTATAAACTAATTCCTAACAACATCGCATTTTTTTGACACTAGAATTGCAGCAATATGGCGACGCCATTACATTGTGCTTCTCAAAAAGCTTAAACGTTGGCTAAACGGCCCGGTTTAGTGAGGATCGCCCGTTGTCAGAACTACTCTCTTTCGCCCTTTTTCTCGCCTCTGTGCTGATTTACGCATGGAAAGCGGGACGTAACACCTGGTGGTTTGCAGCCACATTAACGGTACTGGGGCTATTTGTCGTTTTAAATATCACCCTGTTTGCCAGCGACTATTTTACTGGCGATGGTATTAACGACGCGGTTCTCTATACCTTAACCAACAGCCTGACCGGTGCTGGTGTCAGTAAATACATCCTGCCTGGTATCGGCATTGTGCTGGGGCTGACGGCGGTGTTCGGTGCGCTGGGCTGGATCCTGCGCCGTCGTCGCCATCATCCGCACCATTTTGGTTACAGCCTGCTGGCACTCTTACTGGCGCTGGGTTCAGTGGATGCCAGCCCGGCATTTCGTCAGATAACGGAACTAGTGAAATCCCAGTCACGCGACGGCGACCCGGACTTTGCGGCTTATTATAAAGAGCCGTCGAAAACTATCCCTGACCCGAAACTCAACCTGGTTTATATCTACGGCGAAAGTCTCGAGCGGACCTATTTTGATAACGAGGCTTTCCCGGATCTCACGCCTGAACTGGGCGCGTTGAAAAATGAAGGCCTGGATTTCAGCCACACGCAGCAGCTGCCAGGAACGGATTACACGATTGCGGGCATGGTGGCTTCTCAGTGCGGCATACCGCTGTTTGCCCCCTTTGAAGGCAACGCCTCCGCCTCTGTCTCCAGCTTCTTCCCGCAGAACATCTGTCTGGGAGATATCCTGAAAAACTCGGGTTATCAGAACTATTTCGTGCAGGGCGCAAATCTGCGTTTTGCCGGTAAAGATGTGTTCCTGAAATCGCACGGCTTCGATCACTTATACGGCTCAGAAGAGCTGAAAAGCGTGGTGGCCGACCCGCACTATCGCAACGACTGGGGATTCTACGACGATACCGTTCTCGATGAAGCGTGGAAAAAGTTTGAAGAGCTCTCCCGTTCTGGTCAGCGATTCTCACTCTTTACCCTGACAGTCGATACCCATCACCCGGATGGTTTTATCTCTCGTACCTGTAACCGCAAAAAATATGATTTTGACGGTAAGCCGAATCAGTCATTCAGCGCGGTAAGTTGCAGCCAGGAGAATATCGCGACGTTTATCAACAAAATCAAAGCGTCACCGTGGTTTAAAGATACCGTCATCGTCGTCTCTTCTGACCATTTAGCGATGAACAACACGGCGTGGAAATACCTTAATAAACAGGATCGCAATAACCTGTTTTTTGTCATTCGTGGCGACAAGCCGCAGCAAGAGACGCTGGCGGTGAAGCGTAACACGATGGATAACGGCGCGACGGTGCTGGACATTCTCGGTGGCGATAACTATCTCGGACTTGGTCGTAGCAGTTTATCCGGGCAGTCGATGTCGGAAATCTTCCTCAATATCAAAGAGAAAACATTGGCGTGGAAGCCGGATATCATCCGCCTGTGGAAATTCCCTAAAGAGATGAAAGAGTTCACCATCGACCAGCAGAAAAACATGATTGCCTTCTCGGGTAGCCATTTCCGTTTGCCGCTGCTGTTGCGGGTTTCAGACAAACGCGTGGAACCGCTGCCGGAAAGTGAATACTCAGCACCGCTGCGTTTCCAGCTGGCCGATTTCGCTCCACGCGACAATTTCGTCTGGGTTGACCGTTGCTACAAGATGGCACAACTTTGGGCTCCGGAACTGGCACTTTCCACCGACTGGTGTGTCTCGCAAGGGCAGCTTGGCGGTCAGCAAATTGTCCAGCATGTTGACAAAACAACATGGAAGGGCAAAACGGCATTTAAAGATACGGTCATCGACATGGCGCGTTACAAAGGCAATGTCGATACGCTGAAGATTGTTGATAACGATATTCGCTACAAAGCCGACAGTTTCATCTTTAACGTCGCCGGTGCGCCAGAAGAGGTGAAACAGTTTAGCGGAATTTCCCGTCCGGAGTCGTGGGGCCGCTGGTCCAACGCTCAGCTGGGCGATGAAGTAAAAATCGAGTACAAGCATCCGCTGCCGAAGAAATTTGACCTGGTGATTACCGCCAAAGCATACGGCAATAACGCCAGCCGTCCTATTCCGGTACGCGTAGGCAATGAAGAACAAACCCTTGTGCTGGGCAATGAAGTGACCACCACCACACTGCATTTCGATAACCCAACCGATGCAGACACACTGGTAATTGTGCCGCCGGAACCTGTCTCAACCAACGAAGGGAATATCCTCGGACACTCGCCGCGTAAGCTCGGGATCGGCATGGTGGAAATTAAAGTGGTAGAACGTGAAGGGTAATTCCTGACTGATGTGTAGGTCGCATAAGGTGCGACCTACACACCTTCTCCGGCCTACAAAACATCATTGAGAAACAGAAAAAAACAGCGCCCAACACTTCCCCGGACGCTGCATGGCAACTTTAATAATCTCGCCTTATCAGAAAGTAATTACACCCTTAATCAACTCACGATTGTTAATCACATCGCGCTCGTAGGTTTCTGCCAGCGTGGCGAACGGATAGCGATGGGTTAACATCATGTCGGCAGTGATTTTCCCTTCCGCCATCAGTCGACCGACTTTAGCGAAATCTTCCGGCGTGGCGTTGCGGCTGCCCATCATCGTCGTTTCTTTTTTATGGAATTCCGGATCGGAGAACTGCAACTCACCTTTAAACAGGCCGACAAATACCACCGTGCCGCCGTGACGAATCAGATTCACGGTGTTATTCATCGCATGTTGATTACCTGTCGCGTCGATCACTTTCTGCGCCAGAGAACCACCAAACTGCGCCCGCAGCTGCGCGTCAAAATCTTCGGCTGACGGGTCCAGTACAGGTAATTCCAGACGTGTTGCCACATGTTCACGGCGTGCCGGACTGGTATCCGCCACCACCACCTGTGCGCCATCGGCTTTAGCGATTGCCGCCGCGCCCAGACCGATTGGCCCCGCCCCGACCACCAGCACCTGCTCGCCGGGAGCAATGGCTGCGCGACGCACCGCATGAGCGCTAATAGCGAAAGGTTCAATCAATGCTGCCGCCTGCGGGTCAATACCGTCTGCGGGCAAAATGTTCGCCACCGGCACGCTCAAATACTCACTAAAACCGCCATCCTGATGCACGCCAATGACTGAAATTTTTTCACAGCAATTGGTACGCCCGCTTTTACACGCCGGGCATTGCTGACAGGCAACATAAGGGATCACAGCAACTTGCTGACCATTTTTAAGATCAGCGATATTCTTACCCAGCCCAACAATCTCCCCACATATTTCATGGCCTAAAACGCGTGGATAACTAAAAAATGGTTGATTTCCACCCCAGGCATGAATATCGGTACCGCAAATCCCGACAGACTTAATTTTTATTAATGCTTCATTGTCACCCGGAATAGGTATCTCGCGTTGTTTCCAGACTAATTCTTTCGGCTGCTGGCAAATTAAAACATTCATCGTAGACATGATTCGGCTCTCCATTTTTTGTTGCCTTAGATATCAATGAAAATGAAAAATGGCAGCGGAACGGAAAATCTGTTTTGTGAAAACACACGCATAAAAATGTTTTAAATCGGGTTTTAATGGACTCACAAGGAGGAAAATATGAGTCGTTCACAAAATTTACGCCACAATGTGATTAACCAGGTCATTGATGATATGGCGCGGGGTCATATCCCTTCCCCACTTCCATCGCAAAGTGCGCTGGCGGAAATGTACAACATCAGCCGCACTACAGTGCGTCATATTCTCAGCCACTTACGCGAATGCGGCGTCTTAACGCAGGTTGGAAACGACTATGTTATTGCGCGTAAACCTGACCATGATGACGGTTTCGCCTGTACTACCGCTTCAATGAGTGAACAAAACAAAGTGTTTGAGCAGGCTTTTTTCACGATGATAAACCAGCGCCAGTTACGCCCAGGGGAAACTTTTTCTGAACTGCAACTGGCTCGGGCCGCGGGTGTCAGCCCGGTTGTAGTAAGAGAATATCTTTTAAAATTCGGCCGTTATAATCTTATTCAAAGCGAAAAGCGCGGCCAGTGGAGCATGAAGCAATTCGATCAATCCTACGCCGAGCAGCTGTTTGAGCTACGCGAAATGCTCGAAACACATTCACTTCAGCACTTTCTCAACCTGCCTGATCATGATCCCCGCTGGCTGCAGGCGAAAACCATGCTCGAACGTCATCGGCTACTGCGTGACAACATCGGCAATAGCTTTCGCATGTTCTCGCAACTTGACAGAGATTTTCACTCCTTACTGCTTTCAGCTGCCGACAATATCTTTTTTGATCAATCTCTTGAGATCATCTCAGTCATCTTTCATTTTCACTATCAATGGGACGAAAGCGATCTTAAACAGCGCAATATCATTGCCGTCGATGAGCATATGACCATTCTCAGCGCTCTGATTTGCCGCAGTGACCTTGATGCCACCCTTGCGCTCCGTAACCATTTGAATTCAGCTAAACAATCAATGATTCGATCCATTAATGAGAACACGCGTTATGCTCATTAAGTACGGATTAAAAACAGCAAACTATTAGCGGGTGCACGGTTTTATCAAAAGATAAATACCGGGAAATTCCCGCTTACCTATGCTCACAATCAGTCGACTAAAAATGTTTTTGTGAGCGGTAGTAAAGTCCTAAAACTTTAACCTGCCGTTAATGTCAACCTTGCGTAATGCACAATTACGTAAACAATTAAAATTATAAATACAGGAGTCCGGCGTGGAAAAAGAAAATATCACCCTCGATCCGCGTTCTTCATTTACTCCATCTTCATCGGCAGATATTCCCGTGCCACCAGATGGATTAGTTCAACGCAGTACCCGAATTAAACGCATTCAAACCACCGCCATGTTGTTATTATTTTTTGCGGCGGTAATCAATTATCTCGACCGCAGTTCGCTGTCGGTAGCAAATTTAACGATTCGTGAAGAATTGGGATTAAGTGCCACCGAAATCGGCGCTTTGCTCTCCGTGTTTTCACTCGCTTACGGCATTGCGCAACTTCCTTGCGGCCCACTATTGGATCGTAAAGGCCCACGCCTGATGCTGGGACTGGGGATGTTCTTCTGGTCACTGTTCCAGGCCATGTCTGGCATGGTGCACAGCTTTACGCAGTTCGTGTTGGTGCGTATCGGTATGGGGATTGGTGAAGCGCCGATGAACCCATGTGGCGTAAAAGTCATTAACGACTGGTTCAACATCAAAGAGCGCGGACGCCCGATGGGCTTCTTCAACGCAGCTTCTACCATTGGCGTAGCCGTAAGCCCACCGATTCTGGCAGCGATGATGCTGGTGATGGGCTGGCGTGGGATGTTTATTACCATTGGTGTGCTGGGGATTTTTCTCGCCATCGGCTGGTATATGCTCTATCGCAACCGCGAGCATGTAGAACTGACTGCCGTTGAACAAGCTTATCTCAATGCAGGTAGCGTCAATGCCCGCCGAGATCCGCTCAGTTTTGCCGAATGGCGCAGCCTGTTCCGTAACCGCACAATGTGGGGAATGATGCTCGGATTCAGTGGCATCAACTACACTGCGTGGCTGTATCTGGCCTGGCTTCCTGGTTACCTGCAAACAGCCTATAACCTGGATTTAAAAAGCACAGGGTTGATGGCGGCTATCCCTTTCCTGTTTGGGGCTGCCGGGATGCTGGTCAACGGTTACGTTACTGACTGGCTGGTCAAAGGGGGAATGGCTCCGATTAAAAGCCGTAAGATCTGCATTATTGCCGGGATGTTCTGTTCTGCCGCCTTTACGCTGGTCGTACCGCAAGCGACAACATCCATGACAGCGGTTCTGCTGATTGGCATGGCACTGTTCTGTATTCACTTTGCCGGAACATCCTGCTGGGGGTTGATCCACGTCGCAGTTGCTTCTCGCATGACTGCGTCGGTGGGCAGTATCCAAAACTTTGCCAGCTTCATCTGCGCCTCTTTTGCGCCGATCATTACTGGTTTTATTGTTGATACCACCCACTCATTCCGTCTGGCACTAATCATCTGCGGTTGCGTCACCGCGGCGGGTGCACTGGCGTACATCTTCCTGGTTCGTCAGCCGATCAACGACCCACGTAAAGATTAATCTCCCTATGCCCGATAACATTTTGCTTATCGGGCATTTTTATGGCGATTAAAACGTTTCCCAGTTCTCCTCGCTATCTGCCACGGCCATTTTACGCGGCGTAGCTGGCGTCACGGTTTTTACCACAGCCGATGTTTCACGCTGATGTTGCTGCTGTTGCTGAATCCGGAACACTGCCACAGCTTCGGTCAGGCGACTGGCCTGCTCTTCCAGCGCGGCGGCGGCAGCGGCAGATTCTTCCACCAGCGCAGCGTTCTGTTGAGTTACCCGGTCCATCTCAGCGACCGCTAAGCCAACCTGATCGATACCACGGCTCTGCTCATCAGAAGCAGAAGCTATTTCGCCCATAATGTCCGTCACGCGGGTCACAGCACTGACAATCTCCGCCATTGTTTCCCCGGCGCTTTCGACCAGCGTAGAGCCAACATCCACTTTCCCCACCGAGTCTTCAATCAGGCTTTTAATTTCGCGAGCCGCCTGGGCGCTGCGCTGGGCCAGATTACGCACTTCGCCCGCGACCACCGCAAAACCGCGCCCTTGCTCACCCGCACGCGCAGCCTCAACCGCCGCGTTCAAAGCCAGAATATTGGTCTGGAAGGCAATGCCGTCAATTACGCTGATAATATCGGCGATTTTCTGCGAACTGGTGGAGATATCGCGCATGGTCTGCACCACGTTATCCACCACTTTGCCGCCGCGTTGCGCCGTTTCGGAAGCACTTAACGCCAGGTGGCTGGCCTGACGCGCATTTTCGGCGTTCTGCTTCACCGTTGCGGTCAGTTGCTCCATGCTGGCTGCCGTCTCTTCCAGCGAAGCGGCCTGTTGCTCGGTGCGCGAAGAGAGATCGTTATTGCCGGTGGCGATTTCGCTGGCACCGCTATAGATGGCATTGGCCCCGTTGCGCACATCACCGACGGTACGCATCAGCTCTCCCTGCATATGGCGCAAACTCTCTGCCAGTTGCCCCATCTCATTAGAGCCATCCACCTCAATCGGTTTCACCAGATCGCCGCCTGCAATATGACGAATGCTGTCAATCAGGCGATTCATTGGCGCTACCAACGAGGCTTTAATACCGAACCAGACGGCGAAGATGACCGCCAGTACGACGATCATCACGCCCACCAGGATCCACATCGCCTGGCTGTAGGAGGCATTATTATCGCTGACGGCGATATCATAGAGCCGATCGTTTTGCTCCATGTAAGCCACATACTGCTTCTCGAAACCGTCCTGATATCCCTGGGTCGGCTGATCAAAGAACTCGTTGATTTTGCCTGCACCTAACAGTTGGATCAGCTCCGCCAGCGCATTGTGATAAATATCGTAATTACGTTTGATCTCTGCCGCTGCGGCGGTGCTCTGACGCGGGTCACGCGGCAACGCTTCGTAATCCGCCCAGTTTTTTTCCGCCTGTTTCAGCGAAATACTGGCACTCTGCATCAGCTCAGCAACGGTTGAACCGCTACCAATATTATTCTGATCCATCATGTAGCGGATACCCGCGCGGTTGAGGGTGTTACGCGTCTGCAACAACGCGACCCAGCTGCCATTCAGCGTGGATTGCTGCTGGCGAATGGTTTGTAAAACAGTGAAATTTTCTTTGTCATTCTTTAAGGCATTAAAGAACAGACCGCCTGATGTCAGTTGTAAAAGGCCAAAAACGGCCAAAACCAGCAGTAAGCTGGTCACAATTTTGATACGTTTTAACATGTTTTCTCTTTCCTGTGGACCGATGCAAGATTTTCGGCCTGGAAAGGAAAAACTTTATGAAAAGGTGTAACCCGCCATCCATGGAAAAACCAGGCGCTGGTTATCAGATATTAAAAAGTTATTCATTATCGCCCGGGATGTCTTCTTGTCGGGAATTACCCAGAGCAATAAATTCCTCTAACAGATGGGTTAACTGTTGCATTTTCTCGGCAGTAAACTGAGCTTCAATCTGCCGATAGGCCTCTTCAATCTGTGTCTGAGCGCGGTTATACAGCGCCTGCCCCTCTTTGGTCAGCGAGATATAGAGCTTCCGCTGATCATTGATCGGCTTTAATCGCAACACTAAACCGTCGCGTTCCATCCGCGTAAGGATCCCGGTCAGGCTTGGGCGCAAAATGCAGGCGCGATACGCCAGATCGTGAAAATCCATTGATGGGCTTTCCGCCAGAATACGCACGATGCGCCACTGTTGCTCAGTCAAATTATGCCGTTTAACGATTGGGCGAAAATAACTCATCGCCGCTTCTCGCGCCTGGAGCAACGCAATGGTTAGAGAGTCGTGCATTATCTTTCCCCTGAAAAATTCAAAATCATTAATATAGAAACAGTTAATCATCACGTTACCGGGACTGCGCTGCCCCTGCAATTCTTCATTTTATCAAAATTGAGCATGTTTTGTTAACTTGCTGATATTTAATACTTTATTATCTTTAAATGTAAATAGTTTGTTAATTAGATCACATTTACATCACTTACTTTTGCCAAACTACGCAATCGGGAATAAAAGTAATCATTAACATATTAATGATTAAGATGATCGAATCCGAGGAGTGGTAATGAAAGGCACTATCTTCGCCGTAGCGTTGAACCATCGCAGCCAGCTTGATGCATGGCAGGAAGCGTTCCAGCAATCCCCCTACAAAGCCCCGCCTAAAACTGCGGTCTGGTTTATTAAACCGCGCAATACGGTGATTGGTTGCGGTGAACCGATTCCCTTTCCACAGGGTGAAAAGGTACTGAGCGGTGCGACAGTTGCGCTGATTGTGGGAAAAACGGCGACGAAAGTACGTGAAGAAGATGCGGCAGAGTACATCGCCGGATATGCGCTGGCTAACGACGTCAGCCTGCCGGAAGAGAGCTTTTACCGCCCGGCAATCAAAGCAAAATGTCGTGATGGATTCTGCCCCATTGGCGAAACCGTGGCTCTCAGCAATGTCGATAATCTGACCATCTATACCGAGATCAACGGGCGTCCTGCCGATCATTGGAACACCGCCGATTTACAACGTAACGCCGCGCAGTTGCTGAGCGCCCTGAGCGAATTTGCCACGCTGAATCCAGGCGATGCCATTCTGCTCGGCACGCCACAGGCGCGCGTGGAAATACAGCCAGGCGATCGCGTGCGTGTTCTCGCAGAAGGTTTCCCGCCGCTGGAAAATCCGGTAGTGGACGAACGTGAAGTGACCACGCGCAAGAGCTTCCCAACGCAGCCACACCCGCACGGCACGCTGTTTGCCCTCGGCCTGAACTACGCCGACCACGCCAGCGAACTGGAATTTAAGCCACCGGAAGAACCGCTGGTGTTCCTGAAAGCGCCGAATACCCTCACTGGCGATAACCAGACCTCCGTGCGCCCGAACAATATTGAATACATGCACTACGAAGCGGAGCTGGTGGTAGTTATTGGCAAGCAGGCGCGTAACGTCAGCGAAGCCGATGCCATGGATTATGTCGCGGGCTACACCGTGTGTAACGACTACGCCATTCGCGACTATCTGGAAAACTACTACCGCCCTAACCTGCGGGTAAAAAGCCGCGACGGACTGACGCCGATGCTTTCAACCATCGTGCCGAAAGAGGCGATCCCGGACCCGCATAATCTGACCCTTCGCACCTTCGTCAACGGCGAGTTACGCCAGCAAGGCACCACCGCCGATCTGATCTTCAGCGTGCCCTTCCTGATCGCCTACTTAAGCGAATTTATGACCCTGAATCCGGGCGACATGATCGCCACCGGCACACCAAAAGGCTTATCTGACGTGGTGCCTGGCGATGAAGTAGTGGTGGAAGTAGAAGGCGTGGGCCGCCTGGTGAACCGAATTGTGAGTGAGGAAACAGCGAAATGAAAAAAGTAAGTCATTGGATCAACGGCAAAAATGTTGCAGGTAACGACTACTTCCAGACCACCAATCCGGCAACGGGTGAAGTGCTGGCAGATGTGGCCTCCGGCGGTGAAGCGGAGATCAATCAGGCGGTAGCGGCAGCGAAAGAGGCGTTCCCGAAATGGGCCAATCTGCCGATGAAAGAGCGTGCGCGCCTGATGCGCCGTCTGGGCGATCTGATCGACCAGAACGTGCCTGAGATCGCCGCGATGGAAACCGCGGACACGGGCCTGCCGATCCATCAGACCAAAAATGTATTGATCCCACGCGCTTCTCACAACTTTGAATTTTTCGCGGAAGTCTGCCAGCAGATGAACGGCAAGACCTATCCGGTTGACGACAAGATGCTCAACTACACGCTGGTGCAACCGGTAGGCGTTTGTGCGCTGGTATCGCCGTGGAACGTGCCGTTTATGACCGCCACATGGAAGGTCGCGCCGTGTCTGGCGCTGGGCAATACCGCGGTGTTGAAAATGTCGGAACTCTCCCCGCTGACCGCTGACCGCCTGGGTGAGCTGGCGCTGGAAGCCGGTATTCCGGCGGGCGTGCTGAACGTGGTACAGGGCTACGGCGCAACCGCAGGCGATGCGCTGGTTCGTCATCATGACGTACGTGCCGTGTCGTTCACCGGCGGTACGGCCACCGGGCGCAACATCATGAAAAACGCCGGGCTGAAAAAATACTCCATGGAACTGGGCGGTAAATCGCCGGTGCTGATTTTTGAAGATGCCGATATTGAACGCGCGCTGGACGCTGCCCTGTTCACCATCTTCTCGATCAACGGCGAGCGCTGCACCGCCGGTTCGCGCATCTTTATTCAGCAAAGCATCTACCCGGAATTCGTTAAACGCTTTGCCGAACGCGCCAACCGTCTGCGCGTGGGCGATCCGAACGATCCGAATACCCAGGTTGGGGCGCTTATCAGCCAGCAACACTGGGAAAAAGTCTCCGGCTATATTCGTCTCGGCATTGAAGAAGGCGCAACCCTGCTGGCGGGCGGTCCGGATAAACCGTCCGACCTGCCTGCGCACCTGAAAGGCGGCAACTTCCTGCGCCCAACGGTGCTGGCTGACGTTGATAACCGTATGCGCGTCGCCCAGGAAGAGATTTTCGGGCCGGTCGCCTGTCTGCTGCCGTTTAAAGACGAAGCTGAAGGTCTGCGCCTGGCAAATGACGTGGAGTATGGCCTCGCGTCGTACATCTGGACGCAGGATGTCAGCAAAGTGTTACGCCTGGCGCGTGGCATTGAAGCAGGCATGGTGTTCGTCAACACCCAGAACGTGCGCGACCTGCGCCAGCCGTTTGGCGGCGTAAAAGCCTCCGGCACCGGGCGTGAAGGCGGTGAGTACAGCTTCGAAGTGTTCGCGGAAATGAAGAACGTCTGCATTTCCATGGGCGACCATCCAATTCCGAAATGGGGAGTCTGATATGGGTAAGTTAGCGTTAGCCGCCAAAATCACGCACGTACCGTCGATGTATCTCTCTGAACTGCCAGGGAAAAACCACGGTTGCCGCCAGGGTGCGATCGACGGGCATAAAGAGATCAGCAAACGTTGCCGGGAAATGGGCGTCGATACCATTATCGTTTTCGATACCCACTGGCTGGTCAACAGTGCTTATCACATCAACTGTGCAGACCATTTTGAAGGCGTCTACACCAGCAACGAGCTGCCGCATTTTATTCGTGACATGACCTACAACTACGAGGGCAACCCGGAGTTGGGGCAGCTTATTGCCGATGAAGCCTTAAAGCTCGGCGTGCGGGCAAAAGCGCACAATATTCCCAGCCTGAAACTGGAATACGGCACGCTGGTGCCAATGCGCTACATGAATGAAGACAAGCACTTCAAAGTGGTCTCCATTTCGGCTTTCTGCACGGTTCACGATTTTGCCGACAGCCGCAAGCTTGGCGAAGCGATTGTGAAAGCGATCGAACAGTACGACGGCACCGTGGCGGTCCTTGCCAGCGGTTCGTTATCGCACCGCTTTATCGACGATCAGCGTGCGGAAGAAGGGATGAACAGCTACACCCGCGAGTTCGACCGCCAGATGGACGAGCGCGTGGTGAAGCTGTGGCGCGAAGGCCAGTTCAAAGAGTTCTGCAATATGCTGCCGGAGTACGCCGACTACTGCTACGGCGAAGGCAATATGCACGACACGGTGATGCTGCTGGGGATGCTCGGCTGGGATAAATACGACGGCAAGGTGGAGTTTATTACCGAGCTGTTCCCAAGCTCTGGCACCGGTCAGGTTAACGCTGTTTTCCCGCTTCCCGCGTAAGGAACCACCATGCCGCACTTTATCGTGGAATGTACTGAAAATATTCGTCAAGAAGCCCGCTTACCTGAGCTGTTTGCCAGTGTTAACACTGCACTGGCGGCGACGGGGATTTTTCCGCTTGGGGGAATACGTAGCCGGGCGCACTGGATCGATACCTGGCAAATGGCCGATGGCAAGCACGATTACGCCTTTGTGCATATGACGCTAAAAATCGGCAGCGGGCGCAGTCTGGAAAGCCGTCAGGAAGTAGGTGAAATGCTGTTTGATCTGATTAAAACGCACTTCGCCTCACTGATGGATAGCCGTTACCTGGCGCTTTCATTTGAGATTGCAGAGCTGCACCCGACGTTGAATTTCAAACAGAACAACGTACACGCGTTGTTTAAATAAATTTGCACCAGCTTCCAGGCCGGATGATAAGGCGCAGCCGCATCCGGCAATGCCACAGGATATCGCCATGTTCGATAAACACACCCACACCCTGATCGCCCAGCGTCTGGATCAGGCAGAAAAACAGCGCGAACAGATCCGCGCGATCTCGCTGGATTACCCGGAGATCACCATCGAAGACGCCTACGCGGTGCAGCGCGAATGGGTTCGCCTGAAGATCGCCGAAGGCCGTACGCTGAAAGGCCACAAAATCGGTCTGACCTCGAAAGCAATGCAGGCCAGCTCACAAATCAGCGAACCGGATTACGGCGCGCTACTGGACGACATGTTCTTCCACGATGGCAGCGATATCCCGACCGATCGCTTTATCGTGCCGCGCATTGAAGTGGAGCTGGCTTTCGTGCTGGCAAAACCGCTGCGTGGGCCAAACTGCACGCTGTTCGACGTCTACAACGCCACGGATTATGTGATCCCGGCGCTGGAGCTGATCGACGCCCGCTGCCACAACATCGATCCGGAAACCCAGCGCCCGCGCAAAGTGTTCGACACCATTTCCGATAACGCCGCCAACGCCGGGGTGATCCTCGGCGGTCGTCCCATTAAGCCCGATGAGTTGGATTTGCGCTGGATCTCCGCCCTGATGTATCGCAATGGCGTGATTGAAGAAACCGGCGTCGCCGCTGGTGTGCTGAATCATCCGGCAAACGGCGTAGCCTGGCTGGCGAACAAACTCGCACCGTATGACGTGCAACTGGAAGCCGGGCAAATCATTCTCGGCGGTTCGTTCACCCGCCCGGTTCCGGCGCGTAAGGGCGACACCTTCCACGTCGATTACGGCAACATGGGTTCCATTAGCTGCCGCTTTGTTTAAGGAGAGAACGATGGAAAACAGTTTTAAAGCGGCGCTGAAAGCAGGCCGTCCGCAGATCGGATTATGGCTGGGGCTGAGCAGCAGCTACAGCGCAGAGTTACTGGCCGGAGCAGGATTCGACTGGTTGTTGATCGACGGTGAGCACGCGCCGAATAACGTGCAAACCGTGCTCACCCAGCTACAGGCGATTGCGCCCTACCCCAGCCAGCCGGTAGTACGTCCGTCGTGGAACGATCCGGTGCAAATCAAACAACTGCTGGACGTCGGCACACAAACCTTACTGGTGCCGATGGTTCAAAACGCTGACGAAGCCCGTGAAGCGGTAAGCGCCACCCGTTATCCCCCCGCCGGTATTCGCGGCGTAGGAAGCGCGCTGGCACGCGCCTCGCGCTGGAATCGTATTCCTGATTACCTGCAAAAAGCCAACGATCAAATGTGCGTACTGGTGCAGATCGAAACTCGTGAGGCAATGAAGAACCTACCGCAGATTCTGGACGTGGAAGGGGTAGACGGCGTGTTTATCGGCCCGGCGGATCTGAGCGCCGATATGGGTTATGCCGGTAATCCGCAGCACCCGGAAGTGCAGGCCGCCATTGAACAGGCGATCGTGCAAATTCGTGAAGCGGGCAAAGCGCCGGGGATCCTGATCGCCAATGAGCAACTGGCAAAACGCTATCTGGAACTGGGCGCGCTATTTGTCGCCGTCGGCGTTGACACCACCCTGCTCGCCCGCGCCGCCGAAGCGCTGGCAGCACGGTTTGGCGCGCAGGCCACGACCGTTAAGCCCGGCGTGTATTAATGTCGATCCGGCCTACACGCGCACTAAACCATAGGCTGGATAAGACGTTTACGCCGCATCCGCCATAAATCTTGTCGTACCCTACAAAAATCCCATTAGAGGAAGAAAAATGAGCGACACCTCACCTGCCATACCGGAAAGTATCGATCCGGCGAATCAGCATAAAGCGCTGACTGCCGGACAACAGGCGGTTATTAAGAAGTTGTTTCGCCGCCTGATCGTCTTTCTGTTCGTGCTGTTTATCTTCTCGTTCCTTGATCGCATCAACATCGGCTTTGCCGGACTCACGATGGGACGCGACCTCGGTCTGAGCGCCACCATGTTTGGCCTCGCCACCACCCTGTTCTACGCCGCTTATGTCATCTTCGGCATTCCCAGCAACATTATGCTGAGTATTGTCGGTGCACGGCGCTGGATCGCCACCATCATGGTGCTTTGGGGCATCGCCTCTACTGCTACCATGTTTGCCACTGGCCCCACCAGCTTGTACGTACTGCGTATACTGGTTGGCATTACCGAAGCCGGCTTTCTGCCTGGTATTCTGCTGTATTTAACCTTCTGGTTTCCGGCCTATTTCCGCGCCCGTGCCAACGCCTTGTTTATGGTAGCAATGCCGGTAACGACAGCGTTGGGATCGATCGTTTCCGGCTACATTTTGTCGCTGGATGGCGTAATGGCATTAAAAGGCTGGCAGTGGCTGTTTTTGCTGGAAGGCTTCCCGTCGGTATTACTCGGCGTCATGGTGTGGTTCTGGCTTGATGACTCACCGGACAAAGCTAAGTGGCTGACGAAAGAAGACAAAAAATGCCTGCAAGAGATGATGGATAACGATCGTCTGACGCTGGTTCAGCCAGAGGGAGCCATCAGCCACCACGCCATGCAACAACGCAGCATGTGGCGGGAGATCTTCACTCCGGTGGTGATGATGTATACCCTGGCGTATTTCTGCCTGACCAACACACTTAGTGCGATCAGCATCTGGACACCGCAGATCCTACAAAGCTTTAATCAGGGCAGCAGTAATATCACCATCGGCCTGCTGGCTGCCGTACCGCAGATTTGTACCATTCTCGGGATGATCTACTGGAGCCGTCACTCAGATCGCCGCCAGGAACGAAGGCATCACACCGCCCTTCCTTATTTGTTCGCTGCCGCAGGTTGGTTACTGGCTTCGGCAACTGATCACAACATGATCCAGATGCTGGGGATCATTATGGCTTCGACCGGATCATTCAGCGCAATGGCGATTTTCTGGACAACACCGGATCAGTCCATCAGCCTGCGGGCAAGAGCGATCGGTATTGCGGTGATCAACGCCACGGGCAACATTGGTTCAGCATTAAGTCCGTTTATGATCGGCTGGTTGAAAGATCTGACCGGCAGCTTTAACAGTGGATTGTGGTTTGTTGCCACGCTGCTGGTGATTGGTGCGGGGATTATCTGGGCAATTCCAATGCAGTCCTCCCGTCCGCGAGCGACCCCGTAAGGAACGACGATGTGTGACCGTCAGATTGCCAATATTGATATCAGCAAAGAGTACGATGAAAGCCTGGGCACAGACGATGTGCATTATCAGTCCTTCGCCCGCATGGCGGCCTTTTTTGGCCGCCATATGCTGCCACATCGCCACGAACAGTACTTTCAGATGCATTTCCTCAATAGCGGACAGATTGAGCTACAGCTTGACGATCATCGCTACTCGGTGGAAGCGCCCCTGTTTGTCCTGACGCCACCGTCAGTACCTCATGCGTTTATTACGGAGTCTGACGCCGACGGTCATGTGTTGACGGTACGGGAAGATCTGATCTGGCCCCTGCTGGAAGTTCTTTATCCGGGCACTCGGGAAACCTTCGGCCTGCCGGGGATTTGCCTGTCACTGGCAGATAAACCCGACGAACTGGCGGCGCTGGAACACTATTGGCAACTGATAGAGCGGGAATCGGTAGAACAACTGCCTGGACGGGAACACACCCTGACGTTACTGGCACAGGCAGTGTTCACCCTACTGCTACGTAACGCAAAACTCGACGACCATGCCGCCAGCGGAATGCGCGGAGAATTAAAACTGTTCCAGCGTTTTAATATGCTGATTGAAAGCCATTTTCATCAGCACTGGACAGTACCGGATTACGCTAACGAACTGCATATCACCGAATCACGCCTCACGGACATCTGCCGCCGCTTTGCCAACCGTCCGCCAAAACGGTTGATTTTCGACAGGCAGCTACGAGAAGCCAAGCGGCTGCTGCTGTTTTCTGATAACGCCGTGAACAATATTGCCTGGCAACTCGGTTTTAAGGATCCGGCTTATTTTGCGCGCTTTTTTAATCGTTTAGTCGGTTGCTCGCCCAGTGCTTATCGTGCCAAAAAAGTACCTGTGACGTGAAAATCCCTTAGCCTTAACGGGAAACCAGGCACCACCTGCTATTCCCCTTTCTCCGCCTGGAGCAAGGGGATTTAGTAACGTTAAAAATCGCGAAAAGCGACCTCGATCACAAAACCGTACCCGACCTGAAAAGTACCAGCCATTGTCCCAAAAGTGTCTTCCCGTAATCGCCCCTGCAAGCTTCAATTGAATAACAAAAACAAAACACAAAATTAACAATCGTATTCCGATTAATACTGTAGAGGTCGACATGAAACCAGAAGATTTCCGCGCCAGTACCCAACGTCCGTTCACCGGGGAAGAGTATCTGAAAAGCCTGCAGGATGGTCGCGAGATCTATATCTATGGCGAGCGAGTGAAAGACGTCACCACTCATCCGGCATTTCGTAATGCGGCAGCGTCTGTTGCCCAACTGTACGACGCGCTGCACAAACCGGAGATGCAGGACTCTCTGTGCTGGAACACCGACACCGGCAGCGGCGGCTATACCCATAAATTCTTCCGCGTGGCGAAAAGTGCCGACGACCTGCGCCAGCAACGCGACGCCATCGCTGAATGGTCACGCCTGAGCTATGGCTGGATGGGCCGTACCCCAGACTACAAAGCTGCTTTCGGTTGCGCACTGGGCGCGAATCCGGGCTTTTACGGTCAGTTCGAGCAGAACGCCCGTAACTGGTACACCCGTATTCAGGAAACTGGCCTCTACTTTAACCACGCGATTGTTAACCCACCGATTGATCGTCATTTGCCGACCGATAAAGTGAAAGACGTTTACATCAAGCTGGAAAAAGAGACTGACGCCGGGATTATCGTCAGCGGTGCGAAAGTGGTTGCCACCAACTCGGCGCTGACTCACTACAACATGATTGGCTTCGGCTCGGCACAAGTGATGGGCGAAAACCCGGACTTCGCACTGATGTTCGTTGCGCCAATGGATGCCGATGGCGTGAAATTAATCTCCCGCGCCTCTTATGAAATGGTGGCGGGTGCTACCGGCTCGCCGTACGACTACCCGCTCTCCAGCCGCTTCGATGAGAACGATGCGATTCTGGTGATGGATAACGTGCTGATCCCATGGGAAAACGTGCTGATCTACCGCGATTTTGATCGCTGCCGTCGCTGGACGATGGAAGGCGGTTTCGCCCGTATGTATCCGCTGCAAGCCTGTGTGCGCCTGGCAGTGAAATTAGACTTCATCACGGCACTGCTGAAAAAATCTCTCGAATGTACCGGCACCCTGGAGTTCCGTGGTGTGCAGGCCGATCTCGGTGAAGTGGTGGCGTGGCGCAACACCTTCTGGGCATTGAGTGACTCGATGTGTTCTGAAGCGACGCCGTGGGTCAACGGGGCTTATTTACCGGATCATGCCGCACTGCAAACCTATCGCGTACTGGCACCAATGGCCTACGCGAAGATCAAAAACATTATCGAACGCAACGTTACCAGTGGCCTGATCTATCTCCCTTCCAGTGCCCGTGACCTGAATAATCCGCAGATCGACCAGTATCTGGCGAAGTATGTGCGCGGTTCGAATGGTATGGATCACGTCCAGCGCATCAAGATCCTCAAACTGATGTGGGATGCCATTGGCAGCGAGTTTGGTGGTCGTCACGAACTGTATGAAATCAACTACTCCGGTAGCCAGGATGAGATTCGCCTGCAGTGTCTGCGCCAGGCACAAAGCTCCGGCAATATGGACAAGATGATGGCGATGGTTGATCGCTGCCTGTCGGAATACGACCAGAACGGCTGGACTGTGCCGCACCTGCACAACAACGACGATATCAACATGCTGGATAAGCTGCTGAAATAACGCAGCAGGAGGTTAAGATGCAATTAGATGAACAACGCCTGCGCTTTCGTGACGCGATGGCCAGCCTGTCGGCAGCGGTAAATATTATCACCACCGAGGGCGACGCCGGACAATGCGGGATTACGGCAACGGCCGTCTGCTCGGTCACGGATACACCACCGTCGCTGATGGTGTGCATTAACGCCAACAGTGCGATGAACCCGGTTTTTCAGGGCAACGGCCAGTTGTGCGTCAACGTCCTCAACCATGAGCAGGAACTGATGGCACGCCACTTCGCGGGCATGACAGGCATGGCGATGGAAGAGCGTTTTAGCCTCTCATGCTGGCAAAAAGGTCCGCTGGCGCAGCCGGTGCTAAAAGGTTCGCTGGCCAGTCTTGAAGGTGAGATCCGCGATGTGCAGGCAATTGGCACACATCTGGTGTATCTGGTGGAGATTAAAAACATCATCCTCAGTGCAGAAGGTCACGGACTTATCTACTTTAAACGCCGTTTCCATCCGGTGATGCTGGAAATGGAAGCTGCGATTTAAGCTCCAGCCCCTTCACGCATTCGTCGAAGGGGCATTTTTATTGTGATCTCAATCACATATCCACCCGATGAATAATTCTTGCCCAACCGCTCACCGCCATTCCTGACCGCTTACATCCCTAAAATAACCACTCAGTTATTTACCTTACTTTACGCGCGCGTATCTCTGGCAACATCACTGCAGGATAGCGGTCAATTTACCTCCTCAAACGCAACGCAAACCTAGAACGGCTTCGGCCTATGATTAACAAATTACTCTATGGATTTTGGTTTGCAGGAAGGCAGCAAGTGAGTGAATCCCCGGGAGCTTACAACAGTAAGTGACAGGGGTGAACGAACGCAGCTGCCGCACCTGTAAGCCAAAAGACGACGAGTAAAATGCCAGGTTTTACTATGGATACGAAAAAACTATTCAAGCACATACCCTGGGTGATTCTCGGAATCATCGGTGCATTCTGCCTCGCGGTAGTTGCATTACGTCGGGGGGAGCACGTCAGTGCCCTGTGGATCGTGGTCGCCTCTGTGTCGGTGTATCTGGTGGCTTATCGCTACTACAGTCTGTACATCGCCCAGAAGGTGATGAAACTCGACCCCACGCGCGCGACGCCTGCGGTTATTAACAACGACGGTCTGAACTACGTTCCGACCAACCGTTACGTGTTGTTTGGTCACCACTTCGCCGCTATCGCCGGTGCCGGTCCGCTGGTTGGTCCGGTGCTCGCCGCGCAGATGGGCTACCTGCCTGGCACGCTGTGGCTGCTGGCGGGGGTAGTGCTGGCCGGTGCGGTTCAGGACTTTATGGTGCTGTTTATCTCCTCTCGCCGTAACGGCGCATCTCTCGGTGAGATGATCAAAGAAGAGATGGGGCCAGTACCGGGGACTATCGCGCTGTTTGGCTGTTTCTTAATCATGATCATCATCCTCGCCGTCCTGGCGCTGATTGTGGTTAAAGCCCTGGCCGAAAGTCCGTGGGGTGTCTTCACCGTTTGCTCAACCGTACCGATTGCGCTGTTTATGGGTATCTACATGCGCTTTATCCGTCCGGGGCGTGTGGGTGAAGTCTCTGTCATTGGTATCGTGCTGCTGGTTGCCTCTATCTACTTCGGTGGCGTGATTGCTCACGATCCGTACTGGGGTCCGGCACTGACCTTTAAAGACACCACCATTACCTTCGCGCTGATTGGCTATGCGTTTGTTTCCGCACTGCTGCCGGTGTGGCTGATCCTCGCACCGCGCGACTATCTGGCAACCTTCCTGAAAATCGGTGTTATCGTCGGCCTGGCGCTGGGTATCGTGGTGCTGAACCCGGAACTGAAAATGCCTGCGATGACCCAGTACATTGACGGTACTGGCCCGCTGTGGAAAGGCGCTCTGTTCCCGTTCCTGTTCATCACCATCGCCTGTGGTGCGGTATCTGGCTTCCACGCGCTGATCTCTTCCGGTACAACGCCGAAATTGCTGGCTAATGAAACCGACGCGCGTTTCATTGGCTACGGCGCAATGCTGATGGAGTCCTTCGTGGCGATTATGGCGCTGGTTGCTGCGTCCATCATCGAACCGGGTCTTTACTTCGCGATGAATACCCCGCCTGCTGGCCTTGGCATCACCATGCCTAACCTGCATGAAATGGGTGGCGAAAACGCGCCGATCATCATGGCGCAGCTGAAAGACGTTACCGCACATGCGGCGGCGACCGTCAGCTCCTGGGGCTTCGTGATTTCGCCAGAGCAGATCCTGCAAACCGCGAAAGACATTGGTGAGCCTTCTGTCCTGAACCGTGCAGGTGGTGCGCCGACACTGGCGGTAGGTATCGCGCACGTGTTCCACAAAGTGCTGCCGATGGCTGACATGGGCTTCTGGTATCACTTCGGTATTCTGTTCGAAGCACTGTTCATCCTGACCGCGCTGGATGCGGGTACCCGTTCTGGCCGCTTTATGCTGCAAGACCTGCTGGGTAACTTCATCCCGTTCCTGAAAAAAACCGACTCTCTGGTTGCCGGTATCATCGGTACTGCGGGTTGTGTGGGTCTGTGGGGCTACCTGCTGTATCAGGGCGTGGTCGATCCGCTGGGCGGCGTTAAGAGCCTGTGGCCGCTGTTCGGTATCTCCAACCAGATGCTGGCAGCCGTGGCGCTGGTACTGGGTACCGTTGTGCTGATTAAGATGAAGCGCACCCAATACATCTGGGTAACTGTTGTTCCGGCTGTATGGCTGCTTATCTGCACCACCTGGGCGCTGGGCCTGAAACTGTTCAGCACCAACCCGCAGATGGAAGGCTTCTTCTACATGGCAAGCCAGTACAAAGAGAAGATTGCTAATGGTACTGACCTGACGGCGCAGCAGATTGCCAACATGAACCACATCGTTGTGAACAACTACACCAACGCAGGCCTGAGTATTCTGTTCCTGATTGTGGTGTACAGCATCATCTTCTACGGTTTCAAAACCTGGCTTGCGGTGCGTAACAGCGACAAACGTACTGACAAAGAAACACCGTACGTTCCAATCCCGGAAGGCGGCGTGAAGATCTCTTCGCACCACTAACCGTGTTTAGCCCCGCTTCGGCGGGGCTTTGTTCTTATCAGAGTGAACTATGTTTGGTAACTTAGGACAGGCAAAAAAATATCTCGGCCAGGCGGCGAAGATGTTGATTGGCATTCCAGACTACGACAACTACGTCGAGCATATGAAGACCAACCATCCCGACAAGCCGTACATGAGCTATGAAGAATTCTTCCGCGAACGCCAGAACGCGCGCTACAGCGGCGATGGTAAAGGCGGTATGCGCTGTTGTTAATGGAGAGAGCATGAACCCGATTGCAGTTACCCTACTTACCGGTTTTTTAGGCGCGGGAAAAACCACCCTGCTGCGCCATATTCTTAACGAACAACACGGCTACAAGATTGCCGTGATTGAAAACGAATTCGGCGAAGTCTCCGTTGATGATCAACTGATTGGCGACCGCGCCACGCAGATCAAAACGCTGACCAACGGCTGCATCTGCTGTTCGCGCTCCAACGAGCTGGAAGACGCACTACTCGACCTGCTGGATAATCTCGACAAGGGCAATATTCAGTTCGACCGTCTGGTCATTGAATGCACCGGCATGGCCGATCCTGGCCCGATTATTCAGACCTTTTTCTCCCATGAGATTTTATGCCAGCGCTACCTGCTGGACGGGGTGATTGCGCTGGTGGATGCGGTACATGCCGATGAGCAGATGAACCAGTTCACCATCGCCCAGTCCCAGGTTGGCTACGCCGACCGTATTCTGCTGACTAAAACCGACGTCGCAGGTGAAGCAGAAAAACTGCGCGAACGCCTGGCACGCATCAACGCCCGTGCACCGGTCTACACCGTCACTCACGGCGACATCGACCTGGGCCTGTTGTTCAACACCAACGGTTTTATGCTGGAAGAGAACGTCGTCAGCACCAAACCGCGTTTCCACTTTATCGCGGATAAACAAAACGATATTTCGTCGATTGTGGTGGAACTGGATTACCCGGTAGATATCAGCGAAGTTTCCCGCGTGATGGAAAACCTGCTGCTGGAGTCGGCAGATAAACTGCTGCGTTACAAAGGGATGCTGTGGATTGACGGCGAACCTAACCGCCTGCTGTTCCAGGGCGTCCAGCGCCTCTACAGCGCCGACTGGGACAGGCCGTGGGGCGATGAAAAACCGCATAGCACGATGGTGTTTATCGGGATTCAGCTGCCGGAGGATAAGATTCGGGCGGCGTTTGCTGGGTTGAGGAAGTAATTTTGGATGATGGCCGCCATGTGGCGGCCTGAATTATTTTTTGTTCTGATCGCGCAGCATCGCTTCACGTAAAATTGCGTTCAGGCGAGTTTGATAGCCTTTACCTGGTCGCTTCAACCATTCCATCACATCAGCATCAATACGCACCGAAGCCTGGGTTTTCAATGGCCGATAAAACTTACCGCGTTCTGCGTTAGACCATTGCTCATCGCTGGAAGGTGGGATATCACTGTAATCAATATCTTCGTCGGATTTATTCGCCAGCGCCTTCAGTTCGGCCTCATGCTGCACATCGAGTGTAGAGGGTGTCCCTCGTTTATGTTTAACCATGCTCATAGCGACTCCTCTCTTTACGATCTGCTTTTCGTGCACTGATGATTCGAATGTTGGAAATAGCATCACGTTTTAGGAAAAGATAGGGAAGTTGATATGAAGGGGATGGATGGCAGCATTGGGACACCATCCAGCACTTATTCAAACCTGATAGCAATCCACCAAAAATGCCATCATTTCACTGGCATCTTTGCTGTGATAAAAGCGCACCATTTTGCTGTTGAACTCCAGCGCACGAGCTGCGGGTACACTAATGGGATTGTAACCGTGGCGCATTAACCAGCCGTTCATCATATGGCGACTGGTACGCTTGTTGCCATCAAAGAAAAACTGAAAATAAGCACCAAATAAAAACATTGCCAGCGCCCCTTCGAATGGTGGCATCTCTTTTATTTGTGCCACACCTGCGGCGAATATTCGATTCAGTTCAGGTGCACCTGCTTCAGTGGCTGGTGGAAAATGAGTGCCCAGTTCACCGAGATGAACGCGCGCATTGTAATGTAACTCTTCACCTTCGCCGCGAAAAACGCCCCACTCCAGCGCCTCATTACGCGCAATAATGCCGTTAAGTAACGTGAACGTTTTCTTATCAAGGTCAAAACGCCCGAATTGCACAAGTTCAATCAGTTTTTTTGCGCTATCTGCCAGGTTCAACACCTGCTCAGTATCACTGACCTTATGCCCGCCAACAGTGACGCCATCGAGCAACGTTTTAACTTCAACAAAGGTATAGGGGTTATTTTCCAGTTGCGCGGCATCCCAGACAAACCCAGCCATATGCGTTTTGAAGGTAAATAAGGCTGCGCGCGTACCGACAATTTGCATCGCCGGGATGGCATTTGCATTCCAGCTCAGGTCCAGTAGTTTGGTTGTCATTAGAGGATCCTTGATTGCATGGTAAAGAGGATATTATTCCATATTAAACCATCGCGTTATCCATCTGCTTTTCAAATGCCTGACGAATTAATCCCATCACATAAGGAAGCTCAGAAAGATCGCTGAAACCTATTTCAACATCGCCATTGCCCCAACGGCCTATATCTGTGACATCTTTAGCCATACATTTTGGGTCAACCAGTTCATGGAATGGCATATTTAGTGATAAACGTAAGCGACTTTTTTGCGGCACCACATCAACAAAATTCGTCTCCGCTTTGAAGGCAACATAGAGCTTCAATATTTCTCGCGTAACCCCAGCGTCCAGCGTCATAACGGCATCAGAAAGGCTGTCAAAAAGTACGCGGATGTGCGTACCTTCTTCAAGTTGCGGGAAATCAGCAAGGACATATCCCGTTCCTCGTTCAACGACGGTGCGATAACGAGCCAACACGTCTTCCGAAAGTTTGGGGATCGCCCAGACGTCTATTGCCAGCTCGGACAGACGTTCCGCTCTCTTTTGTATCGCTGCACGATCCCATATTTCACATTGCCCTAACCCCGTGTTCAGGCGTAATGGACTTTCCTTAAAGCCACCTTTTATATCTCGCTTCTTCGCAAATGGACGGTCGCTGTAGCTTGAGTTATAGCCAGTTAACGTTAAATTACCCAACGTATGGAGCCACTTTTTATGGATTCGCTTCCATTCCGGACCAAGGTCATCGCGCCACTTCGCCGATAAATTAGGGTTCTGCGGCATGATATGTTCAATCGTATAAGTGTCAACATAGGCCCGTTCTTTACGATCGTGGTTTTCAAATCTACGTAGCCAATAGCTGCGATTACGGAAGTTGTAGAGGTCGCGAGTTTTCAGTTCACGTTGAAATTCATCATCATCCGGGAAACGACGGTAGGAAGGCAGTTCCAGCAAATGTGCCGCAATGCTCTCCAGATAACGCTCTTTATCCAGCACTTTGTAAAACGTGGCGAAGGTTTTAGTAAATGAGTTAGTGGGAATGGCACAGACTGCGCGCCGGAAGATATACGACTCAATTAAACACGTGGCACTTAAAAAATCCGCGGCAGAAAGAATTCCCTGTTTATAGTCATGATAAAGCACCAACAGGAACGGCCAGGCAGCATCGACTTTCAGCTCGCGTAGATCCTGAAATGCCATCTTTAAGGTTTTATCCTTTTCGCTATCCAGCGCCATCGCACAAAAATAGTCAGCAAACGTACGAATATCCGCAACCAGCGCCTCCATCCCGCGATCCATCACTCCTGGTTTTCGCGCATAGCGTTTAAAGGCTTCATAGACATCACCAATTCGCGGAATCTCACCTGTTTTTACCGTCAGATAATTACGCATAAAACTGTCGAAATAGTCAGTGTATCCCTTCTGACCAAACGCCAGCTCCATGGGCCGCCAGTAATCGTCGTACAGTTGGCTTTGATGTTCTGGCTCCAGCCCCATCAGAACATAGTTGCGAACCAGATCCGCCTGACTCAGCGCTTTTCCTGTTGAGTTCATGCTTTCGAAGATTAGTTGCGGATTATCCTGACCGCGATTCAAGGCGACATCCACAATCAGCAGTTTGGAAAGTCCCTGACATAACGCGGTGAAATTGCCGTGGAGTTTGCCTATTTGCTCATGGAAAAACTCAAAATTCTCTTTCACGCGTAGAGAGCAATTTTCTGCCAGCGGTTTTTGTCTAATCAATGCCAGCAGGCTCTCTCTGTCCGTTTGCGTAAGCAGTAACTTAAATCCACGCTCGCCCGATTCATACGGATTGAGCAGATAATAGTTTCGTAATTTCATGGCGGAGAAACCATCCATCACCTCGTCATCGCCAAGGTGTCTGGACAACGCTTCCAGCAATAACATCGCCGTTGTCAGGCGTTGCTGACCGTCAATCACCAGTAAGGGAGAGATCCCCGAAACCTGATATAGGCCCTGTTCGATATACACCACCGAGCCGATAAAATGCGCCGGGATATCATCACGCTGCCCGGCACGTATTACATCGTCCCAGAGCTGGCGGCACTGTTCCTCTGACCATGAATAAGTACGCTGATAAATGGGAATAACGAATTGCTGAGAGCGTTTTAGAAAATCGAGTAATCGGGCTTCGGTGGCTTTCATGAATGACTCCTGTCAAATTGCACTGGCAAACGGCGTCATTATGCTGCGAATAAAAAATAAAAGTTAGCGTCTTTGTTTCTGCAAAAATACCATTCCAGGATAAATCAAAATATATTAAGAAACACCTCAACACGCATTCATTAGAACAATTAATATTTCCAATTCATATTTATAACGTATTGAAAATGATCGTGTTTTTGATCATCACAGCAATAGTTTGATATAACAAAGCATTCACTTCACATTGAATATCCCCCTCTTTTTCAGGGCAAGGAATGCTTTTTATGTCATCAACTAATTTCAGCCAGATTGCAGCCTTCCTGTGGTCTGTCGCCGACCTGTTACGCGGCGATTTTAAACAATCACAATATGGACGAATTATTCTTCCTTTTACCCTTTTGCGTCGTCTGGAATGCGTACTCGAAACAACGAAAGACGCGGTCATTACCGAGGCGCAAAAAGTAAAAGCCTTGAAACTGCCGGAGGAAGCCCAGGAGAAAATGATCCTGCGGGCGACTAATGGCCTCACGTTCTTCAATGCCTCAGCGATGGATCTCAGCAAAATGGGGCAAAATGGCATACAGGACAACCTGGAAAACTACATCCAGTCGTTCTCTTCGGATGCCCGCGAAATTTTCGAACACTTCAAGTTCAGCGAGTTTGTCGGACAGCTGGCGGATGCAAACTTACTGTTCAAAGTGGTGCAAATATTCGCTAAAGCAGATTTATACCCCGGGCGCGTCACCAACCACGACATGGGGCTGGTGTTTGAGGAGCTGATCCGACGTTTTGCAGAGAGTTCTAACGAAACCGCCGGGGAACACTTTACCCCGCGTGATATCGTCAATCTGACCACCTCGCTGGTGTTTTTCGATGATGATGATGCGCTCAATAAAGACGGTATCATTCGCACCATTTACGACCCAACGGCGGGAACCGGCGGCTTTCTCTCCTCCGGCATGGAGTACGTCCACAAACAAAACCCCAATGCCGTGATGCGCGCGTTTGGTCAGGAGTTAAACCCGGAATCCTACGCCATCTGCAAAGCCGACATGCTGATTAAGGGCCAGGATGTCAGCCTTATCAAACTCGGCAACACCCTTTCCAACGATCAGCTCCCCGCAGAAAAATTCGATTACATGCTCTCTAATCCACCTTTCGGCGTGGACTGGAAAAAGATAGAAACCGACATCAACAACGAGCACAAACTCAAAGGTGCTGATGGTCGCTTTGGCCCCGGCCTGCCCCGCGTCTCTGACGGTTCGTTGCTGTTTCTGCTGCACCTGATCAGCAAAATGCGCGATGCCAAAAGCGGTGGCGGGCGGATCGGCATCATTCTTAACGGTTCCCCATTATTCACCGGCAGCGCGGGCAGCGGTGAAAGCGAGATCCGCCGCTACATTCTGGAAGCGGATTTGCTGGAAGGCATTATCGCCCTGCCTACCGATATGTTTTACAACACCGGTATCGCTACCTATGTTTGGGTGCTGTCTAACAAAAAAGCGCCAGAACGCAAAGGCAAAGTCCAGCTTATCGACGGCAGCAACCTGTGCGGCAAGATGCGTAAATCGCTGGGGTCAAAACGCAATATTCTCGGAGACGAGGATATTGGTTTAATCACCCGCACGTTTGGCGATTTCGAACCCGTTGCCACCACTACGCTTGCGGCGTTAGGCCTGGAGAAAGCACCCGAACAAAAATCCAGCCGGGGACGCCAGCCCGCAACAACCAAAACCGAGGCGGCAAAAACTTTTGCCAGCAAAGTCTTTCACAGCACCGAGTTTGGCTATCGTCGCATCACCGTTGAGCGCCCGTTGCGCCTGTCGGCTCAGATAAGTGATGGCGCCATTGCCACATTGCGCTTTGCGCCGAAGCCGTTTATCGCTCCGATGGCGCAACTGTATGACGCCTTTGCTTTCCAGTGGCAGGACGGTCATTACGGCGACTTAACAGCGGTAGAAAGTGAAGCCCGCGCCATTCTTAAAGCCGATTTTAGCGAGCTGAAAGAGAAGCAAATTAAAGATCTGCTCGACAGCAAATTATGGCTGGCCCAGCGCGGGTTAATGGAAAAAGCGCGGCGTATTCAGGCGGCGATGGGTATGCAGGCGGGCGGCAAAGACACCGTTAGCAATGACTTTAATCAGTTCCAGTTGACGCTGAAAGAGGCGCTCAAAACCGCAGGCGTGAAGCTGGATGCGAAAGAGAACAAGCAGTTTATCGATGCTATCACCCGCAAAAACCCGGACGCCGAGCCGGTTATCAGTAAGGTACTGAAAGAAGCGGCCCAACCGCTGTATGGCGCGTTTGAGTACCAAGGAAAGGTTGTGGAGTTTGAGCCGGATGGCGACCTGCGTGATAACGAGAATGTGCCGTTAAATCCGTCTGTATCTACCAGCGAGTTGATCGAGGGTTACTTCAAAGCAGAAGTGTTACCGCACGCCGCGGATGCGTGGATTAACGCCGATAAACGCGATGCGAAAGATGGGGATATCGGGATTGTGGGGTATGAAATTCCGTTTAATCGTCATTTTTATGTTTATCAGCCGCCAAGGCCGCTGGAAGAAATTGATGCGGACCTGGATGCGGTAAGCGCTGAGATTATGAAACTGTTGCAGGAGGTACATTCCTGATGGCGGGGTTAAATAAATATCAGGCGTATCCGGAGTATAGGGATTCTGGGGTGGAGTGGTTGGGGGAGATTCCAGTCCATTGGAATATAAAACGGTTAGGACATTTTTTTGAGGAACGTAGAGAAAAGGTTAGTGATAAGGATTTCCCTGCATTATCAGTCACAATGCAAGGGATTGTTCCTCAGCTTGAAACAGCAGCTAAAACGGATGCTGGAGACAATCGTAAATTAGTTTTAAAAGATGATTTTGTAATAAATAGTCGTTCTGATAGAAAAGGTTCAGCCGGTGTATCTCAGTTAAATGGCTCTGTTTCATTAATTAGCATAGTCATGCAACCAAAAAAAATAAATGTCAATTTTGCCCATCACCTACTCCGAAGCTATCCCTTCCAGGAAGAATTTTATCGCTATGGGAAAGGAATCGTAGCAGACCTGTGGAGCACTAATGCCTCCGAGATGAAAAATATACTACTCCCTGAAATTCCTGGCAGCGAGAGTGAAAACATTGCAAATTTTCTCAACTATGAAACAGCAAAAATCGATAACCTGATCGAAAAACAACAACAACTGATTGAACTACTGAAAGAAAAACGTCAGGCAGTGATTAGCCATGCGGTGACCAAAGGGCTAAATCCTGATGTGCCGATGAAAGATTCTGGGGTTGAGTGGTTGGGTGAAGTTCCGAAACACTGGCACATATGCAAGTTAAAATGGTTTGCTAATTTGAAAAGTGGTGATTTTATAACCAGCAATTCAATAGAACCAGAAGGAAACTATCCTGTTTATGGTGGAAATGGATTAAGAGGATATTATTCTCATTTTACACACAATGGTGAATATGTTCTTATTGGTAGACAAGGTGCTCTTTGCGGAAATATAAATTACGCAATTGGAAAATTTTGGGCTTCAGAACATGCTGTTGTTGTCACCCCAAACGAAAGAGCTGTTACAATATGGTTAGGAGAATTATTAAGAATAATGAACTTAAACCAATATTCAGTTTCTGCTGCACAACCGGGGCTTGCGGTTGAAAGAATTACTGATTTATATATTCCAATCCCACCATATCAAGAGCAAATAAATATCGGAACTTATATATCTAAATATATTTCTCTAGATAAAAAATTGATTGAGCATAGTACAGATAATATTGAACTCCTAAAAGAACGCCGCACCGCCCTTATCTCCGCCGCCGTCACCGGCAAAATAGACCTACGCAACTGGACCGCCCCCATCCCCAAAGCGGAAACCCCCACGGAGGTCAGCGCATGAGCCACGACATTACAAAAGAGGTGAACCTGCAAAACGACATCATCGCCCAGATGGTGACAAAAGGCTGGATTGTCGGCAAAGGTGACGGCTACGACCGGGAACGTGCGCTGTACGCACAAGACACCTTAAACTTCGTGCAGACCACCCAACCGCAAGAGTGGGAGAAATTCACCCGCGTTTACCCCAGCGACACCGAACGCCATTTCCTCGACGCGCTGGTTGCGCAGCTAAAAAAAGCTGACAGCAACGCCACCGATATTCAGTCGCGCACCAGGGGTACGCTCGGCGTACTTCGCCACGGCCTGAAAATTCGCAATGCCCGTTTTTTGCTGTGTCAGTTTAAACCGGAACATAATCTCAACCCGGAAACGCTGGCGCGCTATCAGCAGAATATCTGCCGTATTGTGCCGGAACTGGTCTACAGCCCGTATGCCTCAAATAGCGTCTTTGCAGAAACGGGCGTGAAAGCCAAAAAATGGCGTATCGATCTGGTGCTGTTTATCAACGGCCTGCCGGTTGCCACGCTGGAGCTGAAATCCGAATTTAAACAGGCGGTGCAGAATGCCATTGCGCAGTATAAAAAAACCCGCCTGCCGAAAGATCCCGCGACCAATAAACCCGAACCGCTGCTGACCTTTAAGCGCGGCGCGCTGGTACATTTTGCCGTCAGCCAGTATGACGTCTTTATGACCACCAAACTCGCGGGTGACAGCACCTTCTTCCTGCCGTTTAACAAAGGTACCAAAGACGGCGGCGCGGGCAATGAGATCCCTGAAGATACCCACCGCTACGCCACCGATTACCTGTGGAATGAAGTGCTACTGCCGGACAACTTATTAAAAATCCTCGCCAGTTTTGTCCATTTGCAGATTGAAGAAAAAGAGGAGTGGAACGGGCTGAAAGCGAAGAAAGAGAGCCTGATTTTCCCGCGCTATCACCAGTGGGATGTGGTCAACAAACTGCTGGAGGCCGCGACGGTCGAAGGCACCGGCCATAAATACCTGATTCAGCACAGCGCCGGTTCCGGTAAATCGAACTCCATTGCCTGGACCGCCCACCAGCTTTCTCGTCTGTACGACGCAAACGGGGAAAAACAGTTTCATTCTGTTATCGTGGTGACGGACCGCACAGTGCTGGACGACCAGCTTCAGGACACCATCTATCAGTTCGAACATGCCGACGGCGTGGTCGGGCGCATCAATAACAAAGAGGGCGACGGTTCCAAATCGGAAAAGCTCGCCAGCGCGCTGGAAAACTCGCAGCCAATTATTATCGTCACCATTCAGACGTTCCCGTTCGTGCTGAAAGCTATCGAAAACAACGTCAGCCTGAAACAGCGTAAATACGCGGTGATTGCTGACGAAGCACACTCCTCGCAGAGCGGTTCTACCGCCCGTCAGCTTAAAGAAGTGCTGATGAGCGAAGAGATGGATGATGACGTGGTACTGTCGTCAGAAGATATTCTGGATGCGACCATTGCCGCCCGGAAAGGCAGCAGTAATCTGAACTACTACGCCTTTACCGCCACGCCAAAATCCAAAACCCTGGAACTCTTTGGCCGCTGTCCGCGTCCCGATGAACCAGCCTCAAAAACCAATAAACCTGAGGCCTTCCACGTCTACTCCATGCGCCAGGCAATTGAAGAAGGCTTTATCCTCGACGTACTGAAAAACTACACCAACTACAAAGTGGCGTATCAGTTGCTGCAAAAGCTGGAAGACAAGGACCGCGAAGTCGACAGCAAGAAGGCAAAGATAAAGCTCAACCAGTGGGTGACACTACACGACTACAATATCTCGCAGAAGGTGAAGGTGATTGTGGAGCACTTCCGCAAACATGTGATGCATCTGCTTGGCGGCCAGGCCAAAGCGATGGTGGTCACCAGTTCGCGTAAAGCAGCCGTGCGCTATAAGCTGGCATTTGATAAATACATTAGCGAGAACAATTACCAGAAAATCAGCGCAATGGTGGCGTTTTCCGGGGAAGTAGAATTCCAGGAAGGCGACCATAACAGCCAGGCATTGTTAAACCAGAAATTTACTGAAATAAACATGAACCCCGGCCTGAAAGGGCGGGATATGCGCAAAGCCTTCGACAGCGATGATTATCAGGTCATGCTGGTTGCCAATAAATTCCAGACCGGTTTTGACCAGCCGAAGCTGTGCGCGATGTACGTGGATAAACCCCTCGGTGGCGTCGAGTGCGTGCAGACACTCTCCCGCCTGAACCGCACCTATCCGGGCAAAGCGGAATCGGGCACTTTTGTCCTCGATTTTTATAATGATCCGGACGAGATCCTCGGCGCATTCCAGCCCTATTTCCAGACGGCGGAACTGACCGATGTCAGCGATCCGCAGCAGGTATTCGATCTGTTTGAAAAACTGCGCGCCACGCAGATTTTTCAGTGGCATGAAGTCGAGCAGTTCTGCGAGGCGTACTTCATCAAAAATAAATCGAATGCGGCGATCAGTAATATCTGTAAACCGGCGGTCGAACGCTGGAAAAAGCGTTATCTGATGGCAATAGACGCCTATTTGACCGCCAAAGAGATGTTCGAGCGCACTAAAAAAACGGGCGATACGGTGTTAATAACCAATGCGGAAAACAGTTTTAAAGCCTGTAAGCAGGAGAAAGATCGTCTGGAGATTTTCAAGAAAGATCTCGGCAGCTTTGTTCGCTTTTATGAGTTTATGTCGCAAATCGTTGAGTACGATGACAAGGATCTGGAAAAGCTAAGCCTGTTTGCGCGCCATTTACGCCCACTGCTGCATGAGCAACGTCTGGATGAAGATGAAATTGAACTCAGTAATGTAGAGATGAGTCACTATCGTTTATCGAAAATCCATGAGCAAGATTTACGTTTACAGGAAGAAAAGCCTGATTATACGCTGGATGCAAGTAATGATATTGGTACGGCAAAAGCGAAAGATAAAAAAGAGGAGTTTTTATCGCAGGTGCTTTCTCGGATGAATGAATTATTCATTAGCGACCATTTGACCGACAAAGATATGATCAGCAATGCTTTTTCGGTGTATAACAAAATAACTGAAAATGAAAATGTTATGACACAAATTAAAAACAATCCGCCAGAACAAGCGATTCTTGGTGATTTCCTCCAGGCAGTTGATAATGCTGTAATGGACAGTAATGACGCTCGGCAAGAATTTATGTTGCAATATTTATCCGATCCAGCTCGGGCAAAGGGCTTTGCTTATCTGATGTTTGATATGCTAACGGGGAAAATTGCTTTGCCAACATAAAACACGTTGATAGCCGGGGTCGCACTTTCTACCCCGGCCATATTGTTTACAATAAGGAATAGCTATGCTGAAGATGATTAAAGATTTTAAATTCAAAAAATACATTAAAAAATTACGTGAAGAAGGTTTGTTTTTTTATGTTTCTTTCGGTTTTATATTTACATTGTTAATGGAAGTTGATAATCAATTACCGTACTATCTTCAACAAGACTTCTTCTTTTATACACTTATAGGATTTATGCCAATCAATATATTCTTTGTTTTGATTTGCACAAATGTATTTTTCAATGCCGCCCACACACTTATTTCACCTTATAAAGGTCAAAGAGTTGGTGAGAAATTTCTCTCTGAACTTGATAAAAGAACGCAACAAATTGGCTTTATTATTTCATTTATATGTTTTGGCATGACATTGTTTTGTGCTCTGGCGTGGTTGCTGTTTTTTGAGATGAATACTGAAAGTTACTACGCAAAATATACATTAGATTTTTTGGCTGTTTTTATCATTATGATTATGTTTTCTTCAGCAGTTAATCCAGTCATGAGAAGAATATTCCAAAAAATGAAGGAATCGGACTCACATGGAAATTCAAAAATAATTCTTATAATTATAATCATTACATTATTGCTACTATTACCAATTGCGTGCATTATCAATAAAAATAAAACAATTGAAATCAATATTAAGAAAGAAACTTATCAGCAAATAAAAGAAAAAACAAAGATGAAACCAGAAGATTATATCAAAAAATTGATTGCTGATATTAAATTCAACTAATATCTATATGTACCCTGGTTTCTTCCTGGGTACATATAAAAAGTTAATATCCTGATTTATTCTCAACATCCCCCCTCACTCCACATCCTCCCTGCGTAACCCAATATCCCTCAACCGCTCATCACTCATCTGCTGTAACACCCGCCGGGCCTGCATTTGCCGCCGCCAACGCCTCACCGCCTGCCAGAGTTGCACAAGTCCAATAAACGGTGCTTTAGCTTTGTTTTCATGAAATTCCATCGACTGCCTCCTCATCTTTCAGAGGCTTCATCATCCGCCTTCTGGCAGTTCACAATACAGATGCAAATATTAGTTTTATTTAACATACAGACAGGTTAAAACAGCATCTGCATCCGGTTTTTTAGCCTCATCTGTACCGGTTTTTCTCTCTGTATGGTCCACATAAGGAATACAGCATGACGCGTTATCAACATCTGGCGACTCTACTTGCCGAGCGGATTGAGCAAGGGCTGTATCGTCACGGGGAGAAATTGCCGTCGGTGCGCAGCTTAAGTCAGGAGCACGGCGTCAGCATCAGCACCGTGCAGCAGGCGTACCAGACGCTGGAGACGATGAAGCTCATCACTCCGCAGCCGCGTTCGGGTTATTTTGTCGCACAACGTAAAGCCCAGCCGCCAGTACCGCCGATGACGCGTCCGGTGCAGCGCCCGGTGGAAATTACCCAGTGGGATCAGGTGCTGGATATGCTGGAGGCGCATAGCGACAGTTCCATTGTTCCGTTAAGTAAAAGCACGCCGGATGTCGAAACGCCCAGCCTGAAACCGCTGTGGCGGGAGCTAAGCCGGGTGGTGCAGCATAATCTGCAAACCGTTCTCGGTTATGACTTGTTAGCCGGTCAGCGAGTGTTGCGAGAGCAGATTGCCCGCCTGATGCTCGACAGCGGCTCGGTGGTCACCGCCGATGACATCATCATTACCAGCGGCTGCCATAACTCGATGTCGCTGGCGTTAATGGCGGTGTGTAAACCGGGCGATATTGTCGCGGTCGAATCCCCCTGTTATTACGGTTCGATGCAGATGCTGCGTGGCATGGGCGTGAAAGTGATTGAAATCCCAACCGATCCAGAAACAGGCATCAGCGTTGAAGCGCTGGAACTGGCGCTGGAACAGTGGCCGATTAAAGGCATCATTCTGGTGCCAAACTGTAATAATCCGCTGGGATTTATTATGCCGGACGCGCGCAAACGGGCCGTTCTCTCTCTCGCTCAGCGTCATGATATTGTGATTTTTGAAGATGATGTCTACGGCGAACTGGCAACGGAGTATCCGCGCCCGCGGACCATTCATTCCTGGGATATCGACGGGCGAGTGCTGTTGTGCAGCTCGTTCAGTAAAAGCATTGCACCTGGCCTGCGCGTGGGTTGGGTCGCACCGGGGCGTTATCACGATAAACTGATGCATATGAAATACGCCATCAGCAGCTTTAATGTGCCGTCCACGCAAATGGCGGCGGCAACGTTTGTGCTGGAAGGTCACTATCATCGCCATATCCGGCGGATGCGGCAGATCTATCAGCGCAATTTGGCGCTTTATACCTGCTGGATACGGGAATATTTTCCCTGCGAAATCTGTATTACGCGCCCGAAAGGCGGATTTTTACTGTGGATAGAATTGCCTGAACAGGTCGATATGGTCTGCGTCGCGCGGCAGCTGTACCGCATGAAAATCCAGGTGGCGGCAGGCTCAATTTTCTCAGCTTCCGGCAAATACCGTAATTGTCTGCGCATCAACTGCGCTTTGCCGCTCAGCGAAACCTATCGCGAAGCACTAAAACAAATTGGCGAGGCCGTGTATCGGGCAATGAAATGAATTCGAAATAGTGGCGAGCCCCCTGATTTCCTCTCACGAATAGCGTGTGACTCGTTTTAACTTTGCAGGGTCATCTCCACGTTCCAGCATGGCTTAGGCAAAATGCGCTTCGTTCATGCCGGATGCCATGTGAACGCCTTACCAAGGCTACAAAAATCTTTAAAATTCAATATATTGAATTAGTTATGTAGACCTGATAAGCGTAGCACATCAGGCAGCTTTGCGTTTGTCATCAGTCTCTGATTAGTACTCGATCCAAGGATCGCGCTTGCTTTCAGGCAAGGGCTGCTCTAATGCCTGCATTTGCTCTGCCGAGAGTCCGGTATATCGTTGTATCCATTCAGGATCTGCCCCATTCTGCAACAACAATCGGAGGAGGCTCCGTTCCCCTTCTACTTTCCCTTCTTTCCTCCCCCTCTCCCTTCCCAACAGCCATCCATCATTATGAATTCGCTCTGCAATCGTCATTATTCGCTCCCTTTGTTGTGGCATTCGACTGGTTAGTTCGCTGATAAACTCTTTAAAACGCGCTTCATCGCCAGTCAGTAAAATGTAATTTAACAGCGCAGTTATCTGGCTGTCATTAGCACACTCTGTAACCAGTAATAGTACCAGTTGGTCGATAAGCCCCATCAGATCGCGCTGGCGAATATGCTTTTGGATCAACTCCAACAGGGCGACTCTGCGATGCTGCACAATCTCGTCGTCTGGCACGACAGTGATATCCACCAACGGGAACGCGGCGGTATATACTCGTCATACTTCAAGTTGCATGTGCTGCGACTGCGTTCATTCACCCCAGTCACTTACTTTTGTAAGCTCCTGGGGATTCACTCACTTGTCGCCTTCCTGCAACTTGAATTATTTAGAGTATAAAGCTTCCGTGCGGTAGCCGGGTCGGCAAATTCGTCCAGCCAGCACAGGGACCAGGGATAAGGACTGCGGCTACCGTGATAAAACAGCATCGGGATGACCAGCGGTAGCGGCCGGCGTTTATCATGCTCGATATGGCGCTGCATCACCGCCATGGAATAGCGCATCAGGCGAAAGGCCATATGAATATCCTCACGGCTCTGATGTTCAATCACCACATAGATATAGCCATCACCTTCACGGGTCTCTACCGACCACAGAATATCGGAGTGTAGCGCCCGCAATTTTTCATCGACGAAGCTGGCGGATTCCAGTTTTAAGGTGTCGAGATCGCACAATTCACGTAAATCTATTGGTAAGTGGATCTCCATAAAATCCCGCGCGGTGTCAGGGTGGGTGAGAAAGGATTTAAATAATGCGTCATGCGGCGTACTGGTCGTGAAGTTTGTCATGGCGATCCGTCACCTGTTGATAAGATGGCCCGACTTTAGCGACTAACAAAACCATTCTCACCCGGCAATTTCCCATTCCCCGAGGTGCTTTCCAGGCTATTTTTATTCTTCTGCAAACGATACATTTTTTCGGAAACAGGCTCGCATTTTACATTTCCTGTACCCGGCAGATATTCCCCTTTCCACCGCACTCTTTTGATTAACCGCAAATTTTAATTACACTTAAGGTGTATATTTTCTATGCAACCCATCAATTCAAGAGGTGTAATGTGCTGATGACTATTTGTAATCGTTATACATTCTGACCTGGAGTCAGAAGGTATTTCTCTGTCTGTGTGTTCACAGGCAGTGTGGTTGATTACATGAAATTCAGTACATTTGTCCTTCTCGCCTGCCTTTCGTCATTACCGACGGTATTGAATTTCGTTTTCCCCATTGGGGTTCTCCGGACAAGGAGTTGTTTGTTATGCCACGTTTTTTTGCCCGCCATGCCGCCACGCTGTTTTTCCCGATGGCGTTGATTTTGTATGACTTTGCTGCGTATCTGTCGACGGACCTGATCCAGCCAGGGATCATTAATGTGGTCCGTGATTTTAATGCCGATGTCAGTCTGGCCCCTGCTGCCGTCAGTCTCTATCTTGCTGGCGGTATGGCGTTACAGTGGCTGCTGGGGCCGCTTTCCGACAGAATTGGCCGCAGGCCGGTGCTGATTACCGGGGCGTTAATTTTTACCCTTGCCTGCGCCGCGACAATGTTCACCACGTCAATGACACAATTTCTTATCGCGCGTGCAATTCAGGGCACCAGTATCTGTTTTATTGCCACCGTTGGTTATGTCACGGTGCAGGAGGCGTTCGGTCAGACAAAAGGGATCAGGTTGATGGCGATTATCACCTCCATCGTACTGATTGCGCCGATTATCGGCCCGCTTTCCGGCGCAGCTCTGATGCACTTTGTGCACTGGAAAGTCCTTTTTGCCATCATTGCGGTTATGGGTTTTATCTCAT
This sequence comes from Escherichia sp. F1, assembly GCF_046764225.1. Lineage (NCBI taxonomy): Bacteria > Pseudomonadati > Pseudomonadota > Gammaproteobacteria > Enterobacterales > Enterobacteriaceae > Escherichia > Escherichia sp. F1. The sequence goes on from NZ_CP177202.1 coordinate 4,228,655, forward strand.
TTGTTGGCTTACTGCTGACGATGCCAGAGACGGTGAAGCGCGGCGCGGTTCCGTTTAGCGCCAAAAGCGTCTTGCGCGATTTTCGTAATGTCTTTTGCAATCGGCTGTTCCTCTTTGGCGCAGCAACCATCTCTTTAAGCTATATCCCGATGATGAGTTGGGTGGCTGTCTCGCCGGTGATCCTTATCGATGCAGGCGGCTTAACAACTTCGCAGTTCGCCTGGACACAGGTTCCGGTGTTCGGCGCGGTGATTGTCGCGAATGCCATCGTGGCGCGTTTCGTTAAAGATCCGACCGAACCGCGCTTTATCTGGCGTGCCGTACCCATTCAACTGGTTGGCCTCGCGCTGTTGATTATCGGCAATCTGCTGTCACCGCACGTCTGGCTGTGGTCGGTGCTGGGCACCAGTCTGTATGCTTTCGGGATTGGTTTGATTTTCCCGACCTTATTCCGCTTTACGCTGTTTTCCAATAACTTACCGAAAGGGACCGTCTCCGCATCGCTGAATATGGTGATCCTGATGGTGATGTCGGTTTCGGTCGAAATCGGCCGCTGGCTGTGGTTTAACGGCGGTCGCTTGCCGTTTCATCTATTAGCCGTCGTGGCGGGCGTTATCGTCGTTTTCACCCTGGCGGGATTGCTCAATCGCGTGCGCCAACATCAGGCTGCCGAGCTGGCGGAGGAGCGGTGATTTTTGCGCGATCCTACCGTCAGGCTCTATTCTTAACGTTATGAATAAACTCATTGAACTCAGACGCGCCAAAATGTTGGCGCTCTCTTTATTGCTTATCGCCGCTGCTACCTTTGTCGTTACGCTGTTTTTGCCACCCAATTTTTGGGTGAGCGGTGTGAAGGCGATCGCTGAAGCGGCGATGGTCGGCGCGCTGGCGGACTGGTTTGCGGTGGTGGCGCTGTTTCGCCGCGTGCCGATTCCGATCATTTCTCGTCATACGGCGATTATTCCGCGTAATAAAGACCGGATTGGCGAAAATCTCGGCCAGTTCGTGCAGGAAAAATTTCTCGATACCCAGTCGCTGGTGGCACTGATTCGACGTCACGAACCGGCGTTGTTGATTGGCAACTGGTTTAGTCAGCCGGAAAACGCCCGCCGCGTTGGTCAGCATCTGTTGCAGATCATGAGCGGTTTTCTTGAACTGACCGATGATGCGCGTATTCAGCGCCTGCTTAAGCGCGCAGTCCATCGGGCGATTGATAAGGTCGATCTTTCCGGCACCAGTGCGTTGATGCTGGAGAGTATGACCAAAAACGATCGACATCAGGTGTTGCTGGATACGCTGATCGCACAGTTGATCGCCCTTCTCCAGCGCGATAAATCGCGCAAGTTTATTGCCCAGCAGATTGTTCGCTGGCTGGAGAGCGAGCATCCACTGAAAGCCAAAATTCTCCCCACCGAATGGCTGGGCGAACATAGCGCGGAGTTGGTTTCTGACGCGGTGAATTCTTTGCTTGATGATATTAGTCGTGATCGTGCGCATCAGATCCGCCATGCGTTTGATCGCGCCACCTTTGCCCTGATCGACAAGCTGAAAAACGATCCTGAAATGGCAGCGCGAGCCGATGCCGTAAAAAGCTATCTGAAAGAAGACGAAGCTTTTAACCGCTATCTCAGTGAATTGTGGGGGGATTTACGGGAATGGCTGAAAGCGGATATCAACAGTGAAGATTCTCGCGTTAAAGAACGTATCGCGCGGGCGGGTCAATGGTTTGGCGAAACGTTAATTGCCGATGATGCCTTGCGGGCGTCGTTAAATGGTCATCTGGAACAAGCCGCGCACCGCATCGCGCCTGAGTTTTCCGCATTCCTGACGCGCCACATCAGCGATACGGTAAAAAGCTGGGATGCGCGGGATATGTCGCGGCAAATCGAGTTAAATATCGGCAAAGATCTGCAGTTTATCCGTGTCAACGGTACGCTGGTTGGCGGTTGTATTGGGCTAATTTTATATTTGCTGTCGCAGCTCCCGGCCTTGTTCCCCCTCGGCAATTTTTAGAAATCCATGAAAAACTAAGTGGCTAACCGCGAGAGAGATCAAATAAACCATACTAAAAGAATGGTAATAATGTGGCCTCTTTTCATTGTCTCCCGTGGTACGGGGAAGGAAAATCATGTCACTTGTCACCGATCTACCCGCCATTTTCGATCAGTTCTCTGAAGCTCGCCAGAAAGGCTTTCTCACCGTCATGGATCTCAAGGAGCGCGGCATTCCGCTGGTTGGCACCTACTGCACCTTTATGCCGCAAGAGATCCCGATGGCAGCCGGTGCGGTTGTGGTTTCGCTCTGTTCCACCTCTGATGAAACCATTGAAGAAGCCGAGAAAGATCTGCCGCGCAACCTCTGCCCGCTGATTAAAAGCAGCTACGGCTTTGGCAAAACCGATAAATGCCCCTACTTCTACTTTTCTGATCTGGTGGTCGGTGAAACCACCTGCGACGGCAAAAAGAAAATGTATGAATACATGGCGGAGTTTAAGCCCGTTCATGTGATGCAGTTGCCAAACAGCGTTGAGGACGATGCCTCACGCGCGTTATGGAAAGCAGAAATGCTGCGCTTGCAAAAAACGGTAGAAGAACGTTTTGGGCACGAGATTAGCGAAGATGCTCTGCGCGATGCCATTGCGCTGAAAAACCGCGAACGTCGCGCACTGGCCAATTTTTATCATCTTGGGCAGTTAAATCCTCCGGCGCTTAGCGGCAGCGACATTCTGAAAGTGGTCTACGGCGCAACCTTCCGTTTTGACAAAGAAGCGTTGATCAATGAACTGGATGCAATGACCGCCCGCGTTCGTCAGCAGTGGGAAGAAGGCCAGCGACTGGACCCGCGTCCACGCATTTTAATCACCGGCTGCCCAATTGGCGGCGCAGCAGAGAAAGTAGTGCGCGCGATTGAAGAGAATGGCGGCTGGGTTGTCGGTTATGAAAACTGCACCGGGGCGAAAGCGACCGAGCAATGCGTGGCAGAAACGGGCGATGTCTACGACGCGCTGGCGGATAAATATCTGGCGATTGGCTGCTCCTGTGTTTCGCCGAACGATCAGCGCCTGCAAATGCTCAGCCAGATGGTGGAAGAATATCAGGTCGATGGCGTAGTTGATGTGATTTTGCAGGCGTGCCATACCTACGCGGTGGAATCGCTGGCGATTAAACGTCATGTGCGTCATCAGCACAACATTCCTTATATCGCTATTGAAACAGACTACTCCACCTCAGATATCGGGCAGCTCAGCACCCGTGTCGCGGCCTTTATTGAGATGCTGTAAGGAGTGGCAGTGGCATATTCGATTGGCATTGATTCCGGCTCAACCGCCACCAAAGGGATCTTACTGGCAGACGGCGTGATTACGCGCCGTTTCCTCGTTCCAACCCCCTTTCGCCCGGCAACAGCAATTACTGAAGCCTGGGAAACTCTGTGCGAAGGGTTAGAAACAACGCCGTTTCTGACGCTCACCGGCTACGGGCGGCAACTGGTGGATTTTGCCGATAAACAGGTAACGGAAATCTCCTGTCATGGGCTGGGCGCACGGTTTCTTGCGCCAGCAACGCGCGCAGTAATCGACATCGGTGGTCAGGACAGCAAAGTGATTCAGCTTGATGATGACGGTAACCTGTGCGATTTCCTGATGAATGACAAATGCGCGGCGGGCACCGGGCGTTTCCTGGAGGTGATCTCGCGCACGCTTGGCACCAGCGTCGAGCAACTCGACAGCATTACTGAAAATGTCAGACCGCACGCCATCACGAGTATGTGCACAGTGTTTGCCGAATCAGAAGTGATCAGCCTGCGCTCAGCGGGCGTCGCGCCAGAAGCGATTCTCGCCGGAGTGATTAACGCGATGGCGCGGCGGAGTGCCAATTTCATTGCTCGTCTCTCCTGTGAAGCGCCGATTCTGTTTACTGGTGGCGTTAGTCATTGCCAGACGTTTGCCCGGATGCTGGAATCTCATCTGGGAATGCCGGTAAATACCCATCCTGATGCGCAATTTGCTGGCGCAATTGGCGCAGCGGTAATTGGTCAACGAGTGAGAAAACGCCGATGAAAGAGTTTTTATTTTTATTTCACTCCACGGTCGGCGTCATACAAACCCGCAAGGCGTTGCAGGCAGCGGGCATGACTTTTCGCGTCAGCGATATTCCCCGTGATTTACGCGGCGGCTGCGGGTTATGCATTTGGCTGACCTGTCCCCCTGGCGAGGAAATACAATGGGTGATCCCTGGGCAAACCGAAGCGATATATTGCCAGCAGGGCAGCGACTGGCAGTGCGTGGTGCATTACGATGCAGAAGCGTCAACCAGGCAATAAGATCTTTAAATATACCAACCGGATAATTGGCTGCGCATAATCCTGCATGAAGGAAGTTGTATTAAATATCTCACCTGCCATGAAATATTTCCCATCCACAAAATGAGCGATTTTTGATAGCACCTTACTATTTTACGTCTAAAATACAAAATATATTTTATTATACTTAAACCCATAATTATGCATGGAGAAATAAAATGATTACCGGGTGAGATAATGATAAAAGATAAGTTTCTGTGCGAAGCTTATCTTTACCCATCCCCCTGATTATTTTAGATTTAGAAGAACATTTCACAATTCAAGGATAAAAATATGGGCTCCCTAAACATATACCAGGATATTTTCCCAACACTCGGCATGTATTCGGGACTAAAATCTTGTCATAAAAAAAACAACCAACCATTTGATATTAACACGGAAATTGAAACCATACAAAAACAAATTAATTATGATATAAATCATTTGAATGATGGTTTTATTAAGCGTGTACTGAATGTTTTTATTCACCTTATCTCTAATCCCGACAATCTCGAATTAACCTTAAATCGATATTCATCAACAACAGAACAAATCATCGCCAAAACCAAAAGAAATGGTTTAAATGAGTTTGAAATTAACGATCTAAAAATAATATTTAATCGACAAGATGATAATGAAAGCGTATTAACTGTTAACCACAAAGATATAAGTCATAGTTGCAATGTTAAAACCGCGCAACTGCAGCAGTTTATTAAAATAATGGAACAAAAAGCGCAACTACCAATCTATATTGACAAGAACAATTTGAAAGAGAGTATTTTCTCTGTTTTGCGAAATGACCCACAGCATGTAGAAAAAGAGCAATATCTTCCCTTTGATAAGTTTTTAAAACATGCCTGCAAAAGTTCAAATTCATTTGAAGTGAAATTAGATGCCACTCATCAATATCAACATCTGAATAACTTCATGATTTCTTTTGACCCAGTAGAAAATCAATTAACAATACGGGATAACAATAACGAGACTGAAACTATCTCGTTGACAAACCTACAATGGGAAAATGTGCTGCAATACTACAGAGAAAACCACCAGCAGCCAAATATAGCAGGATCACGAAATCTCACGGATAATATAGATAAAATTAAAAATACAATATCCACCTCTGAAATTATAGAGTGCGCCTCTCCTGAAATAAGAAGTAGCGTCCTGAACGATCTTTATAGCATTGCTAATTTCCTCCCGGACAAAAATCTGACACCAAATGAGAGCTGGAAAAGATTTTGTCATACATGTGAGCGCTTTTACGTTGCTCAGAAGAGTATCACTGGAGATAAGAGTGAACGTCTTACGCGAAAACTCTCTGTCTCTGATGCAGGAATTACAATGACCTTCAAGATAGGTGATGTTGTCATCAATACTATTAGCACTGCTATCCCTGAAGATGAATCGGGTCAACGGTGTATAGAAGGGTTGAATTTAGCGGGAATGGATTTAACCGGCATAGACTTGTCTAATATGGTTCTAAGGAATGTCAATTTTAATGGCAGCATTCTTAGAAATGCGGATTTCACCGGTACGATCTGTGAAGGCGTGGATTTTACCGATTGTGATCTCCGTTATGCAACCTTTATTGACGCCTCCTTAGAAAAAATCGATTTTCGTAAAGTTCGTCACTTGCTTAATATAAATTTTACAAATGCAAATCTACGGAACAGTAACTTCAGCGGAAAAGTTCTCACTGGCGTTAATTTTACTGGAAGTGACCTTAGTAACGCTTATCTTGCACACATAGATTTCACAAAAGTGATTTTCTTTCCGTCATTAATTATTGGAGCAGTATTTGATTATTCCAATCTATCAGAGAAAAATCTTTCAGACAAAGATCTTACTAATATTAGCTGCATGTTTACCAATTTTACAAACGCTAATTTAGCAAAATGCAAACTCTTTAATACAAACTTTTCGGCTGCAAAATTTGACAATACTAATTTCACTGGTACAAAAGGTTCTAATATTCTGTTTAACCATGCATGGTTGTTCAATACGATATTTATAGATACGATTTTTAAAAATGCCTGTTTTTTCAATGCCAAAGTGAATAATGTTTCTCTTAAGAAAGCATATATTTACAATGATAATATCGATAAAAAAGCCAATGACAGTACCGAGAAACAACCCAGTGACAGTATCGAGAAACAAGCCAATGACAGTACCGATAAACAAGCCAAGAACAGTACCGAGCAACAGGACAGTACCAGTTTTAATCAAGCCCGTTTAAAGAAAGAAGTGAATAGCAGTTTTTCCATTCCGGGTTTAACGTCTTATCAGCCAACTTATATAGTTGACGAATAGTTCAATAATCACCCAAACAGAGTGGGTATGGCAGAGGATATAAATTAACATTTAAACGTTAACCGCCTCATCTATCATTCATGGATGAGGCGCATTTATCAGTCGATGTAAGCTGAAAATGTTCCGCCATCCAGAGACAACCGCCGCCCCCTGCGGCGTTTACTATTTCATCGCTCGCGTTAAGAATTCATTAAGCTTCATCCGTATACTCCTTATCTGTCGCACTGAATTTGACGAGAAAAAAGCAATAATAAGGAGCAACAAGTTGAAAAAGCGCATCACCTTTATCGTTTTTCTTTGCGCCATCGTGGCGGTAAGCCTGTTTTTTGTGCAATCCTGCGTCCGTAAAAGCCAGCATGTCGCAGGGTTTCAGAATTATCAGGCCACTATCGATGGTAAAGAGATTACAGGAGTAACTAAAAATATCTCCTCACTGACCTGGTCTGCGCAGAGCAATACCTTGTTTAGCACTATCAACAAACCTGCAACCATCGTTGAAATGACGACCGAGGGTGACCTGATCCGCACCATTCCGCTCGATTTTGTTAAGGATCTCGAGACGATTGAATACATTGGTGATAATAAATTTGTCATCAGTGATGAACGTGACTACGCCATTTATGTGATTTCACTTAACGCTGAGTCGGAAGTAAGCATCCTCAAAAAAATTAAAATCCCATTGCAGGAAACACCAACTAACTGTGGCTTTGAAGGGCTGGCTTACTCCTCTCAGGACCATACCTTCTGGTTTTTTAAAGAGAAAAATCCGATAGAGGTCTACAAAGTAACCGGGCTATTGCGTAGCGATGAGTTGCATATCAGCAAAGATAAAGCGTTGCAGCGTCAGTTTACTTTGGATGATGTTTCTGGCGCGGAATTTAACCCACAGAAAAATACGTTGCTGGTGTTGTCACATGAGTCACGCGCCCTACAGGAAGTGACCATGACAGGTGACGTGATCGGCGAAATGTCGTTAACCAAAGGCAAGTATGGCCTTTCACACAACATCAAGCAGGCGGAAGGGATAGCGATGGATGACAGCGGCAACATCTATATCGTTGGCGAACCGAATCTTTTTTATCGCTTTACGTCGACAAAATCACGATAACAGTCTGGCAGGTTCTCCTTTTTTGTTATTAACTTGTTAACTCAAAATAATACAAACCAGGCAGAACATGAATTCGACATCGCATCCCGTAGAACGTTTTTCTTTCAGCACCGCGTTATTCGGGATGCTGGTTCTGACCTTAGGTATGGGTTTAGGCCGCTTTCTCTATACGCCGATGCTGCCAGTCATGCTGGCGGAAGGCGAATTTACCTTTAGCGAACTCTCGTGGATCGCCAGCGGTAACTATGCCGGATATCTGGCGGGGAGCCTGCTGTTTTCATTCGGCGCGTTTCATTTACCCTCACGCCTGCGCCCGTTCCTGTTAGCTTCCGCTCTCGCAACCGGATTATTAATCCTCGCGATGGCGTGGCTGCCGCCGTTTCTTCTGGTTTTCATCATTCGCTTTCTGGCGGGAGTCGCCAGCGCCGGGATGTTGATTTTCGGCTCAACGCTCATCATGCAGCATACTCGTCATCCCTTTGTCCTTGCGGCGCTATTTTCTGGTGTTGGCGTCGGCATCGCTCTGGGCAATGAATATGTGCTGGCAGGCCTGCATTTTGCCCTCTCTTCACAAACGTTGTGGCAAGGTGCCGGAGCTCTTTCTGCCATTATATTGCTTGCTCTGGCGCTGCTCATTCCGTCGAATAAACACGTTATCGCGCCAGCGCCATTGGCAAAAATCGCGCAACAACCCATGAGCTGGTGGTTACTGGCGATTCTGTATGGTCTGGCGGGTTTTGGTTATATCATCGTCGCCACCTACCTGCCGCTCATGGCGAAAGACGCGGGCCAGCCTGTGCTGACGGCTCATCTTTGGACACTGGTTGGCTTGTCGATTGTCCCAGGTTGTTTTGGCTGGCTGTGGGCAGCCAAACGGTGGGGAGCATTACCTTGCCTGACCGCGAATTTGCTGGTGCAGGCGATCTGCGTGCTGTTAACTCTCGCCAGCAGCTCTCCTTTATTACTCATCATCAGCAGTATTGGTTTTGGCGGCACCTTTATGGGGACGACCTCGCTGGTGATGACCATCGCCCGCCAGCTTAGCGTGCCGGGAAATCTCAACCTTTTGGGCTTTGTGACACTCATTTATGGTATCGGGCAAATTCTTGGCCCGGCGCTGACCAGCATGCTCGGCAACGGAACGTCGGCCCTCGCCAGTGCCACGCTCTGCGGCGCGGCGGCGCTATTTATCGCAGCATTAATCTGCGGGATGCAAATATTCAAATTGCATACGAATGATTCTTAAGTAATTTAACGAATTTAACTTTTTAGTACATCACGTAAAATAATTAAAACATCCTTTTTCTTTGGAGGTACTCAGCCACCGCCGTTATTAATCCTGGTTTAGCAATTCCACGGCTAATTCATTATTTCTGGTCATATTATAGTCAGGATCGCATTATATCTCCGTGCTAGAAAAAACAAGTTTAATTCTGTTTTTTCACGGAAGGTCACTATGGCTTCAACAAATGCGCATCAAATAAAAAATAATGATCAAAACTCTTTATGTGGTCTGGGTGACAAAATACGCCGCCTGACCGCCGGAGTTTGTTTATTTACACAAATTTTTTTCCCCGTCATGGCGACGGCACAAAATGTGGTACACGCTAAGCCTCAGACGACAGTTTCATCTCCGTCCCCTCTAATAGAAAATAATACTGTGCCTTACACGCTTGGTGCGCTGGAATCAGCGCAAAGCGTTGCTGATCGATTCGGTATTTCACTGGAGGAGCTTCGTCGTCTTAATCAGTTCCGTACTTTTGCTCGCGGCTTTGATAACGTGCGCCAGGGTGAAGAGCTGGATGTTCCGGCAACAATCTTGCAGAAAAGTCATGAGCAACAAAATGCCGTACCGCCTGCGAATGGCGAAAACACGCTGGAGAATCAAATAGCCAGCACTTCGCAGCGAGTTGGCACCCTGCTTTCACAAGATATGAATAGTGAGCAGGGCAGCAGCATGGCGCGTGGTTGGGCGTCTTCAGAAGCCTCAGGCGCGATGACTGATTGGTTAAATAACTTTGGCACTGCGAAAATCTCTCTGGGTGTGGATGAAGATTTCAGCCTGAAAAATTCGCAATTCGACTTCCTGCATCCGTGGTATGACACACCCGATTATCTGCTCTTCAGCCAGCATACCCTTCACCGAACAGACGATCGTACCCAGATCAACACCGGTTTGGGCTGGCGTCATTTCACCCCCAGCTGGATGTCAGGCATCAACCTGTTTTTTGACCACGACCTGAGCCACTATCACTCCCGCGCGGGGCTTGGCGCAGAATACTGGCGTGATTATCTGAAGTTGAGCAGCAACGCTTATATCGGCCTGACCGGCTGGCGTAGCGCACCGGAATTGGATAATGACTACGAAGCCCGCCCGGCCAACGGCTGGGATTTACGCGCGGAAGGCTGGTTACCTGCCTGGCCACAACTGGGTGGAAAACTAGTCTATGAACAATACTATGGTGATGAAGTGGCGCTGTTTGACAAGAATGATCGCCAAAGTAATCCCCATGCTATTACCGCGGGCCTCAACTATACCCCCTTCCCGCTTCTGACTCTCAGTGCAGAACAGCGTCAGGGGAAGCAAGGTGAAAATGACACACGTTTTGCCGTTGATCTGACCTGGCAACCCAGCAGCTCAATGCAGAAACTGCTTAACCCGGACGAAGTGGCCGGACGGCGCAGTCTGGCCGGTAGTCGTTATGACCTGATTGATCGCAACAACAACATCGTTCTGGAATATCGCAAGAAAGAGCTGATTCGCCTGAGTCTTCTGGATCCGGTGAAAGGAAAGTCTGGAGAAATAAAACCGTTGGTTTCCTCGATACAGACCAAATATGCCCTGAAAGGCTATAACATCGAAGCCGCTGCGCTGGAAGCTGCCGGAGGTAAAGTCAGCACTTCCGGAAAAGATATCACGGTTACGCTGCCAGGTTATCGCTTCACTAACACTCCAGAAACCGATAATACATGGTCGATAGACGTTACCGCCGAGGATGTAAAAGGTAACCTGTCACGTCATGAACAAAGCATGGTCGTCATTCAGGCTCCGACATTAAGCCAGAAAGATTCTCTGTTATCCGTTAATCCGCTAACCGTAGCTGCAGATAAAAAATCGACGACCACATTGACCGTTACTGCGCACGATTCCGACGGAACTCCGGTGCCGGGGCTGGCGCTGCAAACCCGCAGTGAAGGCGTTCAGGATATCACCCTGTCTGACTGGACAGATAACGGTGATGGTAGTTACACACAGATGCTGACCGCCGGAACGACATCAGGTTCAGTAACACTGACGCCGCAAATTAACGGTGAGAGTGCGGTAAAAGAATCCATTGTCGTTAATATCGTCCCTGTTGTCTCATCCCGCGACCATTCATCAATAACAATAGATAACGTATCGTATTATGCCGGAGACGACATCAAGGTTAGGGTGGAACTGAAAGACGACAGCAATCAACCGGTTGCTTATCAAAAAGAAGAATTGGTAAAAGCCGTTACTGTCGAAAACAGCAAACCTGGAGCCACGATTGTCTGGAACGAAGAGCAGCCGGGCGTTTATGCCGCGAATTATCCGGCCCATAAGCAAGGGACAGCACTAAGGGCACAACTTAGCCTTCACAACTGGAATGCTCCACTGCAATCGCATATTTATAACATTGAGGCAAACCAGAATAAGGCTCGCGTCGCCACATTATCAGCGACGAATAATGACGTTTACGCCGATAAAAAGACATTTAATACCCTCACGATCAACATCACTGATGAGAGTGATAATCCCCTGACAAATCATCAGGTCACCTTTAAGAATGAAAAAGGAAGCGCGGAGTTTGTCGAACCGCCGCAGCAAAATACGGATGCATATGGTGTTGCCACAATCAACATGGTAAGTCAGGTTGCGGAAGAAAATACGATTAGCGCCACGCTGCCAAATGGTTTCTCACAACGGATAATTGCGAAATTCGTTAGCGATTCGAGTACGCCAAAATTCAAACAACTGGTTGCCGATCCAGATACCATTATTGCTGGCAACAGCCAGGGCAGTACTCTGACCGCCACCGTCACAGACTTTCATAACAACCCGTTAAAAGATATGAAAGTGAATTTTGTGGCACCTGGTGGCTCGCAACTGGACAACACGTCCGCCACAACAGACCAGTCCGGTATTGTGCGAGTGCACCTGACCAGTTCAAAAGCTGGTAGCTATTCCGTCGATGCCTCGCTTGAGGCGGATAAAAATATTCACCAGTCGGTCACGATCACCGTGGTCCCAAACAGGGAACAATCGGTAATGACCTTAAATGCCGGGTCAGGCAGTGCGATCGCTAACAATACAAATACCGTTATCCTGACAGCCAGTGTGAAAGATGTGTATGGACACCCGTTGCCGGATGAGGATGTGAAATTTACCTTGCCAGCCTCCATGACCGGGAACTTCACGCTAAGTAGTGAAACCGCCCGCACCGATGCAAACGGCGATGCCGTGGTCACATTGCGAGGCACAAAAGCGGGTGAGTTTACAGTTACGGCGACGCTGACCAGAAATAATACCGTTGCTCATCAGCAAGTCACTTTTATTGGGGATACAAACAGCGCGCAGCTCCAGCCGCTGACTGCCTCATTAAATACCATTGTTGCGGGTAACAGTACGGGGAGTACCCTGACGGCAACGATCCTGGACGCTTACCAAAATCCGCTTAAAGACCAGCTGGTCACTTTCCAGAGTAACGATGTCACTCTAAGCGGAACAGAAGTCACCACCAATACGCTGGGTCAGGCGACGGTAACAATGACCAGCAATATTGCCGGACAACATAACGTCGTGGTGAGCCGGAAAGCGCAACCCTCCGATAATAAAACGTTTAGTTTATCAGTGCTGCCGGATGAAAGTTCGGCGAAGGTAATAAGTATAACCGGAGCCGAAAAAACGATAACGGTTGGCGAAAACATCACGCTACGGATACTCGTCCAGGACGCGTTTAACAATGTAATAGCGGGTCAACGCGTCAGATTAAGTGCGCAGCCAACAGCTAACATTACGATAGGCGATACGGCTTACACCGATAATAACGGTTACGCGTACGTTAACCTTATTAGCACCCAGCCTGGGGTTTATCAGGTGACGGCAACGCTGGACAATAACAGTAGTAGTAAGGTTGACGTGAATGTGGCAAATGGCAAGCTCGAGTTAACATCATCGAAGCCAGAAACCACGGTCCATAACAGTGAAGGTATTACGCTGACCGCAACGGCGAGAAATGCTCGGGATGAATTAATGCCTGGACAAATTATCACCTTTAGCGTAACGCCTGAAGGTGCAACGCTAAGCAATACAGGGGAAGTCCTTACTGACCAGTATGGTCAGGCCAAAGTGACGCTGACCAGTGACAAAGTGAATGTCTATACCGTTACGGCCACAATGGGCAAAGATGTTCCCGTTCAGAGCCAGGTAACGGTTGCGGTTAAGGCAGATGCTAAAACGGCACATGTGGTGAGCGTCGTGGCTTCTCCTGACACCATAACCGCCGACGGCATCGATAGCAGCACCGTCACGTCACGAGTAGAAGATGATTACGGATTCCCGGTTGAAGGTGTCGATGTTCGTTACGCCTTAGACACCAAAGGTCGCCCGGTAGTTAATATTCCAACTACGCGTACCGATCAGTCCGGGCAAGTCACGGCGACAATAACCAGTACATTGGCAGAAACCTTAACGGTCAATGTGCAAGTTCCTGGTACAGCCAACCAATCCGCAGCTATTACCTTGCTTGCCAGCACGGCGGATGAAAGTAAGTCATTATTGAAATCCGACGTTGGCACTCTGATGGCTGACTACCAGCATAGCGCGAAACTTACGCTAACATTGCAAGACAAGTACGGTAACCCGATAGTGACGTCTGATCATCTGGAATTTGTCCAGTCAGGTCCCTTCGTGAACTTTCTCAAGTTGAGCGATATTGATTACAGCCAAAGAAATTATGGCGAGTACACCGTGACTGTCACTGGCGGAAAAGAGGGAACAGCGACTCTCATTCCCATGCTGAACGGGGTTCATCAGGCAAACTTAAGCGTATCGCTGAATCTCATCCGCTCGATAAAAGAAATGTCCGGTCATGTCACTGCAAACAACCATACCTTCTCCACGGCTCAATTCCCGAGCGAAGGTTTTGCAGGAGCGTATTACACACTCAACAATGATAACTTTGAAGCGGGTAAAACCGTTGATGATTATATGTTTTCAAGTTCACAGAGTTGGGTGTCTGTCGATGCTTCAGGTAAGGTTTCTTTCGCAAATATCGGCGATCAAACGTCAGTCACAATAAGCGCTGTTCCCCGACAAGGAGGTACAACCTACCAGACCTTAATTAAGCTGAAAGGCTGGTGGGTGAATAATGGAAATCATACCAATATCTGGCTAGCTGCCAATGCGCTCTGTCATGCGAAAAATGATGGATATAATCTTCCTGGCATCACACATTTGACGTCTGGCGAAAACAAACGCACGCAGGGATCACTGTATGGTGAATGGGGGAATGTTGGAGCGTTTTCCAGTAATTCGCAATTTACACAAGGAGCTTACTGGACAAGTGAATCTGATGATTACAATCGGCACTACTATGTGCAGATGCTAACGGGTATGACTGGAAGCGACGCTGATTCCAGCCCCCAACTGACCGCCTGCCGTAAATCACTTTAATTTTAGTAGGTTATTAAGGATACCCTTGTGGGAGGGTATCCTTTCAGACTGATAACAAACGCTACATTACCTGATGCGCTGCGCTTATCAGGCCTATATAACCCCTGCAATATATTGAATTTATTGTTTTTGTACCCCAGCCGGCATGAACGGCCACTCAAGAAACTCAACAGCAACCGTTGATGTCAGCCAGACCCCGTTTTCCGCTTGCCAGAAAGGGAGGCCTCGTTTCGCCATTTCCTGTGCTTTGACGGTTAAGATAACCGGCGATCCGTGTCTTGCTCCCACTTTGCGTGCCGTTGCTTCATCAACAGAGAGATGCACGTAATGACGCTCCCCTGCAATCAGCCCCTGTTTTTTTATCTCGTCAAGGAAACGACTTGCCGTACCGTGATAGAGAAACTGTGGCGGTGTTTTTTCGGCAAAGGAAATGGCGACCTGCGAAGTCGAATGCCCCTGAACCGCGCGAATGCACCTACCATCACTGGAATAACTAAAACGCTTTTTATCGCTGGTGGCGACAACGGTATCCAGCAATGCACGGGTTAACCGCTTGCCCGCTTTTTGGGCACAAAGTATGAGCTTATCGATATCCGCCCATCCTTCACGGTCCAGTACGATACCAATCGCCTCCGGTTTGTGTCGGAGGACAAAACTTAAAAACTTGCTCGTATCCGCCAGCTCTTTTTCGTTGTACTTTGCCATCGCGTTTTCGTCCCTGGATTTTCTGTTTTTATTTACTGATGTCATTGTCACTGGGTTTATGAATTTACTGCAACTCAATCCTGCGCAGAACCTTTTCCCTATAGCGTAATTTTTCCGCTATGCAAAAAACGCATAGCCAGAAACATACTTGCATTTTCCCCATACCCACATGGCTGATAAGGTTTTTCAGCTCCAGGAATTTTCCTGGCTCAAGCAACACACAAACACAAAAAAACAATGGGGATTGTTATGACACAACAAGGGGATGCTGTAGCCGGGGAGCTGGCGACAGAAAAAGTGGGCATTAAAGGGTATCTGGCTTTTTTTCTCACCATAATCTTTTTTTCCGGTGTTTTTTCCGGGACAGACAGTTGGTGGCGCGTTTTTGATTTTTCCGTGCTGAACGGATCGTTTGGGCAACTGCCTGGTGCGAACGGAGCCACCACCTCGTTTCGCGGCGCGGGTGGCGCGGGGGCTAAAGATGGCTTTCTCTTTGCGCTGGAGCTGGCACCGTCAGTCATTCTCTCTCTGGGGATTATTTCAATTACCGATGGTCTTGGCGGATTACGCGCCGCGCAGCAGTTAATGACGCCAGTGCTAAAACCGTTGTTGGGCATTCCAGGGATCTGCTCGCTGGCGCTGATCGCTAACCTGCAAAACACCGATGCCGCCGCCGGTATGACCAAAGAGCTGGCGCAGGAAGGTGAAATTACCGAACGCGATAAAGTGATTTTCGCCGCATATCAAACCAGCGGTAGCGCCATTATCACCAACTACTTCTCTTCCGGCGTCGCGGTGTTTGCCTTTCTGGGCACGTCCGTAATCGTACCTTTAGCAGTCATCCTGGTGTTTAAATTTGTCGGAGCCAACATTTTGCGCGTCTGGCTTAACTTCGAAGAACGTCGCAACCCAACGCAAGGAGCGCAAGCATGACAACTCAGGTCCGCAAAAACGTCATGGATATGTTTATCGATGGCGCGCGCCGTGGCTTTACTATCGCCACCACCAACCTGCTGCCGAACGTGGTGATGGCGTTTGTCATCATTCAGGCGCTGAAAATTACCGGCCTGCTCGACTGGGTGGGGCATATCTGTGAACCGGTAATGGCGCTGTGGGGATTGCCCGGTGAAGCGGCAACCGTCCTTTTAGCCGCATTAATGAGTATGGGCGGCGCAGTCGGTGTTGCCGCCAGTCTGGCAACCGCTGGCGCATTAACCGGTCACGATGTCACCGTTTTACTGCCCGCGATGTATTTAATGGGCAACCCGGTGCAAAATGTCGGTCGCTGCCTGGGGACAGCCGAAGTGAATGCCAAATATTACCCGCATATCATTACGGTTTGCGTGATTAACGCATTGCTGTCGATCTGGGTTATGCAGCTTATTGTTTAACAAGGAGTTACCATGATTGATTATACCGCAGCCGGTTTTACCCTGCTGCAGGGAGCGCATTTGTATGCGCCGGAAGATCGGGGAGTTTGCGATGTCCTCGTCGCTAACGGCAAAATTATCGCCGTTGCCAGTAATATCCCTTCTGACATTGTACCGGACTGCACGGTTGTCGATCTCAGCGGGCAGATCCTCTGCCCAGGTTTTATTGATCAACACGTTCATTTGATTGGCGGTGGCGGTGAAGCAGGTCCCACGACGCGCACGCCGGAAGTGGCGTTAAGTCGTCTGACGGAAGCGGGCGTCACGTCAGTGGTTGGTCTGCTGGGCACCGACTCTATCTCTCGTCACCCGGAATCCCTGCTCGCCAAGACCCGTGCGCTCAATGAAGAAGGCATCAGCGCCTGGATGCTGACCGGCGCTTATCATGTCCCTTCCCGCACCATTACAGGTTCCGTGGAAAAAGACGTGGCGATTATCGATCGCGTGATTGGTGTGAAATGCGCCATCTCTGATCACCGTTCTGCCGCACCGGACGTTTATCACCTGGCTAATATGGCGGCGGAATCCCGCGTTGGCGGTTTGCTCGGCGGTAAACCTGGCGTCACCGTGTTCCACATGGGCGACAGCAAAAAGGCGTTACAGCCTGTCTATGACCTGCTGGAAAACTGCGATGTGCCGATCAGCAAGCTGCTGCCGACCCACGTTAACCGCAACGTTCCGTTGTTTGAGCAGGCGCTGGAGTTTGCGCACAAAGGCGGCACTATCGACATCACCAGCAGCATTGACGAACCGGTCGCCCCTGCCGAAGGTATTGCCCGCGCCGTTCAGGCCGGTATTCCGCTGGCACGCGTCACCCTCAGCTCCGACGGCAACGGTAGCCAGCCGTTCTTCGATGATGAAGGGAATTTAACCCATATCGGCGTTGCAGGTTTTGAAACATTGCTGGAAACCGTGCAGGTGCTGGTTAAAGACTATAATTTCAGTATCAGCGATGCCCTGCGCCCGCTCACCAGTAGCGTAGCCGGTTTCCTTAACCTGACCGGGAAAGGCGAAATTCTGCCAGGCAATGACGCAGACTTACTGGTCATGACGCCAGAATTGCGCATTGAGCAGGTATACGCTCGCGGCAAACTGATGGTCAAAGACGGCAAAGCCTGCGTGAAAGGAACGTTTGAAACGGCTTAAACGGTTGTCAGCCGCCCGAATGGACGTAGAATGCCCGCAAGGGCGGCTGACAGAGTAAAACGTAATGGATGACTGTGGTGCGGTTTTGCATAATATTGAAACAAAATGGCTTTATGATTTTCTGACCCTGGAAAAATGCCGCAACTTTTCCCAGGCGGCAGTCAGTCGCAACGTCTCGCAACCGGCATTCAGCCGCCGCATCCGTGCACTGGAACAGGCGATTGGCGTTGAATTGTTTAACCGCCAGGTGACGCCGCTGCAACTCTCGGAACAAGGGAAAATCTTTCATTCGCAGATCCGCCATCTGTTGCAACAGTTAGAAAGCAACCTGGCAGAGCTGCGTGGCGGCAGCGATTACGCGCAACGTAAAATCAAGATTGCCGCTGCACACTCTCTTTCCCTCGGTCTGTTACCGTCCATTATCAGCCAGATGCCGCCGCTCTTTACCTGGGCGATTGAAGCCATTGATGTCGATGAAGCGGTCGATAAACTGCGTGAAGGGCAAAGTGACTGTATTTTTTCCTTTCACGACGAAGATTTGCTGGAAGCGCCGTTTGACCACATTCGCTTATTTGAATCTCAATTGTTCCCCGTCTGCGCCAGTGACGAACACGGAGAAGCACTGTTTAACCTCGCGCAGCCACACTTTCCGTTACTGAATTACAGCCGCAACTCCTACATGGGGCGATTGATTAATCGCACCCTGACGCGCCACAGTGAGTTGAGTTTCAGCACCTTTTTTGTCTCTTCGATGAGCGAGCTTTTAAAGCAGGTTGCCCTCGACGGCTGTGGGATTGCCTGGCTGCCGGAGTACGCCATCCAACAAGAAATTCGCAGCGGGCAGCTCGTTGTACTGAATCGGGAAGAACTGGTGATCCCGATTCAGGCCTACGCATACCGGATGAATACCCGCATGAATCCAGTTGCCGAACGCTTCTGGCGTGAACTGCGCGAGCTGGAGATTGTGCTTAGCTGACATTCTCCAGCGTCGCACTACGCCAACCGCCATTATCCCAGACCAGATCAAACGTTAGCGGTTCATCGTCGTGGTACAGCATTATCTCAAGGCTGATCGCCAGCGTGTGGCTGTACGCTTCTTTCAAATTGACCTGCAACGCCGCAATCCGTGGCTCATGAAATAACAGTGCAGAACGTAGCTGACGGCAATACCAGCTCTGAAGATGTTTGTCGCTCTGGTTATGCACTTGCCACTCGGGCATGCCTGAAACAAGTAATGACGGTAATGCCGAATGAGGAGAATTAAAAAGAGTGAGGAGATCGCTGCATACCGATTTACGCAGCAATGACGTTTTATTGTCTGAAATTTCAGGTAAAACAGCCTGAAGTGATTGGCGCATCATTTTGCGCACTCCTGACGTTTAGCAACATATGCGGCTTGCCCTGAATGCCGGGCACCACTGTATTGATGCTCATTTTCCATAGCCATTCCCTTTTGTTCATTACATCCATGTCAGTCTGAGACAGGCCTGAATCCTGTCAGCAAAGTATAAAACCTTACTTGCCTATGAATATCTACTGACTTTTCAGGAAAAAAGTCATGATTTGATAAAAATCATCAAACTCAAAAAAAAACCGCTAGTATATTCTGAATATTCCGAATAGTTACGTAGATGAAAATACTTGTCACCGCCGCTACTTAATTTCGGTGGGAAATTATTTATTCCCGCATAATCAGCCATGTATTATTTGAAACAATTAGTTTGTAAATAATATAAATTGATAACATATCAAATACATCAAAAATACCATTCACAGGCATTATTAATATAGACATCAATATAGCAACATCAAATTCCAATTAGTAATAAGATATGCTTTTAAATTGCATGCAAATAATTTTAAATGAGCGTTTTTTGATACTTTATAGTGTTTCCCACCCTTTAATATCACTGTGTAGAGTTGATATCACTACAACAGAAACATGCATGTCATTTGTTTACATCTCTTTTTACTACAGAAAAATTTATCTATTTTTCTAAGCATCAGTGAAATACTCATAAAGGTAACTATTATGTCTATGCCATTAAGCAATGCCCTTCAGAGTCAAATTATTACAGATAATCACTTCCTTCATCATCCAAAAGTCGACAGTGAGTTAACACGTAAACATGAACGTGCACGCATGGATACGGAAAATATCTATCTTCCGCCTCTTGCTCGTGGCAATAACCATAATTACGATGGAAAAAGCGTTGTCGAAATTAGAAAACTTGATATTAGTAAAGAGTCCTGGCCATTTAATTATGTGACAGAAACATGCAGAGAATTCAATGGTATTACAACAACAGGACGTATGCTCTATCGAAACTTGAAAATCACCTCAGCTTTAGACGAAATATATGGTGGTATATGTAAAAAGGCGCATGCTGCCACAGAGTTAGCAGAAGGATTACGGCTAAATTTATTTATGAAAAGCCCTTTCGATCCTGTTGAGGACTATACAGTTCATGAAATAACATTAGGCCCTGGCTGCAATATTCCTGGTTATGCCGGAACCACGATAGGATATATTTCAACACTTCCAGTTTCTCAGGCAAAAAGATGGACCAATGAGCAGCCAAGGATTGATATCTATATTGATCAGATAATGACGGTAACAGGGGTAGCAAATTCTTCCGGATTCGCCCTTGCCGCATTACTTAATGCTAATATTGAAATGGGAAATGACCCAATAATTGGTATAGAAGCCTATCCCGGTACCGCGGAGATCCATGCAAAAATGGGATATAAAGTTATCCCCGGTGATGAAGATGCAAAACTCAAACGCATGACTCTGCAACCGTCATCTCTTCCAGAACTGTTTGAATTAAAAAATGGTGAATGGAATTATATTGGTAAATAACCACTGAGAAGAATGAGTACTAATATTCAGGTTATACAGATAGTTAAACAATACCCTGTAATTTAGAAAGTAATACTCATTGCGACTTCTTAATTTAAGAAAGCGCAAGGAACGTTTACCCTTGCGCTTATCATAATAAGTCAGGCGTCGACTTTATCCAGCGGCCATGAATCAAACAGATAGCCGTCAAAATAAATATCGTCAACGTTCGAGAATTCCAGCAGACGTTGTTTAACGTTTTCCAGATGCTGCCACATTGCCAGCTTCGCCGCTCGGGCATCTTTTTTGATTAACGCGGCGAGGATCTGTTTGTGATCGCCCAACCACTCTTTGCGATACAGGCTGTCATCCAGATGGCTGTGCAATTGGATCCACATTGGATTGTTTTCCCGCCACTGCCAGGACTGACGGAATAACTCCACCAGCATGCTGTTATGCGTTGCTTCGGCAATGGCGAGATGGAACTGCATATCACCACTTTCGCTGCTGCCCGGCGCGCTGGAAGCCAGTTCACGCTCTTCCAGTTGCAATGCCTGACGCATTTTGACGATATCTTCGCGGGTAGCCTGCAAAGCGGCAAATTCCGCGATGTTACTTTCCAGTAACTGACGCGCCTGTAACAGCTCAAAAGGACCGGCATCATTACAGACGTTGGCATCAGGACCGTCTGTGTTGTGGCTGCCTGAGCTATCAAGAACATAGATACCGGCACCCCGGCGCACTTCCACTAGCCCTTTGATCTCCAGCATGATCAGCGCTTCACGTACCACTGTCCGCGTGACATCAAGCATTTCTGCAATTTCACGCTCCGGCGGCAGCCGTTCGCCAGGATTGTACGGCGTCTTTATGATCAGATCGCGGATCATCGCCCCGACTTCCTGGTAAGGTCTTTGCGCAGAGGTGGCAGATTTCATGGTGTTGTGTCCGTTAGGTGCGGTTAATCAAATTTTGCCGGATGCGGCGTGAACGCCTTATCCAGCCTACAACGGGCAATTTTACGGCGCCCGTCAATATCAAACTATATCATTAGCACTGGAAGTTGGCACGTACAGGTGGGCAAAAAAACGAAAACTGGTCAACCAAATATCAGTTTGATTGACCAGTAAGTCTGTAGGGTAATCAGTTAGTTACAGCGCAGCCACACACTCGCGCGCGCCACGTTCGCACAACTGCTGATATGCCGCCGTCACCGCGCCAACAAAGTCGGCATTCTGCGGCAGATCATCAGCAAAGATACCGCTCAGGCCCAGCAGCGCTTTCACGCGGTCTGCGCCCTGATACTGCGCGTTGATCTTCTGGAACTCCGCCAGCATCGGGTCAACCACGTCAATGGCATCACCCTGCTCATCCACGCCCTGGGTGTAACGCATCCAGCCAGCCACGCCCAGCGCCAGATGACGCCAGCTACCGCCGTTTTGCAGATGCAGACGCACCGGATCCAGCAGACGCTGCGGTAACTTCTGGCTGCCGTCCATCGCAATCTGCCAGGTACGGTGACGCAGAGACGGGTTGCTGAAACGCTCGATCAGCAGCGTCGCATAGGCGTTCAGGTCTGTACCTTCCGGCATCGACAGCGTTGGCGCTTGTTCCTGCATCATCAGGGCGAAGGCCGCTTTGCGATAATCCGGGTTAGTCATGGTGTCGGCAATGGTTTCATAGCCGCCGAGGTAACCGAGGTACGCCAGGAAAGAGTGGCTGCCGTTCAGCATACGCAGTTTCATCATTTCGAACGGCACAACGTCTGCAACGAACTGTGCGCCCACTTTATCCCAGTCCGGACGACCATTAACGAAGTTATCTTCAATCACCCACTGACGGAACGGTTCGCAGGCAATGGCGCATGGGTCGTAAACACCCAGCTGGTCAGCAATTTCCTGTAAGGTTTCTGCCGTCGCCGCCGGAACGATGCGGTCAACCATGGTGCACGGGAAGGTGACGTTCTCTTCAATCCATGCCGCCAGCTGTGGATCACGCGCCTGAGCCAGCCCCAGAACCGCGACCTTCGCCACATGACCGTTTTCACGCACGTTGTCGCAGGACATCACCGTAAACGCTTTCAGCCCTTTTTCACGACGCAGACGCAAGGCTTCGACGATGTAACCAATCGCGGACTTCGGCGCAGTCGGGTTTTCCAGATCGTGCTTGATCAGCGGGTTATTGAGATCCAACTGACCGCTTGCCGCATCGGCACAATAACCTTTCTCTGTGACCGTCAGGGAGACAATCGCCGTCTGCGGACGCGCCATCGCGTTGAGAATACCTTCGCAGCCGTCGATTTCCGGATGCAGCGCTTCTTTCATCGAACCGATAATTTTCAGCTCGGTGCTTTCTGCGCCTTTTTCCGCCACGGTGTACAGCAGTTGCTGTTTTTTCAGGTTTTCGATCAGCACGCGGTCGTTACCTGGCATCAGGTTAACTTCGCAGATACCCCAGTCGCTGTCGGTGCTTTCCAGCAGATGATGGGTATACAGCGCCTGGTGCGCGCGGTGAAACGCCCCGCAACCGAGATGCACAATGCGTGATTCCAGACGAGAATGATCCCATGACGGGCGGGCAACCGGCAGATTGCTGTCAACAATAGTAGTCATCGTAAACTCCAGAATCCGTCTTCAGAGAGTGACGGCAAGGAAGAAGGAACCGGCACGGCGCGCAGCCATGCCGGTGGATATTAACGGCTAAAGAAAGCGCGCTGGATCGCCAGTTCGACACCGCGAACTTCGGCCAGGCCTTTCAGACGACCAATTGCGGAGTAACCTGGGTTGGTTTTCTTCTTCAGGTCGTCCAGCATCTGATGACCGTGGTCCGGACGCATCGGGATCAGGTCTTCTTTGCCTTCCGCTTTACGACGGTGTTCTTCTTCAACAATCGCTTTCACCACTTCGTACATATCAACGTCACCGTTCAGGTGCGCCGCTTCGTGGAAGGTTTTCGGGTTATCTTCACGCATGGTGGAGCGCAGATGGGTGAAGTAAATACGCGGACCGAACTGCTTGATCATATCAACCAGATCGTTGTCAGCACGCACGCCGTAGGAACCGGTGCACATGGTGAAACCGTTCGCCATGCTGTTTACGGTATCAACCATCCACTGCATATCTTCAATGGTGGAAACAATGCGCGGCAGGCCGAGGATCGGGCGCGGCGGATCGTCCGGGTGAACAGCCATACGCACGCCAACTTCTTCGGCAACCGGAATAATCGCTTTCAGGAAGACAGCGAAGTTTTCGCGCAGTTTGGCTTTGTCGATATCTTTGTACAGCTCCAGGTGCTTACGGAACTGGTCGAGGGTGTAGCCTTCTTCCGCGCCCGGCAGACCTGCGATGATGTTACGGGTCAGACGCGCTTTGTCTTCGTCGCTCATGGTGGCGAAGCGTTCTGCGGCCTGAGCAATTTCTTCTTCGGTGTAATCCGCTTCCGCGCCTGGACGCTTCAGGATATGCATTTCGAATGCAGCGAATTCGATCTGGTCGAAGCGCAGAGCTTTGGAGCCGTCTGGCAGCACGTATTCGAGGTCAGTACGGGTCCAGTCGAGCACCGGCATGAAGTTGTAGCACACGGTGCGAATGCCGCACTGCGCCAGGTTGCGCAGGGTCTGCTGATAGTTAGCAATCCACTGCTCATAGTTGCCAGTGTGGGTTTTGATATCTTCGTGAATTGGCACGCTTTCTACGACAGACCACACCAGGCCTGCGTCTTCAACGATCGCCTTGCGTTTGAGGATCTCTTCTACGGACCATACTTCGCCGTTCGGGATATGGTGCAGCGCGGTAACCACGCCAGTTGCGCCCGCCTGACGGACATCAGCTAAAGAAACCGGATCGTTTGGGCCGTACCAGCGCCAGGTCTGTTCCATGATTTTTCCTCTTTCACATAGTGGGTTCCACAGCAAAGAGACGCGGAACCCCGGAGTTGTTTAGGTATCCGGATGAACAACCAGACCGCAGCCGTGGCGTTGCATCGGATGAGATGGCGTATAAGTTCTACCTTTTGGTAAGACATGTCAACCCGAAATCTAAAATTGGTTAACCACATCACAAGAATTTCACTCTCACGGTTGTTGCTGCAAATTGCAGCAAAGGGTAATCGATGGTTATTGATCAGAGGATGTGACATTCATCGCAACAATGGTTGACCAATTTACATAACATGTCGCCCAAAATAACAACGGTTCAACCAGGTAAGGTAAAACGTTATGCATGTGCTTAACATTCTCTGGGTGGTATTCGGCATTGGTCTGATGCTGGTACTGAATTTGAAGTTCAAAATCAATTCAATGGTGGCTTTGTTGGTGGCGGCGCTGTCCGTCGGGATGCTGGCGGGCATGGATTTGATGTCGCTGCTGCACACCATGAAAGCGGGCTTCGGCAACACGCTGGGGGAACTGGCTATCATCGTGGTGTTCGGTGCGGTCATCGGTAAATTGATGGTCGACTCCGGCGCGGCGCACCAGATAGCGCATACTCTGCTTGCGCGTCTCGGTCTGCGCTATGTACAGCTGTCGGTGATTATCATCGGCCTGATTTTTGGTCTGGCGATGTTCTATGAAGTGGCCTTTATCATGTTAGCGCCGCTGGTTATTGTCATTGCCGCCGAAGCTAAAATTCCGTTCCTGAAACTGGCGATCCCGGCAGTAGCAGCTGCCACTACCGCACATTCACTGTTCCCACCGCAGCCGGGTCCGGTGGCGCTGGTGAATGCTTATGGCGCGGATATGGGGATGGTTTATATCTATGGCGTCCTGGTGACGATCCCAAGTGTCATCTGCGCAGGTCTGATCCTGCCGAAGTTCCTCGGCAATCTTGAGCGCCCAACGCCGTCTTTCCTGAAAGCGGATCAACCGGTTGATATGAATAATCTGCCCTCTTTCGGCGTTTCGATTCTGGTGCCGCTGATCCCAGCGATCATTATGATCTCCACCACCATCGCCAATATCTGGCTGGTAAAAGATACCCCTGCCTGGGAAGTGGTTAACTTTATCGGTTCCTCGCCGATTGCAATGTTTATTGCGATGGTGGTTGCATTCGTACTCTTTGGCACCGCGCGTGGTCATGACATGCAGTGGGTGATGAACGCTTTTGAAAGCGCGGTGAAGAGTATTGCAATGGTGATTCTGATCATCGGTGCGGGTGGCGTGCTGAAGCAGACCATCATCGACACCGGCATTGGCGACACCATCGGCATGTTGATGTCCCACGGCAATATCTCGCCCCACATCATGGCATGGCTGATCACTGTGCTAATTCGTCTGGCGACGGGTCAGGGTGTCGTTTCGGCGATGACCGCCGCCGGGATTATCAGTGCTGCAATCCTTGATCCAGCAACCGGTCAGCTGGTTGGCGTGAATCCGGCGCTGCTGGTGCTGGCGACGGCTGCGGGTTCCAACACCCTCACCCACATTAATGATGCCTCATTCTGGCTGTTCAAAGGTTACTTTGACCTGTCGGTAAAAGACACGTTGAAAACCTGGGGTCTGCTGGAGCTGGTCAACTCCGTGGTTGGGCTTATTATTGTGCTGATTATTAGCGTGGTAGCGTAAAAGAATACCAGAGCCTGCCATTGGCAGGCTCAGACTGATGACAAAGTCTAAAAATGTGCCCGGACAGTCCCCTCGCCTCTCCGGGGAGAGGGTTAGGGTGAGGGGAACAGACCAGCAAAGTGCGCTTTGTTTATGCCAGATGCGACGCTGACGCGTCTTATCTGGCCTACAAAGGGCTAACGTGCAGGTTTTTAGCTTCAGGTAATATTGCGTACCAGCATTAGCAATGTCCTGTGATTTCTTTATTGATAAACAAAAGTCACGCCAATAATCGATTGCACATTCCCTGCAGTCACCTGCCCTCCGGTACGTGCGTAATTTGCCGTTAATCCCAGACTTACCGCCGAAGTCCCCACTGCTCCTAACGATACCGTGTTATTCGCTGGAATAATCGTACCGTTGCGCGTCAACTGTACGCCGACGCCCTGTGCTGGTGAAAACGAGGCGGTATTGGTGAAAATCGAGTTGCCCGCATCTGCGGTTGTGCCGGAGAGGTAATACCCCAGGTTTTGGCTTTTCGCACAATAAACGGTAAGAGGAATCGGCACCGAACCGGGATAGTCCGGCAGAGTAACGGTGACATCACGAGCAGAAACATCGCAGCCGCCAGTAGGCACCACCACATCATTATTGGCGTAAATATTCCACACAAACTGGAAATCATCGCTGTTATAGTTGTTGGTCTGTCGCAAAATAAGCACGGCAATTAATGAGCCAGCTTTAATCGCCACCCCGCCCGCACTGCTCACAGGCGTCAAATAAAGCGCCACCGGCCACGGCTTATCCGTTCTCGAATTATAAACAACCCGCGGCGTTTCGCTGGTGGTAGGAAATGGATAGCTACTGCCACTATATTTTACGGTCCCGGAAAAATTAGATAACACGCCGCCATAAGCCGAGCCTCGTTGCAGTGTGACATAGTCTGTAATGGTTTCCGGGTAATCGTTATGGCAAAAGATTTGCGTCGAAAGATCTACGACCAGGTTTTGCCCCACATTCACGGCGGGCGCAAGGTTTACATAAACATTGGCGCTGCCACCGCCAATAGGGATAGCGGTACCATTGGCGGTTTTACAGGCGAATGACCAGGCATTTACCGACCAGCCCATCAGCAGTACAGCAAACAGGGTAATAACTCGTTTCATTACAATCATCTCTTCGGGTTCAGCTGTAGGTATAGGTGATGCTAATCACTGCCTGAATGGTTCCCTGAGTGGCCCCGCCATTTACCGTCAATGCTCTGACCTGTAACGGGAAGTGCGCTGATTGTGAGGAATCATCCACCTGAACTGTTTTGGTTGCGCCACTATTCAATGTGTTGCCACTGTCATCCTGTAGCTCTAACTGGATGTTTTGCGCGGTCCCCTGGTTTTTATAATATCCGGTACTGTCGGCTGCCCCGCTGAAGCTGGCAGTGACCCTCGACGTTCCCACCGGACAATTAGTCAACTCAAGCGCAACATCATGCCAGGCCGATGCCGCCCCGGCAGACACGAGACTGAAAGAATAAAGATCGCCGAGATCTACCGTGGCATTGGTGGTGGAAACCGTACACGGTTTGGCGACGACCTTACCGTTCACCGTGATGGTGACATCGGCTGCCTGTATCGTCGCACTTGCGAACGCCAACATTGCCGCCAATAAATACCCACGTTTGTGCCATTTCATGAGCATCTCCAGTTACTGATATTCAAGAGTGAAGGTAGCCGTGGCATTGATATGCCCCGCAGTGACAGGCACCTGTGTCGCCATTAGCCGGGCGTAAAAATTCAGCGTATTTGGTTTACCCGGCGTCAGGGTCGTCCACGAAAGCGCGGACGATGGGGCATTAAGGGGTATCTGATTTTGTTGCTCATTCAGAAGCTGTATTCCCAGTCCCGCAGCCGCTGACACCGTATTTTCAAGTGCAAGCAGGTTGGCATTGTGGCTATCTGCAACACCGGTAAACCCAACTTTTACGGCAGAAACGGCATTACCACAGGGTGACAGCAAAATACGAAATGGAACGACAGGAGTCGTCGCGCCAATGTTGTTAAATTGCTTCGCCGCGTTTTCCATCAGATCAACAGTAAAATTGGTTGATTCAGCGGCCACACTACAGCCGTTATCTCTGACATAGCCGCGGATAGTAATCGTGCTATCCGCAGCCAAAGCGTGACTTACCGCCAGCCACAAAAAAGCGCACAGAAGATAAAAAGGTTTGTTTCTCATCACGCCCCCTTAACGACATTCAGCTGATAGCTGGGTTAATAACTGCTGCTGACTCTCTGGTGGCAGTTGATAATTGGCGACACAGTGAGCATTTTCCTCTTCTCCCCATTTCACCTGAACTTTTCCCGCTAAAGGCATTCCGCTGAGGTAAACCTGACCATTATCCGCAACAATGCCGCTACTCTGGCTACTCTCTGATGTCACCATCGCCCCAAACGGCAGCGGCTTATTATTGTGGGTTAGCGTCATGAGCAGTTTTATCCCAACGCGCGCTTTAAACTCTGCTCGCACTATCGCCCCACGAGTGGGAACAACGTTAGCGACCGCGTTATCTAAATCGACGTTATCAGCCAGGGTATTGGTATCCAGCGCTACTCTGTTTTCCCGATATTCAGTGGCATAAGGCAGCACGGCATAACCGCGCCAGTCGGTACGCACCCCCGTCTGGTTTTCGACTTTTGCATCTTTTGCGCCAGGCGCTTTAACAAGCACCACCGTATCGTTTAACGGCTGCCCCAGCGTTACGCCATTGGCATGAGCCAGTACCCCACCGCTGACTCCGTAATAGAGCTGCTTAATATCATCGCTATGGCTGTAACCGATGTTGGCATTGCCGTAACCACCGCGATAATTCAGCGTGGCGTAGCCTGTACTTCCGCGATTACCATCACCTCCCCCGGCGTAACCGGTTTGCACGCTATAGCTGAGGTTGTTGTCTTCCAGCAACGTACCGTATACACCAGCCAGATTGGTCATCCGACCGTTGAGATCGTGTGACATGCTGTAACTGGCACTGGCATGTCGCCACTGAGATTTACTGTCAGAACGCAGCCAGTGGCTGAAAGGAATATTGACGTTAAGCGCTAACATCTGATCCCGTCCTTTTTGCCAGGCGTTTTTCGTCAGGCTATAGCTGAGCGTCCAGTTAATATCTTCGAACGCAGTATTTAATCCTGCCTGGAATTGCTCATCGACATTACTCGTTCCCCAATAAGTTTGATGGCTACCACTCAAATACAGTGTTGATGTGCGCCCGAGTTGCTGAGTAACGGTGAGCTGTAATTTCCCGCGTTTGTTATAAGCGAGATTGTAATAGTCGGTGAATTTCGGCTTAACCTGAATAACTCCATCCTGTGTTTCGATGTTGTAGCCATTCATTCGACTGTATGTTGTATCAGCGAAATTAAAATACCCACTGGTCGAATAACGGTAACCCACTAACTGAATATTCGTGCCTGACTCATTGAGCGATTTGTTATAAAGAAAACGCACCGATTGTCCGTCATGCTGACTGTCATCGGGAAGTGTGGAATTAGCCTGCGTCATATCCACAGACAGAGCGCCCAGTGCCCCCATGTTTTTCCCGATACCGAAATTAAAAGCACGATAACGATCCGCCAGTTGCGTTCCACCATATATTGTCCAGCCAGCCGGAAGGCCGTGGAGTAATGTACTCTGGAAAAAGCGGGGTTTTTCCTGCTGCGCATTTCCACTACGGTATTCTCCTGCCGTAATGGAATAACGAGTATGCCCTTCACGTTGCAAAAGCGGGACTGACGAATAGGGTACGGTAAAGATCTGCGTGCTGCCGTCAGCCTCTTTAATCGTTGCCTGCAAGTCACCACTATTACCTGCGGCATAGATATCGTTGATGGTAAAAGGCCCCGGCGGCACCGTACTATTATAAATGTCATACCCATTTTGTTTAATAGTGACCTGTGCAGTACCACGAGCAATACCGTGGATCACCGGGGCAAATCCTCTTTGGCTATCGGGTAACATATTGTCATCAGAGGCCAATTGTGCGCCGCGAAAGTTAATACCATCGAAAATATCGCCCTGGGTATAACCATCACCCAGCGTCAGCCGGGAACGTAACGGAATTATGTCTCGCTCAAGCCAGGTATTGATATGCTGCCATTTATTTTTGCTACCTGATGAACTGTCGCTACTGTTATAACTCCAGGTGGTATTGTCGCGTAAACGCCACGCACCAATATTTAACCCACTCTGTAGGTTTAAATATGCATAATGGCTGTTACCCCCAATCCGATTCTGTACACTATTTCCGCTGAAATTATAATTGAGCAAGCCGGCATTAATACCGGGATCCCACAACTCAGGAGGAATATATCCACGCGCGCGATTACTCATAAATGCCTGAGGGATCGTCAGGTTGAGTCGCTGCTGACCAACATCTAAATGCGCAGTAGCGTCATGGATCATTGAGGTTAATGGCACGCAGGCATCATCCGCCAGAAGATTCATACCGGAGACAGAAGCCGTATTCAGCCCCATACTGGCAAGTTGCGCGCGTGTCAGGCAGGGAACAATCCCTTGTTCGCTGTCGCCCGTATTAAATGTGACATCACGCGTTGCCATATAACCATTATTCAAATAGATATCAACACGATACGTCCCTGGCGGCAATTCTTGCCCATTTTCAAAACGCGATAAATCAGCCACAGCCTGGGGATCATCCGCTAAAAAACGCGGGTTAAAATAGAGTTCGGCAGATGACAAAGGTGCCTGTGCGGTAAAAGCACAGGCAACAAAGAGTCGGACAAAAAAACCAGCCAAACGATGCTTACGAATATGCAAGCATTGTGTGTTTCGCTGGTAAAGTCTTAAATTCAGATATGACATTATTCCTCCGGTTTAAAATCACCCGGCAGTCAATTCTTTTTATTCAGGCGAAAAATTCCCCCTGCGTTATTCCATTACGCCCGTCATTTTGGGGGTAAGTGCGCCATAATCATTTATTGTTCGGTAAGTAATATTGCTTCCTGCATCAGAAGGCAATTTAACCGTGCTTTCGCCCATTGGAGGCACCAATGCATTTTCAAGAACCCGGGTTCCGGCATTCAACTCTGTTACCGTCAGGTAATAGGGTGTCGGGTTAATCAGCGTCAGAGAATTCGCGCTACGACGAAATCTTAATTTTTCTGCGGCCTGATCGGGTGGCAACGCTAATTTAGCCGGGCGATAGTACAGTTTAATGCGGCTGATAATTGCGAGCTGTAGCGTATTCTCAGTCAATTTTGATTTATCCATTGACGGAATCGCTTTAACGTTCATCCAGAATAAACTTTCCCGATCCTGTGGCAATTGGTTATTTGTTGCATCAAGAATACGCAAGGTATTCTCTTTTTTTCCCTTCATCGCAAACAGAGGAGGCGTCACGATAAAACGACCATCCTTTACACCATCGGCATTTTCCACCCATGATTGAATTAAATAGGTGCTATTTTCATCATTATTTGTCACGGCAAGTTGCACTTGTTTTTGCCCTGCCGGATAAATTACGCGAGTCGCACCTAAGGCCACTCCCGCTTCAGCGCGTCCGGCAACCATCATTGCCATGAACATCAGGATACCTGCCAGCAAGCAGAATGTTATTTCCTGCGATTTCCTTACATTGACGTTTTTATTACTCACTGTCCTGTTCCTGTTATCACATTATCTGCTGAACAATTACTGATAGGTTAAAGAGAACCAGGCCTGGGCATTGGCGATGCCGCCAGTAACCCGACGCCCGGTAGCACGATATTTGGCGATGAAATGTAGCGAAGTAGAGCCTGAGTAAAGCCGTTTCCAGTTTGCTGGAGGACGATTAATCGGTACGAGGTTTCCTTCATCATCAAATAACGCTACGCCAATGTTTGTGGCTATCCCTGGCCCCTCTCCCACGGAAAGCACATCCGGATTTTTACCATCCGCGACACCGTGAAACGCCACACCCACACGTTCACTCACCACCGTGCTACATTCCCGTAAATGAATAACAAAAGGCACCGGTGCGCTATCTTCCCCTACCGCATGAAACCGGTTACTGCTGATTTGCCCCATATTGACCGTCATTTGTTTATCGCCAGCTTCAATCCGGCAAGTTTCCGCAATAATGACGCCCTGAAATTGCATATTTCCGCCGGGCAGCGTGGTATTCCATTTATTTCCGGCCAGAGCAAACATTGGCAGCAACGACGCTAACAGAAATAATCTCTTCCTTTTCATCGTTATTTTTATCGCACAAGGGTGGGCATCCCTGCCCGTAATGACGTCCCTGAACCTGGGTAGGTTATTGATACTGAACCTTGAAGGTCGCATCCGCATTAGCAGCACCTGGGGTTGCGGCACCGGTTGCAAAATAACGCGCCTGGAACGGAATGGTGTTGGTTCCGTTATTCAGGGTTGTTTCTGAACTAAATGTCGCACCGTCCAGCGCCAGCGCAGCACCCGTTCTGTCCAGGATCTGCACACCAACGTTTGTTGCGCTACCCGCAGCTGAACTCTGCAGAGCCAGTACATCAGTATGCGTAGCATCAATTGCCGTACCTAAGAAGGCAACAGCGGCTTTTGTGGCAACAGTGGTATCGCAATCATTCAGCTGAATGTTAAAACCAACGGCAGAGCTGGTTGCTCCAGCCTGCTTCAGGCTAGCGGTACGAACCTGGCCCAACTGAACGGTTTGATCAGCAGAGCCTGCATCAACTGCGCAAGCGGCGTTAACAACTTCCCCTTTAAAGTGAACGGTCCCACCATTTACCGTCGTAGTATCAGCCAGAGCCGCTGTAGAACTGAGGGACAGAGCCGACAGAACAACGATTGCCAGAGTTTTAATTTTCATGCTGCTTTCCTTTAAAAAAACTATTTCTAAATCGACATGGGCAGTCGTTCTGTACACTTTGTTTTGTCAACGAGTTTGACTGCCAACACTGCACAGTTTTCCCCCAAAAGATGAAACATTTGGGGCCATTTTGACTCATAGAGGAAAGCATCGCGCACAAACTTTTTCAGTTTATTTGTTGGCTTGATATTCTACCGTTATCTTTATTTATAGATTTTTATATTGCATGAGGTGGTTTTTGGAGAGAAGAATGAGGAAGTTGCTTCGAGACACAGAAACGTTAGCTTTACATTTAGCGGAGGTGATGTGAAATTAATTTACAAGAGAAATAATTTACATATCAAACAGTTAGATGCTTTTTGTCGTTTTATAATATTTTTATGCTTGAGAAAAATACGTAACTTATTTATGATATGGACAGTTTGGCCCCAATTGTCTTGTATTTATTTGTTTTTTACCTTTACTATCAATAAGTTAAATTAAACCTCTTCTCTTTTTAATTTTTCGTTTATGAGATTATTTCTTTCCCATAATCCGGCAAAACGAGCAGCATTACTGGCGGTATAACGTACAGTATGGCGAATATTTCGATGCCCGAGATAATCCTGAATTAAACGGGTATCTGCACCACGCTCCGCCAGTTCATAACCGCAAGCATGCCTTAACATATGAGGATGAGTCTGCGTTACGGTTCCAGCTTCAATACCTGCATCGCGAATAATGCGATAGGCCTGCTGGCGAGAAAGCCGACTCCCGCGGCGAGAAATAAATATAGCGTCGGTCCGGTCAGCGCCTTTCCAGTTAGCACGTTCCTGGGTCCAGCGTTCCACGGCTTCACGCTCATCAAAACGTAACGGGTGAACGGTAGAAAATCCGTTCTTCAGTCGGCGAATATTTATTCGACCTTCATTAAGGTCAAGATCCTGATAATGCAGATCAAGCAGTTCACTAATACGCATCCCATGCCGATATGCCAACAGAATAAGACAATAATCTCTGGCTCCCGTTGCCCCGTAACAAACCGCCTGCATCATGGCCTGAACTTCTTTACCGGTAAGATAACGACGTTTACTCACAATAGTAGTACTCCTAACTGAGATATATTTGAATGAATACCTATAGGAAACCTCAATCGGTCAAAATTAGCCCAATAGATAAAAAGATAACCACACATGAAGTGATGTGGTTATCAGTCAATTACATTAAATATCATACAAAAATAAAATATCACTGATGTGACAACATCTATTTTCATTGATTTGATTCAATATAACAATAGATTGCAGTGGATTAACTTCCAGTTGCTTAAAAAATAAAGAAAAAAGTATGAAAACAGGCGAATTTAAGTGATATGTAAATTTATGAATGATTTTGTTTATTTATTTTGAAGAATATAAGCCATTGTATTTTGTATGGATATGGTTAACTTAATGTTTATTATGATAATTAAGAATCACACTTACAATAACATCAATTAATAAATGGTTAATCATTTTTGATATATCGTAAGAATAATGTAGTTTTTAACACCATCCCTGGTATCTCAACTATCTCTATAAAACAGCGTGACGCTGTCGTCCTCTGGCTCTATCCCAGATGCCGTAAAAACGCCCTGCATTGCTGGCGGTATACCAGACAGTATGACGAATATTGCGATGCCCAAGATAATCCTGGATAAGTCGCGTATCTATTCCCATATTCGCCAAAGCAAAACCACACGAATGGCGTAACATGTGCGGATGAATCTCCAGTGACAACCCGGCATTACCACCAGAAGTCGAGATAATATGGTAAAACTGTTGCCGAGAAAGCGGATTCCCCTTACGTGATAAAAATACCCACTCGCTCTCAGCATGCGGATAAGAAGTACGGATACTCAACCAATTTTTTAAAGCCTGAACTTCTTTGTTCAATAGCGGGTGCGTTGTTGAAAAGCCTTTTTTTAATCGATGGATATATATACACTTTGCCTTAAGATCAATATCCGAAATCCTCAATCGACAAATTTCACTCGCCCGGAAACCATGAATAAAACAAAGCAAAGTCAGACAATAATTACGTGCTGCATGAGGCCCGGTATTTGCTGCTTTAAGGAGTGACTCGATTTCACTATGGGTAAGGAAGTTCCTTTTTTTGTTATCAGCCTTATTCTTCATCGTTTTCCCTTATAATTACAGACGCGCACCAGCTGTGCTGGGTTAGCAATAATCCAACATTTTAATCCTGATTATGTTTATAAAAGCGAACGTTTGCTTAATAACTAACGTAAGTGGACCAGTTCTTCTGAGCGAACTTAAATGGAGTAGCGATAGTTACTTATAATAACTTTGCCATACAAACGCCATGCTCTTGCATGCTATGTACCTTTATATATTTATCAATCTGATACGAATCTAATAATAACCCTCATCATTAATGCAACTAATCTTATCTATATATCATGTGATATGTTCTGTAACAAGTAAAATCAACATAAAAAATTCAGCAAAATTTAATATTCGTTCAACTAGCCGTCTCACATATGACATTATTAGTCAACTGCATTTGCCACAAAATGGCTATTTCATGGAACGCAGTAATTTCTTAGTGGCTATTATCAAGCTAATTCTTAGGTCCCTAGCGATTATTCCTGGCTGGTTCGTCAGTTTAGGTCATGAGATTGTTACATTCCTTTTTATCCTGGAGATATGGGGGAACGCAGGCGACGCTTTTTCATCTACATCCGTTGGTAAATATGGCTTTGGTCACTACGACTTAAACCCTCCTCAATCACAGCTACTCGCCGGGCGATACGGCAAACAAACTAATTGAAACATCATCCTGAAAACACCAGCATCAACAAGCCTCTCCAGATCGACATCAGGAGTGACCAGTTACAAGCCACAAACCAAGAAACATATTTCATGATGAGAATTATGCTCAGCCTGATGGCGGGTAAACACTTATTTTCACCACGCTCACTGAGTTAGCTTGCAAAGCTTCCCTTGTTTAGACCCTAAATAAATTTTTTATAAAACAAACAGATAAAAGAAAGCCTTTAGTTTTTGAAGACCACCTCAAGTGTTCGTCTGGCTTCACATGGCATCTTCCTCTTAGAAAAAGATCGACATATTTTGTGACACGAATTGCAAATCTGGTTTTGTTGTATGGATTGCGTGATTTTTGATCTGGTATAACAGGTATAAAGGTGCACCACGATAGTCAATGAGACTGGGCATCTCGTAATCTATGGCAAACATCACTTCAGTTCTTTCTCATCGGGTGATGAAAACGCACTTCAGTCTGAAAGGAATATGAAAATGAGATCAACAGACACTCTATTTTATGACTCTGGGTAAAATGGATTGAGTAAGCGATATAGCTTACGAAAATTCAAATCAATTAAACATCAGCAGAGATTTTATACTCAGGTATTTAATCTGGCTCTCTGTTTATTTAAATAATGTGGAAAGAGATTTTTCACAGGAGATATTATACAAAAAATATAAAATACAGCTACCGGTTGCCAAAGACACTATAAGCCTGGCAAAAAAATATTACACAACATAAATGCTAATTGTTTATGCGGGCTTTGTATTGCTTTCTGTATCCTACAAATGAGTGAAATTTATGAAAAAGGCTAAAATACTTTCTGGCGTATTATTACTGTGCTTTTCGTCACCATTAATTTCTCAGGCTGCGACACTGGACGTACGTGGTGGATATCGTAGCGGAAGCCATGCCTATGAGACTCGACTCAAAGTCAGTGAGGGATGGCAAAATGGATGGTGGGCAAGCATGGAAAGTAATACCTGGAATACCATTCATGATAATAAAAAGGAAAATGCCGCACTCAATGATGTTCAGGTTGAAGTTAATTACGCGATTAAACTTGATGATCAATGGACGGTGCGCCCGGGAATGTTAACGCATTTTAGCAGCAACGGCACACGCTACGGACCCTACGTAAAACTGTCCTGGGACGCGACAAAAGATCTTAATTTTGGCATTCGCTATCGTTACGACTGGAAAGCTTACCGACAACAAGACTTATCCGGTGATATGTCTCGTGATAACGTTCATCGTTGGGATGGATATGTCACTTACCATATTAATAGTGATTTCACCTTCGCATGGCAAACGACGCTATACAGCAAACAGAACGATTATCGCTATGCAAACCACAAGAAATGGGCGACGGAAAATGCCTTTGTTCTACAATACCATATGACGCCCGATATTACGCCATACATAGAATATGACTACCTTGACCGCCAGGGTGTTTACAACGGCAGAGATAATTTATCGGAAAACAGTTATCGCATTGGTGTGTCATTTAAACTGTAGTAGACAGGAGACAGTCACAATGAATAAAACAATAACGGCGCTTACTATCATAATGGCTTCATTTGCCGCAAACGCGTCTGTATTACCGGAAACTCCTGTGCCATTTAAAAG
Organism: Escherichia sp. F1; assembly: GCF_046764225.1. Taxonomy (NCBI): domain Bacteria; kingdom Pseudomonadati; phylum Pseudomonadota; class Gammaproteobacteria; order Enterobacterales; family Enterobacteriaceae; genus Escherichia; species Escherichia sp. F1. The sequence continues at coordinate 4,266,066 of NZ_CP177202.1, forward strand.
TGGTACCGGAGCAATTGATAACGACACTGTCTACATTGGTTTAGGTAGCGCAGGTACAGCATGGTACAAGCTGGATACACAGGCCAAAGATAAAAAATGGACAGCGTTAGCTGCATTCCCTGGCGGACCGAGAGATCAAGCAACCTCAGCATTTATTGATGGCAATCTGTATGTGTTTGGCGGCATTGGCAAAAACAGCGAGGGCTTGACTCAGGTATTTAATGACGTACACAAATACAACCCCAAAACCAATAGCTGGGTTAAATTGATGTCGCACGCACCGATGGGCATGGCGGGTCATGTGACTTTTGTACACAACGGCAAGGCTTATGTTACTGGCGGTGTTAACCAGAATATCTTCAATGGCTATTTTGAAGATCTCAACGAGGCTGGAAAAGATTCAACCGCTATAGATAAAATCAACGCCCACTATTTTGACAAAAAAGCAGAAGATTATTTCTTCAATAAGTTTCTGTTGTCTTTTGATCCCTCAACACAGCAATGGAGTTACGCTGGCGAATCTCCCTGGTACGGGACGGCTGGTGCGGCGGTTGTGAATAAAGGTGATAAAACCTGGCTTATTAATGGCGAAGCCAAACCAGGATTGCGAACGGATGCCGTATTTGAACTTGATTTCACCGGTAATAATTTAAAATGGAATAAGCTTGATCCCGTCTCATCACCAGATGGCGTCGCTGGCGGTTTTGCGGGGATAAGCAATGATTCTCTTATATTTGCCGGAGGGGCCGGATTCAAAGGTTCACGAGAAAATTACCAGAACGGTAAGAACTATGCGCATGAAGGTCTGAAAAAATCATATAGCGCTGATATTCATCTTTGGCATAACGGGAAATGGGATAAATCGGGTGAATTATCGCAAGGTCGGGCCTACGGAGTATCATTGCCCTGGAATAATAGTCTATTAATTATTGGCGGTGAAACTGCAGGTGGCAAAGCAGTGACGGATTCAGTTTTAATTTCTGTGAAGGATAATAAAGTCACAGTACAAAACTAACGCTTCAGGGCCCCGGTAAAGGGGCCCTGCTATCAATTTGTCATTTCAATTACGCGAAAATTATATGAACGCAATAATATCGCCCGATTATTACTATGTTCTTACCGTTGCTGGTCAGTCTAATGCCATGGCGTATGGCGAAGGACTGCCATTACCGGACGGGGAAGATGCGCTTCATCCCAGAATTAAACAATTAGCGAGATTTGCGCATACGCATCCCGGAGGCCCGTCATGTCACTTTAACGACATTATTCCACTGACTCACTGCCCACACGATGTTCAGGATATGCAGAGTTATCACCATCCTCTGGCAACGAATCATCAAACACAGTACGGCACCGTTGGCCAGGCACTGCATATAGCACGGAAATTACTGCCCTTTATTCCTGATAATGCAGGGGTTCTCATCGTTCCGTGTTGCCGTGGCGGATCGGCTTTTACCGCGGGCAGCGAAGGAACATATTCAGAACGGCACGGAGCCAGCCATGATGCTTGTCGTTGGGGAACGGATACTCCGCTATACCAGGATTTAGTCAGCAGAACGCGAGCCGCACTGGCAAAAAATCCGCAGAACAAATTCCTCGGCGTATGCTGGATGCAAGGCGAATTTGACTTAATGACCTGTGACTACTCGTCACACCCTCAACACTTTAATCATATGGTTGAAGCCTTTCGTAGGGATCTAAAACAATACCATTCTCAGCTTAATAATATTACTGACGCACCGTGGTTTTGCGGCGATACCACCTGGTACTGGAAAGAAAATTTCCCTCATGCGTATGAAGCTATTTATGGCAATTATCAAAATAATGTTTTAGCCAATATTATTTTCGTCGACTTCCAGCAACAAGGTGAAAGAGGACTGACGAACGCGCCTGTTGAAGACCCGGACGATTTAAGCACGGGATATTACGGTTCAGCGTACCGGTCACCGGAGAACTGGACGACGGCACTGCGAAGCAGTCATTTCAGCGCGGCAGCCCGTCGGGGGATTATTTCTGACAGGTTTGTAGAAGCAATTTTGCAGTTTTGGCGCGAAAGGTGAGCGTTCATTAATTTGATTTATTTGCATCCATCAACGCTTTTAACTGCTCCGGCGAAAACGGTGGTTTGCGTCGGTGCAGCATCGCATGGCAATTAGGGCACACAGGAAGCAAATCATTAACTGGATCCAGCTGGTAATCCTCTTTAATGGCTGAAAGCGGCACCAGGTGATGCATATGGATAAAGCCTTCTGCGATATCACCATAGATCTTCACCAGATCAACGCCGCATACGTTGCACTGGCATCCATGATGTTCGACCGCTTTATCTCGGGCCTTTTTATCGCGTTCATAGCGGTTTACTGTCACCTTTATCGCCGCACCTTCAACGTATGTCTCCTGCGACGGCAACTCATCCGGGAACAGAACGTCGGCTATGGTAGCTGCAGCGGCTTTATCCTGATGAATATGAAATCCCTGCTCTATGAGTAGCTTGACACATTTAGATTTTATTCCGCCGGTGAAATCCGCAGGGGTAAATTGCGTCCCCGTCATCAATGTCGCTGCGATGCCAGCAATCGCCTTCGAGGGGTAACGTCGGCCATGATATTCAATCTCATACAACCGTGCAGGCTGGAACTGATGAGTTTCTCCCGCATCCCATAAATGGATAGCTTCGATGATATACCGCCGCGGAAGATGGTCGGGAAGTTTATTCATGGGGAATACCCTTATACGTTCTCAGAACAGGCAGCAAAAAAACAAATGAGATCAAGGTAATATATCTTCACTTGCAGGCTTGAACAGCAGAAAATTTGCGAGCATGATCGCAATTATTTCACTGCCAGGGATATCAATGGCTTCCAGTAAATCGCTACAGCAGGCAATTGCCAATATAAAAATCTGGCACAAGGGTGAACAGCGCGCGCCGCATAAGCCATTGTTATTGCTATACGTATTAGCGGGATACCTGAATGGACATCCGCGCCTTTTCGATTATGGATCGGAAATCTACGAACCTCTGCACAGTTTACTGGAACGTTTTGGGCCACAGCGTTCACAGTACCGACCTGATATGCCGTTCTGGCGATTACAAGGCGACGGATTCTGGCAATTACACAATGCCGAGCTTTGCTCAACAGCAGGGAGCAGCCGACAACCGCCAGTGAAGGAACTGAACGAATACCACGTTGCAGGCGGTTTCGATGAACAGCACTACGCCCTGGTAACTGGCAATAAAAAACTCATCAATACTCTGGCGCAACAGATACTCGAAGCGCACTTCACCGAGAGTATTCAGGAAGAAATTGCTGACGAGCTGGGTTTTGATCTCCAGCAAATTTGTAAACAGCGCGACCCGTTATTTCGCAAAAATGTATTACGCGCTTATAAATACCAGTGCGCGATATGTGGCTTTAATATGCGCCACGACGACACCACCGTCGCGCTGGAAGCGGCGCATATAAAATGGAAACAGCACGGCGGTCCTTGTGAAATTCCTAATGGCCTGGCGCTTTGCGCAATTCACCATAAAGCCTTTGATAAAGGATCGATTGGCCTGGATGAACATATGCGGATACTGGTATCAGATGCGGTAAACGGCGGAGGGATCGTTGAGAGATTATTCTGGGATTTTGACGGGAAAACTATTGCGTTGCCACAGGTGCGTAAAAATTACCCTTATGAGGGGTTTGTGGAGTGGCATCGGAAAGAGGTTTTTAGGGGGTGAGGTTGATAACTATCGCAGTATGTTCAATATTGCTGACATAATCAGTGCAGGATCTTGCCGCTAGTTTACAACTCGCCTTCGATAGCGGCGCAAAACGAGTTCTGTTGCCGATATCCTCGGCTATGGATATTCCAACAGTTCCGGCAGAGTTGTTTACCAAGTTTCAGGTAAGTTTTTACTCAGAACCGGTTGATGCGGTTTATAAGGCGCTGGATGTGAATTAACACATTCCTCAGCTTATTTACAAAAGGATTATTCCCATTTGATATAATATCAGTACCAATTTACTTTTTTCAATGGAATATATCTCGGCTAAATAACAATAAAACTTATCGCTAATGGATTAAATAAACAATTTTCTAATTTATTTCACCACCTTTGATATAGAAATTGATGGTGTTGTCGCTGCCATTGCTTATGGTGATGATAAAATCCACGTTTCTGGATCGGTGCGTAGAAAATCATCACTACCTTGATATTTTGATGCGATATGATCATACCGTTCCGTAGTACCAATTTCAACTTCAGGCTAAACCCCAACATTAAAAAAATTAGAGTTATTCACTGATTATATTATCAATAATATAATCAGTGAATAACATGGACTATATAATAAATTGCTCTAATCATTTTCCTTACGAATATATGGGCCAAAAGCCCAAGAATCATAATAAGGGTGATGGACTAATTTTTCATTAAATCGAACACTATAAGTTAATTTTTTTATATTTTTACGTACAGCATTAATACTGGGCAAAGAGGAAAGATAATCTATAAACTTATCGATAGTGATTTCCCCTTCGCAACACTCAAACCCATCAATGATATTTTTCGCCATTTTTCCATTTTCATTTATTTGATATATCACTCCAGGTATTCGTTGAAAAAAACTAGATAATGCATATTTGTCCGCTACATATGTATCATCCACATGATATTTCCCACCGAGCATAGTTGTAGTAACAATAAGCTTATACACACCTTTGGGTTGCCATGTTGATGGTAGTTCGAATTCTTTAATGATCACATCAAGATGATTAAGATAATGTTCAGAAATTCGATTTATTTGTTGAAAATAAGAACGCATAAATTTATTATTATGATCATGTATTAATGAGCTATCTCCAACGATGTTACACACTTGCTGATAGTACTTACCATAATATATTGGTTGACCATTTGATTTTAGTTCTGTAAAAATCAAACAATCATCCAGGAGAATCACGCAATCGCACTGATAATTAGCATGAGCATCAATTGGAGAAGCTTTAATCCCCGCATCACGAACTTGTTTTATAAATTGTTGCTCATGAAATCGCCCTTTACTTGCTTGAGAAATTTTTTTGGAACCAAATAATGACATTAGAGAGCGAGTCACTGAGCTATTTGCTATTAATGCAGGCATTAAGCATAAACCGTCCATACAGGGAATAAATGGGCAATCATTAAGATCATGTGATTTTGAATTGAAGGTAAAATAATCTATCAGTTTTTTTGCTGCATCTGCTGCAATCCCCTTACGTTGAAAGAATGATAACCAACTCTCACGGCTTTTTATGATCAGCCAGCGATCCAACTGTAGGGGTATAGGTTTTGTCGATGAAAATCTTTTGCTCATTTCTTCTTTAGATAACTCGACTAAACATTGATAAGCGTGCACCCAATTAAATAATGATATATTCCCATATTCTTCATGAAGGTCATCAGGAGACATATTTTCCAACTCGCTTAGATGAAATGAGCTAAAAACGCCATCAGAATTTAAGTAAGATGGCATATGATCCTTTACCCAACTATTTAGATGAAAATGTTTGTTACTAAATTCATGAACTTCGCTATATAGATGTGACGCTCTCATCATTAGTCTATTTCTTGCAATCTCATAATCTCGGTATAAACAAAAACTATCAACCTCAAGAGAGTAAATATTATTATCCAATTTTGTAAATACTGCACTACTTAGTCTGAAAAAGTCTCTTACTCTGCTTAATGAGTCAAAAACATTCCACTCATTAAGGTACCCTCCCATTGAAAGCAAGGTTTGTTTATTCACACAAGAAGTTAGTTTCAATGGCCCATGAGTCCGTAAATAAGAAAATATTCTTCCGGTGTAATTGGCTACCTCATCAAATGCCCTATCGATAACTCGAAAATATTCGATATCAGGTTCAGCATGAATATTAATATTTTCAGAAACGATAAATAATGGAAAAATCCTCTTCATTTTTTTAGGATCATTGACCACAACCAAGGATGATAATGATGATAAAAACATCTCACAAAACATGATGAGATTAAGTATTAATGCATGTGATTTTTTTGTATTTTCACGCCAAATACCAGCACATTTTGTAGCCGCAAAGAAAGAATTATTTATATCATGCATAATTTTACATTGACTCTCGAACTCAGAGATTAGTTCAATGTTATCAGGAAATGAGTTTACTAGCTCATTAATACATTTTTTGAATGTATTGTTATACTCAACTTCAGTCTGAACTGAAAATCTATTATAATAGATGGAAGATATTCTCAGCACATCCAAGGCAATATCTATACTAATATCATCTCTTTTTATGTACTCACAAAAAAAAGAACAAAACTGTTTCGGGTCGTTAGCAAGATTACTAATTCTAGTGGTATCATAAACTTTTTCCATTTTTCCATACATCCTATTGTCTAAATTACTATAAAACTAGCCACTTAACTAATAATTATAAATTTCATCTTTTACACCTTGCATTTTTATGACCAATGAAATCTACAACAAACAACTGATGGATAATCCGATATTGGTCGCATTTAATGGCATGGTAGCAAAGTTTTCATCACATACCTCCTTTGCACCAGAATAAACGCCAGAGACCTGAAATTGCGAGTACACTACAGAAATTGTACTGCCGGTCCCATCAGCATAAAACCATAGTTACACAGGTAATCATCATTATTCACCAAGATAATAAATATTATTCGGTAGAATAGCGTTCTCAGGTGGTCAGTAAAATTGTCTTCAACAAGATGTCTGCGCATCTCGTCTGCTAGCCCTACATAACTGCTCTCGACCGAAACTATTTATTGAATGTTCACCAAGGTGGGCGTGGAGACAAAATGACGTCTTTTGATATTAGCTACCTGAGCCACATGGTCAAAACGTTCAAGTAGCATAGCGAAACCACCCTGCCCACGTAATGTGGACGATGCAGCTTCCAGCCAGAGCAAACTTGGGACCATCGACTACAAAATGAAGAATACTGAACTGCTTTTCTGGCAGGCCTATATACTGCACGGATATGGGTGATTTCAGACACAAAAAAAGCCGCTCTTGAGCGACTCGATTTGCATACGGTGTGGTGCCGAAGGCCGGACTCGAACCGGCACGTATTTCTACGGTTGATTTTGAATCAACTGCGTCTACCGATTTCGCCACTTCGGCACTGAAGAGGTATGCGGAAAACGTTGTGAATTATACCTGTCACGCACCACCATGCAAGCGCCAGCTTGCTCGCACCTCGCTAAGTGCTGAAATTTTCAGCATTGCATACAGCGATGTGTAACCTTTGTCACACTCCAGGCACCCCGCCCTGCCATGCTCTACACTTCCCAGACCACACCAGAGAAGGACCAAAAAATGTCGATGATAAAAAGCTATGCCGCAAAAGAAGCGGGCGGCGAACTGGAAGTTTATGAGTACGATCCCGGTGAGCTGAAGCCACAAGATATTGAAGTGCAGGTGGATTACTGCGGGATCTGCCATTCCGATCTGTCGATGATCGATAACGAATGGGGATTTTCACAGTATCCGCTGGTTGCCGGGCATGAGGTGATTGGGCGCGTGGTGGCACTCGGGAGCGCCGCGCAGGATAAAGGTTTGCAGGTCGGTCAGCGTGTCGGGATTGGCTGGACGGCACGCAGCTGCGGGCATTGCGATGCCTGTATTAGCGGTAATCAGATCAACTGCGAGCAAGGTGCGGTGCCGACGATTATGAATCGCGGTGGCTTTGCCGAGAAGTTGCGTGCGGACTGGCAATGGGTGATTCCACTGCCAGAAAATATCGACATTGAATCTGCCGGACCGCTGTTGTGCGGCGGTATCACGGTCTTTAAACCGCTGTTGATGCACCATATCACTGCCACCAGCCGCGTTGGGGTAATTGGTATTGGCGGGCTGGGGCATATAGCTATAAAACTTCTGCACGCAATGGGATGCGAGGTTACAGCCTTTAGTTCTAATCCGGCGAAAGAGCAGGAAGTGCTGGCGATGGGTGCCGATAAAGTGGTGAATAGCCGCGATCCACAGGCACTGAAAGCACTGGCGGGGCAGTTTGATCTCATTATCAACACCGTCAACGTCAGCCTCGACTGGCAGCCTTATTTTGAGGCGCTGACGTATGGCGGTAATTTCCACACCGTCGGTGCGGTTCTCACGCCGTTGCCGGTTCCGGCCTTTACGCTGATTGCGGGCGATCGCAGTGTCTCTGGCTCTGCTACCGGTACACCTTATGAGTTGCGTAAGCTGATGCGCTTTGCCGCCCGCAGCAAGGTTGCGCCGACCACCGAACTGTTCCCGATGTCGAAAATAAACGACGCCATCCAGCATGTACGCGATGGTAAAGCGCGCTACCGCGTGGTTCTGAAAGCCGATTTTTGAAAATCATTCGCAGCGCTGATCTGAGGAGCTGCCCCCTTTCGCACATATTCTGTCTTGTCGTATCGCCAGCACGGCCTGCCGACATTGTTCGGTGACATTGGCAATATCATGGTTGATATCAATGCGCACAATATCCTGTTCATCTGCTTGTGGACGCTCCAGCGCCTCAAACTGACTTTTTAGTAACGCTACCGGCATAAAATGCCCAGCCCGCCGCTGCATTCGCGTGAGAATAGTTTCATAGTCGCCATCTAACCAGAGGAAATGAACATGGGGGCTACCCTTGCGTAAAATATCACGATACTGTTTTTTTAATGATGAACAGACAATAAATCCTGTTTCATTCTTTTTATAAAGACTGTATGAAGCATCATTTAAGCGTTCCAGCCAGGGAAGTCGATCTTCATCAGATAATGGAATACCCTGCGACATTTTATCTATATTTTTGGCTGGATGAAGATCGTCACCATCAATAAATTTAGCAGATAATAACGCGGCAACCTTGCTACCAATTAATGTTTTACCACTCCCTGAAACGCCCATCAAAATAAAGCTTTCACCCGCCATTTAAAATCTCCTGAATCATCTTACCTGCTGCGATACTACGCCTGGTGGCATAATAATTTCACGTTTTTTTATTTCTGCTGATAAGAATTACAAGGCACATCACGTTATGCGTAACATAGTAATGTAACAATTTTCTGACGTGATCTTCATCACAAATAATGACAATTAAAACCGCTTAAATGCTTCCGAGGTGTCTACCTGACCAGTGAGGAATTTATGCAAGTGAAAACACAGTCCTGCGTTGTTGCGGGCAAGAAAACTGTTGCCGTTACCGAGCAGACGATACATTGGAATAATAATGGAACATTAGTACAAATAACCCGAGGTGGAATTTGCGGTTCCGATTTACATTATTATCAGGAAGGAAAAGTAGGTAATTTCATGATAAAGGCACCGATGGTGTTAGGTCATGAAGTTATCGGTAAAGTTATTCATAGCGACTCATCAGAATTACATGAAGGGCAAACGGTAGCCATTAATCCGTCTAAACCGTGCGGTCACTGCAAATACTGCATTGAACATAACGAGAATCAATGTACAGATATGCGTTTTTTTGGCAGTGCCATGTATTTCCCTCATGTTGATGGTGGTTTTACCCGTTATAAAATGGTCGAAACGTCGCAATGTGTCCCTTATCCGGCCAAAGCTGACGAAAAGGTTATGGCTTTTGCCGAACCTTTAGCCGTCGCGATTCATGCCGCACATCAGGCCGGCGAGTTACAGGGCAAGCGAGTATATGTTTCCGGTGTTGGGCCCATTGGCTGCCTGATTGTCAGTGCTGTGAAAACACTGGGGGCCGCGGAAATTGTCTGTGCCGATGTGAGTCCCCGTTCCCTTTCGCTGGCCAAAGAGATGGGTGCGGATGTGCTCGTAAACCCACAAAACGACGACATGGATCACTGGAAAGCGGAAAAAGGGCATTTCGATGTCAGCTTTGAAGTGTCCGGTCATCCTTCATCAGTGAATACCTGTCTGGAGGTCACTCGTGCACGCGGCGTAATGGTGCAGGTAGGTATGGGAGGCACGATGGCAGAATTCCCAATGATGACATTGATTGGTAAGGAGATTTCACTCAAAGGCTCTTTCCGTTTTACCAGCGAATTTAATACCGCAGTGTCATGGCTGGCGAATGGCGTTATCAATCCCCTGCCTTTACTGAGTGCTGAATATCCCTTCACTGACCTGGAAGAGGCGCTACGTTTCGCCGGTGATAAAACCCAGGCAGCAAAAGTCCAGCTTGTTTTCTAAGAGATAAATAAAGGAATAATACAATGAACGATCTATTTTCACTGGCAGGAAAAAATATCTTGATTACCGGTTCAGCACAGGGCATTGGCTTTTTACTGGCAACCGGCCTGGGTAAATATGGCGCACAAATAATTATTAATGATATTACTGCCGAACGCGCAGAACTTGCTGTAGAAAAACTCCACCAGGAGGGTATTCAGGCCGTTGCCGCACCTTTTAATGTTACTCATAAACATGAAATTGATGCCGCCGTTGAACATATCGAAAAGGACATCGGCCCCATTGATGTGCTGGTGAATAACGCCGGTATCCAGCGCCGTCATCCTTTTACTGAGTTCCCTGAACAAGAGTGGAATGATGTGATCGCAGTAAACCAGACCGCCGTGTTCCTGGTATCGCAAGCGGTAACTCGTCACATGGTTGAACGCAAGGCAGGTAAAGTTATTAATATTTGCTCGATGCAAAGCGAACTGGGACGTGACACCATCACCCCTTATGCCGCATCGAAAGGGGCGGTAAAAATGCTCACCCGCGGCATGTGCGTCGAGCTGGCGCGCCACAATATTCAGGTCAACGGTATTGCGCCGGGCTATTTCAAAACAGAAATGACTAAAGCACTGGTTGAGGACGAAGCCTTCACCGCCTGGTTGTGCAAACGGACCCCCGCCGCACGCTGGGGAGATCCGCAGGAACTGATTGGTGCTGCGGTGTTCCTTTCTTCAAAAGCCTCTGATTTCGTAAACGGCCACCTATTGTTTGTTGATGGCGGCATGTTAGTGGCTGTTTAACAGCCACCACCCTACGTGCAGCGCGAAAGCGCTGCTTTTCTGGCACTAATAAGAGATAAAGACTATGCCATTAATCATTATTGCGGCAGGCGTCGCGCTGCTTCTTATCCTGATGATCGGCTTTAAAGTTAACGGCTTTATTGCCCTCGTTCTGGTAGCTGCCGTCGTCGGATTTGCCGAAGGGATGGATGCACAGGCCGTCCTGCACTCTATACAAAATGGTATCGGCAGCACGCTCGGCGGGCTGGCAATGATCCTCGGTTTCGGGGCCATGTTAGGCAAGCTGATTTCTGATACGGGCGCGGCACAACGTATCGCCACTACGCTGATTGCTACTTTTGGTAAAAAACGCGTGCAATGGGCGCTAGTGATCACCGGTCTGGTTGTGGGCCTCGCCATGTTTTTTGAAGTGGGTTTTGTCCTGCTGTTGCCGTTGGTATTTACCATCGTAGCATCATCAGGATTACCCCTGTTGTATGTTGGCGTACCAATGGTAGCAGCGCTCTCTGTAACCCACTGTTTTCTGCCGCCACATCCAGGGCCTACTGCCATCGCGACTATCTTTGAGGCTAATCTCGGAACGACTTTACTGTATGGATTTATCATTACCATTCCGACAGTTATTGTCGCAGGACCGCTGTTTTCTAAACTGCTAACTCGCTTTGAGAAAGCACCACCGGAAGGCTTATTTAATCCTCATCTGTTTAGCGAAGAGGAGATGCCCTCCTTCTGGAACAGTATTTTCGCTGCCGTGATCCCGGTCATCCTGATGGCTATCGCCGCCGTTTGTGAAATTACGTTACCGAAAACTAACACCGTGCGCCTCTTCTTTGAATTTGTCGGTAACCCTGCCGTTGCGCTGTTTATTGCCATTGTTATTGCGATTTTCACACTGGGCCGACGTAATGGACGCACCATCGAGCAAATCATGGATATCATTGGGGATTCTATAGGCGCTATCGCGATGATTGTGTTTATTATCGCTGGCGGCGGCGCGTTTAAGCAGGTATTAGTAGATAGCGGTGTCGGGCAGTATATTTCACACTTAATGACCGGAACTACACTTTCGCCGTTATTGATGTGCTGGACTGTTGCGGCGCTGTTGCGTATCGCTCTGGGCTCTGCCACCGTCGCGGCCATTACCACCGCGGGTGTGGTGTTGCCGATTATCAACGTTACCCATGCCGATCCCGCTTTAATGGTACTGGCAACCGGTGCGGGCAGCGTGATCGCGTCACACGTAAACGACCCTGGCTTCTGGCTATTTAAAGGGTATTTTAATCTGACGGTTGGTGAAACGTTGCGTACCTGGACGGTGATGGAAACCCTTATTTCTATTATGGGTTTGCTGGGCGTGTTAGCCATTAACGCCGTATTGCACTGAAAGAATAAAATATTGTGATGTAGTTTCGGGGGAAGATTGAAGATTCCCCCGACGTTGGGAGAAGTTATGCGCAATCACAGAATTTCTTTACAGGATATCGCTACGCTGGCTGGCGTAACAAAAATGACCGTGAGTCGTTATATCCGCTCGCCGAAAAAGGTGGCAAAGGAAACAGGCGAGCGCATCGCCAAAATTATGGAAGAGATCAATTATATCCCTAATCGCGCTCCCGGCATGTTGTTGAATGCACAAAGTTATACCCTCGGTATCTTGATTCCGTCATTTCAAAATCAACTCTTCGCTGACATTCTCGCGGGAATAGAATCCGTCACCTCTGAGCATAATTATCAGACCCTTATTGCTAATTACAATTACGATCGCGATTCCGAAGAAGAGTCGGTGATTAACCTGCTCTCTTATAACATTGACGGGATTATACTTTCGGAAAAATATCACACCATCAGGACGGTGAAATTTCTGCGTTCAGCCACCATTCCGGTCGTGGAATTGATGGATGTACAGGGAGAACGGCTGGATATGGAGGTCGGTTTTGATAATCGGCAGGCCGCTTTTGACATGGTGTGTACCATGCTGGAGAAGCGAGTCAGGCACAAAATTCTGTATCTCGGTTCCAAAGATGACACCCGCGATGAACAGCGTTATCAGGGGTATTGCGATGCGATGATGCTGCATAATCTTTCCCCATTACGCATGAATCCACGCGCCATCTCATCCATTCATTTAGGAATGCAGTTAATGCGTGATGCCCTTAGCGCAAACCCGGATTTAGACGGTGTATTTTGCACCAATGACGATATTGCGATGGGTGCGCTTCTGCTGTGCCGCGAGCGAAACCTCGCCGTGCCAGAACAAATTTCCATTGCGGGTTTTCATGGGCTGGAGATTGGCAGGCAAATGATCCCAAGCCTCGCCAGCGTAATTACTCCCCGTTTTGATATTGGTCGGATGGCCGCCCAAATGTTGCTGAGCAAAATTAAAAATAACGATCACAACCACAACACTGTTGACCTCGGGTATCAGATTTATCACGGCAACACGCTTTAGGTTATTTTCTCTTCATTACACGTATTCTCTTTGCCGGACGTTGCCTATACTCCAGGCAGGAAACTGGAGGATATCTCATGAGCGAACCCCTGTTAATTGCCCGCACGCCAGACACAGAACTGTTTTTACTACCCGCTATGGCTAACCGTCATGGGCTGATTACCGGCGCAACGGGGACGGGTAAAACCGTTACGCTGCAAAAACTGGCGGAGTCATTGTCGGAAATCGGCGTTCCGGTGTTTATGGCCGATGTGAAAGGCGATCTGACCGGCGTCGCGCAGGCAGGAACGGCGTCGGAAAAACTGCTCGCAAGGCTTAAAAATATCGGCGTCAATGACTGGCAACCGCATGCCAATCCGGTGGTGGTGTGGGATATCTTTGGCGAGAAAGGCCACCCAGTGCGGGCGACGGTTTCGGATCTGGGGCCGCTGTTGCTGGCGCGACTGTTGAATCTCAACGATGTGCAATCTGGCGTGCTGAATATTATCTTCCGCATTGCGGACGATCAGGGGCTGTTACTGCTCGACTTTAAAGATTTGCGGGCGATTACCCAGTACATCGGCGATAACGCCAAATCCTTCCAGAATCAATACGGTAATATCAGTAGCGCATCGGTTGGTGCCATCCAGCGCGGGCTGTTATCGTTGGAACAGCAAGGCGCAGCACACTTCTTTGGTGAGCCGATGCTGGATATCAAAGACTGGATGCGTACCGATACCAACGGTAAAGGCGTTATCAATATCCTCAGCGCCGAGAAGCTTTATCAGATGCCGAAACTGTACGCCGCCAGTCTGCTGTGGATGCTTTCAGAGTTGTATGAACAATTGCCGGAAGCGGGCGATCTGGAGAAACCAAAACTGGTGTTTTTCTTCGACGAAGCACATCTGTTGTTTAACGATGCGCCACAGGTACTGCTGGATAAGATTGAGCAGGTGATAAGGCTTATTCGCTCAAAAGGCGTGGGCGTCTGGTTCGTTTCGCAAAACCCGTCTGATATTCCGGATAATGTGCTCGGGCAGCTCGGTAATCGCGTTCAGCACGCTTTGCGGGCTTTTACGCCAAAAGATCAGAAAGCAGTAAAAGCTGCGGCGCAAACCATGCGGGCCAATCCGGCGTTTGATACCGAAAAGGCAATCCAGGAACTGGGGACCGGCGAGGCGTTAATCTCGTTTCTCGATGCGAAAGGAAGTCCTTCAGTGGTGGAACGGGCGATGGTGATTGCCCCCTGTTCACGAATGGGGCCGGTGACGGAAGATGAGCGTAATGGCCTGATTAATCACTCTCCAGTGTATGGCAAGTACGAGGATGACGTGGACCGGGAATCCGCCTATGAGATGTTGCAAAAAGGCTTTCAGGCCAGTACCGAGCAGCAAAATAATCCTCCCGCGAAAGGGAAAGAGGTGGCGGTGGATGACGGTATTCTTGGTGGATTGAAGGATATTTTGTTTGGCACTACCGGACCACGCGGCGGGAAGAAAGATGGTGTGGTGCAAACAATGGCGAAAAGCGCCGCCCGCCAGGTGACGAATCAGATTGTGCGTGGTGTGCTGGGGAGTTTGCTGGGGGGGAGAAGAAGGTAAGTCAGGTGCGATTTGTCTTTGCCTGATGCGACGCTGGCGCGCCTTATCATGCCTACACTACTGCAATATATTGAATTTTCATGATTTTTCAGGCATGAACGAAGCACACTTTGCTAACAATAATAAAGGGAGCTTTCGCTCCCTTGTTAGATTACGATTTTCTCATTAACAGCCACAGGCTGATTAAGAAGAAGCTGGCGCTTGGCAACAGTGCGCCGATGATCGGCGGGATGCCATAAACCAACGTCAGCGGGCCGAAGATCTGGTCCAGTACGTAGAAGACAAAACCGAAGCTGATACCGGTGACCACACGCACGCCCATCGGTACGCTACGCAGTGGGCCAAAGATAAACGACAGCGCCATCAGCATCATCACCGCCACGGATAGCGGCTGGAAGATTTTGCTCCACATGTTGAGCTGATAACGTCCAGCGTCCTGACCACTCGACTTCAGATACTTCACATAGTTGTGCAAACCACTGATGGAGAGTGCATCCGGGTCCAGCGCCACCACGCCCAGTTTGTCTGGCGTGAGGTTGGTTTTCCAGGTGCCGCTCACCGTCTGCGAACCGGTAATCTGTTTCGGATTGGTAAGGTCAGATTCATCAACCTGCGACAGACGCCAGACTTTATGTTCCGGGTCAAACTTCGCGGTAGCGGCATAACGTACGGATTGCAGACGACGATTCTCGTTAAAGGCATAAATACTGATGCCACCTAACTCTTCGTCACCTTTAACCCGCTCAATGTAGACGAAGTTGTTGCCATCTTTCGCCCATAAACCTTGCTGAGTAGAGAGCAACGAGCCGCCGTACATCGCCTGCGCACGGTAGTTACGCGCCATCTGTTCGCCCTGCGGCGCGACCCATTCGCCAATCGCCATCGTCAGCAAGACCAGCGGAATGGCGGTTTTCATCACCGACAGCGCCACCTGCATACGGGTAAAACCAGAAGCCTGCATCACCACCAGTTCGCTGCGCTGCGCCAGCATCCCAAGACCAAGCAACGCCCCAAGCAGAGCCGCCATCGGGAAGAAGATCTGCACATCTTTCGGCACGCTCAGCAAGGTATACATTCCTGCGCCTAACGCGTCGTAACTCCCCTGCCCGGCTTTTTTCAGCTGATCGACAAATTTGATAATGCCCGACAGCGACACCAGCATGAACAGCGTCATCATGATGGTGGTGAAAATAGTTTTACCGATATAGCGGTCAAGTACGCCAAAAGGTTGCATCACACCGCTCCTTTACGCGAAAAACTGGCGCGCAGGCGGCGGACCGGCACGGTGTCCCAAAGGTTGAGAACAATCGCCAAAGCCAGATAAATCAGGTTAACGGTCCACATCCACAGCGTCGGGTCCAGCTTACCTTTACCGCCGTTCGATTTCAGGGAGGTCTGGATCAGGAAGAAAAGTAGATACAGCAGCATGGCTGGCAGCATCGACAGTACGCGTCCCTGACGCGGGTTCACCACGCTCAGCGGTACGACCATAAGTGCCATCATAAACACGGTGAATACCAACGTGATACGCCAGTTCAGTTCTGCGCGGGCACGATCGGTGTCAGTGTTCCACAATGTGCGCATGTCCATCTGGTCGGTATCGTTCGGGTCGAGCGCCACCGCCTGGTGACCAATGATCGCCTGATAATCCTGGAAGTCCGTAATGCGGAAATCACGTAACAGTGCAGTGCCTTCGAAGCGCGTTCCCTGGTTGAGAGTGACGACCTGGGAGCCGTCGCGCAGCTGGGTTAAATGTCCGGAATCGGCCACCACCACAGAAGGACGTGCATTACCTTTTGGTCGAATTTGCGCGAGGAACACATCTTTGAAATCGCTGCCGTCAACGCTTTCGATGAACAGCACCGAACTGCCATTAGTCGCTTGCTGGAATTGCCCTTGCGCCAGCGCCGCCATGCCAGGGTTCGCTTTCGCTTCTGCTAACACTTCATCCTGATGACGCGATGACCACGGTCCCGCCCACATCACGTTAACCGCCGCGACGATTGCCGTGAATACCGCAAGGATCATTGCCGCTTTCACCAGAACCGCTTTGCTCAGGCCGCAGGCATGCATTACCGTAATTTCACTTTCGGTATACAGTTTGCCCAGCGTCATCAGCAGCCCGAGGAACAGGCTTAATGGCAGGATAAGCTGCGCCATTTCCGGCACGCCCAACCCGAGAAGGGAGAGCACCAGATTCGCCGGAATATCGCCGTCAACCGCTGCGCCGAGGATCCTCACTAACTTTTGACAGAAGAAGATCAAAAGCAAGATGAAGAGTATCGCCAGCTGGCTTTTGAGCGTCTCCCGCACCAGATATCTTATGATTATCACTTTAAATACGCCCGTAAAAACTCGTCTTTTGCAGGATTTTAGCTTGTTTCATGGCTTAAACGTCATTTATTCTCTTGAGTCGTCGAAATCGTCGCTAAGATAATTATACTCAACGGATTCACCTCTCAGATTTTGTTCTGACGTGCCAATGCCGTAATAACGTTAAGATTAACACGAAGTCATCGCAACAGCGGACATGAGTTACGAAAGCTTGCAATTCTATCTGTAGCCACCGCCGTTGTCTTTAAGATTCAGGAGCGTAGTGCATGGAGTTTAGTGTAAAAAGCGGTAGCCCGGAGAAACAGCGGAGTGCCTGCATCGTCGTGGGCGTCTTCGAACCACGTCGCCTTTCTCCGATTGCAGAACAGCTCGATAAAATCAGCGATGGGTACATCAGCGCCCTGCTACGTCGGGGCGAACTGGAAGGAAAACCGGGGCAGACACTGTTGCTGCACCATGTGCCAAACGTGCTTTCTGAACGCATCCTCCTTATAGGTTGCGGCAAAGAACGTGAGCTGGATGAGCGTCAGTACAAGCAGGTTATTCAGAAAACCATTAATACGCTGAATGATACTGGCTCGATGGAAGCGGTCTGCTTTCTGACTGAACTGCACGTTAAAGGCCGTAACAACTACTGGAAAGTGCGTCAGGCTGTCGAGACAGCAAAAGAGACGCTCTACAGTTTCGATCAGTTGAAAACGAATAAGAGCGAACCGCGTCGCCCGCTGCGTAAGATGGTGTTCAACGTGCCGACCCGCCGTGAACTGACCAGCGGTGAGCGCGCGATCCAGCACGGTCTGGCGATTGCCGCCGGGATAAAAGCAGCGAAAGATCTCGGTAATATGCCGCCGAATATCTGTAACGCCGCTTATCTCGCCTCTCAGGCGCGCCAGCTGGCTGACAGCTACAGCAAGAATGTCATCACCCGCGTTATCGGCGAACAGCAGATGAAAGAGCTGGGGATGCATTCTTATCTGGCGGTCGGTCAGGGTTCGCAGAACGAATCGCTGATGTCGGTGATTGAGTACAAAGGCAACGCGTCGGAAGATGCACGCCCAATCGTGCTGGTGGGTAAAGGTTTAACCTTCGACTCCGGCGGTATCTCCATCAAGCCTTCCGAAGGCATGGATGAGATGAAGTACGATATGTGCGGCGCGGCGGCGGTTTACGGCGTGATGCGTATGGTCGCGGAGCTGCAACTGCCGATTAACGTTATCGGCGTGCTGGCAGGTTGCGAAAACATGCCTGGCGGGCGTGCCTATCGTCCGGGCGATGTGTTAACCACCATGTCTGGTCAAACCGTTGAAGTGCTGAACACCGATGCCGAAGGCCGCCTGGTACTGTGCGACGTGTTAACTTACGTTGAACGTTTTGAGCCGGAAGCGGTGATTGATGTGGCGACGCTGACCGGTGCCTGCGTGATCGCGCTGGGTCATCATATTACCGGTCTGATGGCGAACCATAATCCGCTGGCCCATGAACTGATTGCCGCGTCTGAACAATCCGGTGACCGCGCATGGCGCTTACCGCTGGGTGACGAGTATCAGGAACAGCTGGAGTCCAATTTTGCCGATATGGCGAACATTGGCGGTCGTCCTGGTGGGGCGATTACCGCAGGCTGCTTCCTGTCGCGCTTTACTCGTAAGTACAACTGGGCGCACCTGGATATCGCCGGTACCGCCTGGCGTTCTGGTAAAGCGAAAGGCGCAACCGGTCGCCCGGTAGCGTTGCTGGCACAGTTCCTGTTAAACCGCGCTGGGTTTAACGGCGAAGAGTAAGTTTGCGTTTTACCCTCACCCTAACCCTCTCCCTAAGGGAGAGGGAACCGATCGAGCGCAATAGAAATTCATTGCTCATCTTTCAGGGTGAGGAATGCAGCAATATTTAAATCCACCACAAGAAGCCCCATATATGAAAAACGCAACGTTCTACCTTCTGGACAATGACACAACCGTCGATGGCTTAAGCGCCGTTGAGCAACTGGTGTGTGAAATTGCCGCAGAACGTTGGCGCAGCGGTAAGCGCGTACTCATCGCCTGTGAAGATGAAAAGCAGGCTTACCGGCTGGATGAAGCCCTGTGGGCGCGTCCGGCAGAAAGCTTTGTTCCGCATAATTTAGCGGGAGAAGGACCGCGCGGCGGTGCGCCGGTGGAGATCGCCTGGCCGCAAAAACGCAGCAGCAGCCCGCGCGATATATTGATTAGTCTGCGAACAAGCTTTGCAGATTTTGCCACCGCTTTCACAGAAGTGGTAGACTTCGTTCCTTATGAAGATTCTCTGAAACAACTGGCGCGCGAACGCTATAAAGCCTACCGCGTGGCTGGTTTCAACCTGAATACGGCAACCTGGAAATAATGGAAAAGACATATAACCCACAAGATATCGAACAGCCGCTTTACGAGCACTGGGAAAAGCAGGGCTACTTTAAGCCTAATGGCGATGAAAGCCAGGAAAGTTTCTGCATCATGATCCCGCCGCCGAACGTCACCGGCAGTTTGCATATGGGTCACGCCTTCCAGCAAACCATCATGGATACCATGATCCGCTATCAGCGCATGCAGGGCAAAAACACCCTGTGGCAGGTCGGTACTGACCACGCCGGGATCGCTACCCAGATGGTCGTTGAGCGCAAGATTGCCGCAGAAGAAGGTAAAACCCGTCACGACTACGGCCGCGAAGCTTTCATCGACAAAATCTGGGAATGGAAAGCGGAATCCGGCGGCACGATTACCCGTCAGATGCGCCGTCTCGGCAACTCCGTCGACTGGGAGCGTGAACGCTTCACCATGGACGAAGGCCTGTCCAATGCGGTGAAAGAAGTTTTCGTTCGTCTGTATAAAGAAGACCTGATTTACCGTGGCAAACGCCTGGTAAACTGGGATCCGAAACTGCGCACCGCTATCTCTGACCTGGAAGTCGAAAACCGCGAATCGAAAGGTTCGATGTGGCACATCCGCTATCCGCTGGCTGACGGCGCGAAAACCGCAGACGGTAAAGATTACCTGGTGGTTGCGACTACCCGTCCGGAAACCCTGCTGGGCGATACCGGCGTGGCCGTTAACCCGGAAGATCCGCGTTACAAAGATCTGATTGGCAAATATGTCATTCTACCGCTGGTTAACCGTCGTATTCCGATCGTTGGCGACGAACACGCCGACATGGAAAAAGGCACCGGCTGCGTGAAGATCACCCCGGCGCACGACTTTAACGACTATGAAGTCGGTAAACGTCACGCCCTGCCGATGATCAACATCCTGACCTTTGACGGCGATATCCGTGAAAGCGCCCAGGTGTTCGATACCAAAGGTAACGAATCTGACGTTTATTCCAGCGAGATCCCGGCAGAATTCCAGAAACTGGAGCGTTTTGCTGCACGTAAAGCGGTCGTTGCTGCGGTTGACGCACTCGGCCTGCTGGAAGAAATTAAACCGCACGACCTGACCGTTCCTTACGGCGACCGTGGCGGCGTAGTTATCGAACCGATGCTGACCGACCAGTGGTACGTGCGTGCCGATGTCCTGGCGAAACCGGCGGTTGAAGCGGTTGAGAACGGCGACATTCAGTTCGTACCGAAGCAGTACGAAAACATGTACTTCTCCTGGATGCGCGATATTCAGGACTGGTGTATCTCTCGTCAGCTGTGGTGGGGTCACCGTATCCCGGCATGGTATGACGAAGCGGGTAACGTTTACGTTGGCCGCAACGAAGACGAAGTGCGCAAGGAAAATAACCTCGGTGCGGACGTTGCCCTGCGTCAGGACGAAGACGTTCTCGACACCTGGTTCTCCTCCGCGCTGTGGACCTTCTCTACCCTTGGCTGGCCGGAAAACACCGACGCCCTGCGTCAGTTTCACCCAACCAGCGTGATGGTATCCGGCTTCGACATCATCTTCTTCTGGATTGCCCGCATGATCATGATGACCATGCACTTCATCAAAGATGAAAATGGCAAACCACAGGTGCCGTTCCACACCGTTTACATGACCGGCCTGATTCGTGATGACGAAGGCCAGAAGATGTCCAAATCCAAAGGTAACGTGATTGACCCGCTGGATATGGTTGACGGTATTTCGCTGCCAGAACTGCTGGAAAAACGTACCGGCAATATGATGCAGCCGCAGCTGGCGGACAAAATCCGTAAGCGCACCGAGAAACAGTTCCCGAACGGCATTGAGCCGCACGGTACTGACGCGCTGCGCTTCACCCTGGCGGCGCTGGCTTCTACCGGTCGTGACATCAACTGGGATATGAAGCGTCTGGAAGGCTACCGTAACTTCTGTAACAAGCTGTGGAACGCCAGCCGCTTTGTGCTGATGAACACAGAAGGTCAGGATTGCGGCTTCAACGGCGGTGAAATGACGCTGTCGCTGGCGGACCGCTGGATTCTGGCGGAGTTCAACCAGACTATCAAAGCGTACCGCGAAGCGCTGGACAGCTTCCGCTTCGATATCGCCGCAGGCATTTTGTATGAGTTCACCTGGAACCAGTTCTGTGACTGGTATCTGGAGCTGACCAAGCCGGTAATGAACGGTGGAACAGAAGCCGAACTGCGCGGTACTCGCCATACGCTGGTGACTGTACTGGAAGGTCTGCTGCGCCTCGCGCATCCGATCATTCCATTCATCACCGAAACCATCTGGCAGCGTGTGAAAGTACTTTGCGGTATCACTGCCGACACCATCATGCTGCAACCGTTCCCGCAGTACGATGCGTCTCAGGTGGATGAAGCCGCACTGGCCGACACCGAGTGGCTGAAACAGGCGATCGTTGCTGTACGTAACATCCGTGCAGAAATGAACATCGCGCCGGGCAAACCGCTGGAACTGCTGCTGCGTGGTTGCAGCGCGGATGCAGAACGTCGCGTAAATGAAAACCGTGGCTTCCTGCAAACCCTGGCGCGTCTGGAAAGCATCACCGTGCTGCCTGCAGATGACAAAGGTCCGGTTTCCGTTACGAAGATCATCGACGGCGCAGAGCTGCTGATCCCGATGGCTGGCCTCATCAACAAAGAAGATGAGCTGGCGCGTCTGGCGAAAGAAGTGGCGAAGATCGAAGGCGAAATCAGCCGTATCGAGAACAAGCTGGCGAATGAAGGCTTTGTCGCCCGCGCACCGGAAGCGGTCATCGCGAAAGAGCGTGAGAAGCTGGAAGGCTATGCGGAAGCGAAAGCGAAGCTGATTGAACAGCAGGCTGTTATCGCCGCGCTGTAATCAAAACACAGTGATGAAAACGAAGGCCGGAGCATGCTCCGGCCTTTTTTATCTCTTACAGAAATGGTAAAGAAGGCATAACTCCCCGAGAAATACCGGCTAAGAAGCCTTTATCTGGTTGTTCTTCTTTATTGATTAAAGGAAGGTCATCCAAATCGCCCAGCAAATACGTATTTTTTGCCTGCCAGTCAATCATCCATATTTTCAACAGTGGATAAGCCAGACCGCCCGTAATCCCGGATATCACCACCAACGCACACATGCGATAAAGCATACCGTGGTACGTTAAAGTTGAGCGAAAACGAATACGCCCATCATTCAGTGACAGGTTGCTCATAAAATGGTTTCGCAACGACACCGTTAAATAACTGGTGCTAACAGCAATCCCAAAATAATAGATTAACTGCGCGATTATCATTTTACGTTGCATTTCCATAAATTGCTGTAAATTCTCAATGTCATCATTTGCATATACAGAACTATCATACGCATTTAATATTTGATCGAAGATAATATAACCAGCAACAGCGAGAAAAGGCAATAAAGCTAAAAATGCGAGAATGGCATATTTTATACAATACGTAGTATCTAATTTCACCTTGAAACGATGTATACCAAAACTGGTATTGCTCCAGAGAAAACTCATTACCAGACTATATAAAGTACCATTAAAAATACCAATGGAAACAATACCAACTATTGCCATCAGAACCATAGATATAATAACACTACTTGAACTATTGGCATGTAGCATCTTTGTCGAGATAAAGAAAACAGTCCCCATCCCAATGGCCATTAAAATCGGCAAGAAAAAGGTTACCCACCAGAACCCTTTCAAAGAGCAATTAAAACTAAATCTTACGCCGTTGAGACTGGTCATCAAGGCCTGATAACGCAGTCCTTTTGCTGCCATAAATATAAGCAAAACCAACAGTGACAAAGTCAAAACACAGCCAACAAGCGGCATATCTGCTGACACTGTCATTAAGATTGCGAAATAGAAAAAAACAAAAACAAGACAACTAAAAAAAACATTCCCACCAGTAATTCCATAAGAAAATCGTTGTCCGTTAACTTCCATATTAGCATAGAGATAACGCTTACATTTCATTAATGCCCATGGTAAATAGATACCTAGCGTTATAATCGTTAACAACACATTCACCACACAAATAAGAAAATATCTCTCACCTGTACCATGAAAAACAAACGAATGGGACGGAACATCCATTTCATTAATAACTTGAGCCATAAAAATTCCCTGAATTAAAAAATCCATTGATATAATTTATAGATACAGACAGTAAAATGTTCTGCCACGTTACAATACTCTTATCAGTAATAGGCTGGCAAAAATTTTATTGCTTTATAAGATGCTTGCGCACGTAAGAAGAGAGTGGTATTAAACAAATGTATAATTACTTTATTTTTATTGGGTTAAACTATGAATAACATTGCGCCGCAATCACCTGTAATGCGTCGCCTGACGCTGCAGGATAATCCTGCTATTGCCCGCGTCATTCGTCAGGTATCCGCCGAATACGGTCTTACCGCTGATAAAGGCTACACCGTCGCCGATCCGAATCTTGACGAGCTGTATCAAGTGTATAGTCAGCCTGGCCATGCATATTGGGTGGTTGAGTACGAGGGTGAAGTGGTCGGCGGCGGTGGGATTGCGCCATTAACCGGGAGTGAGTCGGACATTTGCGAACTGCAAAAGATGTATTTTCTTCCGGCTATTCGCGGTAAAGGGCTAGCGAAAAAACTGGCCGTAATGGCGATGGAGCAGGCACGAGAGATGGGCTTCAAACGCTGCTATCTGGAAACGACCGCTTTTTTAAAGGAAGCCATTGCGCTTTATGAGCATTTGGGCTTTGAGCATATCGACTATGCGCTTGGCTGCACGGGCCATGTCGATTGTGAAGTGCGGATGTTGCGCGAACTCTAAAAAAATGCCCGCTAGTATGTGCTATCGGGCATTTTAATCAATTAATTAGTGGCGAACCCCGTCATCGTCTTCATCGACAAAATCTTCATCGTCGCCATCTTCGCCGTTAGGATCTTCAAAGTAAGTGCCCCAACCGTCGTACTCAACGTCAAATTTCTCCGCCAGCGTCATCAGTTGTTCAACCTGGGCATCGATCAGATCGGCATTCAACGCGCACTCGCTGAGGATGTCGCAGCAAATCACGATATCACCATCTTCAACTTCCAGCTCTTCTGGATCGGTCACTTCGTAACCGAGTTTAAACGCTTCAACTGCCGCTTTTTCCAGAGTTTCCAGATCGTCTGCGGAAAGATGGTGTTCGATGGTGTACAGCGCGTCCGGATCGCTGCCATCTTCCAGTAATTCTTCAATAATCAAACGTGTTTCTTCACGCTGTTCTTCCAGTTGTTCCGGGTTTGCCATGGCTCATTCCTCTTAATGTCCTGCCGATACTCTTATTGTCACACACCACTGACATTGCCTCCACCTTTGTGACAAAGATTTATGCTTTAGACTTGCAAATGAATAATCATACATATAAATTGAATTTTAATTCATTGAGGTGTTAGCCACAGGAGGGATCTATGTCCGGGTTTTATCATAAGCATTTCCTGAAATTACTCGATTTCACGCCAGCTGAACTTAACAGCCTGCTGCAG
The DNA here is from genome assembly GCF_046764225.1 of Escherichia sp. F1. Taxonomy (NCBI): domain Bacteria; kingdom Pseudomonadati; phylum Pseudomonadota; class Gammaproteobacteria; order Enterobacterales; family Enterobacteriaceae; genus Escherichia; species Escherichia sp. F1. The sequence goes on from NZ_CP177202.1 coordinate 4,291,263, forward strand.
TTAGCCGCGAAGCTGAAAGCTGATAAGAAAAGCGGTAAAGAAGAAGCCAAACTCACTGGTAAAAACATCGCGCTCATCTTCGAAAAAGACTCGACCCGTACCCGATGCTCTTTCGAAGTTGCCGCATATGACCAGGGTGCTCGCGTTACTTATCTCGGCCCAAGCGGCAGCCAAATTGGTCATAAAGAGTCGATTAAAGACACTGCCCGCGTGCTTGGTCGCATGTATGACGGTATTCAGTATCGCGGCTATGGTCAGGAGATTGTCGAAACACTGGCGGAATACGCTGGCGTGCCGGTATGGAACGGCCTGACCAATGAGTTTCACCCAACGCAGCTGCTGGCGGATCTCCTCACCATGCAGGAGCATTTGCCCGGCAAAGCGTTCAACGAAATGACGCTGGTCTATGCAGGTGACGCACGTAACAACATGGGCAATTCGATGCTCGAAGCTGCAGCGCTTACCGGTCTGGATTTGCGTCTGGTCGCTCCACAGGCGTGCTGGCCAGAAGCTGCGCTGGTTACGGAATGCCGCGCCCTGGCACAACAAAATGGCGGGAATATTACGCTGACGGAAGATGTAGCTAAAGGAGTTGAAGGTGCTGACTTTATCTATACCGATGTATGGGTGTCGATGGGTGAAGCAAAAGAAAAATGGGCTGAACGCATTGCATTGCTGCGTGATTATCAGGTGAACAGCAAGATGATGCAGTTGACTGGTAACCCTGAGGTCAAATTCCTCCACTGCCTGCCCGCGTTTCATGACGACCAAACGACGCTTGGCAAGAAAATGGCGGAAGAGTTTGGCCTACATGGCGGAATGGAAGTGACTGATGAGGTCTTCGAATCTGCCGCCAGCATTGTATTTGATCAGGCGGAAAACCGCATGCATACCATCAAAGCGGTGATGGTCGCGACGCTCAGTAAATAATTGATATCGCTATAAAGATGCCGGGAAATACAAAAAATATCCCGGCATCATATTATTTTATGCAGTGTGAGTTCTATTCTTCCACCCCAACTTTTCTATTACTGTTCGTAAATCTTCCGGAGGATTTAATTTTTCTAACTGTTCTTTATTAATATATTCATATATATTTATTTTCCCATCCCGGAGGATTTTCATCATTCTTGTTCTAATTTTTAATTCATTCCCCATCTTTTCTTCAAAAATCTTAACGACACAACCCGGTTGTTTTTTTACAATTTCATTTGTTTTTTCTTCATTACCATAAACATATCCTAACTCATTAAGATACAGCTGTTCGCCCTCATACTTCTTAAGTAATTGATAGAAGTACCATTTAGCAAAATCAGGTTGCTTCATGAAAAAACCCTTCAAAAAAATATCATTTACTAAAATGCTGACAGGCACTTCATTAAATAGCAACTTAACATCATCAAATAACCTTAGTATTAATCGTGATTTTTCTTGATTGCTTAAGTTAAAATCATTGACATATGCAACCAACTTATCCCAAATCAATTCCTGTAATTTACGGCTATTTTTATAGGGTTCTTTATCGAGATTGAAAAATAAGGTCTCAGCTATTTTAATTTTAGATTGATCGCAGCTAAAATCTTTAGATTGATCGCGGCTAAAATCAATATGATTTATCACAGAGCATGCATGCTTTATCTTTGCTGAATCACCAATATATTGCATGCTTTTATTAAAACACCAATCCAGTATTCTTACATCATTAATATATGGGGATTTTAAAAAAGTCTCCAGAATCGAAACGATGACCGGTGCAAGGTTAACTTTTGCATCATCTAAGGAATCAATAAGAATATGAGACAGGTTAACTTTGATGTCATTAATTTCATTGTCAGTAGTTTTTTTATTATTAATAAGATAATTATTTAATACGTTAAGGTCATCTATTTCTTTCAGTATCCCTTTTTTACCCAGCAAGTATGAAATCGATTCATTACATACATAAGGCATGAATAGCAGATGTTCTTTCCTTATTGCTAATAATGCATTATTCAATGGTTTTTCTAATAAATCCGTAATCGTAGAATCAACTGAACCTTTACAACTCACCTGCGAGTTATTTAAGTCATGAGAATTATTTAACTCCTGCGGAATATTTAATAGACGAGCTATTTCCTTGTTAGCTTCGCGTTGGTAACACGCCAGAATCTTGTTAGTAATCAGGTGTAATGAACTCTCATCTTTTCTTTCAAAGGACTTCCCTTCATAACGATTAGTCGAACCATCAGATTGTTGAAATATAATAGCCGTATGTCCTTGACGAGTCCCCATAGTAGTGATAGTGGAAAGTGTAATTTCTATTTCCACCTTAGATAAATCCGCTCGTTCCCCTTCAGGATTATTCATAACAAACTTCATTATCTCACTGCCATCATTATTTTTGATATAAGATGAGGACTCAATATGAGCCATCATATTTCTTCCCGCTTCATTGGAGCGTTTGCTAAAATCCACATAACCCAGGGTAAATATTTTTACCAAAAACTCCAAAAATGTCTTAGGATCAAGGATATTTCTTGTATTATCCTGCCCCTCGGCATTACGGGCAAAATTATTCATTCCAACACGCCAGGTATTTAAAACTTCACTTTTTTGTTTAAAATTGTCGGCTAATGTAATGTGTTGAGAATAATTCAAATCTGATATTTTACTCATGACGAACTCCTTGAGTTAATAAGAACGTCTAAGCATTACAAATTTTACTCACAAAAAAATATCAAAAAACGCTCTTTTCACAAACTCGCCGTAAACCTGGAGTTATTTACGGCGAAAAGTCATCACGCCATCAGCATCTTCACTACTGCTTTGCGAACCTGGGCTGGCGCGCCCACTGCGCACAGCGGTTTATGCACTTCCCCCGGATAAAACACAACAAAATCACCTTCATTAAGGATAACTGTTTTCTCATCAACGCCTTCCGGCAAAAATGCGATGTCTTTGTCTGCTAACCAGTCTGTATCCGGGGTGCCTGCAGGTTGCGTGCTGAAGGTCATGCCTTCCTGACCTTTTAACACAATCTGAATGTCGAGATAGCGGGCATGGTACTCCGCACGGCGAGCTTCGTACGGCTCGGTCATATCTTCCGAGATAAGATAAAACAGACGATTGCCTTCGATATCGTGCTTGCCCTTGGGCGTTTCTGCCGTAACGTTTGCTTTGATATGCTCAATCGCCTGGCGTAACTCTTGGGGTAGCCACGGCTGAAGATTATGAATATTTCCGATGATCATCTTTTCCACTCCTTAATTAAAACAATGTTTCATTTCTATCGTTATACGAAAAGATGATCAATTCCGCCAGCCTTAACGCGTGAATTATTGTCTTATCACAACTTATCGGCAGGCGCGTTCCCGCCTTTCGGATCAAGGCCAGCATCACTCCTTGAGAAGAGTTTTTATCGCTTCCCCCGCCAGGGCAGCTGTTGCACAGAGTTGTTCGATGGAGTGCCCCTCCCGTGCCTTCGCAGAAAGCCCTGACATCACGGTACTCATAAAATCAGTCACACATTGTGCGCGTTGTGGATGCCGCCTGGCGATATAGTCATAAATGGTCGTTTCTGCGGCGTGATAATATTGAATGGCAATATCACGCGCTTGTGGATCATGACTATGAATACCTTCAAGAACCATACAGCCAGCGCAGCCGCCGTTTTGGCTATATCTGCGCGCCGCTTCTTTTAATACCTCAACCAGGCACTCGCCTACCGGACAATCATCACGAAGAATATCGGCAAGCGGAATAGCTTCCGTACCGACATATTCATTGAGTACACGGCTAAATAACCCAGCCTTACTGCCAAAAGCCGCGTAGAGGCTCGGGGGGTTAATACCAAGATAATCAGTAACTTCAGCAACACTGACAGCATCGAAACCTTTTTGATGAAAAAGCACTTTTGCCGCAGAGACTGCCTGCTCAGGAGCGAAACGTCTGGGGCGACCTGGAACACGAGATTGTTTTTTAGTGACCATTACAAAACTTGTTGACAGAAAGTTAAAACAGTTTTGTAATGCATGTTACATAATAAATCAAGGAGTCCTTATGGGCGCTTTTACCGGTAAGACAGTTCTCATCCTCGGTGGCAGCCGTGGAATCGGTGCCGCTATCGTACGTCGTTTCGTCACCGATGGGGCCAATGTACGATTCACCTATGCGGGGTCGAAAGATGCCGCTGAACGCCTGGCACAAGAGACTGGAGCGACAGCAGTATTCACAGATAGTGCTGACAGAGACGCTGTTATTGATGTCGTTCGTAAGAGCGGCGCATTGGATATCCTGGTGGTAAATGCAGGTATTGGCGTCTTTGGCGATGCCCTGGAATTAAATGCCGACGATATTGATCGCCTTTTCAAAATCAATATTCATGCCCCTTACCATGCCTCTGTTGAAGCCGCCCGGCAGATGCCCGAAGGCGGGCGCATCTTAATCATCGGCTCCGTGAATGGCGATCGTATGCCTGTTGCAGGCATGGCTGCTTATGCCGCCAGTAAATCTGCCCTGCAAGGCATGGCGCGCGGGCTGGCCCGTGATTTTGGACCGCGAGGGATCACCATTAACGTCGTCCAGCCTGGGCCAATAGATACCGACGCTAATCCCGCCAACGGGCCAATGCGCGATATGTTGCATGGTTTTATGGCTATCAAAAGACATGGGCAACCGGAAGAGGTCGCTGGAATGGTCGCATGGTTAGCAGGGCCAGAAGCCAGTTTTGTTACCGGCGCGATGCATACCATTGATGGCGCGTTTGGCGCATAACCGACTACGCTCAATTAAGCCCAACCATTATCCATGATGTCTGGGTTTTGTTTACTCACGTCGTCCCCCTAAAAGCGGCTCCCGGTAAATATAAATCTTCTGTTCATGTCGTAAATCTTGAGGATAACCAAATGGTAGAAAGAACCGCTGTTTTCCCTGCTGGCCGACATTCACTGTATGCTGAGCATCGTTATTCTGCGGCTATTCGTTCCGGCGATTTGCTGTTTGTTTCCGGGCAAGTAGGAAGTCGAGAGGACGGAACACCAGAACCCGATTTTCAGCAACAAGTCAGACTGGCATTTGATAATTTGCATGCAACCCTGGCAGCTGCGGGATGCACTTTTGACGATATCATTGATGTTACGAGCTTTCATACCGATCCGGAAAAACAGTTTGAAGACATCATGACGGTCAAAAATGAAATATTTAGCGCCCCTCCTTATCCAAACTGGACGGCGGTGGGTGTTACCTGGCTGGCAGGCTTTGATTTTGAAATTAAAGTGATAGCGCGCATCCCTGAGCTATAAGCAATAGTGTTAGCCGTTCGTTTTCACCCTCCGCCCTATAAGTCGGATGAATGGAATAAAATGCATATCTGATTGCGTGAAAGTGAAAAAGAAAAAAGCAGGAAATGTCTGCAATTATTGATACCGAACGACAGTTCTCCTCCAGAATCACATCAAATAAAAATGCATATATTTTGACTTTTAATTCAAATAAACCGTTTGCGCCGACAAAATATTGCATCAAATGCTTGCGCCGCTTCTGACGATGAGTATAATGCCGGACAATTTGCCGGGAGGATGTATGGTTCAGTGTGTTCGACATTTTGTCTTACCGCGTCTGAAAAAAGACGCTGGCCTGCCGTTTTTCTTCCCGTTGATCACCCATTCCCAGCCCCTCAATCGAGGGGCTTTTTTTTGCCCAGGCGTCAGGAGATAAAAGATGGCTAATCCGCTATATCAGAAACATATCATTTCCATAAACGACCTTAGTCGCGATGACCTTAATCTGGTGCTGGCGACAGCGGCGAAACTGAAAGCAAACCCGCAACCAGAGCTGTTGAAGCACAAAGTCATTGCCAGCTGCTTCTTCGAAGCCTCTACCCGTACCCGCCTCTCTTTCGAAACTTCCATGCACCGCCTGGGTGCCAGCGTGGTGGGCTTCTCCGACAGCGCCAATACATCACTGGGTAAAAAGGGCGAAACGCTGGCCGATACCATTTCGGTTATCAGCACTTACGTCGATGCGATAGTGATGCGTCATCCGCAGGAAGGTGCGGCGCGCCTGGCCACCGAATTTTCCGGCAATGTACCGGTACTGAATGCCGGTGATGGCTCCAACCAACATCCGACGCAAACCTTGCTGGACTTATTCACCATTCAGGAAACCCAGGGGCGTCTGGACAATCTCCATGTCGCAATGGTTGGTGACCTGAAATATGGCCGCACCGTTCACTCCCTGACTCAGGCATTAGCGAAGTTCGACGGCAACCGTTTTTACTTCATCGCGCCGGACGCGCTGGCAATGCCGCAATACATCCTTGATATGCTCGATGAAAAAGGGATCGCCTGGAGTCTGCACAGCTCTATTGAAGAAGTGATGGCGGAAGTAGACATCCTGTACATGACTCGCGTGCAAAAAGAGCGTCTGGACCCGTCCGAGTACGCCAACGTGAAAGCGCAGTTTGTTCTTCGCGCCAGCGATCTCCACAACGCCAAAGCCAATATGAAAGTGCTGCATCCGCTGCCGCGTGTTGATGAGATTGCCACCGATGTTGATAAAACGCCGCACGCCTGGTACTTCCAGCAGGCAGGCAACGGGATTTTCGCTCGCCAGGCGTTACTGGCACTGGTTCTGAATCGCGATCTGGTACTGTAAGGGGAAATAGAGATGACACACGATAATAAATTGCAGGTTGAAGCTATTAAACGCGGCACGGTAATTGACCATATCCCCGCCCAGATCGGTTTTAAGCTGTTGAGTTTGTTCAAGCTGACCGAAACGGATCAGCGCATCACCATTGGTCTGAACCTGCCTTCTGGCGAGATGGGCCGCAAAGATCTGATCAAAATCGAAAATACCTTTTTGAGTGAAGATCAAGTAGACCAACTGGCATTGTATGCACCGCAAGCCACGGTTAACCGTATCGACAACTATGAAGTGGTGGGTAAATCGCGCCCAAGTCTGCCGGAGCGCATCGACAATGTGCTGGTCTGCCCGAACAGCAACTGTATCAGCCATGCCGAACCGGTTTCATCCAGCTTTGCCGTGCGAAAACGCGCCAATGACATCGCGCTCAAATGCAAATACTGTGAAAAAGAGTTTTCCCATAATGTGGTGCTGGCCAATTAATTGCGGTTGGTAATAAAAGTCTGGCTCCCTATAATGAGCCAGACTTTTTACCGCTGTAATAAAGGAGAAATCATGAGCAAAACTATCGCGACGGAAAATGCACCGGCAGCTATCGGTCCTTACGTACAGGGCGTTGATCTGGGCAATATGATCATCACCTCCGGTCAGATCCCGGTAAATCCGAAAACGGGCGAAGTACCGGCAGACGTCGCTGCACAGGCACGTCAGTCGCTGGATAACGTAAAAGCGATCGTCGAAGCCGCTGGCCTGAAAGTGGGCGACATCATTAAAACCACCGTGTTTGTGAAAGATCTGAACGACTTCGCAACCGTTAATGCTACTTACGAAGCCTTCTTCACCGAACACAACGCCACCTTCCCGGCACGTTCTTGCGTTGAAGTTGCCCGTCTGCCGAAAGACGTGAAGATTGAGATCGAAGCGATCGCTGTTCGTCGCTAATCTTGACGGAAATCCGGGCTATCAAGCCCGGATTAAGTCTGATGACAAAAGCAAAATCGCCCGATGCGCTACGCTTATCAGGCCTATGTGATTCCTGCAATTTATTGAATTTGTAGGCCGGATTGGGCGTTTACGCCGCATCCGGCATGAACAAAGCTCACTTTGTCTGCAATCTGAATCCGGGCCACCATTCCCAGTTTATTCTTTACTGCCAGCCGTAACGACGGCTATAGAACCCTTTCACCAACTGGGTTAACGTCATATACCCTGCCAGAATCGCAACCAGCCACGGGAAATAGCTTAACGGCAGCGCCTGCAGCTGCAGATAACTGGCCAGCGGTGAAAACGGCAATGCGATCCCGACAATCATCACGATCACGGTCATGATCATTAACGGCCACGATGCACAGCTCTGAATAAACGGCACACGACGGGTGCGGATCATATGCACAATCAGCGTTTGCGACAGTAAGCCCACCACAAACCAGCCCGACTGGAACAGCGTTTGCGTTTCCGGCGTGTTGGCATGGAATACCCACCACATCAGGCAAAACGTCAGAATATCGAAGATCGAGCTGATCGGTCCGAAGAAGATCATAAAGCGCCCCAGATCCGCCGGATTCCAACGCTGCGGCTTTTGAATTTGCTCGTCGTCGACGTTATCAAACGGGATCGCCACCTGTGACACATCGTACAGCAGGTTCTGAATAAGCAAGTGTAACGGCAACATCGGCAGGAAGGGCAAGAAAGCACTCGCCACCAGCACGCTGAACACATTACCGAAGTTAGAGCTCGCCGTCATTTTGATGTATTTCAGCATGTTGGCGAAAGTGCGACGTCCCTCAATAACCCCCTCTTCCAGCACCATCAGGCTTTTTTCCAGCAGGATGATATCAGCCGCTTCACGGGCAATATCTACCGCGCCGTCCACAGAAATGCCGATATCCGCAGCACGTAAGGCGGGCGCATCATTAATACCATCGCCCATAAAGCCAACCACATGCCCTTCGCGCTTCAGTAAGGTCACAATGCGTTCTTTATGCATCGGCGTCAGGCGAGCAAACAGCGTGGTGCGCTGTGCGAGATTTGCCAGTTCGTCGTCAGATAGCGTTTCAATATCACTACCAATGACCACCTCTCCCGCGTCCAGCCCCACTTCATGGCACACTTTCGCTGCAACTAACTCACTGTCGCCAGTAAGGATTTTTACGGTAATTCCACTCGATTTTAATGCCTTCAGTGCCGGAGCAGTTGTCTCTTTTGGCGGATCAAGGAAAGCAATATATCCTTCGAGGATCAGGTCGGATTCATCCGCTCGCTGGTAATCTCCTTCACGCGCTGGCAGGTATTTCGTCGCAACCGCAACCACGCGCAGCCCCTGACGATTCAGCGTATCAGTAACCCGCTTAATCTTACGTAGCATGGTGTCATCGAGCGGTACAATCTCGCCATTGTGACGCACTTGCGAACACACATTGAGGATTTCCTGCAATGCGCCTTTGCAAACCAGCTGATGGTGTTCGGTATTTTCTGCCACTACCACCGACATCCGGCGACGCTCGAAATCAAACGGAATCTCATCAATTTTTTGCCAACGGCTGGCCAGCGAACGCGCTGACTCTTCATCCGTACCTTCGAGCACCGCGGTATCAAGCAGGTTTTTAAGTCCGGTCTGGTAATGACTGTTCAACCACGCGCTATGCAGCACGCGTTCGCTGGTTTTACCGGAGATATCGGTATGATTCTCCAGCACAATTTTATCCTGTGTCAGGGTGCCGGTTTTATCAGTGCACAGAATATCCATTGCGCCAAAGTTCTGAATGGCATCCAGATGTTTGACGATCACTTTCTGTTTCGACAGCTTTACTGCGCCGCGCGCCAGCGTCGAGGTAACAATCATCGGCAACATTTCTGGCGTTAAGCCTACCGCGACCGAAAGCGCAAACAGTGCCGCTTCCCACCAGTCACCTTTGGTGTAACCGTTGATAAGCAACACCACCGGAGCCATCACCAGCATAAAGCGAATCAGCAGCATACTGACGCGGCTGATCCCTTGCTGAAAGGCATTCGGCTCGCTTTCCTGCTCACTAACACGCCCCGCCAGTTGACCAAACCAGGTGTTGGCACCTGTAGCAATCACCATTGCTTGTGCCGTGCCGCTCACCACGGTGGTGCCCATAAAACACAGCGTGTCGCACTCCAGCGGATTGCTGTGCTCCGGCTGGCGAGTGGTAGCGGCTTTTTCCACGGGCAGAGACTCACCGGTTAACGACGCCTGAGCGACGAACAGATCCCGCGCCTGCAAGATACGTAAATCTGCCGGGATCATATCCCCTGCCGCCAGTTTTATAATATCGCCGGGCACCAGCTGGTCGATCGGGATCTCCAGCCAGCCATTTTCGCCTTTGTCGTTAATTACGCGCAGCACCGTCGCAGTATTGCTGACCATCGCTTTCAGGGCATCTGCCGCTTTAGTGGAACGTGCTTCCTGAATAAAGTTCAGCAACGTAGAAATAGCGACCATTAGCGCGATAACGCCCGCGGCAAATAAATCTTCCGTGGCGTAAGAAATAGCGCCGAGAATGGTGAGTAAAATATTAAAGGGGTTGCGATAGCAGACCCATAAATGTACCCACCACGGCGACGGTTGTTGTGCGGGTAATTTATTTTCACCATGTTGTTCGCGGGCAGATTCCACTTCCGCCTGATTTAATCCTTCCGGATGGGTGTCGAACGTTTTCCACAATTCTTCTTCGGGCATCACCGCCATTTTCAGGCAATGCGCACTTAAGGACGGCGGGACCGCCGTATTCACTGTCTGCTGCGCGCCAGGCAATGGATCGCGATGAACCAGACGGGAAGGTAAATGGCGAATGAACCGGGTAAAAATTTCTTTAAACATAAGGAGTCCCTCCGCACTGTCTGAAACAGTACAGAAATGTCTTCAGGCGTGGCGAAGCCTTACCTGAAGGTAATAAAGCTGAGCAGGGACGTTAAAACGTCACGGCCTTACGCATCCGGTAACGCCGTGAAAAGACGGGCTTACCGGAAAAGTTTTAATCTCCGTCGAGGGAGAGGCGTGGGATCAGGTTCCATATAACCTCCGGTAAGTGAAAAAAGCGCCGCAAATAATAAGGAGAATCCAATAATATTCGTAGCATCTATGGCGATATAATACCTGCTGGCAACTAAACCAACGATAAACCAGACTTTACCCATTGCTGAATGCACGGGTAAAGTTAGGCTCAAATAATTAAACAACACGTTACGGGACAACAGGATGCAAAATCGGCTGACCATCAAAGACATCGCGCGCTTAAGCGGCGTGGGGAAATCTACGGTTTCCCGGGTGCTGAATAACGAAAGCGGCGTGAGCCAGCGCACGCGCGAGCGTGTTGAAGCAGTGATGAATCAGCATGGATTTTCCCCTTCCCGCTCTGCGCGCGCTATGCGTGGTCAAAGCGATAAAGTGGTCGCCATCATTGTTACCCGTCTGGATTCGTTGTCAGAAAATCTCGCCGTTCAAACCATGCTGCCAGCGTTCTATGAACAAGGTTACGACCCAATCATGATGGAAAGTCAGTTTTCCCCGCAATTAGTTGCCGAACATTTGGGGGTGCTGAAACGGCGTAATATCGACGGCGTAGTGCTGTTCGGTTTTACCGGCATAACAGAAGAAATGTTAGCTCACTGGCAGTCATCGCTGGTTCTGCTGGCGCGTGACGCAAAAGGCTTTGCTTCGGTCTGTTATGACGACGAAGGGGCAATCAAGATCCTGATGCAACGGCTGTATGACCAGGGACATCGTAATATCAGTTATCTCGGCGTGCCGCACAGTGACGTGACGACCGGTAAGCGACGTCACGAAGCCTACCTGGCGTTCTGCAAAGCGCATAAATTGCATCCCGTTGCCGCTCTGCCAGGGCTTGCTATGAAGCAAGGCTATGAGAACGTAGCAAAAGTGATTACGCCTGAAACTACCGCGTTACTGTGCGCAACCGACACGCTGGCACTTGGCGCAAGTAAATATCTGCAAGAGCAACGCATCGACACCTTGCAACTGGCGAGCGTCGGTAATACGCCGTTAATGAAATTCCTCCATCCGGAGATCGTCACCGTAGATCCCGGTTACGCCGAAGCTGGACGCCAGGCGGCCTGCCAGTTGATCGCGCAGGTAACCGGGCGCAGCGAACCGCAACAAATCATCATTCCCGCCACCCTGTCCTGATCGTTTCCTGAACGATAAATTGTGATCTTCGCTGCGTTTCGGGAACGTTCCCGTTTTTAAATTTTTCAGCGCAATATATTCTGCAGCCAACCAAAAATGTCATCTGCCATGGGGCTTTATGATGAGCAAAATAAACCAAACGGATATCGATCGGTTGATTGAACTGGTCGGCGGGCGCGGCAATATTGCGACGGTGAGCCACTGTATAACTCGCCTGCGCTTTGTCCTCAACCAACCGGCCAATGCCAGACCGAAAGAAATTGAGCAACTCCCCATGGTGAAAGGCTGTTTCACCAATGCCGGGCAATTTCAGGTGGTAATTGGCACCAACGTGGGTGATTACTATCAAGCACTGATAGCGTCAACCGGACAGGCGCAGGTTGATAAAGAGCAGGTAAAAAAAGCCGCACGGCAGAATATGAAATGGCATGAGCAGTTGATCTCTCATTTCGCGGAGATCTTCTTCCCGTTGCTGCCCGCGTTGATTAGTGGTGGTTTGATCCTCGGTTTTCGCAATGTGATCGGCGATTTGCCCATGAGCAACGGTCAGACGCTGGCGCAAATGTACCCTTCCCTGCAAACGATCTACGATTTTCTGTGGTTGATCGGTGAAGCGATCTTCTTCTACCTACCGGTCGGGATTTGCTGGTCAGCGGTGAAAAAAATGGGCGGTACACCGATCCTCGGTATCGTGCTTGGCGTAACGCTGGTTTCTCCACAGCTGATGAACGCTTATCTGCTCGGGCAGCAGCTGCCGGAAGTATGGGACTTTGGCATGTTCAGCATCGCCAAAGTGGGCTATCAGGCGCAGGTGATCCCGGCACTGTTAGCCGGGCTGGCGCTGGGCGTTATTGAAACTCGCCTTAAACGCATCGTGCCGGATTACCTCTATCTGGTGGTGGTGCCCGTCTGTTCGCTGATCCTCGCGGTGTTCCTCGCCCATGCGCTGATTGGTCCGTTTGGTCGCATGATTGGCGATGGCGTTGCCTTTGCGGTACGTCACCTGATGACCGGCAGCTTTGCACCTATTGGCGCGGCATTGTTTGGCTTCCTGTACGCCCCACTGGTGATCACCGGCGTACACCAGACCACGCTTGCTATTGATTTGCAGATGATTCAAAGCATGGGTGGCACGCCAGTGTGGCCGCTGATTGCACTGTCGAATATCGCTCAGGGCTCCGCCGTGATAGGCATTATCATTTCCAGCCGCAAGCACAATGAACGCGAGATCTCCGTGCCTGCCGCTATCTCCGCCTGGCTTGGGGTCACTGAGCCTGCAATGTACGGCATCAACCTGAAATATCGCTTCCCGATGCTGTGCGCGATGATTGGTTCTGGTCTGGCAGGATTGCTATGCGGCCTGAACGGCGTTATGGCGAATGGCATCGGCGTAGGCGGCCTGCCGGGAATTCTCTCGATTCAACCGAGCTACTGGCAGGTGTTTGCGCTGGCAATGGCTATCGCCATCATCATCCCGATTGTACTCACCTCGTTTATCTATCAGCGGAAATACCGCCTGGGCACGCTGGACATTGTTTAATTTTCTTCGGGGCGCAATTGCGCCCCCTCGCATTTGCAGGAATAACGTAATGACTAATCTTCCCCACTGGTGGCAAAACGGCGTTATCTACCAGATTTATCCAAAGAGTTTTCAGGACACCACGGGTAGCGGCACCGGCGATTTACGTGGCGTTATCCAGCGCCTGGGCTATCTGCATAAACTGGGCGTTGATGCCATCTGGCTAACCCCCTTTTATGTCTCTCCCCAGGTTGATAACGGTTACGACGTAGCGAACTATACGGCGATTGATCCCACCTACGGCACGCTGGACGATTTTGACGAACTGGTGACACAGGCAAAATCGCGCGGGATTCGTATCATTCTCGATATGGTGTTTAACCATACCTCTACCCAACATGCCTGGTTTCGCGAGGCGCTGAACAAAGCAAGCCCTTACCGCCAGTTTTATATCTGGCGCGATGGAGAACCAGAAACGCCACCGAACAACTGGCGTTCAAAATTTGGCGGTAGTGCGTGGCGCTGGCATGCGGAAAGCGAACAGTACTATTTGCATCTCTTTGCACCAGAACAGGCGGATCTCAACTGGGAGAATCCAGCGGTACGCGCAGAGCTGAAAAAAGTCTGTGAGTTCTGGGCCGATCGTGGGGTCGACGGGTTGCGCCTGGATGTGGTGAATCTGATCTCCAAAGACCCGCGTTTCCCTGATGACCTGGATGGCGACGGGCGTCGCTTCTACACCGACGGGCCACGAGCACACGAGTTTTTGCACGAGATGAACCGCGATGTGTTTACGCCACGCGGGTTAATGACCGTAGGTGAAATGTCCTCCACCAGCCTTGAGCATTGCCAGCGATACGCGGCACTGACAGGCAGTGAATTGTCGATGACCTTTAATTTTCATCACCTGAAAGTCGATTATCCCGGTGGTGAAAAATGGACGCTGGCTAAACCTGACTTTGTGGCGTTAAAAACATTGTTCCGCCACTGGCAACAAGGAATGCACAACGTGGCATGGAATGCCTTGTTCTGGTGTAACCACGATCAGCCGCGCATTGTTTCTCGCTTTGGTGATGAAGGTGAATACCGCGTGCCTGCGGCAAAAATGCTGGCGATGGTGCTGCATGGCATGCAGGGAACGCCATATATCTACCAGGGCGAAGAGATTGGCATGACTAACCCACATTTCACGCGCATTACTGACTATCGCGACGTGGAGAGCCTCAATATGTTTGCCGAGCTGCGCAACGATGGGCGTGATGCCGACGAGTTATTGGCAATCCTCGCCAGTAAATCCCGTGACAACAGTCGCACACCCATGCAATGGAGCAACGGCGATAATGCCGGGTTTACGGCTGGCGAACCGTGGATTGGCCTGGGCGATAACTATCAACAAATCAACGTAGAAGCCGCGCTGGCCGATGAGTCCTCGGTGTTTTACACCTACCAAAAGTTAATCGCACTGCGTAAGCAAGAAGCCGTTCTGACATGGGGCGATTACCAGGATCTGCTGCCAAACAGCCCTGTATTGTGGTGCTATCGCCGTGAATGGAAGGGGCAAACCTTGTTGGTCATTGCCAACCTTAGCCGTGAGATCCAACCCTGGCAACCAGGGCAAATGCGCGGCAACTGGCAGCTTGTGATGCATAACTACGAAGAAGCCTCACCACAACCCTGCGCCATGACTTTACGGCCTTTTGAGGCTGTCTGGTGGTTACAAAAGTAAATCTTCGCTAAGCCCCGGTAATGCCGGTCATTCCGGGGTTTTGCCTGTCAGCATGTTGTTTTTGTTGATTTTATAATCAAAAAATTCATTAAAAAATTTACATATCGCTGTAGCGCCCGTCATCCGTACGCTCTGCTTTTTACTTTGAGCTACATCAAAAAAAGTTCAAACATCCTTGATGCAAAGCACTATATATAGACTTTAAAATGCGTCCCAACCCAATATGTTGTATTAATCGACTATAATTGCTACTACAGCTCCCCACGAAAAAGGTGCGGCGTTGTGGATAAGCGGATGGCGATTGCGGAAAGCACCGGAAAACGAAACAAAAAAACCGGAAAACGCCTTTCCCAATTTCTGTGGATAACCTGTTCTTAAAAATATGGAGCGATCATGACACCGCATGTGATGAAACGAGACGGCTGCAAAGTGCCGTTTAAATCAGAGCGCATCAAAGAAGCGATTCTGCGTGCAGCTAAAGCAGCGGAAGTCGATGATGCCGATTATTGCGCCACTGTTGCTGCGGTTGTCAGCGAGCAGATGCAGGGCCGCAACCAGGTGGATATCAACGAGATCCAGACCGCAGTTGAAAACCAGCTGATGTCGGGGCCATACAAACAACTGGCTCGTGCTTACATCGAGTACCGTCACGATCGCGACATTGAACGTGAAAAACGCGGTCGCCTGAACCAGGAGATCCGTGGTCTGGTCGAGCAGACCAACTCCTCGTTACTCAACGAAAACGCCAACAAAGACAGCAAGGTGATTCCAACCCAGCGCGACCTGCTGGCCGGGATCGTGGCTAAACACTATGCACGCCAGCACCTGCTGCCGCGTGACGTGGTGCAGGCACATGAACGTGGTGATATTCACTATCACGATCTCGATTACTCACCGTTCTTCCCGATGTTCAACTGCATGTTGATCGACCTGAAAGGCATGCTGACCCAGGGCTTTAAAATGGGGAACGCCGAGATTGAACCGCCGAAGTCGATCTCTACGGCAACCGCGGTAACTGCGCAGATTATTGCTCAGGTCGCCAGCCATATTTATGGCGGCACCACCATTAACCGTATCGATGAAGTGCTGGCACCGTTTGTCACCGCCAGCTACAACAAACATCGCAAGACCGCAGAAGAGTGGAACATCCCGGACGCCGAAGGCTACGCTAACTCTCGTACCATCAAAGAGTGCTACGATGCCTTCCAGTCGCTGGAGTACGAAGTAAACACCCTGCATACCGCCAACGGTCAAACGCCGTTTGTAACCTTTGGTTTTGGTCTGGGCACCAGCTGGGAGTCGCGCCTGATTCAGGAATCGATCCTGCGTAACCGTATCGCCGGCCTCGGTAAAAACCGTAAAACGGCGGTGTTCCCGAAACTGGTGTTTGCGATTCGCGATGGCCTGAACCATAAAAAAGGCGATCCGAACTACGACATCAAACAGCTGGCGCTGGAGTGCGCAAGCAAGCGCATGTATCCGGATATCCTGAACTACGATCAGGTAGTGAAAGTCACCGGTTCGTTTAAAACCCCGATGGGCTGCCGCAGCTTCCTCGGCGTGTGGGAAAATGAAAACGGCGAGCAGATCCACGATGGTCGTAACAACCTCGGCGTGATCAGCCTGAACCTGCCGCGTATTGCGCTGGAAGCAAAAGGCGATGAAGCCACCTTCTGGAAGCTGCTGGATGAACGTCTGGTGCTGGCACGTAAGGCGCTGATGACCCGTATCGCCCGTCTGGAAGGCGTGAAGGCACGCGTAGCTCCTATCCTCTATATGGAAGGTGCTTGTGGCGTGCGTCTGAATGCTGACGATGATGTTTCTGAAATCTTCAAAAACGGTCGTGCATCTATTTCGCTGGGTTACATCGGCATCCACGAAACCATTAACGCGCTGTTCGGCGGCGAGCATGTTTATGACAACGAGCAGCTTCGCGCGAAAGGTATCGCGATTGTTGAACGTCTGCGTCAGGCAGTGGATCAGTGGAAAGAAGAAACGGGTTATGGTTTCAGTCTCTACAGCACGCCGAGTGAAAACCTGTGCGACCGCTTCTGCCGTCTCGATACCGCTGAGTTTGGCGTGGTGCCGGGCGTGACCGATAAAGGTTACTACACCAACAGTTTCCACCTTGATGTGGAGAAAAAGGTGAACCCGTATGACAAGATCGACTTTGAAGCGCCTTACCCGCCGCTGGCGAACGGTGGTTTCATTTGCTACGGCGAGTATCCAAACATTCAGCACAACCTGAAGGCGCTGGAAGATGTCTGGGATTACAGCTATCAGCATGTACCGTATTACGGCACCAATACGCCGATCGATGAGTGCTACGAGTGTGGCTTTACCGGTGAGTTCGAGTGCACTAGTAAAGGCTTCACTTGTCCGAAATGTGGTAACCATGACACCTCCCGTGTATCGGTGACTCGCCGCGTGTGCGGATATTTAGGTAGCCCGGATGCACGTCCGTTTAACGCTGGTAAGCAGGAAGAAGTTAAGCGCCGCGTTAAACATTTGGGAAATGGGCAGATAGGTTAATCTTCACTCTGCGCTAAGCAAATGCCGGATGCGGCGTAAACGCCTTATCCGGCCTACATTTGGCAACGGCTCCAGGCCTGATAAGACGCGACAGCGTCGCATCAGGCGTTGATTACCGGATGCAGCCTACACGCGGACTGATAAGCCAGGCGAAATAATGAATTATCATCAGTACTATCCTGTCGACATCGTCAACGGCCCCGGCACTCGCTGCACCCTGTTTGTCTCCGGGTGTGTTCATGAATGCCCCGGTTGCTATAACAAAAGCACCTGGCGGGTAAATTCCGGTCAGCCATTTACCAAAGCAATGGAAGACCAGATCATTAACGATCTGAATGACACTCGCATCAAACGCCAGGGTATTTCCCTCTCCGGCGGCGATCCGCTGCATCCGCAAAACGTGCCGGATATTCTGAAACTGGTACAACGCATCCGCGCCGAATGTCCGGGTAAAGACATTTGGGTGTGGACAGGCTATAAACTCGACGAACTCAACGCTGCGCAAATGCAGGTTGTTGATTTGATTAACGTACTGGTCGACGGCAAATTTGTGCAGGATTTAAAAGACCCTTCCCTGATCTGGCGCGGCAGCAGCAATCAGGTGGTGCATCATTTGCGTTAGTCACTCATCCAGCCGTTTAGTCGCGTCTTCATAAACGGCTGAGTTCTCTCTCTTACCAATAGCTATCACCAACACGAGCAACTCTTTATCGTTAACCTGATAAACCAGGCGATATCCCTGTGTGCGCAGCTTAATTTTGTAGCAGTCCGGTAAATCCCGCAGTTTAGCCGATGGATTGCGCGGCCTTTTCAGCACATCCTCAAGCTTTTTTTTAAATTGTTCCCGGACTGTCACGCCCAGTTTTTGCCACTCTTTCAGCGCCCGCGGATCAAACGCCAGCTCATAGTTCATCCAGTCGGACCTTAATGGCCTCTTGTGGGTTGGCCAGTCGTTCCCTGACAGTGCGTAACAAGGCTTCTTCACTATCACTGACAGTGAGCGTTTTTACCGGCATTCGTCCATTTTCCGCAACGTACTGAAACAGCAGCCGCACTGCTTCAGTAGGCGTGATATTTAATTTTTCCAGCACCGCATAAGCCTCATTTTTCAGTTTGTCATCCAGGCGGACGTTAAGTGTGGCCATTATGCCTCCGGTAATTATGAAAAGTGTAATGCATTATAGCATTACATATGCATTACATTCATTTCTGGAAAACGCCTCGCAAAAATGAGGACGACACGCAGGAATATGCCGTGGTGAAGATAGATATTGCGGTGATTTTACGAAGGGAGAAGAAAGCGTTGGGCGGTAACGTTTCACCGCCCAATAAGGAATTAACGATACTTCTGGTGATAGGCGTTGCGGGTCGTTTTCAGTTGCTCTGCGGCAGCCTGCGCTTCTTTTACTTTACCTTCATTTGCCAGCTTCAGCGCGTCGTCAATCTGACCGACCAGAATATCGAAACCGTGGCGGAAGTCTTTCATTTCCGGGCTGTCCGGTGATTTGCCTTCGAGCTTCGGCGGCGTCGCTTTTTGCGCATCCAGCGCTGCGGCGCGCATCTTCGTTAACGCGTCTTTGACTTGCACCGCGTTATCGGCTTTTTCGACCACTTTTAAATTGTCGTTGAGGGTTTCCATATTGTCTTCCAGATCAGCAGCAAACGACGCCGAACTGAATACCAACGAGGAGACTGCAAGAATAGCTAACAGGCTTTTACGCATTGCTCACTTCCTTTTTTATTTACACTTCATCCTTCACACTGCCTCATCGACGGCTACGCTCATTCGCCCGAGTCACGTACTGCGAGTACGCTCCCCGGCCCTCATTCACTTTCCGTCTCGATGCAGTGCGAATGATTTTGTGTAATTTTTTAGTTTATAGCGCGGCAGGTCGCGCCAGTTTTTTTACTGCCCGGCGATTTTCATCTCCGGCAACAGCACAGAACCACACTGTATATTACTGCGTGTTTCAATATCGTTACCGACGGTGACAATATTGCGCCACATATCTTTTAAATTACCTGCGATGGTGATTTCACTCACCGGATACTGAATTTCGCCATTCTCTACCCAGAAGCCCGCTGCACCACGGGAATAATCACCGGTAATGGCACTCACGCCCTGGCCCATCAGCTCCGTCACCACCAGCCCGGTGCCCATCTCTTTGAGCATTTGTTCGAAGCTTAGCCCTTGTCCGGCAATCCGCCAGTTGTGAATACCGCCCGCATGTCCGGTGCTTTTCAGCCCCAGTTTCCGCGCCGAATAGCTGGTCAGCAGCCACTGAGTCAGGATGCCATCTTTGACGATATCGCGGCGCTCGGTGCGCACACCTTCGCTGTCGAATGGCGTCGACGCCAGCCCTTTCAGCAGATGCGGATGCTCTTCAATGGTCAGCCAGTCCGGCAGAATTTGTTTACCCAGCGAATCCAGCAGGAAGGTAGATTTACGGTAAACCGATCCACCCGCTATCGCCCCCACCAGATGCCCAAAAAGCCCGGTTGCCACTTCATTGGCAAAAATGACCGGCGCTTTCATGGTGGAGAGTTTACGCGGTGACAGGCGCGATAAAGTACGGCGAGCACAATCGGCCCCAACCCACTCTGGCGTTTGCAGATCGCTCATCGCACGACCAATGGTGTAGGCGTAATCACGCTCCATATCGCCATTTTCTTCAGCAATTACACAGCTGGAGAGCGAATGACGCGTAGAGCAGTAACCCTGCAACATGCCGTGGCTGTTGCCGAAAACTTTGACACCGTAGTGGCTGTTAAAGCTACCGCCTTCGGTATTGGTGATGCGTTTGTCCGCCTGCAATGCCGCCTGTTCTGCGCGGGCCGCCAGTTCAATGGCTTCATCCGGGGAAACTTCCGCAGGGTGGAACAAGTCGAGATCCGGTGCGTCAAAGGCCAGCAGCTCTTTGTCTGCCACGCCGGCACAAGGATCTGGCGAGGTATAACGGGCAATATCCAGCGCCGCCTGTACGGTGCGGGCAATGGCCTGCGGGCTTAAATCGGTAGACGATGCGCTACCTTTGCGGTTCTGGTGATAAACAGTGATCCCCAGCGCGCCATCGCTATTGAATTCAACATTCTCCACTTCACCATAACGCGTGCTTACGCTAATGCCGGTGGTCTTGCTGACGGCAACTTCTGCACCGTCCGATTTGCCTGAGGCCAACTCCAGCGCAGTGGAAACTGCTTCTTCCAGAATCTTGCGCTGCGCTTCAACTTGAGAGATTACTTTCATTGCAAGTGCCATAATGTAGAGAGTTTCTCTGAAGTCTAACAGAGAACCGTTTTTCAGTGCGCATCTTAACTGGTAACATTAGCCTCTTTTTTTAAGGAGCCTGAGATGACTAAGCAGCCCGAAGACTGGCTCGACGACGTTCCCGGTGATGACATCGAAGACGAAGACGATGAAATTATCTGGGTCAGTAAAAGTGAAATTAAACGCGATGCCGAAGAGCTAAAACGCCTTGGCGCGGAAATTGTTGATCTGGGGAAAAACGCGCTGGATAAGATCCCGTTAGATGCGGATCTGCGCGCGGCTATTGAGCTCGCCCAGCGTATTAAGATGGAAGGTCGCCGCCGCCAGTTGCAGCTCATCGGTAAGATGCTGCGCCAGCGCGATGTTGAACCGATCCGTCAGGCGCTGGATAAGCTGAAAAACCGTCACAACCAGCAGGTGGTACTGTTCCATAAACTGGAAAACCTGCGCGATCGTCTGATCGATCAAGGTGATGACGCCATCGCTGAAGTATTGAATCTGTGGCCCGATGCCGATCGTCAGCAGCTGCGTACTCTGATCCGCAACGCGAAGAAAGAGAAAGAAGGGAATAAGCCGCCGAAATCCGCACGCCAGATTTTCCAGTATCTGCGCGAGTTAGCAGAGAACGAAGGGTAATTTTCGTTGTTGATGTGAGTATGGTTTGCCGGATACGGTGTAAACGCCTTATCCGGCAATGCTATATCAGGCTGAGGCCGAATTACTGCGCGGCTTCCGCTTTCTTCGCCAGACCATCCAGCAGTTTCTGATGGATCCCACCAAAACCGCCGTTGCTCATCACCAGAATATGGTCGCCAGGCTGAGCGGTTTTCACCACCATATCTGCCAGCGTATCCACATCGCCGCTCCAGTGTGCAGGCTGAACGCAGGCTTCTGCCACTTCTGCCACCTGCCACGGAATATGCGACGGTTGCAGCAGGAAGACTTCATCGGCACGACCTAGTGACGGTGCCAAATCGTCTTTGCAGATCCCCATTTTCATGGTATTCGAACGCGGCTCCAGCACAGCAATAATGCGCGCCGTACCACCAACTTTGCCACGCAGCGCCGCCAGCGTTGCCAGAATCGCAGTCGGGTGATGGGCGAAATCGTCATATACCGTCACACCATTCGCTTCACCACGCAACTCCAGACGGCGACGAGCATTAATAAACGAACCCAGCGCGTTAGCGGCATCTGCCGGCGCTACACCAACATGGCGAGCCGCCGCAATCGCCATCAGGCCATTGTGCATATTATGTTCGCCTACCAGCGACCATTTCACTTCGCCCACTTTTTCGCCATCCAGCAAGACTTCCCATTCGGAAGCATCGGTGGTCAGCTTTTTCGCCTGCCAGTGACCCTGCTCGCCCACCAGCTCCTGCTCGCTCCAGCAGCCCATCGCCATGGTCTGTTTCAGGTTGATGTCGTTTTCCGGCCAGATAATACGGCCCTGCCCCGGAACGATACGCACCAGATGGTGGAACTGTTTCTGGATCGCTTTCAGGTCGTCAAAGATATCGGCGTGATCGAACTCAAGGTTGTTGAGGATCAGCGTACGCGGGCAGTAATGGACAAATTTAGAGCGTTTGTCGAAGAAGGCGCAGTCATACTCATCCGCTTCGATAACAAAGAAGTCGCTTTCGCCCAGACGAGCCGAAACCTCAAAGTTCCCCGGCACACCGCCGATCACAAATCCCGGTTTGTAACCGCACTGTTCCAGAATCCAGGTCGCCATTCCCGCGGTGGTAGTTTTGCCGTGTGTACCGGCAACGGCCAGCACCCAGCGGTCGCGCAGCACAAAATCGTGCAGCCACTGCGGACCTGACATATAAGGGATGTTTTTTTCCAGTACCGCTTCCACACACGGATTTCCACGGGTCATGGCGTTGCCAATAATCACCAGATCCGGCTGCGGGTCGAGCTGGCTGGCATCGTAACCCTGAATCAGTTCAATGCCTTGCTTCTCAAGTAAGGTGCTCATCGGCGGATACACATTGGCGTCCGAACCCGTTACTTCATGGCCTAACTGGCGCGCCAGCATCGCCAGACCGCCCATAAACGTGCCACAAATTCCTAAAATATGAATGCGCATACGTCACTATCCTTTTTTAATCTGCCGCTCATTTTACGCATATGTCGGGCAAGTGAGAAACGCATTTCAGGATAATCCGCAATTTGCTGGCGCGATTCACCTGAGCGCAGCATTGAGATTATTTGTTAAGATTGTTGCGGTCGCTTTACTCCATAAACATTGCAGGGAAAGTTTTATGAAAACGTTAGGTGAATTTATTGTCGAAAAGCAGCACGAGTTTTCTCATGCTACCGGTGAGCTCACTGCTTTGCTGTCGGCAATAAAACTGGGCGCCAAGATTATCCATCGCGATATCAACAAAGCAGGACTGGTTGATATCCTGGGTGCCAGCGGTGCTGAGAACGTGCAGGGCGAGGTTCAGCAGAAACTCGACTTGTTCGCTAATGAAAAACTGAAAGCCGCACTGAAAGCACGCGATATCGTTGCGGGCATTGCCTCTGAAGAAGAAGATGAGATTGTCGTCTTTGAAGGCTGTGAACACGCAAAATACGTGGTGCTGATGGACCCACTGGATGGCTCGTCCAACATCGATGTTAACGTCTCTGTCGGTACCATTTTCTCCATCTACCGCCGCGTTACACCTGTTGGCACGCCGGTAACGGAAGAAGATTTCCTCCAGCCTGGTAACAAACAGGTTGCCGCAGGTTACGTGGTATACGGCTCCTCTACCATGCTGGTTTACACCACCGGATGCGGTGTTCACGCCTTTACTTACGATCCTTCGCTCGGCGTTTTCTGCCTGTGCCAGGAACGGATGCGCTTCCCGGAGAAAGGCAAAACCTACTCCATCAACGAAGGAAACTACATTAAGTTTCCGAACGGGGTGAAGAAGTACATTAAATTCTGCCAGGAAGAAGATAAGTCCACCAACCGCCCGTATACCTCGCGTTATATCGGCTCACTGGTTGCGGATTTCCACCGTAACCTGCTGAAAGGCGGTATTTATCTCTACCCAAGCACCGCCAGCCACCCGGACGGCAAACTGCGTTTGCTGTATGAGTGCAACCCGATGGCATTCCTGGCGGAACAAGCGGGCGGTAAAGCGAGCGATGGCAAAGAGCGTATTCTGGATATCATCCCGGAAACCCTGCACCAGCGCCGTTCATTCTTTGTCGGCAACGACCATATGGTTGAAGATGTCGAACGCTTTATCCGTGAGTTCCCGGACGCGTAATCTCCTGCGCCTCTCCACACGGAGAGGCGTTTTTATCGCTGCGCAATGTTGACTCTTGTCACAGGCGAACTCTGACGATTCTCCCATAGCACCGTTAATCCACGCTGTAGTGCTATAAAAATAAACAACAAAATACCGATGGCGATTTTCGTCCACCAGGAACTCAGCGTGCCATCAAAGTTTATGTAAGTCTGAATCAGTCCCTGAATCGCCACGCCAAAAAGCGTCCCTAATACCGTTCCAACGCCACCGCTCAAAAGCGTACCGCCAATTACCACTGAGGCGATAGCATCCAGTTCCACACCTACGCCCGCCAGCGCATATCCGGCCTGGGTATAAATCGAGAAGACAATACCCGCCAGCGTTGCCAGTCCGGTGGAGAGCATATAAATGCGAATAGTGGTGCTGCGCGTGGAAATCCCCATCAGGTTCGCCGACGTTGTGTTGCCGCCAATGGCGTACACCTGATTACCAAAACGCGTACGATGCGCGAGGAATATGCCGATAACCACCACCGCCAGCATCAGCAGCCCCATCGCACTTAAACGACCGCCGCCAGGGATTTTCCATGCAAGGCTTGAGAGCGTGTCATAAACAGGATGATTTATCGGGATCGACTCTTCCGAAACGAGATAGCTGACGCCACGCAAAAAGAACATTCCTGCCAGAGTAATGATAAACGCCGGGATCTTCAGGGCGTCGATCAAAAGCCCCATAAATGCGCCAAAGGCACAGCCCATCACCAGCACCAGTGGAAACGCCAGCAGCGGCGAGAGGCCGAAATCGCCAATCACTTTTGCCAGAAACACGCCGGTAAAGGCGATCACCGAACCGACGGAGAGATCGATCCCACCGGAGAGGATCACAAAGGTCATGCCAACAGCGATGATCCCCAGAAAAGCGTTATCGGTCAGGATATTGCAGATCACTCTTGTGGAAGCAAAACCGGGAAACTGGGTCAGGCAGTAGAAATAACCCAGCACAAAGACGCCGATGGTGATCATCAGTGGCAAATTACGTTTTATCACGGCTACGCACTCCTTTAATCAGACTGATAAAGCGTTGCGACTGGACAATCAGCACGCAAAGCACCACCACCGCTTTCACCACCTGGTTCATCTCCGGCGGAAAGCCCGAAAGCAAAATTCCGGTGTTCATCCCCTGAATAATCAGCGCCCCCACCACCGAAAGCAGTAGGTTAAAACGTCCGCCCATCAGCGAACCACCGCCAATCACCACCGCGAGAATGGCGTCCAGCTCCAGCCATAATCCGGCGTTGTTGGCATCGGCACCGCGAATATCCGCCGCCACGATAATGCCCGCAATCGCCGCACACAGCCCGCTCAACACGTAGGTGAGCATGACGATGATTCGCGTGTTGACTCCGGCATTTTTTGCCGCCCGAATGTTGATACCAACGGCTTCGATAAACATCCCCAGCGCCGTTTTGCGGGTCAACAGCCAGAACAGGAGAAGCGTCAGCACCGCGATAATGACCGGCGTTGGCAGGAACAATAGCGATCCGCTGCCAAACCATGAGAGATCCGGCGAGTTAAACGTGACGATCTGTCCGGAGGTGATCAGTTGCGCCACGCCGCGCCCGGCGACCATCAGGATCAGGGTGGCAACAAACGGCTGAATTTTGAGGATCGCTACCAGTATGCCGTTCCACAATCCCGCCAGGATGCCAGTGCCCAGGGAGCTTAACAAAACAATCGGCAGGCTGAATCCAGCGACCGTCATCGCAGCCGTTGTGGCTCCGGCGATAGCCATCACCGCCCCCACGGAGAGATCAATCCCACCAGTGGCGATCACCAGCGTCATACCAATCGCCAACAGCGCAACGGGGGCGGCGCGATTAAGAATGTCGATAGGGCTACCGAACAAACGCCCATCCTGAAGCACCACCTGCCAGAAATGCGGGGCTACCAGGCTGTCGACCAGCAGCACCAGCAATAGTGCTACCAGCTGCGGCATTCCTGTTGGCCAGCGAAAGCGCCTTTTCGGCGGCGTAGTGTCCGGGAGAGATTGAGGCATCACACTGTTCTCCTTACGCCGCAATGGCGTTCATGATCGCCGGAACGGAAAGCTCTGCCAGCGGGATCTCCGCTACCTGTTTGCGATCGCGCATGATAATCACCCGGTCGGCATAGCCCACCAGCTCTTCCAGTTCGGAGGAGATCACCAGCAGCGCCAGCCCATCGGCGCACAGCGTTTCAATCAGGCGGATGATCTCGGCGTGGGCACCAACATCAATTCCGCGCGTTGGCTCGTCGAGGATCAGAAATTGCGGTCGGGTCAGTAGCCAACGTGAAAGCAACACTTTTTGCTGATTGCCGCCGGAGAGAAATTCAATCGGTTGTTCGGTGGAAGGTGTGCGAATGCCAAGCTGGCGGATAAAGCGTTCGGCAATCTCTTGCTGCTCTTTGCGGGAAATTGGTCGCAGCCAGCCGCGCTGGGCCTGGAGAGCGAGGATGATATTTTCCCGCACCGAGGCGGCGGCGATAATGCCATCGGTTTTCCTGTCTTCCGGGCAGAAGCCAATGCCAAGAACCGAAGCCTGATGTGGCGAGCGTAGCGTTTGCGCTTTGCCTTTGATCAACGCCGTGCCGCTATCAGCAGGTTTGATACCGAAGATCACTTCGGCGGTTTCGGTACGTCCTGATCCCAGCAAGCCTGCCAGACCGACGATCTCGCCGGGGCGCACTTCGAGATCAAACGGTGCGATCGTTCCTTTTTTGCCGTAATTTTTGAACGCGGCAACGGGTTTGTCGCTCAGTAATGTTCGTCCGGCACGCTGTAGCGCGTGGGTGTCCAGCTCGCGCCCCAGCATCATTTTTACCAGTTCGATCTGCGGTAGCTCGCGGGTTTCCCGACAGCCTACGAAACTGCCGTTGCGTAAGACGGTGATCCGATCGCTGACCTGATAGACCTGATCGAGAAAGTGAGTGACAAAGATCAGGCTGACGCCGCGATCGCGCAACTGACGCATCAGGCCAAACAGTAACTCTACTTCCTGAGTGTCGAGGCTGGCGGTGGGTTCATCGAGGATCAGCACTTTGGCAGAGAGATCGATAGCCCGGCAAATGGCGACGATTTGCTGCATCGCGACTGAAAAGCGGTTGAGCGGTTCCCGCACGTCGAGGGAGAAACCGTAAGATGCCATCAGTTCGGTGGCGCGCTTTTCCATCTCTTTACGGCGTAGAAGGCCGAAACGTTTGGGTTCGCGACCTATGAATAGATTATCAGCGACCGACATATTGGGTAGCAGGTTGACTTCCTGATAGACGGTGCCGATGCCGAGTTGTTGTGCATGGGCGGTATTTTTCGGTGAGATAGTCTGGCCTTCCAGCCAGATGGTGCCACGATCGGCGTGGTAGACACCGGTTAATGCTTTGATTAGCGTTGATTTTCCCGCCCCGTTTTCACCGAGCAGCGCCATGATTTCACCACGGCGCAGGCTGAAATCAACGTTGTCTAACGCTTTGACGCCGGGGAAAAATTTACTTAATCCTTCGGTGCGGAGGATTTCCTGGTGTTGGTTAGTATTCATAGTTTCCCCCGTTGTAAGGCGTGCGCCAGATAAGACACAACAGCGTCGCATCAGGCATCTCGCACAACCGCCGGATGCGGCGTGAATGCCTTATCCGGCGGCCCACAAGTCGGCATCAGGCATCGATGCCCCTCAATACCCCATATTCTTCTTCTTCTCTAACTCTTCTTTTGCGGTATCAGGCAGATAAAGGGTGGATTTGGTCAGCGTCAGCTTTTCAGGCATGGTGCCGTCTTTTTTGTATTTCTCCAGCGCGTCGAAAGCAGGACCTGCCATGTTCGGCGTCAGTTCAACACTGGCGTTCGCTTCGCCATCAATCATCGCTTTGTAGATATCCGGTACGCCATCAATGGAACCCGTGAGGATATCTTTACCCGGCTTCAGGCCCGCTTCTTTAATTGCCTGAATTGCGCCAATCACCATGTCATCGTTATGGGCGTAAACCATGCAGATGTTTTTGCCGTTGTTTTCCGCTTTGATAAAGCTCTCCATCACTTCTTTGCCTTTGCTGCGGGTGAAGTCACCTGACTGCGAGCGGATAATTTTGATATTTGGCGCATTCTTAATGGCTTCGGCAAAGCCTTTCTTACGGTCAATGGCGACGCTGGCCCCAACGGTGCCCTGCAGCTCCACCACGTTGCATGGTTTGCCATTCACTTCTTTTACCAGCCAGTCACCAATCAACTTGCCTTCGAGGATGTTGTCGGCAGTGACGGTGGTCATATAGAGAGACTTGTCTTTCACATCGATGGAACGATCGAGCAAGAAGACCGGGATTTCGGCATCTTTCGCCTCTTTTAATACCGGCTCCCAACCGGTCGCTACCACTGGAGCGATAAAGATCGCATCCACCCCTTGCGCGACGAAGGAACGTACCGCTTTAATCTGGTTTTCCTGCTTTTGCTGACCATCGGCAATTTTCAACGTAATTCCGCGCTTTTCGGCTTCACTTTTCGCCACATTGGTTTCTGCGGCGCGCCAGCCGGATTCCGATCCGACCTGCGAAAATCCAACGGTTAATGGAGCGGCCAACGCCATAGACGACATGGCTGCCGAGACTGCAGAGACTACAAGTAAGCGTTTCCACATAGGGTTGTCCTCGTCGGGGTAATTATTATTGGTGAAAAGATGTTCGCGAAAAAACTATAGACAATTCGTTATGTAACGGATTGCGTTACATCACACTTCAAAAAAGTAAATAAAACGTTAATCACAAGTTTGTAATCGCTTTCATCTCACTATGAAAAATGCGGCTACGGTTATGGATTTTCCTGCTCTTTAAACCACCTTAAAACTGGCTAAAAAGGAAAATGAAGAAGAAAACAAGCGAAGACATTCGGCGCGAGTTGGCTATAATACTCGGCACTTGTTTGCCACATATTTTTAAAGGAAACAGACATGAGCTTACTCAACGTCCCTGCGGGTAAAGATCTGCCGGAAGACATCTACGTTGTTATTGAGATCCCGGCTAACGCAGATCCGATCAAATACGAAATCGACAAAGAGAGCGGCGCACTGTTCGTTGACCGCTTCATGTCCACCGCGATGTTCTATCCGTGCAACTACGGTTACATCAACCACACCCTGTCTCTGGACGGTGACCCGGTTGACGTACTGGTCCCGACTCCGTACCCGCTGCAGCCGGGTTCTGTGATCCGTTGCCGTCCGGTTGGCGTTCTGAAAATGACCGACGAAGCCGGTGAAGATGCGAAACTGGTTGCGGTTCCGCACAGCAAGCTGAGCAAAGAATACGATCACATTAAAGACGTTAACGATCTGCCTGAACTGCTGAAAGCACAGATCGCTCACTTCTTCGAGCACTACAAAGACCTCGAAAAAGGCAAGTGGGTGAAAGTTGAAGGCTGGGAAAACGCAGAAGCCGCTAAAGCTGAAATCGTTGCCTCCTTCGAGCGCGCAAAGAATAAATAAGTTCTTATATACTCTAAATAATTCAACTTGCAGGAAGGCGACAAGTGAGTGAATCCCCAGGAGCTTACAGAAGTAAGTGACTGGGGTGAATGAACGCAGTCGCAGCACATGCAACTTGAAGTATGACGAGTATAGCGTAATAACCCTGAACGCCGGGCTTCGGTTAGTAGGGGTTTTTTATGCCCGCGATAAATAAACACACCTTATTCCACCACCGCCTGCAAACGTAATAACGCCTCTTCCACCACCTCACCCGCAGCCAGACCAATACGCTTTGCCAGCCGGGCGCGTAGATCCATCATCCGCACCTGATTCACCAGCACCACGCCGTGCACATCACCTTCTTCGCAATGTAAAGGAACGCTAAATCCGGCATAACGGGCAAAATTTCCGCCCTGCGTAATGGGGGCCACCAGCGTCATTCCCAGTTGATTAAAGGCTTGAACGGAGAGCACAAGCGCAGGTCGACCAGCACCTTGCTGTTCATGGCCGCTTGCTGGATCAAAGCCAACCAGCACAATGTCTCCCCGTTCAAATTCACTTTTCTTTACCATATTTCGTCACCCGCAGGGGTGGATTTACCCCAGACATCCTGCTCGCTAAGTTCCGTGGCGTTCATGTCACACTGTGCCAGCAGTTCATCAAGCGAGTAGCGCCTGGAGATGGGTGTCAGAATCAGTTGATTGTTGCTCACTTGCGCCTCCACGCTCTGCCCCGGCCGTAAGTTAAGTTCTTTCATCACAACATTAGGAATGACCATACCTGAACTGTTCCCCCATCTTTTTATGGTAATACGCATCTGCACCTCCTTAAGTTATACAAAGTATAACTCACGGTGCTACAGGAAACGTTTTACCCCTGCGCATTTGTGAACGCCAGCAGAGTTTTTTATGCGTTAACAGATATGGAAAGCGGCTAGGAGAGAAAAGCAAAAGGTGAGGGAATTACAAAACAGAATGCGAGTCGTCTCGCAAAAAACAACGCCACCCGAAGGTGGCGTATGCGTATGGTTACTTATCCCTGTCTAACCAGTCGCCGCTTTCAATTAGCTTTAATCCATCGACGGGTCGTTGATAAACGTACATCCATGCACTCCCGTACGGCGTCTGAATCAACTGGCGCGCGTATTCACCGCCCCTGGTGCGCAAGGCATCAAGTTCGGCCAGCGTGGCGTTGTCAATACGATAAACTTCACCGTGTACTGTTCCGTTCCCCGGAACTGCGCCTGGATAGTGGCCCAGGCTATACAACTGGTAGTTATCGATACTGAAATCGCCCAGTAACTGGGCATTGGTCATCCAGTGACTGTTGCCTTGTTTGTGGCGTAAACTGCCGTAGACAAATATTCGCATTGCTAAAACTCGAACTGATAGAGCAAATCCAGTGCCTGGTCTACACCAGACACGGCTTCCAGATATAGCTTAGGCATCAGGCGATAACGTAACGTGAGTGTTGCTATAGAGTCAAATATACCCACGCCGTATTTCACTTGCAGACCTGGCAATACATAGCCGCTGACCACCACCTGGGAGGAGTCGCCTACTCCCTGGGTGTCGAGCGCTAAATTGCTTACGCCAAACGTCTCGCCGATTTTACCCACAATCTGACCACTTTGTGCAACCCCCAGACCAATCAGCATTGAGGTCATCGCCGCACTGTCGCTCTGATCGCTCTCCAGCCCTTGTCCACGTAGCAAATAAGACAAGGCAGCCTGTTGCGACATGGCCGGGTCAGAGAAGATCTCCGCTTTCGGTTCGTCCGCCAGACCAGTGACGCGAACTCCGGCGATTACGTCGTCTTCTGTAGCATCCGGGTTACGAATAGCTTCGATATTAAGATACGGTTGATCCGGCGGACCAGAGAACAGTAACTCACCCTTACGCACAATCAGATCCTGACCATAGGCATGGAAGCGCCCTTCAGGGATGTTGATCTGCCCGTTCAGGCCCAGCCCTTGTTTGTCCTGAACGACGTTGAGATCGCCCGTCAGCCGCGCTTTCAGGCCAAAGGCGTCAATGCGCACATTGTTGCCGACGTGGACAATCAGGTTGCTGTTAATCGGAATCGACGCCGTTTTTGCCTCTTCCGGTTGCAGGTTATCGTTAAGCATCACCACATCGCTGGAGACGCCCACCGCGCTTTCCGGCAGATCGTGCACCACGATGCGCGCCCACGGGACATCCACGCGACCATCAAGGGTAAACAGGTTTGGTGTAGCCTCAAATACAACATCTGGTGATACATCCATTCGTACCATCGGCGGCACGGTGATACGCACTTTACTGCCCTTCGCTGTTACCCGCGCCCGCCAGTTTTCAATCTGGCTCCAGTCGGCGTCGCCGTTCAGGTAGATCTCACCCTGCTGGGTCCGTACTGTACCGGCAAGCGTCGAGCGCATACCGTTAAAGTTGACCGCAAGCTGGCTCGGCTGCATATCAAACGGCATAAAGTTGCCGTCGATATCCACACCCGTAACCTGTAGCTGCCCAAACAACTGCGGGCTTTGCACATCACCACCCAGACGTAAGTTGGCACTCACCATCCCCGCAGCTTTTTCCCCACGGGTAAAGATGGGGTTTATCATCGCAAGGTTGAAGTTACGGATATTGACGTTGCCACCAAGATTACGGCGGCCTTGCGGATCGGTCACCTGCACCTGTCCATCAAACTGGCCGTTATTGGTCAGGCGGATGGTCCAGCCCAATTCGGCACGGTTGTTACGCAATTCCGCCGTCAGATTCAGCGTCTGAAACGCCACGGGCAGCGCCGCATCGTTGACGGTTTGCGTTACCTGCACGTTACGCCCCGAAAGGGTGATACTGCCCTGCGGCAGCCCCTCTTTCGTGGTGTCCCAGGCGACATCCGCTTTACCCGTGAAGATACCGCTGGCCTGAGTGGTTTCTGGCATAAACGGTTTCAGCATCGCCAGGTCGAAGCGGTTGAGATTCACCACCGCACGCCCTTCGGCCCCCGCATCGATAGTTTGCGGCACGCACAGTTCCGCATTCGGGTTAAGCCAGCAGTGTGGCCCGATGCTGATTTTTTGCTCCTTGTTGCGATAATCCAGCGCAATATCGCGGGTCAGCGACCACGGGCCGACCGGCGTCTGGAAGCGGGTATTGCTAAGAGTTCCCTTCCAGCGTTCTTCTTTGCGATCAAAACTTCCTGCCAGATTAAGCTGCCCGGAAACCGGTTCGCCCTGAATCCGCAACTGTAACTCGTGCTGTTTTTCGCTGCCTTTGGCATTCAGAGTGACGAGGTTGATATTTACATCCGGCTGCGAGATTTGCTCAACGCGTACGTCAAGTTTACCCGCAATCTGGTCGGTGGATTTGATATCGCCTTCCACACGAACCTGCGCCACGGAAAGTTCCTGCCAGCGCAGGCCGCGCGCGGTGATATCTGCCAGTAGTTGTGGCGCTTCCACCGTGCCGCGTACTTTCACCAGCCCTTTCGCTGTACCGCCAAGCCCCGGCAGCGCGTTATCCAGCCCCGGCGCGTTGATGGTGGCATCAAGATTGAGATCTTTTACCCCCAGCTCGCCTTTCACTTCGGCACTGTTTGGCCCCAGTTCCAGATGCAGCCCTGGGATCTTCCACTGCATATAACTGTTGCCTTTCAGCGTGCCGTCAACGTTCACTTTGTTCTGTTTGACGTTACCGGTCAGCTTCAGTTCTGGCACCTCCATCTGCCAGGTGCCGCCGTACAGGCTACCGCGGGTTTTAATCAAGCCATTGAGTTTCGACGGCCACTCCGGGAACTCTTTGGCGGTGTTAATGCCGTTAAGCGTTAGCTCACCGCGCCAACTAATGGCCTGCTGCCAGTCGAGCAACGCTTTGAGTTCAGTTTTCCCTTCCAGCGCCGCGACGGTGAGTTTGTCGAGATTGACCTGCTGTTCATTACCTTTGGCATCAAGGGTAATGGTGGCTGGCGGGATCTCCTGTCCCTTCACTGCCGTGCGCATAGAGAGCGTGTAATCGGTCATTTTGCCGGTAAGTTTCAGTTTCAGATCATCCGCCTGATACTGCTTCTCTCCAGTGAACGGCCAGTAAAGCTGTTTGCTGTTCACTTCCACGTTGAGCGGCAATCCGGCTTCCGCCAGTCGCGTCTGGGCGCGTAAATCCATATCCACCGGACCAGAAAGGTTAACGCCTATCTCCAGCTGTTCGCGCAGCGCGCCGCCCACTTTCAGCTTCACCTTTTCACCTTTCAACGGCTCCACGTTCAGTGTGCTGTTGAGGGTGATATCCACCGGCCAGTTGTCTGATAGCTGCGCCGTGCCGCTGGCGTTGACAATCCCCTGGTTGGAGTCGATATCCAGCGCGTCCAGTTTGGTATTGCCGTCGATACTGCTCACTTTCAGCAGCATGGTGCGCACGGTGATGTCTGTGTCGCCCGTCACGCGCAGCTGCTCGCCCTTAAACTCTTCAATGTTCAGGTTAAGCGGCAAATGCACGTCGGTCATTTCCGGCAATACCGGGCGAGAAAAGAGATCTTTCAGCGTTTCGCCGAGCGGCTTTTCCTCCGGCTGCGGATTTTCAATCTTCGGTTCGACCACTTCTTCCTGCGCCACTTCCGCTACTTTCGGCAAAGCAATCAACAGGCCTTTCAGCGACGTCGGTTTCAGGGTCAGGGTTTTCTCCTGCCAGTTCAGGCCGGAGGTGAAGTCCATCACCGATACCGTGGTGTCATCAATCTTGATGTTGACGTTATCCAGCGCCACTCGTGTCAGGGTGATGGGATACGGCGTAGAGAGATCCAGCGGGCCGCTATCTTCCTCTTCTTCAACCTGTTCAGAAGGAGGCATTTTTTTACTGTCGATGTTGACCTGAATGTCTTTCAGCGCCAGGTCATTAATACAAACGCTACTGTTCCACAGGCACTCAAGCCCGACCGCCAGATGCAGATTGCCCGCTTTTACCGCCACGCCTGGCTGCTCATAACGAACGTCAGACAAGGTAAGATCGCGCCAGCCGCCGGTGACTTTGCCAATATCCAGTCCTGGCACCCAGCGATCCGCCGCTTTAAATACCAGATGCAGGCCGCTGGTGGTGCCCACCAGAAACGCCACCGATCCCAGCAACAGTAAGATAACGATAACCACGCCGAGGCTGATTTTTTTCCATAAACTCATAATTCTGGCCCCAGACCGATGTAAAACTGTAACCCGTGTTCGTCTTTATCCGCGACCGGTACGGCAAAATCGAGTTTGATTGGCCCGACCGGCGATTCCCAGCGCACGCCGACCCCGGTACCGGTTTTAAAGTCGCTGCGGCGAATATCGCTTACCGCTTCGCCGCTATCGACAAACACCGCGCCCCACCATTTTCCGGTCACGTTGTACTGGTACTCCAGCGATCCGGTTATCAACTTCGAGGCCCCTTTCAGGTCACCGTTGGCGTATTTCGGAGCGATTGATTTGTATTTGTAGCCGCGAATACTGCGATCGCCCCCGGCGAAGAAACGCAGATCCGGCGGTACTTTGTCGAAATCACCGGTTTCAATCCAGCCCAGCGTGCCGCGTGTAACAAAACGATGGCGATCGTACAGTGTGCGGATCCAGACGTTCTGCGCCTGGAAAACGGAGAAATCGACATCTGAGCCCCAGGCCGTGTTGGAGTAGTCGATAGAGTAGCGTTGCGAGTCGCCCCAGGTTGGCATCAGGCCACCACGAGAACGCGTGCGGCTAATCATCACCCCAGGATAAAACAGCATCGTGGTGTTGGTAATTTCACCCTGGGTAAAGTGGTCGAGACTCCAGCGCAGGTTAATGGCACGCTGCCAGCCGCTGGAAAGATCCCAGTAGCGAGAAGCCACCAGCGTAGTGGAGTCAGACTCGGTATCGTTCAGGTCAGTGCGCTTAAAACCGCCCTGCACCAAATAATATTGTTCCAGCGGATTCTTCAGCAGCGGCATTTTATAGCTGAAGTCGAGGATCTGTTCCGGCGCGGAAATACTGGTACTGGTGGTCAAACTGTGACCGTAAGAGTTCATCCACGGCTTTTTCCACGTCGCTTTCACGCGCGGTCCCACGTCCGTAGAGTAACCGACGCCGGTTTCGATGGTGTTTTCTGTTCGCGGCGAAACCACGCCCGTCAATGGTAATACTTTCGTTTCGCGCGCTTTATCAAATTGTGGAGCCACCACCACCGAGTTAAACCAGCCGGTAGCAGAAAGTCGACGGTTCAGTTCTGCCAGATCTTTCGATTCGTACTCATCGCCCTCTTTAAACGGCACCAGATTTTGCAGGTATTCATCGCGGATTTGTGATCCTTCAAAGGTCACATGCCCAAAGCGGTAACGTTCGCCACTGTTATAATCAATATCCCAGAAGGCTTTATGCAGGCCGAGCGCAATGCCCAGCTGCGCTTTGGTAAATTCGCTATCGAAATAACCTTTACGCAACGCAATGCTGGTTAAGGACTTTTTGAAATTTTCATAATCGCCCTGGTTCAGTACCGTACCAATAGCCGGGCGAGTATCGAGCAATTTCAAATAGTCTTTATCGGTCCGCGCGCCGCCGCGCAATACCACATCGGTGCCGCCAATTAACACCGGCACGCCTGGCGTGACTTTGGCGATCAATACCTGCCGCCCTTTCTTTGGCGGTGGACGGAGATCAAATTCAATGGTCGGCTGGTAATAACCCAGCGCTTTCAGACCTTCGCGGATGGCATCATCGACGCGTGCGCGAAAGCGACGGTCTGGCGTCACTTCATCACTTTCAATCGTAGAAAGCTGCGCACGAACGTTCTTTTCCAGCTGTCCCGATAACCCCTCGACCTGTAGACGGACGTTCGCGGCGACGGCAGCTCCGCTTAAGCAGAGTAAGCTTACACAGCATAACTGTCGGATATAGCGCACATTTTCTCCTGAATATCCTTTTTTCCTGCCCCTGGAACGCCGTTAAACGGCTTAACAAAAATCCAGTAATATGGATTAAAAAGCAGACTAAACCCCAAATATTTCTTATGTTTTACTTTAGACCTATTCACGGCGGTTATTGTGTGCAAATACGCCTCTTGTTACAACCTTAACCCCAATGACCGATTTTCGGGAGAGCGACACCATGAGTTTATTTGATAAAAAGCATCTGGTTTCCCCCGCCGATGCCCTGCCTGGACGTAACACCCCGATGCCCGTAGCCACACTGCATGCGGTCAACGGTCACTCAATGACCAATGTACCTGACGGAATGGAGATTGCCATTTTTGCGATGGGTTGTTTCTGGGGTGTGGAGCGTCTGTTCTGGCAGTTACCCGGCGTTTACAGCACCGCCGCAGGCTATACCGGCGGCTATACGCCAAATCCGACTTATCGGGAAGTGTGCTCCGGTGATACGGGTCATGCCGAAGCGGTACGCATTGTTTACGATCCTTCCGTCATCAGCTATGAACAGTTGCTACAAGTATTTTGGGAGAATCACGATCCCGCCCAGGGAATGCGTCAGGGCAATGACCACGGCACGCAGTATCGTTCAGCGATTTATCCGCTGACCCCAGAACAGGATGCCGCAGCTCGCGCCAGTCTGGAACGTTTTCAGGCGGCGATGCTTGCCGCCGATGACGATCGTCACATCACCACGGAAATCGCGAACGCCACACCGTTTTATTATGCCGAAGATGACCACCAGCAATATCTGCATAAAAACCCGTATGGTTACTGTGGAATTGGCGGAATTGGCGTCTGTCTGCCGCCGGAAGCATAGCGTTACGGGTACAAATGTAGATTGTTGATAAAGTGCTATTTGTCTATGCCGGATGCGGCGTAAACGCCTTGCCAGGCCTACAAAATCGTCCAAAATCAATATATTGTGGGGACTGCGTAGGCCTGATCGGCATAGCGCATCAGGCAGTTTTGCATTTATCAGCAGTCTGAATTTTAACCCTCTGGCGGCTTTACAGTACCTTACGCTATACTAGCCACTGAAAATGCCGGTTCACTTTCTTCGAATCGGCTTTCAATGTGTATTTCACACAAATTAATCAACTTCCCCTTCCGAGGATCTGGCCTGAAAGGTCGGATAAGATATGTTAAACAGTATTTTAGTCATACTCTGCTTGATCGCTGTAAGTGCGTTCTTCTCGATGTCCGAGATCTCGCTTGCCGCCTCACGCAAAATCAAACTTAAACTGCTGGCTGATGAAGGCAATATAAATGCCCAACGCGTTCTGAATATGCAGGAAAATCCCGGCATGTTCTTTACCGTGGTCCAAATCGGTCTGAACGCAGTGGCGATTCTCGGCGGTATCGTCGGTGATGCGGCATTTTCTCCAGCTTTTCACAGCCTGTTCTCCCGCTATATGTCGGCAGAACTCTCTGAGCAACTGAGCTTTATTCTCTCTTTCTCGTTAGTGACTGGCATGTTTATCCTGTTTGCGGATTTAACCCCGAAACGCATCGGTATGATTGCGCCAGAAGCAGTGGCTTTGCGTATCATCAACCCGATGCGCTTCTGCCTGTACGTTTGCACCCCGCTGGTGTGGTTCTTCAACGGCCTGGCGAACATGATCTTCCGTATTTTCAAACTGCCAATGGTACGTAAAGATGACATCACTTCTGATGACATCTACGCGGTAGTGGAAGCCGGTGCGCTGGCGGGCGTGTTACGTAAACAGGAACACGAGCTGATTGAAAACGTCTTTGAGCTGGAATCCCGTACCGTTCCGTCGTCAATGACACCGCGTGAAAACGTGATTTGGTTTGATCTCCACGAAGATGAGCAAAGTCTGAAGAATAAGGTGGCGGAACATCCGCACTCTAAGTTCCTCGTCTGTAATGAAGATATTGACCACATCATCGGCTATGTCGATTCTAAAGACCTGCTGAACCGCGTGCTGGCTAACCAAAGCCTGGCACTGAACAGCGGCGTACAAATTCGCAACACGCTGATTGTGCCGGATACGTTAACCCTTTCAGAGGCGTTGGAAAGTTTTAAAACCGCAGGTGAAGACTTCGCGGTGATCATGAACGAGTACGCGCTGGTGGTGGGAATCATCACCCTCAACGACGTGATGACCACGCTGATGGGCGATCTGGTCGGTCAGGGGCTGGAAGAGCAGATTGTCGCCCGTGATGAGAACTCATGGCTGATTGACGGCGGCACTCCGATTGACGACGTCATGCGCGTGCTGGATATTGACGAGTTCCCGCAGTCGGGCAACTACGAAACCATCGGCGGCTTTATGATGTTTATGCTGCGTAAGATCCCGAAACGCACCGATTCGGTGAAATTCGCCGGCTACAAATTTGAAGTGGTGGATATCGATAACTACCGCATCGACCAGCTGCTGGTGACCCGGATCGACAGCAAGGCCACCGCCCTTTCGCCAAAATTGCCTGACGCTAAAGATAAAGAAGAAAGCGTCGCGTAACCCCCAGAAACATCAACGGCTCCTGAATCAGGAGCCGTCTTATTACTTCATAGCACTTTGGTTAAGCCATCTCTGTTTGCAGACGCATAACCTGACGGTTAACTTCGGACATCACTGACAAATGCAGCTTATCCTTCACTTTTGGGATAAGAATCTTACCCTTATCAAATTCAAAAGCGCCAACGTCCTTGATGTATAACCGTCCACGGAACAGGATCTTTACGTACTTCGCCACCTGAAGTGGGTTGTACCGTTGGAAAATTTTCATTGTTATCTCCTGCTGAGTATTACGCCTGTGCGGTGCCACAATCGGCCCAACTATTATGAGGCGCAAATTTTAATGCTTAGTGACTATAGACTATCCGGGCAATGTTTCCACCGCGTATAACTTTTTTTACCTAAAGGTTACAATTATTCAGAATTATCTTTTTACCGAAGCGCGGTCTTCAGTATAAGCATTCATTTTTCATATGATTTGTGCGCTTGACCGCAAACTGGCATCACACTTGCGGGAAATTCGATAAATAGCACATATGATTAAAACTCAGACCCAAGTGGTCGGATCACCTGCATATCATAAGAAGGAAACACCATGACCCTACGCAAGATTCTGGCACTCACCTGCCTGCTGTTGCCGATGATGGCTTCCGCACATCAGTTCGAAACCGGTCAGCGAGTGCCGCCGATTGGCATTACCGATCGGGGCGAGTTGGTGCTTGATAAAGATCAGTTTAGCTACAAAACCTGGAACAGCGCGCAGTTAGTGGGAAAAGTGCGAGTACTGCAACATATTGCTGGTCGCACCTCTGCAAAAGAGAAAAACGCGACGCTGATTGAAGCGATTAAATCAGCAAAGTTACCGCACGATCGTTACCAGACCACCACCATTGTTAACACCGACGACGCAATTCCGGGTTCAGGGATGTTTGTGCGCAGCAGTCTGGAGAGTAATAAAAAGCTTTATCCCTGGTCGCAGTTTATTGTCGATAGCAATGGCGTCGCGCGCGGTGCCTGGCAGCTGGATGAAGAAAGTTCCGCTGTAGTGGTGCTGGATAAAGACGGTCGCGTGCAATGGGCCAAAGACGGGGCGCTCACACCGGAAGAGGTACAGCAAGTGATGGGCCTGCTGCAAAAGTTGCTCAAATAATGGCAATAACATAAATTCTGCAAAAATAATTTTCCCCTATCGTTATCTATGGGATAGGGGAATTAAGCCTCTGAGTTCTTACGCCGAACTCATACTGGTAACGCTAGTTGCTTTTTTTTAAACGCCTCAATGGTCGATTTATATTTCTCGCAAATCTTTTCTTCGGTAATATCACTATCTGCGGCCAGATTCGCACTTACTATCGCATCCACTTGTTCGGCTAATTCGACTTGTTGGCAACCTGCATTAACCAGAAAATTATAAATAAGAGAGTAATCTTCATCCTCCAAAACAACAGAGGAACCATTACGAAAACGTTCATCCCCTCCATAGATTTTAAGCGCAAAGCCCAAAGATTCTATGACTATGGCAAAATTATCATCAATTATTTTTTCGTAAATATACCATCCATCGCATTCTTTAATTCCACCTCCTGGAATTTGGAGGTCAAATTTACCCCGTTTTAATTTACTTACTATATCATCCAATACAGCATAACCTAAAGACACGTCACCAAACGCCTGGCGAATATAACCTTTAATCCTTTCCGGTATGTCAGACTGTTTTTTCTGCAAAATATCCCAGGCATACAATCGTCTGTTTTGTTCTAACGGAAATTCACGGTTTTTG
The DNA here is from genome assembly GCF_046764225.1 of Escherichia sp. F1. Lineage (NCBI taxonomy): Bacteria > Pseudomonadati > Pseudomonadota > Gammaproteobacteria > Enterobacterales > Enterobacteriaceae > Escherichia > Escherichia sp. F1. The sequence goes on from NZ_CP177202.1 coordinate 4,332,001, forward strand.
AAATCCATGAATGAGTTATACTCATTTATTGTTATGGGGATTTCTTCGTATTCAAATCCACTGCCTCGCAATGTCATTGTATATTCGGCACCGTTATCTTTAAGGCTGAAACTGATAAGAAACTTATCCATGGCGTTAACAGTTTCATTTTTTGATGAAAGTACCTGATAACTATTTTTATCAATCTGAGTTGCGCAACGAAAGAACTCCCTCAAAGTTAACAGGCTATCATAATTTGAAATCCAATCTTTTTTATTAAATGCATGCTGGATATTGTTAAAAAAATTGTTTGAATGTTTTTTTGTATGCGATGATTTTACGAATAACTCCACCGCACCAATAAAATTATTGTGTCTGATCCTGGGTAACATATGGCTACCTTATTTTATTTGGTTATTTTATGTCGCCATTAAATATCTCATTATAGAAGTAAACTATCAAAAAACGCTCATTATTAAAATGTAACTTATTAGCAATTGAATTTTTGCACTTTAAATACAATCTCTTTTTATTTATAACTTTTTAGGTTGGGAGAAATCAGGATGGCAGAATCAGGAAATACACTGTTTCTGCCATCTGAATTTAGTAAATAGACACTCTGAATCCCGGATTCAGGAACGACTCGCGCGGAGTGTAATCCAGCGGTTTACCCTGCCAGTCGTGAACGTGCGCTCCGGCAGCTGCAGCCACAGCATGACCAGCGGCGGTATCCCAAATATTCGTTGGTCCGAAGCGCGGGTACAGCTGCGCCTGTCCTTCCGCCACCAGGCAGAATTTCAGCGAAGAGCCGATGGACGTGGTCTGATGTTCGCCAAGCTGTTGCAGATACTCTTTCAGCTCCGCATCTGCATGGGAACGGCTAATAACGACCAATGGCGGGCGCGCATCGCGGACCTGAATCTGCTTGCGCACGCCGCACTCATCTTTCCACGCTTTGCCTTCTGCCGCGCTGTACATTACGTTCATTACCGGCGCATACACCACGCCTAAAATCGGTTTTCCATGGTCAATGAGCGCAATGTTAACGGTGAATTCGCCATTACGTTTAATAAACTCTTTAGTACCATCCAGTGGGTCTACCAGCCAGTAACGCTGCCAGTGCTGACGGACTTCCCAACCGGGAGGATCTTCTTCAGAAAGGACCGGAATATCCGGTGTCAGCGTACGTAAACCGTCCATGATAACGGTGTGAGCGGCAATATCCGCTGCCGTTACCGGAGAATTGTCCGCTTTGCTGACGACGTCCATCGGTTTCGTCCCGTCGTAGACCTGCATAATGGCATCGCCTGCATTCCGTGCAAGCTGGCATACTTGATCTAACATTTCTCCACCTCGTCTCTGTGAGCGGTGTTAACTTATTGTTTTACTTATACCCTATCGTTAATGAATGCGCCAACTGTGATAGTGTCATCATTTTCAAAGCGTAAAATTGTGGCATTCTTCACTGTTCTATAAGTAAGACGTTTATTCTCCCTTTTCTTTCGTATTCCCGATGATAAAAGGATGTCCCTGATGATTAAGTTTAGCGCAACGCTCCTGGCCACGCTGATTGCCGCCAGTGTGAATGCAGCGACGGTCGATCTGCGTATCATGGAAACCACTGATCTGCATAGCAACATGATGGATTTCGATTATTACAAAGACACCGCCACGGAAAAATTCGGACTGGTACGTACCGCAAGCCTGATTAACGATGCCCGCAATGAAGTGAAAAACAGCGTACTGGTCGATAACGGCGATTTGATTCAAGGGAGTCCGCTTGCAGATTACATGTCGGCGAAAGGTTTAAAAGCAGGTGATATTCACCCGGTCTATAAGGCATTAAATACGCTGGACTATACCGTCGGCACGCTTGGCAACCACGAGTTTAACTACGGTCTGGATTACCTGAAAAATGCGCTGGCGGGAGCGAAATTCCCTTATGTAAATGCCAACGTCATTGACGCCAGAACCAAACAGCCAATGTTTACACCGTATTTAATTAAAGACACCGAAGTGGTCGATAAAGACGGAAAAAAACAGACGCTGAAGATTGGCTATATTGGCGTCGTGCCGCCGCAAATCATGGGCTGGGATAAAGCTAATTTATCCGGGAAAGTGACGGTGAATGATATTACCGAAACCGTGCGCAAATACGTGCCTGAAATGCGCGAGAAAGGTGCCGATGTCGTTATCGTTCTGGCGCATTCTGGTCTGTCTGCCGATCCGTATAAAGTGATGGCGGAAAACTCAGTTTATTACCTCAGTGAAATTCCGGGCGTTAACGCCATTATGTTTGGCCATGCTCACGCCGTTTTCCCAGGTAAAGATTTTGCTGATATTGAAGGGGCTGATATCGCCAAAGGCACGCTGAATGGTGTTCCGGCGGTAATGCCGGGCATGTGGGGCGATCATCTTGGTGTGGTCGACTTACAACTCAGTAATGACAGCGGTAAATGGCAGGTGACGCAGGCGAAAGCGGAAGCACGACCGATTTACGACATCGCTAATAAAAAATCCCTCGCGGCGGAAGACAGCAAGCTGGTAGAAACACTCAAAGCCGATCACGATGCCACACGCCAGTTCGTCAGCAAGCCAATCGGTAAATCCGCCGACAATATGTATAGCTATCTGGCGCTGGTGCAGGACGATCCGACCGTGCAGGTGGTGAACAATGCGCAAAAAGCGTATGTCGAGCATTACATTCAGGGCGATCCGGATCTGGCAAAACTGCCGGTGCTTTCAGCTGCCGCACCGTTTAAAGTTGGTGGTCGCAAAAATGACCCGGCAAGCTATGTGGAGGTGGAAAAAGGTCAGCTGACTTTCCGTAATGCCGCCGATCTTTATCTCTATCCCAATACGCTGATTGTGGTGAAAGCCAGCGGTAAAGAGGTGAAAGAGTGGCTGGAGTGCTCCGCCGGACAGTTTAACCAGATTGATCCTAACAGCACGAAACCACAGTCACTCATCAACTGGGATGGTTTCCGCACCTATAACTTTGATGTGATTGATGGTGTGAATTATCAGATTGATGTTACCCAGCCCGCCCGTTATGACGGCGAGTGCCAGATGATTAATGCCAATGCGGAAAGGATTAAGAACCTGACCTTTAATGGCAAGCCGATTGATCCGAACGCCATGTTCCTCGTTGCCACCAATAACTATCGCGCTTACGGCGGCAAATTTGCCGGTACGGGCGACAGCCATATCGCTTTTGCTTCACCGGATGAGAACCGCTCGGTGCTGGCAGCGTGGATTGCTGATGAGTCGAAACGTGCGGGGGAAATTCACCCGGCGGCAGATAACAACTGGCGTTTAGCACCGATAGCTGCCGATAAGAAACTGGATATCCGTTTCGAAACCTCTCCGTCAGATAAAGCCGCAGCGTTTATTAAAGAGAAAGGGCAGTATCCGATGAATAAAGTCGCGACCGATGATATCGGGTTTGCGATTTATCAGGTGGATTTGAGTAAGTAATACACTTCTTTTTCGGCCTATAAATCATCAACCGCATCCGGCACTTTTGTCGGATGCGATGCTGGCGCATCTTATCCGTCCTACAAGCCATGCACCGTTGGCCGGATAAGCGCAGCGCATCCGGCACTTATGCCGCACGTTCATCCCGCACCGCTAACACCTCGGGCAAATTCAACTCAATCCAGTCCGCCAGTGCAGCAACCTTTTCGCTCACCTGCTCGCCCAGCGGCGTGAGGCTATATTCCACATGCGGCGGCACCACCGGATACGCGATACGGTTAAGAAAACCATCCTGCTCTAGCGCCTGTAACGACTGCGCAAGCATCTTTTCACTCACCCCGCCGATTTTGCGCCGCAGGTCGCTAAAGCGATGAGTACCTTCGCGTAGCGCCACCAGAATCAACACCCCCCAACGGCTGGTGACGTGTTTCAAAACCTCGCGCGACGGACACTGTTCAGCGAAGAGATTTCCCTCTTTCAGTTGTTGCGACAGGCTAACCTGACTCATCTCATACTTACCTTTTTGTACGTACTTACTAAAAGTAAGTTTAGGTGTTAGCGTATTTAAACACAAGACAAAACGATGGAGACTTCCTATGATCGCAATTACTGGTGCCACTGGCCAACTTGGTCACTATGTTATTGAATCCTTGATGAAAACGGTTCCTGCCAGCCAAATAGTGGCTATCGTTCGTAATCCGGCAAAAGCCCAGGCACTGACAGCACAAGGCATTACCGTGCGTCAGGCTGACTACGGCGATGAAGCCGCACTGACATCTGCACTTCAGGGAGTGGAAAAACTACTGCTGATCTCTTCCAGCGAAGTGGGTCAACGTGCCCCGCAGCATCGTAATGTTATTAATGCCGCAAAGGCGGCTGGCGTGAAATTTATCGCTTATACCAGCCTGCTACATGCAGATACCTCCCCGCTCGGCCTCGCCGATGAGCACATCGAGACGGAGAAAATGCTGGCTGATTCTGGCATCGTTTACACCCTGCTGCGCAACGGCTGGTACACCGAAAACTACCTCGCCAGCGCCCCGGCAGCACTGGAGCACGGCGTATTTATCGGTGCCGCGGGCGATGGCAAAATTGCCTCAGCTACGCGAGCTGATTATGCGGTAGCTGCGGCGCGCGTAATTAGCGAAGCCGGTCACGAAGGCAAGGTTTACGAACTGGCGGGCGATAGTGCCTGGACGTTGACACAGTTAGCGGCAGAGCTGACCAAACAGAGCGGCAAACAGGTTACCTATCAAAATCTGAGTGAAGCTGATTTCGCCGCGGCACTGAAAAGCGTCGGTCTGTCTGACGGGCTGGCGGATATGCTGGCAGATTCTGACGTTGGCGCATCGAAAGGTGGTCTGTTTGATAACAGCAAAACGCTTAGCAAATTGATTGGCCGCCCAACGACAACGTTAGCCGAAAGCGTAAGCCATCTTTTTAATGTTAATAACTAGTTAATTAAAGTGGCATCCTCCCGCATCCTCTCTGATAATGACGGGATGCCGGGAGCAATCATGTGTGCTTCCTGAACGTTTCTTCTGACAGATCAATGGATGCCAGTAATGATTAGCGGCGTGCTGTACGCCCTGTTAGCAGGGTTGATGTGGGGGCTTATTTTTGTCGGGCCGTTGATCGTGCCGGAATACCCGGCGATGTTGCAGTCGATGGGGCGTTATCTGGCGTTAGGGTTAATTGCGCTGCCCATTGCCTGGCTGGGACGCGTGCGTCTGCGTCAGTTGGCGCGTCGCGACTGGCTTACCGCCTTGATGCTCACCATAATGGGCAACCTCATCTATTACTTCTGCCTTGCCAGTGCCATTCAACGTACTGGCGCGCCTGTTTCCACGATGATTATCGGCACCCTGCCGGTGGTGATTCCTGTCCTCGCCAATCTGCTTTATAGCCAGCGTGACGGTAAACTCGCGTGGGGGAAACTCGCCCCGGCGCTGGTTTGTATTGGCATCGGCCTGGCATGTGTAAATATTGCTGAGTTAGACCACGGACTCCCCGATTTTGACTGGGCACGTTATACCTCTGGCATCGTGTTGGCGTTAGTTTCCGTGGTCTGCTGGGCGTGGTATGCCTTGCGCAACGCCCGTTGGCTGCGGGAAAACCCAGACAAACATCCGATGATGTGGGCAACGGCACAGGCGCTGGTCACGCTGCCGGTTTCGCTCATCGGTTATCTTGTCGCCTGTTACTGGCTGAATACGCAAACGCCGGACTTCTCCCTACCTTTTGGCCCCCGTCCGCTTGTATTTGTTAGCCTGATGATTGCGATAGCCGTGCTTTGCTCATGGGTCGGTGCACTCTGCTGGAACGTCGCCAGCCAGCGATTACCGACCGTGATTCTCGGGCCGCTGATTGTTTTCGAAACGCTGGCAGGTTTGCTGTACACCTTTTTACTCCGCCAGCAAATGCCGCCGCTGATGACGCTGAGCGGTATCGCGCTGTTAGTGGTTGGCGTGGTCATTGCAGTCAGAGCAAAACCAGAAAAACCTTTAACTGAATCTGTCTCAGAAAGTTGACACGCTGGCAGTGAGTTAAATAAGCCTCTGCTACGTAAGGGTTATAGCATTTGCCATAAAGATGCATTTAAAATACACCTTATATTATTAAGAATGAGGTATCAGCTATGGCTTATCGCGACCAACCTTTAGGTGAACTGGCGCTCTCTATTCCTCGCGCTTCGGCTCTGTTTCGTAAATATGATATGGATTACTGCTGCGGTGGTAAGCAGACGCTGGCGCGTGCGGCGGCACGTAAAGAGCTGGATGTTGAGGTCATTGAAGCTGAGCTGGCAAAGCTCGCTGAACAACCGATTGAGAAAGACTGGCGTAGCGCCCCGCTGGCAGAAATCATCGACCATATCATCGTGCGCTACCACGATCGTCACCGCGAGCAACTGCCGGAGCTGATCCTGCAAGCGACTAAAGTCGAGCGCGTTCACGCCGACAAACCGAGCGTGCCAAAAGGGCTGACAAAATACCTGACTATGCTGCATGAAGAGCTTTCCAGCCACATGATGAAAGAAGAGCAGATCCTCTTCCCGATGATCAAACAAGGCATGGGCAGCCAGGCGATGGGGCCAATCAGCGTAATGGAAAGCGAACACGATGAAGCGGGTGAACTGCTGGAAGTAATCAAACACGCTACCAATAACGTCACACCGCCACCAGAAGCCTGTACCACCTGGAAAGCGATGTATAACGGCATTAATGAACTGATTGATGACCTGATGGAGCACATCAGCCTGGAAAATAATGTGCTGTTCCCGCGCGCACTGGCGGGTGAGTGATCTAAAAGCTGGATGGCATTGCGCCATCCAGCATGATAATGCGGTTATTTCCGCAGTTCAGCAGCCCGCTTCTTACCAATAAACAACCAGCCCAGCCCCAGAGCGATAAACCACAGCGGGGTAACCAGCAGCGCCTGGCGGGTATCATCTTCCAGTGTCAGCAGCACGACCACGAACACAAAGAATGCCATACATACCCAGCACATCAGCTTGCCGAGCGGCATCTTGTAGATTGATTTCTCATGCAGGTGCGGACGCTGTTTGCGATACACCAGGTACGAGCAAAGGATAATCGTCCAGACGAACATAAACAGAATCGCGGAAACGGTTGTAATCATCGTGAACGCGCCAATCACGCTGGGATTCACATACAACATCACCACGCCGCCGAGCAGACAGATACAAGAGAAGGTCAGCCCTTTCGCGGGTACTGCGCGCTTAGAGAGTTTAGCGAACGCTTTCGGTGCCACACCTTCCTGCGCCAGACCAAACAGCATACGGCTGGTAGAGAAAACACCGCTGTTAGCGGAAGACGCCGCAGAGGTCAGCACCACAAAGTTGATCACGCTGGCAGCCGCAGGCAAACCTACCAACACGAACAGTTCAACAAACGGGCTTTTCTCCGGGACTACCGAACTCCACGGCGTCACGGACATAATCACAATCAGCGCGAAGACGTAGAACATAATGATACGGATCGGAATGGAGTTAATCGCGCGTGGCAGTGATTTCTCTGGATCTTTGGTTTCCGCAGCTGTTGTACCTACCAGCTCAATCCCTACGAAAGCGAAAACCGCTATCTGGAATCCGGCAAAGAAGCCACTTAAACCTTTCGGGAACCAGCCGCCATCATTCCACAAATGCGCGAATGACGCTTCCACACCGGTCGGTGACTGAAAGTGCATCGCCACCATGACCAGGCCGACGACAATCAGCGACACAATGGCGACGATTTTGATCATCGCAAACCAGAACTCCATCTCACCGAACATTTTCACAGTGGCGAGGTTGAGCGTCAGCAGCAGCACTATCACCGCCAGCGAGGCGACCCAGTCGGAGAGATCGGGGAACCAGAACTGAGCATAAGCCGTGATCGCCACCACGTCTGCCATACCGGTTACAACCCAGCAGAACCAGTAAGTCCAGCCAGTGAAATATCCTGCCCACGGCCCGAGTAAATCGGAAGCGAAGTCACTAAAAGATTTGTATTCCAGATTCGAAAGCAGCAATTCCCCCATTGCCCGCATCACGAAAAAGAGCATAAAACCGATGATCATATAAACGAAAATGATCGACGGCCCGGCAAGGCTAATCGTTTTGCCGGACCCCATAAACAACCCCGTACCAATGGCACCGCCAATGGCAATAAGCTGAATATGTCGGTTTGTGAGATTGCGCCGTAGCGACTGTTCAGCCGGAGCCTGATCATCGGCAACGACTTTTACCTGATCTACCATGTTTTTTTCTTCCTGTACCTGTCTGTGTTGTTCAGGCTCTACGGCCTTTAGTCAGTCTATGATACGACGAATCTGTATCGGGACTCATCGATATTAGGTAACAATACGCGGGATGAATACTAAGATTTAGATCTAATGTTAATTTTATGTTTAAAGTGAGTGTCATATCACGGTGATAACGCGAAACAGCTCACAAAAATACACGCTTACGCGGTCTTTGCAACACAAAATAGCGCCGTTTGGCAAACTGAAGGGTTTATTGCTGAATGCCTGCTCCCCTCTGGCTCGAGGGGAACAGAATGCGCTGCTTAGAGGATTTCCAGCAGTTCGACTTCAAACACCAGGGTGCTGAACGGAGGGATGGACGCGCCTGCGCCACGCTCGCCATATGCCAGTTCCTGCGGGATAGTCAGTTCCCATTTAGAACCTACCGGCATCAGAGTCAGCGCTTCAATCCAGCCAGGGATCACGCCGTTAACCGGGAATTCAGCTGGCTCGCCGCGAGCGACGGAGCTGTCAAACACGGTGCCATCGATCAGTTTTCCGGTGTAATGAACACGAACGCGGTCGGTACGTGCCGGAATTGCGCCTTCGCCCTGGTTGATCACGCGGAATTGCAGGCCAGATTCGGTGCTATTCACACCTTCTTTTTTGGCGTTTTCTTCCAGGTATTTCACACCTTCAGCAGCCATCGCCTGGAAACGCTGACGACGAACGGCATCGGCGCGTTCGTGGATTTCACGCAGCGCGCGGTGCACCACATCAACCGGAACAGCCGGATGTTTGCCTTCCAGCGCATCAGCAATGCCTGCAACCAGTGCTTCTGGCAGCAGCCCTTCCAGGCCAGATTCACTCAGTTGTTGCCCTACCTGCAAACCAATGCCGTAGCTTGCTTGCGCTTCGATGGTGTCAAAAGTTGGGGTGGTCATCGTATTTCCTTTCTTAGGGTATAAAGTAGCGGGCAGCATATCAGCCACACTTCTTTGGGTAAAACTTTGTCGCGGGAATGATGACAAATCCCGGGGAAAAAGAAACAATAGCAATATCCCGTATGAATATAATAAAGGCGGGTTTACCACGGACATCATAGCGTTAGCTTATTCATAGGCTATGATTGAGGAACAAGACGCGGAGCAGGAGGAAACCATGCCCGGGCGCTTTGAACTAAAACCAACCCTGGAGAAAGTCTGGCACGCGCCGGACAATTTTCGCTTCATGGACCCGCTGCCGCCGATGCATCGTCGGGGGATCATTATTGCCGCCATTGTATTGGTGGTCGGATTTCTGCTTCCATCTGATGATACGCCCAACGCGCTGGTGGTGACGCGTGAAGCGCAGTTAGATATTCAGTCGCAATCTCAACCACCGACAGAAGAACAGCTGCGGGCGCAGCTAGTTACGCCACAAAATGATCCTGATCAGGTGGCTCCGGTCGCTCCAGAACCTATACAGGAAGGCCAGCCAGAAGAGCAGCCGCAAACTACCCAAACGCAACCATTCCAGCCAGATAGCGGAATTGATAATCAATGGCGCTCTTACCGTGTCGAACCCGGTAAAACGATGGCACAGCTGTTCCGCGACCACGGGCTGCCCGCTACCGATGTCTATGCAATGGCGCAGGTAGAAGGCGCGGGTAAGCCGCTGAGTAATTTGCAAAACGGGCAGATGGTGAAAATCCGCCAGAACGCCAGCGGCGTGGTGACGGGCTTAACCATTGATACGGGGAATAATCAACAGGTCCTGTTTACCCGTCAGCCGGATGGCAGTTTTATTCGCGCGCGGTAGATGAAGGGTCAACCAGAAGCCAGCTAAGGAGCGTCTCTTTGATGACCTTACGTCTGGCTTCCAGAGCCTGGGGTGAAACCATACTGATATGATAAACCAGGCCAAGCGTATGCTGGTTGATCAAATAATATCCCCCAAGCGCAGCAATATTAATATACACCTGCAATGGGTCGATATCTGGCTTAAAAATATTGTGTTTCTTCCCTTCATCCAATAAGGATTCCATTAACTGCAAGTGCGCATGATTAATTTCTAAGAGACGCTGTGATTTTGCATAATGCACACCTTTACTTTGGTTTTCACTATGCACAATTTTTAAAAACCAGGGATTAGCAATATAATAACCCCAGGTAAAATCGATTATTTTTTCAATGGCTTTTTGTGGCTGGTTAACCTGCTGATTAACGAACGCACCGATACCGACAGCGTAGAATAATTACATACCGCACAACAAGAATGTATGGTGTAAGGCGTTGTCAGTCATCTCCCTCCCTGGGTGCATCGTTATATCCGTGATGAGCGATTTTTGATATTAATATCTTTTACTATCCGCTATTTTCACCACTTCAGAAAACAAACTTATTTTTATTAATATCAACTCTTTTTCTTTGAACATTCAACTGCGATATTTGTAAAAATATTAAACAGGCAACAATAAAATGACATTACCAACAACTATTTATTCATTTCCTGCATATTCACCCCGTTTTTCGTCCACCGACAAACCAGTAAAATTAAAATTTCATCAATACGCACGCGCTACATTACTTTCAAATCGTGGAAGAGACCATAATTGCGATGGCAGACATACTGTTGAGATCCACAAACTAGATCTCTCAGACTGGCAAGCATTCAATAAGTTAGCGACGAGGTGTAATGCTTACGATGGAATAACAATGAATGGTGATAATTCTTTTGGATGGAACCATGAAGCTACATTAGATAATATTCACGCCCAGAAATACAATAAAGCTTACGCGGGTGCGAGGTTAACCGCAGAACTGAAATATTTATTGCAAGATGTCGAATCCTTCGAACCCAACAGTAAATACACAATACACGAGGTTGTTTTGGGTCCAGGTTATGGTACTCCAGACTATACCGGCCAAACGATAGGATACGTTGTAACCCTTCCTGCCCAAATGCCTAATTGCTGGTCATCTGAACTACCAACAATCGATCTTTATATCGACCAACTTCGCACTGTTACAGGCGTTTCTAATGCCCTCGGATTCATCATTGCTGCATTGCTAAACGCGTATTCTGATTTACCCCATGATTTGAAAATTGGTCTGCGTTCCTTATCAAGTTCAGCAGCAATCTACTCGGGTTTGGGTTTCGAGCGAGTGCCGCAGGACCGAGACATAAGGAGTGATCGTATGCATCTAACGCCAGCAAACCATCCTGAATTATGGACACAAGAGAATGGTGAATGGATCTACTTGCGAAACTAATACCTGACGAAAAATAGAAAGCAAAACGCCGACCAATGGTCGGCGTTTTTACGTCTCGTTGAATAACGAATTATTCAGCTACTACGTTTACGATCACTTTCGCGAATACTTCGCTGTGAACCTGGAAGCTCACTTCGTGTTCGCCAGTGGTACGCAGAACGCCGTTCGGCAGACGAACTTCGCTCTTAGCCACTTCAACGCCAGCTGCAGTTACAGCGTCAGCGATGTCGCGAGTACCGATGGAACCGAACAGTTTACCTTCGTCGCCAGCTTTAGACGCGATGGTAACAGTTTCCAGTGCATTGATTTTCTCAGCGCGAGCATTAGCAGCTGCCAGAACTTCAGCCAGTTTAGCTTCCAGTTCAGCGCGACGTGCTTCGAAGAATTCAATGTTTTTCTTGGTAGCTGGAACAGCTTTACCCTGCGGTACCAGGAAGTTACGAGCATAGCCCGCTTTAACGTTTACCTGATCACCCAGGCTACCCAGGTTTGCTACTTTATCAAGCAGAATAACTTGCATTACCTTATCCTCTCAAAGTCGTATTAATGGACCGTGACCGATTACTGATGGCGATCAGTGTACGGCAGCAGGGACAGGTAGCGAGCGCGTTTGATAGCGCGAGCCAGCTGACGCTGGTATTTTGCACGGGTACCGGTGATACGGCTTGGGACAATCTTACCGCTTTCGGTGATGTAGTTTTTCAGCGTAGCGATATCTTTATAGTCGATCTCTTGAACGCCTTCCGCGGTGAAACGGCAGAACTTGCGACGACGGAAATAACGTGCCATATGGCTAGTCTCCAGAATCTATCAATTCAATCTGCTCGGCATGCAAAACCATTTTGCTCAGTCCGTTCTTTGCCTTGTGGCATGAAATGAACCCCTGAACGGTTATGCGACTGCCGACCGTTATACTGTGAGTAATGGCCTGGTTTTCGTGTCCGCTAACAATAACGGGCATTTGACACCATGCCTGCCGGTGAAAGCCGGCTTCCTCCTGCACAGAACGATGCTCAAGCACGAACTGGCAGTGAGGAATTCCTGATGGACTGACCTTTCGAAGGGGAGTCCTGCACACGGTGCCGGACAACACCAGACGGTTGGTCATCAGAAATTACTCTTCAGAATCCCCAGCTTCAGCATCATCAGCGGTTTCGTTTGCGAAATCATCGCGACGCTCACGGCGCTCGTCTTTCGCTTTAACCATCGGAGATGCTTCGGTAACAGCGTGCTTGGTACGCATAACCATGCTGCGGATAACGGCATCGTTGAAGCGGAAGGTAGTTTCCAGCTCATCGATCACTTCCTGCGGAGCTTCAACGTTCATCAGAACGTAGTGTGCTTTGTGCAGTTTGTTGATCGGGTAAGCCAGCTGACGGCGGCCCCAGTCTTCCAGACGGTGGATCTTGCCTTCTGCACCAGTGATGGCAGCAGTGTAGCGCTCGATCATGCCCGGAACCTGTTCGCTCTGGTCAGGATGGACCATAAAAACGATTTCGTAATGACGCATCGAATTGCTCCTTACGGATTATTCAGCCTCCTGTCTGGGTCAGCCGAATCCCGGGGAGGCAAGGAACGTGTTAAAGGTCGGCTGAAAAATGACGCGTTATAGTACTGACATACCCCGCTAAACTCAAGGGCAGAGCCGAAATAAATCTCCCCTTTCGCAAATAACCTTTAAACCGCTGATTTGGAGTTCATCACACTTCATCATGGTGTTTTTTTGAACAACTGCATCAGAAATGGTCACCATCAACTTCTTTATCATTGATTAAAATTAAATCAGAAGATCATCACAGAGGAGAGCACATAAAGTCAGCCGTCGAGGAGGTATCTATGTTCAGTCGAGTTTTAGCCCTTCTGGCTGTGCTTTTGCTAAGTGCAAATACATGGGCAGCCATTGAAATTAATAACCACCAGGCCAGAAATATGGACGATGTGCAAAGCTTAGGCGTGATTTATATCAACCATAACTTCGCCACTGAAAGTGAAGCACGTCAGGCATTAAATGAAGAGACAGATGCGCAGGGCGCAACGTACTACCATCCGATCCTGATACGGGAACCGGGAAGTAACGGCAATATGCACGCCAGCGCGGATATTTATCGCTAGCACCAGGTATAACCAACGAAACATTGCCATAGTTTGCTTTGCCCCCTTCGCAGGGGGCTTTTTTTGAAAAACGGCTGCGGAATTAGACCAGTTATCTCCCGAAGAAGGAAATTTCCGCAGCGCGTGTTTTACTTCTGCCCGTAATAAGCGTTGGGACCGTGCTTACGCATGAAGTGTTTATTCATCAGGAAGCTGTCGATATGATTCAGTTGTGGGTTAATGCCGCGCGCAATCCACGCCATTTTCGCCACTTCTTCCATTACTACCGCGTTATGCACCGCATCGTGGGCATCTTTCCCCCAGGCGAACGGCCCGTGCTGGTACACCACAATCCCCGGTGTATGCAGCGGTTCAGCGTTGCCCAGCGTTTCAATAATAACTTTGCCAGTGTTCAGTTCGTACTCGCCCTGCACCTCTTCTTCGCTTAATCCGCGCGTACACGGGATATCGCCAAAGAAGTAGTCGGCGTGCGTGGTGCCTAACGCCGGGATCGCCAGCCCCGCCTGCGCCCATGCGGTAGCATGAGTGGAGTGGGTATGGACAATACCACCAAGCGACGGATAACGACGGTAGAGTTCAAGATGCGTCGCGGTGTCGGAAGACGGACGATATTCCCCTTCCACCACCTTGCCGCTCATATCGACCACTACCATATCGTCTGCTTTCATGGTTTCGTAGGCGACACCGCTGGGCTTGATCACCACCAGCCCGCGTTCGCGGCCAATGGCACTGACGTTGCCCCAGGTAAAGGTCACCAGCCCGTAGCGCGGCAGATCCATGTTGGCTTCAAACACCTGCTGTTTTAGCTTTTGCATTATGCCGCCTCCACCATGCCTGCTTTAGCCATACGCGCTTTCACCCAATCACGCGCTTTCGCCACTTCTGCCGCCGGGTCTTCCGCCGTTTCGCTCCACATCTCAATCAGGTACGGCCCGCAATAGCCACTCTGTTTGAGCGTTTCGAAGCAACGTTCGAAATCCACTACGCCTTCGCCAAACGGCACATTTTTGAAGACGCCTGGTTTGGTGTCTTTCACATGCACCGCGACGATATGCCCAATTCCGGCCTGCAATTCCATCTGCACATCGTTGTCCCACGCCGACAGGTTGCCGATATCCGGATAGAGCTGGAACCACGGGTTGTTGAGATAGTGCGCATAGCCCAGCGCCTTGCTGATGGAGTTCATCAATGGATAATCCATGATCTCCATTGCCAGCGTCACCTGCGCGCGGCTTGCCATCTCAACGCTCTCTTTCAGGCCGTCACGGAAACGACGACGCGTTTCGTTATTGGCTTCCTGATAGTAAACGTCATAGCCCGCCAGTTGGATTACGCGAATGCCAACGTCCTGGGCGAACTGGATAGCTTTACGCATAATCTCCAGCCCCTGCGCCCGTACCGCGTCATCTTCGCTGCCCAGCGGGAAACGACGATGAGCAGAAAGGCACATGGACGGCACGCGCACGCCGGTTTCAACAATCGCATTCACCAGCGCCAGACGCTGCTCGCGGCTCCAGTCGAGGCGCGACAGGCGATCGTCCGTTTCATCTACCGACATCTCGACAAAATCGAAGCCTAACGTTTTTGCCAGTTGCAGGCGTTCCAGCCAGCACTCCCCGGCGGGGAGCGCTTTTTCATAGATGCCAAGCGGGATTTGTTTGGACAACATATCCGCTCCTTAGCCCCACAGTTCGGCGATGGAACGTTTGAACTGACGCGCGGCTTCAACCGGAGAAGCGGCATCACGGATGCTGCGACCAGCGATAAACACATGAATCGGAATGCCTTTGAACAGCGGCAGATCTTCCAGCGCCAGGCCACCAGTAACGGTTACTTTGAAGCCCATATCGGAAAGACGTTTGATCGCGGTAATGTCCGCTTCGCCCCACGCTACGCCTGCGGCCTGCGCGTCACGGCTGCGGTGATAAACCACCTGCTGAATGCCTGCGTCACGCCACTGCTGCGCCTGTTCCCAGGTCCAGTAGCCGGTCAGTTCAATCTGCACATCGCCGTTAAACTCTTTTGCCACGTCCAGCGCACCTTTGGCGGTGTTGATATCCGCACAGCAAATCACGGTCACCCAGTCAGCGTTGGCTTCAAAGCACATACGAGAAAGGATTTTGCCCGCATCGGCAATTTTGGCGTCTGCCAGTACGATTTTGTGCGGGTAAAGCGCTTTCAGATCGCGAACCGCACGCACGCCTTCGCCCACGCACAGAATGGTGCCCACTTCGATAATGTCGACTTCTTCGGCAATCAGGCGAGTGGTTTCGTAGGCGCTATCCATAGTCTGGTTGTCCAGCGCGACTTGCAACATCGGTAATGACATGTTCAATTCCTTCTTAAGCTGCCGCGTTGGTGCGGTCAATGAGATCCAGTACTTCCTGCTCGGTACGGCAGGCACGTAAACGGTCGAAATTCTCTTCATCTTCAAACAGATTGACGATCTGCATGATGCCCACTTCCTGGTGAGTGTTGGCATCGACCGCCGCCATGGTGATGAGGATATCCACCGGATCGTTATCTTCGTGGTTGAACTCCAGCGGCTTTTTCAGCGTCACTAGCGCAAAACCGGTTTTCTTAACGCCCTCTTCCGGGCGACCGTGCGGCATTGCCAGGCCTGGTGCGAGCACAAAGTACGGACCGTGCTGTTCAACCGCATCCAGAATCGCCTGGTAGTAACGCGGCTCGACAACATCCGCCGCTACCAGCAGGTCAACGCCGATTTTTACTGCGTCCTGCCATGTCTCAGCTTCAGCCTGCAGGCGGATGGATTTATTCTCCGCCAGCGAATCACGTAATTTCATGGCGCGTCCTTACTTCACATCCTGCGGGAAATGCGCTTTGATCACTTCCAGCAGTTTCGGGCCAAAGTCGGCAGGAGAGAGCATGTTGCGCACACCAACCACGTATTTGTTGCCGGTCACGGTGATTTCGCCCGCAATGTGCGTAGAAGCGATGATGATATCCGCGCCGCTCAACTCGCTTTTGTATTCGCCAACCGCGCAGCTGTTTACCGTGTGGTCAATGTTTGATTGGGTTAAAAACTGATCCACTTTCATCTTCATGATCATGGAACTGCCTTGTCCGTTGCCACACACAGCCAGAATACGTACGGTCATAATCAAAACTCCTTATTAAGCAGACTGTTCTGCCAGTTGTTTTTCTGCATCTTCTTCTGCGCGCAGTGCGCGGCCAGCGAAGAACATATAAGCCAGTGCAATTACAATGATGACGGCCATAAAGGCGATACCGATGGAGAAGAAGCCCTGCATCATCGGCGGTGCCAGAATCGACCAGTCCGCCATGCCCATCCAGGCGCTCATACCGGTGAGTTTCACCGCCCAGACGCAACCAAAGATTTCGATCATCCCCATCACCAGACAAATCTTCAGCGCCGCACGCCAGCCGCCGAAGTGGTTAGCGAACACGCCGATGGTGGCGTTGGAGAAGAACATCGGGATAAAGCCAGGAATAATCAGGATCGAGGAACCGCAGGCGACCAAGATGCCAACCGCAATCAGCTGACCGATGGTGCCCCACATAAAGCCCCAAACCACGGCGTTCGGCGCGAAGCTATAGATAGCCGCACAGTCAATCGCCAGAACCGCACCTGGGATCAGGCGCTGGGAGATACCGTTAAATGCTTCAGAGAGTTCCGCCACAAACATGCGCACGCCCTGAGTGATGATGAAGATCGCCACCGCGAAGGAGAAACCGGTTTGCAGGATGTACACCGTCCAGTTCACTTTGCCTGCCATCGCCTGCACGGTGTCGATACCGAAGGAGAGCAGAATGGCACCAAAGAAGATGGTCATGACAATCGCCGTGGAGACGATGTTGTCGTGGAAAATATTCAGCCAGCCTGGCAGTTTGAGGTCTTCAACGCTTTCCTCTTTTTTGCCGAGGAACGGCGCAACCTTATAGGCAATCCATGATGCAAACTGTTGCTGGTGACCGATGGAGAAACCGCAGCCGTCCGTCACTTCCTGAGTCGGCTTGTACATCATGTTGGAGGTAATGCCCCAGTAGAGCGAAACCAGAATCGCCGTGCAGATAATGGTCGTCCACATGGAGTAGCCGAAAATAAACAACGTAACGGCAATCAGCCCCGCCTGCTGGAACATGATATGACCAGTCAGCATGATGGTACGAATACCGGTAATGCGACGCAGCAGCACGTAACAGATGTTCAGCGCCAGCGCTAACAACACCGCGTAACCTACCCAGCTATAGGCATCGCCCATGCGGTCGATGGTTGCCATCATCGACGCGTAAGTATCGGAAATTGCGCCGTTAATGCCGTAGACTTCGGACATTTTCGCCACCACCGGTTTGAAGGTGCTGGTGAGGATGCCGGACCCTGCCTGCAACAACATGAAACCAATTATGGTTTTAATCGTGCCTTTAATAATAACGCTGACACTTTTGCGCAGTAGGATGTAGCCCAGACAGGTCACAATACCCAGCAACAACGGGGCATTGGTCATAACCTGGTTAAAAAACACGGTAAAGATGTTGTAGAGGATCTCCATAACGATCTCCTGAAGAAGAGGTAACCGGGTATTCCACACACCCGGAATGTTGTGCACTCACTCTAATTTTCAAAAGTAATCACAACAAGATTATTTATGATTAAATGTGACGCGACCCGCAAATAATTCCACATGGATAGAGTGGGATTCACACAACGAAATAATTATTCATTTAAATTCATTTAGTTAATTGAATTACACATTCCATTAAATCTTTCCACACTCAAAATCAACAACAACTTCCCTGGCAAAAAGTCAAAAAATGGTCATTGCCTTCCTGAAAAAATAGTGTCAGGATTAATCAAAACCAATCACGTGTTGATTCGAATTGAACTATCATGAAGGTAAATGGCGATGAGTAAAGTGAAAAGTATCACCCGAGAATCCTGGATCCTGAGCACTTTCCCGGAGTGGGGTAGCTGGCTGAATGAAGAAATTGAACAAGAGCAGGTCGCCCCTGGCACATTTGCGATGTGGTGGCTAGGCTGCACCGGGATCTGGTTGAAATCAGAAGGTGGCACCAACGTTTGCGTTGATTTCTGGTGCGGCACTGGCAAACAAAGTCACGGTAACCCGTTAATGAAACAGGGTCACCAGATGCAGCGCATGGCTGGCGTGAAAAAACTGCAGCCAAACCTGCGCACCACCCCGTTTGTTCTTGATCCGTTTGCGATTCGCCAGATCGACGCGGTACTGGCGACTCACGATCACAACGATCATATCGACGTTAACGTCGCTGCTGCCGTGATGCAGAACTGTGCTGATGACGTACCATTCATTGGACCGAAAACCTGCGTTGATTTGTGGATTGGCTGGGGCGTACCGAAAGAGCGTTGCATCGTGGTCAAACCGGGCGATGTTGTAAAAGTGAAAGACATTGAAATTCATGCACTTGACGCTTTCGACCGTACTGCACTGATCACCCTGCCTGCCGATCAAAAAGCGGCTGGCGTACTGCCAGATGGCATGGACGATCGCGCAGTAAACTACCTGTTCAAAACCCCTGGCGGTTCCCTGTATCACAGTGGCGATTCCCACTACTCTAACTATTATGCGAAGCACGGTAACGAACATCAGATCGATGTGGCGTTAGGATCGTATGGTGAGAACCCGCGCGGTATTACCGACAAAATGACCAGCGCCGATATGCTGCGTATGGGTGAAGCCCTGAATGCGAAAGTGGTTATCCCGTTCCACCACGACATCTGGTCAAACTTCCAGGCCGATCCGCAAGAAATCCGCGTGCTGTGGGAGATGAAAAAAGATCGTCTGAAGTATGGCTTCAAGCCGTTTATCTGGCAGGTGGGCGGCAAATTTACCTGGCCGTTGGATAAAGACAACTTCGAGTACCACTATCCGCGTGGTTTCGATGATTGCTTCACTATTGAACCGGATCTGCCGTTCAAGTCATTCCTGTAATCTGTCGTTTATACCGGATAGCGTGGAGTAGTTCGCGCTATCCGGCGTAGTATTTCCTGGCTATTTCAAATATCATCTAAAAAAATCAAATTTTATCGGAATAGCTCATGACTGAAGCACAAAGACATCAAATCCTCCTGGAAATGCTCGCACAATTGGGCTTTGTGACCGTTGAGAAAGTCGTTGAGCGTCTGGGAATTTCGCCTGCCACTGCGCGACGCGATATCAATAAACTTGACGAAAGCGGCAAACTGAAAAAAGTGCGCAATGGCGCAGAAGCTATTACCCAGCAGCGCCCACGCTGGACGCCGATGAATCTGCATCAGGCGCAGAATCACGATGAAAAAGTACGTATTGCTAAAGCGGCCTCGCAGCTGGTTAATCCGGGCGAAAGCGTAGTCATCAACTGCGGCTCCACCGCGTTTCTGCTTGGGCGGGAAATGTGTGGCAAGCCAGTGCAAATCATCACTAATTATCTACCGCTGGCAAATTACCTGATCGATCAGGAGCATGACAGCGTGATCATTATGGGCGGACAGTACAACAAAAGTCAGTCCATCACTTTAAGCCCGCAAGGCAGCGAAAACAGTCTCTATGCCGGGCACTGGATGTTTACCAGCGGCAAAGGGCTGACAGCAGAAGGGTTGTATAAAACCGATATGTTGACGGCAATGGCAGAGCAGAAGATGCTGAGCGTGGTAGGGAAATTGGTGGTACTGGTTGATAGCAGTAAGATTGGCGAACGCGCGGGAATGCTTTTTAGCCGTGCCGATCAAATCGATATGCTGATCACCGGCAAAAATGCTAACCCGGAAATCCTGCAACAACTGGAAGCGCAAGGGGTCAGCATTCTGCGTGTTTAAAGATGCTGGCGGAAAAATGTCACGGCAGCATCTAACGCCTCAGGCGTAATGCGGTGACGCACGCCTGGCTGCCATGAACAGGTTAGCAGTTTATCCCGTCCCGTCTCGCTTAAGGCCTGCTGCAAACGTAGTGATTCGTCGGCAGGCACGACGTCATCGTCAAGGCCATGCCACAGCAGTAGAGGTCTGTCAGCAAGTTGTTCCAGGTGGTTTGTCGCTTCCCACTCTGCCAGCGGCGCGACAATGTTATTGAATTCATTCTGCTGTGCTGTCGTTTCAGGTATCAGCGGTGGAAACAGTGAACGGGCGAGCGATGTAAAATAGCCCGATCCCATCATGCTGGCGGTACATTTCACCGTGGGGTGGCGAGCGGTAATTCCCAGTGCCGTCATCGCGCCCATCGACGCGCCACCGACTGCCAGACGGTCAGCAAGCAGCCAGTTTTCTTCGGCTATTGCCGCACGTAACGTAGTGAATTCCTGCATACTTTGTAGCAATATTTGCCAAAATTGATTTAACCGCCGCGCTGCGTCGCCACTAAAACGACTACCGTGATCGGGCGCATCCGGCATGATCACCCGCAAACCAGCCTGCGCCAGCGCAACGGCAAAATAGCTATACACCAGACTGGACGAAGTAAAGCCGTGATAAAAAATCGCGCACGGTAACGGGGTATCTTTTTGCCCGACAGGATAAGCATGAAGAATGGGAATATCTGCCAGCTCGCGTGATTCTATTTCAATCATCTGTCTCTCCTTTTTGTCTGGTATGACATGAAGAAATCCTTAGCACAAGTTTCTGCTGGCGGTATTAGTTCATAATGTTGAGATGTGGGTTACGCTTTCATCACGTTTTCATTCGAAAATCGCGTACCAGGTAACAATTCGGGAACATTCCCCCAAAGTTAAATTAATAAGGCACTACACTATGGTTAGCAGGAAACGTAATAGCGTTATTTACCGGTTTGCCAGTTTATTATTGGTGTTGATGTTAAGTGCCTGTAGCGCACTGCAAGGTACGCCACAGCCAGCACCGCCAGTAACGGACCATCCGCAAGAGATTCGCCGCGACCAGACGCAAGGGTTACAGCGAATAGGTAGCGTAAGCACGATGGTTCGGGGTTCTCCGGATGACGCATTAGCAGAAATCAGAGCGAAAGCTGTCGCTGCAAAAGCTGATTATTACGTTGTCGTCATGGTGGACGAAACCATCGTCACAGGACAGTGGTATTCACAAGCCATTTTGTACCGTAAATAAATCAGACAACTTACATAGTCAGCTTTACATTGCTTTGCGTCCCTATGCGTTTACCTGTGCACAATAAATTACCGGCTGGAAGCCTGGGCGTTTATTACCGCGATGGAATGCCCTGCAACATGTGGGGAAACGAAAAATGGAGCTGACGATGAAACAATTACTTGCCTCACCCTCGCTGCAATTAGTGACTTATCCTGCGAGCGCCACGGCACAGTCTGCAGAATTCGCCAGTGCTGACTGCGTGACGGGCCTGAATGAAATAGGTCAGATCTCAGTTAGCAATATTTCAGGGGATCCGCAGGACGTGGAACGTATCGTGGCGTTAAAGGCCGATGAACAAGGTGCGTCATGGTACCGCATTATTACCATGTACGAAGACCAGCAGCCTGATAACTGGCGCGTACAGGCGATACTGTATGCATGAGTGTCATCTACAGCAAATGAACAATGCCGGATGCGGCGCGAGCGCCTTGTCCGGCCAACAATTTTCAAATATTTCATATAGTTAATCGAAACCAGCGTCGTATACGCTTACACACACACTCCCCCCGTCGCCCGCAGCAATAAATCATTCTGGATCTGCTCTGACAACCGTACGCCGCCGCGCGTATCTAACATCACCTGACACCACGCCTGCGCCATTGGCGGAGAGGCATATTTCAACATTTGCGCACCGCAGCCCAGCAGGAATAGCTTATGAGTAATCTCTCGCCCCAGTTCTTCAGCTGGCTTACGCAGCTGCTGCTGTAAACGACGAACCGCGCGATCAAAATAGCGATCCTGCCCTTTCACTTCCACAAATGCTTCCGACAATAAGTCGTATACACCCGCTTGCTTATTGAGAACACGCAGTACATCCAGGCACATAATATTACCGGAACCTTCCCAAATACTGTTTACCGGCATCTCCCGGTAAAGCCGCGGCAGCTCGCTCTCCTCGCAATAACCAATGCCGCCCAGCACCTCCATCGCTTCGGCCACAAACGGCATACCTCGTTTGCAGATCACAAATTTCACCGCAGGCGTAAATAAACGCGCCCACAGGGCTTCTTTAGCATCGGCACGCCGGTCCCACGCTCGCGCAAGACGAAACAGCAACGCCGTTTGCCCTTCAAGCTGAAGTGCCATGCGACTTAAGACATGACGCATAAGGGGCTGTTGGATCAATGGATTACCAAAAACATGGCGTTGATGGGCATGATAAATCGCCAGCGAAAATGCACGGCGCATCATGGCATGGCTACCCAGGGCGCAATCAAAACGCGTCATCCCTCCCATTTTCAGGATCAGACGAGTTCCTTCCCCTTCCTGCCCTAACAACCAGCCAATGGCATCCTGAAACTCCACTTCGCAACTGGCGTTAGAGCGATTACCCAGCTTATCTTTCAGCCGCTCGAGGCGAATCGCGTTGCGTTGCCCGTCAGGCAAAAAGCGCGGCACAAAAAAGCAGGACAAACCGCCCGTAGTCTGCGCCAGCACCAGATGCGCATCGCTTTGCGGCACCGAGAAAAACCATTTATGCCCCACCAGCCGATAAGAGCCATCTTCCAGGCGCTCTGCGCGGGTGGTGTTGCTCATGACATCGGAACCGCCCTGCTTTTCCGTCATTCCCATGCCAATCAACAAACCGCGTTTTTGCCCACCTGGCAATAAGTGAGAATCGTAGCGATCGCTCAACAGCGGCGTGGTCCAGTCCTGAAACGGCGTGGGTAACATCTGTAACAACAATGGCGTGGCGGCAAAGGTCATCGTTATCGGACATAACGACCCTGCCTCAACCTGTGCGTGCAACATAAAACGCGCCGCGCGCGCCACAAATGCGCCGGAGCGAGCGTCTTCTTCCCAGGCAAGATTGTGCACCCGATTGGTACATAGCGCCTGCATCAGCAAGTGCCAGGCGGGGTGAAAACGCACATCGTCCAGATGGCGTCCTTGCGCATCGTAGCGCAATAATTCAGGCGGATTCACATTCGCCAGCCGCCCCAGTTCAAGAGATTCAGCCGTTCCTAACTGCTGACCAATACTGGCTAGAAAATCGCTATCCCAGCCAGCACCTTCACGCGTTACCGCTTCACAGAGCGCGCCATCAGACAGGTATAAGTTACTGTTATTTAATGGTATAGGTTGATTAAAAACGGTGTGAGTTTGCCAGTGCACTGTGTCTCCCTCCATCAATGGCAGTCACCATTAGTATGGTCACTGCCATGGATTCATGACAGAAAGAGATTGCTAAAACATTCTTATCCAGCAATGTAATGCGGAACGAAACGTGAGGTGTCTTTGGTGATCAGCGTGTTATCTTCACGGATCCCCATTCCGCACGCTTCATCATCGACAATCCAGCTACCGATGAGTGTGTAGCTATCGCCAAATCGCGGCAGAGGTTGAAACGCCTGGTAGATCATCGGTTCATCGGCGTAATCACCATCAGCGTGGTCAACGACGTTATTCTGACCGTCGAAAATGGTGACATTGCCGCCTTCGCGCGAGTAGATCGGTTTACGCACATAGCTTTCGCCAGCGGCAATCTGCGGTTTTTCGCCCTCAAACCAGGATGCAAGAAGGTTAGGATGACCAGGGAAGAAGCGCCAAAGCAGTGGCATTAGCCCTTTATTACTCAAGATACTTTTCCATAACGGCTCCACCCATTGCTCGCGACGCTTGCGCAGCAGCGGACCGTTATCGTCACGCATCATCCACTCTAGCGGATACAGCTTAAATGCACGCTGGATGACATTATCATCAAGATCGGTCAGTACACCGCCGACGCCCAAACCGAGATCTTCAATGTAGATAAACCGCGACTCCTGCCCTGCCTGCTGGGCGCAGTCCTGCAAATACAGCACGGTAGTCCTGTCTTCATCGGTGTCCTGACAGCAGCAAAAATAAAACGGTTCCCGACTGTAAAGCTCGCTAAAGCGTGAAATCAGGCGTTCCTGAATAGCATTGTACTGATCGGCATCACGCGGAATAATGCCGCTGCGCCGGGCATCCTCCAGCCACAGCCACTGGAAATAAGCCGACTCGTACAATGAAGTTGGCGTATCGGCGTTGTACTCCAGTAGCTTCACCGGCGCATTGCCACACCAGGCAAAATCCATCCGGCCATACAGCGAAGGATCTCGTGCGCGCCAGCTTTCGGCGATCACATCCCAGTACAATGGCGGGATCGCCAGTTGCGTCAGGATCTCTTCGTCTTTAACCGCGCGATCCACCACCTCAAGGCACATCTGATGCAGTTCCGCAGTCGGTTTTTCGATCTGCTCTTCAATCTGACGCAGGGTAAAGCGGTAAGCCCGACTCTCGTCCCAATAGATTTCATTGTCGATGATATGAAAGTCGAAACCGTTGTCAGCGGCGATCTGGTCCAGATCCCACCGTACAGGAACGTTGTGTCTCAGCATGATTAGCCTCCCCAATGCCCACGGGCGCTGGAAGAACGACCATAGCCGCCGCGAGAAACGGTTGACGCTTTTTTGGTGGTAAAGCCGCCCGAAGAGTAAGACTCTTTTTTGCCAGAACCGAAGCGCCAGGAGTAATCACCAGAAGTGTTGCGCCAGACAGGGCGCGAAGCAAAAGAGGAACCGCCGCTGTTATAAACAAACTGCTCATCACGATCTTTACGTATAACCCGGCTTAACAAAAATCCCGAAACGACCGGGATCCAACTCTGTTCAACGTTGTCGTAGTAACAATTTTCATACTTAGACTGACAATTCTGCTGAGTCATATTCTTTGGAACATCGGCATAAAACGCCGCTTTGGCGTTGTTCCAGCCATGAGCACAGATATCTGAATTATTACCGTCATCAATACAATCCTGCACAGTCGAGTAAAACGTTCCGTCGCCGTCGTTATCGACATCGCCACTATCGCCACAACCTTTCAATACGAAAAAAGCGGCACCGCCCATTAGCGCCAACGTTAAGTATTTTTGTGCGTAACGATTGCGACGCGGTTCAAAAGAATTATTCGGTCTACCAATGCGACTGATCGCTCCGTGACCAATTTTACTGTTATTTCTTGATTTGCGTTTTCTGGCCATGATCGTCCATTACCATGTCATACAAGCTGCGTTAAAAATACCGCCAGCCAGTGCGGCGGTTCCCATAAACATTCCTGCTGCGGTATTGTGATTAATAATTTTGTCGCTTAATGCGGGCATATAAAGTCTGACGCCAGCAAAAACGAGTAACTGAATCACCAGTGCGATCCCGCCCCAGGCGAAATAGTCTGGAATACTCACCGCATTGATTGCCGCACTGGATAACGGGATCACGTAACCCAACAATGTACCGCTGAACGCCAGTGACGCCGCGGTATTATTGTTTTTGATTAACTGCCATTCGTTGTGCGGTGTAATTTTAGAATAGATAAACAGAAAAATAATCACCATAGCCACGCCAATAAAAAAATAGGCACTAAAGGCAAGAAGAGAATCCAGTATATGCATTGTAAACGTCCTTGTAATTAACCAATAATATGAAGTGATGTCAGCGGGATATCGACACCCAACGCGCGCGAAAATAACCACTCTGGCTCGCCGAGATCGTTAAAAGATTCCTCACCATTTAGCAGCAAATATTCGTAAGTATCTTCGGTTACTTGCCGTTGGTAGCCCATGGTAAAATTATGGACCTCCCATTTGGCATGGTTTTGATTTTCTACTTTTTCCAGCATGTAGACGGGTTCGATATTTCCCGGTTCTTCGCTGTTAAAAAATCGCTGCCAGCGTTTTTCCTGCCAGTTTAAGGTCATTGCCCCCATCGCTTTGGCATT
Organism: Escherichia sp. F1; assembly: GCF_046764225.1. NCBI lineage: Bacteria > Pseudomonadati > Pseudomonadota > Gammaproteobacteria > Enterobacterales > Enterobacteriaceae > Escherichia > Escherichia sp. F1. The sequence continues at coordinate 4,358,419 of NZ_CP177202.1, forward strand.
GATCGTCTCGCGCCAGTGACTCTCTTTACTGATACCGTAGCTCTCTTCATAGACAAAGAGCTTGATATCATCAATGTCATCAATATTTTCGCCGCCGGTGGTATTGATTTGCAGAAATTCATCGCCCGAAGTGTAGTAGCGGAAAATCTGGCTACCGCCGCCCAGATCGATGCGGCTGACGGCGGCTACCGTAAATTCCTCACCCGGCAGCGCAATCAGCAATTCATCTTCCAGCAAACGAAACGCTAACGTGTCGAGCGTAAAACCACTATTGAGATGCAGACCCAGCGGACCGCGAGCGATAGCAGGCTTATTATCCTTGCCAAACAGACGCTGGAAAAAACCAGACATATTTTATCCTTAAAATAGTTGCCAGCCTTGCAGTGAGGCTGGCAAAAAAATTACTCGCCCTGTTGGCGTTGCAGTCTTGCTAATACATCCTGGGCGCTACTTTTATTGCTACCGCCTATTCCGGCTTCCGCCAGCTTTTCATCAAGATCGCGACCGTCTGCGACTTTTTCCAACTGTGCAGCAGCATCCAGACGAGCCTGACGTTCGGCCTGACGCGTTTGCAGGCGTTTTAAGGATTCTGCCGCTGTCGAAACGCTGGAAGATGCGCCAACGGTAGAGGTCGTTACAGCCTGTTGTGCACGCTGCATGGCTTCAGTGGCTTTAACGACTTCCATTTGCTGCTCAAACTGAGCGATACGCTGCGCTGTCGCTGTAACTGCTTTTTCCACGCCATCACGGGAGACTTCCAGATTCGACAACACTTGCTCTTCAGCGGTAATGAGATTCTCAAGGCGCGCGATTTCTTCAGCAACTTCGTTAATCAACGACGGATTAACGTTCTTGCTTAACGCTTCCAGCGCACGGGCTTCCAGACTGGCTTTGCGCTCACGTAAATCTTTCAGCTTATCGTGACTTAATTTCACCCGCGCCAGCAGATCAACGCGAGATTTTCCGGCTTTATCGAGTTCAGCTTTAGCGTCACGGATATGCTGTTCCAGCATGCGCACGCCCTGGGTTTCTTCAATGGATTCTTCCGCCTGGGAGATAAACGATTTCCCCAGCGTAAATAAACTTTTTAAAATTCCCATAAATACCCGTCCTTGTAATTAGAGTGAATATTCTTCTGTAATTTCAGCCAGATCCAATGCGTTATCTACCAGCGAGGTTATCTCAAGCAGGATATCTTCAAGAGAAGATTTAAGCGATAACGCCCCGAAAACAATGTAATACTCTTCATGTTGCACGCTGGAGATCCCTACCGATGACAACGGCATCATCTTCTGATTTCTTAATAAGAAGGTATTAAATTCATCTGGATTGCTGATACTACTTACCGGACAAATAAAGGTTTCGATAATCATTTGGCGGGAAGTAAATAGAATATTGATTTGCAAATCGCCATAATCATTCATTTTAATAATTAATGCATTCTCGCCATTTGTTACATCAATATTTTGTTCAGGTACAGTTTGCAGCGCCGTCGCCAGCGCCAACGGATTCCATGTCATATATTATTCCATATAAATTAAGTTTAAATATTAATAAAATGAATATTTGCAGTACGTAATTATCTTACCAGCTATAGACAAAAAAAAACCATCCAAATCTGGATGGTTTTTCATAATTCAGAGGAACTAGCTGCGCTGTCGCACCGCTTCAAATAAGCAAATCCCTGTCGCCACAGAAACGTTCAGCGAAGAAACGCTTCCTGCCATTGGGATGCTGATCAACTCGTCGCAATGTTCACGAGTCAGGCGACGCATACCTTCACCTTCCGCGCCCATCACCAGTGCCAGGCGTCCGGTCATTTTGCTCTGATAAAGTGTATGATCCGCCTCACCTGCCGTACCGACGATCCAGATATTCTCTTCCTGCAACATACGCATGGTGCGCGCAAGGTTAGTCACCCGAATCAGCGGAACGCTTTCTGCCGCGCCGCAGGCTACTTTTTTCGCCGTGGCGTTGAGCTGTGCGGAGCGATCTTTCGGCACAATCACCGCATGAACACCTGCGGCGTCCGCGCTACGCAGGCACGCGCCGAGGTTATGCGGATCGGTTACACCGTCGAGGATCAGCAGGAACGGTTGATCGAGCGAAGCGATCAGATCCGGCAGATCGTTTTCCTGATACTGACGTCCTGGCTTCACACGGGCAATAATGCCCTGATGCACGGCACCGTCGCTTTTCTCGTCGAGATACTGACGGTTCGCCAACTGGATAACCACGCCCTGGGACTCAAGGGCGTGAATCAGCGGTAACAGACGTTTATCTTCACGGCCTTTTAAAATAAAGACTTCCTGAAAACGTTCAGGGGCGCGCTCCAGCAGGGCCTGCACTGCGTGGATGCCGTAAATCATTTCGCTCATTAATGTACTCGTTGTTTACGTTTTGCCGGGAGCGCCACGCTTGCCCGGCCTACGGATAATTCACCCTCTTCTGTTTGAAGAGGGTAATGATCACTCTGCCACTTTTTTCTTCGCCGCACGCTTCGCTTTGGTCGCTGCAGCTATTTTCTGCGTTTTCGCCGATGGCTTTTTCGCTTTTCTCGCGTCTTTCTTCGCCGCTTTCGGCTTCGTTTTTTTCTCACCGCGGAAGGCGCTGTCTGGCTCAAAGTTTACCTTTTTACCGACCTGACGACGCTTGCCGCCTTTTTTACCTGCATCGCCTTTTTTCGCTTTCTCGCGCGCCGTTTTACCGACGTTGCGCGGTGCGCGTTCGCTGGAGATCAGGCTAAAGTCAATTTTACGCTCGTCCATATTAACCGCTTCGACGCGAACTTCCACGCGATCGCCCAGGCGATAAGTCTGGCCGCTGGATTCACCCATCAGGCGTTGCCCTACCTGGTCAAAGCGATAGTAGTCATTGTCCAGCGAAGAGACATGGACCAGACCATCAATGAACAAGTCGTCCAGACGGACGAAGAAGCCAAAGCCAGTGACGCTGGAAATTACGCCTTTAAAGACGTTACCTACCTGGTCGAGCATGAAGTCACACTTCAGCCAGTCAGCTACATCGCGTGTTGCTTCGTCGGCACGACGTTCCGCCATCGAACAGTGCTGACCCAGTTGCAACATCTCTTCCATCGAATAATGGTAACCGCCGGTTTCAGTAGTGTTGCCCTGATGCCCCTGCTCTTTCGCCAGCAGATACTTAATGGCGCGGTGCAGCGTCAGGTCAGGATAACGACGAATCGGCGAAGTGAAGTGCGCATAGGACTGCAATGCCAGACCGAAGTGACCACGGTTTTCTGGATCGTAAATCGCCTGTTTCATCGAGCGCAGCAGCATGGTTTGCAGCATTTCTGCGTCAGGACGATCGGCAACCGACTCCAGCAGCTCCGCGTAGTCACGCGGTTCCGGCTTGTTACCGCCCGGCAATTCCAGCCCCAGCTCCGCCAGCACTGAACGGAAAGAGGTAATTGCTTCGGTGCTCGGCTTGTCGTGAATACGGAACAGTGCCGGTTCTTTGGCTTTCTCAACGAAACGCGCCGCCGAGATATTCGCCAGAATCATGCACTCTTCAATTAATTTGTGTGCGTCGTTACGCTGGGTCTGTTCGATACGTTCAATACGGCGTTCGGCGTTGAAAATGAACTTCGCTTCTTCGCTCTCAAATGAGATCCCGCCACGTTCTTCACGGGCTTTATCCAGCACTTTATAGAGGTTATGCAACTCTTCGAGATGCTTAACCAGCGGGGCGTACTGCTCGCGCAGATCCTGATCGCCCTGCAGAATATGCCAGACTTTGGTGTAGGTCAGACGTGCGTGAGAGCTCATTACCGCTTCATAGAATTTGTAGCCAGTCAGGCGGCCTTTCGACGAAACCGTCATCTCGCACACCATACACAGGCGGTCTACCTGCGGGTTGAGCGAACACAGACCGTTAGAGAGCACTTCCGGCAGCATCGGGATAACCTGCGAAGGGAAGTACACCGACGTACCACGGTTACGCGCTTCTCTGTCCAGCGGTGTTGGCGGACGCACATAGTAGCTGACGTCGGCAATCGCGACCCATAAACGCCAGCCGCCGCCGCGTTTTTTCTCGCAGTAAACTGCATCGTCAAAGTCACGGGCGTCTTCGCCATCAATGGTGACAAGCGGTAAATCGCGCAGATCGACACGGCCCGCTTTTGCTTCTTCCGGCACTTCTTCTTTCAGCCCGGCAACCTGTTGCTCAACGGCCTGCGGCCAGATATACGGAATTTCATGGGTACGCAGAGCGATATCAACCGCCATGCCGGTGCCCATATTGTCGCCAAGTACTTCGACGATTTTACCCACCGCTTTGGTACGGCGAGTCGGGCGTTGGGTCAGTTCAACCACCACCACAAAGCCCATCCGCGCGCCCATGATCTGATCGGGCGGGATTAAGATATCGAAGCTCAAACGACTGTCGTCAGGAACCACAAAGCCGACGCCCGCTTCGGTAAAGTAGCGACCAACAATCTGGCTGGTTTTTGGCACCAGTACGCGGACAATACGCGCTTCACGACGACCTTTACGGTCAGCACCCAGCGGCTGCGCCAGCACCTGATCGCCATGAATGCAGGTTTTCATCTGCTCGCTGGAGAGATACAAATCATCTTTACGCCCTTCAACCCGCAGAAAGCCGTAGCCATCACGGTGGCCAATAACGGTACCTTTCACCAGGTCGAGGCGTTCCGGCAGCGCATAGCACTGACGACGAGTGAAGACCAGTTGACCATCGCGCTCCATCGCGCGCAGGCGGCGACGCAGGCCTTCAAGCTGCTCTTCGCCTTCAATGTGCAGTTCTACCGCCAGCTCATCACGGCTGGCCGGTTTTTCACGTTTGGTTAAATGTTCGAGGATAAATTCCCGACTAGGGATGGGATTCGCGTATTTTTCAGCTTCGCGTTCCTGGAAAGGATCTTGTGACATCTCGGTTCCTCCGTTGTCATCTCTGATGAAGATTTTCGTCACTCCACCAGCAATAATTTATAAAGCGGTTGATTCTCTTCAACCAAATCGGCAAGCGTGTAGTTATCCAGTTCCGTAAGAAAACTTTGCACGGCCTTAGAAAGTGCCTGTTTCAACCGACAGGCAGGTGTAATGTGGCAAAACTCACTGCTGCAATTCACCAGCGATAAGGGCTCCAGCTCGCGCACCACATCACCAATACGTATCGCACTCGCCGGTTTACCCAGACGAATGCCGCCATTTTTTCCACGAACAGCAGTCACGTAGCCGGCACGACTAAGTTGATTGATTATTTTGACCATATGATTACGGGAGACGCCGTAGACGTCAGTCACTTCAGAAATACTGGTCATCCGCCCTTCTGGCAATGACGCCATGTAGATCAGCGCACGTAATCCGTAATCAGTGAAACTCGTTAACTGCACATCAACCTCAAAAGGGAAATCGGGAAAAAATACATTTATATTGATGATAAACCAGCCACAAGCTGTGTCGCTAATTTATTTCAGTTCGGGGAAGGAAAAAAGCGAGGATTTAACACTGTGTCGGATAGCGTAATGGCTTACCCGACACAGCAATGTATCACACTGTTAGCCCGGCAGGCAAAATATCTGCCAGGCGTACCAGAATTACGCGTCGAACGGGTCGCGCAGAATCATGGTTTCAGTACGATCCGGACCGGTAGAGATGATATCGATCGGCACACCGGTCAGCTCTTCAATACGCTTGATGTAGTTCAGCGCCGCCTGCGGCAGGCCGCTACGATCTTTCACGCCGAAGGTGGATTCAGACCAGCCCGGCATGGTTTCGTAAATCGGCTCTACACCTTTCCAGTCGTCAGCTGCCAGCGGAGTGGTAGTCACTTCACGACCATCCGGCATACGGTAAGCCACGCAGAGTTTCACCTCTTTCAGGCCATCCAGAACGTCCAGCTTGGTCAGGCAGAAGCCAGACAGGGAGTTCAGCTGTACCGCACGACGAACGGCAACGGTGTCCAGCCAGCCGGTACGACGACGACGACCCGTAGTTGCGCCGAATTCGTTACCCTGCTTGCAGAGGAACTCGCCAGTTTCATCAAACAGTTCAGTCGGGAACGGACCTGCACCCACACGAGTGGAGTAAGCTTTGAGGATACCCAGAACGTAATCAACATAACGCGGGCCCAGGCCGGAACCGGTCGCCACGCCACCAGCAGTGGTGTTGGAAGAAGTTACGTACGGATAAGTACCGTGGTCGATATCCAGCAGCGTACCCTGAGCACCTTCGAACATGACGAAATCGCCACGCTGACGCGCCTGGTCGAGCAGGTCAGAAACGTCAACCACCATAGAAGTCAGGATGTCGGCAACAGCCATCGTATCATCCAGAACTTTCTGGTAATCAACCGCTTCAGCTTTGTAGTAGTTAACCAACTGGAAGTTGTGATATTCCATCACTTCTTTCAGTTTTTCAGCGAAGGTTTCTTTGTCGAAAAGGTCGCCAACACGCAGACCGCGACGTGCCACTTTATCTTCATAAGCAGGCCCGATACCACGACCGGTGGTGCCGATCGCTTTCGCGCCACGCGCTTTCTCACGCGCGTTATCCAGCGCAACGTGATAATCAAGGATCAGCGGACATGCTTCAGACAGCAGCAGACGCTCACGAACGGGGATGCCACGGTCTTCCAGTTCTTTCATCTCTTTCATCAGCGCGGCTGGAGACAGCACAACACCGTTACCGATGATGCTGGTTACATTCTCGCGGAGAATACCTGATGGAATAAGATGGAGAACGGTTTTTTCACCGTTGATTACGAGAGTATGGCCTGCGTTGTGACCGCCCTGGTAGCGTACAACATATTTAGCCCGTTCAGTCAGAAGATCGACGATCTTACCTTTACCTTCGTCACCCCATTGGGTGCCCAGTACGACGACGTTGTTACCCATTTTTCAAAATCACCGTTTGCTTAAAAATGGATTCTACCATCGCTTTTTCAGAGTTACAGCACTTTTTGCACTCAAAAATGACCTCGATCAGTCTGTTTTTTGTTCAGCCAATCGTTTTCCTCAACATGTAGTAGACCACAACGCCCGCAACCACAAGTCCACCGCCAAAACGACGTAAAATATTATCGGGCAAATTGGTCATCGCAGAGATCATCTTCTTCCATGCCTTCGGGTAAAGCATCGGCCCTAAACCTTCGAGCACCAAAACCAGGGCAAGCGCCAGCCAGATTGTCGAATTCATTCATTATCCTTATAGAAAAAGAAAACCACCGACATCCCTGAGGATGCGGTGGCTTTATTGACCTGTACCGCGGTCGTTATATTAACGCGTTGCGGAAGTCGGCGTCTTCATGTAGCGGAAGAAATCGCTATCCGGGCTCATGACCATCACGTCCTGATTGCCAGAGAAGCTGTTCTCATAAGCACGCAGGCTACGGATAAATGCGTAGAAGTCCGGATCTTTACTGAATGCATCAGCAAACAGTTTGGCTGCTTCGGCATCGCCTTCACCACGCATGATGCGGCCCTGACGCTCAGCTTCTGCCAGCGTTCTGGTCACTTCATAGTCGGCAGTCGCACGCAGTTTTTCCGCTTCTTCCTGACCTTGTGAACGGTGACGACGCGCTACCGCTTCACGCTCGGCGCGCATACGGTTGTAGATCGCTTCAGACACTTCGGTCGGCAGGTTGATCTGCTTAATTCGCACATCGACAACTTCAATACCCAGCGCCGCCATACTGTTCGGGTTGATGACCGGAACTTTACCCTTCGTCTCAGCCGTTACGCGCTCTGCCGCTTCGGCAATGGCGTTATCTGCTGCCGGGGTAGTAACTTCATCTTCTGTACCCGCAGAACCGGAGTTCAGCGCGTCACGTACTTCGAGGGTCAGACGACCACGGGAATCGGTGACGATGTCTTTCACGTCCAGGCGACCAATTTCAGAACGCAGACGGTCAGAGAACTTACGTTTCAACAGCACTTCCGCTTGCGAAATGTCGCCACCGCCCGTTGCCAGGTAGTAACGGCTGAAATCGCTGATGCGCCATTTGATGTAAGAGTCGACGATCAGGTCTTTCTTCTCTTTGGTCACAAAGCGGTCGGCTTGGTTGTCCATGGTCTGAATACGTGCGTCGAGCATTTTCACCGTTTCAATGAACGGTATCTTGAAATGCAGACCCGGCTCATAAACCAGAGGTTTGTTGTCATCGTCACGCAGTACCTTACCAAAACGCAGCGTAATACCGCGCTCACCTTCTTTGACGACAAAGACAGACATGTAAAGCACTACCAGCACGATGATGATAATCGCGATAACTGACTTACGCATCGTTATTCCCCCTGACGCTGGTAGTCGTTACGCTGCGCGTTGGCGCGGCGTTGGTCCATAATATCGCCCTGACTGGTGGACGACGTGTTGCTTGCTCCACTGGTTGTGGAGGAAGAGGCTGGCGGCAGACGCAGCAGATTGCTGGCACCGTTATCGCTCTTCGCCGCAGGGGCGTTACCACCTTTCAGCATCTGGTCTAACGGCAGAACCATCAGGTTGCCACCTTTATCGTTAACCAGCACTTTGCGGGTGTTACCCAACACTTTTTCCATCGTCTCGATATACAGACGCTCGCGAGTAATTTCCGGCGCAGCTTTATATTCCGGCAGAAGTTTAGCAAAGCGCGCCACTTCGCCCTGAGCTTCCAGGATGGTCTGGGCCTTGTACGCACGCGCCTCTTCGAGGATACGTTGCGCCTGACCGTTCGCACGCGGCTGAACTTCGTTGGTATACGCTTCTGCTTCACGAATGTATTGCTGTTCGTTTTCACGCGCGGCAATCGCATCGTCAAACGCCGCTTTTACTTCTTCCGGCGGACGAGCTGCCTGGAAGTTGACGTCCAGCAGAGTGATGCCCATGTCATACGGACGAATCGTCTCTTCCAGTTCGCGCTGAGTATCGCTACGAATCACGGTACGACCTTCCGTCAGAATGCGGTCCATGGTGTATTTACCGATAACCCCGCGCAGGGCGCTGTCGGTAGCCTGACGCAGGCTGTCATCCGGGCTGGTCACGCTATACAGATATTTTTCCGGATCGGTGACGCGGTACTGCACGTTCATCTCAACGCGCACTACGTTCTCGTCCGACGTCAGCATCACACCAGAAGCGGCCAGTTCACGCACGGCTTCCACGTTCACTGGTTTGACTTCGTCAATAAACGTCGGTTTCCAGTTCAAACCCGGCTCAACCAGATGGCTGAATTTACCAAAGCGTGTTACCACGCCGCGTTCGGCTTCTTTAATGGTATAGAAACCACTGGCCGCCCAGATAATGACAATCGCTGCCGCTGCGATGGTAACGACGCGACCGCCAAGCTGCGGGCGCGGGCCTTGCGATGAACTGCCACCGCCAGATCCGGTGCCTTTACCGCCGCCCAGACCACCGAGCTTTTTGCTCAGTTTGCGGAAGATATCATCTAAATCAGGTGGCCCTTGATCGCGACCGCCTTTGTTTCCATTTCCCTCAGAGTTGCCGCCAGGTTTGCTGCTTCCCCACGGGTCGCGGTCTTGTCCGTTATTACCGGGCTGATTCCACGCCATGTTTGTGCTCCATATTTGTTATGCGGTGATCCCTGTTGTCTTTCGACGCCAGAGGATATGACTCCACGCTTCAGACGCTACGCCGTTAGATCAGGTAATCGATCAACGCCGGTTCTTGTTTACAGAGGCGACGCCAGTCAACGATCGGCATACGAACTTGCAGACTTACGCTGCCGTCCTCCTCCATCCACTCTTTTTCTATTGCCTGAAGCTGATAAAAACGACTTCTCAGACGCCCTTCCTGCGGTGGCAGACGCAATGTATGCTGCGCCACCTCGCCGGAAAGCCGCTCCGTCAAAGCCTGAAAAAGCTGTGGTATCCCCGCTCCGGTCTGTGCGGAAAGCCAGACACGGATCGGTTTGTTCTCTTCGTCCCGATCAATACGCGGTTCGAAATCTTCCAGCATATCGATCTTGTTCATCACCAGCAGGGTTGGGATCTCGTGAGCGTCGATCTCTTCAAGAACCGTATTCACCGCTTCGATGTTTTCTTGTACACGCACATCCGCCGCATCAATGACGTGCAGCAGCAATGTGGCTTGCCGCGTCTCTTGTAACGTGGCTTTAAATGCCGCCACCAGATCGTGCGGCAGGTGGCGAATAAACCCTACGGTATCAGCCAACACGGTTTCACCGACATCTGCGACGTCAATACGCCGCAACGTCGGGTCGAGGGTGGCAAACAACTGGTCTGCCGCGTAGACCCGCGCTTCGGTGATGTGATTGAAAAGGGTAGATTTACCGGCGTTGGTATATCCCACCAGCGAAACAGTAGGAACGTCGGCTTTGATACGCGATTGCCGCCCCTGCTCACGCTGCTTTTCAACTCTTTCCAGGCGCGACTGTATCTGCACGATGCGATTACGCAACAAACGACGGTCGGTTTCGAGCTGGGTTTCACCCGGACCACGCAAACCTATCCCGCCTTTCTGTCTTTCAAGGTGGGTCCAGCCACGCACCAGGCGCGTAGCCAGATGGCGCAGCTGCGCCAGCTCAACCTGCAACTTACCCTCATGGGTACGCGCACGTTGGGCGAAAATATCTAAAATAAGGCCGGTGCGGTCGATAACACGACACTCGCACAAACGCTCCAGGTTACGCTCTTGCGCCGGGCTCAGGGCATGGTCAAAAAGAACGACCGAAGCACCCGTCGCTTTGACAGCTTCCGCAATTTCAACTGCTTTACCTTCACCTACAAAATACTTTGGGTGCGGCGCTTTACGGCTACCGGTAATCACCTGCAATGCTTCGACACCGGCGGAAGAGACCAGAGATTCAAACTCCTGGAGGTCTTCCATATCTTTGTCTTGCGTAAAATAGATGTGTACCAGTACCGCCTGCTCACCAGCATCATAACGGTCAAACAAGCGTATAACCCTCTAAATAGATCAGCGGGGAACGCAGGATCGCTGGCTCCCCGTGTAAAAAAACAGCCCGAAACCTTATTCGGTTTCTTCGCTGTCCTGTTGCGCGGAAGTATTCTGCGCGCTGCTACCATGATGGTAGTTACTGCTGGTACCGCCACCGGCGTTGTTACTGTGATGAGAAACCGGGCGAGACGGGACAACAGTAGAAATCGCGTGCTTATAAACCATCTGGCTGACCGTGTTTTTCAACAGGATCACGAACTGATCAAAAGACTCGATTTGTCCTTGCAGCTTAATACCATTCACCAAATAAATAGAAACTGGAACACGTTCCCGACGCAGTGCGTTCAGGAACGGATCTTGTAAAGATTGCCCCTTAGCCATTCTCTCTTTTCCTTATATGCTTATTTGTACTTTGAACCTTTCGATTCTGAAAAAATTGCGCACGATACGTCTCAATTGTACACATTCAGCCTGCGATAGCACCAACAACCTGTAATACTTCGTCACGCGCTTGTTCTGGTTTTTCACTGTCAAGCCAGTGAACCCCTTCCCAACCACGCAGCCAGGTTATCTGCCGCTTCGCCAACTGTCTCGTGGCGCAAACACCTCGATAAACCATTTCATCGTATGAGATTTCGCCTTCAAGGTAAGACCACATCTGGCGATAACCCACGCAACGAATGGAAGGCAAATCCGTATGCAAATCTCCTCGGGCAAAAAGCGCCCGGACTTCTGCTTCAAAACCTGAAGCCAACATCTGATGAAAACGCTGCTCAATTCGTTGATGGAGCAGTTCACGGCTCGCCGGGGCGATGGCGAACTGATGCACCTGATACGGTAGAGCGTCTCCTGACGTTTGCGTCAGTTCCGTTAAAGTTTTACCCGAAATGAAAAAAACTTCCAGTGCCCGGGAAAGCCTTTGTGGATCATTTGGATGAATCCTTGCTGCCGCAACCGGATCGATCTCCTGAAGTTGACGATGCAATGACTCCCAACCTTGCTCTGCCGCCTGTTGCTCAATTCTGGCCCGCACTTCCGGGTCTGCCGACGGTAGCGGCGACAACCCTTCCAGCAATGCCTTGAAATACAACATCGTACCGCCCACTAACAGTGGGATCCGCCCCGCTGCGGTGATATCGGCCATTTCCGCCAGCGCATCGCGGCGAAAATCAGCAGCCGAGTAAGCCTGCGACGGATCGCGAATATCCAGCAATCGGTGCGGCGCGGCGAGTAACTCTTCAGCGTTCGGCTTCGCCGTCCCGATATCCATCCCTTTGTAAATAAGGGCAGAATCAACGCTTATCAACTCTACTGGTAAAATTTTACGCAGCTCAATGGCTAACGCCGTTTTACCGGAGGCCGTCGGCCCCATCAAAAAAATCGCCTTAGGCAGGCTCGCCTTACTGATATCACTCATCTTTCAGGGCTTTTATCGCCGGATGTAAATCAACAGATTGTAACAGACCACCCGGCGGCGTTTTCACAAGTTGCGGACATAACCGTTCCACGTCCGCCAGCAGGGTTATGGCCTGTGCCATTGACCACTGCGCATGTTCGCTCATCAGATTTCGTGCAATCCACTGCGCAATATTGCCAGGTTCGAATACGGACTGCTTCGCCAGGTAGCCTATCAGTTCAGGAATCAAGATTTGTAAATTTTGTTGGCGTAAGGGTAAAGGCACGGCCCTGATGGTCACATGCTGTGCATCTGACTGGAAATCAATACCCAATTCCGCCAGGGCAGACTGCGCTTTTTCTAATGCCGATTTTTCTTCGCCAGAAACTTTTAGCCGCAGCGGAATCAGCAACGGCTGGGCGCAAACTGGCGCTTCACCCGGCGTCAGTTGCGCCTGACGCAGCCAACGTTCTGCCACTGGCAAGGCTAAAAGTGAAATGTTGCCATCGCGCTCAAGCAACGCACAGTCGGAATGGACGATAGTCAGTACCCGACCAAAACTCTGACTGTTCGCCGCAAGTGCAGGTTCCTGCGGTTCTGGCGCTTTTGGTTTTTGCATCGGCGCGGGCGTTTGCAAAAGCTGGCGATACACTTCACCTTGCTGTTTCTGGTAGCCTGGCTGCGCATTCGGCCAGGGGGCAGCCGGACGACTGCCTGAGGCGGGCGCAGGAGTGTAACGCGGAGCTACCGGCTCCCGAGCTGCCGGTTCTGCAAAGTGATTGCGCCCCGCCGCCACGCGGTTTTCCGGGATGGCGCGCGGTGCAGGTTGTGGTTCATCGTCCAGCGGTAGCGGCGTTTCCAGTTGCTGTTGTAGCACGCTCAGCACGCCCTGATAGATAAAATCATGCACCAGACGCGACTGATGGAAACGCACTTCGTGTTTGGCAGGGTGCACGTTGACGTCCACCTGATGTGGGTCGATCTCCAGATACAGCACAAATGCCGGTTGCTGATCGGCCCCCAGTTTGTCTTCACAGGCCTGGCGGATCGCGTGATTGATCAGGCGATCGCGCATCATGCGACCATTCACATAGCAATACTGAATTTCCGCCAGTGCGGGCGTGGTGTGATTCGGATCTGCCACCCAGCCGCGCAGCGTAAGATCGCCGTGTTGCCATTCAATCGCCAGCGCTTGTTCGAGAAAAGCGGTGCCGCAAATCGCGCCTAAGCGCCGTTCTTTTTGCCCGCCTTCCGGCACTGCGCGGTACTGACGCACAATTTTACCGTTATGCGACAGGTTGATCGTGACGTCGAAACGCGCCAGCGCAATGCGGCGAATAATTTCATCGATATGGTTAAATTCGGTTTTCTCGGTGCGCAGGAATTTGCGCCGCGCCGGGGTGTTGTAGAACAGATCCAGCACCTCCAGCGTCGTTCCCACCGGATGCGCCGCCGGTTTAACCGTTACGTCCATATCGCGCCCTTCGGCATAGGCCTGCCAGGCTTCCTGCTGTTCTGCGATGCGTGAAGTGAGCGTCAGGCGCGAAACCGAACTGATACTCGCCAGCGCCTCACCGCGAAAGCCCAGGCTGATAATGGCTTCGAGATCGTCCAGAGAGGCGATTTTACTGGTGGCATGACGAGCCAGCGCCAGCGCCAGCTCATCTTTTTTGATACCGCAGCCGTTATCACGAATGCGGATAAGTTTCGCCCCACCGCGTTCGATATCAATATCGATACGCGTCGCACCTGCATCGAGGCTGTTTTCCACCAGCTCTTTGACTACCGACGCAGGTCGCTCGACCACCTCACCTGCGGCAATCTGGTTCGCCAGTTGTGGCGGTAAGACCTGAATTGGCATCAATCGTCCTTAGTTTGGCAGCGTGCGATCTGGCGTCGTCACCGTACTGGCAGTTTGTGCCGCTGTACCCTGCGGCGCAGATTGCATCGGATGCGCAAGGAAATAATTACGCAGGCCTTTGTAAATGGCTTCTGCCAGCTGTTGTTGGTAATCGTCGCTCGCCAGCAAACGTTCTTCGCTGTTGTTGCTGATAAAACCGGTTTCGACCAGTACTGACGGGATATCCGGCGAACGCAGAACACCAAGGCTGGCATGTTCTGGCCGACGTTTATGTATTTCGCCAATGCGTTGCAACTGACTGATCATACTGGTCGCTACATCATACCCTACCCGCTGGGAATGACCGAACTGTAAATCCAGCACCGCCTGGCTTAAATAGGGGTCAGACTGACTGTTCGCCAGCACATCGCCCGCTCCGCCCAGTAGCTCCGACTGTTTCTCGTGCTGCTCCAGCCAGCTGGCCATTTCGCTGTTGGCGCGACGGTTAGAGAGCACCCATACGGAAGCGCCAGTCGCACTGCGGTTCGGTGCGGCATCAGCGTGAATCGACACGAGGAAATTGGCGTTTTGCTTACGTGCCACATCGCTGCGCCCCATCACCGAGATAAAGTAATCCCCGTCACGAGTTAAAACGCCTTTAAACATCGGATCGTCATTGAGCAAAGTACGCAATTTACGTGCGATGGCGATGGTGACATTTTTCTCCCGCGTACCACCAGGGCCGATAGCGCCAGGGTCCTGACCGCCGTGTCCGGCATCAATAGCGATGATAATTTTATCGCCAGTGTTCGCCGTCGCGCGCGCTGCCGGACGCGTTACCGTATTACTGCTGATAACACCCGTAGTGCGGTTACTTTCTGTTTTAAACGGATTGCGCGCCGGTTCGCTGACGCGCGGTGCGACAACCGCAGGTGTTTCAACGCGTTTCGCAACCACGGACGGCGGAGGAGGCGGTGGCGGCGCATCGGCGTTAATCGTAAAGACGACAGTGTAATTGCTGCCATTCTGCCGCTTCACCGCTTCGGTTTTACCGTTTTCGGTAAGATCGACCACCAGCCGTAGCGTTTGTGCATCTTTAGGCGTTCCGGAGCGAATCGCCTTCACCAGATTATTACCGCTGAACAACAATGGCAGTCCCTGAATCACGCCCGTTTGTTTGATATCGAGCGCCACGGTGCGTTTGCTTTGATGGCTAAACGCATAATCAGGATCGCCAATAAAACTCAACGTTATCCGCGCCTGTTGATTACCGTTAGAAACCTGAATATCAGAGAGCGTCGCGGCACCCACCTGCGCGCACAGCAGCAGCAACGTCGCTACCAACCAATTTCTGATGCGATACATCATCCCGCCACCTTTCAAAGGTTAACCGGCTAAACGCGCCAGCAACAATTCACCCGCAGAGGAAACCGCACTCACGCGCGCCTCACGGCCTTGTGCCTGATAATCAATGTGTATTTCGACATCCGGGTCAGGAAGAACACCTGTACCTTGTTGTGGCCACTCCACCAGGCAGATGGCATCGTTGGCAAAATAATCGCGGATCCCCATAAACTCCAGCTCCTCGGGATCGGCAAGGCGGTACAAATCAAAGTGATAAACCATTAAATTGTCGAGCGTATAGGGTTCGACCAGCGTATAAGTGGGGCTTTTGACATTACCCTGATGGCCCAAAGCCTGCAAAAAGCCCCGGCTAAAGGTGGTTTTACCTGCGCCTAAATCGCCATACAGATAGATTACGGTTGCGCCATCGCAGGCTTTCGCTACCCGCTCGCCCAGGTCTAATGTTGCCTGCTCATCAGGGAGCGGAATTACTCGATTCATCATGGTTTTTATCAGTCACTTCCGGGTTAACAATACGCTGTAGCGTGGAAAAGAGATCGGTTGCCAGCATCCCGCGCGTTCCAAAACGCGCCGCCAGTACGTCAGCTGCCGCACCGTGCGCGACACAGCCCGCACAGGCTGCATCATACGGCGACAGTTTTTGCCCAAGCAATGCGCCAATAATACCAGAGAGCACATCGCCCATGCCGCCGCTCGCCATGCCTGCATTCCCGGCATCAATAATGCCTAAAGCGTCAGGATGGGCGGCGACCACGGTTCCGGCACCTTTCAGCACCGCTACGCCGCCATAACGTTGTACCAGACGTTTAGCGCAATGTAAGCGGTCACTTTCAATTTCAGCGACGGAACAGCCTAACAACCGTGCGGCCTCGCCAGGATGCGGCGTGATCACGCGATTGTGACGCTTATCGGGATTGATTGCCAGTAGGTTCAATGCATCGGCATCCCACAACATCGGTTTGCGAAAATTCTCAACTTTTTGCAGGGCTTTTTTCCCCCACTCTTGCTGGCCCAGTCCGGGACCAATCACCAGCACATCGGCCCATTCCAGGCTTTCGGTAAGAGAGTCCACAGTCAGTTCATGCACCATCAATTCCGGTCGTGCAGTCAGTAGCGGCGCAATGTTTTCACTGCGGGTCAATACTCGAACTAAACCAGCACCAGCACGCAGTGCCGCTTCCCCCGTCATACGAATAGCTCCCGCCGTGCCGTGATCGCCGCCAATAATCACCACTCTCCCGTGATCGCCTTTATGCGATGTCGGGCGACGCGGTTTCAGCCAGTGAGAAAGTTGTTCTGCCGAAAACCGCTGAATTTTCGTCTCCTGACCTGCCAGCCAGCTATCCAGCCCCAGTGAGTCAAAATGCAGTTGTCCGGTAACATCCCGCGCTTTTCCAGTGAGCAAGCCTGGTTTCAGCGCAATAAAAGTGATGGTGTGATCGGCGTTGATCACCGCGCCTGGCGTAGCGCCAGTTTCAGCCAGCAGGCCGGAAGGGATATCAACCGCCACAATCGGCGCAGGATGGGAATTAGCGTGGTCGATTAACTGGCTAATGGATTCGCGGGGTGCTTGCTGCAAGCCGGTACCGAGCAGCGCATCAACAATCAGATCTACCGATTCGGGCCAGACAATATTCGAAGCATGGATCTCGCCTCCCGCGTTTAACCATGATTCGCGTGCCAGCGCGGCCTCTTCCGGCAACGGTTTGTCACTTTCCTGGGCCAGCAGCGTGACCTCAATACCGACCGCTTTGGCCAATCGCGCGACCACGTAGCCATCGCCGCCGTTATTACCATGACCGCACAGCACCAGCCAGTGGCGGGCGTCAGGATAAGCCGTGCGACACACCTGGAATGCGGCTTCGCCAGCGCGAAGCATCAGCTCATAGAGTGTGAGTCCCAGTGCATCTGCCGCCTCGCGTTCTCCGCGGCGGATATCGTCGGCGTGCCAGACGGTGTGTGGTATACTTACGGGGTTTTTCTTCATTGTATGGTCCGTCATGTCAGAGCCCCTCGATCTCAATCAGTTAGCGCAAAAAATTAAACAGTGGGGGCTGGAACTGGGCTTTCAGCAGGTAGGTATTACCGATACCGATCTCAGCGAGTCCGAGCCCAAACTGCAAGCATGGCTGGACAAACAATACCACGGCGAAATGGACTGGATGGCGCGTCACGGTATGCTGCGCGCTCGCCCCCATGAGTTATTGCCCGGTACGCTGCGCGTGATCAGCGTGCGGATGAATTACCTTCCTGCTAACGCCGCATTTGCCAGCACGCTGAAAAACCCTAAGCTCGGCTATGTGAGCCGTTATGCGCTGGGCCGTGACTATCACAAACTTCTGCGCAACCGACTCAAAAAGCTGGGCGAGATGATTCAGCAACATTGTGTTTCGCTGAATTTTAGACCGTTTGTCGATTCTGCGCCTATTCTCGAGCGCCCGTTAGCTGAAAAAGCTGGGCTCGGCTGGACAGGTAAGCACTCACTTATCCTCAATCGCGAGGCCGGTTCATTCTTCTTTTTAGGCGAATTGCTGGTCGATATTCCGCTGCCCGTGGATCAACCAGTCGAGGAAGGATGCGGTAAATGCGTGGCCTGTATGACGATTTGCCCGACCGGAGCCATCGTCGAGCCATATACCGTCGATGCTCGCCGCTGTATCTCTTATCTCACCATCGAACTGGAGGGGGCGATCCCGGAAGAGTTGCGACCGTTAATGGGAAACCGTATTTACGGTTGCGATGACTGCCAGCTTATCTGCCCGTGGAATCGCTATTCGCAACTCACTACAGAAGACGATTTCAGCCCGCGTAAGCCGCTACACGCACCGGAACTCATTGAGTTATTCGCCTGGAGTGAAGAGAAGTTTTTAAAAGTCACGGAAGGTTCGGCGATTCGCCGTATAGGTCACCTGCGTTGGCTGCGTAATATCGCCGTAGCATTAGGCAATGCCCCCTGGGATGAAACGATTTTGACAGCGCTGGAAAGTCGTAAAGGTGAGCACCCACTTCTCGATGAGCACATAGCGTGGGCGATTGCGCAGCAAATCGAGAGGCGAAATGCGTGCGTGGTCGAAGTGCAATTACCGAAAAAACAGCGTCTGGTTCGGGTGATTGAAAAAGGGTTACCGCGTGACGCCTGATTCATCCACAGCTTGTGAATAAAAATAAAAACGCATTGCAATTCAAGCCGGAAAAAATCGTCAAGTGATCGATACGACAAAACGAAATCTTAATTTTTAACTTATCTATCAATAGGTTAAAAAAATACTATTCACCGTGCGAAGTTTCTTTGAAATTAAGATTACAGCCTGAGACTGTGGATAACTCTGTTTACAAGAGTTTGTCAGAGACAACAAAAACCAGCAATAACGCATCGCGTCGCTGTGGATATTTTATTGAGAGAAGAATTTGGAGCGGGAAACGAGACTCGAACTCGCGACCCCGACCTTGGCAAGGTCGTGCTCTACCAACTGAGCTATTCCCGCTTGGGTGGTCTGTGCTTTACAGCACTTTCAAATTTTGGAGCGGGAAACGAGACTCGAACTCGCGACCCCGACCTTGGCAAGGTCGTGCTCTACCAACTGAGCTATTCCCGCTTAATCTTCGTCTTTCGAACCGCTACTGCCTTGGCTGCCTTCACTCACCTTAGTCACTTACTTTTGTAAGCTCCCAAGGATTCGTTCAGTTGCCGCCTTGTCGCAATTCGAAATACTGCGATTGGGTGGTCTGTGCTTTGCAGCACTTTTCAAATTTTGGAGCGGGAAACGAGACTCGAACTCGCGACCCCGACCTTGGCAAGGTCGTGCTCTACCAACTGAGCTATTCCCGCGTACTACTTAATTTTGCTTTCGTAATTTTCGCATTTCTGCGTCGTTACGGGAGGCGCATTATACGAGAAATCTTTCCCTCTGCAACCCCCCTAAAAAATTTTTTTTGAGTTTTTATCTCAAGTGCTGAAATTATCAGCAAGACGTTCAATTTAGCGTCAAAATCACGCCGCCGCAAGTGGATTCCGGCGCTTACGTGACCAGGAAAAATTTTACAGCTTGATAAAATGCTCGCGATAGTAAGCCAGTTCTGCCACCGACTCACGGATATCATCCATCGCCTGATGCGTCCCCTGCTTGGTAAAACCATCAAGAATTTCCGGCTTCCAGCGGCGCGCCAGCTCTTTCAGCGTGCTGACATCGAGATAACGGTAGTGGAAGTAGGCTTCCAGCTCCGGCATGTATTTAAACAGGAAGCGACGATCCTGGCCGATGCTGTTACCGCAAATCGGCGATTTTCCCGCAGGCACCCACTGTTTTAAGAATTCGAGCGTTGCCAGTTCAGCTTCACGATCGCCCATTGTGCTCGCTTTCACGCGCTCCACCAGCCCGCTCGCGGTATGGGTGCGCACGTTCCAGTCATCCATCAGCGCCAGCTGTTCATCGGACTGATGTACTGCAATGGTCGGCCCTTCTGCCAGAATATTCAGGTTGGCATCGGTCACCAGCGTGGCAATCTCAATAATGCGATCGCGCTCGGGATCCAGACCGGTCATCTCAAGATCGATCCAAATCAGGTTGTTTTCATTGGCACTCATGCTATTTTCCACCCATTCACAGTGACTATATTGATCCACAATTGCGTGTATCATAGATGTTTTGCCCATCAGGGGCGACCAGGAGTCTGTACGATTGAGTAAAAATAAACTCTCCAAAGGCCAGCAGCGCCGCGTGAACGCCAATCACCAGCGTCGTCTTAAAACGTCTAAGGAGAAGCCCGACTACGACGACAATCTGTTTGGCGAGCCTGATGAAGGTATCGTCATCAGCCGCTTTGGTATGCACGCTGATGTGGAATCCGCCGATGGCGACGTTCACCGCTGCAATATTCGCCGTACCATCCGTTCGCTGGTGACCGGCGACCGCGTAGTCTGGCGTCCGGGTAAACCGGCGGCGGAAGGCGTAAATGTCAAAGGGATCGTGGAAGCGGTGCATGAGCGCACCTCGGTGTTGACGCGTCCGGATTTCTACGACGGCGTGAAACCTATTGCCGCCAACATCGACCAGATTGTTATTGTCTCCGCCATTTTGCCGGAGCTGTCGCTCAATATTATCGACCGTTACCTGGTGGCCTGCGAAACCTTGCAGATTGAGCCGATTATTGTGCTCAACAAGATAGACCTGCTGGACGACGAAGGTATGGAGTTCGTCAACGAGCAGATGGATATCTACCGCAATATCGGTTATCGCGTATTGATGGTTTCCAGCCATACTCAGGATGGGCTGAAACCGCTGGAAGAGGCGTTGACCGGGCGCATCAGCATTTTTGCCGGGCAGTCTGGCGTCGGTAAATCCAGCCTGCTGAACGCGTTGCTGGGGCTGCAAAAAGAGATCCTGACCAACGATGTCTCTGACAACTCGGGTCTCGGTCAGCACACCACGACCGCCGCTCGGCTGTATCACTTCCCGCACGGCGGTGATGTGATTGACTCCCCAGGAGTGCGTGAGTTCGGCCTCTGGCACCTGGAGCCGGAACAAATCACTCAGGGCTTTGTCGAATTCCATGACTACATAGGTCTGTGTAAATATCGCGATTGCAAACATGATACCGATCCGGGCTGCGCTATCCGGGAAGCGGTTGAGGAAGGAAAAATCGCGGAAACCCGTTTCGAAAACTATCACCGTATTCTGGAAAGCATGGCGCAGGTAAAAACGCGTAAAAACTTTTCTGATACGGATGACTGACAATTAAGCTAACCGTCGTTAGAATCGTCCCCTTTTTTTCAGGATCCGGCATGTAGGCCGGATCAGGAACGACAAAACAATGGCCTGGAGGCTACCTTGTTAAATTCATTTAAACTTTCGCTACAGTACATTCTGCCGAAACTATGGCTTACTCGCCTGGCGGGTTGGGGCGCAAGCAAGCGGGCAGGATGGCTGACAAAACTGGTTATCGATCTGTTCGTTAAATACTACAAGGTCGACATGAAAGAGGCGCAAAAGCCGGATACCGCCAGCTACCGCACCTTTAACGAATTCTTTGTCCGTCCGCTGCGTGACGAAGTACGCCCAATCGATACCGATCCGAATGTACTGGTTATGCCTGCCGATGGCGTTATCAGCCAGTTGGGTAAAATCGAAGAAGATAAAATCCTGCAAGCCAAAGGCCACAACTACAGCCTCGAAGCCCTGCTGGCAGGCAACTATCTGATGGCGGATCTCTTCCGTAACGGTACGTTTGTGACCACTTACCTCTCCCCACGTGACTACCACCGCGTACACATGCCGTGCAACGGTATTCTGCGTGAGATGATCTACGTGCCGGGCGATCTCTTCTCCGTTAACCATCTCACCGCTCAGAACGTGCCGAATCTGTTTGCCCGTAACGAACGCGTGATCTGCCTGTTCGATACCGAATTTGGCCCGATGGCGCAGATTCTGGTCGGTGCGACGATTGTAGGCAGCATTGAGACGGTCTGGGCGGGCACCATTACGCCGCCGCGCGAAGGCATCATCAAGCGCTGGACCTGGCCTGCCGGGGAAAACGACGGTTCTGTGGCACTGCTGAAAGGCCAGGAAATGGGTCGCTTTAAACTCGGTTCCACCGTTATCAACCTGTTTGCACCGGGTAAAGTGAATCTGGTTGAGCAACTGGAAAGCCTGTCTGTCACGAAAATTGGCCAGCCGCTGGCAGTATCTACCGAAACCTTTGTTACGCCAGACGCTGAACCCGCCCCGCTTCCTGCTGAAGAGATCGAAGCAGAACACGACGCCAGCCCATTGGTTGACGACAAAAAAGACCAGGTCTAATCCATCAAAGGAAACGCTGACGTGCGCCTGATTATCACTTTTCTGATGGCCTGGTGCCTCAGTTGGGGGGCGTACGCCGCGACGGCCCCCGATAGCAAACAAATCTCACAAGAACTGGAGCAGGCAAAAGCGGCGAAGCCCGCGCAGCCGGAAGTCGTAGAGGCGCTCCAGTCCGCCTTAAATGCGCTTGAGGAACGAAAAGGTTCCCTTGAGCGCATCAAGCAATATCAAGAAGTCATTGATAATTACCCGAAACTTTCCGCTACTCTGCGCGCACAATTAAACAACATGCGTGACGAGCCGCGCAGCGTGTCACCGGGGATGTCTACCGACGCTCTGAATCAGGAAATTCTCCAGGTCAGCAGCCAGTTGCTGGATAAAAGCCGTCAGGCCCAGCAAGAGCAGGAGCGCGCCCGCGAGATTGCCGATTCGCTGAATCAACTGCCGCAACAGCAAACCGACGCCCGCCGTCAGTTAAATGAGATCGAGCGCCGCCTGGGAACGCTTACCGGCAATACCCCGCTTAATCAGGCGCAAAATTTCGCGTTGCAGTCTGACTCCGCACGTCTGAAAGCGCTCGTTGATGAACTGGAGCTGGCGCAGCTGTCTGCCAATAACCGCCAGGAATTAGCGCGCTTACGCTCTGAGCTGGCGGAAAAAGAGAGCCAGCAACTGGATGCATATTTGCAGGCCTTACGTAATCAGTTGAACAGCCAACGTCAGCTTGAAGCGGAGCGGGCGCTGGAAAGTACCGAATTACTGGCAGAAAACAGCGCCGATTTGCCGAAAGATATCGTCGCGCAATTCAAAATTAACCGCGAACTATCGGCGGCGCTGAATCAACAGGCGCAGCGGATGGATCTCGTTGCCTCGCAACAGCGTCAGGCTGCCAGCCAGACGTTACAGGTCCGGCAGGCGTTGAATACGCTGCGTGAACAGTCGCAATGGCTGGGATCGTCCAACCTGCTCGGCGAAGCGTTGCGGGCGCAGGTGGCACGGCTACCGGAAATGCCAAAACCACAACAGCTTGATACCGAAATGGCGCAGTTGCGTGTGCAACGGTTACGTTATGAGGATCTGCTTAATAAACAGCCGCTGCTACGGCAGATTCATCAGGCCGACGGTCAGCCGCTGACCGCCGAGCAAAACCGTATTCTGGAAGCACAGCTACGCACTCAGCGTGAGTTGCTGAACTCATTGTTGCAGGGTGGCGACACGCTACTACTGGAACTGACCAAGCTGAAAGTCTCCAACGGGCAACTGGAGGATGCGCTGAAAGAGGTGAACGAAGCGACGCACCGCTATCTGTTCTGGACCTCTGACGTGCGCCCGATGACCATCGCCTGGCCGCTGGAGATCGCCCAGGATCTGCGTCGTCTCATTTCGCTGGACACCTTCAGTCAGTTGGGCAAAGCCAGTGTGATGATGCTGACCAGCAAAGAGACAATTTTGCCGCTGTTTGGCGCGTTGATTCTGGTCGGTTGCAGTATTTACTCGCGCCGCTATTTCACCCGTTTTCTTGAACGTTCGGCGGCGAAAGTCGGCAAAGTGACTCAGGATCACTTCTGGCTGACGTTGCGCACCCTTTTCTGGTCGATACTCGTCGCGTCACCGTTGCCGGTGCTGTGGATGACGCTGGGTTACGGCTTGCGCGAGGCGTGGCCTTATCCGCTGGCGGTCGCGATTGGTGATGGCGTAACAGCCACCGTGCCGCTGCTGTGGGTAGTGATGATTTGCGCCACCTTTGCTCGCCCGAACGGCTTGTTTATCGCTCATTTTGGCTGGCCGCGCGAACGGGTTTCCCGTGGGATGCGCTACTACCTGATGAGCATCGGGCTTATTGTGCCGCTGATTATGGCGCTGATGATGTTCGATAACCTCGACGACCGTGAATTCTCCGGTTCGCTGGGACGGCTTTGCTTTATCCTCATTTGCGGTGCGCTGGCGGTGGTCACTCTCAGTCTGAAAAAGGCCGGGATCCCGCTGTATCTCAACAAAGAAGGCAGCGGTGACAACATTACCAACCATATGCTGTGGAACATGATGATTGGCGCACCGTTGGTTGCTATTCTGGCGTCGGCGGTGGGTTATCTGGCAACGGCACAGGCGCTGTTAGCGAGGCTTGAAACCTCGGTTGCCATCTGGTTCCTGCTACTAGTGGTTTATCACGTTATCCGCCGCTGGATGCTGATCCAGCGCCGCAGGCTGGCGTTTGACCGGGCGAAGCATCGCCGGGCAGAGATGTTAGCGCAACGTGCGCGTGGCGAAGAGGAAGCTCATCATCACAGTAGCCCGGAAGGGGCAATTGAAGTCGATGAAAGCGAAGTCGATCTCGATGCCATCAGTGCGCAATCCTTGCGGCTGGTGCGCTCAATTTTGATGTTGATCGCCCTGCTTTCGGTCATTGTGCTGTGGTCAGAAATCCATTCCGCTTTCGGCTTCCTCGAAAATATTTCGCTGTGGGATGTCACCTCCACGGTACAGGGCGTAGAAAGTCTGGAGCCGATTACCCTCGGTGCGGTGCTGATTGCCATTCTGGTGTTTATCATCACCACGCAGCTGGTGCGCAACCTGCCCGCGCTGCTGGAACTGGCGATTTTGCAGCACCTGGATTTAACGCCGGGTACAGGTTACGCCATCACCACCATCACCAAATATCTGCTGATGCTGATTGGCGGGCTGGTCGGCTTCTCAATGATTGGTATTGAGTGGTCGAAATTGCAGTGGCTGGTCGCCGCGCTCGGTGTTGGTCTCGGTTTTGGTTTGCAGGAAATTTTCGCCAACTTTATCTCTGGCCTGATCATCCTGTTCGAAAAACCGATTCGCATTGGCGATACGGTAACGATCCGCGATCTTACTGGTAGCGTGACGAAAATTAACACCCGCGCCACCACCATCAGCGACTGGGACCGTAAAGAGATAATCGTGCCGAACAAGGCGTTTATTACCGAGCAGTTTATCAACTGGTCGCTCTCTGACTCGGTCACGCGCGTGGTGTTGACGATTCCGGCCCCTGCCGATGCCAACAGTGAAGAAGTGACGGAAATCCTGCTCACCGCAGCGCGTCGCTGCTCGCTGGTGATCGACAACCCGGCACCGGAAGTCTTCCTGGTGGATCTGCAACAGGGGATTCAGATTTTCGAGCTGCGTATTTACGCCGCTGAGATGGGTCACCGTATGCCGCTACGCCATGAGATCCACCAGCTAATTCTGGCAGGCTTCCATGCCCACGGTATCGATATGCCATTCCCGCCCTTCCAGATGCGTCTGGAAAGCCTCAACGGTAAAAAAACGGGGAGAACGCTGACGTCTGCGGCTAAAGCGCGCCAGGCCGGCGGTTTATAAGGTTTTGTAGCCGGATAGTCTCATCCGGCTCACCAACAAAACAGATAGCGCAGGGAAAACTGCCACAGCCAATAGAAGAGCATTATTGAAATAACAAAATATTGCCAAAGAGAGTGCTGTTTCTTCCAAATAACAGCATAAATATATGGGATGAATAATGGTAAGGTCATTATAATACCAACTGGGCGAATATCATCATTCTCAAGATATGTCATAACATCACAAACATTATTAATTCCTCTACCGTCGATAAACCACTCTTTGTCTTGAACAGATAAAAAATCTATCCAAAATATGCTTATAACAAACCAGATAAGGTTAAGGGAAAATGATTTCCAGTTCATCATAGATTATTCATTATTTTCATTAAAGCAGTTTTCTTTTCAAGAATACGTCGACCATATTCACTGTATTCTCTCTGATGGGATCCTTTCGGTGCTGCAATGGAGTCTATAATATCTTGTTTATTTCTTTCAATACCACGGTTGTATCGGGAGCCGACTACAATTAACTGCTCATCCGTTAAATTAGTGGTGTCACCTATTTCCGGATAGTCATAATGTATAAGGTCTCGTAAATGAAATGCTACCACTCTAATGTTGAAGCGGTCATTTAGTAAGCACTGGGAAAGTTGGAACTGCTCAAAGGATGACAAAAGATCTGGATGTATCCCTATAGTCCTGGCTGCAACGCCTAACTGTATTGCGACAGAACCGACTGAAGTAGAGTTTGAGTAGGTATTGCCTCCTCTCTTTGAAACGGCCTCTAGGATTATTTTTAATTGCAGCACCCCCACTGGTTTAAATCTTTCTGGCATTCCGCCAACCTCAGCAGCCGCAACGCCCGCAAGTAATAATAACGGGATTTGCGCCTCTTTGGCATATTGCCACAACATATCACGGTGATAAATCAACCATGATGTTTTATATAACCATAAGTGTGCAGTCCCCGTGCTGAATGTCCAATTAGTCGGAAGAAAACGCCATCGAAAATAATCAATGCCATTCCATTTAGGAAAGCCTAATTCATCAACTTCGCAAAAAATAAGATTATTCATTTAAAGTCCCTTATTAAAATCATTCCCAGAATGAAGAATAGTACTATCATCAGAAAAACTGATTTGTGATGGGACAGACAAAAAATATAAAAAAGAGTTCGGCTTAAGATAATCAAGATAAAACATATATACCCAATAAACCTCAAGATGCGGGTGTGAGCACCTGAAAGTGATCGTTAATTCGGGATGTCAGAGAGTCCGCTATATCCGGCAGCGTCTGGTTAAAAAAGACAGAAAAACGGGATACATTATATTCATGAATGGTTTTATATTCGCAGATTAGCGGTGACGTCAGTGCTTTCAGATTCAGCGCCCCCATGATATTCAGGCGTGTGCGGCAGCCTGTTGTTTTTACTGCTTTTTTCTGGCCTTTACGTATCCAGCCATAGCTGATTTTAGTGGCCTGAGTCGGATGGACTCCATCAATAAAAAGAACCGGTTCATCACCCACAGTTATTTTCAGTTCCTCATAATATTCAATGAATTGCCTTTGTTTCTCTTCACTGAATTTATGGGGGACGCCTGACGGTTTTTTGTAGGTGAAACCATTACGATGCAGCCACTTATTCATCCCCGGAATGCTGAAAATGATGTTCCATGTCCGGGTGATAAACGCAATAACATCGCGGGTATGGTGAAATAAATTATCGGATAACTGGCTGATTAAAAGGCCGTTTGTTCAGCACTGAGTTTGCTGTCTGAGCCGCCGTTTTCGGGCTTCAGTTTTCCTTTATTCAGGAATTCGCTGATATGGTGATCAATCGTTGTCTGATGCAAGCGTAAAGCCTGAGCAATCATGGCAGAACTCCAGCCTTCGGAAACCAGAAGAATGGCTTTAATACGATCTCTGACTCGCCCGTCACGACTGGAATCATGAAGGCGTTCAAGTTCAGCTTTTTGTTGCTCAGTAATGAATATTTTCATGTTGGACAGCATGATCTTCTGTTGCTGAAAAATCAAGCATCTTCAATGATCACGGGTATATAAGGTGAATATTTATTGTTTTTAATATAAAAATCGCTTGCCCAACTTACAGAGTGACTGCAAGCTGGATAATATACTCGTCATACTTCAGAACGGTAAGCAAACGGGGTGAACGCTGACCTCTGCGGCTAAAGCGCGCCAGGACGGCGGTATATAAGGTTTTGTAGCAGGATGGTCTCATCCGGCTACAAACAAAACTGATAGCGCAGAAAAAACTGCCACAGCCAGTAGCCGAAAATCACAAGCGCGGTGGCATACATAAACCAGCCGCGTTTTTTTCGCCACAAAGCGAACCAGAGAAAAGGGAAAAAGAGCGGTAACGTCATTATCACACCGACATCGCGGGTATCATCATTTTCCAGATACTCCAGCACATGGCAGATATTTTTAACCCCACCTTCATCAATCATCCACTCTTTGTCCAGCGTGGAAGTGATGACTATCCAGGGATCGCTACAACAAACCAGATGCAACACAAGACAAACATGCGCGCACTCATGAGGTAACCCGTAGTTTAATTTCGCTATAGCGCATACGAAATCTCACTAATTCCCTGTCATTACGCCCTATCGTCAGGCCGACGATAGGGCATTTGATTACTCAGCCACCCACTGCGGATTTTTTGCCACTCTGCTGCAATAGTTCTGGTAAATCGCCATCGCTAACAGCGAGAAGAAGACAGGGCCGCCAATCATCCACAATGTGCTGTCCCAGTCTCCGGCTTCAACCACAGGCTGAATGATGGTGAAGACGTTCGCAAATGTCACCACCAGAACGACAACCACCGTCGCAATCATTGCCGACATACGCGTTTTGAAAATCACAAACGGTCTGTCGAGATCCTGACGTGCTTTAAAGAATGGGAAAGCCAGCGCGAGGAACAAGTAAGGAAGCGTCATAGACACGTTCGCCATCAGCGTCAGCTTGTTAAAGAACGCCGATGCGGTACCGCCACCAAACGAAACCAGCAGGATGAAGACAGTAACCAGCCCGCACTGCATCCACATGGCGATAGAAGGCATACCCATCGCATTCAGGCGCGTCATCGGTTCCGGCCACAATGCTTTCGGCGTTCCCTGGATGATGGCTTTCAGCGGTGAATAGCAAAGCGTAAAGAACGCACCGGTATAAGCGAGGAACATCGAAAGTCCGGTAATACGCGCAAACCATACGCCCAGCGACAATGACGCTTCTGGTGACAAATGCAGTGCGTTACCCAGCGTCACCCCGAGGCTCTTCATCAGCACATAGGTAATATTGCCGAGGTTAACGGAACCATTACTTAATACCTGCTGCCAGTTTGTGCTGACGCCCCATAAAAATATTGCCAGCGAATAACCGATTGAAATAACAATAGCGGCAAAAACAATACCTTTGGCAAAGTTCTTTTCTGGATTTTCCGTTTTATCGACCAGACCACCAACCGCTTCAATTCCGCCATAGGCAAAAATAGCAAATACCACAAACGATAGCATTGCCAGACCGGACTGATAACCTGGGTTCGGTGATGCAAGGAAATTAATATCCTGCGCGAAATGCCCACCATTTAATAACAAAATAGTAATGCTTACTAACAGCAATACTAAATTCAGACACATTACTGCAATACCGCCCACCGCAGTAATGCGGGCAATTTTATTAATCCCCTTTGAAGCAACGACGGTGACCAGAATCATCCATGCCCCTGCCAGCAGACCAACCACCTGCGTAGGCTCCAGTCCGGCAATATGCCAGTGCTGGGTCATGTCGCTACCATAGAGGAATGTTGAGAACGGTACCCAAACTTTCGCGGAGGTACTCACCATCCAGATGATATAAGAGGAAAACCACATAAACGTACCAATGAAGGCAAAACGTGGTCCGACACTATTATTCATCCAGGAATAGATACCGCCTTCTTCTTTGCGATAAGCAGCTCCCATTTCAGCCATCATTAAGGCGAATGGAATAAAGAATAACAATGCAGAAAATATATAAAAGGGAATCGCACTATAACCCATTAAGTAATAAGCCGATGGGCTATTGGCAAATCCAAATACGGAAGTAAAGATCATCAATATGAGTCCTATCAGACTCATCTTTTTTATCGTGTGAGGCATGAAACCATCCTTCATTTCAGCGCGTGTATAAAACGCGCCCACTGAACTGCACTGCCCAACATTGAGCGGGCAGCGTAAAAACCAATACAGAATTGATACCTGGATGATATCAAATATCCAGTCTTAAATTGTGGCCTTTAGCGGAAAAATGAAAACATATGCTACAGAATGGCGCTTATCACGCCATTCTTCGCGGTTAATTCAGTAATTTTTCAGAATTATGCCCGGTCAACGCTAAAGGCGATGACTTCAGCCAGTGTCTCCGCGCCCAGCGCCAACATCACCAGACGATCAACACCTAATGCCACGCCGGAACAGTCAGGCATACCGACTTTCAAGGCTTCAATCAGATTCTGGTCAATGGGGTGCTGCGGCAAACCGCGCGCCGCGCGCTTACGGTTATCTTGTTCAAAGCGTTGTTGCTGCTCACGGGCATCCGTCAATTCATGGAAACCATTCGCCAGCTCAATACCTTTATAATAAACCTCAAAGCGTTCAGCGACCCGATGATCTTCGGTACTGATTTGCGCCAGTGATGCCTGGCTGGCTGGAAAGTGGTACACAAAGGTCGGTTTTTCTTTGCCAATATTTGGCTCTACGCCAAAGGTAAACAGCAATTGTAGCAACGTGTCGCGGTCTTCTTCGGTATCAGCAACGTTGCTTAAATCCAGTTTCGCTGCCACTTCCCGCAGTTGCGTTTTGTCGGCAGAGAGCGGGTCAATTTCCAGATAACGCAAGAAAGCTTGTTGATAAGAAAGGCTTTCTGCTGCCGGGCAGTCCAGCACTTGTTGTAAGAGATCGTCCACCTCGTTCATCAACCGGTACATATCATAGTGCGGTCGATACCACTCAAGCATAGTGAACTCAGGGTTGTGATAACGCCCCATCTCTTCATTACGGAAGCTGCGGCACAGCTGGAATACCGGCCCACAACCGGCAACCAGCAGGCGCTTCATATGGTATTCCGGGCTGGTCATTAACCAGAGATTCATCCCCTGCGAATGCCCAGGGCCAACGAAACGTGTCTCAAACGGGACCAAATGAATATCGGTTACCGTCGCCTGGCTCATACAAGGCGTCTCCACCTCCAGCACTCCACGATCGGCAAAGAAACGACGGATCTCCGCCATAATCGCCGCGCGTTTTAATAAGTTAGGAATGGATGCGCTCGGCTGCCAGGATGCCGTTTCGCTCATAGTTAAATCTCCAGTTTTTGACAAGGGCACGAAGTCTACTCGCAACGCGACGGCGAGACAAATTTTACGCAGGAATCAAACAACGGTGGGCAGTGACTAAAAAAAGCACGATCTGATGGTTTAGTAATTAAATTAATCATCTTCAGTGATAATTTAGCCCTCTTGCGCACTAAAAAAATCGATCTCGTCAAATTTCAGACTTATCCATCAGACTATACTGTTGTACCTATAAAGGAGCAGTGGAATAGCGTTCGCAGACCGTAACTTTCAGGCACTTACCCTGAAGTACGGGGCTGTGGGATAAAAACAATCTGGAGGAATGTCGTGCAAACCTTTCAAGCCGATCTTGCCATTGTAGGCGCCGGTGGCGCGGGATTACGTGCTGCAATTGCTGCCGCGCAGGCAAATCCAAATGCAAAAATCGCACTAATCTCAAAAGTATACCCGATGCGTAGCCATACCGTTGCTGCAGAAGGGGGCTCCGCCGCTGTCGCGCAGGATCATGACAGCTTCGAATATCACTTTCACGATACAGTAGCGGGTGGCGACTGGTTGTGTGAGCAGGATGTCGTGGATTATTTCGTCCACCACTGCCCAACCGAAATGACCCAACTGGAACTGTGGGGATGCCCATGGAGCCGTCGCCCGGATGGTAGCGTCAACGTACGTCGCTTCGGCGGCATGAAAATCGAGCGTACCTGGTTCGCCGCCGATAAGACCGGCTTCCATATGCTGCACACGCTGTTCCAGACCTCTCTGCAATTCCCGCAGATCCAGCGTTTTGACGAACATTTCGTGCTGGATATTCTGGTTGATGATGGTCATGTTCGCGGCCTGGTAGCAATGAACATGATGGAAGGCACGCTGGTGCAGATCCGTGCTAACGCGGTCGTTATGGCTACCGGCGGTGCGGGTCGCGTTTATCGTTACAACACCAACGGCGGCATCGTTACCGGTGACGGTATGGGTATGGCGCTAAGCCACGGCGTTCCGCTGCGTGACATGGAATTCGTTCAGTATCACCCAACCGGTCTGCCAGGTTCCGGTATCCTGATGACAGAAGGCTGCCGCGGTGAAGGTGGTATTCTGGTCAACAAAAATGGCTACCGTTATCTGCAAGATTACGGCATGGGCCCGGAAACTCCGCTGGGCGAGCCGAAAAACAAATATATGGAACTGGGGCCACGCGACAAAGTTTCTCAGGCCTTCTGGCACGAATGGCGTAAAGGCAACACCATCTCCACGCCGCGTGGCGATGTGGTTTATCTCGACCTGCGTCACCTCGGCGAGAAAAAACTGCATGAACGTCTGCCGTTCATCTGCGAACTGGCGAAAGCGTACGTTGGCGTCGATCCGGTTAAAGAACCGATTCCGGTACGTCCGACCGCACACTACACCATGGGCGGTATCGAAACCGATCAGAACTGTGAAACCCGCATTAAAGGTCTGTTCGCCGTGGGTGAATGTTCCTCTGTTGGTCTGCACGGTGCAAACCGTCTGGGCTCCAACTCCCTGGCGGAACTGGTGGTCTTCGGCCGTCTGGCCGGTGAACAAGCGACAGAGCGTGCAGCAACTGCCGGTAATGGCAACGAAGCGGCAATTGAAGCGCAGGCAGCTGGCGTTGAACAACGTCTGAAAGATCTGGTTAACCAGGATGGCGGCGAAAACTGGGCGAAGATCCGCGACGAAATGGGCCTGGCTATGGAAGAAGGTTGCGGTATCTACCGTACTCCGGAACTGATGCAGAAAACCATCGACAAGCTGGCTGAGCTGCAGGAACGCTTCAAGCGCGTGCGCATCACCGACACCTCCAGCGTGTTCAACACCGACCTGCTCTACACCATTGAACTGGGCCACGGTCTGAACGTTGCTGAATGTATGGCGCACTCCGCAATGGCACGTAAAGAGTCTCGCGGCGCGCACCAGCGTCTGGACGAAGGTTGCACCGAGCGTGACGACGTCAACTTCCTCAAACACACCCTCGCCTTCCGCGATGCTGATGGCACAACTCGCCTGGAGTACAGCGACGTGAAGATTACTACGCTGCCGCCAGCTAAACGCGTTTACGGTGGCGAAGCGGATGCAGCCGATAAGGCGGAAGCAGCCAATAAGAAGGAGAAGGCGAATGGCTGAGATGAAAAACCTGAAAATTGAGGTGGTGCGCTATAACCCGGAAGTCGATACCGCACCGCATAGCGCATTCTATGAAGTGCCTTATGACGCAACTACCTCATTACTGGATGCGCTGGGCTACATCAAAGACAACCTGGCACCGGACCTGAGCTACCGCTGGTCCTGCCGTATGGCGATTTGTGGCTCCTGCGGCATGATGGTTAACAACGTGCCTAAACTGGCATGTAAAACCTTCCTGCGTGATTACACCAACGGTATGAAGGTTGAAGCGTTAGCTAACTTCCCGATTGAACGCGATCTGGTGGTCGATATGACCCACTTCATCGAAAGTCTGGAAGCGATCAAACCGTACATCATCGGCAACTCCCGCACCGCGGATCAGGGTACTAACATCCAGACCCCGGCGCAGATGGCGAAGTATCACCAGTTCTCCGGTTGCATCAACTGTGGTCTGTGCTACGCCGCGTGCCCGCAGTTTGGCCTGAACCCAGAGTTCATCGGTCCGGCTGCCATTACGCTGGCGCATCGTTATAACGAAGATAGCCGCGACCACGGTAAGAAGGAGCGTATGGCGCAGTTGAACAGCCAGAACGGCGTATGGAGCTGTACTTTCGTGGGCTACTGCTCCGAAGTCTGCCCGAAACACGTCGATCCGGCTGCGGCCATTCAGCAGGGCAAAGTAGAAAGTTCGAAAGACTTTCTTATCGCGACCCTGAAACCACGCTAAGGAGTGCAACATGACGACTAAACGTAAACCGTATGTACGGCCAATGACGTCCACCTGGTGGAAAAAATTGCCGTTTTATCGCTTTTACATGCTGCGCGAAGGCACGGCGGTTCCGGCTGTGTGGTTCAGCATTGAACTGATTTTCGGGTTGTTTGCCCTGAAAAATGGCCCGGAAGCCTGGGCGGGATTCGTCGACTTTTTACAAAACCCGGTTATTGTGATCATTAACCTGATCACTCTGGCGGCAGCTCTGCTGCACACCAAAACCTGGTTTGAACTGGCACCGAAAGCGGCCAATATCATTGTAAAAGACGAAAAAATGGGACCAGAGCCAATTATCAAAAGTCTCTGGGCGGTAACTGTGGTTGCCACCATCGTAATCCTGTTTGTTGCCCTGTACTGGTAAGGAGCCTGAGATGATTAATCCAAATCCAAAGCGTTCTGACGAACCGGTATTCTGGGGCCTCTTCGGGGCCGGTGGTATGTGGAGCGCCATCATTGCGCCGGTGATGATCCTGCTGGTGGGTATTCTGCTGCCACTGGGGCTGTTTCCGGGTGACGCACTGAGCTACGAGCGCGTTCTGGCGTTCGCGCAGAGCTTCATTGGTCGCGTATTCCTGTTCCTGATGATCGTTCTGCCGCTGTGGTGTGGTTTA
Organism: Escherichia sp. F1; assembly: GCF_046764225.1. Classification (NCBI taxonomy): domain Bacteria; kingdom Pseudomonadati; phylum Pseudomonadota; class Gammaproteobacteria; order Enterobacterales; family Enterobacteriaceae; genus Escherichia; species Escherichia sp. F1. Next base: position 4,392,909 of record NZ_CP177202.1, read on the forward strand.
CACCGTATGCACCACGCGATGCACGATCTGAAAATCCACGTACCTGCGGGCAAATGGGTTTTCTACGGTCTGGCTGCTATCCTGACAGTTGTCACGCTGATTGGTGTCGTTACAATCTAACGCATCGCCAATGTAAATCCGGCCCGCCTATGGCGGGCCGTTTTGTATGGAAACCAGACCCTATGTTCAAAACGACGCTCTGCGCCTTATTAATTACCGCCTCTTGCTCCACATTTGCCGCCCCTCAACAAATCAACGATATTGTGCATCGCACAATTACCCCGCTTATAGAGCAACAAAAGATCCCCGGTATGGCGGTGGCGATAATTTATCAGGGTAAACCTTATTACTTTACCTGGGGCTATGCGGACATCGCCAAAAAGCAGCCCGTCACACAGCAAACGTTGTTTGAGTTAGGTTCGGTCAGCAAAACATTTACGGGCGTACTTGGTGGCGACGCTATTGCTCGAGGGGAAATCAAGTTAAGCGATCCCGCAACAAAATACTGGCCTGAACTTACCGCTAAACAGTGGAATGGGATCACACTATTACATCTCGCAACCTACACTGCTGGCGGCCTGCCATTGCAGGTGCCGGATGACGTTAAATCCTCAAGCGACTTGCTGCGCTTCTATCAAAACTGGCAGCCTGCATGGGCTCCAGGAACACAACGTCTGTATGCCAACTCCAGTATCGGTTTGTTCAGCGCACTGGCTGTGAAGCCGTCTGGTTTGAGTTTTGAGCAGGCGATGCAAACTCGTGTCTTCCAGCCACTCAAACTCAACCATACGTGGATTAATGTACCGCCCGCAGAAGAAAAGAATTACGCCTGGGGATATCGCGAAGGTAAGGCAGTGCATGTTTCGCCAGGGGCGTTAGATGCTGAAGCTTATGGTGTGAAGTCGACCATTGAAGATATGGCCCGCTGGGTGCAAAGCAATTTAAAACCCCTTGATATCACTGAGAAAACGCTTCAACAAGGGATACAACTGGCACAATCTCGCTACTGGCAAACCGGCGATATGTATCAGGGCCTGGGCTGGGAAATGCTGGACTGGCCGGTAAATCCTGACATCATCATTAACGGCAGTGACAATAAAATTGCACTGGCAGCACGCCCCGTAAAAGCGATTACGCCCCCAACTCCTGCAGTACGCGCATCATGGGTACATAAAACGGGGGCGACCGGCGGATTTGGTAGCTATGTCGCGTTTATTCCAGAAAAAGAGCTGGGTATCGTGATGCTGGCTAACAAAAACTATCCCAATCCAGCGAGAGTCGCCGCCGCCTGTCAGATTCTCAACGCTCTACAGTAAAATTTCATCGGGTCCGAATTTTCGGACCTTTTCTGCGCTTTTCCTTGCTGTCATCTACACTTAGAAAAAAACCAGTAAGGAAACATTTATGCGCCTGCTCCCTCTCGTTGCCGCAGCGACAGCTGCATTTCTGGTCGTTGCCTGCAGTTCTCCAACGCCGCCGCGTGGCGTGACAGTAGTGAATAATTTCGACGCTAAACGCTATCTCGGTACCTGGTATGAGATTGCCCGTTTTGATCACCGTTTTGAACGTGGACTGGAAAAAGTCACCGCAACATACAGCCTGAGGGATGATGGCGGCCTGAATGTCATTAATAAAGGCTATAACCCTGACAGAGAAATGTGGCAGCAGAGTGAAGGGAAAGCGTACTTTACCGGCGCACCAACTCGCGCTGCGCTGAAAGTGTCATTCTTTGGTCCTTTCTATGGCGGTTATAACGTTATTGCACTCGATCGGGAATACCGCCATGCGCTGGTTTGCGGCCCGGACCGCGACTACCTGTGGATACTCTCCCGCACGCCAACCATTTCTGACGAAGTGAAACAGGAGATGCTGGCAGTCGCGACCCGGGAAGGGTTTGATGTCAGTAAGTTTATTTGGGTACAACAGCCTGGTAGTTAGTGAGTGCTGAGTTTCAGACCAATAATCCCCAATACGATTAACGCCAGACTCGCCAGGCGCATCGGGTTAGCGGACTCGCCGAGCAGCACAATGCCGGTGATGGCCGCGCCGACTGCGCCAATACCCGTCCACACGGCATAAGCCGTCCCTACCGGTAGAGATTTCATCGCCCAGGCAAGTAGCGCCATACTGACAATCATCGCCGTCACGGTAATAACACTTGGCGTCAAACGACTAAAGCCGTGGGTATATTTCAGGCCAACGGCCCATACCACTTCCAGCAGACCAGCAATAACTAAGATAATCCAGGACATATCAGGCTCCGGAGAATTGGGGCCGTCCCCGGTGAAAAGAGGCGTTTGCAGGTCGTCCTGCAAAGCTGATGGTTGAACGGATATTTTGCCAGGTGGCAGAGGAATTTCAACTATTACCTTTGTAACTATCGCAGAAAAAACAAACGGCACGACACAGCTGCCGTACCGTTATTGCTTATTGCTGCGCTTTCGTTGCTGCGCCAGAAATCGCGTTACCGCCATCAGAAATGTCTTCACCTACGCCACGCGTGGTGTTGCAGGCAGTTAATACTGTTGAAAGCACCAGAACAGAAAAGATCGCTGCAATTGTCTTCTTCACCATAACGTCTTCCTTTTAGGTAATGTTATTTATGTTTGCCTATAGCAAATTAATAATAGACAACATCGCCAAAAATGATGGAAATCTGATGATTTTTCGGAAGAGAAGAAAAATTAGCTGGCAGCGCGGGAGATGGAGTTGCCGAGGTGTTTGATATCTTCGCCGAAACCGCGAGCGGTGTTACAGCCCGTAAGCAGCGTGCTGGCAAGCAAAACAAGAACGATAAGGCGTTTCATCATCTCTAACCTGAATAAGTGATGGTGCAGCCTGCAGGCCGCACCACAACCGCATTACTTCACGCGAGAGACGTATTCACCAGAGCGGGTATCCACTTTGATGACTTCGCCGATCTGCACGAACAGCGGAACTTTAACCACAGCGCCAGTAGACAGGGTAGCTGGTTTGCCGCCAGTACCTGCGGTATCACCTTTCAGGCCCGGATCGGTATCAACGATTTCCAGTTCAACGAAGTTCGGCGGAGTAACGGAGATCGGCTGACCATTCCACAGAGTTACGATACACTCTGCCTGATCAAGCAGCCATTTCGCGTTGTCGCCAATTGCTTTTGCGTCAGCAGACAGCTGCTCGAAAGTTTCGTTGTTCATGAAGTGCCAGAACTCACCGTCGTTGTACAGGTAAGTCAGGTTCATATCGACAACATCAGCGCCTTCAGCGGAATCAGTAGATTTGAAGGTTTTTTCTACGCGAGTACCGGTCAGCAGACGACGCAGTTTAACGCGAGCAAATGCCTGGCCTTTACCCGGTTTTACGAATTCACTCGCTTCAACCGCGTAAGGTTCGCCGTCTAACATGATTTTAAGACCAGCACGAAAATCGTTGCTATAGTACGTTGCCATAAGGCCCTCTGAAATTTGTTAATTGGTAGCTAAGCCACAAAATGGCGCATATTGTAACCCTAAATACCCCATCCAGAGAAGATTGGTTAACGCAACTTGCCGATGTTGTGACCGATCCTGATGAACTTCTGCGTCTTTTGAATATAGACGCGGACGAAAAACTGTTGGCCGGACGCAGCGCCAAAAAGCTGTTTGCCCTGCGTGTGCCCCGCTCATTTATCGATCGCATGGAGAAAGGCAATCCGAACGATCCGCTTTTGCGTCAGGTACTTACCTCGCAAGATGAGTTTGTCGTCGCGCCCGGATTCTCCACCGACCCACTGGAAGAACAGCACAGCGTAGTGCCTGGTTTGTTGCATAAATACCACAACCGGGCGCTTTTGCTGGTCAAAGGCGGCTGCGCGGTAAATTGCCGCTATTGCTTCCGTCGCCACTTCCCCTATGCCGAAAATCAGGGCAACAAGCGTAACTGGCAAACTGCACTTGAGTATGTTGCTACGCATCCGGAACTGGACGAGATGATTTTCTCCGGCGGCGATCCGCTGATGGCGAAAGATCACGAGCTGGACTGGTTGCTCACACAACTGGAAGCCATCCCGCATATCAAACGTCTGCGGATTCACAGCCGTCTGCCGATTGTGATCCCGGCACGCATCACAGATGCGCTGGTTGAACGCTTTTCACATTCTACGCTGCAAATCTTGCTGGTGAATCACATCAACCATGCCAATGAGGTAGATGAAACATTCCGTCAGGCGATGGCTAAGTTGCGCCGGGTAGGCGTTACTTTGCTGAACCAGAGCGTTCTGTTACGTGGTGTGAACGATAACGCGCAAACGCTGGCAAACCTGAGTAATGCGTTGTTCGATGCCGGCGTGATGCCGTATTACCTGCATGTGCTCGATAAAGTACAGGGCGCGGCGCATTTTATGGTGAGTGATGACGAAGCACGGCAGATTATGCGTGAGTTGCTGACACTGGTGTCGGGATATCTGGTGCCTAAACTGGCGCGAGAAATTGGCGGCGAACCCAGCAAAACGCCGCTGGATCTCCAGCTACGCCAGCAGTAACTGATTAAACAGGGAAGTTTAATCTTTGCACGTTGCATAACCTTTAATTATTCATATACATTGCTGTTATTACTTTTTATATAACCAACACCAATAATTAACCTTTCTTTTCTGTTTATATAGAGTGAGCACGGCTATTTATGTTATTTTAACAACTATTACTACCAAGCCCATTTATCTGGCTTATAAATTAAAATTAATTATTTAATTGAGAAATGGTTAGGGAGAACCTACATGGCCATAAGCATCAAGGGTGTTAATACCGGTGTTATTCGCAAGAGCAATAATTTCATTGCACTGGCGCTGAAAATTAAAGAGCCTCGCAATAAAGAATCGTTGTTCTTTCTGTCTGTCATGGAACTGCGCGACCTTCTGATTGCGCTGGAAAGCCGTCTGCATCAAAAGCATAAACTGGATGCTGCTGCACGCCTTCAGTATGAGCAAGCTCGCGATAAAGTCATTAAGAAAATGGCAGAAAATATCCCAGAAATTCTGGTTGATGAGCTTAAAAATGCCGATATTAATCGTCGGGTTAACACGCTGGAACTTACCGATAATCAGGGCGAAAATCTTACCTTCGTATTAACACTACATGACGGTAGCAAATGTGAGTTAGTCATCAATGAATTACAGATTGAAATGCTGGCGCGAGCAATCATTCATGCAATTAATAATGCGGAAATGCGTGAACTGGCATTACGTATTACTTCACTGTTAGATTTCCTGCCGTTATACGACGTTGACTGCCAGGACAATGGCAATCTGGAATATGACACCTATTCCCAACCGGAATGGAAACATAACTTGTTCAACCATTATCTGGCGGTGCTTTACCGCTTTAAAGATGAAAGTGGCAAAGAACAATTTAGCGGCGCAGTGGTGAAAACGCGTGAAGCAACGCCGGGTAAAGAAGTGGAGGCGATCACTCGCCGAATGCTTGATTTCAGCCCACGACTGAAAAAACTCGCGGGTGTACCATGTCAGGTCTATGTTCGCACCGTAGCGGCAAATAACGCCCAACCGCTAACCCAGGATCAATGCTTACGCGCGCTACATCACTTACGTGTTCAATCCACCAGCAAAACTGCACCACAGGCGAAATAATCCCATCTGTTTTACTACGAGGCTGGAAGTATCCAGCCTCTGGATCCCATCAGTTCGGGCACTTATATACCTGGCCGATAATCTGGCTATCCGTCGGGACAAAACTGGACAACATTCCCTGCGACGGGCTACTGATGCCATAAATCACGTTACCGCCCATTGCAGCCGCCTGGTTGCGCAGATCGTTTGCTGCGCCGCGCATAGAACCGCCCTCTTCTCCGTGTTGCCCGGAAAGCCAGTTGCTTTGCTTACCTGTCGCAGTACCAATCAGCTGGCACTCTGCGCCTGGCTGCTCGTCCACAATGCGTACACTCTGACCGGCAGCACTCAATTCGTTGCTGGAGCTACAACCCGCCATCAGTAGCGCGGCACCGACAATCCCTGCTAAGTATTTTACGTGCATGTTATTCCCCATAATCAATGAGCTGGACGCCACTCGCGTCGTCCGTGTCTGAATCTTATACTAGAAAGATGACCAAAAGAAAAACCCCCAGACATTTCTGCCCGGGGGTTTGTTTATTTCTGCGAGGTGCAGGGCAATTACATCATGCCGCCCATGCCACCCATGCCGCCCATACCGCCAGCAGCGCCTAAGTCAGCTGCATCGTTTTTCGGCAGGTCGGTAACCATGCATTCGGTGGTGATCATCAGGCCAGCCACAGAAGCCGCGTACTGCAGAGCAGAACGGGTTACTTTGGTTGGATCCAGGATACCCATGTCGATCATGTTGCCGTATTCTTCGGTTGCTGCGTTGTAACCGTAGTTGCCGTCGCCGCCTTTAACGGTGTTAGCAACAACAGACGGTTCTTCGCCGCAGTTCAGGACGATCTGACGCAGCGGAGCTTCCATTGCACGCAGTGCAACTTTGATACCCACGTTCTGGTCTTCGTTCTGACCACGCAGGTCAGCCAGTTTAGACGCTACGCGGATCAGCGCAACACCACCACCAGCAACCACGCCTTCTTCTACCGCAGCACGGGTCGCGTGCAGGGCGTCTTCAACGCGTGCTTTTTTCTCTTTCATTTCAACTTCGGTAGCAGCACCTACTTTGATAACTGCAACGCCGCCTGCCAGTTTCGCTACGCGCTCCTGCAGTTTTTCACGGTCGTAGTCAGAAGTTGCTTCTTCAATCTGCTGACGGATCTGAGCAACACGGCCCTGGATTGCAGCTTCTTCACCCACGCCATCGATGATAGTGGTGGTGTCTTTGTTGATCACAACACGTTTAGCCTGACCCAGGTCTTCCAGGGTTGCTTTTTCCAGCTCCATACCGATCTCTTCAGAGATCACGGTACCGCCAGTCAGGGTTGCGATATCCTGCAGCATAGCTTTACGACGATCGCCGAAGCCCGGAGCTTTAACCGCAGCAACTTTCACGATGCCACGCATGGTGTTAACAACCAGAGTTGCCAGCGCTTCGCCTTCTACATCTTCAGCGATGATCAGCAGCGGTTTGCCTGCTTTGGCAACAGCTTCCAGAACCGGCAGCATTTCGCGGATGTTGGAGATTTTCTTGTCAGCAAGCAGGATGAATGGGCTTTCCAGTTCTACTGCGCCAGTTTCCGGCTTGTTGATGAAGTAAGGAGACAGGTAGCCACGGTCGAACTGCATACCTTCAACCACGTCCAGTTCGTCCTGCAGACCGGTACCGTCTTCAACGGTGATAACGCCTTCTTTACCGACTTTGTCCATCGCTTCAGCGATCAGTTTACCTACGGTTTCGTCGGAGTTAGCGGAGATGGTACCAACCTGAGCAATCGCTTTAGAGTCAGAGCACGGTACGGACAGCGCTTTCAGTTCTTCAACTGCAGCGGTAACAGCTTTGTCGATACCACGTTTCAGGTCCATCGGGTTCATGCCCGCAGCAACAGCTTTCAGACCTTCAGTGATGATAGCCTGAGCCAGTACGGTTGCAGTGGTGGTACCGTCGCCTGCAGCGTCGTTCGCTTTAGAGGCAACTTCTTTCACCATCTGCGCACCCATGTTTTCGAACTTGTCTTCCAGTTCGATTTCACGAGCAACGGAAACACCATCTTTGGTGATGGTCGGTGCACCGAAAGATTTATCCAGAACTACGTTACGGCCTTTCGGACCGAGGGTAACTTTCACTGCATCTGCCAGTACGTTTACGCCGCGCAGCATTTTCACACGAGCGTCGTTACCGAATTTTACGTCTTTAGCTGCCATTATCTTTATTCCTTAAATTCGTATGTTCAGTGTCGTGCGCGGATTACGCTTCAACAATTGCCAGAATGTCGCTTTCGGACATGATCAACACTTCTTCATTGTCGATCTTCTCAGATTTCACACCGTAGCCATCGTTGAAAATAACGATGTCGCCAACTTTCACATCCAGCGGCTTCACTTCGCCATTTTCAAGGATACGGCCATTGCCGACAGCCAGCACTTCGCCGCGGGTGGATTTAGCCGCTGCAGAGCCGGTCAGAACGATGCCGCCAGCAGATTTAGTTTCAACTTCTTTACGCTTGACGATCACGCGATCATGCAATGGACGAATATTCATTGATAACTCTCCTTTGAGAAAGTCCGTATCTGTTATGGGTGACGCCGGAGCTTACGTGGTTTCCCGGCTGGTGACCAGAGAAATGGGGATGAGGCTTCGCCCCTTCAAGGGGGAAAAAGAAAAAAAATTCTGATCAGCACAAAATCGGGTGAAAAGCCTGATTCACCTCACATTTCATCGCAATTTCTTCATCACCGTCATAAGCGAATCTGATTGTGCTACCATCGAAAATCTACGCAGTTGCCCATAATTTGGGCGCAATCGGACATCAACCCATGAGTGGACTCAAACAAGAACTGGGGCTGGCCCAGGGCATTGGCCTGCTATCGACGTCATTATTAGGCACTGGCGTGTTTGCCGTTCCTGCGTTAGCTGCGCTGGTAGCGGGCAATAACAGCCTGTGGGCGTGGCCCGTTTTGATTATCTTAGTGTTCCCGATTGCGATTGTGTTTGCGATTCTGGGTCGCCACTATCCCAGCGCAGGCGGTGTCGCGCACTTCGTCGGTATGGCGTTTGGTTCGCGGCTTGAGCGAGTCACCGGCTGGTTGTTTTTATCGGTCATTCCCGTGGGTTTGCCTGCCGCGCTACAAATTGCCGCCGGGTTCGGCCAGGCAATGTTTGGCTGGCATAGCTGGCAACTGTTGTTGGCAGAACTCGGTACGCTGGCGCTGGTGTGGTATATCGGTACTCGCGGTGCTAGTTCCAGTGCTAATCTACAAACAGTTATTGCCGGACTTATCGTCGCGCTGATTGTCGCTATCTGGTGGGCGGGCGATATCAAACCTGCGAGTATCCCCTTCCCTGCACCTGGTAATATCGAACTTACCGGGTTATTTGCTGCGTTATCAGTGATGTTCTGGTGCTTTGTCGGTCTGGAGGCATTTGCCCATCTTGCCTCGGAATTTAAAAATCCAGAGCGTGATTTTCCTCGTGCTTTGATGATTGGTCTGCTGCTGGCAGGATTAGTCTACTGGGGCTGTACGGTAGTCGTCTTACACTTCGACGCCTATGGTGAACAAATGGCGGCAGCAGCATCGCTTCCAAAAATTGTAGTGCAACTGTTCGGTGTAGGAGCGTTATGGATTGCCTGCGTGATTGGCTATCTGGCCTGCTTTGCCAGTCTCAACATTTATATACAGAGCTTCGCCCGCCTGGTCTGGTCGCAGGCGCAACATAATCCTGACCACTACCTGGCACGCCTCTCTTCTCGTCATATCCCGAATAATGCCCTCAATGCGGTGCTCGGCTGCTGCGTGGTGAGCACGTTGGTGATTCATGCTTTAGAGATCAATCTGGACGCACTTATCATCTATGCCAATGGCATCTTTATTATGATTTATCTGTTATGCATGCTGGCAGGTTGTAAATTATTGCAAGGACGTTATCGACTACTGGCGGTGGTTGGCGGGCTGTTATGCGTTCTGTTACTGGCAATGGTCGGCTGGAAAAGTCTCTATGCGCTGATTATGCTGGCGGGGTTATGGCTGTTTCTGCCAAAACGAAAAACGCCGGAAAATGGCATAACCACATAATCCGGCGTTTCGGCATTAATCCTGGCGATCGTCTTTATGATCAAGGCGGTCGCGGTCATCATCCTTTCGCTGGTACTCACCCTCAAAAGTATTACCGCCACCGGTCCCGGCGCTAAAACCGCCGCCTGGCATGCGAGAAAAGCGCAAATGCGGCATCAACTTCACTGTCAGATGCTTTTGCACCGGCGGCAATAAAAGCAGAAGACCGAGGAAGTCGGTGAAAAAGCCAGGTAATAAAAGCAGCAAACCGGCAATGATCAGCGAAACACTTTTAATCATCTCCGCCGCTGGGTTTTCACCCGCCGCCATTTTTTGCTGCATCAGCACGAAATTCTTAAAGCCCTGGTTACGTACCAGTGACATACCGATAACTGACGTGAATATAACCAGCACGAGGGTCAGCAATACCCCCAATACATGGGCAACCTGAATAAAGATTGAAATCTCAATATAGACATAAAGGAAAATGGCAATAAAAGGTAACCAGCGCAAAGGTTTCTCCTGTAATAGCAGCCGGTTAACCCCGGCTACCTGAATGGGTTGCGAATCGCGTTTAGCTTATATTGTGGTCATTAGCAAAATTTCAAGATGTTTGCGCAACTATTTTTGGTAGTAATCCCAAAGCGGTGATCTATTTCACAAATTAATAATTAAGGGGTAAAAACCGACACTTAAAGTGATCCAGATTACGGTAGAAATCCTCAAGCAGCATATGATCTCGGGTATTCGGTCGATGCAGGGGATAATCGTCGGTCGAAAAACATTCGAAACCACATATATTCTGTGTGTTTAAAGCAAATCATTGGCAGCTTGAAAAAGAAGGTTCACATGTCAAACAACATTCGTATCGAAGAAGATCTGTTGGGTACCAGGGAAGTTCCAGCTGATGCCTACTATGGTGTTCACACTCTGAGAGCGATTGAAAACTTCTATATCAGCAACAACAAAATCAGTGATATTCCTGAATTTGTTCGCGGTATGGTAATGGTTAAAAAAGCCGCAGCTATGGCAAACAAAGAGCTGCAAACCATTCCTAAAAGTGTAGCGAATGCCATCATTGCCGCATGTGATGAAGTCCTGAACAACGGAAAATGCATGGATCAGTTCCCGGTAGACGTCTACCAGGGCGGCGCAGGTACTTCCGTAAACATGAACACCAACGAAGTGCTGGCCAATATCGGTCTGGAACTGATGGGTCACCAGAAAGGTGAATATCAGTACCTGAACCCGAACGACCATGTTAACAAATGTCAGTCCACTAACGACGCCTACCCGACCGGTTTCCGTATCGCTGTTTACTCTTCCCTGATTAAGCTGGTAGATGCGATTAACCAACTGCGTGAAGGCTTTGAACGTAAAGCTGTCGAATTCCAGGACATCCTGAAAATGGGTCGTACCCAGCTGCAGGACGCAGTACCGATGACCCTCGGTCAGGAATTCCGCGCTTTCAGCATCCTGCTGAAAGAAGAAGTGAAAAATATCCAACGTACCGCTGAACTGCTGCTGGAAGTTAACCTTGGCGCAACAGCAATCGGTACTGGTCTGAACACGCCGAAAGAGTACTCTCCGCTGGCAGTGAAAAAACTGGCTGAAGTCACTGGCTTCCCATGCGTACCGGCTGAAGACCTGATCGAAGCGACCTCTGACTGCGGCGCTTATGTAATGGTTCACGGCGCGCTGAAACGCCTGGCTGTGAAGATGTCCAAAATCTGTAACGACCTGCGCTTGCTCTCTTCTGGCCCACGTGCCGGCCTGAACGAGATCAACCTGCCGGAACTGCAGGCGGGCTCTTCCATCATGCCAGCTAAAGTAAACCCGGTTGTTCCGGAAGTGGTTAACCAGGTATGCTTCAAAGTCATCGGTAACGACACCACTGTTACCATGGCAGCAGAAGCAGGTCAGCTGCAGTTGAACGTTATGGAGCCGGTCATTGGCCAGGCCATGTTCGAATCCGTTCACATTCTGACCAACGCTTGCTACAACCTGCTGGAAAAATGCATTAACGGCATCACTGCTAACAAAGAAGTGTGCGAAGGTTACGTTTACAACTCTATCGGTATCGTTACTTACCTGAACCCGTTCATCGGTCACCACAACGGTGACATCGTGGGTAAAATCTGTGCCGAAACCGGTAAGAGTGTGCGTGAAGTCGTTCTGGAACGCGGTCTGTTGACTGAAGCGGAACTTGACGATATTTTCTCCGTACAGAATCTGATGCACCCGGCTTACAAAGCAAAACGCTATACTGATGAAAGCGAACAGTAATCGTACAGGGTAGTACAAATAAAGAAGGCACGTCAGATGACGTGCCTTTTTTCTTGTGAGCAGTAACTTAAAAATAACAATCTAATATCAACTTGTTAAAAAACAAGGAAGGCTAATATGCTAGTTGTAGAACTCATCATAGTTTTGCTGGCGATCTTCTTGGGCGCCAGATTGGGGGGAATAGGTATTGGTTTTGCAGGCGGATTGGGGGTGCTGGTTCTTGCCGCTATTGGCGTTAAACCCGGTAACATCCCGTTCGATGTCATTTCCATTATCATGGCGGTTATCGCCGCTATTTCTGCCATGCAGGTTGCTGGCGGTCTGGACTATCTGGTTCATCAGACAGAAAAGCTGCTGCGCCGTAACCCGAAATACATCACGATCCTCGCGCCGATCGTGACCTATTTCCTGACAATCTTTGCTGGTACTGGCAACATCTCTCTGGCGACACTGCCAGTTATCGCTGAAGTTGCGAAGGAACAAGGCGTTAAACCTTGCCGTCCGCTGTCTACTGCAGTGGTATCCGCGCAGATTGCGATCACCGCATCGCCAATCTCAGCGGCAGTGGTTTACATGTCTTCCGTGATGGAAGGTCATGGCATCAGCTACCTCCATCTGCTCTCCGTGGTCATCCCGTCCACCCTGCTGGCGGTTCTGGTGATGTCCTTCCTGGTCACTATGCTGTTCAACTCCAAACTCTCTGACGATCCGATTTATCGCAAGCGTCTGGAAGAGGGCCTGGTTGAACTGCGCGGTGAAAAGCAGATTGAAATCAAATCCGGTGCAAAAACGTCCGTCTGGCTGTTCCTGCTGGGCGTAGTTGGTGTGGTTATCTATGCAATCATCAACAGCCCAAGCATGGGTCTGGTTGAAAAACCGCTGATGAACACCACCAACGCAATCCTGATCATTATGCTCAGCGTTGCAACTCTGACCACCGTTATCTGTAAAGTCGATACCGACAACATCCTCAACTCCAGCACCTTCAAAGCAGGTATGAGCGCCTGTATTTGTATCCTGGGTGTTGCGTGGCTGGGCGATACTTTCGTTTCCAACAACATCGACTGGATCAAAGATACCGCTGGTGAAGTGATTCAGGGTCATCCGTGGCTGCTGGCCGTCATCTTCTTCTTTGCTTCTGCTCTGCTGTACTCTCAGGCTGCAACCGCAAAAGCACTGATGCCGATGGCTCTGGCACTGAACGTTTCTCCGCTGACCGCTGTTGCTTCTTTCGCTGCGGTGTCTGGTCTGTTCATTCTGCCGACCTACCCGACGCTGGTTGCTGCGGTACAGATGGATGACACGGGTACTACCCGTATCGGTAAATTCGTCTTCAACCATCCGTTCTTCATCCCGGGTACTCTGGGTGTTGCCCTGGCCGTTTGCTTCGGCTTCGTGCTGGGTAGCTTCATGCTGTAATGACCAATCGCGGGGCGTTCACGCCCCGCTTTCTTTCCCGCCGACTAACATCCTTCCCCCGTCCGTTGTATAGTGACCTCTCTCTTGCGGTTCCATCTGTTCTTGCGAGGTGTTTATGCTTGATGAAAAAAGTTCGAATACCGCGTCTGTCGTGGTGCTATGTACGGCACCGGATGAAGCGACAGCCCAGGATTTAGCCGCCAAAGTGCTGGCGGAAAAACTGGCGGCCTGCGCGACCTTGATCCCCGGCGCTACCTCTCTCTATTACTGGGAAGGTAAGCTGGAGCAAGAATACGAAGTGCAGATGATTTTAAAAACTACCGTATCTCTCCAGCAGGCACTGCTGGAATGCCTGAAGTCTCATCATCCATATCAAACCCCGGAACTTCTGGTTTTACCTGTTACACACGGAGACACAGATTACCTCTCATGGCTCAACGCATCTTTACGCTGATCCTGCTACTTTGCAGCACTTCCGTTTTTGCCGGATTATTCGACGCGCCGGGACGTTCACAATTTGTCCCCGCGGATCAAGCCTTTGCTTTTGATTTTCAGCAAAACCAACATGACCTGAATCTGACCTGGCAGATCAAAGACGGTTACTACCTCTACCGTAAACAGATCCGCATTACGCCGGAACACGCGAAAATTGCCGACGTGCAGCTGCCGCAAGGCGTCTGGCATGAAGATGAGTTTTACGGCAAAAGCGAGATTTACCGCGATCGGCTGACGCTTCCCGTAACCATCAACCAGGCGAGTGCGGGAGCGACGTTAACTGTCACCTACCAGGGCTGTGCTGATGCCGGTTTCTGTTATCCGCCAGAAACCAAAACCGTTCCGTTAAGCGAAGTGGTCGCCAACAACGCAGCGTCACAGCCTGTGTCTGTTCCGCAGCAAGAGCAGCCCACCGCGCAATTGCCCTTTTCCGCGCTCTGGGCGTTGTTGATCGGTATTGGTATCGCCTTTACGCCATGCGTGCTGCCAATGTACCCACTGATTTCTGGCATCGTGCTGGGCGGTAAACAGCGGCTTTCCACTGCCAGGGCATTGTTGCTGACCTTTATTTATGTGCAGGGGATGGCGCTGACTTACACGGCACTGGGTCTGGTGGTTGCCGCCGCAGGGTTACAGTTCCAGGCGGCGCTACAGCACCCATACGTGCTCATTGGCCTCGCTATCGTCTTTACCTTGCTGGCGATGTCAATGTTTGGCTTGTTTACTCTGCAACTCCCCTCTTCGCTGCAAACACGTCTCACGCTGATGAGCAATCGCCAACAGGGCGGCTCACCTGGCGGTGTGTTTGTTATGGGGGCGATTGCCGGACTGATCTGTTCACCATGCACCACCGCACCGCTTAGCGCGATTCTGCTGTATATCGCCCAAAGCGGGAACATGTTGCTGGGGGGCGGCACGCTTTATCTCTATGCGTTGGGCATGGGCCTGCCGCTGATGCTAATAACCGTCTTTGGTAACCGCCTGCTGCCGAAAAGCGGCCCGTGGATGGAACAAGTCAAAACCGCGTTTGGTTTTGTGATCCTCGCACTGCCGGTCTTCCTGCTGGAGCGAGTGATTGGTGATATATGGGGATTACGCTTGTGGTCGGCGCTTGGTGTCGCATTCTTTGGCTGGGCCTTTATCACCAGCCTACAGGCCAAACGCGGCTGGATGCGCGTGGTGCAAATAATCCTGCTGGCAGCGGCATTGGTTAGCGTGCGCCCACTTCAGGATTGGGCATTTGGTGCGACGCATACCGCGCAAACTCAGACGCATCTCAACTTTACACAAATCAAAACGGTAGATGAGTTAAATCAGGCGCTCGTTGAAGCCAAAGGCAAACCGGTGATGTTAGATCTTTATGCCGACTGGTGCGTCGCCTGTAAAGAGTTTGAGAAATACACCTTCAGCGACCCGCAGGTGCAAAAAGCGTTAGCAGACACGGTATTACTTCAGGCCAACGTCACTGCCAACGACGCACAAGATGTGGCGCTGTTAAAGCATCTTAATGTCCTTGGCCTACCGACAATTCTCTTTTTTGACGGACAAGGCCAGGAGCATCCACAAGCACGCGTCACGGGCTTTATGGATGCTGAAACCTTCAGCGCACATTTGCGCGATCGCCAACCGTGAACGACACTTGCAGTGGGAAAGACGGAGGAAAATAGCGTGCAACGTGAAGATGTACTGGGAGAAGCCCTGAAATTATTAGAATTACAAGGGATTGCCAACACCACGCTGGAGATGGTTGCTGAACGTGTGGATTATCCACTGGACGAGCTGCGCCGCTTCTGGCCAGACAAAGAGGCAATCCTCTACGATGCGCTGCGTTATCTTAGCCAACAGATAGATGTCTGGCGTCGTCAGCTGATGCTGGACGAAACGCAAACCGCCGAACAAAAGCTGCTGGCACGTTATCAGGCGTTATCGGAGTGCGTTAAAAACAACCGCTATCCGGGCTGTCTGTTTATCGCTGCCTGTACGTTTTATCCCGATCCTGGCCACCCTATTCATCAACTGGCCGATCAGCAAAAAAGCGCGGCCTACGATTTCACCCACGAACTGTTAACCACACTGGAAGTTGACGATCCGGCGATGGTAGCAAAGCAGATGGAACTGGTGCTGGAAGGCTGTTTAAGCCGAATGCTGGTGAATCGCAGCCAGGCGGATGTCGACACCGCACATCGGCTGGCGGAAGATATCCTGCGCTTCGCCCGCTGCCGCCAGGGTGGTGCTTTGACCTGACAGAAACACAGAAAAGAAGCGATTTGCCGCAATCTTAAGCAGTTGAATCGCTTTTACTGAAATTAGGTTGACGAGATGTGCAGATTACGGTTTAATGCGCCCCGTTGCCCGGATAGCTCAGTCGGTAGAGCAGGGGATTGAAAATCCCCGTGTCCTTGGTTCGATTCCGAGTCCGGGCACCACTTTCACTTCCAGATTCATCTCCCGAACTCCACGAAACTCAAGTATAATCACATCGTTACAAGCAATCTGAACATCCTGAACTCCACCGAACTCTACTGAACTCTCTCTCAATCAAGCGTTCATTGGGGGCACTGGTGGGGGCTCATTGTGTTCAGTCAGTTTCAGGAGCCCCCATATGGCACTTACAGCCAGACAGGTCGAAACAGCCAGACCTAAAGAAAAAGACTATAAACTCTCTGACGAACGTGGTTTATATCTGCTGGTAAAAACCACGGGTGCCCGCTACTGGCGGCTTAAATACCGGATAGCAGGAAAAGAGAAAAAACTGGCCCTCGGCGTCTATCCCGACGTCTCCCTTGCTGAAGCCAGAATCAAACGCGACGATGCCCGAAAAATTATCTCCGAAGGTGGTGACCCGGGCGAAAAGAAACGAAAGGAAAAACTCACTCAGAAAATCTCTGCCACCAATACGTTCCATGCCCTTGCTACGGAATGGCACCAGCATAAATCTTTGTCATGGTCTGAAAGTTACGCCAGAAGCGTACTGGAGGCTCTGGATAAAGATATTTTCCCGTATCTGGGCAAACGAAGCGTTACTGATATCCTCCCGCTGGAAATGCTGGAAATTCTGCGCCGCATAGAAAAACGTGGCTCGCTGGAAAAACTTCGTAAGGTGCGTCAATACTGTAATCAGATTTTTCGTTATGCCATCGCCACCGGACGAGCCACTGTCAATCCGGCATCTGAACTGACCAGTACGCTGGCGGCGCCAAAAGCTGCACATTTCCCCCACCTGAGAGCAGATGAGCTCCCTGTTTTTCTCCGGAAGCTCACTGAATATCATGGCAGTCCTGTTACCCGCATGGCGACAAATCTGCTGCTTCTGACAGGCCTCAGAACGATTGAACTACGGTCCGCTGAGTGGTCAGAAATTGATTTTGATAATGCCCTGTGGACAATCCCTGAAAGCCGCATGAAAATGCGACGTAAACATGTCGTACCACTGTCACGACAGGCCACTGACATTCTGCTACAGCTCAAAACTTTCTCCGGGCAATACCGGCTGGTTTTTCCGGGACGTTGTGATATCAACAAGCCAATGAGCGAAGCCAGCATCAATATGGTGCTCAAACGTATCGGTTACGATGGCAGGGCAACCGGTCATGGTTTTCGTCACACCATGAGTACCATTCTGCACGAACAGGGCTTTAATTCTGCCTGGATTGAAATGCAGTTAGCTCATGTGGATAAAAACGCCATCAGGGGTACCTATAATCATGCCCAGTATCTCGATGGTCGCCGTGAAATGATGCAGTGGTACGCAGATTATATTGATTCGCTTTCTAAGCAAGAGAGTCAGGGTTAAGAGCACTTGTCCTGATATTTTCTCTCAATCCACAAATTCTCCTCCGGCCTCCAGGTCCGGAGGAATTTTGCTTTTATGCTTTATTTTTAGATATTTTTTGTTTTTTGATAAAATATTTAATATTGTATCTGTAAACAATCTCAAAACATCACACCGTTATGGACCGCTAACAATTTTGATACCTGTAATATCAATCATCATCATGTCGTTATTTCAGCACCATTCCCCCAAAAAAATCGATTAATATGCTGTTTCAGCTGATAATTCACAATACACCGGAATGCAGATAAAGATAAATTTTCATTCTCATGTAAAAACACTGTCGATGATATTATAAACAACATTCATCCCGGACAAAAACAAGACTTGATACACAACATCACGACTTTTATGCTTTTCAGATTGTGTCCCATCCGTTTTACAGGCTCAGAAAATGAACGACAGATTACGCTTTGAAGTGAACAATAACCAGGGTCGTTTCGTATTTCCGGATACCTGGTTTGGCCCATTACTGGGGGAGTTTGAAGAAGTGCTTGATGCATACGACACTGATGAAATCAGCGAGACAAGTTACATCAACAAACTCAGACGCCTTGCTCAACAGGAGCCTGACTTTATTGATATACACGCTCATCTGGCATATGCATTTCTGGAACAGAATGCCCCGCGTAAGGCACTGAACGCCGCTCTTAAAGGACTGGCGGCAGGTAATCGTCTCATCCCGGAAAGTTTCAGTGGTGAAATCATCTGGATGCATCCCGAAAACCGGCCTTATCTGCGCGCACTTTATGCAGCAATTCTCGCAAATGTGCACTTACAGCGTCATCAGGATGCGGTTATGCTTACTGATAAAATACTGGCATACAATCCTGAAGATAATCAGGGTGCCCGCTGGTTGTTGGGCTCAGAACTGTTACGAACAGGCGATCATAAGCAAGCCTTCAGTGTACTGAAAGAGCATGCTGATGAATTTTCACCTTACTGGTATGAACTTGGTCTTCTGCATTTTCTGAATGGGGAACATGTTAAGGCTGCCACAGCTTTTCGTCATGGCTTTGCTACAAACACTTACATCGCGGAAATGCTGTGCGGAAATTTGCATCCATTTCCACTTGCTGTGCGGCATAACTTCTCCGGCTCTCTGGATACGGCAGAAGATTACTATGCAACATACTCACCATTATGGGGACAATATCCAGAAGCATTGCTGTTTGTAAACTGGCTCTATAACCATTCCTCTGTGCTGCATGAACGAGCAGAAATCATTAAATGCGCCGAAATGCTGATGCAGGAAGATGATTTCGAAATATGCGAAAGCATTTTAAGACAGCAGAAGCTGTTGCGGGAAAGAATTGATGAGACACTTTCTGAGGAAATTGTACAGAAATGCAGAAATATTAACGGTGAATATGTCTGGCCCTGGATATTGCCGTTTTCAGCAGCAGGAATGAAACACTCAAGCATCCAGCATCAGTAGATATTGCATTAGTGTATCTTTCAAACAAGTAATAATTTATCCACCAGTAATAACACAGTCCCCCTTCCCCAGGTTATCGCCCTGGGGGCATTTTCTGAAAGTTTCCTTTAAAAAAGAATAGAGTCGTAAATTACTTTAACGAATTATTCCTGGAGTTCATTAAAGTTCTTTCGTAATACTTTGTAGTCAAACACGTTATGACTGACATCAAAAACCACGGATTTCCCCTGCCAGCGGGTAATCACCTCCTCCGGCGTTTTCGGTTGAGCCGGTCTGGTTACGCCCATCCATGCATTAATCAGATAATCATTATACGCAGTGGAAAAAACGCTGTTCACCGTCTGGCGATCGACATGCTCTCCCAGTGTCGGGCTGTACCAGATAAACATCGGAACATGATAAGCCTGCTGACTGGGTTTTATTCCACCATGAAAATAGGCATGTTCTTTTGTCGGGTCATACTCCAGACCGTGATCTGAAAAATACATGACTGATGCCCGACGCGTTTCCAGCATGGCGAAAATCTGTCCCAACAAACTGTCGGTATAATGAATGGAATTATCGTAGCAGACTTCTTCTGTATCCAGCGGTTTAAACACGGCTTTATCTCTGGGCCAGTTACTGCAGACTGGCTCATGGCTGCCCGTCAGATGCAGAACAATCAGTTTCCTGCTCCCCGGATTACTGTTCAGTGCTTCAGCCAGGTGTGGGAGCAGTAACTCATCATAGCCTCTGACATAAATTCTGTTTCTGGCCCGCATGGCGATACTGGCCACAGCCGTTCCGTTCTGCCGGAAAGCGGACTGCGCACTGAGCCACCAGGTATCGAACCCCGCCTGATTCGCCATGTTGATAATATTATCGGGGTAACGGCGAACATCATGATGCAGCACGGTATCAGCAGATAATGCCAGCGGTACCGCAAGAGCGGTATAAGGTGCCCCGCTGATTGCCTGAGTGAACAGTTTCAGTCGTGATTTCTGTTTCTGAAGCTCTGGTGTGGTTGGGCGCGAATACCCGTAAATGGACATGTTATCAGTCCTTGCAGATTCACCAATCACCAGAACAAATACGTCAGTGTTGTTATCCGTAATCACCAGATCGTAGTGAGGTATGGTATCAGCAATCGTCATTAATCTCTGATGCTCCTTTGCGGCCAGTGCAAAATAGTTCAGATTAAAGAAAGGGGTATATGTGGCAAACCGGGAAGCGACTATGTAAGGATCAACTTCATTTATTTGATACTGTTTCTTCAACGCAAACTGAAAGGAAGAATATAACGTTACTGTAATTAACAATAAAAATGTAATTACCGTGACCTTTTCCGATGGCAATGAGGACGTTTTATTTATTGCTGAACAGAAGAACAATAAAAAAGAGGATAATAAATGCGATAACATAAACAACATACATCCTGAACATTCTTATTACTTCATCAGGCTCTGTCTGAAGGATACTGATTGCAAAACCATCATTAAATGTTGTGCCAAATGTACACCATGAATACAAACTGATACTGATATCTGCCGCGGTCAGTAATGTGAACGGAAAGGCCAGAATAAAACGCAGCGTAAGCGATTTCATCGCCTTAATAATAAGAAGCGCCAGGGTGAAGAATAATATCCGGTAAATCAGATGCGCTCCTGAGGATACAAGGAGGTTAGAAAGGGTAAAGACAACCACTAATAACACAAGGCGCTTATCATTGCTAATCCGTGACCAGTGTATGAATGGAAGATTAATTTTCATAATAATTGAGTAAAAGCGATATTTCTGTCCGACGCTGATCGCTGAATATGGCGTGACAGGTAAATACATTTTTCTTAATAATCATAAAACGGGCATCATCCGCCGCCACAAATGTAGCGGCGTAAACAGGATCGTCATGATGTTTTCTTTCGTGACAGAAGAGAACGGCACATACCGCCCGCAATCATTATCAGCAGGAATAACATCCCCAGGACAACGATTACTCTTAATGCCGGATGAACCCGATCGGCGAGAAAAAATAACTCCATCCCGAAACCAATAACAAGCCAGGCCAGCGCCATTCCGACGAGCCCTTTTAACAGCAATCTCACGCTCCCCTCCTTCTGCATTCTTAACGAAAATGCCTTACAATAACAGCAGCCGGGGAAGGCAACGCTGGCTGCTGAACGGTATGACATTTTACTGCTTTATGTTCTCTCAGTTTCTGTCCTGACGCCGCCATTAATGGCATTACAGTTTATTCAGAATAAGGCAGGCGGCCTGGTTTAATGCAATAAACTCCTGCCAGCTGTACTTAGACTGATAATTCAGTAAATACTGGTCTTCAACCCGGCAAATCTGTGGGCGTTTATCATAAATTGCACACAGATGAGAATCAGTCTGATAGTGACGGCAAATACCGTCACCACGATCCAGACATTGCGTTTCACCAGCCCTGTTGACATGACGACAACAGGCCCCACACTGGTTACAGGGAAATGGAGGGTGTAATTTCATCGCTTATTTAACCAGTCACGAACAGAAGCCACATTTCCTGACTCAAACGGCAACGCAATCCCTCGTCGGCTGACTTCTTCTCTCAGCAGAAGTCCGCGCTCTATCTCACTGTTTACGCTATCCAGATGAAGTGAAAAATGATTTAACGCGGCAGCATCAACAGAAAATTCCAGTGCAGTAAGTTCCACAAGATAGCGATCAAGTTCAGCATTGACTGCCTGAAAGTATTCCAGTGACCGCCGGAACTTATCCTTAAATTTGTCCAGAAATGCCCACACCCGCTGCATAACCTCGCTGTATTCGAGATAATAATTCATCACCAGCCCGAGAATACCTGTCGTCAGCGCACCACAAAAGGCAGCAAGCTCTGAACCAAATGGAAAAATAAGGATCTGCGCCATCGCCTCATTTATCATCACCCCTCCGGCAACAGCCACACCTGCTGCTATCAGTTTAGTGACCGCTTTGGCTAACTGCCCCGGCGATAATCCCTCCGGGTTAAACACCAGGATTTTAAAGGCCTGAACGAGATTGTTCCACATTTCCCTGATAAGCCGGACAATCATTTTTTCCGTTGTCAGGAATATATTTAACAGCGTTGTGGTAATACCTGACAGTATCCCTCCGATGACTCCATCTTTAAAGGCAATTAAAAAAGAACTGAATTTTTCCTGTACTCGTTTCTGGCAGACACGTAATGCTGACGTTATTTCGGACAGGCATTTGCCGGCGCTGAATGAGTTCCGTTGCTGCCTGATAATATGCGGGATTCGTTCCCTCAGTTCGAACCAGATCTCGGCAAGAATAAGCCCCAGCATCTGTCGCGTCCCCATACGAAAACCGGAATTAAGTGAAGCACTGGCGACAGCAGTAGCAAACTTACTACTCAGGTAATAGCTCTGATTAATCGTGGCCTCATATTTTTCCCGGGCATATTTATCAGCCCTTTCCATACGCTCAGTATCTGCATCAGCTTTTTTTCTCAGACTTATCAGACGTTTCTTTTCCTTTTCTGTCAGCGTTGCCTGAGATTCAAGCTCTGCTATCTGCCTTAACGTATCTTCTTTGTCTTTCTGCAGCGTGCAAATAAACGCATCCATTGAATCTGCTTTCTTTGATTTATTGAGCGATTCATGAGTGAATGCCAGATTTGAAGCATCATTTGCCAGTTCTGCGCCATCCCGTTCAGCAAGAATCCTCCCCGGATCATCATGAATTTCTTTAGCGGAAATAATATGATCCAGATTTTTTTTATCGTCTGAAGCAAACACTTCGCCTGTATATGCATCAGTAAGAGTCCCTGCCTGATGTGCACGCTTTCCTTTCCGGTTCGTCGCGATGTAGTTCTCATGGCTGTGGTAATGATGAGAATCATAGTCGCCACGACCTTCATACCGCTGTCGCTCAGCCTCCGTGGCATAAATGCCATTACGCACATTATGGATAGTGTCAACATCACCACCCTTACGATCATTTAACAACAGAAAATCCAGCCCGAATGATGTAACCAGGCTCTTCACCATGGTCTGATGTAACTCTTCTGTCCAGTCAAATTTTTCCACATTCATGTTATTTCACTTCTTGTAAAGCCGGGCTTTAACGCCCGGTAAATCATTAACTCCGGGATGAAAAATCATCAAATTTCACAACCGAACTGGCCAGTACATCATCCAGCTCTTCCTTATTAATAACATTCATTCCATTATCATCCTTTTCCATTTCAATAACGTTATCTTTTATCACAGCCTCACCATTTTCCTGTTTCCGCGGTTTAAACAGTGGCGTTGTAATAATATCCGTCATAATAGCGGCCAGTGAATATCCATGGTCAATAAGCATAATGATTTCATCTGATACACTGATATCCTGTTGTTCTGTAATAACAGAATGCATGGATTTAAGCGGCTCAAAATAGTGTTTAATAAATACAGCATGCATTCTGTTCAGCGCAGCGAGAATTTCATCAACATATTGATTAACTTTTGCAAAATGCTCCCGGGCCAGATTCATTTTCTTAACTGCCCGTTCAACTTTGCAGGCACACTGATGGGCATTTTCAAGAGCTTTCGTCGCATGTCTGTCGTAAGCCCAGCCCGCAATGGCAATCAACGGTGCAGCCACTGCGGTGCCTAATACCATTGCGCCGCCGGCCATTCCCATGCCCCCTGCCGCGAGAGAGCCCCCTCCAATTGCCGCCATCGTCGCGTTATAAGCCGCGGCACCAGAAAGCGCTGCAATGGGTGTACCTGTGGAAGCCGCAGCAAATGCCATCACTCCACTATACACAGCAAAACCCGCAGCAGCCCCGGAAACTCCGGCAGCAACGACCGTACTGAGATATTCTGTCGCTGAAATGGCCAGGTTCTGAATCTTATTGATGTTATGTTGCGGGACACTCAGTTTCAGGTCTTTATTGCCCTCTTTTTCCAGACACGCCAGGAGCTCAGCAGCAATCCTGTCGAACTCACTGAAATCTTTACCAATCTCAAGCTCTTTATTTCCGAGCGTTGTTAATTTTGATGATGTCTGAGCTTCAGACTGCTCAAATTTTCCTTTATGCTCCTCGTAACGCTCTTTTGCTTTTTCGAGGATATCCTCTGCTTCTGACTTTTTTTGATATCCATCGTAAGCCTTTTTTCCGCCGAATGCCGCAGCGCCGGCAGCCACACCCAAAATAATGAAAGGTAACGCCATTCTTTTCCTCCTGTACAGGTTGCTTTATCATCAGTCAACTGAAATATTTCAGGAAACATTCTCAGCGGTGAGGTATTTTCCTAACATTGTTAACACGGCTTCTTTCAGCCATACTGGTTCAATAATTTCAACATTCGGTAGCCAGTATAAAATCAACGGGATAATTTGATT
This sequence comes from Escherichia sp. F1, assembly GCF_046764225.1. Classification (NCBI taxonomy): domain Bacteria; kingdom Pseudomonadati; phylum Pseudomonadota; class Gammaproteobacteria; order Enterobacterales; family Enterobacteriaceae; genus Escherichia; species Escherichia sp. F1. The sequence goes on from NZ_CP177202.1 coordinate 4,417,368, forward strand.
TTTATGTGCAGCCTTGCATGACAGCGTAATGCCATTGTCATGTTTGTGTAGCAATTGCTGGTAAGGAAGTAAATCCCGTCGCAAAAAATAATGGGCGATATTACTGTGAATGAACAACACTACATCAAATGTTTTGTCGCTCACCCACGGGTCACATGACTCACTTATCAGTGACTGTATTTCCTCACTCTTTGCAAACTTTTCTTTTTTTATATCCAGCCATTTTATTTTAGCTAATGAAAACGACTTTAACTTGTTCTCTTCAGTAGCCAGCAAATACCATATACTTCTCTGATTAGTTAATTTATAGGGATGAACGATTCTGGTCTTACCGGCATATGCAATCTGACAAATATTACTGTTGCGGATCGTTTTTTCAAGAACACCAAGATATTTTCTTAAATCATCCCTGATGGTGTGCTCAGGGTTATGAAACTGAACACGAATATGCTTTTCGGTTGCCCTGTTTTCTAATTTCTGCCAGAAATCTTCATCCCTTTCAGGAAAAATCGCATCAGTATCCAGTAACCTGGCCAGAGATTTGTGCAGTGACTCTTTGTTCTGGTTATCTGTTCTTGCTGAAATAAGCCGGTATTTTCCATCGCCACAGGCTTCAATAAAGGGAGAAAGCATATTCAGATCACGATATGCTGTTCGCTCAGTGATGTTGTATTTTTTCATCAAATTATAGCGACTGACCACGCCATAATTTTGTAATTCAACAAGGATATCAATCAAACGCTCCGCTGAGCGATTTCTCGTTGAGTCAGCCATAAATCACTGCACCTTAGTATTACTCTTGTGTAAGTGAATTATATAAATACCCCTGACATCATTTGTCAGTTCCACAAAACTACGCCCTCCGGCAACAGATTTTTATTTGATTATAATCAAACTTTAAACCAGATTTCTGGGTGCCTCTTTCGTAATACGGTTTATTGTTTCCGGAAGGGCTGATATGGCAAAAAACAACGTGTCCCAACAACAGTCCTTTTTCATTTAACAGACTGACAACCATGCTGCGCGCTACCTGCCCCCTGTAAAAAATCAACGAGAGTAATATTTTTGCTCTATTTATATTTCATTCATCTGAAATTATTAGTTGCCAGAGGGAGAACATCATCAGGATATCTGTTATTGATTTGTCATACCTGCACTTTACTGTGCTCCAAAGCGCAGGCAGAAATGGCTGTCAGAAGTTATAAGTCACACCAAACATGATGTCGTGACTTTTAACGTCAGCCTCTGATTTATATTTATCCCCTTCTGTATCCTTGTAAGACAGGGAGGATTTACCAGCATCCAGATAGCGATAGCTGAGGTCAAGAGCGATATCCGGGGTTACGTCATAGCGAACACCGGCCCCAATGCTCCATGCGAAGTTGTTATCATATCCCGAGTAATGTAACGCAGAAATATCACTTACCTCACCAGATTTATTCCAGGAAGTATCAGTATATGTCGCCTTATGATGTACCCGTGCATAACCCAGGCCAACAGATACCCATGGAATAAATGCACTGCTGTTTCTGAAATCATAATACGTGTTCACCATCAGGGTATTCACTCTGAGCCTGTTTTGTGTGTCTTCCCGACCACCATCCCCCATCGGAGAACGCCATGTATCCAGTGTATAACGGGAGTCTGCAGCTCCACGGCCATAAAATTCCACTTCCGTGCGTACTGGAACATTGTAATGTTGATAAAAATCATAGCCCACTGCAAGGCCCGCACCAAATACAGTATCGTTTTTATCACCGCCCTTATACTTATAAACATCATCCCCAAAGTCCTGACGGAAGCGTTGGTCAGTCTGATTCACAACTGAAGCACCGGCTTTACCGGTCACATAAAAGCCTGTTTTGCTCTCATCAGCCAGAGCCTGGGCCGAAAACATGCCTGCCATTGCAAGCGCTGAAACAGCAATAACCTTTTTCATTTCAATCATCTCCGTTGGTTCTTACCCTACCCGACAAATAGGGTTGCTTATTTTAAAACCATGAAAAAGATAGGGTAAAAAGAATGTTTTCGATCGAATCGATCGATAAAATCGATCATAGCTAACAAAAATTTCTTATCGTATCCATAAAAATAGTAATGTCCGAGTTTGGAAAGCTATCACAGCGGCACGAAAGTGTTGTAACCAAGAAATATGAAAGGTTTGCATTACAACAGCATCACTGAACAAAATGTCAGACACTGTAAAAAAGCATGGATGCAAAATGACATCTGAATCGATCACAGTTGGCAGTGTTTATCAGGCTGATGTCGCTGTTGCTAACAGGGATAATACGTTGACGGGTCAATATGCAGTTCACTGCATACCTGTCCGACCCCGTACTGCTCACGCAGCTTATCCAGCAGTGGCATCATTCTTTCCAGAGGCGGTTGAACACCGCCTTCGCAAAATAAGCGGAAGCCTAGCGAAGGATATCGTCAGTGCAAGGCTGTTCACTATTTTCACGTTCCAGCTCTTTCAGACGCTGACGTTCAGCGATGGTGAGCCCACCATTACCGCCTCCAGTATCCCGCTCATGTTGACAAATCCAGATACGCAAAGTCTCTGGTGTACAGCCAATCTTTGAGGCGATGGAACCAATTCGCCCATTGTGAGTCATTTTAGCCTTAATTCTCCAGAACCATACGAATTGCCCGCTGACGAACTTCGAGGGAAAAACAAATATTTTTAGTCATCCTGTTTATCTCTTTCTCTGGAAATTTAGTTTATAGGATCCCCGAGGTGGCCAAAAACTCGGGTGAAAAAGTACGTGAACATTAGCGCCAACATTTGCATTCGTGATTATTTAAATGAATTGTTTTTTAAGCTTTTTTTACCAAAAAGCAAAATTTTTTTGCCATTAAAAAAAACACAAAAAAGCTATTTCCGTATCTTATTTAGCTATATTTATCTACACATTTCCTTTTTTTGGGGTTTTTCTCTCTTTTTTGTAACGCTTTTATGGTTTTAAATCCTGGGTCATGTGCTTTTTTTGGTTTATAAATCCGACATATATGTATTGAATGAAATTTAATGCTGTATAAAATGAATGTATTGGATTTGGGAATACGTTTTATTCTTTGAGGCCGAAAGATACGCGGGAATTATGTTTAACAATGGCAATAATGAAGTTTATTACTAGTAGAATACCAAGTTCTGTTTCAGATGAGGTGATGTAAAGGATTTGTTGTCGGATAAACGATTTTGTTAACTAATAGGATTTTATCCAATTCATAGTCCAAAGGTTATTCTGGCAATATGTGATTATTGTTAAAGAGGACGCAAAGTTGTTTGCGAAAACATGTTATTTAAGTGTATGTATTAGTCGCCTATTCAGAATAGGGAGGTCTTTCCAGACCAGCTCGTTTTTCTTATTGGAACATTAAAACATCACAAAGAAAAATTTAATTTCACAACCCCGTCATGAGTGCGGACAGCAATTATATGCTTACAAGGATGGGGGGGCGTTATTTTCTTTTTAGCTGAGAGCGAAAATAGCGACGCGCCATTCATTAGTGCGTTCTCTAATAACGTTTTTAATTGTTCCCTAATCATGGAGTTTAAAAGATGAAAAAATTAATGATTGCATCTGCAATTGCAATGACTATGGCTGCGGGTTCTGCTATGGCTGCACTGGGCGATGCGGCTTCTCAGGGTCAGGTTCAGTTCTTGGGTACTGTTGCTGCGAACACCTGTGATGTTGTTGTTGAGGGCGATGGCGCTGTAAATAACCTGATTCAGTTTGGCCGAGTCGCTAAAAATGGCGCTGTTGAGAAAGAATTCACAGTGAAACTCAAGGATCCGTCATGTGTAGATACTATGACGAAGGCTCATTTCACGTGGGCTTCTCCAGCCTTTACAACTGCAGGTATTGGCATCCAGTCTGGTACTGCAACTGATGCCGTTGTGGAGCTTAAAGCTGTTAGTAGCGGCAATACCACTAGTAACACTGCACTGATCACCAGTGCAAACAATGCGGTTACGTTCAACCTTGTATCAGGGGAGGAAGACAAAGGTTTTAAATATAACGCTAAATTCGTAGCCAAAAACGAAGTGGGTAATTTTGAAACTGCCGCTGCTTACGCCATTGTATATGAGTAATAGCTGACTGCTGACATATATCCGGGAGTTTCCTCCCGGATATGCAACTTTTCAGTTTTCTTATTTTACCAGTCTTTAACTGGTATCTTTACATTTGCTGAGGTGTGAAGAGGTGAGCTTATGAAATTAAAAAGGTTCCCTAAAATATCTCTGCTGGCCCTGAGTATATGGTATTCCCACTTCAGCCTGGCTGATGAACTTAATCTGGATTTTATACAGGGGGTCAGCGTTATTCCGTCAATTCTGAAAAATGACGCGAATTATCCGGAAGGGCAATATATCGTTGATGTTGCCGTGAATAAAGAGCGTACGGGACGTACTGACCTGAACATCAGCAAGGAAGACGAGCAGACTAATATGCTCTGCTTTACTCCTGAGTGGCTGGAAAAAGCCGGGGTGATGCTGAACACAGATGCCTATCAGGATGTTTTGGATGAAGGCAAGGGGTGCTATGTTCTGGCGAAAAAGCCTCATACGCTGATTGATTTTGATTACGGTGCACAGGCGTTAAATTTTAATATTCCTCAGGCGTATTTACTGAGTAAGACAGACCCCGCGCGCTGGGATTATGGCGTGAATGCTGGGCGCCTGAAATATTACGGTAACTTTAACAAGACCGTTCATAACGACATGAATGCTTTCGGAAACCTAGATGCCACCATTAACCTAGGGCGCTGGGTGTTATCCAGTAACATGAACGTTTCGCACTCTGATAATAAAACAGAGTTCACCTCAAGTGATCTGACGCTTTCAACAGCCATCAGTCAGGTGCAGGGCGATTTGTTACTGGGTAAATCCCAGACACGTACTGAACTGTTTTCTGATTTTAATTTTTATGGTGCGGCACTACGCTCCAACAGCAATATGCGCCCGTGGCAATCCCGGGGATATGCACCAGATATCTCCGGGATTGCCTCCACGCCTTCCCGTATTACCGTGAAACAGAACGGATATACGGTCTATTCAAAAATGGTGCCGGCGGGGCCTTACCGTCTGGATGACCTACGTCCGATGGGTAACGGCGACCTGGTGGTGACCGTTGAAGATGAAAGCGGAAACAAAACCGAACAGGTCTATCCGGTGACCACGCTGCCGACGCTGCTGCGTCCGGGTGAGTTCCAGTACAACGTGGCGATGGGTAAGAAGAACAACAGTAATGAACTGGACAAGGCGTTCCATTCTGACACCGGGTTGTTCTGGCTGGGAAGCCTGGATTATGGTTTCACCACCACCACACTGAACTCGGCGGCCATTCTGAATGAGAACTATCAGTCCGGTGGTCTGGGTGTCACGCAGATACTGGGGGGGCTAGGCGCTGTATCGCTCAGTGCAAACGTGTCGAAGGCCAGCTATGACAATGGAGAGGAAAAAAACGGTCAAAGTTTCAGTGTGAAATATGCCAAGAGCTTCACGGACAGGACTGACCTGCAGTTGCTGACGTACCGCTACCAGAGTAAAAGGTATGTGGAGTTTACTGACTTTAATCCGAAATATACCTGGCACTATGGCAACCAGAAGTCGCGCTATGAAGCTCGTCTGTCGCACCGTTTTGACGGCACATACCTGAGCGGCTCTTACTGGCGTCAGGATTACTGGATGCGCGAGGGCTCAGATACCGGCAGCACGCTGTCATTCAGTACATCTGTTTTTAATCCTGTCTCAATCTTTATAAATGGCTCGTACTCAAAGTATGCCTGGTCGGATAAGGCGAATTATTCCGTGTCAATGAGTGTGAGTGTGCCGTTTGATCTGAAAGGTATCCGTCATTACTCCAGCAACAGTGTAGGTTATACCCGGAACGGCGGAACGACATTCAATGCCAGTGTGTCAGCCACGCCGACAGACCGGTTTAACTACGGTCTGAGCGTTAATGCTGGCTCGAAAGGTGATCGTGGTACATCGGCATCGGCCAGTTACACCTTTGATGAAATTCAGACTAATTTCGATGTATCCCGCTCTTACTCGAAACAGGGTTACAGCCAAACCAGTTTCTCCGGCAGTGTTTCCGGCTCGGTACTGGGTACGACAGAAACCGGTCCGCTTTTTACCAAAGAGTCGTCTGGCACCGTGGGTATTGTCAGTATTCCGGGTATTGAGGGGGTTTCTGTTAACGGCTCCATGCCGACGAACAGCGACGGTAACACGGTGGTGTGGCTGTCTGCGTATTCAGAGAACAGCATCAACATCAACATGGATAACGTGCCGGACGATATAGAGTTTGAGAGCACATCATACAAGGTGGTGCCGACCGAAAAGGCAATGATTTACCGCAAATTCGGCTTCGAAAACGTGTTGCGCTATATCCTGCGCGTGAGGGATGCACAGGGCAATTACCTGACCGGTGGCGATGCGAAAACGGAACTGGGGTTGAATGCAGGGTTTATTTCAAACAATGGTGTTCTGCTGATGAACATGCTGGCTGAACCGAAAACTGTCAGCGTGGATACGGGAGCCGGTAAACAGTGTCGTTTCTCCATGGCAGGACTGAAAGCAAATACCAACAAAGTTCAGGAGGTTCGTTGTGAATAAACTGGGTAAGGTAGCACTGGCTGCCCTCCTTTCCCTTTCTTTCTGCAGTCAATCCATGGCGGCGTTTGTGCTGAACGGAACCCGTTTCATTTATGAAGAGGGGAAGAAGAATGTTTCTTTTGAAGTGACGAACAATGCAGACAAGACTTACGGTGGCCAAGTGTGGATTGATAACACCAACCAAGGGAGTGGTGTTTATATGGTTCCCCAGCCACCGTTCTTTAAGGTAGGGGCAAAGCAAAAGCAGGTTATTCGTATCATGAACACGGATAGCAACCTGCCGAAGGACCGTGAATCTCTGTTCTGGCTGAACGTGCAGGAAGTTCCCCCCAAACAGGAAGTGCAGGATGGTGAAGGCAGTGTGCTGGCTATTGCCATGAACACCCGCGTGAAACTGATTTACCGTCCTGTCTCCCTTAAGGATGGTCGTAAGAATGCGGAAAAGCAACTGAAGCTGGAACAACGTGGTAATGAGACCTGGCTGAAAAACCCAACACCGTATTATATGGCCATTGTTAACGTGAAGCATGACGGTAAGGACATAACACTCAGTGACAAAGTGATGAAAGAAGTCGCGCAACTTAAGCCGTTCAGCGATGTAAATCTGATTAAGAAGGTGAGCGGAAAAATCAGCGTGGATGCCATCAATGACTGGGGCGGAGTTCAGAGCTATGAAATTCACTAACGCTGCCCTGGCTGCCCTGATAATGACTGTGATGACTAGCAGCGGGCAGGCTGCTACTGTCATCACTGCGGCAACACTGACGATTAATGTCACCTTCACCCAGCCGAGCTGTGACATTACAGTGCCTCCTTTATATAGCCTGGGCACCCTGACCCCGGGGACAAATATACACGCTCCGATGGAAATTACCTGGAAGTGTGAAGGTAATGCGCCGATTAGAACAGCGTTGACGGCGAGCATTGCGAAAGGAAGCGCAAGCGGTGTTGAGGAAGTTGTTTTGCAAACGACCAGTTATACAGACACCGGGGTGACCCTTTCCCTGAGAGAAAAGGTGAGCAACGAGCTGATAAAACTGACCGGCGGAGATTACTTTTGCAGTGATCAAAATTCTGTTCCTGGTGTGACGATGCGCACCTGCACCCTGACGCCGGAGACGAATGTGTCTCCGGGCGGGCCGTTCGGCTTAGCATCAGCCACGCTGCGTTTTGAAGTGGTTTATCCGTAATGGAGGCAAAAGATGAAACAAATATCTGCGGACAGGGAAAAGGTATACGGAAAAGGGGAGGAGACAGGATTGCTGAGAGAATATTTTGCAGAAATTTTTCTGTTCATCCTGAACTGTTTTCTCTGGGGCTATATCTGGTTTGAAACCCCTCAGCGGTAGAGTTATTACGGAGCCAGTTATACCGGCCAGGCAGAAAATTCCGTAAGTCAGACGACCGCATGATTACTTTGAGGGCATAGGCTTTATATGCCCCCAAAACACAGGTCGGTAATACTGAGCGCGGATTTGACTGGCTGGGCGTGTGGTTTGATGCAGTGGAGCCTATAGGAATGGCACCTTGTGCGAAAGAGAACCATCGTGCTCGTCGGTTGTAGCTTGAAGAACGGGTCCACAGGCAAGGGCTATCTGAAGAGACTATCAGTCAACGGGTACAAGAGTATGAAGCATGGTGGATATTTTGGGCAGAACGGCAGATAAAGATTGCTTTGTCTTAATTAATATATTGCGAGAATTTCATGATTGACTACAAACGTCTGTGTATTTATGCATCAGTATTACTGACACTAACACACCCACTGTTCGGACACGCAGAATCAATATCGTCAGAGGCCTATGCCGGAACTATGTCGCTCTCTGTCATAACCGATGGTAGAGGACCTATAATCGGGGGCTCTGGCTCTGCTCAGGGAGCTTATCGCTCAATCGATAAGACCTACATACCCGTAGTCTACATACCCGAAAACGGCGGATATCGCTGGAAGGTTACCCCCATGAGTAATACTGGCGCACCGATATGGATGGAGGGTGTGTATCTGGCTCACTCTACAGACGCCACGCCGCTGGAAGTGGACGTAGAAAAAACAGACACTACAGGGTATATATTATTTAACCCTCGAATGAACAATAAGCCTTTATGGGTTGTGACACCTGAATCATCAGGAAAGAATGGGGTGTATGGAACGCCGAAAGATACTTTTCTATATCTAGAGCAGCTCGAGGGGTGGATTCCAATCTCATCCGGGCAGATTGCTACGCAAAAAACAACGTTTAAAACAACAGATCCTTCTACTGGGCGCGACTTTACCATAACGCTCCTAGGGAAACACGATTTAAGCCAAAGACTCACACACACAATTAATTACTTAAACCACATGACCTGTCCAGTGAAGGAAATCTGTACACAGGAAGTTACCATACATGCAAATCAGCAACATAACTATACATACAGTGTATCTGTACAATCCATTTCACCCAAGGACGTGTCCGTTTACATCAATGGGGACGTGGCAACGTCAGTCCCTAAAGATATCAATGAATCATCATTTACACTTGGTGTATCCAATATGTATCCGACCCCATGTACTGTGAACATCACGATAACCGCTTCCGTGAAGTGATATACGGTATCGATCAAGGAAACTGTGTGCTGTGATAAGACATGATCTTTCAATGAATGATCCTACTCAGCAAGCGTCTTTCGGGGTTCGGACGATTTGCCTGGGCTATTTTATTATGCCAGCCCGCATCGACTGCTTCATGACAGTATCAGGTTAAAACTTAAAGGTGAATCAATGAGGAAAATACAATCTCCGTTGACCGAAGGAGATCAGTGAAGGTAATTTATAAACGGTTCGGTGAAAGTGACACGAACCGTTCTCCTGGATTTGCCCCTATATTTCCAGACACCTGTTATCACTTACGCTGCCGCAGATATCCCCTCGGTGAGCGATAACCCAGTGCACTATGCGGATACCATTCGTTATAGTGTTCGAACGCCTCCATGAGCAAATGTTTTTCTTATCAAACATATGAGCATATCATGCATACATATTTCTGTGATATACACAATAATAGATTATAATCGGTTTACACCGACTAATTAGGCTACTGCATTTGGGTTGAAAACTTAATAACTCCTCAATAAACATTGTACTTTGTAATGTCCATTGAAAGTGTCACAATCATTGTTCATCAAATGATTCTTAATAACTCATTCTCTGTATCAATAATTTTCCCATCCCTGCAAAATACGATTCTTATCCGAGAAGACAAAATTATATCTATCCAAAATGTAATATCACTACGAATACCAAGCTTCTTGTATACTTGATGTTTTTGAGATGAAACTGTTTTGGTGCTACGAATTCTATGTCGAGCTATAGAAGTAATGTTATATCCTTTCAAAATCAACTCAAACACATCTAACTCAACTTTTGTCAGAGGAGTATATATCCAGATATGAACAATAAAATCATGCTCTTTGAGATAATGCTTTATATAATGGATATTTTCTTTGTTTCCCATACATTAACATTCCTAACAAAATTATGTTTCATCAGTCTTTACTCGAAGCAGGCTGGGATTCGCCTCAAAAATCTAATACGTCTCCCAGCCTATTTATTAGAAGTTGATACGGAAACCAGCACTACCAGTTATTGGTGATTCAATATTTTCTCCTTTCTGATAAAAGGCTTCAGCCCATATCCCTGCGTTAGCTGCCAACTGAATATTGACACCCAGCCCATATTTCCCAATCGTCCCGGAGATATCATTACTGAAGTCATAACGATTGTTAATCTGCACCTTGTTGTTATCCGAAAACTCATGGCTGACCGCGGCCTTAAAGTAAGGCTTAACCGTCTTGCCAGCAACGTCAAGATCCATACCCAGATTCACACCAGCCTCAGCCTGCAGAGATTTGGTCGCACCGATATTGGCTTTCATACCGTTATTCAGGCTGATATCTTTCGCATCCGCCCTGAATGCCGTTGCCCGCACGTATGGCTGCGCCCATGCATTCTCATTCAGACTGAAGGTTCTGCCCGCTTCGAGGCTACCGCCGAAACCGTTCTGGCTGTAATCGCCCTTCACCGCCGTGCCGTCACTCATCCAGGTACGCAGCTCATTATTAAAGCGGTTGTATTTCAGCACACCGTCCACGTAGTAGCCGTCATTATCAAACCAGGTCGCGTACAGACCACCACCAGTGCTGTCAACGTTACTCTTTCCTCCACGGGCATGTTTAATGCTGTTGTCGCTGTAAGAGAAGAAAGTACCTACCGCTAAACTGCTGTCACTCAGGTCAAAGACCATATCGGCGCCGGTTTCGAAACCGTTCTGGGTCAGGGTATAGCCCGAGCTGGCCCCGCCGCTAATGCGGTTGTCTGACCCGGTATAACGGCCCCATACGCCCCCTGGTGCACGGGTATTCTGCATCACATCACCATGACGGAAACGCAGATTATCCAGCTCGCTGTTGAAGACGTATGCCGGTGCTGTCGCCATGCCCAGTACTGCGTCGGCCGATTTTGTTGTGCGACGCACCGGAGACGACGATGTACCTGCATCTGGCTTACCTGCGTCAGGGTTACCTGTACCTGGGTTACCTGTACCTGGGTTACCTGCATCCGGGTTAGTCGGCGGAGTATCAACCTTCAGATACCAGTTGGTATTTTCCTTGCTCAGGCCGTATTCCCAGGTACCGGCATCGACTTTCCCGCCTTTCAGGGTAAATGCGGCATCACCGCCACCTGTCTGCACCACCTGAAGCGGCGCACCAGCAGATACTGGCTCCAGGCCGGTGTTTTTGATATCCAGCACAAAGTTACCACTGGCATTGCCCGCGACATTCAGCATATCTCCGATATGTGATGCAATATCCGTGTTCATCCGGAACGTCCCGCTACCCGACAGGCTCCCGAGCGCCAGCGACACCGCCTGGAAGGCTGGCGTCAGACGCGTGGTTACTGACGGACGGAAATCAACGGTCCCGTTATCCAGCGTTAATGCGCCGACAGTGGAGTCACCATCGAGATGCCAGACAGACGCACCTTTAACCGCCATATCACCTGCGCCGGTGTTGTCTCCCGCCACGTTCCCCGTCAGGATGCTCCCGTTATCCAGCGTCAGGGTGGTGCCTGACTGTGTCGTCACATTAGCCTTAGCCTGAAGGGCATCCATCGTCATGGCAGCGCCACTCTTAAGGACAATCCCGCCGTCCTGAGACAACAGACCACTGAAGCGGGTGCTCCCGCCTTCCTGTGTCAGGGTGCCGGTACCCGTCAAAGTACCTGCGAAGGTCGCAGCACTGTTGTTGAGGAAATACAGGTTCCCTTCATTTGTGACCACATCACCGGCCAGTATACTTTTATCCAGCAGGGTGGTGGTGCCGTAGAGCACACCGCCGCTGCGGACATCCAGCGTACCGTCACTGCCAACAGTTGTATCGCTGGCCTGGTGACCGTCAAACACTGTCAGGTACCCGCCGTTCTCCAGCAGCATATTGGTTGCACTGCCGCCAGCAATACTGAAGGTACCTTTATCGTTGGTACCGCTCAGGACTGCACTGGTATTGGTGACGACAGCCCCACCACTGTTCTGGGTAACCTTAGAGGCTGAGCCACCGGCCTCCACCTGTAGCATGCCGCCGCTTGTAATAGTCGTTTCTGTGATATTTCCGTCGATATAAACATGCTGACGTCCACCACTGTAAACGGTTGTGTCAGTGGCGCTACCACCACTGGAGACGTACTGGCGTCCGCCGTTGCTAATAGAGGTGACCGTGGCACTTCCGCCGTAGAGATACTGCCCACCACCGGAGTTAATTGTAGTGTTAGTGGTACTGCCGCCGCTGGAGATAAACTGGCGCCCAGTATTGTTAATTACGGTGTCCGTGGCACTGCCGCCGATACGGACATACTGGCGACCGCCGCTATTAATAGAAGTAGCAATGGCGATACCGCCTTTGGAGACAAACTGACGCCCACCGTCATTAACAGAGGCGTTCAACGCATTGCCGCCGCTGTAGACATATTGGCTCCCTCCGTTGTTAACGAGGGTGCTCGTAGCAACACCGCCGCTGGAGACAGCCTGGATACCACCACTGTTAAGGGTAGTGCTCGTGGCACTGCCGCCTGAATTGATATTCTCGCGGCCACCGTTATTAACGATGGTGCCAGTGACACTACCGCCGCTGGATACATGCAGCAAACCATTGCTGTTAACGGTGGTATCTGTTGCCTGATGTCCGTTGAGTACACTGAGAGAGCCGCCATTCTCCAGAAGCATATTAACTGCACTGCCGCCAGCAATACTGAAATTGCCTTTATCGTTGGTGCCATTCAGGACTGCACTAGTATTGGTGACAACAGCGCCACCGCTGTTTTGGGTAACCAAAGAGGCTGAGCCACCAGCCTCCACCTGCAGCATGCCACCGCTTGTAATAGTTGTTTTGGTGATATTACCGTCGACGTAAACATGCTGACGTCCACCACTATTAATGGTTGTGTCAGTTGCACTGCCATCCCTGTAGATATACTGGTATCCTCCGTTGTCAATCATTGTGCTTGTAGCACTGCCTCCGCTGGAGACATTCTGGCGCCCATCACTGTAAATAGTAGTACTAATGGCATTACCACCACTGTAGATATGCTGGTAACCACCACTGTTAATAGCAGTATCCGTAGCACTGCCACCACTGTAGATTTGCTGATACCCTCCGCGATTAACTGTAGTGTTCGTGGCAATGCCACCGCTATAGACCTTCTGACTCCCACCACTGTTAAGAGTAGTGTTCGCGGCGCTACCACCACTGGAGACATACTGGCCCCCACCGCTGTTAATAGCAGTATTCGTGGCGCTACCACCACTGAAGATATGCTGGTAACCAGCGCTGTTAATAGTAGTACTCATGGCACTGCCTCCGCTGGAGACATACTGATATCCAGCGCTGTTAAGGGTGGTATTTGTCGCCGTGTCGCCTGCCCCCAGAGACATGGAGGAGCTTGTACCTCCGTTCCCCAGCACCTGATCGCTGTAATCTGCCGCCAGAGCAGGCGATGACGGCAAAAGTAGGCCAGCAATGAGCCCCGCCAGCGCGGTACACCTGATTTGTCGGGGACGCCGTCCATCTTTACGGGTCAGTTCTGAGGTAACGACCCACATACCAGTGGATTCGTTCCAGACAGTGTTATAAACCTTATTCATTGCTTACTCCATTTTCTAGAGCGCTCTCAACACTCTGCTCACTAAAAAGACGGTGAAGTTTATTGATGACACCATTAACCTGGGTGCCGGTTATCAGCCGGGTACATTCAAATTGCCGGTCGGTGTTTTTATGTCTGGGGCACCACAAAAAATCTTTATGGTCAAAATTCAGCGACGTGTCGTCCCAGCATCCATTGCAGCCATGGGGGTTAAATACACGCCACGGAGTGTAAAACTCACTGTTGGGCAGGCTAAAACCGCTTATCAGCACAACTGGAATACCGGTAGCCCATGCCAGCCATGACAGGCCGCTGGGCAGGCCAATAAAGAAGCTGGCATGCCGCAGCAGGTTCACCCGCTCCTGCAGCGGGAGCTTGCCGGTAAAGTCCTCTGCACCCCACGGGATGTGATTCCAGACAAAGCCCTGACCATAATGGGCATCACGGTCAATGCACAGCACCCGGTAACCTAGCGATTTTAGGTAAGCGACAACTTCACTCCAGCCGGTGCCGTTGTTCCAGTATTTCGCCTGACAAGTGGACTGCGTGGCGATGCACACATAAGGCTCCTGAATAACCCTGGGTGCAGACAGGTCTAGCCGGACGGGAGCTTCTCGCGGGTCAACACCCAGAATGTATCCCGCAGAACGGTGGAAACCGACTTTGCGAAAATCTATAGGTTGGTTATTTGTATCACCACCGAAATAGAGTCCCACGCGATAGGTGGCATAAGGCGCCACCGTGCGCGGTTTATCCGGCGTGGAAAACTGTATTTGCGGATACTGAGGTGCCAGCAGGTCGATAATGTCCTGTGCCAGCGTGCACTCCAGTTGGCACTTATGCAGAGTCTGGAAACGTTCGGCATAAGGGAACCAGCCGAGCAAATCGCCCAGCGTCCCGGTCGGGAATGAAATCAATACCGGTCGGTCTTTTAATTTCAGGGTTTCATCCAGCAGGGGCGTTTCTTCCCCCTGACGGAATACCTGAATACGAAAGCGCACGAAATATTTCTTACTACTGGTCACCCAGCCTTTATCCACATCGCAGCAGAAAAGAATATTTTTTGAATCCGCATCCAGCAGACGTACGTGCCATTTCCCTTCAGGAAGCAATACACGAGCGCCATCATTAAAGTCATAAAAGATATTTTCAGGTCCGGCCTGCGTTGGCGTGTCAGGCGGAAGGATAAAAAATGCATTCCTCAGCATTGACATATTTTCACTTTCAAAACATATAAGCATTAAAGAACTCGATGAGTACCCTAACAATATAACTGAAGCACCTTTCTTGAGATGAGCACCCCCCACCACACAATTCTGCCATTTTCTTTAATGGCAGAGATGAGAACACTCATGACATTAGTCATTGAAGATGAATGTTCTCTGAATTACTTGCAGCCTCGCGCAGGAGTTAGTTTGTAGTTTACGCGCAAGAAAGATTTATCGATTTCGATAAGACATCCGGTCAATACGTATCGTTATAGCGTATCTATTCATAATCCATATCACTATTTATATAGTGAGAAATGAGATAACCAGAATGAGAAAAATATTTTTTAATTAACAGAAATTTTGCAACCTCCTCAGATAAAGGACGTATCTAATTTTTTTGCAACACCTGTGGCACTGGCGAAAACAACTGCCACGGCAAGTACAAGTACGGCCTGACGGAAAAAACCGGACGAAACCGGCTCTGCGACTGCCTTCTTTCCTGCACACACAATCCTTTTCTCCGTTACTGATACGTGACCACAAAGGTCAGTGCTCCATGTATTTCCCGTCTTCACGTTCGCCGAAAACAGCGGCTGTGCACAAAAACGAAAGTGCCTCCTGATTGCTAAATCCACCAGATAATTCTGTATGGCTGCCCTGTGTCAGACGTCCGCGATAATCAATCAGTGTATCCTCCGTCGAGCCATCCACGCGAATACCACCAACACCGCGGAGGAGAACGCATCCTGCATCTAACTGTTCCTGATTACCAAAACCTATATAGTTCCCCCCCACCAGAAGCATATGTACTGAAAACGAAAAATTTCCATGCAAATGTCATCCCGCATATGGAATACTGGCTTCTGGTATATAAAAGGGAATCAAACTACTTACCGTCTGATGAGTGCACTGAAAACGCCCTAGTGCACCTGAAAAATACCCCTGAGAAACCTCATGTCGTTCACAGGCCTCCCTTCGGGTATAACCCAGAACCAGAAAATCCCTCAACGCGCCAATAACTTTCTTACTGTGAAGCGGGGATATTTCAACCAATAACCAGAACTGATTCTCCGGCATTTTTCCAGGCAACAAAGCGCGATCATACTTTTTGCGAAAATACAGACCATCACTGTCCATTATGCTACTCCACAAATACAACAAGACAAGAAAGGCGATATGAATCCAGATAAGCAAATATATTCATACAACTACTGCCACATTTTTTACAGAGATTATCACGACAAAACAACATGAAAAACCACAACTTCATATTATTCAAAAACACAATTAACACATTAATTAGAGAGAAAAACCAAAAAAACAATCGAAAACAGAACAAAACAAACACATAAAACAAATTCACAGAATAAAAAACCAATATAACAAAAAACACCAGAATAAAAAACTATATTTTGTTTTTCATTAAGAATAGATATTCATCAAAAAACAATTTCTATTATTTAGAAAATATATAAAATTAAAATCATGGGAAATATTAACCACAGCAACTAAAACGAACCCAAATACATACATTTGTAAACATCTGGAAATAAATCAATACAATTCTTTTCACAAACCACAAAATAACTCACCACACTATTTCATTGTAAAGCAATTTATAATTTAGTAATAAATACAGAATCAATAAAAAGGTATTGCAGCTACAGTTAAGGATTAAGAAAAGATAGATTCAAGATATAAACATGCCATGCCAAACGACAAAAATCGCTATACGGTTTAACATGAATACTTCTCAGGCTCAGCATTTGAAAAAGAAGGGGAAATATAGTGATGTGATGGAGACCCTTTCCTGAAACAGGCAGCGCCATACACTGGGCCGGCCCCGTGAAACGCCAGACAGTGGATGTATCTTAAAATAAGAGTTTGGCTTGGATATATGTCTAATACTAGTTCTAATTTTGAGATGACTGGAACTTTGCTGGGGCAGAAGCTTCGTAAACGTAAAAATCCTCAGGCAAAAATTGCCATTATTCAGCAGACAATGGAGCCTGGCATGACGGTGTCCCATGTGGCGCGTTTGCATGGTATTCAACCCAGCCTGTTGTTTAAGTGGAAAAAACAATATCTGGAAGGAAGTCTCACTGCTGTTGCTGCCCGAGAGCAGGTTGTTCCTGCCTCAGAACTGGCTGCCGCTATAAAACAAATAAAAGAGTTACAGCGCTTTCTGGGTAAAAAAACTATGGAAGTTGAGATCCTCAAAGAAGCGGTGGAGTACGCGCAATCGCGAAAATGGATAGCGCATGCGCCCTTGTTACCTTCGGACAAGGAAGAACCCAGGTAAACCGTATTCTGGACGTGTCGCGTGCGCAACTGGCACAACGGATGAAAACATCTGGTAATAAGCCGAATAAACGTCGTCGCAGATGTGATGAGGCTGCGGATGCGGTAGTGTTAGCACGCATCCTTGATATCATCAGCGATATGCCGACATATGGATATCGTCGTATCTGGGCCATTCCCAGACGGCAATCCCGTAACGAAGGACTGCCGTTCGTGAATGCAAAGCGCGTTTATCGGATAATGGGCGAGAATAACCTGTTGTTGTTACATGACAAACCTTCACGACCGCAGCGGGAACATAAAGGCCGAATATCGGTGAAGGAAAGCGACCAGCGTTGGTGTTCCGATGGCTTCGAGTTCGGTTGTGATAATGGCGAAAAACTGTGTGTCACGTTCGCACTGGACTGTTGCGCTCGTGAAGCCATAGACTGGGCCGCAAGCACGGGGGGTTATGACCAAGCAACGGTGCAAGATGTCATGTCAGGAGCGATGTCAGCGCCAGCGATAGAAAAACGCTTTGGCGATAGACCGGAACGGCCAATCCAGTGGCTGACTGATAACGGTTCGGCTTATATGGCTCATGAAACAGGGCTGTTCGCCAGAGAGTTGAGTCTGGAGCCCTGCACGACGGCAGTCATTAGCCCTCAGAGTAATGAAATGGCAGAATGGTTCGTGAAAACGATGCAGGAAAACTACATCGCGTTCATGCCGAAACCAAATGTAAGAACGGCATTGCATAACCTTGCAGTGGCAATCGAGCATTACAATGAAAAACATCCGCATAGTGCGTTAGGTTATCTCTCACCAAGGGAATATCGACGTCAGCGGGTAACGTCAACTTAAGATACAATGACTGTCTGAATATGTGGATCAAGGACAATTTCACTGCAGTCATCACAACAAATCGCGTACCGGCATCTATCAACAATCTCGCCCGGGCGCCGAGCCCCTGATTACTGCAACATTTTTCAGCAGAATATAATATTTTTGCAAGAGAAAGATGACAGGTAATATTAGTTTGACTAATCCACATCAGTTTCTAGGGACACTAATTAGTTTAAATTACAATAATAAAAAATAAGAAACAGAATTATAATAAAAAACAATACTTACAACAAGCATAATTTATCACGCATCTAAAGAGCATTTTTTCTGTTTCGTGAAAAAGGTTGTTATTTTTTCATACAATATATTGATTTCTTTTATTTTTACAGAAAGATATCCGGGGTTTACATTATATCTGTCGCAAACCTCACTTCTTGTATATCCTTCAACCAAGTGATCATGCAATGCATTAATCATCTTATCACTACGAATAACTGAAATATCAATAATAAACCAAAATAGATCCTTTTCAACATATCCAGGGTATAATCTCTGAATCATACTATATACCTGATAATAAAAATCTCTACGTTTTGTTTACGGGTATAAATAAATCACAACTTATTATGTCATCATCCGCATTGATTGGATGATGAAAATAAATATAATTATTTCCTCCTGTATATTTATATTTTCCATCTGAAAGTAGCTTTATGAAAACCGCAAAAGAATATATATGATAGTCACACCACCCCCCTACAAAATGACAGTGACAAAAATCACCTCCGGGTATTTTGAACATTTTATCATGTTTTTCGTCAGATAATTCACCAGCAACAACCTCTGTATTAAAAACACCTTTTCTTCCTTTTGATAATTCTGGCGTATCAATCATTTTTATCGAAACAAAAACGTCTTTATCTTCGTAAAGGAAGATTTTTTTTATTAATTTCTGTAATCCATTGAATGATTCATTATCTGGATTGTAAAAAAAAGACTCCTCTATATGGTATGTTTTCCCGATTAAAAATCTTTCAGGCAATACACATTCATCAATATCTTCAATATCAATATTATATAGAAAGGAGAACTGTAAAACAGAAATATCCCAATCTTTACTTTTTCTATATTCTGAAGGCGTCTTACCTGTAAAACGATGATAAGCCCGGGAAAAATTCTGACTGCTACTGTAATGCAATAATTCAGCGATTTCAGTTATGGACAATTTTGTTAACCTCAATAATACGGCCGCCCGACTCATTCGCCTTCGGAAAAAATAGTCACCGAGAGTTAACCCATATTTTCTGAAGAACCATATTTCTATAGTCTTTCGACAATATCCTGTAGAAGATACCATATCGCTAATGTTTTTTCCTGAATCCAGATTTAATTCTATCCAGTGAAGAATGAATGAACCAACAGAAGGTAACATATGGATTCCTTTTTTAGTATAAGAAAATACTTTAGCCAAAAAGTTTCATTTTGCGTAATTATAACTATTCACTGCAAAAAAAACTCAAAACTTGGCGTAAATTCGGCTGAGCGGTAAGAACCATCGGTTTATCTGGTAAGGTAATGATTATAAGAATATTATCTTAAAAATTAATCCAGTGGCTGTAAACTGTGTGACATTCGGCACGTCCCTGATGCTGCCAGGGCAGTCTGGTAGCTTCTCTGTTTGGTTGTTGCAGTGATATCGCTCGGCGCTCTTGCATGCACATCGTGGATTTTTCTCCGGGTATAGGCCATACACGCGGCTTCCGTTATTCTGCCGGATTCGTATAACGTCCGGTAACCACCGTAAGCATCAGCCTGAAGCACACCGCTGTAACCGGACAGGTGATTTTGTGGATGGATACCTTTCCGGTCCGGACTGTACGCGAAACAGACCGCCGGGGCATCTGTAAACCAGCGTTACGGTCACATTGTCAACATCACGGATGTAGACCCACAATCGGGCTATCCGCATCCCCTAACGGTCAAAAATCGTGGCGTTGACTCCTCTGGCAAATAAAAGCATTTTATCAGACATCTGTACTCGCACATAATATTATCTGTCGCACGTCATTCCGTATATTATTTTTCCTCATTTTCAGGAATCAGTTATTATCAGCGAGCCATGGTTACCTGAGAACACTATAAATGATACTGATATTTATATTGTAGTGGCACAGTAAATTTGGCCACCTGATTAAAGGTGATATCCTCACCACAACACAAAACAGGTGACTTAATGAACAAGAAAACCAAACGTACTTTCACCCCTGAATTCAGGCTGGAATGTGCACAGCTAATTGTTGATAAGGGCTACTCATATCGACAAGCCAGTGAAGCGATGAATGTCGGTTCTACCACGCTTGAGAGTTGGGTGCGCCAGCTCAGGCGAGAGCGTCAGGGGATTGCGCCCTCTGCCACACCTATTACTCCAGACCAGCAACGTATCCGCGAACTGGAAAAGCAGGTTCGCCGCCTGGAGGAACAAAATACGATATTAAAAAAGGCTACCGCGCTCTTGATGTCCGACTCGCTGAACGGTTCACGATAGTTGCCAGACTGAGTGACAGCCACTCAGTTGTCAGCCTCTGTTCTGCTCTGGAAATACACCGCAGCAGTTACCGGTACTGGCGAAAACGACGCGATACGGTTAATCCGGCGCGAGTCAGGTTGTGCAGCGAAATACGCCGGGCGTGGAACCAAAGTAGGGGCTCTGCGGGGGCGCGCACGCTGGCTGAAATGCTGACCCAAAACGGCGTCCCGATGAGCCGTTACCGTGCCGGGCGTCTGATGAAATATCTGAACCTGAGCAGTTGTCAGCCCGGAAAACATCAGTACAAAAATGCTCGTCAGGAACATACCTGCCTGCCGAATCTGCTTGAGCGCCAGTTCGCTGTGCCCGAGCCAGATAGGGTATGGTGCGGAGATATTACGTATATCTGGGCAGGAAATCGCTGGTGCTATCTGGCGGTCGTCATGGATCTTTTTGCCCGCAGGGTTATCGGCTGGAGCCTGTCAGCGAATGCCGATACTGCCCTGATAAGCAGTGCCCTGCGGATGGCGTATGAGGTGCGTGGTCAGCCGCGGGACGTCATGTTCCATAGCGACCAGGGAAGTCAATATACAGGACTGAAATATCAACAACTTCTCTGGCGTTACAGGATAAAGCAAAGTGTCAGCCGACGGGGAAACTGCTGGGATAACAGTCCAATGGAACGCTTCTTCCGCAGTCTGAAAACAGAATGGGTGCCAACCGATGGCTACACAGGCAAAGACGTGGCCCGGCAGCAAATCAGCAGTTATATTCTGAATTATTACAATAGCGTCAGGCCTCACCATTATAACGGAGGGCTGACGCCGGAAGAGTCAGAGAACAGATACCATTTTTACTGTAAAACCGTGGCCAGTATTACTTGACCACTACATATACAGACAGAGATTCAATAACGTAGAGATGTTATAAAATGCTCGAATGGATACAGGTATGAGGCTGTACTATCACAAAAAAAGACCTGCACCACGGCAGGTCTGCAATGCAAAAGAAATATCAGAAAGTCAGTAATGGTGAAGTCAATAAATGCCGATGCTCTGTAAATAACGCCCATACTCCTCACGGGATTTTCGCCCTGTCATGTTAACCCGCAGAAAACAGAACACAACATCGACGTCTTATAAATAAGAATTTTTTATATTTTGTCCTGTTACCGTCAAAAAAAAGCCAGCTCCGGTGAACTGGCAAATGTACGGAACAAACAGTGGACACTTCGTCTCAGAAGGGGAGAACTTCCGCGAGAAATAATGTTATTCAGTCGTCAGAATGACTGCAATAATCTGACACCATGTTTCAGAATTGGTTATCTGTGTTATCTGCACATATCCCCCCCACATACATATCAGGAGGCTGACAAAAAATATCAACGATATCACCGGTATCAATATATTTTTCTCAGAAAGATTCTTAATAAGATAAAAACACCGCTCTGCATCATATCCGAACCGGGACAAAAAAAATAACTTCTTCCGAAACAGGATGAAATAGATCTTGAAATCCTCCCTCCTGATTAACGATTATTTATCGGGCTGTGACATCTTCTCTGAAGAAAAGTTCAATTTCAAAGGTTCAGTAAAATGAAAAAGCTAACGGTGACAATTTCTGCAGTAGCAACAGCAGTCCTGATGGCTGTATCCGCACAGGCAGCTGAAATATACAATAAAGATGGTAATAAACTTGATCTGTACGGAAAAGTGGACGGGCTCCATTATTTTTCAGGCAATAAGGATGAAAATGGTGACAAATCCTACATGCGTATGGGGATCAAGGGTGAAACCCAGATCAACGATGATTTGACGGGATATGGTCACTGGGAGTACCAGATCCAGGCAAACACGCCGGAAAATGAAAACCATGCCTGGACCCGTCTGGCCTTCGCCGGCCTGAAGCTCTCCGATTATGGGTCTCTGGACTACGGACGTAATTATGGTGTTGTCTATGACGTCACCTCCTGGACTGATGTGCTGCCGGAGTTTGGTGGTGATACTTACAGTGCGGATAACTTCATGCAGGGACGGGGTAACGGTTTTGCCACCTACCGTAATACCGACTTTTTTGGCCTTGTCGATGGTCTTAATTTTGCAGTGCAGTATCAGGGCGAAAACGGTGGCGTGAGCGGTGAAAATACGACAAATAACGGGCGTGGTGCATTACGGCAGAACGGTAATGGTGTTGGTGGCTCGATTACCTACGAGTATGACGGTTTCAGTATTGGTGGTGCGGTGTCCAGTTCCCAGCGTACATGGGATCAGAACCATACGGGACTGATGGGGACCGGCAACCGTGCGGAAACATACACTGGTGGGCTGAAGTATGATGCCTATAACGTCTATCTGGCAGCACAGTACACCCAGACATATAATGCCACACTTGCCGGCAACCTGGGCTGGGCAAACAAAGCCCAGAACCTTGAACTGGTGGCCCAGTATCAGTTTGATTTTGGTCTGCGTCCGTCCCTTGCCTTTCTGCAGTCCAAAGGGAAAAAACTGGGAAGCATCAATGGCCGCAATTATGACAACCAGGATATCCTGAAGTATGTTGATGTGGGCGCAACTTACTACTTCAACAAAAATATGTCCACCTACGTGGATTATAAAATCAACCTGCTGAAAGACAACCAGTTTACACGTGATGCCGGCATCAATACCGATGATATTGTTGCGGTAGGTCTGGTCTATCAGTTCTGACGTAAAGACCGACGTATATTCCGGGATGATAAATCATCCCGGAATAACAGTGACTCCCTCAGGTCACTTATTAAAAGGCACCTGTCTTTTTATCAAAAAACCTTCTGTTATATTTTTATTTGTCCAGGGCGTTATCACGCCCTTTTTTATGTGCATATAGTCATCAGAATATTCCCCATAAGGGGTCTTGCTGTTTATTTTCAGCCATTTCACTTACGGCATTATCATAATAGTGTAATGGTGTCATCCCATAATAATCCTTAAACGCTGAGATGAAATATGACGTACTGTTGTAGCCACACTTTTGTGCAACCATAGAGACAGAGTGGGTATTTTCAAGTATCATCTTTCGTGCTGACTCCATACGCATATCCCTTAATATTTCAGAAAATGAGGTTCCCTCCTCCTTCAGTCTTTTCTTGATCAGACTTTCACTGGCATAGAGGCGTCCGGCAATATCTTTAAGATGCCAGGCTCGTTCTAAATCCCCGCCAATAATCCCCATAATCTTATACGAGAATGTGTTCATATTCGTCAGTAAGAAAGAAATCACTCTTGTACGCTCCTGAAATACAGAAAGCAGGGACAAACAGAGTTTTTCTCTTAGTGACGTCGTGTAAGCGTCTGCAATTCTTATCCCTTCAAAAAGAGAATAAACCAGCGACAGCGGAATATCTTCCTCGATGACATACCCCTGTCTGTCAATACAGAACATATCAGGCAGTCTGTTATTCACGTCATTCAGAAAGGACAATACTGTTTTATGATCAAGTTCGACCGTTCTGACGAGAGAGGGGCTGTCAGATAATTTACTTCTGGATGCTGGATCCAGAAGTAAAACTGTATTTTTCTTTAATGATACAGGCTTCTTACAGATAATTAAATCGAAAGACTGGCAAACCAGAACCACAGAACATACAGCATCCATCAGGCACCTGCGATAGATTGAAACAGAAAAATAATAAACAACAGGATTTAACGAATGAATTTGTCACACATTTTAAATAAAAAACATTATTAATCAAATATTCATAAGGAATATTTAAGAAATATACGATATATATATATAACAAAATAATATATATTTATTATTGATTTTTTATAAGCTATATTACCAATAACGATATTGCAAAATGGCATCTGAATCGATCACGATTTGGCATGCTTCCGATCATTGATTGGCATCCTGCCAGTCACTCCGGGAATTAACTCTTTTCACCACAGTCTTCATTGCCGTGTTTAAAACAATGGAGACGCCAATGTCCAAAAAGAGAAAATCCAGGAGCACTATGGAAACCTGTTTTAAGATCCTTCAGCTCAAGTTCGACAAGAAGCTGACTAACCGTTGTATAGGACTGACATTACACATCAGCGCCTCAACCGTTTTTGAGGTTCTTGCCCGCTTCAAAGCCTCTTCTCTGTCATGGCCGTTACCTGCAGATATATCCCATGACATGCTGGAGAAACTCATCTTCCCGCCCAAAGACACCTCTGCATCAGAGCTTGTAATGCCTGACATGCTGTACTTCGATATGGAAATGAGAAAACCAGGTGTAACGCGGCAACTGTTGTGGATGGAATACAAGGCTCAGGCGGGTGACAAAGCGATGGGATACTCGCACTTCTGCCGTTGCTACCGGGAGTGGAAAAAACGCGACGCCTCTCCATGCACCAGGAGCACCGTGCTGGCGAAAAGCTCTTTATCGACTTCTGTGGCCCTACGGTTCCTGTTATTAATCCAGACACCGGTGAGATACGCCGCGTGGCAATCTTCGTGGCCGTAATGGGGCGTCCAACTATACCTACGTTGAAGCGTGCGAAGGTTAGGACATGATGTTATGGTTAAATGCCCACAGCCGTTGCCTGACCTTCCTGAGCGGCGTACCGAAGCTGCTCATCCCCGATAATCTCAGAAGCGCAGTGAAAGGCCGCTCGCCATGAGCCTGTCATCAACGACAGTTATCAGGCGCTGGCTGAGCACTATGGCACGGTTATTATCCCGGCCCGACCACGCAAACCTAAAGATAAACCAAAAGCAGAAAACGGTGTCCTCATCGTCGAACGATGGCTTCTTGCCCGCATCCGTAATGAAACCTTCCGCACGCTCAGGGCGCTGAATGCGCGCCTTCGGGAGTTACTGACGGACATGAATAACCGGCCAATGAAGGGGTACGGCAATCAAACCCGTGCAGAACACTTCCGCATACTGGATGCGCCAGCACTCTCTCCGCTGCCTCTGGCACCTTATGAATACACGGAATACAAAGCCGTGAAGGTTGGCCCTGACTACCACGTTGAATATGCCCGTCACTGGTACTTCGTTCCACACGAACTGGTTGGTCAGCGTCTGTCACTGAAGGCGGGGCAGTCGGTGGTACAACTCTGGCACAAGGGGCAGTGTGTGGCGCAACATCCGCGCAGCACACATGAATATAAACACACAACCAATCCGCTTCACATGCCAGAGCGCCACTGACGGCACGGGACATGGACACAGGAACGCCTTATCGGGCAGGGAAAACGTACAGGCCCATCCACAGGCCGGGGGGTTGAATTCATGCTGAAGGCAAAACCCCATCCGGAACTGGCTTATCGTGCAGTCCTGGGGCTGCTGGCGCTTCAGAAAAAATACGGCCCGGAACGGCTGGAAAAGGCCTGTTACGTTGCCCTGTACTATAACGCCCCTGACAGACGCTTTATCGACAATCTGCTGCGTCACCATCGGGAGAACCTGGAGCTTCCGTTATCCCGCCAGGGCGAACAACATCCGGCATATGCTTCAGAGCATGAAAACCTGCGTGGTCCGGGCTACTACCACTGACAGAAGGAACAACAGTATGAGTGATAACCTGTTAAACAAACTGACCCAACTGAAACTCCCGGCGATGGCCGGGAGCCTGATACGGCAACGGGAAACGCCTCAGACCTACGACGAACTGTCGTTCGAGGAAAGGCTGACGCTGCTGGTTGATGACGAGCTTCTGAGCAGGGAAAACAGCCGTGTGGCACGGTTGAGAAAAAATGCCGGCCTGAAATACCAGGCAACACCGGAAGGGCTGCGTTATCCGGCCTCAAGAGGTCTGCGGGCTGAACAGATGAGGGAACTGCTGAACGGCCACTACATAATCCACAGGAAAAACCTGCTGATAACCGGTCCGACAGGATGTGGCAAGAGCTGGATAGCCAATGCGCTGGGCGAACAGGCATGTCGACAGAAACACAGCGTCCGGTACTGTAGAACCGGGCGATTACTGGAACAACTGGCTCAGGGACGTGTTGATGGCAGCTGGCTGAAATATCTGAAACAGTTGCAAAAAATACAGGTTCTAATCCTGGACGATCTGGGGCTGGAACAGTTAAGTAACGCCCAGTGTAATGACCTTCTGGAGCTCATAGAGGATCGTTACGGACAAAGCAGCACAATAGTGGTAAGCCAGTTCCCGGTAGATAAATGGCATGGTCTGATGGAGAACCCAACAACAGCAGATGCCATCCTGGACAGACTGGTACATAACTCACACCGGGTGGTCCTTCAGGGAGAGTCACTGAGGAAAAATCCCCCGACAGTGGAAAGCAGCGAAAAAACGAGTTAAAAAGCGGTAGAAAAAGTTAAGTTCCCGGTTGATCGAATAGATGCGAATCGCTGATCGGACTTCGATGCCAATCCGTGATCGAATAGAGCGGAATACGCAGCTCGCACGCCAGCAGCGTTTTGGTAAAAAATGCGAATCGCTGGCCGGGATGCAGCGTTCCCTCTTCGAAGAGGATGTTGACGCGGATATCGCAGAAATCTCGGCGCATCTGGACAGACTGCTTCCTCAGACCGGGGACGAAGAAAAAACAACAATACGTCCTGTTCGTAAACCTTTACCCTCACATCTTCCCCGGGTTGAAAAGGTTATCCCGGCAGATGAAGAACGTTGCCCGGAATGTAATGAATCCCTGCGCTTCATTCGCAATGAAGTCAGCGAGAAAATGGAATATATCCCCGCACAGGTTGTGGTCAATCGCTATATCCGTCCGCAGTACAGCTGTCCCTGCTGTGAGAAAGTGTTCAGCGGAGAAATGCCGGCACATATCCTTCCGAAAAGTGCCGTTGAGCCGTCGGTCATCGCACAGGTGGTCATCAGCAAATATACCGACCATCTTCCCCTGTATCGTCAGCAGCACATCTTCTCCCGAATGGGGGTGGCGGTTCCCGTCAGTACAATGGCGGATATGGTTGGTGTCGCCGGAGCTGCACTGGCCCCGCTGGCAAAACTGTTACGCCACGAGCTTCTGACACGGGATGTCATTCATGCTGATGAAACGTCCCTGAGGCTCCTTGATACCCGGAAAGGTGGTAAATCCTGCTCCGGCTGGCTGTGGGCTTACGTCAGTGGTGAAAGAAGCGGTCCGCCGGTCGTCTGTTTTGACTCGCAGACCGGACGGGCTCTCAGATATCCTGAGGCCTGGCTGCAGGGCTGGCATGGCGGTACGCTGGTGAGTGACGGGTACAACGTGTACAAATCTCTGGCGGATAATCACCCTGGTATCACATCTGCCTGTTGCTGGAGCCACGCAAGGCGCGGCTTCGCAA
The DNA here is from genome assembly GCF_046764225.1 of Escherichia sp. F1. Lineage (NCBI taxonomy): Bacteria > Pseudomonadati > Pseudomonadota > Gammaproteobacteria > Enterobacterales > Enterobacteriaceae > Escherichia > Escherichia sp. F1. Next base: position 4,445,318 of record NZ_CP177202.1, read on the forward strand.
ATCTGTACAAGGCCAGCAGGGAGCCCCGTGCAGCCATGGCGCTGAGGAAAATCGCCGGTCTTTACCGCATTGAGAAGCTCATCCGCGAGCGTCCTGTGGAAAAAATACGGCAGTGGCGACAACGGTATTCCCGGCCGATAGTGAACGACCTGTTTGCCTGGCTTGAAGAGCAGGAGCCGTGTTGTCCGCCTGAGGGCCCATTAAATAAGGCGATTAACTATATTCTGAACCGGCACGATGAACTGAGCTGCTTCCTGGGGGACGGAGCTGTGCCCCTGGACAACAATATCTGCGAGCGTGCCATCCGCCCGGTGGTCATGGGGCGGAAAGCATGGTTATTCGCCGGTTCACTGATGGCCGGGAACCGCGCGGCACAGATAATGAGCCTTCTGGAAACGGCAAAACGTAATGGTCTGGAGCCGCATGCCTGGCTGACAGACGTTCTGACGCGTCTACCGGAGTGGCCGGAAGACCGACTGGCAGAGTTGCTGCCCCTTGAGGGATTTACCTTCTCCGGGTGAGTGATACCTGCCATCAGGTGTTCGTGCAGCGGGCCATAACCCGCAGTCGGGAGTTGAACGCCTGACGACAGGAAATGAGCCAGAGCAGCAACCACGCGGGCTGACAGCGAGTCAGAACCTGAATCAGCCTGGAGCCATTCCCGGGGAAGGACTTCATTTACCTGCCACCAATACCCGTGTCAGTACTTCACGACCTGACGCATTTACCCGACTCAGTACTTCAGAGCCCGCCGCCGGTACCTGCCTGGCGATCGTCCCTGTGCAACAAAATAAATCAACCATCGTCAGACGGTGATCAATCGTATGCGCTGCCAGTGGCTTGCCTGAAAAATGCGTCAATATGAGTTCACCGGATGCTTACGTTGCTTCATTGCTGGCCGAGGTTCCTGAACTGGGGAGCCTCTCACGACGAGCAATCAGTGCGCTTGTAGGTGTTGCTCCAGTCAATCGGGACTCTGGTTCCATGCGAGGCCGACGAACCATTTTTGGCGGTCGGTCTGGCGTACGAACCGCGTTGTATATGGCCGCGCTTGTCGCAACCCGTTTTAATCCGGTAATAAAAGCCTTTTACATGCGTCTGCTTGCAGCTGGAAAAACCAAAAAAATGGCTCTGGTTGCCTGTATGCGCAAATTGCCGACCATCCTGAACGCGATGATCAGAAAGAATGAAGAATGGAATGAGTCCTACCATTACGTTGCTCCATAATTATTACGTTCAAGACAGTTGCTGTTTACCTCTTTCTCAGGGAGTTTTGTCTCCAGGATTTCCGGGGCGGTTCATACGCTTTAAGCTCAATGTAAAACGACTGATTACAATAAAGAAAACCGGAACAAAAAATATTGCCAGGACAGTTCCACTAATCATTCCGCCAAAAATACCGGTGCCTATTGCATGCTGAGTTTTGTCATTGGCTCCGCTGGCTAGCATCAGGGGTACCACCCCAAGAGCAAAAGCCAGAGAAGTCATAAGTATCGGACGCAGACGTTGTTTTGATGCTGTTATGGCCGCTCCAGCTAATGTCTTCCCCTGTGCCCGTAACTGTCTGGCAAATTCTATAATCAGAATTGCATTTTTTGCAGATAAACCTATAAGAGTGATTAACCCCACTTTGAAGAAAACATCATTCGTCATACCAGAAATACTTACCGCAATCACAGCCCCGATAAGTCCGAGAGGAACAACCAGCATTACCGCAAATGGAATTGACCAGCTCTCGTAGAGTGCTGCAAGTACCATAAACACGACGAGTATCGAAAGTCCCATCAGCCCGGGAAGTTGAGCTGCAGATTCAATTTCCTGCAAAGAACTGTCAGCCCATTCACCCGAAAAGCCCTGAGGCAATGTTTTTACCAGCGCATTCATTTCCTGCATGGCGGTACCACTTGACTCTCCAGGGGCTGCACTTCCGCTAATACGTAGTGCCGGATACCCCTGATAACGGTTTAATTGTTGTGGCATGACAGACCATGAAATATCAACAAAAGCAGATAATGGTAACATCTGGCCTGTTCTGTTTCTTACCGGAATACTTAATAATTGTTCTGGCTGCATCCTGTACGGAGCATCAGACTGGATAATTACCTGCTGAACCCGACCATTATTTATATAGTCATTGACATAATTCGAGCCTGTTGTAATGGAAATCGCCTGATTAATTTCTTCAAACGAGACTCCCATGGCTTCGGCTTTTTCCCTGTCCACATTGAGTGAAAGATTTGCACCTTCCGGCAAACCATCAATATAAACATCAGACAATTTAGTATCATTATTGGCCCGTGATATTAGTTCATCAGCGACCTTCTTAAGTTCATGATAGCCTTTCCCTCCCCGGTCCAGCAGATAATAAGTAAACCCTGAAGATGTGTCCATATCAGGGATGGCCGGAGGTAACTGGCTCATCGTTATTGCATCAGGAACACCTTCCATTGTTGACTGAATATGATCAGCTTCACTCTGGGCGGATATACCTTTGCGCTCCTTCCAGTCTTTCAGTGTGGTGAAGGACATAGCAGCATTTGGACCAGAACCCGAAAAACCAAACCCCATGATTATTATGTTGCTCTTAACCGCAGGCCGCATTGATAGTTCATTTTCAAACTTTTTCACAACATTAAGTGTTCGTTGTGTCGTGGCTTCAGATGGGAGCTGTATGGTGGACATAAAATACCCCTGATCTTCTTCAGGAAGAAATGAGGAGGGTAATGATGACAACCCTGCGTATAATGCAATACACAGTGCTGTATATAACATCATCATGCGTCCGGTGCGTTTAAGTACAAAACCAAGACTATGTTCATAGAAAGCAGTTATCCGACTGAAATGCGTATTAAACCATACAGGAAACCTGCTCCCGGGATTGTTTTTATGGTTGTATGACCGGAGTACAGATGCGCACAGTGCAGGAGTCAGTGTCAGTGCCAGAAATGCGGATAACAAAATAGACACAACCATCGACATACAGAATTGTCGATAAATGATCCCCACAGATCCGCTTGCGAATGCCATTGGAATAAACACCGCAGTGAGTACAAGTGTAATTCCTATGATCGCTGGCGTGATCTCCTGCATGGCTTCCTGTGTTGCATCAGATGGTGACATACCCTTTTTTTTCATCAGGCGTTCCACATTCTCGACAACAACAATGGCATCATCAACAATGATGCCGATGGCAAGAACCATACCAAACATTGTCAGAATATTAATGGAATAACCGCTCAGTAGCATAACCGTGAATGTCCCCAGTAAGGCTACCAGTGCCACAATGGCTGGAATAAGAGTACAACGAATGTTGTGAAGGAAAAGCAGCATAACAAGGAACACCAGTACCATTGTCTCGGCAAAAGTCTGTACAACTTTCATGATAGACAGTTTTACAAACGGCACTGTGTCAAAGGGAACAGTAAATTCCATACCTTCCGGCAATACAGCTGAAAGTTCAGCAAGGCGTGTGCGTATACCGTCTGCCGTACTGATTGCATTCGCACCGGGCGTCATCTGTATCGCAGCAGCAGTCGCCGGAACCCCGTTTTCCCGTATGCCGAAAGCGTAACTCTGCAGACCTGACTCTACCCGGGCAATATCAGCCAGTTTCAGGCGGGCTCCTGTAATATTTGATTTAAGGGTTATATTACTGAACTCCTCTACAGAAGTAAGTTGCCCCCTGACGGTAACAGGATAAGAAACCATTTGTCCTTTTGTAGCGGGTTCATCTCCTGTTCTGCCTGGTGAAACCACCGTATTTTGCTGGCTGACAGCGGTCAGAACATCGCTGGCAGAAAGTCCAAAACCATGTAGTTTCTGAGGATCAAGCCAGATACGTAGTGCTTTCTCTGCTCCAAACAGCTGAACTTTACCCACCCCGGGGACACGGCGGAGTTCATCCGAGACATTTCTGGCAAAATAATCACTCAGATCGGCTTCCTGAATAGCGGAGGAGGTTGCTTTCAGCCCCACAATCATCAAAAAGCCGGGGGCTGCTGCCTCAAGAGAGAGTCCATTTTGCCGGACAACCTGAGGCAGTTGGGGTTCCACCGTTTTTATCTGGTTCTGAAGATCCATCTGGGCTAATTTTACATCGGTACCTGGTTTGAATGTGACCGTAATTGATGCCATACCGGTGGTATCACTGGATGACTCAAAATACAGTAAATTATCAACAGCGGATATTTCACGCTCAATAAGTGAAATAACGGATGTGTTCATTACCTCCGGGCTGGCACCAGGATAAGATACAGAGATAATTATGCTGGGCGGCGCCACAGAAGGATATTGTGTTACTGGCAGTCGTGGTATTGATAAAACACCGCTCAAAATGATAAATAGCGCAATGACCCAAGCAAAAACCGGTCGTCGGATGAAAAACTGAGGCATAAAAATAATCAGCCATAATGTCTAAAAATCAATCGCCACCACCTCAGGAGAGGGCCTGTACACGGATCTGTGTACAGGCTCATTGCCTGATCTTAATATGTTCAGTCCAACATTCGCTAACGTCCTGAACAAGTAATATCTTCCATTTTCTGGGGAGCCAGAAGATGACGCACAACAGCTTTATCTACACATAAGTTAGTTCCATTGAGAGCCAGAGCATGCCCATCTCCATTTACTGTCAGCAACGGGCTGGAAAACTTATCAGCCGCCTTGCGAGCATTAATCCAGGGAGTTGTCGGATCGTGCTTCTGTGCTACGAACAGTAAACCAGAGGGCAAAACTGTATTCTCCCTGCGGGTATTCTTCAGGCCTCGATGTACTGGCCACAATTCACAAAAATCAGGTGAACCGGACGTTTCCCTGTGAAAGTTAATAGCCGGAAAAGCATCAGCAAGAGCATTTTTTCGTGATTCTCGTTCTGCCGGCGTTAATTGTTTATCTTCCTCATCAACGCAAAGAATAACCTCCAGAGCATCACTGGATTTTTCCGAAAACAATGGTTCATTGAGCACGGTTTCTATTTCCTTGCTGACAATTCCCCGGGAAAACTGACGTATGGCAGTTGCAAGTACTGGCCACGATGAGCGCCATAGTAGAAGATCGTATGTCAATAATATGAGGTCATCTGATGATACCTCTTTCCCTTTGCTGTCAGTTAAAGGGCTGCGATGCAATTTTGATAATAATTCATTGAACTGATTTATTGCCTGCTCTCTGTCTGAAGAAAGCGGGCAACTTTTTGTACTGGCACACCATGAAGCAAAACGTTCAAACGTTTCCTGATATCCCTGAGCCTGTCTGAGTTGCCATGTAAAATCCAGATCATCAAGGTTGACGACGCCATCAAGAACGATAGACCTGACATTCGAGGGAAAACGTTCAGCGTATAAGGATGCAATCTGCGTTCCGTATGAATACGCCACTGCTGTCAGTTGTCTGTCCCCCAGAGCCTGTCTGATGCGGTCAATATCATATGTAGCCTCGTTAGAACCAATATAACGAATGACTTCAGCTCCACCAGAATTATGGATGCAGGCATTGATTTTTTTCAATATCCGTTGTTTTTCAGTTATGTCTTCCTGAATATCTGTATCGGACTGTTGGCAGTTTATTACGGGGGTAGATTGACCAATTCCTCGAGGATCAAAACCGATAATATTCCATGACTCCCTGAGATTCGTTACCGGCCAGTCAAAATCAATATAGGGGTTAATACCTGGCTGGCCCGGGCCACCCGGTATCATAAGGATACTCCCCTCAGGCTTGCTTTTTGCCGGCAACTTTGTCAGCGCCAGTCTGACCTGTGGTATTTCTTCATCAGAAATATCTCCGCCAGTATCCGTATACTTTAGTGGAACAGATAAATATCCACATAATAAATCTGGTGAAGGTTTTTCCTCACCAAACCAGTGACTATATGGTTGAGTCATACAGGATTGCCATTCGATATGATGGGCCGATACCGTTCCAGGAAGAACCAACAGAAATAAAAAAGAAAATAAGACTGTTTTTATCTGTATAAACGCATCCCCGTTTGCAAGGTTTCTGTTGTTCTGACATTGACGAATAGTTTCAGCTCTGTCAGCCTCATTGCAGTCAGAGCGGCGGGCCACTATGAGATTTGCTATTCCTTTATTCATTATTCACACCCATTAATCTGAAAACTAATATATCTGTATACCTTTTCTGAATATCTCCCCGGACGGGCTGGCAATCCCCATTCGCCTCAGCGTGGCATCTGCAGCTTTCGCCACTTCGCTGATATCCAGCTTTTCAGGTGGCGGTGGGGGCGATATCTGCGCCAGACAAAAATTACGCCGCAACAACAGCCACTCCCGTTGTGCTTCTGTACATTCAAAATTGCCCATAACAAAAAGCCAGCGGGCAGAAGCTCGGCGCCAGCAACCTGCTGCCTCCAGTTTCTGTGCAACCGTGTCTTCCACAACCTCCGGGGTACTCTTTTTCCTGCTCAAAACATTAACTCACTGAAATAATACATATATCTGACGCCCTCAGCGAACCGTCCATGCCGGGCTGAAGTCCTCTTCCTGAAACAATTCTGTCAGCCCGCTAATCTGTTTCAGTCTCAGCACTTCATCCTGGTCCATACCCAGCTCTGTACCAATACGTTCATCCGTCCAGCCCAGCCGCGACAGGTCCCTGACAATATCTGACATTGAGGTTATCTGGTGTTTCCCCCTGGCCCGGTTATGTCTAATGGTTGCAGCAATACGTGAGGCCTGTCCCTTTCTTTCCGGATTAATACAGGTCACTGGCAACCAGCCCTTCAGACGCTTTCCTGTATCGGCTTCCCTGCCCAGTAACTGACGATGAAAACCATCCACGACCAGATAATGCTCCTTCTCTTCCGAGACAACCACAGGCTGCGTGAACCCATCCTGCTCCAGTGAATGCTTCAGCAGTTTTTTCTCACCCGGCGCCATGACATTAGGATTGTAATCATTGGCCACCACCTCATCTGCTTTCACCCACAGCACGCAGTCCACAGGCTCCTGCGCAAAAGGACTGACTTCATGAAGCACTCTGCGCAGGTGATTCAGGGCCTGTATGGCCTCTTCTTCTGGTCGTTCCTGGCTGAAGTACTGACGAATCATGTTGCCAAGTATCTCCGGTGTCACAGAATCCCCCATTCCTTCCTCCTTTCTTTCATACGCTGCAGATAACGTTCATAGTGCCGGGGTTTGTTCGGACTGAAGGAAAGGGTCCGGCACCAGAAATCATTCTTTATGAGAGTCTTACAGATACGTCGCCAGGACGGAATATCCCGGCGCCCCTGGTCATTCTCCTGTTCATCCGGAATGTCATCCGGGAAGCCCCGCGTCTGATACCAGCGCAGATAGACAGCTATTTTATTACGGTAATGTTCTGCTGTTCTTTCCGGCATCACATCCAGCAGGAACATCGCATAGCTACGCCAGGTATGATGAGCCGGCTTCGTGATACGCTTACGCAGGGCAAAATAGGCACCACTCTCATTGGCATAAAGCGCCCCGCTGGCAGCTCCTGACACCCGTTCACACATCCTGGCCCAGGTTTCCGGCTCCAGAACATGGTAAAGCCACAGTCCCTTACGCTGTTCAGGACCAAAAGGTTCACAGACACGCATGTTGCGTAACGGCACGCCAGCACGGTACATCAGGTCATACAGAGGATTGTAGATGGCACGGGTTCTGGCGTTATATATCCAGATATCGCGGGCTTTCCAGTCATATAACGGATATATGGTGTAATAAAACCCTTCAGGCGATGCCGTGGTCCAGGGCTTATCATCGGCATATCTCAGTTTGCGCTGAGACACCAGCCCCATAAAGCGATTGAGGGATTCATCCGCACGAACACCGGTCAGCACTGCCACCCCACACCGGTTACCGGCAAACCAGGAAGAAAATGCCGGAACAAATTCTTCAAAAGTCATGGCATACCGGTAAAAGGGAAAATACGCCATATCCGTAATGGCGTATTCCGGTGGCTGGCGAACCCAGGTCACACCCGACTCCCAGCATATCCACTCCGGCTGAAACTGCGAGACACCGTTTACCGTGGTCAGGGGAAGTGCCACCCAGTAAAAGGTATCCGTCACATCCCGGTACATTTCCCGCATCTTCTGAATATATTCAATGGTGCACTGGTACTGAGCTTCCCAGTCAATGAACAGTACAGAGAAACGACGTTTTTTCCTGCGGGCCACATCGGCGACAAGATGGAAGAGTACCGTGGAATCCTTTCCACCTGAAAAAGACAGGCATACCGACGGAAATGTTTCAAAAATCCACTCAATACGGGCGGTTGCTGCTCGCAGAACATTTTCTCCAGTAAGGATTTTTTCGGTTAAAAACGTATCACTCATTTTTCTGACTTTAGCCTGTTTCCTCAGAAGCCTGCGTGTTATGGTCCTCAGTCACTCACGCCCATAAACAATGGCAACAACCTGTCCAGGATGCAGGTGACGAAGGCTGGTGACGACATACGGCGCGCCATCCACAATGACAACGTTATTTGAAATCAACTGCCATCTGTTGGGGAATGGACAGTCCCCTGGTCGTCTGTACACAACACCCAAGATATTCGGTAAACCGCGGTGGCTTCGGCATGCCGGTTTCAAGTAATTTTTCATTGCTGAATCGCACACCAAGCATACTGAACGCCCCATACAGACGCATTGCCCTCAGCATCAGACGTTCATTGCAGGGACCAAAGATCCTCCTGAACTGGTGTCGCATCATTACAAGCGTGTCATAGCCGACCTGAGCATATTTTTCTCCAACAGGCTCTGTTCCCAGCGCCTGCGCCATGGCTCTGTCAATATCTGCAAATGTCACACTGCCTTCTTCGCCGGCAGAGATATGCACAACTTCACCACTGATAAACGGGCTTCTGAGCAGCCTCAGCAGGGCATCAGCACAATAGTCGACCGGGACAACGTCAATATAATCGTCCATTGAGCACATGAATTTCTGCAGCATCAGTCCCATCCTGAACACCCAGAAGATACTGGTTGAGGGCTGACAGCCGTGACGGGTGTGACCAACAACGATCGAAGGGCGGGCTATCAGTAAAGGCAACCCCGGGCACTGCTGGCGCAGCAGGCGCTCCGCTGCAGCTTTTGACCGCGTGTATTCAACCAGATGTTCTCCTGTCTCTGACAACTCATCCTCAGTCACCAACGAATGTGCCTCCGGAGTGCATGCCATGGCGGTACTTATGTGCAGAAAACACCGGAGACCGGAGACCTCTGCCATCCGGCGTGCCAGAGAGTGTGTGCCTTCGACATTAACCTTCCATATAAGTGGGTTATTGCCAAAAGAGGCAACTGCAGCACAGTTTATGACATGTGTTACCAGCTCAAGGCGGGGGTCACTGAGATAACCATCCGGTTCACTCAGGTCTCCCGGCAGAATATGACTGACCGTTAAACGCCGGAGAACATCTTCACTGATGTTAAATCTGCGCATATTCTCCCGGACCCGCTCAAGTCCGCTCAGAGGATCGGCGGCCCGAACCAGTAGCAGGACGTTCATCTCCGGGTTTCTGTCAAGAAACCTCTCCAGAACCGCGCCACCAAGGAACCCTGTGGCCCCCGTAATAAATAATATTCCCATATCCACAACCTGTTATAACCACTACTGTCTCCGGACGGGTATTTTAGCTGTCCGGTATTGAACGATATATAAATGACAGGGATGAACCTGTCAGCAACGCAATAATTCAGATGCCGGTATATCCGTAAATAAATGTCATCATACAGGCTAGCATATTCTGCTTTTTAAACCGGCCCCAAAATAATTTCCTTCCTGCCAATATAAAGCGGCATGGACGGATGCTGGCATGCTCCATCCGGACATGCCGGAAGTGAAAGAGAATGGACCTGTATATATTTCTGTTCCGCGCAGAGACTCATGCTGTGCGGGCACTAGTTCTTCCGTGAAACCGTATCTCCGGCGATGATGCTCTTTACCCTGCTTCCGGGGCGGGGCAATGCAACGATTATTCCCGAATTCACGTTATAACGGATTATGTCAGCAGATAATCTGTTCCCTTCCATCCGGACACAGGCATTCCCGGTAAGAACAATCTCGCCAGTATTTATTGTATATCGGGCCTCTTCTGAAACACCCGAGAACAATTTCCCGTTACTGGCCACACCACTGTATTTTACCGGCTTCCCTTTTGCGGTTATATACGGGAGATTCACGTTATACCGGTGATATACAACCTCATCCGCATCAATAACCATATCCCCGTTTACTGCATGTACATGTCCGGTCGCACTGATATTACCGTCTGGCAGAATTTCCTGCCTGTCCGAATCAATAGTGTATTTACCCGGCTGATTAACCGCAGCTCCTGCCGTTCCGGTTGAGATAATAACAAGCAGACTGGCAAGAATAATCCTCACGGCTCACCCCTCATATTTTTCCGGACTGTCAGGGAACAGTGGAATATGTTCAGCTCCCGTCGCTGCCCGAATGGAAATATTTATGTTATTCAGCAATGCGTTACGTCTGCGGTATTCCGCCCGTTTACGCACAGGTATATCCTCCTCCTCCTTGCGTGGCAGAGGGAGCGGGAGTCGATAGAAGCCATCACCGGTACACTCACCACCAACAGAAATCCAGCAGTCACTGTAACGGGCAACGAAACGCCCCTGTTTGCGGACAGCGTATCTGTCATGCCGCAGAACGTGTTTTTCCTCACTGACCGCTGTGATGGTATCCAGCTGGCAGATCCCGGCCAGCACAGCCACTGCCTCACAAAGCACCCGACGCGGGAACAATCCATGACACTGCCGGGTGGCATGACGGATGATGTCCTTTCCCTCTTCCCGGGGGCCCTGCAGACCACCGATGAACAGGGTGTATTTGTCCTGCCAGCGAATGAACGAAAAAGAGATCCGGGTCACTACCATACCGTCACAGTACAGGATCAGCATCAGTTCTCCTTCACGGTCAAATCCACAGGGGGCGCAGGTGATATCCAGCGACGCACCATTTTTCCCTTTCAGACTGGCAAGTGTTTTTTCCCGGTAAATCTGCAGGAAAGGTCTGAGCGTATCAGGCAATGTCCGGACAAAATGGTAATGTTCCAGAACGGCCCGGGCCCGCTGTCGTGCATTTCCACCGCGGTGCAGGTAGGGCCGGTGAGGTTTGGCCGGCAGAACAGGGTTAGCCTCAAGCAGACGCTCAGTTTCCTCCAGCCTGCATAACCCCTGCAGATAACGGAACGTAACCCATGGCCATACGAAGAGGGTTCGCAGAATAAAGCGATAACGAAAATTCCGCATTTCCCACCGACGACGGTAATAAACCGGGTCAGTCACCAGCTTCACGAACAGCCTGAGGGCTGACAGTTTTCTTTCCCCGTTATGTCTCCCGACACCAGCGCAGTTTTTATCTGTCACTTTCCCCGGTGACGTATCCATTCTGCTTTTCTCCTCATCACAGTAGTCATCCCCCCACCGGATACGGCGGTAACGCTCCCCCAGTTTCACCAGCTCCGTGACGGTTCTGTCAATGCTGTAACGGGACAGCACGTCCCTCCTGGCCTGCAGCGCCATTGCCTGCAGGTCTTCAGGCGCCGAGAAAAACGCTTTCAGGGCGTTTATCCAGGCCTCCCGGTCATCTGGCGGAAGCAGTACACCATTTCGTCCACCCTGCATAACCAGCGGAATGCCGCCCACCCGGCTGGCCATCACCGGCGTGCCACATGCTGCAGCCTCGGCAATAACCATGCCAAAGGACTCATTACGGGAAGGCATGACCATCAGGGAAGCAGCCCGGTAAACCGGTGCCACTGGTGATAACAGGCCGCACATCAGTACACAATCTTCCATCCCCATCTGCCTGATCCCTGCCCGCAGTCGTTCCTCCTCCTCTCTGTTCCCGCTTCCCACAATCAGCCAGTAAAAACGCAGGCCTTCCTGTTTCAGCCTGTGAAGCACATTCAGCATAAAGTGATGCCCCTTTTCTGGTCGTATCATCGCCACCTGAACAATCACAGGAGCCGGCTCCCGGCATTTCAGCCACGCATCAATATTTGCCGGCAGTGCTTCTCCGGACTGCCGTCTGAGGGAGGAGAAATCTGTACCGGGAGGCACAACAACAACAGGCCGCAGACATCTCCTGCTCAATAACCGGGAACCCACATCACCGGAAGGCACCACCACGACATCACACATGTGGTTCAGGGAGAACATCCTCACTTTTCTGGTCAGATATGTTTTCTGCCGGATAATGCAGAAACGCCCCGCTCTCCCGGGAAGGGAGGCCCGGACCAGTCCGGTAATGTTGCTGTCATGCCCACTGTGGCAGACCACAATATCCGGCCTGAATCTCACTGTCAGCCGCCTGAGGGCCAGAACAGAAGGGAGATGGAGGCTGTTCCGGAACGGAATGTGAACCACCGGAATGCCATAACGGCGCGCCTCTGCCGAAATCCTGCTGTGTTCGCGGCAGGCCAGCATCACCTGATGTCCCGACCGTTGCATGGCACACATCTGGGCAATGGCCTGTAATTCCTGTCCCCCGATGTCAGGGGACGATTCAGTATAAAGAAATTTCATCCATCCCCCCTGCATCAGTTCCAGGACAGACGCGGCCCCTTATGCAGGGCAAGCAATGAAGAGAAGACCGGCGTGGTATAACAGAACAGGCGCCGTTTCAGCCATCCTGAAGACTCCCGCTCCTTGGTGCTGATACGACCTATCTGACAGGCACCGTGTTGTGGGGTGTTCATTCGCCTCTCGGTTGTGTACAGGCAGGTGAAGCCCAGATCCCCGGCAATCCGGATATAATCCGGGTGGTACCATCCTTCCGGCCAGCACAGATGGGGGCTGCAGCTGCCGAGCATTTCTTTCATCCGTTCACGACTGAGCAAAATATCAGCCCGTAGAAGTTCCAGCGGGTTGGTGATGCCCGGCATCAGATCCCAGCGACGATGAGTGTGGGTATGTGAGTGGAACTCAACGAGTCCACTACTGCGCATTTCTCTGATCTCAGACCAGCGCAGCATGACGTTATCTGCCAGTCCCTGTTTAATGTATTCTTCACACTCCCTGTGTGAGGGGGTGTCATCCACCCGCTCCCTGACCGGGCCGTCACCTATCAGCCCGGTAATAAGGAAGATATGTGCATGCAGACCAAACTCCCTCAGGACGGGGAAGACCTGCGACCAGTTATCCAGCCAGCCGTCGTCAAAAGTCAGCATGACGCTTTTCCTGGGCAGTTTCCCACCGAGGTAGAACAACTCCACTTCTGCAGCGGTAACGGTCTTCCATCCGGAGCCTGCCAGCCATCTCATCTGTGAACGAAATGTGTGAGGAGATAATGTAACCAGCCCGGGTTTATTACTGACATGGTGGTACATTAATACAGGCAGACTTCTGGCATCTGACATATAACCCATTCTCAAAACACTGTCCTCTCGTACTCAGAAAAATAGAGTTCACACTACCGTCAGTTAATGCATCACAGCATTTAATATTATTGTGACATTCATCTGTACAGTTTCTGTACCTCTCCGGCCTGCATGGTTCCTTTCTGCCACACAGAATGGCTCTCCCCAGCCATTCCCGGCGCTAATATATCCACCGCGGGCAGTCCTGCGGGTACCGGGACATATCAACAGACGGACCCGGCCCGCATGCCATTTTTACGACAGATGGGAGCCCCCCTCCGCCGCCCCCGTCGTACAGCAGATCTCCCGGTCCAGTCCTGCCATCAGTAACAACCGGATATCCCTTACGCCCACATTCTCTGCCAGCCGGGCATAGTGATAATACAGCTCACGTTCCTCCGGCTTCAGCCCCAAGGGGCAGCCTCTCCCCTCTTCCGAAAGACGCTCCAGTGCCCGGCGTTGTCCGGATGTCAGACGGAATTTACCGGTACGGGCTGTCTTTCTGTTCAGTGCCATGCGGACCGTTCTTTCCAGGCACGACAGCGACATGCATCCGCTGTACACCGGGCAGATATTTCGCAACACTTTCAGCATTTCCAGCCTTTCCGGCACCAGAACCAGCATTTCACCGGACATTTCTGCCCTCAGTTCACGTATCCAGGACAGATGACGCCCCCAGCCCGTAACAGGCTCTGCACTCAGCGCCACAATAATCAGGTCCCAGCCCTCCCGGACACAGGGATACCCCGGAGGTACACGGTAAACGTTGTGGCCCTGTGCGGATAACAGGTGCCACAGCCCTGTCAGCTCATACCAGCAGGTTCCGGTCAGAAGGATTTTTTGCCTCATACTTACGACCTTCACCACATCAGTACCGCACAGAACATCACCAGTGTCAGCACCAGACATGCCATACAGGTTGCTGCCACACAGACACCAACCACCCACCACATCGGTATTAACACTTTTCGTTGCCGGGCCATCAGAAATACACCACCACCGGTGTCAGATTACCCTGCCAGCGTTTTACCGGCTCCTCAGCACCGGGGAAATTCACCCGCACATCACTCAGGGATGTCACCCAGGCACCGGCAATATGCTGGCTGCCATTCTCCTGTGACAACAGCGACTCAGCGCCCGAAATAAACGCATCAGGACGCGCGGTTAACCCGGCATAGTCCGGAGTCCATTCATAGCCGTTCACCTGCCATAACTGGCGTTTCACCTGTTTTTCAGCCTCCGGCGTCACCTCTCCGCTGACCACGCTCCAGCCCTGACCACCAGTAATATTGTCCTGCCATGCCAGAAGATGGCGCATCGTGAACGTGATTTCCCCGTAACGCACCTGTCCCCGGGCGAGTTCTCCCCGGGCCGCAATACGGGGAGATGATGGCGCCACCTGAAGTAATGTCACCGACGGCTGCAGCCCCGGACGGGCAGTTGTCAGTGATGTGGTATGTCCGCCAAGAATATAAAAATCCTGCCCTCTCCGGCTTTCTCTGACCATGCCGCTTTTACCCGTTGTCAGACCGGCCTGCACGGCGTCTGGTGTCCCCATCCGCACAGAACGGGGCTGCCACTGCCAGGAAACTTCAGGAACATACAGCGTGCCGCTGAATTCCGTTACCCCCACAGCCATTCCCTCCTGCCAGTGGCCCAGCGGAATAGTCAGGGGTTGTGCCAGCACACTGGCTGAAGTCAGAAAAAACAGAGCCGGAAACATACCGGACTTCAGACGATGAATAATATTCAGCACCGGACCGTCCTCCTGCTTACTGGTACTCAATACTTACCGGCAGTGACACCCGCCAGCGTTCCGGCATCGTGCCGTTCAGACGCAATTCACCACTGCCTGCCACAGTCTGTGCACCATACGCACCTTCAACCTGACGCAGGGAGGCATCACTGAAATGACTCACTCCCGAATAACCACTGACGGTCATTGTCTGCAGCCAGGACGGACCTTCACCACTGAACATCTTCTGCAGAACACCCGGAATATCAGAAGCCTTCATGGCTGTGCTTTCACCAGGCAGGCCATTCACATTCAGGTCGTCATACACACCGGCATACGCCGGCTGTCCGTCCTTCATATGGCGCAACACCCCCGCAGCCTGCATTCTGAAAACAAATGTGCCTGCCCGGACGTTATTATCTCCGGTGACAGGCAGCGTCACCTCCGCCACGCCTGGTGCTGTCCATTCAAGCGAAAATCCCTCAGTACCCTTTCCGTAACTGACCCGGGGAGAAAGCCCCTCACGTCCTGCCGGTGTGGTCAGGGTGGTTTTTCCCAGTAAAACGGTCATCGCCGGCAGTGCGACCGGTATTGCCTGCTCACCGTCACGAACACCGCGGCTCTGTTTAACCTCCAGACCTTCATTTCCCTGTCCGACTTTCCATACCCACGGGTTACGGGTGCTGGTCACCGGGCCTTCCAGCTTAAGCTCTCCGCTGAAATCTTCTCCCGGCGTGTTCCAGGCCAGTACACAGGAAGGCAGGAGGCTGGCAGCAAACAGAAATAACGTCACCTTTTTCATTTCTCTTCTCTCCTTTATCCCTGCAACCATCACTGTACTGTAACCGTCACATTCAGCCCTGCCTGCCATGCTGCAGGTGTACCCTCCGCCGGCAACCGCAGTTCAAAATCCGACACTACAGAGGCATATGCCGCAGCCAGATTCATCACCCGACCGTCAGCCAGTACCCCCTGACTGATAACCTGTCCGTTATCCACCGCATTCACACCATTGCCAAAATTCTGATTCATCAGTAACAGAGAAGAGAGTCGGGCTTTCAGCCCCTGTGGCAGCGTTCCTGACTGTACATCCGTCACGCTCTGTCCACTGACCAGTGACATCCCGACCGGTACGGATGCCCCGTCTTCCTGTCTGCCGGCGCTGACGACCATCCCCTGGTTCAGGATGAAAGAAAGCTGTCCCGACACATTTCCCGTCTCCGGGTCACGCACCGGGACAGTGGCGCGGAAGTGCTGTGCTGAGGTACCGTTTCCTTCCGTCACAGTAAAAGGCTGTCCGTTACTGCTGAAGGTAATAAAGGGGGTGAATCCGGGACCACCACGCTCAGCCACCTCATGCAGATGTCCCTCCAGAAACGGCAGAGCCCCTTTATCACGCAAATTAAAAACCAGTTGCCCGTTCTCTGTACGTGCATCTGCAGTATCCACTGCCCAGGTCTGGTCCGGTGAACTGATTTGCCAGGTCCATTTGGGAGCTTCGTCAGTGACAAAACCATTAAACTGAATTTCGCCACCATCAAGAATATCTGCATGTGGCGCTGCCGAATAAAACAGGGCCACCGAAATAATGGCTGAAAGAAGGGATTTATAATGATGCGCTATTTTCATTGTTATTTACTCTGCTCTGTTCCGGAGCACATAAAAATAAAAACCAGTTCATTCAAACGTGTTCCCACTGAAAACAATACAGAACCGACATGCGTCACAACGCATTCCGACAGAAAAAAAACACCTGTTCCGACATGGCGGTTCCGTATATTCAGATCACTGGAAACAGTGACCTGAATTTTTAGTCAGCAGTAAACGGGGGAGTGTTTACTGCCGGACTCTGCTGAATTACTGGTAAAAAACAGTAACTGGCAGAGATGCTTTCCACTGGATTGGAGCATCGCCGGAAGCAGCCTGATCAAGAGTGATCTTGATAATTTTACCAGATTCGATACCAGAGCCATAATAAGCACTAAAAGTAGCACCAGTATCAGAAAAACTACTAGCAAGACCGACTTCATTATATGATGCATTCTGATATGTAAAATGCGATCCAATATCAGGGAATACATTCCCTGCAATATTTTCGTCTGGTGTATTTGCCTTATTTTTAGGCAAACCACCGAAGAATGCCTGACCAGCAGATTCCGCATATTCGTGGTTATAACCGTTATAACTTGAGGTCACGTAAGATACCAACGCAGATGCACCCAAAGACGTGGTCAGCGTGCCAATTTTAGCATTGGTATCATCCTTCACTTCCAGAGTGACTGGTGCACGACCATTTTCAAATGCATCCACATTCACAGCATCGCCATAGTTAATCTGCGGTGAAATACCTGGCTGCCCCTGGAATGCTGCAGCAGTTTGAGTACGAATACCCAGAACCGGAATTGCTCTATTTACAGCAATACTGGCTTCTTTCTGACCTTTCTGAATTTGCGCATCCAGACCAGTGACAGCATCACCTGTTTTTACTTCCCATGGGGTAGCTTTCGTAACCGGAGTCAGGGTACCGCCCAGGGCAACAGAACCACCAGTGCCGTTTGCAGTCCACGCCATAGCAGAACCAGATACTGCAGCAGAGGCAGCCACAGCCAGTGCAATCAGAGTCTTTTTCATAAAATAATTTCCTTGATATTTCATAAATAATAAACTGAAATCGGTAATCCTTATTTTTCCGGAATTACCGCAAAACTATCCCCTGCGGATTCATTTAATTAACCGCATTTCATTAAACACTGTGTTTAACTCAGAATAGCTTTACGTTATTCCCGTTTAAAAATACGGTAAATCCCTTTACCAATATGACCCGTTCCGGAGTCACGGATGTATTGCATCTGTTGTCGGAGATGAATTCTCAGTCTTCCACCTGCAGCGCTATCTGCAGATTTCCCCGGTAACTGACCGGGACTTCCAACTCTGCCGGTGCATCCGTTCTTAACTCAACCAGCTTCTGTGCCTCAGGTACGGTTATCACCACATCCTCACCCTGCTGTCTGGCACTGAGTGCCACTCTCTTTCCGTCAACCATCAGAGCCGTCTTCAGGGTGATGCGGGCTTCCCCGTTATCCGGCAGAGTCTGTTTCACCGTGATGTTTGCCAGTCCGCCGGAAGCCGGGCGGCTTTCTGCATGCCGGATTATCAGCTCTGCTGGCAACGGGCTGTTACTGACTGAGCGGTACAGCACCGGGTCTGTCGGTGTACGGGTCACCTTCACCACGCTGTTACCTGACACCTGACCGTTCACCACACCCAGATACTGCGTTTTCTCGCTGTATTCAGCGGCCAGTGCTGACTGAATACTGAGTGCACTCAGGACCAGGGTGGCTGCCATCATTGTTTTCTTCATTTATTACCCCTCTGTTCCGTGTTCCGGAGGGCGGTTATTTTTTATCTGCCTTATCAGACGGATTAACCGGCGAATCAGATGCCTTCTGCCCGGAAGGGGCCACAGCCTTTTTCTGGTTAATTGTCCAGGTCTGCAGGCTTCCCCAGTCATTCAGGGAGTCCACTTTCACCACATTTCCCTTCACCTGCACTTCATCACCCGGCATGAACATCAGCAGTTTCTGTGCCGTTTCGTTATCCGTGGCAATTTTCTTCCCGTTTCCGTCCAGCAGGCTGCCAATCGCAAAAATGTATGGCGTGGTGTTCACCAGCATGGTCCTGCCATCCGGGCGGCTCTGCAGGCTGAGCCCTTCCTCTGCCCCCTTGCGACCTTCAAGCAGTGCCTTCGGTCGGTAGAACAGTTTCAGCTTCGTGCGCAGTGCCACCGCAATACCGCTGCCCTCCAGAGCCGGCGGAATATCCTGCAGGTTCAGCCAGTACACCGACTCTTTATCCTTCGGCAGATGGTCCGAGGCCATGATGATACGCAGTGTCTGCTGACCATTCGGTTTCACCCTGAAGAAGGACGGTGTCACCACAAAAGTCGGACGGGTGTCCTTCTCCACGATATTGTCCACCCAGGCCTGACCACCAAAGGTACGCTCCTTGTCATTGTTGGTGACCGTGATGGTCAGCGCATCCTTGTCCCCGCGAAAGATATAGCGGGTCTGGTCTGCCGCCAGGGAAGCCATCGCACTCTGACAGGTCATCATCAGCGCCAGAGTCATTCCCAGTGCTTTTGTCACCCGGTTAGTGAAAAACGTCGTTACTGCGTTACGCTTACTCACACGTAATCTCCTGTAGTTTCTCAGTATCCTGCAGTTTCGCCGCAGGTATCCGGCACTGGCCCAGGGTGATATCACCCGGCGCATCCACCGTGTTAATCATCAGCACACCATTGTTAGCTACAAAGCCCAGCGGTGTGTTCTTACTGTCACGTGCCCAGGTTCCCCCCGGCACAAACTCACCGTCACGCTGCTTCACCTGCAGCAGGTAACGCTTAACTTTCAGGGCATCAAACGGCATCCACACCACCGCCTTGTCCGTCGGCACCACCTTCTGACTGGTGTTCGTCAGTTCTGTGCTCAGCGGCAGCGTGCCCGCATCAATCGTCACCGTGTTCCAGTCATAGCTGTTCAGCGGTACCACCAGGTTGCCGTCACTGTCAGTCTGTCCGTCACCGGACGTCACCTTCACTCCGGGGGTATCCTTCACGTTCACCACAGCCACGGTATCCCCGGTCGTGCGGCTGAACATAATGTCTTTCGCCGCCGGAACGGCCAGTACCGAACCGCTGACCGAGACAGAACCACTGGTTCCGCCGGACTGCGAGTGGTTCAGGGCACCACTCAGATAAGCCCGGTCACCACTGTACGACGCGTTCAGATAACTGCTGGCACCGCCATCACTGTCACGACCACCGCCCAGACCATAACTGAAACGGTCATTCAGCGAGCCGGACACACCGGTGCTGAAGCCTGTGCCACCGTCTTTACTCGTACTCACCGACGTACTGCTGCTGTAGCGACGGTCAAACAGTGTGAACGGTACCGATACTGACGCCGATGCAGACCAGTTGTTTTCCCCCCGGGTGTTCCGTGAACCGGACCAGCCCAGGTTAAGACTGACACCCTTAATCTGTGTGCTCAGGGTGCCGGTAATCCCCGTATCCTTACCGTTGTCATCGCTGTACCGGTAACGCCCGGTCGTGGATGCGGGGTAATAGCTCCTCTGCCAGCCGGACACCGACAGACTGAACAGTCCACCCACCGGCTGACTGACACCGGCATTCCATTCATCCTTCGTCCGGCGACCATGATTTGACTGCGACCACAACTCTGTCGGGTCAAAGGAGGACATGTCCTCATATTCCTCACTCTGCCGTGACCAGCTCACCCGCAGTCCGGTGTTCGTCATCTCCAGTTGTTTACTCCAGGATAACTGCACCTTATTCCCGCTGCGGTTGCCGTCACGGTATTTTGCCGTGGCATAAGCCCCGTCAGCAGACACCGCCCCCAGGTAACTCAGCCCCAGAACAGCCCCGGCGCTGACGCCCTGCCAGTCCTGGTTAAACACCCCCCCGGTGCGCAGTGTCAGCCCGTCCAGACCGTAACCGTATGACGCTGCAAACACACCGCCTTTCAGGTCACTGTCATCGTCAGGCAAACCGGCTGCCACACTGAACTCGTGCTGCCCCGGACTTAACTGCCCGGCCATCACCGACAACGGGAAGTTCTGTACCTGCTCGCGCCCGTCTTCACCGGTGATTTTCATGGTCACATCACCACTGGTGTACAGCGGCACATCCGTGATGGAGAACGGCCCCGCCGGCACCATCTCCGAATGCAGCAACCGCCCGTTCTGTGTCAGCGTCACCCTCGACGGCCCGTTCGCAATGCCGCTGAACACCGGGGTATACCCCAGATTGCCCGGCTTCATGCTGTTGTTCCGGCTCAGCGACACGCCGTACGTTCCCGTACTGCCCAGCAGACTGTCCCCGGTGGATGTTTTCCCGACCGCCAGGTCCGCGCTCAGTGCGCGGATGGCCCGGGTGGCCGTAAACATGTTTATCGTGGTGGAGTTATCCCCGCTGTCACCGCCGCTGGCCGTGGCAGAAGAACTCACCACCCAGTGCCCGATATTGGCCTTCAGATCCGCTGAACCAAAGGCCGAGGTGTTATTGCGACCGGTGTTGGCGTTCGCGTTATAGTTCACGCGAAATGCACTGGTTCCGTAGTCCCAGTCCACGTTCTCCGGCATCTTCACCAGTCCCTTCTGGGGAATGGACAGCGCCAGACTCTGGGTGGAAACATCAAAATCCACCTTCACTGACGGGGCTTTTGTCAGCACATAGCACTGTCGTGTGGCGTCATATCCCTCACGAAAGTAATCTGCACTGACGTAAATCCCGGCCTTCGTCAGCCATGCCTCTGTCAGACACAGTTCATTACTGTCCTGTGGTGTCACATCCAGTATCTGTTTCCCGGCCTCCTTCCCGTTCAGGGACAGGTCAACCAGATAACGCCCCGGCGCATAGCTGCCGTTCAGGGCTGCCCAGACTTCCGGATTAACCCCGGCACCACCCTGGATAAAGGACATATCCAGTTTTTCACCTGCAATACCTGTGGCACTGGCAAAAGCAGCTGATACGGCAAGCGCAAGTGCGGCCCGACAGAAAAACACGGACGAAACCGGCTCAGCGACTGCCTTCTTTCCTGCACACACAATCCTTTTCTCCGTTACTGATACGTGACCACAAAGGTCAGTGCACCCGTGTATTCCCCCGCCTTCACGTTCGCCGGAAACACCGGCTGCGCACGAAAACGAAACTGTCCTTTAGCAGCAAACTCCACCGGGTAATTCACCGAATGACTGTCCTGAGTCAGACGTCCGCGATAATCTGCCTGTGTATCCACCGCCCGCACATCCACGCGAACACCATCACCGGCACCGCGGGTGACCACGCCCCCTGCATCCAGCTGTCCCGGGTTACCAAAATCCAGGGTGGCGACCTGCCCTGCCTTAAAGGCTGAGCAGCCCTGAACCGTGGCACCGGACTCATACAGACGCACAGTGAAGTCACGCGGCGGCACAGACGCCCCTGTGGACTTGCGGTAAGTCCCGAATGTCAGCCGGCCACTGTTGCCGGTACTGTCCGCATCCACCACCACATGACAGGCCGAAGCCACCACGTCAGCGCTGAATACGGTTTTCTGAACAGCGGCGTGAGAAACCCCGCCCCCTGCCAGAAGCAGAAGTACTGAAAGCGATAAATTTTTCATGCAACTGTTATCCCGTATATGGAATACCGGCTTCTGATATATAAAAAGGAACCAGCCTGTTTACCGCCTGATGGGTACGCTGAATACGCCCGAGAGCACCAGAGAAATATCCCTGAGAAACCTCATGTCGTTCACAGGCCTCCCTTCGGGTATAACCCAGAACCAGAAAATCCCTCAGCGCATTAAGAACCTTTTCACTGTGAACCGGAGATATTTCAGCTAATAACCAGAACTGGCTCTCTGACATTTTTCCGGGCGACAAAGTACGCCCGTGCTTCTTGCTCAGATACAGGTCACTGCTGTTCATTTATATCTATTCCAGAAACATAACCAGACAAAAAGACGACATAAATCCGGATAACAAAAATGTATTCACTCTGCTGCCGCCCTGTTTTCTGTGGTGAAGACTATCACGGTGTTTTATAGCGAAAAACATCAATTTCACGATCTTTATAACCAAACAAAAGTAATTTAACGGCACAAAACCCTGCAAAAACACAACAACTAAGAACAAAAACCCAAAAACAAAACAAAAAACAGATAAAAAGATCGTTGTTTTTGTAAACACCAATATTGCCTCCTGGATAGGTTTTTTGTTCTTATTTAGATATTCATCAAAAAATAGATCCCAATTTTCACAAAAAATATGAATTTAGGGCAATAAAAAATATTAAACATGGAAATTAAAAACACAGAAACAAAAATATGCCCAATCACTAACCACTCAATAAAGCAATAAACAGTCAAAACAGAGCACTACTATTACTAACATCCTTTATTTTCATGTGGTTGCAATGATAGAAGATGGCAATGAGATTCAACGTAAGTAAGGATGTATAATAAAAAGGATTACAGCTAAGAGTGTTAACAGAAGATGAAGAAAAAGCAGATACTGGATTTTATTCAGGAAATAAAGACACCATGCAGAACGACTGATATTGCCTCGCGTTTTGAAATGAGTGCCTATCAGGCCCGCCATTATCTTATGTGTCTTGAAAAAGAAGGAAAAATAAGGCGTACGCCTCTTCGTCGTGGTGCCCGTACTTTATGGGAGGTAGCAAGGGAAACGGAAAAGTATTAATAAAAACATGCATTTTTTCTGCATAAACTTCACTGTTAGCGCCAGTGATATAAGACGGTAATTCACCATTTGGATTGTCCGCATCCTATAACGGTTAAAAATCGTGGCATTGACACGTTGGATAAGCGAAGAATGTAGCAAGATTCGGCCAGTTAGCCTGCCAGCTTCGGCTTATCTGAGGATAGCGACTGTCCCAGGCCGCCGCGAACGCTTCCAGTGCCTGCTGGCCTGCCTCTTCCGTGGGAGCCTGATAAATCGCTTTCAGGTCGCGAGTGACGGCTTTGTAGCCCTTCCATGACACGAAGCGCAGGCTGTTGCGCACCATATGCACGATGCATAACTGGATGCGGGCCTCCGGATATACTGTGTTGATGGCATCCAGGAAGCCTTTCAGGCCATCCACACAGGCGATGAGGATATCGTTCAGACCGCGGTTTTTCAGTTCAGTCAGCACATTGAGCCAGAACTTCGCCCCTTCATTTTCGGTCAGTCACATACCCTGCAGTTCTTTCTGACCTTCGATATTGATGCCCAGTGCCAGGAACACCGATTTGTTGATGACGCGACTGTTCTGCCGAACTTTCAGGACGATACAGTCAAGATAAACAATGGGGTAAACAGCATCCAGTGGTCGGTTTTGCCATTCTACAACCTGCTCCATCACGGCATCGGTGACCTTTGATATCAGTGCCGGTGAAACATTTGCGTCATACAGTTCTTTGAACGCAGTAGCTATCTCACGGGTGGTCATCCCTTTGGCATACAACGAGAGGATCTGGTTATCCATCCCGGTAATACGGGTCTGATTTTTCTTTACCAGTTGTGGTTCGAAGGTACCGTCACGATCGCGCGGAGTACGCAGTTCCAGTGGACCGTCGCCTGTGATAACGGTCTTTGTGGAATAACCGTTGCGGGAGTTAGCTCCTGGTCTGGACTGATTTTTCTCATACCCAGGATGGTGTGTCATCTCTGCATTGAGAGCGGCTTCAACGCTGAGCTTTTTCAGCAGCCGATCAAACTGACTGAGGTCTTCAGGGGTTTTGAGATTTTTGGCCAGTTCGTTAGCCAGAGCCTGTAACTGTTTTTCGTCCATAAATTAACCTTCATTTGATGCTGGATTGAACATATCAAAATCAGGCAATTACACAAATCTATGTACAGGCTCGCGGCTGTGTTTCATCAGTAGCGTCAGCGCGCCCAAACGGCGGTGCTGCATTATCTCATCATCATCCATCACCGTCACATCCACCAGATGAAACGGCCTTGTGTAGATTTTAGCCGCAAGGGCCGGATTATCAAAGCACTCCAGCCAGTTCATACTGTACGGGTACGGACTACGTTCCCCATGGTAAAAAAGCATCGGTATCACCAGCGGAAGCGTCCTGTGTTGCTCAAAGTGCCTGCATCGCCGCCACCGCATATCTGAGCATTCTGAATGCCATATACGCGTTTTCTGTGCTCTGGTGCTCCACAAGACAATACACATAACCCTCATCACCACTGACCGTCTTTATGCTGAACAGCGCATCACACACGAACTGCTTCAGGTCCTGCTCCACAAACGTGCAGGGCTCCAGTCGCAGCGTCGATAAATCACACAGCTGACGGTATTCCTCCGGAAGGTGAATCGAGACAAAATCCCGTGCCACTTCCGGCGACGCCATAAACGCCCTGAATGCAGCATCATGCGGCATGGGCGTGTTCTTCTCTTTTTCCTGTTCACAATAACCTGCTTAACGGTCAGAAGGCATTTTCACCAAGATTATATTCACCTGCACAACCATGTTCAGCCATGACCGCTGATAAGTGAACATCCGGAGTATATTATTCTGCCGCTGTTGAATTGCCGGTAAGCTCCCGGTCCTTTGCTCCGGCACACTGTTTTTGTTCCTGGTTCTCTGTCTGAGGTGAAACCTTCCAGGTATGTCGCCCCATTTTTGTTCGTCTCCATTTTTTTAAGAAGTGCTCAAGTGAAAAACTTTTACCTCTCCGGGAGTTGTCGTATTTGCTGATATTGTTCGTTTGTTTAAAGAACCTGCTGGTCTTGCCATTAATATTACCTGCTGATTGCTTCACGCCCGGGCTCCTCGCACTGTGCGCGGATTATTGTTTCGTTTTCAGTCCCGGGGCGCCAGGACTCTGTTTGCAGACCATAACGGCCTGACCTGTACTGTTTCTTCGGCTCTTTGATGCCCGTTTACGCCATTTGTTCCCTGCCCCTCTGTCTGATAACGAATACGCTCACTACGCACAGCACTGAACAATACCGGCAACAGCATGTCTTACATGACATTCGCTGTGCCATCCACCGGAAAACATTTTCAGATACCGGATGAGGTACCACTTCCATTGACAGCAAGAGGTAACAATACTGATGGTAACGCTGACCATTAACCGTAAACCGCAGGGTATTTTCAGTAAGTCACCGGCAACGCCGCTGCAGAATAAAACGAACACAGTACACAACGAGAAGCCTCTTCGGGTGAGGAATCAAACACCATGGCGACATATGACAAAACGCCAGCGCAAAAACCGTAAGCGTATAAATCGTCTTGTGGAACTCTGGCCTGAGTTATTCAACCGGGAAAAACCAAAACCGCTTAAAGTGGGGATAACTGACGACCTGATACAAGATATCGCCATCAGAGAACTGGCGTTTAGTGCAGGTGCATTACGCGCAGCAGTAGCGTCTTATGTGCAGTCTCCGCGCTATTACCGTGCGTTAATGGCTGGCGGCGCCCGTTATGACCTGAAGGGGCTGCCGTGCGGGGAAGTGACTCCACAGGAACAGAAAGAGGTAGAGACCCGGCTAATGATGCTGAATGACCGACGAAAAGCCAGAAAACCTCGTTGACTGCACAACTGCGCTGATTCACTGAGCTGTAATCAATGTACAGCGCTGTACCGGACGATAGATAATGGCGGTCACAACCGGTAACCCCAGAGACAATGCGACTGTTTTTAACGCAACATACTGGCCAGATGTATCACCCCGGGCGATCTGAAAACGCTTTTCCACCCGGCATTGTCCGCCAGCGTTTATCACCTGCCAGGTCTGTTGTAGTAAATCCACCAGTTGTGAACATTCTTCATCAACTGTCACACTGGCTCGCGGATGGCAGAAAAGCTCCTGGCTGAACAGCAACAGGCATCGTATTGTTGCTCCTCCATGTTGTTCCCGCAACCAGCGTAATACCAGCGGCGATGATAGACTGGCCGTGTGATTACGCTCAGTAATACGTTCGTGCACCTGTCGATAAAAGGAAGTATAGAATGCATGAATCTGTTGCCCGTTGATATTTCCTTCTGCCGAATGGAGTGTGAAGTGAAATGCCAGCAGATGTGGCCAGTGGTCCACCGCCTGCTGAATAAAACGCCGGATATCTCCCGGCTCTGAAAGTAAGGCTTCGGTTATTTGCACGGAATACGACTCCTTCAGACTCTGTTGAATTTTGTTACGCCGGTGCAGACACACAGGAAAATACGCATCAACACCGGTGTAATGCCAGTTATAAACAATGTGAATGGAATGACGAATCAGTCAGGAAAGGGCTACAACCTGCTGGCTGACCGGAGAGAGTCAGCAGGAAGATGAACGGTAATGTCGCCAGCACCAGGGACAGGGCTGATTTCCACAATACCAGCGCCGGCATTTTGCACATTGCCAGCGTACCGGCATCACAACACGTTTCATGCTGCAGCTCCTCGTGACTCCTCGATTCGCTGTTGCATCCACTGCTCCACTTCGCTTTTGTACCAGCGGCTGCTGCGGCCCAGCTTGATGGGTTTCGGGAAATGGCCTTCACTGATCAGCTTATAAAACCATTTGTCAGTCATACCGGTGAAGCTGGTGATATAATTCATGTCGATCAGGGGATCGTCGGTACGCAGCAATACGCTGTCGTGGCCTGTTATTGAGGTCAACATAGTCAGAATATCCTCTGTGAGATTTATGAAGGTTGGGCAAATGCGGGTGAATCTGCTGAACTGAGCTTTCAGAGCTGGCCTGCTACGGGATACCAGGGGTTACCGGCGAGGTAACGGGCTTCCGGATCGCGTACACCACGACGATCGCGGGCGAAATCACTGAACGCCCATATCAACTCTTTGAGTCTCTCTTCGCAGTCCGGTGAACGGCTGTCCAGCACCACATCCCGGGTGATCTGCTTCTGGTACGGCTTTGCATCACCTGGTGACGCAAAGCCCAGCACGTTACTCCAGGCATCCAGAATCAGCCGGTCCAGCTCAGGGCCGTCGAAATACTCCTGTCTGACGCATAACACCACATGGTATTCCGGCTTTTCAGGATGACGGGTCAGGAGCCAGCAGAGGTCACGCCCGGGCGTTGCATTCATCAGCGCGCTGACAGTTTCAATAAAGCCCATCCCGAACCAGGTTCTGCTGCAACTAAAGGTGTTGTCATGTTCCCACGGCAGACGAAGCAGGATCCGCCGTACCCGGGAGCCGGACTGCTCACGCAGCGCACGCTCAAGAACGCCGATGACTTTGTTCTGATAAGATGGCCAGAAGGGCGCCATGCTATAGTCGAAATAAGGGATAGCATTCATAAGATATGCTCCGTTATGCGCAGCCCACAACGCGTCCTGCCCGTGAATGAGCTGACGTGTTATGGTTTGCGGATGGGGTTGATGGAATACGTGAAGAACCGAAGCAGAACGGGAAGATAAGGGAAAGAACACTAGATGCAGGTTCAGGGTGAATGATCTCCGTTGACTTCGGTTCACATCATTAATCAAGGTGGTAAGTTTTTACCGACGGATTATCTCCAGGAGCGGAAGTTCAGGACTTAAACTTTCAGAAGTGAGGCTTACGTGGACGCCCTGCAGCAGGACGTTCAGGAACTTCACTGCAGCCGTAGGCGCACAGCCCGTCTTTTTGTTCTTCTTTCGCCAGATAATGCAGGGCACCGCGAATATTATTGATGCTTTCAGGATCGTTGTGGCGCACAGGAATGTTGATGTTGTATGTATAATGCGGCTGATATGTACAGCGGTGTGCCGAACCGCTGTTATGCGTAACAGACCGCCAGCATTCCGTAATCCGCTCCGCAAAGGGATATATTTTTTTAACCCTCTGACGATCGATCCAGAAAACCGCATGCGCATGAAAACCATGATCAGCCGTCCATTCAATCACCCAGAAGAAGCCAACGATATTTTCAAATTGTTCCACCTGCTCCAGCAGCATACGCAACTGCAATTCAAGCCAGCGATGATCAGGTTGTAAGAAATCAGGCGTATCTTTCCTGTAGAAGAAATCCATGCGTAAGGCCCGCAGGCAGGAATAGCGTGCCATCATTTGATTGATGTGATTGTCAAGTAAAGCGGTAAAAAACCAGTTTGGTGTGTAAGATTTAGGCATGTTGATGACTCCTGAAAGTTAATGACGTTTTAAACTCTGTAAGCGAATTAATGTTTTCGCTCATAATCAGATCTAAAACGGTAATAACTTACAGACGATAATTATCAGACCATGCTGTAGAAAATATTGATACAACTGGTTATTAACGACACGTAGCGTTGTGCTGAAAGGAATAGGTTATCTGATGGCATTGACTAAAGAAATGAGACAAACAAGGAGTAAAGAAAATACAGACTCAATAAAACATCACGAAATACTGCAAAATATGCGATAAAACCCCACTACCAAGAGGTTAAGAAACATATTACGACCAATCACATCATAAACTACAAACTTGTTCTCAGTGAGTCTGAAAAAACGTGTACAAGGCCAACACATATCTGTAACCTGATAAAATCATACACTCTCATTTAATCTGTTAAAAACAACTCATGTTCAAGATATGAACGTTAACGGGCACACGGCACCAGAGTAAAAAATACCATGGATGGATAATTTTCATTTTGTTTAACATACAAGATAATCAGGAACGAACAAACACAATCAGAAATTCACTCTATTAATTCTGTTGTTTACCCTGCTCGGTTAATCGTTACAGAATAATGGATACCTTATCAAAGAGTAAGCATTCAGTTAATCAGTAATGACAGAAAAATTGATATTCACAAGAACAGTTAAAACATATCAGATAAACAATCATTGTTAAGCAAATACGGTTCACAATGGATAAATTAAAATCAATTACTGTTTTACTGAAGATGAGAATAGATGAATATCAACAATAGCGTAGTAGAGAATGACTTATCTGAACATCATATGAGTTACAGTAGTTATGATTGAGGGATGGAGTGAATACGATAACAAGAGTAATACTAATGGAATGTGAGTGAAGACAGGAAGTAAATAACAATAGAGATTGTATGAAAAAGGGAGTGAGTATAATAATAGTAATAAACCTAAATTAAAATCATCCTTGTTTGATGAGTAAAAATAATTCTAGAAAATGAATCTGTTTGAAAACTCTTTCTCAGAGATTAACCGATCAGATGCTCAACGGACTCAATAAATTGGCTGAGTCAGGTTACCTCATCCACACTCTATTTGTTTCTAGAAGGATCTACCATTTTGTTCATCTACCTAAACACATCAATTTAGTGACTCGATAGTATCAGTTATATAGACATCTATCGTTGCCACCAATACATAACTAATTGATCTCAAATAATTTTCATGGATTACAGGCTAATAGGTCATACTATTTTAGGAAGAGAATCTATGCAAAAGTCTGCTATGAGCGAACTGCGGACATTGCGAAGAGCAAAGTGGTAATATGATTCAGATGGTCACGTAAGATTGATGCAATGAAGTTAAGTAATTTCAAGCTGGATAATTTTATATCTGTTCTGATAAAAGAATTCAATAATTAAGCGTTTAAACACAATCTTCATTTCAGCCCATCAAATCTGAGGGTCTATAAATTAAACACTTACTTTTCGATGAATACCCAATACAGTTCAAAGAGAAACTTACTCGGAAATATCTCAGCCTTGAATTTTAAATTGAATGGTCGCACCGACTTTTCTAGAAAAAGGTTTGATACTGTACTGATTACATGATATCAACAATAATCTATTGATTATTATGCAAAAAGCCCCTTAAGCATGGAGCTTTTATGTGATGCAATGTATTAATTCGAAGTTAAAGAAGTTAAAGAAGTTAAAATACATTTATAATAATTAATTGTTGCTCCAGAAAGATAATCACCTGGAGCTTCAGAAAAACTTGATAATGCTATGGTTTTAAATAAAATGTTGTTTTTTGTCTCACTATTTCCTATTTGATATTGTTTATAGAACATATGCGTAACTTCGAGTACGTATGACTCAAAAGCATGACCTTGTATTAAATAACCAGGGTGAGAATAAAATGGCGCATGCAGAAATGATAAGGCACATCTGCTTTCTTGTGTATTACCAATATTGAATCCTTTCCATTTGGATTTTAATCTTTGTATACACTCATCTTTAATTATTAACTTACCATTTACTTCATGAAAAAGGATACCACATAATCCATCAAGATTAAACATTGCCATGTTATTAGTTCTAGATATAAGGTTCAGCTTATGTATATATGCAACCTTT
This sequence comes from Escherichia sp. F1, assembly GCF_046764225.1. Lineage (NCBI taxonomy): Bacteria > Pseudomonadati > Pseudomonadota > Gammaproteobacteria > Enterobacterales > Enterobacteriaceae > Escherichia > Escherichia sp. F1. Next base: position 4,476,206 of record NZ_CP177202.1, read on the forward strand.
CTCTCAAGCTTCTTCCATTTATTTATAAATATGTCTATATCATCATTATTTGGGCAAAATGTTCTTAGTATTTTTCTTAATAGCGCCGTTGTCCATAAGTCGTTCTCAAAACTATATCCATGTGTAAAGTGAACAAAGTTATATAGCCGATCATTAATACCCAATGCTTCATTATGATCACGATCCATAAATACAATATGAGTATTTTCCGTATACTGGGCTCCATTAATCCTAGCAGCAATCTCCTTTAAATTCTCTTTTCCACCTTCTATTCTAATTTCATAACGACCATCTAAGTAATTTTTTAACAATGCATTGTAGAAGATATAATCAGGAAGTTTTTTAATATCTGGGCTATTACCTTTACCTTCAACATGAACAATATAAGATACATCTCTCAACAGAGATTCAGCAATCAAACCTGCCGGCGTTCTTGATATGAAGTTAGCATCCATTGTTATTTATACCCTTATAGCCGACTCTCTTCTTCTCCCGATAATATCAGGAGAATGAGTAGCTAAAATAAATTGAGCTTTAGGATTTATCTTTACCAAAGCGTCAACAATTTTATCCTGCCACGTCACATGTAGCGAAACCTCAGGTTCATCTGCGATATATATAATATCTTTATTATCATTCAAATAGATTTCTCCGAGTAATATAATCATTTGCTTTTCACCAGAGGATAACTTGTCAAGGCCTATTGTGCCACCTTCAGTTCTCATCACAAGTTCGTTTTTCTTCGATAATAGAAGAGTTTTTCCATTTTGGAAGAACATTCTAAAAACTTCAAAAAAATCATCTCTACTTCTGAATATTTCAATCTTCTTCTTTTTGAGAATCTCATAGTCTGCAATTAAAGATCTTGTCCTCCAAGCATTATACATAACACCAAAATCAGTTAAAGACATTGGCCCACTGTCATCACGTTCCGAAACATCTTTAAGACGTTTCAAATAATAATCTAGTCGACTACTATCATAATTACTTTTATTTTCATTCATAAACGAAAGCATTTCATGCAAGGAAGAAGCTTCTTTTTCAATATCAATTTTACTGTTAAATTCGAATATCGAATTTTCGCTCGGAACATCTAATAACTTATTAAATATACTCTTTTGAAAATTACTTGCTATTCTATTATATGCCTGAGATTGCCTAGAGAACTTACTTATTAAAGCGGATTTAATTGCGTTTAGTTTTTCATCAACCGGATCACTACCTTCATTATTAAAATAATCATGTTCGTCATTATCACCTCTTCCCTTCCTTGAAAGTGGAATCAGGCTAAGTTGTGATATTTTAGATACCATAACTTTTAGTTCCATTATCCTTCCTTCAAGCAGAAAATCATACTCGTCATTACTTAATTCATATTTAGAAATAACGCCTTGCTCTGTATATATGGAATAAGTTATATTTCCGTCACCGTTTTTCGCGACCATTATCACATGATTTCCATATAGACTAACAATAGCTCTTGAAAATGACAGCAAATACATTTGCTTGACATCCACTGAAAGCAAGGCACAGATGATGTTAATAACAGTGGTTTTACCTGCGCCATTTGACCCAATCAGGAAATTCATGTCCTTGTTAAAAGACAATGATATATCTTTATATCCCCAGATTCCCCATGCCTGAAAAGAACTTATTTTACTCATCTTTCATCCTTTAGTTAATATTCACCATAAATATCTTTATCGGTTACTTTGCCTGAACAGTTATAAAAACTCAAATTGAAGATGCTCTTTTTCTGGAAATATTTTAGGGCAAACTGATTGCAACCAGCAATAGTTGCTGACCTTACTACCAGCATCAGGATTTTGGTCATATATAAGTATGCATATGCTTTTCCAAAAAATACCGATACACACTAATGAATCGGGACATTATGGCACATAAATCAGAGAAGGGAGCTTGTTGTCTCATAGCCCCCAATTTTGGGGGACAGGTTTGAAAATAGTAGAGAAAAGTCAGCGTCGACCTGGCTCCCTAGGATAGCCCATAGACTACTAAACAGTTCGTGGTATCAGAACACAGTTAAATCTGAAAGTCGACAAGAGCGAAAAGCAGAAGTGATATGTGTGAACGATGAAATAGTCAGCTAAAAGAATGACAACCATAGCAGTGACGATTCAGACGTCCGCTCCTGGCAAGCAGCGGACATTGCTGGCTGAGTTGAGGGTCCGCTGTGAGCGAAAAGCGGACATTGACTTTATATCAAAAATGACATTTTGTGGTTGAACCTCGCCACGGTCGGATTTTTACCGAAGGGCGCAGCGGGGAAACCGGCGGGTTCTGTCCTGATAATCACCGCCGATCACTATATCTGACATGCCGTCCAACTGAGGGAGGCACAAGATATAGTGTTGAGCGCCACAGCGGGGTTCATTCTTCAAAATAAGGATTTTACCGAATTGGCAAATCTATTGGTAAAACCGGCATGGAGACTTAATGCAACTGATTGTAGGGCTTGCTTTTCAAAGAAATTGCTACAATCCTGTGGAGTTAGGATGATTCCTATAAGATACTGTTATCCGTTTCAGGAAGAACTTAGCGGTACATCTATCACTATCATACTTTCAGGAGTCATATGAAAAGCCATGAATATATTGTTATAAGTGGTTTTAACAGGAGTAAGGTAGGTAAAATAATTGGTTCATTAGCTTCTCTGATATCAGGGTTTTTGGTTTTTGTTATTTTAACTTACCTTGAGAATAATTCTTATGTTGAGGCGAAATCTGTAATGACCCCAACGGTCTCTTCGCTTATTAGTGCAGGTACAATATATCTAATTCTCTACTGGATTTTTGACTCAAGGTTATGGAAGTGGAAGTTAATATCAAAAATAATAAATGTCCCGGACCTGTCGGGAGAGTGGGATTGTGAAGGGCGCGGCGAAAACAAGGAAGGAGACGTTTTTTCATGGCATGCTAAAATTAATATATTCCAGTCATGGGATAAAGTTCATATACGGTTGCAAACCTCACAATCAGGTTCCGACAGCATAGCTGCCTCCATTATATATGATGGAGAAATAGGTTATCGGTTAGTTTACAACTACAGGAATGATCCGAGAATAAACGAAAAAGAGTTAAGTCCGCATATGGGATTTGCAGAATTAATTTTTGATAAAAGCCTGACAACTGCTGATGGCGAGTATTTTAATGGCAGAGGTCGGAATACCTTTGGGACAATGAAGCTAAGGAAGTTATAACATGGCCGATAACTTTTCATCACGAATCGAACGTTTAAGAACGCGAAGAAGAGGGATAAATGAAATATTTGCAATGGACAGCGGGCTTGAAAGCAGAGAGATCTTACTGAATAAATCTCTACAACAAGAAACCTGGGAAAGCAGGGCTTCCGGGAAATCAGCTACGAAATATGCATTAGGTGCCATGCAGGAAGTTGATCCAGTTTATACTAGGGTTAGCATCGAAACAGGGAAAAGGATAGAAAACCAACTATCTAACCGATTGGAAAAAAAGGAAATTACAGCATCCTTTCGTTTGCAGGGTTCTGTACCGCTTAACATCCATATTAAAGGCGTTAGCGATGTAGATATTCTTACTATTGATGAACAGCTATTCGTTTTTTCAAACGAAGGAAGCAAAGCAAATAGTTATGTTTTATCCAAGAAACAAGCTGTAGATGTACTCCAGATCCTACGGGAAGAAATTGAAGATAGCCTCAGGGCTGCTTTCCCGGCTGCAAAGGTTCACACTGAAAACTCTAAAGCAGTAAAAATAACTGGCGGCTCTTTAGCCAGAGATGTTGATGTAGTCCCGGCTGTTTGGTGGAATAATGCCAGATATCAAGATACAGGCAATGAAGTTGACAGAGGTGTGGCAATTTTAAATAAAAAGGATAACCAGCGGATTTATAACACGCCGTTCCTTCATATTAATTATATTGAGAGCCGCTGCAACACAACGCTAGGCGGCTTAAGGAAATCAATAAGATTACTTAAAAATATCAAAGCAGATGCGCATGAGGAAAGCATAGAAATAAACCTCAGTAGTTTTGATATTGCATCTATTATGTATCATGCTGATATTGGCAACCTCTTAAGAGGTCACTTCTATGAACTTGCAATACTAAGCGAAACACAGCGCTGGCTTGACTGGTTATGGCATAATTTTGACGAAGCAAAGAAACTGGAGGTCCCTGATGGAACCAGGAAGATATTTGACACAGACGAAAAAAAAGGTGAGCTGCTAAAGTTATCTCTGCAAGTCGATACATTATTGACAGCCGTTCATAATGAAATGAATTCTATTTTTCATAAAGATTCAATCGATAAGGGAATGAGAGAATATTTGAGTAATTCAAAAGTTGATTAGCGTCATAGCCTTTGTTTATTGATAATGAAAATTTATAAAATATTGTTGTATAATTTTAGATATCTTCAGCTGCACAATCGCATTCAGCTTAACGTTTTAGACCGTCTCATTAGGGACGGTTTTTTTATGTTTAGTTTGGCAGAATTAGCGTTTTACCGAATTCCTGGAAGAGGGGGTAAGAAAACCGCCTGGTAGCGATTTCAAAGCAAAGTACAATTGCTAATGTCCGCTCCTGGCACAAAGCAGACTATGAGAAGATAGACGCTATAACATTTGAGTCCTACCAATCGATCTGTTCATTTCCATAAATGGCAGTAAATGCAAATAACCAGAACAGCCAAGCGCTTTTCGACTTATGGTCGAGTAATAAAGAGTGAAGTGTGGAATACGAGTTGAAGCAGATGGCAATACCATTCATTGCATGACTTCAGGACGACTTTTTCAGAAAACGAGCTAAAGGCGTCAACCACTCCCTTACTGTGACGTACACTCTGGCACCGGATGCCGTTTTACAGGATTTACCTGCCATCCAGTAGACGCCCCGGCCCACGACTGCAACCATAATTACGTTGACCAGAACCGTCATGCTGCTTCGTCTCATACTTCACGAGATAACGGGCTCTCTCCATGGCTTTCTGCATCGCTTCCACATCACCACGCGTGACCCAGAGCACAGCGGATCCACCAGACTTTTTGTCAGAATCCTTCCTGGTATCAGAACATCCACCCGACAAAGGCGTGTCATCAGAAGAAGGGCGAGCATCAGACGATGCTGGTTTAGGGGAAGGCGTCCACCTGGAAAAATGGACCAGGCCATCGCCTTGCCAGGGCTCAAGATGTAGGGCGCTGCACCATGCCTCCTGGATCATCGTCGCTAGCGAAGACGGTTCGCTGAAATCCCCGAGCGAGCACCAGGTATCTTTGTTGAGCAGTAATATCACGTGATAATGTTTCCTGCCATACATCTTGCCGAACTCCCGGCACCAGAAATAACGCAGGCTGGTTGCATGCACACGCTGATTGGCACATCTTTTTTTCCGCTGGTAAGCCTGAATTTTGGCTTTCAGGGATGCAAAAAAACGAGAAATCACCGCTGAATCCGGGTCGGGATCCATGATGGCGACTGGCATATACTCAGGGAAACGTAAATCCACCCGGATTAACGAGACGGCACGGTGTTGCGCCAGGGCACTGTTGAGAATACTTTCAAAACGGGATAACCAGTAAGCATTGTGTATTGGTTGATTCATGATGAGAGATCTCCGTTGATTTGGATTGACTTCACATCATTAATCACCGCGGTAAAACTTTACGGTATCTCACCATTGAGCAACACCAATGGCTCCTGATTAAAACAGAATGAATCCCCCACGAAGAAAAGATAAACCTACACGCAGGGTAAAACACACAACAACGGCATAAATGGTTTTTAAAAACTACAAAGCCTGAAGGGAAACGCTTCAAATAAAACATCAGAAACGCAATCAGAACGCTTTCTGCTGCTGTGAATCAACAACAATACCAAAACCTACAGCTTAACCACAAAACTCAATCACAGAGCCGAACAGCGCGCTTAAAACCTGTTTACAGCTCCCCCCAAGAACAAAAACCACCAATATCAGAATCGATTTTCTTATCCTGAAAATGTTATGTTTCACTACACAGCATAAAAACGATTAACTATTGATAACGTAAACCTCATCTGAATCAAAACACCAGAACTAATCATCACGCTTTTCCTGAAAAGAGTCTTGCGCTGAGAAAAAACACCAGGGCCAGTTAATCATCTCATCAATCTCATCGTTACAAAATCATCCATAAAACCATTTAACAAAATCTTCGTAAGCACACAGTAAATCACGCCAGGTTATATCAGCCGGATTTGCGTTTTTACATAAAGACACTTGTCTCAGGTTAACGACTAAAAACACAAAAACTAAGAAAAGGTTAAATGTAATATCAGTAAAATCGAATAGCACATTGACTGCTTAAACAGGACAGAGAGTTTTGTAGTGACGTTAACTGATTTTAGCTATCGTAAAAACAGGACTAACAAATTTACTAAACTGGATGTGTATCAGACAAAGCAATGTGTATAGCAATACTTAATGAAAACACTTGTAGAAGTGTTTATGAAAATACGTGTATACCTGGTAAAACACTTAATAAAAAATACGTGTATAACACTTACTGAAATGCTTAGTAAAAATACGTGTATATAATATCATACCGACATTCTCAACTCTTCCAAACATCCATGCAGACTGAATGTTGGTTTCAGTTTTTCACGGCCAGCATGGGGATTTTTGTTCTGAAAACGGAGCAGATTTACTCTGGAATTATTTTCCCTGTCGGGATGTTTTTTACCTGAAAATTTTCTACAACACAACGGCTGTATAACATCATTCTGGCATATTCATTCAGGTGAGTCGGACAAGCGATAATCCTGTTCTTTACCGAACGAACAGGCAGCGATAAAAAACTGATTCAGACGACATTTCTGTCTGACAAACATTCACATGCAGAAGACCGGGACATTTATTTTTCCCGAAAGGAAGGGATACCTGTTCTTATCATGGTAGCTGCATTACCTGATATCTTTCAGGCGAACCCCCTCCCTGTAAATCTGACCGTCGGATAAAAGAGATGAACATCAGGCAGATTTCCGTCAATAACGATAAGAGATGACCATCGTAAACATTTCTTCTGACACCTGCATATTACCGTTTATTCTCATACTTCATTGAAATATTGTCAGTTATAAAGGACACACATCAGGAAATTATCACCATGTGACAACGTCACAGATGGTGCTGATATATAAAAATCAACAAAATCGCGCCAAAAAACCGCGCCGATATTGCGCATCTGTAATCCATCATTTCCTTTTTGAATAACCTTCCGTGGTTACCCGACATCCTGATAATGACGCCCATCGTACACACTTTTCTTTGCTCAGACATCGCATACTTTTATCCTGCTCAATACCGTCTTCCTGCCAGTCTTCCCACTCGCTGACACACACAGAACAGCAACATCCTCCGGACATACAGGAAGGGCAGAACATAACCCATTATGTTAATTGTATGTAACAATAACACACCATCAAGACCACTTCCATGGCCTTATATGTTACAACCTTAGGGCATGTATTTAATCTTCCGTAATACAAGACTCGTCTTTGTTCTTCTGAGACGACATGGGCATGTCACAAAACCAATTGACTGACATATCATGAAAATGTCAGTATTTAATAATTTAATGGGGGTACAAACATGAGCACAGATGGCATTTCCGATTTAATAAAACCAGAAATATTTCTTGTCATTTTCCCTGGTACAACAACCACAGCCAAACGGGGTGGCGCCGGGTGGTTGAATAATAAAAGAGTCGTGTTCTGGGTATGGCTTTATATCAGTAAAGCCAGTTATAAGAAGATGGGGATTTTTCAGCGCGGTTCTGCGCCCGAATCAATACCCTATCGTGAATACCATTTTCCCTCATACCCTGACACCCATGAAAAAAGGAAAAAGGTATTACGTGACTGGATATCCTTCATGCGCTCCCGTTTTAATATAAATCAGATTGCTCAGTTCTGTTATCGTATGGAAAATGAATGGGCATTCACCTTTGATAATATCCACGTTCCACGACACTTTCGGGAGGGAACTGATGACACAGAATGGTCATGGAATTATATTAAGAAAAAACGATTATTTTCTCTGAGCGGCCTGCAACACATTCAGCCTCAGAATAATGCTGAACGAAAGCTTCTCATTAATGTTTTTTTTGATACCTGTCTTATTGATAATAACCCTGTCGACGATATTGAGATAAAGAACATATTACTCAGAAAGATGAATGCAGCGTTTTATAAAAGAAAGAGCCGGGCGCGTGCGCGAATTCGCTCCCGGAATAACCAACAGATGTCAGTCAGTTCAGGAACGGATAAACAGGTAAATATTCGTCTTAAGGATTTTCAGTATCAGCAACTTCTTTTTATCACGCAGAAAGAAAACAAAAGTAAGTCAGAAATTATAAAGGAACTCATTACCAGAGCATACAGGGCGATACAATAACTGCTACGTTCACTATTTCATCCCGACCATGCTCCATATGCGCGGGATGATTCTGACTATTTTTTATCGTGCCGACTGACTACGCCAGGTATACATAACGAATATTCTTTTGTTACATCGCTTACATATTCGCGTATAAGATCCTTTTTCTTATTATTATCGTGCCCATTTTCTATCCTGAAAAATAATTCTCTTAAACTAAACCTGGACATTATATCCGAATGCAATAATGTAAAAAACAACACATGGGCCAGTTCTTCACTTAACGACATATCATTTTCTACAGGCTTAAATATAACGTCTCTTACATATTCTTTAGTGTGGAGAAATCTAAACGGCAAAGAAAACTGACTTATAAAAAGTTCAGATACTCTTGTTTTTACACCGAGAATCTTCTTCAGATGCTCGCTGCCTGTTTCATTCCTCCTGAAGTTTTCATCTTCCGTTGAGGGTAAATCCTCTATAAGTTTTTTAACTTCTGACAATGGATGCTTCTCAAGAAGATAAGAATATAAACTACCGGGAAATGAAAACACATAACGATGTACTGAATCACCCATCAGAGATGAAACTTTCTTTCTTATATAGGATGGAACAAGAGTATATGAAAAATCTCTTCTTATAATTTCAGGAAAAGTTATAGTGTCAGGCTCAGAATCAGCAAAAAAAAGAGGGATTTTCTGAGAAGAAGGACAACCTGTACAATTGGCCCTCGCTTCAGGCGGGAACATTATTTTTGAGGGAACCTTAAAAACATCCACATAAACTCCTTTACGCCTCAATATTGCTGCCGTATGATGAAGCATATAGACTTCTGCCACTTTTGAAATAAACATCTTCTCATATTGTTCTCCGTACCACTGACTGAGCGTATGAATATTCATACCTACAGTTCTTTTTATCGTTTTTTCTGTATTTTTCCAGTATCGGGTGTTAAGAACAGCCTGTATCTTCGGCGGTTTTCTCCGCCCCATCATCATGTGAAGTTCTTTTGCCTGCTCAGATAATCCTGTCATTTATTACCTCCGAATATATTCCATTAAAAATGGAAATAATTATGCGCCCATATTACCTGAATGATAAACCGGATTAGTGTGATCCGGTTCAGTGAAATCAACAGGATACCGGTATGTCATTCAGCCATTCTTCCCTCTCCGCACACGTAAAATCATATCTGACGTTTCTTCCTGAAGAAATTCGCCAGAAAATCCTTGAACATCTTCGCAGCGTTATTCATTACGAGCCCGTGATTGGCATTATGGGTAAATCCGGCACCGGCAAAAGCAGTCTGTGTAATGCCATTTTTCAGTCCCGTATCTGCGCCACACATCCCCTGAACGGCTGCACCCGTCAGGCTCATCGTCTTACCCTTCAGTTCGGTGAACGCAGAATGACGCTGGTCGATCTGCCCGGCATTGGTGAGACGCCGCAGCATGATCAGGAATACCGGACACTTTATCGTCAGTTACTGCCGGAACTGGATCTGATTATCTGGATCCTGCGGGCTGATGAACGTGCGTATGCTGCCGATATTGCCATGCATCAGTTTTTACTGAATGAAGGCGCAGATCCCTCGCGTTTTCTGTTTGTTCTCAGCCATGCCGATCGCGTATTTCCTGCTGAAGAATGGAACGACACAGAAAAATGCCCGTCCCGTCAGCAGGAACTCTCACTGGCAACAGTCACAGCCCGGGTGGCAACCCTGTTCCCTTCATCATTTCCGGTACTCTCCGTTGCCGCACCTGCAGGCTGGAACCTTCCAGCGCTGGTGTCACTGATGATCCACGCACTGCCACCACAGGCAACCAGCGCAGTTTATTCACATATCAGGGGGGAAAACCGCTCTGAACAGGCCCAGAAACACGCACAACAGACTTTTGGTGATGCCATCGGGAAAAGTTTTGACGACGCCGTTGCCCGGTTCACTTTTCCGGTCTGGATGTTACAGCTTCTGCGTAAAGCCCGGGACCGCATTATCCGCCTGCTGGAAACACTGTGGGATCACCTGTTCTGAGCGCCCCGGAGTCCCCCGTGGCAACCGTATACCTTTACACGACAACGGATTACGGTAACCACTGCCGTATACCGTCTGTCATTATCAATAACACGCTCTTTAATTTCAGAGGTCAGTCATGAATACCAGAATGCTTTTTCCCCTGCTGTTCACTGTGGCATCCTTCTCCGCCTCCGCCGGTAACTGGGCTGTCAAAAATGGCTGGTGCCAGACCATGACGGAAGATGGTCAGGCGCTGGTAATGCTGAAAAATGGCACGATTGGTATTACCGGCCTGATGCAGGGATGCCCGAATGGCGTACAGACGCTCCTGGGCAGCCGTATCAGTATTAACGGTAACCTGATCCCCACATCACAAATGTGTAATCAGCAGACGGGATTCAGGGCTGTTGAGGTGGAAGTCGGACAGGCGCCGGAAATGGTCAAAAAAGCCGTTCACTCCATAGCAGAGCGTGATGTGTCCGTTTTACAGGCATTTGGTGTACGAATGGAATTCACCCGCGGTGATATGCTGAAGGCCTGCCCGAAATTTGTCACGTCACTTGCCGGTTTTTCCCCGAAACAGACGACCACTATTAATAAAGACTCCATACTGCAGGCTGCCCGACAGGCATACGCCCGGAAATACGACGAGGAAACAACAGAAACCGCTGATTTTGGCTCTTACGAAGTAAAAGGCAATAAGGTTGAGTTTGAAGTGTTCAATCCTGAAGACCGTGCGTACAACAAAGTGACCGTCACGGTTGGTGCTGACGGTAATGCCACCGGAGCCAACGTTGAATTTATCGGAAAATAGCCGGTATGTCGGACTGTCACCCTGTTTTATTGCCCGAAGGCCCTTTCTCACGCGAACAGGCGGTTGCCGTCACAACAGCTTACCGCAATGTGCTTATTGAAGATGACCAGGGAACGCATTTCCGGCTGGTTATCCGTAATGCTGAAGGTCAGTTGCGCTGGCGATACTGGAATTTTGAACCTGATGCCGGAAAACAGCTAAATCCGTATCTCGCCAGTGAGGGAATTCTCAGGCAATAAACGTCTTCATTTCATCCATCAGGCCGCGTCTTCTCCGGGAGACGCGGCCTTTTCATTTATACCGCTAACTCATTCATAAGGAGCAAAGTATGCAATTAGCCAGTCGTTTTGGTCATGTAAATCAGATCCGTCGGGAGCGCCCACTGACACGCGAAGAACTGATGTACCACGTCCCGAGTATTTTTGGAGAAGACCGGCACACCTCCCGCAGTGAACGGTATGCGTACATTCCCACCATCACCGTCCTGGAAAATCTGCAGCGGGAAGGCTTTCAGCCGTTCTTCGCCTGCCAGACCCGTGTGCGCGACCAGAGCCGTCGGGAATATACCAAACACATGCTGCGTCTGCGGCGGAGCGGACAGATAACCGGCCAGCATGTGCCTGAAATTATTCTGCTCAACTCCCATGACGGTTCATCCAGCTACCAGATGTTACCCGGATATTTTCGTGCCATCTGCACCAATGGCCTGGTCTGCGGTCAGTCGCTGGGAGAAGTCCGGGTGCCACACCGGGGAAACGTGGTGGACAGGGTGATTGAAGGTGCTTACGAAGTGGTGGGCGTTTTTGACCGGATTGAGGAAAAGCGTGATGCCATGCAGTCGCTGCTCTTACCGCCACCGGCACGTCAGGCACTGGCTCAGGCGGCACTGACTTACCGTTATGGTGACGAACATCAGCCCGTCACCACTACCGACATTCTGACACCACGACGCCGGGAGGATTACGGTAAGGACCTGTGGAGTGCTTATCAGACCATCCAGGAGAATATGCTGAAAGGCGGGATTTCCGGCCGCAGTGCAAAAGGAAAACGTATCCATACCCGGGCCATTCACAACATCGACACCGACATTAAGCTCAATCGCGCATTGTGGGTGATGGCGGAAACGCTGCTGGAGAACCTGCGCTGATGCCGTTTACCTGAATCACGTCTGTCCCTGCCCCCGAGCCTTCTTCATTCATTTGCTTTTTATAAGGAATAATATCATGACAACCTCTTCGCATAATTCCACCACACCTTCTGTTTCCGTAACTACTGCATCAGGGAATAACCAGTCTCAACTGGTTGCCACTCCCGTCCCTGATGAACAGCGCATCAGCTTCTGGCCGCAGCACTTTGGCCTCATTCCACAGTGGGTGACCCTGGAGCCCCGCGTCTTCGGCTGGATGGACCGTCTGTGTGAAGACTACAGTGGGGGGATCTGGAATCTGTACACCCTGAACAACGGTGGCGCATTTATGGCACCCGAACCGGATGACGATGATGACGAAACATGGGTGCTGTTTAACGTCATGAACGGTAACCGCGCTGAAATGAGCCCGGAAGCCGCCGGCATTGCCGCCTGTCTGATGGCGTACAGCCATCACGCCTGTCGTACAGAGAATTGTTCATTATTACCGGCTGCGGGATTATGCCCTGCAGCATCCGGAATGCAGCGCCATTATGCGCATCATCGACTGAATGGAGGCAGGGACAATGCAGCAGCTTTCCTTTCTGCCCGGAGAGATGACGCCCGGCGAGCGCAGCCTCATTCAGCGGGCCCTGAAAACTCTGGACCGCCATCTTCATGAACCCGGCGTGGCCTTCACCTCCACCCGTGCGGCACGGGAATGGCTGATTCTGAACATGGCGGGACTGGAGCGTGAAGAGTTCCGGGTGCTGTATCTGAACAACCAGAATCAGCTGATTGCCGGTGAAACCCTCTTCACCGGCACCATCAACCGCACGGAAGTCCATCCCCGGGAAGTGATTAAACGCGCCCTGTATCACAATGCCGCTGCCGTGGTGCTGGCGCACAATCACCCGTCCGGTGAAGTCACACCCAGTAAGGCAGACCGCCTTATCACAGAACGTCTGGTACAGGCACTGGGCCTGGTGGATATCCGGGTGCCGGACCATCTGATAGTCGGTGGCAACCAGGTTTTCTCCTTTGCCGAACACGGTCTGCTTTAACCCGTCACCGTCACAACTACATCACACTTGTTTTCACTTTTATCTTCTGTCTTCAGAGGTATCCCATCATGAAAATTATCACCCGTGGTGAAGCCATGCGTATTCACCAACAGCATCCTGCATCCCGTCTTTTTCCGTTCTGTACCGGTAAGTACCGCTGGCACGGCAGCGCTGAAGCGTATACCGGTCGTGAAGTGCAGGATATTCCCGGTGTGCTGGCTGTGTTTGCTGAACGCCGTAAGGACAGTTTTGGCCCGTATGTCCGGCTGATGAGCGTCACCCTGAACTGAGTCTGGAAGGGCATTCAGATGAGCAGAATTATCGCCACCACCGGACCATTCTTAACCGATTTTCTGTGAGGATTTTATCGTGTCAGACACACTCCCCGGGACAATACTTCCCGACGACAATCACGACCGCCTCTGGTGGGGACTGCCCTGCACCGTGACGCCCTGTTTCGGCGCCCGTCTGGTGCAGGAGGGTAACCGCCTGCATTACCTTGCCGACCGCGCCGGTATCAGAGGCCGGTTCAGAGATGCGGATGCGTACCATCTGGACCAGGCCTTTCCGCTGCTGATGAAACAACTGGAGCTCATGCTCACCAGCGGTGAACTGAATCCCCGCCATCAGCATACCGTGACACTGTATGCAAAAGGGCTGACCTGCGAAGCCGACACCCTCGGCAGTTGTGGCTACGTTTATATGGCTGTTTATCCGACGCCCGAAACGAAAAAGTAACTCTCCAGAATAACCTTCTGCTCCGGCCTGGTGTTTTCACCACGCCACTTTTCCATTTTTCATCTCTGCATATCAGGAAAATCTTCAGTATGAAAACATTACCCGACACGCATGTACGGGAGGCATCGCGCTGCCCGTCTCCCGTCACCATCTGGCAGATACTGCTGTCCCGACTGCTGGACCAGCACTACGGCCTCACACTGAATGACACACCGTTTGCCGATGAACGTGTGATTGAGCAGCATATTGAGGCAGGCATTTCACTGTGCGATGCGGTGAACTTTCTCGTGGAAAAATACGCACTGGTACGAACCGACCAGCCGGGGTTCAGCACCTGTACCCGCTCTCAGTTAATAAACAGTATTGATATCCTCCGGGCCCGCCGGGCAACCGGCCTGATGGCCCGCGACAATTACAGAACGGTAAATAACATTACCCTGGGTAAGCATCCGGAGGCGAAATGATGAAACTGGCCCTGACGCTGGAGGCAGACAGCGTTAACGTACAGGCACTGAATATGGGGCGCATTGTCGTTGACATTGATGGTGTTAATCTCGCTGAACTGATTAACATGGTCTGCGATAACGGCTACTCCCTTCGTGTTGTTGATGAATCTGACCGGATCTCAGCAGAGTGCACGGCACCATTTGCTGCCCTTACCGGCATACGCTGCAGTACCGCACATATCACGGAAACGGACAACGCCTGGCTGTACTCGCTGTCACACCAGACCAGTGACTTCGGTGAATCAGAATGGATTCACTTTACCGGTAACGGTTATCTGTTGCGTACCGATGCGTGGTCGTACCCGGTTCTGCGGCTTAAACGCCTGGGTCTGTCAAAAACGTTCCGTCGTCTGGTTATCACTCTCATCCGGCGTTATGGCGTCAGTCTCATTCATCTGGATGCCAGCGCTGAATGCCTGCCGGGTTTACCCACTTTCAACTGGTAACCAGGAACAACATGAAATCATTAACCACGGAAACAGCGCTGGATATTCTGATTACGTGGCTACAGGACAATATCGACTGCGAATCGGGAATTATCTTCGACAACGATGAGGATAAAACAGATTCGGCAGCACTGTTGCCCTGTATCGAACAGGCCAGGGAGGGTATCCGTACCCTGCGCCAACTGCAGTTTCTGCAACAGAACCGGTGAGTCTTACTCACCAGACTTCATTCCACTGACGTCAGCCTGAACAGGGCTGGCGTTTTCGTTTATAAACCAAAAGGGAAACCGATAATGTCAGACATCACAATCTCCCGTCCGGAAGTGGTCACCGGGCATACGGACGTTATCTGTTCAACCAGTATCCACCACATTCTGGCTGTGCGAAAGACTATACTGCTGCAAATCGACACACTTATCCGACAACTGGCTGAAATATCAGCAATGACAGAAAGTATTGGAGGTAAAACCGCCCGGGACTGGGCCATGAAACAGGATTTTCGCTGCGGTTGCTGGCTGATGGAGAAACCGGAAACCGCAATGAAAGCCATCACCCGGAATCTCGATCGCGAACTCTGGCGTGACCTGATGCAACGTTCAGGGATGCTGTCATTAATGGATGCACAAGCCCGTGATACATGGTACCGGTCACTGGAGTACGATAATTTTCCGGAAATCTGCGAAGCGAACATTCTGAGCACATTTGAACAACTGCACCAGAATAAGGATGAGGTGTTTGAGCGAGGGGTGATCAACGTCTTCAGGGGATTGAGCTGGAATTACAAAACCAATTGCCCCTGCAAATTTGGCAGTAAAATTATCGTCAACAACCTGGTGAGGTGGGACCGGTGGGGGTTTCATCTGAACAACGGCCCACAGGCAGATCGACTTGCCGATCTGGAAAGAATGCTACACCTGTTCAGCGGCAAACCGATCCCCGACAACCGGGAAAACATCACCATTCATCTGGATGATCACATCCAGTCTGTTCAGGGTAAAGAGGACTATGAAGATGAGATGTTCAGCATCAGATACTTTAAGAAGGGCTCCGCGCACATCACGTTCAGGAAACCAGAGCTGGTTGACAGGCTTAATGATATACACTACCCGGAAGCCCTGGCAAGCACAGTGAACAAAAGCAGCAAGGCATAAAAGAGGTATTTTACAATTCGCGAATATTAACTATTATTAATTGATAGTAATCAATCGGCGAGAAAATCACCATGCCTACCAGTGTATCCCTCAGTCCTTACTTTGAAACGTTTATCCGCGAACAAATAGAAAGTGGTCGGTATAACAATACAAGTGAAGTCATTCGTGCCGGACTTCGTGCTCTGGAAGAACGGGAACAGCAGATAAAGCTTGAATCACTCCAGAGCGCCGTTACCGCAGGCATCAACAGCGGTGAAAGTAAAAGTGCTGAAGAGGTATTCGGGCGACTGACGCACAAATACAAAAAGATGGCAGAAGGTGAACAGCCAATATGAAACTGACTGTTTCACCATTAGCAGAACACGATCTTGAAGCTATAGGTGACTGGATCGCTCAGGATAATCCTGTCCGTGCAATCAGTTTTACCGAAGAGCTTTACCAACAATGTCTGTTGATAGCCGAATCGCCAGTACTCTACAGAGAAAGACCCGAGTTAGGGGCTGGGATCAGAGGTTGTTCGTATGGTCGTTACCTTCTGCTGTTCAGGGTACTGGATACTAAAGTTCGTATCGAACGTATCGTTCATGGTTCCCGGGATATCAACAGGGTACTTGCAGAGCCAAACGACAAACCATCAGATCATTTCTGGCAGCTATAAACAAAATCTGTGCGTTAACGCTCCCTAACACAGGTAGCCAGGTATTTTATAAATCTCTGTATTTTGTTGTTACTTCGATTCCGCGATTCAGCATATCGAACCAGACAAAATGATTACAACAAAGCACAAAAAAGAGGGATTATAGCGTCAAAAGAATTCGAATTGCACATGGGGGCCTCATTGGTGGCCCCAAAAAGAACAAAGACAAAACAGTCGATACAAAACAATTGGTTATATAACCAGTTTCATTCCGAGTCCGGGCACCAAATTCATATAAACGGACCTCCACGGAGGTCCGTTTTTCGTTTCAGGACGCCACAATTTAAGCGTTCTGCCTAAAAATCATTTCTACCGAACTCAACCAGATTCTCCCCACAACACCAGCATTTTGCGGGTATATCCCAATTCGGGAAAATTTGTTCCTGAGCTATAGCACTGACTGACGTGAAATGTCGTGCGGCCCCGTGATGCTGTTGAACGTCAAATGACGTCATCAGGAGCGTAACGCATCCATAAAGCACAACATCGGGCAGAACGCCAACTGATGAGATTTTCTGAATGAGAACAAAGAGAAATGTATCGGTCCACTTGCTCATGCAAAGACTAACAATCCATTAAAATAGTAAGCGCTCCGGGCAATTTTCCATGGATTATTTTCTGAACATTTTTCTTTGGCAAAGATGATGAATTTTGATGGTAAGGAATATTACTTCTGGTTCTCAGTAAAATCCTTTCGTAATACTATGTGATCAAGAAGTTTATGGCTGGTAAAAATAACGTCTTGCATTCACCAATAATATGTAAATAAACCCATCTATAGATGGTAAAAATAGGTTGTGGCAATTATCATTGCATCATTCCCTTTTCGAATGAGTTTCTATTATGCAACAACCTGTAGTTCGCGTTGGCGAATGGCTTGTTACTCCGTCCATAAACCAAATTAGCCGCAATGGGCGTCAACTTACCCTTGAGCCGAGATTAATCGATCTTCTGGTTTTCTTTGCTCAACACAGTGGCGAAGTACTTAGCAGGGATGAACTTATCGATAATGTCTGGAAGAGAAGTATTGTCACCAATCACGTTGTGACGCAGAGTATCTCAGAACTACGTAAGTCATTAAAAGATAATGATGAAGATAGTCCTGTCTATATCGCTACTGTACCAAAGCGCGGCTATAAATTAATGGTGCCGGTTATCTGGTACAGCGAAGAAGAGGGAGAGGAAATAATGCTATCTTCGCCTCCCCCTATACCAGAGGCGGTTCCTGACACAGATTCTCCCTCCCACAGTCTTAACATTCAAAACACCGCAACACCACCTGAACAATCCCCTGTTAAAAGCAAACGATTCACTACCTTTTGGGTATGGTTTTTTTTCCTGTTGTCGTTAGGTATCTGTGTAGCACTGGTAGCGTTTTCAAGTCTTGATACACGTCTTCCGATGAGCAAATCGCGTATTTTGCTCAATCCACGCGATATTGACATTAATATGGTTAATAAGAGTTGTAACAGCTGGAGTTCTCCGTATCAGCTCTCTTACGCGATAGGCGTGGGTGATTTGGTGGCGACATCACTTAACACCTTCTCCACCTTTATGGTGCATGACAAAATCAACTACAACATTGATGAACCGAGCAGTTCCGGTAAAACATTATCTATTGCGTTTGTTAATCAGCGCCAATACCGTGCTCAACAATGCTTTATGTCGGTAAAATTGGTAGACAATGCAGATGGTTCAACCATGCTGGATAAACGTTATGTCATCACTAACGGTAATCAGCTGGCGATTCAAAATGATTTACTCCAGAGTTTATCAAAAGCGTTAAACCAACCATGGCCACAACGAATGCAGGAGATGCTCCAGCAAATTTTGCCGCATCGTGGTGCGTTATTAACTAATTTTTATCAGGCACATGATTATTTACTGCATGGTGATGATAAATCATTGGATCGTGCCAGTGAATTATTAGGTGAGATTGTTCAATCATCCCCAGAATTTACCTACGCGAGAGCAGAAAAAGTATTAGTTGATATCGTGCGCCATTCTCAACATCCTTTAGACGAAAAACAATTAGCAGCACTGAACACAGAAATAGATAACATTGTTACACTGCCGGAATTGAACAACCTGTCCATTATATATCAAATAAAAGCGGTCAGTGCTCTGGTAAAAGGTAAAACAGATGAGTCTTACCAGGCGATAAATACTGGCATTGATCTTGAAATGTCTTGGCTAAATTATGTGTTGCTTGGCAAGGTTTATGAAATGAAGGGGATGAACCGGGAAGCGGCTGATGCATATCTCACCGCCTTTAATTTACGCCCAGGGGCAAACACCCTTTACTGGATTGAAAATGGTATATTCCAGACTTCTGTTCCTTATGTTGTACCTTATCTCGACAAATTTCTCGCTTCAGAATAAGTAACTCCCGGGTTGATTTATGCTCGGCAATATTTGTTGTTGAGTTTTTGTATGTTCCTGTTGGTATAATATGTTGCGGCAATTTATTTGCCGCATAATTTTTATTACATAAATTTAACCAGAAAATGTCCCGCAATCCATTGTAAACATTGAATGTTTATCTTTTCATGATATCAACTTGCGATCCTGATGTGTTAATAAAAAACCTCAAGTTCTCACTTACAGAAACTTTTGTGTTATTTCACCTAATCTTTAGGATTAATCCTTTTTTCGTGAGTATTCTTAGCGCCAGTTTGGTCTGGTCAGGAAATAGTTATACATCATGACCCGGACTCCAAATTCAAAAATGAAATTAGGAGAAGAGCATGAGTTCTGCCAAGAAGATCGGGCTATTTGCCTGTACCGGTGTTGTTGCCGGTAATATGATGGGGAGCGGTATTGCATTATTACCTGCGAACCTAGCAAGTATCGGTGGTATTGCTATCTGGGGTTGGATTATCTCTATTATTGGTGCAATGTCGCTGGCGTATGTATATGCCCGACTGGCAACAAAAAACCCGCAACAAGGTGGCCCAATTGCTTATGCCGGAGAAATTTCTCCTGCATTTGGTTTTCAGACAGGTGTTCTTTATTACCATGCTAACTGGATTGGTAACCTGGCGATTGGTATTACCGCTGTATCTTATCTTTCCACCTTCTTCCCAGTATTAAATGATCCTGTTCCGGCGGGTATCGCCTGTATTGCTATCGTCTGGGTATTTACCTTTGTAAATATGCTCGGCGGTACCTGGGTAAGCCGTTTAACCACTATTGGTCTGGTGCTGGTTCTTATTCCTGTGGTGATGACTGCTATTGTTGGCTGGCATTGGTTTGATGCGGCAACTTATGCAGCTAACTGGAATACTGCGGATACCACTGATGGTCATGCGATCATTAAAAGTATTCTGCTCTGCCTGTGGGCCTTCGTGGGTGTTGAATCCGCAGCTGTAAGTACTGGTATGGTTAAAAACCCGAAACGTACCGTTCCGCTGGCAACCATGCTGGGTACTGGTTTAGCAGGTATTGTTTATATCGCTGCGACTCAGGTGCTTTCCGGTATGTATCCGTCTTCTGTAATGGCGGCTTCCGGTGCTCCGTTTGCAATCAGTGCTTCAACTATCCTCGGTAACTGGGCTGCGCCGCTGGTTTCTGCATTCACCGCCTTTGCGTGCCTGACTTCTCTGGGCTCCTGGATGATGTTGGTAGGCCAGGCAGGTGTACGTGCCGCTAACGACGGTAACTTCCCGAAAGTTTATGGTGAAGTCGACAGCAACGGTATTCCGAAAAAAGGTCTGCTGCTGGCTGCAGTGAAAATGACTGCCCTGATGATCCTCATCACTCTGATGAACTCTGCCGGTGGTAAAGCATCTGACCTGTTCGGTGAACTGACCGGTATCGCAGTACTGCTGACTATGCTGCCGTACTTCTACTCTTGCGTTGACCTGATTCGTTTTGAAGGCGTTAACATCCGCAACTTTGTCAGCCTGATCTGCTCTGTACTGGGTTGCGTGTTCTGCTTCATCGCGCTGATGGGCGCAAGCTCCTTCGAGCTGGCAGGTACCTTCATCGTCAGCCTGATTATCCTGATGTTCTACGCTCGCAAAATGCACGAGCGCCAGAGCCACTCAATGGATAACCACACAGCGTCTAACGCACATTAATTAAAAGTATTTTCCGAGGCTCCTCCTTTCATTTTGTCCCATGTGTTGGGAGGGGCCTTTTTTACCTGGAGATATGACTATGAACGTTATTGCAATATTGAATCACATGGGGGTTTATTTTAAAGAAGAACCCATCCGTGAACTTCATCGCGCGCTTGAACGTCTGAACTTCCAGATTGTTTACCCGAACGACCGTGACGACTTATTAAAACTGATCGAAAACAATGCGCGTCTGTGCGGCGTTATTTTTGACTGGGATAAATATAATCTCGAGCTGTGCGAAGAAATTAGCAAAATGAACGAGAACCTGCCGTTGTACGCGTTCGCTAATACGTATTCCACTCTCGATGTAAGCCTGAATGACCTGCGTTTACAGATTAGCTTCTTTGAATATGCGCTGGGTGCTGCTGATGATATTGCTAACAAGATCAAGCAGACCACTGACGAATATATCAACACTATTCTGCCTCCGCTGACCAAAGCACTGTTTAAATATGTTCGTGAAGGTAAATATACTTTCTGTACTCCTGGTCACATGGGCGGTACTGCATTCCAGAAAAGCCCGGTAGGTAGCCTGTTCTATGATTTCTTTGGTCCGAACACCATGAAATCTGATATTTCCATTTCAGTATCTGAACTGGGTTCTCTGCTGGATCACAGTGGTCCACACAAAGAAGCAGAACAGTATATCGCTCGCGTCTTTAACGCAGACCGCAGCTACATGGTGACCAACGGTACTTCCACTGCGAACAAAATTGTTGGTATGTACTCTGCTCCGGCAGGCAGCACCATTCTGATTGACCGTAACTGCCACAAATCGCTGACCCACCTGATGATGATGAGCGATGTTACGCCAATCTATTTCCGCCCGACCCGTAACGCTTACGGTATTCTTGGTGGTATCCCACAGAGTGAATTCCAGCACGCTACCATTGCTAAGCGCGTGAAAGAAACACCAAACGCAACCTGGCCGGTACATGCTGTAATTACCAACTCTACCTATGATGGTCTGCTGTACAACACCGACTTCATCAAGAAAACACTGGATGTGAAATCCATCCACTTTGACTCCGCATGGGTGCCTTACACCAACTTCTCACCGATTTACGAAGGTAAATGCGGTATGAGCGGTGGCCGTGTAGAAGGGAAAGTGATTTACGAAACCCAGTCTACTCACAAACTGCTGGCGGCGTTCTCTCAGGCTTCCATGATCCACGTTAAAGGTGACGTAAACGAAGAAACCTTTAACGAAGCCTACATGATGCACACCACCACCTCTCCGCACTACGGTATCGTGGCGTCCACTGAAACCGCTGCGGCGATGATGAAAGGCAATGCAGGTAAACGTCTGATCAATGGTTCCATTGAACGTGCGATCAAATTCCGTAAAGAGATCAAACGTCTGAGAACGGAATCTGATGGCTGGTTCTTTGATGTATGGCAGCCGGATCATATCGATACGACTGAATGCTGGCCGCTGCGTTCTGACAGCACCTGGCACGGCTTCAAAAACATCGATAACGAGCACATGTATCTTGACCCGATCAAAGTCACCCTGCTGACTCCGGGGATGGAAAAAGACGGCACCATGAGCGACTTTGGTATTCCGGCCAGCATCGTGGCGAAATACCTCGACGAACATGGCATCGTTGTTGAGAAAACCGGTCCGTATAACCTGCTGTTCCTGTTCAGCATCGGTATCGATAAGACCAAAGCACTGAGCCTGCTGCGTGCTCTGACTGACTTCAAACGTGCGTTCGACCTGAACCTGCGTGTGAAAAACATGCTGCCGTCTCTGTATCGTGAAGATCCTGAATTCTATGAAAACATGCGTATTCAGGAACTGGCTCAGAATATCCACAAACTGATTGTTCACCACAATCTGCCGGATCTGATGTATCGCGCATTTGAAGTGCTGCCGACGATGGTAATGACTCCGTATGCTGCATTCCAGAAAGAGCTGCACGGTATGACCGAAGAAGTTTACCTCGACGAAATGGTAGGTCGTATTAACGCCAATATGATCCTTCCGTATCCGCCGGGAGTTCCTCTGGTAATGCCGGGTGAAATGATCACCGAAGAAAGCCGTCCGGTTCTGGAGTTCCTGCAGATGCTGTGTGAAATCGGCGCTCACTATCCGGGCTTTGAAACCGATATTCACGGTGCATACCGTCAGGCTGATGGCCGCTATACCGTTAAGGTATTGAAAGAAGAAAGCAAAAAATAATTAGCTCGTACAAGGGAAGTGGCTTGCCACTTCCCTTTTTTGCTCATAAGGAGAACACATGAAAACACCCTCACAGCCGCGCGCGATATACTATATCGTGGCGATCCAAATCTGGGAGTACTTCAGTTTTTACGGCATGCGTGCCTTACTCATTCTCTATCTCACCCATCAGCTTGGTTTTGATGATAACCATGCCATCAGCCTGTTCAGCGCATATGCTTCTCTGGTTTACGTTACCCCTATTCTCGGCGGCTGGCTTGCCGACCGCCTGCTCGGCAACCGCACTGCAGTGATTGCCGGCGCGCTGTTAATGACCCTTGGCCATGTAGTGCTGGGCATTGATACAAATTCAACCTTTAGCCTGTATCTGGCGCTGGCAATCATTATTTGTGGCTACGGTTTATTCAAATCAAACATCAGCTGTTTGCTTGGCGAGCTCTACGACGAGAACGATCATCGACGTGATGGCGGTTTTTCGCTGCTGTATGCTGCGGGCAATATCGGTTCTATCGCAGCCCCAATCGCCTGCGGCCTGGCTGCTCAGTGGTATGGATGGCATGTTGGCTTTGCCCTTGCGGGTGGCGGCATGTTTATCGGTTTGTTGATTTTCTTAAGCGGTCATCGTCATTTCCAGTCCACGCGTAGTATGGATAAGAAAGCGCTCACTAGCGTGAAATTTGCCTTACCAGTATGGAGCTGGTTAGTGGTGATGCTCTGTTTAGCCCCAGTATTTTTTACCCTGCTGCTGGAGAACGACTGGTCGGGATATTTGCTGGCGATCGTTTGCCTCATTGCCGCACAAATCATTGCCCGCATGATGATCAAATTCCCCGAACACCGCCGTGCTCTTTGGCAAATTGTATTGTTGATGTTTGTCGGGACGTTGTTCTGGGTACTGGCACAACAGGGCGGCAGTACCATCAGCTTGTTTATCGATCGCTTTGTGAATCGTCAGGCATTCAATATTGAAGTACCTACTGCACTATTCCAGTCAGTGAACGCAATTGCGGTGATGCTCGCTGGGGTTGTTCTGGCCTGGCTGGCGTCGCCAGAAAGCCACGGCAACTCGACATTGCGCGTCTGGCTGAAGTTTGCCTTTGGCTTATTGCTGATGGCTTGTGGCTTTATGTTGCTGGCATTTGATGCCCGACATGCAGCGGCTGACGGTCAAGCGTCAATGGGCGTGATGATATCCGGGCTGGCGCTAATGGGCTTTGCCGAACTCTTTATTGACCCGGTGGCGATTGCGCAAATCACGCGTCTGAAAATGTCTGGCGTATTAACCGGTATTTATATGCTGGCAACAGGCGCAGTCGCCAACTGGCTGGCAGGCGTCGTGGCACAGCAGACGACAGAGTCGCAAATTAGCGGTATGGCAATTGCCGCTTACCAGCGATTCTTTTCTCAGATGGGAGAGTGGACGTTGGCTTGTGTCGCGATCATCGTCGTATTGGCCTTTGCTGCCCGTTTTCTGTTTAGCACGCCGACGAATATGATACAGGAGAGCAACGATTAACTGTCGCAAAAACAATTAGTTATGAATAAATTAACTTTCAGTTTATCACACTAGTAAATCGAGATTAATAAGTCATTTAAACCATTTTGATGGTTATTTATTAGTGATATCAACTTGAGGTAAGCGTTAGTTTCGATAAGATAAACTGAGTTATTAATAGTCGAGGCAGATAATACAGTGTACCGATCTGTCTCTTTATCTACGCTAAATTGAAAGCTGGATTTAGAGGAACCAAAATGTCTGAACGAGAAACACGGGGAGCCAATGAGGCTATTGATTTTAACGATGAACTGAGAAATCGCCGCGAAAAACTGGCGGCACTACGTCAGCAAGGTGTGGCGTTTCCCAATGATTTTCGCCGCGACCATACCTCTGACCAGTTGCACGAAGAGTTTGATGCGAAGGATAACCAGGAACTGGAATCCTTAAACATTGAAGTCTCGGTTGCTGGCCGAATGATGACCCGTCGTATCATGGGGAAAGCCTCCTTTGTAACGTTGCAGGATGTCGGTGGCCGTATTCAACTGTACGTTGCAAGAGATAGCCTGCCAGAAGGTGTTTATAACGATCAGTTTAAAAAATGGGATCTGGGTGACATTATCGGTGCCCGCGGTACGCTGTTTAAGACGCAAACCGGTGAGCTTTCCATTCACTGTACTGAGCTGCGCCTGCTGACTAAAGCACTACGTCCTTTACCAGATAAATTCCATGGTCTGCAGGATCAGGAAGTCCGTTATCGTCAACGTTATCTGGACCTCATCGCTAACGATAAATCCCGTCAAACGTTTGTTGTCCGTTCAAAAATTCTGGCCGCTATCCGTCAGTTCATGGTCGCGCGCGGCTTTATGGAAGTAGAAACCCCGATGATGCAGGTAATTCCAGGTGGGGCATCTGCTCGCCCGTTTATTACCCATCATAACGCTCTGGATTTAGATATGTACCTGCGTATCGCGCCGGAGCTGTATCTGAAACGTCTGGTTGTAGGCGGTTTTGAACGGGTATTCGAAATCAACCGTAACTTCCGTAATGAAGGTATTTCTGTTCGCCATAATCCTGAGTTCACAATGATGGAACTCTACATGGCGTATGCGGATTACCACGATTTGATTGAACTGACGGAGTCCCTGTTCCGCACCCTGGCACAAGAGGTTCTTGGTACCACTAAAGTCACTTATGGCGAGCATGTGTTTGATTTCGGCAAACCGTTTGAAAAACTCACCATGCGCGAAGCAATCAAAAAATATCGTCCAGAAACCGATATGGCCGACCTGGATAATTTTGATGCTGCTAAAGCATTAGCTGAATCTATCGGAATTACGGTAGAGAAAAGCTGGGGTCTGGGACGTATTGTTACGGAGATCTTTGATGAAGTGGCAGAAGCACATCTGATTCAGCCAACCTTTATTACGGAATATCCGGCAGAAGTGTCACCGCTGGCGCGCCGTAATGATGTTAACCCGGAAATCACCGACCGATTTGAATTCTTCATCGGTGGTCGTGAAATCGGTAATGGTTTTAGCGAATTAAACGACGCAGAAGACCAGGCTGAACGTTTCCAGGAACAGGTTAACGCTAAAGCTGCAGGTGACGACGAAGCCATGTTCTATGACGAAGATTACGTGACTGCGCTGGAATATGGTCTGCCACCAACCGCTGGTCTGGGTATTGGTATCGACCGAATGATTATGCTGTTTACAAACAGTCATACTATTCGCGACGTTATTCTCTTCCCGGCGATGCGCCCACAGAAATAATTTTCACTTTAATGAACGAAGCAGTCAGGCGACTGCTTCGTTCATCGTTCCGCAAATCCAGTTTTGAGGAGAGACGCTTCGTTTCACGATAACCAGCGGGTCCACTCAACTACAGCTCCTAAAAGAGAGAAAAAAGTAATGCCACAGGCAGACTCATTGGCCAGGTTATTCCGACCAGGAATGCACTAAGTAAACGAATATGTGTTTTCTCATGTGAGATAAACCAGATAATGACAAAGGATATGTTCACACCAATCACATAAAAAATTAATATTTTAGAGAATAGTGCCATTTTTTATGTTCTTCTTATCCTTCCTGGCTACTTGTAAAACTGACGGAAATAGTCATCAACGGTCATAATGCTGAGGTCAAAATCAATATCCGGTAAGTCTAAGCATTTGAGCCTGATTAAATCTTCGATTTCACTTGCGGCTAATGATGTCGTTATTGCGAAGGAGTTTTCATTCAATTGTCGTGGTATACCATATTCATCAGCCACGATAGAGGAGAAATTCATATCATACATCAATGATCTTAACCTTAAGAACACTGAGGAATAAGATGATGGATAATCAAAAGAAACAACATAAGTATTGAACTTGTTTTTACCTTCCATAATATGACTCCTATCAATATTGAACGCTCTGGGGACGCAAAACTTATTAACCCCGATCGATGATTTTCATATAGGAGATATTCTTTTTTTTTTGCTCAGTAAAGGGGATGACTTGGGACAAAAAAACGCTCTCTCTGACCATTCTTTGTGCATCCCCCTACCCTTCAGATACTCTCCTGCATCACACCGCGGAGAGCAAGAAAAATATCGTGACTCTGTACTCTCCCATCAACTTCGAATATCATCATACTCCCGCGTTTTATCAAATTCGTGTTTCGCAAATGGGCATAGTGGGATAATTTTTCGTTTTTCCCGACGCATTTTTTCCACGACTTTCGCAACCAGCTGTTTACCAATCCCCTGCCCTTTCAGGCTTTCATCGACATCGGTATGTTCGATAATCGCTAAATTCTCTCCGGTCGGCACAAAGACAATTTCAGCGATTTGCTTGCCCTGTTCGTCATTAATGTAAAATTTATTGTGGCCTTCGCGTATTTCCATTTTACCCTCGCTTATTTATGACGGTATTTCAGCGCGCCGCTCGGGCACGTATCAATCACTTTAACCACAGTGGCAACGTCGACTTCATCCGGCATGATCCACGGCTTTCGTTTGAGATTAAATAACTTGCCGTTGCCACGTACGCAATTGCCAGAATGCTGACATATCGCAGTATTGAAATAGACATCGATCTTTTCGCCGGTATAACAGCGATAACCCCCGTCCAGTAGCGCCCGATCCATGACCTTCCCTCTCTCATCAGTATGATTATCGCTATAAGCATAGCCCCGGAATCTTCATACAGCACTGGCAGTTTCCGTTGCCAGAATCTCTTCCCCTATATAGCCAATCATTCTTACTCCCTTTGAATTACCCGCCTCATCAGAGATAATGCTTAAGAAATTTGTCACACAAGGAAGCTGATGAGACATTCATTGCCCTACCGCATGTTACGCAAACGTCCGATGAAATTGAGTACCACAGTGATCTTAATGGTCAGCGCGGTACTGTTCTCGGTGCTATTGGTGGTGCATCTGATTTACTTCTCGCAAATCAGTGATATGACGCGAGACGGGCTAGCCAACAAGGCACTGGCGGTGGCGCGTACCCTCGCCGACTCGCCGGAAATCCGGCAGGGCTTGCAGAAAAAACCGCAGGAGAGCGGCATCCAGGCCATCGCGGAAGCCGTGCGCAAACGCAACGATCTGCTGTTTATTGTTGTTACCGATATGCAAAGTCTTCGCTACTCGCATCCTGAAGCCCAGCGTATTGGTCAGCCATTTAAAGGTGATGACATCCTTAAAGCGTTGAATGGCGAAGAAAATGTCGCTATCAATCGCGGTTTTCTGGCGCAGGCTTTACGCGTATTTACCCCCATCTACGATGAAAATCATAAACAAATTGGCGTGGTGGCGATCGGCCTTGAGTTAAGTCGCGTGACCCAACAGATCAATGACAGTCGCTGGAGCATCATCTGGTCGGTATTATTTGGCATGCTGGTCGGGCTGATTGGCACCTGCATTCTGGTTAAGGTACTGAAAAAAATCCTTTTCGGCCTGGAACCCTACGAAATCTCCACGCTGTTTGAGCAACGCCAGGCCATGTTGCAGTCTATCAAAGAAGGCGTCGTTGCCGTGGACGATCGCGGTGAAGTCACGCTGATCAACGATGCCGCACAAGAATTGCTGAATTACCGTAAGTCGCAGGACGATGAGAAGCTGTCGACGCTAAGCCACTCGTGGTCACAGGTAGTAGATGTCTCGGAAGTGTTACGCGACGGTACCCCGCGCCGCGACGAAGAGATTACGATTAAAGATCGGCTATTACTGATCAACACCGTTCCGGTGCGCAGTAATGGCGTTATCATCGGTGCCATTTCAACCTTCAGGGACAAAACTGAAGTACGTAAACTGATGCAGCGACTCGACGGTCTGGTCAACTATGCTGACGCACTTCGTGAACGATCCCACGAATTTATGAATAAATTGCATGTGATTCTCGGATTATTGCATCTGAAGAGTTATAAGCAGTTGGAAGATTACATTCTCAAAACAGCCAATAACTATCAGGAAGAGATTGGCTCTCTGCTGGGTAAGATCAAATCTCCGGTTATCGCTGGTTTTTTAATCAGCAAGATTAACCGCGCGACCGATTTAGGCCATACGCTGATTTTAAACAGTGAAAGCCAACTGCCAGACAGCGGCAGTGAGGACCAGGTCGCGACGCTGATTACCACATTGGGAAATCTGATAGAAAACGCGCTGGAAGCATTAGGGCCGGAACCCGGAGGCGAAATTAGCGTAACATTGCACTACCGTCACGGCTGGCTGCACTGTGAAGTTAATGATGATGGACCGGGGATCGCACCCGATAAAATCGATCACATTTTTGACAAAGGTGTCTCGACAAAAGGAAGCGAGCGAGGCGTCGGTTTAGCACTTGTCAAACAACAGGTAGAAAATCTCGGCGGCAGCATCGCCGTGGAATCGGAACCCGGGATTTTCACACAATTTTTTGTCCAGATACCCTGGGACGGGGAGAGGTCGAACAGATGATCAATGTATTAATTATCGATGACGACGCAATGGTCGCGGAGCTGAATCGCCGATACGTGGCACAAATCCCAGGCTTTCAATGCTGTGGAACAGCCTCGACGCTGGAGAAAGCCAAAGAGATTATCTTCAATAGCGATACGCCTATCGACCTGATATTACTCGATATCTATATGCAAAAAGAGAACGGGCTCGATTTACTGCCTGTCCTGCATAACGCGCGTTGCAAAAGTGATGTGATTGTCATCTCCTCCGCAGCCGATGCGGCAACCATTAAAGATTCGCTGCATTACGGTGTCGTGGATTACCTGATCAAACCCTTCCAGGCTTCCCGCTTTGAAGAGGCGCTCACCGGCTGGCGGCAAAAGAAAATGGCGCTGGAAAAACATCAGTATTATGACCAGGCCGAGCTTGATCAGCTAATCCACGGCAGCAGCTCCAACGAACAGGATCCTCGTCGCTTGCCAAAAGGCTTAACGCCGCAGACGTTACGCACGCTGTGCCAGTGGATTGACGCGCATCAGGACTATGAGTTTTCAACCGACGAGCTGGCCAACGAGGTTAACATCTCGCGTGTTTCCTGCCGTAAATACCTCATCTGGCTGGTCAACTGCCACATCTTGTTCACCAGTATCCATTATGGCGTTACGGGGCGTCCGGTTTACCGTTACCGTATTCAGGCAGAACACTACTCACTGCTGAAACAATATTGCCAATAACGGATCGCTGGTTATCTGTAAGTAATAATTATTACTGTAATGCAAAATATTCCTGGCACAAGTTACATTGTTCATCAGTAAAACTTGTGCCAGATCAAATATAATTATCCCTCCATCATCGTTAAAAATTAATATCTCTTCAGATGAACGGTGTTTTTAATTTCAAAACGCTAACAAAAGTTAATTAACTATTATGTCACCCGCATTATGTGTATTTTTACCCACAAATGGGTAGATCAGATTAATCTATAAACCTAATGACATCTGCCCTGAGAACAAAAAATAGACCAATAAATATCAATAAGATAGAAGCAAACAAAACATTAACATCTGCGCAGTACAAACTATAAACCCATCGCCAGAGAGTTTTTCTCTCTGAAAAAGCCGCTTATCACAGTGCATAAATTTGCCGCTGCTTTAATCAGCCAATATTCACTGTGAGGTATTTGCTCAAGCCGGTAACGACCAAACGGATATTTAGTCAGGCTCTGAAAACAGTTCATACAAAACAGAACGTGACTGTGATCTATTCAGCAAAAATTTAAATAGGATTATCGCGAGGGTTCACACATGTTATTTACTATCCAACTTATCATAATACTGATATGTCTGTTTTATGGTGCCAGAAAGGGTGGTATCGCGCTGGGTTTATTAGGCGGTATCGGTCTGGTCATTCTGGTCTTCGTCTTCCACCTTCAGCCAGGTAAACCACCGGTTGATGTCATGCTGGTTATCATTGCGGTGGTGGCGGCATCGGCGACCTTGCAAGCTTCGGGCGGTCTTGATGTCATGCTGCAAATTGCCGAGAAGCTGCTGCGCCGCAACCCGAAATATGTCTCAATTGTCGCGCCGTTTGTGACCTGTACGCTGACCATTCTTTGCGGTACGGGTCATGTGGTTTACACCATTCTGCCGATCATCTACGACGTCGCCATTAAGAACAACATCCGTCCGGAACGCCCGATGGCGGCAAGTTCTATCGGTGCACAGATGGGGATTATCGCCAGTCCGGTGTCGGTTGCAGTCGTGTCTCTGGTTGCGATGCTGGGTAATGTCACCTTTGATGGTCGCCATCTTGAGTTCCTCGACCTGCTGGCAATCACCATTCCATCGACGTTAATCGGTATCCTGGCGATCGGTATCTTCAGCTGGTTCCGCGGTAAAGATCTGGATAAAGACGAAGAGTTCCAGAAATTCATCTCCGTACCGGAAAACCGTGAGTATGTTTACGGTGATACCGCGACGCTGCTCGATAAAAAACTGCCGAAAAGCAACTGGCTGGCAATGTGGATCTTCCTCGGGGCAATCGCTGTAGTCGCACTTCTTGGTGCTGATTCGGACCTGCGTCCATCCTTCGGTGGCAAACCGCTGTCGATGGTACTGGTTATTCAGATGTTTATGCTGCTGACCGGGGCGCTGATTATTATCCTGACCAAAACCAATCCCGCGTCTATCTCAAAAAACGAAGTCTTCCGTTCCGGTATGATCGCCATCGTGGCGGTGTACGGTATCGCATGGATGGCAGAAACCATGTTCGGTGCGCATATGTCTGAAATTCAGGGCGTACTGGGTGAAATGGTGAAAGAGTATCCGTGGGCCTATGCCATTGTTCTGCTGCTGGTTTCCAAGTTTGTAAACTCTCAGGCTGCGGCGCTGGCGGCGATTGTTCCGGTCGCGCTGGCGATCGGCGTTGATCCGGCATACATCGTGGCTTCAGCACCGGCTTGCTACGGTTATTACATCCTGCCGACTTATCCGAGCGATCTGGCAGCGATTCAGTTTGACCGTTCCGGCACCACCCACATCGGTCGCTTCGTCATCAACCACAGCTTTATTCTGCCGGGGTTGATTGGTGTGAGCGTATCGTGCGTCTTCGGCTGGATCTTCGCCGCGATGTACGGGTTCTTATAAATGCACTTTGCGTGCCGCCCGTGACTACGCGGCACGCCATTTTCGAATAACAAATACAGAGTTACAGGCTGGAAGCTATGTCAAACAAACCCTTTATCTACCAGGCACCTTTCCCGATGGGGAAAGACAATACCGAATACTATCTACTCACTTCCGATTACGTTAGCGTTGCCGACTTCGACGGCGAAACCATTCTGAAAGTGGAACCAGAAGCCCTGACCCTGCTGGCGCAGCAAGCCTTTCACGACGCTTCTTTCATGCTCCGTCCGGCACACCAGAAACAGGTCGCGGCTATTCTTCAAGATCCAGAAGCCAGCGAAAACGACAAGTACGTGGCGCTGCAATTCTTAAGAAACTCCGAAATCGCCGCCAAAGGCGTGCTGCCGACCTGCCAGGACACCGGCACCGCGATCATCGTCGGTAAAAAAGGTCAGCGCGTGTGGACCGGTGGCGGTGATGAAGAAGCGCTGTCGAAAGGCGTCTATAACACCTATATCGAGGATAACCTGCGCTACTCGCAAAACGCGGCGCTGGACATGTACAAAGAGGTCAACACCGGCACTAACCTGCCTGCGCAAATCGACCTGTACGCGGTAGATGGCGATGAGTACAAATTCCTTTGCGTTGCGAAAGGCGGCGGCTCTGCCAACAAAACGTATCTCTACCAGGAAACCAAAGCCCTGCTGACGCCCGGCAAACTGAAAAACTTCCTCGTCGAGAAAATGCGTACCCTCGGTACTGCAGCCTGCCCGCCGTACCATATCGCGTTTGTGATTGGCGGTACGTCTGCGGAAACCAACCTGAAAACCGTCAAGTTAGCAAGCGCTCACTATTACGATGAACTGCCGACGGAAGGGAACGAACATGGTCAGGCGTTCCGCGATGTCCAGCTGGAACAGGAACTGCTGGAAGAGGCCCAGAAACTCGGTCTTGGCGCGCAGTTTGGCGGTAAATACTTCGCGCACGACATTCGCGTTATCCGTCTGCCACGTCACGGTGCATCCTGCCCGGTAGGCATGGGCGTCTCCTGCTCCGCTGACCGTAACATTAAAGCGAAAATCAACCGCGAAGGTATCTGGATCGAAAAACTGGAACACAATCCAGGCCAGTACATTCCGGAAGAACTGCGTCAGGCCGGTGAAGGCGAAGCGGTGAAAGTCGACCTTAACCGCCCGATGAAAGAGATCCTTGCCCAGCTTTCGCAATACCCGGTATCCACCCGCTTGTCGCTCACCGGCACCATTATCGTGGGTCGCGATATTGCACACGCCAAGCTGAAAGAGCTGATTGACGCCGGTAAAGAACTGCCGCAGTACATCAAAGATCACCCGATCTACTACGCGGGTCCGGCGAAAACGCCTGCCGGTTATCCATCAGGTTCACTTGGCCCAACCACCGCAGGTCGTATGGACTCCTACGTGGATCTGCTGCAATCCCACGGCGGCAGCATGATCATGCTGGCGAAAGGTAACCGCAGTCAGCAGGTTACCGACGCGTGTCATAAACACGGCGGCTTCTACCTCGGTAGTATCGGCGGTCCGGCGGCGGTACTGGCGCAGCAGAGCATCAAGCATCTGGAATGCGTCGCTTATCCGGAGCTGGGTATGGAAGCTATCTGGAAAATCGAAGTAGAAGATTTCCCGGCGTTTATCCTGGTCGATGACAAAGGTAACGACTTCTTCCAGCAAATCGTCAACAAACAGTGCGCGAACTGCACTAAGTAACCTCTTCGGCCCAGCGCCTGGCAGCATGCTGCCAGGTGATCCCCCTGGGCCACCTCTTTTGCGATTGTAATTTCACGCTTGCTGGTGAATAGTCAGTATTTTCCCTGACTTGCGAACTCACCATGACCCGCACACTCAAGCCGTTAATTCTTAACACCGGCGCACTGGCGCTAACGTTAATCCTGATTTATACCGGCATTTCGGCCCATGACAAACTCACCTGGCTGATGGAAGTGACACCGGTGATTATTGTCGTGCCGCTACTGCTTGCCACCGCTAAACGTTATCCGTTAACGCCGCTGCTTTATACGCTCATTTTCTTTCACGCCATCATCCTGATGGTCGGCGGACAATACACCTACGCGAAAGTCCCCGTTGGTTTTGAGGTGCAGGAATGGCTGGGGTTGAGCCGTAATCCGTATGACAAACTGGGGCATTTTTTCCAGGGGCTGGTGCCTGCACTGGTGGCACGAGAGATCCTTGTGCGCGGGATGTACGTTCGCGGACATAAGATGGTGGCGTTTCTGGTCTGCTGCGTGGCGCTGGCGATAAGCGCGATGTATGAATTAATCGAGTGGTGGGCGGCGCTGGCAATGGGCCAGGGAGCGGATGATTTTCTCGGCACCCAGGGCGACCAGTGGGACACGCAATCCGATATGTTCTGCGCGCTGCTTGGCGCATTAACGACGGTGATATTCCTCGCTCGCTTTCATTGCCGCCAGCTACGGCGCTTTGGCTTAACCACCAGAGCGCCGGAAGCGATAACCCCTTAACGGTGCAACCAGCCTGGTAGCCAGTCGCCGTGGGCGGCAATCAGGTCGTCAACAAGAGCATATATTTCGTCAATGCCCAGCACGGCGGCAGTATGCGGGTCCATCATCGCGGCGTGGTAAACACGGTCGCGATTTTCCGTAAGAATAGCTTCGGTCAGCAGCGTCTGTACGTTGATGTTGGTTTGCATCAGGGCGGCCAGATGCGAAGGTAACGTACCGACTTTGGTCGGCTGAATGCCATTAGCATCAACCAGACAGGCTACTTCCACGCAACATCCTTGTGGCAGGTTATCAATCAATCCATCGTTACGGACGTTGCCGTAAATCACACTCGGCTCGCCAGTCCAGATAGCGTTCATGATTGTGCTGGCATATTCCCGTGACGGTTTAATATCAATCCGGGAGGCGTTCTTATACTCCTCCAGCTCTTTATGCCAGTTCGCCAGCTGCTCGACGCAGCGTTTCGGGTACTCATCCAGCGGTACTTTATAACGCTCAATCAAATCCTCACGACCTGGCTTAATAAACCACGGTGTGTACTCAGCAAAATGTTCTGACGATTCCGTGACGAAGTAGCCCAGCTTTTTGAACATTTCATAGCGCACAATATTCTGGCAGCGAGTATTGCCATGAATATTCGGCTTCGGTGCCTGCCCTGCTTCATAAGCCGCCAGCAGTTCCGGGTAGAGATTCACGTAACTACCGTCGGCGGTTTTGCGCTCCAGTTCCAGGTAAAACGCCATATGGTTGATACCTGCGCAACGGTAACGCAGCGTAGCCGGGTCGATATTGAGGTCACGCGCCAGCTCTTCCGCCGTTCCCTGCACCGAATGGCACAGCCCGACCTGTTTGATATGCGGATAACGGGCATACATCGCCCAGGTATTCATCGCCATTGGGTTAACGTAGTTGAGCATAGTGGCATCGGGGCAAACTTCCGTCATGTCCTCGCAAATTTGCCACAGGTGCGGAATGGTACGTAGCGCGCGCATAATACCGCCCGGCCCCAGCGTATCGGCAATGGTTTGTTCCAGACCGTGGCGCTTACAGACCTCGAAATCAGTCACCGTGCAAGGTTCATAACCGCCAATCTGAAATGCTACCACGACAAAATCGGCATCCTGTAAGGCTTCTTTCTGTTGGGTGTGGCAGGTGATTTTGCCGCTGGCCCCTGCTGAATCCATCAGCTTGCGCACCACAATGTGCGACTCTTCCAGGCGGGTGGGATCAATGTCCATCAGGGCAATATGCGCCGTTTTCAGCGCCTCGCGATGGAACACATCACCAAGAATATTTTTAACGAAAATCGTCGAACCAGCGCCGATAAATGTAATTTTAGGTGCAGACATCATGCAGATCTCCTAGCTTGCTTGAATGACTTCATCATGGCAGGCGAATCTGCATAAAACCTCCGGCTTCCAGGTTGAGCATTCCCATAAACTCAGATCCTGCGTGAAGCAGCAGTAAATCTGAGTTTATGGGAATAAATTACCTGAAAAGCAGAGTTTTCGGCCTCATGATGCTCGGACAGTCCCCTCGCCACTGTGGGAAGAGGGTGAAAACCGTGCTCCCACTCGTAGTCATCCTCCCTCACTCCTGCCATAATTCTGATATTCCAGGAAAGAGAGCCATCCATGAATACAGATACGTTTATGTGCAGCAGCGACGAAAAACAGACCCGCAGCCCGCTGTCGCTGTATTCGGAATACCAGCGGATGGAGATTGAGTTTCGCGCACCGCATATCATGCCCACCAGCCACTGGCATGGTCAGGTCGAAGTGAATGTGCCTTTCGATGGCGATGTGGAATACCTGATCAACAATGAAAAAGTGAATATCAATCAGGGACATATCACGCTGTTCTGGGCCTGTACACCGCACCAACTAACAGATACCGGAACCTGTCAGAGCATGGCGATTTTTAATCTGCCGATGCATCTGTTTCTCTCCTGGCCGCTGGATAAAGACCTGATTAACCACGTCACTCACGGCATGGTGATCAAATCACTGGCCACACAGCAACTTAGCCCGTTTGAAGTGCGCCGCTGGCAGCAGGAATTGAACAGTCCGAACGAGCAAATTCGCCAGCTCGCCATTGATGAAATTGGCCTGATGCTCAAGCGATTTAGCCTCTCTGGCTGGGAACCGATTCTGGTCAATAAAACCTCGCGCACACACAAAAACAGCGTCTCGCGCCATGCGCAATTTTATGTCAGCCAGATGCTGGGCTTTATTGCCGAAAACTATGATCAGGCGCTGACCATCAACGATGTGGCTGAGCACGTCAAACTTAACGCCAACTATGCAATGGGGATATTCCAGCGGGTCATGCAATTGACGATGAAACAGTACATAACCGCGATGCGCATCAACCACGTTCGCGCGTTACTGAGCGATACCGATAAAAGTATTCTCGATATTGCCCTGACGGCAGGCTTTCGTTCAAGTAGTCGTTTTTACAGCACGTTCGGCAAATATGTCGGCATGTCGCCGCAACAATACCGCAAACTTAGCCAACAGCGCCGCCAGACGTTTCCCGGCTAAAGACGATATCAGTATCAGCCAAAAAAATAGTTTAGCCGTCGATAATAAGCAGTGAAAATAATTTAAAATAATCACATAACATATTGTTTATAAAAACAAATATTTCAAAAATGTTTGTTTTTCACGCGCTTTACAGCCCGAAAAGGCCGGAAGATACTTGCCCGCAACGAAGATTCCTTCATAACCGGGTAAGCAATGATGAAAGTATTAATTGTTGAAAGCGAGTTTCTCCATCAAGACACCTGGGTCGGTAACGCCGTTGAGCGTCTGGCAGATGCTTTAAGCCAGCAAAATGTTACCGTGATTAAATCCACCTCCTTTGATGATGGTTTTGCCATTCTCTCTTCAAACGAAGCCATTGACTGCCTGATGTTCAGCTATCAAATGGAACATCCGGACGAACATCAAAACGTCAGACAATTGATCGGTAAGCTTCATGAGCGCCAACAAAACGTGCCGGTCTTCCTGTTGGGCGATCGGGAAAAAGCCCTCGCCGCAATGGACCGGGATCTGCTGGAGCTTGTCGATGAATTCGCCTGGATTCTGGAAGATACCGCCGACTTTATCGCCGGACGCGCCGTTGCCGCGATGACCCGCTACCGCCAGCAACTGTTGCCGCCACTGTTCAGCGCGCTGATGAAATATAGCGACATCCATGAATATTCCTGGGCAGCGCCAGGCCACCAGGGCGGCGTTGGTTTTACCAAAACACCCGCCGGACGTTTCTACCATGACTACTATGGTGAAAATCTGTTCCGCACCGACATGGGCATCGAACGAACTTCCCTCGGTTCTTTGCTTGACCATACTGGCGCATTTGGCGAAAGCGAAAAATATGCTGCACGCGTATTTGGTGCCGATCGCTCCTGGTCGGTAGTCGTCGGTACTTCCGGCTCTAACCGCACCATCATGCAGGCTTGCATGACCGATAACGATGTCGTGGTCGTTGACCGTAACTGCCATAAATCCATCGAACAAGGCTTGATGCTGACAGGCGCGAAACCGGTCTACATGGTGCCAAGCCGCAACCGCTACGGCATTATCGGGCCAATCTATCCGCAGGAAATGCAACCTGAAACCTTGCAGAAGAAAATCAGTGAAAGCCCGCTGACTAAAGACAAAGCCGGGCAAAAACCGTCTTACTGCGTAGTGACCAACTGTACCTATGACGGCGTGTGTTATAACGCTAAAGAAGCGCAGGATCTGCTGGAAAAAACCTCCGATCGGCTGCACTTTGACGAAGCCTGGTACGGCTATGCACGTTTCAACCCGATCTATACCGATCACTATGCCATGCGCGGCGAACCTGGCGATCACAACGGTCCTACCGTTTTCGCCACCCACTCCACCCACAAACTGCTGAATGCGCTGTCACAGGCCTCTTATATTCATGTACGTGAAGGTCGTGGGGCGATTAACTTCTCTCGCTTCAACCAGGCCTACATGATGCATGCCACCACCTCCCCGCTGTATGCCATCTGTGCATCCAACGACGTGGCAGTGTCGATGATGGACGGCAACAGCGGCCTGTCACTGACCCAGGAAGTGATCGACGAAGCGGTTGATTTCCGTCAGGCGATGGCGCGGCTGTATAAAGAGTTCACCGCTGACGGTAGCTGGTTCTTCAAACCGTGGAACAAAGAAGTCGTCACCGACCCACAAACCGGCAAAACCTATGACTTTGCTGACGCACCAACCAAACTGCTGACCACCGTTCAGGACTGCTGGGTCATGCATCCGGGCGAAAGCTGGCACGGCTTCAAAGATATTCCGGATAACTGGAGTATGCTCGACCCGATTAAAGTCAGCATCCTTGCTCCGGGAATGGGTGAAGATGGTGAACTGGAAGAAACCGGTGTTCCGGCGGCGCTGGTCACTGCCTGGCTTGGTCGCCACGGCATTGTGCCTACCCGCACCACTGACTTCCAAATTATGTTCCTGTTCTCTATGGGCGTAACCCGTGGGAAATGGGGGACTCTGGTTAACACCCTTTGCTCCTTCAAACGCCACTATGACGCCAACACACCGCTGGCGCAGGTGATGCCGGAACTTGTTGAACAATATCCTGACACTTACGCGAACATGGGGATTCACGATCTGGGTGACACCATGTTTGCCTGGCTGAAAGAAAACAACCCTGGCGCACGGTTGAACGAAGCCTATTCCGGCCTACCGGTGGCGGAAATCACCCCACGTGAAGCGTACAACGCGATTGTCGACAACAATGTCGAACTGGTATCCATTGAAAACCTGCCAGGACGCATCGCGGCAAACTCAGTTATCCCGTATCCGCCAGGAATCCCGATGCTGCTGTCTGGTGAAAACTTCGGCGATAAAAACAGTCCGCAAGTAAGTTATTTACGCTCGCTGCAATCCTGGGACCATCATTTCCCTGGGTTTGAACACGAAACAGAAGGGACAGAAATTATTGACGGTATTTACCACGTTATGTGTGTGAAAGCGTAACCACTATTCCGCTGAAGGCGTAATTGTTTAAATAACATTACGCCGCCTGGCCTTAGGCCTTTTGAGTATGGCAACGTTTTCATAAAAATTGCTGCAAACAAAAATGTCATACTTTTTGCGCGGCCCCACCCCGCGCTTTTTTTTGCCTGTTATTTATCCTTTTTTTAGCCTGTAAAAAAATATGTACATGAGAAATTACTATAAAAATTTGTAATATTAGTAAAACTCGTTATTTTTATGCATGTTTATATTCATCATACAATTATATAACCATTTCCCGGTATCGCTTCGCTTTAGCGAGAACTGGTCTTTTATTCGCACTCAGGAGTACATGTATGAGGATTTGCAGCGACCAACCTTGTATTGTTTTATTGACTGAAAAAGATGTCTGGATAAGGGTGAATGGGAAAGAACCTATTAGCCTTAAAGCTAACCATATGGCGTTATTAAATTGTGAAAATAATATTATCGACGTCTCCTCTCTTAATAACACTTTGGTTGCTCATATTAGTCACGACATCATCAAAGATTACCTCCGGTTTCTGAATAAAGATCTCTCGCAAATACCAGTATGGCAACGTAGCGCTACGCCCATCCTCACCCTGCCATGCCTGACGCCAGACGTCTTTCGCGTTGCCGCGCAACATAGCATGATGCCCGCTGAAACTGAGTCAGAAAAGGAACGAACACGTGCATTATTATTCACTGTGCTATCCCGTTTTCTCGACAGTAAAAAATTCCTTTCATTAATGATGTATATGTTACGTAATTGTGTAAGTGACAGCGTTTATCAAATTATTGAAAGCGATATCCACAAAGACTGGAATCTTAGTATGGTAGCCAGTTGTTTATGTCTTAGCCCGAGTCTGTTAAAGAAAAAGCTGAAAAGCGAAAACACCAGTTATAGCCAAATAATCACCACCTGCCGCATGCGTTATGCCGTCAATGAATTAATGATGGACGGTAAAAATATCTCTCAGGTATCACAATCCTGCGGCTACAATAGTACGTCGTACTTTATTTCTGTCTTTAAAGACTTCTACGGTATGACGCCTCTGCATTATGTTAGTCAGCACAGAGAACGCACTGTCGCCTGATTTTTAACCTTAACGAAGAGCTATATTAATAACGGCATCAGCGATAACCCGGTCGATAATAATTCAACTATCGAATGCAGGCGTATGATATGACGTAATTTATTGTCACGAAGCTCGCCTTCGCAGGAGTTTAATTATGTCTTCGGATGCTGATGCTCACAAAGTGGGCTTAATCCCCGTCACCCTGATGGTGTCGGGGAATATTATGGGGTCAGGTGTTTTTCTGTTACCTGCAAACCTGGCCTCCACTGGCGGGATTGCCATTTATGGATGGTTGGTGACGATTATCGGTGCGCTGGGGCTCTCGATGGTATACGCCAAAATGTCGTTCCTCGACCCAAGTCCTGGTGGTTCTTACGCTTACGCCCGTCGCTGCTTTGGGCCGTTTCTCGGTTATCAAACCAACGTCCTCTACTGGCTGGCCTGCTGGATCGGCAATATCGCCATGGTGGTCATTGGCGTAGGATATTTAAGTTACTTCTTCCCGATTCTGAAAGATCCACTGGTATTAACCATCACCTGCGTCGTGGTGCTGTGGATCTTCGTCCTGCTGAATATTGTCGGTCCGAAAATGATCACCCGCGTGCAGGCCGTTGCCACTGTGCTGGCGCTGATCCCCATCGTCGGGATTGCCGTATTTGGCTGGTTCTGGTTCCGTGGTGAAACCTATATGGCGGCATGGAACGTCAGCGGCCTGGGCACCTTCGGCGCGATTCAAAGTACCCTTAACGTTACGCTGTGGTCGTTCATCGGTGTGGAAAGTGCCTCCGTTGCCGCAGGTGTGGTGAAAAACCCGAAACGCAACGTCCCTATCGCCACCATAGGTGGGGTATTGATTGCCGCCGTTTGCTATGTGCTCTCCACCACCGCGATTATGGGGATGATCCCTAATGCCGCACTGCGCGTTTCTGCCTCGCCATTCGGTGATGCCGCACGGATGGCGTTGGGTGACACCGCCGGGGCCATTGTTTCCTTCTGCGCAGCTGCGGGTTGCTTAGGTTCACTGGGCGGCTGGACGTTGCTGGCGGGTCAAACGGCGAAAGCCGCTGCCGATGACGGACTGTTCCCACCGATTTTTGCCCGTGTAAATAAAGCGGGTACGCCAGTGGCAGGGCTGATTATCGTCGGTATTTTGATGACCATCTTCCAGCTCAGTAGCATTTCGCCAAACGCGACCAAAGAGTTCGGTCTGGTTTCTTCCGTGTCGGTCATCTTTACACTGGTGCCATATCTTTACACCTGTGCGGCGTTACTGCTGCTCGGCCACGGTCACTTTGGTAAAGCACGCCCGGCATATCTGGCAGTTACTACCATTGCCTTCCTCTACTGCATCTGGGCCGTGGTGGGGTCCGGGGCGAAAGAGGTTATGTGGTCATTTGTCACCCTGATGGTCATCACCGCCATGTATGCGCTGAATTACAACCGGCTGCATAAAAACCCGTATCCCTTAGATGCACCAATAAGCAAAGATTAATTCCCCTTAATCCAGCAAACATAAAAGCCAACCTTAAGAACTTAAGGTTGGCTTAATTTTGCTTTGCGAGCATATGCGCACTTTGTTCGATGGAAACACCGTGATGTTGAAGCGCCTACTAAAAAGACCCTCTTTGAATTTACTCGCCTGGCTATTGTTGGCCGCTTTTTATATCTCTATCTGCCTGAATATTGCCTTTTTTAAACAGGTGTTACAGGCGCTGCCGCTGGACTCGCTGCATAACGTACTGGTTTTCTTGTCGATGCCGGTCGTCGCTTTCAGCGTGATTAATATTGTCCTGACACTAAGCTCTTTCTTATGGCTTAATCGACCGCTGGCCTGCCTGTTTATTCTGGTTGGCGCGGCTGCACAATATTTCATAATGACTTACGGCATCGTCATCGACCGCTCGATGATTGCCAATATTATTGATACCACTCCGGCAGAAAGCTATGCGCTGATGACACCGCAAATGTTATTAACGCTGGGATTCAGCGGCGTGCTTGCTGCGCTGATTGCCTGCTGGATTAAAATCAAACCTGCCACCTCGCGTCTGCGCAGTGTTCTTTTCCGTGGTGCCAATATTCTGGTTTCTGTACTGCTGATTTTGCTGGTCGCCGCACTGTTTTATAAAGACTACGCCTCGTTGTTTCGCAATAACAAAGAGCTGGTGAAGTCCTTAAGCCCCTCTAACAGCATTGTTGCCAGCTGGTCATGGTACTCCCATCAGCGACTGGCAAATCTGCCGCTGGTGCGAATTGGTGAAGACGCGCACCGCAACCCGTTAATGCAGAACGAGAAACGTAAAAATTTGACCATCCTGATTGTCGGCGAAACCTCGCGGGCGGAGAACTTCTCCCTCAACGGCTACCCGCGTGAAACTAACCCGCGGCTGGCGAAAGATAACGTGGTCTATTTCCCTAATACCGCATCTTGCGGCACGGCAACGGCAGTTTCAGTACCGTGCATGTTCTCGGATATGCCGCGTGAGCATTACAAAGAAGAGTTGGCACAGCACCAGGAAGGCGTGCTGGATATCATTCAGCGAGCGGGCATCAACGTGCTGTGGAATGACAACGATGGCGGCTGTAAAGGTGCCTGCGACCGCGTGCCTCACCAGAACGTCACCGCGCTGAATCTGCCTGGTCAGTGCATCAACGGCGAATGCTATGACGAAGTGCTGTTTCACGGGCTGGAAGAGTACATCAATAACCTGCAGGGTGATGGCGTGATTGTCTTACACACCATCGGCAGCCACGGTCCGACCTATTACAACCGCTATCCGCCGCAGTTCAGGAAATTTACCCCAACCTGCGACACTAACGAGATCCAGACCTGTACCAAAGAGCAACTGGTGAACACTTACGACAACACGCTGGTTTACGTCGACTATATTGTTGATAAAGCGATTAATCTGCTGAAAGAACATCAGGATAAATTTACCACCAGCCTGGTTTATCTTTCTGACCACGGTGAGTCGTTAGGTGAAAATGGCATCTATCTGCACGGTCTGCCTTATGCCATCGCCCCGGATAGCCAAAAACAGGTGCCAATGCTGCTGTGGCTGTCGGAGGATTATCAAAAACGGTATCAGGTTGACCAGAACTGCCTGCAAAAACAGGCGCAAACGCAACACTATTCACAAGATAATTTATTCTCCACGCTATTGGGATTAACTGGCGTTGAGACGAAGTATTACCAGGCTGCGGATGATAT
This sequence comes from Escherichia sp. F1, assembly GCF_046764225.1. NCBI lineage: Bacteria > Pseudomonadati > Pseudomonadota > Gammaproteobacteria > Enterobacterales > Enterobacteriaceae > Escherichia > Escherichia sp. F1. The sequence continues at coordinate 4,520,342 of NZ_CP177202.1, forward strand.
TCTGCAAACTTGCAGGAGAGTGAGTGAATGAAAATTCTGATTGTTGAAGACGATACGCTGTTATTGCAGGGATTGATTCTGGCGGCACAAACCGAAGGCTACGCGTGCGATGGCGTGACAACCGCGCGGATGGCGGAACAAAGCCTTGAGGCCGGTCATTACAGCCTGGTGGTACTGGATTTAGGGTTACCCGACGAAGATGGACTGCATTTTCTCGCCCGTATCCGGCAGAAAAAATACACCCTGCCGGTACTGATCCTCACCGCTCGCGATACGCTGACCGACAAAATCGCCGGGCTGGATGTCGGTGCCGATGACTATCTGGTGAAGCCTTTTGCGCTGGAAGAGTTACACGCCCGTATCCGCGCCCTGCTACGACGCCATAATAATCAGGGCGAAAGTGAGCTGATTGTTGGCAATCTGACGCTGAATATGGGTCGCCGCCAGGTATGGATGAGCGGAGAAGAACTGATTCTGACGCCCAAAGAATATGCTCTGCTGTCGCGCCTGATGCTTAAAGCAGGCAGCCCGGTGCATCGGGAAATTCTCTACAACGACATCTATAACTGGGACAATGAACCCTCGACCAACACCCTGGAAGTGCATATCCACAATCTGCGCGACAAAGTGGGCAAAGCCCGTATCCGCACCGTGCGCGGCTTTGGCTATATGCTGGTCGCAAATGAGGAAAACTAATTGAATCTGATGCGTTTTCTGCGCCGACCAATATCGCTGCGCCAACGGCTGATATTGACCATCGGGGCCATTTTGTTGGTGTTTGAGCTGATCAGCGTCTTCTGGCTATGGCATGAAAGTACCGAGCAGATTCAGCTGTTTGAGCAGGCGCTACGCGACAATCGCAACAACGATCGCCACATCATGCGTGAGATCCGCGAGGCGGTCGCCAGCCTGATCGTCCCCGGCGTCTTTATGGTCAGCCTGACGCTATTTATCTGCTATCAGGCGGTACGCCGCATCACCCGGCCGCTGGCGGAGCTGCAAAAAGAGCTGGAAGCGCGCACCGCCGACAACTTAACGCCTATTGCCATTCACAGCGCCACCCTCGAAATCGAAGCGGTGGTTTCGGCGTTGAACGATCTGGTCAGTCGCCTGACCAGCACGCTGGATAACGAAAGGTTGTTTACCGCTGACGTCGCGCACGAACTGCGAACGCCACTGGCGGGGGTGCGTTTGCATCTGGAACTGCTGGCGAAAACGCATCACATTGATGTAGCACCGTTAGTGGCTCGACTTGATCAGATGATGGAGAGTGTCTCCCAGCTGCTGCAACTGGCGCGTGCCGGACAGTCATTTTCTTCCGGTAATTATCAACATGTAAAACTGCTGGAAGATGTCATTCTCCCCTCGTATGACGAACTCAGTACCATGCTCGACCAGCGACAGCAAACCCTGCTATTGCCAGAGAGCGCCGCCGACATCACCGTTCAGGGTGATGCAACCCTGCTGCGGATGTTATTGCGAAACCTGGTAGAAAACGCCCATCGTTACAGCCCGCAAGGCAGCAACATTATGATTAAGCTGCAAGAAGATGGCGGAGCGGTCATGGCCGTTGAAGATGAAGGACCGGGTATTGATGAGAGTAAATGCGGGGAGTTGAGTAAAGCGTTTGTACGTATGGACAGCCGTTATGGCGGGATTGGTCTGGGGTTAAGTATTGTCAGCCGCATTACACAGTTGCATCACGGGCAGTTTTTCCTGCAAAACCGGCAAGAGACTTCCGGCACGCGGGCCTGGGTACGGCTGAAGAAAGATCAGTACGTGGCAAACCAGATATAAAGAAAGCTGCTGACCACCAGCACGCTGAACACGGTAGTTAAACTTTCATAAACACGGTTTTTCATTGCACTCTCCTCCGTTAACCTGGAGGAGAGTATGCGCGTCAGAGATTAAGTGAACCTTAAGACTTCAATTGGCCTGATAAGACAGCGTCACATCAGGCCATCCGTTTCAGCTTATTCATCAATTCGCGGATGTTGCTGCACCAGGCGGGTACGTTTCGCCTGCAAATCGGCAATCTCGTGGTCAATATCATCGATTTTCTGCTCGATATTATCGTAATGCTCGACGAGAATTTCCTTCGCTTCCTGTATATCTGACGCCGCCGGTGTCGCACCTTTCAACGGACGATTTGCCGTCTCTTTCATGGTTACGCCGGTGATTAAACCAACCACCGCCACTACCATCAGGTAATAGGCAGGCATCATCAGATTCTGCGAGCTTTCGACCAGCCAGGCCGCCAGTGTTGGCGTCAGACCGGCAACCAGCACCGAAATATTAAATGCCGCCGCCAGCGCGCTGTATCGGATATGCGTCGGGAACATCGCTGGCAAGGTAGAAGCCATAACGCCCGTAAAGCAGTTAAGGATCACCGCCAGCATCAGTAACCCGGCAAAAATCAGGCCGATGACGTTACTGTTAATCAGAATAAACGCCGGGATCGCCAACACAAACAGTGCAACACTACCAAGTAGCACAAACGGACGACGGCCAAAACGGTCACTCAGCAAGCCCATCACCGGCTGGACAAACAGCATACCGATCATAATGGCGATAATAATCAGCACCCCGTGGTCTTCGGAGTAATGCAGGTTATGCGACAAATAACTCGGCATATAGGTCAGCAACATGTAGTAAGTCACGTTGGTGGCAATTACCAGACCAATACATGTCAACAGGCTGCGCCAGTATTTAGTGGCAATCTCTTTAAACGAGACTTTCGGGCCATCCTGCAAACCTTCACGGTCGCCCTGTTCCAGTTTATCAACATGCTGCTGGAACGCCGGGGTCTCTTCCAGCGCATGGCGCAGGTAAAGCCCGATAATCCCTAACGGCAGAGCAATAAAGAACGGAATACGCCAGCCCCAGTCGAGGAAGTTCGCTTCTCCGACAATGGTCGAAATTAACACCACCACGCCCGCACCCAGCACAAACCCGGCAATAGAACCGAAGTCCAGCCAGCTGCCCATAAATCCACGTTTACGGTCAGGGGAGTATTCCGCAACAAATATCGACGCCCCGGTATATTCACCGCCGACCGAGAAACCTTGTGCCATCTTACAGATCAACAGCAGAATCGGTGCCCAAATACCAATCGTGTCGTAGGACGGTATTAAGCCAATACAGAACGTACTGATCGACATAATCACAATAGTGATAGCGAGGATCTTCTGGCGACCATATTTATCGCCCAACATACCAAAGAAGAGTCCACCAAGCGGTCGAATCAGAAAGGGAACGGAGAAAGTGGCAAGTGCAGCAACCATCTGCACGCTGGGGTCAGCCCCCGGGAAAAAAACTTTACCTAATGCGTAAGCAACAAAACCATAAACACCAAAATCAAACCATTCCATTGCATTACCCAGTGATGCTGCGGTAATGGCTTTACGCAGTTTACCGTCATCAATAATGGTGACATCACGAAGGGTAATCGGTTTTACTTTTTTCCTTTTCAGCATAGCTTTCCTCGCAGAGTTGGCCCATTTCCGCAAACGCCAGAAAAATCAGCGCGACGGCCGCAAAAGGGGAGCGGGAATTGCAGGATGCAATCTCTGTAACAAGCGTAGCGGGTTTGCTTACACCCTCCGGTTAAGGAATGTACAATCAAACCAGTTGACGCCTGAATTGGGCAGTTAATGACCTTTTTACCCTACCAGCGTTTAAATTTGTGATCAACTTCACACATGGATTTCGTTTAGGACTCATTGATGTAACTGATTATTTACACCAAATTTACAGAGAAGATTTCCTCGACCATTGCCCCCGCCAGACGCTGCGCTGAACAGAGTCGTGGCATCCCCAGCGCGACAGTTTGCCAGCGTTGGGTCACTGACCAGCAAACGGGTTGTTTATCTGCCGTGGTCCACTTTCCCAGCCAACTTAAAAAATCAGCATGATCCCCGCCCGTCGGAACGGTCGAAGAGGCAAACCACTGATGGTAATAGTGACGCGTGGTCGGGGCCGCATTGATACTCTCTGCCAGATGTTGTGTCGCTTTCACGCGCAAATCACCCAGCAACAACGCCACCGCTTGCGGGCTTCCCAGACGGCAGGCATCGCCAAATGCCCCCCAGCGCAACTCCTCCAGAACGATAAAACAGCGCCCAGGCAACGACCAGGCGTTATACGCCCCAGCACGCCAGCGGGTAAAAATTTGCTCGCTCTGTTCACCCGCCTGCACCAGTAGGCCTCGTTGCGTTAACGCCTTTTCCTTCCAGCGACAACGGGCTGAAAACCACTCATACAAGGCGGCAATTTGCTGGGGGAGCTCCGGGAAAGCAGAGTGCTGGCGGTGATCCATTTTTTGCAGCAGCGCCAGATGCTGCGCGATCTGCGTCAGTGCCAGATGACCGGGATCCAGCATCGACGCCAGTTTTTCCACCAATGTCAGACGCAGGCTAAGCGGCGCATTTAACATGCCGCCGTTCGTCCATGTCTGAAGCTGCATGCGCGCAAGAAGTTCCTGCATCAGTCGTTCACGAAACTGCTGCTGATGGGCTTGTGGAAGGCGGGCATCATCGCCCTGCGCCAGATCCACTAAAAAGCGCGGATGAACCGACTCCAGCACGCGACCGGGGCCGTCCAGTAACGTCTTGGTCAATATCGTTCTGCCGTGAAAAGTGTTTGAATATCATCGCGTAACAGCTGAGCGTCGGTGTAAATCCAGCTGTGAGTCATCACAGCCTGCTGCAATTGCTGCTGCATCAGCCTGACCACCGATTCATTTTGTTGACGCAGAGTCAGGCTTTCGCGTAAACGCGTCTGTAATTCCGTCAAACATGAAGCGAACTCAGCGAAAAAAGTATTCATGCCTGCCGTAACAGATTCATCGACCTGCTCTGCCAGAACTTTAGCCATTTGTTGGCAATAAAGATCGACTTCTGCGCTTAATGCTCGTTGCAACGCACTGTAATCAACCGTCTCTATCGGGGATTTCTCATTTCCCCGTCCCCAGTCGGGCTGATTCAACCAGCGCGAAAAAGTCTCACGCACAACGCCTAAACGCGTGCTCTGCTCGTCCATTGCGTCCTGGCGCGAAATGACTTCACTGAACAGCTGGCGAGTGTTGAAGTGGGGAACTGCGCCGTGAAAAACAGGAAAATGAAACCCAGGACGAAACCCTGACTCGCTCAATTCCATTTTGATTTGTTGCTCAATGGGGCGAATAACATCGGTTAACACCCGGCAAAGAGTGGATTCCAGCTCGGCAAAACGCAGCGTAAAGTCGCGACTGATGGTGTTCTGCGCCGTCTGTAACAGTGTCTCACAGCGGGTACGAATCTCGCTTAACGGCTCCGAATCATCCTGAAACCAGGCGGCTAACTGCGCATTCAGCGCATCTTGCTGTTGACGCAGAAAGTGGTTGGCGGAGGTCAGGGCCAGCTCGATTTCATGTTTAATCTCGCCGCTCACCTGCGCCTGATTGAGTTGCAATAGCTGCAAACTTTCTTCGACCTGATGGATATTTTGCCGCAATTGTTCACAAGCGACGTTTAACCCGTGCGCACGAAAATCCAGGTATTCCCGCGCCTGCTGCGCGTAATTCAACAGTTTATGCGCGGCAGATCGCAGAGCATACAACGAGGCGTTAGCGTAAGCGGCATGAAGCAACGCCTGAATTGGCTGGGCGAACAGCGAATCTTCCCACAACTGATCGGCAGCATGACGAATATGTTCGAGGTCCGCCAGATCGGCATGACGCCAGCGCCTGCCGAGCGCGGCATGGGCAAAATCTTCCACCCAGCGTTGTTGCTCTGGCGGTGGTAACTTACCGTTGTTGGCTAACTCATGGCGCGCCCGATTCGCCAGGTAGCCCCACATCGACGACACCGGAAATATCTGCTGTGGCGTAATACAGCCTTTCATCAGCGTCCCGGAAATCAGTGCCCGCACCTGGTCGGCGTCGTCACTGTTACGATCCTGTTGATCGAACTTATTGACCAGCACATACAGCGGCACCGATTGCCCCACCGCCAAAATCGCCTCACGGACCTCTTCATCGGAGATCGATTTCAGTTGCGTATAATCCAGCACCGCCAGTACCGCCGAGGCGCGTGCCAGCTGCTGGTTAAGCATTTTTTGCAGATGCGGTTGCCCGGCTTCATTTGGCCCAGGGGTATCCAGTAACGTCAACTGACCGGGATAACTCTCCAGCCCCGCCAGATGGACAAACTCCACTTCAATCACGGGAATATACTCAATGGCGGCGTAAGCAGAAAAAGGAAAATCGACGTCCAGCGCCTTCGCCAGTCGCACCAAATCATTCAAACTTTTCAGACAATGAAAAATAGGCTGGGCACCCAGATAATATTTTTCGAAAGCGACGCCATTTTCGATCCGCTGCATAAGCGCACGCATATCTTTATCTATTTCCAGCACATCGGTCAGATGCTTAATATCGCAATCACACAGGCGCTGTTGTAATTTTTGAATTAAACAATCGATTGGCGCGACATGTGAAAAATGCAGTACCGGTTCCTTTTGCCCGGGCGTATGGCGAATAAGCGTCGGCAGCGCAGTCATTGGGCGATTACGATTAGGCAAAACCTCCGTACCAACAATGGCATTAATGGTAGTTGATTTCCCTGCTTTCATGGTACCGACAATCGCCAGCACCATTTCCAGTCGGGAAATTTTACGCAACTCATTATTCAGCATCGCGTGACGTTCGGCGATATTAGGCTGACTCCAGGGTAAAGCCAGTTGTGGCGCATCGTCTCCGGGGACAGAGAGAGGCATTTTTTCCAGTAACTGCAACTGTTGGCGAGAAAGCTGTAACAGGCGTTCAGCCTCCTGACTTAACTCATACAGGGTCTGTGTGTACATAGAAAATTCTTCCTTAAAGCAAATTTTGTTACTTTTATTTAGCCAGATTGTTTTTGAGTTCTGTTTTCGGCTTTTATAATTACTGCAAGAAATAATTTTATATTTAGAGTGTTGTTTTTTATTAGAATAAATAACGTCTTCCGATACGTTTAAAACGTCAGAAAGATAAAAATATCATTTGAATTAAAAAAAGAACAAGTAGAGCATTAACCTTATCTTAAATAATAAATGGAGGCAAAAAGATTATTTTCTTTTTGCGTTTACTTTCAAATGAAAACGATCGTCGTCTAAAATCAGCAGTACCCCCGACAAACTCAGGGATTTTGTGTATAATTGCGGCCTTTTTCGGCAATCTGCCGTTTTTTGGCGCTTTTGCCCTGCTGACTTTTGAGGAAATCCACATGTCATTACCACACTGCCCAAAATGCAACTCCGAATACACCTACGAAGATAACGGCATGTACATCTGCCCGGAATGTGCCTACGAATGGAACGACGCAGAACCTGCACAGGAAAGCGACGAGCTGATCGTTAAAGATGCTAACGGCAATCTGCTGGCTGACGGCGACAGCGTTACCATCATTAAAGATCTGAAGGTGAAAGGTAGCTCTTCGATGCTGAAAATTGGCACCAAAGTGAAAAACATCCGCCTGGTTGAAGGCGACCATAACATCGATTGCAAAATCGACGGTTTTGGTCCGATGAAACTGAAATCTGAGTTTGTGAAAAAGAACTGATTGTATTGTGATCGGTAAGCCGGATAAGGCGCTCGCGCCGCATCCGGCAACGATGCCGACTGCCTGATGCGACGCTGACCGCGTCTTATCAGGCTTCCCTCTCATCTGTATAAATTTCGAACTACACTTAACTGGCTTCTCTTAACTGAGGTCACCATCATGCCGTTAAGTCCCTACCTCTCTTTTGCCGGTAACTGTGCCGACGCAATTGCTTATTATCAACGTACGTTGGGCGCTGAACTGCTCTATAAAATCAGCTTCGGCGAAATGCCAAAATCAGCGCAGGACAGCGCCGAGAACTGCCCTTCCGGAATGCAATTTCCCGATACCGCCATCGCCCACGCCAATGTGCGCATTGCCGGAAGCGATATCATGATGAGCGATGCTATACCGTCAGGAAAAGCCAGCTACTCCGGCTTTACGCTGGTGCTCGATTCGCAACAGGTCGAAGAAGGAAAACGCTGGTTTGACAACCTTGCCGCTAACGGAAAAATCGAAATGGCCTGGCAGGAAACTTTCTGGGCGCATGGCTTCGGCAAAGTCACCGATAAATTTGGCGTACCGTGGATGATTAATGTCGTCAAACAACAACCAACGCACTAACCCGCCGGGAGGGCCGCCCTCTCGCACTGTCATCGAAATCTCGTTAACTCTTCATCCGTTAGTCACTTTTAGTTAACAAAATCGTCACAATAATCCGCCACGATGGAGCCACTTTTTTAGGGAGGCTGCATCATGCAAACGATTATCCGTGTCGAGAAGCTCGCCAAAACCTTCAATCAGCATCACGCGCTGCACGCGGTTGATCTGAACATTCATCACGGTGAAATGGTGGCTCTGCTTGGGCCGTCGGGTTCCGGCAAATCCACCCTTTTACGTCACTTAAGCGGTTTGATTACCGGCGATAAATCTGCCGGTAGCCATATCGAGCTGCTGGGCCGCACAGTCCAGCGCGAAGGCCGCCTGGCCCGCGATATCCGCAAAAGCCGCGCCAACACCGGCTACATCTTCCAACAATTCAACCTGGTGAATCGCCTGAGCGTACTGGAGAACGTGCTGATTGGCGCGCTCGGCAGCACGCCATTCTGGCGCACCTGTTTTAGCTACTTCACTCGCGAGCAGAAACAGCGCGCGTTACAGGCGCTGACCCGCGTTGGCATGGTGCACTTTGCCCATCAGCGCGTTTCCACCCTCTCCGGCGGACAGCAGCAGCGTGTGGCGATTGCCCGTGCGCTGATGCAGCAGGCGAAGGTGATTCTGGCCGATGAACCCATCGCCTCGCTGGACCCGGAATCAGCGCGCATCGTGATGGACACCCTGCGCGACATCAACCAGAACGACGGCATCACCGTGGTCGTCACGCTGCATCAGGTGGATTACGCCCTGCGCTACTGCGAACGCATCGTCGCCCTGCGTCAGGGGCACGTCTTCTACGACGGCAGCAGCCAACAGTTTGATAACGAACGCTTTGATCATCTCTATCGCAGCATCAACCGCGTCGAAGAGAACGCGAAAGCTGCCTGACATCCCCATCATTGAGGAAAACGAATGAACGCTAAGATAATTGCCTCGCTGGCCTTCACCAGCATGTTCAGCCTCAGCACCCTGTTAAGCCCGGCGCACGCCGAAGAGCAGGAAAAGGCGCTGAATTTCGGCATTATTTCAACGGAATCACAGCAAAACCTGAAACCGCAATGGACGCCGTTCTTACAGGATATGGAGAAGAAGCTGGGCGTAAAGGTCAACGCCTTCTTTGCCCCGGACTACGCGGGCATTATCCAGGGGATGCGCTTCAATAAAGTGGATATCGCCTGGTACGGCAATCTGTCGGCGATGGAAGCGGTGGATCGCGCCAACGGTCAGGTCTTCGCCCAGACGGTCGCAGCAGATGGATCGCCGGGTTACTGGAGCGTGTTGATCGTCAACAAAGACAGTCCGATCAACAACCTGAACGATCTGCTGGCGAAGCGTAAAGATCTCACCTTCGGCAATGGCGATCCTAACTCTACCTCTGGCTTCCTCGTCCCCGGCTACTACGTCTTCGCCAAAAACAATATCTCCGCCAGCGACTTCAAGCGCACCGTCAACGCCGGGCATGAAACCAACGCGCTGGCCGTCGCCAACAAGCAGGCGGATGTGGCGACCAACAACACCGAAAACCTCGACAAGCTGAAAACCTCCGCGCCAGAGAAGCTCAAAGAACTGAAGGTGATCTGGAAGTCGCCGCTGATCCCAGGCGATCCGATCGTCTGGCGCAAGAATCTTTCCGAAACCACCAAAGACAAGATCTACGACTTCTTTATGAATTACGGCAAAACGCCGGAAGAGAAAGCGGTGCTGGAACGCCTGGGCTGGGCCCCGTTCCGCGCCTCCAGCGACCTGCAACTGGTGCCGATTCGCCAGCTCGCGCTGTTTAAAGAGATGCAGGGCGTGAAAGGCAATAAAGGGCTGAATGAGCAGGACAAGCTGGCAAAAACTAGCGCCATTCAGGCGCAACTGGATGACCTGGACCGCCTGAACAACGCGTTAAGCGCGATGAGTTCGGTGAGTAAAGCGGTGCAGTAATGTGCTCGATCGGTCCCCTCTCCCACAGGGAGAGGGAGAAAACATTAAACGGAGCAATATATGCAAACCATCACCATCGCCCCACCCAAGCGCAGCTGGTTCTCGCTTCTGAGCTGGGCCGTTGTTATCGCCGTGCTGGTCGTCTCGTGGCAGGGCGCGGAAATGGCCCCGCTCACGCTGATTAAAGACGGCGGCAACATGGCGACGTTCGCCGCCGACTTCTTCCCGCCCGATTTCAGCCAGTGGCAGGATTACCTCACCGAAATGGCCGTCACGCTGCAAATCGCCGTCTGGGGCACCGCGCTGGCGGTGGTTCTCTCCATCCCCTTCGGCCTGATGAGTGCTGAAAACCTGGTACCGTGGTGGGTCTACCAACCTGTACGCCGCCTGATGGACGCCTGCCGCGCCATTAACGAGATGGTCTTCGCCATGCTGTTCGTGGTCGCCGTCGGTCTCGGTCCGTTCGCTGGCGTACTGGCGCTGTTTATCCACACCACCGGCGTGCTCTCCAAACTGCTTTCCGAAGCGGTAGAAGCAATTGAACCCGGCCCGGTGGAAGGTATTCGCGCCACCGGTGCCAACAAGCTCGAAGAGATCCTCTACGGCGTGCTGCCGCAGGTGATGCCGCTGCTGATCTCCTACTCCCTCTATCGCTTCGAATCCAACGTCCGTTCGGCCACCGTTGTTGGCATGGTCGGCGCTGGCGGGATCGGCGTCACCCTGTGGGAAGCGATTCGCGGTTTCCAGTTCCAGCAAACCTGCGCCCTGATGGTGCTGATTATCGTCACGGTCAGCCTGCTGGATTTCCTCTCTCAACGGTTGCGTAAGCACTTTATCTGATAAGCGAGGCATTGATATCTATGCACTTGTCTACACATCCGACCAGCTACCCAACACGCTATCAGGAGATAGCCGCAAAACTTGAGCAGGAGCTTCGTCAACACTACCGCTGCGGCGACTATCTTCCCGCCGAGCAGCAACTGGCGGCGCGCTTTGAGGTGAACCGCCACACCCTGCGCCGCGCCATCGACCAACTGGTGGAAAAAGGCTGGGTACAGCGCCGTCAGGGCGTCGGCGTGCTGGTGCTGATGCGCCCGTTCGATTACCCGCTCAACGCTCAGGCGCGTTTTAGCCAGAACCTGCTGGATCAGGGCAGCCATCCCACCAGCGAAAAACTGCTGTCTGTGCTGCGCCCGGCCTCCGGTCACGTCGCTGACGCGCTGGGGATAACCGAGGGCGAGAACGTTATCCACCTGCGCACCCTGCGCCGGGTCAACGGCGTCGCGCTCTGTTTAATCGACCACTACTTTGCGGACCTCACCCTCTGGCCGACGCTGCAACGCTTCGACAGCGGCTCGCTGCACGATTTTCTGCGCGAGCAAACGGGGATTGCGCTGCGCCGCAGCCAGACGCGGATCAGCGCCCGCCGCGCCCAGGCCAAAGAGTGCCAGCGTCTTGAAATCCCGAATATGTCGCCGCTGCTGTGCGTGCGCACCCTTAACCACCGTGACGGTGAAAGCAGCCCGGCGGAGTACTCCGTCAGCCTGACGCGCGCCGACATGATTGAATTCACTATGGAGCACTGAATGCACGCAGATACCGCGACCCGCCAGCACTGGATGTCCGTACTGGCACACAGCCAACCGGCTGAACTGGCAGCCCGCCTGAAGGCGCTGAACATCACTGCCGACTATGAAGTAATCCGCGCCGCTGAAACCGGCCTGGTGCAGATTCAGGCGCGGATGGGTGGCACCGGCGAACGCTTTTTTGCTGGCGACGCCACGCTCACCCGCGCCGCCGTACGCCTGACTGACGGCACGCTCGGCTACAGCTGGGTGCTGGGGCGCGACAAACAGCACGCCGAACGCTGCGCGCTGATCGACGCGCTGATGCAGCAAACCCGCCATTTTCAAAACTTATCAGAAACTCTTATTGCCCCGCTGAACGCTGACCGTATGGCACGCATTGCCGCACGCCAGGCCGAAGTAAACGCCAGCCGGGTCGACTTCTTTACGATGGTTCGCGGAGATAACGCATGACCCTGGAAACCGCTTTTATGCTTCCTGTGCAGGATGCCCAGCACAGTTTTCGTCGCCTGTTAAAGGCCATGAGCGAGCCGGGCGTGATTGTCGCCCTGCATCAGCTCAAACGCGGCTGGCAGCCGCTGAATATCGCCACCACCAGCGTGCTGCTGACGCTGGCCGATAACGACACGCCGGTGTGGCTTTCTGCGCCATTAAGTAACGATATCGTCAGCCAGAGCCTGCGTTTTCATACCAACGCGCCGCTGGTCAATCAGCCGGAACTGGCGACCTTCGCGGTAACGGATGAGGCGATTTCCAGCGAACAGCTTAACGCCCTTTCCAGCGGCACCGCTGTTGCGCCAGAAGCGGGCGCGACGCTGATTTTACAGGTCGTCAGCCTGAGCGGCGGGCGCATGCTGCGCCTTACTGGCGCGGGTATTGCCGAAGAACGAATGATCGCTCCGCAGCTGCCGGAGTGCATTCTGCACGAACTCACCGAGCGCCCGCACCCGTTCCCGCTCGGCATCGACCTGATCCTGACCTGCGGCGAGCGGCTGCTGGCTATCCCGCGAACCACTCATGTGGAGGTGTGCTGATGTACGTTGCCGTGAAAGGGGGCGAGAAGGCGATCGACGCCGCCCACGCCCTGCAAGAGAGCCGACGCCGGGGCAATACCGATTTGCCTGAACTGAGCGTCGCCCAGATTGAACAGCAGCTTAATCTTGCAGTAGATCGCGTGATGACCGAAGGCGGCATTGCCGACCGCGAACTGGCGGCGCTGGCGCTGAAACAGGCCAGCGGCGATAACATCGAAGCGATTTTCCTGCTACGCGCCTACCGCACCACGCTGGCGAAGCTCGCGGTAAGCGAGCCGCTCGACACCACGGAGATGCGTCTCGAACGGCGTATTTCAGCGGTTTATAAAGATATTCCCGGCGGCCAGCTGCTTGGCCCAACCTACGACTACACCCATCGCCTGCTCGATTTCACCCTGCTGGCAAACGGCGAAGCGCCGACGCTGACCACCGCCGACAGCGCACAACAGCCGTCGCCGCACGTTTTCAGCCTGCTGGCGCGTCAGGGGCTGGCGAAGTTTGAAGAAGATAGCGGCGCACAGCCGGACGACATCACCCGCACGCCGCCGGTTTACCCCTGCTCACGTTCTTCCCGTTTGCAGCAGCTCATGCGCGGAGACGAAGGCTATTTGCTGGCGCTGGCCTACTCCACCCAGCGTGGTTACGGACGCAATCATCCGTTCGCAGGCGAAATCCGCAGCGGCTATATCGACGTGTCGATTGTACCGGAAGAGCTGGGATTTGCGGTGAACGTCGGCGAACTGCTGATGACCGAATGTGAAATGGTCAACGGTTTTATCGACCCGCCGGATGAGCCGCCGCACTTCACGCGCGGCTACGGGCTGGTGTTCGGCATGAGCGAGCGCAAAGCGATGGCAATGGCGCTGGTTGACCGCGCTCTGCAAGCCCCGGAGTACGGCGAGCACGCGACAGGCCCGGCGCAGGATGAAGAGTTCGTGCTGGCGCATGCCGACAACGTCGAAGCCGCAGGCTTTGTCTCGCACCTCAAACTCCCGCACTACGTCGATTTCCAGGCCGAACTGGAGCTACTCAAACGTCTGCAACAGGAGCAGAACCATGGCTAATCTGAGCGGCTACAACTTTGCTTACCTCGACGAGCAGACCAAACGCATGATCCGCCGCGCCATCTTAAAAGCGGTAGCGATCCCCGGTTATCAGGTACCTTTTGGCGGGCGCGAGATGCCGATGCCGTACGGCTGGGGAACTGGTGGTATCCAGCTTACCGCCAGCGTGATTGGCGAAAGCGACGTGTTGAAGGTGATTGACCAGGGTGCGGATGACACCACCAACGCCGTGTCGATTCGCAACTTCTTTAAGCGCGTGACCGGGGTAAACACCACTGAACGTACGGACGATGCGACGCTTATCCAGACGCGTCACCGCATCCCCGAAACGCCGCTGACCGAAGATCAGATCATTATCTTCCAGGTGCCAATCCCGGAACCGCTGCGCTTTATCGAGCCGCGCGAAACGGAAACCCGCACCATGCACGCGCTGGAGGAGTACGGCGTGATGCAGGTGAAGCTGTATGAAGATATCGCCCGCTTCGGTCATATCGCCACCACCTACGCCTATCCGGTGAAGGTAAACGGGCGCTACGTGATGGACCCGTCGCCGATCCCGAAATTCGATAACCCGAAAATGGACATGATGCCCGCCCTGCAGCTGTTCGGCGCAGGGCGCGAGAAGCGCATCTATGCGGTGCCGCCGTTTACCCGCGTGGAAAGTCTCGATTTCGACGATCACCCGTTCACCGTTCAGCAGTGGAATGAGCCATGCGCCATCTGCGGATCGACCCACAGCTATCTTGATGAAGTGGTGCTGGATGACGCCGGAAACCGCATGTTTGTCTGCTCCGATACCGATTATTGCCGCCAACAGAGCGAGGCGAAAAGCCAATGAATCAACCGTTACTTTCGGTCAATAACCTGACCCACCTTTACGCGCCGGGCAAAGGCTTTAGCGATGTTTCTTTTGATTTATGGCCGGGGGAAGTGCTGGGCATCGTCGGGGAATCCGGCTCCGGGAAGACCACGCTGCTGAAATCAATCTCCGCGCGCCTGACGCCGCAGCAGGGGGAGATTCGCTATGAAAACCGCTCCCTCTATGGCATGAGCGAAGCCGACCGCCGCCGTTTACTGCGCACCGAATGGGGCGTGGTACATCAGCATCCGCTCGACGGCCTGCGCTGCCAGGTGTCGGCAGGCGGCAATATCGGCGAACGGTTGATGGCAACCGGAGCGCGTCATTACGGCGATATTCGCGCCACCGCGCAGAAGTGGCTGGAAGAGGTGGAGATTCCCTCCAACCGGATCGACGACCTGCCGACCACCTTTTCCGGCGGTATGCAGCAACGTTTGCAGATTGCCCGCAACCTGGTGACGCATCCGAAGCTGGTGTTTATGGATGAACCGACCGGCGGGCTGGATGTATCGGTACAGGCGCGCCTGCTCGATCTGCTGCGCGGTCTGGTGGTGGAGCTGAATCTGGCGGTGGTGATTGTCACCCACGATCTGGGCGTCGCCCGCCTGCTGGCGGACCGTTTGCTGGTGATGAAACAGGGGCAAGTGGTGGAGAGTGGGTTAACCGACCGCGTGCTCGACGACCCGCACCACCCGTACACCCAGTTGCTGGTGTCATCGGTTTTGCAGAATTGAGCCAGTGCCGGATACGGCGTAAACGCCTTATCCGGCCGACAAATGCGCTCCCCGTAGGTCGGATAAGACGCGTCAGCGTCGCATCCGACACCCGAACCACGAGGCGAAAAATGATTAACGTACAAAACGTCAGTAAAACCTTCATCCTGCACCAGCAAAACGGCGTGCGCCTGCACGTCTTACAACGTGCCTCGCTCACAGTCAACGCAGGCGAATGCGTGGTGCTCCACGGCCACTCCGGCAGTGGAAAATCAACCCTGCTACGCTCGCTGTACGCCAACTATCTGCCCGATGAAGGTCAAATCCAGATCAAACACGGTGATGAGTGGGTAGACCTGATCACCGCGCCAGCCCGCAAAGTGGTGGAGATCCGCAAAACCACCATCGGCTGGGTGAGCCAGTTTCTGCGCGTCATCCCGCGTATTTCGGCACTGGAAGTGGTGATGCAGCCTCTGCTCGATACCGGCGTACCGCGTGAAGCCTGCGCCGCTAAAGCCGCGCGTCTGCTCACCCGCCTGAACGTGCCTGAACGCCTGTGGCACCTGGCACCATCGACCTTCTCCGGCGGCGAACAGCAGCGCGTCAACATCGCCCGTGGCTTTATCGTCGACTACCCCATTCTACTGCTCGACGAACCTACCGCCTCGCTGGACGCCAAAAACAGCGCCGCCGTAGTGGAACTGATCCGCGAAGCCAAAGCCCGTGGCGCGGCCATCGTCGGCATCTTCCATGACGAAGCCGTACGCAATGACGTCGCCGACCGCCTGCACCCAATGGGAGCCTCTTCATGATTATCAATAACGTCAAACTGGTGCTGGAAAACGAAGTGGTACACGGTTCACTGGAAGTACAGGACGGTGAAATCCGCGCCTTTGCCGAAAGCCAGAGCCGCCAGCCGGAAGCGATGGACGGCGAAGGTGGCTGGCTACTGCCCGGACTGATTGAGCTGCATACCGACAACCTCGATAAATTCTTCACCCCGCGCCCGAAAGTCGACTGGCCCGCCCATTCGGCGATGAGCAGCCACGACGCGCTGATGGTGGCAAGCGGCATCACCACCGTACTGGACGCCGTGGCGATTGGTGATGTGCGCGACGGCGGCGATCGGCTGGAGAATCTGGAGAAGATGATCAACGCCATCGAAGAGACGCAGAAACGCGGCGTCAACCGCGCCGAGCACCGCCTGCACCTGCGCTGCGAACTGCCGCACCACACCACGTTGCCGCTGTTTGAAAAACTGGTGCAGCGCGAACCGGTGACGCTGGTATCGCTGATGGACCACTCGCCAGGCCAGCGCCAGTTCGCCAATCGCGAGAAGTATCGCGAATATTATCAGGGCAAATATTCCCTCACCGATGCGCAGATGCAGCAGTACGAAGAGGAACAGCTGGCGCTTGCCGCACGCTGGTCACAGCCGAATCGCGAATCCATCGCCGCCCTGTGCCGCGCGCGACACATTGCGCTCGCCAGCCATGATGACGCCACGCACGCACACGTTGCCGAATCCCACCAGCTTGGCAGCGTGATCGCCGAATTTCCCACCACGTTTGAAGCGGCACAAGCCTCGCGCAAGCACGGCATGAACGTGCTGATGGGCGCGCCGAATATCGTGCGCGGCGGTTCGCACTCCGGCAACGTGGCGGCCAGTGAACTGGCGCAGCTTGGCCTGCTGGATATCCTCTCTTCCGACTACTACCCCGCCAGCCTGCTCGATGCGGCATTTCGCGTCGCCGATGACGAGAGCAACCGCTTTACGCTGCCGCAGGCGGTGAAGCTGGTGACCAAAAATCCGGCGCAGGCGCTTAATCTCCAGGATCGCGGGGTGATTGGCGAGGGCAAACGCGCCGACCTGGTGCTGGCGCATCGCAAGGGCAATCACATTCATATCGACCACGTCTGGCGTCAGGGTAAAAGGGTGTTCTGATGACGGGAAAACTGATTTGGTTAATGGGGGCCTCTGGCTCCGGAAAAGACAGTCTGTTGACGGAACTCCGCCAGCGGGAACAAACTCAGCTACTGGTAGCGCATCGCTACATCACGCGCGCCGCCAGCGCCGGAAGTGAAAACCATATCGCCCTGAGCGAGCAGGAGTTTTTTACCCGCGCGGGGCAAAATCTGCTGGCCTTAAGCTGGCACGCTAACGGCCTGTATTATGGCGTCGGCGTCGAGATTGACCTCTGGCTGCACGCTGGATTCGACGTGGTGGTCAACGGTTCACGCGCGCATTTGCCGCAGGCACGGGCGCGCTATCAATCGGCGCTGCTGCCCGTTTGTTTACAGGTTTCGCCGGAGATCCTGCGCCAGCGCCTCGAAAACCGTGGTCGTGAAAATGCCAGTGAAATTAACGCCCGACTGGCACGCGCTGCCCGCTATACTCCTCAGGATTGTCTTACGCTCAATAATGACGGCAGCCTGCGCCAGTCGGTCGACAAGCTGCTGACGCTGATTCATCAGAAGGAGAAACACCATGCCTGCTTGTGAGCTTCGCCCGGCCACACAGTACGATACCGACGCGGTTTACGCGCTGATTTGTGAGCTAAAACAGGCGGAGTTTGACCACCATGCGTTTCGCGTGGGGTTTAACGCCAATCTGCGCGACCCGAACATGCGCTACCATTTGGCGCTGCTGGATGGCGAAGTTGTCGGCATGATCGGCCTGCATTTGCAGTTTCATCTGCATCATGTCAACTGGATCGGCGAAATTCAGGAACTGGTGGTGATGCCGCAGGCGCGCGGTCTGAACATCGGCAGTAAATTACTGGCATGGGCAGAAGAAGAAGCCCGCCAGGCCGGGGCAGAAATGACCGAGCTTTCCACCAACGTGAAGCGCCACGACGCGCACCGTTTCTATCTGCGCGAAGGCTACGAGCAGAGCCACTTCCGCTTCACCAAGGCGCTGTAACATGAGCCTGACCCTCACACTTACTGGCACTGGCGGCGCACAGGGCGTTCCCGCATGGGGCTGTGAGTGCGTGGCCTGCGTCAGAGCGCGGCGCTCACCACAGTATCGCCGCCAGCCATGCAGCGGCGTCGTGAAGTTTAACGACGCGATCACCCTGATCGACGCCGGGCTGCACGATCTCGCCGATCGCTGGTCGCCCGGATCGTTCCAGCAGTTTTTGCTGACGCACTACCATATGGATCACGTGCAGGGGCTGTTTCCGCTGCGCTGGGGCGTGGGCGATCAGATCCCGGTCTACGGCCCGCCGGATGAACAGGGCTGCGACGATCTGTTTAAACATTCGGGCCTGCTTGATTTCAGCCACACGGTGGAGCCATTTGTGATGTTTGATTTGCAGGGGTTGCAGGTCACGCCGCTGCCGCTCAACCATTCGAAACTCACTTTCGGCTATCTACTGGAAACGGCACATAGCCGGGTGGCGTGGCTGTCTGACACCGCAGGCCTGCCGGAAAAAACGCTGAAATTTTTACGCAATAATCAGCCACAGGTAATGGTGATTGATTGCAGCCACCCACCGCGCGAGGATGCACCGCGTAATCACTGTGATTTAAACACCGTGCTGGCGCTGAATCAGGTTATCCGCTCGCCACGGGTGATTCTGACCCATATCAGCCACCAGTTTGATGCGTGGCTGATGGAAAACGCACTGCCGTCGGGGTTTGAGGCGGGGTTTGATGGGATGGAGATTGGGGTGGAGTGATGGGTGAGGGGCGATGCCTGCTCCATACCCAACATCATCGCCCATACTCATCTTCCATTCTCCGCTCTTCATCCTCCAGTTGCCGACGCTCCTGATCAAGCTGGCGTTGGCGATCGTCCAGCTGCCTGCGGCGATCTTCAAACTGGCGGCGGCGATCGTCATATTGTCTGCGCCGATCGTCGTTCACTTCACGCTGCCAGCCGTCGTCGCGCGAATCTTCATAGTCTCGCCCACGGTCAGGGTTATAAGCATCATTAATCGCCTGCTGAATATTGCCAATGGTGTCGTCGATAATATCGGCCTGGGCCGGAACGGTGGACAGCGTGAGCAGGGTGAATAAAAGAAATAGCGGAAAGCGTTTCATTAGCCAACCTCAAAAAGAAACTCTATCCACATTAGTCATTACTCATCCATGCAAGTAGTGGATGAATCTCAATTTCTCCGCTGCTCTATTGCCGTAATCGCCTCCACGCGTTGTTGATGACGACCGCCTTCGTACTGCGCGCCCAGCCACGCATCCACAATCATTTTTGCCAGTTCGAGGCCAACCACTCGTGAACCAAAAGCCAGCACGTTGGTGTCGTTATGCTGCCGCGAAAGTTGCGCGGAATAAGGTTCGCTACAGACGACCGCGCGAATTCCGGCAAACTTGTTCGCCGCTATCGAAATACCGACGCCAGTACCACAAATCAAAATCCCGCCATCAGCCTCTCCGCCAGCAACAGCCAGTGCGACTTGACTGGCGTAATGCGGATAATCAGTACGCTCTGACGACCAGGTTCCTTTATCAATCACTTCAACGCCACGCTCAACTAAATGTGCCACTATTTCATGTTTTAAAATGAAACCGACATGATCACAGCCAAATGCAATCTTTTTCATTCATCTTCCCCGTCCGTGCAAAACTTCACAATCAAAAAACATTTGTGATGTTAATGAATTAAAAACACCCAAAATCGATGAATTACGCCTTCCTGATCTGTTTTACAGAGTTACATCTGACAGCGCAATAGCGTTAAAGACACTCACCATCCAGCAACATCTATCATCTAAAAAACCAGAAAAACAAATAACATCTTGTTTTTAAAGTGATTGAATGAAATAAAATTTTAAGTCACTCTCCATTGTTCACAACAAAACAAACTTTATAAATTTTATTTTTTTGTGAAGTAGCCAGCATCTTTTCTGTTCTTGCTGTGGTGATATAGTGGCGTCTTCAATTCAAGGACAAGAGAACGTGATGAGCCAGTCAGAGTTTGATTCAGCGCTTCCGAACGGTATAGGGTTAGCGCCTTACCTGCGAATGAAGCAGGAAGGAATGACAGAAAATGAAAGCCGCATCGTGGAGTGGTTACTCAAACCCGGTAACCTGAGTTGTGCACCCGCAATTAAAGATGTCGCAGAAGCTCTGGCGGTATCTGAAGCGATGATAGTTAAGGTATCAAAGCTGCTGGGGTTTAGCGGCTTTCGTAACTTACGCAGTGCGCTGGAAGATTATTTTTCTCAGTCAGAACAGGTATTGCCTTCCGAGTTGGCTTTTGATGAAGCGCCGCAGGATGTGGTGAATAAGGTATTTAACATCACTTTACGCACCATTATGGAAGGTCAGTCGATCGTCAACGTTGATGAGATCCACCGTGCCGCTCGCTTTTTCTATCAGGCCAGACAGCGGGATTTGTACGGTGCCGGAGGATCAAATGCTATCTGTGCTGATGTACAGCACAAGTTCTTGCGCATTGGCGTACGCTGTCAGGCCTATCCGGACGCTCACATCATGATGATGTCCGCTTCGTTGTTACAGGAAGGAGATGTTGTGCTGGTAGTGACCCATTCCGGGCGAACCAGTGATGTAAAAGCGGCCGTAGAACTGGCAAAAAAGAACGGGGCAAAGATTATTTGTATAACGCATAGCTACCATTCACCAATAGCGAAACTGGCCGATTATATTATTTGCTCACCAGCCCCGGAAACGCCGTTATTAGGTCGTAATGCCTCGGCAAGAATATTACAACTAACTTTGCTGGACGCGTTTTTTGTCTCTGTCGCCCAGCTCAACATTGAACAAGCTAATATTAATATGCAAAAAACCGGCGCAATTGTTGATTTCTTCTCACCAGGCGCGCTGAAATAAGAAAAAGGTAATTCCGCCATCGCGGAGTTACCTATCCCCTTACCGTGAGAACATGATTATGAATAAATATCTGAAATATTTCAGCGGCACACTCGTGGGCTTAATGTTGTCAACCAGCGCTTTTGCTGCCGCCGAATATGCTGTCGTATTGAAAACACTCTCCAACCCATTTTGGGTAGATATGAAAAAAGGCATTGAAGATGAAGCAAAAACGCTGGGCGTCAGCGTTGATATTTTTGCCTCTCCTTCAGAAGGCGATTTTCAATCTCAATTGCAGTTATTTGAAGATCTCAGTAATAAAAATTACAAAGGTATCGCCTTCGCGCCATTATCCTCAGTGAATCTGGTCATGCCTGTCGCCCGCGCATGGAAAAAAGGCATTTATCTGGTCAATCTCGATGAAAAAATCGACATGGATAATCTGAAAAAAGCAGGCGGTAATGTGGAAGGTTTTGTCACTACCGATAATGTTGCCGTCGGGGCGAAAGGCGCGTCATTCATTATTGACAAGCTGGGTGCCGAAGGGGGTGAAGTCGCAATCATTGAGGGTAAAGCCGGTAACGCCTCCGGTGAAGCGCGTCGTAATGGTGCCACCGAAGCCTTCAAAAAAGCAAGCCAGATCAAGCTTGTCGCCAGCCAGCCTGCCGACTGGGACCGTATTAAAGCACTGGATGTCGCCACTAACGTGTTGCAACGTAATCCGAATATTAAAGCGATCTATTGCGCGAATGACACGATGGCAATGGGTGTTGCTCAGGCAGTCGCAAACGCCGGAAAAACGGGCAAAGTGTTGGTCGTCGGTACAGATGGAATTCCGGAAGCCCGCAAAATGGTGGAATCCGGACAAATGACCGCGACGGTTGCCCAGAACCCGGCGGATATCGGCGCAACGGGTCTGAAGCTGATGGTTGACGCTGAGAAATCCGGCAAGGTTATCCCGCTGGATAAAGCACCGGAATTTAAACTGGTCGATTCAATCCTGGTCACTCAATAAAACTGAATGATGCCGGATGATGATGCTAATGAAGTGTCTTATCCGGCTAACAAAATAACCTGAACGTAGACCTGATAAACGTAGCCATCAGGCAATAATACGATATTTCGTGCAGAGAGGTTATTTATGGCCACGCCATATATATCGATGGCGGGGATCGGCAAGTCCTTTGGTCCGGTTCACGCATTAAAGTCGGTTAATTTAACGGTTTATCCTGGTGAAATACATGCATTACTAGGAGAAAATGGCGCGGGTAAATCCACGCTAATGAAAGTTTTATCCGGAATACATGAGCCGACCAAAGGCACCATTACCATTAATAACATTAACTATAACAAGCTGGATCATAAATTAGCGGCACAACTCGGCATCGGGATTATTTATCAAGAACTCAGCGTTATTGATGAATTAACCGTACTGGAAAATTTATATATTGGTCGTCATCTGACGAAAAAAATCTGTGGCGTCAATATTATCGACTGGCGAGAAATGCGTGTCCGCGCCGCCATGATGTTATTACGCGTGGGCTTGAAAGTTGATTTAGATGAGAAAGTGGCGAATTTATCTATCAGCCACAAGCAGATGCTGGAAATTGCCAAAACGCTGATGCTCGATGCCAAAGTCATCATCATGGATGAACCCACCTCCTCACTCACCAATAAAGAGGTGGACTATCTGTTTCTGATCATGAATCAGTTGCGTAAAGAGGGTACGGCCATCGTCTATATCTCGCATAAGTTGGCGGAAATTCGCCGTATTTGCGACCGCTATACGGTGATGAAAGACGGCAGCAGCGTTTGCAGCGGCATGGTAAGCGATGTGTCAAATGACGATATCGTCCGTCTGATGGTAGGCCGCGAACTGCAAAACCGTTTTAACGCGATGAAGGAGAATGTCAGCAACCTTGCGCACGAAACGGTTTTTGAGGTGCGGAACGTCACCAGTCGTGACAGAAAAAAGGTCCGGGATATCTCATTTAGCGTCTGCCGGGGAGAAATATTAGGCTTTGCCGGACTGGTCGGTTCCGGACGTACTGAACTGATGAACTGCCTGTTTGGCGTTGATAAACGCGCTGGCGGAGAAATCCGTCTTAATGGCAAAGATATCTCTCCACGTTCTCCCCTGGATGCCGTGAAAAAAGGGATGGCTTACATCACTGAAAGCCGCCGGGATAACGGCTTTTTCCCCAACTTTTCTATCGCTCAGAACATAGCTATCAGCCGCAGTCTGAAAGACGGCGGCTATAAAGGCGCGATGGGGTTGTTTCATGAAGTTGACGAGCAACGTACCGCTGAAGCCCAGCGCGAACTGCTGGCGCTGAAATGTCATTCGGTAAACCAGAACATCACTGAACTCTCCGGCGGTAACCAGCAGAAAGTCCTGATCTCCAAATGGCTGTGCTGTCACCCGGAAGTGATCATTTTCGATGAACCTACCCGTGGCATCGACGTTGGCGCGAAAGCCGAAATTTACAAAGTGATGCGCCAACTGGCGGACGACGGAAAAGTCATCCTGATGGTGTCATCTGAACTACCTGAAATTATCACCGTCTGCGACCGCATCGCCGTGTTCTGCGAAGGACGACTGACGCAAATCCTGACCAATCGCGATGACATGAGCGAAGAGGAGATTATGGCATGGGCTTTACCACACGAATAAAAAGCGAAGCGAGCGAGAAGAAACCGTTCAACTTTGCGCTGTTCTGGGATAAATACGGCACCTTTTTTATCCTGGCGATCATCGTCGCCATTTTTGGTTCGCTGTCGCCAGAATATTTTCTGACCACCAATAATATTACCCAGATTTTTGTGCAAAGCTCCGTGACGGTACTGATCGGCATGGGGGAATTCTTCGCTATCCTGGTCGCCGGTATCGACCTTTCGGTTGGCGCGATTCTGGCGCTTTCCGGTATGGTGACCGCTAAACTGATGTTGGCAGGTATTGATCCGTTTCTCGCGGCGCTAATTGGCGGTGTACTGGTTGGCGGCGCACTGGGGGCGATCAACGGCTGCCTGGTCAACTGGACGGGGCTACACCCGTTCATTATCACCCTTGGCACCAACGCTATTTTCCGTGGGATCACGCTGGTGATCTCCGATGCCAACTCGGTATACGGCTTCTCATTTGACTTCGTGAACTTCTTTGCCGCCAGCGTAATTGGGATACCTGTCCCCGTTATCTTCTCGCTAATTGTCGCGCTCATCCTTTGGTTTCTGACAACGCGTATGCGGCTCGGCCGCAACATCTACGCACTGGGCGGCAACAAAAACTCGGCGTTCTATTCCGGGATTGACGTGAAATTCCACATCCTGGTGGTGTTTATCATCTCCGGTGTTTGTGCAGGTCTGGCAGGCGTCGTCTCAACTGCACGACTCGGTGCCGCAGAACCGCTTGCCGGTATGGGGTTTGAAACCTATGCCATTGCCAGCGCCATCATTGGCGGCACCAGTTTCTTCGGCGGCAAGGGGCGCATTTTCTCTGTGGTGATTGGCGGGTTGATCATCGGCACCATCAACAACGGTCTGAATATTTTGCAGGTACAAACCTATTACCAACTGGTGGTGATGGGCGGATTAATTATCGCGGCTGTCGCCCTTGACCGTCTTATCAGTAAGTAAGGAATTGAACATGAAAATCTCCCCCTCGTTAATGTGTATGGATCTGCTGAAATTTAAAGAACAGATCGAATTTATCGACAACCATGCCGATTACTTTCATATCGATATCATGGACGGCCACTTTGTGCCGAATCTGACGCTCTCACCGTTCTTCGTAAGCCAGGTAAAAAAACTGGCGAGTAAACCGCTCGACTGCCATCTGATGGTAACGCGTCCGCAGGATTACATAGCTCAACTGGCGCGTGCGGGAGCTGATTTCATCACTTTGCATCCGGAAACTATCAACGGTCAGGCATTCCGCCTGATTGATGAAATCCGCCATCATGGCATGAAAGTGGGGCTGATTCTTAATCCGGAAACGCCGGTTGAGGCCATGAAATACTATATCCATAAGGCTGATAAAATTACGGTCATGACTGTCGATCCCGGTTTTGCCGGACAACCGTTCATACCTGAAATGCTGGATAAACTTGCCGAACTGAAGGCATGGCGTGAACGAGAAGGTCTGGAGTACGAAATTGAGGTGGACGGTTCCTGCAACCAGGCAACTTACGAAAAACTAATGGCGGCAGGGGCGGATGTCTTTATCGTCGGCACTTCCGGCCTGTTTAATCATGCGGAAAATATCGACGAAGCATGGAGAATTATGACCGCGCAGATTCTGGCTGCAAAAAGCGAGGTACAGCCTCATGCAAAAACAGCATAACGTCGTAGCGGGCGTGGATATGGGGGCAACGCATATCCGCTTTTGTCTGCGGACAGCAGAAGGTGAAACGCTACACTGCGAAAAAAAGCGGACCGCAGAAGTTATTGCTCCCGACCTGGTGTCGGGTATCGGCGAAATGATTGACGAGCAACTCAGGCGCTTTAACGCTCGCTGTCATGGTCTGGTAATGGGATTTCCGGCGCTGGTCAGTAAAGATAAACGCACTATTATTTCTACGCCTAACCTGCCGTTAACAGCGGCAGATTTATATGATCTCGCCGATAAGCTCGAAAATACGCTGAATTGTCCGGTTGAGTTTTCCCGCGACGTTAACCTACAACTTTCCTGGGACGTAGTAGAAAACAGCCTTACGCAACAACTGGTTCTGGCAGCCTATCTCGGTACGGGGATGGGGTTCGCAGTGTGGATGAACGGTGCGCCGTGGACGGGTGCACACGGTGTGGCAGGCGAACTGGGTCATATCCCCCTGGGAGATATGACCCAACACTGCGCGTGTGGCAATCCTGGATGCCTGGAAACCAATTGCTCTGGAATGGCGCTAAGACGCTGGTACGAACAACAGCCCCGAAATTACCCATTGAGCGATCTTTTCGTCCATGCGGGAAACGCCCCTTTCGTCCAGAGTCTGCTTGAAAACGCGGCACGGGCCATTGCCACCAGCATTAATCTGTTCGATCCCGATGCGGTGATTCTGGGCGGTGGCGTGATGGATATGCCCGCCTTCCCACGCGAGACTCTCATTGCCATGACCCAAAAGTACCTGCGCCGTCCACTGGCGTATCAGGTCGTGCGCTTTATTGCCGCCTCATCTTCTGACTTTAATGGCGCTCAGGGTGCAGCAATATTGGCGCATCAACGTTTTTTGCCACAGTCCTGTGCTAAAGTCCCATGAGTAAAGCGTTGGCACAGTAGCGCAATGTCCCGCTGTGCCAACGACAGGTACAATATATATAATAATTACATAAAACAGCCCATATTATTCCCAGCAATTATAATTCTACTGTACTTTTCCCTCTCAGCACAAATGCCTAATAAAATGGCGCGTTCAGCTCACACTTCTACTTATTAAAGTCGCAATTTCCCAATTATGATAACGCCAGCTTTAAATGACGTATTTTGCATGGATTACATATTTACGACACAAATGATAAATGGAGATTTATATGAATAACTCTCGGTTATTCCGTTTGAGCAGGATTGTTATTGCGTTAACTGCCGCCAGCGGCATGATGGTAAATACCGCTTACGCAACAGATGAAGCGAAAGCCGCCACTCAATATACCCAACAGATTAATCAGAATTACGCCAAATCATTACCGTTTAGCGATCGTCAGGATTTTGACGATGCCCAGCGTGGATTTATAGCCCCGCTGCTGGATGAAGGTATTCTGCGTGATGCGAACGGTAAAGTTTACTACCGCGCAGACGATTACAAATTTGATATTAATGCCGCTGCGCCGGAAACCGTAAACCCCAGCCTGTGGCGTCAGTCGCAAATCAACGGTATTTCTGGCCTGTTCAAAGTCACCGATAAAATGTATCAGGTGCGCGGCCAGGATATCTCTAACATTACATTCGTTGAGGGCGAGAAAGGCATTATTGTTATCGACCCACTGGTGACGCCACCTGCCGCAAAAGCCGCACTTGACCTTTACTTCCAGCATCGCCCGCAAAAACCGATTGTTGCTGTGATTTACACCCACAGCCACGCCGACCATTATGGCGGTGTGAAAGGCATTATCTCTGAAGCGGATGTTAAATCCGGCAAAGTGCAGGTGATCGCTCCGGCAGGCTTTATGGACGAAGCCATCAGCGAAAACGTGCTGGCGGGTAACATCATGAGCCGCCGTGCGCTCTACTCTTACGGTCTGTTACTGCCGCACAACGCGCAAGGCAACGTGGGCAACGGCCTGGGCGTGACGCTGGCAACCGGCGACCCGAGCATTATTGCACCGACTAAAACTATCGTCAGAACTGGCGAGAAGATGATTATCGACGGCCTGGAATTTGACTTCCTGATGACCCCAGGTAGCGAAGCACCAGCCGAAATGCACTTCTATATTCCGGCCCTGAAAGCCCTGTGTACCGCCGAGAACGCCACGCATACCCTGCACAACTTCTACACTCTGCGCGGCGCGAAAACCCGCGACACCAGCAAGTGGACCGAGTACCTGAACGAAACGCTGGATATGTGGGGTAACGACGCGGAAGTACTGTTTATGCCGCACACCTGGCCGGTCTGGGGCAATAAGCATATCAATGATTATATTGGTAAATATCGCGATACTATCAAGTACATTCACGACCAGACCCTGCACCTGGCGAACCAGGGCTACACCATGAATGAAATCGGCGACATGATTAAGCTGCCGCCTGCGCTTGCCAATAACTGGGCCAGCCGCGGCTATTACGGTTCTGTCAGCCACAACGCCCGCGCGGTGTATAACTTCTATCTTGGCTATTACGACGGTAACCCGGCTAACCTGCATCCATATGGTCAGGTGGAGATGGGTAAACGTTACGTGCAAGCTCTGGGCGGTTCTGCCCGCGTCATCAACCTGGCGAAAGAAGCGAACAAGCAAGGTGATTATCGCTGGTCGGCAGAACTGCTGAAACAGGTGATTGCCGCCAACCCTGGTGACCAGGTCGCGAAGAATCTGCAAGCGAATAACTTTGAACAGCTGGGCTATCAGGCCGAGTCCGCCACCTGGCGCGGTTTCTACCTGACCGGCGCGAAAGAGCTGCGCGAAGGGGTGCATAAATTCAGCCACGGCACCACCGGTTCCCCGGACACCATTCGCGGAATGTCGGTCGAAATGCTGTTCGACTTTATGTCCGTTCGCCTCGATAGCGCGAAAGCCGCGGGTAAAAATATCAGCCTGAACTTCAATATGAGCAACGGCGATAACCTCAACCTGACGCTGAACGATAGCGTGCTTAACTACCGTAAAACGCTGCAACCGCAAGCCGACGCCTCTTTCTACATCAGCCGTGAAGATCTGCATGCCGTGCTGACCGGACAAGCCAAAATGGCGGATCTGGTAAAAGCGAAGAAAGCCAAAATTATTGGCAATGGCGCGAAACTGGAAGAAATTATTGCCTGTCTGGATAATTTCGATTTGTGGGTGAATATCGTAACCCCAAATTAATGCCACTCACTTTTGGGGGCGCTTAAGCCCCCAAAAGCATTTATTTTAAAAATAAATACAACAAATTAATACATAAAATATATAAGTTATGAATGCGGTGGCTGAATAAAGCTATTTTTATTCATCGAGAAAATAGCCATACTGACGCCTTCAATGGATATTGATATTCACTACAGATATTGTTCGCAGCAGACAGGATGTATTTAATATGCCAACAGTTCTCTCTCGCATGGCGATGCAACTCAAAAAAACAGGCTGGATAATTCCCGTCTTCATGGTTTCGGGATGCTCATTATCTCCGGCAATCCCGGTGATCGGCGCTTATTATCCCAGCTGGTTTTTCTGCGCCATTGCCAGCCTTATTTTGACGCTCATCACGAGGCGAATTATTCAGAGGGCAAATATCAATCTGGCATTTGTCGGAATTATTTATACCGCCCTTTTTGCTCTCTACGCCATGCTGTGCTGGCTGGCATTTTTCTAATCTATTTGAGACGCGCTCATGGAAAGTACGCCGAAAAAAGCTCCTCGCAGTAAATTCCCTGCTCTGTTAGTGGTTGCGTTGGCGCTGGTTGCCCTTGTTTTCGTTATCTGGCGCGTAGACAGTGCGCCATCAACTAATGACGCCTACGCGTCAGCAGATACCATTGATGTGGTGCCGGAAGTCAGCGGTCGCATTGTAGAACTGGCGGTCACCGACAACCAGGCGGTGAAACAGGGCGATTTGCTGTTCCGCATCGACCCGCGCCCGTACGAAGCCAATCTGGCGAAAGCCGAAGCCTCCCTCGCGGCGCTGGATAAGCAAATTATGCTCACCCAGCGTAGCGTTGACGCACAACAGTTTGGTGCCGACTCGGTTAATGCCACGGTAGAAAAAGCCCGTGCTGCTGCAAAACAGGCCAGCGATACATTACGCCGCACCGAGCCATTACTGAAAGAAGGTTTTGTCTCAGCGGAAGACGTTGACCGTGCAAGAACGGCGCAGCGCGCCGCAGAAGCCGATCTTAACGCCGTTTTATTACAGGCGCAGTCAGCCGACAGCGCCGTCAGCGGCGTGGATGCATTAGTTGCCCAGCGTGCGGCAGTGGAAGCGGATATTGCGTTGACCAAACTGCATCTGGAAATGGCGACCGTTCGCGCGCCGTTTGATGGCCGGGTCATTTCCCTCAAAACCTCCGTCGGGCAATTTGCTTCTGCCATGCGCCCAATTTTTACCCTAATCGACACTCGTCACTGGTACGTGATCGCCAACTTCCGCGAAACCGATCTGAAAAATATTCGCTCAGGTACACCCGCAACGATTCGCCTGATGAGCGACAGCGGCAAAACCTTCGAGGGTAAAGTGGATTCGATTGGCTACGGCGTGCTACCGGATGACGGCGGTCTGGTGCTGGGCGGCCTGCCGAAAGTGTCTCGTTCTATTAACTGGGTCCGCGTTGCCCAGCGTTTTCCGGTCAAAATCATGGTTGATAAACCTGACCCGGAAATGTTCCGCATCGGCGCTTCTGCAGTCGCTAATCTTGAGCCGCAATAATGAGCGCGCTCAACTCCCTGCCATTACCGGTGGTCAGGCTGCTGGCGTTCTTTCATGAAGAGTTAAGCGAGCGGCGACCAGGCCGTGTGCCGCAGACTATGCAACTCTGGGTAGGCTGCCTGCTGGTGATTCTGATCTCGATGACTTTTGAGATCCCTTTTGTGGCGTTATCACTGGCAGTGCTGTTTTACGGTATTCAGTCGAACGCGTTTTACACCAAATTTGTGGCGATCTTGTTTGTGGTCGCCACGATGCTGGAAATCGCCAGCCTGTTTTTGATCTACAAATGGTCATATGGCGAACCGTTGATCCGATTGATCATTGCCGGACCGATCCTGATGGGCTGTATGTTTTTGATGCGCACCCATCGGCTGGGGCTGGTCTTTTTCGCCGTCGCCATTGTCGCTATTTACGGGCAAACCTTCCCCGCCATGCTCGACTATCCGGAAGTGGTCGTGCGCTTAACCCTGTGGTGTATCGTTGTTGGCCTCTATCCAACCTTGCTGATGACGTTAATCGGCGTGCTGTGGTTTCCCAGCCGCGCCATTACGCAAATGCATCAAGCGCTTAATGATCGGCTTGATGATGCCATTAGTCACCTGACGGACAGCCTCGCACCGCTACCCGAAACGCGGATTGAAAGAGAGGCGCTGGCGCTGCAAAAACTCAATGTCTTTTGCCTCGCGGACGATGCCAACTGGCGAACTCAGAGCGCATGGTGGCAAAGCTGCGTGGCAACGGTAACCTACATTTACTCGACGCTGAATCGCTACGATCCCACCTCTTTTGCTGATTCTCAGGCAATTATTGAATTTCGGCAAAAATTAGCCACAGAAATCAACAAACTGCAGCATGCCATTGCCGAAGGTCAGTGCTGGCAAAGCGACTGGCGGATCAGTGAAAGTGAAGCGATGGCGGCACGGGAATGTAACCTGGAGAATATCTGCCAGACGTTATTGCAACTGGGTCAGATGGACCCGAATACGCCGCCAACGCCCGCCACCAAACCGCCATCAATGGTCGCCGACGCTTTTACCAATCCAGACTATATGCGCTACGCGGTAAAAACGCTGCTCGCCTGTTTGATCTGTTACACCTTCTACAGCGGCGTGGACTGGGAAGGCATTCACACCTGTATGCTGACCTGCGTGATCGTCGCTAACCCGAATGTTGGTTCGTCGTATCAGAAAATGGCGCTGCGTTTTGGCGGTGCCTTCTGCGGTGCAATTCTGGCGCTGTTATTCACGTTACTGGTCATGCCCTGGCTGGACAATATTTTCGAATTGCTATTTGTGCTGGCACCGATTTTCCTGTTGGGCGCATGGATTGCCACCAGCTCTGAACGCTCTTCTTATATCGGCACACAGATGGTGGTCACCTTCGCGCTCGCCACGCTCGAAAACGTTTTTGGCCCGGTGTACGACCTGGTGGAAATTCGCGATCGCGCCCTGGGTATCATCATTGGTACCGTGGTGTCCGCGGTGATTTACACCTTTGTCTGGCCTGAAAGTGAAGCGCGCACACTGCCGCAAAAACTGGCTGGCGCGCTGGGTATGTTGAGTAAAGTAATGCGGATCCCACGCCAGCAGGAAGTCACAGCTCTGCGCACTTATTTGCAAATTCGTATAGGTCTGCATGCGGCGTTTAATGCCTGTGAAGAGATGTGCCAACGCGTGGCGCTGGAGCGTCAACTGGACAGCGAAGAACGCGCTTTACTGATTGAACGTTCGCAAACGGTTATTCGTCAGGGCCGCGATATTCTTCACGCCTGGGATGCAACCTGGAACTCGGCGCAGGCGCTGGATAACGCACTACAGCCGGACAGAGCAGGTCAGTTTGCCGACGCACTGGAGAAATACGCCGCCGGTCTGGCAACCGCACTCAGCCGTTCTCCTCAAATAACGCTTGAAGAAACACCCGCCTCGCAGGCCATCCTGCCCACCTTATTAAAACAGGAGCAACACGTCTGCCAGCTTTTCGCCCGCTTGCCAGACTGGACAGCCCCGGCATTAACGCCCGCCACGGAACAGGCACAAGGAGCCACGCAATGATCAATCGTCAACTTTCACGTCTGCTGTTGTGCAGCATTCTCGGCAGCACGACGCTGATTTCCGGCTGTGCCCTGGTACGCAAGGATTCTGCGCCTCATCAACAGCTCAAACCTGAACAAATCAAACTGGCCGATGATATTCATCTTGCCAGCTCCGGCTGGCCGCAGGCGCAGTGGTGGAAACAACTCAATGACCCGCAGTTGGATGCCCTGATCCAACGGACGCTAAGTGGTTCACACACCCTCGCCGAAGCGAAACTGCGGGAAGAAAAAGCGCAGTCCCAGGCCGATTTGTTAGATGCTGGTTCACAGTTGCAGGTGGCAGCGTTAGGGATGCTCAACCGCCAACGTGTCTCGGCGAACGGCTTTTTAAGCCCTTATGCGATGGATGCGCCCGCACTGGGGATGGACGGGCCGTACTATACGGAAGCCACAGTCGGTTTGTTTGCCGGATTGGATCTCGATTTGTGGGGTGTGCATCGCTCAGCGGTTGCCGCTGCCATTGGCGCGCATAATGCCGCGCTGGCAGAAACCGCAGCAGTAGAGCTATCGCTGACCACGGGCGTAGCGCAGCTTTATTACAGTATGCAGGCCAGCTATCAGATGCTCGATCTGTTAGAACAAACTCGCGATGTGATTGATTACGCGGTAAAAGCGCACCAGAGTAAAGTGGCGCACGGTCTGGAAGCGCAAGTGCCTTTCCACGGCGCGCGGGCACAGATTCTGGCGGTCGATAAACAAATTGCTGCCGTTAAAGGGCAAATCTCCGAAACGCGAGAATCTCTGCGCGCATTGATTGGCGCGGGAGCCAGCGATATGCCGGAGATCAAACCGGTGGCATTACCACGAGTCCAGACCGGCATTCCGGCGACACTCTCTTATGAGTTGCTCGCCAGACGCCCGGATCTGCAAGCTATGCGCTGGTATGTTCAGGCGTCATTAGATCAGGTGGATTCCGCACGGGCGCTGTTCTATCCGAGCTTTGATATCAAAGCGTTTTTCGGCCTGGATTCTATCCACCTGGATACCTTATTCAAAAAAACCAGTCGCCAGTTTAACTTTATCCCGGGTCTGAAATTGCCGCTGTTTGACGGTGGACGGTTGAATGCCAATCTCGAAGGCACTCGCGCCGCCAGCAACATGATGATTGAACGTTACAACCAGTCAGTGCTGAATGCGGTGCGCGACGTTGCCGTCAACGGCACGCGTCTGCAAACGCTCAACGACGAGCGAGAGATGCAGGCTGAACGCGTGGAAGCAACGCGCTTCACCCAGCGCGCTGCCGAGGCCGCCTATCAACGCGGCTTAACCAGCCGCTTACAGGCCACCGAAGCCCGGTTGCCAGTGCTTGCCGAGGAGATGTCATTACTGATGCTGGACAGCCGCCGGGTGATCCAAAGCATTCAGTTGATGAAATCGCTGGGCGGCGGGTATCAGGCAAGTCCCGTCGTCGAGAAAAAATAAAATGTCTGCCGCGTGATGGCTGTCACGCGGTATTTCGTTTCGTCACGTCAAAACTGACGACAGCCTGTTTTTCGTCAGAGTTTTGAATAAATAGTGCCCGTAATATCAGGGAATGACCCCAAATAAAATGTGGCATAAAAGATGCATACTGTAGTCGAGAGCGCGTATGCGTGATTTGATTAACTGGAGCGAGACCGATGAAAAAAGTCGTCACGGTTTGCCCCTATTGCGCATCAGGTTGCAAAATCAACCTGGTCGTCGATAACGGCAAAATCGTCCGGGCGGAGGCAGCGCAGGGGAAAACCAACCAGGGTACCCTGTGTCTGAAGGGTTATTATGGCTGGGACTTCATTAACGATACCCAGATCCTGACCCCGCGCCTGAAAACCCCCATGATCCGTCGCCAGCGTGGCGGCAAACTCGAACCTGTTTCCTGGGATGAGGCACTGAATTACGTTGCCGAGCGCCTGAGCGCCATCAAAGAGAAGTACGGTCCGGATGCCATCCAGACGACCGGCTCCTCGCGTGGTACGGGTAACGAAACCAACTATGTAATGCAAAAATTTGCGCGCGCCGTTATTGGTACCAATAACGTTGACTGCTGCGCTCGTGTCTGACACGGCCCATCGGTTGCAGGTCTGCACCAATCGGTCGGTAATGGCGCAATGAGCAATGCTATTAACGAAATTGATAATACCGATTTAGTGTTCGTTTTCGGGTACAACCCGGCGGATTCCCACCCAATCGTGGCGAACCACGTAATTAACGCTAAACGTAACGGGGCGAAAATTATCGTCTGCGATCCGCGCAAAATTGAAACCGCGCGCATTGCTGACATGCACATTGCACTGAAAAACGGCTCGAACATCGCGCTGTTGAATGCGATGGGTCATGTCATTATTGAAGAAAATTTGTACGACAAAGCGTTCGTCGCTTCCCGTACAGAAGGCTTTGAAGAGTATCGTAAAATCGTTGAAGGCTACACGCCGGAGTCGGTTGAAGATATCACCGGCGTCAGCGCCAGTGAGATTCGTCAGGCGGCACGGATGTATGCCCAGGCGAAAAGCGCCGCCATCCTGTGGGGCATGGGTGTAACCCAGTTCTACCAGGGCGTGGAAACCGTGCGTTCTCTGACCAGCCTCGCGATGCTGACCGGTAACCTCGGTAAGCCACATGCGGGTGTTAACCCGGTTCGTGGTCAGAACAACGTACAGGGTGCCTGCGATATGGGCGCGCTGCCGGATACGTATCCGGGATACCAGTACGTGAAAGATCCGGCTAACCGCGAGAAATTCGCCAAAGCCTGGGGCGTGGAAAGCCTGCCTGCTCATACCGGTTATCGCATCAGCGAGCTGCCGCACCGCGCAGCGCATGGTGAAGTGCGTGCCGCGTACATTATGGGCGAAGATCCGCTGCAAACTGACGCGGAGCTGTCGGCAGTACGTAAAGCCTTTGAAGATCTGGAACTGGTTATCGTTCAGGACATCTTTATGACCAAAACCGCGTCGGCGGCGGATGTTATTTTACCGTCAACGTCGTGGGGCGAGCATGAAGGCGTGTTTACTGCGGCTGACCGTGGCTTCCAGCGTTTCTTCAAAGCAGTTGAACCGAAATGGGATCTGAAAACGGACTGGCAAATCATCAGTGAAATCGCCACCCGCATGGGTTATCCGATGCACTACAACAACACCCAGGAGATCTGGGATGAGTTGCGTCATCTGTGCCCGGATTTCTACGGTGCGACTTACGAGAAAATGGGCGAACTGGGCTTCATTCAGTGGCCTTGCCGCGATACTTCAGATGCCGATCAGGGGACTTCTTATCTGTTTAAAGAGAAGTTTGATACCCCGAACGGTCTGGCGCAGTTCTTCACCTGCGACTGGGTAGCGCCAATCGACAAACTCACCGACGAGTACCCGATGGTACTGTCAACGGTGCGTGAAGTTGGTCACTACTCTTGCCGTTCGATGACCGGTAACTGTGCGGCACTGGCGGCGCTGGCTGATGAACCTGGCTACGCACAAATCAATACCGAAGACGCCAAACGTCTGGGTATTGAAGATGAGGCATTGGTTTGGGTGCACTCGCGTAAAGGCAAAATTATCACCCGTGCGCAGGTCAGCGATCGTCCGAACAAAGGGGCGATTTACATGACCTACCAGTGGTGGATTGGTGCCTGTAACGAGCTGGTTACCGAAAACTTAAGCCCGATTACGAAAACGCCGGAATACAAATACTGCGCCGTGCGCGTCGAGCCGATCGCCGATCAACGCGCCGCCGAGCAGTACGTGATTGACGAGTACAACAAGTTGAAAACTCGCCTGCGCGAAGCGGCACTGGCGTAATACAGTCCTTTCTACAGCCTCCTTTCGGAGGCTGTTTTTTTATCCATTCGAACTCTTTATACTGGTTACTCCCTACCCAATCGTATTATCAAAATGAAAAAAATTATCGCATTGATGTTGTTTTTAACATTCTTTGCCCACGCTAACGACTCCGAGCCTGGCAGCCAGTATTTAAAGGCAGCAGAGGCCGGGGACCGACGCGCACAATATTTTCTTGCCGACAGCTGGTTTAGCTCCGGCGATTTGAGCAAAGCCGAATATTGGGCACAGAAAGCCGCCGACAGCGGTGATGCTGATGCCTGCGCGCTGTTGGCGCAGATCAAAATCACCAATCCGGTCAGTCTGGACTATCCACAAGCAAAAGTTCTTGCAGAGAAAGCGGCGCAAGCGGGGAGTAAAGAAGGTGAAGTAACGCTGGCGCATATTCTGGTAAATACGCAAGCGGGTAAACCGGATTATCCAAAGGCGATTTCGCTGTTAGAAAACGCTTCGGAAGATCTGGAGAACGACTCTGCCGTCGATGCCCAAATGCTGCTTGGTTTGATTTACGCCAACGGCGTGGGCATTAAGGCCGACGATGACAAGGCAACCTGGTATTTCAAACGCAGCTCTGCGATTTCCCGAACCGGTTATTCCGAGTACTGGGCGGGAATGATGTTCTTAAACGGTGAAGAAGGTTTTATCGAGAAGAACAAACAAAAGGCGCTGCACTGGCTGAACCTGAGCTGTATGGAAGGGTTTGATACCGGGTGTGAAGAGTTTGAAAAATTAACTAACGGTTAAGGTAGGCCTGATAAGACGCGTTAAGCGTCGCATCAGGCATCCACACATTGCCGGGTGGATATCCCCGGCAATCTTCAATTATTGATCCGCAGTTTTATCAAATTTGCCCAGCACTTCGCGCTCATAAGCCAGCGCTTTCTTACGGTCAAATTTGTGTTCCCACTTGGCAATCACCAGCACCGCCAGCGCATTACCCACCACGTTCAGCGCAGTACGCGCCATGTCGAGGATACGGTCAACACCGGCAATAAACGCCAGACCTTCCAGCGGGATCCCTACGCTGCCCAGCGTTGCCAGCAACACCACAAACGACACGCCCGGCACGCCAGCAATCCCTTTCGAGGTCACCATCAGCGTCAGCACCAGAATGATTTCCTGCCAGATGGACAGGTCAATGCCATACAACTGCGCGATGAAAATAGCGGCAATACTTTGATACAGCGTCGAACCATCAAGGTTAAAAGAGTAACCGGTCGGCACCACGAAACTGGTGATCGACGCCGGTGCTCCGTAGGCTTCCATCTTCTCAATAATTCGCGGCAGCACGCTTTCAGAACTGGCAGTGGAGTACGCCAGAATCAGCTCATCTTTCAGAATACGAATCAGGATCCAGACGCTTAACCCGCACAGGCGCGCCACAATTCCCAGTACGACCAGCGCGAAGAACAGAATGGCGAAATGCACCAGCAGCACCAGTTTCGCCAGTGGCCACAGAGAAGAGAAACCAAAGTTAGCCACCGTCACCGCAATCAGCGCAAACACACCCACCGGCGCATAACGCATCACCATGTGAGTCACTTTAAACATGGTTTCAGAGATGGAGCGGAACACGGTCACCAGCGGTTCACGATGCGTCGCGGGCAGGGAGGAAAGCCCCAGACCAAACAGCACCGAGAAGAAGATGATCGGCAGCATTTCGCCTTTCGCCATCGACGCCACAATGTTCGTCGGCACCAGCGACAAAATCGTGCCCATAATGCCGTGGGAACTGCTTTGTACCGCTTCCGTAGTGCTCTGATATTTCGAGATATCGACGGTCGCCAGCTGCGACATATCCACCCCGGCACCGGGCTGGAAGACGTTCGCCAGAGTGATCCCCAAAATGATGGCGACGGTGGTGATCACCTCGAAGTAAATAATGGTTTTCGCGCCAATACGCCCGAGCTGTTTGGCATCACCAACACCCGCGATACCCACCACCAGCGTGGAGATCACAATCGGCACAACAATCATTTTGATCAGATGGATGAAGATATCACCCGCCGGAGAGAGCAAATTGACGACCAGCCAGTCGCGGCTGTCGCTATGGTAGTGCAGGTAGCTTCCCAGGAGAATGCCCAGCACCATAGCAAACAGAATCTGCCAGGCCAGGCTGAATTTTATATTTTTCATCAGAATAACTTCCTCAATGGAGCGCCGTTCCCCGTTCAGAAACGTGAGAACGTGACATACTGCCAGGGCATGAATTGTGTTGCGTTGGTTTGTAGATTTTTTTAACGCTTATGATCAGTATCATTTGCGCGGTATGTTGCGCAACCCTTTAACAACAGAGCTTTTCGCTGCATTAATGCATAATAACGCGAGTTTATGGCAGGATTAATGAATAACCATTTGTTATGGAAAGATTTTTATTTGTTTAATCTGCAATAATACTGATTAGTGATTATTTTGGGCATATGTTCATTCGATTATTTTTTATGCAGCTCAATAGCATAATCTTCATCACCAGATGATTAATCTGATCTCCGCTGCAACAGTTTCGCCATATTAATCGACTCGACCAGCTGTGTCCGGTTGATCCGGGGTGAGTTGAGATCCATCACTTTTTGCCATAGTTCGATGGCTTGCGCGTAATTCGCCTGCATAAACGCATCGGAAGCCAGCAGCATCAGAGCGGTGATTTCGTTAGAGTCCAGCGCGAGGGCTTTGTCGATCATTGTGCGAGTCTGGGCGGTCATATGCTGGCTGGCCTGGTAATAAAGCACCGTCGCCAGCGCCGCATACAGTTCAGCGTTCTCACCACGTAGTTGCAACGCCTGACGGTACGCCAGCAGCGAATTGCTGTAATCGTTTTGCCACAGATAATACTCGCCCAGTAACGCCCATTGTTCGCTGTTTTGTGGATTAGCGCGGATTTTATCCTGCAATGCCTGAAGCTGCGCTTCCGGGGTTTGCTGGCTGGCAAACTGATGTAGCGGATCGCGCTGACGCTGATACTCCGCACGCACCGCCTGCCATTTTGGACTTAGCAGATAACTGCCGACACAGAGAAATACCATCAAAATCGTGAGTGTTGTCAGCATTTTCACCGGTATTTGAGGCTGTTTCATCGCTTCGCCCTTACCCGCCAGAGGATCAGTATCATCAGCAGTAACAACACCACTGGCAGCGCCCACAACACCAGCGTCTGACCGGTTAACGGTGGGTTATAGCGAACAAAATCTCCGTAGCGTTCGGTCATCCAGCCAATGATTTCGACTTCACTTTTCCCCTCTTCCACCATGGTGTAAACCTGATGGCGCATACTAACTGCCACCGGCGCATTGGATTCCAGTAAGTTCTGATTCTGGCACTGCGGACAACGTAACTGGCTGGCAATATTTAACGCCTGTTCCTGTTGTTGCGGATTAGCGAATTGCCAGGTGTCTACAACCTGAGCGCGCGCAAAACAGGTAAATAACAGCAGTAGCGTGAGAAGTCCTTTATTCATCGCGCTTCCTACCCCGCCATCCGCTTAACAATGCACCCGCAATCATCAACAATCCTCCCCCCCAGATCCAGCGCACACCGCTTTGTACATACAAACGAAAAGCGTAACGATCCGGCCCAGTTTTCTCCCCCATGACCGCATACCAGTCATGGATGCCGTTCCAGCGAATTGACGGTTCCATCATTTGCTGACGGCGTGCTTCGTAAAAACGCCGCTCCGGCGTCAGTTCACCAATACGTTGCTGATGGTCAAACAGTGCCACTATCGCTTTTTCGCTGGTGTAATTGCCTCTGGCTTGCAGATCGAGGCGCTCAAAACGGAAGGTGTATCCTGCCAGCGTCACCTGCTGACCCGGCTGTAAATTCAGGCTGATCTCCTGACGGCTGACGCTGGAGACCACGATCCCCGCGGCAAATAACAGCACGCCCGCATGCGCCAGCAGCGCCGGAAGCTGCACGCGTTTGCCAGAGACAAACGTCGCCAGCACAATCACCACCAGCATCAACAGACCAAACGGTAACGTCGCGCGGTTAAAATACGGCGCGCCAACGGAGAGGCGTCCCCAGCCCAGCAGGCCGTAAATCATCGGATAAAGCGTTCCCACCAGCACGATCAGTAGCACTGCGCAAAACAGCAACAGCGTAGCGAGGATTAACATCTCCCGCGATAACCCCGAAAAACGCACCGCCGGGCCACCGTCCCGCGCTCGCCAGCCATACAGAGCCAGAGACGCAAGGCTAATCAGTGCAAACAGGCTGAACAACGGCACGGCGCGAACGTTATCCAGCGCGAACGCATGGACCGAAACCAGAATACCAGAACGGACAATCAACGTGCCCAACAGCGACAACATCAGAGTAACTATTGCCAGCAGCAGCGACCAGTGACGGAAAATCCCCCGCTGGCGTGTCAGGGACAAACTGTGCAGCAGTGCAGTGGCAGAAAGCCAGGGTAATAAAGAGGCGTTTTCCACCGGGTCCCAGAACCACCAGCCGCCCCAGCCCAGTTCGCAATAGGCCCACCAGGAACCGAGGATGATCCCCGCCGTTAATGCCCCCCAGCCTGGTAGTGCCCAGCGCCAGCAAATTCGGGCGCAGGCACCATCAAACTCGCTGTGCAGTAAACTCGCCAGCGCCACGCTCGCCGCCACCATCAAACCGCCATACCCGAGATAAAGCAGCGGCGGATGGAAGATAAGACCGGGATGTTGCAGCATCGGATTGAGATCGCGGCCTTCGATTGCTGGTGGAAATATCCGCACGAAGGGATCGGACCACAGCACTACAAACAGTAGTAGTGCGGCGAGCATGAGAGATAAAACGGCTAGCGTCAGCGGAAATAGCGGATCGGTTTGCTGCCGATAATGCCAGGCAAACAGCGCGCTCCAGGCGGAAAGCAGCAGCACCCAAAGCAGCAGCGAACCTTCATGACCGCCCCACACCGCCGCCAGTTTGAGTTCCCACGACAGCAGGCTGTAGCTATGTTGGGCGACATAAATGACCGAGAAATCGCTGATGAGAAAACAATACGTCAGTACGCCAAAGGCGAGCAGCAGGAGCGCGAACTGCGCCAGAATGCCGATGCAAGTGAGTCGCATCATGGCAGGCCAGCGCAACCGCACTCCCGCAAAGGCCGTCAACGGGGTCAACACGTTGACCCCGAGACTTAACAACAACGCCAGAAAACCGACTTCAGGAAGGAATACGTCCAGAAACCACCTCTGTTCTGGCTTACGCCACCGTTAACTGCCCGGCGTAGAGAATGAAAAAACGCAGCATCAACACGCCGACCAGGCTGGCCCCACACGCCGCCAGCACAGCAGGAATGCCGGAACTGCGATTGACCCACGGTTTGAGCAACATTGGCACAATCAGCCCCAGCCCGGCGACACCAAGCCAGAACCACCACGTCCAGAAACCGCCGCCCAATGCCGCCACCAGCGCACGCACTTTACCGTCATCGCCCAAGGCCAGTCCGACAAAAAACGCCACCAGCAGGAAGATTTCGCCCCATACCACAGGGATCTCCATACGGTGTACAAAGTGCGCTTCCGTGGAATGCGGGTTACTGCGTTGGCGTATCGCCATGGCGATCAGCGCCACCGCCGCACCGGACGAGATGCCGGAGAAGAGGAACAACACCGGCAGGATCGGGTTATTGAGGAACGGATACGATTTCAGCGCCGATAGAAGAAAGCCGGTATAAGCCCCCAGCATTACCGCCAGCACCAGCATCAATGTTTCCAGTCCGCGATGAACGGGCGTCAGCAGGCTCAGAACCTTTTGTATGATCCCCAGCTTCGGCAACCAGCGTTGTTGCAGGGCAAGCAAATCATGTTCAAAGATTTTCGCCAGCCATAGCACCAGCACCACCATGTAGAGCTGAAACAGCATCACCCCCATCGACATCACCGAGGTAAAACTGTAGTGGAACATCAGCTTCCAGAAGGTCCACGGTCTTGTCAGGTGGAAGACGAGGATCAACAGACCGAGGATCACCGCGCCCGGCCCGACAATCAGCGTGGTGCGCAGCAACGTGCTGTCTGCACCGCCCGCCTGCGGGTAGACGCGACGTAACATCACGGCCAGCGTCACCAGACCAGCAGAAATACCAATCAAAAACAGGTAGATGGCAATCGGCCAGTCCCACACCAGCGATTCAAAATGAAATGCGGAAGTCTGCGTCATTGGCTCACCTCCCCGTATTTAAACGGTACGCGGTACAGCTTCGGTTTGGTTCCCAGCGCCAGCTTGTAGCGGTAAGTGGGCTTCTGGCGCAGCAGTTGCGAAATCTCACTGTTGGGATCGTCCAGATTGCCAAACGTCAGCGCCTTCGTCGGGCAAGCCTCAACGCACGCGGGCAGCTTACCGGCCTGCAAATTGGTCTTACGGCAGAAATCGCATTTGTCCGCTGTCTTCGTGACCGGATGGATAAAGCGCACGCGGTACGGACAGGCGGCGATGCAGTACTGACAACCGACGCAGAGATCCGGATTAACATCGACAATCCCGCTAGCGGCATCACGAAAAGACGCACCGGTCGGGCAGACGTCAACGCACGGCGCATGATCGCAGTGCTGGCAAGACTTACGGAAGAAGCGATATTTCACATCAGGAAATTCGCCCTGCGGCTCGCTACGAATAATCGTCAGGCGCGAGACGCCTTCCGGCACCTTGTTCACTTCCCGACAAGCATCCATACAGGCGGTACAGCCGATACATAACGACTCGTCATGCACCATGCCGTAACGCACCCCATTGATATTCAACGTTTTCGCCACCACGCGTCCTGCGGTGCCGCTGACGGCTGCCAGCACGCCGACGCCGGTGAGAAACTGGCGACGTGACCAGGTCATGGCTGCTCCTTAAGCAACGGAACAGACGCCGGGTTAAAGTTCGGATTGGTACGCTGATCGCTGTGGCAATCGACGCAAATCTTAATCCGTCCTTTGTCACTTAACGTCTGCATCGTATCTTGCTGTGGATGC
This sequence comes from Escherichia sp. F1, assembly GCF_046764225.1. Classification (NCBI taxonomy): domain Bacteria; kingdom Pseudomonadati; phylum Pseudomonadota; class Gammaproteobacteria; order Enterobacterales; family Enterobacteriaceae; genus Escherichia; species Escherichia sp. F1. Next base: position 4,563,418 of record NZ_CP177202.1, read on the forward strand.
AGGGAATGGCAGCTGGCGCACGCCACTTTGGTTACGTGGACATCGTGTGGCCAGAACGCTTTTTGCAACTGTTCCGGCAAATGGCAGGACATACAGACGCTGTTCTGCTCTCCAACCTTGTACATCGGCTCGTTAAAGCGCATCACATCTTTCACCCCTTCGCGGTGTTGCGGTGATGGCTGGCCGTGACAGTTGGTGCAGGTGACCGGCAGTTTGTTATTCGGGTTGATAACGGAAGCATGTTTGCCATGCATACCTTCGGTATCTGGCTTATGACAGTCCAGACAGGCGGCATCCGGGTTACGCTGCTGGGTAACTTCGTAGCGATCACCAGATGCCTGCGCCGCAGGGGTAGCGGTAATTCCGTTCAGGCTCCACAACAGGCCCGACGCCAGCACCCCGGCAGTTAATAACGAACGTAATACGCTCATATTCACTCCATTGTGTTTTCCGCCCCTTGCGAGGCGGAACGGGGTTATTGGCTTAACAGACCGTTTTTACGTGCCTGCTCTTCCCACTGCGGGATCACCGTTTTGATGAAGTCCTGCTTCTCGGCCTTGATTTGTTCCATGTTCAGGCCAATGGCCTGCTGGGCTTTCTCTTTGGTCGAGATATCCGGGATCTGGATTTCATGTGTGATGCCTTTGGTCGCCAGCAGTCGCGCCAGTTTAGTGCGCGCATCCGCCGCTTTATCCATCGCCGTACCGAGCATCCTCAGACCTTCTTCCGGTGCGTGCATATGAATGCCGTGGGAAGCGATCGCCAGATCCCAACGCCACTGGGCATGACGGATATCGTCCTGAATCGGCTTCATTTCGGCTTCCGTCGCGCCTGCATCCAGCGCCGCTTTCGCTTCGAAGTGAGCGTGAACCAGTTGATCTTCAACCTTGATTTTCAGGTCGTTAATCGACTGCTTACGTTCCGCGACCACTTTTTGCAAGGCAGCTTTGTCCTGGGTATGGCAGTTCGCACAAGTCTGGGCGAAGTTATCAAACGGATTACCAATTTTATGGTCGGTGTAGAGTTTGCCTTCGGCGTTCTGCACTTTTGGCATATGGCAGTCGATACAGGTCACGTTGTTTTTACCGTGAATGCCCGCTGTCCAGGTTTCATATTCCGGGTGCTGCGCTTTCAGCATTGGCGTTTTCGACAGGGAGTTAGTCCAGTCAGAGAAGGCAATTTTGTCATAATACTGCTCCATATTTTCGACTTTCATGCCGTCATCCCACGGGAATTTAACCGCTTTGTTTTTGCCGTCGAAGTAATACTCCACATGGCACTGACCGCAAACCATCGATTGCTGGTCGAAACGTCCGGCTTTCTCAAAAGGTTTACCAATGGCTTCCATCGCGCGAGCCGCATACGGACGGGAAAGGGTTAACTCCGGTTTGCCTTTGGCGAACTCTGGTGAGGCGGTGTTATGGCAATCGGCACAACCTAAGTTGTTGACGATTTCCGGGCCGCCGCGCGCCCATTTTCCGTGGAAGTAGCCATCTTCGCCGTCTTTCTGGATCAGACGCGCCACATCCGGGCTTTTACAACTCCAGCATGCCATCGGTAGCGGACCATCTTCAGCGTTTTTCGGCGCACCGGTACGCAGGGTTTCACGCACATCGGTCACAGCAAAGGCATGTCCACGCGGCTTGTTGTAATCGCGCGAGAAGGGATACCCCGCCCACAGGATCACCAGCCGTGGATCTTCCGCCAGGGCGTCAACACGCTCTGACTGTTCCGAGGTGGCTTTCCAGGAGAGATATTGATCGGGATGTTGCGGGGCAAAGGTTTCATTCTTCGCTTCAACAGTTACAGGTTTTGCGGGAGCTGCCGTTTGTTCAGCGTGAACAGAAGTGAAAAAGAAAAAAGGAATCAATAAGCTGAAGATACGGCGTGCGTTTATTTTTATCCTTGTCATAGGGGCTTCATCCGAATTGCGCCATTGTTGCAATGGCGGTTTTTATTGTTTTTCACGACAGTAACCGCACCTACACTGTCATGACATTGCTCACCCCTATGTGTAACAAATAACCACACTGTGAATGTTGTCTTTAATCAATTGTAAGTGCATGTAAAATACCACTTTAGAGTTAGTCAGTATCTTCCTCTTTTTCAACAGCATGCATAACTGCATGTTCCTCAAAGAATTAATCAACTTTTGTTGCTGACCTTCAAAAATTACCCTGCCGTTTATTTGCACAATTCTACTTTTGCGTGATCTGTCGCCCAAATACTAAACAAAACTGCCAATACCCCTACATTTAACGCTTATGCCACATATTATTAACATCCTACAAGGAGAACAAAAGCATGAGTCAAATTCACAAACACACCATTCCTGCCAACATCGCAGACCGTTGCCTGATAAACCCTCAGCAGTACGAGGCGATGTATCAACAATCTATTAACGCACCAGATACCTTCTGGGGCGAACAGGGAAAAATTCTCGACTGGATCAAACCTTACCAGAAGGTGAAAAACACCTCCTTTGCCCCCGGTAATGTGTCCATTAAATGGTACGAGGACGGCACGCTGAATCTGGCGGCAAACTGCCTTGACCGCCATCTGCAAGAAAACGGCGATCGTACCGCCATCATCTGGGAAGGCGACGACGCCAGCCAGAGCAAACATATCAGCTATAAAGAGCTGCACCGCGACGTCTGCCGCTTCGCCAATACCCTGCTCGAGCTGGGCATTAAAAAAGGTGACGTGGTGGCGATTTATATGCCGATGGTACCGGAAGCTGCGGTCGCGATGCTGGCCTGCGCTCGCATTGGCGCGGTGCATTCGGTAATTTTCGGCGGCTTCTCGCCGGAAGCCGTTGCCGGACGCATTATCGATTCTAACTCACGGTTGGTAATCACGTCCGACGAAGGCGTGCGTGCCGGGCGTAGTATTCCGCTGAAGAAAAACGTTGATGACGCGCTGAAAAACCCGAATGTCACCAGCGTAGAGCATGTGGTGGTACTGAAGCGTACTGGCGGAAAAATCGACTGGCAGGAAGGGCGCGACCTCTGGTGGCACGACCTGGTTGAGCAAGCCAGCGATCAGCACCAGGCGGAAGAGATGAACGCCGAAGATCCGCTGTTTATTCTCTACACCTCCGGTTCTACCGGGAAGCCGAAAGGCGTGCTGCACACTACCGGCGGTTATCTGGTGTACGCGGCGCTGACCTTTAAATATGTCTTTGATTATCATCCGGGTGATATCTACTGGTGCACCGCCGATGTGGGCTGGGTTACCGGACACAGTTATTTGCTGTACGGCCCGCTGGCCTGCGGCGCGACCACGCTGATGTTTGAAGGCGTACCGAACTGGCCGACGCCTGCCCGTATGGCGCAGGTGGTGGACAAGCATCAGGTCAATATTCTCTATACCGCGCCCACGGCGATTCGCGCGCTGATGGCGGAAGGCGATAAAGCGATTGAAGGCACCGACCGTTCGTCACTGCGCATTCTCGGTTCCGTGGGCGAGCCAATTAACCCGGAAGCGTGGGAGTGGTACTGGAAAAAAATCGGCAATGAGAAATGCCCGGTGGTCGACACCTGGTGGCAGACCGAAACTGGCGGTTTCATGATCACGCCGCTGCCTGGCGCTACCGAGCTAAAAGCCGGTTCGGCAACACGTCCGTTCTTCGGCGTGCAACCGGCGCTGGTCGATAACGAAGGTAACCCGCTGGAAGGCGCTACCGAAGGCAGTCTGGTGATCACCGACTCCTGGCCGGGTCAGGCGCGTACGCTGTTTGGCGATCACGAACGTTTTGAACAGACCTACTTCTCCACCTTCAAAAATATGTATTTCAGCGGCGACGGCGCGCGTCGTGATGAAGATGGCTATTACTGGATCACCGGGCGTGTGGACGACGTGCTGAACGTCTCCGGTCACCGTCTGGGAACGGCAGAGATTGAGTCGGCGCTGGTGGCGCATCCGAAAATTGCCGAAGCCGCCGTAGTAGGTATTCCGCACAATATTAAAGGTCAGGCGATCTACGCCTACGTCACGCTTAATCATGGGGAGGAACCGTCACCAGAACTGTACGCAGAAGTCCGCAACTGGGTGCGTAAAGAGATTGGCCCGCTGGCGACGCCAGACGTGCTGCACTGGACCGACTCCCTGCCTAAAACCCGCTCCGGCAAAATTATGCGCCGTATTCTGCGCAAAATTGCGGCGGGCGATACCAGCAACCTGGGCGATACCTCGACGCTTGCCGATCCTGGCGTAGTCGAGAAGCTGCTTGAAGAGAAGCAGGCTATCGCGATGCCATCGTAACCCACAATTGCCGGATGCGGCGTATAACGCCTTATCCGGTCTACACGCCCCTTTCTTTATAGTGGGAAAGGGCAAATATAAAAATTCCCCTAAGTATTTCGCGTTGCAGGAAGGAAGCAAGCGAGCATCTCCCCAGGAGCATAGAAAACTATGTGACTGGGGGAGGCGAGTGCGGCTGACGAACCTGCGGCGTGAAAGACGACGGGAACCTCTGGAGAATCTGTGATGAATGGTACGATTTATCAGCGGATAGAAGACAATGCGCATTTCAGGGAGTTAGTCGAAAAACGGCAACGGTTTGCCACCATCCTGTCGATTATTATGCTGGCAGTTTATATCGGCTTTATTTTACTGATCGCCTTCGCGCCCGGCTGGCTGGGCACTCCGCTGAATCCGAACACCAGCGTCACACGCGGTATTCCGATTGGTGTTGGGGTAATTGTGATCTCCTTTGTTCTCACTGGTATCTACATCTGGCGGGCGAACGGCGAATTCGACCGTCTTAATAATGAAGTCCTGCATGAGGTACAAGCATCATGAAAAGAGTTCTGACGGCGCTTGCCGCCACACTCCCTTTCGCAGCTAACGCCGCGGATGCTATTAGCGGGGCCGTAGAGCGCCAGCCAACAAACTGGCAGGCGATTATTATGTTCCTGATTTTCGTCGTGTTTACGCTCGGTATTACCTACTGGGCGTCAAAACGCGTACGTTCTCGTAGCGACTACTACACCGCAGGCGGCAATATCACCGGTTTCCAGAACGGGCTGGCGATTGCCGGGGACTATATGTCTGCCGCCTCATTTTTGGGGATCTCCGCGCTGGTGTTTACCTCCGGCTATGACGGCTTAATTTACTCGCTGGGCTTCCTGGTGGGCTGGCCGATCATTCTGTTCCTGATTGCCGAACGTCTGCGTAACCTGGGACGCTACACCTTTGCCGATGTAGCCTCTTACCGCCTGAAACAGGGGCCAATCCGTATTCTTTCGGCCTGTGGTTCTCTGGTGGTCGTGGCACTTTACCTTATCGCTCAGATGGTAGGCGCAGGTAAACTGATCGAACTGCTGTTTGGCCTTAACTATCACATTGCGGTAGTACTGGTCGGCGTGCTGATGATGATGTACGTCCTGTTCGGCGGCATGCTGGCGACCACCTGGGTACAGATTATCAAAGCCGTGCTGTTGCTGTTCGGTGCCAGCTTTATGGCCTTTATGGTGATGAAACACGTCGGCTTTAGCTTCAACAATCTGTTCAGCGAAGCGATGGCGGTACACCCGAAAGGTGTCGACATCATGAAGCCGGGCGGGCTGGTGAAAGATCCCATCTCCGCGCTCTCTCTGGGGCTAGGACTGATGTTTGGTACGGCTGGCTTGCCGCACATTCTGATGCGCTTCTTTACGGTCAGCGATGCCCGCGAAGCGCGTAAGAGCGTGTTCTACGCTACCGGATTTATGGGCTACTTCTATATTCTGACCTTTATTATCGGCTTCGGCGCGATCATGCTGGTTGGTGCGAATCCGGAATATAAAGACGCGGCGGGCCATCTGATTGGTGGTAACAACATGGCGGCAGTTCACCTGGCGAATGCAGTGGGTGGCAACCTGTTCCTCGGTTTTATTTCAGCGGTTGCTTTCGCCACCATTCTTGCGGTGGTTGCGGGTCTGACGCTGGCGGGCGCATCGGCGGTGTCTCACGACCTGTACGCTAACGTCTTCAAAAAAGGCGCGACCGAACGTGAAGAGCTGCGGGTATCAAAAATCACCGTTCTGATTTTGGGTGTGATTGCCATTATCCTCGGCGTGCTGTTTGAGAATCAGAACATCGCCTTCATGGTAGGCCTGGCGTTTGCCATCGCGGCGAGCTGTAACTTCCCGATCATTCTGCTTTCTATGTACTGGTCGAAACTGACTACCCGTGGCGCGATGCTGGGCGGCTGGTTAGGACTGATTACTGCGGTGGTGCTGATGATCCTCGGCCCGACGATTTGGGTACAGATCCTCGGTCACGAAAAAGCCATCTTCCCGTATGAATACCCGGCGCTGTTCTCTATCAGCGTGGCATTCCTCGGCATCTGGTTCTTCTCGGCAACCGATAACTCAGCGGAAGGCGCGCGCGAGCGTGAACTGTTCCGTGCGCAGTTTATCCGTTCCCAGACCGGCTTTGGCGTTGAGCAAGGCCGCGCGCATTAATCTCTCCCCTTCCCCGGTCGCCTGACCGGGGAATACTCTTCCTCTGCAAAATGCATCACCTTTTCCCATAATATTAAAGAAATAAACTCATTAAAAAATGAGCGATTTTTGACAGTTGTAGAAAATGATAATGCAGAGAATATGCCTTTTCTTTCTTGTTAATTATAAGGATATTTTATGCGCTATAATGGTTTAAATAATATGTTTTTTCCTCTTTGCCAGATTAACGATAACCACTCTGTCACAAGTCCATCACATACAAAGAAAACAAAATCAGATAATTACAGAAAACATCATAAAAACACGTTAATTGACAATAAAGCCCTCTCTCTTTTCAAAATAGATGATCATGAAAAAGTGATAGGCTTGATTCAGAAAATGAAAAGATTTTATGATAGTTTACCATCAGGAAAAATCACGAAAGAAACGGACAGGAAAATACATAAACATTTTATAGATATAGCTTCACATGCAAATAATAAATGTGACGATAGAATTACGAGAAGAGTTTACCTTAATAAAGATAAGGAAGTGTCCATTAAGGTAGTATATTTTATAAATAATGTCACCGTCCATAATAATACTATCGAAATCCCACAGACAGTAAATGGTGGTTACGATTTTTCACACCTTAGCCTGAAAGGCATCGTGATTAAAGATGAAGATTTATCCAATTCGAATTTTGCAGGTTGCAGACTACAAAACGCTATTTTCCAGGACTGTAATATGTATAAAACGAATTTTTATTGCGCCATAATGGAAAAAATACTTTTTGATAATTGTATTCTCGATGACTCAAATTTCGCTCAGATAAAAATGGCTGACGGAACTCTAAATGCATGCTCCGCTATGCATGTTCAATTCTACAATGCAGCAATGAATAGAGCCAATATTAAAAATACCTTCCTTGATTATTCAAATTTTTATATGGCGTACATGGCTGAGGCAAATCTTTATAAAGTAATAGCGCCATATGTTAATTTATTTAAAGCCGACCTTAGTTTCTCTAAACTCGATTTAATTAACTTTGACCATGCTGATCTGTCTCGCGTCAATCTGAACAAAGCAATCCTTCAGAATATAAACTTAATTGATAGCAAACTCTTTTTTACGCGGCTGACAAATACATTCCTCGAAATGGTTATATGTACCGGATCTAATATGGCTAATGTTAATTTTAATAATGCCAATTTAAGCAACTGCCATTTCAACTGTTCTATTTTAACAAAAGCCTGGATGTTTAATACCCGTCTCTATCGGGTTAATTTCGATGAGGCTAGCGTGCAGGGAATGGGCATTTCCATTCTCCGAGGGGAGGAAAATATCCCCATTAATAGTGATACTCTGATAACACTACAGAAATTCTTTGAAGAAGATTGTACCTCTCATACTGGCATGTCACAAACTGAGGATAATATTCATGCAGTCGCTATGAAGATTACTGCAGATATTATGCGAGATGCAGATTGAGGTTAAGCCGAAGAACAGCCAATGAATTGACTTTAAAAGAGAGATAACTTATTTGTTTTAGAATCATGTATGTTAGCCCGAGCTAACCTGTTAAAGGTGCAAAAGATTGCACCTTTTTCAAATTACCTCGGGCCTGGTTACGTCGCTTTCGGCTTACTGATTTTCCTCAATCAACAACGCTTCAAGCAAATCGAGATCGTGCAGTAATTTTTGCAGCGTTTCGTTGCTGATCTCCCGCGTGGCGCGCAGGTGGTACAGTTCAGCACGTTCAGAACGCAATGCCGCCAGACGGAAGCGACGCTCAAGGTTCTCTTCCTGCACGGAACTTTCAACGTCGTTACGTCCATCGGCGCGACGACGCAGGTTACCAATGACGCGAGAACTGACCTCCGTAAGCAGCTGGTTATCGATATTCTCTTCGGTATCCGCCGCCAGACGCTCCTCCATTTTCTGGATCGCCACAATCGCCACTTCTGCCGTTGCCGCTCGCGCAATACGTTCCTCTTTCAATTGTTGCGAATGGTCCGCGACTTCAATGTGTTGTAGCAGAATAGGCAACATCACCACGCCGACAAACAGCGAGAAGAGAATGACACCAGCCGCCAGGAATACCAGCTCATAGCGCGCCGGGAAGACGTTACCATCCGGCAAGAGCAGCGGGATAGAGAGCACACCGGCCAGAGTGATCGCCCCACGCACCCCGGCGAAAGACGCGATCAGGATTTCTCGTGTGGTCCACGAACCAAACTCCATCGGCTTCTTCTTCAGGAAGCGGTTGCTGAACTTTTTCATCGTCCACAGCCAGCCGAAACGGACCAGCATCAGCGCCGCATAAATCAGAATGATATCGGTAAACAGCATCCAGATTTCGACGTTAGGGTCGATTTCTGCCGCCATCAGCGACGTCTCCAGAATACCCGGCAGCTGCAGACCTAACAGCAGGAATACCATGCCGTTAAAGACAAATTCCAGCATCGCCCAGGTACTGTTTGCGCGCAGGCGCATTGCCAGCGGCGCACGGCGCATCACACCGGAGCGGGTGATGGTCATCCCGGCGGCAACCGCAGCGAGGATGCCGGAAACGCCAATATGTTCGGCAATCAGATAAGAAGCGAATGGCAGCAAGAACAGTAGAACAATCTGCGTCGCGGGTTCATCACCGCCCCAGCGGCTGAGGAATCGCAGCGAGCGACCATACAGCCAGCTCACTACAAAACCGGCGAGAATACCGCCAATGGCCACTTTCATAAATTCGACCGTCGCACCGCCGACGGTGAAGATCATCGTCCCCATCGCCACTGCTACGGCAAACTTCAACGACACCAGGCCGGAGGCGTCATTCATCAACGCTTCGCCCTGCAAAATGCCCATGATTTTTTTCGGGATGCGCCCTTCGCCAACAATCCCGGAGAGCGCCACAGCATCGGTCGGAGAAAGCACCGCCGCCAGCGCAAAGGCGGGGATCAGCGGAATGCCCGGCACCACCCAGTAAATAAGGAAGCCAATGCCGACCACGGTGACCACCACCAGCGCCAGCGCGAGGCCGAAAATCTCTCGACCATGTTCGAGAAATTCACGGGTCGGCGTTTTCCAGCCATCAGCGAACAGCAACGGCGGGATAAACAAGACTAAAAAGAGTTCAGGATCAAACTCCACATGCAAACCAAACGTCGGCCACGCCAGTAGCGCACCGATGGCGATTTGCATAAGCGGAAGCGGGATCTGAAAGGGCATGACACGAGTGACCACCCCGGACAGCGAGACCACGAGGGTCATTATCAGTATGGTGAAGAAGATTTCCATGCGTTCCCTGTTTGCGATGTTTTTTATGATCTGAGAAAGACGTTATGCCTGAATTCTCATTTTTTCAGAATATCGCAAAAGCTCACACAATGTGCGGAGAAAATAAAAACGGGCAGCCATTGCCACCCGTTTTCAGAATCATATGAAAGATTAGATAGCCCAGCCACCCGCATAGAAGGTCACCAGCGCCACGGCGATAACGACCGTACCGATGTTCAACTTGCGCCATTCGCCGGAAACCAGACGACCAATCACCAGAGTCGCGAAGCCGATCATGATGCCTGTTACGATGTTACAGGTCAGCACGATGAATACCGCCGTAACCAGACCCGCCATCGCATCAACAAAATCAGCAAAGTCGATTTTCGCCACGTTGCTCAGCATCAGCAGGCCAACGTACATCAGCGCTGGAGCCGTTGCGTACCCAGGAACGAGGTAAGAGAGCGGAGAGAGGAACAGAATCAGCAGGAACAGCACGCCAACGGTGATAGCCGTCAAACCGGTTTTACCGCCCGCCGCCGTACCCGCCGCAGACTCAATGTATACCGCTGCCGGAGCTGCCCCCACCAGGCCAGAGAAAACGCTGCTCATGGAGTCAGTGGTCAGTGCTTTCCCGCCGTCGATGATCTGCCCGTCTTTATCCAGCAGGTTCGCCTGGCCGGCGACGGCACGGATAGTTCCGGTGGCATCAAATACTGCCGTCATCACCAGCGCCAGAACGCTTGGCAGGACTACAGGATTCAGCGCGCCCATAATATCCAGGCTGCCAATCAGTGAATTGCCGTTTTCATCGCTCAATGAAGGCATAGCGAAAACGCCGGAGAAATGGACGTTAGGATCGAAGATCAAACCGACAATTGAGATACCGATAATGGTCAGCAGAATGCCACCAGGGACTTTCAGTTTTTCCAGGCCGATGATCACCGCCAGACCTACCAGTGACATAATCACCGGGAAGGTCGCGAAATCACCCAGCGCAACGGGCAGACCATCAAGCGGGTTTTTAATCACCAGACCGACACCATTAGCAGCAATCAGCAGCAGGAACAGACCGATACCGATCCCCGTGCCGTGCGCCACACCGTGCGGCAAGTTGCGCAAAATCCAGCTACGGATACCCGTGGCAGAAATGACCGTAAACAGCACACCCATCAGGAACACGGCACCCAGCGCGACAGGTACGCTAATATGTTGCCCCAGCACCAGACTGAATGCGGTAAACGCCGTCAGGGAGATGGCGCAACCAATCGCCAACGGCAGATTAGCCCACAGACCCATCACGATAGAACCGAGTCCGGCAACCAGACAGGTCGCAACGAAAACTGCCGCAGGCGGGAAGCCTGCTTTACCCAACATGCCTGGAACGACGATAACCGAGTAGACCATCGCCAGAAACGTTGTTAACCCGGCAACCACTTCCTGACGGACAGTGCTTCCACGTTGTGAAATTTTAAACCAGGCGTCGAGTGAACCGCCGGTACGCGCTGATGGCGTAGACATAAGAAAACATCCCCTGAGAGTTTAATTTTCGTCAAGATGCGTGGCGGACAATCCCCTGCCAGCGAAACGTTATCTTCCTGCTCCAGGTTTGCGACAAATTGGTGCGTCGCAAAAAAGCAAACGTTTAGCTCCGCGCATACAAAACGGGTGGTAAAAAAAGCAAACGATTATCCGGCGATCATAGCGGCTTTTTCAACCGAAGTTTGCTGCTTTTTTCTCTTTTATTGTCTTGACGATGAAAAACCAGGCAATTGATGCGCAAACGTTATCGTCGATGCGCAAGATTGCAGCGTTATCGAGCCGCATACCGTTCAGGATTGCGATAAAAAATCGTCTGAGATGACAAAAATATTGCGGCTAAAAAGTGTACTTTTACACTGGCGAAGAAACGCCGGTGACATACAATTAAAGCATCAACACCAACCGGAACCTCCACCACGTGCTCGAATGAGGTGTGTTGACGTCGGGGGAAACCCTCCTGTGTACCAGCGGGATAGAGAGAAAGACAAAGACCGGAAAACAAACTAAAGCGCCCTTGTGGCGCTTTAGTTTTGTTCATCTTCCAGCAAGCGTGCGCCTGTGCCTTCTTCTCCTAAGCGGTCGCCCGGGTTACGCAATGGGCAATCACTGCGCGAAAGGCAGCCACAACCAATACATCCGTCCAGTTCGTCACGCAGCGCCACTAAGGTATGAATGCGCCGATCCAACTCTTCTCGCCATTGGGACGAAAGCTGTTTCCACTCTTTCGCACTTAATGTATGCCCTTCGGGCAACACGCCAAATGCTTCACGAATGGTCGCTAGCGGAATGCCAATACGCTGAGCAATTTTGATGATTGCGACATATCGCAACACATCACGTTTATATCGCCGCTGATTGCCACTATTACGGATACTGCTAATCAACCCTTTGCTTTCATAGAAATGCAGCGCCGATACCGCCACACCGCTGCGTTTCGCCACTTCGCCGGGGGTTAGCAGCGCTTTAATGCGGGGTAATTTCTTTTCCATAAATCGCTTTACCTCAAGTTAACTTGAGGAATTATACTCCCCAACAGATGAATTAACGAACTGAACACTGAAAAGAGGCAGATTTATGTCCCATCAGAAAATTATTCAGGATCTTATCGCATGGATTGACGAGCATATTGACCAGCCGCTTAACATTGATGTCGTCGCAAAAAAATCAGGCTATTCAAAGTGGTACTTACAGCGGATGTTCCGCACGGTGACGCATCAGACACTTGGTGATTACATTCGCCAACGCCGCCTGTTACTGGCCGCCGTTGAGTTGCGCGCCACCGAGCGTCCGATTTTTGATATCGCAATGGACCTGGGTTATGTCTCGCAGCAGACCTTCTCCCGCGTTTTCCGTCGGCAGTTTGATCGCACTCCCAGCGATTATCGCCACCGCCTGTAGTTTTATTACCCGCGCGTTAACCCCCGCGCGGGTAATTGCTCCATCCATTGCATAAACACCTGCGGCGGCATCGCCTTCGCAAAGAACCATCCCTGGCAATAGCGCACGCCGCGTTTGCGCAGCCAGTTAACCTGCTCCTCAGTTTCGACGCCTTCAGCGATCGTTTTTAACCCCAGACTGTGCGCCAGCTCGATGATGTGTTCCGCAATCAAATGACTGGTTTTATGGGTGGTCAGCGTCTCAACAAACGATTTATCGATTTTCAAAATATCGACATTCAATGATTTAAGGTTATGCAAGTTAGAGTAGCCAATACCAAAATCATCAATTGCCACTTCGTAACCAGCCTGGCGGAAAGCCAGAATAATCGGCGTCATTTTGTCGACATCAAGAAATGCATGTTCAGTCACTTCAAATTTAATTTGCTGCGGACGCACCGCATATTGCTCTGTTTTCTGGTTGGTTCGCGCTATCAACCGTGACGTATGAAAATCGGAGGCCGACAGGTTAATAGAAACATAGCGATCGACATGTGTTGCCAGGTACACGCCCAGATCGCGGAAGACATTATCAATAACATAATCAGTTATCTGTTCGATCATCCCCTCCTTTTCTGCCAGCGGAATAAACTCTGCCGGATTCATTACTTGCCCCTGCTCACCAGGCCAACGTAACAATGCTTCAGCTCCGATACATTTTTCTGTTTTGATATCGATTATTGGCTGGTAATAAAGGCAAAGTTGATGTTTTTCGAGGGCGCGTTGCAATTTACGTTTGGGAGACAAATAGTTTTGTCGAATACGTAGCCAGAGTAATAACAGAACAAGACTCCCCAAAATACCGGCGGGTAATGCAAAAATAAGATGATTATAAAAATGCGCTATAAGACGTTGATATGAAGTCGCAACAATGGCTGCAATCGGGCGTTTTGTCGAATAAACTGTCGCATATAAATAGCCATTTCTTTGTACGATTAAATCATTCAAATGAATCAGCGGAGAAAACGTTGCTGCCGAGGCCTCGTTGCTTAACGAGAAAAAGGTTTTTGTCACCGTATCATACACACCCCATTGCAATGTCGGATCATCGGACATCACTTCACTCCAGAAGAGAGGGTTGATAACCGCCACATAATTTCCCCGCTGCATATAGGTCATTTTATAGCCAGAGAAAAAAGGCGTATCGCGGTAATAATAGATAGAAACGTTAGGTTCACGCTTATAATCGGCCGGTGCAATCGTATAGCCGTTTACAGGCGCTATCAGCGATGAGCATAAAAAATGGTTATCACGGGCATAGATCAATTCATTAATATAAAGATAGCCACGAATAATATTCAACATTCGCTTTTGATGGGCTGGAGTGCAAACTTGCCCCTGATAGCGTTCAGCAGCATCGCTCACTAAATCTGCCTGGCGAATGACCAGCTCGGATTTATCCAGCGCCAGCTGAGCAAAAGTTTGGAGCTGGCTATTCACTTCTGATTTTGCCCAAAGGAAGGCAATCCATAGCGACAGAATGATGGGAAAGAGAACTAAAAAGATAATGCCCGGCAACGCCAGTAATTGGTGTCGTGCACGATGACTCATTGCTATCAATTTCCTGCCTGTTTATACCCGGCCATTGCAAGGTGAAAACCCTGGGCACCGACGTCTTTAGATAAATCTTACGGTATAAATAGCACTTTTGCCTGATTTGAAATTGATACCTTTTTAATGGTCACTTGGATAAAAATAATTCATTGATATTCAAATTAATTTTCTACAGGAATGCAGAGGCGGCGGGAAGATATGCCCTTAATGCCACTGAAAAACCACATAATCTGTACAGCAATAAAAGTCACGGCCTAATCTGGCTAACAAACAATCAATTGTGATATAGTTCACAAAATTAATGAAACAAACAGAGTGTTTCATTTTTGTGTCCTGCAAGCCCCGCGATAGCCAGAGTGTACCACGCCTCCCGTGAACAACGCCGCGCTGTCCAGGGCATCGGCTCTTTTCAGAGGAATTGTTTGATGGCTACCCTCACCACTGGCGTGGTTCTACTTCGCTGGCAACTTCTTAGTGCCGTAATGATGTTTCTGGCCAGCACGCTCAACATCCGTTTTCGTCGGTCTGATTATGTCGGGCTTGCAGTGATCAGCAGCGGTCTGGGCGTGGTTTCTGCCTGCTGGTTCGCAATGGGGTTGCTTGGCATCACAATGGCGGATATCACCGCCATCTGGCACAACATCGAGTCGGTGATGATAGAAGAGATGAATCAGACACCGCCACAATGGCCAATGATTTTAACTTGATATGTAGAAGCCTCCATAACGGAGGCTTCTTTTTTTATGGCTGGCAGATGCTTTAATCATCCACCTTAAAACAATATAACCTATTGTTTTAATGACAAATCAGAACGGAATATCGTCATCAAAATCCATCGGCGGCTCGTTAGACGGTGCTGCCGGAGCGGACTGCTGCGGGCGAGACTGCGCGCCGCCGCTGAACTGATTGCCGCCCTGCGGCTGCTGAGGCTGACCCCAACCGCCCTGCGGCTGACCACCACCGATATTGCCACCTGCAGGAGCGCCACCACCCTGACGACCACCCAGCATCTGCATGGTGCCGCCAACGTTCACCACGACTTCTGTGGTGTAGCGATCCTGACCGGATTGATCGGTCCATTTGCGGGTACGCAGCTGACCTTCGATATAAACCTGAGAACCTTTACGCAGATATTCGCTGGCCACTTCTGCCAGTTTGCCGAACAGCACAACGCGGTGCCATTCAGTCTGCTCTTTCATCTCGCCGGTCGCTTTATCACGCCAGGATTCGGAAGTAGCCAGCGTAATGTTGGCAACTGCGCCACCATTTGGCATGTAGCGTACTTCCGGGTCCTGACCCAGATTACCAACGAGAATAACCTTGTTTACGCCTCTGCTGGCCATGTTCGTGTCTCCTGAAAAAAAATCGTTCTGAATAAGTGTAAACGCGCGATTGTACCATTACCAATAGCGCTTTTACTATGTTGTGACCTCGGTTCCGGGAAACAAACCTGGCCAGACATTGTTACACAACACTCCGGGTATTGCATTCCAATACTGTATATTCATTCAGGTCAATTTGTGTCATAATTAACCGTTTGTGATCGCCGGTAGCACCATGCCACCGGGCAAAAAAGCGTTTAATCCGGGAAAGGTGAATGGATAAGATCGAAGTTCGGGGCGCCCGCACCCATAATCTCAAAAACATCAACCTCGTTATCCCCCGCGACAAGCTCATTGTCGTGACCGGGCTTTCGGGTTCTGGCAAATCCTCGCTCGCTTTCGACACCTTATATGCCGAAGGGCAGCGCCGTTACGTTGAATCCCTTTCCGCCTACGCGCGGCAGTTTCTGTCACTGATGGAAAAGCCGGACGTCGATCATATTGAGGGGCTTTCTCCTGCCATCTCAATTGAGCAGAAATCGACGTCTCATAACCCGCGTTCTACGGTGGGGACAATCACCGAAATCCACGACTATTTGCGTTTGTTGTTCGCCCGCGTTGGCGAGCCGCGCTGTCCGGACCACGACGTCCCGCTGGCGGCGCAAACCGTCAGCCAGATGGTGGATAACGTGCTGTCGCAGCCGGAAGGCAAGCGTCTGATGCTACTCGCGCCAATCATTAAAGAGCGCAAAGGCGAACACACCAAAACGCTGGAAAATCTGGCAAGCCAGGGTTACATCCGTGCTCGTATTGATGGCGAAGTCTGCGATCTTTCCGATCCGCCGAAACTGGAACTGCAAAAGAAACATACCATTGAAGTGGTGGTTGATCGCTTCAAGGTGCGTGACGATCTCACCCAACGTCTGGCAGAGTCGTTTGAAACCGCGCTGGAGCTTTCCGGTGGTACCGCGGTAGTTGCCGATATGGACGATCCAAAAGCGGAAGAGCTGCTATTTTCCGCCAACTTCGCCTGCCCAATTTGCGGCTACAGTATGCGTGAACTGGAACCACGCCTGTTTTCGTTTAACAACCCGGCGGGTGCCTGCCCGACCTGTGACGGCCTTGGCGTACAGCAATATTTCGATCCTGACCGCGTGATCCAGAATCCGGAACTGTCGCTGGCAGGTGGTGCGATCCGAGGCTGGGATCGCCGCAACTTCTATTACTTCCAGATGCTGAAATCGCTGGCAGATCACTATAAGTTCGACGTCGAAGCGCCGTGGGGCAGCCTGAGCGCGAACGTGCATAAAGTGGTGTTGTACGGTTCTGGCAAAGAAAACATTGAATTCAAATACATGAACGATCGTGGCGATACCTCCATTCGTCGTCATCCGTTCGAAGGCGTGCTGCACAATATGGAGCGCCGTTATAAAGAGACAGAATCTAGTGCGGTACGCGAAGAATTAGCCAAGTTTATCAGCAATCGCCCGTGCGCCAGCTGCGAAGGGACGCGTCTGCGTCGAGAAGCGCGCCATGTGTATGTCGAGAATACGCCGCTGCCTGCTATCTCCGACATGAGCATCGGTCATGCGATGGAATTCTTCAACAATCTCAAACTCGCAGGTCAGCGAGCGAAGATTGCGGAAAAAATTCTTAAAGAGATTGGCGATCGCCTGAAATTCCTCGTTAACGTAGGCCTGAATTACCTGACACTTTCCCGCTCGGCAGAGACACTTTCTGGCGGTGAAGCCCAGCGTATCCGTCTGGCGAGCCAGATTGGTGCGGGCCTGGTTGGCGTTATGTACGTGCTGGACGAGCCGTCTATCGGCCTGCACCAGCGCGATAACGAGCGCCTGTTGGGTACGCTAATCCATCTGCGCGATCTCGGTAATACCGTGATTGTGGTGGAGCACGACGAAGACGCGATTCGCGCCGCTGACCATGTGATCGATATCGGTCCTGGTGCGGGTGTTCACGGCGGTGAAGTGGTCGCAGAAGGTCCGCTCGAAGCGATTATGGCGGTGCCGGAGTCGTTGACCGGGCAGTACATGAGCGGTAAACGCAAGATTGAAGTGCCGAAGAAACGCGTTCCGGCGAATCCGGAAAAAGTGCTGAAGCTGACAGGCGCACGTGGTAATAACCTGAAAGACGTGACGCTGACACTGCCAGTCGGTCTGTTTACCTGCATCACAGGGGTTTCAGGTTCCGGTAAATCGACGCTGATTAACGACACACTGTTCCCGATTGCCCAACGCCAGTTAAATGGTGCGACCATCGCCGAACCGGCACCGTATCGCGATATTCAGGGGCTGGAGCATTTCGATAAAGTGATCGATATCGACCAAAGCCCAATTGGTCGTACTCCGCGTTCTAACCCAGCGACCTATACCGGCGTGTTTACGCCTGTGCGCGAACTGTTTGCGGGCGTACCGGAATCCCGTGCGCGCGGCTATACGCCGGGACGTTTCAGCTTTAACGTCCGTGGCGGGCGCTGCGAAGCCTGTCAGGGCGATGGCGTGATCAAAGTGGAGATGCACTTCCTGCCGGATATCTACGTGCCGTGCGACCAGTGCAAAGGTAAACGCTATAACCGCGAAACGCTGGAAATTAAGTACAAAGGCAAAACCATCCACGAAGTGCTGGATATGACCATCGAAGAGGCGCGTGAGTTCTTTGATGCGGTGCCAGCTCTGGCGCGTAAGCTGCAAACGTTGATGGACGTTGGCCTGACGTACATTCGCCTCGGGCAGTCCGCAACCACGCTTTCTGGTGGTGAAGCCCAGCGCGTGAAGCTGGCGCGTGAGCTGTCAAAACGCGGCACCGGGCAGACGCTGTATATTCTTGATGAGCCGACCACCGGTCTGCACTTCGCCGATATTCAGCAACTGCTCGACGTACTGCATAAACTGCGCGATCAGGGCAACACCATTGTGGTGATTGAGCACAATCTCGACGTGATCAAAACCGCTGACTGGATTGTCGACCTGGGACCAGAAGGCGGCAGTGGCGGCGGCGAAATCCTCGTCTCCGGTACGCCAGAAACCGTCGCGGAGTGCGAAGCTTCGCATACGGCACGCTTCCTCAAGCCGATGCTGTAATCGTTAAGGCCGCTTTCCGAGCGGCCTTTTCCTTTCAGAGTTGCACCAGCAATTTACGTTTTTCTTCCGGCAGCAAATTCACCGCCTGCTGATAAGACGCATCCACCAGATAATAGATTTGCGAATCTGGCAGCGAACCGTCGAGATACACGGTGCTCCAGTGCGCTTTATTCAGATGGCGGCTTGGACGCACATCGCTGTGCTGCTGACGTAGCAGCTCCGCCAGCTCCGGGCTGGTTTTCAGCGAAACAGCTGGGCGATTTTCTACTTCTTTCACCATCGCAAACAGTACATCTTCCACTTTGATCTGCGTCGCTTTCCAGTCGTTATGCACGCTCTGTTCTGCACCTGGTTTTGCCATGCAATATTGTAGCAACTCCGAAATGGTCATTTTTTACTCCCCTTGTAGTGTCGCGATAATGCGACGCGATCCGCCGTGGATGCGATGTTCCCCCAGCCAGATGCCTTGCCAGGTGCCGGTCTGAATACGCCCTTTATGTACCGGCAATACAAGCGATGTTCCCAGCATTGAGGATTTGATATGAGAAGGCATATCGTCTGCTCCCTCATAGTCATGCTCATAATTTCCGTTATCGGGAACGGTGCGGAGGAAAAAACGCTCCATGTCGTGGCGTACGGTGGGATCGCAGTTCTCATTAAGTGTCAGAGAGGCGGAGGTATGTTGCAGCAACAGATGCAGTAAACCGATGTTAACGCGCGGCATATCAGCCAGCTGATTCAAAATTTCATCCGTTACCAGATGAAACCCACGAGATTTGGCGCTAAGCGTGAGCGTCTTTTGATACCACATGTGCTGCTCCTTGATAAAACTCTCTTAATCAGTTTGCAGCAAGACAGCGAAAGGATAAAGGTGTGATTAAAAAAACAGCATTCGGGAGAGTGTCACGCTCTCCCGCTCTGTCAGTATTCTGAATTGACGATCACCTCTTCACCAAACGCACCCGCTTGTGGCAAGGGTTTGTAGGTAGAGTTGGAGGCGCGCAGAATGCGGATACCACGAGCGCCGACATCGCGTGCGGCGGTAATATCGTTATCGGAATCGCCATAAAAAATTCGGATATTTTTATCCTGCAGCCATTGCGATTTTGTATTTTGCCCTGGTTTATCACCCGCAAAGATCACCGGATTCATATTGGTGGCAGGAATATGAAAATTATCCGCCAGCGTTTTTGAAACCGTTTCTGTTTTCGTCGGGCTACGACCAGTCACAAAGAAGATCGCGTCACCGCGGCGTACATGCATATCAATAAGCTGGCGAGCGACCTCTTTCGGAATGCTGAATTCATCCCAGCCATTGTTCATTTTTTCCCAGAACACAGGATTTTTCAGATAATCTTCGCTTTCTGGCGAGAAGGTTTTTTTGCCGCGCCAGAAGCCCGGACTGGAAAAAAGTACCGTGTCATCGATATCAAACCCCACCGCCATTGGCGGGCGCCCTGCGAGGCTATTTTCAATTTGTGCGACCGAAACCCAATGAATTGGTGCCTGTTCAGCAAGCCTGGCAACGTTAGTACCAGGGTTAAGCGGCGAAGGAGATGAGGCCAGGGCAACAGCGGAACTGTTTAGAGCGAACAATAAGCAAACGGCACTGATTGCCTGTGTGATCTTGCGCATATTTTTCCCTAAATAGTCAGTATGTTGAAACTTTTTATTGTGAGATTTGTTGCAAAAACCATCTGACCATAACGCCAGCAGCAGGGGAAAGGAAGGATTATCTGCGGTTTTTGTGATGAAAAGCAGGATGATTATATTTAACCCAGTAAATACGTTCCTGTCGTTTTTTTGTAAAAAAATGTTTATTCCTCAATGAAGGATACATTAATTTTACGTTTATTATGATGAATCCTCTGCAAATGAGCGAAATTTGATAGAACATTTATCTGCTGTACGATTTAATAAACTTAATGATACAGCATTACAAAAACAATCGAAGTTTATAAAGATGATTTCTGATTGACCAGCCCCCTACCCTACAATGGTGACTAATTTTATTACTCCCGAAGGAGATGATGATATGAATATATCAAATGTGAATAGCAACAACACGACATCTTTACCTGTAGAGCTAGATACACTAAATAACAAAGGTATCTCTTATGCCAAAGATTTCTCTTATGCCAAAGATCTCTTTTTATATATAGAAACACAGTTAAAAATTGCAAAAGATTTTTGTAGACCTGGAGAAGAAGTATCAAGTTCTATTGCAAGTACAGTTTTTCACGCATTTATTGATTTAGTTAACAAAATCAGGGGTAAGAAAGATTGTATGTATATTTGCACGCTTTGCTGTTTTGCCGAGGAGGTTAAAGGTGATTATTCTCATTACAGGACCTTTTTATTTGATATTGGTAATCAATATAAGGTTAAACTTACACAAAGCGGAAAAAAAGAGTTCTCTTTAACTTTAGAATTTAACGATACTATAATTGAATCTCAGATAGTCACAGGCAATAAGGCAAAGCATATTCTTGAGGATATAGAAAAATTCTATCGTAACAAACCCGATACTTATTATTAAATTTAATAATGGTTAGATGTGCAAAAATTATTATTCCACACGGTAAAACAGGGAAAAGCACTCCAGAACATTGGGATAAACTTAACAAGTTAGAACTAACAACGTTTTATTACCTCTCACGTAGAACGATGGCATCAAAAAAATCATCTATAAAGCAAGAGTGAAAGCGACAACAGTTTAATTTCACTGCAGGCTGAGTAACTCCAGCCTGCTTTCCTGCATTACATCACCGCAGCAAACGCCTTTGCCACACATTGTACATTTGCCGTATTTAACCCGGCGACACACATGCGACCGCTGGCGATGAGATAGACACCAAATTCTTCACGTAGTTGGTCAACCTGAGCGGCACTTAAACCGGTATAACTGAACATACCGCGCTGATTAAGCAGATAATCGAAATTGCGTTCTGGCATTTCTGTGCTCAATACCTTCACCAGTTCCTGACGCATCGCCAGAATGCGAGTACGCATCTCTTCTACTTCCGCCAGCCAGCTGGCTTTCAATGCCTCGTCATTCAGCACCGCAGCCACCACCTGCGCACCAAAATTCGGCGGGCTGGAGTAGTTGCGGCGAACTGTTGCTTTCAATTGCCCCAGTACGCGGCCTGCGGCTTCGGCATCTTCACACAGCACAGAAAGTCCGCCGACGCGCTCGCCGTAAAGGGAGAAAATTTTCGAGAACGAATTGCTCACCAGAGCGGGTAATCCAGCGCTGGCAATGGCGCGAATGGCGTAGGCATCCTCTTCCATACCGGCACCAAATCCTTGATAGGCAATATCAAGGAATGGGATAAGCTCGCGGGCTTTGAGAATTTCAATCACCGCATCCCACTGGTTATTAGTGAGATCGGCACCCGTTGGGTTGTGGCAACATGGATGCAGCAACACAATACTGCGGGCAGGTAATGTTTTTAGCGTCGCCAACAGGTCATTAAAGCGCACGCCGTTAGTCGCTTCGTCATACCAGGGGTAAGTACTCACTTCGAATCCAGCCCCGGCGAATATTGCTACGTGGTTTTCCCAGGTAGGATCGCTGACCCAGACGCCTGATTCCGGGAAGTAGTGTTTCAGGAAATCTGCGCCCACTTTCAATGCCCCTGAGCCGCCAAGGGTTTGAATGGTTGCTACGCGCTGTTGTTGCAGTACCGGATGGTCGGCACCAAACAGCAGCGGCGCAATAGCATGGCGATAGCTGTTAAGCCCTTCCATCGGTAAATAAAGCGAAGCGCCATGAGGCTGCGCATTCAGGCGCGCTTCCGCATCCGCCACGGCTTTCAGTTGTGGAATAATTCCGTCTTCGTTGTAGTACAGACCGATACTTAAATTCACTTTGTCGCTGCGAGGGTCTTCTTTAAAACGCTCCATAAGCGTAAGAATCGGGTCGCCAGCGTAGGCGTCAACTTTTTGAAACACGCGATGGTTCTCCAGGTTTACGGGCAGGTGGTTAAACCACAATAAACCGGAAAAAGGCGAAGATCGAGTGGATGTTCAGGGGCGAACGGCAATTAGCAACAGAGTGAGACTCATGACAAACGTACATCCGCCAGAGGCACGGCCTTCATAAGAGCATGAAAGAATATCAACTTATTGAATTGGTAGGATTTTATTGGCCGGATAAGGCATTCACGCCGCATCCGGCACAAACAATCAAATATTACAGAACGATTAATCCACGTATTTCATCGCGACCCTTGAAGTCAGGCGCGTGATAAGTTCGTAAGCGCTCACTTTCGTCATTTCAGCAATACGTTCTACGGGCAAACCTTCGCCCCATAAAATGACCGGGTCCCCGGCTTTATCCTGCGCCTGTGGACCTAAGTCGACGCAGATCATATCCATCGCGACTCGCCCGACAATCGGCACTTCGCGACCGTTCACCAGCACTGGCGTACCGGACGGCGCGGCGCGCGGATAACCATCGCCATAACCCATCGCGACTACGCCCAGGCGGGTATCACGTTCGCTTACCCAGGTTCCACCATAACCGACAGGCTCTCCGGCTTTGTGCTCACGCACGGCAATCAGGCTGGAGGTTAGTGACATCACTGGCTGACAGCCAAAATCGGCACCGGTGGAGCGATCTTCCAGCGGAGAGACGCCATAAAGAATGATGCCCGGGCGCACCCAGTCAAAATGCGACTGTGGCCACAGCAGAATGCCACCCGACGCGGCAATGGAACGTTGACCTGGTTTGCCTTCACAAAAGGTATTAAAGATAGCGAGTTGTTTCTCGGTTGCGCCACATTTTGGTTCATCCGCGCGCGCAAAATGGCTGACGATATTCACCGGCTGACGAACGTTTTTGCACTGGGTCAGGCGATGATAAAACGCCTCAGCCTGTTCCGGCCTTACGCCCAGACGGTGCATACCGGTATCGAGTTTCATCCAGACGGTAACCGGCTCGTCCAGGCTAGCCTCTTCCAGCGCAGCCAGCTGTTCTTCGTTATGCACGGCGGTATGAAAATGTTGCGCAGAAATCGTCGGTAGATCTCTGGCATCAAAAAAGCCTTCGAGTAACAGTACAGGTTTGGTGATTCCCCCCGCACGCAGTCGCAGAGCTTCTTCGAGACGGGCTACGCCAAAGGCGTCAGCATCGGGGAGCGTTCGCGCGGTCTCAAGAAGACCGTGACCATAAGCGTTCGCTTTCACCACCGCAACCATTTTACTGGCAGGTGCCAGTTCACGAAGACGTTGCAGGTTGTGTCGCAGAGCGCGGCGGTTAATCACAACAGTTGCCGCTTGCATTTGTGTTCCTTGATAAGTGTTTGCTTTAATTACCTAATTCATAAAATAATTATTATTCGTCGTCGTACTGCGGCCCCGCATAGTTGTCGAAGCGCGACCATTGACCGTTAAAGGTCAGGCGTACCGTCCCGATTGGGCCGTTACGTTGTTTACCGATAATAATTTCCGCGATGCCTTTTAAATCACTGTTTTCGTGATACACCTCATCACGATAGATAAACATGATCAAGTCCGCATCCTGCTCGATAGAACCAGATTCACGCAGGTCGGAGTTGACCGGGCGTTTGTCGGCACGTTGTTCCAGAGAACGGTTCAACTGGGACAGCGCCACCACCGGCACGTTCAGTTCTTTCGCCAGTGCTTTCAGCGAGCGGGAGATTTCTGCAATTTCCAGCGTACGGTTATCGGAAAGCGCCGGTACGCGCATCAGTTGCAGGTAGTCGATCATGATAAGCCCGATGCCGCCGTGTTCACGGGCAATACGGCGCGCGCGGGAACGCACTTCCGTTGGCGTCAGGCCGGAGGAATCATCGATATAGATATTACGTTTTTCGAGCAAAATACCCATGGTGCCGGAAATACGTGCCCAGTCTTCATCATCGAGCTGCCCGGTACGGATTTTAGTCTGGTCAACGCGCGACAGCGACGCCAGAGAACGCATCATAATCTGTTCTGATGGCATCTCCAGCGAGAAGATAAGTACTGGTTTATCCTGCAACATCGCCGCGTTTTCGACGAGGTTCATCGCAAATGTTGTTTTCCCCATCGACGGACGCGCGGCGACGATGATCAAATCCGACGGCTGCAAGCCAGCGGTTTTTTTGTTGAGATCGTCATAACCGGTGTTTACCCCGGTAACACCATCGTGTGGCTGCTGAAACAACTGCTCAATACGCGCCACCGTGGCGTCGAGCACATCAGCGATGTTCTTCGGCCCTTCGTCTTTGTTTGCACGACTTTCGGCAATTTTAAAGACGCGGGATTCAGCCAGGTCCAGCAGATCTTCGCTGGTGCGCCCCTGCGGATCAAAACCGGCTTCGGCAATCTCATTCGCAACCGAAATCATCTCGCGAACAACGGCACGTTCACGCACGATGTCAGCATAAGCACTGATGTTCGCCGCACTTGGCGTATTTTTTGACAGCTCCGCCAGATAAGCGAAACCACCGACGCTATCGAGTTGCCCCTGGCGTTCCAGCGATTCCGCAAGGGTAATCAGATCGATAGGACTACCGCTTTCCTGCAAACGCGCCATTTCAGTAAAGATATGACGGTGTGGGCGGGTGTAAAAATCGTCTGCCACCACACGCTCGGCTACATCGTCCCAGCGTTCGTTATCCAGCATTAAACCGCCCAACACCGACTGCTCCGCTTCGATCGAGTGCGGAGGCACTTTCAGCCCGGCAACTTGTGGATCGCGTTCGCGGGGTTCAGCCTGCTGTTTGTTGAAGGGTTTATTTCCTGCCATAGTGAATGGAGTTACCGAGATAAAGAATGGGTCGAAACTTTACCATATGAAGCAGACCCTGACGATACGTTCTGGAGGACACATGGCAACACGAATTGAATTTCACAAGCACGGTGGTCCGGAAGTACTTCAAGCCGTAGAGTTCACTCCTGCCGATCCGGCGGAGAATGAAATCCAGGTCGAAAATAAAGCCATCGGCATCAATTTTATCGACACGTATATCCGCAGCGGCCTTTACCCGCCGCCATCACTACCCTGCGGATTAGGCACCGAAGCGGCAGGCATCGTGAGTAAAGTCGGCAGTGGTGTAAAGCATATTAAGGCAGGCGATCGCGTAGTCTATGCGCAGTCGGCGTTAGGCGCTTACAGCTCTGTGCATAACGTTAATGCGGATAAAGCGGCGATTCTGCCTGCGGCAATTTCTTTTGAGCAAGCTGCAGCATCCTTCCTGAAAGGCTTAACGGTTTATTATCTGCTGCGCAAAACCTATGAAATTAAACCTGATGAGCAGTTCCTGTTCCACGCAGCGGCTGGCGGCGTTGGCTTAATTGCTTGCCAGTGGGCAAAAGCCCTTGGGGCGAAACTTATCGGCACCGTGGGAACCGCGCAAAAAGCGCAGAGTGCGCTAAAAGCGGGCGCATGGCAGGTTATTAACTATCGCGAAGAGAATCTGGTCGAGCGGTTAAAAGAGATCACCGCTGGCAAGAAAGTGCGCGTGGTGTACGATTCCGTGGGCAGAGACACCTGGGAACGGTCGCTGGATTGCCTGCAACGCCGCGGCTTAATGGTGAGCTTTGGCAACTCATCAGGTGCGGTTACCGGTGTGAACTTAGGCATTCTCAATCAGAAAGGCTCGTTGTATGTGACACGCCCTTCCCTGCAAGGCTATATCACCACGCGGGAGGAATTAACCGAGGCCAGTAATGAACTGTTCTCTTTGATTGCCAGCGGTGTGATTAAGGTCGATGTCGCCGAGCAGCAGAAATATCCGCTGAAGGATGCGCAGCGTGCGCATGAGATTCTGGAAAGCCGGGCGACGCAAGGTTCCAGCCTGTTGATTCCATAAAAGAAATAGGGCTTCCACCTGGGAAGCCCTTTCTTTTTATAGTTCGGCTGTATGTAGGGTACAGCACGATGAATCTGTTAGAGGCGCAATAGTGACAGATTTGATTATCAATTCCTATTTTGTTCTAAGGATAAAACCTTAGGTTGTGATCATCCGCACAATCCCTTAGTAACGCCAGCGGTCATAACGCTGATATTTAGGCACTTTTGGTGCTTTAATCGCCTTAATAACCCACACCACCGCAATCGCCAGTAGTAACCACGGCAGCAACTTAATCATCAATGCCAGCATACCGCCGAGGAACATAATGGCCGTCGCCACAACCAGCGCAGCGATAATACCCAGCAACGAAACGCCGGTGACCATCAGCATGACAAAAAAGCCAATCACAAAAAGTAGTTCCAGCATGATGCTCTCCCAAATATGAAATCTCTTGCTGGCATTACAAGAATCATGCCAAAAATAATCTATTGATTTAACAGCAAAACGCCCCGCGACGGTGCGCAGGGCGTGGTGAATTTGACTACTTTTTGGTGAAAAGTTAACGCTTATCTGCCACCAGTTTGAGCGCGTGTTCCAGCACATTAATGTCTGCACCCGCTTTATGGGCATTTTCACTTAAATAACGCCGCCACTGCCGCGCGCCAGGAATACCCTGGAACAGGCCCAGCATATGCCGGGTAATATGGCCAAGATACGTCCCCTGGCTGAGTTCACGCTCAATGTACGGATACATGGCGCGCACTACCGCCACCGGATCGGCATCGGTATCCGAAGAACCAAAAATCTCTCGGTCTACCGCCGCCAGAATACCCGGATTCTGATACGCTTCGCGCCCGACCATCACGCCATCCATATGTTGCAAATGCGCTTTAGCCTCTTCCAGCGACTTGATACCACCGTTAATCGACATTGTCAGATGCGGAAAGTCACGCTTCAGTTGATACACACGCGGATAATCGAGCGGCGGGATTTCACGGTTTTCTTTCGGGCTTAACCCCGAAAGCCAGGCTTTACGTGCGTGGATGATGAACATCTCACACTCGCCTTTGCCGGAAACGGTGTTGATGAAATCGCAGAGAAATTCATAGCTGTCCTGGTCGTCGATGCCAATACGCGTTTTCACCGTCACCGGAATCGACACCACATCGCGCATCGCTTTCACGCAGTCGGCAACCAGCTGCGCATTACCCATCAGACACGCCCCAAACATGCCGTTCTGCACCCGGTCAGACGGGCAGCCGACATTCAGGTTGATCTCATCATATCCGCGCGCTTCTGCCAGCTTCGCACACTGCGCCAGCGCCGCCGGATCGCTACCGCCGAGTTGCAACGCTACCGGATGTTCTTCTTCACTGTACGCCAGATAATCACCTTTACCGTGAATAATCGCCCCTGTGGTCACCATTTCGGTATACAGCAACGTATTGCGGGAAAGCAGACGCAAGAAATAGCGGCAATGTCTGTCCGTCCAGTCGAGCATTGGTGCAACGCTAAACCGACCACTCCAGTGAACGTCAGTTTTTTCAGGCATTGCGCTGGTTTGGTTGATTTTTTGCATTTCAGAATTACCGTGCATTTTCAAATGTAGAGATTATTTTATCGATATATCATTGAGTTATGTTATTCAGCATCACAGTTCAGGAGGCTCAATAGCGGGGTACTATACCATAACAACAGGAAGCGCCTGTCTCATTGCAAAAGAAAATTGAGATCCTCTCAAGGCATGAAGTTCTCACGAAGTGATGGAAATAATCTTATTAGCCGTTAGCTTTGTTAAGGCCAATGATAAACAATCCAGGTTCGACGATAAATAAAAATCACACATTAAACTACGGTGATATCTCTCCCTGCTAATAGCACTGATAGAGAAAAAAGAACCCAATCAATATTGGGTTCTTTTATGTAAAAACTTCCATGCTATAGGGAAAATTCACATTTTATTTTTCTAACTCAGTACCTAATAGGACATAAATGAACTTAATAATATCTTCGTTAATTAGATCGTTGTCATTTATATTTTTGTTATCCATATCTTTACCAATTATAATTGGTCCCGTTGAGTCCGGGTCAAATGATTGAATAAATTTAATTAAAGTCTCACCTGCAGCCTGCATTTTTGTAATGTTTTTGATGTCTTCTTTTTCTTCTCCGGCCTGATTTTTCATCTCCTGCAGAATTACATTAAAATCCAATTCTTTTTTATCTATCAAGTCTTTCATCTCCGCCAGGTTTTTTTTCATCACTTGACGAGATAATATTTTTATCTGACTTTTTATGTAGTTTTCACAATCATCATTAACTCTCTGTGCTGCTCCTATGATATCTGCTGATGCACTATCATATGAAAATGAAAGTAAAAGGGAGGCCAGGGGTTTTAAGCGAGTATCTTTCTTTACATTATATGCATTTTCCAAATTTAAAAAGCCTTCGCTTACTGTTTTTAGATGTAATGACGCTACAGGTGCTTTACAATAGGATTTATCATAAAATAGCTGAATCGTGGAGGGAAGGCCATTATGATTTATTACGTCGAAAGTACACTTGTCTATTAGAGTTACATCACTATTTTCCATTGGATTACAAACAAAATTCATCGCGTAATGAAAAATCGCCCGATCCACAAATGCAGAAATATAGTCACGATCACCTAATTGCTCATTAGTGCACTGATCAATACACTCCTCAACCCAATTTTTGAGAGCATCTATTCGCTTAATTAAGGAAACATTATTATCACTTGCAGTCCATAAATTATGGGTAATTCTCTGAATAAACAAATCTATTTTTGCAATAATCGCAGCGCGATTACTCATCGTTGCATAATCAACCGATTTATTATATATATCCTTTATTTTTTCTTTGCTCGCATCTTTAATTTCGTATTGATTTGAATGGAGTGTATTATTGAAGAATTCTGTTGCACTTGAAATTATACCTGACATGATATACGCACCTTTTTTGTCGTACCGTGTCCTCCTTATATTTCTTTTGCCATCTGGTCACTATCAAAAATCGCTCATAATTTTCTGAACTACGGGTATGCGATCAACCCCAGTTAAATAAATAGTGAGTTAACTTAAAGCAATTCATTTAAAAATGAATTATTAATTATTATCGTGTAGATAATGGTACTACCAGGCAACACAACACCTTACCTACAAAACAGAAAATCAACATTACGGTAACAATAAGGGTTCTCGGTGTTTTTCCTGGAACATGGTAAAGTAAGGACATTCTTAACCCCACTTTGAGGTGCCCGATGGAAAAGACCACAACGCAGGAGTTATTAGCGCAGGCTGAAAAAATCTGCGCGCAGCGTAATGTGCGCCTGACTCCACAGCGCCTGGAAGTGTTGCGCCTGATGAGTCTGCAGGATGGCGCTATCAGCGCTTATGATCTGCTTGATTTGCTGCGCGAAGCTGAACCGCAAGCCAAGCCGCCAACGGTTTATCGCGCGCTGGATTTTCTGCTTGAGCAAGGTTTTGTGCATAAGGTGGAATCCACCAACAGTTATGTGCTCTGTCATCTGTTCGACCAGCCCACCCATACGTCAGCCATGTTTATTTGCGATCGCTGCGGCGCAGTGAAAGAAGAGTGTGCAGAAGGCGTGGAAGACATTATGCATACGCTGGCGGCAAAAATGGGGTTTGCCCTGCGTCATAATGTGATTGAAGCACATGGGCTCTGTGCGGCATGTGTGGAAGTGGAAGCGTGTCGTCATCCTGAACAGTGCCAGCATGATCACTCTGTGCAGGTGAAAAAGAAACCGCGTTAAGAGGGCGTACATCCTTGTACACGTCGGGCAGGAGGGATTAATTACCAGCGATATTCATTGCGGGTTTCCCAATCCACGACCTCTTTTTCTGCCTGATCTTTCTGATAACCATAACGTTCCTGGATTTTACCGACCAGTTGATCACGTTTACCTTCAATGATCGTCATATCATCATCGGTCAGTTTGCCCCATTGCTCTTTCACTTTACCTTTAAACTGTTTCCAGTTACCGCCGGCTTCATCTTTATTCATAATCAAGACCTCATCGTTAGGTTGTGAATGAGAATACGTTCACTTTTCTTCTGAACGTGAGATTAAGTGTAGTCAGCAATTTGGCTTAGGATAATTTATTCAGAATTTTTAACCGTCACGTTGCGGCAAACCAGGTACCGTTGCGCCAGTGACGCCGCCAGATAGCCGCCAGAGAAAGCCCGCGCAACGCCAGAAAGACGGTTAACGCCAGCCACAAACCATGATTCCCCAGCCACGGCAGCGTAAGGAGCGTCAGCGCAAAACCTGCGGCGGCCACCGCCATACTGTTACGCATTTCGGCGGCGCGCGTTGCACCTATAAACATGCCGTCGAGCAGATAACACCAGACGCCGACCAACGGCAAAATCACCTGCCAGATAAGATAGCGGTCGGCCAGCTGCTGAATCTGGGTTAACGACGTCAGCAATGCAATGATGTGTTCCCCTGCCAGCAAATAAACCGCCGAAAACAGTAACGCTACAATCCCCGACTGGCGGCACGCTGCCCGCCAGACATCCAGTAACTGGCTACCGTCGCGCGCACCGTACGCCTGACCAGAATGTGCTTCAACCGCGTAGGCAAAACCATCCAGCGCATAGGCGGTAAAGGTGAGTAGCGTCATCAGAACCGCGTTAACAGCGATAATGTCACTCCCCAGTCGCGCGCCAAGTACGGTGATCGCGCCGAAACAGAGTTGCAACAACAGCGAGCGCAGCATGATATCGCGGTTAAGCGCCAGCAAGCGACGGAAGTTTCCTCGCCAGGCAGTTTTCAGCATTTCGCCGGAGATTCCGCGTAGTTTGAGGATTTTACGCACCATTAGCAGACCAATCAGCAATGTTGCATATTCCGCAATAACCGTCGCCAGCGCCGCGCCCTGCACGTTCATATGCAGCCCCATCACCAGCCAGACATCCAGCACAATGTTGAGGATATTGCCGACCACTAACAAAATTACTGGCGCACGGGCATATTGCACGCCGAGTAACCAACCGAGTAATACCAGATTCGCCAGCGACGCCGGAGCGCTTAACCAGCGGATTTCAAGAAAGCGCCGCGCCTGTTTCAGGACCGCTTCACTACCGCCAACAATATGCAGCGCCAGATCGATAATCGGCGTACGCAACAGCGCAATTAACGCCCCGGCCCCCAACGCCAACAGCAACGGTTGCACCAGCGCACGGGCTAATGCCTGAGGATTTTTGGCACCATAAGCCTGCGCAGTCAGCCCGGTAGTGCTCATGCGCAAAAACAGCAACAGCATAAAGAGAAAGCTGGTCGCCGTTGCACCAACCGCCACGCCG
Organism: Escherichia sp. F1; assembly: GCF_046764225.1. Classification (NCBI taxonomy): domain Bacteria; kingdom Pseudomonadati; phylum Pseudomonadota; class Gammaproteobacteria; order Enterobacterales; family Enterobacteriaceae; genus Escherichia; species Escherichia sp. F1. The sequence goes on from NZ_CP177202.1 coordinate 4,595,224, forward strand.
CCCAAATAAACCGGACTATCAAGATGACCAATTACCGCCGTATCGACCAGCCCCAACAACGGAACGGTGATATTGGAGAAAATCATGGGTAAGGCGAGATGCCAGAGTGCTTTATCAGATGAAGTGAGGAATGCCATGCAGACAAGCCTGATGAAGAGAGATGAAAAACAAACCGCGACGCCAGGCGGCATCGCGGTCTCAGAGATATGTTACAGCCAGTCGCCGTTGCGAATAACCCCAACCGCCAGCCCTTCAATGGTGAAGCTCTGCTGACGAAGGTCAACGACAATTGGTTTAAACTCGCTGTTTTCTGGCAATAGTTCGACTTTATTGCCCTGTTTTTTCAGGCGCTTAACGGTAACTTCGTCATCAATACGTGCGACAACGACCTGACCGTTACGTACATCCTGAGTTTTATGCACTGCCAGCAAGTCGCCATCCATAATGCCGATATCTTTCATCGACATCCCGCTGACGCGCAGCAGGAAATCAGCATTCGGCTTGAACAAGGAAGGATCGACCTGATAATGACCTTCAATATGCTGTTGCGCCAGAAGCGGTTCACCGGCAGCCACTCGACCTACCAGCGGCAACCCTTCTTCCTCTTCCTGCAACAGACGAATCCCGCGTGATGCGCCGGAAACAATTTCAATAACGCCTTTGCGTGCCAGCGCCTTCAGATGTTCTTCAGCCGCGTTTGGGGAACGGAACCCCAAACGCTGCGCGATTTCCGCACGCGTCGGCGGCATACCTGTCTGGCTGATGTGATCACGGATGAGATCAAACACCTCTTGTTGCCTGGCCGTTAACGCTTTCATTCCGCCCCCTGGGTGTATATACAGTTATGCTGTGAGTATATACAGCAAAAGGCGATTTTGGAACCATAAACTGCACAATAAACCAGAGATTTATCGAAATCTGGAAGGGTTATCCAAAATGCGACCATAACAGGATGCACCAGGTAATCACGGCGACGATAATCGCAATCAGCACCGCGGCGGATCCCATATCTTTAGCGCGTCCGGAAAGCTCATGGTATTCAGAGCCAATTCGGTCAACCACGGCTTCGATGGCGCTATTGAGAATTTCCACAATCATCACCAGCATCACGGAGCTGATAAGCAGCACGCGGGTAATCGCGTCCACATCCAGCCAGCAGGCGATGACAACCGCCAACAATACCGCTACGCCTTCCTGACGGAATGCCGCTTCGTTGATCCATGCAGCGCGTAAACCTTTCCAGGAATAGCCAGCAGCTTTGATAATTCGGGTGAATCCAGTGGTATTATTGGCCATTGAAAGAACCTTTTTACATTATGAGCGTCAATATCAGTGTACCGTTAAATCCGATGATTCGGGTTTGCGTAACGCCGCGCGAAACATGAGCGGATACCACAGAATTTCCCATGACTTTCTGCTATCCTTGCCGCGCATTTGCATTATTAACCAGAGGCTTTACATCGTTTATGTCCGGCTGGCCACGAATTTACTACAAATTACTGAATTTACCATTAAGCATCCTGGTAAAAAGCAAGTCTATTCCGGCAGATCCTGCCCCGGAACTGGGGCTGGATACTTCTCGTCCAATTATGTACGTTTTACCGTACAACTCGAAAGCAGATTTGCTGACGTTGCGCGCCCAGTGTCTGGCTCATGACTTGCCTGACCCGTTAGAGCCGCTGGAAATCGACGGCACGCTACTGCCGCGCTATGTGTTCATTCACGGCGGGCCGCGTGTATTCACCTATTACACGCCGAAAGAAGAGTCTATTAAGCTGTTCCACGACTATCTCGACTTGCACCGTAGCAACCCAAATCTGGATGTGCAGATGGTGCCAGTATCGGTGATGTTTGGTCGCGCGCCGGGGCGTGAAAAAGGCGAAGTAAACCCGCCGCTGCGTATGCTTAACGGCGTACAGAAATTTTTCGCCGTACTGTGGCTCGGTCGCGACAGTTTTGTGCGTTTCTCGCCGTCAGTTTCTCTGCGCCGCATGGCCGATGAACACGGCACAGATAAAACTATCGCTCAGAAACTGGCGCGCGTGGCGCGTATGCACTTTGCCCGTCAACGTCTGGCTGCCGTAGGCCCACGTTTGCCTGCTCGTCAGGATCTGTTTAATAAGCTGCTCGCCTCCCGCGCCATTGCCAAAGCGGTAGAAGATGAAGCGCGCAGCAAAAAAATCTCCCATGAAAAAGCGCAGCAGAACGCGATTGCGCTGATGGAAGAGATTGCGGCGAATTTCTCTTACGAGATGATCCGCCTGACTGACCGCATTCTGGGCTTCACCTGGAACCGCCTTTACCAGGGCATCAACGTCCATAACGCCGAGCGCGTTCGCCAGCTGGCCCACGACGGTCATGAGCTGGTATATGTGCCTTGCCACCGCAGCCACATGGACTACCTGCTGCTTTCTTACGTGCTGTATCACCAGGGGCTGGTGCCGCCGCATATCGCCGCCGGGATCAACCTGAACTTCTGGCCGGCTGGGCCGATTTTCCGCCGTCTGGGGGCGTTCTTTATTCGCCGTACGTTTAAAGGCAATAAACTTTATTCCACCGTTTTCCGTGAGTATCTCGGCGAACTGTTCAGCCGTGGTTATTCCGTCGAGTATTTCGTAGAAGGCGGTCGTTCCCGTACGGGGCGTTTGCTGGATCCGAAAACCGGTACGCTGTCGATGACCATTCAGGCGATGCTGCGTGGCGGCACTCGTCCGATTACGCTGATTCCGATCTATATCGGTTATGAGCACGTCATGGAAGTGGGTACTTACGCCAAAGAACTGCGCGGTGCGACGAAAGAGAAAGAGAGCCTGCCGCAGATGCTGCGCGGTTTAAGCAAGCTGCGTAATCTCGGTCAGGGTTACGTCAACTTCGGTGAACCAATGCCGTTGATGACCTACCTTAACCAGCACGTACCAGACTGGCGTGAATCTATCGATCCCATCGAAGCGGTGCGTCCGGCTTGGTTAACGCCGACGGTCAATAATATTGCTGCCGATCTGATGGTACGCATTAACAACGCAGGCGCGGCAAACGCCATGAACCTGTGCTGTACTGCGCTTCTGGCGTCACGTCAGCGCTCACTCACCCGCGAGCAGTTAACCGAGCAACTCAACTGCTACCTGGATCTGATGCGCAATGTGCCTTACTCCACGGACTCTACCGTTCCTTCAGCCAGCGCCAGCGAGCTTATCGATCACGCGCTGCAAATGAACAAGTTTGAAGTCGAGAAAGACACGATCGGCGACATCATCATTCTGCCGCGCGAGCAAGCGGTGCTGATGACCTACTATCGCAACAACATTGCGCATATGTTGGTGCTGCCTTCGCTGATGGCGGCAATTGCCACCCAGCATCGCCACATCTCCCGCGACGTATTGATGGAGCACGTCAATGTGCTTTACCCAATGCTGAAAGCGGAGCTGTTCCTGCGCTGGGATCGCGACGAGTTGCCGGACGTTATTGATGCGCTGGCAAATGAGATGCAACGTCAGGGGCTGATTACCCTGCAAGATGATGAGTTGCATATCAACCCGGCGCATTCTCGCACGCTACAGCTGCTGGCCGCAGGCGCGCGCGAAACGCTGCAACGTTATGCCATCACTTTTTGGCTGTTGAGCGCCAACCCGTCGATCAACCGCGGTACGCTGGAGAAAGAGAGCCGCACCGTCGCGCAACGTCTCTCCGTGCTGCACGGTATCAACGCGCCGGAGTTCTTCGACAAGGCGGTGTTCAGTTCTCTGGTGCTGACACTGCGTGATGAAGGGTATATCAGCGATAGCGGCGACGCCGAACCGGCAGAAACGATGAAGGTGTATCAGTTGCTGGCGGAGTTAATTACATCAGACGTGCGTTTGACGATTGAGAGTGCGACGCAGGGCGAAGGGTAATCAGTGAGAATTGCCGGATGCGGCGCAAACGCCTTATTCGGCCTTCCATGATCTGCAAATTCAATAAATTGCGATATGTTGTGTAGGCCTGAGAAGCGCAGCGCATCAGGCAACCCAGAAGAAAGCCGGATGATCATCCGGCTTTTTTACATCATCAGAAATGCCAGTAACTCATTGCCAGCCCTAAAAACAGTACCAGACCAACATAGTTATTATTCATAAATGCTTTAAAGCAGGCTTCACGCTCGCGGTTGGCAATCAGTTTTTGTTGATAAACAAACAGCGCGCCAGCTACCAGAATTGACCAGTAATATCCCCAGCCTAAGCCATTTAACTCACCGATGATCGCCATCAACGCCAGTACGCCAATCTGCAAAATACCAATAATCAATTTATCGTATTGGCCGAACAGGATTGCGGTGGATTTAATGCCAATCTTCACATCATCATCGCGGTCAACCATCGCATACTGCGTATCGTAAGCCACCGCCCAGAGAATATTGGCGAGGAACATTAACCAGCAACTCAACGGCACCGACTCACTCACAGCGGCAAAAGCCATTGGAATCGACCAGCCAAACGCCGCCCCCAGCACCACTTGCGGTAGATGGGTATACCGCTTCATAAACGGGTACACCCACGCCAACGCCAGCGCGGCAATCGACAACAGAATAGTCATCGTATTCAGCGTCAGCACCAGTAAAAATGAAATCAGTACCAGCACGACAAACAGCGCGCGCGCCTCTTTCTCCGTTACCGCACCGCTGGGAAGTGGTCGGTTCGCCGTGCGCTTAACATGACCATCAAACTTGCGGTCAGCATAATCATTCACCACACATCCGGCAGCGCGCATCAGCCAGACACCCGCGACAAACACCGCCAGGATCCAGAGCTGGGGAACGCCCGGTGTCGCCACCCACAACGCCCATAATGTTGGCCAGAGCAGCAGTAACGCGCCAATTGGCTTATCCGTACGCATTAAGCGATGAAACGCCAGCAGCTTATTCTGCGTCAGACTCCACTCCATATTTTTTTCCTCTTAGTACAACGGTGACGCCGGTAAAAACAGTTCTGTTAGCAACAGCGGTTTACCGCTTAATCGCAGGCGGGAACGTCGCCCCCACAGTCCGGCATCACGGCCTATCTCAATAAAGTCCCGGGTTAATGTCGATGATGTGAACAGATAGCGTCCTAACGGCGTTTTACCCAATTTTTGTAACGCCAGCTCCGGCCCGCTTAACGTTGACACAGGAACGACGGTACGACCGGCAAGCCACGGTTCACCATCGGCACATAACAAAATTTCACGTAACCAGTAACGAGACTCTTTCGGCAGCAGCGGCAGTTCTTCGGGGATTTCATTCTGCTCGACAAACCCTTCGCGGATCATCGTCACGCTCACCGTTTTTCCCTGCTGTTCAAAACGTTTTGTCATGGAATCTTCCAGCAACAGCCAGTCGAGCAGTTGCGGATCCAGGGCAGGGATCTCTTTAAAATAGCGCAGCGCACGCAGTTGCGTTAACGCGGGGTGTGACATGCCGAACTCTCCGTTACATAACGTAAAGGCATTGTATCGCAGAAAAGTGTTTACGGGAGATGTAAAGCAAATTAAGTGATCTAATGCGCAACAAAAACGCAACAATCGCATGAAGTGGTAAAACGCTGTTGAACCTTACGCTTTGCCGATGCCCGTGCTGGCGAGGGCAACCATAGGGGCATCACCGCCCAGGAAGCAGGAACGGTGATGTTTTCCTCTACTTAAACACCTTTATTCTTTATACGAGTAGCTTGCCAACTCGCAGTAAAAAGGGGAAAAAGCGCATGTTTACCATGAGATTTGGAGCCGAAAAGTGTTTCCGAAGTAAGATTAACAGGCAACATCTCATGTCTGGATTTATAGATATACGTGGAATTCCAACGGGTATCTTTTGTAGGATTCAACATATCATGTAAGCGCTGGGAGCTTACCACCATAACTGGCCCATCATCGACAGAGGAGAACAAGATGAAGATATTATCGTTTCGTGTTAGTTCATTCGTGTTAAAGGTTCTTAAATTATCTTCAGTTTCTATAAAGATAGGTGAAACATCATCACTACGAATCCACTCTTTATAAAGATGCCAGGCATTTGCTTTGATCGTATCATCCGTTGATCGTAGAGCCTGATCGATAAGTTGGATAAAAAAATTGTTATTTTGATCAATCAGCCCTTTATTCATATTAAATCTGTTAATAAAAACGATCATCTGTTGGGTATCGAAATTCACTTTACTGAATCGATGTTGACGCATAAAAATATCGAACGTGTTATCTTCATCAGAATGGATATAACTACGTATAATTGGATCTTTTATATAAGGGCAATGGCTAAATATTTTCTTCATATTCTCAATAAAGTTTTTATTAACAATATTAAGAATTTTTAATTGCATCACCAATTTTACTGCCAGAACGGATTTCAATATCATTGCATTATCTGGCAATGTATCAATCATTTTTATAATGTTATTGATATAACCATCAAGATCTTCATTCCCAAATATATCTGAATAATCAATAGTTAATTCCAATCGTTCTGTAATGCAATCTTTAAAATTCCCTGTCGACATTCGCACATGATCAAACATAACAGCTGTCAAATTCGATTTAATAAATGATATTTCTTTGTCAGAAAGAAATTCTGCTCTGGTGAAGTGCGAAGCATAAAGATAACAATTATCGAAGTTTGAATTTTTAATCTGACATTCGCGAAAATTACTATGACCAAGTTGACTCTGCGAGAAGTCAACTGTATCAAGAATATTTTGGCTAAAATCAACACATTCGCCACTCGTTTTGAGAAAAATCACATTGTGTAAACGTCGACATTTAAATATGACATTATTAACTGTTGCCTTAATAAAATTGCAATTCTCAATGTCTTTACATTCGAAAGTTGCATGTTGTAGATTTGACGATAAAAAAGACACCTCCGAAATAACGTCACCTTTAAAATGGCAACTTGTTAAATCCAAATCAGACAGGTCGATATACCCCTGCGCATCTTTATCCATCATAAAATCACAAGCACATTCTATTTTTTCATTTCTATAAAATTTTACGCTTATAATATCATTACTGATTGAGACTTCACGAAACATATTTATTGCATGATTTTTTTCGTTCCGTTGTTTTATATTTAAAAATATATTGCTGATATAAATAAAATTTTCTCGATTTAACCCTGGTACCCCATTAAAATTACGTAGTAAATCAAGATCTAATTTATTATTTCCTTGCACCACATCATGTTTCATCAAAGAGTTATTGCCGCCAGAATTTGTGATATGACCTATCATAAAACCTCTGTATTACAGAAATAAAATAACCTGGAAAAGTAGCCTGAGCGTCCAGACACTACCGGCGAAAGGAAAAGAATCTCTGATAAGGCATTGAGATAATGGATATTCTTAGTGAAGAAGAAGTGAAGTACTATAAAAAATCGCTCATATCCCAGGAATGAAGCATAAAAAAAGGTGCGCCAGGAGACGCACCAGTTGTTGCAAAATCAGCACTGTGGGGCGTAATTACCCCTTGCCTTTTACACTGCTGATAAAGGTGGAACGGGCAGATGTTGACCCCAGGCGTTCAGCTTCATCAAGCAGTTTTAACGCCTTATCAACATCACCTTTCGCGACAGCGTTTTTGATCGCGGTATTAAAATAACTTTCCGTGTCGTTGAGCATCGGCTCGCTTTTCTTCACCGGTGCCGGAGCGGGTGCAGCCACAGCTGGTGCCGCCGTGTTGCCTACCGTAACCGGAGCTGGAGCGGAAGAACCAAATAGAGGCCCAACCAACACGCTGGAACTGGAGTTCGTTTTGACTTTCAGTTTCAGTAAGCCATCGGTGGTATGACGAGCAACCGGGTCAGGAATATCCGGGATCGAGTTACCGACGCCTTTGGCATAGGCTTTAGCCGGGTCGAGCAGTTGAGTCGTCTGCTGGAGATCTTTTTCCGTGGTAAAGACCAGAACATAAAGTTTTTGCTGCCCCAACGCCGGTGTCAGGCGCATAACACCTTCCAGCCGATCTGCACTCATCACGCCTGGTTCCTGGTAGGTGAAATAACTGCTTGGGAAGAAGGCTGATGGGGTCATGTTCTGATCAAGAATCAGCACGTTCGGCGCAAATACGCTGGTTTGTTTGTTCACTTCGCTGGTCAGCGTCAGTGTCAGTTCGCCAATGTTTGCCGGGACGCTGTACGCAGCAACCGGCCCACTGATGCCGGGAACGTTCAGTTGTTGGCCGCCGGTCGCCAGTTGGGTGGTCTGGGTTTTAGATTGATCGACCGGTGTCCAGGTGAGTTGTTGCAGCGCGGCAGATGGAATGGCTGGCGCGTCGCTGGTGTTTTGCGGTACGTAGTTAACATCGGCAAGGCTGATTCCAGGCGCGCTTGCCAGTAACCCTGCTGATAAACAGAGGGCGATGAGACTTTTATTCATTTTCATTGTTTTCACCTCAAAATCTGGAGCTCAGCGGTAGCCAGGCAATAGCGCGCTAAACCCGATAATCAGAGGGGCTTGCGCCCCTTTCAGATAATGACAACCTGTTTTTATGCCGGATGCGGCGCAAGCACCTTATCCGGCCCAGTTTTTGCTATTACCACCAGATTTCCATCTGGGCACCGAAGGTCCACTCGTCGCTGTCACCACGGCCGAAGCTGCCGCCGTTGAAATCAGCAGGAACGGCTTTGCCGAAGTTAGTGTTGGTATTGGCGTTACCGGTGTAGTCATAACCCCATTTCTCATCCCACTTGGCGTAGGTTGCGAAGACACGAATAGCCGGGCGTGACCAGATGCTGTCGCCAGCCTGCCATTGTTGTGCAAGGGTAATTTTGTACTGATTGTTCTTGTCGCCGGTGCGCTGGGATTCGACGTTGTCGTAGCCGATTTCCATCACGGTGCTCATGATTGGCGTCCACTTGTACATCGGGCGAATACCGACGGTCCACCACTTGGTGCCGTTGTCGTTATCCCAGTTGATATCCTGGTACATACCCACGTACATCATGTCCCAGTTGTCGCCCATGGAGATCGCACCGTGGTCGAGGATACGCAGCATGTGACCGTTGTTGTTGATATTGTAGGCAAATTTTTCGTTATCAAACGCGACGCCAGAACCCTGCGACAGACCTTTACCCTGCGAGGTCATCGAGTCAGTAGCGTACTGAACAACAAACTTGTTAAAGCCCTTCAGGACACTCTGAGTATGTTCAGCAGTGAATAACCAGCCGTCTTTCGATGCGCCATCAACCAGACGATAGTTATCACGCAGGTTGGCACGACCGTAGTCGACACCCAGTTCTAATGTGCCGCCCGGGTTGATTTCCATCTGCGCTAAACGCACATCGAAAACGTCGTTCGCGGTTTCGTTGGTATAGTCATAAATATTGTTGCTGGCGAAAGAGGAAGAACCACCTGCTTCAGAGGAGCGGGTTGCTGCCAGAGAGAGTTTACCGAAGCCAACATCGATGTTTTCCAGACCGGCACCAGGACCAGAAATATCCCAGTAGTAGAAGTCGATCATATGAACGTCATGACGTTGGTAGAAGCGCTTACCTGCCCAGATGGTGGAACCTGGCAGCCATTCGATCAGGTTTTTACCCTGTACGTTTGCTTCACGGAAGGCCGGATCGGTAGCTTCCCAGTCATTCTGTTGTGCGACGGAATAGGCCACGTTAGTGTCGAAATAGAAGCTCTTATCGCCCTCTTTCCACACTTCCTGACCCAATTTTAATTCAGCATAAGTTTCACATTCGTTGCCAAGACGGTATTTACTTTGAGCACCGGTAGTCTGGAAACACTGTTGTTCACCGCCGCTACCTGTCCAGCCAATACCGGAACGTGCATAGCCGTGGAAATCAACAGCCATTGCCTGAGCAGACATTACGCCCGCTGCGACGGCAACCGCCAGAGGAAGTTTGCGCAGAGTAATCATCATTCTATCTCCTGAGTCATTGCTTTTCTTTTTTCACATCACCTGTGACAGGCTTTGTGTGTTTTGTGGGGGTGCTTAAACGCCCGGCTCCTTATGCAGTCGACGACATGCAGTGCCATCCTCACGGAACAGATGGCAACGCTCTGGCGGCAGGCCGATAGCGAATGTGGCACCTTCTTCTACCAACACCACGTCGTTCTGGCGGTACACCAGGTTTTGACGAATGGAAGGGATCTGGATATGGATTTGGGTTTCGTTGCCGAGTTGCTCGACGACCTGAACTTCACCCTCAAGGATGACGTCAGCGATATCACTCGGCAGTAGATGTTCCGGGCGAATACCCAGCGACATATTGGCTCCAACCTGGACATCACGGCTTTCAACAGGCAGCCAGACTTGCTGACGATTTGGCATCGGCAGCTCCACCTGCACTTGATCGATTGCAGTGGCGGTCACTTTTACCGGCAGGAAGTTCATCTTTGGCGAACCGATAAATCCGGCGACAAAACGGTCTGCCGGATAGTGGTACAGTTCCAGCGGTTTCCCAACCTGTGCCACGCGACCGGCGTCCAGCACCACGATTTTGTCGGCCAGCGTCATCGCTTCGACCTGATCGTGGGTGACGTAAATCATTGTGCGGCCCAGGCGTTTATGCAGACGGGAGATTTCGATACGCATTTGCACACGCAGTGCAGCATCGAGGTTGGAGAGCGGTTCATCGAGCAAAAATACGCTTGGCTCGGCCACCAGCGTACGGCCAATCGCCACACGCTGACGCTGACCACCGGAGAGCGCTTTCGGTTTGCGATCCAGCAAATGCGCCAGTTGCAGCACTTCCGCCACCTGGTTGACGCGTTGGTTAATCACCTCTTTTTTTGCGCCTGCCAGTTTCAGGCCAAATGACATGTTTTCTGCTACTGACAGGTGGGGATAGAGCGCGTAAGACTGAAACACCATACCAACGCCGCGTTCTGCTGGCGGAGTGTCATTCATCCGTTTCTCACCGATGAACAGGTCGCCGCTGGTGATCGTCTCAAGCCCGGCAATCATGCGCAGTAAAGTCGATTTACCGCAGCCAGACGGTCCGACAAACACCACGAATTCACCTTCATGGATATCGAGATTGATATCTTTCGATACCACGACCTCGCCCCAGGCTTTCGTTACATTTTGCAGCTGTACGCTCGCCATGCCCTTCTCCCTTTGTAACAACCTGTCATCGACAGCAACATTCATGATGGGCTGACTATGCGTCATCAGGAGATGGCTTAAATCCTCCACCCCCTGGCTTTTTTATGGGGGAGGAGGCGGGAGGATGAGAACGCGGCTTCTGTGAACTAAACCGAGGTCATGTAAGGAATTTCGTGATGTTGCTTGCAAAAATCGTGGCGATTTTATGTGCGCATCTCCACATTACCGCCAATTCTGTAACAGAGATCACACAAAGCAACGGTGGGGCGTAGGGGCAAGGAGGATGGAAAGAGGTTGCTGTATAAAGAAACTAGAGTCCGTTTAGGTGTTTTCACGAGCACTTCACCAACAAGGACCATAGATTATGAAAATAAAAACAGGTGCACGCATCCTCGCATTATCCGCATTAACGACGATGATGTTTTCCGCCTCGGCTCTCGCCAAAATCGAAGAAGGTAAACTGGTAATCTGGATTAACGGCGATAAAGGCTATAACGGTCTCGCTGAAGTCGGTAAGAAATTCGAGAAAGATACCGGAATTAAAGTCACCGTTGAGCATCCGGATAAACTGGAAGAGAAATTCCCTCAGGTTGCGGCAACTGGCGATGGCCCTGACATTATCTTCTGGGCGCACGACCGCTTTGGTGGCTACGCTCAATCTGGCCTGTTGGCTGAAATCACCCCGGACAAAGCGTTCCAGGACAAGCTGTATCCGTTTACCTGGGATGCCGTACGTTACAACGGCAAGCTGATTGCTTACCCGATCGCTGTTGAAGCGTTATCACTGATTTATAACAAAGATCTGCTGCCGAACCCGCCAAAAACCTGGGAAGAGATCCCGGCGCTGGATAAAGAACTGAAAGCGAAAGGTAAGAGCGCGCTGATGTTCAACCTGCAAGAACCGTACTTCACCTGGCCGCTGATTGCTGCTGACGGGGGTTATGCGTTCAAGTATGAAAACGGCAAGTACGACATTAAAGACGTGGGCGTGGATAACGCTGGCGCGAAAGCGGGTCTGACCTTCCTGGTTGACCTGATTAAAAACAAACACATGAATGCAGACACCGATTACTCCATCGCAGAAGCTGCCTTTAATAAAGGCGAAACAGCGATGACCATCAACGGCCCGTGGGCATGGTCCAACATCGACACCAGCAAAGTGAATTATGGTGTAACGGTACTGCCGACCTTCAAGGGTCATCCATCCAAACCGTTCGTTGGCGTGCTGAGCGCAGGTATTAACGCCGCCAGTCCGAACAAAGAGCTGGCGAAAGAGTTCCTCGAAAACTATCTGCTGACTGACGAAGGTCTGGAAGCGGTTAATAAAGATAAACCGCTGGGTGCAGTGGCGCTGAAGTCTTACGAGGAAGAGTTGGCGAAAGATCCACGTATTGCCGCCACCATGGAAAACGCCCAGAAAGGTGAAATCATGCCGAACATCCCGCAGATGTCCGCTTTCTGGTATGCCGTGCGTACTGCGGTGATCAACGCCGCCAGCGGTCGTCAGACTGTCGATGAAGCCCTGAAAGACGCGCAGACTCGTATCACCAAGTAATGCTGTGAAATGCCGGATGCGGCGTGAACGCCTTGTCCGGCCTACAAAACCGAAACGTATGTAGGCCTGGTAAGGCGCGTCAGCGTCGCATCAGGCAGTTGTTGTCGGATAAGGCGTGAAAGCCTTATCCGTCCTGGAATGAGGAAGAACCCCATGGATGTCATTAAAAAGAAACATTGGTGGCAAAGCGACGCGCTGAAATGGTCAGTGCTAGGTCTGCTCGGCCTGCTGGTGGGTTACCTTGTTGTTTTAATGTACGCACAAGGGGAATACCTGTTCGCCATTACCACGCTGATATTGAGTTCAGCGGGGCTGTATATTTTCGCCAATCGTAAAGCCTACGCCTGGCGCTATGTTTACCCGGGAATGGCTGGAATGGGATTATTCGTCCTCTTCCCTCTGGTCTGCACCATCGCCATTGCCTTCACCAACTACAGCAGCACTAACCAGCTGACTTTTGAACGTGCGCAGGAAGTGTTGCTAGATCGCTCCTGGCAAGCAGGCAAAACCTATAATTTTGGTCTTTACCCGGCGGGCGATGAGTGGCAACTGGCGCTCAGCGACGGCGAAACCGGCAAAAATTATCTCTCCGACGCATTTAAATTTGGCGGCGAGCAAAAACTGCAGCTGAAAGAAACGGCCGCCCAGCCTGAAGGCGAACGCGCGAATCTGCGCGTGATTACCCAGAATCGTCAGGCGCTGAGTGACATTACCGCCATTCTGCCGGATGGCAACAAAGTGATGATGAGCTCCCTGCGCCAGTTTTCTGGCACGCAGCCGCTCTACACACTCGACGGTGACGGTACGTTGACGAATAATCAGAGCGGCGTGAAATATCGTCCGAATAACCAAATTGGCTTTTACCAGTCCATTACCGCCGACGGCAACTGGGGCGATGAAAAGCTAAGCCCCGGTTACACCGTGACCACCGGCTGGAAAAACTTTACCCGCGTCTTTACCGACGAAGGCATTCAGAAACCGTTCCTCGCCATTTTCGTTTGGACCGTGGTGTTCTCGCTGATCACCGTCTTTTTAACGGTGGCGGTCGGCATGGTTCTGGCGTGTCTGGTGCAGTGGGAAGCGTTGCGCGGCAAAGCGGTCTATCGCGTCCTGCTGATTCTGCCCTACGCGGTGCCATCGTTCATTTCAATCTTGATTTTCAAAGGGTTGTTTAACCAGAGCTTCGGTGAGATCAACATGATGTTGAGCGCGCTGTTTGGCGTGAAGCCCGCCTGGTTCAGCGATCCGACCACCGCCCGAACGATGCTGATTATCGTCAATACCTGGCTGGGTTATCCGTACATGATGATCCTCTGCATGGGCTTGCTGAAAGCGATTCCGGACGATTTGTATGAAGCCTCAGCAATGGATGGCGCAGGTCCATTCCAGAACTTCTTTAAGATTACGCTGCCGCTGCTGATTAAACCGCTGACGCCGCTGATGATCGCCAGCTTTGCCTTTAACTTTAACAACTTCGTGCTGATTCAACTGTTAACCAACGGCGGCCCGGATCGTCTTGGCACGACCACGCCAGCCGGTTATACCGACCTGCTTGTTAACTACACCTACCGCATCGCTTTTGAAGGCGGCGGGGGTCAGGACTTCGGTTTGGCAGCAGCAATTGCCACGCTGATCTTCCTGCTGGTGGGTGCGCTGGCGATAGTGAACCTGAAAGCCACGCGAATGAAGTTTGATTAAGGGAGATAACAAAAATGGCAATGGTCCAACCGAAATCGCAAAAAGCACGTTTGTTTATTACTCACCTGCTACTGCTACTTTTTATCGCGGCGATTATGTTCCCGCTGCTGATGGTCGTCGCTATCTCGCTGCGTCAGGGAAACTTCGCGACTGGCAGCCTGATCCCGGAGCAAATCTCCTGGGATCACTGGAAACTGGCGTTAGGTTTTAGCGTGGAACAGGCTGATGGTCGCATTACGCCACCGCCATTCCCAGTACTGCTGTGGCTGTGGAACTCGGTAAAGGTCGCCGGGATTTCCGCGATTGGCATTGTGGCGCTCTCCACCACCTGCGCCTACGCTTTCGCCCGTATGCGCTTTCCAGGCAAAGCGACGCTGCTGAAAGGAATGCTGATTTTCCAGATGTTCCCGGCAGTACTTTCACTGGTCGCGTTGTATGCGTTGTTTGATCGTCTGGGTGAGTACATTCCATTCATTGGCCTGAATACTCACGGCGGCGTAATTTTCGCGTATCTGGGTGGGATTGCGCTGCATGTCTGGACCATCAAAGGCTATTTCGAAACCATCGATAGTTCGCTGGAAGAAGCGGCGGCGCTGGATGGTGCGACACCGTGGCAGGCCTTCCGCCTTGTCCTGTTGCCGCTGTCAGTACCGATTCTGGCGGTGGTATTCATCCTGTCGTTTATCGCTGCCATTACTGAAGTTCCGGTCGCGTCGCTGTTACTGCGTGACGTAAACAGCTACACCCTGGCCGTGGGGATGCAGCAATACCTCAACCCGCAAAACTACCTGTGGGGTGACTTTGCCGCCGCTGCCGTGATGTCTGCATTACCGATCACCATCGTCTTCTTGCTGGCTCAACGCTGGCTGGTCAACGGCCTGACGGCAGGTGGTGTGAAAGGTTAAAGATGTTGTTCTGCCAATGTTATGCCGCTGCACCCTCAACTTACGTTATCCCAACTTGTGACTGTTATTCGGCGCTCCACGGAGCGCCTTTTTTTACTCCCGCTTCAACCGTTTCGAATTACATAACCACAGGGTGATCACCAGCAACAGGATCGCTGCCGAGTAGATCAACACATCCAGTGGCGATTTATGATCGACGATGATCAAGCGCACAATGGCGGTGATCCCAATATAGACAAAGTAACGTAGCGGGAAGTGAAAACCGGACTGAAAGTACTTCACAATCAGCGCGATAAATTCGAAATAGAGAAAGTAAACCACCAGCCCTTCTACCAGCTCATATTTGCTGGTTTGTTCTGGCGCGAACAGCACATCAGCCAGATGCACCGTTTCTTTGCCGAGGAAGACAACCAAAATAAGGCCGAGGCACAGCAGGCCAAGATTGAGTACGGTCTGCAAAATGGTGGAGATAAACTCCACGCGCGGACGAGAGAGTGACGTCATAGCAGTACCTCCTTCACAGTGGCGAGCTTCCTGTATAACGCAAAAATGTGACGGAGATCTATATTTTTTGTGTATGTTTTGTTCAGCTCGATTAAGTGGGCATCTCCCATCAACGTCTCATCTGACAAAACACACAGCCCAAAAAAATCACCCATTCAGGTGATTCCCAGCCACCAGCAATGCGCGAAAAATCGACAATGTTCCTCTGGAACAAATGAAACGTAACCTGATAAAGGTGGTAAAAATGAAGCCTTATTTTGCTGCTTTGATGTTATCAGTCTCTGTTCTTCCTGCTTATGCTGGTCCGCTCGGTACTGCTGATAAAACCGACCTACCGCAAAGCAATGTCTCCAGCCCAATGATGGCCCAGTCGCTCAGGCAACCAGACCTGCAACCGATATCGACGGACAGGAAGACAGAATGTTTTCGCCTTTACACACCAGATCGCAAACCGGGGGTGAACTGCGTTCCTGATGGCTCGACAGGCCATTAAGAATAAAGGTGCCAGTGAGTGCGAAAACTGGCACCTTTCCCATGACTTAGCGGAAATTCACGCTACGGTCGCTGGTCATGTCATACAACTGGAACTTACGTCCAAGTTGCTGACCACCGTCACGCGTCAGCGGCGTCCAGCCAATCGCCGCACGGCTGCGTGTCGGGCCAGACGAGAAGAGATCCAACGGTACAGAGACATACACGCCTTTGGTGAAGTCCCCTTCGCCGTACTCCTCTTTCGAAACATTCGTGATCGTGGCATAGCCACCCACCACCACACCGCTGTCAAAGCGTTTAGCGATCTCCAGCGTGCCGCCTTTATCCCCTGCCAGATACTGCCCGACGCTCGCTTTCACTAACACATCCTGAGCGAAAGATGGCGTCCAGTAGGCGGTCAGATGTCCGGTTTTCACGCTGTAGTCGGTGAATTTCATCATATCTTTTGCACTACGCCAGTCGCGCTGTTTAACGTAGTTGGCATCCACACCAAACGCCCAGTTGCTGTCCAGCGGGCGATACAACACTTCTGCCCCCGCACCGCCAAACATGGTTTCGAGATAACCTCCATAGACCTGACCGTAGAAGCCGTTGCCCAGATGCTGGAAGTAGTTGGCTTGCAGGTTATTCACATAGACATCGTTCTGCACATACTCGCGCACATGGGTACGAACGCGCGGTAAGTGCGAGTCCTGCGGCGGATTGGTGTAGTTAAACTTGTCGTAGTTGTTGGCAAGATTTGCAAACAGGCTGCCGGTGGTCAGCAGATGGTCCGTCAGCCACAAATCTGCCGTTCCCATCACGCCCAGCTGATACATGTAAAAGTTTTCCGGGCCACCGACCGACTGGTTCAGCACCGGATCGATATGGAAATCAAAGCGCGATTTGTCGATATACCAGCCCTGCTCGGTGGACTGCGGAACCACTGGCTCGACGCGTTTTTGCGCCAGCGTCGTTTCGTGGCCCAAAGGCTCTCCGGCGAGATGATTTTTCAGGCTGGCGACATCCGTTTCCGTCGTCACCTGCGGCATGTTAAGGCGATTTTCCGTAACGCGGATCGTCTTGATCCCATCCGGCAGATCATTCATCACGATCCGATTAGCACGGATGATCCCTTCGCGCGAATCACGATATTTCACCTGTTCGCCGGTAACATACAGCGTATCGCCTTTCGCCTGGATCTGCGGATCGGCAAGTCCGGCGTTGTATTTCAGCAACGTTAACTGATTCGCCACCACCGAGTGCTGCAAAATGGCATCCTGTGGCTGCGGTTGATATTGCGGGCGGGCGTTATCATTGTAGGACGGGCGCAGATCGTTAAAGTTGGTGCGCAGCGTGATGCCAAACATAAAGGTGTTGCCACGTTCATAGCTAAGGTTAACGTCGGCCCAATCGGTAACGCGATAAATCGCCCCGACGTTAAACTTACTTTTTTGCTCCAGCTTCCCGGCAAAATCCTGCTGATAATTATTACCTTCATACTCCAGTTTCAGGCGCAGCGGTTGCCAGGGCGTCTGGTATTCCACGCCGCCAAACAGTGAGGCCGGGCCGTGGAACATCTGGCTACCGTCGATAGATCCCGCCTGTTTGTAGCTGTTATCGCGATAGCAATATTTATCACTGGCTGAACAGAGCGGATTTTTCACATTACCGCTGGTGCCCAGATATCCCCAGCCCAGGCCGAGCGTAAAATCGAACGGTCCCCAGGCTTTGCTGGCAACAAGATATTCCGCATCAAACAGCCCCGTACCGCCGATATCCCGCGCACCAACCGCCACTTGCGGCAGCCAGTAACTCTCTTCCCACAAACGCAGTTTGAGATCGAAGGCTTTATCTTTATACGTTTGATCGCCAGAGAACGCTTCGACGCTGCTGTACTGCCGGGTGCGCACGTCGGTGTAACGCAGCGTTGTTTCCAGCCACGGGAAGAGTTGCACTGAAGCTGAGTAATAACGGTACTGATCGTTATCTCGATAGTTCAGGCTCAACTCCCCTTCCCGCGCCATGCGCGCGGTGGGCGTTTGTAATAATCCTACGCCACCGAAATCCGACTGCGACGGACCAATGGGCGCAGGATATGTTTCGCCGTAGCAAGCTGTGCTAATGCCCAGCGCCAGTAAGCTAAGCAGATGTCTTTTTTTCATTATTGAGGTATCCGCTGCGTCAGAGTCTGAAGAATGTCGGCGTTAAGGGCATCAGGCGTCTCACTCCAGACGGAGTCCGCGAGGCCAACATAAATAATGCTGCCGGGCATCGGCTCTACGTGACGCTTGTTCCAGTAAGCCACCGGCGCTTTTTGCGTGCGTCCGTCCGGGTAAACCACCCACGCGTAGCTGCGATCCGCACCGCTAAGCAGGTTCTGGCCGGAGAGATAGCTCGCCACGTCGCGACCTGGAGTGAATGACTGCTTGCCAGGACGGCTGATAAGCCCGAACAACATGACCGTGGACGGCGGTGGTCCGACCCACAGCGTGTAGTTGCCCTGCAACGGCGGGTTACCGCGTTCGGCAACGCGGACGATATCGGGATCAAGATTGATTTTTTGCCTGCCCGTCACTTTCAACGCCTGAATTTGCTGGCGTAAGGCGTTAATCGCAGCGGCATCGTCGGCGCTGGAGTCTGCGGTTAGTTCTGCCAGCCGTGTCAGCAACGCCTGCTGCTGACGCAATGCTGCCGCCGTTGCCAGCTCTTCGCTAATCACCGCACCGGGCCACCAACTGTTTGCCAGCCGTGGTTGGCCTACCAGATCGATTAAATGCTCTGCACCCGTTAGCGTTTTGGCCTCACTGCTGCCATTGTTGAACACCTTGACGGTTCCTGCCGCGAAGACCGATGACGCCCCCACACTCAAAATCAATGCGACAATAGTTTGTTTAATCATTGTTTTGCCGCCTTGATGAGAGTGGTTTTCACCGGGAAATAATCCGCGCCGAGATACTGTTCCGACTGGCGAATTTGCCCTTCGCTGTCGATCCAATAGCGGTTATGCCAGCGCGCCTGGTCGGTGGAGACTTCTTCGTCCAGCACGCGAACCGGAGTTTCATCGCTGCCGACTTTGACGGTATCGGTGCCATCCCATTTGAAGACTGAGCGTGCGGTGGCGTAGCGTACCTGCTGGTACTCGGTCCAGCCCATCGTGCGCATCCATGTTGCACCATCAACAATTTGTGCGGGTTTAATCAGCGGGTCGGCAGCAAGGTTATTCACTTCAATCAGGTTGTCGCCGCCAAGCAAAGTCTTCACCAGACGACCATGTTGTGTGACGAGAGTGGCCTGATCCTGAGTGACCCATTTTTGTTGTCCGTCTTCAGCGAAGGCCAGCACCACAAATAACTGCGGTCCGCCATTAAGCTGCATGTACTGGCTGGCGTAGGGCATATTTTGAATATCATCGTCCGTCAGCTGTACGCCTGGCGTGCCGAACAGACTGTCCCACAGTGAATTGCCCAGCTCTTTAGTCGTGGCTGAACAGGCCTGTAATAGCAGGCAGATAAGAATGAGTGCAGGTCGCTTCACGACTCTTCTCCAGAGGGGCAGAATAACCACACCGGAGTGTGGTTATGGTAAATCCCTTCATACTTCAAGCCACAGATGCAATGACTCGAATTATTTTGGGGATACATACTTTATTACTGGGTACTGGTGGTCGTGGTTGTTGTGGTCCCGGTATTAGAACCATCACCGCCACCGGTTGCCGCGAGCGCGACACCCACCGCCGAGCTTACGGTGCTGACGCTGGTCGCGGAGGAACTCCCCGCCGAAACCGACGTTGCTGCCGACCCTGCCGCTTCGCCCACCTGTACAGGTGCAGCCCACGCAGAAGTCGCCGCAAGCGCAGATATGGCAAAAATGCCATACAGAACTTTTTTCATAACAATTTCCCTTCATTGAATGAATGGAGATTTACCCAAAAACATTTCGGGCGGGATCGAGTATACACAACTAAAGCATGCGAATTACGGCGCAGGGAATTAGCGATGGCGTTTTAGGATAATTGGAATGAATATCAAATATAAGTTTCAACTTATATTTAAATAACAATAAAAATCATAAACTTAAAATAAAAACAAAAGTAATTAATCTGCGTATTTTCCGAAATAAACAACGATTAAAAATCTATTTTAGGATTAACCTCACGGTATGATTTCCGTTAAATTACAGACAAGGGGATTTATCTGATAAAAAATGCCGACATAACGTCGGCATTTTTATTAAGGTTATTTAATTAACCGCGCCACGCTTTATAGCGGTTAATCAGACCATTGGTCGAGCTATCGTGGCTGCTGATTTCTTTATCATCTTTCAGCTCTGGCAGAATACGGTTCGCCAGTTGTTTACCCAGCTCCACGCCCCACTGGTCGAAGGTGAAGATGTTCAGGAGCACGCCCTGAGTAAAGATTTTGTGCTCATACAGCGCAATCAACGCACCCAGGCTGAACGGAGTGATTTCGCGCAGCAGGATGGAGTTGGTCGGGCGGTTACCTTCGAATACTTTGAACGGCACCACGTAGTCAAGCGTTGCCGGATCTTTACCCTGATCGCGATATTCCTGCTCAACCACTTCGCGGGATTTACCAAACGCCAGCGCTTCGGTCTGAGCGAAGAAGTTAGACAGCAGTTTCTGGTGATGATCAGAGAGCGGGTTATGGGTGATAGCCGGAGCGATGAAATCGCACGGTACCATTTTGGTTCCCTGGTGGATCAGCTGGTAGAACGCGTGCTGACCGTTAGTACCTGGTTCACCCCAGATAATCGGGCCAGTCTGGTAATCCACAACGTTACCGTTACGGTCAACATACTTACCGTTGGACTCCATATTGCCCTGCTGGAAGTACGCCGCGAAACGGTGCATATACTGGTCATACGGCAGAATCGCTTCAGTTTCCGCACCAAAGAAATTGTTGTACCAGATGCCAATCAGCGCCAGCAGTACAGGCAGGTTTTTCTCGGCAGGCGTGGTGGAGAAATGCTTGTCCATCGCGTGTGCGCCAGAAAGCAGTTCAACGAAGTTATCAAAGCCGATGGAGAGAACAATCGACAGGCCAATCGCTGACCACAAAGAGTAACGACCGCCGACCCAGTCCCAGAACTCGAACATGTTGGCGGTATCAATACCAAACTCACCAACGGCTTTGGCATTGGTGGAGAGCGCCGCAAAGTGTTTCGCAACGTGTTTTTCATCACCTGCCGCTTTCAGGAACCAGTCACGCGCGCTATGGGCGTTGGTCATAGTTTCCTGAGTGGTGAAGGTTTTAGAGGCGACCAGGAACAACGTGGTTTCCGGGTTTACTTTTTTCAGCACTTCCGCGATGTGAGTCCCATCGACGTTAGAAACAAAGTGCATGTTCAGGTGATTTTTGTACGGACGCAGTGCTTCGGTCACCATGTACGGGCCGAGGTCAGAACCACCGATCCCGATGTTCACTACGTCAGTGATTGCTTTGCCGGTATAACCCTTCCACTCACCGGAAATAATCGCTTCCGAGAAGGTTTTCATCTTCTCCAGCACCGCGTTGACTTCTGGCATTACGTCTTTGCCATCAACCAGAATCGGGGTATTGCTACGGTTACGCAGCGCTACGTGCAGCACGGCGCGGTTTTCAGTGCGGTTGATCTTCTCGCCAGAGAACATCGACTTAATCGCGCCCGCCAGATCGCACTCTTTCGCCAGATCCTGTAATTTCGCCAGCGTCTCTTCAGTGATGCGGTTTTTGGAGTAATCCACCAGCATCTGATCGTCGAAGGTTGCAGAGAACTTAGAAAAACGATCGCCGTCTTTAGCAAAAAGATCGGCGATCGTAACGTCTTTCATTTCATCGAAGTGTTTCTGTAGTGCCTGCCAGGCAGCGGTCTGCGTTGGATTGATGTTTTTCATTAGCAATACTCTTCTGATTTTGAGAATTGTGACTTTGGAAGATTGTAGCGCCAGTCACAGAAAAATGTGATGGTTTTAGTGCCGTTAGCGTAATGTTGAGTGTAAACCCTTAGCGCAGTGAAGCATTTATTAGCTGAACTACTGACCGCCAGGAGTGGATGAAAAATCCGCATGACCCCATCGTTGACAACCGCCCCGCTCACCCTTTATTTATAAATGTACTACCTGCGCTAGCGCAGGCCAGAAGAGGCGCGTTGCCCAAGTAACGGTGTTGGAGGAGCCAGTCCTGTGATAACACCTGAGGGGGTGCATCGCCGAGGTGATTGAACGGCTGGCCACGTTCATCATCGGCTACAGGGGCTGAATCCCCTGGGTTGTCACCAGAAGCGTTCGCAGTCGGGCGTTTCGCAAGTGGTGGAGCACTTCTGGGTGAAAATAGTAGCGAAGTATCGCTCTGCGCCCACCCGTCTTCCGCTCTTCCCTTGTGCCAAGGCTGAAAATGGATCCCCTGACACGAGGTAGTTATGTCTGAAATTGTTGTCTCCAAATTTGGCGGTACCAGCGTAGCTGATTTTGACGCCATGAACCGCAGCGCTGATATTGTGCTTTCTGATGCCAACGTACGTTTAGTTGTCCTCTCGGCTTCTGCTGGTATCACTAATCTGCTGGTCGCTTTAGCTGAAGGACTGGAACCTGGCGAGCGATTCGAAAAACTCGACGCAATCCGCAATATCCAGTTTGCCATTCTGGAACGTCTGCGTTACCCGAACGTTATCCGTGAAGAGATTGAACGTCTGCTGGAGAACATTACTGTTCTGGCAGAAGCGGCGGCGCTGGCAACGTCTCCGGCGCTGACAGATGAACTGGTCAGCCACGGCGAGCTGATGTCGACCCTGCTGTTTGTCGAAATCCTGCGCGAACGCGATGTTCAGGCACAGTGGTTTGATGTACGTAAAGTGATGCGTACCAACGACCGATTTGGTCGTGCAGAGCCAGATGTAGCCGCGCTGGCGGAACTGGCCGCGCTGCAGCTGCTCCCACGCCTCAATGAAGGCTTAGTGATCACCCAGGGATTTATCGGTAGCGAAAATAAAGGTCGGACAACGACGCTTGGCCGTGGAGGCAGCGATTATACGGCAGCCTTGCTGGCGGAGGCTTTACACGCATCTCGTGTTGATATCTGGACCGACGTCCCGGGCATCTACACCACCGATCCACGCGTGGTTTCCGCAGCAAAACGCATTGATGAAATCGCGTTTGCCGAAGCGGCAGAGATGGCAACTTTTGGTGCAAAAGTACTGCATCCGGCAACGTTGCTACCCGCAGTACGTAGCGATATCCCGGTCTTTGTTGGCTCCAGCAAAGACCCACGCGCAGGTGGTACGCTGGTGTGCAATAAAACTGAAAATCCGCCGCTATTCCGCGCGCTGGCGCTTCGTCGCAATCAGACTCTGCTCACTTTGCACAGCCTGAATATGCTGCATTCTCGCGGTTTCCTCGCGGAAGTTTTCGGCATCCTCGCGCGGCATAATATTTCGGTAGACTTAATCACCACGTCAGAAGTGAGCGTGGCATTAACCCTTGATACCACCGGTTCAACCTCCACTGGCGATACCTTGCTGACGCAATCTCTGCTGATGGAGCTGTCTGCACTATGCCGGGTAGAAGTGGAGGAAGGTCTGGCGCTGGTCGCGTTGATTGGCAATGACCTGTCAAAAGCCTGCGGCGTTGGCAAAGAGGTATTCGGCGTACTGGAACCGTTCAACATTCGCATGATTTGTTACGGCGCATCCAGCCATAACCTGTGCTTCCTGGTGCCCGGCGAAGATGCCGAGCAGGTGGTGCAAAAACTGCATAGTAATTTGTTTGAGTAAATACTGTATGGCCTGGAAGCTATATTTCGGGCCGTATTGATTTTCTTGTCACTATGCTCATCAATAAACGAGCCTGTACTCTGTTAACCAACGTCTTTATCGGAGAATAATTGCCTTTAATTTTTTTATCTGCATCTCTAATTAATTATCGAAAGAGATAAATAGTTAAGAGAAGGCAAAATGAATATTATCAGTTCTGCTCGCAAACGAATTCCCGTACACTGAACTCTCTGGCTCACTGAGGGCACCAGCATGGCACTCCCCCGTATTACCCAAAAAGAGATGACTGAACGCGAGCAGCGTGAACTTAAAACACTGCTGGATCGGGCGCGGATTGCGCATGGTCGCGTACTGACCAACTCCGAAACCAACAGCATTAAGAAAGAGTACATCGATAAATTAATGGTCGAGCGTGAGGCTGAAGCGAAAAAAGCCCGCCAGTTAAAGAAAAAGCAGGCTTATAAACCGGATCCTGAGGCGTCATTTAGCTGGTCAGCAAATACGTCGACGCGCGGCAGGCGCTGATTAACGCCCCTTCTTTTTACGCCCCGGCGAGGTAAAACGCTTACCGTTGGACGCCGGGCGACCGCCTTTTTCCGCCGTTTTTTCCATCTTAACGACTGGACGTTTGATGCCCGCCGTTTTCGGTTTGGCCTTCGTTTTAGGTTTTGCCTCGGAAGAGGAATTTTCGATGAGCTTAAAGAGGTCGATTAACTCATCGTCAGTTAAATCGCGCCACTCACCCAGCGGAATGCCGCTTAAGCTGACGTTCATAATGCGCGTACGTTCCAGCTTTTTCACTTCGTAACCAAAGTGCTCGCACATGCGCCGGATCTGACGGTTCAGCCCCTGCACCAGGGTAATGCGGAAGACAAACGGCGCTTCTTTTTTGACTTTGCACTTTTTCGTCACCGTCCCGAGGATCGGCACCCCCGCCCCCATACCACGAATAAATTCATCGGTAATCGGTTTATCGACCGTCACCAGATACTCTTTCTCATGATCGTTACCCGCACGGAGGATCTTATTCACCAGATCGCCGTGATTGGTGAGGAAAATCAGCCCCTGGGAGTCTTTATCCAGGCGGCCAATCGGGAACACGCGTTTGCTGTGGTTAACGAAATCGACAATGTTATCGCGCTCGCCATCTTCGGTGGTGCTGACAATACCGACGGGCTTGTTCAGGGCGATAAGTACCAAATCTTCGGCTTCCCGAGGCTCAATCAACTGACCGTTTACTTTCACAACGTCGCCGGGTTTCACCTGATCGCCAATGGTGGCTCGCTTGCCATTAAGGAACACATTGCCTTGCTCGATATAGCGATCCGCTTCGCGGCGTGAGCAAATTCCGCTTTCGCTGATGTATTTATTTAAACGGACTGATGAGTCGGGCAGCATAAATTCTCCTGTAAAACGCGGAATATACCGTACCTCTTAGCGGGGAAAAACAGGGTTATGCGGCAACGTCGAAATTAAATGTGATCTGCCACGCCTTTTATCACAAAAGTGTCTCCGGAAGTACGATGCAAATTTGCCTGGCAAAATAAGGATAATCAACATATTACGAATCGCTGCACACCTGTGCTGATGACTACTAGGCAGAGAAACAAATGTGCAAGAGAAAGCGCTATTTCTCCCCATGCAAAGAGTGAAAAATCGCTTTGAAAGGCCATCATGATGGGGTTATATCAGATCAAGCGGTGAGAAAGCGTATTTGCACAAATGTGCAGAACCAGGAGGCGGCAATGGAAAACAGTGACGATATCCGTTTGATTGTGAAGATTGCCCAACTCTATTACGAACAGGATATGACGCAGGCGCAAATCGCGCGCGAACTGGGTATTTACCGCACCACCATCAGCCGCTTGCTTAAACGAGGCCGCGATCAGGGAATTGTCACCATCGCCATCAACTATGACTACAACGAAAATCTCTGGCTGGAGCAGCAACTGAAGCAAAAGTTTGGCCTGAAAGACGTTGTGGTGGTGTCGGGAAATGATGAGGATGAAGAGACTCAACTGGCGATGATGGGGTTACACGGCGCGCAACTGCTGGATCGCTTGCTGGAGCCTGGCGATATTGTCGGTTTTTCCTGGGGTCGCGCGGTGAGCGCACTGGTTGAAAACTTGCCGCAGGCGGGGCAATCGCGGCAGTTAATCTGCGTACCAATTATTGGCGGACCGTCCGGTAAACTCGAAAGCCGCTATCATGTAAACACATTAACCTACAGCGCGGCAGCGAAGTTGAAAGGAGAATCGCATCTCGCGGATTTTCCGGCTCTACTGGATAACCCCTTAATTCGTAATGGGATCATGCAGTCTCAGCACTTTAAAACCATCTCTGCCTACTGGGATAATCTGGATGTCGCCCTGGTGGGAATTGGCTCACCGGCCATTCGTGACGGCGCTAACTGGCATGCGTTTTATGGTGGTGAAGAGAGTGACGACCTGAATGCCCGCCAGGTTGCTGGCGATATTTGCTCGCGCTTTTTTGATATTCACGGCGCAATGGTTGAAACGAATATGAGCGAAAAAACACTCTCTATCGAAATGAATAAATTAAAGCAGGCGCGGTATTCCATTGGCATTGCCATGAGTGAAGAAAAATACAGCGGAATTGTTGGTGCACTGCGTGGAAAATATATTAATTGTCTGGTAACGAATAGCAGCACAGCTGAACTATTACTGAAATAAAAATCTTCCCGATGTTTACCGTAATAAAAATTACGGCGGGTCCCTATTATCTAAAAACAGGAGTCTGTTATGCAAACGTGGTTAAATTTGCAGGATAAAATCATTATCGTCACCGGCGGCGCATCCGGTATTGGTCTGGCGATTGTAGAGGAATTATTAGCACAAGGCGCAAACGTACAGATGGTCGATATTCACGGTGGCGATGGTCAATATGAAGGTCATAAAGGCTATCAGTTTTGGCCGACCGATATTTCCAGCGCCAAAGAGGTAAATCATACGGTAGCGGAAATTATCCAGCGTTTTGGTCGCATCGACGGTCTGGTCAATAACGCCGGGGTCAATTTCCCGCGTCTGCTGGTCGATGAGAAAGCGCCTGCCGGGCAGTATGAACTCAACGAAGCTGCATTCGAAAAAATGGTCAATATCAACCAGAAAGGCGTTTTTCTGATGTCGCAGGCGGTGGCGCGACAGATGGTCAAACAACATGATGGCGTGATTGTGAATGTTTCCTCAGAAAGTGGGCTGGAAGGCTCAGAAGGCCAAAGCTGTTACGCCGCGACCAAAGCCGCGCTCAATAGCTTCACGCGCTCCTGGTCGAAAGAGCTGGGTAAGCACGGTATCCGTGTGGTCGGTATCGCGCCAGGGATTCTGGAAAAAACAGGACTGCGCACGCCGGAATATGAAGAAGCGCTGGCGTGGACGCGCAATATCACCGTCGAGCAGCTGCGTGAAGGCTATACCAAAAATTCCATTCCTATTGGGCGCGCCGGAAGATTAGCAGAAGTGGCTGATTTTGTTTGTTATCTGCTGTCTGAACGCGCCAGCTATATCACCGGAGTAACCACTAACATTGCAGGCGGCAAAACGCGCGGCTAAGGAGGCTTTATGGTCAATGCCATTTTTTGCGCCCACGGCAAATTAGCCTGCGCCATGCTGGAATCGGTTCAGATGGTGTACGGCGATGCCAGGGTCGAGGCAGTTGAATTTGTGCCCGGCGAGAACGCCGGAGACATTGTGGCAAAGCTGGAGAAGTTAGTGAGCATTCACAATCATGACGAGTGGCTAATCGCCGTGGATTTACAGTGCGGTAGCCCGTGGAATGCAGCAGCGACGCTTGCGATGCGCAATCCGCACCTGCGGGTGATCAGCGGCCTTTCCCTGCCACTGGCGCTCGAACTGGTTGATAACCAGGACAGCATGAATGTTGATGAACTGTGTGAACACCTGACGCAAATCGCAAAGCAAACCTGCGTTGTCTGGAAACAACTGGCAACGGCAGAGGAGGATTTCTGATGAACATTACGCTCGCCCGCATTGATGACCGCCTGATCCACGGCCAGGTCACAACCGTCTGGTCGAAAGTGGCTAACGCCCAGCGCATTATTATCTGCAATGACGAGGTGTATAACGATGAAGTTCGCCGGACATTATTGCGTCAGGCCGCCCCGCCGGGAATGAAGGTTAACGTGGTCAATATTGAAAAAGCCGTCGCGGTTTATCACAACCCGCAATATCAGGACGAAACCGTTTTTTATCTTTTCACTCGCCCACAGGATGCCTTAGCGATGGTTCGCCAGGGGGTAAAAATAGACACCCTGAATATTGGCGGCATGGCCTGGCGGCCCGGTAAAAAACAGTTAACCAAAGCGGTTTCATTAGATGATGATGATATTAACGCATTTCATGAGTTAAATAATCTTGGCGTCATACTGGATTTACGCGTCGTAGCGTCAGATCCCTCAATCAATATTATCGACAAAATAAACGAACAGTTAATCGCAAATTAAATAATAGCGCCTGTGTACATATGCTTTAACAGGCAGGGATGACGACACTTAAAAGGTGACAAATCATGGAAATAAGTACCCTACAAATCATTGCTATATTTCTTTTTTCCTGTATTGCCGGAATGGGCAGCGTGCTGGATGAATTTCAGACTCATCGCCCGTTAATTGCCTGTACGGTGATTGGTTTAATTCTCGGTGATTTAAAAACCGGAATAATACTCGGTGGTACGCTGGAATTGATAGCTCTCGGCTGGATGAACGTCGGCGCGGCGCAATCTCCGGATTCCGCGCTCGCCAGCATTATCTCCGCCATTCTGGTTATCGTTGGTCAGCAAAGCATCGCCACCGGTATCGCCATCGCGTTGCCTGTGGCTGCTGCAGGCCAGGTACTGACGGTGTTTGCCCGCACCATCACCGTAGTGTTCCAGCACGCGGCGGATAAAGCAGCGGAAGAAGCACGGTTTCGCACTCTCGATATTCTGCATGTCTCCGCGCTTGGCGTGCAGGCGCTGCGCGTTGCTATTCCGGCACTGATTGTCTCGCTGTTCGTCAGCGCCGATATGGTCAGCAATATGTTAAACGCCATTCCCGAATTTGTGACCCGAGGACTACAGATTGCTGGCGGTTTTATCGTGGTGGTCGGTTACGCCATGGTGCTACGTATGATGGGCGTGAAATATTTGATGCCTTTCTTTTTCCTCGGTTTCCTCGCAGGTGGCTACCTCGATCTCAGTCTGCTGGCGTTCGGTGGCGTCGGCGTGATCATGGCCCTGCTCTACATCCAGCTAAATCCACAGTGGCGTAAAGCTGAACCTCAACTCCAGGCCACCGCCTCCACCGCCCTTGACCAACTTGACGATTAACGGAGCCATCATGGAACAGAGAAAAATTACACGCAGCGATCTGGTGAGCATGTTTCTGCGCTCCAACCTGCAACAGGCGTCCTTTAACTTTGAACGTATTCACGGGCTGGGTTTTTGCTACGACATGATCCCCGCCATCAAGCGACTTTACCCATTAAAAGAGGATCAGGTTGCGGCGCTCAGGCGACACCTGGTGTTCTTCAATACCACGCCAGCCGTATGTGGCCCGGTCATCGGCGTCACTGCCGCCATGGAAGAGGCGCGGGCCAACGGCGCGGAAATTGATGACGGTACCATTAACGGCATCAAAGTCGGTCTGATGGGACCATTGGCAGGAGTTGGCGATCCACTGGTCTAGGGAACGCTGCGCCCGATTACCGCCGCGCTCGGCGCATCTCTGGCACTTTCGGGCAACATTCTCGGCCCGCTGCTGTTTTTCTTTATTTTCAATGCGGTGCGTCTGGCGATGAAGTGGTATGGCCTACAGCTCGGCTTTCGCAAAGGGGTGAATATCGTCAGCGATATGGGCGGGAATGTGCTGCAAAAACTCACCGAAGGCGCGTCGATTCTCGGACTGTTTGTGATGGGCGTGCTGGTGACCAAATGGACGTCAATCAACGTACCGTTGGTGGTTTCACAAACGCATGCCGCCGATGGCTCCACCGTCACCATGACCGTGCAGAACATTCTCGACCAACTTTGCCCTGGTTTGCTGGCGCTCGGTCTGACGCTACTGATGGTTCGTCTGCTCAACAAAAAAATTAACCCGGTATGGCTGATTTTCGCCCTGTTTGGCTTAGGGATTATCGGCAATGCGCTGGGCTTCCTGTCCTGATTCTTCGCCCCGGCACGACTGCCGGGGCCATCGCTCAACATGAGGTGGTTTATGAAAACAACAGCTCTGCGTCTTTATGGTAAACGTGATTTACGCCTGGAAACCTTTGATCTTCCTGAAATGCAGGAGGATGAAATCCTCGCGACGGTGGTCACCGACAGCCTGTGCCTCTCTTCCTGGAAAGAGGCCAATCTGGGTGAAAACCATAAAAAAGTACCCGACGATGTGGCGACCAACCCCATCATCATCGGCCACGAGTTTTGCGGCGATATTCTGGCCGTGGGTAAAAAGTGGCAGCACAAATTCCAGCCGGGTCAGCGTTATGTGATTCAGGCCAACCTGCAACTCCCCGACCGCCCGGACTGCCCCGGCTACTCCTTCCCGTGGGTAGGCGGCGAAGCCACGCATGTGGTTATTCCCAACGAGGTCATGGAACAAGATTGCCTGCTGGCATACGACGGCGAAACCTATTTTGAAGGCTCGCTGGTTGAACCGCTTTCCTGCGTGATTGGCGCGTTCAACGCCAACTATCATCTTCAGGAAGGTAGTTATAACCACACGATGGGGATTCGCCCGCAAGGGCGCACGCTGATCCTCGGCGGCACCGGACCAATGGGACTGTTGGCGATTGATTATGCGCTACATGGACCCGTTAACCCGTCGCTGCTCGTCATTACCGATACCGACAACGACAAATTGAGTTATGCGCGCAAGCACTATCCATCAGAACCGCAAACACTGATTCATTATCTCAATGCCGCCGATGCAGCATTTGATACGTTAATGGCACTGAGTGGCGGTCACGGCTTCGATGATATTTTCGTCTTTGTGCCTAATGAAGGACTGGTGACTCTCGCCTCTTCCTTGCTGGCGACAGATGGTTGCCTGAATTTCTTCGCCGGACCGCAGGATAAACATTTCAGCGCGCCAATTAATTTCTACGATGTGCATTATGCATTTACCCACTACGTGGGCACGTCAGGCGGCAATACCGATGACATGCGCGCAGCAGTCAAATTGATTGAAGAGAAAAAAGTGCAGGCCGCAAAAGTGGTAACACATATTCTTGGGCTGAATGCCGCGGGCGAAACCACGCTTGAATTGCCTGCCGTCGGCGGCGGCAAAAAGCTGGTGTATACCGGGAAATACCTGCCGCTTATGTCACTCACGCAGATTCAGGATCAAGCACTGGCGGCAATTCTGGCGCGTCATCAGGGGATCTGGTCCGGTGAGGCGGAGCAATATCTGCTCACTCATGCAGAGGCAATTTCCCATGATTAATCGCGCTACTTAACTCTGCATGTCGCTGGCTGGTCGCCGCGGCAACTTCGCGACCGGATGTGCGGCTGATTGCTGAAGCAGCACAATTTGCATGAGAAGGATAAAAAATATCAGCGCCTTAAGGGGCGCTCAAATTGGTGGCAAAGTACACATTGTTTATGCCGGATGCGGAATGAAGCCTTATTCGGCCTACATAATCTCGAAAATTCAATATATTGCAGTTATCTGGTAGGACTGGTAAGCGTAGCGCATCAGGCAATGCTGTGTTTGTCATCAGTCTCAGCGCCCGGTGCAATACGTGACATCGTGAGCCATGTCAGTAAGTGGTTAAATTCGCAGTGGTAGCATGCCTTCCGTGATTTCTTACTAACCGGAGAAGTAATGGAACTGCTTTTATTGAGTAACTCGACGCTGCCGGGTAAAGCCTGGCTGGAACATGCGCTGCCGCTAATTGCTGAACAGTTGCAGGGTCGCCGCTCAGCGGTGTTTATCCCTTTCGCTGGCGTAACGCAGACCTGGGATGATTACACAGCGAAAACGGCTGCGGTTCTCGCTCCGCTGGGTGTTTCTGTCACCGGTATTCATAGCGTTGTCGATCCCGTTGCCGCGATTGAAAATGCTGAGATCGTGATTGTCGGCGGCGGTAATACTTTCCAGTTGCTGAAACAGTGCCGCGAGCGCGGGCTGCTGGCACCAATTACTGACGTGGTTAAACGTGGCGCGCTGTATATTGGCTGGAGCGCAGGCGCTAACCTTGCTTGCCCAACCATTCGTACCACCAACGATATGCCGATTGTCGATCCGCAAGGTTTCGATGCGCTGAATCTGTTCCCGTTGCAAATCAACCCGCACTTCACCAACGCGCTGCCGGAAGGCCATAAAGGTGAAACGCGTGAGCAGCGTATTCGCGAACTGCTGGTCGTCGCGCCAGAACTCACAATTATTGGTCTACCGGAAGGTAACTGGATCACGGTGAGTAAAGGTCACGCTACGCTGGGTGGCCCGAACACCACTTATGTGTTTAAGGCTGGTGAAGAAGCGGTTCCGCTGGAAGCGGGTCACCGTTTTTAAGTGAATTGCCGGATGCATGATCCGGCATCTTGTACATAGTGCCTGATGCGACGCTTTACGCGTCTTATCAGGCCTTCAGGGGCGCAGTATTAATACTCGTCCCGTCCTTCATCTTCATCAGGCTGTTCCAGCACACTGTAAGCGACTGAACAAAACAGCGAGTTCAGACGTTGCATATCTCCCAATAAGCCTAAATGTAGCGAACTGGTTTCAATACTCTGCACGTTTTGCTGATGCAGGCGATCGACGTGGGCGTGGGAATAGCGGCGATTAAGAATGCGAAAACGATGTTTGCTGCGGCGCAAACGACGGGCGCTGGTAACATCGCCAGAGAAGAAAACCGACATTGCCAGTTTTAAATTACTGAGCAATTGCTCATAGAGCGCATCCAGTTCCTTCAAGCCATCAAGCGAAAATGCTCGCCTTGCAGCCAGCGATTTGTCGGCAATTTCACTACCCATGCGCTCGACGATATCGGAGGCCTGTTCAAGGTTTAGCGACATTTCGATGATCTCCGCCCAGCGGCGCGACTCTTCTTCTGCCAGTTCCTCTTTTGGCATTCGCGCCAGATAAAGTTTAATCGCGGTATAGAGCACGTTGATATCATCCGCCAGCTTGCGCAGCTCTTTCTCCTGCCGTGGCTCGCCGTGCATCACTTTATTCAACCCTTCCATCATCTGTTCCATGGCGTCGCCAATGCGCAGGGTTTCGCGCGCGGCGTTCGCCAGAGCAAGCGTGGGCGTATCCAGCGCGCTGACATCCAGATGTTTAGGCCGTAGCTGGGTATCCAGTTCCGGTTCATCGCGAATAATCGTTTTGCAAAACCGTGCCATCGGGTCAACAAATGGCAGCATGACCAGGCAACGTACAAGGTTGTAGAAGACGTGGAAATAGATCACCAGTTCCGCTTTTGGCAATGACAACTTCCCCATTGTCTCTGCCAGCAAATGGACAAACGGCAGGATAATCAGGCTACCCACCAGCTTAAACAGCAGACTACCCAGCGCGACACGGCGGGCTGCGGCATTGGCGGCACTGTTGTTGAGCATCGCCAGCAGGCCGGAACCGAGGTTAGCACCAATCACCAGACAGAGCGCCACGGGGAAGGAGATAATGCCTGCAGCGGTCAGAGTCGCGGTCAGCAGTACAGCAGCAAGGCTGGAGTAGCTGATAATGGCGAACATCGCGCCAATCAGCGCATCCAGCAGAATATCGCCGGTCAGCGAGGCAAAGATCACCTGAACGCCGTTTGCCTGGGTGATCGGCGTTACGGCCTGCACAATCAACTCCAGCGCCAGCAAAATCAGCCCAAGACCAATACCGACGCGGCCCAGTTGCCCGGCGCGTGACTGTTTGCGTCCGAGGAAAAAAATCACGCCGATAAAAATAAGTAATGGTGACAGCCAGGATAAATCGAAGGTGAGAATACGCGCCATTAGCGCCGTCCCGACATCTGCACCCAGCACAATCACCAGAGCCGGTGCGAGGGCTACCAGATCCTGAGCGACGAACGAGGTCACCAGCATGGTGGTGGCATTACTGCTCTGTACCAGTGCGGTAACGCCGATCCCCGCGCAAAAGGCGAGCGGCTTTTTTTCGACGCTCCGGCTAAGGACAGTACGCAAACGCGCGCCGAAGACGCGCATTACGCCGGTTCGAACAATATGCGTCCCCCAGACCAGCAGGGCGACGGCAGAAAGCAGGTGAAGCAGCGTTAACACGAGTTCAGGTTCTCCTTATCGTTATATGTTCCTGAAGCAATTGAATGACCAAAGGACCGGAAACACGCTGACTGGCATCTTTACTGTGCCTTTTGACCTTCGTTTTTCCGGCTAAGATTATTCCAGCCTGATTCCAGTATAAGTGTTTCATATTAATAAAGAGACAGGGCACTCATTGAGCGCCCTGTTTGTTGTAAGGAAAAGTGACAGATTTGTGAATCAGTCCGCGTCATACCCCAGATTCGGTGCCAGCCAGCGCTCAACATCTGAGACGCTCATACCTTTACGGCGGGCATAGTCTTCAACCTGATCGCGCTGGATTTGCGCCACCGCGTAATACTTGCTGTCCGGGTGGCTGAAGTACCAACCCGAAACCGATGCACCAGGCCACATGGCGAAAGATTCTGTGAGTTTCATGCCAGTGTGTTTTTCCACTTCCAGCAGCTCCCAGATGGTGGCTTTTTCCGTATGTTCCGGGCAGGCCGGATAGCCCGGTGCCGGACGGATGCCCTGGTAGTTTTCGCGGATCAGTTCTTCGTTGCTGAGGTTCTCGTTCGGCGCATAGCCCCAGTAGACTTTACGCACACGCTCATGGAGATACTCCGCAAAGGCTTCGGCTAAACGGTCGGCAAGCGCTTTCACCATGATTTTGTTGTAATCATCGTGCTGCGCTTCAAAGGCATCAGCCAGTGCGTCCTCTTCCAGCCCGCCAGTCACGGCAAATGCGCCGATGTAATCTGCTTTACCAGAAAGCTTCGGCGCAACGAAGTCAGCGAGACAGTAGTTAGCGAAGCCGGTTTTTTCGGTCTGTTGACGCAGATGGTGGCTGACGTTGATCACATGGGTACGCGTTTCGTCACGGTAGATTTCAATGTCATCGCCCACACGGTTTGCCGGGAACAGGCCCACCACGCCACGCGGATTCAGCGTTTTTTCGGCGCTTAATTTATCCAGCATGTCGTTGGCGTCTTTAAACAGCCGCTGCGCCTCAACGCCTACCACTTCATCTTCCAGAATGCGCGGATACTTCCCGGCCAGCGACCAGGTCATAAAGAACGGTGTCCAGTCGATGTAATTACGCAGCGTTTCGATGCTGGCTTCGACTTCCTGCACGCCGAGACGGTGCGCCACCGGCGGCGTATAAGCCTGCCAGTCAAAAGCGAAGTCGTTATCACGCGCCGCTTCCAGCGTGACCGGTGGTGTGCGCGGTTTCTTGCGCCCGTGCTGAATACGTACGGTTTCGTACTCCTTGCGGGTACGAGCGACAAAATCATCACGCTGAGTGTCGGAAAGCAGCGCAGCCACCACACCAACGGTGCGTGAAGCGTTCTGCACATACACCGTCGGGCCGCTGTAGTTCTGCTCGATTTTCACCGCCGTGTGCGCTTTAGAAGTGGTCGCGCCGCCAATCAATAGCGGAATGGTGAAGCCCTGACGCTCCATCTCTTTCGCCACGTTAACCATCTCGTCCAGCGACGGCGTGATCAATCCTGAAAGGCCAATCAAATCAGCATTCACTTCTTTGGCGGTACGGAGAATTTTTTCCGCAGGCACCATAACGCCGAGATCGACAATTTCGTAGTTGTTACATTGCAGCACCACACCAACGATATTTTTACCGATGTCGTGGACGTCGCCCTTCACGGTGGCGATCACCATCTTGCCGTTGGTTTTGCCCTGCTCTTTGCTGGCTTCAATAAACGGTTCGAGGTAGGCCACCGCCTGCTTCATCACACGCGCCGATTTGACCACCTGTGGCAGGAACATTTTCCCTTCGCCAAACAGATCGCCGACCACGTTCATGCCGTCCATCAACGGGCCTTCAATCACTTCAATCGGGCGCGTAGCCTGCTGGCGGGCTTCTTCGGTATCCTGCTCGATAAACTCGGTAATGCCTTTGACCAGCGAGTATTCCAGACGTTTATTCACTTCCCACGAGCGCCACTCCGCCTGCTGGGCGTTGGTGGTGTCGTCGGTTTTGCTGCCGCGATATTTCTCGGCAAGCTCCAGTAAACGCTCAGTGCCATCGTCGCGACGGTTAAGAATCACATCTTCCACCGCGTCGCGCAGTTCAGCGGGTAGGTCGTCGTAAATTGCCAGTTGCCCGGCGTTGACGATCCCCATATCCATGCCATTGCGAATAGCGTAGTAGAGGAACACCGCGTGAATGGCTTCGCGCACCGGATCGTTGCCACGGAATGAGAAAGAAACGTTAGATACGCCGCCGGAGATCAGCGCGTGCGGCAGCTCACGTTTGATGTCTTCACACGCGCCAATAAAGTCCTGCGCATAGTTGTTGTGCTCTTCAATGCCGGTGGCGACCGCGAAGATGTTCGGGTCGAAGATGATATCTTCCGCCGGGAAGCCGACTTCCTCGGTGAGGATTTTGTACGCCCGACGGCAAATCTCGATTTTCCGTGCGCGGGTATCGGCCTGCCCCTGTTCGTCAAAGGCCATTACCACCACTGCCGCACCGTAACGACGCAACAATTTCGCGTGATGGATAAAAGCGTCGACGCCTTCTTTCATCGAAATAGAGTTAACAATGCCTTTGCCCTGGATACACTTCAGACCTTTTTCAATGACATCCCATTTTGAGGAGTCGATCATAATCGGCACGCGAGCGATATCCGGTTCACCGGCAATCAGATTGAGAAAACGCACCATCGCCGCTTCGGCGTCGAGCATCCCTTCATCCATATTGATATCGATAATCTGCGCGCCGTTTTCCACCTGCTGGCGGGCCACATCCAGTGCCTCGCTGTATTTCTCTTCTTTGATCAGGCGCTTGAACTTAGCGGAACCGGTGACGTTGGTGCGTTCACCCACGTTCACAAACAGGCTATCTTCGCCAATGTTCAGCGGCTCCAGGCCGGACAAACGGCAGGCTACGGGGATTTCCGGCAGTTTGCGCGGCGCTAATCCTTCTACTGCACGACTCATCGCGGCAATATGCTGTGGCGTGGTGCCACAGCAGCCGCCGACGATATTGAGAAAGCCCGC
Source organism: Escherichia sp. F1 (assembly GCF_046764225.1). Taxonomy (NCBI): domain Bacteria; kingdom Pseudomonadati; phylum Pseudomonadota; class Gammaproteobacteria; order Enterobacterales; family Enterobacteriaceae; genus Escherichia; species Escherichia sp. F1. Next base: position 4,632,439 of record NZ_CP177202.1, read on the forward strand.
TTGCGCCCATTCACGTATCTGTTTTGCCATCGTGTCGGCGTCGAGATCGTACTCACCAAAGGCGTTGGGTAGCCCGGCGTTCGGGTGCGCTGTGACGTAGCATTCCGCAATCCGTGATAATTCCTGCACGTACTGGCGCAGTTCGTCTGGCCCCAGCGCACAGTTAAGGCCGAAAGTCAGCGCTTCGGCGTGGCGCAGAGAGTTATAAAATGCTTCGGTGGTCTGCCCGGAGAGCGTGCGCCCGGAGGCGTCGGTGATGGTGCCGGAGATCATAATCGGCAGCTCAACGCCCAGCGCTTCAAACTCCGTTTTCACCGCAAAGACCGCCGCTTTGGCGTTAAGGGTGTCGAAAACGGTTTCAATCAGGATCAGATCCGCACCACCTTCCACCAGCGCTTTGGTGGATTCGCGATAGGCCGCCACCAGCTGGTCAAAAGTGATGTTGCGGAATGCCGGATCGTTGACGTCCGGAGAAATAGACGCCGTGCGGTTGGTCGGGCCGAGAACACCGGCAACGTAGCGCGGTTTCTCCGGCGTGCGCGCGGTCCACTCATCAGCACAGGCGCGCGCCAGTTTCGCCGCCGCAAAGTTGATTTCCGCTGACAGGGATTCCATCTGGTAATCCGCCATCGCAATGGTCGTGGAGTTGAAGGTGTTGGTTTCGATGATATCCGCGCCCGCTTCAAAGTAGGCGTTGTGGATAGCGGCGATCACTTCCGGTTTACTGAGTACCAGCAGGTCGTTGTTGCCTTTGAGGTCGCATGGCCAGTCGGCAAAGCGTTCACCACGAAAATCGGCTTCGTTCAGTCGATAGCTCTGGATCATGGTGCCCATACCGCCGTCCAGCACCAGAATACGTTCATTTAACTGCGCACGCAGTTGTTCCACTTTGCTGCTCACACTTGCTCCCGACACGCTCAACCCAGATTTAATAAAAATTCAACAAACCATACTGGCATAAACGCATCTGTGGTAAAAGCGACCACCACGCAACATGAGATTTGTTCAACATTAACTCATCGGATCAGTTCAGCAACTATTGCATTAGCTAACAATAAAAATGAAAATGATTTCCACGATACAGAAAAAGGAGACTGTCATGGTCGCACCCATTCCCGCGAAACGCGGCAGAAAACCCGCCGTTGCCACCGCACCAGCGACTGGACAGGTTCAGTCTTTAACGCGTGGCCTGAAATTACTGGAGTGGATTGCCGAATCCAATGGCAGTGTGGCACTCACGGAGCTGGCGCAACAAGCCGGGTTACCCAATTCCACGACCCACCGCCTGCTAACCACGATGCAACAGCAGGGTTTCGTGCGTCAGGTTGGCGAACTGGGACACTGGGCAATCGGCGCACATGCCTTTATGGTCGGCAGCAGCTTTCTCCAGAGCCGTAATTTGTTAGCAATTGTTCACCCTATCCTGCGCAATCTAATGGAAGAGTCTGGCGAAACGGTTAATATGGCGGTGCTTGATCAAAGCGATCATGAAGCGATTATTATCGACCAGGTACAGTGTACCCACCTGATGCGAATGTCCGCGCCTATCGGCGGTAAATTACCGATGCATGCTTCCGGTGCGGGTAAAGCCTTTTTAGCCCAATTAAGTGAAGAGCAGGTGACGAAGCTGCTGCACCGCAAAGGGTTACATGCCTATACCCACGCAACGCTGGTGTCTCCTGTGCATTTAAAAGAAGATCTCGCCCAAACGCGCAAACGGGGTTATTCATTTGATGATGAAGAACATGCCCTGGGACTGCGTTGTCTCGCGGCATGTATTTTCGATGAGCACCGCGAACCGTTTGCCGCAATTTCAATTTCCGGACCGATTTCACGTATTACCGATGACCGCGTGACCGAGTTTGGCGCAATGGTGATTAAAGCGGCGAAGGAAGTGACGCTGGCGTACGGTGGAATGCGCTGACTTTTTTCTGGCGGGCAGAGGCAATATTCTGCCCGTCATACCTGAGTGGTAATAGAATAAGGGTGTCTGTTAATCGCATAGACGCCAAAATAACTTAATGTCATACACTTCACACACTTTTATTAACTCAGCATTATTTTTAAACATCAAACCACTTAATTATTAACAAAATCGCAAGTTCTCATTCCACCGAAACTTTTACGGCTGCATTATGAGATTGAGCGATTTATGATATTTCTTTACTTGTAATCATATTAAATTTTTTCACTGTTCTGATAGTTAAAATTCAAGACATCAATAAACAATGAGATATTTAAATGATTACTCGTATTCCTCGTAGTTCTTTCTCTGCAAATATTAATAATACAGCCCAGACAAATGAACACCAAACCCTGAGTGAATTGTTTTATAAAGAACTCGAGGATAAATTTTCTGGCAAGGAGCTGGCGACGCCTCTATTAAAAAGCTTCTCAGAGAACTGTAGACAAAATGGTCGTCATATCTTTAGTAACAAGGATTTTGTCATTAAGTTTTCCACGTCCGTCTTACAGACTGATAAAAAAGAAATTACGATAATTAATAAAAATGAAAACACGACACTCACTCAAACCATTGCTCCAATATTTGAAGAATACCTGATGGAAATTTTACCTCAACGCACAGACGCTCTTGATAAACAAAAATTAAATCTAAAATCAGATAGAAAAGAAAAAGAATTTCCAAGAATTAAACTTAATGGTCAATGTTATTTTCCGGGGCGCCCCCAAAACCGTATAGTATGCCGACACATTGCTGCACAATATATTAATGATATTTATCAGAATGTTGACTACAAACCCCATAAAGATGATTACTCTTCAGCTGAAAAATTTCTCACTCACTTCAACAAAAAATGCAAAAACCAGACTTTGGCGTTGATTTCCAGCCGTCCTGAGGGGCGTTGCGTTGCTGCCTGCGGTGATTTCGGGCTAGTTATGAAAGCATATTTTGACAAGATGGCATCAAATGGCATCAGTGTTATGGCAGCCATATTATTGGTGGATAACCATGCTTTGACGGTCCGGCTAAGAATAAAGAACACAACTGAAGGATGTACCCATTACGTGGTTTCGGTTTATGATCCAAATGTAACTAACGATAAAATAAGAATCATGAGCGAAAGTAAAGAGGATATTAAACACTATTCACTGATGGACTTTATGAATGTAGATTATAGCCTCCTGAAATGGTCAAATGATCATGTTATTAACCAATCTGTTGCAATAATTCCAGCACTTCCGAAAGAACAGCTATTGATGCTAAAAGGATCTGTGGATGAAATACCCCCTCCATTATCACCTGCAACGATGAATTTGCTAATGGCAATTGGTCAGAATCATCAACTTACGCAACTGATGACTCAACTCCAGAAAATGCCAGAACTACATAGAACAGAAATGTTGACTGCCTATAATAGTATTAACCTCCCCGGTTTATATTTGGCTATAAATTATGGTAATGCGGATATCGTTGAGACTATTTTCAATTCATTGTCAGAGCCAGGATATGAAGGGTTACTCTCGAAAAAAAATCTCATTAATATTGTGGAGGCAAAAGATAAAAATGGTTTTTCTGGATTATTTTTAGCGATATCACGTAAGGATAAAAATGTTGTAACCTCGATTCTGAACGCCTTACCTAAACTGGCCGCAACACATCATTTAGATAACGAACAAGTGTATAAATTCCTGAGTGCCAAAAATAGAACGTCCAGCCATGTTTTATACCATGTTATGGCGAATGGTGATGCCGACATGCTGAAAATTGTTTTGGACGCGTTACCTTTGTTAATTCGCACATGTCATTTGACTAAAGAACAGGTACTCGATCTCCTGAAGGCAAAGGATTTTTATGGTTGCCCAGGACTATACCTGGCGATGCAAAATGGACATAGCGATATCGTGAAAGTTATTCTCGAAGCATTACCCTGTCTGGCCCAGGAAATTAACATTTCAGCTTCCGATATTGTAGATCTTCTGACCGCTAAAAGTCTTGCGCGCGACACGGGTTTGTTTATGGCCATGCAGCGCGGACATATGAACGTTATTAAGACTATTTTTAACGCATTACCCACTCTGTTTAATACGTTTAAATTCGATAAAAAAAATATGAAGCCCCTCCTCCTGGCAAATAATTCTAATGAATATCCCGGTTTGTTTTCAGCGATACAGCATAAACAACAAAACGTTGTAGAGACGGTTTATCTTGCTTTATCTGACCATGCACGCCTGTTTGAATTTACTGCTGAAGATATTATGGATTTTTGGCAACACAAAGCGCCACAAAAATACTCTGCCTTTGAGTTGGCTTTTGAATTGGATCACCGGGTTATTGCTGAATTAATCCTTAATACGATAAATAAGATGGCTGAAAGCTTTGGCTTTAAGGATAACCCTCGATACATTACGGAGAAAAATAAGATGGAAACCTTACTCAAAAAAGCATCTCCCCATACCGTACGCTAAATCTTTGCCTGCGCCGATACGCATAAACATCTTCCACATGTCCTTCACGAATACGGTTTTGTAGTGCGCGCCAGTAATCAGCGCGGAACAGGTCGGCGTGCATCTCTTCAAACAGTGGCCCAATGCGGGGGTCGGCGCATAGCCAGTGGCGAAACTCTTCCGGGAAAACATCGCCCGGCGAGACGCTGTACCACGGTTCGCTGGCAAGTTCGTCCTCCGGGTAGCGCGGCGGTGGGATGTCGCGGAAGTTCACTTCCGTCATGTAGCAAATTTCGTCGTAATCATAAAACACCACACGCCCGTGACGGGTGACACCAAAGTTTTTAAACAGCATGTCGCCAGGGAAAATGTTAGCGGCGGCAAGCTGGCGAATAGCGTTACCGTACTCTTCAATGGCGTCGCGCAGCTGCTGACCTTCCACTTGTTCCAGCCAGATATTGAGCGGCACCATCCGCCGCTCAATATAAAGATGGCGAATCACAATATGTTCACCGAGATCGGTGATTTTCTCCTCTGCTTCCTGGAGCAGTAATTCCATTAATGCCGGGGAAATATGCCTCTTCTCCAGCACAAAGTTTTCAAACTCCTGGGTGTCCGCCATTCGGCCCACGCGATCGTGCTCTTTCACCAGTTGATAGCAGGCGCGAACGTGAGCGGCAGACATCTCTTTCTGCGGCGCGAACTTGTCTTTGATGACTTTGAATACCCGATCAAAGCCCGGCAGCGTAAACACCAGCATCACCATGCCACGAATACCCGGCGCTTCAATGAACTGCTCATTACAGCCCTGTAGATAAACGAGATATTCGCGGTAGCTTTCGGTTTTGGCGTGCTTCTGGCAGCCGATAGCCATATACAATTCAGCGGTGGTTTTACCTGGCAGAATTTCCCGTAGCCACTCGACCAGTGCTGCGGGCAGCGGCGCGTAAACCATAAAATAAGAACGCGCAAAGCCAAAAACAATGCTCGCTTCGGCGGTCGTCGTCAGGCAGGTATCAATAAATAACTCGCCGTCGTCCGTCTGGTGGATCGGCAGCAAAAATGGCAATGTGCCGGAAGGCGTGATCAGTTTGCCTACCAGCCAGGCGGCTTTATTGCGGTAAAACAGTTCGTTCGCCACCTGTAAATGACTTTCCGCGAGGTTGTCTGTCCCCAGCGTTTCCGTCAGATGGCGAACGATGTAATGAATGTCACGGCTTTTATTCTGCCAACGCAGACGCAGCGGCAGATCGCTGATAACGCGCATCAGCAGAGATTCCCAGCCGTGATCGGGGTGAAAGTCTTTCGCCAGCGGGCGGGGAATGGTACGAAAACGGCGCTCTGGCTGGGAGCTAAAGATAAAAAGCCGCTCGGGAGTAAGCGAGCGGTGGTCAAATAACCGACAGTACACGGAGTTAAAAAAGCTCTCCGCAATCTCGAAGCGCGGGTAATCCGGCAACAGCCGGGTGTAATGCTCTTTGACGCGCAGTAAAAATGCCGCGTCCGTGCTTTGGCCGTTGGTAATGCAGCGCAGTTGCTCCACCACCAGACCCACGTGATGATCGTAAAGATGGATACGGTTTTTCATCGCCTGCTGGACAGCGTGCCAGTCGGCTTGTTCGAAACGCTGCTGCGCCCCGGAAGTCACTTCGAGGAATCGACCATACTGAGCGTCGAAACCTTGCAAAATGGTTTGTGCAATCAGTAATTCCAGGCCACGCGGCATCGCCTCTCCTTAATTCGCCCCTCGCCTTACGGAAAGGGGCGTTGGTTGTTAGAACTGCGATTCTTCGGTGGAGCCGGTCAGCGCGGTGACTGAAGACGTGCCGCCCTGAATAATGGTCGTCACTTTATCGAAATAACCTGTACCCACTTCCTGCTGGTGAGATACGAAGGTATAGCCATCTTTCGCAGCGGCAAATTCCGGCTGCTGCACTTTCTCAACGTAATGCTTCATGCCTTCGCCCTGGGCATAGGCATTTGCCAGGTCGAACATGTTAAACCACATGCTGTGGATGCCTGCCAGGGTGATGAACTGGAACTTGTAGCCCATATCCGACAGCTGCTGCTGGAAGCTGGCAATAGTTTTGTCGTCGAGGTTTTTCTGCCAGTTGAACGACGGCGAGCAGTTATAAGCCAGCAGTTTGCCCGGATATTTCGCGTGGATAGCTTGTGCAAAGCGACGCGCCAGTTCCAGGTCTGGCGTGGAGGTTTCACACCATACCAGGTCAGCATATGGCGCATACGCCAGGCCACGGCTGATCGCTTGTTCAATACCTGCATGAGTACGGAAGAAGCCTTCGCTGGTACGCTCGCCGGTAATAAATTCGCTGTCATATGGGTCGCAATCGGAGGTAATCAGATCCGCCGCATCGGCATCGGTACGAGCAACCAGCAGGGTTGGAACGCCCGTCACGTCAGCTGCCAGACGCGCCGCGACCAGTTTCTGAATAGCTTCCTGAGTTGGCACTAAAACTTTGCCGCCCATGTGACCGCATTTCTTCACTGATGCCAGCTGATCTTCGAAGTGAACTGCCGCTGCACCGGCTTCAATCATCGCTTTCATCAGTTCAAAGGCATTCAGGACACCGCCAAAACCGGCTTCCGCATCGGCAACGATCGGCAGGAAGTAATCGACATAGCGCGGATCGCCCGGCTCAATGCCCGCGGACCATTGGATCTGATCCGCACGGCGGAAAGTATTGTTGATCCGCTCCACCACAGCTGGCACCGAGTTTGCCGGATAGAGCGACTGATCCGGATACATGCTGGCCGCCAGGTTAGCGTCCGCCGCTACCTGCCATCCCGACAGATAGACTGCTTCAATACCCGCTTTCGCCTGTTGCAGCGCCTGACCGCCAGTCAGTGCGCCGAGGCTGTTGATGTAGCCTTTTTTCGACTCGCCGTGCAGCAGACGCCACATTTTCGCCGCGCCCAGTTGCGCCAGGGTGCATTCAGGATTGACTGAACCGCGTAATTTCACCACATCTTCCGCGCTGTACGGGCGAGTAATGCCTTCCCAACGCGGTTGAGTCCACTCTTTCTGTAATTCTTCAATTTGTTGTGTACGGGTTTTCATGTGCAGATGCTCCATAGTTATGTGGTGGTTTACGCTAACAGGCGGTAGCCTGGCAGGGTCAGGAAATCTATTAACTCATCGGAAGTGGTGATCTGTTCCATCAAGCGTGCGGCATCGTCAAAACGCCCCTGGGAGAAACGTTCTTCGCCCAGTTCGCTGGCAATGACTTTCATCTCTTCGCCCAGCATCTGGCGGAACAAGGCTTTGGACACCGGTTTGCCATTGCTCAACGTTTTTTGATGATGGATCCACTGCCAGATCGAGGTACGGGAAATTTCAGCCGTCGCCGCATCTTCCATCAGGCCATAAATCGGCACGCAGCCGTTGCCGGAGATCCATGCTTCGATGTACTGCACAGCCACGCGAATGTTGGCGCGCATACCTTCTTCGGTGCGTTCACCATCACAAGGTGCCAGCAGCTGATCGGCAGTAATCGGCGCGTCTTGTTCGCGCATCACTTCAAGCTGATTTTTACGGGAGCCGAGAATGTCGTTGAATACCGCCATTGCCGTATCCGCAAGGCCTGGGTGAGCGATCCATGTGCCATCGTGACCGTTATTGGCTTCCAGCGCTTTATCCGCTTTTACTTTGTTGAGCACCTGGTTATTACGCTCTTCATCTTTGCTCGGAATAAACGCTGCCATGCCGCCCATAGCAAAAGCACCGCGTTTATGGCAGGTTTTAATCAGCAGGCGTGAGTAGGCATTAAGGAACGGTTTATCCATCGTCACTGCCTGTCTGTCTGGCAGGACGCGATCGGGATAGTTTTTCAACGTTTTGATATAGCTGAAGATGTAATCCCAACGACCGCAGTTCAGACCAACAATATGGTCACGCAGCGCGTGAAGGATTTCATCCATCTGGAACACGGCGGGCAGCGTTTCAATCAGCAACGTCGCCTTGATGGTGCCGCGCGGCAGATTAAAGCGATCTTCTGCATAGCTGAAGACTTCGCTCCACCAGGCCGCTTCCTGCCAGGACTGGGTTTTCGGCAGATAGAAATAGGGACCGCTGCCCTTTGCCAACAGTGCCTGATAGTTGTGGAAGAAATAGAGCGCAAAATCAAACAGGCTACCGGGGATTGCCTCACCACGCCAGGTGACATGTTTTTCCGGCAAGTGCAGACCGCGTACCCGACAAATCAACACCGCTGGATTGGGCTTGAGCTGATAAATTTTGCCTGCTTCATTGGTATAGCTGATGGTGCCGTTAACTGCATCACGCAGGTTAATTTGCCCGTCGATCACTTTGTTCCAGTCTGGTGCCAGTGAATCTTCGAAATCGGCCATAAAGACTTTCACATTGGCGTTGAGCGCGTTGATCACCATCTTGCGCTCAACCGGGCCGGTAATCTCTACCCGACGATCTTGTAAGTCCGCGGGAATACCACGAATTTTCCAGTCAGCATCACGAATGGAAGCTGTTTCCGAAATAAAATCAGGCAACGTTCCGTTATCGATATCCTGCTGCTGCTGAATGCGCGCTGCCAGAAGTTTATTGCGTTGTGGCGTAAAATGCGTCACCAGCTCAGTCAGAAATTCTACCGCTTCGGCAGTAAGAATTTGCTTCTCCTGCTCGCCATACGGCCTTATGAAAGCCAGTTCATCGGTTGTTGTTGCCTGTTCAGTCATCGTGCAGCTCCTCGTCATGGATCCGAAAACTTCCCCACTGTGAACGAAGGATCGTTGTGCGCTTTTCGTTCAGCACAACTAAGACTACTCATTTAAAATGCAAAATCAAAAACAATTTCCATTTTAATTAAAAATACTTGATAACTTATTGATAACAATATGAATAAAATTTATTCACCTACTGAGGTGCGTTTCGGAAATAAAAAAGGCACCCGAAGGTGCCTGAGGTAAGGTGCTGAATCGCTTAACGATCGACTATCACAGAAGATTAATCCAGCGTTGGATTCATGTGCCGTAGATCGTATGGCGTGATCTGGTAGACGTAATAGTTGAGCCAGTTGGTAAACAGCAAATTACCGTGACTACGCCAGCTCGCTCGCGGTGTATTTTGCGGATCATTATGCGGAAAATAGTTATACGGTACATCCGGGTCCAGTCCGGCTTCCACATCGCGGAAAAATTCCTGCGCCAGCGTTTGCGCATCATATTCGGGATGGCCCGTCACAAAGGCAATGCGCTTATCTTTGCTGGCAAACAGATATGCATCCCCTTCTTCCGTCTCTGCCAGAATTTCCAGATCGGTATAATCACGAATCAACGCTGCCGGAAAGTCAGCATAGCGCGAATGTGGTGCCAGGAATGAATCATCAAAGCCACGCGTCAGAAGCGCATGAGGATGGAGAATATGATGCTCGTAAACGCCAGAGAGTTTGTCGGTGCGGGTTTGCTTAGGAATGCCGTAGAGGATATTGAGCGCGGCTTGGACCGCCCAACAGACAAACAGCGTCGAGGTGACGTGATCTTTCGACCACTCCAGCACCTGTTTGATCTGCGGCCAGTAAGCGACATCATTAAACTCCACCAGGCCCAGCGGCGCGCCGGTAACTATCAGACCGTCAAAGTTTTGTTCCTGAATATCTTCAAAGTTACAGTAGAAGTTATTCAGATGCTCTGCGGGCGTGTTGCGCGATTCACGGGAATCGATGCGCAACAGCTGAATATCGACCTGCAAAGGTGAGTTTGAAAGCAGGCGCAGAAACTGATTTTCAGTTTCAATCTTCTTCGGCATCAGGTTTAGGATCAGAACCTTAAGTGGACGAATTTCCTGACCAGACGCACGAGAAGTTGTCATCACAAAGACGTTTTCTTCACGCAAGAAATTGACGGCGGGTAGCTCGTCCGGCACACGAATCGGCATAACCTGATTACCTCACTACATACGCTTATACGTTTAGACATCCAGATAGCTGAAGATAACCAGAAAATTTGCCAATGTCGAGTCTGCATGTTGAAGGTGAGAAAGTTTCAAGGAAAAGGCTACGTTAGAATATAAGAATGACGAAAAGGAGAGAAAATGGTTATTAGTATTCGCCGCTCACGGCATGAGGAAGGGGAGGAACTGGTTGCGATTTGGTGCCGTTCTGTCGATGCCACTCACGATTTTTTATCAGCAGAGTATCGGGCCGAGCTGGAAGAGCTGGTGCGTTCCTTCCTGCCGGAAGCGCCGTTGTGGGTCGCGGTTAATGAGCGGGATCGGCCGGTTGGGTTTATGTTGTCAAGTGGGCAGCATATGGATGCGCTGTTTATCGATCCTGATGTGCGCGGCTGCGGCGTGGGTCGGATGCTGGTGAAGCATGCGCTCTCGATGGCACCGGAACTGACAACCAACGTTAATGAGCAAAATGAGCAGGCGGTTGGGTTCTATAAGAAGGTGGGTTTTAAGGTTACGGGACGCTCTGAGGTGGACGATTTGGGGAAACCGTATCCGTTGCTGAATCTGGCGTATGTGGGGGAATAAGCTGCCCCTGCCGTGCCTGCCCAGGCTGGAGAAGACGCGCCAGCGTCGCACCCGGCATTTTTTTTGCACCAACGCAAAAAGGCCATCCTGACGGATGGCCTTTCGCTTAATTTGATGCCTGGCAGTTTATGGCGGGCGTCCTGCCCGCCACCCTCCGGGCCGTTGCTTCGCAACGTTCAAATCCGCTCCCGGCGGATTTGTCCTACTCAGGAGAGCGTTCACCGACAAACAACAGATAAAACAAAAGGCCCAGTCTTCCGACTGAGCCTTTCGTTTTATTTGATGCCTGGCAGTTCCCTACTCTCGCATGGGGAGACCCCACACTACCATCGGCGCTACGGCGTTTCACTTCTGAGTTCGGCATGGGGTCAGGTGGGACCACCGCGCTAAGGCCGCCAGGCAAATTCTGTTTTATCAGACCGCTTCTGCGTTCTGATTTAATCTGTATCAGGCTGAAAATCTTCTCTCAATCCGCCAAAACATCTTCGGCGTTGTAAGGTTAAGCCTCACGGTTCATTAGTACCGGTTAGCTCAACGCATCGCTGCGCTTACACACCCGGCCTATCAACGTCGTCGTCTTCAACGTTCCTTCAGGAGACTTAAAGTCTCAGGGAGAACTCATCTCGGGGCAAGTTTCGTGCTTAGATGCTTTCAGCACTTATCTCTTCCGCATTTAGCTACCGGGCAGTGCCATTGGCATGACAACCCGAACACCAGTGATGCGTCCACTCCGGTCCTCTCGTACTAGGAGCAGCCCCCCTCAGTTCTCCAGCGCCCACGGCAGATAGGGACCGAACTGTCTCACGACGTTCTAAACCCAGCTCGCGTACCACTTTAAATGGCGAACAGCCATACCCTTGGGACCTACTTCAGCCCCAGGATGTGATGAGCCGACATCGAGGTGCCAAACACCGCCGTCGATATGAACTCTTGGGCGGTATCAGCCTGTTATCCCCGGAGTACCTTTTATCCGTTGAGCGATGGCCCTTCCATTCAGAACCACCGGATCACTATGACCTGCTTTCGCACCTGCTCGCGCCGTCACGCTCGCAGTCAAGCTGGCTTATGCCATTGCACTAACCTCCTGATGTCCGACCAGGATTAGCCAACCTTCGTGCTCCTCCGTTACTCTTTAGGAGGAGACCGCCCCAGTCAAACTACCCACCAGACACTGTCCGCAACCCCGATCAGGGGCCAACGTTAGAACATCAAACATTAAAGGGTGGTATTTCAAGGTCGGCTCCATGCAGACTGGCGTCCACACTTCAAAGCCTCCCACCTATCCTACACATCAAGGCTCAATGTTCAGTGTCAAGCTATAGTAAAGGTTCACGGGGTCTTTCCGTCTTGCCGCGGGTACACTGCATCTTCACAGCGAGTTCAATTTCACTGAGTCTCGGGTGGAGACAGCCTGGCCATCATTACGCCATTCGTGCAGGTCGGAACTTACCCGACAAGGAATTTCGCTACCTTAGGACCGTTATAGTTACGGCCGCCGTTTACCGGGGCTTCGATCAAGAGCTTCGCTTGCGCTAACCCCATCAATTAACCTTCCGGCACCGGGCAGGCGTCACACCGTATACGTCCACTTTCGTGTTTGCACAGTGCTGTGTTTTTAATAAACAGTTGCAGCCAGCTGGTATCTTCGACTGATTTCAGCTCCACGAGCAAGTCGCTTCACCTACATATCAGCGTGCCTTCTCCCGAAGTTACGGCACCATTTTGCCTAGTTCCTTCACCCGAGTTCTCTCAAGCGCCTTGGTATTCTCTACCTGACCACCTGTGTCGGTTTGGGGTACGATTTGATGTTACCTGATGCTTAGAGGCTTTTCCTGGAAGCAGGGCATTTGTTGCTTCAGCACCGTAGTGCCTCGTCATCACGCCTCAGCCTTGATTTTCCGGATTTGCCTGGAAAATCAGCCTACACGCTTAAACCGGGACAACCGTCGCCCGGCCAACATAGCCTTCTCCGTCCCCCCTTCGCAGTAACACCAAGTACAGGAATATTAACCTGTTTCCCATCGACTACGCCTTTCGGCCTCGCCTTAGGGGTCGACTCACCCTGCCCCGATTAACGTTGGACAGGAACCCTTGGTCTTCCGGCGAGCGGGCTTTTCACCCGCTTTATCGTTACTTATGTCAGCATTCGCACTTCTGATACCTCCAGCATGCCTCACAGCACACCTTCACAGGCTTACAGAACGCTCCCCTACCCAACAACACATAGTGTCGCTGCCGCAGCTTCGGTGCATGGTTTAGCCCCGTTACATCTTCCGCGCAGGCCGACTCGACCAGTGAGCTATTACGCTTTCTTTAAATGATGGCTGCTTCTAAGCCAACATCCTGGCTGTCTGGGCCTTCCCACATCGTTTCCCACTTAACCATGACTTTGGGACCTTAGCTGGCGGTCTGGGTTGTTTCCCTCTTCACGACGGACGTTAGCACCCGCCGTGTGTCTCCCGTGATAACATTCTCCGGTATTCGCAGTTTGCATCGGGTTGGTAAGTCGGGATGACCCCCTTGCCGAAACAGTGCTCTACCCCCGGAGATGAATTCACGAGGCGCTACCTAAATAGCTTTCGGGGAGAACCAGCTATCTCCCGGTTTGATTGGCCTTTCACCCCCAGCCACAAGTCATCCGCTAATTTTTCAACATTAGTCGGTTCGGTCCTCCAGTTAGTGTTACCCAACCTTCAACCTGCCCATGGCTAGATCACCGGGTTTCGGGTCTATACCCTGCAACTTAACGCCCAGTTAAGACTCGGTTTCCCTTCGGCTCCCCTATTCGGTTAACCTTGCTACAGAATATAAGTCGCTGACCCATTATACAAAAGGTACGCAGTCACCCCATAAAGAGGCTCCCACTGCTTGTACGTACACGGTTTCAGGTTCTTTTTCACTCCCCTCGCCGGGGTTCTTTTCGCCTTTCCCTCACGGTACTGGTTCACTATCGGTCAGTCAGGAGTATTTAGCCTTGGAGGATGGTCCCCCCATATTCAGACAGGATACCACGTGTCCCGCCCTACTCATCGAGCTCACAGTATGTGCATTTTTGTGTACGGGGCTGTCACCCTGTATCGCGCGCCTTTCCAGACGCTTCCACTAACACACACACTGATTCAGGCTCTGGGCTGCTCCCCGTTCGCTCGCCGCTACTGGGGGAATCTCGGTTGATTTCTTTTCCTCGGGGTACTTAGATGTTTCAGTTCCCCCGGTTCGCCTCATTAACCTATGGATTCAGTTAATGATAGTGTGACGAATCACACTGGGTTTCCCCATTCGGAAATCGCCGGTTATAACGGTTCATATCACCTTACCGACGCTTATCGCAGATTAGCACGTCCTTCATCGCCTCTGACTGCCAGGGCATCCACCGTGTACGCTTAGTCGCTTAACCTCACAACCCGAAGATGTTTCTTTCGATTCATCATCGTGTTGCGAAAATTTGAGAGACTCACGAACAACTTTCGTTGTTCAGTGTTTCAATTTTCAGCTTGATCCAGATTTTTAAAGAGCAAAACTTCGCAGTGAACCTTTGCAGGTACACTCTGAAGTATTTTTTATTTAATCACTACAGAGATGGTGGAGCTATGCGGGATCGAACCGCAGACCTCCTGCGTGCAAAGCAGGCGCTCTCCCAGCTGAGCTATAGCCCCATAACATGTAGTTAAAACCTCTTCAAATTTGCCGTGCAAATTTGGTAGGCCTGAGTGGACTTGAACCACCGACCTCACCCTTATCAGGGGTGCGCTCTAACCACCTGAGCTACAAGCCTGTAGAGGTTTTACTGCTCATTTTCATCAGACAATCTGTGTGAGCACTGCAAAGTACGCTTCTTTAAGGTAAGGAGGTGATCCAACCGCAGGTTCCCCTACGGTTACCTTGTTACGACTTCACCCCAGTCATGAATCACAAAGTGGTAAGCGCCCTCCCGAAGGTTAAGCTACCTACTTCTTTTGCAACCCACTCCCATGGTGTGACGGGCGGTGTGTACAAGGCCCGGGAACGTATTCACCGTGGCATTCTGATCCACGATTACTAGCGATTCCGACTTCATGGAGTCGAGTTGCAGACTCCAATCCGGACTACGACGCACTTTATGAGGTCCGCTTGCTCTCGCGAGGTCGCTTCTCTTTGTATGCGCCATTGTAGCACGTGTGTAGCCCTGGTCGTAAGGGCCATGATGACTTGACGTCATCCCCACCTTCCTCCAGTTTATCACTGGCAGTCTCCTTTGAGTTCCCGGCCGGACCGCTGGCAACAAAGGATAAGGGTTGCGCTCGTTGCGGGACTTAACCCAACATTTCACAACACGAGCTGACGACAGCCATGCAGCACCTGTCTCACGGTTCCCGAAGGCACATTCTCATCTCTGAAAACTTCCGTGGATGTCAAGACCAGGTAAGGTTCTTCGCGTTGCATCGAATTAAACCACATGCTCCACCGCTTGTGCGGGCCCCCGTCAATTCATTTGAGTTTTAACCTTGCGGCCGTACTCCCCAGGCGGTCGACTTAACGCGTTAGCTCCGGAAGCCACGCCTCAAGGGCACAACCTCCAAGTCGACATCGTTTACGGCGTGGACTACCAGGGTATCTAATCCTGTTTGCTCCCCACGCTTTCGCACCTGAGCGTCAGTCTTCGTCCAGGGGGCCGCCTTCGCCACCGGTATTCCTCCAGATCTCTACGCATTTCACCGCTACACCTGGAATTCTACCCCCCTCTACGAGACTCAAGCTTGCCAGTATCAGATGCAGTTCCCAGGTTGAGCCCGGGGATTTCACATCTGACTTAACAAACCGCCTGCGTGCGCTTTACGCCCAGTAATTCCGATTAACGCTTGCACCCTCCGTATTACCGCGGCTGCTGGCACGGAGTTAGCCGGTGCTTCTTCTGCGGGTAACGTCAATGAGCAAAGGTATTAACTTTACTCCCTTCCTCCCCGCTGAAAGTACTTTACAACCCGAAGGCCTTCTTCATACACGCGGCATGGCTGCATCAGGCTTGCGCCCATTGTGCAATATTCCCCACTGCTGCCTCCCGTAGGAGTCTGGACCGTGTCTCAGTTCCAGTGTGGCTGGTCATCCTCTCAGACCAGCTAGGGATCGTCGCCTAGGTGAGCCGTTACCCCACCTACTAGCTAATCCCATCTGGGCACATCCGATGGCAAGAGGCCCGAAGGTCCCCCTCTTTGGTCTTGCGACATTATGCGGTATTAGCTACCGTTTCCAGTAGTTATCCCCCTCCATCAGGCAGTTTCCCAGACATTACTCACCCGTCCGCCACTCGTCAGCAAAGCAGCAAGCTGCTTTCTGTTACCGTTCGACTTGCATGTGTTAGGCCTGCCGCCAGCGTTCAATCTGAGCCATGATCAAACTCTTCAATTTAAAAGTTTGATGCTCAAAGAATTAAACTTCGTAATGAATTACGTGTTCACTCTTGAGACTTGGTATTCATTTTTCGTCTTGCGACGTTAAGAATCCGTATCTTCGAGTGCCCACACAGATTGTCTGATAAATTGTTAAAGAGCAGTTGCGACGCGGCTTTCAGCTCACTGTCGCGAGGTGGCGTATATTACGCTTTCCTCTTTCAGAGTCAACCCTGAATTTCAGGATTTTTCTCTTCAACCGAACCGGCTGTTTGTGTGAAGTAATTCACATCCGCCGTGTCGATGGAGGCGCATTATAGGGAGTTCTCCGCAGGCCGCAATAGAAAAATTGCAGAAAAATGACTGACTGCTGCATTCCCCAGCAAAACCCCGCTTTATACCTTTTTACGCACAGAGTTATCCACAATCATCAATGTAATTTCTGTATTTTTCCCACGGTAAACACTGTCAAAATTGTGATCACCATTGAAAGAGAAAAATTCGCGAGCGTTGCGCAAACGTTTTCGTTACAATGCGGGCGAAAAATAAGGATGCCCCGTTAGGGGCGTTAGCTGAGTTTTTCGCGAAAAATTCAGCTAACGCTCTCTGTAATAGTCAAATCCAGGGGATTTACCATGCAACAACGTCGTCCAGTCCGCCGCGCTCTGCTCAGTGTTTCTGACAAAGCCGGTATCGTCGAATTCGCCCAGGCACTTTCCGCACGCGGTGTGGAGCTGCTGTCTACAGGGGGCACTGCCCGTCTGTTAGCAGAAAAAGGTCTGCCGGTAACCGAAGTTTCCGATTACACCGGTTTCCCGGAGATGATGGATGGACGCGTGAAGACCCTGCATCCGAAAGTACATGGTGGCATTCTGGGCCGTCGCGGCCAGGACGATGCCATTATGGAAGAACATCAGATCCAGCCTATCGATATGGTGGTTGTTAACCTGTATCCGTTCGCCCAGACCGTTGCCCGTGAAGGCTGCTCACTGGAAGATGCGGTTGAGAACATCGATATCGGCGGCCCAACGATGGTGCGCTCCGCCGCCAAGAACCATAAAGATGTCGCAATCGTGGTGAAGAGCAGCGACTACGACGCCATTATTAAAGAGATGGATGCCAACGAAGGATCGCTGACGCTTGCAACCCGTTTCGACCTTGCCATCAAAGCCTTCGAACACACTGCCGCCTACGACAGCATGATTGCCAACTACTTCGGCAGCATGGTTCCGGCTTACCACGGTGAAAGCAAAGAAGCCGCCGGTCGCTTCCCACGCACGCTGAACCTGAACTTCATTAAGAAGCAGGATATGCGTTACGGCGAGAACAGCCACCAGCAGGCTGCCTTCTATATAGAAGAGAATGTGAAAGAAGCCTCCGTTGCTACTGCAACCCAGGTTCAGGGTAAAGCCCTCTCTTATAACAACATCGCCGACACCGATGCGGCGCTGGAGTGCGTGAAAGAGTTCGCCGAGCCGGCATGTGTGATTGTGAAGCACGCCAACCCTTGCGGCGTGGCTATCGGCCATTCCATTCTTGATGCTTACGATCGCGCGTACAAAACCGACCCGACCTCCGCATTCGGCGGCATTATCGCCTTTAACCGCGAGCTGGATGCGGAAACCGCGCAGGCCATCATTTCTCGTCAGTTTGTTGAAGTGATTATTGCGCCGTCCGCCAGCGAAGAAGCCCTGAAAATCACCGCCGCCAAACAGAACGTGCGCGTCCTGACCTGCGGTCAGTGGAGCGAGCGTGTTCCGGGTCTTGATTTCAAACGTGTTAACGGCGGTCTGCTGGTTCAGGATCGCGATCTGGGCATGGTCGGTGCAGAAGAACTGCGCGTCGTCACCAAACGTCAGCCGACCGAACAGGAACTGCGTGATGCGCTGTTCTGCTGGAAAGTGGCGAAGTTCGTGAAATCCAACGCCATTGTCTATGCCAAAAACAATATGACCATCGGCATTGGCGCGGGCCAGATGAGCCGCGTGTACTCCGCAAAAATCGCCGGTATTAAAGCGGCCGATGAAGGCCTGGAAGTGAAAGGTTCCTCGATGGCTTCTGACGCGTTCTTCCCGTTCCGCGACGGTATTGATGCCGCCGCCGCTGCGGGCGTGACCTGCGTAATCCAGCCTGGCGGTTCTATCCGTGATGACGAAGTGATTGCCGCCGCCGACGAGCACGGTATTGCGATGCTCTTCACCGACATGCGCCACTTCCGCCATTAATGGAGCGACAGATGAAAGTATTAGTGATTGGTAACGGCGGGCGCGAGCACGCGCTGGCCTGGAAAGCGGCCCAGTCGCCGCTGGTTGAAACTGTTTTTGTTGCTCCGGGTAATGCAGGCACTGCGCTGGAACCCACACTGCAAAACGTCGCTATCGGCGTAACCGATATCCCGGCGCTGCTGGATTTCGCGCAAAACGAAAAGATCGATCTAACCATCGTCGGCCCGGAAGCGCCGCTGGTGAAAGGCGTAGTGGATACCTTCCGCGCCGCCGGGCTGAAAATCTTCGGCCCAACCGCAGGTGCCGCGCAGCTGGAAGGCTCGAAAGCGTTTACCAAGGATTTCCTGGCCCGCCATCAGATCCCTACGGCGGAATACCAGAACTTCACCGAGGTAGAACCTGCGCTGGCGTATCTGCGTGAGAAAGGCGCGCCAATCGTCATTAAAGCTGACGGTCTGGCTGCCGGGAAAGGCGTTATCGTGGCGATGACGCAGGAAGAAGCGGAAGCGGCTGTTCACGATATGCTGGCGGGCAACGCTTTTGGCGACGCGGGGCATCGCATCGTTATCGAAGAGTTCCTCGACGGCGAAGAAGCGAGCTTTATCGTGATGGTGGACGGTGAGCATGTGCTGCCGATGGCCACCAGCCAGGATCACAAACGCGTAGGCGATAAAGATACCGGGCCGAACACCGGCGGGATGGGCGCTTACTCCCCTGCGCCAGTAGTGACCGATGAGGTTCATCAGCGCACGATGGAACGAATCATCTGGCCAACCGTGAAAGGCATGGCGGCAGAAGGCAACACCTACACCGGTTTTCTCTACGCGGGCCTGATGATCGACAAACAGGGCAATCCGAAGGTTATCGAATTTAACTGCCGCTTTGGCGATCCGGAAACCCAGCCGATTATGCTGCGCATGAAGTCCGATCTGGTTGAGCTCTGCCTGGCAGCCTGTGAAGGTACGCTTGACGAGAAAACGTCCGAGTGGGATGAACGCGCTTCTCTCGGCGTGGTGATGGCTGCGGGTGGATATCCGGGCGATTACCGCACCGGCGATGTGATCCACGGCCTGCCGCTGGAAGAAGTGTCTGACGGCAAAGTGTTCCACGCGGGCACGAAACTGGCGGATGACGAGCAGGTAGTGACCAGCGGCGGGCGCGTACTGTGCGTCACCGCGCTGGGTCATACTGTGGCAGAAGCGCAGAAACGCGCTTATGCCTTAATGACCGATATCCATTGGGACGACTGCTTCTGCCGGAAAGATATCGGCTGGCGCGCTATCGAACGCGAGCAGAACTAACGCGACAGTTTTGCCAAGAGCGTTTTGCGCGTGATCCCTAACTGACGGGCGGCTTCGGTTTTGTTGCCGCCCGTTTTCTCCAGTGCCGCAAGAATCACCTCTTTTTCGACTTCCACCAGCGGCTGAATATCCTGACTTTGTACCAGCGGGATCGGCGTACTCGCAATCGCCAGCGGCAGCTCGCGTTCGGAAATATATTCCCCGGTCAGCAGCACCACCGCCCGTTCTACCGCGTTTTCCAGTTCACGAATATTTCCCGGCCAGTCGTAATGAATCAACAGATCCATCGCCTGGGGCGTAAAACCTTTTACCGCCTTGCGATTACGCTCGGCAAAGCGCTGAAGAAAATAGTCAGCCAGCAGAGGAATATCTTCCCGCCGTTGCCGCAGCGACGGTACTTCAATCGCCACCACGTTCAGGCGATAGTAGAGATCCTGGCGAAAACGCCCGGCATTCACCTCTGCGGCAAGATCGCGATGGGTCGCCGCAATCAGCCGGACATCAACCGAGATGGTCTGGTTGCTGCCGACACGCTGAACTTCGCGCTCCTGAATCGCACGTAGCAGACGCACCTGCATCATCGGCGAGATATCGCCAATTTCATCGAGAAACAGCGTGCCGCCGTCCGCCTCAACAAAGCGCCCTTCCCGCCGTTTGTCGGCTCCGGTAAACGCCCCTTTTTCGTGACCGAACAATTCAGATTCCAGCAAGGATTCGTTGAGTGCCGCACAGTTGAGCGTTACCAGTGGTTTTTCACTCCGTGCGCTACTGGCGTGAATCGCCCTGGCGACCAGCTCTTTACCGGTGCCGGAATCGCCGTGGATCAGCACCGTGGCTTCCGATGGCGCGACGAGGGCGATTTCACTGAGCAGGTGTTGCATCGCCGGGCTTTTACCGACCATACCGAACTGGCTGGCAGACACCGCAGGCGTTTCAGCGTCAACACTGTGCGTATGTGCGAGCGCCTTTTCCAGCGTCGCCTGTAGGTTATCGAAATCCAGCGGCTTGATGAGATAATCCAGCGCCCCAGTTTTCAGTGCCTCTACCGCCGTCTCGACGCTGGAGTATGCGGTCATAATCAGTACCGGAATTGCCGGATTTAACGCTTTGATCTCTTTTAGCGTGGCAATGCCGTCCATCTCCGCCATTCGCACATCGCAAAGCACAAGATCAAAAACCTGTTCCCGCACCTGCGCCAGCGCCTGTCGCCCGCTGTTCGCCAGCGCGACGTTATAGCCCCAGCCGCGCAGTAAAGCCTGCAAAATAGTGCAGTGGCTAATGTCATCATCCACCACCAGAATATCGATATTATCGTGCGTCATCCTTGTGGGTCCTTACGCGTAATATTGACCGGAAGCCAGAGGGTGAACGTTGCGCCTTTTCCCTCCTGGCTTGCGACCTGAATTGTACCACCGTGTTGTTCAACAATATTATGCACGACCGCCAGCCCCAGTCCGGTACCTTCGGCTTTGGTGGTGAAGTACGGGGTGAAGATGGCTTCAAGCTGATCTGCCGCAATTCCCTTACCGCTGTCGGTAACGCTGATTTTCACGCCCGCGCCGCTTTCGCTGGCCGTCACGCTAATCACGCCATGCTGACCAATCGCCTGAATAGCATTGAGATAGAGATTCAACAGGACCTGAGTCAGCCTGTCCGGATCGGCCTGAATTTCCGGTAATGTGTCGTTGGCGGTAAAGCGTAACTGGATCTCCCGGCTGTTTGCATCCTGGCTTACCAGCTGTAATGAGTGGTTAATCAGCGTGTTGAGATCCACCGCCTGCAAAGCCAGATGCGTTGGCTTGACCAGTTCCAGCAACTCGCTTACCACGCGGTTTAAACGGTCGGCTTCTTTCGCCATCACCTGCGCCAGTTGATGCGCTTCTCCCCCTGCTGGCGCACGTTCGGCAAAGTATTTCGCCAGCCCTTTAATCGAGGAAAGTGGGTTACGGATTTCGTGGGCGACGCCTGCCGCAAGATGCCCCAGTGCCACCAGCTTCTCTTTGCGCTTCATTTCATCCTGCAATAGCTGCCGCGAGCGCAGATATCGGCGATACCAGAAGAATGACAACACGCTTGCCAGCAAGACCGTCGCCAGAGCGAAGAGGATAATCAGGGTATTTCTCTGCTCACGATCCTCAGCACTCACAATGTTACTGGCGTCGAAAGCGATAAAAATTGCTTGTGGTGTCGCGGCATACTGCTGCATATGGCGCATCCGGTGCATTCCAGCAGCAAACATCGGTTGAAACTGGCGATAAATTTCCAGAACAGGCTCGCCGTCTGCGCTATCGATCCGCCGCCACGCTTCTTCATCTCCCGGATGTAACTGCTGCATTTTCTGCGGGGAATAAAGCTGTTTTCCCACCATGCCGGAGTTGCTATGCATCACGATTGTTCCTTGTTCATCCGTGACCGCAAACCAACGTACACCAGGCTGCCCGGCCATTTCTTCCAGTAATGCCTGCTGCTGCGCATGATGCATGCGCATCCCCATGCCGACGCGCGAGCCGGATTCGAGAGCACGGATAAGTACACTGCCTTTTTCCAGCAGCGTTTGTCTGGCGGCGGCAGTCTCGCGCCCATAATCGCGAATCACTGTCACCGCAAACAACCCCACCAGCCCAACAATGACCACGGGGAGGATAGCGCTTAACCATTTGGCTAAGGTGTCTTTTGAACGTTGCATAAAACGTATCTTCTTCTTTGCCTGTTCATCCCTTTTTGACAGCAGAAATCATGCCATCTTTTAGCAGCGCTTACCCTGCGTTGTAACACAAAGACTTAAGTTTCAATGAGTAAAAATGACTCGCCACCCACAGCAGGCGAGTCATTTTTACTCGTTTATCATGCCAGATTACCCGTCATATCAGCGTTTCGTTGTTGGCACGAAAGATGCAATACCCAAAGTAAGACAACCACTGGAGGATTAACCATGAAACGGAACACGAAAATTGCCCTGGTGATGATGGCGCTTTCAGCAATGGCGATGGGATCGACATCTGCATTTGCTCACGGCGGACACGGGATGTGGCAACAAAATGCCGCGCCCTTGACCAGCGAACAACAAACAGCGTGGCAGAAAATCCATAATGACTTTTACGCTCAAAGCAGCGCACTGCAACAGCAACTGGTGACGAAGCGTTATGAATACAATGCCCTGTTAGCCGCGAACCCACCGGATAGCAGCAAAATTAACGCGGTCGCCAAAGAGATGGAGGCTTTGCGTCAGTCGTTAGATGAGTTACGGGTGAAACGGGATATTGCGATGGCTGAAGCGGGTATTCCGCGCGGAGCCGGAATGGGCATGGGCTACGGCGGCTGCGGTGGTGGCGGTCATATGGGTATGGGCCACTGGTAAATCAGAACGTTTTCTCGTTGGGTTGCCAGCGACAGAAATCAGAGTTTGCCACTAACAGTAATTGCGAACCTTCGGGCGCTTCCAGCCATGCCACGCTGACATCAACAGAAGAGCGGCTCTGGCGGCGCTCGATATGCGCTATCGCCTGCGAATCTAAATCAGGTTTAATGGTTTGTCCTTCGCAGGTGGTCACGGTCTGTTCCATCGCATGCCAGCGCCCCTGGCGCAGCACGACTCTCCCCTGACGTAAAGCATCGCTAATCTGGCGGATCTGATCAGCACGATAACGGTATAAATCGATTTGGTCGTTAGAAAGCTGCTGCTTTTCCCCATCGGATTCACGTTGCATAAAGCTCAGATCGCCGCGATCGTCAAAACGCGCGCGAATGTTCACCGGCGGTTTGCTGTAAACATTGATATTGATGAGCGTAAGGTTATCGCCCTGCCAGCGATACTCTCGCGTCGTGGTATCGCCACTGCGCCACGGGCTAAACACGGCAAGCAGATGCACATTATCGCCACTGTCTTTTCGCCAGATGCGTACCGCGCCCTGGTCTTCAGCAAATCCACTGGCGGTAAAGGGAGGAAGTGAAGAGTTGTGACTACAGGCAGTGAGAAACAGAGCGCCAGCCAGCATCAATGATCGACGCCAGAAAGACAAAAGGGGTGAAACCACCCCTTCGTTAAAACTGTTCACTGCCACGCAATCTTACTTAACTGCGTCTTTCAGTGCCTTGCCAGAAACAAATGCCGGTACGTTAGCTGCGGCAATTTTGATTTCTTTACCGGTCTGCGGGTTGCGGCCAGTACGCTCAGCGCGGTGGTTCACTTTGAAGGTACCGAAACCAACCAGTTGTACAGCATCGCCTTCTTTCAGAGACTCAGTAATTGCAGCCAGAGTGGACTCCAGAGCAGCTTTAGCCTGGGTTTTGGACAGTTCTGCTTTCTCTGCAATTACATCAATCAGTTGAGTCTTGTTCATAAGTTATCCTTACAATGTGTTTATCGCTTGCTAAGCATCGAGTGCGACGGAAATGCCAGAATAGCACTCTCCTGCATACACGCACCGATAGCCACTTTTTTTCGCCCCCCAAATGTAGACCAGACGGGGGGCGAAAGGGAAGACTCCAGGTACGACAAATCAGGCGTTAAATCACGTTTTCTGGTCTTATTGCTGAAAAATTATACCAATATTGCTCTCGCCCGCCTCACGCAGGTCTGCCCTAAGGCCTTTTATCAGCTCGATATCGCGTTCTTCGCACTCAGCTAAAAGTCGGAATATTTCCCACTGAATGTCCCATTCTTGCTCTACTGCTGGATTTTCTTTGAGCTCTTCATCGCTCATTTCGCGACCAGCCTGAGTCATTTCCAGCATCGCAACGGTCGTGATGGAGGTCTTACTCACTTCCACCGCGTGTTCGAGCGTTTCACCACTCAAACGCGAATGGACCAGTTCACTTAACGCCACGCAGGCATCGATTGCCGGATAAACGCCGTACAGATCGAAATCGTCGGCTGAAGGAATCGCTTCTTCAAATTTCTCCAGTTGGCTGTCGAAATTTACTTTTGCGTCTTTGACGGTCAGCGTTTCCCAGATGAGATCGAGAATGCGGCGGTAAATCTGCCCATCACCAAAACCAGTTTGCTGACAGAATACGGCGTAATTAGGGTACATGCGTTCGCATAAGCAGGCCATAAAAGTGACGTGCTGCCAGCTTTCCAGGCGCTCCAGACGCAGATGAATTGGGTTTTGTAACATGTTGAGTTCTCAAATACGGAAATTATCCGCAGTTTACCTGAATTAGGGCTGATTTGCTGTATAGCGCACGAACGCCGGACGTTCCGAGGCCACCGCGTCCGCCCAGCGCGTTGGCTCCGGCAGACGATAGCCTTTCATGCAGCGTTGTACCCACGCCAGCGCGCTGTCCACGCTGACCCGATGGCCGGTAGCGATAAACAATGGGTTACAGCGCGCTTTGCTGCGCCAGACCCAGGCCAGCTGCTCGCCTTTATCCATCAGTGGGGCCAGCGCGCCCGGTTCGCTGGAGAGCGGTTCGAATTTACCGCAGAGCCGTTTTTTCGCCACGCCAATGGTCGGCACATCCACCAGCAAACCAAAGTGGCTGGCGACGCCAAGACGGCGAGGATGCGAGATCCCGTGACCATCGACAAACACTAAATCCGGCTTTTGCGACAGCATCTCCCACGCTGCCAGCAGCGCAGGATATTCGCGGAACGAGAGAAAACCTGGAATGTAAGGCATGGTGGTGGCGATGCGGGCCACTTTATACTCCACCAGCTCAAGCGAGGGGTATTTCAGCAGCACCATCGCCGCTCGCGTCACTTCTCCGCCCTGCTCAAATCCGACATCGGCTCCGGCGATCAGATCCGGCGGATCTTTATCGAGTCGATCCTCGCGGATCACAGAAGAAGCCAGTTCAATTTGTTGAGCGCGTAATGACGCGAGATCCATAATCGCTCCTTAGAGCCTGGTCCACTAGGCGTAATTGTTGAAGGCAGTTTGAGGCCGGACAGCGCGGAAAAACCGGAGCGTACACGTAGTACGTGAGGATTTTGAGCACTGCCCGGCCTCAAAATGGCAAATAAAATAGCCTGATGGACCAGGCTCTTAGCGGTGATACTGTTCAGATAACCGATGCACTGCCTCCACAAACACGCCAGCATGTTCTGGCGGCACATCCTGATGAATGCCGTGACCAAGGTTAAAGACATGACCTTCACCGTGACCGAAACCTGCAAGTATAGTCGCTACTTCTTCTTCAATGTGGGCTGGCGGCGCGTACAGCATCGACGGATCCATATTGCCCTGCAACGCGACTTTATTGCCCACGCGGCGGCGCGCATCGGCGATGTCCGTTGTCCAGTCGAGGCCCAGCGCATCGCAACCGGTTTCTGCCATCGCTTCCAGCCACTGTCCGCCGCCTTTGGTAAACAGCGTGACCGGTACGCGGCGACCGTCGTTTTCACGCAGTAAACCATCAACAATTTTATGCATGTAATAAAGCGAGAACTGTTGATAATCGCGCCCGGTAAGCACGCCGCCCCAGGTGTCGAAAATCATCACTGCCTGAGCACCGGCTTTAATCTGCGCATTCAGATACAAAGTGACGCTTTTCGCCAGTTTATCGAGTAGCGCGTGCAGCGCCTGTGGATCGGCATACATCATTTTTTTGATCACGGTGAACGCTTTGCTGCTGCCGCCTTCCACCATATAGGTCGCCAGCGTCCACGGGCTGCCGGAAAAACCAATCAGCGGCACTTCGCCTTTCAGTTCGCGACGAATGGTACGCACCGCGTTCATCACGTAACCCAGCTCATCTTCCGGGTCCGGAATTGGCAGTTTATCGACGTCGGCTTTGCAGGTGACTGGCGAGGTAAAACGCGGACCTTCTCCGGCTTCAAAATAGAGCCCTAACCCCATCGCGTCCGGCACGGTGAGGATATCGGAAAAGAGGATCGCCGCATCCAGCGGATAGCGACGCAGCGGTTGCAAAGTCACTTCGCACGCCAGCTCGGCGTTTTTGCACAGCGACATAAAATCGCCCGCCTGGGCGCGCGTGGCTTTATATTCCGGTAGATAGCGACCCGCCTGGCGCATCATCCATACTGGAGTGACATCAACGGGCTGGCGCAGCAGCGCCCGCAGATAACGATCGTTTTTAAGTTCGGTCATTTTGGCTGTTCCTTAGTGCGTCAGGCGGTCAGTGTATCATCACTCATACTCTGCCCGACACATCGCCACCGTATCTTCTATCAGACGGCGCGCTACGGTGCCGGGCGGCGGGAGTAACGGCAAATCGTCATAGCGATACCAGTTCGCCTCGAGCAATTCTTTCGGGTCGATCACGATGTCGCCGCTGTCGTATTCCGCCATAAACGCGGTCATTAAAGACTGAGGAAACGGCCACGGCTGGGAAGTCACGTAACGCAAGTTTTTAACTTTAATTCCGCTCTCTTCCATCACTTCCCGCGCGACAGCCTGCTCGAGGGTTTCGCCCACTTCGACGAATCCGGCAAGTACCGTATGGACACCGTTACGATGGCGGGTATGCTGGGCGAGGAGGATCGAATCATCGCGACGGATGGCAACAATAATGCAGGGGGCGATTTGCGGATAGTAACGCTCACGGCAATGGCTGCACAGCATCGCCCATTCGGTTTTGCTTGGATACATTTCATGCCCGCAGTAACCACAGTATTTATGCGATCGGTAAAACTCCGCCAGTTGCACGCCACGTCCGGCCAGTTGAAACAGCCCAACATCGAGATCAATGACCTGACGTACCGACCCCATATCGTGACGCCGCTGCTGTTGTACTAACCAAACAGGTTCCCCTTGCCATTCGCCGATTTGTAGTGCGCGCTGACCCACAAGATCGAAATTTGCCGCTTCGCCATATGGCAATTCTCCCTTCGGCAACCATAATTTTTGTTCATGGCTGACGACCCACCAGCCGTGATCTAATTTTTCAATTATACGATCCATAGCTCTTGCACTACCTTTGCATCACTGGCATGTTTAACATGGTTTTTACATTTCTCACTGAGCAGTTTTTGAATACAAACTTGCGGAGTCAATCATGCTTAACCAGCTCGATAACCTGACGGAGCGCGTCAGAGGAAGTAACAAACTGGTTGATCGCTGGCTACATGTACGTAAGCATCTGCTCGTGGCTTACTACAATCTGGTTGGCATTAAGCCTGGCAAAGAATCGTACATGAGGCTAAACGAAAAAGCCCTTGATGATTTTTGTCAGAGCCTGGTCGATTACTTGTCTGCCGGGCATTTCAGTATTTATGAGCGCATTCTTCATAAGCTGGAAGGCAACGGGCAACTCGCGCGCGCCGCGAAGATTTGGCCGCAACTCGAAGCCAATACCCAACAGATTATGGATTACTACGATTCCAGCCTGGAAACCGCCATCGATCATGATAATTACCTTGAGTTTCAACAGGTTTTATCTGACATCGGCGAGGCGCTGGAAGCGCGCTTTGTGCTGGAAGATAAGCTGATTCTGCTGGTGCTTGATGCCGCCCGCGTCAAACATCCTGCTTGAGTTCTGCGCTGTTAACGCGTAATTTACATTCAACGCCCCGTTTGTGGGGCTAATTTCTTGTCGGAGTGCCTTAACTGGCTGAGACCGTTTATTCGGGATCCGCGGAACCTGATCAGGCTAATACCTGCGAAGGGAACAAGAGTTAATCTGCTATCGCATCGCCTTTGCGGCGATCGTCTCTTGCTTCATCCGTCGTCTGACAAGCCACGTCCTTAACTTTTTGGAATGAGCTATGTCTGCAACAAAACTGACCCGCCGCGAACAACGCGCCCAGGCCCAACATTTTATCGACACCCTGGAAGGCACCGCCTTTCCCAACTCAAAACGCATTTACATCACTGGCACACACCCCGGCGTGCGCGTGCCGATGCGTGAGATCCAGCTTAGCCCGACGCTAATTGGCGGCAGCAAAGAACAGCCGCAGTACGAAGAAAACGAAGCGATTCCGGTCTACGACACCTCCGGTCCGTATGGCGATCCACAGATCGCCATTAACGTGCAGCAAGGACTGGCAAAACTACGCCAGCCGTGGATCGATGCGCGCGGCGATACCGAAGAACTTACCGTGCGCAGTTCCGATTACACTAAAGCGCGGCTGGCAGATGATGGCCTCGACGAGCTACGTTTTAGCGGCGTACTAACACCAAAACGCGCCAAAGCAGGACGCCGCGTCACCCAACTGCACTACGCCCGCCGGGGCATCATCACGCCCGAAATGGAATTCATCGCCATTCGCGAGAATATGGGTCGCGAGCGCATACGTAGCGAAGTTTTGCGCCACCAGCATCCGGGAATGAGCTTTGGCGCACGTCTGCCGGAAAATATCACTGCGGAATTTGTCCGTGATGAAGTTGCTGCCGGACGTGCGATTATCCCGGCCAACATTAATCATCCGGAATCGGAGCCGATGATTATTGGTCGCAATTTCCTGGTAAAAGTTAACGCCAATATCGGCAACTCGGCGGTCACCTCTTCCATCGAAGAAGAAGTGGAAAAGCTGGTATGGTCCACGCGCTGGGGAGCGGATACGGTGATGGATCTCTCCACCGGTCGCTATATTCACGAAACCCGCGAGTGGATTTTGCGTAACAGCCCGGTGCCGATCGGTACAGTGCCGATCTACCAGGCGCTGGAGAAGGTTAACGGGATCGCCGAAGATCTTACCTGGGAAGCGTTCCGCGACACGCTGCTGGAACAAGCCGAGCAAGGTGTGGATTACTTCACTATCCATGCGGGCGTACTGCTGCGCTATGTGCCGATGACCGCGAAACGCCTGACCGGTATCGTCTCTCGCGGCGGTTCGATTATGGCGAAATGGTGCCTCTCCCATCATCAGGAAAATTTCCTCTATCAACACTTCCGCGAAATTTGTGAAATCTGTGCCGCTTATGACGTTTCGCTGTCGCTGGGCGACGGTCTGCGCCCCGGTTCTGTTCAGGACGCCAACGATGAAGCGCAATTTGCCGAGCTGCATACGCTGGGTGAACTGACCAAAATCGCCTGGGAATATGACGTACAGGTGATGATTGAAGGCCCAGGCCACGTGCCGATGCAGATGATCCGCCGCAATATGACCGAGGAGTTAGAGCACTGCCACGAAGCGCCGTTTTACACTCTGGGGCCGCTAACTACCGATATCGCGCCGGGTTATGACCACTTCACGTCGGGGATTGGTGCGGCGATGATTGGCTGGTTTGGCTGCGCGATGCTCTGTTACGTAACGCCAAAAGAGCATCTGGGTCTGCCTAATAAAGAAGATGTTAAGCAGGGGCTTATCACCTATAAGATTGCCGCCCACGCCGCTGACCTGGCGAAAGGGCATCCGGGCGCGCAAATTCGCGATAACGCCATGTCGAAAGCCCGCTTCGAATTTCGCTGGGAAGACCAGTTTAATCTGGCCCTCGACCCGTTTACTGCCCGCGCTTATCACGATGAAACCCTGCCGCAAGAGTCCGGTAAAGTCGCTCATTTTTGCTCCATGTGTGGGCCGAAATTCTGCTCGATGAAAATCAGCCAGGAAGTGCGCGATTACGCCGCCGCGCAAACCATTGAAGTGGGAATGGCGGATATGTCGGAGAACTTCCGTACCAGAGGCGGAGAAATCTACCTGCGTAAGGAGGAAGCGTGATGTATCAGCCTGATTTTCCTCCTGTACCTTTTCGTTTAGGACTGTACCCGGTGGTGGACAGCGTACAGTGGATCGAACGTCTGTTGGATGCAGGCGTACGTACTCTCCAGCTACGCATCAAAGATCGACGCGATGAAGAGGTGGAAGCCGATGTCGTGGCGGCAATTGCGCTGGGCCGCCGCTATAACGCGCGATTGTTTATCAACGATTACTGGCGGCTGGCGATTAAGCATCAGGCGTATGGCGTCCATTTGGGGCAGGAAGATTTGCAAGCCACCGATCTCAGCGCCATCCGCGCGGCAGGCCTGCGGCTGGGCGTTTCGACCCATGACGATATGGAGATCGACGTCGCGCTGGCAGCACGCCCTTCATATATCGCGCTGGGACATGTGTTCCCGACGCAAACCAAACAGATGCCTTCTGCACCGCAGGGGCTGGAACAACTGGCTCGGCACATTGAGCGCCTGGCGGATTATCCCACCGTGGCGATTGGCGGCATCACTCTGACGCGCGCGCCTGCGGTGATGGCGACGGGTGTCGGCAGTATCGCCGTTGTCAGCGCCATTACTCAAGCCGCAGACTGGCGTTTGGCAACGGCACAGTTGCTGGAAATTGCAGGAGTTGGCGATGAATGACCGTGACTTTATGCGTTATAGCCGCCAAATCCTGCTCGACGATATCGCTCTTGACGGGCAGCAAAAACTGCTCGACAGCCAGGTGCTGATTATTGGTCTTGGCGGGCTGGGGACACCTGCTGCGCTGTACCTGGCGGGCGCTGGCGTCGGGACGCTGGTACTGGCAGATGACGACGATGTGCACTTAAGCAATCTGCAACGACAAATCCTCTTTACCACTGAAGATATCGATCGCCCGAAATCGCAGGTCAGCCAACAGCGACTGACACAGTTGAATCCCGACATTCAACTGACGGCACTACAACAACGGTTAACGGGTGAGGCGTTAAAAGATGCGGTAGCACGGGCCGATGTGGTGCTCGACTGTACCGACAATATGGCGACGCGCCAGGAGATTAATGCCGCCTGCGTGGCACTCAACACGCCGCTTATCACCGCCAGCGCGGTCGGATTTGGCGGTCAGTTGATGGTACTGACGCCGCCCTGGGAGCAGGGGTGTTACCGCTGCCTGTGGCCAGATAACCAGGAGCCTAAACGCAACTGCCGCACAGCGGGCGTGGTTGGCCCGGTGGTCGGGGTTATGGGCACTTTGCAGGCACTGGAAGCCATTAAGTTATTGAGCGGTATAGAGACGCCTGCGGGAGAACTCCGACTGTTCGACGGTAAGTCGAGCCAGTGGCGCAGCCTGGCGTTGCGCCGCGCCAGTGGTTGCCCGGTATGCGGAGGAAGCAATGCAGATCCTGTTTAACGATCAACCGATGCAGTGCACCGCCGGACAAACTGTTCACGAGCTGCTGGAGCAACTCGACCAACGACAAGCGGGCGCGGCTCTGGCGATTAATCAGCAAATCGTCCCGCGTGATCAATGGGCGCAACATATCGTGCAGGATGGCGACCAGATCCTGCTTTTTCAGGTTATTGCAGGGGGTTGAGATGTTACGTATTGCGGACAAAACGTTTGATTCACATCTGTTTACCGGCACAGGGAAATTCGCCTCTTCACAACTGATGGTGGAGGCGATCCGTGCTTCCGGCAGCCAGCTGGTGACGCTGGCGATGAAACGTGTCGACTTGCGCCAGAACAACGATGCTATCCTCGAACCGCTTATCGCGGCGGGTGTGACCCTGCTGCCGAATACTTCCGGGGCGAAAACAGCGGAAGAAGCCATTTTCGCCGCCCATCTGGCTCGTGAAGCATTAGGCACAAACTGGCTAAAATTAGAAATTCACCCTGACGCCCGCTGGCTGCTGCCCGATCCCATCGAAACCCTGAAAGCCGCCGAAACACTGGTACAACAGGGATTTGTCGTGCTGCCTTACTGCGGTGCCGATCCGGTATTGTGTAAACGTCTGGAAGAAGTCGGCTGTGCAGCGGTGATGCCGCTCGGCGCGCCGATTGGCTCGAATCAGGGACTGGAAACCCGTGCCATGCTGGAGATTATTATCCAGCAAGCCACGGTTCCGGTGGTTGTCGATGCTGGCATCGGCGTTCCCAGCCATGCCGCGCAGGCGCTGGAAATGGGTGCCGACGCGGTGTTAGTGAATACGGCGATTGCCGTCGCGGACGATCCCGTCAACATGGCGAAGGCATTTCGTCTGGCAGTAGAAGCAGGCCTGCTGGCACGTCAGTCCGGACCGGGCAGCCGCAGTCATTTTGCTCATGCCACCAGCCCGCTGACCGGATTTCTGGAGGCATCGGCATGAAAACCTTCAGCGATCGCTGGCGACAACTGGATTGGGACGACATCCGCCTGCGTATCAACGGCAAAACGGCTGCTGACGTAGAGCGGGCGCTAAATGCCTCGCAACTCACCCGCAACGATATGATGGCATTGCTATCACCTGCCGCCAGTGAATACCTAGAACCACTGGCCCAACGGGCGCAGCGTCTGACCCGTCAACGATTTGGCAACGTTATCAGTCTTTACGTCCCGCTTTATCTTTCCAATCTTTGCGCTAACGACTGCACGTACTGCGGATTTTCCATGAGCAACCGCATCAAGCGCAAAACGCTGGATGAAGCGGATATTGCCAGGGAAAGCGCCGCTATACGGGAGATGGGCTTTGAACATCTGCTATTAGTCACTGGTGAACATCAGGCGAAAGTGGGGATGGATTACTTTCGTCGTCATCTCCCTGCCCTGCGTGAACAGTTCTCTTCACTACAGCTGGAAGTGCAACCGCTGGCGGAGGCGGAATACGCCGAGTTAAAGCAACTTGGTCTGGATGGCGTGATGGTTTATCAGGAGACATATCACGAGGCGACTTATGCCCGCCATCATCTGAAAGGCAAAAAACAGGACTTCTTCTGGCGGCTGGAAACGCCGGATCGGCTGGGGCGTGCGGGGATTGATAAGATAGGCCTCGGCGCGCTAATTGGCCTTTCCGACAGCTGGCGCGTTGACTGCTATATGGTTGCAGAACATTTGCTATGGCTGCAACAGCATTACTGGCAAAGCCGCTACTCTGTCTCCTTCCCACGCCTGCGTCCATGTACTGGCGGCATTGAGCCTGCGTCGATTATGGATGAACGCCAGTTAGTGCAAACCATCTGCGCCTTCCGGCTGCTTGCACCGGAGATTGAACTGTCACTCTCCACGCGGGAATCACCGTGGTTTCGCGATCGCGTGATTCCGCTGGCAATTAATAACGTCAGCGCTTTTTCGAAAACGCAGCCAGGTGGCTATGCCGACAATCACCCCGAGCTGGAACAGTTCTCACCGCACGACGGTCGCAGACCGGAAGCGGTTGCTGCCGCGTTAACTGCTCAGGGTTTGCAGCCGGTATGGAAAGACTGGGACAGCTTTCTGGGACGCGCCTCGCAAAGGCCATGAGACAGAATGTAAGAACGTAAATTTATTCCGAGCCGCTACGGAAGATGAAAAACGCAAGGTTGTTGAAAGCTTTGTGTTTTTTTATGGTAGTGCCGTCAGCAGGAATGTTGTCCAGGGCGAAAAGCTTCTTCCTCGTTTCGCCCTGCCTTTCTTAATATTTCCCATGAAGACTTTGCCCTCTAAATAACACCCATAAAAAAACCCGCCGAAGCGGGTTTTTACGTTATTTGCGGATTAACGATTACTCGTTATCAGAACCGCCCAGACCTGCGTTCAGCAGTTCTGCCAGGCTGGCAGATGCGTCTTCTGCAGTCACCTGCGGTGCAGCCGGAGCTTCACCCGCAGCACGGCGACGCATACGATCCTGGTGGTACGCGTAACCGGTACCTGCCGGGATCAGACGACCCACGATAACGTTCTCTTTCAGGCCGCGCAGTTCGTCGCGTTTGCCCGCAACGGCTGCTTCGGTCAGCACGCGAGTGGTCTCCTGGAACGATGCCGCGGAGATGAAGGACTCGGTTGCCAGAGACGCTTTGGTGATACCCAGCAGATCGCGGGAGTAAGTTGCACCCACTTTACCGTTCGCTTCCAGTTCGCGGTTTGCGATCTTGACGCGAGAGTATTCAACCTGTTCGCCTTCCAGGAAGTCGGAGCTGCCCGCGTTAACGATGGTAGCTTTACGCAGCATCTGACGAACGATAACTTCGATGTGTTTATCGTTAATCTTAACGCCCTGCAGACGGTATACGTCCTGTACTTCGTTAACGATGTAACGAGTAACAGCATGAACACCACGCAGACGCAGAATGTCGTGCGGCGCTTCCGGACCATCGGAAATTACGTCACCACGTTCTACACGTTCACCTTCGAACACGTTGAGCTGACGCCATTTCGGAATCATCTCTTCGTACGGATCGCTACCGTCTACCGGGGTGATAACCAGACGACGTTTACCTTTGGTTTCTTTGCCGAAGGAAACGATACCGCTGATTTCAGCCAGGATTGCCGGCTCTTTCGGACGACGTGCTTCGAACAGGTCCGCAACGCGCGGCAGACCACCGGTGATGTCCTTGGTACCGCCGGATTCCTGCGGAATACGCGCCAGGGTGTCACCAGAGCTGATCTGTACGCCATCTTCCAGCTGAACAATCGCTTTACCTGGCAGGAAGTACTGCGCAGGCATATCGGTACCCGGGATCAGAACGTCGTTACCCTGAGCATCAACGATTTTCAGTGCCGGACGCAGATCTTTACCACCTGCGGTACGTTCTGCGGAATCCAGAACTACCAGCGAAGACAGACCGGTCAGTTCGTCGGTCTGGCGAGTAATGGTCTGGCCGTCAATCATGTCAGTAAAGCGTACAAAACCGCTTACTTCGGTGATAACCGGCATGGTGTGCGGGTCCCAGTTTGCAACGGTTTCGCCGCCAGCAACCTGTTCGCCATCGCCTTTCGCCAGTACCGCACCGTAAGGTACTTTGTAGCTTTCTTTGGTACGACCGAATTCGTCGATCAGTTTCAGTTCGGTGTTACGGGAAGTGATAACCAGTTTACCGCTGGAGTTCACAACCGACTTCACGTTGCTGAGCTTGATGCTACCTTTGTTTTTCACCTGGATGCTGGATTCAGCAGCCGCACGTGATGCCGCACCACCGATGTGGAACGTACGCATGGTCAGCTGTGTACCCGGTTCACCGATGGACTGTGCCGCGATAACACCGATTGCTTCACCTTTGTTAATGATGTGGCCACGCGCCAGGTCACGACCGTAGCAGTGCGCACATACACCAAAGTCGGTGTCACAAGATACAACAGAACGTACTTTAACCGCGTCGACAGAGTTCTCTTCCAGCAGGTCACACCACTGTTCGTGCAGCAGCGTGTTGCGCGGAACGAGGATATCAGCAGTACCCGGCTTCAGAACGTCTTCAGCAGTTACACGACCCAGTACGCGATCGCGTAGCGGCTCTTTAACGTCACCACCTTCGATAACCGGAGTCATCATGATACCTTCATGGGTACCACAATCGTCTTCGGTAACCACCAGGTCCTGCGCCACGTCAACCAGACGACGAGTCAGGTAACCGGAGTTCGCAGTTTTCAGTGCGGTATCCGCCAGACCTTTACGAGCACCGTGGGTGGAGATGAAGTACTGGAGTACGTTCAGACCTTCACGGAAGTTCGCGGTGATTGGCGTTTCGATGATGGAGCCATCCGGCTTCGCCATCAGACCACGCATACCAGCAAGCTGACGAATCTGTGCCGCAGAACCACGCGCACCGGAGTCGGCCATCATGTAGATGCTGTTGAAGGAAACCTGCTTCTCTTCCTGACCGTCACGGTTAATAACGGTTTCAGTTTGCAGGTTATCCATCATCGCTTTGGATACACGATCGTTCGCCGCAGCCCAGATATCGATAACTTTGTTGTAGCGTTCGCCCGCAGTTACCAGACCAGACTGGAACTGCTCCTGAATTTCAGCAACTTCTGCTTCTGCCTCGGAGATGATTTCGTGTTTCTTCTCCGGGATGACCATGTCATCGATACCAACAGATGCACCAGAACGCGCTGCGTAGGCGAAGCCGGTGTACATGATCTGGTCCGCAAAAATAACGGTCGGTTTCAGACCGAGAATGCGGTAGCAGGTGTTCAGCATTTTGGAGATTGCTTTTTTACCCAGCGCCTGGTTGACGATGGAGTAAGGCAGACCTTTCGGTACAATCATCCACAGAATGGCACGGCCAACAGTCGTGTCTTTCAGGCTGGTTTTCGCTACTAATTCACCGTTAGCATCTTTTTCATACTCGGTGATACGCACTTTAACGCGCGCATGCAGAGAAGCCAGACCAGAGCGATACAGACGTTCTGCTTCTTTCGGGCCAGTCAGCACCATGCCTTCGCCTTTGGCGTTAACACAGTCACGGGTCATATAGTACAGACCCAGTACAACGTCCTGAGACGGAACGATGATTGGTTCGCCGTTCGCCGGGGACAGGATGTTGTTGGTAGACATCATCAGCGCACGCGCTTCCAGCTGGGCTTCCAGCGTCAGCGGTACGTGAACAGCCATCTGGTCACCATCGAAGTCGGCGTTATATGCCGCACAAACCAGCGGGTGCAGCTGGATAGCTTTACCTTCGATCAGTACCGGTTCAAATGCCTGGATACCCAGACGGTGCAGAGTCGGTGCACGGTTCAGCAGTACCGGGTGTTCGCGGATAACTTCGTCCAGGATATCCCAAACGACAGCTTCTTCGCGCTCAACCATTTTCTTCGCAGCTTTAATGGTGGTAGCAAGACCACGCAGTTCCAGCTTGCCGTAGATGAACGGTTTGAACAGCTCCAGCGCCATTTTCTTCGGCAGACCGCACTGATGCAGACGCAGGTATGGACCTACGGTGATTACAGAACGACCGGAGTAGTCAACACGCTTACCGAGCAGGTTCTGACGGAAACGACCCTGTTTACCTTTGATCATGTCGGCCAAAGATTTCAGAGGACGCTTGTTAGAACCGGTGATCGCACGACCGCGACGACCGTTATCCAGCAGGGCGTCTACCGCTTCCTGCAGCATACGTTTTTCGTTACGTACGATGATGTCCGGCGCAGCCAGATCCAGCAGACGTTTCAGACGGTTGTTACGGTTAATGACGCGACGATACAGATCGTTCAGGTCAGAAGTCGCGAAACGACCACCATCCAGCGGAACCAGCGGACGCAGATCTGGCGGCAGTACCGGCAGAACGGTCAGGATCATCCACTCTGGTTTGTTACCAGACTGAACGAACGCTTCCAGCAGTTTGATACGCTTGGTCAGCTTTTTACGCTTGGTTTCGGAGTTGGTTTCGTTCAGCTCTTCACGCAGCTGTTCGCACTCTTGCTCCAGATCCATGCTCTTCAGCAGGGCCTGGATTGCTTCCGCACCCATTTTCGCGTCGAATTCGTCACCGAACTCTTCCAGCGCGTCCAGATACTGCTCTTCAGTCAGGATCTGCTGGCGTTCCAGGTTGGTCATACCGCCTTCAATAACCACATAGGATTCGAAGTACAGTACGCGTTCGATATCGCGCAGCGGCATATCGAGCAGCAGGCCGATACGGGACGGCAGCGATTTCAGGAACCAGATGTGCGCAGTCGGGGAAGCCAGTTCGATGTGGCCCATACGCTCACGGCGTACTTTAGTCTGGGTCACTTCAACGCCACACTTCTCACAGATGACGCCACGGTGTTTCAGGCGCTTGTACTTACCGCACAGGCACTCGTAATCTTTTACCGGCCCAAAGATACGGGCGCAGAAAAGGCCGTCACGTTCTGGTTTGAACGTACGGTAGTTGATGGTTTCCGGCTTTTTAACTTCACCGAAAGACCATGAACGGATCATGTCTGGCGAAGCCAGAGCAATTTTGATCGCATCAAACTCTTCGGTTTTAGTCTGCGCTTTCAGAAACTTTAATAAATCTTTCACGGATTTGCTCCCGTCGGAGTTAGCACAATCCGCTGCCGGGTTTTACCCCGACAGCAGTGACCTGTTTGAGCGAGAATTACTCGTCTTCCAGTTCGATGTTGATACCCAGCGAACGAATCTCTTTCAACAATACGTTGAAGGATTCTGGCATGCCCGGCTCCATCTGATGGTTGCCGTCCACGATGTTTTTATACATCTTGGTACGACCGTTCACGTCATCAGACTTAACGGTGAGCATTTCCTGCAGGGTGTATGCTGCGCCGTATGCTTCCAGCGCCCACACTTCCATCTCCCCGAAACGCTGACCACCGAACTGTGCCTTACCACCCAGCGGCTGCTGAGTAACCAGGCTGTAAGAACCGGTGGAACGCGCGTGCATCTTGTCGTCGACCAGGTGGTTCAGTTTCAGCATGTACATGTAACCAACGGTTACCGGACGTTCGAACTGTTCACCAGTGCGTCCGTCGTACAGGCGGATCTGACCAGAAGTCGGCAGGTCGCCAAGTTTCAGCAGCTCTTTAATTTCTGCTTCTTTCGCACCGTCGAACACCGGCGTTGCGATTGGCATACCTTTGCGCAGGTTTTCAGCCAGACGCATAACTTCTTCATCGCTGAAGGTACTCAGGTCAACTTTCTGACGAACGTCAGCGCCCAGATCGTAAGCACGCTGGATGAATTCGCGCAGTTTCGCGACTTCTTGCTGCTGTTTCAGCATGGCGTTGATCTTGTCGCCGATACCTTTCGCAGCCATACCCAGGTGGGTTTCGAGGATCTGACCGATGTTCATACGAGACGGTACGCCCAGCGGGTTCAGTACGATGTCTACCGGCGTACCGTTTTCATCGTAAGGCATATCTTCGATCGGGTTGATCTTAGAAATTACACCCTTGTTACCGTGACGACCTGCCATCTTGTCACCAGGCTGGATACGGCGTTTAACCGCCAGATATACCTTAACAATCTTCAGCACGCCCGGTGCCAGATCGTCGCCCTGGGTGATTTTGCGGCGTTTCGCTTCGAGTTTCTTCTCGAACTCGTGTTTCAGTTCGTCATACTGCTCAGCCAGCTGTTCCAGCTGATTTTGTTTCTCTTCGTCGGTCAGGCCCAGCTCCAGCCAGCGATCGCGCGGCAGTTTGTCGAGCTTCTCAGCTTCAACGCCACCGGCTACCAGCACAGCACGGATACGGCTGAACAGACCCGCTTCGAGGATCTGCAGTTCTTCAGACAGGTCTTTCTTCGCCTGTTTGAGCTGCATTTCTTCGATTTCCAGCGCACGTTTGTCTTTTTCTACGCCATCGCGAGTAAAGACCTGAACGTCGATAACCGTACCGGATACACCGTTTGGTACGCGCAGAGAAGAGTCTTTAACGTCAGACGCTTTCTCACCGAAGATCGCACGCAGCAATTTTTCTTCTGGGGTCAGCTGAGTTTCACCTTTCGGCGTTACCTTACCAACCAGAATGTCGCCACCGGTCACTTCCGCACCAATGTAAACGATACCGGATTCATCCAGTTTGGAGAGCGCAGCTTCACCCACGTTCGGGATGTCAGCGGTGATCTCTTCCGGCCCCAGCTTGGTGTCACGGGACACACACGCCAGTTCCTGAATGTGGATGGTGGTGAAACGGTCTTCCTGAACAACACGCTCGGATACGAGGATGGAGTCTTCGAAGTTGTAACCATTCCACGGCATGAACGCTACGCGCATGTTCTGACCCAGCGCCAGTTCACCGAGGTCGGTGGACGGACCATCTGCCAGCACGTCGCCACGTTCTACCGGTTCACCCAGAGACACACACGGCATCTGGTTGATACAGGTGTTCTGGTTAGAACGGGTGTACTTGGTCAGGTTGTAGATGTCGATACCTGCTTCACCCGGATACATCTCATCTTCGTTAACTTTGATAACGATACGGGAAGCATCCACGTACTGAACGACACCACCACGTTTAGCAACCGCAGTTACACCGGAGTCAACAGCAACAGCACGTTCCATACCCGTACCAACCAGCGGCTTATCAGCACGCAGAGTCGGAACGGCCTGACGTTGCATGTTCGCACCCATCAATGCACGGTTGGCGTCATCGTGTTCCAGGAACGGGATCAGGGACGCACCGACGGATACCACCTGCTGGGTGGATACGTCCATGTAGTCAACCTGGTCACGGCTGAACAAGCTGGATTCGCCTTTGCTACGGCAAGTTACCAGGTCTTCTACGAAGTGGCCTTCTTCATCCAGGTTGGAGTTCGCCTGGGCGATAACGTAGTTGCCTTCTTCGATAGCAGACAGGTAGTGAATTTCGTCAGTTACAACACCGTCGGTCACTTTACGATACGGAGTCTCAAGGAAGCCGTATTCGTTAGTCTGTGCGTACACGGACAGAGAGTTGATCAGACCGATGTTCGGACCTTCAGGGGTTTCGATTGGACATACGCGACCGTAGTGAGTCGGGTGTACGTCTCGAACTTCGAAGCCTGCACGTTCACGGGTCAGACCGCCTGGGCCGAGTGCGGAGATACGACGTTTGTGCGTAATCTCAGACAGCGGGTTGTTCTGGTCCATAAACTGAGACAGCTGGCTGGAACCGAAGAACTCTTTCACTGCTGCGGAAATCGGCTTGGCGTTGATCATATCCTGAGGCATCAGGGTATCCAGATCGCCCAGAGACAGACGCTCTTTCACCGCACGCTCTACACGTACCAGGCCAACGCGGAACTGGTTTTCCGCCATTTCGCCAACGGAACGGATACGACGGTTGCCGAGGTGGTCGATATCATCGACTTCGCCTTTACCGTTACGGATATCAATGAGCTTTTTCATAACATCAATGATGTCGTCTTTGCTCAGGATACCGGAACCTTCGATTTCTTCGCGCAGCAGAGAACGGTTGAACTTCATACGACCAACCGCAGACAGGTCATAGCGGTCTTCGGAGAAGAACAGGTTCTCAAACAGGCTTTCCGCTGCTTCACGAGTCGGCGGCTCGCCAGGGCGCATCATGCGGTAGATTTCTACCAGTGCGCTCAGACGGTCGTTAGTTGGGTCGACACGTAAGGTTTCAGAGATATATGGGCCGTGATCCAGATCGTTGGTGAACAGCGTTTCGATACGCTTGTGACCAGACTGGCTCAGCTTAGCCAGCAGATCCAGGCTCAGCTCCATGTTCGCTGCGCAGATCAGCTCGCCGGTAGACTCATCAATATAGTCTTTAGCAACCACTTTACCTGCGATGTACTCAACCGGGACTTCGATCAGTTTGACGTCGTCTTTTTCCAGCTGGCGAATGTGGCGCGCAGTGATACGGCGGCCTTTTTCTACGTACACTTTACCGTTAGCTTCGATGTCAAAAGATGCGGTTTCACCACGCAGGCGTTCCGGCACCAGTTCCATCTGCAGCTTGTTATCACGGATTTCAAAGATAACTTTTTCAAAGAACAGGTCGAGGATCTGCTCTGTGGTGTAGTTCAGGGCGCGCAGAATGATGGTCGCAGGCAGTTTACGGCGACGGTCGATACGTACGAACAGGTTGTCCTTCGGATCGAATTCGAAGTCCAGCCAGGAACCACGGTAAGGGATGATGCGCGCGTTATACAGCACTTTACCCGAAGAGTGGGTTTTACCTTTGTCGGAGTCAAAGAAGACGCCCGGACTACGGTGCAGCTGGGAAACGATAACACGCTCAGTACCGTTGATAACAAAGGTACCGTTGTCTGTCATGAGCGGAATTTCGCCCATGTAGACTTCTTGTTCTTTAATGTCTTTTACGGTGCCTTCCGGCGCTTCGCGCTCATAGATCACCAGACGCAGTTTAACGCGCAGCGGTGCGGAATAGGTCACGCCACGGATTTGACATTCCTGGACGTCAAACACCGGTTCGCCAAGGCGGTAGCTGA
Organism: Escherichia sp. F1; assembly: GCF_046764225.1. Classification (NCBI taxonomy): domain Bacteria; kingdom Pseudomonadati; phylum Pseudomonadota; class Gammaproteobacteria; order Enterobacterales; family Enterobacteriaceae; genus Escherichia; species Escherichia sp. F1. The sequence continues at coordinate 4,674,638 of NZ_CP177202.1, forward strand.
CGTATTGCAGCTCGGAATTACCGCTGTAGCTCTGAATCGGGAATACGGAACGGAAAGCAGCTTCCAGACCATACTGCCCTTCAGGATCTTGCTCGATAAATTTCTGAAACGAGTCAAGCTGGATAGAAAGGAGATAAGGTACATCCAGAACTTGTGGACGTTTACCAAAATCCTTACGAATACGTTTTTTCTCGGTATAGGAGTAAACCATAGGGTTCCTCAGCTCGCTGACAAGTCGACCCATCTGTCCATTGAGCGGACAGTTTGTGCAACACTATTTTGTTGACCGGAAAATGGAACACTTTCCGCAATGCCTGTTGCTATCACGCTTAAACCATTTCATTGCGATTTACACAGAACGGACGTCCTGTCGCAGTATATTAAGTCGTCGATAGAAACAAGCATTGAAAGGCACAGCAGTAGTCAAACAGTGTGAAACGCTACTGGCGCCTTACAGCGCAAAAAGGCTGGTGACTAAAAAGTCACCAGCCATCAGCCTGGTTTCTCAGGCTGCAACCGGAAGGGTTGGCTTATTTAACTTCAACTTCAGCGCCAGCTTCTTCCAGAGCTTTTTTCAGTGCTTCTGCGTCGTCTTTGCTCACGCCTTCTTTCAGAGCAGCCGGTGCAGATTCTACCAGGTCTTTAGCTTCTTTCAGACCCAGGCCAGTTGCGCCACGTACTGCTTTGATAACAGCAACTTTGTTAGCGCCAGCAGCTTTCAGAATTACGTCGAATTCAGTTTTTTCTTCAGCAGCTTCAACCGGGCCAGCAGCTACAGCTACAGCAGCAGCAGCGGAAACACCGAATTTTTCTTCCATTGCAGAGATCAGTTCTACAACGTCCATTACAGACATAGCTGCAACTGCTTCAATGATTTGATCTTTAGTGATAGACATTTAAATTGTTCCTGAATATCAGAATAAGTTTATACGTAAGCGAATGCGTTAAAAAGATAACTGCGATTAAGCAGCTTCTTTCGCATCGCGTACAGCAGCCAGAGTACGAACCAGTTTGCCAGCCGAAGCTTCTTTCATGGTTGCCATCAGGCGTGCAATTGCTTCTTCGTAGGTCGGCAGAGTTGCCAGGCGGTCGATCTGAGACGCCGGGATCAGCTCACCTTCAAAGGCAGCGGCTTTGACCTCAAATTTTGCATTCGCTTTCGCGAACTCTTTGAACAGACGAGCAGCAGCGCCCGGGTGTTCCATAGAGTATGCAATCAGGGTCGGACCAACAAACGCGTCTTTCAGGCACTCGAACGGAGTACCTTCAACAGCACGGCGCAGCAGGGTGTTACGAACAACACGCATGTATACGCCAGCTTCGCGACCTGCTTTACGCAGTTCAGTCATTTTATCTACAGTTACGCCACGGGAATCCGCAACTACTGCAGACAGCGCGCCTTTGGCTACTTCGCTGACTTCAGCAACAATCGCTTGTTTGTCTTGAAGATTTAAAGCCATTAGCTTTGCTCCTGGATGTTTGCCAGAGAAAATCTCTGGAACTCACTTCACTCCTCCAAACGGAGAGAGCGTCTTAATTACGGTGAGCAGAAACAAGCCAGAATATAAAAGAATAATCTTAGCGTTCTGTCACCGTCTACGCAGGGGATTAAGTTTCTTGCGAAACTCCTGCGGTCTTCGACGGAGGCCTGGATAGGCCAGGCTCCAACGAACAAATCTTTTCTATCCGTCGCTATTCAGCTTGTGGCGGCGTTGGCTTCCTTCGTTCGCACCAGTCACATAGTTAGCTATGCTCCTGGCGACTCACTCAGTTGCCGCCTTGCCACAACCCGAATATCTCGGACATACGTCTGCATTAAGCATTATACGTGGGGGTAAGATTGTAGACAAAATCACCGCCCACGTAAAGGCATTAGTTTACAGAAGCGCTCAGGCCAGCCTGGTCAACTGCAACACCTGCACCCATGGTGGTGGAGATGCTAACTTTCTTGATGTACACGCCTTTCGCCTGAGTCGGTTTTGCTTTTTTCAGCGCAACCAGCAGAGCTTCCAGGTTTTCTTTCAGTTTGTCAGCGTCAAAGTCCACTTTACCGATGGTAGTGTGGATGATGCCGTTTTTGTCGTTACGGTAACGAACCTGGCCAGCTTTAGCGTTTTTAACCGCTTCAGCAACGTTCGGCGTTACAGTACCCACTTTCGGGTTTGGCATCAGGCCGCGCGGACCCAGAACCTGGCCCAGCTGGCCAACAACGCGCATTGCATCCGGAGAAGCAATAACAACGTCAAAGTTCATTTCGCCTTTCTTGATCTGTTCAGCCAGATCTTCCATACCTACCAGTTCAGCACCTGCAGCTTTAGCAGCTTCAGCATTTGCACCCTGAGTAAATACGGCTACGCGAACGGAACGGCCAGTACCGTGCGGCAGTACAGTTGCACCACGTACGTTCTGGTCAGATTTACGAGCGTCAATGCCGAGGTTAACAGCTACGTCCACGCTTTCTACGAATTTAGCAGTCGCCAGCTCTTTCAGCAGAGCGATAGCTTCGTTGATGTCGTACTGTTTGGTTGCATCAACTTTCTCGCGGATAACACGCATGCGCTTGGTCAGTTTAGCCATTTCTTAGTCCTCCACTACCAGGCCCATGGAACGTGCAGTACCTTCGATGGAGCGAGTCATCGCTTCAATGTCGGCACCAGTCATGTCGGCAGCTTTGGTCTGCGCGATTTCCTGCAGCTGAGCGCGGGAAATTTTACCCACTTTGTCTTTGTTCGGCTTACCGGAACCAGACTTGATACCAGCCGCTTTTTTCAGCAGAACTGCTGCTGGCGGAGTCTTGGTAACGAAAGTGAAAGAACGGTCAGCGTAAACGGTGATTACTACCGGAATCGGCAGACCTTTTTCGATGGAATCAGTTTTTGCGTTGAACGCTTTGCAGAATTCCATGATGTTTACGCCCTGCTGACCCAGAGCCGGACCTACTGGCGGACTCGGGTTAGCCATACCAGCTGCAACCTGCAGCTTGACATAGGCTTGTACTTTCTTAGCCATTATAAATTCCTCAAGTTGGGTAATAACGCCTCTGAGAGGCTCCCCGTGATATAAAAAATCGTTTTACGGGCAAGGCCCATAAAAACAAAAGGCGCGAAATTGTATTCCAATCTCGCGCCTTGTGCAACGATTAAATCGCCGCTTTTTTGATCGCTGGGTTAGGCTTTTTCAACCTGGCTGAAGTCCAGTTCTACCGGGGTCGCACGACCGAAGATAGAAACAGACACTTTCAGACGAGATTTCTCGTAATCCACTTCTTCAACAACACCGTTGAAGTCAGCGAACGGACCATCATTAACACGGACCATTTCACCCGGTTCAAACAGCGTTTTCGGACGCGGCTTATCACCAACCTGCTGCAGGCGGTTCATAATCGCATCGACTTCTTTATCGCTGATTGGCGCAGGACGATCGGAAGTACCGCCGATGAAGCCCATCACACGCGGTACGCTGCGCACCAGGTGCCAGCTCGCGTCGTTCATCACCATCTGAACGAGGACGTAGCCAGGGAAGAATTTACGTTCGCTTTTGCGACGCTGACCGCCACGGATTTCAACCACTTCTTCGGTTGGTACCATGACTTCACCAAACAAATCTTCCATGTTGTGTAATTTGATATGCTCACGCAGCGACGTTGCTACGCGGCCTTCAAAACCGGAAAACGCCTGAACGACGTACCAGCGCTTTTTAGGAGCTTCAGACATCTCAGAACCTCAGGCCAGTGATAAAGGATACCAGGCGAACCAGAATACCATCCAGTCCCCACAGGATCAGTGACATTACTGCGGTAACCGCAGCCACAATCAGCGTGGTGTGCAATGTTTCCTGGCGAGTCGGCCAAATGACCTTACGGACTTCGGTACGCGCTTCACGGGCAAAAGCAACGGTAGCTTTACCTTTTGTCGTTAACAGCGCGACACCACCCGCTGCAGCAATCAGAATTACTACGGCCAGCGCACGCAGCGGCAGCATAATGTCGCGATAAAGATAGTTGCCGACAATCGCCACCAGGAGCAATGCCACCACAACGACCCACTTCATCGCTTCCAGGCCGCGCCCGCTTCCTTGAGCTTCGGTATTCGCACTCATAAACCAACCTGTCAGAAGTTTTCTACAAACATTTTCACCCCGCGATCGCGAGGCAAACCAAATCGAAACGCGTATTAGCTTTTCGGATTATACGCCCTCAACAGAGCCTGTCTCAGCAATGATTATGACAAAGAAAATCACTGATGAGCCAGGTTCTGGTACGAAAGCGTGCAAAAAGGGCATCAAATGATGCCCTTTTAGTGCGCATTGCGTCAAATGTTATCGGCAATTAGCTCAGAACTTTTGCTACAACGCCCGCGCCAACGGTACGGCCGCCTTCACGGATTGCGAAACGCAGACCGTCGTCCATCGCGATCGGGTGGATCAGGGTAACAACCATTTTGATGTTGTCGCCCGGCATTACCATCTCTACGCCTTCCGGCAGTTCGATGGTGCCAGTCACGTCAGTAGTACGGAAGTAGAACTGCGGACGGTAGCCTTTGAAGAACGGAGTATGACGACCGCCTTCATCTTTGGACAGAATGTACACTTCAGATTCGAACTTGGTGTGCGGCTTGATGGTGCCCGGCTTAGCCAGTACCTGACCACGTTCGATTTCTTCACGTTTGATACCACGCAGCAGAACACCTACGTTCTCACCAGCACGGCCTTCGTCCAGCAGTTTGCGGAACATTTCAACGCCAGTACAGGTAGACTTCTGAGTCTCTTTGATACCAACGATTTCAACTTCTTCACCAACTTTGATGATACCGCGTTCTACACGACCGGTAACAACGGTACCACGACCGGAGATGGAGAATACGTCTTCGATCGGCAGCAGGAACGGCTTGTCAATCGCACGCTCTGGTTCCGGAATGTAAGAATCCAGGAAGCCAGCCAGTTCCAGGATTTTCGCTTCCCACTCTGCGTCGCCTTCCAGCGCTTTCAGAGCAGAACCACGAACGATCGGAGTGTCGTCGCCCGGGAAGTCGTACTGAGACAGAAGTTCACGAACTTCCATTTCAACCAGTTCCAGCAGCTCTTCGTCATCAACCATGTCGCATTTGTTCAGGAACACGATGATGTACGGAACGCCTACCTGACGACCCAGCAGGATGTGCTCACGAGTCTGCGGCATCGGGCCGTCAGTCGCAGCAACTACCAGGATCGCGCCGTCCATCTGAGCAGCACCGGTGATCATGTTTTTAACATAGTCGGCGTGCCCCGGGCAGTCTACGTGTGCGTAGTGACGGGTCGGGGTGTCGTATTCAACGTGAGAAGTGTTGATGGTGATACCACGAGCTTTTTCTTCCGGCGCGTTATCGATCTGGTCGAATGCGCGAGCAGCACCGCCGTAGGTTTTAGCCAGTACGGTAGTGATTGCAGCGGTCAGCGTTGTTTTACCATGGTCAACGTGGCCGATAGTACCGACGTTAACGTGCGGTTTTGTACGTTCAAACTTTTCTTTAGACATCGATTGTCCCTCTAAGACACGGATAAATCGGTGATATCACCACATCAACCAGGCAACATGCCCGACTTGTTGAATGCAATAAACAGAAGGAAAAAACAGGGAGGAGAAAAGAAGTGGTGCTGATAGGCAGATTCGAACTGCCGACCTCACCCTTACCAAGGGTGCGCTCTACCAACTGAGCTATATCAGCACATCTTGGAGCGGGCAGCGGGAATCGAACCCGCATCATCAGCTTGGAAGGCTGAGGTAATAGCCATTATACGATGCCCGCATCCTGGAACTCGGCTACCTGATTTTCATTCTGCACTGAATATCGAGAGAAGCTCTCTTTATTCGAGCCGGTAAGCGAACTTATCGTCTCGGGCTACGCCATCGCGTGGCCGAAATTGGTGGTGGGGGAAGGATTCGAACCTTCGAAGTCTGTGACGGCAGATTTACAGTCTGCTCCCTTTGGCCGCTCGGGAACCCCACCGGACTTGATGGTGCCGACTACCGGAATCGAACTGGTGACCTACTGATTACAAGTCAGTTGCTCTACCTACTGAGCTAAGTCGGCATCAAGTAGCGCGCATTCTATGGAGACATGCGAGTTCATGCAACTAAAAAATTGCATAATTTGTTTTATTGGTCACATTTTATGCGACACGATGAAGAAACAGCCGAATGGAGGGCAGATTAGCACACTTTTTCAACATCATTGTGCTCAACAATGCGCTCCTGCTAAACCATAATTCTTTTTATCAGATGGAATATCTGTCACATTGCTTTTCAACGATAGCTTCCTGGGAGAGATTTTTTCTTATTATTCCTCCCCATCTGGTGTTACCCTCCTGCCCATTAACCCATTCAACAGAACTGTGACGCGCCATGGCAAATATCGCTTTGCCGATAGAGCTATGACCGCCAGAAACATGCTTATGAGTATAAAAGAGCAAACGTTAATGACGCCTTACCTACAGTTTGACCGCAACCAGTGGGCAGCTCTGCGTGATTCCGTACCTATGACGTTATCGGAAGATGAGATCGCCCGTCTCAAAGGTATTAATGAAGATCTCTCGTTAGAAGAAGTTGCCGAGATCTATTTACCTCTGTCACGTTTGCTGAACTTCTATATAAGCTCGAATCTGCGCCGTCAGGCAGTTCTGGAACAGTTTCTTGGTACTAACGGGCAACGCATTCCTTACATTATCAGTATTGCTGGTAGTGTCGCTGTGGGGAAAAGTACAACCGCCCGTGTATTGCAGGCGCTATTAAGCCGTTGGCCGGAACATCGTCGTGTTGAACTGATCACTACAGATGGCTTCCTTCACCCTAATCAGGTTCTGAAAGAACGAGGTCTGATGAAGAAGAAAGGCTTCCCGGAATCGTATGATATGCATCGCCTGGTGAAGTTTGTTTCCGATCTCAAATCCGGCGTGCCAAACGTTACAGCACCTGTTTACTCGCATCTTATTTATGATGTGATCCCGGATGGAGATAAAACGGTTGTTCAGCCTGATATTTTAATTCTTGAAGGGTTAAATGTCTTACAGAGCGGGATGGATTATCCACACGATCCACATCATGTATTTGTTTCTGATTTTGTCGATTTTTCGATATATGTTGATGCACCGGAAGACTTACTTCAGACGTGGTATATCAACCGTTTCCTGAAATTCCGCGAAGGGGCTTTTACAGACCCGGATTCCTATTTTCATAACTACGCGAAATTAACTAAAGAAGAAGCGATTAATACTGCCATGACGTTGTGGAAAGAGATCAACTGGCTGAACTTAAAGCAAAATATTCTACCTACTCGCGAGCGCGCCAGTTTAATCCTAACGAAAAGTGCTAATCATGCGGTAGAAGAGGTCAGACTACGCAAATAATTTTCAGGGGAGCTAATGCTCCCCTATCTTATTATTCCGCGCTACGCAGGGATATTTCACCGCCCATCCAGGGTTTTATTATTCCATCCTGCTCAAGTAATAAAGCGCCCTGTTTGTCTATTCCGCGTGAAATGCCAAATATTTCTTTATCACCAATGATAAGTTTCACTGGGCGATTAATAAAATTATCCAACTTTTCCCAGCGCGAAAGATAAGGTGCCAATCCTTCTTGCTCGAAGAGTTCCAGCGCCGCGCGTAATTCACGTATCAGCATGGCCGCCAACGTATTACGATCGAGATTGATCCCGGCTTCCTGCAGCGTGATCCACCCTTGATTAACGACACTCTCTTCAACACGACGCATTGCCATGTTGATCCCTGCACCAATGACTATTTGCGCCGCATCGCCGGTTTTGCCAGTCAGCTCCACAAGAATGCCTGCCAGCTTGCGATCCTGCAGATAGAGGTCATTAGGCCATTTAACACGAACTTTATCTGCACCCAGCTTGCGTAATACTTCCGCCATCACGATACCGATAACCAGACTTAAACCAATCGCCGCCGCCGGGCCTTGCTCCAGACGCCAGAACATCGACAAATATAAGTTTGCGCCAAAAGGCGAAAACCATTTCCGCCCCCGGCGACCACGGCCAGCCTGCTGGTATTCTGCAACACAGGCATCGCCAGATTTAAGCTCTCCGATGCGGTCCAGGAGATACTGATTCGTGGAGTCAATAACTGGCAGCACGGCTACACTGCCGTCATCCAGCTGACTCAATATCTGTTCAGCATTAAGTAACTGGATTGGCTCGGGCAAGCTGTATCCTTTACCCGGAACAGTAAATACATCAACGCCCCAGTCACGCAGTGTCTGAATGTGTTTATTAATAGCCGCCCGGCTCATTCCCAGCGTTTCACCCAACTGCTCGCCAGAGTGAAATTCACCGTTCGCTAATAGGGCGATCAATTTCAGTGGCACGGTGTTATCCTTCATGAAATTGTCTCCACTGCGCTCACTTCACCTGATGCACCAATAAAGCGGACTTCAGGCTCAAGCCAGACATTAAATTTTTCACCCACTTTTTGTCTTACATGGTGTGCCAGTTGCACCACATCTTCGCTTTTTGCATTGTCTTCATTAATGAGAACTAACGCCTGTTGACGGTGCACCGCAGCCCCACCCATTTGCATCCCTTTTAGCTGGCACTGCTCGATAAGCCAACCTGCTGCCAGTTTTACTGAACCATCCGCCTGGGGGTAATTTGGTGCTGTTGGAAATTGTGACAGTAATGCTTTAGCCGTTTCGGCAGATACAACAGGGTTTTTGAAGAAACTACCGGCATTGCCATTCACTTTTGGGTCAGGAAGTTTGGTGGTGCGCATATGACACACCGCATCAAATACTTGCTGTGGCGTTACTGTTGTAGGATCCAGACGAGTTAAGTCACCATACGTTAGTACAGGTTGCCACTCTTTTGGCAGACGCAGACCTACGGCTACAATGGCGAAGCGGTCCTGGTATTCATGTTTAAAAATACTGTCGCGATAGCCAAAACGGCACTCTTTGGCAGTTAAGCGCACTTGCTTGCCTGTCGCCAGTTCAACACAATCAACATAAGCGCAAACTCGCTGTAATTCTACGCCATAAGCACCAATATTCTGGATAGGTGATGAGCCGACACAACCAGGAATTAATGCCAGATTTTCCAGACCAGGCATACCTTCCTGCAAAGTGTATTTTACCAGGCGATGCCAGTTTTCTCCGGCTCCTACATATAAATACCACGCATCAGGTTCATCATGAATTTCGATACCTTTGATCCGGTTGATGATCACCGTGCCGCGATAGTCTTCCAGAAAAAGTACATTACTTCCTTCACCCAGAATAAGAACGGGTTGCCCTTCTGCGGTTGCATGCTGCCAGGCATTGAGTAGTTGTTGTTCGTCTTCGGCACATACAATGTGCTGAGCATTATGATCAATGCCAAATGTGTTCCAGGGTTTTAAGGAGTGGTTCATAGCTGCTTTCCTGATGCAAAAACGAGGCTAGTTTACCGTATCCGTGGGGGGATGGCTTGTAGTAATGACGACAGGGAGAGTTTGTAGAAACGCAAAAAGGCCCAGTCTTCCGACTGGGCCTTCTGCTTAATTTGATGCCTGGCAGTTCCCTACTCTCGCATGGGGAGACCCCACACTACCATCGGCGCTACGGCGTTTCACTTCTGAGTTCGGCATGGGGTCAGGTGGGACCACCGCGCTACGGCCGCCAGGCAAATTCTGTTTCATCAGACCGCTTCTGCGTTCTGATTTAATCTGTATCAGGCTGAAAATCTTCTCTCATCCGCCAAAACATCTTCGGCGTTGTAAGGTTAAGCCTCACGGTTCATTAGTACCGGTTAGCTCAACGCATCGCTGCGCTTACACACCCGGCCTATCAACGTCGTCGTCTTCAACGTTCCTTCAGGAGACTTAAAGTCTCAGGGAGAACTCATCTCGGGGCAAGTTTCGTGCTTAGATGCTTTCAGCACTTATCTCTTCCGCATTTAGCTACCGGGCAGTGCCATTGGCATGACAACCCGAACACCAGTGATGCGTCCACTCCGGTCCTCTCGTACTAGGAGCAGCCCCCCTCAGTTCTCCAGCGCCCACGGCAGATAGGGACCGAACTGTCTCACGACGTTCTAAACCCAGCTCGCGTACCACTTTAAATGGCGAACAGCCATACCCTTGGGACCTACTTCAGCCCCAGGATGTGATGAGCCGACATCGAGGTGCCAAACACCGCCGTCGATATGAACTCTTGGGCGGTATCAGCCTGTTATCCCCGGAGTACCTTTTATCCGTTGAGCGATGGCCCTTCCATTCAGAACCACCGGATCACTATGACCTGCTTTCGCACCTGCTCGCGCCGTCACGCTCGCAGTCAAGCTGGCTTATGCCATTGCACTAACCTCCTGATGTCCGACCAGGATTAGCCAACCTTCGTGCTCCTCCGTTACTCTTTAGGAGGAGACCGCCCCAGTCAAACTACCCACCAGACACTGTCCGCAACCCCGATCAGGGGCCAACGTTAGAACATCAAACATTAAAGGGTGGTATTTCAAGGTCGGCTCCATGCAGACTGGCGTCCACACTTCAAAGCCTCCCACCTATCCTACACATCAAGGCTCAATGTTCAGTGTCAAGCTATAGTAAAGGTTCACGGGGTCTTTCCGTCTTGCCGCGGGTACACTGCATCTTCACAGCGAGTTCAATTTCACTGAGTCTCGGGTGGAGACAGCCTGGCCATCATTACGCCATTCGTGCAGGTCGGAACTTACCCGACAAGGAATTTCGCTACCTTAGGACCGTTATAGTTACGGCCGCCGTTTACCGGGGCTTCGATCAAGAGCTTCGCTTGCGCTAACCCCATCAATTAACCTTCCGGCACCGGGCAGGCGTCACACCGTATACGTCCACTTTCGTGTTTGCACAGTGCTGTGTTTTTAATAAACAGTTGCAGCCAGCTGGTATCTTCGACTGATTTCAGCTCCACGAGCAAGTCGCTTCACCTACATATCAGCGTGCCTTCTCCCGAAGTTACGGCACCATTTTGCCTAGTTCCTTCACCCGAGTTCTCTCAAGCGCCTTGGTATTCTCTACCTGACCACCTGTGTCGGTTTGGGGTACGATTTGATGTTACCTGATGCTTAGAGGCTTTTCCTGGAAGCAGGGCATTTGTTGCTTCAGCACCGTAGTGCCTCGTCATCACGCCTCAGCCTTGATTTTCCGGATTTGCCTGGAAAATCAGCCTACACGCTTAAACCGGGACAACCGTCGCCCGGCCAACATAGCCTTCTCCGTCCCCCCTTCGCAGTAACACCAAGTACAGGAATATTAACCTGTTTCCCATCGACTACGCCTTTCGGCCTCGCCTTAGGGGTCGACTCACCCTGCCCCGATTAACGTTGGACAGGAACCCTTGGTCTTCCGGCGAGCGGGCTTTTCACCCGCTTTATCGTTACTTATGTCAGCATTCGCACTTCTGATACCTCCAGCAACCCTCACAGGCCACCTTCACAGGCTTACAGAACGCTCCCCTACCCAACAACACATAGTGTCGCTGCCGCAGCTTCGGTGCATGGTTTAGCCCCGTTACATCTTCCGCGCAGGCCGACTCGACCAGTGAGCTATTACGCTTTCTTTAAATGATGGCTGCTTCTAAGCCAACATCCTGGCTGTCTGGGCCTTCCCACATCGTTTCCCACTTAACCATGACTTTGGGACCTTAGCTGGCGGTCTGGGTTGTTTCCCTCTTCACGACGGACGTTAGCACCCGCCGTGTGTCTCCCGTGATAACATTCTCCGGTATTCGCAGTTTGCATCGGGTTGGTAAGTCGGGATGACCCCCTTGCCGAAACAGTGCTCTACCCCCGGAGATGAATTCACGAGGCGCTACCTAAATAGCTTTCGGGGAGAACCAGCTATCTCCCGGTTTGATTGGCCTTTCACCCCCAGCCACAAGTCATCCGCTAATTTTTCAACATTAGTCGGTTCGGTCCTCCAGTTAGTGTTACCCAACCTTCAACCTGCCCATGGCTAGATCACCGGGTTTCGGGTCTATACCCTGCAACTTAACGCCCAGTTAAGACTCGGTTTCCCTTCGGCTCCCCTATTCGGTTAACCTTGCTACAGAATATAAGTCGCTGACCCATTATACAAAAGGTACGCAGTCACCCCATAAAGAGGCTCCCACTGCTTGTACGTACACGGTTTCAGGTTCTTTTTCACTCCCCTCGCCGGGGTTCTTTTCGCCTTTCCCTCACGGTACTGGTTCACTATCGGTCAGTCAGGAGTATTTAGCCTTGGAGGATGGTCCCCCCATATTCAGACAGGATACCACGTGTCCCGCCCTACTCATCGAGCTCACAGTATGTGCATTTTTGTGTACGGGGCTGTCACCCTGTATCGCGCGCCTTTCCAGACGCTTCCACTAACACACACACTGATTCAGGCTCTGGGCTGCTCCCCGTTCGCTCGCCGCTACTGGGGGAATCTCGGTTGATTTCTTTTCCTCGGGGTACTTAGATGTTTCAGTTCCCCCGGTTCGCCTCATTAACCTATGGATTCAGTTAATGATAGTGTGACGAATCACACTGGGTTTCCCCATTCGGAAATCGCCGGTTATAACGGTTCATATCACCTTACCGACGCTTATCGCAGATTAGCACGTCCTTCATCGCCTCTGACTGCCAGGGCATCCACCGTGTACGCTTAGTCGCTTAACCTCACAACCCGAAGATGTTTCTTTCGATTCATCATCGTGTTGCGAAAATTTGAGAGACTCACGAATAATCTTTCGACTATTCAGTGTTTCAATTTTCAGCTTGATCCAGATTTTTAAAGAGCAAATATCTCAAACATCACCCGAAGATGAGTTTTGAGATATTAAGGCAGGTGACTTTCACTCACAAACCAGCAAGTGGCGTCCCCTAGGGGATTCGAACCCCTGTTACCGCCGTGAAAGGGCGGTGTCCTGGGCCTCTAGACGAAGGGGACGTATCAGTCTGCTTCGCAAGACGCCTTGCTTTTCACTTTCTATCAGACAATCTGTGTGAGCACTGCAAAGAACGCTTCTTTAAGGTAAGGAGGTGATCCAACCGCAGGTTCCCCTACGGTTACCTTGTTACGACTTCACCCCAGTCATGAATCACAAAGTGGTAAGCGCCCTCCCGAAGGTTAAGCTACCTACTTCTTTTGCAACCCACTCCCATGGTGTGACGGGCGGTGTGTACAAGGCCCGGGAACGTATTCACCGTGGCATTCTGATCCACGATTACTAGCGATTCCGACTTCATGGAGTCGAGTTGCAGACTCCAATCCGGACTACGACGCACTTTATGAGGTCCGCTTACTCTCGCGAGGTCGCTTCTCTTTGTATGCGCCATTGTAGCACGTGTGTAGCCCTGGTCGTAAGGGCCATGATGACTTGACGTCATCCCCACCTTCCTCCAGTTTATCACTGGCAGTCTCCTTTGAGTTCCCGGCCGGACCGCTGGCAACAAAGGATAAGGGTTGCGCTCGTTGCGGGACTTAACCCAACATTTCACAACACGAGCTGACGACAGCCATGCAGCACCTGTCTCACAGTTCCCGAAGGCACCAATCCATCTCTGGAAAGTTCTGTGGATGTCAAGACCAGGTAAGGTTCTTCGCGTTGCATCGAATTAAACCACATGCTCCACCGCTTGTGCGGGCCCCCGTCAATTCATTTGAGTTTTAACCTTGCGGCCGTACTCCCCAGGCGGTCGACTTAACGCGTTAGCTCCGGAAGCCACGCCTCAAGGGCACAACCTCCAAGTCGACATCGTTTACGGCGTGGACTACCAGGGTATCTAATCCTGTTTGCTCCCCACGCTTTCGCACCTGAGCGTCAGTCTTCGTCCAGGGGGCCGCCTTCGCCACCGGTATTCCTCCAGATCTCTACGCATTTCACCGCTACACCTGGAATTCTACCCCCCTCTACGAGACTCAAGCTTGCCAGTATCAGATGCAGTTCCCAGGTTGAGCCCGGGGATTTCACATCTGACTTAACAAACCGCCTGCGTGCGCTTTACGCCCAGTAATTCCGATTAACGCTTGCACCCTCCGTATTACCGCGGCTGCTGGCACGGAGTTAGCCGGTGCTTCTTCTGCGGGTAACGTCAATGAGCAAAGGTATTAACTTTACTCCCTTCCTCCCCGCTGAAAGTACTTTACAACCCGAAGGCCTTCTTCATACACGCGGCATGGCTGCATCAGGCTTGCGCCCATTGTGCAATATTCCCCACTGCTGCCTCCCGTAGGAGTCTGGACCGTGTCTCAGTTCCAGTGTGGCTGGTCATCCTCTCAGACCAGCTAGGGATCGTCGCCTAGGTGAGCCGTTACCCCACCTACTAGCTAATCCCATCTGGGCACATCCGATGGCAAGAGGCCCGAAGGTCCCCCTCTTTGGTCTTGCGACGTTATGCGGTATTAGCTACCGTTTCCAGTAGTTATCCCCCTCCATCAGGCAGTTTCCCAGACATTACTCACCCGTCCGCCACTCGTCAGCGAAACAGCAAGCTGTTTCCTGTTACCGTTCGACTTGCATGTGTTAGGCCTGCCGCCAGCGTTCAATCTGAGCCATGATCAAACTCTTCAATTTAAAAGTTTGATGCTCAAAGAATTAAACTTCGTAATGAATTACGTGTTCACTCTTGAGACTTGGTATTCATTTTTCGTCTTGCGACGTTAAGAATCCGTATCTTCGAGTGCCCACACAGATTGTCTGATAAATTGTTAAAGAGCAGTGCCGCTTCGCTTTTTCTCAGCGGCGCGGGGTGTGCATAATACGCTTTCCCGCTACAGAGTCAAGCATTTATTTTTGCTTTCTCTGCCGGAATTCTCAGGAGAACCCCGCTGACCCGGCGGCGTGTTTGCCGTTGTTCCGTGTCAGTGGTGGCGCATTATAGGGAGTTATTCCGGCCTGACAAGAGGAAATTTAAAATAATTTTCTGACCGCGCAACATTCAACCAAATCAGTCTAAAACTGCCAGTTTTTCGAGCGTTTTGAAGCCGTAACGCTGTAAAACGGGCAATAATTGTTCAGCTTCTGGCGTCATTGCCATACAAAAGGCAATATTCGCATCGGCAGATTTTGCATCCGGGGCTTCATGCTCTAGCAACCAGGCCGTTCGGCGAGCAATCGCTGCGCCAGAATCCACCAGCCGGGTTCCCTCTGGCAGCACCTGTAACAGTTCTTCTTGTAGTAGAGGGAAATGGGTACACCCCAATACAACGGTATCTGGCGGTTCTTTCATTCTTAACCACGGGCGTAGGATACGTTTTAGCGCATCCAGAGAAACATCTTCGCCATGCAGCTTCGCTTCAGCCAACTCAACCATCTCTGCCGAGCCCAGCATTTCTATCTGGCATTCATTAGCGAATCGCGCGATCAGCTCATGAGTATAAGAACGTTTAACTGTTCCGCGGGTTGCCAGTAATCCAACAATGCCATTTGCCGTCAGACGTGCAGCAGGTTTAATCGCCGGCACGACACCAACAACCGGGAAGTCGAACTTTTCGCGTAATGCAGGAAGTGAAACGGTACTGGCAGTGTTGCAAGCGACCACAGCCAGCGCAAGGGGATAACGTTTTTGCACTGCGGTGACAATTGCCACCACTCGCTCAACAATAAACGCTTCGCTTTTTTCGCCATACGGGAAAGCGACGTTATCGAAAGCATAAATGTAATGGAGATCCGGTAAGAGATGCCGGATCTCGTCATAGACCGACAACCCACCGACGCCGGAGTCAAACACCAGCACGGTGGGACGTGGTTCAGAAGGTGTAGCTGCCAGACAAGGTGTATTCCCGTCCTGCAGTTTGGTAGCCATAGACTGTCTCATAATCTTTGTCGAACAGGTTGGCTATTTTACCACGAACTGTCAGGTGAGAGGTGACCGGATACGCAACCGCAAGATCCCACAAGCTCACACCGCCCATTTTAACGGTTTGATAAGGATAAGATGAGTAATCCTTATCATAGCGAGTGCCTAAATACTGATAAGTAATACCCCAGTCGAAGTCATACAACTGCCAGTCGAGCTGGTATTTCACCTGCTGTTTAGCACGGCGTAACAACGGCGTGTCGGTAATTGCATTGCGCGCATCGACATAATCATAACTCACAGTATGCGTCAGTGGTCCGGTATCAAAATTGGCGGTCGCCTCGACCCCCTTAATCCGCGCTTTCCCTTCGTTGTAATATTTCAGGGTGTGATCATCATAATCGATCAAATCACTGACATCGTTACGATATCCGGAAATACGCCAGTTCACCCCAGCGGTTAAGCCTTCAAACGCGCCTTCCCACTGTTTGCTTTTCTCAGGATTCAGATTCGGATTTCCGTAGAAACCATACAGTTGCCCAAGATTAGGTGCCTTGTACGACGTGCCATAAGAAGCGATAAAACGATAGCCTTCGATGAATTCCCAACCGGCACTCGTTTGCCAGGTTCCATGACGACCAAACTGTGAGTTATCGTCGCTGCGGGCTGCGCCTTCAAACGTAAAATCGCCGACTTGTTGCAATCCGGTCAGATAGATACCAGTGTTACGTTGATCATACCCATCTTCAACATAACCAGTACCCGGCGTCGTAGTCTGTTTCTGCCAGTCAACGCCCGCACCAATATTACCGTGGCCAACGGTAACGTTATTTGCCCACTGGACGGTGTACTGCTTCATCTCATCCAGCGTCGCGGACGAATCATAACGACCATAATGGGGATCGTAGTTGTAATCTTTGCTATGGCTATAGCTGGTAATGAGTTGTGATTTAATCATTTCGCCGTTATAGCGCAGCCCGGCGTCCCAACTTTGGCTATAGAGTTTACGGGTATCGAGCAACGGTGAGCCGGGAGAATAATACGCGTCATAATTGGTACGGTTATCATAGCCATAGCCGCGCACAAAGCCGCTCCAGGCATCAGTAAAGTTATGCTCCAGAGCGCCATAAAGCGTTTTACTTAAAAAACCATCGTTATCTGTCTGCGCTTGCGTTCCGGTATTACCATAGGCAACAACATCATAACCATGAGTATGGGCATAATCGCCCAACAGCGTTACCCGTGTCTTATCCCCCAGTTGTTGCTGCGTGGAGACATCATAGTTCTGATAACTATTGCTTCCCCACCCTGCTGAAATTTCCGTTCCGGGTTCATCGCGCGTCGTGATGATATTCACCACCCCACCTATCGCATCGGAACCATAAACGGCGGAGCGCGGCCCACGGATATATTCAACACGCTGGACAAGCGCAATAGGGAACTGGCTAAGGTCGGCAGAACCACTCACCCCTGCCAGATTCAGGCGTACGCCATCAATTAACACCAACACATGACTGGCATTTGTACCGCGAATAAAAATAGATGAGAGCTGACCTGAACCGCCGTTTTGGGTGATATCGACGCCCGGAAGACGGCGCAGCACATCATTGACCGAGGTCGACTGCCAGCGGTCGATATCCTGACGGGTCACAACGGTGGTTGGTGCAAGCACAGTGCTGCGCGGCTGTTCAAAACGGTTAGCAGTAACGACGAGAGTATCCGGGCTGGTATCCTGTGCCCAAGCAGAAAAGGCTGTGACAGAACACGCCGTCAGCAGCGAAGCTTTTTTAATCATTGTAAAGCATCCACAATAGAAGAAGGATGCCGCAGGTTTCATCAATATTACGCGATGATGAGAACCAGATGCGACGTTAGCCGGCAGGTCTTCGGGCTTGGAGGGGTATCTAAGATACTAAGAGATGATGACTTCCCACCGGATGGCAGTGTCCGCATAACGCAATCATCGCACCTTTCCTTACCGCTGCGCGTCAGCTCCAGATTCGCACTGGATTCCCTATTAACTCACAGGACCGGCAAGTGGATGCTACAGGTTGTAACAAGTTACTGTCCAGACGTAGCTCACAAATAGGAATTCATCAAGATCTGGACATCTGATGAGCAATCCCTACAATCGCCGCGTACTTTAATTTTTCAGGATACATCATGACCCCCGAACACCTTCCAACAGAACAGTATGAAGCGCAGTTAGCCGAAAAAGTGGTACGTTTGCAAAGTATGATGGCACCGTTTTCTAACCTGGTTCCGGAAGTGTTTCGCTCGCCGGTCAGTCATTACCGGATGCGTGCGGAGTTCCGCATCTGGCACGATGGCGATGACCTGTATCACATCATTTTCGATCAACAAACCAAAAGCCGCATCCGCGTGGATAGCTTCCCCGCCGCCAGTGAACTTATCAACCAGTTGATGACGGCGATGATTGCGGGTGTGCGTAATAATCCCGTTCTGCGCCACAAGTTGTTCCAGATTGATTACCTCACCACGCTGAGTAATCAGGCGGTGGTTTCCCTGCTGTACCATAAGAAGCTGGATGATGAGTGGCGTCAGGAAGCGGAAGCCCTGCGCGATGCACTGCGAGCGCAGAATCTGAATGTGCATCTGATTGGTCGGGCAACGAAAACCAAAATCGAGCTGGATCAAGATTACATCGATGAACGTCTGCCAGTCGCAGGGAAAGAGATGATCTACCGTCAGGTAGAAAACAGCTTTACCCAGCCGAACGCGGCGATGAATATTCAGATGCTGGAATGGGCGCTGGACGTAACCAAAGGCTCAAAAGGCGATTTACTGGAGCTGTACTGCGGCAACGGTAACTTTTCATTAGCACTGGCGCGCAATTTTGATCGGGTATTAGCCACCGAAATCGCTAAGCCGTCGGTCGCTGCCGCGCAATACAACATTGCCGCTAACCATATTGATAACGTACAAATTATTCGTATGGCGGCAGAAGAATTTACTCAGGCGATGAATGGCGTACGCGAGTTTAACCGCCTGCAAGGGATCGATTTAAAGAGTTATCAGTGCGAAACCATTTTTGTCGACCCACCACGCAGCGGTCTGGACGGTGAAACCGAGAAAATGGTGCAGGCGTATCCACGTATTCTGTATATCTCCTGCAATCCGGAAACGTTATGCAAGAATCTGGAAACATTAAGTCAGACGCACAAGGTCGAACGTCTGGCTCTGTTTGATCAGTTCCCCTACACGCACCATATGGAGTGCGGCGTATTACTGACCGCGAAGTAAAACCCATGCCGGATGCGCCAGCATCCGGCATGATACCGATTACTCAGCAACTTCCTGCTTACGGTTACGCATCTTCGCGCCAATCCAGAACACCATAATGACGGAGAGTACTGCCGGGAAGAAGTTAGAGCCGATATCCGGATATTCCGCACGAACTACCGTGCTGTACAGCAGTACGCCGAGAATAAAACAGGCAGCTGCCAGACCCGGCAAGCCTACCGGCATGGTGCGATTAAGATAACGTTGATGCAGGCAGTAAACCGTCAACACCAGGGAAATAATCGGGAATACAGAAAATGGCACAATGGAGCTAAACAGCGCTGCGAAAGTACCATTAATCGATAAGCCAGCAACCAACGCCAGCAGCAGCGTACCTCTATCTTGATTTGCTTGTTTCATTACTCGTCCTTCACATTTCCCGGAATAATTGCGGTTTTCTCTTGTTCACGGCGATACCAGTAATAAGCCCCTTTCGAAATCATTCGCAGTTGCAGTACCAGTCGCTCTTCTAATTGCCGACGTTGTTCGACGCCGACATCCAACGCCTCGGCCCCCGCGCTGAAGACAATTGTCACCATGGCTTCGGCTTGCGCTTCAGTAAACGCACGCGGCATATGGTTTTCGAGTTCCAGATAGTCCGCAAGTTCCGCAATGAAGTGCTGAATTTCACGCGCAACGGCGGCACGAAACGCAGCGGAGGTACCGGAGCGTTCCCGCAATAATAACCGGAAGGCGTTAGGATTATTACCGATGAACTCCATAAATGTGGAGACCGAGGTGCGGATCACACTCCCGCCTTTGGCGATACGCTGACGCGCCTGACGCATGAGTTGGCGTAGCATTAAACCGCTCTCATCAACCATGGTCAGACCCAGTTCGTCTACGTCGCGGAAATGCCGATAAAAAGAGGTGGGAGCAATGCCCGCTTCACGCGCCACTTCACGCAAACTCAGGCTGGCGAAGCTGCGTTCAGCACTTAATTGGCTAAATGCGGCTTCCACCAGCGAACGGCGGGTTTTTTCTTTTTGTTGCGCTCTTACGCCCATCACGATGTCTGAATCCTTGCCAAAAGTACTGCTGGCACTATACCAGAGAATGAACATACTGGATTGCTCCAGTGTTGTGAATGAACGGTAACGCAATAAAACATATTTACTGCAATTCTTTGGCCGGTTCTTTTACGTACAACGGAAACCTGCCGCTTAAACGGAGAGTATCGTCGATAAAAATCCAATAAAACGTTCAGGGCAAAAGTAAGAAACAGACAAAGCAAAGGCCGCTCACGATATAGCCAGATAAATGACGGGGATCAATTGGCTTACCCGCGATAAAATGTTACCATTCTGTTGCTTTTATGTATAAGAACAGGTAAGCCCTACCATGCCTCATTCCTACGATTACGATGCCATAGTAATAGGTTCCGGCCCCGGCGGCGAAGGCGCTGCAATGGGCCTGGTTAAGCAAGGTGCGCGCGTCGCAGTGATCGAGCGTTATCAAAATGTTGGCGGCGGTTGCACCCACTGGGGCACCATCCCGTCGAAAGCCCTCCGTCACGCCGTCAGCCGCATTATAGAATTCAATCAAAACCCACTATACAGCGACCATTCCCGACTGCTCCGCTCTTCTTTTGCCGATATCCTTAACCATGCCGATAACGTGATTAATCAACAAACGCGCATGCGTCAGGGATTTTACGAACGTAATCACTGTGAAATATTGCAGGGAAACGCTCGCTTTGTTGACGAGCATACGCTGGCGCTGGATTGCCCGGACGGCAGCGTCGAAACACTAACCGCTGAAAAATTTGTTATTGCCTGCGGCTCTCGTCCATATCATCCAACAGATGTTGATTTCACCCATCCACGCATTTACGACAGCGACTCAATTCTTAGCATGCACCACGAACCGCGCCATGTACTTATCTATGGTGCTGGAGTGATCGGCTGTGAATATGCGTCGATCTTCCGCGGTATGGATGTAAAAGTGGATCTGATCAACACCCGCGATCGCCTGCTGGCATTTCTCGATCAAGAGATGTCAGATTCTCTCTCCTATCACTTCTGGAACAGTGGCGTAGTGATTCGTCACAACGAAGAGTACGAGAAGATCGAAGGCTGTGACGACGGTGTGATCATGCATCTGAAGTCGGGAAAAAAACTGAAAGCTGACTGTCTGCTCTATGCCAACGGTCGCACGGGTAATACCGATTCGCTGGCGTTACAGAACATTGGGCTGGAAACTGACAGTCGCGGACAGCTGAAGGTCAACAGCATGTATCAGACCGCGCAGCCGCACGTTTACGCGGTGGGCGACGTGATTGGCTATCCGAGCCTGGCGTCGGCGGCCTATGACCAGGGGCGCATTGCCGCGCAGGCGCTGGTGAAAGGTGAAGCCACCGCACATCTGATTGAAGATATCCCTACCGGCATTTACACCATCCCGGAAATCAGCTCTGTGGGCAAAACCGAACAGCAGCTGACCGCGATGAAAGTGCCATATGAAGTGGGCCGCGCCCAGTTCAAACATCTGGCACGTGCACAAATCGTCGGCATGAACGTGGGCACACTGAAAATTTTGTTCCATCGGGAAACAAAAGAGATTCTGGGCATTCATTGCTTTGGTGAGCGTGCTGCCGAAATTATTCATATCGGTCAGGCGATTATGGAACAGAAAGGTGGCGGCAACACTATTGAGTACTTCGTCAACACCACCTTTAACTACCCGACGATGGCGGAAGCCTATCGGGTAGCTGCGTTAAACGGTTTAAACCGCCTGTTTTAACACTTTATCGAAATGGCCATCCATTCTTGCGCGGATGGCCTCTGCCAGCTGCTCATAGCGGCTGCGCAGCGGTGAGCCCGGACGATAAACCAGGCCAATAGTGCGGCGTGGTTCCGGCTTAATACACGGCAAATAAACAACCCCATCGCGTTTGCGCTCCGGCGGCACAGCCAGCGCAGGCAGTAAAGTGATCCCGCTACCTGCCGCCACCATGTTGCGCAGAGTTTCCAGGCTGGTCGCGCGGAAGTGTGTATCTTCATCCGCCCCGGCTTCAAAGCAGAAACCCATTGCCTGATCGCGCAAACAGTGACCATCTTCCAGCATCAGCAGTTTTTCCCCTGCCAGATCGGCCATCGGTACGCATTCGCGGTTCGCCCACGGGTGATCTTCATAGATAGCCAGCAGCATTGGTTCATCAAACAATGGCACTTCAATGAATGCTTCGCTCTCTTTCACCAGCGCGAGGATCACGCAGTCAAGTTTGCCACTGTCCAGTTGCGCCAGTAACTGGTGGGTCTGTGCTTCATGCAGATACATTTCCAGCTTTGGAAAGGTCTGGTGCAGCATCGGGATAATATGCGGTAGCAGGTACGGTCCAACCGTGGGAATCAAACCAATATGCAGCGGTCCGGACATCGTCTCGCCCTGCTGGCTTGCCATCTCTTTAAGGACTTTCACCTCACGCAGCACGGTACGCGCCTGATCCACCAGCAGCATTCCCGCCTGGGTGAACAACACTTTACGGCTGGTCCGCTCCAGCAACATCACGCCCAACTCATCTTCCAGCTTACGAATTTGCCCGCTAAGCGTCGGCTGGCTAACGTGGCAGGAATCTGCCGCACGCCGAAAATGGCGGTGTTCGGCCAATGCCACCAGGTACTCAAGATCACGAATATTCATTATCCATCCTCCATTGCCACGATAGTTCGCGGCGATAGGTAGCATAGCAACGAACGATTATCCCTATCAAGCATTCTGACTGATAATTGCTCACAGAAACGGAGCGGCACCTCTTTTAACCCTTGAAGTCACTGCCCGTTTCGAGAGTTTCTCAACTCGAATAACTAAAGCCAACGTGAACTTTTGCGGATCTCCAGGATCCGCTTTTTTTTGCCATAAAAAAGCCCGGCGATAAGCCAGGCTCAAATTTGTACATATAAATGTTCTTACCCCAACCGCGCCTGCGCAAAAGCAATCGCCTGCGCCACCTGCTGCGGTGAGACACCGCCTTTTGCCGCACGCTTGTCGAGGCACGATTGTAGCGACAGAATCGGATAGACATCTTCGCCAATCACCTGAC
This sequence comes from Escherichia sp. F1, assembly GCF_046764225.1. Lineage (NCBI taxonomy): Bacteria > Pseudomonadati > Pseudomonadota > Gammaproteobacteria > Enterobacterales > Enterobacteriaceae > Escherichia > Escherichia sp. F1. The sequence goes on from NZ_CP177202.1 coordinate 4,697,753, forward strand.
TGAATTTCTGCAACTCACTGAGCGGTAGTTCTTCCAGCGGTTTGCCCTGACGAATGGCTTCCACCACCGCTTCACCAACAATATGGTGCGCCTCGCGGAACGGTACGCCTTTCGCCACCAGGTAATCCGCCAGTTCAGTGGCGTTGGCGTAACCCTGCTGAGCCGCTTCCTGGCAACGCGGACGTTTCACCTGAATGCCGTCCAGCACCAGCGCCGCCATATGCAGGCAGTCCAGCCAGGTATCGAGCGCGTCGAACAGACCTTCTTTGTCTTCCTGCATATCTTTGTTGTAAGCCAGCGGCAAACCTTTCAGCGTCATCATCATGCCGGTTAACGCGCCCTGCACACGACCGCATTTACCGCGAATCAGCTCCAGCGCATCCGGGTTTTTCTTCTGCGGCATCAATGATGAACCAGAAGTCACGCGGTCAGAAAGCTCGACAAACCCCGCTTCGCCGGTGTTAAAGAAAATCAGATCTTCAGCAAAACGCGACAGATGCACCATGCCGATAGCGGCAGCAGACAGCAGTTCCAGCACGTGGTCACGGTCAGAAACGCTGTCGAGACTGTTACGGGTCGCTGAGGCAAATCCCAGCCAGCCTGCTAATTGTTCACGGTCGATTTCATAGGCCGTTCCCGCCAGCGCGCCACAGCCTAGCGGGCTGACATCCAGACGCTTAAGTGCATCCTGCAAGCGGCTTTCATCACGCGCCAACATCTCAACATAGGCCAGGCACCAGTGCGCGAACGTCACCGGCTGGGCGCGTTGCAGGTGAGTGTAACCTGGCATCACCGCGTCCTGATTGTTTTGTGCGGTTTCCACCAGCGCCGATTGCAGCTGCCGGTTAGCCGTCAGCAACTCGCTAACGGTATCTTTGCACCACAGTTTCAGGTCAGTCGCTACCTGATCATTACGGCTACGCCCGGTGTGCAGTTTTTTGCCTAACTGACCCACTTTGTCGATCAGTTTGCCTTCCACCCAGCTATGGATATCTTCGGCGTCGCTTTCAAGGATTTGTTGTGGCCTGGCGCGAACATCTTCCAGCAGCACGTTCAGCGCCTCTTCCAGTTGCGCCTGTTCTTCTGCGGTCAACACACCGACCGTTACCAGGGCTTTGGACCAGGCCACAGAGCCAACAATATCCTGCTCCGCCAGACGGTAATCAAAACGCAGTGAGTCGTTGAATTGTTTGAACCGTTGATCTGCTGCCTGGGTAAAACGCCCGCCCCAAAGTGCCATAACTCTGTTTCCTTATTTTGAAATTCAATGCCGGAAAGCTGCGCCTCCGGCCAACAAAACTTAAGCTAAAATCCGCGTACCCATCGGCATACCGTTAAACAGTGCCGGAAGTTGTTCCGCATGACGCCAGGAAGCGATATCTACCGGACGGCCCAACGTGCGCGCAGCATCCAGCGCCGCGTTCACTTTCACTATCATGCCGTCAGTAATAATGCCCTGCTCAATCAGTTGTTCTGCTTTCGCGGCAGTCATTTCGGCAATGCGTTGCCCTTTGCCGTCGAGAATGCCGCTGACGTCGGAGAGCAAAATCAGATCCGCGCCCAGCGTTGCCGCCAGCGCCGTTGCCGCCTGATCGGCATTGACGTTCATCAGTTGCCCTTCGTCTGTTACGCCAATGGAGCTGACCACCGGCAGATAACCGTTCTCCAGCAACGTGTTGATAAGCTTAGGCGAACCTGGCTGCGCCAGTCCAACATGGCCTAACTCTTCATCAAGCTGGATCACTTTGACGCTGTCGCCGTCACCGAGAAACAAACCTACGGACGCAATCTGATGTTTCTTCGCCCATGCCAGCAGGGTTTTATTTGCCGTTCCCGCCAGTGCTCCGGTGATAATGTTTATCTGATCCGCTGGCGTCACCCGCAGGCCATTTTTCTTTTTCACCGGCAGATTCAGCCCTTTCATCAGCTCATCCACCACGCAACCGCCGCCGTGCACAATCACCAGCGGACGCTGATGTGACTCACGATAATTCACCAGTGCGCTAAACAGACGTTCCAGCGCCTCTTCACTATCCAGCAGTACGCCGCCCAGTTTGATAATTAATGGATTCATCATTGCACCCTTAAATAAGAGACTGCGTTTCCGCATAGCCGAAACGAATATTGGCGCACTGTACCGCTTGTGCCGCCGCGCCTTTCAGTAAGTTGTCTTCGGTCGCCACAATGATCAAATGCTCGCCCTGAACGGCAAACCCGATATCGCAAAATGGCAGCCCAACGACATTTTTCAGCGCCGGAACGCCTTTGTCATACAGCCGCACCAGCGGTTTATGGGCATACGCCTGCTGTAACGCTTGCGCGACTTGCGCCTGGGTCACACCCGATTTCAGGCGGCAGGTAATGGTTTCGAGAATGCCGCGCGGGAAATTGCCCAGATGTGGGGTGAAGATAACGTCAGCACCGAGGTGTGTGGCGATCTCTGGTTGATGGCGATGAGTAAAGACGCCATACGGTTGCAGGCTAACTTCACAAAAACTATTTGAAATCGCTGCCTTACGTCCTGCACCGCTCACGCCGCTGGTGGCGTTGATCACCGGCCACTGATTGAGGTCAAGAAGATCGGCATCAATCAACGGTTTCAGCGCCAGCTGTGCCGCCGTCGGATAACAGCCTGGCACGGCAATCAAGTTCGCTTCTTTTAATTTATTACCGCACCACTCGGCCAGACCGTAGGCTGCCTGTTCCAGCAGTTCCGGATACTGATGGGTAAAGCCGTAATATTTTTCATAGAAGGTGGCGTCGTTAACACGAAACGCGCCGGAAAGGTCGAACACCACGCAGCCCGCTTCAAGAAATTGCGGCGCTAAATCGTGGCTAACTTCATGGGCGGTGGCGAGAAACACCACGTCCACCCCTGGGCTAAACTCGCTGATATCCGACATCGGCTGCAACGGCAGATCAACGATGCCTTTTAGCTGCGGATGCAAATCGGAGATTAACTTTCCCGCATCATTGCTTTGCGCTGAAACAGTCAAAGCGGTTATGTTCATATGCGGATGGCGATTTACATAGGTCACTAGCTCTGCGCCAGCGTAGCCGCTGGCACCCACAATCAGCGTATTCAACATCGGGGCTATTCACCTTCTTATGTCTGGTTGCCAGGTTAAACGTAAAACATTCACCTTACGGCTGGTGGGTTTTATTACGCTCAACGTTAGTGTATTTTTATTCATAAATACTGCATGAATATTGATACTATCATGACCAGAGGTGTGTCAACAATGAAAAACAAATTACCGCCATTTATCGAGATTTACCGTGCTCTGATTGCCACACCTTCAATAAGCGCCACGGAAGAGGCACTCGATCAAAGCAATGCAGATTTAATCACTCTGCTGGCGGACTGGTTTAAAGATTTAGGCTTCAATGTGGAAGTGCAGCCTGTGCCAGGAACTCGCAACAAATTTAATATGCTGGCAAGTACCGGACAGGGGGCTGGCGGTTTGTTGCTGGCGGGGCATACCGATACGGTGCCATTTGATGACGGACGCTGGACGCGCGATCCGTTTACACTGACGGAGCATGACGGCAAGCTTTACGGCTTAGGCACCGCCGACATGAAAGGCTTTTTTGCGTTTATCCTTGATGCGCTACGCGATGTCGACGTCACGAAACTGAAAAAACCGCTCTACATTCTGGCGACTGCCGATGAAGAAACCAGTATGGCAGGAGCGCGTTATTTTGCCGAAACTACCGCCCTGCGCCCGGATTGCGCCATCATTGGCGAACCGACGTCACTACAACCGGTACGCGCACATAAAGGTCATATCTCTAACGCCATCCGTATTCAGGGCCAGTCGGGGCACTCCAGCGATCCAGCACGCGGAGTTAACGCTATCGAACTAATGCACGACGCCATCGGGCATATTTTGCAATTGCGCGATAACCTGAAAGAACGTTATCACTACGAAGCATTTACCGTGCCATACCCTACGCTCAACCTCGGGCATATTCACGGTGGCGACGCTTCTAACCGTATTTGCGCTTGCTGTGAGTTGCATATGGATATTCGTCCGCTACCTGGCATGACACTCAATGAACTTAATGGTTTGCTCAACGATGCATTGGCTCCGGTGAGCGAACGCTGGCCGGGTCGTCTGACGGTCGACGAGCTGCATCCGCCGATCCCTGGCTATGAATGCCCACCGAATCATCAACTGGTTGAAGTGGTTGAGAAATTGCTCGGAGCAAAGACCGAAGTGGTGAATTACTGTACCGAAGCGCCGTTTATTCAAACGTTATGCCCGACGCTGGTTCTGGGCCCTGGCTCAATTAATCAGGCTCATCAGCCTGATGAATATCTGGAGACGCGGTTTATCAAGCCCACCCGTGAGCTGATCACCCAGGTAATTCACCATTTTTGCTGGCATTAAAAAAGCAAATCAGGCTGATGACAAAGCCATGCAAGCGCACGGACAGTCCCCTCGCCCCTTCGGGGAGAGGGTTAGGGTGAGGGGAAAACCGTGCCCATACTGACCCGTAAGCGAGTTTGTCAGCAATCTCAAATGATGCCCAAATGGTAACTACAACTCATAACTCTTTGGTGTTACTCGAGGCGATTTTTTAACATTCCCATAAGTTACGCTTATTTAAAGCGTCGTGAATTTAATGGCGTAAATTCCTGCTATTTATTCGTTTGCTGAAGCGATTTCGCAGCATTTGACGTCACCGCTTTTACGTGGCTTTATAAAAGACGACGAAAAGCAAAGCCCGAGCATATTCGCGCCAATGCGACGTGAAGGATACAGGGCTATCAAACGATAAGATGGGGTGTCTGGGGTAATATGAACGAACAATATTCCGCATTGCGTAGTAATGTCAGTATGCTCGGCAAAGTGCTGGGAGAAACCATCAAGGATGCGTTAGGAGAACACATTCTTGAACGCGTAGAAACTATCCGTAAGTTGTCCAAATCTTCACGCGCTGGCAATGAGGCTAACCGCCAGGAGTTGCTCACCACCTTACAAAATTTGTCGAACGACGAGCTGCTGCCCGTTGCGCGTGCGTTTAGTCAGTTTCTGAACCTGGCCAACACCGCCGAGCAATACCACAGCATTTCGCCGAAAGGCGAAGCTGCCAGCAACCCGGAAGTGATCGCCCGCACCCTGCGCAAACTGAAAAACCAGCCGGAACTGAGCGAAGACACCATCAAAAAAGCAGTGGAATCGCTGTCGCTGGAACTGGTCCTCACGGCTCACCCAACCGAAATTACCCGTCGTACACTGATCCACAAAATGGTGGAAGTGAACGCCTGCTTAAAACAGCTCGATAACAAAGATATCGCTGACTACGAACACAACCAGCTGATGCGTCGCCTGCGCCAGTTGATCGCCCAGTCATGGCATACCGATGAAATCCGTAAGCTGCGTCCAAGCCCGGTAGATGAAGCCAAATGGGGCTTTGCCGTAGTAGAAAACAGCCTGTGGCAAGGCGTACCGAATTACCTGCGCGAACTGAACGAACAACTGGAAGAGAATCTCGGCTACAAACTGCCCGTCGAATTTGTTCCGGTGCGTTTTACCTCGTGGATGGGCGGTGACCGCGACGGCAACCCAAACGTCACTGCCGATATCACCCGCCACGTCCTGCTACTCAGCCGCTGGAAAGCCACCGATTTGTTCCTGAAAGATATTCAGGTTCTGGTTTCTGAACTGTCGATGGTTGAAGCGACCCCTGAACTGCTGGCGCTGGTCGGCGAAGAAGGTGCCGCAGAGCCGTATCGCTATCTGATGAAAAACCTGCGTTCTCGCCTGATGGCGACACAGGCATGGCTGGAAGCGCGCCTGAAAGGCGAAGAACTGCCAAAACCAGAAGGTCTGCTGACACAAAACGAAGAACTGTGGGAACCGCTCTACGCTTGCTACCAGTCACTTCAGGCGTGTGGCATGGGTATTATCGCCAACGGCGATCTGCTCGACACCCTGCGCCGCGTGAAATGTTTCGGCGTACCGCTGGTCCGTATTGATATCCGTCAGGAGAGCACACGTCATACCGAAGCGCTGGGCGAGCTGACCCGCTACCTCGGTATCGGCGACTACGAAAGCTGGTCAGAGGCCGACAAACAGGCGTTCCTGATCCGCGAACTGAACTCCAAACGTCCGCTTCTGCCGCGCAACTGGCAACCAAGCGCCGAAACGCGCGAAGTGCTCGATACCTGCCAGGTGATTGCCGAAGCGCCGCAAGGCTCCATTGCCGCCTACGTGATCTCGATGGCGAAAACGCCGTCCGACGTGCTGGCTGTCCACCTGCTGCTGAAAGAAGCGGGTATCGGCTTTGCAATGCCGGTGGCTCCGCTGTTTGAAACCCTCGATGACCTGAACAACGCCAACGATGTCATGACCCAGCTGCTCAATATCGACTGGTATCGCGGCCTGATTCAGGGCAAACAGATGGTGATGATTGGCTATTCCGACTCAGCAAAAGATGCGGGCGTGATGGCAGCTTCCTGGGCGCAATATCAGGCACAGGATGCATTAATCAAAACCTGCGAAAAAGCGGGTATTGAGCTGACGTTGTTCCACGGTCGCGGCGGTTCCATTGGTCGTGGCGGCGCACCTGCTCATGCGGCGCTGCTGTCACAACCGCCAGGAAGCCTGAAAGGTGGCCTGCGCGTGACTGAACAGGGCGAGATGATCCGCTTTAAATATGGTCTGCCAGAAATCACCGTCAGCAGCCTGTCGCTGTACACCGGGGCGATTCTGGAAGCCAACCTGCTGCCACCACCTGAGCCGAAAGAGAGCTGGCGTCGCATTATGGATGAACTGTCAGTCATCTCCTGCGATCTCTACCGTGGCTACGTACGTGAAAACAAAGATTTTGTGCCTTACTTCCGCTCCGCTACGCCGGAACAGGAACTGGGCAAACTGCCGTTGGGTTCACGTCCGGCCAAACGTCGCCCGACCGGTGGCGTTGAGTCACTGCGCGCTATTCCGTGGATTTTTGCCTGGACACAAAACCGCCTGATGCTCCCCGCCTGGCTGGGTGCAGGTACGGCGCTGCAAAAAGTGGTCGAAGATGGCAAACAGAGCGAGCTGGAGGCTATGTGCCGCGATTGGCCATTCTTCTCGACGCGTCTCGGTATGCTGGAGATGGTCTTCGCCAAAGCAGATCTGTGGCTGGCGGAATACTATGACCAACGCCTGGTAGACAAAACACTGTGGCCGTTAGGTAAAGAGTTACGCAATCTGCAAGAAGAAGACATCAAAGTGGTGCTGGCGATTGCCAACGATTCCCATCTGATGGCCGATCTGCCGTGGATTGCAGAGTCTATTCAGCTACGGAATATTTACACCGACCCGCTGAACGTATTGCAAGCCGAGTTGCTGCACCGCTCCCGCCAGGCAGAAAAAGAAGGCCAGGAACCGGATCCTCGCGTCGAGCAGGCGTTAATGGTCACTATTGCCGGGATTGCGGCAGGTATGCGTAATACCGGCTAATCTTCCTCTCCTGCAACCCCTCGTGCTTTTGCGCGAGGGTTTTCTGAAATACTTCTGTTCTAACACCCTCGTTTTCAATATATTTCTGTCTGCATTTTATTCAAATTCTGGATATCCCTTCAGATATCCTTAAGGAATTGTCGTTACATTCGGCGATATTTTTTTCAAGACAGGTTCTTACTATGCATTCCACAGAAGTCCAGGCTAAACCCCTTTTTAGCTGGAAAGCCCTGGGTTGGGCACTGCTCTACTTTTGGTTTTTCTCTACTCTGCTACAGGCCATTATTTACATCAGTGGTTATAGTGGCACTAATGGCATTCGCGACTCGCTGTTATTCAGTTCGCTGTGGTTGATCCCGGTATTCCTCTTTCCGAAGCGGATTAAAATTATTGCCGCAGTAATCGGCGTGGTGCTATGGGCGGCCTCTCTGGCGGCGCTGTGCTACTACGTCATCTACGGTCAGGAGTTCTCGCAGAGCGTTCTGTTTGTGATGTTCGAAACCAACACCAACGAAGCCAGCGAGTATTTAAGCCAGTATTTCAGCCTGAAAATTGTGCTTATCGCGCTGGCCTATACGGCGGTGGCAGTTCTGCTGTGGACACGCCTGCGCCCGGTCTATATTCCAAAGCCGTGGCGTTATGTTGTCTCTTTTGCCCTACTTTATGGCTTGATTCTGCATCCGATCGCCATGAATACGTTTATCAAAAACAAGCCATTTGAGAAAACGTTGGATAACCTGGCATCGCGTATGGAGCCTGCCGCACCGTGGCAATTCCTGACCGGCTATTATCAGTATCGTCAGCAACTAAACTCGCTAACAAAGCTACTGAATGAAAATAATGCATTGCCGCCACTGGCTAATTTCAAAGACGAATCAGGTAACGAACCGCGCACCTTAGTGCTGGTGATTGGCGAGTCGACCCAGCGTGGACGCATGAGTCTGTACGGTTATCCGCGTGAAACCACGCCGGAGCTGGATGCGCTGCATAAAACCGATCCGAATCTGACCGTGTTTAATAACGTGGTGACGTCTCGTCCGTACACCATTGAAATCCTGCAACAGGCGCTGACCTTTGCCAATGAAAAGAACCCGGATCTGTATCTGACGCAGCCGTCGCTAATGAACATGATGAAACAGGCGGGTTATAAAACCTTCTGGATCACCAACCAGCAGACGATGACCGCCCGCAATACCATGCTGACGGTATTTTCGCGCCAGACCGACAAGCAGTACTACATGAACCAGCAACGTACACAGAGTGCGCGTGAATACGACACCAACGTGCTGAAGCCGTTCCAGGAAGTGCTGAATGACCCTGCGCCGAAGAAACTGATCATCGTTCATCTGCTGGGTACGCATATCAAATACAAATACCGCTACCCGGAAAATCAGGGCAAGTTTGATGGCAATACCGATCATGTTCCGCCGGGATTAAGCGCAGAAGAACTGGAGTCATATAACGATTATGACAACGCTAACTTGTATAACGATCATGTGGTTGCCAGCCTGATTAAAGACTTTAAAGCAGCAGACCCGAACGGTTTCCTGGTTTACTTCTCTGACCACGGTGAAGAGGTTTACGACACGCCGCCGCACAAAACTCAGGGGCGTAACGAAGACAACCCGACGCGTCATATGTACACCATTCCGTTCCTGCTGTGGACGTCGGAAAAATGGCAAGCGACTCATCCGCGTGATTTCTCACAGGATGTTGATCGTAAATACAGCCTGGCGGAACTGATCCACACCTGGTCAGATTTGGCGGGCTTATCTTACGACGGTTACGACCCAACCCGTTCAGTGGTGAATCCGCAGTTCAAAGAAACTACCCGCTGGATTGGTAACCCGTACAAGAAAAACGCGCTGATCGATTACGACACGCTGCCGTATGGCGACCAGGTAGGTAATCAGTAAATGACCTTTGTATCGCGTCTGGCGCTATTTGCCGGATGCGATACTGTCGCAATGTTTACATCGAACTCCCCTCAGGCCACACTTTTCAGGTGGCCTTTTTTAATAATGCCAGTTACTGTTTTCCCGTCTACATACCTAAGGGAATAACATGTATCACGACGTCAGCTATCTGCTCTCCCGCCTGATCAACGGCCCGCTGTCCCTGCGCCAGATTTACTTTGCCAGCAGTAACGGCCCGGTGCCCGATCTTGCGTATCAGGTCGATTTTCCACGACTGGAAATTGTGCTGGAAGGTGAGTTTGTTGATACCGGCGCTGGAGCAACGTTAGTTCCCGGCGATGTGCTGTACGTTCCCGCTGGTGGCTGGAATTTTCCACAATGGCAAGCCCCCGCCACTACCTTTAGCGTGCTGTTTGGCAAACAGCAACTCGGCTTCAGCGTCGTGCAATGGGATGGTAAACAATATCAAAATCTGGCGAAGCAACACGTCGCCCGACGCGGCCCACGCATAGGCTCTTTTCTGCTACAAACGCTCAATGAAATGCAAATGCAGTCGCAGGAGCAGCAAACGGCAAGGCTTATCGTCGCCAGCCTGCTTAGCCACTGCCGCGATTTGCTTGGCAGCCAAATCCAGACCGCCTCACGCAGCCAGGCACTGTTCGAAGCTATTCGTGATTATATCGACGAACGCTATGCCTCCGCGCTTACCCGCGAATCTGTCGCACAGGCATTCTATATTTCGCCAAATTACCTCTCGCACCTGTTTCAAAAAACGGGGGCCATTGGTTTTAACGAATACCTGAATCACACGCGACTGGAGCACGCTAAGACGTTATTGAAAGGCTATGACCTGAAGGTAAAAGAAGTGGCGCACGCCTGCGGCTTTGTCGACAGCAACTACTTCTGCCGTCTGTTTCGTAAAAATACCGAACGCTCACCGTCGGAATATCGTCGGCAGTACCACAGCCAACTGACAGAAAAACCGACTACTCCAGAATGAGATGGGTTTGCTGCGGCGCAGAAAGCACTTTGCGTACCGCGCTCATCACCCGCTGCGGCTCACGAAGGAAAGCGTAGATGCTGCATTGCACACAGCGGCAATGTTCAAATCGCTCAGCACCGGCAAGCTCGATATCCGTAATTAACAGCGCAACATCCGCCCGGCGGATATCCTCGTCCGCTAAACGATTCTCCGTTCCCAGCGCGCCCTGAGTTTCAATGCTGACGCCCCACTTCTCTAACAGGCACAACTTTTCCAGCCGTTCCGCCGCCATATAAGTATGCGCCACGCCGCTTACGCAGGCGGTTACTGCCACCAGGTATGCCATTTTAACCTCCCACGGTAACCTGAAATCCGGCCTGTTCTGCCATTTCGCGCATCGTTGCCACATCAGCTGACGACGGCGCAGGCACCTCTTTCATCGACCATGTTTTCCCCAGCAGGCGGTATTTCGGTTCGCCGTACTGATGAAACGGTAACAGATGGATCTGCCTGATATTCAGCGGGATCAGCACGTCCAGCGCCTGCTGCATATTCTCCCGGCTGAGCGTAAAACCAGGGATCAGCGGTAAACGCGGGATCACGTTGACGCCCTCACTCACCAGCAAACGCAGATTCTCCAGCACGCGTGGCAGGTTCATCTTCACCACATCCCGCGCCTGAGTCGCGTCCATAATTTTTAAATCGAACAACACTTCATCGCACAATTTCGCCAGCGGTAACAGCTTGCTGGCTGGCGCGTCTCCGGCAGTTTCAATGGCACATGACACACCCCACAACCGCAGCCGCTGTAAAAAACGGGTAGCAAACTCCGCCTGCATTAACACTTCGCCGCCAGAAAGCGTGACGCCGCCGCCGGACGTGCGAAAGAAAATGTCATCTTTCATCACTTCCCGTTCCAGCGCGTCAAGGCTGATATCGCGGCCAATCCGTTCAAACGCCCCGGAGGGGCATTCATCCGCATCACGCAAACATTTCGCACAGTGCAGACATTTCGCCTCTCTGCGTACCGTCTGGATTTTGCCGGAGATCGACTCCGGATTAGCACACCACGGGCAAAGATGCGGACAGCCTTTAAAAAAGACCACCGTACGAATGCCCTCGCCGTCATTCAGTGAATAACGCTGAATGTTGAAAATGCGCGCCACATCATTGCGGCGCGTTTCCACAACGTTACAGCTGATGCGCTGTCCGGCAGATGATGTCATCCTGGATCTCCTTCGACAATTCGACAAAGAAGGCGCTGTATCCGGCAACGCGCACCACCAGCCCGGCATAATCTTGTGGGCGCTGTTGCGCTTCCCGCAACGTGTCGGCGTTCACCACGTTAAACTGAATGTGTTGTAACTTAAGCTGGGTAAATGCCCGTAAGAAGTCGGCCAGTTTGCGTAATCCCGCTTCACCTTCCAGGGTCGCCGGAGTGAATTTCACGTTCAGCAACGTACCGTTAGACAGCAGCGTATTATCGAGCTTACTGACTGACTTCAGTACCGCCGTTGGCCCTTGTGCGTCCTGACCCAGCATAGGTGACAAGCCGCCGTCTGCCAGTTGTTCCCCGGCAAAACGACCGTCTGGCGTCGCGCCAACCACCGATCCCAACGGGACGTGAGCAGAAACGGTATACGATCCCGGCGTGAAGTAGCCGCCGCGCGGGTTCTGGTATTTTTCCACTTCTTTGCAGTAGTGGCGTAACAGTTCGGCGCTGATGTTATCCACCTCGTCGATATCGTTACCGTATTTCTCGAAGCGGTTAATTAAGCGAGCACGGACTTTTTCGCCTTCTGGCGTTGCGAAGTTGGCTTTTAATACCGACAGCAATTCGTCAAAACTTAAACGCTGTTGCTCAAAAACCATACCTTTCAACGCATGGAGAGAATCGCTCAGGTTGGCGATACCGATCCCCTGTACGCCGGAGAAGTTATAACGCGCACCGCCATCGGTAATATCGCGGCCTTTTTCCAGACAATCGCTGATAAACGATGAGAGCAGCGGTACAGGTGCCCAGTCACGGTGACCGATATCGCAAATATTGCTGCCCTCAACCATCAGGGTGATGTAGTGGCTGATCTTGGCGCGGATCTGCTCCAGTAAACCTTCATAAGTCAGCGCAGCATTGCCTTCATTTTCATGCAGGCAGATTTCCATCACTTTCAGCAGATTAAACATCGCGATGTCATGCAAGCCGTAGGTTCTGCCGGGAATAGATAATTCCACACAGCCCACTACGGAATAGTCGCGTGCATCTTCCAGCGAAACGCCACGGTTGAGGAACGCTGGCACCACCACTTCATCGTTAAAGATTTGCGGAATACCGGTGCCGAGGCGAATGGTTTCTGCGGTTTTCATCAGGAACGGCGTGTCGATCAAGGCGTTAGTGCGCACGCCGAGGTTCGGTTGCGGTAATTGCACGCTTTGATAAGCGTCAAGGCAAAGGAACGAAAGCACGTTCACCGCGCTACGTCCGTTCTCGGTTAACCCGCCGAGCAGTGCGGTATAGCCGGTCGGGAAACCGGCGAAATAACGCGCGCTACTGGTGGAGCGCAACAGCACGATGTCGTTGCATTTCACCCATAAAGATTCGAGCAGTTCTTTCAGGAACGCCGGATCTTCGCCCTGGGTTAATGATGCCTGATAGAACGGCAACATATACTGGTCGAAGCGCCCCAACGATAGTGAACTGGCGTTGGATTCGTATTGCAGAATGATGTTCATGTACCAGAATAACTGGCACGCCTGCCAGAACGTCTGCGGCTTATGTTCGGCGTTATGGCGGGAGATCTCCGCAATAGTCAGCAGTTCTTCGCGACGCTGGGCATCAGTGCAGCTTGCCGCCATCGTTTCCGCCAGTTCGGCGTAACGCAAAATGTGTTTCTGCGAGGCTTCGAGCAGTAACAGCGCTGCCTGATAAAAGTGATTCTCCGGCTGTTGCTGACAATGTTGCTGCATCTGCGCTACCAGCTCACCCAGCCCGTGATTCAGCAGGCGCGGGTAATCAATAATAATGTGCCCCTGGCCTTTATCCGTCTGGTTGATGCTGAAAATCTGCGTGCTGGTCGCGGCTTTTACTTCATCCGTCATCTGCCCGTTAATGAAATCTTTCATCGAACGTTTTTCCCAGTACGGGAACAACTCTTCACGGTAGATACGTTTATCTTCTTCGCTGATAGCAAAGCGGTCCTGCGGACGCGTCGGGAATTGATCCAGCTCTTTCAGCAGCCAGTAAGGGTCCATTTCCGGCGACATAATCCCGGCGCGCGGTTTTACGGTGCGGTTACCGGCAATCAGTTCTTCATCACGAATCGAAATTTCAACATGTTCAAGGATATACGCTGTTGCTTTCGCCCGGCGCAATATCACCGGTTCGCCTTCGGTTTGCCGATGGCTGGCGGTATAAAGCAGCGCACGCTCCAGCGAGATTTCACGGGTATTGGCAAACAGTGCAGTTTTGAGGCGAGAGATACGATTCGTCATGAGGAACTCCTGTGGGAAAGCGAACCCGCCCTTACGGGCGGGATAAGAACTTAAACGGTTTGTGCCAGGTGAGCTTCAATTTTGCTCATAATGGCATCAGCGCGTTTTACCGCGTCGCTGATGTTGACGCGCACGATGGTCTTGCCAGCAAAACGCTCTTCAAACTTGATGCCGATATCTTTGGTCAGAATCACCATATCGGCGCTCGCCACGTCTTCCGCTGTCAGTTCATTTTCCAGACCAATTGACCCCTGGGTTTCTACTTTCACTTCCCAGCCTTTCGCTTTCGCGGCACTTTCCAGCGCCTCTGCCGCCATATAGGTATGGGCAACACCAGATGGACACGCGGTTACTGCAATAATTTTCGTCATGGCTCGTTCCTCAATTAATTAATTTCAAAATCCAAATCCAGGTCGTCTTCTTTTTCATCAGTCGAAGACCCATTTTTACGCGCCAGACTTTTCAGCACGTTCACGCAGACTGCCGTCACCACTGCTCCGACAGCCACTGCTGCGATATAACCCAGCTTGCCTTCAACCACCGGCAGCACAATCAGACCACCCCAGCCTGCATAGCACTGTGCACCGACCAGTGCCGCAGTTACCGCACCACAAACTGAACCGACCATGATGGAAGGAATAACACGCAGCGGATCGGCAGCGGCGAAAGGAATCGCCCCTTCAGTAACCCCAACGCACCCCATCACCAGCGCCGCTTTACCGGTTTCGCGCTCTTCTGCGGAGAAATTTTTACGACCAATCAGCGTCGCCAGCCCCATCCCCAGCGGCGGAATACAAATACCCACGGCAGCAATGGCCACCACGGTATAAACACCCTGAGCAACGCAAATCAGCATGAAGGCATAGGCCACTTTGTTAACCGGACCGCCCATATCGAACGCCAGCATCAGGCCCATGATCACCGCCAGCATAACAATGCTGCCCTGCTGCATCCCCTGAAGCCACTGGGTCAGGCTGTTGGTCAACGCCCCCACCGGCTCGCCCAGCCCCCACATCATGACGCCAGCGGTAATCAGTGTGCCGACGATAGGAATAATGAAGATTGGCATCACCGAGCGCAGAACTTTATGCACCGGAATTTTCTTCAGGTAATGCACCACGATGCCGCCGATAATCCCGGCGATCAGCGCACCAAAAAAACCCGCACCAAAGCTGTTACCGACCCAGGCACCGATAGCGCACGGGGCCAGCGCAGAGCGTTCTGCAATGGAATAACCGATGTAAGCGGCGAGGAAAGGCACCATCAGCGTCAAACCTGCAACGCCGATATCAAACAGTTTTTTCAGATTCGGATCGGCGACGGCATCCGGCACTGCGCCTTTGCCATACAACATGACGGAAACCGCCAGCAAAATACCGCCCGATACCACGAAGGGAATCATGTGTGAAACGCCCGTCATTAAATGCTGACGGGTATTTTTCAGGATCTGCACCAACTCATTCATAAGCTGCTCCCGGGCTTGCGAAAGCCCATGTCCATATTTTTGATGGAAGAAACAATAGGCAATCGCAGGCGGAGCAAACAGTGGATAAAAAGGCCATTTACTGGACTTTTGTAATATCAGTACAAAAATGCGATCCGCCTCATAACTTGCGATAATCCGGAAGTACGCCGCAAAACGGCGTCTTGTGAGACGCGTCGCAAATTGACGGTTACATTACATTTGTCCAGCTTTTGGCAGATTTGTCACATGGCAGGCCGTTGCCGTGCGCTCTTATCCTGTAAACAGAAAACCGTACCGGGAGAAAGGCAATGGCCCTGATTGTGGAATTTATTTGTGAGCTACCTAACGGCGTACATGCGCGTCCGGCAAGCCACGTTGAAACGCTGTGTAATACTTTTTCATCACAAATTGAGTGGCATAACCTGCGCACTGACCGCAAGGGCAACGCCAAAAGCGCCCTTGCGCTGATTGGCACCGATACGCTGGTGGGCGATAACTGCCAGTTACTGATTTCCGGGGCCGACGAACAGGAAGCGCACCAGCGTTTAAGCCAATGGCTGCGCGATGAATTCCCCCACTGCGACGCACCGCTGGCGGAAGTAAAATCTGACGAACTGGAACCACTGCCGGTTTCACTGACCAATCTGAATCCGCGAATTATCCGCGCCCGCACCGTGTGCAGCGGTAGCGCAGGCGGCATTCTGACGCCGATCTCTTCTTTAGATCTCAATGCGCTGGGTAATCTTCCTGCTGCCAAAGGCGTTGACGCCGAGCAATCCGCGCTGGAAAACGGCCTGACGCTGGTACTGAAAAACATTGAGTTTCGTCTGCTGGATAGTGACGGTGCCACCAGCGCGATTCTGGAAGCGCACCGCTCCCTGGCTGGCGATACTTCCCTGCGCGAACATTTACTGGCAGGCGTCAGCGCCGGATTAAGCTGCGCCGAAGCAATTGTTACCAGCGCGAATCACTTTTGTGAAGAGTTCGCCCGTTCCAGCAGCAGCTACCTGCAAGAACGTGCTCTGGACGTACGCGACGTCTGCTTCCAGTTACTCCAGCAAATCTACGGTGAGCAACGCTTCCCGGCACCGGGCAAACTGACGCAGCCCGCCATTTGTATGGCTGATGAACTGACCCCCAGCCAGTTCCTCGAACTGGATAAAAATCACCTCAAAGGATTGTTGCTCAAAAGCGGCGGCACCACCTCACATACGGTGATCCTTGCCCGTTCGTTCAACATTCCGACACTGGTTGGTGTGGATATTGATGCCCTCACTCCGTGGCAGCATCAAACGATTTATATCGACGGCAACGCTGGGGCGATTGTGGTTGAGCCAGGGGAAGCCGTAGCTCGTTATTATCAGCAGGAAGCCCGCGTACAGGACGCCCTTCGTGAGCAACAGCGTGTCTGGCTGACCCAACAAGCCCGTACCGCTGACGGTATCCGCATTGAAATTGCCGCTAACATCGCTCACTCCGTGGAAGCGCAGGCCGCATTCGGCAATGGTGCGGAAGGCGTTGGTTTGTTCCGCACTGAAATGCTCTATATGGATCGCACCAGCGCACCGGGCGAAAGCGAGTTGTATAACATTTTTTGTCAGGCGCTGGAGTCCGCCAACGGGCGCAGCATTATTGTGCGCACTATGGACATTGGCGGTGACAAACCCGTTGATTATCTGAACATTCCCGCAGAGGCAAACCCGTTCCTCGGTTATCGCGCCGTGCGTATTTATGAAGAGTACGCGTCGTTATTTACCACACAACTACGGTCGATTCTCCGTGCCTCCGCTCACGGCAGCCTGAAAATCATGATCCCGATGATCTCTTCAATGGAAGAGATCTTATGGGTGAAAGAAAAACTGGCGGAAGCCAAACAGCAACTGCGTAACGAACACATTCCGTTTGATGAGAAGATCCAGCTCGGCATCATGCTGGAAGTGCCGTCGGTGATGTTCATCATCGATCAATGCTGTGAAGAGATTGATTTCTTTAGTATTGGTAGTAATGACCTGACGCAATATCTGCTGGCAGTGGATCGCGATAACGCTAAGGTTACTCGTCACTATAACAGCCTGAATCCAGCATTCTTGCGGGCGCTCGATTACGCCGTGCAGGCGGTGCATCGCCAGGGCAAATGGATTGGTCTGTGCGGTGAACTGGGAGCGAAAGGTTCCGTGCTGCCATTGCTGGTCGGTTTAGGGCTGGATGAGCTGAGCATGAGCGCACCATCAATTCCGGCGGCGAAAGCGCGGATGGCGCAACTTGATAGCCGCGAATGCCGCCAGTTGCTCAACCAGGCAATGGCCTGCCGTACTTCGCTGGAAGTGGAACACCTGCTGGCACAATTCCGCATGACACAACAAGACGCACCGCTGGTCACCGCCGAGTGCATCACACTGGAAAGCGACTGGCGCAGCAAAGAAGAAGTACTCAAAGGCATGACCGATAACCTGCTGCTGGCGGGCCGCTGCCGCTATCCGCGTAAACTGGAAGCCGACTTGTGGGCGCGCGAGGCCGTTTTCTCTACCGGTCTGGGCTTTAGTTTTGCCATTCCCCACAGCAAATCGGAACATATTGAGCAATCCACCATCAGCGTAGCGCGTCTGCAAGCGCCGGTGCGCTGGGGCGATGATGAAGCGCAATTCATCATTATGTTAACGCTGAACAAACACGCTGCGGGCGATCAGCACATGCGCATTTTCTCGCGCCTCGCTCGCCGCATCATGCACGAAGAATTCCGTAACGCGCTGGTTAACGCCGCCTCTGCCGACGCTATCGCCAGCCTGCTGCAACATGAACTGGAACTGTAAAAGGAAACATCATGGAACTGTATCTGGACACCGCTAACGTCGCAGAAGTCGAACGTCTGGCACGCATATTCCCAATTGCCGGGGTGACAACTAACCCGAGCATTATCGCTGCCAGCAAGGAGTCCATCTGGGAAGTGCTGCCGCGTCTGCAAAAAGCGATTGGTGATGAGGGCATTCTGTTTGCTCAGACCATGAGCCGTGATGCGCAGGGAATGGTGGAAGAAGCGAAGCGCCTGCGCGACGCCATTCCGGGTATTGTGGTGAAAATCCCAGTGACTTCCGAAGGTCTGGCAGCAATTAAAATACTGAAAAAAGAGGGTATTACTACACTTGGCACCGCTGTATATAGCGCCGCACAAGGGTTATTAGCCGCACTGGCAGGGGCAAAATACGTTGCTCCGTATGTTAACCGCGTCGACGCCCAGGGCGGAGACGGCATTCGTACGGTTCAGGAGCTGCAAGCACTGTTAGAAATGCACGCGCCAGAAAGCATGGTGCTGGCAGCCAGCTTTAAAACGCCGCGTCAGGCGCTGGACTGTTTACTGGCAGGATGTGAATCCATCACCCTGCCCTTAGATGTAGCGCAACAAATGCTCAACACCCCTGCGGTAGAGTCAGCTATAGAGAAGTTCGAACACGACTGGAATGCCGCATTTGGCACTACTCATCTCTAAAGGAGCAATTATGGACCGCATTATTCAATCACCGGGTAAATACATCCAGGGCGCTGATGTGATTAATCGTCTGGGTGAATACCTGAAGCCGCTGGCAGAACGCTGGTTAGTGGTGGGTGACAAATTTGTTTTAGGTTTTGCTCAATCCACTGTCGAGAAAAGCTTTAAAGATGCTGGACTGGTAGTAGAAATTGCGCCGTTTGGCGGTGAATGTTCGCAAAATGAGATCGACCGTCTGCGTGGCATCGCGGAGACTGCGCAGTGTGGCGCAATTCTCGGTATCGGTGGCGGAAAAACCCTCGATACTGCCAAAGCACTGGCACATTTCATGGGTGTTCCGGTAGCGATCGCACCGACTATCGCCTCTACCGATGCACCGTGCAGCGCATTGTCTGTTATCTACACCGATGAGGGTGAGTTTGACCGCTATCTGCTGTTGCCAAATAACCCGAATATGGTCATTGTCGACACCAAAATCGTCGCTGGCGCACCTGCACGTCTGTTAGCGGCGGGTATCGGCGATGCGCTGGCAACCTGGTTTGAAGCACGCGCCTGTTCCCGTAGCGGCGCTACCACTATGGCGGGCGGCAAGTGTACCCAGGCGGCGCTGGCACTGGCAGAACTGTGCTACAACACTCTGCTGGAAGAAGGCGAAAAAGCGATGCTTGCCGCCGAACAGCATGTAGTGACTCCGGCGCTGGAGCGCGTGATTGAAGCGAACACCTATTTAAGCGGTGTAGGCTTTGAAAGTGGTGGTCTGGCTGCGGCGCACGCAGTGCATAACGGCCTGACCGCTATCCCGGACGCGCATCACTATTATCACGGTGAAAAAGTGGCATTTGGTACGCTGACGCAGCTGGTTCTGGAAAACGCACCGGTTGAGGAAATCGAAACCGTAGCTGCACTTAGCCATGCGGTAGGTTTGCCAATAACTCTCGCTCAACTGGATATTAAAGAAGATGTCCCGGCGAAAATGCGAATTGTGGCAGAAGCAGCATGTGCTGAAGGTGAAACCATCCACAACATGCCTGGCGGCGCGACGCCAGATCAGGTTTACGCCGCACTGCTGGTAGCCGACCAGTACGGTCAGCGTTTCCTGCAAGAGTGGGAATAACCTACTCCAAACTCCCGGCTTGTCCGGGAGTTTGAGAGTGCAGGCAAAGTGGCTCACTCGTCACTGCGGGCATGTTTTTCCCCCTCGCCCTTTCAGGGAGAGGGTCGGGGTGAGGGTAAATATTCGCCCCGGAGCTGGCCTGTTCCCCTCACCCTAACCCTCTCCCCAAAGGGGAGAGGGGACTGTTCGAGCACTTTTTATACGTTATCACCCGTCTGAAACTCCCACGTTGTTCAGGAATTTTTTATCCGCTTCTGGACATTTTCTCTACAGAACAATCGTTAGCCCGGAAGGTCGAATCTGTGACTCTTATTTTCACGGACGGAACAGATGAAAGCTTCACTGGTGCTGATCAGCCTGCTAACGGCATTTACCAGCCACTCCTTAAAATCTCCGGCCGTTCCACCAACCGTGGTACAAATTCAGGCCAACACTAACCTTGCCATCGCAGACGGTGCCAGACAGCAAATCGGCAGCACGCTATTTTACGATCCGGCGTATGTGCAGCTTACCTATCCTGGCGGTGATGTCCCGCAAGAACGCGGCGTATGTTCCGATGTGGTGATCCGCGCCTTGCGCAGCCAGAAGGTCGATTTGCAGAAACTGGTTCACGAAGATATGGCGAAGAATTTTGCTGAGTACCCGCAAAAATGGCAGTTAAAGCGCCCGGACAGCAACATCGATCACCGTCGGGTGCCTAATCTGGAAACCTGGTTTAGCCGCCATGATAAAACACGCCCCACCAGCAAGAACCCCGGTGATTATCAAGCGGGCGATATTGTCTCCTGGCGATTAGATAACGGGCTGGCGCATATTGGGGTGGTGTCAGATGGCTTCGCCCGCGACGGTACGCCGCTGGTGATACATAACATTGGCGCAGGCGCGCAGGAAGAAGACGTGCTGTTTAGCTGGCGGATGGTGGGGCACTATCGGTATTTTGTTAAATAAGCGATCGCCCCACATGAAGAAAAAATTCAGATGTTTTTTACACTGACAGCTTCTTTTTTCTTACGGCTCACCAGCGCCAGTGCCAGCACAATCAGCACAATACCGCTACCTTCAACGGCCCCCGGATTCTCACCGAGCAGCCACCAGGAAAAGAGTACGCCGCAAACGGGAACGGCCAGTGTGCTTAAGCTGGCAATACTGGCAGGCAAGTTTTTCAGCACAAACAGCCATAAGCTCCACGCCAGCGCCGTCGCCAGAATCGCACTGTAGGCCAGCGCCCAGAACACGGTGGGCTGCCAGTCAATTTCACGTTGCGGCACCAGTAAAGCGACCACACTCATCACCAGCGCCGCATAGAGCATCTGCCAGGATGTTAACGACAATAAATCCACGCGTGGATGGCGGGCGTATAGGCGTTTCGCGACAATCGCGCTCGCCCCCCAACTAACACCGGAGAGGATTGCCAGCAGGGCACTTTTCATCGAAGAGAAATCGAGTTGCCACGGCTGCAACACCAAAAATAAGCCGAAAGCGGCAATCAGTATCGCGAAATATTGCCCACGTCGCAGGCGTTCACCGAGAAACAACGCGGCGAAAATCACCACCCAGAACGGCATGGTATAGCTCAGGATCGCCACCTTCCCCGCTCCTCCGCTAACCAGCGCCCACTGTGCCAGGCCAACCATCCCGCAGGTTTGTAACAGGGCAATGGCTAAGGTGTATTTAAACGGCGTCGGGCGCAGTCCGCGACCACGTAATAAAAGGACGATGAATAAAACGAGAGCGCCGAAAATGCAGCGTAAGGCGGTGAAGTCGAAGGCACCGATGTAGCTGGTGACTTGCTTCATGAAAATCCAGCTATAACTCCAGATAAGTGTGAGCACAACCAGGCCACTGATTGCCAGTGGGTTGCTCTTTCCTGCGGCAGACATGAGAGATCCAGTGTGTAGTTTTCCTGTGGACACTATACGCCGGTAAAGAAACTTCAGCGACTGCCTGAAAGACAGTCGCTGAAGAAGGTCAGATTACAGCAGGTCGAAACGGTCGAGGTTCATCACTTTCACCCATGCCGCCACGAAGTCTTTAACAAACTTCTCGTGGGCATCGCTGCTGGCGTAAACTTCAGCCACCGCACGCAAGACAGAGTTAGAGCCAAAGACCAGATCCGCACGGCTGGCTGTGTATTTCACTTCGCCGGTTTCACGGTCACGGCCTTCGAACAGCTCTTTCGATTCGTCGGTCGCTTTCCACTCGTAACGCATATCCAGCAAGTTCACGAAGAAGTCATTGCTTAATACGCCCACGCGGTCAGTGAAGACGCCGTTTTTGCTGCCATCGAAGTTGGCACCCAGTACGCGCATCCCGCCCACCAGCGCGGTCATTTCCGGCGCAGTCAGCGTCAGTTGCTGTGCTTTATCAATCAGCAGTGACTCGGTGGTGGAAACGTCCAGACGAGCGCGATAGTTACGGAAACCGTCAGCAATTGGCTCCAGCAGCTCAAACATCTCAATGTCAGTCTGATCCTGACGCGCATCAACGCGACCCGGCGCAAACGGTACATGAATGCTCAAACCTGCGGCGCTTGCGGCTTTCTCAACGCCAACCACACCTGCCAGCACGATGATATCCGCCAGCGAAGCTTTGCCAGACTCTTTCTGAATTTTCTCCAGAACTGGCAGAGCACGAACGGCTGCGGCGTTCACATCCCAGTCGCGCTGCGGCATTAATGCCAGACGCGCACCGTTGGCACCACCGCGTTTGTCGCCACCACGGAAGGTAGAAGCAGACGCCCAGGCTACCGATACCAGCTCGCTGACAGACAGACCAGAATCCGCAATCGCGAATTTCAGATCGATAATGTCCTGCTCGGTCGGGTTGTAGATCGGCTGCGGCAGCGGATCTTGCCAGATCAGATCTTCTTTCGGTACTTCCGGCCCGATGTAACGAGATTTCGGCCCCATATCCCTGTGCGTCAGTTTGAACCAGGCACGGGCAAAGGCTTCGTTGAACGCCTGCGGATCGTTGAGGAAACGACGAGAGATCTTCTCGAACTCAGGATCAAAACGCAGCGTCAGGTCGGTCACCAGCATTGTCGGTTTACGTTTCTTCGACGGATCGAACGGATCCGGGATAATTTCCGGTGCGTCTACCGCTTCGAACTGGATTGCGCCAGCCGGGCTGCGGGTCTGTACCCACTCATATTTGAACAGGTTCTCGAAGAAATAGTTGCTCCACTGGGTCGGCGTCTGGGTCCAGACCACTTCCAGACCAGAGGTGATGGCATCTGCGCCAACGCCGCTGCCGTAAGTGCTCGCCCAACCTAAACCTTGTTCTTCAATCGGTGCAGCTTCTGGATCAGGACCTACGTTTGATGTCGGACCGGCACCGTGAGTTTTACCCAGCGTATGACCACCCGCAATCAGCGCCACGGTTTCTTCGTCGTTCATGCCCATGTTGCCGAAGGTCGCGCGGATAGCTGCTGCCGCAGAAAGCGGTTCGCCGCTGTGATCCGGGCCTTCCGGGTTAACGTAAATCAGGCCCATCTCGGTTGCGCCCAGCGGTGCTTTCGCCAGTGCTTCCGGATGACGGTGGGTCAGCCAGGCTTTTTCATCACCCCAGTTAACATCCAGATCCGGTTCCCAGACGTCTTCACGACCGGCACCAAAACCGAAGGTACGGAAGCCGGAGTTTTCCAGCGCCACGTTACCCGCGAGGATAAACAGGTCGGCCCAGGAGATTTTCTGACCATATTTCTGTTTGATTGGCCACAACAGGCGACGCGCTTTATCGAGGCTTACGTTATCTGGCCAGGAGTTCAGCGGTGCAAAACGTTGCTGACCACGACCCGCGCCGCCGCGCCCATCGATTGAACGGTAAGTCCCCGCGCCGTGCCAGGCCATACGAATAAACAGACCGGCGTAGCTGCCCCAGTCGGCAGGCCACCACGGCTGAGATTCTGTCAGCAGGGCTTTCAGATCTTTTTTCAGGCCGTAGTAATCTAATTTGCTGAATTCTTTGCGGTAGTCAAAGTCCTCACCCAGCGGGTTAGAACGATTAGAATGTTGGTTTAACAGGTCAACACGGAGTTGATTTGGCCACCAGTCGCGCGTGGTTGTGCCCCCACCTGCGCTCTGGTCGTGACCGCCCTGATGGAACGGGCATTTGCCAGTGGCTGTCGTGTTATGGATATCGTCTGACGTGCTCATCAATGTGCTCCCCTCTACAGTGTTACCGTTACGATACACAGCGTTAGAGAGAAGTTATAATTGAATTAATCCACGGATGCGATAGTTGAGATCTTACATATTGTTGGTTAAAGAGATGTAGATCAAATTGATCGTAATTAAGCTTTTTTGATTATGTCCGAATTCGGACAAATGCTTTATAAAAAAGGGTTTTAGCTTTATATCCTTCAAGTAATGAGGGAGAAAACAAGGCTGACACCCTTATTTTCCCGCCCTCATTTCGAGGCAGCATTTTGTGCTCTGTTTAAAATTTGTGATCACTGTGTGATTTTCACAAAAGCCACACTATTTATAAACCAGGTCGAACACCCAGCGTATGGCAAATCGCGTAACTCATTTCAGCACGGTTAAGCGTATAGAAGTGGAAATCTTTCACTCCTTCACGGCTTAAAATCTTCACCATATCCATGGCGATATTCGCGCCCACCAGCTTGCGGGTTTCGGCATCATCATCAAGCCCGTCGAACATTTGTGCCATCCACGCTGGAATACGCACATTGGTCATGTCGGCAAATTTCTTCGCCTGTTTAAAGTTAGATACCGGCAAAATTCCCGGAATGATTTCCACATCAATGCCCGCCGAGACGCAGCGATCGCGAAAACGCAGGTAGCTTTCGACATCAAAGAAGAACTGAGTAATCGCGCGATTGGCTCCGGCATCGACTTTGCGTTTCAGGTTGAGCAAATCCGCCTGAGCGCTTTTTGCTTCCGGGTGTACTTCCGGATACGCCGCCACGGAGATATCGAAATCTGCCACTTCTTTTAACAGCGTCACCAGGTCAGAAGCGTACATTTCTGGCTTACCACTTCCCGGCGGCAGATCACCACGCAGCGCCACGATATGACGAATACCGTTATTCCAGTAGTCGCGTGCAATGGTGCGCAGCTCGTCGGGCGTCGCATCAATGCAAGTAAGATGCGGTGCCGCTTCCAGACCAGTGCGATCTTTAATGCCTTTAATAATGCTGTGCGTACGGTCGCGCTCGCCGGAGTTCGCGCCATAGGTCACCGATACAAACTTCGGTTTCAGGCTGCTAAGGCGATCGATGGAGTTCCACAGGGTCTGCTCCATTTCACTGGTACGCGGCGGGAAAAACTCGAACGAAACGTTAATCTGCCCCTGGACTTCTGCCAGACTCTGATTCAGGGCATCCCGCTGGCTGGCGTGAAAAAAGCTCATACCTTACCTCATCAATCGCTTGTAGTTATATGTTGTGTTGTGAACATCTATCCATTTAGACGTCCAGATGTAAAGATGAAGGAAAAGCCGAGGGGCGTCAACCGAAAAATGACCAATGATGGTGAGGAAAAATCAGGGAAGATGAAAAAAATTCAGGATGGTAAGGAAAAGAAAATCCGGTATGCAAAACAGACCGGATTGCAGATGTAGGCTAACAACGTACTTATTGCTTCTTGCCGGATACGGCGTAAACGCTTCATCCGGCCTATAATCCTATGATAATTCAATAAATTACATTAGAACCCATAGACCCGAAGACATGCGTACCGGACATTATTAGATTCCTGAAATTACAACAACTGCGCCAGGCGGTTAATATCCGACTGAATCGCCCCGGCGGTGACATCGCGCCCTGCGCCAGGCCCACGGATCACCAGCGGGTTGTCGCGATACCAGCGGCTTTCGATGGCAAAGACGTTATCGCACGGCAGCAGTGATGCCAGCGGATGATCTTCACGCACCGCTTCCACGCCCACACGCGCTTTGCCGTTGGCATCGAAACGCGCCACGTAGCGCAGCACCAGCCCCATTTCGCGGGCCGCTTCCAGTCGTTGCACCATCTGCTCGTTAAGTTCATCGCCGTTTTCAAAGAAATGGTCGATGCTACCGCCTTCGCAATGGGCAGGTACCAGCGATTCCACGCGCACCTGATCTGGTTCGATGTCGTAACCCGCTTCACGCGCCAGAATCACCAGCTTGCGCATCACGTCTTTGCCGGAAAGGTCATCACGCGGATCAGGCTCGGTTAAGCCCTGCTGCCACGCCTGATCCACCAGCTCGGTAAACGGCACGCTACCGTCGAATTGCAGGAACAGCCAGGAGAGCGTGCCGGAGAAGATCCCACTGATCGACAAAATAGTATCGCCGCTGTCGATCAGATCGCGCACGGTATGGTTGATCGGCAAGCCCGCACCGACGGTGGCGTTGTACAGCCAGTGACGCCCGGTTTTTTCGAAGGCGTCGTGGATCTGGCGATATTTATTGCTGTCGCTGGCTCCCGCCAGTTTGTTGGCGCTGATGACGTGGAAACCGTGGCTGGCAAAATCGAGATACTGATCAGCAAGCTGCTGGCTGGCGGTAACGTCCAACACCACTAAATCATCATACGGATGGGCGCGCATCCACAGGAACAGCGACTCTTCATCCTGCTCGACCGCTTCATCGTTGAAGAAGGCTAACGCGCGGCTGGCGTCCAGCCCGTCATAGCTCAACAGGCTGCGGCGGCTGTCCACCACGCCTGCCAGCACAAATTCAAAGCCGGTACGCGCCGAAAGCGTGCTCTGCTCACGGGCGAACAGTTCCAGCCAGCGGGAACCGATATTGCCCTTGCCGAACAATACCAGGCCGATGCGTTTTTCCGCGCGAAAGACGGACTGATGCAGACCCTGAATCAGGCTTTCGGTCGGCCCGGTGCGCAGTACTGCCACCAGGCTGATGCCGTCATCCGACTGCCAGGTAAATTCGACCGGCTGGCCTTTCAGTTGCTGCCAGAAGCGGTGGCAATGTAGCGGGTTACGGGTGACGCCTGCACCAACCATCGCCACCAGCGCCAGCCCCTGACGCAGACGCAGTTCGCCAGGTAATCCCGCTTCGTCGAGGATTTTCAGCGCACTGTCAGCGACTTCTGAGGTGTAGCAAAATTGCAGCAACTGGCGATCGTTATGTACGCCAACCGCCAGTGGGCGCACCTGAGCACGTTTCAGGATCTGGTCGATCTCTTTATGCGCCAGTTTGAAATCCTGGCTGGTGGGCACCTGAAACTCAATCAAGCAGACATCATCGTGGCTGGTGACAATACGCGCACCAGTACCGGAGGCCAGCACGCGTTCAATGCGCGTGGAACCTTGATCCGGCGTGTAGCTACAGCGCAGCTGCAGGTCGATTTCGCTGCCAGAAACTGGCTGTAAAGTACGGGCGTGAAGAACGGGAGCCGCCAGACGCGCCAGTTCGCTGGCCTCATCCAGACGCAGCAATGGCAGCAGACAGGCATCTTTCACTTTACGCGGGTCGGCACTGTATACCCCGGCGACGTCGCTCCAGATGGTTACACGAGAAACACCCGCCAGCGCACCGATTTGTGTCGCGGAATAGTCGGAACCGTTACGCCCCAGCAGCACCGTTTCACCGGCGTTGTTACGGCTGATAAACCCGGTCACCACCAGACGTTTGCCTGGATGTTGTACCAGTAGCTGTTGCAGCAACGGGTAAGAAAGCCCTTCATCAACCTGCGGTTGCGCAGCGCGTTCAGCGCGTAAAAACTCGCGAGCATCAAGCCAGGCCGCTGGCAGCCCTTGTTGATTAAGTACCGCAGACATCAGGCGCGCCGACCACACTTCGCCGTGGCCCACCACTTCCGCATACACCGCGTCGTTAATACCGCTGTCGAGCAGCGCCGCCAGGCGCTCAAGATCGCTGATAAAGGCACTAATGAGGCTATCGGCTTCTTCGGCGGGTAGCAGGCCGCTAATCAGATCGCACTGATAGCGACGCAGCGTTTGTTGAACCTGATGCGCAGAGAGACGATCGGTCTGACTTAGTTTCAACCAGTTAATCAACTGGTTAGTGGTGCTACCGGCGGCGGAAACCACCATCATATCGTCAGGCTGAGAGTACTCCGCCATAATGCCCGCGACACGCAAATAACACTTCACATCAGCCAGACTACTGCCACCAAATTTATGCAGTTGACGACCTTTCGCCCCTGCCTGCGCAATCACACTCATTTTTACCCCTTGTTTGCAGCCCGGAAGCCATTTTCCAGGTCGGCAATTAAATCTTCGCCATCTTCAATACCGGTGGAGATACGCAGCAGCGTCTCGGAGATCCCGGCGGCAGCACGCGCTTCTGGTGCCATGCCTGCATGTGTCATGGTTGCGGCGTGAGAGATTAAACTTTCCACTCCCCCTAATGATTCCGCCAGCGTAAACAACGACAGCCCGCCCAGGAAACGACGCAGCGTCTGCTCATCGCCATCCAGTTCAAAACTCAACATTGCGCCAAAGCCTTTTTGCTGGCGCGCGGCAATTTCATGCCCCTGATTTTCTGGCAGCGACGGGTGATACAGTTTTTTCACCAACGGCTGGGTTTGCAGATATTTCACAATCGCCTGCGCGTTGCGCTGGGCCAGCTCCATACGCGGCACCAGCGTTCGCAAACCACGTAGCAGCAGATAGCTGTCAAACGCGCCGCCCGTCACGCCAATATTATTTGCCCACCAGGCCAGTTCGGTGACAACGTCCGGATCTTTAGCAATCACCACGCCGGCCACCACGTCTGAGTGACCGTTCAGATATTTCGTGCATGAATGCAACACCAGATCGGCACCTAATGCCAGCGGATTTTGTAATGCCGGGCTTAAGAAGGTGTTATCCACCACGCTCACCGCCCCGACTTCCCTTGCCAGATGGCAGATTTTCGCAATATCCACGACGCGTAACAATGGATTACTTGGGCTTTCTACCAGTACCAGTTTGGGGTTTTCTGCCAGCGCTGCCCGTAATGCCTGTTCATCGCCTTGATCAACAAACAACACGCGATAGCAACCGCGTTTCGCCAGGCTGTCGAACAGGCGATAGCTGCCGCCGTAGCAGTCGTGCGGCGCAACCAGCAGATCGCCAGGTTTCAAAAAGACGGTCGTTACCAGGTGAATCGCGGACATGCCGGTATTAGTAAGTACTGCACCAGCACCGCCTTCCAGTTCTGCCAGCGCACGCTGAACCACATCGCGCGTTGGGTTGCCGCGCCGCGAGTAATCATGCGCGCGCGGTTCATTAAATCCGGTAAAGTTATAGGTGCTGGAAAGATGGATGGGAGGGACAACGCAACCATACTGTTCGTCGTCATTTAACCCGCTACGCACTGCGATGGTGGCCTGTTTACGCGTCATGTGATGAAGTTCCCTGGGCTTGGTCGGTGAAATGTCAGGCACCAGAGTAAACATTGTGTTAATGGACGTCAATACATCTGGACATCTAAACTTCTTTGCGTATAGATTGAGCAAATCCCAAATAGCCGTTAAAATTATATGCATTATCACGCCGACAGGTGCATTACACGATGTCACGGTAACGCCTGTACGGTAAACTATGCGGGTTTACGGTCAGTACCCACATTAACTGTGTGGTCTGGTCTCAATTTATTGACGAAGAGGATTAAGTATCTCATGGCTGAATGGAGCGGCGAATATATCAGCCCATACGCTGAGCACGGCAAGAAGAGTGAACAAGTCAAAAAGATTACGGTTTCCATTCCTCTTAAGGTGTTAAAAATCCTCACCGATGAACGCACGCGTCGTCAGGTGAACAACCTGCGTCACGCTACCAACAGCGAGCTGCTGTGCGAAGCGTTTCTGCATGCCTTTACCGGGCAACCTTTGCCGGATGATGCCGATCTGCGTAAAGAGCGCAGCGACGAAATCCCGGAAGCGGCAAAAGAGATCATGCGTGAGATGGGGATTAACCCGGAGACGTGGGAATACTAAAGCGGAAAAGAGCGGCGCGGAGTTAACCAGCCGCTTTTTTCATACATGGACGTTTAACGATGAAAATCAGGCTACTGATCCCCGGCCTGCTGGTTTCTGTGCCTGCATTTGCCTGGCAACCACAAACCGGCGACATCATCTTTCAGATCTCTCGCTCATCGCAAAGTAAAGCGATCCAACTGGCGACCCATTCCGATTACAGCCACACCGGTATGCTGGTGATACGCAACAAAAAGCCCTACGTTTTTGAAGCGGTCGGCCCGGTGAAATACACCCCGCTCAAGCAGTGGATTGCCCATGGTGAAAAGGGCAAATACGTTGTTCGCCGCGTTGAAGGCGGACTGAGTGTTGAACAACAGCAAAAACTGGCGCAAACGGCGAAACGTTATCTCGGCAAACCGTACGATTTCAGCTTCTCATGGAGCGACGATCGCCAGTACTGTTCGGAAGTGGTGTGGAAGGTTTACCAGAATGCGCTGGGAATGCGTGTGGGCGAACAGCAGAAGCTGAAAGAGTTCGATCTTAGTAACCCGCTAGTTCAGGCAAAGCTCAAAGAACGCTACGGCAAAAATATTCCGCTTGAGGAAACGGTAGTTTCACCACAAGCCGTTTTCGACGCGCCACAACTCACCACAATCGCCAAAGAATGGCCGCTGTTTTCCTGGTAATACGACCAAAATTCAGGCACAAAAAAAGCGCCGTGCGGCGCTTTTTTCGGAAATCCGGTCTTATTTGCTGCCCGGGATGTTGAAACGCTTGTTGAAGCGGTCAACACGGCCACCGGTAGCAACATCACGCTGTTTGCCAGTGAAGAACGGGTGGCACTTGCTGCACACGTCGAGGTTCAGGTCATGACCAACGGTGGAGCGGATTTTCATTACGTTACCGCAAGAGCAGCTAGCAGTAATTTCTTCGTATTTCGGGTGAATATCTTTTTTCATGGGAAAACCTCGGTTTAAGGCCGCGTCGCTCTTCCAGCCCTAACGCCAGACACCACGCGATGTTAAAAGTATAGCTTCAATACGATCATTTCGTACGAAGGCGCGAAATCATACAGAAATTAACCAGCGTATGCAAACTGATCCGCACTCTTCTACGGCAATGTGTATACTAACCCACCGAATTTCAAGTCAGGATGATGCTATGCCCGTTGCCCACGTTGCCTTGCCCGTTCCGCTTCCTCGTACCTTTGACTATCTGCTGCCAGAAGGCATGACGGTTAAAGCCGGGTGTCGCGTGCGCGTGCCGTTTGGCAAACAGCAGGAGCGCATCGGGGTTGTGGTATCAGTTAGCGATGTCAGTGAGCTGCCGCTTAACGAGCTGAAAGCGGTAGTTGAAGTTCTGGACGTTGAGCCGGTATTTACTCACTCCGTCTGGCGATTATTGCTCTGGGCGGCAGATTACTATCATCATCCAATTGGCGATGTGCTGTTTCATGCCTTGCCGATTTTACTACGCCAGGGGCGGCCTGCGGCGAACGCGCCGATGTGGTACTGGTTTGCCACTGAACAAGGCCAGGCGGTGGATCTGAACAGCCTGAAACGCTCGCCAAAGCAACAACAGGCGCTGGCAGCGTTACGGCAAGGCAAAATCTGGCGCGATCAGGTTGCCACGCTCGAATTTAATGATGCCGCATTGCAGGCACTGCGCAAAAAAGGTCTGTGTGATTTAGCAAGTGAAACACCAGAGTTTAGCGACTGGCGAACGAACTATGCCGTTTCTGGTGAGCGGTTGCGGTTGAATACCGAACAGGCCACCGCCGTTGGCGCAATTCATAGCGCGGCAGATACTTTTTCTGCCTGGCTGCTGGCGGGCGTTACCGGTTCCGGTAAAACGGAGGTTTATCTCAGTGTACTGGAAAACGTGCTCGCTCAGGGCAAACAGGCGCTGGTGATGGTGCCGGAAATCGGCCTGACACCGCAAACTATCGCCCGTTTTCGTGAACGTTTTAATGCCCCGGTGGAAGTTCTGCATTCCGGCCTGAACGACAGCGAGCGTCTTTCGGCGTGGTTGAAAGCGAAAAATGGCGAGGCGGCGATTGTCATCGGCACCCGCTCCGCGCTGTTTACGCCGTTTAAAAATCTCGGTGTGATTGTCATTGATGAAGAGCACGACAGTTCCTACAAGCAGCAGGAAGGCTGGCGCTATCATGCCCGCGACCTGGCGGTTTATCGTGCGCACAGCGAGCAAATCCCGATTATTCTTGGCTCCGCAACACCCGCACTGGAAACGTTATGCAACGTCCAGCAGAAAAAATACCGCCTGCTGCGCCTGACGCGTCGGGCGGGGAATGCGCGCCCGGCAATTCAACATGTGCTGGATTTAAAAGGTCAGAAGGTGCAGGCAGGTCTGGCTCCGGCGTTAATCACCCGTATGCGCCAGCATTTACAGGCCAATAATCAGGTTATCCTCTTTCTTAATCGCCGTGGCTTTGCGCCGGCCTTGCTGTGCCACGACTGTGGCTGGATTGCCGAATGCCCGCGCTGCGATCACTACTACACGCTGCATCAGGCACAACAGCATTTGCGCTGTCACCACTGTGACAGCCAACGCCCGGTGCCGCGCCAGTGCCCTTCCTGCGGTTCCACACACCTGGTACCCGTGGGGCTGGGCACCGAACAGCTTGAACAGACGCTCGCGCCGCTGTTCCCCGGCGTGCCCATTTCTCGTATCGACCGCGATACCACCAGCCGCAAAGGGGCGCTGGAACAGCAACTGGCGGAAGTACATCGCGGCGGTGCGAGGATTTTGATCGGCACGCAAATGCTGGCGAAAGGTCACCACTTTCCGGATGTGACGCTGGTGGCATTACTGGACGTAGACGGCGCGTTGTTTTCTGCCGATTTTCGCTCGGCAGAGCGTTTCGCCCAGCTTTACACTCAGGTCGCCGGTCGTGCCGGGCGTGCGGGTAAACAGGGCGAAGTGGTGCTGCAAACGCACCATCCGGAACATCCTCTGTTGCAAACATTGCTCTATAAAGGCTACGACGCCTTTGCCGAACAGGCGCTGGCTGAACGACGCATGATGCAACTGCCGCCGTGGACCAGCCATGTGATTGTGCGTGCGGAAGATCATAACAATCAGCACGCGCCGCTGTTCCTGCAACAACTGCGTAATCTCATCCTCTCCAGCCCGCTGGCAGACGACAAACTGTGGGTTCTCGGTCCCGTTCCGGCACTGGCACCTAAACGTGGCGGCCGCTGGCGCTGGCAAATTTTGTTGCAGCACCCTTCCCGCGTGCGATTACAGCACATCATCAATGGTACGCTGGCGCTTATTAATACAATACCGGATTCCCGTAAGGTGAAATGGGTGCTGGATGTCGATCCCATCGAGGGCTAATGCGCAAACGATGCGAGGCGGATCGAAAAATTCAATATTCATCACACTTTTCATGAAAATTCTGTAACCGTTTTCACGCGCTATCTGCTAAAAATGTTGCCGATGTGAAGTAAACATGGAAGTAGTACGCCTGCCGTGCCAGGCGAGGAGTGAGTGTGAAAGCGAAGAAGCAGGAAACTGCCGCGACCATGAAAGACGTTGCCCTCAAGGCAAAAGTCTCTACAGCGACCGTCTCCCGAGCATTAATGAATCCCGATAAAGTCTCCCAGGCCACCCGTAATCGGGTTGAAAAAGCGGCCCGGGAAGTGGGTTATTTACCTCAGCCTATGGGGCGCAACGTCAAGCGTAATGAATCCCGTACCATTCTGGTGATTGTCCCGGATATCTGCGATCCCTTCTTTAGCGAAATTATTCGCGGTATCGAAGTTACGGCGGCAAATCACGGATATCTGGTGCTGATTGGCGACTGTGCGCATCAAAATCAGCAGGAAAAAACCTTTATCGATTTGATCATCACCAAGCAAATTGATGGCATGTTGTTGCTGGGTTCAAGGCTGCCGTTTGATGCCAGCATTGAGGAACAGCGTAATCTGCCGCCGATGGTGATGGCGAACGAATTTGCACCGGAACTGGAGCTGCCTACAGTTCATATCGACAATCTGACCGCCGCATTTGATGCAGTAAATTATTTATATGAGCAAGGGCATAAACGGATTGGCTGTATAGCCGGTCCCGAAGAGATGCCGCTGTGTCACTACCGCCTGCAAGGCTATGTTCAGGCGCTGCGTCGCTGCGGCATTATGGTTGATCCGCAATACATCGCCCGTGGCGACTTCACCTTCGAAGCCGGAAGCAAAGCAATGCAACAGCTGCTTGATCTTCCACAACCGCCTACTGCTGTCTTCTGCCATAGCGATGTGATGGCGCTCGGCGCACTTTCTCAGGCAAAACGCCAGGGGCTGAAAGTCCCGGAAGACCTTTCCATAATCGGTTTTGATAACATCGACCTGACGCAATTTTGTGATCCGCCGCTGACAACCATCGCGCAGCCGCGTTACGAAATCGGTCGGGAAGCTATGCTGTTATTGCTTGATCAAATGCAGGGGCAACACGTTGGCAGTGGCTCTCGTTTAATGGACTGCGAACTTATCATCCGGGGATCAACACGCGCGTTACCTTAAAGTAAACCTTTAAGACTGCCGTGACTGGTCAAAGGCCCGCCGCTTAAGTAACATGGCGGGCTGACGAACGAATAAATACAGCGAAACGATAGTGGCACAACGAGATTATGTACGCCGCAGCCAACCGGCACCTTCGCGGCGAAAAAAGAGCACCTCACGGAAAAAGCAACGAAATCTGCCTGCGGTTTCTCCCGCTATGGTCGCTATTGCTGCCGCCGTTCTTGTGACCTTTATCGGTGGTCTGTACTTCATTACGCATCACAAGAAAGAAGAGTCCGAGACGCTGCAAAGCCAGAAAGTGACCGGAAACGGACTACCACCGAAACCAGAAGAACGCTGGCGCTACATTAAAGAGCTGGAAAGTCGCCAGCCGGGTGTGCGTGCGCCCACAGAACCTTCTGCCGGTGGTGAAGTGAAAACGCCGGAGCAACTGACACCAGAACAACGTCAGCTTCTTGAACAAATGCAGGCTGATATGCGCCAGCAGCCAACGCAGCTGGTTGAAGTTCCGTGGAATGAACAGACGCCGGAACAGCGCCAGCAAACGCTACAGCGCCAGCGTCAGGCGCAGCAATTAGCGGAACAGCAACGTCTGGCTCAGCAGTCGCGTACGACTGAACAAAGCTGGCAGCAGCAGACGCGTACGTCGCAAGCCGCGCCGGTACAGGCGCAACCGCGCCAGTCTAAACCGGCTTCTACTCAGCAGCCGTACCAGGATCTGCTGCAAACTCCTGCGCACACCACCGCGCAGTCGAAGCCGCAGCAAGCTGCGCCAGTTGCTCGTGCCGCTGACGCGCCAAAACCGACGGCGGAGAAAAAAGACGAACGCCGCTGGATGGTGCAGTGCGGTTCGTTCAGAGGCGCGGAACAGGCAGAGACGGTACGTGCTCAGCTGGCGTTCGAAGGCTTTGACTCGAAAATCACCACCAACAATGGCTGGAATCGTGTGGTCATTGGCCCGGTGAAAGGCAAAGAGAACGCAGACAGCACCCTCAATCGGTTGAAGATGGCGGGTCATACAAACTGCATTCGGCTCGCCGCCGGGGGTTGAAACCCTCAAAATCCCCCCCATCTATAATTGCATTATGCCCCGTACTTTTGTACGGGGTTTGTACTCTGTATTCGTAACCAAGGGGTCAGCTCGTGACAACTATAGTAAGCGTACGCCGTAACGGCCATGTGGTCATCGCTGGTGATGGTCAGGCCACGTTGGGCAATACCGTAATGAAAGGCAACGTGAAAAAGGTCCGCCGTCTGTACAACGACAAAGTCATCGCGGGCTTTGCGGGCGGTACTGCGGATGCTTTTACGCTGTTCGAACTGTTTGAACGTAAACTGGAAATGCATCAGGGCCATCTGGTCAAAGCCGCCGTTGAGCTGGCGAAAGACTGGCGTACCGATCGCATGCTGCGCAAACTTGAAGCACTGCTGGCAGTCGCGGATGAAACTGCATCGCTTATCATCACCGGTAACGGTGACGTGGTGCAGCCAGAAAACGATCTTATTGCTATCGGCTCCGGCGGCCCTTACGCCCAGGCTGCGGCGCGCGCGCTGTTAGAAAACACTGAACTTAGCGCCCGTGAAATTGCTGAAAAGGCGTTGGATATTGCAGGCGACATTTGCATCTATACCAACCATTTCCACACCATCGAAGAATTAAGCTACAAAGCGTAAGGATCTCCCATGTCTGAAATGACCCCACGCGAAATCGTCAGCGAACTGGATAAGCACATCATCGGCCAGGACAACGCCAAGCGTTCTGTGGCGATTGCTCTGCGTAACCGCTGGCGTCGCATGCAGCTCAACGAAGAGCTGCGCCATGAAGTGACCCCGAAAAATATCCTGATGATCGGCCCGACCGGTGTCGGTAAAACTGAAATCGCCCGTCGTCTGGCTAAGCTGGCGAATGCGCCGTTCATCAAAGTTGAAGCGACCAAATTCACCGAAGTGGGCTATGTCGGTAAGGAAGTGGATTCTATTATTCGCGATCTGACCGATGCCGCCGTGAAAATGGTACGCGTCCAGGCTATCGAGAAAAACCGTTATCGCGCTGAAGAACTGGCAGAAGAACGTATTCTCGACGTGCTGATCCCACCTGCTAAAAACAACTGGGGACAGACCGAACAGCAGCAGGAACCGTCCGCTGCTCGTCAGGCATTCCGCAAGAAACTGCGTGAAGGCCAGCTTGATGACAAAGAAATCGAGATCGATCTTGCCGCAGCACCGATGGGCGTTGAAATTATGGCTCCTCCGGGCATGGAAGAGATGACCAGCCAGCTGCAGTCCATGTTCCAGAACCTGGGCGGCCAGAAGCAAAAAGCACGTAAGCTGAAAATCAAAGACGCCATGAAGCTGCTGATTGAAGAAGAAGCGGCGAAACTGGTGAATCCGGAAGAGCTGAAGCAAGACGCTATCGACGCTGTTGAGCAGCACGGGATCGTGTTTATCGACGAAATCGACAAAATCTGTAAGCGCGGCGAGTCTTCCGGTCCGGATGTTTCTCGTGAAGGTGTTCAGCGTGACCTGCTGCCGCTGGTAGAAGGTTGCACCGTTTCCACCAAACACGGGATGGTCAAAACTGACCACATTCTGTTTATCGCTTCTGGCGCGTTCCAGATTGCGAAACCGTCTGACCTGATCCCGGAACTGCAAGGTCGTCTGCCAATCCGCGTTGAGCTGCAGGCACTGACCACCAGCGACTTCGAGCGTATTCTGACCGAGCCGAATGCCTCTATTACCGTGCAGTACAAAGCACTGATGGCGACTGAAGGCGTAAATATCGAGTTTACCGACTCCGGTATTAAGCGCATCGCGGAAGCAGCATGGCAGGTGAACGAATCTACCGAAAACATCGGTGCTCGTCGTTTACATACCGTTCTGGAGCGTTTAATGGAAGAGATTTCCTACGACGCCAGCGATTTAAGCGGTCAAACCATCACTATTGACGCAGATTATGTGAGCAAACATCTGGATGCGTTGGTGGCAGATGAAGATCTGAGCCGTTTTATCCTATAATCGCGTTCAATCATTTTCATCATTGTTTGATGGGGCTGAAAGGCCCCATTTTTATTGGCGCGTATTATGACTGAACAACAAATTAGCCGAACTCAGGCGTGGCTGGAAAGTTTACGACCTAAAACCCTCCCCCTCGCCTTTGCTGCAATTATCGTCGGGACGGCGCTGGCATGGTGGCAAGGTCACTTCGATCCGCTGGTCGCCCTGCTGGCACTGATTACCGCCGGGCTATTACAGATCCTTTCTAACCTCGCCAATGATTACGGCGATGCGGTAAAAGGCAGCGATAAACCTGACCGTATCGGACCGCTACGCGGCATGCAAAAAGGGGTCATTACCCAGCAAGAGATGAAACGGGCGCTCATTATTACCGTCGTGCTCATCTGTCTCTCCGGGCTGGCACTGGTTGCAGTGGCGTGCCATACACTGGCCGATTTTGTCGGTTTCCTGATTCTTGGCGGGTTGTCGATCATTGCCGCTATCACCTACACCGTGGGCAATCGTCCTTATGGTTATATCGGTCTGGGTGATATTTCCGTACTGGTTTTCTTTGGCTGGTTGAGCGTCATGGGCAGCTGGTATTTACAGGCTCATACATTGATTCCGGCGCTGATCCTTCCGGCGACCGCATGCGGCCTGCTGGCAACGGCAGTACTGAACATTAATAACCTGCGTGATATCAATAGCGACCGCGAAAATGGCAAAAACACGCTGGTGGTGCGCTTAGGTGAAGTGAACGCGCGTCGTTATCATGCCTGCCTGCTGATGGGCTCTCTGGTGTGCCTGGCGCTGTTTAATCTCTTTTCGCTGCATAGCCTGTGGGGCTGGCTGTTCCTGCTGGCGGCACCATTACTGGTGAAGCAAGCCCGTTATGTGATGCGGGAAATGGACCCGGTGGCGATGCGACCGATGCTGGAACGCACTGTCAAGGGAGCGTTACTGACTAACCTGCTGTTTGTTTTAGGGATATTCCTAAGCCAGTGGGCAGCATAACTGACAAATATCAATTAACAATTGATGATTTTGCCAACAGCCTACATAGCGCGATATACTGAAAATTCTCGCAGCAACTGAATGTTAAGCCTATGAAATACGATACTTCCGAGCTTTGTGACATCTATCAAGAAGATGTTAACGTCGTGGAACCGCTGTTCTCCAACTTTGGCGGACGGGCGTCGTTTGGCGGACAAATAATCACGGTAAAATGTTTCGAGGACAACGGGTTGCTGTACGATCTGCTCGAACAGAATGGCCGTGGTCGTGTTCTTGTCGTCGATGGCGGTGGTTCTGTTCGTCGCGCACTGGTCGATGCTGAACTGGCGCGTCTGGCAGTACAAAATGAATGGGAAGGTCTGGTCATTTACGGCGCGGTGCGTCAGGTAGATGACCTGGAAGAGTTGGATATCGGCATCCAGGCGATGGCGGCAATTCCGGTTGGTGCCGCTGGCGAAGGCATTGGCGAAAGCGATGTCCGCGTCAATTTTGGCGGTGTCACCTTCTTCTCCGGCGACCATCTTTATGCCGACAATACCGGGATTATTCTTTCTGAAGATCCGTTGGATATTGAATGATAGAAAAGGCACCGCAAGGTGCCTTTTTTCTGCGTTACCTGTTGGCCTACACAGTAAAGAAATTACGCGGAAGATGAAGCGTAATCAGACCTCTTCCATGCGACCCAGCAGGGCCTGCAGACGTTCCTGCCAGCCGTTCTGCTGTTCTTTCAGATGGTTGTTCTCACGCTCCAGCTCTTCGCGCTGATGCTGGGCATTTTGAACTTCCTGCGACAGTGAGTTGTTTTTTTCTTTCAGCTCTTCGATTTCCATCTGCAACAGAGTGATGGTATCAATCGCCTGCTGTACTTTTGCTTCCAGTTTCTCAAACACTTCTAATGACATTGTCATACCTCTCCTGAATTGCAAGGCGTTGATGGATAAAAATCCTCGTCCCGATTACCGGTGACGCCTTAATAAATACGAGCGCACTTTAGTTAGCTCCGATTGTATGAAGCCGCGCCATCGCTGTCCAGCGGCACGCCTTGCAGATTACGGTTTGCCACACTTTTCATCCTTCTCCTGGTGACATAATCCACATCAATCGAAAATGTTAATAAATTTGTTGCGCGAATGATCTAACAAACATGCATCATGTACAATCAGATGGAATAAATGGCGCGATAACGCTCATTTTATGACGAAGCACACACATTTTAAGTTCGATATTTCTCGTTTTTGCTCGTTAACGATAAGTTTACAGCATGCCTACAAGCATCGTGGAGGTCCGTGACTTTCACGCATACAACAAACATTAACTCTTCAGGATCCGATTATGAGTCAAACATCAACCTTGAAAGGCCAGTGCATTGCTGAATTCCTCGGTACCGGGTTGTTGATTTTTTTCGGGGTGGGTTGCGTTGCAGCACTAAAAGTCGCTGGTGCGTCTTTTGGTCAGTGGGAAATCAGTGTCATTTGGGGACTGGGGGTGGCAATGGCCATCTACCTGACCGCAGGGGTTTCCGGCGCGCATCTTAACCCCGCTGTTACCATTGCATTGTGGCTGTTTGCCTGTTTCGACAAGCGCAAAGTTATTCCTTTTATCGTTTCACAAGTTGCCGGCGCTTTCTGCGCTGCGGCTTTAGTTTACGGGCTTTACTACAATTTATTTTTCGACTTCGAACAGACTCATCACATTGTTCGCGGCAGCGTTGAAAGTGTTGATCTGGCTGGCACTTTCTCTACTTACCCGAATCCTCATATCAATTTTGTGCAGGCTTTCGCAGTTGAGATGGTGATTACCGCTATTCTGATGGGGCTGATCCTGGCGTTAACGGACGATGGCAACGGTGTACCACGCGGCCCTTTGGCTCCCTTGCTGATTGGTCTACTGATTGCGGTCATTGGCGCATCTATGGGCCCATTGACGGGTTTTGCCATGAACCCAGCGCGTGACTTCGGTCCGAAAGTCTTTGCCTGGCTGGCGGGCTGGGGCAATGTCGCCTTTACCGGCGGCAGAGATATTCCTTACTTCCTGGTGCCGCTTTTTGGCCCTATCGTTGGCGCGATTGTAGGTGCATTTGCCTACCGCAAACTGATTGGTCGCCATTTGCCTTGCGATATCTGTGTTGTGGAAGAAAAGGAGACCACAACTCCTTCAGAACAAAAAGCTTCGCTGTAATATGACTACGGGACAATTAAACATGACTGAAAAAAAATATATCGTTGCGCTCGACCAGGGCACCACCAGCTCCCGCGCGGTCGTAATGGATCACGATGCCAATATCATTAGCGTGTCGCAGCGCGAATTTGAGCAAATCTACCCAAAACCAGGCTGGGTAGAACACGACCCAATGGAAATCTGGGCCACCCAAAGCTCCACGCTGGTAGAAGTGCTGGCGAAAGCCGATATCAGTTCCGATCAAATTGCAGCTATCGGTATTACGAACCAGCGTGAAACCACTATTGTCTGGGAAAAAGAAACCGGCAAGCCTATCTATAACGCCATTGTCTGGCAGTGCCGTCGTACCGCAGAAATCTGCGAGCATTTAAAACGTGACGGTTTAGAAGATTATATCCGCAGCAATACCGGTCTGGTGATTGACCCGTACTTCTCTGGCACCAAAGTGAAGTGGATCCTCGACCATGTGGAAGGCTCTCGCGAGCGTGCGCGTCGTGGTGAATTGCTGTTTGGTACGGTTGATACGTGGCTTATCTGGAAAATGACTCAGGGCCGTGTCCATGTGACCGATTACACCAACGCCTCTCGTACCATGTTGTTCAACATCCATACCCTGGACTGGGACGACAAAATGCTGGAAGTGCTGGATATTCCGCGCGAGATGCTGCCAGAAGTGCGTCGTTCTTCCGAAGTGTACGGTCAGACTAACATTGGCGGCAAAGGCGGCACGCGTATTCCAATCTCCGGGATCGCCGGTGACCAGCAGGCCGCGCTGTTTGGTCAGTTGTGCGTGAAAGAAGGGATGGCGAAGAATACCTACGGCACTGGCTGCTTTATGCTGATGAACACCGGCGAGAAAGCGGTGAAATCAGAAAACGGCCTGCTGACCACCATCGCCTGCGGCCCGACTGGCGAAGTGAACTATGCGCTGGAAGGTGCGGTGTTTATGGCGGGCGCATCCATTCAGTGGCTGCGCGATGAGATGAAGTTGATTAACGACGCGTACGATTCCGAATATTTCGCCACCAAAGTGCAAAACACCAATGGTGTATATGTGGTTCCGGCATTTACCGGGCTGGGTGCGCCATACTGGGATCCGTATGCGCGCGGGGCGATTTTCGGCTTAACGCGTGGAGTGAACGCTAACCACATTATCCGCGCGACGCTGGAGTCTATTGCTTATCAGACGCGTGACGTACTGGAAGCAATGCAGGCCGACTCCGGTATTCGTCTGCACGCGCTGCGCGTGGATGGCGGCGCAGTAGCGAACAATTTCCTGATGCAGTTCCAGTCCGATATTCTCGGTACGCGCGTTGAGCGCCCGGAAGTGCGCGAAGTCACCGCATTGGGTGCGGCCTATCTTGCTGGTCTGGCGGTTGGCTTCTGGCAGAATCTCGACGAGCTGCAAGAGAAAGCGGTGATTGAACGCGAGTTCCGTCCAGGCATCGAAACCACTGAGCGTAATTACCGTTACGCAGGCTGGAAAAAAGCGGTCAAACGCGCGATGGCGTGGGAAGAACACGACGAGTAATGTAAATGCCGGATGAAGCGTTTATGCCGCATCCGGTAGTCCTGAATCGTGCGGGGGCAACCCCGCACACATCAATAATCCCGCCCTTCCCCTGTGCTACACTTCGCGCCATTCCTTACTGCTTAGAGTTTGCTATGAGACGAGAACTTGCCATCGAATTTTCCCGCGTCACCGAATCTGCGGCGCTGGCTGGCTACAAATGGTTAGGACGCGGCGATAAAAACACCGCGGACGGCGCAGCGGTAAACGCCATGCGTATTATGCTCAACCAGGTCAACATTGACGGCACCATCGTTATTGGTGAAGGTGAAATCGACGAAGCACCGATGCTCTACATTGGTGAAAAAGTCGGTACTGGTCGCGGCGACGCGGTAGATATTGCTGTTGATCCGATTGAAGGCACGCGCATGACGGCGATGGGCCAGGCTAACGCGCTGGCGGTGCTGGCAGTAGGCGATAAAGGCTGTTTCCTCAACGCGCCAGATATGTATATGGAGAAGCTGATCGTCGGACCGGGAGCCAAAGGCACCATTGATCTGAACCTGCCGCTGGCGGATAACCTGCGCAATGTAGCGGCGGCGCTCGGCAAACCGTTGAGCGAACTGACGGTAACGATTCTGGCTAAACCACGCCACGATGCCGTTATCGCTGAAATGCAGCAACTCGGCGTACGCGTATTTGCTATTCCGGATGGCGACGTTGCGGCCTCAATTCTCACCTGTATGCCAGACAGCGAAGTTGACGTGCTGTACGGTATTGGTGGCGCGCCGGAAGGCGTGGTTTCTGCGGCGGTGATCCGCGCATTAGATGGTGACATGAACGGTCGTCTGCTGGCGCGTCATGACGTCAAAGGCGACAACGAAGAGAATCGTCGCATTGGCGAGCAGGAGCTGGCACGCTGCAAAGCAATGGACATCGAAGCCGGTAAAGTATTGCGTCTGGGCGATATGGCACGCAGCGATAACGTCATCTTTTCTGCCACCGGTATTACCAAAGGCGATCTGCTGGAAGGCATTAGCCGCAAAGGCAATATCGCGACTACCGAAACGCTGCTGATCCGCGGCAAGTCACGCACTATTCGCCGCATTCAGTCCATCCACTATCTGGATCGCAAAGACCCGGAAATGCAGGTGCACATCCTCTGATTGATTTGATCGATTGAGCCTTCCAGTCCTTCAGGACTGGAATTTTTTTGTTCGGAGAACGAAGATAAGGCAAGTCAATCAAAACAGGAGAAAAACATGGCTGATTGGGTAACAGGCAAAGTCACTAAAGTGCAGAACTGGACCGACGCCCTGTTTAGTCTCACCGTTCACGCCCCCGTGCTTCCGTTTACCGCCGGGCAATTCACCAAGCTTGGCCTTGAAATTGACGGCGAACGCGTCCAGCGCGCCTACTCCTATGTTAACTCGCCCGATAATCCCGATCTGGAGTTTTACCTGGTCACCGTCCCCGATGGCAAATTAAGCCCACGATTGGCGGCACTGAAACCGGGCGATGAAGTGCAGGTGGTTAGCGAAGCAGCTGGCTTCTTTGTTCTGGATGAAGTACCAGATTGCGAAACGCTATGGATGCTGGCAACCGGTACAGCGATTGGCCCTTATTTATCGATTCTGCAACTGGGCAAAGATTTAGATCGCTTCAAAAATCTGGTCCTGGTTCACGCCGCACGTTATGCCGCCGACTTAAGCTATTTGCCACTGATGCAAGAACTGGAAAAACGCTACGAAGGCAAACTGCGCATTCAGACGGTGGTCAGTCGGGAAACGGCAGCGGGGTCGCTCACCGGACGGATACCGGCATTAATTGAAAGTGGTGAACTGGAAAGCGCGATTGACCTGCCGATGAATAAAGAAACCAGCCATGTGATGCTGTGCGGCAATCCACAGATGGTGCGCGATACACAACAGTTGCTAAAAGAGACCCGGCAGATGACGAAACATTTACGTCGCCGACCGGGCCATATGACAGCGGAGCATTACTGGTAAGCGGTTACTTATCGATAAACGGCACGATGAGCAAATCCGCACTCAACTTATTGATCATCCCGCGATATGCCGGCATCAAACGGTTGATAAATGAGTGGTGATGACCACAGACAAGGAGGTCGCACTGCTCTTTTTGCATAATTTCCAGCAGTGTTTCCGGCATTTCTCCGCGTTCAATACGCAGTTTTGTCTTCGGCCATTGAATATTTTTCGTCAGTTTATACAGCTTGTTATCCGACTTATTCTTCAACAATTGAAGAATATCTTCTGTTGCAGGGAAGTAGATACCCGGATACAACTCGCTTAAGCCATCATCAATATGAATTAACGTCAGGTGAGCGTCATTATGTCTGGCGAGCTCCAGGGCTTTATTCACCAGTAAGGCATCTTCTTCATTCCCGGAAATTGCCACGCCAATGTGTTTATAAGCCATGTTTAACTCCTTCTAAAGCAACTCCATCAAGCTAACGAACGCAGTGATAACTCAAAAATAATCATCTCGGCCTGGCATGAGAAGGTGAAGGCCGCATCAAGCTCAACTTGCCCCTCCAGATCCTTAATCTTATAGGCCACGCTGGCCCCT
This sequence comes from Escherichia sp. F1, assembly GCF_046764225.1. Taxonomy (NCBI): domain Bacteria; kingdom Pseudomonadati; phylum Pseudomonadota; class Gammaproteobacteria; order Enterobacterales; family Enterobacteriaceae; genus Escherichia; species Escherichia sp. F1. The sequence goes on from NZ_CP177202.1 coordinate 4,742,384, forward strand.
TCATCTGCAGAGGATGCAGCGGCGGCAAGCTCTTTCAGTTTGGTCATAAAGGACTCTGCTTCTTCGCGGGTGGCAAAAAAGCGCGAAAACTTACTGGTACAGTTGTCGTTATCAATCACCGTACCGATATCAATCGCACATCCTTTAGTACTGCATTTATCTACGACATCTTTCATAGGGCACCTCTGTATATTCGCCTCTCTGTCGATTACGACTTAAGAATAATGCGCCGTTAAGGGAAGAACAAACAAGTAATGATCTTATGGATTACCATTTTTTTTGATATTGCTTAAGGTGAAGAGTTCAGAAGGATTTTCCGGGCATTGTCATTTGCATCGTGGAAATAACAATCCCGGAAAAAAATAGCAGTAAGAGATATATTAAAGGTTAATTACTTGATTTATTGTCGGCTTTATACTTCACATCCTGGGTATCTTTACCATATTTATTTTCGCCTTGTGTGCCAACAAACGCACCAAGATCGATAAGCATCATCACCAGAATCAACGTCGGGACAAAACGCCCCACCGCCCATTGCCAGACACCCGGTAAAATCGCCCAGTTACCCGCCAGCAGCATCCACGCCACAATCATCAGAAATGCCCATGCGCCGGAACGCCCGCGATCATGCAAGCGCTTAACGGTTACTGCCGCTGTTGGCCAAAGCAAGCACACAAGGCAAAACGCCGCGGTCTGAATATCGAGTAAATTTTTACCCGCCAGTGAGAAAAGCACCAGCATGCCTGCGAACCACAGGCCTATCCAAATCCAGAAATCACGGCGTCCAATACGCCCTTTAAATGAGAATAACCATTGCTGTATGGTCATGTAAGTTCCTTGATGGTTGTCTTTTCCAGGATTCTACCCTTTTGACAAGGGCGACAGATATCGTTTTAATCGGAGCCAGTCATAACAAAAGGTACTGTCAATGAAGCCAGGGTGTACGCTGTTTTTTCTCTTATGTTCTGCATTAACCGTTACAACAACGGCGCATGCACAAACACCAGATACGGCAACGACTGCGCCTTATCTGCTGGCTGGAGCCCCTACTTTCGATCTCTCCATCAGCCAGTTTCGAGAAGACTTTAACAGCCAGAATCCCAGCCTGCCACTGAACGAATTTCGTGCCATCGACAGCAGTCCCGACAAAGCCAATCTCACTCGTGCTGCCAGTAAAATTAACGAGAACTTGTATGCTTCTACAGCGCTGGAGCGCGGTACCTTAAAAATCAAAAGCATTCAAATGACCTGGCTACCCATCCAGGGGCCAGAGCAAAAAGCCGCGAAAGCGAAAGCTCAGGAATACATGGCAGCGGTGATCCGCACACTCACCCCATTAATGACCAAAACACAAAGCCAGAAAAAACTGCAGTCGCTACTAACGGCGGGGAAAAACAAACGTTATTACACCGAGACAGAAGGTGCACTGCGTTATGTAGTCGCGGACAACGGCGAAAAGGGGCTGACCTTCGCTGTTGAACCGATTAAGCTGGCGCTATCTGAATCGCTTGAAGGTTTGAATAAATGACAAAAAGCAAAGCCTTTGTGCCGATGAATCTCTATACTGTTTCACAGACCTGCTGCCCTGCGGGGCGGCCATCTTCCTTTATTCGCTTATAAGCGTGGAGAATTAAAATGCGACATCCTTTAGTGATGGGTAACTGGAAACTGAACGGCAGCCGCCACATGGTTCACGAGCTGGTTTCTAACCTGCGTAAAGAGCTGGCAGGTGTTGCTGGCTGTGCGGTTGCAATCGCACCACCGGAAATGTACATCGATATGGCGAAGCGCGAAGCTGAAGGCAGCCACATCATGCTGGGTGCGCAAAACGTGGACCTGAACCTGTCCGGCGCATTCACCGGTGAAACCTCTGCTGCTATGCTGAAAGACATCGGCGCACAGTACATCATCATCGGCCACTCTGAACGTCGTACTTACCACAAAGAGTCTGACGAACTGATCGCGAAAAAATTCGCGGTGCTGAAAGAGCAGGGTCTGACTCCGGTTCTGTGCATCGGTGAAACCGAAGCTGAAAACGAAGCGGGCAAAACTGAAGAAGTTTGCGCACGTCAGATCGACGCGGTACTGAAAACTCAGGGTGCTGCAGCATTCGAAGGTGCGGTAATCGCTTACGAACCAGTATGGGCAATCGGTACTGGCAAATCTGCAACTCCGGCGCAGGCACAGGCTGTTCACAAATTCATCCGTGACCACATCGCTAAAGTTGACGCTAACATCGCTGAACAAGTGATCATCCAGTACGGCGGCTCTGTAAACGCGTCTAACGCTGCAGAACTGTTTGCTCAGCCAGACATCGACGGCGCGCTGGTTGGCGGTGCTTCTCTGAAAGCTGACGCTTTCGCAGTGATCGTTAAAGCTGCAGAAGCGGCTAAACAGGCTTAAGTCTGACAGGTGCCGGATTTCATATCCGGCACTTACTTTCCTTAACTCCTCGCCTTAACGCAAAATCTCACACTGATGATCCTGGATTTCCTCGGCTGAAGCACGGTTCAGCGTCAGTAGATTTCGTTGTGTCGCCAGCAACACAAACGAATTATCACTCTGCCGCACCATCGCCAGCCCGTAGCTTCCCATATGTTCCCGCGCTTCAGGCACTTCTTCTGCAAGCATCATAAATGGGCTGCGTTGTACCAGTTCGCTTTCCGTTACCCGACGCGCCAGGTATTCATGCCCGCGCAAACCACCTGGCAGTGGCAACCAGCGGCTGCTGATGTTCGCCAGATTTTTATCCAGTTGTTCGCGCACATCAGGACGAATACAAGAGATATGAATATGAAAATGGTTTTGCGTACGCCCGGTGCGGGAGTTGATCGCCAAAGAAACCGCGCGATCGGGAACCGACTGACCGTATTTTTTGCTCATAAAATCACGCGCCTGCCAGGCCAACCAAAAGAAGTTCGGCGTTGAAGGATCGGTCAACAAAGGACTTTCAGTACCGTTAATACGATACGTTGGCATCAACAGATATTGCAGTGGGCCATTAAGATCTTTTAAAACCACGTATCCGGCATTGGGTTTGACTTCCGCACATGGCGAAGGATTTTGATTTTGCTGCTGATTGGGCAAACATTCCTCAAGGACAATCTTACGTAATGTATCCGACTCTTCACCGGTTAATTTCCAGTAACCAATACCGGCAGCCACAACGGCGATAACTATCATCACCAAAAAAAGAAGACCCGCTTTTTTCATCTTTTTTTCCCTGTACCTCAAAGAGATGCAAGGGTAACGCAAAATCGTGACAAATAAAAAACCCGGTCGCGAGAAACCACCGGGTTTGATAATTATCCTGGAGAAATCAGCGTTTGCTAATCTGATCGAACGTACCGCCGTTAGCAAAATGCTCTTTTTGCGCTTTCGTCCAGCCGCCGAACTCTTCATCAATGGTGAATAACTTCAGCTTTGGAAACGCATTTTCGTACTTTTTCGCCACCTCAGCATCGCGCGGACGGTAGTAGTTTTTCGCGGCAATTTCCTGACCTTCTGGCGAGTAGAGATATTTCAGGTAGGCTTCCGCCACCTCTTTGGTGCCTTTTTTCTCGACCACTTTATCGACCACCGACACGGTTGGCTCTGCGAGGATAGACTCACTCGGCGTAACGATTTCGAATTTATCTTTCCCCAGCTCATTCGCTGCCAGCAGAGCTTCGTTTTCCCAGGCGATCAGTACATCGCCAATCCCGCGCTCGACAAAGGTATTAGTGGAGCCGCGCGCGCCAGAATCCAGAACTTCGACGTTTTTATACAGTGCCCGAACAAAATCCTGTGCTTTTGCCTGATCGTTGTTGTTGTGATGCAGCGCGTAGCCCCAGGCTGCCAGGTAGTTCCAGCGCGCGCCACCAGAGCTTTTCGGATTAGGCGTGATCACCGAAACACCCGGTTTAATCAGATCGTTCCAGTCATGGATCTGCTTCGGATTGCCCTTACGCACCAGGAAAACAATGGTGGAAGTGTACGGTGCGGAGTTATCCGGCAGACGTTTGATCCACTCTTTATCAATCCGCCCGCGTTCCGCAATCGCGTCCACGTCATAGGCCAGAGCCAGAGTGACAACATCAGCTTCAATACCATTGATTACCGACGTCGCTTGTTTGCCTGAACCACCGTGTGACTGACGAATCACCACGTTATCGCCAGTTTGCTGTTTCCAGTGGGCGCTGAATGCCTTGTTGTACTGTTCGTACAATTCGCGCGTTGGATCATATGAAACGTTAAGAAGCTGAATATCCTTTGCCATAACGCTGGTTGCCGCCAGCAAAAATGTTAACCCTACGCCCCACTTGTTCATCGCCCGACTCTCTTATGTTGTGTTGTGATGAGCAAAGCGTGCCAGAAGGTTAACCAAACATTAAAGAATAAAAAAAGATTGGCTATAACTTGCAGGTATATGTTGGGGGATTAAAAAGGCGGAAGAAATCCGCCTCATATTGCTGACAAAGTGCGCTTTGTCCATGCCGGATGCGGCGCGAACGCCTTATCCGGCCTACAAAAGTTTGCAAATTCAATAAATTGCAGAATTCATGTAGGCCTGATAAGCGAAGCGCATCAGGCATTTTTGCTTCTGTCATCGGTTTCAGGCTAAAGGAATCTGCCTTTTTCCGAAATCATTAATACAGTTTTTTCGCGCAGTCCAGCCAGTCGCCTTTGAACGGACGCTTCATGTTTTCGATAGCGTCGATGATGTCGTGGTGAACCAGCTGTTCGTTCTGGATACCTACGCAACGACCGCCGTAACCTGCCAGCAGCAGATCGATAGCGTAAGCGCCCATACGGGAAGCCAGAATACGGTCGTAAGGCACCGGAGAACCACCGCGCTGGATGTGGCCCAGCACAGTTGCGCGGGTTTCACGACCGGTTTCTTTCTCGATGAAATGCGCCAGTTCGTCAACATCACACATATGTTCGGTAATCGCCACGATCGCGTGTTTTTTACCTTTCGCGATACCCGCTTTGATTTCGTTTACCAGGTCTTCACGGCTGAATTCAACTTCCGGAACTACAACGAATTCACAGCCACCGGCAATGGCCGCAGCCAGGGTCAGATCGCCACAATAACGGCCCATCACTTCCACCACGGAAATACGCTGGTGAGAAGAAGAGGTGTCACGCAGACGGTCGATCGCTTCTACAACGGTGCTCAGCGCAGTGAAGAAACCGATAGTGTAGTCAGTGCCTTTGATGTCGTTGTCGATAGTGCCAGGCAGACCGATGCACGGGAAGCCCATTTCGGTCAGACGCATTGCACCCATGTAGGAACCGTCACCGCCGATAACCACCAGCGCGTCGATACCACGTTTTTTCAGGTTTTCGATAGCCACGGCGCGGATGTTCTCGTCGCGGAATTCCGGGAAACGCGCAGAACCGAGGAACGTACCGCCACGGTTGATCATGTCAGAAACGCTGTAACGGTCTAGCTGTACCATACGGTCTTCATACAGACCCAGATAGCCGTCATAAATGCCCATTACTTCCAGACCTTCTGTCAGCGCAGAACGAACAACCCCGCGAATTGCGGCGTTCATGCCTGGCGCATCACCGCCGCTTGTCAACACACCGATTTTCTTAATCATGACTACCTCTGAACTTTGGAATGCAAAATGAAATCTGTTGCCGGAAGTCTTCTTGCACATCGAAGTGATCCAACGAATGTGCAAATAGTATAACAATCACTTCCTGCTGAATTGATTCAGGTCAGGCCAAATGGCGGTATTTTATACACAAAATGCGGGTCTGGCTCTCTTTTATACTGATTATGAAAGCATAGACCGTTTACCCTCCCTGGGTACGACGGAACAGGGGTCCTGATGGATAATCACATCCGATCCCGGAAAACGCCGTAAAATAGCCTGCTCTACCTGATCCGCCACCATATGTGCCTGAACCAAAGGCAGAGAGTCTTCCATTTCCAAATGAATCTGAATAAAGCGGGTCGGCCCTGACTGCCGCGTGCGAAGATCGTGAGCGCCGCTAACACCCGGCCAGGAAGTCACGATATCAATAATTTCTTGCCGTTCTTCATCAGGCAATGCGCGATCCAGTAATGACTGTACCGCCTCATATCCCATGCGTAACGCGCTATATAAAATATAGATGCCGATTCCCAATGCAAACAGAGCATCGGCGCGATGCCAGCCATACCAGGACAACCCCAGCGCCAGCAGAATTGCGCCGTTCATCATAACATCAGACTGGTAATGTAGCATATCAGCCCGCACCGCCTGGCTTTGCGTCCGGCGCACCACCCACCGCTGAAACGAGACAAGGATAATCGTACAAATTAGCGCCACAATTGTCACGATAACCCCGACGCCTGGATCTGTCATCGGTGTTGGAGATATCAGATGTTGAATACCCGTCAAAAACAGGAATAGTGCTGAACCGGAGATAAACATACTTTGCGCCAGCGCCGCGAGGGACTCAGCTTTACCGTGACCAAACGAGTGATTATCGTCGGCAGGTTGCAGGGAATATCGCACCACCAATAAATTCGTCAACGACGCGCCGATATCCACCAGCGAATCCACCAGCGCGGCGAGAATACTCACCGACCCGGTATACCACCATGCAAAAATTTTAATCAGCAATAGCAGTGAAGCCATCGCCGTTGCAGCAATCGCCGCCCGACTGACCAGCCGTCCATAAGATTGATTCATAAATACTCCCGCTATCAACTGACGCTAGTATAACGGAAGCAAATCATCTGCAATGCATTAAGCAGCAGGCAAATTGAGGATAAAAAAAACCCCCACATCATGTGGGGGAAGACAGGGATGGTGTCTATGGCAAGGAAAACAGGGTTTACTACTGGGAACGTGAGTTGCTACTACTCAATAGCTTCAACGATGAACTTTTTTGCCATTGCGTCACGTCACGCAACTGCTCCATTCGTTGTTGATGTTTCTCATTTAAAACCGCTTGCTGCTCCGGCGTTAACAGGCGATACATTTGGTTGCGGACTTTTGCCATCTCAACCTGACGAGCAATTTGCTCATTCGCCATTTTTTCTGCCTGTGCGCGCACAGCGTTTTCATCAAAATTTTCTGCGGTGACAAGGCGATGCATTGTCTCCAGTTCGCTAACATTAACAGGAGGCTGTTCGTGCCGGGCCTGTTGCATAAGATCTCGCATCTGCTGACGCTGATGTTCGGTTAAACTTATGCCGTCGAACATATGGCTCTGCGTACTGCGCTGCGTAAGTTCTTCACCCGGATGCCAGTTATCGCCTGAACCGACTTCAGCAGCGTGGCTTAATGAACTGACTGCCAGCGTTGAGGCCATGACGGCAGCGGTAACTATGCGCATCATTTGCTCCCAAAATCTTTCTGTCGCGATTCAACGATAGAGAGTTTACGATTCAGGCTGCAAACATGCGTCAGGGGGTGTAAAACAACGTAAAGTCATGGATTAGCGACGTCTGATGACGTAATTTCTGCCTCGGAGGTATTTAAACAATGAATAAAATCCTGTTAGTTGATGATGACCGAGAGCTGACTTCCCTATTAAAGGAGCTGCTCGAGATGGAAGGCTTCAACGTGATTGTTGCCCACGATGGGGAACAGGCGCTTGATCTTCTGGACGACAGCATTGATTTACTTTTGCTTGATGTAATGATGCCGAAGAAAAATGGTATCGACACATTAAAAGCACTTCGCCAGACACACCAGACGCCTGTCATTATGTTGACAGCGCGCGGCAGTGAACTTGATCGCGTTCTCGGCCTTGAGCTGGGCGCAGATGACTATCTCCCGAAACCGTTTAATGATCGTGAGCTGGTGGCACGTATTCGCGCGATCCTGCGCCGTTCGCACTGGAGCGAGCAACAGCAAAACAACGACAACGGTTCACCGACACTGGAAGTTGATGCCTTAGTGCTGAATCCAGGCCGTCAGGAAGCCAGCTTCGACGGGCAAACGCTGGAGTTAACCGGCACTGAGTTTACCCTGCTCTATTTGCTGGCACAGCATCTGGGTCAGGTAGTTTCCCGTGAACATTTAAGCCAGGAAGTGCTGGGCAAACGCCTGACGCCTTTCGACCGCGCTATCGATATGCACATTTCCAACCTGCGTCGTAAACTGCCGGATCGTAAAGATGGTCACCCGTGGTTTAAAACCTTGCGTGGTCGCGGCTATCTGATGGTTTCTGCTTCATGATAGGCAGCTTAACCGCGCGCATCTTCGCCATCTTCTGGCTGACGCTGGCGCTGGTGTTGATGTTGGTTTTGATGTTACCCAAGCTCGATTCACGCCAGATGACCGAGCTTCTGGATAGCGAACAGCGTCAGGGTCTGATGATTGAGCAGCATGTCGAAGCGGAGCTGGCGAACGATCCGCCCAATGATTTAATGTGGTGGCGGCGTCTGTTCCGGGCGATTGATAAGTGGGCACCGCCAGGACAGCGTTTGTTATTGGTGACCACCGAAGGCCGCGTGATCGGCGCTGAACGCAGCGAAATGCAGATCATTCGTAACTTTATTGGTCAGGCCGATAACGCCGATCATCCGCAGAAGAAAAAGTATGGGCGCGTGGAACTGGTCGGTCCGTTCTCCGTGCGTGATGGCGAAGATAATTACCAACTTTATCTGATTCGTCCGGCCAGCAGTTCTCAATCCGATTTCATTAACTTACTGTTTGACCGCCCGCTATTACTGCTGATTGTCACCATGTTGGTCAGTACGCCGCTGCTGTTGTGGTTGGCCTGGAGTCTGGCAAAACCGGCGCGTAAGCTGAAAAACGCTGCTGATGAAGTTGCCCAGGGAAACTTACGCCAGCACCCGGAACTGGAAGCGGGGCCACAGGAATTCCTTGCCGCCGGTGCCAGTTTTAACCAGATGGTCACCGCGCTGGAGCGCATGATGACCTCTCAGCAGCGTCTACTTTCTGATATCTCTCACGAACTGCGCACCCCGCTGACGCGTCTGCAACTGGGTACGGCGTTACTGCGCCGTCGTAGCGGTGAAAGCAAGGAACTGGAGCGTATTGAAACCGAAGCGCAACGTCTGGACAGCATGATCAACGATCTGTTGGTGATGTCACGTAATCAGCAGAAAAATGCGCTGGTTAGCGAGACCATCAAAGCCAACCAGTTGTGGAGTGAAGTGCTGGATAACGCGGCGTTCGAAGCCGAGCAAATGGGCAAGTCGTTGACAGTTAACTTCCCGCCTGGGCCGTGGCCGCTGTACGGCAACCCGAACGCCCTGGAGAGTGCGCTGGAAAACATTGTTCGTAATGCCCTGCGTTATTCCCATACGAAGATTGAAGTGGGCTTTGCGGTAGATAAAGACGGTATCACCATTACGGTGGACGACGATGGTCCTGGCGTTAGCCCGGAAGATCGCGAACAGATTTTCCGTCCGTTCTATCGTACCGATGAAGCACGCGATCGTGAATCTGGCGGTACAGGTTTGGGGCTGGCGATTGTTGAAACCGCCATTCAGCAGCATCGTGGCTGGGTTAAAGCGGAAGACAGCCCGCTGGGCGGTTTACGGCTGGTGATTTGGTTGCCGCTGTATAAGCGGAGTTAAACTCGGCGCAGGGCCGTCCCCTTCGGGGTGAAGGCAACAGGTCAGCACTGTGCGAACTGATACCCTCACCCCGGCCCTCTCCCTGAAAGGGCGAGGGGGAAAAACGTAGCCCTGTTCAGCAACGGAGCTGAGCACCGCTCCGGACAGTCCCCTCGCCCCTCTGGGGAGAGGGTTAGGGTGAGGGGAAAAATTCAGCACAATGCAAACGGCACTGCTCTCACCGGAAACCATGCCAGATTTCGTATTAAGGCAGACTTATTTTCCCCACAACCGGCGGGAAAAATCTTCGATCTTGCCGCTCAGTCGGCGCTTTTGCATCGTCCGCGTCCAGCTTTTCGATAACCCGGCGGCGGAGAGTAAACGGTGATACTGATCGTCATCAAACGGCATATGCCATGCGATGGCAGCAGCCTCCTGCACGGTCACATCGCTGACACGGGAAACCAACTCCAGCGGCGCATCAGCAGATACCAACCCTGGCGCAATCACGCTATACAACCACCCCACTTTACCCGTGTTTTGCATCAACTGCGCTATGTCGCTGATATCAAAATGGTAATTGAGTTTATAGCAAGGTGAGCGTGGCTGGCTGACCTGAATTAATGCCTCTCCCCAGCGGAAAATATCGCCAATATAAACATTACTTTCCGTCAGACCGTCGGTTGAGAGATTTTCGCCAAACGCAGGCGCAACAAACAACTCCGCCTCTTCCGGAAATTCCCGCGCCCAGTAGAGATAATGCTCACGAGGATAATGACACAGCGCTCTGTCTGGCCCGCCGTGAACCTTTTTCTCCGCCTGCTCGTCACCTTCCAGCCCCAGCTCCGTCAGCATCAACTCACCATCAACCTGGATTTTGGCAATTGCGCTGGGTTTGCCTTCGGGATAAGCCTGAATCTTGCCTGTGTATACATCAACCGGATATCGCATCTGTTCCCTCTCCACGAGAAATTTCCCCATTAGACCATATTTATTTTATGTCAGGCGTGCTGTTTTCGCGGTATGTATCCAGGCAGGAGCTCAATAGCAAACCGGACGAACGTTAGTTCATCCGGCTGTGGGGATTAAGGAAGCAGGTTTATTTCACCGTGCCTAAAATTTCGATTTTCGCCACTCTGGCTTTGACTTTACGTGACCAGATAGAGGTAAGAATTGGCACCAGAATCGAAGTCACAATGACCGCCGTCGCAACCAGCGAAGTTGCTGCCGGAGCCATCGGTTTAAACGCAGGCACCATTTCAGCAATCAGCACAGGTGTCGCTACCGCGGCCCCTGCGGAACTGGAAGCGGCAATTCCGGCAGTGCCATCGCCACCGCCAATCAATTTATCGGCTATAATCAACGGAATACCGGTCACGATAATTACTGCCACACCCAACAGGATCCCCAGCAAACCTGTCTGGGCAATTACAGTCAAATCAATGGTATTGCCCAGCGCGAAGGCAAAGAATGGAATCAGCGTCTGCACCGCTTTGCTGAAAAATTCTCGTAATTCAGGGTCAAGGTTCCCAAGGGCAAAGCCCACCAGGAACGGTAATACTGCGCCGACGAAAACATGCGGTTCAAACGAGGCAATCCCGGCAGTGCCCAGAATAATCATCGTCATGAGCGGCCCGGACTCCAATGACATCAACACAAATGCCCCAGCTTCTTCTTTTGTGCCGTACTGCTGCATGATGGAAGCGTAAAGTCCGCCGTTGGTCATATCCATCGCCGCCACCAGCGCCAGCGTTGAAAGTCCGGCAAAGAATCCAACTTCCACACCATGTTCCGGAATAATACGCGAGGCAATTGCCGCAACCACCCACGCGACGGCAATTTTAGTTACCACCAGCGTACCGGATTTACGCAGTACCGTTCCCGTCGCGCTTAATTTTATTGACGCCCCCATGCAAAAAAACCACACCGCCAGAATGGGCACCGTACCGGTAATCATCCCGTTGGTGAATGATCCAAAATATTTCCCCGCCTCCGGCGAGAAGGTGTGGCACAGTGCGCCAAGGAATAGCGGGACGAGCATCATCCCCCCCGGGATTTTCTCAATCGAGCGTTTTATCTGCATTTCCATCACCTGTCGGCATATTTTTAAGGGCTGATGCGTAATTCCTCAATGGAGCATCAGTGTTGATGGAAACGAAGATAGACATTCATTTAATCAATAAAAGTGATCAAAACCACATCAATTGAAACACTATTTTATTTTTATCGGATCATTGTTTTTATTTTGAAATTGATCACAAAAAAACCACCGCCGTTGGCGATGGTTCATTTTTTAAGCTGATATGCGGCGTAAACGCCTCATTGCAGCAGGCGGCAAATGATTATTTTTTCGCCGCGAAACGTGCCGCTGCTTCGTCCCAGTTCACCACGTTCCAGAACTCTTTGATGTAGTCCGGACGGCGGTTCTGGAATTTCAGGTAGTAAGCATGTTCCCACACATCCAGGCCCAGAATCGGGAAGCCGGAAGCGCCAGAAATAGCTTCACCCATCAGCGGGGAGTCCTGGTTAGCAGTAGAAACCACCGCCAGTTTATCGCCTTTCAGCACCAGCCATGCCCAGCCGGAACCAAAGCGGGAAGCTGCCGCTTTTTCAAATTCTGCTTTGAAGTTATCAACGGAGCCGAAGTCACGTTCGATAGCCGCTTTCAGGTCACCCTGTAAGGTGGTGCCTTTTTTCAGACCTTTCCAGAACAGGCTGTGGTTAGCGTGACCGCCAGCGTTGTTGCGCAGTACGGTTTTCTTGTCTGCTGGCAGCTGGTCCAGTTTGGTGATCAGCTCTTCAACCGGCAGGTTGGCAAATTCTGGCAGGCTTTCCAGCGCCGCGTTGGCGTTGTTGACGTAGGTCTGATGGTGTTTGGTGTGGTGGATTTCCATGGTCTGCTTATCGAAGTGCGGTTCCAGGGCATCGTAAGCATACGGCAGGGATGGCAGGGTATAGCTCATATTCATCTCCAGTATTGTCGGGCGGCCGATTGTTAATGCCGCGTAAGCAGTTGGTTCATTATAGTTAATTAAATGATATTGAAAATGATTATCAATGCCGTACTTTTCGTAAGGGTATGGTTTTGCAGGAAAATGCCCGAGATGTGAAGCAAATCACCCACTTAATGCCGTGATTGCCAGTAAATCGACAACGGCGGCAACAGGCGAAAGGTTAATCGACAGCACGATTTTTACACTCATCTCGTCGGAGATGTGACGCGACGAAAAATGATGAGGATAAGAAGATGAGTAACGCGATTACGATGGGGATATTTTGGCATTTGATCGGCGCGGCCAGTGCAGCCTGTTTTTACGCTCCGTTCAAAAAAGTAAAAAAATGGTCATGGGAAACCATGTGGTCAGTTGGTGGGATTGTTTCGTGGATTATTCTGCCGTGGGCCATCAGCGCCCTGTTACTGCCGAATTTCTGGGCGTATTACAGCTCGTTTAGTCTCTCTACGCTGCTGCCTGTTTTTCTGTTCGGCGCTATGTGGGGGATCGGTAATATCAACTACGGCCTGACCATGCGTTATCTCGGCATGTCGATGGGAATTGGCATCGCCATTGGCATTACGTTGATTGTCGGTACGCTGATGACGCCAATTATCAACGGCAATTTCGATGTTCTGATTAATACCGAAGGTGGACGCATGACATTGCTCGGCGTTCTGGTGGCGCTGATTGGTGTAGGGATTGTGACTCGCGCCGGGCAGTTGAAAGAGCGCAAGATGGGCATTAAAGCCGAAGAGTTCAACCTGAAAAAAGGGCTGGTGCTGGCGGTGATGTGCGGCATTTTCTCTGCCGGGATGTCCTTTGCGATGAACGCCGCAAAACCGATGCATGAAGCCGCTGCTGCACTGGGCGTCGATCCACTGTATGTCGCTCTGCCAAGCTATGTTGTCATCATGGGCGGCGGCGCGATCATCAACCTCGGTTTCTGCTTCATTCGTCTGGCAAAAGTGAAGGATTTGTCGCTAAAAGCCGACTTCTCGCTGGCAAAACCGCTGATCTTTCACAACGTGTTACTCTCAGCACTGGGCGGGTTGATGTGGTATCTGCAATTCTTTTTCTATGCCTGGGGCCACGCGCGTATTCCGGCGCAGTATGACTACATCAGCTGGATGCTGCATATGAGCTTCTATGTATTGTGCGGCGGTATCGTCGGGCTGGTGCTGAAAGAGTGGAACAATGCAGGTCGCCGTCCGGTAACGGTGTTGAGCCTCGGTTGTGTGGTGATTATTGTTGCCGCCAACATCGTCGGCATGGGCATGGCGAATTAATCTTTCTGCGAATTGAGATGACGCCACTGGCTGGGCGTCATCCCGGTTTCCCGGGTAAACACCACCGAAAAATAGTTACTATCTTCAAAGCCACATTCGGTTGAAATATCACTGATTAACAGGCGGCTATGCTGGAGAAGATATTGCGCATGACACACTCTGACCTGCCGCAGATATTGATTGATGGTCATTCCAGTCTGCTGGCGAAATTGCTGACGCAAAACGCGCTCACTGCACGATGCCTCATCACAAAATTCATCCAGCGCAAAGGGACTTTTCAGGCTGGCCGCCAGCCGGGTAATCAGCTTATCCAGCAACGTTTCGCTGGATGTTGGCGGCAACGAATCACTGGTGTAACGATGGCGATTCAGCAACATCACCAACTGCCCGAACAGCAACTCTGCCATTTCGTTAGCAAACGGCACATGCTGACTACTTTCATGCTCAAGCTGACCGATAATCTGCCGCGCCTGTGCCATCCCCATGCTACCTAAGCGCCAGTGTGGCTGCCCTGCGCTGGCGCTAAATCCCGGAATCGCCCTCTGCCAGTCAAGATTCAGCTTCAGCCGCTCCGGGCAATAAATAATATTCTGCAAAACCAGATCGTTAACGGAAGCGTAGGAGTGTTTATCGTCAGCATGAATGTAAAAGAGATCGCCACGGGTAATGCGATAAGGGCGATCGTTGAGTACATGCAGACCATTACCGCGCCAGACAATCACCAGCTCACAAAAATCATGTGTATGTTCGGCAAAGACATCTTGCGGATAACGGTCAGCCACAGCGACTGCCTGCTGGTCGCTGGCAAAAAAATCATCTTTGAGAAGTTTTAACTGATGCGCCACCGTGGCTACCTCGGCCAGAGAACGAAGTTGATTATTCGCAATATGGCGTACAAATACGTTGAGAAGATTCGCGTTATTGCAGAAAGCCATCCCGTCCCTGACGAATATCACGCGGTGACCAGTTAAACTCTCGGCGAAAAAGCGTCGAAAAGTGGTTACTGTCGCTAAATCCGCAGCGATAGGCGATGTCAGTAACGCTGGCTTCGCTGTGGCGTAGTAGATGTCGGGCTTTCATCAGTCGCAGGCGGTTCAGGTAACGCTGAGGCGTCAGTCCCGTTTGCTGCTTAAGCTGCCGATGTAGCGTACGCAGCGAAAGAGAAAATTGATCCGCCACGGCATCCCAATTCACCTCATCGGCAAAATGGTCCTCCAGCCAGGCCAGAAGTAAGTTGAGACGTGATGCGCTGTTTTCCAGGTTCTCCTGCAAACTGCTTTTACGCAGCAAGAGCAGTAATTGCATAAATAAGATCTCGCGACTGGCGGTCGAGGGTAAATCATTTTCCCCTTCCTGCTGTTCCATCTGTGCAACCAGCTGCCGCACCTGCTGCAATACGCTGTGGTTAACGCGCCAGTGAGACGGATACTGCCCATCCAGCTCTTGTGGCAGCAACTGATTCAGCCCGGCGAGAAACTGAAATCGATCCGGCGAGCGGTACAGCACATTAGTCAGACACAGATTATCGGTATGTTCATACAGATGCCGATCATGATCGCGTACGAAACAGACCGTCCCACCGGTGATGGTATAGGGCTGCCCATTAAACACATGAATACCCGTGCCATGTTCGACAATCACAATTTCATGAAAATCATGATGATGTTCAGGAAAATCCGCCTGCGGGAGCCGGGGTTCTATCGCCACGGACGCGTTACCAGACGGAAAAAAATCCACACTATGTAATACGGTCATACTGGCCTCCTGATGTCGTCAACACGGCGAAATAGTAATCACGAGGTCAGGTTCTTACCTTAAATTTTCGACGGAAAACCACGTAAAAAACGTCGATTTTTCAAGATACAGCGTGAATTTTCAGGAAATGCGGTAAGCATCACATCACCACAATTCAGCAAATTGTGAACATCATCACGTTCATCTTTCCCTGGTTGCCAATGGCCCATTTTCCTGTCAGTAACGAGAAGGTCGCGAAGTCAGGCGCTTTTTAGACTGGTCGTAATGAAATTCAGCAGGATCACATTATGACCTTTCGCAATTGTGTCGCCGTCGATCTCGGCGCATCCAGTGGGCGCGTGATGCTGGCGCGTTACGAGCGTGAATGCCGCAGCCTGACGCTGCGTGAAATCCATCGTTTTAACAATGGGCTGCATAGCCAGAACGGTTATGTCACCTGGGATGTGGATAGCCTGGAAAGTGCCATTCGCCTTGGATTAAACAAGGTGTGCGAGGAAGGGATTCGTATCGATAGCATTGGGATTGATACCTGGGGCGTGGACTTTGTGCTGCTCGACCAACAGGGTCAGCGTGTGGGCCTGCCCGTTGCTTATCGCGATAGCCGCACCCATGGCCTGATGGCGCAGGCACAACAACAACTCGGCAAACGCAATATTTATCAACGTAGCGGCATCCAGTTTCTGCCCTTCAATACGCTTTATCAGTTGCGTGCGCTGACGGAGCAACAACCTGAGCTTATTCCACAAATCGCTCACGCTCTGCTGATGCCGGATTACTTTAGTTATCGCCTGACCGGCAAGATGAACTGGGAGTACACCAACGCCACGACCACGCAACTGGTCAATATCAATAGCGACGACTGGGACGAGTCGCTACTGGCGTGGAGCGGGGCCAACAAAGCCTGGTTTGGTCGCCCGACGCATCCGGGTAATGTCATAGGTCACTGGATTTGCCCGCAGGGTAATGAGATTCCGGTGGTCGCCGTTGCCAGCCATGATACCGCCAGCGCGGTTATCGCCTCGCCGTTAAACGGTACACGCGCCGCTTATCTCTCTTCTGGCACCTGGTCATTAATGGGCTTCGAAAGCCAGACGCCATTTACCAATGACACGGCGCTGGCAGCCAATATCACCAACGAAGGCGGGGCGGAAGGTCGCTATCGGGTGCTGAAAAATATTATGGGCTTATGGCTGCTTCAGCGGGTGCTTCAGGAGCGGCAAATCAACGATCTTCCGGCGCTTATCGCCGCGACACAGGCACTGCCGGCCTGCCGCTTCACCATCAATCCCAATGACGATCGCTTTATTAATCCTGACGAGATGTGCAGCGAAATTCAGGCTGCGTGTCGGGAAACGGCGCAACCGATCCCGGAAAGTGATGCTGAACTGGCGCGCTGTATTTTCGACAGTCTGGCGCTGCTGTATGCCGATGTGTTGCATGAACTGGCGCAGCTACGCGGTGAAGATTTCTCGCAACTGCATATTGTCGGCGGTGGCTGCCAGAACGCGCTGCTCAACCAGTTATGTGCTGATGCCTGCGGTATTCGGGTGATCGCCGGGCCTGTTGAAGCCTCGACGCTCGGCAATATCGGCATCCAGTTAATGACGCTGGATGAACTCAACAATGTGGATGATTTCCGTCAGGTCGTCAGCACCACCGCGAATCTGACCACCTTTACCCCTAATCCTGACAGTGAAATTGCCCACTATGTGGCGCAGATTCACTCTACACGACAGACAAAGGAGCTTTGTGCATGACCACTCAACTGGAACAGGCCTGGGAACTGGCGAAACAGCGTTTCGCGGCGGTGGGGATTGATGTCGAGGAGGCGCTGCGCCAACTTGATCGTTTACCCGTTTCAATGCACTGCTGGCAGGGCGATGATGTTTCCGGTTTTGAAAACCCGGAAGGTTCGCTGACCGGGGGGATTCAGGCTACTGGCAATTATCCGGGCAAAGCGCGTAATGCCAGCGAGCTACGTGCCGATCTGGAACAAGCTATGCGGCTGATTCCGGGTCCGAAACGGCTTAATTTACATGCCATCTATCTGGAATCAGATACGCCAGTCGCGCGCGACCAAATCAAACCAGAGCACTTCAAAAACTGGGTTGAATGGGCGAAAGCCAATCAGCTCGGTCTGGATTTTAACCCCTCCTGTTTTTCGCATCCGCTAAGCGCCGATGGCTTTACGCTTTCCCATGCCGACGACAGTATTCGCCAGTTCTGGATTGATCACTGCAAAGCCAGCCGCCGTGTTTCAGCCTATTTTGGCGAGCAACTTGGCACACCGTCGGTGATGAACATCTGGATCCCGGATGGCATGAAAGATATCACCGTTGACCGTCTCGCCCCACGTCAGCGTTTGCTGGCAGCACTGGATGAGGTGATCAGCGAGAAGCTGGATCCGGCGCACCATATCGACGCCGTTGAGAGCAAATTGTTTGGTATTGGCGCGGAGAGCTACACGGTTGGCTCCAATGAGTTTTACATGGGGTATGCCACCAGCCGCCAGACGGCGCTGTGCCTGGACGCCGGGCATTTCCACCCGACTGAAGTGATTTCCGACAAGATTTCCGCCGCCATGCTGTATGTGCCGCAGTTGCTGCTGCACGTCAGCCGTCCGGTGCGCTGGGACAGCGATCACGTAGTGTTACTGGATGATGAAACCCAGGCGATTGCCAGTGAGATTGTTCGTCACGATCTGTTCGACCGGGTACATATCGGTCTCGATTTCTTTGATGCCTCTATCAACCGCATTGCCGCGTGGGTCATTGGTACACGCAATATGAAAAAAGCCCTGCTGCGTGCGTTGCTGGAACCTACCGCTGAGCTGCGCAAGCTGGAAGCGGCGGGCGATTACACTGCGCGTCTGGCACTGCTGGAAGAGCAGAAATCGTTGCCGTGGCAGGCGGTCTGGGAAATGTATTGCCAACGTCACGATACCCCAGCGGGTAGCGAATGGCTGAAGAGCGTGCGGGCTTATGAGAAAGAAATTTTGAGTCGCCGCGGGTAAACACTGCCGGATGCGGCGCGAGCGCCTTATTCGGCCTACGGGTCGTGCATCCGACAACACCGAATTTACAGGAACACAGAACATGCAAAACATTACCCAGTCCTGGTTTGTCCAGGGAATGATCAAAGCCACCACCGATGCCTGGCTGAAAGGCTGGGACGAACGCAACGGCGGCAACTTGACGCTGCGCCTGGAGGACGCCGATATCGCGCCTTATCACGGCAACTTTCATGCACAACCGCGCTATATCCCGCTCAGCCAGCCCATGCCTTTACTGGCAAATACACCGTTTATTGTCACCGGCTCCGGCAAATTCTTCCGTAACGTCCAGCTTGATCCTGCGGCTAACTTAGGCGTCGTAAAAGTCGACAGCGACGGCGCGGGCTACCATATTCTCTGGGGGTTAACCAACGAAGCCGTCCCGACATCCGAACTCCCGGCGCACTTCCTCTCCCACTGCGAGCGCATTAAAGCCACCAACGGTAAAGATCGGGTGATCATGCACTGCCATGCCACCAACCTGATCGCCCTTACCTACGTACTGAAAAACGACACCGCGGTCTTCACTCGCCAGCTTTGGGAAGGCAGCACCGAGTGTCTGGTAGTGTTCCCGGATGGCGTCGGCATTTTGCCGTGGATGGTGCCCGGCACGGACGAAATCGGCCAGGCGACCGCACAAGAAATGCAAAAACATTCGCTGGTGTTGTGGCCCTTCCACGGCGTCTTCGGCAGCGGTCCGACACTGGATGAAACATTCGGTTTAATCGACACCGCAGAAAAATCAGCACAAGTATTAGTGAAGGTTTATTCGATGGGCGGCATGAAACAAACCATCAGCCGTGAAGAGCTGATAGCGCTCGGCCAGCGTTTCGGCGTTACACCACTCGCCAGTGCGCTGGCGCTGTAAGGAGCAAACATGATCCGCAAAGCCTTTGTCATGCAGGTTAACCCCGACGCCCACGAAGAGTATCAGCGTCGGCATAATCCAATCTGGCCGGAACTGGAAGCAGTGTTGAAATCTCACGGTGCGCATAACTACGCCATTTACCTCGACAAAGCGCGTAATCTGCTGTTTGCCACGGTAGAGATTGAATCTGAAGAACGGTGGAATGCGGTTGCCAGCACTGAAATCTGCCAACGTTGGTGGAAATATATGACCGACGTTATGCCAGCTAACCCGGATAACAGCCCAGTCAGTAGCGAGCTGCAAGAAGTGTTTTACCTGCCTTAATGAGTTGCGGTGCCGGAAAATATCCAGCACCGCGCCTTCATCAGAAGAAGTATTTAAAGCGAACGCGTGCGCCGTAACGGTCATCAGTATCATCACCGTGTTTTTTATCACCGTCGCTATCCAGAATGGAGTAATACGTCCCGAGGTAAATATTAAAGTTCTCCATATCCATCACATTAGCGAACTGATAAGACGCATGAATGGTGTGAATGGTGTACGTCCCTTCATCATCAATCCAGCAGTCGTTATCACAAACTACACCGCTGAATTCATCAATCTTATTGTGCGCGTAGATATAACCGAGCTCGAAACGTTTCCACAGCGCGTTAATCCCGGCAGTGAAATCTTTCTCATTATTAGCATCTAAATAGGCGGTATTAAGATTAACCACGACGCCATTTTCCGGATCCGTTTTCAGGCCATTCCAGGTCATGCTCATACCATAGCCGGTACGATCGGACTGATCGACAAAATTACCCTTGCTATCGGTATAACCATAAGCATTATTTACCACGTTCGCTTCCATCGCTGCGGAAACGGTGAATTCTTCCGCCGGCGACCAGGCAATTACTGGACGCAGATAAGCAACATTTTTCTGCTGCTCCATATCGCGTCCATGATAATTACTGCCATTATATAAAGATGTTCCGTCTTCAAGTAACGTGTTTAATTCAAAATACCAGTTATCGAGTTGTTTGCTGACGAGGAAATTACCGCCAGCGTTAGAGCGCCCGCGGCCCTCTTTCATCATATAGATATAACCGCTGCCATCGTCATAAAGATCGTTCGCAGTATTACCGGAATGTTCAACAAAGGTATCCTGATTCAGCGGGAACATATCGTAGGCTTCAAAACGGCCTACTTTGACCTTCCAGTCGTTTTCTTTGCCAAAGAAGAATACCGCATCATCAATATTTACTGAACCGTGCATATCCCCCAGCGGTTGTGCGGAGAACCCGGCGAAATAACCATTATCCAGTTTTCGCATACCATCAAAACCTAACAGAATACGACCATTGAGATTCCACTGTTCATTAGTGGGATCGCTATTCACATCAGCGTTGGTCATTGCCAGCAGGCCATGATTACTTTCCGCATCCATATTAAATTCTACGTCGCCGTAGATTTTTAAATCGCCATAACCTGAGAGCAAAAGATTAGGTGAGGTGGAATTTTTCTTTGCAGATTCCGCCGTTGCCTGTCCATTTACCGGCGTATTGCCCTGGGCAGCTTTAATTTCGCGGATCTCAGCGGCTTGTTGTGTCTGCAGCTGTTTAACCTGGCTCTCTGCTTTTGCTGCCCGCATTTCTGCCGCTTCCAGGCGTTCTTCCAGCAATGCCATGCGTTGTTCCAGCGTTAAATGCTGTGTTTTTGCCATTCCGGTACTACATGCCAATAATAAACCGATGGCTAAAGATAATGTCGATTTTTTCATTATTTACGCTCCCTGAAATAAAAGAGACCCTACGCTTTCCAAAAGGAATACGTATATAGAGAAATATAAGGTGTGCACTTTCGAATTTTTAATCCAACTTCAGCAGGCCGATGGATAGTATCCCGCTGCATAATATGAGTAAATCCGCTGATTTCCTGGAACGTGAGGAATATAACAATAGTGCCGTTTTTAACCAAATATCGTAAAAAATATTAGATATAATTCACGCTGACTCATAAGCCACAAATATAAATAACCTTGCTGCAAAATATGTGCGGCAGTTAAACATTCACAACATCATTAAATAATGATTTTTTATTCACTGCATTTATTTTGCCCATCAATATGTGCCTTACACCGCAAAATTTATCCTTCACTCTGCCTTATATTGTCACGACTTCACGACATATCCGCGCTCATCACAAAACCGCCCCGCCGTTACAATTAACTATAATATTTTTTCATGGAGTCCAATAATGGCAGCACTTACTGCAAGCTGTATTGACCTGAATATTCAGGGCAATGGCGCTTATTCCGTTCTGAAGCAGTTGGCGACAATGGCGTTACAAAACGGTTTTATCACCGACTCACATCAATTCCTGCAAACCCTGCTGCTGCGCGAAAAAATGCACTCCACGGGATTTGGTTCCGGTGTCGCCGTGCCGCACGGTAAAAGCGCCTGCGTTAAACAACCGTTCGTGTTATTCGCCCGCAAAGCGCAGGCCATTGACTGGAAAGCCAGCGACGGCGAAGACGTCAATTGCTGGATCTGCCTCGGCGTGCCGCAAAGTGGCGAAGAGGATCAGGTCAAAATCATCGGCACACTGTGTCGCAAAATTATCCACCAGGATTTTATCGACCAACTGCGACAGGGCGACGCCGACCAGGTGCTTGCTTTGTTAAATCAAACCCTCAGCTCATAAGGAAGTGGCGATGGAGTCATCCTTACGTATTGTCGCGATCACCAACTGCCCCGCCGGGATCGCTCACACCTACATGGTGGCGGAAGCCCTGGAACAGAAAGCCCGTTCTCTCGGTCATACCATTAAAGTTGAAACTCAAGGATCAAGCGGCATCGAAAACCGCTTATCCAGCGAAGAGATTGCCGCTGCCGATTACGTGATTCTCGCTACCGGGCGTGGCCTGAGCGGTGATGATCGCGCGCGATTTGCCGGGAAAATGGTTTATGAGATTGCCATCTCCCAGGCGCTGAAAAATATCGACCAGATTTTCAGTGAATTACCGACAAACTCACAACTTTTTGCAGCAGATAGCGGCGTGAAGCTCGGCAAACAGGAAGTGCAAAGTGGCAGCGTAATGAGCCATCTGATGGCGGGTGTCTCTGCGGCGCTGCCGTTTGTCATCGGTGGCGGTATCCTGGTGGCGCTTGCCAACATGCTGGTGCAGTTCGGTTTGCCGTATACCGATATGTCGAAAGGCGCGCCGTCGTTTACCTGGGTGGTTGAATCCATCGGTTATCTCGGCTTCACCTTTATGATCCCCATCATGGGCGCTTATATTGCCTCGTCGATTGCCGATAAACCCGCTTTCGCTCCGGCGTTTCTGGTTTGCTATCTGGCGAATGACAAAGCCCTACTCGGCACCCAGTCTGGCGCGGGCTTCCTCGGCGCGGTGGTGCTGGGGCTGGCGATTGGCTATTTCGTCTTCTGGTTCCGTAAAGTGCGCCTTGGCAAAGCATTACAACCGCTGCTCGGTTCCATGCTGATCCCGTTCGTCACTCTGCTGGTTTTCGGCGTACTGACTTACTACGTTATCGGACCGGTGATGTCCGACCTCATGGGCGGGTTGCTGCACTTCCTGAACACCATTCCTCCGTCAATGAAGTTTGCGGCAGCGTTTTTGGTCGGTGCGATGCTGGCGTTCGATATGGGCGGCCCTATCAATAAAACCGCCTGGTTCTTCTGCTTCTCACTGCTGGAAAAACACATTTACGACTGGTACGCCATCGTCGGCGTTGTCGCGCTGATGCCGCCTGTCGCGGCGGGTCTTGCGACGTTCATTGCGCCCAAGCTGTTTACTCAACAGGAAAAAGAAGCCGCCAGTAGCGCCATTGTGGTCGGTGCCACGGTCGCGACCGAACCGGCTATTCCTTACGCTCTGGCGGCACCACTGCCAATGATTACCGCCAATACGCTGGCGGGCGGCATTACTGGCGTGCTGGTGATCGCTTTCGGAATCAAACGTCTGGCGCCAGGTTTGGGTATCTTTGACCCGCTGATCGGCCTGATGTCGCCGGTGGGTTCGTTTTATCTGGTGCTGGCGATTGGCCTCGCGCTGAACATTTCATTCATTATCGTCCTGAAAGGATTGTGGTTACGCCGCAAAGCGAAAGCCGCGCAACAGGAGCTTGTCCATGAACATTGAGTTACTGCAACAGTTGTGCGAAGCCAGCGCCGTCAGCGGCGATGAACAGGAAGTTCGCGACATTCTGATAAACACGCTGGAACCTTGCGTTAATGAGATCACCTTTGATGGTCTGGGCAGCTTTGTTGCCCGTAAGGGAAATAAAGGTCCAAAAGTTGCCGTTGTCGGGCATATGGATGAAGTCGGCTTTATGGTCACCCACATCGACGAGAGCGGTTTTCTGCGCTTTACCACCATTGGCGGCTGGTGGAATCAGTCGATGCTCAACCACCGGGTAACCATACGCACACACAAGGGAGTGAAAATCCCTGGTGTGATTGGTTCCGTCGCGCCTCATGCGTTAACCGAAAAGCAAAAGCAACAACCGCTTTCATTTGATGAGATGTTCATTGATATTGGCGCGTACAGTCGCGAAGAGGTGGAAAAACGCGGCGTGGAAATTGGCAATTTTATTAGCCCGGAAGCCAATTTTGCCTGCTGGGGCGAAGATAAAGTGGTCGGCAAGGCGCTGGATAATCGCATCGGCTGCGCGATGATGGCTGAGCTACTACAGACAGTAAATAACCCCGAAATTACGCTGTACGGCGTCGGCAGCGTGGAAGAAGAAGTTGGGCTACGCGGGGCACAAACCTCGGCGGAACACATTAAACCGGATGTGGTGATTGTGCTGGATACCGCTGTCGCAGGTGATGTTCCGGGCATTGATAACATTAAATACCCGCTGAAACTGGGCCAGGGGCCGGGGCTGATGCTGTTTGACAAGCGCTACTTCCCCAACCAGAAACTGGTAGCAGCGTTAAAAAGCTGTGCCACGCAGAATGATTTACCGCTGCAATTTTCCACTATGAAAACCGGTGCGACGGATGGCGGGCGCTACAACGTAATGGGCGGCGGGCGTCCGGTTGTCGCGCTGTGTCTGCCAACTCGTTATCTGCACGCCAACAGCGGTATGATTTCAAAAGCCGATTATGATGCTCTGCTCACGCTGATACGGGGTTTTCTGACGACCTTAACTGCGGAGAAAGTCAACGCGTTTAGCCAGTTCCGTCAGGTGGATTAATGCTAAACGAACGCCAGTTAAAGATTGTCGATCTGCTGGAGCAACAGCCGCGCACGCCTGGCGAGCTGGCACAACAGACTGGCGTTTCGGGCAGGACCATCCTGCGCGACATTGACTATCTCAACTTTACCCTTAACGGCAAAGCCCGCATTTCCGCCAGTGGCAACGCGGGCTATCAGCTGGAAATCTTCGAGCGCCGCAGCTTTTTTCAGTTGCTGCAAAAGCACGATAACGACGATCGGCTGCTGGCGCTGCTATTACTGAATACCTTCACTCCCCGTGCGCAACTCGCCTCGGCGCTTAATTTGCCAGAAACGTGGGTAGCAGAGCGCCTGCCCCGCCTGAAACAGCGCTATGAACGCGGTTTTTGTCTCGCTAGTCGCCCTGGTTTGGGCCATTTCATTGATGAGACAGAAGAGAAACGCATTATTTTGCTGGCGAATCTTTTACGCAAAGATCCGTTTTTAATTCCTCTGGCGGGCGTAACACGAGACAACCTTCAGCAATTATCCACGGTCTGCGACAACCAACACCGCTGGCCGCTGATGCAGGGTGATTATCTCTCCAGCCTGATTCTGGCGATTTACGCCCTGCGTAATCAACTGACCGATGAGTGGCCGCAATATCCCGGTAGCGAGATAAAACAGATCGTTGAATATAGCGGCCTGTTTCTTGGTGATAACGCTGTAAGAACGTTGACGGGGTTGATAGAAAAACAGCATCAACAGGCGCAGGTTATTTGTGTCGATAATGTGCTGGCATTGCTGCAAAGGGTGCCGGGCATTGCGTCATTGAATATTATTGATACGCAACTGGTTGAGAATATTACCGGGCATTTATTACGTTGCCTTGCCGCACCAGTATGGATTGCTGAGCACCGCCAAAGCAGCATGAATAACCTGAAAGCCGCCTGGCCTGCGGCCTTTGATATGAGTCTGCACTTTATTACGCTACTGCGTGAACAGCTCGATATTCCCCTTTTCGACAGCGATCTGATCGGTTTGTATTTTGCCTGTGCGCTGGAACGACATCAAAACGAACGCCAGCCGATCATTTTGCTCTCGGACCAGAACGCGATTGCCACTATTAATCAGCTCGCCATTGAGCGCGATGTCCTGAATTGTCGGGTGATTATTGCCCGCAGCCTGAGCGATATTACCGCCATTAGCCAGGAGATTACGCCGTTATTGATCGTCAATAACAGCCACTATTTGCTGGATGACGCGGTAAAAAATAGTATTACCATCAAAAATATCATTACCGCCGCCGGGATTGAGCAAATTAAACATTTTCTTGCCACGGCATTTATTCGCCAGCAGCCGGAGCGTTTTTTCTCTGCCCCCGGAAGTTTTCATTTTTCGAATGTACGCGGTGAAAACTGGCAACATATTACCCAGCAAATATGTGCACAATTAGTGACGCAACACCACATTACCGCCGATGAAGCACAACGGATCATCGCCCGCGAAGGCGAAGGTGAAAACCTGATTGTTAATCGTCTCGCCATCCCACATTGCTGGAGCGAACAGGAACGCCGTTTTCGTGGATTTTTTATTACCCTCGCCCAACCGGTTGAGGTGAATAACGAAGTAGTTAACCATGTGCTGATCGCCTGTGCCGCCGCCGATGCGCGTCATGAGCTAAAAATATTTAGCTATCTGGCAAGCGTATTGTGTCAGCATCCGGCAGAGGTTATTGCCGGGTTAAAAGGATATGAGGCATTTATGGAGTTACTTCACAAGGGGTGAACTGTGTCGGATGCGCCGCATCCGACACTGCATTTATCACCAAAATCAAAAACGTTTAACGCAGGCTATTATAGTCATCGACCATTTCGTTGTACTCGCGTAACGCTCGCGGAAATGAGTCGTCGACCATCCAGCTGGTGTTTGCATCCTGAAGTTGCTCTTTATCCCAGTCAGAGTACGGAACTTTATCTCTGACGCGGCGAACATATTTTTTAGCCTCGAGTTGATACTGGTCTGCCGAATTAATGAACGAGAAATTCATACCGCCTTTATCCGCTTCTTTGGCCTGCGCCACCAGCGTTTCCAGTTCAGAGACTTTCTTCATTGCCGCATCAACATCAAACTTCTCTTGCGAAATCAGGTTATTAATTTGTTTCGCTGAAATCATGACTGCCAGAGAGTAGTAGTGGAATGTTTTCCCTTCTCTTTGTTCAATATTTTTCAGTTCCGCAAGCTGGCGCTTATCGTTAATTTCCTGAATCGCCGCATGATAAGATTCTGCTACAGGTTCAAAGGCTTCAAGATTTTTTAAGAATGTCTGGTGCAGCGTTTTCCCTTTCGCAAACGCATCGTCTTTATAATTTTCCTGGGTGTAATATTTATCCATTTCGTTAATGGTATTACCCAACGCCACGGCAGCATCAATATAACTCACCGCCACGCCATCAATAGGTTGCAGCGCAGGCGTTAACGCCACTACACGCATTTTGTTTATAAATAAAATAATAAAATTCACGAAATGAATAAGTCCTGCAATTTAATATATATCGCAGGACTTATTTTAATTAATTGCTCAAACGCTGCGGATGGGTATAAACCGTTGCCCGACCCGGTTTACAAAAGCCCACCAGCGTCAAATTACAGCGTTCAGCCACTTCTACAGCAAGTGTGGTCGCGGCAGACACCGCAAACAAAATCTCTACGCCACACATCGCCGACTTTTGCACCATTTCATAACTGGCACGACTGGAAACCAGCACCGCACCTTGCTGCCAGCTTTCCCCTTCTTGTGACCGGCGGCCTAACAGTTTGTCCAGCGCCACATGGCGACCCACGTCTTCATGCCCGCCGACCAGTTCGCCAGATGGCAACATCCATGCAGCGGCGTGAGTACAACCAGTCAGTTGCCCCACTGGCTGGAAATCATTGAGATGACGTAATGCATCATCCAGTTTGTTGAGATCAAACGTCTGGGTGAACGGCAGCGGCTGCACCGGTTTCCCGATATCGTTAAGCTGTTCTACACCGCATACGCCACAGCCCGTACGTCCCGCCAGCGCCCGGCGGCGTTCCTTCAACCCCATAAAGCGGCGGCTGGAAAGCTCAATTTGAACTTCAAGACCATTACAGGAAGGAACGACATCCATGCCAAAGATATCGCGCGGACTTTCGATTATCCCCTCGGAAAGCGAAAAACCGAGCGCAAAGTACTCAAGGTCTTTGGGCGACGCCATCATCACCACATGCGAAATGCCGTTGTAGACCAGCGCAACGGGAACTTCTTCCGCGACCTCATCTAACCGTGGGTGTTGTAAATCATCACGCCGCCATAACTCAATTTGACGAACACCTGTGATATTTGTCACATTTTCGATTTCTTTTTGCTGTGTTTTTTTCACTTTCTCTTAACCAGATAAGAACACACACACCAACATTATGGTATTCTGTTACAAACCCTTCCTGGATGGAGGGAAATTGAGCCAATTCTGGACCTTTGCGGCCCCTTCCGCAAAGAAAAATAACTCCCACTCCCTGCACACGCAGCAAGCGAATGTAAATGGGACGTGACAATGTCGAAACAAGGAGCAATCCATGCAGGTCAGCAGAAGGCAGTTCTTTAAGATCTGCGCTGGCGGTATGGCAGGCACCACGGCGGCGGCACTGGGTTTTGCCCCCAGCGTAGCACTCGCGGAAACCCGGCAGTATAAACTGCTGCGCACCCGCGAAACCCGTAATACCTGCACCTATTGTTCCGTAGGCTGTGGGCTGTTGATGTACAGCCTCGGTGACGGAGCAAAAAACGCCAAAGCATCTATCTTCCATATCGAAGGCGATCCGGATCACCCGGTCAACCGCGGTGCACTTTGTCCGAAAGGCGCTGGCCTGGTGGATTTCATCCACTCCGAAAGCCGTCTGAAGTTTCCGGAATACCGTGCGCCAGGTTCTGATAAATGGCAGCAAATCAGTTGGGAAGAGGCGTTTGATCGCATCGCCAAACTGATGAAAGAAGACCGCGATGCTAACTACATTGCGCAAAACGCCGAAGGCGTGACCGTTAACCGCTGGCTCTCCACCGGGATGCTGTGTGCTTCCGCGTCGAGTAACGAAACCGGCTATTTAACGCAAAAATTCTCCCGCGCGCTGGGGATGCTCGCGGTCGACAACCAGGCGCGTGTCTGACACGGACCAACGGTAGCAAGTCTTGCTCCAACATTTGGTCGCGGTGCGATGACCAACCACTGGGTCGACATCAAGAACGCCAACCTCGTCGTGGTGATGGGCGGTAACGCCGCTGAAGCTCACCCGGTCGGGTTCCGCTGGGCGATGGAAGCCAAAATTCACAATGGCGCGAAGCTGATTGTGATCGATCCTCGCTTTACGCGTACGGCGGCGGTGGCTGACTACTATGCCCCTATTCGTTCCGGTACTGACATTGCTTTCCTGTCAGGCGTATTGCTGTACCTGCTGAACAATGAAAAATTCAACCGCGAATACACCGAAGCCTATACCAACGCCAGCCTGATCGTGCGTGAGGATTACGGCTTTGAAGATGGCCTGTTCACCGGCTATGACGCGGAAAAACGCAAGTACGATAAATCCTCCTGGACTTACGAACTGGACGAAAACGGCTTCGCCAAACGCGATACCACGCTGCAACATCCGCGCTGCGTGTGGAACTTGCTGAAACAGCACGTTTCCCGCTACACGCCAGATGTGGTTGAAAACATCTGTGGTACGCCAAAAGACGCGTTCCTGAAAGTCTGCGAATACATCGCAGAAACCAGTGCTCACGATAAAACTGCCTCGTTCCTGTATGCCCTCGGCTGGACGCAACACTCCGTTGGTGCGCAAAACATTCGTACGATGGCGATGATCCAGCTGCTGCTCGGCAATATGGGGATGGCAGGCGGCGGCGTTAACGCCCTGCGCGGTCACTCCAATATTCAGGGACTGACGGACCTGGGGCTGCTGTCGCAGAGCCTGCCGGGTTACATGACGCTGCCGAGCGAGAAGCAGACCGATCTGCAAACCTACCTTACCGCCAACACGCCAAAACCGCTGCTGGAAGGCCAGGTAAACTACTGGGGCAACTACCCGAAATTCTTCGTCTCCATGATGAAGGCCTTCTTTGGTGATAAAGCGACGGCGGAAAATAGCTGGGGCTTTGACTGGTTGCCGAAGTGGGATAAAGGCTACGACGTCCTGCAATACTTCGAGATGATGAAAGAAGGCAAGGTCAATGGCTATATCTGCCAGGGCTTTAACCCGGTTGCCTCATTCCCGAACAAAAACAAAGTGATCGGTTGTCTGTCGAAACTGAAGTTCCTCGTCACCATCGACCCGCTGAACACTGAAACCTCTAACTTCTGGCAGAACCACGGTGAGCTGAACGAAGTTGACTCGTCGAAGATCCAGACCGAAGTGTTCCGTCTGCCATCGACCTGCTTCGCGGAAGAGAACGGTTCTATCGTTAACTCCGGTCGCTGGTTGCAGTGGCACTGGAAAGGTGCGGACGCCCCGGGAATTGCGCTGACTGATGGCGAGATCCTCTCCGGTATCTTCCTGCGCTTGCGCAAGATGTATGCCGAACAGGGTGGCGCGAACCCGGACCAGGTGCTGAACATGACCTGGAACTACGCCATTCCGCATGAGCCGAAGTCGGAAGAAGTAGCGATGGAGAGCAACGGTAAGGCGCTGGCCGATATTACCGATCCGGCAACCGGTGCGGTTATCGTCAAGAAAGGCCAACAACTTAGCTCGTTCGCCCAACTGCGCGATGACGGTACGACCTCCTGTGGCTGCTGGATTTTCGCCGGTAGCTGGACGCCAGAAGGTAACCAGATGGCGCGTCGTGATAACGCCGATCCGTCTGGCCTCGGTAACACGCTGGGCTGGGCATGGGCATGGCCGCTTAACCGCCGCATTCTGTATAACCGCGCCTCCGCAGATCCGCAGGGTAACCCGTGGGATCCGAAGCGTCAGTTGCTGAAATGGGACGGCACTAAGTGGACCGGCTGGGATATTCCGGACTACAGCGCAGCACCTCCGGGTAGCGGCGTCGGGCCGTTTATCATGCAGCAGGAAGGCATGGGGCGTCTGTTTGCCCTCGATAAGATGGCGGAAGGTCCGTTCCCGGAACACTACGAGCCGTTTGAAACGCCGCTGGGAACTAACCCGCTGCATCCAAACGTTATCTCGAACCCGGCTGCACGTATCTTTAAAGACGACGCCGAAGCGTTGGGTAAAGCCGATAAGTTCCCGTATGTCGGAACCACCTATCGTCTGACCGAGCACTTCCACTACTGGACCAAACACGCGCTGTTGAACGCGATTTTGCAACCAGAGCAGTTTGTGGAAATCGGGGAGTCGCTGGCGAATAAACTTGGCATTGCCCAGGGCGATACCGTGAAAGTCTCCTCCAACCGTGGCTATATCAAAGCCAAAGCGGTGGTGACCAAACGTATTCGCACGCTAAAAGCGAACGGCAAAGATATCGATACCATCGGTATTCCGATTCACTGGGGCTATGAAGGCGTAGCTAAAAAAGGCTTTATTGCCAATACGTTAACGCCATTCGTTGGTGATGCGAACACGCAGACGCCAGAGTTTAAGTCCTTCCTTGTGAATGTGGAAAAGGTGTAACGGAGACGACATATGGCTTATCAATCTCAAGATATCATTCGTCGTTCCGCGACTAACGGTCTGACCCCCGCGCCTCAGGCGCGGGACTTCCAGGAAGAAGTGGCGAAACTCATCGACGTCACCACCTGTATCGGCTGTAAAGCCTGTCAGGTGGCGTGTTCAGAGTGGAACGACATTCGCGATACCGTCGGCAATAACATTGGGGTGTACGACAACCCCAATGATTTAAGTGCCAAATCGTGGACGGTAATGCGCTTCTCGGAAGTGGAGCAGAACGACAAACTGGAATGGCTGATCCGCAAAGACGGCTGTATGCACTGTTCCGATCCAGGCTGCCTGAAAGCGTGCCCGGCGGAAGGAGCAATTATTCAGTATGCCAACGGTATCGTCGACTTCCAGTCCGAGCAGTGCATCGGCTGCGGTTATTGCATTGCGGGCTGTCCGTTCGACATTCCGCGCCTCAACCCGGAAGACAACCGCGTCTACAAATGTACGCTGTGCGTTGACCGCGTGGTGGTTGGGCAAGAACCGGCCTGCGTGAAGACCTGCCCAACGGGCGCGATTCACTTCGGTACGAAAGAGTCGATGAAAACGCTGGCGAGCGAGCGCGTGGCGGAGCTGAAAACTCGCGGTTACGACAATGCGGGTCTGTACGATCCGGCAGGCGTTGGTGGTACACACGTTATGTACGTGCTGCACCATGCTGACAAGCCAAATCTGTATCATGGCTTGCCGGAGAACCCGGAAATCAGCGAAACCGTGAAATTCTGGAAAGGCATCTGGAAACCGCTCGCGGCTGTTGGCTTTGCGGCTACCTTTGCGGCCAGTATCTTCCACTACGTGGGTGTCGGTCCGAACCGTGCGGATGAGGAAGAGAATAATCTGCACGAAGAGAAAGACGAGGAGCGCAAATGAAACGACGTGACACCATCGTGCGCTACACCGCGCCGGAACGTATCAACCACTGGATCACCGCCTTCTGCTTCATCCTGGCGGCGGTGAGCGGGCTGGGCTTTTTGTTCCCGTCCTTCAACTGGTTGATGCAAATCATGGGCACACCGCAGCTGGCGCGAATTCTGCACCCGTTTGTCGGCGTGGTTATGTTTGCCTCGTTCATCATCATGTTTTTCCGTTACTGGCATCACAACCTAATCAATCGGGATGATATCTTTTGGGCGAAGAATATTCGTAAGATCGTCGTCAACGAGGAAGTAGGTGACACCGGGCGTTATAACTTCGGTCAGAAATGCGTTTTCTGGGCGGCGATTATTTTCCTGGTTCTGCTGCTGGTGAGCGGCGTGATTATCTGGCGTCCTTATTTTGCGCCTGCTTTCTCAATCCCGGTGATCCGATTCGCGTTAATGCTGCATTCATTTGCCGCAGTGGCGTTAATTGTGGTTATCATGGTGCATATCTACGCCGCCCTTTGGGTGAAAGGCACGATTACCGCCATGGTGGAAGGATGGGTTACCAGCGCCTGGGCGAAGAAACATCACCCGCGCTGGTACCGTGAGGTCCGCAAGACAACGGAAAAGAAAGCTGAATGAGTATTCGCATAATCCCGCAAGATGAGCTGGGTTCGAGCGAGAAACGTACGGCGGATATGATTCCGCCGTTATTGTTCCCTCGGCTCAAGAATTTATACAACCGCCGCGCCGAGCGTCTGCGCGAGCTGGCAGAAAATAATCCGCTGGGTGATTACCTGCGCTTTGCTGCGCTTATCGCCCACGCCCAGGAAGTGGTGCTGTACGACCATCCGCTGGAGATGGATCTGACTGCACGCATTAAAGAAGCCAGCGCACAGGGCAAGCCCCCGCTGGATATTCACGTTCTGCCGCGTGATAAGCACTGGCAAAAGCTGCTGATGGCGCTGATTGCTGAGCTGAAACCTGAAATGAGCGGCCCGGCGCTGGCAGTGATTGAGAATCTGGAGAAGGCATCGACCCAGGAGCTGGAAGATATGGCCAGCGCACTGTTTGCCTCTGATTTCTCGTCCGTCAGCAGTGATAAAGCGCCGTTTATCTGGGCTGCACTGTCGCTCTACTGGGCGCAGATGGCCAATCTGATCCCCGGCAAAGCCCGCGCTGAATATGGCGAACAACGTCAATATTGCCCGGTTTGTGGTTCTATGCCGGTGTCCAGCATGGTGCAAATTGGCACCACTCAGGGTCTGCGTTACCTGCACTGCAACCTGTGTGAAACTGAATGGCACGTAGTGCGCGTAAAATGCAGCAACTGTGAACAGAGCGGCAAACTGCATTACTGGTCGCTGGATGACGAACAGGCCGCGATTAAAGCCGAAAGCTGTGATGACTGTGGCACTTACCTGAAGATTCTTTATCAGGAAAAAGAACCGAAAGTTGAAGCCGTGGCAGATGACCTCGCCTCTCTGGTACTGGACGCGCGAATGGAGCAAGAGGGCTACGCCCGCAGTTCCATCAACCCGTTCCTGTTCCCGGGTGAAGGGGAGTAATCTCTGACGTTTTCCGGGTGGCGCAGGTCGCCCGGATTACAATTGATAGGGTATGACGACACCCGCTATTCCCGCAAAATCTCTCGTATTTTGCGAGGCGTTTTCCAGATATGATGTAACAGTTGCAGTTATTATAAGTTCAAGTAAAACAGCCTTGTATTAATACCAGAATAAGGGCATCTGTTTTTTTATATTCAAGAATGAAAAATTTTTGTCATTCCTTATGCTCCTTACACTGATCATCAACACCAACTACCTCCCCCTTTTGCCTGCCTCCCTTTGCTTTACGCACCGGGAATTGCTGACGTTCCAGATATTGCTCTACCGCTTCGCGTAAAATTGCAGATCGTGAAACCTTACGCCAGCCCCTAAGCTTGTTCAGCCGTTTAATTGCCTCTTCTGATAAATGAAGAAAAACCGTATTCATCGCCATTACCAATACCTTACATATATTACTCATTAATGTATGTGCGAAAATTACGCCGAAAAATCATTTAAAAAAAGCGGATTTTTGCATGCTGTTTTGTTTTTGCGAGACGTTTTCCAGAAATAATAAGAACGTTGCAGTTGTTTCATTTGTTAATCAAAAATGGTTTGGTTATCGCC
The DNA here is from genome assembly GCF_046764225.1 of Escherichia sp. F1. Lineage (NCBI taxonomy): Bacteria > Pseudomonadati > Pseudomonadota > Gammaproteobacteria > Enterobacterales > Enterobacteriaceae > Escherichia > Escherichia sp. F1. The sequence goes on from NZ_CP177202.1 coordinate 4,776,755, forward strand.
CAGGATGAGATATGGGTGCTATAAATATATTATATTCAGGGATATTTATTTTTTGATTGGGTCTTCATTTGCATAATCTGAATGGTGTACCCGAAAAACGTCAGCATCCTAACAGCACCAGGATTTAAGGTGAAATTTAACATCCATCACAGACCGTTCAATGCTGCCACCAACCGGTCTTTACTTGCTCGTCGTTATAATTTTGTGGGTAACAGTTCGGGAAACAAGGAATTCCTTCCGGAACACCCCGGTATCATCCGATAGCATTGACGTCAATCATCAGCGCGACGGTGAGTTTTTTTAATCGCATCATAGGATGGTAACGTTAAGCACGATTACGGGTCATAGTAAAACTCCTGAGCAGGCGGCACTATGCCGCTTTCACAGGAGTTCTGAATGCTAGTGCTTTCTGTATGGCTTCGCTATGCCCCTCGCGGCTAAGCGCCTGCACACATCTCTCTTTGAATGTCATTTTTGCAATGCATTGTCCGAATTCTGATAATCCTAATGAGTTTTACCCGTCAGACTCCCATCCCTACGGTATACGAGCTAGATTCATGAATGAAATCGACATTTTTAAAAAACGAATCTTGTAAAACATCCGTGTTGATATTACCTTGCAATCCAACATTAAATTTGTTAGAGAGATGAAGAACTCGAATATCAAAAAGGTCTTTTAACATCATTAATTCTTTGGCTGTTAATGAATCGCAACTAAAATATCCCTGTTGATCAAAAAGCTTTTCTATTTCTCTACCATCGGCGAGGCGTTTTTCAAGGAGTGTTTGCAACATCGAGTTACCAAGGACAATGGATATCGTGCGATCTTTCGCAGATTTACACCCCATCACAACGGCAACATTCGTATCCCCCTCAGGAGTTTCATTTATCGCCGTCGCTAAAATGGTGGTCAAACACGCAAACGGAACTGTATTTCTTTCGTGATTTAATTTATCTACCAGCTCATTCCATTTATCAAAAGCCGGGCGATATTTGTTGCGCACAGAAGCATCCAACTGGGTAAACAATTGAGCCATGCGATTTTTTATCATCTCGATATCCGGAGAACCAGAAAGACTTTGTGCATAATACGGTCCTGATGATGTTGCATACATTAAAGCCGATCCCACGCCTGTCGCCATGATGGGCGCAGCCACGGTTTTGGCAAGGGCGACGCTGCGATGGCTATGCGCTTCACAGGCTAAAGGAACATATTCCACTGACTGCGGTAATTCCTCACATGCCTCCCTCATCATTGCGGTATGCTTTACAAACAACGGTTTTTCACTGCCCAAAAAAACTTTCTGCTTAATTGCACTAAGAAAACGTAAATCAAAAATGATTGTTTTTGGTTTATTATTTTTTGGCACATTTCCTATTATCCCGCTAAGAACCTTCCTTGCTGCATGGAGATTTTTTTGCACAGCACATAACACAATTGACGAAGCCTTCTCTACTTCGTTATTGATTTTAATTTTAAAATCTGCATGATATACGTTGACGGGCAATGCAAGTATATCTTCCCCTACATCTTTGGCTGAGTATTTATTTGTGATCGACGGTCGTGAATCCACGAGAAAACTTAGCTGCAAATTATGCTCTATATTACCAGCTGTTTTTGTAGTGTGGTTAAACATAGAGATGCCACATCTCATTCTTTCACACATATCCTCAACTTTTTCACTTCGTTCTTGTGGCAATTTGGCTTTAACGTTAATTTGATGATTTTTACCCGTGCATTCCTTAACTACAAGAGGAATGTTATCTAAAGTGCCATACAGGCTAATAACGTCACCAGGATTTTTATCATGTAAGTAAGTTTGATTAATACTCGAAGCATTCACAAAGAGGTCAATATTATAACTGTTTATAACTTCACCTACATCAAATGTGTAGTGCTTACTCTGGAGGCTGCCATCCTTATTTAATTGTATATCAATCAATATATCCCCGGACTTTGTCACCATATCTTTGCCATAAACCATTTGCATAGCCATTTCGAGGAGATTTTTATCTAACTGATTGCGGGCGTTGAGTAAGCGACTACCAAATAATTTATATACTGTTCCCGTCATTGCCAGCGCTGCACTTTCTGGTACTTTGCGTTTCCACAGTGAGGTTTCTTTATTTTTAAACAGGTCATATTTATTATTACTCGACAACCCGAGTTTAAGTTCGTTAACACAATCGCACAGTTGCTCCTCACCTTCCATTTTAAGGCGATGTGAAAAATCATTTAATAGCGTTTGCTTCGGTGATTCATTACTCATTAGTTGTTTTTCTAAATTAACAATAGAATAACTTTCTTGTTTAATGAGATTAATATTGGCAACCATTACAGCCTCCTTCCCACGGTTTAAGAGCAAACATGCCACATAATTATTTACAACATCCAGAAGCAGTAAATGAATGATACTGACAATGACGCCAGTCCATTATCTTTGCATAATGTTTGTTAGCTATAGATTTTAAAAATATTTATGAGAAAAGTATGGCACCAGAGGGGGTTTTGACTATCAAAAATCGCTCAAACCTGAACTAAGATGATGAATTAAGCATTATCAGCGATAATTGCCACTCAGCTCTACAAATAATATTTAAATGCTCCTGAACAGTGATGTAGCAAGACACGTATGGTGCCAACGAAGAATAAAAATTTATAGAGTTCTTATTCAATATAACCGGAATAGTCAGAGACTGAAGTAAATGACCTGAAAGAATGAGAGAGGCAGCACCGCCCCTCTCCATCAGCTACTCTTCTTCGTTCCCGCCCTCTTCATACGGGCCAAATGGCTTCGCGGGCAGAACGATATACGTGCCTTCAAACACTGCACCCGGCGTCTCGTCGCCAAAGATTTCGACCTGCATTTGTACCCGCGCTTTGCGCCCGCGCGCCAGACGGTCGAGATCGCCGCTTAAGGCACCGAGGTCGGCTTCCGCATGAGGTTTACCGCTAATCGGCTTGCTGTAGCGGATATGCGCATCGGCCAGAATAATCGTTCCGCCCAGATGGCGTTCACGCAGCATCAGCCAGATAAGCCCCCAACCGGTGAGCGTTGCCAGTGAGAATAAACTCCCGGCAAACAGCGTATGGTGCGGATTCTGATTGCCGGTTTCCGGCATGGTGGTGATAAATTTTTGCCCGGTATATTGCTGAATGCGCACGCCCATTTTTTCGCTTAGCGGGATATGTTCGTACCACGCCTGCTGAAGCTGGGCGCACCAGTCGCCGCGATGCAAAATATCATCCAGAGTGGCGACAGGTTTAATCATCAAAAAATGGCGAATCGGCGTGGTGGTTGGCGTGGTGATTTCTCCCTGATTAACAAACCCCAGCTTGGCGAAAAACTCCACCGCGTCTTCGCGGGCGCTACAGGTCACGCGCTTAACACCTTCCTGACGCGCCACAGATTCGAGGGTCATCGCCATCAGCGTTCCTAACCCTTTGTCCTGCACGTCGGGATGAACGGCCATAAAGCGAATGGACGCTTCATTGTCGGCATTAATATACAGTCGGCCTACCGCCACCAGATTACCCTGCTCGTCGACGACCATCTGGTGATGCGCCATCGCATCCCACGCGTCGCGTTCCGAACCTTTCGGTTGATGCAGGGGCTTACGCAACATTTCCCAGCGAAACTGATAGTAACGCTCTAATTCTTCTTCTGTTTGTGGAACCCGAAGGTGGTACATAGCGATACTCTCTCTTGTTTCCCGTGACAACCCTGGAAGCTGGCTCATACCTGCAACCAGAATGTCACGGGGCCATCATTGACCAGCGATACCTGCATATCCGCAGCGAAGCGTCCTGTTTGCGTGTTCATCTCTTGCTGACGGCAGCGTTCGACGAAATAGTCATATAACGCCTCTGCGCGATCCGGTGATGCACCTTTGGAGAAACTTGGACGCATCCCCCGTTCGGTATCTGCGGCGAGGGTAAACTGGGAAACCACCAGCACACTGCCGCCCGCCTGTTGCACGTTGAGGTTCATCTTGCCTTCGGCATCGCTAAAGATGCGATAGCCGAGCACACGCTCGCACAGACGGTTTGCTTTCTGTTCGTCGTCATCCTTTTCGACACCCAATAACACCAAAAGTCCCGCGCCAATTTCGCCCGTCACTTCTCCCTCCACGGTGACGCTGGCACGGGTTACGCGTTGAATTAATGCAATCATGGTTCGTCGTCTTCTTCTTGTTCAGCTGCTTGTTTTAGTTTGCGGTATTCCCCGAGAGTGACAGTAATTTCCGCGCCAAGCAAGACGATACACCATGTCCAGTAGACCCAAACAAAGAGAATGGGGATCACCGCCAGCACGCCGTAAATGAGCTGATATGACGGGAACATGGTGATATAAAGCGCGAAACCTTTCTTTCCTGCTTCGAACAGGAGTGCGGCGACAAACGCGCCGACAATCGCGTCGCGATTAGGTACGCGGATAGTAGGAACAATGCTGTACAGCAACCAGAAGGAGATCCACGACAACAGCAGCGGAAAAATACGCAGCACGTTGTCGATGACAGTATTGAGATCGCTCGCCCAGCGCAGGGAGAGCAAATAGGAACTGATCGCCAGACTGGCCCCTGCCAGCAGCGGCCCCAGCGTTAAAATCATCCAGTACACGGCAAACGAGTAAATTTTTGGTCGCGCTCGTTTACTGCGCCAGATGGTATTCAACGCGCTATCGATGGAGTACATCAACAATAACGCGGTGACGATCAGCCCGCACGCCCCAACGGCGGTCATCTTGTTGGAATTGGCAACAAATTGTTCGATATACCGCTGAATAACATCGCCAGTAGCAGGCAGAAAGTTGGCAAAAATAAAGTGACGCAACTGAATGCTGACGTCGGAAAACATGGGAAAAGCGGCGAAAAGCGCAAAAACAACGGCAACAAGCGGCACTAATGAGAGCAACGACACATAGGCAAGGTTACCTGCCAGGGTTGTCATGTTGTCCTCATCAATGCGTTGCCAGAGTAGTTTTAGCCAGGCCCATAGTGGACGGGTACGGTGCCTGGCTTTGTCCTGAATGGTTTTTAGCATAACACCTTCGCGAAATAGTCCGGGATGGTGGTTTTATCTTTCACCAGAATACTGGTAATGCCTAGCTGATTCGCTCCTTCTATATTATCGGCGTTATCGTCGAAAAAGACCGTATCGTCTGGTGAAAAACCTTCTGCCTGCAAAACATGCTGATAAATTCGTGCTTCAGGTTTGCGCATCCCCAGATCTTGCGACAGATAGATATGGTCAGCAGCATCACGGATTTCCGGGTATTCCTCCGGCCAGAAGGTAGTATGCAGGCGGTTAGTATTGGAAAGCACCACCACGCGATGCCCCTGCTCACGCAGTTTATGCATGATGGCGATCACTTCCGGGCGCAGCGCAACAAACACCGCCTGCCAGCCGTGAGAGAACTGCTCGTAGCTTAGCGGTAGAGCCATCTCATGACACAGCGCCTCTGCGAACGCTTCGTCGCTAATTTCCCCACGCTCATGCTGATGAAACGCCTCGCCCATGTGGAAACTCTTCTTAAGCGTAGCCAGTGGAACACGCGTTAAATCGCTCCAGGCACCCAGCACACGGTTAAAGTCGATATCGACAATCACATTACCTAAATCAAAGATATAGAGCATTTTTGCCTCCTTTCGCGCCACAAGAAATTAACTGTAGCGGGAAAGGATAGGTTTGGCTATGTGGCAATAAGGGTAATCTTGTGATGCTGATTGCGAAAAAGTAGAGTAATTTCACTGGCTTTTTCGCAATAGATGAATGGTTAAGATTCAGGTGTAAATTGCCAACGAGTTTCGATGACCAGCGGCTTATCTGGTGTCACCAATTCCGGCGTTAGATTTATTGCGTTAGGTGCCTGAGTCAGCGGGTTAATACAGGTGGCATCGGGCTGTTTATCAAATACCACCAGACTGTTTGCAGAAGAGATCATGGTCATCGCGAGTTTACCAGGCCACAGTAACTTAACCTTCACCCCGTCATAAAAACCAAAACAGTCATCCCAGGGACCGGCTTGAGGAGAGATACGATTTCCAGTTGGCAGTTCATCACTACCCGCTTCTTCTTGCCAGTCCGCATCAAAAAGCACCTGCAACGATTCTGCATTTTGCGGAGTCAGCTTTTTCGCAAACCACGGATGCCAGCCTGCGGAGGCCGGGAATGTATCGGCATATGAATGGACTTCCAGTTGCAAAACCAGCGCATCGTTCTCCAGCAAAAAAGTCTGAATCACTTCCCCTTGCCAGGGCCACGGTGAAGCCAAGGGCATACGTAAAGTCAGGGAATCTGTTGTTTTGTCGATGATTTCCCACGTTGAGTAACAAGCCATACCATGCAACGCATGTGGTGGTTTATTGGCGGGTAAAGAATAACATTGCCCACCAGCATTCAGCGTCGCATTCCCCAGTCGCCCTGCCCACGGCACCATTGGGAAACAGCCATACTGAAAAGCTCTGCGCTGCGGCTGCCATTGGCGTAATACTTCAGAACCAAATGCCTTTAACGAGGTTATCCTGGCACCATCATGCGGATAAATCTGCAGGTGAATATTGCCTTTTTCCAGCATCACTAACTCTCCTACAGGCCCAGGCCATGGCGCGTCAAACGCCTGTTGTAGCGCCAGGTAATGCTCGTTTTTTCGTTCAGTTTTCATGAGATTGTTCCCTGATGTAGCGGTAAGAAGCGGTTTCTTGTTCATCGGTCGGCTCAATCAGCCAGACGCAAACAAAGGAAAGAACTGAGACAGCAAATAAAAACAGAGCGACATACCACGGTTTTCCTCCCCCTAGCGCCAGCAAACTTGAGGCGATAAGGGGGCTTAGTCCGCCAAGAATCGCGGAAAATTGATAAGCAAAAGAAAGGCCGGTATATCGTACTTTGGTACCGAACATGCGGGTGAAAAGTGTTGGCTGCACGGCAAACATCATCGTCGGACCTAAGTTGTAGCCGAGGATCATACTGCACCAGATGATGAGCGTACTTTTGCTATCCAGTAATAAGAAGAAAGGAAACGCGAACAGGACACAAAATCCTGCTCCCGACAAATACAGACTTTTTTGACCTATACGATCTGATAACCATCCAACCAATGGACAACTGAAAATACCGATCGCCGAGGCAATCAACATACCCGTCAGGGGAATATCTCGCGACAATGCTAATTGGCTGGAAATATAGACAATACCAAAGGCGTTAATAATATTAGAGGAGACACTTTCCGCCAGCCTCGCACCCAGTGCCAATAAAATATTTCGTGGATGTTTTTTGAATAATTCAATCAACGGAGGAACGGACTTTTCTTTATTATTCGTCGTTTTTTGCTTTTGAAAATCCAGCGTTTCTTCGGTATGCAGGCGGATAAACAGCCCAACGATCAACATCACCGCAGAAAGCCAAAACGGAATGCGCCATCCCCAGGAGAGAAACTGCTCCGAAGTAAGAAAATGGTTACAGAGAGCAAAAATACCGGTTGCCAGCATAATACCCACAGACGCTGCCGTTTGCGGGAGTGAACCTAAAAATCCTCGTCGGGATTCGGGCGCTGATTCTATGGTCATCAATGCCGCTCCGCCGTACTCGCCACCAAGACCAAAGCCCTGAATTAAACGTAGCACCATTAATATGAGCGGTGCCCAGATCCCAATTTCCTGATACGTCGGAATAAAACCAATCAAAAATGTGGAGCAACCGACAATAGCCAGCGTCCAGATAAGCGTTATTTTTCGCCCGATTTTATCGCCAAAATGACCAAAGACGATGCCACCTAAAGGACGAGTCAGAAAACCGACACCAAAGGTCGCAAAGGAAGCTATAAGACCTATAAAAGGATCGCTGTCTGGATAAAACAGCGGTGCAAATACCAGTCCTGCTGCCGTGCCAAAAATAAAGAAGTCATACCATTCCATTAACGCGCCTGCGAAACTGCCCATAACGACACGTCTCATGGCTTTACCGGAAAGCCCTTCACGCGGTGCGGGTAACTTTTCAGACATAATTTTCCTCTCCTGGTAGGCGAGAAATCTGGGATACGAACCACTAAACGTGGGCAGTTTGAATTAATGCGCATCGGCTTAAGCCGATGCGCATTAAATTATTTCTTCAATTCAGCCAGAACCTCTGCGTCCTCAGCATCAACATTTGCACCCAGTGGTTCCCAATTAATCAATACACAGGTTAGGAATCCCAGGAATGGCACGATTGCCAACCAGTAAAACGCTTCAGTTTTCAACGCACCCCACAGCATCGGCCAGAAAATGAGTCCTGCAATTGCCCCTGTGCGCATAATAGCGCGGGCAAATCCGACCCCAGTAGGGCGAATAGCGGGAGGATAAGAGAGTGTGGCAATGGTCATGCCCAGCCCACCAGGACCCGCTGAATGGAAGAAAATAATTGATCCCAATAACCCTAAAGACAGCCAGGGATTAGTCGTTGCCAGTGCGCCTAACGACAGCAATGCTAAGGTCACAACAGCAAATCCATACATCGACTGTCGGCGAGTACCCAGTCGTTGGAGAATAAACGAGCCGATCATCCCACCTGTCACCCCACAAAGGGCATTCACGACGGCAGAACCGGTCAACGCGCCAGTAAGCCCGCCACTTATTATTCCCGCCAACGTAAGAGGAAGATAAACACCTACGGCGTTATATTGCCACGCCTGCATGGTTGCCACGACACAGCCAAGAATGGTGCGTTTGCGGTAACGATCATTAAATAAGATGCCATATCCACCACTGTATTTATTCTCTGCTTTTTCCGAGAATTTCGCTTCTGTTGTACCCGATGCCGCAACGCGAGCCTGAACACCATAACGTTTTCCCAGAATGTCGCACGCTTCCTGGTAACGCCCAACGCGTGCGGCCCACATTGCGGATTCACCAATAAAGAAGTAACGCAAAATCATGAAGATGACTGCAAAAATAGCTCCGATGAATATTCCGTAACGCCACAATTGTTCTTCAGCGATACCAGACAGAAGCAGCGGCAAAAGCACCAAATAAACAACGGTTGTCGAAACATACCAGGCCATTTGCCAGAGGTTGACCGACGTTCCGGTTTTCTTCGACGTTGAACCACGAAGCTCTGCCACGGCATTAGTTGCCAAAGGGAAGTCGATGCCTAAACCAAAGCCCATGATGACGCGGCACACCAGCACCCACCAGATACTGGGAGCAATAGCTACCGCTGCAGCACCGATGGTGCACAGCCCCATGCCAATAATAAATGCCCGCTTTTGCCCAAAGCGGTTTATTACTCGGTTCGCTAATAAACCGCCAATTAACGCGGCGATTAATACTGATGCATTGACGGTTGCAGCAAGACCCGGCGAAATGCCGAATTGAGCGGCAATGTATTTATTACCAAACCCCACCATCGCCGCCTGGTAGGCATCAATCAATATGCCGCCCAAAGCAATAAAAATAACGCCGATACTGGTGTTGATTGCAGAGTTCTTATTAACAATATCAATTACGTCCTGTGGCCGACTAATTGAATAAGTTGCAGGACTGGTGATTTGACTCATCGCAGTGTCCTTTTTAATTGTTGTAGGGTGGCGCTGACGTGACGCAGCGCCAGACAGAGATTTAGAAAATCATTCCGGCGCAAATTGCAGCATGACCTTTATGGAGTCATTTTGCTGCGCGCGTTCGAATGCCGCCGCTGCATCCTCAATGGCAAATAAATCGGTAACCAGTTCACTGGTATCAAACCGCCCATCCGCCAGCCATTCGATAACAGCATCGAAATCTTCAGGGATGTACATACCAGAGTTGAGCAAGTCACGCTCGAAACGTTGCATCATCGGTAATGGTATTTCACGCGGCCCACTTGGTACGCCCATGCACACGACGGTGCCTCCGGCATATACACGGGTACATGCATCGTTAAGCGTGGCCTGCGCTGCAACGACATCAATCGCCCCCGTAAATCGCACATCTGCGGCCAGCTCACCTGGTGCCCAAACTTCTGCTGCGCCCAGCTTTAACGCCAGCGCGCGTTTGGCAGCGTCAGGTTCAATCACGGTAATCTTACCTGCCCCCATAATGCGCAGTGCCTGCACGATGGATAAGCCTATCGTTCCGGCACCAATCACCAGTACGCTTTCCAGAGAAGCTTTCGGCATTCGGTTAACGCAGTGACGAGCACAAGCCGCTGGTTCGGCAAAGGCCAACACTTTTAGCGGTAAAGAGGCTGGTGCGACATGGCAATTACGCGCAGGAACAATGTGTTGTGAGCGAGCAAAGCCCGGTGCGCGAAAACCAGCAACCTGCGGTGGTTCACAAAGATTAAAACGTCCTGCTTTGCAGGCTCGGCATTCCATGCAAGCCATGATGGGATCGACCACAACATGATCGCCCGGCTGTACATTTTTAACGTCGTTGCCCACTTCCGTAACGCGCGCTGCAATTTCATGACCGGGGACGACAGGCGGTTTGGCAAACGGATGACCGCCTTTCAGAACATGCAAATCCGAACCGCATATCCCGTAGAACACGGGCGCAATCCGTACTTCGTGCGGTTTAAGTTGCTGGTGTGGTACTTCAACATATTGAGTGGTGACTTTCCCAATATCTGAAAATAAAACCTGGGTAATTTTATCCATTGTTATTCTCCAGAATCGATATCCATAGGGGATTAGCGTTGCGCGATACCTTCATCGACAATTTCAGCCAGCCGTTGCAAGCGTGGAACGGAGACATCGCGCAGCATGGTTTGTGGATCTTGTGCACCAACAACCGACGCCCAAACCGCTCGTCCAGCCAGGAAGCCCGACGCACCACCTTTCATGGCAATACTTACTGCACGGCCAAAAATATCGGCATCAACGCCAGAGGAAAGAATTACCCACGGCATCTTCATCTGATCGTTAAGTTGCTGACAGGCGGCAAGTAAGGTTTTTTCATCGCCTTTGCCCCCTAATGGCATCTCGGCTTTGTAAAGATCAGCTTCTGTTCCACCAAGCTCTGCGGCGGCGGCAACAATGGCGCTTTCACGATCAAAGTCCCAACCGCGACGAGGTGGACGCACCACAGGTTCAATAATGCTAACCAGCCCGGCACTACGGCAGCGACGAACAAATTTATCAACCATTGCCAGACGTTCCTCTGCGGGTTCATCTTCACGCCAGAGTACAAGTAATTTCATTGCCTTAGCCCCCATTTCACGGGCTTTATGCGGGTCGACGGACATATCTATTTCAACGCTATCAACCGGGATGCCATTACCTGGGATAAAAAGATCGGCAGCGACAATCAGGCCGCAAGAATTAGCCACAGCGCCCTGCTCGACTATTTGTTCAAGACAAAATTGTTTATCCGCCAGAACGGCAGAAGCATAAGGAGAAAGGATTCGGGTCGCGGCAACTTTAAAATCGGTGAGTACACTGTCGGCGATGGGTTTTGGCTGCCCTGCTGCCGCAAACATCAGGCGCATGGCCTCACGCTGATCGACAGCTAACATGGCGAATCCACCACCTGGGCGGGAGATATCTTTCAGCGTAAATGGGGTGAAGTGGGATGACATAGAAACTCCTGTTAATAGATAAAATTAAAGACCAGCCTGCTGGCGAACCTGATTTAGCAGGGCGCTCCAGTCCTGCCGCCCTTTGCCGTCTTGACTTGCTGCGGCGTAATAACTTTCTGCTGCAATCCCCATATTGAGCGGTGCCCCCGTCTCCCGAGCGACGTCAACTGCAATACGCAGATCTTTCAACGCCAGATCCACCATGAAGGCGGGTGAAAGATCGCCTTTCAGCACTTTGCCAGGCCAGGTGGTCGTAAAATGTCCTTTCCCTGCTGCCGTACCACTCATCACCTTAATTGCGACATCAAGATTTAATCCCAGTGACTCACATAACACAGCGGCCTCGGAGGACAGCGCATTAAGCGCAATGCTCATATAGTTGTTAATTAGCTTCACGCGGATCCCCATTCCTGGGCCGCCAGCCTCGACCAGCTCATTACCCATGCACATGAGAATCGGGCGTGCACGTGCAATCTGCTCATCAGTGCCACCCGCTAAAATCAGCAATGTGCCATCAATCGCATTCACGGACGTTCTGCCCACGGGAGCGTCCATCATACTGATGCCTTTTTCTTGTAACTCCCGTATTAATGCATCGGTCTGTAAGGGATGAATAGTCGACATATCAATCAATAACGCGTCAGATGAAACAGCCTCACAGACGCCTTTTTCCCCCAACAGAACCTGTCGAACAATGTCACCATTGGGAAGCATAGTGATGATAAATTCAGCGCCTGCTGCTGCTTCCGCTGGGGTTTGTGCCGCAGTGGCCCCCTGCGTAACTAGCACATCGACGGCCTGTGCATTGACATCAAATACCTGCAATGAATGCCCTTTTTGCAATAGATTGTTAGCCATTGGGCTACCCATCTGCCCCAGCCCGAGAAATGCAATGGTTGCCATGAATACTCTCCTGTCTGACATTGACAAAATAATGACAATTGAAAATTCGTTTTCGTCTGTTTTTGAGCATATTTGTAATTTATGTTCAAAAACACGACACGCATCACTAATTTGATCATTTGTGTCATTTAAATTGACCAAAGACGACAAAATTAAACAGGACAAGACAAATATGACCAGAATTGCATGCGTGGGTATCACAGTTCAGGACAGGATTTATTCTTTGCCCACTCTGCCGGAGGGCGGCGGGAAGTATCAGGCAAATCATTATCTTGAGATTGGTGGCGGCCCGGCAGCAACAGCCGCTGTTGCAATCGCAAAGCTTGGCGTGGAGGTTGATTTCATCGGTCGCGTCGGCGATGACAGTTGTGGAAATACCTTACTTGCAGAACTTGAGGGTTGGGGCGTCAATACCGCATTTTGCCGCCGATATCCTAACGCCCGTTCGTCGCAATCAGCGATCCTCGTTGATCAGCATGGCGAACGGATTATCGTTAATTATCCAAGTCCTGATCTCGGTACTGATGCCGAATGGTTAGAAGCGATCGATTTCTCTCGTTATGCTCTGATTCTGGCCGATGTTCGCTGGCATAGCGGTACTGAAAAAGCATTCTCGCTAGCGCGCCTTGCGGGTGTGACAACGCTTTTAGACGCCGATATGACACCGCAGGATATTTCTCCACTTGTCGCGCTTGCCGATCACGCAGTGTTCTCAACACCAGGGCTGAAACGCATGACTGGCCTGCAGTCACCTGAAGAAGGTTTGTTCCAGGCAACGACACAAACAGCAGGTAAAGTGTATGTTACGCTGGGTTCTGAAGGATCGTTGTGGATTGAAGATGGTCATTTGTGTCAACAGGAGGCATTTTCTGTCAATGTGGTTGATACCACTGGAGCAGGCGATGTTTTTCACGGCGCACTCGCGGTAGCGTTGGCAGAAAAAATGCCAACAAAAGAGGCTATTCGTTTTGCCAGTGCGGTTGCCGCGATGAAATGTACCCAGCCTGGCGGTCGGGCCGGCATTCCTAATCGTGAGCAAACCGAATCATTTTTGTCACTTTATGCGTAAAATGGTAAACATCTACCGAGGAGGGGCAAGGGAGTATTCATGAGTATCATCGAAGTGACAGGTAATCCACGCCATGACCAACTCGTTCATCTAATCGCAGAACGCGGTTATATGAATATTGAAGAACTGGCACAACTGCTGGATGTTTCAACGCAAACCGTGCGCCGGGATATCCGAAAACTCAGTGAGCAGGGCTTGATCACCCGTCATCATGGAGGGGCCGGGCGCGTCTCCAGCGTCATGAATACCGCTTTTGAGCAACGGGAACTTTCGCTCACCGCCGAGAAACGGGCGATCGCTGAGGCAGTCGCCGATTACCTTCCCGAACGCTGTACCGTCTTTATCACCATCGGTACAACCGTAGAAGCCGTTGCCAGGGCATTACTCAACCGGCGTGATTTACGCATTATCACTAATAGCCTGCGTGTGGCACAGATTCTTTATAAGAATCAGGATATTGAAGTGATGGTGCCGGGAGGCACTTTACGCGCTCATAACGGTGGGATTATCGGCCCAGGAGCCGTGGATTTTATTGAAGGCTTCCGCGCAGATTATTTAATCACCAGTATAGGTGCCATTGAACATGACGGCACCCTACTGGAATTTGATGTAAATGAAGCGTTAGTCGCGAGAACGATGATTAAACATGCGCGGAATACATTGTTAGTGGCCGATCATACGAAGTTTGCCGCGTCTGCTGCCGTTTCAATTGGCAATGCACGGAATGTCAGGGCTTTTTTTACTGATGCCCCGCCTCCCAATTCTTTCTGCCAGTTGTTAAGTGAAGAGAATGTTGAACTGGTGGTTGCCGAGCAAGAAGTATCCTGAAATTGAAACTTCGGTTGATACGGTTTTCGTTGGCCGGATTAAGCACATCCGGCCATTAATTAAGCTTCAGCCGCCAGCATCTCTTTCTTACGTTGGCTAATACGCTTAACCAGCATTACGGAAACCACCGCACCACAGAATGCGAAGCAGGCCATAATGCCAAACACGATTTTGTAGCCAATAATCCCCGGATTTAAATCCAGAATGTAGCCATACAGACTGAAGCAGAACATCGCCGGGGCGTAACCAATAAAGCTACCCAACGCCATCGCCGCGCCTGTTTTATTTTCAGCAATTTTTGCTTCGCCGATAGGTGCAAAAAATACGGCTCGCTGTGTAAAGACTATCGCGCCAAAGCCCAGCGTACATGCCATCCCTAAATATACCGGCATACTTTCGTGCGGCAGCATAATCAACAGTACGAGCGCAGCGGTACTGATGATAAAGGTGTAGCATAGATATTTACTCGGCGATTTCAGGATCTTATCTGAAATCATGCCACCAATCGGTCCACCAATCATTTTCAGACAGTATTGGTTAATGATGCCGTAACCCCCCACCAGCGCAACGGGCAATAGATAGATGTTTTTCAGGAATGGAATGAAGAATGTCAGGCCACAGTAAACCGCGTAAACGAAGAAGACGTTGAAAGCGATAAGCCAGATAGTTTTGTCTTTCAGCACCGAGGTCATACTGGTGTTTTTCGATGCTCCGTCTTCTTTTTTCACCTCAACGGACGGTGCCTCTTCTTTGTCATTCAGAACAAAGAAAATGATAATGCCTACGGCAATCACAATAAGGGAATAGAACCAGATGCCTGCTTTAAAACCCAATAAGCCACTGCCAAACCAGGTAAATACTGCCAACGCAGAAAATGCCACCACGGTATCGACAATGCCACGCCCTGTTTCGAAGAAGCCAAACAACCGACCTTGTTGTTCGCTATTGCCCAATCGACTTACCGACTTGAGCAAGACCGGCCAGTTCATCATGTCGCAAGTAACGCCAAATAGCGCCCAGACAAAGAGGATGCCCCAATACCCCGGCATTGTCGTCAAATAAACACCCAGTAATCCTGTCGCAATGAGTGAGAATGACATGGTGTATCTGCGCGGTAGTTTATCGGCAAAATAAATAGACAGAAAAAAGCCCACTGTCGTGACAAATGAGTTCACCGACATAGCATTACCAATTTGACCATTGGTCAAATGGAAATATTCCTGCATCGGGATATAAAACGCATCTTTCAGCGACGGTAATTTATAAATTGTACCGCCACACAATGTTAATAGACTAAATAACGCCCATTTCTTTTTCGTGAGCATAACATCCCCTAAGCGATTTTTAAAATCACTGTTTTAAAGGCAATAAGATACCGACCATTCATATCGAATGGTTTTATTAACTGCGTATGAGTTAAAACTTATTAGTGGTTCAGAAGATGGTTTGCCTCTTGTTTGATTTGTTGTAGTACGTTACGCACATGATTTATCTGATTAATTGCATCTTCTTTTTCTTTACGTAACCGCGCATCCAGTAAATGATTTTCTGGCAATGGTGTTTCACTCATCTGGCGATAAGGGATCCACGGATTATCATCTTCGTCTTCAAAGCGGAACGCCGGCGCATAGTAATCAACCTCTTCTTCCAGGCCATATGCCGTCACCTGCGGCTCATCATCACCCAGGCATATAAGGTGCGTTAACAACGCTTTGAACGGCATATCACCCTGACCTGAAATACAGGCTTTATGACCCAGGCCACCCTCTTCTTTAACGATCAAGGCATCTTTGATATGGACCTGGGTAATATGCGGTGCCATCGTTTTTAAAGCGTCGATGGGATGCTCATTTGCATTGATCATGTTCGCAAAATCAAACAGTAAGGAAAGAGATTCCATCTCACTTTCTTTGACCAGCGACACCAACTCATGGCTTTTTAAATCTTCATGCTGTTCGATCGTAAAAGTCAGGCCGCTGTCCTGATACGTTTCCCGTACATAGGCAATGTCGTTAGCGATGATCGATAATACGTCGCGCAAATTACCTTCATAACGTGGATAAAAACGTACGGACGATGCCCCAGTTTTCAACGCAATGGCGACGGCTTCGTCAATAGATGCCTTATCTGAAGCGCTGGTTTCAATATGAATATCAAGGTTCAGACGGCGGGCTTTATCCCCAAAGGCAGAGAGTTCTTTATCGTCCATATTACCAAGAGAAAAACGCTCACCATCCAGAACATGGATTTTGACGCCACGTAGATTATTTTCACTTGCGATATCAAGTAAATCAGCAGGCAACACTCTTTCCAGCCGCATATTTAAATGAAAGGCATAAGCATGTAAATAAAGAGGAAGAGTGTCGACACGTTGTAGAATCTTTCTTGCGTTATTTATTGTCACCATAAAACACCTACAGATTAATGATGAGGTCTACGGCCTCAAATCGCCAATATTCAATATCTATCTGGACAATATTGCCTTGCTGGTCGGCGCGATGCTTTTCAATTAAGATCGCTGGCATACCCGCAGAACCGCCAAGATACTTGCTGATATCGCCCGGCATTCTGACGGGTTTGAAAATCAATTTTTTTACTACCGTCTCTTTTTGGTAGCACTTTTCCCAGACTGCAGAAAATGAGTGGTTTTCAAGTTGTTCAATAAAACCCGGAGCAACTTCAGGATTAATATATGTTTCGTGATAGAAAACTTTATGTCCTTCCAGCGCCCCCCAGCCGGTGATGCGATAGAGTTCAGTTGATGGTGTCACTGCAATCAGTGGCGCGAGCGTCTCGGGAATATCGCTGGTACGGTTTTTCTCGGTAAACCCCCAGGAAGGCTCTCGTCCTTGCTCAATTGCGGCCCGCTGAAAGCTCGCTGACAGCTCCGGACTGTAATTAAATCGCGGCTGGGTCACGAACCACCCCTTACGATCCTTACGGAAGATTTTGGATTCTGCCTCGAGGTTCAACAACGCCTGGCGCAGCGTCATACGTTTAATGCCCAGCAGTTCTCCCAGCTCTCTTTCTGAAGGGAGTTTTCCACCCGGCGTGGTGATGCCATCTTTCAACCACCGATCCAGTTTCTCTTTTGCATTTTCTACGGTGGATTGATTCTCCGCCATTGTTTAATCCTTTTGGTTTAAACCAGATGAAGCATCTTACGCTTACGCCAAAAAAGAAAGCAATTAACGGTGTATGACTTTGCAGATAATTGTGACAAAGCTCTCTATTGACGTAATCACAGACTTATAAGGGAGATACTCGCATTGGTGTGCGCTCACGACAGGTAAAAAAAAACCTGCCAGCGATGGCAGGTTTTTTATGACTGAAAAGCGAAATTAATCGTCTTTCGGTGCGCGGTTGGCGCGACGACGATCGTTTTCCGTCAGGTGACGTTTACGAATACGGATAGAGGTCGGAGTCACTTCTACCAGTTCGTCATCATCGATGAACTCCAGAGCTTGTTCCAGAGTCATGCGGATAGGCGGAACCAGAACAACGGCTTCGTCAGTACCGGAAGCACGCATGTTGGTCAGTTTCTTACCGGTCAGGCAGTTTACCGTCAGGTCGTTAGAGCGGCTGTGAATACCGATAATCTGACCTTCGTAAACTTCTGCACCGTGACCGAGGAACAGCTTACCGCGATCCTGCAGACCGAACAGCGCGAACGCTACCGCTTTACCCTGACCGTTAGAGATCAGTACGCCGTTCTGACGCTGACCCACTTCACCCGGACGTACGTCGTCGTAGTGGCTGAAGGTGGAGTACAGCAGACCAGTACCGGAAGTCATGGTCATGAACTCAGAACGGAAGCCAATCAGACCACGGCTTGGGATCACGTAGTCGAGACGTACGCGGCCTTTACCGTCTGGATTCATGTTTTTCAGGTCGCCTTTACGTTCGCCCAGCGCCTGCATCACAGAACCCTGATGCTGTTCTTCAACGTCCAGCGTCACGTTTTCATACGGCTCTTGTTTACGACCGTCGATTTCACGGAAGATTACTTTCGGACGGGATACCGCCAGTTCGAAACCTTCACGACGCATGTTTTCGATCAGAACAGACAGGTGCAGTTCGCCACGACCAGAAACGCGGAACGCATCGGCGTCTTCGGTTTCTTCTACGCGCAGCGCAACGTTGTGTACCAGTTCTTTGTTCAGACGATCCAGGATCTGACGAGACGTTACGAACTTACCTTCTTTACCGCAGAACGGCGAGGTGTTAACGCAGAAGAACATAGAAACGGTCGGCTCATCAACGGAGAGTGCCGGCAGCGCTTCAACGTTTTGCGTGTCGCAAACGGTGTCAGAAATGTTCAGTTCGCCCAGGCCCGTGATCGCCACGATATCGCCAGCTTCCGCCAGATCGGTTTCGATACGTTCCAGACCGAGGTGGCCCAGCACTTTACCGACTTTCGCGTTACGGGTTTTGCCTTCGCTATCGATGATAGTGACCTGCTGGTTCGGCTTCACTTTACCGCGCTTGATGCGGCCAATGCCGATAACGCCAACATAGCTGTTGTAATCGAGCTGAGAAATCTGCATCTGGAACGGACCGTCAAGGTCAACGTCCGGCGCAGGAACGTGGTCAACAATCGCCTGATACAGCGGGGTCATGTCTTCCGCCATATCTTCGTGGTCCAGACCCGCGATACCGTTCAGCGCAGAAGCGTAAACGATCGGGAAGTCCAGCTGCTCGTCGGTCGCGTCGAGGTTAACGAACAGATCGAATACCTGATCCACAACCCAATCAGGACGCGCGCCAGGGCGGTCAACTTTGTTGATAACAACAATCGGCTTCAGGCCGTAAGCAAACGCTTTTTTGGTTACGAAGCGCGTTTGCGGCATCGGGCCGTCAAATGCGTCAACCACCAGCAGCACTGAGTCTACCATGGACATTACACGTTCAACTTCACCACCGAAGTCGGCGTGCCCCGGGGTATCAACGATGTTGATACGGTAATCATTCCATTTGATAGCGGTGTTTTTCGCGAGGATGGTAATCCCACGCTCTTTCTCCAAATCGTTGGAGTCCATCACGCGCTCTTGGGTTTCGGCACGAGAGTCGAACGTACCGGATTGTTGGAGCAGCTTGTCTACCAGGGTGGTTTTACCATGGTCTACGTGCGCGATGATGGCGATATTACGCAATTTTTCGATCACAACTTTGCCTCAGGCATTAGAAATAGCGCGTTATTGTACACGGATTAATCGCACTACAAAACAGGATCACAAACATCCTCCGCAAACAAGTATTGCAGAGTCCCTTTGTGATCGCTTTCACGGAGCATAAAAAGGGTTATCCAAAGGTCATTGCACCAATATGGTGCTTAATGTTTCCATTGAAGCACTATATTGGTGCAACATTCACATCATGGTGCAGCCCTTTTGCACGATGTTAAGCATGATAACGCCTTTTAGGGGCAATTTAAAAGTTGGCACAGATTTCGCTTTATCTTTTTTACGGCGACACGGCCAAAATAATTGCAGATTTCGTTACCACGACGACCATGACCAATCCAGGAGAGTTAAAGTATGTCCGCTGAACACGTACTGACGATGCTGAACGAGCACGAAGTGAAGTTTGTTGATTTGCGCTTCACCGATACCAAAGGTAAAGAACAGCACGTCACTATCCCTGCTCATCAGGTGAATGCTGAATTCTTCGAAGAAGGCAAAATGTTTGACGGCTCCTCGATTGGCGGCTGGAAAGGCATTAACGAATCCGACATGGTGCTGATGCCAGACGCATCCACCGCAGTGATTGACCCGTTCTTCGCCGATTCTACCCTGATTATCCGTTGCGACATCCTTGAACCTGGCACCCTGCAAGGCTATGACCGTGACCCGCGCTCCATCGCGAAACGCGCTGAAGATTACCTGCGTTCTACTGGCATTGCCGACACCGTACTGTTCGGGCCAGAACCTGAATTCTTCCTGTTCGATGACATCCGTTTCGGATCTTCTATCTCCGGTTCCCACGTTGCTATCGACGATATCGAAGGCGCATGGAACTCCTCCACCCAATACGAAGGTGGTAACAAAGGTCACCGTCCGGCAGTGAAAGGCGGTTACTTCCCGGTTCCGCCGGTAGACTCAGCTCAGGATATTCGTTCTGAAATGTGTCTGGTGATGGAACAGATGGGTCTGGTGGTTGAAGCCCATCACCACGAAGTAGCGACTGCTGGTCAGAACGAAGTGGCTACCCGCTTCAATACCATGACCAAAAAAGCTGACGAAATTCAGATCTACAAATATGTTGTGCACAACGTAGCGCACCGCTTCGGTAAAACTGCGACCTTTATGCCAAAACCGATGTTCGGTGATAACGGCTCCGGTATGCACTGCCACATGTCGCTGTCTAAAAACGGCGTCAACCTGTTCGCAGGCGACAAATACGCAGGTCTGTCTGAGCAGGCGCTGTACTATATTGGCGGCGTAATCAAACACGCGAAAGCGATTAATGCCCTGGCAAACCCGACCACCAACTCTTACAAGCGTCTGGTGCCGGGCTACGAAGCACCGGTAATGCTGGCTTACTCTGCGCGTAACCGTTCTGCGTCTATCCGTATTCCGGTGGTTTCTTCTCCGAAAGCACGTCGTATCGAAGTACGTTTCCCGGACCCGGCGGCTAACCCGTACCTGTGCTTTGCTGCCCTGCTGATGGCCGGTCTTGACGGTATCAAGAACAAGATCCATCCGGGCGAAGCGATGGACAAAAACCTGTATGACCTGCCGCCGGAAGAAGCGAAAGAGATCCCACAGGTTGCTGGTTCTCTGGAAGAAGCACTGAACGAACTGGATCTGGACCGCGAGTTCCTGAAAGCCGGTGGCGTGTTCACTGATGAAGCGATCGATGCGTACATCGCTCTGCGTCGCGAAGAAGATGACCGCGTGCATATGACTCCGCATCCGGTAGAGTTTGAGCTGTACTACAGCGTCTAATAGTTGAAGTTGTACTACCCGGCGCAACAACGCCGGGATTTAGTTGCCGTGGAAACTTTCAGCCCATCTCTGCATGGGCTTTTTTCTCCGTCAATTCTCTGATGCTTCGCGCTTTTTATCCGTAAAAAGCTATAATGCACTAAAATGGTGCAACCTGTTCAGGAGACTGCTTTATGGCAACAGGCACGCAGCCCGATGCTGGGCAGATCCTCAACTCGCTGATTAACAGTATTTTGTTAATTGATGACAATCTGGCGATCCATTACGCCAACCCCGCCGCGCAACAACTGCTCGCCCAAAGCTCCCGCAAATTGTTTGGTACGCCGTTACCGGAACTGTTGAGCTACTTCTCATTAAATATCGAGCTGATGCAAGAAAGTCTGGAGGCGGGGCAAGGTTTTACCGATAACGAAGTGACGCTGGTCATCGACGGGCGCTCGCATATCCTTTCTGTGACGGCCCAGCGTATGCCGGACGGCATGATCCTGCTGGAGATGGCACCGATGGATAACCAGCGCCGCTTAAGTCAGGAACAGCTACAGCACGCCCAGCAGGTTGCTGCCCGTGATTTAGTGCGCGGCCTGGCACATGAGATTAAAAATCCGCTTGGCGGTTTACGTGGCGCGGCGCAGCTGCTCAGCAAAGCATTACCTGACCCGTCACTACTTGAATATACCAAAGTGATTATCGAACAGGCGGACCGGCTGCGAAATCTGGTCGACCGTCTGTTGGGACCGCAGCTGCCCGGTACGCGCGTTACCGAAAGTATTCACAAAGTAGCTGAACGCGTGGTGACGCTGGTGTCGATGGAACTGCCGGACAACGTGCGGTTGATTCGTGATTACGACCCCAGCCTGCCGGAACTGGCGCACGACCCGGATCAAATTGAGCAAGTGCTCCTGAATATTGTGCGCAATGCGCTACAGGCGCTGGGGCCAGAGGGTGGTGAAATCATTCTGCGTACCCGCACAGCTTTCCAACTGACCTTACACGGCGAGCGTTATCGGCTGGCGGCGCGAATTGATGTGGAAGATAACGGGCCAGGTATTCCGCCTCATTTGCAGGATACACTGTTTTACCCGATGGTCAGCGGCCGCGAAGGTGGCACCGGGCTTGGCTTATCCATCGCCCGTAATTTGATTGATCAGCATTCAGGCAAAATTGAATTTACCAGTTGGCCAGGTCATACCGAGTTCTCGGTTTACCTGCCTATCAGGAAATAAAGGTGACGTTTATGCAACGAGGGATAGTCTGGGTAGTCGATGACGATAGTTCCATCCGTTGGGTGCTTGAACGTGCGCTCGCTGGAGCGGGTTTAACCTGTACAACATTTGAGAACGGCGCGGAGGTACTGGAGGCGCTGGCGAGCAAAACGCCGGATGTGCTGCTTTCAGATATCCGTATGCCGGGAATGGACGGGCTGGCGCTGCTCAAGCAGATTAAACAGCGCCATCCGATGCTTCCGGTCATCATTATGACCGCACATTCCGATCTGGATGCTGCCGTCAGCGCCTATCAACAAGGGGCGTTTGATTATCTGCCCAAACCGTTTGATATCGACGAAGCCGTCGCGCTGGTTGAGCGCGCCATCAGTCATTACCAGGAACAGCAGCAGCCGCGTAATGTTCAGCTTAACGGCCCAACGACCGATATCATCGGCGAAGCGCCAGCCATGCAGGACGTGTTCCGTATTATCGGTCGGCTTTCGCGTTCTTCTATTAGCGTGCTGATTAACGGCGAATCCGGCACCGGTAAAGAACTGGTCGCTCATGCCCTGCATCGCCACAGTCCGAGAGCCAAAGCGCCATTTATCGCGCTGAATATGGCGGCTATCCCGAAGGATTTGATCGAATCAGAACTGTTTGGTCACGAGAAAGGCGCGTTTACCGGCGCGAATACCATTCGTCAGGGGCGTTTTGAACAGGCCGATGGCGGCACGTTATTTCTCGACGAAATTGGTGATATGCCGCTGGATGTGCAGACGCGTTTGCTGCGCGTGCTGGCAGACGGTCAGTTTTATCGCGTTGGCGGCTATGCGCCGGTGAAAGTGGATGTGCGGATTATCGCTGCCACTCACCAGAATCTTGAACAGCGGGTGCAGGAAGGTAAGTTCCGTGAGGATCTGTTCCACCGCCTGAACGTCATCCGCGTTCATCTGCCGCCGCTGCGCGAACGTCGGGAAGATATTCCCCGTCTGGCACGCCATTTTTTACAGGTTGCCGCGCGCGAACTGGGAGTAGAAGCGAAGTTACTGCATCCGGAAACCGAAGCCGCGCTGACGCGTCTGGCGTGGCCAGGCAACGTGCGCCAGCTGGAAAACACCTGCCGCTGGCTAACGGTAATGGCTGCCGGACAGGAAGTGTTGATTCAGGATTTGCCTGGCGAACTGTTTGAATCAACGGTTGCGGAGAGTACTTCGCAAATGCAACCGGACAGTTGGGCGACGCTGTTAGCGCAGTGGGCAGACAGGGCGCTGCGTTCCGGTCATCAAAATCTGCTTTCCGAAGCGCAGCCTGAGCTGGAGCGGACGTTACTGACCACCGCGCTGCGACATACGCAGGGGCATAAACAGGAAGCGGCGCGGCTACTCGGCTGGGGGCGTAACACTCTGACGCGGAAGTTAAAAGAGCTGGGGATGGAGTGATTCACGGCTTGTGTGTAAAGATTGATTATTGAGCGCAAATTGCTGGTATTTTGCGCTTTACTGTTCCGATAAGTTCAGTATGATCTTGCCCGGAAAACGGGGAGAGTCATTATGCTGGAATCAATAATTAATCTGGTATCGAGTGGCGCAGTTGACAGCCACACACCGCAAACTGCTGTTGCTGCCGTGCTGTGTGCCGCGATGATTGGGCTGTTTAGCTGAGTTTCAGATTGCTGATGAAGTGCTCTTTGTTCATGCCGGATGCGGCGTGAACGCCTTATCCGGCCTACAAAAGCAATATTTTCAACAGGTTTTGTAGGCCTGATAAGCGTAGCGCATCAGGCAATCTTGTTCTCAGCACATTGATGGCGCTTTCGTTTTCTACTTTGTAAACGAAGCGCCATTCACTATTTAAATCACCCGTGAGAACTGCTGCATCCGCGCTTTCTGGCGCAGATAGGTATCAAAGCACATGCAAATGTTGCGGATCAGCAAGCGACCTTTCGCCGTCACCTGTATTCCCTTCTCATCCACATCCACCAGTCCGTCTTTTGCTAATGGGGCGAGCAACTTGAGATCTTCCGCAAAGTAATCAGCGAAGTGCAAATCCCACTGTTGCTCAATAGGGGCGTAATCCAGACGGAAGTTGCAGATGAGCGACTTAATCACATCGCGGCGAATACAGTCATCACGCGTTAGCGCAATACCACGCCACAGCGCATTGCCTTGTTCATCCACTTGCTGATAGTAGTGCTTCAACTCTTTCTGGTTCTGCGCGTAGCAGTCGCCAATCATGCTGATGGCGGAAACGCCCATCCCCAGCAGATCGGTATCGCCCTGAGTGGTGTAGCCCTGGAAGTTACGATGCAGCACGCCTTCACGCTGGGCCACCGCCAGCTCGTCATCCGGACGGGCAAAGTGATCCATACCGATAAACTGATAGCCCGATTGCGTCAGGAAGGCGATGGTTTCCTGCAGGATATCGAGTTTTTGCTGCGGACTCGGCAGGTCAGCATCTTTGATTTTGCGCTGAGCAGCAAAAATGGTCGGCAGATGCGCGTAGTTAAAGACACTCAGACGATCGGGGTTCAGCTCCGCCACGCGTTTCAGGGTAAAAGCGAAACTCTCCGGCGTCTGTTTCGGCAGGCCGTAAATCAGGTCGATGTTGGTGGAGGTAAAACCAATCTCACGCGCATGGTTAAGCAGTGCAAAGATGAACTCTTCATCCTGCTCGCGGTTAACCAGACGTTGCACTTCTTTGTTGAAGTCCTGCACGCCCATGCTCAGGCGATTAAAGCCCTCGGCGCGTAAATGATCGAGTACATCCAGTTCGATTTCGCGCGGATCGACTTCGATCGAAATCTCCGCATCGGCATTGAACTGGAAGTTTTCGCGCAGCAGCTTCATCAGACGGCTGATTTGCGCTTTGTTCAGATACGTCGGCGTACCACCGCCCCAGTGCAGCTGGCTCACCTTGCGCCCGGCAAAAAGCGGTGCACGATGGACGATTTCTTGCTCCAGCGCGTCCAGATACTGATCGGCCTTGTGCTGCTGGCGAGTAACAATCTTATTGCAACCGCAGAAGTAACAAAGCTTATGGCAGAACGGAATATGTACGTAGAGAGATAATGGACGCTCAGGATAGCGCGCCACGGCTTGTAAAAACGCCTGTTCGCCGAAGTCTTCTGAAAACTCCAGCGCGGTCGGGTACGAGGTGTATCGTGGCCCGGAATAGTTATATTTCTGGATCAGGGCCAGATCCCAGTCGATTTGCTGTACAGACATGCTCACTCCTTCCGATGGCGTCTCTGGCGGCTACGGCGTACCGGCGGATGCCCGTTTCGGGTCATCAGCCGGTTGCGCAGCCACTTTTGTCGCCGCGACAACCGCTGTAGTTTAACGAATAACCACACCAGATAACATATAACCGGAAGGGTTATCAGCAGAACGGGAAGGCCCACGGCGGCAATCCGTTAGTTGCCCCGCAGCAGACGCATCATGTCTTCTTGCTTCTCGTCTTCTTCCTCTTCTTCGTCATCGTCATAAGAGAGGCCGAGTTTCTGCATCAACTCATCAATACGATCCAGTTTGGCATCCACCCAGGATTGCTCTTCGGCGCTCAGGGTTTCGCCTGCTTCCAGACGTTCCAGCAGCGCATCCAGACGCTCATCCGTTTCCAGTAACTCCAACTCCGCCTGCGGTGAAAGCATAGGTTTCTCACTCTTCGGTTTGTGCTGTTTGGTGACTTTTTCAGTCACGCCCAATGGAATAGGGGTTTTACTGCCAATACGTGGATCTTTCGGTGCGTTCTGGCCTTTACTGCCTGACGTGGTGTTACCGCCCGCTGCGCGGCTGCCCGGCGCATGACCACGACGTTTTTTCTGACGCTTACGGTCACGAGCTTCCTGATCCAGCTCCTCGCGTGTTTTTCGACGCGCTTTTGCATGACCTTTGCTGCGTGAGTTTGAAGATGATGGTTTCATAATGGTTCGTCTTTTAGCCGTTTTATTCAGTATAGATTTGCGGCGGAATCTAACAGAAAGCAAGCAAAGAAAAAAGGCGACAGATTACTCTGTCGCCTTTTTTCCTGACTCATAACCCTTAACGGGTCTTACAATCCTTGCAGGCCGCCAACACACCCTGTTTTTCCATTAGCCGGAACAATCCGTGTTGATTCCATTTCCGTTTAATTACGTCTCCGGACGTTTGTCTTCCTGACAATCCTCTGTCTTCGCCTCCTGGCGCTCCTGACCCTCATCCTGAGTCATTGTTCCTGTTAGCGTCCTCGCTCTATGGGTGCTACTTTACGCCTTTGCTTTAAACAAACAATCAACCGCCATCAGTATTTGCACATTTTCAGAGTTTTATATAAAAGCAATTAACTGATTTATATAGCTTATTTGACATGCATCGCAGAATTTTCTCTGCTATTTCGCATAAAGACTATCGGCAATGTCTCACAAAGCGTATGGCTTTTACTTACAACGCTCACGCCGAAAAATCCGCCTTTTATTATGGTTCAGGTATAATCGCCGCAAAGCTTTGACTGACGGAGACGACCGCTTTGACTAATTTGAATTATCAACAGACGCATTTTGTGATGAGTGCGCCTGATATTCGCCACCTACCTTCCGATACCGGAATTGAAGTGGCTTTTGCAGGCCGTTCCAACGCAGGTAAATCCAGCGCGCTGAACACGCTGACTAACCAGAAAAGCCTGGCGCGGACCTCAAAAACCCCAGGGCGCACCCAGCTTATCAACCTGTTTGAAGTGGCTGATGGCAAGCGTCTGGTTGACTTGCCTGGGTACGGTTATGCGGAAGTCCCGGAAGAGATGAAGCGCAAATGGCAGCGCGCGCTCGGCGAGTACCTCGAAAAACGTCAGAGCCTGCAAGGTCTGGTGGTGCTAATGGATATTCGCCATCCGCTGAAAGATTTGGATCAACAGATGATTGAGTGGGCGGTAGACAGCAATATCGCCGTGCTGGTGCTGCTGACCAAAGCGGACAAACTGGCAAGCGGCGCACGTAAAGCGCAATTGAATATGGTGCGTGAAGCGGTGCTGGCGTTTAACGGTGATGTGCAGGTTGAAACGTTCTCTTCACTGAAGAAACAAGGCGTGGACAAGCTGCGGCAGAAACTGGATACCTGGTTTAGCGAGATGCAGCCTGTAGAAGAAACGCAGGACGGCGAATAATTTTCTTGCCTTAATGCTTGTGCCGGATGTGGCGTATCCGGCCCGTAAATTCAATAGATTACACTTCTACCGTTGGCCTGATAAACAGGGCGCATCAGGCATTACGGATCTTTTCTTTCGCCCAATAAAAAACGCCCCAGTCATTACTGACTGGGGCGGCTAAAATATTCAGCCAAATCCGATTACGTGAAGTAAAAGGTCTGAAAGATAGAACATCTTACCTCTGTACCCTACGCGACTAACTTTACTCTTTTTTGTTCAGTTCAGAAAGCATTTTTTGTAATTTTTTTTCAGTTGTTGCATAGGAATTTCTAATAGCCATCACAAAACGTGACAGCTTATGTTGCTTACTTACGAAAAAAGGGCATGTTCAGGCGAATCTTAGTGCGCCTGATCCCAGTTTTCGCCACTCCCCACTTCCACCAGCAACGGCACATCCAGACGGGTACAGTTTTCCATCAGTTGATGAATCTGCTTCGCGACGGCATCGACATCATCTTTATGAACTTCAAATACCAGTTCATCGTGTACCTGCATGATCATACGCACACGCGGTTGCTCAGCCTGTAGCCACGTATCAACGGCAATCATTGCCCGTTTGATAATGTCGGCGGCGGTTCCCTGCATTGGCGCGTTAATGGCTGCACGTTCAGCCGCTGCACGACGAGCACCATTGCTGGATTTGATATCCGGCAGATACAGACGGCGTCCGTCCAGCGTTTCAACGTAGCCCTGCTCTTTCGCCTGAGCACGGGTGCGTTCCATATACTCCAGCACGCCAGGGTAGCGTTCGAAGTAAAGGTCCATGTACTTCTGCGCTTCTTTACGTGGAATGTTCAATTGCCGCGCCAGACCGAAAGCACTCATGCCATAAATCAGACCAAAGTTGATCGCTTTCGCGCTACGGCGTTGCTCGCTGGTGACGGTTTCCAGTGGCAAACCAAACACTTCTGCCGCCGTTGCCCGGTGGATATCTTTTCCTTCCGCGAATGCGGTCAGCAAGCCTTTGTCACGCGAGAGATGCGCCATAATGCGCAGTTCAATCTGCGAGTAGTCCGCTGAGACAATCACATAATCCTCTGGCGCAATAAACGCCTGGCGGATACGACGACCTTCTTCGTTACGCACCGGAATGTTTTGCAGGTTAGGATCGGTTGACGATAAACGTCCCGTTGCAGTTACTGCCTGGTGATAAGAGGTATGCACACGCCCGGTTTTCGGGTTGATCATCAGCGGCAGCTTGTCGGTGTAAGTCGATTTCAGCTTCGCCAGACCACGATACTCCAGAATCACTTTTGGCAACGGATAGTCCAGCGCCAGTTCTTCCAGTACCTCTTCCGACGTTGACGGCGCGCCACCTGGCGTTTTCTTCAGCGGTTTAATGCCCTGTTTTTCAAACAGAATGGTTTGTAACTGCTTGGTGGAAGAAAGGTTAAACTCCTCACCTGCAATTTCATGCGCTTTCTTTTCCAGCTCAGCCAGACGAAGAGTGAGCTCTTCAGAATGATTGTGCAGCACTTTCGGATCGATCTTCACACCGTTACGTTCAATGCGTGAAAGCACCGGCACTAGCGGCATTTCGATATTCTCGAAGACGTTCAACGGCCCTTTGTGTTTTTGCAGATCCGGCCACATTTTCAGATGCAGCTGCAAGGTGACATCTGCATCTTCGGCGGCGTAACGTCCGGCCTCTTCCAGGGCAATCTGGTTAAAGGTCAGTTGATTTTTACCTTTACCAGCAATCTCTTCAAAAGTGATGGTTTTATGCTTCAACCAACGTTCCGCGAGGCTGTCCATATCGTGGCGACCGGCAACGCTGTTGAGAATGTAGGACTCCAGCATGGTATCAAATGCAATCCCCCGCAGTTCAATGCCGTAGTTCGCCAGAATACCGCGATCGTATTTCAGGTTTTGCCCGACCTTCAGCGCCTTTTCATCTTCCAGCAGCGGTTTTAGCAACTCGAGTGCACGCTCGCGAGAGATTTGATCGGGCGCATCAAGATAATCATGAGCAACCGGAATATATGCCGCTACGCCTGGCTCGATAGCAAAAGAAAGCCCGACCAGGTTAGCAGAGATGTTATCAAGGCTGTCGGTTTCGGTATCAAATGCAAATACCGGCGCTTTTTCCAGCTTCGCAATCCACGCTTTCAGTGTTTCTTCATCAAGGATGGTGACGTAGTTGTCATAAGAAATCACCGTTGCCGTCACTTCTGATGCTTCGTCTGCAACACTGGTTTCCTGTGACTTCGCGGCTGGTTTTGCCCCTTTGGCCTGTAACCATTTGCCCGCTTCGACATCAGCAGTCCAGCGTTTGAACTCATACTTTTTGAACAGCCCCAACAACTCTTCCGCCGCCGGTTGCTGCACTTCCAGTTGTTCACAGGTCAGCTCCAGTTCAACGTCGGTTTTAATCGTCGCCAGCTGGTATGAGAGATAAGCAACTTCTTTGTTTTGCTCGAGCTTCGCTGCCATTGTTTTCGCGCCACGGAAGCTCAACCCAGCAATTTTTTCTGGCTCGGCATACAGCGTATCCAGTCCGCCAAGACCTTGCAGCAATGCCTGTGCGGTTTTTTCACCGACGCCCGGTACGCCTGGAATGTTATCAGAGGAGTCACCCATCAGCGCCAGGAAGTCGATGATCAATTCTGGCGGCACGCCGTACTTATTCACCACCTCTTCCGGTCCGAGGATGGTATTCGTCATAGTGTTGATAAGCGTAATATTTGGCGTCACCAGCTGCGCCATATCTTTATCGCCAGTGCTGATCAGCACCGGACGCCCGGCTTTTTCGGCTTCGCGCGCCAGAGTACCGATAACGTCGTCCGCTTCTACGCCAGAAACCGCCAGCAGCGGCAGTCCCATCGCTTTAACCATCGCGTGCAAGGGTTCGATTTGTGCACGCAGATCGTCCGGCATTGGCGGGCGATGTGATTTGTAATGTTCAAACAGTTCATCACGAAAGGTTTTTCCCTTGGCGTCAAAGACCACCGCTGCATGCGTCGGTTTATATTGCATGATCAGACTGCGCAGCATGTTGAGGACACCATACATCGCACCGGTCGGCTCGCCTGCGCTGTTAGTCAGCGGGGGAAACGCGTGATATGCGCGATAAAGATAAGATGAACCATCTACAAGGATAAGTGGATTTTGGGGGATCTGAACCATAATGTCCGTGCCTGTTTATCAGATTATGGGTAAAGGATGCCACAGACAGGATGAAAACATGAGTTTTTCACCGCTTTTCGTGAAAATCTTTTGTAGATCTTCTGGATCGCTCGCAAATCGTCATGTGGATAACTTTGTGCATAAATTATTTACATCGCTTTTAATTTATTATCATGCTTTTTACAGCATGATGTTTGTCTTTGTTTTTCATGAAGTTAAAAATAAGACCATCCCTAATAATTGAGATAATGGGATTTTTTCTAATGTGGATAGATATGAATTATTTTTCTCCTTAAGGATCATCCGTTATTTGGGTCGTTTTCTGCTAAAATCTGCGCCTTGCGCTTCTTTAGCGCACTGTCTATGGCTAACTTTTTGAATAAATTCATTATGACGAGAATACTCGCTGCGATAACCCTTTTGCTGAGTATCGTATTGACCATTTTGGTCACTATTTTTTGCTCCGTCCCGATCATCATTGCCGGGATTGTAAAACTATTGCTTCCTGTGCCAGTCATTTGGCGAAAGGTTTCGCGTTTTTGTGATTTTATGATGTATTGCTGGTGCGAAGGTCTGGCGGTATTACTGCATCTGAACCCACACCTGCAATGGGAAGTTCACGGGCTGGAAGGGTTAAGTAAGAAGAACTGGTATCTACTTATTTGTAACCACCGTAGTTGGGCAGATATTGTCGTACTGTGCGTGCTGTTTCGTAAGCACATTCCGATGAATAAATATTTCCTCAAGCAGCAGCTGGCCTGGGTGCCTTTTCTTGGCCTGGCGTGCTGGGCGCTGGATATGCCGTTTATGAAGCGTTATTCCCGCGCTTATTTATTACGTCATCCGGAGCGACGTGGTAAAGATGTCGAAACCACTCGGCGTTCTTGTGAAAAGTTTCGCCTGCATCCCACCACCATTGTCAATTTCGTTGAAGGCTCCCGTTTCACGCAAGAAAAACATCTGCAAACCCACTCCACTTTTCAAAACTTGTTGCCACCAAAGGCGGCAGGCATTGCGATGGCGCTAAATGTACTGGGTAAACAATTCGATAAACTGCTTAATGTTACGCTGTGTTATCCGGACAATAACCGTCAGCCGTTCTTCGATATGTTAAGCGGTAAACTGACGCGAATTGTCGTACATGTGGATTTGCAGCCTATTGCCGATGAGTTACATGGCGACTACATCAATGACAAAAGCTTTAAGCGCCATTTTCAGCAATGGCTGAACTCACTGTGGCAGGAAAAAGACCGACTTCTGACGTCGTTGATGTCATCACAGCGTCAGAATAAGTAAGTTTTACTCGCCTCTGAATGAGCAGAGGCGAGTGAGTATTTTAATGAACAAAACGTCCGGCACGAGACATAAATTCTTCTTCGCTCATTTCCTGTCCGTTAAAAACAACTTTACCCGGTGTATAACGCAGTTGCAGCGAGGCGGTATTGTTGTCAATCGTGATTAACTGAAACATCTGACCTAATGTCATCATCCCGCTGATTTGTTTATCAGCCCGCTTTTGCGCTTTTTCAGCATCCATTCCTTCAGATAAATTAAGCTGTTTTGCGGTTTCTGTGACGACATTAAGCGGTAACTTCACATCAAAATTGAGCGATTTAATATCTTTGTTTGTGGATGATGAGGATTTGGCTGGGTCGGCAATACTGATATCCAGATTGGCATTTAGTTCGCCGAGTGCATTCTTCCATCTTACCGGTTGTTTAATGGTCGGCTCACTTTTTTGTAATAACGGTAAATACTCTTTGAACAATGCAGCATTCACTTCTTGCAGAGCAACTTCATCGTTTGCTAACTCAGGGTGTGCAGCAAGCTGCTTCTGCATCGCAATGTTATACTGGATGATAAATTGGCGCACCGCTGAGGGATCAATAGATTCAGCAATCAATGACCACTCACCACTACCGAGTTGCTGATTCCCTTTTGTTAACTTATCAAGTTCGTAGGTCAGACTGACATTGATATAATCTTTGTCTTTAACGCGATCCAGCCTGGTTTTTGCAACGAAAGCATCGATTTGGGCAACGTCTTCCCCGTGATTGATAATGTTAATCTGGTTAAATTTCGACTCGCTTTCGCCAACCGGAAATTTCTTTTCTTCTAATCGCGTTAGAGAATCAATGGTAAAACTTTTCGCCGTTACTTTGTTCAATGGCGATAATTCCAAAACAATATCTTCGACTTTGCCTTCAATATCCAGGTTAGATAATGAACTACCATCACCATTAAAAGTAAACTGGCCCTCACCAAAAGAAAACTTTCCATATTTTGCAGGGGCAACATCTAATGTCGTGGAGAATGAGCCACCAAACGCGAATCGCAATGTCGCTTCCACGGGCGATTTATTTTTTGCGGCGATAAATAGCGGTTGTGTCTGTTCATTATTCACTAAGTTCACTTTTGCCGCTGCCAGTGCGGGGATGACATTACCACGCATTAACATTGTGATGGGCAACGGACCGTGCTCAACATCCACATCAAATGCAACTTTCTGGCCTGGCTTGATATTGAGATCGGGTGCACCGTTATCAAATGTTATTTGCATTTGAAAATGAGAATTAAAAAAGCCTTTGTCAAAGTTTTTATAACTTAACGTCATATCGTAGGCATGTTCATCTTTCTTTTTAGCATCGTTAAAATCTTTAATGAACTTTTCGACACCAGGCTGAATTTGCGTACCTGTGTACCATGTGCCACCACCCCAGATTACGGCAAACGCAACAATAACACCTGTAGCTGACTTACGTATCATATAAATATTCCCTGATAAAACAGCAAAACTTTGAATATCCACTTATGCTGAAATAATGTCCAGCGGCAGGACGCATTATCAGAATGTATTTATATTTATTAAATAATAAAAAAAGCCCGTGAATATTCACGGACTTTATGTAATTTACATTGAATTATTTTTTCTCGGACAGATATT
Source organism: Escherichia sp. F1 (assembly GCF_046764225.1). Taxonomy (NCBI): domain Bacteria; kingdom Pseudomonadati; phylum Pseudomonadota; class Gammaproteobacteria; order Enterobacterales; family Enterobacteriaceae; genus Escherichia; species Escherichia sp. F1. Next base: position 4,810,491 of record NZ_CP177202.1, read on the forward strand.
TCACAGTATCAGCATACTGCTGAACAAAAACATCCATATTGCTGGTATCCATACCCTGCGGATTCAGCTGATATTTACCGTTAACAAACATCGCCGGAACGCCACGCAATTGCACGTCAGCTGCAGCTTTTTCCTGCTGAGCGACCAGGGATTTCACCACGAAGCTGTTCCATGCCGCGTCATACTCTTCACCTTTAATACCTGCGTTGATAAATACATCGCGGATATCAGATGCTGAACGAATAGTCTGGGTTTTCTGTACGCCTTCAAACAGCGGAACAGTGACTTTGTCTTCCACGCCCAGTGCCATCGCCACTGCCCATGCCTGAGTCAGATCTTTGCCCAGATCACCACCCATGAAGTTGACGTGGTATTTAGTCATCTTCACGCCTTCCGGCAGTTTTTTCTTCACGTTATCAGAAATATGCAGAACTTCTTCAAACTGATAGCAGTGCGGGCAGAAGAAAGAGAAAAACTCCAGCACTTGCGGCGCGCCAGCTACCGGTTTTTCCAGGGTAGTGTACTGTTTACCATCTTCATACTGCGCCGCCGATGCGCTAAACGCTAAAACTAAACCAGCCAGCGCCAGCCAAATCTTTTTCATGATCTACTCTCTCCGATTAATACATAGGTGTTAATTGCAAAGGGGGTTCTTGTAGAACTTTTGCCTGTTCTATAAAAGTCGCCATCTGTCGTAGCCAGTAATCTTCCCCGGTTAACCACGGGAAATTTTTCGGGAACGCGGGATCAGCCCAACGCCGCATTAGCCAGGCAAGATAATAAACCAAACGCATGGCGCGTAAAGGTTCAATCAGTCCGATTTCAGCGGTGTCGAACTCGCTAAATTCTTCATAAGCTTCAATAATAGTTTCCAGTTGCATCCGCTGCTCGGCTTTATCGCCATTGAGCAACATCCACAAATCCTGAATAGCCGGACCATTACGTGCATCATCCAGATCAACAAACATTGGACCATCGCGCCAGAGAATATTCCCGGCGTGGCAGTCTCCATGTAGCCGCAGAACGGTGAAATCTTCCCGCCAGTGTGCTGTAACGGCGGCGATCAGCTCATCTGTCGCTTTCAGGAATGCCGCTTTCAACCCGGAAGGTATCAGTGTAGCGTCCTCAAACAGCTTGCGTGGCTCAATGAGATATTCATTCAGACCGATGGTCGGGCGATGGATAAAAAGCTGTTTGCGCCCCGTCTGGTGCATACGCCCTAAATAACGCCCAACCGCTTCCATCTGATCGATATTATCAGCTTCGAACTGGCGACCACCGACGCTTGGAAAAACAGCGAAATAAAATCCCTGATGATTCAATAAAGTCTGACCGTTAAAGGCCACAGGCGCTGCGACCGGAACTTCATCGTTAACCAGCTGCAACGCAAATTGATGTTCTTCGAGGATTTGATCGGCTGTCCAACGTTCAGGGCGATAAAATTTGACGACAAAACGTCGACGATCTTCGTCCTGAAATTGATAGACACGGTTTTCATAGCTGTTAAGCGGGGTAAGACCGGAATCCACCCGGATCCCATGCTCAAACAGAGCATCCATGATGGTATCCGGGTGTAGTGTCTGGAAAGTAAAAGCGCTGTTGTTCATCCCATCATCCGGAAAACATTACGAATGATGAAGGATATCATTTCACGATGATTTTGGTGGCACCGCTTACAAGCTTTTACTCTTTAATTACGCCGCGAGCGCGTAACAGCGCCGTTTTGAAATCTTCTTCATAATCTTTTTGCAAACCCGGGATAACCGCATCTTTCGCGGAATCACGCATTTTCAGGTGATAGATCAGAATGTCATCCGTCAAATCCGCCAGTTCGCCGTCAAAACCTGACTCTTTCGCCAGTTTCTGCAAAAATTGCAGCAGGTTAAGGTCTGGCTCTTTTTGCCAGGCTGGCTGGAGGAGTTCAATAACTTCATTCAGACGTTTACATTTCATAGTAATGCTCCTTACTCTTGAGACAGACACGTTAGCAGGGTCAATCCCACAATAAAAGAGGCGATATCGGTGAATCTGATGACGACGATAACAGGCGTTGTGCTGGCGGGCGGTAAAGCCAGACGAATGGGCGGCGTAGATAAAGGATTGCTTGAATTAAACGGCAAACCGCTGTGGCAACATGTCGCTGACGCGCTTATGACGCAGCTCTCTCACGTCGTGGTTAATGCTAATCGTCATCAGGAAATCTATCAGGCAAGCGGTCTGAAAGTGGTTGAAGATTCACTGGCGGATTACCCAGGCCCTCTGGCAGGAATGCTTTCAGTAATGCAGCAGGAAGCGGGGGAGTGGTTTTTGTTTTGCCCATGCGATACGCCTTACATTCCCCCTGATTTAGCTGCCCGGCTTAATCATCAGCGCAAAGAGGCACCTGTCGTGTGGGTCCACGACGGTGAACGCGATCACCCGACTATTGCTCTGGTAAACCGCGCAATTGAGCCTTTATTACTGGAATATCTGCAAGCAGGAGAACGCCGGGTAATGGCATTTATGCGTCTGGCTGGCGGTCATGCGGTTGATTTCAGCGATAATAAAGATGCATTTATTAACGTGAATACGCCAGAGGAACTTGCCCGATGGCAGGAAAAACGATGATACCGTTACTCGCCTTTGCCGCGTGGAGCGGCACTGGAAAAACTACGCTTTTGAAAAAACTGATCCCGGCATTATGCGCCAGAGGGATCCGTCCAGGGCTGATTAAGCATACGCACCATGATATGGATGTTGATAAGCCAGGCAAAGATAGCTATGAGCTGCGCAAGGCTGGCGCGGCACAAACCATCGTTGCCAGCCAGCAACGATGGGCCTTGATGACGGAAACACCAGACGAAGAAGAGCTGGATCTACATTTTCTCGCAAGTCGAATGGATACCTCAAAGCTGGATTTGATTCTGGTCGAAGGGTTTAAGCATGAAGAGATCACAAAGATTGTGCTGTTTCGCGATGGAGCCGGACATCGACCTGAAGAATTAGTGATAGATAGGCATGTTATTGCTGTAGCCAGTGATGTGCCGCTTAATCTTGATGTCGCATTACTGGATATTAATGATGTTGAGGGGCTGGCTGATTTTGTGGTGGAGTGGATGCAAAAGCAGAACGGATAAGCAAGAGTAGGCTGGATAAGACGCGCCAGCGTCGCATCCGGCATTTTTTTCACCAACGCAAAAAGGCCATCCTGACGGATGGCCTTTCGCTTAATTTGATGCCTGGCAGTTCCCTACTCTCGCATGGGGAGACCCCACACTACCATCGGCGCTACGGCGTTTCACTTCTGAGTTCGGCATGGGGTCAGGTGGGACCACCGCGCTAAGGCCGCCAGGCAAATTCTGTTTTATCAGACCGCTTCTGCGTTCTGATTTAATCTGTATCAGGCTGAAAATCTTCTCTCAATCCGCCAAAACATCTTCGGCGTTGTAAGGTTAAGCCTCACGGTTCATTAGTACCGGTTAGCTCAACGCATCGCTGCGCTTACACACCCGGCCTATCAACGTCGTCGTCTTCAACGTTCCTTCAGGACTCTCAGGGAGTCAGGGAGAACTCATCTCGGGGCAAGTTTCGTGCTTAGATGCTTTCAGCACTTATCTCTTCCGCATTTAGCTACCGGGCAGTGCCATTGGCATGACAACCCGAACACCAGTGATGCGTCCACTCCGGTCCTCTCGTACTAGGAGCAGCCCCCCTCAGTTCTCCAGCGCCCACGGCAGATAGGGACCGAACTGTCTCACGACGTTCTAAACCCAGCTCGCGTACCACTTTAAATGGCGAACAGCCATACCCTTGGGACCTACTTCAGCCCCAGGATGTGATGAGCCGACATCGAGGTGCCAAACACCGCCGTCGATATGAACTCTTGGGCGGTATCAGCCTGTTATCCCCGGAGTACCTTTTATCCGTTGAGCGATGGCCCTTCCATTCAGAACCACCGGATCACTATGACCTGCTTTCGCACCTGCTCGCGCCGTCACGCTCGCAGTCAAGCTGGCTTATGCCATTGCACTAACCTCCTGATGTCCGACCAGGATTAGCCAACCTTCGTGCTCCTCCGTTACTCTTTAGGAGGAGACCGCCCCAGTCAAACTACCCACCAGACACTGTCCGCAACCCCGATCAGGGGCCAACGTTAGAACATCAAACATTAAAGGGTGGTATTTCAAGGTCGGCTCCATGCAGACTGGCGTCCACACTTCAAAGCCTCCCACCTATCCTACACATCAAGGCTCAATGTTCAGTGTCAAGCTATAGTAAAGGTTCACGGGGTCTTTCCGTCTTGCCGCGGGTACACTGCATCTTCACAGCGAGTTCAATTTCACTGAGTCTCGGGTGGAGACAGCCTGGCCATCATTACGCCATTCGTGCAGGTCGGAACTTACCCGACAAGGAATTTCGCTACCTTAGGACCGTTATAGTTACGGCCGCCGTTTACCGGGGCTTCGATCAAGAGCTTCGCGTTACCGCTAACCCCATCAATTAACCTTCCGGCACCGGGCAGGCGTCACACCGTATACGTCCACTTTCGTGTTTGCACAGTGCTGTGTTTTTAATAAACAGTTGCAGCCAGCTGGTATCTTCGACTGATTTCAGCTCCACGAGCAAGTCGCTTCACCTACATATCAGCGTGCCTTCTCCCGAAGTTACGGCACCATTTTGCCTAGTTCCTTCACCCGAGTTCTCTCAAGCGCCTTGGTATTCTCTACCTGACCACCTGTGTCGGTTTGGGGTACGATTTGATGTTACCTGATGCTTAGAGGCTTTTCCTGGAAGCAGGGCATTTGTTGCTTCAGCACCGTAGTGCCTCGTCATCACGCCTCAACCTTGATTTTCCGGATTTGCCTGGAAAATCAGCCTACACGCTTAAACCGGGACAACCGTCGCCCGGCCAACATAGCCTTCTCCGTCCCCCCTTCGCAGTAACACCAAGTACAGGAATATTAACCTGTTTCCCATCGACTACGCCTTTCGGCCTCGCCTTAGGGGTCGACTCACCCTGCCCCGATTAACGTTGGACAGGAACCCTTGGTCTTCCGGCGAGCGGGCTTTTCACCCGCTTTATCGTTACTTATGTCAGCATTCGCACTTCTGATACCTCCAGCATGCCTCACAGCACACCTTCACAGGCTTACAGAACGCTCCCCTACCCAACAACACATAGTGTCGCTGCCGCAGCTTCGGTGCATGGTTTAGCCCCGTTACATCTTCCGCGCAGGCCGACTCGACCAGTGAGCTATTACGCTTTCTTTAAATGATGGCTGCTTCTAAGCCAACATCCTGGCTGTCTGGGCCTTCCCACATCGTTTCCCACTTAACCATGACTTTGGGACCTTAGCTGGCGGTCTGGGTTGTTTCCCTCTTCACGACGGACGTTAGCACCCGCCGTGTGTCTCCCGTGATAACATTCTCCGGTATTCGCAGTTTGCATCGGGTTGGTAAGTCGGGATGACCCCCTTGCCGAAACAGTGCTCTACCCCCGGAGATGAATTCACGAGGCGCTACCTAAATAGCTTTCGGGGAGAACCAGCTATCTCCCGGTTTGATTGGCCTTTCACCCCCAGCCACAAGTCATCCGCTAATTTTTCAACATTAGTCGGTTCGGTCCTCCAGTTAGTGTTACCCAACCTTCAACCTGCCCATGGCTAGATCACCGGGTTTCGGGTCTATACCCTGCAACTTAACGCCCAGTTAAGACTCGGTTTCCCTTCGGCTCCCCTATTCGGTTAACCTTGCTACAGAATATAAGTCGCTGACCCATTATACAAAAGGTACGCAGTCACCCCATAAAGAGGCTCCCACTGCTTGTACGTACACGGTTTCAGGTTCTTTTTCACTCCCCTCGCCGGGGTTCTTTTCGCCTTTCCCTCACGGTACTGGTTCACTATCGGTCAGTCAGGAGTATTTAGCCTTGGAGGATGGTCCCCCCATATTCAGACAGGATACCACGTGTCCCGCCCTACTCATCGAGCTCACAGTATGTGCATTTTTGTGTACGGGGCTGTCACCCTGTATCGCGCGCCTTTCCAGACGCTTCCACTAACACACACACTGATTCAGGCTCTGGGCTGCTCCCCGTTCGCTCGCCGCTACTGGGGGAATCTCGGTTGATTTCTTTTCCTCGGGGTACTTAGATGTTTCAGTTCCCCCGGTTCGCCTCATTAACCTATGGATTCAGTTAATGATAGTGTGACGAATCACACTGGGTTTCCCCATTCGGAAATCGCCGGTTATAACGGTTCATATCACCTTACCGACGCTTATCGCAGATTAGCACGTCCTTCATCGCCTCTGACTGCCAGGGCATCCACCGTGTACGCTTAGTCGCTTAACCTCACAACCCGAAGATGTTTCTTTCGATTCATCATCGTGTTGCGAAAATTTGAGAGACTCACGAATAATCTTTCGACTATTCAGTGTTTCAATTTTCAGCTTGATCCAGATTTTTAAAGAGCAAAACTTCGCAGTGAACCTTTGCAGGTACACTCTGAAGTATTTTTTATTTAATCACTACAGAGATGGTGGAGCTATGCGGGATCGAACCGCAGACCTCCTGCGTGCAAAGCAGGCGCTCTCCCAGCTGAGCTATAGCCCCATAACATGTAGTTAAAACCTCTTCAAATTTGCCGTGCAAATTTGGTAGGCCTGAGTGGACTTGAACCACCGACCTCACCCTTATCAGGGGTGCGCTCTAACCACCTGAGCTACAAGCCTGTAGAGGTTTTACTGCTCATTTTCATCAGACAATCTGTGTGAGCACTGCAAAGTACGCTTCTTTAAGGTAAGGAGGTGATCCAACCGCAGGTTCCCCTACGGTTACCTTGTTACGACTTCACCCCAGTCATGAATCACAAAGTGGTAAGCGCCCTCCCGAAGGTTAAGCTACCTACTTCTTTTGCAACCCACTCCCATGGTGTGACGGGCGGTGTGTACAAGGCCCGGGAACGTATTCACCGTGGCATTCTGATCCACGATTACTAGCGATTCCGACTTCATGGAGTCGAGTTGCAGACTCCAATCCGGACTACGACGCACTTTATGAGGTCCGCTTGCTCTCGCGAGGTCGCTTCTCTTTGTATGCGCCATTGTAGCACGTGTGTAGCCCTGGTCGTAAGGGCCATGATGACTTGACGTCATCCCCACCTTCCTCCAGTTTATCACTGGCAGTCTCCTTTGAGTTCCCGGCCGGACCGCTGGCAACAAAGGATAAGGGTTGCGCTCGTTGCGGGACTTAACCCAACATTTCACAACACGAGCTGACGACAGCCATGCAGCACCTGTCTCACGGTTCCCGAAGGCACATTCTCATCTCTGAAAACTTCCGTGGATGTCAAGACCAGGTAAGGTTCTTCGCGTTGCATCGAATTAAACCACATGCTCCACCGCTTGTGCGGGCCCCCGTCAATTCATTTGAGTTTTAACCTTGCGGCCGTACTCCCCAGGCGGTCGACTTAACGCGTTAGCTCCGGAAGCCACGCCTCAAGGGCACAACCTCCAAGTCGACATCGTTTACGGCGTGGACTACCAGGGTATCTAATCCTGTTTGCTCCCCACGCTTTCGCACCTGAGCGTCAGTCTTCGTCCAGGGGGCCGCCTTCGCCACCGGTATTCCTCCAGATCTCTACGCATTTCACCGCTACACCTGGAATTCTACCCCCCTCTACGAGACTCAAGCTTGCCAGTATCAGATGCAGTTCCCAGGTTGAGCCCGGGGATTTCACATCTGACTTAACAAACCGCCTGCGTGCGCTTTACGCCCAGTAATTCCGATTAACGCTTGCACCCTCCGTATTACCGCGGCTGCTGGCACGGAGTTAGCCGGTGCTTCTTCTGCGGGTAACGTCAATGAGTAAAGGTATTAACTTTACTCCCTTCCTCCCCGCTGAAAGTACTTTACAACCCGAAGGCCTTCTTCATACACGCGGCATGGCTGCATCAGGCTTGCGCCCATTGTGCAATATTCCCCACTGCTGCCTCCCGTAGGAGTCTGGACCGTGTCTCAGTTCCAGTGTGGCTGGTCATCCTCTCAGACCAGCTAGGGATCGTCGCCTAGGTGAGCCGTTACCCCACCTACTAGCTAATCCCATCTGGGCACATCCGATGGCAAGAGGCCCGAAGGTCCCCCTCTTTGGTCTTGCGACATTATGCGGTATTAGCTACCGTTTCCAGTAGTTATCCCCCTCCATCAGGCAGTTTCCCAGACATTACTCACCCGTCCGCCACTCGTCAGCGAAACAGCAAGCTGTTTCCTGTTACCGTTCGACTTGCATGTGTTAGGCCTGCCGCCAGCGTTCAATCTGAGCCATGATCAAACTCTTCAATTTAAAAGTTTGATGCTCAAAGAATTAAACTTCGTAATGAATTACGTGTTCACTCTTGAGACTTGGTATTCATTTTTCGTCTTGCGACGTTAAGAATCCGTATCTTCGAGTGCCCACACAGATTGTCTGATAAATTGTTAAAGAGCAGTGCCGCTTCGCTTTTTCTCAGCGGCGCGGGGTGTGCATAATACGCTTTCCCGCTACAGAGTCAAGCATTTTTTTGCTTTTCTCTGTTGAGATTCTCAGGAGAACCCCGCTGACCCGGCGGCGTGTTTGCCGTTGTTCCGTGTCAGTGGTGGCGCATTATAGGGAGTTATTCCGGCCTGACAAGAGGAAATTTAAAATAATTTTCTGACCGCGCATTTTTTATTCTTTATGCTTATTTCAGCGTCGGTTTGTCGGTTAAATGGGCGATTTCTCGGGCGAAATTCGCCACCTGCTCCCAATCGGTATAGACAACTTCTTTACGCGTATCCGTTTCACCGCCTGACATCTTCATAATTAGCTTGATCATAAAACGGTCGTACCAGCGGTAACGTGGATAACGCAGCGCCCCGGCAATGACGGCACAGCGATCGGGACGCCATTGTGAACTCATCAGAAACTTCCGCGCGTAGCTGTTGGTCTGTGGAGTACGCTTCTCCGGTTTACGCGCCACCAGGTTTACGGAGTAAAAGGCGCTCGGCATCGAATTCAGCCGCGTCGCATGCTTTTTAACAAATTCCTGGAACGCAGAGTGGTAGTGACCATAGCGAATAGAAGCACCAATGACCACACGGTCATAGTTTTCCCATTGTGGTTCTTCAATGCGGTGCACATTGGCGACATCCGCCTGGATCCCCAGTTCTTTCAGTTCCGAAGCCAGGTAAGAGGCAATCTCGCGCGTTTGTCCGTCCCTTGTTGAGAAAAGAATTAATGTTTTCACGTATTACTCCATCATTCACGCCAGAAAGTCGGGGTAAAGAGCACCAGCAATGTAAAGACCTCGAGACGACCAAACAGCATGTTGGCAATCAGGATCCATTTAGCCACCGGGTTCATACTGGTAAAGTTATCAGCAACCACGCCAAGCCCTGGCCCCAGGTTATTCAATGTCGCAACAACTGAGGCAAAGGCAGAAAAGTCATCCACGCCCGTGGCGATAATCGCCAGCATACTGACAATAAACACCAATGCATAGGCGGAGAAAAATCCCCAAACGGCTTCGAGGATACGTTCCGGCAGTGCGCGATTCCCCAGCTTAATGCTATAGACGGCGTTCGGATGCACCAGTCGTTTCAGCTCACGGTTCCCCTGCTTAAACAGCAGCAGGATGCGGATCACTTTCAGGCCACCGCCCGTTGACCCGGCACAACCGCCGATAAAAGCTGAACATAAAAGCAGTACCGGCAAAAAGAGCGGCCAGCGGGCAATGCTGTCAGTCGTAAACCCGGCGGTTGTCGCCATCGACACCACCTGGAAAAACGCCTGGTTAATTGTCATCAGCGCCGAACTGTAGACATTATGAAACCACAGCACGAGGGTACAAATAACCACCAGCGTAAACTGTACGCCGATAAACATGCGAAATTCCGGATCGCGCCAATAAACCTTCAGACTACGCCCACTTAACAGTGAAAAGTGCAGACCGTAGTTACAGCCGGAGATCAGCAGGAAGATAGCAATGATAGTGTTAATAGTCGGGCTGTCGAAATAACCGATACTGGCATCATGTGTCGAGAAGCCGCCAATAGCGATAGTCGCAAAGCTATGGCCGATGGCATCAAAGGCATCCATTCCGGCAAACCACAACGCCAGCGCACAGGCGACGGTCAGCAAGACATAAATCAACCACAGGGTTTTCGCCGTTTCCGCAATTCGCGGGCGCATTTTGTTATCTTTCAGCGGGCCGGGCATTTCTGCGCGATAGAGCTGCATCCCACCCACGCCGAGGATAGGCAGTATCGCAACCGCCAACACGATGATCCCCATCCCGCCAAACCATTGCAGCATCTGGCGATAAAATAGGATGGCGTGAGGGAGCGAATCCAGCCCCACCAGCGTAGTGGCCCCCGTGGTGGTCAGGCCAGAGAAAGATTCAAAAAACGCATCGGTAATCGTGAGGTTCGGGCTTTCCGAGAAGATAAAAGGGAGCGCACCGACACTACCCAGCACGGTCCAGAACAGCACCACTATCAGAAACCCCTCACGGGATTTCAGTTCGCCCTTCTCTTTACGGTTCGGCCACCACAGCATAGAGCCAATGGCGAGGGCGACAAAAAAGGTCTGGGTAAAAGCGCGGCCCGCTCCATCCCGGTAGATGAGTGCTACCAGTCCAGGGATAATCATGGTCCCTGAAAATAAGATGACCAGTAGTCCAACGATTCGGGTAATGGCGCGAAAATGCATCTCTGCCGCTTCCTTAGTTCTGCAAAACGAAGTGGGGATTATTCTTCAATCGCTAACAATTGCAATGAACCACGGCTAAAATCCGCCAGCTTTGCGGAAAATTCAGCCACTTTCGCCGCCGGAAGCGCCACCCGCAGCAGAACGAATGCCTGATAATCACTGTTGATAATTTTGCCGTCACACTGCCCCAGCAACGCTTCAATGCCGGTTAACTGACTATATTCACATTGCAAAGTATATTCGGTTAATGGCGTCTTGCGTTGGGTCGTTAGCTGGCGCAGCGCCTGATTCACGCCGCCACCATACGCTTTCACTAACCCACCGGTGCCAAGCAATATGCCGCCGTAGTAGCGCACTACCACAGCGGTAATTTCCCCGACGCCGCTGCCCATTAGCTGGGCGAGCATCGGTTTACCTGCCGTTCCCGCCGGCTCCCCATCGTCAGAGAAACCCAGCTGTTGAGAATCATCCGGCGCACCCGCCACCCACGCCACGCAATGGTGGCGGGCATCGGGGTGTTCTGCTCGCACCGATTCAACAAACGCTTTCGCCGCCTCAACGCCATCGGTATGCGCCAACATCGTTATGAAGCGGCTCTTTTTGATCTCTTCAACGACCATGACCGGTGCCGCAGGAATTAACCAGCTTTCCATCACGCCAGTTTCAGATCCCGGGTCATGTTTTCCACGTTGTTTTCGTGGATCACCACGTTGTCTTCGATACGAATGCCGCCGAACGGTTTCAGTGCTTCAATTTTCTGCCAGTTGAAGTGTTTGCTGAACTGCCCGTCACGCCACGGTGCCAGCAGCGATTCGATGAAGTAGATACCCGGTTCGATGGTTAACACCATGCCCGGCTGGAGAATACGGGTGCAGCGCAGGTACGGATATTTTGCCGGTGCCGCGAGGTGCGTACCGCTATCATCCTGCATAAAACCGGCTACGTCATGCACCTGCAGGCCCAGCGGATGGCCGATACCGTGCGGCATAAACGGTCCGGTGAGATCGTTTTCGACCATCGCTTCTTCACTCATATCGGTGATGATTTGATGTTTACGCAGCAGTTTGGCGATGCGCTGATGGAACTGGATGTGGTAATCCACATAGCTGACGCCAGCTTTCATGGTGGCGATCAGCGCAAGTTGTTCATCATTTACGTCTTTCACCAGCTGTGCGTAGTCGTTGTCGCTTTTTGCCGACCAGGTACGGGTCAGGTCAGCCGCATAGCCGTTATATTCGGCCCCGGCATCCAGCAGGAAGCTGCGCATCTCTTCCGGTGCCTGGTGGTCCAGTTTGGTGTAATGCAGCACCGCAGCGTGTTCGTTAAGCGCCACAATGTTGCTGTAAGGTACGTCGGTATCACGATGACCGGTCGCGGTCAGATAGGCAATATTGATATCGAACTCGCTCATGCCAGAACGGAACGCTTCTTCTGCCGCGCGATGACCGTTGACCGCCATTTTCTGCGCTTCACGCATACAGGCCAGTTCGTACTCGGTTTTGAAGGAGCGGTAGTAATGCAGGTAGTCGATCACCCCTTTCGGGTTGATATTGCTGGCCTCAATACCCAGTTGCAGCGCACGCTCCGGCACCGGACCGATATAACCGATATTCCCGCGCGCAGCAGGCAGCAGGCTACCAATGCCATCGGCTTTCGGCAGCGCGATCACTTCTACATCTTCAGTCCAGAAGGAGGTCGGCAGCGGTTCGACGTTGTGCCAGTAATCAACCGGCAGATAAAACCACAGTTTCGGCTTGTTCACGCCATCCACCAACAGCCAGCAGTTTGGCACCTGAGTTACCGGCACCCACGCTTTGAATTGCGGATTCACTTTAAACGGATAGGGATGATCGTCGAGAAAAACGTTGAACAGTTCGCCGGAGTGAATAAGTAACGCATCCAGCTTGAAGCGCGCCAGCGCATCGCGAGTCCGTTCTTGTAAGGTAGCTATATGATTTTTATAGAGCGAGGCCAGTGATTCCATTTTTTACCCTTCTGTTTTTTTGACCTTAAGTCTCCGCATCTTAGCACATCGTTCATCCAGAGCGTGATTTCTGCCGAGCGTGATCAGATCGGCATTTCTTTAATCTTTTATTTGCATATTTTTAACACAAAATACACACTTCGATGCATCTGGTACGACCAGATCACCTTGCAGATTCAGGAGACTGACATGCTTTACAAAGGCGACACCCTGTACCTTGACTGGCTGGAAGATGGCATTGCCGAACTGGTATTTGATGCCCCAGGTTCAGTTAATAAACTCGACACTGCGACCGTCGCCAGCCTCGGCGAGGCCATCGGCGTGCTGGAACAGCAATCAGATCTAAAAGGGCTGCTGCTGCGTTCGAACAAAGCAGCCTTTATCGTCGGTGCTGATATCACCGAATTTTTGTCCCTGTTCCTCGTTCCTGAAGAACAGTTAAGTCAGTGGCTGCACTTTGCCAATAGCGTGTTTAATCGCCTGGAAGATCTCCCGGTGCCGACCATTGCTGCCGTCAACGGCTATGCGCTGGGCGGTGGCTGCGAATGCGTGCTGGCGACCGATTATCGTCTGGCGACGCCGGATCTGCGCATCGGTCTGCCGGAAACCAAACTGGGCATCATGCCGGGCTTTGGCGGTTCTGTACGTATGCCACGTATGCTGGGCGCTGACAGTGCGCTGGAAATCATTGCCGCCGGTAAAGATGTCGGCGCGGATCAGGCGCTGAAAATCGGTTTGGTGGATGGCGTAGTCAAAGCAGAAAAACTGGTTGAAGGCGCGAAGGCGATTTTACGTCAGGCTATTAACGGCGACCTCGACTGGAAAGCGAAACGTCAGCCGAAGCTGGAACCGCTAAAACTGAGCAAGATTGAAGCCACCATGAGTTTCACCATCGCTAAAGGGATGGTCGCACAAACGGCGGGGAAACATTATCCGGCCCCCATCACCGCAGTAAAAACCATTGAAGCGGCGGCCAGTTTTGGTCGTGAAGAAGCCTTAAATCTGGAAAACAAAAGTTTTGTCCCGCTGGCGCATACCAACGAAGCTCGCGCACTGGTCGGCATTTTCCTTAACGATCAATATGTAAAAGGCAAAGCGAAGAAACTCACCAAAGACGTTGAAACCCCGAAACAGGCCGCTGTGCTGGGCGCAGGCATTATGGGTGGCGGCATCGCTTACCAGTCTGCGTGGAAAGGCGTACCGGTTGTCATGAAAGATATCAACGACAAGTCGTTAACCCTCGGCATGACCGAAGCCGCGAAACTGCTGAACAAGCAGCTTGAGCGCGGCAAGATCGATGGTCTGAAACTGGCTGGCGTGATCTCCACGATCCACCCAACGCTCGATTACTCTGGTTTTGACCGCGTGGATGTTGTGGTAGAAGCGGTTGTCGAAAACCCGAAAGTGAAAAAAGCCGTACTGGCAGAAACCGAGCAGAAAGTACGCCCGGATACCGTGCTGGCGTCTAACACTTCAACCATTCCTATCAGCGAACTGGCCAACGCGCTGGAACGTCCGGAAAACTTCTGCGGGATGCACTTCTTTAACCCGGTGCACCGGATGCCGTTGGTGGAAATTATTCGCGGCGAGAAAAGCTCCGACGAAACCATCGCGAAAGTCGTCGCCTGGGCGAGTAAGATGGGCAAAACGCCGATTGTGGTTAACGACTGCCCCGGCTTCTTCGTCAACCGCGTGCTGTTCCCGTATTTCGCCGGTTTCAGCCAGTTGCTGCGCGACGGCGCGGATTTCCGCAAGATCGACAAAGTAATGGAAAAACAGTTTGGCTGGCCGATGGGTCCGGCATATCTGCTGGATGTCGTGGGCATTGACACCGCGCATCATGCCCAGGCTGTCATGGCAGCAGGCTTCCCGCAGCGGATGCAGAAAGATTATCGCGATACCATCGACGCGCTGTTTGATGCCAACCGCTTTGGTCAGAAGAACGGCCTCGGTTTCTGGCGTTATAAAGAAGACAGCAAAGGTAAGCCGAAGAAAGAAGAAGACGCCGTCGTTGACGACCTGCTGGCAGAAGTGAGCCAGCCGAAGCGCGATTTCAGCGAAGAAGAGATTATCGCCCGCATGATGATCCCGATGGTCAACGAAGTGGTGCGCTGTCTGGAAGAAGGCATTATCGCCACTCCGGCAGAAGCGGATATGGCGCTGGTCTACGGCCTGGGCTTCCCTCCGTTCCACGGTGGTGCGTTCCGCTGGCTGGACACCCTCGGTAGCGCAAAATACCTCGATATGGCACAGCAATATCAGCACCTCGGCCCGCTGTATGAAGTGCCGGAAGGTCTGCGTAATAAAGCGCGTCATAACGAACCGTACTATCCCCCGGTTGAGCCAGCCCGTCCGGTTGGCGACCTGAAAACGGCTTAAGGAGTCACAATGGAACAGGTTGTCATTGTCGATGCTATTCGCACCCCGATGGGCCGTTCGAAGGGCGGTGCTTTTCGTAACGTGCGTGCAGAAGATCTCTCCGCTCATTTAATGCGTAGCCTGCTGGCGCGTAACCCGGCGCTGGAAGCGGCGGCCCTCGACGATATTTACTGGGGTTGTGTGCAGCAGACGCTGGAGCAAGGTTTTAATATCGCCCGTAACGCGGCGCTGTTGGCTGAAGTACCACACTCTGTCCCGGCGGTTACCGTCAATCGCTTGTGTGGTTCATCCATGCAGGCACTGCATGACGCAGCACGAATGATCATGACCGGCGATGCGCAGGCATGTCTGGTTGGCGGCGTGGAGCATATGGGCCATGTGCCGATGAGTCACGGCGTCGATTTTCACCCCGGCCTGAGCCGCAATGTCGCCAAAGCGGCGGGCATGATGGGCTTAACGGCAGAAATGCTGGCGCGTATGCACGGTATCAGCCGTGAAATGCAGGATGCCTTTGCCGCACGGTCACACGCCCGCGCCTGGGCCGCCACGCAGTCGGGTGCATTTAAAAATGAAATTATCCCGACTGGTGGTCACGATGCCGACGGCGTTCTGAAGCAGTTTAATTACGACGAAGTGATTCGCCCGGAAACCACCGTGGAAGCCCTCGCCACGCTGCGTCCGGCGTTTGATCCAGTAAGCGGTACGGTAACGGCGGGGACATCTTCTGCGCTTTCCGATGGCGCAGCTGCCATGCTGGTGATGAGTGAAAGCCGCACCCATGAATTAGGTCTTAAGCCGCGCGCCCGTGTGCGTTCGATGGCGGTCGTTGGTTGTGACCCATCGATTATGGGTTACGGCCCGGTTCCGGCCTCGAAGCTGGCGCTGAAAAAAGCGGGGCTTTCTGCCAGTGATATCGGCGTGTTTGAGATGAACGAAGCCTTTGCCGCGCAGATCCTGCCATGTATTAAAGATCTGGGACTGATTGAGCAGATTGACGAGAAGATCAACCTCAACGGTGGCGCGATCGCGCTGGGTCATCCGCTGGGTTGTTCCGGTGCGCGTATCAGTACCACGCTGCTGAATCTGATGGAGCGCAAAGATGCCCAGTTTGGTCTGGCGACGATGTGTATCGGTCTGGGTCAGGGTATTGCGACGGTGTTTGAGCGGATTTAACCACTTGCCGGATGCGGCGTGACGCCTTATCCGGTCTACCGATCCTGCACCAATGTAGGCCTGATAAGACGCGCCAGCGTCGCATCAGGCAGCGTATGCCGAATGCCGGATGCGACATAGATCTAAATGCCACTGTATAAAGTTTTAGTTGCCGTTCTTCCCGCCTGTCAGGGGCGGGTTTTTTATATCTCAGATAAATGCAAACGCATCGCCAAACAGGCGATCTTCCCGCGCATTACGCTCACTGCAAAACAGGTCACGGGCAATTTTCGCCATCTCAAAACGTCCGGCAATATAGATATCATGCTCTGCCAGCGTACCGTGATCCTGCAATACCGCCGTTAACACAGTGCCAGTACGCCCACGCCAGCCCGCTTCCGGTTGTTCAACCACCGGCACCACTTGCAGACCAGGATGCTTAAGCGAAAGCGCCTCAAGCTCGGAGAGATCATAAAGATGCTGCTCTTCACGCCCGCCCCAGTAAATGGTGATATCACGGTTTGGGTTACGCGCCAGCGCCGTCAGCAAAATCGAGCGCGCATAAGAGAACCCGGTGCCGCCCGCGATGAGAATCATCGGACGTTCTTCATCATCGCGCAGCCATGCCTCACCGTGCGGAATATCGACCACGATTTGATGATCTTTAAGAATGCGGTCCATGACTGCTTTCGCGTAAAGGTTGATTTCAGAAGCGCCAATATGCAGCTCGATAAACCCTTTTTCATCCGGCGTCGAGGCCATTGAGAACGGACGTTTGTCGCGCTCATCCATCACTACCATCAAATACTGACCAGCACGAAAAGAAAAGGCCGCGTCTGGCACGATGCGGACACGATATACGGTATCCGTGATAGCTTCTACCGAGGTCACTTTACAGCTTAAGGTTGTCATGCGCTTTCTCTGTCGGATCGATAAATAGGGCAAAACAAACGCGCATCAGGCGCTTTTACCGTTGTTAAAAATAGCCAGTTCATCCCAGATGGCGTCAATATGCGCGACAACATCTGGATCTTTTTTGATGGGACGTCCCCATTCACGCTGGGTTTCCCCCGGCCATTTATTCGTGGCATCCAGCCCCATTTTTGAACCCAGCCCGGAGACAGGCGAGGCAAAATCCAGATAATCAATAGGCGTATTTTCTACCAGAACAGTATCCCGCGCCGGGTCCATACGGGTAGTAATCGCCCAAATCACATCGTTCCAGTCGCGTGCGTTGACGTCATCATCGCAAACGATCACAAATTTAGTGTACATAAACTGGCGTAAGAACGACCAGACGCCCATCATGACGCGCTTCGCGTGTCCGGCGTACTGTTTTTTGATCGTCACTACCGCCAGGCGATAAGAGCAGCCTTCCGGCGGCAGGTAAAAATCGACAATTTCCGGGAACTGTTTTTGCAGAATCGGCACAAACACTTCGTTCAGTGCGACACCCAGCACCGCAGGTTCATCCGGCGGACGCCCGGTATAGGTGGAATGATAAATCGCATCTTCACGCTGGGTAATATGCGTCACGGTAAATACCGGGAAACTATCGACTTCGTTATAGTAACCGGTGTGGTCGCCATACGGCCCTTCCGGCGCAGTTTCGCCTTGTTCGATATACCCTTCCAGCACAATCTCCGCACTGGCGGGCACTTCGAGATCATTGGAAATACACTTTACTACTTCGGTTTTGGTGCCGCGCAGCAATCCGGCAAACGCATACTCTGAAAGCGTATCCGGAACGGGGGTGACTGCACCGAGAATCGTGGCGGGATCGGCACCCAGCGCCACAGAAACCGGGAAACGTTCGCCCGGATGCGCCGCACACCACTCCTGGAAATCCAGCGCGCCGCCGCGATGCGACAACCAGCGCATAATCAGTTTATTTTTACCAATCAACTGTTGACGATAAATACCCAGATTCTGCCGCTCTTTATGCGGGCCACGCGTCACGGTCAACCCCCAGGTAATCAGCGGCGCGGCGTCTTCCGGCCAGCAGGTCATAATGGGGATACGGTGAAGATCGACGTCATCGCCGGAGATAATTTTTTGCTGACACGGCGCACCACGCAGTCGCTTTGTCGGCATGTTCAACACCTGCTTAAACTGCGGCAGTTTATCAAACAGGTCGCGAAAACCTTTTGGCGGTTCAGGTTCCTTGAGAAAGGCTAATAATTTACCGACTTCACGCAGCGCAGAAACATCTTCCTGCCCCATGCCCATCGCCACGCGCTTTGGCGTACCGAACAGGTTGCACAGCACCGGCATCGAGTAGCCTTTAGGGTTTTCGAACAACAGCGCAGGCCCACCGGCACGCAAAGTACGGTCAGCAATTTCAGTGATTTCCAAATGCGGATCCACCGGGAGCGTGATACGTTTTAGCTCACCCTGCTGTTCAAGCAGCGTCAAGAAGTCGCGTAAATCGTTATATTTCATGGCGTCCATTGTAGCCTCTTAATCTGCGCCCATTATACGGCGTTCATCTTTGCGATGCTGTAAATTTGTTAAATTAGCGTGAACTCTGACGGTATAACGCAAACTGGGGAATATAATTAACTTAGCGTAAAGCTTTTGCTATCCTTGCGCCCCGATTAAACGGATAAGAGTCATTATGCAATCCTGGTATTTACTGTACTGCAAGCGCGGGCAACTTCAACGTGCCCAGGAACACCTCGAAAGACAGGCTGTGAATTGCCTGGCACCGATGATCACCCTGGAAAAAATCGTGCGTGGCAAACGTACTGCAGTCAGTGAGCCATTGTTCCCCAACTACCTGTTTGTGGAATTTGATCCAGAAGTGATTCATACCACGACTATCAACGCGACCCGCGGTGTCAGCCACTTCGTGCGCTTTGGCGCATCGCCAGCGATAGTCCCATCGGCGGTGATTCATCAGCTATCGGTATATAAACCGAAAGACATTGTCGATCCGGCAACCCCTTATCCGGGTGATAAGGTGATTATTACCGAAGGCGCGTTCGAAGGTTTTCAGGCCATTTTCACCGAACCCGACGGCGAGGCTCGCTCCATGCTGTTACTTAATCTTATCAATAAAGAGATTAAGCACAGTGTGAAGAACACCGAGTTCCGCAAACTCTAAAACGCAATCCCAAACAGTGTTTTGACATTGGCATCCGTGGTGGCAGCCAGCCATGCGGCATCTTCTCCACGCCAGTGCGCAATACGTTGCAAAATATGGGCCAGATGGGCTGGCTCGTTGCGCCGGGATGATGGTTTCGGCGTGAGATCGCGCGGGAGCAGATACGGCGCATCAGTTTCGATCAGCAATTTCTCCGCCGGAATCAACGGCAACAGTTCCCGCAGCTCCAGTCCGCGTCGTTCATCGCAAACCCAACCGGTAATGCCGATATAAATTCCATGCGCCACGCACGCCTGCATCTCTTCGCGTGTGCCGGTAAAGCAATGAAGAACCGCACCAGGCAGTTTATCCAGCCACGGCTCCAGCAATGTCATAAACCGCTCGTGGGCATCGCGACAGTGCATAAATACCGGCATGTTTAATTCTGCGGCAATGCGTAGCTGGGCAACAAAAGCGCGTTCCTGCTCTTCCGGCGTCGAAAAGTTGCGGTTAAAGTCGAGACCACATTCACCAATCGCCACCACTTCTGGCTGCGCGGCCAGCTCAATAATCGCTTCTTCAGTCCCAGCTTGCCACTGGCTGCTGTCGTGAGGATGTACGCCCGCCGTTGACCAACAGGATGAATACTGACGCGCCAGCTTTTGCGCCTGCTGGCTTTCACGCAGGTTAGTGCCGGTGATGAGTAGCCCATTAACTCCCGCGTCAAGAGCGCGTGCTACAACATCATCACGGTCTTTCGCAAATTGCGAACTGGTCAAATTAACGCCGATATCAAACATCCTGTACTCCATATGACAACCGCCCTGACGGGCGGTTGAATTTATTCTTCAGTTTTTTCGCTTTCTGCTTCCGCGTCGTTTTCCTCTTCCCGATTTCGCCCTTTACCAACGTAAAAGCGTGAGAAGAAGACACCGATTTCAAACAGACAGTACATCGGGATCGCCAACAGCGTTTGCGAGAAGACATCCGGCGGTGTCAGCAGCATCCCGACAACGAATGCACCAACCAGCACATACGGGCGTTTTTTGCGTAAGTCTTCTGGCGAGGTAATCCCCATCCAGCACAGCAGCACTATTGCCACCGGCACTTCAAAGGAGACACCAAACGCCATAAACAGCGCCATAACGAAGCTTAAATAGCTGGCGATGTCGGTGGATACCTGTACCCCTTCCGGCGCGGTATTGGCAAGGAAGCCAAATGCCAGCGGAAAGACCACAAAGTAGGCGAACGCCATGCCGATATAAAACAACAGAGAGCTGGAAACCAGCAGCGGCACCACCAGGCGACGTTCATGCTTATACAGCGCTGGGGCGATAAACGCCCACACCTGATAGAGAATCACCGGCGCTGACAGAATCAGCGACACCATAAAGGTCAGCTTGATCGGCGTAAAGAACGGTGAGGCCACGTCGGTGGCGATCATCGTTGAACCTTGCGGCAACTGCTTGATCAATGGCGCGGATACCAGGTGATAGATGTCATTGGCGAAATAGACCAGACACAGGAATATCACGATCACCGCGATAATGCAGTTCAGCAGACGCTTACGCAGCTCAATCAGATGCGTGATAAGCGGTTGAGTATCTTCTACAGACATGTTTACGGTTTATCACTCGACGAAGGGGAAGGTGCAGCGGTTTTCGGTTCAGCGTCCGCAGCAGGTTTTACCACCGGCTCTGGCGTGGTTTCTGGCTTCTGTTCCGGCGAACTGGCCTGCGTTTGTGCAGCGGCAGGCGTTACGCCTTCATGCGCAGCTTCATTGTCTTTCACCACCGGGTTATGGATGGTGTGCGCTTCATCGCTCGCCTTTTCAGGATCGTTTGCAACGTAGGAACGCTTCATCGACTCCGCGGCCTGGCGTAGTTCATCCATCGACGCTTTCAGTTCGGGCGTCAGGTTAGTGAGGCTCGCCTTTTCAACCTTTTTCAGACTGTCCTGAAACTCCTGGAGTTTTAACTCCTGGGTCAGTTCGTTCTGCACCGTTGTCGCCAGTGAACGCAACGCGCGAATCCAGCCCGCGACCGTTTTTACCGCCACAGGCAGTCGTTGCGGCCCCAGAACGACGAGGCCGATGATGAATACCAATAGCAGTTCGCTAAAACCGATATCAAACACGGATTACACCTGCTCTTTATCGTGGCGCTTCGCGTCTTCTGTTTTAGCCTGTTCCTGATTCGTATCCGCCTGCTTATCGGCGATAGTTTTCGCAGTAAAATCAGCATCCTGACTGGTTTTATCCTGCTTTGGTTCATCATCGCTCATTGCTTTTTTAAAGCCTTTGATCGACGCACCAAGATCGGAACCGATGGAGCCGAGCTTTTTGGTGCCAAAAAGCAGTACAACGATGACGGCAATAATCAATAACTGCCAAATACTGATACCACCCATACATGTTCCTCTGTGGTAGATGATGATTAAACAAGGCCGCATTATACGTTACACGGCCCGCCTTGAGCGATGAAAAAATCAGCGTGTTTTGCGCCAACCGACAAACCAGGCGATCAGACCACCTGCCATTAACCAGCCGGGCATCAGCCCCCATTCAGGTCGGCTGACCAACAAGAATGTGCCACTTAATACTAACGTAGCGCCAATTCCGAGAAAATAACGCGATTGTCCCTGACGTACATGATTTGACTGAAGCTCGCGGGCAATCTTATCAACACTGTGCTGTAAATACTTGCCCTGGCGCAAACTGTCGTAAACCAGTTCAGGCAGTTCTGGCATTTTTTCGACCCAGAACGGCGCTTTTTCTTTAAATGCTCTCACCAGCGCAGGAATACCGACCTGATCTTTAATCCACGACTCCAGGAAAGGCTTCGCCGTTTTCCATAAATCGAGTTGCGGATAAAGCTGGCGTCCTACCCCTTCGACGTAGAGCAGGGTTTTCTGGAGTAACACCAGTTGCGGCTGCACTTCCATATTGAAGCGACGCGCCGTATTAAACAGATTTAACAGTACATGTCCAAACGAAATTTCGGCCAGCGGTTTCTCAAAGATAGGTTCACAGACCGTACGAATGGCAAATTCGAACTCTTCAACGTTGGTATCTGGTGGCACCCAGCCAGAATCGACGTGTAGCTCTGCCACTTTGCGATAGTCGCGATTAAAGAAGGCGATAAAGTTTTCTGCCAGATAGCGTTTATCTTCTTTGTTTAGCGAGCCAACAATCCCGCAATCAATGCCGATATATTTCGGGTTTTCCGGGTGTTCATAGCTTACGAAGATGTTGCCAGGGTGCATATCGGCATGGAAAAAGCTGTCGCGAAAGACCTGAGTGAAGAACACCTGCACGCCGCGTTCCGCCAGCAATTTCATGTTAGTGCCGTTTTTCTCCAGCGCCGCAACATCAGACACCGGAATGCCGTAAATGCGCTCCATCACCATCATCCCTTCACTACAATAGTCAGGGTAAACTTCCGGGATGTAGAGCATCGGGCTGTCTTCAAAATTGCGCCGAAGCTGAATGGCGTTGGCAGATTCCCGCAGCAAATTCAGTTCATCAATCAATGTCTTTTCGTACTCGCGCACCACTTCGGTTGGGCGCAGACGGCGACCATCCGGCAGCAAACGCGGCACCCAGCGAGCCAGACGGTAGATAAGTTTCAGATCCGCTTTAATAACCGGCAAAATATCCGGGCGGATGACTTTAATCACCACCTCTTTACCATTCGATTTCAATCGTGCGGTATGAACCTGGGCGATAGAAGCAGAAGCCAGCGGCTTGATTTCAAAATCGTCAAACCACGCTTCTACCGGCAAGCCGCCCATTGCAGCTTCAATCTGCTGCTTCGCCAGCTTGCCATCAAACGGAGCAACTTTGTCCTGCAATAACGCCAGCTGATCGGCAATATGCGGCGGAAAAAGATCGCGGCGGGTTGATAACATTTGCCCGAACTTGATCCATACCGGCCCCAGTTCTTGCAGGGCCAGTCGTAGTCGCTCACCTAAAGGTTTGTCTTTATGCCGATTTGGCATCCAGAATAATGAGTATCGCCATAGCCGTAGCGGCAGGGTGATACGCATTTTGGGGATCAGTTCATCAAGTCCGTAGCTTAAAAAAGTTCGAATGATGAAATATAGGCGCCGTACTTCACCTGGCGTCATTTAGCCTCCAGTTTTTCCAGCCGTTTGGTCAGGGCATCAACAGCACGCTCGACAGCAGCCGTCTCTTCCGCAAACCAGGCCACTTCAAGCGGACCGGGTGCCATACGCCACTCTTCAGTAATGGCTTCTGCCACATAACGTTGCTGGCGCTTAATGCCGTGATGCAGGAACTTTGCGCCTCCGCGCATGGCTTTGCTGATTCCTTCAGCGGCGATATCACCGGTATAAGGGGCCAGCAGTTCCGCAGGGTCGAACTCTGCCAGATCTGCCAGCGCAACGAAGTTTTGCACCACCTGAATATCGCCCTGCACTTCCAGCTCACCACTGCGAATCAGGGCGGCAAGCTGCTGGCGATCGCGAAGTTTCGGCAACACACTGGCGTAAGCGATAACGGTGCAGTCAGCATCGCCTGCCCATTCGCCCAGTACATCAACCTGGCGTTCGCTGAACACCAGAATCAATGACGTCGAAAAGCCTTTTACCTCCACGCGCAGCACTTTGCCCAACAGACGCGAGCGGGCCGTTTTCAGCGCGGGTGAGCGATACAGGAAGGTGTTGAGCAGACTTTCAATTCCTGCCGTCACTAAAGGTTTAAAAGGCATTTCCGGTCTCCTGTCAGAACTTATAACCACGATGCAACGCCACAACCCCTGCCGTCAGATTGTAGTAGTCGACACTTTCGAATCCGGCATCCTGCATCATGGCTTTCAGAGTATCCTGATCGGGATGCATACGGATGGATTCTGCCAGATAACGATAGCTGTCGGCGTCGTTCGCGACCAGTGAGCCAATACGCGGCAGCACATGGAAGGAGTATGCATCATAGGCTTTGCTCAGCGGCTCGATAATTGGCTTCGAGAACTCAAGCACCAGCAGGCGGCCGCCGGGTTTCAGCACGCGATACATTGAACGCAGTGCTTTATCTTTGTCGGTGACGTTACGCAGACCAAACGAAATAGTGATGCAATCAAAGGTGTTATCCGGGAACGGCAGCGCCTCAGCGTTCGCCTGAACATACTCAACGTTGCCAATCACACCGATATTACGCAGCTTCTCGCGGCCCATTTTGAGCATGGATTCATTGATATCAGCAAGGACCACTTTGCCAGTTTCTCCGACCAGGCGGGAGAATTTCGCTGTCAGGTCGCCGGTGCCACCAGCCAGATCCAGCACGGTCTGCCCACGGCGTACGCCGCTGCAATCAATCGTGAATCGCTTCCACAAACGATGAATACCAAATGACATCAAATCATTCATGACATCGTATTTTGATGCCACGGAATGGAAAACGTGGGCGACCATATCCGCTTTTTGTTCCTTCGCGACGGTCTGAAAACCAAAGTGCGTCGTTTCTTGTGACTTATCCACCATCTCAATGCCTGCTCATCAAAAAATTGTTCCAGAAGTGTAACAGATTGGGCGTCGATGCCCTAGATTTCTACCCGGCTTAACTACCCCCAATGGGCTAGCGCGACTGCTGATTATATTCATCATCGCGTTGATAAGCTTCATCATTCGGCTGCTCCGGAACCGACCGCAGTCGATACTCTTCATCCTGGCTCACCGCTTGTTCAGCCAAATCCGGATTAATCTCGCGTTTAATTTCTACCCCTAAACCGCGAAACGCTTCTGCCTGCGCCAGCACATTTCCGCGACCTGAAGAGAGTTTTTTCATTGCCTGGCGATAGTTATCCTGCGCTTTGTCGAGACTTTGACCAATCGCTGACATGTCATCGACGAACAAACGCATCTTGTCGTACAGCTTGCTGGCGCGATCGGCTATTTTCTGGGCGTTACGACTTTGATGCTCATAGCGCCAGAGGTTGGCGATAGTGCGCAGCGCCACCAGCAGCGTGGTCGGGCTAACCAGCATGATATTGTTTTTCAACGCTTCGGTGATCAGCTCCGGCTGGCGGTCAAGCGCCAGTAAAAAAGCGGGTTCAACGGGAATAAACATCAGCACGTAATCCAGGGTTCGCAGCCCCGGCAGCTGTTGATAATCTTTGCGTCCCAGCAAACGGATATGGTTACGCACCGACGCGATATGTTCCTGTAGCGCACTTTCGCGGGTGTAGTCGTCTTCTGCGTTAAAATAGCGTTCATAGGCGACCAGCGTCATTTTGGCGTCGATCACCACATCTTTTCCCTGCGGCAACCGCACGATGACATCCGGCTGCATCCGCGAGCGGGCGTCATTTTCGATGCTGACCTGAGTTTCATATTCATACCCTTCACGCAGACCGGAAGCCTCCAGCACCCGCGTCAATACCACCTCGCCCCAGTTGCCCTGGGTTTTATTGTCGCCTTTCAGCGCGCGCGTCAGGTTGATCGCCTCCTGAGCCATTTGCGCGTTGAGCTGCTGGAGATTGCGAATTTCGTGGGTCAGGGTATGACGTTCCTGTGCTTCTTTACCAAAGCTGTCCTGAACCTGACGGCGGAAACCGTCCAGTTGTTCACGTAGCGGCGACAACAGGCTGTTCAGACTCTGACGGTTTTGCTCATCAACCCGGCGATTGCTGTGCTCAAAAATACGGTTGGCGAGGTTTTCAAACTGCTCACTGAGACGCTGCTCGCTGTTAATCATCTGGCGAATTTTATCGTCAGCATGTTGCTGTGCGGCTTCCATCCGCGTGGTTACTTCACGCAGATCGGCCTCCAGAGAGGTGTTAATACTTTGCAGGCTGCGCACTTCGTTATTGAGTAACTCGCACTCAGCGCGCCAGTGCTCGCTTTGGGTAATTTGTTGTTTTGCCGCGCTTAACTCCGCGACCATCTCTTCACGTTCAGCTAATTGCTCGGCTTTTTGCTGCGCATGTTGATAACTGGCAAACAGCCAGCCAATTGCCACACCCACCAACGCAATAACTGCGTAAACCATGATTGAGAAATCCACAACGCCTCCTGACGCAACAACTTACCCGCACAAAATAGAATTGTGCTGTACAAACGTCCAGTTGGAAAGGCATTTCCTGCGAGGCGCTACGCAAAAATACAAAAGGCCGAACGCGTCGGCCTTCAGACAGGAGAAGAGGATTACAGCAGACGACGCGCCGCTTCCACCACGATTTTCACCGCTTGGCTTTCAGTTTGTTTCATCGTCTCAGCATTCGGGATCTCTTGCTGGGTGCGGTTAACGATAACGCCCGCCACCATACCCGCACGCAGGCCCTGACTTGCACACATGGTCAGCAGGGTTGCAGATTCCATTTCATAGTTCATTACGCCCATCGCCTGCCACTCTTCCATAGAACCTTTAAAGTGACGAACTACGCGACCAGAGTAAGTATCGTAACGTTCCTGGCCTGGGTAGAAGGTATCAGAAGAAGCCGTCACGCCAACGTGAGTCGTCGCGCCAATGGATTTCGCCGCTTCAACCAGCGCAGTCGTACATTCGAAATCAGCGACAGCCGGGAATTCCAGCGGTGCGAAGTGCAAGCTCGCGCCATCCAGACGAACAGACGCCGTGGTAACCAGAACATCGCCAACATTAATATGCGGCTGAATAGCGCCCGTTGTACCGATACGCAGGAAGGTGCGAATGCCCAGCTGTGCCAGCTCTTCAACAGCAATAGAGGTAGACGGGCCGCCGATACCGGTAGAGCAGACGATAACAGGTTTACCATCCAGCTCTGCACGCCAGGTGGTGAATTCGCGGTGAGATGCCAGCTTAACCGGCTTATCCATCAGCGCGGCGATCTTTTCCACACGATCCGGGTCGCCAGGGACGATGGCAAGCGTAGCCCCTTGTAAATCGTTTTTAGTGAGGCCGAGATGAAAAACATCAGACTTGGACATATACAACTCCTCTGTGAATCGGTTTAGTCAGAAGAAGCAAAAAGACACTTTACCGAAGGGTTTAACATTTTTTCGTGATACTCATCACCATGACGAAAATGCGTTGCATAAATTTACCCGCCAAAAGTGATGCAAATCACATAAATCACTCTTCATTCTGCAGGACTGCATAAAAGATGAGCCGATTCAGGCAATGTGATTTGTTGCATGCTGACTATAGTTAACATTGCGCAACATTTTTATAAGGGTACGGAGAATACCATGGCAACAACACAACAATCTGGATTTGCACCTGCTGCATCGCCTCTAGCTTCGACCATCGTTCAGACCCTGGACGACGCGATTGTGGCGGGCTTCACCTCTATCCCTTCACAAGGGGATAACATGCCTGCTTACCATGCCAGACCAAAGCAAAGCGATGGCCCACTGCCAGTGGTCATTGTAGTGCAGGAAATTTTTGGCGTGCATGAACATATCCGCGACATTTGTCGCCGTCTGGCGCTGGAGGGGTATCTGGCTATCGCTCCTGAACTTTACTTCCGCGAAGGCGATCCGAATGATTTTGCCGATATCCCCACGTTACTTAGCGGTCTGGTAGCAAAAGTGCCTGACTCGCAGGTGCTGGCCGATCTCGATCATGTCGCCAGTTGGGCTTCCCGCAACGGCGGCGATGTTCATCGTTTAATGATCACCGGATTCTGCTGGGGTGGACGTATCACCTGGCTGTATGCTGCGCATAACCCGCAACTGAAAGCGGCGGTGGCATGGTACGGCAAACTGACGGGTGACAAGTCGCTGAATTCACCGAAACAACCTGTTGATATCGCAACCGATCTTAACGCGCCGGTTCTCGGCTTATATGGTGGTCAGGATAACAGCATTCCGCAGGAGAGTGTCGAAACCATGCGTCAGGCGCTGCGGGCTGCTAATGCGAAAGCAGAGATTATCGTGTACCCGGATGCCGGGCATGCATTCAACGCTGATTATCGCCCGAGCTATCATGCCGAATCTGCGAAAGATGGCTGGCAGCGAATGCTGGAGTGGTTTAAGCGGTATGGTGGGAAGAAATCGCTGTAATGAAAAAAGACCGGGTGGTATTACCACCCGGTTTGGATTTTACCCCCGTCGCAAATTCTGCGCCGCCTGCACCATGTTCGCCAGTGCCGCGCGGGTTTCTGGCCAGCCGCGCGTTTTCAGGCCACAGTCCGGGTTTACCCACAGGCGCTCTGCCGGAATGCGTTTTGCCGCTTTCTTCAGCAAGGCTTCAATCCATTCCACGCTCGGTACGTTTGGCGAGTGAATGTCATAGACGCCTGGACCGATTTCATTCGGATAATCAAACTCTTCGAACGACTCCAGCAACTCCATGTCAGAACGCGAGGTTTCGATGGTGATGACGTCTGCGTCCAGCGCCGCAATCGAATCCATGATGTCGTTGAACTCGCAGTAACACATGTGAGTGTGGATTTGTGTGTCATCTTTCGCCACGGCGGCGTTGATGCGGAAAGCCTCCACGCCCCACTGGAGATAGGCATCCCAGTCGCTGCGACGCAGCGGTAAACCTTCGCGCAGCGCCGGTTCGTCAATCTGGATGATGCCAATTCCAGCGGCTTCCAGATCGGCCACTTCATCACGCAGCGCCAGCGCAATCTGTTTGGCGATAGTTTCACGGCTGACATCTTCACGCGGGAATGACCAGCAGAGTATGGTTACCGGCCCCGTCAGCATCCCTTTCACCGGTTTGTCGGTCAGCGATTGTGCATATTTCGCCCACTCCACGGTAATTGGTGCCGGGCGGCTAACGTCACCAATGACAATCGGCGGCTTCACGCAGCGGGAACCGTAGCTCTGTACCCAACCGTTTTGCGTAAAGACAAAACCGTCGAGATGCTCGCCAAAGTATTCCACCATGTCATTACGCTCGGCCTCGCCATGCACCAGCACATCCAGACCTAAACGTTCCTGCTCAACAATGGCCTGCTTGATATGTTCCGCAATGCCCGTGCGGTAGTTGTTAGCGTCGAGATTACCCTTTTTGAAATCCAGACGCAGGGTACGAATTTCCGTAGTTTGCGGGAAAGAACCAATCGTGGTGGTCGGCCACGCGGGCAGTTTAAAACGCGCACGCTGGGCTTCAGCACGCACTTCATAGACATTCGCACGCTGACTGTCCTGAGCGGTGATCGCCGCCAGACGCTTTTCTACTGCCGGATTATGTACACGAGTAGAGTGACGACGCGCCTGAATCGGAGCGCTCCACTCTGCCAGAGCTGCCGTATCACCACTGTTCAGCGCATCGCGCAGCAATGCCAGTTCATGACATTTTTGCAGGGCGAAGGCAAACCAGCTTTTCACTTCTGCATCAAGACGCGTTTCCATGCTCAGGTCGATGGGGCTGTGCAGCAACGAGCAGGAAGATGCCACCCACAAATCACGTTTGCCGACAATGTCCTTAATTTGCGCATATTTCTCGGTAAGATCGGCGCGCCAGACGTTACGACCATTGATAAGACCCGCAGACAGTAGCCAGTCTGAAGGCAGACGCTTGTGCAGTTCAGCAACGTCATCTTTACCATGTACAAGGTCCACATGCAGCCCCTGAACAGGCAGCGCAGTAATCGTGTCGAGATTTGGCGTTACGCCTTCAAAATAGGTAGTCAGCAGCAGTTTCACCTGGCCCTGAAGCGCGTCGTAGGCGGGTTTGTATGCGTCCAGCCACGCCTGCGGCAGTTCCAGCACCAGCGCGGGTTCGTCAATCTGTACCCACTCGATGCCGCGTTTCGCCAGTTCTGCCAACACTTGCTGATAAACCGGCAGAATGTCGTTCAGCAGGCTCAGGCGGTCAAATTGTTCACCTTTCACTTTCCCCAGCCACAGGTAGGTAATCGGCCCCAGCAGCACAGGTTTCACCTTGTGGCCCAGCGCCAGCGCCTCGTCCACTTCGTCCAGCAGCTGCGTCCAGGTCAGTTTGAACTGTTGGCCTTTAACGAATTCCGGCACCATGTAGTGATAGTTGGTATTAAACCATTTGGTCATTTCCGCTGCCGCCGCAGGTTCGCCAGTCGGCGCACGTCCACGACCAATACGGAACAGGGTGTCGATATCTACCGAACCATCTTTGTTCTGATGACGCGCCGGAACATTACCCAGCAGCAGACTGGTGGTCAGTACATGATCGTACCAGGCAAAATCGCCCACCGGCAGCAGGTCGATACCCGCTTGCTTTTGTTGATCCCAGTGACGAGCACGCAATTCACGCCCTACCGCCAGCAGTTCTTCACGCGTGGAGTTCCCCGCCCAATAACTCTCTTGCGCTTTTTTCAGCTCGCGACGCAGGCCAACGCGAGGGAAACCGAGGGTGTGATTCAATATTGTCATTTTTCTTCCTCTAATTATATGTAAATCCTATGGATTTTGAATTTAGGGAAGGCGGCAAGTTTATTCATCCCCGGGAGCTTACTGAAGTAAGTGACCGGGGTGGAGAAACGCAGCCAACGCACCATAAATTTAAAAGACGAAGGATTTTAGCCGTCCAGATGTTTACACATCCATAATTGGCGGTTACTGTATATTCCTCAAGCGCAAATTATTCATGCCGAAGTGAAGGACTTTCATGATCGAAGTAAAACACCTGAAAACGCTACAAGCGTTGCGGAACTGCGGCTCTCTCGCAGCCGCTGCGGCGACGTTGCATCAGACGCAATCCGCCCTATCTCACCAGTTTAGCGATCTGGAACAACGCCTTGGCTTCCGGCTATTTGTGCGTAAGAGCCAGCCGCTTCGCTTTACACCGCAGGGAGAAATCCTGTTGCAACTGGCAAACCAGGTGCTGCCACAAATTAGCCAGGCACTGCAAGCCTGCAATGAACCGCAGCAGACGCGTCTGCGCATCGCCATTGAGTGCCATAGCTGTATTCAGTGGCTGACGCCCGCGTTAGAAAATTTCCATAAGAACTGGCCGCAGGTCGAGATGGACTTTAAATCGGGCGTGACATTTGACCCGCAGCCCGCCTTGCAACAGGGAGAGCTGGATCTGGTAATGACGTCCGATATTCTGCCGCGCAGTGGCCTGCATTATTCGCCGATGTTCGACTATGAAGTACGCCTGGTGTTAGCACCTGACCATCCATTGGCGGCAAAAACGCGTATTACACCGGAAGATCTCGCCAGCGAGACGCTGTTGATTTATCCGGTGCAGCGTAGTCGACTGGATGTCTGGCGGCATTTTCTTCAGCCGGCAGGCGTCAGCCCGTCACTGAAAAGCGTCGATAACACCTTATTGTTGATTCAGATGGTTGCCGCGCGGATGGGTATTGCCGCGCTACCGCATTGGGTAGTAGAGAGTTTTGAGCGCCAGGGTCTGGTGGTGACCAAAACCCTGGGCGAAGGCTTGTGGAGCCGACTGTACGCCGCCGTGCGCGATGGCGAGCAGCGTCAGCCGATTACTGAAGCGTTTATTCGCTCAGCGCGCAATCACGCCTGCGATCATCTGCCGTTTGTGAAGAGCGCGGAGCGACCCACTTACGATGCACCCACAGTGAGGCCAGGATCACCAGCGCGCCTGTAATGAACGTTGGCCAGTGCGGCTGTTGGTGCCAGATAGCCAGGTTTACCAGCAGCCCTGCCGGAACGTGCATATTATTCATAATACCCAGCGTTCCGGCGTCTACTTGGGTTGCGCCGTAGTTCCACATAAAGTAGCCAATCCCGGAAGCCACCACGCCAAGAAACACCAGAATGCCCCATTGCAACGTGGTTTGCGGCATTTTCTGCGCATTTCCCAGCAAGAACCATGCAATCACTGCCACCAGAAACGCGCCAAGATAGAACCACGCAAAGGCGTTATGCTGTGGCATCGGGCGAGTTTCCATCAGGCGTTTGTAACCCACCATGCCGATGGCAAATGTGATATTGGAGAGTTGCACCAGCAGCAAGCCAGTCCAGAAATGGTCGGTGACCTGATCATAGCGAATAATCCCGGCACCAATCACCGCCAGCAAGGCGCTAAAGGCATAGCCCCAGCGCAGACGGCGCTGACTCATGATGTCATAAATTAGCGTGATGTAGAGCGGCGTCAGTACGGTGAACAGCAACAATTCGGAGACCGTCAGGTAGAGATAGGCGCGGAAACTCAGCATATACATCACACCGAGCTGCATCGCGCCCACCAGCATATACAGGCCGACCGTTTTCAGGCTATTGCCACGGGTACGCAGAAACGGCAGAAAAACGAGTGCCGCCAGGCCAACGCGCACCAGCACCGCAAAATAGCTATCGACGTGCCCCGCAAGGTACTCGCCATAAAAGCTAAAGGAGAAGGCCCACAGAATCGTGGTGATGATAAGTAGCGCCACAATGGAAAACTCTTTGATTAACGAGTATCCATTGTAGCGAAGTATCAGGTTGACAACTGACCAAATAAAGAACGATTACGATAAATAGAGCTTACGCAGATAATGCGGCACTGCGTCCTCGGCGTTAGTACCAATCACTTCCAGTTCCGGATGCAGATCTTTCAGACGCTGGTGCGCACTGCCCATAATGCAGCCTTTCCCCGCCATCGACAGCATTTCGGCGTCGTTCATGCCATCGCCAAAGGCAATGCAATCTTGCAGGCTGTAGCCCAGTTTCTTCGCCACCGCTTCCAGCGCATGACCTTTCGACACGCCGCCCGCCATCACTTCCAGACAGGTTAAGGTAGAGAAACTAACGTTGACGCGATCGCCCCAGCGAGCGTTGATCGCCTGCTCCAGCGGCAGAAGTTGTTCATGGGAATCGCAGGTGAAGAACACTTTGCTGACGCCTTCCGGCTCCAGTAATCCCGGCTCATACAGCGCATATTTGAACACCGCTTCTTTAAAAAAGCGCATCTCTTCCGGGCGATGGCGATTCATAAACCATTCGTCGTCGCGATAAACATTAGTAATGATGTCCGGATTGTCGTTGACTACGCCAAACAGATCGCTGGCAATGTCGCGATCCAGGTTATGAGCAAAAATCAGATTGCCATCCAGATCGTGAACGCGCGCGCCATTGGAGGTAATCATGTAAGACTTAATCTCCAGATTATCGCGAATTTGCCCCACATCAACGTGGTGACGACCGGTCGCAAACACAAAGTTGATGCCGCGCGCGGTGAGCAGCTTCAGAGTTTCTTTGGCGTAAGGGGATAACGTATGGTCGGGAGAAAGTAACGTGCCATCTAAATCAGACGCAACAACCTGGTACATAAGAAATTTAAACCTCTGTAGAGCGGTTTCCGCTGGGTGAGTTATGCCTGTTGAAAAAATCAACGATGGCGTGGAGCGCGACTGAGCGCATTGCGTCCTTTTCAAAAAGGATCTCATGGTACGCACCTTTAATTACCAACGGCCGTCCTCCTTCGACAGGATGGCCCGCGGCGGTGCGGAGTTCACAAAAACGGTCGTGCATGCGGTTATCCACCACGCGTTCCTCTTCAGCCTGCAAGAGAAGCGTTGGCGTGGCGTCATCACCCGCACCGGCTAACACCTGTTCGCCAGCCAGAATACTTTCGCGTACCCAATGGTAGGTCGGCCCACCGACGCGAATCGTTGGATCATCAGCATAGAAGCGTAAGTTACGTCGATAGCGCTGTCTGCTGTGGGTCAGTACGTTGATAGCAAACGGCAACGCGCGCCAGCGCCCGGTGCCTATTGCATAGCCATCACGGAAACGTGGATGCGCTTCGGCCCAGTTGAGGATCTGCCGTGCCATAAATGACGGCATACGAATCACGATCCCAAACATTGGCGCAGTTAGCGCAATGGCGTCACATACACCTGGATGGCGTTGCAGAAATAATGCGGAGATCGCACCGCCCATCGAGTGCGCCAGTATATAGCGTTTACGCCACGGACCGGGCTGAACCTCCTGTTGCCAGAATGCCGCCAGATCATCAACATAATCATTAAAGCGATTAACATGCCCGAGATGTGGATCGGCTAACAGGCGACCGGAACGTCCCTGCCCGCGATGGTCGATGATTAAGACATCAAACCCCAAATGGAACAGGTCGTAGGCCAGTTCCGCATATTTTACGTAGCTCTCAATACGCCCCGGGCAGATGACTACCACCCGGTCATGGTGCTGTGCGCGAAAACGGACAAAGCGCACCGGAATGTCATCCACACCAGTAAATTCTGCTTCATCACGCTGACGCCAGAAATCAGTCAGCGGTCCCATGGTAAAAGCAGCAAACGCGTTTTCTCTTGTTTCCCAGTCTTTTTGCTGCTGAAACATCGGGTAATCTGCCTCTTAAACCACGTAAAATCGTTTTTTTAAGCGTGCCTGACACAACGCTGCGACAGTAGCGTATTGTGGCACAAAAATAGACACACCGGGAGTTCATCATGACCTTAGAATGGTGGTTTGCCTACCTGCTGACATCGATCATTTTAAGCCTGTCGCCAGGCTCTGGCGCAATCAACACCATGACCACCTCGCTCAACCACGGTTATCGCGGCGCGGTGGCGTCTATTGCTGGGCTTCAGACCGGACTGGCGATTCATATTGTGCTGGTTGGCGTGGGGTTGGGGACGCTATTTTCCCGCTCAGTGATTGCGTTTGAAGTGTTGAAGTGGGCAGGCGCAGCTTACTTGATTTGGCTGGGAATACAGCAATGGCGCGCCGCTGGTGCAATTGACCTTAAATCGCTAGCCTCTACTCAATCGCGCCGACATTTGTTCCAGCGCGCAGTGTTTGTGAATCTTACCAATCCCAAAAGTATTGTGTTTCTGGCAGCGCTATTTCCGCAATTCATCATGCCGCAGCAACCACAACTGATGCAGTATATCGTGCTCGGCGTCACCACTATTGTGGTCGATATTATTGTGATGATCGGTTACGCCACCCTTGCTCAACGGATTGCTCTATGGATTAAAGGACCAAAGCAGATGAAGGCGCTGAATAAGATTTTCGGCTCGTTGTTTATGCTGGTGGGAGCGCTGTTAGCATCGGCGAGGCATGCGTGAAAAATAATGTCGGATGCGGCGTAAACGCCTTATCCGACTTACTCTGATGACGCGTCTGGCATCAACGCGAAATAATCAAATGAATGCCAAATCCGGCAAATAACGCCCCGGCAAAACCATCAATCCACTTCGCCAGACGTTGATAACCACGGCGCATTTGCGGCAGGGCAAACAGGCTGGCAACGACGGTAAACCACGCCAGTGTTTCGACAATAATCAACGCGAAAATGCCCCAGCGCTCGGTGGTACCGACGTTATCGCCGACAAACAATGAGAATACCGAACCAAAATAGATAATCGCTTTCGGATTGGCGAGATTGGTCAGTAAGCCTTTCAGGAAACTGCGCCCGCTTTTCGCCAGCTCAACCTGTGGTGCAGGCGCAGATACAGCCTCTTTTTTCAGTGCACCACGTAGCATCTGGTAACCCATCCAGCAGAGATACAGGCCACCGCCCACCATAATCAGCGTATGCAGCCAGGCCATTTTTTCGATAATCAAATGCAGGCCAAGCAACGCAATCCCAGCCCAAACCATTACGCCGCAGGTAATGCCCAGCACGCCCATCATCGCTTCTTTACGGGAACGACTAACAGCGGTCTGAGAGACAAAAAAGAAATCGGGACCGGGGCTCATAAGCGCCACAATGTGCACCATGGCGACGGTGAGGAATAACATCAACATACATTAGACTCGCGGGGGAAACGTTTACGAAGTCTTCATCCTGGCACTTTTTTATGCTGCTGACTACTCTTCGTCGTCACCATCGACATGCGCACGAATCAGCGCCATAAACGGTTTGCCAAAGCGTTCCAGCTTGCGCATACCAACGCCGTTAACGCTGAGCATTTCGCTGGCGGTGATCGGCATCTGTTCAGCCATCTCAATCAAGGTCGCGTCGTTAAACACCACGTACGGCGGGACATTGCTTTCATCGGCAATCGATTTACGCAGTTTGCGTAATTTGGCGAACAGTTTGCGATCGTAGTTGCCGCCGAAGGATTTCTGCATCGCTTTCGGTTTGAGTGCCACGATACGTGGCACGGCAAGTTGCAAAGAGGATTCGCCGCGCAGCACCGGACGCGCAGCCTCTGTCAGTTGTAGGGCAGAATGCTGGGCAATATTTTGCGTCACCAGGCCGAGGTGAATCAGCTGGCGGATCACGCTCACCCAATGTTCATGGCTTTTATCACGGCCCATGCCATAGACTTTCAGTTTGTCATGACCATAGTCGCGGATACGCTGGTTATTAGCGCCACGAATCACTTCCACCACATAACCCATCCCAAACCGCTGATTCACACGACCAATGGTGGAAAGGGCAATCTGAGCATCGGTTGAACCATCGTATTGTTTCGGCGGATCGAGGCAGATATCGCAGTTCCCGCACGGCTCCTGCCGCCCTTCGCCAAAGTAGTTCAGCAGCACCAGACGACGGCAAGTTTGCGCTTCGGCAAACGCGCCCATCGCATTGAGTTTATGGCGCTCGATATCCTGCAATTGCCCCTGCGGCTTCTCTTCCAGACAACGGCGTAGCCACGCCATATCCGCCGGATCGTAAAACAGCATCGCTTCCGCGGGCAGGCCATCACGCCCGGCGCGACCGGTTTCCTGATAATAGGATTCGATATTGCGCGGAATATCAAAGTGGACCACGAAGCGGACGTTTGGTTTATTGATGCCCATGCCGAACGCCACCGTCGCCACCACAATTTGCAGGTCATCGCGCTGGAATTTCTCCTGCACATCAGCGCGAACATTATTTTCCAGCCCGGCATGATAGGCCGCCGCGCTAATTCCCTTGCTTTGCAGACGCGCGGCGGTGTCTTCTACTTTCGCACGACTATTACAGTAAATAATCCCCGACTTACCGCGTTGTTCCTGCACGTAGCGCATCAGCTGATCGAGAGGTTTGAACTTCTCCATCAACATGTAGCGAATATTCGGACGGTCAAAACTGCTAATTTGAATCAGCGGATCGTTCAGCCCCAGCAGGCGCACGATATCCTGCCGCGTGGTGTCGTCGGCGGTGGCAGTCAGCGCCATAAACGGCAGCGTCGGAAAACGCTGACGCAGCTGACCGAGGGCAGCGTATTCCGGGCGGAAATCGTGACCCCATTGGGAGATACAGTGCGCTTCATCAACGGCTAATAACACCGGATTCCAGTGCGCCAGATGCTCAAGAAAGTTATCCAGCATCAGACGTTCCGGCGCGATATAAAGCAGGCGGATTTGCCCGGTGCGACAGCCTGTCATCACTTCAAGTTGCTGCTCGCGGGTTTGCGTCGAGTTAAGGCACGCCGCCGCCACGCCGTTGGCTTGCAGTTGATCCACCTGATCTTTCATCAACGAAATCAGCGGTGAAACAACCACGGTAAGGCCGTTTAGCAATAAGGCAGGGATTTGATAGCAAAGGGATTTTCCGCCACCAGTGGGCATGACGACGAGGCAATCGCGGCCGGAAAGCACAGTGTCGATAATTTCTTCCTGGCCGGGGCGAAACTGTTGGTAGCCAAAGGTTTCTTGTAAAACCTGTTTAGCTCCGGACTCCAGATTCAACACTTCCGCCTGCGCCACATTCACCCCGATTGCCTGAAATAAAAACAGGCGCTATTTTCAGCGCCTGCGCGAGAAACTGCAATGCTTTTAGTCTCTGAGAGGGTAATCCTGGATACTGGATTCCAGATTTGCCAACCACTCAACCGTTCATCAAAACAAGTCGTTTAGCATAACCCCTACACCAACGCGGGTCTGGTTGAAGTTATAGTCGATGAGCGATTCGCCATAGCCGCTGTAAACCTGAGTATAAAGGCGCACATGTTTGGTGATCGGGTAACTTAAGCCTAACTCCGCGCCGCCGTAGCCCGTGTTCCAGTTGTACTGTCCTTTCGCACTCAATACCGCATCACCGAGGTGATAACCGATTTTAAGCTGGTAGTAACCCATATATTTGGTGATATCCGGGTTATCGTCAGTATTACCCACCACATACCACGGCTTCACTTCTACCAGCCAGTTACCGTTTTCTGCCATCAGGCGAGTATAAAGGCGGTTCCAGCTGCGGGAGGTCGGGTCTGAACGCCCGTTAGAGTCGTGGTTATACCCCATCTCCACATCGCGCAGCGTCCAACCTGCAAAACGGTAATCGGTGGCAAAACCGAGAAACAATTGCGGTTCGTAGTTGGTTTCACGAAACGGTGAAGACTCTTCGCTATTGGACAGTTGCCACCAGGATTTTTGCGTATAAGACGCACCCAACACCGAGTTCGGGCCTAAAATCCCACGCCACAGCGGAAACGCCAGGCTCAACTGAAACTTTACTTCATCCTTACGCGCATTTTCCGCCCAGTCGTAACTGGCAATCGCTTCTTTATTCAGATCGCTGGTTTGGGTATAGATGATGTAGTTGGTGTCATAAGGATAAAGGGTGAACGGATTGTCATGCTCCTGCAGCATATTGGCGATAATACTGCCACGCACCGCTGGCGCGTCATGCACCTCTTTCACCGTTGCCTCTTGTGCATATACTGCCATAGGCAACATAAACACCGGCAACAACCAGCCCTGCAGAGTCCGCATCGCTCGTGTTCTCCGTAACGAATTATTGATAAGGTGAATATTTTTCTGCGGGCTATTTTACATACTTAACTCCATAGCCGTTAGTTATCCCTTCCTAAAGTAGAAACCAACAACAAAGAAGCATAAAATCAACATTTCATTAACTAATGAAGTGTAAGGATGATATGTCTGCCGTACTGACCGCTGAACAAGCCCTGAAATTAGTGGGTGAGATGTTTGTTTATCACATGCCATTTAACCGCGCATTGGGGATGGAACTGGAGCGTTACGAAAAAGAGTTCGCACAGCTGGCCTTTAAAAATCAGCCAATGATGGTGGGTAACTGGGCGCAAAGCATTTTGCACGGCGGGGTCATTGCGTCGGCGCTGGATGTCGCCGCAGGTCTGGTGTGCGTGGGAAGTACCTTAACCCGCCACGAAACCATCAGTGAAGATGAACTACGCCAGCGGCTATCGCGGATGGGGACCATTGATCTTCGCGTCGATTATCTGCGCCCAGGCAGAGGCGAGCGTTTTACTGCTACCAGTAGCCTGTTACGTGCAGGCAATAAAGTCGCCGTCGCCCGCGTTGAATTACACAATGAAGAACAGCTTTATATTGCCAGTGCTACAGCCACCTATATGGTAGGTTGATAACGTAAAAGCAGGTAAACTGCTGTTACCAATTAAAAATGAGTATTCCCGATGGATGCAAAACAAACGCGGCAGGGCGTATTACTCGCTCTTGCCGCTTATTTTATTTGGGGTATTGCGCCAGCGTACTTCAAGCTGATTTACTACGTGCCCGCCGATGAGATCCTGACGCATCGCGTGATCTGGTCGTTTTTCTTTATGGTGGTGCTGATGAGCATTTGCCGCCAGTGGTCCTATTTAAAAACGCTGATTCAGACGCCACAGAAAATTTTTATGCTGGCAGTCTCTGCCGTGCTGATTGGTGGCAACTGGCTACTGTTTATCTGGGCGGTGAACAATCACCATATGCTGGAAGCGAGCCTTGGTTACTTTATTAACCCGCTGGTGAACATTGTGCTGGGGATGATTTTCCTCGGCGAGCGATTCCGCCGGATGCAATGGCTGGCGGTGATTCTGGCGATATGTGGCGTGTTGGTTCAGTTGTGGACTTTTGGTTCACTGCCGATTATCGCGCTGGGGCTGGCGTTTAGTTTTGCCTTCTACGGCCTGGTACGCAAGAAGATTGCTGTTGAAGCGCAAACCGGCATGTTAATCGAAACTATGTGGTTGCTGCCCGTGGCGGCGATTTACCTGTTTGCTATTGCCGACAGCGCAACCAGCCATATGGGGCAAAACCCGATGTCGCTGAATTTACTGCTGATCGCCGCCGGTATTGTCACTACCGTACCGCTGTTGTGTTTTACTGCGGCTGCGACACGCCTGCGTCTCTCAACGTTAGGCTTTTTTCAGTACATTGGCCCGACGCTGATGTTCCTGCTGGCTGTGACGTTTTATGGTGAAAAACCGGGTGCCGATAAGATGGTGACCTTCGCCTTTATTTGGGTGGCGCTGGCAATTTTTGTGATGGATGCGATTTATACGCAGCGTAGAACGTCCAAATAAAAAATAAATATATTCTGAAAAAATATGCCGACTCTTGCATGAGAGTGGGCATATTGCCATGCTGACAGGAGACTCACACAAGGATGTAAAATTTATGTTGCGTATATTTATCCCAACATCTAACGGTAAGATTTCCAGACGT
The DNA here is from genome assembly GCF_046764225.1 of Escherichia sp. F1. Taxonomy (NCBI): domain Bacteria; kingdom Pseudomonadati; phylum Pseudomonadota; class Gammaproteobacteria; order Enterobacterales; family Enterobacteriaceae; genus Escherichia; species Escherichia sp. F1. The sequence continues at coordinate 4,851,004 of NZ_CP177202.1, forward strand.
CGTTATATATTTTCATTTATTTTAATAAATTTCATTTTTGCCTTTCTTATTATCTTTTTTAACGATGGGGACGCAGGTTTTCTTGTTATTGTCTCTACCATCGCACTCCATTATCTCGTCATCAACATGAATTGCCAACGACTCCGTGATAGTGGTTTCATATATATAAAAACTTATGTTTTTGGTACATTAGCAGTATATATCATCTCTATCATCACAATGATAGCCGAACATTTTGATTGTTCAGGCAATGGTTCGATGATTTTTTTGATTTGTTATTTTTCCACTTTCAGTATGCTAATGCTTGCACCTACTGATTCATCAAAACAATAGTTATGGAGTATTTATGAGTAAGGAATATATGAACGATGGTTCATTAAGTGAAAAATGGAAATACCGATTTAATTTTTATGATCAACATGGCTTTCCTGGATTCTGGGGGGCAACACCAGAATATAAAGCAGCATTTAAAACATTAAAAGTAAGACAACGATTAACTATTCAAATGAATTTCATTGCTTTCTTCTGCTCCTGGATCTATTTATTTGTTCTGGGATTATGGAAAAAAGCAATTATAGTTCTATTACTTGGCATTCTATCTCTATTTGTTGGTGCACTAATTGGCGTTAACATTCTGGGAATTGCCGTAGCAGCCTATGTTGCTGTTAACACGAACAAATGGTTTTATGAGAAAGAGGTAAAAGGGTTAAATACCTGGAGCCTTTGAATAACAGGTGGCTTAGCCAGGCTAAGCCACCGCCTTCTTTTTACAACCAGTTCTTCCGCTTAAAGTACAGATACGGTGCCAGGCCCGCGAGGATCATAAAGATAATCGCGCCAGGGTAGCCGAAACTCCACTTCAGTTCCGGCATAAACTCAAAGTTCATCCCGTAGCTGGAAGCAACCAGCGTTGGCGGCAGGAACACGACGGATACCACCGAGAAGATTTTGATGATGCGGTTCTGCTCGATGTTGATAAAGCCCATCGCCGCCTGCATCAGGAAGTTCACCTTCTGGAACAGAGATTCGTTATGCGGCAGCAGGGATTCGATATCTCGCAGGATTTCACGCGCCTGCTCTAGTTGCCCGCCCGGTAAACGCGCCTTACGCACCAGGAAGTTGAGCGCACGCTGGGTATCCATCAGACACAGGCGAACTTTCCAGCCGATATCTTCCAGTTCCGCCAGCGTGGAGAGCGCCTCGTCGTACTCATCGCCCTGATGCCCTTCCATAATTACCCGGCTCAACTGCTCCAGGTCGCTGTAGATATTTTCAATTTCATCTGCCAACTGTTCGATTTTGGTTTCGAACAGATCCAGCAGCAGCTCGTAGGCATTACCGTCTACCATCGACTGGCTACGGGCACGCATACGATACAGACGGAATGCAGGCAGTTCACGCTCACGCAGAGTAAACAGACGACCATCACGGATGGTAAATGCCACAGTGGAGTTACCGGCGTGATCTTCCGCATCTTCAAAGAAGAAGAAGGAGTGAATATGCAGGCCGTCATCGTCTTCAAAGAAACGTGCCGATGCTTCGATGTCTTCCAGTTCCGGGCGGGTTGCCAGGCTCTGGCCAAGTTCAGATTGTACGCGCAGTCGCTCGTCGTCGTCCGGTTCGACAAGATCAATCCATACTGCATTTACAAGGGGTTGTGACTCTTCGACTTCCAGCCGGGTCAGTCGGTTATTTTCCAGTTGAAATGCGCTCAGCATGACCGGGACTCCCAATGCTTAAAATATCGGACAGTTCGGTGGGCACACAGAAACAAATTGGGTTTCAGACCATTAAACAGCCTGACTCAGCGCGACGGGAAAAATTGAGGTCGCTGACAACCGCTAAGGCTATCAGCAAAAAGGGATAGCCTTAGGAGTTGATCCTGGATGACAGGATAGTGAGCCAGTATCTACTGGGTGTGTCCAAGGCGAATGTCCTCTTAGAGTGATCGTGCGCGCATGTTACGCCAGCAAAATTTTGCCGTCAACACGCAACAGAACACCACAGAACAATAGTTGAACTTCGCGCTTTTTGGTACTCGTCAAGGTCGCTAACAGGATAAAAAAATCCCACATCCAGGACCTATAATGGCGCATCGGCTACTCATTGGTAAAGGAATGATCACCTTGAATCTCAAACGGATTTTTCTCGCCCTCACCTTACTTCCCTTGTTTGCTGTTGCCGCTGATGATTGCGCACTCTCAGATCCGACGCTGACCGTACAGGCGTATACCGTTAATCCTCAAACAGAGCGGGTGAAAATGTACTGGCAAAAAGCCAATGGCGAAGCGTGGGGAACGTTACATGCTCTGCTGGCGGATATTAATAGTCAGGGTCAGGTGCAGATGGCGATGAACGGCGGCATCTATGATGAAAGCTATGCGCCGCTCGGTTTGTACATCGAAAACGGTCAGCAGAAGGTGGCGTTAAATCTCGCTTCAGGTGAAGGAAATTTCTTTATTCGTCCTGGCGGCGTGTTTTATGTCGCGGGAGATAAAGTCGGCATCGTTCGTCTGGATGCCTTTAAAACCAGTAAAGAGATTCAGTTTGCGGTGCAGTCAGGGCCAATGTTATTAGAAAACGGCGTAATTAATCCACGCATTCACCCGAATGTTGCCTCGCGTAAAATTCGTAACGGTGTAGGGATTAATAAACAAGGGAACGCCGTGTTTTTGTTGAGCCAGCAGGCGACAAATTTTTATGATTTTGCCTGCTATGCCAAAGCGAAACTGAACGTTGAGCAGCTGCTTTATCTTGATGGCACAATTTCACATATGTATATGAAAGGCGGGGCAATCCCGTTGCAACGCTATCCTTTTGTTACCATGATTTCCGTCGAGCGGAAAGGTTAAGCATTGTACACTCGAGGAGGCCAGACAAACTGGGACTGGCTACACAGCTGGAAAATCATCAGATAAATGAAGGGAAACAAAAATGAAAAAAACGCTCGCAACGTTATTTTTATTAACGTGTCTGGGATCATCATCCGCCTATGCGGATAACGCTTTGATTTTACAAACTGATTTTAGCCTGAAAGATGGTGCCGTCTCGGCGATGAAAGGGGTCGCATTCGGCGTTGACCATAATCTTAAAATCTTTGATTTAACACACGAAATTCCACCGTATAACATCTGGGAAGGCGCTTATCGCCTGTATCAGACTGCCAGTTACTGGCCGCAAGGTTCGGTGTTTGTTAGCGTGGTCGATCCGGGCGTAGGCACTGACCGTAAATCGGTAGTGCTGAAAACCAAAAACGGTCAATACTTCGTTTCACCAGATAACGGTACGCTCACTTTGGTGGCACAAACTCTGGGTATTGATAGCGTCCGGGAAATCGACGAAAAAGCTAACCGCCTGAAAGGTTCTGAAAAGTCATATACCTTCCATGGTCGCGATGTATATGCCTACACCGGTGCGCGTCTGGCTTCCGGAGCGATCACGTTCGAACAGGTGGGGCCAGAGCTTCCTGCAAAAGTTGTCGAACTTTCTTATCAGAAAGCAAAAGCAACAAAAGGTGAAGTGAAGGGCAATATCCCGATTCTCGATATTCAGTACGGCAACGTCTGGAGCAATATCAGCGACGAGTTGCTGAATCAGGCAGGAATCAAACTCAATGACACGTTGTGTGTGACCATTTCCGAAGGTTCCCAGCAAAAATACGCAGGGAAAATACCGTATGTCGCAAGCTTCGGCGATGTGCCGGAAGGCCAGCCGATGGTGTATCTGAACAGCTTATTGAATGTTTCCGTGGCGCTGAATATGGATAATTTTGCGCAGAAACATCAGGTTGCGTCTGGTGCTGACTGGAATATTGATGTGAAGAAGTGCGCTAAGTAAGGTGCTGATGCGGAATGCGGTGTGGCGCACCGCATCCCGCAACGTCACACCGTCTCCAACCGGGCATAAGCCGCCACCAGCCATTTAATACCCTGGCCCTGGAACGCCACCTGCAAACGGCTATGCTCACCGCTGCCTTCCATATTGACAATGGTGCCTTCACCAAACTTAGCGTGGCGTACGCGCTGGCCGAGCTTGTAGCCGCTGTCGTTCTCGACCATCGGCGTACCCATCCGTTGATGGCTGACCGGGCGGCTTACCGTGGCGCGCAGGCGCACCTCTTCCACACACTCTTCCGGCAGCTCGCCGATAAAGCGCGACGGGCGATGGTAAACTTCTTTGCCATACAGACGGCGGGTTTCCGCGTAGGTCAGCGTCAGTTTCTGCATCGCGCGGGTTACGCCAACGTAGGCCAGACGGCGTTCTTCTTCCAGACGCCCACCTTCATCCAGCGACATCTGGCTTGGGAACATGCCCTCTTCCATACCGACGATAAACACCTGCGGGAACTCCAGACCTTTCGCCGAGTGTAGCGTCATCAACTGCACCGCATCCTGCCAGGTATCCGCCTGCCCCTCGCCCGCTTCCAGTGCCGCATGGGAGAGGAACGCCTGCAGCGGCATTAAATCTTCGTCTTCTTCGTTGTAGCTGAACTGGCGCGTCGCCGTCACCAGTTCCTCTAAGTTTTCGATACGCGTCTGGCCTTTTTCGCCTTTCTCCTGCTCGTACATTGTGCGCAGGCCGGAGTCTTTAATTACCCGGTCAGTCTGTACATGCAGCGGCATATCGGCAGTTTCCTGCGCTAAGGCGTCGATCAGTTCCATAAACCGCTGTAAGGCACTGGCAGCACGTCCGGCGAGGGCTTTTTCCTGCAACAGTTCACGACATGCCTGCCAGAGTGTTAACTGGCGATCGCGCGATGTCTGACGTACCACGTCCAGCGTCCGGTCACCAATACCCCGCGTTGGTGTATTCACCACGCGCTCAAAGGCCGCGTCGTCATTACGGTTGGCAATCAGGCGCAGATACGAGAGCGCATCTTTGATTTCCTGGCGTTCGAAGAATCGCATCCCGCCGTAAATACGGTACGGCATACTTGCCTGTAACAGTGCTTCTTCCAGCACACGCGACTGGGCGTTGCTGCGGTAGAGAATGGCGCACTCGGCAAGCGCCCCGCCGTTGTCCTGCCAGGTTTTGATACGGTTAACCACAAAACGCGCTTCATCGAGTTCGTTAAAAGCGCAATAGAGGGAAATAGGCTCACCATCCGCGCCATCGGTCCACAGTTTTTTACCCAAACGCCCGTTGTTGTTTTCAATCAGGGCGTTCGCGGCGCTCAGAATATTGCTGGTAGAGCGGTAGTTCTGCTCCAGACGGATAGTTTCAGCACCGGGGAAATCATTGAGGAAACGCTGAATATTCTCCACCTGCGCTCCACGCCAGCCGTAGATTGACTGATCGTCATCGCCAACGATCATCACTTTGCCGGTATCGCCCGCTAGCAGGCGGATCCACGCATACTGAATGTTGTTGGTATCCTGGAATTCGTCCACCAGGATATTGGTAAACCGTTCGCGATAGTGCTGAAGGATATGCGGCTTGTTAAGCCACAACTCGTGAGCACGTAGCAGCAGCTCGGCGAAGTCCACCAGGCCCGCGCGGTCACACGCTTCCTGATACGCCTGATACACCTTCTGCCAGGTCTGCTCCACCGGATTACCGTAGCTTTGAATATGATGTGGACGCAGGCCTTCATCTTTCTGGCTGTTGATGTACCACATTGCCTGGCGCGGCGGCCACTGCTTCTCGTCGAGGTTCATCGCCTTGATTAGGCGTTTGAGCAGGCGTAGCTGGTCCTCGCTGTCGAGGATCTGAAAATCCTGCGGCAGATTGGCGTCCATATGGTGCGCACGCAGCAGACGGTGCGCCAGCCCGTGGAAGGTGCCGACCCACATGCCGCCCTGGCTGGTGCCCATCAGCTGCCCGATACGATGACGCATCTCCGCCGCCGCTTTGTTGGTAAACGTTACCGCCATAATCGAATATGGCGAGCAGTTTTCCACGCTCATCAGCCAGGCGATACGATGCACCAGTACGCGCGTCTTACCACTGCCCGCGCCCGCCAGCACCAGAAGGTTGCTGCGTGGCGCGGCCACCGCTTCGCGCTGTTTGTCATTAAGGCTGTCGAGCAGGTAAGAAACGTCCATTGGCACCGCCGCGTAAAAATAGGTTGGGCGGAGAAGCGCAACGCCCTCCGCCAAAAAGCTGGGTATATATACAGATTTGCTGATTATATCAGCGAGGTCAGAGATGCCAACCGGGAAATTTCCAGATGCGGGAGTAAACGGCTGTCCCAGGTTTGCATCAGATCGCCATTTTCCGGTCTGATCCAACAGGCCTGCATTCCGCTGCGAATTGCCCCACCCACGTCAGTGGTGAGATCGTCCCCAACATGTAAGATCTCGCCGATCGGCACGTTGAGTTTTTCCGCCGCCAGAAAGTACATATCGCTGAACGGTTTTGAGCGCCCGTGCGGGCCAGCACGCAGTACAAACTCAAAATAATCCCCCAAACCAAACAGTTCCGGCTGGGCGTTACCGTTGGTGATCGCCACCAGCGGCCATTTCTTCGCCAGCTGCTTTAAGGTGTCGTGGGTTTGCTGAGGGACATCGATTCGGCTGCGCCATTTGGCAAAGTTGATCATTGCTGCGTGTGCGCCTGCACTGGCTTCTTCGGCACTCAGCCCGGCGTCGAGCATGGCTTGTTCAATCGAACGAAAACGCCAGCGCGTCACGTCGTGATAAATCTCGGGTTCCGCTTCCCGTACCGCCTGGCGCAGGCGTTGCAGATCTTCATTCTGGAAGCTGCGCAGCGCCGGATGATAATTTTGCACAAAGGTAAGCGCCTCTCGCTCGGTGCGCAAAATCACCGGACGGTTATCGTAAAGGGTATCATCCAGGTCAAAGGTGAGCGCCGAGATGCGCCCCAAAGGCCGGTAAAAACGCATTATTTCCCCCGTTTGGCGCGTGGATGCGCCGCATCGTACACCGAGGCAAGGTGTTGAAAATCAAGATGAGTATAGATTTGCGTGGTGGAGAGGTTGGCATGACCCAGCAGCTCCTGCACACCACGAAGATCGCCGCTCGACTCCAGCATATGCGTAGCGAACGAGTGACGTAATTTATGCGGGTGAACGTGATTATTCAGCCCTTGTTTTATGCCCCATTCGGCAAAGCGTTTCTGCACATTACGCGCGGAGATACGCTTGCCCAGTTTCGACAGAAAAAGCGCGTCGTCTTCGCTACCAAACAGGTCGCGCAAATCAAGCCAGTGCTCAATCCACGCCACAGCGTTGCGACCAATCGGCAGGCGGCGCTCTTTGCTGCCTTTTCCCATCACCCACACTTCGCCGGACTCCAGGTCGAGGTGTTTGATATCGAGCCCCACCAGTTCGGAAAGACGCAGACCCGCGCCGTACATCACTTCCAGCATTGCCCGATCGCGCACGGCGAGGGGATCGTTGATATCAATATCCAGCAGCCGATTCATATCATCGACGTCGATGTTTTTCGGCAGATGACGCGGCGCTTTCGGTGCCGAAACACCTTTCGCCGGGTTGGCTTTGAGCTCGTTCTGGCTGACCAGCCAGTCAAAAAAGCTACGTAGCGCAGAAAGCCGTAACGCCAGACTTGCAGCTCCCAGCCCTTTACGGCGACTGCGTACAGCGAAATTGCGCACCATCGTCACATCACATTGCTGCCAGCTTTGCAGACCGTTTTCGCTGGCAAAATTGATGATCGCCTCAAGCTGACGCTGGTAGTTAAGCAGGGTTATCGGGCTTAGCTGGCGCTCCACGCTCAGATAACGTAGGTAGCGTTCTACATCGGTGTGTAAATCGGTCATACGCGTTCAATCCAACGCTCCAGAAGCTCCGGCAACATCAGCGCAATTTCATGAAGTAACTGCGTTCCCTGCCCTTGTTGATAGTGACTGGCATCGCGACTGGTAAACAGCACAACACCCAAATCAGCATCGCTTCCCAGCATCGACATCGCCACCGATCCCACCGCTTTCGCTTCCGGTAGCACCACCAGAAGCTCCGGTCCGTTAAGCGGCCCCAGATAGTGCTGTTCCTGCCCCAGACGCTGAATACGCAGCGGTTCGAAAGACTGACGGCTTAATGCCAGATGAGTGTGGTTCGACGGCGCACCTAAGCGCCAGCGATCTGGAAACAGGCGCAGACTCGCACCTGCCAGGCCGAGATCGCGCGCCCAGCGGTGAAAGCGCATCAGCATATCATCGAGACTGCTGGCGGCGGTGAGACTGCGCTGCAAGTAGAGTAAGCGATAAAACAGCCCTTCGTTGGCGATAGCCTGTTCCATCAACAACGCCATGTTCTCTTCCAGAACATGAATATGATTACGTGCACGGGCCATGTGCCATTCGACCAACGAAACGGTGCCGCGTACCGGATGCGGCACACGTATCGCTTCAACTGCGCGCGCATTGCGGATAAAAAACTCAGGATTTTTAATCAGATAATCGACAACCGCCCGGTCATCAAGCTCCGTGAGTGTTTCCTGCAGTTCTTCCCCTGGTTGCTTCATAGATGAATAAATCCGTCGTAGACATGTACCGCCGGGCCAGTCATATATAACGGGTGACCCGGACCTTTCCAGGCGATATCAAGACGACCGCCGGGGAGTTCCACGCGTACTTCTTCGGCCAGCAAACCTTGCTGGATCCCTACCGCCACCGCCGCACATGCGCCGCTGCCGCAGGCCTGGGTTTCTCCTGCCCCACGCTCATAAACGCGTAAACGAATATGCTCGCGCTTAACCACTTGCATAAAACCGATATTGGCGCGCTCCGGAAAACGCTCATGGCTTTCCAGAACAGGACCAAGCGTTTCTACCGCCGCAGTATCGACATCATCGACCTGAATCACGCAGTGCGGATTTCCCATCGACACCACGCCACATAAGATTGTCTGCTCGGCGGCGCGCATAATATAGGTCTTTTCCGCTTTGTTAGCGCGAAACGGCACAGCGGAAGGTTCGAAGTTGGGCTCGCCCATGTTTACGCGAACCAGATCATCATCGGTGACGGTCAGAACCATCCGCCCGTTGGCGGTGCTGACGCGGATATCGCGCTTATTGGTCAGCCCTTTCAGACGCACAAAACGGGCAAAGCAGCGCGCGCCGTTGCCGCACTGCGCCACTTCACTGCCATCAGCATTGAAAATGCGATAGTGAAAATCCAGTTCAGGATCATACGGCGGCTCAACCACCAGCAGCTGGTCAAACCCTACCCCCAGGTGCCGATCCGCCAGGCGACGAATCAGCTCCGGTGAAAAAAAGACATTCTGCGTTACCGCGTCGACGACCATAAAATCGTTGCCAAGGCCATGCATTTTCGAGAACTGCATCATTTACTCCAATCACGCGGGTACAGAAACTGACTTTTAGTAATTCACCTGGGATGGACCATCGCCAGTGGCGCGGTCGTTTTTATCCGGCACCGTGGATTGCGTTTGCGTCTCTACCGGTTTGGTCGGCGGCGGTGCGTTTTTATCTGCAGGCGGGAAATAGAGCGGACCTTTCAGACCGCAGCCCGTCAGGCTGAAGAGAGTAAGTAATACAGTGAGTGCCTTAAACACGTTTTTCATTATGGATTGCCTGTAAAGTTCATCGCTTTCTGCTTTCTATCATCGCAGGAGAAGGCGTAAAAGCAAGCGTTTAGCGACTCTTTATGAAGTCTGAAAAGTGAGGAAATGCTGCGAGTATAACGCTTACACGTGGGGATTTATGTTTTGCTGGTAGTTTCGTGATCGGCACCTCGCGCCAGGATGGCTTTATGCACTATCGCAATGTGGTTTGTGTGTTGTCTTGTTCATTGTTCTTATCATCGGCATGGGGATGTCGGCTTTCCGCGCCTGAACATAATATTTACCAGAAACAGGGAAAAGGCGTGGTGTATTTGCGCCCTTATGAAAAGACTAATCTTTCGCTATATAGAGACATTATTATTCCGTTGACAGATGAATCATGCCGGAACGCAGCCGCAGAGGTGCAAACTTTGAAGCCCTGACCCCATGCCGCTATACTGCCGCCATCACTTAAAAACAGGATACAACAATGAACGACAGTGAATTTCATCGCCTGGCTGATCAACTGTGGCTGACCATTGAAGAGCGTCTGGACGACTGGGATGGCGACAGCGATATCGACTGTGAAATCAACGGCGGTGTACTAACCATTACCTTTGAGAACGGCAGCAAAATCATTATCAACCGCCAGGAACCGCTGCACCAGGTATGGCTGGCAACCAAACAGGGCGGCTACCATTTTGATCTGAAAGGCGATGAGTGGATTTGCGATCGTAGCGGCGAAACCTTCTGGGATTTGCTGGAACAGGCGGCAACGCAGCAAGCGGGTGAAACAGTCAGTTTCCGCTAAGATTGCATGCCGGATAAGCCTCGCTTTCCGGCACGCTCATCACGAAAAATACTGCTGTAATAGCGGCGTGTCGTGATCCTGATTGGCAGGCGGCATGTTGCCAATCGATTTGGTGCGGAACGGAATCACCTGTTCACGACCATCAACCTTCACAATCTGATAGAACTGCGGCAGGTTGAAGTTGATGAAGCTTGAGCCGTAGGTAAAACGGTCGTGCGATGACGAGTAGAAGCGACTGACGTCACGCACCAGCTCCTCTTTGCTGCCTTCGCAGTGGTGATACACCTCAACCCGGTTGCTTTCGTCGAGAATGTAGATATTAAAGCCATTCTCGTCTTGCGTTTCTTCGAAGAAGAACTGGATGATCCCTTCGCTGGCAAAGCCGTCCACCACCGCCGGTAATTTGACGTGATTGGTTTCAACCTGCACTGACAGGCCGTGCAGTTTGTTATGCGAAATAGCGCCATAAAACTCGATGGCATTTTCTAGTTTCTGTACCGATACATTCAGGCGCTCGAAGAATAAGCCCCAGGTTTGACCAGAAACGCGCAGCGCCTTGAAGCGCCCGGTTTCCTGGCGGGTGCTGGAAAGACGCAGTTCAATGCACTCAGAAACCAGTTGCTGCACGCGAGTACGGATTAATCCGCGCAGATGCTGGCTGTAGCAGAAGACTTCCACGCTATCTGGCGGTGCGGCGTCCTGATGCATTTTACCGAGAATGGTTTTCAGGGCTTCGATCATCGACTGCTCGCCGTTGAAGTGCAACGTACGCACTTCGTTCCACGAGTTGCGGTACAGCAGGTCCACGCTACCTACCAGGCAATTTTGATTCTCGCCAAAGCTGAAGACGTCCAGCTTACGGAAATCAAAATGCACCACCTGATTGCGGAACGCAGCTGTCGGGTCATATTCCAGGTTAACGATAATCGCCAGATGGCGAATTTCACACGGGCTGTAGAGCGCCTTCGGTGTCGGTGCAGGTAAGCGCAGCGGGAAATGGTGCGACACGTCGGCGACCATCTCCTGCAACTTAGGCAAATCGACAATGCCGTTACCTTTAATATACAAACGGGTGCGCGAGGTCAGCAGGCCGTTAAACCATGCCCACGCCACCAGTTTATTCAGGTAACGGTTATATTCCAGCGGCTGATGGCTGATGATCGACTCAATATTTGGCGCGCGGTTATACAGATACCAACCTGAACGGTTAGCCCGGCCCGGCGGCACATAAATAAAGGTCAGATTCGGTTCCGAGAGATCGGGTGAAATCTGCGGGTTTACCAGCGTCACTTTACCCGGCAATGCTTCAAACGCGGCATACAGCTTACGCGTCAGCACGCCGATATCCTGCGGACTGGCGGAGACGCTAAGGTTATTGCGGCGCGCAAAGCGAATCAGATTACGGTAGCTCTGCATCATCGCGTCGAGCAACTCGTTGTGCGCCTCACGTACCTGATCAATCTTCCAGTTAGCGCGGTTATCGAGCATTGCCAGACGAGCATCGTCCCATTCCCACTCTTTCACTAACTGGGTTAGCACTTCACGACGCCAGCCTACGCAGGCGCGTTCACGGCTGAGTTTTTCGCACACTTTTAAATAGAAGCAGCGGCGTACTAAATCCAGACGGGTGAAATCTTCAATCGCCGTCAGGTATTCAGTAACACGCTCCAGCATCATGCAGTAAGGATCGAGGCCAAACGACACAATCTCGCCGTCGTGCAAACGCTGTTTGATATCTTTCGCCAGCAGACGAGGGTTCGGGTATTCCCAGGAATAGGCTTCCAGCAGCAGTGTTTTCAGCACCGCTTTGTATGGGGAATCGATACTCTTGTAGAGCTGCCAAAGGCTGGCACCAAAGTACTCTTCAGCAGAAAGCGAGCTTAAGCCACCGAGATCCAGCCATTCATTTGGCGTCAGCACGCCCTGCGCGTAAAGCGTCATCACATAGTCGTCGTAATGCTCTTCTTCGTCGCACGGCACCATATTCCACAGAATACGCTTACCAGCGAGACGCACGGCGGTACGGTAAAATTCGTCAAGCAGCAGTATATGCTGGGTGGAGCCACAATCTTCGCCCCCCAGGCTGCCGCTTTCATTATGACGGAAGCGATTTTCATCAATCAGGAAGAAGCTAACTTCCACGCCCAGCGAGGCGGCCCAGCTTTCCAGCAGGCTGCATTTACGTTGTAGTAACTGGCGCTCTTCGCTATCAAGCCAGGATTGATGACAGACCCAGATATCCAGGTCAGAGGAACAACTTTGCCCTACGGACGAGGTGCTGCCCATGGTGTATACACCAGTAATTGGAAGCTCACCTTTCGGCGGATCCTGTACTGACATTCCACGATACAGTTCAAGCTCGTTCAGGTAGTGGCGTTGAGTTTCATCAGGCGTGTAAAGGCAAATGCCTTTGGGAACGTTACCATCAAGGTAACCCGGCATTAGCGGATGGTGATAGTGCAACAATGTCGGCAGTAGACTGTAGACCTGTTGGAATGCAGGCCCCATAGCAGCAAGCGCGCGATCCACACGCAATTGATTTATGGCATCCAGTCTCTGTTTCAGAGTCTCAATATAGAGGTACAAGACGTATCGCCTGATTTGCTACCCGTCATGACTGTGATTCCGCCAACATCAACGGTAACACGCGGCATTCGGGATATTTCGTATGTCAAAGGTAACCGTTACCACTTTTCGCGCCTGGTTTTTTTAGTTTCACGACGAAAAAATGGTCTAAAACGTGATCAATTTAACACCTTGCTGATTGACCGTAAAGAAAGATGCGCTACATACAAGTGTAGCACCGTTTATTCTCTGTAAATTCCTTATTACGACGGCGTGAAACGCCTGTCAGGATCCACTGCCAGACCTCATTTTACGGTTTGCGCAGGCGTCTACGTTTCACCACAACACTGACATCGCTCTGGCAAGGATGTTAGGATGGACCACGGATGATAATGACGGTAACAAGCATGTTAGACAATGTTTTAAGAATTGCCACACGCCAAAGCCCACTTGCACTCTGGCAGGCACACTATGTCAAAGACAAGTTGATGGCGAGCCATCCGGGCCTGGTCGTTGAACTGGTACCGATGGTGACGCGCGGCGATGTGATTCTTGATACGCCGCTGGCGAAAGTAGGCGGAAAAGGCTTATTTGTAAAAGAGCTGGAAGTCGCGCTCCTCGAAAATCGCGCCGATATCGCCGTACATTCAATGAAAGATGTGCCGGTTGAATTCCCGCAAGGTCTGGGACTGGTCACTATTTGTGAGCGTGAAGATCCTCGCGATGCCTTTGTGTCCAATAACTATGACAGTCTGGATGCGTTACCGGCAGGCAGTATCGTCGGGACGTCCAGTTTACGTCGCCAGTGCCAACTGGCTGAACGCCGCCCGGATCTGATTATCCGCTCCCTGCGCGGCAACGTCGGCACTCGCCTGAGCAAACTGGATAACGGCGAATACGATGCCATCATTCTTGCCGTAGCCGGACTAAAACGTTTAGGTCTGGAGTCACGTATTCGCGCCGCGTTACCACCCGAGATTTCTCTTCCGGCGGTAGGACAAGGTGCGGTCGGTATTGAATGCCGCCTTGATGATACACGCACTCGCGAGCTGCTTGCCGCGCTGAATCACCACGAAACTGCACTACGCGTTACCGCAGAACGCGCCATGAATACCCGTCTCGAAGGCGGATGTCAGGTGCCAATTGGTAGCTACGCCGAGCTTATTGATGGCGAAATCTGGCTGCGTGCGCTGGTCGGCGCGCCGGACGGTTCGCAGATTATTCGCGGTGAACGCCGCGGTGCGCCGCAAGATGCCGAACAAATGGGGATTTCGCTGGCAGAAGAGCTACTGAATAACGGCGCGCGCGAGATCCTTGCTGAAGTCTATAACGGAGACGCCCCGGCATGAGTATCCTGGTCACCCGCCCGTCTCCCGCTGGAGAAGAGTTAGTGAGCCGTCTGCGCACACTGGGGCAGGTGGCCTGGCATTTTCCGCTGATTGAGTTTTCTCCGGGTCGACAATTACCGCAACTTGCTGATCAACTGGCAGCGCTGGGGGAGAGGGATCTGTTGTTTGCCCTCTCGCAACACGCGGTTGCTTTTGCCCAATCACAGCTGCATCAGCAAGATCGTAAATGGCCCCGACTACCTGATTATTTCGCCATTGGACGCACCACCGCACTGGCACTACATACCGTAAGCGGACAGAAGATTCTCTACCCGCAGGATCGGGAAATCAGCGAAGTCTTGCTACAATTACCTGAATTACAAAATATTGCGGGCAAACGTGCGCTGATATTACGTGGCAATGGCGGTCGTGAGCTAATTGGGGATACCCTGACGGCGCGCGGTGCTGAGGTCACTTTTTGTGAATGTTATCAACGATGCGCAATCCATTACGATGGTGCAGAAGAAGCGATGCGCTGGCAATCCCGCGAGGTGACGACGGTCGTTGTTACCAGCGGTGAAATGTTGCAGCAACTCTGGTCGCTGATCCCACAATGGTATCGTGAGCACTGGTTACTACACTGTCGACTATTGGTCGTCAGTGAGCGTTTGGCGAAACTCGCCCGGGAACTGGGCTGGCAAGACATTAAGGTCGCCGATAACGCTGACAACGATGCGCTTTTACGGGCATTACAATAACTCTCATAACAGGAAGCCATAATGACGGAACAAGAAAAAACCTCCGCCGTGGTTGAAGAGACCAGGGAGGCCGTGGACACCACGTCACAACCTGTCGCAACAGAAAAAAAGAGTAAGAACAATACCGCATTGATTCTCAGCGCGGTGGCTATCGCTATTGCTCTGGCGGCGGGCGTCGGTTTGTATGGCTGGGGTAAACAACAGGCCGTCAATCAGACTGCCACCAGCGATGCCCTGGCTAACCAACTTACGGCACTGCAAAAAGCCCAGGAGAGCCAAAAAGCCGAGCTGGAAGGCATTATCAAGCAACAAGCTGTACAGCTTGAGCAGGCGAATCGTCAGCAAGAAACGCTGGCAAAACAGTTGGATGAAGTCCAACAAAAGGTCGCCACCATTTCCGGCAGCGATGCTAAAACCTGGCTGCTGGCTCAGGCCGATTTTCTGGTGAAACTCGCCGGACGGAAGCTGTGGAGCGATCAGGACGTCACGACCGCTGCAGCGTTGCTGAAAAGTGCAGACGCCAGCCTGGCGGATATGAATGACCCGAGTCTGATTACCGTTCGTCGGGCAATTACCGATGATATCGCCAGCCTTTCTGCGGTATCGCAGGTGGATTATGACGGCATCATCCTTAAGCTTAATCAGCTTTCAAATCAGGTAGATAACCTGCGTCTGGCCGATAATGACAGCGATGGTTCGCCGATGGATTCCGACGGTGAAGAGCTTTCCAGTTCCATCAGCGAATGGCGTATCAATCTACAAAAAAGCTGGCAGAACTTTATGGACAACTTCATTACGATTCGCCGTCGTGATGACACCGCCGTACCGCTGTTAGCGCCAAATCAGGATATCTATCTGCGCGAAAATATTCGCTCTCGCCTGCTGGTCGCGGCACAAGCCGTACCGCGTCATCAGGAAGAGACTTATCGCCAGGCGCTGGAGAACGTCTCCACCTGGGTACGTGCTTACTACGATACTGATGATGCCACCACCAAAGCGTTCCTCGACGAGGTGGACCAGTTAAGCCAGCAAAATATCTCGATGGATCTCCCGGAAACCCTGCAAAGCCAGGCGATGCTGGAAAAACTGATGCAGACTCGCGTGCGTAACCTGTTGGCACAACCGGCAGCGGGGGCAACGGAAGCTAAACCTGCACCTGCACCTGCACCTGCACCTGCACCTGCACCTGCACCGCAAGCTGATACTCCGGCAGCCGCGCCGCAAGGAGAATAACCATGCTAAAAGTGTTATTGCTCTTTGTGTTGCTGATTGCGGGGATCGTGGTTGGCCCGATGATTGCCGGTCATCAGGGTTATGTGCTGATCCAGACCGACAACTACAATATCGAAACCAGCGTCACGGGCCTGGCGATTATTTTGATTCTGGCGATGGTAGTGCTGTTTGCCATTGAGTGGCTATTGCGGCGGATCTTCCGCACTGGCGCGCACACCCGTGGGTGGTTTGTCGGACGTAAGCGTCGCCGTGCCCGTAAGCAGACCGAACAGGCGCTGCTGAAACTGGCGGAAGGCGATTATCAGCAAGTTGAAAAGCTGATGGCGAAAAATGCCGATCACGCTGAACAACCGGTGGTGAACTATCTACTGGCTGCCGAAGCCGCGCAACAACGTGGTGATGAAGCACGCGCCAACCAACATCTGGAACGCGCAGCGGAGCTGGCCGGCAATGACACCATTCCGGTAGAAATCACCCGTGTACGTCTGCAACTGGCCCGTAATGAAAACCATGCTGCACGCCACGGCGTGGATAAGCTGCTGGAAGTTACGCCACGCCATCCGGAAGTATTACGTCTGGCGGAACAGGCGTATATCCGCACAGGTGCATGGAGTTCGCTGCTGGATATCATCCCATCAATGGCGAAAGCCCATGTTGGTGATGAAGAACATCGTGCAATGCTGGAACAACAGGCATGGATTGGCCTGATGGATCAGGCGCGCGCCGATGACGGTAGCGAAGGTTTGCGAAACTGGTGGAAAAACCAAAGCCGGAAAACGCGTCATCAGGTGGCGTTACAGGTGGCAATGGCGGAACATCTTATTGAATGTGACGATCATGATACTGCTCAGCAAATTATCATCGACGGCCTGAAACGCCAGTATGATGATCGTCTGCTGCTGCCGATCCCGCGTCTGAAAACCAATAACCCGGAACAGCTGGAAAAAGTGCTACGCCAGCAAATCAAAAACGTCGGTGATCGCCCGCTGTTGTGGAGCACATTGGGTCAGTCACTGATGAAGCACGGTGAATGGCAGGAAGCATCGCTCGCCTTCCGCGCGGCGCTGAAACAACGTCCGGACGCCTACGATTACGCATGGCTCGCCGACGCGCTGGACAGACTGCACAAACCAGAAGAAGCTGCAGCGATGCGCCGCGACGGTTTGATGTTAACGTTGCAGAACAACCCGCCACAGTAGTTCTTTCTCACCCGGAGGCAAGCACCTCCGGGACCTTTCTGATACATAAAAAAACGCCTGCTCTTATTACGGAGCAGGCGTTAAAACAGGTCTGTATGACAACAAGTGGGTGCTTCACTCAACGTTGTGTCCATGGTGTCTGATGAGGCATAAGCGACATCTGTCAGTGGACGATAAGCACCGTAAACGGCTCTGCGTCATTCCGGAGTTTATGAGGCACTAAGGCGAACATAAGAGATGGAATGAGCATCTACTCGTTTATTATGCCACAGAGAACCGGGAAATAACATCCCTTAACACTTGTTATGAGATAATTCTGTAATCCTCTTTGCTTCCTGAGTAATAACTTCCTGAGTGAATATTTCTCCTGCGCACGATTCTACACATATATATAATGAATAATAAAAGTCATTCAATTAATAACATATATATTAATTGCCGTTAAAACTAAAAACAGCATCAATAATCAACGCGATATAACATCACCGCCTTACATATCACCTGCGCCAGAGGTAGGATTGAAAACGCTCTCCTGATTTTCCAATTCATTTTCTGGATAAATAAATAATTTATTTTCATCACTATTATTTATGCAATCATCCTGTCAGGGAGAGGGATCTCAATTATCAATGCTTAATTACGTCATCATTTTGACGACATGAAACCGGAGCATTTTGCATGGAATTTTCGTTTTCACCCAAACTTCTTGTTGTGGCTGTCGCCGCCGCTCTTCCACTCATGGCCAGCGCAGCAGATACCCCGTCAACCGCCACCGCACGCAAAGGCTTTGCCGGATACGATCACCCAAACCAGTATCTGGTTAAACCGGCGACCACTATTGCCGACAACATGATGCCGGTGATGCAGCATCCTGCACAAGACAAAGAAACCCAGCAGAAGCTGGCAGAACTTGAGAAAAAAACCGGTAAGAAACCGAACGTGGTTGTTTTCTTGCTGGATGATGTGGGCTGGATGGATGTTGGCTTTAACGGCGGCGGCGTGGCGGTGGGTAACCCTACACCAGATATCGACGCCGTTGCCAGCCAGGGGCTGATTTTAACTTCGGCGTATTCTCAACCGAGTTCTTCCCCAACCCGCGCCACGATTCTTACCGGACAATACTCCATCCACCACGGCATTCTGATGCCGCCAATGTACGGGCAACCGGGCGGTCTGCAAGGGTTAACCACTCTGCCGCAGTTGCTGCACGATCAGGGCTACGTCACTCAGGCCATCGGGAAATGGCATATGGGGGAAAACAAAGAGTCGCAGCCGCAGAACGTTGGCTTTGATGATTTCCGCGGCTTTAACTCGGTATCCGATATGTATACCGAATGGCGTGATGTTCACGTCAACCCGGAAGTCGCCCTGAGCCCGGATCGTTCTGAATACATCCAAAAACTGCCGTTCAGCAAAGATGACGTTCATGCCGTGCGCGGCGGTGAACAGGAAGCCATTGCCGACATTACGCCGAAATATATGGAAGACCTGGATCAACGCTGGATGGAATATGGCGTTAAGTTCCTCGACAAGATGGCGAAGAGCGATAAGCCTTTCTTCCTCTACTACGGCACTCGCGGCTGTCACTTCGATAACTACCCAAATGCGAAATATGCGGGTAGCTCTCCGGCGCGCACCTCTTACGGCGACTGCATGGTGGAGATGAACGATATCTTCGCCAATCTGTATAAAGCACTGGAGAAAAACGGTCAGCTTGATAACACGCTGATTGTGTTCACCTCTGATAACGGTCCGGAAGCCGAAGTTCCGCCGCACGGTCGCACACCGTTCCGCGGTGCGAAAGGTTCTACATGGGAAGGCGGCGTTCGTGTGCCAACCTTCGTTTACTGGAAAGGCATGATCCAACCGCGTAAATCTGACGGTATTGTCGATCTGGCGGATCTCTTCCCTACGGCGCTGGATCTGGCGGGGCATCCTGGGGCGAAAGTAGCGAATTTAGTACCGAAAACCACCTTTATCGATGGTGTGGACCAGACATCTTTCTTCCTGGGAACAAATGGTCAGTCTAACCGTAAGGCCGAGCACTACTTCCTCAACGGTAAACTTTCTGCTGTGCGTATGGATGAGTTCAAGTATCACGTCCTGATCCAGCAACCGTACGCGTATACCCAGAGCGGGTATCAGGGTGGATTCACCGGCACAGTAATGCAAACGGCGGGATCGTCGGTGTTTAACCTGTACACCGATCCGCAGGAAAGCGACTCGATCGGCGTGCGCCATATCCCAATGGGTGTACCGCTACAGACCGAAATGCACGCGTATATGGAGATCCTGAAAAAATATCCACCACGCGCACAGATTAAATCTGATTAAGCCGGCGCTATCGCTGAGATCTACCTTTGCCGGATGCGATGCTGACGCATCCGACAATCAACCGCAGGCGGCCACAAAATGGCCGCTTTTTTACTTATTCACCACCATCAAATGCGCCTGCATAATGTCGCTGGCCGGACGACCGTGCGCCAGCAAATCAGCCATTGCTTTAAGATATGGCGGTAGATGGCGGAAATAACGCTGATACCCGGCACACAAATAATTCAGCCCCGGTTTGCCGCTGGCATCGAGCATAAAGCGGTGTTTCGGACAGCCTCCCCAGCACGCTTTTAACACGTTGCAACTGCGACACTGCGCCGGTAACTGCTTAAATTTATCTTCACCAAACACCTGCTGTTGCGGGGAATCTACCATTTCTGCAATTGTCTGCTGAAGCATATTCCCCAGTCGATATTGCGGATAAACATAGTGATCGCAGGCGTAAACGTCGCCGTTGTGTTCAACAATCACCGAGCGCCCACAGGTTGGCTGATGATGGCAAACCGCTCCTGGCGCACCGACAAAATTGGCAAACGCCCATTCGATATTCATCACGAAAATCTTGCCGACGTCGCGTTTGATCCAGTGGTCGAATATCGCCACCAAAAATTCACCGAACTCATCGGGGCGTACCGACCATTCCGTCAGTTCGCCCTGAATATCGCCGGGAGCATGTAGCTTAAGTCCAGCATGAGCAGCCGTTTCATCAGCCAGGCGCTCGACCACCGGAATAAACTGGATGAACTCAGCGCCTGCATCACACAGAAAATCATAGACTTGCAAAGGTTGTAACGCACTGGTGCGATTGACGCAGACCAGCACGTTATAGTCGACATGATGTTTTTGCAGGAGCGTCAGGGCACGCATCACCAGCTTATGCGTGGGTCTGCCACCTTTGGTCACGCGATATTGATTGTGGATCTCAGCCGGACCATCCAGCGATAACCCTACAAGAAAATGATTTTCTGCCAGAAATGCACACCATTCGTCATCAAGCAGAACGCCGTTAGTCTGGAAGCTGTTACTTATCTTCCTGCCAGCACCATATTTCGCCTGTAGCGCCACGGCACGGCGGTAAAAATCCAGCCCGAGTAACGTTGGTTCGCCGCCCTGCCAGGTAAAAGCCACTTCGTTTTGGGTTTCGCTGGCAGCGATATAGTGACGGACATACGCTTCCAGCGTGTCATCGTCCATATGCGTGACTGGCTTTTCGCGGTAAAGGGATTGTTTTTCGAGATAAAAACAGTAGTCACAGTTCAGATTACAATCGGAACCGCTCGGTTTCGCCATCACATGAAAAGCACGCGTTGGAACCTGTTGCAGCATGGTCGCTCCTTGCCTGAAGTCATCCTTCAATAAGTTAAGGGCGAAATCATACCGTGGCGCAATGAGTTATTACGGGCGTTTATTGCGAAGGGAAAGTGACGAAATGCACAGAAAACAAAAAACCCCGCCGAAGCGGGGTTCAAAATTGGTCGGCGAGAGAGGATTCGAACCTCCGACCCACTGGTCCCAAACCAGTTGCGCTACCAAGCTGCGCTACTCGCCGAAATACTGCTTTTTGAATTTTTAGTTCAATTCTTTAAAGTCGTGGTGCGAGGGGGGGGACTTGAACCCCCACGTCCGTAAGGACACTAACACCTGAAGCTAGCGCGTCTACCAATTCCGCCACCTTCGCATTGTCACAACTTCTAATAATGGGGTGGCTAATGGGATTCGAACCCACGACAACTGGAATCACAATCCAGGGCTCTACCAACTGAGCTATAGCCACCACTACAAATCTTGTTACGCGGTATTACTACCACCGCAGCTCAAGCGCCGGGACTAAATGGCGCGCCCGACAGGATTCGAACCTGAGACCTCTGCCTCCGGAGGGCAGCGCTCTATCCAGCTGAGCTACGGGCGCTTAGCGCCGTTGCGGGGGTGGATAATACGGACTTCCCACCCCTCTGTCTAGTCCCTTTTTAAATAAATTGCGCGTTTGGTTACGGTTTGTGCGTTTTGCTGCTTATTCC
Organism: Escherichia sp. F1; assembly: GCF_046764225.1. Taxonomy (NCBI): domain Bacteria; kingdom Pseudomonadati; phylum Pseudomonadota; class Gammaproteobacteria; order Enterobacterales; family Enterobacteriaceae; genus Escherichia; species Escherichia sp. F1. Next base: position 4,872,734 of record NZ_CP177202.1, read on the forward strand.
TCCAGTTTATGTGCTTTACCGTGGCGATTAAGCCCAAAAATTTTATAAATCGCCGTCACCGCCAGCATAAAGATGATGCCGACAAACAGCGACATACGCGTATCTTCATTAAAGTACATGCCGATCAAAACGCAAATCAGGAATGCCATTGTTACGTAGTTGGCCCACGGGAACAGGATTGAGCGGAACGGATGGCTGGCAATCGCCGCTTTATGCGCACGACGAAAACGCAGCTGGCTTATCAATATCACAAACCATGGCACCATCCCCGGAAGCACGCTGGCACTGTAGACGTAGACAAACACACGCTGCGGATTGGGAATGATGTAGTTCAGGCATGAGCCAATTAACAGGATAGCAATAGATACTGCCACACCCGCAACCGGTACGCCGTGACGGGAAACTTTCGCCATCGCCGTCGGTAACTGACGGTTTTTCGCCAGTGCGTAGAGCATACGTCCGCAACTGTACATGCCGCTGTTACAGCCAGAGAGCGCAGCCGTCAGCACCACAAAGTTGATAATGCCCGCCGCTGCGGTAATGCCGATTTTGGCGAAAGTCAGTACGAACGGGCTGCCGTTACTGCCTATTTCATTCCACGGGAAGATGGTGACGATAACGAAAATCGCGCCTACGTAGAAAATCAGGATACGCCACAACACTTTGCCTACGGCACTGCGCAGCGTCACCTGCGGATTCTTCGCTTCACCGGCAGTAATGCCAATCAGCTCCACGCCCTGGTAGGACGCCACCACAATACACAATGCGGTCAGGAACCCTTTCCAGCCCCCCGCAAAGAAACCGCCATGCTCTGTGAGATTGCTAAAACCAATCGACTGCCCGCCATTGCCAAAGCCAAAGAAAATCACGCCCAGGCCAATGACAATCATCACGATAATCGTGGTGACTTTGATCATCGCGAACCAGAACTCGATTTCGCCGTACAACCTCACCGCAGCCAGATTCGCCAACGCCACCAGCGCCACCGCGATCAATGCGGGTATCCACTGCGCCATCTCCGGGAACCAGAACTGGACATAAACGCCAATGGCGGTGATTTCTGAGATCCCCACCGCCATCCACATAAACCAGTAAGACCAGGCGGTGAGATAGCCAAAAAACGGGCTCATATAACGATGCGCATAAACGGCGAACGAACCGGTAACCGGTTCGAGGAACAACATTTCGCCCATTGAACGCATGATGAAAAAGACGAACAGCCCGGCGATGATATAGGCCAACAATACGGATGGCCCGGCCCATTTCAGGGTACTGGCGGCCCCCATAAACAGGCCGACGCCAATGGTGCCCCCCAGGGCGATGAGTTCGATATGTCGAGCTTCCAGCCCACGCTGTAGCTCTGGTTTGTTATCTGCCATAAATCCTCGTGTTGTGTTTGCATGCTTTCCGGTGTTACCGGTTATCGTTATGGGTACATCGAGTGTTGCGAATGTTTTCGTAATTCAGGAGAAATGGCAAATAAAGCATTAAAAATTTGAATGCTTTGTGTAATAAAAAAGCAGGAAGGCGACGAAGTGACCACTCCGTCGCTTTACAGAGAGAGGAAAATCAGAGGTTGCCGGTGTAATGCCAGCGTAAATAACGCAGCAAACGAAGCTGACGCTTAATGCGGCTCGGCTGCGAAAGCAGGCGGTAGAGCCACTCCAGCCCCAGCGTTTGCCAGATTTTCGGTGCGCGTTTCACGTGACCGGTGAAAACATCGTAAGTCCCGCCAACGCCCATATACAACGCATCCGGATGCACCAGACGGCAGTCGCGCATGAAGATCTCCTGCTTTGGCGATCCCATCGCAACGGTGACGATTTGCGCTCCGCTGGCATGAATGCGTTCAAACAGCGCCTGACGCTGCTCGGGTTTAAAATAACCATCCTGACTGCCAACGATATTCACATTCCACTGATTGCGCAGTTTAGCTTCAGTTTGCGCCAGCACTTCAGGTTTACCGCCCACAAGAAATACCGGCGTCCCTTCTTTGCCTGCGCGCGCCATCAGCTCTTCCCAGAGATCGGCCCCGGCAACGCGGGAAACCTGCGCCTGCGGGTACTTTTTACGTACTGAACGTACAACGCTGATGCCATCCGCATATTTAAATTCGGCAGCGTTAATTAACTCCCTGACCTCGGCGTTATCTTCAATGGTCAGCATTTTTTCAGCATTAATGGCAACCAGCGTTCCCTGCTTAAGCTGCCCGTCAGCGAACAGATAATCGAGGGCGTGCTGCATATCACGCCAACCAATCAACTGTAAGCCACGCAGCGTATAGGTCGGTGCCGTGGTGTTGTTATTCATTGTTATCCTTCAACCTGCGTCCGGAGCGATGATTTTGTTCGTTTATGAATGAGTCCGGCGCTTTCAAAAAGCCAGTACAACAGTTTTGCGATCATCAGACATGCGCCGAAGACCACGATAAAAAAGACTACGCGTGAGACAAACGAATCCAGCCCTTCACGTGCCAGCACGATCATATTGAAGATCGCCCCGAAGCAGAAACTGTGCAATATCGCAGCCTTATAGCGATTAGTCTCGCGGTTGCCCAGCTCATACAGCCAGTCGAACCATTTGATGATCAGTCCAACCACAATCGCCCCGAGCGGGATGAACAACGCGCCGCCCATAACAACCAGTGAGCCTATAAGCGTAGGCGAGATCGCCAGCCCGGAGTGGTTATTCAGCACTTCCCAGGTAAAGTAGTTGGCGGAGTTCAGTACCATACTCGGGCGACCCGGCCACAGCCAGGAAGGGATAAAGACATAGAAATCGCGGACAATGGGAGCCAGGCCCTGGAAGTCGATGTTGTCGTAGTTCTGCAACAGCAATGCCAGATTCTCCCACGGCGAAAAGGTGTCGCGAGTGAGATAGAGAAACGTATAGAACGCTTCATCGCCGCTCACATTCATTCCATAGCGTTTTAGCGCCAGCCAGAACATGCCCACAATCCCCAGCACGCCCGCCGCCGCCAGCATCCACAACGAAATCCAGCCGCGAATAATGCCAATAAACAGGAAGATAGCGAATGCGATGATGATATTGGCGCGAGTGCCGCCGACAATCATGTAAGTCAACAAGCCAAAGGCAACCGTGCTGACGAGGAAAAACAGCCACGCTTTGCTGTCCTGGCGCAGAAAGTAGACCACCAGCATCGCCGGGATGAAAAAGTAAAAGAAGCGTTTTAACGCCACGCCGGAGACTTCACTGGAGAAGATCTGACTGTAGGAGTTAAGCCGGAACAGCAAAAAGCCGTTGTGCATGAAGAAGATGCCGACGCTTACCAGCGCGATGCCCATCAGGATCACCCACGTAAGATTGGTCTCCACACGGTTCATGGTAAACAGCGGACGGCGCGGTACATCAGCAACGCGTTTGCGTAGGCGGGTTTTGTAGGTGACGTAGTAAACCGCGTAGAAGCAGCCCGCAGAAAGCAACGCCTGCAACAAGATTTCTGGCGGCGCGACACCAACATCAAAGCGAAATACCAGCACGCTGGTCAGCGGGAAGCCGAAGAAAAAGGTGAGCAAAAACAGCAATGAAAAGAAGACATTGAAGTTAAAACGCACACGGCGAAACTCAAACCAGGTCAGCGTGGCAATAAACAGCGTGCAGAGCAGCCAGACAACAAACAGGCCACTGAATTGCAGCAGACTCATGCAACCTCCCCGGCGGCAATAGCCAACGCCCGCTGCCAGCCTTGCAGATAGTTCGGGCTAAAGAAGGCAATGGTGTTTTTATCCACCGACGCCAACTGGCGCTGCGCTTCACGCACAATATCCTCGTTGAGATCGTCGGTAGTAAACAGCACCGGTAAATGCTGTTCCGTCATATCCTGCCAGAACGGATTTTCCCGGTTAAGCACACAAGGAATGCCCGCCTGAATCAGTAAGCACAGCGTACCAATGCCCTGCTGGCGGGCAAAAATAAAGTAACCAAGATCGCACTGACGAAGTAGCGTCAGATAGGCGTCAAATTCCAGTTTTTCGCTCAGAACTTGCAGATTTTCTTCGCTGAATAACTCCAGCCCCGCCTGACGAACTTCCTCGATGTACGCTTCGTTATTAGGCGGATATCCCATCGGCACCACCACTTTTACCGTATCGCCAAATTGCTGATGAACGGCGCGCAAGGCAGCAATATGCTCATTGCTGCGGTCGCCGGAGTTGCCCACCAGAATGGTCATTTTCCCTTCACGTTGCCGATCGTTCGCCATCTTATTGAGAGAAGGGTCCATCCGCGTCGGGAAGTACAGCAGTTCGCCCCGCACCTTTGGGTGCGTTTTGGCAAAAAAGCTCAAATCGCCGCGGGTGGCAAATACACAGCCGACTCGCTTTTGCGCCAGGCGACGTAGCGGGTAAAAAAGCTTATATCTCAAGCCACTGGAAAGCTCATACAGATCTGCTCCCCAGATATGCCAGTAAAACTGGCTGGGCTTAATGCCACCACTCAGCAGAGCCAGCCACAGTGTGGGATTGAACTGACCGTGGAAGAAAAATCGCTGCTGACGGTTAGCTTTTGCTTTCGCGATGACCGCTTCCGCCAGCGATTTTTTCCCAGGGAAAAATTGCACAGAAAGCGCCGGACAGCTATCACTTAAGCCGTCGTCCTTGCCAACAACCATAAACTCGCGCGCGTGCTCGCTCGTCGCGGCCAGCGCGTCATTGAAAAACCGCAAAACGGTTCGGTTATGGTGAGGGATATCCGATCCCAGTACGTGAATCAGTACAGTCATGCCCGCCTACGCCAGAGTAAAAACACGCCACAACAAAGAGAAAAATAGACGATATAGGTTGCCATATAGGCCTGCGCCGCGCCCAGTGCACCATGCGCAGGGATTAGCCAGTGGGCAAATACCATCAATAAAGTGAACTGGCTGACTTCCGCCAGAATATAAAACCGCAGTGACGCTTTGGCGATCACCAGATAACCAAAGACATAAGCGCCCACTTTTAACACATCACCTACCAACTGCCAGGCAAAGAGATCGCGCATAGCGGTAAATTTATTCGACAACAGCAGCCAGATAGCAAAATCACGCAGCAACCAGACGGTAAAACTCGCCGCCGCCACTGCCGGTAAGACGAATTTCAGCGATTTAACCACTTCCCGGGTGATATCGCGCTTTTCCGTTAGCCGCGACAACGTGGGCAGCAAATATACGCTGAACGATGCCGTAATAAATTGCAGGTAGGCATCGGAAATACTGCTCACCCCTTGCCAGATCCCCACCTCATCCCAGCTATACTGCGCCGCCAGCAGTTTACGCATCATGATGTAAGCAACAGGCAAGGTCACCGACGTAATCAACGCCATGAGCGTAAATTTGCTCAACTGCCCTGCCAGGCCGTTATCCCAGCTGGGTTTCAGATAGCTTAACGGGATTGCACCACGCTTAATTAGCATGATGACGGCAGGAATCACCACCAGCGCGGGAATCAACGCCAGCCCCAGCAACGCCCCTTCATAACCGCCCAAACGGTAACTGACGTAGTACGCGAGAACGCCAATCAAGCTGCCGACAATCAGCGATAACGCATTACCTGCGGCATCGCGAAAGCCTTTCATCAGCGCCAGTAACAGGTTGCCCCAGGCGATCCCCATTTGCACCAGCGCCACTAAACGCACCAGCCCCTGATAGTCGGTATTACCAAACAATCCCTGGCTGATTGGGGCTGCCGCCAGCACAAAAACCAGCGCCATCAGCGTAGAGAAGCCAAGTACCATCGCTGATGAAGTGCCGACCACGCGGCGCAGCTGTTGTGGATTATCATGGTACTGGGCAACGTATTTGGTTACACCGTTAAAGATGCCAGCCCCGGCAAGCACGCCGAGCACAGTAATCAACTGGCGGAAATTTGCCGCCAGCCCAAGCCCCGCCGGACCAAATGACACCGCCAGCAACTTACCGACCAGTAACCCGGCACCAATCTTGACCAGTGTACTGGCCGCCGTCCACAAGGACGCTTTTGCCAACGACATATCAGGAGAAGTAGTTCAACAAAGTCGCAATTACCGTACGCTGATTGACGGGCGACAGGTTGTAGAACAGCGGCAGGCGCAGCAGGCGCTCGCTCTCTTTGGTGGTGTAGCAATCTTCACCGTGGAACTCACCAAAGCGTTCCCCCGCAGGGCAACCGTGCAGCGGAATGTAATGGAACACCGCCATGATTTCCGCTTCTTTCAGAAAGTTAATCAACGCGCTCCGGTCATCAATATCCCGCAGTTTAATGTAGAACATATGCGCGTTCTGCACGCAGCCATCGGGAATCGACGGCAGCTCGATACGCCCGGCTTTCGCCAGAGGTGCTAACGCATCGTAGTAGTTTTGCCACAGCCCCAGACGTTGCTGATTGATACGATCTGCTGCTTCCAGTTGCGCCCACAGGTACGCAGCTTGCAGATCGGACATCAAATAGCTGGAGCCGATATCGCGCCAGGTATATTTATCGACCTGACCACGGAAGAACTGGCTGCGGTTTGTGCCTTTTTCACGGATGATCTCGGCTCGTTCGATCAACGCTTTATCGTTAATCAGCGTCGCGCCGCCTTCACCACCCGCCGTGTAGTTTTTGGTTTCATGGAAGCTAAAGCAGCCAATATGACCAATGGTTCCAAGCGCACGCCCTTTGTAAGTGGACATCACGCCCTGAGCGGCATCTTCCACCACAAACAGATTATGCTTTTTCGCCAACGCCATAATGGTGTCCATTTCGCAGGCCACACCTGCGTAATGGACCGGCACGATAACGCGCGTTTTGTCGGTGATCGCTGCTTCAATCAACGTTTCGTCGATGTTCATGGTGTCCGGGCGAACATCCACAAAGACGATTTTCGCGCCACGCAGCACAAAGGCATTGGCGGTGGAGACAAAGGTGTAGCTCGGCATGATCACTTCATCGCCAGGCTGGATATCGAGCAACAGCGCCGCCATCTCCAGCGAAGCGGTGCAGGATGGCGTCAGTAACACTTTGGCGCTGCCAAAACGTTGCTCCAGCCACTGCTGGCAGCGACGGGTAAAACCGCCATCGCCACACAGTTTGCCACTACCCATTGCCGACTGCATATAGTCGAGTTCGGTTCCCACCACCGGCGGTGCGTTAAATGGAATCATGTGATCACCTGTATAACCAGTACGCGGTGCTTTCTACATTCGCACCACTTTGTATGTATCGTTTTAGCGCGGCGGTGTTGCCCATTTGGGTCGCCACCCGCAAAGTTGTTTTACCGCGAGCATACGCCCAGTTTAGCGCCGTTTGCATCAGCTCAGCACCTGCACCTCGTCCAGCCAGCAGGCCAATTCGCGCATCTGTCGCATTGAGTTCCCGTAAAGAGACATAGCCGCGAATATCGCCGGACGCCGCACGTAAAATCAGACATTGATGATCAAAGGTGCCGCGCACGGCATTTTCAATCCACTGTGCATAAAAGCGACCGCTGGCGTCAGGCGCATACCATGGCGCACGAAAACGGCTTTGCGCAAATGCGGCGCTGGCTAACTGACGTAATGCGGGAATATCGGTCTCTTGTGCCACGACTGCACCGCTATCACTGATATTGTTCACGGGTAGCGCCAAATCAACTTCACCTTCTACCAGGGAGAATCCCAGCTGTTGCAGGGCATCCAGTTCACCCGTATTTGATGCCGTAATTTTGGCCTGCACCCGTGACCACGGCGCTAACGCGTCTGGCGTCAGGAGTGCCGCGTCAGGACTAATGCGCACAATGGCGCTGTTAACACCAAAGAAGGCGTTTTCCCAGGTTAGTGGCTCAATACTGGCGCGGACGGGCACGAAGTAACTCCAACAGATATTGGCCGTAGCCAGTTTTCGCCAGCGAGCTGGCGGCGCGCTTCACGCCTTCGTCATCAAGCCAGCCGTTACGCCAGGCGATCTCTTCCAGGCAGGCAATCTTAAAGCCCTGGCGTTTTTCCACCGTCTGTACAAAGGTGCTGGCTTCAATCAGGCTGTCGTGAGTGCCAGTGTCCAGCCAGGCAAATCCGCGCCCGAGCAGTTCAACGGTCAGGTTGCCCGCCTCGAGGTACATCTGGTTGATGGAGGTAATCTCCAGTTCACCACGCTCCGACGGCTTCACCTGCTTTGCGTACTCCACGACTTTACTGTCGTAGAAATAAAGTCCGGTCACCGCCCAGTTTGATTTCGGCTGTTTTGGCTTTTCTTCCAGCGAGATAGCGCGGAAATTGTCGTCAAACTCCACGACGCCAAAGCGTTCCGGGTCCATCACCTGATAGCCAAATACCGTCGCCCCTTCCGTGCGCGCCGCAACATGACGCAGCTTCGGACTGAAGCCCTGACCGAAGAAGATGTTATCACCCAGCACCAGACAAGAAGGTTCACCGTTAAGGAAGGTTTCACCGATGATAAAGGCCTGCGCCAGACCGTCCGGACTGGGCTGTTCGGCGTATTCCAGCTGGATACCGAACTCACTACCATCGCCCAGCAAGCGCTGGAAATAACCTTTATCTTCCGGCGTAGTGATGATGAGAATTTCGCGGATACCGGCCAGCATCAGCACCGACAGCGGATAGTAAATCATTGGCTTATCGTAAATCGGCAACAGTTGCTTCGATACGCCGCGCGTAATCGGATGCAATCGGGTACCGGAACCGCCCGCCAGGATAATACCTTTCATGTTTGCCTCCGCTGAAAATTAGCCTTTCAGACCTAAACGCTCGCCCTGATAGCTGCCGTCCTGCACCTGCTTCCACCAGCTTTCATTAGCCAGATACCACTGCACCGTTTTACGCATTCCACTTTCAAAGGTTTCCTGCGGCAGCCAGCCAAGTTCACGGGCAATTTTCGAAGCATCAATGGCATAACGCAGATCATGCCCCGGACGGTCAGCGACAAAGGTGATCAGGTCACGATAATGCACCACGCCGTGCGGCTTGTTCGGGGCCAGTTCTTCCAGCAGCTCGCAAATGGTTTCCACAACATCGAGATTCTTACGCTCGTTGTGACCACCAATATTATAGGTTTCACCGACTTTCCCGGTGGTCGCTACGCAATACAGCGCGCGGGCGTGATCTTCAACATACAGCCAGTCACGGATTTGCTGCCCGTTGCCATATACCGGCAGCGGTTTACCCGCCAGCGCGTTGAGGATCATCAGCGGGATCAGTTTTTCCGGAAAGTGGTAAGGACCGTAGTTATTCGAGCAGTTGGTGATAAGCGTCGGCAGACCATAGGTCCGCAGCCAGGCGCGTACCAGATGGTCGCTGCTGGCTTTTGAAGCGGAATAAGGGCTGCTCGGCGCATACGGCGTGGTTTCGGTGAAGAAATCATCCGTCGAGTGCAGGTCACCATATACTTCGTCGGTGGAGATATGATGAAAACGGAACGCTGATTTTTTATCTTCCGTCAGCGCATTCCAGTAAGCCCGCGCCGCTTCAAGCAATGTATAAGTCCCGACAATGTTGGTTTCAACAAACGCTGCCGGGCCGTCAATAGAACGGTCAACATGGCTTTCGGCTGCCAGATGCATGACACAGTCTGGCTGATGCTCAGTGAATACGCGCGCCAGTTCTGCCCGATCGCAGATATCAACTTTCTCAAAGGCAAAGCGCTCGCTTTGCGCGACCGGTGCCAGCGACATCAGATTTCCGGCGTAGGTCAGCTTATCGACCACTACCACCGCGTCGCTCGTTTCGTTGATGATATAACGCACCAGCGCCGAGCCAATAAACCCGGCACCACCTGTTATCAGAATCTTTCTCATCAGCGCCAAACTCCTTTGGCATCGACGACATACTGCTGATGGACATTGTCGCCATTGATAACTTTGAACTGACTATGATCGACCAGCATCACCAGCACGTCTGCCGTTGCCAGCGCCTCGTCAAGCTGCGCCAGAGTACAAAGCCCGGTCAGTTTTTTCGGCAACTGGTGGATGTTAGGCTCAACAACCAGCGTTTCGCCGCTATGCCACTGGGCGATCAGTTCAGCGATTTCCATCGCCGGGCTTTCGCGCAGGTCATCAATATTCGGTTTAAACGCCAGACCAAAGCAGGCGATTTTCAGTTCACTGGCGCGTTTATCGGTAGCAGCAAGGCAGTCGGCAACCGCCGCTTTCACCTGATCGATAACCCAGAACGGTTTGTGATCGTTCACTTCGCGCGCGGTACGGATAAGCCGCGCCTGCTGCGGGTTCTGTGCCACGATAAACCACGGATCAACAGCGATGCAGTGACCGCCCACGCCAGGACCAGGCTGAAGAATATTAACGCGAGGGTGACGATTCGCCAGGCGAATCAGTTCCCAGACGTTAATTCCCTGATCGGCACAAATCAGCGACAGTTCGTTAGCAAAAGCGATATTCACATCGCGGAAGCTGTTTTCGGTGAGCTTACACATTTCCGCCGTCCGCGAGTTAGTGACGACACACTCACCTTCGAGGAAAATTTTGTACAGTTCGCTGGCGCGGGCCGAACAAACCGGCGTCATACCACCAATCACGCGATCGTTTTTAATCAGCTCGACCATAACCTGGCCCGGTAACACGCGTTCCGGGCAGTAAGCAATGTTGACGTCCGCCTGCTCGCCCACCTGCTGTGGGAAAGTGAGATCCGGACGCATCTCTGCTAACCATTCTGCCATCTTCTCGGTTGACCCCACCGGCGAGGTGGATTCAAGGATCACCAGCGCACCTTTTTTCAGCACTGGCGCAATGGAGCGAGCAGCCGATTCAACGTAGGTCATATCTGGCTCATGATCGCCTTTAAACGGCGTGGGTACAGCAATCAGCCAGGCATCCGCTTCAACTGGCGTCGTGCTCGCTCGTAAAAAACCGCCTTCTACGGCAGTTTTTACTACGCTCGCCAAATCAGGTTCGACGATATGGATTTCGCCACGATTGATGGTATCAACCGCATGTTGGTTGATATCGACACCAATCACCTGTTTTTGCCGAGAGGCAAACGCAGCTGCTGTAGGCAGCCCGATGTAACCCAGTCCGATAACAGAAATGGTCGCAAAACTCATAGTGATATCCGATTATTTTTTAACGCTTCCAGAATGCGAGAGCATGCCTGACCATCACCATACGGGTTATGGGCGCGGCTCATAGCTTGATATTCGTTTTCGTCTTTTAAAAGACGCGTCACTTCCTCGACAATTCGCTGCTTATCCGTGCCTACCAGACGCACCGTACCCGCCGTCACCGCTTCCGGACGCTCAGTGGTATCGCGCATTACCAGCACCGGTTTCCCCAGCGAAGGCGCTTCTTCCTGAATGCCGCCTGAGTCGGTCAAAATCAGCCAGGCGTGGTTCATCAGCCAGACAAACGGTAAATACTCCTGGGGATCGATCAGAATGACATTTTTCACATGCCCCAGAATGCGATTGACCGGCTCTCTGACGTTCGGGTTGAGATGCACCGGATAGACAATCTGGATGTCCTGGTGCGTGGTGGCAATGTCTGCCAGCGCATGGCAGATTTCTTCAAAGCCACGACCGAAGCTCTCACGCCTGTGACCGGTCACCAGAATCATTTTTTTATTGGGGTCGATAAACGGGTAATTTGCCGCCAGTTCTGAACGCAGCGTATCGCTGCTCATCACCTGGTCACGCACCCATAACAGTGCATCAATAACTGTATTACCGGTAATGAAGATTCGGCTGTCAGCAACATTTTCACGCAGCAAGTTTTGCCGGGAAGTTTCGGTTGGAGAGAAGTGATACATCGCCAGATGCCCGGTCAATGTACGGTTAGCCTCTTCCGGCCACGGCGAATAGAGATCGCCCGTGCGCAGACCAGCCTCAACGTGACCAACAGGAATACGCTGATAAAACGCCGCCAGGCTGGTTGCCAGCGTCGTCGTAGTATCGCCGTGAACCAGCACGACGTCTGGTTTGAACTCGGCAAGAATAGGTTTTAGCCCTTCCAGAATCCGACAGGTTATCTCTGTCAGGCCCTGTCCTGGCTGCATTATGTTGAGATCGTAGTCAGGTACAATGGAAAAGAGTTTCAGCACCTGATCGAGCATCTCCCGATGCTGCGCAGTGACGCAAACTTTAGCCTCAAAAAAAGGATCTTTTGCCAACGCATGCACCAACGGAGCCATCTTGATGGCTTCCGGGCGCGTACCAAATACAGTCAGTACTTTCACATCGATTCTCTTCGAATAAGCGGCGAGCGCCTTTGCGCTCACCGCAGCAGTGTTGCTATTTCGAGCAACGGCGGGTTAATGCGACACCAGCCCCGATCAGCCCCCCGACAATGCCCCACATAATCATCAGGAAGGCACGACGTGGGCTATCGCGTTTTACCGGTTCTTCCGGCGTACGCAAATAGCGATAGGTCTGAAAACGCGGATCCAGGGTTGGACCAACATTCAGGGTGTTTAACATGGCCCGATTCTGATCATAGTCGAGATCAAAGGCCGGACCGACGGCCTGTAAATTTTCCAGTCGAGCCTGGAGCATTGGACGCCCAAGCAGGAACATTTCTGAATCAGGCAATTCCTCGGCAGGCACATCTGTCGCACTGCGCGAAATATTATGCTGCTCAGCAATTTTCAGCGCCTGTTCAATACTGTTCATCCGGCGGTCGTAGATGGCTTTCGCCACCTCTTCCTGACGCTTCACCTGAGCTTTCATCTGGATGGTGCGCGCCGCCCATGCACCTTTCAGCTCATCATTCAGATGGCTGGCTGCACGCTGGCTGGCAAAAGCAACATACTGACGTAACAGGTTATTAGCGTCAGGCGCGGTTTCGGCAATCAGCTTCACGCTGTCATTGACCGCGCGGGTAAAGTCTCCGGGGATAAACTGGATGTTGTTAATCATTTCATCCAGCAACGCCGCATCGGCTTTGCTGTTGCCCACCATCCGCTGCTTGTAATAGTCGGTTTGCAGCCAGAACTCTCTGCGGGTATCCCACGAGGCCAGTTGCATAACAAACTCTTTATAGGCTTCGTCCATGACCGATGGTTGGTCGGCAGAAGCCATGTTTGAACGGACATCCAGGTTACGCAAAAATTGCTGCTGTGAGTAATATCCCCCCAGCATATTCACCGTTGGACGATCGGTAATCGCCGTCGAGCTCCACTCCTGACGAGCAAAAAAAGTATACGCCAGCGCGATTAACGCAAACGCCAGCCCCATGCCAATAATCCACAGCTTCCCAGCCCACAAGGTACGAAACAACCCACGAATATCCAGTTCATTTTCAGCGTCTTCGGCCGGTTTCCCAGGCATTGGTTGTGTCATCACATCCTCATTTATTTGGTTAAATTGGGGCTGCCACCACGATTTCTACGCAGTCTGCGTTTTACGCGCTTAATAAAGCGAGCAACTTTCCAGGCACGCTTAATGCAATATCCATAGAGGAAGAATGCTAGCAAAAAGAGCACCAGCATGACCCACTCCGGGACAAAATGAGAATATTCTGCCAGCACGCCAATGGAAGCGAGCAGTGCTGCGGCAAGGGTAATCAGCACAAACGCCTGGCGGGAAGTAAACCCGGCACGCATGATCAAATGGTGAATATGCTGCCGGTCAGGAGAGAATGGGCTCATGCCTTTACGCAGGCGACGGTACATAATCGCCACCATATCCATTAGCGGAATGGCGATTATCCACAAAGCGGTAACCGGGCTGATGGGATGGGTTTTGCCTTGGGTCGTTTCGAGCAGGATCCAGATAACGGTAAAACCAATCAGCGTACTGCCCGCATCACCCATAAAGACTTTGTAGCGGCGACCCAGGATACCAAGGTTAAGCATGATGTATGGCAGGATGGCGGCTATCATCGCAAAACACCAGATTGCAAGGCTGGTTTGCCCGTCGAACCACAAAATCATACCGATTGCTGCAAACGAGACGCAGGACAGCCCGCCCAGCAAGCCATCAATGCCATCAACCATGTTGAACGCATTAATGGCCGCCCAGACGGCAAATAGCGTCAGGAAGTAGCCAAACGGTCCGAGCACCATCTCCCAGGAGCCAAAGATATAACCCAGGCTACTGAGATAAAGCTTGCCGAACACCATCATAACAATGCCAACAGCGGCCTGTATGGTGGCACGGATTTTTACGCTGATATCAAAACGGTCATCCAGCGCGCCAATGAAAACAAGCACACCGGCACAAGCGAGATAGAGAGATGCATGCGGAATATAGTAATCGACAATTCCGAACGTGAAGCAAATCCCTGCGTAAACCGAAATCCCCCCAACGAGAGGTATCAATCCCTGGTGACGTTTGCGGAAGTTAGGTTTATCCACTAAACCGACTTTTTTTGCCACCTTACGGGCAAAAAACAGAAACAGTGTCGTGAATAAAAAAATACTGATGAGATCAGTACTCACTGTCAGTAAATTCACAATGCATGCTCTCAGAGAAAATTATTAGCAGAAGTATAACCACGAAGACCTTTATTCAGAAGGGAAAGTCCGTTCCGAACCCACCAGTCCTGTGCAAAAATTAACCATTTGATATGCAAATTGCATAACACGCCAGCAAATTCCAGGAATTTTCCTAACATCGCCAGCGCGGCATTAAGATTACAGATATAAAAGCAAAACGCCACGTAAACACGTGGCGTTTTTGGCATAAGACAAATTTATGAGCGTTTCATCATTTCGAAGAAATCGTCATTGGTCTTGGTCATGGCCAGTTTATTAATGAGGAATTCCATTGCATCGATTTCGCCCATCGGGTGAATGATTTTGCGCAGGATCCACATTTTCTGCAGTTCTTCCTGAGTAGTGAGCAGTTCTTCTTTACGGGTACCGGAACGGTTGTAGTCGATAGCCGGGAAGACGCGTTTTTCAGCGATCTTACGAGAGAGGTGCAGTTCCATGTTGCCTGTACCTTTAAACTCTTCGTAGATAACTTCGTCCATTTTAGAACCAGTATCGATAAGCGCCGTCGCGATAATGGTCAGGCTGCCGCCCTCTTCCACGTTACGCGCCGCACCAAAGAAGCGTTTCGGACGATGCAGAGCATTGGCATCCACACCACCGGTCAACACTTTACCTGACGCCGGAACAACGGTGTTGTAAGCGCGCGCCAGACGAGTGATGGAGTCGAGCAGAATGATAACGTCTTTCTTGTGCTCAACAAGGCGTTTCGCCTTCTCGATCACCATTTCCGCAACCTGAACGTGGCGAGATGCGGGCTCATCAAAGGTGGAAGCAACAACTTCACCTTTTACCAGACGCTGCATCTCGGTTACTTCTTCCGGACGTTCGTCGATCAGCAGAACCATCAGCACACAATCCGGGTGGTTGTAAGCAATGCTCTGAGCAATGTTCTGCAGCAGCATGGTTTTACCGGCTTTCGGCGGTGCCACAATCAGACCACGCTGACCACGACCGATAGGTGATGCCAGATCCAGTACGCGAGCGGTTAAATCTTCCGTAGAACCGTTACCACGTTCCATACGCAGACGAGAGTTTGCGTGCAGCGGGGTTAAGTTCTCAAAGAGGATTTTGTTGCGGGCGTTTTCAGGTTTGTCGAAGTTAACTTCGTTAACTTTCAGCAGCGCAAAATAGCGTTCACCTTCTTTCGGCGGGCGAATCTTACCAGAGATGGTATCACCAGTGCGGAGGTTGAAACGGCGGATTTGGCTAGGGGAAACGTAGATGTCATCAGGACCGGCGAGGTAGGAGCTGTCTGCGGAACGGAGGAAACCAAATCCATCCTGCAATATCTCCAGTACACCATCACCAAAGATATCTTCGCCACTCTTTGCGTGCTGCTTCAGGATGGCAAAAATAATGTCCTGCTTACGCATACGAGCCAGGTTTTCCAGCCCCATATTTTCGCCGAGAGTGATCAGCTCAGAAACCGGCGTATTCTTTAATTCGGTAAGATTCATAGTGGTGTGAGTTCTTAAACTTGGGGTAAATCTCGAACTTAATGTTGTGAATGGTATGGCAGGATCATCCATGCCTGTTTACGGTCATCGACTCATGTCTTTTCGCTGTCTGGTCACAGGAGAGTACGCAGAACTGAAACGACAAGACGGATTGAGTGACGAGCCAGAAATCTGTTCACTTCGCATTTAAGATAAAATGGGAAGCGTTGGAAATTACAAGATTCAAACTTAATAAGGTATGTTTAATACGAAGTCAACACTAAGTTAGCATGACTCACGCCGGGCGTCCAGTTTTTAGCGACGGGGCACCCGAACATGAAATTCCCTTACGCCAGGTTAGCGTCGAGGAACTCTTTCAACTGACCTTTAGACAGTGCGCCCACTTTGGTTGCCGCCACTTCACCGTTTTTGAACAGCAGCAGAGTCGGGATACCACGGATGCCATATTTCGGCGCAGTGCCAGGGTTTTGATCGATGTTCAGTTTTGCAACGGTCAGTTTGCCCTGATATTCGTCAGCGATTTCATCCAGAATCGGGGCGATCATTTTGCACGGACCGCACCACTCTGCCCAGAAATCGACGAGGATCGCCCCGTCCGCTTTGAGTACATCCGTGTCAAAACTGTCGTCAGTCAGGTGAATAATTTTATCGCTCATATATAACTCCACAGGAATAAGCCTGGCGTGTTGGTTTCGTTGTTGGTGTAACATTAACCAACTAAAGGTTGACTTTATTTCACCGGATACGCTTTCGTAAAGCAATAGTAAGCTGATATTCTACCACACTATGAGCAAAACACATTTAACAGAACAGAAGTTTTCCGACTTCGCCCTGCATCCGAAGGTTGTAGAAGCCCTTGAAAAAAAAGGGTTTCATAACTGTACGCCCATTCAGGCACTGGCCCTTCCGCTGACGCTGGCGGGTCGTGACGTAGCCGGGCAGGCGCAAACCGGTACCGGGAAAACGATGGCGTTTCTTACGTCAACGTTTCATTATCTTCTCTCTCATCCCGCGATTGCCGATCGCAAGGTGAATCAACCGCGTGCCTTAATTATGGCACCGACGCGTGAACTTGCCGTGCAGATCCACGCCGACGCGGAACCGCTGGCGGAAGCTACCGGCCTGAAGCTGGGTCTGGCTTACGGTGGTGATGGCTACGACAAACAGCTGAAAGTGCTGGAAAGCGGCGTTGACATTCTGATTGGCACCACGGGGCGTTTAATTGACTACGCCAAGCAGAACCACATTAACCTCGGTGCCATTCAGGTAGTGGTACTGGACGAAGCCGATCGTATGTACGATCTGGGCTTTATTAAAGATATCCGCTGGCTGTTCCGCCGTATGCCGCCTGCAAACCAGCGCCTCAACATGCTGTTCTCCGCCACGCTTTCGTACCGGGTACGTGAACTGGCGTTCGAGCAGATGAACAATGCCGAATATATTGAAGTGGAACCGGAACAGAAAACGGGCCACCGTATTAAAGAAGAGCTTTTCTACCCTTCTAACGAAGAAAAAATGCGTTTGCTGCAAACGCTGATCGAAGAAGAGTGGCCAGACAGAGCGATTATTTTCGCCAACACCAAACACCGTTGTGAAGAGATCTGGGGCCACCTGGCGGCAGATGGTCATCGTGTCGGTTTGTTGACAGGCGATGTCGCGCAGAAAAAACGTCTGCGTATTCTTGATGAATTTACCCGTGGGGATCTGGATATTCTGGTTGCCACCGACGTTGCCGCGCGTGGTTTGCATATCCCGGCTGTGACACACGTCTTTAACTACGATTTACCCGATGACTGTGAAGATTACGTTCACCGTATTGGTCGTACAGGTCGCGCAGGCGCAAGCGGTCACTCTATTAGCCTGGCGTGTGAAGAGTATGCATTGAATTTGCCTGCTATTGAGACCTATATTGGTCACTCAATTCCGGTAAGCAAATACAATCCGGACGCATTGATGACCGATCTGCCAAAACCGCTGCGCCTCACGCGCCCGCGCACAGGCAATGGTCCGCGTCGTACTGGCGCTCCGCGTAATCGTCGTCGTTCAGGTTAAATAAAAAATGTCATACTCAAAATCATTCAAACTGTATCAAGATGGCCAGAGAATGAACCCCGATGAGCTTACTGTAGTAAGTGATTCAGGTGAAAGAATGCAGCCAACACAGAGACAGATTGAAGGATGAAGAGTATGGGTTCCACCTCGTCGCTGTATGCAGCCATTGATCTCGGTTCGAATAGTTTTCATATGCTGGTTGTGCGCGAGGTGGCTGGAAGCATCCAGACGCTGACGCGAATTAAACGCAAAGTGCGTCTGGCTGCTGGCCTGAATAGCGAAAATGCCCTCTCTAATGAAGCAATGGAGCGCGGTTGGCAATGTCTGCGCCTGTTTGCTGAACGTCTGCAAGATATCCCTCCCTCGCAAATTCGCGTTGTCGCTACGGCGACATTACGACTTGCCGTCAATGCGGGTGATTTTATTGCCAAAGCACAGGAAATCCTCGGCTGCCCGGTACAAGTCATCAGCGGTGAAGAGGAAGCACGTCTGATTTATCAGGGCGTTGCTCACACAACTGGCGGTGCCGATCAGCGCCTGGTGGTGGATATAGGCGGTGCCAGTACTGAACTGGTAACCGGCACGGGTGCACAAACCACCTCGTTGTTCAGCCTGTCGATGGGCTGCGTCACCTGGCTGGAACGCTATTTTGCCGATCGTAATCTGGCGCAGGAAAATTTTGATGCTGCAGAAAAAGCGGCACGCGAAGTGTTACGTCCGGTTGCCGATGAATTACGGTATCACGGCTGGAAAGTGTGCGTTGGCGCTTCCGGCACCGTGCAGGCGTTACAGGAAATCATGATGGCACAGGGGATGGATGAACGCATTACCCTGGAAAAGTTGCAGCAACTGAAACAGCGAGCCATTCATTGCGGTCGGCTGGAGGAACTGGAGATTGACGGGCTGACGCTGGAACGTGCGTTAGTGTTCCCGAGTGGTCTGGCAATCCTGATAGCCATTTTTACCGAACTGAATATTCAGTGTATGACCCTGGCAGGTGGTGCGCTGCGTGAAGGCCTGGTCTACGGCATGTTGCATCTGACCGTCGAGCAGGATATTCGCAGCCGTACGCTGCGTAATATTCAGCGCCGCTTTATGATCGATATTGATCAGGCACAGCGCGTAGCCAAAGTTGCGGCTAACTTCTTCGATCAGGTGAAAAACGAATGGCATCTTGAAGCAATAAGCCGCGATTTGCTCATCAGCGCCTGCCAGCTTCATGAAATCGGCCTGAGCGTTGACTTCAAACAAGCGCCGCAACACGCTGCTTATCTGGTACGTAATCTGGATCTTCCCGGTTTTACCCCCGCACAGAAAAAACTGCTGGCGACGCTACTGCTCAACCAGACGAATCCGGTCGATCTCTCATCGCTGCATCAGCAAAATGCCGTACCGCCGCGCGTCGCAGAACAACTCTGCCGTTTACTCCGCCTGGCCATCATTTTTGCCAGCCGTCGTCGTGACGATCTCGTGCCAGAGATGACATTACAGGCTAACCATGAACTGTTGACCTTGACGCTTCCGCAAGGTTGGCTAACCCAACATCCGCTGGGTAAAGAGATTATTGATCAGGAAAGCCAGTGGCAGAGCTATGTCCACTGGCCACTGGAAGTGCATTAATGAGTAAGTGCCGGATGCGATGCTGACGCATTTTTTCCGGCCTTGATTATTTCCCTCGTTTTGCCGCCATCATCGCTTTCAGATTCGCCAGATGGCTTTGCCCTTTCTGCATCCGTTCTTCGGCGCTGACCACTTTGCGCTCCTGTTCCCAAATCAGATCATCCTGCGGCAGCTCCAGCAGGAAGCGGCTCGGCTCCGGGCGCACCAGTTCGCCGTACTGACGGCGTTCTTTACACAGCGTAAAGGTCAATTCCTTCTGGGCGCGAGTAATGCCGACATAGGCCAGCCGCCGCTCCTCATCGATATTATCTTCATCGATGCTACTCTGGTGCGGCAAAAACCCCTCTTCCATACCGACCATGTAGACATAAGGAAACTCCAGCCCTTTCGACGCGTGCAGAGTCATCAGTTGTACCTGATCCAGCTCTTCCTCGCTCTCGCCGCGCTCCATCATGTCGCGCAAAGTAAAGCGCGTCACCACCTGGGTGAGCGTCATCGGCTCATCCAGTTCGCTGCCTTCCAGCATCTCCGTCATCCAGCTAAACAGTTGGTTGACGTTCTTCATGCGCATTTCGGCAGCTTTCGGGCTGGGCGATGTTTCGTACAGCCAGGATTCATAATCCATGCCGTGGATCAGATCGCGCACCGCGGCAATCGGCTCCCGCTCCGCCAGACGCTGGATTTCTGCCAACCAGTGAGTGAAGCGGGTCAATGCTTCATAACCACGTCCGCTCAGGGTCTGACTCAGGCCCATATCAAAGCTGGCGGTAAACATGCTTTTATTGCGCGTCATCGCCCACTCACCCAGCTTTTTCAGCGTAGCCGGGCCAATCTCTCGCTTCGGCGTGTTAACGATACGCAGGAATGCGCTGTCATCGTCCGGGTTAGTCAGCACGCGCAGATAAGCCAGCAAATCCTTGATTTCAGGACGAGAGAAAAACGACGTACCACCAGAAATTTTGTACGGGATGCGGTTTTGCATCAGGAATTTTTCAAACACCCGCGACTGATGGTTGCCGCGATAAAGAATGGCGTAATCTTTGTACTGCGTTTTATTGACGAAGTGATGGGCGATCAGCTCGCCGGTGACTCTCTCGGCTTCATGTTCTTCGTTATTCGCGCTTAAAACTTTTAGCTCCGCGCCATAGCCCAGTTCGGAGAACAGACGCTTTTCAAAGACGTGCGGGTTATTGGCGATCAGGATGTTCGCCGCTTTCAGAATACGTCCGGAAGAGCGGTAGTTCTGCTCAAGCTTAATCACCTTCAGTGCCGGGAAATCCTGACTCAACAGCACCAGGTTTTGAGGACGTGCACCGCGCCAGGAGTAGATCGACTGATCGTCATCGCCAACTACGGTAAAGCGCGCGCGGCTGCCCACCAGCAGTTTCACCAGCTCATACTGGCTGGTGTTGGTGTCCTGATATTCGTCCACCAGCAGGTAGCGAATTTTGTTCTGCCAGCGTTCACGAACTTCTTCATTGCGTTGCAACAGTAACGTCGGCAATAAAATCAGGTCATCGAAGTCGAGAACGTTACAGGCTTTCAGGTGTGCATCATACAGCCCATAACAATGGGCAAAAATACGATCCCGCTCGCCCTTTGCCTCTGCCGCCGCCTGCGCCGGAGTTTTGAGATCGTTCTTCCAGTTGGAGATGGTCGAAATCAGCTGTTGCAGGAGAACTTTGTCATCTTCAATCAGCCCCTCGGTCAGCTCTTTAAGCAACGCCAGCTGATCGGTGTCATCAAACAGCGAAAAGTTCGCTTTCATCCCCAACGCCGCGTACTCACGCTTAATGATATCCAGCCCCAGCGTGTGAAAGGTGGAGATCATCAGCCCACGCGCCTCTTTACGCCCCAGCGTCTGCCCGACACGCTCTTTCATCTCGCGCGCCGCCTTATTGGTAAAGGTCACCGCCGCGATATGTCGCGCCTGATAACCGCAACCGCGGATCAGATGGGCGATTTTATTGGTGATAACACGAGTTTTACCGGAACCCGCGCCCGCCAGCACCAGGCAGGGGCCGGTAACGAATTCGACAGCTTGTTGTTGGCCGGGGTTTAGACGCATAGGTGTATTGCTCAATCTTCGAACGGGGGGGAGGATTGTAGCAGAATCGCATTTGAATGTGACCGAGTGAAAACCGCTAACCGGATGGCTGCGGATGTTTAAATCAGAGAGGGAAGGCCGAAACCGGAGTTCATCATGAATCCATTAGACTTAGAAAATATCGGGTCGTAACGTTGTGTTATTACTTTTTCAGAGTTTACTAAGGAGAGGTTTACTCGTGGCGATTAATTTCAGCCCCAAGGTTGGTGAAATACTGGAATGCAACTTTGGTAACTATCCTGTTAGCCAGAATGGACAGATCAGTACGGCGTATTACGATGGCCGCATTCCACCTGAGATGATAAAAAATAGGTTGGTTGTCGTGCTCAACGGAAAAATTAATGGCAACGCATGTATCGTCGTTCCATTATCAACCACTCGCGACCATGACAAGTTAAATCGTGGAATGCATGTTGAAATAGCCAGTAATGTTATCAATGACCTGCAATTCTTTGATCAGCAGATACGTTGGGCTAAAGCCGACCTGGTACAACAAGTCAGTCGAAACCGATTAAACAGAGCAAGGACTTATCGGGGGTATCTTAATCAATGTTTGCCACATGAGTTGGTTGCAGACATACAGAGGGCAGTCATCAAGTCAATCAATGCCATATCGCTCATAAATTGACAATAAAATCACCATCCCCGATAATGACTCTGTAGCCCATAGAGGCCCTAAGTTTTCTCCCCTTGAGGGACCTGCGAAGCCCGGATTTTCCGGGCTTTTGCCATATATGTCCCCCCCTCCCTGACTGACAATATTTAATTCAAGGCACGATCATGGCAAAAACAGCAGCAGCACTGCATATCCTTGTAAAAGAAGAGAAACTGGCTCTGGAACTTCTCGAGCAGATTAAGAACGGTGCCGATTTCGGCAAGCTGGCGAAGAAACACTCCATTTGCCCGTCAGGTAAACGCGGTGGTGATTTAGGTGAATTCCGCCAGGGCCAGATGGTTCCGGCGTTCGATAAAGTGGTTTTCTCTTGTCCGGTACTGGAGCCAACCGGTCCGCTGCATACCCAGTTCGGGTATCACATCATTAAGGTGCTTTACCGTAACTAATAGCAAGGCCTTCTCCGGGAGAAGGCCTTGAACTCTGAATCGCACTTAACC
Source organism: Escherichia sp. F1 (assembly GCF_046764225.1). NCBI lineage: Bacteria > Pseudomonadati > Pseudomonadota > Gammaproteobacteria > Enterobacterales > Enterobacteriaceae > Escherichia > Escherichia sp. F1. The sequence goes on from NZ_CP177202.1 coordinate 4,895,475, forward strand.
CGCAACAGCAATGCGTTTCATATCTGTCATATAGCCGCGCAGTTTCTTACCTACCTGCTCAATCGCATGACTGCGAATCGCTTCGTTCACATCACGCAACTGCGCGTTATCTACCGCACCTTCCGGAATAGCTTTACCCAGGTCGCCCGGTTGCAGCTCTGCCATAAACGGTTTCAGCAGCGGCACACAAGCGTAAGAGAACAGATAGTTACCGTATTCAGCGGTATCAGAAATAACCACGTTCATTTCGTACAGACGCTTACGGGCGATGGTGTTGGCAATCAGCGGCAGTTCGTGCAGTGATTCATAGTAAGCAGACTCTTCGATGATGCCGGAATCAACCATGGTTTCAAACGCCAGCTCAACGCCCGCTTTTACCATCGCGATCATCAGTACGCCTTTATCGAAGTACTCCTGCTCGCCGATTTTGCCTTCATACTGCGGCGCGGTTTCGAACGCGGTTTTGCCGGTCTCTTCACGCCAGGTCAGCAGTTTCTTATCGTCGTTGGCCCAGTCTGCCATCATGCCGGAGGAGAATTCGCCGGAGATGATATCGTCCATATGTTTCTGGAACAGCGGTGCCATGATCTCTTTCAATTGCTCAGAGAGCGCGTAAGCACGCAGTTTCGCCGGGTTAGAGAGACGGTCCATCATCAGCGTGATGCCGCCCTGTTTCAGTGCTTCGGTGATGGTTTCCCAGCCGAACTGAATCAGTTTTTCTGCGTATGCCGGATCGGTGCCTTCTTCCACCAGTTTGTCGAAGCACAGCAGAGAGCCAGCCTGCAACATACCGCACAGGATGGTTTGCTCGCCCATCAGGTCAGATTTCACTTCCGCAACGAAGGACGATTCCAGCACGCCTGCACGGTGACCGCCGGTCGCTGCCGCCCAGGCTTTCGCGATCGCCATGCCTTCGCCTTTTGGATCGTTTTCCGGGTGAACGGCGATAAGCGTCGGTACGCCAAATCCACGTTTGTACTCTTCACGCACTTCGGTGCCCGGGCATTTCGGCGCAACCATTACTACAGTGATGTCTTTGCGGATCTGCTCGCCTACTTCCACGATGTTGAAACCGTGCGAGTAACCCAGCGCCGCGCCGTCTTTCATCAGTGGCTGTACGGTGCGCACTACATCAGAGTGCTGCTTGTCCGGCGTCAGGTTAACCACCAGATCCGCCTGCGGGATCAGTTCTTCGTAAGTACCCACTTTAAAACCGTTTTCGGTCGCTTTACGCCAGGATGCGCGCTTTTCGGCAATCGCTTCTTTGCGCAGAGCGTAGGAGATATCGAGACCTGAATCACGCATGTTCAGGCCCTGGTTCAGACCCTGTGCGCCACAGCCGACGATGACTACTTTTTTACCCTGAAGGTAGCTCGCGCCATCGGCGAATTCATCGCGCCCCATAAAGCGACATTTGCCCAGCTGTGCCAGCTGCTGGCGCAGATTCAGTGTATTGAAGTAGTTAGCCATGGTGATTCCTCGTGATGTTGTGCTTCTTATTGTTCGGTTCGCGTTTGCGAGATTGAATTCACTATATGACAGGAAATTTATTGCGGAAATTGATATATTCACAACGTCACATTGCAATTTTTGCAACGTCAACATTGAGGGCTGCGCCATTGGATTTACGCGATCTGAAAACCTTCCTGCATCTGGCGGAAAGCCGCCATTTTGGCCGTAGCGCGCGGGCAATGCACGTTAGCCCGTCTACGCTTTCGCGACAAATACAGCGCCTGGAAGAAGATCTCGGCCAGCCGCTGTTTGTGCGTGATAACCGCACGGTAACGCTGACGGAAGCGGGCGAAGAGCTGCGCGTTTTCGCCCAGCAAACGCTGTTGCAATATCAGCAATTGCGCCACACCATCGACCAGCAAGGACCGTCGCTCTCTGGCGAATTACATATCTTCTGCTCGGTGACCGCTGCCTACAGCCATCTGCCACCGATTCTGGATCGCTTCCGCGCGGAACACCCGTCGGTGGAGATTAAACTCACTACTGGTGATGCGGCAGATGCAATGGAAAAAGTGGTCACTGGCGAAGCGGACCTGGCGATTGCCGGGAAGCCGGAGACGCTACCCGGCGCAGTGGCGTTTTCGATGCTGGAGAATCTGGCAGTGGTGCTGATTGCCCCCGCGCTGCCCTGCCCGGTGCGTAATCAGGTGTCGGTAGAGAAGCCAGACTGGTCAACGGTGCCGTTTATCATGGCCGATCAGGGGCCGGTACGCCGCCGCATTGAACTGTGGTTTCGACGCAATAAAATCAGCAACCCGATGATTTACGCCACGGTTGGCGGGCATGAAGCGATGGTATCGATGGTGGCGCTCGGCTGTGGCGTGGCGCTGTTGCCGGAAGTGGTGCTGGATAACAGCCCGGAACCGGTGCGTAACCGCGTGATGATTTTAGAGCGCAGTGATGAAAAAACGCCGTTTGAGCTGGGCGTGTGTGCGCAAAAAAAGCGGCTTCATGAGCCGCTGATTGAGGCGTTCTGGAAGATTTTGCCGAACCACTAACCCGCCAAAAAGAACCTGAACGCCGGGTTATTGGTTTCGTCGTGGCAATCGTAGCCCAGTTCATTCAGCCGGGTTTCAAAATCCGGTTCATGATCGCCAAGCTCGAACGCCGCCAGTACGCGCCCGTAGTCGGTACCGTGGCTGCGATAATGGAACAGCGAGATGTTCCAGTGCGTACCCAGCGTGTTGAGGAAGCGCAGCAGCGCGCCCGGTGATTCCGGGAATTCGAAGCTGTAGAGGCGTTCCTGCAACGGATGCGATGGACGCCCGCCAACCATATAGCGCACATGTAGCTTCGCCATTTCGTCGTCGGAGAGATCAACCACGCTGTAGCCGCCGTCGTTGAGCATCTGCAAAATTTCTTTGCGCTCTTCGAGGCCACGGCTTAAGCGCACGCCGACAAAGATGCAGGCGTTTTTGGCATCGGCAAAACGGTAGTTGAACTCGGTGACCGAACGCCCGCCAAGCAGTTGGCAGAATTTGAGGAAGCTGCCTTTTTCTTCCGGAATGGTCACCGCCAACAACGCTTCACGCTGTTCGCCCAGTTCGCAGCGTTCCGAGACGTAGCGCAGACCGTGAAAGTTCACGTTAGCACCGGAAAGAATATGCGCCAGCCGTTCACCGCGAATGTTGTGCTGGGCGATGTATTTTTTCATCCCCGCCAGCGCCAGCGCGCCGGAGGGTTCCGCCACCGCGCGCACATCTTCGAACAGATCTTTCATCGCCGCACAGATGGCATCGCTATCGACGGTGATGATGTCGTCAAGATACTCCTGGCACAAACGGAAGGTTTCATCGCCGATGCGTTTTACCGCGACGCCTTCAGCAAACAGCCCCACGCGGGGCAGATCAACGGGATGACCCGCATCCAGCGCCGCTTTCAGGCAGGCGGAATCTTCCGCTTCCACGGCGATTACTTTGATTTGCGGCATCAGTTGTTTGATCAGCACCGCCACACCCGCTGCCAGACCGCCGCCGCCGACCGGTACAAATACGCGGTCGAGATGGGCGTCCTGCTGGAGCAGTTCCAGCGCCAGCGTGCCTTGCCCGGCGATCACCATCGGATGATCGAACGGCGGTACCCAGGTGAAACCCTGCTGCTGTGACAGTTCGATCGCTTTCGCTTTCGCTTCATCGAAATTTGCGCCGTGAAGCAGCACTTCGCCGCCAAAGCCGCGCACCGCATCAACTTTGATATCGGCGGTGGCGGTTGGCATGACGATCAGCGCCTTCACGCCTAACCGTGCGGAAGAAAACGCGACGCCCTGCGCGTGGTTACCTGCAGAAGCGGTAATCACGCCGTGCGCTTTTTGTTCTTCCGTCAGGCCCGCCATCATGGCGTATGCGCCACGAAGCTTAAAGCTGTGCACTGGCTGGCGATCTTCGCGCTTCACCAGAATCACGTTATCGAGACGCGACGACAGTTTTTCCATTTTCTGTAGCGGCGTGACCTGCGCCGCTTCGTAGACCGGCGCGCGCAGCACCGCTCTTAAATATTCAGCACCTTCCGGGGTACCGGACAGGGGTTGCGAGTCAGCCATTATTAACCCCCCAGTTTCGATTTATCGCGCACCGCACCTTTGTCGGCGCTGGTTGCCAGGCTGGCGTAGGCGCGCAACGCAAAGGAGACCTGACGTTCGCGATTTTTCGGCGTCCAGGCTTTGTCGCCACGAGCTTCCTGCGCTTCACGACGCGCCGCCAGTTCGGCATCGCTTACCTGTAACTGAATGCCACGGTTGGGAATGTCGATAGCGATAAGATCGCCGTCTTCAATCAGACCAATGCTGCCGCCGCTTGCCGCTTCCGGCGAGACGTGGCCGATGGAAAGACCAGAGGTGCCGCCGGAGAAGCGTCCGTCGGTGATCAGCGCGCAGGCTTTACCGAGCCCCATTGATTTCAGGAAGCTGGTTGGGTAGAGCATTTCCTGCATGCCGGGGCCGCCTTTCGGGCCTTCGTAACGGATCACCACCACATCGCCAGCGACAACTTTGCCGCCGAGAATCGCTTCTACCGCGTCGTCCTGGCTTTCGTACACTTTCGCCGGACCGGTGAATTTGAGGATGCTGTCATCGACGCCCGCGGTTTTAACGATGCAGCCGTTTTCTGCGAAATTACCGTACAGCACCGCAAGGCCGCCGTCTTTGCTATAGGCGTGTTCCAGCGAACGGATGCAGCCATTTGCGCGATCGTCATCGAGAGAATCCCAACGGCAATCCTGCGAGAATGCCTGGGTGGTACGAATGCCCGCCGGGCCAGCGCGGAACATATTTTTTACCGCGTCATCCTGGGTCAGCATAACGTCGTATTGTTCCAGCGTTTGCGGCAACGTCAGGCCAAGCACGTTTTTCACATCACGGTTCAGTAACCCCGCGCGATCCAGTTCGCCAAGAATACCGATAACACCACCAGCACGATGAACATCTTCCATATGGTATTTTTGGGTGCTCGGCGCAACTTTGCATAACTGCGGGACTTTACGCGAAAGTTTGTCGATATCACTCATGGTGAAGTCGATTTCCGCTTCCTGCGCCGCCGCCAGCAGGTGAAGTACCGTGTTGGTAGAGCCGCCCATCGCGATATCCAGCGTCATGGCATTTTCAAACGCCGCTTTGCTAGCAATATTGCGCGGCAGTGCACTTTCGTCGTTTTGCTCGTAGTAACGTTTGGTCAATTCAACAATGCGCTTACCGGCATTGAGGAACAGCTGCTTACGGTCCGCGTGGGTTGCCAGCAACGAGCCGTTGCCCGGCTGCGACAGGCCCAGTGCTTCGGTCAGGCAATTCATAGAGTTAGCGGTAAACATCCCGGAGCAAGATCCGCAGGTTGGACAGGCGGAACGTTCAACCTGATCGCTCTGGGAGTCAGAAACTTTCGGGTCTGCGCCCTGGATCATCGCATCAACCAGATCGAGCTTAATGATCTGATCGGACAGTTTGGTTTTCCCGGCTTCCATCGGGCCGCCGGAAACAAAGATCACCGGAATATTCAGGCGCAGGGAAGCCATCAGCATCCCCGGGGTGATTTTGTCGCAGTTAGAGATGCAGACCATGGCGTCGGCGCAGTGAGCGTTGACCATATACTCAACGGAATCAGCGATCAGTTCGCGAGATGGCAGTGAATAAAGCATCCCCCCGTGGCCCATGGCAATCCCATCATCCACCGCAATGGTGTTGAACTCTTTGGCAACGCCGCCAGCCGCTTCAATTTGCTCGGCGACCAATTTACCAAGATCGCGCAGATGGACGTGACCCGGTACAAATTGGGTGAACGAGTTCACAACCGCGATAATCGGCTTACCGAAATCGGCGTCGGTCATTCCGGTGGCGCGCCACAGCGCACGAGCACCCGCCATATTACGACCATGAGTGGTGGTGGCGGAACGGTACTTAGGCATACTTTATTTACTCCCAGTGTCTGTCTCGTAAATGGGACGGTGCGTGCCGTCCCATTTTTTGTATTTATTGATTAACTTGATCTAACCAGCCCCATTTATCTTCGGTTTCGCCAGTGAAGAGGCCGAAGAAGGCTTGCTGAATGCGTTTGGTAACCGGGCCGCAACGGCCTTCACCAACCTGAATACCATCTACGCTGCGCACTGGCGTGATTTCTGCCGCAGTACCGGACATAAACACTTCATCCGCCAGGTACAGGGATTCGCGCGACAGCACCTGCTCACGTACTTCAATTCCCAGCTCTTTTGCCAGTTTGATGATGGCATCACGGGTAATACCCGGCAGCGCGGAGGAGGTGAACGGTGGGGTGAACAGCACGCCGTCTTTCACTTCAAACAGGTTTTCGCCTGCGCCTTCAGAGATATAACCGTTCACATCCAGCGCGATACCTTCCTGATAACCGTGGCGGCGCGCTTCGCTACCCACCAGCAGGGAAGAGAGGTAGTTACCACCGGCTTTTGCCGCCGTCGGGATAGTGTTTGGTGCTGCGCGGTTCCAGGAGGAAACCATCGCATCGATCCCCTGCTCCAGCGCTTCTGCGCCCAGATACGCTCCCCACGGGAAAGCGGCGATAATTACATCGGTTGAGTATCCCGCTGGCGGGTTAACGCCCATACCAACATCACCAACGAAGATCAGCGGACGGATATAGGCGCTGGTGAGATTGTTTTTGCGGATCACGTCACGACAAGCTTCCATTAGCTCATCGATGCTCTGCGAAACCGGGAAGCGATAGATTTTGGCGGAGTCATGCAGACGCTGCATATGCTCACGATGGCGGAATACAACCGGTCCTTTGTGCGAGTCGTAGCAACGGATGCCTTCAAAAACCGAGGTGCCATAGTGCAGCGCGTGCGACATCACATGCACCTTCGCGTCTTCCCAGCGAACCATCTCCCCATTGAACCAAATGTAATCAGCTTTCTTCGTGGTCATTTTTATATTCCTTTTGCGCTCAGGCGCGGATTTGTTGTGATGTGGTTGTGCTCTGGCAGATGGCAACGTGTGCGACGTCCACCAGTTTATTTAACTGACTAAACAGTAAGTCGACCGACCGTGGGCTGGCAACGGTCAATTCGATATTTATATTTTGTGCATCGCTGGCGGCGGCCATATTCATTGAGCAGACGTGGAAACCACGATGACGCACCACGCGTAAAACACGTTCTAAGGTTTCCGGATTGAAGCGAGCCGATACATTGACCTGATGTTGCATCATGATAATTTCTCCAACATTTCTGAATTACTGGCACCTGGCGGCACCAGCGGCCAGACGTTCTCAAGTTCGTCGATTGAGACATGAAGCAGGTATGGCCCATCACTGTTCAGCATGGTGTCGAGTGCCGCTTCAACCTGGTCTTTACGGGTGATGTGTTGGCCAGGGATGCCGAAGGCGCTGGCTAACATGAGGAAATCGGGGTTATCGGTAAGGGTGGTTTCGCTGTATCGTTCCTGGAAAAACAGTTGCTGCCATTGTCGAACCATCCCTAACCGTTGGTTATCGAGTAAGACGATTTTCAACGGTAACTGCTTGCGTTTTACGGTGCCCAGCTCTTGCACATTCATCATGAAAGAGCCGTCACCGGAGATACAGACGACGGTATCGTTCGGTCGCGCTACTTGCGCGCCAACCGCCGCAGGTAAACCAAAACCCATGGTGCCTAAGCCGCTGGAGGTGATGAAATTTTCCGGGCGAGTGTGGGTGATGTGCTGGGCAGCCCACATCTGGTGCTGCCCCACATCTGTGGTCACGACGCAATCCGCAGGTTTACGATCCGACAGTTGTTTTAACAACAACGGCGCGTAGATAGCGTCACCGGGATGGTCGTAGCGCCAGGCATGTTCATCACGCAGCTGCGCGCAGTATTGCTGCCAGTCATCGATATTTAACGGCTGCTGTAATGCTGGTAACAGAGCATTTAAATCACCCTGTAATGCCACATGTGCCTGACGCAGCTTGTTCATTTCTGCCGGATCGATATCCATATGGATAACGCTGGCGTGTGGTGCGAAGGTGTTCAGTTTGCCGGTCACCCGGTCATCAAAACGTGCGCCCACGGCGATCAGTAGATCGCACTCCTGCACTGCGAAGTTCGCCGCTTTGGTGCCGTGCATTCCCAGCATGCCCAGATAGTACGGATAATCCGCTTCAACTGCGCCCAGCCCTTTCAGCGTGCAGGTGACAGGCATTTTTGTAGCAGCGAGAAATTCACGCAGAGCGGGAACTGCCTGCGCCATGCCCACGCCACCGCCAACGTACAGCATCGGTTTTTGCGCCTTTGCCAGCATCTGGCGCGCTTGCTCGACTTCGGCATGTGGGAAATTCACTTCGTTTTCAACGGTGGTGAACCATGGTTCCAGATCGCCGCTGGCTAACTGGATATCTTTTGGGATATCGACCAGAACCGGACCAGGACGACCTGAGCTGGCAACGTCGAATGCTTCAGCCATGATGCGCGGCAACTCTTCCAGCGACTGCACCAGAAAGCTGTGCTTGGTACAGGCTAATGACAATCCCAGTACATCCACTTCCTGAAATGCGTCAGTGCCGATAAACGGTGCGGATACCTGACCGGTGATGGCAACAACAGGGATGGAATCTAACAGCGCGTCCGCAAGCCCGGTTATCAGGTTGGTTGCACCTGGACCAGACGTGGCGATACATACGCCAGTTTTGCCGGTAGCACGGGCATAACCGATAGCCGCCATTGCTGCACCTTGCTCGTGTCGGCACAGCAAGTGTTCCACGCCACCGTCATACAATGCATCGTAAACCGGCATAATTGCGCCACCCGGATAACCGAAAACGGTGTTCACACCCTGTGCCCGCAACGCATGTACCACCCACTGTGCGCCATTCATAGTTAGTTCCCCGTCCTGAATCTTGAGAAACAGAATTTTGTGCTGTTATTCATTGTCTGCTCCTCGGTTATGTTTTTAAGGTCAAAAAAAACCCCCGGACCTTTCGGTGCGGGGGTCTTAGTTCGTTAAGGCTTGATCTCTAAGCCTTTCCTCGTCCAAGTGCAGCCCCGCACGGTGGGATAATAATCACCACCACGCTAATCACGACCAGGCTAATCACTCGTAGAAGGGCTGTCATTTTGTCTTTTCTTGCATCTTGTTCGAAGGAATGCCTAAAGAGTTACCATAGATTTTGCGAATAGCACAAGATATTTTTTGGCCGATTTTTATGATGCCTTTAATAATTTCAACAGAAAGCATTGTTTTTTAAAAATAAAATAGTGAGTGAAAAAAATTCAATTTCAGTATGAATGTTGTTCCCTTCCTCGTAGTTAATCCTTTGTCCACTGCATTTTTGCGAGCATCGTTCCACCGCCAGAACAACTCAACTTCACTTGCACAAATAAACAGGAATCAGCCACTAAAATTCACGAATTAGCGGGCTACAGCAGCGATATCTTATGCACATAATGGTGACTCAAGGAGGGCTTATGTCACTGTCAATTGTTCATACCCGCGCAGCCCTGGGAGTAAATGCGCCCCCAATCACTGTTGAGGTACATATCAGTAAAGGTCTACCCGGCTTAACGATGGTGGGCTTACCAGAAACAACGGTAAAAGAAGCTCGCGATCGCGTGCGCAGCGCCATTATCAATAGCGGATATGAATATCCGGCGAAAAAAATCACCATCAACCTTGCTCCAGCCGATCTGCCAAAAGAAGGGGGACGATATGATTTACCTATCGCCATTGCGTTGCTGGCAGCCTCAGAACAGCTTACAGCCAATAAGTTAGATGAATATGAATTAGTCGGAGAACTGGCGCTTACAGGCGCTCTGCGTGGCGTTCCCGGCGCAATCTCCAGTGCAACTGAAGCCATTAAGTCGGGCAGAAAAATTATCGTCGCGAAAGATAACGAGGATGAAGTGGGGCTAATTAACGGTGAAGGATGCCTGATAGCCGATCATCTGCAGGCTGTCTGTGCGTTTCTGGAGGGTAAGCACGCTCTCGAACGCCCGAAACCAACTGATGCAGTATCCCGGGCGCTACAACATGATCTCAGTGATGTTGTCGGTCAGGAGCAAGGAAAGCGAGGGCTGGAAATTACCGCCGCTGGCGGGCACAACCTTTTACTGATTGGGCCGCCGGGAACAGGTAAAACAATGCTCGCCAGCCGTATTAATGGCCTGTTGCCAGATTTAAGCAATGAAGAGGCACTGGAGAGCGCTGCGATATTAAGTCTGGTAAATGCTGAATCAGTACAAAAACAATGGCGGCAGCGCCCGTTCCGCTCACCTCATCACAGTGCGTCGTTAACTGCGATGGTGGGCGGTGGTGCAATTCCAGGGCCAGGTGAAATTTCGCTGGCGCATAACGGCGTGCTTTTTCTTGATGAGTTACCTGAATTTGAACGGCGTACACTGGATGCCTTGCGAGAGCCGATTGAATCCGGGCAGATCCATCTTTCACGCACACGAGCAAAAATAACCTATCCAGCCCGTTTCCAGCTTGTCGCGGCGATGAATCCCAGCCCTACCGGACATTATCAGGGAAACCATAACCGCTGCACACCAGAACAGACATTACGTTATCTCAACCGGCTCTCGGGGCCCTTTCTCGACCGCTTCGATCTCTCACTGGAGATCCCATTACCGCCCCCCGGCATTTTGAGTAAAACGGTAGTGCCGGGAGAAAACAGCACCACCGTTAAACAACGTGTAATGGCCGCCAGAGAGCGCCAATTTAAGCGGCAGAATAAACTGAATGCCTGGCTGGATAGTCCGGAAATACGCCAATTCTGCAAACTTGAGAGCGAAGATGCGATGTGGTTGGAAGGAACACTGATCCATCTGGGGTTATCGATTCGTGCCTGGCAGCGGTTACTGAAAGTTGCACGAACCATTGCTGATATTGATCAGTCCGACATTATCACACGTCAGCATTTGCAGGAGGCAGTTAGCTATCGTGCCATTGACCGTTTGCTCATCCATCTGCAAAAACTACTGACATAAAAAAAAGGGCATTTCGCCCTTTTTATTAATCGTCAGAATCGGTGTAGTCTTCAGCACCTTCAACCTGCGGTTTACCGCCGGAAAGGGTGTGAAAACGTTTTGGACGCTTGATACGCGTCATATACTTGGACCACACGCGTTCTGCTTCTGTCACTGGCTCACGTTCGCCACGGCATACTGCTACGAAGAGTTTCTCTTCCTCGGTAACCGGCTCGCGTTTGCCAAGATCCAACTCATTGAAGGCATAACCATGACGCTCAAGCAGTTGTGCCTCTTTGATGGTGAAATCACCATGACGAGAGAATCCACGTGGATAATGTTTATTGTCGAAATATCGATTAGTCGTCGTAAAGCTTTCCGCCATCCTGCACGCTCCTAATTCTTTGACCGAGCTAGTTATGGCGCGGAGTATTAGTTACGCTTGACAGAGTGTAAAACAAAACATTTAAATCATAACGACAAATAATTTTGCGGAGAGCACTGTGGATACGGAATTGTTAAAAACTTTCCTGGAAGTTAGCCGAACGCGTCACTTTGGTCGAGCAGCTGAATCGCTCTACCTGACCCAGTCAGCAGTGAGCTTTCGAATCAGACAACTGGAAAATCAACTGGGTGTGAACCTTTTCACCCGCCACAGAAACAATATCCGTTTAACCGCTGCCGGTGAAAAACTACTGCCTTATGCAGAAACGCTCATGAGCACCTGGCAGGCCGCCCGTAAGGAGGTGGCGCATACCTCACGACATAACGAGTTTTCTATCGGTGCCAGCGCCTCATTGTGGGAATGTATGCTTAATCAGTGGCTGGGACGTTTGTATCAAAATCAGGATGCCCATACAGGCTTACAGTTCGAAGCGCGAATTGCCCAACGGCAATCTCTGGTAAAACAGCTGCATGAACGCCAGCTTGATCTTCTTATTACTACTGAAGCGCCCAAAATGGACGAATTTAGCAGTCAGTTGCTCGGGTATTTCACTTTAGCGCTTTATACCAGTGCCCCTTCCAAACTTAAGGGAGATCTTAACTATCTGCGACTGGAATGGGGGCCAGATTTTCAACAGCATGAGGCAGGTTTGATCGGTGCTGACGAAGTTCCCATTCTGACAACCAGTTCTGCTGAACTGGCACAGCAACAGATTGCGACGCTTAATGGTTGCACCTGGCTACCCGTCAGTTGGGCGCGTAAAAAGGGCGGCCTGCATACCGTTGTCGATAGCACAACACTTTCACGGCCGCTTTATGCCATATGGCTGCAAAATAGCGATAAAAATACGCTGATTCGCGATCTATTGAAAATTAACGTGCTGGATGAAGTGTATTAATCTGAATGGCTGGCAAGGATGCCGGTAGAAGGATTTACTTCAGAGAGGGTTATTTCAGATAAAAAAAATCCTTAGCTTTCGCTAAGGATGATTTCTGGCAGGGGCGGAGAGACTCGAACTCCCAACACCCGGTTTTGGAGACCGGTGCTCTACCAATTGAACTACGCCCCTAATTAGGGTGGCGGAACGGACGGGACTCGAACCCGCGACCCCCTGCGTGACAGGCAGGTATTCTAACCGACTGAACTACCGCTCCACCGAATTCTTTTACAACCACCGGTTTTATGACCGGCTTACTGCTAAATTTGATGCCTGGCAGTTCCCTACTCTCGCATGGGGAGACCCCACACTACCATCGGCGCTACGGCGTTTCACTTCTGAGTTCGGCATGGGGTCAGGTGGGACCACCGCGCTAAGGCCGCCAGGCAAATTCTGTTTTATTAACCCGCTTGTCGCCGGTTAATTTAATCTGTATCAGGCTGAAAATCTTCTCTCAATCCGCCAAAACACCTTCGGCGTTGTAAGGTTAAGCCTCACGGTTCATTAGTACCGGTTAGCTCAACGCATCGCTGCGCTTACACACCCGGCCTATCAACGTCGTCGTCTTCAACGTTCCTTCAGGAGACTTAAAGTCTCAGGGAGAACTCATCTCGGGGCAAGTTTCGTGCTTAGATGCTTTCAGCACTTATCTCTTCCGCATTTAGCTACCGGGCAGTGCCATTGGCATGACAACCCGAACACCAGTGATGCGTCCACTCCGGTCCTCTCGTACTAGGAGCAGCCCCCCTCAGTTCTCCAGCGCCCACGGCAGATAGGGACCGAACTGTCTCACGACGTTCTAAACCCAGCTCGCGTACCACTTTAAATGGCGAACAGCCATACCCTTGGGACCTACTTCAGCCCCAGGATGTGATGAGCCGACATCGAGGTGCCAAACACCGCCGTCGATATGAACTCTTGGGCGGTATCAGCCTGTTATCCCCGGAGTACCTTTTATCCGTTGAGCGATGGCCCTTCCATTCAGAACCACCGGATCACTATGACCTGCTTTCGCACCTGCTCGCGCCGTCACGCTCGCAGTCAAGCTGGCTTATGCCATTGCACTAACCTCCTGATGTCCGACCAGGATTAGCCAACCTTCGTGCTCCTCCGTTACTCTTTAGGAGGAGACCGCCCCAGTCAAACTACCCACCAGACACTGTCCGCAACCCCGATCAGGGGCCAACGTTAGAACATCAAACATTAAAGGGTGGTATTTCAAGGTCGGCTCCATGCAGACTGGCGTCCACACTTCAAAGCCTCCCACCTATCCTACACATCAAGGCTCAATGTTCAGTGTCAAGCTATAGTAAAGGTTCACGGGGTCTTTCCGTCTTGCCGCGGGTACACTGCATCTTCACAGCGAGTTCAATTTCACTGAGTCTCGGGTGGAGACAGCCTGGCCATCATTACGCCATTCGTGCAGGTCGGAACTTACCCGACAAGGAATTTCGCTACCTTAGGACCGTTATAGTTACGGCCGCCGTTTACCGGGGCTTCGATCAAGAGCTTCGCTTGCGCTAACCCCATCAATTAACCTTCCGGCACCGGGCAGGCGTCACACCGTATACGTCCACTTTCGTGTTTGCACAGTGCTGTGTTTTTAATAAACAGTTGCAGCCAGCTGGTATCTTCGACTGATTTCAGCTCCACGAGCAAGTCGCTTCACCTACATATCAGCGTGCCTTCTCCCGAAGTTACGGCACCATTTTGCCTAGTTCCTTCACCCGAGTTCTCTCAAGCGCCTTGGTATTCTCTACCTGACCACCTGTGTCGGTTTGGGGTACGATTTGATGTTACCTGATGCTTAGAGGCTTTTCCTGGAAGCAGGGCATTTGTTGCTTCAGCACCGTAGTGCCTCGTCATCACGCCTCAGCCTTGATTTTCCGGATTTGCCTGGAAAATCAGCCTACACGCTTAAACCGGGACAACCGTCGCCCGGCCAACATAGCCTTCTCCGTCCCCCCTTCGCAGTAACACCAAGTACAGGAATATTAACCTGTTTCCCATCGACTACGCCTTTCGGCCTCGCCTTAGGGGTCGACTCACCCTGCCCCGATTAACGTTGGACAGGAACCCTTGGTCTTCCGGCGAGCGGGCTTTTCACCCGCTTTATCGTTACTTATGTCAGCATTCGCACTTCTGATACCTCCAGCAACCCTCACAGGCCACCTTCACAGGCTTACAGAACGCTCCCCTACCCAACAACACATAGTGTCGCTGCCGCAGCTTCGGTGCATGGTTTAGCCCCGTTACATCTTCCGCGCAGGCCGACTCGACCAGTGAGCTATTACGCTTTCTTTAAATGATGGCTGCTTCTAAGCCAACATCCTGGCTGTCTGGGCCTTCCCACATCGTTTCCCACTTAACCATGACTTTGGGACCTTAGCTGGCGGTCTGGGTTGTTTCCCTCTTCACGACGGACGTTAGCACCCGCCGTGTGTCTCCCGTGATAACATTCTCCGGTATTCGCAGTTTGCATCGGGTTGGTAAGTCGGGATGACCCCCTTGCCGAAACAGTGCTCTACCCCCGGAGATGAATTCACGAGGCGCTACCTAAATAGCTTTCGGGGAGAACCAGCTATCTCCCGGTTTGATTGGCCTTTCACCCCCAGCCACAAGTCATCCGCTAATTTTTCAACATTAGTCGGTTCGGTCCTCCAGTTAGTGTTACCCAACCTTCAACCTGCCCATGGCTAGATCACCGGGTTTCGGGTCTATACCCTGCAACTTAACGCCCAGTTAAGACTCGGTTTCCCTTCGGCTCCCCTATTCGGTTAACCTTGCTACAGAATATAAGTCGCTGACCCATTATACAAAAGGTACGCAGTCACCCCATAAAGAGGCTCCCACTGCTTGTACGTACACGGTTTCAGGTTCTTTTTCACTCCCCTCGCCGGGGTTCTTTTCGCCTTTCCCTCACGGTACTGGTTCACTATCGGTCAGTCAGGAGTATTTAGCCTTGGAGGATGGTCCCCCCATATTCAGACAGGATACCACGTGTCCCGCCCTACTCATCGAGCTCACAGTATGTGCATTTTTGTGTACGGGGCTGTCACCCTGTATCGCGCGCCTTTCCAGACGCTTCCACTAACACACACACTGATTCAGGCTCTGGGCTGCTCCCCGTTCGCTCGCCGCTACTGGGGGAATCTCGGTTGATTTCTTTTCCTCGGGGTACTTAGATGTTTCAGTTCCCCCGGTTCGCCTCATTAACCTATGGATTCAGTTAATGATAGTGTGACGAATCACACTGGGTTTCCCCATTCGGAAATCGCCGGTTATAACGGTTCATATCACCTTACCGACGCTTATCGCAGATTAGCACGTCCTTCATCGCCTCTGACTGCCAGGGCATCCACCGTGTACGCTTAGTCGCTTAACCTCACAACCCGAAGATGTTTCTTTCGATTCATCATCGTGTTGCGAAAATTTGAGAGACTCACGAATAATCTTTCGACTATTCAGTGTTTCAATTTTCAGCTTGATCCAGATTTTTAAAGAGCAAATATCTCAAACATCACCCGAAGATGAGTTTTGAGATATTAAGGCAGGTGACTTTCACTCACAAACCAGCAAGTGGCGTCCCCTAGGGGATTCGAACCCCTGTTACCGCCGTGAAAGGGCGGTGTCCTGGGCCTCTAGACGAAGGGGACGTATCAGTCTGCTTCGCAAGACGCCTTGCTTTTCACTTTCTATCAGACAATCTGTGTGAGCACTGCAAAGTACGCTTCTTTAATGTAAGGAGGTGATCCAACCGCAGGTTCCCCTACGGTTACCTTGTTACGACTTCACCCCAGTCATGAATCACAAAGTGGTAAGCGCCCTCCCGAAGGTTAAGCTACCTACTTCTTTTGCAACCCACTCCCATGGTGTGACGGGCGGTGTGTACAAGGCCCGGGAACGTATTCACCGTGGCATTCTGATCCACGATTACTAGCGATTCCGACTTCATGGAGTCGAGTTGCAGACTCCAATCCGGACTACGACGCACTTTATGAGGTCCGCTTGCTCTCGCGAGGTCGCTTCTCTTTGTATGCGCCATTGTAGCACGTGTGTAGCCCTGGTCGTAAGGGCCATGATGACTTGACGTCATCCCCACCTTCCTCCAGTTTATCACTGGCAGTCTCCTTTGAGTTCCCGGCCGGACCGCTGGCAACAAAGGATAAGGGTTGCGCTCGTTGCGGGACTTAACCCAACATTTCACAACACGAGCTGACGACAGCCATGCAGCACCTGTCTCACAGTTCCCGAAGGCACCAATCCATCTCTGGAAAGTTCTGTGGATGTCAAGACCAGGTAAGGTTCTTCGCGTTGCATCGAATTAAACCACATGCTCCACCGCTTGTGCGGGCCCCCGTCAATTCATTTGAGTTTTAACCTTGCGGCCGTACTCCCCAGGCGGTCGACTTAACGCGTTAGCTCCGGAAGCCACGCCTCAAGGGCACAACCTCCAAGTCGACATCGTTTACGGCGTGGACTACCAGGGTATCTAATCCTGTTTGCTCCCCACGCTTTCGCACCTGAGCGTCAGTCTTCGTCCAGGGGGCCGCCTTCGCCACCGGTATTCCTCCAGATCTCTACGCATTTCACCGCTACACCTGGAATTCTACCCCCCTCTACGAGACTCAAGCTTGCCAGTATCAGATGCAGTTCCCAGGTTGAGCCCGGGGATTTCACATCTGACTTAACAAACCGCCTGCGTGCGCTTTACGCCCAGTAATTCCGATTAACGCTTGCACCCTCCGTATTACCGCGGCTGCTGGCACGGAGTTAGCCGGTGCTTCTTCTGCGGGTAACGTCAATGAGTAAAGGTATTAACTTTACTCCCTTCCTCCCCGCTGAAAGTACTTTACAACCCGAAGGCCTTCTTCATACACGCGGCATGGCTGCATCAGGCTTGCGCCCATTGTGCAATATTCCCCACTGCTGCCTCCCGTAGGAGTCTGGACCGTGTCTCAGTTCCAGTGTGGCTGGTCATCCTCTCAGACCAGCTAGGGATCGTCGCCTAGGTGAGCCGTTACCCCACCTACTAGCTAATCCCATCTGGGCACATCCGATGGCAAGAGGCCCGAAGGTCCCCCTCTTTGGTCTTGCGACGTTATGCGGTATTAGCTACCGTTTCCAGTAGTTATCCCCCTCCATCAGGCAGTTTCCCAGACATTACTCACCCGTCCGCCACTCGTCAGCGAAACAGCAAGCTGTTTCCTGTTACCGTTCGACTTGCATGTGTTAGGCCTGCCGCCAGCGTTCAATCTGAGCCATGATCAAACTCTTCAATTTAAAAGTTTGATGCTCAAAGAATTAAACTTCGTAATGAATTACGTGTTCACTCTTGAGACTTGGTATTCATTTTTCGTCTTGCGACGTTAAGAATCCGTATCTTCGAGTGCCCACACAGATTGTCTGATAAATTGTTAAAGAGCAGTGCCGCTTCGCTTTTTCTCAGCGGCGCGGGGTGTGCATAATACGCTTTCCCGCTACAGAGTCAAGCATTTATTTTTGCTTTCTCTGCCGAAGTTCTCAGGAGAACCCCGCTGACCCGGCGGCGTGTTTGCCGTTGTTCCGTGTCAGTGGTGGCGCATTATAGGGAGTTATTCCGGCCTGACAAGAGGAAATTTAAAATAATTTTCTGACCGCGCATTTTTTCAGCAAAAGCCCCGTTAATGTGCCATAAAACAAGCAATTTGCCGTTTTTGCAACCGTAATCACACTTCCTGGTGGCATACTAAGGAGGAATAAAAAGAAAAAGGAAGATTAGTAATGCCTTTAAGCGCACAACAGTTAGCTGCACAGAAAAACCTTTCGTATGTTCTGGCTGAGAAGCTGGCGCAACGCATCTTAAAAGGTGAATATGAACCCGGCACCATTTTGCCTGGTGAGATTGAGCTGGGCGAGCAATTTGGAGTGAGTCGTACAGCGGTACGCGAAGCGGTCAAAACGTTAACGGCAAAAGGGATGGTTTTACCGCGACCGCGAATTGGTACCCGGGTCATGCCACAATCAAACTGGAATTTTCTTGATCAGGAATTGCTTACCTGGTGGATGACAGAAGAGAACTTTCATCAGGTCATCGATCACTTTCTGGTTATGCGTATCTGTCTGGAGCCGCAAGCCTGCCTACTGGCAGCAACGGTTGGCACCGCAGAACAGAAAGCGCATCTCAATACGTTAATGGCCGAAATGGCGGCATTAAAAGAGAACTTTCGCCGTGAACGCTGGATTGAGGTCGATATGGCCTGGCATGAGCATATCTATGAAATGAGCGCCAATCCGTTTTTGACCTCATTCGCCTCGCTATTCCATTCGGTTTATCACACTTACTTCACGTCAATTACCAGCGACACAGTGATAAAGCTGGATCTGCACCAGGCGATTGTTGATGCGATTATCCAAAGCGATGGCGACGCGGCATTTAAAGCTTGTCAGGCGCTGCTACGCTCACCTGATAAGTGACACCCCGATAACAGGACATTGAATGAGCGATAAAAAGAAGCGCAGTATGGCGGGTTTGCCGTGGATCGCGGCGATGGCCTTCTTCATGCAGGCACTTGATGCCACTATTCTGAATACCGCCTTACCCGCAATCGCTCATAGCCTTAATCGTTCTCCTCTCGCGATGCAATCAGCCATCATCAGTTACACGCTGACGGTGGCGATGCTTATTCCGGTAAGCGGATGGCTAGCCGATCGCTTCGGTACGCGTCGCATATTTACCCTTGCCGTGAGTCTGTTCACGTTGGGTTCTCTGGCCTGCGCACTTTCTAACTCGCTACCACAGCTGGTTGTCTTCCGGGTTATTCAGGGGATAGGTGGCGCAATGATGATGCCTGTTGCTCGGCTGGCCTTACTGCGCGCTTATCCTCGTAATGAACTTCTTCCTGTATTGAATTTTGTCGCCATGCCGGGTCTGGTGGGGCCAATTTTAGGCCCCGTTCTTGGCGGCGTGCTGGTCACCTGGGCAACCTGGCACTGGATATTTTTAATCAATATCCCCATAGGTATTGCGGGCCTTCTTTACGCGCGCAAACATATGCCCAATTTCACCACCGCACGACGCAGATTCGATATCACTGGCTTTTTGCTGTTTGGCCTTAGCCTTGTTCTCTTCTCAAGCGGAATAGAGCTATTCGGGGAAAAGATTGTCGCCAGTTGGATTGCCTTGACGGTAATTGTCACCAGCATCGGGTTACTGCTTCTCTATATTCTCCATGCACGACGCACGCCAAACCCATTAATTTCATTAGATTTATTTAAAACCCGCACTTTCTCGATCGGTATCGTAGGCAATATTGCAACCCGTCTGGGGACCGGCTGTGTACCGTTCCTTATGCCATTGATGTTACAGGTAGGATTTGGTTATCAGGCGTTTATTGCCGGCTGTATGATGGCACCGACAGCGTTAGGTTCCATTATTGCAAAATCGATGGTTACCCAAGTCTTACGTCGTCTGGGCTATCGCCATACGTTAGTGGGGATCACGGTGATTATTGGGCTAATGATCGCTCAGTTCTCTTTGCAATCACCAGCAATGGCGATATGGATGCTGATCTTGCCGTTGTTTATATTAGGGATGGCTATGTCGACGCAATTTACCGCAATGAATACCATCACACTTGCCGATCTGACCGATGACAACGCCAGCAGCGGTAACAGTGTTCTGGCGGTCACGCAGCAACTGTCTATCAGTTTAGGCGTTGCTGTAAGTGCGGCCGTCCTTCGCGTTTATGAAGGGATGGAAGGTACAACGACTGTCGAACAATTCCACTATACGTTTATCACAATGGGCATTATTACTGTTGCTTCAGCAGCAATGTTCATGCTTCTGAAAACAACCGATGGTAATAATTTGATCAAAAGACAGCGTAAATCTAAGCCGAACCGCGTTCCATCAGAATCGGAGTAAGTTGTAATCGTTGTTGCTGAAGGGTCGGCTGGGTTATCCGATGGATGAGTACATCAATCGCCAGCTCCCCCAGTTCATCTTTCGGTTGGTGGATAGTGGTTAATGGTGGCGTCATAAAGCTTGCCAGTTCGATATCGTCATAGCCAATCACCGCGATATCCTGCGGAACCTGTAACTCTGCCTGATACAGCGCCTGGTAAACGCCAACAGCCATAGCGTCATTTCCGGTAAAGACGGCCTGAGGACGCAGCGGATGTGATAACAGTTGGCGCATAGCGTCAAACCCGCCGTTAAATTCAAAATCACCAGTGACTTCATAGCCATCAGGAATGTTGAGACCCGCACGTTTCATCGCCGCCCGATAACCTTCCAACCGCAGGCGCGCCGGAGTTTTATCCAGCGGGCCGGTAATACAGGCGATACGGGTATGACCTTTATCGATCAGATATTGCGTTGCTAAGTCTCCGCCCAGCAACGAGTTATCCTGAATAAGATCGCTGTCGCCATCGAACGGAGCCCAGTCCATCATCACAGTAGGCACTGTCGGATAACGTTGCATGATTTCACGCGAAGGTTGATGCGTTTCGGTGCACAGTAACAGCAAGCCATCAACGCGTTTTTGCATCAGCGTTTCCAGATTGCGATTCATCCGTTGTTCATCGCCTTCGGTATTGCAAAGGACGAGACTATAACCGCGTTCGAAGCAGCTGCGTTCAACGCCACGCACCAGTTCTGAATAGAAAGGATTGGTACTGGCAGTAATCAACATGCCAATGGTATGTGTTTGATTGAGTTTGAGGCTACGCGCCAGGGCTGATGGCGCGTAATTGAGTTCTTTAATCGCCGCTTCAACTTTGGCGGTAATCGCTTCACTGACGAAGCGATCTTTATTGATAACGTGAGAAACTGTTGAGGTAGAAACGCCCGCCAGGCGGGCAACATCTTTCATTGTAGCCAAGCGTCACCTCTGCCTGTCTAAAAATGCGTCGATCTCTTCACGCCACGGTACGGAAGGTTGTGCGCCTTTACGTGTTACGGCAATCGCAGCGGCGGCATGGGCAAAACGAATCGCCTCTGGCAATGGTTTTTCTTCCAGCAACGCCGTGATTAACGCGCCATTAAAGGTATCTCCGGCAGCAATGGTATCGACAGCCTGCACCCGGAATCCAGGAACGCGCTGACCTTCACCATTCACGCTAGCCCATACACCACGACTTCCTAAAGTAATCAGTACAGTACGGATACCTTTTTCATGCAGTACCTGCGCCGCCTTCGCTGCATCTTCATCATTTTCAACACGAATACCGGTGAGCTTTTCTGCTTCCGTTTCGTTTGGCGTAATAATGTCCACCAGCGCCAGCAGTTCGTCAGGAAGTTCGCGAGCCGGAGCCGGGTTAAGCGCAACGATAGTCTTATTTTGATGGGCGATTTTCGCCGCTGCCATCACACTTTCGAGTGGTGATTCCAGCTGCATTAATAATGCTGACGCGTTGGCAATACGCTCACGTTGCGCTTCCACCAGCGCCGGGGAAAGGGCAGCATTAGCGCCGGCATGAATACCGATGACATTCTCACCTTCGCCATTAACAAAAATCAGCGCCACACCTGTTGATTCGCCTTTGATCACGCTGACCGGAGAAATATCGATGTTATCAGTGGCGAGCTGCTGGCGAACGCTCTCACCAATACTGTCATCACCCGTACAGGCAATAAACGCGATATTCGCACCGCTACGCCCAGCAGCCACAGCCTGATTAGCGCCTTTGCCGCCAAATGCAACCTGATAGTGGTTACCGGTTACGGTTTCGCCTGGAGTAGGAAAAGATTGAAGATTAAGAATGTGGTCAGCATTAATGCTGCCAAGAACAACGAGGCTGCCTGCGTTTTGCATATTCGGGATGTCCATAAAATGCGCCACCGTGTTAGGGTGGCGCGTGCCCTGCTTTTCTTTATATTACACGTTCATCTGTCGATGCCGTATTTATGTCACCATCAGGTCATACAACCTGATTAAAACTACTGCTTAACAACCAGTTTCAGATCAACCGGATACTTAGCCTGAACTTTCTCGCCTTTCAGCACTTTATCTGCGGTTTCGACGCCTTTCGCGCCAATCTGATCGGGTAGCTGAGCGATAGTCGCTGCTAGTTTGCCATCATTCACCGCTTTTTCGCCATCCGGTGTACCGTCAAATCCGACGACCATCACATCCGATTTACCGGCAGTTTGCAGTGCGCGCAGCGCGCCCAGCGCCATTTCATCATTCTGCGCGAATACAGCCTGAACATCCGGATGTGCGGTCAACAGGTTCTGCATTACGTTCAAACCTTTGGTGCGATCAAAATCTGCTGGCTGGCTGGCAAGAACATTAAACTTGTGAGCAGCAACGGCCTGCTGGAAGCCTTCGCCACGTTCACGGGCTGCGGATGTACCAGCAATGCCTTGCAGCTCGATAACTTTGGCACCTTCGCCCGCTTTCTTCGCGATGTAATCACCGGCGATTTTGCCGCCCAGTACGTTATCAGAAGCAATGTGGCTCACCACTTCACCTTTCGTTGCCTGGCGGTCAAGAGTGATAACCGGGATGTTCGCCTGGTTAGCCATCTTCACAGCATTACCCACTGCGTCGGAGTCGGTCGGGTTAATCAGCAGAATTTTGGTGCCGCGAACGGTTAAGTCCTGCACGTTCGCCAGCTCTTTCGCCGGGTTGTTCTGGGAGTCCAGCACCACCAGGTTATAGCCAAGTTTATCCGCCTCTTTCTGCGCGCCATCTTTCAGCGATACAAAGAACGGGTTGTTAAGCGTGGAGACCACCAGCGCGATGGTGTCTTTTGCCATCGCATTCGCACTGACGGTGGCGCTTAGCGCAACTGCGGAAACCAGGGTAGCCAGTTTTTTCATGTTCATATTCAAGATGTCCTGTAGTCGTTATTACTGCTTTTTGTTGTCTACCAGCACCGCCAGCAAAATCACCACCGCTTTGACGATCATCTGGTAATAGGAGGAAACACCTAACAAATTCAATCCATTATTAAGGAAGCCAAGAATTAATGCGCCGATCAACGTCCCAACAATGCGACCTTTTCCGCCCGCCAGACTCGTACCGCCCAGAACCACCGCAGCAATAGCATCCAGCTCATAGCCAGTCCCCGCCGTAGGTTGTGCGGAGGAGAGACGCGCCACTTCAATGATCCCAGCCAGCGATGCCAGCAGACCACAAAGAGAATAGACGATGATTTTGATTTTATTGACGTTGATACCAGAAAGGCGCGTTGCCGCTTCGTTGCCGCCCAGCGCGTAGATGTAACGCCCCAGACGCGTGTGATGCAGCATGTACCAGGCCGCGAGGAACACAATCCCCATGATCCAGACTGGCGTCGGTACGCCCAGCGGACGACCGATCCCAAACCAGCCAAACAGATCGGCGTTCTCAGTAAAGCCGGTATTCACTGGGCTACCGTTGGTATAAACCATGGTCACGCCGCGCAGTAAAAGCATCATAACCAGCGTAGCGATAAACGCCTGGACGCGACCTTTCGCTACAATCACCCCGGTTACCGCACCAATTGCGGCACCTAACGCGAGAGCAGCAGCGACAGCCACCAGTGCATTGACTTCAATGCCGACGATAGATGCAGCAACTGCGCCGGTCAGCGCCAACAGAGAACCTACCGACAAGTCGATGCCCGACGTCAGGATCACCAGCGTCATCCCGACCGCCATAATGGCGTTCACCGAGGTTTGCTGGAGAATATTGAATAAGTTATTGATGGTGAAAAAGTTTGGACTTAACGTCGAGACAATCGCGATCAGCACCAGCAGAGCGATAAGCGATTTCTGCTCCATCAGCCACGCTTTCGTGAAATAACGGCGACCAGAGACAGTCTGGGTTGTCATTTTTTTACTCCTGATTCACGCGATTAAGCTTGCCCACAGCGGCAGCCATTAACACTTCCTGGGTGGCCTGCTCACGAGTAAATTCCCCGCTGAGATGCCCTTCATGCATGACGATAATGCGATCGCTCATGCCTAATACTTCTGGCATCTCCGATGACACCAGAATGATGCTCAAGCCATCGGCTTTGAACTGGTTAATCAGTTGATAGATCTCTTTTTTCGCGCCGACATCTACGCCACGGGTAGGCTCATCGAGGATCAACACTTTGGGGCGTGTCATCAGACCACGGGCAATCGCCACTTTTTGCTGATTGCCACCGGAAAGCAGACCAATTGCCTGTTCCATCGACGGCGTTTTCACATTAAACAGACGAATGAAATCACTTACTGCCTGCTGTTCATCGGCATGCTTCAAACTGCCACCAGTACGGCTGAAGTAGCGCAGCGCGGTCAGCGACATATTCTCTTTTACTGACATGCCCAGCACCAAACCGTCGCGTTTACGGTCTTCAGAGATATACACAATGCCGTTTGCCAGGCCATCCTGCGGTGAACGGGTAACGACTTCATGCCCATCCAGGGTGACGTAACCGCTGGTGCGCGGCAGTGCGCCGTAGAGCACTTTCATCAGTTCGGTACGACCTGCGCCCATCAAACCAGAGACGCCAAGGATTTCGCCTTTGCGTAAAGTAAAAGAGACATCGTTAACGCCAGGTCCGCAGAGATTATCGACTTTCAGGCGAATATCTCCCGGCGCTTTGTCCAGGTGCGGATATTGATCTTCCAACTTGCGCCCCACCATCATCTCAATCAGCGAATCTTCGGTCAGTGATGCTACTTCACGCTCAGCAATAAATTGCCCATCACGAAAAACGGTAACGTCATCGCAAATCTCGAAGATTTCTTTCATGCGGTGGGAAATATAGACAATACCGCGGCCTTGCGATTTCAGCTCGCGGATGACGCGGAATAAGGATTCGGTTTCGGTATCGGTCAGCGCATCGGTCGGTTCATCCATAATGATGACTTTCGACTCAAAGCTCAGCACTTTGGCGATTTCAACCATTTGCTGGTCACCGATGGAAAGATCGCCCACCAGCTTGTCGCTTTTAAAGCGCAGGTTAAGTTTAGCCAGCAATTTATCCGCTTCGGCATACATGGTTTTCCAGTCAATTTTGCCAAAGCGATTAACAAACTCACGACCGAGGAAAATGTTTTCGGCAATGGTCAACTGCGGGATCAGGTTCAGTTCCTGATGGATAATCCCAATCCCGGCTTCCTGGGAAGATTTCGGCCCGGTAAACGTCGTTTCTTTCCCCAGCCATAAAAGCGTACCGGCATCGCGAGTATAGATACCCGTAAGCACTTTCATCATGGTGGATTTACCCGCACCGTTTTCGCCCACCAGCGCCATCACGCGGCCAGGATAGACATTTAACGCGGCACCCGAAAGGGCTTTTACGCCCGGGAAGGCTTTATCGATGCCTTTAAGCTGAAGTAATGCTTCCATGACGGCCTCAGAACGTCACGCCAGCACAGAGAATGATATTCGCATACGGAGAACATTCTCCGCTGCGAATTACCGCCTGACTTTCTGCGGTTTGTTGTTTGAATTGTTCATGCGTGGTGTAACGAATTTCAATGGTATTTCCCTGGTGTTTTTGCAGCTGCTCAAGGTGAGTGAGCAACGTTTCGTGGAGTTGCGGATTATGTTGTTTGATCTCTTCCGCGATAATGGCTGCCTCGACCTGCATTTCATTTGTGACGACGCCCAGCACCTGCATAAAAGAAGGTACACCCTGGGTTAATGCCATATCGATACGCGTTGTACTTTTGGGGATGGGTAAACCTACATCACACACCACCAGCGTATCGGTATGTCCCAGTCGGGAGATCACCGATGAAATATCAGAATTAAGAACGGTGCCTTTTTTCATTTTTTTCTCCATCAGCGAAACGTTTCGCTGACCCGCAGTTTAATCCTGACTGAGTTGGGAAAACCATCGTGACGTTACGGAAATGTGATCAACCTCGAAACGTTTTAC
Source organism: Escherichia sp. F1 (assembly GCF_046764225.1). Taxonomy (NCBI): domain Bacteria; kingdom Pseudomonadati; phylum Pseudomonadota; class Gammaproteobacteria; order Enterobacterales; family Enterobacteriaceae; genus Escherichia; species Escherichia sp. F1. The sequence continues at coordinate 4,921,619 of NZ_CP177202.1, forward strand.
ATGGTGATTAACCATGGAAACAAAAACGCCCCCTTATGGAGAAAGGAGGCGTCTGGCGTTAGATTTCGACCTGAGTACCCAGTTCGATAACCCTGTTTGGCGGGATTTCAAATTGATCCGGCGCACGCAGCGCATTACGTTGCAACAGCAAGTACAGCTTACCGCGCAGACGCAAATACCACGGGCGTTTGCCGAGGATCAACGACTCATGCGACATAAAGAAGGAGGTTTCCATCATCCGGCAACTTAATCCTTCCAGACCGCAGCGGTGGAATACTTCTTCCACGTTTGGCGTTTCTCGCCAACCATAACTTGCCACCACGCGCCAGAACGTGGGCGACAGTTGTTCAATCTGTACCCGACGGACGTTATGGACATATGGCGCATCTTCGGTGCGCAGAGTTAACAGAATCACCCGCTCATGCAATACCTTGTTATGTTTAAGGTTATGCATCAGCGCAAAGGGAATGACGTTGATTGCACGTGACATATACACCGCGGTCCCGGGCACGCGAACGGGCGGTGATTTCTCCAGCGAAGCAATCATCGCCTCCAGAGAGTTGCCATGTTCATGCATCCGCCGCAGCAAGCGGAAACGCTCGCTCTTCCAGGTGGTCATCACGATAAACATCACCGTACCGAGGCTCAATGGCAACCAGCCGCCGGAGAGCAGTTTATCGAGGTTAGCGGTGAACAATGGAATATCGACACAAAGGAAAGCAATCAGGATCAGCGCAACAAAATACTTATTCCAGTGCCAGTTCTGACGTGCCACGGTAGTCGAGAGAATAGACGTCAGCACCATGGTTCCGGTCACCGCAATCCCGTACGCCGCCGCCAGGTTGCTGGAGTGCTCAAAGCTGACAATCACAATCACGACCGCGACATAGAGCATCCAGTTCACAAACGGAATATAGATTTGCCCTGACTCCATTTCGGAGGTGTGAATAATGCGCATCGGCGACAAATATCCCAGACGTACCGCCTGACGCGTCAATGAGAAGACGCCAGAAATAACCGCCTGCGAGGCAATTACCGTCGCCAGTGCGGCGATGATCAGCAGTGGGATCAGCGCCCAGTCCGGTGCCAACAGGAAGAACGGGTTCTTAATCGCTTCCGGGTTCTTTAACAACAACGCTCCCTGACCGAAGTAATTAAGGGTCAAGGAAGGTAATACGACGGTGAACCACGCCAGGCGAATAGGGAACTTACCAAAGTGCCCCATATCGGCATACAGCGCCTCGACCCCCGTAATCGACAGCACCACTGCCCCTAATGCAATAAAAGAAACCGTTTTGTATTCAAGGAAGAAATGCACCGCCCACATCGGATTCAGTGCATGCAGCACTTCCGGGTTAGCAATAATGCTACGTAACCCCAGCCCTGCCAGAATCAAAAACCAGGTCAGCATGATCGGCGCAAACAGCTTACCGACCATAGCCGTGCCATGTTTTTGAATCATAAATAGTAAAGTGAGAACGATGATTGAGAGGGGAACTATCCAGGTATCCAGCTGCGGGGCGACGATTTCCAGACCTTCAATGGCAGACATCACCGAAATAGCGGGTGTTATGACGACTTCACCATAGAAAAAACTGCCGCCGATTAGCCCCATAATCACCAGCATTGATGTCGTTCGCGCCGACGTATTACGCCCGGCAAGCGACATCAACGTCAGGATCCCCCCTTCACCGGCGTTATCTGCCCGCATTACGAAAGTGAGATATTTAATGGAAACCACAAAGATTAGCAGCCAGAAGATCAGCGATAAAAAGCCAAACACGGCATCGCGTTCAACGCCAAAACCAAACTGGCCGGACAAACATTCACGAAGTGTATATAACGGGCTGGTACCAATATCGCCGTAGACAACTCCAATCGCCGCGAGGGTAATCGCGGGCAATGATTGCTTATTATCAGTGCTCATAGACTAGTCTTTCGTTGAAATATGAAATGTGTGCTTAGTCCCTTGGCCCACAAAAAAGCGCACAGTATGCACGATTAACGGCAAAATCGTACTCCTAAATGCGGCCACATTAACCTGGCTCAAAGAAAAATACCCCCCCTTTGAGACTATTTTAGCCACCAGCAAGAAACGTCTATACTCGCAATTTACGCAGAACTTTTGACGAAAGGACGCCACTTCATTATGGCTCACCCTCATTTATTAGCGGAAAGAATTTCCCGCCTGAGCAGTTCGTTGGAAAAGGGGCTTTATGAACGTAGCCACGCCATCCGCTTGTGTTTATTAGCGGCATTAAGTGGTGAAAGTGTGTTCCTCCTTGGCCCGCCAGGTATTGCCAAAAGTTTGATCGCCCGGCGCTTAAAATTCGCCTTTCAGAATGCCCGCGCGTTTGAATATCTGATGACTCGCTTCTCCACGCCGGAAGAAGTTTTTGGTCCCCTTTCTATTCAGGCGCTAAAAGATGAAGGGCGCTATGAACGTTTAACCAGCGGTTACCTGCCGGAAGCAGAAATCGTCTTTCTGGATGAGATCTGGAAAGCGGGCCCGGCAATTCTTAATACCCTGCTCACCGCCATTAACGAGCGCCAGTTCCGCAACGGTGCACACGTAGAAAAAATCCCGATGCGCCTGCTGGTGGCGGCCTCCAACGAGCTGCCGGAAGCAGACAGCAGTCTGGAAGCGTTATATGACCGCATGCTGATTCGTCTGTGGTTAGATAAAGTGCAGGATAAAGCGAATTTCCGCTCCATGCTGACCAGTCAACAGGATGAAAACGATAATCCGGTTCCTGCCTCCTTGCAGGTCACAGATGAAGAATATGAACGCTGGCAGAAAGAGATTGGTGAAATTACGCTGCCCGATCATGTATTTGAGCTGATTTTTATGCTGCGCCAGCAACTGGATAAATTACCGGATGCGCCTTATGTCTCGGATCGTCGCTGGAAAAAAGCGATCCGCTTATTGCAGGCCAGCGCCTTTTTTAGCGGTCGCAGTGCTGTTGCCCCGGTTGATCTCATTTTGCTGAAAGATTGCCTGTGGTATGACGCGCAAAGCCTGAATTTGATACAACAACAAATTGATGTATTGATGACTGGTCATGCCTGGCAACAGCAAGGGATGTTGACCCGCCTGGGCGCGATTGTGCAACGTCACCTGCAACTCCAGCAGCAACAAAGCGATAAAACAGCCTTAACGGTAATTCGTCTGGGCGGCATTTTCAGCCGTCGTCAGCAGTATCAACTTCCTGTTAACGTTACTGCTTCCACTCTGACTCTGCTGCTGCAAAAACCGTTAAAATTGCATGATATGGAAGTGGTTCATATCTCCTTTGAGCGTAACGCGCTGGAACAGTGGCTGAGTAAAGGTGGTGAAATTCGCGGCAAACTAAACGGTATCGGCTTTGCCCAGAAACTGAATCTGGAAGTTGATAGCGCCCAACATCTTGTTGTACGCGATGTAAGTTTACAAGGCAGTACGCTGGCACTTCCCGGTTCATCGGCTGAAGGTCTGCCAGGTGAAATAAAACAACAACTGGAAGAGCTTGAAAGCGACTGGCGCAAGCAACACGCTTTATTCAGCGAACAGCAAAAATGTCTGTTTATCCCTGGCGACTGGTTAGGTCGCATTGAAGCCAGCCTACAGGATGTCGGCGCACAGATTCGCCAGGCACAACAATGCTAACGCTGGATACGCTTAATGTGATGCTGGCCGTCAGCGAAGAGGGATTGATCGAAGAGATGATCATCGCGCTGCTGGCCTCACCGCAGCTGGCAGTCTTCTTTGAAAAATTCCCACGACTGAAGGCGGCAATCACTGATGATGTTCCCCGCTGGCGTGAGGCGCTGCGCAGTCGGCTGAAAGATGCCCGAGTCCCGCCGGAACTCACCGAAGAGGTGATGTGCTATCAGCAAAGCCAGCTCCTCTCCACGCCGCAGTTTATTGTGCAGCTACCACAGATCCTGGACTTACTGCATCGTCTGAATTCCCCATGGGCAGAACAAGCCCGACAGTTGGTTGATGCTAACAGCACGATCACTTCAGCGTTACACACGCTTTTTCTCCAGCGTTGGCGTTTAAGTCTGATCGTGCAAGCAACGACGTTAAATCAACAGCTATTAGAAGAAGAACGCGAACAACTGTTGAGTGAAGTTCAGGAACGCATGACGCTGAGCGGACAACTTGAACCGATTCTCGCAGATAACAATACCGCAGCTGGTCGTCTGTGGGATATGAGCGCCGGTCAGCTTAAACGTGGCGACTATCAGTTGATTGTGAAATACGGTGAATTTCTTAACGAACAGCCGGAACTGAAACGCCTGGCAGAACAGCTGGGGCGTTCCCGGGAAGCCAAATCAATACCGCGCAACGATGCGCAGATGGAAACCTTCCGCACCCTGGTGCGCGAACCGGCGACGGTTCCTGAGCAGGTTGATGGTCTGCAACAAAGCGATGATATTTTACGTCTCCTGCCGCCAGAACTGGCGACACTGGGGATAACGGAACTGGAGTATGAGTTTTACCGTCGGCTGGTGGAAAAACAGTTGCTCACCTATCGCCTGCACGGTGAGTCGTGGCGTGAAAAAGTGATCGAACGCCCGGTGGTGCATAAAGATTACGACGAACAGCCGCGCGGACCGTTTATTGTCTGCGTGGATACTTCCGGCTCAATGGGTGGCTTTAATGAACAATGTGCGAAAGCGTTCTGCCTGGCCTTGATGCGCATTGCTCTCGCTGAAAACCGGCGCTGCTATATTATGCTATTTTCCACCGAGATCGTCCGTTATGAGCTTTCAGGCCCACAAGGCATCGAACAAGCAATCCGTTTTTTAAGCCAGCAGTTTCGTGGCGGCACCGATCTTGCCAGTTGTTTTCGCGCCATTATGGAACGCTTGCAAAGCAGGGAATGGTTTGATGCCGATGCGGTGGTGATTTCTGATTTTATCGCCCAGCGGTTGCCTGACGACGTGACGAGTAAAGTGAAAGAGCTACAGCGGGTACATCAGCATCGCTTTCATGCCGTGGCGATGTCGGCACATGGCAAACCCGGCATCATGCGCATTTTCGATCATATCTGGCGCTTTGATACCGGGATGCGAAGCCGCCTGCTCAGACGCTGGCGGCGATAAATTATTACAGCAGAGAAGGGACGCTCTCGCGAACAGCTGCCGGCCATACACCACACTGAACCTGGCCGATATGTGGCAGTTGCAGCAGCAGCATGGTCAAACGAGACTGCCCGATACCGCCGCCGATGGTCTGCGGCATTTCACCGCGCAGCAGCGCCTGATGCCACTCCAGCTCCAGGCGATCTTCGTCACCGGTCAGCGCCAGCTGATGCTTCAGCGTGTCGGCATCCACGCGGATCCCCATGGAAGAAAGCTCAAACGCATCTTCCAGTACCGGGTTCCACACCAGAATATCTCCGTTCAGACCCGCATGGCCCAGCTCTGACGGGGTGCTCCAGTCATCATAATCCGGTGCGCGCACGTCGTGACGATGACCATCACTCAACTTGCCGCCAATCCCGACGAGGAATACCGCGCCAAGATCTTTCGCAATCGCCCGCTCACGCCCTTTGGCATCGAGATCCGGATAACGAGACAGTAACTCCTGGCTGTGTACGAAGTGGATCTGATCCGGCAGGAACGGTGCCAGGCCAAACTCTTCGCTAACCGCAGCTTCGGTTGCTTTAATTCCCGCCCAGATCGCCTCTACCGTGCTTTTCAGAGTCGAGAATTGACGCTCGCCGTCGCCCATTACGCGTTCCCAGTCCCACTGGTCTACATAGACCGAGTGCAACGGAGAAAGACGGTCTTCATCGGGGCGAAGGGCTTTCATGTGCGTGTACAGCCCTTCGCCCGCGCTGAAGTCGTGTTGCCCTAAGGTCTGACGTTTCCACTTCGCCAGTGAATGAACCACTTCGAACTGGGCATCAGGCAGAGCTTTCACTTTTACCTGCACCGCTTTTTCACAGCCCGACAAGTTATCCTGCGTGCCATCCCCCACACGGCTAAGAATCGGCGCCTGGACTTCGATCAGCCCCAGACGTTCTTCCAGTTGACGAGAAAAGTGAGATTTCACGAAGCTAATTTGGCGTTGTTTGGCAATGTAAGCGGTTTTCATTTTTTATACTCCTGCGTCCTGTTGCTTATGATTAAGCAACAAAAACCGACACACATGCAATAATCATTCAATAAAAAGCCTAACTCACTTTTGATTCATTAAAAAAGAAGGCTAAAATAGAATGAATCATCAATCCGCATAAGAAAATCCTATGGAAAATTATCTAATCGACAATCTGGACCGTGGCATCCTGGAAGCATTAATGGGTAATGCGCGCACCGCTTACGCCGAACTGGCGAAACAATTTGGCGTCAGTCCGGGGACGATTCACGTTCGAGTAGAGAAAATGAAGCAGGCGGGGATCATTACCGGGGCGCGTATTGATGTCAGCCCGAAGCAGCTCGGTTATGACGTAGGCTGCTTTATCGGCATTATATTAAAGAGCGCCAAAGACTATCCTTCCGCGCTGGCAAAGCTGGAAAGCCTCGATGAAGTCACTGAAGCCTATTACACAACCGGCCACTACAGCATCTTTATAAAAGTGATGTGCCGTTCGATCGATGCTCTCCAGCATGTACTTATCAACAAGATCCAAACAATTGATGAAATTCAGTCCACCGAGACACTGATCGTCCTGCAGAACCCGATCATGCGTACCATAAAGCCCTGATCGGCTTTTTTAATCCCATACTTTTCCACAGGTAGATCCCAACGCGTTCACAGCGTACAATACGCCACTCTTAATAAAGGTGGCGGTTTATGGCAGATATCACTCTTATCAGCGGCAGCACCCTCGGCGGTGCCGAATATGTGGCAGAACACCTGGCTGAAAAGCTGGAAGAGGCGGGTTTTACCACCGAAACGCTGCACGGTCCGCTGTTGGAAGATTTATCTGCCTCGGGGATCTGGCTGGTTATCAGCTCAACCCACGGTGCCGGAGATATTCCGGATAACCTTTCTCCTTTCTATGAAGCATTGCAGGAACAGAAGCCCGATCTTTCTGCGGTCCGCTTTGGCGCTATCGGTATTGGCAGTCGTGAATATGACACCTTTTGTGGGGCTATCGATAAACTCGAGGCTGAACTCAAAAATTCCGGTGCAAAACAGACAGGCGAAACACTGAAGATCAACATTCTTGATCACGACATTCCGGAAGATCCGGCAGAAGAATGGCTGGGATCGTGGATTAATTTACTCAAATAAGTATACAGATCGTGCGATCTACTGTGGATAACTCTGTCAGGAAGCTTGGATCAACCGGTAGTTATCCAAAGAACAACCGTTGTTCAGTTTTTGAGTTGTGTATAACCCCTCATTCTGATCCCAGCTTATACGGTCCAGGATCACCGATCATTCACAGTTAATGATCCTTTCCAGGTTGTTGATCTTAAAAGCCGGATCCTTGTTATCCACAGGGTAGTGCGATCCTAATAAGAGATCACAATAGAACAGATCTCTAAATAAATAGATCTTCTTTTTAATACCCAGGATCCCAGGTCTTTCTCAAGCCGACAAAGTTGAGTAGAATCCACGGCCCGGGCTTCAATCCATTTTCATACCGCGTTATGCGAGGCAATCACCATGTTTTATCCGGATCCTTTTGACGTCATCATCATTGGCGGGGGTCATGCAGGCACCGAGGCCGCGATGGCTGCGGCGCGTATGGGTCAACAGACTCTGCTTTTGACACACAATATCGACACTCTGGGGCAGATGAGCTGCAACCCGGCGATCGGCGGTATTGGGAAGGGACATCTGGTAAAAGAAGTGGATGCACTCGGCGGTCTGATGGCGAAAGCGATCGATCAGGCGGGTATCCAGTTTAGGATACTAAACGCAAGCAAGGGACCGGCGGTTCGCGCTACCCGAGCTCAGGCGGATCGTGTGCTCTACCGTCAGGCGGTACGTACGGCGCTGGAGAACCAACCGAACCTGATGATCTTCCAGCAGGCGGTTGAAGATCTTATTGTCGAAAACGATCGCGTGGTCGGTGCTGTTACCCAAATGGGACTGAAATTCCGTGCTAAAGCCGTCGTGCTCACCGTTGGGACGTTCCTCGACGGTAAAATTCATATCGGTCTGGATAACTACAGCGGTGGCCGTGCTGGTGATCCGCCGTCCATTCCGCTTTCTCGCCGTTTGCGTGAACTGCCGCTGCGCGTTGGTCGTCTGAAAACCGGGACTCCGCCGCGTATTGATGCTCGAACCATCGACTTTAGCGTGCTGGCGCAACAGCATGGCGATAACCCGATGCCGGTATTCTCGTTTATGGGTAATGCGTCCCAGCATCCACAGCAGGTGCCGTGTTATATCACCCATACCAACGAGAAAACCCATGATGTGATCCGCAGTAACCTCGATCGTAGCCCAATGTACGCAGGGGTGATCGAAGGTGTCGGCCCACGCTACTGCCCGTCGATCGAAGACAAAGTCATGCGCTTCGCCGACAGAAATCAGCATCAGATCTTCCTTGAACCGGAAGGGCTGACCTCAAACGAAATTTATCCGAACGGTATCTCCACCAGCCTGCCGTTCGATGTGCAGATGCAAATCGTCCGCTCCATGCAGGGGATGGAAAACGCGAAGATCGTGCGTCCGGGTTATGCCATTGAGTATGACTTCTTCGATCCACGCGACCTGAAACCGACGCTGGAGAGCAAGTTTATCCAGGGGCTGTTCTTTGCTGGTCAGATTAACGGCACTACCGGTTACGAAGAAGCCGCTGCGCAAGGTTTGCTGGCTGGTCTTAACGCTGCCCGTCTGTCTGCTGACAAAGAAGGTTGGGCTCCGGCGCGTTCTCAGGCGTATCTCGGCGTACTGGTTGATGACCTGTGCACTTTAGGAACCAAAGAACCGTATCGTATGTTTACTTCGCGCGCAGAATATCGTCTGATGCTGCGCGAAGATAATGCGGATCTGCGTTTGACTGAAATCGGTCGTGAACTGGGCCTGGTGGATGACGAACGTTGGGCGCGCTTTAACGAGAAACTTGAGAATATCGAGCGTGAGCGTCAGCGTCTGAAATCGACCTGGGTAACCCCGTCGGCGGAAGCTGCAGCCGAAGTGAATGCTCACCTGACTGCGCCGCTTTCCCGTGAAGCCAGTGGTGAAGATCTGCTGCGTCGTCCGGAAATGACTTATGAAAAATTAACCACGCTGACGCCGTTTGCCCCTGCGTTGACAGACGAACAGGCGGCGGAACAGGTTGAGATTCAGGTTAAATACGAAGGTTATATCGCGCGCCAGCAAGATGAGATCGAAAAGCAGCTGCGTAACGAGAACACCCTGCTACCAGCGACGCTGGATTACCGCCAGGTATCCGGTCTTTCTAACGAAGTGATCGCCAAACTTAACGATCACAAACCGGCCTCTATCGGCCAAGCTTCGCGTATTTCTGGCGTCACGCCTGCGGCCATCTCCATTCTGCTGGTATGGCTGAAAAAACAGGGTATGCTGCGTCGTAGCGCATAACGCATTAAAAATGCCTGGTAAGCACCCGCTTACCGGGCAACGCATCAAGAACAGGTAATCACCGTGCTCAACAAACTCACCTCTCTGCTGAAAGACGCAGGAATTTCGCTTACCGATCACCAGAAAAACCAGCTAATTGCTTACGTGAATATGCTGCATAAATGGAATAAAGCGTACAACCTGACTTCGGTCCGCGATCCTAATGAGATGCTGGTACGCCATATTCTCGATAGCATTGTGGTGGCACCGTATCTGCAAGGTGAACGGTTTATCGATGTCGGCACCGGACCAGGACTGCCTGGCATTCCACTCTCTATCGTGCGTCCTGAAGCCCACTTCACGTTGTTGGATAGCCTTGGTAAACGCGTGCGTTTCCTTCGTCAGGTGCAACATGAGCTTAAACTGGAGAATATTGAGCCAGTACAGAGCAGGGTAGAAGAGTTTCCTTCTGAGCCGCCATTTGATGGCGTAATTAGCCGCGCTTTTGCCTCTCTGAACGATATGGTGAGCTGGTGTCACCATCTTCCTGGTGAGCAAGGCCGTTTCTACGCGCTGAAAGGCCAAATGCCGGAAGATGAAATCGCTTTGTTGCCTGAAGAATATCAGGTCGAATCAGTGGTTAAACTTCACGTTCCGGCCCTGGATGGCGAACGTCATCTGGTGGTGATTAAAGCAAATAAAATTTAATTTTTATCAAAAAAATCATAAAAAATTGACCGGTTAGACTGTTAACAACAACCAGGTTTTCTACTGATATAACTGGTTACATTTAACGCCACGTTCACTCTTTTGCATCAACAAAGTAACGTGGCTTTTTTTGGTAAGCAGAAAATAAGTCATAAGTGAAAATATCAGTCTGCTAAAAATCGGCGCTAAGAATCATCATTGGCTGTTAAAACATTATTAAAAATGTCAATGGGTGGTTTTTGTTGTGTAAGTGTCATTTATTAAAACAGTATCTGTTTTTAGACTGAAATATCATAAACTTGCAAAAGCATCATTTGCCAAGTAAATAAATATGCTGTGCGCGAACATGCTCAATATGTGATCTGAAGCACGCTTTATCACCAGTGTTTACGCGTTATTTACAGTTTTTCATGATCGAACAGGGTTTGCAGAAAAGTCGCAATTGTATGCACTGGAAAAATATTTAAACATTTATTCACCTTTTGGCTACTTATTGTTTGAAATCACGGGGGCGCACCGTATAATTTGACCGCTTTTTGATGCTTGACTCTAAGCCTTAAAGAAAGTTTTATACGACACGCGGCATACCTCGAAGGGAGCAGGAGTGAAAAACGTGATGTCTGTGTCGCTCGTGAGTCGAAACGTTGCTCGGAAGCTTCTGCTCGTTCAGTTACTGGTGGTGATAGCAAGTGGATTGCTGTTCAGCCTCAAAGACCCCTTCTGGGGCGTCTCTGCAATAAGCGGGGGCCTGGCAGTCTTTCTGCCTAACGTTTTGTTTATGATATTTGCCTGGCGTCACCAGGCGCATACACCAGCGAAAGGCCGTGTGGCCTGGACATTCGCATTTGGCGAAGCTTTCAAAGTTCTGGCGATGTTGGTGTTACTTGTGGTGGCGTTGGCGGTTTTAAAGGCGGTATTCTTGCCGCTGATCGTTACGTGGGTTTTGGTGCTGGTGGTTCAGATACTGGCACCGGCTGTAATTAACAACAAAGGGTAAAAGGCATCATGGCTTCAGAAAATATGACGCCGCAGGATTACATAGGACACCACCTGAACAACCTTCAGCTGGACCTGCGTACATTCTCGCTGGTGGATCCACATAACCCCCCAGCCACCTTCTGGACAATCAATATTGACTCCATGTTCTTCTCGGTGGTGCTGGGTCTGTTGTTCCTGGTTTTATTCCGTAGCGTAGCCAAAAAGGCGACCAGCGGTGTGCCAGGTAAGTTTCAGACCGCGATTGAGCTGGTGATCGGCTTTGTTAATGGTAGCGTGAAAGACATGTACCATGGCAAAAGCAAGCTGATTGCTCCGCTGGCCCTGACGATCTTCGTCTGGGTATTCCTGATGAACCTGATGGATTTACTGCCTATCGACCTGCTGCCGTACATTGCTGAACATGTACTGGGTCTGCCTGCACTGCGTGTGGTTCCGTCTGCGGACGTGAACGTAACGCTGTCTATGGCACTGGGTGTATTTATCCTGATTCTGTTCTACAGCATCAAAATGAAAGGCATCGGCGGCTTCACGAAAGAGTTGACGCTGCAGCCGTTCAATCACTGGGCGTTCATTCCTGTCAACTTAATCCTTGAAGGGGTAAGCCTGCTGTCCAAACCAGTTTCACTCGGTTTGCGACTGTTCGGTAACATGTATGCCGGTGAGCTGATTTTCATTCTGATTGCTGGTCTGTTGCCGTGGTGGTCACAGTGGATTCTGAATGTGCCGTGGGCCATTTTCCACATCCTGATCATTACGCTGCAAGCCTTCATCTTCATGGTTCTGACGATCGTCTATCTGTCGATGGCGTCTGAAGAACATTAATTTACCAACACTACTACGTTTTAACTGAAACAAACTGGAGACTGTCATGGAAAACCTGAATATGGATCTGCTGTACATGGCTGCCGCTGTGATGATGGGTCTGGCGGCAATCGGTGCTGCGATCGGTATCGGCATCCTCGGGGGTAAATTCCTGGAAGGCGCAGCGCGTCAACCTGATCTGATTCCTCTGCTGCGTACTCAGTTCTTTATCGTTATGGGTCTGGTGGATGCTATCCCGATGATCGCTGTAGGTCTGGGTCTGTACGTGATGTTCGCTGTCGCGTAGTAAGCGTTGCTTTTATTTAAAGAGCAATATCAGAACGTTAACTAAATAGAGGCATTGTGCTGTGAATCTTAACGCAACAATCCTCGGCCAGGCCATCGCGTTTGTCCTGTTCGTTCTGTTCTGCATGAAGTACGTATGGCCGCCATTAATGGCAGCCATCGAAAAACGTCAAAAAGAAATTGCTGACGGTCTTGCTTCCGCAGAACGAGCACATAAGGACCTTGACCTTGCAAAGGCCAGCGCGACCGACCAGCTGAAAAAAGCGAAAGCGGAAGCCCAGGTAATCATCGAGCAGGCTAACAAACGCCGCTCGCAGATTCTGGACGAAGCGAAAGCTGAGGCAGAACAGGAACGTACTAAAATCGTGGCCCAGGCGCAGGCGGAAATTGAAGCCGAGCGTAAACGTGCCCGTGAAGAGCTGCGTAAGCAAGTTGCTATCCTGGCTGTTGCTGGCGCCGAGAAGATCATCGAACGTTCCGTGGATGAAGCTGCTAACAGCGACATCGTGGATAAACTTGTCGCTGAACTGTAAGGAGGGAGGGGCTGATGTCTGAATTTATTACGGTAGCTCGCCCCTACGCCAAAGCAGCTTTTGACTTTGCCGTCGAACACCAAAGTGTAGAACGCTGGCAGGACATGCTGGCGTTTGCCGCCGAGGTAACCAAAAACGAACAAATGGCAGAGCTTCTCTCTGGCGCGCTTGCGCCAGAAACGCTCGCCGAGTCGTTTATCGCAGTTTGTGGTGAGCAACTGGACGAAAACGGTCAGAACCTGATTCGGGTAATGGCTGAAAATGGTCGTCTTAACGCGCTCCCGGATGTTCTGGAGCAGTTTATTCACCTGCGTGCCGTGAGTGAGGCTACCGCTGAGGTAGACGTCATTTCCGCTGCCGCACTGAGTGAACAACAGCTCGCGAAAATTTCTGCTGCGATGGAAAAACGTCTGTCACGCAAAGTTAAGCTGAATTGCAAAATCGATAAGTCTGTAATGGCAGGCGTTATCATCCGAGCGGGTGATATGGTCATTGATGGCAGCGTACGCGGTCGTCTTGAGCGCCTTGCAGACGTCTTGCAGTCTTAAGGGGACTGGAGCATGCAACTGAATTCCACCGAAATCAGCGAACTGATCAAGCAGCGCATTGCTCAGTTCAATGTTGTGAGTGAAGCTCACAACGAAGGTACTATTGTTTCTGTAAGTGACGGTGTTATCCGCATTCACGGCCTGGCCGATTGTATGCAGGGTGAAATGATCTCCCTGCCGGGTAACCGTTACGCTATCGCACTGAACCTCGAGCGCGACTCTGTAGGTGCGGTTGTTATGGGTCCGTACGCTGACCTTGCCGAAGGCATGAAAGTTAAGTGTACTGGCCGTATCCTGGAAGTTCCGGTTGGCCGTGGCCTGCTGGGCCGTGTGGTTAACACTCTGGGTGCACCAATCGATGGTAAAGGTCCGCTGGATCACGACGGCTTCTCTGCTGTAGAAGCAATCGCTCCGGGCGTTATCGAACGTCAGTCCGTAGATCAGCCGGTACAGACCGGTTATAAAGCCGTTGACTCCATGATCCCAATCGGTCGTGGTCAGCGTGAATTGATCATCGGTGACCGTCAGACCGGTAAAACCGCACTGGCTATCGATGCCATCATCAACCAGCGCGATTCCGGTATCAAATGTATCTATGTCGCTATCGGCCAGAAAGCGTCCACCATTTCTAACGTGGTACGTAAACTGGAAGAGCACGGCGCACTGGCTAACACCATCGTTGTGGTAGCAACCGCGTCTGAATCCGCTGCACTGCAATACCTGGCACCGTACGCTGGTTGCGCAATGGGCGAATACTTCCGTGACCGCGGTGAAGATGCGCTGATCATTTACGATGACCTGTCTAAACAGGCTGTTGCTTACCGTCAGATCTCCCTGCTGCTCCGTCGTCCGCCAGGACGTGAAGCATTCCCGGGCGACGTATTCTACCTCCACTCTCGTCTGCTGGAGCGTGCTGCGCGTGTTAACGCCGAATACGTTGAAGCCTTCACCAAAGGTGAAGTGAAAGGGAAAACCGGTTCTCTGACTGCGCTGCCGATTATCGAAACTCAGGCGGGTGACGTTTCTGCGTTCGTTCCGACCAACGTAATCTCCATTACCGATGGTCAGATCTTCCTGGAAACCAACCTGTTCAACGCCGGTATTCGTCCTGCGGTAAACCCGGGTATTTCCGTATCCCGTGTTGGTGGTGCAGCACAGACTAAGATCATGAAAAAACTGTCCGGTGGTATCCGTACCGCTCTGGCACAGTATCGTGAACTGGCAGCGTTCTCTCAGTTTGCATCCGACCTTGACGATGCAACACGTAAACAGCTTGACCACGGTCAGAAAGTGACCGAACTGCTGAAACAGAAACAGTATGCGCCGATGTCCGTAGCGCAACAGTCTCTGGTTCTGTTCGCAGCAGAACGTGGTTACCTGGCGGATGTTGAACTGTCGAAAATCGGCAGCTTCGAAGCCGCTCTGCTGGCTTACGTCGACCGTGATCACGCTCCGTTGATGCAAGAGATCAACCAGACCGGTGGCTACAACGACGAAATCGAAGGCAAGCTGAAAGGCATCCTCGATTCCTTCAAAGCAACCCAATCCTGGTAACGTCTGGCGGCTTGCCTTAGGGCAGGCCGCAAGGCATTGAGGAGAAGCTCATGGCCGGCGCAAAAGAGATACGTAGTAAGATCGCAAGCGTCCAGAACACGCAAAAGATCACTAAAGCGATGGAGATGGTCGCCGCTTCCAAAATGCGTAAATCGCAGGATCGCATGGCGGCCAGCCGTCCTTATGCAGAAACCATGCGCAAAGTGATTGGTCACCTTGCACACGGTAATCTGGAATATAAGCACCCTTACCTGGAAGACCGCGACGTTAAACGCGTGGGCTACCTGGTGGTGTCGACCGACCGTGGTTTGTGTGGTGGTTTGAACATTAACCTGTTCAAAAAACTGCTGGCGGAAATGAAGACCTGGACCGACAAAGGCGTTCAATGCGACCTCGCAATGATCGGCTCGAAAGGCGTGTCGTTCTTCAACTCCGTGGGCGGCAATGTTGTTGCCCAGGTCACCGGCATGGGGGATAACCCTTCCCTGTCCGAACTGATCGGTCCGGTAAAAGTGATGTTGCAGGCCTACGACGAAGGCCGTCTGGACAAGCTTTACATTGTCAGCAACAAATTTATTAACACCATGTCTCAGGTTCCGACCATCAGCCAGCTGCTGCCGTTACCGGCATCAGATGATGATGATCTGAAACATAAATCCTGGGATTACCTGTACGAACCCGATCCGAAGGCGTTGCTGGATACCCTGCTGCGTCGTTATGTCGAATCTCAGGTTTATCAGGGCGTGGTTGAAAACCTGGCCAGCGAGCAGGCCGCCCGTATGGTGGCGATGAAAGCCGCGACCGACAATGGCGGCAGCCTGATTAAAGAGCTGCAGTTGGTATACAACAAAGCTCGTCAGGCCAGCATTACTCAGGAACTCACCGAGATCGTCTCGGGGGCCGCCGCGGTTTAAACAGGTTATTTCGTAGAGGATTTAAGATGGCTACTGGAAAGATTGTCCAGGTAATCGGCGCCGTAGTTGACGTCGAATTCCCTCAGGATGCCGTACCGCGCGTGTACGATGCTCTTGAGGTGCAAAATGGTAATGAGCGTCTGGTGCTGGAAGTTCAGCAGCAGCTCGGCGGCGGTATCGTGCGTACCATCGCAATGGGTTCCTCCGACGGTCTGCGTCGCGGTCTGGATGTAAAAGACCTCGAACACCCGATCGAAGTCCCGGTAGGTAAAGCGACTCTGGGCCGTATCATGAACGTACTGGGTGAACCGGTCGACATGAAAGGCGAGATCGGTGAAGAAGAGCGTTGGGCAATTCACCGCGCAGCACCTTCCTACGAAGAGCTGTCAAACTCTCAGGAACTGCTGGAAACCGGTATCAAAGTTATCGACCTGATGTGTCCGTTCGCTAAGGGCGGTAAAGTTGGTCTGTTCGGTGGTGCGGGTGTAGGTAAAACCGTAAACATGATGGAGCTCATTCGTAACATCGCGATCGAGCACTCCGGTTACTCTGTGTTTGCGGGCGTAGGTGAACGTACTCGTGAGGGTAACGACTTCTACCACGAAATGACCGACTCCAACGTTATCGACAAAGTATCCCTGGTGTATGGCCAGATGAACGAGCCGCCGGGAAACCGTCTGCGCGTTGCTCTGACCGGTCTGACCATGGCTGAGAAATTCCGTGACGAAGGTCGTGACGTTCTGCTGTTCGTTGACAACATCTATCGTTACACCCTGGCCGGTACGGAAGTATCCGCACTGCTGGGCCGTATGCCTTCAGCGGTAGGTTATCAGCCGACCCTGGCGGAAGAGATGGGCGTTCTGCAGGAACGTATCACCTCCACCAAAACTGGTTCTATCACCTCCGTACAGGCGGTATACGTACCTGCGGATGACTTGACTGACCCGTCTCCGGCAACCACTTTTGCGCACCTTGACGCAACCGTGGTACTGAGCCGTCAGATCGCGTCTCTGGGTATCTACCCGGCCGTTGACCCGCTGGACTCCACCAGCCGTCAGCTGGACCCGCTGGTGGTTGGTCAGGAACACTACGACACCGCGCGTGGCGTTCAGTCCATCCTGCAACGTTATCAGGAACTGAAAGACATCATCGCCATCCTGGGTATGGATGAACTGTCTGAAGAAGACAAACTGGTGGTAGCGCGTGCTCGTAAGATCCAGCGCTTCCTGTCCCAGCCGTTCTTCGTGGCAGAAGTATTCACCGGTTCTCCGGGTAAATACGTCTCCCTGAAAGACACCATCCGTGGCTTTAAAGGCATCATGGAAGGCGAATACGATCACCTGCCGGAGCAGGCGTTCTACATGGTCGGTTCCATCGAAGAAGCTGTGGAAAAAGCCAAAAAACTTTAACGCCTTAATCGGAGGGTGATATGGCAATGACTTACCACCTGGACGTCGTCAGCGCAGAGCAACAAATGTTCTCTGGTCTGGTCGAGAAAATCCAGGTAACGGGTAGCGAAGGTGAACTGGGGATCTACCCTGGCCACGCACCGCTGCTCACCGCCATTAAGCCTGGTATGATTCGCATCGTGAAACAGCACGGTCACGAAGAGTTTATCTATCTGTCTGGCGGCATTCTTGAAGTGCAGCCTGGCAACGTGACCGTTCTGGCCGACACCGCAATTCGCGGCCAGGATCTCGACGAAGCGCGAGCCATGGAAGCGAAACGTAAGGCTGAAGAGCACATTAGCAGCTCTCACGGCGACGTAGATTACGCTCAGGCGTCTGCGGAACTGGCCAAAGCGATCGCGCAGCTGCGCGTTATCGAGTTGACCAAAAAAGCGATGTAACACCGGCTTGAAAAGCACAAAAGCCAGTCTGGAAACAGGCTGGCTTTTTTTACGCGTTGCCCCGTCCTGAATAGCGTTCACATAGATCCTGCTGATATAAAACACCCTGTTTTCCCGTTTATTCATTGATCGAAATAAGAGCAAAAACATCCACCTGACGCTTAAATGAAGGTATTGCCTTAATTTTCTGCAGACAAAAGGCGTGACGATGGTCGAAAATGGCGCTTTCGTCAGCGGGGATAATCCGTTATTGAACAATTTATCCTCTGTCCATTTCACGATGAAAAAAATGTAGTTTTTTCAAGGTGAAGCGGTTTAAATTCGTTCTCAAATTACAGTCAGGACGCGTATGTTGAATAATGCTATGAGCGTAGTGATCCTTGCCGCAGGCAAAGGCACGCGCATGTATTCCGATCTTCCGAAAGTGCTGCATACCCTTGCCGGGAAAGCGATGGTTCAGCATGTCATTGATGCTGCGAATGAATTAGGCGCGGCGCACGTTCACCTGGTGTACGGTCACGGCGGCGATCTGCTTAAACAGGCGCTGAAAGATGACAACCTGAACTGGGTGCTTCAGGCAGAACAGCTGGGTACAGGTCATGCGATGCAGCAGGCCGCACCTTTCTTTGCCGATGATGAAGACATTTTAATGCTCTACGGCGACGTGCCGCTGATCTCTGTCGAAACACTCCAGCGCCTGCGTGATGCTAAACCGCAGGGTGGCATTGGTCTGCTGACGGTAAAACTGGATGATCCGACCGGTTATGGACGTATCACCCGTGAAAACGGCAAAGTTACCGGCATTGTTGAGCACAAAGACGCCACCGACGAGCAGCGTCAGATTCAGGAGATCAACACCGGCATTCTGATTGCCAACGGCGCAGATATGAAACGCTGGCTGGCGAAGCTGACCAACAATAACGCGCAGGGTGAATACTACATCACCGACATTATTGCGCTGGCGTATCAGGAAGGGCGTGAAATCGTCGCCGTTCATCCGCAACGTTTAAGCGAAGTAGAAGGCGTGAATAACCGCCTGCAACTCTCCCGACTGGAGCGCGTTTACCAGTCCGAACAGGCTGAAAAACTGCTGTTAGCAGGCGTTATGCTGCGCGATCCGGCGCGTTTTGATCTGCGCGGTACGCTTACTCACGGGCGCGATGTTGAAATTGATACTAACGTTATCATCGAGGGCAACGTGACTCTCGGTCATCGCGTGAAAATCGGCACCGGTTGTGTGATTAAAAACAGCGTGATTGGCGATGATTGCGAAATCAGTCCGTATACCGTTGTGGAAGACGCGAATCTGGCAGCGGCCTGTACTATTGGCCCGTTTGCCCGTCTGCGTCCTGGTGCTGAGTTGCTGGAAGGTGCACACGTCGGTAACTTCGTTGAGATGAAAAAAGCGCGTCTGGGTAAAGGCTCGAAAGCCGGGCATCTGACTTACCTGGGCGATGCGGAAATTGGCGATAACGTTAACATCGGCGCGGGAACCATTACCTGCAACTACGACGGTGCGAATAAATTTAAGACCATTATCGGCGACGATGTGTTTGTCGGTTCCGACACTCAACTGGTGGCCCCGGTAACAGTAGGCAAAGGCGCGACCATTGCTGCGGGTACAACTGTGACGCGTAATGTCGGCGAAAACGCCCTGGCGATCAGCCGTGTGCCGCAGACTCAAAAAGAAGGCTGGCGTCGTCCGGTAAAGAAAAAGTAATTCTGGCCGGGTAATCCGGTCATATGGGATGAGGAGATAACATAATCTCCCGCCCACAAGCAGTAACTATAAAAATAACCCCACTCTCTACAAGGCTCGGGGCGCCCGAAAAAACGGGCATACAGGTTGACCGACAACGATATAAATCGGAATCAAAAACTATGTGTGGAATTGTTGGCGCGATCGCGCAACGTGATGTAGCAGAAATCCTTCTTGAAGGTTTACGTCGTCTTGAATACCGCGGATATGACTCTGCCGGTCTGGCCGTTGTTGATGCAGAAGGTCATATGACCCGCCTGCGTCGCCTCGGTAAAGTCCAGATGCTGGCTCAGGCAGCGGAAGAACATCCTCTGCATGGCGGCACCGGTATTGCTCATACTCGCTGGGCGACCCAC
This sequence comes from Escherichia sp. F1, assembly GCF_046764225.1. Taxonomy (NCBI): domain Bacteria; kingdom Pseudomonadati; phylum Pseudomonadota; class Gammaproteobacteria; order Enterobacterales; family Enterobacteriaceae; genus Escherichia; species Escherichia sp. F1. The sequence continues at coordinate 4,941,424 of NZ_CP177202.1, forward strand.
GGTGAACCTTCAGAAGCTAACGCGCATCCGCATGTTTCTGAACACATTGTGGTGGTGCATAACGGCATCATCGAAAACCATGAACCGCTGCGTGAAGAGTTAAAAGCGCGTGGCTATACCTTCGTTTCTGAAACCGACACCGAAGTGATTGCCCATCTGGTGAACTGGGAGCTGAAACAAGGCGGTACTCTGCGTGAGGCTGTTCTGCGTGCTATCCCGCAACTGCGTGGTGCGTACGGTACAGTGATCATGGACTCCCGTCACCCGGATACCCTGCTGGCGGCACGTTCTGGTAGCCCGCTGGTGATTGGTCTGGGCATGGGCGAAAACTTTATCGCTTCTGACCAGCTGGCGCTGTTGCCAGTGACCCGTCGCTTTATCTTCCTTGAAGAGGGCGATATTGCGGAAATCACTCGCCGTTCGGTAAACATCTTCGATAAAACTGGCGCGGAAGTAAAACGTCAGGATATCGAATCCAATCTGCAATATGACGCGGGCGATAAAGGTATTTACCGACACTACATGCAGAAAGAGATCTACGAACAACCGAACGCGATCAAAAACACCCTTACCGGGCGCATCAGCCACGGTCAGGTTGATTTAAGCGAGCTGGGACCGAACGCCGACGAACTGCTGTCGAAGGTTGAGCATATTCAGATCCTCGCCTGTGGTACTTCTTATAACTCCGGTATGGTTTCCCGCTACTGGTTTGAATCGCTGGCAGGTATTCCGTGCGACGTCGAAATCGCCTCTGAATTCCGCTATCGCAAATCTGCCGTGCGCCGTAACAGCCTGATGATCACCTTGTCACAGTCTGGCGAAACCGCGGATACCCTGGCTGGCCTGCGTCTGTCAAAAGAGCTGGGTTACCTTGGTTCACTGGCAATCTGTAACGTTCCGGGTTCTTCTCTGGTGCGCGAATCCGATCTGGCGCTGATGACCAATGCCGGTACGGAAATTGGCGTGGCGTCCACTAAAGCATTCACCACTCAGTTAACTGTGCTGTTGATGCTGGTGGCGAAGCTGTCTCGTCTGAAAGGTCTGGATGCCTCCATTGAACATGACATCGTGCATGGTCTGCAGGCGCTGCCGAGCCGTATTGAGCAGATGCTGTCTCAGGACAAACGCATTGAAGCGCTGGCAGAAGATTTCTCTGACAAACATCACGCACTGTTCCTGGGCCGTGGCGATCAGTACCCAATCGCGCTGGAAGGCGCATTGAAGCTGAAAGAGATCTCTTACATTCACGCTGAAGCCTACGCTGCAGGCGAACTGAAACACGGTCCGCTGGCGCTGATTGATGCCGATATGCCGGTTATCGTCGTTGCACCGAACAACGAATTGCTGGAAAAACTGAAATCCAACATTGAAGAAGTTCGCGCGCGTGGCGGTCAGTTGTATGTCTTCGCCGATCAGGATGCGGGTTTTGTAAGTAGCGATAACATGCACATCATCGAGATGCCGCATGTGGAAGAGGTGATTGCACCGATCTTCTACACTGTTCCGCTGCAACTACTGGCTTACCACGTTGCGCTGATCAAAGGCACCGACGTTGACCAGCCGCGTAACCTGGCGAAATCGGTTACGGTTGAGTAATAAATGGATGCCCTGCGTAAGCGGGGCATTTTTCTTCCTGTTATGTTTTTAATCAAAAATCCTGCCAACTCCATGTGACAATCCGTCATCTTCGGCTACTTTTTCTCTGTCACAGAATGAAAATTTTTCTGTCATCTCTTCGTTATTAATATTTGTAATTAACTGAATATCAACGCTTATTTAAATCAGACTGAAGACATTATCTCTCTGTCATAAAACTGTCATAAACCTTACATATAACTGTCACCTGTTTGTCCTATTTTGCTTCTCGTAGCCAACAAACAATGCTTTATGAATCCTCCCAGGAGACATTATGAAAGTTATGCGTACCACCGTCGCAACTGTTGTCGCCGCGACCTTATCGATGAGTGCTTTCTCTGTGTTTGCAGAAGCAAGCCTGACAGGTGCAGGTGCAACCTTCCCTGCGCCGGTGTATGCCAAATGGGCTGACACTTACCAGAAAGAAACCGGTAATAAAGTTAACTACCAGGGTATCGGTTCTTCCGGTGGCGTAAAACAGATTATCGCTAATACCGTTGATTTTGGTGCCTCTGACGCGCCGCTGTCTGACGAAAAACTGGCTCAGGAAGGCCTGTTCCAGTTCCCGACCGTGATTGGCGGCGTGGTACTGGCGGTTAACCTGCCGGGTCTGAAATCAGGCGAGCTGGTGCTGGATGGTAAAACCCTTGGTGACATCTACCTCGGCAAAATCAAGAAGTGGGATGATGAAGCCATCACCAAACTGAATCCAGGCTTAAAACTGCCGTCACAGAACATTGCTGTAGTACGCCGCGCAGATGGCTCCGGGACGTCCTTCGTCTTCACCAGCTACCTGGCGAAAGTGAACGAAGAGTGGAAAAACAACGTTGGTACGGGCTCTACCGTAAAATGGCCGATTGGTCTGGGCGGTAAAGGTAACGACGGTATCGCCGCGTTCGTTCAGCGTCTGCCGGGTGCAATTGGTTACGTTGAATATGCTTACGCGAAGCAGAACAACCTGGCGTATACCAAACTGATCTCCGCTGATGGTAAACCGGTTAGTCCGACCGAAGAAAACTTCGCTAATGCAGCAAAAGGCGCAGACTGGAGCAAAACATTCGCTCAGGATCTGACTAACCAGAAAGGCGAAGATGCATGGCCTATTACCTCAACCACGTTCATTCTGATCCACAAAGATCAGAAGAAACCAGAACAAGGCACCGAAGTGCTGAAGTTCTTCGACTGGGCATACAAAACCGGGGCTAAACAGGCGAACGACCTGGATTACGCCAGCCTGCCGGATAGCGTAGTTGAACAGGTTCGTGCTGCGTGGAAGACCAATATTAAAGACAGTAGCGGTAAGCCGCTGTACTAATAAAACTCCAGGCCGGGTACGGTGTTTTACGCCGCATCCGGCATTACAAAATGACTTTGTAAACGCGTTTAACTGAAGAGTAACTTATGGCTGCAACCAAGCCTGCTTTTAACCCACCGGGTAAAAAGGGCGACATAATTTTCAGCGTGCTGGTAAAACTGGCGGCGCTGATTGTGCTATTGATGTTGGGTGGCATTATTGTCTCTCTGATCATCTCCTCCTGGCCGAGCATTCAGAAATTTGGTCTGGCTTTCCTGTGGACCAAAGAGTGGGATGCGCCGAACGATATCTACGGGGCGCTCGTGCCGATCTACGGTACGCTGGTGACCTCGTTTATCGCGCTGCTGATCGCCGTCCCGGTGAGTTTCGGTATCGCCCTGTTCCTGACCGAGCTTGCGCCTGGCTGGCTGAAGCGCCCGCTGGGTATCGCCATTGAGCTGCTGGCAGCCATTCCAAGTATCGTTTACGGCATGTGGGGCCTGTTTATCTTTGCGCCGCTGTTCGCCGTTTACTTCCAGGAGCCGGTTGGCAATATCATGTCGAATATCCCGATTGTTGGCGCGCTGTTCTCCGGCCCGGCCTTTGGTATCGGTATCCTCGCGGCAGGCGTGATCCTCGCCATCATGATTATTCCGTACATTGCGGCGGTAATGCGCGATGTGTTCGAGCAAACCCCGGTAATGATGAAAGAGTCGGCCTACGGTATCGGTTGCACCACCTGGGAAGTTATCTGGCGTATCGTTCTTCCGTTCACCAAAAATGGTGTTATCGGCGGCATTATGCTGGGTCTGGGGCGCGCGCTCGGTGAAACCATGGCGGTGACCTTTATCATCGGTAACACCTACCAGCTCGACAGCGCCTCGCTGTACATGCCGGGCAACAGTATCACCTCTGCGCTGGCCAACGAATTTGCGGAAGCGGAATCCGGTCTGCACGTTGCCGCACTGATGGAACTGGGCCTGATCCTGTTTGTGATTACCTTCATCGTCCTCGCCGCATCGAAGTTTATGATTATGCGCCTGGCTAAGAATGAGGGGGCACGCTAATGGCTATGGTTGAAATGCAAACCACTGCGGCGCTGGCAGAATCCCGCCGCAAAATGCAGGCGCGTCGTCGCCTCAAAAACCGTATTGCACTGACGCTCTCAATGGCGACGATGGCCTTCGGCCTGTTCTGGCTGATCTGGATTTTAATGTCCACCATCACTCGCGGTATCGATGGTATGTCGCTGGCGCTGTTCACCGAAATGACGCCGCCGCCAAATACGGAAGGCGGTGGTCTGGCGAACGCCCTGGCGGGTAGCGGCCTGTTAATTTTGTGGGCCACGGTATTCGGTACGCCGCTGGGCATTATGGCGGGGATTTATCTGGCGGAATATGGTCGTAAATCCTGGCTGGCAGAAGTGATTCGCTTCATTAACGACATTCTGCTCTCCGCACCGTCGATTGTGGTTGGTCTGTTTGTTTACACCATCGTGGTGGCGCAGATGGAGCACTTCTCCGGCTGGGCGGGCGTGATTGCGCTGGCGCTGTTGCAGGTGCCGATTGTTATCCGCACCACCGAGAACATGCTGAAACTGGTGCCAGACAGCCTGCGTGAAGCGGCTTATGCGCTGGGTACGCCGAAGTGGAAGATGATCTCCGCGATCACGCTGAAAGCGTCGGTGTCCGGGATCATGACCGGTATTCTGCTGGCGATTGCCCGTATTGCCGGTGAAACCGCGCCGCTGCTGTTTACCGCGCTCTCCAACCAGTTCTGGAGCACGGACATGATGCAGCCGATCGCCAACCTGCCGGTGACGATCTTTAAGTTTGCGATGAGCCCGTTTGCGGAATGGCAACAACTGGCCTGGGCCGGGGTGTTGATCATTACCCTGTGCGTCCTGCTGCTGAACATTCTGGCGCGCGTTGTTTTTGCGAAGAATAAACACGGTTAACACTTTGCTGGATGCGGCGTAAACGCCTGATCCGGCCTACGGTAAGCCTGATTAGCGAAGAGCATCAGGCACGATGAGGAAAAGATTGCAATGAGTATGGTTGAAACTGCCCCGAGTAAAATTCAGGTTCGTAATTTGAACTTCTACTACGGCAAATTCCATGCCCTGAAAAACATCAACCTGGATATCGCCAAAAACCAGGTTACGGCGTTTATCGGGCCGTCCGGCTGCGGTAAATCGACGCTGCTGCGTACCTTCAATAAAATGTTTGAACTGTACCCGGAACAGCGTGCGGAAGGTGAAATTCTGCTCGATGGCGACAACATCCTGACCAACTCTCAGGATATCGCCCTGCTGCGTGCGAAAGTGGGCATGGTGTTCCAGAAACCGACGCCGTTCCCGATGTCCATCTATGACAACATCGCCTTTGGTGTGCGTCTGTTTGAGAAGCTCTCCCGTGCCGACATGGACGAGCGCGTGCAGTGGGCATTGACCAAAGCCGCATTGTGGAACGAAACCAAAGATAAATTGCACCAGAGCGGTTACTCTCTCTCTGGTGGTCAGCAACAGCGTCTGTGTATTGCGCGTGGTATCGCCATTCGCCCGGAAGTGCTACTGCTCGACGAACCATGTTCGGCGCTCGACCCTATCTCTACCGGGCGTATTGAAGAGCTGATCACCGAACTGAAGCAGGATTACACCGTGGTGATCGTCACCCACAACATGCAGCAGGCTGCGCGTTGTTCCGACCACACGGCGTTTATGTACCTGGGCGAATTGATTGAGTTCAGCAACACGGACGATCTGTTCACCAAGCCAGCGAAGAAACAAACAGAAGACTACATCACCGGTCGTTACGGTTGATTCAGGAGTGCGTTATGGACAGTCTCAATCTTAATAAACATATTTCCGGCCAGTTCAATGCCGAACTGGAAAGCATCCGCACGCAGGTGATGACCATGGGCGGCATGGTGGAGCAGCAGCTTTCTGATGCGATCACCGCAATGCACAACCAGGACAGCGATCTGGCGAAACGGGTCATCGAAGGCGACAAAAACGTCAATATGATGGAAGTGGCAATTGATGAAGCCTGCGTGCGCATTATTGCCAAACGTCAGCCGACGGCGAGCGACCTGCGTCTGGTGATGGTGATCAGTAAAACCATTGCCGAGCTGGAGCGTATTGGCGATGTGGCGGACAAAATCTGCCGTACTGCGCTGGAGAAATTCTCCCAGCAGCATCAGCCGTTGCTGGTAAGTCTGGAGTCGCTGGGCCGTCATACCATCCAGATGCTGCACGACGTGCTCGACGCGTTCGCGCGGATGGACATTGACGAAGCGGTACGTATTTATCGTGAAGATAAAAAAGTCGATCAGGAGTACGAAGGTATTGTTCGTCAACTGATGACCTACATGATGGAAGATTCGCGCACCATTCCAAGCGTACTTACCGCGCTATTCTGCGCACGTTCAATCGAACGTATCGGCGACCGCTGCCAGAATATCTGTGAGTTTATCTTCTACTACGTGAAGGGGCAGGATTTCCGTCACGTCGGTGGTGACGAACTCGATAAACTGCTGGCAGAAAAAGATAGCGACAAATAATTCACCAAACAAATCCCAATAACTTAATTATTGGGATTTGTTATATATAATTTTATAAATTCCTAAAATTACACAAAGTTAATAACTGCGAGCATGGTCATATTTTTATCAATAGCGCATTGCTATTTTCTCTGCACGCAACTAAATTAATTTTCGAACCTGGATGTTCGTTATAAAAACCATTAATAAATGACTGGATTGTTACTGCATTCGCAGGCAAAACCTGACATAACCAGAGAATACTGGTGAAGTCGGGTTTTTTTGTTTATAAAAAAGGTCCTTGCTATGAACATGCAAATCACCAAAATTCTCAACAATAATGTTGTGGTGGTTATTGATGATCAACAGCGGGAAAAAGTCGTCATGGGGCGCGGAATTGGCTTTCAAAAACGCCCTGGCGAAAGAATTAACTCAAGTGGAATAGAGAAAGAGTATGCCTTGAGCAGTCATGAACTGAACGGGCGATTAAGCGAACTCTTAAGTCATATTCCTCTTGAGGTGATGGCGACCTGTGATCGTATTATCTCTTTAGCGCAGGAGCGCCTGGGAAAGTTACAGGACAGTATTTATATCTCGCTAACTGACCATTGCCAGTTTGCGATTAAACGTTTTGAGCAAAACGTGTTGCTGCCTAACCCACTGCTGTGGGATATCCAGCGGCTTTACCCGAAAGAGTTCCAGCTAGGGGAAGAAGCGTTAACCATTATTGATAAACGGTTGGGTGTGCAGTTACCGAAAGATGAAGTGGGCTTTATTGCTATGCATCTGGTCAGTGCCCAAATGAGCGGAAATATGGAGGATGTTGCAGGTGTCACGCAATTAATGCGCGAAATGCTGCAATTAATAAAATTTCAGTTCAGCCTTAATTACCAGGAAGAAAGCTTGAGTTATCAGCGACTGGTTACACATCTGAAGTTTTTATCCTGGCGTATTCTTGAACATGCTTCAATTAATGATAGTGATGAATCATTACAACAAGCAGTAAAACAAAATTACCCGCAAGCATGGCAATGTGCAGAGCGGATCGCTATTTTTATTGGTTTGCAGTATCAACGTAAAATCTCACCCGCAGAGATTATGTTTTTAGCCATAAATATAGAGCGCGTGCGCAAAGAACACTGAAATATTATTACTGAGTAAAGGATTGTTACCGCACTAAGCGGGCAAAACCTGAAAAAAATTGCTTGATTCACGTCAGGCCGTTTTTTTCAGGTTTTTTTTTGGAGTTTTGCCGCAAAGCGGTAGAGGGCAAGTTATGACGGAGTTAGCCAGAAAAATAGTCGCGGGAGTCGGGGGCGCAGATAACATTGTGAGTCTGATGCATTGCGCAACGCGATTACGTTTTAAGTTAAAGGATGAAAGCAAAGCGCAAGCTGAGGTACTGAAAAAGACCCCCGGTATTATTATGGTGGTGGAAAGCGGTGGCCAGTTTCAGGTGGTCATAGGTAACCATGTGGCCGATGTCTTCCAGGCGGTTAACAGCGTGGCAGGCCTTGGCGAAAAAGCGCAACAGGCACCGGAAAATGATGATAAAGGTAATCTGTTAAACCGCTTTGTTTATGTTATTTCAGGTATTTTTACGCCTCTGATCGGTTTGATGGCGGCAACCGGGATCCTGAAAGGTATGCTGGCTCTGGCGCTCACTTTTCAGTGGACGACCGAACAAAGTGGTACTTATTTAATTTTATTCAGCGCCAGTGATGCCTTGTTTTGGTTCTTCCCGATAATCCTGGGATACACCGCGGGCAAACGCTTCGGCGGTAATCCATTTACTGCCATGGTGATTGGTGGAGCGTTAGTGCATCCATTAATTCTGACTGCCTTCGAGAATGGGCAAAAAGCGGATGTGCCGGGGCTGGATTTCCTGGGTATTCCGGTCACATTGTTGAATTACTCGTCATCGGTTATTCCCATTATTTTTTCTGCCTGGTTGTGCAGCATTCTGGAACGCCGACTTAATGCATGGTTACCGTCGGCAATCAAAAATTTCTTCACACCATTGCTATGTCTGATGGTTATCACACCCGTCACCTTTCTGCTGGTGGGGCCGCTATCAACCTGGATAAGCGAACTGATTGCCGCCGGTTATCTCTGGCTTTATCAGGCGGTTCCTGCATTTGCGGGCGCGGTAATGGGCGGCTTCTGGCAAATCTTCGTCATGTTCGGACTGCACTGGGGCCTGGTGCCGCTGTGTATCAATAACTTCACCGTGCTGGGCTACGACACCATGATCCCGCTGTTAATGCCCGCCATTATGGCGCAGGTCGGGGCGGCGCTCGGCGTCTTCCTCTGCGAACGCGATGCGCAGAAAAAAGTGGTGGCGGGATCAGCGGCGTTGACGGGCCTGTTTGGTATCACCGAACCAGCGGTATATGGCGTCAACCTGCCGCGTAAGTACCCCTTCGTTATCGCCTGTATCAGTGGAGCATTGGGGGCCACCATCATTGGCTACGCGCAAACGAAAGTTTACTCCTTTGGTTTGCCAAGTATTTTCACCTTCATGCAAACCATCCCGTCAACGGGGATTGATTTCACCGTCTGGGCCAGCGTTATTGGTGGTGTCATTGCCATCGGTTGCGCATTTGTTGGTACGTTGATGCTTCATTTCATCACCAGTAAACGTCAGCCAGCGCAGGTTGCCCCGCAAGAGAAAACACCAGAGGTTATTACACCACCTGAGCAGGGCGGTATCTGTTCACCGATGACGGGAGAGATTGTGCCGCTCATTCACGTCGCTGATACCACGTTTGCCAGCGGCCTGTTGGGTAAAGGTATTGCCATTCTGCCCTCGGTTGGTGAAGTGCGTTCTCCGGTGGCAGGTCGAATTGCTTCGTTGTTCGCCACATTACACGCCATTGGCATTGAGTCAGATGATGGTGTGGAGATCCTGATTCATGTCGGTATCGATACCGTAAAACTGGACGGCAAATTCTTTTCCACTCACGTCAACGTGGGTGACAAGGTCAATACAGGCGATCGGCTGATTTCTTTTGATATCCCTGCTATTCGCGAGGCCGGATTTGATCTGACGACGCCGGTATTAATCAGTAATAGCGATGATTTTACAGACATATTACCCCACGGCACGGCGCAGATAAGCGCTGGTGAGCCGCTGTTATCCATCATTCGCTAACGATAAAAGGAGTTAATTATGAAAGCATTTCCAGAAACATTTCTTTGGGGTGGCGCAACAGCTGCCAATCAGGTGGAAGGTGCCTGGCAGGAAGATGGCAAAGGGATCACGACCTCAGATTTACAGCCTCATGGCGTAATGGGAAAAATGGAACCGCGCATCCTGGGGAAAGAGAATATCAAAGATGTCGCCATCGATTTTTATCACCGTTACCCGGAAGATATCGCGTTATTTGCCGAGATGGGCTTCACCTGTCTGCGTATTTCCATTGCCTGGGCGCGAATTTTTCCTCAGGGCGACGAAGCCGAACCGAATGAAGCGGGGTTAGCGTTTTACGATCGGCTGTTTGATGAAATGGCGCAGGCGGGGATCAAGCCGCTGGTAACGTTATCCCATTACGAAATGCCATATGGGCTGGTGAGAAACTACGGTGGTTGGGCGAATCGGGCGGTCATCGATCACTTCGAGCATTACGCCCGTACGGTCTTTACCCGCTATCAACATAAAGTGGCGTTATGGCTGACGTTTAATGAAATCAACATGTCGTTACACGCGCCATTCACGGGCGTGGGGCTGGCAGAAGAGAGTGGCGAGGCGGAAGTTTATCAGGCGATCCATCATCAACTGGTTGCCAGTGCGCGGGCGGTTAAAGCCTGTCATAGCCTGATCCCCGAAGCGAAAATCGGCAATATGCTTCTCGGTGGGCTGGTTTATCCCCTCACCTGCCAGCCACAGGATATGTTGCAGGCCATGGAAGAGAACCGGCGCTGGATGTTCTTTGGTGATGTTCAGGCGCGTGGTCAGTATCCTGGCTATATGCAGCGTTTCTTTCGCGACCACAATATCACCATTGAGATGGCTGAAAGTGACGCAGAAGATTTAAAACATACCGTTGATTTCATCTCTTTTAGTTATTACATGACCGGTTGTGTTTCCCACGATGAAAGTATTAATAAAAATGCGCAGGGCAACATACTGAACATGATCCCCAATCCGCATCTGAAAAGTTCAGAGTGGGGGTGGCAAATTGATCCTGTTGGATTACGGGTTCTGTTAAATACGCTTTGGGATCGTTATCAAAAACCGTTATTTATTGTCGAGAACGGATTAGGCGCAAAAGACAGCGTTGAAGCGGATGGTTCGATACAGGACGATTATCGAATTGCCTATTTAAACGATCACCTGGTACAGGTAAATGAAGCGATTGCCGATGGTGTGGATATTATGGGGTACACCAGTTGGGGGCCAATTGATTTAGTCAGTGCATCTCATTCACAAATGTCTAAGCGCTACGGCTTTATTTATGTGGATCGTGATGATAATGGCGAAGGAAGCCTCACAAGAACACGCAAGAAAAGCTTCGGATGGTATGCAGAAGTGATCAAAACGCGGGGGCTGTCATTAAAAAAATAACCAATAAAGCACCTTAATTATCGTCGCATTCAGAACAGTCTGGATGCGATGCGTTAATTCTTTCTTTGCACCATAAAGGGATATTATGTTTAGACGAAATCTTATTACCTCTGCCATCTTATTAATGGCACCGTTAGCCTTTTCCGCACAATCATTGGCTGAATCATTAACGGTGGAACAACGCCTTGAGTTATTAGAAAAAGCGTTAAGAGAAACTCAAAGCGAACTCAAAAAATATAAAGATGAAGAGAAGAAAAAATATACGCCAGCGACGGTGAATCGTAGCGTAAGTCCGAATGATCAAGGGTATGCCGCCAATCCGTTCCCGACCAGTAGTGCCGCAAAACCTGATGCTGTACTGGTTAAAAATGAAGAGAAAAATGCCAGTGAGACGGGCTCGATTTATTCTTCCATGACCCTGAAAGATTTCAGTAAGTTTGTGAAAGATGAAATTGGCTTTAGTTACAACGGCTACTACCGTTCTGGTTGGGGTACAGCCTCTCATGGTTCACCTAAATCATGGGCGATAGGCTCTTTGGGCCGCTTTGGTAACGAATACTCCGGTTGGTTTGATTTGCAGTTAAAACAACGAGTCTACAACGAAAACGGCAAACGGGTTGATGCCGTTGTGATGATGGATGGTAACGTTGGTCAGCAGTATTCTACCGGCTGGTTTGGCGATAACGCCGGTGGCGAGAACTATATGCAGTTCTCCGATATGTACGTTACCACCAAAGGTTTCCTGCCCTTTGCGCCAGAGGCTGATTTCTGGGTAGGTAAACACGGTGCGCCGAAAATTGAAATCCAGATGCTTGACTGGAAAACGCAGCGTACTGATGCCGCAGCGGGTGTAGGTCTGGAAAACTGGAAAGTCGGTCCGGGTAAAATTGATATCGCGCTGGTTCGCGAAGATGTCGATGATTACGATCGCAGCCTGCAAAACAAACAGCAGATTAATACCAATACCATTGATTTACGTTATAAAGATATCCCGCTATGGGATAAAGCGACTTTAATGGTGAGCGGTCGTTATGTCACGGCAAACGAAAGCGCATCGGAAAAAGATAATCAGGATAATAACGGGTATTATGACTGGAAAGATACCTGGATGTTTGGCACATCTTTAACGCAGAAATTTGATAAAGGTGGCTTCAACGAATTCTCCTTCCTGGTCGCGAATAACTCTATCGCCAGTAACTTTGGCCGTTATGCTGGCGCAAGTCCATTTACCACCTTTAATGGCCGTTATTATGGTGATCACACCGGCGGAACAGCAGTTCGTCTGACTTCGCAGGGCGAAGCCTATATCGGCGATCATTTTATTGTGGCTAACGCGATTGTTTACTCCTTCGGTAACGATATTTATAGCTACGAAACAGGCGCACACTCTGATTTCGAATCTATTCGTGCGGTTGTTCGCCCGGCCTATATTTGGGACCAATATAACCAGACAGGTGTTGAGCTGGGCTATTTCACCCAGCAAAACAAAGATGCGAATAGTAATAAATTTAATGAGTCTGGTTATAAAACCACGCTCTTCCATACCTTTAAAGTCAATACCAGTATGTTGACCTCGCGCCCGGAAATTCGTTTCTACGCTACGTATATCAAAGCCCTGGAAAACGAACTGGATGGCTTCACCTTTGAAGACAATAAAGACGACCAGTTTGCTGTCGGTGCCCAGGCTGAAATCTGGTGGTAATGGAACTTAATGAAAGGAATATTACGATGAATATAAAAATTGCTGCTTTAACGCTGGCTATTGCCAGCGGTATTTCTGCTCAGTGGGCCATAGCAGCGGATATGCCAGCCAGCCCGGCCCCCACTATTCCGGTGAAACAATATGTAACTCAGGTCAATACCGATAACAGCGTGACCTTTCGCTACTTTGCCCCTGGGGCAAAAAATGTCTCCGTAGTGATGGGTGTTCCGGTTCCGGACAATATTCACCCGATGACCAAAGACGAAGCGGGAGTCTGGTCGTGGCGCACGCCTGTCCTGAAAGGCAACCTGTACGAGTATTTTTTCAATGTTGATGGTGTACGCAGCATTGATACAGGCACCGCAATGACTAAGCCTCAGCGCCAGGTTAACTCCAGTATGATTCTGGTGCCAGGCAGTTATCTGGATACGCGTTCTGTTGCGCATGGTGATTTGATCGCCATAACTTACCACTCCAACGCGCTGCAATCCGAACGTCAGATGTATGTCTGGACCCCGCCAGGATACACCGGCATGGGCGAGCCTTTGCCAGTGCTCTATTTCTATCACGGTTTTGGTGATACCGGACGTTCCGCTATCGATCAGGGGCGTATCCCGCAAATCATGGATAACCTGCTGGCTGAAGGGAAAATTAAACCGATGCTGGTGGTGATCCCGGATACAGAAACCGATGCGAAGGGCATTATTCCCGAGGATTTCGTTCCTCAGGAAAGACGTAAAGTCTTTTATCCGCTGAATGCTAAAGCGGCAGATCACGAACTGATGAACGATATTATCCCGCTGATTAGCAAGCGTTTTAATGTCCGTAAAGACGCCGATGGTCGTGCACTGGCAGGGCTTTCACAAGGTGGGTATCAGGCGCTGGTATCGGGAATGAATCATCTGGAAAGCTTTGGCTGGCTGGCCACATTCAGTGGTGTTACCACGACAACCGTACCGGATGAAGGTGTCGCTGCCCGGCTGAACGATCCGGCAGCTATTAACCATCAACTACGTAATTTTACTGTGGTTGTGGGGGATAAAGATGTTGTAACCGGCAAGGATATCGCCGGGCTGAAAACTGAGCTTGGGCAGAAAAAAATTAAGTTTGATTACCAGGAATATCCCGGCCTGAACCATGAAATGGATGTCTGGCGGCCTGCCTATGCAGCCTTCGTACAGAAATTATTTAAATAAAATAAGGCATTAAGATGAAATTAATTATTACCGAAGATTACCAGGAAATGAGCTGTGTCGCGGCACATCATCTGCTTGGTTATATGTCGAAGACGCGTCGTGTTAACCTGGCAATTACCGCCGGTAGCACGCCCAAAGGCATGTACGAATACCTCACCACTTTGGTTAAAGGTAAGCCCTGGTACGATAACTGCTATTTCTATAATTTCGATGAAATTCCATTTCGTGGCAAAGAGGGAGAAGGCGTAACGATTACCAATCTGCGTAATCTGTTTTTCACCCCTGCGGGGATCAAAGAAGAGAATATCCAGAAGCTCACTATTGATAACTACCGCGAGCATGATCAGAAACTGGCGCGTGAAGGCGGCCTGGATTTGGTGGTGCTGGGATTAGGTGCAGACGGTCATTTTTGTGGCAATTTGCCGAATACGACCCATTTCCATGAGCAAACCGTGGAGTTCCCGATCCAGGGAGAGATGGTCGATATTGTGGCGCATGGTGAGTTGGGCGGCGACTTTTCGTTAGTGCCTGACAGCTACGTGACGATGGGGCCGAAAAGCATCATGGCGGCGAAAAACTTGCTGATAATTGTCAGTGGCGCAGGTAAAGCGCAGGCACTGAAAAATGTTCTGCAAGGTCCGGTAACCGAAGATGTTCCTGCTTCCGTGTTGCAGTTGCATCCTTCGCTGATGGTAATCGCTGATAAAGCCGCTGCCGCAGAATTAGCTTAAAACATAAGGCCGGATGTATGAATTACGCTCCGGCCTGTTCTTATCATATAAATAACTACGAAAAATCCCCCGCAGTCTCAGCTTACCGCAGTGGAGACAGCGGAAGAATGCCCAAACCTGCACCACTACAGATCAATAAAATCTGAATAAACAACTTATTAGATAAATAGTAGGGGATTCGCAGCGATAAGAAGCATGGGCATACCGTGGCATGTTGGTATAGGCGCATCTGGCAATCATCCCAGTCATACATAGTTACCGGGCTGATAAACTTTCTCCCTGAAATATTGCCACACAAACTCACCTCGAAACTCTCCCCAGTGCAATGCAAATATATTATTTCATTTGGATTATTTTACTTTTAATGTAGTGCCCCGCTATAAAAACATTTTTATTATTCCTTTCATTTATATCGCTGCCTGCACAGAGAATGGAAAAGAAAACAAAAACCAGGGTAAAAGCCCTATATCGAAACATAAAAAATGAGCGATTTTTTACAGTATTCATAGGTGGTTTAGTCATAATCGTAGCAAACCAACACCCAAGTATGCTTTTTTAAGACAAATCGGCAATGTGTTGTGCTCGGGCGAATAAATATTGTGTTCAGGAGAAATGATTATGGCTATATCATCATATAATACAGTTACAGATAATTTTTCTACGCTGACTAAAATGACAGATGAAAATAATAGATTACAAAAAAAGTCAGAAAAATTTTGTTTGTCTGTTGGTAATGAGGAGAAGTATTCAATAACCCATAAAGATATAACAAACCTTATAACTGGTGATAGACAATCTTTTCTTAAACTCACTCTTTGGGAATTTATACTCGATCTCTTTCCCATGTATCATATTAAGGAGGCTAAAGAAACAATTGTAGAATTTGTAACGAAAACTGAGGACAAAGTTAAGAGATTTGAGAGAATTAAATATCTCGCCATTCCAGAAGAAAAATGGCGCTTTAGTGCGACTACAGAATTTACAGTAGATGAGAATAAAGATATTATTGTTAGTAGAGTATTTAAAATAAATATTAACTCGAAAGATCATCATAATGAAGCTGAAGAAAATAAAATACATTCTGTATTTTCAGAAGTACTCAGCTTGGATATTTATAAGCATGATATACAATTTGACGAGAAGGCTTTACAATCAGGGATATTGAAAATGCAGTTCCCTAATGATAATGAAAAGCTAAGCGTATATTTAAAAAATAAAATCCCCTTTGAAAATATGACAATTGATTTATCTGCACTGAAAAAAGATGTTCTGGTATCGCTAAAACAGTGTCACTTTAAAAATATGACATTCACTGGTAATATATCTTACGAGAACCTTAATGGCCCAGTATTTGAAAATTGTTTTTTTGAGAGTTGTAATTTCGAGAATGTGTCCCTTGTTGGCTTTGATAAAGTGACCTGTAAAGACTATGACTTTGTGTGTAGAGTAAAACCAAATAATAAAATACCGATTTACGGTATGTTTAAAGGGTGTTTTTTGTATCAATGCGAAATGAAAAATTTCAAGATAGAGACATCAAAAATATACTCTGTAAATCAAGATCCCAAAGAGGGTAAGAAAGTCGGTGCATATCTGTTTATGCAGTCATTTGTTTATGAAAGTAATCTTCAAGATGGAGACTGTAAAGAAGCAAGTGTTATTGCAAGCGGTTTATTATCTTGCAAGATAGCAAAGCTTAATGGTGATGGAATGGATTTCATAGAAACTTCGTTTTATAGAAAAACTAGCGATCGTTCTAGAAATAGTAATAATTTTTATGATTGTGATTTTCGTTATGTTAATATGACATGCAAACGAGATGGAATTCGTGAAGATTTACGAGATTATGATCCCAGAAAATATTTCGCAAAAAGTGAAAATAAACTTAATCTGGATAAACATCTTTTAGATGTAATCCAAGAAAATATTTTCCAAAATATGAAGACTCATTATAATATAAATGACGATATAGATAATCATCTAAAACTTAATAATTGCTGTTTATATGCTGCTTGTTTGGGCGAGTTAACCGGTGGAAATCCTTTGCATGATTGTGAAATTGATACTTATACCACCAGGTTAAGTGGTAATCTTGCTGCAAACACTCAGGTTAAAATTCCTGTTTATATGTCCTATAGAGGAGCTATAGCTGAAAATGATATTTTACCTTTCATGAAAAAGTTAACGGAAATTGATTCACGGATAAAAGATATTAATGAACATAGCGATAATTTGAAGAATAATTACAAAAAGGCACTAGCCGATTTACAATCCTTATTAGTTAATCTGCATAACATCATGCCTGGTGATGATGTAAAAGATTTTCAACTTAATGATGAAACTATAAAATATATCATAGACAATGTTTTGTACAATAGAAAAAAAGATATAGCTAATGAAATAGATATTGATAAAGTGAATTTCATGCACAATATCTATAATAACCTTGATTGCTATAGACGTTTCGATGAAAATGGGAAAATAAAAACATATCGTTCTATTAATCCAAATGGCAATAGATTTTACTTTGATTTTAATGATTTGCAATTTCTTTACTACGATCATGAGAAGAAGAATGGTCCTAAAGTGGAGGATTTTGTGAAAATGCAAAATGTTTTTTTAACGGTGAAAAACTTTAAGGCAGAAGAAAAAATAAACCAGGAGAAGTATACAGAAAAACCAGCAGATGTAGCCCGTGAAATTGCTTCATTCTTTGACATTGAACAATATTTACTGGGGGTCATTGATAGAAATGGTAATTATATTACTGAGAATTTTACTGCTAAAATGAAAATGCTATCCAAACTTACTGTCGAAAGAAATGCTCAGCTCGAAAGAAAGATTTATTTTGATGAAAAGATGCTTGAATTAAATGATAATGATGAAAAAGGAAAAGTCAAAATCGAAAATGATATAGAGAAAATAGATAAAATTATTGAAGAAATAGATAATAAAATCTTGGATCTTTCCTCTGAAACAGAGAGATTTAAGATAAACTTTCAACAAAAAAATATACTTAATGATGTAGTTCAAGGTATCAGTCGTTGGCTAAAAGAAAATCATCTTATGGTGGAAGCTATTAAGAAAACTGATACTGAATAATAACGTGGCGAATAAATAAACGGAGCAAGTCGTTCCTGAAACAATGAGGTTATACGAAAAGACGCTTACTCATCAGAAATCTGGTATGCTTTAATTAAACCAGTGTCGTTGATGTGTAAGCGTTGATGTTGGGAGTCGATTAAATTGTTATATCACTACTATGCCCTTTCCAGACGACGTATAAGAGTGCAACATGTTGAGTTTTCCGAGTGAATGGTGCATTTTATTAACCGAGCCATTTGAATCAACCAACGAAAGAAACAGACTGGAATAATAAGTCTGTATGTATTATTCATCGCAATCGTACTCTACGGTTTTATACTGCTGAAATGAGACTGCTTCCAGCGGTTGTGGATGATCCTTGGGCGACAGTCATAGTCTGGTGTCAGGATTCACAAATGACCTGTTTCCTGACATGGATATAAACACAACATAGAGTGCGGTAGTTAATCTGAATAATCTATAGTCGGCTATTCAACACAAAACAACATTATTGATTCTTTATAAGAAAGAATCTCGCCATCATTTTTATATAAATCATTATTAAGAAAATCCAGAAGCTCTTGCCTTACACTATAAATATTAGCCTTATGGTCTACCAACGATAATAATATATCCTTAACGCCTTTTAATTTTATATCTTTATCAGATATTGTATTAAGTGTGAAGATGATATTACGTTTATTATAACTGGAGAACCAATATTTTAGAATGTTATTCGTCCACTTTGTTGGTGTCTTAATTAGTTGCGCTGTTGTTGTTTTTACATTATTAAATGTGGAACCGCTAAAATTTGTCCCGACGCATGAAATGAAATTCATCTCTGAATTGTCAAAATTGCAATTCTTTATCTCACACATATCAAGGTTAACATCATGAAATGTCGAATATTTCATGTTTGTATGTGAAAATAAACATGCAATAAACGTTATATATTGCAACCTGGCATTACAAAAAGATTTATTTTTAAAATCAAAACAACAGGTTTTTTTTATTTTGAAATTGTTATTATATCTGCAATGTAAAGAAATCATGTTTTTTATTAACTGATAACACCATTGTGATGATTCTGGTAATTCATAGGGATATAAATGGAAGTTTTCATCGAGTATAACCTGTGCATTATGGTTGTTTATTGAAGATATATGGAAGCTATCATTTGTTAAAGCTATGGTTGTGCTAAAATTATGGTGGTGATCAGCACTCATGAAATCAAATGTAACAATGTCGTTGTTTCCTTTCTTTTCTTTGTGATATGCGTTTAAAAAAGAAATATTTTCGATCTGTTCATCAGTTAATGTAAATGGCATTTCGTCATCAAAGAAAGCGTAATCGGCATTTGGGAGTGGAATACTCTCAATTGAGCATAGTTTTAATAAAAAAACATGAAAACAATGAAACATGTTTTTATGCATAAGAGAACTTAATCTCTGTTGTATCTTCTGTAGTTCTCCTTTGGGGAATAAATGCTGCTCATTTGAAAATGAGCCATCTAAAATAAATTTATATGTAAAAAGGTCCTCTCTCTGACCAGTTATCAAAAAATCGTCAGGTAATTTAGAAAAACGATTGAGATGACATAAATATTCCATTTGCTCCATGTCTATATACTTATGGGGAAGTGCGTGGTTGGTGGTGTGCCAATAAGATTATCCATAAATCACCTTGATAAAATTTAATAAAATCTCTTTATTTTAACTTCGACAATAAAAGCGGCTATAAAAAAACGCTCATTTTCTGATGCTGCGGTTAACCCGTGGAATGTACCGTTAACCCCCTAAAAATTGCAAATCCAGGGTGAACACCCTGGGTTAAAATGGAAATAATGAGCTATTTTTTACAGTATTCACCGGTAATATAAGTAACACTTGTTGCTAACCTAACTAGCAGTACAGTTAATTAACAACATAGAAGTTATTATTTTTCAAACAAAACAACTCAATATTGCACGCCGGAGGGTTTATGGCCGTTAAATTAAAACCAGATGTTTTTGTTAATACTAATCCTTTTTTAGAAGCAATGAATAAGGAGAGACTTAATCATAAAGGATATTGTGATAAAATTGCTGTAAGTATTAATAATAAGAAATATAATGTAAACTCTAAGGATATTGAAAATATTCTTGATGGCAAAGGGGATTTATTTAAAAAACGTACGCTGTGGGAGTTTGTCCGCGATCTTTTTCCCGGCTCTCATATTAAAGAAGTTAAAGGCTTAATTTACGAATTTGTCACGAAAGTTGATAATAAAGCTGAGGTGTTCGATAAGATTAAATCTCTGGCAAAAATAGAACAACAATGGCGATTTAGTACTAAGACAGACTTCACCACAAATGAAAATAATGAAGTTATTGTGAGTAGATCCTTTAATCTCTACACGGGGGCTACTCCGAATGATGACGAAAAGAAACAGGTTTCTTCAGAGAGATTAACGCTTGATAATTATCTTTATGATTCACATTTTGATAATTCTCCCTTGAATAGATTAACGTTTGATGATTATTCTGTAAAACTTAAGACGCTGATTAAAAATAGAATCCCTATTATTAATACAACAATCGATTTATCATCGTTGTCTAAGGATGTTTTAAATTCATTAAAATATTGTAGTTTTAAAAATGTAATTTTTTCAGGAGTGATAAACAGTCCTAATCTTGAAGGCCCGGTTTTTGAAAATTGTTATTTCGAGGATTGTCAATTCAACAATATACAGCTTTATGAGCCTATTAATAATACTGTGGGGTCCGAAAAAAATAAACCAATAATAGGTATGTTTAAAGGTTGTTTTATTTCTAAATGCAAAATTGAAAATTATAGATGTGAGACGTCTAAAGTCTACAACGTTACACAACCTGTAAGTATTAATGAAAAATTAGGTTCTTATCTTTTTATGCAGTCTTTTGTTCAGGATTGCACAATTCAGGGGGGATATTGTCCTGGTTCGAGTATACTTCTGAGTCATTTTTATAACTGTAATATAGCAGGACTTGATGCTCATAGAATGGATTTTTTAGCAAATTCGTTCAACAAGTCTAACTATGATGATACCAGGGAGCAGGATACCGGAACTGTCTTTTATAATTGTAATTTGAAGCATGTTAAAATAAACAGTGGTCTTAGTGAAGATGGTTCAGATAAATATATGTTTAACCCCGATGATTATTTTTCTGATTATATTGAAAGAAGATCGAGAAATCTTAGGTTAGATGATAATTTTTCGAAATGTATAGATAATATAAAGAAAGGAATTAACTCTTCATTTAGCAAGAACAATACAGAGAACAATAATGTTTTCTTTAAAAATAGTAATTTGATTGGGGCAAGTTTAGGCGGTTATTACAGTGGAGATAGGTGCAAAGACTGTGCTATTGATACAAATACAAATTATTCAATAAATGGTCTTACAGCGCGAAAATACACTTATATGGATCTGGACGGAGCTATAAGTAAAGAACAGATACCTGATTTCTTAAAAAAGGTAAGTGCTATCAATATCGATATAATAAATTTTTACAATTCCGAGTCAAAGGCTAATAAAAAATATAGAAACGCATTTTTAGAGTTAGAGTCGTTTTTGTCTACACTTTATGGTGAAAATAAATCGTACGAGGGAAAATATCATTTTGATAATAGTAGGGTTGATTTTTTTATTTTTAAAGATATGCAGGAAAATGCACAAAATATCATTAACAATATGATAGAAAGTGACCGGATTAAGTTTGTTGAATCTATAATAAATAAAATGATTCTGTCGCCAGATGGAACAATACTTACTGAGAATCTAAAAGAATATGTCCAAAAGCAAATAAAGGAGTCTCATAAAGAATCTGCTACAAATGTAACATTTGATTATAAGGAACTTGCATCCATTTTTGAAGGTGTTGAAGAAAAACAAGTTGAAGCGCTATCAAACCAACTGGAACATATAAAATCTTTTAAGACAGATTACGACTCAAGGCTAAATAAGTTTGCTCGCGATTTTCAATATTTATCCAGTGCATTTGCAATTAACAGGCAGGATTTATTAAAAAACTATCAGGAAATAAACGCTTCCATTAAAGATTACGATGACTTATTGCGAAAAATTAAAGATTTAACCATAAGTCGTGATAAATTAGTAGATGATAAAAGGACTTTATTTGATAACAAAAGGGACAGTTGGAATACTAAAGAAGTACAGAATGAAGTAGAGGCGTTAAATAATAAGATTGCTGACTGTGACAATGAGATACGTTCTAAGCTTACTATTATTCGAAATAATAGACTTGAGAATCAATATAAAGACGATAAAAACATCAGTGACGCGATGCGTAATATTCTGAATTGGTTCGAACAGTATCCCGATATTGTACAAAATATAACTCGGGCTAACTATGCAGAGGGTGGATGACAGGACGAATAACGACATAAATTATTCATAGGGAATAGACGCTTACTCATCAGACACCTGGTGTTCTTTATCTCAAACTAGCGTGACTGATGTGTAAGCGTTGAAGTAAGGAGGCGATTATCGCGTTATATTCCAGCTGCGTGCCTTCCAGAGCGCAGGCAGCTGCCCCAGCTCGGTAAAGGTGGTGACTTTCGGGTGAACGATCGGTTTATTGTGCGGGTCAGCGCAGAAGTAAAACACTTCCATTCCGGCATCGATTCCTGATTGCGCACCGGCGCTGGAGTCATCGACCAGAATGCAGTTTTCAACGTTCACATTCATCGCTTTTGCCGCATGGAACATTAACGCCGGGTCGGGCTTCCAACGCTGAATATCGTAGCCGCTGAACAATTTTTCCGGGAAGTAGTGCAGCATATTGAGCTTACCCAGCGAATGCTGCATTTTGCTGACCGGACCGTTAGAGACGACGCACATCGGCACGTTAATGCTCGCCAGTAATTCGTTCGCTCCTGCGATGTCCGCAAGTTCGGTATCAAACAGACGTGCTACTTCTGCGCGGTAAACGTGCTCGGCATCGGCCTGGACCATCGTCACGCCCTGTTCTTTACTGATGATGTCGATGATTTCGTAGAGTTTTACGCCTTTAAAACGGGTAAAAATCTCTTCCAGGTCAACGTGAATGCCAAATTCCCTGAACATCGTGACATAGGCGCGAGAGCAAATGACCTCGCTATCGACCAGCGTACCGTCGCAGTCGAAAAATACCGCTTCTATCTGGGACATGTCTTTCCTTTATCGTTAGTTTAACGTTTTCGTCATGCCAATTCGCATCACGCAATCGTTGCCGTATAAGCAAATACAATGAAAAAAAGTTATCTTCAGCCGTCCATATTGTCTCATTTTGGTATACGATAGCGACGGATTTTCCCTCCTTGTTCGGAAATAGATAATGAGTCAACAACACACAACCCAGGCTTCTGGCCAGGGGATGCTGGAACGCGTGTTTAAACTGCGCGAACATGGCACGACGGCACGGACCGAAGTGATCGCCGGTTTTACCACCTTCCTGACGATGGTTTACATCGTTTTTGTTAACCCGCAAATTCTTGGCGTTGCTGGCATGGATACCAGCGCCGTCTTCGTTACTACCTGTCTGATTGCTGCATTCGGCAGTATTATGATGGGACTGTTTGCTAACCTGCCAGTTGCACTGGCACCCGCTATGGGCCTGAATGCGTTCTTCGCTTTTGTGGTTGTGCAGGCGATGGGCTTGCCGTGGCAGGTCGGGATGGGCGCAATCTTCTGGGGCGCGATTGGTCTGCTGTTACTGACGATTTTCCGCGTTCGCTACTGGATGATAGCCAACATTCCGGTGAGTCTGCGTGTGGGCATTACCAGCGGTATCGGCCTGTTTATTGGCATGATGGGACTGAAGAATGCAGGAGTGATTGTCGCTAACCCGGAAACGCTGGTCAGCATCGGTAATCTGACTTCTCACAGCGTGCTGCTGGGGATCCTCGGCTTCTTCATCATCGCCATTCTGGCCTCACGCAACATTCACGCGGCGGTGCTGGTTTCCATCGTGGTGACGACGCTGCTGGGCTGGATGCTGGGTGATGTCCACTACAATGGCATCGTTTCTGCGCCGCCGAGCGTAATGACTGTCGTGGGTCATGTAGATTTAGCCGGGTCGTTTAACCTCGGGCTGGCAGGGGTGATTTTCTCTTTCATGCTGGTCAAC
Organism: Escherichia sp. F1; assembly: GCF_046764225.1. NCBI lineage: Bacteria > Pseudomonadati > Pseudomonadota > Gammaproteobacteria > Enterobacterales > Enterobacteriaceae > Escherichia > Escherichia sp. F1. Next base: position 4,965,321 of record NZ_CP177202.1, read on the forward strand.
CTGTTTGACTCCTCCGGTACGCTGATTGGCGTGACCGATAAAGCAGGTCTGGCGGATGAGAAGGGGAAATTCCCGCGCATGAAGCAGGCGCTGTATGTCGACAGTATCTCTTCGGTGACCGGTTCGTTTATCGGTACTTCTTCTGTTACGGCGTATATCGAGTCCTCTTCCGGCGTTTCCGTTGGGGGGCGTACCGGCCTGACGGCAGTCGTTGTTGGTCTGCTGTTCCTGCTGGTTATCTTCCTGTCGCCGCTGGCGGGGATGGTGCCAGGCTACGCTGCAGCTGGCGCGCTGATCTACGTGGGCGTACTGATGACCTCAAGTCTTGCTCGCGTGAACTGGCAGGATCTTACTGAATCTGTTCCGGCGTTTATTACCGCTGTGATGATGCCGTTCAGCTTCTCGATTACCGAAGGTATTGCGCTGGGCTTTATCTCCTACTGCGTGATGAAAATCGGTACCGGACGTCTGCGTGATCTAAGCCCGTGCGTAATCATCGTTGCGCTGCTGTTTATCCTGAAGATTGTGTTTATCGACGCTCACTAAAATCGATAGCGCGTTAAAAACCCGCCATGCATGATTGCTGGCGGGTTTTTTATTTAGATCTTAACTCGCTGAATAAACTCGCCAAATGCGGTCAATTGCCCGGTCAGGTGGTCCAGCGTACCCTGATCAATCACTTCTCCGGTTTGCGGATCAACTTTGTTCTGAATCACGCCGCCCATAAATTCCGGCTTGTTCATCACCATTGCATCGAGGAAAACCAGAATCTGGCGCAGGTGATACTGACAGCGCGCGCCGCCAATCACGCCCATTGAGCTGGTCTGAATCAACACCGGTTTACCGGCCAGCGGTTGATCCGGCAGGCGGGAAAGCCAGTCGATGGCATTTTTCAGCCCACCCGGTACCGAGTAGTTATATTCCGGCGTGACGATCACCACACCGTCAGCCTGACGGATCTGTTCCGCCAGAGCTTCAACCGTTGCTGGAAAACCTTCTTCCTGCTGTACGTCAGCGTCATACAAGGGAATATCGGCAATGGAAGGTAACGCATTGACTTCCATGCTCGCCGGAGCAATTTTCGGCAGGGTACGTGCAACCATGCCATTAAATGAGCCTTTGCGCAGGCTCCCCAGTAACGTAACCACCTGCAATTTTTCAGACATGATGACTCCTGTGGTTGTCTATCAATTTGGCGAAAAAGACTTCACGGTAGAGAGTTGGGCAAAACGCATCATCCGGCTGGTAGGATTGTTGGCGCGGCTGTGAATATCTGGCAGGCTTTTCCAGCCGTGTTTGCCATCTAACTCCCAGACACTGAGCTTTTCAATCGTAGGCGTGACCGCCACGGACCACACCAGCACGTCCTCCGCGTCGCATAACGCTTCTACATGATTTACATGAGCACATTTCAGGCGTCCGGCAATGGGCAGCAACTGCAGATCGCGCGGATCGTCATTCAAAACATCACCGGTTAGTTTTAGCACGCTTCGGCGCAGCGTGATGAGCTGCGCCCGCGCTTCGTTAGGATCGTTTTGTTTACTGATCCATAGCGATTCATTGCTGGAAAAGGTGTGGTTATCGGGCGCGTGTGGGCTATGAAACCCGCGCGTCGCACGCTGCAGTTCCATATCGAGGCCACATTCACCTTCGGTTGTTAACGCCACGCCAACCATATTCCCGGCATAGGAAATAGAAAACGAAGGCAAATTTTTATCGCTGAAAACCGGTTTACCTTTCGGCAGGGTGACGATTTCCGGCAATTCGCCAATGCCATACAGCATGAACATCAGTTCTGCGAGTAAACCTCTGGACGCCAGAAAACGGCTTTGACGATGAGGGGTAATGTTTCGGGCTTCTTGATGACACTGGGAGGGGAGACGAACAGAAATCAGATGTCCTTCCGTTAAAATCCCTCGGGCAAAGTGAGTCGCCATTTTTCGCTCCATGCTTAATGGTCCATTATGAATACAAGAGTAATCATATACTGGAATGATGGACAGACTAAAGCAGCTAAAAGTTCGATTCAGACAAGCTTATTACAACTTTTTTACATTTTATTGTGAAATTGGGTCGCGTTTCATACGATTCGGTTATGCCATCGACGCGTAAAGATTTTTAATGGTTTCCCGTAACCAGACGATCTTCGGATTATGGCTGTTCCGTTTATGCCACAGCAGGGTAAAAGGGACTTGCAGCTTTTTTTGCTGGCTTTCGTCAAACGGGAGAGGAAGAGCAACCAACGGCAGTTGGTGGAGTTGATTGTAGTACTGACAGTAGCGCGGTGCGGTCGCCAGTAGCAGATTGTCGGGCTGTGCTGCCATAAACAGTGACTGCTCGAATTCCGGCAGGCTCATAGCAATCGTACGTTCGCGTCCCAATTCCTGTAACACATTGTCCAGCGCCCAGGTATCGCTCTGTTCCCAGCAAATGCTGATATGCGGATAACGTAAAAATGTGTCCAGATTCCACGTTTCATGCAGTGCAGGATGATCTTTGCGTAACCAGACGCAGGGCACATCACTAAACAGCACTTCATAATCAATGGCTAACGGTAGCGAACTTAACAGCTCCCGCGAACGGGGATGACTTTCGCGACCGGAAAAACCAATATCGACTTCACCACGAGTAATAGCATCTAAGGAATCGTAATCCCAGTTACGTAATTTGATGGTCGCCTGCGGGTATCGTTGGTAGATCCGTTTCGACAGCGCATTAAGCATGATCATCATTAGCGGTGATTCTGCTGCCAGCTCAAACTTCAGGCCGCGCGGTGTCTGGTGGTGCGGTTTATCCAGCAGCAGGTTGCTCATTTGCATCCACTCCGCCAGATTTTGCTCCATGCTGACCATTAGCGGTGTGGGCGACAGCCCCAGCGGTGAGTTCACAAAGAGCGGGTCGTCAAACCACGCTCTTAACTTTGCCAGCGACTTACTCACCGCCGAAGGGGTCACGTTCATCCGCTTCGCCGCTTTGGTCACGCTGCGCTCCTGCATCAGCAGTTGCAGACAGAGCAGCAAATTGAGATCAAGCGTGGTGATGGATTTCTTCATGAGCGGCAACGGGGCGTCCAGGCGCGACGAACATAATCAGCAACAGGCTCACTATGCTACAGGCAATCAGAATCCCGATCAGCATATTCCATGCGCCGATACCAACCACCGCTGCCAGCCAAATCCACAGTGACGAACCGCAAACCTGCGCAATACCTAAGGTCGAGCTGGCTACGCCCGCGCGTAATGAAAACGGCCCTAACGCCTGACTCATCGCCACACCAAAACCTACCGAGAAACCGGCGCAAATCAGCGTGATACCAAACAGAGAAACCGCATGGGAAGGTGAAACGGCAAGAGTGATGCCCGCCGCCAGGAATAACACCTGTGAGGTGATCATCAACGTACGTGGCTTAAAAATCCCCAGGGCAAATGGTGTGGAGAATGAAACGGTCATGCTGACGCCAGCGGTCAGCGCCATAATGGTGGCGTATTCTCCGCGCTCAAAACCCATGATTTCCATCAGCAATACCGGCGATGTATTAACGAAGGTGAGGATCACCGAAACGCTGAGGGTGGTGATAACAACACGGCTGAGGAAAAACCGGTTAAGCAGCGACTCGCTATTTTCTCGTGGTTTGTCAGAAGCTGCGGGGGCGGCAGGGCGCGTTTCTTTTAAAATAAACAAAGACAACATCAGTACCGCGACACCCATCGTTGCCATCGTCCAGAACAGACTCTGCCACGGGAATTTAAGCATAATCAGGTGTCCGAGCACCGGCGCTAACACCGGAATGATGCAGGTAATGCCGTTGAGTAGCGACAGTACTTTAGCCCGACGTCGATCATCCAGTGTGTCGCGTAAAATGGCGAACGCCACCACGTAACAACAGCCCGCGCCCAGCCCCTGTAGAAAGCGCCCTGCAAGAAATAACGTGCTGGTTTCAGCCAGTGAACAGAACACCGAGGCGATAATAAATAGCGCCGCGCCGGGTATGGCGACAGGCTTTCTCCCTGAACGATCGGCCACTTTACCGGCAATTAACATCGCAGCTGCCATGCCCGCCAGATAAACGGAGAACGCAATATGCAACTGCGCTTCGCTGGCATTGAGATCGGCGGCGATGCGCGGTAAACCAACGAGGTACATATCAATCCCGGCGGGATAAAGTAAAACCAGGGCAAAACTACAAATCAAAAAGCGGGACATGGGCTAAAGCGTCCTGATAGTAAGGTGACGCAAAGCATACGTGGTGAAGGAGAATCAGGCGAGTTGCCATTTGGACATAAGTGATTTCCTGACAGGCAAGAAGCCAGCGAAATGGCTGGCTTCTTGAAGGGATCAGCCAAATTTAGGTAACACGTTAAAGACGTTACCGAACCAGCATAAAATTACGGTTATACCAAAGAGAATGACAATCGCCGGAATAAGATTGCCGCCCCAGACCGTGAACATCTGATTGGGAAACTTCTTGCGGGCTTTGATTGCCAGTACAGCAGGAATTATTACCGCCCAGATGGTGGCGCACAGTCCGGCACCGCCGATCCCGTAAATAAAGCCGTTCGGGAAGATCAGATACAACAACGCAGGTGGCAGGAAGGTTAACAGCACGGTTTTGAAACGCCCGGCGTGGGAGTTATCAATCTTAAACAGATCCGCCAGATAATCGAACAATCCCAGCGTGACACCAAAGAACGAACTGGCAACAGCTAAGTTGGAGAACACCAGCAGGCAAAACTCGATAATCCCATGCTGTTTGGTGCCGAGGAACGATTTCACCAACGAATCAACGTTGCCGCCTGAAGAGATAATCGCCTTAAAGCTTTCTCGCGGGATATTCCCCATGGTGCAATAGAGCCAGAAGAGATAAATCACCAGCGCCAGCAGCGAACCGAAGACCACGCTTTTGATTAGCTTATCTTTGCGTTTTCCATAGCAAATAATCAGGCTGGGAATATTGCCGTGGAAACCAAATGACGCCAGACACACCGGCAAAGCCATAAAGATATACGGGAAATAAGATGTTCCCGCAGTGGTGCTGGTGGCATCGCGCAGAATGGAATAATCGACCTGGAAGAAGAAAGAACCAAACACGATCACAAAGGAGATAATCTTCAACCCGAGGAACAACGAGGTAATACGACTGGCGGCTAACGAGCTTATCCACAATACGCTGGCAACGAAAATGGCTGTGCAGATCCCGACAATACGTGGATTAGCGTGATAACCCAAATTCATTGATATCGTTTCACTAATGATCGCACCATTAGCAGAGATATAGGCATAAGTGAGGATATAGAGAACGAAGGCAACGGTAATACCGCTGATAATGTTCCAGGTGTTACCGATTAAATCTTTGGTGATGGTGTTAAAACTGGAGCCGACGGGATAATTTAAATTTGCTTCTAATAACAATAACCCGGAATGAAGCATTGAAAACCAGGCAATGATAAGGATAAAGGCACCCCAGAAAAACCAGGCGCCAGCAAGATCAACAGGTAAAGCAAACATACCTCCACCAATTACTGTACCTGCTATAACCATAACACCCCAAAATGCAGAGTGCTTTTTTTCAGCTTGATCAGTCATGATGCCACCTTTAGAGGAAGGCTATTTTTGTTATTGAGGATGTAGGGAATTAGAGTGGCTAACATCCTTATAGCCACTCTGTAGTGTTAATTAAACTTCTTTCAGTTTTGCGGTGAAGTGACGCAATACTTTCGGTTCGTAGGTAAAGGTTAACCCTTTAATATTCGCCGCGTTCTCTTTCACATGTTTAAAGGCTTCAATAATGAAGTCCATATGTGTTTGAGTATATGTTGCACGCGGAATGGTTAAACGCAGCAGTTCAGCCGGGCATGGCAGTTGTTTACCGGTTTTCGGATCGCGGCCTAACAGGAAAGAGCCAATTTCTACCGCACGGATACCGGCGACTTTATACAGCTCGCAGGCCAGCGCCTGTGCCGGGAACTGATCTGCCGGGATATGCGGCAACAGTTTACCGGCATCAACGAATGCCGCGTGACCGCCCGCCTGCTGGCAGACAACGCCAATCTCTTCCAGACCATCGACCAGATACTGCACCTGCGCAATACGATAAGCCAGCCAGTCCAGATTCATGCCGTCATACAGACCTACCGCCAGACGCTCCATCGCGCCGCCTTCCAGACCACCATATGTCGGGAAGCCTTCCTGCACCACGCAAAGGGTTCTGCATTCGGTGTACACATCAAAGAAGCTGTCGTCTTTCATGCACAGCAAGCCACCCATCGGCACCATCGCATCTTTCTTGGCGGACATCGCCAGCATATCGGCATATTTGTAGGTTTCGCGGGTGATCTGCTCGATGGTCCAGTCTTTGTATTCTGCTTCACGCTGCTTGATGAAATAGGCGTTTTCAGCAAAGCGTGCGGAGTCCATTACCACCGGAATATCGTATTTCTTCGCGATGCTGTACATCGCTTTTAAGTTTGCCAGTGAAACCGGCTGACCACCTGCAGAGTTACTGGTGATGGTCGCAACGATATATGGCACGTTATTCGGGCCAACTTCTTCAATGCCGCGTTCTAATCCCTCAAGGTCAAAGTTGCCTTTAAAGTCGTAACGCACGCCCGTATCGAAGGCTTCTTTGATATAGACGTTACGCACGGTACAGCCGTTAATCTGGCTATGGCCCTGCGTGGTATCAAAGAAATAGTTAGAGAATGCCACCATTTTGCTGCGATCCAGGCCTTTTTCCTGCTCGCGTTTTTTAATCAGTACCGGAATATAGATTTGTTCTGCACCACGGCCCTGGTGAGTCGGAATAGTGTATTGATAACCAAAGATATTTTTTACTGATTCGGCTAACGCATAGTAGCTGCGGCTGCCGCTGTAAGCTTCGTCGCCGCGCATCATCGCGGCCTGCATACTCTGCGTCACCGCCCCGGTGCCGCTGTCGGTCAGTAAATCGATAAACACATCTTCGCTATCCAGCAGGAACGGGTTCATACCGGATTTAATAATTGCTTCTTCACGATAAGCGCGAGTGGTACGTTTTACTGGCTCAATAACACGAATGCGGAACGGTTCAGGGAGATGTTTAAAGTTTTCCATTACATAATCCTTCATTTATTTTAATTACAGTGATCCCTGTGAATATTACATCTGCTATACCGATTAATTCGCCAGATATATATGTAAGTACCATCATTTACTAAAACAAGTAAATAAACGAGAGATGGCCTTTGCAAAAGGCAAAATTAAGATATAGCAAACAAATAGATCACATTGAATCTAATCGGTTTGGCTCTGGTGATGGCTACAGAAGGGCAAATCAAGGGCGGTGATCGACAATCTTGTTGTCAATATTGAACCATTTTGAGGTCACACATATATGTAAGATATTCATAATGCACTTATCCTCGAAAGACACGAGGCTACAGTATAATACTCAAGAATTTTGTCTATTCTAAAATTGTTTAAATGTGAATCGAATCACAATTAGATATTGTCTGTGTTTGTGATGGCTGGCCCATGCAAAATATTAGCAAAAATCCATAAATGGATAAATTTTTTAATTTTTATCATTATTGTTGAAGATGATGGCATTGATTATAGGGGTTCCATTACAAGGAGCTGTTTCCCTCATTGACGTCGCGGTTTACTCACTTCATTACCAGGTTGATGACCTGATGGGGTAATGACGTAAAAAGACAAATAACTCTATAAATGAGCGAAATTTGATAGTTGGTTTTTAAATAGTAACCTTATTATTACTACAACTTTCATATGGATGAGGGGAAAGAAAATGGTTGATAACGTAACTGTTGGCAGTGTATGTGCACAATCTCCTTCTTTCATGCCTGATTTGGATGGAGGAAAAAATAAAACTCAATTGATCGTTGACGATATAGTGGCGTATCTTAAAAATCCTTCAGTTTATTCACTTGAAAAAGAGGGGCCGTTAAATCATTTTTTTAATAATTGTAGCGAGATTGAACCATGGGTTTTAATCGGTGGTGGACTTATTATTATTGTCTCCACATCTGAGCAAGACCCTGAAAGTCTGATTGTAACTGTGGGGGATATTGAAGGAAAGTGTGCTACACAGATTCCCGTACCACCTGCGCTTACAACATCCCTCAAAGATATTTTTATTCGTCCTCATACGAACGCAGATGATGAGAGTTTTACTAAAGAGCAGAAAAAAGCTAATAGTAAATATGATATTGTAGATTATAACTGTAAGGTTTATTTTAATGAAAAACCAGAAGATTTAGTCGTGTGCAGGCATATTTCGCTGCAGTATTGTATAGATTCAATGAATGAAAATACAGGTAAAGTTCCATTGAAGGAATGCTATTCAACTCCAGAAGGGATACAGCAACATTTTCCATACGAGCTTGATCAGCAATTTGATAATCTAATAAACAATCCACCACCAGGTACATGCGTCGTTGCCAGTGACAAGTTCGGGGAGATATTATCTGTCTTCTTTCACAGAATGGAAAAAGAGAAGTTAACGCATATGGCGGCAATCGTTAAATCTCAAAAACACGCTATGGCCGTCCGCTTGAGGATAAAACAAACGCCTGCCGGCGAAACTGAATATGTTGTATCCTTTTATGATCCTAATGCAACCAATACTGCAGTACGCTATAAAGCAAAAAACTGTGATTCTTTTGGGTCATTACAATCATTTATAAATATTGAGTTGGCGAATATAAAATGGGTAAAAACAGAGATTTGCTCCGAGTGTGTAGGCATAATTCCTTATCTCCCTCGAGAGCAGGCCCATTTATTAAGTGGTATAGACAATGAATTGCAACCACCATTATCACCATCAGCATTATATCTATTAATGCAAATGGGGACGTATGAAAATATTGTTCTTTTTTTCGATAAGTTAAGAAATTCCCAAGAAATGACAGTATCAAAGGTTCTTGAGATTCTTGCTGCTAAAGGACCAGGGGGAACATATGGGTTATGTATGTCACTGCAACACGATAATCTTAATAAGATTAATGAATATATAACAAATTTAAAAGAGTTGGCCAGAAAATTTAACTTTAGCCGGGAAGACCTGGAAACTCTACTCCTTGCGAAAGATAACCGTGGTGTGAGCGCGATTTCTGTAGCTTTATCAAAAAATAAAAAAGAAAGTGTCAAGGTATTGTTCTTGGCGATAGATGACTTTGAGAAAGAGTTTGGAGTAAATAAAAATGAAATACTTCATAGTGTAGGAAAAGAAATAGACTCAATTTATGATTTAAATAGCGCTATTAGAACCAATGATTATAATGTTGTTAATATATTGCTAGCCAATATAAAAGCCAAAATGTTTAAAAATGAAATAAATAAAGAAGATATATTGAAACTGATGGCTGCAAGAGAAAAATGGACGGGGGAGTCAGACAAATGGACGAAGGCATCAGGCTTATATTCTGCGATAGTGAAAGGGTATACGGAGATTGTTGCCGCCTGGATGGAGACAGCTGATGTGATAGCCAGCCATTATGAAAATGATAAAGATGTGGTGAGAGAACTACTGTCGCTGAGCAGAAATAATGCTGTCTGCTCTTTGCATATTGCAAGCTTTAAGAAAATGAGTAAAGAGGTCATTGACGTATATCTGAATGCGGCGATTCGCCTGACGTTGCAACACGGGTTCACTTTCGATGAAATTGTGGAGCAGTTTACCCGTGACTTTGATGGCAAGTCATTCTCTCATGTGGTAAATAACGGGGATGATATACATATGGGACTCTGGCTGAAAATATTCAAAATTGTAGTTGGTGAAAATGAAAATTACCTTAAAGATGTGATGATGCAGCTGGAAGAAAAGAATAATGAAGGTAAATCTGTAATAAGTCTGGCAAATGGCAATCCTGTACTTAAAGAACTATTCTGGAAAGCAGTAGACGAATTTAACTTTCCGCAAGAGGAGCTTAATAGGTTAAAGCAATATCGTTCTCTGTAAAGACAGGACTGCAAGGTGTTTAAAGTCGCTCCAGCCAGTAGCAAATGCAGTTTTGGTGCAGGATGCTCATAAAAAAACAAGCGCTGTTCCGTTCTGATAGTTAGTTTCCCCAGAACGGAACAGTGCCCTTTATATCAATTTAGACGAGTCGATACAGAAGCTGGAAAATAGAGCTAACTCGTTAATCTATCAGCGATACATTGCCTTGAAAATATGGCTATGGGCACATTAAAGGACACAAAAACCAAATAGCTGGTGGAACCACGGTTAAAACCATCACCCTATGAGGACTTAGGGGAGTTCTGCTTTTATTGCAGATGTTCCCGTAATGGCAATAGCTTTTGCCAATGAATCGAGCCTTCTTAATAACTGAGCATAAGATTTTATGCGGCACGCATAAGCCCTCTGTTATGAGGCGATAAGCATAGTTTTTGCGTACTGACTTGCGCTATAGTCCCCACGTTGCGGCAAAACCGCAACCGGAATTGGCGTTCCGAATTATCACGAGTGTCGGTAGCGATGTTTGCAGTGCTACTGGCGCGGCCTGCGCTCGCCCCTTCAATGGTGGCTCAGGCAGGGGCTTCGAAAGAAGCGCCGGGTCGTGATAACCGGTACGCCAACCCTGTCTGGGTCACCACCAGTGAGCCTGGCGTCTCCGGTGGTGGCGTTAACCTGCTTATCACGAAGCGGAGCGCTGCGTATGTGTCCTGTCCCTGAATTTCCCATTGCACCAGCCTCCGCCGGAGGTATCTATGAAAATCACCGTAGAACAACCCTCAGCCAGAGAACTGGTCGATCGCTCGCGAGTCCTGGTGCATGTGATGCTCGAGCATCCTGACGATATCGGCCCGAATTATGCGTTGCTTCTCATCCTTGCCGACCAGCTACAACTGTTAAGGGATGCTTTTGAAGAGGATGAGATCAGACGGCTTAGGGATGAGAAATTACCTCAATAATTTTTACAGCGACCACAGCATCAGGGACAGATGTTGTGGTGTGTTTTGGTACAATTCGGAATCCAGCGATACATTCGTTATCTGAATCCTTCAAGTTCCCCCATTTATTGTCTACTAAGTAAAAAGAAAGTGGGGGATGCGTTGTGCAATCTAAGGCTACTATAATCTATTGATTTTATTAGGCTATGTTATAAATCTGGTTCTCAAATTTGCTCTGGCTAGTAAGTGTTGTATGTTTTAATTGAAAACTAATAAATAGTATTTTACTATCAATTGGTTAATAACTGTTTATATAAAGGATTATGATGAAACAAGAGCATGTACTAATACAGTTTTCTACGAAAAGGCCTTTTTCTAATAAACCTGAAATGCCAGAAGGTGCAGTTTATAATAAAGCAAAGGGTTATTGGATTAGAAATGGAGAACCTTTAGTGTCATATACTTCAGAATATGGAACTAGGGCTACCAAGAAGTGTGATGTTGAAACTGGAGAGGATCAAAAAGGAGAATGAAAAATTATGTATTGATCCTATCAAGTATGTATGATTTTTCCACGGATTTGGTTGTTCAGCGACTGGAAAATAATGGCGATAATTTTATTAGGCTAAACAAAGAGCAATTAAGTGATTATGAGATTTTTTTAGATCCCATAAATAAAACCCTAAGGGTGAAAGGTGAATATGTTGATGTAGAAACATCTAATGTAAAATCAGTTTGGTTTCGACAACCAGTTTTTCTAAGAAATACTCCAGGGCGTAGCATTGATATAAATGAGCAGCTTTCATTATCACAATGGAATGCTTTTCTTAGGGGATTAATGGTTTTTGATAAGGCGTATTGGATGAATTGGCCGCAAGCAACATATGCTGCTGAATCTAAGCCATATCAGCTAATGATTGCAAAAAAGATAGGGTTTTCTGTACCTCAAACGATTATTAGTAATTCTCTTGGTTTTGAGAAACTCCCTTCAACGAAGTTTATTATAAAGTCGATGGATACCGTTTTACTTAAAGAAAATGATGATTGCTATTTTACATACACATCGAAAGCTAATCCTGCGGACTTTACTTTAGACAAAACCAAACAAGCACCGATAACGTTTCAAGAATATATTGAGGATAAGTTAGATATTAGAGTTACTATTGTTGGCTCCAAAGTATATGCCGTTGCAATAAAATCTAATGGTAATGCTATCTCTGATGATTGGAGAACCTTAAAAAAAGAAGATCTTGAATATGTCGACATTGAACTTCCTGTTAGAATTAAAAAACTTTGCATAGAGTATGTTAAGTTACTTGGGTTGAATTATGGTGCTATTGATTTTATCAAAACAAAAGACGAATATATATTTATTGAAATAAATCCAACTGGTGAGTGGGGATGGCTTTCTAATGATAAAAGAGAAATTGATTACGATATTGCAAAGAAATTATCTGAGGCTAATTAAAATGTTTTCTAGAATTATTGAGGAAGTTTTCCCATTTCTTTATTTTTACTATATTGCCAACAAAAAAACAGTTAGTGTGTATGATATCACCTTTTCAAACTTTGAGTTTTACTCAGGATTATCGGATGAAAAAATAGTCGAGAGACTTGAGAGCGAGCATAATAGAGCCAAGGAGATAGATGATAAGACTTTTAAATTTACATTGGCATTAAGTATATCATTAAGTATTATAAGTGCCGGTGCCAGTGGGGTTGTTAAATTTCTTCCTGAAAGTCACTTAAGCCCATATATATCGTTTGTGTTTTTTCTTTCTTCTTTTTATATGTTGTGTGGAGGTCTTATCTCATTGGGTTCATTAAAAACTCTACCAAAATTTGGGTATGGAACGTATTTTGAGATCAACAAAAATAGAGAATCTTTAATTAAGGCTATTATTGGTCAGGAAAAGGTTAATATAATACGGCATATAAGGAATGAGCTTTCTTATATGAGTTTGCGAAATGGGTTTTTACTAATCCTCTTTGCTCTTATTTTGTGTTTATTTATATTGGCTACCAGTTTTTTTGTGAGTCACTTACGATTTGAACCGTTGACATCTTACTGTCTATGAATAGTTATTAAAATTCTAGTGATTGAGTTTAATTTCCTCACCATTTACAAATATCAATCCTTCGCGAATTAGCTTCTCCAGCCAGCGCGAAAATTTCTTCTCGACGTTAATTCCCTTAGCCCGTAGATCGTCGCGCAAGAGCGCGCGGGTACAAGGCTTATTCTGGCTGATGCGTTGGTTAATACAGCGCCATAACGCCGTATGGTTGCGGGTAATATGAGGAACGCCGGGTGGTATGCCACTACTCAGTAAGTCATCGTCAGGTTGCCTGGGCTCGTCATTCAGCACCAGTGAGGTCACTGGTTCGCCATCGCTATCGGTATAGATAACGACTTCCTCAAGATCGTAGGCGGTGACCTCCGGCATCTCCGCATCTTTTATCTTTGTACAACTCAGGGTGATAGCGTTGCGACATCCCTCGCGCCTGACGTTAAACTCGGCATCCAGCGCAGCCTGAAAAGCACTTGAACCGCGTGCGCCCCGTTCCTGATCCTTACCCGAGTGATGAACGATCATCATCGCTGCGCGCGTATGATACCGAATGGTATCGCAACCCTGGATAAATGCGCCCATATCCCGCGCGGTGTTTTCATCTGAGTTACCAAAACAGCGGGCCAGCGTATCGAGGATGATCAGCCGTACCGGCATTCCGGTCATGTTCTGAATGTCCTTTGCCGCCAGGATCACCTGCTCGATGCTTCCCGGAGCGGCTGGAAAGATCGGGCAGTCGACGCGAAACAGGTTATCGAGCGCCATCTCGTCATTAACGCTGAGTTCCCAGGCGCGGATCCGCCGCGATACACCGGTTCCTCCTTCTCCGGCGATAAATAGCACAGCCCCTTGATTGACTCGCCTTCCGCCCCATGACGTACCGCTGGCAATATGGCACGCCAGCGATACCGCCAGAAAGGATTTAAAAGAGCCGCCGGGGCCGTAAATACTGCACAGCGCCCCGGCGGGAATAAGTCCTTTAACCAGATAATCCTGACTCGTGTTAAACCCTTCCGAGCCCCGGCGCAGCGGAAGGGAGGTGGTAAGAGTACGGTCTGATGCTGTCATGACTACGACCTGAGATTTGCAGGAAGCTGCTGGTTGAACACAATCCGGGAAATGGATTCACCGTAGTGACGGTAAAATTCATCCCAGTCGCTCAATGTGGCGCCTGCAGGGAGAACCACACAGCCCTTCACAACCTCGGCAGCGGCGGTTGCATTCAGCAGCCCGGTATTTTTCTCCTGACTGCAATCATTATCGCCAGCCAGGATAAGGTGGCATTCAGGCCACTGCGCCCGGAAAGCGATGGCCACATTTTTCAGGTTGTGTGCCGACAGGGCAGCAACGACCGGAAAATGATGAAGGCATGAGACCGCAAGCGCGGTTGCATATCCTTCGGTAATAATGATGCCTTCCGGTGGTTTGTTGTCCGGTGCCCAGGGTTCCGGTCTACCGTTGCGGCTCGCCTGATGTACCGGGCAAAAACAATCCTTCAGATGACTACCGGGCAGCAGGTACTTTTTCCCTCCAGGATGAATGAACTGCGCACCTGTCAGCTGCACGCCTGTATTTCGAATTGGCAATACCAGCGTACCCGCCCCGAAATGCACGCCGCAGATTGTCCGGCTACTACGTTCAGTCAGAAGCCACTGGGCTTGTCGCCAGCCTCGCGTTGTCAGATACGGCGCTTCTCCGGATTCACAATGGCGAAGCAGTGTCTTAATACGCGATTCCATATTCAAAGCCTGTGATTTTTCCTTGGCTGGCGGAACCAGCGGTACAGGATCCATGTCCTGCACCATTCCGGCGGCCGCAACCAGTGCGCAATCGAAGAAGCGGGAAACCAGATCCAGTCCGTCACCTGCGCCGCACTGATTGCAGAACCATGTACCGCGCCCCTCCAGATCATCCATCCTGAAGCGATCCTTACCCCCACAATAGGGACACGGGCCATGCCGATGATTTGGTGGAATAAAAATGCCAAGTTGTTCAAATATTTTCGGCCAGTTATTGCGTACCCGATCGGAGACGGCAGAAACGTAATAGCTCATGATTGCCTCCCATACACCTGCTGGATGTAGCGCCCTCGATCATCGCCATGACCAAGATCCATCGCAACCATCGCCCTGGCTTCCTTTATACTCAGCCCCAGTCCCTGGTAGTGCGCCATCGCTTCCTGCGCCCATGAATAGCGCAGACTGTGTGGTGCATAGGGGCCAGTCAGCCCTGCGCGAACTGCGCTGCCACGCCAGTAATTCATTGCGGCGCGCAGATCGGGTTTATTGAGCAAACGTCCCCCGCGTTGTGTCATCAGGGGTATAGCTTGGTTCAGGATGCTGCGTAGCCTTTCAGGTTCGAGCACCACCGTCTGACGGGAACGTGATCCTTTGGTGCCAAAAACCACCTGCAATCGATTTTCTCCACGCTCTAACGCAGCGGCCCATGTCTTCAGAGACTGACAACACTGCACCGCTTCCTGTGAACGCAAACCCATTGCTCTGGCAAGCTCCAGCGTCAGAGCCAGCCCTTCATCCTTTTCATGAAAAGCAGACAGCGCCGACAACCAGCGTTCTGAGGTTAATGGCAGATGCGTTCCTGCCCGGCTGGCGTTACCCAGCCCGAGCGCTTTATTGCTGATGCGCTCCGATTGGGCAAATTTTTGACGTCCAGACTGAGCAAGGATGGTGCGCAGGGCAGCCATCTCGTTTTGTAGCGTGCGTGGCGTAATTCCTGCTTCCCGTCGCGCCATCACGTAGCTTTCGATATGTGACGATTTCAGATGCTGGAGATCCTGAATCTGGATATTCAGCTTGTGCAGATGCTGGCTTAAACGCCCGGCGATGCGGAGGCGATCATGGACTGTTTTAAAACTGCCGCCAGCCAGCAGGGCGAGTTTTTCCATGCGTTTTGTAAGTTTCGACATAGCTACTCTCCACTCAATTCTCCGACGCGCGGTTGGGCACAGCGTGCTGTGCTGAACGATACCGGTGCGCCGGAGAATGCGCGGATGAGGTATGACGGGGTACGGTGATGCACGAATGCAGCCGCCTGCTCAGGCAGGTATATCCCCACAGGTAAAATAACCTGTCCTCCGGTATCGGTTCGGTAGTGCTGGTTTATCCTCCTGGTAAGTGAATTTCTGACATCTGTTTGAGTGTCAGCCTGTTTGTTGCAGTGAATTTGCAGGCAGTAGCTGGGTTGAAGCTGATCTGTGTGCTGGCGTCACTTTCACTCGCTTACGCTCTTAAAAGTGACGCCGCGTTTTGCACATTCAGCAGGAAGTACGGACGCAAAGCCTTCGGCAATGCCGCCCGACTTCTCTACAGCGTTCTGTCTGTCGCTACGCTTGCAACAGGGTAGCGATAAAGGGTGTGGTCACCTGTATCGAGACAGGAGGTCAGTTTCAGACCACGCTTCGTTCCCTGGTTGACCGGGGGGCTGACCGCCAAAGGCGCTTCTTACAGGTCGCAGTTCGTCTTAGAACAGGAAGCTTTTAGGGGTACTGCTATGAGTTGGGGATAGGGTAGATCTGGGGAAGGGGGGAAAGCTGCGGGAAACTGTTTTTGGGATTTGAAAATTTTTCCTAGTGGAGCCAAGAAGTAACTTTGTTATGAAAATGAAGTTCAAATCTAACGGTTGCGGGGGATGCTTCTTTAAGTCGAAGTAAATCTTACGATATCAACAACCAAAAATGTTGGTGAGTGTCCACTTACAATGTGTGCATAACAAAAGTTAAGTTATCTCACTTTCAACAAAAATTTTTCCGTCAGAGGATTCCATCATTTATCGCTAGAGAGCGAAATTTTTTAGTATCTTCCGGATCCAGGAAACTAACGCATAAAACTGTGTGGTATGATATGCCGCAAAGCGAAGAACAATAAGAATTGAGTTATCTAAATTTAGTTGGTCGTTGGTTGTGATTGAAGGGAGTAAAAACAAATAAAAAAATTATTGTGATTGCAAGCTGATCGATCGTACAATGCGATCACTTGAATATCTCGGGAGGTTGTTATGGCTTTCGTATCTCTATCAACGATGGCTGCGAAAACTGGCCGTATGGTACAAAGCAACCACGTTACTGTTACTCAAACTAAACGCGCCACTGGTGCTGTTGAACTGGGATTCAGAATTGGTCGCACTGCCATGGATGCAACTGGTATCGAAACAGGTGACCGTGTTGATATCCTTTACGACAGTGAATCATCATTGTGGATGATAAAAAAAATCCCAGAGGGTGGTTTTGGAGTTGCAGGACAAAAGAATAAAGCAGGTGAGTATTCATCCTGTGCAATCAGAATCACACTACGGCCAGGGTTTCCTCGTCTGTCTGATGATGATGATGCATCGGTTAAGCAGTTTTCACAGGATTCAGACACTCAGATGGAGAAAGGACAAATTATCTTCAAGTTGGGTGATGAGTAGGAAGACAGCAAAAGGAAAAGGCGAAGATCAGATCTAAAGTTTGGCGACTCTTTCTGATCTCCGCCTACAGTAACCAGTGTTGCACTGTTGGCGTGCAATTGGCTGTGCATAATATTATGCATATCCGCGCACCGTATCCAGCTTTTTTGGTTTTTTTTGACCGAACGTAGCTGCTACCAATAGTGTTTCCTGTGGTTCCCTTCTGCGTCTTATTGTTTAGATATCAATAGATAAGAGGCTTTTTATGGAACACTTAACCATTCCTCCTGCGGTCGCTCGTAATGAGCTTGCGTTAAAATTTTCGGCTCACCCAGCAGTTTTGGTGATGCTCAATCGTATGAAGAATTCACAGATTGTTGTTTTGTGTTCACTTCTTCGGGGTGACCGTTTGACTTCTGCTGGAAACAATATCACGGCTGATTTTGAAGTGACTCGACTCCCAGCGATCATTGAGATTCTTGAGAAGAAATACTTCATTCCTGTTCAGCACTGTAATGTTATTACGACATCGGTTACAGCGCGGAGTGCAACAACTCAAACATTCTATGTAATGGACAAGGACACTATCTCTCAGATTCTTTCTGAGCCTGAAGCCGTTTTTCAGGAGAAGCGGAGAGCCTTGGTTAAAACCGAAGCCTTGAAAGCTCAGAAAAAACTAGATGGCTTAATTAAGAAACATGGCGGAGTCACCGAAACCTTACTGTATCTCACTCATCATGCTTACAAGGATAAAATGTTAAGTAATGAAGAGTGGAGGGAGCTGGATGAGAAGTTCATTGAGATTCTGAATGAACTAAACGCTGCGTAGGCATTTATTATATCATCGATAGTTCCGGCATTTGCCGGAACTATTCTTTATACATTACTAAGTTGTTAATTTGATTTTGATGCGTCAATTGGTATTGATTTCATAAGCCTTCCCAAACTTCCCGATAACTACCTTCCGCCCCTCCTCAATCTGCGCATCAACAAAATCAGCCCAGGACTGAAGCATCTCCCGGCGCTGATTCAGGTACTCTGCACGGTTGTAGACACCGCGAACGCCGCCGATCTTATGCGCCAGGCATTTCTCCACCCAGTCTGAGTTGTAGCCTTGCTCATGGAGCAATGTGCTGGCAGTACGCCGGAAGTCATGAATAACAAAATCCCTGACGTTCAGATCCAGTGTACGCACTGCGCAGTTAAGCGTTGTTTTGGAGATCGGGCGTCGGTGGTCGTTTCGGCTGGGGAAGACGTATGGAGAATCTCCGGCCAGAAATTTTAACTCTTCGAACATCGCCAGCGCCTGCTTTGATAGCGGAACAATATGCGGGTTATCCATCTTCATTCTTTCGCCGGGGATACGCCATTCCAGCGCGTTGAAGTTAACCTCACTCCATGTCGCTTCAATCAACTCCGATTTACGCACCATGCAGATGATCAGCAGGTGCAGGGCCAGCTTGTGGCGTCGGTTCATGTTAGAGGTGTAGATCCCCCGTAACAGGATGCCGATCTCTTCTGCGGTTAGCGCCACGTCACGGCTCGTTGCTTGCGCGATATAACGAGCCTCGATAGCAGCTGCCGGGTTGTTGAAGATGATTCCCCTGGAAATCGCATAGGCCAGCATGCGTTTAAGCACGTTTCGCGTCAGCAGCGCGACGTGATCGGAACCTCGTTGCTTGATGCGGTCGAGCACGACCTGAATTTGGGCGGTTGTTAGTTCTTCCAGTTCCAGCTTCCCGATGATGGGAATGATGTCCTTCTCGATAACGCGAGTGACATTGCGCGGATCGCGGTTACTTTTTTCAACGATATCGGTCAGCCAGCGCTTGGCGAATGTTTTGACTGTTGTTGGGTCTTTCTGTTTAAGCTTTTCTTCCTGTTTTTTCTGCGCGGGATTGATGCCATGGGCCACCATTGAGCGGCACTTTTCACGCCAAAGCCGCGCTTCTGCAAGTGAGAAAGCCGGGTATTCGCCCAGCGTGATCTTTTGCGATTTGTTGTCAAAGCGGTAGCGGAAACGCCAGATTTTCCGTCCGGTGGGAAGAACTTCAATCACCAGCCCGTCATGATCGGCAAGTTGCCAGGGACGGTTTCTGGGAGTAAGCGTGCGTAGTTTGGTATCTGAAAGTGCCATATCTCACCTCTACAGTGTGTCCATGAGCATCCTTTCTAATTGATTGTTTAATATTGGGTTATTAACGCCTTATTTTTTACTGTGTCCATGAGAAGGCTGATTTGAGCGTTTTTTATACCGTTTTTTGTGTCCATTTGATGTGATTTTTAGCGCAAAAAAATGAACAATGACACACGGAGAATTTAAAGATGGGCACAATTCAGGACACAAAAATCGCGGATGAACCCGCACGATTATGGACGAGTATGGAAAGTAAAAACCCGCATTAACATGCAGTTAATGCGGGTTAGTGGACGTTCACGGACGAGGATGGACTAAAACTTATTTGCCAATACAGAAGCTGGAGAAAATCCGCCCCAGCAGGTCGTCAGAGGTAAACTCCCCGGTGATCTCGCTTAAGTTCTGCTGCGCCAGGCGCAGCTCTTCCGCCAGCAATTCACCAGCCCATGCACCCAACAGTTGTGCTTTGCCCTGTTGCAGATGCTCCGCCGCTTGTTCCAGCGCCTGTAGGTGACGACGACGCGCCAGGAAGCCGCCTTCCATGTTGGTGTCAAAGCCCATGCTCTGTTTGAGATGGTTACGCAGCACGTCCACGCCTTCGCCAGTCCTTGCCGAGAGACGAATTAACGCGTGACCGTTCACTTCACTCATTCCCAGCGTTTCGCCGGTGATATCGGCTTTATTGCGCACCACGGTGATCGGCAGTTTCGCTGGCAGGCGGGCGATAAATTCCGGCCAGATCTCTGCCGGATCAACGGCGTCTGTCGTGGTGCCATCGACCATAAACAGTACGCGGTCGGCCTGTTCAATTTCCTGCCACGCGCGCTCGATACCAATACGTTCCACTTCATCACTGGCTTCACGAAGTCCGGCGGTATCGATGATATGCAGCGGCATTCCGTCAATGTGGATATGCTCACGCAGCACGTCACGCGTGGTTCCGGCGATATCGGTTACGATTGCTGCTTCACGGCCCGCCAGCGCGTTTAACAGGCTCGATTTACCGGCGTTAGGACGTCCGGCAATCACTACTTTCATCCCTTCGCGCAACAAGCTGCCCTGACGCGCTTCGGCGCGTACCGCGTCGAGATCGGCAATTACGTCATTGAGCTGGGCTTCAATTTTGCCGTCGGAGAGGAAATCGATCTCTTCATCAGGGAAATCAATTGCCGCTTCGACGTAAATGCGCAAGTGGGTGAGGGCTTCCACCAGATGGTTGACCCGTGCGGAGAATGCGCCTTGCAGCGAGTTAAGTGCCGAACGGGCCGCCTGTTCCGAACTGGCGTCGATAAGATCCGCAATCGCCTCAGCCTGGGCTAAGTCGAGTTTATCGTTAAGAAACGCGCGTTCGGAAAACTCACCAGGGCGGGCAATCCGCAGGCCGGGAATGGTCAGAATGCGTTTTAACAGCAGGTCGAGGATCACCGGACCGCCATGACCCTGCAGTTCCAGCACATCTTCACCGGTGAACGAGTTCGGGCCAGGGAACCATAGCGCAATCCCCTGATCGAGCACGCTGCCGTCGGCGTCTTTAAACGGAAGATAATCGGCGTAGCGCGGCTTAGGCAGTTTACCCAGCACGGTTTCGGCAACTTCACGGGCTTTGAAGCCGGAGATGCGCAGGATGCCAACACCGCCACGTCCCGGAGGCGTGGCCTGGGCTACGATAGTGTCATTATCGCTCATGATGTTCCTGTTGCTTTGTGTGGCGGATGCGCGGTGCTTATCCGCCCTACGAAAAGAAAAAAGGCGGTCAACTGACCGCCCTTATTTTAGCGAAAACTCACCGAATCAGGATTTTTTCTTCTCGCGGCTATGCAGGCCACGTTTTTCCAGACCACGGTAAATCAGCTGCTGCTGAATAATGGTTACCAGGTTGCTGACGATATAGTACAGCACCAGACCTGACGGGAACCACAGGAAGAACACGGTGAAGATGACCGGCATAAAGGTCATGATCTTCTGCTGCATCGGGTCGGTCACTGTGGTCGGCGACATCTTCTGAATGAAGAACATCGTTACGCCCATCAGGATCGGCAGGATGTAGTACGGGTCCTGTGCAGACAGGTCGTGGATCCACAGTGCAAACGGTGCCTGACGCAGTTCAACGGAACCCATCAGCATGTAGTACAACGCCAGGAAGATTGGCATCTGGATCAGCAGCGGGAAGCAGCCGCCCAGCGGGTTAACCTTCTCAGCTTTGTACAGCGCCATCATTTCCTGACTAATACGCTGTTTGTCATCGCCCAGACGCTCACGCATTGCCTGAATCTTCGGCTGCAGCATACGCATCTTCGCCATGGAGGTGTACTGCGCTTTGGTCAGCGGGTACATGATGCCACGAACGATAAAGGTGATGATGATAATGGAGAAGCCCCAGTTACCCACAAAGCTATGGATCCATTTCAGCAGTTTGAACAACGGCTGAGAGATGAACCACAGCCAACCGTAATCAACGGTCAGATCCAGGTGCGGAGCAACAGCTGCCATTTTGTCCTGGATTTCCGGGCCAACCCACAGGGTGCTGTTCATCGCGCCAGTCTGACCAGGCTGAACCAGTACCGGTTGAGACTTGTAGCCGATAGCGGCGATGCCGTTACCCAGATTAGCGGTATAGAAGTTATTGGTACCGTCGTTATGCGGGATCCACGCCGTCGCGAAATACTGTTGCAGCATCGCCACCCAACCACCTTTCGAAGAGATGTTCAGGTTTTCGTTATCGGCAATGGTATCGAACTTGTATTTCTCGTACTTCTCGTCAGGCGTGGAGTACGCCGCGCCACGGAAGGTGTGCAGTGCGAAATTGCTGCTTCCGGTATCGAGATGCGGTGGCAGAGTGATAGATTGCTTCAACTGACCAAAGGTGGAGATTTCCAGCGGTTTCTCGCCAGCGTTCTGCACGTTGTAGTTGACGTTGACAGCGTAATCACCACGTTTCAGGACAAACGTTTTGGTAAACGTGTTGCCTGCCGCGTCGGTATACGTCATCGGCACCTGCAGTTCGTTTTGACCTTCAGCCAGCACATAAGCGTCTTTTTCAACGTTATACAGCGGACGCGGGCCGTTAGCCGGGTTATCCGGGCCATCACGACCGGTCAGACCGCTCTGTGCCTGATAAATAAACTGCGGTGAAGTTTCCAGCAGCTGGAACGGCTGGGTAGAGTTCAACTCTTTCGGGTAAGCAGGCAGCAGAGCTTGCTCAACATCACCACCACGGGTGTTGATGGTCAGATCAAGCACGTCGGTCTTAACCGAGATCAGTTTCCCCTGGCCACTGGCCGGTACGCCCTGGTCGGCGGCGCTACCCGCTGCGGTGGTCGTTGTCTGCGTGGTCTGTTGGGCCTGAGGTTGCGGGTTTTTATCCTGCTCCCAGGCTTGCCAGATCATGAAAGACACGAACAGCAAAGCGATGACTAAAAGATTGCGTTGCGAATCCATCGTTAGTGTTCTCTGGTATCAAATGGTCCGGGCGGGACGGGATCGTCACCACCAGGGTGTAAAGGGTGGCATTTTAATACGCGTTTCACCGTCAACCAACTGCCTTTTATCACTCCAAACCTGCGCAATGCCTCAATTCCGTAGCTTGAACAGGTTGGAGTGAAACGACAATGCGGCCCGAGTAGCGGACTAATCAGGCGTTGATAGACCCGAATGAGGGCTATCAGGACCCGCGAGCCAGGCGACAGTGGCGGCGCCATAATATTTCCAACGCTTCCGAGAGAGCACGGTTATCGAGGTCGGCAACCCCTTTTTTCGCCACCACCACGAAATCCATAGCCGGGAGTTCATGTTGGCGCAGACGGAAGCTTTCACGCGTCAGACGTTTAATCCGATTGCGTTCATGGGCGCGTCGAACGTTTTTCTTGGCGACTGTAAGACCGATACGGGGATGCCCCAGCGAATTCAGGCGGCCGAGAATGGTAATTTGCGGCGTGCCAGCCCGTTGTGGCTGCTGGAAGACGAATGTGAATTGACTGGGAGTTAACAAGCGTAACTCCCTGGGAAATGCGAGCTTAACCACTCAGGGGTTAGCTTTATTACTTAGAAACGGTCAGACGAGCGCGGCCTTTAGCACGACGACGTGCCAGAACCTGACGACCATTTTTAGTAGCCATACGAGCACGGAAGCCGTGAGAACGGTTGCGCTTCAGTACAGACGGTTGAAAAGTGCGTTTCATGGCGATTTCTACCTAAACTTGAATAAATTCAATGGCTTTATTGGATATCCGCCGAAAAATGAAACGATGGACACCGAAGCCATGGGTGATTAAAGAGGCCGGATTGTAATAATTGTACACTCCGGAGTCAATTCTCTTTCCTTATTTACCGCGCTTTTCCGCACCTTTTCGCGGGGAAAACGTACGGCCTCACACCAGTGAAAACCAGCATGGCGCGCCGGGTGGAGGATTATACGGGCTGACGGGTAAAGCGCAAGGATCGTCCTGGATCTTTATTAGATCGATTAAGCCAATTTTTGTCTATGGTCATTAAATTTTCCAATATACGGCGTAAATCGTGCCCGCCTCGCGGCAGGATCGTTTACACTTAGCGAGTTCTGGAAAGTCCTGTGGATAAATCGGGAAAATCTGTGAGAAACAGAAGATCTCTTGCGCAGTTTAGGCTATGATCCGCGGTCCCGATCGTTTTGCAGGATCTTGATCGGGCATATAACCGCAGACAGCGGTTCGTGCGTCACCCTCATGCAGGGTCTTTTCGACGTACGTCAACAATCATGAATGTTTCAGCCTTAGTCATTATCGACTTTTGTTCGAGTGGAGTCCGCC